>NZ_CP138377.1:0-5025000 GCF_047902425.1 Pseudomonas macauensis | reverse complement strand
AGAAGCTTGCTGGAGGTATCAGAAGTGCGAATGCTGACATGAGTAACGACAATGGGTGTGAAAAACATCCACGCCGAAAGACCAAGGGTTCCTGCGCAACGTTAATCGACGCAGGGTTAGTCGGTCCCTAAGGCGAGGCTGAAGAGCGTAGTCGATGGGAAACAGGTTAATATTCCTGTACTTCTAGTTACTGCGATGGAGGGACGGAGAAGGCTAGGCCAGCTTGGCGTTGGTTGTCCAAGTTTAAGGTGGTAGGCCGAACACTTAGGCAAATCCGGGTGTTCAAGGCCGAGAGCTGATGACGAGTCGTCTTTTAGATGATGAAGTGGTTGATGCCATGCTTCCAGGAAAAGCTTCTAAGCTTCAGGTAACTAGGAACCGTACCCCAAACCGACACAGGTGGTCGGGTAGAGAATACCAAGGCGCTTGAGAGAACTCGGGTGAAGGAACTAGGCAAAATGGCACCGTAACTTCGGGAGAAGGTGCGCCGATGAGGGTGAAGCATTTACTGCGTAAGCCCATGTCGGTCGAAGATACCAGGCCGCTGCGACTGTTTATTAAAAACACAGCACTCTGCAAACACGAAAGTGGACGTATAGGGTGTGACGCCTGCCCGGTGCCGGAAGGTTAATTGATGGGGTTAGCGAAAGCGAAGCTCTTGATCGAAGCCCCGGTAAACGGCGGCCGTAACTATAACGGTCCTAAGGTAGCGAAATTCCTTGTCGGGTAAGTTCCGACCTGCACGAATGGCGTAACGATGGCGGCGCTGTCTCCACCCGAGACTCAGTGAAATTGAAATCGCTGTGAAGATGCAGTGTATCCGCGGCTAGACGGAAAGACCCCGTGAACCTTTACTGTAGCTTTGCACTGGACTTTGAGCCTGCTTGTGTAGGATAGGTGGGAGGCTTTGAAGCGTGGACGCCAGTCTGCGTGGAGCCAACCTTGAAATACCACCCTGGCATGCTTGAGGTTCTAACTCTGGTCCGTCATCCGGATCGAGGACAGTGTATGGTGGGCAGTTTGACTGGGGCGGTCTCCTCCTAAAGAGTAACGGAGGAGTACGAAGGTGCGCTCAGACCGGTCGGAAATCGGTCGCAGAGTATAAAGGCAAAAGCGCGCTTGACTGCGAGACAGACACGTCGAGCAGGTACGAAAGTAGGTCTTAGTGATCCGGTGGTTCTGTATGGAAGGGCCATCGCTCAACGGATAAAAGGTACTCCGGGGATAACAGGCTGATACCGCCCAAGAGTTCATATCGACGGCGGTGTTTGGCACCTCGATGTCGGCTCATCACATCCTGGGGCTGAAGCCGGTCCCAAGGGTATGGCTGTTCGCCATTTAAAGTGGTACGCGAGCTGGGTTTAGAACGTCGTGAGACAGTTCGGTCCCTATCTGCCGTGGACGTTTGAGATTTGAGAGGGGCTGCTCCTAGTACGAGAGGACCGGAGTGGACGAACCTCTGGTGTTCCGGTTGTCACGCCAGTGGCATTGCCGGGTAGCTATGTTCGGAATAGATAACCGCTGAAAGCATCTAAGCGGGAAACTAGCCTCAAGATGAGATCTCACTGGGAACTTGATTCCCCTGAAGGGCCGTCGAAGACTACGACGTTGATAGGTCGGGTGTGTAAGCGCTGTGAGGCGTTGAGCTAACCGATACTAATTGCCCGTGAGGCTTGACCATATAACACCCAAACAATTTGTGTGTTCGATGGTGAAGTCGACGAACCGAAAGTTCGTGTGAACCGCAAATGACTGTCACATACCCGAATCTGGATGAGCGTGTGCGAATGCCACGAACGTCCTAAAGAATTGCTTGACGACCATAGAGCGTTGGAACCACCTGATCCCATCCCGAACTCAGCAGTGAAACGACGCATCGCCGATGGTAGTGTGGGGTTTCCCCATGTGAGAGTAGGTCATCGTCAAGCGCCTATCCCAAAGCCCCTGGTTAGCGAAAGCTGGCCGGGGGCTTTGTTTTTGCGCGCGGGAAAGTTGGGCTGGGTGCGGGGGCCTCCAACCCAACCCGAACCCGTAGTGCGTGCTGAGACGGCGGCTATCGCGGACGGAGTCCGCTCCTGCGGGTGCAATGCCCTGCCTGGGGCGCTGTTCGTGAACTTTGTAGCCAACGAACTGGCCTGTGGATAGGATGGCTTTCGATCTCTGGGCAGATTGTCTGCCTGACTGCTGGGGCGTTGTCGAGTAGCGCCAGGAAGCACGGTGTGATGCCTCGGTCCCTGTTTCCTCACAAAAAATTCGCAAAGACTCGATGCTTATGCTTCGCAGCGTCGGGCGCTTGGTCTCGTCTACAATAGCGTCAACTTTTCTCTGAGTTTTTTCATGTCCGAAATCCAAGGTGACGCGCTACAGCACCTGCCGTTGGATCAACTGACCGCTTGCCATGAATGCGATCTGTTGATGCGGCGCGTGGCTGTGCCGCTAGGGCAGAAGTCGGTTTGCCCTCGATGCGGCTACGAGCTGGAAATACACCGGCCTCACATGGTGCGACGCGCATTGGCGTTGGTGCTGACGGCGTTGCTGCTCTACATACCGGCCAATTTCATGCCGATCATGCATATCACCATCCTCGGCCAGACCAGTACCGATACGGTCTGGAGCGGGGTGCAGGGTCTTTATGGGTCGAGCATGAAGGGCGTCGCTGTCCTGGTGTTCCTGTGCAGCATGGTCATCCCGCTGGCCAAGTTGCTCTGCCAGTTGTTCGTGCTGTTGACCCTGCGTTTCAAGACGATGCGCGAGCAGGGCATGTTGCTGTTGCGTGGATACCAGCACCTGCGCGAATGGGGGATGCTCGAGGTTTACCTGATGGGCATCCTGGTGTCGATCGTGAAGCTGATCGGTATGGCCGAGTTGCATATCGGATTGGGGCTGGCCTGCTTCGTGGCCTTGTTGTTCACCCAGGTGTGGCTTGAGGTGACCATGCCGCATCACCAGGTCTGGGGCGAGTTGTCCGGGGAGTTCGACGATGCGAGCCATTGATGCCGGTGTGCTGATCTGCGGCGAGTGCCACCAGCTCAATCGGCGCGTCGAGGACGACGAAACCACCTGCAGCCGCTGCGGTTCGGTGGTGCACGAACGTAAGCCGAACAGCCTGGCGCGGACCTGGGCGCTGCTGATCACGGCTGCCGTCCTCTATATCCCGGCCAACCTCCTGCCGATCATGACGGTCAATTTCCTGGGCAATGGCATGCCCGCGACCATCATGGAAGGGGTGATCGAGCTGATCAACGCGGATATGGTGCCGATTGCCGCGGTGGTCTTCGTTGCCAGTATCCTGGTTCCCACCTTCAAGCTGGTCGGCATCACCCTGCTGCTGTATTCGGTGCAGCGTCACCAACCCATGTCAGCCAGGCAGCGGATCATGATGTACCGCTTCATCGAGTGGATCGGGCGCTGGTCGATGCTCGATATCTTCGTCATCGCGATCCTGGTGGCTCTGGTGAATTTCGGCAATCTGGCCACTATCGAGGCAGACCTCGGTGCGGCCGCCTTCGCCAGCGTGGTGGTACTGACCATGCTGGCAGCAGTGACCTTCGATCCCCGGTTGATCTGGGATAACACGGACGCGGAAAACGACAATGAGTGATCTTCCCACCCCGAAGATGCGCAAGACCTCCAACTGGTCGGCAATCTGGATCCTGCCGCTGATCGCCCTGGCGATCGGCGCCTGGCTGGCCTGGAGGGCCTACGACCAGGCAGGGATCATGATCGATATCCGCTTTGAAAGCGGCGATGGAATCCAGATCAACAAGACCGAAGTGATCTTCAAGGGCATAGGCGTCGGCAAGGTCGTCGACCTGCACGTGAACAAGCCTGACCTGGGGGTTACCGCGTCCGTCGAGATGCGCAAGGAAGCGGGCGAATACCTGAGCAAGGAAACCCGCTTCTGGCTGGTGAAGCCGCGCGTGTCGCTGGCCGGGGTCACTGGCCTGGAAACCCTGGTGTCGGGTAACTACATCGCCATTGACCCGGTGAAAGGCGAACAGCAGAAGGAGTTCACCGCACTGAAGGAGCCGCCGCCGCTGTCCGATAGCCTGCCCGGTCTGCACCTGACACTGAAGGCCGATCGGTTGGGCTCGCTGGAGCAGGGCAGCCCGATCTATTACCGGCAGATTCAGGTGGGGCAGGTGAAAAGCTATCACCTGGCGGAAGACCAGAAGACCATCGAGGTGAAGATTCACATCGAGCCGGCCTATGCCAACCTCGTGCGCAAACATACGCGCTTCTGGAACGCCAGCGGCATCACCCTGTCCGGCGACCTGAGTGGCCTCAAGCTGCGTACTGAGTCGCTGGCCTCCATCGCCGCGGGCGGTATCGCCTTTGCCACGCCGGATAACTACCCGGACAGCCCGCCGACGGATTCGACCAAACCCTTCCGCCTCTACGAAGACTACGATGCCGCCCAGGCGGGCTTGGGGGTCAAGCTCAAGGTCACCGATGTCAGCGGCCTCAACGCCGGCAGCACGCCGGTGATGTACAACGGCGTGCAGGTCGGTACCGTGAAGAGCATCGACATGGACCAGGATTTCAACGGCGCCACCGCGTCGCTGTCCATGGATCCGCGCACCGAAGACTTCCTCAATAGCGACACCGAGTTCTGGCTGGTCAAGCCGAGCATTTCCCTGGCGGGTATCACCGGCCTGGAAGCGCTGGTGAAGGGCAACTACATCAGCGTGCGCTTCGCCAAGACCGGCGAGCCGACCCGCGATTTCGTCATCCGTCCCAAGGCACCGCCGCTGAACCTGGACTCTCCGGGCCTGCACCTGGTGCTGACGACCGACAAGCTGGGCTCGTTGGAAGTGGGCACGCCGATCCTCTATCGGCAGATGAAGGTGGGTAGCGTGCAGAGCTACCAGCTGTCTCGCCGTGATCCGTCACGGATAGTCATCGGCGCCCATATTGAGCCGGAGTACGCCAAGTTGGTGAACACCTCGACGCGTTTCTGGAACGTCAGCGGGGTGACGGTCAGTGGTGGACTCGATGGGATCAAGCTGAAAAGCGAGTCGCTGCAAACCCTGATTGCCGGCGGCATCTCCTTCGATACCCCAGACCCCAAGGCGCCGCCGGTGACCAAGGTGCGTCGCTTCGCGCTGTTCGACAGCGAGGAAGTGGCCCATGCCAAGGGGCGGATGATCGAGCTGCGCGCCGATACCGCCGACGGCCTGAAGGAAGGCACCGTACTGCGCTACAAGGGCCTGGAAGTAGGGCGCGTCGAGCAGGTCGAGCTGAGCAAGGACCTGAGCGGCGTGGTCATGAAGGCGCGCCTGACTCGTGCGGAAGACCGCATCGCTCGCCAGGGCACCCGCTTCTGGGTGGTCGGACCGGAGGTCGGGCTTAACGGGGTGTCCAACCTGGGCACTATTGTCAGCGGCCAGTACATCGAAGTGCTGCCGGCCGACAAAGCGGGCCAGGCACAGACCGCCTTCAGCGTGCTGGCCAGCCAGCCGAACCGTCTGCTGGAGGGCGATGGCCTCCGCCTGACCCTCAGCGCACCCCGTCGCGGCTCGCTGAAGGTGGGGGTGCCGGTGACCTACCGCGAGGTGCAGGTGGGCAAGGTGACCTCCTTCGAACTGGGTGAGACCGCCGACCGTGTACTGATCCACATCCTGATCGAGCCGCGCTATGCACCGCTGGTGCGTACCGGCAGCCGCTTCTGGAACACCAGCGGTGTCGGTGTGGACGCGGGCCTGTTCAAGGGGGTGAAGGTGCGTACCGAATCCTTCGAGACCATCCTCGCCGGCGGCGTCGCCTTCGCCACCCCGAACAACGCCGACATGGGCTCGCCGGCCAAGCCGGGACAGACCTTCGCGCTGTTCGACGAGTCCAACGAGGAGTGGCTGGACTGGGCGCCGAAGATCCCGCTGGGCAAGGCGAACTGAGTTTCAGCAGTAGAGAAAAAGGGCCGCGAATGCGGCCCTTTTTCATTTCACGGTTGTTCGCAGGGTAGGAGCAACGCTTGTAGGGTGGCGTGGAGCGAAGCGATACCCATCAGCATTGTCGATCAGGGGCAGCATGGGTATCGCAAGCTCCACCTATCCTACGAACTGGACTTCGGTGTTATGCGATTCGCGAGCAAGCTCGCTCCTACAAGAGCAGGTCCGCGCGGAGCCCAGAAAGCAAAAGCCCCGCAATGCGGGGCTTTTGCTTTAACGCGGAGAGGATCACGCCGGTTCGGCGCTGGCCTCCACATCGTTGTGCGCAGCCTTCTCGGTATCCCGGCGACGGATGAACTTCCAGTCAGCCTCGTCGATGTAGATGCCGTTGGGGCCGCTGCCGCCTTCCAGGTCGATGGCCACCTGGGCCGAGACCTGCGGCTTCACGCTCGCCAGGATCGGCACGAAGCCCAACTGCAGGCTGGTCTCCAGCAGCGCCGACTGGTTGCGTTCGTCGATGTCCGCCGCCTCGTCGAGGTAGTAGGGCAGACGCACACGGCCGGCTTGTTCACGGTCCATCAGGTGCAGCAACAGGTACATGTTGGTCAGCGCCTTGATGGTCATGGTGGTGCCGTTGGATGCCGCGCCGTCGATGTCGGTGTGCATGATCGGCTGGCCGCCCATCTTGGTGATCTCGAACGCCAGCTCGAACAGGTCCTTCAGGCCCAGCTGGTTGTTGTTCGCCGCCACCAGGCGCGACAGGTAGTCCTTGGCTTCCTCGTTCTTCGCATCCTGCTCGGCGCTCTGGGTCAGGTCGAACACCGAGAGGTTCTCGCCTTCCTCGTACTGGCCGGCGCTGTGGATGATCTGGTCGATGTGCTTGAGCGCGTCCTTGTTGGGCGCCAGTACGATGCGGAAGCTCTGCAGGTTCGACACCTGGCGCTTGTTGATCTCGCGGTTGAACAGCGCCAGCTGGTGTTCCAGGTTGTCGTAGTCGCTGCGGATGTTGCGCAGGGTACGGGCGATGTCGGTGACCGCCGCACGGCGCGCCTTGGCCAGAGTAAGGGCTTCGTCGGTGCGGTGCGCGTAGGCGTTGATCAGCAGTTGCAGGCGACGTTCCGGATCATCCTCGCTGTCGAACTTGGCCACGCCCTTCAGGCGTACCTGGGCGTACAGCGCTTCGATCTGGCCGTCCACGCGCTGCAGCGACTGCCAGGTGTCCTGGTAGTCGTTGAGCAACGGCAGCAGGTTATCCATGGAGTCGTCTACCGGGTCCATGAACGGCGTGCCGAAGGGCAGGTCGGCCGGCAGCAACTGGCGGCGGCGCAGGGCGTCGTCGAGGGTGCGCTGCTTGGCTTCCAGGTCGGCCAACTGGCGGCCGATCAGTTGCAGCTTGGCGGAGAGCTGCTGGACGCGTTCGGTGAAGGCGTCGGCGGAGCGCTTGAGTTCGTCCTGGGTGGCTTCCAGTTGGGCGAGCTGTTCCAGCTTGGCCGGCTCTTCGGCGTTCAGGGTCTGGCTGCGGCGGAAGTCCTCCAGCGCCTTTTGCGCATCGAGCACGTCCTGGTACAGCTTGTCCGCCTGCGCCTTGCTGGCGTTGCGGTCGGCGGCCACGGCCTGCTGGGTCTTGAGCTGCTTGAGCTCCTTCTCCAGGCGCTCCTTCTGGTCGCGCAGGGCGGCGCGGTCGGCCAGGGCCTGCAGCGCCGGTGGCTCGATGGTGGAAAGGTCGATGGAGAGGCCGGGCACCTCGAAGCGCTCGCCCTTGAAGGCGTCGAGGATCTTCTCGACGCTGCCGACCCACTGGCCGTCCTCGTCCAGGTTCACGCCTTTCTCGCCCAGCGGCAGGCTGAACAGCGCGCCGTTGAACAGGCGCATCAGGCGCTCCACGTCCTGCTGGGAGAACTCCTCGCGCAGGCGTGCGTAGCTGTTGTTGTCGGCGTGTTCGAGCTGCTGGCGAACGCCCTTCAGGCGCTTCTCCAGGTCACGCATGCGCTCTTCCAGGTCTTCGCTGGAGAACTGCCGGGAGTGCGCCAGGGCGCCGGCCAGTTCGTCGTGGGCGTCCTTGGCGGCGAGCAACTGCTGCTCCAGCACCTTGGCATCCTCGACCAGCGCGAAGCGATTCTTCAGCACGGCCAGTTCGCCCATCCAGCGCTGGATCTCGCTGATCTCGCGCTCCAGGCGCATCAGCTCGGCGGTGCTGCCGCGCTGTTCGTTCTGCAGGCCGTCCTGCTCGCGGCGATAGTGCTCGGCCTGGATGACCAGCTCTTCCTTGCGCGCGCCGGAATAGTCTTCCCACGTGCCCAGCAGGTTATCCAGCAGCGGCGAGAGGCGGTGCATCTTGCCGCGCAGGATTTCGCGCTGCGCCACGCCGTTGGCCAGGGCCTCGACCAGCGGGCCGGCGGCGACCAGGGCCTGGTAGTCGCCCTCCATACGGCGTACGTCGCGGAAGGCTTCCTCGCAGGCGGCGATGTAGTCGACGCTGCCCGAACGCAGGCTGTGCTCGAAGGCATCGAGGAACAGCTGCTTGAGCTTGGCCGCGGTGATCTCGCGCATGTGCAGCAGGTTGATGAACAGCGAGCGGAAGGTCTTCAGGCTCTGTTCACTGGTGGAGCGCAGCGGGATCAGGGTCAGGTCCAGTGGGATCGAGGTGTGGCCGCCGACCAGCAGGCGGCGCAATTCGTCCGGCTTCAACTCATAGGACTTGATGCCCTCGCGCTCGAGGTTCGCGTACAGCTCGCGCAGGCGCAGGCAGGTGCCGTTCTTCTGGTAGTGCTCCAGGTCCAGTTCGCCCTGGTAGGCGAAGAACTGGTGACCGAAGCCGCCGCCTGGGCCGCGACCACCACAACCAATGACGTGACGGCCGTGGGGCAGGTCCAGCTCGATGAGGATGTAGCTGGTGTCGGTGGCGAAGTAGAATTTGCGCGAGGCTTCCAGGCTGTACTTGCCGAAGCTCATGTCGGACATGCGTGCGAGGATCGGGAACTGCAGCGCGTTGATCGACGCCGACTTGCCGAGGTTGTTCGCGCCGTACACCGACAGCGGCTGTTCCAGTGGGAAGATGCCGAGGCTGTAGCCGGCGGTGTTGAGCAGGGCGAAGCGGCGGATGCCGTAGCGTTCCTGGGTCATGCCTGGGCCTCCATGTCGGCTTGTTCTTCGGCGATGGCGCGGGCGAGGGCGTCTTCTTCGCTCTCTTCTTCCACGATCACGGCAGCAGGTGCTTCAAGGGTGACGATGGCTTCGTCGTCGGCCGGCTCGTCGGCGTAGGACTCCAGGATCACCACCGGCTCGTCGTCCTCGTCCATCAGCGCGGGCGTGGTGAACTGCATTTCGCTGGCGTGCAGGTTGCTGGCCAGGTCGCGGTCCTGCTGGACCGACAGGCAGACGTCGAGGAAGCGGTGGATCGGCGGCAGGAAGCGGTACACGCCGTTGTCCTCGGCGGCGAAGCCGAGCTGGGTGAGGCGGCGCATGACCTTCTCTTCCAGTTCTTCCTGGGTGGTCACCTCGGCCTGCAGGAACAGGTCGCGGTACTTCTCCAGCAGCGGCGGCAGTTCGTCGCGGCCGATGCTGCCGCCATCGAGGACGGCCAGCGGGTCGCGGCCCTGGTCGGCCAGGTGCTCGACGAGGATGAAGGTGAACAGCGCCAGGCGCTGGGCGGTCTTGTTCACCTGGGCGCCGACCTGCTCGGGGACGAAGTAGTAGAAGCCGCGGGTATCGCAGACCAGCTCGTAGCCCAGGCTACGGAACAGCGCGCGGTAGGCGTCCTGCTGGTTGGACAACTGGCTGTACAGCTCCGGGTCGCGGCGGCTGATGTGGAAGCCCTTGAACAGCTCGCGGAAGATCGGCGCGAGCTGGGTCATTTCGGTGAGATTAATCTGCATGCGATTCGCTCTTGCTGTCCTTGCCAGCGCTCTCGCCGGCGATCAGGGCGAAGGAGCACAGGCTGACGCTGTGCTGGAGAGTGTCGTATTGGGCCCGCTCGAGGCGGTCGCGCTGGAAGCGGGCATCGCGGGAGAGGCGCGAGAACCAGTAGAGCAGCTCGTCGGTGGCGCCTTCGGGCTCCTGCTCCAGCAGCCACTGCATCAGGTCCGGCAGCGGCAGCGCGGCCTGGCAGCGGTCGAGCATTTCCCGCGCGGTGCGCGGCGAGCGCTGCGGGCCGTCGCTCTTGCGATTGCCGCTGGCCTTGGGGAAATGCGCCGGCTTTGGCTGGAAGTTGGCCAGCGCGAAGACGTAGCTTTCGACCTGGGACGCGGTGCCCAGGAAGTTGCTCTGCGGCCGGGTGAACATCGGCATGGCGGCCTGGGGCACGGCGTCGATGCCCTTGCGGCGGATGACCGACAGTGCCAGGGCGGCACCGCGGGTGATCGCGTTGTGCCGACGGGCTTCCTCACGCAGCGGCAGCAGCAGTTCGCGGGCGCGGCGCAGGGTGAGTTGGGCGGTGGTCTGCATTTCCAGGATGCGCGCGTGGGTGCGCAGCAGCTGGTCGTCGTCCACCAGTTGGCCGAGGCGTGCCTGTTCGCCGAGCAGGCGCAGCAGCACCTGTTCCACGCGGCGCACGCCTTGTTCGAAGGCGCCGTCGGCGGAGACCAGCTGGATCATCGGCTCGACGTATTCGTCCCAGGTGGCCAGGACTTCCGCGTAGCGCTGGCGCAGCGGAATCTGCCGGTCCTGGGTCTTCGCCCGTTCGGCCACGGCGACCAGTGCCTGTTCGTCGTTGGCCAGCTTCTTCAGCACGTCGCGCACGCGCATGTCGAGCAGGCGCAGTTGGCGGGCCAGGTCGTTGCCGTCGCGCACCTCGAAGGCATCGCGGATATAGCCGGCCAGGCGCTCCAGATGGCGCAGGTAGGCTTCGATCTCCAGGCACAGGCCCAGGCGGTGTTCCTGGCGCAGGTAGGCGAGGAAGTCGTGGATCTGCGCGTTCAGCTCGAAGCGGTTGGGGCTCTTGGCCACCGGGACGAGGATGTCCAGGCGCACCCACTGGTCGAGCAGGGCGGTGATGTCCACCGGGGTGCTGTCGGGCAGCTGGCTGGTGAGCTGGTTGCGCAGCTCCACCAGGCTCAGGGTGCCGGCGTCGAAGCGCTCGCACAGCGGTTCGAGCAGCACCCAGTGTTCGGCGAGGGCGCGTAGTACGCGTCGTGGGTCGATCATCGGCTTGGTTGGGCCCGGAATGAACAAAGGGAGCGATTGTACTGCAAAGGGTCTGCCCTGGCCGACAGAGTGACGAAACGCGTCAGATTGCGACGAGCTCCATCGGCTCATGCGTGAAATGGATCACGGAATTTCGCCGCTAAATAGCTGAATTTTCTGGCATGTTTTCTGCCAGAGTCAGTCGACGAAGACTGATTTATCACCATGACCTACGACGCCGCACTTGCCAAAGCCCGGTGGGCCGAACTGGAGCGCCAGAACGACCTCGACTGGGACCTGGACGCCATCACCGACCGCAACGAAGCCATCGCTTTCCTGCAGCGCTTCGAGAACCGCTTGTGCATCTATTCGTCGTACGTCGAGAAGCTCTACAGCAACTACAGCTTCGTGATCCCGGAGAGCCAGGAAGGCGGCATCACCATCCTGCCGGACGAGCAGGCCTGGTTCGACACCTTCCATGACATTCCCGCCGACGCGGTCGAGCCCACCGGTATCCACATACTGCCCGGCGAGACCATGGGCTACAGCGGCCTGTACCTGAAGATTCCCGGCGAGCACCGCCTGGTGGCGTCCCGCGAGCTGCCATTCCAGGACGGGCTGAAGGTGCTGATCAACCGCTACCGGATGCGCGAGGACTCCTTCCTGCCGGTGCTGGTCAAGGGCGACCTGCGCGAATACGAGGCGCGCATGCCCTCGCTGCACCTGCACCGCCTGAACATCGCCAAGCTCCAGAGCCATTCACGCCTGAACCTGGACTCCATCAAGGGCGCCATCGCCGAGCACCTGATCGGCCTGTTCCGCCAGCGCTGATCCGGTATCTGTAACGCAGGTGTGACGATGGGTAACAACTCCTGCCAACCGCTCGCTCCGCCCGTGCAGGCTTTTCACTTCCGAAGGCACATTTTCTCGACTATGGGTCGGGCCGCCTTGGCGGCCGAATTCCTATAGTGACATCACGGGGTCGAGCCTCCGGTCGCTGCCAAGGAGCGGCCCTGCGCCGGTTGCGCGTCCCCTTCCAATAACAACAGCTCCCCATCAGAGGAGAGTGCCATGCGTCAGTCCTCCGGTCCGCTCATGCGTGCCTTTGCCTTGCTCTGCGGGGGCCTGTTGGCCTGTTCCGCCCAGGCGCGCATGCAATCGATGGATGACGACGAGCTGTCGGCGATCTCGGGGCAGGGCGCGATGCTCACCGTCGATGCCTCCACCTACCAGAACTACCAGTACACCCGGCTCAACTTCGGCGCCGACATCAGCCTGCTGACCAACATCGACCAGCTCAGCCTGGGCAACTACACCCGCACCGGCGCCACCACCGTGTCCAACCAGCCGGCCGACATCCTGATCAACAACTTCGCCCTCGGCCGGGTGGACAATGCCAACTCGCCCGATGCCAAGGTGGTGCCGTTCCAGATCCAGGATCCGTACGTCGAGTTCGCCTTCCAGACCAACAACGGCGTGCGCCAACTGGTGGGCGCACGGGTCGGCTTCGGCAAGGCGCAGGGCGACCTGTCCGGCGATATCCTGTCGATCACCGGCAACCTGCAGGGCCAGATCTACGGCCCGGCGTCCATCGCCTACGACTACTACACCCGCAACGGCTGCCCGAACCTGATCAACTGCCTGGCGCTGGCCGTGGCTGGGGATACGCCGGTCTACGCCGACGTGGTGCTGCTCAAGGCCGGCACCGGCGAGGCCACTATCAATGGCCAGCCGATCAACCGCGCCACCCAGATCGGCATCGCCAAGGGTGACTCGTTGCACTCCGACTCGGGCGGTCTGGTCGCCGCACTGATCCCGACCCTGTCGACCACCAACAACTGCCAGGCGCTGGGCCTGACCACCTGCTTCGACCTGACCAACTACAAGACCATCTACATCGGCAAGCCGGGCTCCACCGATATCAACACCGGCGCCCAGGGCATCTTCTTCTCCCTGCAGAACCAGAACGTGCCCTGGCAGGACCTGGCCAATGCCGGCAAGTTCGTGAACACCCAGTCCGGCGCCTTCGCCAACTTCCCGAAGGTGGGCAATGGCGCGGATGCGGTCTATCCGATCCTGATCAACCTCTACGATGCCCTGCGCGGCCTGCCTCGCCAGTCGACCTGCATGGGCTCCCAGGCGGCGGGGTGCTGACATGAGCGCACGTGCCACACTCATCGCCTGCCTGTTCGGCTGGCTGCTCTGCCTGCCGGCCCAGGCCATGAAGGCCCTGGACGATGACCAGCTGGGAGAAGTCAGCGGCGCGGGCCTGGGCTTCTTCATTGACGGCTTCAGCTACGACCAGGCCAGCGCCTCGGCGAAGATCACCGGGGTGAAGAACAGCGCCAATCAGGATGTCCAGGTGGACATCACCGGCGCCTACATCAAGGGCGCCGGCAGCCAGCGCGGCACGCTCGACACCAAGGCGTACATGGGCACGCCCATGCACCCCTTCACCTTCGGCCCGATCAAGTACAAGGTTGGCGCCAACATCCCGGTCGGGCAGCAGGCGCTGCAGTTGATGACGCCGACCTGGACCGACCCGATCAACGACACGCACAAGTTCGGCCTCTGGTCTTACTACCAGGGCTGCCTGTTCGGCGAGGCCGGTTGCACCGACCCCACCAAGGCGACCAGCAAGATCAATAGCGAGCTCAGCGCGCTGACCACCCAGCGCAACACCCTGCTGAGCACCTATTCCAATGACATGGTCACGTTGAAGTCGGGCATCGACGCCGACATGGTCGTGGTCAACCAGCGCGAGGCCCAGGTGGATGCCGCACAGATCGTGGTGAAGAACAACTACAGCACCATGCAGAGCACATACGCCGTAGCTCCCGCGCGGGTCTGCGACAACGTGCTGGGCATCGCCTGTACCAGCAAGCCGGAGTTCGGCGCCAAGTACGACTGCTCCTTTATCGCCGGTTGCAGTACCAACACCGGGGTGAAGGCCTACAACGACTCGGTGGACGGCTACAACACCAGTACCTCCAACCTGAGCACCGCGCAGCAGAACCTCAGCGCCTCCTGGAACGTCACCCGCAATGGCGTCACCCTCAGCCAGCGCGCCAGCGATTACGACAAGTTCGTCCAGCTCTGCGGGGCGCAAAGCAGCGGCGCCACCACCTGCGTGGGCGGGACCATCACCCGCACGGGAAACAACATCGCCACGGTGAAACTGGTGGCCGACGCCATGCCCGGTTCCGCCGGCACCCGTATCCAGGGCCTGGACATCGGCATCAAGACCCGCTTCACCCTGCCCAGCGTCGCCTACAACAGCGACGGCAGCCGCGGCGCCACTACACAGCGGCAGGACTACTTCAGCATCGCCCTGGAAAACTTCACCCTCAATGGCTCCTACCTCAACCTGTGGGGCGACTCGGCCGGCCTGAAGGCTTCCATGAGCCTGCAGATGTACGCCGACAAGCTGATCATCAGCGGCTGCGAGGTCTGCTCGGACAGCGACCGCGTGGTGGCCAAGAACGTCTACTTCGACCTCAACCTGGGCGACGCCAACTACCAGCCGGCGACCCTCACCGTCGCCAGCAACGGCGACCTGGTCCTCAACGCCCCGGGCGTCACCTGGGCCAACCACACCGCCTTCTATCAGAACGTGCAGAAGAGCAATATCAGCATCGGCAACCTGAACATCGGCGGTACCGACCTTGGCTCCCAGGCTGTACGGGGCATGCGGATCGACTACCTGAACGTGCGTACCGTCAACCTGCCGCGCCAATGACATGAGGAGCATCGCCGTGAACCGCCTGCCCCGTCGATTCCTGAGTGCCTTGCTGCTGCTCGCCGCCGCTGGCGCCCACGCCGAGATGCGCAACCTGGACGACAGCGAGATGTCCGACGTCAGCGGCCAGGACGGCGTCAGCCTGAGCGTCAACTTCAACCTCGCCCCGGTGGCCAGCGACACCCGCTGTACCGGTGGTTGCGGTGCGCGCCTGGCGATCCAGCCGCTCAACAGCACCGGCTTCATCGTGCTGGACAACATCAAGGGCGCCTTCAGCTTCGATGGCATGAGCCTGGACATAGTGACCATCAACAGCGGCTTCAACGGCGACGGCGCGCTGTTCAACCGCCAGGCCATGAAGATCGGCCTGACCAATGCCAGCGCCACCAACCTGCAGTTCACCCTCGGCGGCGCCAACCAGGGCAAGGTCGCCGCCAGCGGCCTGCAGCAGACCAACCTGCTCACCTACCAGGCCACCGGCGCGATCAAGCTGACCGGTAACGTATATGTGTTCGGCACCCAGTAACCGCTGACCGGCCTTTCCCCTCGGCGCGTTTCACGCGACAATCCCGCCTCGATGTGCCGGCCTGCTCGTGCAGGCTCCACTTACAGGTAACCGCCCCTTGATCGAAGAAGCCCGCCGCCGCGCCTACCTCGGCGCCATGCAGGTCGCCACCTGGCTGCCGCGCGTGGCGTTGCCGTTCGCCGCACCGTCGCGCCCGGAACTGCTGGAAACGCCCGCGCCCCTCGCCGTCGAGAAAGCGCCGCCGGCGCCCGTCGCCGAAGTCGCGCGCGAAGCCGCCCCGGTTGCAGCCGCTCCTGCTGCCGCGCCCGTGGGGGAGCCCGGTTCGATCGCCGCCCGCCTGATGCCCAAGCCTGCGTCGCCAGCCAAGGCGACGGCCCCTGTGAGCGCCGAAGAGCCGGCTGCGGCGGAAGCCGAGCCCGTGGTCCGCGCCCCGGTCGCTCCGCCGCCACGCTTCGCCCTGCAATTGCTGCGCGCCGGCGAGTGTGCCCTGCTGGTGGAACTGCCTACCGGCGAGCCCCTGGCCAGCCGTGACCCGGCCTACCTGTTGCTGAAGGACCTGCTGCGCGCCGCCGGCCTGCCGGAGAGCCCGCAACTGCTGGGTGAGCCGGTGCGCTGGCCGCTGTTCGCCGGCGGCAACATGGACCAGGGGCCGCAAGCCGCCCGCGAGTTCGTCCAGGGCTTCGTCGCCGCCCGCCTGGAAGACGGTGCACCCTGCCGCTTGCTGTGGCTGGTCGGCATGCCCGCCGTGCGCTACGCCGGCGAAGCGGACGAAGAGTCCCTGCTGCGCGAGCTGCAAGTCGAAGGCCTGGGTGTCGCCTGGGCCCTGCCGGGCCTCGAACGCCTGGCCGAAGAACCCTCTTTGAAAGCCGACCTGTGGCGCGCCATGCGCCGGGTTCGGCAACGCTGGATGAGTCAGACCACCGCATGAGCGATGCCGTTTCCTTCCGCCCGATGACCGAGGCGGACCTCGATTCCGTTCTCAAGATCGAATACGCCGCCTTCAGCCACCCCTGGACGCGCGGCATCTTCGCCGATGCCCTGAACAGCTACGAATGCTGGGTGATGTTCGAAGGCACCCAGCAGGTCGGCCACGGCGTGATCCAGCTGATCCTCGACGAGGCGCACCTGCTCAACATCACCGTCAAGCCGGAGAGCCAGGGCCGCGGCCTGGGCCTGACCCTGCTGGAGCACCTGATGAAGCGCGCCCACGAACGGGGCGCGGTGGAATGCTTCCTCGAAGTGCGCGAGTCCAACCAGCCGGCCTACCGCCTGTACGAGCGCTACGGCTTCAACGAAGTCGGCCGGCGCCGTGGCTACTACCCGGCGGTCGGCGGTCGCGAAGATGCCCTGGTGATGGCCTGCACCCTGGTCGAGTGAGCCTGCTGGCGCAGAAACGCTGGGCGTATAACGCTCGACGTCATACGCCGTTTGACCTGGGTTTCCGGCCGCGCGAAATACATCCTGGACGCCCTGTCATCGAGCGCTGCGAACTCGCCCCGCGCACCAACTGATAATCAGGATGTATCGGCGTACAACCGCGAACGTACGGGCTTAAGAGCGAGAGCGGAAGCTGCGCTCCCGTAGGGGCGGACCTTGTCCGCGAAATCTCCCGGATGAATCCGTTCTGCCAGGGGGCTACCGCTGCATCGCGCCCCTCCGTCCGCGATATCTCCCCCCCAGCGCGCCGAAATCGCGACTAGACCCGCCCCACACACGCCACACTACCCGCCGCTTCGACTCCCCCACAAAAACCGGGAAATTTCCTGCCCGACGGGTTTTTCCGACGACCATTCCTGACTTACCCTTAGGACCAATAACAACAAGAACATAAGGTCGCAAACATGAATCGCAGCGATGTGATCGTGGTGGGCGCCGGTATCTCGGGGCTGACCGCGGCCTGGCGTCTGGCATCGGCCGGACTACGGGTGAAAGTGCTGGAGGCCAACAAGCGCGTCGGAGGACGAACCCTCAACCATCGCTTCGCCAGCGGCGAAGTGGTCGAGGTGGGCGGCCAGTGGGTCGGCCCGACCCAGGACCGCATCCTTTCCCTGATCGCCGAGCTGAACCTTTCGACTTTTCCGCAATGGAACCAGGGCGACAACCTCACCCTGTTCGGCGGCCGTCTCAAACCCTATCGCGGCACCATTCCCAAGTTTCCTCCCCACGTCCTGCTGGATGTGATGCAGGCCCACGTGCGCCTGGATCGCATGGCACGGGAAGTCCCCCTGAGCGACCCCAGCCTGCACCCCAAGGCCAGCCAGTGGGACAGCCTGACCTTCGCCGAGTGGCTGCGCCGCAACCTGCGCACCTCCACCGGCCGCAAGGTCTTCGAGCTGATGAGCGGCGCCGTGTTCGCCGCCAGCCCCCATGACCTGTCGTTCCTCCACGTCCTCTTCTATATCCGCAGCGGCACCAACCTCGACACCCTGCTCGGCGTCGAAGGCGGCGCCCAGCAGGAGCGTATCCTCGGTGGCTCCCAGCGTATCTGCCAGACCCTTGCCGAGCGCCTGGGCGACGCGGTGCTCACCGGCGAGCCGATCCGCGCCGTACGGCAGAACGACCGTGGCGTCGAACTGGTCAGCGACCGTGGCGTGCACCACGCCTCGCGGGTGATCTTCGCCATCCCGCCGACCCAGCTGCTGCGCATCACCCAGGAACCGCTGCTGCCCAGCTGGCGCGACCAGCTCCTGCAACGCCTGCCGCAAGGCGCGGTGATCAAGTGCATGGCGCTCTACGACAAACCCTTCTGGCGCGACCGGGGCTTCTCCGGCCAGGCCACCAGCGAGGTCGGTCCGGTGCGCCTGACCTTCGACAACAGTGTCCCCGACTCGCCGCGTGGCGTGCTGCTCGGCTTCATCGAAGGCGACGAGGCGCGGCAATGGAACGCGCGGCCGGCAGGCGACCGTCGTGGCCAGGTGCTCGACTGCTTCGCCCGTTACTTCGGCGAGGCGGCGCTCAAGCCGGTGGATTACGTGGACAAATCCTGGGCCGAGGAACCCTTCGCCCGTGGCTGCTATGCCGCGTTATTCCCGCCGGGACTGTGGACCAGCGGCGCCGCGCGGCTGCGCGAGCCCTACGGTCGACTGCACTTTGCCGGCACCGAAACGGCGACGCGCTGGATGGGCTATTTCGACGGGGCCGTGGAGGCCGGGGAACGCGCGGCGAGCGAAGTGCTTGGCGCGAGAGACGATCACGGGGAGGAGGATTATGTGCGACACCTTGGTATTGCGTAGCGACGGAGCCACCTGGTTCGCCAAGAACAGCGACCGCGAGCCCGCCGAACCGCAACGCCTGATCCGCCTGCCGGCCGTGCACGGCGACCGCGCGGCGACGGTGCGCACCACCTACCTGGAAATTCCCCAGACCGCCCAGCGCCACGCCGTCATCCTCAGTCAGCCGGCCTGGCTGTGGGGCGCCGAGATGGGCGTCAACGAACGCGGCGTGGCCATTGGCAACGAAGCCGTATTCACCCGCCTGACCATGCGCGAAGGCGAAGCGCTGCTGGGCATGGACCTGCTGCGGCTGGCCCTGGAACGCGCGGCGACCGCCCGCGAGGCGCTGGCCGTCATCACCGAGCTGCTGGAGCGCCACGGCCAGGGCGGACCGGCGGGCTACCGCAACAAGCGCATGCGCTACGACAACAGCTACCTCATCGCCGACCCGCAGGAGGCCTGGGTGCTGGAAACCGCCGGCCGGCTGTGGGCTGCGAAAAAGGTCGAGCGCTGGGCAATCTCCAACGCTCTGACCCTCGGCCACGACTACGACCTCGCCAGCGCCAATCTGGAGGACCATGCGTGCCGTCTGGGTTGCTGGAACGGTCGTGGTGATTTCCACTTCGCCCGCGCCTTCGACGGCCGCGTGCTGCCCTGGATCGCCGGGGCGCGGCAGCGGCGGCAGCTCAACCAGGAATTCCTCGCCCACTGTCCGGCCAAGGTCGACTGGCTGGCGCTGGTGGTCGCCCTGCGCAGCCACGGCCACCGCGGGCATAGGCTCTCGCGCCACGACAACCGCCAGGTCTGCCTGCACGCCGGCAGCTTCTGGCGGCCCTCGCAGACCACCGCCAGCCTGATAGCCCGGCTCGACGGCGGCTCGCCGCGCATGGCCGCCACCGGCACCTCGGCACCGTGCCTGTCGATGTTCCAGCCGCTGGGCTTCGAGCCCGGAGCCGGCACGGGCCTGCTCAGCCGCGAGGAGGCGGCGGTGGAAGAATCCCTCTGGTGGCGCTTCGAAACCGTGCACCAGCGCGCCCTGGCCGACCCCGGCTTCGCCGACGCCCTGCGCGCTGGCCACGGCTGGCTGGAAACCGAGTTGCTGGCCGCGCTGGACAGGCGCACCCTGGATTGGCCGCGCCTGGCCGCCGAAGCTCAGGCCTGGCACGACGCCTGGCACCAGCTGGCGCAGCAGGAGACCCTGCGCCCGCCACGCTGGTGGCGCCTGAACGCGGCCCGCTGAAAGCGCCTTGTCAGGCGCGCCCATGCTGCGTAAGGTGCGGCAGCCAACGATGAGGAGCCGACCATGAGCGATCTGCAGGAACTGTTCGACAACAACGAACGCTGGGCCGAAGCAATCAAGCGGGAAGACCCGGACTTCTTCGCCAAGCTGGCCCGGCAGCAGACCCCCGAATACCTGTGGATCGGCTGCTCCGACGCCCGCGTGCCGGCCAACGAGATCGTCGGCATGCTGCCCGGCGACCTGTTCGTCCACCGCAACGTCGCCAACGTCGTGCTGCACACCGACCTCAACTGCCTGTCGGTCATCCAGTACGCCGTCGACGTGCTCAAGGTGAAGCACATCTTGGTCACCGGCCACTACGGCTGCGGCGGCGTGCGCGCCGCCCTGCAGGACCGCCAGTTCGGCCTGATCGACGGCTGGCTGCGCACCATCCGCGACCTCGCCTACGAATTCCGCGATCATCTCGGCCAGTTCGAAAAGGAAGACGAGCGCGTCGACCGCCTCTGCGAGCTCAACGTCATCCAGCAGGTAGCCAACGTCAGCCACACCAGCATCGTCCAGAACGCCTGGCACCGTGGCCAGCCGCTTTCCGTGCACGGCTGCATCTACGGCATCAACGACGGTCGCTGGAAGAACCTCAACGTCACCGTCAGCGGCCTCGACCAACTGCCGCCGCAATACCGCCTGCGTCCGCTCGGGCAACTCTGAGCCGACCGTCCGCCCGCGCCCCTCAGCGAGGAGCGAGGGCGGATCATGAAAGGACAGACGGCGAGCGGAGGTCAGCGATGCATCGGTTGTGCGTGATACCCGGCGACGGCATCGGCCGCGAAGTGGTGCCGGTGGCAGTCCAGGTACTGCAGCGGCTGCTGCCCGACCTGCGCGTGGAAGAAGCCGAAGCCGGCTGGGACTGCTTCGAACGGCGCGGCGTCTCGGTACCCGACACCACCCTGGCCCGCCTGCGCGCCTGTGGCGCCGGCCTGTTCGGCGCCGTCTCCTCGCCCAGCCACCGCGTCGAAGGCTATCGCAGCGCCATCCTCACCCTGCGCCAGGAGCTGGCGCTCAGCCTCAACCTGCGCCCGGTACGCACCCGCCCGCACGTCTCGCACCACCCGGGCGTCGACCTGCTGATCCTGCGCGAGAACAGCCAAGGCCTCTACAGCGGCCGCGAACACTGGGAATCCGAAGGCGTGGCCATCGCCGAACGGGTCATCACCCGCGCTGCCTGCGACCGCCTGGCCGCCGACGCCTCGCGCATCGCCCGCCAGCGTGGCGCCCGACGCATCACCCTGGTCCACAAGGCCAACGTCCTCCCGCTCACCTGCGGCCTGTTCCGCGACACCTGCCGCGACCGCCTGGTGGAAGACGGCTGGAGCGACGTACTCGACGAACGCCTGGTCGACGTCGCCGCCCTGCAACTGGTGGAACGCCCCGAAGCCTTCGACCTGATCGTCACCACCAACCTCTTCGGCGACATCCTCTCTGACCTCGCTAGCCACTGGGGCGGCGGCCTCGGCATGGCCCCGTCGCTCAACCTCGGCCAGGGCATAGCCCTGGCCGAACCTGTCCACGGCAGCGCCCCCGACATCGCCGGCACCGGCCGCGCCAACCCGCTCGCGGCCATCCTCAGCGCCGGGATGTTGTTGCGTCACCACTGGCAACTCCCCGAACTGGCCGAGCGCATCGATGCGGCGGTGGATGGATTCCTGCGGGAGGAGGGGAGTGTGGACTTCGGTGGGGAGACTACGAAGGTGATCGGGGAGGGCGTGTTGCAGCGCCTGAACTGATTGACCGATCTCGCCGGTCGCCATGATGTCCACTGGTCACCGCCGGGAACTATGCTGAAAGCACCTCCTTCCCCAAGGTGCCCGGCATGTGCGGACGCTACGTCAGCCCCGAAGAGGCCGCCATCGAACGCTACTGGCACATCGGCGCCCGCACCCCGCCGCGCAGGTTGAAAGCCTGCTGCAACGTCGCACCGACCATGACCGTACCCATCCTGCGCCAGGACGAGGCGGCCAACTCGAACTACTGCCCGCCCGCTGGGGCCTGATCCCCACCCGGTGGAAGGAATCCACCCCGCCGCGCTACGCCTTCATCGCCCGCAGCGAGGAAGCCGCCTGCAAGCCTCTCTGGCTCCACGCCCTACGCAACACCCGCTGCCTGATGCCTGCACGAATGGAACGAGAAGGAGAACGTACGCAACCCCGCCGGCCGCCAGGTCCACCAGCCGTACTTCATCCACAGCCCCGCCAATCCCATCATCGTCTTCGCCGGCTTCTGGTCCCTGTGGATAAACCCCAACGGCGAGCCCGTCCTCTCCTGCGCCCTGCTGACCAGATCCGCCGCAGCGAGCCTCGAGCACATCCACCACCGCATGCCCGTGGTGCTGGCGCCGGAGAACTTTGGGGAAGTGCTCTCCACGGCCACACGCGGAGAAGCGCTGGATGACCTGATTCACCATGCACGGGAGGACTTTGCGGGGCACCGGGTGTCGTTGCGGGTATCCGTGAATTCTTCGGCGTGATGGCTGCGCAGGGTGCTTCGGGTGGGTTTGTCGTGGCGTCTGGGAGTTATACGGATGACGCCAAGGAGTTCGCGAAAGGGCGGAATATCCAGCTAGTGGATGGGGGCTCGCGAGACGGTGGATTGCGGGAAATATCAGTGCGGAGAAACAGGGACGTCTCCGAGGTAACTCTGAAGGTGACCCCGCATCACCAGCGGCACCTTCCTGTCCAATTTGTAATGCTGGGATGGTGAGGAGGATTGCGAAGCGCGGATCTAATGCAGGCGGTGATTTTTGCAGGACTCGATCACTCGCAAGGAAACCCGCTACAGCCTACCCGCCCTTGGGGCAGGAGCTGGCCGGCACGGAAGCGGCGGCTCGGGAGTTCATCGAGCTGCGCTGGCGGTGGGGACTCTAGGACGGCTTAGCAAGTTAGCTTAGAGTGCCTTTGGAGGTTATTGAAAGGCACTTTTAAGAGTGCTATTTTTTCTTGGCCAAATCGTAGAGCCGACGCTTTTTTACAACGAGCCGACTCGGTCGCTTTTCGGTGATTTCCATTTGATGAGACGCACTTGATGCGGCAGGAGTTCTTTACCCATGGCACATTCCGTTCTAGCGGATGTTGCAGCTTCTATCACTGAGCTGAAGAAGGACCCCATGGGGACCATCGAGGCCGGGCGTGGCAAGACTGTGGTGATCTTGAATCGGAACGCTCCGGCGTTCTACGCAGTGCCTCCGGATGTCTATGAGCGGATGCTGGAAGCTCTGGACGATGCCCACCTGGCCCGGCTCGTGAAGGAGCGCAGTGACGAACCTTCTCGGGAAATTTCATTGGATGAACTCTGAGCCTGCAAACGGACCCTCGCAGTACAAGCTTAGAATCAAGGACAGTGCAGAACGGGAATGGCGGAAACTGCCTGAGCCAATCCGCGCCGCCTTCAAGAAGAAGCTGGCAGAGCGCCTTGCCAACCCACGGGTGGAGAAGGACAAACTCACCGGCATGAAGGACTGCTACAAGATCAAGCTGAAGGACGTCGGCTACCGGCTCGTCTATCGAGTGGATGATGGCGAGCTGATCATCGAGGTGATTGCTGCAGGAAAGCGGGAGCGCGGAGAGGCTTACGCTGCGGCGAGGAAACGGCTCTGATCTGGGTGCCGAAGCAGGGTGTTTCCTGCAGGCAAAAGAAAAGGGGTTTAGCTTTCGCTAAACCCCTTTCGAGATATGGTGGCTACACCGGGACTTGAACCTGGGACATCAGCATTATGAATCGCATGAGAGCCTCCCCGAGCTACCCCGAAGCCTTGTAAATCGGGCCTTGCAAGGGCGACGAAACCTCATTTCAACAGGCTGTTTCTGACAATTGGCCTTATGTAGTCACCCTAGACTCTTTACGGGTACTAGCGCCTCGCGCTAGCTTCCGTGTATGGCCTCTGGCCATGAATGGATGCGTATTTGGGAGACAGGGATGGCTCGTCGCCGCAGAACCTCGCTCATCGAGGACCTCATAGAGATCGCCAGCCGCTTGCCCTGGTGGGTAAGCCTGCTCATTGCCGTGGGCAGTTGGCTCATTCTTCACCCTATTGCGGATAAGTCGCCGGACACCCTGAAGGGCGCGCATCAGGTGGGGTCGTTCATGGTTGGCCAGATATTCCGTACTTTTGCCTTTTTCGGCCAGTTTGTGCTGCCTGCGGTATTCGTAATCGGCGCCATCGGCTCTGTGCTTGCCAGGGCTGAACGTAAGCGGTTGCACGCAAACGTGGCGAATGCGAGAGAGTCTGGGCAAACCATTGAAGGCATCAGCTGGCGCGAGTTTGAGCAGCTGGTGGGCGAGACCTTCCGCCGCAAGGGTTTCACCGTTATCGAAAAGGGCGGCAACGGGCCGGATGGTGGCGTTGACCTCGTATTGCACTTGGGAACGGACAAGTATCTGGTTCAGTGCAAACAGTGGAAAGCCATCAAGGTTGGTGTCACGGTGATTCGCGAATTCTTCGGTGTGATAGCTGCAGAAGGAGCGGCTGGAGGATTTATTGTTACATCGGGTGGATATACCGCAGAAGCCCGAGGTTTTGCGGAGGGGCGTAATATCCAACTGGTTGATGGCGTACTCCTTAAGCGTTGGATTTCTCTTCGATCCGAAGCATTACATATCGATAAGGGTGATGAGAAGGCAAGAATAAACATACAGTCTTCGGCCCCATACTGCCCGTTATGTAACGAGCCAATGGTCGTGAGAAGGGCAAGGCGAGGAGAAAATATAGGTGGTGAGTTCTGGGGTTGTCAGAAATTTCCTGTTTGCCGTGGCATTCGGAAAATGGCGTGAAGGGTATGAGTTCCTTATTCACGGTCTTGAATTTAATGGAAATCTGTAGGGGGAGCTATGGCAAAGAAGATATCTGTAATTAACTTTAAGGGCGGGGTCGGTAAGTCGACTCTGGCCTTCCATTTGGCCGCCTATCTAGCTAAAGATGCCCGAGTCCTGGTTGTGGACGTGGACCACCAATCTAGCCTGTCTATTGTTATGATGGGTGGTGATCTTTGGCAGGCTGCCGTAGAGAATAGAGAAACTTGTAACTCTATATTTGAATCATTTTGTAATCGCAAGGTTTCAATGCCCGGGGCTGAGATAATACATAAAAATGTTTTGCATAAACGGCAGCCGCAGTACAATCTGTATCCGACCCTAGATTTGGTCCCGGCCCAGTTTGAGCTGGATGACACCGAAATTGAGCTTGCTTCTACGACAACCGGGTCTCCAATTATTTCCGAGTGGCAAAAGCGTACGTTGCTGGCGGAATGGCTCGATCTGATCGACGCCGACAATCAATATGATTACGTTATATTCGACTGCCCTCCGGCTACTAAGCTTGTAAGTCAGAACGCACTAGCCGCGAGTGATTATTTCGTGATTCCGGTAATTCCTGATGTGATGTCAACCAGAGGGGTGACGCACTTCAGGCGGCTCGTTACTGTTAAGATTGACCAAAAACTCGAATTTTTGAGGACTTCAGCATCTATTTCTCCTGCCGACGTCCCTCGATCCTACCGCCCGCAGACGAAGATGGCTGCAATTGTGCCATTTATGGCGAAGCCAGCGGGCAACGCAGCCTCAGGCTTAACCAACGTGCATACTGAACAGCTTGCGGCTTTGCGTAGGCAATGGGGTGCGGATATAATCGATCAGGTAGTGCTTAGCTTGACAGGGATTCCGGAGGCGTTAGATGCAGGCTGGCCTGTGTGGAATGTATACGCGACTTCAAATATTAAGCGCGCTCGACCAATGATGCGGCGCGCTTGCGCTGAAATTAAGGAGCGGTTTGTCTAATGGCTTTAAATAAGAGCGGGTTGATGTCCAGACACAAGAAGGTGGTTAGCCTTCTCGAAAAGAATCTGAGGTATCTGGAGTCAGTTGGCGTCGACTCGTCTCTTGTTTGTGATTATAAGTCTCTTTTAGCATACTTGAAGTCTAGGAGTTTGGTCGAAGTACTTCATATCCTGGGTGATGCAAATATAAAAGATAATCCAGTCGAAAGACGAGCGCTTGATGTAGATCGTATTGAGAGGATGAGCCCGGATGAGATTGCTGAAAGAATACGCTCACCTAAGACAACTCGTTTGATGATGGAGAAAATTGCATCGACCCGCTTCGGAATTACCCGTGGTGGCCTGTCAAGTCTCCGAAGTAGAGATGCGTTAAAAGAGAAGTTAGAATCGATGCTTAGAAATGAATTGGCGCATAGGGCAATTACAAATGTTGCTCTCGGTAATGTTGTCGATGAGGCAGAAAGAAAACGAGAGGATTAATGTGTTTTAATTTGGTTTTATTGTTTTTCTAATATGGCTGCTCGCTCGTATTTGGCTTTGATTGTGTTGGTGCGGGAGGTTTAGATTTACCAAGTTCTCTTCCTTAGACCCTCGGTGCATTCCTTTACGTCATCATCAATGACATTGCCGGGCTTGATGCATTCCTTCATGGATTTGCGCACGCCTCGGTTGGCTTCCTTCTCGCGCTGAGCCTGCATCTTGAGGTTGTTTCGCGCCCCCTCTGCCATTGGTCCTTTCCCACCAGCAAGACTTTGCATGATGCTTTTCTGAACGTAGTTCGCGGGGACTTCGATGATGGGCTTCATCGCCTCGGCGGCTTCGGCGAGGGCGGTTTTCTCTTCGGCGAATGCGAGGGAGGAGCTGCTTAGAAGGGCGAGGCTAGCCAGTATGGTCTTCATCTGATTCACGTCCTTGTAGTGAAAGATCAACTAAGCCCGGCAGATAGGGGCTTAGCCAGACCATATGCTCAGGGCATCTAGCGTCAATCGGAAAATACTGAAATGTGGAGTGCAGTACCTATTCCCTGGTCATGCCTTTTACCGTCTAACTAGCCGTAGGAGGCTAGGGCTGTGTTTCTGCTTCATTCCTTCCTGGCGGATTTCTCTCGGGCAAACCAGCGCCTAGCAACCGTCTGAGTAATCTCTATCCCGCGTCTTGTCCGGCCAAGTTTCGATCAGCTTCGTCGTAAGCAGGGCTAATTTCTCCATTGGCTGGATCCACTCTGCCTGTGCGTAGCCATAGGGAGTACTGGGGGTAGTGCTCCGCAATGAGATCAAGCTCATTCGTACGGAGGTTTGCCCTCTTGTCGTAGCGGATGGTTTTACACCGCTCTTCCTTTATGCCCGTGGCAAGGCCCACCTCTCGGTGCCCTATCTTAGACATAAATATGCGAACCCTATCCTGCGTTGATTCCATATTGATCTAAAAAGTCAATGTTGAATTATTCCACTCTTCGTGGGGAGTGGTAATATTCCACTTGTCTTGTGGAAATATTCCACCTGCACGGAATGTGTAGGTAGCCGCGATTATAGGGGGTTCACATGGAAGAGTCTGGAATAGTGGGGTTCACCGTCACAGGTGCGATGGAGAAGGTCACGGACTTCCGTACCGCTCCGTTCTGCTCCCAGGCGGTATTCGCCCAGATGCTGGGCCTGGAAGACATCACCGAAGACGTTGTGCGCGGCTGGGTCGAAACCAAGACCGTGCCGACCGCCAAGATTGGCCGCCGCCGCGTCATCAACCTCCACAAAATCCGCCGCGACCTAGACCGGGGCAAGTCGATCTTCTGCCAAGGGGATTACGACGATGAGTAATCGCTATCTGGTTGAGATGTGCACCTTCCACGGCCCGACTCGCCAGCGTCGTTGGCACCGTGTTCATCAAGATGTATCTCGCGCTGAATGTCTGCGCTGGGTTGATGAGGCCGTATCGTGCTTCCCCACTGATGCCGAAGCTCCCCGCTCCTGGGGCCTGACACGCGAACGCGCACTACAGGCGTATCGAGTTCGCGGGGTGAGGGCATGAGCCATGAATCCTCTCAGTGCGTACCTGGGAAAGCCTCACTCTTTGGACTGCGATTGCTCTGTCTGCTGGTCCCGTCGAGAACTGGCGAAATCCAGTCCCTGCCGATCCACACCCTGCACCGAATGCCACCCTACGCGAGTCTTCACCGTAGTTACCGTGATGAAGAAGGTCGCTGGAGTGTGGCGCTCGATCTCCTCGACCTACCGGGTGGAACGGGGTTTTACCTGCGACAAACACATGCCCGCGCTCCGTCCCCCGAAGTATTGGCACGTTGTCTACGACAGCGGCAGGCCAACGCCTTTCGTTCCTATCCACGAATCGTTCGAGTGGGAGGGCTGAACAATGGTCACTAACCCGACCCCGCACCTGATCTTCTGGCTGCTGATCATTGCCTACGCACTGATGGTGGGCCGTTACCACGTTCGCCACACCATCCCCTCCTGGGCCAATCAGGTCAGGGGCCGCCGCACCGGCTTGTCCGAACACGCTTTTCCGTTCGGTCAAACGGAGCGCCGGGCGAAGCGCACCCTTGACCGCGCTCCCCCCTGAATAGCCTCAGCTCGGGAGAGTGGGGCAGCTCCACCGCCCCGCGCTCCTGAGCCCTCGGCGGCGAGAGCGGGATGGTAAGGGCAGCGCCCTTACGACGTTGATCTTCGCTCTCCCGGTCACTCACCACCCGTAAACCCCAGGCACCACCCCACCCGCTGAAAGACGGCCACCAACGCGC
The DNA here is from genome assembly GCF_047902425.1 of Pseudomonas macauensis. NCBI lineage: Bacteria > Pseudomonadati > Pseudomonadota > Gammaproteobacteria > Pseudomonadales > Pseudomonadaceae > Pseudomonas > Pseudomonas macauensis. The sequence goes on along the minus strand of NZ_CP138377.1, from coordinate 4,996,697 downwards.
CCAATTTGCAGCAGCGGGCCAACTCATGCCCGAAAAAGGCAAAGGAGCTTCACATGAACATGTTTGCGACCACTGGCGGAATCGTTGAACTGTGGGTCACCCAGACCGACACCTTCACCTCCAAGACCTCCGGCGAAGTCTTCGCCAGCGTCCAGGCGATTTCCCCGATCCCCGAAGGCGCTCGCGGCAACGCCAAGGGTTTCGAGATCACCCAATACGACATCGAGCCGACGCTGCTCGACGCCATTGTCTTCGAAGGCTCCCCGGTGCTGTGCAAGTTCGCCACCGTGGTCCGCCCGACCAAGGACCGCTTCGGCAACACCAAGAACACTCAGGTGCTGACCGAACTGCTCGCCACCGGCAAGGACGTGCACACCCCGGCACCCAACCGTCAGCCGCAGCCCCAAGCGCAAACCCAGCGCCCGGCGCAACAGCCGACCCCCGATAAGCCCAGCGCCGACAAACCCGGCGACGCGGCCAAGAGCTGAGCGGAGTAGGGCGCGATGAACGTGGACGGCTACCTGTTCTGTGATCGCTGCGGCGAGGCCATGGGCCACCTGTGGAACGAACCGGTCGCCGCTCCCGAACTGCTGCCCGAACCCGCCACCCACCTCTGCCCGGACTGCCTGGAACTGACCGAGCTGTCCGACGCGGAGGACGACTGAATGGGCGTGGTTGCCGTTCAGGTCTGCACCAGCTGGGCGTCCACGGCGGACGGCCTGATGCAGTGCCAGCACCTGCAATGGCAGCAGGCCTACCTGATACCGCCCGAGGCCGCTGGATACATCGACATCCTGGTCAACGGCGGCTTCTCCCCGGAAGCCTTCGGCATCGGTGCCGCCGGCGTCCTCGGAGCCTTCGTGACGGGGCTTTTGACTGGCTGGGTCGCGTCACTTCTTCGTAAAGCCAGATGACAGAGGAAACACCATGAACGCCATGAAACAACGCATCGCCAAGTTCAACCCGGTCCGCTCCTTCCGCAACCTGTGCATCGCCGGCTCCGTCACCGCCGCCACCTCGCTGCCGGCCTTCGCGGGCGTCATCGACACCAGCGCGGTGGAAAGCGCCATGACCGATGGCCAAGGCGACATGAAAACCATCGGCGGCTATGTCGTCGCGGCCCTGGTCATCCTCGCGGTGGCCGGTCTCATCTACAGCATGCTGCGTAAAGCCTAAGCGTGCTGTGGTCGGTGTGGTTGGGGGCCTTCTTCGCCGGGGCCTTCATCACGGGCTACCGCTGCGGCGAATTCTTCTGACTGCACTGCATGTGCCGAACCTGGGCCCCGCTTCGGCGGGGTTCTTTTTTCCGGCATTGGCGGCTTTGGCTTTGGGCGGATTTCCTATGCGCCATGTATTGATGGTTTTGGCCCTGTGGCTGGCCGGCTCTTCGCAGGTTTTTGCTGCGGATTATTACTGGCAGGTTAAGGGCTACGGCTGGGCGAAGGGCGCCTCTCCGGTGGAGGCGGCGTACGCTGCCGTTGCCATGAATAAATGGCGGAAGCTGGAGTGGTGCAGCCGGCAGCAAGATTTTCTGTGGTTATGCAGCGCGACTACCGAGACCGGCGCGACGGGACTCAAATTCAACGTGACCCGGTTCGGCGATACCTGCAGCGATCCGGAAGCGACCTTCGATCCCGCGACCGGTGAGTGCAAAGCGCCGCCGAAGGACTGCTCGGCCACCATCGGCTCACCCTTTCCCGCCAAGGGAGCCGACTCCCCGGTGATCAACTCCGGTGGACGTAACTACATCGCCGACAGCGGCCCGCCGACCGCCTGCTACGAGAAGTGCCAATACACCAGCGAATCGGGCCGCTCCACCAGTTGCTATCTGGTCAAGGGATCCACCACCCAAGGTTTCTGCAACTACATCCTCAAGGGCACCGGGGAGAACTGCTCCGCCGATGCCTACCAGTTCTCCACCACGGGCGATCCGCTCAACCCGGCCACCGATCCACCCGACCCAGCGGTGCCGCCCTCCGACCCCAATGACCCCGGCTGCGGCGAAGGCTGGGCCTGGTCGGGCACCACTTGCGTGAAAGTCGATCCCTCCAATCCCGGCGACGGCAGTGGCGAAGGGGAAGGCGAGGGCGGCGGCGATACCGGTGGCGGTAACTCCGGTGGCGGCGACAGCGGCGGGGGTGATGGTTCCGGCTCCGGGGACGGCAGTGGTTCCGGGAATGGCGACGGCTCCGGGACGGGCAACGGTGACGGCTCCGGCGATGGCTCCGGCAGCGGCAATGGCAATGGCAATGGCAACGGCGAAGGCGAAGGCCAATGCGACCCGGCCAAAGACCCCAACGGCTGCCAGGGCGAAGGCCCCGGCACTGATCTGTCCGAACCCGAGGCCGGTAGCTGGGATGAGGCCAACAAGGAGTGGGACAAGAAGGTGCAGGAGGCCAAGAAAGAACTGAAAGACGCGGTGAAAGCCAACATTGACCAGCTCAAGGGTGCCTTCGATCTGCAGCTTTCCACCGGCGGCGGCCAACTGCCCTGCGAGTCCTTCACCGTCTGGGGCAAGGCCTATCGGCTCTGCATCGCCGACTACTCCAGCGAACTCTCCAACCTGCGGCTTGCGCTGCTGCTCATGGCCGCGCTCATCGCCGCCTTCGTCATCCTGAAGGAGTGAATCATGGAATGGCTATCCGGTGTCTTCGACCAGATCCTCAGCTTCTTTCAGTGGATCTGGGATTTCTTCGCCCAGGGCGTGTACGACTTCGTCAAAGACGGCCTGGTCGTCGCCACCAAGGCGGCCATGTACAGCGCCTTGCAGACCTTCATCCTGCTGCTCGATGTCAGTTTCACTGTGGCCCGCGAGCTGATCGACAGCCTGGGTATCTCCGCCATGGTGCGCAGCATGTACGCGGCACTGCCCGGCGATATCGCGGCGGCGCTGGCGTTCTTCGGCATCCCCCAGGCGCTCAACATCATCATGTTGGCGGCGGCCACGCGCTTCTGTATGCGCTTCGTGCCGTTCATAGGGAGGTGAGTGAATCATGTCGATCAAGATTCACCACGGCCCCAACGGCTCCTACAAGACCTCCGGCGCGATTCAGGACGACGCCGTACCGGCTCTGAAAGAGGGAAGGGTGATCATCACCAACGTGCGCGGCTTCACCCTGGAGCGCGCCTACGAGGTCTTCCCCGACCTGCCCAACACCGCCCAGATCATCAACCTCGATCTCGAGTCACTGGATGACCTTGAACGCATGCGCACGTGGTTTCAGTGGGCACCGCGGGGCGCGTTCCTGATCTTCGATGAAACCCAGCTGTTGTTCCCCAAATCCTGGCGCGAGAAGGACCTGGAGAAGTTCGACTTCCCCGGCGGCCCCGAAGCGGCGCACGCAGCCGACCGGCCCATGAACTGGCTGGATGCCTGGACCCGGCACCGTCACTTCAACTGGGACATCGTCCTCACCACGCCGAACATTTCCTACATCCGCGACGACATCCGCATGACCTGCGAGATGGCCTACAAGCATTCCAACCTCGCGGTCATCGGCATCCCTGGCCGCTACAAGGAGGCCCAGCATGACGCCCAGCTCAACCGGCCACCCGCCGATGGCACCATCATCGAATACAAGCGCATCAAGAAGCAGACCTTCGCCCTCTACCAGTCCACCGCCACCGGCAAGACCCAGGACACCAAGGCCGGCAAAAGCCTGTTCCGGTCGCCTAAGTTGGTTCTTCTATTGGCACTGCTGGCCGCTTGTATTGGCTTTGTTTGGTACATGGGGCCTCTGCGCACGATTGGCGGTGAGGCTGCTGAAACAGCTCCCAAGGCTGATGTGGCAACTCCTCCTGCCGCTGCTGCGAGCGATACAAAAAGCGCTGTCGTGGGTATTCCGGCGCGTCCTGCTGCGACTGGGCTTCTTCCTGCTGGCCTTGTACCTGACCGGGCAACTGGTGCGCCTGTTGACCTGAGCGCGCATCCCTTCGCGGACCGGCGCATCACCATCCTCGCCCACGCCTACCGCCCCACGAAGGGCGACATCTACATGTTCGCCCTGGATGACCCCGAAGGCCGCCATCTGGAACTGACCAGTTGGCAACTGATCGGCTCCGGCTACCACGTCACTGCCAAGGGTGAATGCGTGGCCGAGCTGGCTTTTGAGACGTGGAAACAGACCGTCACCTGTGGCGGCGCTCAGCCGAAAGCCCTCGCCAACCTCGCCCCCACCGCGCCCCTCACGGCGACCGCCAGCGCCCCGCCAGCAGCGGCCAGCACGCTGACCGTGGTGCCCAACTCCGAATACGCCTCACGCCCCTGGAGGAAAAGCCAATGACCCTGCATGGACTGATCAACGCCCTGGGACTGCTCGCGCTCGCGTACGCCCTGGGATTTCTCACGGCGCTGCAGGTGATGCAGCCGGTAGCGGCGTTTCCGTTTTGAGTCGTGGCCGCGCCGCCGGCCGGGAGCGTAAGGCACGAGCGGTAGGCCGAAGGCGCGGCCGACGACCCTGTAACACGTCGGATAACTATCGATCACCCACCTCAATAAACCTCATTGAAGGGTAAGAAACATGAAAAAGCCGATTCACCCCCTACGCCTGATCCTCAAGGAGAACGGGGACTTTTATGAGTCGTCCGAAGGACGGATTTTTATGGACCCGGCCAGTGGTCGATTTGCGGATCTGTCAGGTGTTCGCCTGCTGCGTTGTGGCGTGGACACCGTACGGCAGTTGTACAACGGCATGATCCGCCCGGAAGTGATGGCGCTGTTCGATGAGCCGGAAGACATCGTTCACTTCGCCGGCTACCAGTGGGCCAAGGGCCGTATCGGTCGGGACTCTGGCTACCAGTACCGTCTGCAGAACGCCGATATGGGGCTGATCCTGCTGATCAAGAACCACAACGTGAAGATCGACGTCATCGGTCCGCACCTGAAAATCGAAGTTTCTCCCCACGCCCTGGACGGCGCCGATCCGAAGATCCTGCAGGGCGTGATGGATGATCTGGCCGCTGGTGTACTCGTTGCCTGCGAAGCCAACCAATGCGCTGTGCATATCGCGCTCGACGTTCAGGGCTGGACCCCGCCTGCAGACTTCGTGGATCGCATGCATTGCCGGTCCCGGCGTGTGCGCCAGATCAGCGGCATCGAGCGCATCGAATACGATGGCAACGCCTCGGTGTATGGGCGTGGTGAGACCTTCATGTTCGGCTCGGCCAATGGCCTGCAGATGTGCCTGTACAACAAGACGCTGCAGGCGAGGGCGACCGACAAGCTCGATTACTGGGAATCCGTGTGGGCCTCCCTCAACGGTGACCCCTTCGGCGATGGCGAACCCACCTACAACCCGCTGGAAACCGTGTGGCGTATCGAGTTCCGCTATCACCACTCCATCGTCCAGCAGTTCTCCGAAGGCTCCACGATGTCCTCTGGCGAGGTGATCGGCTGCCGTACCTACTCGGGCCTCTGCCCGCACCTGCAGGGCCTGTGGCAGTACGCCTGCGATAACTACAAGCTCCTTTCCCGGGAAGGCGTGTTCGATGCCTTCTGGTCTCTGATCAGCCTCGATACCAAGGTCCAGGTGGAAGCGGATCCGCTCATAGAGCGCGCCGAGTACCGGCGCTACTACAAGACCGCTCAGGGCTTCTCCGGCAAGAACTGCGAGATGTTCCTGGGCCAGTTCGCCAGCCTGATTGCACGGGAGCGCATCCCACCAAAAAAAGCGCTTGAGGTCGGGAGAACGCTTCCCTTCTGGCACGTGATCGAAGACCACTACACCGCCAAGGGCTACAGCACTCGCGACCTCGAAAAGCACGTCATTGGACTGATCAACGATCGCTACATCAGGCGGGGCTACGCGATATGACCGCACGCAAGGATGGGAAGACGTGGACGGCTGACTTCTACGAAAACGGTCGCTCCGGTCGCAGGATCCGCAAGAAAGGCTTCGCCACCAAGTCCGCCGCCATTCGCTATGAACAGGACTTCTTCGCTGTCCTGGGCGAGACCGGCCGCCCGCTGGATGATCGCATCTCCGATCTGGTGAAGGTCTGGTATGACCTCCACGGCTGCACCTTGAAGGACGGTAAACAGCGCCTGGCTCGCTGCCAAGCATTGGCCGAACGCCTCGGAGATCCGCAGGCCTTTGAGTTCGACTCGCTCGCGTGGGCACGCTACCGGCAACGCCGTCTGACTGAGGTGAAGCCGGAGACGGTCAACCATGAACAGCGCTACCTGTCGGCCATCTTCTCGGAGCTGATCCGCTTAGGCACTTGGCACAAGGCGAACCCGCTGGCCAACGTCCGCCAGATCAAGACCGATCAGGTCGAACTGACCTTCCTCACCCTGGATCAGGTCGCCCAGTTGCTTGAAGAGTGCAAAGCCAGCACGAACAACCATACCTACCCGGTTGCTCTCCTGTGCCTGGCTACAGGTGCCCGCTGGGAAGAAGCCGAGAGCATCGCCCGGGGTGCCGTGCATGGGGGAAAGGTCCACTACCACCGGACCAAGAACCGTCAGAGCCGGTCAGTGCCGATCCCGGCCGAGCTGGAGCAACTGATGTTCAAGGTGGGCATGCCTGGAACCGGGCGACTGTTCATGTCCTGCCGCGCCGCATTCCGTTGCGCCTATGAGCGCTGTGGATTCGATACACCGGGGCAACTGACCCACATCCTCCGCCATACCTTCGCCAGCCATTACATGATGGGAGGAGGGGATATCCTCACGCTGCAGCGGATCCTCGGGCACTCGTCGATCACGATGACGATGCGGTACGCGCACCTGTCGCCGGAGCATCTTGAATCAGCCATGCGTCTATCACCGCTCGCACAGCTCGGACAATCTCCCGTATGCTGTCAATGATTTCATTGATTGCGTTGGGGGATTTCATGGCCAGCATCACGATTAGAAACCTAGATGAAGACCTCAAGGCCAAGCTTCGCGTGGTCGCTGCAAACCATGGCCGCTCCATGGAAGAAGAAGTTCGCGTGATCCTTGCGCAGGCTCTCTCTCGGGATGAGAAGAAGGGGGGCTTGGGGAGCCGGATTCACGCCCGCTTTGCGTCGGTTGGCGGGGCTGATATTGAGCTGCCCGCTCGCAACACTAAGGCTCGGGCTGCGGACTTCGACGAATGATCCTGCTCGACACCAATGTCCTGTCAGAGTTAATGCGGGCCAAACCGGATCCGGCTGTGGTTGCTTGGATCGATGCTCAACCCGCCCAGGATTTGCTGACCAGCTCGATCACTGTGGCAGAGATCCTCTATGGCATAGCCAGGATGCCGAAGGGGAAGCGCAGACAAGCTCTGCAGGATCTGGCCATTGCAATGTTCGAAGAGGACTTCGGCGGCAGGATCCTGCCCTTCGATGCGGATGCCGCTGTTCATTACGCTGAACTGGCCGCAGAGAGCGAGGCAAAAGGAAAAATTGCTGATATGGCTGATGGGCAGATTGCTGCAATTGCCAAGTTACACGGAGTCAAGATCGCTACACGGAATGTCCGTCACTTTGAAAGCTTTGGTGTTCCCCTGGTTAATCCCTGGTCAGCCTGAACTACTACTTGGCTGCGCTGCAGGGTAGAGCAGTGGTGGCTGGCAACCTTTGAACTTAATCTGAAGCTCTCGCACTGCCGCACATACCTCAGGCGATCCTGTGAGAATTGCCATCATCATTGCTGCCATGACTGCCAGCCCGTTAGAGCTTTTCAAAACTTGGAGGGCCAGCGGTAATGGAAATCCTTCGGCGTGCCTTCTGAGAGGATGGATACCCCCGTGGATATAGGAGTTCAGGGCCTTCACCTGAACGTCCTGGAAGTGCTTTAGCTGAGATATCGCCATGGGAGGAACGCTTGGCGTATTGGCAAGCTTCTTTATCATCTCATCCAGTCCAGGCAAGCCCTTTGCTGCCTGTTCTGATTCCGTCGTAAGAGGACTGGTGATCTTTTCGATCTGCAGCTCATTTGCTGCATGCCAAAGCCAGATACCTCGCACAAGAGCTTCGAATTGCAGTCGCAGCAAGGCTGTTGCGGAAACTGCATTGCCGACCGCGATTAGACGTCGGAGGCCACTACCGTGCGTTAGTGATAGCTCGCATGTGATGAAGCTTGCTTCCACCCGATCAGAGTCTTCGAGAGGTGCGAGCTCGAGAAGATTTCCAATCGTCAGGTACAGTTCGTCTGAGTTATCCAGTATGGCGTCCAGCTCCATGCTCATTCACGGACACCCTGAGTTCCACTCGGTGAGGATATCAAGTCGGGATTGGCGGCTTGTGGGTTGCCCGCACCGACCTGCTTTAGAAGGGATTGCTCTTGAGCAGCCCAAATTTTCGGAGCCGCGTAGCCGACGCCGAATGATAGCGCCCAGATCTTGCAGAAAGTGCCCACCGTCTCGTTGAGCGAGCCGACGAAGTAGAGGCCAAAGACAAAGCCCAGTACTGCACCGATAAAGATTCGCATGGACACCCATGCACCTCTTATCTTTGCGAGTTCTGGTGGGGCTATTTCGAGTATGCCGAGCTTGTTTGGAGGGCCATCAATCTGAATGGTGGCAACCATCGCCTGGGTAATGCTGCCAAAGACAGCGCCCACTGCGCAGGCCATCGGCAGAAGCAGATCGCTCCATGGGATACCGAACATCAAAACCTCCTTGTTTGTAATGCCAAAAGGCCACAGGGAGGTTAAGGGAAGTTCTTCAGAGAGGCAAAACGAGATGTAGACAGGGTGTAGTCACTTCGTAGTCACTACCCCAGAAAGCACAAAGGGCTAGCTTTCGCTAACCCTTTGTTTTGTATGGTGGCTACACCGGGACTTGAACCTGGGACATCAGCATTATGAATGCTGCGCTCTAACCGACTGAGCTATGTAGCCGAGTGGCGCGCATTTTCCGCAGATCGAGGGGGGGTGTCAACCCCTTTTCTTGAATATTTTTCTGATCTATCAATCGTTTAGGCGGAAAGGCCTGATTTCGGGGATTGCCGGGCGGGGAGGGCGGCTTCCAGGACTCGGAAGGGGAATATGAGGGGCTGGGGTGTTCGCGAGCAAGCTCGCTCCTACAAGAGCGATGGGCATAAAAAAGCCCCGGCGGGTAGCCGGGGCTTTTCGGGTCTGGCAGGTGCTTAGACGTTGAAGCGGAAGTGCATCACGTCGCCGTCCTTGACGATGTAGTCCTTGCCTTCCAGGCGCCATTTGCCGGCTTCTTTCGCGCCCTGTTCGCCCTTGAACTGGATGAAGTCGTCGTAGGCGACGACTTCGGCGCGGATGAAGCCTTTTTCGAAGTCGGTGTGGATCACGCCGGCGGCCTGCGGGGCGGTGGCGCCGACGCGGACGGTCCAGGCGCGGACTTCCTTCACCCCGGCGGTGAAGTAGGTCTGCAGGTGCAGCAGTTCGTAGCCGGCGCGGATCACGCGGTTCAGGCCCGGCTCTTCGAGGCCGAGGGATTCGAGGAACATGTCCTTCTCTTCGCCGTCGTCCAGTTCGGCGATTTCGGCTTCGATCTTGTTGCACACCGGCACCACCATGGCGCCTTCTTCTTCGGCGATGGCGCGGACGACGTCCAGGTGCGGGTTGTTCTCGAAGCCGTCTTCGGCCACGTTGGCGATGTACATGACCGGCTTGCTGGTGAGCAGATGGAAGCCGCGGATGACGCGCTTGTCCTCATCGCTCATGTTCTTCATCAGCGAGCGGGCGGGCTTGCCTTCGCTGAAGTGGGGGATGAGCTTTTCCAGCAGGGCTTTCTGCGCCAGGGCGTCCTTGTCGCCGCCCTTGGCGTTGCGCGCGACCTTCTGCAGTTGCTTCTCGCAGCTGTCGAGGTCGGCGAAGATCAGTTCGAGGTCGATGATCTCGATGTCGCGCTTGGGGTCGACGCTGTTGGAGACGTGGATAACGTTCTCGTCTTCGAAGCAGCGCACCACGTGGGCGATGGCGTCGGTCTCGCGGATGTTGGCGAGGAACTTGTTGCCCAGGCCTTCACCCTTGGACGCGCCCGCAACGAGGCCGGCGATGTCGACGAATTCCATGGTGGTAGGCAGGACGCGCTCGGGCTTGACGATCTCGGCCAGCGCATCAAGGCGGGCGTCGGGCATCGGCACGATGCCGCTGTTCGGCTCGATGGTGCAGAAGGGGAAGTTTTCCGCCGCGATGCCGGATTTGGTCAGGGCGTTGAACAGGGTGGACTTGCCGACGTTGGGCAGGCCGACGATGCCGCAGTTGAATCCCATGCTAGGTCCCTCGCGCCAGGTGGCGGAAAAGAGGTGTGATCAGGCCTTCTGGCTGTGCAGCTTCTGCATCGCGCGGGTCCAGTCCCCGTCGAGCATTTCCGGCAGCACGCCGAGGGCGGAGTCGATGCTGGTGTCGAGCAGTTCCTGTTCGGCGCGCGGGGCGCGGCCAAGAACGAAACCGGAGACCAGGCTGCTGTGCCCCGGATGGCCGATGCCAAGCCGCAGGCGATGGAAACCGTTCTGGTTGCCAAGCTGGGCGATGATGTCGCGCAGCCCGTTGTGCCCGCCGTGTCCGCCGCCCTTCTTGAGCTTGGCGACGCCGGGGGGCATGTCGAGTTCGTCGTGGGCCACCAGGATGGCTTCGACCGGAATGCGGAAGAATCCGGCGAGCGCCGCCACGGCCTGGCCGCTGCGGTTCATGTAGGTGGTGGGGATGAGCAGACGAACGTCGCGGCCCTTGTAGTTGAACTTGCCAACCAGGCCGAAGTACTTCTTGTCGAGAGACAGGTTCGCGCGTTGCGCGTCCGCCAGTCGCTCAACGAAAAGGGCCCCCGCGTTATGCCGGGTCTGGTCGTATTCAGGGCCTGGATTTCCCAGGCCAACGATCAGTTGTACGGCAGTCACGACGGGGGCCCCTTCCTTAAAGGCAATGGTGCGCGCGATTACTCGGCAGCAGCTTCGCCTTCACCTTCTTCTTTCACTACGCGGGAAGCGTGGATGTTGGCGACGGCCAGGTCGTTACCGTGGGCCAGTTGCACCAGCTCTACGCCTTTCGGCAGCTTCAGGTCGGACAGGTGAACGATCTGGCCCAGTTCTACCTTGGCCAGGTCGACTTCGATGAATTCCGGCAGGTCTTTCGGCAGGCAGGAAACTTCGACTTCGGCGATCACGTGGGAGATCTCGCCGCCACCAACCTTGACGCCAACAGCGGTGGCTTCGTTGATGAAGTGCAGCGGTACGTGAGCGGTCAGCTTCTGGCCGGCAACGACGCGCTGGAAGTCAGCGTGCATGACGAAGCCTTTGGACGGGTGACGCTGCAGGGCCTTGATCAGTACGGTTTCCTTCGCGGCACCGACGTTCAGGGTGATCACGTGGCTGAAGGCAGCCTCGTTTTCCAGCAGCTTGGCAACTTCGCGCAGTTCCAGGGTCAGGGATTGCGGGGCTTTCTCGCCACCGTAAACCACAGCCGGGATCAGGCCGGCATTACGACGCAGGCGGCGGCTCGCACCTTTCCCCAGGTCGGAACGCTCTTGAGCATTCAGTACAAAATCAACCATTTGTATATCTCCAAAATGACAAGATCGCCCGGACGCTTGCGACCAGCGTTCGGGCGATTTTGCTTTATGCCCCATCGACATGACGGGGCGCTTTACGTCAGCTCTGCTCCGCCTTAGCGGAACATGGCGCTGATCGATTCTTCATTGCTGATGCGGCGCATGGCTTCAGCGACAACCGGAGCGATGTCCAGCTGGCGGATGCGGCCACAGGCTTGTGCAGCAGCGGACAGCGGGATGGTGTTGGTCACCACCAGCTCGTCCAGTACGGAATTTTCGATGTTCTCGATGGCACGGCCGGACAGCACCGGGTGGGTGCAGTAGGCGATGACCTTGGCGGCGCCGTGCTCTTTCAGAGCCTTGGCGGCATGGCCGAGGGTGCCGGCGGTATCGACCATGTCGTCGACCAGTACGCAGGTACGGCCTTCGACATCACCGATGATGTGCATGACTTCGGACTGGTTGGCCTTCGGACGACGCTTGTCGATGATGGCCAGGTCGACGCCCAGGGACTTGGCGACGGCGCGAGCACGAACCACGCCACCGATGTCCGGGGAGACGATCATCAGGTTCTCGAAGCGCTGGTCTTCGATGTCGTCGACCAGTACGGGCGAGCCGTAGATGTTGTCGACGGGGATATCGAAGAAGCCCTGGATCTGGTCGGCGTGCAGGTCAACGGTCAGAACGCGGTTGACGCCTACGACTGTCAGCATGTCGGCAACGACTTTGGCGCTGATGGCCACGCGGGCGGAACGCGGACGGCGATCCTGACGGGCGTAACCGAAGTAGGGGATGACGGCCGTGATACGAGTCGCCGAGGAGCGGCGGAAGGCGTCAGCCATTACCACCAGTTCCATCAGGTTGTCGTTGGTCGGTGCGCAGGTCGGCTGAATCAGGAAGACGTCCTTACCACGGACGTTTTCGTTGATTTCGACGCTGATTTCGCCGTCGGAGAATTTACCGACAGAAACGTCACCGAGGGGGATGTGCAGCTGCCGTACGACACGGCGTGCCAGATCGGGGTTGGCGTTCCCCGTGAAAACCATCATTTTGGACACGCTGCGGTACCTGTGTCGGCTTGAGGGTAGGCCCGGTTGAGCCAGAAGAAAATGGCAGGGGCGGCTGGATTCGAACCAACGCATGGCAGGATCAAAACCTGCTGCCTTACCGCTTGGCGACGCCCCTGTAGCTTACAACTTGCGGAGCAATGTGTTCGTTGACGCTGTACGTATGACCCTGTGGGTTATGGCAGGGGCGGCTGGATTCGAACCAACGCATGGCAGGATCAAAACCTGCTGCCTTACCGCTTGGCGACGCCCCTGTATCGTACAACCGATTACATTGCTTTCTTCTCAGACCAGGCTTTGCAGCTTGCGGTGCAACATCGAGATGTTACGCCCCTGGGCGACAAAACTTGGCAGAGTGGCCGGAAGTTGGCGGCGAACTTTATCAGCATCGCCCTGATTTGGGAAGCTCCCAAACACACAAGCTCCGGTGCCGGTCAATCTCGCTTCGGTAAATTTACCTAGCTGGATCAGTGCGTTACGTACATCCGGGTAACGCTTCTCGACGACCGGCTGGCAGTCGTTATGACCGTCCACCCCGAGAAGGCTGCGAACTTTAATGGGCGGAGTATCCCGTGTCAACTCGGGATCGGAGAAAACTTCTGCTGTGGAGACAAAGACTTGCGGCACGACGACGAGGAACCAGGGCTCTTCCAGCTCCACCGGCGTGAGCTTCTCGCCGACGCCTTCGGCGAAGGCCGCGCGGCCACGCACGAATACCGGCACGTCGGCGCCCAGGGTCAGGCCCAGTGCGGCGAGGCGGTCTTCGTCCCAGTCGAGGTTCCACAGGTGCTTGAGGCCGAGCAGGGTGGTGGCGGCGTCGGAACTGCCGCCGCCGATACCGCCGCCCATGGGCAGGCGCTTGTCCAGCCAGATATCGGCGCCCAGCGTGCAGCCCGATTGTTCCTGCAGCCGGCGGGCGGCCTTGACGATCAGGTTGCTGTCGTGGGGAACGCCTTCGATGTCGGTGTTCAGGCGGATTTCGCCGTCCTCGCGCAGGGCGAATTGCAGTTCGTCGCCATGGTCGAGGAATTGAAAGAGGGTCTGCAGTTCGTGATAGCCGTCGGGACGGCGACCGTTGATGTGCAGGAACAGGTTGAGCTTGGCCGGGGCTGGCAGGGTCAGGCGGTCCTGCATGTCAGTGGCCCAGTTGGCGCGGCTGCCAGGTCTTCACCACCAGGGTCACGTCGAGGTCCTGGCCGTGCAGCTTCAGGCGCTCGGGCAGCCAGTAGCCGTCCTGCTCGCTGTAGCGGGTGTATTCCACTTCCCAACCGTCCTGTTCGAGTTTGGCCAGGCGGCTGTCGCCGTCGAGTGTCAGGCGGCTCTTGCTGTCCGGCGCGGGCAGGCCGCGAACCCACCAGAGCAGGTGGGACACCGGCAGTCGCCAGCCCATCTGTTGTTCCAGCAGTTCTTCCGGGGACGCGGCTTCATAGCGGCCCTGGCCTGCGACTTCCAGGGTCACCGCGCCTTCGCGCCCGGTCAGGCGCGCCGCGCCACGCCCCAGCGGGCCGGACAGGCGGATGTCGTAGTAGCCCTGGCGTTGCAGCCAGAACAGGGTACCGCTGCCGGAGTCCTTCGGTGCGCGGATGCCGACCTTGCCGTCGATCTGCCAGCCGTCGAGGGCGGTGATCTGGGTCTTGTGGGCGTTCCAGGCGGTGGCGTTGCCCTGGCCTTCCAGGGACTCGTGGGTGCCAAGGCCGGTACAGCCGGCAAGCAGGGCGAGGGCGGCGGTGCCGAGGAGGTGACGTAAACGCATAAATCAGAGGGTTCCGGAACCGGTCAGGCGCTTCATGGTGTCGCGCAGGACGGCGCTGTCGGGCTGAGCTTGCAGGGCCGCGGCCCACACTTGGCGGGCTTCGCTCTGCTTGCCCTGGGCCCAGAGCACTTCGCCCAGGTGGGCGGCGACTTCGTGGTCGGGGAAGCGTTCCAGCGCCTTGCGCAGGTAGCCTTCCGCTTCGCTGAGGTTGCCCAGGCGATAGTTGACCCAGCCCAGGCTGTCGAGGATCGCGGGGTCGTCCGGGTTCAGCGAGTGGGCCTTCTGGATCAGGTCGCGGGCCTCGCTGTAGCGGGTGGTGCGGTCGGCCAGGGTGTAGCCCAGTGCGTTGAGCGCCATGGCGTTGTCCGGCTCGCGCTGGATGATCAGGCGCAGGTCCTGCTCCATCTGCGCCAGGTCGTTGCGCTTCTCGGCCAGCATGGAGCGGGTATAGAGCAGGTTGAGATCGTCCGGGAACTGCTTGAGGCCCTGCTGGATGACGTTCCAGGCGCGGTCGACCTGATCGCGGTTGGACAGGCCCTCGGCTTCGATCAGGTACAGCTGGATGGCATAGTCTGGCTGGCGCTCGCGGGCTTCGGCGAGGCGGCGGGAGGCTTCGTCGACGCGCTTCTGGTCGAGCAGGATTTCGGTCTGGCGCAGTTGGGCCGGAAGGAAGTCGTTGCCCGGGCCGACCTGGGCGTATTCCTTGAGCGCGGTGTCAGGCTGCTTCTGTTCCTCGGCCAGGCGACCCAGGTTGAAGTGGGCAGCGTCGACGTGGCTGTCGCGCTCGACCAGTTCCTGCAAGTAGACCTTGGCTTCGTCCCAGGCCTGGGCTTCGAGGCAGACCAGCGCCAGGGAGAAGCGCAGGTCGTCGTCATCGGGGAATTGTTCGACCAGCGCGGAAAACTCGGCCTTGGCTTCGTCCAGGCGGTTCTGCTCCACCAGCAGGCGGGCGTAGGCCAGGTGCACGCGCTTGTCGTCCGGGTGCTCCTTCATGCCGTTCTTCAAGAGCGGCAGCGCTTCGTCGCTGCGCTTCATGCTTTGCAGCAGGCGGGCGCGCAGCA
Source organism: Pseudomonas macauensis (assembly GCF_047902425.1). Taxonomy (NCBI): domain Bacteria; kingdom Pseudomonadati; phylum Pseudomonadota; class Gammaproteobacteria; order Pseudomonadales; family Pseudomonadaceae; genus Pseudomonas; species Pseudomonas macauensis. The sequence continues at coordinate 4,981,384 of NZ_CP138377.1, read as the reverse complement.
GCAGCGGGGCAACGTCGTGCTTGCTCGCCGAATTGTCTTCCAGCAGGTGCAGGGCTTCCTGCGGGCGGCCGTCCTGTTGCAGCAGCAGGGCCTTGCCGAACAGCAGTTGGCCGTTGTCCGGGTACTTCTTCAGCAGGCGGTCGAAGCTCTGCAGCAGGCCCGCACGGGTGTCCGGGTCTGTCTCGGCGGCGGACAGCGCGAGGAAGTCGAAGTGGGTGTCGCCCTGGCCATTGAGGACTTTCTCCATGTACACCATGGATTCGTCGTACTGCCCAGTGCGCGCCAGCTGGATGGCGGCGGCGCGCTGGGCGTCGAGGTTGTCCGGCGCGGCCTTGGCCCAGATCAGCGAGGTGTCCAGGGCTTCCTGGTCGGCGCCCAGGTACTCGGCGATGCGGAAGGCGCGCTCGGCAACGCCCGGGTCCTGGGTGGCGCGGGCCTGTTCGACATAGTTGGCGAGGGCGATGTCGAAGCGGTTGCGCTGGCCGGCGAGCTCCGCGGTCAGCAGCGAAAACAGGGTCTCTTCGCTGAACGAGCCGTACTTCTGCTGCTTCTGGGCAGCGGCGGCCTTGTCCTTCTCGGCGGAAGAACCCTCCGGGGTTTTATGGGAAAGAGACTGGCAGCCGCCGAGCAGCAGCAGAGCAGTCAGCAGCGCAAGAGACTTGTTCATAGAGGAAGGACGAGGGCCTGACCTGCGAAATAGCACCCATCATGACATAAGGAATGTGGCAATCCCATGGGCAAGCACGGCATCGGGCCTTGTATACGATTTGCAGTGTGCGATCCGTCGCGGGTGGTTGTCCTTCACAAGGCTAAGTAGGACAATTGCGGGCTTTCCGATCAGCATCAGCGATTCTGCATGGCCTTCATTGCCCTCGGTATCAACCACAAGACCGCGTCCGTGGCCGTCCGCGAGCGCGTGGCTTTTACTCCCGAGCAGATGGTCGAGGCCTTGCAACTGCTCTGCCGGCTCACGTCCAGCCGCGAAGCCGCCATCCTCTCCACCTGCAACCGCAGCGAACTCTACCTGGAGATCGAACATCCGGACGCCGGTGACGTGCTGGCTTGGCTGGCCGATTACCACAATCTGAACATCGACGACCTGCGCGCCTGCGCCTACGTGCACCAGGACGACGAAGCGGTGCGCCACATGATGCGCGTCGCCGCCGGCCTGGACTCCATGGTGCTGGGCGAGCCGCAGATTCTCGGCCAGATGAAGTCCGCCTACGCCGTGGCCCGCGAGGCCGGCACCATCGGCCCTATGCTGGGCCGCCTGTTCCAGGCGACCTTCAGCACCGCCAAGACCGTGCGCACCGACACCGCCATCGGTGAGAACCCGGTGTCCGTGGCCTTCGCCGCGGTAAGCCTGGCCCGGCAGATATTCAGCGACCTGAGCCGCAGCCAAGCGCTGCTGATCGGCGCCGGCGAGACCATCACCCTGGTCGCCCGCCACCTGCACGAGCAGGGCGTGAAGCGCATCGTGGTCGCCAACCGTACCCTGGAGCGCGCCAGCCAGCTGGCCGAGCAGTTCGGCGCCCGTGCCATCCTGCTGGCGGACATGCCCGACGAACTGGTCAACAGCGACATCGTCATCAGTTCCACCGCCAGCCAGCTGCCGATCCTCGGCAAGGGCGCGGTGGAGCGTGCGCTGAAGCAGCGCCGGCACAAGCCGATGTTCATGGTCGATATCGCCGTGCCGCGCGACATCGAGCCGGAAGTCGGCGAGCTGGAAGACGTCTACCTCTATAGCGTCGACGACCTCCATGAAGTGGTTGCCGAGAACCTCAAGAGCCGCCAGGGCGCCGCCCAGGCCGCTGAGGAACTGGTCGGCGATGGCGTTCTCGAGTTCATGGCGCGCCTGCGCGAGCTGGCCGCCGTCGACGTGCTGCGTGCCTATCGCCAGCAGGCCGAGCGCCTGCGCGACGAGGAAACCCAGAAGGCCCAGCGCCTGCTGGCCAACGGCGCCGACCCGATGGAAGTCATGGCGCAGCTCGCCCGCGGTCTGACCAACAAGTTGCTGCACGCGCCCAGCGTGCAGATGAAGAAACTCTCCGCCGAGGGCCGCATCGATGCGCTGGCCGTCGCGCAGGAACTGTTCGCCCTCGAGGAGGGCACTGACAAGCGATGAAAGCGTCCCTCCTGAAAAAGCTGGATATCCTCAGTGACCGCTATGAAGAGCTGACGGCTCTGCTGGGCGATGCCGAGGTCATCAGCGACCAGACCAAGTTCCGCGCCTACTCCCGTGAATATGCGGAAGTGGAACCGGTCATCCTCGCTTTCCGCGAGTTCCGCAAGGTGCAGTCGGACCTGGAGGGCGCCCAGGCGCTGCTCAAGGACAGCGACCCGGACCTGCGCGAGATGGCCGAGGAAGAAGTCGGGCAGGCCAAGGCCGCGCTGGTCGGCCTGGAGGATCGCCTGCAGCGCATGCTGCTGCCCAAGGACCCCAACGACGGCCGCAACGTCTTCCTGGAAATCCGCGCCGGCACCGGCGGTGACGAAGCCGCGATCTTCTCCGGCGACCTGTTCCGCATGTACTCCCGCTATGCCGAGAAGCAGGGCTGGCGCGTCGAGATCATGTCCGAGAACGAAGGCGAGCACGGCGGCTTCAAGGAAGTCATCGCCCGTGTCGAGGGCGACAACGTCTACGCCAAGCTCAAGTTCGAGTCCGGTGCCCACCGCGTGCAGCGTGTGCCGGCCACCGAATCCCAGGGGCGCATCCATACCTCGGCCTGTACCGTGGCGGTGCTGCCCGAGCCGGACGAGCAGGCGGCCATCGAGATCAACCCGGCCGACCTGCGCGTGGACACCTACCGCTCCTCCGGCGCCGGCGGCCAGCACGTGAACAAGACCGACTCGGCGGTGCGCATCACGCACATCCCGTCGGGCATCGTGGTCGAGTGCCAGGAAGAGCGCTCGCAGCACAAGAACCGCGCCAAGGCCATGGCCTGGCTCGCGGCCAAGCTCAACGACCAGCAGCAGGCCGCCGCCCAGCAGGCGATCGCCAGCACGCGCAAGCTGCTGGTCGGTTCGGGTGACCGTTCCGAGCGCATCCGCACCTACAATTTCCCCCAGGGCCGGGTGACCGACCACCGCATCAACCTCACCCTCTATTCCCTGGGCGAAGTGATGGAAGGCGCGGTGGAACAGGTGATCGAGCCCCTGCTGCAGGAATTCCAGGCCGACCAGCTGGCCGCACTGGGTGATTGAGAGAGCGGCGATGGCAACCATCATGACCCTGCTCAACGAGGCGCAACTGCCGGACTCGCCCAGCCCGCGACTGGATGCCGAGCTGCTGCTCGCTGCCGCCCTGGGCAAACCGCGCAGCTTCCTGCGTACCTGGCCGGAGCGTGTGGTCAGCCGTGAGGCCCACGACCTCTTCGACAGCTTCGTCGCCCGCCGCCGGGCCGGCGAGCCGGTGGCCTACATCCTGGGTCGCCAGGGCTTCTGGAGCCTGGACCTGGAAGTGGCGCCGCACACCCTGATCCCGCGCCCGGACACCGAACTGCTGGTGGAAACCGCCCTCGACCTGCTGCCGGCCACACCGGCCCGCGTGCTCGACCTGGGCACCGGCACCGGCGCCATCGCCCTGGCCCTGGCCTGTGAACGTCCGGGCTGGCAGGTGCAGGGTGTGGACCGCGTGGCCGAGGCCGTCGCACTGGCCGAGCGCAACCGCGAGCGCCTGGACTTGGCAAACGCCGCCTTCCGCGCCAGTCAGTGGTTTTCCGAGCTGGCCGGCCAGCGTTTCTCGCTGATCGTCAGCAACCCGCCCTACATTCCCAGCGCCGACCCGCACCTCGCGCAGGGCGACGTGCGTTTCGAACCGTCGAGCGCGCTGGTCTCTGGGGCGGACGGTCTGGACGACATCCGCCTGATCATCGAGCAGGCGCCTGCGCACCTGGAGAGCGGCGGCTGGCTGATGCTCGAACATGGCTTCGACCAGGCCGACGCCGTACGCGACCTGCTGCTGACCCGTGGCTTTGCCCGCGTGGAAAGCCGCCGCGACCTCGGTGACCACGAACGAATCAGCCTGGGGAACTGGACATGCTGAGCGATAACGAACTGCTGCGTTACAGCCGGCAGATCCTGCTGCCGCAGATCGACGTCGACGGCCAGCTGCGCCTGAAGGATAGCCGCGTGCTGATCGTCGGCCTCGGCGGCCTGGGCGCACCGGTGGCGCTGTACCTGGCCGCCGCCGGTGTCGGCGAGCTGCACCTGGCGGACTTCGACAGCGTCGACCTGACCAACCTGCAACGGCAGATTATCCACGACACCGGCAGCGTCGGCACGAGCAAGGTGGACTCCGCCATCGCCCGCCTGACCGCGATCAACCCGGACGTGAAACTGGTCGCCCATCGCCAGGCGCTGGACGCCGACTCCCTCGACTCGGCGGTGGCGGCGGTGGATCTGGTGCTGGATTGCTGCGACAACTTCGGCACCCGCGAGGCGGTCAATGCCGCCTGCGTCGCCGCGAAGAAGCCGCTGGTGAGCGGTGCGGCGATCCGTCTGGAAGGGCAGCTCTCGGTGTTTGACCCGCGCCGCGACGACAGCCCCTGCTACCACTGCCTCTACGGTCACGGCAGCGAAGCCGAACTGACCTGCAGCGAGGCCGGCGTGGTTGGCCCGCTGGTGGGCCTGGTGGGCAGCCTGCAAGCCTTGGAAGCGCTCAAGCTGCTGGCCGGGTTCGGCGAGCCGCTGGTGGGGCGCCTGTTGCTGATCGATGCGCTGGGTACGCGCTTCCGCGAGTTGCGCGTCAAGCGTGACCCGCAGTGCGCCGTGTGCGGAGTGGCGCATGGCTGATGCCGCGCCCATCGGTGTCTTCGACTCCGGCGTTGGCGGGCTCAGTGTCCTTCACGAAATCCGCGCCCGGCTGCCCAACGAATCGCTGATCTACCTTGCCGACTGCGGCCACGTCCCCTACGGCGAAAAGACCCCCGACTATATCCGCGAGCGTTGCCGCGCCATCGCGGGCTTCCTGCTGGCCCGTGGCGCCAAGGCATTGGTGCTGGCCTGCAACACCGCCACCGCTGCAGCTGCCGCTGACCTGCGCGAGCTGTACCCGCAGGTGCCGATCGTGGCCATGGAGCCGGCGGTGAAGCCGGCCGCCGAGGCGACCCGCAGCGGCGTGGTGGGTGTCCTGGCGACCACCGGCACACTCAAGAGCGCGCGCTTTGCCGCCTTGCTCGATCGTTTCGCCGGTGATGTACGGGTGATCACCCAGCCCTGTCCGGGACTGGTGGAGCGTATCGAGGCTGGCGATCTGAGTGGTCCTCAGACGCGCGAGTTGCTCGGGCGCTATGTCGAGCCGTTGCTGGCCGAAGGCTGCGACACGCTGATCCTCGGCTGCACCCACTACCCGTTCCTGCGTCCGTTGCTGCGTGAGCTGATCCCTGCAGATATCTCGCTGATCGATACCGGCGCGGCCGTGGCGCGTCAGCTGGAGCGTTTGCTCAAGGCGCGTGAGCTATTGGCGGCGAGGGCAGAGGGGCGGACGGAGTTCTGGACCAGTGGCCCGGTGGAAAACCTGGAGAAGGTCATGCCGGTGTTGTGGGGCAGCGATGAAATTGTCAGTTCCTTCAGCGGATGACAGAAAAATTACCTGCCAGCGACCATGCTCTGTCGGCCAAGTTCGAGAAGTGGTCTTATAATACCTAGCTATTCGCGGGGATTTTTCATTCAGCTTTCTCATTAAGGATGTTTCGATGAAGAAACTACTTTCGCTGGCCGCCTTGGCCGCATTGTCCCTGGGGCAGATTGTCAGCGTGCAGGCCGCCAGCCTTACTGGCGCCGTGGGTGCGACCGGTCAGGGCGATATGACCTATCGTCTGGGACTGGGCTTCGATTGGGACAAGAGCTGGTGGGAAAGCTCCGTAGGACATCTGACCGGGTACTGGGATGCGGGGTACACCTACTGGTCGGCCGGTGAGCGCGCCGGTGGCCGTCACTCGTTGTCGTTCGCCCCGGTGTTCGTCTATGAGTTCTCCGGCGAGTCGGTCAAACCCTTCGTCGAAGCCGGCATCGGCATCGCCGCCTTCACTGGCTCGGAAGTGGGCGACCAGGATCTGGGCGGCTCGGTGAACTTCGAGGATCGCCTGGGCTTCGGCATGAAATTCAACGGCGGCCAGGCCGTCGGCGTGCGCGCGATCCACTACTCCAACGCCGGCCTCAGCCAGCCCAACGAAGGCATTGAGTCCTACAGCCTCTATTTCACGCAGCCTCTGTAACAGAACGCTGACGAAAAAAGCCGGACCTTGGGTCCGGCTTTTTTGTGTCCGCTCTGCGGCTGGGCGGGTTCGCGAGCAAGCTCGCTCCTACGAAGAGCGGCACGGTGCATCGCCTGTAGGAGCGAGCTTGCTCGCGAACAGAAGTCCCCGGTCGCATCGGCGATGGATGCCGTCTGACCTTCGTCCCGGCGGCTCTCGTAGGAGCAACTGTCTTCTACCGGGTTAATCCCTGCCTGCGCTTCCCCCTCACCCCAGCCCTCTCCCTCAGGGAGAGGGAGCCGTCCGTGCCGGCTGACACTACGGTTTCATCCTGCACCGAACAGTCCCCTCTCCCGCTTGCGGGAGAGGGTCAGGGTGAGGGGGCCTTGATCTTGTAGGAGCGGACTTTGTCCGCGATCCACCTGGCACCGCAGCGCCCGGCGAAAACAATCGCGGAAGGAATCCGCTCCTCCTGAAGCATCAAGGCTGGACGGAGAGTCCCTTGAACGCCTCCAGCGCCCGCTCCCGCGTGGCGGAAAGATCGACCATCGGCTGTGGATAACCTGCCGCGCCGAACAGCCCCAGCCGTGACGGATCGTGAATCGCCCGGCCTTCCACGCCAGCCAGCTCCGGCAGCCAGCGACGGATGAAGCGGCCGTCCGGGTCGAAGCGCTCGGATTGAGAGATCGGGTTGAAGAGGCGGAAGTAGGGCACCGCATCGGTGCCGGTGGAGGCGCTCCACTGCCAGCCGCCGTTGTTCGCCGCCAGGTCGCCGTCGATCAGGTGGCGCATGAACCAGCGCTCGCCTTCGCGCCAGTCGATCAGCAGGTTCTTGGTGAGGAACATCGCCACCACCATGCGTAGGCGGTTGTGCATCCAGCCGGTGGCCAGCAGTTGGCGCATCGCCGCGTCGATGATCGGGAAGCCGGTGCGGCCCTGTTGCCAGGCTTCCAGGTCCTGTCGGTCGTGGCGCCAGTTCAGCTTCTCGGTGTCCTCGCGGAACGCGCGGTGCCGGCTTACGCGCGGGAAGCCGACCAGGATGTGTTTGTAGAACTCGCGCCAGAGCAGTTCGTTGATCCAGCTGACCGCGCCGCTGTTGCCGGTTTCGAACTCGCCGTGGTTGTTGGCCAGCGCCGCGTGCAGGCATTGGCGGGGCGAGAGGACTCCGGCGGCGAGGTAGGGCGAGAGCTGGCTGGTGCCGTCGCTGGCGGGGAAGTCGCGGCGGTCGTGGTAGCCCCCCAGGCGCTCGTCGGTGAAGGCTTCCAGGCGTTCGTGGGCTTCGGTCTCGCCGGCCGGCCAGTGACTGCGCAAATCCTCAGTGGGTGATTCGAAGCCGTCGATGCATTCGGGCAGCGGATCGCTGGCCAGTTCCAGCGGCGCCTGAGGACGCGGCGCCGGCTGCAACGAGGGAGCACCCAGGTTCAGGCGCTCGTAGCAGAGCTTGCGGAACTGGCTGTAGACCTGGAAGTAGCCGCCGCCCTTGGTGAGCAGGGTGCCGGGGGCGAAGAGCAGTTGGTCGAGGTAGCTGCGCAGTTCGACACCCTGGCCGGCCAGCTCACGCTTCACGGCGGCGTCCCGGCGGGCTTCGTGCAGGCCGTATTCCTCGTTGACGTGCACTGTCTCGATGTCATGGTGGCGGCACAGTTCGGTGATCACCCGGGGCGCGTCGCTCCAGCGATCCGCCGTGCGTACCAGCAGTGGGATATTGAGCGCGGCAAGCCCGGCGCGCAGCTCTCGCAGGTTGCGCAGCCAGAAGTCCACCTTGCAGGCGGCATCGTCGTGCTCGCGCCACTGGCCAGGGCTGAGCAGGAACAGGGCGATGGCCGGCCCGCGTTCGGCGGCGGCCGCCAGGGCGGTGTTGTCACGCAGGCGCAGGTCGGTGCGCAGCCAGACGAGTTGCCGCTTCATGCCGGTTCACCGTTGAGCAGGCCGAGCTCGCGCAGGCAGTGCAGGGCGCTGACCGGGTCCTGCGCCAGGTGCAGCGGTGCCGCAACCTCGGCCAGTTGTTCCTGGTGGATGCGCGCGGCGGCCCCGGCCAGCACGCGGGGGCAGTCGACGCCGGCCAGCACGCGCGGCAGCTGAACGAGATTGAGTGTCTGGCTGGAGTAGAGCAGCACCGCTCGCGGTTTCAGGCGTTCCACCGCGAGCGCCAGTTCGCCGGGTGGCAGCGGCCAGTCGAAGACTTCCAGCGGACAGCCGGCGCTGCTGGCCAGCCAGGCGCTGAGCCAGAGTCCCGGTTCCAGCGGCAGTTCGGAATGGTTCACCAGCAATAGTGGTGCACCGCGCTGCTGGCGGTTGTGGTGGTAGAGGCGGGTGCCGAACTTGCTGCGCAGCCAGCCGTGGAAGAACACCCGCTCCAGTTGCGCGCCGAACTGGCCCTGCCAGCGTCGCTCCAGTTGCTCCAGCAGCGGCAGCATCAGGTGTTCGCAGAGGGTGTGCGCCGGGTAGACCGCCAGGGCGCCGTTGAACAGTTCGTCGAGCTGGCGCTCGCTGATCCGGCCGATGGCACCGATGCAGTGCTGCAGCAGGTCCTCCCACGGCGAGGCGTCCGGCTCGGCGGCGGGCGGATCGGGGTTGTCCAGCAGTGCGCGGACCTTGCTCACTGCCACGCCCCGCCCCAGCCAGGTGAGGATGGCCTGGATGCGCGCGATCTGCGCCTCGGAGTACAGGCGATGGCCCTTGGGCGTGCGCTGGGGCACCACCAGGCCGTAGCGCCGTTCCCAGGCGCGCAGGGTGACCGGGTTGACCCCGGTGCGTCGTGCCACCTCGCGGATGGGCAGCCAGCCTTCGGCCAGGGCCTGGCGGTAATCGTCGTCCGTTTCGCGGTGTGGGTGGTCGGGCTTCATGGCGTTCCTGCCGGTACGTCAAATGGCATTGCGAAGGCTCAGGTCTTCGGGATGCGGTTGAAGGTAGGCCTGGGCATCGATGTAGGGATGCGGATGCCGGCGGAAGTGGTGCTTGAGCAGTGTCAGCGGAACCACCAGCGGGATCACCCCTTCGCGGTACTGGCCGATCAGCCGCAGCATCTCGGCTTTTTCCTCGGCCGGCAGGTCATGCTTGAGGTAGCCGGCCAGATGCTGCAGCACGTTGCTGTGGGTGCCACGCGTGGCGCAGGTACCCAGCGCACGCATGAAGTCGCGGAAGTAGGCCGGGGCGAAATCGTCCAGCGGCTGGTCGGCGATCCTCGCCAGGCGCTGACCAAGCACGCTGTACTGGCGAGGGTCGTGGGCCATCAGCTGGTACTTGTAGCGCGAGTGGAAGCGAATCACCGCGTGGCGTGTCAGGCCCTGCGCGCGGAGCTTCTGCCAGGCGGCGTAGGCGAATACGCGAGTGAGGAAGTTCTCGCGGATCACCGGGTCGTTCAACCGGCCTTCCTCCTCCACCGGCAGCTCCGGGCGAGCAGCACAGAAGGTTTCCGCATAGAGCCCGCGAACGCCGGGCGGGCACGCCTGGCCATCGGAACGGTAGAGCTTCACCCGCTGCAGCCCGCAGGAGGGTGATTGCTGCATGAAGATGTAGCCGCAGATGTCCCGCAGCAGGCCGGCCTGCTCACGGCCGAAGTCACGCAGGGCCACGCTGACGTCGCGGTTGCCTTCTCGCTGGATCACCGCCCTCGGGGTGTCGTAGTCACCGATCAGGCGCAGGGTCGGTCGCGGTACGCCGAGGCCGATGGCGACTTCCGGGCACACCGGAACGAAATCGAAGTGGCGGCTGAGCACGTCCAGGCACAGGCGCGAGGCCTTGTGTCCGCCGTTGTAGCGCACCGGCTCGCCCAGTAGGCAGGCGCTGATACCGAGCTGGGGACGTGGCGTGGTGTCGGACATGGTGGTAACCGATTTCTTGTACAGGTAGATATTTTTGTACAACTATCGGTTAGGATAGACCCAGGCATGTACAAGTGCAAAGGTTTGTACAAGGTTGTGCGGCGGGCAAGGGGAATCCACGGTCTTCTCCGCAAGAGGAGACCGTGGCGGGTTCAGAGGTGCTCGAGCAGACGGCGGGCAGCTTCCAGGCCGCTCAGCCAGGCGCCTTCGACACGGCCCGAGAGGCACCAGTCGCCGCAGGCGTAGATCCCCAGGTCAGCGTCGGCCAGCGCACCGAACTGGTGGGCTTCCATCGGCCGGGCATACAGCCAGCGGTGAGCGAGTGCGAAGTCCGGGGCGTGTACGGCGCAACCGATCAGCTCGGCGAAGGCGCCGCGCAGGTGCTCGATCACGCTCTCCTTGAGCAGGTCGATGTTCTGCTTGCTCCAGCTGCTGCTGGCATGCAGCACCCAGGTGTCGAGCTGCCCGTCGCGACCGGGCTTGGAGCGGTTGCAGGCCAGCCAGGAAAGCGGGCCTTCATGGACGAAGCAGCCCTGCACCGGCGTCTGCAACGGCTCGGCGAAGCCCAGGGCGACGGCCCAGGTCGGCTCCATGGGGATGCTCGCTGCCGCCGCCGCCAGCTTCGGCGCACTGGCCAGCAGTGCGGCGGCCTGGGGCGCCGGGGTGGCGATCAGCACGCGGCTGTACGGACCGTGTGTCTGGCCTTCGGCGTCCTGCAGGTGCCAGTGCTGCTCGCCGCGGTAGACCTCGGTGATGCGGCAGGCGAAGGTGACGGTCTGGTCCTGCAGCAGGGCGCGGGTGATCGCGCTCATGCGTGGGGTGCCGACCCAGCGGGGTTGTTCGTCCGGCGACGGGCTCAGTTCGCCGTCGCGGTACTGGTACAGGGCCGGGTCCCATTCGGCTACCCAGCCTTGTTCGCGCCATTTCTGGATGGCGTCGAGGAAGCGTCGATCGCGGGCGGTGAAGTACTGCGCGCCGAGATCGAGGGCACCGGCTTCGGTGCGTTTGCTGGCCATGCGGCCGCCGCTGCCGTGACCCTTGTCGAACAGCTGGACTTCCTGTCCGGCGTCCCGCAGGGCGTGGGCGGCCGAGAGTCCGGCGATACCGGTGCCAATGATGGCAATGGGGGCGCTCATGACGTGCCTCGTAGGTTGTGTATTTCAGAGTAACGAGCGCGCTTGAGTTGTACAAATGGTTTGATCTGTACAATCGTTTGACTGCCAGCGCACCCGTGATCGGCAGAAATCCGATCATCGGAACCTTCCGCGTCTCATCGGTTCCTTCATGAATGAGCGCAGCCGGTTCCGGCACATACAGCGTAGACCTTCAGCGCTGTCCGGTGCAGGTGCAAGCGTCGCTGTCTCGTCCAGACTGATGGTAGGTGCGACACACTGACAAGGAGTTCGCCATGCATATTTTGTTGACCGGTGGGACCGGGCTGATCGGCCGCCGACTTTGCCGCCAATGGAGCACGGCCGGACATCGCCTGACCGTGCTCAGTCGTCAGCCGCAGCGGGTTGCCGCGTTGTGCGGCGAGCAGGTGCGCGGGATCGCCGACTTCCAGGATTACGGCGACGAACCGTTGGACGCGGTGGTCAATCTGGCCGGCGAGCCGATCGCCGACAAGCCCTGGAGCGCGGCGCGCAAGGCGCTGCTGTGGGACAGCCGGGTGGGCCTGACCGAGCGGCTGCTGGCCTGGCTGGAGTCGCGTAGCCAGCGCCCTGGTGTGCTGATCAACGGTTCGGCCGTGGGCTGGTACGGCGATGCCGGCGAGCGGCCGCTGGAGGAGAACAGCGCGGCGGCCGGCGAGGATTTCGCGAGCGAGTTGTGCCTGGCCTGGGAGCAGATCGCCCGCGAGGCCAAGGCGCTGGATATTCGCGTGGTGCTGGTACGCACCGGACTGGTACTGGCGCCCGAGGGCGGCTTCCTCAAGCGCATGCTGCCGCCATTCCGCATGGGGCTAGGGGGGCAACTGGGAGGCGGTCGGCAGTGGATGTCCTGGATTCATATCGAAGACCAGATCGCCCTCATCGATTTTCTTTTGCAGCGGGCCGACGCCGAGGGTCCTTATAATGCCTGCGCGCCGCAGCCGGTGCGGAACCGCGACTTCACCCACGAGCTGGGGCGAGCGCTGCACCGGCCGACCGTGCTGGGCGTACCCGGCTTCGCCCTGCGCCTGATGCTCGGCGAGATGTCGGTGCTGCTATTGGGTGGACAGCGGGTGGTGCCGCGCCGGCTGCTCGATGCGGGCTTCACCTTCCGCTTCCCCGAGCTGCCGGACGCCCTGGCCGACGTGCTGCGCGAGCAGCGCTGATCCGCCACGCCCTGCGGCAATGGCGACAGGCTGTGCGGCAAATCGCTGCGTGTAAACTGCGCAGCCCTACCGGGCCCGCCCGACGAGATCGTGAACCGATTCCAAGGACATTGCATGACCCAAAACGCCCTCCTGCTGGTCAACCTGGGCTCTCCGGCTTCCACCCAGGTCGAGGACGTGCGCCGCTACCTCGATCAGTTCCTCATGGACCCCTACGTGATCGACCTGCCGTGGCCTATTCGCCGCCTGCTGGTGTCGCTGGTCCTGCGCAAGCGTCCCGAGGAGTCGGCCCATGCCTATGCGTCGATCTGGTGGGACGAGGGGTCGCCGCTGATCGTGCTCAGCCGCCGCCTGCAGGAAGCGATCCGCCCCTACTGGCCGCACGGGCCGGTAGAGCTGGGTATGCGCTATGGCGAGCCGTCCATCGAGTCGGCCCTGCTGCGCCTGAGCGAGCAGGGCATCACCCGGGTGACCTTCGCGCCGCTCTACCCGCAGTTCGCCGACAGCACCACCACCACCGCCATCGAGGAGGCGCGCCGGGTCATGCGCGAGCGCGGCCTGAAGCTGGAACTCAAGGTGCTGCCGCCGTTCTATGCTGAGGCGGAGTACCGCCAGGCGCTGGTGGACAGCGTGAAGCCCTATCTCGAACAACCCTACGACCACCTGCTGCTGAGCTTCCACGGCCTGCCCGAGTCGCACATCCGCAAGCTGGTGAAGGACCGCCGCCACGATCTCACCGCAACCAGCAGCCGTGGGATGAGCGATGAGGTGATGGCGCTCTGTTACCGCAGCCAGTGCCTGCGCACGGCGGAGGATTTCGCCGCGGGTGCGGGGCTCGAGGAAGGGCGCTGGTCGGTGTCCTTCCAGTCGCGCCTGGGGCGCAACAAGTGGATCGAGCCCTACACCGAGGCGCAGCTGGACAAGCTCGGCAAGCAGGGCGTGAAGCGCCTGCTGGTGATGTGCCCGGCCTTCGTTGCCGACTGCATCGAGACGCTGGAGGAAATCGGCCAGCGTGGCAGCGAGCAGTTCCGCGCGGCGGGTGGGGAAGAGCTGGTGCTGGTGCCCTGCCTGAACGACCAGGAGCTCTGGGCGAAGGCGCTGGCCAAGCTGTGTGAGCGGATGTCGACGGCGAGCTGAGCGCAGGCTCAGCTCTTTGTAGGACCAAGGGGGGCGCCCAGCCCTTGCTCGCGAACCCGCTTAACACCGGAGCCGCCGGACAGTCTGTTCGCGAGCAAGCTCGCTCCTACAAGTGTTTCCAGCAAAACCCCTCGGCCAATCCCTGACCACCCATTCATCAGCCAACGGTCGCCGCCCGCATTCAGAGACCTGATAGTGGGCGCGCCTGGCGTCCACAGTGCCTACCCTGCGGGTTCTCCCCATCGCCATCGCCGCGTTGGCGGCGTCCAGGAGCCCGCATGCACAACAACAATAACGGCTACCCCTCCAGCTTCGTGGCATGGTCCACGGTCGCGATCCTCATGGTCGCCTACGTGCTGTCCTTCATCGACCGACAGATCCTCAACCTGCTGGTCGGCCCCATCCGTCGCGACCTGGCGATCAGCGACACGCAGATGAGCCTGCTGATGGGCCTGTCCTTCGCGCTGTTCTATACCCTCTGTGGCATCCCGCTCGGGCGCATGGCCGACAGCCGCAGCCGGCGCGGCCTGATCACCGTCGGTGTGCTGATCTGGAGCGCCATGACCGCTGCCTGCGGCCTGGCCCGACAGTACTGGCACTTCCTGCTGTTCCGCGTCGGCGTTGGCGTGGGCGAGGCGGCGTTGTCGCCAGCAGCCTATTCGCTGATCGCCGATAGCTTCCCGTCCCACCGTCGCGCCACGGCCATCAGTGTGTATTCCATGGGGATCTACCTGGGTTCGGGCCTGGCCTTCCTGCTCGGTGGCCTGGTGATCAAGTTCGCCTCGGCCCAGGGCGACGTGCACCTGCCGATCCTCGGCGAAGTGCGCCCGTGGCAACTGATCTTCCTGCTGCTGGGGGCCGCCGGGGTGCTCTTCACCCTGCTGATGCTGGCGGTGAAGGAGCCGACCCGGCGTGGCGTGGGCGCTGGCGTGGTGGTGCCGATGAGCGAGGTGGGCGCCTACCTGCGCGCCAACCGCAAGACGGTGATCTGCCACAACTTCGGCTTTGCCTGCATCTCCTTCGCCAGCTACGGCAGCGGCGCCTGGATACCGACCTTCTTTGTTCGCACCTATGGCTGGGATGCCGGCCATGTGGGTGTGGTGTACGGCAGCATCGTCGCGGTGTTCGGCTGTCTGGGCATCGTTTGCGGCGGCCGCCTGGCGGACTACTGGGCCAAGCGCGGGCGTACCGATGCGAACATGCGTGTGGGCCTGCTGGCCGCCGTCCTGGCGATTCCCTTCACCCTGGCCTACCCGCTGCTCGATAACGGCAATGCCGCGGCGGTGCTGATGGCGCCCATCGTGTTCTTCCTCGGCATGCCGTTCGGCGTCGCCCCGGCGGCGATCCAGGAAATCATGCCCAACTCCATGCGCGGCCAGGCGTCGGCCATCTACCTGTTCGTGGTGACGCTGCTCGGTCTGGGCGTCGGTCCGACCGCCATCGCCCTGGTGACCGACTATGTGTTCGCCGACGACATGTCGTTGCGCTACTCGCTGCTGATCGTCAGCCTGCTGGCGCTGACGGCGGGCGCCGTCCTGCTGGCGCGGGGGCTCAAGCCTTACCGGGCCAGCCTGGAGCACCTCAAGAGCTGGAGCCTGAAAGGGGAAAGCACGAGTGGTGAGCTGCAACGCCAGCCGGCTTGAACTCGTCGTAGGAGCAAGCTCGTTCCTACAGTTCGGTTTCACCACTTTGGTCCGTCGTAGGGCGTACAACCGTTCGCGGTTGTACGCCGATACGCCACGACGTATCGCCAACGCCGGGAGCATGCCGGGCGTCTGAGACCACGGCTGATCGGCGTATAACGCGGAGCGTTATACGCCCTACGGTGCTGGCATCGGCATTTGCCTGGAGGAGGGTATTTCGTTGCGGGGATTTCGCGGACAAGGTCCGCTCCTATGAGAGCCGGAGCTCCCTGTAGGTGGAAAAAGCCCCGCTGATGCGGGGCTTTTTCGTTCAGTGCGCCGATGCCGGGGCGCTGCCGTCGACGGGCCTCGGGTCCTCCTTGGCCAGTAGCGTGTACACGCAGGGCAGGACGAACAGGGTGAACAGCGTGCCCACGCTCATGCCGGTGGCGATCACGATGCCAATGTCGAAGCGGCTGACCGCGCCGGCGCCGGTGGCGAGCAGCAGCGGGAGCACGCCCAGCACCATGGCGGCGGTGGTCATCAGCACCGGGCGCAGGCGGATCGCCGCGGCTTCCTCCACCGCTTCGCGCACCGACAGTCCGCGTTCGTGGCGCAGCTGGTTGGCGAACTCGACGATGAGGATGCCGTGCTTGCTGATCAACCCGATCAGCGTCACCAGGCCCACCTGGGTGTAGATGTTCAGGCTCGACAGGCCGAGGAACAGCGGCACCAGCGCGCCGCAGATCGACAGCGGCACGGTGACCATGATCACCAGGGGATCGCGGAAGCTCTCGAACTGCGCCGCCAGCACCAGGAAGATCACCGCCAGCGCCAGGGCGAAGGTGACCATCAGCGCGCTGCCTTCCTGCACGAACTGCCGCGAGGCGCCGGCGTAATCGAAGGAGAAGCCGCGCGGCGACTCTTCCTCGGCGATGCTGCGCACGGTGTCGATGGCTTCGCCCATGCTGACCATCGGCACGCCGGAGATGATCGCCGAGTTGAGCTGCTGGAACTGGTTGAGCTGGCGCGGCCGCGCGCGCTCGTGGAAGGTCACCAGAGTCGACAGGGAGATCAGCTGGCCGCTCTGACTCTTCACGTAGTAGTTGCTCAGCCAGCCCGGGTTGTCGCGGTAGGCGCGCTCGACCTGGGCGATCACCTTGTAGCTGCGCCCGTCGATGGTGAAGCGGTTGATCTCGCCCTCGCCCAGCAGCGCGCCCAGCGCGACACCCAGGTCCTGCATGGTTACGCCCATCTGCGCGGCCTTGGCGCGGTCGATGTCGACTGCCAGCTCCGGCTTGTCGAACGCCAGGTCCAGGTCGAGGAAGGCGAACTTGCCCGATTCCTCGGCGCGCTTCTTCACCCGCTCGACCACCTGCAGCAGCGACTGGTAGTCGCTGGCGGTGTTGATCACGAACTGGAACGGCAGGCCTTCGCCGGTGCCCGGCAGCGAGGGAAGGTTGAAGCCGAAGATCTGCAGTCCGGGGATCTTGTCCAGCTCCGCCTGTACCACCTGCAGCAGTTCCATCTGGCTGCGCTCGCGTTCGTCCCAGGGCTTGAGCAGCATGCCGCCGATGCCGGTCTGCACGCCGTTGTAGCCGTTGATCTGGAACGCCGAATAGTACTCGGGGAACTTGCGGAAGATGCCTTCGAACTCGGCCGTGTACTTGGACAGGTAGTCCAGGTTCGCGGTCTGTGGCGAGTTGGACATGATGAAGACGATGCCCTGGTCTTCCTCCGGCGCCAGTTCCTTGTGGGTGAACATCATCAGCAGCGGGATGATCGCCAGCACCAGCGCGGCGAACACCAGCACTACCGGCCGGCTGTTCAGCGTGCCGTGCAGGGTGCGCTGGTAGCGCTGCTTGAGTGCCTCGAAGATCACATCCAGGCGATGGGCGAGGCCCGTGGGGTTCGCGTCGTGACGCAGCAGGCGCGAGCACATCATCGGCGACAGGGTCAGGGCGACGATGCCGGAGATGATCACCGCACCGGCCAGGGTGAAGGCGAACTCCTTGAACAGCGCACCGGTCAGGCCGCTGAGGAAGCCGATGGGGGCGTACACCGCGGCCAGGGTGATGGTCATGGTCACCACCGGCACGGCGATCTCCCGCGCGCCTTCGATGGCGCCCTGGAAGGGCGTCTTGCCCTCCTCGATGTGGCGGTGGATGTTCTCCACCACCACGATGGCGTCGTCCACCACCAGACCGATGGCGAGCACCATGGCCAGCAGGGTCAGCAAGTTGATCGAATAACCCATCATCTGCATGAAGAACAGCACGCCGATCATCGACAGCGGGATCGTCACCACCGGGATGATCACCGAGCGCAGCGCGCCGAGGAACAGGAAGACCACCACGATGACGATCAGGATCGCCTCGCCCAGGGTCTTCACCACCTCGTCGATGGAGGCCTGGATGAAGCGAGTGGCGTCGTAGGCGATGGTCACCTTCAGGCTCGGCGGCAGTTGCTCTTCCAGCTCCGGCATCTTGGCGCGGACTTCCTTGATCACGTCCAGCGGGTTGGAACTGGGCGTGCCCTTGATGCCGATGTACACCGAGGGGATGCCGTTGAACGAGCTGACCGCGTCGTAGCTCGCCGCGCCCAGTTCGATGCGTGCCACATCACCCATCAGCACGCGGCGATCGCCGGCGGTCCTGAGCGGGATGGCGGCGAAGGCTTCCGGGGATTTCAGGTCGGTGGAGGCGTTCACCGAGGTGACCACCATCTCGCCCTTCACCTCGCCGGCGGCGGAGAGGAAGTTGTACTGCCGCACCGCGCTATCGATGTCCCCGGCGGTGATGCCGTAGGCGGCCATCTTCACCGGGTCCAGCCACAGGCGCATGGCGAACACCTGGTTGCCGAGGATCTCCGCCTCGGCGATGCCCGGCAGGGTGGCGAGCTTGGGCTGGATCACGCGCGACAGGTAGTCGGTGATCTGCGGGTTGTTCATCTGCTCGCTGAAGAAGCTGATGTACATCAGCGCCGAGGCGTCGGCGGCTTCCTTGTCCAGCACCGGGTCTTCGGCGTCCGGCGGCAGCTGGGTCTTCACCTCGCCGATCTTTGACAGCAGCTCGGTCACCAGACGGTCGGTGTTGGCGCCGATGTGTGCATAGATCGAGATCACCGAGTAGTTCTGCCGGCTCACCGAGGTCATGTAGTCGATGCCTTCGGCGCTGGCCAGGCTCTGCTGCAGCGGCTGGGTGATGTAGCCCTGGATGGTTTCGGCGTTGGCGCCGGCATAGAAGGTGGTGACGGTGATCAGCGCGTTTTCCATCTGCGGGTATTCGCGGATCACCAGCTTGCTGAAGGCCTGCATGCCGAGCAGGACGATCAGCAGGCTGACCACGGTCGCCAGCACGGGGCGACGGATAAATGGATCGGTGAACATAAGCTCAATCCCTGTATTCGGATTTGCTGCGCGTCGGCCATGCCGCGTTGGCGGGGTACGTCGAAATGCTCATTGGCTACAGCCAACTCCGCTTTCGCCGTATCCCGCCGCCTTGCCTGGCTCTAGCTCGCGAAATCCGTTGACTCTCGTAGTCCTCGCATGGGCGATGGCACTGCTGTCTGTTACTGCGCGTCCGGAACGATGGCCACCGGCGTGCCGCTGTCGAGCTTGAGCTGGCCGGAGGTCACAACCTGTTCGCCGGCCTTCAGGCCCTCGACGATCACCACGTTGCCTTCGCGGCGCTCGCCGGTTTTGACGTAGCGGCGCTCCACGGCGAGGGCCGGTTGGCCTTTGTCGTCGGTCTTCGCCTTGCCGTCCTTGTCCTTCTGCGGACCAACCACGTACACCGAGTTGCCGTACAGGGTGAAGGCCACGGCGGTTTCCGGTACCACGATGCGCGGCGCGCTGTCGGGCAACTGCACTTCCAGGTTGGCGAACATGCCCGGCAGCAGTTTGCCGTCGGGGTTGGCCATACTGGCGCGGACCAGCAGGTTGCGCGTCTCGTTGTCCACCCGCGGGCTGATCGCCTCGATGCGGGCCTCGAAGCTCTGTCCGGGATAGGCCGCGACCCTCACGCTGACGACCTGGCCGGTCTTGAGCAGGGGGAAGTCCTGTTCCGGCAGGAAGAAGTCGACCAGCAGGGTGGAGAGGTCCTGCAGGGTGACGATCTCGGTGCCCGGCGAGACGTAGTCGCCCACGTCCACCCGGCGGATGCCGGCGGTGCCGTCGAAGGGTGCGAGGATGCGCTTCTTCGCCAGCGCCGCGCGCAGCTGCGCCACGGTGGCGGTGGAGCGGTTCAGCTGGGCGGCGAGGCGGTCGTAGTCGCTCCTGGAAATGGCCTGGCGGTCGATCAGGTTGCGGCCGCGCTCGTATTCCACCTTGGCCAGGCCCAGGTCCGCCTCGGCGCTACGCAGGGTGGCCTGCTCGACGTCGTCATCCATCTGCAGGATGGGCTGCTCGCGCTTCACCTTGTCGCCGGAGACGAACAGGATGCTGCGCACGATGCCCGAGACTTCGGCGGTCACGGTCACGCCCTGCACGGCGCGCAGGGTGCCGATGGCCGGCAGGCGGCTCTGCCAGTCGCGCTGCACGGCGTCGGTCGCGGTGACGCTGACCGGTGGGCGTGGCGCCGAGAACATGGCGATCTGTTTCTGGATGGAGAGGTATTTCGAGCCGGCGAGCACCGCAACGATGACGGCAACTACGCCCAGCATGAGCAGCATGCGGCGCAACATCTTCCTGTTCCTTGGTACGTGCCTGGCAGCAATCCTCCGCGATTCGCTCGTCCGGTAACTGCGGGACGGCCTTCCGTTCGCGGGATGTCGATCAGGCTTCGAAGCCGATACGGGGACGCCCCATTGCGGGGCGGAATTGCGCACCTTATGCCTGATCGCGTGGCGAGTCAAAGGGCGGCGATTACAAGGCGTTTCGCGAAGAAGATGATGTGATCGCGGGCAAATCCCGTTGAATGGGCGCGCGCGGTACGAAGGGAAGGGGGCCACGTCCCTGTGGCCGAAGCGGGTCAGGCGCTGAGCTTGTGGGTTACTTCGGCGAGCTCGCCGGAGAGGCCGTGCAGGTGGCGGCTGGCGCTCTGGGTGCGTACCACGTTTTCCTCGTTGGTGGCGCCGATGGCTGTGATCTCGGTGAGGTTGCGCGAGATGTCCTCGGCAACCGAGGTCTGCTCCTCGGCGGCGGTGGCGATCTGCCGGTTCATGTCGCGGATCGCCTCCACGGCCTGGGTGATGCTGCGCAGCACTTCGCCGGCCTGGGTGACGCGCTCCACACCCTGTTCGCTGCGGGTCTGGCCGCTCTCGATGGCGCGCAGGGCGTTGACCGAACCAGTCTGCACGGTGTCGATGATCTGGTGGATCTCGGCGGTGGACTCGGCGGTGCGCTGGGCCAGGGTACGTACTTCATCGGCGACCACGGCGAAACCGCGGCCGGCTTCACCGGCGCGGGCGGCCTCGATGGCGGCGTTGAGCGCCAGCAGGTTGGTCTGGTCGGCGATGCCACGGATCACTTCCAGCACCTTGCCGATGCGCCCGCTGTCGCTTTCCAGGCGGCGGATCACTTCGGCGGTATTGGCGATCTCGTTGCTCATTTCGGTGATGGTGACGATGGTGGTCTTCATCACTTCGCCGCCCTGCTGGGCGTGCTGGTCGGCATCGTCGGCGGCGCGCGCGGCGTCGGAGGCGTGGCGGGCGACTTCCTGGGCAGTGGCGGACATCTCGTGCATCGCCGTGGCCACCTGGTCGGTGCGCGAGAACTGCTCGCGGGTGCCTTCGGCCATCAGGGTGGCGATGGCGTTCAGTTCGCCGCTGGCGGTGTCCAGTTCGCTGGTGCTGTGCTTCAAGCGGTTGAAGGTATCGGCGAGGAAGTCGCGCAGGGTGTTGGCGGCGCGCGCCAGGCGGCCGAGTTCGTCGCGCCGGCTGGCGTCGACGCGCTCGCCGAAGTTGCCTTCGCTGAGCTGGGCGATGTGCTCGATCAGGCGCGCAATCGGGCCGATCAGGTTGCGATTGACCAGCCACAGGCTGAGCAGGCCCAGCACCAGGCCAGAGATCAGCAGGATCAGGCTGCCGCTGATGACGGTGCTGTGAGCACTGGCGGAAATGCTCCTGGCTTCTTCCTGGGCGTCGCGGTGCAGGCTGTCCACCAGAGCGGCCATCTGGTCGCTGGCGGCGCGGTCGATGCCCTTCACCGCGGCATCGCCGGCGCGCGGGTCGCTGCCGGCGGCGAGATAGGCGTCGCGGCCCTTGCGGTAGGCCTGGCCGAGCTGGCGGTGCTCGTCGCGCAGGCGGCTCACTTGGGACTTGAGCTGCGGGTCGGTGGCGGCGTTCTGCTCCAGGCGCTGGAGGATGTCCTGCACGGCACGCTCCTGATCCTCGAACTGGCCCCAGTATTTGTTCAGGTCGGCCGGTTGCTGGCCGCGCAGCAGGACGTTCTTCCACTCCTGCACCTGGATCTTGAAGGCGACGTTGGCCTGGTCGACCAGTTGTGAGGCCTGCAGCGGGCCGTCCAGCAGGCGCTGGTAGGCGCTGACGCTGCCGGAGAGGAAGTGGAAGCAGGCGAGGGCGATCAGCAGTACGAGCAGCAGGCTGCCGCCCAGCAGCGAAAGGATCTGGGTACGCAAGGATGTGTTGGGGGACATGGTGGAACGCCTCTTGGGACGCAAAGGGATATCGGTCAGTCCCTTGAATCGGCAACGCCCGTGCCTTCCTTAGCGCGGGCAGACGAATGGTGATCGTGCGGCGGAACGTCTGGGACGGGCGCTCAGGCCAGGTGCAGGTGGTTGTCCCAGAATGCGGGCGGCAGTTCCAGCGGGGTGCCGGCGATGCGCTCGCCACGGCAGTCATAGACTCGGCAGCGGCCTTGCCCGGAGGTGACGACGAAGCCGTCCTTCACTGCGCCGACGCCGGCGCAATCGGGCAGCGGCGCATCCAGCCGTACTTCGCCGGTATCCAGGTCCCAGATGAAGAAGCGGTTGCCGCGCGGTGCGGTCAGCGCTACCAGTCGCAGGTCGCTGTGGATGGCGACGCTGGCGGTGTACTGGGTCATCGCCAGGCGTTGTTCGTCCTTCAGCGGGAAGGGCTGGAAGGCCTCGCCGGGGCGCTTGATGGCGAGAAGGTCGGCGTGGTCATGGCTGTCGCCCATGTACTGCTGGCCGGCGACGATGGTGCCGTCGGCGGCGATGGCCAAGTGGCGCACGCTGTTCATCTGCTGCGCCAGGGTTTCCTTGGAGATCAGCGAGCCATCGCGGCGCATCAGCACCAGGCTCGGTTCCATGGCGTCGAGGTTCATCTCCACGCGGCTTTCGGCTTCGGTGCGGATGCCGCCGTTGGCCACCACCAGGGTTTCACCGTCGGGCATCCAGGACACCTGGTGCGGGCCGAGACCGTGGGTGGAGACTTCGCCGGTGTGCGTGAGGCGCTCGCCGTCGAAACGGTACACGCCGAGCATGCCACGGCCCGGATCGGTGGTGTCGTTCTCGGTGGCGTAGAGCCACTCGCCGTCCTTGTGCCAGACGCCGTGGCCGTAGAAGTGGCGGTCGGCTTGGGAGTCGAGAGTCTGCAGCAGGCGGCCGTCGTCCAGATGGATCAGGTAGCTCTGTCGGCCCGGCCGGCGGGCGACGAACAGCGCCAGCGGCAGGCTGGGATGCTGGACGATGTCGTGGCAGCGCAGCCCCACCTGCGTGGCGAACACGCGGCTGCCATCCAGGCGATAGCCCACCGCGTAATGCTTGCCATCCGCGTCGTCACGGGCGGACAGCAGCAGGGGCTCCTTGCCCTTGCGTGACAGCGTCCAGCCGCCGAAGGTCAGGGCGCCGAGCAGCAGGCTGCCCAGGCCGAGCACGTGACGTCGCAACATGGCGTTCACCTCTTTCATTCATTCGCCTTGATCTGGCCGACGCGCAGCCGATCAATCGCCGTCGTTGGCGTTGAAGCCGAGTTGCACGCCCAGGGCCTTCGCGAGGTCGCTCTCATGCAGGCGGTGGACGGCATTGAGGCTGTCGTACAACTCGTTCAGCTGCTTGAGGCCGGCTTCGTCCTTGAGCAGGTCGCTGAGCGGCTTGTCGATCGCCTTCAGCTTGCCGTGGGTGTCGGCGTAGGCGGCGTCGATCTTGCCCGCCAGCTCTTTCTGCTCGGCCGGCAGAAGGGCGCGCAGGCCCTTGTTGTCGGTGCCGTTCCACAGCGCCTGGGCGCCGGTCAGGCTGGCATCCAGGCTTGCCAGGGAGGCGTCGCTGCGCCAGCCCTCGGCCTGGAACGGCTGCGGGATGCCCTTGCTCTGGCGGCCCAGCGGGGTGCCGAGTTTCTTCTTCAGCATGTCCAGTGCGGTGACCTGCACGCGCAGCAGTTCGGCGATGGCCTCGTGGGCATCGGCGTAACGGTCGTTGGGGAACTTGGAGAGTTGGGCGAGCATGCCGCCGTCCTGCTTCCACTGCGCCAGGATGCCTTCCGCCAGGGCCTGTTGGTGCGTGCCGATGGCTTCCAGCAGCGGGCAGTAGCGCGCCTTGGTCTCGGCGTTGGCCAAGTCGATCCTGGCGTCGAAGAGGATGTATTCGTAGGCGGTCAGGCCTTGCACCACGACGCTGGATTTATCCAGGGTCGCCGGGGTGATCGGGTTGCCGCTGCCCAGCAACTGCTCGACCTGGCGGGCGACCAGGTTCTTCTTGTCCGGCCAGAATTGCACCTGCCAGGCGCGGTTGCCCTCGGCCAGCGGGCCGACCAGCAGCGGCTGCAGCTCGGCCCAGGCCTTTTGCGCGGCCATGTAGTCGGCGCGGGCTTTGGCCAGGTCTTCCTTGCCCTGGCAGTAGGCCAGGGCGCTGGCGGCCAGGGCGCGGTCGGCGTCCACCCAGCGGCTGTAGGTCGGCAGGATCACCTGTTGGGCCAGCGTGGCGCTGGTGGTGGCCTGCGGGTCGGTGGGCGAGCAGGCACCCAGCGCGATGGCGAGGCTGGTGATCAGTAGACGGGGGCGGAACATGTTCGGCTCGGCTCCTTAGAGTGAGTTCAGGAACGCCAGCAGGGCATTGCGCTGCTCGGCGTTGAAAGTCAGTACGCGCTGCTTGGCCGCTTCGGCTTCGCCACCGTGCCAGAGCACGGCTTCGAGCAGGTTGCGGGCACGGCCGTCATGGAGGAACTGGGTATGGCCGTTGACCGTCTCGGTCAGGCCGATGCCCCACAGCGGCGGCGTGCGCCAGTCGCGTCCGCTGGCGAGAAATTCCGGGCGATTGTCCGCGAGTCCATCACCCATGTCATGCAGCAGCAAGTCGCTGTAGGGGCGGATGACCTGGTTGGCCAGTTCGGGTTCTGCGGCATTGGGGCCGGTGGTGAATTTCGGCGTGTGGCAGCTGCTGCAGCCGCTGTCGACGAACAGGCCCTTGCCGGTCAGCACCTGCGGGTCGTCGACCTTGCGCCGCGCCGGCACCGCGAGGTTGCGGGCATAGAAGGCGACCTGGTCGAAGATGTGCTGGCTGACTTCCGGCTTGCCGCCGTCGATGGCGTTGCGGCAGTCGACCTGGGCGTCGGTACAGTCGTCGGTGGGCAGCAGGTCGCTGGTCAGGCCCATGTCGCCGGAGAAGGCGTGGGCGTTCTGCTGGGCGACGTTGGGCTGACCGGCCTTCCAGCCGAAGCGGCCGAGTACGGTCTCGTGGCG
The DNA here is from genome assembly GCF_047902425.1 of Pseudomonas macauensis. Taxonomy (NCBI): domain Bacteria; kingdom Pseudomonadati; phylum Pseudomonadota; class Gammaproteobacteria; order Pseudomonadales; family Pseudomonadaceae; genus Pseudomonas; species Pseudomonas macauensis. Next base: position 4,956,692 of record NZ_CP138377.1, on the reverse strand, counting down.
CGCATCATCCCAGACCTGGTTGGCGCGGCCACGAATGCCGTCGCCGTTGCGGTCGTCCGGGTCGGCGTTGGCGAGGATGTCCTCCTCGCGGATCGATTCGAGCAGGCCCAGGCCGATCATCGGCGGGGCGATGCGTGCGGAGAACTGGGTGTTGGCCTGCATCGGGCCATAGCCGAGATTGCTGATGCGCAGGGTAGGCTTGCGCAGCTCGACCACGGTGCCGTCCTTGAAGCGCACCGGCACCGGCTCGTAGTCCACCCGTACCTTGCCTTCGGGCGCCACGCCGGGGATGGCCGAATCCTGCAGTTGGCCGCCATACACCGGCTCGGGCACCACGCCCAGGCGCTTGAGCGTGCGCGCATCTTCCGGGCCGGCCGGAATCGACAGGCGCACCAGCATGGAGACGGCGTTGACGTCATTGGGCTCTGGCGGATGGCCGCGGCCGTCCTTGATGTGGCAGTTCTGGCAGGCGTTGGTGTTGAACAGCGGGCCCAGGCCGTCACGCGCGGTGGTGGTGGACGGGGCGATCACCCAGGGGTTGCGGAAGAAGCTGTTGCCGACGCTGAAGTCCAGGCGGCGGCTCGGCGTGAGGTTGGCCGAGGGCATCGAGTAGGCGTTGCGGTCGCTCTGGCCGACCGTGGTGGCGCCGCCGGAAAGCGCTTCTCCCGGCTCGGCCACGGCGTGCCGGGAGGTCTCCGGCTTGCAGGCGGCAAGGGCGAGGACGCAAAGCATCGGTACGAGCAGAACGGCGCGGCGGTGGAGCATCGACTTCAGTTCCAAGGCTTGAAAATGCAGCTCTCCATCTTATCAGGGGAGCCAAATGCAAATCTGAGAAATTTGTATTTAAGAATCGACCTTGGCCCGCTGCGAAAATGACAAAGCCCCGCACTGCGGGGCTTTGTCGGGACCGGACCGGCACTGCGGCGTGGAGCCGCAGCACTGGAATGCCTGGATCAGAACTGGTGATCGGCGGTATCCGGCTTCAGGTCCTGCACGCCGACGGCGGCAGCAGCCTTCTCGATGGCGCCGGTCTGCTTCACCAGCGAGGCGATGGCGTCGCGGATCTTCTGCTGATCGTCCTTGGCGTCCGGAGCGATCATCTGGTCGAAGTGCACACCGTCCTTCTCGGCACGGTCGACGATGGCCTGCATCTTCGCTTCGGTACCTTCCAGGTCGGCCTTCAGCTCGCTGTCGGCCTGGGCGTTGGCCTTGGCCACCAGGTCGGACAGGCTCGGGCCTTTCACCACGCTGCCGTCTACACGCTTGTACTCGCCGGTGTAGATGTTGCGGATGCCCTTGGCATCGAAGAACAGGGTGTGGTGGGTGTCGTCGCTGAAGCAGTCGTGCTCGTCTTCGGTGGAGTTGGCTTCCAGGGCGACCTTCATGCGCTCGCCGGCCAGCTCGCCCAGGGACAGGCTGCCCAGGCCGAAGAACATCTTGCGCAGGTTGTTGTCGGCGCTGTCGGCCTCCAGCTTGGCGCGGTAGTTGTCGGCCACGCCGGCTTTCCAGTTGCCGACCATCTCTTCCATCTGGGCCACCAGCAGGTCGGTGACGGCCTTCAGGTAGGCGGCGCGACGGTCGCAGTGACCGTTGGTGCAGTCCTTGCCCTGGGCGTAGTCGGTGTACTTGCGATCACCCGCGCCCGGCTTGGTGCCGTTCAGGTCCTGGCCCCAGAGCAGGAACTCGATGGCGTGGTAGCCGGTGGCGACGTTGGCTTCGGAGCCGCCCAGTTCGTTCAGGCTCAGCAGCTTCTCGCCGGTGATTTCCTTCACGTCGATCTTGTCTTCGCCGACCTGGATCTCGGTGTTGGCGATGATGTTGGCGGTGGCGCCGGCGTTGCCTTCGGCGTGCTGGTAGTCCTTGGCGACGTAGTCGATCAGGCCTTCGTCCAGCGGCCAGGCGTTGACCGCGCCTTCCCAATCGTCGACCACGGCGTTGCCGAAGCGGAAGCCTTCGCTCTGCGAGTAGGGCTTGCGCGCGGCCAGCCACGCTTCGCGGGCGGCTTTCAGGTTGGCTTCGCTGGGCTTGGCGATCAGCGCATCGACGGCGGTCTGCAGGGCCTTGGCGGTGGTCAGGGCGTCACCGAAGGTGGCTTCGGCGATGTCGGCGTAGTTCTTCACTACGGCCTTGACCGCGGCCTCGTCGACCTTGGCTGCCGCCGGGGCGTTGCTCTGGGTGCTGGCTGCCGGGGTAGCGGCCTGGTTCGCAGGGGCTTCGGCTTTCTTGTCATCGCCACAGCCGGCGAGGGAAATGGCGATGGCGAGCAGGCTGGCAGTGGCCCAGGGCATACGTGTCATGACGGGTTCCTTTGAGGTGTAGGAGGCGCACGAGATCGAACTGCGCAAGAAAAACGGCAACATAATGCGAAAGATTTGCATTTTTGAAAAGAGTGTTCGAACGAGCTTTCTCGGAGAGTGGCCAGCAGGTCGCCAGCAGGGCGGTGGATCTCGCGTTGCGGGGGCTTTTCGCTGTTCGTAGGAGCGAGGGGGACCCTTGGTTCTTGCTCGCGAACAGCTTCGCGCCAGTGCCGCGAGGAGGGTAGGGCGTATAACGCACCGCGTTATACGCCGCTTGGCCTTGATCTCCGGACACTCCGAACTCGGCCTGGGAGCCAGCCGATGGAGTGAGGTGTAACAGCGTACAACCGCGAACGGTTGTACGCCCTACGGCATGTCAGTGCCGCTCGACCGAGCCGTTCGAACCGCCGCCGGCCACTTCGGCCAGGCGCCTGGCCTGCTTGAGGTAGAGGGTCAGTTCGCGCGCCGGCAGCGGCTTGCTGTACAGGTAGCCCTGACCCTCGTGGCAGCCCTGGGCGATGATGTAGGTCTCCTGCTCGACCGTCTCCACGCCCTCGGCGATTACCTGCATGCCCAGGCTCTTGCCCAGCTGGATGATGGCGCGAACGATGGTGGCGTCGTCGTCGTCCAGCAGCAGGTCCTGGACGAAGCTCTTGTCGATCTTGATCTTGTCCAGCGGCAGGCTCTTCAGGTAGCTCAGTGAGGAGTAGCCGGTGCCGAAGTCGTCGATGGCGATCAGGGCGCCGGCGCGGCGCAGGCTGAGCAGGTGCTGGGCGGCGGTGGAGATGTCCTCCATCAGGCCGGTCTCGGTGATCTCCAGCTCCAGCGAGCGCGGTGGCAGGCGGTGCATCTGCAACAGGTTGCTGACCACCCGCGGCAGGGCGTTGTGGCGCAGTTGCACGGTGGACAGGTTGACCGCCAGGCGCAGGTCGTCGAAACCCTGGTCGTGCCATTCGCGCAGTTGCCGGCAGGCCTGGTCGAGCACCCATTCGCCGATGCTGAAGATGCTGCCGTTCTGCTCCGCCAGGGGAATGAACAGGTCCGGCGCCACCCAGCCCTGGGCTGGGTGCTGCCAGCGCAGCAGCGCTTCGACGCCGACCACGCGGTGATCGCGGTAGTCCACCTGCGGCTGGTAGACCAGGTGCAGCTCGTTGCGCGCGAGGGCGTCGCGCAGGTCCTTCTCCAGTTCGCGGCGGCGGCGCATCTCGCTGTCGACGCTGGCGATGTAGAACTGGTAGCGGTTGCGCGAGCGGCTCTTGGCCAGGGTCATGGTCTGCTCGGCCTTCTGCAGCAGCTTCTCGGTGGTCTCGCCGTCCTCGGGGAACAGGGTGATGCCGATGGTGGCGCGCAGGTGCACCAGGTGCTGGTCCAGCTCGAAGGGGGCTTCCAGGTCGTCGAGGATCTGCTGGGCCAGCTCGGCGGCTTCGTAGGGCTGTTCGATGTCGGCCTGGACCAGGGCGAACTGGTCGCCGCCCAGCCGCGCCAGGGCGCCCAGGTGCGCGCTGCGGGTGCGCAGGCGGTCGGAGAGGGCGATCAGCAACTGGTCGCCGAACTGGTAGCTGTACTGCTCGTTGATGCCCTTGAAGTCATCCAGCCCCAGGCACAGCACGGCGACGCGCCGCTGCTGGCGCGAGGCGCTCTCGAGAATCTGGTCCAGGCGCTGCTGCAGCAGCTTTCGGTTGGGCAGGCCGGTGAGGAAGTCGTACTGGGAGATGCGCAGCAGGCTGTCTTCGGCCTCGCGGCGCAGATGTCCGTTGCGCTCGATGGAGGCGAGCAACTGGTTGGCGGTGTTGACCCACAGGCCCAGTTCGTCCGTTTCGTGGCCGTGGGGCATCGGCAGCTTGTGCTGGCTGGGGCGGTCGGGGTTGATCGCGGCGAGGTGCTCGATGATCTTCGACAGTGGCTTGGTCAGCATCCATTGATAGACCATGAACAGCACCAGGCCCATGGCCAGGGCGCGCAGCAGGCCGGAGAGGAAGATGATCCCCGAGGTGGTGACGAAGTCCTCACCGTAGGGCGCGGTGTCGAGGGTGATCTTCAGGTCGCCGTAGTATTCGTTGGAGCCGCCGCGGCCGGCCAGGCGGATGGCGTAGTTCTGCTCGGCGCCCAGGATCGGGTCGGTCAGCCAGCGGGTGGGGGATTCCAGCAGCGGGCGGGATTTCTCCGCCAGCATGGGCTCGTCGGGATGGCCGATGGCGGCATAGCGCACGGCCTCGTGCTGGAACAGCCCTTCGAGGACCTGCATCGCCATGTCGCGGTCCAGGCTGTAGACCGCCTGGGTGGAGGGGTCGCGGACCATCGCCAGGATGCGCTGGGCGTCGTTGTATACGGCTTGCCGGGCCTTGTGTGCATCGAAAACGATCTGGGCACAGCTGAGCACAACCCCGACCACGAGGGCCGCGAGTAACACCATTCGCAGCAGCTTGAGGGAGAGGCTGTGCCGGGGGTCCAGTTTCAAGGGGCTTTCCTTGTTCATCGCCTGGGGCGAAATACTGGTCTGAGTATTGGCAATTGGCGCTATGGCGTCAAAGGGCCATCGTTGCATTTTTGACAGCCTAGACTTTTCAGGTTAGCCGACCCGCCGCTCTTGCGCGCACAGAACGAAGAAACCCGGCACAAGGCCGGGTTTCCAGGGTCACGCTGGGGGGAATCAGGCAGCGAAGTTCTTCGCTACGAAGTCCCAGTTCACCAGGTTCCAGAACGCTTCCACGTACTTCGGACGCAGGTTGCGGTAGTCGATGTAGTAGGCGTGTTCCCACACGTCGCAGGTCAGCAGCGGGGTGTCGCCGCTGGTCAGCGGGCAGCCGGCGCCGATGGTGCTGGCCAGGGCCAGGGAGCCGTCGGCCTTCTTCACCAGCCAGCCCCAGCCGGAGCCGAAGGTGCCGATGGAGGTCTTGCTGAACTCTTCCTTGAACTTGTCGAAGGAACCGAAGGCAGCGTTGATGGCGTCAGCCAGGGCGCCGGTGGGCTGGCCACCGCCGTTGGGGCTCAGGCAGTTCCAGTAGAAGGTGTGGTTCCACACCTGGGCTGCGTTGTTGAAGATGCCGCCCGAAGAGGTCTTGACGATGTCTTCCAGGCTCTTGCCTTCGAACTCGGTGCCCGGAACCAGGTTGTTCAGGTTCACGACGTAGGTGTTGTGGTGCTTGTCGTGGTGGTATTCCAGGGTTTCCGCGGAAATGTGCGGCTCAAGGGCATTCTTCGCGTAAGGCAGCGGCGGCAATTCGAAAGCCATGGTGTCTCTCCTATCTCACTCAGTCTGGGCTAGCGCGGCGAACGCGCGACCGGTACACGGGGCCGGTTGAAGTATGGGTCGCGGCATCCGGGCGTAGCTGCAATGCGTCCGCAAGGGACCAGGACAGCGCGCCAGTTGCGTCCGGAGGGCTGAGCCCGCCGGCGCCGCGAAGGTCGGATCATAGCACCCGACCTGTGGCATATCCACGCAGCATCTGTAGGGTCAAAGGCCATGCGGCAGAGGCCGCGCCGGTGCGCGCTTCTCACTATGCTCCGACCGGGATGACGGATCGTCGTTCGGACTTTTTATCGTCAGCGGGCGAATACCAGCTGCGCCGCCATGCCCAGCATCATCACCGCCACCATCAGGTCCACCAGGCGCCAGGTGGTCGGCCGCGCCAGCCAGGGAGCGAGCCAGGCGGCGCCCAGGGCCAGGGTGAAGAACCACAGCAGCGAGGCGCTGGCCGCGCCCATGGCGTAGGCACCGGGCGCCGCCTGCTGGGCGCCGAGGGAGCCGATCAGCAGCACGGTGTCGAGGTAGACATGAGGGTTGAGCAGCGTCACCGCCAGCGCTGCCATCAGCACGGTACGGCGTGAGCGCGGGCCGGTCTCTCCGGCGTCGGCCATGGCTTCGGGCGAGATGGCCCGGCGCAGCGCCTTCACGCCATACCAGGTCAGAAAGGCGACGCCGCCCCAACGGGCGATGGCCAGCAGCGTGGGATTCTCGGCGAGGACCTTGGCCAGGCCGAACACCCCGGCGCTGACCAGGATGGCGTCGCACAGCACGCACAGTGCCGCCACCGACAGGTGGTGTTCGCGGCGCAGGCTCTGGGCGAGGACGAAGGCGTTCTGCGCGCCGATGGCGATGATCAGGCCGGCGGCGACCAGCAGGCCGTTCAGGTAGCTCTGCCACATGGCGTCAGACCTCTTCTTTTTTATCGACAGCGGGGGGGGTGGCGGCGAGGGCGCGCAGCACGTCCAGCGCGCGCGGGCCGTCGGCGTGGGCGACGAACAGGTGGTCGTGGTACCAGGCGGCGATCACGTTGCAGCTGATCCCGGCCTTCGCCAGGGCGGTCGCCACGGCGGCGGTGAGGCCGACGGCCTGCAGTGCGGAATGCACTTCCAGGGTCAGCCAGGCGGCGACGTAGTTAAAGCCCAGCCCGGCCTTCTCGGCCTCGGCGCGCGACAGGATCAGTGTCAGCCCTTCGCGCTCGCGGAAGCTGCCCAGTGGCTGCAGGCCGGCGGGCATCCGGCCGTCGGGCAGGGTGCAGAAGACGTACTCGCCGTCGTTGAGTACCGGGGTCATGCCACGCAGCAGCGCGGCCAGGGAGGTTTCACCAGCCATGGGAACGTCCATCGAAGAAGGGGGATTGCTGGCGATTGTCGGGTGTTCGGTTGTATAAGAAAAACCAATGTTGCTGATATCTCATTAGGAAATCTGATCGTGTTCGACTACAAGCTGCTCGCCGCCCTGGCCGCCGTGGTGGAGCAGGGCGGCTTCGAGCGCGGCGCCCAGGTACTGGGGCTGTCGCAGTCGGCAATCTCCCAGCGCATCAAGCTGCTCGAAGCGCGGGTCGGCCAGCCGGTGCTGGTGCGGGCGGCGCGGCCACAGCCGACCGACCTGGGCCGGCGTCTGCTCAACCATGTACAGCAGGTGCGTTTGCTGGAGGGGGACCTGCAGCAGTGGGTGCCGGCGCTGGACGACGGCGCGGCGCCTGAGCGCCTGCGCCTGGCGTTGAATGCCGACAGCCTGGCGACCTGGTGGGCGAAGGCGGTGGGTGACTTCTGCAGCGAGCGTCATGTGCTGTTGGACCTGGTGGTGGAGGACCAGGAAGTCGGCCTCAAGCGCATGCGCGCTGGCGAGGTGGCCGGTTGTGTCTGCGCCAGCCCGCGCCCGGTGGCCGGAGGGCGCTGCGAAGCGTTGGGGGCGATGCGTTATCGCGGCCTCGCCAGCCCCGAGTTCGTCGCCCGGCACTTCCCAAAGGGCGTGACACCGGCGGGCCTGGTGCGTGCTCCGGCCATCGTCTATGGCCCGGACGACCAGTTGCAGCACCGTTACCTGCAGGCCCTGGGTGTCGACGGCCACTTCAGCTATCACCTGTGCCCCTCGTCGGAAGGCTTCGTGCGCATGACCAGCGGCGGCCTGGGGTGGGGCCTGGTGCCAGAACAGCAGGTAATGGGCGAACTGGAACGCGGTGAGCTGGTGGACATGCTGCCGGGCCGGGTGATCGACGTGCCGCTCTACTGGCACCACTGGCGCAACGGCGGCGAACTGCTCGCCGCCCTGACCCGGCACCTGCTGGCGAAGGCTCCGGAGCTGCTGGTGCCGATCAGCCCCGAATGACGATCCTGCCGCTGCCTGGCAGTTGCTCGATGCAGCGTGCGCCGAATAGCTTCGACGGGGTGAAGTAGCCGGCGGACTCGGGCTGGGCGAGCAGGTGACGGACGGCGAACAGCACGCCGTGAATGGTCACGTCGTAGCCGTTGGCGGTTTCCAGCCGCGCGGTGCGGCGCTCGCCACGGGCATTGCGCACTTCGCCCCAGACCCAGGTGCGCAGTTTGCTGCGGGCCAGTTCGTCGGGGCCGTGGACGCGCTTGTCCACTTGTTCCTTGAGCCAGTCCTGTACGCGCTCGCGGCCCAGCAGCGGGCGGAAGCTGTCCATCAAGCGCATGCCGATGGCGGCGGCGGGCGGCACCGGAAGATAGACTTCGATGTCGCCGATGCCGGTGGAATAGTAGGCGGTCGCCACATCGCCCCAGGGGATGGTCACGGCATGCTTGAGACCACGGCCGAAGTCGATGTCGCGGCGTTTGTAGCCCAGCGGCACGTCGCGCAGGCGCCCGGCCTCGCGCACCTTGCCGCCGAGCTTGAGGCCTTCCACCGTGGTCTTGGCGGTGCCCGGCGACAGCCCGCTGCCGCTGTCGAAGCCCAGGGCCAGGTGAGTCGCTTCCGGCATGGCCTCCTTCAGGCAGGCGGCCACGCAGTCGGTGGGGATCACGTCGAAGCCCACCCCGGGGCAGAGCGCGATGCTCGCCGCACGGGCGACCTCGTCGAGGCCGTGGGCGTGCTCGAAGGCGGCAATCTCGCCGGTGATGTCCACGTAGTGCGTGCCACTGGCGAGGCACGCCTCGATCATTGGCGCGGCGGTGGCGGAGAAGGGGCCGGCGCAGTTGGCGACCACCGCGACATCCGCCAGTGCGGCCTGGGTGGCGGCACTGTCGTTCAGGTCGAAGACCCGGCATTCCAGGCCGAGCGTGCTGCCCAGGGCATGCAGGCTGGCCGGGTTGCGTCCACCCAGGAGCGGCGTCAGGCCTTCGCGTTGCGCCTGCTCGGCCACCAGCCGGCCGGTGTAGCCGTTGGCGCCATAGATCATCCAGTGGGGCTTGCTCATGCTGTGCTCTCGCTGAAAAAACCGATCCCTAGAGCGTAGTTCCAATCGCCGCCTGGCTGTCACCGACCGCAAGTCGTGCAACCCTGACGCGGCCGTGCGGTCTGCAAGGACTCGTTTCTGGCGTACAAGGCCAGGGTAGTGCGGTGCGGCGACTGCTAGAGTCGCCGCATTAGAAGAACAGGAGTGGCGTGCATGAAGATTCTGGTCACCGGAGCCAGCGGGTTCATTGGCGGGCGCTTTGCCCGTTTCGCCCTGGAGCAGGGGCTGGCGGTGCGGGTGAACGGACGGCGCGCCGAGGCGTTGCAGCCATTGGTGGCGCGCGGCGCCGAGTTCATGGCGGGCGACCTCGCCGATCCGGCGCTGGTGCGTGCGCTTTGCAGCGACGTCGATGCCGTGGTGCATTGCGCCGGTGCGGTGGGCGTGTGGGGCAGCCATGACTACTTCCACCAGGCCAACGTGGTGATGACTGAATCGGTGGTCGAGGCCTGCCTGAAGCAGAAGGTGCGGCGTCTGGTGCACCTGTCGTCGCCGTCGATCTACTTCGACGGCCAGTCCCATGTCGGCATCAATGAAGAGCAGGTGCCCAGGCGCTTCGCCAATCACTACGGCTCGACCAAGTACCAGTCGGAATTGGTGGCCCTCGGCGCCCAGGAGTTCGGCCTCGAAGTGCTGGCGCTGCGTCCGCGCTTCGTCACCGGCGCTGGCGACACCAGTATCTTCCCGCGCCTGATCGCCATGCACCGCAAGGGGCGCCTGCGCATCATCGGCCAGGGACTGAACAAGGCGGATTTCACCAGCGTGCAGAACCTCAACGACGCCCTGTTCGCCAGCCTGATGGCGGACGACGCGGCGCTCGGCCAGGCCTATAACATCAGCAACGGCCAGCCGCTGCCGCTATGGGACGTGGTCAACTACGTGATGCGCCGCCTGGAGCTGCCGCCGGTGACGCAGCACGTGCCTTATCCGTTGGCCTATACGCTGGCGCTGCTCAACGAAGGCGTGTGCAAGGTACTGCCGGGGCGCCCCGAGCCGACGATGAACCGCCTCAGCATGGCGGTGCTGGCCAAGGACTTCTCCCTGGACATCACCCGCGCCCGCCAGTATCTCGACTATGACCCGCAGGCCAGCCTGTGGGATGCGCTGGATGAGTTCTGCGACTGGTGGAAGCTGCGCGGTGTTTGAGCGCGTTTCGTAGGAGCGGAGCTTGTCCGCAAATGGGCCCGGCGCGCGCCGATGTTCGCGGAGAAGCTCCGCTCCTAGGAGAGCACTCCTCGCCTAGCGCGGTACACGAGCACCGCCCCGCAACGGACCTGAATACTGTCGCTCACCGGCCTGCGTCGGCCGGAAGCTCGGCTCCTGCACTACGCGGGGTAGCGTCACGCCGCTCAGTTCGCCGAGCCGCAGGCCCAACTGGCGGGTTTCTTCCCGGTCGGAGCCGGCGCAGGCGTGCAGCATCCGACCGATGGCGTCGCTTTGCTGGAAGTGGATATCCAACCCCTGTTCGGCGCGCAGCCGGCGGCGCAGTTCGCGCATGCAGTCCAGGATGGCCTTGTTGAATTCGATCACCCGACGTCCTCCCCCATGAAAGGCACCCGGACGGCGCCCAGTGTCTGGGGCGGGAGCAAGCGCCATGCCACGCTGTCGCAAGGCCAATAACGCTGGGCCGCGGGGGAACTGCACCGCCCATTGCGGGGTCTTCTGTGCGCCGACCCGGTGCGTCGCGCTCCGTGATGGCACGCTGCTCATGCCTGTGCCTGAACGGATATACTGCGCGTTGCGCAGGCAACACGCCGCTTTATCCCCACAGGTTCACTCCATGCGTAACGACCAGTTCGACGAATTCGATGATGTGCCCAGCCTCTCCACCGACGCCTCCGACCGTGACGAGTTCGGTCATCACCCGCGCCGTGTGTTTGAGCCCAACGGTCGTCCGCTGCCCCAGCCGGCGAAGCGCGGCGGCAGCACCGGGGCACTGTGGGCGCTGGTCGCCGCCATGGCCATCGCCCTGGGCGGCGTGGCCTGGTGGAGCCACCAACAGCTGCTGCTGATGGAGCAGCAACTGATCGCAACGCAGGAGAGCTTCGCCAAGATCAGCGAAGAGGCCGCCGGTCGCCTGGATGACATCCGCGGCAAGTTCGTCGCCAATGAGTCCAACGGCACCAGCGACCGCGAGGCGCTGAAGCTGCAGGTCAAGCAACTGCAAGGCCGCCTGGCCGAGCAGGCCAAGGCGCAGCAGGCCTCGCTGTCGGAGTTCGACGGCGCCCAGGGCAAGCGCCTGGCGCAGCTCAATGCTGACTTCAAGGCCCAGCAGGACAGCGCCGCGCAACTGATCGCCCAGCTCGACAGCAAGCTCAAGGCGCTCTCCGACGAGCAGGCCAAGTACAAGAGCGTACAGGCCGACCTTGCCGCGGCCAGCCAGCAGATCCAGGGGCTCAACACCGAGATCGCCAACCTGAAGAAGCAAGGCAACCAGAGCCAGGCGATCAAGAGCATCCAGGACGACCTGCTGGTGCTGCGTTCCGAGGTCGATGGCCGCCAGGGCCAGGCCAGCAACGACACCAAGGAGTTCGATGTCTTCCGCATCCAGGTGATGCGCAACATCAACACCCTGCAGCAGCAGGTGCAGAACCTCCAGCAGCAGCTCAGCACGCGCTGACCTTCGGCGCTGGCGCAACCGCACAGGCCCTCGCTCCTACGGAGCGGGGGCTTTTCGTTTGTGCGATCCCTCCTTGTGGGTACTGACCGCAAGTCTTGCCGCAGATCAGTTTTCGACAGGGGGACGAGGCGAATAATGCCTAGCAAATGAGAGTCATTCCGATTCTTCCTGTCAGGCACTTTTGCCCGGAGGCATCCCATGCACCCTGTTCAAGCGCATCGCCGCTACCGCATCACGGGATACCGTCCCGGAATCGGCGCGGCCTTCCGCCAGCGTCTGTTCGCCATGGGCCTGTTGCCCGGCGCCGAGCTGCACGTGCGCCGCGTGGCGCCGCTGGGCGATCCGGTGCAGGTGGATACCCGCCAGTGCAGCCTGGTGCTGCGCCGCCGCGACCTGGCCTTTCTCGACCTCGCCCCGCAGGATTGAGCCCCCATGGATGAACTGCGCATCGGCCTGATCGGCAACCCCAATGCGGGCAAGACCACCCTGTTCAACCAGCTCACCGGCGCCCGCCAGCGGGTCGGCAACTGGGCCGGCGTCACCGTGGAACGCAAGGAGGGCAGCTTCCGCACCGTGCGACACAACGTGCGCCTGGTAGACCTGCCCGGCACCTACTCGCTGACCACGCTGTCCACCCAAGCCTCGCTGGACGAGCAGATCGCCCGGCGCTGCATCGTCGATGGCGAGGTCGACGTGCTGGTCAACGTGGTTGACGCTACCAACCTGGAACGCAACCTTTACCTCACCGTGCAGCTGCGCGAGATGGGAGTGCCCAGCGTGGTCGCGTTGAACATGCTCGACATCGCCCGCAGCCAGGGCCTGAACATCGACCGCGAGGCGCTGGCGCGGGAGCTGGGTTGCCCAGTGGTGCCACTGGTCTCGACCCGTGGCGAAGGCATCGACGCGCTGAAGGCTGCCATCGATGACCTGGGGGCTCAGCAGCCCCTGCAGGTGCCGTATCCCGCCTCGCTGCGGGACGCCGTCACCCAACTGCTGCCTGTTGATGCGCCGCCGACTCAGGCCTGGATGGCGCTGCTGGCGCTGGAGGGCGACCTGCACAGCGCCCGCCAGCTCAAGCTCGACCCGGCGAGCCTGTTGGCCGCGCGTGACGCAATCCGCTGCGCCTGCGGCGAAGACCCGGAACTGCTGCTGGTGGATGCACGCTACCGGCTGATCGGCGAACTCTGCGAGCGTGCCAGCAACCATCGACAGGCCGCCCCACATCGCCTGACCCAGGCGCTGGACCGCGTCGCGCTGAACCGCTGGCTGGGCATCCCGGTGTTCCTGTTCGTGATGTACCTGATGTTCTTCTTCGCCATTACCCTGGGCGGTGCGCTGCAGCCGATCTTCGACCAGGGCTCCTCGGCGCTGTTCATCGATGGCATCCAGTGGCTGGGCGCCCGCAGCGGCGCGCCGGACTGGCTCACCGCGCTGCTGGCCCAGGGGCTGGGCGGCGGCATCAACGCGGTGCTGCCGCTGATCCCGCAGATCGGCCTGATGTACCTGTTCCTCGCCCTGCTGGAAGACTCCGGCTACATGGCCCGCGCGGCCTTTGTCATGGACCGCCTGATGCAGGCCCTCGGCCTGCCGGGCAAATCCTTCGTGCCGCTGATCGTCGGCTTCGGCTGCAACGTGCCGTCGATCATGGGCACCCGTACCCTGGATAACCCGCGCGAGCGGCTGATGACCTCGATGATGGCGCCGTTCATGTCGTGCGGTGCGCGGCTGGCGATCTTCGCCGTGTTTGCCGCCGCTTTCTTCGGTCAGAACGGTGCGCTGGCAATCTTCTCGCTGTACCTGCTGGGCATCGTCGTGGCGGTGCTGACCGGGCTGCTGCTCAAGCACACGCTGATGCGCGGCGAAGCCTCGCCCTTCGTCATGGAGCTGCCGCTGTACCACGTGCCGCACCTGCGCAGCCTGCTGCTGCAGACCTGGATGCGCCTGCGCGCCTTCATCGTCCGCGCGGGGACGGTGATCATCCTGGTCAGCCTGGTGATCGGCGGCCTCAACAGCGTCACCCTCGACGGTCGCCCGGTACAAGGCGACATCGCCGATTCGGCCCTTTCCAGTCTCAGTCACAAGGTTACGCCGCTGCTCAAACCCATGGGCGTGCACGAGGACAACTGGCAGGCCACTGTCGGCCTGGTGACCGGCGCGCTGGCCAAGGAAGTGGTGGTCGGCACGCTGAACACCCTGTACACCGCCGAACACATCCAGGGCGAGGCCTTCGATGCCGATGCGTACGATCTCTGGGGCCAACTGAAACAGGCCGGCGCGGATACGCTGGATGGCCTGCGCGATGCCTTCAGCCTCAGCGTGCTGGCCAACCCGGTGGCCGCGAGCATGGCCGACGGCGAGATGGAGGAGGGCTCCATGGGCACCTTCGCCGCCAAGTTCGGCAGCCCGCTGGCCGCCTACAGCTACCTGGTGTTCGTGCTGCTCTACGTGCCCTGCGTGGCGACCCTCGGTGCACTCACCCGCGAGAGCGGCCGCGGCTGGATGACCTTCGCGGTGTTCTGGGGCCTGAACGTGGCGTATTCGCTGGCAACCCTCTGCTACCAGGTGTTCAGCTTCGCCGAGCATCCGCAGTACAGCGCGGTGGCCATCGGCCTGGTGCTGGTGTTCAACCTGGTGCTGTTCCTGATCCTGCGCTGGGTCGGTCGGCGCGGCCTGGAGCTGGACGGCGAGCGCGAATTGCACGCTGCACCGGCGGGGAGCTGCCACTGATGGCCACGGCAATCGCGGTGCGTAACCTGCTGGGTGAGATGGGCGAGGCGGATGTGCCGGCCCTGGCCCAGCGCCTCGGGGCCTCGAAGGCCCTGCTCGAAGCGCTGCTGGAGCGGCTGCTGGCGATGGGCGTGGTGGAAAAAGTTGCGCCGGAGTCGGCGGCCTGCGGGAGCTGCAAGGGTTGCGCGGAGGCAGCGCGGTGCGCGACGACGGAGTATCGGTTGGCCAGCCACAACGCTGCAGCCCCTTTACGCTGGATGACTTCGTGATCCCATCCTGCGACGAGCTCCGACACAGAACCTGACGCGCTTTTGTAGGAGCGAGCTTGCTCGCGAACCTCTCGGCACCGGGGTAGGGGGGCGCGAGCAAGCTCGCTCCTACAGGTCATGCCCGCCTTTTGGCTCGCGGAAAGAAAAAGGGCGCCTTCAATCGAAGGCGCCCTTTTTACTGGCGCTGGAGCCCGCCGTTACAGGCGCGGGTAATCCAGATAGCCGACCGGGCCCTTGGCGTAGAAGGTTTCCGGGTGCGGCTCGTTCCAGGCGGCGTCTTTCTGCAGACGGGTCACCAGGTCCGGGTTGGCGATGAAGGGTACGCCGAAGGCAACCGCGTCAGCCTTGCCGCTCTCCAGCCACTGGGTGGCGGTTTCCTTGGTGAAGCGTTCGTTGGCGATGTACACGCCGCCGAAGATTTCCTTCAGCTTCGGGCCGATGCTGTCGTCGGCGGCCTTCTCGCGGGTGCAGATGAACGCCACGCCACGCTTGCCCAGCTCGCGAGCCACGTAGCCGAAAGTGGCCAGCGGATCGGCGTCGCCCATGTCGTGGGAGTCCATGCGCGGTGCCAGGTGCACCCCGACACGGCCGGCGCCCCAGACGCCGATCACGGCATCGGTGACTTCCAGCAGCAGACGGGCGCGGTTCTCGACGGAGCCGCCGTACTGGTCGGTGCGCTGGTTGGTGCTGCTCTGCAGGAACTGGTCGAGCAGGTAGCCGTTGGCGCCGTGTACTTCCACGCCATCGAAACCGGCGGCCTTGGCGTTCTCGGCACCGATGCGGTAGGCCTCGACGATGTCGGCGATCTCTTCGGTTTCCAGGGCGCGCGGGGTGACGAATTCCTTGATCGGACGCACCAGGCTGACGTGGCCGGCCGGCTTGATCGCGCTCGGCGCCACCGGGGTTTCGCCGTTCAGGTACAGCGGGTCGGAGATGCGGCCCACGTGCCACAGCTGCAGCATGATGCGACCGCCGTTGGCGTGCACGGCCTTGGTGATGTTGGTCCAGCCGCGCACCTGGTCATCGGACCAGATGCCGGGGGTGTCCGGGTAGCCCACGCCCATCGGCGTCACCGAGGTGGCTTCGCTGAGGATCAGGCCGGCATCGGCGCGCTGGGTGTAGTACTCGGCCATCAGCGCGTTGGGCACACGGCCTTCGTCGGCGCGGCAGCGGGTCAGCGGGGCCATGATGATGCGGTTGGGCAGTTCCAGGTCACCGATGACGATGGGATCGAAAAGCGTGGTCATTGCGTTACTCCGGGGCGTGAGGGTGGAGGATCAATCGAGGACGGTTTGGGTCTGGTTGGGCTTGCCGCTGAACGCGATCATCACGGCGATCAGCGCGAGTACGGCGATTGCGGCGCCGGCCAGGGGCACGCGGGTCAGGCCCAGGCCGTGGTCGATCACGCTGCCGCCGACCCAGGCGCCGATGGCGTTGCCGACGTTGAAGGCGCCGATGTTCAGGGTGGCGACCAGGTTCGGCGCGGCTCCGCCAACGCGGACCACGTTGACCTGCAGGGCGGGTACCGCGGCGAAGGCGGCGGCGGCCCAGATGAACAGGGTGATCTCGGCGGGGATCAGCGAAGCGCTGGTCCAGCTCAGCACGGTGGAGACGATCGCCATGGTGGCGAACACGCCGGCCAGGGTGGTGCCCAGGCGCCAGTCGGCGAGACGGCCGCCAATGATGTTGCCCAGGGTCAGGCCGAGGCCGATCAGCACCAGGGTCCAGGTGATGCCGCGTGGGGAGACCTGGGTGACTTCACCCAGCAGCGGCGCGACGTAGGTGAACGGAGCGAAGACAGCCGCGGAGAACAGTACCGTGGTGGCCAGCGCCAGCCACAGCGGACCGTTGCGCAGCGCGGCGACTTCCTTGCGCATATCCACCGCTTCTTCGTCGTGCTTTTTCGGCAGCACGCGCCACAGGCCGATCAGCGCGACAACACCGATCAGGGTCACCGCCCAGAACGGCGAGCGCCAGCCGGCGACCTGGCCCAGTGCGGTGCCGGCCGGCACGCCGAGCACGTTGGCCAGGGTCAGGCCGGTGAACATCAGGGCCACGGCGGACGCCTTGCGGTTGGCCGGCACCAGGCTGGCGGCGACCACCGAGCCGATGCCGAAGAAGGCGCCGTGGCACAGTGCTGTGATGATCCGCGCCAGCATCAGCAGGCCGTAGTTGGCGGCCACCGCGCAGAGCAGGTTGCCGAGGATGAAGATGCCCATGAGCATCAGCAGCGCTGTCTTGCGTGGCAGGCGGGCGGTGAGCAGGGCCATGATCGGTGCGCCGATGGCGACGCTGAAGGCATAACCGCTGACCAGCCAGCCGGCGGCGGGAATGCTCACGGAGAGATCGCCCGCGACCTCGGGCAGCAAGCCCATGATCACGAATTCCGTGGTGCCGATGGCAAACGCGGACAAAGCGAGGACGAGAAGCGAAGTGGGCATGCGCCTGCTCCTGGAGAGTGGGTTGTGGTGTGGCTGGCAGTAGCCGGGTTACAGCGCTTCGCTCAGGTGGCGAACAAAGGCCTGGATGGTTTCTTCATTGCGTTTGAAGAAATTCCACTGGCCGACTTTTCGACTGGTCACCAGGCCCGCGCGCTGGAGGGTGGCCAGATGCGCGGAGACGGTGGATTGCGACAGACCGGTGCGCTGGTCGAACTTGCCGGCGCAGACGCCGATCTCGAAGGACTGGTGCTCCTGCTCGACGAAGTAGCGCTCCGGGTCCTTCAGCCAGCGCAGCATGTCACGCCGCACCGGGTGAGCCAGGGCCTTGAAGATTTCGTCGAGATCGATACCAGGATCGAGAGGGGGTTGTTCAGTCATGGGCACATCGGTATATCGCGTTGAGACGAACTATATATCGGTGAAAAACGATATGAATTCGTTTGAGGCGATAGTAATGATCGACACCCGTGATATTAGCCTTCGGCACCGTCGCCGGAGCGGACTCCGTTCGCGATGACTCCCACGCGCCGGGACAGGCGTAGGGCGTATAGCGTTCGACGTTATGCGCCGTTTGGCCATGGCAGAAGAAGCACGCCGATACGGTCGGGCATGAATCCGCGCTACTCTCTGCCCCATGAACTACCTCGCGCATCTCCATCTGGGCGGCGACCGGCCCGCCCAACTGCTCGGCAGCCTCTACGGCGACTTCGTCAAAGGCCCGCTCGCCGGCCAATGGCCTGCCGATATCGAGGCGGCCATCCGGGTGCATCGGCGCATCGACGCCTTCACCGACAGTCATCCTCTGATACAGATTGCCAAGACGCGCTTCCCGCAGGAGCGCCGGCGCATGGCGGGCGTGCTTCTCGACGTGTTCTTCGACCATTGCCTGGCCCGTGATTGGGGGCGCTTCTCCGAGGAGCCGCTGGAGCAGTTCACCCATCGCGTCTACGGTGTACTGGGCCGCACGCCCGGCTTGCCGGAGCGTCTGGCCCGCATTGCGCCGCGCATGGCCGCGCAGGACTGGCTGGGCAGTTATCGGCAGTTCGAGGTGCTGCAGGACGTGGTGTTCGGGATGTCCCGGCGCCTGTCGCGTCCGTCCCTGCTGGACGGCGCCTGGGACGAACTGGAGCGCTTGTACCTGCCGCTGAGCGCCGACTTCCGCGAGTTCTATCCGGAGCTGCAGTCCTACGTCAGGAGCCTGCCGGAATCGATGGACGGTCCGGCCTGACTTGATGTGCGTCAACCGCCTGGTGTGCCGGAGCGTGTGCAATAGACCCATCTGAAGGACGACGAGAGGAGCAGCAAGATGAAGTCGTTAATGGTCGCAACGGATTTGTCTGGCCGTTCGGAAAAGGCCCTGCACCGCGCGGCGGCACTCGCCAAGCGTTTCGCCTGTCCCTGGACCGTACTCTACGTCGTCGACGAGGACCAACCGGCCGCGCTGGTCGAGCAGGAGGCGACCCAGGTCAAGATGATGCTGGAGGCGCGTCTGGTCGAACTCACCGAGCTGGCCGGCAGCAGCCCGAAGCTGATGGTCGAGCGCGGCGATCCGAATCAGGAGATTCTCTCCGCAGCCAAGGGCCAGAACGTTGAGCTGCTGGTGATGGGCGCCCATCGCAAGAGTGTGCTGCGCGACATCTTCGTCGGCACCACGGTCGAGCGCGTGCTGCGCGCCGGCCAACTGCCGGTGCTGGTGGTCAACCAGCCGGCGAACGGCGAATACCGCGACCTGCTGCTGGCGCTGGATATTTCCCATGCCTCGGCCAACGCGGTGAATGTCGCGGGGACGCTGGGCCTGCTCGATGGTGCCGTGCGCCGTGGGGTCTACGCCTTCAGCCCGCTGGCCAAGGGCATGATGCAGTACTCCGGGGTCAGTGAGGAGCGGGTCGACGAGTTCGTCAGCACCGAGACGCGCCAGGCCGTGGATGAGCTGAAGACCTTCCTGCGCGAGGAGCGCCTGGACGATCGCATCGATGAACAACTGGTGGCCGTCGGGCTGCCGGGCAACGTGCTGCAGCGGATGGTCGACAAGCATCGGCCCGATCTGCTGGTCATGGGCACTCGGGGCATGGGCGGGATCAAGCGTGCCCTGATCGGCAGTGTTGCCGACTACGCTCTGCGCGAGCTGGATTGTGACATCCTGGTCGTGCCGCCGGAGACCGGCGCCTAGAGACTGTTTTCGGGCTTCACCGGGCGGCTCGAGGGTGCCGCCCGGCGCAGTTCGAAAGCCGTTTCGTCAGAGTGGGAACCCGCCGGCCGTAGGTTACGGCGGGCTCCACATCCACACATCCCTTCCTGCTCTCAATCCGCTTGAATCAGGCCGCGATGGCCGGTTCTTCCTGCACGTCGCAAACCACTGCGTGGATCGCGTTGCGCGCCTGTTGCGCCAGAAGATTGCGATCCTGGTGGGCGCTGGACAGTGCCGGCAGCAGATGGATTTCCACCACGCCCCGATCATTACCGAACAGCCGCCGCAGGTGGCTGACCAGATCATCATCGCCGATGAAGGGTGCGAGTTCGCACGCCTGGCCGTTGCGCCGGTAGCGCAGCGCCACTGGCTGCACCGGCACGCCGGCTTCTATGGCGCTGGCCATCAGGCGGCCGTGGAAGGTGCGCAGGCCCTGGCCATCGGTGGTGGTGCCTTCCGGGAAGACCAGCAGCGAACGACCGCGCGCGAGCTGGGTGGCCAGTTGCGCATTGACCATCCGGGCATCGCCCGAGCCACGGCGGATGAACAGGGTGCCGGCCTTTTCCGCCAGCCAGCCGGCCACCGGCCACTGGCGCACTTCCGCCTTGGACAGGAAGGTCAGCGGCAACAGTGCGCCGAGCAGCGGGATATCGACCCAGGACACATGGTTGGAGACCCACAGCATCGGCTGGCTGGGCAGCTCGCCGTGCACCTTGACCTCGAAGGGCAGGGCGGCGGTGAGGCGTGCCAGGAACCAGCGGGTCAGGCGCTGGCGCAAGGGCATCCAGTCGCGGCCGGGCAGGCGTTCCAGCAGGGTGACGAAGCAGGCCAGCGCCATGCCCAGCGTCAGCACCAGCAGGAGGCGGGCGACGCGCAGCCAGGCGCGCAGGCTGCGCATCACACCGCCGCCTTGAAGTGGCGGGCGTAGCGTGGGCAGAGCTCGTCGCGCTTGAGCAGGATGAACACGTCGGCGACGCCGAAGTCCGGGTCCCAGCAGGGCTCGCCGCAGATCTTCGCGCCCAGGCGCATGTAGGCCTTGAGCAGCGGCGGCAGTTCGGCGGTGAGGTTGTCCGGCACTTCCATGGGCGGCAGCGGGGTCTTGGGCTCGGCGCGCAGGTTCTGTTGGCACAGGTAACGGTCGCGCAGGCGTTGCATCACCGCGCGGGCCTGGATGCCGCCGTCGCGCATGGGGATGCTGGCGCAGCCCATCAGGTAGCGGTAGCCGCCCTCATTGAGCACTTCGGCCAGTTCGCTCCACAGCACGGCGATGGTGCCGCCGTTGCGGTAGTCGGGGTCGACGCAGGTGCGGCCGATTTCCAGCACCGGGCCCTGCAGGTCGTCCAGGCCGTCGAGAGCGAACTCTTCCTCGCTGTAGAAGCGGCCCAGACGCTGGGCGGCGCGGTGGTCGAGCAGGCGGGTGGTGGCCACCAGCGCGCCGGTGTTCAGGTCGCGCACGCCGATGTGGGCGCAGTGACGGTCGTAGTCGTCCATGTCCAGGCCTTGGTCCGCGCCCTTGAGCTGGGCATCGAACTCGCTGCTGAACACGCGGTAACGCAGGGCCTGGGCTTCGCGCAGGGCGCGGGCGCCGCGCAGACGCACGGCCTTGAGACGGCGTTCTGCCGGGGTGTCACAGGAGAGGGCGATCTGACTCATGCGAGTGCCTCCGTGAACCGGCCATGCGGGTTGCGGCCGGTCGGCTTTGTTGTGCAAGCTCAGGCTAGGAATGAGCGGTGTCACCCCCATGACGGTGCGGTGATGCTTGTATGACAACGACGAAAGCCCTGGAGAAGGAGCGCCACGATGCCCTGGAAATGCCTGCTCGGCCCGCAGGATCGACTGCCCGCCGGAGTCCCCCTGGACGACTGGTACGCCGAGTTGCTCGAACGCGCCGGCGCCGTCGGCAGCTTCGAACTGGCAGTGCTCGGCGGACGCCTGGCGGCCACCCCGGGGCTGGCCTTTCTCGCCGGTTACCAGGCGGCCTTGCGTGCCCTGTGGCCGGCGGCGCCGCTGAGCCTGGGCGCGCTGTGCGTGACCGAGAAGAAGAGCGTGCGCCCGGCGGACCTGCAGACCCGCCTGGAGGGCCTGGTGCTGCATGGCCAGAAAGACTTCGCCACCGCCGCCGACCGCGCAGCCTGGTGGCTGGTGGCGGCGCGCGATGAGGACGAAGGCGAGGCCCCGCGCTTGGCGATGGCCGTGGTGCAGGCCGGCGCGCCCGGCGCGACGCTTGAACCGTTGCCGGCCTTGCCGTTGCTGCCGGACATCCCCCATGCCCGCCTGCTGCTCGATGGCGCCCATTGCGAGCGCCTGCCCGGGGATGGCTGGGAGACTTACAGCAAACCCTTCCGCACCCTGGAAGACACCCATGTGCTGGCGGCCCTCTGCGCCTGGCTCTACGGCCTGGCCAACGAACTGCACTGGCCGGCGGAGCTGACGCTGCGACTGGTCGGCGTACTGGCCGGTTGCGCGGAGGTGAGCCGGCAACCGGCCGGCCAGGCGGAAACCCATCTGTTGCTGGCCGGGGTGTTCAGCCAGTTCGAGGGGCTGTCCGCGGCACTGGATGCAGCGTTCGCCACGGCCGATCCGGCGCTGGCGGCAGTCTGGCAGCGCGACCGTGGCGTCCTGGCGATCGCCGGCGTGGCACGGGCCAAGCGCCTGGAAAAGGCGAGGGCGGCGTTGGGGCTTGATCCAGGTCAGTGAGTACCGGGGGCGGGCTGGTTAGCCTTTGCGGCCGTTTCTGAGGTTGTACCCAGAAATTTCCGCACGGCTACCCACTGTTTTCCGCCCACTACTCTCGACAGGAAATCCCCCATGCGACGCGAACCCATCGTGCTGTTCGACGACGGCAAACACCAGTGCCTGTGTTTCGACGATCTGGTGAGCGGCGATGGGGTGCAGTCCAACCAATTCCTGATCGTCGACCATGGCAAGCGCCTGTTGCTCGATCCGGGCGGCGACCTTACTTACACCCCGCTGTCGCTGGAGCTGTCCAAGCTGTTCCCGTTGCAGGAACTGGACTACATCTTCGCCTCGCACCAGGACCCGGACATCATCGCCGCGCTCGACAAGTGGCTGCTGCACACCCGTGCCCAGGTCATCTGCTCCAAGCTCTGGGCACGCTTCCTGCCGCACCTGACGGCCAACTACCTGGCGGTCAGCCACGGCATCTCCACCTATGACCGGGTCATCCCGTTGCCCGACCGTGGTGAGTCCGTGCAACTGGGGCGTTGCCAGCTGAAGATGATCCCCGCGCACTTCCTGCATTCGGTGGGCAACTTCCAGGTTTATGACCCGGTGAGCAAGATCCTCTTCTCCGGCGACATGGGCGCCTCCCTGGTGGATGACGCCAGCCCCGTGCAGGACTTCGCCGCGCACCTGCCGCACATGGAAGGCTTCCACCGCCGCTACATGGCCTCCAACAAGGTCGCCCGGCTCTGGGCTTCGATGGTGCGCGGCATGGACGTCGAGATGATCGTGCCGCAGCACGGCCGGCCCTTCGTCGGCAAGGCCATGATCAGCGCCTTCCTCTACTGGATCGAAAACCTGCAGTGCGGCATGGACCTGCTGGGGCCGGAGGACTATCAGGTACCGCGCTGAGAGCCGCAGTTCTGCCAACGCGCAGCAGATCGCGAGAGTCGCTGACCGATTGCGCCAATCGTCCTTGAAGTAGGCACGATCGGCGCTTAATCCGTCATCTTCGCCGTGCTAGGGTGCGGGCCGACCCGATAACAAGAGGCCCCCTGATGCCCACCTTCCCGCGCTTTCCCTCGCGCAGGCCGCTGCTGCGTGCCCTGGCGCTCGCCAGTTGCCTGCTCGGTGGCCACGCCTTTGGCAGCGACACCTGGCCCGAGGCCGACTGGCCCCACGGCACCACGCCCAGCGGTGCCGCCGTCCAGGCCTTCGAAAGTTACGCCTTCCCCACCCGCGACGACGCAACCCGCAAGGGCGTGCGCACCGACGCCGTGGTGGTGATCCGCGACGGCCAACTGATCTACGAACGCTACGCCGGCCCGACCCGCGCGCAGACGCCGCACCTGGCCTGGTCGATGAGCAAGAGCGTGATGGCCAGCGTGCTCGGCGTGGCCTTCGGCGAGAGCCGTTTCCAGCTCGACGACCCGGTGGCGAGCCACTACGCGCCGTTCGCCGCGCACCGCGACATCCACATGCGCCACCTGCTCAACTGGGCCTCGGGCCTGGCCTGGCAGGAGGACTACGAATATGCCCCGGTGCGCTCCTCGGTGGTGGCGATGCTCTACACCCGTGGCCGCGATGACATGGCGAAATTCGCCGCGGACTTCCCGCTCGATGCGATTCCGGGGCAGCGCTTCCGCTATTCCAGCGGCGACAGCAACGTGCTCTCGGCGACCCTCAAGCAGATGGTCGGCCCGCAAGCCTATGCGGACTATCCCTGGACCGCACTGTTCCAGCCGCTGGGTATCCAGTCCGCGGTGTGGGAGCGCGACGCCAGCGGCACCTTCGTGGGCTCCTCCTACGCCTACATGACCGCCCGCGACATGGCCCGCATCGGCCTGCTGATGCAACGCGGCGGTCGCTGGAAGGACCGCCAACTGTTGCCGCAGGCCTGGCTGCAGTTCGTCCTCGCGCCATTCCCCAACTACAAGCCGCAGGCGGAAAAACCCGGCGAAGCGGTGCCCGGCGGCCAGTGGTGGCTGAACCGCGCGGTGGCCGGCGCTCCCGCGCCCTGGCCGAGCGCACCGGAAGACACCTTCGCCGCCCTCGGTCACTGGGGCCAGGCGCTTTACGTGATCCCCGAGGAGAAACTGGTGATCGTGCGCTACGCCGACGACCGCGACGGCAGCTACCAGCATGACGCCTTCCTCAAGCTCGCCCAGGCGGCCTTCGCCCACGGGGAGGTGCAGCCATGATCCGTCGTCATCCGGTCCTCACCGCGCTGGTCCTGCTGGTGCTCATGCTCGCCGCCACGGCCTGGCAGAACCGCGTCCACCTCGCCGCCTTCCCCGGCATCATCGGCGCCTATACCGCCAAGGAGTACTGCTCCTGCCGTTACGTTATGGGGAACTCGGCGGACTATTGCCGGGCCTATACGAAGCAGTACGTGCCGACCAGCGGATTCTTCGACGACGAAGCGCGCAAGCGGGTGACCGCCCGCGGCCTCGGCAGTACCCAGACAGCCGCCTGGCTCGGCGCGCGCGAAGGATGCCAGCTGATGCCCCAGGCAGATGAATTGCCCGATTCGGGCACCCACTGACGGGTACGTTCCACGGAGCGGGGGCGACCCGCTCTGGAGGAACGATGTCTTCTCTGAAATGCGCGCTGATGGGGGCGCTGCTGATCCTGGCCAGCCCCCTGGCACTGGCCGAGTGGCAACTGGACGGCGACACCTCGCGGATCAGCTTTGTCTCGGTCAAGCGCGGCAAGATGGCGGAGGTCCAGCGCTTCGACCAGCTTTCCGGGCAGATCGACGACAAGGGCGCGGTGCGCCTCGTCGTGTCGCTGGCCTCCATCGACAGCGGCCTGGCGCTGCGCGACGAGCGCATGCGCAACGCCTTCTTCGAGGTCGAGCGCTACCCGGACGCAACCATCACCAGCCAGCTCGACCTGAGCCTCTACGATGACCTGCAGGTGGGCCAGTCGCGGCCGGAAACCATCGACTTCAACCTCGACCTGCACGGCCAGCAGCGCAGGTTGAAAGCCGAAGTGCTGGTCAGTCGGCCCAGCGAGGAGCGTATCGAGGTGACGACCCTGGAGCCGCTGGTGCTCAAGCTGATCGACTTCGATCTGGAGGAGAAGCTTGCGCCGCTCAAGGAGGTCGCCAACCTCCCGTCGATCACCCCGGAGGTGCCGGTGTTCGCGGTGCTGGGGTTCCGCCAGGTGATCAAGCAGGCGCCGTGATGGCTTTTGTAGGAGCAACTATCTTGTCCCGGCTGAATCTGTGCCAGGGCTTTCCCCCTCACCCCAGCCCTCTCCCTCAGGGAGAGGGAGCCAGATCGTGCCGGCTGACATAGTAGTTTCATCCTGCACTGGACGGTCCCCTCTCCCCCTGGGAGAGGGTTAGGGTGAGGGCCAACCCGAGCGCAGATGCATCTCGTAGGAGCGGACTCTGTCCGCGATCAGCATCGTGCCAAGCGGTTCGTGAGCAAGCTCACTCCTACAGGAGCTCTTCGTAGGAGTGAGCTTGCTCACGAACCCACCCAACGCCGGTATTGCCGGCTGATCGCGGATACGGGAAGTGCAATCAGGCCGGTGCGCTGACCGCGAAAGAGGGCGCCTGATGCTGTACCTGGAAGCCGAACCCGCAGCTGGCGGAGGTGGCGAGGATGAGTGCGAACAGCAGGGCGGTCTTCATGGCGATTCTCCTGCGTTTCAGGATCGGGCGACTTCCAGTCTACGCCCCATCGTCCGATGTGCGCCGAAGACCAGGAAACTGCCCGCCGCGAACAGCCAGGCGCTGACGCCGCCATACCCGAGCACCCAGGCGAAGCCCTGCACCAGCGCTGCTCGTGCGCCGACGGGATCGTCGCTGCCCAACTGGCCGCTGGCGATGCTGGCGGCCAGTTGCAGACGCTCGTCGCCTGCCTCGTCCGGCAGTCCCGCGGCGACGCCCCAGAGCAGGATCAGACCCATCACTGCGATGTTGATCGCCAGGGAAATCATCCGCGCGCTCATGTCGATGCCCGAGGCCATGCCGGCGCGGGCGGCGGGTACGGCGGCGGTGGAGGTGTTGGTCACCGTGGTGTTGGTCAGCCCCAGGCCGATGCCGGCGAGCACGCAGCCCGGCAGCAGCGTCAGCCAGCTCGCGTGGTCCACCGCGCTGCCCCAGAGCATCAGGAAGAAGCCGGCGCCGATCACGAACATCCCGCCCGGAATCACCCAGCCGGGCTGGAAGCGATGGGCCAGACGCTCGGCGATCGGCGGCACCACCAGCGTCGGCAGGGTATAGGACAGGAGCGACCAGCCGGCCTTCACGTCGTCGTAGCCGAGCACGCCGTGGTAGTAGACCGGCAGATAGATCATCAGCGGCCAGAAGCTCACGTTCATTCCCGCCGAGCCGAACAGGGCGCCGGAGAAGGCGCGGATGCGCAGCACGGAGAAGTCGAACATCGGGTGCGCCACGCGGCGTTCGATGGCGATGAAGGCCACCAGGCAGGCGAAGCTGATCAACAGGATCGTCAGTGCGGCCGGGCTGGCGAAGCCCATGTCGGCACCCTGGATGATGTAGAAGACGGTGCCGAGCACGGCCAGCGACAGGGTCAGCATGCCGCCCAGGTCGAGCCTTTCGGCGTCCGGGTCGCGGGATTCCACCGCGCCGTACTGCGCCAGCGCCAGGGTGAGCAGGGCGAGTGGCCCGTGCACCAGGAACACCCACTGCCAACTGGCCAGGGCGACGATGGCGCTGCCGATGATCGGTCCGAAGCCCAGGCCGATGCCGAAGATCACGCCCCAGGCGGCGAAGGCGCGGACGCGCTCGGCCGGGTCGCTGAACTGGCTGGTCAGCACCGCCACCTGGCAGATCAGCATGACCCCGCCGGCGGCGCCCTGCAGGAAGCGCCCGGCGATCATGGCCGGCATGCTGGTTGCCAGCCCGCAGAGCAGCGAGGTGAGGCCGAACAGCGCCAGGCTGATGACGAACAGGCGCTTGCGGCCGAAGCGGTCGGCCAGGGTGCCGGCGGCCATCAGCACGCTGGTGACGGCGATGGTGTAGGCGTTCATCACCCATTGCAGGTCCTGGAAGTCGCCGTGCAGCACGCGCTCCAGCGCCGGCAGGCTGGCCGGCACGCTGGAGATTTCCAGGCCGAACATCATCGAGGACAGGCACACCGCCGCCAGGGCGATGAGGTTTCTGGGGTTGTGGTGGGCAGTCATGGGAGTGGGCTCCGTTTGGCGAGCCACCATTGTCGAAAAGAATGGGGTTCCCCATTGGCTCCATTTCGTCCCATCATTAGGTCTTCTCAGGATGCAAAAGGGCAGGGCGATGGATGACCGACTCGATGGCATCGCCACCTTCGTCCAGGTGGTGGATGCCGGCAGCTTCGCCCTCGCGGCGGAGCGGCTGAATCTCACGCGCTCCGCGGTGGGCAAGGCCATCGCCCGGCTGGAGGCGCGCCTGGGCGTGCGCCTGCTGCAGCGCACCACGCGCAGCCAGAACCTCACCGACGACGGCCAGGTGTTCTACGACAGCTGCGTACGCGCGCTGGCGGAGCTGGACGCCGCGCACACGGCGCTGGAGGGCGGCCGCAGGGAGCCGCGCGGGCGCTTGCGGGTCAGTGTGCCGATCTCCTTCGGCCATCTCTGCGTGGCGCCTCTGATGCTGGAGCTGGCGCGCCAGTATCCGTCGCTGAAGATCGACCTGTCGTTCACCGACCGCCGCGTCGACCTGGTGGAAGAGGGCATCGACCTGGCCGTGCGCATCGGCCCGCTGAGTGACAGCGCCACACTTGCCGCACGCAAGCTGGGCGTGCAGTACACCGGCATTGGCGCAGCACCGTCGTACATCGCCGAGCATGGCATGCCCGACCACCTGGACGATCTCGTCGGCCACGCGTCCATCAGCTACTCCGTTGCGGGCGTCACCTCGCCCTGGGACATGCGTGATGACGACGGCTATGCCAGGCGCATCGAGATGGAGCCGCAGCTGAGCATGGACGACCTGCAGGCGATCACTGCCGCCGCCGTGGCCGGCTTTGGCCTGGCACGCCTGCCGACCTGGCTGCTGGCGCGGCACGTGAAGCGTGGCGAGCTGGTGGTGGTGAAGGGGCGCTGCCGGCTGCCACCGCTGGACATCCATGCGGTGTGGCCGAAGACCCGCTACATGCCGTCGAAGATCCGCTGCGCCATCGATGCGCTGGTGGCCGGGATTCCTGCGCTGCTGGCCGACTGAACCATTGGCGCCGCTGCCTGCCCAATAGGCTCGCCGCTTGGCTGGTTTGCAAGCCGCCGCCCGGCCGCTATCGTTGGCCGTTGATTCATCCGTTTCTCATGTAAGGGATTTCATGCGCTCGCTGTTCGCCTTCCTCGTCGCGGCCTGTTTCGCCGCTTCCGCCCAGGCCGCCTGGTACCTCGACTACGAGTCGTCGCGGCTGACCTTCGTCACCACCAAGAACGCCGATATCGCCGAGGTGAACCGCTTCCTGGTGATGCACGGCAAGGTCGACGAGCAGGGGCAGGCCGAGCTGCGCATCGAGATGGACTCGGTGAGCACCGGCATTCCGCTGCGCGACGAGCGGGTGCGCGAGAAGCTGTTCGAGACCGAGAAGTACCCGGATGCGCGGATCACCGCCCGCCTGGACCTGCGGCCGATCACCGATCTGGCCAGCGGCGTGCAGATGGAGATGCGCCTGCCGCTGCGCCTGGAGCTGCGTGGACAATCCAGGGACTACCGCACCGACGTGCTGATTACCCGCCTGGACGAGCACCGCTTCCAGGTGGTGACTCTCTCGCCGCTGGTGGTCAATGCCGCTGACTTCGGCCTGGCGCCGGGCGTGGCCCAGCTGCGCAAACTGGCCGGGCTGAAAAGCATCGGCCTGTCGGTGCCGGTGGGCGCCGTGCTGATCTTCGCCTCGCGGTGAGCGGCCCGATCTTTCCCTGGCGAAGCGGCAATCGCTTCGCCCTGCTCTGTGATGGAGAGTGCTTCTTTCCGCGCATGTTCGAGGCCATCGACGGCGCCGAGCGGCAAGTCGAACTGGAACTCTACCTGGTGGAAAGCGGCAGCTGCGCCGAGGCATTGCTGGACCACTTGCTGGCCGCCCGCGCGCGAGGTGTGCGGGTACGCTGCCTGTTCGACGCCTTCGGCAGCCTGAAGCTTTCCAACGCCTGGACGCGGCAGCTGGTGGAGGCTGGCGGCGAGCTGCGCCACTACAACCCGCTGAACTGGAAGGCCGGGCTGCGCAATCTTTACCGCGACCATCGCAAGCTGCTGCTGGTGGACGAGCGCATCGCCTATGTCGGAGGGACCGGTGCCACCGACGAGTTCTGGTCGGCGCGGGAAAACCGCAGCGACTGGCACGAGGTGATGGTGGAGATGACCGGCACCGTCGTCGCCGACTGGCAGCGCCTGTTCGAGCGCCAGTGGCACGCCACCTTTGGCGTGCGGGCGTGGAAGCCGCGCGAGGAAGTCCTGCTGACCCGCCTGCCGCCTCGACCCAGCGAAGGGGATGGCATGGCGCGGGTCGCATACGCCGACGCCAGCCAGCACCGTGACATCCTCCAGGCGCTGGTGCGCTCATTGCGTGGGGCGCGCCAGCGGGTGTGGCTGGCGACGCCGTACTTCCTGCCGACCTGGAAGGTCCGTCGCGCGCTGCGCAAGGCGGCCCAGCGCGGTGTCGATGTGCGCCTGTTGCTCACCGGGCGGCTCACCGACCATGCGCCGGTGCGCTATGCCGGCCAGCGCTACTACCCACGCTTGCTGCGCGCCGGCGTGCGGATATACGAGTACCAGCCACGCTTTCTTCATCTGAAGATGGTACTGGTCGACGATTGGGCCAGTGTCGGCTCCTGCAACTTCGATCATTGGAACCTTCGCTTCAATCTGGAGGCCAATGTAGAAGCGTTCGATCCACAGTTCACTGCGGCGGTCGCCGATTGTTTGCGCGCTGACTTCGAGCAGAGCCGCGAGATAGACCTCGGCAGCTGGCATGCCCGGCCCTGGTGGAAGCGCCTGCGTGAACGGCTATGGGGTTCCCTGGACCGGCTGGTGGTGACTTTTCTCGACCGCCGGCGCTGATCCGGTGGAGCGCCCGAACCGATTTTTCGAAGAGGAGAGCGGCGTTGAGTACGAGTCAGAAGGAACGCTTCATCGGCCTGGAGTGGCTGCGCTTCCTGCTGGGCCTCTACGTGGTGATCTACCACACCCTGCACAGCTACCCGACGGAGCAGAAATTCGCCGGTCTCGATGACCTGACCAGTCTGGGCTTCTTTGCCACCAGCACCTTCTTCGTGCTGTCGGGCTTTCTGCTCTGCCACGTCTATGTCAGTGACGGGCAACTGCGGGAGAGCCCGCGCAGCTTCTTCACCAAGCGGCTGTCCAACCTCTATCCGCTGCACATCTTTTCGATCCTGTTGACCATCGCCGTGCTGCTGGTAGTCAGCGGCCTGGGCATAGGCCCGGACCTGGACCAGGCCACGCCGCGCTTCGTCATCTATGACACCAACGAGGTCATCGGGCGCCTGCAGCCGCAGCTGTTCCATCACTGGATGAGCGACCGCGAGCTGCTGTTCAACAGCATCCTGCAACTCACCATGATGCAGGCGTGGAATCCGTACTACCTGACCTTCAACGCGCCGCTCTGGTCGCTGTCGACGCTGTTCTTCTTCTACCTCTGCTTCCCCTATGCCGCGCCGCGGCTGGCGCGGGTGCGGCACAAGTGGCGCCTGCTGGTCATCCTCTGGCTGCTGTACCTGGTGCCGCCGCTGCTGGTGGTGGCCAGCCAGGAATACGGCATGCCCTGGACCGGCCTGCTGCACCGCAATCCGCTGCTGCGCCTGCCGGAGTTCCTCGGTGGCATCCTCGCCTATGGACTGTTCCGCCAGTACAAGGATGCCGGTCACACGCCGGGTCGCGGGCTGGCGCTATCCATGGGGGCGTTCGTGCTGGTGAATTTCCTGGTGGCGGACTACCTCTACACCCACGGCGCCAAGTTCTGGTACTTCCTGCTGCACAACGGCCTGCTGCTGCCGGCGCAGTTGATGCTGGTGTACCTCAGTGCGTTGCCGCGCGATCCGCGCAGCAGCTTGATCCGGCGCTGGTCGCCGCGCCTGGGGGCGGCGTCGCTGTCGCTGTTCGCCTTGCATGTGCCGTTGTTCACCCTGTTCTCGCGGACCGAGAAGCTGATCCGCGCACCGGGGGATTGCCTGGCCGACTGGGCCTTCTGCGTCGACGAGGCGACCCGCCAGCCGCTGTCGTTGTGGCTATACCCGCTGTTCCTGCTGTTCATGGTGACCAGCTGCGTGCTGGTGCAGGAGCGCTGCGTGGTGCCGGTGCGCAAGTGGCTGGTGCGGCATCTGCTGCCGGCGCCGCCATCGCGGTCGAGGGCGGTGACGGAGAGCTGAGCCCTGGAGTCAGCCAGCGGGGTTCGCGGACAAGGGCCGGCTATCGGTGCGCACGGTGCAGGAACGTAGGGCGTACAACCGTTCGCGGTTGTACGCCGATACGCCGTGCATCTTGTCGGCGCCATGGTCAGGCTCGGAGCGCCCTGGGCTGCGACTCCGAGGTCAGCATCGGAGCGTGCCTCCAGTACGGTCAAGTGGCGTATAACGTCGAACGTTATCCGCCCTACGGTTCGGCCTGGGCGTGAGCGGCTCTTGTAGGAGCGGATTCATCCGCGATCAAGGCCGCGTCTGGGCATCCGGTTCAGCCCACCTGCGCCTGCCAGTCATTGAGGTTGTAGTAGTTGGTCACCCGCGCGACCTTGCCGTCGCGAATCTCGAAGAAGGCGCCGGCCGGCAGCACGTAGGTCTGCCCGTTGGCCGGCGGCAGGCCCTCGTCGGTGCTCAGGTATTCACCATGCACGACGAACTCCGCTGCGCCGCGCGTGCCATCCTCGCTGGCCATCACCACGATGTCCGCCAGGCGTTCGCGATAGCAGCGGTTCATGTGCTCCATGAAGCGCGCGAAGGCCTCCTTGCCATGCTGGCGCTCGCCCTGGTTGATGTCGTGTACCACCTCGTCGTGCAGCAGGCTGAGGAAGGCGGGCATGTCGCCGGCGTTGAAGGCGGCGTAGTAGGCACTGATCAGGGCCTTGGCGTGCATGGGTATGCTCCTGTCGCGGGTAGGGCTTAAGGTGAGCTCGCCGGCCATGATAGGTTGACCCGTCGGCCATCACTTTGCCGTTTGCGGCATCCAGCGGACGAAAACGACCATGCCCACGGACATCCGCCTGCTCACCGGCAGCGCCATCCGCCCGTTCATCGATGACCTGGCGCGCCTGCGGATCACCGTGTTCCGCGAATATCCCTATCTCTACGACGGCAGCCCGGAGTACGAGGCGAACTACCTCGATACCTACGTGCACTCGCCCTGGAGCCTGTGCGTGCTGGTACTCGACGGGAAGCAGGTCGTCGGCGCTTCCACCGGCCTGCCGCTTGCGGATGAGACCGAAGAGTTCCAGCGGCCCTTCCTCGAACAGGGCTGGAACCCCGAGCACATCTTCTACTTCGGTGAGTCGGTGCTGTTACCGGCGTACCGCAATACCGGCCTGGGCCTGCGCTTCTTCGAGGAACGCGAGCGCTATGCACGCGGGCTGCAGCGTTTCGACTGGTGTGCCTTCTGCGCGGTGCAGCGGCCACAGGACCACCCGGAGCGCCCCGCCGGCTACCGGACGCTGGATGAATTCTGGCGGCGCCGGGGCTTCAGCCCCCGTCCGGAATTGCACACCGAGTACCACTGGCGCGACGTGGGCGAGCCGTGCGAGAGCGCCAAGCCCATGTCCTTCTGGCTCAAGGAGCTGACCTGATGATCCGCGTTGCCGCCTGCCAGTATGCTATCGAGTTGCACGAACACTGGGAGGCCTACGCGCAGCACCTCGAAGACCTGTGCGCCGAGGCGGCGGAGCAGGGCGCGCGTCTGCTGGTGCTGCCCGAATATGCCGGGCTGGTGTTGAGCGGCCTGTTGCCCGAGGCGCAGCGCAGCGACCTGCACGGCTCCATCGCCGGTCTGCAATCGTGGTTACCGAAATGGCTGGCGCTGTGCGAATCCATCGCCCGGCGGCTGAATCTCTACCTGGTGCCCGGCTCCGCGCCGGTGCTGGACGATGACGGCCTGTATCGCAACCGCGCCTGGCTATTTGGCCCGCAGGGCCTGCTCGGCGCCCAGGACAAGCTGCTGATGACGCGCTTCGAGCGTGAGCAGTGGAACATCGTCGGCGGCGAAGGCCTGCGCGTGTTCGAAACCGAGTTCGGTCGGCTGGGCATCCTCATCTGCTACGACAACGAATTCCCGCTGCTGGCGCGCACCCTCGCCGAGCAGGAGGTCGACCTGATCCTCGCGCCCAGTTGCACGGACACCGAGGCCGGCTATCACCGCGTGCGCATCGGCGCCCAGGCCCGTGCGCTGGAGAACCAGATCGCCGTGCTGCACTCGCCGACCGTGGGGCTTGCGCCCTGGTCGCCGGCGCTGGACGAAAACGTCGGCCGCGCGGGGCTCTACGTGCCGCCGGACTACGGCATGCCCGCCGATGGCGTGCTGGCGCTGAGCGAAGAACTGACGCCGGCAGCCAGCCGCTGGCTGCTGTACGACCTGGACCTGGACGAGGTCCGCCGCGTGCGCCGCGAAGGGCAGGTGTTCACCCGCCGCGACTGGCCGGAGCAGTTCACGCCGGGGCGCCTCAAGGTGTTGGATCAGTAACCGGCTTCGCGTTGGTGGCGGATGGCGAGGACCACCAGGGTTTCGCCATCGATGCGGTATCTAGCCAGGTAGCCGCTGTCGCCGAAGTCGATGGGCCATTCTCGATAAACCACGGGCAGGTCATCGATCAGCCGCCCCATCTGCGGATGCGCCCCCAGTGCCTGGGTGGCCTGGAGGATGATCTGGCCGGCGCGGCGTGCGGCAGTTGGGTTGGTCTCGCGGAGGAAGCGGCGCAAGCGCTCGAGATCGCGAAGCGCGGCGGGTGCGTAGATCACTCGCATTTCGGTGCGGCTTGTTCGTCCTCATCGCCCCAGCTGTTCAGCCAGTTCTCCACCGCTTCGGCAGTGACATGCTGGCCGGTCGCCTGGAACTCTTCCCAGGCCTGCTCGGTGTCGCGCTTGAGCTTTTCGCGCTGTTCTTCACGCACAACGTACTGGCCGATCGCCTCGCGCATGATCCAGTGCGGTGAGCGCTGGCGCAGCTCGGCCAGCTCGCGCACGCGAGCGAGCATTTCCTCGTCGAGTTTGACCGAAGTGGCCATAGCGGTGCCTCTGTAGTGAAAGGTAATACCGGGTAATACTTCGTCCGAAGAGGATCAGTGTCAAACTGCACGGGATGAGCGGGGCGCCATCTCTGCACATCCGTGAACTCATCGACCCGGACTTTCGACGGGTGGCAAGGCACGGCGCCGTGGTTATGCTCCGGGCATAACCATAAGAGGGACTTTCCATGCTCCGACTGGCCCTGTGCGCCTTCCTCCTGTTGCTGGCCGGCTGCAGTTCTCCCGGTGCGTTCTTCGGTGCGCTCGATGGCCCGATGTTCAGCGCGCTGCCGAGCGATCCACAGCATGCGACGGTGTACATCTACCGCCCGCAGAACCAGTGGTCCGACGAGGAACTGGAGGCGCCGGGGCTGTTCCTCAACAACGAACTGATCGGCAGCCTGCCGAGCAACGGCTATTTCGCCATGAGCTTCGTGCCGGGCAGCTACCAGTTGCAGATGCGCCGTCCGCTGTTGGGCAGCTTCTGGACCTGCTTCGCGGGCGGCACCCTGGACTTCACCCTGATCTCCGGCTTCGCCCTGGAGGCGAAAGCTGGCCAGGTCTACTACCTGCGCTACGACGAGACCCACACGCCGCCCAAGTTCCAGCACAACGCCGGGGAGGGCGCCGGCCCGTTGAACCTGGTGGGCAATGAGCTGGGCTCGCGGGAGATACCCGCCACGCGTCAGGTGCAGGCGCCGGTGAGCATCGCCGCCAGCGGCAAGACCGTCGAGGGGCCGGGCTTTTTCGAGCGCATCGGCCTCTGAGGTGATGCGCTGTAGTAGCGGCCTATTACCCGCCGATTGCGCGACTGACTAAGCTCTCCCGCATGCCCGGTCACCACGGCCGGGCCCTGCCGGGAGGATGCCCACGATGGCCGCGAAGAAGATCCTGATGCTGGTCGGCGACTACGCCGAAGACTACGAAACCATGGTGCCGTTCCAGGCACTGCTGATGGTCGGGCATACCGTCCATGCCGTCTGCCCGGACAAGAAGGCTGGCCAGAGCATCCGCACTGCCATCCACGATTTCGAAGGCGACCAGACCTACAGCGAGAAGCCGGGCCACAACTTCGCGCTGAACGCCACCTTCGCCGAGGTGCGCGCTGAGGATTACGACGCGCTGCTGATCCCTGGCGGCCGCGCCCCGGAATACCTGCGCCTGAACGCCAAGGTGATTGAACTGGTGAAAGCCTTCGATGCCGCGAAGAAACCCATTGCCGCCGTCTGCCATGGCGCCCAGTTGCTGGCCGCTGCCGGTGTGCTCAAGGGCCGCGCCTGCAGTGCTTACCCAGCCTGTGGCCCGGAAGTGAAGCTGGCGGGTGGCGAGTACGTGGACATCCCGGTGGATGCCGCCCATGTCGACGGCAATCTGGTGACCGCGCCCGCGTGGCCGGCGCACCCGGCCTGGCTGGCGAAGTTCCTCGACGTGCTGGGCACGAAGATCAGCCTGTAAACTGGCCCCTCATCGAAGCTGGAGAAGCCGTCCATGTGCGAACTCTACGTAAAGGCCGACCCGATTCTCTATGAGTCGCGCTCCCGCTCGCTGCGCATCCGTGGCGTGGTCACCACGCTGCGCCTGGAGAACCAGTTCTGGGACATCCTGCGCGAGATCGCCGAGGTGGACGGCATGACCACCAATCAACTGATCACCAAGCTCTATGACGAGGTAATGGACTATCGCGGGGAGGTGGTGAACTTCGCTTCCTTCCTGCGGGTGAGCTGCACCCGTTTTCTAGCCCAGCGCCGTGACAATGTCGTGGAACTGAACCGGGTGCCGCGCAGCGCCTGACTCCGCTGACGGCTTTTTCGTAGGAGCGAGCTTGCTCGCGAACCGCCCAGCCCCAGTGCTGCCGGGAACTCCGTTCGCGAGCAAGCTCGCTCCTACAGGGAAACACCGTTGCTGCCGGCTGTTGTAGGAGCGGATTTATCCGCGATCGGCCAGCCACAGGTCGATACCACAAAAAATTCCACCCATGAAAAAGCCCGGCACATGGCCGGGCTTTTTCATGGGGCGAAGAAGGCGAAGCCTTACTTCACTTCCACCGCCAGGTTCTCGGCGATCTTCTTCTGCCAGATGGCCGGGCCGGTGATGTGCACCGACTCGCCATTGGTGTCGACCGCGACGGTCACCGGCATGTCTTTCACGTCGAACTCGTAGATCGCTTCCATGCCCAGTTCGGCGAAGGCCAGGACCTTGGACTTCTTGATCGCCTGGGCGACCAGGTAGGCGGCGCCGCCCACAGCCATCAGATACACGGCCTTGTTGTCCTTGATCGCCTCGATGGCGATCGGGCCGCGCTCGGACTTGCCGATCATGCCCAGCAGGCCGGTGCTTTCCAGGATCTGGCGGGTGAATTTGTCCATGCGGGTCGCGGTGGTCGGGCCAGCCGGGCCAACCACTTCGTCACCGACCGGATCGACCGGGCCGACGTAGTAGATGAAGCGGCCTTTCAGGTCTACCGGCAGCTCTTCGCCCTTGTTCAGCATGTCGACCATGCGCTTGTGTGCAGCATCGCGGCCGGTGAGCATCTTGCCGTTGAGCAGCAGGGTTTCGCCCGGCTTCCAGCTCTGCACTTCTTCCGGGGTGATCTTGTCCAGGTCGACGCGGCGCGCGGAGGGACCGGCTTCCCAGACGATTTCCGGGTAGGCGTCCAGCGGCGGCGCTTCCAGCGAAGCCGGGCCGGAACCGTCGAGCACGAAGTGGGCGTGACGGGTGGCGGCGCAGTTGGGGATCATGCAGACCGGCAGGGACGCTGCGTGGGTCGGGTAGTCCATGATCTTCACGTCGAGCACGGTGGTCAGGCCGCCCAGGCCCTGGGCGCCGATGCCCAGCTGGTTGACCTTCTCGAACAGCTCCAGGCGCAGTTCCTCGATGCGGTTCTGCGGGCCGCGGGCCTTCAGCTCATGGATGTCGATCGGGTCCATCAGGACTTCCTTCGCCATCACCGCGGCCTTCTCGGCGGTACCGCCGATGCCGATGCCGAGCATGCCCGGCGGGCACCAGCCGGCGCCCATGGTGGGAACGGTCTTCAGCACCCAGTCGACGATGGAGTCGGACGGGTTGAGCATGGCCATCTTCGACTTGTTCTCGGAGCCGCCGCCCTTGGCCGCGACGTCCACTTCCACGGTGTTGCCGGGGACGATGGAGTAGTGGATCACCGCCGGGGTGTTGTCCTTGGTGTTCTTACGGCTACCTGCCGGGTCGGCCAGGATGGAGGCGCGCAGGACGTTTTCCGGCAGGTTGTAGGCGCGACGCACGCCTTCGTTGATCATGTCGTCGACGCTCATGGTGGCGCCGTCCCAGCGTACGTCCATGCCGACGCGGACGAACACGGTGACGATGCCGGTGTCCTGGCAGATCGGGCGATGGCCGGTGGCGCACATGCGCGAGTTGATCAGGATCTGCGCCATCGAGTCCCGGGCAGCCGGCGATTCTTCGCGCAGGTAGGCCTCATGCATGGCCTGGATGAAATCAACCGGGTGGTAGTAGGAGATGAACTGCAGGGCATCGGCGACGCTCTGGATCAGGTCGTCTTGCTTGATCACGGCCATGGAGCACGGTCCTCTTCAGGCGGGAAATACAGGCGCAGGGCCTGTTACATCGGGAGTACGCCGGCACGGTTCCGGCGAAAAAAGGCGCCGTAGTATACCGCTGCGGCCGCTTGCCGCGCACGCGCCAGTGATCCGACCTTGGTCACAGGGGGCCGCCGCTTTTATTTGGAAGCCACGTGGGCGCCCACATTCCGATCGGCTAGGCGATCAGGCGCTTTGATAGTAGAGTGGAGGCCAGGTGCCATTACGGGATGGAGCCCCATGAGCACACTGCTGAAACAGCGCGCCTTACAAAAACTACTCATCAGGCGATTCGGCATGGCCGTCGGCACTTACGCGCTGGCGCAGCTATTGCTATGGATGGCAGTGTTTGGTGACTTCTTCCGCGGCTCCGTCGCCTTCGCGCTGGGTTGCACGCTTCTGGTGGTGGCCAGCCAACTGGCCTTCTTCTGGTTGTTCCTCACCGGGCGAAACCAACGCTTCTCCGACCCGAGCATGACCGAGCCGCAGGTGCTGGTCGCGCTCCTCTGGCACACCCTGTTCCTGGCCAACGTCGACTCCGCGCGCGGCACCCTGATGGTGTTCTACGTGCTGATCCTGCTGTTCGGCGTGTTCCAGCTACAGCCCAGGGTGTTCGCCCGTTGCGCGGGGCTGGCATTCATCGCCTTCGCCGGCCTGAACCTGTGGGAGGCTTTCCAGCAACGCCTCGAGCTGCCCGCCCAGGCGATCCTGCAACTGCTGGTGCTGTTCATCGTCCTGGTCTGGCTCAGCCTGTTCGCCGGCTATGTCCAGGCGCTGCGCCAGCGCATGCGCCAACGCCGCTACGCGCTACAGGCTCACCAGGACACGCTGCGCGGGATGATGCGTCAGCTGGAGGACCTGGTGGCCACCGATGAGCTGACCGGCCTGTTCAACCGCCGCCACTTCCTGCGTCTGGCCGGCCGCGCGCTGGACGAAATGCCATTGAACCAGCGTCATGGCCTGGCCCTGATCGACCTGGATCACTTCAAGCGCATCAACGACCTCCACGGTCACGCCGCCGGCGACCGCGTGCTACAGACCTTCGCCGCGGTGGCGCGGGCCTGCCTGCGCGAGGGCGACATCCTGGCGCGCTATGGCGGCGAGGAGTTCGTCCTGCTGCTGCCCAACGCCGATGCCGACCGGCTGGCGACCTGCTGCGAACGGCTGCGCATGGCCTACGCCGACGCGCAGCCGGTAGGGGTGAATATCGAAGTGCTGAGTCTGTCGGCGGGGATGACCCTGCTGGAGCCCACCGACGATCTCGACGAGGCCTTGCAACGGGCCGACCAGGCGCTCTACCGTGCGAAACGCAGCGGACGTAACCGCTGCGATGCCGCATGGGAGTGGACGCGTGCCTGAGATACAGGCCGGATCGCAACGCTTTTCGGTAACCCCCGGAGTCAACCTGCTCGATGCCCTGCGCGGGGCCGGCGTCGCCGTGCCCTACAGTTGCCGCGCCGGCAGCTGCCACGCCTGCCTGGTGCGCTGCACGCGCGGAGAAGTCCGCGATGCATTACCCGATGCGCTGGAGGCCGCACGACGCGACGAGGGCTGGCGGTTGTCCTGCCAGTGCCAGGTCATCGAAGACCTCGCCGTGGAAGTCTTCGACCCGCAGCGCGACGGCCTGCCCGCCAGCGTCGCCGAGCTGGACTGGCCGGCGCCGGACGTACTGCGTCTTCGCCTGACGCCGCAACGCCCGCTGCGCTATCGCGCCGGGCAGCACCTGATCCTCTGGAGCACCGAGGGCGTGGCGCGGCCCTACTCGCTGGCCAGCGTACCGGGTATCGACCCCTGGCTGGAGTTCCACATCGATTGCCGTCTGCCTGGCGCGTTCAGCGGCTTTGCCCGCCAGTTGAAGGCGGGCGACAGCGTACGCCTGGGCGAGCTGCGCGGCGGCGCCCTGCACTATGACCCCGAATGGCACGACCGGCCGTTGCTGCTGATGGCCTCCGGCACCGGTCTGGCGCCGCTCTGGGGCGTGCTGCGCGAGGCGTTGCGCCAGCATCACGCAGGTCCCATCCGGGTCATTCACCAGGCTCATGACAATGCCGGCCACTACCTCGCCGAAGCGCTGCGCGAGCTTGCCGCCGTGCACCCGGAGCTGGAGGTGACGCTGATGACCGCGGCCGAGTCGGCCGAAGTTTTGGCGCAACTCCGGCTTGTTTCGCGGCGGAGCATCGCCTTACTCTGCGGCCACCCCGACAGCGTCGATGCCTTCGCCCGCCGCCTCTACCTCTGTGGCGTGCCGCGCGGCCAGACGCTGGCCGACCTGTTCCTTCCGCACGCCTGAAGCGGCGCGCGGCCCCAATAAGTAGAAGTCCAATAAGAAGGATTTGCCATGAGCGAACAGATTCTCGTCGAACGCGAACAGGGCCTGCTGACCCTGCGCCTGAACCGTCCGGACAAGATGAACGCGCTGACCCGCACCATGTACTCCGCCCTGGCCGAGGCCCTGGAGGCGGCGGAGGCGGATCGCACCGTGCGCGTGGTACTGATCACCGGCGGCGCGGAATGCTTCACCAGTGGCAATGACATCGTCGACTTCCTCCAGCAACCGCCCAGCGGCCCGGACAGCCCGGTATTCCGCTTCATGCGCGCGCTGATGGACTTCACCAAGCCGGTGGTCGCGGCGGTGGCCGGCCCCGCCGTGGGGATCGGCACCACCCTGTTGTTGCACTGCGACCAGGTCTTCGTCGCCCAGGGCTCCAAGTTCAAGATGCCCTTCGTCAACCTCGGCCTGTGCCCGGAGTTCGGCTCCAGCTTCCTGGTACCGCGCCTGGTCGGCCCTGTGAAGGCGGCCAGCCTGCTGATGCGTGGCGAAGGTTTCACCGGCGAGCAGGCGGTGGCGTACGGCATCGCCAACGAAGCGCTGGCCGACGGCGCCGCTGCCATCGAGCGTGCCCGTGAGGTCTGCCAGTCGCTGCAGCAACTGCCGCCGGCGGCGGTGGCGCTGAGTAAGCGCCTGCTTAAGGCGCCTTACATCGAGCAATTGCGCCAGGTAGTGGCGGAGGAGGGACAGCTCTTCGTCGAGCGCCTGCACTCGCCGGAGGCCCAGGAAGCGCTGAGCGCCTTCACCCAGCGTCGCCAGCCGGATTTCTCCAAGTTCCTGTAACAACTCCCGCAGGTTTGGAATGTAGGGCGTATAACGCTCCGCGTTATACGCCGCCTGGCCGTGGTCTCCATGCGCTCCGTGCTCGGTCATGGCGCCAACGATGACGACGGCGTATCGGCGTACAACCGCGAACGGTTGTACGCCCTACGGATGCACCCGGTTGCCCACACAATCTGTGGAGCGTGCTGTGGATAAGCTTTGGGGCAACCTGGCGAACCCACGTCCGCCGGGGCTTTCAGGGGGTTGGGTGGTATTTGAGCGACGCCCGGCAGGTTGCCCACACAAGATGTGGAAGGTGTTGTGGATAACCTTGGGGTCAAGACGCCAAGCCCGCACGGCGCCTGGCTTCCAAGACATTGGTTGCCCTTTGAGCAACCCGGAATGAAAAGGCCGCCCATAAGGGCGGCCTTTTTTGTTGCCGGTGCGGGATCAGACCAGCAGATCACCCACGTGCAGCACCTTCATGGTGTTGGTGCCGCCCTGGGTGGTGTAGCTGTCGCCCTTGGTCAGGATCACCCAGTCACCCTTGGTCACCACACCACGCTGCAGCAGCGCGTCGACGGCTTCCTGGCTGACCCGCTCCGGCGGCAGGGCTGCCGGGTCGAAGGGGATGGTTTCCACGCCGCGGAACAGCGCCACGCGGGCCTGGGTTTCGCGGTGCGGGGAGTAGGCGAAGATCGGTACCGAGGAGCGGATGCGCGACATGATCAGCGGGGTGTAGCCGCTTTCGGTCAGGCAGATGATCGCCTTGATTCCCGGGAAGTGGTTGGCGGTGTACATGGCCGCCAGGGCGATGCTCTCGTCGCAGCGCTCGAAGGTCTGGCCCAGGCGGTGGCTGGACTTCTTGGTGGTCGGGTGCTTCTCGGCGCCGGCACAGATGCGCGCCATGGCCTGGACCGCTTCCACCGGGTATTCGCCGGCGGCGCTCTCGGCGGAGAGCATCACGGCGTCGGTATAGTCCAGCACGGCGTTGGCCACGTCGGAGACTTCCGCGCGGGTCGGCATCGGGTTGTGGATCATCGACTCCATCATCTGGGTCGCGGTGATCACGGCCTTGTTGTAGCGGCGTGCGTGCAGAATGATTTTCTTCTGGATGCCCACCAGCTCGGCGTCGCCAATTTCCACACCGAGGTCGCCGCGGGCCACCATCACCGCGTCGCTGGCGCGAATCAGGCCGTCCAGGGCTTCGTCGTCGGCCACGGCTTCGGCGCGCTCGATCTTGGCCACCAGCCAGGCGGTGCCGCCGGCCTCGGTGAGCAGGCTACGGGCGTATTCCATGTCCTTGGCGTCACGCGGGAAGGACACGGCGACGTAGTCCAGGTCCATGCTTGCGGCGAGCTTGATGTCGGCCTTGTCCTTGTCGGTCAGGGCCGGCGCGGTGAGGCCGCCGCCACGGCGGTTGATGCCCTTGTGGTCGGACAGCGGGCCGCCGATCAGCACTTCGCAGACCAGTTCGTCCGCCTTCACTTCCTTGACCGCCATGACCACGCGACCGTCGTCCAGCAGCAGTTCGTCGCCGACGCCGCAATCCTTCACCAGATCCGGATAGTCGATGCCGACCACTTGCTGGTTGCCTTCGGTGCGCGGGTGGCTGGTGGAGAAGCGGAAGGTGTCGCCGACGGCCAGTTCGATGCGCTTGTTGGCGAACTTGGCGATACGGATCTTCGGGCCCTGCAGGTCGCCCAGCAGTGCGACGAAGCGGCCGTGCTTGGCGGCGAGGTCGCGGACCAGTTTGGCGCGGGCGCGGTGTTCATCGGGAGTACCGTGGGAGAAGTTCAGGCGGGCGACGTCGATCCCGGCGAGGATCAGCTGTTCCAGGACTTCGGGGGAGTTGCTGGCTGGGCCGAGGGTGGCGACGATCTTGGTGCGGCGAAGGGACATGCGGGACTCCTAGGGGAAAGCAGCGGTCAGGCCGCCCGGAGAGCCTGGAAAGGTTCCGAAGGCAGCCAGGACGCCATCTTACTCTCTTTCAGGTGACAGGTCTGATCACCAGCAGGTCGCATTCCACCTCTTCGAGCACCCGTTCGGCGGTCTGGCCGATCAGCGCGTTGTCGAACTGCCCGCGGGCGACCGCGCCCATCAGCAGCAGGTCGATGCCCTTGTCGCGTACGTAGGTGGGGATTACCTCTTCGGCAAAGCCCTGGCTCAGTTGGGTGCGCGCGCGGTCGATGGTCGGGTATTGCGCCAGCAGGGCGTCGAAGGCCTCGCGGTGGTGGGTTGCGGTACGTTGCACATAGTCGTCGTAGTTGGCCAGCAGTTCGGCGTTGAATGCCAGGGTCTGTGGCACTGCGACGTAGGCGTGCAGGTAATGCGCCTGCAGTTTCAGGCGTTGTTCGAACTCGCGGGCCACGCCGATCAGGCGGTGGTCCAGCTCCGCCGGCTTGTCGCTGGCGTGCAGCGGGTCGAGTGCCGCGCACAGGCGTTCGCCACGCCATTGGCCGTGTTGCACCAGCCACAGCGGCTGCGGGCAATGGCGGATCAGCTGCCAGTCGTGGTTGGTCAGCACCAGGCGCTTGAGCAGGCTGTGGTGGTGCGCGGACTTGAGAACCAGGTCGGGCTGGCTCTGCTCGCAGTGCAGGACGACCTGCCGGTGCAGCGGTTTGCCCCAGCGAGCCTGGCATTTCACCTCGATGCCGGCCTGGCGCAGCGGCGCGGCGAGCTGCTCCAGCCAGGCCAGGCGCTGTTCGAGCAGGCTCTGCCTTCCCCGTTCGAGATCGCCCTGATCCAACAGCAGGTTGTTGTCCAGGGCGGGATTGAACTCGCAGGCCAGCAGTTCCAGTCGCGCGCCGCTGCGTTCGGCGATCCACTGGGCGCGGGTGAGGGCGGGCTGGTCTTCGCGGGTGGGGTCGATGACGACGAGCAGATGCTGGAGTTTCATGTCGGCTTCCTCGCGCGGGCTGCGACCATTGCAGTCCAAGCCTAGCGCGTAGCGCTTGATCTGGGTCAGCGCTGCGCGCGGGAAGCCGCCCTCAGTTGCGCTGGCTGTT
Organism: Pseudomonas macauensis; assembly: GCF_047902425.1. Classification (NCBI taxonomy): domain Bacteria; kingdom Pseudomonadati; phylum Pseudomonadota; class Gammaproteobacteria; order Pseudomonadales; family Pseudomonadaceae; genus Pseudomonas; species Pseudomonas macauensis. The sequence goes on along the minus strand of NZ_CP138377.1, from coordinate 4,912,959 downwards.
CAGCGCCTGGTCGAGGTGGTGCGCCGCCTTGTCGGCGAGATCGCCGTTGGGGTACTCGGCCAGTTGCCGGCGCAGGTAGGCGATGGCCTGGTCGCGGTCGGGGTGCGGGTTGTCCGGCGCCATGTACATCAGGCCGAGCTGGTACAGCGCCTTTTCGCGGATGTCCGGCGGGATGGCCGGGTCGTTGGCGCCCAGCAGGTAGAGCTGCGCGGCTTCGTCGACGCGGTCCTTGAGCACCGCGCGGCGCGACAGCAGGGTCATGTCCGGATCGAGGCTGGGCTTGTTCAGGTCGAGGTTGTACTGCGGCTTCCAATCCGCCAGCAGCTCGCGGGCGTTCTTCTGCACCGGGTCCTTGGCGCGCTGGCGGATCATCAGGATGCGCGCGTCCGCATGGGCGGCAGCCTGGGTGCCAGGGAATTCGCGGTCGATGCGCTCGAAGTACTGCAGCGCCTTCGCATCGTCGCGCTGGTCGTTGAAGCGGCTCATGTAGATCAGGCCGATCTGGTACAGCGCGATGGCGCGCACTTCCGGGCTGTAGCGGGTGTTGCCGTAGCCGGTCAGGTAGAGCTGCTCGGCCTCGGCACTCTTGTTGTCGCGGATGGCCTGGGCGCTGTAGGTCAGCAGGTCGCCTTCCTCTTCCACCGCGGCGGTCATGCGTTTGTTCTTCAGCTGCTTGTATTCGGCGACTTCACCGGTGGTGACCTGCGCGACGAACAGCGGCGTGGTGGGGGCGCAGCCGACGAGCAGGGGAAGGAGCACCACGAAGGGCAGGGCGAAAGCTGAGCGCATGGCATCTCCTTGGCGCCGGGGCGTTATCCGCGCCAGTCTAGTGGCGGGCTTCAGTACGGCCAAGACGGGCCGATACACTTCCCAACGGAGGATATGCCCATGCGAACCCTGGCCACCCTGCTGCTGCTCCTGAGTGTTACCGGATGCACCAGTTGGTCGATGAATTACCACCTGAACAACGCCTACCGCTCGTACAAGAGCGGCGATTGCGATCGGGTCATGCTCGAACTCTCGGAAACCGAGCGCAAGAGCCGCGCGCGCCCCTGGCTGCAGCCGGAGATCTCCATGCTGCGCGGGCAATGCCTGGAACGGCAGAAATTCTTCGTCGACGCCGCGCAGACCTACCAGTTCATCATCGCCCGCTACCCCACCAGCGAGTATGCTTACCGCGCCAAGGCCCGGCTGGAAACGCTACGCCTGAATGGCCGTCTGCCCGGCGATACGGCGCGCAGCTATCCGGTCACGCCCTGACCGCCGGTCGGTGGCGAACTTGAGCGCCCCCGATCGCTGGCTAATCTCATGGAGTGACTTCACGGAGGAGGTTGGAATGCGTGCCCTGTGGCTCTGCGTCTGGTGTTTTCCCTTGTTGGTCCACGCCGACATCTATCGCTGGACCGACGCGCAGGGCAAGGTGCATTTCAGCGAAACCCCACCGCCGGGGGCGCAGCGCATCGAAGTGAAGCCCCAGGTCGTCGAGCGTGACGCGGCGACCCGTGAGCGGGAAGAGCGCACCGCCCGCTTCTACGATGCCCGTCGTGACGAGCAGGCCGCCGCGCAAGCCAAGGCGACCGAGCAGCAGGCCAAGCTGAACGCCCAGTGCGCGCAGTGGCAGCAGAGCCTGAACAACCTCAGTCTGGGCGGTCGCTACTTCACGCAGGATAGCGACGGTAAACGGACCTACTACAGCGATGCACAGATCGACGCCGCCCGTCGCGAGCTCGAAGCGCGACTGGCGGAAGGTTGTCGTTAGGACTGGCCCCAAGCGGGCGGCATTGCCATACTGGACGATATTTCATAGCGAAACGCCATTATGCGCCATCAACGACATATCGAGCGCCATCAGCTGCCCTACTACCTGAAGGTGTTCAACAGCATCACCGACAAACCGATGGGTTACCTGGGCAACGTCTCGCTGGACGGGATGTTGCTGATCAGCCAGCTGCCGATGCTGGTGGGTGGCCGTTTCGACATGCGCCTGAAGATCCCGGGCCATGACGGCAAGCTGCAGCTGATCGAGTTCTCCGCGACGTGCCAGTGGTGCCGCGAGGACGTCAATCCGGGCAACTTCGACTCCGGCTTCAGCCTGGTGGCGCCGCCGATGGAGTACGTCGAGCTGGTCGATGCGCTACGCCGTTATTTCAGTTTTCGCCGTCAGGTGGAGTCGGTCTGAGGCGCAGGACGCGCTGAACCGACCTGGCGGTAGCGGAAGGCAGGACGCCGGGAATTCCCGCCGTCAGAACAAGGTGTGACCTCGATCCCCCGCGCTCCGAACTTGGCCCTGTCGTCGGCGGCTGAGCTCGGCGTATCGGCGTACAACCGCGAACGGTTGTATGCCCTACAGACGGCCAACCTGTAAGCGAGCTTGCTCGCGCACAGGGTTTCCAGGCCGCATGGATGCTGGGCGGTTCGCGAGCAAGCTCGCTCCTACGAAAAGCAGAAAGCCAAAGCGGTTTCCAGCGAAACATCCGCTCGCCCGAGGGGGCGAAACCCAATGTTTCAGTACACGCCGAAGCGGCGCAGAAACACCGAACAAGACGGCGTCGCCCTACAACGCCCCCGCCTTCTTCCACCCCAGGTAGCGGCTGACCAGCTCCGGTCCGAGCTGGCTGGGTCGTGCGTCCAGCACCGGCACGCCATGGGCCACCAGCTTCTCATGCAGCCCGGCGCGGGCATTCAGGTATTCCACCGTGCCGCAGTAGGCCAGCGCTTCTTCGTAGCCCTCCACGGGTGACTGCCGCAGCCGGTCGAGCACTTCCTCGCGCAGGCTGGCCACCAGCACCCGGTGTTGCCGTCCCAGCCGCTTCACCGCGGCTACCAGGTCTTCGTCATCCTCGTCGCGCAGGTTGGTGATGATCACCACCAGGGCACGGCGCCGTTGGCGGGTGAGCACGGCCTGCACCGCCGTCGCGTAGTCCGCCGCGCGCTGGCTGCTGTCGAGGTCGTAGACGCCATTGAGCAGCACGCTCAGCTGCGCGCTGCCCTTGCCTGGCGGCAGGTGCCGTGTCTGGTCGCCGGCGAAGGTCATCAGGCCCACGGCATCGCCCTGGCGCAGCGCGACATAGGCCAGCAGCAGGCTGGAGTTGAGGGCATGGTCGAAGTGCGACAGGTCGCCATCGTGGCTGCGCATGCGCCGGCCGCAGTCGAGCAGGAAGAGAATCTGCTGGTCGCGCTCGTCCTGATATTCCCGGGCGATCGGTGTGCGTTTGCGCGCGGTGGCTTTCCAGTCGATTTGCCGCAGCGTGTCGCCGTCGCGGAATTCGCGCAGCTGGTGGAACTCCAGACCCAGTCCGCGGCGCTGCCCGGCGCGTACGCCGATGCGGTTCAGCCAGTGGTCCACGGCCATCAGCTCGGCGCCGTAGATGCGCGCGAAATCGGGGTAGACGCGGGTTTCACTGCGCTCTTCCAGATAGCGCCGGCCCTTCCACAGGCGCAGCGGGCTGGACAGTTCCAGCTCGCAGCGGGGGAAGACGAAATGCCCGCGCGACAGGGGGCGCACGCGATAGCCCAGCTCGGTCTGCTCGCCCGGGTGGAGTTCGACCACCTGCGGCAGGTGCTCGAAGTCCATGGCGCCGGGCAGGTGATCGAACACGGTCACCCGTTGCACCTGCGCGTAGCGATGGTGCAGTTGCAGGCGTACTTCGCTCCAGCGGCCCAGTGGCAGGTTGCCGCTCATCTGTCGCTCCAGGCGCGGCGAGGGCAGGCGGCGCAGCCACAGGGCGTCGGCCAGGGCGAGCAGGCCCAGGGCGCAGAGGGCGCCCCACCAGAGGCGGCCGAGCAGCGGCGCCGGAGCGTCCAGGGCCGTCGCCGTGCCCAGGGCGATGGCCACGGCCAGCAGCACGCCGAGCAGCGCGAGAAGGGCGCGCGATGGCTTCATAGGCGCGGCGCCGGTACCTGGTCGAGCAGTTGTTGCAGCACCTGATCCACCGACAGGCCCTCGATGTCCAGCTCCGGCGACAGCCGCACGCGATGCCGCAGCACCGCCAGGGCGCTGCCCTTGACGTCGTCCGGCAGCACGAAGTCGCCGCCGCGCAGCAGCGCCCGCGCCCGCGCGCAACGCACTAGCGCGATGGATGCGCGCGGCCCGGCGCCCAGGGCCAGGCCCGGCCAGTTGCGGGTGGTGCGGGCGATGCGCACAGCGTAGTCCAGCACTTGGTCGTCGATGGGCAGGTCGGAGGCGATCTTCTGCAGCGCCATGACGTCCTTTTCCTTGAGCAGCGGACGAATCGGCGCCACGTCGAGCATGTCGCTGCGCGCCGAGCGGGTCACCTGGCGCACCAGGGTCTGCTCCTCGGCCTCCTGCGGGTAGTCGATACGCAGCTTGAGCATGAAGCGGTCCAGCTCCGCCTCGGGCAGCGGATAGGTGCCTTCCTGCTCGATGGGGTTCTGGGTGGCCAGCACCATGAACGGCTGCGGCACCGGCAGGGCGCGGCCTTCGAGGGTGACCTGGCGCTCCTGCATGACTTCCAGCAATGCCGCCTGGGTCTTGGCCGGCGCGCGGTTGATCTCGTCGGCCAGCAGCAGGTGGGTGAATACCGGGCCCTTGCGCAGCTTGAATTGCTCGGTGGCGAGGTCGTAGACCGCGTGGCCGGTGACGTCGCTGGGCATCAGGTCGGGGGTGAACTGGATGCGCGCGAAGCCACCGTCGAAGCAGCGGGCGAGGGCGCGCACCAGCAGGGTCTTGCCCAGGCCGGGGACGCCTTCGATGAGTACGTGGCCACCGGCGAGCAGCGCGGTCAGCACATCGTCGATCACGCCCTGCTGGCCGATCAGCGCCTTCTGAAGTTCATGGCGCAGCGCCTGGGCCAGCTGGCTGGCGCGCTGGCGCTGGGCGGCCGGATTGGATGACGGGCTGGCTTGTTCAGGTATCTGTTCGCTCATAGGGAATTCCTGAGGCTTTGCAGGTGGGCGACCTGGCGGGTGAATTCGGCGATGGCCATGCGTTGCTGCGGATAGGGGCGCATGGCCTGGCTGATGGCGCTGACCGGCAGCCGCGTCATGCGGCCCAGGGTCTGCCATTGTTCGGCGACGGGCAGGCGCTCGAAGCCCGGCTGGCGCTGCCGCGCCCGGCGCAGTATGTCGCGTTGCAGACCCTGCAGCAGGGCAATCTGGCCGCGCTGGCGGAGGACGAAATCGGCACCGGCGCGCAGGTGCTCTTCCAGTTGCCGGCGTCCGCGCGCCGGGCTTGGTTGCAGCGGGCCCTGGCGCATGCCCTGGCGCCACAGGGCGAGCGCCAGCAGCACGGCGCAGGCGACCAGCGCTTGCGGGAAGTAGCGCGCCAGCAGGGAGAGCAGGCTGTCGCCGTCGGCGCGGTAGACCAGGGTCACGCTGCTGTCCTGGGTCAGGTACCAGAGCAGCCAGGCGTTGTCGTAGTCGCTCAGCTGGTTGTTCTGCCAGATCCAGTTGTCGGTCAGCACGGTGACCAGGCCCTGGCCCTGTTGCAGTTGCAGCAGGTGAGTGGCTTCCGAACTGTTGGCCCAGGCGTAGGCGACGTTCTTCGAGTCGAACAGGTGGTAGTCGGTGTCGAAGTCGATGTAGGCCGGCGCCTTTTCGTTTTCCAGGTAGAGCTTGGTCAGCTTCGGGTAGGGATCTTCTTCCTCGGCGGGGGCAGCGAGTTCGGGGTCGGCAGCGGGGGCGGCCGGCTGCTCGGCCGGCTTTTCCGGCGCGGCGGGCTCCGCATCGGTCTTGTCTTCCGGCTGGGCGGCGCCCTTGTCCTTGTCGAGGTCTTCGGTGAGGAACTGCTGCACGCCGAGGCGATCGAGCAGCAGGTCGCCGCTCTTGCCTTCTTCCTCATCCCACAAGCGTTCGGCGGTGACCACCAGGTGGCCGCCGCGGGAGGTCCAGTCGAGCAGGCGTTCGGTCTGCTTCGGCGTGAGGTTCTCGCGGCTGCCGAGCAGGATCAGCGTGTGGCCCTTGCTCGGCAACTGCTCCAGCACTTCCATTCCCTTGGCCGCGTTGACCTTCAGGCCGCGTCCGCGCAGGTAGGCCTCGGCGGCCAGATAGGGATTGGCGCGGACTTCCGGCGCGGGGCCGTGCTCGATGGTCTCGGGATAGGGCTTGAGGTGGGTGTAGAGGTAGTACCCGGCGACGCCCAGTACCAGCAGGACGGCCAGGGTGATCAGCAGGGCGACGGAGCGCTTCATGGGCGCACCTCGTTGCCGAACAGGCCGCGCCATTGCCCGCAAAGCTGCTGCTTGAGGTCGTCCCGGGGCGTGCGATGACCGTAGGCAAGCGCCTGCCAGTGCTGGGTCAGGCTGCGGGTGAAGCTGTCCAGTGGCGGGTTGTCGAGGGCTTCGACACGTACCAGCACCTCGCCTTCCGTGGTGGAGTCGCGCAGTGGCACGCGGTAGTCATGCAGCAGGCGGCTGAGCAGTGCGCGGTACAGCAGGCCCAGCGCGGCGCGCGGTTGCTCGTCCCACAGGCGCTCGGCTTCGCTGGCGACATCTTCGGGCAGGGTTTCCGGGGCCAGTTCCAGGCCGAACAGCACGCTCGGCACCTCGCGGCGCTGGCGCTGCGGCAGGCCGATACGGCCGGCGAACAGTCGCAGCCACTCGCGGTAGCGCCAGATCAGCAGGGCGACAACGCTGATCAAGGCGCCCCACAGCAGCACTTCGATGATCTGCGCGATGTACTTGAACGCTTGCCAGTGCTCCAGGGCCTCGAAGAAACGCTTCAGGCTCTGTTCGTCGTCCTTGCTCGGTTTGTCCTTGTCCTTGGGATCGTTCAGTCGCCAGCGGGTCACCGTCTCGCTGTTGCGGAATGGCGGCGCCGCCAGGATGGCTTCGGCGGCGTGGCGCGATTGTTCGCTGTTCAGCACCTGGTTCTGCAGGCGGGTGGCCTGGGGGCCGTTGGGGTTCTGGTCGGGTAGCGGGCAGCTGTAACCGGGTTGGTTCGCGGCCCAGGCGCTGGAGTCGGGTAGTGGCGCCAGGCAGACGGCGGCGATCAACAGCAGGGCATACGCGCTGCCGATCAGGCGCTGGCGCAGGCGACGCAGCACCAGCTCGATATCCCAGGCTTCCAGTTCGGTGCGCCGGTTCAGGTAGAGCGTGAAGCCGCAGGCTACGTAGACCGGTTCCCAGACCACCAGAACCAGCGCATAGAGCAGATTGCTCAGGTGTTCCAGCCAGCCCCATTCGCCGTCGGCCAGACTGATCAGCGATTGCCATTTCCAGTCCGCGACCCACTGCTGCGGCAGCAACAGGTAGAGCAGCACGGACAGCCCGAGCCACAGGGCCGATTCGAAGTGCATGCCGATCAAGGTCAGCCAGGTGGCGCCGCCGGCGTTGCGCTGACCGAGGACCACCAGGCGCTGGCTGCGGGCCTGGCCCTTGAGGCCTTCGAGCTGCAGCACCGGCAGGTCGAAGCTGCGTGTCGGGCTGAAGCGGCGCCACAGCAGGCTGGGCAGCAACTGGTTCTTGAGCAGGCAGGGGAAGGCCCGTAGGGCCTGCCCGAGGGTGGGCGTGTCGTCGAATAGGGCTCGCGACAGGATGTACAGCGGCAGGCGCTCGAAGGCTGGCTTGAGCCACCAGAACAGCAGGATCGCCCAGCCCGAATGGTTCCACAGCAGCAGGCTGAGCACGGCGAACACCGGCAGGGTGACCAGCGCCCAACTACCCATCAGCAGGCCGGCGTGGCGGCGCGCCAGGAGAATCCCCAGGTCCAGGGCTTCCCATGGGCTGCGCGGACGGATGGCGACGCTGGCGTCAGTCAGGCGCATGGCGGCTCCGTCCGGCAAACAGGAAATAACCGCCGACCAGCAGCCAGAGGCAGGCGCCGACGATGTACTTCACGGTCGCCGGGAACTGCGTGAGCGAGGACCAGTAGCCTTCGATGAAGGCGGCGATCAGCAGCAACAGGATTACCCCGCCCACCAGTTGCACGGCTCGGGCTGCCGCCTGGCGCAGCGCATCGAGGCGACTCAGGCGACCGGGCGCGAGCAACGCCCAGCCGAGCTTGAGGCCGGCGGCGCCGGCGAAGGTGATGGCGGTCAGCTCGAAGGCGCCGTGACCGATGACGAAGGACCAGAAGGTCTCGATGTAGCCGACCTGGGTCAGGTGCCCGGCCGCGGCGCCGATCATCAGGCCGTTGAACAGCAGGAAGAACAGGCTGCCCAGGCAGAACAGCAGGCCGCTGGCGAAGGTCTGAAAGGCGATGCCGATGTTGTTCATGATGTAGAAGGCGAACATCTTCCAGTCATCGCCGGTGTCCCGTTCGCTCATCGGGCCGAGGCGCCGCGCCTCCGGCGAGTACATGGTCTCCATCTCCGCAACGCGCTCGGGTGCCATCACGCTGTAGGTGAGGTCGGGGAAGTGATAGGCCAGCAGCCCCATGAGCAGGGCGCTGCCATAGAACAGCAGGCTGGCGACCGCGATGAACTGCCACTCCTCGCGCACCAGGCGCGGGAAGCCGGCGGTGATGAAGCCGAGGATGCGCGCGCCGAGATGGCTGCGGTGCCGGTAGAACTGCTGGTGCCCGCGCATGGCCAGCTGTTGCAGGTGATCGATCAGGTGGCTGCTGTAGCCGCGTTCCTGCGCCAGTGCCAGTTGCTGGCAGATGCGCCGGTAGTCCGCGGCGAATTCGTCGGGGCGCTCGGAGGCTTCCTGGCGCTTGCCGTTTTCCAGTTGTTCCAGGCGCTTGCCGAAACGCTTCCATGCACCCTGGTGGCGTTGTTCGAACAGGGCCTGCTTCATGGGGTCACCTGGCCGCTGCCGAGCAGGCCGCTGGCGATGGCATTGAGGCGTGCCTCCGCGTGTTCGGGGGGGACGCCCAGCGGTTCGGCAAGGATGCCGGCCAGTTCTTCGCGGCGTGCCGCGGACAACTGTCCGGAGCGCTCGGCGAAGCCCATCATCGCGCGCTGTTCTTCCAGGTTCAGCGGCCAGGGCGCCAGCTGCGGCGCTACCTGGGGCGGCTGCGGACGGCCCGGCGGCGGATCGCGGTAAATCACCAGGGTGCCGGCGGCCAGGTCGCCCAGACGCTTGAACGCCGGATTGGACAGGCAACTGAGCAGGCCCAGGGCGTAGCCGAACGGCAGGATGTCGGCGAAGCGCAGCAGGTTGCGCAGCAGCGAGGCGGACCAGCCGATCGGCGTGCCGTCATCGTGGACCACGCGCAGCCCCATCATCTGCTTGCCGGGCGAGCGACCCTGGTTGAGCACTTCGAAGAGCACCATGTACCACCAGGTCATGACGAAGGTGAGCAGCAAGCCCAGGCCGGTGCCGAGCTGGCCGAGGAAGGCCAGCGCCATGAACAGGGCGAACATCAGCAGGGCGCGGATACCCAGGTCGATCAGGTAGGCGATCGCTCGTGGGATAACGCCGGCGGGACGCAGCAACAGGTCGATCCCTTCCGGCGTCTCCACGTGGTAGCGGGTATCCAGCGCGGGGCTGGGCGGACGTGCGTCCGGGCGTGGAACGGCGGCTGCGGTCAAGGGGAATCGCTATCGATGGCTGAAAGGCAGATGCTAGCCAGCGCGCTGCGGCGAGGCAACCGCGCTGGCGGCAATTGGCGAACGGGGTTCAATTGGCCGGTGGCAGTACGCCGAAGATGGTGCGGTACAGCACACCGATGCAGATGATTGCCAGCGGCAGTGACCAGACCATCCCGATACCGAGCGGAATGGCGCTGACCATGATGATCACGCCGAGCACGAGGAACAGCCCGAAGACCTTGAACCAGTGCTGGGTGATGGCCTTGCGCGAAGCCTCCAGGGCCTGCCAGGGGCTGAGCTTGCGCTCCACAGCCAGCGGGATCGCCAGGATGTAGGCGATGCTCAGGTAGATGCCGGGCAGCACCAGCAGCAACATTCCCAGGTAGATCAGTACGGTCATGATCAGGCCGGTGATCAGCAGCGGGATGAACAGGCCGAAGTGGCTGAACATCTCGTTGAAGGAAACAGGCTGGTCAGCGGCGCGGCGGATCCCGAGCATGTTGATGCCTGCCAGGAAGGGATATCCCACCGCGCCAGCAATGACTCCCACGACCAACTGCAGGATCGCTACGCTGGCGCTGACTTCGGTGCCGGACGCTGCGTAGCCAATGCCTAGCACCAGCCCCAGCGCGAAGCTGACGATTTGCACGACAACCCCATAGACGATGAAGCCAGCGATGATCAGCCCCTTGGTGCCGCTGACCCGCTGCCAGGCCTCCTGGATCACGTCTCCGATGGTGAAGTCGTAGCCTCTGGCCAGTGCTTCTTCGATGCTCGGAACACTGGAGCCCCGAGCGTCGTCCTGCAGTTGGCTGGTCGGAGGAGTGAAGGGGTTGATCGCGTTTTCGTTCGACATTTGGCAGTTCCGCTCTGCTGGTAAATAGGGGCTCGAAGTGTGCCGTTTTTGCTTGATTGGTCTGTCAGGAGAAGCGATGGCCAGTTGAGCGATCTTTCCTGAAATGGGGTGGGAGGTTGGGCTGTAGCTGGGCGGATGCTGTATGGGACAGCCTGAGCGATCCAGTTGCGAAGCCGTAACTGCAGACAGACGCCGTTTCCGCGGCGCGCGCAGCGAGCATGGCGGGAATGAGGGACAGGTCGCTCTGCGGAGGACTGCAGGGATTGTGCACAGAGATATCTTGCATGGAAGTTCCTTTCCTTCAGGCGAGTCCGTTGGAGGTGAAGCATAGGATGGCAGCTGGCCATGGGCCAGGACCGCAGTTTGGAAGTGAGGCAACGCGCACTGTTAGACTGCGGCGCAATCGCACGCAGGCAAGGAAACGCGCCATGACCGCCAGTATCTTCTGGTACGACTACGAAACCACCGGTATCGACCCGCGCCGCGACCGCCCCCTGCAGGTCGCCGGCATCCGCACCGACGAAGCCCTCAACGAGATCGGCCAGTCGCTGAATCTCTACTGCCGTCCCAGCGACGACGTCCTTCCCCATCCGGCGGCCTGCCTGGTCACCGGGATAGTCCCGCAGCGGCTGGAGGAACTTGGCTTGGGCGAAGCCGAGTTCATGACCCGCCTGCATGCCGAGCTGGCGCAGCCGGGCACCTGCGTCGCGGGTTACAACACCCTGCGCTTCGACGATGAAGTGACGCGCTACAGCCTGTATCGAAACTTCTTTGACCCCTACGCCCGCGAATGGCAGGGCGGCAACAGCCGCTGGGACCTGATCGACCTGGTGCGCACCTGCTATGCGTTGCGCCCGGAAGGCATCGTCTGGCCCGAGCAGGACGGCGCCGTCACCCTCAAGCTGGAGCGCCTCACCGCCGCCAATGGCATCGACCATGGCCAGGCCCACGATGCGCTGTCGGACGTGCGGGCGACCATCGCCCTGGCGCGGCTGATCCGTGCCCGTCAGCCCAAGCTCTACGACTATCTCTACCGCCTGCGCAGCAAGCAGGGCGTGCTGGATCAGATCCGTATGCACGAGCCGCTGGTGCACGTGTCCGGGCGCTTCTCCGGGGCACGCCATTATCTGTCGGTGGTCCTGCCGCTGGGCTGGCACCCCCGCAACCGCAATGCGCTGATCGTCTGCGACCTGGCCGCCGATCCAGCGCCGCTGCTGGAGCTGGACGCCGAGACCCTGCGCCAGCGCCTGTACACGCGCCGGGACGAACTCGCCGAAGGCGAGCTGCCGGTCCCGCTGAAACTGTTGCACATCAACCGCTGCCCGGTGGTGGCGCCGCTGAAGGTACTCCGTCCGCAGGATCGCGAACGCATCGGTCTGGATGTGGATGGATGCCTGGCAGTTGCGCAGACATTGGTTCAGGCCAAGGCGGTCTGGCAGGAAAAACTGGCGCCGATCTATTCCGAGGAAAGTTTCGCGACGACCGAGGACCCGGAGCAGCAGTTGTATGACGGATTTATCGGAGACCGGGACCGCCGATTGTGTGAGCAGGTGCGTCAGGCAGATCCTATGCGACTGGCCAAAGAGCAATGGCCGTTCGATGATCCGCGACTTCCAGAACTTCTGTTCCGATACCGGGCGCGTAATTTCCCGGAAACTTTGTCTGCCACCGAACAGCAACAATGGCAGGACTTCTGCCGTTTGCGCCTGAGTGCGCCGGAGTGGGGCGCGCCGAATACTCTGTCGAACTTCGACAGCGCAATGGCCGAGCAGATGAGTAATGCCGGTGCAGCAAACCGCGTGGTGCTTGAAGCCTGGACGAAATATGCACTCGCATTGCGCGGGCGCTATGGCCTCTAGCTGTTGCCAGGCAATAAAAAACGCCAGCGCAAGGCTGGCGTTCTTTATTGCGAGAAGGGCTTAGCCCAGCAGCGTGGCCCAGCCTTCAACGGCCTCGGCGCCCCACTTGGCCTTCCACTCCTTGAGAGTCTTGTGGTTGCCGCCCTTGGTCTCGATGACTTCACCGGTGTGCGGGTTCTTGTATTGCTTGACCTTGCGAGCGCGCTTGGTCACGGTGCTCTTGGCGGCACGCGGCGATTTGCTCAGCTTCGCGTCCGGATCGAGCAGGGCGATGATATCGCGCAGGGATTTGCCGTAGCTGCCCATCAGTGCGCGGAGTTTCTCTTCGAACTCAAGCTCTTTCTTCAGCTTGTCGTCCTGTTCGAGGGATTTCAGGCGCTCTTGAAGTTCCTTGATGGCTTCTTCGGTGGCGCGGTACTCATTGATCAGCGACATGTTGGGTACCTTGTTCTTGAGGTCCAGCGGTGGCGGATAGTTTGTAGCACCCATAATAGTCAGCACAGTTGTTCAAGTAAACTGCGAAGACAACTTTTGTGGGTAATTAGTCAAGTATTTAAGTTATTAGCGCGGTGGATTTAACCGGAAAACTTAGAGCCAGGCCTAATTGGCTCTCGTCGGCCACTCCCGCGCAGTGCTGAACTTTTCCCCTCCAGCCGCTAGAATGGCGGCCTTCGCGATGTATCTGGAGTACACCCATGCGCACTTTTCGACTGGTGATCGCCTGCCCTGACGGGGTCGGCATCGTCGCCAAGGTGAGTAATTTCCTGGCCACTTACAACGGCTGGATCACCGAGGCCAGTCACCATTCCGATAATGACAACGGCTGGTTCTTCATGCGGCATGAAATCCGTGCCGATTCCCTGCCGTTCGACCTCGACGGATTCCGCCAGGCCTTCGCGCCCATCGCGCGCGAGTTCTCCATGGAATGGCGTATCACCGACTCGTCGGTGAAGAAGCGCGTGGTGCTGATGGCCAGTCGCGAGTCGCACTGCCTGGCCGACCTGCTGCACCGCTGGCACAGCGGCGAACTGGACTGCGAGATTCCCTGCGTGATCGCCAACCACGATGACCTGCGCAGCATGGTGGAGTGGCACGGTATTCCGTACTTCCACGTTCCGGTGGACCCGAAGAACAAGCAGCCGGCCTTCGAGCAGGTCTCGCGCCTGATCGACGAGCACCAGGCCGACAACGTGGTGCTGGCGCGCTACATGCAGATCCTGCCGCCGGACCTGTGCCAGAAGTACCGCCACCAGGTGATCAACATCCACCACAGCTTCCTGCCGTCCTTCGTTGGCGCCAAGCCCTACCACCAGGCTTCGCTGCGTGGGGTGAAGCTGATCGGTGCGACCTGCCACTACGTGACCGAGGAGCTGGACGCCGGCCCGATCATCGAGCAGGACGTGGTGCGCATCACCCACCGCGACAACGTCGAGGACCTGGTGCGCCTGGGCAAGGACGTGGAGAAGCTGGTGCTGGCCCGCGGCCTGCGCTACCACCTGGAAGACCGCGTGCTGGTGCACGACAACAAGACCGTGGTGTTCGACTGATTCGCAGTCGGTCGTTCGCTACACTGGGTACTCCGCATGCGCCTGCCGTCGTTTGACGGCAGGCGCTGCGCCCAACCGGAGAGTGCCACGATGAACGATCCGAAGAACCCTGGCACCGCCACCCCGCCGCCCACCCTGGGCGAAGGCTGTACCAGTCGCTACGACCCCGAAGCCTTGAGTGAAGAGGATGGCACCGAGTTTCCCGGCGCCGCCGAACTCTGGGATTCGCTCAAGCCGAAAACGCCGTCCGAAGGCGATAAGCCTGCCGAAGACTGAGTCTCAGCCTTTCTCCCGCAGCCCGATCAACCTGCGCAGCAACGGCCGCCCGGCCAGCAGGGCGAATACCGGCGCGCCCATCACCAGATAGAAGTAGTAGGTCACCACGCGCCAGATCAGGATGGCCGCGGCTGCCGTGGATTTGCCCACCAGCGGGGCGAGCAGCGCGGCGGAGGTCAACTCTGTGCCGCCGGCGCCGCCGGGCAGCAGCGTAGCCAGTCCCGCGGCCAGCGACAGCAGCTGGATGAGGAAGGTCCAGGCCCAGTGCAGGTCCACGCCCATGGCGTACAGGGTGAGGTAGAGCACCGAGAAGCGCAGCGTCCAGTGGCAGCAGGTGAGGGAGAAGATCAGCGCCAGGCGGCGCTTGGGCTGGCGCAGGCTGCTGACCAGGGTGTCGCGGAAGTGCAGGCTCTTGCGCGCCCAGTGCAGGCGCGTACGCGGCTTCATGCCCAGGCGTGCGAACAGGCGTCCAATGGCCTTGATCACCCGGCGCTGGAAGCGCGCCAAGAGCACCACACCGAAGAGAATTCCGCCCAGCAGCGCGCCGCTGGTGATCAGTGAGGTCTCCAGGTTCGGGCTGACGCTGTGCGACAGGGCCCAGACCAGTACCGCCGCCAGCGCGCAGAGGAAGAACATCAGGTCGCTGAGCTGGTCCACGGCGAAGATCGCGCTGCTGTGCGCCGGGCGCATGCCGTGGCGCGACAGCAGGGCCATCAGTGTCAACGGGCCGCCGGTCCCGCCCGGGGTGGCGTAGAAGGCGAACTCCGAGGCCATGATGATGCCAACCGACTGGACCCGGCCGATGTCGCCGGCGCGGCCATTGAGCAGCACCCGCAGTTTCTGGGCGTTGATCAGCCAGCACAGGAGGATCATGCCGAACATGATCAGCAGGCTGTCGAGGGGGAAGGCCAGGACCTGGGTGAGCATCTCCGGGCCGCCCAGGGCCAGGGGAATCAGCGAGGCGCCGACCAGGCCCAGCAACAGCCACCAGCCACGTGTCACGGGCGCGCCTCCGGCAGGGGCGGAGGAGTGGGCAGGATAGGGTGGAGCGGCAAAGTGTGCTGGGTGAGTCGCTGTTTCATGCAGAGTGGACCGTCAGCGGAGGACTGCGTTCGCCGAACTTTCCGTGGGCAGGGCGCCGCCATCGGGCGGCGCCCCTCGCTCACTCGGCGGATTTCTCTGCTGAAGAGACGCCGGCGCCTTCTTCCAGCGCCTTGTTCTCCCAACCGTCTTCGCCCGGCAGGATCAGGTTCAGCAGGATGGCGACGATGGCGCACAGGGCGATGCCCTTCAGGCCGAAGTCGTCCGGGCCGGTGCCGGTGCCGATCAGCACGCCGCCGATGCCGAACACCAGGGTGACCGAGACGATGCACAGGTTGCGCGCCTGGGACAGGTCGACCTTGTGGCGGATCAGGGTGTTCATGCCCACCGAGGCGATGGTGCCGAACAGCAGGCAGAGGATGCCGCCCATCACCGGTACCGGGATGCTCTGCAGGATGGCGCCGAACTTGCCGATGAAGGCCAGGCCGATGGCGAACACTGCCGCCCAGGTCATGATCTTCGGGTTGTAGTTCTTAGTCAGCATCACCGCGCCGGTCACTTCCGCGTAGGTGGTGTTCGGCGGGCCGCCGAACAGGCCGGCGGTGGAGGTGGCGATGCCGTCGCCCAGCAGGGTGCGGTGCAGGCCCGGAGTCTTCAGGTAGTTCTTGCCGGTCACGCCGCCCACGGCGATGACGCCGCCGATGTGCTCGATGGCCGGAGCCAGCGCCACCGGGACGATGAACAGGATGGCCTGCCAGTTGAACTCCGGCGCGGTGAACTTCGGCAGCTCCAGCCAGGGCGCGGCGACGATCTTGGCCACGTCGACCACGCCGAAGGCGAAGGACAGGCCGTAGCCCACCAGCACGCCGGCGATGATCGGCACCAGACGCAGCATGCCCTTGCCGAATACGGCGACGATCAGCGTGGTCACCAGTGCCGGCATGGAGATCAGCATGGCGGTCTTGTAGGGGATCAGTTCGCTGCCGTCACCGGCCTTGCCCATGGCCATATTCGCAGCGATCGGCGCCATGGCCAGGCCGATGGAGATGATCACCGGGCCGATCACCACCGGCGGCAGCAGGCGGTCGATGAAACCGGTGCCCTTGATCTTCACCGCCAGGCCCAGGAAGGTGTAGACGAATCCCGCCGCCACCACGCCGCCCATGGTCGCGGCCAGGCCGAACTGGCCTTTGGCGAGGATGATCGGGGTGATGAAGGCAAAGCTGGAGGCCAGGAACACGGGCACCTGGCGCCCGGTGACGATCTGGAACATCAGGGTGCCGAAGCCGGCGGTGAACAGCGCAACGTTCGGGTCCAGGCCGGTGATCAGCGGCATCAGCACCAGCGCGCCGAAGGCCACGAAGAGCATCTGCGCGCCGGAGATCACCTGGCGCCACAGCGGTTCATTGAATTCATCGGCCATGAATCAGGTGTCCTTCTGCTTGGTGCCGAAGATCTTGTCACCGGCGTCGCCCAGGCCCGGCATGATGTAACCGTGCTCGTTCAGGCACTGGTCGATCGACGCGGTATAGATGAGCACGTCCGGATGCGCATCGTTGACCGCCTTGATGCCTTCGGGCGCGGCCACCAGCACCATGGCGCGGATGTCCTTGCTGCCGGCTTTCTTGAGCAGGTTGATGGTGGCGACCATGGAGCCGCCGGTGGCCAGCATCGGGTCGATGATCAGCGAGCGGCGCTCGGCGATGTCCGGCGCGAGCTTTTCCAGGTAGGTGTGCGCTTCGAGGGTTTCCTCATTGCGCGCGACCCCTACGGCGCTGACCTTGGCGCCCGGAATCAGGCTGAGCACGCCGTCGAGCATGCCGATGCCGGCACGCAGGATCGGCACCACGGTGATCTTCTTGCCGGCGATCTTCTCCACCTGCACGGGGCCGGCCCAGCCTTCGATCTCGTAGTTTTCCAGCGGCAGGTCCTTGGTCGCCTCGTAGGTGAGCAGGGCGCCCACTTCCTGGGCCAGCTCGCGGAAATTCTTGGTACTGATATCGTGACGGCGCATCAGTCCGATCTTGTGGCGGATCAGGGGATGGCGAATCTCGAGTACGGGCATGGGCGGGGTCTCCGGACGGGCTGGCAAAAAAATTGCGGTAGCGTAATGCATCCTAGCTACCTTGGGCCACGATTGTCGGGGACTTTCGTCCGCTGACCCTTGCCCCATGGCACGCTGATAGGTACCTTTGCGCACTTTTTCACGGGAGAACCCCCATGTCCGTCGATCTCGCGCACATTCGCCAAGTCATGGCCGAAGCCGACTGCCTGTACACCAATGCCGAGGTGGAAGCCGCCATCGCCCGCGTGGCCGAGGCCATCAACGGCACCCTGGCCGAGACCAACCCGGTGGTGTTCTGCGTGATGAACGGCGGCCTGATCTTCTCCGGCAAGCTGCTGCCGCTGCTGAACTTCCCACTGGAAGCCTCCTACCTGCATGCGACCCGTTACCGCAACGAGACCACCGGCGGCGAGCTGTTCTGGAAGGCCAAGCCGGAAATCTCCTTCATCGACCGCGACGTGCTGATCATCGACGACATCCTCGACGAAGGTCACACCCTCTCGGCGATCATCGACTTCTGCAAGCACGCCGGCGCCAAGCGCGTGCACACCGCCGTGCTGATCGACAAGGACCATGACCGCAAGGCCCGTCCGGACCTGAAGGCCGACTACGTGGGCCTGTCCTGCGTCGACCGCTACATCTTCGGCTACGGCATGGACTACAAGGGCTACTGGCGCAACGCTGCCGGCATCTTCGCGGTCAAGGGGCTCTGACATGAGCGGGCCGCGTTTTCTCGACAGTGCGCTGTTCGACGAGGTCGCGGCCCGCGCCGCCGCCAGCCCCCGGCGTCGGCAGAACCACAACTTCCACGAGCAGAGCGAGCCCTGCCACCGGCTGCTCAACGCGCTGCAGCCGGACAGCTACATCCCGCCCCATTGCCATCGCCACCCGGACAAGGCCGAAAGCCTGCTGGTGGTGAAGGGCGCGCTGGGTCTGCTGATCTTCTCCGACAGCGGCGAGCTGCTGACTACCCGCGTCCTGCGCGCGGGCGGCGAATGCGTCGGCGCCGACCTGCCGCCGGGCACCTTCCACGCCATCGTGGCGCTGGAGCCGGACAGCATCATGTTCGAAGCCAAGGCCGGCCCCTTCGTGCCGCTGGGCGAGGACGAGCGCGGGCAATGGGCGCCGAGTGAGGGCGAGGCGGACGCCGCGGATTACCTGGCCTGGATGCGCTCCCAGTTTCCCGCCTGAACAGGCTCTTCGGCTTTTCGTAGGAGCGAGCTTGCTCGCGAACATCCCGGCGCCGATGGGAATGTCTGGCGCGAAGCGGTTCGCGAGCAAGCTCGCTCCTACAGATCCCTGATGCATCTATTCACATCGATGTATGCATGGGCAAGCGAGCATTTTTCCCAATGCATGCCCTGCCTATCCTGCGACCCTCACCAAAACCCGCCCCGAGGTTCGCATGTCCCGTCTTCTCTATATCGATGGCCAATGGCAGGCCGCCGACAGCGGCGCCGTACTGCGCCCGATCGCTCCCGCCACCCGTGAAGCGCTGCCGGAAGTCGCCTGTGCCGGCGTGTCCGACATCGAGCGCGCCGTGGCTGCCGCCAAGCGTGCCTTCGCTGACTGGAAGCTGACCAGCGCCGCCCAGCGCGCCGGCTATCTGCGCGCCTTCGCCGAGCAGCTGGAAGCCCGCCGCGAAGCCCTGATCACCCTGCAGATGCAGGCCAGCGGCAAGCCGCGCCTGGAAGCCGAAATCGACATCGGCGACGCCATTGCCACCTTCGCCTACTACGCCGAACTGGCCGACCAGCTGGACGCCCGGCAGAACGCCGAAGTCGCCCTGCCGGACGCCGGCTATCGCTCGCAGACCCGCTTCGAGCCCATCGGCGTGGTCGGCCTGATCGTGCCGTGGAACTTCCCGCTGGTGACCAGCGCCTGGAAGGTCGCACCGGCCCTGGCGGCGGGCTGCACCGTGGTGCTCAAGCCCTCGGAAATCACCCCGCTGATCGAGCTGGTGCTGGGCGAGATCGCCGACGCCATCGGCCTGCCTGCTGGCGTGCTGAACCTGGTGCCGGGCCTGGCCGATGCCGGCGCAGCGCTGTGCAGCCATCCGGGCATCGCCAAGCTGTCCTTCACCGGCAGCAACGTCGTCGGCCGCAAGGTCATGGAAGCCGCCGCCGCGCGCACCCTGCCGGTGGGCCTGGAACTGGGTGGCAAGTCGCCCATCCTGGTGTTCGAGGACTGCGACCTGGACGACGCCGTGCAGTGGATCATCGCCGGCGTCTACTGGAACGCCGGGCAGATGTGCTCCGCCACCTCGCGCCTGCTGGTGCAGGCATCCATCGCCGAGCCGCTGCTGGCCAAGCTGAAGCTGGCGGTGGAAGGCCTGCGCGTCGGCGACTCTCTGCTGGGCGAGACCGACATGGGCCCGATGACCAGCGAAGCGCAGTCCCGCAAGGTGCTCGACTACTTCACCGTGGCCCGCGACGAAGGCCTGGCCTGCCTGACCGGTGGCGAGGCTGGCGAGGGCTGGTTCATCCGCCCGACCGTCTACACCGACGTACCGGCGGACAGCCGCCTGTGGCGCGAGGAAATCTTCGGCCCGGTTCTCTGCGTACGTACCTTCAGTGATGAAGCCGACGCCCTGCGTCAGGCCAACGACAGCGACTTCGCGCTGGCCGCCACCGTGTGCAGCGCCGACCTGGAACGCGCCCAGCGCGTTGCCGAGAACCTGGAGGCCGGCAACGTCTGGCTGAACTCGCCGCAAGTCGTCTTCCCGCAGACCTCCTGGGGGGGCGGCAAGCGCAGCGGTATCGGCCGCGAGCTGGGCCCGTGGGGCCTGTCGTCGTTCTTCGACATCAAGCACATCACCGCGCCGCGCTGATCGGCGTTACGCCGTGTTCCAGGCGCAGGTCTTCCACCAGCGCCTGGAGCGCTTCGTTGTGCCCCGGCTCGTCGCGCACCACCAGGCTATGGGTGATGCCGTAGCCGAGGCTGTCCGGCAGCAGCGCGCGCATCTCACCCTGTTCCACCCAGCGTTCGGCGTAGTGGGTCGGCAGGTAGCCCAGGTGCGTGCCTGCGCGCACCGCGTGGAGCACCGCTTCCATGTGCTGGGTAAACGCCGTGCTGCGCTGCGGGTCGGCCGGCAGTTGCACGTCGGCCACCGCATAGCCGTGCTGAATCCAGTTGCAGCTTTCCAGTTCGGCGGCGTCCTTCACCGGCTTGTCGAACAACGGGTGCTCGCGCCCGCAGAACACCGCCACGCGCTCGTGGTACAGCGGTTCGTAGCGCAGGTTCGGCAGGCGTCGGCTGAAGCAGGCGATGGCCAGGTGCAGGCGGCCACTGAGCACCAGGCGTTCCAGTTCGGTGGACGACTCGATGAGGAAGTGCAGGCGTACGTCCTGGTCGCGGCGGTTGAAGCGCGCCAGGGTCTGGTGAATGCGCGCGCCGGGCAGGGTGGCGACGTTGTCGGCCAGGCCCAGGTGCAGTTCGCCCACCAGGCGCCCGGCCAATGACTGCACCTGGTCGCGGAAGTCGCCGAGCGCGGCGAACAGATTCTGCGTGTAATCCAGCACCCGCTCGCCTTTCTCGGTCAGGCGGAAGCCGCTCTTGCCGCGCTCGCACAGGCGATAGCCCAGGCGCGTTTCCAGGCTGGCGATGTGCGTGCTGATAGTCGACTGGCCCATGCCCAGCTCGCCCTGGGCCGCGGAGAAGCCGCCGCAGCGCACCACGCAGGCGAAGATGCGCAGCAGGCGCAGGTCAAGATCGGAGACGTTGTGCAGCATGATGAGGTAGTGATTGGTCGATGTAAGAGTAGTGTTGCGTTGAAGGCTATCAATGTATCGGCGGGTGTGCCATGTGCGCCTGTCGTGGCGCTTCGGGGCCGTGCTAGAGTGCTTGGCCCTGTCCTGCGGAGGTGATGATGTCCGTTCGCATACCGGGCGCCGCGTTGGTGCTGGCGCTCTGTCTACCCCTCGCGGCCTTCGCCGCGCCGCCGATGCACAGCCAGTTCCTGCCGCCGGACGATGCTGGCCTGCGCCAGGGCGAGCCGGAGCAGCAGCAACTGCTGCAGGTCACCGAATACAGCGTGGTGCTGGGCAACCAGCGCCAGTCCAACCAGCAGCCGATCCCGATCACCACGCCGGCGTTGCTGCGCCTGAAGGGCAAGCCGTTGAACAAGGGCGCGCAGATCAGCCAGGTGGTGATCAGCTTCGATGCCGAAGGCAAGAGCCTGAAGAAGCCGGTCTATGACCACAAGACCCGGGTGCTCAGCCTCTCTTACCCCCAGGCGTCCTATCCGAGGCTGCTCGACCTGCTGCGCAACGGCACTGTCTACGTACAGTTCCTGAGCTACGGCAATGGCCATATCTGGGCCGATCTGCACACCGGGGCGGTGCGCGCGCGTTGAGCCGCGCACGGCGCAGGGTTAAACTGCCCGACCCGTGGTGCCCGGCCTGAGCCGATGCGGGCCGCGATCCCCGAGACAGCCGTAGAGAGAAGCGAGCGATGCGTAAAGACAAGAAGCAGGTGATTGGCGAAGAAATCGGCGACGACGCCATCAAGCTGTTCCTCGACGTGGAACCGGCCGACGACACCCCGGCGTCCCTGCACAAGCTGGTCAAGGCCTATCGCGGCCTGCGCATCGATGACTTCGAGCGCTTCGTCGGCTTCTTCGTCGAGGCCGGCTACGACCTCAACGCCAAGGACGCCAAGGGCCAGGATTTCGTTGCCCTGATCCAGGACCAGCGCCAGGCCGAGCCCTATATCGAGGTGATCAAGGCTGCTCGCGGCTGATTGCATGGACTCGCTGAAAAGCCCGCCTTGTGCGGGTTTTTTCGTTTTGACGGTTCGCGAGAAGGATTGTGGGTCTCCGCTGGCCTACGAAAAGCAAAAAGCAGTTTCCAGAGGACTGTCCGCATGCACCGGAGCGCCCCTTCAGGAGGCCGAGCGGAATCGGAGATTCAGGGGTTGAGCGGCATGGATGCCGCGAGAGCCGCGATGGGCCAGGGATGGCCCTTCGCGGCGAGCCCCTGAAGCTTCGATGGAGCGAGGGAACCCCGGCGAAGCCGGGGCCGGATGATGGGGCAGAGACTTTTGCCTACTTTGCGTCGTTTGGCAAAGTAGGTCGCCCGAGGGGGCGAAACTAGAAGTCGCAGAACACGCCGGAGCGACGCTGAAAACCCAAACAAGAAGAATCGCGGAAAGAGTCCGCTCCTACGGAGGGTGTCACTTTTAGTAGGGCCGAGGGTGTCCGGTCCTTGCTCGCGAACCCATCTCCGATTCCCCGCCTAGACTTCTCCTTACAACGATAACGACAAGGCGAGGACGAAGCCGTGCAAGTACAGCCCTATCTGTTTTTCCATGGACGCGCCGATGAGGCTATTGCCTTCTACCAGCACGCCGTGGGCGCCCAACTCAACATGCTGATGCGCTACGAGGAGGCGCCCGGCCCGTCACCGGTGCCGGACGGTTGGCTGGACAAGGTGATGCACGCCAGCCTGCGAATTGGCGAGACGGACGTCTTCCTGTCCGATGGCCGTGGCGAGCACAACTCCACCTTCAATGGATTCTCCCTGCACCTGACGCTGCGTAGCGTGGTAGCGGCGGAGCAGGCGTTTGCCGCGTTGGCGGAGGAGGGGCGGGTGGAGATGCCGCTGGAGAAAACCTTCTGGGCGCAGCGCTTCGGCATGCTCACCGACCGCTTCGGCGTAGGCTGGATGGTCAGCTGTCATTGACCTCTTACCTGGAACGAAAGCAGAAACGAAAAAGCCCGCCGGAAGGCGGGCTTTTTCATGAGCGCGAGGCTCAGGACGCGGCGACGATCTGCAGACGGTCGGCGGTCATCTGGTTGACTTCGCGGTAGACCTCGGCGTCGGTTTCCAACTGCTTCTCGCGGGCCGGGAAGATCTCCTTGAGCTTCGCGGTCCACTCGGCCGACTTGTAGCGCTCGGGGAAGCAGCGCTCCAGCAGGCCCAGCATGATCGACACGGTCACCGAGGCGCCCGGCGAGGCGCCGAGCAGGGCAGCGATGCTGCCGTCCTGGGCCGCCACCAGTTCGGTGCCGAACTGCAGGATGCCGCCTTTCTTGGAGTCCTTCTTGATGATCTGCACACGCTGGCCGGCGGTTTCCAGACGCCAGTCGGCCGGGTTCAGTTCCGGGTAGAACTTGCGCAGGGCTTCGATGCGCTGGTCCATGGACTGCATGACTTCCTTCACCAGGTAGCGGGTGAGGTCCATGTTGTCGCGGGCCACGGCGAGCATCGGCAGCAGGTTGCTGGTGCGCACCGAGAGCGGCAGGTCGAGGAACGAACCATGGCGCAGGAACTTGGTGGAGAAGCCGGCGTACGGGCCGAACAGCAGGGAAGTCTTGCCGTCGACTACGCGGGTGTCCAGGTGCGGCACGGACATCGGCGGGGCGCCGACTTCGGCCTGGCTGTAGACCTTGGCCTGGTGGTGCTTGACCACTTCCGGGTTGTCGCAACGCAGCCATTGGCCGCTCACCGGGAAGCCGCCGAAGCCCTTGCTTTCCGGGATGCCGGACAGCTGCAGCAGCGGCAGTGCGCCGCCGCCGGCGCCGAGGAAGACGAACTTCGCCTTGACCTTGCGGGCCTCGCCGGTCTGGGTGTTCTTGATGTCCACCAGCCAGCCGTCAGCGCTGCGCTCAAGGCCGACCACTTTCTGGAAGTAGCGGACTGCGCTGCCTTCGCGGCTGGCCAGGTAGCTCAGCAGTTGGTTGGTCAGGGCGCCGAAGTTGACGTCGGTGCCGCTTTCCACGCGGGTCATGGCGACCTGCTCGTCGGCCGGGCGGCCGGGCATGGTCAGCGGGGCCCACTCGGCGATCTTGCCGCGGTCCTCGGTGTATTCCATCGAGGTGAAGGCATGGTGCTGGCTGAGAAGCTCGAAACGCTTCTTCAGGAACGGAATGTCCTTGCCACGCACGAAGCTCATGTGCGGAACAGGGTTGATGAAGTTACGCGGCGAGCCGAAGGCTTCCTTCCCGCTCAGGTAGGCCCAGAATTGCTTGGACACCTCGAACTGGGCGTTGATGTTCACCGCTTTCTTGATGTCGATCGAGCCATCGGCGGCCTGCGGGGTGTAGTTCAGCTCGCAGAGGCCGGCGTGGCCGGTACCGGCGTTGTTCCACGGGTTGGAACTTTCGATGGCCCCGGACTCCTGCAGTTCGACGATCTCAAGCTTGACGCTCGGATCGACTTCCTTGAGCAGGACAGCCAGGGTTGCGCTCATGATGCCGGCGCCTACCAGCAGCACGTCCATCGATTCGTAATCGTTCTGCGCCATTAACGCGTCTCCAGAAAACTATCAGCAGCCAGTTGTGACAGGGGCCTTGCGCTCACTGCGCGTGAAGCCGCCTGTCCGAATTCTTCTCGGGTCGCGTGCGACCCTCCGCGAATGCCTTCGGCCGGGATTGGAGGAGGAGAAAGCTGCACCTTCGCTCGGCAATCCACGGCGGACGATCAGGGCATCCGCAAGTGCATCGGGTGGGCGCTTATGCGCGGCTTCCGGTGCCGAAAAAGCGATTCAGTGCTGCGGGGACAGACGTTAATGGTGCTGCTACCGACGCAAAACTCTTCATTGCTCGCCACACTCTCGTGAAGTAGTGAAAAACCTTCAAATCACGCTCTTTTGGAGGCGTGAAACTCAAAGGGGATCGTCGTTGCGGGCCGGTCCGGTCTCCGTACGGAGGGGGCGGCTGCATCCTTGCCAAGCGTTCTGCGCAACGAACGTAAAGCGCGACGGCCAGTGACCGAGGCGAGTGGCGACTCTCTTTGAGGGGTGGCAGAGGCGAGACACGGTGTGTCGGCATCGTGCGGGGCCCGATCTGGAGGCGTCCTTATAATCGGGGGGCGATTATAACGGCGAAACAGAAAAAAAGCCCTGCACCTTAGACTTTTTTCCTAGGGTATACCCCTTGATTTACGTTTTGCGCCCCGCCTTGGTGCGCCTCGCCCCGGGGCAGGTCAAGACGGCATGTGGCCGCGCCCGTCGGGGAACCCCGGGACGGTGATTCGCGTCCAATGGCCAGGCGCTATCTGCCCGCGCTGACGGCCGGTATACTGCCGGCCATTGCCCAACCCATGGAGAGATGAGCATGCTGCAACGTTTGTTGCTCAGCTTTATCGCTGCTGCCAGCCTGACCCTGACCGGCTGTGCGCTCAGCCCGCAACAACTCAATCCGGACCCGGTATTCAAGGGGCCCATCACCGCCGTTGGCCAGGGCCAGCCGGTGGTGGTCAAGGTCGTCGACGGCCGTCCCAGCACTGCGCTGGGTACCCGAGGTGGCCTGTACTCCGAAACCAGCCAGCTCACCGTGCGCAGCCAGGATGTGATTCCCAAGCTGCAGCTGCAGGCCGAAACCGCCGTGCGCCTGCTGGGCTTCACGCCGTCGCCCAACGCCTACAACGCACCGCAGCTGACCCTGACCCTGGCCGAGCTGAAGTACCAGTCGCCCAAGGAAGGCATGTACGTGACCGAGGCCGACATCAGCGCGACCTTCCGCGTCGACGTGCAGACCAGTGCGCGTCACTACAGCGGCCGCTACGGCGCCGCGCTGAACCAGCGTTTCGGCATGGCGCCCAACGAGGCGACCAACAGCAAGCTGGTCGGCGATGTGCTCAGCGATGCCCTGAACCGCGTGTTCAAGGACCCGAGCATCGGCCAGACGCTGAACCAGCGCTGATCGCCGCACGGACATGAAAAAGCCCGGCCAATGCCGGGCTTTTTCATGGGCGGCTGAATACTGCGATCAGGCGGCCTGGCGGTACGGATCGACCTCGATCGAGCGCATGCGCTCGTCGGTTTCAGGCAGGTCCAGGTGCTCATGGCCGCACGCCTGGGTGTAGACCAGCCAATGGTCGTCCTGGACGTTGAAGGACAGCTCGACGACGACGGCTTCGATTTCTTCCAGGTGTTCGATCAGGTAAGCGTTTTCGTGGGGGATGATTTCGAGCATGGCGAATCTCCTTGGCGAAAGACTTTGATTGGCAGCATTCGTTAAAGCCAACAACGTGCCAGGGCGCGGGAGAGGTCTTAGACCGATTCTCGATAATTCTTACGCTCGTCGTAATTAAGCGTTACGCGCTGGCTGCGGTGACTGGCCTGCGGATAAAATGCGCGACGATTGTTTCCCATCCATGACGGGCGATGCCCGTTCATCCAGTAGACTCACCCCCGGCTTTCCTTCGTGATAACTGGTGTGCAGTCCCGAAGCGGAGGTTGTGATGTCGCTGCAGGCGCTCTGGAATCTGTTCCAGGCCCATCCTGGCCGGGTCCTCAACGATCTGGCGCTGTTCTTCACCCTGGCCGGTGCCTGGCTGCTGCTGGCCACCCGTCGCCGTGAACGCCTGGCCCTGGCTCGTCTGGCCGCTGAAAGCGAAGTGCAGCCGATGCCGCTGGACAGCTTCGAGCCGACACTGCGACTGAACCGCTTCTTCTACCGTTTCGGCTTCGCCTGCATGGCGCTGGCATTGGCGGTCAGCTGGTACAGCACGCGGCTGTGACCGGCCGGAATTGAAAAAGGCGCCCGAGGGCGCCTTTTTTCATGCCTGCTTGAGGCGGTACTGGTTCAGCACCGGGTTGGCGTACTGCAGAATCAGGTACGGACGCTGCTCGGCGGGGCATTCTGTCAGGCGACGCTCCCATTCGGTGCGGGCGCGGCGCAGCTCCTCGTCCTTGAACAGGCTGGCGGCGGTGGGCACCTGCAGCGCCGGATCGCGCAGCGCGGAAGCCTCGTAGGCCAGGTAGTGCACCGGGAACAGCCGATAGTTGCCGAGGATCTGCCGGTCCAGCTCGGCGGCCAGCTGCTTGGTGTCGCCGAACTCCCCGGTGATTTGCTCGCCGAAGTTGATGTGCACCCGGCCCTTGTAGCCGGTGATGCCCTGCACGATGCTGCGGTCGTCCTCGCCCGGCGCCTTCTGGTACTCGCCGGTGGTGGCGCGGGTGAACAGTTCGCGGGCCTTGGCGGCATCGCACGGGTCGTATTCGTAGCTGATCGACACCGGGATCAGGTGCAGTTCGCGGATCACCTCGGCGAACGGCTCGTCCTTGCGGCTCATGTGGAACATCTTGAGGATCGCCGAGTCGGTGCGGTCGTCCCCGTCCTTGGCGCGGCCTTCGGCCTGGGCGATCCAGATCGACTGGCCGTCCTTGCAGATCGAGTGGTTGATGTAGGCCGAGAGCTTTTGGTACGCCGCCAGCTTCTCGCGCCGGCCGGTGATCGAGCGGTGCACGATGAAGCTCTTGTTCAGGCGCATCAGGTCGCTGACGAACGGCTTCTGCAGCAGGTTGTCGCCGATGGCGATGCGCGGCGTCGGCAACTTGGCGTGATAGATCGCGTAGTTGCAGAAGGCCGGGTCCATCACGATGTCGCGGTGGTTGGCGATGAACAGGTAGGCGCAGCCAGGCTTCAGTCGTTCGACGCCGGAATAGGTGACGCCATCGGTGGCGTGCTCGATGGTGCGGTCGACGTAGGGCTCGATCTTGTCCTGCAGCGCGATGACGGTGCGGATGCCGGTGACTTCACGGGCCAGGCGATGAGCTATAAGAGGTCTGAGCAGCCAGCCGAGCGGACCGGACAGACGGGGGAAGCGGTAACGCGCCAGCGCGCCGAGGAAGGCGTCATCGCTCAGCAGGCGTTGCAGGACGGCCGGGACTTCGGCGTCGTTATACGGTCGGATGGCTTCGAACTCGCCCATCATGCTCTCTGATTGAATTTTTTAGGGGTATCACGGGCCGGGCCGCGAAGTAGACAGCTCGGAGGGTTGCCAGGGGACCGCTCGGTCAGACTGGGCACCCTGAAAGACCGCGCGATTATAAACGGAAGTCACGGGGGAACCAGCGATGCTCGAAAGTCAGGCCTATACCTGCCCCTATTGTGGCGAGCCGGCGGAGGCCGTACTCGACCTGTCCGGGGGCGACCAGCGCTACTATGAAGATTGTCCGGTGTGTTGCCGGCCGATCCTGTTCCAGCTCTACACCGACGGTGTGGAGTGGTCCCTGGAAGTCCAGCGCGAGGACGACTGATGCAGCGAATCTACGAACCCGCCGACCTGATCGAGGCCGAACTGCTGGGCGGGATGCTGGCCAACGAGGGCATTTCGTCGCACCTGGGCGGACGCCACCTGCTCGGCGGCATCGGTGAGCTGCCGGGCATGGGCCTTCTGCACCTGTGGGTCGAGGATGAGCATGCCGAGCGCGCGAGGGCGTTGATCGCCGCGTACAATGCCGCGCAACCCCTGCCGGGGCCTGCCGACGACAACGACGCCGGTCCCGGCGTCCTGCTGTGCTGATTGATCGTTTCGAGAGCCCATGACCAGCCGCTATGCCCTGTTCCGCTGGAACCGCGAACTTGCCGAGAGCGCCGGTTTCCCTGCGGACCTGCAGCCGCAATGGAACCTCGCGCCCGGCGCCCGCGTGCTGGCGCTGCGCGAGGAGGGCGGCGCCCGCCATGCCGACCTTGCGCGCTGGGGCCTGACGCCGGCCTGGCTCAAGGACCTGTCGCGCACACCGGCTCATGCCCGTGCCGAAACCATCGCCGAACAGCCGATGTTTCGCGACGCCTTCGCCCAGCGCCGCTGCCTGCTGCCGGCCAACGGCTTCTACGAGTGGCGCGGCGTGCGCAAGCGGCCGCACTGGATTTCCGGCGGCGGGTTGATCTGCTTCGCGGCGGTGTGGGAGGCCTATCCGGTGGAGGGCCACATCTATTACAGCGTGGCGATGGTGACCCAGGCGGCGGGGGACATGCGCCGGCCGCTGATTCTCGATGTGGCCGAGCAGGCGCAGTGGTTGTCGAATGAGACCGATACCGCGCGGTTGCTGGAGCTGCTGCAGCTGCCCCAGGCGCGGTTGCGCGAGCAGGTGCTGGCGAACTTCATCAATGATCCGACCTGCAATGGGCCGGAGTGTCTGACGCCGGCGTGACGCTGATCTGTCCCTGCTCCTGCAGGATCAAGAGCCCCTCTCCCTAACCCTCTCCCGCAAGCGGGAGAGGGGACCGTTCGGTGCAGGATGTAACCCAGGTATCAGCCGGCACGGGCAGCTCCCTCTCCCTTCAGGGAGAGGGCAGGGGAGAGGGAGCCTCCTGCAGCGGGGGTGGTTCGCGAGCAAGCTCGCTCCTACAGGAGCAGGAAGCATCCTGCCGATGTCGCTTACACCTTGAACTGATTCACCAGCCGGCGCTGCTGCTCGGCCAGCTTGGTCAGCTCGGCGCTGGCCTGGGAGGCTTCGTCCGCGCCGCCAGCCACCTGGTTGGCGACCATGCCGATGTTGGTGACGTTGCGGTTGATGTCCTCGGCCACCGCGCTCTGCTCCTCTGCGGCGCTGGCGATCTGGGTGTTCATGTCGTTGATCACCGACACCGCCTGGGTGATCGACTCCAGCGCCTGGGCCGCTTCGCTGGCGTGGCGCACGCTGTCGTCGGTCTTCTCCTGGCTCTGCTGCATCACCTGCACCACTTCGCGGGTGCCGTGCTGCAATTGCTGGATCATCGACTGGATTTCCTCGGTGGCCTGCTGGGTCTTCTGCGCCAGGTTGCGCACCTCGTCGGCGACCACCGCGAAGCCGCGCCCCTGTTCGCCGGCTCGGGCCGCTTCGATGGCGGCGTTGAGCGCCAGCAGGTTGGTCTGCTCAGCGATGCCGCGGATGGCCACCAGGATCGCATTGATGTTCTCGCTGTCGCGGGCCAGGGTCTGGACCACGCCCACCGCGCGGCCGATCTCGCTGGCCAGCGCCTGGATCGCCGCCGAGCTGCTCTCGACGATGCGCTTGCCGTGGTGCGCAGCCTGGTCGGCGTGGTTGGCCGCCTCGGCCGCGTGGGTGGCGTTGCGCGCCACGTCCTGAGCGGTGGCGGTCATCTCGTGGACGGCGGTGGCGACCAGCTCGATTTCCGCCAGCTGCTGCTGCACGCCCTGGTTGGTGCGGATGGCGATGTCCGCGGTGTGCTCGGAGGAGTCGCTGACGCGCTGCACCGAGGTCACCACCTGGCCGATCATGCCCTGCAGCTTGCCAAGGAAGGTGTTGAAGCCCTTGGCGATGGAGCCCAGTTCGTCGGCGCGGTCGCTGGACAGGCGGCGGGTGAGGTCGCCTTCGCCCTGGGCGATGTCATCGAGCATGCCGACCAGCTGGCGCAGCGGGCGGGCAATGCCGTGGCCGACCAGCCAGATCACGGCCAGGCCGATGGCGGCGATGATCAGGCCCACCAGGGTCATGCCCAGGGTATCGCCGTCGCGTTGGGACTTCAGGTCGCTCTGCAGCTTGTGCAGTTCCCCCAGCACCGCCTCCTGCGGCAGCTGCACGGCCAGCGTCCAGCGCACGCCGGTGTCGGCGATGGTGAAGGGCAGGAGCAGCTCGATCTGGCCGCGCTCGGCGTCGAGCTTCGACAGCGGCTGGTCCAGCGTCAGCTTGGAGAGGTTGGCGAGGGTATCGGCGTCCAGCACGGTGGTGGCCGGTTCGCCGAGCTTGCCGGCGTCCTTGGTGTAGGCGACCAGGCGGCCGTTGCCAGAGATCAGCGCCATCTCGCCGGCACCGTTGTAGAGCTGGCCGTCGGCGTTCTTGAGCAGGGTCTGGATGAAATCCAGCGACAGGTCGACGCCTACCGATCCCTTGAACTGGCCGTTAACCAGGATCGGCGCGTTGAAGGACGACATCAGCACCATCTTGCCGCCCATTTCATAGGGCGCCGGGTCGACGATGCAGGGCTGGCGCTTCTCTTTCGGGCACAGGTAGTACTCGCCCTCGCGCACGCCGGTGGGCTGCATCTTCTGGCTTTCCAGGGTGTCGCCCATGGCCTCGACGGTCAGGCCGCCGTCCTTGCGGTACCACCAGGGCATGAAGCGGCCGTCTGCGCCGTAGCCCGGCTTGCCGGCGTGCTCGCTGTCGCTGCCGGCGAAGGCGTTGGGCTCCCAGCCGGCGAAGGCGTCGAGCAGCTTGGGGTTCTGCTCCACGGTCTGGCGCAGCAGGCCGGACATCTCGTCACGGCTGATCTTCAGCAGCGGCGCGCCGCTGGCGTCGACCTTGCCCATCAGCGCGTTGGTGTTGGCCAGGTCCTTGGCGACGGTGAGCGGGTACTCCAGCTCACGCTGGATCTGGCTGACCTGGCCGCGCGCCATGGCCACCAGGCGCTCGTTGATCACCTGTTCGAGCAAGGCCTGGGTACGCTCCTGCACCAGTGCCTGGGTCCGTGACCCTGCGAACAGCGCATACAGCACCAATGCTGCGACCACCGCCAAGACGCTGGCCCCGGCCAGCGCCACCACGGAAAACTGGATCGACTTGAATTTCATACGGGTACCCGATGTCCCAGAGCCTGCGTGTGCCTGGTTATCGGCATGACCGGTCGGTTTCATTAGGCACTGCTTGTAATGGGTTGTAACGCCGTTGTATGCCGCCTGCTGCGGGGTAGTTGCCGGCCATCGGGACGCGGCCTACCATGCGCGCTGTCTTTGGGTGATTGCACAGTTTCAGGAGAGCATATGCCCCGTCTTTTCCGTGTCGCCGGCCTGGCCGCAGCCCTGCTGCTGACCGCTTGCCAGCAGGTGAACACCACCAGCGGGGGCGTCGTCGGCGTCAACCGCCAGCAGACCATGTTCAGCATGCTGTCCAGCTCGCAGGTCGATCAGATGTACGCCCAGTCCTACCAGCAGACCCTCGGCGAGGCGTCCAAGGCTGGCAAGCTGGACGCCAGCAGCAGCGATGCCAAGCGCGTGAAGGCCATCGCCAGCCGGTTGATTCCGCAGACCGGCGCCTTCCGTCCGGACGCCCCGTCCTGGAAGTGGGAAGTCAACGTGATCAAGAGCGACGAGCTCAACGCCAACTGCGGCCCCGGCGGCAAGATCATCGTCTACACCGGGCTGATCGATAAGCTGCAACTGACCGACGACGAACTCGCCGCGGTGATGGGCCACGAAATCGCCCACGCCCTGCGTGAGCACGGCCGTGAAGCCATGTCCCGGGCCTACGCCGAGCAGATGGGCCTGGGTATCGGCGGCGCCTTGCTGGGGCTGGGCCAGGGCAGTGTCGACCTGGCACACCAGGTGGTCGAATACAGCATGACCCTGCCCAACAGCCGGCAGAACGAGAACGAGGCCGACCTGATCGGCCTGGAATTGGCCGCCCGCGCCGGCTATAACCCCAACGCCGCGATGACGTTGTGGCAGAAGATGGGGCAGGCAGGTGGTGGCGAAGCGCCGCCGGAAATCCTCAGCACCCACCCGGCTGACAGCACCCGGATGGCCAACCTGAAAGCCGCCATTCCGAAGGTGATGCCGCTGTACGAGCAAGCCAAGGCTCGCTGATGGCCTGCCAGGAGCGGCGCGTGATCGCGCCGCTGTGCAACGTGAACAGGGAGCGCCCGTGAAAATTGCTGTACTCGGAGCCACTGGGCTCCTGGGCCATCACGCCGCCCGTGCCATCAAGGCAGCGGGACACCAACTGGTGCTGATCCACCGGCCGTCTTCGCAGATTCAACGCCTGGCCTATCTCGAGCCGGAGTGCCGGGTGGCCGAGCTCTTCGATCACCAGGGCATGGCGCGCGCACTGAGCGGCCTGGATGGGGTGATCTTCAGCGCCGGTTACTACCCGGTGCGCCCACGGCGCTGGCAGGAGGAAGTGGCCAGTGCCCTGGACCTGACCAACCATTTCTATGCCGCCTGCCTGCAGGCCAAGGTGCCGCGCATTCTCTACGTCGGCTCCGCCTTCGCCATGCCCTTGCACCCGCAGGGGCTGCCGGGGCACGAGGGGCTGTTCTACGAGGGCCTGCCCACCGGCAAGAGCGCCTACGTCATGTGCAAGTGGGCGCTCGACGAGCAGGCCCGCGAGCAGGCGCGTGGCGGGTTGCCGGTGGTGATCGGGATTCCCGGCATGGTGCTGGGCGAGCTCGACATCGGCCCCACCACCGGACGCCTGATCACCGCCATCGGGCATGACGAGATGCTTCACTACGTGCCGGGCCGGCGCAACGTGATCGACGCCTCCGAGGCCGGACGCGGCCTGCTGCTGGCGCTGGAGCGCGGCCGGGTCGGCGAGCGTTACCTGCTCACCGGGCACAACATCGAGATGGGCGAGCTGACCGCCACCATCGCCCGCCTGCTGGGCAAGCCGGCACCCACGCCGATGCCGCTGCACCGTGCCCGAGCCCTGGCGACCCTGGGACGCTGGCGTTACCGGCTGACCGGCAAGATGCCGCTGCTGGACGACACGGCGATCGAGGTGATGGCCGGCGGGCAGTTCCTCGACGGACGCAAGGCGCGCGAAGAGCTGCGCTTCGAGGCCCAGGTGCCGCTGGAAGAGACGCTGGAACGGGCGATTGCCTGGTTCCACGCCAACGACTATCTGTGACGCCTGTATGTGTAGGAGCGAGCTTGCTCGCGAACTCGCATCGCTGCGGAGTTTGTTCGCGAGCAAGCTCGCTCCTACGAAGAGCACAAATGAAAAAGCCCGGCATTGCCGGGCTTTTTCATGTCAGGGCAGGGCCTTCTCGGCGAAGGGCCGGTTCTGCAGCCCCATCTGCGCGCGGAAGCTCTCCATGTCGAACATGGTGCACAGTTCGAGGATTTCCCCGGTGCTGCTGAACACCCAGAAGCCCATGGCCGACAGGCTGAGGATCTTCTCGCTGGCCGGGTAGCCGAAGGCGGGGCGGGAGATGCTGCCCAGCAGGGTGCTCCAGGTGAACACCTTGTTGCCTTCGCGGATGCATTCTTCCACCACCACTTCCAGGTCCGGCATGGCCGAGCGGATGCCCTCCACCAGCCGGCGGTAGCCGGCATTGTTCAGCGGCTGCGCGGTGAAGGCGCTCTTGTAGAGGAAGTCCGGGCTGTGCAACTGCTCGGCCAGCGCCAGATGACCTTTGTTCCAGACAAGGTCGATGTGCTGGCGGGCGAGCCTCTTGAGATCCTTCTCAGACATGGCGCTTCCTGTGCTTGCTGAAATACGGGGGACAATGGCACGCCACTGTGTATCGTTTGTGAAACACAGGCATTGGCCGGCGCGCCAGGGTCCCACCGGGCTTCAGGTCAGACCACACCGCCCAGTTGCAGCGCGTGCCAGGCGGCGGCCAGGCCGAGGATGGCGAAGGCGGCGGCGGCCAGGCGACGGATCAGGTTCAGCGGCAGGCGGTCGGCAGCGAAGTTGCCCGCCAGCACCACCGGCACGTTGGCGATCAGCATGCCCAGCGTGGTGCCCAGCACCACCAGCAGGAAATGCGGGTATTGCGCGGCCAGCATCACGGTGGCGACCTGGGTCTTGTCGCCCATCTCGGCGAGGAAGAAGGCGATCAGGGTGGTGAGGAACGGGCCGAACTTCTTCAGCGCGCCTTCTTCGTCGTCATCCAGCTTGTCGGGGATCAGGGTCCAGGCGGCGACGGCCAGGAAACAGGCGGCCAGCACCCAGCTCAGTGCAGTGGCGGAGAAGAAGCTGGCGACCCAGCTGCCGACGGCGCCGGCGGCGAAGTGGTTGGCCAGGGTGGCGGCGATGATCCCGGCGATGATCGGCCAGGGCTTGCGGAAACGGGCGGCGAGAACGAGCGCGAGCAGTTGCGTCTTGTCGCCAATTTCGGCCAGGGCAACGATCAGGGTTGGGACGAAGAGGGATTCCATCAGGCTTCCTAAGGGGCGGGTCGACTAAGCACCATGACACGCGCCACCTGCCCGCCCCGGGTCAGGTTGCTCGTGTCATAGGTCTTGTCAAACCCGGGCCTGAGCGTTGCAGGCGGGTCGCACGCGCCATGGTCTGCGGACCAAGTGTGTTGACGCGTACCGGGCGAGCTGGGCGCTCGCGGGAGACTACTCCCCTAGGACGGGGCGCATTCTGCCCAAGTCGTAGGACTTGGGCAAGCCTGCAGGTCGGATCATTCGCGGCTGGAGCGAATGTCCATGTCCTCGTAGCGGATGAAGCGGGTGCCGTTCTTGAAGCGGTAACCCAGCCAGATCGCGAGGAACAGCGGGATGGTGATGTAGGTGGCGACCAGTCCCGCCCAGTCCACTTCCTCGCCGACGAACGCCTGGTAGTTCTGCCCCAGGGTGATGATCAGGCAGAGGGTGAAGGCGAACAGCGGACCGAAGGGGAACCATTTGGCGCGGTAGGGCAGGCTGTTCAGGTCGCCGCCCTGCAGGACGAAGGCCTTGCGGAAGCGGTAGTGCGACACGGCGATGCCCAGCCAGACGATGAAGCCGCACATGCCCGAAGCGTTGAGCAGCCAGGTGTAGACGGTCTTGTCGCCGATGAAGCTGGTGAGGAAGCACAGCGCGCCGATGAAGGTGGTGGCCAGCAGCGCATAGCGCGGCACGCCGCTTTCCGACACCTGGGTGAACAGGCGCGGCGCCTTGCCCTGGGTGGCCATGGTGTAGAGCATCCGGGTCGAGGCGTACATGCCGGAGTTGCCGGCCGAGAGGATCGCCGAGAGGATCACCGCGTTCATCACGCCCGCCGCGGCGGCCAGGCCCGCGCGCTCGAACAGCAGGGTGAAGGGCGAGGTGCTGATGTCGGTGCTGTCGGTCTTGAGCAGGTTCGGATCGGTGTAGGGGATCAGCATGCCGATGACGAAGATCGACAGGATGTAGAACATCAGGATTCGCCAGAACACCTGGCGGATGGCGATGGGAATGGACTTCTGCGGGTTTTCCGATTCGCCCGCGGCGACGCCGATCAGCTCGGTGCCCTGGAAGGAGAAGCCGGCGATCATCGCCACCCCGATCATCGCCTGCAGGCCGCCGACGAAGGGCGCGTCACCGGCGGTGAAGTTGCTGAAGCCGGGGCTGTCGATGCCGTGCATGATGCCGATGATGCTGGCCAGCCCGATGCCGATGAACACCACGACGGCGACCACCTTGATCAGCGCGAACCAGAACTCGCTCTCGCCGAAACCCTTCACCGAGAAGAAGTTGAGCATGAACATGATGCCCAGGAACACCACGCTCCAGTACATGCCAGGCACGTCGGGGAACCAGAACTTCATCACCAGCTGCGCGGCCACCAGTTCCGCGGCGATGGTCACCGCCCAGTTGTACCAGTAGTTCCAACCCATGGCGAAACCGAAGCCATCGTCGATGAAGCGGCTGCCATAGGTGCAGAACGAGCCGGAGTCGGGGATGTACGCCGCCAACTCGCCCAGGCTGGTCATCAGGAAGAACACCATCAGGCCGATCAGTGCGTAGGCCATCAGCGCACCGCCGGGGCCGGCGGTGGCGATGGTGCTGCCGGAGGCGACGAACAGGCCGGTGCCGATGGAGCCGCCGATGGCGATCATGTTCAGGTGGCGGGGCTTGAGAGAGCGCTTGAGGTGATGCGGCTTCTCTTTCGGCCCCATGGCGAATGTCAGCTCGACATCGTCTTTGATTCTTCGATTCACAGGTGTCCTCGATAAGTCTGGGCGTGCGGCGGCGCGCCGGTCCATGGCTCGGTGCAGTGTAGTGCGAGCCTTCGATCAGCGCCGCCGGGCGCTGTAGATTCGGAAGCCGTCGGCCTCGGCCAGGGTCTGGCAGGGGCCGAGGTGCTGCTCGATCAGCGGCGGGTATTTCAGGAAGCTGTTGGCCACCAGGCGCAGCTCGCCGCCGCTCGCCAGGTGGCGGGCCGACTGGCGCAGCAGGTGTTCGGTGGCGGCGTAGCTGGTGTGCACGCCCTGGTGGAAGGGCGGATTGCTGACGATCGCGGCGAGCCCGGTGGGGGCAGCGTCGATGCCGTCGCCGGCGATCACCTCGGCGCTGAGGCCGTTGGCGGCCAGGGTCAGTCGGCTGCTTTCGACGGCGAAGGCGTCGACATCCAGCAGGGTCAGCTGGCTTTGTGGATAACGGCGCTTGAGGGTGGCGCCGATGACGCCCGCGCCGCAGCCGAAGTCCAGCACCTGGCCGCCCGGCAGGCCGTCCAGCTGTTCCAGCAGCAGGGCGCTGCCGCGATCCAGGCGGCCGTGGCTGAACACGCCGGGCAGGGTGACTACGTGCAGCGGGCCGTCGGCCAGCGGCAGTTCGTAGCGTTGCGCCAGGGCGTGCAGATCGGGCGCTGCGGGCGCGCCGTCGACGTGCGCGTGCCACAACTGGCAGTGGCGGGCGCTGTCGAGCTTGCTGGCGCGGCCGAAGACGGCGAGCTGCTTGCTGGCGCGCTCGACGCCGGCGCGTTTCTCGCCGACCAGGTACAGCTCGCCCGCCGGCACACGGTTGGCGAGGGCGGCGAGCAGGTAATCGGTGAGTTCGCGGGACTTGGGCAGGAACAGCACGGCGGCATCGAACGCACCTTCGGGTGGAATTGCGCCGAAGTGGCAGCGGCCCGGATAGCGGGCTTCGAGCTGCTGGCTTTCGCCGGCGTGCCAGCTCCAGCCCCGGGCCTGCGGCAGGTCGCCGAGCAGGGCGTCGGCGGGCAGGCCGGCGAGCAGGACGCGGCCCTGGAAGCGCTCGATCTGGCGCAGCAGCACTTCACTGGTGGGGGCGTTGGACATGCGGCCTCCTCGAAAAAAGGGCGCGAGTTTAGCAGGGCTGCGTCGGCCGAGCCTAGGCGAGCCGCACTTCGGCGTTTGTCCAGAAGTCCTCGCCGCGCAGCGCAAGGCGCCCCGCCGCGACCAGTTCGCGCAGGCGCCAGGCGGCCAGCAGGTCGCTGACGAACAGGCCCTCGACGTAGGCCATGGTCGGCCCGATCACCGACTGCACCGGACGCCAGGAGTCGCTGGCGCTGTCCTGCAGGATGCGGTCGATGTGATCAAAGCCGGCGCTGCTCAATTGGCCGTCCAGCCACAGGCGCAGTTCGGCGTTGGCGGCCAGCGCGCGTTGCCAGTCTTCGCCCAGGCACTGGCGTTCGGTGGCATCCACTTCGTGGCTGGCGGCCAGGGCATTGGCCAGTTCCTCGGGCTTGAGCATGGCGATGGCGTGGCGGTTCTCGCAGCGGCACTGGCCGCTGCCGGCGCCGACGCTACGCAGGGTGACGTGTGCCGGCAGCAGGGCGCAGACGCGGCGCAGCAGCAGTTGCTCGCTGGCGCTGTCGCCGTGCCAGAGGGTGACGATGGCGGCGTCCGGGCTGCGCAGCCAGTTCGCGTCGGTGGCCAGTTCGACGGCGATTTCCCGTTCGCGCAGGGCGTCGCCGCCTAGCTCACGCCAGAACGTGGCGCGTTGCTGGCAGGGGGGCGAGTCGACGTCGCTCAGCGGGCCGACGGCCAGATCATCCGGCATCACGCGGATTCTCTTCTCGACCAGTACGCCGGCTTCCACTGCCCGGCGCAGTGCGTGGGCGGCGCCGTCGCCGCAGACCAGGTGCAGGCTCATGGCGCCACCACCCGGCGCGGCTCGCCAGCGAAGAAGCTGGCGGCGTTCTCGCTCAATTGGCCGACGATGCGTTGCCTGGCCTCGCGGCTCCCCCAGGCGCTGTGCGGGGTGAGGATGAAGCGCGGGAGGTCGCCGGCCAGCAGCGGGTTGCCGTCCTTGGGCGGCTCCACGCTGAGCACGTCGAACGCCGCGCCGCCCAGGTGGCCGCGGCGCAGGGTATCGGCCAGCGCCTGCTCGTCGACGAGACCCCCACGGGCGGTGTTGATCAGGAAGGCGTGGGGTTTCATCAGGTCCAGTTCGCGCTGGCCGATAAGGTTGCGCGTGGCTTCGGTCAGCGGGCAGTGCAGGGTGAGGGCGTCGACCTGCGGCAGCAGTTCGTCCAGGGGCAGGCGGTCAGTGCGAGGCGGGCGGCCGGGCAGGGCGCCGAGCAGCACGCGCATGCCAAAGGCGTCCGCCAGCTTCGCTACCGCGCCGCCCAGTTCACCGTGGCCGAGCAGGCCGAGGGTCTTGCCTTCCAGTTCGACGATGGGGAAGTCCAGCAGGCAGAACTGCGGGGCCTGCTGCCAGCGCCCGGCGCGCACCGCCGCCTGGTAGTCGGGCAGGCGGGTGGCCAGGGCGAGCAGCAGCATCAGGGTGTGCTGGGCCACCGACGGGGTGCCATAGCCCTGGCAGTTGCTCACGGTTACGCCGTGACGGCGGGCAGCGGCGAGGTCGATGTTGTTGGTGCCGGTGGCGGCGACCAGGATCAGTTTCAGCTCCGGGCAGCGCTCCAGCACGGCGGCGTCGATGCGCACCTTGTTGCTGATCGCCACCTGGGCGCCTTCGAGCCGCTCGGCCGCCTGCTCCGCATCGCTGCGCCCGTGCAGGACCAGCTCGCCGAACGGCGCGCGCAGCGGCGCGAGGTCGAGGTCACCGAGGTCGAGGGAGGCGTGGTCGAGGAAGACGGCGCGAGCGCTGTTCATGGGTGGCTGTACCTTTTGCGGTGATTCGGTGTGACGTAAGGTAATCAGCCTAACTGTTTTCCGAACGCTCTGCGGAGGCGCGATGTACTGGACGGAATTTCTCACCGTGGCATTCATCCATCTGCTGGCGGTGGCCAGCCCCGGTCCGGACTTCGCCGTGGTGGTGCGCGAGAGCGTGACCCACGGGCGCCGCGCCGGCACCTGGACGGCGCTGGGCGTGGGCAGTGCGATCTTCCTGCACGTCACCTACTCGCTGCTGGGGATCGGCTTGATCGTGTCGCAGTCCATCGTGCTGTTCAACGCGCTGAAGTGGCTGGCGGCGGCCTATCTGCTGTACATCGGCATCAAGGCGCTGCGGGCGCGACCCGCCGATCCGGCGGCTGCCGAAAGCATCGTCGCGCCAGTGGAACGCACGGCACGCGGGGCCTATGTCGCCGGGTTCGTCACCAATGGCCTGAACCCGAAGGCGACGTTGTTCTTCCTGTCTCTCTTCACTGTGGTGATCAACCCGCACACGCCGCTGATGGTGCAAGCGGGTTATGGCGTCTACCTGGCCTGCGCGACGGCCGCCTGGTTCTGCCTGGTGGCGCTGCTGTTCAGCCAGCAGCGCGTGCGCGCCGGTTTCGCCCGCATGGGCCATTGGTTCGACCGGATGATGGGGGTAGTGCTGGTGGGCTTGGGGATCAAGCTGGCGTTCACCGAGCTGCGCTGAAGCACGGGATGACCCTCCCGTAGGAGCGAACCCTGTCCGCGAAGTCCCGACCGAGCACGCCGGACGTCCCGGCAGAAAGCGAATCTCTTCGCGGATAAGATCCGCTCCTACAACAGCTATCGGACTCCGACGGTCCCTCGATGTAGGGCGGATAACCCGTTCCGGGTTATCCGCCCTACGGGGAGTCGAGGACGATGCAGGCCGGCTCAGGCCTTGATCTCCGCCAACTGTGCCAATGCCTGCAGGTACTCTCGCGGATTCTCCCCCAGCAATCGCCTGAACATCGCGCTGAACGCCCGCCCGCTGGTGTAGCCCAGCGCCGCCGCCACGCTCTGTACGCTCTCGCCGGCCAGCAGGCGGGGCAGCGCT
The DNA here is from genome assembly GCF_047902425.1 of Pseudomonas macauensis. Lineage (NCBI taxonomy): Bacteria > Pseudomonadati > Pseudomonadota > Gammaproteobacteria > Pseudomonadales > Pseudomonadaceae > Pseudomonas > Pseudomonas macauensis. The sequence goes on along the minus strand of NZ_CP138377.1, from coordinate 4,872,639 downwards.
TCGGTCAGGCGCAGCTGCTGGCGCCATTCCTGATAGCTCATGCCCAGTTCCTGGCGAAACAGCCGGGCCAGGGTGCGCGAGCTGGCGCCCACCTGTTGGCCCCAGTCCTCCAGGGTATGCGGATGCTCGGGGTGCTTGAGCAGCGCCTTGCAGATCGCCTGCAGGCGGCGGTCGGCCGGTAGCGGCAGGGCCAGGGGCAGACGCTCCAGGGTGGCGATCTCCAGCAGGATCAACTGCTCCAGCAGCGGTAGTGCCGGCTCGCCCGGCTGTGCCTGCCAGCGGATGCAGCGCAGGATCATCTCCCGCAACAGTGGCGTGACCGCCAGCACGCAGCAGTCGGCCAGGTTCGCAAGGCACGCCTCGGCGCGGATGAACAGGGTGCGCATGTGCACCTCGCCGGACATATGGATCTCATGGCGGGTGCCCGGCGGAATCCACACTGCGCGGGTCGGCGGGATGACCCAGGCGCCCTGGCGGGTGACCAGGCGCATCATGCCGCTGGCGGCGTAGAGCAGCTGCGCCTGCGGATGGTCGTGGGGTTGCACGTGGTGCCCGTCGACGTAGTCGAGGCCGATCGCGGCGAGGCGTGAGTCCTGGGGAATGTGCAGATGCATGTCGGGTTCAATGACTTTTCTGTCAGGTCTGCGATTTTTCGACAGCCTAGCATGGACCTTCCTCCACTCAAGCCGAGAGCCCGACGCCATGTCACGACCTCGAACGATCATCCGCTACATCAACGCCGCCCATATCATCGACCACATGTTCATGCTGATCTTCCCGGCCGCCGTGCTGGGCATGACGCAGAGCTTCGGCCTGAGCTATGCCGAAATGATCGGCCTGTCCCTGGGCGGCTTCATCGCCTTCGGTGCCTGCTCGATCCCGGCCGGCTGGCTAGGCGACAAGTGGGACCGCCGGCACATGATGCAGCTGTTCTTCTTCGGCATCGGCGCGTCCTCCATCCTCACCGGCCTGGCCAGTTCGGTGCCGATGCTGGTTGCCGGCCTGACCCTGATCGGCGTGTTCGCCGCGATCTACCACCCGGTGGGTACCGCGATGCTGGTGGCCCATGCGCAGAACCGTGGGCACGAGATCGGCATCAACGGCATGTGGGGCAACCTGGGCGTGGCCTTCGCCGCCTTGCTGACCGGTTTTCTCACCGCGCACTTCGGCTGGCGCGCGGCGTTCATCCTGCCGGGCGCCGTGGCGGTGTTGATCGGCATCGGCTTCGCCTGGCAGGTCCGTGCCGAGGCGCCGGTGGCGGTGCAGCATCCGGCGCCACGGGGTTTGGGGGGGCAGAGACTGTCGATGCCCCGGGTGTTCGGCGTATTGGCGCTGGTGACGGCCACCGGCGGCGTGGTGTTCAACGCCAGCACCGTGACTTATCCGCGCCTGTTCCAAGTGCGTCTTGAAGAACTGCTGGCCTCGCCGGAAAGCCTTGGAGTGGTGGTCAGCCTGGCCTATGCCTTTGGCGCCGTGGCGCAGTTGATCATGGGGCGGCTGCTGGACCGCTTCAGCCTCAAGGGCCCGTTCCTGCTCATGACCTTCTGCCAGGGCCCGCTGCTGGTGGCGCTGGCCTATGCCGAGGGCTGGCCGGTGGCGGTGGTCGGTGCGCTGTTCATGTTCGCGGTGTTCGGCCAGGTGACGGTGAACGACGCGATGGTCGCCAACTTCGTCGCGCCGCAGTGGCAGGCGCGGGTGTTCGCCCTGCGTTACTTCGTGTCCTTCGGCGCCAGCGCTGCGGCGATTCCGCTGATCAGCTATATCGAGCCGCGCCAGGGGTTGGCCGGGTTGTACCTGATCCTGGCGGTGCTGGGGGTGGTTACCTTCCTGGCGGCGGTGGTGTTTCCACGCACGGCAGCGCATGCGCCGAAGGTGGCGACGGCCTGAAACGAAAAAGGGGCGCCCGAGGCGCCCCTTTTTCATGCCTGACCGAAGATCAGACCAGTTCGATCGCCACCGCGGTGGCTTCGCCGCCGCCGATGCACAGCGAGGCGACGCCGCGCTTGCCGCCCTTCTTCTGCAGGGCGTTGATCAGGGTGATGATGATCCGCGAGCCGGTGGAGCCGACCGGGTGGCCCTGAGCGCAGGCGCCGCCGTAGACGTTGACCTTGGCGTGGTCCAGGCCGTGTTCGCGCATGGCGAGCATGGTGACCATGGCGAAGGCTTCGTTGATCTCGAACAGGTCCACGTCGTCCTTGGTCCAGCCCGCTTTCTTGAACAGGTTGGTCATGGCGCCGATCGGGGCGAGGGTGAACTCGGCCGGGTCCTGGCTCTGGGTGGCGTGGGCGACGATCCTGGCCAGCGGCTTCAGGCCACGGCGCGCGGCTTCTTCAGCGGTCATCAGGACCAGCGCGGAGGCGCCGTCGGAGATGGAGCTGGCGTTGGCGGCGGTGATGGTGCCGTCTTTCCTGAACGCCGGCTTCAGGCCCGGGATCTTGTCCAGGTTGGCGGTCAGCGGCTGCTCGTCGTCCTTCACCACGGTCTCGCCCTTGCGGGTGGTCACGGTGACCGGAACGATTTCCGAGTCCAGCGAGCCGTCCTTGATGGCGGTCTGGGCGCGCTTGAGGGATTCGATGGCGTAGGCGTCCATTTCTTCACGGGTCACGCCGTACTTGTCGGCGGTTTCCTGGGCGAAGGAGCCCATCAGGCGGCCGGTGCGGGCGTCTTCCAGGCCGTCGAGGAACATGTGGTCCTTGATCTCGCCGTGGCCCATGCGCAGGCCGGTACGGGCCTTTTCGATCACGTAGGGTGCGTTGGACATGCTTTCCATGCCGCCGGCGACCATCACGTTGTTGGTGCCCGCCTTGAGCAGGTCGTGGGCCAGCATCACGGCCTTCATGCCGGAGCCGCAGAGCTTGTTGATGGTGGTGCAGCCGGTGGCGGCGGGCAGGCCGGCGTTCAGCGCCGCCTGGCGGGCTGGGCCTTGCTTCAGGCCGGCGGGCAGTACGTTGCCCATGATCACTTCCTGCACGTCCTCGGGCTGGATACCGGCACGGGCAATGGCTTCGCGGATGGCGACAGCGCCCAGCTCCACGGCGGGAACGCCGGACAGGCTGCCCTGGAAGCCGCCCATGGGAGTACGGGCGCCGCTGACGATGACGATCTCGGACATGAAACTACCTCTTTGCTCTTGTTGTAGGAGCTCGCGTATGACCGGCTGCGCGTCGGCAGAGCTGCGTTGTAAGCAGGCCATACCCGAACTCCGGGTAAGGGGCCGGCCGTGAACGACCGGGCGGGGTGGATTCTACCGCGTGACTGGATGTGGCCAAAGAGTCATCGGCAAATCACTCTTTTGACTGATGAACGGACACCGGGAGGCCTCTAGAGTCGCAATCATCCTGATGTATTCCTTCTGGAAATCCAGCCGTGAGAGTGTCCCGCCATGCTGAAAACCCGCGTCATCCCTGCTGCACAGAATGCCTACCAGTACCCGTTGCTGATCAAGAGCCTGCTGCTTTCGGGCAGCCGTTATGAAAAGGGCAGGGAGATTGTCTACCGCGACAGCGTGCGTTACAGCTATGCCACCTTCAACGAGCGCGTGGCGCGTCTGGCCAACGTACTGACCGAGGCGGGCGTCAAGGCCGGCGACACCGTGGCGGTGATGGACTGGGACAGCCATCGCTACCTGGAATGCATGTTCGCCATCCCGATGATCGGCGCGGTGCTGCACACCATCAACATCCGCCTCTCGCCCGACCAGATCCTCTACACCATGAACCACGCCGACGACCGCTTCGTGCTGGTCAACAGCGAGTTCGTGCCGCTCTACCAGGGCATCGCCGCTCAACTGACCACGGTGGAAAAGACCCTGCTGCTCACCGACGGCGCCGACAAGAGCTGCGCGCTGCCCAACTGCGTGGGCGAGTATGAAACCCTGCTGGCGGCGGCCAGCCCGCGCTACGCCTTCCCCGATTTCGACGAGAACTCGGTGGCCACCACCTTCTATACCACCGGCACCACCGGCAACCCCAAGGGCGTGTACTTCACCCACCGCCAGCTGGTGCTGCACACCCTGGCGATGGCCTCGACCATCGGCAGCCTGGACAGCATCCGCCTGATGGGCACCGATGACGTGTACATGCCGATCACCCCGATGTTCCACGTCCACGCCTGGGGCGTGCCCTACGTGGCCACCATGCTGGGGGTGAAGCAGGTGTATCCGGGCCGCTACGAGCCGGAGCTGCTGTGCAAGCTGATCCGCGAGGAGAAGGTGACCTTCTCCCACTGCGTGCCGACCATCCTGCAGATGATGCTCAACGCCGCCAGCGCCAAGGACTACGACTTCGGCGGGCTGAAGATCATCATCGGCGGCAGCGCGCTGAACCGCGCCCTGTATGACGCCGCCAAGGCCCGTGGCATCCAGCTGACCGCCGCCTATGGCATGTCCGAGACCTGCCCGCTGATTTCCTGCGGCTACCTCAACCAGGAGCTGCGCGCCGGCACCGAGGATGAGCGCACCACCTACCGGATCAAGGCCGGCGTGCCGGTGCCGATGGTAGAGGCGGCGATCATGGACGAGCATGGCCAGCTTCTCCCGGCCGATGGCGAATCCCAGGGCGAACTGGTGCTGCGCGCACCCTGGCTGACCCAGGGTTACTTCCAGGAACCTCAGAAGGGCGAGGAGCTCTGGGCCGGCGGCTGGATGCATACCGGCGACGTCGCGACCATCGACGGCATGGGCTTCATCGACATCCGCGACCGTATCAAGGACGTGATCAAGACCGGCGGTGAGTGGCTGTCTTCGCTGGAGCTGGAAGACTTGATCAGCCGTCACGCGGCGGTGCGCGAAGTCGCCGTGGTGGGCGTGCCCGATCCTCAATGGGGCGAGCGTCCCTTCGCCCTGCTGGTGCTGCGCGAGGGCCAGTCGCTGGACGCCAAGGGGCTGAAGGAGCACCTCAAGCCTTTCGTCGAGCAAGGGAACATCAACAAGTGGGCGATTCCGTCCCAGATCGCCGTTGTTACTGAAGTTCCCAAGACCAGTGTCGGCAAGCTCGACAAGAAGCGTATCCGGGTAGACATCGCCCAATGGCAGGAGGCTGGCAGCGCCTTCCTCTCCACGGTTTGAGCGACGACCGGTTGGTCAGTGTCTGAAGCATCCGTGCCAAGCAAGCGCTTGGCGCGGCGCGGGCCAGTGATGACGCCGTCTCTGGCCCGCGCGACTGTCTAGTCAGGGCCTTTCTGAGAGAAATCACACTTTCGAGCGATCAAGGTGTGTAGGGCCGTGGATATAGTCGCCACTACTCATAACAAAAAACACATGGAGTAGCGTCGATGAAAACCATGCAACATATCTGGCGACTGGCGCGGTTGCCGCTGGCCGTCAGCCTGGCTTCCTCGCTGGCGACCCCCGCTTCCGCCGTCAGCTTCAACATCGGGGAAATCGAAGGTTCGTTCGACTCGTCGCTGTCCGTGGGGGCCAGCTGGTCGACGGAGAATCCGAACAAGAACCTCATCGGCGTAAACAACGGCGGCAAGGGCCTGTCCCAGACCTCCGACGACGGCCACCTGAACTACAAGGCCGGCAAGACCTTCTCGAAAATCTTCAAGGGCATCCACGACCTCGAGCTGAAATACCAGGACACCGGCGTATTCCTGCGCGGCAAGTACTGGTACGACTTCGAGCAGAAGGACGAGGACACCGAGTTCAAGCCGCTCAGCGATCACAATCGCAAGGAAGCCGCCCAGGCCTCCGGCGCCGAACTGCTCGACGCGTTCATCTACCACAACTACACCATCGCCGAACTGCCGGGCACCGTGCGCCTGGGCAAGCAGGTGGTGAACTGGGGTGAAAGTACCTTCATCCAGAACGGCATCAGCGTGATCAACCCGTTCGACGTGACCGCCTTCCGCCGTCCGGGCTCCGAGATCAAGGAAGCCCTGGTGCCGGTGAACATGTTCTACATGTCGCAGAACCTCACCGACAACCTCTCCGCCGAAGGCTTCTACCAGCTGGAGTGGGACCAGACGGTGGTCGACAACTGCGGCACCTTCTTCTCCCAGCCGGACGTTATCGCCGATGGCTGTACCCAGAACCTCGCGGTGCTGACCAACAACAAGGGCTCGATCAACACTCTGAACGCCCTGCTCGGCCCGAACCTGGCGCTGACTCCCTCGCCGTGGAACGAAGGCATCGTGGTCAAGCGCGGGCCGGACCGCGACGCTCGTGACAGCGGCCAGTACGGCCTGTCGCTGAAGTACTTCGCCGACAGCGTGAACACTGAGTTCGGCGGCTACTACATGAACTACCACAGCCGCCTGCCGATCTTCAGCGGCCGTGGCGCCGACACCGCCAAGGTGGCGCAGATCAACCAGCTGATCACCAACATCGCCGCCATCAGCCCCTCCCTGGCCGCCCAGGCCGGCGCGGCGGCCATGGCCGGCAACTCCAGCTACTTCGTCGAGTATCCGGAAGACATCCACCTGTACGGCCTGAGCTTCTCCACCACGCTGCCCACCGGCACCGCCTGGCAGGGTGAGATCAGCTACCGTCCGAACGCTCCGGTACAGCTGAACACCACCGATATCCTGTATTCCGGCCTGGACCCGGTGGCCATCGGCGGCAACCACGTCTACAACAACGCCTCGGTGCTCAACGGCAACGCTGGCGAGGACCTGCACGGCTACCGCCGCAAGGAAATCACCCAGCTGCAGACCACCTTCACCCACTTCTTCGACCAGGTCATGGGCGCCGAGCGTCTGACCCTGGTGGGCGAGGTCGGCTGGACCCACGTCGGCGGCCTGGAAAGCCAGAACAAGGCACGCTACGGCCGCGACCCGGTCTTCGGCCCCGGCCCGCTGAACGGCAGCCTCAACGGCCGTCCGACCTGCGAGGCGCTGAACGTGTCCACCCTGGGCACCGCCAACGCCAACAACGTCAGCCGCAACTGCGAAAGCGAAGGCTTCACCACCGCCGATTCCTGGGGCTACCGCGCCCGCGCCATCTGGGATTACAACGACGTGTTCGCCGGCGTGAACCTCAAGCCGAACGTCGCCTGGTCCCATGACGTGGACGGTTACTCCCCCGGCCCTGGCGGCAACTTCGAGGAAGGCCGCAAGGCCGTCAGCCTGGGGGTCGACGCCGACTACCTGAACACCTACACCGCGAGCCTGGCTTACACCACCTACTTCGACGGCAAGTACACCACCGTCGATGACCGCGACTTCGTCAGCCTCAGCTTCGGGGTGAACTTCTAAACCGGCCGTTCAACCGGTATCCGGCCCGCACACGCGGCGGGCCACCCGCCGATCGGTCGAACCGGCCGGCGGTGCAGCAGATACAACCCGCGACCCGTCCCGCAAGGGGCGGCCACCGCGGTGGGCACAGACTCAACGAGGACGATAAACGCATGAGAACAACAAAGATCCTGCTGCACACCGGCGCGCTGGCACTCAGCCTGCTCGCCTCCCAGGTGATGGCGGCCGTCTCCGCCGATGAAGCGGCCAAGCTCGGCACCACCCTGACCCCGATGGGCGCGGAAAAGGCCGGCAACGCCGACGGCAGCATCCCTGCCTGGACTGGCGGCCTGCCCAAGAACGCCGGCACCGCCGACAGCAAGGGCTTCCTCTCCGATCCGTTCGCCAGCGAGAAGCCGCTGTTCACCATCACCGCGCAGAACATGGACCAGTACAAGGCCAAGCTGACCCCCGGCCAGCAAGCCATGTTCAAGCGCTATCCCGACACCTACAAGATGCAGGTCTTCCCGTCGCACCGTACCGCCACCGTGCCGGACAGCGTGCTGGCGGCGACCAAGAAGAACGCCACCACCACCACCCTGGTGCAGGGCGGCAACGGCCTGCAGAACTTCCAGACCGCCAACCCCTTCCCGATTCCGAAGGACGGCCTGGAAGTCATCTGGAACCACATCACCCGCTATCGCGGCGGCCACGTGCGCCGTCTGGTGACCCAGGCCACCCCGCAGGTCAACGGCTCCTACTCGCTGGTGTACTTCCAGGACGAATTCGTCTTCCGCACCGACCTGAAGGACTACGACGCCAGCAAGCCGAGCAACGTGCTGTTCTACTTCAAGCAGCGCGTGACCGCCCCGGCGCGCCTGGCCGGCAACGTGCTGCTGGTGCACGAGACCCTCGACCAGGTGAAGGAACCGCGCCTGGCCTGGCTCTACAACGCCGGCCAGCGCCGCGTACGCCGCGCCCCGCAGGTTTCCTACGACGGTCCGGGTACCGCCGCCGACGGCCTGCGTACCTCCGACAACCTGGACATGTACAACGGCGCGCCGGACCGCTACGACTGGAAACTGGTGGGCAAGCAGGAGCTGTACATCCCGTACAACAACTACAAGCTCGATGATCCGAAGCTCAAGTACGCCGACATCATCAAGCCCGGCCACCTGAACCAGGACCTGACCCGCTACGAGCTGCACCGCGTATGGCACGTGACCGCCACCCTGAAGCCGGGCGAGCGCCACATCTATGCCAAGCGTGACTTCTACATCGACGAGGACACCTGGCAGGCCGTGGAGATCGACCACTACGACGGTCGCGGCACCCTGTGGCGCGTGGCCGAGGCCTTCAACCAGTACTACTACAACTACCAGGTACCGTGGTACACCGCCGAAACCCTGTATGACCTGCTGTCCGGTCGCTACCTGGTGCTGGGTCTGAAGAACGAGGAGAAATCCGCCTACGACTTCAACTACAGCGCTTCGGAAAGCGACTTCACCCCGGCAGCGCTGCGCCAGGAAGGCGTGCGCTGATCCCCCGATCCCCACGGGTGGTTCCGCGGTGAGAAAAGATCGGCCTTCGGGCCGGTTTTTTTATGGGCGATCATCCACCGGATGAATGGGAATGCGGAATGTCGGAAGGCTTCTGGTCATCTTGTGGGCAACGGTAACAAAATCGGCTTCAAATACCGCTCGCGAGCGGCTAGGCTCCGTCCACATAGAAACAAGAGCTAGAGCAAGAGCCAGGCTGATGACCGACTTCTCGACTCTGCCACGACTGACCGAGGTTCCCACCAGCACAGGGGGCAGCCGTTTCTTCCGGCCGCCGCTGCCGCATGGCCACGTCTCGCGCTCGCGACTGTGCGAGCGCATGGCGTCCGGACTGGAGGGACGGCTGATTCTGGTGTCTGCGCCGGCGGGGTTCGGCAAGAGCTCATTGGCCATCGAGTTCTGTCAGACGCTGGAAAGCCAATGGTGCAGTCTGTGGCTGGGGCTCAGTGCCAGGGATAGTGATCCGGGGCGTTTCCTCGAACGCCTGCTCGAAGGCTTGCGCCTGCACTTTCCCATGCTGGGCGAGGAGGCGCTGGGCATCCTGAAGATGCGTCAGCGGCACCAGCCGTTCGCCTTCGAAGCCTGGCTCGACGACCTGCTCGACGAACTGGTGGACTGCCTCTCCGTCGAGCGCCCGCTGCTGCTGGTGCTCGACGACTACCACCTGGCCCAGGGCGCGGTGCTCGACCGCTGCCTGCAATTTCTCCTCAACCACCAGCCACCCGGCCTGGTGCTGCTGGTCACCAGCCGCCAGCGCCCCGACTGGCACCTGGCCCGGCTGCGCCTGTCGCGGCACCTGCTGGAGTTCAGCGAACAGGACCTGCGGCTGACCGCCGAGGAAACCGCGCGGCTGGTATCTGCCAACGGCGCGCAGCTGGATGACAACGCCCTGGATAACCTGGTCGAGCGCAGCGAAGGCTGGATCGCCGGCCTGCGCCTGTGGCTGCTGGCCCATGGCGACGAGCTGGCGGCGAAGGTGCCCGATCTTTCGGTGCACGGCGCCGAGGAGCTGATCCGCGATTACCTGCTGGAAGAAGTGATCGACAAGCAGTCGCCGGAGGTGCAGGTCTTCCTTTACCAGACCGCGCGCTTCGAGCGCTTCTCCGCCGAGCTTTGTGATTCCCTTCGGGACTCCCATGACAGCGCTTCGATCCTGCGTCATCTGCAGCAGCACCAGGTATTCCTGGTGCCGCTGGACGAGCAGGGCCAGTGGTTCCGCTATCACCACCTGTTCTCCGACCTGTTGCTGGCGCGGCCGCTGCCCGGCTCCGGCCCTTCGGCGGCGGCACTGCATCTGCGTGCGTGCCGCTGGTTCAGCACCCAGGGATTGTTCGACGAGGCCGTGGAACAGGCCCTGCGCGCCGGTCACCCGGAAGTGGCGGCGAACCTGGTGCAGAGCCTGTCCGAGGAACAGCTGCTGGCCGAACAGAACGTCGCCACGCTGCTGCGCTGGAAGATGGACCTGCCCGACAGCCTGCTGGCCAGCACGCCGCGTCTGATCGTGCTGTACAGCTGGGCCCTGGCGCTGGCTTGCCAGCTGGACGCCGCCGAGGAACTGGGGCTGCAACTGTCGCGCTTCCTGCCGGCGGCCGATCCGGCCACCCAGCGCGACCTGATGGCCCAGTGGCAGGCGCTGGCGGGTGTCGTTGCCCGGGGGCGCGGCGACATCGCCACCGCCGAGCGACACTGCGAGGAGGCCCTGCAAGGGCTCGGACCGGAACGCTTCGGCCCGCGCCTGTTGTGCCTGTCGACCCTGAGCAACCTGGCCATCGTCCGCGACGACCTGTGGCGTGCCCGCAACCTGAACCGGGATGCCCTGGAGCTGGCGCAACGCTTCGGCAATCCGCTGTTCGAGGCCATGGTGCATTACGACCGCGCCCGCGTCCTGCAGGCGCGCGGCGAGGTGCTGCGCGCCGAAGAGGAGGTTCGCCAGGGGCTGGCGCGACTCTCCGGGCTGTCAAGCCAGCGCCGCTACGCCGTGCGCGGGCGGCTGATGCTCTACCAGGGCTACCTGCGCAGCCTCGCGCTACAGCCGGACGAGGCGCGCAAGTGCCTCAAGGCTGGCATTGAAGAAGCGCGTGCCTGCCGGGATATCAGCCTGATCATCGGCTTCTGCGTGCTGGCCAGCCTGGAAGGGCGGCTGGGCAACTACACCCGCGCCTTCGCCCACCTGGCCGAGGTCGAGCGGATGATGCACGTGTGGGACGTGCCGCCGGTCTACTACCTGTCGGCCATCACCCTGATCAAATGTGAACTCTGGCTCGGCCAGGGGCAGACCGAACTGGCGGCCGCCTGGCTGGAGCGCCTGCGCGACACCTACACCGGCGACGAACCGGCCACGCCGCCGGAGTGTTCGCCGCAGCTGCCGCGCCATGTGGAAATGCTCCAGTCCCAGCTGGAGCGCCGCGAAGGCCGCATGGCCGATGCCGAAGCGCGGCTGCGCGCCGTGGCCAGCGGCGCCCTGCAAGGCGGTGCGCAGTTGCAGGCGCGCTTCGCCCAGGGCCAACTGGTCGCCTTGCTGCTGCAGGACGGTCGCGAGCGCGAGGCCTCCTTCGAGCTGGGCGAGTGCCTGAATGGCCTGGCCGTGGGCCTGCTGATCCCGTTGCATGAAGTGCTGCTGCAGCATCCGGAATGGCTGCGTGAGCAACTGGCTGTGCGGGCTTCTTCGCCGGCCATGGAGGCTCTGCGTGAACGCTTGCCGGCGCCGCCGGAACGCTGCGTAGCACTCACCGATTGCCTGAGCGGCCGCGAGCTGGCGGTGTTGGAGCTGATCGCCCAGGGCTGCTCCAACCAGGAGATCAGTGATCGGCTGTTCATCTCCCTGCATACGGTCAAGAGTCACGCCCGGCACATCAACGACAAGCTCGGCGTGGAGCGCCGCACCCAGGCGGTGGCGCGGGCGAAGGAGATGGGGTTATTGCGCTAGGGGGATTCCGCTGTCCGTTGGTTCCCCTCACCCCAGCCCTCTCCCGGAGGGAGAGGGGGCCGTCTTGAGCTTCTCCCTGCACCGATCAGTCCCCTCTCCCTTTGGGAGAGGGTGGCCAAAGCAGGATTGGGGGTGGAGCTTTCAGCTCGCTCCACCGGCTTCTTCGTGACTCGGGGCTTGCCCCCGCATCACATCACCCCTTTCTTCTTCTCCGGCTCCGCTGGCGCGCTCAAATCCAGTCCCTTCGGCACGGCCTGCCCCTTGGCCGGAGCGGCCAACTGTTTCTGCACGTCATCCTGGATCGCCTGCAGCACCGGCTGCAGATCGCGCATGTTCTCGCGCACTTCGGCATAGGCATGCTTCTGCGCCAGTTCGTCCACGCGCATCAGCAACTGCGCGCGCACTTCCGCCGGCAGGTGGATGAACAGCTCGGGCATCTGCTTGGACAGCTCGGCGCTGTAGAGCACCAGGTCCTGTCGGTCGAACTGGGCGGTGAGGCCGAGGTAGTCCAGCGCGCTGCTGGTGAGCATCGAGGCTGCCGCCTTGGCTTCCTGCATGCCTTGCAGGCGCACCGGATTGCGTTGCTCGTTCTGCGCCAGGGTCATCCAGAATTCCACCGTCAGGTTGAACAGGATCGCCTGTTCGCGCAGCGAATAGCTCATCAGACCCAGCGCCTCGGCGCCGTAAGGCTGCTTGGCGGCGCGGAAGTCGAAGTACAGGCGCATCAGCTCCTTGAGCTTGAACAGCACCTCGCGCGCCTCGTTCTGCCGCAGCTCCAGCGGGGCGTAGATGTTCAGCTGCGGGCGGAAGTTTTCCTCGCTGACCATGCGCTGGTAGATCGGCCCGGTGAACTCGCCGCTGCGTCGGGGCAGGCCGTTGGCCTGGGATTCGTCGATCTTCTTCAGCGCGTCGATCAGCAGCTGGTAGTCGGCGCTGGTCCAGGGGCGTTTGATGTCCGGGATCTTCTGGCCGAGGTAGTACAGGTCGGCGCTGAAGGCGGGGCGACAGAGAACCAGCAAAAGGATGGCCAGCGGCCAGAGCAGACGGCGTGGTAGGTTCGGCACGAACGGGCTTTCCTTGCGCGGGGGAGCGGTCGGCCTAGGTTAACGAGGCCGGGGAGCGGCGTCATCCCGCGCCTTGGTTGGGTGATGCGGGGGAGGGGAGATGGAGTCGGCAGCGGTCAGCGCGGTCTTCGAGGACCTCGGCGGTATCGGCGCGGTGGCGCGCCAGAGCGACGGGCCGCTGGTGGGGCACCTGCAACGGGCCAACATCCAGTTGGCGAGCATTCCGGTGTTCGTCGCCAAGGGGCTGGCCGATACCACGGTGAACGACCTGCTGGACGCCGCCAAGGTGTCGCGGCGCACCTTCTACAAGTACTTCCAGAGCAAGCTCGACGTGCTCGAAGGCATCTACCGCACGGCGGTGCAACTGCTCTTGATGCGCTTTCGCGAGATGCGCACCGACGCCGGCGGCACCGATGCCTGGCTGCGGGCGATGGTCGAGCGCTTCTTCGACTATCACCTGGCGGTGGGGCCGATCATCCGCCTGATGCACGAGGAAGCGTTGCGCACCGACTCGCCTCTCGCCGCCCATCGCGCCGAGGCGCACCGTGAGCTGCGGGCGTTGCTCGAAGAGCGCTTCCAGGGCGAAGGCGTGCGGCACGCGGCGCTGACCTACCAGGCGCTGATCTGGGCGTTGGAGGCCACTTCGCTGGAGCTGCTGGGCAAGGGCGGCGACATGCCGCTGGGTGAGGTGAAGCAGGTCATTGGTGACCTATTGGTAACGACGCTCTGCTCACGCACTACCTAGGTTGGGCGCGGTGGAAAGCGGGCTGTGGTGTGATCTCGGTTCGAGAACAACAAGCACGGGAGTCACTCGTCCATGTCCGCCACCCTGTCTCTGCAACAGCCACTGGCCGAGGGCCTGGCTCGCTACGGCTTCGGCGCCCTGTCGCTGGCTGCGCTGAAGGACCGCTACGCTGCGCCGGAAACCGGCTCGCGCTTCATCAACGTCGACGGCTTCGACATCCATTACCGTGACGAAGGCAGCCGCGACAAGCCGGTGCTGGTGATGGTCCACGGCGTGATGGCGTCGCTGCACACCTGGGACGGCTGGGTCGCCGAGCTGAGCGAGCACTTCCGCATCATCCGCCTCGACGTACCGGGTTTCGGCCTCACCGGCGGCGGTCACGACCGCGAATACAGCGGCGAGCGCCTGGTGAAGGTGTTCGGCATGTTCCTCGATCGCCTGGACCTCAAGCACGTCTCCATCGCCGGCAACTCCCTGGGCGGCTACATCGCCTGGAACTATGCGCTGGCGCAACCGCACCGGGTGGAGCGGCTGATCCTGATCGACCCGGCCGGCTACTACATGCAGAAGGTGCCGCTGATGATCGCCAGCGCCGTGTTGCCCGGCGCCGGCATCCTGATGCCGATGTGGATGCCGCGCGCGCTGGTGGCCCAGGGCATCAAGGAAGTCTACGGCGATGCGCGCAAGATCAAACCGGGTGTGATCGACCGCTACTACGACATCAGCCGCCGTCCGGGTAACCGCCGGGCGATGATCGATATCTTCCGCGTGCTGGTGAAGGCCAACCGCGAGGAGCTGACCGGCACCCCGAACCGCGTGGCGGGGCTCAAGGTGCCGACGATGCTGATGTGGGGCGAGCGCGATCGCTGGATTTCGCCGCGCCACGTGCCGATGTGGCAGCGTGATGTGCCGGGGATCGAGGTGAAGGTCTATCCGGGCGTGGGGCATATCCCGATGGAAGAGATTCCCCAGGAGTCGGCGGCGGATGCATTGCGTTTCCTGCATGCCTGAGCCCGACCGCTCCAGGAAAAGCCCGGCCCAGCGCCGGGCTTTTTCGTTCCTACAAGAGCCCCTCACCCTAACCCTCTCCCGCAAGCGGGAGAGGGGACCGTTCGATTTAGGAGGAAACCTTGGCGTCAGCCTGCACGGTCTGCCCCCTCTCCCTCCGGGAGAGGGCTGGGGTGAGGGGAAATACCGGCACCGACTTTCCCGAAGAAGACAGTTGCCCCTACAGGTGCGTCGCACCGGACCGTTTCGTAGGAGCGGATCTTATCCGCGAAACCGGCCGATAGGCCGGCATCTCGAAAACAACGCCGCCCCGACAAGACGGGGCGGCGGTTGCTGCGGCGAAAAACTCAGCCCGCGTGCGCCAGCGGCTGCGGGTCGTACTCCCGACGCACCTCGTGCAGCAGATCGAGGTTGTTGTGCTGCCAGGGATGGAAGTCGGCCCTGAAGAAGTCCAGGTACTCGCGCACCAGCGGGCGGAACACGCCGTGCTTGCCCCAGCTCCACTTCAGCCCGTCGCGCCAGACCCGCCAGTTCCACAGCAGGCCGTCCTTGCGCAGCATGTGGGTGAGGCCACGGAAGGTGTCGAGGACGAAGAAGAAGGTCGCCATGATCATCGCCCGGCGCAGCAGCTTGCGGCTGCCACAGACCTGGTTGTAGACGTCAAAGGCGACCGCCTTGTGCTCGGTCTCTTCCAGCGCGTGCCAGCGCCACAGGCGCTGCATCACCGGGTCGGCGCCCTCCATGGTACGCGGGTCGGTCAGCAGCCCGTTGGCCATGATCGCGGTGATGTGCTCCAGCGCGGCGGTGGCAGCCAGCTGGCGCTTGGCGGGGAATTTCTTCTGGGTGAAACGGATGCGCGCCTGGGCCAGCTTCTCGATGCGCGTGATGTCGTAGCCCTGCTCGCGCAGACGCTGGCTGTACACCAGGTGCTCGCGACTGTGGTGACCTTCCTGGCCGATGAAACCACGGATCTGCTCCTTGAGCACCGGGTCGGTGATGTCCTCGCGGAACTGCCGCACCGAGTCGATGAAGAAGCGCTCGCCGTCGGGGAACAGCACCGACATCGCATCGAACAGATGGGACTTGAAGGCGTCTCCGCCATGCCAGTGACGCGGCAGCGGATCGGGCAGATCGAAGTCCATATGCCGGGGCTTGATTTCCAGTCCCGCGGGGGTGGTGCTGGCCATGGCGGCTCCATTGTTGTGGTTGTCCATGGTCAGTACTGTGGGCTTGTGGGGAAAGCGTCACAAGGTTATTGTCTGCCAACTTTCCGGTCATATCCGGCCAGCGGTCGACACAAGAAAAACGATGAAACAACCGCTCAATTTCACCGCCGAACTGGTGCCCGTCGCCTATGCACAGGCGCTGCTCGATCTTGCCGAGGAGCTGGGCGTGCCCCGCGCGCGCCTGTTCGAGCTGGCCCGTGTGCGCCCCGAGGTGCTGCAAAGCCCCAATGGCCGCCTGTCCTTCATCGACTTCAACCTGCTCGCCGGCACCGCCCTGGCGCACTGCAACGAGCCGGCCTTCGGCCTGCTGCTGGGGCTGCGGCTGAACGTCTCCACCCACGGTATCCTCGGCTACGCGGTGCTCTCCAGCGCCAACCTCGAACGCGCCATCGGCTTCGCCCTGAAGTACTACCGCGTGCTCGGCCTGGCCTACGACCTGGAGATGGTGGAAGACGAAGGCATCTCCTACCTGCGCGCCAGCGAGTCGATCCCGCTCGGGCCGATGGGGCGTTTCGCCGCCGAAGGCCTGATGACCAGCCTCTACACCATCGCCCGCTTCCTCGTCGGCGAACCTTTGCAGGGCGTCAGCGTCGGCTTCGGCCATGCCGCGCCGGCCTACGCGGAGCGTTACGCCGAGGTGTTCGGCGGCGAGGTGTCGTTCGACCAGCCGTTCCATTTCATCGGCCTGCCCAGCGACTACCTGGCGCGGCCCATGGCCCTGGCCAACCCGGCCACCGTGCAGATGTGCGAGCAGCAGTGCGAGGCCCTGTTGGCCACGCTGGACGTGCAGGAAGGGCTGCTGACCCGTATTCGCCGACTGCTGCTGGCGCGTCCCGGCGAGTTCCCCGACCTGGAGACCGTGGCGGGCGAGTTGCACACCAGCGGCCGCAGCCTGCGTCGACATTTATCGAACCTGGGCACCACCTACCAGGAAGTGCTCGACGACGTGCGCAAGCGCCTGGCCCTGCAGTACCTCACCACCACACACCTGCCGCTCTACGAGATCGCGCTGCTGCTGGGCTTCAACGACCCGTCGAACTTCCGTCGGGCGTTCAGGAAATGGACCGGCAAGCTGCCGACCGACTACCGCCGGGACGATTGAGCCGGCTCGCCAGGGCAGGGTGGAATAGGCGAAAATGCCGGTCCGCCCAATCCCATCGAGTGAGCCCGTGATGAGTGAGCAGCCCGCGCTGATCCGCGAAACCTTCCCCGTCGGCCCGTTGCAATGCAACTGCACCATCATCGGCGACCCGCTGACGAAGAAGGCCATCGTCGTCGATCCGGGCGGTGACCACGAACTCATCCTGCAGCGTCTCGACGCGCTGGGGCTGAAGGTGGTCAGCATCATCCACACCCACGCGCACCTCGATCATTTCCTCGCCTCCGGGCAGATGAAGGAAAAGACCGGTGCCACCCTGCACCTGCACAAGGATGACCAGTTCCTCTGGGACAACCTGGAGATGCAGTGCCGCATGTTCGGCGTGCCCTACACCCCGGTGCCGTCGCCGGACCAGTGGCTGGCGGATGACGAGGAACTGGCCTGCGGTTGCGGCGTGGCGCTGCACACGCCGGGGCATACGCCGGGCTCGATGAGCTTCTGGTTCCCCAAGGACAAGCTGCTGATCGCCGGCGACACCCTGTTCCGCCGCAGCATCGGTCGCACGGACCTGTGGGGCGGTGATTACGACACCATCGAGCGTTCGATCCGCGAGCGTCTGTATTCGTTGGACGAGGAGGCCACCGTGGTGACCGGCCACGGTCCGGATACCTGTCTGGGCGACGAGATGCGCGAGAACCCATTCATTCGGGCCTGATGGCGCGCGTTAAGGAAAATTGAATCTTTTTGCTGTTGTATGATCTAACCAGCGCCCAATCGGGCGATTTCGTTATCCAGGAGTCTTCCTTCATGTTCACTGCACGTAGTCTGTCCATGGTCGCGGCTGCCACCGTCCTCGCTCTCATGGCCGGTTGCGCTTCCCAGAATCCTTATGATCCCAACACCCAGGCCCCGGCCGAGGGTGGCATGAGCAAGACCGCCAAGTACGGTGCCCTGGGCGCGCTGGCCGGCGCTGTCGCCGGTGCCGCGATCAACCACGACAACCGTGGCAAGGGCGCGATGATCGGCGCTGCCGCCATCGGTGCCGCCGCCGCCGGTTACGGCTACTACGCCGACAAGCAGGAAGCCAAGCTGCGCCAGCAGATGCAAGGCACCGGCGTACAGGTCGAGCGCCAGGGCGATGACATCAAGCTGATCATGCCGGGCAACATCACCTTCGCCACCGACTCGGCGAACATTGCTCCGTCCTTCTACACCCCGCTGAACAACCTGGCCAACTCCTTCAAGGAGTTCAACCAGAACAGCATCGAGATCGTCGGTTACACCGACAGCACCGGCAGCCGCCAGCACAACATGGACCTGTCCCAGCGTCGTGCGCAGTCCGTGGCCGCATACCTGACCTCCCAAGGCGTAGACTCCACCCGCGTAAGCACCCGTGGCATGGGCCCGGACCAGCCGATCGCGTCCAACGCCGACGCCAACGGCCGCGCGCAGAACCGCCGCGTCGAAGTGAACCTGAAGGCCCTGCCGGGCGCGCAGACTCAGCAGTACCAGCAGTAAGCGCCGCCCATGAAAAAGCCCGCCGATTGGCGGGCTTTTTCATGGGCGTCTTTTTTTGGGGGAATTCGTGTCACGGTTGTACGCGCTACGTTCCTGGGTTGCACGTGGCACGGGGCCGAACCTGTAGGAGCGAGCTTGCTCGCGAACCCCAGCCCCGCAGCGGGGGCTGTTCGCGAGCAAGCTCGCTCCTACAAAAAACTCACGCTTTGGCAGCGGCCGGAAACTCGCGGTGCAGCTGCGCCAGTATCTGGTCCTTTCGCTCCCAGAGCTGGTTCACCCACAGCTGGAATTCGGCGCGGTAGCCCTCGTCCTGGTCGTAGCTCTTGCCGACGAACTGGCGCGGAATCTCCAGCTCCTCGAAACGCACCACCACTTCGCGCAGCTTGCCCGACAGCAGGCACCAGAAGGTCGGGCGGCCGTCGGGGTAGTGGATGGTGACGTTCACCAGGGTGCGCAGTTGTTCGCCCATGGCGTCGAGGACGAAGGCGATACCGCCGGCCTTGGGCTTGAGCAGGTAGCGGAAGGGCGACTGCTGTTCGTCGTGCTTGGCCGGGGTGAAGCGGGTGCCTTCGAGGAAGTTGAAGATCGACACCGGAATCCGGCTGAACTTGGCGCACGCCTTGCGGGTGGTCTCCAGGTCCTTGCCTTTCTTCTCCGGGTGCTTGGCGAGATACGCCTTGGTGTAGCGCTTCATGAAGGGGAAATCGAGCGCCCACCAGCACAGGCCGATGATCGGAACCCAGATCAGTTCCTGCTTGAGGAAGAAGCGCAGCAGCGGCACGCGGCGGTTGAGCTGGTACTGCAGGACGAGGATGTCGACCCAGCTCTGGTGGTTGCTGGTGACCAGGTAGGAGTGCTCGTACTCCAGGCTTTCCAGGCCCTTGACGTCCCAGCGGGTGTCGCGGACCAGGTTCATCCAGCCCTTGTTGCAGCCGATCCAGCCTTCGGCGATCAGGCTCATGATCTTGCTGCAGACGCTTTGTGCAGCCGCGAATGGCAACAGGATCTTCACCAGGGTCATGCTGAACAGCAGGGTTGCCCAGCACAACGTGCTGACGAACAGGATGAGGCTGGCGAGGATGCCGCGCAGGCTGGCAGGAAGGAAACTCAACATCGAGGAATGGTCCTTGTACGTGGGCGCCCGGTCCACCGGGCGCGTGAAGCGTTCTCGGGCACATCCTCGTGCCGGGTTGTCAGCCGTCCTTGCCGCTGTCGGCCTGGATCGCGGTGAGCGCGATGGTGTAGACGATGTCGTCCACCAGCGCGCCGCGCGACAGGTCGTTCACCGGTTTGCGCAGCCCCTGCAGCATCGGCCCGATGCTGACGCAGTCGGCGCTGCGCTGGACGGCCTTGTAGGTGGTGTTCCCGGTGTTCAGGTCGGGGAACACGAACACGTTGGCGCGTCCTGCCACCGGGCTGTCGGGTGCCTTCTGGCGGCCGACGCTGGCGATGGCGGCGGCATCATACTGCAAGGGGCCATCAATCAACAGATCGGGGCGTTTTTCCTGCGCGATGCGCGTGGCTTCACGCACTTTCTCGACATCTGCGCCACTTCCGGAGTCGCCGGTGGAGTAGCTGATCATCGCCACCCGCGGGGTGATGCCGAAGGCCTGCGCGGAGTCGGCACTTTGCAGTGCGATCTCCGCCAGGTCACTGGCCGAAGGATCGGGATTCACCGCGCAGTCGCCATAGACCACCACCTGGTCGGGCAGCAGCATGAAGAACACCGAGGACACCAGGTTGTAGCCGGGCGCGGTCTTGATCAGCTGCAGCGCCGGGCGAATAGTGTTGGCGGTGGTGTGGATGGCACCGGAGACCAGACCGTCCACTTCGTCCAGGGCGAGCATCATGGTGCCCAGCACCGTGTTGTCTTCCAGCTGCTGCTCGGCCATCGGCGCGTTCAGGCTCTTGCCCTTGCGCAGTTCGACCATGGGCTCGACGTAGCGGCTGCGCACCAGGTCCGGGTCGATGATTTCCAGGTCCTCGGGCAGCACGATGCCGAGCATCTGCGCCACCGCCTGCACGTCGTCGGGCTTGGCCAGCAGCACGCAGCGGGCGATGCCGCGCGCATGGCAGATCGAGGCGGCCTGCACGGTGCGCGGCTCGCTGCCTTCGGGCAGGACGATGCGCTTGCCCGCGCGGTTGGCGCGCTGGGTCAGCTGGTAGCGGAACACCGGCGGCGACAGGCGCAGTTCGTGGGGCGCGCCGCAGCGGTCCTTCAGCCATTCGAAGTCGATGTGTCCGGCGACGAACTCGGTGACGCGCTCGGCGCGCTCGCGGTCATCCACCGGGATTTCCTTGTTCATCCGGGTAAGGTCGCCGGCGGTGTCGAAGGAGCCGGTCTTCACCGTCAGTACCGGCAGGCCGCTCTGCAGTGCGCTGCGGCACAGCTCCATGATCCGTGCGTCAGGCGTCAGCCCCGAGCACAGCAGCAGGCCGGCCAGCGGCACGCCGTTCATGGCGGCCAGGCAGGAGGCGAGGATGATGTCGTCGCGGTCGCCCGGCACCACCACCAGCACACCGGGCTTGAGCAGGTGCACGGTGTTCGGCGCCGAGGGGGCGCAGAGGATGATCTTCTGCACGCGGCGTTGTTCGTAGTCGCCGGCGTTGAGCACGCTGGCATCCAGCAGGTCGGCCACGTCGCGGGTTCGTGGGGCGTTCATCTCGTCCTGCCAAGGAATGCAGCCGAGCAGGCGCACGTCGCCGTCGCGCAGCAGCGACGAGTGTTCCTTCAGGCGTTCGCCGAACAGGCGGGCGGCGGCCTCCGCGTCGCGCGGTGCGTCGTCGCTTTCGCCGCCGCGCACCTTGTTCACGATCAGCCCGGCCAGGTTCGGATCGCGCGGGCCGCCGAACAGCTGGGCGAGGATTTCGATGCGGTCGGACAGTTCCTTCACCGTCTCGTTGTCCGGCGCCGACACCAGGATCACCTCGGCGTCCACGCTGCGCGCCAGGTGCCCGTTGATGCGCGCGGCGTAGCTGGCGTGCTTGGTCGGCACCATGCCCTCGACGATCATGACGTCCTTGTCTTCCGCCGCCTGGTTGAACATCCCGACGATGTCTTCCAGCAGCTCGTCGAGCATGCCATCGCCGAGCATGCGCTCGACCTTGGCCAGCGACAGCGGGGTAGGGGCATTGAGGCCGTGGGTGCGGGCGACCAGCTCGCTGGATCGTTCCGGGCCGTCGTCGCCAGCGTGGGGTTGGGCGATGGGTTTGAAGAAACCGACTTTAAGGCCGGCGCGTTGCAGGGCGCGGATCAGGCCCAGGCTGGTGGACGTCAGGCCGACACCGAAACCGGTCGGCGCGAGGAAGAAGGTGTGCATCCGGGCTCCTTAAGCCGTGCGGGAAAGGGCGCTGCCCTTGTGGGGCAGGCCCTGGAATCTTCAGTCGAGGACGGCCAGGGTGTCGAGTGCGATCTGCCGTTCCTCGTTGGTGGGAATCACCAGCACCCGGGGATGGCCGGGCAGGTGGATCGGTCCGCCGACGCCGCGTACGCAGCGGGCGTTGGCTTCGCCGTCGAGTTCGAGATTGAGTACGTGCAGGTGCTTCACCGTGAGGTTGCGCACCAGGGCCGAGTTCTCGCCGATGCCGCCGGTGAAGATGATGCCGTCCAGGCGCGGCAGCGCACAGGTCAGCGAGGCGAGGGACTTGGCCAATCGGTAACAGAATACTTCGATGGCCAGCGCCGCGCCGGCGTGGCCCTGTTCGCGGGCGTGTTCCAGGGTGCGCATGTCGTTGGACAGCCCCGACAGGCCAAGCAGGCCGCTGTCGTGGTTGAGCATGTGGTCGATCTTCTCCAGGCTCCAGCCCAGGGTGCGCGCCAGGTGGCTGTGCAGGTTCGGATCGACGTCACCCGAGCGGGTGCCCATCATCAGGCCTTCCAGCGGAGTCAGGCCCATGCTGGTGTCGCGGCTCTGGCCGTTGGCGATGGCGCAGGTCGAGCTGCCGTTGCCCAGGTGCGCCGACAGCCAGTTGCTGTCGCCCACCGCCAGCCCGCTCATCTCGGCGGCCATGTGGCTGACGTAGCGGTGGCTGGTGCCGTGGAAGCCGTAGCGGCGTACGTGCTGCTCGCGGTACAACGGCTCGGGGATGGCGTAGCGGTAGGCGCGCTCGGGCAGGCTCTGGTGGAAGGCGGTGTCGAACACGGCGATGTGCGGCAGGTTCGGGTAGAGCGCCAGGGCGGCGTCGATGCCCAGCAGGTTGGCCGGGTTGTGCAGCGGCGCGAGCGGCGAGGTTTCGCGGATTGCGCCCAGGACTTCGTCATTCAGCCGCGAGGCCTGGGTGAAGCGTTCGCCGCCGTGCACCACGCGGTGGCCGATGGCATGCAGTTCGCCCTGGGCGGCTTCATTCACCAGCGGCAGCAGGCGGGCGAGGGCGGCCTGGTGGTCGCCGCCGGGCAGTTCCAGGGTCTGTGGCTGCGCGTCGCCCTCGCCCTGCCAGCGCAGGCTGGCGCCGGTGGAGCCGAGGCGTTCGGCCAGGCCGTGGAGGATGAAGTCGTCGCGCCCCTCTCGAACCAGGGCGAATTTGATCGAAGAACTGCCGCAGTTGATCACCAGGATGTTGCGTGCCGGCATGCCTACTCCTTGTCGCTGTTCTGTTCCTTGGCGCACCAGCCGCAGGGGAAGAGCCGGCCGATCTGCGCTTGACGTTGCTGCGGGTCCAGCACCCAGGGCCGGGATTGCCAGGGTGGCTGGTGCCGCAGGTGCTGGGTATGGCCGCAGGACAAGACTGCCACCCAGTACCCGTCTTCATCCTGATGAAAGTCAAGCAGGCGCGGGGCGTCCGCGTTGTCCCGTCCGTCCGTCTTCGGGTCGCATTCGGGGGCGTCGCAGCGTAAACTTGCGCGCTCAACTTCTATATCAGAAAGGTTTCGTACCATGCAGATCGCGGCCAACAAGGCGGTTTCCATCGACTATACCCTGACCAACGACGCAGGTGAGGTCATCGACAGCTCCGCCGGCGGCGCTCCGCTGGTCTACCTGCACGGTGCCCACAACATCATCGCCGGCCTGGAAAAGGCCCTGGAAGGCAAGCAGGTTGGCGACGAGCTGGACGTCACCATCGAGCCGGCCGACGCCTACGGCGAGTACAGCGCCGAACTGGTCGCCACCCTGACCCGTGAAATGTTCGAAGGCGTGGACGAGCTGGAAGTTGGCATGCAGTTCCACGCTTCCGCTCCGGACGGCGGCATGCAGATCGTCACCATCCGCGACATCGACGGCGACGACGTGACCGTCGACGGCAACCACCCCCTGGCCGGCCAGCGCCTGAACTTCAAGGTGAAGGTGGTCAACGTGCGTGACGCTTCCGCCGAAGAAGTCGCCCACGGCCACATCCACGGCGAAGGTGGTCACCACCACTGATCGTTTTCACCGGTCGGATGTGACCGGGTGAAGCCATCATTGAGCTGCTAAGCTCATCTGGGAAAGGCGCCTTCGGGCGCCTTTCTCATGCAGCCTTTCTAGTGCAACAAGGCCAGGGCATTTTTTCCCGTATCGATTGGGATGGCGCAGAGCGACGGACCCGCTGTCCGCCCCTGCGCGGGCACGCTGTGCCTACCTCTTCAAGGAGTAAGCAATGAGCGCTTTTCACGGTCTGACGCTGCAAGGGCTCGACGGCCAGGATCTGCCGCTGGCCCCGCTCAAGGGCAAGGTCGTGCTGGTGGTCAACGTCGCCTCGAAGTGCGGCCTGACTCCGCAGTACGCCGGTCTGGAGAATCTCTACCAGCAATACAAGGATCAGGGTTTCGTGGTGCTCGGCCTGCCGTGCAACCAGTTCGCCGGGCAGGAGCCTGGCAGTGAAGCCGAGATCCAGTCGTTCTGTTCGTTGAACTACGGGGTCAGTTTCCCGATGTCCTCCAAGCTGGACGTCAACGGTTCGGAACGCCACCCGCTGTACCGACTGCTGGCGGGCGAGGGCGCCGAGTTCCCCGGCGACATCACCTGGAACTTCGAGAAGTTCCTGCTCGCCCCGGACGGCCGCGTGCTGGCGCGATTCAGTCCGCGCACCGCGCCGGACGATCCCGCGCTGGTGCATGCCATCGAGAAGGCGCTGGGCGCCTGATCCTTCCGGCGGGAGAGGGCGCTTGCGCCAATCCCGCCGGCATTTCTCCCACTCGACTTGTTCCGCGCCGAGCGTGGCGGCTTAATCGGGCGACCTGCCCGAGGAATCCGTCATGAGCCGTTTCGCCGCCGAATCATCCTGCCTGCCCGCAACCCCCGATGCGTTGCGCGCGCTGATCGAACAGCGCCGCGCGGTGCGGCGCTTCCTCGATGAGCCGGTGCCGGATGCCGTGCTGCGCGATTGCCTGGAGCAGGCGGTGCTCGCGCCCAACGCCTGCAACCTGCAGCCATGGAGTTTTCAGGTGATCCGCGATGCCGAGTTGCGTCGCCAGCTGGTGCCTGTGTGCCTGGGGCAGAACGCGGCGCGCACGGCGCCAGTGCTGATCGCCGTGCTGGCGCGCCCGGATACCTGGCGCGAGTCCTGCGCGGCGATCCTCGACCAGTGGCCGGAGCCGCAGGTGCCGGAGAAGGTGCGGGACTTCTACCAGCGCACCGCGCCCTTCCAGTACAACCAGGGGGCATTCGGCCTGCGCGGGCTGTTCAAGCGCACCCTCTATGCGTTCGTCGGCCTGCGCCGTGCGCTGATGCGCCAGCCCAACAGCCACGCGGAGATGCGCCTGTGGGCGGTGAAGTCCACCGCGCTGGCGGCGCAGAACCTGATGCTCGCCCTGCAGAGCCACGGCCTCGCCAGTTGCCCGATGGAGGGCTTCGACGAAGTACGGCTGCGCAAGGTGCTGGATATTCCCCGCCGCGCCGTGCCGATCATGCTGCTGGCGGTGGGGCGCGCCGCCGACAATGGCGTCTACAACGCGCGCCTGCGCTTCCCGCTGGAGCAGCGCGTCAGCTGGCACTGACCGCGTCGGGGCGGGTCATCACGCCCATGCGGCCGCCACCGAACGACCAGTCGTCCGCCTCGCTGCTGGTGATCTGCACCATCACGTCCTCGCTGGCGATGCCCAGCCGTTCGCCCAGCAGCGCGTTCAGGTGCCGGTAGAAAGCCTGTTTGGTCTGCGCGTCGCGGGGGCGGCCGATGGTGATGGCGATCAGCACGAAGTCGTCGCTGCGCGGCCCGCCCAGATAGCCGCGGTTGTAGATGAACTCCTCCGGCTCGTGCTGGTGGATCATCACGAACTGATCGCCTTCCGGCACGTTGAAGGCTTCGTGCATGGCATCGTAGACGGTATCGGCCAGCTCGTGCAGGTACTGCGGTTGTTTGCCTTTGCGCAGGGAAATGCGAACGGTGGGCATGGTGCCGCTCCTCGGTTGGTGATTGACGATTCCAGGCTAGCGCGGCAGGTTGATTCGGAAAATCGGGAAATATTTCACCGATAGTTCGATTAAATGGGATGGTTGCCATGATCCGCATCAACTTCGATCTGGACGTGCTGCGCACCTTCGTCACCGGCATCGAGCTGGGCAGCTTCGCCCGCGCCGCGGATCGCCTGGGCCGCTCCACCTCCGCCGTCAGCGCGCAGTTGAAGAAGCTGGAGGAGCAGGCCGGCACCCCGGTGCTGCGCCGTGAAGGCCGTGGCATGGCGCTGACCGAGGCGGGCGAGACGCTGCTCGCCTATGCCCGCCGACTGCTGGAACTGAACGACGAGGCCGCTGGCGCCCTGCGCGGCGGATCACTGGAAGGCCGCGTGCGCCTGGGGCTGCAGGAAGACTTCGGCGAAACCCTGCTGCCCGCCGTGCTGGCCCGCTTCGCCCGTGCCCATCCGAAGGTGCGTATCGAGGTGCGCACGGCGCGCAACCAGCAACTGATCGAAGGCGTGCGCAACGGCGAGCTGGACCTGGCGCTGGCCTGGGAAACCGGCGAGCGCACGGCGCACATGGAGCGTATCGGCGCCGTGCCGCAATGTTGGATCGGCGCGCCCGACAGCCTGCCGGTGCCCGGCGCGGAACCGTTGCCCCTGGTCATGCTGGAGTCCCCGTGCCTGCTGCGCAGCGCGGCGACGGAGGCGTTGGACCGCGCGGGTATCGCCTGGCGCGTGGCGTTCACCAGCGCCGGGCTGTCGGGTATCTGGGCGGCGGTGGCGGCCGGGCTGGGCATTGGCCTGCGTACGCCCATCGGCTTGCCGGCCAGTATCGAGCGGCTCGACCCTGAGCGTGCCGGGCTGCCGGTCATGGCGCCGCTGGGGCTGTGCCTGCATCGCGGCGAGGCCGAGCCCGAAGCGGTGGTGGCGCGCCTGCGCGAACTGCTCTGCGAAGGCGTTGCCGAGCTGCTGGCAAACCCGGCCTTTCACTGATCCGCTTCTGAGGGAAAATCACCGCGATCAATGATGCTGGGAAAAGCGAGACGACCGGTCATATTCTTGCTCCCCATGAACAGCATTCGACTCGACAAACGCGACCTGATCCTCGCCAAGGGCTCCCTGGCGATGACCCGTTGCGGCTACCACGGCACCGGCGTGCAGGACATCGTCCAGGCCGCCGGCATCCCCAAGGGCTCCTTCTATCACTATTTCGAGAGCAAGGAAGACTTCGCCCTGCAGGCCCTGGAGCACCTTTACGCGCCGCGCCTGGCCCGCTACGCCGAAGCCCTCGGCAACCCGGCGCTGGGCCCACGTGCGCGCATCCTCACCTATTACCGCGAGCTGCTGGCGCACTTTGCCCGCCAGGAGAAGCTTGAATACCACTGCCTCATCGGCAGCCTGAGCTATGAGATGGCCGAGCTGTCGCCGGCCATCGCCGAGCGCATCGACAGCATCCTGCAGCAGTCCATCGATACCCTGCGCGACTGCCTCGCTGACGCCCAGCGTGCCGGTGAGTTGCCGGCCGCGGAGAACGTCGAGCACCTGGCTGAGTTCGTCGGCAATGCCTGGCAGGGTGTGCTGGCGCGACTGAAGGTCAGCGCCTCGCTCAAACCCGTGGAGCGTTTCATCGAACGCCTGGAGCACCTGCTTCAGGCCTGATCTGCCTGAGTCATCCCAACCCTTCATAGCCCTTCATAAAAGAATGAGACGACCGGTCGCCTGGTCGTCATGGAGACTTCAATGACCGCATCCGTAGACACCCTGTTCTCGCCTTTCCGCCTGGGCGACCTGGAACTGCCCACGCGTATCGTGATGGCGCCGATGACCCGCAACTTCAGCCCGGGCGGCGTGCCCCATGCCCAGGTGGTGGAGTACTACCGCCGCCGCGCCGCCGCCGGTGTCGGCCTGATCGTCACCGAAGGCACCACGGTCAACCACAAGGCCGCCAACGGCTACCCGAACGTGCCGCGCTTCCATGGTGAAGACGCCCTGGCCGGCTGGAAGCAGGTGGTCGACGCCGTGCATGCCGAAGGCGGCAAGATCGTCCCGCAGCTCTGGCATGTCGGCGCCGTGCGCCGCCTGGGCACCGAACCGGACGCCAGCGTCCCGGGCTACGGCCCCAGCGGCAAGGAAAAGGACGGCACCGTGCTGGTCCATGAGATGACCAAGCAAGACATCCAGGACGTCATCGCCGCCTTTGCCCAGGCCGCCCGCGACGCCAAGGCCATCGGCATGGACGGCGTGGAAATCCACGGCGCCCACGGCTACCTGATCGACCAGTTCTTCTGGGACGGCAGCAACAAGCGCACCGACGAATACGGCGGCAGCCTGGCCAACCGCTCGCGCTTCGCCATCGAGCTGATCCGCGCCGTGCGCGAGGCTGTCGGCCCCGACTACCCGATCATCTTCCGCTTCTCCCAGTGGAAGCAGCAGGACTACAGCGCCCGTCTGGTGCAGACCGCCGAGGAGCTGGAAGCCTTCCTCAAGCCGCTGTCGGACGCCGGTGTGGATATCTTCCACTGCTCGACCCGCCGCTTCTGGATTCCTGAATTCGAAGGCTCCGAGCTCAACCTGGCCGGCTGGACCCGCCAGCTCACCGGCAAGCCGACCATCACCGTCGGTAACGTCGGCCTGGACGGCAGCGAGTTCCTGGCCTTCTTCGGCAACACCCAGGAAGTCGCCCAGCCTTCGGGCATCGAGGGCCTGCTGGAGCGCCTGAACAAGGAAGAGTTCGACCTGGTCGCCGTCGGCCGTGCGCTGCTGGTCGACCCAGACTGGGCGCTGAAAGTGCGCGATGGCCGCCTGGCCGATATCAAGCCGTTCAGCCGTGATGCGTTGATGTCGCTGGCCTGATTCGCGACCTGATGTGAAAAAGCCCCTGGCGCCGACGGTGCCAGGGGCTTTCGCTTTCTGTAGGAGCGGAGCTTCTCCGCGAAATCCCGGCGCAGCCGGGACAGCGATCCTCACGAAGGCCCCGGCCTGTCGGCCGAGTCGCGGATAAGATCCGTTTCTACGAGAGCACTCTCGCTGCATTCGCTCTATTTATGGCTGGCTATGGATTGCCTGAATGCTCTGAAAGCCCCGTCCTAGGCGTTTACAAATCTTTTCCGAGACCCACCTTTCCGCATGCTGACTTAAGGGTCTGAAACGGGCATTGTATGACCGCGTTCACACAACAATAGGCCGGGATACGGCCATAGGAGTAAGCCATGCGGATCGGCTTGGTGGTCGATGCGACCTGCGACCTGCCCCCCGAATTCCTCGCTGCCAACAACATTCGCGTCCTGCCCATCGGCATTCGCCTGGGCGAGCGCCGTATCGTCGATGATCGCGATCCCGACACCACCCTCAAGTTCTACTCCCAGGATCTGCCCAAGGTCGGCCCCGAGGACGGCAGCGAGCCGCTGACGCCGGCGCAGACCCACGACTGGTTCCTGGAACAACTGGTCACCGACTTCGATTACGTCATCTGCCTGACCGTCACCAGCCAGCGCAGCCCGATCTTCGAACACGCCACCCAGGCCTCCTTCAGCCTGCTGCAGAGCTACAAGGAGCGCCGTACCGCCGCCGGCATCGCCGGGCCCTTCGCGCTGCGGGTGATCGACAGCCAGACGGTGTTCGCCGGCCTCGCCGTGCTGGCCGCCGAAGGTGTGCGCCTGCTCGGCGAAGACCAGCATCCCAACGCTGTGCGCACCCGCCTGGAACAGCTCAGCCAGCAGATGAACACCTTCCTGGTCGCCAGCGACCTGGGGCACATCCGCCGCCGTGGTTTCCAGAAGGGCGACCGCAGCAGCATCGGCGATCGCCTGCGCGGCGCCTTCCTCGGCATTGGCTCGATGCTCGACATGAAGCCGGTGCTGAGCCTGGTGCAGGGTGAGGACAAGCCGGTGTCGGTATCGCCGAACTACGAGAAGTCCGCCGAGCGCCTGCTCAACTTCGCCCGCGCACGGGTCGAGGCGGGCGAGCTGCTGGCACCGCAGATGTGCCTGAGCTACGCCGGCGATCCTTCCGCGCTGCGCGACCTGCCGGGCTTCTCCGCGCTGGAAGCGGCGTGCCAGGCCAAGGGGGTGCAGGTGCACCTGGCGATGCTCAGCCCCACCGGTGGCATCAACCTGGGGGCGGGCGCCATGAGCCTGTCGTTCGCGGCGCAGCCGATCCCCTTCGCCTGACCTTACTTGTGTACGGAAGACCCGCCCACCGGCCCCAGGCGGGTGGTCTTCCTGGACAGCGTCAGGCGGCAGGCTTCCTGTAGATAACTTTCGAAACGTTCCACCACCGCGTCCCAGGCCTGATGGCTGGCGTGGTGACGGGCGTTCAGTCGTACCCGGCGCAGGCGCTCGGGGTCTTCCAGCAACCAGCTGGCCGCGTCGAAGAAGCCCTGGTTGTCCCCCGGGCCCGCCAACGCACCGTTGTGCCCATGGCGGATGTGCTGCCCCGCGGCCGCCTGGTCGAAGGCCACCACGGCCAGGCCCGAAGCCAGCGCTTCCAGCACCACATTGCCGAAGGTTTCCGACAGGCTGGGGAAGAGGAACAGGTCGCCGCTGGCGTAGTGCCGCGCCAGCTCCTCGCCGCGTTGCAGACCGCAGAACACCGCTTCGGGCAGTTCCTTGTGCAGGTGGGTGCGCAGCGGGCCATCGCCGACGATCACCAGGCGCAGCTTGAGCTGCGGGTGTGCCGCGCACAGCGCGCGGAAGCTGCTGCCCAGCAGCGTCAGGTTCTTTTCCGCCGCCAGCCGGCCCACGTGCAACACCGCGATATCGCGCTCGCCCAGGCCCCATTCGCGGCGCAGAGCATCGTCGCGGCGGCCGGGCTGGAACAGCTGGCTGTCGACGCCGCGCGAAAGCTGCGCCAGGCGCTCGAAGCCACGCCGTTGCAGCTCCAGCGACTGGCTGGCGCTGGGCACCAGGGTCTGCTGGGTGCGGTTGTGGAACCAGCGCAGGTAGAGGGTTACCAGGCGCATCAGCGGGCCGAAACCATAGTGCGCGCTGTACTGCTGGAAATTGGTGTGGAAGCCGCTGATCACCGGAATCCGCAGGCGCCGCGCGGCGCGCAGGGCGGCCAGGCCCAGCGGGCCTTCGGTGGCGATGTAGAGCACGTCGGGGCGCAGCCCCTTCCAGTGGCGCAGCAGCTTGTGCAGGCAGGATTGCCCCCACTGCAACCCCGGATAGCCCGGCAGCGGCCAGCCACGGGTCAGCACCAGTTCGGCGTCGCTGTGGCGCCCTCCGTCACACTGCTGCCGTGGCCGCACCACCTGGATCTGATGGCCCAGGCGCAACAGCCCCGCCGCCAGCCGGCCGAGGGTGTTGGCAACGCCGTTGATTTCCGGCGGAAAGGTTTCGCTGATCAGCGCAATGCGCAGGGGCTTTCTGGTCATATACGCAGTGTCGCGACGCGCAGTGGCGCGCCGATGACGCGGCGATGATCGAAATATGACAGCCACAAAGTGCAAACCTTGCGGGAGCGATTGACCTCGTCCCTGGGGGCGGTAGGACAGCCTCCGCCCCTCTCGGGGAAATAGGATGCCGAGAGGCGGGGCAAGGACGTTGCGCACCTGCCCCGGAAGGTTTAGCGAGTGAGCGCCTTGTCCCCACCCTCGCGCACCCAGAACAGCACTGCGCCGGCCACGGCGGCGGGCATGATCACCAGGTTCACCACCGGGATCAGCAGCGCGAGATAGGTCACACCGCCGAAGCCCATGCAGGCCCAGCGTCGCTCGCGCAGCCAGGCGAGCATCTCGTTCCAGCCCAGCTTGTGGTTGTCAGCGGGAAAGTCGATGTACTGCACGGCCATCATCCACACGCCGAACAGCAGCCAGAGCGGTGCGGCGATCAGGTTCAGGCCGGGGATCAGGCTGAGGATGAACAGGCCGAGGGCGCGCGGCAGGAAGTAGCCGAGCTTGCGCAGTTCGCGGCCGATGGTGCGCGGCACCATGGCCATCAGTTCGGTCCAGCTGAACTCCGGGAAGTCGTCGGTGCCGCGCACCACCACTTCGACCTTCTCCGCGAGGAAGCCGTTGAAGGGCGCGGCGATCAGGTTGGCGATCATCGTGAAGGTGAAGAACACGATCAGCAGTACCAGCGCGACGAACAGCGGCCAGAGGATGAACTGCAGGAAGCTCAGCCAGTCCGGCAGGCTTGGCATCAGGGCGTCGACCCAGTGACTGAACTCGCTGACCGCGAAGCCGATCAGGCCGATGAACAGGATGAGGTTGATGCTCAGCGGCAACAGCACGAACAGCCGCAGGCCGGGGCGCATCATCAGTTTCAGGCCTTCGCTGAGGTATTGCGGGCCGCTCAGGGTAGACATGGGATTCTCCAGGGGACTCCAAGGTAAAGCGGCTGCGACCTTAGCAGACCCGGCGAAGGGCCGGCGAGCCGTCTGTTTTGCCGGGTGTGTGGCGGTTCAGGCGCGGTGGTAGCGTTGGCAGCGGTTGCGCTCCTGCTTGGCCTGGTACATGGCGATGTCGGCGGCGCCGGTGAGGCCCTCGGCGTCGCTCGCGTCCTGTGGATAAAACGCGATGCCGATGCTCGGGGTGACGAAGTCGATGGTCTGGCCGTTCAGCTCGTAGGGGCTGCCCAGCACCCGCAGCAGGCGCGTGCCCAGGCTTTCGGCCTGCGGCGGTTCGGCGTTTTCCAGGAGCACGGCGAATTCGTCGCCACCCAGGCGGTACGCTTGGTCCGGCTGGCGCAGGCTGTTGTGCAGGCGGTCCCCGACGGCGGCCAGCAGGGCATCGCCGGTGGCGTGGCCGAAGCGGTCGTTGACCTGCTTGAAGCGGTCCAGGTCGATGTACAGCAGGGCGACCCGTTCGCAACGGATGATCGCAGCGGGCAGCTGTTCGTCGAACGCCTTGCGGTTGCCCAGGCCGGTCACGGCATCGCGGAAGGCCAGGTCGATCAGCTGGTTCTGGTAGGCGACGTGCTGGCTGATGTCACGCAGGATGCCGCGGAAACCGGTGAACACACCCTGGTTGTCGCGGATCGCCGAGCAGCGCGTCTCGCAGTTGAGCAGGCGGCCGTCGCGGCACTTGAAGGGGGCGGAAAAGGTGGTTTCACGCTGCTCGTCGTCGCGCACCTGGACGTAGAGCGCCTGGGCGCGTTGGGCGTCTGCCTCGGGCAGCAGCTGGCTGTAGTGACGACCGACGATTTCTTCGGCCGAGTAGCCGAGCATCCGGCACAGCGCGGCGTTGACGGTGAGCATGATGCCTTTGTCGTCCATCTCGAAGTAGCCATCGCGGATCGCGTCGAGGATCGCCCGGTCCCGTGCCTCGCTCTTTTCCAGGCGGTCGAGCATGTGGTTCATCTCGCCGGCGAGCTGACCGAGTTCATCGTTGCCCAGGCTGCCGAGGCGATGCTGGTTGTCGTCCGGGCCGATGCTGGAAACCTCGTGGTTGAGCGTGCGCACGCGGCGGATGATCCAGAACTCCAGCGCCAGGTAGGCCAGCAGCAGGGCAGTGGCGAGCAGGGCCAGCGCCAGGTAGAGGAACAGCCGGATCGATTGCCGGCCCTGCACGTACAGCGGCCTGGGGCTGGTGACCTCGATGCGCATCTGCGGCTGGCCTTTGGAGTTCAGGTACAGCAGCGACATCTGCTGCTTGTTCTTGCCCAGCAGCTCGCGTGGGCTGAGCAGGGTGGCGCCACGGTTGTTGGGGATGTTCAGTGGCCGCCAGCTGCTGTCGGGGCGGGCATCGTCGGCCAGGCGCAGGCGCGCGCCCATCTGGTCTTCCAGGGCGGCCGTCCGCTGCTTGTCGAACAGTACGCCGGCGATCAGCGCGCCGGCGGGTTCGGCGCGCCCGGCGCTGTCGCTGATCGGATAGCTCAGCAGCAACTGCGGCACACCGTCGATCTGCACCAACTGGTCGATGCTGTGCCGTGTATCGCCCTCTACGTCCAGGGCGCCCAGGTCGAGGGCGGTTTTCAGGATGTCGCGCTGCAGGACGTAAGGGTGGGGTGTGGACACCCCGGGGAAGCGGCCGGCCAGGTCGTCGAGCTTCCATTGCTGGCCGACGATCCGTCCCTTGCGGTCAACGTACAGCACATAGTCGAAGCCGAGGATGCCGAGCATGTCGACTTCGAGGTTGTCGGCGATGAATTTCGCATCGGGGTGCTGCATGAAGGCGTAGCTGCTGTCCCACCAGGCGTAGCTGCGGGCGATATCGAGGAAGCGCTGTTTCTCGAAGCCGATGCGCTTGTGGACGATACGTACCTCATCGGCCAGGCGCTGGCGGTCGCCCCGGTCGAAGCGGTCGAGCAGGATCATGTCTGACAGCATCCATACCCCGGCCAGGCTGGCGGCGAACAGGGGTAGGAACAGCAGGAGCAGGCGAGCGCGAAGATTCATGCGAAAGACGAAGGGACCTTTGATGTTGGCTTGAGTCTAGTCAGTTGGAGAGTAGATGCGCGGCGGATAGACAATGGCTATGAAGTGAATTGAGATTGGGCATTTCTGTAGGGCTATGTCTGAGCTGTAAGCTGCGTCCCAAGTCCAATTGCGCCGGATCAATGGCAAATCAGGATACGCCTGACATATCTCAAGGGTATTTGGAAATTCTGCAGGACAATGGGTTCCGTGGTTCAGGCCACACCGCATTGCCGAAGGTCTCCAGGTCATGCGGTCCCGCGCAAGAAACCTTTCAGAGGAGCTGCCGTTCCTCCAACCTTCCCCCTGGTACTTTGGCAGCTCCCTTTTCTTCTGCCTGACGTTCTTCCACCGAACGTCGTTCTTCAACTGAACACTAGGAGGCTGCGATGTCCGAGAGTCGCCACGCGCGGGTCATCATTCTGGGTTCCGGTCCGGCCGGTTACAGCGCCGCGGTCTACGCCGCCCGCGCCAACCTCAAGCCACTGCTGATCACCGGCCTGCAGGCCGGCGGCCAGTTGACCACCACCACCGAAGTCGACAACTGGCCGGGCGATCCCCACGGGCTCACCGGGCCTGCGCTGATGCAGCGCATGCAGGAACACGCCGAGCGCTTCGAGACCGAGATCGTCTTCGACCATATCCACGGTGTGGACCTGGCCGGTAAACCCTTCGTGCTCAAGGGCGACAGCGGCACCTACACCGCCGATGCGCTGATCATCGCCACCGGTGCCAGCGCGCGCTACCTCGGCCTGCCCTCGGAAGAGGCGTTCATGGGCAAGGGCGTGTCCGCCTGCGCCACCTGCGACGGCTTCTTCTACCGCAACCGCGAAGTGGCGGTGGTGGGCGGCGGCAACACCGCCGTGGAAGAAGCGCTGTACCTGGCCAACATCGCCAGCAAGGTCACCCTGGTGCACCGCCGCGATAGCTTCCGTGCCGAGAAGATTCTGCAGGACAAGCTCCGCGCCCGCGTCGCCGAGGGCAAGATCGAGCTGCGGGTGAACGCCCAGGTCGAGGAAGTGCTGGGCGATGCCATGGGCGTCACCGGCGTGCGCCTGCGCCACAACGATGGCGAGACGTCCGAGCTGAAAGTGGACGGTCTGTTCGTCGCCATCGGCCATACGCCCAATACTTCGCTGTTCGAGGGCCAGCTGGCGCTCAAGGACGGTTACCTGGTGGTCAATGGCGGCCGCGAGGGCAATGCCACCGCAACCAACATCCCCGGCGTATTCGCTGCCGGCGACGTGGCCGACCACGTCTATCGTCAGGCCATCACCTCCGCCGGCGCCGGCTGCATGGCCGCGCTGGACGTGGAACGTTACCTGGATTCCCTGTAACGGCCCGAAGAGCCGGCGTGCAGGAAGGGGCCCCGCTTGCGGGGCCTTTTTCTTTGCGCCGCTCAGTGACTGTGGCTCTTCGTAGGAGCGAGCTTGCTCGCGAATCGCTTGACGCCGTGCCTTGCAGGTTCGCGAGCAAGCTCGCTCCTGCAGGTCAGCATCAGGCGGTCGAGTGGTTCGAGCGCCCAAGAAAAAGCCCCGCATGAGCGGGGCTTTTTCATCGAGCCAAACGACCTCAGCCGCGACGCGACAGCGGCTGGCGCTCGAAGTTGACGCCGGCCAGGCCGGTGCTCTGCAGGGCGCGGATGTTGGCGTGGTCGGTGCCCTCGGGGTTGTCACGCACGGCGCGGTAGTGCTCGCCGAACGCCAGCAGCGACTCCTCCTGGCTCAGGCCTTCGAGGATGGCGAAGCCCAGGGTCTTGCAGGAGCCTTCGTTCTGCCCGGCGGGGTTTTCCACAGTGCCGTTGCTGAAGGCGCTGGGGGTGTAGCTGTAGTGCTCGGCGATGTACGCCAGGGTGTCGGTGAACAGGTGCTGCTCGCTGCGCAGGCGCGCGCGAAAATCGTTGAGGGTCATCAAGGCAAACTCGTTAGTGCTTCTTCGCGTTATCGAAGGCCGCCTGCTGGGCAGGCGACGCTTCCGTCTGATACTTGGCCTTCCATTCGGCGTAAGGCATGCCGTAGATCTCTTCGCGGGCCTGGTCGGGGCTGACCGCCAGTCCCATGTCGTCGGCCGCGGCCTTGTACCACTTGGACAGGCAGTTGCGGCAGAAGCCGGCAAGATTCATCAGATCGATGTTCTGCACGTCCTTGCGGGTGCGCAGGTGCTGCACCAGGGTGCGGAACGCGGCGGCTTCAAGTTCGGTGCGCTGTTCGTCGGTCAGGTTCAGGGGCTCGGTCATGGCGTATCTCTCATTGGGCGCAACAGAGGCGCATGGCGGGGCTGGCGCGATTCTATAGAGCGAGGCGATCGGCCAGCAACGCCCGTTGGCCGACTGGCACGGGCGTACGGCTTGCGCGACCGGCCGGTCAGCGCCGGGCGGCCAGCGCGATGGACACCGACTCGGCGAAACGCAGCGCGTGCGGCTTGTCCACTTCCACTTCAGCGTAGTGCACCGCGGGATTGCTCATTACCAGGTCGAGCAGTTCCTGGGTCAGGCGCTCGAGCAGGGCGAAGCGGTTTTCTTCCACGTGGGCGATGATCGCCTTGGTGATGGTGCGGTAGTTCAGCGCATGATCGATGTCGTTGACCTGCACCGCATCGCCGGCCGGGTAGAGGATGGTGAGGTTGATCAGCACATCCTGCTTGTTGAGGATTTCGTCCTCCTTGATGCCGATGTAGGTGCGCACGCGCAGATCCTTGACCCGGATTCGCGCCATGCCTGGCTCCAGTTGCGTCATTTCACTTGCTCCGTCCGATCAGTTGCAGGAATTCCTGGCGGGTGGTGTTGGACTCGCGGAACGCGCCGAGCATCACCGAGGTGTTCATCACCGAGTTCTGCTTCTCCACCCCGCGCATCATCATGCACATGTGTTGTGCCTCGATCACCACGGCAACGCCGGCGGCGCTGGTGACCTGCTCGATCGCCTCGGCGATCTGCCGGGTCAGGCTTTCCTGGATCTGCAGGCGACGGGCGAACATGTCGACGATGCGCGCCACCTTCGACAGGCCCAGCACCTTGCCGGTGGGAATGTACGCCACATGGGCCTTGCCGATGAAGGGCAGCAGGTGATGCTCGCACAGCGAGTAGAGCTCGACATCCTTGACGATCACCATTTCGTCATTGTCCGAGGCGAACAGCGCGCCGTTGACGATCTCCTCCAGCGTCTGCCCGTAGCCGTGGCAGAGGAACTGCATGGCCTTGGCCGCGCGCTTGGGCGTGTCCAGCAGGCCCTCGCGGTCGGGGTCTTCGCCGAGCCCCAGGAGAATCTCACGGTAGTGGCGAGACATGTCTTCGATCATTGGGGGAGTCCTCACGCCCGCGCTGTGCGGGTCATTTCAGGTGCCGGCCGCCGTTGACGGTCAGGGTGGTGCCGGTCACGTAGGGGCTGTCGAGCAGGTAGCGCACGCTCTGGTAGATCACGTCGGGGCCGGGCTCGATGCCCATGGCGGATTTGGCCAGGGTACGGGCGCGGTAGGCGTCGTCGTCGCCCGGGTTGAACATGATCAGTGCCGGCGCGATGCCGTTGACCTTGATGCGCGGGGCGAAGCGCGCGGCGAAGGACAGGGTGAGGTTGTCCAGGCCGGCCTTGCTGGCGCAGTAGGCGATACGATTGGCGCTGCCCTTGCGGGCGACGTCGTCGGAGAGGTGGATGATGTCCGCCGGGGCGCCGCGCTCGGCCGCGTCGCGTTCGAGCAACGGCGCGCAACGCAGGTTGATCAGGTAGGGCGCGAGCATGTGCAGGCGGAACAGTTCGTCGAAGGCGTCGGCCTCATGGCCGGGCACTTCGGTAATCCAGGCCGAGGCGTTGTGGATGATCGCGCGCAGGCGGTCGGTATGGGATGCGAGCGTACCGATGAAGGCGAGGATGCCGGCCTCGTCGGCCAGCTCCGCGTGCAGGCAGGTCGCGCCCAGCTGGCGCAACTCATCGACGCCGGGTTTCTCCTGGCGGTAGGTCGCGATCACCGGATGGCCGTCCTGCAGCAGGCGCTTCGCGCAGTGCAGGCCGATGCGTTGGCTGGCGCCGGTGATGAGGATGGGAGCCGGGGTATTGCCCATGCGCGCCTCGTGGAATCGGGGAAAACGGCGCTGCGGGAAATATCCGAGCGGCCGGGTAGGGCAAAACTATACCAGCCCCGGCGCGGCCCGGCACGGTTGGGGCATAATGGGTGGCCTTGTCTTGCCTTGTGGGAGTGAACATGAAAGTCGCCATTCTGTCCGGCTCGGTCTATGGCACCGCCGAAGAGGTCGCGCGCCACGCCAAGCGCCTGCTCGAAGCGGCCGGTTTCGAAGCCTGGCACGATCCGCGTGTCACCCTCGACGGCCTGCTGGACTTCGGCCCCGAGGCGCTGCTGGTGGTGACCTCGACCACTGGCATGGGCGACCTGCCGGACACCTTCCAGCCGCTGTACTACGCACTGCGCGACCGCCTGCCGAACTGGCGCGACCGTCCGGGCGGCGTGATCGCCCTGGGCGACTCCAGCTATGGCGATACCTATTGCGGCGGCGGCGAGCTGGTGCGCGAACTGCTGGTGGAGCTGGGCATGCGCGAAGTGGTGCCGATGCTGCGCCTGGACGGCAGCGAAACGGTGGACCAGGAGACCGACGCCGAGCCCTGGATCGCCGAGTTCATTGCCGCGCTGAAAGCCTGATGCACCCCCGCGCCCGTTATCTGATCGATACCCTGGGGCTCGCCCCGCACCCCGAGGGCGGCTTTTATCGCCGGGTGTTCGATTCGTCCCTGATGGGCGCCGATGGCCGCCAGCAATCCTCGGCCATTTTCTTCCTGCTGCCCGGCGGCACGGTCAGCCGCTGGCACCGCATCGATGCCGACGAACTCTGGCATTACCACGAAGGCGGTCCGCTGGAGCTGCTGGTGGCCGAAACACCGGAAAGCCTGCTCATCGAACGCCTCGGCCCGGTGGGTGAGGGCAGCCTGCCGCAGCGCGCGGTGCCCGCCCACGCCTGGCAGGCGGCGCGTTGCCTGGGGGATTACGTGCTGGTGGGCTGCACGGTGTCGCCGGCGTTCGAGTTCGCCGGGTTCAGGCTGCTGGCCGATGACGCCGAGGCGCAGCGGGCGTGGCCGAAGCTGATCGGGGCGTTTCCCGAGTTGCTGTAAAGCGGTTCGCGAGCAAGCTCGCTCCTACAAGAGCGGGCTCGGTACAGGGGCTAACCTGTTGGAGCGAACTTGCTCGCGAACCCGCATCACGCCGTTCCCACCGGATGCAACGGCATCTCCTCCATCAACGCCAGCCACGCCTTGGCCGCATTCGACAGGTAAGCATCGCGCCGCCAGATGAAGCTGATATCCCAGCGCAGGTCCGGCTGGCTCAGCAGCACACGCGCCACGCCCGGACGTTCCAGGTCCTCAGCCACGACCCGCGGCAGCAGCACCACCCCTTGGCCGGCGGCGACCAGCGCGCCGAGGAAGTCCGCCTGGCCGCTGCGGCCGCCTTCCTTCGGCTCGAAGCCGGCCTCGCGGCAGGCGCGCAGCAAGCGATCATTGAGGGTGAAACTCTGCTGGTAGAGCAGGAAGGGCGTATCGGCCAGTTCCACCAGGCTCAGGCTCTCCCGCGTGGCCAGCGGATGATCGGCCGGCAGCAGGGCGTCGAGCGGCTCGTTGCAGAACGGCTGGTGGTCGAACGCCGGGTCTTCCGGGGTGAGGCCGCCGCCCAGTTCCAGCTCGCCGCTGTAGACCAGCTCTTCCATGGTCTTGCTGCCGCCCTCGATCAGGTGCACGGCGATGTTCGGGTAGCGCCGCCGGTACTCGGCGAAGCGCCCGGCGAACAGCGCGTCGGCGCCCAGCAGTGGCAGGCCCAGGCGCAGTTCGCCACGGTGCAGGCGGGTGAGGTCGTCCAGTTCGGTGAGCAGCTCGCGGCGCAGGCGCAGCATGTCCTCGGCGCGCCGTAGCACCACCTCGCCGGCGGCGGTCAGGCGGATATGCGGACCGCTGCGCTCCAGCAATTGCACGCGCAGGCTCTGTTCCAGCTGGGCGACCTGCTTGCTCACCGCCGACTGACTGGCGTTCAGGTGCACCGCCGCCTGGGTGAAGCTGCCCTGGCGCACCACTTCGGTGAAGGTGCGCAGTTGCTTGAATTCCATTCCGGAATGGCTCCGATTCGATCAATTCGCTTTGGCGATGATAGGCGCGGGCGTAGGCTTTGCACCATTCCCGAACGCTTTCTTCCTCTCCCAAAAGCATCGAGACCGCTGCCATGTTCCGCCGCGCCGCCCGCCTGATTTTCGAACTCGCCGTCCTGGCCGCCTTCTGGTGGGTCGGCGGCTGGATCGCCACCCTCACCGGCCTGCCGCTGCCGGGCGGGGTGATCGGGCTGGCGCTGCTGCTGGTGCTGTTCGCCTGCGGGGCGATCCGCCCGGCCCTGCTGCAGGGCGGCGCCGGCGTGTTGCTGGCGGAAATGCTGCTGTTCTTCATCCCCGCGCTGATGAGCCTGCTGGACTACGGCCCGCTGCTGCGCAGCGAGGGCTGGAAGATCCTGCTGGTGATCACCGCCAGCACCGTGCTGGTGATGCTGGCTACCGCCCTGGCGGTGGAATGGATGTGCCACTGGAGGTCGCGCCATGAGTCTCGATAAGCAACCCCTGTTCTGGCTGGCCGCCACCCTCGGCGGCTACCTGCTCAGCCGCCTGCTGTACCGGCGTTACCAGCAGTACTGGCTGTCGCCGATCGTGTTCGTCCCGGTGCTGCTGTTCGCCCTGGCGATCCCGATGCACGCGACCTACGCCGACTACGCCCGCGACACCAACTGGCTGGTGGCACTGCTCGGCCCGGCCACCGTGGCCTTCGCCATTCCGATCTGGCAGCAGCGTGCGTTGCTCGCCCGCCACTGGCCGGCGCTGCTGACCGGCATGCTCGCCGGCTCGAGCATGGCCATCGGCAGTTCATGGGCGCTGGCCCATGCGCTGGCGCTGGACGGCCAGGTGACCCTGTCGCTGCTGCCGCGCTCGATCACCACACCGTTCGCCATGGAAATGTCCCATGACCTGGGCGGCGTTCCTTCGCTGACCGCCGCCTTCGTAATGATCACCGGGGTGTTCGGCGCCCTGGTCGGTGGCGTGCTGATGCGCCTGCTGCACCTGCGCTCGGCCCTGGCTCGTGGCGCGCTGCTGGGTGTGGGCGCCCACGGTGCGGGTACCAGCCGGGCCTATGAGTTCGGCGGCGAGGAAGGTTCGGCGGCCGGCCTGCTGATGGTCCTGACCGGGCTGTTCAACCTGCTGATGGCGCCGGTCCTGGCGTATTGCCTGTAAGCCGCCGGGGGCGGTTTCCATTCGTTGTCGTTGAGATCGGGCGCAGGGTGGCAAGGCTGCCCTGCGCCCGGCTTATGGCCTGTCATTCGGCAAGCCATGCCGGGGGCAACTGTCAGTTCCGTGACAGTCCACCGCTCGCGCCGCTGGCTAGACTGCTGCCTGGCACAACTACAACAACGAAGAGGGTTCCGCCCATGCACGCCGCACACCCGTTGCCCACCGCGAACGTCAAGGACCAGGTTTCCGCCGCCGAATGGCAGACCCGCGTCGATCTTGCCGCCTGTTACCGACTGATCGCGATGCATGGCTGGGATGACCTGATCTTCACTCACATTTCCGCCAAGGTGCCCGGCACCGAAGACTTTCTGATCAACCCCTTCGGCATGATGTTCCACGAGATCACCGCCTCCAGCCTGGTGAAGGTCGATCTCGCCGGCAAGAAGCTGATGGACAGCCCCTACGAGATCAACCCGGCCGGCTACACCATCCACAGCGCCGTCCACGAAGTCCGCCACGACGTCTCCTGCGTGCTGCACACCCACACCGCCGCCGGCATCGCCGTTTCCGCGCAGAAACAAGGCCTGCTGCCGATTTCCCAGCAGTCGCTGTTCGTGCTCTCGAGCCTGGCCTACCACGGTTACGAGGGCGTGGCGCTGAACCATGACGAGAAGGCGCGTCTGCAGGCCGACCTGGGCGAGGCTGCCTTCATGATCCTGCCCAACCACGGCCTGATGACCTGCGGCCCGACCATCGCCGACACCTTCCTGATGATGTTCACCCTGCAGCGCGCCTGCGAGATCCAGGTGCTGGCCCAGGGTGGCGGCGCCGAACTGATCATGATTCCGCAGCAGATCCTCGACGGCGCCATGGCCATGGCTGCCGGCGTCACCCGCAGCAAGCAGGGCCTGGGCGGCGCGCTGGCGTGGCCGGCGCTGCTGCGCAAGCTGGACCAGCAGAACCCCGGCTACCGCGACTGATGGGCCTGCCTGGCATCGCCCTGCGCGACTGGCGCGCGCAGGGCAGTTCCTTCACCTTCCGCGGCCACCACATCCGCTACTGGAGCGCCGGCAGCGGCGAGCCGTTGCTGCTGATCCACGGCTTCCCCACCGCCT
The DNA here is from genome assembly GCF_047902425.1 of Pseudomonas macauensis. Taxonomy (NCBI): domain Bacteria; kingdom Pseudomonadati; phylum Pseudomonadota; class Gammaproteobacteria; order Pseudomonadales; family Pseudomonadaceae; genus Pseudomonas; species Pseudomonas macauensis. The sequence goes on along the minus strand of NZ_CP138377.1, from coordinate 4,830,281 downwards.
CCTGGGACTGGCATTACCTGTGGCGTCCGCTGGCCGAGCGCTACCGGGTGATCGCCTGTGACATGCTCGGTTTCGGCGACTCCGCCAAGCCGCGCGGCCACGACTACCGCATCCTCGAACAGGCCGACCTGAAGCAGGCGCTGCTGGTGCACCTGGACGTACACGAGCCGGTGCACCTGCTGGTCCACGACTATGGCAACAGCGTCGGCCAGGAACTGCTGGCGCGGCACGAGGAGGGCGGGTTCGCCCTGGCCTCCTGCGTGTTCCTCAACGGCGGCCTGTTCCCGGAAACCCATCGCGCGGTGCTGTCGCAGAAACTGCTGCTCAGCCCGTTGGGCGGCCTGTTCGCCCGGCTGTTCAACCGCCGCCGCCTGGCGCAGAACTTCGCCAAGGTATTCGGCCCGGCCAGCCAGCCATCGGAGGCGGAACTGGACACCTTCTGGGAGCTGATCCGGCATAACGACGGGACGCGGGTGATGCACCGGCTGATCCACTACATCCTCGACCGCCGCGAGCACCGCGAGCGCTGGGTTGGCGCGATGCAGCGCACGCAGGTGCCGCTGCGGGTGATCGATGGCCCGGTGGACCCGATTTCCGGCGCGCACATGGTGGAGCGTTATCGGGCATTGATCCCCCGGCCGGATACCGTCGAGCTTTCCGGTATCGGTCATTACCCGCAGGTTGAGGCGCCGGAACAGGTGCTACAGCACTATCTGGCGTTCCGACAGGAAAGGGCTCGATAGGTACGGACTGATCCGTCTGGATATTCGGAACTGACTGATCGTTTGGCTTCGTGTGGCGGCGGTAGCTTCCCCGGATTTGTCCAACCGGAGGCCGCCGCCATGCCACTCAGATCCGTCATTCCCGTCCGCCAGCCCCAGGGCTCGATGCTGTACCGGGCGTTGCTGCACCTGCGCCGGGATTTCGTCTTCGTCGCCGTCCCTTTGCTGTTGCTGCTGGTAGGCATCTGCGCCGCCGGTTGCTATTACGCCTGGATGATCCAGCACTGGGTGCCCGCTGCACTGGGCGCCCTGGCGCTGCTGCCGGCGTTCGGCCTGCTGCTGTTCTGGAGCGAATATGACTGGTGGCTGTTCAAGCTCGGCCCGCGCGAGGAACTGAACCTGCCGATCCGCTGATCATCCCCCGGCCTTATTGGGCACCATTCGCCCTGATCGTCTTGCTTGTGACCCGATCGCGACTGCCGGACACTCCGGAAAAACAGACCTGCCTGGAGTTCCTGCCATGAGTGATGCCCTGCGTTTCGACGGAAAAGTCGTGATCGTTACCGGAGCCGGCGGCGGTATCGGCCGCGCCCACGCCCTGCTGTTCGCCAAGCACGGCGCCACGGTGGTGGTGAACGACCTGGGTGGCAGCACTCACGGTGAAGGCGCCAACGCCTCGGCCGCCGATCGCGTGGTGGCGGAAATCCGCGAAGCCGGCGGCACCGCCATCGCCAACCATGACTCGGTGACCGACGGCGAGAAGATCGTGCGCCAGGCCGTGGAAGCGTTCGGCCGCATCGACGTGGTGGTGAACAACGCCGGCATCCTGCGCGACAAGACCTTCCACAAGATGGAAGACGCCGACTGGGACCTGGTCTACAAGGTCCATGTCGAGGGCGCCTACAAGGTAACCCGCGCCGCCTGGCCGTTCATGCGCGAGCAGGGCTATGGCCGGGTGATCTTCACCTCGTCCACCTCCGGCATCTACGGCAACTTCGGCCAGAGCAACTACGGCATGGCCAAGCTCGGCCTGTACGGCCTGACCCGCAACCTGGCCATCGAAGGCCGCAAGAACAACATCTTCGTCAACGCCATCGCTCCCACCGGCGGCACCCGCATGACCGAAGGCCTGATCCCGCCGCAGGTGTTCGAGCAGCTCAAGCCCGAGCTGGTCAGCCCGCTGGTGGTGTACCTGGGCAGCGAAGCCTGCCAGGAGACTTCCGGCCTGTTCGAAGTGGGCGGCGGCTGGATCGGCAAGGTGCGCTGGGAGCGCAGCCTGGGTGTGGGCTTCGACCCGCGCAAGGGTTTCAGCGTCGAGGATGTGGCGGCCAATTTCGCGCAGATCTGCGATTTCGAGAACGCCGCGCACCCGAAGGACAACGTCGAGGCGCTGCGCGAGATGATGGCGAACCTGCAGAAATACGCCGGTTGATCCGGCCAGCCTGACCGGCGGAACGGCCAGCGGGCTGTTCCTCGGCGGCAGACGCAGTATGGTGAAAGGGCCGGCTCATAGTCGGCCCTTTGCTTTTCTGCCTCGATGCCCAAGGAGTTCGCCATGAGCGTGATAATCGAGAGGAACGGCCCGGTGACCACCCTGGTGATCGCCCGCCCGGCGGTACGCAATGCCGTGGACCTGCCCACCGCCCAGGCGTTGGCCGATGCCTTGCGCGATTTCGAGCAGGACGAGGAGGCGCAGGTCGCCGTGCTTACCGGCGCCGGCGGCACCTTCTGCGCGGGCGCTGATCTTGCGGCGGTGGCCGAGGACGGTGAGCGGCGCAATCGCCTGGAAACCGAAGGCGACGGGCCGATGGGGCCAAGCCGCATGCAGTTGTCCAAGCCGCTGATCGCCGCCATCGAGGGCTATGCCGTGGCCGGCGGGCTGGAACTGGCGCTGCTGGCCGACTTGCGGGTGATGGCCGAGGATGCGGTGTGCGGGGTGTTCTGCCGGCGCTTCGGCGTGCCGCTGATCGACGGCGGCACCGTGCGCCTGCCGCGCATCATTGGCCAGGGCCGGGCGCTGGACATGATCCTCACCGGCCGCCCGGTGGGGGCGCAGGAGGCGCTGATGATGGGCCTGGCCAACCGCGTGGTGCCGCGCGGGCAGGCGCTGGAGGCGGCGGAAGAGCTGGCGCGGGAGATCGCCGAGTTTCCCCAGCGTTGCATGCTGGCCGATCGTGCCAGTGTTTTCACGCAATGGACCCTGTCCTTCGATGTGGCGATGGCCAATGAATTCCAGGGCGGGATGGCGGTGATCCAGAGCGGAGAGACAGTGGAAGGGGCGAAGCGCTTCACCGACGGGGAAGGGCGGCACGGGGAGTTTTGAGGGAACGGGGCGAGAGCGCCCTCACCCTAACCCTCTCCCGGAGGGAGAGGGGACCGTCCTGAGCGGCGTACGCCTCGGCGTCAGTCGGTCATGACGGTTCCTACCAATCGGGCGTTTCAGGATGAACACTGCACCAGTCAGTGCTCCGGACCTTCCCTCTACACCCGCGCCGACCGCGCCGATCAATCCCGCTGGATGATCACATAGGTCTTGCGCACGGTTTCCTGGATATCCCATACGCCCAGGCTGTTCTGCGGCAGCAGGAAGGCGTCGCCGGCCTGGAAGGCAATGGTCTCGCCGCCATCCGGGGTGAAGGTGCCGCGGCCGGAGATGAAGTGGCAGAACTCCTGCTCGACGATCTGACGGCGCCAGCGGCCGGGGGTGCATTCCCAGATGCCGGTTTCCACGCGGTCGGTGCGTTCGATGGATTCCACGCGGGTTTCCGACACCGGCTCGCCCAGCGGCACGGCGACCGGGCTGGCGGCGCCGAGCTCGGCGTGCAGGGTGTTCTTCAGGTGGGTCAGTTTCATTCGGGGCTCCAGTGGGTTTTCTCTAGGGGCTGATCAGCCGACCTTCCAGGTCATCAGGCCTTCCATGGTCGCGGCGAGCTTCTCCGCCAGGCGGCGGCGCCACGGGGCGCTGTGCGGGTTGGCCAGCACTTCGTCTTCATGCACGAAACTGCGGATGATCGCGTTGTAGCCCAGCCAGCGGCATGGCTCGGGCTCCCAGCCACGCAGGCCGTCCTGCAGGGTGCGGTCGTCGATCACCCAGGGCTGCCGGGTCAGTTCGCTGTGCTGGCCGAGGATCAGGTCGGCCAGGGTGCGACCACCCAGGTTGGTGGCGCCGACGCCTTCGCCGCCGTAACCGCCGGAAAGAGCGATGCCGTTGCGACGGTCGATCAGCATGTGTGGGCGGAAGCGCCGCGACATGCCGAGGTTGCCGCCCCAGGTGTGGGTGATGCGTACGTCCTTCAGGCGCGGGAAGAGTTCGCCGAACAGGTAGCGGCGCAGACCCACTTCATCGTCGGTCAGGCTGAAATCGGTGCGCAGCTTGCCGCCGAAGCGGTAGCCGCCGCGGGCGCCGAAGGCCAGGCGATTGTCGGCGGTGCGCTGGCCATAGGTGACCTGGCGGCTGAATTCGCTGAAGGCCTGGCCCTGTTCCAGACCAATCTCGGCCCAGACCGATTCCGGCAGCGGTTCGGTGGCCACCAGTAGGCTCTGCACCGGCAGTTGGTAGTTGCCCAGCGGCGGCAGGTCGGCGGCGTAGCCTTCGATGGCCGGCACCACCCAGTGCGCTTTCAGCTCACCTTGCGCGGTGCGCAGCAGGCCCGGCGCCCAGTGGGTCACGCGGCTCTTCTCGAAGATCTGCACGCCCTGGCGCTCCACGGCGCGGGCCAGGCCACGGACCAGCTTGGCCGGGTTGATGGTGGCGCAGTGCGGGGTGTGGATCGCGCCCAGTGCGCTGGGAATGCGCAGCTGTTCGGCGAGCTGGCTGGCGGTGAGCCAGCGGTAGTCGTCTTCGGTCAGGCCCTCGGCATGGAGGTGCGCGAGGTAGTCGCGCAGGCGGCGTTCCTGCTCCGGATAGCGCGCGGCGGTGTAGAGCACGCCGCCCTTGCGGTAGTCGCAGTCGATGCCTTCACGTTCGAGCACACGGGCGACTTCGTCGGGGATGTCGTGCAGCAGGTCGTAGGAGGCACGGCGCTGTTCCGGGGAGAGGCCGGCGAGCAGGCGGTCTTCGCCGAGAATGTTGCCCATCAGCCAGCCGCCGTTGCGGCCCGAGGCGCCGAAGCCGGCGGTTTCCGCTTCGACGATGGCGATCTTCAGCTGCGGCGCGCGCTGCTTCAGGTAGTAGGCGGTCCACAGTCCGGTGTAACCGGCGCCGGCAATGGCCACATCGACGTCCAGCGAGCCTTGCAGGGACGGACGCGGGACGAGGTCGTCGTCCAGTTGGTTCATCCACAGACTGATATGACGCCATGCCGACATAGACGACTCCGGAGGGGAAGTGGGGGAATGTCGTCAAGCCTAGAGGTGGCGCGGGCTCCTGTCGTCTGCGCGGGTACGCGGGGAGTGCCCGCGCGCCCGCCGGCAGCTCTCGGTCAGGCGTCGTTCTGCTCGTCGCGCAGGCGCTTCAGGTACTCGCGCGGGGACTGCCCGGTGTGCTGGCGGAAGCAGCGGTAGAAGGCTGACAGCGAGTTGAAACCGGCGGAGAACGCCAGTTCGTCGATGCGCGCCGGCAGCGGCGGGCGCAGCTGGTCGAGCAGGTGGGTGAGGCGCGTCTGGTTGACGTACTGGTAGAAGCTCAGCCCCATCACCTGGTTGAGCAGGTAGGAAATCTGGTTGCGGGTGTAGCCGGTGGCGGTGGCCACTTGGGTGAGGTCCAGGTCTGGAGCCAGGTACGGCTGGCTCTTGCTGAAGTAGTGCTCCAGGTCGCTGGCCAGCTGGCTCAGCTGGCGCGGCGAGAGACCCAGGCGGCTGGTGGCCGGGCGCGGGTCCGCCGCCTGTGGGCGGTTCTCGCCGCCTTCACGCACCACCGAGGCGTATTCGTTGATCCGCCAGATCAGGCCGTCGCGCACGGTGATGGCTTCGCTGGAATGGAAGGTCGCCAGGCGGCCGCTCAGGGTCACCGCGATGCGGTACTGGATGAACGCGGTATCGCCATCCACGCGGATGCGGTCGATGTGGGCGAGGAACTCTTCCGGGCGGCTGGGCATGGTGCCCTGCACGTAGTCGCGCAGGTCGGCATAACCCAGGGTGCGATTCTGGAAGAAGTCGTTGTACTCCACCTGCGGATGGTAGAGCGCGAGCACCGCTTCGAGGTCGCGATGCTTCCAGCATTCGTGATAGCGCAGGACCACCTCGCGGGTCTGTTCGGTGAGGTGGCTGTCGGTCGGGCGTTGGTCGATGGCGTGCATAGGTTGCCAAGGATGCCAAAGAACCCTGCCCCTCGGGTAGTGGCAATGGCCGCTGCACTATCCAGATGCTCGATGGCCCGTCATTGCCTGCGCCAATATCGCCCGGAAAGGGCCGTGGCAGAGCAGGGATTCACTCTTTCGGGCGACGCCGCGAATACCACCTTGGAGCGCTTACTCCCCACCGGGGGCCTGAGTAGGGTGTAGCCACCTCGACACCGTCAGGAGAGCCGCATGACAACAAAAACAAGGCGCGGATTCTTCCAACCGCAACTTCTCGCCACCGCTGTCGCCCTGGGATGCGCCGCCCAGGCACAGGCCGTTTCGTTCAACATTGGGGAGATTGAAGGACAGTTCGATTCCAGCCTGTCCGTGGGGGCCAGCTGGAGTACCCAGAGTCCCAAGCAGGATCTGATCGGTTCCGCCAACGGCGGCCACGGGATGACCCAGACCAACGACGACGGGCGCCTGAACTTCCGCAAGGGCCACACCTTCTCGAAGATCTTCAAGGGCATCCACGACCTGGAGCTGAAGTATGGAGACTTCGGCGTCTTCACCCGGGGCAAGTACTGGTACGACTTCCGCCTGGAGGATGAAGGCACCGAGTGGAAGCCGATCTCCAACAGCGGTCGCAAGGAAGGCGCCAAGTCCTCCGGGGCGCAGCTGCTCGATGCCTTCGGCTACTACAACTATTCCATCGCCGACATGCCCGGCACTGTGCGCCTGGGCAAGCAGGTGGTGAGCTGGGGCGAGAGCACCTTCATCGGCAACAGCATCAACGCCATCAACCCCATCGACGTATCCGCCTTCCGCCGGCCCGGTTCGGAAATCAAGGAAGGCCTGATCCCGGTGAACATGCTCTACATGTCGCAGAGCCTCACCGACTCGCTGTCCGTGGAAGGCTTCTACCAGCTGGAGTGGGACCAGACGGTGCTCGACAACTGCGGCACCTTCTTCTCCACCACGGACGTGGCGGCCGATGGCTGCAACACCAACTACAACATCCTCGACAAGAACACCGTCACTGCGTTGAACGCGCCGGCGACCAAGGCGCTGCTCAACTCCCTGGGCGTGACTGTCACCCCCGAGGGCCTGATGGTGCCGCGCGGCGCCGACCGCGATGCCCGCGACTCCGGGCAGTGGGGCTTGTCGCTGCGTTGGTTGGGCGATGACGTCGAGTACGGCGCCTACGCCATGAACTACCACAGCCGCACGCCCATCGTGAGCATGCAGAACGCCAGTGCCGCCGATATCGGCAATGCCCTGCGTGCCATCGGCGCGGGCGCCTCGGCGCTGGCCCAGCCGATCCTGCTGGGGCGCGGCCACTATTTCCTTGAATACCCCGAGGACATCCGCCTGTATGGCTTGAGCTTCTCCACCACGCTGCCCACCGGCACCGCCTGGCAGGGCGAGTTCAGCTTCCGGCCGAACATGCCGCTGCAACTCAACACCACCGACCTGACGCCGCTGTTGGCCACCACAGTGGCCGGCGGCTTCGCCAGCGGCGGTGTGGCGGGCGCGCTGGCCCAGGCCGAGCAGGTCAACCACGGCTATATACGCAAGGACGTGAGCCAGGCGCAGACCACCTTCACCCACTTCTTCGACCAGGCCATGGGCGCCGACCGCGTCACCCTGGTGGGCGAAGTCGGCGTGACCTACGTTGGCGGCATGACCCGCGAGGTCGGCGAACGCTACGGCCGCGACTCGGTGTACGGTGTGCCGGAGAACGCGGTGGCCGATGCCCAGTATGGCAGCGGCGGCTTCTACACCTCCTCGTCCTGGGGTTACCGCGCCCGCACCATCTGGGACTACAACAACGTGTTCGCCGGGGTGAACCTCAAGCCGAACATCGCCTGGTCCCATGACGTGCATGGCTACGGCCCGGTCTTCAACGAAGGCAGCAAGGCCGCCAGCGTCGGCATCGATGCCGACTACCAGAACACCTACACCGCGAGCCTGAACTACACGAACTTCTTCGGCGGCGATTACAACACCATCGTCGACCGCGACTTCGTTTCGCTCAGCTTCGGCGTGAACTTCTGACCGCCTGACCAAGGAACCGACGTATGAGAACGACAAGAATCCTTCAATGTGGCGCGCTGGCCCTGAGCCTGCTGTCCTGCGGGGTGATGGCCGCGGTCTCCGCCGATGAGGTGGCGAAGCTTGGCAGCAGCCTTACGCCGATGGGCTCGCAGAAGGAAGGCAACGCCGACGGCAGCATCCCGGCCTGGACCGGCGGCATCGCCCGCGATGCAGGCAAGGTGGACGCCAAGGGCTTCCTCTCCGACCCGTTCGCCGATGAGAAGCCGCTGTTCACTATCACCGCGCAGAACGTGGACCAGTACAAGGACAAGCTTTCCGCCGGCCAACTGGCGCTGTTCAAGCGCTACCCGGACACCTACAAGATCCCGGTGTACAAGACTCACCGCAGCTTCGCGCTGCCCGACGAGGTCTACGGTTCGATCAAGCACAGCGCCGAGTTCGTCCAGCCGATCAACGACGGCAACGGCCTGGAGAACTTCGAGAAGAGCCGCTACTACGCCTTCCCGATTCCGAAGAACGGCGTGCAGGCGCTGTGGAACCACCTGACCCGTTACCACGGCGGCAATATCTCCCGCGTGGTGGTGCAGGTGGTGCCGCAGACCAACGGCAGCTATACGCCGATCCGCTTCGAGGAATCGATCGCGGTGCCGCAGAGCATGACCGAGCAGGACGCCAGCAAGACCGGCAACATCCTCACCTACTTCAAGCAGGAAGTGACCGCCCCGGCGCGCCTGGCCGGCAACGTGCTGCTGGTCCACGAGACCCTCGACCAGGTGAAGGAGCCGCGCCTGGCGTGGATCTACAACGCCGGCCAGCGCCGTGTGCGCCGCGCCCCGCAGGTGGCTTACGACGGCCCGGGCACCGCCTCGGACGGCATGCGTACTTCCGACAACTACGACATGTTCTCCGGCGCGCCGGACCGCTACGACTGGAAGCTGGTGGGCAAGCGCGAAATGTACATCCCGTACAACAGTTACCGGCTGAACTCGCCGCAGCTCAAGTACGACGATATCGTCAAACCCGGTCACATCAACCAGGACCTGACCCGCTACGAGTTGCACCGTGTGTGGGAAGTGGTCGGCACCCTGAAGGCCGGCGAGCGCAACATCTACGCCACTCGCCACTTCTACCTCGACGAGGACAGCTGGCAGATCGCCGAGTCCGAGCTGTACGACGGTCGCGGCCAACTGTGGCGCGTGGGCGAGGGCCATTCGATGACCTTCTACCCGGAACTGGCCACCGGCTACGCCGCAGAGTCGCTGTACGACATCCTCGCCGGCCGCTACGTGACCTTCGGCCTGAACAACGAAGAGAAGCGCGGTTACCAGTTCGGCAACAAGGCCAGCATGGCCGACTTCACCCCGGCGGCCCTGCGCAACACCGGCGTGCGCTGATCCGCTGCTGTGCTCCTTGCCCGGCGCCTCACGGTAGGCGCCGGGTTTCTTTTTTTGGGGGCGCAGTGTCTGCGCCGGGCCGTGAGCAGCCGGCGCTATGACGCGCCATGAATGCCGCTGATGGTCCTTTGCCCGGTCCGCGCCGGGGCATAGTCTGGCCCGCAGCAAATGGCCGGAAGAAGCCCATGTCGACAATCGCCCTGCACAGCGCGGCGCTGCCGCGACTGCCCCGCAAGCATCTGCCCCGTGAACGCCTGCGGGCCAGTCTTGGCGCCGCCGAATGCCGCCTGCGTCTGCTGGTGGCGCCGCCCGGCTGCGGCAAGACGGTGCTGCTGAGCGAGTGTGCACGCCAGGCGCCAGCCGGCACCCGCGTGGTCTGGTTGAGCCTCGGTGGGCGGCCGCTGGAGCCGGCGCAATTCTGCGAGCGGCTGGCCGAAGCGCTCGGTGTGCTTGAAGGGGGCGAAGAGGCGCTGGGCGCCTGGCTGGAGACGGTGAGCGAACCGATCTGGCTGATGCTCGACGATTACCCCCGGACGCCGGATGCTGCGCTGGATGACTGCTTCGACCGCCTGCTCGCGGTGGCGTCCCCGCAGATCGGCTGGTGGCTGGCCAGCCGGCGGCGGCCGAAGTGCAACCTGACGCGCCTGCTGCTCGAGGGCGAACTGCTGGAACTGGACGCCGCCACCCTTGCCCTGACCCAGGGCGAGCTCGATCGTTATCTGCAGCTGTCGGCCCTGGAATGGCCGCAGGTCCAACGCGAAGCGCTGCACGAGTCGACCCATGGCTGGTTCGCCGGTATCCGCCTGCGCCTGCTGAGCCTGGCGAACGACAGCGAGGTGCCGTGCACGATACAGGTGGCGGAGAGCGGCAGCGCGCTGTTGCAGGACTACCTGCAACGGGAAGTGCTGACTGCTCTGCCCGCGTCCCTGGCGGAGATGCTCTGCGCGCTGGCAAGCATTCCGCGCTTTGGCCGGGAGCTCAGCGATTACCTGTTCGACACGCCCGGCCAGGGGCTGGACGGACTGCTCGCCTGGGGGGCGTTGATCGAGCCGGTGGACAACACCCAGCGCTGGTTCCGGGCTGCGCCGATGCTCGCACCGACCCTGGCGCGCCTGTCCCGCTGGCCGGCGGCGATGTTGCATCGCCGGGCTTGCCAGTGGTTCAGCCAGTCCGGCGACCTCCACGCAGCGTTCGAACACGCCTTGCTCGCCGAGCAGCCGGACGAGGCGGCCAGCCTGCTGCAGCGTTTCACCGAAGAACACCTGCTGCACGGGCGCAATCTCGAACGGGTGCTCAAGCTGCGCGAAATGCTGCCGGACGAGTTGCTGTGCAGCACGCCGTGCCTGCTGGTGCTCAATGCCTGGACCCTGTTGTTCGTCGGCCGGCTGGACGATGCCAAGGCACTGCTCGCCGGCTTCACCCGCTTCCTGCCGATGCCCGGTGAGCGTCGGCAGCGCACGCTGGTCGCTCAGTGGCAGGGCCTGGCCGGAGTGCTCACTCACGCCCGGGGGCGCGCCGGCGCCCGCGAACAACTGCGCGAGGCGCTGGAGTACCTGCCGGAGGATGCCTGGGCGCAAAAGCTGATCTGCCTGTCGGCGCTGACCCAGCAGGCCCAGGCCGGCGGCAACCTGGCCGAAGCCCGCCTGATCAACCGGGATGCGCTCAGGCTCGCGCGGCTGCATGGCAGCCTGACCTTCGAAGCGCTGCTGGAGCTGGACCGCGCCCAGTGGCTGGAGCAGCGCGGCGAGCTGCAACGCGCCGACGCCCTGCTGGCGCGGGTACAGGACTATCTGGACGAAATCAGCGTGACCGGCAACGCCATGGCTGGACGCGTCGCCCTGCGCCGCGGCTGGCTGAGCCTGCGCCAGGGTCGCAACGACGAGGCGCGCGAGCTGTTCATCGCCGGCCTTACCGAAACCCGCCGCAGCCATGATCCGTGCCTGATCTACGGCCTCACCGGCATGGCCTGGCTGGATGCGCTGGATGACGACATCGACGGCGCTTTCAACCGACTGCTGGAGGCGGAACGGCTGATGCAGCTGCAGCATGTACCCGAGGCCGTGTACCGCGGCTCGCTGTTGCTGGTCAGCGGCGCCCTGAGCCTCCGCCAGGGGCGGGCGGAGCAGGCGCGCGAGGTGTTGCTGCGGGTCGCCTCGCGCTGCCGCACCGACCGCCTGAATCCGCCGGCCGCCATGCCTGACCTGATCCTGCGGGTGGAGCACCTGCTGGCGCTCGCCGAACTGTACGACGGCGAGGTCGAGGGTGCATTGCAACGCCTCTCCGCGATGCTGCCCGACCTGCTGCGGCAGGGGCGCAACACCCTGGCCTGCGATGTCTGGCTGGCGCTGGCCGAAGTCCATTACCTCGCCGGCAACCTGGATGACGCGCGCACCGCGCTCGACCAGGGGGTGGCGCTGGTGCAGCGCTTCGGCCTGCTCGCCGCTCTGCGGGAGACCCAGCGGCGCCAGCCGGGGCTGTTCGGCCTGCGCCCCTGCGCCAGCGAGATGCCCGCGCACAGCCTGCTCAGCCTGCGCGAGCTGTCGGTGCTGGAACTGATCGCGCGAGGCTGCTCGAACCTGGAAATCGGCGAGCGTCTCTACATCTCATTGCACACGGTGAAGACCCACGCCCGGCGGATCAACGGCAAGCTCGGCGTCGAGCGGCGCACCCAGGCGGTGGCGCGGGCGAAGGAACTGGGATTGCTCAAGATCTGAGGCTCTATGGCTCAGTGCAACGCCTTGGGCGGCACGCTGATCTCCGCCAGGCGCTGGGCCAGGCGCAGTTGCTCGGCGGGGTCGTCGCTGAGCAGCATCGCCCGCTCCAGGTCGTAGCGTTCGGCCTGCGGGCACTCCAGCGCGTGGTAGAGATCGGCGCGGGCCAGATGGTCGCCGGCGGTCGGCGGGCCCAGTTCAAGCACACGCTGGGCATCTTTCAGCGCGGCCATCGGTTCGCCCACGCCCAGGTGCAGTTGCCGCAGGTTGCGCGACAGGCGCTGGAGCATATCGGCGGCGCTGGCGGTTTGCAGGTGCGCGGCGGAAAGCTCCACCTGCGGCCCCAATTGGCGTACCAGCAGGTCGCGGCAGTCGCGGGTGTAGAGGCGACGGCCGGTGGCCGGGTCGAGCAGATGATCGGCGCCGGGAACGCGCAGCAGGAAGCGTCCGGGAAAATTCACTCCGACCAGGGAAATGCCTTGCTGGCGCGCCAGCTCCAGGGCGATCAGCGCCAGCGACAGCGGCTGGCCATGGCGGCGTTGCAGTACCCGGGGGAGCAGGGCGGCGCGGGGTTGCAGGGGGAACTCGTCGTCCTCGGCGAAGCCCAGCTCGCTCAGGCGGCGCAACAGCGCCTGGGCCCGCTCGGCGTCCGTGGTCGCCACCGGCAACGCCACCGCGACCTGATGCGCCAGGCTGTCGAGCAGGCGGCGTGCCTGTTCCGGGCCCTGGTGCGGCTCGTGCTCGGCGGCGATCCACAGCGCAGCCTCGAACAGAGCGGGTGGTTCCTGGGCGAGGCAGGCGAGGCAGGCTTGACGCGGGTTCATGGCGTTCTCCGGCTGACCCTGCGGTTTTAACCGTTGCGGGCCGCGCTCGTCCAGTCTCCGCCTGCGCTCGTCGCGAACAAACGCGGATGGAGGGGGATGCCTATACTGTTAGGGCCCGAAAGCTTGGGCGCCCGGTCACTAGCAAGGGAGCGCCGCCATGTTCGACATGATGGAAGCCACCCGGCTCGAGTCGCTGCATCTCACCCAGGACCCGGCCACGGGACTCAAGGCCATCATAGCCATCCACAATTCCCGGCTCGGGCCGGCACTGGGTGGTTGCCGTTATCTTCCCTATCCCAGTGAGGAAGCCGCCCTGCGCGACGCCGCGCGGCTGGCCCAGGGCATGAGCTACAAGGCCGCGCTGGCCGGGCTGCGCCAGGGCGGCGGCAAGGCGGTGATCATCCGCCCGCCTCACGTACCCAATCGCGGCGAACTGTTCGAAGCCTTCGGCCGCTTCATCGATTCCCTGGGCGGCGCCTACATCACCGCGGTGGACAGCGGCACCTCCAGCGCGGACATGGACTGCATCGCCCAGTACACCCGCCATGTCACCAGCACCACCACGGGCGGTGACCCTTCGCCGCACACCGCACTGGGCGTGTTCGCCGGCATCCGCGCCAGCGCCCAGGCGCGCCTGGGCAGCGATGACCTGGACGGCCTGCGGGTCGCCATCCAGGGGCTGGGACATGTGGGCTATGCCCTGGCCGAGCACCTGGCCGCCGCCGGCGCGGAATTGCTGGTCAGCGATATCGATTCGGGAAAAGTGGAGCTGGCGGTGGAGGAGCTGGGTGCGCGTCCGGTGCCCAATGAGGCGCTGCTCACCACGCCCTGCGACATCCTCGCGCCGTGCGGGCTGGGCGGGGTGCTCACCTCGCAAGCGGTCGGCCATCTGCGCTGCGCGGCGGTGGCGGGGGCGGCGAACAACCAACTGGCGCAGCCCGACGTCGCCGACGAACTGGAGGCCAGGGGCATCCTCTATGCACCGGATTACGTGATCAACTCCGGCGGCCTGATCTACGTTGCGCTGCAACACCAGGGTGAGGCGTTGCCGACCATCACTGCGCACCTGTCGCGGATCGCCGAGCGGCTGACCGAGGTTTATGCCCATGCCCAGGCCGATCACCTGTCGCCGGCGCGGGTCGCTGACAAGCTGGCGGAGCGGATTCTCTACGGGGAGTATTCGGGGCACTGATGCGGCCGCTCCTATGGCTTTCGTAGGAGCGGACTCCGTCCGCGATGCTTTTGCTCTCTGCAGGGTGAATAACACCTCTGGTGTTATTCACCGTCGTGAAGTTCGGGTGTTCTAGCGCCGCTTCGGTGTGCGCTGAGATATTTTGTTTCGCCCCCTCGGGCGAGTCACTTTCTCAAACGACAGAAAGTAACCAAAGGTCTTGCCCCTGCATCCGGCCCCGGCTTCGCCGGGGTCCCCTCGCTCCATCGAAGTTTCAGGGGCCCGCCGCGAAGGGCCATCCCTGGCCCATCGCGGCTCTCGCGGCATCCATGCCGCTCAACCCCTGAAACTCCGATTCCACTCGGCCTCCTGAAGGGGCGCTCCGGAGTGCGCGGACACTTCGCTGGAAGTCCTCAATAGCCAGAGCTAGAGCCAGTGCACGGCTCTTGTAGGGGCGGACCTTGTCCGCGAAATCTTTCGCGGATGAATCGTTGGTTACAGGTAACCACGGACTATTGCGCCTGCTTAGGAGCGAACTCCGTCCGCGATGGGCCGCCTCACTCGTCGGCTGCGCTCTCGCTGAAAATCTCGTTCAACGCATCGGGCTGGTTCTTGAAGGCACGGGCGAAGGCGTCGCGGTTCTTGGCCATGAAGATGCCGATTTCCTCGACCTGGTCCTCCTTGAGCGAAGGCACCGCCTTCTGCAGCACTTCGGCCAGCGTTTCCGCCAGCTCCAGCATCTTGTCGTGCCGGTCGGCTTCTGCCTTATCCATGAACAGGCGCTCCGGATCGCGGCTGCTGCGGTACACCACTTCGACGGCCATTCATCACCTCGTAAGCCTTCTCTTGTTGGGGGAGTGGAAATTACTGTTTATTTATACAGTAAAGTGATCGCGCAATGCTACTGCCGGTGCGCGAATCATTCGTCAGAGCCTAGACGCAGGAAAGAGGGAGGCGGGTATCGGGTGATGGCCCAAATGAGTGCGCGCGCCCTGTAGGCGCGCGCAGCGGTTCCGACGTGACCGGCGCGATGCGCCGTCAGTCAGAATCTTCAGAAGATAGGAATTTGGCTTAGGAAGCGCTGAGCAGACCGTGGCCGCTGCCTGTCATCGAGGCCAGCAACTGCGGCGCCATACGGCCGTGCTCGATGGCGAGGCCGAAGCGGACGCTCTGGATGAAGCGCTGCAACTGCTTCGGGTCCTGCAGTTGGCTGTTGCGGATCATGCGGCGCGCGGCGACGCCGTCCTCGGTGGAGAGGGTGAGGACGATGCGGCCGTCGAGCCCTTCAAGGCTGAAGTTGACGCGGTACTGCTGCCCGAAGGCGTCGGTCAGTACCTGAAAGGGACTTTCCATGAATCGGTCCTGCCTGTTGTGGGCGTGCTTCTGGATTGACCGGAGGGCAACCGGAAAAGTTCGCCGTCATGGTGCCGCAGCGACGGGCTGCCATGACTGCTCAAGATCAATGGCGTAGTGCTTGCAATGCAGTTCTTGCAAAGAGTGACTGGCAGGCATTCCCCTCAGGAATCCTTTAAGACGTGGAGATCTAACCAATGAAACTGGACTGGGCCGAGCGCCTGCGAGAATGGATGCATGGCTGTGCCGAATCCCTGGGCAACCTGCTGGTGGAGGGCTTTCATTACCTGGCGCTGTTCGCCATCGGCGGCTCGGTGTTCTGGTCGGCGGCGGTGGCCTTCGGCGAGATGATGGGCAAGGGGCACGCGAGCATCGATGACATCCTGCTGCTGTTCATCTACCTCGAACTGGGCGCGATGGTGGGGATCTACTTCAAGACCAACCATATGCCGGTGCGTTTCCTGATCTACGTGGCGATGACTGCGTTGACCCGCCTGATGATCGCCGACATCCAGCACAACCACGTGCCGGACGACGGCATCATCCTGGTCTCGGTGGCTTTGTTGCTGCTGGCGCTGGCGATCCTGGTGGTGCGCTATGCCTCCTCGCGCTTCCCTTCGCCGGCTTCGCCGCAGCGCAGCGGCGAGCGTGAACTGATCAGCGACGACGAGCGCTGATCGCACAGGCATTGATCACGGCCCGCCGCACAGCGGCCGGATGCACTACCATCGGTGCATCCGGCTGCCGAGGAAGTCCGAGCCCATGAAGGGATGGAAGCTGTTCGCACCCCTGCTGATCCTGGTGATCATCGCCATTACCCTCTATCTCCGCCTGCACACCCAGCCGCTGCTGCTGCAGGGCGAGGCGGATGCCACCGATGTCATCGTCGCGTCCAAGGCCAAGGGCCGGGTCGAAGTGCTGCACGTGCGGCGCGGCGACGATGTGAAGCAGGGCCAGCTGCTGATTTCCCTCAGCAGCCCCGAGTTGCAGGCCCAACTGGATTCCCTGCGCGCCGCGCGCAACCAGGTGCAGGCCAATCTCGACGAATCCCTCCACGGCACCCGCGAGGAAACCCTGCGCGCCCTGCAGGCCAGCCTGTCCCAGGCTCAGGCCGAGCTGCGCAATGCCGAGCTCGAGTACCAGCGCAACGAGGAGCTGGCCGGCCGTGGCTTCGTTTCCCAGGCGCAACTGGACCTGTCCCGCCGTGGCCGCGACGTGGCGCGCAACCGCGTGGCCGAGGCCCAGGCCAATCTCGACGAAGGCACCCAGGGCGACCGCGAGGAGCGCCGCCGCGCGCTGGAAGCCGCGGTGCGCCGGGCCGATGCGCAGATTCTCGAACTGCAGGCGCAGACCGACGACCTCAACGTGGTGGCGCCGGTGGACGGCGAAGTCGGGCCGATCCCGGCGGAGCAGGGCGAGCTGATCAATGCCTACAGCCCGTTGCTGACACTGGTGCGGCTGTCCGACAGCTATTTCGTGTTCAACCTGCGCGAAGACATCCTCGCCGACGTGAAGAAGGGCGATGAGGTGAGCATCCAGGTGCCCGCCCTGAAGAACGCCGAAGTCCGCGCCAGGGTCAGCTACATCGCGCCGCTCGGTGACTTCGCCACCAAGCGCGCCACCCGCGCCACCGGCGACTTCGACCTGAAGACCTTCGAGGTGCGGCTCTATCCGGAGAAACCGGTGGAGGGGCTGCGTCCCGGGATGAGCGCGCTGTGGCACTGGAAGCAGTAAGGCGCAACCTGCTGCGTTTCGCCCAGGCCTTCGGCAGCGAGACGCGCATCGCCCTGCGCAGCTGGACCATCCACTGGCTCGGCTGGCTCTGGCCGCTGCTGCTGTTCGTGGTAATCAGCGGCGTCTACCAGGCCGGCACCCTGCTGGACATGCCGGTGGCGGTGGTCGATGCCGATCACAGCCACCTGTCGCGGCGGATCGTCCGCGAGCTGGACGCCGGCTCCCACGCCAAGGTCGAGGTGCTCGGCGGTGGCCTGCAGGAAGGTCTGCGCCGCCTGCGCATGGCCGACGACTATGCGCTGCTGTACATCCCCCGCGATTTCGAGGCGGACGCGCTGGCCGGCCGCCAGCCCACCGCCGAGCTGTACTACAACTCGCTGTTCTATTCCGCCGGCTTCTACTCCACCCAGGACTTCAGTGGGCTGATGAGCGCCGTCAACGCCGAGCTGCGCCCGCGCCTGGCCGCCGGGATGGATCGTCCGATGCCGGCGCTGGCCAGCGTCGCGGTGTCCTACGAGAGCCTGTTCAACGCCAGCGGCAACTACATCTACTTCCAGCAGTTCGCGGCCATTGTCCACCTGCTGCAGCTGTTCGTGATCGTTGCTACCGTCCATGTGCTGGCCCGCGAGGCGCCGGAGCTGCGCGCATCGTCCCCGCACATCCTGCGGGCCCAGGCCCTCGGCGTGCGCCTGCTGGGCAAGCTGGCGCCCTACACGCTGCTGTTCAGCACGCTACTGATGGTCGAACTGTTCCTGCTGGTGGGGCTCAACGGCGCGCGGATCAACGGCAATCCCTGGTGGATGCTGGCGATCACCGTCTGCTACGTCGCGGCGGCGCAGAGCCTCGGACTGGTGCTGTTCATCTTCACCGCCAACCGCTTCAGCGCCTATTCGCTGATCGGCCTGCTGATCGGTTTGGCGCAGACCTATTCCGGCGTGCTGCTGCCGGAGCTGGCGATGCCGCAGATCGCCCGGGTGATCGCCGAGGCGGAGCCGCTGACTCACACCCTGCACGGCCTGTTCGACCAGTTCCTGCGCAAGGCGCCGGCCGAGTCGGGTTTGTACACCTGCTGCAAGCTGCTGCTCTACCCGCTGCTGGCCTACATGATCGCCAAGATGCGCCTGCGTCGGCGTCTCGACCTGAGCCCGGCGTAAGGAAAGCGCATGGAAAACTTCTGGAGCGTCTTCCGCCAATCCCTGCGCAACATGCTGGGCAAGCCGCTGTGGCTGATGATGGTGCTGTCGGTGGCGCTGACCACCTTGCCCTACGCGCACCGCACCATGAACGACCTGCCGGTGGCGGTGATCGACATGGACCACAGCGCGGCGTCCCGCGAACTGGTGCGCCTGCTTGATGCCGCGCCGAAGATCGCCACCCGCGGCTACGACCAGTTGCCCGAGGCGCAGCATGATCTCGCCTGGCGCAAGCTGTTCGCCATCGTGGTCATCCCGCTGGACTTCGAAAAGCGCGTGCTGCGCGGCGAGTCGGTCACCGTGCCGATCTTCGGCGATGCCACCAACCGCATGGCCAACGGGCAGATCCAGCAGGACATCAGCGCCACCTACAACGAGCTGTCGCTGCGCTACAACCGCGAGCGGCTGACGCGCGGCGGCTTCTCCGAGCGGCAGGCCAGCGTGCTGCTGCAACCGGCGATCGGCCAGCTCACCGACCTGTTCAACCCCGGCCCCAGCTTCGCCGCCATCGTCCTGCCCGGCCTGGTGACGCTGATCCTGCAGCACAGCCTGCTGCTCTCCTGCACGCGGGTGAACCTCAACCTGCGCGGCGGCACCCCGCGCTCGCTGCGCCAGCCCGTTTCGACGCGCTTCGGCCGCTACGCCGCGCAGTTGTCGATCTGGACGGTGCTGGCCATGCTCTTCTACGTGATCTGGCCATGGATGATGGGTTACCGGCAGACGGCCTCGTTCTTCATGCTGATGGGGCTGGTGCTGCCCTTCCTGCTGGCGGTGATCGCCATGAGCGAGTTCGTCGCCGAGCTGCTGCCGTCGGAGGAGGCGGTCTACCTGACCATGACCTTCATCACCCTGCCGCTGTTCTACATGGCCGGCTTTACCTGGCCACCCCAGGCCATGCCGCAGTGGGTGCAGCTGCTGGCCGATGCCATTCCCTCCACCTGGGCGATCCGCGCGGTGGTGGAGATGAACCAGATGAACCTGCCGCTCTCCGCCGTGGCCGACAGGATTCTTATCCTCTTCGCCATGGCGGCGGCCTATGGTCTCCTGGGTACACTGATCTACCAGTATCGAAACTGGCGATGGGACCAGCTCAAGGGCTGGTAAAGAAAGTTGAGAGGGAGTTTCGACATGAAGATGTACCTGGTTTGGCCGTTGCTCATGGCCGGCCTGCTCAGTGGATGCGGTTCCTACCACACGCTGCGCAGCGACGATGTGGTGAATGCCAGCGAGCTGCGGCTCAAGGGCACCTATTGCGGTGCCATTCCCCGGGTCTATAGCGGTGTGGTCTGGGATGCCTGCCAGCTGTACGGGGAGCCCCCGGCCGACACGGGTTACACGCCGCCGCCAACACCAGCCAACTCGACTTTCGGCCCGCCGATACTTCCCGTGCTGGACATGGCTTTCTCCGGCGTGGTCGACACCCTGGCCCTGCCCTACACCCTCTATCGGCAGAGCCGCGATGGCAGTATCGAACTGCGCAAGGATTGAGTGATGTATCCGCCACCCAACGTGGCCGGTCAATCGTTGACAGGGAGTTGAACCATGATCCTTCGCTCGATGGTTGCACTGCTGATCGCGGCGGGTGTGGCGGGTTGCGGGTCGGTACGGACGCTATCCAGCGACAACGTCGCCAAGGTCGATGATCTGGGTCTCAGGGGAACGGCGTGTGGCGACAAGCTGCCGCGAGTTTACGGTGGTGTCGTCTACAACGTTTGCGTGTTGAGCGGTGATGGTCATCGGCGAGGCGGGGCACTCTATCGCTTCGGCCTGATGGAGTATCCGGCGCCAGTCATTGATATGGGCTTGTCCGCAGTGGCCGATACCCTGGTGCTGCCCTATACCCTGTACCGCCAGAATCGGGACGGCGACATTCAGATGCTCCGCGAATAGGCCGTCTAGAGTGAGTGTTCCAGACCCTTCGAGGAACGCTGTGATGAACCCATTGAACGGCAAGGTCGCGGTAGTCACTGGCGCGGCCAGCGGTATCGGCAAGCAGATCGCCCTGACGCTCGCCAAGGCAGGCGCGGCGGTGGCCATTGCCGATCTGCAGCGGGATGCTGCGCAGCGCGTGGTGGATGAGATCGAAAGCGCCGGCGGCAAGGCCCTGGCGCTGGCCATGGATGTCACCGACGAGCAGGCGGTGGACAGCGGCATCGATCGCGTCGTGGCGACCTTCGGCAGCATCGACATCCTGGTGTCCAACGCCGGCATCCAGATCGTCAATCCGCTGCAGGACTTCGCCTTCGCCGACTGGAAGAAGATGCTCGCCATCCACCTCGACGGCGCCTTCCTCACCACCCGCGCCGCGCTGCGCCACATGTACCCGGCCAAGCGCGGCGGCGTGGTGATCTACATGGGCTCGGTGCATTCCCACGAGGCTTCGCCGCTGAAATCCGCCTACGTCACCGCCAAGCACGGCCTGCTGGGCTTGGCCCGCACCCTGGCGAAGGAAGGCGGCCCGCACGGCGTGCGCTCCCACGTGGTCTGCCCCGGTTTCGTGCGTACGCCGCTGGTGGAGAAACAGATCCCCGAGCAGGCGAAGGAGTTGGGGATCAGCGAGGAGGAAGTGGTGAAGAAGGTCATGCTCGGTGGCACCGTGGACGGCGAGTTCACCACGGTCGACGACGTGGCGCAGACCGTATTGTTCCTCGCCAGCTTCCCGTCGGCGGCGCTCACCGGGCAGTCGGTGCTGGTCAGCCATGGCTGGGGGATGCGCTGAACTCCCCGCTCCCACGTTCCTGCCCGCCTTGCGTTGTGCGTCAGACCGCCT
Organism: Pseudomonas macauensis; assembly: GCF_047902425.1. Classification (NCBI taxonomy): domain Bacteria; kingdom Pseudomonadati; phylum Pseudomonadota; class Gammaproteobacteria; order Pseudomonadales; family Pseudomonadaceae; genus Pseudomonas; species Pseudomonas macauensis. Next base: position 4,809,132 of record NZ_CP138377.1, on the reverse strand, counting down.
TGGGCAACGGCGCGAACAGTGCGTCGATATCCGCGTCGTCGAGCTGCCAGTCGGAGCCTGTGCCTTCGAGGATGCCGGCGGCCAGCGCGGCCTTGTCGCGTTGCAGCATCTGGATCTTCTCTTCCACCGTGCCACGGGCGATCAGCTTGTAGACGAACACCGGCTTGTCCTGGCCGATCCGGTAGGCACGGTCGCTGGCCTGGTTCTCGGCGGCCGGGTTCCACCAGGGATCGTAGTGGATCACGGTGTCGGCGGCGGTCAGGTTCAGGCCCACGCCGCCGGCCTTCAGGCTGATCAGGAACAGCGGCACGTGGCCTTCCTGGAAGTCCTTCACCGGCGCGCGGCGGTCGCGAGTGTCGCCGGTGAGCAGGGCGTACTCCAGGTTGCGCTCGACCAGTGCCTCGCCGATCAGCGCGAGCATCGAGGTGAACTGCGAGAACACCAGCACGCGGCGGCCTTCGGCGAGCAGTTCTTCGAGCATGTCCAGCAGGTACACCAGCTTGCCCGAGGTCACCGTGCGCGCCGATTTGCCGGAGGGCGGCGGCGCTTCCTTGTTCACCAGGCGGATGTCGCAGCACACCTGGCGCAGCTTGAGCAGCGCCTCGAGGATGATGATGCGGCTGCGCGCCAGGCCTCGGCGGGCGATCTCGTCGCGGACCTTGCGGTCCAGCGCCAGGCGCACGGTTTCGTAGAGGTCGCGCTGCGCCTCGCTGAGTTCGATGTGCTGGATGAACTCGCTCTTGGGCGGCAGTTCCGAGGCCACCTGCTCCTTGGTGCGCCGTAGCAGGAAGGGGCGGATGCGCGCGGCCAGGTGGGTCAGGCGTGCCTGGTCGCCGTGGCGCTCGATGGGCGTGCGGTAGTCGATGGCGAACTGGCGTGCGTCGCCCAGCCAGCCGGGCAGCAGGAAGTGGAACAACGACCACAGCTCGCCCAGGTGATTCTCCAGCGGCGTGCCGGTCAGGCACAGGCGGTTGCGCGCTTGCAGGTGGCGCGCGGCCTGGGCGGCCTTGGTGCCGGCGTTCTTGATGTTCTGCGCCTCGTCGAGGATCAGCAGGTGGTACTCGTGCTGCGCGAGCTTCTCCGCATCGCGCGGCAGCAGGGCGTAGGTGGTGAGGATCAGGTCGTGCTCGGCGATCTTCGCGAACGCCTTGCGCCGCCCGGCGCCGTGCAGGGCGAGTACGCGCAGGCCGGGGGTGAAGCGCTCGGCTTCGTCCAGCCAGTTGGGGATCAGGCTGGTGGGCATGATCACCAGCGCCGGGCTGGTCAGGCGTCCGGCCTGCTTCTCCAGCAGGATGTGGGCGAGGGATTGCAGCGTCTTGCCCAGGCCCATGTCGTCGGCAAGGATGCCGCTGGCGCCGACTTCGCGCAGGGTCTGCATCCAGCTCAGGCCCTCGTGCTGGTAGGCGCGCAGCTCGGCGTTGAGGCCTTCGGGAATGGTTGCCGGGCGCGCGCGGTAGTCGCGCAGGCGGTGGGCAATCTCGCGCAGTTGCTCGCCGCCCTCCCAGGCCAGCGGCAGTTCTTCCAGTTCGGAGAGGCGCGAGGCGTCGGCCGCGCCCATGCGCAGGCGGCGCACCGGCGGCAGGTCGCCGATGTAGAACTCCGACAGCGTGCCGAGCATCGGCTTGAGCTTGCCGAACGGCAGCGATACCCGCAGAGGGCGATCCGAGGCGGTCTGCCAGGTGTGGATCGGGGTGCGCCCGGCATCCAGGCGCAGCACCAGTTGCTCATCGTCGGCGTGGCGGGCGAGGGCGGCTGGATCGAGCAGCGCCGGCATCCGGCGGATCAGTTCGATCAGCGACGGCAGCAGGCTGATGCGGCGGCCGTCCACCTGGATGCCCAGCTCCAGGTCGAACCATTGGCGGTCTTCGGTTTCCTCGATCTCCGCGTACCAGTCTTCCACCGGCGAGATGTCGAAGACGAACTCCGGGCGCACGTCGATTTCCCAGCCCTGCTCGCGCAGCTGCGGCAGTCCTTCGCGCATGAAGCCCTGCCAGGCGCTGTCGTCGGGCAGCTCGAACATTTCCCCGGCGCTGTCCTCCAGCGCATCGCTGCGCCGCATCGCCGGCCTGAAGCCCAGTTCGCGCAGGTCCAGGCGCCAGGCCTGTTCGAGTTCCAGCTGGCGGCTGACGCGCACGATGCGGTCATCGCGGAAGACACGGATCTCGCGGCCCGAGCGCGGGGTGACGCTGCCGGAGACCGGCATGTCGTCATACAGGAAGGCCAGCGCGGCGCGGTGCCGGGAGATGTTCTGCATGCGCCCGCTGCGCAGGTCGAAGCCGCTGTGCACATGGCTGCCCAGGGTCAGCCGCGGGCGTGGCGCGAATTCGTCGCGCGCCACGGCGGGCAATGGAGATTCGGCGGGTGGCTTCATCCGAGTTTCCTTCCGGCGATCCAGCCGAGTACGCAAACGCCCGATGATACCGCGATTTTTCTCGCCTGGGCGCGGAAGGAAACCAGCGGTCAACGGGCGAAGCGTTTGGCTCCGGCGACGCACAGCACCACGGCGACGGTGGCGCCGGCCATCAGCGGGCTGATCTGCTCGTGCAGCAGCAGGCCGGCCAGCGCCAGGCCGAAGAAGGGCTGCAGCAGTTGCAGCTGGCCGACCGCGGCGATGCCGCCGGTGGCCAGGCCGTGGTACCAGAAGAAGAACCCGATCAGCATGCTGAACAGCGACACGTAGCCCAGGCTCAGCCAGGCCGGCCAGCTGGCGCCGGAGTAAGTTTCCGGCTGGGTGTACCAGGCCAGCGGCAGCATCAGCGGCAGGGACAGCACCAGCACCCAGCAGATCACCTGCCAGCTGCCCAGGTGCCGGGCGATGCGCCCGCCTTCGGCGTAGCCCAGGCCGCAGACGGCGATGGCGGCGAGCATCAGCAGGTCGCCGGTGAGATTGCCCGCGCCGCTTTGCGACAGCGCGAAGCCGGCCACCACAGCGCTGCCCAGCAACGAGCAGATCCAGAACGCCGGGCGCGGTTGTTCGCCGGCGCGCATCACCCCGAACAGCGCAGTGGCCAGCGGCAGCAGGCCGACGAAGACGATGGCGTGGGCCGAGTTGACGTGCTGCAGCGCCAGGGCGGTAAGCAGCGGGAAGCCGACCACCACGCCGCCGGCGACCACCAGCAGGGGAAGCAGGTCGCGGCGCGCTGGCAGCTTCTGCCGCAGCACGATCAGGATCAGCGCCGCCAGCAGGCCGGCGATGCTGGCGCGGGCGAGGGTGAGGAAGGTCGGGTCGAAGTCGGCCACCGCCACCCGCGTGGCCGGCAGCGAGCCACTGAAGATGAGGACGCCGAGGAAGCCGCTGAGCCAGCCGCCGAGATTGCTGTTCGTGGCGAGCGTGTGGGTGTTGTTCATGGTGGGTCATCCAGCAGGAGGGCGAGCTTGGAGAATGCGCGCGGACCCGCCGGGCGGCCAGTGACAGAAAGGTACAATTTGCGCAAACTGTCCGTAAATTATCCCGGTACACATTATCTCTGGGGGAGCGACGGCAGCATGGGCAGGCCAAAGAGCACGCGAGTCGATACGGTGATGCACCACGTGCGCGAGCGCCTGGCCGCGCGCGCGCTGGTGCCGGGTGAGCGGCTGCCGTCGATCCGCCAGTTGGCCGAGCAGTTGGAGGTGTCCAAGACCACGGTGGTGGAAGCCTACGACCGTCTCGCCGCCGATGGGGTGATCGCCGCCCGGCGTGGCTCCGGTTTCTATGTCAGCGGCCATGCGCCGCCCCTGTCGCTGGCGGAGATCAGCCCGGCGCTGGACCGCAGCATCGATCCCCTGTGGATATCCCGGCAGTCGCTGGAAGCCGCCGACACCTCGCTCAAGCCCGGTTGCGGCTGGCTGCCGCCGTCCTGGCTGCCGGAAGACGAGCTGCGCCGCGCGCTGCGGCAGATCGCCCGGGCGCCGCAGTCGAGCCTGCTGGAGTACGGGCGCCCCTATGGCCACGCCGGCCTGCGCGAGCAGCTGGCGCGCCGCCTGGCGGACTACGGCGTGCCGGTCGGCCCGCAGCAGGTGGTGCTCACCGACAACGGCACCCAGGCCATCGACCTGGTCTGCCGCTTCCTGCTGGAGCCGGGCGACTGCGTGCTGGTGGACGATCCCGGCTACTTCAACTTCCAGGCCCTGCTGCGCGCCCACCGCGTGCAGGTGGTCGGCGTGCCCTACACGCCAACCGGGCCGGACGTGGCCGCCATGGCGGGCCTGCTGGAGCAGCACCGCCCGCGCCTGTACATCACCAACTCGGCCTTCCATAACCCCACCGGCGCGGTGCTTTCGCCGCTGGTCGCCCATCGCCTGCTGAAACTGGCCGAGGCCCACGACCTGCTGATCGTCGAGGACGATATCTTCGGCGACTTCGAGCACGAGAGTGCGCCGCGCCTGTCCGCCTTCGACGGGCTGGAACGGGTGATCCAGGTCGGCAGCTTCTCCAAGACGCTGTCCGCCTCGGTGCGCTGCGGCTACATCGCCACCCAGCCCGAGTGGTGCGAGCGGCTGGTGGACCTGAAACTGGCCACCAGTTTCGGCAACAGTCCGTTCAGCGCGGAAATGCTCCATGAGCTGCTGCGCAAGGGCAGCTACCGTCGGCATCTGGACAGCCTGCGCGCACGCCTGGCCGATGCCATGGGCGAGACGCTGCAGCGCCTGCGCACGCTGGATATCCAGCCCTGGCTGGAGCCACGCGGCGGGATATTCATCTGGGCCAGCCTGCCGGGTGGGCTGGACGCCGCCGAGGTGTCCCGCGCGGCGCTGGCGGACAACCTGGTGCTGGCGCCGGGCAATGTCTTCAGCCTCAGCCAGAGCGCCACCGGCTTCCTGCGTTTCAATGTCGCCCAGTGCCTGTCGCCGCGAGTGTTCGAGGGGCTGGAGCGGGCCATGGATGTGGCGCGCACGCGCTGACAGAAAATTTTTCGGATCGGCCTGCAGGTTTTCCTTCGCCGTTCGGCCTCTGTGCAATCCCGCTTGATCTGCACAAGGAAATTTCATGCCCGCCTGCGCGACGGCGTGCTGAAGGGCCTCGGTTTCGGCGCGGACGCTCGCTACAACGGCCGCAGTCCGGGGGCTTCGGACAACTCGCTGGACGTGCCCAGCTACGCCCTGCTGCACCCCCGCCGTGCGCTACGAAACCTTCGCCATCAACGCCGACAACCTCTCCGGCCGCGATACATCGCCGGCTGCTACGACGCTACCCGCTGCATCTACGGCAACGGCCGTGTCGTTACGGGAACCGCGACCTACCACGGGTAGGTCGCGGCGCCGGGGCGGGCGGTTGTCCAAGGATGTCGGCAGCCCCTGTGCCGTGCAGCGGATGGCGGACACAGATGCTGACAAAGACGCCGACTGATTTCTTTTAATTGAGAAGCAATATCATATAATTCTGCTTTTCAATCACTCTTCCGGGAAGCTCCCGGGAGGCTTCGCAGGATTCACCCGCATGTCAGCTACCCCGCGCTCCCGAGGCTTGAGCGGCGCCCAGGCCGGTGCCGTCACCGCCCGCATCCTGAGCGCCGTGGTCGGTGGTTACGCCCTGGCCTACACCGCCACTGCCTTCCTCAGTGTCTACCTGCCGATGTCGCGGCCGGACCGTGTATCCCTGGCCAGCCTGGCCTGCTTCATCGTCTGGGTCGCGGCGATCCTCTATGCCTTCGGTGCGCGCAGTCCCTGGCGTGCGGTCTGGGCGCCGCTGGCGCTGAGCGTCGTGCTCGGACTGGCGGCCTTCCTGCCGGCGAGCTACGGGGTGCGTCCATGAGCCTGCGCCAATCCATGTCCGGGCTGCATACCTGGAGCGGACTGCTGGTCAGCTGGATTCTCTTTGTCGTGCTGTTCTCCGGCACCGTCGCGGTGTTCGACAAGGAGCTGACCCGCTGGATGCTGCCGCAACTGCAGCCGCTGGAATCGATCCAGGTCGGCGCCGACCAGGTCCGCGAACTGATCGTCGAGCGTGCCCCCCGTGCCCACGCCTACTGGATGCTGCCGCCGAGCGAGCGCATGCCGTACTGGATCGCCGGTTGGGTGCCGGAAGACCTTGGCGAGTTCCAGTCCTTCCTGGTCGATGCGCGGACCGGCGAGGAGCTGCCGAAAACCGTGGGCGGCAATTTTTTCCTCGAACTGCACTACGAACTGCACGGCGGCATGATTGGCCTCTATGTGGTCGGCGTGGCCGGCCTGTTCATGCTGGTGGCGCTGGTCAGCGGGGTGATCGTGCACCGGCGCATCTTCAAGGATTTCTTCACCCTGCGGCCGCAGGCGGCCAGGCAACGCGCCTGGCTGGACGCGCACAACGTGCTGGGCGTGCTCGGCCTGCCGTTCCATCTGCTGATGGCGTACACGGGGCTGGCGATCTTCATCACCTTCTACATGACTGCCGGCATCCAGGCCGCCTACAAGAACGACATGGAGCGCTTCGAGCATGAAGTGCAGGGCGCCTTCGAGCGGGAGGAACTGGGCAAGCCGGCCAAGCCGCCGAAGTCCATCGACCGCATGATCCTCAAGGCGCGCGAGGCCTGGGGTGACGACAGCACCGTGGGCTGGATCAACGTCGAGCATCCTAATGACGCCTCGGCGATGGTCCAGGTGCGCCGGGCCGTCGAGCGCAGCATGGTGAATGATCAACGTACGGTGTCGTTCGACTCCGGCACCGGCGCGCTGCTGCATGTGCAGCCGCCCTACAAATCCGGCTATCACACCTACGCCTGGCTGACCGGCCTGCACATGGCGCAGTTCGGCAACCATCTGCTGCGGGTGATGTATTTCATCCTCGGCCTGCTGGGCTGCGCGATGGTCTTCGGCGGATTGCAGGTCTGGGTAAGCAAGCGTGAGGCGCGCGCTCATCGGGGCGTGGCGCTGGTACGGGTACTCAATGGCGCGGTGTGCGGCGGGCTGCCGCTGGCGTCGCTGGGGCTGCTGGCGGCATCGCGCCTGCTGCCCGCCGGGATGGCCGGGCGTGAGCGCTGGGAGGCCACCGCGTTCGTGGCGACCTGGCTGCTGGCGCTGGCCCATGCGCTGTGGCGCCGCGGTGGACGCGGCATGGCCCGTGAACAGTTCGGTGCGCTGGCCGCGCTGGCGCTGCTGCTGCCGGTGCTCGGCCTGTTCGGGCCCGAGCCCGGCCGACTGACCCGCCGTATCGCCGAGGGCGACTGGCTGATGGCGGGGATCGATCTTGGTCTGCTGCTGATGGGCGCGCTGTGCGCTGTACTGGCCTGGCACCTGGGCCGGGAACGCGCCGAGCCCGTGCGGGTGCGCCGTGGCCGTACCGAGGAGTTCGCCTGATGTTGCTGGTGTTCGGTCTGAACCTGCTGGCGCTGGCGGCGGCCTGTCTTTCGCTGTCGCGTCATCATCGTGATCTGTTCGGCAGCGCGCCCTCGGAATTCCGCGTGCGCCTGCTACGGGGTGTGGCACTGGTGGATGGGGCGCTGGCGCTGGCCTATGCGATTCATCGCATGGGGATCGAGCTGGGTATCGTCTACTGGGCGTGTCTGCTGATGATCGCCGGGGCCGCGCTGGTTTTGCTGCTGGCCTGGCGGCCGCGCTGGGCACTGCCGACGGCGGCGGCGATGCCGGTGATTGGTGGCGTGGTGGCGGTGTTGGGCTGAACCTTGTAGGAGCGAGCTTGCTCGCGAACCGTACTCTGCCGTTGCGCCCGATGCCTTTCATAGGGCGGATAACGTTCGACGTTATCCGCCGATTAGCCGCGGCTTCGGTGTTTCAGCGCCGCTTCGGCGTGTTCGGATGTCTTTGGTTTCGCCCCCTTGGGCGAGTTACTTCTTCCAAGCGTCGGAATGCCGCCTCCAAAGAAGTAACCAAGGAGGCTAGTCTCGGCATCCGGGGCTTCGCTTCGCTCAGACATCCCTCGCTCCGGTATCGCTCCGAGGGTCGGCGTAGAAGGGTCATCCCTGGCCCTCTACGCCTCTCGCGCAATACCTCCACTTGACCTCCTGACGGGACTCTGCGCGTGCCGGTGACGGTGGATGTTCTTCATAGGATGGCGTGGAGCGAAGCGATACCCATCTCGGCGGATAACGCTGCGCGTTATTCGCCCTACGAAAAGCAAGAGCATCGCGGACGGAGTCCGCTCCTACGAACGCATGCACACTGCTCTGGCTCTGGATTTAAAGACTTCCAGAGAAATATCCGCGCGCACCGGGGCGCCCCTTCAGGAGGCCGAGAGGAGTCGGAGTTTCAGGGGTTGAGCGGCATGGATGCCGCGAGAGCGTCGTTGGGCCATGGATGGCCCGTCGACGCGGGCCCCTGAAACTTCGATGGAGCGAGGGAAGTCCGGCGAAGCCGGACCCGGATGATGGGGCAAAGACCTTTGGTTACTTTCTGTCGTTTGAGAAAGTGACTCGCCCGAGGGGGCGAAACAAAATCTCCCAACACACGCCGAAGCGACGCTGGACACCTAAACAAAAACCAAAATCCGCTCCTACGAAAGCAGCCCCCAGCGCGATCACACCGTAGGAGTGGACGTCCGTCCGCGATCCGCCTACCGGCTCGGTACGCCCCCGCTCCCTCACTCCTCGAACGCCTGCCGATACTCCCCCGGCGTCCCTCCCACCACCGAACGGAACCGGTTGGCGAAATGGCTCGCACTGGAAAATCCACAAGCCAAGGCAACCTGGGCGAGCGGCTGGCGGGTGTCGCGCAGCAGGCGCTGCGCCAGGGCCACGCGGCGGGCCAGGACGTATTGGTGCGGCGGCATGCCGAAGCTTTCCCGGAACATCCGCGCGAAGTGGTATTCCGAGAGCGCCGTCTGCATCGCCAGTTCACCCAGGGACAGCGGCTGGTCCAGGCGCTGTTCGATGTATTCCGCGACGCGTCGGCGCATCACCGGCGCCAACCCGCCCTTCAGGCGCAGCCCTTCACGCAACCCGACCTGATTGAGCAGCAGGTGATCGATCAGCTCATGAGCCAGGCTGCTGGTGCGGATACGTTCGCCCGGCTCATGCCAGTCCAGCTTCACCAACTGACGGAAGCGCGCCGCCTGTTGCGGGTCGTCGAGGAAGGTCCGCTCGTGCAGTTGCAGCTCGCGCGGTTCCCGGTCCAGCAGGCGGATGCAGCCCAGGGCGAACTGTTCCTGACCGATGTACAGGTGGGCCAGGCGGATGTCGCCGTTGACGATCCAGGCCGACTCGGAGCCGGCGGGCATCACGCACAGCTTGTCCGGCGCGCCCTTGCTACCCGGCGCGCCGCGGCGGAAGGTGCCGGTGCCATCGTTCAGGTAGCACGACAGCGTGTGGTGGCTGGGCGCGTGGTAGTCGCGGGCGTCGTGACTGTTGCTCCAGATGGCCGCCGACAGTCCGTCGCCCAGCTCGGCGCAACGCTCCAGGCGGGCGTTGGGCGAGGCGTTCATCGACTGGAAGACTTCGAGCTGTTGGATGGCGGACATGGGCGTTCCTCTGTTGTGCCCACTCTACCCGCGCGGGCGCGGGTTGCCAGCTGGCTTTTTAGTAATAAGCGCAAGAATCTGCAAGCCGGCGCCAGGGCCGGGCGGGAGACTGATTCCCCAGTACTCCGGAGACCGCCATGAACCTCTCGCTCTACCTGCTCACCGTGCTCATCTGGGGCACCACGTGGATCGCCATCAAACTGCAGGTCGGCGTGGTCGCCATTCCGTTGTCCATCGCCTATCGCTTCAGCCTGGCGGCACTGGTGCTGTTCGCCCTGCTGCTGGTCTCGCGCCGCCTGCAACCGCTGGGACGGCGCGGCCAGGCGATCTGCCTGGCCCAGGGGCTGTGCCTGTTCTGCGTGAACTTCCTCTGCTTCTACACCGCCAGCCAGTGGATACCCAGCGGGCTGATCGCCGTGGTGTTCTCCACCGCCACCCTGTGGAATGCGCTCAATGCGCGGATCTTCTTCAAGCAGCGCATCGCACCGAACGTGCTGGGCGGCGGTGCCCTGGGGCTGGTCGGGCTGGTGCTGCTGTTCTGGCCGGAACTGTCCAGCCATGGCGCTGGCCGCGAGACCTACTACGGCCTGGGCCTGGCCCTGGCTGGCACCCTGTGCTTCTCGGCGGGCAACCTGCTCTCCAGCCTGCAGCAGAAGGCCGGGCTGCGGCCGCTGTCGACCAACGCCTGGGGCATGCTCTACGGCTCGCTGATCCTGCTGGCGATCTGCCTGGTGCAGGGCGTGCCGCTGACCTTCGACAGCAGCACGCAGTACGTCGGTTCGCTGCTCTACCTGGCGATTCCCGGCTCGGTGATCGGCTTCACCGCCTACCTCACGCTGGTGGGGCGCATGGGGCCGGAGCGCGCGGCCTACTGCACCGTGCTGTTCCCGGTGGTGGCGTTGAACGTTTCGGCCTATGCCGAGGGGTATCACTGGACGTTGCCGGCGCTGGCCGGCCTGGCGCTGGTGATGGCGGGCAACGTGCTGGTGTTCCGCAAGCCGAAGCCGCAGGTGACGGCGCAACCGGCGCGGGTATGAAGCGAGAAGGGCTGGAGATTTCCAGCCCTTTGCATTCTTGCTTGGTCAGAGCGACCTGGCGGCCTCGTCTATAAGGGCAGTGACTTCCTGGGCCCGCGACGCCAGCGAGGCATGGCTGCTGTCGAGGGTGATGACCTTCCTCGGGTTCATGCGCGCGGACATGCGTTGCTGATTGGCGGGTGCGATCATCCGGTCCGCGCTGGAGACTTGATACCAGGACGGCTTGGCCTTCCAGGCCGGTGTGCTGAGCGTGTCGCCGAAGGTGCTGGCCAGCGGCGCCTTCTGCGTCACCGCCATCACCAGTGCCTCGTCGGCGCTCAGGTCCTGGCAGAAGCTTTCATGGAACTTGTCGGCCTTTATCCACAGGTAGCCGTCGCTGTCCGGTTCCAGGTTGGGCGCAGCTTCCGGCAGGTGCTCCTGGGTGATGCCGCCGGGGCTTTCACCGGCGTCCGGGGCGAAAGCCGCGATGTAGACCAGGCCCGCTACCTGCGGATGATTGCCGGCCTGGCTGATCACCGCGCCGCCGTAGGAGTGGCCGACCAGCAGGACGGGCCCCTTCTGCTGCGCGATCATTTTCGTCGTGCGTTCGACGTCGTTGGCCAGCGAGGTCAGCGGTAGCTCCACCGCGTGCAGGCCGGTGTGGCCCAGCCGTGTCAGTTCGACGATGACCCTGCTCCAGTGCGCGGCACCACCCCAGAAGCCGTGGACCAGGACGATGGTAGGCAATTCGCTCATAGGCTGCTCCTCAAGGGACGCCTGCCCGGCCGGGCAGGCGTGGTAAGGATAGGTGCGCTGCAGCGCGCAATGCAGCAGCCGGATGAGCGGTGGCGTCTGGGCTCAGCCCTTCCACACCTGCGGGTTGACCAGGTTCTTCGGCCGCTCGCCGCGCAGGGCGGTCTCGAAGTTCTCCAGCGCGCACTCGGCCATGGCACGGCGGGTGTCGAAGGTGGCGGAGCCGATGTGCGGCAGGGTCACGGCGTTGGGCAGGGCGAACAGCGGCGATTCGGCCAGCGGCTCCTTCTCGTAGACGTCCAGGCCGGCGGCGAGGATGCGTTTTTCCTGCAGCGCTTCCACCAGCGCGGCTTCGTCGATCACCTGGCCACGGGCAATGTTGACCAGGATGGCGCTCGGCTTCATCAGCTCCAGCTCGCGCTTGCCGATCAGCTTGCGGGTCTGCTCCGACAGCGGCACCACCACGCAGACGAAGTCCGCCTCGCCCAGCAGCTCCTCTAAGCCGCAGAAGCGCGCGCCCAGTTCCTGCTCCAGTTCCGGCTTGCGGCTGTTGCCGTGGTAGAGCACGTCCATGTTGAAGCCGAAGCGGCCACGGCGGGCGATGGCCGCGCCAATGCGGCCCAGGCCGAGGATGCCGAGCTTCCTGCCGTACACGTCGACGCCGAACTGCGGGGTATCCACGGTGCGCTTCCACTGGCCGGCCTTGGTCCAGGCGTCCAGCTCGGCGGTGCGCCGGGCGGTGGCCATGATCAGCGCGAAGCCCAGGTCCGCGGTGGTTTCGGTGAGTACGTCGGGGGTGTTGGTCAGCGGGATGCCGCGCTGGTTCAGGTAGGCGAGGTCGTAGTTGTCGTAGCCGACCGAGATACTGGAGATCACTTCCAGCTGGCCGGCGTTGGCCAACTGCTTCTCGCCCAGCGGGCGGCCCACGCCGATCATGCCGTGGGTGGTCGGCAGGGAGGCGGCGAACTGTTCGTTCACGTCGCCCTGCTTGGGGTCGAGCACGGTGACGTTGAACTGGCTGCGCAGGCGGTCGAGGTGTTCCGGGGCAAGGCGGCTGAAGACGAAGACGTTCTTTTTCATGGCGCTCGGACGGCTGGTGAAATGAAGGGGGTAACCCTACCACCGTCAGGCCGGAGCGGGGCAAGGCCCACACGCGTGGCGGGCGCTTATCGAACGCTGGGATGGCTGTTGCCTTGGGGGAGGAGCGAGCTTGCTCGCGAACGGACTTCCCTGCGATCTCGGTGCCATGCGGTTCGCGAGCAAGCCCGCTCCTACAGGGAGTTTCCGGGCATTACGGAGCGGGAGAAGGAGGGTTGCGGGCAAGTTCGCTCACACCGGGGTAAGGAGTTACATCGAGCGAACTTGCCCGCAAACGCGGGAAAGCGGATCAGGGTGCGACGCTGGCGACACCCGCGCCGTCGGCCTGGAGCACGCCGGGCAGGTTTTCGCGCAGGTAGGCGACCCAGGTCTTGATCTTCGCGTCCAGGTACTGCCGCGACGGGTACAGCGCGTACACGTTCAATTGCTGCAGTTTGTAGCGCGGCAGCACCCGCACCAGCGAGCCGTCGCGCAGGCCGGCGACCGCCGAGTAGACGGGCAGGGCGCCGATGCCCATGCCGGAGCTGATTGCCTCGGTCATCGCATCGCCCACGTTCACCTGGAAGACCGACTGGCCAAGGGTAATCATTTCCTGGCCGTTGGGACCATCGAACAACCACCTGTCCAGGGGTAGTACTGGACTGATAAGGCGCAGGCAGTCGTGTTCGATCAGTTCCGAAGGCGTTTTCGGCGTGCCGCGCCGGGCCAGGTAATCGGGCGAGGCGCAGAGGATGCTGTAGGTTTCGCCGATACGCTGCGACACCAGGCCCGAGTCCGGCAGTTCCGAGGCGACCACGATGGCCACGTCGAAGCCTTCGTCGAGCAGGTCCGGCACGCGGTTGGCCATGGTCAGCTCGAAGGTCACCTCCGGATGCAACTGGCGGTACTCGGCGATGGCGCGGATCACGTAGTGCTGGCCGATGCCGGTCATCGAGTGCACGCGCAGGCGGCCGGCGGGGCGGGCGTGGGCGTCGCTGGCCTCGGCCTCGGCTTCTTCGACGTAGGCGAGGATCTGCTCGCAGCGCAGCAGGTAGCGCTGGCCGGCCTCGGTCAGGGCGATGCGCCGGGTGGTGCGGTTGAGCAGGCGTGCCTGGAGGTGCGATTCGAGGTTGGCCACCGCACGCGAAACATAGGCGGTGGTGGTGTTCAGCTGCTGCGCGGCGGCGGTGAAGCTGCCGGTTTCCGCGACGCAGACGAACGCTCGCATGGTCTGCAATGTGTCCATGGGGGCCTCGTCAGTGGGAGCGGCGTATTGTCACACGGATGGAAGGTTCTATTGTTTCATTATCGGTAACAAACAATCGCAAATCAGCCGTCTTATCCGTTCCCTTTCACCTCCCTAAAATTCAATCGCCGCAATTGGCTCTGCCGGCATCTCCAAGCCCGGCCCCACGCTGAAAAGCTAGATCACTTCCAGGACCTCCACCGTGTCGCGTCACCTCATGAAAGGACTGACGTTCGTCGGCTCCTTTGTCATTTTTTCAACAATCGCCGGATGTATCAGCACCAATGGCATCGCCCCGCAGGAACAGCGCCTGGGCGATACCGAGCTGGCCACCGATGCCGCCATCGCGCACGCCAACCGGGAAGCCGGCTGGCCGGCGGAGCAGTGGTGGCGCGCCTATGGTGATCCGCAGTTGAATGCCTGGGTGAAGACCGCGCTGGAGGGCAGTCCGACCCTGGCCCAGGCCGAGGCGCGGGTGCGCATGGCGCTGTCCATGGCCGGCGTCGCCGAGTCCGCCGAGTCGCCGCAGATCAGTGCCGACGCCTCGCTGACCCGCCACCGCTGGCCGACCGACTACTTCTACGGTCCGGGTGACCTGGCCGACACCACTACCTTCAACAACAACGCCGCCCTGGGCTTCAGCTATTCGCTGGACCTCTGGGGCCGCGAGCGCAGCAACACCGAGCGCTACCTGGACATCGCCAAGATGACCGCCGCCGAGGCGCGCATGGCCCAGCTGGAGCTGGAGAGCAACATCGTCCGCGCCTATATCCAGCTGTCGCTGCAGTACGCCGAGCTGGACATCGGCAAGGCCATGCTCAAGCAGCAGCAGGACATCCTCGCCCTCGCCCAGCGCCGCCTGGCCGGCGGCATCGGCACCCATTTCGAAGTCAGCCAGGCGGAAACCCCGCTGCCGGAAACCGAACGCAAGATCGAGTCGGTGGACGAGGAAATCCAGCTGACCCGCAACCAGATCGCTGCCCTGGCCGGCAAGGGCCCTGGCGCCGGCGCCGCGATCCAGCGCCCGAGCCTGAAGCTTGCCGAAGGCCCTGGCCTGCCCAGCAAGCTGCCGATGGAACTGCTTGGCCACCGTCCGGACGTGGTCGCCAGCCGCTGGAAGGTCGCCGCGCAAGCCAAGGGCGTGGACGTCGCCCGCGCCGAGTTCTATCCCAACGTCGACCTGGTCGCCAGCATCGGCTACAGCGCAGTGGGCGGCGGCGTGCTGGAATTCCTCAACGCCGAGAAGTTCACCTATGGCGTCGGCCCGGCCATCTCGCTACCGATCTTCGACGGCGGTCGCCGCCGTTCGCAGCTGGGCCAGGAATCGGCCGGCTACGACGCCGCCGTGGCGCAGTACAACCAGACCCTGGTCAACGCCCTCAAGGGCATCTCCGACCAGCTGATCCGCATGCACTCCATGGAGCTGCAGCAGGGCTTCGCCGAGAAGTCCGTGGCCTCTGCCCAGCGCACCTACGACATCGCCACCAAGGCCTACCGTGGCGGCCTGACCGATTACCTCAACGTGCTCAACGCGCAGACCCGCCTGTTCCAGCAGCAGCTGGTGGAACAGCAGGTGCGCGCCGCGCGCCTTTCCACCCATGCCGGCCTGGTGGTTGCCCTGGGCGGTGGCCTGATGGACGTCCAGGAAGGGCCGAGGGATTCGAAGATGGTCCCGGAGACCGTCGACGTCCGTGCGGTGAGCGAGCGCTGAGATGGCGGCGAATGACTACAGCGCCCATCCGCCGGCGCCGCTCGACGCCCTGCGTCGCGCACTGCTGGAGTGGGGGCGCAGCGACGGCGTCACCTGGATCTACATCGCCAAGGTGCTGCTCGCCGCGCTGCTGACCCTGTGGCTGGCGATGCGCCTGGAGCTGCCGCAACCGAGCACGGCGACCATCACCGTGTTCATCGTCATGCAACCGCAGAGCGGCCAGGTGTTCGCCAAGAGTTTCTACCGGATCATCGGCAGCCTGATCGGCCTGACCGTGATGGTGGCGCTGATCGCCATCTTCGCTCAGGAGCGGGTGCTGTTCCTGCTCGTCTCGGCGCTGTGGATCGGCCTGTGCACCGTGGGCGCCGCGCGCTACCGCGACTTCCGCTCCTACGCCTGCATGCTGGCGGGCTACACTGCGACGCTGATCGGCCTGCCCGCCACCCTGCACCCTGAAGCCGCGTTCATGTCGGCGATCTGGCGGGTGCTGGAGATCTGTCTCGGCATCGTCTGTTCCACCGTGGTCAGCGCCACGTTGTTCCCGCAGACCTCCACCACCGCCATGCGCAGCGCGCTGTACCAGCGTTTCGGCGCCTTCGCCGGCTTCGTCCTGGACAACCTCGGCGGCGGCGAGCGGCCGAAGTTCGAAGCCGCCAACGTGGCCTTCGCCTCCCAGGCCGTGGGCCTGGAAGCGCTGCGCAGCGTCACCCGCTTCGAAGACCCGCACATGCGCCTGCGTTCGGGCCGCCTGTCGCGCCTGAACAACGAGTTCATGGTCGTCTCCACCCGCTACAACGCGTTGCACCAGTTGCTCGAGCGCCTGCGCGTGCAGGAAGCCGCAGCGGTGCTGCGCGCCTTGCAGCCCTGCCTGGACGAACTGGCCCAGGTGCTCGCGCCCTGGCGCGGGCAGTCGGTCACCGAGCGCGATGCCGAACGCCTCGCCGCGCAGCTGGAAAGCCACCGCTCGCGGATGATGCAGTGCATCCGCGCGGGCCGTGGGCAACTGCTCGCCGAGCAGGATGACGCCGCCGCACTGCTGGACTACAACACCGCCGGCGAGCTGCTCTACCGCCTGGCCGACGACCTCTACAACTACGCCCTGACCCACGCCTCCCTGGCCGCCCACAAGCACGAGCGGGAGAACTGGAAGCACGGCTTCTCGCCCAAGGCCAACCTGGTCGCCTCGCTGGTGGCGGGCGGGCGTACCGCGCTGATGGTGCTGGTGTTCGGCCTGTTCTGGATCGAGACCGCCTGGCCCAGCGGCAGCACCTTCGTACTCAACGCGGCCGCCGTCGCCGCGCTGGTCTCGGCGGCGCCGGACCCTGCGAAGCTGGCCATGCAGATGGCCGTGGGCACCTTCTTCGCGGCGATCCTCGGCTTCTCCGAAACCTTCTTCGTGTTCCCGCACCTGGACGGCTTCGCCCTGCTGGCCTTTGCCCTGGCGCCGGTGTTCGCGGTGGGCGCGTTCCTCTCGATCAAACCCCAGTACGCCGGCTACGGCCTGGGCCTGCTGGTGTTCTTCAGCTTCGGCGCGATCCCGGCCAACCTGACGGTCTACGATCCGGGCCGCATGCTCAACGAGTACATCGCCCTGGTGCTGTCGCAGAGCCTGGCTGCGGTGATCGTCGCGGTGATCATGCCGCCGACCAGCGCCTGGCTGTGGCGCCGCCTGGAGAATGAGTTGCGCCTGCGCGTGGTGGAAGCCATCAGCGGCAAGCTCGATGGCCTGGTGTCGTCCTTCGAGAGCGGCACCCGCGACCTGCTCAACCAGGCCTACGGCGCGGCCGCGCGCAGCCCGCAGATGCAGCGTCGCCTGTTGCGCTGGACCTTCGTGGTGCTGGAGATCGGCCATGCGGTCATCGAGTTGCGCGCTGAACAGGAAGCCCTGCCGAACGAGCCCTGCTACGCCGAGTCGACCCCCTGGCGCCAGTCGATCCGCGCCGTGGGCCGTGCGCTGATCCGCCTGTTCGTCAAACCCAGCGAAGCCAACCGCGAGCGCGCCCTGGCCGCCGTGGAACAGGCCATCGACTGCGTGAAACACACAGACGAGCCGCGCGCCCCCGACTTCGAGAGTTCGCCCCTGCGCCGCGTGCTCAGCTACCTGCACTTCATCCGCAGCAGCCTGCTCGACCCGCAGTCGCCGCTGCGCGACAGCAAAACCTCTTCAGGAAAGACCCTCCATGTTGCCTGACCTGCCCCGCGAGATCGCGTTCCACGGGGTCTACATGCCGACCCTGACCCTGATGTTCATCGTTGCCGCGGTGATCTGCTGGGGCATAGACCGCATCTTCGCCTCCATCGGCCTGTACCGCTTCACCTGGCACCCGGCGCTGTTCCGCGTGTGCCTGTTCGCCTGCCTGTTCGGCGGCCTCTCCCTCACCATCTACAAGTAACGAGCGTGCATCCATGACCCTCAAATCCATCATCAGCCTGCTGGCGACCCTGATCATCCTGGCGGTCGCCGCGTTGATCGGCCGCGCCCTCTGGGTGAACTACATGGATACCCCCTGGACCCGCGACGGCCGGGTGCGCGCCGACATCATCAACGTCGCCGCCGACGTCTCCGGCGTGGTGGTGGACGTGCCGGTGCGCGACAACCAGCAGGTGAAGAAAGGCGACCTGCTGATGCAGATCGACCCGGACCACTACCAGATCGCGGTGAAGCAGGCCGAGGCCGCGGTAGCCTCGCGCAAGGCCACCCTGCAGATGCGCCAGCTCAACGCCAAGCGCCGCCGTGCGATGGACGAGGAAGTGGTGTCCCGCGAGAGCCTGGACGACGCCAGCAACACCGCCGCCGCCGCCGAGGCCGACTACCAGCAGGCCCTGGCCGCGCTGGACGCCGCCAAGCTGAACCTGGAACGCACCCAGGTGCGCGCCTCGGTGGACGGCTACGTGACCAACCTCAACGTGCACCGTGGCGACTACGCCCGCGTTGGCGAGGCGAAGATGGCCGTGGTGGACGAGAACTCCTACTGGATCTACGGCTACTTCGAGGAAACCAAGCTGCCGCACATCCAACTGGGCGATCCGGCCGAACTGCAATTGATGAGCGGCGAGCGCCTGAAGGGCCACGTCGAGAGCATCGCCCGCGCCATCTACGACCGCGACAACCCGGAAAGCCGCGAGCTGGTGGCCGACGTCAACCCGACCTTCAACTGGGTGCGCCTGGCCCAGCGCGTGCCGGTGCGCATCCACATCGACGAAGTGCCGGACGGCGTGCTGCTGGCGGCGGGTATCACCGCCACGGTGATCGTCAATCCGCAGACGCGCGATGCGGAGCATTCGGAAGGGGCGGCTGCGACGGTGCAGTGAGCTGATCCACTGGAAAAACGGGAGCTTCGGCTCCCGTTTTCAATGGGGCCCGTGCAGGCGATTGCTGGGCAGAGTGCCCTGGCTCTTCGTAGGAGCGAGCTTGCTCGCGAACAGCCCAGCTCCGGCGCCATGCGGTTCGCGAGCAAGCTCGCTCCTACAAAAGCTGTTCAGCCGCCAGTCTGTTCGCGCCGGCGGTTCTTGTAGCTCCCGCGAAGGTTCATCGCCGCCAGGCACAGCTGCAGCAGCACCAGCGCATAGGCCTTGGCCGGCAGACCCCAGGCGATCCACAAGGCATTGCTGGCGAGGAACACCCAGAAGCCCACCTTGCGTCGCTTGCGGTCGCGCGAGCCCACCAGCCAGGCGGCGAGGACGGTGACCAGCATGGCCGGCCATTGCAGCAGGTCGATCATCTCGTTCATGGGCGGTCGAACTCGGGGGATGTCCTGACTTCAGACCAGCCCCGGCGCGGCAAAGTGCGGGCGAACCGGGTAGCCGTCGAGCAGCGCGTTGGTCTGCTCCGGGTCGAGTGCGCCGTTGAACGGCACCCCCAGCGCCTGGCGGTGGATGCCGGTAGCGGCCAGCCAGAGGGTGTCGATGCGCGCGGCCAGCGCTCCGGGTACATCGGTCACCAGCGAGTCGCCGACGAACAGGATGTGCTGGGCACCACGCGCTTCCAGTTGCCGCTGGGCGATGCGGAAGGCCGATGGGTCGGGCTTGCCGTACCAGTGCACGGTGCCGCCCTCTTCGGCGAAGGCCTCGGCCAGGCGGCCGGCGCCGAATACCGTCCTGCCGCCGGAGACCACCACGCGGTCCGGGTTGGCGCACAGGAACGGCTTGTCGGTGGCGCCGCGCAGCGGCGCGAAACGCGCCTCCAGCTCGTCCTGGGGGAAGCTGCCGACACCGAGAATCAGCGAGGCGGCGTGAAGGTCATCGCTGAAGCGTTCGCGGATTTCGTCGGGCCAGGTCGCCAGTGAGTCGACCACACCGACGGTATGGATGAGGCCGCGCTGGAGTTCGCGCTCATGGGTGAGGGCGTCGATGGCCAACTGGCCGGAGGTGGTGATGCCGCTGTAGAGATCGCGAGCAACGCCCAGATGCTCCAGGGTATCGGCCATCTCGTTGACGCTGCGCGAGGCATTGCTCAGGAACCACACCGGCTTGCCTTCGGCGGCGCGTCGGCGGAGCCAGGCGAGGGCGCCTGGGAATACGTCGAGGCCGTCGATCAGCACGCCCCAGAGGTCGAGAAGGAAGCCGTCGTAGTCGGCGCAGAAGGCGTCCAGCCCTGCGTGGTCGATGTAGCGGGTGTGGGTGACGGCGCTGAAGCGGGAGGAGGTCATGGCGGGCCTGGCGAGCGGATGGGAAAGTCTCCTAACCTACCGCACTCGCCGGCATTTGGCGTGAGCCGAAGTGGATCAGTGATTGGGGTGCGCCGCGCGCGACTCGCTGAAGGTGCTGACCAGCCACTCCTTGAGGTGGCAGCTGGAGAGGGCGCTGGTGCTGCAGTCGCCGCTGGCCAGGGCCAGGCGCAGCTTGTCCACGTCGGCCTTCTGCACGTAGGCAATGGCGTCGCTCATGTCGTCTTCGGTGCCGAAGCCGCCTTCGGTCATTTCCTTCAGCGCGTCTTCCTTGCTCCAGCCCTGGACCACGGTGCGGTACATGGCCGCGAACAGGCCGGTGCGGTCACGCCCGTGCTTGCAGTGCATCAGCACCGGTCCCTGCTGCTCGGCCTGCTGGAGGATGCGCAGGACCTTCAGCACGTCGGCGTCATCGACGCGGTCGGCGTGGGTGGGGAAGCTCACCACATCGATCGGCTGCCCGCCGATCCAGGCCTTGTCGTCGTCCTTGATGAAGCTGACCACGGTCTTCACCTTGAGCTGCTGCAGTTCCGGCAGGTTCTGGCTGCCGGGCAGGGCGCTGCGGTACAGGGTCGGCGACATCTGGTAGAGGTTGAACGACTTGTCCACCGGCTTGGCCCAGTCGGCCTGCGTCTCGCCAGTGGCGAAGGCGGGAAGGGTGGTCAGCGTGGCGATCAGGGCAACGACGCCAGCGGCGCCGCGCAGAATGCGGGGGAAGGACATGGGCACTCCTCGAAAGGTCCGCGCCACGATAGGTCGCGTCGAGTGGTGCCCGGATGAAATGGGTGTGAAAAATAAGTGAAGGGGCTCAGTGGGCGTCTTCGGGCAGGAAGCGCACCAGCACGCCAGGACGGAAGAACCACCAGAGGCTCAGCGGGTAGCACAGGTAGTTGAGGCCGTAGAGCAGCAGGGCGGCGGGACTGGGTGTGTTCTTCCAGGCCGCCAGTCCGACCAGGATCAGGTAGAGCACGGCCAGGCCACCCCCGTAGAGCGCGGTGAGCCGCCAGCGCTCGCCGGTCTGCGCCAGGCGCTTGTGCCGGCGGGCGAACCAGAAGGCCATGGCGGCGGCGATCAGCGCCGCCACCAGCAGGGTCGCCGGCACCCCGCCGACCCGCAACAGGCCGCGCGCCACCACGTTGAGGAAGAAGGCGGCGAGGATGCCGGCCAGAGCGAGGTAGCGGACCTGGTACGTCATCAGAGTTGTCCGTCGAGGCCGAAGCGTTTCTTCAGCACCTTGTCCAGCATGCCGCTGGGCAGCCAGCGGGCGATCAGCGGCAGGGCGCGGCTGCCGTGGCCGATGCGCACCAGGCGCGGGCGTGGCGAACGCTGTACGGCGGCGAGCAGTTCGCGGGCGAAGTCGCTGGCCGGGGTGGGCTTGTCCTGGGACGCGGCGGCGCGCGCCTGGATGAAGTTGCGCAGCGGCCACCAGGCGGAGTCCTCGCTGACCACTGCCGCCATCTCGCGGCTGGCGTTGGCGCCGAAGTTGGAGGCGATGGCGCCGGGCTGCACTTCCAGCACCTCGATGCCGAAGGGAGCGAGTTCCAGGCGCAGCGCTTCGTTCAGCGCATGCACCGCCGCCTTGGAGGCGCAGTAGGCACCGGCGAAGGGCGTGACCAGCACACCGGACACGCTGCCGACGTTGACCACCAGCCCGCGTCGCGCCCGCAGTGCCGGGAATAGCGCACGGGTCAGGCCGACCACGGCGAACACGTTGGTCTCGAACTGCTTGCGGATTGCCTGGCTGCCGCCGTCCAGCAGCGGCCCCATGGCGCCGTAGCCGGCGTTGTTGACCAGCACGTCGAGGCCACCGGCTTCATGCTGCAGCTGTTCGGCGAGGCGCTCGACGGCGGGTTCGTCGTTGACGTCCAGCAGCACACCGCGCAAGCCTGCCTGGTCGAGGGCGGCGACGTCTTCGTCACGGCGGGCGGTGGCCCAGACCTGGTAGCCGGCGTTGCGGAAGGCATCGGCGAGGGCGCGGCCGATGCCGCTGGAGCATCCGGTGATGAGCGCGACGGGTTGGGGCATGGCGAGCGGTCCTTGGGCAATGGGCGGCACTAACGTACCGGATTGCGGCGGACGGGTGAATCATTTCGCTGGGCCGAAGGTTCGCGCCAGTCGGCGTGCGCTCTGCTCCAGCCGTTGCGTGGAAAGCTTGCCGTCCTCCAGTGCGCGCAAGGCGCAGGCCAGCGCGGGGTAGATCTTCTCGTCGTCATAGCTGACCAACAGCAGGTCGACGCCGGCGTTCAAGGCCTGCACCGTGGCATGGCACAGGCCCTGGTTGTAGGCGGCCGCCATGGTCAGGTCGTCGGTGATCAGCACGCCGTCGTGCCGCCAGCCTTCGCGGATGATCTTCTGCACCACGGTGGCCGAGAAGGACGCCGGGTTGCGTGCGTCCAGTTCGGTGACCTTCACGTGGCCCAGCATGATCAGCGCCTGGGTCTGCTGGGCGATCTGGCGGAACGGGCGCCAGTCAAAGGCCTGCAAGCGTCTGATGTCAGTCGCCAGGCTGGCGGAGAAGTGGTGGGTATCCTGCGGGACGTCCCCCAGCCCCGGGAAGTGCTTGAGGGTGGCGTGCACCCCGCTGTGTTCGAGTCCGCGGACATAGGCGAGGGCGACGTTGGTGGTCACTTGCGGATCGGCGGAAATCGCCCGCAACGCGATGGCGCTGTGGAAGTCCAGGCGTGAGCGCTGCGCGGGCTTGAGGTCCACCACCGGGCTGAAATCCAGGGTGACGCCCAGCTCGGCCAGCTCGCGGCCCTGGGTGGCGCCGTATTCGAAGGCGGCTGCGGTCAGGGCTTCCGGCGTGGAGTTGGCGTTCAGCAGCGCGGCCAGCGGTGGACGTCGCGGCAATGGCGGAGACAGCCGGGACACGATGCCACCCTCCTGGTCGGCGGCGATGATCAGCGGCGGCAATCCCGCTTCGCGCCGCAGCGCCTGCCATTGGCCGATCTGCTGGCGGAGGGCTTCGGCACTCTGCCCCTGAACGTTGCGCGCGGTGATGAACAGGCCGGCGACCAGGCCCTGGCGAATCAGCGGCTCGACGGTACGAGGGGCGCCGACACCGACGATGAAGTGCCCGCCGAGCGCTTGCAGGTTCGCGTTGCCGCGTTCCAGGACCAGGGTCTTGTCGTCGAGCAGGCGGTAGTGGTTCCAGCCGGCCAGCAGCATCGCCAGCAACAGGGGAAGGCAGCCGACCCAGCAGTACCAGCGCCGTCCGGATCCCAGCCAGATGAGGATGCCGATTGCGCAGACGGCCAGCAGGATCGGCAGCGCGACGCCGCGTACCGGCAGCAGGTGAGGGTCCTGCAGGTTGGCGGCCAGCACCAGCAGCAGAATGCCGATCAGCCAGCCCAGACCCACGAGGAGTCGTGTGCGAAGTGTCATGGGGTCCTTCCCGTGGGGAGATGAAATCAGTTACCGAATCGCCCGCTCACCCGCTCGGCGCGGAATTCCAGGGTGCTGGCGCGGTAGCCGGGGCGCAGCGGCGGCAGGGGCAGGCAGTCACTCCAGGCGTCGCCGGCGAGCAGCGCGCCGGGGCCGCGGTAGCGCGGGGCTTCGTAGAGGTTTTCGGCCAGGTCGGTGGTGTCGCCGGGGCGGTAGGCGGCGACCTTCCAGCGCAGCTCCAGCAGGGGACGGCTGGCGCCGTTCTTCAGACTGACGGCCAGCGGGCGGCCGGGTGGGCATTGCTCGGGCTGGTAGGCGATGCGCAGCTCCAGGTGTTGCAGTTGGCGGGTGTCGTTGCTGTCCTGCCAGATGGCGAGGGCGATCACTGCTGCCAGGCCGACCAGGCCGGCGCCGGAAATGGGCAGGGCACGGGAGGGGTAGCGGATCAGCAGGATGATCCAGGTGACGATCAGCAGGATGCCATACAGCATGGAGCGCTCCGTGGGGATTTGATGATTACCTTAGCAGGAGGTGGGGTGGGGCGGGTTGATGCAGAGCGGGGCGTGGCTCTTCGTGGGAGCGGACTTTGTCCGCGATGCTCTTTTAGGGCGGATGACGCTCAGGTGTTATCCGCCGTCTTGTTCTGTGTTTCTGCGCCGCCTCGGTGTGTGCTGATGTATTGGGTTTCGCCCCCTCGGGCGAGTCCCTTTTGTCAAACGACACAAAAGGAACCAAAAGGTCTTGCCCCTGCATCCGGTTTTTCGCTTAGGCGAAAAATTCCCTCGTTACATCGAAGTTTCAGGGGCCCGCCGCGAAGGGCCATCCCTGGCCCATCGCGGCTCTCGCGGCATCCATGCCGCTCAACCCCTGAAACTCCGATTCCACTCGGCCTCCTGAAGGGGCGCTCCGGTGCGTGCGAAAGTTTCTCTGGAAGTCTTCAAGAGCAAAGGCAGAGCGCTTTGTCCCGCGCTGGTCATGCTCTTGTAGAAGCGGACCTTGTCCGCGAGGGCTTAGCAGTGCACCCACGTAGCTGGGTGAACACCTGTAGGGCGAATAACGCGCAGCGTTATCCGCCTTGATGGATTTCGCTTCGCTCTACGCCATCCTACGAAGCGCCATCCAGCATGAAGCAGCCAAAGTTCCAGGCGCGCGCAGAGTCCCGTCAGGAGGCCGAGTGGAGGTATTGCGCAGAGGGGCGAGCGACATGGATGTCGCGAGAGGCGTAAAGGGCCAGGGACGGCCCTTGTACGCCGACCCTCGGAGCGATACCGGAGCGAGGGCAGTCCGGCGAAGCCGGACCCGGATGCCGGGACGGGCCCTTTTGGTTCCTTTTGGGGCCCAAAAGGGACTCGCCCGAGGGGGCGAAACAAGAAACATCCGAGCACGCCGAAGCGGCGCGGAAACACTCAACCCCAATACGGCGGATAAGGCAGAGGCGTTATCCGCCCTACGAAGAGCAAGATCATCGCGGACGAAGTCCGCTCCTACAGGGTGAGCCCCGTATGGCCTTTGCAGGAGCGGGCCAGGTCCTCGATGGGAGTATCAGTCCGCAGCGGAGTAATGGCGCACCCATAAAAAAGCCCCCGCACCAATCGGTGCAGGGGCGTTGGCGCCGATGAGGGAAGCGCCAGACTCAGCGGGCTACTGCACGCAGTGGCTCCACGTTCTCCGTGGTGCGCCCGTAGACGTCTTCCAGACGCTCGATGTCGTCTTCTCCCAGGTAGCTGCCTGATTGCACTTCGATGATTTCCAGCGGGATCTTGCCCGGGTTGGCCAGGCGGTGGACCGAGGCGATCGGGATGTAGGTGGATTGGTTCTCGGTGAGCAGGAAGGTCTTGTCGTCACAGGTCACCTGCGCGGTGCCGGATACCACGATCCAGTGCTCGGCGCGGTGGTGGTGCATCTGCAGCGACAGGCGTGCGCCGGGCTTCACGGTGATGTGCTTGACCTGGAAGCGGCCGCCCATGTCCACCGAGTCGTAGGAACCCCACGGACGGTAGACCTGGCAGTGGTTCTGGGTCTCGCTGCGACCGGCGGCGTCGAGCTGGTTGACCACCTTCTTGACGTCCTGCACGTGGTCCTTGTGGGCGATCATCATGGCGTCCTTGGTCTCGACGACCACGATGTCTTCAAGACCGACCACCGAGACCAGCTTGCCGTTGCCGTGCACCAGGCAGTTGTGGCTGTCGTGGACGACCACGTCGCCCATGGTGACGTTGCCATCGGCGTCTTTCTCGTGGACTTCCCAGATCGACGACCAGCTGCCGACGTCGTTCCAGCCGGCGGACAGCGGCACCACGCAGGCGCGGCGGGTCTTTTCCATCACGGCGTAGTCGATGGAGTTGTCCGGGCAGCACTCGAAGGTGGCGGCGTCGATGCTGATCAGTTCTCCGTCGTGCTGGCTGCGCTCCAGGGCCAGCAGGCAGGTGTCGTAGATGTCGGTGTCGTGCTTCTTGAGCTCTTCCAGGAAGCGGCTGGCGCGGAACAGGAACATGCCGCTGTTCCAGTAGTAGCCGCCTTCTTCGACGAACTGCTGGGCGCGGGCTTCGTCGGGCTTCTCGATGAAGCGTTCGACGCGGATCACGCCTTCCGGCAGGCCGCGCTCGTCACCGGACTTGATGTAGCCGTAGCCGGTTTCCGGACGGGTGGCGGGGACGCCGAAGAGCACCATTTCGCCTTTTTCGGCGGCGTTGGTGGCCAGGGCGAGGGCGCGCTGGAAGGCACGCTGGTCCTCGATCACGTGGTCGGCGGGGAGGATCAGCAGCAGTTCGTCACGGCCTTCTGCGATCAGTTTCATGGCGGCGATCGCAACCGCCGGCGCGGTATTGCGGCCGAAGGGCTCGAGCAGGATCGCCTGGGTCTTGAGCTGCAGCGCTTCGAGCTGTTCCTGGACGATGAAACGGTGCTCCTGGTTGCTGACTACCACCGGGGGTTCCATGCCTTCGAAGGCCAGACGCTCCAGGGTCTGCTGGAACAGCGTGTGGTCGCCGGTGAGGGCGAGGAACTGTTTGGGGTACTGCTTGCGGGAAAGAGGCCAGAGTCGCGAGCCGCTGCCACCGGAAAGGATTACTGGGATCATGTGGATTCTCCTAAAGCGTTCATGCGTACTGTTTGCCGCGCCGCGTCATGCAGCCCGGCGTGCCTTGTGGGTGACCTCTCCTGTGCGTGCCGGAGTGGCGGCGCACCGATGCTTCTGCCGGCGTAGGACCGGTCTCGTTGTTGGGAGGGAGGCGCTTCACGAGCGCCTCACCCCGGCCCGCTCCCAGGGGGAGGGGGAGGCAGTGGGTGCCGGCGGGAGATGTGCAGTCTCGGCCGCACTCCGTATGGGAGTGGCAGGGCAGTGGCCGCCGGCTCATGGGATCAGTCCACCTTCACAGGGCGCTTGACCCAGACCGGGTTGAGCTTGCCGCCCTCGCCGGTGACGTAGAGGCAGACCACTTCGCCGCGCTCGAGGGTGACGGGCTTGAGGTCGCTGACCTTCTTCGCGCCGTCGTACAGCGCGAGGTTTACTTTCACCGGGTTGATCTCGCGGTCGCCGTGGCTTTGCGGAGCGACGTTGGCAACCACGTCGGTCTTGCCGTCAGCGGTTTTCAGGGTCAGGGCCTGGCCGCTCAGGTTCTGTACGCGGACCAGGGCTTTCTGCTTGTTCTTGAACGGCGGCTCGGGCACCAGGCGCGGCTGCCCGCCGGGTTGGCTGACGAGGGTGTAGTAGGCGTCCGGATCGAGTTTCACCGGCAGGTTCTGGCTGCCGACCTTGGCGGTGTAGTTGCCCGCCGGGAGGAACTTGAAGTCGCTGGAACCCAGCGGCGAGACGTCGTTCAGGGTGGCGTTGCCGACCGCGACGTTCAGCTCGGAGCTGCCGGCGTTGTAGGCCCGCACGAAGGCCGAACCCTTGGGCGCCTGTGGCCCGTAGAGTGCGCCTTCACCGCCGGCGAAAGCGCCGAAGGATGCGGCGCCCAGGGCGAGGGCCAGTGCGGACGACTTCAGGGTGCGAATGGTCAGTCGGTTCATGGGGTTGTACCTCCGTCTTTCTCTCTTGTAGGGGCATGGGTGATGCCCTGTCGCGGCGCTCAGTGCGCCGTTGGGTTGCCTGCCTGGTTGGCGGCCAGGCGTTCGTCTCGGTTGCCTTCTGCGCGCAGCTGCGCCACCCAGTCCGGGTTGAACTGGCTGAGGTCGCTGTGCATCGGCAGGTAGCGTTCGGGGAATTCCCAGACCAGCAGTTGCGCCGGCTTCTGCTTGAAGCCTTCGTCCTGCAAGAGTTCGAGCATCGGTTCCAGAGGGCCTTTGCCCTCCTTCGCGTAGTTGATGACATCCGCCGACAGCGCCTGCTTGAGGGCGCCGGCGAAGTTCCAGCGCGGGTTGGCGCTGTAGCTGGTGCCGACCAGGGCGACCTGCGGCTGGGCGCTGTCGCCGAAGAGGTCGCCAGCGCCGCTGTTGTCGGAGCCGGCTGCGGCTTCCTCGGCCGGATGGGTCTGGCGTTGCTCGAGCTGGTCTTCCGGCGGCAGCAGGTTGCTGAACAGCGGGTCCAGCGGCAGGAAGGTGAGCAGGTCGCCCTTGTGTGGGCCGCTCTTGCCGGCTTCGGTGATGAAGGTCTGGCTCGGCAGGTCGGCGCCCTGGCCGGCGCGGATGCTTTCGCCCAGGCGCTGGGCCACGGCTTCGGCGCCCAGCGGCGTCCAGTGGGTATCGGTGCGCAGGAAGACCTGGCCGTTGTCCTTGGCCTTCTCCATCGTTTCCAGCAGCTCGGGCGCGGCCATGCCGGCCTGGCGGGCGCGCTGCAGGAAGTCCTGGTAGAGCGAGGCGTGCAGCGCCGCCGGTTGTTCCTTGCCGAGGAATTCGGGGTAGAGGCGGGTCTTGGCCGGGATGATCGCCAGCACCAGTTTCACGCCACGGCGCTCCAGCTCCTGCTGCACGCCGCGCACCAGCGCCCAGTTGTCATCCAGCTGCTGCTGGGTGGGGGCGGGCTTGAATTCCTCGTCGGTGAACAGCCAGCCGTCCTTGCCCAGCACCACGCCCGGACGACCTTCCTCGAAGACGGTGTAGTCCAGCGCGGCCCAGAGGTTGGTGCCCAGGCGCTTGATCGGGAACTGGTCGTCGTAGTGGCCTTCGAAGGCGTGGGCCAGCTTGCCGTTGAGCACGGTGGTGCCCTCGGCGGCGGAGAAGCTGGGGAAGGCCTTCAGCGACAGGCCTGCCAGGCCCAGCAGCATCCCGCCGAACACGGCGATGTAGGTGTACTGCAGGGGTTTGCTGAGAGTGGGATGTGTAGTCGGTTGCATGATCCGGCCTCGCTCAGAACTGGAAGTAGAGGAACGGCGAGTAGCTCTGCGCCGAGAGCTTGAGCACCGAGGCGGCGAACAGCAGGAGCAGGGCGATGCGGGTCGCCAGCACCGGCAGCTGGGTCATCCAGTGCTGCGTGTAGACGGCAGCGCCACTGGGCGAGTAGGCGATGGCCGCCGGGTCGTCCTGGGCTGCCGCCGGGGGGCGCGGCTGGGCGCTGGCCGGGCCGTCGGCCTGGACCTCGTCGGATTTCGCCGCGGCCTTGGGCGCCTTGCTCTGCAGCGGCTGGCTGTAGAACTGGCGGATGCCGAAGAAGGCCAGGACGATGTAGGCGATCACCAGGGTGCCGACCTGCAGGCCAGTGAGGCTGGCGCGGTTCAGCTCGGAAAGCTTCCAGTCGCCGAAGCTGAACATGGCCTCGTACATGCGCCAGGCCACATGCAGGTTCTCGGCGCGGAAGATCACCCAGCCGACGATCACCAGCAGGAAGGTGAACACCCACTTCAGCGGGTTGAGTACGTGGGGCGCGGCGTTCACGCCCAGAGCGCGCTCGATGGCCAGCCACACGCCGTGCCAGGCGCCCCAGATGATGTAGGTGACGTTGGCGCCGTGCCACAGGCCGCCCAGCAGCATGGTGAGGAACAGGTTGCGATAGGTCTGGAATGTGGTGCCGCGGTTGCCGCCCAGGCTGATGTACAGGTAGTCGCGCAGCCAGGTGGACAGGCTGATGTGCCAGCGACGCCAGAACTCGGTAATGGACTGGCTGATGTAGGGCTGGTTGAAGTTCTCCATGAAGCGGAAGCCCATCATCAGGCCCAGGCCGATGGCCATGTCGCTGTAGCCGGAGAAGTCGAAGTACAGCTGCGCGGTGTAGGCCAGGGCGCCGAGCCAGGCGTCACCGGTGGTCGGGTCCTGCAGGGCGAAGCAGTGGTCGGCCACCGCCGCCAGGGTGTCGGCGATGAACACCTTCTTGACGAAGCCCTGCATGAAGCGGGTGCAGCCTTCGGCGAACTTGTCGACGGTGTGGGTGCGGTGGTTGAACTGGTCCACCAGGTCGCGGAAGCGCAGCACGGGGCCGGCGATCAGGTGCGGGAAGATCGCCACGAAGGCCGCGAAGTCGATCAGGTTGTGCGTGGCCGGGGTATCGCCGCGGTACACGTCGATGATGTAGCTGATCGATTCGAAGGTGTAGAAGCTGATGCCGATGGGCAGCAGGATGTGGGTCAGCACGAAGGGCTGCATGCCCATCGAGGTGATGAGCTGGTTGAGGCTGTCGACGCCGAAGTTGGCGTACTTGAAGTAGCCCAGCACGCAGAGGTCGACCACCACGCCGAGGATCAACCAGCGCTGCGCAGCCTTGGTGCGCACGCCGGCCGCGCCGATGCGCAGGCCGATCCAGTAGTTGAACAGCGTCACGCCGGCGAACAGCGCCAGGAAGTCCACCCGCCACCATGCGTAGAAGACGTAGCTGGCCACCAGCAACAGGAGGTTGTGGTAGCGGTTCCCGCTCAGGTAGTACAGGCCGAGAAATATCGGCAGGAACAGGAACAGGAACACGTTGGAAGAAAAGACCATTCCGCGTCTCTCTCTGGAGCTTCAAACCTAAGGTCGCTCCAGCCCTTCCGGCGTCTCTCGACGCCTTGAGGAAAGGCCGGGACAACCCGCCATTTCCTCCCCTGGTGTTGCTTAATCTCTTGCGCCCGCCCACGTCTTTGTCGCGTGGGTCGGGTGGATGTCCTTGCCGATATTTCGGCGCAGGGGTTCCCTCACCCGGGCCTTCTCCCAAAAGGAGAGGGGGTATCCGTGCTGGCGGGGATGCTCATGCCCACCGGCTGATTGGGTGCCGCCCGATCGCTCGGACAGTTCCCGCTCCCTTGGGGGAGAGGGTTAGGGTGACGGACCTTTCAAGTCGGACCTCTCGTCGTCACGGAGAGGCTGGGGTGGGTCGCTGCTTCAGCTCCCCGCCCCCTGTCGGTTGAAAACCTTGGTCACTTCACCCCCCAGGCGGAAGCTGTTGAAGGGTTCCATCTTCTTCTTCCAGTCCTGGGTCTTCGGGGCGCAGCTGTAGAGTGCGCAGTAGGGTTCCAGCCAGGCGAACTTGCTGTTGTCCTTCAGGTCGTCCATGTCCTGGTCCTTGCCAGTCTTCTCATCGAACTGGTCCTGGTCGTCCACGCCTTGCATCACGCGGTTGGCCAGGCGTTGCAGGGCGCCGTTGTTCTCCTGGCGCAGGTCGACGCCATTCACCTGGGCGAAGGCGGCGATCATGGTCAGCGGCGGCAGCGAGTAGTTGTGGTACGACAGGGCGCGCTGATTGCGCTTGAGTTCGTTGGGCAGGTAGCCGTCGTTGTCCACCTGGTTGGCGGCGACCTTGAATTCCTGCACGGACCAGTCGAACAGGTCGCGGCGGTTGGTCACCACGGCGGTGGACATCACCGACCAGGCGGCCCAGTAGGAGTGGTTGTTGATCTGCTTGAGTGGCAGGTCGCTCCAGTCGCGAACCACCTGGCTGCCCAGGGTGCTGAACCAGCTCTCGATGGTTTTCGCCTGCTCGGCGTAGGCCGACAGCGGGCGGCTGCTGGAGAACTTCAGGCGCATGTAGGACGACGACAGGCTGCCGAGGGCCCATTTGCGCATGGACTTGCCGGTGTGGTTGAAGTCGGTGCTTTCCAGCGCGCCGGCCTCGGCCCAGGCTTCCAGCCAGTTCATTGCGCAGTCCAGGTCGCCCTTGTTGCCGCTGCGCATGTACTTGGTGATGAGCTTGGCGGTGCCGCGCTCCATCTCGGTGATGTCCTTGATCTGGGTGCGGAACTTCTTCTCCGCATCGGCATTGAGTGTCGAGCGCGAGGAGTCCGAGCCCTCGTACTTGCTGGTGAACTGCAGGCTGCCGGTGTAGGGCGTGGGGATGGCCGGGCAGCTGTCCGAATCCTTCTTGCTGCCTTTTTCACCGACGGCGGAGAAGTAACCCGGCGGCGGCACGAGGTCGGCGGCGTGACCGATCCTGGGAAACAGGGGGCCGCCGAACAACGCGCCGACCACGGCGACGGTCAGGCCGATTCGGGCCACGATGGGTGTCTTGATCTTTCGTAGGCTGGGCATGGCTTTCGTCCCCGCTCTCTCTAGTTGGCGGCCACATCGGCCGACTTGGCTGTTGGGGTCTGACAGAGCTTGGCCTCGACCTCCAGACCCGCCGGCATGTCTTCCGGCGCCTCGATTTCCAGGGAGAGGAACTGCTGGTTCGACCAGTCTTCGTCGTTGCGCAGCTCGAAGACGTAGCGTCCACCGGTGTCCACCGACTTGGACTGCTCGATCTTCAGCTGTTCGCGCCGACCGTTCATGTACCAGATGGTGTTCTTGAGTTCGTGCACGCCGGGGTCCGAGTAGGTGACGTCGGCGGTGTAGCTGCCCGAACGGATCGGCATGGCGCCGCTGTTTACCAGCACCTCGTTGCTGCCCGGATGCAGCTTGACCTTGCGGGTCAACGCCGGCTTGCCGTTGGCGCAGCCGTTGTCCACCAGCGGCATGGCCTGGCGGTAGAAGCTCTTCTGCGCCATGTCGTAGTGGGTGGCGAATTCCCAGATGAGGATCTTCGGCGGCTTGTCGTGGAATTCCTTGCTGGTCATGTACGCCAGCAGGGAGCTGTCGAAGCCGCCGCCGGAGACCGCGTTGTTGAGGATGTCGACCTTGGCGTACTCCTCCAGGAAGCCGGCGAAGTTGTAGGCCGGGCCGCTGTTGGAGGTGCCGACCAGCGCGACCTGGGCATCGCCGCCTTCACCGAACAGATCGCCGCCGCCCGAATCGCCTACCGGTTCGGTCTCGAAGCGGTCGACGTACTGCGGCGCATAGCCGCTGCCGCAGAGCTGGGCGGCGGCCTTGTGGAAGGTGCCGAGCTTGGACAGCAGGCCCACGCGCTTGCTTTCGAATTCCTTCTTCGGCACGTCCTTGTAGGCGGGGATTTCCTTCAGCGTCTCGGCCACGATCTTTGCGCTGCGCATCGCGCCGTAGGGCGTCCAGTGGTGGTCGCCCTTGAAGTAGAAGGGGTGCTCCTGCTTCTCGTCGAACAGTGGGGAGAAGTCCGGGGTGTAGATGCCGGCCTTGCGGAACTGGGCGATGGTCGCCAGGTAGTTCTGCTTGGCCAGTTCGTAGTTGAAGCTGGCCTTCTCCTGCGGGTTGAGCTTCTCGCGGTTCACCAGGCCGCGGGTGGGCTGGTAGACCACCACCAGGTCGATGCCCTTGCGCTTGAGTTCGTCGCGCAGTTGCTTGAGCTCGCGCCAGCCTTCGGCCGTGGTGCCGAAGTCGGTGCGCAGGTCGTAGGTGGTACGGAACAGCCAGTCTTCCTGGGCCGGCACCAGGTGGGTGAAGAAGCCCAGGTACTTGGTGTTGTAGGCCGCGTCGTTGGCCGCGTTCGGGCACAGCGCAGCGGTCGGCTGGGCGGTGTAGGTCGGCGCCGAGGCGTCGGCGGCCAGGGCCTGGTGGGCGAGCAGCAGGCTGGCGGTGAGGCCCGACAGGCGCAACAGGTTGGAAGTCATACGTTTCATGGTCGGTCCTCAGTTCTGCAATTCGGCCTGGCTTTCCACGGGGTCGAGCAGCACGGCGCGTTGCTGGCGCACCAGCAGGTCCAGGATCTGGTCCTGCTTCTCGCCGAGCACTCCGTTGAAGCTGATCCCGGAGGATTTGGTCGGGCCGAGCATGGCCACCTTGTAGAGCTCCAGCGACAGCGGCGAGTCCACCGACAGGGGGCCGGAGCCATTGCCGGCCAGCTTGCCGCCGACCACGATCAACGAGACCTTGGTATCGAAGGGGTCGAGGTCGATGTTGCGGTCGGTGTCGGACAGGTCCTTGATGTGGCCGTAAACGCCCATCAGATGGTTGCCGGCGGCCAGGTTCTCGTACAGGCGGATGTTCACGCTGTTGCGGATGCGGATGCCGTGGCGCTGGTTGGCCAGTACCTGGTTGCCGTAGATGAGGTTGTCGCTCGACTCGTAGAGGGTGATGCCGTCGGAGTGGTTGCGGTACACCTCGTTGTAGGCCACCAGGTTGCGTTCGGAGTTACGGTCCAGGACGATCCCGGAGAGGTGGTTGTCGTAGGTCTTGTTGTGGAAGATCCAGCTGTCGTTCACCTCACGGGAAACGATGATGCCGTGCTTCTTCTTGGTTCCATGGACGACGTTCTCGGCGATGACCAGGCGGCGCGAGCGGTCGTGCGGGTCGATGCCGTAGATGACGTTGTCCTTGTAGGTGTTGCCGCGTACCACGAGGTCGTCCGCCTCGTAGCAGTAGAAGCCGTACCAGGCGTCGACGAAGGTCGAGCCGATCACCCAGCCTTTCGGGCGCGGGCGCTTCATGGTCTTGTCCATGCCCGGGCTGTACTGGGAGATGGAGATGCCGTAGGCCTTGGAGGCGTTGTAGCCGAAGCTGGTGAAGGTGCTGTTCACCAGGTAGGCCTCGGCGCCGCCCCAGGAAATCAGGAACGGACGGAATTCGTTCGGGCTCTTGAACCAGGCCGGCTCTTTCTTCGCCTCGTTCCAGGCGGTGACCTTGGAGTCGCGCACGAACAGCTTGCCGTCGTTGACCAGGAAGGCGCCGCGGTCCTGGGACAGGCGCAGTTCCTTGACCTTGCCATCGATCTCCAGGGTCGCGCCCTGGTTCACCACGATCGGCAGGCGGGCAATGTAGATGCCCGGTTCGACCTCTTCCAGCGCGGTTTTCGGCAGCTTGGCGGCGAGGTCGGCGAGGCTGACGTAGCCGCCTTCGATGAAGATCGCCTGGGGCATCTGGCGTTGGCGCTTCACCCATTCGGCGAGGCGGTTCTTGCCGCCGGTGAATTCCTTCAGCGGCTGCTGCTGGACCATGCGCTGCACCACGGCCTTGCCATGCTTGCTGCGGTCGATCTTCTTCTGCACGGCCTCGGCGGTGTAGCCGGAGAGGTCAGGCAGCTTGGGCGGTTCCATGTGCAGCGGCTCGCTGGGCGCGGCAGTCACGGTGTAGCTGCCGGATTCCTTCAGCGTCTTGGTCTGGCCCGGTTCGGTGCCCGAGGGGGCTTCGGGGGCTTTTTCGGCACTGCTGTCTTTTGCTTTTGCATTGCCGTTCTTGCCATGGGCGGAGGCTTCCACCTTCGCGCTGGCGTGGGCCTTGTCCGCGGGCGACGCGGCCCACACCGGCGCGGTGGCGCTGAACAGGCCGCCAAGCAGCAGCGCGGTCAGCGGCAGGGCGTGTAACGGATGGCGGTTCATGGCCGTTGTCTCCTTGCGAGCGCTGGCATGGTTTGTCGGGCTCCCTTGCTTACGGGCGTGACGGGCGAGCCGCAGGCGGTCGTCCGCCTGCGCTTTTGCGTCATTCCCGCCACTGTGGGGAGCCATCAACAAACCAGCCATTGCTGCAGTCCTCAGAAGCGCCAGATCACATCGACGAAGGCGTGGTGCATGGTCGAGTCGACGTGGCTGCCGTAGGCGTCGCCGGGCTTGAACACACCGCCACGGAAGCGCACCAGCGCCGACGGTTCGTCGATTGCCTGGCTCATCGATGCCGGCAGCAGGCCCTGCTTGAAGTACTTGGTCATGACCAGGTCGACCTCTTGGCCGATGTCCTTGGAGTCGTTGACCAGCGGGGCGCTGATGCCGCTGTTGCCGATATCCGAGTCGCTGTCCACGCGCCGGAACTTGTTGTAGATGACGCTGGCGTCGTAGTCCTCGCGCAGTTGCCAGGAGCCGAACAGGGTGGCGGCCTCAAGGTTCGAGAGCTCACCCCGGAAGGCCTCGCCGAAGCGATGCGCGCGGGCGCGGGTGCCGGTGAAGTTGGAGCGGTTGCTTTCCAGGCCGGTCTGTTCGAACTGGTCTTCGCCGTTCTTGCCACCGCCGCTGCCACGGGCGTAGGCACCGCCGACGCGCCACTGCTCGTCGATGTTCCAGCGCAGGCCGAGGTCGGCGCCGTAGGCATCCACGTCGCCACTCTGCTTGCCGGTGGCGATGCGCTCGCCGTTCACCGGGACGGTGGTCAGGCGGTCGCGGTTACCGGTCAGCCAGGTGGCGCTGGCCCAGTAGTTGATGGGCATCTGCGAGCGCCAGTTGTAGCCGTCGCCGTTGGCTTCGATGCCGACCCAGGTCAGGTCGCCGGTGGAGCGCTTGTCCAGGGAGTCGACGGTCTCGCCCGGGTCCGGCAGGCTGCCGCTGTCATCGGAGTGGTGCAGGCGCAGGCCCACCCAGTGCTGGGGCATCCACTGCGTGGAGATGTCGCCGAAGACGTGGGTGCGGTCCTTGTCGTCCGGCGCCAGGTCGGTGATGTCGGTGCGGTAGTCGGAGAAGCGCTGGGCGGCGCCGACATGGGCACGCAGCAGGGTGGTGTCGAAGGTCCAGTTCAGGGCCTCGATGTTGGTGTCCTGCCACATGCCGCTGTCTTCGCGCAGGCGCTGGCGGCCGAAACGCAGGTGCTCGCCGGGGTACTGGGTGAGGCCGGCGTAGTCCACCCAGAACTCGCGCAGGGCCAGGTAGGCGTCGTCCGGCTCGCGCTTGTTGTCGCTGCCCTGGGTGCTGTCGTTGTTGATGTCGTCGTTCTGCAGGGTGTCGGTCTGGATGGTGTCGGTGGCGGCGACCGCCTGACCCATCACGTAGGCGCTCCAGTCGCCCCACTGGCCGAAGGCCCAGGGGCGCAGGTCGATACCCAGGCCGTTGAGGTCGCCGCCGTGGGCGGTGCCCAGGTCGCGGTCATCCTCGGATTCAGCGGTGATCTTGACGTCAAGGCCGTAGTTCTTTGGCGGCTCCTCTGCCGCCAGAGCAAGACTGCCGAACAGGGTGCCGGCGAGGCTGATGCCGGCGCCGAGCATGGCTGGGAACAGGCGTGCGCGGCGAACAGCGGAAGCCAGAGCTCGCGGTTGAAACAGCGGGGTGGTCATCGGGACGTTGCGCTTCATAGGTTTTCTTGTTCCTGGTTGTTCTGCAGAAGGCTGACGGTGGCTTGCCAGTTGGCGCCGCGCGTTTGTTCCTCGCGCTTGAGCAACTGCTGGGCCGCAGTGCGGTCGGCCGGTTGTATCTGCGGCTCGATCAGCGCCATCAGGTCAGTTGCGGTGGGGACCTGCTGGCGCTTTGCAAGCTCGCCGAAGACGTAAGCGTTGACCAAATTCGGCCGAACGCCACGTCCTTGGGAAAACAATTGCGCGAGCGCCATGTCGGCGCTGGCCTGCCCGGCCCGCGCGGCGATCAGCAGGTGGTCCACCGCTTTCTGCGGGTAGACCTTGCCCAGGTAGCCACGGCGGTAGATCTGGCCGAGGTAGTAATGCGCCTGGGGCTCGGTAGCGGCGGCCTTGAGCAGGTACTGTTCGGCCTTCTGCGGCTCCTGCGGGGCCCACTTGCCGTCGTAGTAGAGGCGGCCCAGCAGCAGCTCGGCGCGCGGTTGGGCGGCGTCCTGGGCTTTCTTCAGATAACTGAGCATCTGGTCCAGGTCGCCCAGGTCGGGGTTGTCGTACTGCAGCTTGGCCAGGCTCACCCAGGCCGCCGGGTAGGCCGGGGCGATTTCGGTAAGCAGCGCCTGGGCGGCTTGCGGGTCAGGCGTGCCGAGGTTTTCGTCGGCCAGCACGCCAGCCACCGAGTCGACGCGCTCGGAGGGCACGTGGCCGGCCTTCCAGGTGGTCTTGAGCGCTTCGATATGGGCGTTCTGCTTATCCTTGTTGCCCTGGATCTGGTACACGGTGGCCAGTTCCATCCAGCACACGTCCATGCGGCTCAGCCAGCGCTGGCAGACCTGCTCGATCTCGCCCAGGTGCTGGTTGTAGGTGCCCTGGGTGCGGTAGAGGATGATCTGCGCCAGGTCCGCCTGCGGCAGGCCCTGTTCGCGCCACTGGTCGATACGCTGCTGCGGGTTCACGTTCGGCCAGGCCTGCGGGTATTGCAGGTAGAGGACGATCAGCGGCACCAGTGCGCTGTCCTCGCCCTCGTTGAAGGCGCGGGTCAGCAGTTGCTCGGCTTCGCGGTGCTCGGCGTCGGTGCCGCCGGGCTTGGCCGCCAGCCACTTGCCCAGGCGGGCACGGGCGCGCGGGGAGGTCTCGGCCGCTTCGCGGTAGAGCTTCTCGGCGCGGGCCTGCTCGGCGGGGTCGCCGGTGGCGGTCTGCATGTCGGCCAGTCCGACCTGTGCGTCGGCGTAACCCATGGTCGCCAGGGCCTGG
Organism: Pseudomonas macauensis; assembly: GCF_047902425.1. Taxonomy (NCBI): domain Bacteria; kingdom Pseudomonadati; phylum Pseudomonadota; class Gammaproteobacteria; order Pseudomonadales; family Pseudomonadaceae; genus Pseudomonas; species Pseudomonas macauensis. The sequence continues at coordinate 4,771,483 of NZ_CP138377.1, read as the reverse complement.
AAGTTGGCCTGGGCGGTGGCGATGTCGCCACGTTCCAGGGCTTCCTGGGCCAGGCGCTGGTCAGGCAGGCCGGCGCAGCCAGCGGCCACGGCGATGGCCAGTGCCAGGGCCAGCTTAGGGGCCATCTTCAGGGCAAGGGCTTCGACGGGACGGTTCATGGCGTATTCCCTCTTAGCGTGCGGTGGCCAGGGCCATCGCCTTGTTCAGCAGGGTGCGGCCCGGCAGGCCGCCGATGCTGACTTCGGTCGGACGACCGGCGAGCAAGGTGTCCAGCGGCTGGTCCGGCTGGATCTGTACACGGATTTCCGAGGCGAGGTCGCCGTCCACCGGCGCGGTGCGGACGATGCGGCCGCCACGCACTTCGCTGTCACCGGCGATCTGGAAGTGCACGGCGGTGCCCGGCGAGAGTTCGGCGGCGTTGCGGTAGGGGAAGCGGGCCTCGACGGTGGCGGTGCTGTCGCGCGGGGTCAGGGTGAAGATGATGTCGCCCTTGTTGGCGAACTGGCCGTTGGCCACGCGCTGCTCGACCACGCGGCAGTCGCACGGGCTGGTCAGGGTGCCTTTCATCTGGTGGCCGAACAGCTTCTCGATGTTGCTCGGGCTGAGCTGCTCTTCGGTCAGGTTGCCCTTGAGCAGGTCCAGCAGGTTGGCGGAGAAGGTGGCGATCGGCGCGCCCTTGGCGACGTCGGCGCCAGCCTCCACCAGGCTCTCCACGGTGCCTTCGCGCGGCATGGTGATCTGCTGGTTGGCGACGTTGACCACGCCCGAGTCGGCGTGGGTGACGAAGTACAGGTTGTAGATGTTGTTGAGGATCACCGCGAAGGCGCCGACGCCGACCACGAAGATGGCGGTGCTCAGGGTCACCGCGCGGATGCGGCTGAAGAAGCCCATGCCGCCGCTGCCGATGCCGTGCTTTCGGGCCTTGGTGAAGTTCTCGCGCTGCAGGGTGTTGAGCATGTCGCCGACGCTGATCACTTCACCGGCGAGGAAGGAGGTGATCAGGTAGCGCAGGGCGGCGACCTCGCGCGGCTTCAGGTGCTGGAATTCGCAGCCGACGCGGCGGCTGTCCGGCTCGAAGGAGCGCACCTGGAAGTCGACTTCCAGGGAGAAGCTGATGCTGTCGATCTGGAACAGCAGCTTGCCCTTGTGCAGGTCGCCCACCTGGACCGGCGCGCTGCCCGCGGTGAAGGCGAAGCCCCCGGCGGAGATGTCCAGCAGGCGGGCATCGACGCCTTCACGGTTGGCACCGATGTAGCGGATGCGCGCGGGCAGTTTGACCCGGGCGTGCTGGCGCTGGGCTTCGGATTCGTGCACGACATTGACGTTGACGGCGGTATTCATGTGGGCGAGTCCTGTTGTAGCTAATAGGGGGCGGTCAGACGATGGTCAGCAGTACGGCAACGAAGACGCTGGCCGCGGAAAAGGTCATGGCGCGTGAGGACCAGGTGTTGAACCATTGCTGGAAGCTGGCCAGACCGCGGTCGAGCTTGGTGTTCTGGCGGGTCCACGACTGCTGGTCGAGGCGGAAGAACACGTAGATCTTCACCATGGCGCCGACGATCTGGTTGTAATAAAGAATCAGCGGGTAGGCCGGCCCGATGTGGTGCCCCGACAGCGACAGCAGCAGGGTCAAGATGAATCGGGTGATGCCGATCCACAGCAGGTAAATCAGCAGGAAGACGATGCTGTACTTGATGCTGGCGATGATTGCGGCGACCAGGCCCAGCAGGCAGGTCCACATCGACAGGCGCTGGTCGAACAGCACCACGCTGGTGAACCAGCCCAGGCGTTGCGGGCCCAGGGCCAGGGCGCGGGAGTTCTGCCGCAGGTTGTTGCCGTACCAGCGGAACATCAGCTTGCGGCTGGCCTTGATGAAGCTCTTTTCCGGCGGGTGCTCGACGGTGTTGATCGCCGCGTCCGGCACGTAGAAGGTGTCGTAGCCCAGGCGCATCAGGCTGTACCAGCTGGACTTGTCGTCGCCGGTGAGGAACTGGAAGCGGCCCAGACGCCAGTGGTCGAGGTGATCGCTTTCCACGTCGGCGATGAAGTCCGGGTCGGTGACGACCTGGGCGCGGAACACCGACATGCGCCCGGTCATGGTCAGCACGCGCTTGGACAGGGCCATGGAGCACATGTTGATGTGGCGTTGGGCGAAGCGCAGCTTGTGCCACTCGCTCATGATGTAGCCGCCCTGCACCTCGCAGAATTCGTTGGTGGTCAGGCCGCCGACGTTGCTGAACAGCTTGAACCAGGGCACGGTCTTGCGTACTACGCCGGGCTCCAGCACGGTGTCGCCGTCGATCACCGCGACCACGGCGTGTTCATCCGGCAGGTCGCGGGAGATGGCGCGGAAGCCGTGGGCCAGGCCGTCGCGCTTGCCGGTGCCGGGGATGCGCACGAAGTCGAGCGAAACGTGTTCCGGCGGATTGAGTTTCTGCCACTGCTGCTTGATCAGCACCTCGTCGGACATCTCGACGATGGAGCACACCACGGTGGTGGGATAGCCGCAGGCGATGGCCTCCTTGATCACCGAGCGATAGACCATGGAAGTGGTCAGTGCGTCGATGCGGAAACTGGTGACCATCAGGAATACATGGGATGGATCGGCCGCGTCGCCCATCTTGCGCAGCTTGCGGCGGTAGTAGGGGTAGACGCCATAGAGGAACAGCATGCCGCGCAGGAAGTGCAGGCCGCCCATGGAATAGCGCCAGATGCCGACCGCACCGATCAGTAGCAGGAAGTCCTTGGAGTCGGCGTCGAACACGGTCTTGGGCACTGCCAGCGCCAAAACCATCAGCAGGCTGAGAAAGGCCAGCCAGCCCAGGGCTTCACCGATCACTCGTTTGTAGGTTTCCATGATGAGATCCGTCAGTCGCGTCGTTGGGGCGGTGGAGGCCCTCGTAGGAGCGAGCTTGCTCGCGAACCCGCCTGGCACCGTGGTGTGGCGGAGAGCGTTCGCGAGCAAGGACGAGGTGTCTCCCTCGCTCCTACGAAGAGCCGGTTGCGCTTACCAGCAGATGCCTTCGGCGCGTTCGTCGGTGACGCTCGGCATGAAGCCGATCAGGTCAACGACCTTCTTGCCTTCGGACGCCTTGTTCACCACGTCGACGAACAGCTCGTCGCCATTGCCCAGCACCAGGATGTCGGAGGACTTCACGACGGCATCCAGGTCCGAGACCAGCAGCGAGGAAACGTGGGGGATCTTCGATTCGATGTACTCCTTGTTCGCGCCATGGACGCGGGCGTACTCGACGTTGCGGTCGAAGATCTGCAGGTCGTAGCCCTTGCCGATGAGCATCTCGGCCAGTTCCACCAGCGGGCTTTCGCGCAGGTCATCGGTGCCGGACTTGAACGACAGGCCGAGCAGGCCGACCTTGCGGCTGCCGTGCGCGGCGATGATGTCGAAGGCCTTCTGCACCTGGTGCTGGTTGCTGCGCATGATCGAGCCGAGCATCGGGTGCTCGACGTCCAGCTGGCTGGCACGGTAGGTGAGGGCGCGCACGTCCTTGGGCAGGCAGGAACCGCCGAAGGCGAAGCCGGGCTTCATGTAGTAGCGCGACAGGTTGAGCTTGTTGTCCTGGCAGATGACATCCATCACCTCGCGGCCGTCGACGCCCACCGCCTTGGCGATGTTGCCGATCTCGTTGGCGAAGGTGACCTTGGCGGCGTGCCAGACGTTGCAGGTGTACTTGATCATCTCGGCGACCTCGATGGTCTTGCGGATGATCGGCGCGTCCAGTTCGCGGTAGATCTCTTCCAGCAGGTCGCCGGTCTGGGCGTCCAGTTCACCGATGACGGTCATGGGCGGGAAGTCGTAGTCCTTGATCGCGGTGGATTCGCGCAGGAACTCCGGGTTGGTGCCCACGCCGAAGTCGACGCCGGCCTTCTTGCCCGAGCAGTCTTCGATGATCGGGATCACCACGTTGTTCACGGTGCCCGGCAGTACGGTACTGCGCACCACCACGGTGTGGCGGTCTTTCTTCTCGCGGATGGCGTAGCCGATTTCGCGGCAGACCGATTCGATGTAGCCCAGGTCCAGGTCGCCGTTCTTCTTGCTCGGCGTGCCCACGCAGATGAACGACACATCGGTGTCCAGAACAGCTTTCTTGAAGTCGGTGGTGCCCGACAGGCGAGCGGAACGGATGCCCTGCTCCAGCAGCGATTCCAGACCGGGTTCGACGATGGGCGACTTCCCTTTGTTGATCAGATCGATCTTGGTGGTGGAAACATCCACCCCGACGACTTCGTGGCCTCGTGCGGACAGGCAGCCGGCACATACTGCGCCAACATACCCAAGACCAAAGATGCTGATTCGCATCGCATTCACCTCGTTCAATTGTCGAGCTTTCAAAGTTGCCCCGAAGGGCGGTTTATTTCGTTTGCCCCGCAGGGCACTTTATTCAGGCTGAAAGAATCCGCGGAAGGCACACTCAGGTGTCCTCCGTACTTCCTCCGGTTAGGCAGGGAAAGTAGTGCTAAACTTCAGAGCACTGTCTTTGGGCAAATTTCAAATACTTGCCCCGTTATGTTTCAGGCGGATTTCACTGTGTGTTCATTTCCGCGCTGATGTGCTCCGGTTTGCTTTGATGATTGCCTTCATCATCTAAAAGTTCAGTTTTTTCATGTGCTTGCGATTGTTCAATGCCAATTGGGAATTATCGTTAGAACAAAAGAGCCCATGTCATCGATGCACTTCGGTGATCTGCATCAATGATCGTTGCGGAAATAGGATTTATCCCGAACAGGGTTAGTTCCTTCCACTCATCCCATCCCTGAAATCTTTTGAAATATCCAAATGACATCATTTGATGCCGCAGTAATGGCAAAAGGGAAGTCGTTCTGGAGTGTATCGGTGCAGTGCAATCTGCAAGGTGTGGAAAAGTTCAATTGAATTTTCGGTGAAATTCGACCGCGCGTCGCCTTCAATAGGTTCGTTCAGCTGCCGTTCAGCTTTCTCCATTGCAAGTTGCAATCGTGAAATGCACGTCATGGCCATGGGCTGTTAGTGGCAATTGAGAGGCTTGGGGAGGGCAAATCAGGGAGGTTTTCTTGCCACGAACGGCAGGTCGGGGGTCGAAAAAAAATCTCACGATTTTTCCCGAAGCAGACGAACGGCTATACAGACCCTATGAACAGTAAGGTCAATCGGGCGTTTTTTGAGCAAGAAATAGACAAGCCAGCCCCCTTTGGCTGACTCATTTCATGGTCAATGGCTTACAGGCGACTTGGCATCAGGCGGAGAGGCAGGGCAGGAACGGCGGGAGGGGAGCCCGATGGGCTCCCGGCAGGGCGGGTCAGTCTTCGGGGTGATCGCGCAGGAACACCAGCTGATCCGCCTTGGAGTGCTCGGCGTTATAGAAGTAGCCGGCATAGTTGAAGTCCTTCAGGCCCTCGGGGCTTTGCAGGCGCTCCTTGATCACGTAGCGCGCCATCATCCCGCGAGCCTTCTTGGCGTAGAAGCTGATGATCTTGTACTGGCCGTTCTTCAGGTCCTTGAACTCGGTGTCGATCACCCGCGCGTTCAATGCCTTGCGCTTCACCGCGCCGAAGTACTCGTTGGAGGCGAGGTTCAGCAGTACGTCGTCGCCCTGCTGGGCCAGGGCTTCATTCAGCCAGCCGCTGATGCGTTCGCCCCAGAAGGCATAGAGGTCCTTGCCACGGGCGTTGGCCAGTCTGGTGCCCATTTCCAGGCGGTAGGGCTGCATCAGGTCCAGCGGGCGCAGCACGCCATAGAGGCCGGACAGCATGCGCAGGTGGCGCTGGGCGAAGTCGAAGTCGTCCTCGCTGAAGTCCTCGGCCTGCATGCCGGTATAGACGTCGCCCTTGAAGGCCAGCAGCGCCTGCTTGGCGTTGGCCGGGGTGAACTCCGGGTGCCAGCTGCCGAAGCGTGCGGCGTTCAGGCCGGCGAGCTTGTCCGACAGGCTCATCAGCTCGGCGATCTGCGCCGGCGACAGTTCCCGCAGGATGCCGATCAGTTCCTGCGCATCATCCAGGTGCTCGGGCAGGGTGAAGCGCTCCGTCACCGGGGCGGTGCCGTAGTCCAGGGTCTTGGCGGGGGAAATCACCATCAGCATCGTGCGGTCTCCTACAAGCGAGCGGCGATTGTAAGGAGTCGCAGGCGTTGGCTCCAGCTATGGGGACGATAGGAGGCGCTGCTCCACCGGCACCTCTTCCATGCGTTTGAGCAGCTCGCCGAGGAAGCAGCGCTCAGCCTGAGTGTGCTTCTGCTCGCGATTCCACAGCAGGTGGATGTCCACATCGGCCACGCCGTCTTCCGGCGGCAGTGCCCACAGCCGCCCCATGGCAAGGTCGTCGGCGACGATGTGGTGGGGCAGGCAGCCGATGCCAAAGCCGCAGGTCACCAGGCGGCGCACTTCCTCAAGGCTGGGAGAGGAGGCCACCAGCTTGCCGGTGAAGCCCTGCTGGTCGCGGAAGATGGTCAGCGGTGAAAGCACTTCACCAATCTGGTCGCTGGTGAAGGTGACGTAGTCCTCACCCTGCAGATCGGCCAGGTGCAGGTCGCGGCGGCCGTAGAGCGCGTGGTGGCGGCCGCAGAGGAACACATAGCGCTGGCGCAGGAAGGCACGTTGCTCGAGGCGCGGCGAGGGTTGGCGGCACAGGGCCAGCCCCAGGGTGGCGGTCTTCTGCTGCAGCGAGCTGAGCACGTCGGCGCTGCGCATCACCTCTACATCCAGTTCCACGCCGGGGTGAGCGCGGTGGAAGTCGCAGAGGAACTGGTCGTAGAAGTCCGACTGGATGCGGCTGATGCTCAGCAGGCGGACCTTGCCCACCACCTGGTCGGCCGGCTGCTCCAGAGCGGCCGCCAGGCGCGAGACGTTGCCGTTGATGTCGCCGGCGATGCGCAGGATTTCCTCGCCCAGCGCGGTGATCTCGAAGCGCGGCCCGCGCCGTTGTACCAGGGCCGCGCCCAACTGCTCCTCCAGCCGCCGCAGCGCCTGGCTGACCGCTGGTTGGGTCAGGTGCAGGCGTGCGGCGGCGCGGCTGATGCTGCGTTCCTGGCCAATCACCAGCCAGGTGCGCAACAGGTTCCAGTCCAGGCGGTCATTGAGGAAGCGGCCGAGTTCCATGGGGGGGCTCCGGTGAAAGAATGCTCCTATTATAAGCAGGGTTTATTCTTTGAATAACGATTAGAAAATTGACTGATTATCAGGTGAGGGGCGATAACGTCCCGGTGCGCCAGAGAGCGCCCAGCCCGCCTAAAACAATCGACAAGATCGGGAGCCTGAGATGTCCCAGCCCGCACCCCAGCCGGTTCGCGCCGCCACGGCCGCGTTCATCGGCACCATGATCGAGTGGTACGACTTCTATATCTACGCCACCGCCGCCGCCCTGGTGTTCGGCACGCTGTTCTTCCCCTCCGACAGCCAGTTCCTCAGCACCATGGCTGCCTTCGGCACATTCGCCGTGGGCTTCTTCGCCCGCCCGCTTGGCGGCCTGATCTTCGGCCACCTGGGCGACCGTATCGGTCGCAAGAAGGCGCTGCTGGTCACCCTGGTGATGATGGGGGTGGCCACGGTCTGTATCGGCCTGCTGCCCACCTACGGACAGATCGGGTTGCTCGCGCCGGTACTGTTGGTCCTGTTGCGCATCGTTCAGGGCATCGCCGTTGGCGGCGAGTGGGGCGGGGCTGTGCTGATGGCCGGCGAACACGCGCCCAGCGGCCGGCGCACCTTCTTCGCGTCTTTCGCCCAACTGGGCAGCCCGGCCGGGCTGATCCTCTCGCTGCTGGCGTTCAAGGCGGTGACCAGCATGGACAGCCAGGCCTTCCTCGACTGGGGCTGGCGTCTGCCATTCCTTGCCAGTTCGGCGCTGTTGCTGGTGGGCCTGGCGATCCGACTGGGTGTCAACGAGTCTCCCGAGTTCGCGCGAATCAAGCAGCAGGCGCGGCAGCACAAGCTGCCGGCGCTGGAAGTCGTGCGCACGGCCTGGCGGCCGCTGTTGCTGTGCATCGGCGCCAACACCATCGGTATCGCCGGGGTCTATTTCACCAATACCTTCATGATTTCGTACACCACCCAGAACCTGGCCATCGACCGCACACTGATCCTCGATTGCCTGTTCTATGTGGCGATCATCCAGTTCTGCGTGCAGCCGCTCGCCGCACGCCTGGCCGAAGCCATTGGCGCGGCGCGCTTCCTCAAGCTGGCGGCGCTGCTGGCGGTGGCTTCGCCCTACCCGATGTTCCTGCTGGTCAGCCAGGGCCATGCGCTGGCGATCGTTCTCGGTATCGCCACCGCCGTGGTGTGCATGTCCAGCTTCTACTCGGTGATTGCCGGCTATGTCAGCGATGTGTTCGACACCCGCGTGCGCTACTCGGCGATTTCCATCGCCTACCAGGTCTGCGGCGCCATCGCCGGTGGCCTGACCCCACTGGTCGGCACCTGGCTGGCGCACCGCTTCGAGGGCCAGTGGTTGCCGCTGGCGCTGTTCTATTCCCTGCTGGCCGGCCTCTCGCTGCTGTGCATCGTCGGCCTCGACCGCCGTCTGCGGGTGCGCGCCGCGCCGGCCACCGTGTGATTTCCAGGAGACTGCAATGCTGAAGATCGATGGCGCTCGCCTGTGGGCGAGCCTGATGGACATGGCCGGGGTCGGTGCTACCGCGCGTGGCGGCTCGCGCCGGTTGGCGCTCAGCGAAGAGGATCGCGCCGGCCGCCAGCTGTTCGAGCGCTGGTGCCGTGAAGCCGGCCTGAGCCTGCGTCGTGACCCGGTGGGCAACCTGTTCGCCCGTCGTGCCGGGGCAGACGACAGTCTTGACCCGGTGGTCATGGGCAGTCACCTCGACACCCAGCCCGAGGGCGGCCGCTTCGACGGCGTATACGGGGTGCTCGCCGGGCTGGAAGTGCTGCGTAGCCTGAATGACCAAGGCATCCGTACCCGCCGCCCATTGGAAGTGGCGGTCTGGACCAACGAGGAAGGCGCTCGCTTCACGCCGGCCATGCTCGGCTCGGCCACCTTCACTGGCGCCATGCCGCTGGATGCCGCGCTGGCCTCTCGGGATGCCGAGGGCGTGAGCGTCGGCGAAGCGCTGCAGACGCTTGGCTGGCAGGGGGACCTGCCGTTGGGACGGCGCCTGGATTCCTATTTCGAGGCGCACATTGAGCAGGGGCCGATCCTGGAGGACAACGGCATCGATGTCGGGGTTGTCACCGGCGGCCAGTCGATTCGCTGGCTGGACGTACGCGTCAGCGGCCAGGCCGCCCACGCCGGTACCACGCCGATGCCGCTGCGCCACGACGCGTTGTTCGGCGCTGCCGAGATGATCCAGGCCCTCGAAGCGTTGGCCCAGCGCTTTGCGCCCCACGGGCTGGTGACCGTCGGCCAGCTGGAAATTGCCAAGTCCTCGCGCAACACCATCGCCGGCCTGCTGGACTTCACCATCGACCTGCGCCACCACCGTGACGACGTGATCGCCGCGATGGAGCAGGAGGCTCGCGCGCTGCTCGAAGCAATCGCCGCACGCCGCGAGCTGACGCTGCAGATCGGTGTGCACTGGATCAGCCCGGCCACGCCCTTCGACGCCGATTGTGTCGGCCACGTGCGCGAGGCCGTGCAGAGCCTGGGTTATTCGCACCAGGACATCGTCAGTGGCGCCGGCCACGACGCCATCCACCTGGCGCGCATGTGCCCGACCGCCATGGTGTTCATTCCCTGCGTCGGCGGCCTGAGCCACAACGAGGCCGAGGACGTGATCCCCGAACAGGCGACCCAGGGCGCCGACGTGCTGCTCAACGCCGTGCTGGCCCGCGCCGGCCGTGACGACTGACAGGAGATAGCCATGCTGACTTTCTTCCATCCAGATCAACTGCTGCACCTGCCGCGCAGCTATTTTTCCCGCGGCCAGATGCGTACCCCTCAAGAGATCCCGCAGCGTGCCGAATGCCTATTGAAAGCCGTGGGGGAACTGGGCTTCCCGATCGTGGCGCCAGCTGACTTCGGTCGCGAGCCGTTGCTGGGGGCACACAGCGCGGCATACCTGGACTTCCTCGAGCACGCCTGTGCACGCTGGCACGAGGTGCCGGAGGACTGGGGCGACGAGGTGATGTCCAACGTGTTCATTCGCGAGGGTAATCCGCTGCGTGGAATTCTCGCCCAGGCTGCGCGTTATCTCGCTGATGGCAGCTGTCCGGTGGGCGAGCATACCTGGCGGGCGGCGTACTGGTCGGCGCAAAGCGCCGTGGCGGCGGCGAGAGTTGTACGCGATGGTGCTCCGTCCGCCTATGCGCTATGCCGCCCGCCGGGTCACCACGCGCGGGAAGAAGCAGCCGGTGGCTTCTGTTACCTGAACAACGCCGCTATTGCTGCCGCCGAGTTGCGTGCGCGTTTCGACAAGGTCGCCATCCTCGACACCGACATGCACCACGGCCAGGGCATCCAGGAAATCTTCTACGGCCGCGATGACGTGCTCTATGTCTCGGTGCATGGCGACCCGACCAACTTCTACCCGGTGGTCGCCGGTTTCGACGACGAGCGGGGGGAGGGGCAGGGCGCAGGCTTCAATGTCAACCTGCCGATGGCTCACGGTGCCAGCGAGGAGGAGTTCTTCGCGCAGGTGAAAACAGCGCAGCAGGCGGTCCGTAAGTTCGGTGCGCAGGCGCTGGTGCTGTCACTGGGCTTCGACATCTACAAGGACGATCCGCAATCGAAAGTGGCGGTGACTACCGAAGGCTTCGCCCGGCTGGGGCGCGAGGTCGCGGCGCTGGGCATGCCGACGGTCATCGTGCAGGAGGGCGGTTATCACCTGCAGACGCTTCAGGCCAATGCGCAGGCGTTCTTCGGTGGGATGATGGACTGATCGGCCAAAAAACAGCCAACGCAAGGCGGGAGGCAGGACTTTTAAAACTAGCGCTGTCCGGAGCCCCCGCCAAGGTATTTTGTCGTGTGGCGAAAAAAACTGTTCTGAGAAAGAAAAAGACTTTTTATCGTCATGTTTTTTCCTGTATTTCTGGAGTCGTAGACCGCCGAACCCTGCAGACAGGTGGCGGCCCCGGCCCGTCCCCTTGTATGCAGTGCTCTCGTGCCCCGGTAGCGAGAGCAGGCGGCTCACCGCGCGGCGGAGCGCTGTAGTGGCATTCCGTCGTAACGCCCCCAGAAGAGGTGAACCGCGTATGGATGACCATGGACGCTCCAGCCCGACCCAGCCCACCCTGTACGTCCTCGATACCAATGTTCTGATCCACGATCCAAACGCCTTGCTGAACTTCCAGGAGCACCATGTCGCCATCCCGATGACGGTGCTGGAGGAACTGGACAAGCTCAAGACCGGTAAGCACACCGTGGCTGCGGAATGCCGCCAGGCGATCCGCCTCATCGATTCGGTGCTGGGCGAGGCGACGCCCGAGCAGGTGGAGGATGGCGTCCCCATCCAGCGCGGCAAGAGCGGCCCCTGCGGGAGCCTGTCGATCCTCATGAGCAAGCGGGCCGAGCCGATCACCTGGCTGCCCGAGCACCTCAACGACAACAAGATCATCAACCAGCTGGTGGAGCTGAAGAGTCGCCACAGCAGCAAGCGCGTGGTGCTGGTCACCAAAGACATCAACATGCGCCTGAAGGCGCGCGCCTGTGGGGTGTTCGCCGAGGACTATCACACCGACCAGCTGGTCGATGACGTCGCAATGCTGTCGCGTGGCTATCATTCGCTGTCCGGTTCGTTCTGGGACCGCGTGAGCAAGGTCGAGACCCGTCAGGACCACGGGCGCACCTGGCATCGCGTGCAACTCACCGACAACCTGCCGGCGGTGCACATCAACGAGTTCATCGTCGACGAGCAGGGCTTCGTCGGCTGGATCAAGGGCATCCAGCAGGATGAGCTGCTGATCCTCGACCTGCACCAGGAGCCGCTGCTGCACCAGGAAGCCTGGGGCCTGCGCCCGCGTGACATCTACCAGGCGCTGGCCCTCTATGCGCTGCTCGACCCGGACATCCACCTGGTCAACCTGTCCGGCGCCGCGGGCTCGGGCAAGACCATCCTGGCCCTGGCCGCCGCCATCGAGCAGACCATGGTCAGCAAGCGCTACCGTCGCATCATCGCCACCCGCAGCGTGCAGGGGCTGGACGAGGACATCGGCTTCCTGCCGGGCACCGAGGCAGAGAAGATGGAACCCTGGCTCGGCGCCATCACCGACAACCTGGAGGCGCTGCATTCGGACGACGAGTGCACCCATGGCAGCGTCGACTACATCCTCAGCAAGGTACCGCTGCAGTTCAAGTCGCTGAACTACATCCGCGGCCGCAGCTTCCAGCAGAGCCTGATCCTCATCGACGAGTGCCAGAACCTCACCCCGCACCAGATGAAGACCATCATCACCCGCGCCGGCAACGGCTCGAAGGTGGTCTGCCTGGGCAACCTGGCGCAGATCGATACGCCCTACCTGTCGGCGACCAGCTCGGGCCTGACCTACCTGACCGAACGCTTCAAGGACTTCCCCCACGGCGTGCACGTGACCCTGCAAGGGGTGCCGCGCTCGGTGCTGGCGGAGTTTGCCGAGGCGCATCTGTAACTCACCAAGGCCCGCCAATCGGCGGGCCTTTTCTTTTCAGGCCGGGGTGTTCGCGAGCAAGGACTGGGCGTCTCCTTCGTCCCGTGCGCGCAGTAACAACCGGTACGGCTCTTCGTAGGAGCGAGCTTGCTCGCGAAGCCGTCCGGCGCCATTGCCTAGCCTGTTCATACCTCTTTTTGTATACAATCCTCTCCCCAACGCGCCGCCCGTCGTACTGCCGTCGACGCGCCCCGGGGTTACACTGTTCCTTTGATCGTCCGCATTCTCCGGAGAGTTCCCGCCCGTGCTGACCCATCTCGATTCCCAAGGCCGCGCCAACATGGTCGACGTCACCGAAAAAGCCGTGACGTCCCGTGAAGCCGTGGCCGAAGCCCGGGTGCGCATGCTCCCGGCGACCCTGCAACTGATCCAGGACGGCGGCCACCCCAAGGGCGACGTGTTCGCCGTGGCGCGCATCGCCGGCATCCAGGCGGCGAAGAAGACCCATGAACTGATCCCGCTGTGCCACCCGCTGCTGCTCACCAGCGTCAAGGTCGAGCTCGCCGCCGAAGGCGAGGACACCGTGCACATCGTCGCCCGCTGCAAGCTGGCCGGGCAGACCGGCGTGGAGATGGAAGCGCTGACCGCTGCCAGCGTCGCCGCGCTGACCATCTATGACATGTGCAAGGCCGTGGACCGTGGCATGACCATCGAAAGCGTGCGCCTGCTGGAAAAGCTCGGCGGCAAGAGTGGCCATTACTTGGCGACAGATAGCGTGGCAGGAGACACCCCATGATCCGCGTGCAGTACTTCGCCCGCTACCGCGAAGCCCTGGGCCTCGACGGCGAGCAGCTGAACTGGAGCCAGTCCCTGGCCAGCCTCGACGACCTGCGGCGCCTGCTGCTGGAGCGCGGCGGTTCCTGGAGCGTGCTCGGCGAACAGAACCTGATGTGCGCGCGTAACCAGGAGCTGTGCTCCCTGGACGAACCCCTCGCCGATGGCGACGAGGTGGCCTTCTTCCCCACCGTTACCGGAGGCTGAGAGCATGGCGATCCGCGTGCAGCCGGCGGCGTTCGATCCGGGCGCCGAACTCAATGCGATGCATGCCGCCAACGTCGGCGTCGGTGCGGTGGTCGGCTTTGTCGGCTACGTGCGTGATTTCAACGACGGCCGCGAAGTCGGCGGGATGTTCCTTGAACACTACGCCGGCATGACCGAGAAGGCGCTGGAGAAGATCGCCGTGGAGGCCAACCAGCGCTGGCCGCTGCTGCGCCTGGAAATCCTCCACCGTATAGGCCGCCTGGAGCCGGGCGAACCCATCGTTTTCGTCGGCGCCGCCAGCGCCCACCGCCAGGCGGCATTCGACGCCTGCAACTTCGTCATGGACTACCTCAAGACCCGTGCGCCGTTCTGGAAGAAGGAAGACACCAGCGAAGGCCCGCGCTGGGTCGAGGGCCGCTGTAGCGACCAGGCTGCCGCCGAGCGCTGGAAAGGCTGAGTCCATTCGTCGCGCCTGCGCCCTGAAGAGGGCGTGAGCGCGGGGCTTGTCTATGCTCAGGGGCGATGCCAGGGAGGTGTCGTTGCTCTACGCCAAGGAAGCGTTCCGCGCCACGTTGTACATCTCCTGGCTCCAGCGCCGTGCCGGTGAATGCCGCCACGGCGGAATCGCTCGCCAAGGAGATTCCCCATGTACAAGCCCCATTTCGCGCTCAAGGCGCTCACCGCCGCCCTGCTGGTCGGCGGCCTCTGCCAGAGCGCGCTGGCCTGCACCACCATCATTGCCGGGCGCAAGGCCACCGCCGACGGCTCCGTGCTGGTCGCGCGCCTGGAGGACTACACCTACAACAACCACGCCAAGCGCTTCGTCGTGGTGCCGCCGCAACAGTACAAGGACGGCGACACGCTGAGTTTCGACAACGGCGTCAGCGTACCCGCGCCCAAGTCCGGGATGCGCTACACCGCCATGCGCGACTGGAACGGCGACCAGCGCGGCGCCCTCGGCCCCTGGAGCGAGTTCGGCGCCAACGAAGCCGGCGTGATTCTCTCGGCCACCAACAGCACCGAGCCCAACGAGAAGGCGGCCAAGGCAGACCCTCTGGTGGCTGACGAGGGTGGGGTGATCGAGGCCATCCTGCCGGACCTGATCCTGCCCCAGGCGAAGACGGCCCGCGAAGGCGTGGAGCTGCTGGGCAAGTACGTCGAGACCCTGGGTGCCGGGGAAACCAACGGCATCCAGATCGCCGACGACAAGGAGGCCTGGCTGTTCGAGATCGGTTCCGGGCACCACTGGATTGCCGTGCGCGTGCCGGACGACGGCTACGTGGTGATGGCGAACGGCATGCGCGTGCACGACGCCGACCTCAACGACAAGGCCAATGTCCAGAGCAGCGCCGGCATCGCCGAGTTCGCCGAGAAGCACCAGTTACTGGAGAAAGTCGACCCGGCGAAATTCAACTTCGCCAAGGCCTTCGGCATCGTTGGCGACGCCTACAACGTCGACCGCGAATGGCTGGTGCAGAACAAGCTGGAGCCCGGCCGCAAGCAGGATATCCGTCAGCAGCAGTATCCCTTCTATACCAAGCCCGAGAAGCCCATCAGCGTCGAGCAGGTGGCTGCCATCCTGCGCATCGACAGCTACGCCGGTACGCCGCTGGACGGCAAGAAACCGGCCGGCGACCAGAAGCAGCGGCCGATTGCCATGGAGCGCAACGTCGAGGCACACATCCTGCAGGTTCGCCCGCAGATGCCCAAGGGTTTGCAGGTGCTGTCCTGGCAATCGCTGGGCAACGTGCGTGATGGCCTGCTGCTGCCGTACTACCTGGAGAGCCTGCGCGGCACGCCGCGGGTGTTCCAGCAGGGCAGCGACGACTTCGACGAGCACTCCGCCTGGTGGACCTTCCGTAGCCTGACTTCGCTCGCCCACGCCAACGACAAGCAGTACATGCCCTTGCTGCACGGCTGGCGCGACCGCCTGGAAGGCAGTCTGCGTGCCGCGCAGCCGGCCCAGGACGAGATGCTCAAGGCCCTCGCGCAGAAGGACGGCGAAGTGGCCCGCGCCGCCGCCGAACGCTTCAGCAACGGCACCGCGCTCTGGGCCCTGGACCAGGCGGGCGTGCTGCGCGCCAACATCCTCACCGACCTGACCAAATCCACCGAGCAGAACTACAGCCCCGAGGAGCTGGAGAAGATCAAGCATCTGTAGGGCTTTGACGGACGGTACTGCCCCGCACGCGCCGGGGCAGTACCTCCTAGGAGGAATGGGCGGTATCCGCGAACGGGCGCAGGCTGGCGCCAGCCCTTTTTCGCTCTTATTCGCCCTTCTTTGGAAAGCCCCTCCATGAGCCATCTCAGCACCCAGGAATTCCAGGCGCTGGAGATCGCTGTCCTCACCGTCAGCGATACCCGCAGCCTGCACAACGACACCTCCGGCCAGGCCCTGGTCACCTCCCTGCAGCGCGCCGGCCACGCCCTCGCCGAACGCCGGCTGGTCATCGACGACATCTACCAGATTCGCGCCGTGGTCTCGGCGTGGATCGCCGACCCCAAGGTCCAGGTCGGCCTGATCACCGGCGGTACCGGCTTCACCCTGCGCGACAACACTCCGCAAGCGGTCGCTCCGTTGCTGGAACGCACCGTGGACGGCTTCGGTGAACTCTTCCGGCAGATTTCCCGCGAGGAAATCGGCACTTCCACCCTCCAGTCCCGCGCCATCGCCGGCATCAGCAACGGCACGCTGATCTGCTGCCTGCCCGGCTCCACCGGCGCCTGCCTGACCGCCTGGGAAAAGATCCTGGTGCACCAGCTGGACAGCCGCACCAGGCCCTGCAACTTCGTTCCCCATCTCAAGCGCCTGCCCGAGCGCCCTGTGCTGGCCTGCGGTACCCGGTCATGAGCGGCTGCGGCTGTTCCGGCGCCGGCCTGCGCCCGGTGGACGAAGCCATTGCGGCACTGATGGACTTTGTCCCCGTGGCGCCGCCGATCGTGCGCGTCGACCTGGATCACGCCCTGGGCCGCGTACTGGCCGAGGACATTCATGCGCCCATCGACCTGCCGCTGTGGGACAACAGCGCGATGGACGGCTACGCCCTGCGCAGCGCCGATCTGGGCCTCGCCGGCGCGCGGTTGAAGATCGCCGGCACCATCGCCGCCGGTGAGGCCGCGCAGGCCGAGCTGCAACCCGGGCAGGCCATGCGTATCTTCACCGGCGCGCCGCTGCCGCCGGGCGCGGACAGCGTGGTCGCCCAGGAGGACTGCGAGGTCGATGGCGACTGGCTGCAGGTCCCCGTGGTCGAGCACGGCAGCCATGTACGTCGCCGCGGCGAAGAACTTTGCGCGGGCGATGCCCTGCTCAGCGCCGGGAAGAAATTGCGCGCCCAGGACCTCGGCCTGCTGGCCAGCGTCGGGTTGGATCGCGTCAGCGTGTACCGTCCGCTGCGCGTCTGCCTGTTGAGCAGCGGCGATGAGTTGCGCGAGCCGGGCGAACTGCTGGCGCCGGGGCAGATCTACAACGCCAACCGCTTCAGCATCGGCGCGCTGCTGCGTGGCTGGGGCATGGAGGTGCATGACTACGGCGTGCTCGCCGACACCCTGGCGGCCAGCCGCGATGCCCTGAGCCTGGCCGCCTCCGAGTGGGACGTGCTGATCACCAGCGGCGGCGTTTCCGTGGGCGACCGCGATTGTCTCAAGCAGGCGATCCGCGAACTGGGCGAGCTGCACCTGTGGAAGCTGAAGATGCAGCCGGGCAAGCCGCTGGCCTTCGGCAGCATCGCCGGCAAACCGTGGATCGGCCTGCCGGGCAACCCGGCCGCAGCGCTGGTCACCGCGCTGGTGGTGGCCCGTCCCTTCCTCTGGCGTGCCCAGGGGCGCAGCGACGTGCAGACGCTGCCGGTGACGTTGCCGGCTGGCTTCGACTGGCCCACGCCCAATTCACGCCGCCAGTACCTGCGTGCGCGTCTGGAGCTGGGTGATGCCGGCGTGGCGCGCATCTGCCTGCACCCGCAGCAGGGCTCGGCCATGCTGCGCGCGGCGAGCTGGGCCGATGGCCTGGCGGTGGTGGAGGCCGGGCGCACCTTGCACGCCGGCGAGCCGCTGCCCTTCCTGTCTTTCAGCGAACTCGGCGCCTGACGCCGTTCCCGGCCGCCGGCGGGGCCGGCGGCCTTCGAAGTGTCCGGGGGAAGCATGCAACTGGTCTGCCCGGCGGGAAGTCTGCCCGCCCTGAAATCGGCCCTGCGCGAAGGCGCCGACGCCATCTACGTCGGCTTTCGCGACGACACCAACGCCCGGCACTTCGCCGGTCTCAACCTCGATGACCGCCAGCTGCGCCAGGGCGTGGAACTTATCCACGGCGCCGGCAAGCAGATGTACGTGGCGGTCAACACCTACCCCGGCGCCGCCGGTTGGGCCCGCTGGCAGCGTGCGGTGGACCATGCCGCCGACCTGGGCGTGGACGCACTGATCGCCGCCGACTGCGCGGTGCTCGGCTACGCCGCCAAACGCCACCCGAACCTCTCGCTTCACCTCTCGGTGCAGGGCTCGGCCACCAATGTCGCGGCGCTGGCCTTCTACCACGAGCGCTACGGCATCCGCCGCGCCGTGCTGCCGCGCGTGCTGTCGCTGGCGCAGGTGCGCCAGGTGGCGGCGAACAGCCCGGTGCCCATCGAAGTCTTCGCCTTCGGCAGCCTGTGCATCATGGCCGAAGGGCGCTGCCATCTGTCGTCCTATGTCACTGGCGAGTCGCCGAATCTCTGCGGCGTCTGCTCGCCGGCCAAGGCGGTGCGTTGGAGCGAGGAGCCCGAAGGGCTGACCTCGCGGCTCAACGACGTGCTGATCGACCGCTATGCACCAGACGAACCGGCGGGCTACCCGACCCTGTGCAAGGGCCGCTTCGTGGTCAACGGCGAGCGCTTCCATGCCCTGGAGGAGCCCACCAGCCTCAACACCATCGACCTGATTCCGCAATTGGCGGAAATCGGCGTGGCGGCCGTGAAGATCGAGGGCCGCCAGCGCAGCCCGGCCTATGTCGAGCAGGTCACCCGCGTCTGGCGCCAGGCGCTGGATTCCTGGAAGCGCGCGCCTGAGAGTTACCGCACGCTGACCCAGTGGCAGGAAGCCCTGGACAAGCTTTCCGAAGGCCACCAGACCACCCTGGGCGCCTACCATCGTTCCTGGCAGTGAGGGCGTCGTGATGAAACTGAGCTTAGGCCCGGTGCTGTTCTACTGGGACCGCCGGACACTCCTGGATTTTTATGCGCAGATGGCCGAACAGCCGCTGGACGTGATCACCCTCGGCGAGACCGTCTGCTCCAAGCGCCGTGCACTGTCGCTGGATGACTGGCTCGGCCTTGGCCGTGAGCTGCAGCAGCAGGGCAGGGCGCAGATTCTCGTCTCGGGATTGGCGCTGATCGAGGCGGCCTCGGAGCTCTCCGCACTGCGCCGGCTGTGCGGGAACGGCGAGTTGCAGGTCGAGGCCAACGACATGGGCGCGGTGCAGATGCTCTCCAGCCTCGGCGTCGAGTTCGTCGGCGGCCCTGCGCTCAACGTCTACAACGGCCACACGCTGGCGGAACTGCACGCAGCCGGCCTGCGCCGCTGGGTGCCGCCGGTGGAGTGCTCCGGCGAGCAGATCCACGCGGTAATCGAGCAGGCCCGCGAGTTGGGGATCAGCGAGGTGGAGACCGAGGTGTTCGCCTACGGCCACTTGCCGCTCGCCTACTCGGCGCGCTGCTTCACCGCTCGCGCGGAAAACCGTCCCAAGGACGACTGCCAGTTCTGCTGCATGAACTACCCGGAGGGCATGTCGATGCTCAGCCAGGAGGGCGCACCGCTGTTTACCCTGAACGGTATCCAGACGATGTCCGGCGAGGTCAGCAACCTGCTGGCGGACTACGCCTCACTGCGCGACTGTGGCGCCGATCTGCTGCGTCTGAGTCCGCGCGCCGAGGGCATGGTGGAGGTGGTGCAGGCCTTCGACCGCGTACGCCAGGGTGCCACGCCGCCGCTGGCGGTGGAGGGTTGCAACGGATACTGGCATGGCCGTCCGGGCATGCTGCGCAGTGATGAGGTGAACCTGTGCTGAATCTCGAAGCCGGCGCCCTGCGTACTGCCGATTGCCTGTTGCCGCTGGCGGCGCGGGTTCCGTCCGGACTTCAGCACGCGGTATTGCAGCGCGCCGCCAACCGGCTGTTCGCCGAAGCGCTGGCTGACGGCGCTTTCGATATCCTCGACGGCCATTGGCTGCGGCTGGAAGTGAGCGATCTCGGTTTGGCCTGGAGCTTCACCCATGACCGCAACGGCCTGCGCTTTGCCGACGCCTGTTCGCCCAGCGTGACCATTCGGGGCAGCTGGCGCGACTTCCTGCTGCTGGCGGGCAGGCAGGAAGACCCGGACACGCTGTTCTTCCGTCGCCGCCTGGTGATCGAAGGCGATACCGAACTGGGGCTGGCGGTGAAGAACCTGATCGACAGCCTCGACCCTGACAGCCTGCCTCCGTGGTTGTGGAATGCGATGCGCCGCGCCAGCCGGGCGGTGCAGGAAAATGCGTGATCATCAGGCCGAGGTGCGTACGAGGAACTGCAGTTCCTCGTAGAGCATCTCGAAGTCCTGTACCGGCGCGTCCTGGCCGTAGCGTTTCTTCAGGCCGTATTCGGTGAGGGTGATTTCGTGTTCGGCCTTCACCCCATGGCGTGCCAGGCAGTTCTGCACGCAGTGCAGGTGGCAGCCGTCCACGGCGATGATTCGCCGACCTGAGCAGGCCTTCTTCACCAGCGCCGGTACGTCGCCGCCTACGCCAGCGATGCAGGACATTTCCGCCAGGCCATCGCGGTCCAGGCGCAGGGCGAGGTCATTGGCCAACTGCGCGAGGTTGGAGCAGCCGGAGCAGGAATAGACGAGGGGCAGGTGCGGCGAGGGCGGCATGGGGACCTCCTGGGTGAGTTCCGCAGTGTCCTGCCGCCTTGGGCTGGCGCGACATGATCTGAATCAAGTCGGCGAGCGGACTACTACCAGTGAGGTAGAGGCTTCCTTGTAGGAGCGAGGGGGACGCCCAGTCCTTGCTCGCGAACCAGCCCCGCAGCGGAGTCTGTTCGCGAGCAAGCTCGCTCCTACAGGTTGGGGCAGATCGGGTGGGGGACGGTCAGACCAGGTGGTTCTCCACCGCCCACACCGCCGCTTCGACGCGCGAACGCATCCCCAGCTTGTGCAGCACGCGCTTCACGTGGACCTTCACCGTGCCTTCGGTGATGTCGAGTTTGCGCGCGATCATCTTGTTGCTGTAGCCGTGAGCGAGCTGGCGCAGGATCTGCCGTTCGCGGTCGGTGAGCTCCTCGATGCCCTTGGGGCGGTCGTCGCCGCGCAGGGCCTGGGCCAGTACCTGGGTCAGCTGCGGGCTGATGGTGAGCTGGCCGGTGGCGGCCTGGCGGATGTGTTCGAGCAGGCGCTCGGGTTCCATGTCCTTGAGCAGATAGCCGTCGGCGCCGGCACGCAGGACGTTGATCACGTCGTTGCGATCATCGGAGACGGTGAACACCACGATGCGTGCGTCCACGCCCTGTTCGCGCATGGCGCGCAGGGTGTCGAGGCCGGTCATGCCCTTCATGTTGAGGTCGAGCAGGATCATGTCCGGTTCCAGCTCCGCAGCCAGGCGCAGCGCTTCCTCGCCGCTGCCGGCTTCACCCACGACCTGCAGGTCGTCCTCGAACTCCAGCAGCTGAACCACGCCCTTGCGCATCATCGGGTGGTCGTCGACGAGCAGGATGCGCGCGCGGTCGTCGGTGGGGGTGGCCGTCATGGGTGGGTCTCCGGGGACTGCGACAGGGGTTTGTGGGTGAAGCGCACGCTGACGCGGGTGCCCTGCGGCATGCGTGGGGCGATGCTGAAGTTCGCCTCCAGGGTCTGGCTGCGCTCCCGCATGATGCTAAGCCCATAGTGCCCATTGCGGCTCTGCGCTGGGTCAAAGCCGACGCCGTCGTCGTCGATGGTGATGCACACCTGGTCGTCGGCATCCTCGGCAAGGCTGACCTTCGCGTGGCTGGCGCGGGCATGGCGCACCACGTTGGACAGCGCCTCGCGGACGATCTGCAGGATGTGGATTTCCTCGTTGGGGTTGAGCGGGATGTGCGCCATGCGGTTGTCCAGCTCGATGGCCAGGTCGCCACGCTCGCCGAACTCCTCCACCGTCTTCACCAGCGCCGCCTCCAGGCTGGATTGCTCCAGACTCAGGCGGAAGGTGGTAAGCAGTTCGCGCAACTGGCGGTAGGCGCTGTTGAGTCCTTCGCGCAGCTCGTCGAGGGTTTCGTCGATCTTTTCCGCGGGCGCTTCGCGCTTGAGCAGGGTGGCCAGGCGGCTGACCTGGATCTTCAGGTAGGACAGCGATTGCGCCAGTGAGTCGTGCAGTTCGCGGGCGATGGTGCCGCGCTCGGCGAACAGCGCCAGGCGGTTCTCCTGCTCCTGTTGCAGGGACAGGGCGAAGGTGCGCGCGATGTTGTCGCAGAAGCCTTCTACGAACTGCCGCTGCCAGTCTTCCAGACGGCCGCTGGCAGTCTCGATGAACAGCTCGCCGAAGCGGTGCTCGCCAATGGACAGCGGCTGCATCAGCAACGGGTTGAGCCCCTTGGTCGGTTCGCTGCAGTGCTCGGCCTGGGCACGGCAGTCGCCGCAGTTGCCCTGCAGGCAGAAGCCGCCGGTGATGCCGTCGGTGGTCAGCGAGGTGTAGGCGCGTTCGACGCCGTCCTTGTTCAGGCACAAGGTCACCTTGCCGGCTTGCAGCACGCGTTCGAGCTGGTTCAGCAGCGGTTGCAGGGTACGTTCGTCGTAGGGGTCCTGGCCCAGGCGGCGGGCGCTGGCGTAGAGCAGTTCCAGGCGCTGGTGGCTGTTGGAGAGGTCGCGGGTCTTGTCTTCCACCCGCGCTTCCAGCTCGCGGTAGATGGCCTGCAGTTCCGTCGCCATCTGGTTGAAGCGTTCGCCCAGCTGACTCAGCTCATCCTCGCCGCTGCTGCTGACCCGCGCGCTGAGGTCGCCCTGGCCGAGCCGGCGGGCGGTGCTGGTGAGGTCGCGCAAGGGGCCGACCACGTGGTAGCTCAGGTCGTAGAGGCTGATGAAGACCACCAGCAGGCTGAGGAACAGGCACAGGCCCTGCACCGTGCTGAGCATCTGCGAGCGCTGCTCGGCGTTGCTCTGCAGCGTGCCGACGAAGGCATCGATATGGCTGACGAAGGTGTCCAGCGTCTCCAGTGCCGGGGCCTGGGCCAGGTCGAGCTTGCTCAGCTCCTGGCGCAGTTGTTCGTGTTGCCGGCGGATCGGCGCGTCGGCATCGGCGCGGCGCAGCAGGCGGTTGATCTCCTCGCTGTCCAGGCGCGCGCGCAGGGTAGATTGCAGGGCCTGGCGGTTGATCGGCGATGGGTCCAGCGCCAGGCGGTAGGTGAGCATGCGCAGCGAACCGGCCTGGTTGATCACCGCCGCGTCCTGGTGCGAATAGTCGGCGAACAGCAGGGCGCTGAACATGCCGGCCAGCGCCAGCGACACCAGCAGGGTGAGGTAGCAGCCGAAGCGCACGACGATGGATTTGCGCAGGGAAGGGCGCCCGGCGGGGGGACTACCCACAAAGAATCGGTCGCTGGCGGAGGGTTCGGTCGAGTGCACCGTGTTCATTAAAAATGCCTTTAAAAACAATAAATTAAGCATTCGTTTCGGTGATACCCACTAGGAGGTAGCGGCGCGCATCTGCTCATGAATCGCCCTTTGGCTCATTGATGACGATCAAGAGAAGGCGACTAGTCCTTACCTAACGTGCGGGCAAAGGCTGTCAGGAAGTGAGCTTAGCCATGCTGTCCCATCGTCAGAAACAGTACTCCGTGCTCGGCATGAGCACACTGGCGTTCGCCGTGAACTTCGCGGTCTGGACGATGTTTTCGATCATCGGTATTCGCATCAAGGAGGAGCTGGGGCTGTCCGAAGCCCAGTTCGGCCTGATGGTGGCGTTGCCGATTCTCACCGGTTCGCTGGTGCGCCTGCCGCTGGGGTTGATCACCGACCGCTTCGGCGGGCGCATCGTGTTCTTCATCCACATGCTGCTGGTGGCCATCCCGATCTACGGCCTGGCCTTCGCCACGCTCTACTGGCACTACCTGGTGCTCGGGCTGTTCGTCGGCCTGGCCGGCGGCTCCTTCGCGGTAGGCATCGCCTATACCTCCTCGTGGTTCGAAAAGGAGCGCCAGGGCACCGCCATGGGCATCTTCGGCGCCGGCAATGCCGGTGCGGCGATCACCAACCTGGTGGCGCCGATGATCGTGGTCGCCTTCGGCTGGCGCATGGTCCCGCAGATCTACTCGGTGGCCATGCTGGTCACCGCGCTGCTGTTCTGGTTCTGCACCTGGACCGACCCGGCCCACACCAAGGGCGGCGACGCCGACCCGAGCCGCCCGCGGCCGACCCTGGCCAAGCAGCTGGCGCCGCTGGGCGAGCTGCGCGTGTGGCGCTTCGGCCTGTACTACTTCTTCGTCTTCGGCGGCTTCGTTGCCCTGGCCCTGTGGCTACCCAAGTACTACATCGCCGAGTACGGCCTGGACCTGCGCACCGCGTCCTTCATCACCATGCTGTTCACCCTGCCGTCGGGCCTGATCCGCGCCCTGGGCGGCTGGTTCAGCGACCACTACGGCGCCCGCGCGGTGAACTGGGGCGTGTTCTGGATCTGCCTGGTCTGCCTGTTCTTCCTCTCCTACCCGCCGACCACCATGACCATCCACGGCATCAAGGGCGACGTCAGCCTCGGCATCGGCCTGAACGTCTGGCTGTTCACTTTCCTGGTGTTCGTCGTGGGCATCGCCCAGGGCTTCGGCAAGGCCAGTGTGTACCGGATCATCCACGACTATTACCCGCAGAACATGGGCACCGTCGGCGGCATGGTCGGGGTCATCGGCGGCCTCGGCGGCTTCTGCCTGCCCATCCTGTTCGGCTACGCCGCCGACCGCATCGGCGTGCGGTCCTCCTGCTTCATGTTGCTGTTCGGCCTGACCGTGATCTGCATGGTCTGGATGCACTACGCGATCAAGCAGCAACAGCGCCGCGACGGCCAGGCCCCGGCGGCCGATGTCGACGCCACCCCCATTCCTTCTTCGTCAATCCCGAGGTAGTGCCGTCATGGGCATGATCAACACCCAACTCAAAGCCGCCAGCGGTCCGCTGCTGATCGACTGGCGCCCCGAGGACTCCGAGTTCTGGGCGCAGAGCGGCAAGCGTATCGCCGCACGCAACCTGTGGATCTCGATTCCCGCGCTGCTGCTGGCCTTTGCCGTGTGGATGATCTGGAGCACCGTCACCGTGCGCCTGAACGCCGCCGGTTTCAGCTTCAGCAACGACCAACTGTTCCTGCTTGCCGCGCTGCCGTCGATTTCCGGCGCCACCCTGCGGGTGTTCTATTCCTTCATGGTGCCGATGGTCGGTGGCCGTCGCTGGACTGCGCTGTCCACTGCCTCGCTGCTGATCCCTTGTATCTGGCTGGGCTTCGCCGTGCAGGACCCGAGCACGCCTTACTGGGTGTTCGCCACCATCGCGCTGCTGTGCGGCTTCGGCGGCGGCAACTTCGCCTCCAGCATGTCCAACATCAGCTTCTTCTACCCGAAGAACCAGCAGGGCACTGCCCTGGGCCTGAACGCCGGCCTGGGCAACCTGGGTGTCTCGGTGATGCAGTTCGCCGTCCCGCTGGCCGTGGCCGGTGGCCTGTTCGGCGCCTTTGGCGGCGAGCCGCAGCAGCTGAGTGACGGCGGTCGCCTGTTCCTGCAGAACGCCGGCTGGATCTGGGTGCCCTTCATCGCCGTGGTCTCCATCGCAGCCTGGTTCGGCATGAACGACATCGCCGATGCCAAGGCCTCGTTCCGTGAGCAGTCGGTGATCTTCAAGCGCAAGCACAACTGGCTGATGTGCTGGCTGTACGTGGCCACCTTCGGCTCGTTCATCGGCTTCTCCGCCGGCTTCGCCATGCTCAGCAAGACCCAGTTCCCGGATATCAACCCGCTGCAGTACGCCTTCCTCGGCCCGCTGGTGGGCGCCCTGAGCCGGCCGCTGGGCGGCTGGCTGGCGGACAAGTTCGGCGGCGCGCGCATCACCCTGTGGAACTACGCGGCAATGATCGCCGGCGTGTTCGCGGTGATCAGCTTCCTGCCCGGTGCGAGCGGCGCCGGCAGCTTCTTCGGCTTCCTCGGCTCCTTCATCGCACTGTTCTTCTTCGCCGGCATCGGCAACGGCAGCACCTTCCGCATGATCCCGGTGATCTTCCGCAATGAGTGGGCCGCGCGCCTGAAACAAGGCGGCTTCAGCGAGGCCCAGGCAACCAAGAACGCCAGCATGGAATCGGCCGCGGTGATCGGTTTCTCCGCCGCTATCGGCGCGTTCGGCGGCTTCTTCATTCCCAAGGCGTTCGGCACCTCGCTGGCCATGACCGGCAGCGCCGAGGGCGCCCTGTACCTGTTCGTCGCCTACTACCTGAGCTGCATCGTCGCCACCTGGTGGTGGTACGCGCGCAAGGGCGCGGAAAGCCCCTGTTGATCGATTGCCGTGGTGGGCGCCCCGTGCGCCCGCCGCAAGACCTGTTTCGCGAGCTTGATTAGCGTTTTAACGCCCGGCGCAGACCGGGTGAGGAGATACAGATGAGTTACCTGCTCGACCGCCTGCAATTCTTCAAGAAGAAGCAGGGCGAATTCGCCGATGGTCATGGCGAAGTCAGCAACGAGAGCCGTGCCTGGGAAAACAGTTACCGGCAGCGCTGGCAGCACGACAAGATCGTGCGTTCCACCCACGGGGTGAACTGCACCGGCTCGTGCTCCTGGAAGATCTACGTGAAGAACGGCCTGATCACCTGGGAAACCCAGCAGACCGATTACCCGCGTACCCGCCCGGACCTGCCCAACCACGAGCCGCGCGGCTGCCCCCGTGGCGCCAGCTACTCCTGGTACATCTACAGCGCCAACCGCCTGAAGTACCCCAAGGTGCGCAAGCCGCTGCTCAAGCTCTGGCGTGAAGCTCGCGCTGTCCACAACGACCCGGTGGACGCCTGGGCCAGCATCGTCGAAGACTCGGCCAAGGCGAAAAGCTACAAGAGCGAGCGCGGCCTGGGCGGCTTCGTGCGTTCGAGCTGGAACGAAGTCACCGAGATCATCGCCGCCGCCAACGTCTACACCGCCAAGACCTATGGCCCGGACCGCGTCATCGGCTTCTCGCCGATCCCGGCGATGTCCATGGTCAGCTACGCTGCCGGCGCCCGTTACCTGTCGCTGATCGGCGGCGTGTGCCTGTCCTTCTACGACTGGTACTGCGACCTGCCGCCTGCGTCCCCGCAAATCTGGGGCGAGCAGACCGACGTGCCGGAATCGGCCGACTGGTACAACTCCAGCTACATCATCGCCTGGGGCTCCAACGTCCCGCAGACCCGCACCCCCGACGCGCACTTCTTCACCGAGGTCCGCTACAAGGGCACCAAGACCGTGGCCGTCACCCCGGACTATTCCGAAGTGGCCAAGCTCACCGACCTCTGGCTCAACCCCAAGCAGGGCACCGACGCTGCGCTGGGCATGGCTTTTGGTCACGTCATCCTCAAGGAATTCCATCTCGAGAAACCCAGCGCCTACTTCGTCGACTACTGCCGCCAGTACACCGACATGCCGATGCTGGTGCTGCTCGAACCGCACGAAGGCGGCGTGCTCAAGCCGACCCGCTACCTGCGCGCGGCGGACCTGGCGGGCAATCTTGGCCAGGACAACAACCCCGAGTGGAAGACCATCGGCCTGGACGAAATCTCCGGCGAGCTGGTTTCGCCCACTGGCGCCATCGGTTACCGCTGGGGCGAGTCGGGCAAATGGAACATCGAGGAAACCGAAGGCGGCGAGAAGCGTGAAACCCGCCTGGCCCTGACCCTGATCGACGGTCCGGAAAAGGCCTGCGACGTGGCCTTCCCGTACTTCGCCGGGCAAGAGCATCCGCACTTCAAGGGCGTGGACAACGACGAGGTGCTGGTGCGCCGCGTGCCGTTCCGCGAAGTGACTGGCGCCGACGGCCAGACCCTGCGCGTCGCCACCGTGTATGACCTGCAGATGGCCAACTACAGCGTCGATCGTGGCCTGGGCGGCGGCAACGTGGCCGCGTCCTATACCGACGCCGACGTGCCCTACACCCCGGCCTGGCAGGCCCGTATCACCGGCGTTCCGGCGGCCCGCGCGATCCAGGTGGCCCGCGAGTTCGCCGACAGTGCCGACAAGACCCACGGCAAGGCCATGGTCATCATCGGCGCCGCGATGAACCACTGGTACCACATGGACATGAACTACCGCGCGGTCATCAACATGCTGATGATGTGCGGTTGCATCGGCCAGAGCGGTGGCGGTTGGGCGCACTACGTCGGCCAGGAGAAACTCCGCCCGCAGACCGGCTGGGTCCCGCTGGCCTTCGGCACCGACTGGAGCCGTCCGCCGCGGCAGATGAACGGCACCAGCTTCTTCTACCTGCACAGCTCGCAATGGCGCCACGAGAAGATCTCGATGCACGAAGTCCTCTCACCGCTGGCCGATACCAGGCAGTTCCCCGAGCACGCGCTGGACTACAACATCCGCGCCGAGCGCATGGGCTGGTTGCCCTCCGCCCCGCAGCTCAACCGCAACCCGCTGCGCATCGCCGCCGACGCCGAGAAGGCCGGTATCCCGGTGCAGGACTACGTGGTGCGCGAACTCAAGGCCGGCAACCTGCGCGTGGCCAGTGAGCAGCCGGACGATCCGCAGAACTTCCCGCGCAACATGTTCATCTGGCGCTCCAACCTGCTCGGCTCCTCGGGCAAGGGCCACGAGTACATGCTCAAGTACCTGCTGGGCGCTAAGAACGGCGTGATGAACGACGACCTCGGCAAGGCCGGCGGCCCGTGCCCGGGCGAAGTCGATTGGGTCGAGCAGGGCGCCGAAGGCAAGCTGGACCTGGTCACCACCCTGGACTTCCGCATGTCCTCCACCTGCATGTATTCGGACATCGTCCTGCCGACCGCGACCTGGTACGAGAAGGACGACCTCAACACCTCCGACATGCACCCCTTCATCCACCCGCTGTCCGCCGCTACCGATCCGGCGTGGGAAGCCAAGAGCGACTGGGAAATCTACAAGGCCATCGCCAGGAAGTTCTCCGAGGTTTCCGTCGGTCACCTGGGTGTGGAGAAGGACCTGGTCACCGTGCCGCTGCTGCACGACACCGCCAACGAACTCGCGCAGCCTTTCGGCGGCAGCGACTGGAAGAAGGGCGAGTGCGAACCGGTTCCCGGCCGCAGCATGCCGACCCTGCATGTGGTCGAGCGTGA
The DNA here is from genome assembly GCF_047902425.1 of Pseudomonas macauensis. Lineage (NCBI taxonomy): Bacteria > Pseudomonadati > Pseudomonadota > Gammaproteobacteria > Pseudomonadales > Pseudomonadaceae > Pseudomonas > Pseudomonas macauensis. The sequence continues at coordinate 4,742,665 of NZ_CP138377.1, read as the reverse complement.
CTACCCGAACACGTACAAGAAATTCACCTCCCTCGGCCCGCTGCTGGACAAGCTCGGCAACGGCGGCAAGGGCATCGGCTGGAACACCGACAAGGAAATCAAGCTGCTCGGCGAGCTGAACCATCGGGTGACCGAACCGGGCATCAGCGAAGGCCGTCCGCGCATCGAGAGCGCCATCGACGCCGCCGAGGTGATCCTTGCCCTGGCACCGGAAACCAATGGCCAGGTGGCCGTGAAGGCCTGGGAAGCACTGTCGAAGTTCACTGGTCGCGACCACACCCACCTGGCGCTGCCCAAGGAAGAAGAGAAGATCCGCTTCCGCGACGTCCAGGCGCAGCCGCGCAAGATCATCTCCAGTCCCACCTGGTCGGGCCTCGAAGATGAGCACGTGAGCTACAACGCCGGCTACACCAACGTCCACGAGATGATCCCGTGGCGCACCCTCACCGGCCGCCAGCAGTTCTACCAGGATCACCCCTGGATGCAGGCCTTCGGCGAAGGCTTCGTCAGCTACCGGCCGCCGGTCAACACCCGCAGCACCGACAAGCTGTTCAACAAGAAGCCCAACGGTCACACCGAGATCACCCTGAACTGGATCACCCCGCACCAGAAATGGGGCATCCACTCCACCTACAGCGACAACCTGCTGATGCTCACCCTGTCGCGCGGCGGCCCGATCATCTGGATGAGCGAGAACGACGCCAGGCGCGCCGGCATCGAGGACAACGACTGGGTCGAAGTCTTCAACGCCAACGGCGCCGCGACCTGCCGCGCGGTGGTCAGCCAGCGGGTGAAGGACGGCATGGTGATGATGTACCACGCCCAGGAACGCATCGTGAACCTGCCGGGCAGCGAGACCACCGGCACCCGCGGCGGCCACCACAACTCGGTGACCCGCGTGGTCTTGAAACCCACCCACATGATCGGCGGCTACGCCCAGCAAGCGTGGGGCTTCAACTACTACGGCACTGTCGGCTGCAACCGCGACGAGTTCGTCGTGGTGCGCAAGATGAACAAGGTCGACTGGCTCGACGAGCCGGAGCACGGCGGGCTGGGCGGTGACGCCCTGCCGCAACCGCTGCCCCAGGACATTTGAGGATTACTGCCATGAAAATTCGTTCGCAAGTCGGCATGGTGCTGAACCTCGACAAGTGCATCGGTTGCCACACCTGCTCCATCACCTGCAAGAACGTCTGGACCAGCCGCGAAGGCGTCGAGTACGCCTGGTTCAACAACGTCGAAACCAAGCCCGGCATCGGTTACCCGAAAGAGTGGGAGAACCAGGAGAAGTGGAAGGGGGGCTGGAAGCGTAACGCCGACGGCTCCATCGTCCCGCGCATCGGCGGCAAGTTCCGCGTGCTGGCGAACATCTTCGCCAACCCGGACCTGCCGGAAATCGATGATTACTACGAGCCCTTCGACTTCGACTACCAGCACCTGCACACCGCGCCCAAGGCCCAGCACCAGCCGGTCGCCCGCCCACGTTCGCTGGTCTCCGGCCAGCGCATGCAGAAGATCGAGTGGGGCCCCAATTGGGAGGAAATCCTCGGCACCGAATTCGCCAAGCGTCGCAAGGACAAGAACTTCGATCAGGTCCAGGCGGACATCTACGGCGAGTACGAAAACACCTTCATGATGTACCTGCCGCGCCTGTGCGAGCACTGCCTGAACCCGGCGTGCGTGGCTTCGTGCCCGAGCGGTGCGATCTACAAGCGCGAGGAAGACGGCATCGTCCTCATCGACCAGGACAAGTGCCGCGGCTGGCGCATGTGCATCAGCGGCTGCCCGTACAAGAAGATCTACTTCAACTGGAAGAGCGGCAAATCCGAGAAGTGCATCTTCTGCTACCCGCGCATCGAGGCCGGCCAGCCGACCGTCTGCTCGGAAACCTGCGTGGGTCGCATCCGCTACCTCGGCGTGCTGCTGTATGACGCCGACCGCATCCACGAAGTGGCCACCTGCGAGAACGAGCGCGAGCTGTACCAGAAGCAGCTGGAAATCTTCCTCGATCCATTCGACCCGAAAGTGATCGAGCAGGCCCGCAAGGACGGCGTGCCGGACAGCGTCATCGAGTCCGCGCAGAAATCGCCGGTGTACAAGCTGGCCATGGACTGGAAGTTGGCCCTGCCGCTGCACCCGGAATACCGCACGCTGCCGATGGTCTGGTACGTGCCGCCGCTGTCGCCGATCCAGAACGCCGCCGCCGAAGGCCACATCGGCAGCGACGGGGTGATCCCGGATGTCGAGTCACTGCGCATCCCCGTGCAGTACCTGGCCAACCTGCTGACCGCCGGCGACACCGCCCCGGTGCTGCTGGCGCTCAAGCGCCTGCTGGCCATGCGCGCCTACAAGCGTGCCGAGCACGTGGAAGGCAAGCAGGACCTGGACGTGCTGAAGAAGGTCGGCCTCTCCGTGAACCAGGTGGAAGAGATGTACCGCTACCTGGCCATCGCCAACTACGAAGACCGCTTCGTCATCCCCACTGCTCATCGCGAGGAAGCGCTGTCGGATGCCTTCGCCGAGCGTTCGGGTTGCGGCTTCAGCTTCGGCAACGGTTGCTCCAGCAACTCCGGCGTCAACCTGTTCGGCGGCAAGGCCGTGGACCAGCGCAACGTCATCCAGACCGTGCAGATACAGGAGTGAGCGCCATGACCATTTCCATGGAAAGCCACAGCCAGTTACTGAAGCTCAGCGCGCTGCTGCTGGACTATCCGCGCGTCGAACTGCGCGAGGAAAGCCTGGCGCTGCATGCATTGATCCGCACCTGCGACCTGCCCGAAGCGCAGCGCGACGGCCTCGCCGCGTTGCTCAACGAGTTGTGCCAGGGCGACATCCTCGACGTGCAGGCCCGTTACGACGGACTGTTCGAACGCGGTCGCTCGGTCTCGCTGCTGCTGTTCGAACACGTGCATGGCGAGTCCCGCGACCGTGGCCAGGCCATGGTCGACCTGATGGACCGCTACACCCAGGCGGGCCTGGCCATCGACGTCAACGAGCTGCCCGACTACCTGCCGCTGTACCTGGAGTTCCTCGCCCTGCAGGACGCCGAATCGGCCCGCGTGGGCCTGGCGGAAGTCGCGCACATCCTCGCGCTGATCGCGCTGCGTCTGGAGGAACGCGGCAGCGCTTATGCCGCCGTGTTCCAGGGCCTGCTGGAGCTGTCCGGCGAGCGGCCGGACATGAGCGCGCTCAAGCGCGACCGCGAACAGGAAGTGCGCGACGACAGCCTGGAAGCCATCGACAAGGCCTGGGAGGAAACCCCGGTGAGCTTTGCCGAGCCGGCCGCCGGCTGCCCGTCCACCAGCGCGCGACGTGTCTCCACGTCCGCCGAACAACCCATGCAGTGGGTCGCCCAGCCGGTTCCGCAGATGCAGTACCGGGCGGCCAAAGTAGGAGCCTGACCATGTCCCTCAATCTTCTCGCCTTCGGGATCTACCCCTATGTCGCGCTGCTCATCTGCCTGATCGGCAGCTGGGCGCGCTTCGACCTCTCGCAATACACCTGGAAAGCCGGCTCCAGCCAGATGCTGAGCAAGAAGGGCATGCGCGTGTACAGCAACCTGTTCCATGTGGGGGTGCTGTTCATCCTCGCCGGCCACTTCGTCGGTCTGCTGACCCCGCACTCGGTCTATGAGCACCTGATCAGCACCGAGCAGAAGCAACTGCTGGCGATGGTCTCCGGCGGCTTCTTCGGCATTCTCTGCTTCATCGGCCTGACCGGCCTGATCCTGCGCCGCCTGACCAACGACCGCGTACGCGCCACCGGCAACGCGTCGGACCTGATGATCCTGCTGGTGCTCTACGTCCAGCTGATCCTCGGCCTGTCCACCATCGTCGCTTCCACCCATCACCTGGATGGTTCGGTGATGGTGATGCTCGCCAACTGGGCGCAGTCCATCGTCACCTTCCAGCCGCTGGCCGCCGCCGAGGCGATCGCTCCGGTCTCGCTGGTCTACAAGCTGCACGTGACCCTCGGCCTGACCCTGTTCGTTCTGTTCCCCTTCACCCGCCTGGTGCACATCGTCAGCGCCCCGGTGTGGTACTTCGGCCGCCGTTACCAGGTGGTCCGCACCAAGCGTCGCGCAGCGTAATGAAGCGGCGGATGACGCCACAGGCGTTATCCGCCAACCGGAGGTAGTCGAAATGAGTTGTTCCCACTACGAAGCCAAGGTCGAGCATGTCGACCTGCCTGCCATCTCCGTCAACGGCGTCGCCATCGACGAGGGCGAACTGGCCCGTGAGCTGCAATACCACCCGGCCGCCAGCCATGGCGAAGCCCTGTATTCCGCCTGCCGTGCGCTGGTCGTGCGCCAGCTGCTGCTGCAACGCGCCGACGCGCTGGATCTGGCGGCCGTCGCTGAGGAGGGCGAGGCCCCGGAAGAAGCACGTATCCGCGCACTGATAGACCGTGAGGTTGGGGTGCCCGAGGCGGACGAAGCCAGCTGCCGCCAGTGGTACGACGCCAACCCGACCCGCCTGACCACGCCCTGGCGCATGCGCCTGCGCCACGTGCTGCTGGGCTGCGCGCCGGACGATCTGGACGGTCGCGCCAAGGCCCGCGAGCACGCCGAGGAGCTGCTGGCCGAACTGCGCGAGCATCCTGAGCGCTTCGCCGAAAAGGCCATGCGCTTCTCCGACTGCCCGTCGAAAGACGACGGGGGTGGCCTGGGCTGGATCGAGCCGGGGCAGACCGTCCCCGAATTCGAAAAACGACTCCTGCAACAGCAACCCGGCCTGCTTGGTCATCCGCTGGAGAGCCGCTACGGCCTGCACGTCGTCGAGCTGATCGAGCGCGACGGCGGCGAGCCGCTGGACTTCGAGCAGGCCCGCCCACGCATCGCCGGCTACCTGCGCGCCCAGGTGCTGCAGCGCGCGGTCAGCCAGTACATCAGCGTGCTGGCCGGTGAGGCGCGGATCGAGGGCTTCGCCTTCGATGGCGCGGAGAGTCCGCTGGTGCAGTGAACCGGGTTCCGGGCCCCTCTCTCCCGACCGTCCCTCCCCAAGGAGGGAGGGGCTTCGGAAACGGATACGAATATCGGTCCTCACCGCGCCGCGCGCCGGACGACCGCCCCGGAGTGAAACACCATGTCCGAATGGATTGACGGCCAGGGCCGCAAGGTCGACTACTTGCGCCTGTCCGTAACCGACCGCTGCGATTTCCGTTGCGTCTACTGCATGTCGGAAAACATGCGCTTCCTGCCGCGCCAGCAGGTGCTCACCCTGGAAGAGATCGAGCGGGTGGCGCGGATATTCGTCGAGCGCGGTGTGAAGAAGCTGCGCCTGACCGGCGGCGAACCGCTGGTGCGTCCCGGCATCGTCCACCTCTGCGAGCGCCTGGCTGCGCTGCCCGGCCTGCGCGAGCTGTGCATGACCAGCAATGGCTCGCAGCTCACCCGATTGGCCGGTGATCTCCACGCCGCCGGCCTTGCCCGCCTGAACATCAGTCTCGACACCCTCGACCCGCAACGCTTCGCCGCCATCACCCGCACCGGCCGCCTGGAGCAAGTGCTGCGCGGCATCGAAGCGGCGCAGAAGGCCGGTTTCGAGCGCATCAAGCTGAACTGCGTGGTGATGAAAGGCCGCAACGCCGACGAGGTGCCGGCGCTGGTGGACTACGCCATCGCTAACGGGCTGGACATCAGCTTCATCGAGGAAATGCCCCTGGGCCAGGTCGGTCGCGAGCGCGAGGAAAGCTTCTGCTCCAGCGACGAAGTCCGCGCGCTGATCGCCGAGCGCCACGACCTGCTGGACAGTGCCGAGCACAGCGGCGGCCCGGCGCGCTACGTGCGCCTGGCGCAGCATCCGGGCACGCGTGTCGGCTTCATCTCGCCGCACTCGCACAACTTCTGCGCCACCTGCAACCGCCTGCGCCTGACCGCCGAAGGCCGTCTGCTGCTGTGCCTGGGCCACGAGCATTCCCTCGACCTGCGCGGCCTGCTGCGGCGCCATCCGCTGCACGACGAGCCCATCCTCGAAGCGCTGCACGGCGCCTTGCAGCGCAAGCCGGCGCGCCACGAATTCAGCGTGGGCGACGTGCAGGTCCTGCGCTTCATGAACCTCAGCGGCGGCTGATCCTTCCTCCCTCGGCGGGCCTTGCGCCCGCCCTTTGCCTTGCTTGCATCAGTTCCCGGCTACCTCGCCGATCAGCCCCCTCCCTGTGGGAGAGGGCTGAGGTGAGGGCGGCCCTCGCGCCCTGTCATCGAGCACCGCACTGACGTGGGCTTTCTTTCTGCAACAGAAAAAGGCCCCGGCGACATGAGCGTATCGCGGGGCCTCGGGCACTCTGCCAAGTTGAACCGTGGAATCTACGAAAAATCATGCAGGTTAACTGTTCGACTCCTCCTCGGATTGGCTGGAACACGTCCAGCCTAAGGCCAGCGACCCGCGGCCGACATTCCTCCGAAGGAGTAGCGGCGGGGCAGCAAAGGAGAGTGCGCCGGACGGTCGCAGGACAGATTGACGTTCTGTACTTTTTAGTCCAGATTGGATTTTAAGTTTATGCGTGATGGCACGCATGGACGAACAACAACAAGACGGTCGCCTGGGTAAGAGCAAGGCAATGCTGCTGCGGCGTTCTGCGCCGCGACCCCGGACGAGCCAAGCTCTTCCTGTGCACTGCCAACGAGGTACCGGCGCACGGCTGCCGGGTTCCCAGACTACGCCACGGAGTTCATCGATGAATCGTAAAGCCCTGCTGGGCGGCCTAATGCTGGCTGCCTTTGCCACCTTCTCCCACGCTGACGACAAGCCGCTGCGCATCGGCATCGAGGCGGCGTACCCACCCTTCGCCTACAAGACGCCCGAGGGCGGCATCGCCGGCTTCGACTACGATATCGGCAACGCCCTGTGCGAGCAGATGAAGCGCAAGTGCCAGTGGATCGAGCAGGAGTACGACGGCCTGATCCCCTCGCTGAAGGTGCGCAAGATCGACGCCGCGCTGTCGTCCATCACCATCACCGACGAGCGCAAGCGCTCGGTGGACTTCACCCACAAGTACTACTTCACCCCGGGCCGCCTGGTGATGAAGGAAGGCTCGCAACTGGATGACCAGTTCAGCCAGCTCAAGGGCAAGAACATTGGCGTGCAGCGCGGCTCCACCGCCGACCGTTTCGCCACCGAGGTACTGGGCAAGGCCGGCGCCAACGTCGTGCGCTACACCAGCCAGGATGAGATCTACCTGGACCTGGTCGCAGGCCGTCTGGATGGCACCTTCGCCGACTCCATTCCGCTGGAGATCGGTTTCCTGCAAACCGAGCGCGGCAAGGGCTTCGCCTTCATCGGGCCGGAGTTCAAGGACCCGAAATACTTTGGCGAGGGCGCTGGTATCGCGGTGCGCAAGGGCAATACCGAGCTGGTCGGCCAACTCAACGCCGCCATCGATGCGCTGCGGGCTAATGGCAAGTACAAGGAAATTGAAGGCAAGTACTTCAAGAGCGATATCTACGGGGATTGATCTGCCCGTTGAGTTGCAGGAAAGGCCGCCTTTGGGCGGCCTTTTTATTTTGCCTTTCGTAGGAGCGAGCTTGCTCGCGAACCGGAGAATAAATCGCGGGAAGGAGTCGGCTCACACCTCCTCCTTCAACTCCTTCAAATGCTTGTAAACCGTCGCCCGCCCCATGTTCAGCACATTGGCCACATAGTTCGCCGCGCTCTTGCCCTTGAACGCCCCCTCTGCATGCAACGCCAGCACCAGCTCGCGCTTGTGGTCGCGGCTGAGGGTGGAGAGGCTCAGCTGACGCTGCTGCAGCCAGCCATGCAGGAAGGTGTTGATGCGCTCCTGCCAGTCATCACGGAACAGCGCGTCCGGCTGCGGGATGACCTTGCTGGAGGAGAGGAACAGGTCCAGCGCCGCCTTGGCGGTTTCGAACAGGGTGATGTTGAGGTTGATGCACAGCACCGCCAGCGGCTCGCCCTTGCCGTCGTGCAGCACGGTGCTGATGGAGCGGATCTTCTGCCCGTCCCAGTTGAGCTTCTCGTAGGGGCCGATGTTGCGTTCGTCGTGACCGCCTTCGAGCATGTCTTCCAGCGCCGAGTCGTCGCCGATCTCGCGTTTGGAGATGTTGTTGGCCAGGTAGGCCACGCGCTGATTGCGCAGGTCGTGGATGACCACTTCGGCGTGGGGGAAGAACAGGGCGGCGATGGCGTCGGCGATGGCCTTGTAATTGTCCAGCGGATCAGCGGCGGTCATGGGCACGGCTCTCGGGGCGGTGGGGCGGGCGCTGGCGAGTGTGCCGCAAGCGCCCGCGGGCTGTCACGGTCAGTTCTGCAGCAGGCGTGCCGGCGAGAGCATCTCGGCGCTCAGGCCGTGGCGCGTCAGATGCTCGGGCAGCGCTTCACCGCGGATCAGCGTGGCGCTGGCTTCACCCATCGCCGCCGAAGTCTGGATGCCGTAGCCGCCCTGGCCAGCCACCCAGTAGAAGCCGGGCGTGACGGGATCGTAGCCGGAGACCAGGTCGCCGTCGGCGAAAAACGAACGCAGACCCGCCCAGGTGTGGCTCGGCCGGCGGATGCTCAGGGTGGTGTGTTCCTCGATCTGGTAGATACCCAGGGCGATGTCCAGCTCTTCGGGCTGCACGTCGTGGGGCTCCACCGGGTCGGCATTGGCCGGCGAGCCCAGCAGCATGCCGGCGTCGGGCTTGAAGTAGAAGGATTCGTCGAGGCTCACCAGCACCGGCCAGGAGTGGCTGTCGACGCTTTCGGGCGGGCTGAACAGGAAGGCCGCGCGGCGCTTGGGCGTGAGCCCCAGCGGGGCGACGCCGGCCAGTTCGGCGATCTTGTCGCACCAGCCGCCGGCGGCGTTGACCAGCACGGGCGCACGGTAGGTTTCCTGCGCGCAACGCACTTCCCAGCTGCCGTCGATGCGGCTGATTTCCAGGGCTTCGCTGTCCAGCTGGACGCTGCCGCCGTTGCGGCGAATGCCGCGCAGGTAGCCCTGCAGTAGGCCGTCGGTGTCGATGTCGGCGGCGCTGGGGTCGATCATCGCGCCGTGGACCTTCTCGCGGCGCAGTACCGGGACGATGGCGCAGGCCTCGTCGGCGTCCAGCAGGCGCATTTCCGGCACGCTGGCGCGGGCGCTCTCGTACTGGCGCTGGAGCTCTTCCGGGTTGCCTTCGAAGTCCACGGTCATCTCGCCGCGCGGGGTGAGGATCGGGTGTTCGACGAAGCCTTCGGGCGGATTGTCGAAGAAGGCGCGGCTGGCGGCGGTCAGCGCGCGGACCTGCGGCGTGCCGTAGGCGACGGTGTAGAGCGCCGCCGAACGGCCGGTGGAGTGGTAACCGGCGTGGGATTCGCGCTCCAGCACGGCGACCTTGCCGTGACGGGAGAGGAAGTAGCCGGTGGAGGCGCCGGCAATGCCGCCGCCGATGATGAGGAAGTCGACTTCGATCATGTTCGTCTCCGGCTCAGGCGTTCTTGGTCTGGAGGTGGTAGAGCGCATTGGCCAGGGCGACGTCTTCCAGGCCCAGGCCGATGGAGCGGAAGAAGGCGTGGCGCTGGTAGTCCGGCTTGGCGGCGCGGCCGCTGACCAGTTCCGGCAGGTCGCCGCAGATGCTGCCGTCCCAGCCGTGCTCGTCGCGGGCCAGGCGCATCTCGCCGGCGGAGGCCGGGGTGGTGGCGCGGTAGTCGCAGTACACGTCCATCTGCGCCAGGGAGTGCGGCGGGACTTCGTGGGCGCGGGCGACGTTGGTGCTGATGGAGGTGATCAGCGCCGGCTTGGTAAGGATCGCTGGGTCGAGCACCGGGGTGCCGGAGGAGGTGCACAGCAGCACCACGTCGGCATCGGCCACGGCGGTTTCGATACTGGTGGCCGGTTCGGCGCGGGAGTCGATGGCGCCGAACTGGGCCAGCACGCCTGCGCTCAGGTTCGGCGAGTAGACACGGATGCTCTGCCACTCGCGCAGGCCGGCGACATAGCGCAGGTGCGCGCGGGCGACCGGGCCGCTGCCGACGATGACCAGGTGCTTGGCATCGGGGCGCGCCAGTTCCTGCACCGCCAGGGCGGTGGTGGCGGCGGTGCGCGCGGTGGTCAGGCTACCGGCGTCGCACAGCAGCAGCGGCTGGCCGGTCTCCATGGACATCAGCAGGCTCCACGCGGTGACCAGCGATTTGGGCTGGCGCACGATGTACGGCGAGGTCTTCACGCCGTAGACCTTCTGCGAAGCCAGCACGCCCAGGTAGTTGATGAAGTCGCCGCCGCCGTTGGGGAATTCCACCAGTTGCTGCGCGGGTTGCACGGCGTTGCCGCCGGCCAGTTCGGCGAACATGTCGCGCATCGCCTGGAGCACGTCGACCTGTTCGAGCAGGCGCTCGGCGTCGGCCTGGTTGAGGGTGAGGGGCGTGGCGGCAGACATGGCGAGACTCCAAATGTGGATTTATTTTTCCATTCTGGACTCTATTGTCTTGCTCGGCAAGAGCGGGTGGTCGGCTGCGGCTCTTCGTAGGAGCGAGCTTGCTCGCGAACGCATTCTGCCGGTGATTCCGGTGTGGTGCGGTTCGCGAGCAAGCTCGCTCCTACAATGGAAGGGCGCGGGCGGTCACAGCTTGAACTGCGCTACCAGTTCCTGCTGACCGCCCGCCACGCGGCGCAGGTGCTCGCCACAGTCGCGGGTGTGGGCGGCGGTCTTGCGGTTTTCCACGGTCATGTCGCTCAGGCGGTGCATGTGCTGGTTCACTTCCTGGGTCGTGGCGGCCTGCTGTTCGGCTGCCGCAGCGATCTGGAAGGCCATGGCGTGTACGCCCTGCAGGGACTCGTCGAGCACGCCGAGGGTTTCCAGTACCGCCTGGGTGTTCTGTTCCAGGGTGCGCGCCTGTTCGCTGGCGCCGCTCATGCTCGACTGGGCCTGGACGGAGGAATCGCCGAGACTGCCGACGATGGCGACGATCTCGTCCGTGGCGCTACGGGTGCGCTGGGCAAGGTTGCGGACCTCGTCGGCGACCACGGCGAAACCACGGCCCGCTTCGCCGGCGCGGGCGGCCTCGATGGCGGCGTTGAGGGCGAGCAGGTTGGTCTGTTCGGCAATGGAGCGGATGACGTCCAGCACCGAGCCGATCTGCTGGCTCTCGCCGGCCAGCGTCTGCACCACGCCATCGGCCTGGCGCAGGCCGGTGAGCAATTGGTCCTGACGGCCGATCATGTGTTGCAGCGTGTCCTGCATGGCGGTGAAGGCTTCTCGCGCGGCGGCGCTGCCATCGGCGCTGCGGCTGGCGCTGCCGGCGATCTCCTGCACGGTGGCGGCCATCTGGTCGACGGCGCTGACCACCATTTCCAGCGCTTCCTGCTGCTGGTCCAGGTGATTGCTGGTGCGACCGGCCGCGTCGAGGATGTCGCCGCTGGCATCGCCCACGGCTTCGCTGGCCTGGCGCAGGCGCTCGACCACCTGGCGCCAGGCCGCGGTCATTTCGCGCAGGGCCTGCATCAGGCCGCTGCTGGCGCTGGCATCGTCGCTGAGGCGCAATTCGCCGTTGGCCAGGCGTTGGGCCAGAGCGGCCATGCTGGCCGGCTCGCCGCCCAGCGGGCGCATCACGCTGCGGCTGACCAGCCAGGTGCCGGTGGCCACGCCGACCAGGGTCAGCAGGCCGAGCACGAGGATCTGCCACATCAGTTTGCGCACCGGTGCGAAGGCCTGGTCCTGGTCCATCTCCGCCACCAGCGCCCAGTGCAGGCCGTCGAGGTTCAGCGGGACGAAGGATTTAAGCGCCGGCTCGTTGCTCAGGCCGGTTTCGGCGAGGCGTCCTTGCTCACCGGCGAGGGCTTTCTCGATGGCTTGGCCGGGCAGGGAAGCGGGGTTTTCCTTGTCGCGGCGCACGTGGTGATCGGCGAAGCGAACCGAGTCCGAGCGCAGGCTGCCATCGCTGCCCACCAGGTAGGTTTCCCCGGCGTCGCCCAGGCCCTGGCGGTTCTGCATCACCTCGTTGATCGCCGTGAGCGGCAGTTCCAGGACGAGCAGCAGTTTCAGCTGGTCGTTCTCCTTGATCGGAGTGGCCAGCCATTGCACCGGTTGCTGGTCGTCCAGCGCGGGCTCCAGGTCGCTGATGCTGGCCTTGCCGCTGTCCAGGGCTGAGCGGATGAAGCGCCCGAACGGCGTGTCCCGCCAGGTCGGAGAACCGATGTTCTGCTGGTAGTCGGCGCCGCGCCCGAGGCTGAAGACCACGGTGCCGTCGCCGGCCACCAGGCGCAGCTCGCGGTAGCCGAAGGTCTTGATGAAGTTCTCGAACACCGGGCGGTCGTAGTTGGCGGTGGTCACCAGGGCGTCGCTGTCGAGGCCCGCGTAGTTGCTGCCGAGGTTGTTGGCGAGGCTGCTGAGCTGGTCGTGTCGCGCTTTCCAGGCATCCATCAATTGCCGCTGCTTGATGCTGGCGACTGCCTCCAGGGCATTCAGGCTTTGCTCTTCGAGGGCTCGACTGGCCTGGAGGTAGACCACGATGGCCATCACCAACACGGGAAGCAGGCCGATCGACAGGAAACTGAGGGCAAGTTTGGCGCGCAGGGACATGGGAGGATTCCGCCGAGGTTTCTTGGACTTGTTCTCGCTTGCTGTGCAAGAAGCGTGCGAATTAATTTACGACTGTAAATAAAAATGATCGAAAAGGGCGCGCGACTGGCGCCTACGCCGGAGGATGGCGTGTTGCCATTGTTTGCGGGGGCCGACGCCAGGTCGTCCCGGCGGGTCCGGCGGGATGAATGAGCGGCGCGGGAAGGGGGAGGGAGGCGAAGGCGTCACCGGACGTAACGCAACGTGGAAACAAAAAAGGCGAAGCCGTGGGGCTTCGCCTTCTTGTGGTGCAGCAGCGGATCAGTGCTTGCGCGGTACCGGCTTGAGCAGCTCGGTGGGCGGCATCTCGCAGTTGATCTTGCGGCCCAGCAGTTCCTCGATCGGCGGCAGGGCGAAGGCATCGTCCTCGCCGGCGAAGCTGATGGAGGTACCGGTGGTGCCGGCGCGGCCGGTACGGCCGATGCGGTGCACGTAGTCGTCCGGGTCTTCCGGCAGGGTGAAGTTGATCACGTGGCTGATGCCGTCGACGTGGATGCCGCGACCGGCGACGTCGGTGGCGACCAGGACGCGGATCTTGCCTTCACGGAAGCCTTCCAGGACCTTGATGCGCTTGTGCTGCGGCACGTCGCCGGACATCTGGGCGGCGCTGATGCCGTCCTTGGTCAGGCGTTCCTCGATGCGGCGCACCTCGTCCTTGCGGTTGGCGAAGACCATCACGCGGGTCCAGTCGTTCTGCGCGATCAGGTTGTACAGCAGCTTGTACTTGTCGCTGCCGGCCACGGCATAGACGTGCTGTTCGACGGTATCGCTGGCGACGTTCTCCGGCTCGATCTCGACGATGGCCGGATCGACCGTCCACTGCTTGGCCAGGTTCATCACGTCGTCGGTGAAGGTGGCGGAGAACAGCAGGGTCTGGCGCTCGCCCTTGTACGGGGTCTGGCGGATGATCTGGCGGACCTGCGGGATGAAGCCCATGTCGAGCATGCGGTCGGCTTCGTCCAGCACCATCACCTCGACCATGTCCAGGTGCACCTCGCCGCGCTGGTTGAAGTCCAGCAGGCGGCCCGGGGTGGCGACCAGGATGTCGCAGAAGCGCGATTCCAGGGTCTTGAGCTGCTTGTCGAAGTCCATGCCGCCGACGAAGCTCATCACGTTCAGGCCGGTGTACTTGGCCAGGCCCACGGCGTCCTTGGCGATCTGCACCACCAGCTCGCGGGTCGGCGCGATGATCAGCGCGCGCGGCTCGCCCATGTAGCGCTCTTTCGGCGGCGGGGTCTGCAGCAGCTGGGTGATGATCGAGATGAGGAACGCGGCGGTCTTGCCGGTGCCGGTCTGGGCGCGGCCGATGGCGTCCTGGCCGCGGAGGGTGTAACCCAGCACCTGCGCCTGGATCGGTGTGCAGTAGGGGAAGCCCAGGTCATGGATGGCATGCATCAGACGCGGGTCGAGGTTGAAGTCGTGGAAACGGGTCTTGCCTTCGGCCGGCTCCACCACGAAGTCTTCCAGCTTCCAGTTGTCCACCACCGGCGGACGCGGTTTGCGCTCGCGGCGCGGCTTGTCGGCCTTGGGCTCGCGAGGCTTGTCGGTGCGCTCGGTCTTTTCGCCGCGTTCGGCTTTCTCGGAACGCTCGGCGCGGGGTTTGTCGCCTTTGGGGGCGCGGGCCTGCTTCTCGGCGGCTTCGCCTTCAGGACGCGGATTGCGCGGTTTGCGCGGACGCTTCTCGCCGCTCTGGGCGGGCTCGGAGGCAGCGGGGGCGGGGGCTGCCGGCGTGGCGACGGGCTGCTCGCCCTCGCCCTTGCTGAAGATTTTCTTGAGTGCTTTGAGCACGGTGGTCTCGTACTGGTTAAGGAATGAACGGCCGCCAGTGTAATGCAAGATGCCCGCAGGGCGAAGTGCCACAGGATTTCGCGGGCTTGACGGGCGGGGCGGATGCCGTTTCGACGCGGTGCGGCGAAACGGCAGCAGGCTCTCAGGGCAGCGTTTCCAGCAGCAGGCGACGCACGTTGCCACCCATGATGGCAGCGATGTCCGATTGGCTGAATCCGGCTTCCGCCAGGCCCTGGGTCAGTTGTGCCAGGCCGCTGGTGTCGAAGGGCGTGTGTACGGCGCCGTCGAAGTCCGAGCCCAGCGCGATGTGCTGAACACCGACCTTGTCGGCGGCGTAGCGGATGGCCTTGACGATGGCCTTGACCGAGGTGTCGCACACGGCGCCGTCCCAGTAGCCGATGCCGATCAGCCCGCCGGTGGCGGCGATGCGTTGCAGGTGGGCGTCGGTCAGGTTGCGGACGCCTGGGCAGGTGCCCTCGACGCCGGTGTGGGAGACCAGCACCGGGCGGGTGGCGATGGCCAGCACGTCATCGATCAGGGCGCGGGAGGCGTGCGCCAGGTCCACCAGCATCTTCTTCTCTTCCAGACGGGCGATCACCTGGCGGCCGAAGGGCGTCAGGCCACCCTTTTTCAGGCCGTGGGCGGAGCCGCCGACTTCGTTGTCGAAGAAATGGGTTAGGCCCATGATGCGGAAGCCCGCGTCGTACATGACATCGATGTTCTCCAGCCGGCCTTCCAGCGGATGCAGGCCTTCGGTGGCGAGCACGCCGGCGAGCTGATTCGGGTTCTTCTGCCAGGCGGCGAGGAAGCGGGCGAGGTCGTCGCGGCTGCGGATCAGGGTGAGCTTGCCCTGGCTATCAGCGGCGGCCTTCTCGAGCAGCTCGGCCTGGTAGAGGGCGCGTTCCAGCAGCCTGTTCCAGGTGCGGGACGGCCAGCGCTGGGCGATGACCAGCGGGGTGATGTTGTCGCTGTCGGCGCCATTGCGTTCGTAGTTCAGGCCGCGCGGGGTCTTGGTGACGGTGGAGAACACCTGCAGGCCGACGTGGCCTTCGAGCAGGCGCGGCACGTCGGTGTGGCCGTGGTCGTGGCGGTCCAGCAGGTTGCGGTCCCAGAGCAGGGCGTCGTCGTGCAGGTCGGCGACGAACAGTGTGTTGTGCAGGGCGGTCGCGGATTCCGAGGCGGGGTAGGGTGGCGGGCTGGCCACGGTGTTCATCTTGCGGTCCAGGTACACCGGCAGGTTGAAGAAGATCCCCAGGCCAACGGCCACCAGCAATAGCAACACGATCAGGGTTTTGCGCATGTCAGCTTCCCGGCTGTCTTGTTCTAGTGCGCGGACTCTAGCAAAGGTCGGGACGGACAGGCGCGGGAAATCCGCGCGGCTTGTGCGGGCAGGTCAGCCCACCAGGCGGTTGCGGCCTTCCTGCTTGGCCTGGTAGAGCGCGCTGTCGGCCCGCAGGATCAGGTTCGGCAGGGTTTCCTGGTAGTCCATCTGGGCAAGGCCCAGGGATACGGTGACGCCGGGCAGCACGCCCATCGGCGAATAGAAGGTCTTCACCTGCTCCAGGCTCTGGCGCAACCGGTTGCCGATGCGCCGGGCCTCTTCCACGCCGATCTCCGGGAGCAGGATGACGAACTCCTCACCGCCGTAGCGCGCCATGCTGTCCTTGGGGCGCAACTGGCTGCGCAGGGTGTGGGCGACCAGGCAGAGGGCATAGTCGCCGGCCAGGTGGCCGTGTTCGTCGTTGTAGTCCTTGAAGTGGTCGACATCCAGCATGAGCAGGCACAGCGGGTGTTCGTTGAACGCGCAGCGGGTGCTTTCGCGGTCGTAGATGTGCTCCAGCCAGCGCCGGTTGAACAGCCCGGTCAGGGTGTCGATGTTGGCGTTCTGCTCGGTGTCGAGAATGATCCGGTTGCCCTGGCGCACCTTTTCGCAAAGCACGCCCAGGAGGTTCTGCATCACCTGCGGGGAGTGCTGGAAGAGGCTGATCAGCGATTCGCGATGCAGGCGCAGGACGGTGGTCGATTCGGCGGCCACCACGTAGGCGGAAGGGTGGTCGTTGTCGATGAAGCTGATCTCGCCGGCGCAGTCGCCGGGGTTGAGGGTGGTGACCGGCTGGTTGTCGAGCGAACCCAGGTACACCTTCAACTGGCCGTGCAGGACCATATAAAGGAAGTGGTTGCGGTTGAACGGGGAGAGGAGGATTTCACCGGCTTCCAGTTCGCAGGCGCGGAAGTCCTTCAGCAGCTGTTGCAGGCTGGCCGCAGCCACGTTCTGGAACAGGCGAAGGTGCTGCAGTTGCTGGATATCCTCCGTCCATTGCGCGGGCTTCATGGCGCAATGGAGGCGGGGAAGGAGCTGATGATGTGCACGACCGACTCTCCCTAGTAGTCCAATTCGCACATTGAGCCATCAGTATTAATCAGATTTGGATACTGGCAATCTGGCTTCACGCCGGGCCGACCGGCGGTCGGCCCGGCGATCCATCAGCTCTCCAGCCACTCCACCTGATGGCGCCGGCACGCCCGGCCTCCACTGGCCGTGCGCCGGGCCTGGCTCCTGCGGAGGAGGGGTCAGAGGCGTTCGCGCAGCCACGCGGCGATGTCGCCGAGTTCCTCGTTGCTCACTTCATGGCTCATCGGATAGGTGCGCCACTGCGCCGGGACGCCATTGCCGATCAGGAAGTCGTACGCGGCGCGGCCCATGTCGGGCGTCACCACGTCGTCGAGCGTGCCGTGCAGGCAGAGCGCGGGCAGTTGTCGTTGGGGCGCGGGGATGCTGACGTCGTTCCCGAAGGTCGGGCCATAGGTGGACAGCGCCATGACGCCGCCCAGTTCGCCGTTCCAGCGCAGGTAGCCGGTGTGCAGCACCACGGCGCCGCCCTGGGAGAAGCCGGCGAGGATGATGCGGCGGGCCTCGATGCCCTGGTCGAATTGGCCCTGGATCAGCGCGATCACGCTGTCGGCGGAGGCGTCCAGCTGGGCCTGGTCGATGGCGCGGGCCGGCGCCATGGCGAGGATGTCGTACCAGCTCGGTGCGGGCATGCCGTTGAACACCGTGACCGGCCGGGTTGGCGCCTGCGGGAGGATGAAGCGGGTGCTGTTGAAGCTGCGCTGCAGCAGTTGTGCTACCGGCTCGAAGTCGTAACGGTCGGCCCCCAGGCCGTGCAACCAAATGACGCAGGCGTCGGCCGGGCGGGAGGGTTCGAGGATCAGGGGCTGGGTCATGAAGGCTCCAGAGTGGGGCGGGCGCTCTGCAAAGGCGCACCGCGCGCGAAAACTGTCGGAAGTGTTGTGCAAGAAGATGTCGCATTGCCATAACTTGCGGGGCTTGACGCTGGCGGATTGATGGCGGCGACGCGGAGCTGGTACGGCCCTTGCTATCTCAGGTTCCAGGCTTTGCCACCCCGTTTGCGGTAACACTTTACCGACCCCATCCGGAAAGCTGTACCGCAAGCGGGGTGGCAAGGGCCTTGGGCCGCTTCAGGGCCCGTCGTCGTCCGCCGTGGTCATCGGTTGGCGCGACGGGTCTTCGCCTTCATGCGCAATGATCTCTTATACCCGTTCCAGCCCGCATCACCTGCGGGCTCGGGGGACGTCTGCAATGCCTCGGTGCGGATTCCGAGAGCCGACTAGACTCACCCTTAGGTCTCCATCCCGTCAGTGGTCTTGCTTGTGCCTCACGAGGGTACGGCGGTGGAACCGGGACTCCAGAACACTAAAAAAGCAACGGAGAAGATCGATGAAGATGGTGAAATCCACCCTGGCTGTGCTGACTACCGCCGCCCTGTTCGGTATCAGCGGCCTCGCTCACGCGGGTGCCACCCTGGATGCAGTGAAGAAGAAAGGCTACGTGCAGTGCGGTATCAGTGACGGTCTTCCGGGCTTCTCCTACGCCGACGCCAAAGGGCAGTACAAGGGCATCGACGTCGATGTCTGCCGTGCCGTGGCCGCCGCCGTGTTCGGCGACGCCAGCAAGGTCAAGTTCAGTCCGCTGACCGCCAAGGAGCGCTTCACCGCGCTGCAGTCCGGCGAGATTGATATCCTCTCGCGCAACTCCACCTGGACCAGTTCGCGCGACAGCGCCATGGGCCTGAGCTTCGTCGGCGTGACCTACTACGACGGCCAGGGCTTCCTGGTGAACAAGAAGCTCGGCGTTTCCAGCGCCAAGGAGCTCGACGGCGCCACCGTGTGCATCCAGGCGGGCACCACCACCGAGCTGAACCTGTCCGACTACTTCCGCTCCAACAACCTCAAGTACACCCCCATCACCTACGACACCTCCGACGAGAGCGCCAAGTCGCTGGAGTCCGGCCGTTGCGACGTGCTGACCTCCGACCAGTCGCAGCTCTATGCCCAGCGCATCAAGCTGGCCAAGCCGGATGACTACGTGGTGCTGCCGGAAGTCATCTCCAAGGAGCCGCTGGCCCCGGCGGTACGCCAGGGTGACGAGGAGTGGTTCCACATCGCGCGCTGGACGCTCTTCGCGCTGCTCAACGCCGAAGAACTGGGCGTGAACTCGAAGAACGTCGAGGAGATGGCCAAGAACACCAAGAACCCGGACGTCGCCCGCCTGCTCGGCGCTGAAGGCGACTACGGCAAGGATCTGAAACTGTCCAAGGACTGGGTGGTGCAGATCGTCAAGCAAGTGGGTAACTACGGCGAGATCTTCGACCGCAACGTCGGCGACGGCAGCGAGCTGAAGATCAAGCGTGGCCTCAACGCCCAGTGGAACAAGGGTGGTCTGCAGTACGCACCGCCGGTGCGCTGACCCTTCCCGTGTGTGCCCGGCGCCCTGATGGTGGGCGCCGGCCCTGTTTCTGATGACGTGAAGCCTCCGCTGGCGACGCGGGCGTAGCCCCGTGCCCGCTTGCGGAGGATTCCGAGAGGGCTTACATGCAGAATTCCATCAAAGCCCAGCGTCCGCGAGGGTTCTCGCTCACCGATCCCACGGTCCGTGCCTGGGCCTTCCAGGTCATCGCGGTGATCGTCGTTGTCGCGGTCGGCTGGTTTCTCTTCGATAACACCCAGACCAACCTGGCGCACCGGGGCATCCAGTCCGGCTTCGGGTTCCTGCAGAACAGCGCCGGATTCGGTATCTCCCAGCACCTGATCGACTACAGCGAGAGCGACACCTATGGCCGGGTGTTCCTGGTCGGCCTGCTGAACACGTTGCTGGTCACGGTGGTCGGCATCTTCTTCGCCACCGTCATCGGCTTCATCCTCGGCGTGGCGCGGCTGTCGCGCAACTGGCTGATCCGCAAGCTGGCGACCCTGTACATCGAGACTTTCCGCAATATCCCGCCGCTGCTGCAGATCTTCTTCTGGTACTTCGCCGTGCTCGGGCCGCTGCCCGGCCCCCGGCAGAGCATCAGCTTCGGCAACCTGTTCTTCGTCAACAACCGCGGCCTGCAGATGCCCGAACCGATGGCTGCCGACGGCCTGGGGCCGTTCATCGTCGCATTCGTCCTGGCGCTGGTCGGCTGGGTGGTGATCTGGAAGTGGGCCAAGGCCCGCCGCCATGCCACCGGCAAGACCTTCCCGGTGTTCCTCAGCGGCCTGGCGTTGCTGATCCTGCTGCCGGCGCTGGTATCGCTGTTCGCCGGCGCGCCGTTCCACTGGGACGTGCCGGTGCTGCAGGGCTTCAACTTCCGTGGCGGCTGGGTGGTGATCCCGGAGCTGGTGTCGATCATCCTGGCGCTGTCGGTGTACACCGCCGCCTTCATCGGCGAGACCGTGCGCGCGGGCATCCAGGCGGTCAGCCACGGCCAGACCGAGGCCGCCGGCTCCCTCGGCCTGCGCCCGGGGCAGATCCTGCGCCTGGTGATCATCCCGCAGGCGCTGCGGGTGATCATTCCGCCGCTGACCAGCCAGTACCTGAACCTGGCGAAGAACTCCTCGCTGGCGGCCGCCATCGGCTACCCGGACATGGTCTCGCTGTTCGCCGGCACGGTGCTCAACCAGACCGGCCAGGCCATCGAGACCATGACCATCACCATGAGCGTGTACCTGGCCATCAGCATCAGCATTTCGCTGCTGATGAACTGGTACAACAAGCGCATCGCGCTGATCGAGAGATAGGGAGGCTTCGATGGCAACTCATACCTTCAAGCCCGACCTGCCGCCACCGGCGATGAGCGTGGGCGTCCTCGGCTGGCTGCGCGCCAACCTGTTCTCCGGCTGGTTCAACACCCTGCTGACGCTGCTGGGCCTGTACCTGGTGTACCTGATCCTGCCGCCGGTGCTGGAGTGGGCGTTCATCAAGGCCAACTGGAGCGGCGCCACCCGTGCCGACTGCACGCGCGAGGGCGCCTGCTGGGTGTTCATCGCCTCGCGCTTCGGCCAGTTCATGTACGGCTTCTACCCCGAGGAGCTGCGCTGGCGCGTGGACCTCACCGTGCTCTTCGTGATCTTCGGGGCGGCGCCGCTGTTCCTCAAACGCTTCCAGTACAAACTGAAGTACGGCGCGTGCTTCCTCGTGGCCTTGCCGCTGGTGGCCTTCTGGCTGCTGCACGGCGGCTTCCTCGGCCTGGAAACCGTCTCCACCAGCTCCTGGGGCGGCCTGATGCTCACCGTGGTGATCGCCGCGGTTGGCATCTGCGGGGCAATGCCGCTGGGCACCCTGCTGGCGCTGGGGCGGCGGTCGAAGATGCCGGCGATCAAGGTCATCTGCGTCACCACCATCGAGTTCTGGCGCGGCGTGCCGCTGATCACCGTGCTGTTCATGTCCTCGGTGATGCTGCCGCTGTTCCTGCCCGAGGGCATGAACCTGGACAAGCTGCTGCGGGCCATGGTGATGGTGGTGCTGTTCGAGGCCGCCTACATCGCCGAGGTGGTGCGCGGCGGCATGCAGGCGATCCCCAAGGGGCAGTACGAGGCCGCCGCCGCCATGGGGCTTGGCTACTGGCGGAGCATGGGCCTGGTGATCCTGCCGCAGGCGCTCAAGCTGGTGATCCCCGGCATCGTCAACACCTTCATCGCGCTGTTCAAGGACACCAGCCTGGTGATCATCATCGGCCTGTTCGACTTCCTCAACAGCATCAAGCGCGCCACCGCGGACCCGGCCTGGCTGGGCATGGCCATCGAAGGCTATGTGTTCGCCGCGGCGGTCTATTGGATCTTCTGTTTCAGCATGTCCCGCTACTCCATGCACCTGGAGCGCAAGCTGGACACCGGCCATAAGCGTTAGGAGTTCGTCATCATGTCGGAAGCCACCCAAAAGACCGCACAGCCGGCCATCGGCGATCACACGATGATCACCATGAAGGGCGTGAACAAGTGGTACGGCCAGTTCCATGTGCTCAAGGACATCAACCTGGAGGTGAAGCAGGGCGAGCGCATCGTCCTCTGCGGCCCGTCCGGTTCGGGCAAGTCCACTACCATCCGCTGCATCAACCGCCTGGAGGAGCACCAGCAGGGCAGCATCGTGGTCGACGGCACGGAGCTGACCAACGACCTCAAGCAGATCGAGGCGATCCGCAGCGAGGTCGGCATGGTGTTCCAGCACTTCAACCTGTTCCCGCACCTGACCGTGCTGCAGAACTGCATCCTGGCGCCCATGTGGGTACGCAAGCTGCCCAAGCGCCAGGCCGAGGAAATCGCCATGCATTACCTGGAGCGCGTGCGCATCCCGGAGCAGGCCAACAAGTACCCGGGGCAGCTCTCCGGCGGCCAGCAGCAGCGCGTGGCGATCGCCCGCGCGCTGTGCATGAAGCCGAAGATCATGCTGTTCGACGAACCGACCTCGGCACTCGACCCGGAAATGGTGAAGGAAGTGCTCGATACCATGATCGGCCTGGCGCAGAGCGGCATGACCATGCTCTGCGTGACCCACGAGATGGGTTTTGCCCGCACCGTGGCGAACCGGGTGATCTTCATGGACAAGGGCGAGATCGTCGAACAGGCGCCGCCGGATCAGTTCTTCGACAATCCGAAGTCGGACCGCACCAAGCTGTTCCTCAGCCAGATCCTGCACTGAGGTATCTTGCAGGAGCGAGCTTGCTCGCGAACGGATTCCCCGGTTGCGCCGGTGTCATGCCGTTCGCGAGCAAGCTCGCTCCTACAGGCAGTATTCCGTCAGGCCCATCCTTCACGCTCGTCTCCCCCGATGGCACCCCGCCGCCGCGACAGCGTATGCTGGAACTTTCCACTGCCGCCAAGGCGGAATCGATGCGCGGGCGCTGAACTCGGCCGGCGGGTCGGTGTTCCCATGTGCAGTGGTTTGTCAGGGATGGGCTAACGTTTCAAGTAGCTCGCCTGCATCGCCGTCCGAAGGAAGAGAGCCGACGTGAACCTGATCCTATCGCCAGTGAACCTGAGCAAAGCCAAAGCCTGGAGCGCCCATGCGGTGACCTCCAGCGGTGTCATCCTTGCGCTTCTGGCGCTGCTGGCTCTGGTCGACAACCGACCCCAGGCGTGCCTGCTGTGGCTGGGCGTCGCCCTGCTGGTGGATGGCCTGGACGGCACGCTGGCGCGCAAGTTCGACGTCAAGGCGGTACTGCCGCACTTCGATGGCTCCACCCTGGACCTGGTGATTGACTACCTCACCTACGTCTTCATTCCGGCGATCTTCATCTACCGTTACGTGCCGCTGCCGGTGCACACGGAGTTGCTGGCGGTGGGGGTGATCCTGGTGTCCTCGCTGTTCTGCTTCTGCAACGTCAACATGAAGAGCAAGGACAACTACTTCGTCGGCTTCCCGGCCGCGTGGAACGTGGTCGCGGTGTACTTCTACGTACTCGCCCTGCATCCCTGGGTGAGCTTCGTCACCGTGCTGGTGCTGGCCGCGCTGACCCTGACCAAGATGAAGTTCCTGCACCCGTTCCGCGTGCGTCAGTTCATGCCGCTGAACATTGCCGTGACCTTCGTCTGGATGCTCAGCAGTGCGCTGCTGATCCTCCAGCAGCCCCACGACCAGCCCTGGCTCCTGGGCCTGTGGTTCGTCGCATCGGCCTACTTCGTCGGCGTCTGCGTATGGCGCACGGCGATGGAGTGGTTCCACTGATCCTCTTCCTGTAGGAGCGAGCAAGCTCGCTCCTACATTTCTACGCCGACCGTCCCAGCAACCGCTGCCGGAAGGCCCCCGGCGTTTCCCCGCACAACTGCTTGAACAACCGCGCGAAACTGGCGCGGTCGGCGTAGCCGATATCGCTGGCGATGCGCTCCAGCGAGCGCCCCGGGTCGCCCAGCGCCTCCTGTGCCGAGGCGATGCGCAGGCGCTGCACATAATCGTTCGGCGTCATCCCCAACTGTTCCCGGAAGCGCCGCAGCAAGGTGCGCGTCGAGCAATGCGCGCGCTGCGCCAGCGCGGCCAGGTCGAACGGTTCGGCGTAGTTGTCTTCCAGCCATTCCAGCAAGGGGGCCAGCGCCGAACCTTCGGGGACCGGCTCGGGCAGCAGCGGGGTGAAGCGCCGCTGCCGGCCACGTCCATGCTCGAACACCAGGGTGGCCGCCGCGCGTCGGGCCAGGGCCGCTCCGGCGTGGCGCTCGATCAGGTACAGGCACAGGTCCAGCCCGGCCTGCGCGCCGCCGGAGCAGAGACGGCCGCTGTCTTCGGTACAGAGTGCGTCGATGTCCAGGTTCACCTGTGGATAACGCTCGCGGAAGGCCGCCTCCAGCGCCCAGTGGGTGGTGGCGCGACGGCCATCCAGCACTCCCGCTTCGGCGAGCAGGAAGGCGCTGCTGCACAGGCTGCCCAGTTCGACGCCGGTAGGCGCGGCGCGTAGCCAGGCGAGCAGCGGTTGATTGGCGCGGCAGGTGGCGGCCACGTCCGGTCCGGTGGCGGGGATCAGCAGCAGACTGCAGTCGCTGGCGAGGTCGAGACCGCCTTCGACTTCAATGCGTCCGAAGGAGAGGGCAACCGGCATGCCGTCGGCGCTCACGCGCAAGACCTCGAAGAGACGCCGGCCGGCGAGCCGGTTGGCCAGGTGGAAGGCATCCATGGCCAGGCCAAGGCTGGAACATAGCGTTTGCGGGCAGACGAACAGGGCTATCCTGAACATGACGTCTCACTGCGATTTTGGCGTTATCGATCATAATTTTGTCGATATTGCCAATCGTGTCCAGCCCAGGCTTCATCGAAACTGCGCTCAACCCCATCCTGCGAGCGCCGCCATGGCCCATCCCAATGCCCAGTTGATCAAACGCTTCTACCAGGCCTTCCAGCGCCGCGATGGCGAGGCCATGGCTGCCTGCTACAGTGCCGATGTGCGGTTCAGCGACCCGGTCTTCACCGACCTGCGTGGCGCCGAAGCCGGCGACATGTGGCGCATGCTCACCGCCCGCGCCGAGGATTTCTCGCTCAGCTACGAGGGCGTGGAGGCCGACGAGACGCGGGGTTCGGCGCGCTGGGTGGCGTCCTACACCTTTACCCAGACCGGTCGGAAAGTGATCAATCACATCCAGGCACATTTCCACTTCCGCGACGGATTGATCTGTCAGCATGTGGATTCGTTCGACCTGTGGAAATGGTCGCGCCAGGCCCTCGGCGCCAAGGGAGCCCTACTGGGCTGGGCACCTCCGGTGCAGGCCTCGATCCGCGCCCAGGCGGCCAGGGCACTTGCCGCCTACCGCGCACAGCGGGGCGCGACGGCCTGATGTCAAGGTGCCGGGCTCGCCCGCGCGGGGCGGATAGGCTTAAATGACAGGCGACTCCGACAGGATGCCGCCATGATCACTCTTTTTCAGTTCCCGCCCGCGTTCAATGTGCCCAACGTCAGTCCCTTCTGCCTGAAGCTGGAAACCTTCCTGCGCCTGGCCGGGCTGGAATACCAGATCAAGCATGTGAGCGACCCGCGCAAGGGGCCCAAGGGCAAGCTGCCGTTCATCACCCTGGACGGCAAGGCCATCGCCGATACCGCGATCATCATGCGCACCCTGCAGCAGTACTACGAATTCGATCTTGACGCCGGGTTGGACGCGCGCGGCCGTGGCTGGGCGGTGTCGATCACCCGGATGTGCGACGAGCACCTGGTGCCACTGCTGGTGTACTTCCGCTGGCTCGACGATCAGGGCTTCCGCCAGGTGAAGGACGTGATGTTCCGCAGCATCCCGGCGCCCCTGCGCCCGCTGGTGGGGCAGCTCATACAGCGCAAGATCCGTGGCCACCTCAGCGGCCGCGGCCTGACCCGGCACAGCCGTGAGGAGCTGCTGAGCTTCGCCCGCGATGACCTCGAAGCGCTCGATGGCATGCTCGGCGACCTGCCGTTCTATGGCGGCGCCCAGCCGTGCAGCGCCGATGCCGCCGCCTACGGCGTGCTGGCCAACCTGGTGCTGAGCACCCTGGAAACCCCGCTCAACGACATGGCGCGCAGTTATGAACGGCTGGTGGCCTACTGCGAGCGCATGCAGGCACGGGTCTGGGCATCGTGACCGCGGCAGAAGCCAAACCCTGGTTCGTCTACCTGGTGCGCGCCGAGAACGGCGCGCTCTACTGTGGCATCAGCGATGACCCGCAGCGCCGTTTCGAGACCCATCGCAGCGGCCGCGGCGCGCGTTTCTTCCATTCCAGCCCGGCGCAGGCGCTGGTCTATGTCGAAGCCTGCCCTGGCAAGGGCGATGCGCTGCGCCGCGAGCGGGCGATCAAGGGGCTGACCAAGCTGGCCAAGGAGCGCCTGGTGCAGGCCAATCCGGCCATCACTGCCGTGGATGTTGCCCTATCCGAGGCATGAGGTAGGCTGCCGCCGCCCTGCGGGTTAAGCTGCCTGTCTACCTTCAGGCTGTTGGAGCCCGTGATGTCCGAGCTGATCCTGCACCACTACCCGACTTCGCCCTTCGCCGAAAAGGCGCGTCTGCTGTTGGGCTTCAAGCAGTTGTCCTGGCACTCGGTAACCATCCCGCCGCTGATGCCCAAGCCGGACCTGATGGCCTTGACCGGCGGCTACCGCCGGACCCCGGTGCTGCAGGTCGGCGCCGACATCTACTGCGATACCGCCCTGATCGCCCGCCGCCTGGAGCAGGAAAAGGCCGTGCCGTCGCTGTTCCCCGAGGGCCAGGAATTCACTACCGCCAGCTTCGCTCAGTGGGCCGATTCGGTGATCTTCCAGCACGCCGTCAGCCTGGTGTTCCAGCCCGAATCCATCGCGGTGCGCTTCGGCAAGTTGCCGCCGGAATTCCTCAAGGCCTTCATCGCCGACCGCAGCCAGCTGTTCAGCGGCGGCACCGCGAGCCGCCTGCCGGCCGAGCTGGCCCGGCACCAGTGGCCGGTGTTCATGGCGCGGATCGAGCAACAACTGGCGCGGGAGGAGGGCGACTTCCTGTTCGGCGAGCCGTCGATCGCCGACTTCGCCCTGGCCCACTGCCTGTGGTTCCTCAAGGGCACGCCGGTGACTGCGCCGCTGGTGGACGACTACCCGGCGGCCAGCGCCTGGCTGGGCCGGGTACTCGGCTTCGGCCACGGCGCCCACAGCGAGATGAGCGCGGAGGAGGCCATCGCGATCGCCCGTGACAGCCAGCCCGCCGCACTGCCGGAGGACGATTTTGTCGATCCCAATGGCTTCACGGCTGGTTCGCGGGTGGTGATTGCCGCCACCGACTATGGTGTGGACCCGGTAGAGGGCGAACTGCTGCACGCGGGTCGCGAAAGCCTGATCCTGCGTCGCGAGGACCCGCGCGCCGGCACCGTCCACGTGCACTTCCCGCGCCTGGGCTTCAGCATCCGCCCGGCCTGAGCCCCGCAGGCCCGGGGCACTGCCGCGTCACTGGGGTACGCAGGCGCGGCAGGTTCTCGGCCATCTCGCGGAAATGCTGCAGGCGCTCGTAACAGAGCGCCATTTCCCCCGCGTTGATGTTGTACCAGGCATCCGGTGCGCCGCAGTTGATCAGTCGCAGGGTCAGCGGGCGAGGCGGATGGAACTGCAGGAACACCTCGTTCACCAGGGCCTGGAGGTGGTTCTCGTCGCGCAGCAGGGCGATCAGCTGCTCGGTTTCCTCAAGATTGATCAGCGGTGGCTCGAACTCCAGGCGTGCCCCGGGATGATGCCGTATGGCCTGGGTGCGCCGGACGTGAAGCACCCAGTTCACGGCCTTGCTGGCCTGCTTGAATTCCTGGTCGCAATACACGGCGCGCTCGTAGGGCAGCCCCGTCAGCGCCGGCACCCAGTCCAGCCGGCCCATGTCGCTGCCGTACAGCAGGCAGGCGATGTTGTAGTAGCGCTGTTCGTCCAGTGGATGGCTGTCCCAGGCCAGCACCTGGTCCGGCGGTGGCTTTGGGGTCTGCCATTCCAGGCGCCAGTAGTCGGCGATGTCCAGCAGGCGCGCGTCGATCTCGTCCTGGGGCAGTTTCGCGTAGAGGCGGAATAACAGGATGAAGCCGAGCTGGTCGGCGGCATCCTCCTCACGTCCCAGCACCGGCAGATCGTATTCGGCGATCAGCATGTGCCCCATCTCGTGCATCACACTGAATTCGGCGTTGGCCAGCACGAAGCGCGCGACGTTGGGCGAAAGCGGCGGCGCGGGATCGGCGCAGACGAGCCCGGCACAGAGCAGGAACAGCAGTGCGAGGTACGAGCGGTGCGTCCGGGAGCACCCGGAGCGCGGAGGGGAGGCGGCGGTGAATGCGTGGGCGGACATGGCGGCCACCGTGAGAGTGAGGCGCCTCAATTGACTCTAGCAGCCGTGGCGTGGAGGTTTTCGGCGGTTCGTCGGTGGAGTGCCGCGAACGGCCCGGCCTCGAAGTCTCCCCCATGAAAAAGCCCATCTCTCGATGGGCTTTTTCATGCACGGTGCGGCTTCAGTTCTTGCGCCGCTTGAGCTGGTCGTGCAGCTGGGTCGGCAGGCCGCGGATGATCAGCATGTCGCGTTCCTCGTCGTACTCCACCTTGCTGCCCAGCAGGTGTGCCTCGAAGCTGATCGACAGCCCCTCGGCGCGGCCGGTGAAGCGGCGGAACTGGTTGAGGGTGCGCTTGTCCGCCGGGATCTCCGGCGACAGGCCGTAGTCCTTGTTGCGGATGTAGTCGTAGAAGGCGCGTGGCGCCTGGTCGTCCATCAGCTCGGAGAGCGCGTCCAGGGCCATCGGCTCGCCGATCTTCGCCTGGCTGGTGGCGTAGTCCACCAGCACGTCGGTCTTCTCGCGGGCCTGCTCTTCGGGCAGGTCTTCGCTTTCCACGAAGTCGCTGAAGGCTTTGAGCAGGGTGCGGGTCTCGCTCGGCCCGTCGACGCCCTCGGTGCAGCCGATGAAGTCGCGGAAGTAGTCCGAGACTTTCTTGCCGCCCTTGCCCTTGATGAAGGAGATGTACTGCTTGGAGGTCTTGTTGTTACGCCACTCGGAAATGTTGATCCGCGCTGCCATGTGCAGCTGGCCCAGGTCGAGGTGGCGCGACGGGGTGACTTCCAGCGACTCGGTCACCGCCACCCCTTCGCTGTGGTGCAGCAGGGCGATGGCCAGGTAGTCGGTCATGCCCTGCTGGTAGTGGCAGAACAGCACGTGGCCGCCGGTGGACAGATTCGACTCTTCCATCAGCGACTTCAGGTGCTCCACCGCCTGCTTGGAGAAGGCGACGAAATCCTTGCCGCCGTCCAGGTACTCGGTCAGCCAGCCGCTGAACGGGTAGGCGCCGGATTCGCCCTGGAACAGGCCCCAGGCCTTGTTCGGCTTGGCGTTGTAGCTCTCGTTGAGGTCGGCCATCAGGTTCTCGATGGCCTGGGAGTCGCCCAGCTCGGCTTCGCGTGCGTGCAGCGTCGCGGGGTTGCCGTCGGGCTTCTTGTCGATCAGGTGGACGATGGCGTGGCGAATCGGCATGGCGGACCTGGATGTTCAATGCCGGCCTCGCCGCAGGCAGGGTAGCGACGGGGCGGGCAGATGATTGGAAAACGCCAGAGTTTACCCGACCCGGAGCACCTGTGCTCTACGCCGATCAGTCCGCCACCGGCATCGTCCCCGCGTCGCGCTCGCGGCGGTTGCGGCGCAACTGGCGCAGGCGGCGGATCACGTAGTTCAGGTGCAGGTGCAGTTCGTACAGCTCGTTGTAGTACGACAGCGGCACCTCGACCTTGGCCAGCTCGGCTTCCAGTTGCTCCAGGCGTTCGATCTCGGTGCTCAGTTCGGCGCTGCCGGCGCGTTCGTCCAGGCGCCGGTCGATCTCGCGCAGGTAGCGGTACCAGCGATAGATGCGCGCGCGGATGCGCCAGCGGTACAGCGGGCCGATGGATTTCATCAGCGGGATCAGGATGGCGATGAAGGGGATCAGCAGGATGATGTAGCGGTCGGCCAGCGAGGCGATGCGGAACGGCAGGAAGCGCTGCAGCAGTGGCGGGCCGCTCTTGTAGTAGCGCTCGGCGTCGCTCTGCAGGGCCAGGGTGCGCGGCTCGGCGCTGGGGAAGGCGCCGGCCGGGTCGAGCAGGGTGCCTTTGCTCATCACCCGGCGCGCGGCCTCCAGGATCAGCGGGGTGAGCGCCGGGTGGAAGTTGTCGTTGATCACCAGGGTCGCCACCGGCGACAGCGTGGCCATGTCCTGTTCCGGGACGTTCTGCGCCAGGTTCAGCAGGCCTTCGCTGACCTCCACCCGCTTGAGGAACGGAATCCGTGCCTCGTAGGCGTGAGCACGGCGGAAGCCGGCGAGCTTGAGCTCCGGGCTGGCCGCCAGGCGCTGGATCAGCGGGTTCTCCGCCGGGCCGACGAAGAAGGCCGCGTCCAGGGTGCCGGCCAGCAGCTCACTGGCCACCGTGTTGCCGCCTCGGGCCTGCCAGTTCGCCGGCAGTGGGTCGCTGGGGATGTCATTGGCCTTGAGGATGGCTTCGGTCACCGCCTCGGTGCCGCTGCCCGGCGTGCCGATGGCCAGCCGCAGCGGCAGCAGGTCGGCGATGCGGTCGATCTTCAGGTCGCGGCGCTGGAACAGCCACAGGGGCTCCTGGAACATCGCCCCGAGCGTCTGCAAGCCGCCGCGCTGGGCGGGTTCCAGTTGCTGCTCCTGGCCGCTCTGCACCAGCCCGATGTTCACTCCGCTGCCTTCATCCAGCAGCTTCTCCAGGTTCTGTCGCGAGCCCGCGGTTTTCACCAGGTTCAGCTCGAAGCCCTGCTTGGCCAGCTCCTCCTTCAAGTGTTCGCCGAAGATCGCATAGCCGCCGCCCGGTGCGCCGGTGGCGAGGGTCGCGCTCATGGGCGGTGGCGGGGCGACGAAGTAGAACAGCGCGGCCACCAGTGCAGCCAGCACCGGCACCAGCCAGAGGTTGGCGCGGACGAGGATGGCGAGGTCCTTGAGCATGTTGACGAGGCGTTGCATGGAGAGTCCTTTTCGCGTCGAGCCGTCCTGAAAAGATAGCCAGCCTGCGCGGCGGTGGCCGGCGAATCCGCCATCACGGCGGTGGAAGCCGCTATCATCCCAGCCTTTGGATAACGGCTGCGGACGTCACGGTATGCGCATTCTCCACACCTCCGACTGGCACCTGGGCCAGCACTTCATGGGCAAGAGCCGCGAGGCCGAGCACCAGGCGTTCTGCGCCTGGCTGGTCGGGCAGGTGCGCGAGCAGGGCGTGGATGCGGTGATCATCGCCGGCGACGTGTTCGATACCGGCGCGCCGCCCAGTTATGCCCGCGAGCAGTACAACCGCTTCATCGTCGAGCTGCGCGATACCGGCGCACGCCTGGTGGTGCTGGGCGGCAACCATGATTCGGTGGCGATGCTGGAGGAGTCCCGCGAGTTGCTGGCGCGCCTGGATACCCAGGTGATCGCTGCGGTCGGCACCGACCTCGAGTCGCAGGTGCTGGTGCTGCCGCAGCGTGACGGCGAACCCGGTGCGATCCTCTGCGCGATCCCCTTCATCCGCCCCCGCGACGTGCTCACCAGCCAGGCCGGGCAGAGTGCGCAGGACAAACAGCTGGCGCTGCAACAGGCGATCCAGTCGCACTACCGGCAGCTGTTCGAACGCGCCCAGGCGCAGCGCGAAGCCCTCGGCCGCCACTTGCCGATACTCGCCACCGGCCACCTCACCACGGTGGGCGCCAGCGCCAGCGAGTCGGTGCGGGAGATCTACGTCGGCACGCTGGAAGCCTTCCCCACCAGTGCCTTTCCGCCGGCGGACTACATCGCCCTGGGGCACATCCATCGGCCACAGAAGGTAGGTGGGCTGGAGCACATCCGCTATTGCGGATCGCCTATCGCGCTGAGTTTCGACGAGGCCACCCAGGGCAAGGAGGTGCTGCTGGTGGACCTGGACGACAGCGGCCTGCGCAGCGTCAGTGCCTTGCCGGTGCCCTGCTTCCAGCCGTTGAAGTCGGTGTCCGGCAGCCTTGCCAGCCTGCCCGCCGAACTGGCCCGCGTGGCTCGGGAGGGCAGCGTGGAACAGCCGGTATGGCTGGAGGTACTGGTGCACACCGACGACTACCTCACCGATATCCAGGTGCGAGTCGAGAAGCTGTGCGAGGACCTGCCGGTGGTCGTCCTGCGGACCCGCCGCGAGCGCGGTAATGCGCAGGCAACCCTGTTCAGCGAGGCGAAGGAAACCCTCGATGAGTTAAGCCCCGAGGATGTGTTCCGCCAGCGCCTGGACAGCGAGGAGCTGGACGCGCCGTTGCGCGATCGCCTGAGCGGGTTGTACCGGCAGGTGGTCAGCGAGTTGCAAGATCAGGAGCAGCAGCCATGAGAATCCTCAGCCTGCGCCTGAAGAACCTCAACTCGCTCAAGGGCGAGTGGAAGATCGATTTCACCGCCGAGCCCTTCGCCGGCAACGGCCTGTTCGCCATCACCGGCCCCACCGGCGCCGGCAAGACCACGCTGCTCGATGCCATCTGTCTTGCGCTCTATCACCGTACGCCGCGCATGAGCGTGCTGTCGCAGAGCGGCAACGAGCTGATGACCCGGCACACCGCCGATTGCCTCGCGGAAGTGGAGTTCGAGGTGAAAGGACAGCCCTACCGCGCCTTCTGGAGCCAGCGCCGCGCCCGCGACAAGGCCGAGGGCGCGCTGCAG
This sequence comes from Pseudomonas macauensis, assembly GCF_047902425.1. Lineage (NCBI taxonomy): Bacteria > Pseudomonadati > Pseudomonadota > Gammaproteobacteria > Pseudomonadales > Pseudomonadaceae > Pseudomonas > Pseudomonas macauensis. The sequence goes on along the minus strand of NZ_CP138377.1, from coordinate 4,710,448 downwards.
GCCCCGAAGGTGGAGCTGGTGCGCATCGACCGCGCCAGCGGCGAAGGGGAAATCCTCACCGACAAGATCAACGACAAGCTCAAGCAGACCGAAATCCTCACCGGCCTCGACTTCGAGCGCTTCACCAAGTCCATGCTGCTGGCTCAGGGCGGTTTCGCCGCCTTCCTCGAAGCCAACGCCAACCAGCGCGCCGAGTTGCTGGAGGAACTGACCGGCACGGAAATCTACGGGCTGATCTCGCAGCGCGTCTTCGAACGGACCCGCGACGTGCGTGGCGCGCTCGACCAGCTGCGCGCCCGCGCCGAGGGCGTCGAGTTGCTCAGCAGCGAGCAGCGGGAAGCCCTCGAGCAACAGAACCACCAGGCGCTGCTGAAGGAAGCCTCGCTGCAGGGCCGCCAGGTGGCGTTGCAGGCGCAGCATCGCTGGCGCGAGGACCTCGGCCGCGCCGAGCAGCAGATGCAGCAGGCCAGCGAGAAGGAGGCCGGCGCCCGCCAGTCGCTCGACGCGGCGCAGCCGGACCTGCAACGCCTGGCCGCCAGCGAGCCCGCCGCGCGTTTGCAGCCGCTGCACCAGGCCTGGCGCGCCAATCATGACAGTCTGGCGCAGGACCGCGCCGCGCTGGAGGACAATCGCGCCGAACAGGCTGCCGGCCGCGAGCGGATCGCCGAGGCACTGTGGAGCGCCAGCCAGTTCGCCCGACAGGTCAGCGATGCTCGTGGCGCGGAACTGAACGCTGTGGCTGAGCAGCGTACGGCGCTGGAAGCTCGTCTTGCCCAGCAACCGCAACGGGCCCGGCTGGGAGAATTGCTCGGGGGCTGGCGCGCGCAGTTCGCCCAACGTGCTCGTCTGGTGTCGGCCTGTGCCGATAGCCAGCGTCAGTTCGATCTCGCGGAGCAGGCGTTCCGCGACGCCGGCACCCGTCGAGAGGTGCTGCAAGGCGCCGTCAGTCATGCCGAGCAGAAGCTGGGCGAGGCTCGCCAGAACGAGTCCACCGCCCGGCAGCAACTGGATGCGTTGCTGGCCGGTGCGACCGAGGCGCAACTGCGCGAACGTGCGCAGCAGTCGCAGGCGCTTGGCCGTGGATTCGACCGCCTGGAGCAGATCGCCCAGGCACGGGCCCAGGCCGCCGCGCAGCTCGCCCGCTGGCAACCGGAACTGCTCGCGCTGCGCCAACGCAAGGGCGAGCGCGACGGCGCCATCGTTACCCTGCGCGAGCGCTACAAGGCGATGCAGCAGCAGGTTGCCGACCGGGAAAAGCTCCTGCAGCAGGAGCAGCGCATCCACCAGCTCGAACACTGGCGCGCGCAATTGCAGCCGGGCGAAGCCTGCCCGCTCTGCGGCTCCCAGCAGCACCCGGCGGTGGACGCCTACCAGGCACTGGATGTGTCGGCGACCCAGACCGCGCTGGAAGAGAGCAAGCGGGCGCTGGCTGAACTGGAGAGCCAGGGCATTGCCCTGCGTGGCGAGCTGGCCGAGCTGGAGGCGCAGATACAGCAAGGGCAACGTCAGCTCGACGAAGCCGACGCGGCGCTCCGGCAACAGCACGAAGCCTGGCAACAGCAGTGCGCTACCCAGGGATTGCAGCTGGAGGATGAGCAGGCGCTGGCGAGCGAGCGCCAGCGTCACGAAACGGCGCTGGCTGATCTGCAACAGCAGTTGACGGCGCTGGAAGAGCACAAGGCTCGCCTGCAGGAGAGCGTACAGGCGCGCGTCGATGCCGAGCGGGCGCACAGCGAGGCGGCGCAGCAGCTGGCGCTCTTCGAGGGCGAGCAGCAGTTCGCCCGGCAGCGCCAGGAGGAGCGCACGCAACAGATCGCCGGCCTGCGTGCCGAGTTGCAACAGCAGGAAGACGCCTTGGCTGTCGCGCTGGCGGAGCTGGGTTACGGTCTGCCGGACGACGGCGAGCAGTGGCTAGTCGAACGAAGCGAGGAATGGCAAGACTGGCAACGGGACCAGCAGTTGGCTCAGCAACTGGCCGCCGCCGAGCGTGATGTGGCGCAGGCCGCTACCTCGGCGCGGCAGGTCTCGCAGCAGTGGCAGCAGCGCTGGCAGGATTCGGCGTTCGAATCACGGCCAGAATTGCCGAAGGTGGATGATCCGCAGCAGGCACTGGCCGAATCCGAAGCCCTCCTGAGTGCCAGCCAGCGCCAGGCCGATGCGCTGCAAGGTCGCGAACAGACGCTGCTGGAGCGCCTGGAGCAGGATCAGGTTCGTCTGACCCAGAGCCAGGCGGCTTGGCTGCACGCCCTGGAGCAGAGTCCGTTCGCCGACGAGTCCGCGTATCTCGCGGCGCTGCTGGACGATGTCCAGCGCGCCGAGCTCAGCGCCCTCAAGCAGAAACTGGAAATGGCCATTACCGAGGCCGTTGCCTTGCGCGCGGCGGCGTTGCGGGACGTCGAGCGCCTGAAGGCCGAGCCGCATGGCGATCTGTCGCTGGACGAGCTGAACCAGCAACTGCTCACCCTCAACGCCGAGCTGCGCGAACTGGGTCAGCGCCAGGGCGAAATCCGCGCACAGTTGCAGGGCGACGATGCGCGACGCGCCAGCCAGCAAAGCCTGTTCGAGGAGATTCGCCGGCAGGAGGAAGAGCACGATCTCTGGCAGCGTCTGAACAGCCTGATCGGTTCGGCCGACGGTGCGCGTTACCGGCGCTTCGCCCAGGGCTTGACCCTCGACCACCTGGTGCACCTCGCCAACCGCCAGCTGCAACGTCTGCACGGCCGCTATCAGTTGGCGCGGCGCAGTGACGGCGAGCTGGAGCTGGAGGTGATCGACACCTGGCAGGGCGACACCGCGCGCGACTGCAAGACGCTGTCCGGCGGCGAAAGCTTCCTGGTCAGCCTGGCGCTGGCGTTGGCCCTGTCCGACCTGGTCAGCCACAAGACCAGCATCGACTCGCTGTTCCTCGACGAAGGCTTCGGCACCCTCGACGGCGAGACGCTGGAAGTGGCGCTGGACGCCCTCGACAGCCTCAACGCAACGGGCAAGACCATTGGCGTGATCAGCCACGTCGAAGCGCTTAAGGAACGCATCCCGGTGCAGCTCAAGGTGCACAAGGGCGTCGGCATGGGTTACAGCCAGCTCGACGCGTGCTTCCGCTTCACGCCGGAGAAAGGTTGAGGAGGTGGTTGCACGATTGATCTGCATTCATGGGGAACGCATCGCTGCCGGCGGCTGTCGACTTGCAAACAACGCTGAGCGAGATAGGCTCAAAACCGCGTAAGTCAGCCACGCCCCGAATGGGAAGGCATCCACAGGTATCGTGATCTTTCGTAGAGGTGATTTGTGATGAAGAAATCCGCATCGGCTCCGAAGAAACCTGCGGCGGCAAAAACCGCCGCTACGAAGCCGGCAGCGAAGGCGGCCGCCAAACCTGCAGCCAAGCCGACCACCAAGGCCGCCGCCAGCAAGCCTGCTGCCAGCAAACCCGCCGCCAAGCCGGCCGCCGCCAAGCCCGCGGTTCGCCGCGCACCGGCCCTGGCCACGCCTTCGGACCTGAGCAAGAACGCCACCCGCGATCTTTCCGCCGCGCTCAACCGTCTGCTCGCCGACGTCTTCGCCCTCTATCTGAAGACCAAGAACTTCCACTGGCACGTCAGCGGTCCGCACTTCCGCGACTACCACCTGCTGCTGGACGACCATGCCACCGAGATCTTCGCGATGACCGACGCCATCGCCGAGCGCACCCGCAAGATCGGTGGCAACACCATCCGCTCCATCGGCCACATCGCCCGCGACAAGCGCATTCTCGACAACGATGCGGAGTTCGTGCAGCCGCTGGACATGCTGGCCGAGCTGCAGGGGGACAACAAGGCGCTGACCTCCTACATGCGTGAAGTGCATGACCTGTGCGACGAGTACCATGACATCGCCACGGCCAGCCTGATCGAGAACTGGATCGACGAAACCGAGCAGCGCACCTGGTTCCTCTTCGAGACCAGCCGCCGCGGTGATGGCACCGGCCACTGATTCTCCGGCGCATGAAAAAAGCCGTTTCTCCCGAGGGAGAAACGGCTTTTTTATTGGCGGCGTGAGCTTACTCGCCCGGCTTCTTCAGCTTCGGGTTGGGGAAGAACTGCACGCTCTGCACCTTCGGGTCGGCGGGCTTCTTCAGGCCGCTGACGTTGACCCGCGTGGTCAGCTCCTTCGGCACCGACTGGCCCTGGGCGTTGAGGGTGTCGGCATAGCCGCAGGCCACGCATTCGCGGTGTGGCACGCCGTCTTCGTCCCACATGACGATCTTGTCCTGCTCGCTGCACGCCGGGCACACGGCCCCGGCGATGAAGCGCTTCTTTACCTCGGCCATCACGCAGCCTCCTCGGAAAGGCCGGAGTGGCGCAGCAGGGCGTCGATGGACGGCTCACGGCCACGGAAGGCGACGAACAGTTCCATCGGCTCCTGGGAGCCACCCTTGGCCAGGATCGCGTCGCGGAACGCCGCGCCGGTCGCCGGGTTGAGCACGCCTTCTTCCTCGAAGCGGGAGAAGGCGTCGGCGGACAGTACTTCGGCCCACTTGTAGCTGTAGTAACCAGCCGCGTAACCGCCGGCAAAGATGTGCGCGAAGCTGTTGGCGAAGCGGTTGTACGCCGGCGGGCGCATCACCGCGACTTCATCGCGCACGCTTTCCAGCACGTCGAGCACGCTGCGGCCGTCGCCGTGGGTGGCGTGCAGTTCGAAGTCGAACAAGGAGAACTCCAGCTGGCGGACCATCATCAGGCCGGACTGGAAGTTCTTCGCGGCCAGCATCTTCTCCAGCAGGTCCTGGGGCAGCGCGGCACCAGTCTCATAGTGGCCGGAGATCAGCGCCAGGCCCTCGGGCTCCCAGCACCAGTTCTCCATGAACTGGCTCGGCAGCTCCACCGCGTCCCAGGCCACGCCGTTGATGCCCGAGGCACCGGCGTGTTCAACGCGGGTCAGCAGGTGGTGCAGGCCGTGGCCGAACTCGTGGAACAGGGTGGTGACTTCATCGTGGGTCAGCAGCGCCGGCTTGCCATTCACCGCCGGGGTGAAGTTGCACACCAGGTAGGCCACCGGCGATTGCAGCTCGCCGCCGGCGGTGCGGCGACGGTCGCGGGCGCCGTCCATCCAGGCGCCGCCACGCTTGTTGGCGCGGGCGTAGAGGTCGAAGTAGAAGCGGCCGACGTGCTGGCCGTTTTCCTCGATCTCGAACAGGCGCACGTCCGGGTGCCAGCGCTCGAAGTCGTTCAGCTCGCGGATCTGGATGCCATAGAGCTTCTGCACGATGGCGAACAGGCCGGAGAGCACCTTGTCGATCGGGAAGTAGGCGCGCAGGGCTTCCTGGGACACGCTGTAGCGCGCTTCACGCAGTTTCTCGCCGAAGTAGCTGGCATCCCAGCTTTGCAGGTTCGGGCAGCCCTGTTCGGCGGCGTAGGCCTTGAGCTGCGCAAGATCCTGGGCGGCAAAGGGCTTGCTGCGCACGGCCAGGTCGCGGAGGAAGTGCAGGACCTGCTCGGGCGTCTCGGCCATCTTGGTGGCCAGGGACAGCTCGGCGAAGTTCGCAAAGCCCAGCAGGCGCGACAGCTCCTGGCGCAGGTCGAGGATTTCCTGCATCACCGGGCCGTTGTCGTTCTGCCCGGCATTCGGGCCCTGATCGGAGGCACGGGTGCAGTAGGCGGCGTAGACCTCTTCACGCAGGGCGCGGTCTTCGGCATAGGTCATCACCGCAAAGTAGCTGGGGAACTCCAGGCTGATCAGCCAGCCGTCCAGCTCCTTGGCCTGGGCGGCGGCCTGCATCTGCGCCTTGGCCGAGTCGGTCAGGCCGGCGAGGGCCGCTTCGTCGGTGATGTGCTTGGTCCAGGCCTGGGTGGCATCCAGCAGCTGGTTGGAGAAGCGGCTGCCCAACTCGGACAGGCGCGTCTGGATTTCGGCGTAGCGCTGCTGCTGGTCGGCCGGCAGGTCGATACCCGACAGGCGGAAGTCGCGCAGGGCGTGTTCGAGGATGGTCTTCTGGGGGACGTCGAAGTCCTTGGACTCGGCGCCGGCGGCCAGCGCTTCATAGGCCTTGAACAGCTCGCGGTTCTGGCCCAGTTCGGTCCAGTAGGCGGACAGCAGCGGCAGGCAGCCTTCGTAGGCCTCGCGCAGTTCGGCGCTGTTGCACACCGCGTTGAGGTGGCTGACCGGGCTCCAGGCCTTGCCCAGGCGGTCATGCAGTTCGTCCATGGCCAGCACCAGGCCGGCCCAGGTCGGGGTGCCGTTCTGCTCGGCGAGAATGCGCGCGATGGCCGCGCGGTTGTCGGCGAGGATCTGCTCGATGGCCGGCTTCACGTGTTCCGGACGGATGGACGAGAAGGGCGGCAGGTCGTAGCTCTGCAGAAGGGGATTCGCGCTCACGGTGGCACCTTGGTTGAAGAAACACCCGGCCATCTTAAATACAATCGGCCCCGTACGCAGCTTGAGGAAGCTTATCGTGACGATTAGAACCTATCAGGGCAAAACGCCAGCGCTCGGCGAGCGTGTGTTCGTCGACGCCAGCGCCGTGGTCATCGGCGACGTGGAGATCGGCGCGGACAGCTCGGTGTGGCCGTTGGTCACCATCCGCGGCGATATGCACCGCATCCGCATCGGCGCGCGCACCAGCGTGCAGGACGGCAGTGTGCTGCACATCACCCACGCCGGCCCGTTCAATCCGGACGGCTTCCCGCTGACCATCGGCGACGAGGTGACCGTCGGCCACAAGGTGCTGCTGCATGGCTGCACCATCGGCAACCGCATCCTGGTGGGCATGGGCTCCATCGTGATGGACGGTGCGGTGATCGAGGACGAGGTGATCCTCGGCGCCGGCAGCCTGGTGCCGCCGGGCAAGGTGCTGGAAAGCGGTTACCTCTACGTTGGCAGCCCGGTGAAGAAGGCCCGTCCGCTGACCGACAAGGAGCGCGCCTTCTTCAGCTACAGCGCCGGAAACTATGTGAAGCTCAAGGACCAGCATATCGCCGAGGGCTATGCCGGCTGAGAGCCCGGCCAGCCCATGACATCCACGCCCCGTCAGAGGAGAACCCGCCATGCTGTTACGCGCCCAGACGTCCACCCTGTTGATCATCGATATCCAGGAACGCCTGTTCCCGGCCATTCATGAAGCCGAGTCGGTGCTCGAACATACAGCCTGGCTGCTGACGGTCGCGCAGCGCCTGGGCGTACCGGTGCTGGCCACCGAGCAATATCCGAAGGGCCTGGGGCCGACCCTGCCCGCACTGCGCGATGCGCTGCCGGCCGAGGCGCTGCTGGAGAAGATCGCCTTCTCCGCCGTGACCGATCCCGGCCTGTTGCAGATGCCCGGCGGGGAGCGCCGGCAGTTCGTGGTCTGCGGCACCGAGGCGCATGTCTGCGTGCTGCAGACGGTGCTGGGCCTGCTGGCCGAGGACCGCGAGGTATTCGTGGTGGACGAGGCGATCGGCTCGCGCCGCCCGCGGGACAAAGCGCTGGCGCTGGAGCGCATGCGTCAGGCCGGGGCGATGATCGTCTCGCGGGAGATGGTCGCTTTCGAGTGGATGGAGCGCGCCGGCACGGAAGTGTTCCGGGAGATCAGCAAGCAGTTCATCCGCTGAGCGTCATTGCCACTGTGCGCGCCATGTCGCGCGTTGCTCGGGTTCGAGGAAGGTCCAGGCGACGAAGCGGCTCTGCTTCTGGCCCTGGGCCATGTCCACGCTGCGCACGGTGACGGCGCCGGCCTTCTTCAGGGCGCGGCGGAACTCGTCGAGATTGCCGGCCTTGGACACCAGCGAACTGAACCACAGCACCTGCTTGCCGACTCCCGCGCTTTCCGCCGCCAGCTTGCGCAGGAAGGCGATCTCACCGCCTTCGCACCACAGCTCGTTGCTCTGCCCGCCAAAGTTCAGCTTCGGTAGCTGGCGCGACGGGTCGAGCTTGCCGAGGTTCTTCCATTTGCGCCGGCTGCCGCTGCTGGCTTCCTCGGGCGATGCGTGGAAGGGTGGGTTGCACAGGGTCGCGTCGAAGCGTTCATCGGCACCCAGCAGGCCACGGAAGATGTGCTTGGGGTCGTGCTGCTGGCGCAGTTCGATGGCTTCGTTGAGGCCGGGGTTGCCGTTCAGGATGGCGTGGGCCGAGGCGAGGGCGGCGGGCTCGATGTCTGAGCCGAGGAAGCGCCAGCCGTAGTCGCGGTGGCCGATCAGCGGGTAGATGCAGTTGGCGCCGACGCCGATATCCAGCACGCGCACCTCCGGCCCGCGTGGAACCCGGCCGGCGTTCTCCTCGCCGAGCAGGTCGGCCAGGTAGTGCACGTAGTCGGCGCGGCCCGGAATCGGTGGGCAGAGGAAGCCGGCGGGGATGTCCCACTGGGCGATGCCGTACTGCGCCTTGAGCAGCGCGCGGTTGAACACGCGCACGGCCTCGGGATTGGCGAAGTCGATGCTCGGCTTGCCGTAGGGATTGGTGATGACGAAGCGGCCCAGCGCCGGACAGCCCTCGATCAGCGCCGGGAAGTCGTAATGCCCCTGGTGCCGGTTGCGCGGGTGCAGCAGGTTCGGCCGCTTGGCGGCGGGGTCGCGCAGGCTCTGAGCGGGCGTGGCGGGGCGTTTCGGTGGTTTCGGCGATTTCGACATGAGGGCGCGCTGGGCAGGTAAGCGGTGGGGGATTTTCCCACAGATGGGCGCCTCAGCCGAGCAGCGCGTTGCCCAGGTGGTCGAACAGCAGGCAGCACAGCAGAAGCGGAATGGGCAGGCCGAGCAGGGTGCCGAGCATGTAGGGCGAGAAGGCGACGCCGGACAAGGCGAGGCTGTAGTTCAGCGTGGGGGCGGTGATGAACGCCAGGCGCAGGAGGAACACGCTGCCGGCCGGGCGCTGGTCGAGGTGACTGAATACCGCGCGGGTGAACCGGTTGTTCAGCAGGCGCAGCCCGTCGCCGCCCACCGCGCGTATCACCAGGAAGGTAGAGCCGCAGGAGAACACCGCCGCGCCGTAGGTGATCAGTCCGCCCCACAGCTTGCCCAGCGCCAGCACGGCGGCGGCGAGGAACAGCAGGCCGGGGATGTGCAGCAGGTTGCCCAGGGCGAACAGCCCGACAAACAGCAGGAGGCCGCGCACGCGGTTGTCCTGCAGCTCGCTGCGCAGGTAGTCGAGGCTGAAATCCTCGTGCAGGCCGCTGGCGCGGTAGAGCGCGAACAGCACCAGGGCGAAGGCGAGCAGCAGGATCAGTCGGCGAAAACGCCAGACGACGGGCGGGACGGCAAGCATGTGGGTGGGCTCAGGGGTACTGCAGCACGCCCTTGATCTGCGCCAGGTGCTGGGCGATCCAGCGCGGATCGATGGCGCCCCAGTTGCGGATGCGGTAGTGCCCGGCGTTGTTGCGCTCGCCGTCGTGCTGCTCGAAGGTGCAGTCGATGTCCAGGTCGGCCAGCGCGGCCAGGGTGTCCTGGGCGGTGCGCCGGGGCATGCCGGTGGCCTCCATCAGCGCGGGAACGCTGGTGGCCGTGCCGCTGTCGATCAGCCAGGCGACATAGAGGCGGCGGTAGAAACTGCTTTTCGTCTTGCTTACTTCCATCGAGACGTTTCCTTGTTGGCCTTGTGGGTCCACTACAGCGGCAGCAGCCAGGGTACCAGCAGAACGCTGACGATCATCACCAGAATCGTGAAGGGTACGCCAACCTTGACGAAATCTCCGAAGCGGTAGCGTCCGGGGCCGAGCACCAGGGTGTTTACCGGCGAGGAGATCGGCGTCATGAAGGCGGCCGAGGCGGCCAGCGCGACGATCATCGCGAAGGCCTGGGGCGAAGCGCCGAGGGCTTTGGCGGTGGCGATGGCGACGGGCGCCATGAGCACTGCGGTGGCGGTGTTGGAGATGAACAGGCCGATCAACGCGGTGAGCACGAACAGGCTGGCGAGGATCGCGTAGGGCCCTGCGCCGCCGAGGGCGCCGACCAGGCCGTTGACCGCCAGGGTGATGCCGCCGGTCTTCTGCAGGGCGAGGGCGAAGGGCAGCATGCCGACGATCAGCAGCAGGCTCTGCCAGTGGATGGCGCGGTAGGCGCTGTCCATGTCGATGCAGCGGAAGGCGCCCATCAGCAGGCAGGCGATCAGCGCGGCCATGACGTTGGGCACCAGGCCGCTGACCATCAGGATCACCATTACCGCCAGGCTGAACAGCGCATGGGGCGCCTGGCTGGCGGCGGGGGCGGCCTCGTCCACCTCGGCCGGCAGGCTGAGCACCAGGAAGTCGCGCCCGCGCGCCTGCAACTGGCGGATGTCCTTCCAGGCGCCGATCACCAGCAGGGTGTCGCCGACTTTCAGCTTGGCTTCCAGCAGGCCTTCCACCAGCGCCTCGCGGTTGCGCCGCAGGCCTACCACGTTGAGCCCGTACTGGCTGCGGAAGCCCAGCTCCAGCACGCTCTTGCCCTGCAGGGCGGACTCCGGCGGCAGGGTCACTTCGGCCATGCCCACTTCGTGGGCGCGTTCGGTGAAGTAGTCGCCCTGCAGGCTCAGCGGCTCCAGGCCGTATTCGTGGTACAGGCCCAGCAGGTCGCCGCGCTCGCCGTAGATGTCCACCAGCAGCACGTCGCCGGCCTGCAGGACGATGCTGGCGCTGGGGCCGAGAATCTTCAGGCGGAAGTGCACCATGCGTTCGATGGCGACCACGTTGGTGCCGGCGCGGGCGCGCAGCTCCACGTCGCCCAGGCTCGCGCCCACCAGCTGCGAGTCGGCGCGGATGCGCAGGCGGCGTTCGCGGCCGGCCAGCTGGTAATCGCGGATCAGATCGCCCAGGGTGCGGCGCTTGAGGCTTTGCTTGTCGTCGCCATCGTCGTCGCCCAGCCAGCGCCGTGCCACCAGCATGTAGCCGATGCCCAGGGCGAGAATGACCAGGCCGAAGGGGGTGAAGCTGAAGAAGCCGAACCCGGCCGAGCCTTCGCGCACCAGCTCGCTGTGCACCACCACGTTGGGCGCGGTGGCGACCAGGGTGAGCATGCCGCTGATCAGCCCGGCGAAGCTCAGCGGCATCATCAGCCGGCGCGGCGAAACGTGCAGGCGCGCGGCGATGCTCAGTACCACGGGAATGAAAATGGCGACCACGCCGGTGGAACTCATCACCGAGCCCAGTCCGGCCACGGCGAGCATCAGCAGCACCAGCAGGCGCGTCTCGCTGGCGCCAGCGCGGCGCGTCAGCCATTCGCCGATGCGGTAGGCCACGCCGGTACGCACCAGGCCTTCGCCGATGACAAAGAGTGCGGCGATGAGGATGACGTTGGGATCGGCGAATCCGGCCAGCGACTCCTGCACGCTGAGGATGCCGGAGAGGGGCAGGGCGACCATCACCAGCAGGGCGACCACGTCCATCCGTGGCCGGTTGATGACGAACAGCCCGACAGCGGTGGCGAGCAGGGCGAGGACCCAGATCAGTGGCAGACTCATGCGCTTCCCTAGCGAGTATTCGGCGCCATTGTGCCCGCCGAGGCGGGCGCAATGTCTTGATCCGGTGCAGCTTAGCGAAGCCTGTGGTCCTGCGTGGCGGCGAATCGTTACGGCAGGCGTGCGATGGGCGTGATCTGTCTGGGATCGGTGCGCAGCTCGATCAACGCCGGCTTGCCGCTGGCCTGGGCGCGCTGGAAGGCGGCGGCGAAGTCCTCGGTGCGCTCGACGAGTTCGCCGTGTGCGCCAAAGGCCTTGGCGAGGGCGACGAAGTCGGGATTGCGCAACTCGGTCGCGCTGACGCGGCCCGGATACTCGCGCTCCTGGTGCATGCGGATGGTACCGAGCATGCCGTTGTTGACCACGATGACGACCAGCGCGGCGCCGTACTGCACGGCGGTGGCCAGCTCCTGCGGATACATCATGAAGCAGCCGTCGCCAGCGAAGCACACGACGCTGCGCTGCGGGTCACGCAGTTTGGCGGCGATGGCGGCGGGGAAGCCGTAGCCCATGGCGCCGTTGGTGGGCGCGAGCTGGCTGCGCGCGGAGCGATAGCGGTAGAAGCGGTGCACCCAGACGGCGTAGTTGCCGGCGCCGTTGCTGATTGCCGCATCCTCGGGCAGGGTCTCGCTGAGGTAGCTGACGACCTCGGCCAAATCCACGCCTTGCGGACGCTCGGCGTTCTGCGGCGGGGTGGAGTAGGCGAGGTAGTCGGCGCGAGCCGCGGCGGTCCAGTCGGCCCAGAGACGTTCATTCAGGGGCGCAAGGGTGTCGAGGGCCGCTGCGATGGCTGGCATGCTGGCCTGTATGGGGAGGTCGGCCTGGTAGACCCGGCCCAGTTCGCTGGCGTCCGGGTGGATGTGGATCAGCGTCTGAACGGGATTCGGGCTCTGCACCAGGGTGTAGCCGGCGCTGGGCGTTTCGCTCAGGCGCGAGCCGAGCACCAGCAGCAGGTCGGACTCCTGCACCCGGGCGGTGAGTTTGGGCGAAGCGCCGAAACCGAGCTGGCCGACATACTGGGCGTCGCGGTTGTCGTAGAGGTCCTGGCGGCGGAACGAGGCCACCACCGGCAGGTCGTTGGCCTTGGCGAAACGCTGCAGGGCATGGCGTGCGGCGTCGTCCCAGCCCGTGCCGCCGATCACCAGCAGCGGTTTGCGGGCGCGGGCCAGCAGGCCGCGCAGTTCTTCCAGCGCAGCCGGCGGCGGAGCGACCTGTGCAATGCGCGGCGCGGGGACGTCCGCTACCGGTGCCGAGCCGAATAGCACTTCCTCCGGCAGCGCCACCACCACCGGGCCGGGACGTCCGGACTGGGCCATGGCGAAGGCCTGGGCGACCACTTCCGGGATGCGCTGGATGTCGTCGATCTCCGTAGCCCACTTGGCCAGGCCGCCGAACATCTGCCGGTAGTCCACTTCCTGGAAGGCTTCGCGGCCCTTGAAGGCGTTTTCCACCTGGCCGACGAAGAGAATCATCGGCGTCGAATCCTGTTTGGCCGTGTGCACGCCACTGGCCGCATGGGTCGCGCCCGGTCCACGGGTAACGAAGCAGATTCCCGGGCGCCCGGTGAGCTTGCCGTAGGCATCCGCCATGTTCGAGGCGGCGCCTTCGTGGCGGGTGACGACGGTGCGGATCGAGTGGGCGTCATGCAGGGCATCGAGCACCGGCAGGTAGCTCTCGCCGGGGATGCAGTAGACGGTGTCGACCGCATTGCGCAGCAGGGCTTCGACGAGGATCTGGCCGCCATTGCGGACGGGGAGGTCGGACATGGACTTCGGGCTCCTTGGGCTGATACCGGGGCCGCTCCCGGAAGAGCGCCGACGAACCCCTGGAGCGGCCCGGCGTTGCGATCTTCGGCGCAAAGCGCGGCGGGCGCCAAGTGACCATTCTTCGTGAGGTTATTCCGTGGGGGAATGACGTAATGCGTCTGCTGGGAGGGCTCTTCATGTAGGAGCGAGCTTGCTCGCGAACTACCCAACACCAATGCAACCGGGGAACTCTGTTCGCGAGCAAGCTCGCTCCTACAAGGAGGGCACGCCGCGTACGGGGGATTGCGCCCCCGGAAAAGCACAAGGCCCGCATTTGCGGGCCTTGTGGTGGCGCTTACAGGCTGGCGATCTTCTCGCGCTGCTGGATCAGGTTGGTTACGGCCTGTTCCGCTTCGGCCAGTTTGGCGCGTTCCTTCTCGATCACATCCGCCGGGGCCTTGGCGACGAAGCCTTCGTTGGCGAGCTTGCCGCCGACGCGTTTGACTTCGCCTTCCAGACGCTGGATTTCCTTGTCCAGGCGGGCCATTTCGGCGGCCTTGTCGATCAGGCCGGCCATCGGTACCAGCACTTGCAGGTCGCCGACCAGCGCGGTGGCGGACATCGGCGGCTCTTCGCCTTCGCCCAGCACGCGGATGGTCTCGAGCTTGGCCAGCTTCATCAGCAGCGGCTCGTTGTCGGCCAGGCGGCGATGGTCTTCGGGCGATGCGTTGTTCAGCACCAGGTCGATGCGCTTGGCCATGGAGATGTTCATCTCGCCACGGATCTGGCGGATGCCCAGCATCAGGGCCTTGACCCACTCGATGTCGCCTTCGGCGGCGGCGTCGATCTTCGACTCGTCGGCGACCGGCCAGGGTTGCAGCATCAGGGTGTCACCGGATTTCGCTGCTGCGCCCTTGATGCGCTGCCAGATTTCCTCGGTGATGAACGGCATGAACGGGTGCGCCAGGCGCAGTGCGGTTTCCAGCACGCGCGCCAGGGTGCGACGGGTGCCGCGCTGACGCTCGATGGGCGCGTTCTCGTCCCACAGCACCGGCTTGACCAACTCCAGGTACCAGGCGCAGTACTCGTCCCAGATGAACTCGTAGAGGGCCTGGGTGGCCAGGTCGAAGCGGAAGGCGTCCAGCTGGCGCGCGACTTCGATCTCGGTGCGCTGCAGGGCGGAGATGATCCAGCGGTCCACCGAGGACAGCTCGACCGGCTCGCCATTCACGCCGGTGTCCTTGCCATCGGTGTTCTCGATGACGAAGTTGGCGGCGTTCCACAGCTTGTTGCAGAAGTTGCGGTAACCCTCGACGCGGCCCATGTCGAACTTGATGTCGCGGCCGGTGGAGGCCAGCGAGCAGAAGGTGAAGCGCAGGGCGTCGGTGCCGTAGCTGGCGATACCTTCGGGGAACTCGGCGCGGGTCTGCTTGGCGATCTTCTCGGCGAGCTTGGGCTGCATCATGCCGCTGGTGCGTTTCTCCAGCAGCTCGTCGAGGGTGATGCCATCGACGATGTCCAGCGGGTCGAGGACGTTGCCCTTGGACTTGGACATCTTCTGGCCCTGGCCGTCGCGCACCAGACCATGGACGTAGACGGTCTTGAACGGGATCTGCGCGGTGCCATCGCCATTCTTGATCAGGTGCATGGTCAGCATGATCATGCGCGCAACCCAGAAGAAGATGATGTCGAAGCCGGTCACCAGCACGTCGGTGGGGTGGAAGGTCTTCAGGTATTCGGTCTGTTCCGGCCAGCCGAGGGTGGAGAAGGTCCACAGGCCCGAGCTGAACCAGGTGTCGAGGACGTCTTCGTCCTGGCGCAGGTTGGCGTCGCCCAGATTGTGCTTGGCGCGTACCTCGGCCTCGTTGCGGCCGACGTAGACGTTGCCGGCCTCGTCGTACCAGGCCGGAATGCGGTGGCCCCACCACAGCTGACGGCTGATGCACCAGTCCTGGATATCGCGCATCCAGCTGAAGTACATGTTTTCGTACTGCTTGGGCACGAACTGGATGCGGCCGTCTTCCACGGCGGCGATGGCGGGTTCGGCCAGCGGCTTGGTGGAGACGTACCACTGGTCGGTCAGCCAGGGCTCGATGACGGTGCCGGAGCGGTCGCCCTTGGGCACTTTCAGCGCGTGGTCGTCGATCTTCTCGAGCAGGCCGGCGGCTTCGATGTCGGCGACGATCTGCTTGCGCGCGACGAAGCGGTCCATGCCGGCATAGGCGGCGGGCAGGCTGGCGTCCAGTTCGACATTGACGCTGCCGTCGAGCTTGAACACCTGGGCGGTGCCGAGGATGGCGGCGTTCTTGTCGAAGATGTTGATCAGCGGCAGGTCGTGGCGCTTGCCGACTTCATAGTCGTTGAAGTCGTGGGCCGGGGTGATCTTCACGCAGCCGGTGCCGAACTCGCGGTCGACGTAGTCGTCGGCGATGATCGGGATGCGGCGGCCCACCAGCGGCAGGTCGACGAAGGTGCCGATCAGGGCGGCGTAACGCTCGTCTTCCGGATGAACGGCGACCGCGCTGTCACCGAGCAGGGTTTCCGGACGGGTGGTGGCGACGACCAGGTGGTCCTTGCCGTCGGCGGTCTTGTGACCGTCGGCCAGCGGGTAGCGCAGGTGCCAGAGGTGGCCCTTCTCGTCGTGGTTCTCCACTTCCAGGTCGGAAATGGCGGTGTGGAACTTGGTGTCCCAGTTGACCAGGCGCTTGCCGCGGTAGATCAGGCCGTCCTCGTGCAGGCGCACGAAGGCTTCCTTCACGGCGTTGGACAGGCCGTCGTCCATGGTGAAGCGCTCGCGCGACCAGTCCACGGAGGAGCCCAGGCGGCGAATCTGGCGGGTGATGGTGCCGCCGGACTGGTCCTTCCATTCCCAGACCTTCTCCAGGAACTTCTCGCGGCCCAGGTCATGACGGGCGATGCCTTGGGCAGCCAGCTGGCGCTCCACCACCATCTGGGTGGCGATGCCGGCGTGGTCGGTGCCCGGTTGCCACAGGGTGTTGCGGCCCTGCATGCGGCGGTAGCGGATCAGCGCGTCCATGATGGCGTTGTTGAAGCCGTGACCCATGTGCAGGCTGCCGGTGACGTTCGGCGGCGGGATCATGATGGTGTACGGCTCGCCGGAACCTTGCGGGGCGAAGTAGTTCTCTTTCTCCCACAGGGGGTACCAGTGGGATTCGATGGCGTGGGGCTGGTAGGTCTTGTCCATGAGCGCGGCGGGACCCTGATAAGGCTAGACGGAAAACCGCTGAGTATAACGGGAGGCGGGGCTTTCCGGCCACCGGCGCGGCAAGGGAGGCAATTGTAGGAGCGAGCTTGCTCGCGAACGCTCCTCTGCAAGCTCGCAGTGGTAACGGTTCGCGAGCAAGCTCGCTCCTACAAGTAAAGGGGGCGCTGCGGTCAGCTCTTGCGCTGGGCCAGCAGTCGCTGCATCCGCGCTTCCAGACGGCGCTGCAGCTCGGCTTCGATCTGCGGCGCGAAGTCGTCGATCACGTCCTGCAGGATCAACTGGGCGGCGGCGCGCAGCTCCAGGTCCAGGCGATTGAGTTCGCTGGCCTGGGGCGAGACTTTCGGCTCGGCAGGCTCGGCAGGCTCGGCAGCGGGCGGCTCCGGCGTACGTGGCGCCGGAGCGATGACGTCGGACAGCAGTGGGATGTTGTCCGGCTCGAAGGATTCGGTGAGCAGCGGCGGTTCGGCACCTGGCTCGTCCAGCAGTTCCTGGATCGATTTCAGGTCTTCCAGCAGGTGATCGGGGTCGTGCGGGGGCTTACGGCTGTCCATGGTCTTGGCTGATGCGTTCTCAAGGGCGCGGCAGGCGATGGTCCTGCAAAGGATAGCCCTGCTCGCGGTAGCGGCGGAAATTCTCCCGCGCGGCCTGACGAATCGCCGGTTCTTCGATCACCAGTTCGGCGACCCGGTTGAAATGGTCGACGAAGGGGGGAATGGCCAAGGTCAGGTTGATCAGCAGGTCCCGGTGGCCCTCCGGCGGCTCACCCAGGGCGAGCACGACCGGCGAGTCGGCGTCTTCTTCCACCGCGTTGTGTGGGATGAAGGTTTCGCCCCGGAAGTTCCACAACCGTGCATCCAGCGCTTCGCGCTGGGCCTCGTCGGCACACAGCACGAAGATGCGCATGCCTTGCCGCCAGGCCTTTTCGGCCAGGCGGCAGGCGATGGTCAGGCGTGCGTCGGGATCGGCGCTGGGGATGACGTAGAAGTCCACCCGGGTCATTTTTTGGCCCCAAAGCTGCTGCGTTTGCTCATGCTGCGTTGAAAACCTGCGCAAATTGCTCATTTACAAAGCGTAAACTGCGCATTTGCGCAGGCTTTCGCCTTGCCTGAGCTGCACTCGCGACGCTTTGGGCTCCAAAAAACATCTCTGTCCTACTCCGTTACTTCACGCGGTCCAGCAGGTACTGGGTCAGCAGCGGAACCGGGCGGCCGGTGGCGCCCTTGTCCTTGCCGCCGCTGATCCAGGCGGTGCCGGCGATGTCCAGGTGCGCCCAGTGGTACTTCTTCGCGAAGCGCGACAGGAAGCAGCCGGCGGTGATGGTGCCGGCCTTCGGCCCGCCGATGTTGGCGATGTCGGCGAAGGGGCTGTCCAGCTGCTCCTGGTATTCGTCGAACAGCGGCAGCTGCCAGGCGCGGTCGTCGGCGGCTTCACCGGCTTTCAGCAGTTGCTTGATCAGCGCGTCGTTGTTGCCCATCAGGCCCGAGGTGTTGGAACCCAGGGCGACGATGCAGGCGCCGGTCAGGGTGGCGATGTCCACCACCGACTGCGGCTTGAAGCGCTCGACGTAGGTCAGTGCGTCGCACAGCACCAGGCGGCCTTCGGCGTCGGTGTTGAGGATTTCGACGGTCTGGCCGCTCATGGTGGTGACGATGTCGCCCGGACGGGTAGCGCCGCCGCTGGGCATGTTCTCGGCGCAGGCCATCACGCCCACCAGGTTGATCGGCAGCTGCAGCTCCAGCACGGCGCGGAAGGTACCGAACACGGAAGCGGCGCCGCACATGTCGAACTTCATCTCGTCCATGCCCAGGCCGGGCTTGAGGCTGATGCCACCAGTATCGAAGGTGATGCCCTTGCCGACCAGGACGTGGGGAGCTTCGTCCTTCTTGCCACCGTTGTACTGCAGGACGATCAGGCGCGGCGGCTGGTCGCTGCCCTGGGCGACGGCGAGGAAGGAGCCCATGCCCAGCTCGCGCAGTTTCTTCTCGTCCAGCACTTCGACCTTCAGGCCCTTGTGCTCCTTGGCCAGTGCCTTGGCCTGCTCGCCGAGGAAGGTCGGGTGGCAGAGGTTCGGCGGCAGGTTGCCCAGGTCGCGGGTCAGGGCCATGCCGTTGGCGATGGCCTGGGCTTCCTTGGCGCCCTGCTCGACGGCGGCGGCATCGGCCTTGTCGACCAGCAGGGTGATCTTCTTCAGCTTCGGCGCTTCGGCTTTCTGGCTCTTGAAGCGGTCGAAGACGTAGGTGCCATCGGCCAGGGTCTCCACCTGCAGGCGGGCCTTGCCGTGGGCGTTGCGGCCCTTCACTGCGAGATCGCCCAGGGCCAGCACGGCGTCGCCGCCGCCCAGGTTCTTCAGGGTGGCGAGGACCGAGGAAACCAGTTTGCGGTAGGCGCGGTCGGAGAGGTCGCGTTCCTTGCCGGCGCCGACCAGCAGCACGCGCTCGGCCTTAATATTGGGTAAATCCTGCAGGAGTAGCGTTTGCCCGACCTTGCCCGCCAGATCGCCACGCTTGAGCAGGGTGCCGATGGCGCCGCCGGTGACGTCGTCAACGGCCTTTGCGGTGGCGCCAAGCTTGCGGCCTTCGCCGACGGCGATGACCAGGGTGGCGGTTTTCAGGGTTTCCGGGCGTACGCTTTTTACAAGGAATTCCATGGCTTGGTGTCCCCAGGACAAAAGGCTCACGATGGCAAGGTGGTCCGCGAGGCTCAGGCAGACTGCGCAGTGACAGGCCTGGCGAATCGCAGGATAATGCCGGCTATTTTCGCTGGATCGCGCTCGCGCGGGCCGGCAAACGCTTCACGACGGCTAGTTTGAGCGTAGCCGCCCGAGCGTGACAACCCTGGAGTGTCCGGTTTGATTGTCTTCCGTTATCTGTCCCGCGAAGTGCTGATCACCATGAGCGCAGTGAGCGCCGTGCTACTGGTCATCATCATGAGCGGCCGTTTCATCAAGTACCTGGCGCAGGCCGCCCAAGGCATGCTCGATCCGGGCTCGCTGTTCATGATCATGGGTACGCGCCTGCCGGGCTTCCTCCAGCTGATCCTGCCGCTAGGGCTGTTCCTGGGGATCCTGCTGGCTTACGGGCGGCTGTACCTGGACAGCGAGATGACGGTGCTGACCGCTACCGGCATGAGCCAGCAGCGGCTGACGGCCTATACCCTGGCGCCGGCGCTCCTGGTGGCGCTGATCGTGGCCTGGCTGAGCCTGTGGGCGGCACCGCAGGGCATCGCGCAGATGCAGCTGCTGCTGAACAAGCAGGACGCGATGACCGAGTTCGACACCCTGGCGCCGGGACGTTTCCAGTCGATGCGCGACGGCTCGCGGGTGACCTATACCGAGACCCTGGCCAATGAACGCACGCAACTGGGCGGCGTGTTCATTGCCGACAAGAATCCGCCGCGCAATGGCAAGGCGGGCAGCGCCTCGGTGCTGGTGGCGAACAGCGGCGAACAGCAGATCCATGCCGACGGCAGCCGTTACCTGATCCTCAAGGACGGCTATCGTTACGATGGCCTGCCGGGGCAGGCCGATTACCGGGCGATCAAGTACGACACCTATGGCGTCTTGCTGCCCAAGCCGGAAGTCAGCAGCGAGATCGACGACCGCGACGCCATTCCCACCAGCGAGCTGATCGGCAGCGATGAAGTACGCATGAAGTCCGAGCTGCAATGGCGCCTTTCCATTCCGCTACTGGTCTTCGTGGTCACCATACTGGCGGTGCCGCTCTCGCGGGTGAATCCGCGTCAGGGTCGCTTCCTCAAGCTGCTGCCGGCGGTACTGCTCTACATGGCTTACCTGGCGCTGCTGATCGCCGGCCGGGGCATGCTCGACAAGGGCAAGATCCCGCTCGCCCTGGGCCTGTGGTGGATCCACGGGCTGTTCCTGGCGATCGGGTTGCTGCTTCTGTATTGGGAGCCGCTGAGGCTCAAGCTGGCCGCCGCACGGGCGAATTCTGGGCGGGAGCCGAAGCATGCGTAAGTTGGATCGTTACATCGGCATCACCGTTTTCATCTCCATCCTCGCCGTGCTCGGGGTGATTCTCGGCCTGGCCGAGCTGTTCGCTTTCGTCGACCAGTTGGGGCAGATCACCGAGACCTACACCCTCGTCGATGCGCTCAAGTTCGTGCTCCTCACCGCACCCAGTCGCGCCTACGATATGTTGCCGATGGCTGCGCTGATCGGTTGCCTGGTGGGCCTCGGCAGCCTGGCCAGCAGCAGCGAGCTGACCATCATGCGTGCCGCTGGTGTGTCGCTGCAGCGCATCGTCTGGGCGGTGATGAAGCCGATGCTGGTACTGATGTTCGCCGGTATCCTGCTCGGCGAATACGTGGTGCCCTACACCGAGACCCAGGCCCAGAATGATCGCGCCATGGCCCAGAGCGACGGCGGGGTGCTGAGTTCGCGGAACGGCCTGTGGCACCGTCAGGGCCACGAATTCATCCAGATCAACGTAGTGCGCTCGGACGGGATGCTGCTGGGTGTGACTCGCTACAACTTCGATGATGCGCGCCGCCTGCAGACCGCCAGTTTCGCCAAGCAGGCAACCTTCCAGAATAACCAGTGGGTACTGGAAAACGTGACCACCACGGTTCTGCACATGGATGAGAAACGCAGCGAAGTGGTGAACAAGCCCAGCGAAGTGTGGAACATCCAGCTCACCCCGCAACTGCTGAACACCGTCGTTACGGAGCCTGAGGCCCTGTCGATCAGTGGGCTGTGGAGCTATATCCATTACCTGCAGGAGCAGGGGCTGAGCGCCAACCGCTATTGGCTGGCGTTCTGGACCAAGATCCTGCAGCCGGCGGTCACCGCGGCGCTGGTGCTGATGGCGATTTCCTTCATCTTCGGCCCGCTGCGCAGCGTGACGCTGGGGCAACGTGTCTTCACCGGCGTGCTGGTGGGCTTCAGCTTCCGTATCGCACAGGATCTGCTTGGTCCATCCAGCCAGGTGTTCAACTTCCCGCCGCTGCTGGCGGTGCTGGTGCCCGCGGCGATCTGCGCCTTCCTCGGCATGCTGTTGCTGCGAAGGGCGGGGTGATCTCGCTCCTGCAAAGGACGCTACAAACGAAAAAGCCCGCCAATCGGCGGGCTTTTTCATGGGCGAATGGGGCTTAGCGCCGCCCCTGAGTCGCCTTGCGTACGTCCTTGGGAATCTGGATCACCACGCTTTCCGAGTAGCGATCCTGCCAGGTGCGCTTGTCCTTGTCCCAGAGCATCCACAGGAAGCCCAGGCCCAGGCAGGCCCAGGAGCCGATGGCGATGATGAAGCGCAGCAGCGCCTGGAGCAGGCTGATGCGCGAGCCGTTGGCGTTCTGCACGCGAATACCCCAGACCTGCATGCCGAGGGTCTGGCCGTTGTGGGTCCAGAACTTGGCGAAGAAGGCGAACACGCTGATGAACAGCAGGCTGGAGAGCAACGGATCGCCGATCAATCCGCCCTGGTCGGCCAGTTGCTTGAGCTTCTCGCCGCCATAGATGAGCCGCAGGACGCCCTGCTGATAGACCAGGGTCACGACCATCATCAGCGCTACGCAGAGCAGGAAGTCATAGAACATGGCGGCGAAGCGGCGGATGAGCGTGGCGGGCGGGAAGTTTCCCGCGGGCTGGAGCTGCGGTATGGACATGGCGCCTTCTGGAAAGAATCGTGGATCGGCAGGGCACTGCCCCGGATGAATGGGGCGGGATTATACGGTTTCTGGCCTGGTTCGGCCTTTATCGGGTTGGCCCTGTTCTAAGCTGCACTCATACCGTTTCCCTGGAAACGAACGGTCGTACAGCAAGGAACAAGGATGCCTTTACGCAACTATGCTCGACGCCGGCTGGTGCCGCGATTGGTGTTTGCCCTGTCGATGGCGGTTCTCCCCCTGGCGCTGGGCAGCTCCATTATCTATTGGCAGGCCCTGCGGACTCTATCCGCCGAGGCGCGCACGGCGTCCAATGAGGCACTGCACCTGTTCGATATCATGCTCGGAAATGCCGAGGGGGCTGCCCGGGTGGCGCTCTCGCAGAAGGGGAGACCCTGCAGCGACTCGACCTTGGTGCTGCGCGAGCAGGTGGCGGTGGTGCCTTTCGTGCGCACGGTCAACCTTACGCGGGGCGATGCTATCTATTGCACCTCCCTGTTCGGTGACTTCAAAGCGCCGTTGTACGGCTCCGACTACGTGGATGGGCGTCTGCGCCTGATGGCGGGCAACCCGGTGACGCCCCATGTTGCGGTGTTGATCCTGCGCCGGGTCGAGGGGGAGTACGGCGCGCTGGCCTCCATTGATGGGCGTTATCTGAGCAATACCCTGCAACTGGTCGATCAACGCAGCGACCTGCAGTTGCAAGTCGGCGGGGTGTGGATGGATGAAGACGGCCATGTGCATGCCGGGACGCCCGATCCATTGCCGATCGGCCATATACGCCTGGTCTCCGAACGTTACCCGTACGCAGTGATAGGGGGCTTTCCCGAAGGCGCTGCGTGGCTCCATATCCGCCAGGAGGCGCTACCGCTGGCCGTCTTGTTACTGACGCTGGGGGCTGTCTCCGGGCTGGCCTGCTACTGGTTGTGGGGGCGTTCCGCAACTCCGAGCCTGGAACTCGAGCGGGCGCTGATGGCTGGAGAATTCATCCCCTACCTGCAGCCATTGGTGGATGCGCGCGATGGGCGTTGGGTCGGTGCGGAGGTGTTGATGCGCTGGCGGCACCCGCGCGAGGGAATGGTTGGACCGGACCTGTTCATCCCGATGGCCGAACGTTCCGGCCTGATCGTGCCAATGACGCGCGAGCTGATGCGCCAGGTTGGGGAGGGATTGGCTCCCCATGGCGAGCTGCTGGGAGAGGACTTCCACCTGGGCTTCAACATCAGCGCCGTACATTGCACGGATGCGAGGTTGCTCGATGATTGCCTGAGCCTGCAGGCGAAGTTCCTGCCGAACCGGCCGACCCTGGTGCTGGAACTGACCGAGCGGGAACTTATCGCTGCCAATGACGCCACCGATCAGTTGTTCGACCGTCTGGATGCACTGGGCATTCTGTTGGCCCTCGACGATTTCGGCACGGGCAACTCGAGTCTGGCGTACCTGCACCGTTTCAAGGTGGATGCGCTGAAGATCGACAAGAGTTTCGTCGCGATGATCGGCGTGGAAGCACTTTCAGTATGCATCCTCGACAGCATCGTCGAGCTATGCGGCAAGCTGGACCTGATGATCATCGCCGAAGGGGTGGAAACCGAGGAGCAGCGGCGCTACCTGGCCGAGCGCGGGGTGGATGTGTTGCAGGGGTACTTGTTCGGTAAGCCGATGTCGCTGGATGCTTTTGTGCAGGCGATGCGTGAGGAAAGCGAACGGGCGCGTTGAGGGCTGGTGCGCCTTTCGTGGCGGGTCGCGCAGTGCATGCCTGTGAATCGGCTGGACTGTCCCCAGTGGCGGAATTTCTACGGAGTTTTCTGGCCGCATTTCGCTTCTGCGTCCTACTTCCGATCCCGGTATAGCGACAAAATAAAAATGATATCTAGTTCACACTTTTTAGTTTGCACGGCCTGCCGTTTAACTTTTTTTTGACATTCGTTATTTTGAATTAAGGGAGAGTTTCAGCCCTTGGCTGCGTGTAGATCGCGCATTTCAGGGGAAAGTTGAAGAAGTCGATCGCTATAAGCAGTCGCCATGAGACTTGTCGCGATCAGGGCGTTTCGCTCTAATGGCGCGCCCTTGCTGGCCTTGGGCCGTTACTGATCGGCCTTTCAAGGATTGGATTCAGTGAATTATTCGTTGATTAATTTTCTATACAGCGCTGAGCGACGACTGGTCCCAAATTGCCGGTCAATGGAATGGCAGTTCGCCATTTCGCTAATAGAGTTGTCTGGGAAGGCTAAAGAACAAGAGTCCGAATAATGCCTATTCGTTCCCGTGGATTTACCCTGATCGAACTGATGGTGGTTGCTGCGATCGTCGCCATTCTGGCGGCTATCGCCTATCCCAGCTATCAGCAGTACGTCATTCGCGGCAAACGCTCGGCGGCACAGGCGCAGATGATGGATATCGCCAACCGCGAGCAGCAGTACCTACTGGCCAATCGAGCCTATGCGGACAAGACGGCGCTGGAGGCGGGCGGTTATTCGTTGCCTAGTGAAGTGTCGAGTAACTACGGCTACAGCATCACCGTCAACAACGCGGCAACGCCGCCGACTTTCACCATCACCTTCACACCGTCTGGCGCTCAGGCCAGCGATGGCAACCTGACCCTCGACAGCACCGGCAGCAAGATGCCGACGAACAAGTGGTGAGCGATATGGGCGTCTCTCGACAGCGTGGTTTGACCCTTATCGAACTGTTGGTCAGCATCCTGATCATTTCTTTGGGCCTGCTCGGGCTGGCCAAGCTGCAGACTCGTATGCAGCTGTCGGACATGGAGTCGTACCAGCGCGCCCAGGCGCTGCTGTTGCTCAACGATATGTCCAGTCGGATGACCGCCAATCCTAATAACTCCTCCAGCTACGTCACTGGTAGCGCCAGCCCGGTTGGCACGGGAATGACTTGTCCCACCAGTACCTCCACGCGTCAGCAGTCGGACATGGCGGACTGGTGTAACAGCCTGCAGGGTGCAGCGGAGGTCGGTGGTGGTAACGTCAAGGCCGGCGCCATGCTGGGCGGGCGTGGCTGCATCGAATCCCTGGGTAGCGGGCAGTATCTGATCACCGTGGCTTGGCAGGGTATGAGCCCTATATCCGCGCCCCCCAGCAGCGTGGCTTGCGGCAGCGGTAGCTACAATGGCGGTAATGATTGCACCAGCGACCGCTGCCGGCGTGTGGTGACAACCATCGTGCGGGTGGCCACGCTATGAGGCGCACCGCTCCGCAACGCGGGTTTACCTTGGTCGAGATGATGATCGCAGTGACCATCGGCCTGCTGATCATGGTTGGTGTCCTGACGCTCTACCTGAATCTGCGTCGTACTAACGACGACATGGCCAACACCAACTCGTTGATTGAGAACGGCCGTTTCTCCGTCCAGTTGATGCAGGAAGATCTGGCCCATGCTGGCTTCTGGAACGGTTACATCCCGCAGTTCGACGACCTGACCTCCTCCGATGTTCCGGGGGATGTACCCTTGGCACTGCCGCCGGTATGCGGGGATTTCTCGACCTGGACGCTGGCGGACAAGACTGCCGCTCTCGGCATCGCAGTGCAGACCTACTCGGCGGTTCCCCCCGGCTGCTCCGGAGTCGTGACCAACCTGGCCGCCAATTCCGACGTGTTGGTGGTTCGGCATGTCGATACCTGTGTACCGGGTGTCGGCAATTGCGAGGCGTTGACGGCCGGCAAGGTGTATTTCCAAGTGTCATCCTGCGACACCGAGCCCTCCGCGTCCTATGTGCTCGGTACGGGCGGATTTACCCTGCACCAACGCGACTGCATCAACTTGGCCGAGCGTCGCAAGTACATCACTGACATCTATTACGTACGCGACTACGCGGTGACGGCGGGTGACGGCATTCCCACGCTGATGCGCTCGCAGTTCGACTTATCCGCTGGCGTCAATGCTCAGCAGGTGGCCGTACCGCTGATCGAGGGTGTCCAGGCGCTCCGTGTCGAGTTGGGCATCGACAATGTCAGTGATTCCGGTGGCACGGTTCGCTACGACCAAGCGGTCATCTGGGCTGACCCCAACAACAAGACGTCGCCCACCAACCGTGGGGACGGATCGGCGGACGGCAGTTTCATTCATTGCGGTGCGGGCTCCTGTACCGTCGATGAATTGATGAATGTGGTGGAAGCCAAGCTTTACGTCCTGGTGCGCAGTCGTACGGCGACGCCGGGCTATTCCTCGGACAAGACCTATGCCTTGGGGGGCGTCACCCTGGGGCCGTTTACGGATGGCTACAAGCGACACCTGTTCACTTCCAGCGCGGCGCTGGTGAACGTTTCCCGCAGGAGGCAGACGCCATGAGCATGAGCGGCAAAGCACAGATGCAGCGCGGCGCGACCTTGGTGGTTACTCTGGTGATGCTGCTGATGCTGATGTTGATGGTAGGCAGCGCCTACACCCTGAGTGGTAGCAACCTCAAAGCGGTGGGCAACATGCAATTCCGCAACGAGGCGATCGCCTCCGCCAACATCGGTATCCAGCGGGTGCTCGATTCGGCCTTCACCACGACACCGACCGCCGAAGACCTTGATGTCGATCTAAACAACGATGGTACCCGGGACTACGTGGTGAGTATGGCAACACCCGTGTGCACGAGCGCCCGGCCGAGCGGCAACTCTTCGCTCTGTGGCCAGGGAACCAAAAGTATGTGCAATCAGGATTGGAATACAGTTTGGTCGTTGAATGCAACGGTGACGGATTTGGTGAGCGGTGCTTCGGTCAAGGTGCGTTCGGGCGTGCGTGTGCAGCTCACCGATACGCAGAAGCGCACGGTGTGCGGAGTATGAAAATGAAAACTCATGGCAATGTCTCGGTCCGCCTCTGGCGAGTGTTTGCATTCTGCGCCCTGTGCATCGCGTACTCGATGGCTCGCGCTGAGGACATCGACCTGTTCGTCGGCACGCCACCCAACTCTGCGGATGCGCCTAACGTATTGATCGTCCTCGACAACACAGCCAACTGGAACACTCCTTTTGACAATGAGAAGGCCGCGCTGGTGTCGGTAGTCAATGGACTCCAGGCGAACAAGTTCCGTGTTGGCCTGATGATGTTCACTGAGACTGGTGGCGGTGACAAAGGCAATGACGGTGCCTATGTCCGGGCTGCCATACGTTTGCTTGATGCAGGCACCAAGACCAAGTACCAGACCTTGGTTGGCAGTTTGGACGTTGGAGGTGACAAATCCAACGGTGGCAAGATCAGCAAGGCCATGGAAGAGGCCTGGCTCTATTACTCGGCGAGTGCCCCTTATGCCGGTAACAAGAAGGTAAAGACGGACTATACGGGAAATACCTCCGGTAGTACCGCTTCCAACGCAATCTACGCGCTTAGCGGCAATGCTCTGTCGGCGAAGGATGGCAGTCCGTATAACAACCCTATCGTCACTGGCTGCGCGAAAAATTTCATCATCTACATCAGCAACGGCGCGGCACAGGACAATAACAACGACATCACACAAGCCACCGCAGCGCTGTCTGCAGCGGGAGGCAACACCTCCGCGATTCCGATTTCGCCCAGCGGCTCGCAGGATAATGTGGCAGATGAATGGGCGCGCTTCATGAAGAAGAGCAGCCTTGGCATTACCACCTATACAGTGGATATCAACAAGGTCACCACTGGTCAGGGGCCAGGATGGACCGCTTTGCTCAAGAGCATGGCCAACGTCAGCAGCGGTAAGTACTTCGACGTGACGTCCAACGGCACGGAGATCGCCGATGCGCTGAACGCTATCTTCTCCGAGATTCAAGCAACCAACAGTGTGTTCGCCTCGGTCACCCTGCCGGTGAGCGTGAATACCCAGAGCACCTACTTGAACCAAGTGTATGTCGGCATGTTCCGTCCGGATGCCGATTCATTCCCGCGCTGGGCTGGCAACCTCAAGCAATACAAGCTGGGGATGGTCAACGGCAAGCTGCAAACGGTGGATGCCGCCGGCAATAGCGCGATCAACAGCGCAACCGGCTTCATCACCGAGTGTGCGAGGAGCTTCTGGACGCCTAGCACTACGGACGGTTACTGGGCCTTCAAGCCGCAAGGCAACTGCCTGACAGTGCCCGGCTCGGATGTTTCCAACTACCCCGATGGCAATATCGTTGAGAAGGGCGCTCAAGCCTATAAGTTACGCCAGGACAGCGCTCGCACGATGAAGACTTGTGCCCCGACGGGGTGCAGCACACTCACTGACTTCAATACGAGCAACGCAGCGATTACCCAGACATTGCTGGGTGCCGCCAGCAGTACCGAGCGCGACAATCTCATCAACTGGGCGGTGGGTTCCGATAACCAGGACGAAAACACCAACAGCAACGTGACCGAGATGCGCCCATCGGTTCACGGCGACGTCGTGCATTCGCGTCCGGCCGCCATCAACTATGGTACGACTGCCGCCCCCCAGGTGGTCGTCTACTACGGAGGGAACGATGGCCTGCTGCATGCCATCAACGGCAACCGCACCACTAACATCGGTTCGGTGACTCCTGGTAGCGAGATTTGGTCGTTCATGCCACCGGAGTTCTATCCGAGCATCAAGCGGCTGCGCGACAACAGCGTGACTATCAGTTTCCCTGGCCATACCACTGGTACGCCCACGCCGCAGCCCAAGTCCTATGGCATGGATGGCTCGGTTAGCGCGGTGCAGCAAGGCTCTAGCACCTGGATCTATTCCGCCATGCGTCGTGGTGGGCGATCGATCTACGCATTCGATGTCACGACTCCTGCCAGCCCGGTGCTGAAATGGAAGCTGGGCTGCCCAAACATGGATAATGACACCGGCTGTAGTACCGGTTTCGACGGCATCGGCCAGACCTGGGCAACTCCGACCGCCCTCAAGGCGGCGGGTTACAGCAGCGGGAATGCGACGATGCTGGCCATGGGAGGCGGTTACGACACCTGTGAGGATGGTGATCCCAATACCTGCACCGCCAGCTCCAAGGGCAATAAGATCTATCTGCTGAATGCTGATACTGGCGCGCTGCTCAAGACCTTCGCCACGGATCGTGGCGTGGTGGGGGATGTGACCATACTCACCGACGACAATGGCTTGGCTACCTATGGTTATGCCGCGGATCTTGGAGGCAATATTTACCGCATCTCCGGGGTCGATGCTGCTAGCGCCATTGGTACAGCTGCACCGGCCAACTGGACCATCACCAAGATTGCCGCGCTGGGGTGTGACACCGCTTCCAGCTGCACGGCGAATCGCAAGTTCATGTACGGTCCTGAAGTTGCGGTGAGCAATGGCGAGTATGTGATCGCTGTCGGCTCAGGCGATCGTGAGAAGCCTATCCTCGCCTATACCTCCGCCAGTTCTGTGTCCAACCGCTTCTACAGCCTGCGGGACAAGCCCTCTGACCCGACCTGGCTGACCTCGGAGAACTCGACTTGTAGTGCCAATCTAATCTGCAACGCTTCGTTGCTGGCTATTACGACCACCGCGACGCCATCGACCAGCGACCTAAACGCTCATCCGAAGGGCTGGTATCTGGCATTGCAATCGACGGAGCAGGTGGTGACTTCGGCGTTGGTGTTGTTCGATACCATTATTTTCAGTACCCACCAACCGGCGGTGGTCAGTGCGACCAGTTGTGTCAGTCTCGGGACGGCACGTAATTACAACATCAACTACAAGAATGCCGCCGGTTCCAATGGCGATCGCTTTTCGGTGATTGCGGGCGGCGGGCTGGCCCCGTCGCCAGTGGCTGGCGTCGTCATCCTCGATGATGGAACTCAGAAGCCATTCATTATCGGTGGCGGTAACTGTGCTACCGACTCTTCGCTGCAGGGATGCGAAGCCGTTCCGCCAGCTTCGGGTATCCGGCCGAAGTCCTGGGTGTACTGGAACATCGAGCGATAGGAGAGAAGGATGGGATTGCACTTACGTCGAGTGGCCGCTGGTTTCACCCTGATTGAGTTGATGGTGACTATCGCGGTGGCGGCGGTTTTGCTCTCGCTTGCTGTACCATCGTTCACCGAAGCGACCCTGTCCGGCAAGCTTGCCGCCAGCGCCAACGATCTAGTTGCTGGTGTGGCGGTAGGGCGGAGCGAGGCGATCAAGCGCAACTCCGTAGCCCGCATGTGCGTGTCCACCAATGGCACCAGCTGCGGTAGTGGTGGTTGGGAGCAGGGATGGATCATCATCATTCCCAGTGACTCCACTGTGGTTCAGAAGCACGCAGCGGCGCCGGGGGGATTCAAAGTCACCTCCAGTGTCACGCAGATCGACTTCCAGCCCTCCGGCGTCGGCAGTACCCAGGCCAGCATTACCGTCTGTCGTGCCACACCCACGGCGGGTTCGCAGGAGCGGGTGGTGCAAGTCGACGCAACCGGACGTGCCTACGTCAGCAAAACCACCACTGGCAGTTGCTCGTAACGTTCGCCTGAGTCCATGAGGCATCCGTAGAAGCTCCTTTTGGTGCCTTCGGGCCTGCTCAATCAGTTTTGGATCCTCGCCAAAATTCCGCATTACATCGGCGGAGGGCGGGCGTGCGCACGGAAGACGGCCCTCGAGGGCAAGATCGCAGACAACAAAAAACCGGCTCTAAGTCCGGTTTTTAGTGGTGTTCTGACACTATTTCGAGGTGTTCAGTGGTGCCCCGGGAGAGACTCGAACTCTCACTCTGTCGCCAGAAACGGATTTTGAATCCGCCGCGTCTACCGATTCCGCCACCGGGGCAATGGCGGCGGAGTATAGGGAGACGCTCTGCATCGGTCAATCCGCTCGATTGGTCAGAATTTGGCAATTCCAGTAATATATCCGGCCCTTCGAGATAGCTCCCTCCATGCGTGTCGCTGACTTTCATTTCGATCTGCCCGAGGCGCTGATCGCCCGCCATCCGCTCGCAGAGCGCCGCGCCAGCCGTCTGCTGGTGCTGGACGGCCCGAGCGGTGAGCTCAGCCATCGGCAATTCGCTGACATC
This sequence comes from Pseudomonas macauensis, assembly GCF_047902425.1. Lineage (NCBI taxonomy): Bacteria > Pseudomonadati > Pseudomonadota > Gammaproteobacteria > Pseudomonadales > Pseudomonadaceae > Pseudomonas > Pseudomonas macauensis. Next base: position 4,679,567 of record NZ_CP138377.1, on the reverse strand, counting down.
CTCGGCTTCCTTCAGCCGGGTGACCTGATGGTGTTCAACAACACCCGGGTGATTCCTGCCCGCCTGTTCGGCCAGAAGGCTTCCGGCGGAAAGCTGGAAATCCTTGTGGAGCGTGTACTGGACAGCCATCGTGTGCTGGCCCATGTACGCTCCAGCAAATCGCCCAAGCCGGGTTCCAGGATCCTCATCGATGGCGGTGGCGAAGCAGAAATGCTGCAGCGCCATGATGCGCTGTTCGAGCTGGGCTTCAGCGAAGAGGTGCTGCCGCTGCTGGAACGCGTCGGCCACATGCCGCTGCCGCCCTATATCGACCGTCCGGACGAAGACTCTGACCGCGAGCGCTACCAGACCGTGTACGCCGAGCGTGCTGGTGCCGTGGCTGCGCCGACCGCCGGCTTGCACTTCGACGAGGCACTGCTGGAGTCGATCCGCGCCAAGGGCGTGGAAACCGCTTTCGTCACCTTGCACGTAGGCGCCGGCACCTTCCAGCCGGTGCGGGTCGAGCGCATCGAGGATCACCACATGCACCACGAATGGCTGGAAGTCAGCCAGGACGTGGTCGACGCCGTTGCCGCCTGCAAGGCGCGTGGTGGTCGGGTGGTCGCCGTGGGCACCACCAGTGTGCGTTCCCTGGAGAGTGCCGCGCGCGACGGCGTGCTCAAGCCTTTCAGTGGCGACACCGACATCTTTATCTTCCCGGGCCGACCGTTCCACGTGGTCGACGCCCTGGTCACCAATTTCCATCTGCCCGAATCCACACTGCTGATGCTGGTTTCGGCCTTCGCCGGCTACCCGGAGACCATGGCTGCCTACGCGGCCGCGGTGGAGCAGGGCTATCGCTTCTTCAGCTACGGCGACGCGATGTTCATTACCCGCAATCCGGCACCGCGCGGCCCCGAGGACTGATCCATGAGTTTCATGAAATTCGAACTGCTGGCCACCGAGGGCAAGGCCCGTCGCGGCCGCCTGACCTTCCCCCGTGGTGTGGTGGAAACCCCGGCGTTCATGCCGGTGGGTACCTACGGCACCGTGAAGGGCATGCTCCCGCATGACATCGAGGGTATCGGCGCGCAGATCATTCTCGGCAACACCTTCCACCTGTGGCTGCGCCCGGGCACCGAGGTGATCCAGAAACACGGCGACCTGCATGACTTCATGCAGTGGAAGGGGCCGATCCTCACCGACTCGGGCGGCTTCCAGGTGTTCAGCCTGGGCGCGCTGCGCAAGATCAAGGAGGAGGGCGTGTACTTCGCCTCGCCCGTGGACGGCGCCAAGGTCTTCATGGGCCCGGAAGAATCCATGGCCGTGCAACGCGCGCTGGGCTCTGACATCGTGATGATCTTCGACGAGTGCACCCCGTACCCGGCGGAGTTCGACGTTGCCAAGCGTTCCATGGAGCTGTCGCTGCGCTGGGCCAAACGCTCGAAGATCGCCCACGGTGATAGTCCGTCCGCGCTGTTCGGCATTGTCCAGGGTGGCATGCATGAAGAGCTGCGCATGCGCTCGCTGGAAGGCTTGCAGGAGATCGGCTTCGACGGCCTGGCCATCGGCGGCCTGTCGGTGGGCGAGCCCAAGGAAGAAATGATCCGCGTACTGGACTTCCTGCCGCCGCACATGCCCGCTGACAAACCTCGTTACCTGATGGGTGTGGGCAAACCCGAGGACCTCTTGGAAGGTGTGCGCCGGGGCGTCGACATGTTCGACTGCGTCATGCCCACCCGCAATGCGCGCAATGGCCACCTTTTCGTTGACACCGGGGTGATCAAGATCCGTAACGCGGTTCACAAACATGACGAATCGCCGCTGGACCCGACCTGCGATTGCTACACCTGCAAGCACTTCTCCCGCGCCTATCTCTACCACCTGGACAAGTGCGGCGAAATGCTCGGCAGCATGCTCAATACCATCCATAACTTGCGGCATTATCAGCGGCTTATGGCTGGTTTGCGCGAGGCAATCCAACAGGGTACATTGGCGAACTTTGTCGACGCCTTCTACGCCAAGCGCGGCCTTCCCACGCCGCCGCTGGCGGACTGACCTTTCATCGAAAAAGCTTTGTGACAGGAGTTTCCAATGAGCTTTCTAATTCCCGCTGCCTTCGCTGACGCTGCAGCCCCCGCCGCTGCTGCCGGCCCGGCTGGCACCGGCTTCGAGTGGGTGTTCCTGGTCGGTTTCCTGGTCATCTTCTATCTGATGATCTGGCGTCCCCAGGCCAAGCGTTCCAAGGAGCACAAGAACCTGATCGCCGGCCTGCAGAAGGGTGATGAAGTCGTCACTTCCGCGGGCATCGCCGGCAAGGTGACCAAGGTTGCTGACGATTTCGTCGTGGTCGAAGTCTCCGACAGCGTCGAGCTGAAGTTCCAGAAGGGCGCGATTGCCGCGACCCTGCCGAAAGGCACGCTGAAGGCCATCTGAGCCAACCAACAGAAACCCAATCGACGGGGCGCATGATGCGCCCCGCGTCATAACGGGCGGTGTCATGCTCAACAAGTATCCCCTGTGGAAGTATCTGCTGATCCTGGCGGTCCTGGCCGTCGGTTTCATCTATTCCGCACCCAACCTCTACCCGGATGACCCGGCCGTGCAGATCAGTGGTGCGAGCACCGCGCTGCAGGTGTCGCAGGCCGACCTGGACAAGGCCAGCAAGGCGCTGACCGACGCGGGTATCGCCGTCAAGGCGGGCTCCCTCGGCAAGAACAGCGGCCTGATCCGCCTGGCCAAGCAGGAAGACCAGCTGCCGGCCAAGGACATCGTCCGCCGCGCCCTGGGTGACGACTACGTGGTCGCCCTGAACCTGGCGCAGACCACCCCGAACTGGCTGCGCTCGATCGCTGCGCACCCGATGAAGCTGGGTCTGGACCTGTCCGGTGGTGTGCACTTCCTGCTGGAAGTGGACATGGACAAGGCGGTCGACGCCCGCATGAAGGTCTACGAAAGCGAAATCAAGAGCGCCCTGCGCAAGGAGCGCGTGCGCTACCGCAGCCTGCCGGCGCAGGACAGTGGCATCCAGCTGGGCTTCACCGAAGAAGCCGACCTGGACAAGGCCAAGTCCATCATCGCCAAGGACTACCGCGATTTCGAAGTTACCCAGAGCGAGCGCACCGGCATGCAGGTGCTGCGTCTGGGCATGACCCCGGCGAAGCTGGCGGAAATCCGCGAGTATTCGATCAAGCAGAACCTCACCACCGTCCGCAACCGCGTGAACGAGCTGGGCGTCTCCGAGCCGCTGGTGCAGCGCCAGGGCGCCAATCGCATCGTGGTCGAGCTGCCGGGTGTGCAGGACACCGCCGAAGCCAAGCGTATCCTCGGCAAGACCGCCAACCTGGAATTCCGTCTGGCCGCCGAGCCGGATGCGATCAAGTCCGCCACCGAAACCTTCGAGTTCCGTGAGCCGCGCCGGCCGCCGGCGACCCTGGAGCGTGGCGTGATCATCACCGGTGACCAGGTCACCGACGCCAGCGCCAGCTTCGACGAGAACGGCCGCCCGCAGGTGAACATCCGCCTGGATGGCCACGGCGGCGAGCTGATGAACCGTGCGACCCGCAACAACGTCGGTCGCAGCATGGCGGTGGTGTTCATCGAGCAGAAGCCGATCACCCGCTATGCCAAGCAGGTGGTCGACGGCGTCGAGCAGGAAGTCGCTGTTCCGGCGTTCAAGGAAGAGAAGAAGATCATCAGCCTGGCGACCATCCAGTCGCCGCTGGGCAACCAGTTCCGCATCACCGGTCTGGACGCTCCGGGCGAGTCCTCGGAACTGGCCCTGCTGCTGCGCGCCGGTGGCCTGGCCGCGCCGATGTACTTCGCCGAAGAACGCACCATCGGCCCGAGCCTGGGTGCGGACAACATCGCCAAGGGTATCGATGCCTCCCTCTGGGGCATGGTCTTCGTCTCCCTGTTCATCATCGTGATCTACCGCTTCTTTGGCGTGATCGCCACCGTCGCCCTGGCCTTCAACATGGTCATGCTGGTGGCGCTGATGTCGATCCTTGGCGCGACCCTGACCCTGCCGGGTATCGCGGGTATCGTGTTGACCATGGGTATGGCGGTGGACGCCAACGTGCTGATCTTCTCGCGGATACGTGAGGAGCTGGCGGCCGGCATGTCCGTGCAGCGGGCGATCCATGAGGGCTTCAACCGTGCCTTCACCGCGATCCTCGACGCCAACCTGACCTCGCTGCTGGTCGGCGGCATCCTCTACGCCATGGGCACCGGCCCGGTGAAGGGCTTCGCCGTGACCATGTCCCTCGGCATTATCACCTCGATGTTCACGGCCATTCTGGTCACCCGTGCGATGGTCAACCTGATCTTCGGCGGCCGCGACTTCAAGAAGCTGTGGATCTAAGGGGCCTGAGATGAACATCAAGATCGGTACTATCAACTTCATGGGCGTTCGCAACATTGCGTTCGCCGGCACCCTGATCCTGACCCTGATCGCCCTCGGCAGCTGGTTCGTCAAGGGCATCAACTTCGGCCTCGACTTCACTGGCGGTACGTCGATCAAGCTGGCCTACGAGCAGCCTGCGGACCTTGCCAAGGTGCGTGAGCAACTGGTCGCCGCCGGTTTCGGCGAGGCGGTGGTGCAGAGCTTCGGCGACACCCGGGATGTGCTGGTACGCATGCCCAGCGAAGACCCGGAACTGGGCAAGAAGGTCGCCGCCGCGCTGCAGAAGGCCGATGCTTCCAACCTGGCGAAAGTGAATGGCGTCGAATACGTCGGCCCGCAGGTGGGTGAAGAGCTGCGCGACCAGGGCGGCCTCGGCATGCTCCTGGCGCTGGGCGGCATCCTGCTGTACGTCGGCTTCCGCTTCCAGTGGAAGTTCGCTCTGGGTGCGATCCTGTCGCTGATCCACGACGCCATCATCGTGATGGGCGTGCTGTCGTTCTTCCAGATCACCTTCGACCTGACCGTGCTGGCCGCGGTGCTGGCGGTGGTGGGCTACTCGCTGAACGACACCATTGTGATCTTCGACCGGGTGCGCGAGAACTTCCGCGTACTGCGCAAGGCTAGCCTGATCGAGAACATCAACATCTCGACCAGCCAGACCCTGCTGCGGACCATCGCCACCTCGGTGTCGACTCTGCTGGCGATCTCTGCGCTGCTGTTCTTCGGTGGCGACAACCTGTTCGGCTTCTCCATCGCCCTGTTCGTCGGTGTGTTGGCGGGTACCTACTCGTCGATCTACATCGCCAACGTGGTGCTGATCTGGCTGAACCTGTCCAGCGAGGACCTGATCCCGCCGCCGAGCAAGGAAGCCGACGAGCGCCCGTAGTAGAGCGCTTCCAGGCCCCTCCAGAAAACTCCCGCTACGGCGGGAGTTTTCGTTTGTCGGCTGTGCACTACGAACTTGCTGGAACTTTCTTACAATTCAAGCGCTCCAAGGCAAGGTGAAGGGCTGAGCCCGAACAAGACGAGAGACCAGGAGGTTTATGTGAACAAGTCGTTGCTCATCGGTACCGTGCTGGGCGCTGTAGGCGTGACTGCCGGTGGCGCCGTGGCCACTTATAATCTGGTGGATCGCGGGCCTCAATATGCCGAAGTGCTCGCTGTCCAGCCGGTCAAGGAAACCATCAAGACTCCTCGCCAGGTTTGCAAGGACGTCGCAGTGACTCATCAGCGTCCTGTGAAGGACACCCATCAGATCGCCGGTACGGCGATCGGCGCCATCGCTGGCGGCCTGCTGGGTAACCAGATCGGTAGCGGCAATGGCCGGAAGATCGCCACCGTGGCGGGCGCCATCGGCGGTGGTTATGCCGGTAACAAGGTGCAGGAAGGCATGCAGGAGCGTGACACCTACACCACCAATGAAACCCGCTGCAGCACCGTCAACGACACCAGCGAGAAGGTCGTCGGTTACGACGTGAAGTACCTGCTCGACGGCAAGCCCGGCCAGGTCCGCATGGATCGCGATCCGGGGTCGCAGATTCCGGTCGACAAGAGCGGCCAACTGATCCTGGGTCAGCAATAAGCAGTCGCCAGGAGTGAACGAAAAAGGCGCCCATGGGGCGCCTTTTTCTTTGCCTTGCTTTTCGTAGGGGCGAGCTTGCTCGCGATTCGCTCAGAGCCGTAGTGTCAGAATGAAAAAGCTTCGCGAGCAAGCTCGCTCCTGCAAGGAATGCGTTCTCGCAGGCACAAAAAAGCCCGGCATTGCCGGGCTTTTTCTTGCGTGGCTCAGGTTCAGCGCTTGAGCGACGGCGGCAGGTGCGGCTGGATGCTGGTCAGCAGCGCCTTGAAGCACTTGGTGTTGCCGGCGACGATCTGGCCCTTCTCGAGGAATTCGTGGCCGCCGGTGAAGTCGCTCACCAGGCCGCCCGCTTCCTGGATCAGCAGGGCGCCCGCTGCCATGTCCCACTCGGACAGGCCGAACTCCCAGAAGGCGTCGTAACGGCCAGCGGCGACGTAGGCCAGGTCCAGGCTGGCAGCGCCGGCGCGGCGGATGCCGGCGGTCTGGCCGACCAGGCTGCGGAACATGCCCAGGTAGGCGTCCAGGTTGTCCATCTGGCTGTCACGGAACGGGAAGCCGGTGCCCAGCAGGGCGCCTTCCAGGCTCTTGCGGTTGCTGACGCGCAGGCGGCGACCGTTCAGTGCGGCGCCACGGCCACGGCTGGCGGTGAATTCTTCCTGACGGATCGGGTCGAGGACCACGGCGTGCTCGAGGCGGCCGCGGTATTTGCAGGCGATGCTGATGGCGAAGTGCGGAACGCCATGGATGAAGTTGGTGGTGCCGTCCAGCGGATCGATGATCCACAGGTAGTCGGCGCCTTCGCCGCTGCCTTCCAGCATGCCGCCTTCTTCGCCCATGATCCCGTGATTCGGGTAGGCCTTGCGCAGGGCGGTGACAATGGAGAGTTCAGCCGCGCGATCGACTTCGGTGACGTAGTCCTTGGCTTCTTTTTCGTTGACCGAGAGGGTGTCCAGGCGTTCGATGGAGCGGAAGATCAGTTCACCGGCGCTGCGAGCGGCGCGCAGGGCGATATTCAGCATGGGCTGCATGGAGAGGTCACCTGGGTCGTTAAAGAAAGCCGGACATTCTAACAGAAAACCATGGCGCTCATAGAGCGACCTGTCGCCTGCGTGGCGCAAGACCCACCGCTGCGGTAGGATTCCCTCCCTTTTTTCGCTTTTGTGTGGAGTCGCTGGCGTTGCTCGACAGAATTCGCGTGGTGCTGGTCAACACCAGTCATCCCGGCAATATCGGCGGTACGGCCCGTGCGATGAAGAACATGGGCCTGTCGCGCCTGGTGCTGGTCGATCCGATGGATTTCCCCAGTGGCGAGGCGCGCGCCCGTGCTTCCGGCGCCGATGACATCCTCGATGCGGCCGTGGTCGTGCCGACCCTGGAAGACGCCCTGGCCGGTTGCAGTCTGGTGCTGGGCACCAGTGCGCGCGACCGCCGCATTCCCTGGCCGCTGCTCGATCCCCGTGAGTGCGCCACCACCAGCCTGCAGCACGTGCAGCAGGGTGGCGAGGTCGCGCTGGTCTTCGGTCGCGAATATGCGGGTCTGACCAACGAGGAATTGCAGCGATGTCAATTCCATGTGCATATCCCGGCCAATCCCGAGTTCAGCTCGCTGAACCTGGCGACGGCGGTGCAGGTGCTGGTCTACGAGGTGCGCATGGCCTGGTTGGCGGCCCAAGGCCAGCCGACCAAGCAGGAGAAGGTGGAGTCCACCGCGATGCTCAACAGCATTCCGGTGACGTCGGATGAGCTTGAGCGCTTCTATGCACACCTGGAGTCGACCCTGGTGGATATCCAGTTCCTCGATCCGCAGAAGCCGCGCCATCTCATGTCGCGCCTGCGCCGCTTGTACGGCCGCAGCGGCGTCAGCAAGCTGGAGATGAATATCCTGAGGGGTATTCTGACCGAAACACAGAAGGCTGCCCGTGGGGAGCTTTCCAAGCGGAGTGATGAAGATGTTTGAGCGTGTGCGCGAAGATATCCAGAGCGTATTTCATCGTGACCCGGCGGCGCGCAACGCCTTTGAGGTGCTCACCTGCTATCCGGGCCTGCACGCGGTGTGGCTGCATCGCCTGGCTCATGCCCTGTGGGCGTCCGGCTGGAAGTGGCTGGCACGGATGGTGTCCAACTTCGGGCGCTGGATGACCGGTATCGAGATCCATCCCGGCGCCAAGATCGGTCGGCGTTTCTTCATCGACCACGGCCTGGGCATCGTCATTGGCGAGACTGCCGAGATCGGTGACGACGTGACCATCTACCAGGGCGTGACCCTGGGCGGCACCAGTTGGAACAAGGGCAAGCGTCACCCGACCCTGGCCGATGGCGTGGTGGTGGGGGCGGGCGCCAAGGTGCTCGGTCCGTTCACTGTTGGTGCTGGCGCCAAGGTGGGCTCCAACGCGGTGGTCACGAAAGAGGTACCGCCAGGGGCTACCGTCGTAGGTATTCCTGGTCGGATCATCATGAAGGACGATGCCGACCAGGCCGCCAAGCGCCAGGCCATGGCCGAGAAGCTTGGCTTCGATGCCTACGGCGTCAGCCAGGACATGCCTGACCCGGTGGCGCGTGCCATTGGTCAGTTGCTCGATCACCTGCAGGCCGTTGATGGCCGCCTGGAAGGGATGTGCAAGGCGCTGACGGCTCTAGGCAGCGACTATTGTGCGAAAGATCTGCCGGCGCTGCGTGAAGAGGACTTCGCTGGCGTGAAGGACACCGAGGACAGCAAGTCGGCGCAGTGATGCGCCGACGCTGGCACTCTGCTAAAATACGCCGCCGCTCGCTGGTTAATTCCGACTAAAGTAATAGGGCTTATAGTTGACCTAAATAGTCGGAAAAGAGCATACTCCCCCTAAACCAGCGATTCTTCCGGATTTCCCCATGCGATTGACCACCAAAGGCCGCTATGCCGTCACCGCCATGCTCGATCTGGCGTTGCACGCCCAGCGTGGTCCGGTTTCTCTCGCCGATATTTCCGAGCGCCAGGGCATCTCCCTGTCCTACCTGGAACAGCTGTTTGCCAAGTTGCGCCGTGGCAACCTGGTGGTCAGCGTGCGCGGTCCGGGCGGCGGCTACCAGCTGTCCCGCGACATGACCGGCATCCACGTTGCCCAGGTGATCGATGCGGTCAACGAGTCGGTCGACGCTACCCGCTGTCAGGGTCAAGGCGACTGCCACTCCGGCGATACCTGCCTGACCCACCACCTGTGGTGCGACCTCAGCCAGCAGATTCACGAGTTCCTCAGCGGCATCAGCCTGGCCGACCTGGTCGAGCGCCGCGAAGTTCAAGAGGTCGCCCAGCGCCAGGACGAGCGCCGTTGTTCGGGCAGCAAGACGCCGCGCCTCGACAAGATTGAAGCGTCCGCCATCGATTGAGCGAACGCCCGCCTGTAGGAGTTACCTGATGAAATTGCCGATTTACCTCGACTACTCCGCCACAACCCCGGTGGACCCGCGTGTCGCTCAGAAAATGGCTGACTGCCTCCTGGTAGATGGCAATTTCGGCAACCCGGCGTCGCGCTCCCACGTCTTCGGCTGGAAGGCCGAGGAAGCAGCCGAGAACGCTCGTCGCCAGGTCGCAGAGCTGGTCAATGCCGACCCCCGCGAGATCGTCTGGACTTCCGGTGCCACCGAGTCCGACAACCTGGCGATCAAGGGTGTTGCGCACTTCTATGCCACCAAGGGCAAGCACATCGTCACCTCGAAGATCGAGCACAAGGCGGTCCTGGATACCTGCCGCCAGCTGGAGCGCGAAGGCTTCGAGGTCACCTACCTGGAGCCGACTCCCGAGGGCATCATCACCCCGGCGATGGTCGAGTCCGCCCTGCGTGAGGACACCATCCTGGTGTCGGTCATGCACGTGAACAACGAAGTCGGCAGCGTCAACGACATCGCTGCCATCGGCGAGCTGACCCGCTCCCGCGGCATCCTGCTGCACGTCGACGCCGCCCAATCGGCCGGCAAGATCGACATCGACCTGGAAAAGCTCAAGGTCGACCTGATGTCCTTCTCTGCCCACAAGGTCTATGGCCCCAAAGGCATGGGCGCCCTGTACGTGCGCCGCAAGCCGCGCGTCCGCCTGGAAGCCCAGATGCACGGTGGCGGCCATGAGCGCGGCATGCGTTCGGGCACCCTGGCGACCCACCAGATCGTCGGCATGGGCGAGGCCTTCCGCATCGCCAAGGAAGAAATGCACCAGGAAATGGCTCGTATCGAAGGCCTGCGCAAGCGCTTCTTCGAGCAGGTCCAGGGCCTGGAAGAGCTGTACGTCAACGGCAGCGCCACTTCCTACGCACCGAACATCCTCAACGTCAGCTTCAACTACGTCGAGGGCGAGTCGCTGATGATGTCGCTCAAGGACCTGGCCGTATCGTCCGGTTCCGCCTGCACCTCGGCCTCGCTGGAGCCGTCCTACGTGCTCCGCGCCCTGGGTCGCAACGACGAACTGGCGCACAGCTCCATCCGTTTCAGCTTCGGCCGCTTCACCACTGAAGAAGAGGTCGACTATGCCGCCAATAAGGTGGTGGAAGCCGTTTCCAAGCTGCGTGAACTCTCGCCGCTGTGGGATATGTTCAAAGAGGGTGTCGACCTGTCCAAGGTCGAATGGCAGGCCCACTGACCCGCCCCATAGATGTGAGGATTAGCCATGGCTTACAGTGACAAGGTCATCGACCACTACGAAAACCCGCGCAACGTCGGCAAGCTCAACGCCGAGGACCCGGACGTCGGTACCGGCATGGTCGGCGCGCCGGCCTGCGGCGACGTGATGCGCCTGCAGATCAAGGTCAACGAGCAGGGCGTCATCGAAGACGCGAAGTTCAAGACCTACGGCTGCGGCTCGGCTATCGCTTCCAGCTCCCTCGCCACCGAGTGGATGAAGGGCAAGACCCTGGATGAAGCCGAATCCATCAAGAACACCACCATCGCCGAAGAGCTGGCCCTGCCGCCGGTGAAGATCCACTGCTCGGTGCTCGCCGAGGACGCCATCAAGGCGGCCGTACGCGACTACAAGCAGAAGAAAGGTCTTCTCTGAACTGCGATTCGTTGAGTAAGGAGTTCCCATGGCCATCAGCATGACCGAAGCCGCCGCCAACCACGTTCGCCGCTCCCTCGAAGGGCGCGGCAAGGGCGAGGGCATTCGTCTTGGCGTGCGCACCACCGGGTGTTCCGGTCTGGCCTATGTGCTGGAGTTCGTCGACGAGCTGGCAGCCGAGGACCAGGTGTTCGAGAGTCACGGCGTGAAGGTCATCATCGACCCGAAAAGCCTGGTCTACCTCGACGGCACCGAGTTGGACTTCACCAAGGAAGGCCTCAACGAGGGCTTCAAGTTCAACAACCCGAACGTGCGCGGTGAGTGTGGCTGCGGCGAAAGCTTCAACGTCTGAGGTCGGGCGTGGGTAGTCCCTGTCACTTCGCGCTGTTCGACCTGCAGCCAGGCTTCCGGATCGACCTGGAAGCCCTTGGCAACCGCTACCGCGAGCTGGTGCGCAACGTCCATCCGGATCGTTTCGCCGATGCCTCCGAGCGCGAGCAGCGACTGGCGCTGGAAAAGGCCGCCGAGCTCAACGACGCGTACCAGACGCTCAAGAGCGCTCCGCGCCGTGCCCTTTACCTGTTGGCCTTGCGTGGCAACGCGTTGCCACTGGAAGCCACGGTGCAGGATCCGGAGTTCCTCCTGCAGCAGATGCGTCTGCGCGAGGAGCTGGAAGACCTGCAGGACAGCGCCGATCTCGATGGCGTGGCGTACTTCAAGCGCCAGCTGAAATCGGCCCAGCAGCAGCTGGACGCGGAGTTCGCCGATTGCTGGGATGACCCGGCCCGCCGCGAGTTGGCCGAGCGCCTGGTGCGGCGCATGCAGTTCCTCGACAAGCTGGCGCAGGAAGTGCGGCAGCTCGAAGAGCGACTCGACGATTAATCCGCGCGGCCCGTGCCGCGCCCGATAAGCCTGATTAGAAACCGCATGGCCCTACTGCAGATCGCCGAGCCCGGACAGAGCCCCCAGCCACACCAGCGTCGGCTGGCCGTGGGGATCGACCTGGGCACCACCAATTCCCTGGTCGCCGCCGTGCGTAGCGGCGTTGCCGCTCCGTTGCCCGATGAGCGCGGCGAAGTCATCCTTCCGTCGGCGGTGCGCTACCTCGCCGATCGTATCGAGGTGGGGGAGAGCGTGCGTGCCGGTGCGGCCCTGGACCCGCTGAACTCCATCATCTCGGTCAAGCGTCTGATGGGGCGCGGCCTGGAGGATGTGAAGCAGCTCGGTGGCCAACTGCCGTACCGTTTCGTTCAGGGCGAGTCGCACATGCCCTTCATCGAGACCGTCCAGGGCGCCAAGAGCCCGGTGGAAGTCTCGGCGGAAATCCTTCGTACCCTGCGTCAGCGCGCCGAATCCACCCTGGGTGGCGAGCTGGTCGGTGCGGTGATCACCGTTCCCGCCTATTTCGACGACGCGCAGCGCCAGGCCACCAAGGACGCCGCGCGTCTGGCTGGCCTGCACGTATTGCGTCTGCTCAACGAGCCGACCGCTGCGGCAGTGGCCTACGGCCTGGACAAGAACGCCGAGGGCGTGGTCGCCATCTACGACCTGGGCGGCGGTACCTTCGACATATCCATCCTGCGCCTGACTCGTGGTGTCTTCGAAGTCCTGGCCACCGGCGGCGACAGCGCTCTGGGTGGCGACGATTTCGACCATGTCATCGCCGGCTGGATCATCGAGCAGTCTGGTATCTCGGCCGATCTCGATCCGGGCGCCCAGCGTCGTCTGCTGCAGACGGCTTGCGCGGCGAAGGAGGCGCTGACCGATAGCGCCAGCACTCCGGTAGCCTACGAGGGCTGGAGTGGTGAGCTGAGTCGCTCGCACATGGAGTCGCTGATCGATCCGCTGATCCAGCGCAGCCTCAAGGCCTGCCGGCGCGCCGTGCGCGATTCCGGTGTCGAGCTGGAAGAGGTCAGCGCGGTGGTCATGGTCGGTGGTTCCACCCGCGTGCCGCGTGTGCGTGAACTGGTGGGCGAGCTGTTCGGTCGCGAGCCGCTGACCGATATCGATCCGGACCAGGTGGTCGCCATCGGTGCCGCCATCCAGGCTGATGCCCTGGCTGGCAACAAGCGCGGCGAAGAGCTGCTGCTGCTGGACGTAATTCCTCTGTCGCTCGGCCTGGAAACCATGGGCGGGCTGATGGAGAAGGTGATTCCGCGCAACACCACCATCCCGGTGGCCCGCGCCCAGGAGTTCACCACCTACAAGGATGGCCAGACGGCCATGATGATTCATGTGCTGCAAGGCGAGCGTGAGCTGGTCAAGGACTGCCGGTCCCTGGCGCGCTTCGAGCTGCGTGGCATTCCGCCGATGGTGGCCGGTGCGGCGAAGATCCGCGTCAGCTTCCAGGTCGACGCCGACGGTCTGCTGGGCGTGTCTGCCCGTGAGCTGTCCTCGGGCGTTGAGGCGAGCATCCAGGTCAAGCCGTCCTACGGCCTGACCGATGGCGAGATTGCCCGCATGCTGCAGGATTCCTTCCAGTACGCCGGTGACGACATGGCCGCCCGCGCCCTGCGCGAGCAGCAGGTTGAGGCCCAGCGTCTGCTGGAGGCTGTGCAGTCGGCCCTGGACGCCGACGGCGAGCGCCTGCTGGACGCCGAGGAGCGCGTGGCGATTGATGCCAACATGGAATCCCTGCGCGAACTGGCGGCCGGCAGCGATACCGCCGCCATCGAACAACAGATCAAGCGCCTGTCCCAGGTGACCGACGCCTTTGCCGCGCGCCGTATGGACGCCACCGTCAAGGCCGCACTGGCCGGTCGCCGGCTCAACGAAATCGAGGAATAAGCCAAGATGCCGCAGATCGTATTTCTGCCGAACGCCGAACATTGCCCGGAAGGTGCGGTGATCGAGGCCCAGCCGGGCGAAACCATCATGAAAGCGGCACTGCGCAACGGCATCGAGATCGAGCATGCCTGCGAGATGTCCTGTGCCTGCACCACCTGCCACGTGATCGTGCGCGAAGGCTTCAACTCCATGGAAGCCTCCGACGAGCTGGAAGACGACATGCTGGACAAGGCCTGGGGCCTGGAGCCGGATTCGCGCCTGTCCTGCCAGGCCGTAGTCGGCGAGGAAGATCTGGTGGTGGAGATTCCGAAGTACACCATCAACCAGGTGTCCGAAGGTCACTGAGCGGAGCGCCAACGATGAGTCTGAAATGGGTTGATGTGCTCGAAATCGCCATCCAACTGGCCGAATCCAAGCCGGATGTCGATCCGCGCTACGTGAATTTCGTCGATCTGCACTCCTGGGTGCTGGCATTGCCGGAGTTCAGCGACGATCCTTCCCGCGGCGGTGAAAAGGTCCTGGAAGCCATCCAGGCCGCCTGGATCGAAGAGCTCGACTGAGGGCGCGCGGCACGCTTGCCGCGTACCCATTTGTCATGAACCCGCGTATAATTCGCGGGTTTTATCTTTAGGTGTGCTCTGAAAAAATTCCCGAGGGAATTTCTTCAGCCGCCGGCCCCGCAGCAGTCGGGGACGGTCCCGCGTCGCCGTCCGCCGGGCGGCGCCTGCGGCAAACCCTTGAATCACAGGAGCTCCTGGCCTATGCCAGGGGCTTCTTGGCTTTACCAACCTTGCTTTCCGGAGTTATTTCCATGGCCCTGCAACGTACCTTCTCCATCATCAAGCCCGACGCTGTTGCCAAGAACGTCATCGGCGAAATCCTGACCCGCTTCGAAAAAGCCGGTCTGCGCGTCGTCGCTTCGAAGATGGTTCAACTGTCCGAGCGCGAAGCTGGCGGTTTCTACGCCGAGCACAAAGAGCGTCCCTTCTTCAAGGACCTGGTTGCCTTCATGACCTCCGGCCCGGTTGTCGTTCAGGTTCTGGAAGGCGAAGACGCCATCCTGCGCAACCGTGAGCTGATGGGCGCCACCGATCCGAAGAAAGCCGACGCCGGCACCATCCGCGCCGACTTCGCCGTTTCCATCGACGAGAACGCCGTACACGGTTCCGACTCGGAAGCTTCCGCAGCTCGCGAAATCGCTTACTTCTTCTCCAGCACCGAGGTGTGCGAGCGCATTCGCTAATCCAGGCGAATGAGCGAGGGTGAATCCATGACTGATACCGCTGTAAAGGCCAACCTGCTGGGCATGACCAAGCCCCAGCTCGAGGAATTCTTCGAGTCCATCGGTGAAAAGCGCTTCCGCGCCGGCCAGGTGATGCAATGGATTCACCACTTTGGCGCCGTCGATTTCGACGCCATGACGAACGTCGGCAAGGCCTTGCGCGAAAAGCTCAAGGCCGTTGCCGAAATTCGTCCCCCGGAGATCGTCAGCCAGGACATTTCCTCTGACGGTACCCGCAAGTGGGTGGTGCGCGTGGCCTCGGGCAGTTGCGTCGAGACCGTGTACATTCCCCAGGGCGGCCGCGGCACCCTGTGTGTGTCGTCCCAGGCCGGTTGCGCGCTGGACTGCAGCTTCTGCTCCACCGGCAAGCAAGGCTTCAACAGCGACCTGACCTCCGCCGAGATCATCGGCCAGGTGTGGATCGCCAACCAATCGTTCGGGACCATCCCGGGCAAGATCGACCGTGCCATCACCAACGTGGTGATGATGGGCATGGGCGAGCCGCTGCTGAACTTCGACAACGTCGTGACCGCCATGAGCATCATGATGGAAGACCTCGGCTACGGCATTTCCAAGCGCAAGGTGACCCTGTCCACCTCCGGCGTGGTGCCGATGATCGACAAGCTCGCCGAGGTGACCGACGTGTCGCTGGCCCTGTCGCTGCACGCGCCGAACGACGAACTGCGCAACAAGCTGGTACCGATCAACAAGAAGTACCCGCTGGATATGCTGCTCGACGCCTGCTATCGCTACATCACGCGCCTGGGCAAGGAACGCGTGCTGACCGTCGAGTACACCCTGCTGGCCAACGTCAACGACCAGCCCGAGCATGCCGAGCAACTGATCGCATTGCTCAAGGATTTCCCTTGCAAGATCAACCTGATTCCGTTTAATCCGTTCCCGCATTCAGGTTACGAGCGGCCGAGCAACAATGCCATCCGCCGTTTCCAGGACATGCTGCACAAAGGTGGCTTCAACGTGACGGTGCGCACCACCCGTGGTGACGACATCGATGCCGCCTGTGGTCAATTGGTGGGCCAGGTGATGGACCGCACCCGCCGCAGCGAACGCTACATCGCCGTCCGCCAGCTGGCGACGGAAAACGAGCAGGCGTCGAACGCCGCCAATCGAAACTGATCAAGGGAGGATTCCAATGACCCTGCGCGCCGCGCTGTTCTTGCTGTTGGCAACCGTGCTGACGGGTTGCGTGACGTCTGGTAAACAGGATCCTCTGAAAACCGAGAAGGGCCGGGATGAGGCGCGTGACGCCTACATCCAGCTGGGGCTCGGCTACCTGCGGGCCGGCAATGCCGAACAGGCCAAGGTCCCGCTGCGCCAGGCACTGGAACTCGATCCATCCAGTGCCGATGCGCATACCGCACTCGCCGCGGTCTACCAGACCGAGATGGAGCCGCAGCTGGCCGAGACCGAATACCGCAAGGCGCTTTCGTCCCGTTCGGAT
This sequence comes from Pseudomonas macauensis, assembly GCF_047902425.1. Classification (NCBI taxonomy): domain Bacteria; kingdom Pseudomonadati; phylum Pseudomonadota; class Gammaproteobacteria; order Pseudomonadales; family Pseudomonadaceae; genus Pseudomonas; species Pseudomonas macauensis. The sequence goes on along the minus strand of NZ_CP138377.1, from coordinate 4,663,053 downwards.
GATGCGCGCATCCTGAACAACTACGGCGGCTTCCTGTTCGAGCAGAAACGCTACAAGGAAGCCTACGACGTCTATATCAAGGCCGCCGAGGATGGTCTGTATCCCGAGCGTTCGCGCATCTTCGAGAACCTCGGGCTGGTCAGCCTGCAGCTCAAGCAGCGCGAGCAGGCCAAGGAATACTTCGAGAAGGCCATTCGCCTCAATCGCAATCAGCCCAGTGCGCTGATCGAGATGGCCGAACTCAATTACCAGGATCGTCAGTACGTTCCGGCGCGAGCCTACTACCAGGAATACCTCAAGCAGGGCCCGCAGACCGCGCGCAGCCTGCTGCTGGGAATTCGACTGGCGAAGATCTTTGACGACCGGGATACCGCTGCCAGCTACGGGCTGCAACTCAAGCGCCTGTATCCCGCTTCTCCTGAATACCAGGCATACCAGGCGGATAAATGATGAGCACGTCGCAGTCCGATGTCATCGGCACGACCCGCGCCAATCCTGGCGACACGCTGCGCCAGGCGCGCGAGAACAAAGGCTGGAGCGTTGCCCAGGTTGCAAGCCAGCTGAACCTGACCGAACATTCCCTGCGCCAGCTGGAGCAGGGCTCCTTCGATCAGTTGCCCGGCCACACCTTCGCCCGTGGTTACGTCCGTGCCTACGCCAAGCTGCTGGGCATGGACCAGGGACAGATGGTCCAGGCGTTCGACCAGTACACCGGCACCGATGCCACCGGCAGCAACGTGCACAGCCTCGGCCGCGTGGTCGAGCCGGTGCGTCTGTCGCGTAACCTGCTGCGCCTGTTCAGCCTGGTGCTGCTCGCCCTGCTGATCGGCTTTGGCTACTTCTGGTGGCAGGAGCGCGCAGCGCGCACCGCCGAGAGTGGCAGCCTGAACATGGAGCACGTCGAGGTCGAGAGCGCCGACGGCACCACCGAAATCCATACGCTCGACGAGCCGGAAGACCAGGCGGTTGCCGAAGACCAGGCCAATCCCTCGACCGTGCCTGCCGAGCCGGCCGGCGATAATGTCGCTGCCGAGGCTCCGGCCGAAGGCACGCCCCCGGTTGCGGCCAACCCCGCTGCTCCGGCGCTGCCGAGCGCGCCCGTCGCCACCGAGGCCGCTCCGGCCCAGGCTCCGGCAGCCCCCGCTCAACCAGCCGCCGCTCCGCAGCCTGCTGCACCGGTTGCTCCGGTCGCACCGGTCGAAGCCCAGCCGGCCGCTCCGGTGGTCGCCGCCGCGGGTCAGGGTGTGGTCAAGATCCAGTTCACTGAAGACTGCTGGACCCAGGTTACCGATGCCGACGGCAAGGTCCTGTTCGGCTCGCTCAAGCGCAAGGGTGACACCCTGGAGCTGGCGGCCAAGGCTCCGGTGCAACTGCGCCTGGGCTTCGCCCGCGGTGCGCAGGTCAGCTATAACGGCCAGCCGGTCGCAGTGACACCGGCGCGCGGCGGTACCGCGCGCGTGACCTTGGGTGGACAGTAACGATGCATTGCGAGTCTCCGATCAAACGCCGCCCGTCCCGCAAGATCTGGGTGGGTAACGTGCCGGTGGGTGGGGATGCCCCCATCGCCGTGCAGAGCATGACCAACACCGACACCCTGGATGTGGCCGCCACCGTCGGCCAAATCCGCCGTCTGGAAGAGGCCGGCGCCGACATCGTGCGCGTCTCCGTACCGGACATGGACGCCGCTGAGGCGTTCGGCAAGATCAAGCAGCAGGTCAAGGTTCCGCTGGTTGCCGACATCCACTTCGACTACAAGATCGCCCTGCGCGTCGCCGAACTGGGTGTCGACTGCCTGCGCATCAATCCCGGCAACATCGGTCGCGAAGACCGCGTGAAGGCCGTGGTGGATGCTGCTCGCGATCGCAACATCCCGATCCGTATCGGCGTCAACGCCGGTTCCCTGGAAAAGGACCTGCAGAAGAAGTACGGCGAACCGACCCCGGAAGCCCTGCTGGAATCGGCCATGCGCCACGTGGATCACCTCCAGCGCCTGGACTTCCAGAACTTCAAGGTCAGCGTGAAGGCCTCCGACGTGTTCATGGCCGTCGCCGCCTACCGCCTGCTGGCCAAGGAAATCGAACAACCCCTGCACCTGGGCATCACCGAAGCCGGTGGCCTGCGTTCGGGCACCGTGAAGTCCGCCGTCGGCCTGGGCATGCTGCTCGCCGAAGGCATTGGCGACACCATCCGCATCTCCCTGGCTGCCGATCCGGTGGAAGAGATCAAGGTTGGCTTCGACATCCTCAAGTCGCTGCGCCTGCGCTCCCGTGGCATCAACTTCATCGCCTGCCCGAGCTGCTCGCGGCAGAACTTCGATGTGGTGAAGACCATGAACGAACTCGAAGGCCGCCTGGAGGACCTGCTGGTGCCGCTGGACGTTGCCGTGATCGGCTGCGTGGTCAACGGCCCCGGCGAAGCCAAGGAAGCCCACATCGGCCTCACCGGTGGCACGCCGAGCAACCTGATCTACATCGACGGCAAGCCGGCGCAGAAGCTGCAGAACGAAAACCTGGTGGATGAGCTGGAACGGCTGATCCGCGAAAAAGCGGCCGAGAAGGCCGAAGCCGACGCCGCACTGATCGTGCGTGGCTGACCGCAACAAGGACCCTACGTGAGCAAGTCCCTGCAAGCCATCCGTGGCATGAACGACATCCTGCCGGAACAGACCCCGGCCTGGCGCTATCTGGAAAGTACCTTCGCCGAGCTGCTCGATGGCTACGGCTACAAAGAAATCCGCCTGCCGATCCTGGAGTTCACCGAACTCTTCGCCCGCGGCATCGGTGAAGGCACCGACGTGGTCGACAAGGAGATGTACACCTTCCTCGACCGCAACGGCGAATCCCTCACCATGCGTCCGGAAGGTACCGCAGGTTGCGTGCGTGCCGTGCTCGAACACGGCCTTTCCGGCGGCGGCCAGGTGCAGAAGCTGTGGTACACCGGCCCGATGTTCCGCTACGAGAAGCCGCAGAAGGGCCGCTATCGCCAGTTCCACCAGATTGGCGTGGAAGTCTTCAACCTGCCCGGACCGGACATCGACGCCGAGCTGATCATCCTCACCTGGCGCCTGTGGCAGAAGCTGGGCATGGCCGATGCCGTGACCCTGCAGTTGAACACCCTGGGTTCCAGCGAGGCCCGTGCGCGCTACCGTGATGCGCTGGTCACCTATCTCCAGGATCGCTTCGACCAGCTCGACGAAGACAGCCAGCGCCGCATGACCACCAACCCGCTGCGCATCCTCGACAGCAAGGTGGAGAGCACCCAGGCCCTGCTGGTCGGCGCGCCGACCCTGCACGACTATCTGGACGAAGAGTCGCTCGCCCACTTCGAGGGCCTGAAGGCCCGTCTGGACGCGGTTGGCCTGCGCTACGAGATCAACCAGAAGCTGGTGCGCGGCCTGGACTACTACTGCCGTACCGCGTTCGAGTGGGTTACCGAGAAGCTCGGCTCCCAGGGCACCGTTTGCGGCGGTGGCCGCTACGACGGCCTGGTCAGCCAGTTCGGCGGCAAGCCGACCCCGGGCGTGGGCTTCGCCATGGGCGTGGAGCGCCTGGTGCTGCTGCTGGAAACCCTGGGCCTGGTGCCCGAGGAACTCAGCCGTCCGGCTGACCTCTACCTCTGCGCCTTCGGCGAGGCGGCCGAGCTTGCCGGCCTGAGCCTGGCCGAGCGCCTGCGCAACGCCATCCCCGGCATTCGCCTGCTGGTCAACGCCGGCGGTGGCAGCTTCAAGAGCCAGTTCAAGAAGGCTGACAAGAGCGGTGCACAGTTCGCAATGATTCTGGGTGACGACGAACTGGCCAACCGCGTGGTAGGTTTCAAGCCCCTGCGTGGCGAGGGCGAACAACAGAACATCGCCTGGGACGCTCTGCCCGAGCACCTGGCAGCCTGCCTGCAGCAGGCTTGAGAATCGAGCGGATAGGAGTATTGGGGTGAGTACGCGTACCGAAGAAGAACAGATCGCCGACATCAAGGACTGGTGGCAGCGCAACGGCATGCCCCTGCTGACCGGTGCCGCCCTGGCACTGGTGGTGGTATTCGGCTGGCAAGCCTGGAAGAAGTACCAGAACAACCAGGCCCAGGGTGCCTCCGTGGTTTACCAGGCCCTGCTGGAAACCGCCCTAAACCCTACTGGCAAGCCGGACACCGCCAAGGTTGCCGAGCTGGCCAACAAGCTGACCAGCGAATACGCCGGTACCCCGTACTCCCAGTATGGCCGCCTGTTCGTCGCCAAGGTCGCGGTGGACAACGGCAAGCTGGATGACGCCGTTCTGGAACTCAAGGCCATCGTCGACAAGCCGGTGGACGCTACCCTCGGCGAGCTGGCGCGCCAGCGCCTGGCCCGTGTGATGGGCGCCCAGGGCAAGGCCGAGGAAGGGCTGAAGCTGCTCGAAGGCAACGCCGACAAGGCCTATGTCGCCACCCGCGAAGAACTGCGCGGCGACCTGCTGGTCCAGCTCAAGCGTGAAGACGAGGCGCGCAGCGCCTACGAGAAGGCCAAGGCCGCCCTGCCGGAAGACGCCGCCGTCGGTGCCCTGCAGATGAAACTCGACGACCTGGCCAAGGGAGACGCCTGACATGCTGCGCTGGAAACATGCCGCGCTGCTCGCGCTGACTCTGTTGGCCGTAGGTTGCAGCAGCAACAGCAAGAAAGAACTGCCGCCGGCGGAACTCACCGATTTCAAGGAAGAGGTCCGTCTGGAGAAGCAATGGAGCCGCTCGGTCGGTGACGGCCAGGGCGAGCTGTACAACCTGATCGAACCGGCGGTGGATGGCCAGACCATCTACGCCGCCTCCGCCGAAGGCCGGGTGATGGCGATCCAGCGCGAAAGCGGCGACGTGCTGTGGAAAAAGGATCTCGACCTGCCGGTTTCCGGCGCCGTTGGCGTTGGCAACGGACTGGTCCTGCTGGGCACCATGCGTGGCGACGTGATCGCCCTGAACGCCGGCAGCGGCGAACAGAAGTGGCGCGCCAAGGTCACCAGCGAAGTGCTGGCGGCCCCGGCCACCAACGGTGACGTGGTGGTGGTGCAGACCCAGGACGACAAACTGATCGCCTTCGATGCCGCCACCGGCAACCAGCGCTGGATCTACGAAGGCACCGTACCGGTGCTGACCCTGCGCGGTACCGGTGCTCCGCTGATCGACGGACGCCTGGCGCTGGCTGGCCTGGCCAGCGGCAAGGTCGTTGCTGTGGACGTACAGCGTGGCCTGCCGGTGTGGGAACAGCGCGTTGCCATTCCGCAGGGCCGTTCCGAACTGGACCGCGTAGTCGACATCGACGGCGGCTTGGTGTTGCAGGACGGCGTTCTGTACGTTGTCAGCTACCAGGGCCGTGCCGCTGCACTGGACGAAACCACCGGCCGAGTACTGTGGCAGCGTGAAGCTTCCAGCTATGTCGGCGTCGCCGAAGGTACTGGCAGCGTGTTCGTCAGCCAGGCATCTGGCACTGTGGAAAGCCTGGATTCCCGTGGCTCGTCCTCGCTGTGGAGCAACGACGCCCTGGCTCGCCGCCAGCTGTCCGCTCCGGCCGTGTTCTCGAGCAACGTAGTGGTAGGCGACCTGGAAGGTTACGTGCACCTGCTGAGCCAGGTGGATGGTCGTTTCGTTGGCCGCGAGAAGGTCGACGGTGACGGCGTGCGGGTTCGCCCGCTGGTAGTCGGCAGCTGGATGTACGTGTTCGGCAACAGCGGCAAGCTGGTCGCCTACACGCTCCGCTAAGCTGAGTGTTACTGCCGGCCGCTGCCGTGAAAAACGGCAGCGGCCGTCGTGTTTTCTGAAAATCTGAAATTTCCTGGAGAGCCGCATGGTTCCCGTAATAGCCCTGGTGGGCCGCCCGAACGTCGGCAAGTCCACCCTGTTCAACCGCCTGACCCGCACCCGTGACGCCATCGTCGCCGAGTACGCAGGGCTCACCCGCGACCGGCAGTACGGCGAGGCCAAGTGGCAGGGCAAGAAATTCATCGTCATCGATACCGGCGGTATCTCCGGTGACGAAGAGGGTATCGACGCCAAGATGGCCGAGCAGTCGCTGCAGGCCATCGAAGAGGCCGATGCCGTCCTGTTCATGGTCGATTCCCGCGCCGGCCTCACCGCCGCCGACGAGATGATCGCCGAGCACCTGCGCAAGAAGAACAAGCGCAGCTTCCTGGTGGCCAACAAGGTCGACACCGTCGATCCGGACATCGCCCGCGCCGAGTTCAGCCCGCTGGCCCTGGGGCACGCGATCCCGATTGCCGCCGCCCACGGCCGTGGCATCACCCAGATGCTGCAGGAAGCCCTGGGCGAGATGTTCGCTCCGGAGCCCGAGGCGCCGGAAGACAACGACCTGCCCGGCGAGCTGGAAGAAGTCGCCGAGGGCGAGGAAGCCAAGCGCATCCCCGGTCCGAGCGAGAAGGATGGCATCAAGATCGCCATCATTGGCCGTCCCAACGTCGGCAAGTCCACCCTGGTCAACCGCATGCTCGGTGAAGAGCGTGTGATCGTGTACGACCAGGCCGGCACCACCCGCGACAGCATTTACATCCCCTTCGAGCGCAACGAAGAGAAGTACACCCTGATCGACACCGCCGGCGTGCGCCGTCGCGGCAAGATCTTCGAAGCGGTGGAAAAGTTCTCCGTGGTGAAGACCCTGCAGGCGATCCAGGATGCCAACGTGGTCATCTTCGTCATGGATGCCCGCGAGGGTGTGGTCGAGCATGACCTCAACCTGCTCGGCTTCGTGCTGGAAACCGGCCGCGCGCTGGTCATCGCCCTGAACAAGTGGGATGGCATGGAGTCGGCCGAGCGCGAGTACGTGAAGACCGAGCTCGAGCGCCGGCTGATGTTCGCCGACTTCGCCGACATCCACTTCATCTCCGCGCTGCATGGCACCGGTGTCGGTCACCTGTACAAGTCGGTGCAGGACTCCTTCCGCTCCGCCGTGACCCGCTGGCCCACCAGCAAGCTCACGCAGATCCTGGAAGACGCCATCCAGGTGCACCAGCCGCCGATGGTCAATGGCCGTCGCATCAAGCTGCGCTATGCCCACCTGGGCGGCGCCAACCCGCCGCTTATCGTTATCCACGGCAACCAGGTGGATGCGGTGCCCAAGGCGTATACCCGTTACCTGGAGAAAACCTATCGCCGCGTCCTCAAGCTGGTCGGCACGCCGATCCGCATCGAGTACAAGGGCGGCGACAACCCGTTCGAGGGCAAGAAGACCCAGCTCACCGAACGCCAGGTCAACAAGAAGCGCCGGCTGATGTCGCACCACAAGAAGGCCGAGAAGAAGAAGAAAGACAAGCGTAAATAACGTCTGTCGGACTTCAGGCGTACGGCTGTAGGCGATAGAGTAGGGGCCTCCCTCTTATCGCCCGCAGCCTGTAGTCACGCCATGCTCACCAGCAAACTGCCGAACGTCGGCACCACCATCTTCACCCGCATGTCCCAGCTCGCCGCCGAATGTGGTGCGCTGAACCTCTCCCAGGGTTTCCCCGACTTCGACAGCCCCGCGCCCTTGCTCGAAGCCGTCGCCCGCCATGTGCTGGCCGGGCATAACCAGTACAGCCCGATGACCGGCCTGCCGGCCCTGCGCGAGCAGGTCGCGCTGAAAGTCGCCGATTTCTATGGCCGCAAGGTCAGCGCCGATACCGAGGTGACCATCGTCCCCGGTGCTACCGAAGGGATCTTCTGCGCGGTGCAGGCGCTGATTCGCCCGGGCGACGAGGCCATTGTCCTCGACCCCTGCTACGACAGCTACGAGCCCTCGGTGGAACTGGCCGGCGGCCGCTGCGTGCATGTGCCGCTGAGCCTGCCGGACTTCCGCATCGACTGGCAGCGCATGGCCGACGCCATCACCCCGCGCACCCGCCTGATCTTCCTCAACAGCCCGCACAACCCCAGCGGTGCGCTGATCGACCGCGCCGACCTGGATCGCCTAGCGGCGCTGATTCGCGACCGCGAGATCTATGTCATCAGCGACGAGGTCTACGAGCACCTGATCTACGACGGCGTGCAGCATGCCAGCGTGCTGGCCCATGACGAGCTCTACCCGCGCGCCTTCGTCATCAGCTCCTTCGGCAAGACCTACCACGTCACCGGCTGGAAGACCGGCTACGTGGTAGCGCCACCGGCGCTGTCGGCGGAAATGCGCAAGATCCACCAGTACGTGAACTTCTGCGGCGTGACTCCGCTGCAGTGGGCGCTGGCTGACTTCATGGCCGCGCACCCCGAACACCTGCGTGAACTGCCGGGCTTCTATCAGGCCAAGCGCGACCTGTTCTGCGACCTGCTGGAAGGTTCGCGCTTCCGCTTCCAGCGCGCCGCCGGCACCTACTTCCAGGTGGTGGACTACTCGGCGATCCGCCCGGACCTGGACGACGTCGCCATGTCCGAATGGCTGACCCGCGAGCATGGCGTGGCCGCCATTCCGGTCTCGGTGTTCTATCAGCAGGCCCCGGCGGACATGCGCCTGGTGCGCTTCTGCTTCGCCAAGAAAGAGGAGACGCTGCGCCAGGCGGCGGAAAGACTATGCGCGATCTGAGCCAACTGCCCGACCTCAAGCTGGCCCTGGTGCAGACCACCCTGGTCTGGCATGACGCCAAGGCCAACCGCGAGCGCTTCGAGGCGCTGCTGGAAAGCGCCCGTGGCGCGGACGTGGTGATACTCCCGGAGATGTTCACCACCGGCTTCTCCATGGACTCCGAGGCGCTGGCCGAGGCGGAGGAGGGCGAGACCTACGCCTGGCTGCGTGGGCAAGCCGCGAAGCTCGATGCCGTGGTCTGTGGCAGCGTGATCATCCGCGCTGCCGACGGCAGCCATCGCAACCGCCTGCTCTGGGCGCGCCCGGACGGCGAGGTGCAGCACTACGACAAGCGCCACCTGTTCCGCATGGCCGGTGAGCACAAGCACTACACGCCGGGTGAACAGCAGGTGCTGCTGGAGTGGAAGGGCTGGCGGATTCGCCCGCTGGTCTGCTACGACCTGCGCTTCCCGGTGTGGAGCCGCGATGCCCGGGACACCGATTTGCTGCTCTACACCGCCAACTGGCCGGCCGCGCGTCGGCAGCACTGGAACCGTCTGCTGCCGGCACGGGCCATCGAGAACCTGTGCTATGTCGCGGCGGTCAACCGCGTCGGTGAAGACGGCAAGGGCCACGCCTATTCCGGCGACAGCCAGGTGCTGGATTTCCAGGGCGACAACCTGCTGGCGGCGGGGAGTGCCGATGGCGTGTTCCAGATCGCCCTGAGCGCAGCGGAGCTGGCGGCTTACCGGGAGCGCTTCCCGGCCTATCTGGATGCGGACCGGTTCGATATCCAGCTCTGATATCAGTTCGTCCGCGATGCTCTTAAGAGTCCGATATTCCAGCGACCCAGGATCGATGCGGCTTTTGTAGGAGCGAGCTTGCTCGCGAACCACCCCGCTCAAGAGCCAGAGCGTTCGCGAGCAAGCTCGCTCCTACAGGTCTATTCGGCCTTCAGTACGCGCTGGCGGTGTTCAGCTGCTGGATCGCTTCATCGCTGAGTTTCAGTTCGATCGCCGCGATCAGGTCCGGCAACTGCTCCAGCTTCGACGCACTGGCGATCGGTGCGGTGATGGTCGGCCGCGCCATCAGCCAGGCCAGGGCGACCTGCGTCGGCGTCGCGTTCAATTCGTTGGCCACTTCCTCCAGCGCATCGATGATGGCGAAGCCGCGCTCGTTCATGAAGTTCTTCACCTTGTAGCCGCGCACGCTGCTCTTGTTGAGGTCCGCTTCGCTGCGGTATTTGCCGGTGAGAAAACCCGCCGCGAGGGAGTAGAAGCTGATCACCCCGAGCCCCAGTTGCTTCACCGTGGGTTCCAGATTGGTCTCGTAGTTGGCGCGGTCGTAGAGGTTGTAGTTGGGTTGCAGGCTCTGGTAGTTCGGCAGCTTCAGGCGGTCGCAGAGCTCGCGGGCCTCGCGCAGGCGCCGGGCGTCGAGGTTGGAGGCGCCGATCACCCGCACCTTGCCGTTCTCCACCGCTTCGGCGAAGGCGCCCATGGTTTCCTCCAGGGACGTGTGCGGGTCGTCGCAATGTGCCTGGTAGAGGTCGATGTAGTCGGTCTGCAGACGCTTGAGCGAGCGTTCCAGGGCCTGCTCGATGTACACCGCCGACAGGCCCTTGTGGCCGTTGCCCATGTCCATGCCGACCTTGGTGGCGATCTGCACCTCATTGCGCTTGCCGGTCTTCTTCAGCCACTTGCCGATCAGGATTTCCGACTCGCCGCCGACGTGCCCGGGCACCCAGCGCGAATACACGTCGGCTGTGTCGATGCAGTTGATTCCCGCGTCGACCACCGCATCCAGCAGGCGGAAGGAGGTGGCTTCGTCCGCCGACCAGCCGAACACGTTGCCGCCGAACACCAGGGGCGGAATCGCCAGTCCGGACTGGCCCAGTTCGCGACGTTTCATCTGTCAGGTCTCCCCCGGCTGCACTGTCGTTGAACCAGCATAGACGGCAGAGACGTGATAGACGTGGGACATGGTTGACAGGTGTATAGGAGCTTGCGCACTATCGGTGACCTGATTTCGCACACAGAAATTGCCCATGCTTGCCAACTTCGACTTCTCGCTGCCGCTCCCGGGCTTCTCCGCCCAGGCTGGCGTATGCGTCGTCGTTGCCAAGAAATCGAAGAAACAGTCGCTCATTTGACCGGGGCGTGCTGTCCCGTCAGATGGGCTGACAGGACACAAGGCGCCAGGTCTTCAATTCTCCCCGCTTGATTCCCGCACCCCTCCCTGACGGCGACCAGACGGTCAGCCACAAGGAGTTTTTGCATGTCTACGTTTCGTGGAATCTGGGTGGCCCTGGCCACTCCCTTCCGTGCCGGGGAAGTCGATTTCGCCGCGCTGCACAACCTGGTTTCCCGACTGCTGGAAGATGGCGTCGCTGGCTTCGTGGTCTGCGGCACCACCGGGGAGGCGGCGGCGCTGAGCCATGAGGAGCAACTCGCCGTCCTCGATGCCGTGCTGCAGTGGGTGCCGCCCGCGCAGGTGATCATGGGCCTGGCGGGCAATAACCTGCGTGAGCTGCTGGCCTTCCAGGAAGAGATCCAGCGCCGCCCGCTGGCCGGTCTGCTGGTGCCGGCGCCGTACTACATCCGTCCGTCGCAGGTGGGGCTGGAGTCCTTCTTCCAGACCGTGGCCGATGCCGCCACTGTGCCGGTGGTGCTTTATGACATTCCCTATCGCACCGGAGCGCGCATCGATCGCGAGACCCTGCGGCGCATCGTGCGTCATCCGCGCATCGCCGCGGTCAAGGACTGCGCCGGCGACCTCGAGACCACCCTGGCGCTGATCGCCGATGGCGAGGTCGAGGTGCTCACGGGCGAGGACCTGCAGATCTTCAACAACCTGTGCCAGGGCGGAGCCGGGGCGATTTCCGCGTCGGCCCATGTGCGCGCCGATCTCTATGTGCGGATGCAGCGCCAGGTCGAGTCGGGCGATCTCGCCGCGGCGCGGGCGACCTTCTACCGTCTGCTGCCATGGATCCAGGCCGCCTTCGCCGAGCCCAACCCGGCAGCAGTCAAGGCAGCGTTGGCCTTGCAGGGGGTAATCGCCGACGAGCTGCGCGAGCCGATGCAGCGCTGCGCCCCGGCCACCATCGAGCGGCTGCGCGGGGTGCTGGCGGCGCTGGCTGACTAGGAGGGGAGGGCCGGCAATGGGTTTTGCTCTATCATGACGGCCTGCCCATTGCCGAGTGCCCGCCATGACCACGACTCCCTACCTGCTGGACCAGCTGGAAACCGCCGACATGCTGTTGATCGACGGCCTGCACGCCTGGCAGTTCGAGCTGAACGAGTCACTGCTCGACCAGGCCGATGCCGCCGCCCACTCGGACCAGCCCTTTGCCAGCGAGGAGGTGGTGCTGTTGATCGAGTCCATTGATGGCCGCGACCGCCGTCAGTGGGCCTTCACCTACAACGAGGTGATGGAGGCGCGCTATCAGGCTGGGGAGGAGGCATGGCTGCTGCACGCCGGTGACAAGGAGCATCGCCTGTGCTGCCTGGGGGCGGTGAGTGCCAGCGGCGACGACGAGTAAGACGTGAAGGCTCCGGTGGGGCCTTCGGTGTTTCTGGGGCTTGCCCGGCGAAACTCAGGTATTCATGCCCAGCAGGTAGGCAACGATCAGGGTAACGACGAAGATAGCCCCCCATGCCGCTAGCAGGAACAGCAGGCTGATGCCAAAGGCTCGCCAGTTGGAGAGGAACGTTCCGCCACGGCTCGCGTGCTGCTCCAATGCATCTCCGGTCACCTGTTTCGCGTATTCATGCATGGAGAGCACGGCGACGATGGTAAAGGGAGCCAGGGGGATGCCGTCCGGGAGCAGCCCAAGCAATGCAAGCCCGATAGAGATGGCAATTCCTACGTACCAGACTTGTTGAATGCGATCGTGAAGGCCCAGGTGGCGGAGGTTCTGCGTCATGACCCAGGCCCCGGCAAGCGGAGTGCCGAAAAAGGTGGCGATGCCAACAGCCCTGAGTCGGTAGAGCGCTTCGCCGTCAGCCATGCCGGGCGCATTCTTCAGAACGGCGGACGGTGTCTGGAACGGATTGTCCTTGGGTGCGCTCATGTTTTCGTTCCTTCGAAAACGACCCTGGACGCGCGAGGCGTCCAGGGTAAAGGGGACAGCGGTGTTACCGGGTTTACGCGGCTTTCGCGTGGCCCAGCGTTACGGCGCGGTTCAGGGCGCTGAACAGCGCACGGAAGCTCGCGGTGGTGATGTTTTCATCGATGCCGATGCCGTGCAGCGAACGACCACCCTCGACGCGCAGTTCGATGTAGGCGGCCGCGCGGGCGTTGGTGCCGGCGCCGATGGCGTGCTCGTTGTAGTCCATGATCTCGACGTCCACCGGCAGCGAGGCGACCAGGGCTTCCAGGGTGCCCTTGCCCTTGCCGTGCCAGCGGTGCTGTTCGCCCTTGTGGGTCACGTCGATGTCGATGGCGCAGATGCCGTTCTCTTCCTGCAGGCGGTAGTTCTTCAGGCCGAACGGGGAGACGGCTTGCAGGTACTCGTTCTGCAGCAGGTTGTAGATCTGCTCGGCGGTCATTTCCAGGCCCAGGCGATCGGTTTCGTTCTGTACCACCTGGCTGAACTCGATCTGCATGCGGCGCGGCAGGCTGATGCCGTATTCCTGCTCCAGCAGGAAGGTGATGCCGCCCTTGCCGGACTGGCTGTTCACGCGAATGACGGCCTCGTAGCTGCGGCCGATGTCCGCCGGGTCGATCGGCAGGTAGGGCACTTCCCACACGGCGTCTTCCTTCTGCTGGGCGAAGCCCTTGCGGATGGCGTCCTGGTGGGAGCCGGAGAAGGCGGTGTGGACCAGGTCGCCGACGTACGGATGACGCGGGTGCACCGGGATCTGGTTGCACTCTTCGACCACCTTGCGCACGGCATCGATGTCGGAGAAGTCCAGTTCGGGATCGATGCCCTGGGTGTACATGTTCAACGCCATGGTCACCAAGCACAGGTTGCCGGTGCGCTCGCCGTTGCCGAACAGGCAGCCTTCGACGCGGTCGGCGCCGGCCATCAGGGCCAGTTCGGAAGCAGCCACGCCAGTGCCACGGTCGTTGTGGGTATGCAGGCTGATGATCACGCTGTCGCGCTTGTTGATCTGGCGGCCGAACCACTCGATCTGGTCGGCGTAGTTGTTCGGGGTGGCGCACTCGACGGTGGCGGGCAGGTTGAGGATCAGGCGGTTCGCCGGAGTCGGCTGGAACACCTCGATCACCGCGTTGCACACCTCGACGGCGAAGTCGGTCTCGGTGGAGCTGAACACTTCCGGCGAGTACTCGAAGCCCCACTGGGTTTCCGGCGCGGCGGCGGCCAGGCGCTTGATGGTCTGGCCGGCGGCCACGGCGATGGCTTTCACGCCGGCCTTGTCCTGGTTGAAGACGATCTTGCGGAAGCTCGGTGCGCAGGCGTTGTAGTAGTGGACGATGGCCTTCTTCGCGCCCTTCAGGGATTCGAAGGTGCGTTCGATGAGGTCGTCGCGGGCCTGGGTCAGCACCTGGATGGTGACGTCATCGGGAATGTGGCCGCCCTCGATCAGCTCGCGAACGAAGTCGAAGTCGGTCTGCGAGGCGGACGGGAAGCCCACTTCGATTTCCTTCAGGCCGACCTGAACCAGGCACTTGAAGAAGCGCATCTTCTTCTCGGCGTCCATCGGCTCGATCAGCGACTGGTTGCCGTCGCGCAGGTCGGTGGACAGCCAGATCGGCGCCTTGTCGATGATCTTGTCCGGCCAGGTGCGGTCGGGCAGGGTGATCTGGGTGAAGGGGCGGTACTTCTTCGACGGATCTTTCAGCATGCTCATGAGCGGAATCCTTGTTCTTTCTGGCCAGCGGGCCTGCGCGAAAAAATGAAAAAGAGATGAAACCGGGAAGAGGGTTCAGCCACGCAGTCGCGGGCTGACCAGGCGCAGGCAGGCGTGTTGGCGAAGCAGGATGAGGGTGTGTGCGGTTTTCATGAGTGCCAACCTAATGGCCTGAGAGGGTGATGGCAAGCATTCGTTAAAAATTGGTAGAAAAACTCTATTTGTTGCCTGGGATGATAAAAAATTGCTGAAATAATGTGGATTTGGCAATTTTTATTAGATGCCTTCGCTGTGCTTAACTGATTCTGCGTCCACGTGCCGCAGCGGAGCTGCGGAACTCCGTGCGATCATTGCGCACCCGCTCAAGGCGGGGCCTCCATCCGCAAGGACATTTCGTGACCCGTCGCACCCGACAAGGCATAGGAACCTGGCTGGCGCTGTTCGCCATGCTGATGATCTATGTCGGCCCGCTGGTATCCCAGTCGCTGCCGATGGATCACCCTATGCCCATGGATCACGTCATGCCGATGGAGCATGGCGCGTCCACGGCGCACGACATGGCCGACATGGACGAGATGGCCTGCTCCGACGGTCATCGCGCTTCGGGCCAGCACGCCGCCCCGGCCCCCCATGACGGGAAGCCGCTCACCGCCGATGCCTTCATGGAGAAGTGCGGCTACTGCAGCCTGCTGATCCATAGCCCCCCGCTGACGCCGCCGCCGGTCCTGCTGGACCACAGCCTGCCTGCCGTCGGTACACCCGCCGTCCAGTTCACCTCCAGCACCATTCCCGCCTCGCCGGTCTTCCCCGGCGCACGCTCCCGCGCTCCACCGACCCTGATCGGCTGATCCCTTCTCCCGAATCCATCGACCGCAGGCGCGGATGACCGCTGTTGCCTGTGCGCCGTGCGTGTCCGCGTGGAACGGGCGTATTCACCGATCATGGAATAGATGCAATGTCCCGCATGCCAATGCGCCGTCGGCCACGTGCCGTCGGCTTGCGCGCCCTGTGCGCGCTGACCGCCCTTGGCGGTTTCACTGCTGTCCCGGCCCTGGCCGAGAACGATGACCACGCCGTCCACGCCGTGGAACTGGAGCCCAGCGTCATCACTGCCGTGGCGCAGAGCTCGCCGCTCACCGTCGTCACCGACCCGAAGC
This sequence comes from Pseudomonas macauensis, assembly GCF_047902425.1. Classification (NCBI taxonomy): domain Bacteria; kingdom Pseudomonadati; phylum Pseudomonadota; class Gammaproteobacteria; order Pseudomonadales; family Pseudomonadaceae; genus Pseudomonas; species Pseudomonas macauensis. The sequence continues at coordinate 4,647,586 of NZ_CP138377.1, read as the reverse complement.
AGCCGCGCCAGCCGATCCCGGCCAGCGATGGCGCCGACTACCTCAAGACCATTCCCGGCTTCTCCGCCATCCGCAACGGCGGCACCAACGGCGATCCAGTGCTGCGCGGCATGTTCGGATCGCGCCTGAACATCCTCACCAACGGCACCACCATGCTCGGCGCCTGCCCGGCGCGGATGGACGCGCCGACCTCCTATATCTCGCCGGAAACCTACGACAAGCTCACCGTGGTCAAGGGCCCGGAAACCGTGGTCTGGGGGCCGGGCGCATCGGCCGGCACCATCCGCTTCGACCGCGAGCCGGAACGCTTTGGCGAGTTGGGCTCGCGGATCAACGGCAGCCTGGTGGCCGGTTCCAACGGCCGCTTCGACCGTGTTCTGGATGCCGCCGCCGGAGGGCCGGAAGGCTACCTGCGCTTCACCGGTAACAAATCGCAGTCCGATGATTACGAGGACGGCGCCGGCGACACCGTACCCTCGCGCTGGAACAAGTGGAACGGCGACGTGGCCGTGGGCTGGACGCCGGATGCCGACACCCTGGTCGAACTCACCGCCGGCAAGGGCGACGGCGAGGCCCGCTACGCCGGACGCGGAATGGATGGCTCGCAGTTCAAGCGCGAAAGCCTCGGCCTGCGCTTTGAGAAGTCCAATCTCGGCGAGGTGCTCGACAAGCTGGAGGCGCAGGTCTACTACAACTACGCCGACCACGTGATGGACAACTACAGCCTGCGCACGCCCTCGGGTACAGGGATGATGGCGGGCCCCATGGCCTCCAACGTCGACCGCCGCACCCTCGGCGGGCGCCTGGCCGCCACCTGGCGCTGGGACGACTTCAAGCTGGTTTCCGGTGTCGATGCGCAGACCAACGAGCACCGCGAACGAATGGGCATGGGCATCAATACCTACGATGACCAGCCGTGGAACAAGGACGCGGTCTTCCACAACTACGGCGCTTTCGGCGAGCTGACCTGGTACGCCGCCGAGCGCGACCGGGTGATCAGCGGCGCGCGCCTGGACCGCGCCTCGGCCAAGGACTACCGGCAGACCACGGGATCGGGGCACATGACCCATCCCAATCCCACCGCCGACGATACTCGCGCCGATACCCTGCCCAGCGGCTTCGTACGCTACGAGCACGACCTGGCCGATACGCCGACCACCCTGTACGCCGGCCTTGGCCATGTGCAGCGCTTCCCCGACTACTGGGAGCTGTTCTCCCCTGATAGCGGCCCGGCCGGCTCGGTCAACGCCTTCGACAGCATCAAGCCGGAGAAGACCACCCAGCTGGACTTCGGTGCCCAGTACGAGGACGAGAAGCTCAAGGCCTGGGCGTCCGGCTATGTCGGCGTGATCCGCGACTACATCCTGTTCGAGTACAGCGACGGCATGATGGGCACCACCTCCCAGGCGCGGAACGTCGATGCGCGCATCATGGGCGGCGAACTGGGCGCGGCCTATGCACTCACCACGAACTGGACGACGGACGCGACCCTGGCCTACGCCTGGGGCAAGAACACCACCGACGACCGCGCCCTGCCGCAGATGCCGCCTCTGGAAGCGCGCTTCGGCCTGAGCTACGAGCGGGACGCCTGGAGCGCCGGCGGTCTCTGGCGGGTGGTGGCGCGCCAGGGACGGGTCGCCGAGGGCCAGGGTAACGTCGTTGGTTACGACTTCGACGAAAGCCCGAGCTTCGCGGTGTTCTCGCTCAACGGCGCCTACAAGCTGAGCCAGCACTTCAAGGTCAGCGCCGGCGTCGACAACCTGTTCGACAAGGACTACGCCGAGCACCTGAACCTGGCGGGCAACGCCGGCTTTGGCTACCCGGCGGACAACCCCGAATCGATCCACGAACCGGGGCGCACGCTCTGGACCAAAGTGGACTTCTCCTTCTGAACCTGACTGGCCCCGCCAGTCGGGGCCTCCTTGCGTGGGGACATTACGAATGCAGAAGAAACCATTCGATTTCTACAACCTGGCCTGGCGCTGGCACTTCTACGCTGGGCTGTTCGTCGCGCCCTTCATGATCCTGCTGTCGATCACCGGGATCATCTACCTGTTCAAGCCGCAGCTCGACCCGCTGATGTACAGCGACCTGCTGCAGGTGAAACCGGGCGAAGTGCGGCTGTCCGCCGACGAGCAACTGATGCACCTGCATCAGCAGAACCCGCAGCTGCAGGTCAGTCAGTACCTGCCGGCACCGGCGGCCGATCGCAGCGCGCAGTTCGTTGCCCAGCTCGACGGGCGCGAGGTGAACGCCTTCGTTGATCCTTATAGCGGCAAGCTGCTCGGCCTGCAGGATGCCAAATCCAACCTGCAGGCCATGGCCCGCGCGCTGCACGGCGAGCTGATGATCGGCACCGTGGGTGACCGGCTGATCGAGCTGGCCGCCGGCTGGGGCATCGTGCTGGTGGTGTCTGGCCTGTACCTGTGGTGGCCGCGCAAGCGTTCGCTGCGCGTGCTGCTGTGGCCGGACCTGTCGCGTCGTGGTCGCGCGCTGTGGCGGGAAGTCCACGTGGTGGTCGGTTTCTGGGGCTCGCTGCTGATGCTGTTCATGCTGCTCACCGGCATGACCTGGACCGGCTTCTGGGGCAAATCCTTCGCCGACGTGTGGAATCGCTTCCCGGCGGCCATGTGGAACGAGGTGCCCAAGTCCGACCTGGAGGCGCGCACGCTCAACGAGGCGCACCGCCAGACCATCCCCTGGGCCATGGAAAACACGCCGATGCCGATGTCGGGCGGCGCCCACGCCGAGCACATGGCCCACGGCTCCGGCGGCATGGCCATGCCGCAGATCAGCCTGCAGCAGGTGGTCGATAGCGCCGACCAGGCCGGCGTGACACCGGGCTATGCCATCGCGTTGCCCAAGGGGGCGGAAGGCGTGTTCACCGTTTCGGTGTTCGCCGACGACTCGCGCAACGACGCCACCCTGCATATCGACCAGTACACCGGCAAGGTTCTCGCCGACGTGCGCTGGAAGGACTACGGGCTGGTGGCCAAGGGCGTCGAATCCGGCGTGATGCTGCACGAAGGCAAGATGTTCGGCCTGTTCAACCAGCTGCTCATGCTCGGCGTCTGCCTGATGATCCTGCTCAGCGCCGTCAGCGGCCTGTGGATCTGGTGGAAGCGTCGCCCTCAGGGCCGCCTCGGCGTGCCACCGATGCCCCACGCGCTGCCGGTGTGGAAGGGCGGCGTGGTGATCATGCTCATCCTCGGCGTCGCCTTCCCACTGGTGGGAGCCTCGCTGCTGCTGGTATGGGCGCTGGATTGGGCCGTGCTGTCGCGCTTCAAACCGCGCAGCCCGGCACTGGGTTGAGGGTGAAGCGGTTTTCCACCCTGACGCCTGCCAAGAGGCAGGCTATGCTGCGGCGCGATCGTTGCGCCTGCGGCTCGATGTTTCCCCCGCCGCAGTGGCGGATCTGATCACAAGCACAACTGGAGTCTCGAACATGCGTAAAACCCTGCTCGCTTTCGCTGTCCTGCTGGGCTTCTCCGGCGCCGCCATGGCCCACGAATACGAGGCCGGCAACCTGCACATCGACCACCCATGGTCGCTGCTGCTGCCGGCCAATTCGGTGAACGGCGCCGCCTACTTCGTCGTGGAAAACCACGGCAAGGAAGCCGACCGCCTGCTCGGCGCCGACACCGAGCGCGCCGCCAGCGCCGAGATCCACCAGCACGTGGAGAAGGACGGCATGATGAAGATGCAGAAGGTCGAGGGCGTGGACGTCCCCGCTGGCGGCAAGCTGGTCTTCGCACCCGGCCAGTACCACCTGATGCTGTTCGGCCTGAAGAAGCCGCTGGCCGATGGCGAGCGCTTCCCGCTGACCCTGCACTTCCAGCAGGCCGGCGACGTGAAGGTCGAGGTCGCCGTGCAGAAGGAAGCTCCCAAAGAAACCGGCGGCACCGACATGGGCCACGACATGCACGGCATGAAGATGGACTGACCGCCCGGCCGGCTACGCACCGCGGTGGCGGCTTGGTGGGAAAATGGGGCCGGATCCCAGGTGATCCGGCCAATGGCCACCGCCCGTGGCCGGGAGGTGCAGCATGCGCAGCGTACACGGTGCCGTCCTGCTGGCGGCTATTTCACTGCTGAGCGCCTGCAGCCAGTCCGGCCTGCATGATGACGAACTCCCGCTGGACCGGCACCTGGACAAACTCGGCCTGCGCCAGGGCGAGGCGGTGAAGTCAATCCCGGTATGGGATACCGCGGACTGGGAATACCTCGACAAGGGCCACATCATCCTTGGCCAATCGCCGGGGCGGCGTTACCTGGTGGTCTTTTCCGCGCCGTGCAACAACCTGGCGTTCAGCAATCGGTTGAATATCAGCAACACGGTGGGGTCGGTCACGACGCTCGACCGCATCATCTCGGTCGACTCGGCGGGCATCCCCGAGCCTTGCCAGATCGGCCAGCTCTACGAACTGGAGCGTGTGCCCAGGAAGCCGCAGCACGAGGGCGGCTATTGATTCGCCTCTGGGCGTTCCTCAAGGCGTGACGGCGCTGTTCTTCAGTTCCCCGCTGGCTTGACGGCCAGGCGCGTCCGGCGCGCCGCGAGGATCAGGACGAAGCCGATGCAGTAGGCCAGCACATCCAGCCAGTCCGGCGTTGCGCCCAGCACGATACGCAGCGCGCGATTGCCGATCTGCCAGTGCAGCGTCGCCGCCAGAAACTGGCCGAACTCGATCAGCAACCCGCAGGTAAGCGCCGCGCTGGCCAGCCAGTGTGCGGGCGCTTCCAGCGCGGCGCGCAGCAGGCAGTACAGCCAGATAACCGCCAGCACGTCGCCGCCGAAGCCGCGCAGCCAGCCGAGCTGGGCGCCGGCCGTGGCCAGCCAGACCAGCACGGCGAACCAGAGCAGCGCGAAGAGCGCGCTGGGCAGATGGAAGCGCAAACGCATCAGGGCTTGAACGCGCCAATGAAGATCGCCGGGTCGACGCGGGCGTCGTTCAGGCTGACGTTCCAGTGCATGTGCGGCCCGGTGGCCCGGCCGGTGGCACCGACGCGGCCGACCACGCCGCCGCGCGGGAGCTGGTCGCCGAGTTTCACGTCGATCTTCGACATGTGGCAGAACATGCTGATGAAGCCCTGGCCGTGGTCGACGAATACGGTGTTGCCGTTGAAGAAGTAGTTGCCGATCAGGATCACCTTGCCGGCGGCCGGCGTCTTGATCGGGGTACCGGCGGGCACCGCGAAGTCCAGGCCCGAGTGCGGGTTGCGCTCCTCGCCGTTGAAGAAGCGGCGAAGGCCGAAGGGGCTGGAGAGCGGGCCGTTGACCGGCTTGTCCAGCACCAGGTTGCTCGGCGTGCCGGGGCTGAAGCTGCGGTAGGCGGCGGTCTGCTCGGCCAGTTCGCGGTTGATGCGTTTGAGGTCCTCCGGCAGCGGGTTCACCTGGCGAGTGTTCGAAAGTCGGATGTGCTGCTCTTTATAGTGCTTGCTCTCGACGCTGAAGCCGAGGTTGCGGCTGGCGCCGGCCTGTTTCACGACGATCTGCTGGCTGCCGGCCTTGGTGGTCAGCGGAATGCCGACGATGGCGATCCAGTCACGGCCTTCCTCCTTTACCACCAGCACCGGTTTGCCCTGGTAGGTGGCGGTGGGCACGGCGGCGTCCTGGCCCAGTTGCACCACGGCGACGCCGCCGGGCACCGGCTTGTTCAGGGTGCGGCTGATGAAGCCTTCGGCGTGGGCGGGCAGGGCGAGAAGGGTGGCGATGAACAGGCAGAAGGGTCGGAACATTTTGCGATCCGTGGACGTGTCGGCGGATGAAGCGGGCAGTCTACACGGGCCTGTTCAGCGGGCGGGGCGATTTCGTCGAAAGCGGAACGTCGTGGCACGGCGGCTCTTCGTAGGAGCAACTGTCTTCTACCGGGTTAATCCCTGCCTGCGCTTCCCCCTCACCCCAGCCCTCTCCCTCAGGGAGAGGGAGCCGTCCGTGCCGGCTGACACTACGGTTTCATCCTGTACCGAACAGTCCCCTCTCCCGCTTGCGGGAGAGGGTTAGGGTGAGGGGCCCTTGATCTTGTAGGAGCGAAAAGCTACCGGCGCAGGCCTTCCAGTTGCTGGCGCCACAGTTGCTCCAGCGGCAGCACCTGCGCCGGGCCATAGATAGCGTGGGGCTTGCCCAGGTGCGCCGCCCACAACTGGTCGCCGTAATCGTAATGCCACCACTCGCTGGACAGGTTACTGAAGCCCGCTGCGCTCATGGCGTTGAACAGGATTCGGCGGTTGTCGCGGATCTGCCGCTGTTGCTCGTCCGGCGCGGTGATCTCTTCGTAATGACGGGTATAGGAGCGTGGTGTGGCCTCGTCGAACAGGCTGCCCATGTCCAGCCAGCGGCCATCTCGGTCGCACAGGGTGAGGTCGATGGCGCCGCCGGTGAGGTGCGGGCTGGGTGATTCGGCACGGGTGCTGGGCGGGGCGACGAACTCTCGGGTACGGCGGGTCAGCTCGGCCGGATCGGCGTCCGGTTCGTGCTGGCGGAGGATGTCATAGAGCGTGTCGTACAGATGCTGCTGCACCGCGAACGGCCGCCAGGCATCGAGGATCACCAGGCGCAGACCGTCCGGCAGCAGACTGGCGGCCTGCAACAGGCGCTCGAACACTTCGCTGCGGGCGTAGCACTCCGGTTGTGCATTGGGGACACCCAGGCGGTGATAGGCCGGCCACACCGCGAACCCGGTGGCGATGCTCAGCGCCTGCAGTGGCTGGCCGCATTCGACGATGGGCATGCGGAAGGCCTCGGCCCAGTCCGGTTCGGGCTGCGGCAGAATCGGTGCGAGCAGGTCGGTCATGGTTGATCAGTCCAGCAGCGACAGGGTGACGGGTGCCTGGTGGTTGTCCTCCACCCGCACCTCCAGTTCGCCTTCCGCCAGACGGGCTTTCAGGCGTTGGCCGTTCTTGGTCTGCGCAGCGCTGCGGATCGCCTGGCCACGGTCGTCCAGCAGGATGCTGTAGCCGCGCCCGAGGGTCGCCAGCGGGCTGACGATGTGCAGCGTCTGCATCAGGCTGTCCAGGCGCTGGCGCTGTTCGCGCAGGATGGCATGGGTGGCGCGCGGCAGACGGGCGCTGAGGTTCTCCAGGCGCTGGCGCAGCAGGGCGAGGTTACGGCCGGGGTGCTGGGCCGCAAGGCGGGTATCCAGGCGCGCGACGCGCTCCTGGCGGATGTGCAGCTGGCGCTCGAAGGCGCGGCGCAGGCGCATGTCCAGGTCGTCCAGGCGCTGGGCCTGCTGGCGCAGGCGTTCGCCGGGGTGGCGCAGGCGCCGGGCGGTGCCTTCCAGGCGCAGGCGCTCGCGGGTCAGGCGGTCCTGGATGCGCAGGATCAGCCGGCGGCGCAGGCCGTCCAGGCGCTGTTGCAGGTCGCCGCTGTGGGGCGCCAGCAGTTCGGCGCCGGCCGAAGGCGTCGGCGCGCGCACGTCGGCGACGAAATCGCTGATGGAGACGTCGGTCTCATGGCCCACGGCGCTGACAATGGGCGTCACGCAGGCGGCGATGGCACGGGCCACCGGTTCCTCGTTGAAGCACCAGAGGTCCTCCAGCGAGCCGCCGCCACGGGCCAGGATCAGCGCGTCGAAGCCCTGGGCGTCGGCCAGCTTCAGCGCGCGGACGATCTGCCCGATGGCCTCGCGGCCCTGCACGGCGGTGGGGATCAGGGTCAGCTCGACCTGTGGTGCGCGGCGGCGGAACACGCTGATGATGTCGCGAATCACCGCGCCGGTGGGCGAGCTGACGATACCGATGCGCCGTGGATGTGCCGGCAGCTCACGCTTGCGCTCGGCGGCGAACAGGCCCTCGGCGGCGAGTTTCTCCTTCAGCGCCTCGAAGGCCAGGCGCAGGGCGCCGTCACCGGCCGGCTCGACCGCATCGGCGATCAACTGGTAGTCGCCACGCCCCTCGAACAGCGAGACCTTGCCGCGCACCCGCACGGCCAGGCCGTCGCGCAGGGCCTGGCGCACGCGCAGGGCGTTCTGCCGGAACAGCGCGCAGCGCACCTGGGCGTTGCTGTCCTTCAAGGTGAAATACATGTGGCCGGACGCGGGGCGGGCGAGGTTGGAAATCTCGCCCTCGACCCAGACCTGCGGGAACACGTCCTCCAGCAGGTGGCGGGCGCGCTGGTTGAGCTGGCTGACGGTCAGAACCTCGCGGTCGAGGCCCAGCCGTTGGAAGGGATCATTCTGCATGGCGAAGGATGATAAGCGCGCCCGCGGACAGGGGCCAGCGCGCAAGGTTCAGAAGAGCTTTATTCAGATCGTCTGGTTACGTTGAGCCGCACGCCCCTGCTGGGATATAATGCCGCGCTTCCATTTTTCCCGATCGGGAGCCCCCGCCATGCTGCGCATCAGCCAAGAAGCCCTCACTTTCGACGACGTCCTCCTGATTCCCGGTTATTCGGAAGTCCTACCCAAGGACGTGAGCCTGAAAACCCGACTGACCCGTGGCATCGAACTGAACATCCCGCTGGTGTCCGCCGCGATGGATACCGTGACCGAATCCCGCCTGGCGATCGCCATGGCGCAGGAAGGCGGCATCGGCATCATCCACAAGAACATGGGCATCGAGCAGCAGGCCGCCGAGGTTCGCAAGGTCAAGAAGCACGAGACCGCGATCGTCCGCGACCCGATCACCGTAACCCCGTCGACCAAGATCATCGAGCTGCTGCAGATTGCCCGTGAATACGGCTTCTCCGGCTTCCCGGTGGTGGAAGAGGGCGAGCTGGTCGGCATCGTCACCGGTCGCGACCTGCGCGTGAAGCCGAACGTCGGCGACAGCGTTTCCGCGATCATGACCCCGAAGGACAAGCTGGTTACCGCCCGCGAAGGCACTGCCCTGGAAGAGATCAAGGCCGCGCTCTACGAGAACCGCATCGAGAAGATGCTGATCGTCGACGAGAAGTTCCGCCTGACGGGCCTCGTGACCTTCCGTGACATCGAGAAGGCCAAGACCTACCCGCTGGCCTCCAAGGACGACGAAGGCCGCCTGCGCGTCGGCGCAGCCGTCGGCACCGGCGCCGACACCGGCGAGCGCGTTGCCGCACTGGTCGCCGCCGGCGTTGACGTCGTTGTCGTCGACACCGCCCACGGCCACTCCAAGGGCGTGATCGACCGCGTTCGCTGGGTGAAGGAAACCTTCCCGCACGTACAGGTCATCGGCGGCAACATCGCCACCGGCGAAGCCGCCAAGGCACTGGCTGACGCCGGCGCCGACGCCGTCAAGGTCGGTATCGGCCCGGGCTCCATCTGCACCACCCGTATCGTCGCTGGCGTTGGTGTGCCGCAGATCTCCGCCATCGCCAACGTCGCCGCAGCCCTCGAAGGTACCGGTGTTCCGCTGATCGCCGACGGCGGCATCCGTTTCTCCGGCGACCTGGCGAAGGCCATGGTGGCTGGCGCCTACTGCGTGATGATGGGTTCGATGTTCGCCGGTACCGAAGAAGCGCCGGGCGAGATCGAGCTGTTCCAGGGCCGTTCCTACAAGTCCTACCGTGGCATGGGCTCCCTGGGCGCCATGGCCGGCTCCACCGGTTCCTCCGACCGCTACTTCCAGGACGCCTCCGCCGGCGCCGAGAAGCTGGTTCCGGAAGGCATCGAAGGCCGCGTGCCGTACAAGGGCCAGTTGACCGCCATTGTCCACCAGCTGATGGGGGGCCTGCGCGCCGCCATGGGCTACACCGGCAGCGCCAACATCCAGGACATGCGCACCAAGCCGCAGTTCGTGCGCATCACCGGCGCCGGCATGGCCGAGTCCCATGTGCATGACGTACAGATCACCAAGGAAGCCCCGAACTACCGCGTAGGTTAAGGGTTTCAGGTTAATGAGTCGGACACGGGGCTGGTTGATACAGCCCCGTGTCGTTTAAGAATTTCGCTACGAGAGATGGCCATGTCCCAAGACATTCACGCTCACCGGATCCTGATCCTCGACTTCGGCTCCCAGTACACCCAGCTGATCGCCCGCCGCGTTCGCGAGATCGGCGTGTACTGCGAGATCCACCCGTTCGACATGAGCGACGACGAGGTGCGTGCCTTCGCCCCGCGCGGCATCATCCTGGCCGGTGGCCCGGAGTCGGTGCATGAAGCCAACAGCCCGCGCGCGCCGCAGGCCGTGTTCGACCTCAAGGTACCGCTGTTCGGCATCTGCTACGGCATGCAGACCATGGCCGAGCAGATGGGTGGCAAGGTGCTGGGTTCGGACCTGCGCGAGTTCGGTTATGCCCGTGTCGACGTGGTCGGCAAGGCCCGCCTGCTGGACGGCATCGAAGACCACGTTGATGAAGACGGCGTGTTCGGCCTCGACGTGTGGATGAGCCACGGCGACAAGGTCACCGAGATTCCGGAAGGCTTCCACATCCTCGCCAGTACCCCGAGCTGCCCGATCGCCGCCATGGCGGACGACGCCCGCGGCTACTACGGCGTGCAGTTCCACCCGGAAGTGACCCACACCAAGCAGGGCGGCCGCATCCTCTCCCGTTTCGTGCTGGACATCTGCGGCTGCGAAGCCCTGTGGACCCCGTCCAACATCGTCAACGACGCCATCGCCACCGTTCGCGCCCAGGTGGGTTCGTCCAAGGTGCTGCTGGGCCTGTCCGGCGGCGTGGACTCGTCGGTGGTCGCGGCCCTGTTGCACAAGGCCATCGGCGACCAGCTGACCTGCGTGTTCGTCGACAACGGCCTGCTGCGCCTGCACGAAGGTGACCAGGTGATGGCCATGTTCGCCGAGAACATGGGCGTGAAAGTGATCCGCGCCAATGCCGAAGAGCTGTTCCTCGGCCGCCTGGCTGGCGTCTCCGACCCGGAGCAGAAGCGCAAGATCATCGGCAAGACCTTCATCGAGGTCTTCGACGAGGAAGCCACCAAGCTGCAGGACGTGAAGTTCCTCGCCCAGGGCACCATCTACCCCGACGTGATCGAGTCGGCCGGCGCCAAGACCGGCAAGGCCCACGTGATCAAGTCGCACCACAACGTCGGCGGCCTGCCCGAAGACATGCAGTTCGAACTGGTCGAGCCGCTGCGCGAGCTGTTCAAGGATGAAGTCCGCAAGATCGGCCTGGAGCTGGGCCTGCCCTACGACATGGTCTACCGCCACCCGTTCCCGGGCCCGGGCCTGGGCGTGCGCATCCTCGGCGAAGTGAAGAAGGAATACGCCGACCTGCTGCGTCGCGCGGACCACATCTTCATCGAAGAGCTGCGCAACTTCGACTGGTACCACAAGACCAGCCAGGCCTTTGTGGTCTTCCAGCCGGTGAAATCCGTCGGCGTGGTCGGCGATGGTCGTCGCTATGCCTGGGTCGTGGCCCTGCGCGCCGTGGAAACCATCGACTTCATGACCGCGCGCTGGGCGCACCTGCCCTACGAGCTGCTGGAGAAGGTCTCGAACCGCATCATCAACGAGATCGAAGGCATCTCCCGCGTCACCTACGACGTGTCGAGCAAGCCGCCGGCAACCATCGAGTGGGAATGATCGGGGAGATTTAACATCCCCTTAATGAAGAGGGCGGCATGCTCGCCGCCTTCTTCAGCAGGCGGGGCGGGTGAGAGCCCGTCCTTGACCTGACGCATGAGCGGCGCCGCCGTCCTCGTGCAGAGTCACCTCCGTGCAGCCGGCCGCAAGAGCCTGGCGCCGGGCGCAAACGCGCCAACCTCCGTGAAAGCCGATGGGGTCGCAAGTCCCTTGAGTCCCTTGTTCGAGGATCTGGACCCATGTCGTTTACCCGTAGACAAGTACTCGGCGGTCTCGCCGGCCTGGCCGTGCTCGGCCTGGGCGCCGGTGGCGCGCGCATCTGGCTGGCCCGCCCGCAGATTGCCGCCGAGCATGATTACGAGCTGATCGCTGCCCCGTTGGACCTGGAGCTGGTGCCCGGCCACAAGAGCCCCGGACTGGGCTATGGCGGCCAGGCGCCGGGCGCGGAAATCCGCGCGCGCCAGGGCGACTGGCTGCGGGTGCGCTTCACCAACAAGCTGGACGAGCCCACTACCATCCACTGGCACGGCATTCGCCTGCCCATCGAGATGGACGGCGTGCCCTATATCTCGCAGCCGCCGGTGCAGCCGGGCGAGAGCTTCATCTATCAGTTCAAGACGCCGGATGCCGGCAGCTACTGGTACCACCCGCACCTGATGAGCAGCGAGCAGCTGGGCCGTGGCCTGGTCGGGCCGCTGATCATCGACGAGCGCGAGCCCACCGAGTTCAGCAGCGAGAAGACACTCTGCCTGAAGACCTGGCACGTGGACGAGGAGGGCAACTTCACGCCCTTCAGCGTGCCCCGCGAAGCCGCGCGTGAAGGCACCCGCGGGCGCCTGTCGACCATCAACGGCGAACGCACGCCGGTGATCGAGCTGCCGGCCGGCGAGATCGTCCGGGTGCGCCTGCTCAACGTCGACAACACCGTGACCTATCGCCTCAACCTGCCGGACGCCGAGGCGAAGATCTACGCCATCGACGGCCACCCGGTGGAGCCGCGCGATTTCGGCAAGGGTCCGAAGGACCAGTACTGGATCGGCCCCGGCATGCGCCTGGAGCTGGGTATCCGTGGTCCGGCCGAAGGTGCCGAACTGTCGCTGCGCAACGGGCCGGTTCGCCTGGCAACCATCCGTGGCGTGGCTAACCCGAAGGCGCCCACGGCCAAGTGGCCTGCCGCGCTGCCGCACAACCCGGTGTCCGAGCCGGACCTGAAGAACGCCGAGACCATCAACTTCAAGTTCGAGTGGGTCGGTGCCATCTCCGACTACTCCAAGGGCCAGTCGGCGCCTTCGCTGTGGCAGATCAACGGCGTAGCCTGGCAGGGTGGCGAGGAGCACAAGCACAACGCGCCGCCCCTGGCCAAGCTCAAGGAAGGCAACAGCTACATCTTCGTGCTGCGCAACATGACCCAGTACCAGCACCCGATTCATCTGCATGGCATGACCTTCAAGGTGCTGGACTCCGACCGCCGGGACATCATCCCGTACTTCACCGACACCTACCTGCTGGGCAAGAATGAGACGGCACGCGTGGCGCTGGTGGCGGATAACCCCGGCCTGTGGATGTTCCACTGCCACGTGATCGATCACATGGAGACCGGTCTGATGGGAACCATCGCGGTGGGCGAGGCATGGTGCGGCTGACCAACAGCAAGGGACATCCGACTGTGAAGGGGCTGCGGCCGATCATCGACCGCAGCCAGGATATCCCCTTCATGCGCGAAGCCCTGGCGCTGGCCGAGCAGGGTGCGGCCCTGGGCGAGGTGCCGGTGGGCGCGCTGCTGGTGCTGGATGGCCAAGTGATCGGGCGTGGCTTCAATCGGCCGATCACCTCCCATGATCCCAGCGCCCATGCCGAAATGGTCGCCATCCGCGAGGCCGCCGCCGCGGCGCAGAATTACCGCCTGCCGGGCGCCACGCTGTACGTCACCCTTGAACCGTGCAGCATGTGCGCCGGACTGATCGTCCATTCGCGCATCCAGCGCGTGGTGTACGGCACCACTGAGCCCAAGTCGGGCGTGGTGGTCAGCCGCGGTGCCTTCTTCGAGCAGGACTTCCTCAACCACCGTGTACTGGTGGAGGGCGGCGTGCTGGCCGAGGAGTGCAGTGCCATGCTCTCCGCCTTCTTCAAGGCGCGCCGGGCGAACAAGCCTCCAGTCGGTTGAGTTGTTCGATTGGGTGAACGCTCGGTCCTGGGCGATCTTGATCGAGTGCATTCACTGAATTTCATATGTTTCAGTAACTTGCTGTAATTATTGAGGCGCCTTTTCTGCGCCTAAAGTCGTATCTCGCCTCCCGGACTCCTGTTTTCTGTGTGTTATTTTGCACGTCCGCCATCGCGGCGGCGCTGACAGGCGCGCAAGTCCAAGAACAAAAGCCAGGACGCCTGCGGTACTCCAACGATTCATGCTGCCCATGAACGACCCGGAGGCGCCCCTTTTCCTCGCTGTTCTGCAATGCCGTTGTCCTGGAAGGCCATCAGCACGCCGACGCTGGTCGCCCCGGAGCTCGTCATTAACATGTAGAGGACTTGTTATGAGCCAATCCGGGAACCCCACGTTCCAGGACCCCACCGCCAGCGAAGCGGTGGATTCGTCGGGCCTAGAGGTCAAGCGTCTGAGCTTCCTCGAAGCCGTGGCGATGATCGTCGGCACCAATATCGGCGCCGGCGTGCTGTCCATGGCCTACGCCAGTCGCAAGGCCGGTTTCATGCCGTTGCTGCTGTGGCTGGCGGTTGCCGGCATCTTCACCACCATCTCGATGCTCTACGTCTCCGAGACGGCGCTGCGTACTCGCACCCACAACCAGTTGAGCGGCCTGGCGCAGCGCTATGTCGGTTCCTTCGGCGCCTGGGCGATCTTCCTCTCGGTGGCGGTCAACAGTATCGGTGCGCTGATCGCCTACATGAGCGGCAGCGGCAAGATTCTCGCGGCCTTCTTCGGCATCAGCCCGGCGCTGGGCAGCCTGCTGTTCTTCATCCCGGCCGCCGCCGTGCTCTACATGGGCCTGGGCGCCATCGGCAAGGGCGAGAAGTTCATCAGCATCGGCATGGTCAGCATGATCCTGATCCTGGTGGCCGCCACCCTGCTGAACGAGAACACCGAGTTCGTCCGCCTGCTCGAAGGTGACTGGATCTACATGGTGCCGGTGTTCAACATCGCGGTGTTCTGCTTCTCCGCCCAGTACATCGTGCCGGAGATGGCAAGGGGCTTCAGTCATGCGCCCAGGCAGTTGCCCAGGGCGGTGATCACCGGGATGCTGACCACCTTCGTCCTGCTGAGCGTGGTGCCGATGTCGGTGATTGCGCTGACCGGCCTTGAGAACCAGTCCGAGGTTGCAACGCTGGCCTGGGGCCAGGCACTGGGGCAGTGGGCGTTCTTCACCGCCAACACCTTCGCCCTGTGCGCCATGCTGACTTCGTACTGGGGCCTGGGCGGCAGCTTCCTGACCAACATCTTCGACAAGTTCCACAAGCTCGGTCCGGAAAGCCAGCCGAAGACCCGCCTGCTGGTGCTGGCCATCGTGGCGTTGCCGCCGTTCGTGCTGGCCTACAGCGGCCTGGTGGGCTTCGTCAACGCGCTGTACTTCGCCGGTGCCTTCAGCGGGGTGATCCTGTCGATCATGCCGATCCTGATGCTGCGTTCGGCGCGCAGGAGCGGTGACTTCGAACCGGCCTGGAAATGCGGCTGGATCGCCCACCCGGCGATCCAGGTGGTGATCGTGCTGATCTACCTGTCCAGTGCTGTCTATGCGATCTGCAGTGCGCTGAACCTGCTGCCTTCGGGCTGGTGAGTCGCTCGATCGCGCCATGAAAAAGCCCGGCTGATGCCGGGCTTTTTCATGTCTGGATGCTCTTTCGCGGGGGGGCTCAGAGCTTCTCGTCCTGCGTATTGTCCTGTGGCTTGGTCTTGTTCACGCCCGGCAGGTGCAGGCCGCTTTCGGCGAGCTGGCCGCCTTCCATCTGCGGTTGGGTCACCCAGGTCAGGATGTCGTAGTAGCGCCGCACGTTCTGTACGAAGTGCACCGTCTCGCCGCCGCGCGCATAGCCGTAGCGGGTCTTGCGGTACCACTGCTTCTGCGACAGGCGCGGCAGCATCTTCTTCACGTCGAGCCACTTGTTCGGGTTCAGGCCCTCCTGCTCGGCGAGCTTGCGCGCATCGTCCAGGTGGGCGCCGCCGATGTTGTAGGCGGCCAGGGCGAACCAGGTGCGGTCCGGGTCCTGGATGCTCTCGGGCAATTCGTCCTTGATCTGGATGTAATACTTGCTGCCGCCCTGGATGCTCTGCCGGGCGTCGAGGCGGTTGGCCACGCCCATCGCCTGCGCAGTGCGGTTGGTCAGCATCATCAGGCCGCGCACGCCGGTCTTGGAGGTGGCATCGGGCTGCCACATGGATTCCTGGTAGCCGATGGCGGCCAGCAGGCGCCAGTCGGCTTCGAGCTTCTGGCCGCTCTGGCGGAAGTGCGGTTCGTACTTGGGCAGGCGTTGCTGCAGGTGCTGGGCGAAGGTGTAGGCGCCGACATAACCCAGTACGTCGACGTGGCCGTAGTAGCGGTCCTTCAGGCGCTGCAGCAGCCCGTCCTGCTTGGCCTTGTCGAGGAAGGCGTTGACCTTCTCCAGCAGGCTGTTGTCGTCGCCGGCCGGCAGCGCCCAGGCCAGGCCGCGGGAGTCGCCGAGGTCGAAGGCGACGCGGACGTTGGGGAAGTACACCTGGTTCATCGCCAGTTCATTGGAGTCGACCAGGGTGAGGTCGATCTCGCCGACATCCACCATGCGCAGCAGGTCGACCATTTCGTCGGCGTCGGATTCGCGATACGTGATCTTGGGGAACTGCTTCTTCAGCTCGGCCAACTGGGCGGCATGGCTGCTGCCCTTGAGCACGACGATGCGCTTGTCCTCGAGGTCTTCGGGGCGGGTAGGGCGCTGCTCGCCGTTGCGGTAGACGACTTGCGGCGTTACATCGAGGTAGGAGTGCGAGTAGCGTACCTGCGAGCTGCGGTCGCCTCCTGGCGTCAGGCCCGCGGCGGCGAGGTTGGGGCCGCCGTCGCGGCCGAGCTGGCCATAGAGGTCGTCCAGGTTGTCGGCGGTTTCGATCTGCAGCGAGACCCCCAGGCTGTCGGCAAAGCGTTTGGCCAGCTCGTATTCGAAGCCGGTGTCGCCGTTGCGATCCTGGAAGTAGGTAGCGGGGCTGTTGCGGGTGATCACGCGCAGGACGCCGTCCTTCTGCACACGCTCCAGGGCTGTCGGGACTTTCGCCTCGGTACAGCCGGAAAGCAGCAGAAAGATACAGGTCGCCAAGAACCAGGCGGTGCGACGCACGCGGGACGCAGTCAGGGCAAGCATCGAGGCAGTATACGCAAAGGCCGTGCGGCGCCATATATCGACAGCTTGACGCTTCTCTGCTAGCTGACGTGCCGTTCGTCGGCATTTTGGCGCATAACACCGGGCCAGGCGGGCTGGGAAGGGGCCGGTCGAAGCTGTTCGAAGGTTAAAAACCGATTGGATGGCGATGGTGGCGAGGAAGGCGCTGGACAGGTGCCGCCGCCCCGCGCTTTACGGTAGAATGCACGGCCTCTGTGGGCCGGCCCGCCCGGCCCCACACACTTCCCCGTCTCCAGAGGCTGTTCCGACAATGCTGATCCTGCGCGGTGCTCCCGCCCTTTCCGCTTTCCGCCACGGCAAACTGCTCGACCTGCTGACCCAGCAGGTGCCCGCCGTCACCGGGCTGTATGCCGAGTTTGCGCACTTCGCCGAGGTCACCGGAGCCCTCAACGCCGAGGAAGAACAGGTCCTCGCCCGCCTGCTGAAATACGGCCCGAGCGTCTCGGTACAGGAACCCGCCGGTCGCCTGTTCCTGGTGGTACCGCGTTTCGGCACCATCTCGCCCTGGTCGAGCAAGGCGTCGGACATTGCCCGCAACTGCGGCCTGGCCAAGATCGAGCGTATCGAGCGCGGCATCGCCTACTACGTCAGTGGTGAACTGAGCGAGGCCGACGCGCAAGCCGTCGCCGCCCGCCTGCATGACCGCATGACCCAACTGGTCCTGAACCAGCTCGAAGAAGCTTCCGCCCTGTTCAGCCACGCCCAGCCCAAGCCGTTGACCGTAGTGGACATCCTCGCCGGCGGTCGCGCCGCGCTGGAGAAGGCCAACCTCGACCTGGGCCTGGCCCTGGCCGAAGACGAGATCGACTACCTGGTGAAAAGCTTCGTCGAGCTGGGCCGCAACCCGCACGACGTCGAACTGATGATGTTTGCCCAGGCCAACTCCGAACACTGCCGCCACAAGATCTTCAACGCCAGTTGGGACATCGATGGCCAGGCTCAAGACAAGAGCCTGTTCGGCATGATCAAGAACACCTATGAAATGCACCGCGAAGGCGTGCTGTCCGCGTACAAGGACAACGCCGCGGTCATGAAGGGCTACGTCGCCGGCCGCTTCTACCCGAACGCGGAAACCCGCCAGTACGGCGCCAGCGAAGAGCCGGTGCACATCCTGATGAAGGTGGAAACCCACAACCACCCGACCGCCATCGCTCCCTTCCCCGGCGCCTCCACCGGCTCCGGCGGCGAGATCCGCGACGAAGGTGCGACCGGCCGTGGCGCCAAGCCGAAAGCCGGCCTGGTGGGCTTCACCGTCTCCAACCTGAACATCCCCGGTTTCGAGCAGCCCTGGGAAGTGCCCTACGGCAAGCCCGAGCGCATCGTCACCCCGCTGGACATCATGATCGAAGGTCCGCTGGGCGGCGCCGCGTTCAACAACGAATTCGGCCGCCCGAACCTGGCCGGCTACTTCCGTACCTTCGAGCAGGCCATCGCCACCCCGCGCGGCGAGGAAGTCCGTGGCTACCACAAGCCGATCATGATCGCCGGCGGCATGGGCAACATCCGCGAAGACCACGTGCAGAAGGGCGAGATCTCGGTCGGCGCCAAGCTGATCGTGCTCGGCGGCCCGGCCATGCTGATCGGCCTGGGCGGCGGCGCCGCATCCTCCATGGCCACCGGCGCTTCCGCCGCTGACCTGGACTTCGCTTCGGTGCAGCGCGAGAACCCGGAAATGGAACGTCGCTGCCAGGAGGTCATCGACCGTTGCTGGCAGCTGGGCGACAACAACCCGATCAAGTTCATCCACGACGTGGGCGCGGGCGGCATCTCCAACGCCTTGCCGGAACTGATCAACGACGGTGGCCGTGGCGGCCGTTTCGAACTGCGCGCCGTGCCCAACGACGAGCCGGGCATGAGCCCGCTGGAAATCTGGTGCAACGAGTCGCAGGAGCGTTACGTCCTGTCCGTCGACGCCGCCGACTTCGAGACCTTCAAGGCCATCTGCGAGCGCGAGCGTTGCCCGTTCGCCGTGGTCGGCGAAGCCACCGAAGAGAAGCAACTGACCGTCGCTGACAGCCACTTCGGCAACAAGCCGGTGGACATGCCGCTGGAAGTGCTGCTGGGCAAGCCGCCGCGCATGCACCGCTCGGTCACCCGCGAAGCCGAGCTGGGCGATGACTTCGCTGCCGCCGGCCTCGACCTGACCGAGTCTACCGAGCGCGTTCTGCGTCACCCGGCCGTGGCCAGCAAGAACTTCCTGATCACCATCGGTGACCGTACCATCACCGGCCTGGTTGCTCGCGACCAGCTGGTCGGCCCGTGGCAGGTCCCGGTGGCCGACTGCGCCGTCACCGCCACCAGCTTCGACGTCTACACCGGTGAAGCCATGGCCATGGGCGAGCGCACCCCGCTGGCCCTGATCGACGCCCCGGCCTCCGGCCGCATGGCGATTGGCGAGACCATCACCAACCTGGCCGCCGCCAGCATCGACAAGATTTCCGAGATCAAGCTCTCCGCCAACTGGATGGCCGCTGCCGGGCACCCGGGCGAGGACGCGCGCCTGTACGACACCGTCAAGGCTGTCGGCATGGAGCTGTGCCCGGCGCTGGGCATCACTATCCCGGTGGGCAAGGACTCCATGTCCATGAAGACCCGCTGGCAGGATGGCGATGCCGAGAAGAGCGTCACCTCGCCGATGTCGCTGATCATCTCCGGCTTCGCTCCGGTCAGCGACGTGCGCAAGACCCTGACCCCGCAGCTGCGCCTGGACAAGGGCGAGACCGACCTGATCGTCATCGACCTCGGCCGTGGCAAGAACCGCATGGGTGGCTCCATCCTCGCCCAGGTCAACGGCCAGATCGGCCGCGCTGCGCCGGACGTCGACGACGCCGAAGACCTGAAGGCCTTCTTCGCCGTGATCCAGGGCCTGAACGCCGACGGCCACCTGCTGGCCTACCACGACCGTTCCGACGGCGGCCTGATGGCTACCGTGGTCGAGATGGCCTTCGCCGGCCACTGCGGCCTGGACCTGAACCTCGATGCACTGGCCGAAAGCCGCGAGGAACTGGTTGCTGCGTTGTTCAACGAAGAGCTGGGTGCCGTCATCCAGGTTCGCAGCGGCGCCACTCCGGAAGTGCTTGCCCAGTTCAGCGCCGCCGGTCTGGAAGACTGTGTCGCGGTCATCGGCCAGCCGGTCAACGGCGCCGACATCGAACTGGCCTTCAACGGCGAGCAGGTCTTCAATGCCCAGCGCCGCGACCTGCAGCGCATCTGGAGCGAGACCAGCTACCGCATCCAGCGCATGCGTGACAACGCCGACTGCGCCGACCAGGAATTCGACGGCCTGCTCGACGAGAGCAATCCGGGCCTGTCGGTGAAGCTGAGCTTCGACGTCAACGACGACATCGCCGCGCCGTACATCAAGAAGGGTGTGCGTCCGCAGGTGGCCATCCTGCGCGAGCAGGGCGTCAACGGCCAGGTGGAAATGGCTGCCGCCTTCGACCGCGCCGGCTTCGCCGCGATCGACGTGCACATGAGCGACATCCTCTCCGGCCGTGTCAGCCTGGAGCAGTTCAAGGGCCTGGTGGCCTGTGGCGGCTTCTCCTACGGCGACGTACTGGGCGCCGGCGAGGGCTGGGCCAAGTCCATCCTCTTCAACACCCGTGCCCGTGATGGTTTCCAGGCCTTCTTCGAGCGCAAGGACAGCTTCGCCCTGGGCGTGTGCAACGGTTGCCAGATGATGTCCAACCTGCACGAGCTGATCCCCGGCACCGAGTTCTGGCCGCACTTCGTGCGTAACCGCTCCGAGCAGTTCGAAGCGCGTGTGGCGATGGTCCAGGTCCAGGAATCGCAGTCGATCTTCCTGCAGGGCATGGCCGGTTCGCGCCTGCCGATCGCCATCGCCCACGGCGAAGGCCATGCGGAGTTCGAGAGCGAGGAGGCGCTGCTGGAATCCGATCTGTCCGGCACCGTGGCACTGCGTTTCGTCGACAACCAGGGCAAGGTCACCGAAGCCTACCCGGCCAACCCGAACGGCTCGCCCCGTGGCATTACCGGCCTGACCAGCCGCGACGGCCGCGTCACCATCATGATGCCGCACCCGGAGCGCGTGTTCCGCGCCGTGCAGAACTCCTGGCGTCCGGATGAGTGGGAGGAGAACGGCGGCTGGATGCGCATGTTCCGCAACGCCCGCGTCTGGGTGGGTTGAGTCCGGTTTCCGGGGGAGACACGAAAAGGGGAAAGCTGCGGCTTTCCCCTTTTTCTTTGCCCGTAGGGCGTACAACCGTTCGCGGTTGTACGCCAACTCACCCTGGTAAGTTGTAGGCTCCAAGGCTGAGCCCGGAGTGCTCTTAGGCTAAGGTCAAACGGCGTATAACGTCGAACGTTATACGCCGTTGGGAGGAGGAGTGGGCTTTGGCGAATCAGATGCTTCCTGAAGTCCGCTCGGTCGAGCCTGGGCAGAGGCTACGCCTGTGCCGCTGCGGGCGGTGCCTGTGCCTCCCGGATGCCGCCGAAGGCTGTGTGGACACGCTGGAGCTGAGCGTGGGGCGCGAGCGTCACCTGTTGCTCTGCCGCTGCGGTCGTTCGGCTAATCTGCCTTATTGCGATGGTTCCCATGCGCCGGACGCGCCGGGCTTGAGAGCTCGCTGGCAGCGCTTCATGGGGCGCTGATCTCGAAGTCGGTCACAGATTTCGGACAAAGTCGCCTGAGGGCGAACGCCCACGGCACCAGGCGGTCGAACTTTCCCGATGACTCGTGAGTCATAAGAGGCAATGTGCCACTACTTATGGCAGCATTTGTCATACGTGGCGTCATTCGCCACGGCGTTTCCTGTTTCGATCTCCCTGTTTCGGAGCATTCGATGTACAAACTTTGTTTCTACGTTCCGGAGAGTCACCTGGAACCGGTCAAGAAGGCGGTATTTGCCGCGGGTGCTGGACGCATCGGTGCCTATGACAGCTGCTGCTGGCAGGCGCTGGGACAGGGGCAATTCCGGCCGTTGCAGGGCAGCAATCCGTTCATCGGCCAGGCGGGCACCGTCGAGCAGGTGGCCGAATGGAAGGTCGAGATGGTGGTGGCGGACGAGCTGATCCATGACTCGGTCAAGGCCTTGAAGGCCGCGCACCCTTATGAGACGCCGGCCTTCGAGGTGTGGCGGTTGTCGGACATGGTGTTCTGACGTAAATGAAAAAGGCGCCCAAAGGCGCCTTTTTCATTGGTGTGTCCGGTCAGGGACGGATCTCGATCAGCGTGCCGTCCTTCACCAGGCTCCAGACCTCGCGCAGGTCGGCGTTGGTCATGGCGATGCAGCCGTTGGTCCAGTCGAGGGTGGAGAAGTACCACTCGGGGTATTCCTCATCCAGCGGGGTGCCGTGGATCATGATCATGCCGCCCGGCGACAGGTTCTTTTCCCGCGCCTTGGCCACATCACGCGCGTTGGGGTAGGAGATGTGCATGGAGAGGTTGTACTTGTCGCTGGTCTTGCGCCAGTCGATCCAGTAGAAGCCTTCCGGCGTGCGGTTGTCGCCCTCGGCGAGCTTCGGTCCTTGCGGCCGCTTGCCCAGGGACACACGGTAGCTCTTGAGGATCTTGCCGTTGCTCATCAGGTGCAGTTTGCGCTCGGATTTGAGCACGAGAATCTTGTCGATATGACCGTCGAGCGTAGGCGTCGCACTGGCGTTCGAGAACGCGGCGAAGGTAAGACAAAGGACGGCGATCAGCCAGCGCATTGAAACGTATTCCCCAGTGATCCTAATGCCTTAGAGGCGGTGTACAGGTCTTTTAGTTCTTTTTCTGTGCCAGCATCGGTGCGATGGCTTCGTTGCGCACCGGGAAGCTCCGCTTGATCCGGTCCGCAAAGTAGCATTCTAAGGTACGGCCCACGGTGGGGAAAGCCAGCTCACCCCACGGGATGTCGGATTCTTCGAACAGTTTTACCTCCAGGCTCTCCTCGCCGGCGCGGAAGTCCAGGTCGGCCAGTTCGGCGCGGAAGAACATGTACACCTGGCTGATGTGCGGCAGGTCGTAGAGGGTATAGAGCTGCAGGTCGTGGACGCGGGCGCAGGCTTCTTCGAGGGTTTCCCGCGCAGCGGCCTGCTCCAGGGTCTCGCCGTTCTCCATGAAGCCGGCGGGCAGGGTCCAGAAGCCCTGGCGCGGCTGAATGGCGCGACGGCACAGCAGGATGCGCCCTTCCCACACCGGCAGGCAGCCGGCGACGATGCGAGGGTTCTGGTAATGCACGGTATGGCACTGGTCGCAGACGTAGCGCGGGCGGTTGTCGCCGCTGGGGATGCGCAGGCTCACGGGAGCGCCGCACTGACTGCAGAATTTCATGCCGTTTCCTTGTTCGAATATGCGCCCATCTTGCGCGCTGCGCCGGGCACGCAGCAAGGGGCGGGGCTTGGGCAGTTCGGTCTTTCGTGCCATGATCGTTCAATTAAAAGAATCGGCCCTTTCCCGCAGGATGTTCGGCATGCTGGACCAGCTGCGCCAACGCATACAGGCGCACACGCCTCGCGACTTCGAAACGGACCGCAGCTTCCCGGAAGCGGCGGTCCTGCTCCCCATCACTCCCCAGGAAGAACTCGTGCTCACGTTGCGCGCGACGGGGCTGTCCACCCACAGCGGCGAGGTGGCATTCCCCGGTGGGCGACGCGACCCCGAGGACGTCGACCTGATCCATACCGCCCTGCGCGAGGCGGAAGAGGAGATCGCCCTGCCGCCCGGGCTGGTGGAAGTGGTCGGGCCGTTGAGCACGTTGCTGTCCCGTCACGGTATCCTGGTCAAGCCATTCGTCGGCTTCGTCCCGGACTTCGTCGAGTACCGCCCCAATGACGGCGAGATTGCCGAAGTCTTCAAGGTGCCGCTGGAGTTCTTCCGTGGCGACCCGCGGGAAACCACTCATCGCATCGATTATTTCGGCCGCAGCTGGTACGTCCCCAGCTACCTCTACGAGGGGTACAAGATCTGGGGGTTGTCGGCGATCATGCTGGTCGAGTTGGTCAATCTGCTGTATGACGCCCGCATCGACCTGCACCAACCGCCCGCGCAGTTCATCAAGCTGAGCTGACGCCTATAAAGAGCCGAACGAGCGGCCCCCGCCTGAGGAGAAACCCATGAAGTACCGCCTGGGCTCGTCCCAAGTCGAAACCCATCCGGAAAGCTGGATCGCCCCCACGGCCACGGTGATCGGCAAGGTTCGCCTGGATGCCGGCGCCAGCGTGTGGTTCAACGCCGTGCTGCGTGGCGACAACGAGCTGATCCACATCGGCGAGAACAGCAACGTGCAGGATGGCACCGTGATCCACACCGACATGGGCTTCCCGCTGACCCTGGGCAAGGGCGTGACCATCGGCCACAACGCCATGCTGCACGGCTGCCAGGTGGGCGATTACAGCCTGATCGGCATCAACGCGGTGGTCCTCAACGGCGCGAAGATCGGCAAGTACTGCATCATCGGCGCCAACGCGCTGATCCCCGAGGGCAAGGAAATTCCCGACGGCTCCCTGGTGATGGGCTCGCCCGGCAAGGTGGTGCGCGAGCTGACCGAGGCGCAGAAGAAGATCCTCGAAGCCAGCGCCGCCCATTACGTGCACAACGCCCAGCGTTACGCCCGCGAGTTGGCCGAGCAGGAAGAATGACAGTAGAACGTCCCGTGGCCTCGCCCTGCGTGCATGTCTGCGCGCTGGATGACGCCGACATCTGCCTGGGCTGCCAGCGCAGCGCCGACGAAATCACCCGCTGGGGGCGCATGGACAACGCCGAACGCCGCGAGGTGCTCCGGCGTTGCGAAGAGCGCGCCCGCCAGCAGGGCGTGCTGATCTAGCACGCCGCCGAGCTTTTTCGTTTCAACACTTTCCCTTCCCGAGGTTTCACGCAATGCCCCGTATTGGAACTCCCCTGTCGCCGAGCGCGACCCGTGTACTGCTCTGTGGCTCCGGCGAGCTGGGCAAGGAAGTGGCGATCGAACTGCAGCGCCTGGGTTGCGAGGTGATCGCCGTTGACCGTTACGAGAACGCACCGGCGATGCAGGTGGCGCACCGTAGCCATGTGATCAGCATGCTCGACGGCGGGGCCCTGCGCGCGGTGATCGAGCAGGAAAAACCGCACTACATCGTGCCGGAGATCGAAGCCATCGCCACCGCGACCCTGGTCGAGTTGGAGAGCGAAGGCTACACCGTCGTCCCCACCGCCCGCGCCGCACAGCTGACCATGAACCGCGAGGGCATCCGTCGCCTGGCCGCCGAGGAACTGGGCCTGCCCACCTCGCCGTATCACTTCGCCGATACCTACGAGCAATATGCCGCCGGTGTTGCTGCCGTGGGCTACCCCTGCGTGGTCAAGCCGATCATGAGCTCCTCCGGCAAGGGCCAGAGCGTGCTGAAATCCGATGCCGACCTGAAGGCCGCCTGGGACTACGCCCAGGAGGGTGGCCGCGCCGGCAAGGGCCGGGTGATCGTCGAGGGCTTCATCGACTTCGACTACGAGATCACCCTGCTGACCGTTCGTCACATCGGCGGCACCACCTTCTGTGCCCCCATCGGCCACCGCCAGGTGAAGGGCGACTACCACGAGTCCTGGCAGCCCCAGGCCATGAGCCCAAAGGCGCTGGCCGAATCCGAGCGCGTGGCCAAGGCGGTCACCGAGGCGCTGGGCGGTCGCGGCCTGTTTGGCGTGGAACTGTTCGTGAAGGGCGATCAGGTGTGGTTCAGCGAAGTCTCGCCGCGCCCGCATGACACCGGCCTGGTGACCCTGATTTCCCAGGACCTTTCCGAGTTCGCCCTGCACGCCCGCGCCATCCTCGGTCTGCCGATCCCGGTGATCCGCCAGCTGGGCGATTCCGCCTCGGCGGTGATTCTGGTGGAAGGCAAGTCCGACAAGGTGGCCTTCGCCAACCTCGGCGCCGCCCTGAGCGAGCCGGATACCGCGCTGCGCCTGTTCGGCAAGCCGGAAGTCGACGGTCAGCGCCGCATGGGCGTGGCCCTGGCGCGCGACGAGTCGATCGACGCGGCCCGCGCCAAGGCGACCCGTTCGGCCCAGGCGGTCAACGTCGAGCTGTGAGCCGCTGGGCGGGGTTGATGTGGTGGGCGGCGGCATTGCCGCTGCTGCCGCTGGCCCTGCCCATGGCCGTGCGCACCCGGCGCACGGCCTTGCGCCTGGCTCCCGCGGCGGGTGTCTGCGAAGGCGTCGCCGGCATCGAGAAGCCAGGCGAACCCTTTCGTCTTCTACTGCTGGGTGAGTCCACGGTCGCCGGAGTCGGCGCATCCTGCCTGGATTTTGCCCTGGCCGGGCGCCTGGCGCTGGCGCTTTCCTGTCGGCTGGAGCGTCCCGTCGCCTGGCGTGCGATCGGGGAGAACGGTATTACCGCCGGCGAGGCCTGTGAGCGCTTGTTACCAATGGCGGCGGATCAGGATTACGACCTGGTGGCGCTGGTCTTCGGCGTCAACGATACGACCCACTTCAGTTCCAGCCAGCGCTGGTTGGGCTCTCTCAAACAACTGATCGGGCATTTCCGAACCCGTGGCGCGCGCGTGGTATGCACGGCGGTGCCGCCGCTGCAGCATTTCACCGCGCTGCCGTGGCTGTTGCGGCAACTACTGGGCTGGCGCGCGGCGTTGCTGGATCGCCAGCTCGGTACGCTGGCCCTGACGCAGGGCGCCGGTTATTGCGAGGTCAGCCTGGAAATGCAGCCGCAGTTCCTCGCCATCGACGGTTATCACCCCTCGGCGCTGGGCTATCAGGTCTGGGGCGAACACCTGGCGCAGTGGCTGGTGCAGTCGTAGGGCGTACAACCGTCCGCGGTTGTACGCCGATACACCTTGGTCTGCCGCGCCTCCGGGGCTGAGCCCGGAGCGCCTTGCATGTTGTAGGAGCGAGCTTGCTCGCGAACCGCCCAGCGCTGAAGTAGCCGGATACCTCTGTTCGCGACCACGCTCGCTCCTGCAGGTCGGACTTCAGTCGATGTTGTCCAGATCGCTCTCGCGCGTCTCCCGCAGGCACAGCACGGCCAGCAGGCTGAGTGCCGCCGCCACCGAAACGTAGCCACCCACCCAGCTCAGTCCGCCCATGCCCACCAGCTTCTGCGCGATGTACGGCGCCACCGAGGCACCGAGGATGCCGCCCAGGTTGTAGGCCGCCGAAGCGCCGGTGTAGCGCACGTGGGTGGGGAAGAGCTCCGGCAGCAGCGCGCCCATGGGGGCGAAGGTAACGCCCATCAGGAACAGCTCCAGTGCCAGGAAGATCGCCACCTCGACCGAGGAGCCCTGGCTCAGCAGTGGCTGCATGGCGAAGCCGGAGGTGATCGCAGCGATACAACCAACGATCAGCACCGGCCTGCGCCCGAAGCGGTCACTCAGCCAGGCGGAGAGCGGCGTGGCGGCGGCCATGAAGAGCACGGCGAAGCACAGCAGGCCAAGGAACTGTTCGCGGCTGTAACCCAGGCTGGTCACGCCGTAGCTCAGCGAGAACACCGTGGAGATATAGAAGAGGGCGTAGCACACCACCATTGCCAGGGCGCCGAGCAGCGTCGGCCGCCAATGTCTGGCGAACAGCTCGGCGATCGGCAGGCTGGAGCGTTCGTGACGCGCCATGGCCTTGGCGAACACCGGGGTTTCCACCAGCTTCAGGCGCACGTACAGGCCGACGATCACCAGCACGGCGCTGAGGATGAACGGGATGCGCCAGCCCCACGCGCGGAACTGCTCCTCGCTGAGCAGCATGGCCAGGCAGAGGAACAGGCCGTTGGCGGCGAGGAAGCCGATCGACGGGCCCATCTGCGGGAACATGCCGAACCAGGCGCGACGGCCCTTCGGCGCATTCTCCGTGGCTAGCAGCGCGGCGCCGCCCCACTCCCCGCCCAACCCCAGGCCCTGGCCGAAGCGCAGCACGCAGAGCAGGATGGGCGCCCAGGCACCGATGCTGTCATAGCCCGGCAGCAGGCCGATCAGGGTGGTCGACACGCCCATCAGCAGCAGCGAGGCTACCAGGGTGGATTTGCGTCCGATGCGGTCGCCGAAGTGACCGAACAGCGCCGAGCCCAGCGGGCGGGCGAGGAAGGCGATGCCGAAGGTGAGGAAGGCGCTCAGCGCCTGGGCGGTGCCCGATGTCTGTGGGAAGAACACTGGGCCGATTACCAGCGCGGCGGCGGTGGCGTAGACGTAGAAGTCGTAGAACTCGATGGCGGTGCCGATGAAGCTGGCCACTGCGACACGGGTGGTGGAGTTGGTCTGTTCGGCCGGCTGTTCGGCGTCGAAGGTGGTGCTGGTCATGCGGGTCGGTCCCTGGCAGTCCTGCTCGGCGACGACTCTGCGGTCGTGTCCGGCATCATGAAGAGGCATCGCCGTGGCGCGAGAAGGAAGCGCGGCCCGGGTCGGGGCAGGGGGACGCGGCTCGCGGCGGGTCAGGGCGAGGCCGGCTGCTTCGCAAGGCAACGACGCGGGGTCGAGGCTCGGCGGGGCGTGCGATTGACTGGCCAGCGGGGTGTCGTGGGTAGCGGCGGGCGCTGGCGGGAGGCTGGGTAAGCCGTCCGGATTATAGGGGCGGGTGGGGCCGCTCAGGCAAGCTCGTCGCGGTGCGGCGCGGGTGGTGTAGGAATGCCGGGTTGCCAGACGCGCACGCTTTTCACGCGGTTCTCGCCGGACTGGAGGATTTCCAGGCGGTAGCGGCCGATCTTCAGGCACACCGCGCAGTCGGGAATCTGTTCAAGGGCTTCGGTGACCAGGCCGTTGAGGGTCTTGGGGCCGTCGCTGGGCAGTTGCCAGCCCAGGGCGCGGTTGAGGTCGCGCAGGTTGGCCGAGCCGTCGATCACATAGGTGCCATCGGCCTGCGGGTGGATATCGGGGTTGCGCAGGGCGTCCTGGTTGCTGAATTCGCCGACGATCTCTTCGAGGATGTCTTCCAGGGTGATGATGCCGATCACCTCGCCATACTCGTCAACGACGATGCCGATGCGTCGCTTCTGCTTCTGGAAGTTGATCAGCTGGGTCGACAGCGGCGTGCTCTCGGGCACGAAGTAGGGCTCCAGGCACGCGGCCTTGAGGCTGTCCTTGGTCAGCTGGTTGTGGGTCAGCAGGCGGGCGATCTGGCGCATGTGCACCACGCCCTCGACCTGGTTGATGTCATTGCGGAACACCGGCAGGCGGGTGTGGGTGGTGTTGCGCAGCTGGCCGATGATGGTTTCCAGCTCGTCGTCCAGGTCGATGCCCTGCACCTCGTTGCGTGGCACCATCAGGTCGTTCACGGTGATCTTTTCCAGATCGAGGATGCTCAGCAGCATGTTCTGCCGGTTGGCGGTGAGCTTCTCGCTGGACTCGCTGACCACGCTCTTGAGCTCCTCGCTGCTCAGCGGCTTGCTGACACGCTGGGTCGGGTCGAGGCCGCAGGCCCGCAGCAGCAGGTTGCTCACCCCGGTCATCAGCCACAGCAGCGGGCTGAACAGCTTCTGCAGCCACAGCAGCGGCAGGCTGGCGGGGAAGGCGACGTTTTCCGGGCGCAGCGTGGCGTAGGTCTTGGGGGTGATCTCGCCGAAGATCAGCAGCACCAGGGTCAGGACGATGGTGGTCGGCGCGACGGCAGCCTCGCCCCACAGGCGCAGGGCCAGCAGGGTGGCCAGGGCGGAGGCGACGATGTTGACGAAGTTGTTGCCGATCAGGATGGTGCCCAACAGCCGGTCGGTGCGCAGCAGCAGCCAGCTGGTGCGCCGTGCACCGCGGTTGCCCTGCTTGGACAGGTGGCGCAGGCGGTAGCGATCGAGGCTCAGGACGCCGGTCTCGACGCTGGAGAAGAACGCGGAACACACCAGCAGGAAGACCAGCAGGCCGATCATGTAGCCGGGGTGGATGTCGCCCATGCGTCGGGTTCCTTCGGCGTTTCGCGGCGGTGCGGCACCGCCGCCAGCGTCAGATGTGCAGGATGAATTCCTTGACCAGCTTGCTGCCGAAATAGGCCAGCATCAACAGGCAGAAACCTGCCAGGGTCCAGCGAATGGCCTTGTGACCACGCCAGCCGAGCTGGTGGCGGCCCCACAGCAGCACGGCGAACACCATCCAGGCGAAGCAGGAGAGGATGGTCTTGTGCGCCAGGTGCTGGGCGAACAGGTTGTCGACGAACAGCCAGCCGGAGATCAGCGACAGCGAGAGCAGCGACCAGCCGCCCCAGAGGAAGCCGAACAGCAGGCTTTCCATGGTCTGCAGCGGCGGGAAGTTGCGGATCAGGCCCGACGGGTGCTTGTGCTTGAGCTGATGGTCCTGCACCAGCAACAGCAGCGCCTGGACCACGGCGATGGTCAGCAGGCCGTAGGCGAGGATCGACAGCAGGATGTGCGCGAGGATGCCCGGCTGTTCATTGATCGGCTCGATGGTGCCGTGGGGCACGAACGCCGCCAGCAGGGTGGTCAGGGCGCCCAGCGGATAGAGGAAGATCAGCAGGTTGTGCACCGGGATGCGCAGGCAGGCCAGCAGCGTCAGTGCGGTAACCGCGGCGGAGATCAGGCTGGCGGCGTTGAAGAAGTCCAGCACCAGGCCGCCGGGCGTCAGCAGCTCCTGGCTCAGGCTGTAGGCCTGGCAGAGCAGGGCGGCCAGGCCCAGCAGGAGGAGCAGCGGTTTCTGCGGCGGGGTGCGGCGGGCCAGGCTAACGCTCTGGTAGACGGTAGTGCCGATATAGAGGACGGCGGCGATCAGGCTGGGCAGCAGAGGTTGCATAAGTCCTTGGAACAGTCCTTGGAAGGGGGACCCGAAAGGCCGTGAGTGTGGCACAGAACGGCCGGGTCTAGAAAGCCGCTGAGAACAGTTCGCTTCTAGCCTGGGCGCGGTCCGTCACAGAGGGATCATCGGCGGTGTTGGCGCTGGCCGCACTTCGCTATAATCGCCGGCTTGCTGACAAGCCAAACCCTGACCCGACCGGGTCTGATTAGGAACGCGCATGTTCGAAAACCTTACAGATCGCCTTTCGCAAACGCTGCGCCACGTTACCGGCAAGGCCAAGCTGACCGAGGACAACATCAAGGACACGCTCCGCGAAGTGCGGATGGCCCTGCTGGAGGCCGACGTGGCCCTGCCGGTGGTCAAGGACTTCGTCGCCAAGATCAAGGATCGCGCGGTCGGCACCGAGGTTTCCAAGAGCCTGACCCCGGGCCAGGCCTTCGTGAAGATCGTCCAGGCCGAACTGGTCGAGCTGATGGGCGCGGCCAACGAGGACCTCGATCTCGCCGCCGCTCCACCGGCGGTCATCCTGATGGCCGGCCTGCAGGGCGCGGGCAAGACCACCACCGCCGGCAAGCTGGCGCGCTTCCTCAAGGAGCGCAAGAAGAAGTCCGTGCTGGTGGTATCCGCCGACGTTTACCGCCCGGCGGCGATCAAGCAGCTGGAAACCCTGGCCAATGACATCGGCGTGACCTTCTTCCCGTCCGATACCAGCCAGAAGCCGGTGGCCATCGCTGAAGCTGCGATCCGCGAGGCGAAGCTGAAGTTCATCGACGTGGTGATCGTGGATACCGCCGGTCGCCTGCACGTCGACGCCGAGATGATGGACGAGATCAAGCAGGTCCACGCGGCGATCAAGCCGGTGGAAACCCTGTTCGTGGTCGACGCCATGACCGGTCAGGACGCTGCCAACACCGCCAAGGCCTTCAACGACGCCCTTCCGCTGACCGGCGTGGTGCTGACCAAGGTCGACGGCGACGCCCGTGGCGGTGCCGCGCTGTCCGTGCGCGCCATCACCGGCAAGCCGATCAAGTTCCTCGGCATGGGCGAGAAGAGCGAAGCGCTCGATCCGTTCCACCCCGACCGCGTGGCCTCGCGCATCCTCGGCATGGGCGACGTGCTCAGCCTGATCGAGCAGGCCGAGCAGAACATGGACCGCGAGAAGGCCGAGAAGCTCGCGAAGAAGATCAAGAAGGGCAAGGGCTTCGACCTCGAAGACTTCCGCGACCAGCTGCAGCAGATGAAGAACATGGGCGGCCTGGGCAGCCTGATGGACAAGCTGCCGATGCTCGGCGGCGTCAACCTGTCGCAGATGGGCAACGCGCAGAACGCGGCGGAGAAGCAGTTCAAGCAGATGGAGGCGATCATCAACTCCATGACCCCGGCCGAGCGCCGTGACCCGGAAGTGATCAGTGGTTCGCGCAAGCGCCGCATCGCCCTGGGTTCCGGTACCCAGGTTCAGGATGTCGGCCGTCTCATCAAGCAGCACAAGCAGATGCAGAAGGTAATGAAGAAGGTCACCGCCAAGGGTGGCATGGCGAAGATGATGCGCGGCATGGGCAGCATGTTCCCCGGCGGCATGCCCAAGATGTGACCCCAGACGGCCCGCCGCCCGGCGGGCCGGACGCGCTGCGGCTTGCGGCGCGGGGCTTTAGCTCATAGAATATGCGGCCTTTCGGGCTCTGTGCCCGGGGGCTGCATTTCTTTTTTGCAAGCAAACCATAGGAACAACGTACGCATGGTAACCATTCGTCTGGCTCGTGG
Source organism: Pseudomonas macauensis (assembly GCF_047902425.1). Lineage (NCBI taxonomy): Bacteria > Pseudomonadati > Pseudomonadota > Gammaproteobacteria > Pseudomonadales > Pseudomonadaceae > Pseudomonas > Pseudomonas macauensis. Next base: position 4,615,351 of record NZ_CP138377.1, on the reverse strand, counting down.
CGGCTCCAAGAAGCGCCCGTTCTATCACCTGACCGTGACCAACAGCCGCAACGCTCGTGACGGCCGTTTCGTTGAGCGCGTCGGCTTCTTCAACCCTGTTGCAACTGGTGCCGAGGTCAAGGTCTCGATCAACCAGGAGCGTCTGAACTACTGGCTGAGCCAAGGCGCTCAACCGTCTGAGCGTGTTGCTCAGCTGATCAAGGAAGCCGCCAAGGCTGCCTGAGATCGATGAACACGAAGCCTGCTCCCGCCGAGGAGATGATCGTTCTCGGCAAGATCGTATCGGTGCACGGCATTCGTGGTGAGGTGAAGGTGTATTCCTTTACCGATCCGTTGGACAACCTGCTGGATTACCGTCGCTGGACGCTCAAGCGTGGCAACGAGGTTCGACAGGCTGAGCTGGTTCAAGGTCGCGTGCAGGGCAATGTCCTGGTCGCGAAGCTGAAGGGACTGGATGATCGCGAGATCGCCCGCACCTTCGCTGAATTCGAAATCCTGGTTCCGCGCAGCGAGCTGCCGGTGCTGGACGATGGCGAATTCTACTGGAGCCAGTTGGAAGGTCTCAGGGTGATCGACCAGAACGGGCAACTGTTCGGGATTCTCGACCACATGCTGGAGACCGGCGCCAACGATGTGATGGTAGTCAAGCCCTGCGCAGGCAGCCTGGACGACCGTGAACGCCTGCTCCCGTATACGGATCAGTGCGTGCAAGCGGTGGACCTGGAAGCTGGCGAGATTCGGGTGGACTGGGACGCGGACTTCTAATTCATGTGGATTGGAGTCATCAGCATCTTCCCGGAGATGTTTCGCGCCATCAGCGACTATGGCATCACGAGTCGCGCGGTCAAGCAGGAGCTGATTCAGCTTCAGTGCTTCAACCCGCGGAGCAACACCGAGGACCGTCACCAGACGGTGGATGACCGGCCTTTCGGCGGTGGTCCCGGCATGGTGATGAAAATCAAGCCGCTTGAAGGCGCACTGGGCGATGCCCGGCAAGCCGCAGGCGGACCGGCGAAGGTGATCTACCTCTCGCCGCAAGGTCGCAAGCTCACGCAAGCGGCCGTGAAGGAACTGGCGAACGAGGAACGACTGATCCTGATCGCCGGGCGTTACGAAGGCATCGACGAGCGCTTCATTGAAGAGCATGTCGATGAGGAATGGTCAGTTGGCGATTATGTCCTGTCCGGGGGTGAGCTTCCGGCCATGGTGCTGATTGACGCGGTCACGCGATTGTTGCCCGGTGCACTGGGCCACGTGGACTCCGCCGAGGAGGACTCCTTCACGGATGGCCTGCTCGACTGTCCGCACTACACCCGACCCGAGGTGTACGCAGACAAACGTGTTCCTGAGGTGCTGCTCAGCGGCAACCACGAACACATCCGGCGCTGGCGTTTGCAGCAGTCCTTAGGCAGGACCTGGGAACGACGTGCCGATCTTCTGGATTGCCGCTCGCTTTCTGGAGAAGAGAAGAAGCTGCTGGAGGAATATATCCGCCAGCGGAACGATAGTTAACGTATCGATGGCGAGCGCCGAGCGCTTGTCTTAGGAGCACTGAAATGACCAACAAGATCATTCAGCAGATCGAAGCTGAACAGATGAACAAAGAGATTCCGGCGTTCGCCCCCGGCGACACCGTAATCGTCCAGGTTAAAGTGAAGGAAGGCGACCGTCAGCGTCTGCAGGCCTTCGAAGGCGTTGTCATCGGCAAGCGCAACCGCGGCCTGAACAGCGCGTTCACCGTTCGCAAGATCTCCAACGGCGTAGGCGTAGAGCGTACCTTCCAGACCTACAGCCCGCTGGTAGACAGCGTTTCCGTCAAGCGTCGCGGCGACGTGCGCAAGGCCAAGCTGTACTACCTCCGCGAACTGTCCGGCAAGGCAGCGCGCATCAAGGAAAAACTGGTCTAAGTCACCGGTCTTTCCCGAAAAAAGCAGCCCACGGGCTGCTTTTTTCTTGCCCGGCGTTTGCCGGCTGGCCACTTCGGCCCCGTTCCCATCTGCCCCCGGCAGCGCACGACAAGCACAACATCCGCAGCACCGGCAGCCACCTTCAATGCATCAGGTAGCAGTGGCATGAGCCCCAGAGAGCAAGAAATCCTTCGCCGCACGACGCTTTCGGAAACCCGCGTGACCAAGGCGATCTTCCCGCCCACCACCAACCACCACAACACCCTGTTCGGCGGCACCGCGCTGGCCTGGATGGACGAAGTCTCGTTCATCGCCGCGACGCGCTTCTGCCGCCTGCCACTGGTGACCGTGTCCACCGACCGCATCGATTTCAAGCACCCGATCCCCGCCGGCTCCATCGTCGAGCTGATTGGCCGGGTGGTGAAGGTCGGCAACACCAGCCTGAAGGTCGAGGTCGAGGTGTTCGTCGAGAGCATGTCCGCCGACGGCCGCGAGAAGGCCATTCACGGGTTGTTCAGCTTCGTCGCCATCGATGATGAGAAGCGCCCGGTGCCGGTCCTGCCGGGTTTCGAGGCCTGATACGCAAGAAGGCGCCCGTGGGCGCCTTCTTTCATTTCGATGTCGGTCAGCTCGTTCCTACACAAAAGACTCAGTGGCGCAGGCTGATCTTCAGCGAAGCCTGGGACAGGTCAATGTTCTGCAGGCTCAGGCTGCCCATGCTCTGGGTCTTGGGCGCGCCGGCGACACGGATGTTGTCGAAGCGCACTTCGCCGATGGAGCTGGGCAGGCGCACGTTGATCGAGCCGTCGGCATTGAAGGTCGAGGAGGCGTGCGCGGTGTCGTATTGCACGTCACGCATGGAGGTTTCGGCGTTCAGACTGTCCACTACCGGCAGCACCAGGCGCGCGAGCTGCTTGACGGTGCCCACGCCGTCGCCGCCTTCGGCACTGACCAGGAGGCTTTGCAGGGTGTCATCGAAGCCCTGGGCGTTGATGTTGCTCATCTCATGGTCGCTGAGCGGTTTCAGGCCGTGGGGCGCTTCATGGCGGGTGATGCTGGTCGGAGCCTGACGCTGCACGTCCGCGCTGGCCAGCTGAAACGGGCTGAGCAATGCCGCCAGGAGCGTCGCCGCCAGGCGCACGTTGTTCTGCTTCTTCAGGGCCCGCCCGAGCTGGCGTTCGCTGATCCAGCCCTGCTGGATCAGCGTTTCGCCCAGGCGCAACCCGTTGCTGAGCTGGAGCTGGATGGCGTGGTCCAGCTGTTGGGAGGTGATCAGTCCCTTGCTGACCAGGATCTGACCGAGGCGGGAGTTCTGCTGACTGGGCATGGCGGTAAGCTTCATTGGTGCAATGATGGCGTGATGCAATCATTGTCTGTCAGACGAATTCTGTCACCCACCTAAAGATAGGCTGACGCGGCCGATTGTCAGGTTATTGCGGCTTGCGCTGTTTCATTTGTACCCGCGACATTTTCCGGGGCTTCCTCCACCAGTGAGATCACCGTCCAGCCGGTGCCGGGCGTCAGCGGCCGGTCCGGGCTGGCGATGTGCAGGCGGCCGTTCGGGTCGCGGGCGAACAGCAGCAGCGCCCGGCTGCCGTGCTGGGCCTGGTATTCCTCCCAGCCGAAGTTGTCGCTGAGCAGCGTCGAGCGGACTTCCGCGCCGCGCGCGATCAAGCCGGCCATCTGCGGGTAGGTGATGGGCGTCTGGCCCAGGGGATGGCCGCGATGGCGGTCGCTGACACGATGCTTCTGGCTGCGGCGGCTGTCCTGGCTGCTGGGCAGGATGAAGCGCTGCCAGGGGCTGAATTCGTGGCGGAAGCTCATGCACATCAGGGCATTCAGCTCGGCGTTGGGGGACAGCGCCAGCAAATGCCCCAGGCCGATCAGGTCCAGGTGCGCCTCGGCATGTTGCGAGGCGGGGTTGCCGAAGTAGGTTGGCAGGTTCTCCATGCGCGCGGCGCGGGTGTTCTCCCAACTGGAGTCGGTGAGCAGCACCTGCACCCCGGCGTTCTGCAGGCCGACGCCGATGGCCCGCGCCACCGGGTTGGCACCGACGATCAGGAAGCCGGTGGGCACCGGCTCGGCGACTTTCAGCAGGCGGGCCAGTGGGCGCGCGGTGGCGCTTTGCAGGACCACGGTGCCGATGATCACCAGGAAGGTGAGGGGCACCAGTACGCCGGCCTGGGCGTGGCCGGCTTCCATCATGCGAATGGCGAAGATTGCCGATACTGCTGCGGCGACGATGCCGCGTGGCGCGATCCAGCTCAGCAGCGCGCGTTCGCGCCAGTTCAGTGCGGAGCCGGCGGTGGAGATCATCACGCTCAGTGGCCGGGCGACGAACTGGATCAGCGCCAGCACCAGCAGTGCAACCGGGCCAAGGCCGAGCAGCGCCGACATGTCCAGGCGCGCGGCCAGCAGCACGAACAGCCCGGAGATCAGCAGCACGCTGAGGTTTTCCTTGAAGTGCAGGATGTGCTTCACGTCGACGCCCTGCATGTTGGCCATGCGCAGGCCCATCACGGTCACGGCCAGCAGTCCCGATTCCGACATGACGTTGTTCGACAGCACGAACACGCCCAGGACCACGGACAGGGATGCCAGGTTATGCAGGTAATCCGGTAGCCAGTGCCGACGCAGGGCGACCCCCAGCGCCTGGCCGCCGACCAGGCCGAAGGCGATGCCGCAGCCGATCACGCTGACGAAGGTCAGCAGGCTGTCGGCCCAGCCCTGGCCGACGTCGCTGGCGGCGATGAAGGTGTAGACCACGACGGCCAGCAGGGCGCCGATGGGGTCGATGACGATGCCTTCCCAGCGCAGGATGTTGGCGATGGTCGCGTTAGGACGTACGACCCGCAGCATCGGCACGATCACCGTGGGGCCGGTGACCAGGGTGAGGGCGCCGAACAGCAGGGCCATTTCCCAGGTGAAGTCCAGCAGGTAGCGGGTCGCCAGGGCGATCACCCCCCAGGTGGTGAGCGCGCCGACGGTGACCATGCGACGGACCACGGTGCCGATTTCCTTCCATTCGTCCAGGCGCAGCGTCAGGCTGCCCTCGAACAGCACCAGGGCCACTGCGAGGGATACCACCGGGAACAGCAGCGGGCCGAACAGGTGTTCCGGGGTCAGGAGGTGCAGGACAGGGCCGATCAGAATACCGCTCAGCAGCAGGAACAGGATCGCCGGCAGGCGCAGGCGCCAGGCCAGCCACTGGCTGAGCAGGGAGGCGATGCCAATGCCGGCGAAGGCGAAGTAAGTGCTGTGTTCGTCCATGGTGGAGCCGGGTCCTTGCGCTGTTGACGGTGGAGTTGCGGGGGGCGGCTGTGGAAGACTAGTTCCACGCTTTTCTATTGATATAGCCTGACATGATGCCGGTTTCACATTCACTGATCGACCGATTCCTCGACGCCCTCTGGTTGGAAAAGGGTCTCTCCGACAACACTCGCAGCGCCTACGGCAGCGACCTCGCGCTGTTCAACGGCTGGCTCGACGAGCGCGGGGTGGCGCTGGAGTCGGCAGGGCGCGAGGTGATCCTCGATCATCTGGCCTGGCGCCTGGGCGAGGGTTATAAGGCCCGCTCCACGGCGCGCTTCCTCTCGGGGCTGCGCGGCTTCTATCGTTACTGCCTGCGAGAAGGGTTGATCGAGGAGGACCCGACGCTGCTGGTGGAACTGCCGCAACTGGGCAAGCCGCTGCCCAAGTCGCTCTCGGAGGCCGATGTCGAAGCGCTGCTGGCGGCGCCGGAGACCGACGATCCGCTCGGCCTGCGCGATCGCACCATGCTGGAGGTGCTCTACGCCTGCGGGCTGCGGGTCAGTGAATTGGTCGGGCTGACCCTGGAGCAGGTCAACCTGCGCCAGGGCGTGGTGCGCGTCATGGGCAAGGGCAGCAAGGAGCGGCTGGTGCCTCTGGGGGAGGAAGCCATCCTGTGGATCGAGCGCTACATGCGCGAAGCGCGGGCGGACCTGCTGGGCGGGCGCCCCAGTGACGTGCTGTTCCCCAGTCTGCGGGGCGAGCAGATGACCCGCCAGACCTTCTGGCACCGCATCAAGCTGCACGCGAAAGTCGCCGGCATCGGCAAGAGCCTGTCACCACACACCCTGCGCCATGCCTTCGCCACCCATCTGCTCAACCACGGAGCCGACCTGCGTGTGGTACAGATGCTGCTGGGGCACAGTGATCTTTCCACCACGCAGATCTACACCCATATCGCCCGGGCGCGCCTGCAGGACCTGCATGCACAGCATCACCCCAGGGGGTGAGCGGGGGCTCTAGCAACGCATGCGTTGCCCCGCAAACGACCGGCCATGGATGGCCGGGCCGGGTTGCGCTTGGGCAGGCTGTACCGACAGGGACGTCTACACCTTGTTCGATCTTTGCGATGCGGTCGTGAACCCCCGGTACGCCGAAGCTTCTCGCTACAGCCTGCGGCTCGGCCTGACCAGTAGGGTGTGATAGTCTTCGCCGACCGACATCAGGAGTTTTCCATGCGTTTGTCCCGACTTCTGGCTGCCGCGGCCCTTGGCCTCGTCAGCACCCTTGCTCTGGCCGCCGAGCCGGACCAGGCAATCCGCACCACCCTGCAGTCCCTGCAACCTGACCTGCCCATCGAGGCTATCGCCAAGAGCCCCCTCGAAGGCATCTACCAGGTGCAGCTCAAGGGCGGCCGCGTGCTCTATGCCAGCGCCGACGGCCAGTTCGTCGTTCAGGGCAACATCTATCAGGTGAAGGACGGCAAGCCGACCAACCTGACCGAAGCCGCCGAAAGCGCGGGCGTGGCCAAGACCATCAACGCCATCCCGACCGCCGACATGGTGGTCTTCCCGGCCAAGGGCGAGACCAAGGCGCACATCACCGTGTTCACCGATACCACCTGCCCGTACTGCCAGAAGCTGCATGCCGAAGTACCGGAACTGCAGAAGCGCGGTATCGAAGTGCGCTACCTGGCCTTCCCGCGCCAGGGCCCGAACTCGCCGGGTGATGCGCAGCTGCAGGCCGTGTGGTGCTCCAAGGACCGCCAGGCGGCCATGAGCGACATGTTCCACGAGAAGGAAGTGAAGGCCGCCAAGTGCGACAACCCGGTGAACAAGCAGCTGGAGTTGGGCCAGATGGTCGGTGTGCAGGGCACACCGGCGATCATCCTGGCCAACGGCCAGATGCTGCCGGGCTACCAGCCGGCCGGCCAGATCGCCAAGCTGGCGCTGGAAGCCAAGTAAGTCGCGGGCTGCGCTTGCATTGACTAATGGGGAACCGCTTCGTAATGTTCGGTTCCTTTTGACTATGGAACAGGCAGTCCGCCTGTTCTGATTTGGTGCCTGCTCCCATGCCCGCCTCGTTGCGGGCTTCGGTGTGTCAGGCGCCCCGATGCTGTAATCATGGGGAGTTTCAGCGTGAATCCGGTGAAAGTGGGAATCTGTGGGTTGGGGACCGTCGGTGGCGGTACCTTCAATGTACTCAAACGCAACGCCGAGGAGATTGCCCGCCGTGCCGGGCGTGGTATCGAGGTTGCGCAGATTGCCGCCCGTCGCCCCAATCCGAAGTGTGATACCGGCAGTACCCCCATTACTGCCGACATCTTCGACGTGGCGAACAACCCGGAAATCGACGTCGTCATCGAGCTGATCGGCGGTTACACCCTGGCCCACGAGCTGGTGCTCAAGGCCATCGAGAACGGCAAGCACGTGGTCACTGCCAACAAGGCGCTGATCGCCGTGCACGGCAACGAAATCTTCGCCAAGGCCCGCGAGAAGGGCGTCATCGTCGCCTTCGAAGCCGCCGTGGCCGGCGGCATCCCGGTGATCAAGGCGATCCGCGAGGGCCTGGCCGCCAACCGCATCAACTGGCTGGCCGGCATCATCAACGGCACCGGCAACTTCATCCTCACCGAGATGCGTGAGAAGGGCCGCGCCTTCGCCGACGTGCTGAAGGAAGCCCAGGCGCTGGGTTATGCCGAAGCCGATCCGACCTTCGACGTGGAAGGCATCGACGCCGCGCACAAGCTGACCATCCTGGCGTCCATCGCTTTCGGCATCCCGCTGCAGTTCGACAAGGCCTACACCGAAGGCATCACCCAGCTGACCACTGCCGACGTGAACTACGCCGAGGCACTGGGCTACCGCATCAAGCACCTGGGCGTTGCGCGCCGTACCGACAGCGGTATCGAGCTGCGCGTGCACCCGACCCTGATCCCGGCCGACCGCCTGATCGCCAATGTGAACGGCGTGATGAACGCGGTCATGGTCAACGGCGATGCCGCCGGTTCCACGCTGTTCTACGGCGCCGGCGCCGGCATGGAGCCCACCGCATCCTCGGTGGTCGCCGACCTGGTGGACGTGGTTCGCGCCATGACCGCCGACCCGGAGAACCGCGTGCCGCACCTGGCCTTCCAGCCGGACTCGCTCTCCGACCACCCGATCCTGCCGATCGACGCCTGCGAAAGCGCCTACTACCTGCGCATCCAGGCCAAGGACCATCCGGGCGTACTGGCCCAGGTGGCGACCATCCTCTCCGAGCGCGGCATCAACATCGAATCGATCATGCAGATGGAAGTCGAAGAGCATGACGGTCTGGTGCCGATGATCCTGGTTACCCACCGCGTGCTCGAGTCCCGCATCATCGAAGCCATCGCCGCGCTGGAAGCGCTGGATGACGTGGTCGGCAATGTCGTACGCATCCGCGTCGAACAACTGAACTGAATCGATCGCGGCGGCGCCTGCGCGCCGCCGCCCACCCGAAGGTTTCACACCATGCGTTACATCAGTACCCGCGGCCAGGCGCCCGCGCTGAACTTCGAAGACGTGCTGCTGGCTGGCCTGGCCAGCGACGGCGGCCTCTACGTGCCGGAAAACCTGCCGCGCTTCACCGTCGAAGAGATCGCCTCCTGGGCCGGCCTGCCGTACCACGAGCTGGCCTTCCGCGTGATGCGCCCGTTCGTTGCCGGCAGCATCTCCGACGCCGACTTCAAGAAGATCCTCGAAGAGACCTACGGTGTCTTCGCCCACAACGCCGTGGCGCCGCTGCGCCAGCTGAACGGCAACGAGTGGGTGCTGGAGCTGTTCCACGGCCCGACCCTGGCCTTCAAGGACTTCGCCCTGCAACTGCTCGGCCGCCTGCTCGACCATGTGCTGACCAAGCGCGGCGAGCGCGTGGTGATCATGGGCGCCACCTCCGGCGACACCGGCTCGGCCGCCATCGAAGGCTGCAAGGCCTGCGAGAACGTCGACATCTTCATCATGCACCCGCACAACCGTGTGTCCGAGGTGCAGCGCCGTCAGATGACCACCATCCTTGGCGAAAACATCCACAACATCGCCATCGAAGGCAACTTCGACGACTGCCAGGAGATGGTCAAGGCCAGCTTCGCCGACCAGGGCTTCCTGAAGGGCACCCGTCTGGTGGCGGTGAACTCGATCAACTGGGCGCGGATCATGGCCCAGATCGTTTACTACTTCCACGCCGCCATCCAGCTCGGCGCCCCGGCCCGTTCCGTGGCCTTCTCGGTGCCCACCGGCAACTTCGGCGACATCTTCGCCGGCTACCTGGCGCGCAACATGGGCCTGCCGGTCAGCCAGCTGATCGTCGCGACCAATCGCAACGACATCCTGCACCGCTTCATGTCCGGCAACCGCTACGACAAGGACACCCTGCACGCGTCGCTGTCGCCGTCCATGGACATCATGGTCTCGTCCAACTTCGAGCGCCTGCTGTTCGACCTGCATGGCCGCAACGGCAAGGCCGTCGCCGAGCTGATGGACAACTTCAAGGCCACCGGCAAGCTGGCCGTCGAAGATGACCGCTGGACCGAAGCCCGCCGCCTGTTCGACTCCCTGGCGGTGAGCGACGAAGAGACCTGCGAAACCATCGCCCAGGTCTACGCCGAATGTGGCGAACTGCTGGACCCGCACACCGCCATCGGCGTGCGCGCGGCCCGCGAATGCCGCCGCAGCCTGGCCGTGCCCATGGTCACCCTGGGCACCGCGCATCCGGTCAAGTTCCCGGAAGCGGTGGAGAAGGCCGGCATCGAGGCCGTTCCGGCACTGCCGGCGCACCTGGCCGACCTGTTCCAGCGCGAAGAGCGTTGCACCGTGCTGCCGAACGAACTGGCCAAGGTTCAGACCTTCGTCAGCGCCCACGGCAACCGTGGCAAGCCGCTCTGATCCCTCACGGATCGATGAAAAAGCCCGCCTCATGGCGGGCTTTTTCATGGGCGACTACCTGGGTCTTATGGACCAGCGGTAATAAGCAGGACGAACTTAATCGCCGGCGGTGATGTCTTCTCTTCAGGTTTTTCATTTCGCAACAAGGAGATATGACATGGACCGGCTGAGCGTACTGCTGACCGAGACCTTCGCTCCCTATACTCCGTCCCTGGGCTTGGCGCGCCCCGATGGCGGCCGCATCCTGACCCTGACCAACGACGAAGGCGAGGTTGTATTGCGCCGGGTGATCGATGGCCAGCAACTGGCCGATGAGAACCAGCGCGAGGAAGCGATCCAGTCGGTTCGCCGCGACCTGCTGATCCAGGAGGGGCGGATGGAGGACGATGTCATTGCTGCCCTGCGTCAGCGTGCTCAGGTGCTTAGCTACGGGATGTGATTGGGCCTGGTTTGCGCAAGTTAAAACGCCGCCCCCTGGGGCGGCGTTTGCGTTACTGGTCTGTAGCTACGGGGACGTGCTTTTGTAGGAGCGGACAGAGTCCGCTCCTACAAAAGCCGTATTCCCCGGGAGAATGGCCGTAACGGCGTACGCCCTACACCGCCCCCTGCTGACGCAGCGCAGCGATAGCCGCCGCGTCATAACCCAGTCCACCGAGCACCTCATCGGTATGCTCGCCCAGCCCTGGACCGATCCAGTCGGCTGAGCCGGGGGTGTCGGAGAGCTTGGGCACGATGCCTGGCATGCGGAAGGGCTTGCCGTCCGGCAGCTTCGCCGAGAGGAACATCTCGCGGGCGAGGAATTGCGGGTCGGCGAACATGTCCTCGGCGGAGTAGATGCGGCTGGCCGGCACTTCGGCTTCGCCCAGGACCTTCAGCACGGTGTCCAGGGGCTCGGAGCGGGCCCAGCGGTCGATCACCCCGTACAGCTCGTCACGCCGCTGGTCGCGTCCGGCGTTGTCGGCCAACTGCGGATCGTCCGCCAGGTCGGTGCGGCCGATGGCGAGCATGAAGCGGCGGAAGATCGCGTCGCCGTTGGCGGCGATCTGCACGTGCTTGCCGTCGGCCGTGGTGTGCACGGAGGAAGGCGTGATGCCGGGCATGATGTTGCCGCTGCGCTCGCGGATGAAGCCGAACACGTCGAACTCCGGCACCATCGATTCCATCATGGCGAATACCGCTTCATACAGCGCCACGTCCACTACCTGGCCCTGGCCGCCGTTGACCTCGCGGTGACGCAGCGCCATGAGCGCGCCGATCACGCCCCACAACGCGGCGATGGAGTCGCCGATGGAGATGCCGGTGCGTACCGGCGGGCGGTCTTCGAAGCCGGTGATGTAGCGCAGCCCGCCCATGGACTCGCCCACCGCGCCGAAGCCCGGCTGGTCCTTGTAGGGGCCGCTCTGACCGAAACCGGACAGGCGCACCATCACCAGTTTCGGATTCAGCGCGCGGATCACGTCCCAGCCCAGGCCGAGCTTTTCCAGCACGCCGGGACGGAAGTTCTCGATCAGGATGTCGGCCTCAGCCAGCAGTTTCTTCAGCACCTCGCGCCCGGACTCGTGTTTGAGGTTCAGGGTCAGCGAGCGTTTGTTGCGGGCCTGCACGAACCACCACAGCGAGGTGCCTTCGTAGAGCTTGCGCCACTTGCGCAGCGGGTCGCCGCCGTCGGGTGATTCGACCTTGATCACCTCGGCGCCGAATTCCGCGCACAGGCGCGAGGCGAAGGGACCGGCGATCAGCGTGCCCAGTTCGATCACTTTGAGGCCGGCGAGGGGTTTGGTGGTGGTGTTCATCGGTCGGTCCGTTCGGCGAGTGGTCGGCGGACTTTACCGCCCGCGCGGACGTTCGAACAGGCCGCCGGGCCGACCGTCTACCATCGGAGCTTTGCGCCGACGATGGGCACGCGTAGAGTAACCTTATCCGAGGACACTTCTGTCAGCTCGTCCGACTCTGGGCAGGGTAACCCCCGATGCGCGCGCTTCCGTCATTCCACTTCCCCGGCCCTCCGGCGCTCCCTGCGGGATGCGTGCAGGCGGAAGGCGAGGGGGTGGCATGGTCCTGAGCCTGCCAACGCTGGTCGTGGTCGATCTCTACGTGCTCACCCTGGTCGGGGTGCTGATGGCGTTCGCCTGGCACAGCGGCCGCCGCGAGCCGACGCTCGGCTACATGAGCGCGATGCTCCTGCTGGGGGCGCTGGGCACCTTCCTGGGGACCTTGCGGGGAATGGGCATCGATCTGGTGCCGATCCTGCTGGGCAACGTCATCCTGCACCTTTGCGCGGCGATGAACTGGACGTCCATGCGGGTGTTCGCCGGGCGCCGCCCGCACTGGCCGTTGATCGGCGCTGGCGCGGCCCTGTGGGCGTTGCTGTGCCTCTGGCCTGCGTTCTACGAGTCCCTGTCGGCTCGAGTGTTCGTCAGTACCTCGATCACCATCGCCTATTGCCTGGCGTCCGTCAGCGAGCTGCTGCGCAGCCGCCGCAAGCTGGAGGTGGAGCTGCGTCCGCCCCTGGCGCTGATGCTGTTCCACGGCGGCTTCTACATGGTGCGCCTGGCGGTCGACCGTGGCATGCCCTTCGAGAGCGCCAGCAACAATGGCCAGGGCAGCACCTTCTTCACCTTGCTGGTCTTCGAAACCATGCTCTACGCCATCGGCATCGCCTTCGCGACCCTGGCGATGGTCAAGGAGCGCGCCGAGCTGGGCTTCCGCAGCGCCGCGCTGAGCGATCCACTGACCGGCGCCGGCAATCGCCGGGCTTTCATGGATTCCGGCGAGCGCGCCTTGCGCCTGTGCGCCGAGCGCGGCGAGCAGGCTTCGCTGCTGCTCTGCGACCTGGACAACTTCAAGCGCCTCAATGACTCCTTCGGCCATCCCGCCGGCGACCGGGTGCTGGTGGAGTTCAGCCGCATCACTGCCTCACGCATGCGCAAGCAGGACCTGTTCGCACGCATCGGCGGGGAGGAGTTCGCCTGCCTGCTGGTGTCCGCCGATACCGAAGGCGCCTGCCAGGTGGCCGAGCGGGTGCGCCGCGAATTCGCCGAACTGCCGTTCATGGCCGAAGGGCAGCTCAGCGTGAGCATCGGCATCGCCACCACCCGCGAGGCCGGGCACGATCTGACGCGCCTGCTGGCGCTGGCCGACCAGGCGCTCTACGCCGCCAAGGCCAAGGGGCGCAACCGCATCGAGCTGGCCGCTCCGGAGCCGGGAACCGACCGCCGTACGCGCGAGTGAGCCACCAACCCGGTGCTTTCGCGGTAGACTTGCCGCCTTCCAAAATTCGCCGGGAATCCCCATGGCCCTGTCCGCCACGCCCTACAAAGCCGATATCAGCCTGACCGACCTCGACCGTGGGGTCTACGAGACTCTGCGCTTCACCGTCGCCCGCCACCCCTCGGAAACCGAGGAGCGCCTGGCGGTGCGTCTGCTGGCCTACGTCATCTGGTACAACGAGCAGCTGGCCTTCGGCCGCGGTCTGTCGGACGTGGAAGAACCTTCGCTGTGGGAAAAGAGCCTGGATGATCGCGTCCTGCACTGGATCGAAGTAGGCCAGCCTGACGCCGAGCGCCTGACCTGGTGCTCGCGCCGCTGCGAGAAGCTGACCCTGGTCGCCTACGGCAACCTGCGCGTGTGGACCACCAAGGTGCTCGACACGGTGCGCCACCTGAAGAACCTCAACGTCGTCGCCATGCCCCAGGAACCGCTGGAGGAAATCTCCCGCGACCTGCCGCGCTCGATCAACTGGACCGTAATGATCAGCGAAGGAACCATCTTCGTCACCGACGAGCGTGGCCAGCACGAGCTGCAAGTAGAGTGGCTGATGGGCGAGCGTTGATCGCCAGAGTTACCCGCTGTAACCAGGGCGCCGGGATCGGCGCCTGAGACGAAATCACCGGAACCTCCATGCGCATTGAATCCCGTCCGCTCCCGGAGCAATTGCCCGACCTCGGCGACCTGCCGCCACTGCTGACCCGCCTCTATGCCGCCCGTGGTGTACAGAGCGCCGCCGAGCTGGACAAGGGGCTGGCGCGGTTGATCCCGTATCAGCAGCTCAAGGGCGTCGATGCGGCGGTGGAGCTGCTGGTCGATGCGCTGGAGAAGGGCCAGCGGATTCTCTATGTCGGTGACTTCGACGCCGACGGCGCCACCGCCAGCAGCGTTGGCGTGCTGGCGTTGCGCATGCTCGGCGCGGCCTGGGTCGATTACCTGGTGCCGAACCGCTTCGAGTACGGCTACGGCCTGACCCCGGAAATCGTCGCCGTGGCGCTGGAAAAGCGCCCGGACCTGCTGGTGACCGTGGACAACGGCATCTCCAGCATCGACGGCGTCGCCGCTGCCAAGGCCGCCGGCCTGCGTGTGCTGGTCACCGACCACCACCTGCCGGGGCCGGAGCTGCCCGCCGCCGATGCCATCGTCAACCCGAACCAGCCCGGCTGCGACTTCCCCAGCAAGGCCATGGCCGGCGTTGGGGTGATCTTCTATGTGATGCTCGCCCTGCGCGCGCGCCTGCGTGAGCGCGGCTGGTTCGCCGCGCGCGGCATCGCCGAACCGAACCTCGCCGAATTGCTCGACCTGGTATCCCTGGGCAGCGTCGCTGACGTGGTGCCGCTGGACGCCAACAATCGCATCCTGGTGCACCAGGGCCTGGCGCGCATTCGCGCCGGCCGGGCCCGTCCGGGGCTGCGCGCGCTGCTGGAAGTGGCCGGGCGCGATTGCCGGCGGATCACCTCCACGGACCTGGGCTTCATCCTCGGCCCGCGCTTGAACGCCGCCGGCCGCCTGGACGACATGTCCCTGGGTATTGAAATGCTGCTCTGCGAGGACGAGGGCCTCGCCCGCGAGATGGCGGTGCAGCTCGACGCGCTCAACCAGGACCGCAAGGCCATCGAGCAGGGCATGCAGCGCGAGGCGCTGGCCCAGCTCAAGGAGCTGCCGATGGAGGAGATGCCCTTCGGCCTGTGCCTGTTCGACCCGGAGTGGCACCAGGGCGTGATCGGCATCCTCGCCTCGCGCCTGAAGGAGCGCTACCACCGTCCGACCATTGCTTTCGCCGATGCCGGCGACGGTAGCCTCAAGGGTTCGGCGCGCTCGGTACCGGGTTTCCACATCCGCGATGCGCTGGACGCGGTGGCCGCGCGTCATCCGGGGCTGATCAGCAAGTTCGGCGGCCACGCCATGGCTGCCGGCCTGTCGCTGCCGCAGGAAAACTTCGGCGCCTTCGCCGCCGCTTTCGATGCCGAGGTGCGCCGCCAGCTGGATGAGGAGGACCTCACCGGTCGCCTGCTCTCCGACGGCCAACTCGGCGCAGAGGAGTTCCACCTGGAGCTGGCGCGGGCGATCCGCCAGGCCGGTCCCTGGGGGCAGCACTTCCCCGAACCGCTGTTCCACGGCGTGTTCCAGATTGTCCAGCAGCGCGTGGTCGGCGAGCGTCACCTCAAGCTGGTGCTCAAGACCGAATGCGGTTCGCTGCAACTGGACGCCATCGCCTTCAACATCGACCGTGAAATCTGGCCCAACCCCACCGTGCGTTGGGCGGAAGTGGCCTACAAGCTCGACGTCAACGAGTTCCGCGGCAATGAAAGCGTGCAGCTGATGGTGGCGCATATCGCGCCGCGCTGATCTGTGGTGGCGCCGCATAGGCGGCGCCATGGTGGAAGGTTAAACTGACCGTCGTCCCCACCTGTGAGCAGGAGCTGCCGTGTCCCAAGATCATTCCTCCCTGGCCGCGTTCGCGCTGGAAACCCCGGCGCCGCTGTACGCGCGGGTCAAGGAGATCATCCTGCAGCAGATCCGCAACGGTGTCTGGAAGCCCAACTCCAAGCTGCCGTCGGAGAGCGAACTGTTCACCCTGCTGGGGGTGAGCCGGATGACCATCAACCGTGCACTGCGCGAGCTGACCATCGAGGGAGTGCTGGTGCGTCTGCAGGGTGTCGGCACCTTCGTCGCCGAGCAGAAGGGGCATGCCGCGCTCTTCGAGATCCACAACATTGCCGAGGAGATCGCCGCTCGCGGTCATGAGCACCGTTGCGAGGTAGTGCTGCTCGAGCCGCTCCCCGAAGGGGCGGACCTGGCCATGCCGTTCGAACTGGAGAACGTCAGCCGTATCTTCCACTCGGTGGTGGTGCACTACGAGAACGAAGTGCCGGTGCAACTGGAGGAGCGCTTCGTCAACGCCGAAGTCGCGCCCGAGTATCTGCAGCAGGACTTCACCCGCATCACGCCCTACGCCTACCTGATCCAGCTGGCGCCGCTCACCGAGGGTGAGCACGTGGTGGAGGCGATCAATGCCGAGGCGGCGGACTGCAAGCTGCTGCGGATCAAGCGTGGCGACGCCTGCCTGCTGATTCGCCGGCGTACCTGGTCGGCGAAGGGGCAGGTGGGTGCGGCACGGCTGGTCTATCCGGGATCGCGCTATCGCCTCGAAGGCCGCTTCGGGCAGTAACCGTTCCGCGGTCTTTCCGGGGCGGAATCGCCGCTCCGGATGCACCGTTTTGTTACCTTCGCGCACCGCGCTGTTACTTTTTCTCCTCTCCTTCCCGCCTCAAAGTTCGCCACCTGCACGTCGTGCAGCTTCCTTCCGGAAGTTTTGCGATGACTTCATCTATTTGAAATAAAAGATCTTTTCTCAAGTATTGGGAACCCCAGGGCGGCTGCCCGTCTCTTCTGGCCCTTGCTTTGCATTATGTTGTATATACAGGTTGATATAAGGCTATATGCATATCAGGTGACAGTAGAGGAGCAAGTTGCCGACCAGGGCATCGGGGCCTCTTCTGCGCACCCTTTTTCCGCCACGCCGGGATGGCTCCTGGCGATCCACTGGCGACACCACCCGCAAGCGAGGAAGACCCGATGAGTTCCACCGGCCGTTACCGCGATACCGAAATCCGTGCCCCGCGCGGCACCCAACTGAATGCCAAGAGCTGGCTGACCGAAGCGCCGCTGCGCATGCTGATGAACAACCTCGACCCGGAAGTCGCGGAGAACCCGAAGGAGCTGGTGGTGTACGGCGGCATCGGTCGCGCCGCGCGCAACTGGGAGTGCTACGACAAGATCGTCGAGACCCTGAAGGAGCTGAATGAGGACGAGACCCTGCTGGTGCAGTCCGGCAAGCCGGTCGGCGTGTTCAAGACCCACGCCAATGCCCCGCGCGTGCTGATCGCCAACTCCAACCTGGTGCCGCACTGGGCCAACTGGGAGCACTTCAACGAACTGGACGCCAAGGGCCTGGCCATGTACGGCCAGATGACCGCCGGCTCCTGGATCTACATCGGCAGCCAGGGCATCGTCCAGGGTACCTACGAAACCTTCGTCGAGGCCGGCCGCCAGCACTATGACGGCAACCTCAAGGGCCGCTGGGTGCTCACCGCCGGCCTGGGCGGCATGGGCGGCGCCCAGCCGCTGGCCGCCACCCTGGCCGGCGCCTGCTCGCTGAACATCGAATGCCAGCAGAGCCGCATCGACTTCCGCCTCGCCAGCCGTTACGTCGACGAGCAGGCCAAGGACCTCGACGACGCCCTGGCGCGCATCGCCCAATACACCGCCGAAGGCAAGGCCATCTCCATCGCCCTGCTGGGCAACGCCGCGGAAATCCTCCCGGAACTGCTCAAGCGCGGCGTGCGCCCGGACATGGTCACCGACCAGACTTCCGCCCACGACCCGCTCAACGGCTACCTGCCGGCCGGCTGGACCTGGGAGCAGTACCGCGACCGCGCGCAGACCGAACCGGCCGCCGTGGTGAAGGCCGCCAAGCAGTCCATGGCCGTGCACGTCAACGCCATGCTGGAGTTCCAGAAGCAGGGCATCCCGACCTTCGACTACGGCAACAACATCCGCCAGATGGCCAAGGAAGAGGGCGTCGAGAATGCCTTCGACTTCCCCGGCTTCGTTCCGGCCTACATCCGCCCGCTGTTCTGCCGTGGCATCGGCCCGTTCCGCTGGGCCGCGCTGTCCGGCGATGCCGAGGACATCTACAAGACCGACGCCAAGGTCAAGGAGCTGATCCCGGACGACGCCCACCTGCACAACTGGCTGGACATGGCCAAGGAGCGCATCAGCTTCCAGGGCCTGCCGGCGCGCATCTGCTGGGTCGGCCTGGGCCAGCGCGCCAAGCTCGGCCTGGCGTTCAACGAAATGGTGCGTCGCGGCGAGCTGAAAGCCCCGATCGTGATCGGCCGCGACCACCTGGACTCCGGCTCGGTCTCCAGCCCGAACCGCGAGACCGAAGCCATGCGCGACGGCTCCGACGCCGTGTCCGACTGGCCGCTGCTCAACGCCCTGCTGAACACCGCCAGCGGCGCCACCTGGGTTTCGCTGCACCACGGCGGCGGCGTGGGCATGGGCTTCTCCCAGCACTCGGGCATGGTGATCGTCTGCGACGGCACCGACGAGGCCGCCGCGCGCATCGCCAACGTACTGACCAACGACCCGGGTACCGGCGTGATGCGCCATGCCGACGCCGGCTACCAGATCGCCATCGATTGCGCCAAGGAGCAGGGCCTGAACCTGCCGATGATCACTGGCTGAGGAATAGAGCATGAGCAATGTGACTGAACTGCCCACGCCGCAGCCGCTCAACGGCGTGCGCGTGCTGGACCTGAGCCGCGTGCTCGCCGGGCCGCACTGCACCGCCATGTTGGCCGACCTTGGCGCCGAAGTGATCAAGTTCGAAGTGCCCGGGCACGGTGACGACAGCCGTCACCTCGGCCCGTTCAAGGATGGCGAGAGCGTCTATTTCGGCCTGATCAACCGCGGCAAGCGCAGCGTCGAGCTGGACTTCAAGGCACCGGAAGACCTGCAGCGTTTCTACCAACTGGTGGCCGACGCGGATGTGGTGGTGGAGAACTTCCGCCCCGGCGTCACCCAGCGCCTGGGCATCGACTTCGACAGCCTGCGTCGGCACAACCCGAAGCTGATCTACGCGAGCATTTCCGGCTTCGGCCAGAACGGCCCGCTGTCGCGCCGCCCGGCCTACGACATCGTCGCCCAGGCGATGTCCGGGCTGATGAGCGTCAGCGGCTTCCCCGAGACCGGCCCGACCCGCAGCGGCGAGGCGCTCGGCGACCTGTGTGCCGGCGTCTATGCGGCCTGGGCAATCAGCAGCGCGCTGTTCGCCCGCGAGCATCAGGGCAGCAGCGCGCAGTACATCGACGTGGCGATGTTCGATGTGCTGGTCAGCCTGCAGATGACCGGCCTGTCCAATCTGTTCGCCCACGGCAAGGCTCCGGGCCTGGTGGGTAACCGCCACCCGGTATCGACGCCCTTCGACACCTACCGCGCCGCCGACGGCCTGGTGGTGATCGCGGTGGCCAGCGACAAGCTGTTCCGGCGCTTCTGCGAAAGCATCGGCCGCGCCGAACTGGCGGACGATCCGCGCTTCGCCGACGACCCTTCGCGTACCCGCAACGAGCAGGCGCTGCGTGCCGAGATCGAAGCCTGGACCACTCAACGCAGTGTCGAGCAGGCCTGCGACCTGCTGCTGGATGCCGGCGTACCGGCCTCCCCGGTGTGGAACCTCGCCGAGGCCACCGGCAGCGAGCAGGCGCAGGTGCGCCAACTGCTGGTGCAGCCGGCCGACGACCAGCCGCCGCTGGTGCCACAACCCGTCTACTTCAACGGGCGCAAGCCCCATGCCGCAACGCGCGCCCCCCAATTGGGCGAAGCCAACGCCGCGTTCGGCCTCACGAAAAAAGCAGGAGCTGTGCAATGAACTTCGACATCGACGCCACCGAACTGGCCATCGTCGACTCCGCCGAGCGGGTCTGCCGCGACGTACTGGCCGCCAACGCGCAACGTTACGACGAAGCGGAAAGCTTCTGCGCGGAAAGTCTGCAGGCCCTCGGCGAACTGGGCTTCATGGGTATCAACCTGCCGGAAACCTACGGCGGCTTCGGTATCGGCAGCCTGGCCATGAGCCGGGTGGTCGAGGCGGTTTCAGCTGCCTGCGCCTCCACGGCCTCGGCGCTGACCGCGCACTTCCTCGCCACCGACTCGATCCTCATCGGCGGCAGCGAGGCGCAGCGCCAGGAATGGTTGCCGCGCTGTGCTTCCGGCGAACTGCTCGGGGCCTTCGGCCTCACCGAACCGGCGGCGGGCTCCAACCCGGCGGACATGCGCACCCGCGCCGTGCGCGAGGAGGGCGGCTGGCGCATCCGTGGCAGCAAGCATTACATCACCAACGCCCGCGAAGCCGACTTCATCGTGCTCTATGCCAAGACCGACCCGGACGCCGGCGCCCGTGGTATCAGCGCCTTCATGATTCCGAAGGGCACCACGGGCGTCACCTTCGCCACCCCGGAAAAGACCATGGGGCTGCGCGGCAGCACCATCTACGAGCTGGCGCTGGACTGCTGGCTTCCCGCCGAAGCCTTGCTGGGCCAGGAAAACCAGGGCTTCCGCACGGCAATGGAAGTGCTGGACCGCGGTCGGGTGGAAGTCGCCGCCATGTCCCTGGGGATTGCCCGCGCGGCCATGGAATATGCGCTGAAGTGGGTGGACGAGCGGCAGATCGGCCCCAAGCCGCTGTCGGCCTACCAGGGCACCCAGTGGCGCATCGCCGACATGCACGCGCAGTTCCAGGCAGCGCGCCTGCTGACCATGCAGGCGGCCGCGCGACGTGACAGCGGCGAGCGCTTCAGCCTCGAATCGGCGACCGCCAAGCTGTTCGCCGCCGAAGCCTGCGGCTTCATCACCGACGCCGCGCTGCAGCTGCACGGCGGCTACGGCTACATCCGCGACCTGCCGCTGGAGCGCTTCGTGCGCGATGCGCGGATCCTGCGGATCTTCGAGGGAACCTCCGAGGTGCAGAAGATCATCATCTCCCGCGCCGTGCTGGATGCCGCCCGCCATTGACGGCAGGTACGGGGCGGCCGTCCTGGCCGCCCCGGCGAATCAGGAAACGCTGTGCATAACAACAACAGCGCGGCCGGGTGCATCTCCGGCCGCGAGGAGAACGCTTCATGGCTGGTAAGTCCCTGATCGAAACCCGTTCCATCGATTACATTCCCGAATCCGAGCGGCATGGCCGGCTGTTCAGTCAGTTCACCCTGTGGTTCGGCTGCAACCTGCAGATCACCGCGATCGTCACCGGCGCCCTGGCCGTGGTGCTGGGCGGCGACGTGTTCTGGTCGCTGATCGGCCTGCTCATAGGCCAGCTCTTCGGCGGCGTGGTCATGGCCCTGCATGGTGCCCAGGGGCCCAAGCTGGGCCTGCCGCAGATGATCTCCAGTCGCGTGCAGTTCGGCGTGTTCGGCGCGGTCATCCCACTGGTGCTGGTGTGCGTGATGTACGTCGGCTTCAATGCCACCGGGACCGTACTGGCGGGGCAGGCCGTCGGCCAGCTGGCGCATGTCAGCGATACCGTCGGCATCCTGGTCTTCGCGGCGGTGATCGTGGTGGTGACGGTCTGCGGCTACCGCGTGATCCATTGGTTGGGCAAGGCCGCCAGCGTGCTCGGCATCGTCGCCTTCGCCTACTTGTTCGTGCGGCTGCTGTCGGTCAACGACATCGGCGTGCTGCTGGAAAACCGCCACTTCGCCTGGAACACCTTCCTGTTGGCGGTCTCCCTGGCGGCGTCCTGGCAGATTGCCTTCGGCCCTTATGTCGCCGACTACTCGCGCTACCTGCCCAGCCAGACCTCGTCGCCCAAGACCTTCCTCGCCGTGGGGCTGGGCTCGGTGATCGGCTCGCAGACCTCGATGGTGCTTGGTGTATTCGCCGCGGCGCTGGCCGGCAAGGCCTTCTCCGGCCAACCGGTGGCCTACGTGGTCGGCCTGGGCGCCAGCGGCATGATGGCCGCCGCACTGTTCTTCAGCGTCGCCTTCGGCAAGGTCACCATCGCCACACTCAACGCCTACGGCAGCTTCATGTGCATCGCCACCATCATCAGTGGCTTCCGTGGCCACCTGGAGGTGACGCGGCTGCAGCGCCTGCTGTTCGTGCTGCTGATCGTCGGCCTGTCCACCGGGCTGGCGCTGGCGGGGCAACACTCTTTCCTTGCCGCGTTCAAGTCGTTCCTGCTGTTCCTGCTGGCGTTCTTCACCCCCTGGAGTGCGATCAACCTGGTGGACTACTACTGCATCACCCGCGAGCGCTACGACATCCCGGCGCTGTCCGACCCGGACGGGCGCTATGGCCGCTGGAACTGGACCGGCATCGGCGTCTACTGCTTCGGCGTGCTGGTGCAGATGCCCTTCATCGACAGCGGCTTCTACTCCGGCCCGATGGTGGAGACGCTGGGCGGCGTGGACATTTCCTGGCTGGTCGGCCTGGTGTTGCCGGCGCTGGCCTACTACCTGCTGGCGCGCAACAGCCAGGGACATGTGCCGGCTCGGCTGATCTCGCCGGAAGCGGGCGACCCGGCAAGCTGAGCCGGCAAGGGAAACATGCCGATGTGAAATCCTTTTGCAGGTTTTGCCCCGCTCATTCGTCCTGTTAGTCAGGAGCGTGCGCTTCGCTGCGGCGAGGCGCCACGCAGACGATAAGAACGGAGGCCCGAATGCCTGTTTCCCCTCGCTACGAACCCGTGCGTGCCGTCCCGATGGGCGCGCGCCCATGACCGTCGTCGCAGAGTTCTCTGCCCACCGTAGCCAGCGCCGCTCCCGCCAGTTGCTGGAGCTGGCCGGGCTGCGTTGCAGCCTGCCGCGCCTGAAGCTGCTCGACGCGCTGTCGGTGCTGGGCAGCAGCACCGCCGCCGAGCTGCATGCACACCTGCAGGGCTCCGGTCCGTCGATCGGCTTCGATTCTGTCAGCCAGAGCCTGCGCCGCTTGCACCAGAGCGGCATGCTGGTACGCGATATGCGCAAGCGCTACAGCCTTGCCCCCGCCTTCGATGGCGCACTGCCGGCCAGGGCGGCGGCTGAGGCGCGCTAGCGGGCGACGATTGCCTGCATCGTCCGGCGAACCCGGTCTACAGTTGTAGTACAAGAACTGAAGACCACAGGGAGTTTCGCCATGAGCCAGTTGTTCGAGCCCTTGACCCTACGCCAGCTGACCCTGTCCAACCGCATCGCCGTTTCCCCCATGTGCCAGTACTCCGCCCAGGACGGACTGGCCAACGATTGGCACCTGGTCCACCTGGGGAGCCGCGCAGTGGGGGGCGCCGGGCTGGTAATCGTCGAAGCCACGGCCGTCGCCCCGGAAGGGCGGATCAGCGCTGAAGACCTGGGCATCTGGAACGACGAGCAGATCGAGCCGTTGCGCCGCATTACCCGCTTCCTGGAATCCCAGGGCGCGGTGGCCGGCGTGCAACTGGCCCACGCCGGGCGCAAGGCCAGCACCTGGGCGCCGTGGCTGGGCAAGCACGGCTCGGTGCCGATCAGCGAGGGCGGCTGGACTCCGGTGGCGCCGTCCGCCATCGCCTTCGACCCGCAGCACACCGCGCCCATCGCCCTGAGCGAAGAGCAGATGGAAACCATCAAGCAGCAGTTCGTGCGCGGCGCCGAGCGCGCCCTGGCCGCCGGCTTCAAGATCGTCGAGGTGCACGCCGCCCACGGCTACCTGTTGCATCAGTTCCTCTCGCCGCTCTCCAACCAGCGCCGCGACCAGTACGGCACCTGTTTCGAGAACCGTATCCGTTTCCTCCTGGAGGTCACCGAGGCCGTGCGCGCGGTATGGCCGCAGGAATTGCCGCTGTTCGTCCGCCTGTCGGCCACCGACTGGGTGGAGGATGGCTGGAACCCCGACGAGACGGTGGAGCTGGCGCGCCGCCTGAAGGACCTGGGCGTGGACCTGATCGACGTGTCCTCCGGCGGCACGGCGGTGAACGCCGAGATTCCGGTAGGGCCGGGCTACCAGACGCAGTTCTCCGAGCGCGTGCGCAAGGAGGCCGGGGTCGCCAGCGGCACCGTTGGCATGATCACTGAGCCGGTCCAGGCCGAGCACATCCTGCGTACCGGCCAGGCCGACCTGATCCTGCTGGCCCGCGAGCTGCTGCGCGATCCTTACTGGCCCTTGCACGCCGCCGACGAGTTGGGCGGCCAGCCGGTCCCGTGGCCGCCGCAGTATCTACGTGCCGCCCAGCGGGGTACGCCGCAACGCAAGGCGTTCGGGCAGGTCTGATGCCTCACCGGGTCACGAGGGGCAGCCCCGCGTGACCTGGTCATGCAAAAAAAATGAAATGTGATGTATGTCACAACTTGTTATTCCGGTGCTAGGCTTGCACTGCTCGCGCAAGGACCGCGCAATCACCCACCGGAGCACGCATGGACGCACCTGCCAAGCCCGTCGCCATCCCGCAATCCGAGATCGCCTTGTTGGCGAATATCCTTGCGCTCGCCACCCGCAACATGACCAACCTCAGCACCCTGATCACCCAGCTGTCGGTGGAGCTCGGCCACAGTCCGGACCCGCACCTGCAGCGCGTGGGGCAGCGGGTGCTGGCGGATGTGGACGTGTTGTCGAAATCGCTGGATACCCAGTGGGAGCTGATCGGTGCCCTGGCGCGCTATTGCCCACTGCTGGCGCGTACGCCGCTGGTGAAGCCGACACTGGTGACGGAAATCCACATCACCGAGTTGCCGGACAGGGCGTAGGGCGTACAACCGTTCGCGGTTGTACGCCGGTACACCGAACGTATCGGCGGCTCCGGAGCCAGGTTCGGAGTGCCCGGGGACCGCTGTCAGTCGGCGTATAACGTCGAACGTTATACGCCCTACGTGTCCCGGCGCCCGAAGGACGCCCCTGCCGACGGTCACTCCCCCGCCTGGGCCAGCTCGAATCTCATCATCAGGGCCCAGGGCGCATCGCTGTCGCCCACGCGGATGGGTTGCAGCAGCTCCACGCAGCGGCCCTTCACCTGTTCCCAGGGCTTGCCCTGGGCGATGGCGGTGCGCGCTTCGGCGGGCAGTTCGCCGGCCTTGTCGCCCAGGCGGCGGGCGTCGGGATGGGCGACGTAGACGCCAGCATTCGAGATCAGCGTGTAGTGGCCGTTGCCCATGGGCGTGAGCTTGCCGAGGCTTTCCTGCAACTGGTGCAGGGTGTAGTCGGCGCCGAGGATGCCGAGGAAGCGGCCGTTGGCGAACATGGGCGACATGAACGAGGTCATCAGCACGGTGCTGCCGCCGACGCTGTATTCGTAGGGCTCCATGAATACGTCGCGGCCCTTGTCGCGGGGGATCTGGTACCAGTCGCCGCTGCCATCGGCCTTGTCGTAGCCGACCAGGCATTCGCGCTGGGCCACGCCGCTGCCGCGGTGCCAGTAGGCCATGAGGCGACCGCTGGGGTCGTGCCCCGGTGCGTTGGCGAACTCGGCGTCGCGGCCGTCGAAGGCGTTGGGTTCGCAGCCGCAGGCGAAGGCCAGCAGGTCGGGGTTGCGGGTCAGGTATTCGTGCATCACCGCGTCGATCTGCTCGCGTTGCGGGCCGAGGTTGCGGGTCTTCATGCCGATCAGGAAGTTCTTCAGGCCGTAGAGCGCGGTGGCCATCACGGCAAAGCGCGCTTCCAGGCGCTGGGTCTCGCTGGCCAGCACCACGCGGGCAGTGTCCAGCAGGCTTGAATGTTCAGCCTGTTCGACGTCGGCCAGGGCCTTGGCGCTTTCGCTCTTGATCGAGGCGACGACGTTGCCGATGTCGGCGGTGGCGTTGGCCGACTGGGTGGCCAGGCGGCGCACCTCGTCGGCGACCACCGCGAAGCCGCGCCCGCTTTCCCCGGCGCGGGCGGCTTCGATGGCGGCGTTGAGCGCCACCAGGTTGGTGTTCTTGGCGATCTGCTTGATGACTTCGGAGACCTTGCTGATCTCGGTCCAACGTACGTTGAGGTCAGCGATCAGTTGCTTGACCTGTTCGATGGTGGAGCGGGTGCTGGAGCTGTCCTCGGCCTTGGCGGGCCGTTTTTCGAGTGTGGTTGGCATGGCTTGCGACTGCTGTGACGGGTGAGGGCAGATGGGAAGGTGGGGGCTGCTTTCTTCTAATGTCGGCCGCGCCCGGAGGCTCGGCTGTGCGAGGGGCTGGTGGTCGCTACGCAGGGCGAACAGCGCGCAGCGTTATCCGCCCTGCTTTTCTGTGGCGGCCTTACCAGCCGAGCTGCTTGTGCAGGCCCAGGGCGTCGTAGTAGTCGCCCTGGTAGACGATCTTGCCGTTCTTCACTTTCACGTAGCTCACGCCGTCGAACGACAGCGGCTTGTTGGTGGCCGGGGTCTGGGCATCCCAGGCACCGGTGTTGGTGCCGCTGAAGGTCCACTGGAAGGCGATGCCGTCCTTGTCGACGATCGGCTTGCCATTCATCTTCCATTCCAGGTCCGGCACGGCCCCCACGAACACCTTGATCACATTGTCGCGCGCGGCTTCGCGGCCCTTCTGCGGGGTGCCGACGGTGACGTCGAAGTACTCCGCGTCCTTGGCCAGGTAGCCGGCGGCCTTCTCGGCATCGTGGGCGTTCCACGCGGCCATGTAGGCGTCGACGATCTGCTTGGGTGACTCTGCTGCCTGTACAAGACCGGCAAAGGTGAACAGCGACAGCAGGTAAAACGCTCTGACGAGGTGACGCATGCTTGCCTCCGTTGCGGGCGTGCCCGCGGGTTGTCGGCCGGGCGGCCGATGAGTGCGGCGCCACGCATGGCGTGGCGCCGGGTTCTACTGACGGTAGTCAGGATCAGTGCTTGATCATCACGTGACGGATCGCGGTGTAGTCCTCCAGACCGTACATCGACATGTCCTTACCGTAGCCCGACAGCTTCATGCCGCCGTGGGGCATCTCGGTGGTCAGCATGAAGTGCGTGTTGACCCAGGTGCAGCCGTACTGCAGGCGCGCGGACAGGCGATGGGCGCGACCGATGTCACTGGTCCACACCGAGGAGGCCAGGCCGTAGTCGGAGTCGTTGGCCCAGGCCAGTGCCTGTGCTTCGTCCTCGAACTCGGTGACCGAGACCACCGGGCCGAAGATTTCGCGGCGGACCACTTCGTCGTCCTGGCGGGCGCCGGCCAGTACGGTCGGCTCGAAGAAGAAGCCCGCACGATCGGCACGCTTGCCGCCGGTGACCACTTCGATGTGTGGCACTTGCCTGGCGCGCTCGACGAAGCCGATCACGCGCTCCAGGTGCTGCTCGGTGATGACCGGGCCCAGTTCGGTGTTCGGGTCGTCCTGCTCGCCGTACTGGATGCTGGACACGGCTTCGCCGAGCTTCTGCACGAACTTGGCGTAGATGCCCTTCTGCGCGTAGATGCGGCAGGCGGCGGTGCAGTCTTGCCCTGCGTTGTAGAAGCCGAAGGTACGGATGCCTTCCACGGCGGCGTCGATGTCGGCGTCGTCGAAGATCAGTACCGGGGCCTTGCCGCCCAGTTCCATGTGCATGCGCTTCACGGTGTCGGCGGTGCCGGCGATGATGCGGCTGCCGGTGGCGACCGAACCGGTCAGGGAAACCATGCGCACTTTCGGGTGGGTGGTCAGCGGTTCGCCGACGCTCGGGCCGCGGCCGAAGACCAGGTTGACCACGCCGGCGGGGAAGATGCCGGCCATCAGCTCGGCCAGGCGCAGGGCGGTCAGCGGGGTCTGCTCGGACGGCTTGAGCACCACGGTATTGCCGGCGGCCAGGGCCGGGCCGAGTTTCCACGCGACCATCATCAGCGGGTAGTTCCATGGTGCGATGGAGGCGACCACGCCCACCGGGTCGCGGCGGATCATCGAGGTGTGGCCCGGCAGGTATTCGCCGGCGGCGGAGCCTTGCATCACACGGCAGGCGCCGGCGAAGAAGCGGAACACGTCGGCCACGGCCGGCAGTTCGTCGTTCAGCGCGGCGGTGTAGGGCTTGCCGCAGTTGTTGGATTCCAGGCGGGCCAGTTCCTCGGCGTTGGCGTCGATGGCGTCGGCCAGTTGCAGCAGGAGCATCGCGCGGTCTTTCGGCGCGGTCTGCGACCAGCTGTCGAAGGCGGCGTCGGCAGCCAGCACGGCGGCGTCGACCTGGGCCGGAGTGGCCTCGGCGATCTCCACCAGGGTGGTGCCCAGGGACGGGTTCACAACGGCGAGCTTCTCGCCTTCGCCAGCGACCAGTTGGCCGTTGATCAGCAGGTTGGTTTGCATGGTTGGGTCCTCTTGGTCAGGAGCGTGGTGCAAATTCGGTTGGGGTGTTTCTTCTTGGGGGCCTGCCGGTTTGGGGGCGGCGGGCCTGAGGGGTTCTGTTAGTTGGGAGCGGGGGCTTTCCCTCTCCCTAATCCTCTCCCTGAAGGGAGAGGGGACCGTTCGGTGCAGGATGAAACCAGGGTGTCAGCCGGCACGGATAACTCCCTCTCCCTTCAGGGAGAGGGCGGGGGAGAGGGTGCATGGCACCCATGTCATTTCCCGCTCCCCGCCACGCCTTCGCCACCCTTGGTCAGGTAGTAGGCGCCGAGGATCGGCAGCATGGTCACGATCATCACCAGCATCGCCACCACGTTGGTCACCGGCACGTCACGCGGGCGGCCCAACTGGTTGAGCAGCCAGATCGGCAGGGTGCGCTCATGGCCGGCGGTGAAGGTGGTGACGATGATCTCGTCGAAGGACAGCGCGAACGCCAGCATGCCGCCCGCCAGCAGCGCCGAGCCGAGGTTGGGCAGGATCACGTAGCGGAACGTCTGCCAGCCGTCGGCGCCCAGGTCCATCGAGGCTTCGATGAGGCTGTGGGAGGTGCGGCGGAAGCGTGCGATGACGTTGTTGTAGACGATCACCACGCAGAAGGTGGCGTGGCCGATGACGATGGTCAGGAAGCCCGGTTCGATGCCGAGGGTCTTGAACGCCGACAGCAGCGCGATGCCGGTGATGATGCCGGGCAGGGCGATCGGCAGGATCAGCATCAGCGAGATGCCTTCCTTGCCGAAGAAGTCGCGGCGGTACAGTGCGGCGGCCGCGAGCGTGCCCAGGAGCATGGCGATCAGCGTGGCGACGCTGGCGATCTTCACCGACAGCTCGATGGCTTCGAGCACGTCCTGGCGCGCGAAGGCGACGCTGAACCAGTGCAGGGTGAAGCCTTTGGGCGGGAAGCTGAAGGCCGCGTCCTCGGTGTTGAAGGCATACATGAAGATGATCAGGATCGGGAAGTGCAGGAACACCAGCCCGCCCCAGGCGGCCGCTTTGAGCCCCCAGGATGCTTTCTCAGAGTGCATCGAAGGCCCCCAGACGTTTGACGATGGACAGGTACACGGCGATCAGCACGATGGGCACCAGGGTGAAGGCGGCGGCCATCGGCATGTTGCCGATCGCGCCCTGCTGGGCGTAGACCATGCTGCCGATGAAGTAGCCCGGCGGGCCCACCAGTTGCGGCACGATGAAGTCGCCCAGGGTCAGGCTGAAGGTGAAGATCGAGCCGGCGGCGATACCGGGGATCGACAGCGGCAGGATGACCTGGAAGAAGGTCTGCCGCGGGTGCGCGCCGAGATCCGCCGAGGCTTGCAGCAGGGACGGCGGCAGGCGCTCCAGGGAGGCCTGGATCGGCAGGATCATGAATGGCAGCCAGATGTACACGAACACCAGGAAGCGGCCGAAGCTGGAGGTGGACAGGGTGTTGCCACCGATCCCCGGAATGCCCAGCAGCAGGTTCAGTACAGGCTCCAGGCCCAGGTGCTGGACGAACCACATCGCCACGCCGCCCTTGGCCAGCAGCAGGGTCCAGGCGTAGGCCTTGACGATGTAGCTGGCCCACATCGGCATCATCACGGCGATGTAGAAGAACGCCTTGGTCTTGCCGGTGGTGTAGCGCGCCATGTAGTAGGCGATGGGGAAGGCCACCGCGCCGCTGGCGATGGACACCGCGACCGCCATCAGCACGGTGCGCTGGATGATGTCGAAGTTGGAGCCACTGAACAGCGAGCCGAAGTTGGCCCAGGTCAGGTCCGGCGTCACCGTCATGGTGAAGTCGTCGAAGGTGTAGAAACCCTGCCACAGCAGCGTCAGCAGCGAGCCCAGGTAGATCGCGCCGAACCACAGCAGCGGCGGGATCAGCAGCAGCGAGAGGTACAGCGTCGGCTTGCGGTAGAGCAGGTTGGACAGGCGGCGCAGCGGACCATTGCTGGCCGCCGGCAGCGCTGCATTCATCGTCAGTTCCATCTCACGCGCCCTCGTTCAGCACCACCATCGCCTCGCGCGCCCAGCGAGCGGTCACGCGCTGGCCCGGCTGGTGGGCGAGGTCGATGTCGGCCCACTGGCTGTTGGCCTGGCTGAGGCAGAGGTTCTGGCCGTTGTCGAGACGGATCTCGTAGCGGGTCGCCGCGCCCTGGTACTGGATGTCGTGCAGCAGGCCGCTGATCTCGATGTCCGAGGCGCTGCGTTCGCCGTTGGCGAAGCGGATGTGCTCGGGGCGGATGGAGAAGGGCTGGGCGTTGCCGGTGAGGTTCTGGGCGATGTCGCCGCGCAGCACGTTGGAGGTGCCGACGAATTCCGCCACGAACGGCGTGGCCGGCTTCATGTAGAGGTTGCGCGGGGTGTCGACCTGCTCGATGCGGCCCTTGTTGAACACCGCGACGCGGTCGGACATGGACAGCGCTTCGCTCTGGTCGTGGGTGACGAAGATGAAGGTGATGCCCAGCTGGCGCTGCAGCTTCTTCAGCTCGCTCTGCATCTGCTCGCGCAGCTTGAGGTCCAGCGCGCCGAGGGGTTCGTCCAGCAGCAGCACGCGAGGGCGGTTCACCAGGGCGCGGGCCAGGGCGACGCGCTGGCGCTGGCCACCGGAGAGCTGCACTGGCTTGCGTACGCCGTAGCCGCCCAGGGCAACCATGGCCAGGGCTTCTTCAGCGCGCTTGAGGCGCTCGGCCTTGCCGATGCCTTTCACTTTCAGGCCGTAGGCGACGTTCTCCAGCACGCTCATGTGCGGGAACAGTGCGTAGTCCTGGAACACGGTGTTGACGTCGCGCTGGTAGGGCGGCAGGCCGGCGGCCTCCTCGCCATGGATGCGGATGGAGCCTGCGGTGGGTTGCTCGAAGCCGGCGATCAGGCGCAGGCAGGTGGTCTTGCCCGAACCCGACGGGCCGAGCATGGAGAAGAACTCGCCGTCCTTGATGTCGATGGACACCCGGTCAACGGCTTTCACCTCGCCGAACTGGCGGGAGACCTGGGTGAATTGAACAGCGGGAGTGGTCATGGTGCACGCTCCAAGGGGCAGGAATCCGGCGCGGCCGGGCCCTGCCCGTGAATCTGAGATACGGGTGAATCGGTACGGATGTGGTTCGTGGGTGGGCGTTGCGCGGGACTGGCTCCCCTCTCCCTTCAGGGAGAGGGGCAGGGGGAGAGGGCTGGCCTCAGGCACGGGGCCTGGATTCCCTCTCCCCAACCCTCTCCCTGAAGGGAGAGGGAGCTGTCAGGCGCTTGGGAAAAATCCCTGCCTCAACGGCCGCCCATGATCCCGATGTAGTCCTGGGTCCAGCGGCTGTAGGGAACGAACTTGCCGCCCTCGGCCACCGGGGTCTTCCAGAACGCGATCTTGTCGAACTGGTTGTAGCCGTTGGTGGCACAGCCTTCGCCGCCCAGCAGGGTGCTGGCCTTGCAGCCTTCCGGCACCGCCGGCACGGAGCCGAACCAGGCCGCCACGTCGCCCTGCACCTTGGGTTCCAGCGACCAGTTCAGCCACTTGTAGGCGCAGCTCGGGTGCTGGGCTTCGGCATGCAGCATGGTGGTGTCGGCCCAGCCGGTGACGCCTTCCTTCGGGAACACGGTGCCGATCGGTTGACCTTCGGCCTTCAGGGCGTTGGCCTGGTACGGCCAGGCGCCGGAAGCGGCGACGCCTTCGTTCTTGAAGTCGCTCATCTGCACGGTGGTGTCGTGCCAGTAGCGGTGGATCAGGTCATGCTGCTTGCGCAGCAGTTCGACCACGGCCGCGTATTGCTTCTCGTCGAGCTGGTACGGATCGGTGATGCCCAGCTCCGGCTGAGTCGCCTTCAGGTACAGCGCGGCGTCGGCGACGTAGATCGGGCCGTCGTAGGCCTGCACGCGGCCCTTGTTCGACTTGCCGTCGGGCAGGTTCTGGGCTTCGAAGACGACCTTCCAGCTGTCCGGCGCGGTGGGGAAGACCTTGGTGTTGTACATCAGCAGGTTCGGGCCCCACTGGTACGGTGCGCCGTAGGTCTTGCCGTTGACCACGTACCAGGCGGCGTCTTTCAGGCGCGGGTCGATGTTCTTCCAGTTGGGGATCAACGACGGGTCGATCGGCTGCACGCGCTTGCCGTAGATCAGGCGCAGGGAGGCGTCGCCCGAAGCGGTGACCAGGTCGTAGCCGCCCTTGGCCATCAGGCTGACCATCTCGTCGGAAGTGGCAGCGGTCTTCACGTTAACCTGGCAGCCGGTGTCCTTCTCGAACTGGGTCACCCAGTCGTAGTTCTTGTCGGACTGGCCGCGCTCGATGTAGCCGGGCCAGGCGATGATGTCCAGGCGGCCTTCGCCTTTGCCGACTTCCTTCAGGGCCTCGGCGGCCTGGACGCCGGCGCTGGCCAGCAGGGCGGTGGTGATGGCACTGAGCAGTGCGGTCTTGCGCATCGGGTGTCTCCCTCTCGTTGTTGTCTCTATTGGTGGGGCAGTTCAATCGAGCAACAGCCCTCGCGCGGCGTACCGCCGGGGCGTTTCTTATGTGCCGGCGGGTGTCCCGCCGGATGGTTCAATCCAGTTGCTGGCCGTGGCGCGCCATGATGTGGCGCACCACGCTGTAGTCCTGCAGCGAGTCGCTGGACAGGTCCTTGCCGTAGCCCGAGCGCTTGAGCCCGCCGTGGGGCATCTCGCTGGCGAGCATGAAATGCGTGTTGATCCAGGTGCAGCCGTACTGCAGGCGGTTGGCGATCTGGAAGGCCTTGTCCAGGTTCTGCGTCCACACCGAGGAGGCCAGGCCGTATTCGGAGTCGTTGGCCCAGTCCACCGCCTGCTCCAATTGGTCGAAGCGGGTCACGGTGACGACCGGGCCGAATACTTCGCGCTGGACGATTTCGTCCTGCTGCTTGCAGCCGGCCAGCAGGGTCGGCTGGTAGTAGAAGCCGGGGCCCGAATGCACGGCGGCACCGGTGACGCGCTCGATGTGCGGCTGGCCGAGGGCGCGTTCGACGAAGCTGGCCACGCGGTCGCGCTGGCGGGCGCTGATCAGCGGGCTGATCTCGTTGTCGGCGTCGCGCTTGCGGGCGAAGCGGATGCTCGCCACGGCGTCGCCCAGTTCGGCGACGAGACGGTCGTGGATGCCGGCCTGGGCATAGATGCGGCAGGCGGCAGTGCAGTCCTGCCCGGCGTTGTAGTAACCGTGGGTGCGTATGCCCTGGACCACGGCTTCGAGGTCGGCGTCGTTGCAGACGATCACTGGCGCCTTGCCGCCCAGTTCCAGGTGGGTGCGTTTGAGGGTGCGCGAGGCGGCCTGGAGAATCTTCTGCCCGGTAACGATGTCGCCGGTGAGCGAGACCATGCGCACCTTCGGGTGGCTGACCAGGTGGCTGCCGACACCTTCGCCGCCGCCGCAGACGATGTTGATCACGCCGGCGGGGAGGATTTCCGCCAGGGCCGGGGCCAGCGCCAGGATACTCAGCGGAGTGTGCTCGGACGGCTTGAACACCAGCGTGTTGCCGGCGGCCAGCGCGGGGGCGATTTTCCACGCGGCCATCATCAGCGGGTAGTTCCACGGCGCGATGGAGGCGACCACGCCCACCGGGTCGCGGCGCACCATGCTGGTGTGTCCGGGCACGTATTCGCCGGCGAGCTGGCCCTGCTGGCAGCGCACGGCGCCGGCGAAGAAACGGAACACGTCGGCGGTGGCCGGGATGTCGTCCTGGCGTGCCAGGTGCAACGGCTTGCCGCAGTTCAGCGATTCCAGCTGGGCGAGATCATTGGCGCGCTTGTCGATGGCATCGGCGATGGCGAGCAGGGCGGTGGCGCGCTGCGCGGGCGTGGTACGGGCCCAGGCGGGGAAGGCGCGATGCGCAGCAGCGATGGCCTGCTCGACCTGATCGATGGAGCCGTCGGCGATGCTGGCGATGGTTTCGCCCGTGGTTGGGTTGATGATCGGCTCGGCCATGCCTTCGCCGGCGACCAGTTGGCCGTCGATCAGCAAGGCGGTATGCAGGGTTGCGCCAGTCATCTTGGAAACTCGTCTTTTATCTGTCTTGTTTTCGGGGGCCATGTGCGTGCTCCGGCGGGGCGGTGCCCGGAACTGGCCCTTTGCATGGAGGCAGAGACTAGAGTCCGGGCGTGGGGTCTACAAATTCTAATTACTGAAAGTGGCATTCGATTAAATCGAATGGCTGGCTCTACTGCGCCGAACCCGTAGGGCGCATAACGCCACAAGCGTTATCCGCCGTCAGCGCAGATCCGAACCTTCTTGGCGGATAACCGCAAGCGGTTATGCGCCCTACATCTAAATGGACAGCTTCTTCGCGTTGGGCTGCTCGCGGGCGACGGTGAGGAACGGGTCCACCAGCGGTGGCCGCGCTGTGCCGCGCCGCCAGGCCAGGCCCACGTCCAGTGGTTCGGACAGGTCCACCAGCGGCCGCGCCTCGATGATGTCGCCCTCCAGCGACCAGGGGCGGTAGGTCATGTCCGGCTGGATCGACAGCCCCAGCCCCGCCGCCACCAGGCTTCGTACCGCCTCCACGGACGCCGTGCGCAGCGTCACCTGCGGCACCAGTCCGGCGCGGGACCAGATGCGCTGGGTGTGCAGGCCCATCTCGTCGGCGTTCAGCTGGATCAATGGCTCGCCGGCCACATCGGCCAGGGCGATGCTGTCGCGCTCCAGCAGCGGGTGCTGCGCCGGCAGCCAGAGGCGGTGCGGCGAGTGGGTCAGCACCTCGGTTTGCAGGGCGTGGCGGTCTTCCAGGTTGGAGAGGATCAGCACGCCGACGTCGATCTCGCCGCTTACCAGCAGGTGCTCGATGTACGGGCGCTCGTCCTCCACCACGCGGGTCTGCACGTTGGGGTAGGCGCGCTGGAAGCGGTTGATCAGGTCCGCCAGGTAATAGCCCGCCACCAGGCTGGTCACCCCGATGGTCAGGCTGCCGGCTACCTGATCGGTGCTCTGCTGCAGGCTGCGCTTGGCGTTCTCCACCGTGGCCAGGATCAGGTGCGCCTGGCGCAGGAACTGGTGGCCCTGGTGGGTCAGGGTCATGCCCTTGGCGTGGCGATCGAACAGGCGTACGCCGATCTCTTCTTCCAGTTGCTGGATGGCCAGCGTCAGGGTCGACTGGGAAATGAACACCGCCTGGGCAGCGGCGGAGATCGAGCCGGTCTCGGCGACGGCGATGAAATGGCGGATCTGGCGGAGCGTCATCATGGGCGGTGGGCCGCTTGCGAGTCGGTGATGGCAGAGTGCGGGCCTCTAGGACGGCACTCCAGCGCTTTTCATTGTTGATTATCGAAAATCTATAGGAGCATTCTTTTTTATCGAAGGAAAGCCGCTTATCGCACTGCGGGTCCGCAGGGAAAAGGCCCGCAATATCCGGAAGCACACTGTCACTCCGTCTGAATCGCCCGTCGGGCTAGAGTCGGAATCCACATTTTCCGATTCCAAGAGACAGTGGAGATCGCCATGAACACACGCGGCCTGCTCGACCAGTTGCTCAAATCCGGCCAGGACCTCCTGCAGAACAAGGGCGTTGCCCGGCAGGACAGTGGCCAGCCCTCTTCATCCGGCAAGGGCGGCCTGGACCTCGGCAGTCTGCTCTCCGGCGCCGGTGGTGGCGCTCTGGCGGCGGGCGCGTTGGGCCTGCTGATGGGCAGCAAGAAGGCGCGCAAGATCGGCGGCAAGGTCGTCACCTACGGCGGTCTCGCGGCACTCGGCGTGCTCGCCTACAAGGCCTACGGTGACTGGCAACAGAAGCAGGCCAGCGCCCCGCGCGGCGAACCGCAGACCGTCGATCGCCTGCCGCCGGCCCAGGCCGAACAGCACAGCCACGCGATCCTGCGGGCCATCGTTGCCGCCGCCAAGGCCGACGGACATATCGATGATCGCGAACGCCAGCTGATCGATGGCGAAATCGCCAAGCTCACCGGCGACGTTGAGCTGCAGGGCTGGCTCGACCGCGAACTGGCCAAGCCGCTCGACCCGGCCGAGGTCGCTCGCGCCGCTACCAGCGAGGAAATGGCCGCCGAGATGTATCTCGCGAGCCTGCTGATGGTCGACGAGACCAATTTCATGGAGCGCGCCTACCTCGACGAACTGGCCCGCCAACTGAGCCTCGACGCCGGCCTCAAGGTCGAGCTGGAAGCCCAGGCGAGCAAAGCCCTGCAAGCCGTGCCGGCATGAAAGGCGTGATCCCCCTCGCAATCGCCCGCAATGGCTCGCGCCGGGACGCCTGGCTCCGGTATTGAGCGCGTCGGCCCGATAGGCTCCGTCGCCGGGCGTCCCGACCACAGCGGGCCGGCCGGCGGAGAGCGCTGGCGCATCGGTGTGGCAGGACTATCGTTGCCCAACGCACACCGCGCGAAGGCGAGGGACTTGTCATGAACACAACCGATCTACTGGAACAACTGCTGCGGGCCGGACAGGGCTCGGCGGCGCAACAGCAACAGGGCGGCGCGGACCCGCTGGGTGGTCTGGGCGGTCTGCTCGGCGGGCTGCTGGGTGGCGGCGCCAGCGGTGGCCTGGGTTCGATCCTCGGCAGCGGTAGCAGCGGTGGCGCGGGTGGTCTTGGCGGCCTGGGTAGCGTACTGGGCAGCATGCTCGGCGGCGGCAGCGGTGGCGGTGGTATGCCGCAAGGCCGCTCCAGCGCTGGTGGCGTCAACTACGCCATGCTCGCCTCGCTGGGCATGATGGCCTTCCAGGCCTACCAGAACTGGCAACGCCAGCAGAGCGCCAACGCCGCGCAGCAGTCGTCGCTGACCACCGTCGACCAGCTCGAAGGTCCGGAGGCCGAAGCCCACAGCCACGCCATCCTGCAGGCCATGCTGGCGGCGGCCAAGGCGGACGGCCGCATCGACGAACGCGAACAGGCCGCCATCCAGGCCGAGTTGCAGCGCCATGCCGGCGAGCCGCAACTGCAGGCGTGGATCGACGCCGAGATGCGCAAGCCGCTGGATGCCGCCGAAGTCGCCCAGGCCGCCCAGGGTGATCCCGCCGTGGCCGCGGAGATGTACCTGGTCAGCGTGATGTTGGTGGACGACCAGCAGGACGCCGAACGTACCTACCTCGACGAACTCGCCTACAACCTCAACCTCGATCCCGAGCTGCAGGCGCATCTGGAGCAGCAGGCGAAGGCTGGTGGCGAAGTAGCTTGATACAACTCAGGGCAAAGCTGTAGGAGCATTCGTACAGTTTGAGGGTCAGAGCGCTTCGACGAACGCACCCGTGCGGTGCGTTCGTTCTTCAATTCTGCAAGGAGGCTTCATGCCGTTCATTCGATTCACCCTCCCCACTGCGCTGCTGCTCAGCGCCACCGCCACCCTGGCCCATGCGGCCAAGCTCGAAGACGTCGCGCCCTATCCCAAGGCCGAGGACGGTTTCGTCCGCCAGGTCATCCACCTGCCCAAGCAGACCCACGAAGAAGACTTCAAGGTCGAGATCCTGGCCGGCAAGACGCTGACTGTCGACTGCAACCGCCAGCGCCTGGGCGGCACCCTGGAAGAGAAGACCCTGGAAGGCTGGGGCTACTCCTACTACCGCCTGGACAAGGTCAGTGGCCCCGCCAGCACGATGATGGCCTGCCCGGACGGCAAGACCCGCAAGGACTTCGTGCCGGTGGTCGGCGACGGCTTCGTGCTGCGCTACAACAGCAAGCTGCCGATCGTGGTCTATGCGCCGAAGGATGTGGAAGTGCGCTATCGCATCTGGTCGGCGTCCGAGAAGGTCCAGCACGCCCGCGCCGAGTAACCCGTCTCCTGTAGGAGCGAGCTTGCTCGCGAACAAACGCCTCGTCGGCCCCAAAGCCTGACACGTTCGCGAGCAAGCACCCGGCGCCGCCCCGTCTCCTGAGAAGGCGCCGAACGAGCATTGCCGCTACGCTGAGCCGACCCCTCGAAGGACTGGCTGCTCGAATGGAGACCCCGATGAACGCCAAACAACGCACCGACCTGGTGAGCCTGCTGCAAGCACGCTTCGAAAAACACGCAAACCGCCACCCAGGCATCGACTGGGCCCAGGTGCAGACCCGCCTGGAGTCCAGCCCGGAGAAACTGCGTTCGCTGCAGGAAATGGAGAACACCGGCGGCGAACCGGACGTGGTCGGCCAGGACGAGGCCACCGGCGAATACCTCTTCGTCGACTGCTCCCCGGAGAGCCCCGCCGGCCGCCGCAGCCTCTGCTTCGATCGCGAGGCGCTGGACGCCAGGAAAGAGAACAAGCCCACCGGTAGCGCTGTGGAGCAGGCCGAGGCCATGGGCATCTCGCTGCTCAGCGAAGCGCAGTATCGCGAACTGCAGAAGCTCGGCGAGTTCGACCTCAAGACCTCCAGCTGGGTGCAGACCCCGCCGGCCATTCGCAAGCTCGGTGGCTCGCTGTTCTGCGACCGCCGCTACGACACCGTGTTCGTCTACCACAACGGCGCGCAGTCCTATTACGCCGCGCGTGGGTTCCGTGGTGTGTTGCGGGTCTGACGTCGTTTGCTCTTTGTCAGGGCGGGCCCGCAAACCGCGACAGCAATCTCCGCACGGGATGCACCTACGAGATCAAGAGCACCTCGCCCAGCTGACGTTATCCGCCGATTGACCTTGGTTGCAGAGCGCTCCGGACTCGATCTTGAAGCTGTCGTTCAGCAGCGGTGTATCGGCGTACAACCGCGAACGGTTGTACGCCCTACGTTGGCGATGCGCTTTGGCCGCCGACCAGTACCTGTTGTTCGCGTTCGCACAGTTCGAGCAGAAAATCCCACACCAATCTCAGCCGCACCGACCGGTGCAGCTCCCGCCGCGTGCACATCCAGTATTCCCGTTCGATGAATTCCTCCGGCAGCACCGGCACCAGCAGCGGGTCGTGCAGGCCCATGTACTGGGGAAGGATGGCGATACCGATGCCGGCCTGGGCGGCCTGTTGCTGGGCGACAACGCTGGTGCTGCGGAACACCACCTGCGGGTGGCGGCAGAAGCTGTGGTGGAACAGCAGTTCCTGGCTGAACAGCAGGTCGTCGACGTAGCCGATCCAGGGATGCCGGCTCAGGTCCTCGCGGTCGCGCAGGGGTGGGGCGGAGGCGAGGTAGGCGGGGCTGGCGAACAGGCTCAGGCGGTAGCGGGTGAGACGGCGGCTGATGACCAGGTCGGCGCTGGGGCGCTCCAGGGTGATGGCGATGTCCGCCTCGCGGTTGGTGATGCTGACGAAGCGCGGCACCGAGACCAGTTCCACTTCCAGCCCCGGGTAGCGGCGCATCAGTTCGCCCATGCGCGGGGCGAGGAACATGGTGCCCAGGCCTTCGGTGACGCCGATGCGGATCTGCCCCAGCGGCGAGATGGCCTGGCTCATCTCCTCCTGGGCGAGCAGGGCGGTGTTCTCCATGGCCTCGGCGTGCTTGAGCAGCGCCTGCCCGGCGGGGGTGAGCTGGTAGCCGCCGGTGTGCTGGGCGAAGAGCTGGGTGCCGAGGTCGCGCTCGATGTTCTCGATATGCCGCGCCACGGTGGCGTGGGTGGTGCCCAAGCGCTTGGCGGTGGTCAGCAGGCGGCCGCTGCGGTGCAGCTCCAGGAAGTAGCGCAGGTCATTCCAGTCGAACATGGGTGGCTCTCGTTGTTAGAAAACAAACAATAGCTGACTCAAAACGATTGTTCTTTTATCAGGAACGAACGACTAGGCTCGGTCCTCATACAAAAAGAACAAGCACGACGAGGGACTTTCCATGCCTCAGGCACTGGATGCGTATGACTACCTGATCGTCGGTGCGGGCCCCTCCGGTTGCCTGCTGGCCAATCGTCTGTCCGCCGACCCTGCCAACCGCGTGCTGCTGCTCGAAGCCGGCGGCCCGGACAACTATCCCTGGATTCATATACCCGTCGGTTACCTCTACTGCATCGGCAACCCTCGCACCGACTGGTGTTTCGACACCGAGCAGGTGCCGGGCCTGAACGGCCGCGCCATCAAGTACCCCCGTGGGCGCACGCTCGGCGGCTGCTCCTCGATCAACGGCATGATCTACATGCGCGGCCAGGCGCTGGATTACGACGGCTGGGCCGCCGAGGGCAATCCCGGCTGGGGCTGGAACGACCTGCTGCCGCTGTTCATGAAGATGGAGGACCACTTCGCAGGTACCAGCGAACTGCATGGCTCTGGCGGCGAATGGCGGGTGGAGAAGCAGCGGCTGTCCTGGGCGATCCTCGATGCCTTCCGCGAGGCGGCGGCGCAGTCGGGTATTCCGTCGGTGGAGGACTTCAACGGCGGCGACAACGAAGGCTGCGGCTACTTCCAGGTGAACCAGCGCAGCGGCGTGCGCTGGAATGCGTCGAAAGCGTTCCTGCGACCTATCGCCAACCGTCCGAATCTCACCGTGCTGACCCACGTCGAGGCCCTCCGCGTGCTGCTGGAGAACGGCCGCGCCACCGGGCTGGAGGTGAACTGGCAGGGTGCGCGCCGCGAGCTGCGGGCCAGGCGCGAAGTGATCCTCTGCGCGGGCGCGATCAACTCGCCGGTACTGCTGCAACGCTCCGGCATCGGCCCGCGCGACCTGCTGGAGAAGCACGGCATCGGCGTGCGCCATGAGCTGTCCGGCGTCGGCGGCAACTTGCAGGATCACCTGCAACTGCGCCTGATCTACCGCATGAGCGGCGCGCCTTCGCTGAATCAGATCGCCTCGACGCTGTGGGGCAAGATGGGCATGGGCCTGGAGTACCTGTTCAAGCGCAGCGGCCCGCTGTCCATGGCGCCCAGCCAGCTCGGCGCCTTCGCCAAGTCCGACCCGGGCCAGCGCTCGGCCAACCTCGAATACCACGTGCAGCCGCTCTCCCTGGAACGCTTCGGCGAGCCGCTGCACAGCTTCCCAGCGTTCACCGCGTCGGTCTGCGACCTGCGGCCGCTGAGCCGGGGCTCGGTGACGCTGCGCTCGCTCGACCCGCGCGACAAGCCGATCATCCAGCCCAATTACCTGAGCCACCCGGAAGACCTGCGGGTGGCCGCCGACGCCATCCGCCTGACCCGGCGCATCGCCGCGGCGCCCGCGCTGGCGCGCTTCAACCCGGTGGAGTTCAAGCCCGGCCCGGATTACCAGAGCGAGGAAGACCTGCATCGCGCCGCCGCCGAGATCGGCACCACCATCTTCCACCCCGCCGGCACCTGTCGCATGGGACAGGGTGCGGGGGCGGTGGTGGACAGCCAGCTGCGGGTGCACGGCATTCCCGGCCTGCGCATCGCCGACGCCTCGATCATGCCCAGCCTGACCTCCGGCAACAGCTGTTCGCCGGTGCTGGTGATCGCCGAGAAGGCGGCGCAGATGATTTTGAGCGAACCCGCGCGCAACCCGGAGGTCATCCCCTCTAGTGCGCAAGCGCAGCAACAAGCTCCCGTGGCGTGACGGCGATCCCGTCGCCCACTGCTGTGACGTGAAACTCCGCTCCCTGCCGCCGAGGTGTCAGGCGGTTCGCGAGCAAGCGCTCCTACAAGGAGCAACGCCGAAACGCTATCGCGCGGTGTGAAAACCGCGGCAGTCGTGGCCGAAACAACAATAAGAGCCCCTGAAGGGGCAGGAGAGCCCGCAATGACCGATGTAGCGCAATCCAGTTCATACGAGCGGCATGTGTCGTCCCGCCGCGAAGAGCGCAAGGTGATCTTCGCCTCGTCGCTCGGCACGGTGTTCGAGTGGTACGACTTCTTCCTCTACGGCGCGCTGGCGGCGGTCATCAGCAAGCAGTTCTTCGCCGGGGTGAACGACACCACCGCCTTCATCTTCGCCCTGCTGGCCTTCGCCGCCGGCTTCCTGGTCCGGCCCTTCGGGGCGCTGGTGTTCGGTCGCCTGGGCGACATGATCGGGCGCAAGTACACCTTCCTCGCCACCATCCTGCTGATGGGCCTGTCGACCTTCGCCGTCGGCCTGCTGCCGTCCTACGCCACCATCGGCGTGGCCGCGCCGATCATCCTCATCGCGCTGCGCATGCTCCAGGGCCTGGCGCTGGGCGGCGAATACGGCGGCGCGGCGATCTACGTGGCCGAGCACGCCCCGGCCAACAAGCGCGGCAGCTACACCAGCTGGATCCAGTCCACCGCCACCGGCGGCCTGCTGTTGTCGCTGCTGGTGATCCTTACCTGCCGCCAACTGACCGGCGATGAGTTCGAAACCTGGGGCTGGCGCCTGCCGTTCCTGCTGTCGATCGTGCTGCTGGGCATTTCCACCTGGATTCGCCTGTCGATGCAGGAGTCTCCGGCGTTCCTGAAGATGAAGGCCGAGGGCAAGACCAGCAAATCGCCGCTCAAGGAGTCCTTCACCAACTGGAAGAATCTGCGCATCGTCCTTACCGCGCTGTTCAGCATCAACGCCGGGCAGGCGGTGACCTTCTACACCGCGCAGTTCTATGTGCTGTTCTTCCTCACCCAGGTGCTGAAGGTGGACGGCGCCCTGGCCAACGAACTGCTGATCGTCGCCCTGGTGATCGGCGCGCCGTTCTTCGTGGTGGCCGGCTGGCTGTCCGACAAGATCGGCCGCAAGCCGGTGCTGCTGGCGGGCCTGGCGCTGGCGGCGGTGGGCTACTTCCCGCTGTTCCAGGCGCTGACCCATTACGCCAACCCGCAGATCGACCAGGCCTCGCGCACGGCGCCGATCACCGTGATGGCAGACCCGGCGACCTGCACTTTCCAGTTCGACCCGGTGGGCAAGGCCAAATTCGACAGCCCCTGCGACCAGGTGAAGACGCTGCTGGTGAAGAGCGGTGTGCCCTACAGCAGCGAGGCCGCGCCGGCCGGTAGCGGCGTGGTGGTGACGGTGGGCGAGAAACGCATCGAAGGCTTCGACGCCGCCGCCCTGAGCGCTGCGGTGAAGGAGGCTGGCTACCCGGCCAAGGCGGATTCGTCGATGGTCAACAAGGGCATGGTGATCACCATCCTGGTGGCGCTGGTGCTGATCTCCTGCCTCTGCTACGGCCCGCTGGCGGCGCTGATGGTGGAGCTGTTCCCGACCCGCATCCGCTACACCTCGCTGTCGCTGCCTTACCACATCGGCAATGGCTGGTTCGGCGGCCTGCTGCCGACCCTGTCGTTCGCGCTGGTGGTGTACACCGGGGATATCTTCTACGGCCTGTGGTACCCGGTGCTGATTGCTGCCGTGAGCCTGGTCTGCGCACTGCTGTTCCTGCGCGAGACGCGCCACAACGACATCCATGCCGATTGATCGGTGAGCTTTTCACGAAGGGCGCCTGCGGGCTCCCTTCGTGTTCATTCGGCGCGATCCGGGCTCGCCTGGGCGGCGCCGCTGGAATACCCTTGCCGCATTGCCCGGTGCGCGTTGCGCCGGGGACCTTTGCGGAGATCCAGCGAACATGAGCCAGGCATTACTCACCGTTACCGTCAGCGCCGAGCACTGGGGGCGTGAAACCGAGGCGGTGGACAACGCGCGTGTGCCGGCCAGCCTGAGCGCGCCGGAGCCGGGCATCATCAAGCTGAGCTTCGACGGCCAGCTGGATGCGCCGGAGGAGCCCACCCATGTCTGCGTGACGCTGGACAACGGGTTGTCCTACTACGGCGAAATCCGCGATGGCGCGGCGAACGAACAGGGCGGTTGGCTGACGTTCGAGGGAGAGTTGATCGATCTGGAAGGGTTCTGAGTCCTCAACGGGGGCCTTGGGGGGCATACCGGTCAGGCCCGGCACGGCTCCCGTAGGAGCGGA
The DNA here is from genome assembly GCF_047902425.1 of Pseudomonas macauensis. Taxonomy (NCBI): domain Bacteria; kingdom Pseudomonadati; phylum Pseudomonadota; class Gammaproteobacteria; order Pseudomonadales; family Pseudomonadaceae; genus Pseudomonas; species Pseudomonas macauensis. Next base: position 4,571,658 of record NZ_CP138377.1, on the reverse strand, counting down.
CTCTGTCCGCGATGCTCTTCTGAGTTGGGTGTTTCTGCGCCGCTTCGGCGTGTGCTGAGAGATTTTGTTTCGCCCCCTCGGGCGACCCACTTTGGCAAACGACCCAAAGTGGGCAAAAGTCTCTGCCCCATCATCCGGGTCCCGCTTCGCGGGACTCCCCTCGCTCCATCGAAGTTTCAGGGGCCCGCGTCGACGGGCCATCCATGGCCCAACGACGCTCTCGCGGCATCCATGCCGCTCAACCCCTGAAACTCCGATTCCACTCGGCCTCCTGAAGGGGCGCTCCGGAGTGCGCGGATACTTCGCTGGAAATCCTCAATAGCCAGAGCCAGAGCCAGAGCGGGAGTGCTCTTCGTAGGAGCGGACCTTGTCCGCGAAATCCATCGCGGATGACTCGGTGTCCCCTGGTGAACACCGGCGTCGTACGCCCGCGCAATTGCGGGCTCTGTCCTCGACGCATCGACAAAACGCGCCCAATAAAAAACCGGCCACATGGGCCGGTTTTTTACTGGCTGTGGATGACCCTCACTGCCGCGGGATCATGCCCTCGATACGCTTGGCGAAGGCATTGGCCAGATCGCCATCGGCCAACAGCAGCAGATAATCGTGATCCGACTTGGCCGCCGGGGCGATGCGGTATTTCAGGGTGCCGGACGCTACCTGCCCAACCACCGGCACCGACAGCGTGCCGACGCATTCCAGCACGCCGCTGTCCGGGTCCTTCTCGATGATCGCCACGTCCTTCAGCTCGGCCTTCGTCAGGGCGTCGGCCTGACTGGACAGCGAACCACTGAGGAAGATCTTCACCAACTGGTTCTTCACATCGTCCGACCCGCAGACCTTGGCCTGGTTACCGCCGCCGCAGGCGCTCAACAGCGCAGCGGCAGCCAGTACGGCCGACAATTTCAATACCTTCATCTATCCACCCCGTGGCGTTCCATGATGGCCATTGGATACATCAGCGTAGGAAAAATTCCCTGGTTAGACGACAAATCGCGCCACCCCGTCGTTCAGCCCAGCGTCAGCCACGCCAGCACGGCGTAGCGGCCCACCTTGGCCAGGGTCACCAGCAGCAGGAAACGCCAGAGCGGTTCGCGCATCACCCCGGCGATCAGGGTCAGCGGATCACCGATCAGCGGCGCCCAGCTCAGCAGCAACGACCAGCAACCAAAGCGCTGGTAGCGCACCTGGGCCTTTTCCAGCGCTTGCCGGCTGACCGGGAACCAGCGCTTGTCGTGCCAGCGCTCGATGCCGCGCCCCAGCAACCAGTTGACCAGCGAGCCGAGCACGTTGCCGAGGCTTGCGGCCAGCAGCAGCGACCAGAGCGGGTACTGCCCGCCAAGCAGCAGGCCCACCAGCACGGCTTCCGATTGCAGGGGCAGCAGGGTGGCGGCGCCGAAGGCCGAGAGGAACAGGCCGGCATGGGCGGCCAGGGCGAGGGACAGCATGGGGGAAGTGGGGCGACCTTGCAGGGCGGAAAAATGTGCTGAAAATTTGGAATAAGGAGGTGAGCTTTATGCGTCTCCAGATACTATATGTCTTATCTTGCTGAGGAATTAGTAGGAATTTGCATTTGCGGGCCTAAGCTCTTTCGAGTGCACTTCCATCGGCATGTCTCGACCATTTCTGGGGAACGCTGTGAAGAACTGGACTCTACGCCAACGCATCCTGGCCAGCTTTGCTGTCGTCATCGCGATCATGCTGCTGATGGTGGTGATCTCCTATATCCGCCTGCTGGACGTCGAAGACAGTACGAAGCGGGTCAGCGAGGACGCCATGCCGGGCACCTACGCCCTTACCACCGTGCGTTCGGCCTGGACCGACAGCATCCTGATGGTGCACATGCTGGTCGGCCTGAACGATGACAAGCCGCTCGACGCAACGGACCGCCAGGCGTTCTCCTCCAACCATGATGTGCTGTTCGAGCGCATCGCCAGGTACGAAGTGACCATCCATGAGGATGACGACCGCCAGATGCTGGGACGCTTCAAGCAGGAGGCACAGAGCTATGAAACGCTTCTGACCGAGGTGCTGAATACGTACGGCGATGACCGCGCCGCGGCACGCAAGATGATTCTGGAGAAGCTGGACCCGGCCTGGGATGCGGGACGCAAGACGCTCAACGAACTGATCGACCTGAACAAGCGGATCGCCGATGCGGCGGCTGATAAAATCGTCGTCGAAGTGCAGCGGGCCAAGCTCATCATGCTGGTGTCGTTGCTGCTGGCCATCGTCGTGGCTGGTATCTGCGGCCTCCTGCTGATGCGCGCCATCACCGAACCGGTGCGTCAGGTCGTACGCGGGCTGGGTTCGATGGGGGGCGGTGACCTGACCACTCGCCTGGCGCTGGAGCGCAACGACGAGTTCGGCGTGATCGAAACCGGCTTCAACGGCATGGCCGAGGAACTCAAGTCGCTGGTGGCGCAGGCCCAGCGCTCGGCCATCCAGGTCACCACCTCGGTGACCGAGATCGCCGCCACCTCCAAGCAGCAACAGGCCACCGCCACCGAGACGGCCGCCACCACCACCGAGATCGGCGCCACCTCGCGGGAAATCGCCGCCACCTCGCGCGACCTGGTGCGCACCATGACCGAGGTGTCCTCGGCTGCCGAACAGACTTCCACCCTGGCCGGCTCCGGCCAGTTGGGCCTGGCGCGCATGGAAGAGACCATGCACCACGTGATGGGCGCCGCCGAGCTGGTCAACGCCAAGCTTGCGATCCTCAACGAGCGCGCCGGCAACATCAACCAGGTGGTCACCACCATCGTCAAGGTGGCCGACCAGACCAACCTGCTCTCGCTCAACGCCGCCATCGAGGCGGAGAAGGCCGGCGAGTACGGCCGTGGTTTCGCCGTGGTGGCCACCGAAGTGCGCCGCCTGGCCGACCAGACCGCCGTAGCCACCTACGACATCGAGCAGATGGTGCGTGAAATCCAGTCCGCCGTGTCCGCCGGCGTGATGGGCATGGACAAGTTCTCCGAGGAAGTGCGCCGCGGCATCGCCGAAGTCGGCCAGGTCGGCGAGCAACTGTCGCAGATCATCCAGCAGGTGCAGGCGCTGGCGCCGCGCGTGCAGATGGTCAACGAAGGCATGCAGGCCCAGGCCACTGGCGCCGAGCAGATCAACCAGGCGCTGGTGCAATTGGGCGAGGCCACCGGACAGACCGTGGAATCGCTGCGCCAGGCCAGCTTCGCCATCGATGAGTTGAACCTGGTAGCCAACGGACTGCGCAATGGCGTCTCCCGCTTCAAAGTCTGACGCGTCGGTGGCGGGCAGGCTCTACCTGCAGTTCCGCCTCGGCGCGGACCGTTATGCGCTGGACGTGCACGACGTCCTCGAAGTGCTGCCCTTGCCGGCACTCAAGCGCCTGCCCGAGGCGCCGGCCTGGGTCGCCGGGCTGTACGCCCATCGCGGCGAACTCCTGCCGGTGCTCGACCTCAGCCAGCTCGCCTTCGGCCACAGCGCGCCCCGGCGCACCAGCACGCGTCTGGTGCTGGTGCGCTATCGCGTGGAGGCGCAGGCCATCGTGCAGCACCTGGGGCTGATCCTGGAGCAGGCCACTCACACCCTGCGTCGCGATCCGGCGGCGTTTCGCGACTATGAACTGGAAAACGGCAGCGCCCGTTACCTCGGTCCGGTGCTGGAGGACGAACAGGGGCTGTTGCAGTGCGTACGAGTCGACCAGTTGCTGACCGATGAGGCGCGCGAGCGTCTGTTGCGTGACGCCGGGAGTGCGGCATGAACGACCCGCGCATCGCCCAGCTGCTCAAGGAGCGCATCGGCCTGGATGCGGAGTCCGTCGGCGAGGCGGTGATCGGCCGCGCCATACGGCAGCGCAGCACCAAGGTTGCCGGGGGCGATGTCGGGCTTTACTGGGAATGCCTGCAGGCGTCCGCCGAAGAGGTGCAGGCGCTGATCGAAGCGGTGATCGTTCCGGAGACCTGGTTCTTCCGCTACCCGGAGTCGTTCGCCGCGCTGGCCAAACTGGCCGGTCGCCGCGTCTGCGAGCTGGCCGGGGCGCGCCCCTTGCGCCTGCTTAGTCTGCCGTGTTCGTCGGGCGAGGAGCCCTATTCGATGGTCATGGCGCTGCTCGATGCGGGGCTGGCGCCTTCGGCCTTCCAGGTCGACGCGTTGGATGTCAGCCGCTCGGTGCTCGAGCGCGCCGAGGAGGGCCGCTACGGCCGCAATTCCTTCCGTGGCGACAACCTGAGCTTCCGTGACCGCTACTTCACCGGCGAGAACGGTGACTTCCAGATCAGCGAGGCGGTGCGGTCGAAAGTGCAGTTCCGCGTGGGCAACCTGCTGGCGCCTGCGCTTTTGGCCGACGAGGCGCCCTATGACTATGTGTTCTGCCGCAACCTGCTGATCTATTTCGACCGCGTCACCCAGGAGCGGGTGGTGGACGTGCTGCGCCGCCTGGCCCGCGAGGACGGGGTGCTGTTCATTGGCCCCGCCGAGGCCAGCCTGTTGTCTCGCCAGGGGCTGCGACCGCTGGGCGTGGCGCAGTCCTTCGCCTTTCCGCTGGACAACCCGGCGCCGTCGGCGCGCCCGGCCTTCGTGCCGCCCTCGCCCAAACACATCCCGGCGCCACCCAGACCCAGCGCCGTGTCGACTCGCCCGCGCCACCCCAGGCCAAACGCCTCGCCACCCGCTGCCACCTCGCCCCAGCGCGCCGTGCCGGCCAGCAGCGGTCTGGCGGACATCGCCCGGCTCGCCAATTCCGGGCAGACCGCCGAGGCCCGCCAGCGTTGCGAGGCGTTGCTCGCGGAGCAGGGGCCCAGCGCCGAAGCTTTCTACTGGCTGGGGCTGCTCAGCGACGCCCAGGGGCAGGGTGCGCAAGCGCAGGGCTACTACCGCAAGGCGCTGTACCTGCAACCCGATCATCAGGAAAGCCTCCTGCATCTGGCCGCGCTGCTCGCCGCCCAGGGCGACGCGGAGGGAGCCCGGCGCCTGCAGGAGCGCGCCGCGCGAGGAGTGAAGCGCGATGCCTGAGCACGACTACGAACTACAACTGGATGCCCGCGCCGAACCGGTGGACGACTGCTGGAACCGTATTGGCGTGCGCGGCGACAAGTCCTGCGCGCGCCTGCCCGAGCACATCCACTGCCGCAACTGCCCGGTCTACGCGGCAGCCGCCATTCGCCTGCTGGACCGCTATTCGCTGGGCGACGAGTCCGCCGCGCGGGCGCCGCAGGCCGATGAAGCGGCGCCGGTGGAGGGGCGTGCCTACCTGATCTTCCGTCTCGGCGATGAATGGCTGGGGCTGCCGACCCGTGCCCTGGCGGAGGTCGCCTCCGAATCGGCGGTGCACTCCCTGCCGCACCAGCGCTCGCCGGCATTGCTGGGCGTGGCGAACGTGCGCGGTACCCTGGTGGCCTGCATCTCGCTGGGCGAACTGCTCGGCCTCGACCGCCGCACCGCCGCCACCGAGGGCCGGCGGGTGGTGCCACGCATGCTGATCCTGGCGGCCTCCAGCGGCCCGGTGCTGTCGCCGGTGGACGAGGTGGACGGCATTCACACCCTGGACAGCGACGCCGTAGTCGCCGCTTCCGGGCAGTCGCTGGCCGCCAATGATCGCTTCACCCACGGTGTGTTGCAGTGGAGTGGACGCAGTGTCCGCCTGCTCGACCCCGAGGCGTTGCTCGAAGCCGCCACCCGGAGCCTCGCATGACGCCGGACCAGATGAAGGATGCCTCGATGCTGGAGCTGTTCCGCCTGGAGGCGGAGGCCCAGACGCAGGTGCTCAATCAGGGCCTGCTGGCGCTGGAGCGTAACCCGACCCAGGCCGACCAGCTGGAAGCCTGCATGCGCGCCGCCCATTCGCTCAAGGGCGCGGCGCGGATCGTCGGGCTGGATGCCGGCGTGCAGGTCGCCCATGTGATGGAAGACTGCCTGGTCGGCGCCCAGGAGGGTCGCCTGTTGCTGGCGCCGGAACACATCGATGCGCTGCTGGCCGGCACCGATATCCTGCTGCACATCGCCGACGCCCAGGCCGACCGCGCCGAGCGGGCTCAGCAGCAGGTCCCGGCCATGGTGGAGCGCCTGCAGGCGCTGGTGAGCGGGGAGGTCCCGGTACGCGCCACAGCTCCCGTTCCGCCTCCAGAGCCTGCGCCCGTGGAAGCGGCGGCGTCGGTGCCGCCGGCCGAGCCCGAAGTTGCTGTCGAGCCGGCGCCGCGTCGCCGCTCCAGTGACAGTGATGAGGTAGGCGACCGCGTCCTGCGGGTCACCGCTGAACGTCTCAACCAACTGCTCGACTATTCCAGCAAGGCGCTGGTGGAATCCCAGCGGCTGAAGCCGCTGCTCGACTCGCTGCAGCGCCTGAAGCGCGTGCAGGCCAGCGCCAGTCGCGTGCTCGACGGCGCCCGCGATGCCGTCGGCGGCGCCAATCTCGATCCCGAGGCCCAGGCTTACCTGGCCGACGCGCGGAGGTTGGTCGGCGAGTGCCAGCAACTGCTCAGCGAACAGATCGCCGAGCTCGACGAATTCAGCTTCAAGGCAGGCCAGCGCGCCCAGTCGCTCTACGACACCGCGCTGGCCTGCCGCATGCGGCCCTTCTCCGATGTGCTCAGCGGGCAGACCCGGATGGTCCGCGACCTCGGCCGCTCGCTGGGCAAGAGCGTGCGCCTCGAGGTGCAGGGCGTTTCCACCCAGGTCGACCGCGAGGTGCTGGAGAAGCTCGAAGCGCCGCTTACTCACCTGCTGCGCAATGCCGTCGATCACGGCATCGAATCCCCCGAGGCGCGCCGCCAGGCCGGCAAGCCGGAGGAGGGGACCATCCAGCTGCTGGCCCGGCACCACGCCGGAATGCTGGTCCTGGAGCTGCACGACGACGGCGCGGGCGTGGATCTCGATCGCCTGCGCACGGCCATCATCCGCCGCCAACTGTCCACCGAGGAGACCGTGGCGCGGCTGACCGAGGACGAGCTGCTGACCTTCCTGTTCCTGCCCGGCTTCAGCATGCGCGAGCAGGTCACCGAGGTCTCCGGCCGTGGCGTCGGCCTGGACGCCGTTCAGCACATGGTGCGCCAGCTGCGCGGCGGCATCCGCATGGAGCAGGTGAGCGGGCAGGGCGCGCGCTTCCACCTGGAAGTGCCGCTGACGCTGTCCGTGGTGCGCAGCCTGGTGGTGACCATCGGCGGCGAGGCCTATGCCTTCCCGCTGGCGCACATCGAGCGCATGCGCCGCTTGGCGCCGGACGAGATCGTCCAGCTCGAAGGCCGCCAGCAGTTCTGGCACGAGGGCCGGCACCTGGGCCTGGTCGCGGCCAGTCAGTTGCTCCAGCGTCCCGAGGGGACCGCCAGCGACGACGAGATCGCCGTGGTGGTGATTCGCGAGCGCGACATGGCCTACGGCGTGGCGGTGGAGCGTTTCATCGGCGAGCGGACCCTGGTGGTGGTGCCGCTCGACCCGCGCCTGGGCAAGGTGCAGGATGTTTCCGCCGGCGCCCTGCTGGACGACGGCACGCCGGTGCTGATCCTCGATGTCGAGGACATGCTGCGTTCGGTGGAGAAGCTGCTGGCCACCGGTCGCCTGGAACGCATCGATTCCAGCAGCCGCCTGAGCGGCGCGGCGCGCAAGCGTGTGCTGGTGGTGGACGACTCGCTCACCGTGCGTGAGCTGGAGCGCAAGCTGCTGCTCGGTCGCGGCTACGATGTAGCGGTGGCGGTGGATGGCATGGACGGCTGGAACGCGCTGCGTTCGGAGCATTTCGACCTGGTCATCACCGACATCGACATGCCGCGCATGGACGGTATCGAGCTGGTGACCCTGATTCGCCGCGACAATCGCCTGCAGTCGCTGCCGGTGATGGTGGTCTCCTACAAGGACCGCGAAGAAGACCGGCGGCGCGGGCTCGACGCCGGCGCCGACTATTATCTGGCCAAGGCCAGCTTCCACGACGAGGCCCTGCTGGATGCGGTGGTCGACCTGATCGGAGGTGCATAGTGCGGATAGGGATCGTCAACGATATGCCCCTGGCGGTGGAGGCGATGCGCCGCGCGCTGGCGTTCGAGCCGGCGCACCGGGTGATCTGGGTCGCCTCCAATGGCGCGGAAGCCATCGAGATGTGCGCCGCGCAGAAGCCCGATGTGGTGCTGATGGACCTGCTGATGCCGGTGATGGACGGCGTCGAGGCCACCCGCCGGATCATGGCCCAGAGCCCCTGCGCGATCATCGTGGTCACCGTCGACCTGGAACAGAACATGACCCGGGTGTTCGACGCCATGGGCCATGGCGCGGTGGACGCGGTGAACACCCCGGCCATCGGCACCGGCGATGCCCAGGAGGCGGCCCGTCCGCTGCTGCGCAAGCTGCAGAACCTTGTCTGGCTGAATGCGCCGCGCGATACCCGTCCGACCACCACCATCGAGCCGCTGCGCAAGGGTGGCGGCGCGCGCAAGCTGGTAGCCATCGGCTCCTCTGCCGGCGGGCCGGCGGCGCTGGCCGAACTGTTCAGCCAGTTGCCGGCGAGCTTTCCCGCCGCCGTGGTCGTCGTGCAGCACGTCGATGAAGTGTTCGCCGCCGGCATGGCCGAGTGGCTTTCGACCCAGTCACGCATCCCGGTGCGCCTGGCCCGCCAGGGCGAGCCGCCGCAGCCCGGCTGCGTGCTGCTGGCCGGCACCAATCACCATATCCGTCTGCTGGGCAGCGGCGAGCTGGCCTACACCGCCGAACCGAGCAGCCATATCTACCGTCCGTCCATCGACGTGTTCTTCGACAGCGTGGTGGAGAACTGGGGTGGCGACGCCGTTGGCGTGCTGCTCACCGGCATGGGCCGCGACGGTGCCGAAGGACTCAAGCACATGCGCGAGCGTGGCTTCTTCACCCTGGCCCAGGATCAGGGCAGCAGTGCCGTCTACGGCATGCCAAAGGCCGCAGCGGCGATCGGCGCCGCCGTGGAGATACGTGCGCTGGGCGACATCGCTCGCCGTCTCGCCGACGTCTGCGGCTAGGAGCTTTCATGAACCCGACACAGAGTAACTACCCCGTGACCACTCCAGGCGATTCCGCCGTGATGGTGCTGCTGGTCGACGATCAGCCGATGATCGGCGAGGCCGTGCGCCGCGCCCTGGCGGACGATCCCAGCATCGATTTCCACTTCTGCGCGGATCCGCAGCAGGCGATTGCCCTGGCGATCCAGATCAAGCCGACGGTGATTCTCCAGGACCTGGTGATGCCCGGTGCCGACGGCCTGGCGCTGGTGCGCGACTACCGGGCCAACGTGGCGACCCGCGACATCCCGATCATCGTCCTGTCGACCAAGGAGGAGCCGTCGGTGAAGAGCGCGGCCTTCTCCGCCGGGGCCAATGACTACCTGGTCAAGCTGCCGGACGCCATCGAGCTGGTGGCGCGCATCCGCTACCACTCGCGCTCGTACCTGGCGCTGCTGCAGCGCGACGAGGCCTACCGTGCGTTGCGCGAAAGCCAGCAGCAGTTGCTGGAAACCAACCTGGTGCTGCAGCGGCTGATGAATTCCGACGGCCTCACCGGGCTGTCCAACCGCCGCCATTTCGACGAATACCTGGAGATGGAGTGGCGCCGCGCCCAGCGCGAGCAGAGCCAGCTATCGATCCTGTTGATCGACGTGGACCACTTCAAGCCCTACAACGATACCTTCGGCCACGTGCAGGGCGACGAGGCGTTGCGCCAGGTGGCGGCAGCGATCCGCGCCAGTTGCAGCCGCCCGTCGGACCTGCCTGCACGCTACGGCGGCGAAGAGTTCGTCCTGGTGCTGCCGGGCACCTCGCCAGGCGGCGCGCGCCTGCTGGCGGAAAAGCTGCGGCGCTCGGTGGAGGACCTGGGGATCGCCCACGAACTGCCGAATCCCGGCGCGTCGCTGACCATCAGCATCGGCGTGGCCACGGTAACGCCGCAGGCCGGCCAGCCTTACCGCCAGTTGATCGAGATGGCCGACGAGGCGCTCTACAACGCCAAGCACGGCGGCCGCAACCAGGTGGGAATCGCGGGCTGATCGACGGAGGAGGGCGGAGGAATCGACGGCGGTGCTTTGTCGTAAAGCCTGAAAGGCTTGCGAAAAATCACGTATACTTGCCGGCTTTTCTACGCCCTTTACCCGTGAGAGATGCCCGTCATGGAAATCCAACCGATCCTCAACAGCATCAAGGACCTCTCCGACCGTACCCAGTCCATTCGGGGGTATCTTTGACTACGATCTGAAACATGATCGTCTGATCGAAGTAAACCGCGAGCTGGAAGACCCGGCGGTCTGGAACAAGCCCGAATACGCCCAGAACCTGGGCCGCGAGCGCGCCATGCTGGCGCAGATCGTCGAAACCCTCGACGAGCTCACCGGCGGTCTGGCCGACTCCCGCGACCTGCTGGACATGGCGGTCGAGGAGAACGACGAAGGCGCCGTCGGCGACGTCGAGACCGAAGTCCAGCGCCTGCGCGAGATCCTCGAGAAGCTGGAGTTCCGCCGCATGTTCAGCGGCGAGATGGACCCGAACAACGCCTACCTGGACATCCAGGCCGGCTCCGGCGGCACCGAGGCCCAGGACTGGGCCAACATGTTGCTGCGCATGTACCTGCGCTGGGCCGACAAGCACGGCTTCAGCGCCGAGATCGTCGAGCTGTCCGAAGGCGAAGTCGCCGGCATCAAGGGCGCCACCGTGCACATCAAGGGCGAATACGCCTTCGGCTGGCTGCGCACCGAGATCGGCGTGCACCGCCTGGTGCGCAAGAGCCCGTTCGACTCCGGCAACCGTCGCCACACCTCGTTCACCGCGGTGTTCGTCTCGCCGGAAATCGATGACAACATCGAGATCGAGATCAATCCGGCCGACCTGCGCATCGACACCTACCGCTCCTCCGGCGCGGGCGGTCAGCACGTGAACACCACCGACTCGGCGGTGCGTATCACCCACGTACCGACCAACACCGTGGTGGCGTGCCAGAACGAACGCTCCCAGCACGCCAACAAGGACACCGCCATGAAGATGCTGCGGGCCCGGTTGTACGAGCAGGAGATGCAGAAGCGCAACGCCGCCTCGCAGGCGCTGGAAGACTCCAAGTCCGATATTGGCTGGGGCCACCAGATCCGTTCCTACGTGCTCGACCAGTCGCGCATCAAGGACCTGCGTACCGGCGTGGAACGCAGCGATTGCGACAAGGTGCTGGACGGCGACCTGGATGAGTATCTCGAGGCCAGCCTCAAACAAGGGCTCTGACGCGGAGTCCCCATGTAGGAGCGAGCTTGCTCGCGAACCCGTCAAGAGCTTCGCGAGCAAGCTCGCTCCTACGGTTACCTTCTTTTGAAATAGACGCCAGGCAGATAGAACGACCATGAGCGACCAACAACTCGACGCTACCGAACTGCAACAGGAAGAAAACAAGCTGATCGCCCAGCGCAAGGAAAAGCTTGCCGCCGTGCGTGAAGCCAAGGCCATCGCCTTCCCCAACGACTTCCGCCGCGCCGACTACTTCGCGGACCTGCAGAAACAGTACGAAACCGCGACCAAGGAAGAGCTGGAAGCCGCAGCCATCCCGGTCAAGGTCGCCGGTCGCATCATGCTCAACCGCGGTTCCTTCCTCGTCCTGCAGGACAGCAGCGGCCGCCTGCAGGCGTACGTCAACCGCAAGACCCTGCCGGAAGAAACCCTGGCCGAGATCAAGACCTGGGACCTGGGCGACATCATCGGCGCCGAAGGCACCCTGGCCCGTTCCGGCAAGGGCGACCTGTACGTCGAGATGACCAGCGTGCGCCTGCTGACCAAGTCCCTGCGCCCGCTGCCGGACAAGCACCACGGCCTGACCGACACCGAGCAGCGCTACCGCCAGCGCTACGTCGACCTGATGGTCAACGAGGAAACCCGCCACACCTTCCGCGTGCGTTCCCAGGTCATCGCCCACATCCGTCGCTTCCTGTCCGATCGCGGCTTCCTCGAAGTGGAAACCCCGATGCTGCAGACCATCCCCGGCGGCGCGGCGGCCAAACCCTTCCAGACCCACCACAACGCGCTGGACATGGCCATGTTCCTGCGTATCGCCCCGGAGCTGTACCTCAAGCGCCTGGTGGTCGGTGGCTTCGAGAAGGTCTTCGAGATCAACCGCAACTTCCGTAACGAAGGCGTTTCGACCCGGCACAACCCCGAGTTCACCATGCTCGAGTTCTACCAGGCCTACGCCGACTACGAAGACAACATGGACCTGACCGAAGAGCTGTTCCGCGAGCTGGCCCAGGCCGTGCTTGGCAGCACCGACGTGCCCTACGGCGACAAGGTCTTCCACTTCGGCGAGCCGTTCGCCCGCCTGTCCGTGTTCGACGCCATCCTCAAGTACAACCCGGAGCTCACCGCGGCTGACCTGAACGACGTCGAGAAGGCCCGCGCCATCGCCAAGAAGGCCGGCGCCAAGGTCCTCGGCCACGAAGGCCTGGGCAAGCTGCAGGTGATGATTTTCGAGGAACTGGTCGAGCACAAGCTGGAGCAGCCGCACTTCATCACCCAGTACCCGTTCGAAGTGTCCCCGCTGGCCCGCCGCAACGATAACGACCCGAGCGTCACCGACCGCTTCGAGCTGTTCATCGGTGGCCGCGAGATCGCCAACGCCTACTCCGAGCTCAACGACGCCGAAGACCAGGCCGAGCGCTTCATGCTGCAGGTCAAGGAGAAGGACGCCGGTGACGACGAGGCGATGCACTACGACGCCGACTTCGTCAACGCACTGGAATACGGCATGCCGCCCACCGCCGGCGAAGGCATCGGCATCGACCGCCTGGTGATGCTGCTGACCAACTCGCCGTCGATCCGCGACGTGATCCTGTTCCCGCACATGCGCCCGCAGGCGTAAGCGCTGGAACCAGTGGAAGAGGCCGCCTTTGGGCGGCCTTTTTCGTTTGCGCCTGGGGCCAGCCCTGCACGCGGCGGGACAACGCTTTTCGTAGGACCGAGGGGGACGCCCAGTCCTTGCTCGCGAACCCGCCCAGCGCCGATGCCACCGGGAAATCCGTTCGCGAGCAAGCTCGCTCCTACAAGGGCTCCCGACGAACCGTGCACTCGCACAAGTGGCTCGGACGTCATGTAGCACGTCATACACCCCAGGCCGGATATTCCGCCGCCCGCGTTGTCATGCCAGCCCCGTGCTGTTGCAATGAAACAAGCGCAAGGCGGCGATTGATTCCCCATCGAAAAGCCCGAACAATGCGCCATCAGGCCGCGCCGCCGGAGGTAATGCCAGTGACCCCAGTGTCCCCGCGAGACAGCGCCGCGCAAGTCGCCAGCGCCATCGCCGAAAGTGTCAAATACCAGGGCCGCAAGGCCAGCCGCCAGGGCAGCGAGCAGCGCCGCCAGGCGATCCTCGACGCCGCGCTGCGGATCATCGTCCGCGACGGCGTGCGCGCCGTGCGCCATCGTGCCGTCGCCGCCGAGGCCGGTGTGCCGCTGTCGGCCACCACCTACTACTTCAAGGACATCCAGGACCTCATCACCGACACCTTCGCGCTCTTCGTCGAACGCAGCGCCGAGGCGCTCTCGGCCTTCTGGGCCAGCGTCGAGGACGACCTGCAGGCGATGGCCGCAAGCCTCAGCCAGGACGACCCCCGCGCACGCCGCGCGCTGACCGACAATATCGTCGAGCTGGCGATCAAGTACGTGCAGGCGCAACTCACCTCGCGCCGCGAGCACCTGCTGGCCGAACAGGCGTTCCGCCAGGAGGCGCTGCTCAACCCGAGCCTGGTGGAGCTGGCGCAGCGGCACCGGCGCATCCTTTCCCTGGGCGTCGTGCATTTCTTCGAAGTGCTCGGCTCGAAGCAGCCGGAACAGGACGCCAAGGTGTTGACGGCCATCATCCTGCAGATGGAGTATCAGGGCCTGCTGGACGGGGCCGAGCACCTGCAGGTCGACGAAATGCGTGCCATCCTTAGCCGCTACCTCGACCTGGTGATGGGCCTGTAAGCATCGCAGCATTGCAACCCCGCCATCCGGCGGGGTTTTCGTATCGGAACTCCCGACGCCATTTTCCCTCCCATATGAGGGGCGACGGGACCTAAGGAGGGCGTGATGAAAGTCTGGCGTGCACTGCTGCTGTTGAGCATTTGCCTGCTCAGTGGCTGCCTGGTGACGTTCAAGGACCCGATTCCGGCCAACGAGGCTGCGCCGGCCCATCTGCTGGGCCAGTGGTCGCGGGTGAACGAGTACGGCGAGGAGCAGTTCCTCGAGGTCACCCGTTCCGGCTCCAACGTCTATCGCGCGATCAGTTACCTCGACAGCAAGGACAACACTGACAGCGTCGAGGACTTCGGCTTTACCGTCGCCCACCACGGCGAGCGCTGGTATCTCTCGGCCGGATTGCCCAAGAGCATGGGCGGCAACTTCGCCCTGGCCGGCTTCGAGATCACCGACAAGGACGAACTGGTGATCTATAACCTGGATGTCGAGCACATCCTGCAGGACATGGGCGAAGGCGCCCTGAAAGGGCAGAAGGTGGACACCGAGCAGGGCGAGGGCGCCCTGGTGACCAGCCCGCTGGCCCAGGTGATCGCCTACCTGAACGACCCGGCCAACTCGGACGTGTTCGTCGAAGCCCTGCGCTATTCGCGCGTGACTCCGGGAGAACGGCAATGACGCCGCGCCGCAAGCAGACCTCGCCCACCGAATACCAGCAGATCATCCGCGGCCTGTCCGACCGCATCGTCGAGGCGCAGACGCCGATCCGTGTGCTCGACGCCATCAAGTGGGACGACGGCATCCGTGACGACTTCCTCAAGGGCCGCGGCAAGCACGCGCCCAAGGTCGACCGCAGCTACTACGACGGGCGCCCGCTGGCCTTCGACGCCAGTGCCAAGAAGCAGGAATTCCAGAACATCGAGCGTGACATCACCCGCCACCTGGGGCAGTTCAACCCGGTCGGGCAGATCATGCGGCGCATGTGCAAGGAATACCGCATGGTGATCCGCATGCTCGAAGCGCGCGGCACCCAGGACTTCGGGCTGATCTCCCAGGAGCTCTATGGCTCGGCCTCCGACGCCTTCCACGCCGGCGACCCGACCCTGGCCGACCTCGGCCTGATGCTCTCGGACTACCTGAACAACATCGCCGACCGTGGCGACCTCAAGGACGAGCCCAAGACACTCACCGCCACGCAGGTGGTGGGGATGCTGCAGGAGCGCCTGAACAAGGTGTTCGACGACAAGGAAGACACCATTCGCGTCTTCGAGTCCGACGGCATCGTCGCGGACGCCGCGGCCGGCGCCGACTACATCAAGGTGCGCGCCGACGCGCTGTTCAACGAGCGCGACGTGCGCGCGCTGGAGGTCCACGAGGGCCTGGTGCACGTGGGCACCACCCTGAACGGGCTCAACCAGCCGATCTGCACCTTCCTCGCCAAGGGCCCGCCGTCCTCCACCGTGACCCAGGAAGGCCTGGCGATCCTGATGGAAGTGATCGCCTTCGCCTCCTATCCGACGCGCCTGCGCAAGCTCACCAACCGTACCCGCGCCATCCACATGGCGGAGGAGGGCGCGGACTTCCTCGAGGTATTCCACTTCTACCGCGAGCAGGGCTACAGCATGGAGAGCAGCTACCAGAACTCCAGCCGGGTGTTCCGGGGCTCGACGCCGGACGGCCTGCCGTTCACCAAGGACCTGTCGTACCTCAAGGGCTTCATCCTGATCTACAACTACATCCAGCTCGCCGTGCGCAAGGGCAAGCTGGAGCAGATCCCGCTGTTGTTCTGCGGCAAGGCCACCCTGGAGGACATGCGCACCCTGCGCCAGCTGGTGGACGAAGGCCTGGTGGTGCCGCCCAAGTACCTGCCGCCGCAGTTCCGCGACCTCAACGCGCTGTCGGCCTGGATGTGCTTCTCCAACTTCCTCAACCACCTCAGCCTCGACCGCATCGAGGCGGATTACGCCAATATCCTCTGAACGGCGCGCCCGCACGGATTCGCACGGGCGGCCAGGAGTGCCCGCTATGCCCAGCCATGACCTCGACTACCGCATCCTCGGCGAATGCATGCAGACCGTGGAGATCGAACTGGACCCCGGCGAGACGGTGATCGCCGAAGCCGGCGCCATGAACTACATGACCGGCGGCATCCACTTCGCCGCACGCATGGGCGACGGTTCGGACTCCAGCCTGCTGGGCAAGTTGTGGAGTGCCGGCAAGCGCAAGTTCAGCGGCGAATCGGTCTTCATGACCCACTTCACCAACGAGAGCCAGGACAAGCAGCATGTTGCCTTCGCCGCACCCTATCCCGGCAGCGTGGTGCCGGTGCGCTTGGGCGAAGTCGGCGGCAAGCTGATCTGCCAGAAGGACTCGTTCCTCTGCGCGGCCTATGGCACCAAAGTCGGCATCGCCTTCGCCAAGCGCCTGGGCGCGGGCTTCTTCGGTGGCGAAGGCTTCATCCTGCAGAAGCTGGAGGGTGACGGCCTGGTCTTCGTCCATGCGGGCGGCACGGTGATCCGCCGTGAGCTGAAGGACGAGACGCTGAGGGTGGACACCGGCTGCCTGGTGGCCTTCACCGATGACATCGACTACGACGTGCAGCTGGCCGGCGGCCTGCGCAGCATGCTGTTCGGCGGCGAGGGCCTGTTGCTGACCACCCTCAAGGGCACCGGTACCGTCTGGCTGCAGAGCCTGCCGTTCTCGCGCCTGGCCGAGCGCATCTACGACGCCACCTACCGTGCCCGTGAAGAGGTAAGGACCAACTCCGAATGACCGCCCTGCGTCTCGCTCTCGTCACCTGCCTGGCCCTGCTGGCCGGCTGCAGCTCGCTGCTGTTCTATCCCAGCCCCGATGTCGCCATCACCCCCACGCGCGCCAAGCTGGAGTATCGCGACGTCACGCTGACCACCGCCGATGGCGTGAAACTCTCCGCCTGGTGGCTGCCGGCCAAGGCCGGTGTGCCGGTGAAGGGCACCGTGCTGCAGTTGCACGGCAACGGCGGCAACATGGCCTGGCACCTGGGCGGCACGTACTGGCTGCCTGAGCAGGGCTACCAGGTGCTGATGGTCGACTACCGCGGCTACGGCCATTCCGAAGGCGAGCCGAGCCTGCCGGCGATCTACCAGGACATCGACGCCGCCTTCGCCTGGCTGGACAAGGCACCGGAGGTACAGGGCAAGCCGTTGGTCCTGCTCGGCCAGAGCCTGGGCGGTGCCATGGCGGTGCACTATTTGGGCATGCACCCACAGCGGCAGAAGCAGTTGCACGCCGTGGTGCTCGACGGCGTTCCGGCCAGCTACCGGCAGGTGGCGCGCTACACCCTGGGTAATGCCTGGCTGACCTGGCCGCTGCAGGTGCCGCTGTCCTGGGTGGTGCCGGATGGCGACAGTGCGATTCGTTCGATCCCGCGACTTTCTGGCGCACCCGTGCTGTTCTTTCACAGCATCGACGATACCATCGTGCCCCTGGACAACGGCCTGAGCCTCTACAAGGCCGCGCCGCCGCCGAAAGTCCTCCAGCTGACCCGCGGCAACCACGTGGAAACCTTCGGCGAACCGGTCTGGCGCGAAGTGATGTTGCGCTTCCTCGACGATCCGCAGCACTTCACCGGATTGCGCCGGCTGGCCGAAGTCCCGAACTCGTCAACGCCGGAACCCGCCCCAGCGGGTTCCACAGAACAAGGCAAGCCATGAACGACCGCAATCCGATCTCGTACATTCTCACCGTCATCGCCACCATCTTCGTGTCGGTCGGCACGCTCTGGTACTACGGTTACCTGCACTTCGCCAAACCCGAGGATGCGCTGGAGCTGAGCCAGTTCACCATGCTGAAGAGCATTCCCGGCCAGGACACCAAGCTGGCGCTGGACCCGGCCGACCAGCAGGCGCAGTGCATCGACGGCGTGCTGGTGATGTTCGACATGACCCAGAAGGGCCTGACCGGCGTGCTGGTCGACGGCCGCAAGCGTGCCGTACGCTGCATGGGTCAGGAGACTCCCCAGCAAGTGAAGTGATGGGAGAACCCTGGCGCCGCTGACAAGGGAGGAAGCAGCATGAGCCACCCTGAAATCCGCGTCTGGCAGGGCGACATCACCCGTCTCGACCTCGACGCCATCGTCAACGCTGCCAACAGCTCGCTGCTGGGCGGCGGTGGTGTCGATGGTGCCATCCACCGCGCCGCCGGCCCCGAACTGGTCGCCGCCTGCCGTCCGCTGGGCGGCTGCCGGACCGGCGAGGCGAAGATCACCCCCGGCTTCCGCCTGCCGGCGCGTTTCGTCATCCACACCGTCGGGCCGGTCTGGCGCGGCGGCGGCCACGGCGAGCCGGAACTGCTCGCCCAGTGCTATCGCAACAGCCTGCAACTGGCCGAGGACAAGGGCCTGGCCAGCATCGCCTTTCCGGCAATCAGCACCGGTATTTATGGCTACCCCGCCGAAGCGGCGGCGCAGATCGCCGTCGATGAGCTGCGCCGTGCGTGTCCGGCGGGAGGCTCGCTGAAGGAACTGGTGCTGGTGGCGTTCTCGGCCGAGATGGCGGAGTTGTACCGGCGACTGCTGGGCTGAGGGCTTATCCGCAGGCTCATTCCTGACGGGACTCTGCGCGTGCCGGTGACTGTGAGTGTTCTTCGTAGGATGGCGTAGAGCGAAGCGAAACCCATCAAGGCGGATAGCGCTGCGTTATTCGCCCGACGAAAAGCAAGAGCATCGCGGACGGATACACGTGACTCCTGTAGGAGCGGACCTTGTCCGCGAAAACCATCGCGGCGAAATCCGCACTGACAGGGCAGCACCCGGGTTTGTCGCCAACCTGTAGGAGCGAGCTTGCTCGCGAACCACGGCTCATCGCGGACGGAGTCCGCTCCTACGGGAGCATGCGCACCGCACCGCTCTGGCTTTAAAGACTTCCAGAGAAACATCCGCACGCTCCGGAGCGCCCCTTCAGGAGGCCGAGTGGAATCGGAGTTTCAGGGGTTGAGCGGCATGGATGCCGCGAGAGCGTCGTTGGGCCATGGATGGCCCGTCGACGCGGGCCCCTGAAACTCCGATGGAGCGAGGGAACCCCGGCGAAGCCGGGGCCGGATGATGGGGCAGAGACTTTTGCCTCCTTTGGGTCGTTTGCCAAAGGAGGTCGCCCGAGGGGGCGAAACAAAATCTCTCAGCGCACACCGAAGCGGCGCAGAAACACCCAAACAAAACGAAAAGCATCGCGGACAAAGTCCGCTCCTACGGGTTGAATCCGGTACAGCTTTTGTAGGAGCGGAGCTTCTCCGCGATCCGCCGACAGGGCCGGCGTCAGCGATGTTCGCTGACCAGAACGTCACCCCGGTAACGCAACAACCGCAACCCGTTGAACACCACCAGCAGGCTGGCGCCCATGTCGGCGAACACCGCCATCCACAGGGTGCCCTCGCCGGCCAGGGTCAGGGCCAGGAACACCGCCTTGATACCCAGCGCCAGGCTGATGTTCTGGATCAGCACGCGATGGGTCTGGCGCGACAGGCGGATGAAGGACGGCAGCTTGCGCAGGTCGTCGTCCATCAGCGCCACGCCGGCGGTTTCGATGGCGGTGTCGGTACCCGCTGCGCCCATGGCGAAGCCGATGTCGGCGCGGGCCAGGGCGGGAGCGTCGTTGATGCCGTCGCCGACCATGCCGACGCGGCGGCCGCCTTCCTGATGCTGTTTCACTTCATTGAGCTTGTCCTCCGGCAGCAGGTTGCCCTGCGCCGCATCGATGCCCACCTGGGCGCCGATGGCAGCGGCGGTGTGCGGGTTGTCGCCGGTGAGCATCAGGGTTTTCACGCCCAGCTCATGCAACTGTGCAACCGCCTCGCGGCTGGTTTCCTTCACCGCATCGGCCACCGCGAACAGGGCCAGCGGACCTTCGGCATCGAGCAGCACGATCACCGTCTTGCCCTGCTGTTCGAGGGCGTCGAGGCGGGCTTCCAGCGCTTTCGAGCAGAGACCGAGTTCCTCCACCAGACGGTGGTTGCCCAGGTGATAGAGACGGCCATCGATCTCGCCCTTCACGCCACGGCCGGGCAGGGCGGTCAGCTCGCCGACGCCGTAGAGCGCGAGATTGTCCGCTTCGGCGGCGCGGGCCACGGCCTGTGAGACCGGGTGATCGGAGCGCGCAGCCAGGCTGGCGGCGAGGATGCGCACATCGGCTCCGGCCAGTTCACGCAGCGTCGTGTAGTCGGTCTGGCGCGGGCGGCCTTCGGTCAGGGTGCCGGTCTTGTCCAGGGCGATCCAGTCCAGCGAGCGGCCCCGTTCGAGGAATACCCCGCCCTTGATCAGGATGCCCAGGCGCGCAGCCGCCGAAAGGCCGCTGACGATGGTCACCGGGGTGGAGATCACCAGGGCGCAGGGGCAGGCGATCACCAGCAGTACCAGGGCGCGGTACACCCAGTCCAGCCAGGCTCCGCCGAAGAACAGCGGCGGCAGCAGGGCGGTGGCGATGGCGATGAGGAACACCACCGGCGTGTAGATGCGCGAGAACTGGTCGACGAAGCGCTGGGTCGGCGCCCGCGAGCCCTGGGCCTCTTCCACGGCGTGGATGATCCGCGCCAGGGTGCTGTCGTCGGCGACGCGGGTGACGCGGTATTCCAGTGCGCTCTCACCGTTGATGGTGCCGGCGAACAGCGTATCGCCCGCCTGTTTCTCCACCGGCAGGCTCTCGCCGGTGATGGGCGCCTGGTTGACGCTGGAGCGGCCGTCGAGCACCTCGCCATCCAGCGCGATGCGTTCGCCGGGGCGCACGCGTACCCGCGCACCGAGGGTGACGGACTTGGCGGGCAGTTCCTTCCATTCACCGTCCACCTGCACCGTGGCCTGTTCCGGCGCCAGTTGCAGCAGGCCACGAATGGCGTTGCGCGCACGCTCCAGGGACTTGGCTTCGATCAGTTCGGCGATGGCGAACAGCACGGCGACCATCGCCGCTTCCGGCCACTGGCCGATCAGCATGGCGCCGGTCACGGCGATGCTCATCAGCGCGTTGATGTTCAGGTTGCGGTTCTTCAGCGCGATCCAGCCCTTGCGGTAGGTCGGCAGGCCGGCGCCGAGGATGGCCGCCACCGCCAGCGCCGCTACCAGCCACTGCGGGCCGATGGCGAACCATTCGAAGAACTCCGATGCCGCCGCGGCCACGCCGGCCAGCGCCAGTGGCCACCAGGGTTTCTGCTTGGCGGCGGGGGCTGCGACTGGGGCGTCGTCGTCCAGCGGCTCGGCCTGCATGCCCAGCGAAGCCACCAGTTTCTGCAGCGGTTCGATGCTGTCGAAACGGTGCTGCACGCGCAGCAGGCGCTGCATCAGGTTGAAGTCGAGGTTTTCTACCGCCGAAACGCGACCGAGGGCGTCGCGCAGCAGGCGTTCCTCGGTGGGGCAGTCCATGGCTTCGATGCGCAGGCTGGTCCAACGCAGCTCGCCGCTGGCGGCGCCGCTCGCCGCGGTTGCGGCATCACGGGCCAGCGCACTGCGATCCTCGCCGTGATCGTGATCGTGATCGTGATCGTGGTCGTGGTCATGATGGGCAGGTGCAGCTGCCGGCGCGCGCAGCAGCGCGCCCTTGTCGCAGCCGCAGCAACTCGCGGCGTCGCTGTGTTGCTGATCCTGGACGGGGCCGTGGATGATCGGCCCCTGGCGATTGGCAGTCATGTCGTCCGTTCCTGTTTGACGAGTTGCCACTGATTGCACACCCTGTAGTAACTACAGAGTCAAGACTGTCTTTAACCTGGAGGCCGAAGATGAAGATCGGTGAACTGGCGAAACTGACCGGTTGCCCGGTGGAGACCATCCGCTACTACGAGCGCGAAGGCCTGCTGCCGGAGCCGTCGCGCAGCGAGGGCAACTACCGGCAGTACGATGCGATCCATGTGGAGCGGCTGTCGTTCATCCGCCATTGCCGTTCGCTGGACATGACCCAGGACGAAATCCGCATCCTGCTCGGCCTGCGCGACCGCCCCGAATCCGACTGCGGCACCGCCAACCGGCTGATCGACGAGCACCTGCACCATGTCGAGGTGCGGATTGCCGAACTGCAATCGCTCAGTCAGCAATTGCGCGACCTGCGCGCCCGTTGCAGCGGCGATGGCAGCAGCGAGGACTGCGGCATCCTGCGCGAGCTGGAGCAGCCGGCGGAGCCGTCGGTGATTCCGGAGGCTTGCTCGGAGGCGGGGCATCTGCACGTGCCGGGCGTCCACGGCCGGCATTGAACAAGGGCGTATAACGCCCCGCGTTATACGCCGTTTCACGGGACTTCGAGTGCAACTGCGGAGCCAGGGCTGGTAGAGGTGTATCGGCGTACAACCGTGAACGGTTGTACGCCCTACGCACTTCCAGATAGCTCCTGGGCTGGGCGGGTTCGCGAGCAAGCTCGCTCCTACAGGTAAAGCAAAACGCCCCGGCGATTGCCGGGGCGCTTTCTTTCAGGAGTGGTTCGACTCCTTGGCTTCCGTCAATTCATGCAGGTACTTGCGCGACAGCTGCAGGAAGCGCGGCGTCGGGCCGATGTCCTCGTAGATCGGGTCACCCTGTTCGTCCTGCGCCACCACCTTCTGCCCCTTCACGTAGGGGAAGCTCGCTTCCAGCTCTTCCAGCGCCGAGCCGACCAGCTCCCCCAGGATCTCCTCAACGCTGCGCTTGGGATACATGTCATGCAGGGCGGCCAGCCGCGCGGCGGTTTCCACGTCCAGCGGGATGCTGTAGTGATGCTTGGTCATGCGCCCCCTGGCGTTCTGTTCCCAATGGCGTACCAGATCGCGGATTTTCATGTTCACCTCTGTAGCCCGTTCGTGGCGGGCGTGTGGGACGGGCCTCGTGGGTCCGCCGGCAGGTTTTCCCGATGGCCTCGGGATCACTTTGAGCCTAGTCGCTGTCCGAGCTGGATGGCTGGCGTTCGTCGCACGCTTGTCAGCCGGTGTCGCCAGCGGCACTGTAAAACTCTCAGCACAAGGAGACCCGTCATGCCGGATATCGATGCGCGCCTGCGCGAGGACGTTCACCTGTTGGGCGAGTTGCTGGGGCAGACCATCCGCGCCCAGTACGGACAAGGCTTCCTCGACAAGATCGAACTCATCCGCACCGGCGCCAAGGCCGCGCGGCGCGGCTCGGCGGAAGGCGCCCGGCAACTGACGGCGACCCTCGACGCGCTGGGAGAGGACGAGCTGCTGCCGGTGGCGCGGGCCTTCAACCAGTTCCTCAACCTGGCCAACATAGCCGAGCAATACCACCGCATCCGCCGGCGCACGCCCAAGGAGCCGGAGCCCTTCGAGAACCGCGTGCTGGGCGAGCTGCTCGGCCGCCTGCGCAAGTCCGGCCTGGGTGCCGAAGGCTTGGCGCGGCAGGTGGCGGCGCTGGAGATCGAGCTGGTGCTGACCGCGCACCCCACGGAAGTGGCACGGCGCACCCTGATCCAGAAGTACGACGCGATGTCCGCGCAACTGGCGGCCGACGATCACACCGACCTGCTGCCGGAGGAGCGCGAAGCGGTGCGCGGGCGCCTGCAACGGCTGGTCGCCGAGGCCTGGCACACCGAGGAAATCCGCCGCACCCGGCCGACCCCGGTGGATGAGGCCAAATGGGGCTTCGCGGTCATCGAACATTCCCTGTGGCAGGCGCTGCCGGCCTTCCTCCGGCATGTCGACGCCACCCTGCAACAGACGCTGGGCGAGCGTTTGCCACTCTCCGCCGCGCCGATCCGCTTCGCCTCCTGGATGGGCGGGGACCGCGACGGCAACCCCAATGTCACCGCCGCCATCACCCGCGAAGTCCTGCTGCTGGCGCGCTGGATGGCCGCCGACCTGTACCTGCGCGATGTCGACAGCCTGGCCTCGGACCTGTCCATGCAGCAGGCCAGCGACGAACTGCGCGCTGAGGTGGGGGAGGTTGCCGAACCCTATCGCGCGCTGCTCAAGCAACTGCGCGAACGCCTGCGCGCTACCCGCGCCTGGGCCGAGCGGGCCATTCACAGCGGCGAGGCGCCGGGCGCGGAGGTGCTGCAGGACAACCGCGAGCTGCTCGAACCGCTGCAGCTCTGCTACCGCTCGCTGCAGGACTGCGGCATGGGCGTGATCGCCGACGGCGCGCTGCTCGACTCCCTGCGCCGCGCGGCCACCTTCGGCCTGTTCCTGGTGCGCCTGGACGTGCGCCAGGACTCCACGCGCCACGCCAGGGCAATGAGCGAAATCACCGAATACCTCGGCCTGGGCAACTACGCCGAGTGGGACGAAGCCGTGCGCCAGGAATTCCTCCTGGAAGAACTCGCCAGTCGTCGCCCCCTGCTGCCGGCGAACTACGCGGCATCGCCGGAAACCGCCGAAGTCCTGGCGACCTGCCGGGTGGTGGCCGAGGCGCCGGCGGCGTCGCTGGGTTCCTACGTGATCTCGATGGCCGGGCAGCCCTCCGACGTGCTCGCCGTGCAGTTGCTGCTCAAGGAGTGCGGGCTGCAGCGGCCGATGCGCGTGGTGCCGCTGTTCGAGACCCTGGATGACCTGGACAACGCCGGCCCCTGCATCGATCGCCTGCTTAGCCTGGACAGCTACCGCACGGGCCTCGCCGGCCCGCAGGAAGTGATGATCGGCTACTCCGATTCGGCCAAGGACGCCGGCACCCTGGCCGCGGCCTGGGCGCAGTACCGGGCGCAGGAGGCGCTGGTGGATATCTGCCGCAGCCACGGCGTCGAGCTGCTGCTGTTCCATGGCCGCGGCGGCACCGTCGGCCGTGGCGGCGGCCCGGCCCACGCGGCGATCCTCTCGCAGCCGCCGGGCTCGGTGGCTGGGCGTTTCCGCACCACCGAGCAGGGCGAGATGATCCGCTTCAAGTTCGGCCTGCCGGGTATCGCCGAGCAGAATCTCAACCTCTATCTCGCCGCGGTGCTGGAAGCCACGCTGCAGCCGCCGCCGGTGCCGGAGCCCGCCTGGCGTGAGGAGATGGACCGGCTGGCCGCCGATGGCCTCGCCGCCTACCGTGCGGTGGTGCGGGAGAACCCGCAGTTCGTCGACTACTTCCGGGAGGCCACGCCGGAGCAGGAGCTGGGCCGCCTGCCACTGGGCAGCCGTCCGGCCAAGCGCCGCGAGGGCGGGGTGGAAAGCCTGCGGGCGATTCCGTGGATCTTCGCCTGGACCCAGACGCGCCTGATGCTGCCGGCCTGGCTCGGCTGGGAGGAGGCGCTGCTGAACGCCATCGAACGGGGCGAAGGCGCGCTGCTGGGGCGCATGCGCAAGGAGTGGCCGTTCTTCACCACCCGCATCGACATGCTGGAGATGGTGCTGGCCAAGGCCGACCGGGAAATCGCCCAACTCTACGACGAGCGTCTGGTGCAATCGGAACTGCGACCATTAGGTGCACATTTACGCGACCTATTGTCGCAGTCGGTGCGCGTGGTACTGGGGCTGACCGGGCAATCCCAGTTGCTCGGCAACGCCGCCGAGACCCGCGAGTCGATCGGCGTGCGCAACACCTACCTGGACCCTTTGCATCTGCTCCAGGCTGAGCTCCTTGCCCGTTCCCGACGTTGCGCGGGCGACGCCTGCGGCGGTCTGGAGCAGGCGCTGCTGGTCACGGTGGCAGGCATCGCCGCCGGTCTGCGCAACACCGGCTGAGGCTGTGAGACCCCCCACCAATGGTGGATTGCGCAAGGGCGAAATGGCGGTAATTTGATGGCTGATCGAGGGTGATTCGCCGGCCCTCGACTGGCTTTCAGGGTCGCCAGGGGCGGCTTGTGTGGTGGGGGGCCGCTGTGTATCGTGAGCAACCTTTCGGCGCGCCTTTGCGCCATTTAAAGCATGATGAGATTGGCCCCATGAGGCGGATCCGTGATTTCGCTTAACAAGTATTAAGGAGCATATCGATGCGTGTGATTCTGCTCGGGGCGCCCGGTGCCGGCAAAGGTACCCAGGCTCGCTTCATCACTGAGAAGTTCGGCATTCCGCAGATCTCCACCGGCGACATGCTGCGTGCGGCGGTCAAGGCGGGCACCGAGCTGGGCCTGAAGGCCAAGAGCGTGATGGACGCCGGCGGTCTGGTCTCCGATGACCTGATCATCAACCTGGTGAAAGAGCGCATCGCTCAACCCGACTGCGCCAAGGGTTTCCTGTTCGACGGTTTCCCGCGCACCATTCCCCAGGCTGAAGCCATGAAGGAAGCCGGTGTCACCATCGACAACGTGATCGAGATCGCCGTGGACGACGAGGAAATCGTCGGCCGCATGGCCGGTCGCCGCGTTCACCCGGCCTCGGGCCGCGTCTACCACATCCAGCACAACCCGCCGAAGGTGGAAGGCAAGGATGACGTGACCGGGGAAGACCTGATCCAGCGCGAAGACGACAAGGAAGAAACCGTGCGTCACCGCCTGTCGGTCTACCACTCGCAGACCAAGCCGCTGGTCGATTTCTACCAGAAGCTGGCCGCCGTCGAAGGCACCCCGAAGTACACCTGCGTCGAAGGTGTCGGCTCGGTGGAGCAGATCACCGCCAAGGTGTTCGCCGCCCTCAGCTGATTGCCCCGCGCAATGCCAAAGGCCCGCACAATGCGGGCCTTTGGCGTTTATAATGCCCGCCCTTTTTCATCGCCTGTTGGATAAAACCATGCCCACGCTGCTGGCCCTGGATACCTCGACCGAAGCCTGTTCCGTCGCGCTGCTGCATGACGGCCACCGGTATGTTCGCCACGAGGTGATCCCGCGCCTGCACGCCCAGCGGCTGCTGCCGATGGTGCAGGACATCCTTGGCGAGGCCGGTATCGAGCTGTCCGCCGTGGAGGCCATCGCCTTCGGCCGTGGCCCCGGCGCCTTCACCGGCGTGCGCATCGCCATCGGCGTGGTCCAGGGCCTGGCCTTCGCATTGCAGAAGCCGGTGCTGCCGATCTCCGACCTGGCCGTGCTGGCCCAGCGCGCCTACCGTGAGCACGGCGCGACCCAGGTGGCCTCGGCCATCGACGCGCGCATGGACGAGGTGTACTGGGGTTGCTATCGCCTGGAGCAGGGCGAGATGCGCCTGGCCGGCGCCGAGGCGGTACTGCCGCCCGAAGGCGTGGCGCTGCCGCGTGATGCCCAGGGTGAATGGTTCGGCTCCGGCACCGGCTGGGGTTTCGAAGCGCGCCTGGCGGTGAAAGTCGCGGCCCACGACGCCAGCCTGCTGCCCCACGCCGAGGACCTGCTGACCCTGGCCGAGTTCGCCTGGGCGCGCGGCGAGGCGGTTGACGCGGAGCATGCCCAGCCGGTTTATCTGCGCGACAACGTGGCGACACCCAAGAAGGCCTGATCCAAGCCAATTGACCCGGATTGCACCCGCTCGCTAGAGTGAATGTATTCCCACCGAGTTTTTCGCCATGCGTATCGACGGTCTCGTTTCCACTTCCCAGGCGCCTGAGCGCACTGCCCGCACGGGCACTGCAGTCATGCCCTATCGGGACGTGCAGCGTGATGTCGAGTCTCGCCGCGATCAGCCCGCGCCGACATCGGCCAGCCAGGGCTTCGAGCAGCAGCCACAGGTCCGCCGCGTCGAAGCCGGCAACGCCAGCAGCTACAGCGTGCCGGCCACCCTGCGCGACAACCTCGATTACCAGCGTCCGTTGAGCTCCCGCGCGGCCCAGGCGCTCGCCAGCTACACCAGCACCGCCAGCATGGGCGGCCAGTACGAGGGCCAGGAAGTCCTGGGTCTCGACCTCTACGCCTGATTTCATGAGTCTGCCGTACTACCTGGGCTGTCCCTCGTGGAACGAGCCGGCCTGGCGCGGCACCTTCTACCCCGCCGACCTGCGCGCCGCCGAGACGCTGGGCTTCTATTCCCAGGTCTTCAACGCGGTGGAAGGCAACACCACCTTCTATGCCCGGCCCAATGCCGAGACCCTGAAGCGCTGGGCGCAGACCATGCCGGCGAACTTCCGCTTCTGCGCCAAGCTGCCCCGCGATATCAGCCACGAAGGCGACCTGCGCGGCCAACTGGAAAACACCCAGGACTTCCTTGACCTGCTGGCGCCGCTGGGCGAGCGGGTCGCACCGCTGTGGCTGCAGGTCTCCGCGAGCTTCGGCCCGGATCGTCTCGGCGAACTGGCAGCCTGGCTGGATGCCTTCGCCGAACGCCGGCTGGCGGTGGAAGTGCGGCACCCGGCGTTTTTCGCCAAGGGCGAGGAGGAGCGGGCGCTGAACCGGCTGCTGCTGGACCGCGGCGTCGAGCGCATCTGCCTGGATTCCCGTGCGCTGTTCGCCTGCCGTTCCGACGATCCGGCAGTGCTGCATGCGCAATCGAAGAAGCCGAAGGTGCCGGTGCGCCCGGCGGCCTTCAGCGACAGCCCGCAGCTGCGCTTCATCGGCGGGCCGGACCTGGGGGCCAACGCCGCCTACCTCACGCCGTGGATCGCCAAGGTGGCGGAGTGGATCGAGCAGGGCCTGACGCCCCACGTTTTCCTGCACACCCCGGACAACCACCGCGCCGCCGAGCAGGCGCAGCGCTTCCACGCGCTACTGCGCGAGCGCCTGCCGGGCTTGCCGGCGCTGACCGAGCCGAAGCCGGAAGTGGAACAGCTCGGCCTGCTCTGAGCGGCCAACTGTGCATGGCACGCCGCCGGCGACAGGACTAACCTGCTCCTTCCCCTATTCGGCAAGGAGGTCGCCATGACCACTCAACAACAGCGCGGCGAAGCGTTCCGGGCGCTGCACCAGCGCGATGGTCTGTTCGTTCTGCCCAATCCCTGGGACGCGGGCTCGGCGAAGATGCTCGCCCACCTGGGCTTCGAAGCGCTTGCCAGCACCAGCGCGGGGTTGGCGTTCTCCCTTGGCCGGCCCGATGCCGAGGGTGCGGTCAGTCGTGAGGAGGCATTGGCCAATGCTCGGGCGATCATCGAGGCAACGCCGCTGCCGGTGGCCGCCGACCTGGAAAACGGGTACGGCGACGAACCGGAAGACTGTGCCGAAACCATCCGTCTCGCCGCCGCCTGCGGGTTGGTCGGCGGCTCCATCGAGGATGCCACCGGCCGTCCGGATGCGCCGATCTACCCGCTGGAGCTGGCCGTAGAGCGGGTCAGCGCCGCGGTGCAGGCCGCTCGTGCGCTGCCGTTCCCCTTTACCCTGGCGGCGCGGGCGGAGAACCTGCTGCATGGCCGCAACGACCTGGACGACACCATCCGTCGCCTGGTGGCCTTCGCCGAAGCGGGCGCCGATGTGCTCTACGCGCCGGGCCTGAAGACCAGGGAGGAAATCGCTGCAGTGGTCAGCGCCGTGAAGCCGCGGCCGGTCAACGTACTGGTGGGGTCGCCGGCGCTGCAGGTGAACCTGGAGGAGCTGGCCGAACTGGGCGTGAAGCGCGTCAGCGTCGGTTCCAACTTGGCGCGCGTGGCCTTCGGCGCCTTCTTCAGCGCGGCCGAGGCGTTGGCCAAGGGGGATCTGAAACCGATGAACGGGGCGATGCCGTTCGACCGCATCAACCTGCTGTTTCGCGGTTGAGCCGCTGTTGAGCCCGTTGCAAGGCGCGCTGCGCTAGAATCGCGGTTTTTTTCCAGGATCGCCCCGCCATGACCGAGACCCTCACTCCGCCGCGCATCGTCGTCCAGGCGCTGGAGCCTGCCTGGCAGACTGCCGCCGAGCAGTGGGCGCAACGCCTGGGGCTGCCATTGGGCGAGAGTGATGATGCGGACTTCGCCCTGCAACTGGGCGAGCAGGGCTTGCAGCTGCTGCAACTGGGGCCAGACTCGCCCGGTCCGGTGCGCGTGGATTTCCTCGAAGGCGCTACCGCTCACCGCCGCCAGTTCGGCGGCGGTGCCGGGCAGATGATCGCCAAGGCCGTCGGCATCCAGCCGGGCGTGCGCCCCCATGTGCTGGACGCCACCGCCGGGCTGGGGCGCGACGCCTTTGTGCTGGCGACCCTGGGCTGCGAAATGCACCTGACCGAGCGCCAGCCGATCATCGCCGCGCTGCTGGAAGACGGTCTGGCCCGTGCGGCGGGAGATTTCGAGGTGGGCGCCATCGTCGCCCGCATGCGCCTGTTGCAGGGCAACGCCATCGAGCGCATGGCCGCCTGGGAAGGGGAGGCGCCGCAGGTGATCTACCTCGACCCCATGTTCCCGCACCGCGACAAGAGCGCGCTGGTGAAGAAGGAAATGCGCCTGTTCCGCCCGCTGGTGGGCGATGACCTCGACGCCCCGGCGCTGCTGGAAGCGGCCCTGAAGCTGGCCAGCCACCGCGTGGTGGTCAAGCGCCCGCGCAAGGCGCCGATCATCGAAGGGCAGAAGCCGAGCTACAGCCTCGAGGGCAAGTCCAGCCGCTACGACATCTATCCGCTGAAGAGCCTCAAGGGTTGATGTCGTAGGGCGTACAACCGTTCGCGGTTGTACGCCGATTCACCTTGGCACGTCGTGGGTGCCAGGGCTGATCTCGGAGTGCGCTAAGACCAAGGTCAAACGGCGTATAACGTCGAACGTTATACGCCCTACGCCTGCCCGCGAGTCGTACTTGTAGGAGCGAGCTTGCTCGCGAACCCGCCCAGCATCGGAGTGGTCGGGGAAACCCGTTCGCGAGCAAGCTCGCTCCTACAGGGATAGTGCACCGTTCGCTTTCAGGGCCGGAACGCCTTGAGGAACAGCGCCACCACTTCCTGCACATGCGCCTCGGCTTCTTCTTCCGTGGGCGGTGTTTCGCAACCGATCAGCAGGCGGAAGTGCACGCATCCCTGCACCAGCATCAGGAAGTGCTCGGCGGCCCGGCGCGGGCTGTCCATCTGCAATTTGCCCTGTTGGCGGGCCTGCTCCAGCAGGCGCTCCATCTGGTCCAGCACGCGCTGCGGGCCGGCCTCGAAGAAGAGTTGCGACAGGTGCGGATTCCCCGCGCCCTGGGCCACCATCAGCCGGCTCAGGGAGATGGCCTCCGGGCTGTTGATCAACTGGTTGAAACCGCGCGCCAGGGCCAGCAGCAGGCTTTCGAAGGGCGCGTCAGCCGGCGGCTCGGCGAACAGCTCGGGCATGCGCTCGGCGCACTTGGCCTGTACCGCCTCGACGAACAGCGTCTCCTTGTCGGTGAAGTGGCTGTAGACGGTCAGTTTCGACACGCCGGCCTCGGCTGCGATGGCTTCCATGCTGCTGCCGTCGTAGCCGTAGCGAATGAACAGTTCCTTCGCGGCTTCGAGGATGGCCTTGCGCTTGGCGGGGTCCTTGGGACGACCCGGCCCATTGGAGGGAGTCGTGAGTGACATGATTTTACATTTCTAATACTGGACTGGTGGGTTCTGTATTTTTACTATACCGGGGAGTATAAGAATTCAACCGCGCTTTGCGAAAGGTCACACATCATGTTCCGCCATGCTCTGTCTGTCGCGCTTCCTGCCGTCCTTTCCCTGTCCCTGACCGCCTGCGGTACCGGCGAGCCGCCCAAACCGGCGGTGCGCCCGGCGATGGTGGTGCAGCCGTTGCCGGCCCGGGATGTTACCGAAGCCTATCCCGGCGAGGTACATGCCCGACATGAGCCGGAGCTGGCGTTCCGTATCGGCGGCAAGGTCAGCCGACGACTGGTTGAGGTGGGCGAGCGCGTGAAGAAGGACCAGACCCTGGCGGAGCTGGACCCCGAGGACGTGCGCCTGCAACTGGAGGCGACCCGCGCCCAGGTGGCGGCCGCCGAGGCCAACCTGCAGACCGTCCGTTCCGAATACACCCGCTACAAGACGCTGCTCGAACGCCAGCTGGTCAGCCAGTCGCAGTTCGACAACATCGAGAACACCTACCGCGCCGGCGAGGCTCGGGTGAAACAGATTCGCGCCGAGTACGACGTGGCCCGCAACCAGGCGGACTACGCGGTGCTGCGCGCGCCCCAGGACGGCGTGATCGCCACCCGTCGGCTGGAAGTGGGGCAGGTTGTGGCTGCCGGGCAGACCGTTTTCACCCTCGCCGCCGATGGTGATCGCGAAGTGCTGATCAGCTTCCCCGAACATGCCATCGATCGCTTCCGCATCGGCGAGTCGGTGAGCGTCGAGCTCTGGTCGCAGCGCGACAAACGCTTCAGCGGCAAGATCCGCGAACTGTCGCCGGCTGCCGATCCGCAGTCGCGCACATTTGCCGCGCGGGTCGCCTTCGATGACGCCAAGGTGCCCGCCGAGCTGGGCCAGAGCGCGCGGGTCTACATCCAGGCCGAAGGCACGGTGCCGCTGGCGGTACCGCTGGCGGCTGTGACCGCCGAGGGCGGCCAGCCGTTCGTCTGGGTGGTCGATCCGAAGAGTTCCACCCTGCACCGCCGCCCGGTGCGCATCGGCCCCTTCGCCGAGGACCGCGTGCCGGTGCTCGAAGGGCTGAACAGCGACGACTGGGTGGTGGCTGCAGGCGTGCAGGTATTGCGTGAAGGGCAGGAGGTACGGCCGGTCGATCGGGAAAACCGCTCGGTCAAGCTGGTGGCGAAGGAGTAACGCCCGATGCAATTCAACCTTTCCGCCTGGGCGCTGCAGAACCGTCAGATCGTCCTGTTCCTCATGTTGCTGCTGGGCATCGTCGGCGCGCTGTCGTACACCAAGCTGGGGCAGAGCGAGGACCCGCCGTTCACGTTCAAGGCCATGGTGGTGAAGACCAACTGGCCGGGGGCGACCGCCGAGGAAGTCTCGCGCCAGGTGACCGAGCGCATCGAGAAGAAGCTGATGGAAACCGGCGACTACGACCGCATCGTCTCCTTCTCCCGCCCCGGCGAATCCCAGGTGACCTTCATCGCCCGCGAGGATTTCCGTTCCCGCGACATCCCCGAGCTCTGGTACCAGATCCGCAAGAAGGTCAGCGACATCCGCTACACCTTGCCGCAGGGCATCCAGGGGCCGTTCTTCAACGATGAGTTCGGCACTACCTTCGGCAACATCTACGCGCTGTCGGGCAAGGGCTTCGACTACGCGGTACTCAAGGACTACGCCGACCGCCTGCAATTGCGCCTGCAGCGGATCAAGGACGTGGGCAAGGTCGAGCTGATCGGCCTGCAGGACGAGAAAATCTGGATCGACCTGTCCAACACCAAGCTCGCCACCCTGGGCCTGCCACTGGCGGCGGTACAGAAGGCGCTGGAAGAACAGAACGCGGTGAGCGCCACCGGCTTCTTCGAGACCGCGAGTGATCGCGTGCAGCTGCGCGTTTCCGGCCGCTTCGATTCGGTGGAGGACATCCGCGCCTTCCCGATCCGCGTCGGCGACCGCACCTTCCGCATTGGCGACGTGGCCGAAGTGCATCGCGGCTTCAACGATCCGCCCGCGCCGCGCATGCGCTTCATGGGCGAGGACGCCATCGGCATCGCCGTGGCCATGAAGGACGGCGGCGACATCCTGGTGCTGGGCAAGAAGCTCGACGCCGAGTTCGAGCGCCTGCAGCAGACGCTGCCGGCGGGCATGGAGCTGCGCAAGGTTTCCGACCAGCCGGCGGCGGTACGCGAGGGCGTGGGCGAGTTCGTCCGCGTGCTGGCCGAGGCGCTGATCATCGTGCTGCTGGTGAGCTTCTTCTCCCTCGGCCTGCGCACTGGCCTGGTAGTGGCGCTGTCGATTCCGCTGGTGCTGGCGATGACCTTCGCCTGCATGTACTACTTCGGTATCGGCCTGCACAAGATTTCCCTCGGCGCGCTGGTGCTGGCGCTGGGTCTGCTGGTGGACGACGCGATCATCGCCGTGGAGATGATGGCGGTGAAGATGGAGCAGGGCTACGACC
This sequence comes from Pseudomonas macauensis, assembly GCF_047902425.1. Taxonomy (NCBI): domain Bacteria; kingdom Pseudomonadati; phylum Pseudomonadota; class Gammaproteobacteria; order Pseudomonadales; family Pseudomonadaceae; genus Pseudomonas; species Pseudomonas macauensis. The sequence goes on along the minus strand of NZ_CP138377.1, from coordinate 4,538,118 downwards.
GCCTGAAGGCTGCCAGCTTCGCCTGGACCAGCACCGCCTTCCCGATGCTCACCGGCACCTTGGTGACTGCCGCCGGCTTCCTGCCGATTGCTACCGCGCAGTCGGGCACTGGCGAGTACACCCGTTCGCTGTTCCAGGTGGTGACCATCGCGCTGCTGGTGTCGTGGATCGCCGCCGTGGTCTTCGTGCCCTACCTGGGCGAGAAGCTGCTGCCGGACCTGGCCAAGCGCTATGCGGAAAAGCACGGCGGCACCGACAAGGGCCATGACCCGTATTCGACGGCCTTCTACCAGCGCTTCCGCCGCGTGGTGGAGTGGTGCGTGCGTTATCGCAAGACGGTGATCCTGCTCACCGTGCTGGCCTTCGTCGGCTCGATCATGCTGTTCCGCCTGGTGCCGCAGCAGTTCTTCCCGCCATCGGCGCGCCTGGAGCTGCTGGTGGACCTGAAGCTGGCCGAGGGCGACTCGCTGGCCGCCACCACCGAGCAGGTCAACCGCCTGGAGAAAATGCTCGCCGAGCATCCGGGCATCGACAACTACGTGGCCTACGTCGGTACCGGCTCGCCGCGCTTCTACTTGCCGCTGGACCAGCAATTGCCGGCGGCGAGTTTCGCCCAGTTCGTGGTGCTGGCGAAGAACCTGGAGGCCCGCGAGGAAATCCGCCAGTGGCTGATCAAGCACATGAACGAGGACTTCCCGACGCTGCGTACGCGCATCAGCCGCCTGGAGAACGGCCCGCCGGTGGGCTACCCGGTGCAGTTCCGCGTCTCCGGCGAGCACATCCCGGAAGTCCGCGCGCTGGCGCGCAAGGTCGCCGAGAAGATGCGCGAGAACCCTCACGTGGTGAACGTGCACCTGGACTGGGAGGAGCCGAGCAAGGCGGTGTTCCTCGACATCGACCAGGAGCGCGCCCGCGCCCTCGGGGTGAGCACGGCGGACATCTCGCAGTTCCTGCAGAGCTCGCTGACCGGCGCTACCGTCAGCTACTACCGCGAGGATAACGAGCTGATCGAAATCCTCCTGCGCGGCGACGAGCGCGAGCGGCATGACCTGTCGCAGCTGCCGAGCCTGTCGATGCAGACCAGCAGCGGCCGCAGCGTGGCGCTGTCGCAGGTGGCGACCCTGGAGTACGGCTTCGAGGAAGGCATCATCTGGCGGCGCAACCGCCTGCCCACCGTGACCGTGCGTGCCGACATCTACGACGACTCGCTGCCGGCCACCCTGGTGAAGCAGATATCGCCGACCCTGGACCCGATCCGCGCCGAGCTGCCCGACGGCTATCTGCTGGACGTCGGCGGCACCGTGGAGGATTCCGCCAAGGGGCAGAACTCGGTGAACGCCGGCATCCCGCTGTTCATCGTAGTGGTGCTCAGCCTGCTGATGCTGCAGCTGCGCAGCTTCTCGCGGATGATCATGGTGTTCCTCACCGCGCCCCTGGGGCTGATCGGCGTGACCCTGTTCCTGCTGATCTTCCAGAAGCCCTTCGGCTTCGTGGCGATGCTCGGCACCATCGCGCTGGCCGGGATGATCATGCGCAACTCGGTGATCCTGGTGGACCAGATCGAGCAGGACCGCAGCCACGGCCTGGACACCTGGCACGCGATCATCGAGGCTACGGTGCGGCGCTTCCGCCCCATCGTGCTGACCGCGCTGGCGGCGGTGCTGGCGATGATCCCGCTGTCGCGCAGCGTGTTCTTCGGGCCGATGGCGGTGGCGATCATGGGTGGCCTGATCGTCGCCACGGCGCTGACCCTGTTGTTCCTGCCGGCGCTGTATGCGGCGTGGTTCAGGGTGAAGAAGGAAGCCTGAAATCCCCAGGCATGAAAAAGCCCGGCAGATGCCGGGCTTTTCTTTTTACCTCGCGAACGCTCTTTCGCTCGCGGCGCATTGTCACTCAGAGCACCCCGAACACCTTCTTCGCCATCCCGGTCGCTGCGGCGGTCGGGTTCTGGCGGATGGTCTTCTCCTGCTCGGCGATGATCTTGAACAGACCGTCCAGCGCTTCCTCGGTCACGTAGTTCTCGATGTTGGCGTTTTTCGCGTCGACCACGCCGAAGGCAGCGGCCTGGCTGGCGAAGGCGTTGTACTGCTTGGCCACGCCGACCTGGTCGGTGGCTTGCTTGATGATCGGCAGGAACTTGGCGCGCAGCTGCTCGCGGCTGCTGCGGTTCAGATAATCGGTGGCGGAGTGCTCGCCGCCCTGGAGAATGCCCTTGGCGTCGGTCACGGTCATCTTCTTCACCGCGTCCACCAGCAGCGCCTGGGCTTGCGGCATGGCAGCCTCGGCGGCCTTGTTCATGCTCGCTTCGAGCTGGTCGACCTGGGCGCCCATGCCGAACTGCTTCATGGTCTTGGCGGCCTTGCCCAGCTTGCCGGGTAGTTCGATCCGTACCTGCGGGTCATTGCTGAAACCACCGGGCTGGCTGAGCTGGCGCACGGCGACCTGGGCGCCCTGGGTCAGTGCATCCTTCAGGCCGGCGGAGGCGTCGCTCTGGCTGAGGTCGGAGAGGGACAGGGCGAAGGCATTGACCGAGAGCAGGGCGCCGGCCAGCAGAGCGGGAATTCGCAACATCGAGACTTCCTTGAACGGAGCTCGGCGGCCGGTGTGGCCGTCGAGGTGGAGAATGAGGCGGGGAGATTAACGGACTCGGGCCGTTGGGGAAAACCCGTGGGCGTGGTGAATCAGCGCACAGGATCGACGCATTGGAACGCGCCGGGAGGGGTGGGTTCCATGGTCAGCGCCACTCTTCGGGTGCGCTGGACTTCCAGTCGCTGAAGGCTGACTTCAAGTCGAACTGATAGGGATATCCCAGCTCGACGAGGCGAGCGGGATGAATGTTGTTGGAGCGTACGAGCTTGCGGATGCGTACCGGACTGAAGGGGTGGCGAATGCGAAGCGGGCGGGCGACCAGATCGATGCAATGGGCGGCGCCCAGCAGAAGAGGGAAGGGAATCTCCGGTACGCGCCGTTTCACGCCCGCTACCTGGCAAACGGTGTCGACATAGTCCTGGATCGATGGGCCGGGATTCATCGACATGTTGAACAGCGAGAAGTGCTCGCCCTGGGCCTTCTGCCGTTCCAGCATCCAGCAGATGGCGGAGCACAACTCCTTCACGTAGGTGCCGGCCTTTCGCGTATCACGGTTGCCCATGTAGAAGAAGTAATGGTGTATCACCGCCTTGACCAGGCGGGAGACATTGCCGCCTTCCCCGGGGCCGAACACCACACCGGGACGGACAATCACCAGATGCCGCCGCTCCTGGTCGGCCGCAAGCCAGGCCTGGTGCATCTTCTCGGCCACCAGTTTCGATCCGCCATAGGCCGTCATCGGTACCGGCAGCGAGCGCTCGTCCTTTTGTTCTTCGCTCGGCCCGTAGGGCGAGATCGAACTGGTGAAGACCATTTCATTGCAGCCCACGCGCTCGGCCCAGGCACATACGTGCTGGGCACCCTGCAGGTTGGTTTCGTAGTACTCGAAATCGTCATGTCCGGGTTCACGATGCACGGCCGCGAAGTTCGCAATGAGCGAAACCGATTCCGGAGGCACCCAGTCGATCGGCTGGCGGACATCGCCGGCAATCTCGATGATTTCGGCGGACTCCCGCACCAGTTGGGCGCGATAAGGGAAAGGCTTGTCGGAGACCTGTTCCTTGTCGAACAGATAGACCTTTTCAAAGGCTCCCGTTGAAAGCAGATGTTTGGCAAAGAAGACGCCAATGAAGCCGGAGCCCCCGAAGATGACGGCGCAGCGCATATCAGACCTGCAATGGGTGAGTGTTGAAATGGCCGATCACCCGACAAATCGCAGTCATGATGACGGGAAGAGTCATGTGTCGGTCCTCAAGTGCGCTGTCTGACTGCGTGAGAAGAATTCAAATCATGTTCTTCTTCAGGAGGCAGCGTGTTGGCGGTGGCCAGAGCCTTGTCGACGAAGGCTTTGATATTTCGCTGGAACACGGGTTTGGCGAAACCCTGCGCATGCAAGTGCATTTCCGATGGTGAAAAGTCGAACTCGCCGCGCTCAAGCCGGCCGACCGCCTCGATCAGCGCTTCGACACTCTGCTCATGGAAGAGGATGCCGGTCTTGCCGTGAATGACGGTGTCCAGGGCGCCGCCCTTGCCATAGGCCACCACGGGAGCACCTGCCGCCATGGCCTCGACCGGGACGATGCCGAAGTCCTCGATCCCCGGGAAAATCAGGCCGCGACAGCGTTGCAGAAGATCCTGGATGACGGAGAAAGGCTGACGACCCATCAGCTTGACGTTCGGGCCCGCGATCTTTTTCAGCGGTTCGAGCAACTCGCCTTCGCCGACCACGACCAATGGCAGTCCGAGCCTGTTGAAGGCTTCGACGGCCATGTCGGCGCGCTTGTAGGCCACCAGTTGGCCCAGGCATAGGTAGAAATCGCTGCGTTCGAGCTTCGGGTTGAAGTCCGAGACGTTGACCGGGGGATAGATGATCTCCGATTCACGCCGGTAGAACTTCCGGATGCGTGAGGCAACGAAGGTCGAGTTCGCAATGAAGTAGTCGACGCGATCCGCCGAGAGCCTGTCCCAGACCCGGAGCCAATGGGCGATGAGCGGGAATAGCGTCCGAACGAAGCGTCCCGCGCCGGACAGGTACTCGTGGTACATGTCCCAGACGTAGCGCATAGGGGAATGGCAATAACAGATGTGAACGGAATCGGGACGGGTAATGACGCCCTTGGCGGGGCCTGACTCGCTACTGATGATCAGGTCGTAGTTGGTGAGGTCAAGTTGCTCGAGCGCAAGTGGCATGAGGGGCAGGTACTTCTGATAGTGCTTGCGCGCCTTCGGCAGTTTCGAGATGAACGTCCTGTATAGGTTTCCCTTGAAGTTTGCAGGTAATGCCTGACGCACGACCTGTTCATCGCAAACGTGAATGAAGATATCCGCATCGGGATAGAGCTCTGCGATTGCGGAGCAGACAGCCTCGCCGCCGCGATTGCTCATCCACCAATAGTGGATTATGGCTACCTTCATTGGGCGGGCCTCATGCGGGGTAATTAACAGTTGAAGAGGTTGTATTTGACGTACCGCGCGACAGGCTCTCAGGGAGCTCGCCCCGCGAGGTGCGCAAAGGCATCCGTGTCCAGGTGGGGTCTCCGCGCCGGGCTGCGACTTCGTCGCGCGCCTGCCGCCGCTGGTCCATGGCTACCGCAGCGTCGCCGAAGGACGTCGGTGATCCGAAGAGTCTTCATAAGCTGAGGCGGGCTCCGAGGCCGTTGAGCGACTACCTGGAGGGACCAGACTGCGGGAATAGGGTCACGCTGAAGTCAGCGTAGACTTTTTTACTCTACGCGCGAGTAAAAAATCTGACGATAGTTCTGTTGTTCGTCAAATTATTGTCGATTTGGCAGCCGATTTGCCCAGCTTTCCACCGCGCGCTCGATCAGGCCATAGCTGTGCTCGAAGGCTTCCGGGCCTTGGCGATAGGGGTCGGGGATTTCCAGGTTGTGCAGCCATTTGCCGAGCAGGAATGTCTTGCCCCGCGCTTCGGGCGACAGGCGGATGACGTCCCGGATCTGGCTGTGTTCCATGACCAGCACCAGGTTGGCTTCGTGGATGAGTTCGCGGTTCAGTTGGCGGGCGCGGTGGGGAGCCGGACGATGGCCGTGACCGCTGAGGATCGCCAGCGCCGTGCTGTCCATGGGGTGGCCGATCAAGGCGGAAAGCCCGGCCGAGGCTACGGCGATGCCGCTGCCTGGCAGGGACTCGCGAAGCAGGTGTTCGGCGGTGGGGCTGCGGCAGATGTTGCCGACGCAGACGAACAGAATCCTGTTGAACACGGAAGCGTCCCTGGCTGCGGTCGATAGGTGATGTGTCAAAAAAACTATCGACCGCGGCAGGGGGCGTCAAGCTGGCAGCGCGGTGCGCCGACGGGCGCGCTAGGCCTGGGTGGCAGGTGGCTGCTCGTCGGCGGCGGGCTCTTCCTGGCTGGGCCGCTCCAGCGCGACCTGGCGGATCGACAGGCGGATTTCAGCCGGCAGCACCCGTTTGGCCGCGCCTTCGGCCAGCTCGCCGAGCAGCTCGTGGAAGCTCAGCTTGCCGTGTTCGTCCTGGCGCAGCACGTCTTCGTCCAGCAGGGTCTGGATGAAGTGGCGGAACAGGCTCTTGTCGAAGAACTCCGGCGCGTTAAGGCCATGCAGGATCGACAGGCGCTGGGCCATGACGGTGCAGAGATTTTCCAGTTCCTCGGCAGTGAGCTGCTTCTGCCCGGCGTTGAGCACCAGGGAGATGGCCATGTAGAAGCGCTGCAGGGTCTGGGCGATGGCGCGGGCCAGCAGGGTCAGCAGCACGTACTGGCGCGAGCTGGGCGCCGGGCGGATGAAGGTGTCGTTCTCCTGCTTGAGCAGTTCGCTGGCGACCAGCGCTTGCAGCCACTGGTCGACCACGGCGTCCAGTTCGTCCAGGTTCCAGCGGATGAACAGTTCGGCCTGCAGGTAGGGGTAGAGCGCGCGGGTGTAGCGCAGCAACTGCTCGCGGCTGATCCGTCCGCTGTTCTGGAAGAAGCTGGCGATCAGCGCCGGCAGGGCGAAGATGTGCAGCACGTTGTTGCGGTAGTAGGTCATCAGCACCGCGTTCTGCTCGTCCAGGTAGCAGATGCGGCCCAGGGCGTCCTTCTGCTCGCTGAGCAGGTTCATGCTCTTCACGTACTCGATCTGCTGCTGCCCGTCGCCCTCGGGCAAGGTTGCGCTCGGCGAGTAGGGTACCTTGCGCAGTAGTCCGAGATAGAGGTCGATCACCCGCGCCAGGGCGGTTTCGTCCAGCGCCAGGCGGGTGGTGGAGAGCAGGGCCAGGGCGACCAGGTTCACCGGGTTGATCGCGGCGGCGTCGTTGAGGTGGCGGGCGACGTCGCGGGCCAGGTGGTGGGTGGTTTCCGACAGCCAGGCCGGGCGGAACTCCGGGCCCAGGTCCTGCTTGCGCCAGTCCGGCTGCTGCTGGTCGAGGAAGCGGTCGAGGTGGATCGGTTCGCCGAAGTTCACCCAGACCTGGCCGAAGCGCTGCTTCAGCGCGCCGATGACCTTGAAGATGTCGAAGATCGATTCCTTCTTCTTCGCCGCCCCGCGCAGCTCGCCCAGGTAGGTGCGGCCTTCGAGCACACGCTCGTAGCCGATGTACACGGGGACGAAGACGATCGGCCGGCGCGAGTCGCGCAGGAAGCTGCGCAGGGTGATCGCCAGCATGCCGGTGCGCGGATGCAGCATGCGCCCAGTGCGCGAGCGGCCGCCTTCGACGAAGTACTCGGTGGAGAAACCGCGGCTGAACAGGGTATGCAGGTATTCGTTGAACACCGCGGTGTACAGCTGGTTGCCCTTGAAGCTGCGGCGCATGAAGAAGGCGCCGCCACGGCGCAGGATCGAGCCGACGATGGGCATGTTGAGGTTGATGCCGGCGGCGATGTGCGGCGGGGTCAGGCCGTTGCGGAACAGCAGGTAGGACAGCAGCAGGTAGTCGATGTGGCTGCGGTGGCAGGGCACGTAGACGATCTCATGGCCCTGGGCAACGTCCTGCACGCGCTCGATGTGATTGACCTTCACACCCTCGTAGAGCTTGTTCCAGAACCAGGTCAGGGTCACTTCGAGGAAGCGGATCACCGGGTAGGAGACGTCGGCGGCGATCTCGTTGGCGTAGCGCAGCGCGGTGGCCTCGGCCTTCTCCTGGGAAATCTTCTGGGTCTCGCACTCTTCCTGGATCGCCTGGCGCACCAGCGGCGCACGCAGCAGGCCCTTGACCAGGGTGCGGCGGTGGGAGAGGTCAGGGCCGATCACCGCGGTCTTCTGGTTGCGGAAGTGCACCCGTAGGATGCGCTGCACCATGCGCAGCGTACGGGCGTGGCCCTTGTCCTGCTCTACCAGTTCGCGCAGGTGGATGGGCGCGGAGAACTGCACACGGGTCTTGCGGCCGAGGATCAGGATGCGCGCCAGCTTGCGCAGGCGGCCGGTCACCGCCCAGTTGTCGGCGAAAAGCAACTTCCAGGCGCTCTTTTCGCTATCCGGCGATTGTCCCCAGAACACGCTGACGGGGACGATCTGCGCGTCGTCGATGCCGTTCTGGCCAATGGCGCCGAGCATGCGCACCAGCGCCGGCGGCGCGCCGCGCTTGTCCTGGCGGCCGAGCCAGTCGGGTTCCGGGGTCAGGTAGAAGAAGGCCGCGGGCTCGATGGACTCGCCCACCGCGACCGGCATCACCGGGCGCGGCAGGCCGGCCTTGCGGCACTCGGTGTCGACTACCGCCAGGTCGCTGACCGAGGGCTGCTGCAAGACGTAGAGGACCGGTTTGCTGCGGTCGATCTTCAGGCTGAAGGCCGACTGGTTGATGGTTTCCGAGCGCACCCAGAGGTAGAGCAGGCGGCGCAGGGCACCAAAACCGAAGCGGCGGAACGGGTAACGAGGCATACAGGCCCTATGGCTGGCAGAAATAAAACGAGCGATTGCTCAGGGGCGTTAGTTTGCCGGATCAGGGGGCGGGCGGCAAAGCCGCGGTCGCCCGCCTGGCGGCAGCGAACGCTGCGTTGGCAGGGACTATCCTGCTTGATCAGGGTTCCATTCGATGGAGGTGGAGCGATGCGTAAAGTGACTTTTGGATGCCTGTTGGCGCTGGTCTGTGTGACGCCGGCGGGGGCTCAGTCGGTGGTGCCGCTCAATGGCCAGAGTAGCCAGCAGATGCAGCAGGACATGGATTACTGCAACGGCGTTGCCGCCAACGCCGCGAGCGGTTCCAGCTCCCCGCACGTCGGCGGGAGGGTGCGCGGCGCGGCAAGGGGCGCGGCGGCTGGCGCGGTCGGCGCCGAAGTACGCGGTCAACAGCACGATGAGATCTACGACCGGGCCAGCGACGACGCCAAGCAGCAGTACCGGCAGAACCGTGCAGGCGAAGTCGCTGCCGCCGGGGCCGTGGTGGGGGCCTCGCGCCAGCGCCAGGAGCGCCGCCAGGATCGTCGCAACCAGCAGGCCACACAGAGTTCGGCCTACGGCAGTTGCATGCAGGGGCGGGGTTACCAGGTCAGCCAGTGAAATCTCGCGGCTGCCGGCAGGTCAGCTGGATGAGGGTTTCGCTGCAGCGGAGATTCTGGCAAGGCGTACGGCTGACTTGCAGAAGTGCAAGCCCTGATCGGAAAAGAGGTTCCGGGTGTTGCGAAAACGCCCGGAACCATCGTGCAAAGTTGTGATGAAGTCCAAGTTCGAAACACTTTCGTTACGCAGGGTAACGAGCACCAAAATGGCCCTGCAAGCCCCGTAAAATGGCACTTTGGCCTGTTTGGTCATAGGCTCGCGGAGTTGATGAAAAAGTGCTTTTCAGCTGTAACTTTTGATTTATATACTCGGGATCGCGGTCGCCTTCGGGCGTTATTCGAATTACCTTCCAACGCGCCTTGAGCCGGGTCGGATGATGAGGAAAACGTTCAGTCGGACGAACCGTTGAAGTCCTCATTTCGGGGGCCACCCAAAAATAATAGGCAAGTTGGAGAGTGTGGTAATGGCTGATCGTGAGGTCGGAACCGTCAAGTGGTTCAATGACGCCAAAGGTTATGGATTCATTCAACGCGATAGCGGTCCGGACGTTTTCGTTCACTACCGTGCCATTCGTGGCGATGGTCACCGCTCCCTGGTCGAAGGCCAGAAAGTGGAGTTCTCGGTGATCCAGGGTCAGAAAGGCCTCCAGGCGGAAGACGTCGCCAAGGTCTGAGCCCCCGAAAACAAAGGCCCGTCCAATGGACGGGCCTTTGTTTTTAAAGCCTTGCCGGTGCCGGTATCAGCCCGTGCGCCAGGTAATCTCTTCGACGCCCGCGGCGGTCACCTTCAGCCAGCGGTCCGCGTCTTCCTCGCCCTGATCCTCGCTCCAGCTGCCCGGTGCGCAGCGCACTTCGACTTCCAGTGCTGCACAGGCGTCGCGGGCGCAGGCGACATCGTCGTCCCACGGCGTGGCATCGCTGTCCAGGAACAGGCTGTTCCACTTGCCCACGGCCTTGGGCAGCCAGGTCACCGGAATGCTACCGGCGCTGCACTTGAAGGTCTCGCCCTGGGCGCGCCATTCGGAGCAGGGGCCAAGTGCCTTTTCCAGCCAGGCGGCGACGGCGGCCTGGTCGGCATCCTTGATGTAGATCTCGATATCCGGTTGGCGCATGGCGTCCTCGTAAGCCGGTTTCAGGCCGGTGTCAGGGTTCTTGGCGTTCAAGCCAATCGTAGCGTACCGCGACCGTCACCTCGAAGGGCTCGGCCAGGATGCGCTCGCGTCGCTCGGCGTTGACCCGCCAGCCGTGGGGCGTCATCGCCAGCAGGTGCTCGCGGGCTTCGCGGGTTTCCAGTGGCAGCTTGAAGCTCAGTTGTTCGGTGTGCGCAGGCTTGAGTTCTTCGGGCAGATCGGCGAGGTGCTTGTCCTCGACGTACTCGCGCACTTCGTCGTACAGGCGCTGGCGCAGCTCCAGCAGGTGATCGCGGGCCGGGCCCAGGCGCAGCACGCCGCCGCCGGGAGTAAGCAGGCGCGTGGCTTCCTTCCAGTCGATGGGGCTGAACACGCTGGCCAGCAGTTGGCAGGATGCATCGGCCAGCGGCACGCGGGCCATGCTGGCGACCATCCAGGTCAGCTGCGGGGCGCGTTTACAAGCGCGTTTCACTGCCTCGCGGGAGATATCCAGCGCGTAGCCGTCGGCCTGGGGCAGGGCTTCGCCCAGTTGCGCGGTGTAATAGCCCTCGCCGCAACCGATATCCAGCCAACGGCCGGGGTTGCGCTCGGCGGCCAGCTCGGCCAGGCGGCGAGCCAGCGGCGCGTAGTGGCCGGCACCGAGGAAGTAGCGGCGCGCCTCGACCATGGCGGCGTTGTCGCCCGGATCGAGGCTCTTCTTGTGCTGCACCGGCAGCAGGTTCAGGTAACCCTGGCGAGCGCGGTCGAAACGATGCCCGGCCGGGCAGGCGACTCCGTTGTCGACCTCAGTCAGCGCCTCGCGGCACAGCGGGCAGATCAGCATCACTTCTTCCCCTGGGTCGGCCCCAGCGGCTGCGGCAGGTCGTTGCGCAGCACGGTCGGCAGCGAACGGCGGCGCTGGGCGATCTGGTAGACGCGCAGGGCGTAGCGGCGCTCGGCGGCCGGGGCCGGCGGCGGGGTGTCGGGGCGGGTGGCGCCGAGGCAGAAGTTCTTGTTGGTTCCACTCATGCCAGCAGTCGCACCAGGGTCTGATAGTAGATTTCGGTCAGGACATCGAGGTCGCTGGCCAGTACGCGTTCGTCCACCTGGTGGATGGTGGCGTTCACTGGGCCGAGCTCGACCACCTGGGTACCCATGGTGGCGATGAAGCGCCCGTCGGAGGTGCCGCCGGAGGTGGACGGGGTGGTTTCGCGGCCGGTGACGGTGAGGATCGCGGCGGCCACGCCATCGAGCAGCTCACCCGGTTGGGTGAGGAACGGCAGGCCGGACAGTGCCCAGTCGATGTGCCAGTCCAAGCCGTGCTTGTCGAGGATGGCGGCGACGCGCTGCTGCAGGCCTTCCACGGTGGATTCGGTGGAGAAGCGGAAGTTGAAGATCACCTTCAGCTCGCCCGGGATCACGTTGGTGGCGCCGGTGCCGCCATTGATGTTGGAGATCTGGAAGCTGGTCGGCGGGAAGTAGTCGTTGCCGTTGTCCCAGTGTTCGGCGGCGAGTTCCGCCAGGGCCGGGGCGGCGAGGTGGATCGGGTTCTTCGCCAGGTGCGGGTAGGCCACGTGGCCCTGCTTGCCGCGCACGGTGAGGGTGGCGCCCAGCGATCCACGGCGGCCGTTCTTGACGATGTCACCCACAAGGGTGGTGCTGGACGGCTCGCCGACGATGCACCAGTCCAGGCGCTCGTTGCGTGCCTTCAGGCGCTCGACCACGGCCTTGGTGCCGTGATGGGCCGGGCCTTCCTCGTCGCTGGTGATCAGGTAGGCGATGCTGCCGCGATGGTCCGGGTAGTCGGCGACGAAGCGTTCGGTGGCGATGATCATCGACGCCAGGCTGCCTTTCATGTCTGCCGCGCCACGGCCGCAGAGCATGCCGTCGGCGTCGATCAGCGCGTCGAAGGGCTGGTGCTGCCAGGCCTGCTCGGGGCCGGTGGGGACCACGTCGGTATGGCCGGCGAAGCACAGCACCGGGCCATTGACGCCGTCGCGGCCCTGGCGCAGGGCCCAGAAGTTATCCACCTCTTCGATGCGCATGGGTTCCAGGGCGAAACCGCAGGCGCCCAGGCGCTGCATCATCAGCTGCTGGCAGTCGGCATCGACCGGCGTGACGGAGGGACGGCGAATCAGCTCGCAGGCGAGGGCCAGTGTCGGCGAGAGGGACATTGAGGGCATCCTGGGGGTGGAACGGAAAAAGGCGCCCATCTTAAATCAAAAACGCCGGCGATTGGCCGGCGTTCTTGGGAGTAGACAAGTGGTGCCTCAGCTCGCCTGTGCGGCATCCGCTGCCGGCGCCTCCTGCGGACCCGGCGCCGAGGACAGCAGCGCCATCACCAGGGCTGCCAGGTAGGGCAGGGACTGCACCAGGAGCATGGCCACCCAGAACATCATGTCCCGGCTCGGCACGCCCTGCACCAGCACGATGCCCAGCGCGGCGCCCCACAGCAGCAGCATGATGAACACCTCCTCACGCGCCTCGGCGAGTGCCACGAGGATGCCGTGGTTGGAGGCCATCTTCGGCGTGCGGAAGAACGGGATGGTCTTGGTGAACGCCCCGTAGAGCACCGCCTTGGCGATGGTGTGCGATAGCGCCAGGCCCGCCACGGCCGCCTGGAACGAACGCAGCAGGTTCACGCCCACGGCGCGGCGGTAGAGGAACATGATCTTGCCGAACTTGAAGAAGAACAGCGCCAGCGGCGGGATGGCGAAGATCAGCAGCGGCGGGTCGACCCGCTTGGGCACGATGATCATCGCCGAGGACCAGAGCAGCGCACCGACGGTGAAGAAGATGTTCATGCCATCGGCGATCCACGGCAGCCAACCGGCGATGAAGTGGTAGCGCTGGCCGAGGGTGAGCTTGCTGTCCTTGCCCTGGAACAGGGCGCGGGCGTGGCCCTTCATGATCTGGATGGCGCCGTAGGCCCAGCGGAAGCGCTGTTTCTTGTAGTCGATGAAGGTGTCCGGCATCAGGCCCTTGCCGAAGCTCTGGTGCGAGTAGGCGGCCGAATAGCCTTTCTCGAACACCCGTAGGCCCAGCTCGGCGTCCTCGCAGATGGTCCAGTCGGCCCACTTCAGCTCGTCCATCACGGTGCGGCGGATCATGGTCATGGTGCCGTGCTGGATGATCGCGTCACGGTCGTTGCGGGTGACCATGCCGATGTGGAAGAAGCCCTTGTACTCGGCGTAGCAGAGCTTCTTGAAGACGTTCTCCTCGCCGTCGCGGTAGTCCTGCGGCGATTGCACCACGGCGATCTTGGGATCACTGAAGTGCGGCACCATCTGCTTGAGCCAGTTCGGTTCGACGCAGTAGTCGGCGTCGATCACCGCGACCACTTCGGCGTCCGGCGCGGTGTGCGGCAGGATGTAGTTCAGCGCGCCGCCCTTGAAGCCGGCCAGCGGCGCAACATGGAAGAAGCGGAAGCGCGGGCCGAGCACTTCGCAGTAGTCGCGCACGGGCTCCCAGACGGCCGGGTCCTTGGTGTTGTTGTCGATGATCAGGACTTCGTAGTCCGGGTAATCGAGCTTGGCCAGGGCATCCAGGGTCTTCTTCAGCATCTCCGGCGGTTCGTTGTAGCAGGGCACATGTACCGACACCTTGGGGCGATAGCTGGTGTCGGTCAGCACCGGGTCGAACGGCCGGCGGCGCTTGCGCACCCAGACGGTCTCGGCCAGTTCATGGGCCTCGGTGAGCAGCACGATGAACACGCCCAGCGCGCCGATACCCAGCAGGCCACCAACGGTCATGCTGAACCAGGTGCTGTATTGCTGGCTGTAGTCGTAGGCGATCCACACCAGCACCGAGCCGCCGGCGAAGGCGACTACGGTGAGGAAGGTGCGGCCGCGCTGGCGCAGGGCGCTGCCGTCGATCATCAGCAGGGTCAGGGCGAGCAGCGCCATCACCACCGAGGCCACCGCCAGGGCGCGCCACTGCGGGATGTTCACTACCGGCCCGTCGAAGTTGAACTTCGGCTGGCGCTGGGCGTTGTAGACGCCCCAGTAGGCGCCTACCGAGCCTTCGTCACCGACCTTCCACGGCTGGTCGAAGGCTTCGACGACGAAGTAGTTGTAGCCCTTCTTGTTCAGCGCGTTGGTCAGCCGGCGCAGGTAGATGGCCTGGTCCGCCTGGGTGGCGTCGGCGCCGCCGCGCATGCGGCCGTTGCTCGGCCAGCCGACTTCGGCCAGCAGCAGCGGCTTGCGCGGGAACTTGGCGCGCAGTTCGCGGGCGCGGTCGAGGACGAACTGCACCGAGTTGTCCATCGGGGTGAATTCCCAGTAGGGCAGCACGTGGGCGGCGATCAGGTCGACGTGCTTGGCCATCTCCGGGTACTTCTCGTAGATGTGCCACTGCTCGGCGGTGGTGACGGGCACCTTCACCGCCTTGCGCACGCGGTCCAGGTAGCCGGTCAGTTGCTCGACCGTGACCTCGCGGCGGAACAGCGCTTCGTTGCCGACGATCACCCGCACCACACTGCGCGAGTTGTTGGCGATCTCGATGCCGCGTTCGATCTCGGCCTCGTTCTCGGCTTCGTCCGGGCCGATCCAGATCCCCAGGCTGACGCGCATGCCGACCTCCTCGGCCAGGCGCGGGATGTCGGCCAGCGAGCCCTTCACCGAGTAGGTGCGGATGTTGTCGGTCTGCTTCGATACCAGTTCCAGGTCAGAACGGATCTCGTCGTCGCTGGGGAACTGGTTCTTCTGCGGATTCTGGTTCAGGCGGAAGGGCGAGAAGGAGAATCCGGAAATGCTCTCCGGCCAGTCGGGAACGCTGACGGGACGGTTGTACAGGGCCCAGAAGCCGGTGAAGAGCGCCGCGAGGGCGACGAAGACCACCAGGTTGAGGCCGAACTTGCGTGCAGGCATGGTGCGATCGGGTTCCAAAGGGTGGAACGGGGAGGGGCCGGAACGGCGTCCGGTCGGGGCGCATCCTACCCCGCACTCCAGGTGCTGTACAGGTTGCCGGCGGTCCGCCGCAGCAGGGCGTCGGACGCTGGCTTCCGACAGTTTAGAATGGGCTGTAGGCGCGTGTATGAGACTGCCAAAAATCAGCTTTGTTGCATGCTGGCTGAGGGTGGCGCCAAAACGGCAACAGACCCTATAGAATGCCGGCCGTTTCGATGCGAGGTGTGGTGAATGGAACTGGATGAACAGCGTTTCGGCGGTATCGCACGGCTGTACGGCCGCGAGGGCCTGGAACGGCTGGCGGCCAGCCATGTGGCGGTGGTCGGGATTGGTGGCGTCGGCTCCTGGGCGGCCGAGGCGCTGGCGCGCAGCGGGGTAGGTGAGATTTCGCTGTTCGACCTCGACGACGTCTGCGTCACCAACACCAATCGCCAGATCCATGCGTTGCAGGGCGCCGTGGGCAAAGCCAAGGTCGAGGTGATGGCTGAGCGTCTGAAGGCGATCAATCCGGGCATCGTCGTGCATGCCGTTGCTGATTTCGTCACCCGCGAGACCATGGCGGACTACATCACCCCTGAGCTGGACTGCGTGATCGACTGCATCGACAGCGTCGCCGCCAAGGCCGCGCTGATCGCCTGGTGCAAGCGCCGCAAGCTGCAGATCATCACCACCGGCGGCGCAGGCGGGCAGGTCGATCCGACACAGATCCAGGTCGCCGACCTCAACAAGACCTTCAATGACCCGCTGGCCGCCAAGGTCCGCTCCATGCTGCGTCGCGACTACAACTTCTCGCGCACTCCGGGCCGCCATTACAGCGTGCAATGCGTGTTCTCCACCGAGCAACTGCGCTACCCCAAGCCGGACGGCACCGTGTGCCAGTCCAAGAGCTTCGTCGGCGAAGGGGTGAAGCTGGACTGCGCCGGCGGCTTCGGCGCGGTGATGATGGTCACCGCGACCTTCGGCATGGTCGCGGCGGCACGGGCGGTGGACAAGATCGTGGCCGGGGCGCGGCGGCCGTCGGAGCGCACTGCGGGCTGAATGCTCTTGTAGGAGCGAGCTTGCTCGCGAACCGCTTAACGCTATTGCCGCCGGGTAGTCCAATTCGCGAGCAAGCTCGCTCCTACGAAAAGCGCTGGCTTCGGAGGCGTAGGGCGTACAACCGTTCGCGGTTGTACGCCGTTACACCGCGGTTGCCGGCTGGAGTCCCGATGGAGTTCGAAGTGCTCCGCGGCAGGTTTCCAGGTTGGAATCCGAGCGGTCGGGGGGCAAGTTCAAGCGGCGTATAAGGTCGGACGTTATACGCCCGATGCCTCGATCAACTCCTGCATGCGCTTCAGAACTGCATTCAACCCATTGCTGCGCGATGGCGACAGTTGCCGACCGAGGCCGAGCTGATTGAACCAGTCCGGGAGGTCGATGTTGGCCAGCTCATCGGCCGGCAGACCTTCCACCCGCACCAGCAGCAACGCCAGCAGCCCACGCAGCAGCCGCGCATCGCTATAGGCGCGGAAGTGCCAGAGGCCGCCGCGCGGGTCGGCGACCAGCCAGACATTGCTCTCGCAGCCATGTACGCGGTGTTCGTCGCTGCGTTCGGCGTCGCTTAGTGGCTCCAGGCGTTCGCCCCATTGCATCAGCAGGCGTGCGCGCTGGTCCCAACCCTGCTGCGCGGTGAAGGCCTGCAGCGCTTCGTTAGCGGCGGCGGGCAGGCTCATCGCAGCAGCTCCAGGGCACTGTCCAGGGCGTGGAAGAAGCGCTCCAGATCGGCGCCGTCGTTGTACAGGCCGAGGGAGACGCGTAGGGCGCCGGCGACGTCGAGGGTCTTCATCAATGGCATGGCACAGTGGTGCCCCGCGCGTACGGCGATGCCCTGTTCGGTGAGCAGGTGGCCGAGGTCGGCAACGTGCACGCCCTCGACCACGAAGCTGGCCAGCGCCACGTCCGGTTCGCCCAGCACGCGCACGCCGTCGCGGGCGCGCAGGCCGGCCAGCAGGCGGGCATGGAGGAAGTCTTCGTGGGCACTGGCTTCGGCGCTGTCCTGGCGGGTCAGCCATTCAAGCGTGGCGCCGAGGGCGATCACGGAGCCGATGGGTGGGGTTCCGGCCTCGAAGCCGATCGGGGCGCTGTGGAACTGCGCATCGAAGTAGTCCGCCACGCGCACCATCTCGCCGCCGAACTGCCAGTGGGCCAGGCGCTCCAGGGCTTCCGCGCGGCCCCAGAGCAGGCCGAGACCTTCCGGGCCGTAGAGCTTGTGGCTGGAGCAGACGTAGTAGTCGCAGCCCAGCGCGGACAGGTTGTGCCGGCCGTGGACCACGCCCTGTGCGCCGTCGACTACGGTCATCGCACCGTGCTGCCGAGCCATCTGCAGCAGTTCCGGCAGCGGTTGCCAGGTGCCGAGCACGTTGGACAGCTGGCTGACGGCGAGCAGTCGCGTGCGCGGACCTATCAGGCTCGCGGCACGCTCCAGGTCGATGCGCCCGCTGCGATCCAGCGGCAGGACTACCAGTTTCAGCCCGCGCCTGAGCGCCAGTTGTTGCCAGGGCAGCAGGTTGGCATGGTGCTCCAGGGCGCTGATCACGATCTCGTCGCCGACCTGGAACTGGCTTTCCAGGCCATAGGCCAGCAGGTTCAGCGCTTCGGTGGCGCCGCCGGTGAAGATGATCTGCGCCGGGCTGCCGCCGTTCAGCCAGTTGGCCGCCAGGGTGCGGGTGGCCTCGAAGGCGCGGGTGGCGCGTTCGCCGGGCAGGTGCTGGGCGCGGTGCACGTTGGCGGCGCCGCTGGCGTAGTAGCCGGCCAGGGCATCGATCATGGCCTGGGGCTTCTGGGCGGTGGCGGCGCTGTCGAGGTAGGTCTGGCCTTCGGCCTCGAAGGCGGCGAGGGCCGGGAAGTCGGAGCGCCAGGGCGAGGGAATGGACATGGGCGTGTGGCCGGTTGCGGAAAATGGAAAACGGGGGCCGCAGCCCCCGTTTTTCAAGCTTAGTGCGAACCCCGCGCGAGCGGGGTGCACAAGCTTAGTTGTGCGCGTGCAGCGCTTCGTTCAGTTCGATCGCGGTCTTGTTGGTCTTGCACTCGACCGCGCCGGTCTGGGAGTTGCGGCGGAACAGCAGGTCCGGCTGGCCAGCCAGGTCGCGGCCCTTGACCACTTTCACCAGGTTGTTCTGGTCGTCCAGCACGGCGATCTTGGTGCCGGCGGTGACGTACAGGCCGGCTTCGACGATGTTGCGGTCGCCCAGCGGGATGCCGATGCCAGCGTTGGCGCCGATCAGGCAGCCTTCGCCGACGCTGATGACGATGTTGCCGCCGCCCGACAGGGTGCCCATGGTGGAGCAGCCGCCGCCCAGGTCCGAGCCCTTGCCGACGAACACGCCAGCGGAGACGCGGCCTTCGATCATGCCCGGGCCTTCGGTGCCGGCGTTGAAGTTGACGAAGCCTTCGTGCATCACGGTGGTGCCTTCACCGATGTAGGCGCCCAGGCGTACGCGGGCGGTGTCGGCGATGCGCACGCCGGCCGGGACCACGTAGTCGGTCATCTTCGGGAATTTGTCGACGGAGAAGACGTCCAGCAGCTTGCCCTTCAGGCGCGCTTCGAGCTGCAGCTCTGCCAGTTCGGTCAGGTCGATGGCGCCCTGGTTGGTCCAGGCCACGTTCGGCAGCAGCGGGAAGATGCCGGTCAGGTTCAGGCCGTGCGGCTTGACCAGGCGGTGGGACAGCAGGTGCAGCTTGAGGTACGCCTCCGGGGTGGAGCTGGGGGCGGCGTCTTCGGCCAGCAGGGTGGCGACCAGCGGCTTCTGGCTTTCGGCCAGGCGGTTGAGCAGGGCGGCCTGGGCGTTGTCGATGCCCTTCAGGGCGTCGGCCAGTTGGTAGGCCTGGTGGGCGCTGAAGGCGATCGCCTGGTTGCCGCCCTCGTAGGCCAGCAGCGGGGTGATCGCGGCGACCAGTTCGGCGTTGGGCTTGAGCAGCGGCTGCGCGTAGAAGACTTCCAGCCAGTTGCCCTGGCGGTTCTGGGTGCCGACACCGAAGGCCAGGCTGAACAGGGATTTCGACATGTGGGTGCTTCCTTAAAAAAGAAAATCTCGAAGAAAGTAACAGGTCAGGCCGGACGGCGGCTGAGCAGCAGGCCCAGCCCGGCGCTGCCCAGCAGCGCGGCACAACCACGGTTGAACAGGCGCCGGGCGCGAGCGCCGGCGAGCAGCTTGCCGAGGTGGACCCCGGCGAGCCCGTAAAGGGCGATGGCCAGCCATTCCAGGAGCAGGAAGGCTGCGCCAAGCTGGGCGAACTGGGCGCCCACGGCCTGGTTCGGATCGACGAACTGCGGCAGGAAGGCGGTGAAGATCAGGATTGCCTTGGGATTGCCGGCGGCGACCCAGAATTCCTGGCGCGTCAGGCGCCAGAGGCTGCTGGCGGGCGTCGGCGCGCCGTCGATGCCGAGGTCGGCGGTCGGTGCGCGCCAGAGCTGGATAGCCAGCCACAGCAGGTAGGTGGCGCCTACTACCTTGATCACCAGGAACAGCCAGGCCGAAGCCTGCAGCACCAATGCCAGGCCGGAGGCGGCCAGGGCCAGCATGCCGGCGAATGCCAGCAGGCGCCCGCTGCCCGCCAGCGTCGCGCGCAGCAGGCCGAAACGGGCGGCGTTGTTCAGTGACAGCAGGTTGTTCGGTCCCGGCGCCAGGTTCAGGGCGAAGCAGGCGGGGAGGAACAGGGCCCAGGCGATGCTCATGGTGGGACGACTCAGGCCAGCGCAGCGGCGTAGTTGTCGGGCTTGAAGCCGACCAGGGTGCGGCCGCCCAGGTCGAGCACCGGGCGCTTGATCATCGACGGCTGGGCGAGCATCAGGTCGATCGCCTTGGCTTGGTCGAGATTGGCTTTCTGCACGTCGTCGAGCTTGCGGAAGGTGGTGCCGGCGCGGTTCAGGATGGTTTCCCAGCCGTGCTCGCCGCACCATTGCTCCAGGTGCGCGCGGTCTATTCCGCTAGTCTTGTAGTCGTGAAAGGCGTAGTCGACGCCATGCTCGTCCAGCCAGGTGCGGGCTTTCTTCATGGTGTCGCAGGCCTTGATGCCGTACAGCGTCCGCTGACTCACGGGGCGCATCTCCTTTTCATGCTTTTCTTCAGGCGCGGGATTATGCCATTTCCCGATGCCTTGGGGGATGCCGGTGGGAATCCGGTGGTGTGCAACAGTCTGTTGTCGATCCGGTGGCTGATCCGCCGCTACGCCGATGGTTCAATGGAGCGCTGTGCCGGGAGTTCGTCGATGCAAACCGTTTACACCGTGCTGATCCTGCTGTTGACCGTAGGGGGGACGCGGCTCGCCGCGCAGCTGATCCCGCTGCCGTTGCCATTGATCCAGATCGCCGCCGGCGCAGCGCTGGCCTGGCCGAGCCTGGGGCTGCACGTGGCACTGGACCCCGAGCTCTTCATGTTCCTGTTCATCCCGCCGCTGCTGTTCGTCGACGGCTGGCGCATGCCCAAGGGCGAGTTCTGGAAGATGCGCGGGCCGATCCTGGCCCTGGCGTTCGCCCTGGTGTTGATCACGGTGGTGGTCGGTGGCGCCTTCATCCATCTGCTGATCCCGGAGATTCCCTGGGCCGCGGCCTTCGCCCTGGCGGCGGTGCTGTCGCCCACCGACGCGCTGGCGGTTTCGGCCATCGCCCAGAATCGCCTGCCCAGACGCCTGATGCATGTCCTCCAGGGCGAGGCGCTGATGAATGACGCCTCGGGTCTGGTGGCCTTCAAGTTCGCCATCGCCGCGGCAATGACGGGAACCTTCTCGCTGATGGACGCCAGCCTGTCGTTCCTGTTGGTGGCGTTGGGCGGCCTGGCCTGCGGGGTGCTGCTGAGCTGGCTGCTGGGGCGCATCCGCGGCTGGATGATCCGCCGTGGCTGGGATGATCCTGCGACCCATGTGGTGCTGATGCTGCTGTTGCCGTTCGCTTCCTACATGGTCGCCGAGGAGGTGGGCGTCTCCGGCATCCTTGCCGCGGTAGCGGCCGGCATGATGCAGAGCTGGGTCGATCTGCTGCCACGGCAGACCAACACCCGGCTGCTCAACCGCAGCGTGTGGTCGATGCTGGAATTCGCCTTCAACGGCGTCGTGTTCCTTCTGCTCGGCCTGCAGTTGCCCGACATCCTCAAGTCGGTGGCGCACCACTCCGACGACATGCTCTGGCGCTCGTCGCTGCTGCTGTTCTATGTGCTGGCGGTCTTCGCGGCGTTGCTGGTGCTGCGTTTCGCCTGGGTCTGGTGCTACTGGAAGGTTTCGGTGCGTTTCGAACGCTGGTGGGGTGTCGAACTGGGCGGGCGGCCGGGTGAGCCGACCTTGCGCCTGTCGGCGATTTCCGCACTGGGCGGGGTGCGCGGGGCGGTAACCCTGGCGGGGGTGCTCTCGGTGCCCTTGCTGCTGGGGGACGGTTCGCCGTTTCCGCAGCGTGACCTGATCATTTTCATTGCCGCCGGGGTGATCCTGATTTCACTGCTGGCGGCGACCATCGGCCTGCCGATCCTGCTGCGCGGACTGCCTGCGGCGAGCAATGACCGGCGTGAGCTGGAAGTGCAGCAGGTGTGGCGCAAGACCGCCGCGGCGGCGATCCACATGCTGGAAAACGACGAGTTGCCGGTCAAGGAAAGCACCGACGCCGAAGAGACAGCGCGGCTTGCGGAGGTGAAGGCGAAGCTCATGGCCGAGTACCGACACGAGCTGGATCCGGCCCCGGACAGCCTGGAAGCCCGCGAGCGCGCCCGTGCCCTGGAGCTGGCCGATCAGGCGCTGCGCATCAAGGCGCTGAGAGCCCAGCGTCTGGAGCTGTACCGGATGCGCCGGGAGCACGAGATCGACGACGAAATCCTGCGCGGGGTACTGGGGGAGTTGGATAACCAGGAGGCCTGGGTGACCAGCAAGGCAGGGCGCTGGGTGTAGGGCGTATAACGCTCCGCGTTATACACCGTTTGACCTGGGTTGCAGTGCGCTCCGAATTTGGCCTCGGAGCCGGCAGAGGATCGCGGTGAGTCGGCGTACAGCCGCAAACGGTTGTACGCCCTGCGATCAGAGGCCTTGCACGTAGCGCTTGATGCGCTCGGCCGCTTCCATGCATTCCGCCAGCGGAGCCACCAGTGCCATGCGCACACGGTTGGCGCCGGGGTTCTCGCCGTTCACTTCGCGGGACAGGTACGAACCCGGCACAACGGTGACGTGCTGCGCATCGAACAGGCCACGGCAGAACTCGGTGTCGGCGATCGGCGTCTTCGCCCACAGGTAGAAGCTGCCGTCCGGGCGCTGCACGTCGAGCACGCCGGTGAGGATGTCCAGCACGGCATCGAACTTCTCGCGGTACATGTCGCGGTTGGCCCGCACGTGGTCCTCATCCTTCCAGGCGGCGACGCTGGCGAGCTGGGTCTGCACCGGCATGGCGCAGCCATGGTAGGTGCGGTACAGCAGGAATTTCTTCAGCACTTCGGCGTCGCCAGCAACGAAGCCCGAGCGCAGGCCCGGCAGGTTCGAACGCTTGGACAGGCTGTGGAACACCACGCAGCGCTTGAAGTCCGAGCGGCCGAGTTCGGCACAGGCGGTCAGCAGGCCGGCCGGCGGGTTCTGTTCGTCGAAGTACAGCTCGCTGTAGCACTCGTCGGCGGCGATCACGAAGTCGTGCTCGTCGGCCAGGGCGATCAGCTTCTTCAGGGTTTCCAACGGCACCAGCGCGCCAGTGGGATTGCCCGGCGAGCAGAGGAAGAGAATCTGGCAGCGTGCCCAGACCTCGGCCGGCACGGCGTCGAAGTCCGGGTTGAAGCCATTGGCTTCCCGGCAGGGCAGGTAGTGCGGTTCGGCGCCGGCGAGCAGGGCTGCGCCTTCGTAGATCTGGTAGAACGGGTTCGGGCTGATCACCAGGCCCTTGGCGTTGCGGTCAACCACGGTCTGGGTGAAGGCGAACAGCGCTTCACGGGTGCCGTTCACCGGCAGCACATGGCGCGCGGCGTCCAGCCAGCCGGCCGGCACCTTGAAGCGGCGCTCGCACCAGGCGGCGATGGCTTCGCGCAGGGCGGGGATGCCCAGGGTGGTCGGGTAGACGGCCAACTGGTCGAGGCTCTCGGCCAAGGCCTTGGCGACGAAGTCCGGCGAGCGGTGCTTGGGTTCGCCGATGGACAGCGCGATCGGCTTGAGATCCGCCGGCGGCTGGGCACCGGCCAGCAGGGCGCGGAGCTTCTCGAAGGGGTAGGGCTGGAGCGAGTCGAGGGCAGGATTCATGGGCAAGGCTCTTTCTTTCTAAATGCTGACTAAATGCTGATGCGCACCGGCATGGTCTGCTGGCCGCCGTCGGAGAGGATGTCGACCAGGGCGGTCTGGATGCGCTTGCACAGCTCGGGGTCGGAAAGCGGCTGGTTATTCGCATCGGTGACGAAGAACACGTCTTCCACGCGTTCGCCCAGGGTGGCGATCTTTGCGTTCTGCACCGACAGGTCGAAGTCGAGGAACAGACCGCCGATGCGCGCCAGCAGACCGGGGCGGTCCGGCGCGATGACTTCCAGCACGCTGACCTGGCGGGCGGCGTCGGTGGATATGGTCACCTGCGGGGCGAAGGCAAAGTGCTTGAGCTGGCGCGGTACTCGGCGCTGGATGATGGTCGGGTATTCGTCCGGGTCCTTCAGTGCATAGACCAGGCCTTCGCGAATTTCCGCGACACGGGCGGGATTGTCGCCAATCGAGCCGCCATCGGCGTCGAGCACAATGTAGGTGTCGAGGGTGAACAGGCTGGTGGAGGTGATGATCCGCGCATCCTGAATGTTCAGGTTGAGCTGGTCCATCGCCGCCACGGTCACCGCGAAGAAGTCGTGCTGGTCGGCGGCGTAGATGAAGATCTGGGTGCCGCCCTCGAACTCGCGCTGGGCGGTTTCCTTGATCAGCACCAGCGGTGTGCCGTCGTCCGGGTGCTGGAGGATGGCCTCGGTATGCCAGGCCACATCGGCGGCGGTGTGGCGCAGGAAGTAGTCGTCGCCCAGCTGGCTCCAGAGCTGCTCGGCGTCGTCCTGGTCGATGCCGCCGCGTACCAGGATGTCGATCGCCGCGCTCTGCGTCTGGCGAATCTGCTCCTCGCGGTCCACCGGGTTCTCCAGGCCGCGGCGCAGCGCGCGCTTGGTCTCGGTGTAGAGCTGGCGCAGCAGGCTGGCGCGCCAGGAGTTCCACAGCGTCGGGTTGGTGGCGTTGATGTCGGCCACGGTGAGCACGTAGAGGTAGTCCAGGTACGTCTGGTTGCCCATCAGCTGGGCGAAGTCGTAGATCACCTGCGGGTCCGACAGGTCCTTGCGCTGGGCCGTGGTGGACATGATCAGGTGGTTCTGCACCAGCCAGGACACCAGGCTGGTGTCCCACGGCGGCAGCTGGTGGCGCTGGCAGAAGTGTTCGGCATCCACCGCACCCAGTTCCGAGTGGTCGCCGCCGCGACCCTTGGCGATGTCGTGGTAGAGGCCGGCAATGTAGATCAGCTCGGGCTTGGGCAGGCGTTCCATGATCTTGCTGGCCAGCGGGTACTTCTCCGCCATGTCCGGGCGGCGCAGCTTGCGCAGGTGCTTGATCAGGTTGAGGGTGTGGGCGTCCACCGTATAGATGTGGAACAGGTCGTGCTGCATCTGCCCGACGATCAGGCCGAACTCCGGCAGGTAGCGGCCAAGGATGCCGTAGCGGTTCATCCGCCGCAGGTTGCGGTGGATGCCTTCCTTGCACTTGAACAGTTCGATGAACAGGCTGGTGTTGCGGATGTCGTGGCGGAAGTCGTCGTCGATCAGGTGCCGGCTGTCGCGCAGCAGGCGGATGGTGTCGGCGCGCACGCCCTTGATCTCCGGATGCTGGGCCAGTAGCACGAAGATTTCCAGCAGGGCGAAGGGCGTGCGCTTGAAGACGTTGGCGTGGGTGACTTCCAGGTAGCCGTCGCGTAGTTGGAAGCGGCTGTTGAGCGGCTGGATCTGGCCGTTCTCGCCGGCGCGCAGGATCACTTCCTCGAAGTGCTGCATGATCAGGTCGTTCAGCTCGGAAACCGCCATCACTACGCGGTAGTACTTCTGCATGAAGCGTTCGACCGCCAGTTTGGCGTCGTTGCCTTCATAGCCGAGCATCCCGGCAATGCGCCGCTGGTGGTCGAACAGCAGGCGGTCCTCGGCGCGGCCGGCGAGCATGTGCAGGGCGTAGCGGACCTTCCAGAGGAATTCCTGGCTGGAGGCGAGCACGCTGCATTCGCTTTCCACCAGGAAGCCTTCGCGCACCAGGGCGTGCAGGTTGAGGCTGCCGAAATGGCGGCGGGCGACCCAGAGCAGGGTCTGAATGTCGCGCAGGCCGCCGGGCGAGCCCTTCACGTTGGGCTCGAGGTTGTATTCGGTGTCGTTGTATTTGGTGTGGCGGTGAATCTGTTCCTTGCGCTTGGCCAGGTAGAACTGCCCGCTCGGCCACATCTGCTTCGCGCTGGTGGCCTCGAGCATGCGCTGGCGCAGGGCGTCCGGGCCGGAGATGGTCCGGCATTCCATCAAGTTGGTGACAACGGTCAGGTCGGCGCGGGCCTCGTCGGCACATTCGGCCACCGAGCGCACGCTCTGGCCGACTTCCAGGCCGATGTCCCAGAGCAGGGTGAGGAAGCCTTCGATGGCTTCGCGGAAGCTTTCCTGGTCCTCGCTATTGAGCAGGATCAGCAGGTCGATGTCCGAGTGCGGGTGCAGTTCGCCGCGCCCATAGCCGCCCACGGCGACCAGCGCGATATCGGCGGCGTCGCCCCAGCTGAAGCGGCTCCAGGCCTGCTGCAGGATCTGGTCGACGAACCAGGCGCGGTCTTCGATCAGTCGGCGGATGTCGCGGCCGCCGTTGAAGCGGCCGTCGAGTACCTCGTTGGCCTGACGAATGGCCTTCTTGAACGCAGCAATAGGGCTGGATTTGAGGGCCAGTTCCGCCTGGAACTGCCCACGGTCGAACAACTCGGGGTCCACCTGCGGCATGGCGGCCTTCCTGATTCAGGGATTGAGGGAGGGCAGGGGCAAGATGTGCGACGGGCCTGGCGCGTGGCGCCGGGTCCGGACATGCCGGGCCGGGATTTGTATGTTCTACCCAGCCGTCGGCAAGATTGCAAACCGCACAAAATCTGCTGCGCGTCGGCATAACTGCGTTAAAAACAGGCTCGGACTGCTCATTTACCCTCCGCGTCCTCGCCTGTTTGATTCGCTGGCGCTTACCCTTCGGGCCAGCCTGCGGCTGTTACTCCCGTTGGTCGTTGCGCCTTGTTCTGCTCTAGCTCGCAAGATTTTGAACAGCCATTCAGGCCGGGGTGCGCGGGAAGCTTTCGTCGTTACGCAGGGTCAGGATCTCATAGCCATCGGCGGTGACCAGCACGGTGTGCTCCCACTGCGCGGACAGCTTGCGGTCCTTGGTGATGGCGGTCCAGCCGTCGCCCAGCAGGCGGGTTTCCGGGCGGCCCTGGTTGATCATCGGCTCGATGGTGAAGATCATGCCTTCCTTGAGCTCCAGGCCAGTGCCGGCGCGGCCGTAGTGCAGCACCTGGGGCTCTTCGTGGAAGACCTTGCCGATGCCATGGCCGCAGTACTCGCGCACGACGGAGAAGCCGTTCTTCTCGGCGTACTTCTGGATCACCTCGCCGATGTCGCCCAGGCGCGCGCCCGGCTTGACCACGGCGATGCCCTTGTACATGCATTCCTGGGTGATCTGGCAGAGACGATCAGCCCATTCCGGGGTCTTGCCGACCAGGAACATCTTGCTGGTGTCGCCGTGGTAGCCGTCCTTGATCACGGTGATATCGAGGTTGACGATATCGCCTTCCTTGAGCGGCTTGTCGTTGGGAATGCCGTGGCACACCACGTGGTTGATCGAGGTGCAGATCGACTTGGGGAAGCCTTTGTAGTTCAGCGGCGCCGGAATGGCCTTCTGCACGTTGACGATGTAGTCGTGGCAGATGCGGTCCAGTTCGTCGGTGGTGACCCCGGGCTTGACGTGCTCGCCGATCATTTCCAGCACTTCGGCGGCCAGACGGCCGGCGACGCGCATTTTCTCGATGTCTTCGGGCGTCTTGATGGTGACGGTCATGCGAATTCTCTTGAGGCGCTGCGATCGCGCGGATAATGAGATGAATGCGCAAGTCTACCAGACCTTGGGCCTTCCTTTTAAGGGCGGGACGGGATGCCGGATATCTGTTCGGGTTTCGCTGGGGCCGAGGTTGTGGTATAAAGCGCCCCGCTTCGAAGGCTACGGCCGTTTCGAGGCATAAACCCACACATGCATCGACACGATGGCCTGGGTGCCTTTCGACTGGTTCGGAGGGTTG
This sequence comes from Pseudomonas macauensis, assembly GCF_047902425.1. NCBI lineage: Bacteria > Pseudomonadati > Pseudomonadota > Gammaproteobacteria > Pseudomonadales > Pseudomonadaceae > Pseudomonas > Pseudomonas macauensis. The sequence continues at coordinate 4,510,767 of NZ_CP138377.1, read as the reverse complement.
GCCGTTGGGATGCATGGAGGCCTAACCCGACTTATCGAGGAACTATCATGTCCCAAGTCAATATGCGCGATATGCTGAAGGCCGGTGTGCACTTCGGCCACCAGACCCGTTACTGGAACCCGAAAATGGGCAAGTTCATTTTCGGCGCGCGTAACAAGATCCACATCATCAACCTCGAAAAAACCCTGCCGATGTTCAACGAGGCCCTGACCTTCGTTGAGCGCCTGGCCCAGGGCAAGAACAAGATCCTGTTCGTCGGCACCAAGCGTTCCGCCGGCAAGATCGTTCGCGAAGAAGCTGCCCGTTGCGGCATGCCGTACGTCGACCACCGTTGGCTGGGCGGCATGCTCACCAACTACAAGACCATCCGTCAGTCGATCAAGCGCCTGCGCGAGCTGGAAACCCAGTCCCAGGACGGCACCTTCGCCAAGCTGACCAAGAAAGAAGCCCTGATGCGCACCCGTGATCTGGAAAAACTGGATCGCAGCCTGGGTGGTATCAAGGACATGGGCGGCCTGCCGGACGCTCTGTTCGTGATCGACGTCGACCACGAGCGCATCGCCATCACCGAAGCCAACAAGCTGGGCATCCCGGTCATCGGCATCGTCGATACCAACAGCAGCCCGGAAGGCGTTGACTATGTTATCCCGGGCAACGACGACGCCATCCGCGCCGTTCAGCTGTACCTGGGTTCCATGGCCGAAGCCGTTCTGCGTGGTAAGCAGAACGCCACTGGCGGTGCTGACGAGTTCGTAGAAGAAGCGCCGGCCGAGTCCGCCGAAGGCTGATTCCAGGACGTCCAGACGTCCTACGGTGCGCAGGAAGGGGGCTAGGCCCCCTTTTTGCCACCCTGTAAATTCCGCCCGGGCAGCCGGGCGATCTGGTTTTGAGAGCAACTCAAGAGGATTTCGAAATGGCAGAAATTACTGCAGCACTGGTCAAGGAACTGCGTGAGCGTACCGGCCAGGGCATGATGGAGTGCAAGAAGGCCCTGGTAGCCGCCGAAGGCGATATCGAGAAGGCCATCGACGACATGCGCGCTTCCGGCGCCATCAAGGCTGCCAAGAAGGCTGGCAACATCGCCGCCGAAGGCTCCATCGCCGTTAAAGTGGCTGATGACGCCAAATCCGCCACCATCATCGAAGTCAACTCGCAGACCGACTTCCTGGCCCTGCAGGACGACTTCAAAGGCTTCGTGGCTGCCAGCCTGGACAAGGCTGTTGCCCAGAAGCTGACCGACGCCGCTCCGCTGATCGCTGAACAAGAGCCGGCCCGTGAAGCTCTGGTCGCCAAGTGCGGCGAAAACGTCAACATCCGTCGTCTGGCTCGCGCCGAAGGTGACGTAGTTGGCGCCTACCTGCACGGCCATCGCATCGGCGTTCTGGTCACCCTGAAGGGTGGCAACGCTGACTTGGCTCGCGACATCGCCATGCACATCGCTGCCAGCAACCCGCAGTTCCTGGATCCGTCGCAGGTTTCCGAAGAAGCCGTTGCCAAAGAGAAGGAAATTTTCCTCGCTCTGAACGCCGACAAGATCGCCGGCAAGCCGGAAAACATCGTCGAGAACATGGTCAAAGGCCGTATCTCGAAGTTCCTGGCCGAAGCCAGCCTGGTCGAGCAAGCGTTCGTCAAGGATCCGGAAGTCAAGGTCGGTGATCTGGCCAAGAAAGCCGGCGCCGAAATCGTTTCCTTCATTCGTTATGAAGTAGGCGAAGGCATCGAGAAAGTCGAAGCTGACTTCGCTGCCGAGGTTGCTGCTCAAGTAGCCGCTTCCAAGCAGTAATAGACGGTCTCACGACTGTCGCCCCGCAAGAGGCTGCCCGCTAACGCGCGCGGCCTCTTTGCCAAACTGGGGAAGCCAAATGGGGCGGTTTCCGCGGCGCAGGCCCGCTCGGTGGGTTAACGGCGTCGTAAGCGTGGCGGGTCCATGCTTCCACACCAAGGCGCCGTGGGCGCCAAGCATTCAATCGCCGCAGGAGAAATAGGTCATGGCTCAGCAGCTGAGCGCTCGTCAACCTCGCTATAAACGCATTCTTCTAAAACTGAGCGGCGAAGCCCTGATGGGGTCCGAGGAATTCGGTATCGACCCCAAGGTGCTCGATCGGATGGCCCTGGAAATCGGCCAGCTTGTGGGTATCGGTGTCCAGGTCGGCCTGGTCATCGGCGGTGGCAACCTGTTCCGTGGCGCGGCGCTGTCCGCGGCCGGCATGGATCGCGTTACCGGCGACCACATGGGCATGCTGGCTACCGTGATGAACGGCCTGGCCATGCGTGATGCGCTGGAGCGCTCCAACATCACCGCCATCGTCATGTCGGCCATTTCCATGGTGGGTGTCACCGATCATTACGACCGCCGCAAGGCCATGCGCCATCTGAACAGCGGTGAGGTCGTGATTTTCTCCGCCGGTACCGGCAACCCGTTCTTCACCACTGACTCCGCCGCCTGCCTGCGCGCCATTGAAATAGATGCTGACGTAGTGCTGAAGGCGACCAAGGTGGACGGCGTGTACACTGCCGACCCGTTCAAGGACCCGAATGCCGAGAAATTCGAACGTCTGACGTACGATGAAGTGCTCGATCGCAAGCTGGGTGTGATGGACCTTACCGCCATCTGCCTGTGCCGGGACCAGAAAATGCCGCTGCGTGTGTTCAACATGAACAAGCCCGGCGCGCTGCTGAATATTGTTGTAGGTGGTGCTGAAGGCACCCTGATCGAGGAGGATTGAGATGATCAACGAGATCAAGAAGGAAGCTCAGGATCGCATGGGCAAAACCCTGGAAGCCCTGGGGCATGCCTTCGCCAAGATTCGTACCGGCCGTGCTCACCCGAGCATCCTGGATAGCGTCATGGTGTCCTACTACGGTTCCGACACCCCGCTGCGCCAGGTCGCCAACATCACCGTGGAAGACTCCCGCACCCTGGCCCTGAGCGTGTTCGACAAGAGCATGATCCAGGCGGTCGAGAAGGCCATCATGACCTCCGACCTGGGCCTGAACCCGGCGACCGCCGGCACCACCATCCGTGTGCCGATGCCGGCCCTGACCGAAGAAACCCGCAAGGGCTTCACCAAGCAGGCTCGCGCCGAGGCCGAGCAGGCTCGTGTATCCGTGCGTAACATCCGCCGCGATGCCCTGGCTCAGCTCAAGGACCTGCAGAAAGAGAAGGAAATCAGCGAGGACGACGAGCGTCGCGCCGGTGATGACATCCAGAAGATCACCGACAAGTTCGTCGCCGATATCGAAAAGGCCCTCGAGGCCAAGGAAGCGGATCTGATGGCCGTCTGACGGCCGGGCTCTCGTCATGGAAAAGACCAAGCAGGTGACGCCTGTGCCCCGGCACGTGGCAATCATCATGGACGGCAACAACCGCTGGGCGAAAAAGCGCCTGATGCCCGGTGTCGCCGGGCATAAAGCGGGTGTGGATGCCGTCCGCGCGGTGATCAAGACCTGCGCCGAAGCGGGCGTCGAAGTATTGACCCTGTTCGCCTTCTCCAGCGAGAACTGGCAGCGCCCGGCCGATGAGGTCGGTGCGCTGATGGAGCTGTTCCTCATGGCCCTGCGCCGTGAGGTGCGCAAGCTCAGCGCCAATGGCATCCGCCTGCGCATCATCGGGGACCGCAGCCGTTTTGCCCCTGAGTTGCAGACGGCGATGCGCGAGGCGGAAAGCCTGACGGCCAATGGCACCACCATGCTGTTGCAGGTGGCGGCCAACTATGGTGGCCAGTGGGACATTACCCAGGCCGCCCAGCGCCTCGCTCGGGAAGTGCAGGCCGGTCACCTGGCGCCGGACGAGATCACCCCGGAGCTGATCCAGGGCTGTCTGTCCACGGGCGACCAGCCGTTGCCGGACCTGTGCATCCGCACCGGCGGCGAGCACCGCATCAGCAACTTCCTTCTCTGGCAGCTGGCGTATGCCGAGCTGTATTTCTCCGATCTCTACTGGCCCGACTTCAAGCGCGAGGCCATGCAGGCCGCGCTGGTCGACTACGCATCTCGTCAGCGTCGCTTCGGCAAGACCAGCGAGCAGGTCGAGGCCGAGGCTCCCCCGACATGTTGAAACAACGAATCATCACGGCGCTGATCCTGTTGCCGGTCGCGCTGGGTGGTTTCTTCCTCCTCGATGGTGCGGCGTTCTCGCTGTTCATCGGTCTGGTGGTCAGTGTCGGCGCCTGGGAATGGGCGCGTCTGGCTGGATACAACGAGCAGTCCGCGCGGTTTGGCTACGCCGCCGTAGTGGCTGCGCTGATGCTCATCCTGTCCTGGCTGCCGCAGTTGGCCGGGGCGGTGCTGGTACTGGCGCTGCTCTGGTGGTTGCTGGCGACCGTCATGGTGCTGACCTACCCCGATAGCGCGTCGAGCTGGGGTGGCCGCTGGCGGCGCCTGCTGATCGGCCTGTTGATCCTGGTGCCGGCTTGGCAGGGGCTGGTGCTGCTCAAGCAGTGGCCGCTGGCCAACTGGCTGATCGTCGCCGTGATGGTGCTGGTCTGGGCCGCTGATATTGGCGCCTATTTCTCCGGCAAGGCCTTTGGCAAGCGCAAGCTGGCGCCACGGGTCAGTCCGGGCAAGAGCTGGGAAGGTTTCTATGGCGGCCTGGCGCTGAGCCTGGCGATCACCGTCGCCGTGGCGATCTATCGCGACTGGACGGTGCGTGAACTGCTGCTGGCGCTGCCCTGCGCCGCGATCGTGGTGGCGCTGTCGGTAGTGGGCGACCTCACCGAGAGTATGTTCAAGCGCCAGTCGGGCCTGAAGGATAGTAGCAACCTGCTACCGGGGCACGGTGGCGTGCTCGATCGCATCGACAGCCTGACAGCGGCGATTCCGGTATTCACCGCGCTGCTGTGGCTTGTGGGTTGGGGGACGCCGTGAGCAGTCCGCAGTGGATCAGCGTGCTGGGAGCGACGGGATCGATCGGTCTCAGCACCCTCGATGTCATCGCGCGTCACCCTGGCCGTTACCGTGTCTTCGCCCTGAGCGGCTTCTCCCGGCTTGCCGAGCTGGAAGCGCTCTGTCTGCAGCATCGTCCGCGTTTCGCCGTTGTGCCGGAGGCTGATCAGGCCCGACATCTGCAAAGCGGGTTGCTGGCGGCGGGGCTGGATACCCGAGTGCTCGTCGGCGAGGCGGGGCTGTGTGAGATCGCCAGTCATCCCGAGGTGGATGCGGTCATGGCGGCCATCGTCGGTGCCGCAGGGCTGAAGCCCACGCTGGCCGCTGTCGAGGCCGGCAAGCGAGTGCTGCTGGCCAACAAGGAGGCGCTGGTGATGTCCGGCGCCCTGTTTATGGATGCCGTTCGCGCCAGTGGCGCGGTGCTGTTGCCGATCGACAGCGAGCACAATGCGATTTTCCAGTGCATGCCCTCGGACTACTCGCGCGGTCTCGGTGAAGTCGGTGTGCGTCGGATTCTGTTGACGGCCTCTGGCGGTCCGTTCCGTGAGACGCCGCTGGAAGTGCTGTCGGACGTTTCCCCTGAGCAAGCCTGCGCCCATCCCAACTGGTCGATGGGGCGGAAGATTTCCGTCGATTCCGCCAGCATGATGAACAAGGGGCTGGAGCTGATCGAGGCCTGCTGGTTGTTCGACGCGCCGCCCTCGAAGGTCGAGGTGGTGATTCATCCGCAGAGCGTCATCCATTCCCTGGTGGATTATGTGGATGGCTCGGTGCTTGCGCAGCTCGGCAACCCGGACATGCGTACGCCCATTGCTCATGCGCTGGCCTGGCCGCAGCGGATCGACTCCGGTGTCTCGCCGCTGGACCTGTTTGCCATTGCCCGGCTGGATTTCTGTCCGCCTGACGAGCAGCGTTTCCCTTGCCTGCGCCTGGCCCGACAAGCGGCTGAAGTCGGCGGCAGCGTCCCGGCAATGCTCAATGCGGCCAACGAAGTCGCGGTGGCGGCCTTCCTTGAGCGGCGCATCCGCTTTACCGAGATCGCGGTTATCATCGAAGAGGTGCTGAACCGCGAGGCGCATGCCCCGGTCGAATCCCTCGAAACGGTGCTGGCAGCCGACCGGCTCGCACGCGGAGCCGCGCAGGCGTGGTTGCAGGAACGCGGGCGTTGACGCCCAGGAGGTAGCGATGAGCGCCCTATATATGATCGTCGGCCTGGTGGTCGCACTGGGTGTGCTGGTTACCTTCCACGAGTTCGGGCACTTCTGGGTGGCGCGCCGCTGTGGCGTGAAAGTGCTGCGTTTTTCCGTAGGTTTTGGCACCCCGCTGGTGCGCTGGCATGATCGCCAGGGCACCGAGTTCGTCGTGGCGGCTATTCCGCTGGGTGGCTACGTGAAGATGCTCGACGAGCGCGAGGGTGATGTCCCGCCGGAACTGCTCGACCAGGCCTTCAATCGCAAGTCGGTCTTCCAGCGCATCGCCATCGTCGCCGCTGGGCCCGTAGCCAATTTCCTCCTGGCGATCCTGTTCTTCTGGGTGCTGGCCATGTTGGGTAGCCAGCAGATCAAGCCCATCATCGGCTCCATCATCGCTGACAGTCCGGCTGCCTTGGGTGGCCTGGCCGCGGGGCAGGAAGTGGTGGCGGTCGACGGCAAGGCTGTGGAAGGCTGGAATGGGGTCAATCTGCAGCTGGTGCGCCGTCTCGGCGAAACCGGCGAACTGAGCGTTTCCGTGCTCGACCCGGGCTCCTCTGTTCCGGTCATTCACCAGTTGCAGCTCAAGGCCTGGCTGAAGAGCGCTGATAACCCCGATCCCATCGCCGGGTTGGGGATTCAGCCCTGGCGTCCGGCCATCGCACCGGTCCTGGCGGAGCTGGATGAGAAGGGGCCGGCCAAGGCGGCCGGGCTCAAGGTCGGGGATCGTCTGCTGAGCGTCGATGGGCAGGCGGTGGATGACTGGCAGCAGGTGGTGGACAAGGTCCGGGCGCGTCCCGAAACGCGCGTCGTGCTGGGCATCGAGCGTGACGGCCAGCGACAGGATATCGCGCTGACGTTGGCGGCGAAAGGCGAGGGCAAGGCCCGTGCCGGATACCTGGGGGCGGGTGTCTCGGGTGGTCAGTGGCCGGCGGACATGCTTCGCAAAATCAGCTACGGACCGGTGGACGCAGTCGGGGAGGCGCTCTCCCGAACCTGGTCGATGAGCCTGCTAACTCTGGATTCTCTAAAGAAAATGGTGCTCGGGCAGCTCTCGGTAAAAAACTTGAGCGGGCCGATAACCATTGCTAAAGTGGCGGGCGCTTCAGCCCAGTCGGGTGTAGGGGATTTTCTGCATTTCCTTGCCTACCTGAGCATCAGTTTGGGGGTTCTCAACCTGTTGCCGATTCCCGTCCTCGACGGCGGGCATCTGCTGTTCTACGTGGTCGAGTGGGTGCGAGGTCGCCCACTGTCGGAGCGGGTCCAGGCGTGGGGGATGCAAATTGGCATCAGCCTGGTGGTCGGGGTCATGTTGTTGGCCCTGGTCAACGATCTGAGTCGACTGTAACCCGCCATTGAATTCCGGATCTGCCGCCACCTGCGGCAGATTCTTTATTTGTCAGTTGGAATAAAAGGACTCCATGAAACGCTTTCTGCTAACCGCGGCCTTTTCCGCGCTGATGATCGCCCAGGTTCACGCCGAGTCCTTCACTGTTTCTGATATCCGGGTCAACGGCCTGCAGCGCGTGTCGGCCGGCAGCGTGTTCGCGGCACTGCCGCTGAACGTCGGCGAGCAGATCGACGATCGCCGCCTGGTCGAGGCGACCCGGTCCTTGTTCAAGACTGGATTCTTCCAGGACATCCAACTCAGCCGTGATGGCAATGTGCTGATCGTCAACGTGGTCGAGCGTCCGTCGATCTCCAGCATCGAGATCGAGGGCAACAAGGCCATCACCACCGAAGACCTGATGAAAGGTCTGAAACAGTCCGGTCTGGCCGAAGGCGAGATCTTCCAGCGTGCGACCCTCGAAGGCGTCCGTAACGAACTGCAGCGCCAGTATGTGGCCCAGGGCCGCTACTCCGCCGAGATCGAGACCGAGGTGGTGCCGCAGCCGCGCAACCGCGTCGCCCTGAAGATCACCATCAACGAAGGCACCGTGGCGGCCATCGCCCATGTCAACGTGGTGGGCAATACTGTCTTCTCCGAGGAAGACCTGACCGACCTGTTCGAACTGAAGACCACCAACTGGCTGTCCTTCTTCAAGAATGACGACAAGTATTCCCGTGAGAAGCTCTCCGGTGACCTGGAGCGCCTGCGTTCCTACTACCTGGACCGTGGCTACATCCACATGGATATCGCCTCGACCCAGGTTTCCATCACTCCGGACAAGAAGCACGTCTACATCACCGTCAACGTCAACGAAGGCGAGAAGTACACCGTTCGTGACGTGAAGCTCTCCGGCGACCTGAAAGTGCCGGAAGACGAAATCAAGAAGCTGCTGCTGGTGAAGAAAGGCCAGGTCTTCTCGCGCAAGGTGATGACCACTACCTCCGACCTGATCACCCGTCGTCTGGGTAACGAAGGCTATACCTTCGCCAACGTCAACGGCGTGCCGGAGCCCCATGACGACGACAAGACCGTCTCGATCACCTATGTGGTCGACCCGGGCAAGCGTGCCTACGTCAATCGCATCAACTTCCGTGGCAACACCAAGACCGAGGACGAAGTACTCCGTCGCGAAATGCGCCAGATGGAAGGCGGCTGGGCTTCGACCTACCTGATCGACCAGTCCAAGCAGCGCCTGGAGCGCCTGGGCTACTTCAAGGAAGTCAACGTCGAGACCCCGGCTGTGCCCGGCACCGACGACCAGGTCGACGTGAACTACAGCGTTGAAGAGCAACCGTCCGGCTCCATCACCGCCAGTATCGGTTTCGCCCAGAGCGCCGGTCTTATCCTTGGTGGCTCGATCAGCCAGAACAACTTCCTGGGTACCGGTAACAAGGTCAGCCTCGGCCTGACCAAGTCCGACTACCAGACCCGCTACAACTTCGGCTTCGTCGACCCCTACTGGACCGTCGACGGCGTGAGCCTGGGCTACAACGCCTTCTACCGCAAGACCGACTACAGCGACCTGGATGTTGACGTTTCCAGCTACTCCGTCAACAGCTACGGCGCCGGCGTCAGCATCGGCTACCCGATCAGCGAAACCTCGCGTCTGACCTACGGCCTGACCGCGCAGAAGGACGAGATCGATACCGGCGTCTACACCGTCGACGAGATCTTCAACTTCATCCAGCAGGAAGGCGACAGCTTCACCAACTTCAAGGCGTCCATCGGCTGGTCCGAGTCGACCCTGAACAAGGGCGTGCTGGCCAACCGTGGCCACTCGCAGAGCCTGGTGCTGGAATCCACCGTTCCGGGCAGCGACCTGTCATTCTACAAGCTCGACTACCGCGGCCAGATCTTCGCTCCGCTCACCGAGAACTACACCATGCGCTTCCACACCGAGCTCGGCTACGGTGATGGCTATGGTTCCACCGACCGCCTGCCGTTCTACGAGAACTACTACGCGGGTGGCTTCAACTCGGTGCGTGGTTTCAAGGACAGCACCCTCGGTCCGCGCAGTACGCCTAGCAAGGGCACCAATCCGGGGACGGAGTACGACCCGGACCAGGACCCGCAAGCCTTTGGTGGTAGCATCCTGATCACCGGCGGCGCCGAAGTCCTGTTCCCGCTGCCGTTCGTGAAGGACCAGCGTCAGTTGCGCAGCGTGGTGTTCTGGGACGTGGGTAACGTGTTCGATGCCGACTGCCCGACTTCCACTACCCAGGGTTGCGACGGCGTCAAATTCAATGACATGGCCATGTCCGCCGGTGTGGGCCTGACCTGGATCACCGCGCTGGGCCCGCTGAGCTTCGCCCTGGCGACCCCGATCAAGAAGCCGGACAACGCCGAAACCCAGATCTTCCAGTTCTCCCTGGGGCAGACCTTCTAATTGGCCGTATCGTTGTAAAGACAACCATGCTTTGTGCAGGAGTGCATTGTGCGTAAGTTGACCCAGTTCGTTCTGATCACCGCTGCCCTTATGGCGAGCCCAGCGTTCGCCGACATGAAGATCGCGGTGCTCAACTATCAGATGGCACTCCTCGAGTCGGATGCGGCCAAGCAGTACGCCGTGGACGCGGAGAAGAAATTCGGCCCCCAGCTGAACAAGCTCAAGGCGCTGGAAAGCGACGCCAAGGCGCTGCAGGACAAGCTGGTCAGCGGTGGCAGCAAGATGTCCCAGTCCGAGCGTGAAAAGGCCGAGAACGACTTCAAGCAGAAGGCCCGTGACTTCCAGTTCCAGTCCAAGGAGCTGAACGAAGCCAAGGCTGTCGCCGACCGCGACATGCTGAAGAAGCTCAAGCCGAAGCTGGACCAGGCTGTCGAGGAAACCATCAAGAAGGGTGGCTATGACCTTGTGGTCGAGCGTGGTGCCGTAGTGGACGTGAAGCCGCAGTACGACATCACCCGTCAAGTCATCGAGCGCATGAACCAGCTGCGCTGATGATGACCGAGCTGTCCTTTACCCTCGCTGAACTGGCTGCGCAGCTCAATGCCGAGCTGCGCGGCGATCCTGCTCAAGTCATTCGCGGCCTGGCAACCCTCCAGGAAGCTGGCGCGGACCAACTGAGCTTCCTGGCCAATCCGCAGTACCGCAAGTTCCTGCCTGAGAGCAAGGCGGGTGCGGTGCTGCTGACGGCAGCCGATGCCGAAGGTTTCACCGGCAACGCGCTGGTGGTGGCCAACCCCTATCTGGCGTATGCCGGTCTTTCGCATCAGTTCGATCGCAAGCCCAAGGCGCCTGCCGGTATCCATCCCACTGCAGTGGTCGATGAAGGTGCCCAGGTCGATCCGACTGCCAGCATCGGTCCCTACGCGGTGATTGAGGCTGGCGCGCAGATTGGCGCCGGCGTAACCATCGGTGCCCATTGCTTCGTCGGCGCGCGCAGCGTGATTGGCGAAGGCGGCTGGCTGGCCCCGAGAGTGACCCTTTACCACGACGTGCGCATCGGCAAGCGCGTGGTGATCCAATCCGGCGCTGTGCTGGGGGGCGAGGGCTTCGGCTTCGCCAACCAGAAGGGCGTCTGGCAGAAGATCGCGCAGATTGGCGGCGTGACCGTGGGCGATGACGTCGAGATCGGCGCCAATACCACGATCGACCGCGGTGCGCTGTCCGATACCCTGGTGGGCAATGGCGTGAAGCTGGACAACCAGATCATGATCGCCCACAACGTGCAGATCGGTGATCACACCGCGATGGCGGGCTGCTGCGGGATTTCCGGCAGCGCCAAGATCGGCAAGCATTGCATGCTTGCCGGTGGCGTCGGCCTGGTCGGCCACATCGAAATCTGCGACAACGTCTTCGTCACCGGGATGACTATGGTGACCCGTTCGATTACCGAACCGGGTTCCTATTCCTCCGGTACTGCCATGCAGCCGGCCGGCGAATGGAAGAAGAGCGCCGCGCGTATTCGCCAGCTGGATGACATGGCCCGTCGTCTGCAGCAGCTGGAAAAGCGCGTGGCTGCCGTGACCCCGAGTGGAGACGCTCCATCTGATGCGTGATCAGCGCATTTTTTGGCGTTTCCCTTTTCTGAACAGGCTTCCCTGAACATGATGGACATCAACGAGATTCGCGAATACCTGCCTCATCGCTACCCCTTCCTGCTGGTGGATCGGGTGGTGGAGCTGGACATTGAAGGCAAGCGCATTCGCGCCTACAAGAATGTCAGCATCAACGAGCCGTTCTTCAATGGCCATTTCCCGCAGCACCCGATCATGCCGGGCGTGCTGATCATCGAGGCCATGGCCCAGGCGGCCGGTATCCTCGGCTTCAAGATGCTCGACGTGAAGCCGGCCGACGGCACCCTGTACTACTTCGTCGGCTCCGACAAGCTGCGCTTCCGTCAGCCGGTACTGCCGGGCGACCAGCTGCAGCTGCATGCCCAGTTCATCAGCGTCAAGCGCGGCATCTGGAAGTTCGATTGCCACGCCACCGTCGATGACAAGCCGGTATGCTCGGCCGAAATCATCTGTGCGGAACGCAAACTATGAGTTTGATCGATCCTCGCGCCATCATCGACCCGCGCGCAAAGCTGGCTGACGACGTAGAGGTGGGCCCCTGGTCCATCGTCGGGCCGGATGTGGAGATCGGCGAAGGTACGGTGATCGGTCCGCACGTGGTGCTCAAGGGCCCCACGAAGATCGGCAAGCACAATCGCATCTTTCAGTTCTCCAGCGTCGGCGAGGACACTCCCGACCTGAAGTACAAGGGCGAGCCGACTCGCCTGGTGATCGGTGACCACAACGTGATCCGCGAGGGTGTCACCATCCATCGCGGCACCATCCAGGATCGTTCGGAAACCACCATCGGCGACCACAACCTGCTCATGGCCTACGTGCACATCGGCCATGACAGTGTGATCGGCAACCATTGCATTCTGGTGAACAACACGGCGCTGGCTGGCCATGTTCACGTGGATGACTGGGCGATCCTCTCCGGTTACACCCTGGTGCATCAGTTCTGCCGCATCGGCGCGCACAGCTTCTCCGGCATGGGCAGTGCGATCGGCAAGGACGTTCCGGCCTATGTGACCGTCTTCGGCAACCCCGCCGAAGCTCGCAGCATGAACTTCGAAGGCTTGCGTCGGCGTGGTTTCAGCGCCGAAGCCATCCAGGCGCTGCGTCGGGCCTACAAGGTGGTTTACCGCCAGGGGCTGACCGTGGACGAAGCGCTCGCCGAGCTCGTCGAGGTTTCGGAGCAGTTCCCGGAGGTAGCGGTATTCCGCGACTCCATCCAGAGCTCCACCCGCGGCATCACCCGCTGACCATGCAGCCGACCGTACGCAAGCTGCGCGTCGCCCTGGTCGCGGGCGAGGCGTCCGGCGATATCCTTGGCTCCGGCCTGATGCAGGCGCTCAAGCAGCGTCACCCCGACATCGAGTTCATCGGTGTCGGTGGTCCGCGCATGCAGGCCGAAGGACTGCAGTCGCATTTTCCGATGGAACGCCTCGCGGTCATGGGCCTGGTCGAGGTGCTCGGCCGCCTGCGCGAGCTGCTACGCCGGCGCAAGGACCTCGTCCAGATGCTGATCGCGGCCAAGCCGGACGTGTTCATCGGCATCGATGCGCCGGACTTCAACCTGAACATCGAGCTCAAGTTGCGCCGCGCGGGCATCCGCACGGTGCACTATGTCAGTCCCTCGGTCTGGGCCTGGCGGCAGAAGCGCGTGCTGAAGATCAAGGAAGCCTGCGACCTGATGCTCGCGCTGTTTCCCTTTGAGGCGCGCTTCTACGAAGAACATGCGGTGCCGGTTCGTTTCGTCGGCCATCCGCTGGCCAACACCATTCCACTGGAAGCCGACCGTGCTGGCGCGCGCGAGCGCCTGAGCCTGCCGCAGGATGCCAGTGTCGTTGCGTTGCTGCCGGGTAGTCGGGGAGGGGAGGTCGGTAAGCTCGGCGCGCTGTTCCTCGATACCGCTCAACGCCTGCTTCAGGAGCGTCCGGGCCTGCGTTTCGTGCTGCCTTGCGCCAGCCCCGAGCGCCGCGTACAGGTCGAGGAAATGCTGGCCGGCCGTAATCTGCCAGTGCAGTTGCTCGACGGTGCGTCCCATGAAGCCCTCGCTGCCTGCGACGCGGTGCTGATCGCCTCTGGCACCGCCACCCTCGAAGCGCTGCTGTACAAGCGGCCGATGGTTGTCGCCTACAAGGTGGCGCCGATGACCTACCGCATTCTCAAGCGGCTGGTGAAGAGTCCGTACATCTCGCTGCCGAACCTGCTGGCCAACCGACTGCTAGTGCCGGAGTTGATCCAGGATACGGCGACGCCCGAGGCGCTGGCCACTACCTTGCTGCCACTGCTGAATGACGGCAGTGTGCAGACCGAATCCTTCGACGCCATCCACCGCGCCCTGCGCCAGGATGCGTCCGCGCAGGCCGCCGAAGCGGTGCTCGCCCTGGTGGAGAAACACTGATGCAGATGGGCCTGGATTTCGCCCTGGTGGAAGAGCTGGTCGCAGGTGTCGATGAAGTCGGCCGTGGTCCGCTGTGCGGCCCCGTGGTTACCGCAGCTGTCATCCTCGATCCGGCACGCCCGATCAGTGGGCTGAACGACTCCAAGAAGCTCACCGAAGCCAAGCGTGAAAAGCTCTTTGACGAAATCCGCGAGAAGGCATTGGCCTGGTGCATCGCCCGTGCGGATGTGCATGAGATCGACCAGTTGAACATTCTCCACGCCACCATGCTCGCCATGCAGCGCGCGGTGGAGGGCCTGAGCGTGACGCCGAAACTGGCGCTCATCGACGGTAATCGGTGTCCGAAATTGAAGGTGCCCTCCGCCCCGGTGGTGCAGGGTGATGCCAAGGTCCCGGCGATCGCCGCCGCCTCGATCCTGGCCAAGGTCAGCCGTGACCGCGAGATGCAGGAAATGGAAGCGCTGTACCCCGGCTACGGCATCGGCGGGCATAAGGGCTATCCGACTCCGGTGCACCTGGAAGCGCTCAAGCGCCTGGGGCCGACGCCGATTCATCGGCGTTCTTTCGGGCCGGTTCGGGAGTTGCTGGAGCAGCAAGTCTTCTGATCGACCCTCCCAGCCTACTGCAGAGCCACGCCACTGATAGCCCGTCTAGCAGGTAGAGTGGAAGGAAGGTCGGCGAGGAAAGTCGCCAGCCGTATCCCCAGGGAAATATCAGCGTCAAGGGTGCGCTGAGTGCGGCGATCCAGAGGACGATCAACAATACCTCTCGCCGCTGGGCCGGGTAATTGCCACGCCAGAGCGGGGCAGCGCTTGCGGCGGCAAGCAGCCAGGGCACCAGGATTCGCAGGTTGATCTCTGTTTCCACTCTCGTGTCGATGCCCAATATGAAGAGCAGCTTTTGCCAGCTTCGAGCAATGAATGCCATTGGGTCGCTCAGTACATAACGCAGTACTTCCTTGGCAATTTCCGGCGCGGGTGGGATGTAGGTGGGCAGGAAGAAGCTCGGGCCGTCGTATTGAGGCGGGTGATTGCCAAACCAGAGGTTGATCGGTCCGTTCTCTGGCAACCAGCGGAATTCGCCTGCGATCCAGAGATTTCTCCAGCCGAGTAGGCTCAAAAGAGCCACTGCAAGTATGCAGGTCAGCAAGGGGAGTCCCCAGCGCTGTAGTGGCCTGAGCTGTGCGCCAGTCCAAAGCATCCAGATGCAGGCTATGGCGATGAATGGAATGAAGTTGGGCCGGATCAGGGTTGCGAGTCCCAGCAGTAGGCCCATGCCAATAGCTTTGCTCAGGGTGGGGCAGCGTGCCTGATCCAGTAGCATGAAGAGCAGAAGCGCACTCAGCACGATCCCCCAAGTGGTGTCGAGCAGTGGCTCGGCGAGCAGGAGCAGTTGCTGGCAGAAGATCATCGCAGTCGCCATCGCCAACGCGCTGAGCCAGCCGAACAGGCGTTGTGTCCAGGCGCAGCACGCGACCATGAGCGCAGCCATAACCCCCATCTGGACTATTGCCACATCTGCAGGAGCCTCCCCGGCAAGGACGTGTAGCAACGCAAGCAGATAGCGGTAGCCGAAGTTGAAGTAGACAAAGGGGCTTTCGGCTCGCGAACCCAGGTCCCCATTCAAAATGTCGCGCGCGAAGGTTTCATACATCAGGTAGTCGTTGCCCGGCACCATTATCTGATAGCCGAAGCGTTGTCCTTCGCTGAGGATCAGTTGCAAGCCCAGGGCAAAGAGTCCGTAGAAACCACCTACCCAGAGCACTCCAGACGGCCGAGGCGCTGCTGGGCGGGCGCCTAGGATCAGTATGCCAAGGGCGATCAGCCAACTGCACAATCCGATCCAGCGCCAGGGCCTGTGATCCATCGTGCCATTGAAGGGGCTCATCGCTGTAGGCGGGACGGCTTTGAAGCCAGCGCCAAGATCCCATTCCAGTGACAGCGCGGGTGCTTCGGGGAGATTTCTTGCGAAGTTGAGGTTGATCCGATGACGGCCGGGAGAAACATTCTCCAGAGGCTGTGCGTCGACGCCGTCGAGCTGCCAGTGGGCTGTCCCACCCGCGCTTGTGACTCGCAGGGGGCGCTTCGTCGGGCCGGGTACATTTATGTATCCGGCCCAGTGTGCGCTGAAGCGGTAGTCATCCACAGAGGGAAGCTGCTCGCTCCAAGGGCGTTCACGGTAGTCATTGGCGAAGTAGAGCGGGAAGTTCGCCGTAAAAAGTGAGAATCCATATGGGGCGAAGGCGATGCGACGATCGATGTGCTCGCAGAGGGATTTGGACGCATTAAGGGAGCGCTGCGCCGGTTCGCTGTATGTTTCGTTACTGGAGTAACAGGCGCTCAGGCCCTGTCGTGCGACTTGGCTGATTTCCATCTGAGCGGGAAGTATCGGCAGCATCAGAAGGAATGCAGCGTAAGTCGGAGGCGTGTTGCGCCATGGCAGGCTGAAACAAAGCCAGGCGCAGAATGCGATCGCGACGATACTGAGAGCGTTCAGCATGGCAAAGGGCATATTGCCAAGGCCCAGATGTCCGGGCGTTAGCCAGTAGAGGCAGGTGCAGCAGAAGAGGACTGCGCGCGTCGTGAAGGAGGGAGCGGCCATTGTGCGTTCCTGGGCAGGCTTGAGGTGGCGCTGAATTCTGCCGTTCGTCGCCCTTCACGCTGTCCGAGTCTGCTGGCGATATTTCCGTATCTCGGCTGCTGGTTTGTCATGTTTGTCTATCCGCCAGCTATCCGACAGCGACTGCGGGATGTCTGTAGCTTTAACCCGGAGGTGGGTACAATTCCGGGCTTGCCGTTTTTCGCGTTTGCCCAAGGACCACCATGACCGCCACCTTCGTTCACCTGCGTCTGCACACCGAATTCTCCCTGGTCGACGGCCTGGTACGGGTCAAGCCGCTGATCAAGGCGGTGGCGGGTTCGGGGATGCCGGCGGTGGCGGTGACCGACCTGAGCAACATGTGCTCGCTGGTGAAGTTCTACAAGACGGCCATGGGCGGCGGTATCAAGCCGATCTGCGGTGCCGACATCTGGCTGGCGAACCGCGATGACGACGGTCCGCTCACTCGCCTGACCTTGCTGGCGATGAACGCCAAGGGCTACCGCAACCTGACCGAGCTGATCTCCCGTGGCTGGCAGGAAGGCCAGCGCAACGGCGAGATCATCATCGAGCGGGAGTGGGTGAAGGAAGCGGCCGAAGGCCTGATCGCGCTGTCCGGCTCGAAGGAAGGCGAGATCGGCATGGCGTTGCTGGAAGGCGACAACGCCCTGGCGGACTCGCTGCTGGCCGAGTGGCTGGAAGTCTTTCCGGACCGCTTCTACCTGGATATCCAGCGCACCAACCGGGTCAACGACGAAGAGCACGTGCACGCCGCCGTGGCCCTGGCCGAGCGCAGCGGTGCGCCGCTGGTGGCGACCAACGACGTGCGCTTCATCAAGCAGGACGACTTCGAGGCCCACGAAACCCGCGTGTGCATCGGCGAAGGCCGTGCGCTGGATGATCCGCGCCGCTCGCGCAACTATTCCGATCAGCAGTATCTGAAGAGCCCGGCGGAAATGGCCGAGCTGTTCAGCGATATCCCCGAAGCGCTGGAAAACTCCGTCGAGATCGCCAAGCGCTGCAACATCGACGTGCAGCTGGGCAAGTACTTCCTGCCCAACTTCCCGATCCCCTACGACGACATGGACATCAACCAGTACCTGCGCCATGTCTCCTACGAGGGCCTGGAGGAGCGCCTAGCGGTGCTCTGGCCGAAGGAAACCACGCCCAATTACGAAGAGAAGCGGCAGATCTACGTCGATCGCCTGGAATTCGAGCTAGGCACCATCATCCAGATGGGTTTCCCCGGCTACTTCCTGATCGTGATGGACTTCATCAAGTGGGCCAAGAACAACGGCGTGCCGGTAGGCCCCGGCCGGGGTTCGGGCGCCGGCTCGCTGGTCGCCTACGTGCTCAAGATCACCGACCTCGATCCGCTGGCATATGACCTGCTGTTCGAACGTTTCCTCAACCCCGAACGTATTTCCATGCCCGACTTCGACGTCGACTTCTGCATGGAAGGCCGCGACCGGGTGATCGACTACGTGGCCGGTGCGTACGGCCGTAACGCCGTGAGCCAGATCATCACCTTCGGCTCCATGGCCGCGAAGGCGGTGGTGCGCGACGTGGCGCGGGTGCAGGGCAAGTCCTACGGCCTGGCCGACAAGCTGTCGAAGATGATTCCCTTCGAAGTGGGCATGACCCTGGAAAAGGCCTACGAGCAGGAAGAGATGCTCCGCGACTTCCTCAAGTCCGACGAGGAAGCCCAGGAAATCTGGGACATGGCGCTCAAGCTCGAAGGTGTAACCCGCGGTACCGGTAAGCACGCCGGTGGTGTGGTGATCGCGCCGACCAAGCTGACCGACTTCGCCCCCATCGCCTGTGACGAAGAGGGCGCGGGCCTGGTGACCCAGTTCGACAAGGACGATGTGGAAGCCGCGGGCCTGGTGAAGTTCGACTTCCTCGGCCTGCGTACCTTGACCATCATCAAGTGGGCGATGGAGATCATTCATCGCAAACAGCAGAAAGCCGGCGAGACCGAGTTGGTCGACATTGACCGCATCCCGCTGGACGACAAGAAAACCTACGACTTGCTGCAGAAGGCGGAAACCACTGCGGTCTTCCAGCTTGAATCGCGCGGCATGAAGGAGCTGATCAAGAAGCTCAAGCCGGACTGCCTGGAAGACCTCATCGCACTGGTGGCGCTGTTCCGTCCCGGTCCGCTGCAGTCGGGCATGGTGGACGACTTCATCAATCGTAAGCACGGCCGCGAGGAAATCTCCTACCCGCACCCGGATTACCAGTACGCTGGCCTCGAACCGGTGCTCAAGCCCACCTACGGCATCATCCTGTACCAGGAGCAGGTGATGCAGATCGCCCAGGTGATGGCGGGCTACACCCTCGGCGGCGCGGACATGCTGCGTCGCGCCATGGGTAAGAAAAAGCCCGAGGAGATGGCCAAACAGCGCGGCGGCTTCATCGAGGGCTGCGCGAATAACGGTATCGACGCGAACCTCGCGGGCAACATCTTTGACCTGGTGGAAAAGTTCGCCGGCTACGGCTTCAACAAGTCGCACTCCGCCGCCTACGGCCTGGTGTCGTACCAGACCGCCTGGTTGAAGACCCACTGGAAAGCCCCGTTCATGGCTGCGGTACTCACCGCGGATATGCAGAACACCGACAAGGTGGTGACGCTCATCGAAGAGTGCCGCCACATGAAGCTGCGCATCCTTGCTCCGGACGTGAACAACTCCGAATTCCGCTTCACCGTGGATGACGATGATCAGATCGTCTACGGCCTGGGTGCGATCAAGGGCGTCGGCGAAGGTCCGGTGGAAGCTATCACCGAGTGCCGCAACGAAGGCGGTCCGTTCAAGACCCTGTTCGACTTCTGCGACCGCATCGACCTCAAGCGCGTCAACAAACGCACCCTGGAAGCGTTGATCCGTGCCGGTGCGCTGGATCGCCTCGGTCCGCACTTCCATGACGAGCCCAAGGCCTACCACGCCCACGTCGACATCAATCGCGCCGTATTGCTGGCGTCCATGGAAGAAGCCGTGAAGGCCGCCGAGCAGACCTCACGCAGCCACGACAGCGGCCACATGGACCTGTTCGGCGGCGTCTTCGCCGAGCCCGAGGCCGATGTCTACGCCAACCACCGCAAGGTCAAGGCGCTCAACCTCAAGGAGCGCCTGAAGGGCGAGAAGGACACCCTCGGCCTGTACCTGACCGGTCACCCGATCGACGAGTACGAAGGTGAAGTGCGGCGTTTCGCCCGCCAGCGCATCGTCGAGCTCAAGCCCGCGCGCGATACCCAGACCGTCGCCGGGCTGATCGTCAACCTGCGGGTAATGAAGAACAAGCGTGGCGACAAGATGGGCTTCGTGACCCTGGACGACCGCTCCGGGCGTATCGAGGCCTCGTTGTTCGCCGAAGCCTTCGCCGCCAACCAGGCGCTGTTGCAGACCGATGCGCTGGTGGTGATCGAAGGCGAAGTCAGCCAGGACGATTTCTCCGGTGGCTTGCGCCTGCGCGCCAAGCGCGTGATGGGCCTGGAAGAGGCGCGCACCTCGCTAGCGGAGAGCTTGCGGGTGAAAGTGCACGCGGACGCGCTCAAAGGTGACCGCCTGCGCTGGCTGGCTGACCTCTGCACCCGTCATCGCGGCAGTTGCCCGGTCACTGTCGACTACAGTGGCGAGCAGGCGCGCGCCTTGCTGCAGTTCGGCGAACAGTGGCGGATCGACCCCGCGGACAACCTGATTCAAGCGTTGCGTGACCAGTTCGGCCGCGACAACGTCTTCCTGAACTACCGCTAGTGAGGTCGGTGGCCATAGGCCGCCCGCCCGCCAGTCTCGACCCTTGGCGCCCGATACCGTAAGGTAGGGCGCCTAACGGACCAGGCCCTGCCGCCAACAGAACGACGGATAGCCCATGAACCCGAATTTTCTCGATTTCGAACAGCCCATTGCCGACCTGCACGCCAAGATCGAAGAGCTGCGCCTGGTCGGTAACGACAACGCCCTGAACATCACCGACGAAATCTCCCGTCTGCAGGAGAAGAGCAAGGCGCTGACCGAGAACATCTTCGGTAACCTGTCCAGCTGGCAGATCGCCCAGCTCGCGCGTCATCCGCGTCGCCCCTACACCCTCGATTACATCGAACACATCTTCACCGAGTTCGAAGAGCTGCACGGCGACCGTCATTTCGCCGATGACGCGGCTATCGTCGGTGGCGTTGCCCGTCTGGAAGACCAGCCGGTGATGATCATCGGTCACCAGAAGGGCCGCGAAGTGCGCGAGAAGGTACGCCGCAACTTCGGCATGCCGCGTCCGGAAGGCTACCGCAAGGCCTGCCGCCTGATGGAAATGGCCGAGCGCTTCAAGATGCCGATCCTGACCTTCATCGACACCCCCGGCGCCTACCCAGGCATCGATGCCGAAGAGCGCGGCCAGAGCGAGGCTATCGCCTGGAACCTGCGTGTCATGGCGCGCCTGAAGACCCCGATCATCGCCACCGTGATTGGCGAAGGCGGTTCCGGCGGCGCACTGGCTATTGGCGTGTGCGACCAGTTGAACATGCTGCAGTACTCCACCTACGCGGTGATCTCGCCCGAGGGTTGCGCCTCGATCCTCTGGCGTACCGCCGAGAAGGCACCGGAAGCCGCTGAGGCCATGGGCATCACCGCCAGCCGCCTGAAGGACCTGGGTATCGTCGACAACATCATCCCCGAGCCGCTGGGCAGCGCCCACCGCGACCCGGCCGCGATGTCCCAGTCGATCCGCAAGGCCCTGCTCGGCCAGTTGGATGTTCTCAAGCAACTGAGCACCGAAGAGCTGCTGGCGCGCCGCTACGAGCGCCTGATGAGCTACGGCGTCGCCTGATCGACGCCTTCGGCGCAGCGCGGATGACGAGGTATCCTTGCCTCGTCATCCGTCCCGTCTTCCTGCGCCATGTCCCTTGACTCCTTGTCTCTGGAAAACCGACTTCTAGCTGCGCTTGCACCCTGGCGCTGCGCGCCGGCGTGGCGCGTGGCATTGTCTGGTGGGCTTGATTCCACCGTTCTCCTGCATCTGTTGGTACAACTCGCTCGTCGCGAGCCGTTGCCGCCGATTTCTGCCATTCATGTCCATCACGGCCTGCAGGCTGTCGCCGACGCCTGGCCGGAGCACTGTCAGCGGTTTTGCGATGTGCTGGGTGTGCCGTTGCGCGTCGAATATGTGCGGGTGGACGACGGCGCCAGTCTGGAGCGGGCCGCTCGGGAGGCTCGCTATGCTGCATTCACGGCGATGCTGGGAGCAGGGGAGTGCCTGCTGACCGGGCAGCACCGTGACGACCAGGTGGAGACCGTACTGTTCCGCCTGTTCCGTGGCTCTGGTGTGCGCGGTCTGGCGGGGATGTCTGCCTGCCGTCCACTGGGAGCCGGGCTCCTGCTGCGCCCGCTGTTGGGCGTCTCCCGCGACGAGATTGAGCGCTATGCCCGCAGCCACGGTCTGGCCTGGGTGGAGGACCCCTCCAATGCCTGCGACGATTACGACCGCAATTACCTGCGCAACCAGGTGCTACCGGTTATTGCGCGCCGCTGGCCAGCGGCGAGTGAAACTATCGCCCGCAGTGCCGAACATCTGGCGGAGGCCGACGATCTGCTGGCGGAGTTGGCGCAATCCGACCTGATAGCGGCGGACCAACAGAGGCATTACCGGGGGATGCCACTACCTTCCCTGGCGATCGCGCCGCTGTCCTCCCTGAGCGAGTCGCGCCAGCGCAATGCCCTGCGCCATTGGTTCGCCTCTCTCGCGCGCTTGCCCGACAGCGCGCACTGGGCCGGCTGGCGGGATCTGCGTGATGCCCGGGCGGACGCAGAACCGGTCTGGCGCCTCGCCGACGGTGAGCTGCGCCGCGCCAATGGCCGGCTCTGGTGGCTCTCGCATGCTTGGCTGGCCTTCGCACCGCAAGCGCAGCCCTGGGTGGATGCTTCTCAATCATTGGCGCTGCCCGGAAATGGCTCGTTGCACTTCGAGGGCGAGCCGCCGCTCGGGCTGCTGGAGGTCCGTTACCGGCAGGGCGGGGAGGTCCTGGCATTACCCGGCCGTGGCCGCCGCGATCTCAAGCGCCTGCTCAACGAGGCCGGCATTCCGGCCTTTCTCCGTGGCCGCCTGCCGCTGCTCTGGCGAGCCGACGAACTGCTGGGAGTGGCGCTGTTGCCGGAGCTGCGAGCCGAGGAATGCCCGTCATGGACCCTGTGCTGGGTACCTCCGACGAATGACTCGGGTTTGAGCTGATAGCCGCTTTCCGGTAGACTACGCTCCCGTCTTATATCGCTCCTGCCGATCCCCTGTGGAATCAGCGGGAGTTCGCTATTTTCACGACGAAGTCGTGAGCCGGGTCCCAGACCCGACACCTTCGCTTCCCCGGCGGCCGAGCCGCCTAAACGCTGACATTCAGGGCTTTTCATGACGCGCTACATCTTCGTCACGGGTGGTGTTGTTTCTTCATTGGGGAAAGGCATCGCCTCGGCTTCCTTGGCTGCCATTCTGGAAGCGCGTGGCTTGAAGATCACGATGCTCAAGCTGGACCCCTATATCAACGTCGATCCGGGCACCATGAGCCCGTTCCAGCACGGTGAGGTGTTCGTCACCCACGACGGCGCTGAGACCGACCTCGACCTGGGCCACTACGAGCGTTTCGTGCGCACCACGATGACCCAGAACAACAACTTCACCACCGGCCGCGTCTACATGGACGTGCTGCGCAAGGAGCGCCGCGGCGACTACCTGGGCGCCACCGTGCAGGTGATCCCGCACATCACCGACGAGATCAAGCGTCGCATCATCAAGGGCGCCGGCGATGCCGACGTGGCCCTGGTGGAAGTCGGTGGCACCGTGGGTGACATCGAGTCGCAACCCTTCCTCGAGGCCATCCGCCAGCTGCGCGTGGAGATCGGTTCGCGCCGCGCCATGCTGATGCACCTGACGCTGGTCCCGTACATCGCCACCGCCGGCGAAACCAAGACCAAGCCGACCCAGCACTCGGTCAAGGAGCTGCGCTCCATCGGCCTGCAGCCGGACATCCTGGTCTGCCGCTCCGATCATCCGGTGGACGTGTCCTCCCGCCGCAAGATTGCCCTCTTCACCAACGTGGAAGAGCGCGCGGTCATCTCGTTGGAAGACGTCGACACCATCTACCGCATTCCGTCCGTACTGCACGCCCAGGGCGTCGATGACTTCGTCGTCGAGCGCTTCGGCCTGGAGTGCGGCCCGGCCGACCTGTCCGAGTGGGACCGCGTGGTCGACGCCAAGCTCAATCCTGAGCGTGAAGTCACCATCGCCATGGTCGGCAAGTACATGGAACTGCTCGACGCCTACAAGTCGCTGATCGAAGCCATGACCCACGCCGGCATCCAGAGCCGCACCAAGGTCAACCTGCGCTACATCGACTCCGAAGACATCGAGCAGCAGGGCACCAGCCTGCTCGAAGGCGCCGACGCCATCCTGGTTCCGGGCGGCTTCGGCCTGCGCGGCGTGGAAGGCAAGATCACCGCCGTGCAGTACGCCCGTGAGAACAAGGTTCCGTACCTGGGCATCTGCCTGGGCATGCAGGTGGCCGTCATCGAGTACGCCCGCAACGTGCTGGGCTGGACCGATGCCAACTCCACCGAGTTCGACAAGTCCAGCGGCCACCCGGTCGTCGGCCTGATCACCGAATGGCAGGACGCCACCGGCGCCACCGAAGTGCGCACCGAGGCTTCCGACCTGGGCGGCACCATGCGCCTGGGCGCCCAGGAATGCCTGCTGCAGGCCGGCACTCTGGTGCACGACTGCTACGGCAAGGACGTGATCGTCGAGCGTCACCGCCACCGTTACGAAGTGAACAACAACCTGCGTCCGCAACTGGAAGCCGCCGGCCTGAAGATTTCCGGCCGCTCCGGTGACGGCGCGCTGGTCGAAGTGGTCGAGGCTCCGGATCATCCGTGGTTCGTTGCCTGCCAGTTCCACCCGGAATTCACTTCCACCCCGCGTGATGGTCACCCGCTGTTCAGCGGCTTCGTCAACGCTGCGCTGAAGCAAGCCGGGAAGGCCTGAGCATGACCCAGAAGATCATCCGCGTCGGTGATATCCAGATCGGCAACGACCTGCCGTTCGTGCTGTTCGGCGGCATGAACGTGCTGGAGTCGCGCGACCTGGCGATGCAGGTCTGCGAAGAGTACGTGACGGTTACCCAGAAACTGGGCATCCCCTACGTATTCAAGGCCAGCTTCGACAAGGCCAACCGTTCCTCGATCACCTCGTTCCGTGGTCCAGGCATGGAAGAGGGGCTGAAGATCTTCGAAGAGATCAAGAAGACCTTCAACGTACCGGTCATCACCGATGTGCATGAGCCCTACCAGGCCGCTCCGGTGGCCGAGGTCTGCGACATCATCCAACTGCCGGCCTTCCTGTCCCGGCAGACCGACCTGGTCGTGGCCATGGCCAAGACCAACGCGGTGATCAACATCAAGAAGGCCCAGTTCCTCGCGCCGCAGGAGATGAAGCACATCCTGCGCAAGTGCGAGGAGGCGGGTAACGACCAGCTGATCCTCTGCGAGCGTGGCTCCTCCTTCGGGTACAACAACCTGGTGGTGGATATGCTCGGCTTCGGCATCATGAAGCAGTTCGAGTACCCGGTGTTCTTCGACGTGACCCACGCCCTGCAGATGCCGGGCGGTCGCGCCGATTCCGCCGGCGGCCGCCGCGCCCAGGTCACCGACCTGGCCAAGGCCGGCATGAGCCAAGGTCTGGCCGGCCTGTTCCTGGAGGCCCACCCGGACCCTGAGAACGCGAAATGCGACGGCCCGTGCGCCCTGCGCCTGAACAAGCTCGAGCCTTTCCTGTCCCAGCTCAAGCAGCTGGACGACCTGGTCAAGAGTTTCCCCACCATCGAGACCGCCTGAGTCTCACCAGCCGCCCCGTTTATCTCTATCTTCGGAGTGTTATCAAGAATGGCAAAGATCGTCGACATCAAGGGCCGTGAGGTCCTGGACTCCCGCGGCAACCCGACCGTTGAAGCGGACGTGATCCTGGACAACGGCATCGTCGGCAGCGCCTGCGCCCCGTCCGGTGCATCCACCGGTTCCCGTGAGGCTCTCGAACTGCGCGATGGCGACAAGAGCCGTTACCTGGGCAAGGGCGTGCTGAAGGCCGTGGCCAACATCAACGGCCCGATCCGCGACTTGCTGCTGGGCAAGGACGCGGCTGACCAGAAAGGTCTGGATCACGCGATGATCGATCTCGACGGCACCGAGAACAAAGGCAAGCTGGGCGCCAACGCCATCCTGGCCGTGTCCCTGGCTGCCGCCAAGGCTGCCGCTCAGGCCAAGGGCGTGCCGCTGTACGCGCACATCGCTGATCTGAACGGCACCCCGGGCCAGTACTCCATGCCGGTTCCGATGATGAACATCATCAACGGCGGCGAGCACGCCGATAACAACGTCGACATCCAGGAGTTCATGGTTCAGCCGGTTGGCGCCAAGAACTTCGCCGACGCGCTGCGCATGGGCGCCGAAATCTTCCATCACCTCAAAGCCGTGCTGAAGGCCCGTGGCCTGAACACCGCCGTGGGTGACGAAGGTGGCTTCGCGCCGAACCTGGCTTCCAACGAAGATGCCCTGGCCGCCATCGCCGAAGCCGTCGCCAACGCTGGTTACAAGCTGGGCGAAGACGTGACCCTGGCCCTGGACTGCGCCTCCTCCGAGTTCTTCAAGGACGGCCAGTATGACCTTGAAGGTGAAGGCAAGGTGTTCAGCGCTGAAGGTTTCGCCGACTACCTGGCCGGCCTGACCCAGCGCTACCCGATCATCTCCATCGAAGACGGCATGGACGAGTCCGACTGGGCTGGCTGGAAAGTCCTGACCGACAAGATCGGTGAGAAGGTGCAACTGGTCGGTGACGACCTGTTCGTGACCAACACCAAGATCCTCAAGCGCGGCATCGAAGAGAAGATCGGCAACTCGATCCTGATCAAGTTCAATCAGATCGGCTCGCTGACCGAGACCCTGGAAGCCATCCAGATGGCCAAGGCCGCCGGCTTCACCGCGGTGATCTCGCACCGTTCGGGCGAAACCGAGGACAGCACCATCGCTGACCTGGCCGTCGGCACCGCCGCTGGTCAGATCAAGACTGGCTCCCTGTGCCGCTCCGACCGCGTTTCCAAGTACAACCAGCTGCTGCGCATCGAAGAGCAACTGGGCGCCAAGGCGCCGTACCGTGGTCGCGCGGAATTCCGCGGCTGATCCTAGTCTGGTACGGTGAAGGGGTGGCAGGAGCCACCCCTTTGCATATGGAGCTGATGGTTTGAGGTTACGTAGCCCTTATTGGCTGTTCGTCGTGCTGATTCTGGCGCTGGCCGGCTTGCAGTATCGCCTGTGGGTAGGTGATGGCAGCCTGGCGCAGGTGCGCGACCTGCAAAAGCAGATCGCCGACCAGCAGGGCGAGAACGAGCGCCTGCTCGAACGTAACCGCATCCTCGAGGCCGAAGTGGCCGAGCTCAAGAAAGGCACCGAGACGGTCGAGGAACGTGCCCGCCACGAGCTCGGCATGGTCAAGGACAAGGAAACCCTCTACCAGCTCGCGCAATGACCACTCCCGCCTTCTGGGCCGTGATCCCGGCCGCTGGCATCGGTTCGCGGATGCGCGCCGACCGCCCCAAGCAATACCTCGACCTTGCCGGTCGCAGCATTCTCGAACGTACCCTCGACTGTTTCCTTGGCCATCCCCGGCTCAAGGGCCTGGTGGTGTGCCTGGCCGCTGACGATCCCTGGTGGCCGACCCTGCCCAGCGCCTCCAATGAGCTGATCCAGCGTGCTGAAGGCGGCCGCGAGCGCGCCGATTCCGTGCTCAATGGCTTGCTGCGCCTGACTGAACTCGGCGCTGCTTCCGACGATTGGGTGCTGGTGCATGACGCCGCCCGACCGAACCTGGCGCGTACCGATCTCGACCGCCTGCTGGATGAGCTGGGCAATGACGCGGTAGGTGGCCTGCTCGGCGTGCCCGCGCGGGATACTCTGAAGCGCGTCGGCGCCGACGGCCGCGTGCTCGAAACCATCGACCGTAGCGTGGTCTGGCAGGCCTACACCCCGCAGATGTTCCGCCTGGGCGCGCTGCACCGCGCGCTTGCCGACGCGCTGGTGGCCGACGCGGCCATCACCGACGAAGCCTCGGCCATGGAGTGGGCGGGCTATGCGCCGCGCATGGTGGAAGGACGGGTGGACAACATCAAGGTCACCACTCCGGAAGACCTGCAGCGCTTGCAGCGTAACTTCGCCAAGCACTGATCCCGTATCCCTGTAGGAGCGAGCTTGCTCGTGAATGCCGTTCGCGAGCAAGCTCGCTCCTACAAAGAGCCGTTCAGCCCAGCAGCGGGACCTCGATCAGGAAGCGGAACAGCGCTCCGTGCTGCTCCACCGCCAGGCAATGGTAGCCATGGCGCTGGGTGTCTTCCGGAATGCCATGCACCGACTGCGAACAGTCGGTGATCACCTCCAGCAGATCACCCGGCTTGAGCGTCTCCAGGGTTTCCAGGGTGGCGATGGCGTTGTACGGGCAGTGTTCGCCGCGCAGATCAAGCGACAGCGTCGGCGTCTTGGTTTTGGGCATTGGAGACTTTCCGTTTTCGGGTAAATCGTTGGGCGTTGAGCTGCACCAGCAGCATGCACAGGGCAAGGCCTGCGAAGGTAACCAGCAAGCCGCCACCGGGACCGAACGCCTGCAGCAGGTTGAGCTTGGGATAAGGCAGGGCGAGGCTGGTGCCCAACTGGTCCCAGAACACCGCGACCAGCGTACCGCCGATCACGTTGCCGACGCCGACCACCCAGAAGTGCACTTGGCCTTCCATCGAGCGATACATCCAGCCGGTCTCGCAGCCGCCGGCCAGCACGATGCCGATGCCGAACAGCACGCCACCGATCACGGCGTTCGGGCCCATCCAGAAGATCTTCGGCGGCAGGCCATTGTGGATCGCGGCGAAGGTGCCGACGCAGGCGGCCGCCATGCCCAGCAGGATGCCCAGCGCCGCCTGGGTGCGACCGGTGGTCCAGAGATCGCGGGCGGCGCTGGTAAAGCAGATCTGCGCGCGCTCGATCAGGCCACCGAACAACAGGCCGAACAGGCAGGCCATGCCCAGCACCAGGGAAACTTCGAAGCGCCAGGCAGCGAACAGCGCGGCGATCGCCAGCACGGCCAGTCCAAGGCGCCATTGCAGTTTGGCGCGGCGGGCCAGGGCTTCGGCGCTTGGCAGTGCCGCGGCCTTGCCGCCGACTTTCAGCGGAATGCGCAGGAAAGGCAGCAGGCTGATCTTCACCCCGAACCAGGCGCCGATCACGGTGGAGAACATGAAGGCCCAGGCGTGCACCGAGAACATCGGAATGCCGGTGAAGAAGGCCGCCAGGTTGCAGCCCATCGCCAGGCGCGCGCCAAAGCCGGCGATCACCCCGCCGATCAGACCCTGCAGCAGGCGCCGCTTGCTGGTCGGCCAGCGCAGGCTGACGTTGCCGGCCCAGAGCGCGCAGACCAGAGCGCCGAGGAACATGCCGATGATCATCACGCCATCGATGCGATCCAGCGGCGTACCCTGCAGGCCGATGATCTTGAAGTAGCTCCACTCCTGTGGCTGGAGTCCGAACCAGGACAGTACATGGCCGCCCCAGCGGGTGAACTCGCCGGTGACGGCCCAGAAGGTGCCGGTCATGGCGAAGTAATAGGCGGACGCGACGCCGAGGGCGATCAGCGTCGGCAGTGGCGACCAGAAGCGCAGGAGATAGCGCTCACGGAAGGAAGAAAGGGCTGACATCTCGTCGTCCTTGAACCGAAGGGTGGAAAACCGCCCATTCTAGCCAAGGCGACTGTTCGGTGCTTGCGTCAGGGCAACGGGGACGGCTGCAGGTGCTGCAAACCGTCCTTCAGATGATCCACCAGTTGCCGGACCTTGGGCGACAGGTGCCGCTGCTGTGGATAAAGTGCCCAGACTCCGGTATTCGGCGGCTGGTGTGCTTCCAGCAGGGACAGCAGGCGGCCGCTGCGCAGATGTTCCAGTACGTAGTAGTCCGGCAGCTGGCACAGGCCGAAGCCGCGCAGCACCGCATCGAGCACCGCCTGGCCGCTGTTGCAGCGCCAGTTGCCCTGCACCCGGTGCTGGGTTTCCCGGCCATCCTCGAGGAAGCTCCACTGGTCGCTGCTGCCCACCAGACAATTGTGCTGCGCCAGTTCCGCGACGCTCTGCGGCGAGCCGTGGCGCGCCAGGTATTCCGGGGTGGCGCACAGGTACATCACCCTCGGCGCCAGGCGGGTCGCCACCAGCCGCGAGTCGCTCAGGCGTCCCAGGCGAATCGCCAGGTCGAAACCTTCGTGCAGCAGGTCGAGCTGGCGGTTGGACAGCTCGATCTCCACCCGCAGTTGCGGAAACTGCGCCATGAACTCGTTCACCAGCGGCACCACGAAGCGTTCGCCATAGGCCACCGCGCAGGTCATGCGCAGCAGGCCCTTGGGCTCGGCGGAGAGGTCGCTGACCGCGCGCAGCGCTTCCTCGCGGGCATCCTGCAAACGGCGGCAATGTTGCAGGAAGGTCTGCCCGGCCTCGCTCAGGGTGACCTTGCGGGTATTGCGGTAGAGCAGGCGGGTCTGCAGGCGTTCTTCCAGTCGCGCCACCTGACGGCTGACATGGGACGACGACACGCCCAGGCGTTCGGCGGCGGCGGTGAATTGGCCGGTTTCGGCGACGGCGACGAATTCGTCCAGTCCTTCCCAGCGGTGCATCTGGATTATCCCTGTATGGCAATAATGTTTTGATTATTGCCTGATTATTCCCTGAAACGGGGTTTTCTACACTTCTAAGGCTTTGGGGCGCGCTTTTCGCCAACTGCCCCGGACAATCTCCGACGTGGCACTGCCTCGTCGCCGGTTTCCTCGGCCCCGCTGCCGAACCCCGCCCGCGCTGCTGCGGGCGTTGTCGTTTTCCTTCGTTCAGGAGTTTCCAGATGATCAAGTCCCGTGCCGCCGTCGCCTTCGCTCCCAACCAGCCGTTGGAAATCGTCGAAGTCGATGTGGCGCCGCCGAAGAAAGGCGAAGTGCTGGTACGCATCGTCGCCACCGGTGTCTGCCATACCGACGCCTACACCCTGTCCGGTCAGGATTCCGAGGGTGTGTTCCCTTGCATCCTCGGCCACGAAGGCGGTGGCATCGTCGAGGCGGTGGGTGAGGGGGTGACCTCGCTGAAGGTCGGTGACCATGTGATCCCGCTGTACACCGCTGAATGTCGCGAGTGCAAATTCTGCAAATCCGGCAAGACCAACCTCTGCCAGGCCGTGCGCGCCACCCAGGGCAAGGGCCTGATGCCCGACGGCACCAGCCGCTTCTCCTACAAGGGCGAGCCGATCTATCACTACATGGGCTGCTCGACTTTCTCCGAGTACACCGTGCTGCCGGAAATCTCCCTGGCCAAGATCCCCGAGGAAGCGCCGCTGGAGAAGGTCTGCCTGCTCGGCTGCGGCGTCACCACCGGCATCGGCGCGGTGCTGAACACCGCCAAGGTGGAAGAGGGCGCCACCGTCGCCATCTTCGGTCTGGGCGGCATCGGCCTGGCGGCGATCATCGGCGCGAAGATGGCCAAGGCCTCGCGCATCATTGCCGTCGACATCAACCCGGCCAAGTTCGACATCGCCAAGCAACTGGGCGCCACCGACTTCGTCAATCCGAAGGATCACCAGAAGCCGATCCAGGACGTCATCGTCGAAATGACCGACGGCGGCGTGGACTACTCCTTCGAGTGCGTCGGCAACGTGCAACTGATGCGTGCGGCGCTGGAGTGCTGCCACAAGGGCTGGGGCGAATCCACCATCATCGGCGTGGCCGGTGCCGGCCAGGAAATCAGCACCCGTCCGTTCCAGCTGGTCACCGGCCGCGTGTGGCGTGGTTCCGCCTTCGGTGGCGTGAAGGGCCGCACCGAGCTGCCGAGCTACGTGGAGAAGGCGCAGAAGGGCGAAATCCCGCTGGATACCTTCATCACCCACACCATGGGTCTGGAGAAGATCAACGAGGCCTTCGACCTGATGCATGAAGGCAAGAGCATCCGCTCCGTCATCCATTACTGATCGAGTGGCCGGGGCTTCGCGGCCCCGGCCTCACGGAAAAGGAGGACTCCATGACGGATTCCATCGAACTGATCAGCAGCCAGAAGAGCTTTGGCGGCTGGCATCAGCGCTACCGCCACCGCTCCGAAACCCTCGGCTGCGACATGGTCTTCGCGGTTTACCTGCCGCCTCAGGCCGAACCCGAGGCGGGGCTGCCGGTGCTTTACTGGCTGTCCGGGCTGACCTGCACCGACGAGAACTTCATGCAGAAGGCTGGCGCCCAGCGCATGGCCGCTGAGCTGGGCCTGGTGATCGTAGCGCCGGATACCAGCCCGCGTGGCCCCGAAGTGCCGGGTGACCCAGATGGCGCCTGGGACTTCGGCCTGGGTGCCGGCTTCTACGTCAACGCTACCCAGGAACCCTGGGCGCGTCACTACCGCATGCACGACTATGTGGTGCAGGAGTTGCCTGCGCTGGTCGAGGCCAATTTCCCGGTTTCCCAGCGGCGCGGTATCACCGGTCACTCCATGGGTGGCCACGGCGCGTTGATCTGCGCCCTGCGCAATCCGGGCCGTTATCTGTCGCTATCGGCCTTCGCGCCTATTACCCACCCGAGCGATTGCCCCTGGGGGCAGAAGGCGCTGGGCCGTTACCTCGGCGAAGACCCGGCCGCATGGCGCGAGTGGGATGCGGTGGAACTGCTGGCGGGCGCCAGCGAGCGCTTGCCGATCCTGGTGGACCAGGGCGACCGGGACGACTTCCTCGCCGTCCAGCTCAAGCCCGAAGCCTTGCGCGATGCGGCGGCGGCCGTGGGGCACCCGCTGGAGCTGCGTCTGCAGCCGGGGTACGACCACAGCTACTACTTCATTGCGAGCTTCATCGAAGATCACCTGCGCCACCACGCTGCGGTGCTCTGTGGCTGACACCCTGACGCCAGCGATCCGGTAGAATCGACGCCCTGACTCCAACAGGGCGTTTTTTCATGCGAATCGGACATGGCTACGACGTGCATCGCTTTGGCGAGGGCGACTTCATCACCCTCGGCGGCGTGCGCATTCCCCACAAGTTCGGGCTGATCGCCCATTCCGACGGTGACGTGCTGCTGCATGCCCTTTCCGATGCGCTGCTGGGCGCCTGCGCACTGGGCGATATCGGCAAGCATTTCCCCGACACCGACCCGCAGTTCAAGGGCGCTGACAGCCGCGTGTTGCTGCGCCACGTGCTGTCGCTGGTGGAAGCCAAGGGCTGGAAGGTGGAAAACGTCGACACCACCATCATTGCCCAGGCGCCGAAGATGGCACCGCACATCCAGGCCATGCGCGAGACCATCGCCGCGGACCTGAAGGTCGAGCTCGACCAGGTCAACGTCAAGGCGACCACTACCGAGAAACTAGGCTTCACCGGCCGTGAAGAGGGCATCGCGGTACACGCTGTCGCCCTGCTGAGCCGCGCATGACCGAACTGGAGCTGCTGGGGCCGCGTGCCCACGGGGAGCCTTGCGGGCATGGTGTATTGAAGGCCGTGGCCGAGGACTTCCAGGTCGACGAAGTGCTGGACATTCCGCTGGCGGGTGACGGCGAACACCTGTGGCTGTGGGTGGAAAAACGCGGCCTGAACACCGAAGAGGCGGCGCGTCGCCTGGCTCGCGCCGCCGGCGTGCCGGTGAAGATGATCAGCTACGCCGGCCTCAAGGATCGCCAGGCACTGACCCGCCAGTGGTTCAGCCTGCACCTGCCGGGCAAGGCCGATCCGGATCTGTCCGCCGCTGAAGACGACAGCCTGCGCATCCTTGAGCGCAACCGCCATCGCCGCAAGCTGCAGCGAGGCGCGCATTCGGCCAACGGTTTCACCCTGCGCCTCACCGAGCTGCAGGCCGACCGGGAGCAGTTGGAGGTGCGCCTTAAGGCCATCGCGGCCATCGGCGTACCCAACTACTTCGGCACCCAACGCTTCGGCCATGACGGCGGCAACGTCTTCGATGCCCGAAGCTTCGCCGAGCGCGGCAAGCTGCCCGAGCAGCGCAACATGCGTTCGCGCCTGCTCTCGGCGGCGCGCAGCTACCTGTTCAACCAGGTGCTGGCCCAACGCGTGGCCGATGGCACCTGGAACCAGGCGCAGGTCGGCGACCTGCTCGCCTTCACCGACAGCCGCAGCTTCTTCCCGGCCGGCGAGGCGGAATGTGCCGATCCTCGGCTGGCAGTGCTGGACCTGCACCCCACCGGGCCGATGTGGGGCGAGGGCGAATCCCCGGCGTCCGGCGTGCCCGGTGACATCGAGCGCAGCGTACAGCAAGCGGATATGGCGCTTTGCCAGTGGCTTGCCGGTGCGGACCTGGCGCACGAACGGCGCATTCTGCGCCTCCCCATCCCGAGCTTGGCATGGCATTATCCCGCCCCTGACATTCTGCAACTGGAATTCGTCCTGCCGGCTGGCTGCTTCGCCACCGTGGTCGTGCGCGAGCTGATCGAACTCGTGCCGGCAGGGCAGACGGAAAGCCCATGCGCATATTGATTGCCAACGACGACGGGGTCACTGCACCCGGTATCGCCGCGCTTTACGACGCGCTGTCCGATCATGCCGACTGCGTCGTGATCGCCCCGGAAGCCGATCGTAGCGGCGCAAGCAGCTCGCTTACGCTGGACCGGCCGCTGCATCCCCATCGCCTCGGCAATGGCTTCATCAGCCTCAACGGTACGCCGACCGACTGCGTGCACCTGGGCCTGAACGGTCTGCTGGACGAGCTGCCGGACATGGTCGTGTCGGGCATCAACCTCGGCGCCAACCTGGGGGACGACGTGCTTTATTCCGGCACCGTGGCGGCTGCCCTGGAAGGACGCTTCCTGTCCCGCCCGGCGTTCGCCTTTTCACTGTGCTCGCGCCTGACGGACAACCTGCCCACCGCGATGCACTTCGCACGTCTGCTGGTTGAGTCCCATGAGCAGCTCGCCCTGCCGCCGCGTACCGTGCTCAACGTGAACATCCCCAACCTCCCGCTCGATCGCATCAAGGGCATCCAGCTGACTCGCCTGGGTCACCGTGCCCGCGCTGCCGCTCCGGTCAAGGTGGTCAACCCGCGCGGCAAGGAAGGCTACTGGATCGCCGCTGCCGGCGACGCCGAGGACGGTGGAGAGGGCACGGATTTCCATGCGGTGATGCAAGGCTATGTGTCCATCACGCCGCTGCAGATGGACCGGACCTTCCGCGAGGCGTTCAATATCCTTGGCGATTGGATCGGAGGGCTCGACCATGGCCAATGAATTGTCCCGCCGAGGTATTGGCATGACCTCCCAGCGTACGCGCGAGCGGCTGATCCAGCGCTTGTACGAGGAAGGTCTGTCCAACGCCCATGTGCTTGAAGTGATTCGCCGCACGCCGCGCCACCTGTTCGTCGACGAGGCGCTGGCGCATCGCGCTTATGAAGACACCGCGCTGCCCATCGGGCACAACCAGACCATCTCGCAGCCCTTCATGGTGGCGCGGATGACCGAGCTGCTGCTGGCGGCAGGTCCCCTGGACAAGGTGCTGGAGATCGGAACTGGCTCCGGATACCAGACAGCCGTGCTGTCACAGTTGGTCGAGCGGGTGTTCTCTGTCGAGCGCATCCAGGCGCTGCAGGATCGCGCGAAAGAGCGACTTGCGGAGCTAAACCTGCGAAATGTTGTCTTTCGTTGGGGCGATGGCTGGGAAGGGTGGTCTGCCCTTGCTCCCTACAATGGCATCATCGTCACCGCGGCAGCGGCTGAAGTCCCGCAGGCTCTGCTGGACCAGCTGGCGCCCGGCGGCCGACTGGTGATTCCGGTGGGCGGTGGCGAGGTCCAGCAACTGTTGCTGATCGTCCGCACCGAGGATGGCTTCCAGCGCCAGGTGCTGGACTCCGTACGCTTCGTTCCGCTGCTCAACGGCCCGCTGGGCTGAAACAAGCCAAGCGGCAGCGGATACACTATCGGCCAACAGGCTGCACGTAATTCATGGATAAGGGGGATGGGTGAGCTTGACAGCGACCCTGCGACAACGGAACTGGATCAAGGGCCTGGGCCACGCTGTGCTGGCCATTGCCGTTTGCTCTCTGCTGGCGGCCTGTTCTACCTCATCACGTAGCGGCACCACCGTCGTCGACGGCGGCGCCTCTGCGCGCAAGCCGGCGGTGACCAGCGGGCAGTACGTGGTGCGTCGCGGTGACACCCTGTATTCCATTGCCTTCCGCTACGGCTGGGACTGGAAAGCCCTGGCCGCACGCAACAATATTGACGCGCCTTATACCATCCGCCCCGGACAATCGATCCGCTTCGATGGTGGGCCGGCGTCGGTACAACCGTCTGTCGCCAAAAATACTGCGCCCGTCGCTCCGGTGGTTGTCAATAAATCGACTCCTACGGCATCCAGCGCCAGTAAACCGACCTCCTCGACCGTTGCGCCTTCGTCGCAGGCCAGCGCGGGCGCTGCAACTCCCGCTCCGTCGGGCGGTGGTGTGAGCGGTTGGATATGGCCGACTAATGGCACTCTGATTGGGCGTTTTGCATCAAACGGCAGTTTGAATAAAGGGATTGATATAGCCGGACAATTGGGCCAGCCTGTCTTGGCTGCGTCCAATGGCACGGTTGTGTACGCCGGTAGTGGTTTGCGGGGCTACGGCGAACTCGTGATCATCAAGCACAGCGATACCTACGTAAGCGCCTACGGTCACAACCGCAGGTTGCTGGTGCGGGAAGGGCAACAGGTCAAAGTCGGGCAGAACATTGCCGAGATGGGCTCCACAGGGACTGACCGGGTGAAGCTGCACTTTGAGATTCGCCGCCAGGGTAAGCCTGTAGATCCTCTGCAATACCTGCCAAGTCGTTGACGTTTGCTGTTCCCCTGCGTGGGTGAGCGGGCCCTGGTGTCCTAAGGATAAGGACGCACCTGGGCTTGTTGTCGAACTCAGCAAGGGATAACGACATGGCACTTAAAAAAGAAGGGCCGGAGTTTGACGTCGATGATGAAGTGCTCCTTCTGGAGCCCGGCATCATTTTTGAAGAGTCGCTTGCCGAAGAGCAGGTATCGCTTCAAGTCACTCCCAAAGCCTCAGCACTCTCCTCTCTCAAGCAACACAAGCACATCGACTACACGCGGGCGCTCGACGCTACGCAGCTGTATCTGAATGAAATCGGCTTTTCGCCGCTGCTGACCCCGGAAGAAGAAGTCCACTTTGCGCGTCTGGCGCAGAGGGGCGATCCGGCCGGCCGGCGGAGAATGATCGAGAGTAACCTGCGTCTGGTGGTGAAAATCGCGCGGCGCTACGTCAATCGCGGACTCTCGCTGCTCGATCCGATCGAAGAGGGCAACCTCGGGCTGATCCGGGCTGTGGAAAAGTTCGATCCGGAGCGTGGCTTCCGCTTTTCCACCTATGCGACCTGGTGGATTCGACAGACCATCGAACGGGCCATCATGAACCAGACCCGCACCATTCGCCTGCCGATCCATGTGGTCAAGGAACTCAACGTCTACCTGCGGGCGGCTCGCGAGCTGACCCAGAAGCTGGACCACGAGCCTTCTCCCGAGGAAATCGCCAACCTGCTCGAGAAGCCGGTGGACGAGGTCAAGCGCATGCTCGGCCTCAACGAGCGAGTGACCTCCGTGGACGTCTCGCTGGGCCCGGATTCCGACAAGACGCTGCTCGACACGCTCACGGACGATCGGCCGACCGATCCCTGCGAGCTGCTGCAGGATGATGATCTCAGCGAGAGCATCGACCTGTGGTTGTCGGAGCTGACCGACAAGCAGCGGGAGGTGGTGATTCGCCGCTTCGGCCTGCGCGGGCATGAAAGCAGCACGCTGGAAGAGGTTGGGCAGGAAATCGGCCTGACCCGCGAGCGGGTTCGCCAGATCCAGGTCGAGGCACTCAAGCGCCTGCGCGAGATCCTCGAGAAGAATGGTCTCTCCAGTGACGCCTTGTTCCAGTAGCGCCTTGCTTCAGTAACAACGGTCGACCTCGAAAAAGCCCGGATAATTCCGGGCTTTTTTATGCGCCGCGATGTAAGCATTCGCTTACACGGCGTGTGAGCGTTCAGCTTGAAATACTGCTCGCCCAAGCTTCATTGTTTTTTATCTTATTGTTTTATAAAGAATTTATTGCTCTACGTCAGCGTGAGAGGAGGGTGCGTGGGGCAGAATGCCTCAGTTGCTGCGATGCGGGAGCCGAGTAATATCACTCCTGCGTACACGGAAAGGCGCAGGCCGGTAAGGATGCCGGTCAGGACATCGCAGGATGGCGATTCATCAGGATGATGAATTAGGGAAGAAAGAGTGGGCGGGTTATCCCGCCCCTTTTTTTGCCCGCAGAAAAGTGCCGCAGCAGAAATGAAAAGGCCCGCGCGAGGCGGGCCTTTCTTGTTCCAGCGATGGAGATCAGCGCTCCAGGTGCTGCAACTTGTTCGGCTTGCCGTCCCACTCTTCAGCGTCCGGCAGCGAATCCTTCTTCTCGGTAATGTTCGGCCAGACGTCGGCCAGATCCTTGTTCAGCTCGATGAATTCCTGCATGCCATCCGGGACTTCGTCCTCGGAGAAGATCGCCTGGGCCGGGCACTCCGGTTCGCACAGGGCGCAGTCGATGCACTCATCCGGGTGAATGACCAGGAAGTTCGGGCCTTCGTAGAAGCAGTCGACCGGGCAGACTTCCACGCAGTCGGTGTATTTGCACTTGATGCAGTTGTCGGTGACGACGAAGGTCATTTTCTAATTCTCTCCTCAGGCGGGCGGCTAAGCGCGCGCGATTCTAACAGCTTGTTTCACGGTCCGTCAGACTCGCATCTTCCATGCATATAACAATTCGAGAGCTTGACGCGGTGTCAGGTCGTCGGGGCTGACGCGCATCAGCTCTTCAACAACTGGGTGCGGCAGGCTGGCGAACAGGTCGCTTTGCAACGGTGCGGGGCTTTTCGGGTCGTTCGAGCGCGGGGCTTCGTGGGGCAGGCTGGTGGTTTCCAGGCGGGCCAGATGTTCGCGGGCGCGCTGAATTACCGCACCCGGCACGCCGGCCAATTGGGCTACCGCCAGGCCATAACTCTGGCTGGCCGGGCCGGGCAGCACGTGGTGCAGGAAGACGATGCGCTCGTTGTGCTCGGTGGCGTTGAGGTGCACGTTGGCCACCGCCGGCTCGCTTTCCGGCAGCACGGTCAGCTCGAAATAGTGCGTGGCAAACAGCGTGAAGGCGCGCAGCTTGGCCAGATGCTCGGCGGCGGACCAGGCCAGCGACAGGCCGTCGAAGGTGCTGGTGCCACGGCCTACCTCGTCCATCAGCACCAGGCTGCGGTCGGTCGCGTTGTGCAGGATGTTGGCGGTTTCGCTCATCTCCACCATGAAGGTGGAGCGGCCGCCGGCGAGGTCGTCGGAAGAACCGATACGGGTGAAGATGCGGTCCACCAAAGACAGTTCGCAACGGGCCGCCGGGACGAAGCTACCAATGTGCGCCAGCAGCACGATCAGCGCCGTTTGCCGCATATAGGTCGATTTACCGCCCATGTTCGGGCCGGTAATCACCAGCATGCGGGTATCCTGGTCGAGGTTCAGGTCGTTGGCGACGAATGGTGTATCCAGCACCTGCTCGACTACCGGGTGGCGACCCTGCTCGATCAGGATGCCCGACTCTTCGACGAAGCGCGGGCGGTTCAGGTCGAGGTTCAGGGCGCGTTCGGCGAGGTTCGACAGCACATCCAGTTCGGCCAGGGCGGCGGCAGTGTCCTGCAGCGGTGCCAGTTGGGCGATCAGCAGTTCCAGCAGCTCTTCATACAGCTGCTTTTCGCGGGCCAGGGCGCGGCTCTGGGCGGACAGCGCCTTGTCTTCGAAAGCCTTCAGCTCCGGAGTGATGAAACGCTCGGCGCCTTTCAGCGTCTGCCGACGGATGTAGTCAGCGGGCGCCTGTTCGGCCTGCACGCGGGGCAACTCGATGTAATAGCCGTGGATACGGTTGTAGCCGACCTTCAGGTTCGGCAGGCCGGTGCGGGCCTTTTCCCGGGTTTCCAGGTCCATCAGGTACTGGCCGGCGTTCTCGCTGAGCATCTGCAGCTCGTCCAGCTCGGCGTCGTAGCCACGGGCGATCACGCCGCCGTCGCGGATCACTGCCGGCGGATTCTCGATCACGGCGCGGGCCAGCAGATCGGCCAGCTCCGGATAGGTGCGGATGCTGCCGGCCAGTTGGCCCAGGTGCGGTGCTTCCAGTTCGGTCATGCCGTTCTGCAGCTCGGGCAGGGCGGCGAGGGCGTCGCGCAGGCGGGCCAGGTCGCGCGGGCGGGCGTTGCGCAGGCCGATACGGGCCAGGATGCGCTCGACGTCGCCGATTTCCTTCAGCTGTGGCTGGAGGATTTCGAAGCGATAGCGCTCCAGCAGGCAGGCAATGGACTCCTGGCGAGCTTCGAGGACAGCGCGGTCACGTAGCGGGCGGTTCAGCCAGCGGGTCAGCAGACGGCTGCCCATGGCGGTCTGGCAACGGTCGACCACCGATTGCAGGGTGTTGTCGCGGCCACCGGCAAGGTTGGTGTCCAGCTCCAGGTTGCGGCGGCTGGCGCCGTCGAGGATGACGGTATCGTCGATGCGCTCATGGCGCAGGCTGCGCAGGTGCGGCAGGGCGGTGCGCTGGGTTTCCTTGGCGTAGGCCAGCAGGCAGCCGGCGGCGCCGATGGCCAGGGTCAGTTCCTGGCAGCCGAAGCCCTTGAGGTCCTGCACGCCGAACTGCTGGCACAGGCTCTTGTGCGCGGAGTCGCGGTCGAAATCCCAGGGCGCGCGGCGGCGCGAGCCACGGCGTTTCTCCGCCGGCAGGCCCTGGGGCCAGTCGTCGGGGATCAGCAGTTCGGCGGGGTTCATGCGTTCCAGTTCCGCCAGCAGGGTTTCCCAGCCCTTTATTTCCTGGACGTTGAAACGGCCGCTGGTGATGTCCAGCACGGCAAGGCCGAACAGGCGCTCGTCACCCAGCACGGCGGCGATCAGGTTGTCGCGGCGCTCGTCCAGCAGGGCTTCATCGCTGACGGTGCCGGGAGTGAGGATACGCACGACCTGGCGTTCCACCGGGCCCTTGCTGGTCGCCGGGTCGCCGATCTGCTCGCAGATCACCACCGATTCGCCCAGCTTCACCAGCTTGGCCAGGTAGCCTTCGGCGGAGTGGAATGGGATGCCCGCCATGGGGATGGCATTGCCGGCTGACTGGCCGCGAGCTGTCAGGGTGATGTCCAGCAGCTTGGCGGCCTTCTTGGCGTCCTCGTAGAACAGCTCGTAGAAGTCGCCCATGCGGTAGAACATCAGTTGGTCCGGGTGCTGATTCTTCAGCCTCCAGTACTGTTGCATCATGGGAGTGTGAGCTGAGAGGTCGCTTTGACTCATGGCTTCTGGCTGTCCGGCTTCAACATGCAAAAGCGCCTAGTGTACGGTATCCGCCTGGCCTTCTTTAACCCCGGAGCGCACCGTGCCTCTCACCGATTCCTCGATCACCGAACTCTCTGCGCAACTGGGCGCGCGACTCGCTGCCAACAAGCTGCGAGTCACCACCGCCGAATCCTGCACCGGCGGTGGGATTGCCGAGGCGATCACGCGCATTCCTGGTAGCTCGGCCTGGTTCGAGGCGGGCTACGTCACCTATTCCAATGAGCAGAAAACCCGCCAGCTGGATGTACCGGCCGAGCTGTTCCCGAAGGTTGGCGCTGTCAGTCGTGAAGTGGTGGAGGCCATGGTGGCCGGTGCTTTGCCGCGCAGCGGTGCGGATATCGCCGTGGCGGTCAGCGGCGTTGCTGGTCCGGACGGCGGCTCTGCCGAGAAACCGGTAGGCACTGTCTGGCTGGCCTGGAGGAAAGGTGAACAGGTGTTCAGCGAACGCCGTCTGTATGCCGGTGATCGGGAGGCGGTGCGGCGGCAGACCGTGGCGACCGCTCTGGCTGGGCTGTTGCGACTGGCGGACGGGGAAAATCCGCTCCAGGGGTAGGCGAGCGGCTTGCCCTGTGGAATAATACTGGCTACTTATACAGTTGTTCGTGGCCGTCCGGCCCCCTGACTTCGCGAGGACATCAATGGACGAGAACAAGAAGCGCGCCCTGGCCGCGGCCCTGGGACAGATCGAACGCCAATTCGGCAAAGGCGCGGTCATGCGCATGGGCGACCATGAGCGTCAGGCTATCCCCGCTATCTCCACCGGCTCGCTGGGCCTGGACATCGCGCTGGGCATCGGCGGCCTGCCGAAGGGTCGTATCGTCGAGATCTACGGTCCGGAATCCTCGGGTAAGACCACCCTGACCCTGTCCGTCATCGCCCAGGCCCAGAAGGCCGGCGCCACCTGCGCCTTCGTCGACGCCGAACACGCGCTGGACCCGGACTACGCCGGCAAGCTGGGCGTCAACGTCGACGACCTGCTGGTTTCCCAACCGGACACCGGCGAACAGGCCCTGGAAATCACCGACATGCTGGTGCGCTCCAACGCCGTTGACGTGATCATCGTCGACTCCGTGGCGGCCCTGGTACCCAAGGCTGAAATCGAAGGCGAGATGGGCGATCAGCACGTCGGCCTGCAGGCGCGCCTGATGTCCCAGGCCCTGCGTAAGATCACCGGCAACATCAAGAACGCCAACTGCCTGGTCATCTTCATCAACCAGATCCGTATGAAGATCGGCGTGATGTTCGGTAACCCGGAAACCACCACCGGCGGTAACGCGCTGAAGTTCTACTCCTCCGTTCGCCTGGACATCCGCCGTACCGGCGCGGTGAAGGAAGGCGACGAGGTGGTTGGCAGTGAAACCCGCGTCAAGGTCGTGAAGAACAAGGTGGCTCCGCCCTTCCGTCAGGCCGAGTTCCAGATCATGTACGGCCGCGGTATCTACCGTACCGGCGAGATCATCGACCTGGGCGTGCAGCTGGGCCTGATCGAGAAGTCCGGCGCCTGGTACAGCTACCAGGGCAACAAGATCGGCCAGGGCAAGGCCAATGCCGCCAAGTTCCTGGAAGACAACACCGAGATCTGCAACACCCTCGACAAAGCTATTCGCGAGCAACTGCTGACCAACCAGCCGGCGCCGACCAAGGCCGAACTCGCAGCGGCGGAAGCCGAAGCGGAAGCTGAAGCCGACTACTGATCGCCATGGCCGTCGAGCTCGATAACCCCGTCGCGGTGCGGCGGGTCGCCATGGACCTGCTGGCGCGACGCGAGCATGGCCGGGCGGAGCTCTCGCGCAAGCTGCGGCAACGCGGTGCTGCGCAGGAACTGATCGACCCTGCCCTCGACCGTCTGGCCGAGGAGGGGTTGCTCAATGAAAGCCGCTATCTGGAAAGCTACATCGCCAGTCGAGCGCGGGCAGGATACGGCCCGGTGCGAATTCGCGAGGAGCTGTCGCAACGCGGCTTGCCCCGTGGCGAAATCGACAGTGCCCTGAGCGAGTCTGACGTCGACTGGAGTGAAAACCTGCGTGAGGTCTGGCGTCGCAAGTTCGCCCGACTGCCGCAGGATGCCCGCGAGCGGGCCCAGCAGGGGCGGTTCCTGAGCTATCGGGGATACCCGATGGAAGCCATCAGCCGGCTCCTGAGTGGCCGGCGATCGGACGATTGAGCTTCATGATTGAAAACAAGGCACCCGCGAGGGTGCCTTGTTCGTTTCGGGGCCGTGATTTCCTATTGATCAGCGCGCCCAGTTTTCCGGCTGGTTGATGAAGTTCAGCAGCTCGCGCAGCCGGCCCTGATCCCGGCCATTGAAGGCGAAGGCCAGGCGGGTGAGGTGGGAGAACTCCGGTTCATCCAGTTCCGATTCGCTGTAGGGCTGCTGGTGGAAGCCGTCGGTCACGCAGAGGCTGCCGAACTCCTGCTCCAGCAGTTCCAGCGCGCGGGTGCTCAGCGGATGGTTCAGACGGATCACGAAGCGGTCCTTGAGCCAGCGGCTGGAGTGGAAGTTGCTGTAGAAGTGGGCAATCTCCTCCGCCGCTTCTTCGGCCGAGTGCACCAGCTTCATCAGGTTCATGTCGCTGGGCAGGATGTAGCCATTGTCCTCGAGTTGCTCCTTGATGAACTCCAGGGCGTGATCCCAGTAATGCCCACCGGGCTGGTCAAGCAGCACCACGGGTACCAGCGGGCTCTTGCCGGTCTGGATCAGGGTCAGCACTTCCAGTGCCTCGTCCAAGGTACCGAAGCCGCCGGGACAGAGCACCAGGGCGTCCGCCTCCTTGACGAAGAACAGCTTGCGCAGGAAGAAGAAGTGGAACGACAGCAGGTTGCTGGTGCCGTCCACGGTGCGGTTGGCGTGCTGCTCGAAGGGCAGGGTGATGTTGAAGCCGAGGCTGTTTTCCAGACCTGCGCCTTCGTGGGCCGCGGCCATGATTCCGCCGCCGGCTCCGGTGATGACCATCAGGTCATAGCGGGCCAGGGTTTCGCCCAGCTCGCGGGCCAGGGCGTAGACGGGGTGGTCGACCGGCGTGCGGGCCGAGCCGAATACCGTGACTTTGCGGCGACGCTTGAACTGCTCCAGGGTGCTGAAGGCATGCTCCATCTCGCGCAGGGTCTGCATCATGATCTTGGCGTCCCAGCGGTTGCGGTCGGCCTGGGCCATGCGGGCTACGGTGGTGAGCATCTCGCGGTAGAGCGGCAGGTTCTGGCTGTTGCCGGGTGCGGCCAGTTCGGCCAGTTCCTCGATCTTCTGGGCAAGCTCCGTGCCGCTGGTCTGGAAGTGTCTGGAGAGGTAATCGTCGGGCTCATAGGGCATGTTGATACTCCTTGTTCATCAACCCCTGTTGGCCTGTCCATGCGCCGCGGCCTGTCACGCAAGGTGTTGCCGGGACGGAAAGTGCGTGCGTCATGCACAGGTCTAACGCAGGAGGCCTGTGCAGTCTGACACGCTGGGTGTGACAGTCCGTGAGACCTCCACTTCAGATCGCTATCCGGTCCCCCGGTTCCGGAATGTTTGCGTTCCAGTTCAGGCGTTCGTGGAGCGCTTTCTGCAGCGCATCCATTTTTTCTCGTTCGCCATGTATCAGGTATAGCTCGGGTTTGTGCTCGAAGTGGCCAACCCACTGAATTAATTGCGATTGTCCCGCGTGGGCGGAGAATCCGCCGAGAGTGTGGATCTGTGCTTTCACGCCGATGCGCTGGCGCAGAATGCGAACGGTTTCGGCGCCGTCGACGATGGCGCGACCCAGTGTGCCCTTGGCCTGGAAGCCGGGGAAGACGATATGGCACTCCTCGCGCCAGAGGTTGTGCTTGAG
The DNA here is from genome assembly GCF_047902425.1 of Pseudomonas macauensis. Lineage (NCBI taxonomy): Bacteria > Pseudomonadati > Pseudomonadota > Gammaproteobacteria > Pseudomonadales > Pseudomonadaceae > Pseudomonas > Pseudomonas macauensis. The sequence continues at coordinate 4,466,068 of NZ_CP138377.1, read as the reverse complement.
GTGGTGGACGATCCGGCCGCCGGTGCACATGCCGCTGCCGGCGATGATGATCGCGCCGCTCTGGATGCGGTTCAGCGCCATGGACTCCTCGGCGCTCTGGGTCGTGCGCAGGATCGGCAGCCACTCGCCCACCTTCGCCGTGCCGGTACCGCGCATGTACTCGCGGTCTACGTCGGCGATTTCACCGATGTGCTGCAGGTAGATGCGGTTGGCCTGGGCGGCCATCGGGCTGTCGAGGTAGACCACCTGCTGCGGCAGGCGGCCTTCCTGGTAGAAGCGGCCGAGGTAGTAGATCAGGTCCTGGGTGCGGCCGACGGCGAAGGACGGGATCAGTACGTTGCCGCCGTCGCGTTGGGCCTGGGCCAGGATGCCGGCCAGCTCCAGTAGCGTTTCGTTCGCGTCGCGGTGGTCGCGGTCGCCGTAGGTGGACTCCAGCAGCACCACGTCGGCGCGGGTCAGCGGCGTCGGCGTGCGCATCAGCGGCGAGCAGGTGCTGCCCAGGTCGCCGGAGAACACCAGACGGCGTGTCATGCCGAATTCGTTGATCTCGATCTCGACGATGGCCGAGCCGAGGATGTGGCCGGCGTTGTGGAAGGTGACGCGAATGCCTCGCGCCACATCCACCGTGCTGCCATAGCTGACGGGCCGGCGCTGGTCCAGTGCGCGGGAGGTGTCTTCCAGGGTGTACAGCGGCTTCACCGGCGGCCGATTGAGGCGCGCGCGCCACTTGTTCTCCCACTCGGCATCCTTTTCCTGGATGTGCGCCGAGTCCATCAGCATCAGCTCCAGCAGGTCGCAGCAGGATTCGGTGGCGTAGATCGGCCCCTTGTAGCCTTCCTTCGCCAGGCGCGGCAGCAGGCCGCTGTGGTCGAGATGGGCGTGGGACAGCACCACTGCGTCGATTGCCTTGGGATCGAACGGGAAGGGCGTTCGGTTGCTGGCCTCGTTGTCGCGGGTGCCTTTGCTCGGGCTGCGACCCTGGCGCATGCCGCACTCGAGCAGCACGCGTACGCCGTCGTGGGTTTCCAGCAGGTAGCAGGAACCGGTGACTTCCTGGATCGCACCGATGAAGGTGAGTAACGCCATATCGCCTCCTGGTCGGAATTTTCTTTCAGCCTTGCCCGATTGGCCGGGTGGGGCGTTGATACATGTCAGCGCCTCCCCGGTCTGGCGACCTAGACTTCCTGTCATACCCGAGGAGAGCCGATATGTCCCAGATCCTGCCCAGTCCGGAAGAACTTGCCGCCCACGCGGCCGCCGAACCGGCATATGCCCAGTGGCTGCATGGCCGAGGTCCGCTTCAGCATAGCGCGCAGACCCGGGCGGCGGTCTTTCGCATGGCTCATCAATTGGTCCAGTACGGCCTGCAGCCGGACCTGGCCAGCGTCTACCGGCTGTTCAGCGCGCTGGACGAACTGACCTGCGCCGGCCTCTGGCTGGTGGCGCACATGACCTACGCACGGCGCGTGCGCCTGGACGGCGTGCGGCTCGAGGCTGAGGACTTCAAGGCGCAACCCGAGGGGCACACCGGCGGCGCGCTGAACATGGTGCCGGCCTATGCAGGCTACCTCGCGCTCAATGCACTGAGCGGCAAGACCCGGGGTTGGTTGATGGGGCAGGGGCACTGCGTGGCGGCGATCGATGCGCTGAACGTGCTGACCGGCAATCTGCATCCGGAACAGGCCGCTGCCTACGGGCAGGGCGAGGATGGGCTGAATCGGCTGGTGCGGGACTTCTACAGCTATGTCCAGGCGGCGGATGGCAAGGTGGCCGCGCCGCTGGGCAGCCACGTCAATCCGCACACGGCGGGCGGCATCGCCGAGGGCGGCTACCTCGGTTTCGCCGAACTGATGTATGCGCACATGCCGCTGCCGGGCGAGACCCTGGTGGCCTTCCTCTCCGACGGCGCCGCCGAGGAGCAGCGCGGCAGCGACTGGATTCCCCGCTGGTGGCGCGCCGCGGATTGCGGCGCGGCGCTACCGGTGATGATCGCCAACGGCCGGCGCATCGAGCAGCGCACGGACCTTGGCACCCACGAAGGACTGGAAGGCTTCAAGCAGCACCTGCGCCGTTGCGGTTTCGACCCGGTCAGCTTCGACGGACGCGACCCGGCGGCCTTCGTCTGCGCTTTGTGGGAGATGGAGCAGCGGCTGGAACACCGGGTGGAGGAAATGGCCCGTGGCATCCTCCACTATCCCTTGCCGATTCCCTACGGCATTGCCGAAACGGTCAAGGGCTTCGGCTTCTACGGCGCCGGCAGCAATGCCGCGCATAACCTGCCGCTGCCAGGCAACCCCAGCGAGGATGCGCAGGCACGCGAGCTGTTCAACCAGCATGTGGCGCCGCTGTGGGTCGAGCCGCAGGCGTTGGCCGAGGCCTGTGCGCTGTTCAGCACCTCCCGCGCCGGCCGGGGACTGGAGCGGGACAACCCGCTGGCGGTGCGCAGGCCCATCGAACCGTCGATCCCCGAACTGCATTATCGCAGCGACTTCTGCTCGCCGATGGCGGCGCTGGATCGTTTCTATGTGGACCTGTGCGCGGCGAACCCCGACCTGCGGGCCCGCGTCGGCAATCCGGACGAACTGGCGAGCAATCGCCTGGGGGGCGTCCTCAAGGCGCTCAAGCACCGGGTCTGCGAGCCGGAGAGCGAACTGGAGGCGGTCGACGGCCGGGTAATCACTGCGCTCAACGAGGAGGCGGTGGTCTCCGCCTGCCTGGCCAACCAGGGTGGTCTCAACCTGGTGGCGAGCTATGAAGCCTTCTGCGTGAAGATGCTGGGCGCGGTGCGCCAGACGATCATCTTCGCCCGCCAGCAGAAGGAGGCCGGCCGCCCCGCCGGCTGGCTCGGCTGGCCCCTGGTGGCGACCTCGCACACCTGGGAGAACGGCAAGAACCAGCAATCGCACCAGGACACCACGTTCTGCGAGGCGCTGCTGGGCGAGATGAGCGATATGGTGCGGGTGGTCTTCCCTGCCGACCACAACAGCGCGTTGGCGCTGTTGCCGGAGATCTACCGCAGCCGTGGGCAACTGACCTGCATGGTGATTCCCAAGCGCGAGCGTCCCTCGGAGTTCAGCCGCGCCCAGGCCGAGCAACTGGCGCGCGACGGGGCGCTGGTGCTGGAGGAGCATCCGGGCAGCGATCCGCTGTTGCTGATCGCCAACGGCAGCTATCAGCTGGCGGAGATGCGCCGCGCCGCATCGCGCCTGGAGGAGGCCGGCTATCCCTATCGGCTGGTGTACCTGCAGGAGCCTGGCCGGTTCCGTGCGCCGCGCGACAACTGGGAACTGCAGTCGGTGGCCGACGAGGCGCTGACCGCCAGGTTGTTCCCCGATCATTGCGAGCGCCGGGTATTGCTGACGCACATGCGCCCGGAGGTGGCGCGAGGTCATCTGTGGCCGATCCTGCCGGACGCGCTGAAAACCTCGGTACTGGGCTATCGCAACCAGGGCGGCACGCTGAACGAGGCCGGCATGCTGTTCGCCAACCGCGCTTCCTGGGCCAATGTGCTGGCTGCCTGCGCGCGCCTGATGGACGTGCCGCGCACGGCGCTGCTGACGCCCGAAGAGGCGGCGGCCGTGGCGGGCAAGGGCGATCCGGCGCTGTTGCGTTGAGAGAGCGGGATGCGCTGAGGCGCGGCGCGCAACCGTTGAAGGGCGGTTGCGCGGGGTTCAGCGTTTCAGCGGTTTGAGCAGACCGTCGAGGCCGTCGATCTTCAGCTCCAGGGTCAACTGCATCAGTTGACCCAGCTCACCCTTGGGGAATTCGCCCTTGCGATGGAACCACAGCAGGTACTCTTCCGGCAGGTCTACCAGCATGCGTCCCTGGTACTTGCCGAAGGGCATCGGCGTGCGCGCGATCTTCAGCAACTGCAGTTTGTCGAGCATGGCGGGGCGAGGTTACTTCTGCAGCTTGATCTTGCAGCTGCCGGCGTCGAAGCGCTCGGTGGCGACCGGAGCGTTGGTCTTGTACTCGGTGAAGCTGTAGGTGAGGATCGCGCCCCTGGCCAGCAGCTGGCGGTAGCCGGTGTTGGTGCAGACGCTGTCACCCAGCTGGCTGCGGACGCTATCGGGGTTGGCGCGCATGCGCTCGGCGTGGCTGGCGCGCACACTGAGGTGGTTGATCAGTTGGTTGCCCTCGACGGTGTAGCCCTGGTCGAGAATGTCCTCGTTGATCGCGCGCGGGGTACCCTCGCTGCTTTCCTTGGCGACCTTGTCCAGCATCTGGGACAGTTCGAAGTCCTTCTTCGAGGCGGCGTGCGCGGCGGGGAGGACGAGACAGAGGGCGAGGGCGGTGAGGCGCAGCATGGGCATCTCCTGACAATGGTGCCGATTCGACCGTGCGGACCGATTGAGGTTCGCCGGTTATTCCAGGCCGCCATTGTCCCTGAAAAGCGTGTCCGTGCCGAGAAACACTTGTCACGCCGGCGGCAAATGGCCGTTGGCGGAGGATTCGCCGGTCGTCGTGGGGCGGGAAGCAGAGACGGCTCTGGTACAATCGCCGGTCCGCCTTCATCGTTCTATTCGAGCCACCGATGTTCCGATCCCTTCCTCTCATTCTGGTGGCGCAGCGATGAGCCACGCCGTTGCCCGTCTTCGCGACGAACGCCTGGCCCGTTGCGTCAAGCCGTTCGTGGCCCGTGGCTCGCGTTCGCCGCGCTGCGCCGGCTGCCGCCTGCGGCCGAACTACTGCATGTGCGGCCTGCGTCCTCAGGTTGAGTCGAACGCGGCGATGTGCCTGGTGATGTTCGATACCGAACCGCTCAAACCCAGTAACACCGGCTGGCTGATCGCCGAGACCGTGCCCGACACCTGGGCGTTCGGCTGGTCGCGCATCGAAGTCGATCCGGCCCTGGTGGCGCTGCTGGACGATCCGCAGTGGCAGCCCTACGTGGTGTTTCCCGGCGAGTTCGTCCAGCCGGAGCGGGTGGTGACCGAGGTGCTGCCGCAGGAGGGCAGGCGCCCGCTGTTCATCCTGCTGGACGCGACCTGGAACGAGGCGCGCAAGATGTTCCGCAAGAGCCCTTATCTGGATCGTTTCCCGGTGCTGAGCATCACCCCTGATGCCCTGTCGCGCTACCGTCTGCGCCGCTCCAAGTTCGATGAGCACCTGTGCACCGCGGAGGTGGCGGCGTTGTGCCTGGGGCTGGCCGGCGATCGCCGTGCCGGGGATGCGCTGGACGCCTACCTGGATGTGTTCAGCGAGCGCTATCTGGGCTCCAAGTGCCAGCAGCCGCTGGACGAGCAGAGCCCGGCGCACCAGGCGCTGATGCCTTTTACCAAGGGAACGGATTCGTAGGAGCAACTGTCTTTTTCTGGACAGTCTGTGCCGGCACTTCCCCCTCACCCCAACCCTCTCCCTCAGGGAGAGGGGGCAGATCGTGCCGGCTGACGCTAAGGCTTCATCCTGCGTCGAACGGTTCCCTCTCCCGCTTGCGGGAGAGGGTTAGGGTGAGGGGCTCTTGATCTCGTAGGACTTCGTCCGCGATGCTGTGGGGGCGGGGCTGTTCGCGAGCAAGCTCGCTCCTACAGGCTTGGTCCGAGGCGTATGACGTTTGACCTTGGTTTCCGGTCGTACGGACTTCAACCAGGATGCCTGCCACCGAGCGCTTTATGCTCAACCAGCGAGCCAACTGACGGCGTACAACCGCGAACGGTTGTACGCCCTACGGGCTTCCGGTTCGCTCTTGCCCCCACAGGTTCAGGCCGCCTGTGCCTCGGCTTTCTTCGGCCACAGTTGCGCCACCAGCATGCCGGCGAGCATCAGCGCACAGCCCAGGTAGCCGCGCAGGTGCAGCGATTCGTCGAGGAACAGGGCGCCGGCGATGGCGGCGAATACCGCTTCGAGCGACAGGATGATCGCCGCGTGGGAGGCGATGGCGTGCTTCTGCGCCACGACCTGCAGAGTGAAGCCGGTGGCGACGCCGAACAGGCCGCCATAGATCAGGGCGGGGCCTGCCTGGACGATGGCGTCCCAGCGGATTTCCTCGAAGATCAGCGCCAGGATCAGGCTCACCACCGCGCAGGTGACGAACTGCAGAAACGCCAGGCGGATCGGGTCGTAACGACTGGCGAACAGGCCCACCAGCAGCACGTGGCCTCCCCAGACGAGGGCGCCGGTCAGTTGCAGCCAGTCACCGGAGGCGACGTGGAAGTCCGGGCCGATGCTCAGCATGGCCATGCCGATCACCGCCAGCGCCGCGCCAATCCAGGTGCCCATGCCGGTGCGATGGCCGATCACCAGGCCCAGCAGCGGCACGATGATCACGTACAGGCCGGTGATGAAGCCGGAGTTGGTCACGCTGGTGAACAGCAGGCCGACCTGCTGCAGATTGATCCCCACGGTCAGTGCGGTACCGATGGCCAGGCCCGCCAGCAGCAGGCCACGGTTGAAGGGCTGTGCCCCACGCTTGCTCGACCAGGCCAGCAGCGGCAACAGTGCCACGGCGCCGAGGGTGAAGCGCAGGCCGGTGTAGAGGAAGGGGCCGATGGCGTCCATCCCGAGGCGTTGCGCGACGAAGGAGACTCCCCAGATCATCGCGGTAAACAGCATCAGGATATCGGCGCGCAGCGCGTGGCTTTTCATTTGTTGTTCTCGAACGGCAGGAAAAAAGCGGAACTCTGCCGTAACGCCCGTGCTTTGGAAAGGGGAACGGCTTGCCCGCGGGCACAGTGGCAGAGCGTTCGGGACACACTGAAAGTACCGTGTGGCGATGTATTCGCGGCGGACACCGGGGGTTGTCTTTGCGTACAATGTGACAAGCAGTGCTGTATCCGGCTCCGACCTTTCCTGCGCAAGTCTGGCTGTTATCCACGGCGGGGCTTCGGCGCGGCCTTCAAGGACTTTCCATGGCTTCCTACGAGATCCTGATCGCTGACGATCACCCGCTGTTCCGCAGTGCTCTGCACCAGGCCCTGACCATTGGCCTGGGACCTGAGGCGAGACTGTCCGAGGCGGCGAGTATCGCGGACCTGGAGGCCAGGCTGAACGAAAAATCGGACTGGGACCTGGTGCTGCTGGACCTGAACATGCCAGGCGCCTACGGCTTCTCCGGACTGGTGCTGCTGCGCGGACAGTACCCGCAGATTCCGGTGGTGATGGTTTCGGCGCAGGAAGATGCCGCGGTGGTGCAGCGTTCCCGTGAGTTCGGCGCCAGCGGTTTCATCCCCAAGTCCAGCGAGATGAGCACCCTGCAGCAGGCCGTGCGCGCGGTGCTCGACGGCGACGTCTGGTGGCCGCCGCAGGTGGATGCGGCGACCGAGATGAGCGAGGAAGTGCGCGCCGCCAGCGCCGGCCTTTCCAGTCTCACTCCGCAGCAGTTCCGTGTGCTGACCATGGTCTGCGAAGGCCTGCTGAACAAGCAGATCGCCTTCGAGCTGAGCGTCTCCGAAGCCACGGTGAAGGCCCACGTCACCGCGATCTTCCGCAAGCTCAACGTGCGTACCCGCACCCAGGCGGCGCTGTTGCTGCAGCAGATGGAGTCGGTCCCGGGGGCGTGACCTCGTCACATCCTGTCAAACCGCATGAACCCTTTTTGACGCGCACTGGTATAGAGTGCCGCGACTTTTACCTGTGAGAATCGCTCGTGTCCGCTTCCCCCTTCAAAGGCCAGACTGGCCTGAAACGCATCTTCAACGCCGCCGGTTATTCCCTGGCCGGCTTCGCTGCCGCCTTCAAGGGTGAGGCTGCCTTCCGCCAACTGGTACTGATCAACGTCATCCTGATCCCGCTGTCGTTCTTCTGCGACGTCACCCGTGGCGAGCGCGCGCTGATGATCGCGGTGTGCCTGCTGGCGCTGATCGTCGAACTGCTGAACTCCGCCATCGAGGCGGTGGTGGACCGGGTCTCCCTGGAACGCCATCCGCTGTCGAAGAACGCCAAGGACATGGGCAGCGCCGCCCAGTTCGTGGCGCTGACCATCATTACCGTGACCTGGGCGGGAATCCTGCTGGGCTGAATGCAGAGCCGTGCCCTGTAGGAGCGAGCTTGCTCGCGAACCTGCAAGGCACGGTGCGTTCCCTTTCGCGAGCAAGCTCGCGCCTACAGGTGGGGCGAACCTTTCGTAGGATCGGACTCCGTCCGCGATGGGCCGCGCGCCGATGCGGCTTGGGGCGTCACGGAATCATCGGCAGCACGATCTCGTCGCTGCGCGTCACGCCTGCCGTTTCGCTGCGGCACAGGTCGAGGAACTCGCGCATGGTCGCGGTCTGGTACTTTTGTCGGTGCCAGATGAAGTAGAACTGCCGGCGCAGGTCCAGGTCCGGTGTTTCCACCGGCACCAGGCTGCCGCGGCGGAAGGCGTCGCGCAGCGCCAGGCGCGAGATGCAGCCGATCCCCAGCCCCGACTCCACCGCGCGCTTGATCGCCTCGGTGTGCTCCAGCTCCAGCCTCACGTTCAATGGCTCTACGTGGTGCCGCATGGCCTGGTCGAAGGTCAGCCGCGTGCCGGAGCCCTGTTCACGCAGAATCCACGCTTCCTCGATCAGTCGTTCCAGGTCCGCGCGGCCTTCACGGGCCAGCGGGTGCTGCGGCGCGCAGAACACCACCAGTTCGTCCTTCATCCACGGCTGCACCTCGATATCCGGATGCTGGCAGTCACCCTCGATCAGGCCCAGGTCCAGCTCATAGTGGGCGATGCGCTGCACCACGTGGGCGGTGTTGTGCACGTGCAGGCGCACCCGGCAGTCCGGCTGGCGTTGCATGAAGCGGCCGATCAACAGGGTCGCCAGGTAGTTGCCGATGGTCAGGGTGGCGCCCAGGTCCAGCGAGCCGAAGGCGCTCTTGCCGTTGAGCATGTTTTCGATCTCGCTGCCCCGGTCGAGCAGGGCCACCGCCTGGGGCAGCAATTGACGGCCGAGGGCGTTGAGGGTCAGGCGCTTGCCGGAGCGGTCGAACAGCTTGCAGTCGAACTGCCGCTCCAGCTCGCCCAGCGCGGTGCTGGTGGCCGACTGCGACATGGACAGCGCTTCGGCGGCGCGGGAGACGCTTTCCTGCTGGGCGACAGCGACGAAGACCTCCAGCTGGCGCAGGGTGAATTTCATGGGATGGACTCCAGAAGGGCAGCGCGACATTCGGTCGCCCCGGTCTAGGAAAGGTCTGACGGTATCCTTTCGCATCGACATGACGCGGCCTTATCTGCGTTTTGGATTAGCAATATCCAGATAATTTATTTTGCGGATATTGTCGCCGCCTATAAAATGTCGCGCAATTGCGCTACGTCCGGGATTTGCTGGGGTGCGCCACGATTTTCCTAGGAGTCCTTGATGAGCAACCTGTACACCGAGCGCGTTCTCAGCGTGCACCACTGGAACGACACCCTCTTCAGCTTCAAGACCACCCGTAACCCGGGCCTGCGCTTCAAGACTGGCCAGTTCGTGATGATCGGTCTGGAAGTCAACGGTCGTCCGCTGATGCGCGCGTACAGCATTGCCAGCCCGAACTACGAAGAGCATCTGGAGTTCTTCAGCATCAAGGTTCCGGACGGTCCGCTGACTTCGCGTCTGCAGCACCTGAAGGAAGGCGACGAGCTGATGGTCAGCCGCAAGCCTACCGGCACCCTGGTGCTGGACGACCTCAAACCCGGCAAGCACCTGTACCTGCTGAGCACCGGCACCGGCATGGCGCCGTTCCTCTCGGTCATCCAGGACCCGGAAGTCTACGAGAAGTTCGAGAAGGTCATCCTGGTCCACGGCGTGCGTTGGGTCAGCGAGCTGGCCTACGCGGACTTCATCACCAAGGTCCTGCCGGAGCACGAGTACTTCGGCGAGATGGTGAAAGAGAAGCTGATCTATTGCCCGTTGGTGACCCGCGAAGAGTTCCACAGCATGGGTCGCCAGACCGACCTGATGCGCAGCGGCAAGCTGTTCGCCGACATCGGCCTGCCGCCGATGAACCCGCAGGACGACCGCGCCATGATCTGCGGCAGCCCGAGCATGCTGGACGAAACCAGCGAAGTGCTGAACAGCTTCGGCCTGCAGATCTCCCCACGCATGGGCGAGCCGGGCGACTACCTGATCGAGCGCGCCTTCGTCGAGAAGTAAACCGCGTTGTCGGCTCGAAAGAACGCCGCGATTCCTTTGGGGTCGCGGCGTTTTTTTATGCCCCGCATTCCAGCGCTGACGGCGGGGGCTTTTCGTAGGAGCGGTGCATGGGATTGCCGTCACCCTAACCCCGGCGGCGCGCCCCGCTCCTGAGGGAGAGGGGACTGTTCGCTGCAGGAGGAAACTGTGGCGCCAGCCGGCACGGCATGCTTTTCGTAGGAGCGAGCTTGCTCGCGAACCGGACCACATCGTGCCTTGCGGGTTCGCGAGCAAGGGCTAGGCGCCCCCCTCGGTCCTACAGAAGGCGTTGCCCGGAAACCGCCGGGTGGTACAGCGGCTGCACCTTGTTCCCCGCCGGGTCGAGCAGGTGGAAGCTGCGTGCGCCGTCGCCATGGTTGAAGGGGCGGTCCAGCAGGGTCACGCCACGGGCCTTGAAGTACTGGTACCAGGCTTCCAGCTCTTCCACGCTGTCGACGATGAAGCCGTAGTGATCCATGGTCTGCAGGCCGTTGGCCGCGCCAACGCCGCGTCCGAGGGAGAGGTTGTCGTTGCCGCAGGTGAGGTAGACCAGGTCTTCGTTGGCGCGGTTGAGGACTTCCATGCCGAGCACGTCGACGTAGAAGCGTTCGCACTCTTCCAGGTTTGGCACCAGCAGGGCGAGATGACGCAGGCCGTTGAGGCGGCCGGGGCGGGCAGGGAGATCGGACATGAACGGGATTCCTTTTTTGTATACAATTTATTTTCAAATTTAAAACAAAAGGAACGCCCTGTGTACAGTCTCTTTATCAAGACCCGCGTAAAGCCCGGAACCGCCGATGAATTCCTTGCCGCCATCAAGGTCAATGCCGCCGCGTCGGTGGCCAGCGAGCCGGGTTGCCTGGTGTTCGATGTGTCCCAGGACCGCGTCGATCCGGACGTGATCTACCTCTACGAGATCTACCGCGACGACGCGGCCTATGACGCGCACACCCAGACTGCACACTTCCGCGACAGCCGCCCGCTGGTGGAGCCGCTGATCCTCGAACAGGACTGCTTCGAGAGCGACGTGATCGCCCTCAACCCGGTGAGCTGAGGGGCGTCAGCCTTCGCCGCGGGCGAGATCGATCACGCGGATTTCGCCGTCGGCGGGGTAGTGCCAGTGCACGTCCAGGTCCCACAGGCGCACGCCGTAACGGCGCTCGGGCGGCGGCTTCTGGTAGGCCGGGCGTGGGTCCTGGGCGAGGCACTGCTCTACCAGCTCGCGCACCGGCTGGCCGAGGCGCAGGCCGTGCTCGTGGGCCTGGCGCAGGGCCTCGTCGCTCCAGTGCACAGCGATGGGCGCGGGCGGCGCGTCGGCAATGGCGTTGCGGGCATCGCTGACGATGTCCGCGTAGGGCACGTAGGGCTTGATGTCGATTACCGGCGTACCGTCCAGCAGGTCGATGCCGGACAGCCAGAGGCGGCCGGGCTCGACTCTCTCCAGCTTCACCACCGATTGGCCGATGCCATTGGGGCGGTGGGTGGCGCGGGTGGCGAACACGCCCATGGACTGGTTGCCGCCCAGACGCGGCGGGCGCACCTTCAGCCGCGGCTTGTCTTCCAATGCCTGGTGGAAGAGGAACAGCAGCCAGACGTGGCTGACCTGCTCCAGGCCTTCCACCGCGTCGCCCGTGTCGAACGGCGGCAGCAGCTCCAGCACGCCGGTCGCGGCCGGGGCCAGTTGCGGCTGGCGCGGGATGGCGAACTTCTCCTTGAAGCAGGAGCGGACGTGGCCAATGGGCGAGACGATGTGGGGCATGGCGGCACAAGCTGTTGCAGGGGCCGCCATGGTACCCGATTCGGCGTTCATCCGAGGTGGAAGCCGCCATCGATGGGGATGATGTTGCCGGTCATGTAGGCCCCGGCGGCGCTCGCCAGGCTGATCGCCAAGGCGGACATTTCCTCTTCGCGGCCCCAGCGGCGCATGGGGATGACGGCGGTGTCCTCGGCCATGGCCTGCTCGTCGTTGGCGATGTGGCGGGTCATCTTGCTGGGGAAGCGGCCGGGGGCGATGACGTTGACGTTGATGTGGTCGCCCACCAGCTCGCGGGCCAGCATGCGCGACAGCTGGTGCAGCGCGGCCTTGCTCGGGCCATAGGCGTAGGCGCTCTCGCCGTGGGACGTGACGCCGGCCACCGAGCCGATATTGATCACCCGCGCGGGGCTTTCGGCGCTGCCGGCCTTCTTCAGCAGCGGCAGCAGTTGCTGGATGCAACTGAACACGGCGGTGACGTTGAGTTGCATGACCTTTTCCCAGCCCGAGGCGGGGTAGCTTTCCAGCGGCGCGCCCCAGGTGGTGCCGGCGTTGTTCACCAGGATGTCGAGGTGATCCAGACGCTCGTTCAGCTCGCTGGCCAGGGCGCGGGCGCCTTCCTCGGTGGCGAGGTTGGCGGGCAGGCCGATGCACTCGCCGTACTGCGACAGCTCGGCAGCGGTCTCGGTGCAGGCGGCTCCGTCGCGGGCGCAGATGATGACCTTGGCGCCGGCTTCGAGCAGACCCTGGGCGATCATCCGGCCAATACCGCGGGTACCGCCGGTGACCAGTGCGGTCTTGCCTTCGAGGGAAAAATAGCGGTGCATGAGCCTCTCCTGGCTGCGAAATTCGCCTCACCGTAGCGGGATCGCCGAGGGCCTCCGAGCACTATCGAGAACGGAAATGGCGACGCATCACAACCGCACTGCGCTTTCTTAACCGGCGCATAACTTCTGCTGCCCTAGTGTCCACGGATCTTCGAGTGGCTGGGGGCCCGGGTGATGCAGGGGTGGAGCAGAGAGCGCAAGGCGTTGGCGTTGCTCATGGGCGTTTCGACCTTGCTGCTGGTGTTCGGCCTGGGTGGCCGCGAGGTCTGGGGGCCGGAGGTACGCTGGGCGGATATCGTGCTGCAGATGCTGCAGTCGGGGGACTATCTCGATCCTTACCTGAGTGGCTCGCCGTACTACGACAAGCCGCTGTTGTCCTACTGGCTGATCGCAGCGCCCGCCAGCCTGTTCGGCCTCAATCACTGGACGCTGCGCGCCAGCAGCGTGCTCGCCGGGCTGGGCAGCGTCTGGCTGGTCTGGTGGCTGGGTGAGCACTTGCTGCGCAAGGGCACCGGCCTGCTGGCCGGCTGGCTGATGGCGACCACCTTCTACTTCCTGTTCTGGGCGCGGGTGGCGACGGCGGACATGCTGACGGTGTTCGGCGTGCTGGCGGCGCTGGCCTGGTACTGGCGTGGGCCGGAAGACACGCGCTTCTCGCGCTACCTGGGGTTCTGTCTGATCCTGACGCTGACCTCGCTGTGCAAGGGGCTGATCGGCTTCGTCCTGCCGGTGCTGATGCTGCTGCCGCACCTGTTCAGCGTCGGGCGCTGGCGTCGCCATTTCAACCTGCGGTTGGTGGTGGCACTGGTGGTGTCGGCCGGGGTGTACGCGATTCCCTTTGCGCTTTCGCACTTGTATGGCCAGCCCACCTATGGTGAGAGCGGCCTGGCGCTGGTATTCCGGGAGAACGTAGTGCGTTTCTTCCAGCCCTTCGATCATGAGGGGCCGATCTACAGCTACCTGATCTACCTGCCGGTCTACACCTTGCCCTGGGCGCCGCTGTGGATCGCCGGGTTGTGGTACGCCGGGCGCCACTGGAAGCAGCTGGAGCCCAATGCGCGCTGGCTGGTCTGGGCCCTGGCGCTGCTGTTTGCGTTCTTCACCGCCAGCGGCAGTCGGCGCAGCTATTACGTGCTGCCGTTGGTGCCGTTCGCCCAGTTGCTGGCGGCCTGGTGGGTGGTGGAGTCCCGCCATCGGCGCGGTCTCGCCGGGCTGGGGCGTATCTGGCCGCGCGCCCTCGGCGTGGGGGCCGTGGTGATGCTGCTGGTGCTGGGCGTGGCCTATCCGTGGAGCAATAGCGGCGGCGGGGTTCCGGAGTTCGCCAGCGACGTGCGCAGCCAGGCGGAGCGGACTGCGCCCTGGTCGCAGTGGCGGGTGCTGATCCTCGGTGATCACGATGCGCGGCTGCCGATGTACCTGGAAAAGCGCGGCTCGCCCCAGGCTCATCCGCTCCATTTCGAGCGCTCGGGATATCCACGGGGCGACAGCGCCGCATTGTTCGCCTGGCTGCGCCAGCGTACCGGCGAAGACTGGGACCCGTCGCGCACCCTCATCATCTCCCAGGTGACGCATGAAGGAGAGCAGCCTCTGAGCTGGCTCACGGCGGATCACCGGCTGATCGAGTCGCAACTCAACAATGGGCAGCGCCTGGGGCGCGCGAAGAACAAGGAGGCCAGCCTGGCCTATCTCCCTGTTGGAGCGCCGAGCCCGATCAGCACGAGCGCAGCAGCCGCCGGAGCAGGAGCAGGTAAGGCGGCAGATTGATCGCCAGTACCACGAGGCCGAGGACGACCTGGGTTGCTTCGGTCAGGCCGGCGGGGTAGATCAGCGGGATCAGGTAATGCTCGATGAAGCCGCCGCTGTAACCGTGGTCCCCGGCCAGGGCGCGGAAGTGGTTCTCCAGCGGCGTGAGTGGGCAATAGAGGTGGAGGAGTTCCACCGCCATGCCCCAGGCCGCTGCCGGCACGTGTAGCCAGGCCAGGCGCGGCCAGCGCAGCACCAGCAGGCCGCCGAGCAGCACGAAGAGGATGAAGCCCAGGTGCAGCAGGACGACGGCGTCGGCGGCGAGGCGGTAGAGCACGACGGCCTCAGCGCTGCTGGCGCTGGGTCAGGCCCTTGAGGAAGTTGCGCAGCAGTTGGTCGCCGCAGGGCCGGTAGTTGTTGTGGCCAGGCTTGCGGAACAGCGCGCCCAGTTCCGTCTTGGTGACGATGAAGCCCACGCTGTCGAGGATCGCGAGGATGTCGTCGTCGCGCAGCTCGAAGGCCACGCGCAGTTTCTTCAGGGTGATGTTGTTAGTCAGCGGCAGTTCCACCGGCGGCAGCGGTCGGGATTCGTCGCGGCCACGGCGATGCACGATCAGGCCGTCGAGGAAGTGCGCCAGCACGCGGTCGCTGCACGGCTTGAAGTCCGGCTCGTCGTCGCGGGCGAGGAAGGCACCGACATCCTCGGCGCTGAGGTTGAAGCCGGCCAGCGCGGTGATCTCGGCGACCTGGGCGTCGCGGATGTCCAGCAGGTAGCGCAGGCTGCGCAGTACGTCGTTGTTGGTCATGGGCTTTCCAATAGCAGAAATGAAAAGCCCCGCATCAGCGGGGCTTTTGCGGATCAGACCAGTTCGGCCCAGAGGTCGTACTCGTCGGCGTCGGTGATGCGCACGCGCACCTTGTCGCCCGGCTTCACGTCGAAGGTGTCGACGTATACGGCACCGTCGATTTCCGGGGCGTCGGCGAAGGAGCGGCCTACGGCGCCTTCATCGTCCACTTCGTCGATCAGCACGTCGATTTCCTTGCCGATCTTCAGCTGCAGGCGGGCGGCGGAGATGGCCTGCTGGTGCGCCATGAAGCGCTCCCAACGGTCCTGCTTGACGTCGTCGGGCACCACGTCCAGGCCCAGGTCGTTGGCCGGGGCGCCTTCTACCGGGGAGTACTGGAAGCAGCCGACGCGGTCGAGCTGGGCTTCGGTCAGCCAGTCCAGCAGGTACTGGAAGTCTTCCTCGGTCTCGCCGGGGAAGCCGACGATGAAGGTGGAGCGGATGGTCAGCTCGGGGCAGATCTCGCGCCACTTCTTGATGCGCGCCAGGGTCTTGTCCTCGAAGGCGGGGCGCTTCATGGACTTGAGCACTTTCGGGCTGGCGTGCTGGAAGGGGATGTCCAGGTAGGGCAGTAGCTTGCCCTCGGCCATCAGCGGGATCACATCGTCGACGTTGGGGTACGGGTAGACATAGTGCAGGCGCACCCACACGCCCATGGCGGAGAGCGCCTGGCACAGCTCCAGCATGCGGGTCTTCACCGGCTGGCCGTCCCAGAAGTCCATCTTGTACTTCAGGTCCACGCCGTAAGCGCTGGTGTCCTGGGAGATGACCAGCAGCTCTTTGACGCCGGCCTTGACCAGGCGCTGGGCTTCGCTGAGCACGTCGCCCACCGGACGGCTGACCAGCTTGCCGCGCATGGACGGGATGATGCAGAAGCTGCAGCTGTGGTTGCAGCCTTCGGAAATCTTCAGGTAGGCGTAGTGACGCGGGGTCAGCTTGATGCCCTGCGGCGGCACCAGGTCGATCAGCGGGTTGTGCTCGGCCTTGGGCGGGATCACCTCGTGGACGGCATTGACCACCTGCTCATACTGCTGCGGGCCGGTGACGGCCAGCACGCTGGGGTGTACATCGCGGATACTGTCTTCGGCCACGCCCATGCAACCGGTGACGATCACCTTGCCGTTCTCGGCGATGGCTTCGCCGATGGCGTCGAGGGATTCAGCCTTGGCGCTATCGATGAAGCCGCAGGTGTTCACCACCACCACGTCTGCGTCCTGGTAGGTGGGGACGATTTCGTACCCCTCCATGCGCAGTTGGGTGAGGATGCGTTCGGAATCGACCGTGGCTTTGGGGCAACCCAGGCTGACGAATCCGACTTTGGGTGTGGCGGTGGACATGTGCGGCTAACCTCGAAGGGCGCGCTGGTGGCGCCTCTGATCAAAAAGTGCGCAATTCTAGCGGCAGCCCGCGCGCTTGACCAGTCTCCCTGGGACAAGCTGTCGCAGGTCCCTGCAAGCGCGTGCCAGCCGGTAATTGTGGGCAACAGGCTCTATAGTCTTTCAAATCGAATGCGACCGGCTCTTGCATCGACGAAAGGGTCGGAGCAGGATGCGCCGAATTTTTCTGAGGAAATTTGTTACATGTCCGATGCAAGCGCCGGCACCGTTGAGCATGAACAGCCCCATTCCAGTTCCGCGATCGGCCTGATGGTCGGCGCCGTGGGCGTCTGCTACGGCGATATCGGCACCAGCCCGCTGTACACCCTCAAGGAGGTGTTCGTCGGCGGTTATGGTGTGCAGGCCAACCACGATGGTGTGCTCGGCGTGTTGTCGCTGATCTTCTGGTCGCTGATCTGGGTGGTGTCGATCAAGTACGTGATCTTCGTGCTGCGCGCCGACAACCAGGGCGAGGGCGGGGTGATGGCGCTGTCGGCCCTGGCCCGCCGCGCCGCAACCGGTCGCCGCAGGATGCAGGCGATGGTGGTGGTGGCTGGCCTGATCGGCGCCGCGCTGTTCTACGGCGATAGCATGATCACCCCGGCGATTTCGGTGCTTTCGGCCATTGAGGGTCTGGAGATCGCCTTCGACGGGCTGGAGCACTGGGTGGTGCCTCTGTCGTTGATCGTGCTGGTCGGGCTGTTCCTGATCCAGAAGCACGGCACCGCGCGCATCGGCATCCTGTTCGGACCGGTGATGGTGGCCTGGTTCGTCGCTCTGGCGGCACTCGGCATCTACGGCGTGTCGCAGCAGCCGGAAGTGCTCAAGGCGATGAATCCGGTCTGGGCGCTGAACTTCTTCATCTCCCACCCCGGCATCGGCGTGGCCATCCTGGGCGCCACCGTGCTGGCGCTGACCGGCGCCGAAGCACTGTACGCGGACATGGGCCACTTCGGCCGCAAGCCGATCGCCCGCGCCTGGTTTGCCCTGGTACTGCCGGCCCTGGTGCTGAACTACTTCGGCCAGGGCGCGACCATCCTGGTCAATGCCGAGGCTGCGCGTAACCCCTTCTACCTGACCGCGCCGGGCTGGGCGCTGCTGCCGATGGTGGCGCTGTCCACCCTGGCCACGGTGATTGCTTCCCAGGCGGTGATTTCCGGCGCCTTCTCCCTGACCCGCCAGGCCATCCAGCTCGGCTACGTGCCGCGCATGGTGATCCAGCACACCTCCAGCCATGAGCAGGGGCAGATTTACATCGGTATGGTGAACTGGGCGCTGATGGTCGGCGTGGTGCTGTTGGTGCTGGGCTTCGAGTCCTCCGCTGCCCTGGCCTCGGCCTACGGCGTGGCGGTGACCGGTACCATGCTGATGACCACCCTGTTGATGGGTGTGGTGATCTGGCTGCTGTGGAAGTGGCCGCTGTGGCTGGCCATTCCGTTCTTCCTGATGATGCTGCTGGTGGACAGCCTGTTCTTCGCCGCCAACCTGCCCAAGGTGGTCCAGGGCGGTGCCTTCCCGGTGATCGCCGGTATCGGCCTGTTCATCCTGATGACCACCTGGAAGCGTGGTCGCCAGTTGCTGGTGGACCGCCTCGACGAGGGCTCGCTGCCGCTGCCGCTGTTCATCTCCAGCATCCGCTCGCAGCCGCCGCACCGTGTGCAGGGCACCGCCGTTTTCCTCACCGCGCGCTCCGATGCAGTACCCCATGCGCTGTTGCACAACCTGCTGCATAACCAGGTGCTGCACGAGCAGGTGGTGCTGCTCACCGTGGTCAACGAAGACAGTCCGCGGGTCAGCCCGGATCGACGCTTCGAGGTGGACGCCTATGGGGAAGGCTTCTTCCGCGTGGTGCTGCACTTCGGCTTCATGGAAGACCCGGACATTCCGCTGGCGCTCAAGCTCTGCCACCTCAACGAGCTGGACTTCAGCCCGATGCGCACCACCTACTTCCTCAGCCGCGAGACGGTGATCCCGTCCAAGCTGATCGGTATGGCGCGCTGGCGCGAGGGGCTGTTCGCCTTCCTGCTGAAGAATGCCAACGGCAACCTGCGCTACTTCAATTTGCCGCTGAACCGGGTGATCGAGCTGGGGACGCAGGTGGAAATCTAAGGCCCCGTGACCAACAAAAAAGCGCGCCGATTGGCGCGCTTTTTTGTTGGTCGTCTTTGTAGGAGCAACTGTCTTCTACCGGGCTAATCCCTGCCTGCGCTTCCCCCTCCCCCCAGCCCTCTCCCAGAGGGAGAGGGAGCCGTCCGTGCCGGCTGACGCCATGGTTTCATCCTGCACCGAACAGTCCCCTCTCCCGCTTGCGGGAGAGGGTTAGGGTGAGGGGCCTTTGATCTTGTAGGAGCGGACCTTGTCCGCGATCCGCCAACAGGAGCGATCTTGGCGGGCGAAGGGTAGGGCGTATAACGCTCCGCGTTATACGCCGATTGGCCTTGGTCTCAGTGTGCCCCGGGATTGGCCTCAACGCTGGCGATGGGGCTTGGCGTATCGGCGTACCACCGCGAACGGTTGTACGCCCTACGGTGAGCGGAGCCTCACTCTGGCTTCGCTTCACCCTTGCCCGGCAGCATGCGCACCAGGGTGTTGTCGCGGCTGATGTAGTGGTGGAACAGCGCGGCCAGGGCGTGCAGGCCGATCAGCCAGTAGCCCAGCACGGCGATGGTCTCGTGCCATTCCTTGACCTGTTTGGCGAGGTCCGGGTTCTTGTCCACCAGGTGCGGCAGCTCCAGGCCCCAGAAGGGGATGGGCTTGTCGGCGGCGCTGAGGATCACCCAGCCTGCCAGCGGCAGGCCGATCATCAGACCGTAGAGTGCCACGTGCATCAGCTTGGCCAGCTTCATCTGCCAGCTCGGCGGAGCGGGGAGAATGGGCGGGGCCGGGTAGATGAGGCGGCCGATCAGGCGCAGCCAGACCAGCGCGAAGACGCTCAGGCCAAGCACGAAGTGCCAGTGCTTGAGAAACTCGCGGGCTTCGCTGCCCTTGGGGAAGTTCCCGCGCAACTCCATGCTGGCGTACACCGCCGCGATCAGCAGCAGCATGATCCAGTGCATGGCGATGGACAGGCTTCCGTAGCGGGAGGGTTTCTTTGTCAGGCTCATGACGTTTCCTTGTGTGGCTTCGCGGGCCCCGCTCTGGCAACGGGGCTGACAGTGTCAGTCTAGAGCCTTAAGCCAGCCTGAAGCAGCTCCAGTCCATGGAGAAAGGGCCGCATCGAGCGGCCCTTTGATAAGGGTCAGCCTTCGTTGTCGGCTGCCTGGCGGGAGCGGATGGCGTCGACCAGGCGCTTGGCGAGGGCTGGATAGTTCTCGTCGAAGTGGTGACCGCCGGGGAGCTGGAGGTTTTCTCCGACCGACTGCGGTTGGGTGCAGCCGCTCTCGTCCTTTTCCTCGATGCCGTACACGCAGAGCACCTTGGGTCCTGGCAGACGGGCCATTTCCGGGCCGGTGGCGGCTTCCTGGCCGGCCTTGCCCAGCCAGCCTTGTACTTCGATCTCGAAGCTGCCGCTGCGGGCGAAGGCCAGCAGGATCACCGCGCTGACATCCTTCTTGGCGTCGGCCGGCAGGCGGTTGTAGATCGCCGGCAGTACATCGGCGCCGAAGGAGTAGCCGGCCAGCACGAAGTGCTTGGCACCCCATTTCTGGCGGTAGTGCTGCATCAGCACGGCGAGGTCGGCGGCGCTCTGTTCGGGGCTCTTGTGCTCCCAGAAATAGCGCAGGGCATCGACGCCCACCACCGGATAGCCCAGCTCGGCCATCTGCGCCGCGACGTCGCGGTCCAGGTCGCGCCAGCCTCCATCGCCGGAGTAGAACAGGGTGACGGTTTCCGATGGTTTGGCAGCAGGGACTTCGACTACCGGCACATTGTCATTGCCACCTTGCAGCAGGTGGCGCAGCTGGTCGGCGAGGACCTTGGGCAGTGGGGTGTCGTAGTCGCTGATCACCGTTTCGGCGTTCTTCAGGCCGCGGGCGAAGCGCGCGCTGGCATCGTCCGGGTTGTCGTTCCAGGCGGCCAGCCAGTGGCCGTGGGCGGCGCTCTGCGGCAGGGGCGTGGCGGTACAGTCGGGCTTTTCCAGGGAGAAGCCGACCGACAGGGCGTGGGCCTTGTCGTCGCTTTGCCCGGCGAGCCAGCGCCAGGCGTAGGCGCCACCCTCGCCGATGCCGGCGACCAGGGTCGGCTGACCGTCCAGCAACTCGCCGGCGGCCTGGATGCGTTGCTGCTGGGCGGCGCAATCCTTGTCCGGGAAGACGAACTGCACCACACGGGCGCCGCTGTCGTGGGCCAGGGCCAGCAACTGGCCGTCATCCAGTTTCTGGTCCGGCTGCACCGCCAGCAGGACGCGCGCAGTGGGCTGCTTGGCGGGGATGGCCAGGGCGACGGCGCTGCCGTCGGACAACTGGCGGTGTTCCAGGGAGGCCTGGGAAGCGGGGCGGCTCCACAGCAGCAGGCCGACCGCGATGATGATCAGGAGGAGCAGGGCGAGCAGATGCCGCCAGCGACGTTTCAGCATTTCAGCGTTTCACCAATCCACTCAGGCCGCCGGCGATCAGCGCGGCGGTATCGGCCAGCGCCACCAGCGGGTCCAGTCCGGCGGGCACGGCCAGGTAACGGGGTTCCCAGTCGGGCTGGAACTTGTCCTTGAAGCGACGCAGCCCCTGGAAATTGTAGAACTGCTCGCCCCGGCGGAAGACCAGGGCGCCCAGGCGCTGGGTCAGCGGCGCGCCACGGCGCGGCTGGAGGCCGGCGAGCGGCACCATGCCCAGGCTGAAGCGGGTGTGCCCGCTTTCCTTGTAATGCAGGATCAGGCCGAGCATGAGGAATTCCATGGTCAGCTTCGGTGCGTCGGGCACCATGCGCATCAGGTCGATGCTCGCCAGCTCCTTGCTGCCGGTTTCCAGCAGGTTGGCGAAGGCCACGGCGCGGCCCTCGTGGCGAATCACCACGATGCGGAAATAGCTCAGGTATTCAGGGGTGAAGCGACCCAGGGAGAAGCCCTTCTCGCGGACGTTCTTGCCGCCCAGCCAGGCGTCGGAGATCGCCCGCAGCTCTTCCATCGGCGCCTGGCCCGGTTCGTGGAACTCCAGGCTGAGGCCGTCGCGCTGACCTCGGTTCCAGGTGTAGCGCAGGTCCTTCATTTCCTTGCCCTTGTTCTCCAGGTCGAAGCGACGCAGGTCGACCCGCGCCTCCTCGCCGAGCTTGAGGGCGGTCAGGCCGATGTCCATGTACAGCGGCAGGTTCTCCGCCCGCACCTGGTAGAACACCGGGCGCGCGTGGTGCAGGTCGCAGAGGTCGCGGAACTGCCAGATCAGCTCGGCGCGGGACTGCGCCGGACCCACCGGGTCGAACAGCGCCACCAGGCTGCGGCCGCGGCGGGCGTACATCAGGAAGGCGTCTTTGCCTTCGTGGAACAGCAGCGCCTTGTCGCCGGAGAGGGCCAGGCCGCCGTCCGGTTGCGACGAACTGGCCAGGATGCCGGCAGCGGTATCCAGGTCTTCGCGACTGGGTTCGAGGATCGCCGGTGGTTCGGTGCGCAGCAGCCAGTACAGCGCCAGTGCGGCCAGCAGCACGCAGCTGCCCAGGGCGGCGCGCAGGCCGCGCGGAGCGTCGGCGTCCAGGGCGAATTGCCACCAGAGTTCCTGATCGTAGGGCACGTCCTGGTAGGCGAACAGCAGCAGCCAGATGGACGCGGCGATGACGCAGGCGGCGGCCCCCAGATAGAGCGGCGAGAAGGGCAGGTCCATCAGGCGGCTGCGTCGGTAGAAGGCGCTGCGGAAGATCACCAGCAGCGCGGCGGTGAAGCTCAGGATCAGTGCTTCTTCCCAGTCGAAGCCCTTGAGCAGCGACAGCACCGCGCCGGCCACCAGCAGGCCGATGGTCAGTGCCCAGGCGGCGGACAGGCGACGGCGCAGGCCGTAGGCGAGCAGCAGGCAGAGCACACCGATCAGGCTGGCGGCCAGGTGCGAGGCATCGATGAGGCGGTGCGGCACCAGGAAGCCGATCTCCTCCAGGCGGGTGTCGATGGAAGGCGTGGCGCCGGAGAACAGCAGCACGATGCCGGAGATGAATACCAGCAGCGAGAGGATCTGCGCGGCAAAGCCGGAAGTGATCCGCACCGCCTGCTTGGCCACCAGCACGCGCCGGGCTTCGAGGAACAGCAACAGCAGGCAGGCGACGATCAGCGGCAGCACCACATAGATCAGGCGGTACAGCAGCAGCGCGGCGGCCAGTGGCGCGGCGCCCAGCTGGCCGGCGAAGGCTGCCAGCAGCACGGCCTCGAATACCCCGACGCCGCCAGGAACGTGGCTTAGCACGCCGGCCGCCAGGGCGATCAGGTAAACCAGCAGGAAGGCGCCGAAGGGCGGGGCTTCGGGCAGCAACAGGTAAAGCACGGTGGCGGCGCAGGCGACATCCAGCGCTGTGATCAGCAGTTGCAGCAGCGACAGACGCAGGCCGGGCAGGCGCACGGTGCGGCGACCGATGCGCACCAGATGGCTGTCGGGAGACGGCTGTTCCGGCAGGCGCCGGCGCTCGATGCCGACTACCAGCAGAATGCAGAAGGCGATGATGCCCAGGGCGAGCACCGCCACCAGCCAACTCGGCAGGTGCAGGGCCAGGGAGGCGTCGGACAGGTCGCTCAGGGCCGCCAGCGCGGCCAGTATCGGCAGCGCGCAGCCCAGGGACAGGCTGGCGAACAGGGTCATCCGCGCGACTTCGGCGGCGCCCAGGCCCTGGCGGGCATACAGGCGGTAGCGCACGGATCCGCCCGACAGCATCGACAGCCCCACGGCATTGCCGATGGCGAAGGCGGAGAAGCCGCCGGTCAGCAGTGCCGAGGGGGAGAGTCTCACCCCGGCGAAACGGGTGGCGGACCATTCGTAGCCCAGCAGGGTGATAAAGCCGGCGACGGTGGCGGCGAAGGCGCCTGCCAGCGATGCAGTGGGGACGTCGAGGATGGCGTCGTGCAGGGAATAGGCGTCGATGTCGCGCAGCAGGTGGTAGCAGGCGATCAGCGCGAGGCTGAACAGCAGCAGGGTAACGCCCAGGCCGATCGGCTGGCGATTGGCGTTGATCCAGTGCAGAAGCCCGCTGCGCTGCGGCTGCTCGCCGGTCGCGGGGCTGTCTGGGGTGGCAGGGTTGGCGCTCATCGGGCACCTCATCGAATTTGCGCGACAGAGTAGGGGCAGTGGCGCGATTTCCCAAGTCCCTCGGGAGGATTTCTTCCTGGGGGCGACGATTTGCTGAAGCAGTTTCTTCGGCACAACGAAAAAAGCCACTCCTAAGAGTGGCTTTCTTCTTGATGTCTGGTTGCGGGAGCAGGATTTGAACCTACGACCTTCGGGTTATGAGCCCGACGAGCTACCAGACTGCTCCATCCCGCGGCGGCCATTCTACTGGGATGAAAGCTGTTGTCAATCAATATTTCGTTTTTGATCAATAATTTAAATTCACGCGCAAACGAAAAAGGCCACTCCGAAGAGTGGCCTTTTCCTTGTGTCTGGTTGCGGGAGCAGGATTTGAACCTACGACCTTCGGGTTATGAGCCCGACGAGCTACCAGACTGCTCCATCCCGCGGTCGCCATTCTACGCATGGAGCCTCGGGTGTCAACCGAAAGTTTGGAAAAAGTGATTTTTTATCAGTCGCTTAGCGATTGCCAGCAGCCCCGGGACGCCGCTGTGGGGCGGCTTCCGGGGCTGTCACGACATCAGAAGGCGATGCCGGCGGTGAGCGTTCCGGCGACACCGTGGCTGTCGCCGCCACTGAGCGCCTTCACCTCGGCACCAAGGCTCAGGTCACCCCGGGTCGCCTTCAGGTTCAGCCCTGCCTTGACCAGGTAGTTACTGTCGAAGGCCGAGACCTGTTCGACCTCGAAGCCTGCCAGGGAGGCATTGCTGGTGACCTGCGGGTCGTTCATGAAGTGCTCGTAGCCCAGGCTTACGCCCGGTGCCACGTTCCAGTCGCCCAGGCTCTGGTTGGCCAGACCGATGTCCAGGCCGAGCAGGGCGCTGTTCAGGCTGCGGTCGGTGCCGTCGACGTCCAGGGCCAGGTCGCTGCCTTTCTCGTGGAAGTCGTCCAGCTTGACCCGCGCGCTGCGCAGGCCGATCGAAGGCTCTAGGTCCAACCCACCTGCATGCAGGCGATAGCCGAGCAGGCCGGTGGCAGCAAAGAAGCTGCCGTTGCTGTCGCCCTTGGGGGTGCCCAGGCCGTTGCCCAGGTCTCGCTTGCTGTCGTAGTCGATCCAGCCAGCGTCCAGGCGCAGGTCGGCGTACAGACCCTGGTTGAGGTCCTCCAGCGCCCAGCGGCCGCCAACGGTGAGCAGTGCGAGGTCGGCGTCCGCATCGGCGCCGGCGCTACCCAGCGAGCCCCAGTTGTAGCCGGCGCCGGCACGGGCGCTGAGGTTGTCGCTGAAGCGATGGGTTGCGCCGATCAGGGTGCCCTGAGCGTGTTCGTTGCTGCTGGCCACGCCGTCGCGGCTGTCGGTGCCCACATAGCTGGCCAGGGCGGTCATCCACAGGCGGGTTTCGCCGTCCTTCAGATCGCGGCCGCTGGCGTAGGGGGCGATGGCGTCGTCGATCTGCCCGGCCTCGCGCAGCAGGTAGCTGCCGGCGTCGGCATGGATCTGCCCGCCAACCCGCGACTCGACGCCACTCAGGGTGCCGGCGTCGATCGCCGATTGCAGGTAATAGTTGTAGGCGGTGTAGTGGCCGGACAGGTCGCTGTCCTGCAGGGCCGCCAGCAGCCCTGCGCCGGCGGCGTCGTTGCGGGCGAATCCGGCCTGGCCGGGCAGGCTGTTGAAACGCACCAGTTTGCCGCGCAGAACATAGAGGGTTTCCTGGTCGAGTCCCAGGCCCTGGGTCAGGTAGTTCTGCACCGAGCCGTAGCTGGCCTGGATCTGGTCCAGGCCGGCTTGCAGGTAGCTGGACTCCACGCCCAGCAGCGGCTGGTAGATGGCAGCGAAGGCCGGTGACATCTTGTTCAGTTGCGCCAGGGTCGCGGCGGTGCGAGCGGCGGTGTAGGTGTTGGTGGCCAGGTAGTCCTGCATGATGGTCGCCGAATCCACCCCGGCGATGGATTGCAGCATGGCAGCGGTCCAGCCGGTGCGGTCCTTGCCGGCAGTGCAATGGAACAGCGCCGCATCGTCGGCGGCGGCCAGTTCCTCGAACAGGTGGCGGTACTGCGCGCGCTGGCCGGCGTCGGTGACGAAGGCGCGGTTCATGTCCTGCATCATCTGCCGCGAGGCCGCCGCGCTGGTGAGTGACATGTTCACGGTGCTGGAGCCGATGATGTTGATGTTCTCGTAGACCGCGCCGGTGGGCAGCGTATCCGGGGTGCCGGCGATCTCGCTGGGCGTGCGCAGGTCGAAGACATGGCTGATGCCCAGGCCATTGAGGGTCGCGAGGTCGGATGCGGTCGGGGTCAGCGCGTTGGAGCGGTAGAACACGCCGCCACGCATCACACCGTCATGGGCGGTGCTGTAGGCGCTGGTGGTGCCGGCGACATCGCGGAAGTTGTCGATGCCGGTCAGGCGCGGGGTATTCAGGGTTTCTGCCTGGGCGGGAGCGGCGGCCAGGGCGACGGCCAGTGGAAGCACCAGCAAGGAAGCGGAACGCAGCGAACAAGCGTGCACGTTATGACTCCATGTCTATCTGTATGGATTTGGACGGGGGTCCCACATCCTTGACGCCTCCGATGAACGGTTGGCGGCAGTTTGGTGAAAAATTGATTGCAGGGTCAGATTTCGCTGTGGATTTGGCGCGGGAGGCGGCGGTTTTTTTGCATTACCATGAAGGCGTTTTCAGTCGTCGCTCCCTGGCGACTCCCTGGCGGTGCAGGCACCTTCCCGTGACACGGCAACGAAAGATCATCCACATCGATTGCGACTGCTTCTATGCCGCCATCGAAATGCGCGACGACCCCAGCCTGGTGGGTAAGCCGCTGGCCGTGGGTGGTTCGCCGGACAAGCGCGGGGTGGTCGCCACCTGCAACTACGAGGCGCGCGCCTATGGCCTGCATTCGGCGATGGCGATGCGCACGGCGGTGAAGCTGTGCCCGGACCTGACCATCGTCCGCCCGCGCATGGACGTGTACCGCGAGACTTCCCGCGAGATCCACGCGATCTTCCGCGACTACACCGAGCAGATCGAGCCGTTGTCGCTGGACGAGGCCTATCTGGACGTCAGCGATAGCGAGCGTTGCGGCGGCAGCGCCACGCGGATCGCCCAGGAGATTCGCCGGCGTGTCTGGGAAACCCTGCACATCACAGTCTCCGCCGGGGTGGCGCCGAACAAGTTCATCGCCAAGATCGCCAGCGACTGGCGCAAGCCCAACGGTCTGTTCGTGGTGACGCCGGATGAGGTGGACGGCTTCGTCGCCGAATTGCCGGTGAAGAAGCTGCACGGCGTGGGCAAGGTCACGGCGGAAAAGCTGGCGCGCCTGGGTATCCGCACCTGCGCGGATCTGCGTGACTGGTCGCGAATCCAGTTGGCGAAGGAGTTCGGCAGTTTCGGCGAGCGCCTGTGGGGGCTGTCGCGGGGGATCGATGAGCGTCCGGTACAGGTGGACAGCCGGCGCCAGTCGATCAGCGTGGAGAACACTTTCGATCAGGACCTGCCTGACCTTGCCGCCTGCCAGGAGGAACTGCCGTCATTGCTGGGCGAGCTGGAACGGCGCATGACCCGCCTGGACGCCAGCTACCGGCCGGGCAAGCCTTTCATCAAGCTGAAATTTCATGACTTCACCCAGACGACTCTGGAGCAGGCCGGCGCTGCGCGGGACCTGGACAGTTACCGACTGCTACTGGGGCAGGCCTTCCAGCGCGGCAACAAGGCGGTAAGGCTGATTGGCGTGGGGGTGCGTCTGGTCGACCTGCGCGGGGCGCACGAGCAGCTCAGCCTGTTCTAGGGGGCTGCCTGCTCCAGGGATAGTTGCCGTTTCGACGTGGCCCACGACGAAACGGCCATCCTGTTTCTCAGCCTTCAGGCCACATACGCATGGCGCGGCCCGAGGCCGGCCAGAGGCGCAGTTCGCCCTGGTCGCTGAAGTCCCAGCGCTGGACATCGTGGAGCATCTGCAGGAAGCGTCCTTCCTGCTCCATCAGCGCCTCGGCGCACATCTTCCGGGTGGAGCCGGGCTGGCCGAAGGTCAGCTTGTCGCCCTCCAGCGTGTAGCTGGCGAACCAGTGGTTGCAGCCGGCGCTGCCATAGGCCCGGCCGTTGCCGTCGAGGGTCAGGGTGATGTGGCTGTAGTCGATCAGGGGGCGCTCGCCGATCCATTCGATGCGGTAGGTCTGATCGGTTTCAGGGACCGGCTTGCTGGCGCAACCGGCCACGGCCAGCGCCACGCAGGCGCCGGCGAACAGGGTTTTCATGCAGTCTCCTTGCTCTGGCAATCCGGGCAGAGGTGGCGGGTGCCGGCCTTCGCCCAACCCAGCTCGCCGATGCGCGCTTCGGCGGCAGGCTGCTGGGCGGCCTTGCCGAGGCTGGCGTCGACGGCGAATTCGAAGGTCAGTGTAGCTGCGCAAGCGTCACAGTTGACCGTCCATTCGTGGATCGCCAGTTCACGGAATACCGGGCCCTTGGCCACGGCCATCCACTGTCCCGGCGGGTTGATCAGGTGGCGCACCTTTTCCACTTCCAGGTTCATGCTCAGGCTCTTGCTGCCCTTGAGGCTGACCAGCAGGGTGTCGCCGGCCTGGATCGAGCCGCCGATGCCGGTGACCTGGTAGCGGCCCGGAGTCAGCGCACGGCACTCGTTGAGGGTGAATTGCGGGTTGAGCAGGGTGTAGCGGAAATCGTGCTGGGCCATGGGTCCTCCGGGAAAGCGCGGCATTCTAGGCGGCGCGGCGCTCGGATGCGAGCGCCAGCCGATCAACCATCGACCAGGTTGACGGGCTTGCCCACCTGCCAGGCGCCGATGTTGTCCAGCGTGGTTTCGGCGATGGCGGCCAGCGCCTCGCGGGTCAGGAACCCTTGGTGAGCGGTGATGATGACGTTGGGGAAGGTCAGCAGGCGCGCCAAGACGTCGTCCTGCAGCGGCAGGTCGGAGCGGTCGGCGAAGAAGATGTCGGCTTCTTCTTCATAGACGTCCAGGCCGAGGTAGCCGAGTTGGCCGCTCTTGAGCGCCTCGATCAGCGCCGGGGTGTCCACCAGAGCGCCGCGCCCGGTGTTGATCAGCATGGCGCCGCGCTTCATCTGCTGCAGGCTGCGCGGGTTGATCAGGTGCCGGGTGGCGTCGTTGAGCGGGCAGTGCAGGCTGAGGATGTCGGACTGGGCGAGCAGTTCGTCCAGTTCGACGAAGCGCCCGCCCAGGGCCTCGATGGCACGGTTGGGGTAAGGATCGTAGGCGAGGATGTGGCAGCCGAAACCGCTCATGATGCGGGCGAAGACTTCGCCGATCTGGCCGCTGCCGATGATGCCGACGGTGCGCCCGTGCAGGTCGAAGCCGGTCAGGCCGTGCAGCGAGAAGTCGCCGTCGCGGGTGCGGTTGTAGGCACGGTGCAGTTGCCGGCAGAGCGCCAGGACCAGTCCCACGGCGTGTTCGGCCACGGCGTAGGGCGAATAGGCTGGAACCCGTACCACGGACAGCCCCAGGGCGTGGGCGGCCTTGAGGTCGACGTGGTTGTAGCCGGCCGAGCGCAGGGCAATCAGCCGGGTGCCGCCGGCGGCGAGTCGCTCCAGCACCGGTCGCGACAGGTCGTCGTTGACGAAGGGGCAGACCACGTCGAAACCGCTGGCCAGGGCGACGGTGTCCAGGCGCAGCTGCGCCTGCTGGAAGTGCAGTTCGAAGCCGTGGTGGCGGTTGGCTGCGACGAAGCTGTCGTAGTCGTAGGGCTGGTTGCTGAACAGGATGATGCGCATCGTCTTGCGGTCTCAGTGCGTGTCTTGCGGTAGCGCCGTGCTGTCGGCCTCGGCCTCGCGGTTCTCCGTGGCCCTGGCCAGTTCGGCCATGGCCTTGTCGAGTTCGTTCAGTGCCGCCGGGGCGTCCGGGTCGTTCTGCTTGAGCAGGGTTTCCGCGCGCTGGCAGGCGGCGCGCAGCATCGGCACGCCGCAGTAGCGGGTGGCACCGTGCAGGCGATGGATGCGTTCGAGCAGGGTGTTGCGGTCGTTGCGCTCGCGGGCCTGGCGGATCACCTGGCGGTCGGCGGACAACGAGGCGAGTAACATGCCGAGCATGTCGGCGGCCAGTTCCGCCTTGCCGGCGGCCAGGCGCAGGCCCTCGGCGGGGTCGAGTACGCTCAGGGCGTTCAGGCCCGGCTCGGCGCTGTGCGGTTCCGTGCGGGACGCGCCCAGGTGCAGGCCGGTCCACTTCAGTAGCACCTGGGCCAGTTGGCGCTCGTCGATGGGTTTGGTCAGGTAGTCGTCCATGCCGCCTTGCAGCAGGGCGCGCTTCTCGTTGGCCAGGGCGTGGGCGGTGAGGGCGATGATCGGCACCGGGCTGACCTCGCGGTCGGCTTCCCATTGGCGGATCGCGTCGGTGGCCTGGCGGCCGTCCATGCCGGGCATCTGCACGTCCATGAAGACCAGGTCGAAGCGCTCGCGCTGGACCGCTTCCACGGCGGCCAGGCCGCTGTCGACAGCGACCACCTGGGCGCCCATGTCGCTGAGCAGGGTCTTCACCAGCAGCAGGTTGGCCGGGTTGTCGTCGACGCAGAGCAGGTGCGGTGCACGCTCCAGCACGCCGTTGGCGATCTTTTCCTTGCGGGTCGGGCGCAGGTGGAGCAGTTCGTTCAGCGCCTGTTGCAGTTTGCGGGTACAGGCCGGCTTGCTCTGCACCTGGGATTCGGGCAGCACCGCGTTGTAGTGCGCCTGCTCGATGGTCGGGCAGAGTACCAGGCTCTTGCAGCCGTGCTGTTCGAGTTCGCGGATGGACTGCCGCAGCAGCTCCGGCGGGTGGGTGGCGGAAGTCACGCCGAGCAGGGCCAGGCCGATCGCCGGCTTGCCCTGCGGATCGGCCGCCAGCGCCCGCTCCAGCGCCGCCAGGTCGGGGAATTCGCTGACTTCCAGGCCGCAGTCTTCCAGTTGATGGTGCAGGGCGGTGCGGGTCAGCTCATGGGGTTCGTAGAGCGCCACGCGCTGCCCGCCCGCCAATGCCGGCAGCAGGTCATCGCCGTCATCGCGGGCCTTGGGCAGGTTGAGGCTGATCCAGAATTCGGAACCCTCGCCGGAACTGCTGTCGACGCCGATCTCGCCGCCCATCTGCTCGATCAGGCGCTTGGAAATGACCAGTCCCAGCCCGGTGCCGCCGGCCTGGCGCGACAGCGAGTTGTCGGCCTGGCTGAAGGCCTGGAACAGCGCGCGCAGGTCCGCGTCGGTGAGGCCGACGCCGGTGTCCTGCACGCTGATGCGCAGCTGCGCGCGGTCGTCGCTCTCATCTTCGAGCATGGCGCGCACGGCGATGCTGCCTTCGTGGGTGAACTTGATGGCGTTGCTCACCAGGTTGGTCAGCACCTGCTTCAGGCGTTGCGGGTCGCCTACCAGTTGCAGCGGGGTGTCGCGGTAGATCAGGCTGACCAGCTCCAGCTGCTTTTCATGGGCGGCGGGGGCGAGGATGGTCAGGGTGTCCTGGATCAGTTCGCGCAGGTTGAAGGGGATGTTCTCCAGCACCAGCTTGCCGGCCTCGATCTTCGAGAAGTCGAGGATCTCGTTGATGATCCCCAGCAGGCTTTCGGCGGACTTGTGGATGGTGCCGAGGTAGTCCTGCTGGCGTGAGGTCAGCTCGCTTTTCTGCAGCAGGTTGGTGAAGCCGAGGATGCCGTTGAGCGGGGTGCGGATCTCATGGCTCATGTTGGCGAGGAACTCGGACTTGATCCGGCTCGCCTCCAGGGCTTCCTTGCGCGCCAGGTCCAGTTCGATGTTCTGGATCTCGATGGTTTCCAGGTTCTGCCGCACGTCCTCGGTGGCCTGGTCGATGTTGTGCTGCATCTCCTCCTGGGCACTCTGCAGGGCCTCGGCCATGCGGTTGATGCCGCCGGCCAACTCGTCCAGCTCGTGGCTGCCCAGCGCCGGCAGGCGGGTTTCCAGGCGGCCCTCCTTGAGCTGCGCCACGCCCTGGGCGATCTGCCCCAGTGGCGCGTTGATCGCGCGGCTCATGCGCAGGGCGAGGAGGGCGGTGACCACCAGGCCGGTGATGATCAGCAGCAGGCTGGTGAACAGGCTGCGGTAGCCGCGCAGCAGGGTGCCGTGGTGCGACAGTTCCAGCTCCACCCAGCCGAGCAGCTTGTCGCTGTCGCCATACAGTTCCCCGGACAGGCTGCGGTGCCGGCCCAGTACCGGGAGGAGGAAATGGGTGGTGTCGAGGTTGCTGGTCATGCTCAGGTGCGAGCCATCGCCGCTGGGGATGGGGGTGAGGATGCTGGGCCCGGCATGGACCAGGCGTTCCCGCTCGGGATTGAGGAAGGTGACGGCGCGCACGTCAGGCTGGTCGAGCGCCTCGGTGGCGATGCGCGACAGCAGCTCGGTGTTGTTCTGCGCCAGCGCCGGGGCGGAAAGCGGCGCCAGTTGCTCGGCAATCAACTGGCCGCGCTCGATCAGCTGGGCGCGCATGTCCGACAGCTGCACCCAGGTGAAATAGCCACCCAATACCAGCGCCAGCAGGCTGGTGGGCAGCAGGGTGAGCAGCAGTACACGTCCCTTGATGCCGAGATCCTTGAACACGCGATTCCTCCGGTGCGGTTTTCCCCGGCAGTGTAGCGGTTCGGACCTGTGGCAGGGGCCTTTGCCTTGCCGAGATTGCGCGGAATCGGGAATACTGGGCGCAATTGCTAATCACTCTTATTTGATATGAACGCATTTTCCTCCTCGGGGCTGCGCTTGCTGACCATCGAGGACGACCCGACACTGGGCGCCCACCTGTCCTCCCATCTGAGCGAGCGTGGTTTTGACGTCACCTGGTGCCAGGATGGTGCCACCGGCCTGGCCGAGGCGCGCGGTGGCGACTACGACCTGGTGCTGATGGACATCCTGCTGCCCGGTATCGGCGGCCTGGATATCCTGCGTAGGCTGCGCCGCGAGCGTTCGGTGCCGGTGATCCTGATGTCCGCCCTGGGGGCCGAGCAGGACCGCATCGCCGGTTTCTCCCAGGGTGCCGACGATTACCTGCCCAAGCCCTTCAGCCTGGCCGAGTTGAGCGTACGGGTCGATGCGGTGTTGCGCCGGGTGGCGCTGGAGCGCGGCTTGCAGGCGCAGGTGGGCAGCAGCGACGGCCTGCAACTGGATGGTGACAAGGCCGACGCCGGCCTCGATGGCCGCTGGGCGGGGCTGACGGCTACCGAGTTCCGCCTGCTGGAGACCTTCCTCATCAGCCAGGGCGAGATCCTGAGCAAAGCCTTCCTTTACCAGCACGTCCTGCATCGTGCCTTCACGCCCCACGACCGTGCCCTGGACATGCATGTCAGCCACCTGCGCCGCAAGCTGCAGGGCATCGGCTACTTGCGCCACCAGTTGCAGACGGTGTGGGGCAAGGGCTACGTGTTCCGTGACGGCGATGGCTGAGGTCCCCGGGCGTCACTCGCTGTTCTGGAGGCTGGCGGTCGCGCTGGTGGCGTTCTGCCTGTTGCTGATCTGGCTGTCCTGGTCCTGGGGCAAGCAGGTCGAACGGCAAAGCTATTACCTGTCAGCCGAGGCGCGGGAGGTGCTCGGTGGTTACGCTCGAGAGGCGGAGCAGGCCTGGCGCTCCGGCGGCGCGGTAGGGGTCGATGCCTGGCTGGCGGGGATGCGCCAGCGCGAAGAGGGTTGGATGACCGTGGTCGATGCCCGCTTGCAGGCCCTGGGCGCCGTCCCGCTGAGCCGGGACGAAGTCGCCCACCTGACCTTCCAGCGAGGTCTGGAGTGGCCGGTGAGTTCACGCTCGATGGACCTGCCCTACATCGGCATCCCATTCCCCGGCGAGCCGACGGCGGGTCGCCTGGTGCTGCAACTGCCCGCGCGCTACCTGCCCAGTGGTTTCACGCTCATGCGCCAGTCGCTGACCCACGGCCTGGTGCCGGCGGTGCTGGCGCTGCTGTTGTGCGCCTTGCTCTACCGCTACCTGGTGCGCCCGCTGGCGCGCCTGCGCGAGCACGCCAATGCCTTGCAGGCCGACGACCTGGGGTCGGTGGCCGGCCCCGAACTCAACGCGCGCCGCGATGAACTGGGTGAACTGGGTCGCGCGCTGGACCATATGGCGGAGCGCCTGCGCAGCCATGTGAGCCTCCAGCGCCAGTTGCTGCGCGACCTGTCCCACGAACTGCGCACCCCGCTCAGCCGCCTGCGGGTGGCGGGCGACAGTCCGATCAGCGAAGCAACGCTGCGCCAGCGGGTCGAACGCGAGGTGGAGGTGATGCAGCGCCTGGTCGCCGATACCCTGGAGCTGGCCTGGCTGGATACCGAGCGACCGCAGCTGGAGCGGGAGGACATCGACCTGCAATCGCTCTGGGAGCTGCTGGTGGACGACGCCCGCTTCGAGGCCGGCTGGGCGCCGGAACGCTTCCTTTATCAGGTGCCGGCGGGGTGTCGTGTGCGTGGTCACCTCAATGGCCTGGCGCGGGCACTGGAAAACCTGCTGCGCAACGCCATCCGTCACTCGCCCCCGAGCGGCTGCGTTCGCCTGGGCGGCCGACGCGAGGGCCAGGGCTGGCACCTCTGGCTCGAAGATGACGGCGCCGGCGTGCCCGAGGC
This sequence comes from Pseudomonas macauensis, assembly GCF_047902425.1. NCBI lineage: Bacteria > Pseudomonadati > Pseudomonadota > Gammaproteobacteria > Pseudomonadales > Pseudomonadaceae > Pseudomonas > Pseudomonas macauensis. The sequence continues at coordinate 4,431,810 of NZ_CP138377.1, read as the reverse complement.
CGATCTCGAACGCATCTTCCAGCCCTTCACCCGTTTGTCCGCCGCGCGCAGTGGCGAAGGTTTCGGCCTGGGCCTGAGCATCGCCCGCAGTTCGGTGCGCATGCAGGGCGGCGAACTCTGGGCGGATTGCGGGCCGGCGGGGCTGCGCGTGCACCTGCGGTTGCCCGCCGCAATCGGCCTCTGAGCATTTGCACACGGCTTGTTAGGAAACTTCGTATGGCGCGCCGCGGTTTGCCGTTATCATAGGTGGCCTGGTTTCAGATCCGAGTGCCTCCATGACCGTGCAGTATCCGACTATCGCCGATTGCGTCGGCAATACCCCGCTGGTTCGCTTGCAACGCATGCCCGGGAATACTTCCAACACTCTGCTGGTGAAGCTCGAGGGCAACAACCCCGCGGGTTCAGTGAAGGATCGCCCGGCGCTGTCGATGATCACCCGAGCGGAGCTGCGCGGCGATATCAAGCCCGGCGACACGCTGATCGAAGCCACCTCCGGCAACACCGGCATCGCCCTGGCGATGGCGGCGGCGATCAAGGGTTACCGCATGATCCTGATCATGCCGGACAACTCCACCGCCGAGCGCAAGGCCGCCATGACCGCCTACGGCGCCGAGCTGATCCTGGTGACCAAGGAGCAGGGCATGGAAGGCGCCCGCGACCTCGCCGACCAGATGCAGCGCGAAGGCAAGGGCAAGGTGCTCGACCAGTTCGCCAATGGCGACAACCCGATCGCTCACTACGATTCCACCGGCCCGGAAATCTGGCAGCAAACCGGCGGTGAGATCACCCATTTCGTCAGTTCCATGGGCACTACGGGCACCATCATGGGCGTGTCGCGCTACCTCAAGGAGCAGAACCCCAAGGTGCAGATCGTCGGCCTGCAGCCGATGGAAGGCTCGGCCATCCCCGGCATCCGCCGTTGGCCGCAGGAGTACCTGCCGAAGATCTTCGACTCGACCCGCGTCGACCGCGTGGTCGACATGCAGCAGAGCGAAGCCGAAGACGTGATGCGCCGCCTGGCCCGTGAAGAAGGCATTTTCTGCGGCGTGTCCTCCGGCGGTGCTGTGGCGGCCATGTTGCGCCTGTCCCGCGAGCTGGAAAACGCGACCCTGGTGGCGATCATCTGCGACCGCGGCGACCGCTACCTGTCTTCGGGCGTGTTCGATCCCCACTGACATGGCCAAACAGAGAACCGGCCTGCGTTTCCAGCCCAGCGGCGGAGCGCGGGGCCCCGCGGTACCGGTGGGCAAGAAGCAGCGCCTGAACATCGAGCGCCTGGCCCATGACGGCCGCGGCATTGCCCATCAGGATGGCCATACCTGGTTCGTTGCCGGCGCGTTGCCGGGCGAAGCGGTGGAAGCCCGCGTGCTTTCCGCCCGCAGCAAGGTGGTCGAAGCGCGCTGCGAGCGCGTGTTCACGGCCGCCGAAAATCGTCGTAATCCTCCCTGCCCGGTGGCTGGCACATGCGGTGGCTGCAGCCTGCAGCACCTGCCTCACGCCGATCAGTTGGCGCTCAAGCAGCGCACCCTCGCCGAGCAACTGGAGCGTTTCTCCGGCCTGACCCCGCAGGAGTGGGCCGCGCCGTTGGTGGGGCCGGAATTCGGCTACCGCCGCCGTGCTCGTCTCGCGGTGCGCTGGGACGTCAAGGCCAAGCGCCTGGAGGTCGGCTTCCGCGCGGCCGCCAGCCAGGCCATCGTCGCGTTCGACGACTGCCTGGTGCTGGTTCCCGAACTGCAATCCCTGGCCCGTGACCTGCCGGACCTGCTGCGCGGCTTTGCCAGGCCCCAGGCCCTCGGCCATGTCGAGCTGTTCCACGGTACCGCCAGTGCGTTGCTGCTGCGGCATATCGAACCTTTGTCCGATGGCGACCTGACGCGACTGCTGGAATTCTGTTCGGCACGCGATGTGCAATTGTGGCTGCAGGGCGACGGAGAACCGACGCCGCATGGCGGGAGCGCCGACCTCGGCTTCCGGCTCGATACCTGGGATCTGACCCTGGCCTACCGTCCCGGCGATTTCGTTCAGGTGAACGCACCGGTCAACGAGGCGATGGTCGCCCAGGCGCTGGACTGGCTGAAGCCGGCGGCCGATGAGCGCGTGCTGGACCTGTTCTGCGGCCTGGGTAACTTCGCCCTGCCGCTGGCCCGTCAGGTGCGCGAAGTGGTCGGGGTGGAGGGCGTGCAGGCGATGGTCGATCGCGCTGCGGCCAATGCCCGGACCAACGGCCTTGCGAATACTCGGTTCCACCAGGCGGACCTTTCGAAACCGCTTGCCGGCGCCCCCTGGGCGGCGGAGGATTTCACCGCTGTGCTGCTCGACCCTCCGCGCGACGGAGCCTTCGAGGCGGCACGGGAGATGCGTTCACTGGGCGCCGAGCGGGTACTTTATGTGTCCTGCAACCCGGCGACCCTGGCGCGCGATGCAGGCGAACTGGCCCGGCAGGGCTATCGCCTGAAGCGCGCCGGCATCCTCGACATGTTCCCGCAGACGGCGCATGTGGAGGCCATGGCTTTGTTCGAGGCAGGCTAGGACGGCCTGCGCAATCCGACCGGCCCGAGCAAGAAGAAAGGCCGGCGCTGTGAGCGGTGCACCGTGGGGCACCGTGGGGAAGGGTAGACACGATGGTACAGGTGAGAGCGCACCAGCCGGTCAACACTGACGGCAGCATCAACCTCGAGGCCTGGCTGGACCATGTCCAGACTCTGGTCCCGGTTCTGGATCGCAAGGTCCTGCTGGAAGCCTGCGAATTCGCCCGCGAGGTGGAGAACAAGGCGGCCAGCAAGGCGGACAACTCCTGGGCCGACGGCACCTCCAGCTTCCAGACGGGCCTGGAGATCGCCGAGATCCTGGCGGACCTCAAGCTCGACCAGGAGTCCCTGGTCGCCGCGGTGATCTACCGTGGCGTGCGCGAGGGCAAGACCACTCTGGAGGACGTCCAGCAGCGCTTCGGCTCGGTGGTCGCCAAGCTGATCGAGGGCGTGCTGCGCATGGCGGCGATCAGCACCAGCCTCAACCCCCGGCAGTCGCTGGTGCTCGGCACCCAGGCGCAGATCGAGAACCTGCGCAAGATGTTGGTGGCGATGGTCGACGACGTGCGCGTCGCGCTGATCAAGCTGGCCGAGCGCACCTGCGCCATCCGCGCGGTGAAGAACGCCGACGAGGAAAAACGCCACCGCGTCGCCCGCGAGGTGTTCGACATCTACGCGCCGCTGGCCCACCGCCTGGGCATCGGCCATATCAAATGGGAGCTGGAGGACCTGTCCTTCCGCTACCTGGAACCCGACCAGTACAAGCAGATCGCCAAGCTGCTGCACGAGCGCCGGCTGGATCGCGAGCAGTACATCGCCACCGTGATGCAGCAGCTCAAGGACGCCCTGGCCGCCACCGGCATCAAGGCGGACCTCTCCGGCCGTGCCAAGCACATCTATTCCATCTGGCGGAAGATGCAGCGCAAGGGCCTGGACTTCAGCCAGATCTACGATGTGCGCGCCGTGCGTGTGTTGGTGCCGGAAATGCGCGACTGCTACACCGCGCTGGGCATCGTGCACACCCTGTGGCGGCACATCCCCAAGGAATTCGACGACTACATCGCCAACCCCAAGGAAAACGGCTACCGCTCGCTGCACACCGCGGTGATCGGCCCCGAGGGCAAGGTGCTGGAAGTGCAGATCCGCACCCACGCCATGCACGAGGAAGCCGAGCTGGGCGTGTGCGCGCACTGGCGCTACAAGGGCACCGACGTCAAGGCCAGCTCCAACCACTACGAAGAGAAGATTTCCTGGCTGCGCCAGGTGCTCGAGTGGCACGAGGAACTGGGCGACATCGGCGGCCTGGCCGAACAGCTGCGGGTGGATATCGAGCCCGACCGGGTCTACGTCTTCACCCCCGACGGCCACGCCATCGACCTGCCCAAGGGCGCGACCCCGCTGGACTTCGCCTACCGCGTACATACCGAAGTCGGCCACAACTGCCGTGGCGCCAAGATCAACGGCCGCATCGTGCCGCTCAACTACAGCCTGCAGACCGGCGAGCAGGTGGAAATCATCACCGGCAAGCAGAGCGGGCCGAGCCGTGACTGGCTGAACCAGAACCTCGGCTACGTCACCACTTCGCGGGCGCGGGCGAAGATCGTCCACTGGTTCAAGCTGCAGGCGCGCGACCAGAACGTCGCCGCCGGCAAGGCCATGCTCGAACGCGAACTGGGCCGCCTGGCGCTGCCGCCGGTGGACTTCGAGAAGCTCGCCGAGAAGGCCAACTACAAGACCGGAGAAGACCTCTTCGCCGCGCTGGGCGCCGGCGACCTGCGCCTGGCCCATGTGGTCAGCTACGCGCAACAGCTGGTGGAGCCGGAGCGCGGCACCGAGCAGCTCGAACTGATCCCGCGCAAGCCGAGCAAGATCGGCCACGGCAAGCGCGGCGACATCCAGATCCAGGGCGTCGGCAACCTGCTCACGCAGATGGCCGGCTGCTGCCAGCCGCTGCCGGGCGACCCGATCGTCGGCTACATCACCCTCGGCCGCGGCGTGACCATCCACCGCCAGGACTGCGCCACCGCGCTGCAACTGGCCGGGCGCGAGCCGGAGCGGATCATCCAGGTCAGCTGGGGGCCGGTGCCGGTCAGTACCTACCCGGTGGACATCGTCATCCGTGCCTACGACCGTTCCGGCCTGCTGCGTGACGTTTCCCAGGTGCTGCTCAACGAGCGCATCAACGTTCTGGCGGTGAACACCCGCTCGGACAAGGAAGACAACACTGCGGTGATGCGCCTGACTATCGAGATCCCCGGTCTCGACGCGCTGGGACGCCTGCTGGCGCGGGTCTCACAGCTGCCCAACATCATCGAGGCGCGCCGCGACCGCGCGGGTGGCAAGGATGTATAAGCTCGACGACCTGCTGCACCTGATGGCCCGTCTGCGCGACCCGCAGAACGGTTGCCCGTGGGACCTGAAGCAGAGCTACGCGACCATCGTTCCTTACACCCTCGAAGAGGCCTACGAGGTCGCCGATGCCATCGAGCGCGGCGACTTCGACCATCTGCGCGAGGAACTGGGCGACCTGCTGTTCCAGGTCGTCTACTACGCGCAGCTGGCGCGGGAAGAGGGGCGCTTCGAGTTCGATGCGGTGGTCGATGGCATCACCCGCAAGCTGGTCCGCCGCCATCCCCATGTATTCCCCGACGGTGACCTCTACGGCAAGCCGGACCCGGCGAAGCTTGAGGAAGCCGCGGTCAAGCAGCGCTGGGAAGAGCTCAAGGCCGAGGAGCGCGCCGCCAAGGCGGCCGAGCCGGTGCAACTGTCCCTGCTGGACGACGTGCCCCACGCGCTGCCGGCGCTGAGCCGCGCCAACAAGCTGCAGAAGCGCGCTTCCCAGGTCGGCTTCGACTGGGCTGACGCCCTGCCGGTGGTGGACAAGGTCTGCGAGGAGCTGGATGAGGTGCTCGAAGCCATGGCCGGCAATGACACCGAGGCCCAGGCGGAGGAGGTGGGCGACCTGCTGTTCGTGGTGGTCAACCTGGCGCGCAAGCTCAAGGTCGACCCGGAAACCGCCCTGCGTGCGGCCAACGCCAAGTTCGAGCGACGCTTCCGCTACATCGAGACGGCCCTGCGCGATCAAGGCCGCAGCCTCGAAGGCACCAGCCTGGAAGAGATGGACGAGCTCTGGGGCGCGGCCAAGCGTGACGAGAAGAATCCGATCAGCTGCGGTTAGGCGCTGCCTCCCATGAAAAAGCCCCGCGATTGCGGGGCTTTTTTGTGGCTCTTCGTAGGAGCGAGCTTGCTCGCGAACCGCTTGACGCCGGCGCTGCCGGAAACTCTGTTCGCGAGCAAGCTCGCTCCTACAGGTATCTCAGCCAAACATCCAGCGCAGCAGCCACACCAGCAGGATCACCGCCAGGATCGGTCGGCCAATGCGGTAGGCCTTCGGGTAACGGCGCTTGAACACCTTCACCTGACTGCCCACGGCATTACCGAAGCGGATCAGCACCGAGTAGGCCTGGTTGATCCCGCCGACGCGCTCGCCTTCGACGTTCTGCGGTGCGGTGGCGCGGCCGAGGAAGGCACTGACGCGGCGATTGAGGCGGGTCAGCAGCGACGACTTGAGCGGGCGCTCGATGTCGCAGAAGAGGATCAGGCGCGACTCGTCGGTTTCGTTCTTCACCCAGTGCACGAAGGTCTCGTCGAACATCACGTCGTGGCCGTCGCGCCAGGCATAGGGCTGGCCGTCGACGAAGATGCGGCATTCGTCGGAGTTGGGCGTGGCCAGGCCCAGGTGGTAGCGCAGCGAGCCGGCGTAGGGATCGCGGTGCTTGTTCAGGTGGCTGCGCGGCGGCAGGCGGGTGAACATCGCGCCCTTGACGTTGGGAATGCTGCTGACCAGTTCCACGGTCTTCGGGCAGAGTTGCTGGGCCGAGGGCAGGGGGCCGTCGTACCAGGTCAGGTAGAAGCGGGTCCAGCCCTTCTTGAAGAAGGAGCCGAAGCCGGCCTCGTTGTTGTTCAGGGCGTCGCGGATGTAGCCCTCGTCGAAGAGCTTCTCGGCTTCCTCGCGGATCAGCTGCCAGTTATCGCGCAGCTTGTCGAGCTCGGGGAAGCGCTCGCGGTCCAGGTAGGGCTTGGACGGGACGCTGGAGTTCAGGTACATCAGCGAGTTGTACGGGGCGAACCACGCGGAGTGGTTCACGACCTGGCGCAGGAAGGGCAGTCGCACCTTGCCGCGCAGGTGCACGTAGAGGATGGCGACGAGGAAGATGGCAAGAATCGCGAGAACGATGAGCTTGATCATGGGGGCCCTGGATGAGTGAAATCGAGCTGGGCACTTGCGCAGCGCACGCACAGGCCCGAGGATTATACCCCCTGTGGGCGCGAGCGCAGAGCCTTGTGCCATCAGGAAAGTTGCCCCGCGTCAATCAAGGACTGTCGAGAGTCTTATCGAATGAGCATGTCGTTACGTGACCAGTTGCTGAAAGCCGGGCTGGTCAGCGAGAAGCAGGCCAAGCAGGCCGGCAAGCAGAAGCAGAAGCAGCAGCGCCTGGAGCACAAGGGCCAGGCGGAGAAGGATGACAGCCAGCGTCAGGCGGCCCAGCAGGCTCAGGCCGAGAAGCAGGCCCGCGATGCCGAGCTGAATCGCCAGCAGCAGGAAAAGGCTGACAAGAAAGCCAGAACTGCCCAGATCAAACAACTGATCGAAGGCACCCGTCTGCCGAAGCTGGATACCGAGGACTACTACAACTTCGTCGACGCGAAGAAGGTCAAGCGCATTGCGGTGAACGACCTGATCCGCGACAAGCTCAGCCGCGGCAGCCTGGCCATCGTCAGCTACGACGGCCGCTATGAAATCGTCCCGCGTGACGCCGCGCTGCGCATCAAGGAGCGCGACGAACGCCGTATCGTGCTACTCAACGAGCCCAGTGGCGAGCCGGACGAGGACGATCCGTACAAGGACTACGTGGTGCCCGACGACCTCATGTGGTGAGGTCGCCCGGCCGGACTTCAGGCCGGATTCAGTACCACCCTTGCGAAACGCGCTTGCGCCGCCAGCGGCGTGATGGCGTGCAGACGATCCAGCCGGAGCTCCCGGCTGGCGTCGTCCACCCGCACTTCCAGATACTCCTCCAGCACTCCATCCGTATTTCGCCGCGTGTGCGTGGTGAAGGCCTGGGCGTCGAACACCAGGCCGTCACGCAACTCGATACGCAGCCAGTAGCGGTAGAGGCAGGCGATCTCCAGGTAATCGTGGAGATCGCAGTGCAGCGGCCGGTAGGTATCCATGCTGCTGGGCATGCCCTTACTTCAGGTCCGCGATGGCGGCGCCGAAGTTCAGGTGCAGCACCTGGCCATCGACCACCAGGGCGGGCACCGACTTGACCCCGGCGGCCTCGGCTTCGGCGATGCGCGGCGACTGCTCGCCCAGATGCACGACTTCCACTTCCCGGTTCAGCAATGGCAGCAGCGTGCGTTCGGCTTCGACGCAGACGGGGCAACCGGCGTGGTAATAGACGGTTTTGCTCATGACCCTTCTCCTGAGTAGTTATGTATCGAATCGATACCATTTCAGTCTGCAAGTGGAGAGTGGCTTCTGTCAAACTGGTTTTTGATCGATACTATCTATCGGGAGGATGAGCCCATGACCGATACGACCCTGTACGACTACCTCGAACGCATTGCCAGCCTGATGCGCGCCTGGGCTCGGGAGCAGCCGCTGATGGCCGACCTGCAGCCGATCCAGCTGAGTGCGCTGAACTACCTGGCGCGCTGCAACCGTTATTCGAATACGCCGCTGGCGGTTACGGACTTCCTTGGCCTGACCAAGGGGACGGTGTCGCAGTCGCTGAAGGCGCTGGAGGCCAAGGGGCTGATTCGCAAGCGCCCGGATGCGCAGGATCGGCGCAGCGTGCACCTGGAACTGACGGAGGAGGGACGGGGGCTGATCGAGTCGCTGGTGCCGCCGGCTTTCCTCAGCCGTGCGCAAGAAGCACTGGGCGAACGTAGCGAACTGCTGGTGACGCTGCTGCGCGAACTGCTGGCGACCATTCAGCGCCAGGAGAACGTGCCGGGCTTCGGCCTGTGCCGTACCTGCCGTTTCCACCAGAAGTTGGACAAGGGCTCGCTTTGCGGGCTGACCGGTGAGCGACTGGAGCCCTGCGAAGGCGAGTTGATCTGCCGCGAGCACGCCGAGCCTGAGCAGGCGGCGTGAATCGGCTCACTCTGCACCATTGCTTTTTGTAGGAGCGAGCTTGCTCGCGAACAGGACTTCCCGGCGAATTCAGCGTCAAACGCTGCGCGAGCAAGTTTGCTCGCACCGAACGCGGATCTCAGTGGTGCCATTATGAAAAAGCCGGGCATTTGCCCGGCTTTTTCATGCCACGTCGATAGTGCTATCAGAAGCGATAGGTCATCTGCGCGGTCAGGCCATGAGCGCTGTTGTCGTACTTGGCGCTGTAGGCGGGCTGCAGCTCCACGCCAGCCAGGTTCTCGCCGTTGGGCTGGTTCACGCCGGCGGTGGATTCCCACAGGTAGGCATAGGCGAAGTCGAAGGTCATGTCGGCGTTCGGCGAGTAGCCGGCACCCAGGGTGAAGATCTTGCGATCGCCCACCGGGATACGCACGTTACGGTGCTCGTTGGTGGTCGGCGACGGGTCGTAGGCGAAGCCGGTACGCAGCACCCACTGGTCGTTGTACTGGTAGGAAGTACCGATGGCGGCCGACCAGGTGTCATGCCAGCTGAGGTCTTCACCGATGGTGGCGAAGTTCGGCAGCGGCGGGTTCTCGTTCTGCACCTCGATGGACTGCAGACGGCTCCAGCGCGTCCAGGTGGTGCCGCCATAGACGGTCCAGCGGTCATCCAGCTTCTGGGTGATCGACAGGTCCACGGACTCAGGCAGGGTGATGTCCAGGCTGGCATCCATGCGCTTGTCGAACAGGCCCATCGGGGAGCCGGATACGGTGGTGTGGCCTTCCAGTTCGTACTTGACCTTGGAGTGATAGGTCGCGCCCAGGGAGGTCATCTCGGTCGGGGTGAACAGCACGCCGACGTTGAAGCCAGCAGCGGTGTCGTCGCCCTTGATGCTGATCTCGGTGTCATCCGGAGCCCCGAACAGACCCTTGGTGGCCAGGTTGTTCTCCAGCTTGCCGTCGATACGGTTGAAGGTCGGGCCGAAGCCGACGGAGACCATGTCGTTGAACTTGTAGCTGATGGTCGGCTGGACGGTGATCACTTGGACCTTGCTGTAGGAACCGTGGTAACGGCCCTGGAAGCTGCCTTCGTAGTCGTTGATGATGCCGTAGGGCACGTAGATGCCCAGGCCGACGCTGACCTTGTCGTCCAGCGGGGTGGCAATGTAGCCGAAGGGCACGGCAGCCAGCGGGACGGAGTCGCCCTTGTTGGTGCCGGTGGCGGCGCTGTGGGCCTGGCTGATGTCGTCCTTGGCATCGACAATGGCGAGACCGCCACTGATTTCGGTGCGCTTGAGCTTGGACATGCCGGCCGGGTTGCCGTAGATGGTGCTGGCGTCGAGAGCGGAGGAGGCACGGCCTGCGTAGGCGGTACCGGCGCCGCTGGCGCTTTGCTCGTTGATGGCGATGCCGTTGGCCAGGGCCTGGGCAGAGGCGGCGCTAATGGTCAGAGCGAGCGTGGTCTTGAGCCATGTTGTTTTCATTGTTAGAGCAACTCCTGTGTTGATCGGCGCGCACGCTATCAAGATTCGAAAGTCTTGGGTAGTGCCTGGAAAACGCTCTACTTTGGGCTTTATAGCTCAAACAAGCGTTCTATCGGCGTCGTCGCCGTTCGTCGCGATGAACAAAAAAATCTGACCGATCGGTCATTCGAGGACTTCAGGCTCCGCTCAGGCCACCTGGCTGAGATTTCCGACGTAGCTGTGCCAGGCGTCGACGAAATCGTGCAGGCGTCCATGGGGCTGGAAAACCCGACGCCAGACCCGGGCCAGGCCCAGGGGATCGTCGGCGTGGGGCAGGGGGATGCGCTCGGCCTCCACCATCATCCAGGCGATGGCGGTGCTGTAGCGCAGGTTGACCGTGAGTTCCAGATGCGGGGCATCGAGGAAAGCGTGCTGACTGGCCAGCCCGCGAACCCGGCTAGCCAACTCCGGGTCGCAGGCCAGATAGCAGTCCCAGAGGGTCTGGTGACGGCTTTCACCGATGCGGTACAGCCCGTGGCCATGGCTGTCGCCCAGCGCACTCCCCAGCGCCGATTGACAGGCTGCCGCCCCCAGCAGCAGCGCCTCCGCCGCGACACTGTGCCGCCCCAGATAGAGCAAGGTGGGCCGGATTACGTAGTGGCACAGGTCGTTGGCAGCAATTCCCATGACATCCTCGTCCTCGGTGACCGGCGGGGCGGGGCGACTTGGCAGCTTCTAGTGATTTTCCTGGCCCCGCCGGAAGCGGACTTAGCCGCTCGATTTGAAGTGTAGTGCGATAATTGTGCTGTAAAGGCCTGTTTTTAAATTGTTTTGATGCCGCGGGAATAATCCATATTCCGTCCGGAAATTAGATGCTGGACGGCAGCTCGGGCATCGCTTCGAGTTTTTCCTCGGCCTCCTCGTGCCCCTGGTCGGCGGCGCGCTGGTACCAGAGGCGGGCCTGCGCCGGGTTCTTCGCCACCCCTCGGCCCTTGGCGTAGCCCTCGGCCACGGCGAACTGGGCATCCACGTCGCCCTGCTCGGCGGACTTCTTGTACAGCGCGAAAGCCTTCTTGTAGCTGCGGGTCACGCCGGTGCCGTTCTCGTACATGATCGCCAGGTTGTATTCGGCGTCCTTGTCGTTCTGGTCGACCGCCTTCTGGTACCAGTACACGGCCTTCTCCGCGCTCTGCTCCACTCCGTCGCCGCTGTCATAGGCGTTACCCAGGTTGTACTGGGCGCAGGCGTGCCCCTGTTCCGCGGCCTTCTGGTACCAGTACGCAGCCTGCTCGTAGTTCTGCTCGAACTCGTCGCTGCCGGCGTCGTACTCCAGGCCGAGGCTGTACTGCGCGGTGGCGTGGCCGGCGTTGGCCGCCGCTACCAGTTCGTCGCCATAAAGGTCGGACCACTGGTCGGTGATCGAGCAGGGCGTGGCCTCCAGGGTGGCGGCCTGGGCCGGCGTAGCGGCCCACAGGCACAGCAGCGCGCTGGCGAGCAGGGTGTGGCGAAGACGGGTGGACATGGATTCACTCCTTTGAAAAATGGGCATGAGTCTGACGCATGCCCGGTTACCTATCCATCGGAACGCAGGTACGTGGCGTGACCTGCATTCCGTTCTGGTTGCGGGATGGTTCGTCAGTCGCCCTTGGCCACCGGACGCTTCGCATCGGTGATCCATTCACTCCAGGAGCCGGCGTACAGGCGGCCCAGCGGGTAGCCGGCCAGGCTCATGGCGAACAGGTTGTGGCAGGCGGTGACGCCGGAGCCGCAATAGGCCACCAGGTCCTGCGCCGGGCGACCGCGCAACAGGCTGGCGAAGCGCTGGTGCAGGTGCTCCGGGCGCAGGAAGCGGCCGTCGCTGCCGAGGTTGTCGGTGAAAGCCGCGCACTGGGCGCCGGGAATGTGCCCGGCGACCGGGTCGATAGGTTCGACTTCACCGCGGAAGCGCGGCAGCCCGCGGGCGTCCACCAGCGGCAGGTCGGGTTCGCCCAGGCGTTTGCCGAGGGCGTCGGCGTCGATCAGCAGGCTGTTGTCCGGCTTGCCCTGGAAGTCGCCGGGGCGCACGGGCGTCTCGGCGGTGGTCAGGCGCAGGCCGGCGGCGCGCCAGGCGCCGAGGCCACCGTCGAGCAGGTAGACGCCCTCGCGCTTGCCCAGCCACAGCAGCAGCCACCAGGCGCGGGCGGCGAAGGCGCCGGGGCCGTCGTCGTAGAGCACCACTTCGCTTTCCGCGTTCAGTCCCCAGGTGCGCAGGCGCTCCAGCAGCTGCTGCGGGTCCGGCAGCGGGTGGCGGCCGGTCACGCCGGGGACGACGGGCGCGGAAAGGTCCTTGTTCAGGTCGGCGAAGTGGGCGCCGGGAATGTGGTTTTCCTGGTAGCTGCGCGCCCCGTAGGCTGGATCGTCGAGGGAGAAGCGACAGTCGAGCAGGACGAGGTTCGGGTCATCGAGGCGGGCGGCCAGTTGCTCGGGCGTGAGCAGGCGGGCATGGGTCATGGGCGCATTCCTGTGTCGTGACGGGGCTTGGGCGCATCATAAGGCTTGTATCGCGAACAAGTTACTGTCGGTAGGGAATTGGCGAAAATGCACAACCTGCAATCGGAGCCGCGCAAGGCCGGCCCGCTGCGCGTCGCCCTGGTGGGCCTGGCGACCGTTCTGATTACCCTGGGCTACAGCGTCCGTGTGCTGGCGCTCGGCGCCATTGGCCGGCTGCGCCGCAGCAAGGTCGACGGCTTCACCCGCGACTGGTCGGGCAGCCTGCTGAGGCTGACCGGCGCGCGCCTGAGCCGTCACGGCGAGGTGCCGGACTTCGGCGATGGCCGCCGCTACATGATCCTCTGCACCCACTCCAGCTTCTACGACATCCCGGCGATCTTCGTGACCATGCCCGGATCGATCCGCATGCTGGCGAAGAAGGAGCTGTTCTCCGTGCCGATCTGGGGCGCGGCGATGCGTGCGGCGGAGTTCCCGTCCATCGACCGGCACAACCGTCACCAGGCCATGGCGGACCTGGCCAAGGCGCGGGAAATGATGGAAAGCGGCATCGTGCTCTGGGCCGCGCCCGAGGGCACGCGCTCCAGGGATGGCAAGCTGCAGCCGTTCAAGAAGGGCTGCTTCCGTCTGGCGCAGCAGACCGATGCGATCATCGTTCCGGTGGCCATCCGTGGCATCCAGCAACTGCTGCCGGCTGGTGGCCTGAAGCTGAACCTCGGTATGCCGGTGGAAGTGCACGTCGGCGCGCCGATCGACTCCACCGCGTTTTCCGAGGAAGGCGTGGATGCCTTGATGGCCGAGGTGCGCGGGCGCATGCAGGAGCTGCTGGAGCCTTCCGCCGCGCCCGCCCGGACGCCTGCCCACGAGGAGCAGACGCCGGCCTGAGGCGGAACCCTCAGTGCAAGGTCAGCCGGCCGATGCGGTCGTTCTCCAGGCTGCCGAGGTAGAGGGTATCGCCCACCGGCTTGGCTGAGGTAACCATGCGTAGGTTCTGGCCGCTGGTGTCGTGCAGGCTGCGGACGATCTCGCCCTTCTCGTTCAGCGCGATCACCAGGCCATAGGGCACCGGCTTGGGCAGGAAGGCGCGCGGCAGCTTGGTCAGCTGGCGCTTGAGCCAGGGCAGTTGCTGGATCAGGTCGGCGTCGGCCTTGCGCGGCGAGGGCAGGGCGACCCAGAAGGTGCCCTTGCGATCGCCTGCGAGGTTGTCCGGCAGCCCCGGCAGGTTGTCGATGAAGACCTCATGCTGCCCGGCCTTCTCGCCTTTGAGCCAATAACGGGTGATGCGGTAGCGATAGGTTTCGTTGACCAGCACGAAGTCCTCGTTCTGCGACAGCGCCACGCCGTTGGCGAAATACAGGTCCTTGAGCAGCGTTTCGGTCTTGCCGCTGGTCGGGTCGTAGCGCAGCAGACGGCCATGGGGACGGGCTTCGAGCAGGTCGAGCAGGTAGTCCGGCTGGTGGAAACGGCTGGATGCGTCGCTGAAATAGATGCGTCCATCGCTGGCAATGTCCAGATCGTCGGTAAAGGCGAAGGGAATGCCGTCAGCCGAATCGGTGAGCACGCGAATCCTGCCCTGCGGATCGACCTGCAGCAGACCCTTCCAGGCGTCGGCGACGATCAGGTTGCCGGTCTTGTCGAATGCCAGGCCCAGCGGTCGGCCGCCGGTTTCGACGAAGGTTTCCGCCTTGCCATCCGCGCCGATGCGCACGATACGGCCATCGGCAAGTCCGGCGAAGATGCGCCCCTGGCTGTCCACGGCAGTGTCTTCCGGCCCGACGATCTGCCCCTGGGCGATCAGTTCGGCCTTCATCAGGGTGTCGTTGGGCTCCATCACGCCGGTCATCGCTGGGGCCTTGGGCGGCGTCCAGGCCAACGGGTCGATGGGACTGGGGGTGAGCGCCAGGTAGACGGCCAGGGCGGCGACCAGCAGGCCGAGCAGCCCGAAAAGCTTCTTCATGGGGAGTTGCCTTATTGTTGTTATGGGGCGGGCTCAGCCTAGTCGCTGCACTGGGCGCGACACAGACCGATAGCCGAGCGGAATGCTCGCACATCCTGCATCTCTATATAATGCGCGCACCGAAACGAAGGAGATGTTCGTGACCGCTCTCGATATTCAGTGGATTCGCGACGATGCCAGCCTGGCGCGCAAGTGCCAGGACTGGAAAGAACTGCCGTACCTCGCGCTCGATACCGAGTTCATGCGTGTCGATACCTTCTACCCCGGCGCCGGCCTGGTGCAGGTGGGCGATGGCAGTGGCGTATGGCTGATCGACCCGCTGTTGATCCGCGACTGGTCGCCGTTCGCCGAAGTTCTGGAGGCACCCTGCGTGGTCAAGGTGTTCCACGCCTGCGGCGAAGACCTCGAAGTCTTCCTGCGCCTGACCGGAAGCCTGCCGCAGCCGCTGTTCGATACCCAGCTGGCCGCCGCCTACCTGGGTATGCCTCACTCGATGGGCTACTCGAAGCTGGTGCTGGAGATCCTCGGAATTGATCTGCCCAAGGACGAAACCCGCTCCGACTGGCTACAGCGCCCGCTGACCGAGATGCAGGTGCGCTACGCCGCCGAGGACGTGCAGCACCTGGCCGAGGTCTACGTGAAGCTGGCGCCGCGCCTGAGCGACGAGAAGCTGCAGTGGCTGCTGGCCGACGGCGCGGACCTGACCGCCAACCAGACCCGCGTCAGCGACCCGCAGGAGGCCTACCTCGATGTGAAGCTGGCGTGGAAGCTCAATCGCCAGCAACTGGCCGTGCTGCGCGAGCTGTGTGCCTGGCGCGAAGAGCAGGCGCGGCTGCGCAACCAGCCGCGCAACCGAGTGCTGCGCGAGCACACCCTGTGGCCGCTGGCGCGCTTCCAGCCCGCCGACAAGGTTGCCCTGGCGCGCATCGATGACATGCACCCGCGTACCGTGCGCCAGGATGGCGATACCCTGATCGCGCTGATTGCCCATGCGGCGAAGCTGCCGGAGGCCGATCGCCCGCAGACACTGCCCGAACCGCTGCCGCGTGAGGTCACGCCGGTGCTCAAGCAACTGCGCGAAGTCGGCCAGAAGGAGGCTGAGCGTCTGAACATGGCCCCCGAGCTGATGCTGCGCAAGAAGGTTCTCGAAGCGCTGCTCAAGACTGGTTGGCCGAACGGCCCCTACCATCTGCCCGAATCGCTGCAGGGCTGGCGCCGTGAGCTGATGGGCCAGGCCCTGCTGGACAGCCTCGCCGTCCAGACCCACGAATAACGCGGAAGACACACCATGAAACGCATCTGCTCCATCTACAAGAGTCCGCGCAAGAACGAGATGTACCTGTACGTCGACAAGCGCGAGGCGCTGACCCGTGTACCCGAAGGGCTGATCGCCGCGTTCGGTCCGCCGCAGCACACCTTCGACCTGGTGCTCAGCCCCGAGCGCCAACTGGCCCGCGAGGACATCAACAAGGTCCTGGAAAACATCGAGAAGCAGGGGTACCACCTGCAGATGCCGCCGGCCGAAGAGGAGTACATCGAGCACCTGCCCGAGGAGCTGCTGCGGATGAACGATCCGCTCTGACCCCTCGCTCGCGCGCAACACCCTTCGAGCCGCGGACGGGCGCAGTGCTGGCACTGTGCAAGTTCGCGGCTTGAGCGCATTATGCGTGGAGAAAAGGGTTCAACGGAGCGGAACGCTTGGTCTCTGGCTGTGTCTATAGCCGCCTGTCTTCCCTGAACTACTACCGAACTCCACGGGAAGCTCTCCTAAAGCGAGTCCAGATGCGCCAGCCGGAAACGTTCCACCGATCCAAGCGAAGGGCCTGAGTCATGCGCCTTCTCGTTCTTGATCGTGACCATGCCCTCTACGCCGCCCTGATCATGGCGGCGGAACCGCGGATTACGGTGATTTCCGGCGACAAGCCGGACAAACTCCTCGAAGCCGCCGCCGAGTGCCCCGTCTGGCTCGCCCAGCCCGATTTTGCCGCGCAGCTGCTGCGCCAGGGCGTACACCCGGTGTGGATCCAGTCCAGCTGGGCGGGCATCACCCCGCTGCTGGCGGACGACCTGCCCAAGGACTACGCGCTGACCCGCGCCGTGGGCATTTTCGGCCAGGTCATGACCGAATACCTGCTCACCTATCTGCTCGCCCATGAGCGGCAGATGCTCGGCCGCCTGGCCAGCCAGGTTGGCGTGCAGTGGGATGACCGCCTGCCGGGCACGCTCAATGGCCGCCAGGTGCTGATCGTCGGGACCGGCGAGATCGGCCAGGCGGTGGCGCACATGCTGGCGCCGTTCGGCGTGGAGCTGGTGGGCGTGGCGAAGAATCCGCGGTCGCTGCTGCCGTTCAGCCGCGTGGGCGCGCTGGAAGACCTGCCGCGCCTGCTGCAGACTGCCGACTATGTGGTGAACCTGTTGCCCGACACGCCGCAGACCCGCGATATCTACAACCTGCCGCTGTTCAACCGGATGAAGCCGACCGCGCTGTTCATCAACGCCGGGCGTGGCACCTCGGTGGTCGATGCTGATCTGGTGTCGGCGCTGGAGGCCAACCAGATCGCCGGGGCGGTGATCGATGTTTGCCGCGAAGAGCCGCTGCCGCCGCAGCATCCGTTCTGGCACACGCCTCGCCTGCTGCTGACCGGCCACACTGCCGCGCCGACGCTGCCGGGGCCGCTGATCGAGCTGTTCCGCGACAATCTCGCGCGATTCTGGGCCGGCCAGGAAATGCGCGGCGAGGTGGATTTCACGCGAGGCTACTGATCGCCGCGGACATGAAAAAGGCCCCGTTCGGGGCCTTTTTCTTTGGCTCTGGTAGGAGCGAGCTTGCTCGCGAAGCGCATGGCACTGTGATGTGCCTGTTCGCGAGCAAGCTCGCTCCTACGAAAAGCATTCAGAGCGAGAAATCGCCCTCGGCGACTATTTCCGCCAGCGGGCGGCGGGCGTTGGGCACTTCGCGGGCCTGCAGGCTCTCGGAGAGGATCGACTTGTCGCCCAGCTTGCCGATGGCGATCACCGCGTGGATTTCATGGTCCGCCGGCACCTTCAGCTCGCTACGCGCCAGATCGCGGTCGAAACCAGCCATGCCGTGGGTGTGCCAGCCGGCCAGGCTCGCCTGCAGCGCCAGGTAGCCCCAGGCCGAGCCGGTGTCGAAGCTGTGCCAGAGCGCCGGTTTCTCTTCGGTCGAGCCGGGCGGAGCGAAGGTGGTCTTGGACAGCACGACCACCAGCGCCGAGGCGTTCTGCGCCCAGCCGCGGTTGAATTCGCCCAGCAGGTTCAGATAGCGCTGCCAGTTCGGCGTGTCGCGGCGCGCGTAGAGGAAGCGCCAGGGCTGCGAGTTGAACGAGGAGGGCGCCCAGCGTGCCGCTTCGATGAAGCTCAGCAGGGTGGCCTCGGGAATGGCTTCGCCGCTGAAGGCGCGGGGCGACCAGCGATTGATGAACTGCGGGTCGATGGGGTGCTCGGCAACGCGGGGATTGGCGCTCATGGTGGCTCCTGTGACTGCTTGGGATATGCCGATGGTGCCGTGGACGGCCGGGCATCGCGGTGGGAACGGGCGGCGTGGCTGCGCTCGGCAGCTGACAGGTCGCGCGGCTCTGGTGGGGAGCAGGCGGACCGGGCCCGTGGCGCGCTCAAACTAACCAGCGCGGCGCGCTCTGGCAAGCACCTCGCGGTCAATGGTCGCCTGCGCTTGGCCTGGAGGCTCCACGGGCTTAGACTTTGCGCCCCGTGAAACAGCCCCTGTACAAAAAATGGCCGCCAAAGTCGAACCCTTCTGGAAACGCAAGACCCTCGACCAGCTCGATCAGGACGAGTGGGAGTCGCTGTGCGACGGGTGCGGCCTGTGCTGCCTGCAGAAGCTGGAAGACGAGGACGACGGCAGCGTCTACTACACGCGCATCGCCTGCAAACTGCTGGACCTGAAGACCTGCCGCTGCACCGACTACGCCAACCGCCATGCCACGGTGCCCGACTGCATCCAGCTCACGCCGGCCCAGGCCAACGAGTTCCAGTGGCTGCCGCCGACCTGCGGCTATCGCCTGGTCTCCGAGGGCAAGGACCTGCCGCTGTGGCACCACCTGGTCTGTGGCGACCCCGATGCCGTGCACCACGAACGTATCTCCCAGTCCGGCCGCATGCTTGCCGAGGGCTCTGTGGCCGAAGACGACTGGGAAGAGCACCTGATCTTCCGCGCCGGCTGATCTCGCTCAGCGCGGCAGCGCGGCTCATGTCGAAACGCCAGCCGACCCTGACGACCCCGGCGGGTCGCCGAAACTGAAGTAGCCGCAGCACGGGCAGGTGTAGAGCATCAGCGATTGCCTTCGATGCCCAGCACCTTGAACAGGAAGGCGTACTCCAGCGCCACGTCCTTCAACCCCTGGTAGCGGCCGCTCATGCCGCCGTGGCCGGCGCCCAGGTCGGTCTTGAGCAGCAGCAGGTTGTCGTCGGTCTTGCTGACCCGCAGCTTCGCCACCCACTTGGCCGCCTCCCAGTACTGCACGCGGCTGTCGTTGTAGCCGGCCACCGCCAGCAGCGCGGGATAGTCCTGGGCGCTGACGTTCTCGTAGGGCGCGTAGGCGCGGATACGGGCGTAGACCTCCGGTTCCTCCGGGTTGCCCCATTCGTCGTATTCGGTGACGGTCAGCGGCAGGTCGGGGTTGAGCATGCTGTTGAGCACGTCGACGAAGGGCACCTCGGCAATGGCGGCGGCGAACAGCTGCGGGCGCTGGTTGAGTACCGCGCCGATCAGCAGGCCGCCGGCGCTGCCGCCGCTGATGGCCAACTGCGCCGGGCTGCTGTAGCCCTGGGCCAGCAGGTGTTCGGCGCAGGCGATGAAGTCGCTGAAGGTGTTCTGTTTGTATGCAAGCTTGCCGGCGCGGTACCAGGCTTCGCCCAGCTCGCCGCCGCCGCGCACATGGGCGATGGCGAAGATGAAACCGCGCTCCAGCAGGCTCAGGCGGGCGTGGGAGAACCAGGGGTCGAGGCTTTCGCCGTAGGCGCCGTAGCCATAGAGGTAGAGCGGCGCGGGCTGGCCGCGGGCGATGTTTTCCAGCACGTCGCGGCGGCCGACGAGGCTGATCGGCACCTGCACGCCGTCGGCGGCGGTGGCCCAGAGACGGCGGCTCTCGTAGGCGTCGGCGTCGAACGGGCCTTCCACCGGGGTTTCCTTCAGTACCTTCTGTTCGCCGCTGGAAAGCTCCAGCTGGCGAATCTGCGCCGGGCGGTTGAGCGCCTCATAGCGCAGGCGGATCACCGGGCTGTCGAACTCCAGGCTGTCCTGCACGTAGAGGTTGTAGGCGGCGTCGGGCAGTTGCACGCGGTGTGCCGGTTGGTCCTGCGGCTGCACCTCGACGATCGGCAGGCCACCTTCGCGCAGGCTCAGGGTCAGGGCGCTGGCGCTCAGGGTGAGGCCTTCGAGCATCACCTCGTCGCGGTGTGCGATCAGCGTCTGCCAGTGTTCGCGGGTCGGTTGTGCTTCGCTGGCGTGATAGAGGGCGTAGTTGATGCCTTCCTGGTTGCTGCGGATCAGCCAGGCCCATTCCCCGTTCAGGCGGCCGTGGTCGGGGTAGTACTCGTGGTCTTCCTCGCGCGGTGCCAGGCAGACGAAGTCGCCGTCAGGGGTGTTGGCGTCCAGTACCCAGGCTTCGCTGGTGGTCTTGCTGCCCAGCAGAAGGATCAGCTGGCGCTCGGAGCTGGCGCGGTAGCAGTGCAGGAAGAAACGCCCGTCGCGCTCCTCGAAGACCTGTTCCGCACCGCTCTCGCCCAGGCGATGGCGGTACAGCTTGTGCGGGCGGTGGGTGTCGTCCAGCTCGCCGAAGAACAGGGTGCGGTTGTCGTTGGCCCAGGTCAGGCTGCCGTCGCAGTCCTCGAAGGGCAGGACGGTGACGCTGCCGTCGGCCAACTCCTTCACGTAGAGGGTGTAGATCTCGTCGCCGCTGGTATCCAGGCTGTAGGCCAGTTTCGAATGATCGGGACTGATGCTGAAGGCGCCGACCGACAGGAAGCCGTCGCCGGCCAGGGCGTTGGGATCGAGCAGCAGTTGCTCGGCGGCTTCATCCACCGTCAGCGAGCCGTCGGCCGGACGCGGACAGCGGTAATGGCGCGGGTACTCGTCGCCGGCGGTGGTGCGCTGGTAGTACAGCCAGGGGCCCCAGGGCGTGGGCAGCGACAGGTCGGTTTCGCGGATGCGTCCTTTGATCTCCTGGAACAGCGTTTCGCGCAATTTCGTCTGAGGAAGAAGCTGATCCTCAAGGTAGGCATTTTCCGCTTTCAGATAGTCGAGGACGTCTTCGGCATCGCGGTTTTCCAGCCAGGCATAGGGATCGGCGGCGGCCTCGCGGCGGGCGATGGGGGGCTGACGGTCGGTCATGGCGACTCCTTACGTGGCGGGCATGGATGACGCCCGGCTGCGCACCCATGGGGAAAAGCGGCTATCATAAGCCCCCCTCTGCCGCTATCGCACGTACGCGCATGAACGAACACGATTACCTGATCGCCTGGGGCGCCTATCTGGGTGCCGGCCTCGGCCTGACTCTGGTCTGGTTCCTGATGACCGGCTGGATGTGGCGCTGGCTGCGCGAACCCCTGCGGGTGATCGTCATCGTGCTGCTGTTCACCCCGACCCCGGTGGACCCGGCGAACAACCTGTACGCCCCGGCCATCGCCATCACCGCGCTGGACGTGGTGTTCAAGGTTGGCAACAACGCCTGGCGCGCGGTCTCGGACCTTGCGCTGGTGCTGCTGGCGGCGTTCGGCGTTTACCTGCTGTTCGTGCTGGTTCGCTGGCCCATCGAGCGGGCGCTGAAGAATCGCCGCAAGACACCGGCGCCGGAAGACGAGCCGACCCTGCGCAAGCTGATGCAGCCGGAGCTGATGCCCGACGTGGATACCCGCACCGACGAGCGCGGCGACCGCCGCATGCGTATCGAGCCGCGCCTGTAGAATCGCGCCTTGCGTCCTGACCGACACGCGTCCAGCATGAACTGAACGGCCTTTC
Organism: Pseudomonas macauensis; assembly: GCF_047902425.1. NCBI lineage: Bacteria > Pseudomonadati > Pseudomonadota > Gammaproteobacteria > Pseudomonadales > Pseudomonadaceae > Pseudomonas > Pseudomonas macauensis. The sequence goes on along the minus strand of NZ_CP138377.1, from coordinate 4,410,240 downwards.
GAGGAGTTCCCATGGACTGCGTGTTCTGCGCCATCGCGGCCGGTCGCGTGCCGGCCCACGTTCTCTGCGAAGACGAGCATTTCATCGTGCTGCTGGATATCTACCCGCTGCGGCCCGCGCATCTGCTGGTGGTGGCACGGGAGCACGTGACTTTCCTGCACCAGCTTTCGGAAGGCGCGCAGCAGAACCTGATGCCGCTGGCCGATCGCATGCAGCGTGTACTGCGCCGGGCCGGTTACGGCCGGATCGGCATCAACCTGCTGGTCAACGATGGCCCTGCGGCCAACCAGCATGTCCCACATTTTCACCTGCACCTGATTCCGCGTGAGTTGAACGATCTGCCGGCCATGGTGCTGCGCTTGCTCACACGTTTCCTGCCGCTGGGGCGGCGCAGGATGCACAATCGCCTGGAACGCGAGCTTCATCAGCTGCGCGAGGCACTGTTGGAGGAGAACTGATTCATGTGCGAGTTGCTCGGTATGAGCGCCAACGTCCCGACGGACATCGTGTTCAGCTTCACCGGGCTGATGCAGCGCGGCGGCGGCACCGGTCCGCACCGTGACGGCTGGGGCATTGCTTTCTACGAAGGACGCGGGGTGCGCCTGTTCCAGGATCCGTCGGCGAGCATCGACTCGGAAGTGGCGCGCCTGGTGCAGCGCTACCCGATCAAGAGCGAAACGGTGATCGGCCACATTCGCCAGGCCAACGTCGGCAAGGTCTGCCTGTCCAATACGCACCCCTTCGTGCGCGAGATGGGCGGGCGCTACTGGACCTTCGCCCACAACGGCCAGCTCGCCGATTTCCATCCCGAGCCGGGGCTGTACCGCCCGGTGGGCGACACCGACAGCGAGGCGGCCTTCTGCGACCTGCTCAACCGTGTGCGCCGCGCCTTCCCTGAACCGGTGCCGGTGGAGGTTCTGCTGCCGACGCTGGTCCGCGCCTGCGCGTCCTATCGTGAACAGGGCGTGTTCAACTGCCTGCTCAGCGACGGGGACTGGCTGTTCACCTTCTGCAGCAGCAAGCTGGCCTGGATTACCCGCCGCGCACCGTTCGGCCCGGCGCGCCTGAAGGATGCCGACCTGACCGTCGACTTCCAGTCCGAAACCACGCCCGACGACGTGGTGACGGTGATCGCCACCGAGCCGCTGACCGACAACGAGAACTGGACCCTGATGCAGGGCGGCGAGTGGATGCTCTGGTGGCGCGGCGAGATCGTCGACCAGGGACGTATCTGACGCGACTTGCGCGCATCCGTGCGACGCAGGCCCGGACCCGGCGGGCGCCTTCGCCGACAATCGGCAGCGCCTTGGGGGCGATTCCAATAAGACAAGAACGAAGGGGGAGAAGATGTTGCGCAGCTACATTCGCATGGTGCTGTTCGCGCTGGGCCTGATGGTGGCGGTACAGGTGCCGGGCTTCATCAAGGACTACACCCAGCGCATCGACGCCCATCGCATCGAGGCCGCCCAGGCGCTGCAAGGCTTCAAGGACACCTCCGGGCAATTCTTCAAGGGCGATCTGAATGCGCTGGTGGCGCATTATCGCGGCAGCCCCGACCCGATATTCCAGCGTGATGCCGACAACATCGAGCGTCTGTTGCGCCGCGCCCAGTTGTTCGATAACGAGTGGCGTGCCATGCAGGGCAGCTGGTTCCAGCGCGCCTGGCACATGGTGCTGGCGCCGAATGCCGAGCTGCTGCAGGAGACGTACGCGAACTACCGCTACCAGGTGGTGCTGGAGCCCGAGGCGATTGGCTGGGGCCTGGCCGGTGGCCTGGTGCTGGCGTGGATCGCCGAGGTGCTGATGGCATCGCTGGTGGCGTTGGTCGGTCTGGGCGACAACCGCCGTGCATCGCGCCGGCATTGGAACTGATGCCTGAGGGCTTGTCGTAGGAGCGGACTTCGTCCGCGATAGGTTCCGCTCTGTAGCGAATCGCGGGCGGTACGCAGGCGCAATGCCCAGGGTTTTTCCTGTGAGGACGGATTCTTCCGCGATGGATTTCGCGGACAAGGTCCGCTCCTACAATCGCCGGAAAGCGCGCTGCCCGCTCTTCGTAGGAGCGGATCTTATCCGCGAAGCTTTTGCTCTTCCCTGCCGCGGCTAGCGCGCCAGCGCTTCCTCCGGCGACTCGTGCCGGCGATAGGGGAACACGTCGATTACTTTCCCCGCGCGAATCTGTTCCTGCAAACCCTTCCAGTAATCCGCGTCGAACAGGTTACCGTGCAGCCGGGCGAACAGCCGGCGCTGCTTCAGGTCGACGAACAGGAAGCGCGGGAACTCCTCCGGGAATACGTCCATCGGCCCCACTGAATACCAGGGTTCGGAGGACATCTCGTCCTCCTCGTAGCGCGGCGGCGGGATGTGGCGGAAGTTCACCTCGGTCAGGTAGCTGATCTCGTCGTAGTCGTAGAACACCACGCGGCCGTGGCGGGTGACGCCGAAGTTCTTCAGCAGCATGTCGCCGGGGAAGATGTTCGCCGCCGCCAGTTGCTTGATCGCCAGGCCATAGTCGTTCAGGGCTTCCTCCACCTGCGCCTCGGTGGCGTGCTCCAGGTAGATGTTCAGCGGGGTCATGCGGCGCTCGGTCCAGCAATGGCGGATCAGCACCACGTCGTCTTCCAGCACCACGGTGGAGGGCGCCACCTCCAGCAGTTCGGCAAGGCAGTCCGGGTGGAACTTGCGCACCGGGAAGCGGAAGTCGGCGAACTGCTGGGTGTCGGCCAGGCGGCCGACGCGGTCGTGGTTCTTCACCAGCTGGTACTTCTGGATCACCGTGGCGTGGTCCACGGTCTTGGCCGGGTTGAAGTTGTCCTTGATGATCTTGAACACCACGTTGAAGCCCGGCAGGGTGAACACGCTCATCACCATGCCGCGCACGCCGGGGGCCATGACGAACAGGTCGTCGGTGGTCGCCAGGTGGTTGATCAGCGCGCGGTAGAACTCGCTCTTGCCCTGCTTGTAGAAGCCGATGGAGGTGTACAGCTCGGCGATGTGCTTGCCCGGCAGCAGGCGCTTGAGGAAGGCCACCAGCTCGGCCGGCACCGGCGCATCGACCATGAAGTAGGAACGGGTGAAGGAGAAGATGATCGAGACTTCCGCTTCGTCGGTGATCACCGTGTCGAACTGGATGCCGCGCCCTTCGTGGTGCACCAGCGGGAACACCAGCGGCCACTGCTCGTCCGGGGTGAACAGGCGGCCCACCAGGTAGGCGCCCTTGTTGCGGTAGAACACCGAGCCGATCAGCTCGACGGTGAGCGTCGGGTCCTTGCACACCCAGTCCGGCAGGCTGGCACGCAGCAGGCTGTCGATGCGCTCCAGGTCGCGCTCGCGGTCGTCGTAGTCCACGGCGAAGCGGTAGTCGTCGAAGATCTGCTCCAGGGTATGGCGCAGGTGGCCAGCGGGCCGGTACAGGCGGGTGTGCGGGTCGCGGGCGTGGGCGCGCAGGGACGGCCGGGTGGTGTGCACGAACATGGTGCCGTCGCTGATGTTGTCGTGGCTGAACAGGCCGCAGAAGATCGAGTTGAACCAGGTCTCCGCCAGCTCGTCGTCCAGCCGCGGGTCGATCAGGGTGATGTAGGCGCTCTTGGCGATCGGCCAGCGTTCCACGTCCACCAGGTCGATGTGGGCCATGGTGCGGGTCAGGCGTTCCACGGTCTCGGCGACCTTTTCCTCGTACAGGTTGATGCGCTCCGTCGAGGCCCGCTGCGCCTCCTGCCAGAGCGCCTGCTCGAAGCGCGCAGGCGCTCCGTCGGTGATCTGGTGGAAGCGTGCGCGGTAGTCGTCGAAGCCTTCGAGGATCAGGGTCGCGATCTCGGTCGCCGGCCAGTGCTGAGCCATGGGAGCGCCTCTGCGGAGTCTTGGTGCAGCGAGCTTAGCCACGCACAACGGGGAACGAAAGGGCGAATTCGTACCGCTCGGCCCGGGGCAAGTTGCGTATGCTGGGCTGCCCTTGTTCCTTTAGATTAAGAGCCTTTGGTAGATGCCATGGCAAGGAGCCGCCACGATGGACACCCTCCGCATCGAACGCTGCACGGAGCAGCACATCAACGGGCTGACCGCCCTCTACAACGACCCCGCTGTGGCCCGTCAGGTGCTGCAGATGCCTTACCAGGCGCCGGAGCTGTGGCGCAAACGGCTGAGCCAGGACAGCGAGCGCCAGGTAACCCTGGTGGCGCTGCACCAGGACGAAGTAGTCGGTAGCGCCAGTCTGGAACAGTCCCCGCGCGTGCGCCGCAGCCATTGTGGCGCCATCGGCATGGGGGTGGCGGTCGCCTGGCAGGGTCGCGGCCTCGGGACGCGGCTGCTGGCGGAGCTGCTGGAGGTCGCCGACAACTGGATGAACCTGCGTCGCGTGGAACTGACGGTCTACACCGACAACCAGCCGGCCATCGCGCTGTACCGCAAGTTCGGCTTCGAGGTGGAGGGCGAATTGCGAGACTACGCCTTCCGCGACGGCGCCTTTGTCGATGTGCTGAGCATGGCGCGCCTGCGCAGGAGCTGAACATGGGATTTGAAAGTCAGCTGCGGGTGGACCCGATCCGCCAGCGGCGTAGTCTGGTGACTCCCACGCCAAGGAGCCGTTCGCGATGAGTCCCGCCGCACTCTTGAACCTGCTCGGGCTGGCTGCCATCTGGGGTGCCAGCTTCCTGTTCATGCGCCAATTGGTGCCCGCCATCGGGGTGATGCCGACCGCGTTCTTCCGCGTCTTTCTCTCCGCCGTCGGGCTGGTGGTGATCCTGCTGGTACTGCGCACGCGCTGGGACTTCCGGGGCAAGTTCGGGCGCATCCTGCTGATCGGGGTGATCAGCTCGGGCATTCCGGTGCTGATGTACAGCCTGGCGGCGCGGGTCTTGCCGGCGGGCTATTCGGCGATCTTCAATGCCACCACGCCGCTGATGGGTGTTCTGATCGGTTCGCTGTTCTTCGGTGAGTCGCTGACCGGCTCCAAGGCGCTGGGCGTGCTGCTTGGCCTTGCGGGCGTGGCGGTGCTGACAGGGGCCGGCCCGGTGCCGCTGGACGCCGCCGTGCTGTGGGGGGCTGCTGCCTGCCTGGTGGCGACCACCTGCTACGGCTTTGCCGGGTTCATCACCAAGCGCTGGATCAATGATCAGGGTGGTCTGGACTTCGGCGTGTCCGCCCTGGGCAGCCAGATCGGCGCAACGCTGTGCCTGCTACCGTTCTTCCTCGGCACCAGCCTGGATATGCCGCTGGCGCCGCTGCTGGAGCCGAAGGTGGTTCTGGCGTTGGCCGGGTTGGGTTTCCTCTGCACGTCCTTCGCCTATGTCCTGTATTTCCGCCTGCTGGCCAGTATCGGCCCGCTGAAGACCATGACGGTGACCTTCCTCATTCCGTTGTTCGGCGTGCTCTGGGGCGCGCTGTTGCTGGACGAGTCGCTGTCCTGGGCGCACCTGCAGGGTGGGCTGCTGATTGCCGTGGCGCTTTGGCTGGTGCTGCGGCCGGCGCCGGTGCCGAAGGTGGAAACTGCCAGTTGATTCAGCCGGAGGCGAGGAGTCATCCCCGCCTCCGGTTTTCGTGCTCGGTTAGCCGTTATCCACCGCCTGCGTTGTCTCTGCGGCCCGCACTGGCGCCTGCTGGCGGAACACCAGCATCAACCCCAGCACGATCAGCCCCATCCCCAGCAGGCCCAGGGCGGACAGGCGGTTGCCGAACACCCCGTAGTCCATCAGTGCCGTGACCGCCGGCACCAGGTAGAACAGGCTGGTGACGTTCACCAGGTTGCCCGCCGCGATCATCCGGTAGAGCAGCACGGTGGCCAGCACCGAGACCATCAGCCCCATCCACAGCGCACTGAGGATGAACGCGGCATTCCACTCCACATGCAGCGGCTGGAAGGGCGCCACGGCCAGGCACAGGGTCAGCCCGGCGATGTACTGCAGGGGCAGGGTGCCCAGTGGGTTCTCGCGGATGTTCTTCTGCAGGATCGAACCGCCGGTGATCGATAGCAGCGCCAGCAGGGAGCAGGCCAGTCCGGCGAAGGTCAGGCCCGACAGCCCGATGCTCTGGTAGACCACCATCACCAGTCCGATCAGCCCCAGTGCGAGGCCGCCCAGGCGGGTGGCCGAATGTCGGCGTTCGAGCAGGAAGCTGGTGAGCATCGGCTGTACGCCGAGCACGGTGGCGATGACCCCGGGGGTGACGTGCAGGTCCAGCGCCATCAGGTAGAAGATCGGGTAGATGCCGAGCATTACCAAGCCAGTGAGCACGGCATGGCGCACCTGCTTGCGTTCGCGCGGCCAACGCAGGCCGATCAGCGGCGAGAGTATCAGCAGCGCCACCAGCGCGGTGCTGAAGCGGGCGATGAGGAACACCATCGGGGATGCGTGGGCCAGGCCCCATTTGCTGATGATGGCGGCGCTGCTCCACAGCAGCACGAAGAGCGAGGTGCTGGCCAGGGCGGCCAGGGACGAACGATTGAACGAAATCATGCCATTTACCTGTCGTCAGGCAGATCACGGCCGGCCTTCAGGCGGCCAGCCACAAACCGGGCGCCGCGTCAGATGAGCGCGGCAAGCCGGGTGTTGGAATACGCGTGATGCGTGGGCGTCAGACGCTCACGCCGGGCGGCGGAGAGGCCGCGCCGGGAGGCGGAGGCGACGCGATGGCGACGACAGGAGGGGGAGGGCAGGCCGCACCCATACCCGCGCCGCGGGCCGGGGAGGCTGCAGCGATGATTGCCGGATCGGGCAACGGGTATCGGGACATGGATGGAAACCTGTTCAGTGGGGCAGCAACTGCGCTGCGTGGGCTGACTATAGCGGTCTGGATCGACGCTGGCGAGTTCTGCGCGAGTCGTGCGGCAAAGCGCGACTCCTGCGACAGAAACGACAACGCGCGGCCGAAGCCGCGCGTTGCAGGGGCAAGGCTGACGCTTACTTGCCGGTCTTGATGGTGTTCCAGATGCGGGTGCGCAAGCGATCGATCTTCTGCGGCATGGATTCGAGGGCGAACAGCTTGGCCATCTTGTCCTGCGGCGGGTAGATCGCCGGGTCGGCCTTGATCGCCGCGTCCACCAGCGGATCGGCGGCCAGGTTGCCGTTGGCGTAGTGCACCGAGTTGCTGACGCCAGCCATCACTTCCGGACGCAGCAGGTAGTTCATGAAGGCGTAGGCGGCCTTCTCGTCGGGCGCATCGGCCGGCATGGCGACCATGTCGAACCACAGCGGCGAGCCTTCCTTCGGGGTGGAGTACTGGATTTCCACGCCGTTCTTGGCTTCCTTGGCGCGGGTGGCGGCCTGCAGGATGTCGCCGGAGAAGCCGACCACCATGCAGATCTCGCCGTTGGCCAGGTCGCTGACGTACTTGGAGGAGTGGAAGTAGCGGATGTACGGACGCACCTTGAGCAGCGCTGCCTCGGCCTGCTTGTAGTCGTCCTGCTTCTGGCTGTGGTGCGGCAGGCCCAGGTAGTTCAGGGTGATCGGCAGCAGCTCCGGACCGTTGTCCAGCACCGCGACGCCGCACTTGGCCAGCTTCTCCATGTACTCGGGCTTGAAGAAGATGTCCCAGGAGTCGATCGGTGCGTTGTCGCCCAGCGCTTCCTTGATCTTCGCCGGGTTGTAGCCGATGCCGGTGGTGCCCCACAGGTAGGGGAAGCCGTGCTCGTTGCCCGGGTCGTTCACTTCCAGCGCCTTCATCAGCACCGGGTTGAGGTTCTTCCAGTTCGGCAGCTGGCTCTTGTCCAGCTTCTTCAGTGCGCCGGCCTGGATCTGCTTGGCCATGAAGTGGTTGGACGGGAAGACGACGTCGTAGCCGGACTTGCCGGTCATCAGCTTGCCGTCGAGGGTCTCGTTGCTGTCGTAGACGTCATAGGTCGCCTGGATGCCGGTTTCCTTGGTGAAGTTCGGCACGGTTTCCGGGGCGATGTATTCGGACCAGTTGTAGATCTTCACGGTGTCGGCCTGGGCGGCGCCTGCGGACACGGCGAGGGAAAGCGCGAGGGTAGAGAGCAACGGGGAGGAAATTTTCATTCTTGTGTTCCTGACGGCGGTGCGGGATGCCCGGCGCCGTCCGCTTTGTGCGGTCGGCAGTTGTGACGGGCTGCGCAAGAATTAACCGTTTTGCCGGAACATGGCGAGGGGCGGTGGCTGCTTGCGGGTCCGCAGACAGCCACGCATGACCCTGCTCGCACCGCGTCGGAACGAGCAGGGGAAACCGCCCCGGAGTGGGGCGCAGGCGTCTTACTGGACCAGGTCCTGCTCGTCGAACATGCCGTCGAACAGCATGCTCGACAGGTAGCGCTCGCCCGAGTCGGGCAGGATGACCACGATGGTCTTGCCCTGCATGTTCGGCTCCTCGGCCAGTTTCACCGCGGCGGCCATGGCGGCGCCGCTGGAGATGCCGCAGAGGATGCCTTCTTCCTGCATCAGGCGCAGGGCCATGGCCTTGGCGTCGTCATCGGCGATGGTGGCGACGCGGTCCACCAGCGACAGGTCGAGGTTCTTCGGCACGAAGCCGGCGCCGATGCCCTGGATCTTGTGCGGACTGGGTTTGACTTCTTCACCGGCCAGGGTCTGGCTGATCACCGGCGAGCTGACCGGCTCCACGGCCACCGCGAGGATCGGCTTACCCTTGGTGTTCTTGATGAAGCGCGATACGCCGGTAATGGTGCCGCCGGTGCCGACGCCGGCCACCAGCACGTCCACCGCGCCATCGGTGTCGTTCCAGATTTCCGGGCCGGTGGTCTTCTCGTGGATCGCCGGGTTCGCCGGGTTGTCGAACTGCGCCGGCATGAAGTAGCGGGCTGGGTCGCCGGCGACGATTTCCTCGGCCTTGGCGATGGCGCCCTTCATGCCCTTGGCCGGTTCGGTCAGCACCAGTTCGGCGCCAAGGGCCTTGAGCACCTTGCGACGTTCCAGGCTCATGGAGGAAGGCATGGTCAGCACCAGCTTGTAGCCACGGGCGGCGGCGACGAAGGCCAGGCCGATACCGGTGTTGCCGGAGGTCGGCTCGACGATGGTCATGCCCGACTTGAGGCGTCCGCTCGACTCGGCATCCCAGATCATGTTGGCGCCGATCCGGCACTTCACCGAGTAGCCGGGATTGCGCCCTTCGATCTTGGCCAGAATGGTGACGCCGCGCGGGGCGATGCGATTGATCTGGACCAGCGGCGTGTTGCCGATGGACTGCGCGTTGTCTGCGTAGATGCGGCTCATGGGGAGAGAGTCCTTGTCGCTCTTGAGTAGACCCGAAAGCCTATTCCCAGCCCGCCTCTGCGTCCAGACGCAGAACCGGCGGAAAGATCGGTCGCCGCGGTGGCTGGAACGGGCCTCAATGGATCTCCGGGAGGCGGCGCCTGGCGAGAAATGGCCGGGCGCGCGGTGACCGGGCATTCAGTGACTGAATGCCCGTCCTGCGTTCACAGTCGAGCGCCATGCGCGTTATAGTCGCAGTCTCCCAAACGCACCTCTCCGCCCGGGCCAGGCCCGGCCGCTACCGTTCGAGGATTTCCCGATGAAGTTCGAAGGCACTCAGTCCTACGTCGCCACCGACGACCTCAAGCTGGCGGTCAACGCCGCCATCACCCTGCAGCGTCCGCTGCTGGTGAAGGGTGAGCCGGGCACCGGCAAGACCATGCTGGCCGAGCAGCTGGCGGAGTCCTTCGGCGCCAAGTTGATCACCTGGCATATCAAGTCCACCACCAAGGCCCACCAGGGCCTGTACGAGTACGACGCGGTCAGCCGCCTGCGCGACTCGCAGCTGGGCGTGGACAAGGTTCACGACGTGCGCAACTACATCAAGAAGGGCAAGCTCTGGGAGGCCTTCGAGGCCGAAGAGCGTGTGATCCTGCTGATCGACGAGATCGACAAGGCCGACATCGAGTTCCCCAACGACCTGCTGCAGGAACTCGACAAGATGGAGTTCTTCGTTTACGAGACCAACGAGACCATCAAGGCCAAGCAGCGCCCGATCATCATCATCACCTCCAACAACGAGAAGGAGCTGCCGGACGCCTTCCTGCGCCGCTGCTTCTTCCATTACATCGCCTTCCCCGACCGCGAAACCCTGCAGAAGATTGTCGATGTGCACTACCCGAAGATCAGCGGCACGCTGGTCAGCGAGGCGCTGGACATCTTCTTCGACGTGCGCAAGGTGCCGGGTCTGAAGAAGAAGCCTTCCACCTCCGAGCTGGTGGACTGGCTGAAGCTGCTGATGGCCGACAATATCGGCGAAGCGGTGCTGCGCGAGCGCGATCCCACCAAGGCCATCCCGCCGCTGGCTGGCGCCTTGGTGAAGAACGAGCAGGATGTGCAGCTGCTTGAACGCCTCGCCTTCATGAGCCGCCGCGCCAGTCGCTGATTACCGGATTTGCTCTCGTAGGAGCGAGCTTGCTCGCGAAGCTCTTTGCTTCGCCGGGTTCGCGAGCAAGCTCGCTCCTACAGAAGAGCACATGCTCCACGAGAGGATGCAGCCATGCTGCTCAACCTGTTCAACGAAATGCGCGCGGCCAAGGTGCCGGTGTCGGTGCGCGAGCTGCTCGACCTGATCGATGCGCTCAAGCACCGCGTCGTGTTCGCCGATGTGGACGAGTTCTACTACCTCGCCCGCACCATCATGGTGAAGGACGAGCGCCATTTCGATAAGTTCGACCGGGCCTTCGGCGCCTACTTCAAGGGCCTGGAAAAGCTCGACGACCACTTGAAGGCGCTGATCCCCGAAGAGTGGCTGCGCAAGGAATTCGAGCGCCTGCTGACCGACGAGGAACGCGCGCAGATCCAGTCCCTCGGCGGCCTGGACAAGCTCATCGAGGAGTTCAAGAAGCGCCTCGAGGAGCAGAAGGAACGCCACGCCGGCGGCAACAAGTGGATCGGCACCGGCGGCACCAGCCCGTTCGGCTCTGGCGGTTTCAACCCCGAGGGCATCCGCGTCGGCGACGCCGGCAAGCGCCAGGGCAAGGCCGCCAAGGTCTGGGACCAGCGCGAGTACAAGAACCTCGACGACCAGGTCGAGCTGGGCACGCGCAACATCAAGATCGCCCTGCGCCGCCTGCGCAAGTTCGCCCGCGAGGGCGCGGCGGAAGAGCTGGACATCGACGGTACCATCGACCACACCGCCAAGGATGCCGGCCTGCTCAACATCCAGATGCGTCCCGAGCGCCGCAATACCGTGAAGCTCCTGCTGCTGCTGGATATCGGCGGCTCCATGGATGCCCACGTGAAGGTCTGCGAGGAACTGTTCTCGGCCTGCAAGACCGAGTTCAAGCATCTCGAATATTTCTACTTCCACAACTTCATCTACGAGTCGGTGTGGAAGAACAATCTGCGTCGCAGCAGCGAGCGCACCGCCACCTTCGACCTGCTGCACAAGTACGGGCCGGACTACAAGGTGGTGTTCGTCGGCGACGCCGCCATGGCGCCCTACGAGATCACCCAGGCCGGCGGCAGCGTTGAGCACTGGAACGAGGAGGCCGGCTACGTCTGGATGCAGCGCTTCATGGAGAAGTACAAGAAGCTCATCTGGATCAACCCGTATCCGAAGGACACCTGGAACTACACCGCCTCCACGGGCCTTGTCCGCGAGCTGGTGAAGGAACAGATGTACCCGCTGACCCTGAGCGGCCTGGAAGAGGGCATGCGCTTCCTCTCCCGTGGTTGAGTACCGAAACGGTGCATATGCACCGTTCCGGTGTCCGCAAAGGTAACCTTCCGTCGGGGCGCCAAGCGCCCCGTTGTACGTCGAAGACCCCGTTGCACGGGGATCGATCCGGCCACGCTGGGTGGCCGGCACGTAACTTGCCTGCCCCTGAGCTGCGCCCGTCGCGGTAACACGCAACGGGCACGCCATTGCGTCTACCCTGGGCATGACATGAATCCGCTGACCTTCTCCCGCTCGACCTGGCTCAACTCCCTGCACATGACCTCGCTGACCGTCGCGCTGATGGAGTCGGAAGGGCACAGCCGCGAGTCGATCCTGGAAGGCAGCGGCATCACCGGCGACGACCTGCTCGACCTACGTCGGCTGGTCAGCCCGTGGCAGGAACAGCAGGTGTTCGTCAACGTGCAGAACCTCGCCGGCGAGCCCGCCCTGGGCCTGCGCCTGGGCGTGCGCACGCGGATCACCGCCTACGGCCTGCTCGGCTACGCGCTGCTTTCCGCACCGACCCTGGGCGAGGCGCTGCGCATCGGCCTGAGCTACCCGGTGCTGCTGGGCACCTACTTCCACCTGGCGCTGGAAGTGGAGGGCGACATGGCCTGGCTGAGCGCCACCGGCTATGGCGAAACCGAATCGATGCGGCCGTTCAATACCGAGCTGTGCCTGGGCTCGCTGAAGGTGGCCTGTGCCGACCTGCTCGGCCAGCCGCTGCCACTGGTGCGCGCCGAGTTCGACTATGACGGCCCCGAGGACCGCCGCGCCGCCTATGCCACCCTGTTCGGCTGCCAACTGGGCTTCGGCTGCAAACGCAGCGCCATTGGCTTCCCGGCCTCCTGGCTGGAGATGCGCCTGCCCCTGGCCGACGCCGTGACCCATCGCGAGATGCTGGAACAGTGCCGCCGCCAGAACATCGACCTGGCCGCCCGCCGCGCCTGGCTGGACAAGGTCCGCGCGATCCTCGGCGAACGCCTGCAGGAGCCGCCGGGCCTGGAAGAGCTGGCGCGCCGGCTCAACTGCTCCTCGCGCAGCCTGCGCCGCCACCTGCAGCAACAGCAGACCAGTTACCAGCAACTGCTCGACGAACTGCGCTTCGCCCGTGCCAAGGAACTGCTGCAGGACGGCGACATGCCGATCTACCGCATCGCCGAGGAGCTTGGCTTCAGCGAAACCGCCAGTCTGCGCCACGCCTTCCAGCGCTGGAGCGGCCAGCCGCCGAGCCACTTCCGTGCATAGAAAACTGTGCATAAAAGCCGTGCACAAAGGCTGTGCCTGAAATCCGTGCGGATTTGTCGCAGATCAAGGAGTAGGCCAGTCCGACAGGCATAGCCTTCAGGAGCCCCACAAGGAAACCCCGAGGGTCTGACCATGGCCAAGAAATTCCCCCTCAATCCACCGCACCCCGAGCGCATCTGCTGGGGCTGCGACCGTTATTGCCCGTCCACCAACCTGGCCTGCGGCAACGGCGCGGACCGCACCATGCACCCGGCCGAAATGCTCGGTGACGACTGGTACCAGTTCGGTGACTGGAATATCGAGGTGCCGGAGAAGATTGCCGTGCAGCTGGAGCCTTCCAGCTAGCGCCTCATGCTGCGCCGTCCTGGCGGGCATAACTGACGGTGAGGATTTCCCACTGGTGGCCGTCCGGCTCGTTCCAGTAGAGGATGCGTCCGCCGTTTTCCGTGTCGACCTGATGATCCACCGGCCCGTGTACCCGGCTGCGCCAGGCGATGCCGGCGTCGCGCAGACGCGCGAGGATCGCATCGAATTCCGCGTCGCTGACCCGGAAGCAGAAGTGCAGGCGGGGGAAGGGTTCTTCCCACTGGTCGAAATCCAGGGTCAGTCCCGAATTGACGAATACCGGCACGAACGGGCCGACGCCTTCGCGCGCCCAGGGTGCGTCCAGCAGTTCCGCGAGTTGCCGTGCCGCGGCCAGCTTGTCGGCGGCGGGTACCAGCAGGTGATCCAGTTCTACGCTCATGGTCGCCTCCGTTACGGATGCCCATGGGCAGAGTCTAGGCCCCTGCAAAGCCTGCATCCGGCCCCTGGTCGGGCCGGATGCGGCTGTCGGATCAGCCCTTGGCCGGGGTGATGCCGTAGATCTTCTGGAACTTGGCGATCAGGGCGACCGGCTTGGATTCTTCCTTCTGCATCAGGTAGACCACGCGCTCGCCGTTGGGGCCGCTGGCGATCTCGGTGTGGCGGAAGATCGGCTCGCCCAGACCGTTCATGTCGACCATGTCGCCGTAGCGCTGGGCCACGTAGATCACGCCATCCTTGCGGATTTCGCCGTAGAAGCCGGCTGCCGGCGGCAGGCTCTGCTTGTAGAACTGGTAGGAGGCGATCTTCTTCGCGTCCTTGTCCTTATCTTCGGCGCGTACGACCAGGACCAGGTTCTGGCCGAACTTGTCCTTCTCGCCCACGTCCTTGGTGTAGGTGGTTTTGCCTGTCACCAGGTAGTCGCGGTAGACGTTGGCGTCGTCGAACAGGTAGAGGGTCTCGTCGGTGCGCACCAGGTACCAGTCATCATTGTTCGGCGTGACTTCCTTGCTGGCGACCGGCGGCTGCATGGCGCAGGCACCCAGGCCGGCGACGAGCAGGGCGATGGATGCGGCTTTGTATAGGTTGTTGTTGAACATCGGTTTACCTCCCCAGGTTGAAAGCCAGGGAGTTTCGCCAGCGTTTGTAACGAAGTGATGACTGGTAGATGAACGATTTGTGCGCGCTGGCGCGCCCGGTTGCACGGGGCGCGCCGTCGCTTGTTGACGGTCAGGCGCGGGCTTGTGCGAAGACCTTGCGCAGACGTGACCGCCGACCTCATTCCTCGGTCTTCTGCAGCGGCTGCTCCGGGACCGGCAGAGGTTGCTGCAGCACCAGGCTCTGCGGCGAGGACAGCGGGATGCCCAGCTCGCGCAGGCGCCCGAGGATGGTGAACAGCAGGTCGCTGCGTGCGGTCGCCACCGCACGCGGGCTGTTCACGTAGCCCGACACCCCCAGGGTCAGCCCGGTTGCGCCGAGTTCCTTGAAGGTCACCGAGGTGGCCGGCGTGGCGGTGATCGACTCATGCTCGGCGAAGGCGCCCAGCAGCACCTCGCGGACTTTCAGCACGTCGGTATCCAGCGGCAGCGTCAGGCTGATGCTGACCACACCCAGCGCGTTGCTCATGGTTACGTTGCGCACGTTCTGCGAGATGAACTGCGAGTTGGGAACGATCACCGTGGACTGGTCGGACATCTGGATTTCCGTGGCGCGCACGTTGATCCGGCGGATATCGCCTTCCACTCCGCCGGTCAGGCTGACCCAGTCGCCGACCTTCACCGGGCGCTCGGTGAGCAGGATCAGGCCGGAGATGAAGTTCTGCACGATGGCCTGCAGGCCGAAGCCGATGCCCACCGACAGGGCGCTGACCACCCAGGTCAGGCTGGTGAGGTTGATGCGCAGGGCCGAGAGCACCAGCAGCACCAGGATGACCATGCCGATGTAGCCGACCAGGGTCACCAGGGAGGCGCGCATGCCTACGTCCATGCTGGTTTCCGGCAGCAGCTCGTCGGCCAGCCAGCGCTTGAGCAGACGCAGGCCGAACAGGCCGCCGGCGAGCGTCGCCAGGGCCAGCAGGATGTCCTGCGGGACGATGTTCAGGCGGCCCAGCGACTGGCCGCTTTTCACCAGTTGCACCAGGCCTTGCAGCAGCTCGCCCGGACTGGTGCCGGAAGTGGAGAAGGCCACCAGCAGAGTCGTCAGCACCAGCAGGGTGCGGCCCGTGCCGGTCAGCAGCGTGGTGAATTGCGCCTGGTGCTGCGGGTTGACCCCGAGGTTCTGCGCCAGGCGCTCGCCGATAGGGTGCTTGGGCGACAGCAGGGCCTCGCAGAGGTCGCCGAACAGGGCGGTCAGCAGGTAGCCGCTGGCGCAGATCACGCTGGCCCAGAGCAGCTTGCCGGCAAGGAAGTAGGCCAGCGAGAGGTAGCCGCTGAACAGGGCGAGCAGGATCAGCAGCACCGTAAGCAGGATCGCCATCACCAGCACGCTGGTGAGCGGGGAGGCTTCGTAGTTTGTTTCGCGGCTGCTGCGGCGGTAGCCGTACAGCGCAGCGGCGAACAGCACCGCAGTGGCCAGCGCGGTGATGCCGTTGACCGCGGCGGTCAGGGCGAGGCTGGCGCCGCTGGCGCTGTTCAGGCGCTCCTGGGTGCCCAGCAGCAGGAGCAGCCAGGCCATCAGCCAGGGGAAGTGCGATAGGGACTTGGCCACCGGGTCGGGCAGGTCGGGCAGGCGCCAGGACGGACGCTGCACCGCCAGCAGGCCACGGCCAAGGCCCGCGGTGAAGGTGCAGAAAATCACCAGAGCCAGCAGTTGGTCCGCCAGGTTGGACATGTTGCCGCCGAGCTGTTCGTGCCAGTCCAGGCCTTCGCGGATCAGCGCTGCGCCGCCACCCAGGGTGACGATGGTCGCCAGGCTCACCGACAGGGCCAGGGCGCTGCGCCGCAGGCGGCCGACGGGAATCCAGCGGATCATCGCCTTGGTCAGCAATCCTTCCAGCAGGCGCCGGCCCGGTATCCAGAGCAACGCGGCGGCGATCAGGCAGACGATGAAGGGCGCGCGGTTCCCGGGCTGCCAGGCCTCGGCGAGGCTGTCGGCCACCTGGGCGTGGACGGCGCTCAGACGCGCCAGGTCGTCGTCGGTGGGGCGGATCAGGTTGGACCAGAAACGCGGGCTGAAGGGGGGCGGGGAGCGCGTGGCGATCTGTGAGTTGAGTTGGCTGCGGCGCAGGTTGACGATCTGCGCGGCGAGGTCCTGGGCGGCGCTGTCCACCTGGTTGACGCGCTGTACCTGATTGGTCAGTTGCTTCTGTTCCGCCAGCAGGTCATTACGCTGGCGGGTGAGGTTGTCCGCTTCGCCGGCGACTTCCGGACCGAGTACCTTGAGCTGATCCCCGGTGCGCGCCAAGCGGGTGCTGAGGTCGCCCGCGCTCTGTTCCGCGCGTAGCTGGACCTGCAGCGCGGCCTGGCGCAAGGAGGCCAGCAGGCTGTCGTCGCTGTCGGCGGAAACGCGCTGGCGAATCAGCTCCAGACGCTCACTCAACTGATCCAGGCTCGCCTCGTCGGGGAGGTCCGGCAGCTCGAAGGCGGAGGCTGGCGTCGTCGTGCCTGGCTCGCCCGCCAGCGCGGCGGTGGCGCCGGCCAGCGACAACATCAGTGCCAACAGGGCATGGCAGCATGCCCGTGCGATGGTTTTGCGCATCTTCCCCCCATCCGCTGGTCATGGCGTGATACCGGAGGTAGACCGGTTCCCGCCGTGGCAATTCCCTGAAGCATAGCGAGGCGGGGTGCTCCGGGGGAGGGTTTCGTGGTGAACTGTCGGTGGATATGGTTAGTTAAGGGTCACAAATTCTGGCCATATCGATCCCCTTTTGGCCGCTCACGCTGTTCTGCGCCGTGCCCAGGCTGGGCAGAATCCTGCCACCCGAGAACAAGAATCCTGCGAGGTCTACTCTCATGCTCACGGTCTACAGCGACGATCACCGCCTGCACTTCGGCCAGTCCGAACTGGTCGACGGCAAACTCCAGCCCTGCTTCGAAATGCCCAGCCGCGCGGACACCGTGCTGGCCCGCGTGAAGTCGCAGAACCTCGGCGAAGTCATCGCGCCGAAGGACTTCGGCCTCGAGCCGATCCTGCGCACCCACAACACCCGTTACGTCGAATTCCTCAAGGGCGCCTGGGCCCGCTGGGCGGCCGAAGGCCACACCGGCGACCTGGTTTCCACCACCTTCCCGGGCCGCCGCCTGCGCCGTGACGGTCCGATCCCCACCGCACTGATGGGCGAGCTGGGCCATTACAGCTTCGACACCGAGGCGCCGATTACCGCCGGTACCTGGCAGGCCATCTACAGCTCGGCGCAGGTCGCGCTGACCGCCCAGGACCACATGCGCCAGGGTGCCAACATGGCCTTCGGTCTGTGCCGTCCGCCGGGTCACCACGCCGGTAGCGACTTCATGGGCGGTTACTGCTTCCTGAACAACGCCGCCATCGTCAGCCAGGCGTTCCTCGACCAGGGCGCCAAGCGCGTGGCCATCCTCGATGTGGACTACCACCACGGCAACGGCACTCAGGACATCTTCTACCGCCGCAATGACGTGCTGTTCGCCTCGATCCATGGCGACCCGCTGGTGGAGTACCCGTACTTCCTCGGCCACGCCGACGAGCACGGCGAAGGCGCCGGCGAAGGCTACAACCACAACTACCCGCTCGCCCACGGCACTGGCTGGGATGGCTGGTCAGCCGCGCTGGAAGACGCCTGCCGCAAGATCGCCGCCTACGCGCCGGACGCGGTGGTGGTCTCCCTGGGCGTGGACACCTACAAGGACGACCCGATCTCCCAGTTCAAGCTGGACAGCCCGGACTACCTGCGCATGGGCGAGCGCATCGCCGCAATGGGTATCCCGACCCTGTTCATCATGGAAGGCGGTTACGCGGTCGAGGCCATCGGCGTCAACGCGGTGAACGTGCTGCAAGGCTTTGAGGCCAACGCACGTTGACAGACACAACCGGGCGGACGACAGTCCGCCCGGTTGCATTTTGGCTCGCGAACCTTTGCGCGGGCGCATCACCTGGGGAAGGACATGAACAAGAATAACGCGCTGCGCGGCCTGCTCGCCGCGGCCACCCTCGCCACTGCCTGCGCCGCCAGTGCCGCGCCGGAAGTGCGCATCTACAACTGGTTCGACTACATCGGCCCGGACACCTTGAAGGGCTTCCAGGCCGACACCGGCATTACGCCGAAGTACGACGTCTACGACAGCAACGAAGTGCTGGAGGCCAAGCTGCTCTCCGGCCATTCCGGCTATGACGTGGTGGTGCCCAGCGATGGCTTCCTGCCCAATTACCTGAAGGCCGGCGTGTTCCAGCCGCTGGACAAGAGCAAGCTGCCGAACTGGAAGAATCTCAACCCCGCGCTGCTGAAAGTGCTGGAGAGCAAGGACCCGGGCAACCAGTACGTGATGCCCTACATGTGGGGCACCAATGGCATCGCCTACAACGTCGACAAGGTCAAGGCCGTGCTCGGCGACAATGCCCCGGTGGACTCCTGGGACCTGGTGTTCAAGCCCGAGAACCTGGCCAAGCTGAAGTCCTGTGGCGTGGCCTTCCTCGACTCGCCCACCGAGGTGATCCCGCAGGTGCTGCACTACCTGGGCCTGTCGCCCAACAGCCGTAATCCCGAGGATTACAAGAAGGCCGAGGCGCTGCTGATGCAACTGCGTCCGAACATCACCTATTTCAGCTCCTCGAAGTTCGTCACCGACCTCGCCAACGGCGACGTCTGCGTGGCCCTGGCCTGGTCCGGCGGCGCGATGCAGGCGGCCAACCGTGCCAAGGAAGCCAAGAATGGCATCAGGATCGAGTACCGCATTCCCAAGGAAGGCGCGGCGGCCTGGTTCGACGTGCTGGCGATTCCGAAGGACTCGAAGAACGTCGAGCAGGCCCATGCCTTCCTCAACTACCTGCTGCGCCCGGAAGTGGTGGCGCCGATCTCCGACTACGTGGCCTACGCCAACCCCAACCAGGAAGCGGACAAGCTGATCTCGGCGGAGTTGCGCGACAACCCCAATGTCTACCCGAGCGCCGAGGTGCAGGCCCGCCTGTACTCGGTGGAGCCGCTGCCGCAGAAGCTTGAGCGCATCCGCACCCGTACCTGGAGCCAGGTGAAGTCGGGCAAGTGATGTCGTTCGCGGCTGGCTGGACAGCGGGTTTTCATTGGCAGTGAGCTGCCTGGAACTGGAATAATCGGCGGACGTTCATTGCCGCCGATTTTCCCAGGACGTTCCCTTCTCACTGACGAGCCTTGCCATGCCCAGTCCGACTGTCGACCGCGCCGCCGCCCGGAGGCGCCCATGATTCCCGAACGCAAGAACGCCGATGCGTTCGCCATCCAGACGATGACCGGCCTGTGCGTTATCTGGGGCATCCAGCAGGTCGCGGTGAAGCTGGCCGCGCCGGACATCGCGCCGATCATGCAGGCCTTCGGGCGCAACGCGATCGCCGCCGTGTTGCTGGCGTTGCTGATGTGCTGGCGCGGTGGCTGGGAAGGCTTGCGCCAGGGCACCCTCAAGGGCGGTATGCTGGCCGGGGTGCTGTGCGCCGCGGAGTTCTTCTTCATCGCCCAGGGGCTGGTCTACACCTCTGCTTCGCACATGGCGGTGTTCCTCTACACGGCGCCGATCTTCTCCGCGCTGGCCCTGCATTTCCTGCTGCCCAGCGAGCGCCTGCGGCGCCTGCAGTGGCTGGGCATCGCGGTGTGCTTCGGGGGCATCCTGCTGTGCTTCGGCGGCGGTTTCGACCTCGCGGGGATGGACAGCCGCATGCTGCTCGGCGACGCCCTGGGCGTGCTCGCCGGGCTGTCCTGGGGCATGACCACGGTGGCAGTGCGTACGACGCGCCTGTCCGAGGCGCCGCCGAGCCTGACGCTGTTCTACCAGATGTTCGCCGCCGCTCTGCTGTTGCCGCTCACCGCGCTGGCGCTGGGCAAGACCCACGAGGTCAGCTTCACGGCGATGAGCGTGGGTAGCGTGCTGTTCCAGGGCGTGGTGGTGTCGTTCTTCAGCTACTTCTGCTGGTTCTGGCTGCTGCGCCGTTACCTGGCGTCGAATCTGTCGGTGTTCTCCTTCATGACGCCGATGTTCGGCATCGCCTTCGGCGTGCTGATCCTGGGTGAGCCGCTGAGCCTGAACTTCGTCGGCGGTGCGGTGCTGGTGCTGGCCGGCATCACCCTGGTCAGCAGTGAACAGTGGATACGCAGCAAGCTGCGTCGTCGATGAGCGGCGGATGTGTCGCGCTGTTGATTCAGGTCAGGCGCCGATCCGGCGGTAACCGATAGGCTTTGTATCAAGGAATGAGTAGCGCGGGCGGAGAGTGGGACGCCGAGCTATTCTTTCCCAGGGCGGTCCATGGTGGTAACGGGCCGCCCGACCCGAATTGGAATGAGGAGGCATCCCATGAAAGTCTGGCTGCAAGGCATCGCGTGGAAACTGGCTGTCACGCTCGGACTGATCGAGCCTCCACGTTTGCAACCCATCCCCATCCGCAGCGACGAGCAGCGTCGCCTGATGGAGCAGCGCCGGCGCTACTGATCGCGCCTGCCTACCGCTGAAGAAAAACCCGCCTGATGGCGGGTTTTTTCTTGCCCGTTATTCGTGGGCCTTGAACCAGTCGTCGATCATCGACTTCAGGCGCTCCCCGGAGAAACTCGGGAAGTGCCCGCCATGCACGGTGCGTACCGGCAGCTCGCGCAGGCGCGCCAGGCTTTTCGCATAGTCGTCGAGGTTGGAGTGGTAGGCGTCCTCGATCAGCGGGCCGTCGTAGATGATGTCGCCGGAGAACAGCGTCTGCGTCTTCTCTTCCCACAGGCTGATGCCGCCCGGCGAATGACCGGGGGTATGCAGCACTTGCAGCGTGCGGTCGCCCAGGTCGAGCACGTCGCCCTCGTCGATGGTGCGGGTGGCCGGCGCGGCCTTGACCCGGTATTCGGCGTAGCACAGCGGACAGTCCGGGTGGGCATCGAACATCTCGTCGCCGACGAAGGCGGTGGCCAGGGTGCGCTCGCCGTCGGGATTGGCGAGGATGTCGGCTTCCGCCGGGTGCACCAGGCGTTCCTCGAACTCATGGTGGCCGGCGATGTGGTCGAAATGGGTGTGGCTGGCGACCGCCAGCAGCGGGCGCTCGGTGAGCCAGGGCAATTGTTCGCGCAGGCTGACCAGGCCAGAGCCGCTGTCCACCAGCACGTCGCGGTCGCGGCCCTGGATGTGCCACAGGTTGCAGCGGTAGAAGGGGCGGACGTAGGGCTCGTGGATCAGGCTGACGCCGTCATAGCAGTGGCGGACTTCGAACCAGCGGTCGCGGGTGACGATTTTCATGGTGGTGCGCCTTGTTCTGCTGAACGTAGGGCGTACAACCGTTCGCGGTTGTACGCCGATACACCGTGCCGTTCGTTGGCGCCAGGGCCAAGCTCGGAGTGCTCTGGGGCCAGGGTGAAACGGCGTATAACGTCGAACGTTATACGCCCTACGCTGGGTGTGGTTAACCCGCCCCGGTCCGGATTAAGGCGCGAACGGCGCCGCTTCCATCACTTCCACGATCAGCGGGCGATCGCTCGGGGCGTTGCGCAGCAGTTCCTGCAGGTGCGCGTGGTCGCGGGCGCGCTCGGCGGCGCAGCCGAAGCCCTTGGCGATGGCGAGGAAGTCCGGGGTGTAGATGTCCACGCCCAGCGGGGTGATGTCGCGGCGTTCCATGTAGCGCTTGATCTCGCCGTAGCCGTAGTTGTTCCACAGCAGGACGATGATGCCCACCTTGGCTTCCACGGCGCTGGCCAGTTCGGTCATGGTGAACTGCAGGCCACCGTCGCCCATCAGGCTGATCACCGGGCGGCCCGGCTCGCCGAGCTTGGCGCCGATGGCGGCCGGCAGGCCGTAGCCCAGGGTGCCGTAGCCGGTGGAGGCGTTGAACCAGCGGCGGCCGCCGTCCAGTTCCACCAGGTGGTTGCCGCTGTAGACGGTCTGGGTCGAGTCGCCGACGAAGCGGGCGTCGGGCAGCACTTCGAGGATCTTGCCGAACAGCTCGCGGTAGTGCGCCCAACCGCTGAAGTCTTCGGCCAGTTGCGCGCGCACCTTGGCCGCACGCTGGGCGCCGGGGCTGCCGGCGTCGGCTTCACGGGCCGGCAGCAGTTCCAGCAGGCCGCGCATGGCGGTGCGGGCGTCGGCGTGGATGGCGATGCTCGGCGCGTAGTTGCGCATCAGTTGCTGCGGGTCGATGTCGATGCGGATCAGCTCGCCGCCGATCTTGAAGTTGCCGTCGAACACCACGTCGTAGTCGGTCTCGCCCAGCTCGGTGCCGATGGCCAGGACCACGTCGGCCTGCTCGGCCAGCTCACGCACGGGCACCAGCGACTGGTTGCTGCCGATCAGCAGCGGGTGGTCGGGCTGCAGCAGGCCCTTGGCGTTGATGGTCAGCGCGGTCGGCGCATCCAGGGCGATGGCCAGCGCGCGGGCTTCGGCCTGGGCCTCGACGCAGCCGCCACCGAGCAGCAACAGTGGGTTCTTCGCCTTGGCCAACTTTGCGGCGGCTTCATGCAGCGGCGAGCGGGCCGGGGCAGGGCGGGCCAGTTGCACGCGCGGGCGCACCTGCATGTGGTCGGCCGGGGCGGTGATGATGTCCAGCGGCAGCTCGATGTGCACCGGGCGCGGACGTTCGCTGTCGAACACGGCGAAGGCGCGGGCCAGTACGGCCGGCAGTTCCTCGACGCTCATCAGGGTGTGGCTGAAGGCGGTGACGCCGGCGGTCATGGCGCGCTGGTTGGGCAGCTCGTGCAGGTAGCCGTTGCCGTGGGCCAGGCGCGAGCGCTCGTTGACGCTCGAGATCACCAGCATGGGGATGGAGTCGGCGTAGGCCTGGCCCATGGCGGTGAGGATGTTGGTCATGCCCGGGCCGGTGATGATGAAGCACACGCCCGGCTTGCCGGTGACGCGGGCATAGCCGTCGGCCATGAAGCCGGCGCCCTGTTCGTGGCGCGGGGTGATGTGGCGGATATCGCTGTGGGGCAGGCCACGGTACAGCTCGACGGTGTGTACGCCGGGGATACCGAAGACGGTGTCCACGCCCCAGGCTTCGAGTTGCTTGACGAGGAATTCGCCGCAGGTGGTCATGGCAGTTTCCTTACAGGGAGATGTCGTGAAATGAAACGGGGCGCGGTGATCGACTCGCCGCGCCCCATTCTTTGTGTGGTGCTCGATCAGGCTGCGTCGGCGACCGCAACCGGGCGGGGCGACATCAGGCTGACGACGATGAAGCTGACCAGGCCGACGGCCAGACTGTAGTAGATCGGGGTGTTGGCGTCGAAGCCATCCTTGAGCATGAATACCAGGGCGGTGATGAAGCCCAGGGCCATGCTGGTGATGGCGCCGGCGGTGGTGGCGCGCTTCCAGTAGATGGCGCCGATCAGCGGGATCAGCATGCCGCCTACCAGCAGGTTGTAGGCCAGGGTCAGGGCGCTGATCACGTCATTCACGACCAGGGCGATGGCCAGTACCACCAGACCGGTCAGGGCGGTGAACAGGCGGCTGGTGCCCAGGCTCGATTCCTTGCCGCCGCGCAGCTTGGGCAGCAGGTCTTCGGTGATGGTGGTGGAAGCGGCCAGCAGGCCGGCGCTGGCGGTGGACATCATGGCGGCCAGGGCGGCGGCGATCACCAGGCCACGGATGCCGTCCGGCAGGGCGGACTGGACGATAGCGGCGAAGGCGTTGTTGACGTTGTCGAGGTCAGGCAGCAGCACCTTGGCGCACATGCCGATCAGGGCGCCGACCAGGCCGTAGATCACGCAGTACACACCCGCGGTGGTGCCGGCGTACTTGGCTACGTTCTCGTTGCGGGCGGTGAACACGCGCTGCCAGATGTCCTGGCCGATCAGGATGCCGAAGAAGTAGATCAGGAAGTAGGTGATGATGGTGTCGTAGCCGATGGTGTGGAAGCTGAAGGCGCTGGCCGGCAGCTTGGCCACCAGCTCATCCCAGCCGCCCACGCGGTACAGGCAGATCGGCAGCAGCACGAACATCAGGCCGACGGTCTTGATGATGAACTGCACGATGTCGGTCAGGGTCAGCGACCACATGCCGCCGATGGTGGAGTACACCACGACCACGCCGCCGCCCAGCAGGACGGAGACCCAGAACGGCAGACCGAACAGCACCTGCATCACGGTACCGATGGCCAGGGTGGAAACCACGCCGATCATCAGTGCGTAGGCGAACATGATCACTGCCGAAGCCTGGCGGGCCATCGGGTTGTAGCGACGCTCCAGCACCTGGGTCACGGTGAAGATGCGCAGCTTGAGCAGCGGCTTGGCCAGGAACAGGTTCAGCGCGATGATGCCGGCGCCCAGGGCCGCGCACAGCCAGAATCCGGAGATGCCATGGACATAGCCCAGGCGCACGGTGCCCACGGTGGACGCCCCGCCCAGTACGGTTGCCGCCATGGTGCCCATGTAGAAGGACGGGCCGAGGTTCCGACCGGCCACCAGGAATTCCTCATGGGTCTTGGCGCGGCGCATGCCGTACCAGCCCAGGATCAACATGCCGGCGGCATAGATCAGAACAACGAATATATCCAAGGCCATGATCGGCTCCTCACACTTGCATTGTCATTGTTGCCGCACGCTTGTGGCGTACGGTGATTCACCGGACCGACGGAGGTCGGTCCGATGGGGCTTAGGGGTATTGCTCCGCCTCAGGCTGGCGGTCGATCAGGCGGCTGGTTCGCTGATGTCCAGCACCGGACGATCATGGCTGCCGACCCAGCGCGGGCCTTTGGGGCCATACACGCCCGCTGCTTCCGGGAAGGTCCGCAGCAGGGCGACGTAGAGCACGGCGGCCATGCCGAGGGTGACCGGCAGGCTGATGTCGATGCCGCCGGCCAGGTTGCCCAGGGGGCCTACGAACTGACCCGGCAGGTTGACGAAGCACAGGCCCAGGGCCGCGCTCGGGATCCATGCGCCCATGCCGCGCCAGTTCCAGCCGTTGTGGAACCAGTAGGCGCCGCCTTGCTGGCCACGGGTGAACACCTGCAGGTCGTCGGCGTGGTAGAAGCCACGGCGGATGACCAGGCCGAGGATCATGATCACCATCCAGGGGCTGGTGCAGGTGATGATCAGCACGGCGAAGGTGGACACGCTCTGCACCAGGTTGGCGGCGAAGCGGCCGATGAAGATGAAGGCGATGGACAGCACGCCGATCAGCAGGGTCGCCTGTACGCGGTTGAGCAGGCGTGGGAACACGCTGGACATGTCCAGGCCCGTGCCGTACAGCGAGGTGGTGCCGGTGGACATGCCGCCGATCACCGCAATCAGGCATACCGGCAGGAAGAACCAGCTCGGCGAGACCGCCAGCAGGCCGCCGACGTAGTTGTTCTGGGCGATGTAGTCCGGGGCGTTGACGGCCACGATGGTCGCGGTGGCCAGGCCGAACAGGAACGGGATCAGGGTGGCCAGCTGGGCGCAGATCACTGCCAGCATGATGCGCTTCTGCGAGGTTTCGCGCGGGATGTAGCGCGCCCAGTCGCCGAGGAAGGCGCCGAAGGACACCGGGTTGCTCATGGCCAGCAGGGCGGCGCCGATGAAGGCGGCCCAGAAGCCTTCACTGCCCATCTGCACGGTGCCGGCGTAGCTGGCATCGAAGGGGCCGGAGAAGGCGAACAGGCCGAGCAGGAACAGCAGGCTGGCGGCCCATACGGCGATCTTGTTGACCAGCAGCATGAAGCGGAAGCCGTAGATGCACACGACCAGCACCAGCACGGCGAACAGGCCGTAAGCCAGGCCCAGGGTGAGGTCGGTTTCCGGCAGGGCGAACAGGCGCTTGGCACCGCCGATCAGCGCATCGCCCGAACTCCATACGGAGAGAGAGAAGAAGGCGACGGCGGTGAGCAGCGACAGGAACGAGCCGACGATCCGCCCGTGCACGCCGAAGTGGGCGCCCGAGGAGACCGCGTTGTTGGTGCCGTTGAGCGGGCCGAACAGGCCCATGGGCGCGAGAATGATCGAACCGACCAGCACGCCGAGGACGATGGCCCAGACGCCGGCCTGGAACGACAGCCCGAACAGAACCGGGAAGCTGCCGAGCACGGCGGTGGCGAAGGTGTTGGCGCCACCGAAGATCATGCGGAACAGATCGGTGGGCGTAGCGTTACGTTCGTGATCCGGGATCTGTTCGACCCCGAATGTCTCGATCGTTGTGATGGCGTGTGCGTTGTTCTTGTTATCCATGACTTCCTCCCGGGATGCCCTGTCTTTATGGCGTCGGAGACGGTGACAGGTGCTCGTGCGTGGCCAGCCAGCGGCCCTGTTTCGGATCACGGCGGAAGACGATGGTCTCCCGTTCGTGGTTCAGGCTCTCCTCTCCCTGGATGCGCAACCGCGTGGCGACGTCGTGGCAGAACACGGCCACATCTTCGCCCTGCAGGCTGACAAAGGTATTGCTGGACTGGCATTCGAGGACTTCGAAGCCGTCGTCACGCAGCCAGCCTTCCCACACCTCGCGGTATGCCGCGCGCGACAGCAGCGGCTGCGGCCAGGTGTGGAAGATGAAGCTGGCGTCTTCGCTGAAGGCCGCGAAGTAGGCCTCGGTGTCGGTGCGCGCGAAGGCTGCCACGAGATCGCGGGCAGCCTCCAACACCTGTGCTACGCAGGCATCGTTATTCATGTGTTTGCTCGCGCGCTTAGCGGCGCTCTACGCCCGGGAGGATGCAGAGCATTTCGTACAGCAGGTTGGCGCCGAGCAGCGAGGTGTTGCCGGTGGTGTCGTAGGGCGGGGAGACCTCCACCAGGTCGCAACCGATGATGTCCAGGCCCTGGCAGCCACGCACGATTTCCATTGCCTGGATGGTGGTCAGGCCGCCGATTTCCGGGGTGCCGGTGCCGGGCGCCCAGGCCGGGTCGATGCCATCGATGTCGAAGGACAGGTAGACCGGGCCGCCGCCGACTTTCTCGCGCACTTCGGCCATCAGCGGAGCCAGCGACTTGTGCCAGCACTCTTCGGCCTGCACCACGCGGAAGCCCTGCTTGCGGCTCCAGTTGAAGTCTTCGGCGGTATAGCCCTGGGCGCGCAGGCCGATCTGCACCACGCGGTCGCAGTCGAGCAGGCCTTCTTCCACCGCGCGGCGGAAGGTAGTGCCGTGGGCGATCTTCTCGCCGAACATGTGATCGTTGACGTCCGCGTGGGCGTCGATGTGCACCAGGCCGACCTTGCCGTGCTTCTTGTGGATGGCACGCAGGATCGGCAGGGTGATGGTGTGGTCGCCACCCAGGGTCAGCGGGATGATGCCGTGGTCGAGGATGCCATCGTAGGCTTCCTCGATGATGCGCACGGCTTCCAGCAGGTTGAAGGTGTTGATCGCCACGTCACCGATGTCGGCGATGTTCAGCGAGTCGAACGGCGCAGCGCCGGTGGCCATGTTGTACGGACGGATCATCACCGACTCGGCGCGGATTTCGCGCGGCCCGAAACGAGTGCCGGAGCGCAGGGAGGTGCCGATATCCAGCGGCACGCCGACGAAGGCGGCGTCGAGCTTGTTGAGCTCTTCGGGGGACTGGATGTGCGGCAGGCGCATCATGGTGGCGATGCCGCCGAAACGCGGCATTTCGTTACCGCCCAGGGGCTGGTGAAGTTTCTTGTCCATGGGGAGGGCCTCAGGCTGATCGCTGTCTTCGTGGAAACAGGCTTGTTGATACTGAGGTCGGATTCTCATCAGGTTGGGTAGTGAGAAAAATCTCTGGCTACAAATAATCAGTTCAGAGTTTTCTAAACTTTCCCTGAGCGCTAGACTGCGCCACCGCGTCGCAGGGGCCTGCTTGCCGGGCGCATGGGGCGTGACCTGCGGATCGATAGGCAGCTTTCTATCGTTCGTTTCACTGGTGCAGAAAGTACTGAACTAGAGCGGCTTTGCCGCCGTTTTACGGAGTCGTCATGAGCGCCAGCGCATTGCCTGACGTCAAGCTGCTGCGAATCTTCGCCTGCGTAGTGCGCAGCCAGGGTTTCGCCGCCGCCCAGCAGGAGCTGAACCTGTCGACCTCGGCGATCAGCACCTACATGAGCCAACTGGAGAACCAGCTGGGCATCGTGCTCTGCCACCGCGGCCGCGGGGGATTCGGGCTGACCAGCAAAGGCGAGCTGTTCTACCAGGAAACCCTGCGCATCCTCGGCGAACTGGAAGGCTTCGAGCGCTATGCCGCCACCCTGAAGGGCGAGCTGCGTGGCACCCTCAACCTCGGCGTTCTGGACTCCACGGTAAGCGACCCGGCGCTGCCGCTGGCCGAAGTGATCGGCGCCTTCAGCAGCCTGCACCCGGCGGTGCACCTGCACCTGCAGGTACAGAGCCCTTACGAGCTGCAGCTGGCGGTGCTGGACAACCGCCTGGACCTGGCCATCGGTTCGTTCTTCAGCCGGATGAACGGTCTGGTCTACCAGCCGCTCTATAGAGAGCAGCACTGGCTGTACTGCAGCGACCGTCATCCGCTGTTCGACGGCCGGCGCATTCCCGCTGAACTGATCACCCAGCAGCGCATGGTCGGCCGTGGCTACTGGAGCCAGGCGGAACTGGCGCGGCACGGCTTCAAGCACAGCGCCGGCACTGTGGAGAGTATGGAGGCGCAGCTGATCCTGATTCTCTCCGGCGGCTACATCGGCTACCTGCCCGAGCATTACGCCCACCCTTGGGTGGAGCAGGGCCGGCTGCGCGCGCTGCTGCCGGCGACCTTCGGCTACCAGGCGCCGTTCTCCCTGATTCTGCGGCGTGGCCGTTCCCGCGAGCCGCTGATCCAGAACTTCCGCGACCTGCTGCGGACGCAGCCGAACACGCCATGAGCCGCGCCCGTTGTCCGCGCTGCGAGCGCCCGCTGACGCATTGCCTGTGCGCGCTGATCCCGCACCTGGACAACCGCACCCGCGTGTTGCTGCTGCAGCACCCGAGCGAAGTCGGCCATGCGCTGAATACCGCGCGATTGGCAGTCCTAGGGCTGGCCAATGCGGAACTGCTGGTAGGCGAGGATTTCAGTGGTCTCGACCTGTCGGCCTGGGATGCCTGGCTGCTGTTCCCCGGTGAGTCCGCTGTCGCGTTGGCCGATCTGGCGGCGCGCCCTGTGGATAAGCCGTGCCTGCTGGTAGTGCCCGATGGCACCTGGCGCAAGGCGCGCAAGCTGCTGCATCTCAACCCCAACCTGGCGGCGCTGCCCCGTGTGGTACTGCCGGACGGGCTGAGCTCCCGCTACCGCCTGCGCAAGGCGCCGGCCGAAGGTGCACTGTCGACCATCGAGGCGGTGGTGCATGCCCTCGACGCGCTGGATGCGCCGCAGTCCCACACGGAGCTGCTGCGGCCGTTCGAGGCCCTGATCGACGGACAGATCGCCGCGATGGGGGAGGAGACCTTCCAGCGCAATCATGGGCCGCGATCTTCCTCCTGAGCGTTCTTCTGTAGGAGCGAGCTTGCTCGCGAACAGATCCTCCGGCCACGCCGGCGCTGGGTTGGTTCGCGAGCAAGCTCGCTCCTATGAAAAGCATGTGCCGGGCCGGCCGGCGGATTCGCTTGCTGCGGTCGACTCGCTATACTGCGCCCCTCATTCCCCTTCGCGAGGTGTTCGTCCGATGCGCAATTGATGCCGCCGTGGTTTCACGGCCCGTTTCCGTCCCAGGTTTCGCCTGGGGGATTTCCGGCATCAATCTGGATGGCATATGACGAGCCCCTTCACCCTGGCGCTGCAAGGCGTCTTTTTCCACCTGCCCAGCGGCGAAGCGCTGCTGAGCGATCTCAACGAAACCTTCGACGACCGTCGCACCGCACTGGTCGGGCGCAATGGCGTGGGCAAGTCCGTGCTGGCGCGGATCATGGCCGGCAAGCTGCAGCCCAGTGCCGGGCGTTGCCTGAGTTCCGGGCTGGTGCACTACCTGCCGCAGCGCGTCGAGCCGCAGGCGTTTCGCAGCGTGGCGGACCTCGCCGGGGTGCAGCCGCTGCTGGATGCGCTGGCGCGGATCGAGGCGGGCGGCGTCGATCCCGCCGACTTCGAACGCCTCGACGGTCACTGGGATATCCATGCGCGCCTGGAGGCTGAGCTGGCCGCCAGCGGGCTCGGGCACCTGGCGCCCGACACGCCGGCCGCACACTTGAGCGGTGGCGAGTGCACGCGAGTGGCGCTGCTCGGTGCCTGGCTCAGCGAGGCAGACTGGCTGATCCTCGACGAGCCGAGCAACCACCTCGACCGCGCCGGGCGTGAAGCGCTATGTGAGCAAGTGCAGCGCTGGCGTGGCGGGCTGATCCTGGTCAGCCATGACCGCCTGCTGCTGGACGATCTGCCGCGGATCGTCGAACTGTCTTCCACCGGATTGCGCAGCTATGCCGGCGGCTACGGCTTTTATCGGGAGGTCCGCCAGCAGGAACAGGACCATGCCCAGCGCGAATTGCAGCGTCGCAAGCTGGAGCGCGACCGCCAGCAACGGGCCATGCAGGAGCAGCGCGAGCGCCAGGAGCATCGCCAGGCGAAAGGGCGGAAGGATGCGCGCGAAGCCAACCAGGCAAAGATCCTCGTCGATCGGCAGAAGGAGCGCAGCCAGGCCAGCATCGCCCGCCTGAGCACCCAGCACGGCGATCGTCGCGAG
The DNA here is from genome assembly GCF_047902425.1 of Pseudomonas macauensis. Classification (NCBI taxonomy): domain Bacteria; kingdom Pseudomonadati; phylum Pseudomonadota; class Gammaproteobacteria; order Pseudomonadales; family Pseudomonadaceae; genus Pseudomonas; species Pseudomonas macauensis. The sequence continues at coordinate 4,379,461 of NZ_CP138377.1, read as the reverse complement.
CAGTTGGCGCGTGAAGTGCGAGAGGCGTTCGGCCAGTTGCGCGAGGAGGATGGAGTGACGCTCAACGCGCCGGACTGCGAACTGCCCGAACAGCGCGGCGTACTTTCGCTGGAGGCGTTGCGCTTGCCGTTCGGCAATGCCGCGCCGCTCGATCTGCAACTGACGGGACCGCGCCGTGTGGCGGTGATCGGAAACAATGGCAGCGGCAAGTCGACCTTGCTCAAGGTCATCGCCGGCGAATTGGACCCCGCTTCCGGTTCGTGCGAGCTGAAGGTACGCAGCGCCTACCTGGACCAGCATCTGGCTGCGCTCTTGCCCAGGCGCTCGGTGCTGGAGCAGTTGCAGGCGCGCAACCGGGCGCTGGATCAGTCCGTGTTGCGCACCCGGCTGGCGCAGTTGGGCCTGTCGGCGGCGCGGGTCGATCAGCCCTGCGGGCTGCTTAGCGGCGGCGAGCGGTTGAAGGCGGCATTGGCCTGCGAGATCTACGCGGAGCAACCGGCGCAACTGCTCCTGCTGGACGAGCCTGACAACCACCTCGACCTGCCGTCCCGTGAGGCGCTGGAGACTCTGCTGCGGCAATACCGGGGCGCGCTGCTGGTGGTGTCCCACGACGAGGCATTCCTGGACCGGCTGGAGCTGGAGGCGCGTCTGGAGTGCATGAACGACGGTTGGCGCTTGCATCGCGAGTGAGGGCTTTACCTGCCGGGCGGGGCTGGCTAGGATCGACTTCCCTTCCTTCCCGGCTGCCTCTGCCGTGTACCGCCCAGGCGTTGATTCGCGAAGCGGTCATTCATGCTGCCGACGCTTCAACGGTCGCCTTTCGCTGGCGTGCCATTCCTTTTTGATCAGCTGAATCAGGATGATTTCATGCTCATTCGCCAACGCATCGCCGCGGACAATCCGCGCCTGCTCGACATCTGGCTGCGCTCCGTGCGCGCTACTCATCACTTCCTCCAGGCGTCCGATATCGACGCACTATTGCCGCAGGTCCGCGACCTGTACCTGCCCGCCGTCGAGGTCTGGGTGGCGGTGGATAACGACGATCATCCATTGGGTTTCATCGGGCTCAACGAGCGCCATGTGGAAATGCTCTTCATCGACCCCGAGATGCGCGGACAGGGCATCGGTACCCGGTTGCTCGACTTCGTGCGTGAGTCGCGCGATTCGTTGAGCGTCGACGTCAACGAGCAGAACCCGCAGGCGGTGGGGTTTTACCTGCACTACGGCTTCGTCCAGACCGGGCGCTCGCCCACCGACGGTGAAGGGCGGCCGTTTCCGCTGCTGCACATGAGCCTGCCGGACACTCTGTTCTCGTAGGATGGGCATCGCTTCGCTCCACCCATCCTACGAATTAGTCCTTGCTCGCGAATGGATTCTCCGGCGGCACTGACGTCCACCGGGTTCGCGAGCAAACTCGCTCCTACAAAACGCGAATCCTGCGGGCGCAGGGCGTATAGCGCTCCGCGTTATACGCCGATTGACTATGGTCCCTGCGCACTCTGGGTTCGGCGATGGCGATGGAGAGCGGTGTATCGGTGTACAACCGCGAACGGTTGTACACCCTACGTGGCGTTCATGCTCCGGTGTCACCACTGCCGAAACTGATGCTCCGCGCGCCAAGCCTGAGCAGGCTGTCGGCGAACAGGTCGCTGGCGGTGCTGCGGCAATCCCAGGCGGCTTCCCAGTCTTCCCGGCGGCGCCAGTGCAGGCGGCCGACCAGGCGCTGCGGCTCGCCTTCGGCGTGCAGTTCGCTGGCGAGGTAGCCGGGGCGCAGGTGGAACAGCTGCTGCAGGTGTTCCAGGTAATCACCCAGTTTCGCGGCGATGTGCGCGCGCTGCTGTGGCGTCACGCCAATCTCGATCTGCAGGACGAAGTGCGGGGTGTCGACGCAGGTGTGGATCGGGCTGGGCTGGGTCATGGTTCTTGGCTCCTGTCTTGAACCGAATGCCAGGCGAGGGTAAAACCTCAACTTAAGTTGAGGTCAATAGCCCATGAAGAAATCGTCTCCCTGTTCGATGCACCGCGACCTGAGCGTCGGCGAGCTGGCCAAACGCGCTGGCGTGGCCGTGTCGGCGCTGCACTTCTACGAAGCCAAGGGGCTGATCGCCAGCACGCGCAATGCTGGCAACCAGCGCCGTTATTCGCGCGATACGCTGCGGCGGGTGGCGGTGATCAAGGTCGCGCAAAGAGTTGGCATCCCGCTGGGCGAGATTGCCGAGGCGCTGGCCTCGTTGCCTCGCGGGCACAACCCGACGGCGGCGGACTGGGCGCGGCTATCGGCGCGCTGGCGGGATGATCTGAACGAGCGGATCGAGAAGCTGCTGTTGCTGCGCGATCAGCTCGATGGCTGCATTGGTTGCGGATGTCTGTCGATGGAGGCGTGCCCGCTGCGCAATCCGGGTGACCGGTTGGCGGAGGAGGGGCCGGGGGCGCATTGGCGGGGGGCGGCGGAGTGAGGGGGATGAACTGAAGAGCCCCTCTCCCTGAAGGGAGAGGGGACCGTTCGGAGTGAGGTGATTCCCCATAGCTCGCCGGACGCTTTGGGTTGAGGGAGCATCATTCTTCCAGCCGGTACGAATAGCTCCCTCTCCCTTCAGGGAGAGGGCTGGGGAGAGGGTAAGCCCCAGCTCTGAAGTCCCTGGACAAACTCACCGCTCCCGCAACGCCTCCCAACGCGCTTTCAGCACCGGCTTGAGGATGTAATCCAGCACGCTCTTCTCGCCCGTGATGATGTCCACCGTCGCCACCATGCCGGGGATGATCAGCAGTGGCTTGGCGTCGGTGCCCAGGTGGTTCTTGTCGGTGCGTACCTGGATCAGATAGAAGCTGTTGCCTTTGTCGTCGGTGATGGTGTCGGCGCTGATCAGTTCCAGCTTGGCCTTGAGCCCGCCGTAGATGGTGTAGTCGTAGGCGGTGAACTTCACGGTCGCCGGCTGGCCGGGGTGGAGGAAGGCGATGTCCTGCGGGCGCACCCGCGCCTCCACCAGCAGGTTGTCCTCCAGCGGGACGATTTCCACCATGTCGCTGCCCGGTTGCACCACGCCGCCGATGGTGTTGACCTTGAGCTGCTTGACGATGCCGCGCATGGGCGAGACCACCAGGGTGCGGTTGACCTTGTCATCGATGGCGCGGCTGGTGGCGGTGAGTTTGTTGAAGTCGGTGCGGACCTCGTTGAGCTCCTTCAGCGCGTCGCTGCGAAAGCCCAGTTTCGATTCCTCGATCTTGCGCTGGATTTCATTCACCGCCGCCTCGGCGCGCGGGATGGCCAGGCTGGTGGCGTTGAGGTCGCCGCTGATCTCCACCGCGCTGCGGCGCAGGCGCAGCAGTTCCACCGGGGAGACCGCGCCGCTCTTCACCAGCGGCTCGGACATGTTGATCTCCTGCTGCACCAGGCCGAGGCTGGAGCGGTATTGCTGCACCTTGGCACGGAACTCCTGGAGTTCCTGGTTCTTCTGCCGCAGCTGTTCCTGGAGGATGTTCTGCTCGCTGCTCTGCCGCTGCTGGCGGGTCTGGTAGAGGGCCATCTGGTCTTCCACCACCTGCGGCGCGTCTTTCTTCAATGCATCGGTGAACACCGGCTCGCGGCCTTCGGCCTCCGCGCTCAAACGTTCCACGCGGGCTTCCAGGGAGTTGCGGTCGGCCTCGGTCTCGCCCTTGTTGGAGGCGAAGCGGGTGTCGTCCAGCCGCAGCAGCGGCTGGTTCTTCTCCACCACCTGGCCTTCGCGGACGAAGATCTCCGAGACGATGCCGCCTTCCAGGTTCTGGATGGTCTGCACCTTGGAGGAGGGGATGGCCTTGCCTTCGCCCTTGGTCACTTCCTCGATGTTGGCGAAGTAGGCCCAGACGATGGCTACCACCAGCAAGGCGAATGCCGCCCAGAGGGTGATGCGGGTGGCGTTGGGCGAGTCTTCCAGCAGGGTGCCCTGAACCTCCGGCATGAACTCGGTGTCGCGGGCGCCGTTGCCGCCCAGGTAGTCGCGGATCGATTGGGAGAACTGCATGGCGATTACCCCGCTGCCGGGCCGACATGGCCCTTGCGCAATGCTTCGATGACCGCGTCTTTCGGGCCGTCGGCGACGATGCGGCCGCTGTCGAGCACCAGCAGGCGGTCGACCAGGCTGAGCATCGAGGTGCGGTGGGTGACCAGCAGCAGGGTCTTGTCGCGGCAGGCTTCGTGCAGGCGCTTGCGCAGGATTTCCTCGCTGCTGTTGTCCATGGCGCTGGTGGGTTCGTCGAGCAGCAGGATCGGTGGGTCGAGCAGCAGCGCGCGGGCCATCAGCACGGCCTGGCGCTGGCCTCCGGAGAGCAGTTGGCCGCGCTCGCCCACCGGACGGTCGAAGCCCAGCGGGTGCTGCCGGGCCAGCTCGCTGACTCCGCTCAGCTCGGCCACTTCCAGCATCCGCGCGTCGCTGATGTAGCGCGCGCCGAGGGTCAGGTTGTCGCGCAGGCTGCCGGCCAGCAGGGGCAGGTCATGGGCGACGTAGCCGATCTGCTGGCGCAGGTCGGCGACATCGATCTGCCGCAGGTCCAGGCCGTCGAGCAGGATCTGTCCTTCGTCGGGCTGGTAGAAACCCATCAGCAGCCGGCCGAAGGTGCTCTTGCCGGAGCCGCTCTTGCCGATGATGCCGACCTTCTCGCCGGGGGCCAGGCGCAGGCTGATGTGGTTCAGCGCCGGGGTGTTCTGGCCCTGGTAGCTGAAGCTGAGCTGGCGGACTTCCAGGGCACCGTGCAGTTGCGTCCGTTCCAGCGGACGCTGGCGCGGCTGGCGCTCCTGCGGCAGGGCCATCAGCGCGTCGGTGCTGGTCATGGTCAGGCGAGCCTGCTGGTAACGGGTGATCAGCCCGGCGATCTGGCCGAGCGGAGCGAGCACCCGGCTGTTGAGCATGTAGCTGGCGACCAGCGCGCCGACGCTGAGGTTGCCGTCGAGGATGCTGTAGACCCCGGCGCAGATCATCGCCATGCCGGCGAACTGCTGCAGGAACAGGGTGCCGTTGGTGGCCAGCGCGGAGAGGAAGCGGGCGTGGTTGTCCAGGCGGGCGAGGGCGCCGTGGGTGCTTTCCCAGCGGTATTGGCGCTCACTCTCGGCGCCGCAGGCCTTGAGGGTTTCCAGGCCGCCCAGGGTTTCGATCAGCAGCGCCTGGCGCTCGGCGCCCAGGGTCAGGCTCTTCTGTACCGTGTCGCGCAGGCGGCTCTGGATGATCAGGGCAAAGACGATGGTGATCGGGAAGGCCAGCAGCGGGATCGCGATGAGCCAGCCACCGAGCAGGCCGATGACCAGAATCATCAGGAGGGAGAAGGGCAGGTCGATCAGGCTGGTCAGGGTCAGGGCGGTAAGGAATTCGCGCAGGCCCTGGAAGTCGTGGATGCTCTGGGCGAAGCCGCCGACGGTTTCCGGCTTGGCGACCATCGACATGCCGGTGATGCGTTCGAACAGGGTCGCCGACAGCACCACGTCGGTCTTCTTGCCGGCCATGTCCAGCAGGTTGGAGCGCAGTACCCGCAGCAGCAGTTCGAACAGCGTTCCCAGCAGAAGGCCGGCGGCCAGTACCCAGAGTGTCGAGAGCGCCTGGTTGGGCACCACGCGGTCGTAAGTCTGCATGACGAACAGCGGTACCAGCATGCCCAGCAGGTTGATCAGCAGGCTGGCCACCAGCGCGTCGGTGTAGAGCCAGCGTGACAGCCCGAGGGTGTCGCGGAACCAGGCTTCCACCCGTGGCACCAGCGGTTTGCGCGCAGCTTCCAGTTCGTGACGCGGGCGGGCGAACAGGGCCTGGCCGCTGTACTGGGCGGCCAGTTCGTCGGCGCTGACGGACTGCTCGCCGCCTTCGGTCTCGCACGGCAGGATCAATGCCTGGCCGTCGTCGCGCCATTGGCGCAGCACCGCGCTGCGGCCGTCGTTGAGCAGCAGCAGCACCGGCAGATTGAGGTTGGAGATGCTCTTGAGTTCGCGGCGCAGCAGGCGTCCCTGCAGCCCGGCGCGGGCGGCCGCGCGGGGCAGCAGGCTGGCGGACAGGCGCTGGTCGGGCAAGGGTAGGCCGGCCGACAGGCTGTTGCGGCTGACCGTGCAGCCGTGCAGGCGGCAGAGGATCAGCAGGCCGTCGAGCAGGGGGTCGTCATGGCTCAGGCGTGGGTCGCCCGGCGCGGGGGTGCCGCGCTCCTGGATGATCATGGTCACGCTACTTCCTCCCGGGCCGGGTCACCGCCGGCCACCCCCCGCGGGATGCCCGGCCTGCGCCGCACGACGGTTCCGTGCCCTCTGTCGTATCGCTTTACGACCGTCACCCCGTGGCCGGATGGCACGGGGTACGGAGGACGGTCGGGTGCGACTTTCTTATTTCAGATCAGGCAGGCGTGCCTCGTTCTTCACATCCGAGATGGCCACGGATTCGTGCGGCGCCACCACGTGCTGGGACTTGAGCAGGTAGCCCATGCTGGCGAGTACGCGGTACATCGAGAACTCCTCGGTGTAGCGGACCTCGGTGTAACGGCGGTTGGCGGTGAACAGTTCGTTCTCGCTGTCCAGCAGGTCGAGCAGGGTGCGCTGGCCGAGGGTGAACTGCTGCTGGTACGCCTCGCGCACCTTGCGGGTGTAGTCGGCGTATTCACGGGCCGGTTGGGTCTGCTTCTTGGCGTTCTCCATCGCGTCCCAGGCCAGCGAGAGGTTCTCGTTGATCAGGCGCAGGGCGTTGTTGCGGATATCCTGGGCCTCATTGATTTCGTGGGACGTGGCATTCAGGTGGGCCTTGTCGCGCATGCCGTTGAACAGGTTGTAGCGCATCACGACCTGGGCTTGCCATTGGTTGTAGTGGCCTTCCTCACCGTCGATGTTGTTGTTGGCGCTCTTGGCCAGTTCGGCGTCGAAGCGCGGGTAGAAGGGCGCCTTGGCGGCCTCGTACTGGGCTTCGGCGGCATTCACGTCGGCCTGGGCGGATTTCAGCAGCGGGTTGTCGCTGAGCATGTTCTGCCGTGCTTCCAGCAGGTCCGGGGGGACCTCCGCCTTGATGGTGGAGGGGGACTCCAGCTGGTCTGGCATCCGTCCGGTGGCGCTATAGAAGCTGGCTTCGGCGTCGGCCAGGTTCACCTCTTCGGTGTAGAGGTTGTTCTGCGCCAGGGCCAGACGGGCGATGGCCTGATCGTTGTCGGCGGTGCTGCCGACGCCACGCTCGCTGCGCAGGCGGATCTGGTCACCGATGCGTTCGTGGGCCTGCAGGTTGTTCTTCGCCAGGGCCACCATCTCGCGGCGCTTGAGCACGTCGAGGTAGACCTCGACGGTGCGCAGGGCGGCGTTCTCCGAGGTGCCTAGGATGCGGAAGGCCTTGGAGTTGACGTTGGCCTCGTTACGCTTGACCTCGTTGGGAGTGCCGAAGCCGTCGAACAGCATCTGCCGCAGGCGGATCTCGGACTCGCCGCGGGTCAGGGTTTCGTCATTGTGGTCGCCGAGGGCGCGGGTGGAGGGGCTGTCGGTGTTCTCCCGGCCGTAGCCGAGCAGAAGGTCGACGGTTGGCAGATAGCCGCCCCTGGCAAACTTGAGCTCCTCGTCCGCGGTCAGGCGGCTGTTCACGCTCTGGCTGATTTCCGGGTGGTATTGCAGTGTGCTTTGTATGGCCTCAGTCAGCGTCATGGCCTGCCCATGGGCGCATGACGCTGCCATAAATACACCGCTCCATAGTGCCGCATTACGACTGCGCATGGCTTTGCTCCTAGCGTTCTCTTACCTGTGATGCTCTTCGTGCGCCAATTTATTGGCTTTTTTCTCTTATCAAGCGTTTCACGCCTGTAACATCACAGCTAAGAACAACTTTCCAGACAGCTCAGAAGAATTTTTCACAAGGCTTATTCGGAAAAAATCTTATGACACCTCTGAAAAGCAGCACATTGTTTAAGCCTGCAAGCCCCGGTATTTCCCGGGTATGGGCGAGGACGGTGCTTGCAATAGAAGCCAGGTACGGTTTGGAGCAGTTAGGGCGGGGACTACAGCAGAAGGACAGGAAAAAGCGTCGTCAGAGTGACAAAAAAATGTCGCTGGCTTTTTGATGCTGAGACGCCATTAGTCCTTTTCGCCACCTTCGCAACTTTCTTCGCAACATCCGAATACAAGCGTGCCTTGGCCTGTTTCGGACAGCTGCATGCCGGTGGACCCGGCGTTGTCAGTGGAGCGGAGGAAGGACTCATGGCTACGTTGATGGGTGTCGTCAGTAAAGTGGTCGGCGAAGTGTTTGCGGTAGCCGCCGATGGATCGCGTCGTCCTTTGAGCCAGGGAGACAAGGTATTCGTTGGTGAACAGCTGGTCACCGGTGCCCATGGCTCGGTGGTGCTGAAAATAGCCGGCGGCGGCGAAATCACCCTCGGGCGCGACAGCTCCCTCCCAATGACCGCACAGCTGCAGTCTGCCGCTCACCATGCACAGGACGGCCAACAGCAGGCCGTCGCCCAGCAGCCCGCAACACCGAGCAAGCAGGACGTCACTGACGTGAAGGCCCTGCAAGCGGCAATCGCCGCCGGTGTGGACCCGACCAAGGCAGCCGAAGCTACCGCTGCCGGCCCGAGCGCCGGCACCGCTGGCGGTGCCAATGGCAAACCGGGTGGCGGGCACTCCTTCGTACTCCTGACCGAAGTTGCCGGGCATGTCGGCCCGGAGATCGGCTTCCCCACCGGCCCGCTCACCTGGGGTCCACTGTTCCCGCAAGACCGCGTTGCCGCGCCACTCGATGAGGCGGCCAGCTCTGGTCCCGGCGCCATCAGTATCGGCGAAAATGCTCTGGGCGGACCCGGCGGCGCGACGCTGGGCGGCAGTCTGAACTACGACTTCGGCACCAATGGCGTAGGTGGTTTCACCTGGGGCACAGCCGGCCTGCCCAACCTGACGTCCGGCGGCGTGCCGCTGACGTACAGCGTGAGCCCCGACGGCCATACGCTCACTGCCAGCGCCAATGGCAACCCTGTGTTCACCTTGACGTTGACCAACGTCAACACTGGTGCCTTCGAACTCACCCTGCTGCAGCCGGTGGATCATCCGGGCTCAGGCCCGGACACCCTGACTCTCAACGTGCCCTACACCATCACTGACGGCACCGGGGGCACCAGCACCAGCAACCTGGTGGTCGGCATCGTCGACGCCTTGCCGAATGCTTCGCTGTCCGCCAACGGCGGTGTGGACGGTGCATTGCAGACGCACGACGCCGCCACCCTGGGCGCTGCGTCCGATAGCAACAGTGCCGATTTCAGCGCGGCCTTCCAGGTCAACGCCAACTATGGGGCCGACGGTGCCGGCAGTACCACGCTGAGCTACAGCCTCCAGCTGGCCGGCGCCGATGGCAGCAACTCCGGATTGACCAGCGGCGGTTCCACTGTCTTCCTGTACAACGTGGGAGGTGTGATCGTTGCCTCCACATCCGCCAGCGCCGCCGGCATCACTGCGGAGAACACCGTCTTCTCGCTGTCGGTGAACGGCAGCACCGGTGTGGTCACCCTGACCCAGTTCAGCGCGATCGACCATGCGCTGCCGGGCAGCGAAGGCAACTTCGCCAGTCAACTCGCCGTGCTCGATTCGGGCCTGGTGCGTATGCAGGGGACCCTGGTGGTCACCGACCGCGACGGCGATACCGCTACGTCCACCAGTTCGCTGGATCTGGGTGGCCGTGTCAGCTTCACCGATGACGGTCCGAGCATCTCGCTGACCGAGGAGCGCGGGCCGATTCTCAGGGTCGATGAGACCGATCTCAATCAGAACGCCACCTTCGACAATGTGGCGGGGCTGTTCCAGTCGAGCTTCGGCGCAGATGGCGCCGGCTCGGTCACTTATCGGGTTGGCACTGCCGACGGTACGGACAGCGGCCTGAAGGACACTGAGACAGGCAACCGTATCCTGCTGTTCAACGATGGCAATGGCGGGGTGGTCGGCCGTGTCGAGGGCACCAATCTGGTGGCCTTCAGCGTCACCCTGAGTAACGGCGCGATCACTCTCGATCAACAGCGCGCGTTGGTGCATCCGGTGCAGACCGATCCACACGACGTGCTGAACCTCGACGCCGGCAAGATCAGCCTGATCGCCACCATCACCGACCGGGATGGCGACACCAACAGCGCCCAGATCGACCTGGGCAACCGGCTGATCTTCGGTGACGACGGTCCGGACATCAATCTGGTGGGTGGCTTTGACGGCCATCTGCTGGTGGATGAGTCCTCGCTCAATAGCGATGCCTCGGCCAACTTCAGCGGCGCGTTCAGCTCCCGAGGCGACGCCGACGGCGCCACCGTGAACTACAGCCTGACGGCGAACACCGGCGACCTCAGCGGCCTGCAGACCGGGAACGGCACCGACATCGTACTGGTGCGGGTGAGTGCCACTCAGGTCGAAGGCCGGGTCGGCAGCATTGATGGATTGACGGTCTTCAGCGTGACGCTGAACGCGACCACCGGCGAATTGACCCTCGATCAGCGGATCGCTCTGCGGCATAGCCCGGACGATCCGGACAACACCGTGCATCTGGGCAGCGGCAAGCTTTCGCTGACTGCGACCATCACCGACGGCGACCTCGACAGCAAGAGCGTCAGCCTCGACCTGGGCGGCCGACTGAGCTTCCACCATGAGAACCCGACCATTACCCTGAACGACTTCAACGGCCAACTGGTCGTGGATGAAACCCACCTGGATGCTGACGCCAGCCTCAACTTCAGTAGCGCCTTCAGCACCACCAGTGGCTCCGGCAACCTCACCCTGACCTATAGCCTGACTGCCACCAACGGCACCTCCAGCGGCCTGCAGACCACCGATGGCACGGACATCGTGCTGCTGCGCGTCAGTGCCACCGAAGTACAGGGCCGGGTTGGCGGCACCGGTGGTCCGATCGCCTTCACCCTGACCCTGGACGCTGTCACGGGCGACATGAAACTTGACCAGCAGATGGCGCTCCGGCATGGCGATGCCAGTAATCCGGACGACATCGTGCAACTGGCCGGCAGCAAGATCTCGCTGACCGCCACGGTGAGCGATGGTTTCTTCTTCAGCGAAAGCGCCAGCCTCGACCTGGGGGGCAAGCTGGTCTTCCATGATGATGGTCCGTCCATCGGTCTGATCGGCGAATTCAACGGCCAACTGGTGGTGGATGAAACCACGCTCGGCACCGATGCCACCGCCAACTTCAGCACGGCCTTCAGCAGCCAGACCGGCGCCGACGGGGGCAGCGTGAGCTACAGCCTGACGGCGACCACCGGCACCCTCAGCGGGGTGCAGACCACCAACGGCACCGACATCGTGCTGGTGCGGGTCAGCGCCACCCAGGTCGACGGCCGGGTTGGCGGCATCGGTGGGGCAACCGCCTTCACCCTGACGCTCAATGCCGCGACCGGCGAGCTGAAGCTCGACCAGCAGATGGCGCTCAAGCATGGCGACTCCAGCAATCCGGACGACACCGTTCACCTGGATACTGGCAAGCTCTCGCTGACCGCCACCGTGACCGATGGCGATCTCGATGCGAAGAGCGTCAACCTCGAACTGGGCGACAAGCTGGTCTTCCACGACGATGGTCCGAGCATCAGCCTGAATGGTCAGTTCAGCGGCCAACTGGTCGTGGATGAAACCACGCTCGGCACCGATGCCACAGTCAACTTCAGCACGGCCTTCAGCGCCACGACCGGTGCCGATGGCGCTAGCGTGACCTACAGCCTGAATGCCATCGATGGTACCCCCAGCGGTCTGCAAACCACCAATGGCACCGATATAGTGCTGGTGCGGGTCAGTGCTACCGAGGTCCAGGGTCGGGTCGGCAGCACCGGAGGGGCCACCGCCTTCACCGTGACGCTGAATGCCGCCACCGGCGAGATGACGCTGGTGCAGCAGGTGGCGCTCCGGCATGGCGATGCCAGTAACCCGGATGACACCGTGCACCTGGACGGCGGCAAGCTCTCGCTGACCGCCACCGTGACCGATGGCGACCTCGACAGCCGGAACGTCAGCCTCGACCTGGGCGACAAACTGGTCTTCCACGACGATGGTCCGAGCATCAGCCTGGTGGGCGGCTTCAATGGCGAGCTGGTCGTCGATGAAACCACCCTTGGCAGCGATGCGACGGCCGATTTCAGCGGCGCCTTCAGCTCCACGACCGGTGCCGACGGCGGTAGCGTCACCTACAGCCTGACCGCCAACAGCGGCGACCTCAGCGGGCTGCAGACCACCAACGGCACCGACATCGTGCTGTACCGTGTCAGCGCTACCGAGGTCCAGGGGCGGGTGGGTAGTACCGGCGGCGCAACCGCCTTCACCGTGACGCTGAACGCGACCACCGGCGAGATGACGCTGGTGCAGCAGATGGCCCTCCGGCACGGTGACGCCACCGACCCGAATGACACCGTGCACCTGGCCGGCGGCAAGCTCTCGCTGACGGCTACCGTGACCGATGGCGATCTCGATGCGAAGAGCGTCAACCTCGAACTGGGCGACAAGCTGACCTTCCACGACGATGGTCCGAGCATTGGCCTGGTGGGCGGCTTCAATGGCGAGTTGGTCGTCGATGAGACCTTCCTCGGCACCGATGCCTCGGCCGACTTCAGCGGCGCCTTCAGCGCCACGACTGGTGCCGACGGCGGCAGCGTCACCTATAGCCTGACCGCCAACAACGGCGATCTCAGCGGGGTGCAGACCACCAACGGCACCGACATCGTGCTGTACCGTGTCAGCGCCACCGAGGTTCAGGGCCGGGTGGGCAGCACCGGCGGGGCAACCGCCTTCACTGTCACGCTGAACGCGACCACCGGCGAGCTGACTCTCGTGCAGCAGATGGCCCTCCGGCACGGTGACGCCACCGACCCGAATGACACCGTGCACCTGGCCGGCGGCAAGCTCTCGCTGACCGCTACCGTGACCGATGGCGATCTCGATGCGAAGAGCGTCAACCTTGACCTGGGCGACAAGCTGACCTTCCACGACGATGGTCCGAGCATTGGCCTGGTGGGCGGCTTCAACGGCCAGTTGGTTGTGGATGAGACCTCGCTGGGTACCGATGCCACGGTCAACTTCAGCACGGCTTTCAGTGCCACGACCGGCGCCGATGGTGGTAGCGTCACCTACAGTCTGACGGCCAACAGCGGCGATCTCAGCGGTGTGCAGACCAGCAATGGCACCGATATCGTGCTATTCCGTGTCAGCGCTACCCAGGTCGAAGGGCGGGTCGGAAATACCTCTGGCGCAACTGCCTTCACCCTGACGCTGAATGCGACTACCGGCGAGCTGAAGCTCGACCAGCAGATGGCGCTCAAACATGGCGACGCCAGCAATCCGGATGACACCGTGCAGCTGGCCGGCGGCAAGCTCTCGCTGACCGCCACCGTGACCGATGGCGATCTCGATGCGAAGAGCATCAGTCTCGATCTCGGTAGCAAGCTGGTCTTCCACGACGATGGTCCGAGCATCCAGGTGGACAGCCAGGCCGATATCCGACTGGTCGTGGATGAGTCCAACCTGGCCAACGACGCTCGCGTTGAGTCCAGCCTGGTATCCCAGCTGTTCAGTCCCCACTTCGGCGCCGATGGCGCGGGCTCGATCACCTACGCCGTCAGCACCGTCAATGGTACCGACAGCGGCGTGCGTGACAGTGCCACGGGCCACCGTGTCCTGCTGTTCAACGAGGACGGCAGCGTGGTCGGCCGCGTCGAGGGCAGTAACGCCATCGCCTTCGTCGTCCGGGAGGATAACGGAGCACTGGAGCTGGACCAGCGACTGGCGCTCTACCATCCGGACCCGACCAACCTGGACGAACCGCTGAGCCTGGCCGCCGGGAAGATCACCCTGACCGCCACCATCACCGACCAGGACGGTGACTCGGACAGCGCCCAGGTCGATCTGGGCAGCAAACTGGTCATCTACGATGATGGCCCGAGCATCAACCTGGCGGCTGGCTTCAACGGCGAACTGGTTGTCGATGAAACCACGCTCGCTACCGATGCCACCGCCAACTTCAGCACGGCCTTCAGCGCCACGACCGGCAATGACGGCGGCAGTGTGAGCTACAGCCTGACGGCGAACACAGGCGATCTCAGCGGTGTGCAGACCACCAACGGCACCGACATCGTGCTGGTACGGGTCAGCGCCACGCAGGTCGACGGCCGGGTTGGCTCGATCGGTGGGGCAACCGCCTTCACCGTGACGCTGAACGCAACCACTGGCCAGCTGACGCTCGACCAGAAAGTGGCGCTCAAGCATGGAGATGCCACTGACCCGAATGACACCGTACACCTGGCCGGCGGCAAGCTCTCGCTGACTGCCACCGTGACCGATGGCGACCTCGATAGCCGGAGTGTCAGTCTCGATCTGGGCGACAAGCTGATCTTCCACGACGATGGTCCGAGCATCAGCCTGGCGGGTGGCTTCAACGGCCAACTGACCGTGGATGAGACCACGCTTGCTACCGACGCCACGGCCAACTTCAGCACGGCTTTCAGCGCCACGACCGGCGCCGATGGTGGCAGTGTGAGCTACAGCCTGACGGCGACCACCGGCACCCTCAGCGGGGTGCAGACCACCAACGGCACCGACATCGTGCTGGTGCGGGTCAGCGCCACCCAGGTCGACGGCCGGGTTGGCGGCATCGGTGGGGCTACCGCCTTCACCCTGACGCTCAATGCCGCGACCGGCGAGCTGAAGCTCGACCAGCAGATGGCGCTCAAGCATGGCAATGCCAGCGATCCGAACGATGCGATACACCTGAATAACGGTGTGATTTCGCTGACCGGCACGGTGACCGACGGTGACCTCGATGCGAAGAGCATCAGCCTCGACCTGGGTGGCAAGATCACCTTCCTCGACGACGGTCCGAGTATCAGCCTGGCAGGCGGCTTCAACGGTCAACTGACCGTGGATGAGACCAATCTCGGCACCGATGCCACGGTGAACTTCAGCACGGCCTTCAGCGCCCAGACTGGCGCCGACGGCGGCAGCCTGAGCTACAGCCTGACGGCGACCACCGGCACCCTCAGCGGGGTGCAGACTACCAACGGCACCGACATCGTGCTGGTGCGGGTCAGCGCCACCCAGGTCGACGGCCGGGTTGGCGGCATCGGTGGGGCAACCGCCTTCACCCTGACGCTCAATGCCGCGACCGGCGAGCTGAAGCTCGACCAGCAGATGGCGCTCAAGCACGGCAATGCCAGCGATCCGAACGATGCGGTGCACCTGAATAACGGTGTGATTTCGCTGACCGGCACCGTGACCGACGGCGACCTGGACGCGAAGAGCATCAGCCTCGACCTGGGCAGCAAGATCACCTTCCTCGACGACGGTCCGAGCATCAACCTGGCGGCTGGCTTCAACGGCCAACTCACGGTGGATGAAACCAATCTCAGCACCAATGCCACGGCCAACTTCAGCACGGCCTTCAGCGCTGCCACCGGTGCCGACGGCGGCAGCCTGAGCTACAGCCTGACCGTCACCAATGGCGCTCTCAGCGGCCTGTCGGTCACCAATGGCACGGCCATCGTCCTGGTCAAGGTCAGCGACACCCAGGTTGAAGGGCGTGTTGGCAACGCCAGCGGGGCGACCGCCTTCGTCGTGACCCTGGATGCTGCGACCGGCAGCTTGACGCTCGACCAGCAGATGGCGCTGCGGCATGGCGATACCAGTAACCCGAACGACCCGGTCAGCCTGGCCAGCAACGCGCTGTCGCTGACAGCGACCGTGACCGATGGTGATCTCGATGCGAAGAGCATCAACCTCGACCTGGGCGGCAAGCTGACCTTCCTTGACGACGGCCCGGTGGTGAATGTCCAGCCGCTCACCCAGAACGTCTTCGATGCCAAGGGCTTCCACCTGGAGGGCATCCTGGACGTCAACTTCGGCGCCGATGGTCCCGGCGGCTTCGACCTGAGCGGCAACACGGCGCCCAGCGGCCTGCACTATGTGGTCACCAGCCTGGCGGGTGGCGGCTCCCTGCTGACCGCCCTGGATGCTGACAACCAGCCGTTCTTCACGCTCCAGATCAACAGCAACGGCACCTACAGCTTCGATGTGGTCAACTCGCGGCCGACTGCCGAGGTGGGGTACGACCTGACCACGATCAATGCCAGCGGGCCGGCACCTTCGTTCACCTTGACGTCGTCCGGACTCAGCGCAACCTTCACCACCACTGCCGGTCACCTGGTGAACCCGTCAACCAACGGCATGGGGATCGACAACAACACGATCGACAAAGGTGAGCTGCTCAACGTTGCCTTCAGCGATACCGTCTATAACGCGACTTTCAAGGTTCAGAAACTCTCTACCGGGGACACTCTCAGCTGGAGTGTACTGAGTGCGGCCGGGGCGATACTGGCCACTGGTACCTTCGTACCGCCAGCCGGTACTGGCGAGGGCGACACGACGACCTGGAACCTGCTGGCCAATGGGCACTTCCTCACCGGCTCGGCCGCTCAGCTGGCGGAGACTGGCTTCAGCACGGTGATACTGGGCAGCAACGATGGCGATTACCGGGTCCAGACCCTGTCGGCCGATCGCGCCGTGCTGCCGCCGGACCTGACGCTCAACTTCGGCGTGGGTGTCACTGATGGCGATGGTGACCATGCCAGCCTGAATCTCGGCCTGGAAATGAACACCCCAACCCTGCTGGTAGTGGGCAGCAATGCCGACGACAGCGGTTCCTCGACAACCCAGCACACCATTCCGAACCCGACCGACGCCGACAAGAGCGGCGATATCGTGGGCGGCAATGGCAGCGATGTGCTGGTGGGGGATAAAGGCGGGGCCGCGCAGCCGGTCGGGAATGATCACCTGGTAGGGGGGGCAGGTAACGACATCCTCTTCGGTGACTCCATCAACACCGACAACCTGAGCTGGGCAGGCCATGCCGCGGGCACGCACAACGGTGCCGGCCTCCAGGGACTGGTGGACTACCTGACCGCAACCAATGGCGGAACCGCGCCGTCCACCGGGCAATTGCTCAACTACATCGCCGCCCATGCCCAGGAGCTCAACGTCGCCGGCGATCCCCGTGGCGGCAATGACATCCTCGAAGGGGGCACCGGCAACGACCTGATGTTCGGTCAGGGCGGCAACGACAAGCTGATCGGTGGCCCCGGCGACGACATCATGTTCGGTGGTACCGGTGCGGATGAGTTCGTGTGGAAGGCCGGCGACACCGGTCACGATGTGATCAAGGACTTCAACATCGCCGAAGGTGACACGCTGAACCTGACCGACCTGTTGCAGGGAGAGACCGCCACGGCTTCGTCCTTGGCGCACTACCTGAACTTTACGGTGACTTCCGGCACCACCAGCATCGGGGTCATGCCCACTGGCACCGGCCCGGTGACCCAGACCATCGACCTGGCCAACGTCGACCTGTCCGCCAAGTACGCCGGCCATGCGGGCAATGGCGTGCTCTCGGCGGGCGATACCCAGCAGGTGCTCAACGGCCTGCTCGGCGACCACGCGATCAAGACCGACACCGTCTGACCGCTGTTGCTTCACCCTTGAAACCGCCGCCTCCGGGCGGCGGTTTCGTTCGTGCCCGCCCAACGAGGGTGGGGGCACGCCTATACGGCTGGTGAATGATCGTCGCGGTGCGTCCTCACTGCTGTCTATGCTCGGGGCCACAGCATCCTCCCCAACGAACAATCAGAACGAGGTTTCCCATGCGCGAAGTGGTGATCGTCGACAGCGTCCGTACCGGCCTGGCCAAGTCCTTCCGTGGCAAATTCAACATGACCCGCCCGGACGACATGGTCGCCCATTGCATCGACGCGCTGCTGGCGCGCAACGACCTCGACCCGCTGCTGGTGGACGACTGCGTGGTGGGCGCCGGCTCCAACGAAGGTGCCCAAGGCCACAACATCGGCCGTAATGCGGCAGTGCTGTCGAAGCTCGGTATCCATGTCGCCGGCATGACCCTCAACCGCTACTGCTCTTCGGGCCTGCAGGCCATTGCCATCGCCGCCAACCAGGTGGCTTCGGGATGCAGCGACATCCTGGTGGCCGGCGGTGTCGAGTCCATCACCCTGACCATGGGCAAGCAGAACCTCGACAATTTCGTGAACCCGCGTCTGAAGGACGAGTTCCCCGGCATCTACTACCCCATGGGGCAGACCGCCGAGATCGTTGCCCGCCGCTACAACGTCACCCGCGAGCAGCAGGACCTGTACTCCCTGCAGAGCCAGCAGCGCACCGCCCGCGCCCAGGCCGAGGGCCTGTTCAACGATGAAATCGTGCCGATGAACGTGAAGTACCTGGTGGAAGACAAGGCCAGCGGCGAGAAGAAAGTGCTCGACGGCGTGGTCGACCGCGATGACTGCAACCGCCCGGACACCACGATCGAGGGCCTGAACTCCCTCAAGCCGGTATTCGCCGAGGACGGCTCGGTCACCGCCGGTAACGCCTCGCAGCTTTCCGACGGCGCCTCCATGACCCTGGTGATGAGCCTGGAGAAAGCGCTGGAGCTGGGTCTCAAGCCCAAGGCCTTCTTCCGCGGCTTCACCGTCGCCGGTTGCGAGCCGGACGAAATGGGCATTGGCCCGGTGTTCTCGGTGCCCAAGCTGCTCAAGGCCAAGGGCCTGAAGGTTGCCGACATCGACCTGTGGGAACTCAACGAAGCCTTCGCCTCCCAGTGCCTCTATGCCCGCGACCGTCTGGGTATCGACAACGAGAAGTACAACGTCAATGGCGGCTCCATCTCCATCGGCCACCCCTTCGGCATGACCGGCTCGCGCCAGGTCGGCCACCTGGTGCGCGAGCTGCAACGCCGCAACCTGCGCTACGGCATCGTTACCATGTGCGTGGGCGGCGGCATGGGCGCCACGGGGTTGTTCGAAGCGGTGCGTTGAGCCACCGTCGATACCGCGTTCCTCCGGCCCGCTCCACGCAAGCGGGCCTGTAGCGACAAAAAAGCCCCCGGCAAGTATGCCGGGGGCTTTTTATTTTGACAGGGTTGAGAGGATATCTGGCGGAGTGCTGCTCGCTAATAGATATCTACCACGTGACCTGGAGCGGCACAGGTTGGACAGGTATGGAACTGTAGGAGCGAGCTTGCTCGCGAACAGCGTATTCCGGCTGAACGAATAGCCTGGACGTTTGCAACGGCAAACGCCCTGCGCTGTACCGGATCAGCGTGCCGCGCGTACGAACAGGCCTGCTGCCAGCTTCATGCGATCGATGTACTTCCCAACCTCGCGTTCGGCATCGAAGCGAGTGAAGTACGGCCCTTCCAGCGTTCCTTCTCGAGTGGAGAAGAAATACTGGCCATTGACCGAGGTGATCCGGTCGCTGCGGTAGTGGGTTGCCGCCTGGGCATCGTTGGACCGTTGGCCGACCATGAAGTCGCCTCCTGTGAAAAAGGATCAATTACCTAGGAGTGTATGCAGCCAACCTGCGTGCCACTAGGCTTGCGACGAACGGCAGGGTTTCGTTTCAGGATCTAGCGTTGGCAGACAGGCTCGGGTTTGTTGTTTTGGTTATAAGAAAATCAAAATATATTCTTTTTAATGCGAAAAGACCTTGTGCATAGTTGACCTCAACATGAACAAGGAGAGACCCATGAGCTTGCGACTTGGCGACATCGCCCCCGACTTCGAACAGGAATCCAGCGAAGGCCGCATTCGCTTCCACGAATGGCTCGGCAGCAACTGGGGCGTGCTGTTCTCCCACCCGGCCGACTTCACCCCGGTGTGCACCACCGAGCTTGGGCTCACCGCCAAGCTGAAAGACCAGTTCGCCGAGCGCGGCGTCAAGGCGATCGCACTTTCGGTCGACCCGGTGGACTCCCACGTGAAGTGGATCGACGACATCAACGAGACCCAGAACACCGTGGTCAACTTCCCGATCATCGCCGATGCCGACCGCAAGGTGTCCGAGCTGTATGACCTGATCCACCCGAACGCCAACGACACCCTGACGGTGCGTTCGCTGTTCGTCATCGATCCGAACAAGAAGGTGCGCCTGACCATCACCTACCCCGCGAGCACCGGGCGCAACTTCAACGAGATCCTGCGGGTGATCGACTCGCTGCAACTGACTGACAACCACAAGGTCGCCACGCCGGGCAACTGGCAGGACGGCGATGACGTGGTGATCGTGCCCTCGCTCAAGGACGAGGAAGAGATCAAGCAACGGTTTCCCAAGGGCTATCGCGCGATCAAGCCATACCTGCGGCTGACGCCCCAACCGAACAAGTGATCCGAAGCGGCTGCGCGTCGGCCAGTCTGCGTTGCCAGCGACAGCGAGCTGCTCATGTGCTGTAGCACACTCCGCTCTCACTGCCCCTGGCGCCTTGCCTGGCTTTAGCTCGCGCGCTCCGGGTGCCGAAGTTTCAACCTCGAGCAGGGTAATAGGGCCGGTTCGCCGGCCCATTTTTTTCTGCTTTCACGCGCGGACCACGCCGCGCTTTTTTCTTCCAGCTCTGACTTGCCCGCCACACGGGGAGAAGACGTCAGCCCACGCCAAGGAGAACGACCATGGGTCATTCCACATGGCGCCGCAGCCTGGCCGTCGCTCTTCTCGCGAGCCTGCCGATCGGCGCCTACAACGCTCCCGCCCAAGCCGCCGACGCCCCGAAAGAGGTGCGGCTGGACTACGCCTACTACGCGCCCACCAGCCTCGTGCTCAAGCATTTCGGCTGGCTGGAGAAAGCCCTCAAGCCGCAGGGCACCGAGGTGCGCTGGGTGTTCAGTCAGGGCAGTAACCGCTCGCTGGAATACCTCAATGCCGGCAGCACCGACTTCGCGTCTACCGCAGGCCTGGCCGCGGTGCTCAGCCGCGCCAATGGCAGCCCGCTGAAGACCGTGTACATCGCCAGCCGCCCGGAATGGACCGCGCTGGTAGTACCGAAGGATTCGCCGCTCAAGTCCGTCGCCGACCTCAAGGGCAAGAAGATCGCCGCTACCAAGGGTACCGACCCGTACCTGTTCCTGCTGCGCAGCCTGCAGCAGGCGGGGCTGGACAAGAACGACGTGGAGATCGTCCACCTGCAGCACCCGGACGGCCGCGCCGCGCTGGAGCAGGGCAGGGTGGACGCCTGGGCCGGTCTCGATCCGCACATGGCCGCCAGCGAACTGCAGGCTGGCTCGCGCCTGCTGTACCGCAACGTCGACTTCAACAGTTACGGCGTGCTCAGCGTCACCGAGAAGTTCGAGCGGTCGCAGCCGGAGCTGATCAAGCAGGTCATCGCCGCCTATGAAGAGGCGCGCCAGTGGGCCGTGGCGCATCCGGAGGAGACCGCGAAACTGCTTGCCGAAGAAGCCAAGCTGCCGCTGGAAGTGGCCAAGCTGCAACTCTCGCGCACCGACTTCAGCAAGCCGCTGCCGGGCGCCGAGCAGGTTGCCGCGCTCAAGGCCGCCGCGCCGATTCTGCTCGACGAACAACTGGTGCGGCCAGGCACCGACGTCACCGCCGTGGTCGATCAACTGATCGCA
Source organism: Pseudomonas macauensis (assembly GCF_047902425.1). Taxonomy (NCBI): domain Bacteria; kingdom Pseudomonadati; phylum Pseudomonadota; class Gammaproteobacteria; order Pseudomonadales; family Pseudomonadaceae; genus Pseudomonas; species Pseudomonas macauensis. The sequence goes on along the minus strand of NZ_CP138377.1, from coordinate 4,358,074 downwards.
CCGCAACTGGCCGGTGAAGTGATCGGTAAGCCCGCCGTCGCCAAGGCGGAGCCCTAAGCCATGCCGACCCAGAGCCTGCGCCTGGCCCGCCAGCGTCGCGCATTCAAACTGCGCTGGCCGCGGCTGAGCTGGCGTGCCTGGCTGGTGCCGCTGCTGTTGTGCGCGGCGCTGGAACTGGCGGTGCGTATCGGCTGGCTCGCCGAGCACCAGATGCCGGCGCCCAGCAGCGTCGCGCTGACGCTCTGGCAACTGGCCCAGGGCGAGCTCTGGAAGCATGTCACCGCCAGCCTGGCACGGGTCGCCGCCGGCTTCTGCATCGGTGCGGCCGCTGCCGTGCTGATCGGCACCTGGGTCGGGCTCAGCCAGCGCGCCGAGGCCTACCTGGAACCGACCTTCCAGGCGCTGCGGGCCATCCCCAGCCTTGCCTGGGTACCCTTGCTGCTGCTCTGGCTGGGCATCGACGAAACGCCGAAGATCGTACTGATCGCCCTCGGCGCCTTCTTCCCCGTCTACCTCTCGCTGGTGGCCGGCGTGCGCAACGTCGACCGCAAGTGGGTGGAGCTGGGCCGGCTCTATCACCTGGCGCCCTTCGCGCTGGTGCGGCGCATCCTTCTACCCGCGGCGCTGCCGAGCCTGTTCACCGGTCTGCGCGGCGCGCTGAGCCTGAGCTGGATGTTCCTGGTCGCCGCCGAACTGATCGCCGCCACGCGCGGCCTGGGCTATCTGCTCAGCGACGGCCGGGAAACCTCGCGGCCGGACATCGTCATCGCCGCCATTCTGGTGCTGGCCGTGCTCGGCAAGCTCAGCGATAGCCTGCTGAAAGCGCTGGAGCACCGCGCGCTGGCCTGGCGCGATACCTTCCTTGGCAATGGTGAGCAGTGATGAGTGCCCTGCTGGAATTGCGCGATATCCGCAAGAGCTTCTCCGGCGTGCGCGTGCTGGATGACGTCAGCCTGAGCCTGGCACCGGGCGAAGTGGTCAGCCTGCTCGGCCCCAGCGGCTGTGGGAAAAGTACCTTGCTGCGTATTGCCGCCGGGCTGGACGACGAGTTTGCCGGTTCCCTGGAGCGCAACCCGCTGCTGGGCTTCGGCCCGGATGGCGACACCGGCCGTGGCGGCGGTGGCATCGGCGTGGTGTTCCAGGAGCCGCGCCTGCTGCCCTGGCTTACGGTGGCGCAGAACATTGGCTTCGCCGACGGCTGGCTGGCCGACGACCACCGCATCGCTCACCTGCTCCGAGACGTGGGCCTGGAGGGCAAGGGCGACCTGTTGCCCAAGCAACTCTCCGGCGGCATGGCCCAGCGCGCGGCCATCGCCCGTGGCCTCTATGGCCGCCCGCAGGTGCTGCTGCTGGACGAACCCTTCAGCGCGGTGGACGCCTTCACCCGCATCCGCCTGCAGGACCTGATCCAGGACCTGGCGGTGGAATATGACATCAGCATCCTGCTGGTCACCCACGATCTCGACGAAGCCTTCTACCTCAGCGACCGCGTCCTGCTGCTGGGCGGCACCCCGAGCCGCCTGCGCCGCGAATTCCCCGTGCCCCTGCAACGCCCGCGCGACCGCCGCGCGGTGGAGCTGGCCTACCTGCGCGGCGAAGCGCTGACCGAGCTGCACCAGTCCCACGTCATCTGACGCTTCCTCGCCCCGTAGGATGGCGTGGAGCACAGCGATACCCATCGAATGGGCTGGTAGCGGGCAACATGGGTATCGCTGCGCTCCACCCATCCTACAAGTGTTCATCTGCAACGATGTGTCATGCGCCTGTTCCAGGCATGGCGGCGTGTATCTATCTAACAAAAAAAGAATAACTAAATGAATAAATAACATTTATTGGAATATGCAATGGGCTGTTAAGGTCTATGCACATTGGTTGGCAGGGCGAGGTTTGAATCGCTCTGATCGTTATAAGGAATCGCGTAAATGTACGTAGTCACCCTTGCCGGCAGCCCGAGCCAGCGTTCCCGTTCCGGCGTCCTCCTGGATGTCGCGCGGAACTGGTTGCATGAGCGTGGCGCCGAAGTGCGTTCCTACGGGGTGCGCGACTTCCCGGCCGAGGACCTGCTGCACGCGCGCTTCGACAGCCCGCGAGTGGTGGAGCTGATCGAACAGGTGGCCCGCGCCGATGGCCTGGTGATCGCAACGCCGGTGTACAAGGCGTCCATCGCCGGCGCGCTGAAGGTCCTGCTCGACCTGCTGCCGGAGCGGGCGTTGAGCCACAAGGTGGTGCTTCCCCTGGCCACCGGTGGCAGCAACGCCCACATGCTGGCGGTGGATTACGCGCTGAAGCCGGTTCTCGCCGCACTCAAGGCCCAGGAGACCCTGCATGGTGTGTTCGCCGAGGACAACCAGGTGCAGTACGCCGAAGGCAGTGCGCCGGCACGGCTCGACCCGGCCCTGGAACATCGGCTGCTGGACGCCCTGGAACAGTTCCATGGCGCCCTGGCGCGCCGCCCCAAACCCATCGACCCGAACCTGCTCAACGAACGGCTGATCAACGCCCGCTGGAGCATCTGATCCCAAAGATACCAACGCCAAGCCCCGACCCGGCAGGCGACGACTCTCGTACAACACGAAAAGGCCCTCACCGTCCCGTCAACGGGACCGCAGGTCCGGCAAGCACACTCGATAAAGGAGCACTCCCATGCGGACCCTCACTTTGCGTAGTGGACTGGCGGCCCTGCTGATCGCGGCCCTGTCCTATAACGCCCAGGCTGAAGAACAACCCGGTACCCTGCGTATCGGCTACCAGAAGTACGGCACCCTGGTGCTGCTCAAGGCTCGCGGCACGCTGGAGAAGCGCCTGGCCGAGCAGGGCGTCAAGGTGCAATGGACCGAATTCCCCGGTGGCCCGCAGCTGCTCGAAGGCCTGAACGTCGGCAGCATCGACTTCGGCGTCACCGGCGAAACCCCGCCGGTATTTGCCCAGGCCGCAGGCGCCGACCTGGTCTACGTCGCCCACGAACCGCCGGCGCCGACCAGCGAGGCGATCCTGCTGCCCAAGGATTCGCCGATCAAATCCCTCGCCGAGCTCAAGGGCAAGAAGATCGCCCTGAACAAGGGCTCCAACGTGCACTACCTGCTGGTGCGCGCCCTGGAGAAAGCCGGCCTGAAATACACCGACATTCAGCCCGTGTACCTGCCGCCGGCCGACGCCCGCGCCGCCTTCGAGCGGGGCAGCGTCGACGCCTGGGTGATCTGGGACCCGTACCAGGCCGCCGCCGAGAAGCAGCTCTCCGCCCGCACCCTGGTGGATGGCACCGGCTTGGTGGATAACCACCAGTTCTACCTGGCGACCCGCCCCTATGCGAATAACCACCCGCAGGTGATCACCACCCTGATCGACGAAGTGCGCTCGGTGGGCCAGTGGTCGCAGCAGAACCCGCAGCAGGTCACCGACCAGGTCGCACCGCTGCTCGGCCTGCCCGCCGACATCACCCTGACCGCCGTGAAGCGCCAGGGCTACGGCGCCCAGCCGATCACCCCGGAAGTCACCGCCGCGCAGCAGAAGATCGCCGACACCTTCACCCAGCTGAAGCTGATCCCCAAGCAGCTGAGCATCAAGGACGTGGTGTGGACGGCGCCGGCCAAGGTCGCTGCCCAGTAACTGATCCGCCTTTTGTAGGAGCGTGCTTGCTCGCGAACCGGCCCAGCTCCAGAACTGCCGGGGAATCCGTTCGCGAGCAAGCTCGCTCCTACGAAGAACAGCAGCAACACGAAATACCCGAACCCCTTCATCGCGCGGCTACGCCACGCCGGCGCGCTTATCTGGAGTAATTGCGATGAGTCTCGACATCTTCTGGTTCCTGCCGACCCACGGCGACGGCCACTACCTGGGTACCGCCGAAGGCGCCCGCGCTGTGGACCACGGCTATCTGCAACAGGTCGCCCAGGCCGCCGACCGCCTCGGCTTCGGCGGCGTGCTGATCCCCACCGGCCGCTCCTGCGAGGACTCCTGGCTGGTTGCCGCCTCGCTGATCCCGGTGACCCAGCGCCTGAAATTCCTGGTCGCCCTGCGCCCGGGCATCATTTCCCCGACCGTGGCCGCGCGCCAGGCCGCCACCCTTGACCGGCTTTCCGGCGGACGCGCGCTGTTCAACCTGGTGACCGGCGGCGACCCGGACGAACTGGCCGGCGACGGCCTGCACCTGAGCCACGCCGAGCGTTACGAAGCCTCCGTCGAGTTCACCCGCATCTGGCGCCGCGTGCTGGAAGGCGAGACCGTCGACTACGACGGCAAACACCTGCAGGTGAAGGGCGCCAAGCTGCTCTATCCGCCGATCCAGCAGCCGCGCCCGCCGCTGTATTTCGGCGGTTCCTCCGATGCCGCCCAGGACCTCGCCGCCGAGCAGGTCGAGCTGTACCTGACCTGGGGCGAGCCGCCGGCCGCCGTCGCCGAGAAGATTGCCCAGGTCCGCGAGAAGGCTGCCAAGCAGGGCCGCAGCGTGCGCTTCGGCATCCGCCTGCACGTCATCGTCCGCGAGACCAACGAGGAAGCCTGGAAGGCCGCCGACCGCCTGATCTCCCACCTGGACCAGGACACCATCGACCGCGCCCAGGCCTCCCTGGCGCGCTTCGACTCCGTTGGCCAGCAGCGCATGGCCGCGCTGCACGGCGGTAGCAAGGACAAGCTGGAAGTCAGCCCCAACCTCTGGGCTGGTGTCGGCCTGGTGCGCGGTGGCGCCGGAACCGCACTGGTCGGCGACGGCCCGACCGTGGCCGCCCGCGTGAAGGAATACGCGGACCTGGGGATCGACACCTTCATCTTCTCCGGCTACCCGCACCTGGAAGAGTCCTACCGGGTCGCCGAACTGCTCTTCCCGCACCTGGATATCGCCCGGGCCCAGCAACCGCAGGCGCGCGGTTACGTCAGCCCGTTCGGCGAGATGGTGGCCAACGACATCCTGCCCAAGGCCGCTTCGGCAAGCTGACAAAACCGTAGGGCGCATAACGCGCAGCGTTATCCGCCGTCGATCCCGAACGGCGGATGAAGCCTTCCGCTTCATGCGCCCTACGACGAATCCGGAGTGATGAGATGAGCATTTCCAACAACCTCGCCCAGCGCCTTGCGCCCTGGGCCCTGCCGGTGGGCCTGCTGCTGATCTGGCAACTGGCCGTGGAAACCGGCTGGCTGTCCAGCCGCATCCTGCCTGCACCCAGCGCCGTCGCCGAGGCCGGCTACCACCTGGTGGTCAGTGGCGAGCTGTGGCAGCACCTGGCGATCAGCACCTGGCGCGCCGCCGTCGGCTTCCTCATCGGCGGCAGCATCGGCCTGGTGCTGGGCCTGATCACCGGCCTGTCGAAGTGGGGCGAGCGCTTCCTCGACAGTTCGGTGCAGATGATCCGCAACGTGCCGCACCTGGCGCTGATCCCGCTGGTGATCCTGTGGTTCGGCATCGACGAGTCGGCGAAGATCTTCCTGGTCGCCCTCGGCACCCTGTTCCCGATCTACCTCAACACCTACCACGGCATCCGCAACATCGATCCGGGCCTGCTGGAGATGTCGCGCAGCTACGGCCTGTCCGGTTTCGCGCTGTTCCGCCAGGTGATCCTGCCCGGTGCGCTGCCTTCGATCCTGGTCGGCGTGCGCTTCGCCCTGGGCTTCATGTGGCTGACCCTGATCGTCGCCGAGACCATCTCCGCCAGCTCCGGCATCGGCTACCTGGCGATGAACGCCCGCGAATTCCTGCAGACCGACGTGGTGGTGTTGGCGATCCTGCTCTATGCGGTGCTCGGCAAGCTGGCTGACCTCGCCGCCCGAGGCCTGGAGCGCGTCTGGCTGCGCTGGCACCCGGCATACCAGAGCAAGGGAGGTGGGGCATGAACGCCGTGAATTCTCTGTCTCAAAAGCAGTTGCCCCAGCAACTCAAGAAAGGCATCCCGCTGGTGGTGGAAGGTGTGGTCAAGCGCTTCGGCGAGCGGGAGGTGCTCAAGGGCATCGACCTGCGCATCCCCGCCGGCCAGTTCGTCGCCATCGTCGGCCGCAGCGGTTGCGGCAAGAGCACCTTGCTGCGCCTGCTGGCCGGGCTCGACAACGCCAGCGAAGGCCAGTTGCTGGCCGGCGCGGCACCGCTGGAGAGCGCCCGCGAAGGCACCCGCCTGATGTTCCAGGACTCGCGCCTGCTGCCCTGGAAACGGGTGATCGACAACGTCGGCCTGGGCCTCAAGGGCGACTGGCGTGGCCAGGCACTGGAGGCGCTGGAGGCGGTCGGCCTGGCCGATCGCGCCAATGAGTGGCCGGCCGGCTTGTCCGGTGGACAGAAGCAGCGCGTGGCCCTGGCCCGCGCACTGATCCACCGTCCACGCCTGCTGCTGCTCGACGAACCGCTGGGCGCACTGGATGCCCTGACCCGCATCGAGATGCAGCAACTGATCGAGAGCCTCTGGCAGCAGCATGGCTTCACCGTGCTGCTGGTCACCCACGACGTCAGCGAGGCTGTGGCCATCGCCGACCGGGTGATCCTCATCGAAGACGGCGAGATCGGCCTGGACCTCAATGTCGAACTGCACCGGCCGCGTGCTCGTGGTTCGGCACGCCTGGCCGCGCTGGAAGCCGAAGTGCTCGAACGCGTGCTGTCGCTGCCGGCGCAGCCGCCCGAGCCGGAACCCGTATCCCCACTGCCCACGCAATTGCGCTGGGCGCTTTGATCCAACGTTCATCCGTATCACGACATTCCCCCAAGGAGCATTGCCATGACCATCAAAGCCATCAACGTCCGCAACCAGTTCAAAGGCACCATCAAGGAAATCATCGAAGGCCCGGTCCTGTCGGAAATCGACGTCCAGACCGCCGCCGGCATCGTCACCTCGGTGATCACCACCCGTTCCGTGCGCGAGCTGGAACTGGCGATCGGTAGCGAAGTGATCGCCTTCGTCAAATCCACCGAGGTTTCCATCGCCAAGCTGTAAGCGCGGTGGTGGAGGAGGGCGGGCAGTCCGGCGACGGGCTGCCCGTTTTCTTTTGTGCAGGCGTGTGTCGGGGCGCGCACTTGGCTTTTGTAGGATGGGTGGAGCGGAGCGATACCCATGCTGTGGGTGGGTGAGGCCGATGGGCATCGCATGTTCCACCCATCCTACGAAAATCTCCCACCTTTGCGTCGGATAGAGCAATTACTCTATTTCCCTTAGACTCCTCTCAAACCAACAAGAAAAAAGGAGTCCCGCATGTCCCTGAGTCCCTCCGCCTTCACCCTGCTCGGCCTGGTTGCCTGGACCGTGCTGCTGGTCCTGCTGCTGGTCAACCAGCGTGGTCTGCTGGTGATGTCCGGCCGCATGAAGGTCAACGTCTTCGCCGCCGACGGCAGCAACACGCCCGGCGCCTTCGGTCAGCGCCTGGTGCGGGCCCACGCCAACTGTGTGGAGAACATCCCGCTGTACGCCGCCGTCCTGCTCTACGCCATGGTCAGCGGCGCGACGCTGGTGACCGATCCGTTGGCCCCGACCCTGCTGGGCGCGCGCATCGTGCAATCGGTGGTGCACCTGATCAGCACCTCGGCACTGGCGGTCTGGATTCGCTTTGCCGCGTTCTTCGTCCAGTTGCTGATCCTGATCTGGTGGCTGCTGCGCCTGTCCGGACTGATCTAGTGTCTTGACTGGGAGCGACGCGGCGTTGACGCCGAGCGACCGGAACAGTTGCGTGTCGCAACTGTTCCTATGGTGCGATACCGCCATGACTTAGCATGGCGAACCGCACACGCGACGAGGCTCCCATGCACGTTTCTTCCGGCCGCTGGCAATTCGGCCTGTTTCTCGCCCTGATCACCGCCGTGCTCTGGGGCATCCTGCCGATCAAGCTCAAGGAAGTCCTGAAGACCATGGACCCGGTCACTGTGACCTGGTTTCGCCTGGTGGTCTCCGGCGGCGTACTGCTCGTCTACCTCACGCTGACCCGCCAGTTGCCGGCGCTGCGCCCCATCGGCCGGCGTGGCGCGGGACTGGTGCTGGCGGCCGTGCTCGGCCTGACCGGCAACTACGTGTTCTATCTGATCGGTCTGCGCATGCTCACCCCCGGCACCACGCAACTGGTGATCCAGATCGCACCGATCCTTCTGCTGCTGGGCAGCCTGCTGGTGTTCAAGGAAAGCTTCAGCGTCGGCCAGGGCCTGGGGCTCGCGGTGCTGATGCTCGGCTTCGGGATGTTCTTCAACCAGCGTCTGGCGGAACTGTTCGGTTCGTTGGGCAATTACACCACCGGCGTGTTGATCGTGGTGTTCGCCGCTTTCATCTGGACTGCCTATGGCCTGGCGCAGAAGCAATTGCTGACGCAGTGGACCTCGGTGCAGGTGATGATGGTGATCTACCTGGGGTGCGCCGCACTGCTCACCCCCTGGGCGCATCCGCTGGAGGCGCTACAACTGAGCCCGCTGCAGGGCTGGCTGCTGCTGGCCTGCTGCCTGAACACCCTGGTGGCCTACGGTGCCTTCGCCGAGGCCCTGGCGCACTGGGAAGCCTCCCGCGTCAGCGCCACGCTCGCCATCACGCCGCTGGTGACCTTCGCCTCGGTGGCGCTGGCCGCTTCGCTATGGCCCGACTACGTGCACCCGGAAAACCTCAATGGCCTGGCTTACGTCGGCGCGTTGCTGGTGGTCAGCGGCTCGGCGCTGACCGCCCTGGCACCCTCGCTGCTGCGCAGCTATCGGGCCCGCCGCCAGCGCCTGGCGGATACTTGAGCAAAGGCCGCCCAATGGGCGGCCTTCTACTTTACGTCTAGGGGGATGGCTTTTCGTAGGGGCGAGCTTGCTCGCGAACCGCCCAACACCGATGCCGCCGGTTAAGTCTGTTCGCGAGCAAGCTCGCTCCTACAGAAAATGGATGCATCTGCTCTCCGGCAGGAGTGGATCTTGTCCGCGAATCGCACCGGGCCCTCTGATGTCACGGCGACTTGGTCCTCAAACGAAAACGGGCGTCCTCAGGCGCCCGTCTCGTTTCCAGCGACCCGATGGCTTACGCCGCCGGACGCACCGCACGATAGACCAGCGCACCGATCACGCCGCCGGCCAGCGGGCCGACCCAGAACAGCCACAGCTGCTTCATGAACAGCGGAGCGGCGAACAGCGCCACGCCCAGGCTGCGTGCCGGGTTCACCGAGGTGTTGTCGATCGGGATGCTGATCAGGTGGATCAGCGTCAGGGTGAGGCCAATGGCCAGCGGGGCAAAGCCGGACGGCGCCAGCTTGTCGGTGGCGCCCATGATCACGAACAGGAACACCGCCGTCAGCAGGACTTCGATGATCAGCGCCGATTGCAGGCTGTAGCCGTTGGGCGAGCCTTCGCCGAAGCCGTTGGCGGCGAAGCCCGCCAGCGGATCGAAGCCGGCCTTGCCGCTGGCGATCAGGTACAGCATGCCGCCGGCAAGGATGCCGCCGACCACCTGGGCGACGATGTAGGGCACCAGCTCGGTGGTGCGCAGACGACCGCCCGCCCACAGGCCCAGGCTGACGGCAGGGTTGAGGTGGCAACCGGAAATTGGCCCGATGGCATAGGCCATGGTGACGACGGTCAGGCCAAAGGCCAGTGCAACGCCCAGTACGCCAATGGCGTGAGCGGCGAAGATGGCGCTGCCGCAACCACCCAATACCAGCCAGAAGGTGCCGATCATTTCGGCGGAAAGTTTGCGAAGCATGCTGCCTCCAGAGGCAAGTCGAGAAGCCCCGGAATTGGGGAGTGCGCATGCTAGGAAAGTCGCGTATCGGCGCGGTGTAGGGCGGTTCCGGCGGTAGTGGGGAATGTTCTGAAGGCTGAACAGATTGCGCGGGGAGCGTCTTCCGCCGAGCTCCTCGGACTTCAATGCCCCGCGCCAAGTGCCTTTCGTAGGAGCGAGCTTGCTCGCGAACGGTGCTTTCCGCCGGCTCTGGCACCGGTCGGTTCGCGAGTAAGCTCGCTCCTACACGTCTATCAGACCTGCGTGCCCAGTTGCTCCGCCCGGCGCAGCCAGGTCTGGCGCTGCTCCTCGCTGGAGCCGCGGATCGGGCTGAACTCCTCCAGATGGTGGAGCTCGATACCGCAAGGCGCGAGGATGCAGCGGGTCATCTGGCGGTGCGCCGGGGCCCCTTGGCGCAGGCGGTAGTGCCAGTGGGTCTGGTCGTGGCTCACCAGCAGGTCGGCGCTGCGCCCGCCCAGCAGCGGTTCGAACTCGCGGGATTCGGCCGAGCGGTAGCGGAAGGCGAAGCCTGGTTGCAGCACGCGGTCGAAGAAGCCCTGCAGCAGCGCTGGCAGGCCGCCCCACCAGACCGGATAGATGAACGCCAGGTGCTGCGCCCAGTGGATCTGCCGTTGCGCCTCCAGCACGTCCGGCTCAAGGGCCTGGCTCTGCTCGTAGCCGCCGCGCAGCACCGGATCGAAGTTCAGCTCGCCGAGCTTCAGGGTGTGCACCACATGGCCCTTGGCGCGGGCGCCCTGAGCGTAGGCTTCCGCCACCGCATGGCAGAAGCCGCCGGGCTTGGGCGAGCCGAGCACCAGCAGCACGCGCTTGCCGTCGCCCTCGATGGGGGTGGCGCCATGCTTGGCCGCATCAACCATTCTGACCCGCCTCCAGCATGGTTTCCGGGCGTACCCACTGGTCGAACTCGGCGTCGGTCAGGTAACCCAGCTCCAGGGCCGTTTCGCGCAGGGTCTTGCCCTCTGCGTAGGCCTTCTTGGCGATCTCGGCGGCCTTGTCGTAGCCGATGTGCGGGTTCAGCGCGGTGACCAGCATCAGGCCGCGTTCCAGGTGCTCGCGCATCTTCGCCGCGTCCGGTTCCATGCCCGCGATGCAGTGGCTGTTGAAGTTGCGGCAGCCGTCGGCGAGCAGGCGCACCGATTCGAGCAGGTTGTGGATGATCACCGGCTTGAACACGTTCAACTGCAGGTGGCCCTGGCTGGCGGCGAAGGTGATGGTCGCGTCGTTGCCGAACACCTGGCAGGCGAGCATCGACAGGGCCTCGCACTGGGTCGGGTTGACCTTGCCGGGCATGATCGAGGAACCCGGCTCGTTGGCCGGCAGTTTCACTTCGGCGAAGCCCGCGCGCGGGCCGGAGCCGAGCAGGCGCAGGTCGTTGGCGATCTTCATCAGTGCGGTGGCCAGGGCCTTCAGGGCGCCGGAGAGGATCACCAGCGGCTCGTGGCCGGCCAGGGCGGCGAACTTGTTCGGCGCCGAGACGAAGGGCAGGCCGGTGAGGTCGGCCAACTCGGCGGCGATGGCATCGGCGAACTCCTTCGGCGCATTCAGCCCGGTGCCGACGGCGGTGCCGCCCTGGGCCAGCTCGTAGACGGCCGGCAGGGCGGCGCGAATGGCGCGCTCGGCGTAGTCCAGCTGGGCGACGAAGGCGGACAGCTCCTGGCCGAAGGTGACCGGCGTTGCGTCCATCAGGTGGGTGCGGCCGGTCTTCACCAGGTCGGCATGGCGCGCGGCCTGTTGGGCCAGGCCGCCGCTGAGCTCGGCGATGGCCGGCAGCAGGTCGTCATGCACGGCACGCGCGGCGGCGAGGTGCATGGCGGTGGGGAAGCTGTCGTTCGAACTCTGCGCGCGGTTCACGTGGTCGTTGGGGTGCACCGGCTTCTTGCCGCCACGGCCGTTGCCGGCGATCTCGTTGGCGCGCCCGGCGATCACCTCGTTGACGTTCATGTTGCTCTGGGTGCCGCTGCCGGTCTGCCAGACCACCAGTGGGAACTGATCGTCGTGCTCACCGGCGAGAACCTCGTCGGCGGCCTCTTCGATCAGGCTGGTGATGTTCTCCGGCAGTTCGCCCAGTTGCGCATTCACACGGGCCGCCGCCTTCTTCACCAGCGCCAGGGCATGTACCACGGCCAGCGGCATACGCTGCCCGCCGATGGCGAAGTTTTCCAGCGAACGCTGGGTCTGCGCGCCCCAATAGGCATCGTCGGGGACTTCGATGGGGCCGAGGCTGTCGGTTTCGGTGCGGCTCATGATGCGTTCCTCCTGGAATGACTCGGCCAGTTTAGGCCGTTGTCGGCGCTCCGGGTTCCGCGTCGGCTCAATGAGCGTGATAGAGCGATCTCACCAGCGCGCGTGGGTGGCGCCGACCCAGCCGAGGGCTTCGCGCACCGGGACGTGCTCGCCGTCGAGGCTGCGCAGGGAGCCGTCGAAGTGGCCGAACCACTGGCTGGTCTCGGCAAACAGCGGCCCCAGGCGTGGGCAGGCACGGTGCAGCTTGCGCGGCGTGAAGGTGAGGTCGACCCGCTCGCAGGGGCTGCGCAGGCGCCACGGCGCGAGGGGATCGTGGGGCGCCTGGTGGATCTCGACGTCGTGCTCCAGGCGCTGCAACTCGCCGCCGAACCACAGGGCGTTTTCCTTGAGCGGGGTGTGATCGGTCCAGCCGCTGCCGAAGTTGCCGGCGATGCCTCCGGGCCCGGCGAAGGCCGCGCGGGTCCAGTGGGTGCGGAAGGGCCATACGCCACGGCCGAAGTCCAGGGCGGCGAAGCTCTCGCCAGCGCTGCACGAATAGACGCGACGCCCCAGCTGCAGGCTGCCACGCGCCGGCAGGCCCATTTGTCGGCTGCAGGCGTGGAAGCACTGGCCGGCCATCGGCACGACCAGGTTGACCGACTCCAGGTGCGCGGGACGCTTGACCTCCAGCGCCAGGTCCAGCGGCTGGCCGCCGAGGTCGGGGGCGCTGGCGGTGATGCGCAGCTGGCCAGGCTGTTCGACGAAGTTCAGGCACAGGTCGCCGTGCTGGAAACTGTGGCTCTGGTTCGGCACGTCGGGCAGGTCGCAGCCGCGGCCCAGCGGCGTGATCTGGGTGCGGTGCACCGAGCGGCCGGTTTCCAGGTCGAGGAAGTAGATGGCGCCGTAGCCCAGGTAATCGAGGTCGGCGATGGTCAGCGAGAGCATCCAGCCCGGTGCGTTGATGCACCAGTGGTTCCAGCGTTTGCGACGTCCGGGGTTGCCCGGCAGGTTGCAGACCGTCTGCGGCCGGCTAAACCAGCCGATGGCGGCGTCGTTCAGGCGGCCGCGCGGGTCGCACAGGGGAGGGGCGTTCGCGTAGGGCGGCACGTAGGTGAAGGTATTCATTGGACACATCCATGTGGCAATGCGACGCAGCATGCCGGTTTGCCGAAAGGTCGACAAGAGATGCGGGTCACTTCCGTGCAGTTCGGCGGTCTCTTGAGCACTTTCCGAACTTAGGCGCAGAATGGCGGGTCCCACCGGGACATACCTTCAGACTCAAGGACCGCCCAATGACCGCTCTTCGTACTCTCTGCACCGCAGCTCTACTGGTGGGCTTCAGCTCTATCGCCCTGGCCGACGCCAACACCGAGGCGGAGAAATTCCTCAAGCAGGTTCACGCCGACAAGCTCACCGTGCCGGTCTATGCGCAGGTCCAGCAGATGCTCGCCCAGCGTTTCGCCGAGTCCAAGGCGCCCGAGAGCAAGAAGCCGGTGCTGGAGCGTTACCAGGCCAAGGCCAATGCCGAACTCGACCGCGCGGTAGGCTGGGACAAGCTCAAGCCTGAACTGGTCAAGCTCTACACCAGCAACTTCAGCGAATCCGAGCTCAAGCAGATCAACGACTTCTACGCGTCGCCCGTGGGCCGCAAGATGCTGGAGAAGATGCCGCGCCTGACCGCCGAATCCGCCCAGCTGACCCAGGCCAAGCTGCAGACTGCCGTGGAGCCGGTGAACAAGCTGATGGCCGACATGGACAAGGAACTGGGCGTGAAAGCCCCGGCCGCTCCGGCCAAGAAGCCCTGATCATCCTGACCTGCATTGACTGCCTGATTGCCAGCGAGACCCGACATGAGCATGCGTGACCGTATCCAATCCGCCCTGGGCGCCCTCGAACCGCAGCACCTGGAGGTGCACGACGAGAGCCACATGCACAGCCGCGGGCAGGAAACGCACTACAAGGCCGTGATCGTCAGCCCGGTGTTCGCCGGGCTGAACGCGGTGAAGCGGCACCAGAAGGTCTACGCCACCCTCGGCGACCTGATGGGGCAGTTCCACGCCCTGGCCCTGCATACCTACACCCCCGAGGAGTGGGCGCAGCAGGGACAGGCGCCGGAATCGCCGACCTGCCGTGGCGGCAGCAAGCATGACCTGCATTGACCGCACGCCGCGCTGATAGGCGGCAGGATGCGGGCTTCGTCCCGCTCCGGTAGAATGCGACACCCAGCGCCGGCTTTTGCCGGCGCTGTCATTTTCAGCTGCTGTAATTCAAGGACCCGGTCCGCCCTTTACGCGGGCGACCACTGGAGTGATGCATGACCACCGATCGAATCGTCGTCGCGGCGTTGTACAAGTTCGTCTCCCTGCCCGACTACGTCGCCCTGCGCGAACCCCTGCTGCAGACCCTGCTGGACAATGGCGTGAAGGGCACCCTGCTGCTCGCCGAAGAGGGTATCAACGGCACCGTCTCCGGCACCCGCGCCGGCATCGACGGCCTGCTGGCCTGGCTGCGCAATGACCCGCGCCTGGCGGATGTGGACCACAAGGAGTCCTACTGCGACGAACAACCCTTCTACCGCACCAAGGTCAAGCTGAAGAAGGAAATCGTCACCCTCGGCGTGCCGGGCGTGGACCCGAATTCGAAGGTCGGCACCTACGTCGAACCCAAGGACTGGAACGCGCTGATTTCCGATCCGGAAGTGCTGCTGATCGACACCCGCAACGACTACGAAGTGGCCATCGGCACCTTCGAGGGCGCCATCGACCCGAAAACCAAGTCGTTCCGCGAATTCCCCGACTACATCCGCGAGCACTACGACCCGGCCAAGCACAAGAAGGTCGCCATGTTCTGCACCGGTGGCATCCGCTGCGAGAAGGCGTCGAGCTACATGCTCAGCGAAGGCTTCGAAGAGGTGTTCCACCTCAAGGGCGGCATCCTCAAGTACCTGGAAGAGGTGCCCGAGGCCGAGACCCTGTGGCGCGGCGACTGCTTCGTCTTCGACAACCGCGTGACCGTGCGCCACGACCTCACCGAAGGCGACTACGATCAGTGCCATGCCTGCCGCAACCCGATCTCGGCCGAGGACCGTGCCTCCCAGCACTACGCGCCGGGCATCAGCTGCCCGCATTGCTGGGATTCGCTGCCGGAGAAGACCCGTGCCAGCGCCCGCGAGCGGCAGAAGCAGATCGAGCTGGCGCGCGAGCGCAACCAGCCGCACCCCATTGGCCGTGACCCCCGCGCGGAGAACTGATCCATGACCAGCCGCCTGCTCTACGTGATGGACCCGATGTGCTCCTGGTGCTGGGGCTTCGCCCCGGTGGCCGAGAAGCTGGTCGAGCAGGCGCGCGCCGCCGGCGTGCCGCTGGCGCTGGTAATGGGCGGGCTGCGCACCGGCCAGGGCGCGGCCCTGGAACCGGCCACCAAGCGCTACATCCTCGAACACTGGCAGGCTGTGCATGACGCCACCGGCCAGCCGTTCCACTTCGAGGGCGCGCTGCCCGACGGCTTTGTCTACGACACCGAGCCGGCCTGCCGGGCGGTGGTCACCGCCCGTCGCCTCGACGACGACTGCGCCTGGGCGCTGGTCGGCGAGATCCAGCGGGCCTTCTACGCCGAAGGTCGCGATGTCACCCAGGCCAGCGTGCTCACCGAACTGGCCGAGCGCGTGGGCCTGCCGCGCATCGAGTTCGCCGAGGCCTTCGACAGCCAGGACAATCACCTGGCGACCCTCGCCGACTTCTCCTGGGCCCGTGACCTGGGCATCGCCGGCTTCCCCACGCTGCTGGCCGAGCGCGATGGCCAGCTGGCCCTGCTGACCAACGGCTACCAGCCTCTGAGCGAACTCGCGCCATTGCTGGAGCGCTGGCTGGAGCGCGGGCGGCATGCCTGAGTTGTCCGCTGACCGCCTGAGCTGGGCGGAGATTCGCCGGCTCGCTTTCCGTCATCGCAAAGCCCTGCTCCTCGCCAACCTCGTCGCCGTGCTGGCCACCGCCTGCAGCGTGCCCATCCCGTTACTGCTGCCGCTGCTGGTGGACGAAGTGCTGCTGGGCAAGGGCGACGCCGCGCTGCAGGTGATGAACCAGTGGCTGCCCCAGGCCTGGCACAAGCCGGCCGGCTACATCGGCCTGATGCTGCTGGCGACCCTGCTGCTGCGCAGCTGCGCGCTGGTCTTCAACGTGCTGCAGGCACGCCTGTTCGCGCGGCTGTCCAAGGACGTGGTGTACCGCATCCGCCTGCGCCTGATCGAACGCCTGAAGCGCATCGCCCTGAGCGAGTACGAGACCCTCGGCGGCGGCTCGGTCAGCGCGCACCTGGTGACCGATCTGGACACCCTCGACAAGTTCGTTGGCGACACCCTCAGCCGCTTCCTTGTCGCCTTGCTCACGCTTTGCGGTACCGCTGGCATCCTGATCTGGATGCATTGGAAGCTGGCGCTGCTGATCCTGCTGTTCAACCCGCTGGTGATCTTCGCCACGGTGCAGCTGGGCAAGCGCGTCAAGCACCTGAAGAAGCTGGAGAACGACAGCACCTCGCGCTTCACCCAGGCCCTGACCGAGACCCTGGAAGCGATCCAGGAAGTGCGCGCCGGCAACCGCCAGGGCTTCTTCCTCGGCCGCCTTGGCGTGCGTGCCCGCGAGGTGCGGGACTATGCCGTGGCCTCGCAGTGGAAGAGCGATGCGGCCGGGCGCGCCAGCGGGTTGCTATTCCAGTTCGGCATCGACCTGTTCCGCGCCGCGGCGATGCTCACCGTGCTGTTCTCCGACCTGTCCATCGGCCAGATGCTGGCGGTGTTCAGCTACCTCTGGTTCATGATCGGCCCGGTGGAACAGCTGCTGAGCCTGCAATACGCCTTCTACGCCGCCGGTGGTGCGCTGAGCCGCATCAACGAGCTACTGGCCCGCGCGGACGAGCCGCAGTACCCGCACCGCCGCGATCCCTTCGCCGGGCAGGACAACGTCGGCATCCAGGTGCGCGACCTGAGCTTCGCCTACCGCGACGAGCGGGTGCTCGATGGCATGGACCTGGACATCGCTGCGGGCGAGAAAGTCGCCATCGTCGGTGCCAGCGGCGGTGGCAAGAGCACTTTGGTGCAGCTGCTGCTCGGTCTCTACCAGCCGCAATCCGGCAGCATCCGCTATGGCGGCGTGGCGCTGGAGGAGATCGGCCTCGAGTGCGTGCGCGAGCACGTGGCGGTGGTGCTGCAGCATCCCGCGCTGTTCAACGACACGGTGCGCGCCAACCTGACCATGGGCCGCGAGCGCAGCGACGACGCCTGCTGGCGCGCGCTGGAAGTGGCGCAGCTGGCGGATACCATCCGCAGCCTGCCGCAAGGGCTGGACAGCGTGGTAGGCCGTTCCGGTGTGCGTCTCTCCGGCGGCCAGCGGCAGCGCCTGGCGATTGCACGCATGGTGCTGGCCGAGCCCAAGGTGGTGATCCTCGACGAGGCCACCTCGGCGCTGGACGCAGCCACCGAGTACGCCTTGCACCAGGCGCTGGGGCGTTTCCTCGAAGGGCGCACCACACTGATCATCGCCCACCGCCTGTCAGCGGTTAAGCAGGCCGACCGGGTGCTGGTGTTCGATGGCGGGCGCATCGCCGAAGACGGCGACCATCAGCAACTGATCGCCGAAGGCGGGCTTTATGCCCGCCTGTACGGTCACTTGCAGCAGCACTGATCAGCCGTAGCGGGTGACTTCGAGGAAGCTCACGCAGTTGCCCAGGTCGTGGAAGACCCGCGTGTGGCTGATGTCGTTGTAGGCGATCCCGCGCAACAGGTCGATCAGCTCGGCGTCGCTGCGGTAGTGCGGCTCCCAGTCCAGCAGTCCTTCCAGGTAGGCGATGCCCGGGATGCCCGGCAGGAAGTTGCTCAGCAGCAGGCGTCCGCCCGGCAGCAGGCGGGCGAACAGGTTGCGGGTGAGATCATGGGCGTCCTGGTCGTTGAGGACCTCATAGAGCCCGGCGCAGTAGATCAGATCGAAATGACGCAGGTCGGTCCGGCTGTAGAGCAGCTCGTCGAGGCCGCATTGCACGGCCCGCACACCCTGCGAGGCGTAGCAGGATTCCACGGTCTGCAGCGTCTGTAGCTGAGGGTCGAGGGCGACGAACTCGCGGAAGTACCCATCGCGCAGGGCCCTTGAAAGGTCGGCCTCGCGCAGGTGGCCGCAGCCCACGCAGAGAATGCGCGCCTGGCCGCTGAGCTGCTCGCAGGTACGGTCGATCTCCCGTGCCAGCAACTGGCGGCGCGAGCGCAGGGCGCGCGCCGCTGGCGCGGAGCTGGCGTAGCGGAACAGCTCGTCGGTGGGCCCATCGGGCAGCAGCGAGGGCAGGGCGCTGTCGATGCCGTAGAGATAGTCCATCAGCACGGCATTGCCGGAGCCTTCACCCATCGGCCGTTCCCGCCGGCGGGGAAAGGGCAGCACCCGGGACTGCGCCATGGGCGTCGACTGGCCGATGGCCAGCGCCAGCAGTTCGGTGTTGCTGTCCTTGATGCGGCGCAGTTGCTGTTCGAGTTCTTCGATGGCCTGTGCGATCGATGCCGGATTTTGCTGGGTCCGATTGTCCATTGCCGTCCACCTGGGATGCCGATTGCGTGGCCGGCCCCTTCCGGGCCGGTGCTCCAGTCACCACGTTAGAGGGCTCGGGGCCTCAGTCCATCATCTGAATGAATGATGAACCCGCCGAATCAGCGCTGGCCCAGGCGTACCAGCAGGCTCACCAGTTCGGCCTGTCGGCTGGTATGGGTCTTGCGGAACAGCGCGCGCAGCTGGCTGCGCACGGTATTGATGGAGGTGCCCAGGTACTCGCCGCATTGCTCCGGTGACAGCCCGCGCACCAGCAGGTCACCCAGGCGCTGCTCGGCCGGGGTGAGGCCGAACAGTTCGCTGAGCAGGCGGCTCTGGCGCTGCGGGTCGAGCAGGGCGAGCAGGGCCAGTGGGCGCTGGAAGTTCTGGTTGAAGCCGGCCTCGGCCGGCACCGGAGTGACCAGCAGCTCCAGCGCGCTGCCATCGCTCAGCGGCAGCCAACCCGCTTTTCCCTTGCCCTGGCGCGGCGCGGCGTAGCGCACCAGCGCTTGCAGGCGGGCATTGTGCTGGCGGCAGTGCAGGCGACCGAAGACTTCGTAGAACGCCGCTTTGGCCTGCCCCAGTTGTCGCTGCGCGGCCAGGTTGGCGTAGAGCACCCGCGTGTCACCATCGAGCAGCCAGAGCGGCGTGGGGTGCTGGTCCAGCAGCAGGTCGCGCTTGGCCAGTTCCTGGCGCATGTCGCCGATCCGCTCGAACATCCGCGCCGCGCGAATCAGGTGCTGGCTCAGGCGATTCAGCAGGGCCTGCTCGTCCGAGGTGGGGTAGCGCGCGCCGACACTGGTCAGCACCGACAGGTAGATGCCGGCACTGGCCTGTTCGTTGAGCTTCAGGCACGACACGTTGAGCATGTCGTTGGGCAACTGGAATTCCTGATAGTAGGGATCACGGCGAATGCGCTCCGGGCCGTACTCTTCCAGGTCGTGGTACCAGTTGCCCACGGGGCGGTGGAGCATGAAGCCCTTGGACGGGTCGATGTTGCAGTAGTCGCGGTTGTACAACTCGATGGCGCCGGGATCGCACAGGTTGATCTCGCTGGCCAGGGCGCCGTCCTGGGTCTGGTCCCAGAACAGCAGGGCACCCTGCTGGCGGCCGGTGGCGTCGATCAGGCCGGAGAGCAAGGGCAGCCAGGCGCTCTCGTCGAGCACGCATTCATAGGAAAGCCCCACCAACTGGTCGTAAAGCACCTCCATATCCCGACTTTGCATGGGGCCTCTCCGGGCTTGCAGATTGCACGAATGGCTGATGTATGGCTCATCGCCGCTATTCGCGCAAGGTGCCGGAATGGCGTGTCATGGCTGGCCGCTGGTCGGGCGAGGGGTTCCCGACAAATGGCCGAAGCGGGCCGGAGAAGGCATCGTGCTATCAGTGTTTCGCCAGGATTACGCTTCGTCAGCCGACCAAGAGCCCTGCAATGCGGTTTGAGGATTTTCCGTGATCGGCTATGAGTAAAGGGTAGTAATGCAGAAATTCCCTTCGGCGGCGCGAGCCAGAACCGCCCAGTGTGGCTTGCCAGGGATAAGAAGAAGGAAGTCGAAGCACATTATGGATGCCTTGGGGCTTGTGCCGAACCGTCGAAGAACCCGGCTACTCCGGCTGATATGGCCGTTCATGGCCGTGGTACTGCTGCAGGCGCTGATTGCCGCCGGCAGCCTGTACATTCTTTCCGGCGTGCGGGCCTACGTGGGGGGCGAAAGCCTCTGGTCCAAGGGGCAGAAGGATGCTATCCACTACCTGCAGCGCTATGGCCAGACCCGTGACCCGGAAGACTACCGCCGCTACCAGGCCGCCATCGCCATTCCGCTGGGCGACCGCACTTTCCGCGCGGCCCTCGACCAGGACCCGCCGGATATCGAGCAGGCGCGGCGCGGCGCGCTGGACGGCGGCAATCACCCGGATGACGTCAACAGCCTGATCTGGCTGTACCGCTACTTCCACGAATACAGCTTCTTCGACGAGGCGGTGAAACGCTGGATCGTCGGTGACGCCTACCTCGACCAGCTCCTGCAAGTGGCCGACGAGATGCACGGCAGCATCCGCGCCGGCACCGTCAACCCCGGCGACCTGAGTTACTGGAACAGCCGCATCCAGGGCATCAACGATGGCGTGACGCCAGCAGCGATGGCCTTCTCAGCCGCCCTGGGCAAGGGGTCGCGGATGCTGATGTGGGTGCTGCTGGTGGTCAACTGCCTGGCGGGGCTGGCGCTGATCCTCCTGGCAATCTGGCGCACCCTCAAGCTGGTGCGCCAGCAGCGGGTCTACGAAAGCGCGCTGGACACCGAAAAGGAACGGGCCCAGACCACCCTGGCGGCGATTGGCGATGGCGTGGTGACCCTCGATGCCCAGGAATGCATCGCCTATTTCAACCCGGCCGCCGAGCGCTTGATCGGCTGGGACAGCGCCATGGCAGTCGGCCTGCCACTGCGTTCGCTGCTGCGGGTATTCGACGAGGCTGACGAGAAGGAGGGCCTGCCGCTGGTGGGGCAGATCCTGCGTGGCGAGGTGGACGGCGGCAGCGAGTCGAGCAAGCTGATCCAGCGCCTGGACGGCACTCGCGTGGCGGTGACGCTGGTGGGCACGCCGATCCACGCCGACGGGCGGGTGGTCGGCGTGGTGCTGGTGATGCACGACATGACCCGCGAGCGCCAGTACATGGCCAGCCTGTCGTGGCAGGCCACCCACGATGCGCTGACCGGCCTGACCAATCGCCGAGAGTTCGAATTCCGCCTTAAGCAGGCGATGGAGAGCTCGGTGCATCTGGATGAGCGTCACGCGCTGATGTACCTGGACCTGGACCAGTTCAAGCTGGTCAACGACACCTGCGGCCACGCCGCCGGCGATGAGCTGTTGCGCCAGGTGTGCTCGGTGCTGCAGCAGTGCCTGCGCGACGGCGACACATTGGCGCGGCTGGGCGGAGACGAGTTCGGCATTCTCCTGGAGAACTGCCCGCCGGAAATGGCCGAGCAGATCGGCGAGCGCATCCGCCTGACCGTCCAGGGGCTGCATTTCATCTGGGAGACCCGCCCCTTCAACATCACCGTCAGCATCGGCGTGGTGCATGTGTCGTCGATGCTGGTGTCCGTGGAGGAGGCGCTGCGCTGCGCCGACATGGCTTGCTACATGGCCAAGGAGAAGGGCCGCAACCGCGCCCAGGTGTTCCGCCCCGACGATACCGAGCTGTCTACCCGGGTGGGGGAGATGGCGTGGGTGCAGCGCATTCGCCTGGCGCTGGACGAGGAGCGTTTCTGTCTCTACGCGCAGCCGATCTTCCCGGTTGATCCGCACGCGGAGGCGGGCGCCCATGTCGAGCTGCTGCTGCGCCTGAACGACGAGTGCGGCCGGCTGGTGGCGCCGATCAACTTCATCCCCGCCGCCGAACGCTACGGGCTAATGCCGGACATCGACCGCTGGGTGGTCGAGAGCGCCTTCAAAACCCTGGCCGCCCGCGCGCTGGAAGGGGACTACGAGCCGATCCATACCTGCGCCATCAACCTCTCCGGGGCGACCATCGGCGACGACACCTTCCTCGACTTCCTGCGCGACCTGCAGCCGCGCTACGGCATCGCCCCGGCGAGCATCTGCTTCGAGGTCACCGAAACCAGCGCGATCGCCAACCTGGTCAACGCCACGCGTTTCATCCAGGAGCTCAAGGCCCTGGGCTACCGCTTCTCCCTCGACGACTTCTGCGCCGGCATGTCCTCCTTCGTCTACCTCAAGCACCTGCCGGTGGACTACCTGAAGATCGACGGCAGCTTCATCAAGGACATGCTCGACGACCCCATCGACCGGGCCATGGTCCAGGTGATCAATCAGATCGGCCACGTCATGGGCAAGCGCACGGTGGCGGAGTTCGTCGAATCGCTGGAAATCCTCGAAGTCCTGCGTGAAATTGGAGTCGACTATGCTCAAGGCTATGGCCTGGCCCGGCCGCAACCATTCAACCGCAGCTTCCTGCGCGAGGCGGAAATGGCGACCGCTGGGGCGAACACAACCTCCGGACGGTGACGACGGGTGCGCGGAGGGTTAATCTGAGGCCAGTTTTACCGGTGCTTGCATGGATTGACCGGCAACGGAGCCTTGGATGAACGAAACCTTTGTTCGTAGTGGGCCGCTCAAGGAGCTTTCCAGTTACCCCCTCTGGGCCCAGCGCCTGGTGCAGGACTGCGAGGGCAGTCGCCTGGCGGTGGTCGGCCACCCCTTCTATGCGCGCATGCGCGACGGCCAGCTCAGCCGCCAGACCCTGCGCGCCTTCCTCATCGGCGGCTGGCCGGTGGTGGAGCAGTTCCCCCTGTACATGTCGCAGAACCTGCTCAAGACCCGCTTCGGCCGCAGCCCCGGTGAGGACATGGCGAGGCGCTGGCTGATGCGCAACATCCGCGTCGAACTCAACCACGCCGACTACTGGCTGCGCTGGGCCGAGAGCTACGGCGTGACCCTGGCCGAGCTCAAGACCCAACTGGTACCGGGCGAACTGCATGCCCTCAGCCACTGGTGCTGGCACACCTGCTCCAGCGATGAGCTGGCGCTGGCCATGGCGGCCACCAACTACGCCATCGAAGGCGTTACCGGCGAGTGGTCGGCGCTGGTGTGCTCCACCGACACCTACGAGCGCACCCTGCCGGCGGGCTGCCGCAAGGACGCCATGCGCTGGCTGAGGATTCACGCCCGCTACGATGACGATCATCCGTGGGAGGCGCTGGATATCATCTGCACCCTCTACGGCCCGCAACTCTCGGTGCCGCGTTGCCTGGCCCTGCGCGAGTCGATCTGCAAGAGCTATGGCTACATGCGCATGTTCCTCGACCATTGTATGGCGCTGGAGCAGGTGCAGAGCGGCTCGCGGCGGCGGTCGATACAGGCGGCGGGGTAGGTTGGGCGGGGAAGGCCTTCGCGGCATTTCCCCGACTCTATTGGCGTCGATCTAGCTGGCGCTTCCAGACGGTCGATTTCCAGAACGGTGCCGGATCGAACCATCGGATTTGCCTGCCGGGACTTGCTGCCTTGAGGATTGCCGGGCTTTGGCGGGCCGGATCAGAGGGGCTGGCAGTGGGATGGATCGGCACAGGGGCTTTGCCCTCACCCCAACCCTCTCCCGGAGGGAGAGGGGGCTGATCGGCGCGCTGGGTCACCTCACGTACCCGCCGGAACCTGCCGAACGAAAGCCATGAGCGAAGTATCAGGATTGCGCGGGCCTCACCAGCCCCTGCGGACGGCCAGAGGGTTGGGGGGAGGGGGCTCTTGCACTACCGCGCCAGACCACTCAAGGCACCAGAATGATCTTCTCGCTGCTGCCCTCATTAATTTCCCGATAGCGCTGCACCCCCTCGCTCAGTGGCACCTCGCGCAGGCCGCCGGGCAGCGGCAGCTTGCCGTCGTCGAACCATTGGCCGAACTCGCGCAGCATCCTGGCGCAGGCCTCCGGGCCGTAGAGCAGCGAGTTGACCCCGACCACCGTGCCGCCGCGACGGTACAGTGCCAGGGCCGGCAGGTGCACGTGCCCGTCCACCGGTGCGGCGATGATGGCGATGCGGCCGAAGGTGGCCAGCGCGGCGACAGCGGCGGGCAGCCAGAAACCGGTGGTATCGAAGATCACCTCGGCGCCGCCGGGGAAGTGCTCTTCCACCTGCGCGGGCAGCGCGTCCGCGGAGCCCAGCAGGATGTTCCGGACACCTTGCGCCTGCAGCTCCGCCTGCGATTCGGTGCGGCGCACCGCGCCCAGGACCTCGGCGCCACGGGCCTTGGCCAGGGCGATGGCCGCCGCACCAACGGCGCCGGAGCCGATCACCAGCAGACGCGTGCCGGCGCCCACCTGGCTGCGCTCCAGTGCGTCCCAGGCGGTGGTGTAGGGCACGCCGCAGCTGGCGGCCTGGGCGAAGCTCATGCGCTCG
This sequence comes from Pseudomonas macauensis, assembly GCF_047902425.1. Lineage (NCBI taxonomy): Bacteria > Pseudomonadati > Pseudomonadota > Gammaproteobacteria > Pseudomonadales > Pseudomonadaceae > Pseudomonas > Pseudomonas macauensis. Next base: position 4,333,726 of record NZ_CP138377.1, on the reverse strand, counting down.
GGCATCAGTGCCACGCCACCGGCCGGCACGCTCATCAACTGCGCATGGCTGCCGTTGCGGGTGAAGCCCAGGCCCTTGCCGGTGCCCCAGACGGGCTTGCCGAGCAGCTCGGCCGGGCCCTTCACCACGGTGCCGGCGAAGTCGCGGCCCGGCACACGCGGCAGGGTGGTGTAGGGGAAGCGGCCCAATACGTTCTTCACGTCGCTGGGGTTGAGGCCGGCGGCGTGGACTTCCACCAGTACCTCGTCGGCGGCGGGCACCGGGTCGGGCAGTTCGGTGAAGCTCAGGGCGGCGAGGTCGCCGGTACGGTCGAATTGCAGGGCTTTCATGGCACGAGTCCGTAACAGTGAGAGGAAGGTCGAGTCAGTGCAGCCAGCGGTTGAGCAGCGGCAGGGCGTTCTCGCCAATCTGCATGCCCAGCAGGCCGACCAGCGCCACCAGCGGTGGCGCCGGCGAGCGGAAATCGAGGAAGTGGTAGGCCAAGCCGACGGCGAGGCCGATGGCCAGGGAGATCAGGTAGCTCATGGTGTCCTCCGCGCGAGGCTCGGCGGTTGAAGGGGATGAGTGAAGTCTAGGGCGGGGGATCGGCTGGCGCCGGTCATCGGCTTCGGAATATCGGACAGATGTGGGGCGGAAATGGACGGGGTTGGCTCACTGGCTCCCGTAGGAGCGGACTCCGTCCGCGATGCTCTTGTAGGGCGAATAACGCGTAGCGTTATCCGCCGTCTCGTACGGCGTTTCTGCGCCGCTTCGGCATGTGCTGAAAGATTTTGTTTCGCCCCTCGGGCGAGTCCCTTTTGGGCGTTTGCCAAAGGAGGTCGCCCGAGGGGGGAAACAAAAAGTCCCAGCACACGCCGAAGCGACGCAGGAGCTCCAAACACCAAGGCGGATAGCGCCCCTGCAAATTGACTACTTCCCGCAATACTCCGAAGGCGCCATCCCCAACTCCCTCCGGAACATCTCGCTGAAGCTCCCCGGCTGATAGCCCAGGGCATGGGCTATCTGGCTCACTGGCAGACCCTCGTTGAGCTGGGCCACGGCGGTGGCCAACTGCACCTGCCGACGCCACTGGGCGAAGCCCATGCCCAGGCTGCGCTGGAACAGGCGGGCGAGGGTACGCACGCTGGCGCCGGCGTCGGCGGCGTGCTGCTCGAAGGGGATTTCCTGGGACGGTTCGGCCATCACCGCATGGCAGAGATTGAGCAGGCGACGGTCGGACTCGTCCGGCAGCGGCACGCGCAGCAGCAGGCTGCGGGCGCGCTGCAGCTCCAGCACGGCCAGTTGCGACAGCGCTTGGTAGTAGTCGGTGTCCGGTTCGCGCTCATGCTCCACCAGATGCACGATCAGCTCGCGCAGCAGGCCGCCGACCTCGAACGCCTGCACCTGCTCGCCCAGCGAGTCGGCAGTGCCGGGGCGCAGGTAGATATTGCGCATCTGCAGCTCGCTGACCACCCGGATGCCGTGGGTCACCTGCGGTGGCAGCCAGACGGCGCGGTTGGGTGGCACCAGCAGTGCTTCCTGTGGGGTCTCTACCCACATTACCCCGGACATCGCGTAGAGCACCTGCCCCCAATCGTGGGAGTGCGGCTCGATGTGCAGGCCGCGCGGGTAGCTGCGGGCCAGGGCGCGAAGGGACGCGTTGGTGGCGTCGAAGTCAGGGGGAGCGGCGCGGGCCATGGCGGGATTCGGCGGTGGAGATGCGCCGCATGGTAGCCGCTGGCCGCTCCCGCTGGCGAGCCGGGCCGTACGCGGTGGCACGCTGGCGCACCGCCTTGTAAGGAATTCTTTACGATGCGGCAGCCCGCCGCAGGGGGCTTTGCCCGGCGTAAGGATTTCTTGCCGCGCAACCGGGGGCGGGCTGAGCGGTGCGGTGCCGGGGTGGCTTGTCCGCAGCGGCGCGGACGGTTGAGATGAAGGCATTCCAGACGCCTGGACGGCCCTGCGCCGTACAGCCGATAACGACAATGAGGAGGCCGGATGAACGCCGTGTCCAAGATCGAGCAGCACAATCCTATCGGTACCGACGGCTTCGAGTTCGTCGAATTCACCGCCCCCGATGCCCAGGGCATCGAGCAACTGCGCCAGCTGTTCACCGGCATGGGCTTCACCGAGACCGCCAAGCACCGTTCCAAGGAAGTCTTCCTGTTCCAGCAGAACGACATCAACATCGTGCTCAACGGCAGCCCCACCGGCCACGTCCACGAGTTCGCCAAGAAGCATGGCCCTAGCGCCTGCGCCATGGCCTTCCGGGTGAAGAATGCAGCCCAGGCCGCCGCCTACGTCGAGTCCCAGGGCGCCAAGCTGGTTGGCAGCCACGCCAACTTCGGCGAGCTGAATATCCCCTGCGTCGAAGGTATCGGCGGTTCGCTGCTGTACCTCGTGGACCGCTATGGCAGCCACAGCATCTATGACGTCGACTTTGAGTTCATCGAAGGCCGCTCGGCCTCCGACAACGCCGTCGGCCTCCTGGCAATCGATCACCTGACCCACAACGTCAAGCGCGGCCAGATGGACGTCTGGTCCGGCTTCTACGAGCGCATCGCCAACTTCCGCGAGATCCGCTACTTCGACATCGAAGGAAAGCTCACCGGCCTGCTGTCGCGCGCGATGACCGCACCCTGCGGCAAGATCCGCATCCCGATCAACGAGTCGGCGGACGACAAGTCGCAGATCGAGGAATTCATCCGCGAATACCACGGCGAAGGCATCCAGCATATCGCCCTGTCCACCAACGACATCTACGAAACCGTGCGCAAGCTGCGCGCCAACGGCGTGGACTTCATGACCACTCCGGACACCTACTACGAGAAGGTCGACACCCGCGTTCCCGGTCACGGCGAGTCGCTGAAGGACCTGCGCGATCTGAACATCCTGATCGACGGCGCACCGGGCGACGACGGCATCCTGCTGCAGATCTTCACCAACACGGTGATCGGTCCGATCTTCTTCGAAATCATCCAGCGCAAGGGCAACCAGGGCTTCGGCGAGGGCAACTTCAAGGCCCTGTTCGAATCCATCGAGGAAGACCAGATTCGCCGTGGCGTGATCTCCGAGACCAAGTAACCGTCACTCGCGCCGGCCGCTTTTCGCGGTCGGCGCCGGAGAGCCGTCATGCTGACCCTCTATTCCTACTGGCGTTCCAGCGCCGCCTACCGGGTGCGTATCGCCCTCGGCCTCAAGGGCCTGGCCTACCGCCAGGTGCCGGTGCACCTGGTCAAGGACGGCGGCCAGCAGCACGCCGACACCTACAAGGCGCTCAACCCGCAGGAACTGGTGCCACTGCTGGTGGACGGTGAGGCGCGCATCGCCCAGTCCCTGGCCATCCTCGAATACCTTGAGGAAACCCACCCGCAACCCAGCCTGCTGCCGCGCGATGCGCTGCAACGCGCCCAGGTGCGCGCGCTGTCCCTGCACATCGCCTGCGACATCCATCCGCTGAACAACCTGCGCGTGCTGCAGTACCTCAGCGGCCCGCTGGGGGTGGCGGACGAGGCGAAGAATGCCTGGATTCGCCATTGGGTCGAGACCGGCCTGCGCGCAGTGGAGGCCGGTTTGGACGTGCTGCCCGGCCCGCTGTCCCTCGGCGAGCGCCCCGGGTACTTCGAGGCCTGCCTGATTCCCCAGCTGTACAACGCCCGCCGCTTCGACTGCGATCTTTCCGGCTGCCCGCGACTGCTCGCCATCGCCGCGCGCTGCGAGACCCTCGAAGCCTTCCAGCAGGCCGCCCCGGAGGTGCAGCCGGACGCCCAGTAAGCTCCCTCGTTCCACCGCTCTTTAGCCTTGCCTTGCCCGCACCGCCCAGCCACGAGCCGGGCGGCCGATTCACGTCACAGATAAAAACAACAGGTGACGCATGACGCGTGAAACTCAACACGCAGGCCAGCTCCAGCGCGGCCTGAAGAATCGCCATATCCAGCTGATCGCCCTCGGCGGCGCCATCGGTACCGGGCTGTTCCTTGGCTCGGCCGGGGTGCTCAAGTCTGCCGGCCCATCGATGATCCTCGGCTACGCCATCGCCGGCTTCATCGCCTTCCTGATCATGCGCCAGCTCGGCGAGATGATCGTCGAGGAGCCCGTCGCCGGCTCCTTCAGCCACTTCGCGCACAAGTACTGGGGCGGGTTCGCCGGTTTCCTCTCGGGCTGGAACTGCTGGGTGCTGTACATCCTGGTGGGCATGTCGGAGCTCACCGCGGTGGGCAAGTACATCCACTACTGGTGGCCGGACGTGCCGACCTGGGCCACGGCCGCGCTGTTCTTCGTGGTGGTCAACGCCATCAACCTGTTCAACGTGAAGGCCTTCGGCGAGGCGGAGTTCTGGTTCGCCATCATCAAGGTCGCCGCCATCGTCGGCATGATCGTCCTGGGCTGCTACCTGCTGGCCAGCGGCTCGGGCGGCGAGCAGGCGGCGGTGAGCAACCTGTGGAGCCACGGCGGCTTCTTCCCCAACGGCATCAGCGGGCTGGTGATGGCCATGGCGATCATCATGTTCTCCTTCGGTGGCCTGGAGATGCTCGGCTTCACCGCCGCCGAGGCCGACCGGCCGAAGACGGTGATCCCCAAGGCGATCAACCAGGTGATCTACCGCATCCTGATCTTCTACATCGGCGCGCTCACCGTGCTGCTCTCGCTGACCCCCTGGGACAGCCTGCTGCAGACCCTCAATGCCTCCGGCGACGCCTACAGCGGCAGCCCCTTCGTGCAGATCTTCTCGATGATCGGCAGCAGCACCGCCGCCCACGTCCTCAACTTCGTGGTGCTGACCGCCGCGCTGTCGGTCTACAACAGCGGCACCTACTGCAACGGCCGCATGCTGGTGGGGCTGGCCGAGCAGGGCGATGCGCCGCGCGCGCTGGCCAAGGTGGATGAGCGCGGCGTGCCGGTGCGCTCGCTACTGGTATCGGCCGCGGTGACCTTCTTCGCCGTGCTGGTGAACTACCTGATCCCGGCCCGCGCCCTGGAGCTGCTGATGTCCCTGGTGGTCGCCGCGCTGGTGATCAACTGGGCGATGATCAGCCTGGCGCACCTGAAGTTCCGCGCACGCATGGATGCCGAGGGCAAGCGCACCGCCTTCCGCGCCGTGGCGTATCCGGCGGCCAACTGGCTGTGCCTGGGCTTCGTGGTGTTCATCCTCGGCGTCATGCTGCTCACCCCGGGCATCCAGGTGTCGGTCTACGCGATCCCGGTGTGGCTGCTGGTGATGTATGGCTGCTATCGCCTCAAGCGCCAGCCGGCGCTGCGTGGCGAGCGTGGCGCGGTGCTCGCCGACTGACGCGCTGACCCGATCCCCGGTTGGGCACGGACCGTGCGCGATTGACCGCGCGGTCCGACCTTTCCTAGAGTGACCGGGCCATTTTTCGTCAGAGGGATACTCATGAAAAAAGCACTTTGGCTGCTCGCGGCCGCCGTGCCGGTCCTGCTCGTTGCCTGCGGCGGCGAAGAGAAGAAGGCGCCCCAGGTCGACGCGCTGGTTCTGCCCGGCGACGCCAAGCTGGATTCGCGCAGCGTCTCGTACAAGTGCGAGGATGGCCGCAAGTTTGGCGTCCAGTACCTGAACAAGGGCGACAACAGCCTGGCCGTGGTGCCGGTGACCGACACCTCGACCCTGGTGTTCGCCAACGTCATCTCCGCCTCTGGCGCCAAGTACGCCGCCGGCCAGTACGTGTGGTGGACCAAGGGCCAGGACGCCACCCTGTACAAGGACTGGAAGGGCGGTGAGCCCGCCGATGGCGTGGCCTGCAAGGAGAACTAAGTTCTCTCCCACGACCCCAAGAAAAAGCCCGGCAGATGCCGGGCTTTTTCTTGGGCGGGTGCTACTCCTGGGCAGGAGGTGACTCCGTAGGGCGTACAACCGTTCGCGGTTGTACGCCGATACACCGGTCTCATCGCCAGCTTCGTATTCGAGCCTGGTCAATGAATCCCAGGTCGATCCCGAGCGGGCGGTAGCCAAGGTCAAGCGGCGTATAACGCGGAGCGATATACGCCCTACGCTCCAACTTAGAAGGTGAACTCCAGGTTCACTGTCGGCGTCGAGGTTCGGCTGCCACGGCCGCCGTCCACGCCGAACTTGTTGTGCCAGTACTCGTAGCCCACGCCGACCCAGAAGTTCGGCTGCCGCTTGGTGCCCGGCAGGGTGGCGAACATCAGCGAGGTGCGGATCAGGGTTTCCGGCGCGGTGTCGTTGTCGTTGTAGTCCTCGCCCTTTTCCCCGGTGTAGTTCATGAAGCCCTGGAACTTCGCCCCGTGATCGCCCAGCTGGAACGGCCGCAGCCAGGTCAGGTTGACCATGTAGGTGGCGTCGAAGGTGTGGTCCGGGTGTTTCACGTTGGGAATGCCCGAGTGGTTCTTCTCGCGGTAGTAGAACAGCGAGAGGTCCAGCACGCCGGGGCTGTTGAACTTGATGGTGGGGCCGAACACCAGGGCGCGCTTCTTCGCCGAGGCGCGGTTGTTGTTGCGGCTGGCGTCGAAGCCGAAGGTGAAGGCGTGATCCTTCACCAATCCCTTGCCCTGCGGCAGGTCGAACACCCGCGAGGCGAACAACTGGCTGCGGAACACCCCGTAGACCTCGCTGCTGCCCTCGTTGGTGCCCTTGCGCGGGTCGTTGTTGTCGGACTCCAGCACATCCAGGTGGAAGAAGTTGCTGCCGTAGCGGTAACCGTCCGCGTGGCTGAAGCTGTAGATGTTCTTGCTGATGTCGTTCGGGTTGTTCGGGTTGGTGAAGTCCTTGCCGTAGCGGTACCCGAGGGTGTTGCTGGTCCACTCGAAGATACGACCATCATCGGCCTGCGCCGCGCCCCAGGGGGAGACGATCAGCGCGGTGCCGAGGGCGAGCCAGCGGCCGTTGCTCAGGCGGCGGCTGGATCGCGATTGAAGGCGGGCGGCATCAGTGGCCGCCGGCGCCAACAGGGTTGGAAACATGCTGCACCTCATCTTGTTTTTGTTATGGGGCCCGCGTGCCGCAGTTCGCACTGCGACCGGTGACAGGAGAGGGTTCTAATGGCGAATTGACGACATTGCAAGAAAAACTTGTACACAACTTCGTATACAAAAGTTGATCCAAAAGTCAGGAATGGGCTTTGTGCGGCGGCCTGGATAGTCCGGGGACAGATGCACCCCGGCGCGATATGCTGCAAACATTTCCCGCCAGACCCTTCGCCATGCTGCAGATTTCCAACGCCGTGCAGATCCCCGACGCCGAGATCGAGCTGAACGCCATTCGCGCCCAGGGTGCTGGCGGTCAGAACGTCAACAAGGTGTCCAGCGCCGTGCACCTGCGCTTCGACGTCCGCGCCTCGTCGTTGCCGGAGTTCTACAAGGAGCGCCTGCTCGCCCTGAGCGACCAGCGCATCACCAGCGAGGGTGTGGTGGTGATCAAGGCCCAGCAATACCGCACCCAGGAACAGAACCGCGAGGACGCGCTGAACCGCCTGGCGGAGCTGATCCGCAGCGTCGCCAAGGTGGAGAAGAAGCGCCGCCCGACCAAGCCGACGCTGGGCTCGAAGACGCGCCGCCTGGAGGGCAAGAGCAAGCGCGGAGCGATCAAGGCGGGGCGGGGGAAGGTCGATTACTGAGGGGCGGAAAGGGCTTAAGGGCACTTGCTTTTCGTAGGAACCCCCAGTGCCCGAATGCCATCAGTGCACCAGCATCCCTGTGAACACATACGCCTGCGCCAGCGTGATCAACCCGATGAACGCCGCGAAGATCAGGCTGTGCTTGACCGTGAAGCGGAACAGGTCCGATTCGCGCCCGACCATCCCGGTGGCCGCGCAGGCCACGGCGATGGACTGCGGCGAGATCATCTTGCCGGTCACCCCGCCCGTGGTATTGGCCGCCACCAGCAGCGTGTCGCTGACCCCGAGTTGGTGCGCGGTGGTGGCCTGCAGCGAGCCGAACAGCGCGTTGGACGAGGTATCCGAACCGGTCAGGAACACCCCCAGCCAGCCCAGGAACGGCGAGAAGAACGGGAAGGCCGCGCCGGTCCCGGCCAGCACCAGCGCCAGGGTGGTGGACATGCCCGAGTAGTTGGTGACGAAGGCGAAGGCCAGCACCATACCGATGGTCAGCACCGGCCACTTCAGTTCCAGCAGCGTGTCGCGGAAGGTGGCTGCGCCGCTCTTCACGCCGATGCGCAGGATGGCCATGGAGATCAGCGCTGCGAGGAAGATCGCCGTGCCGCTGGCCGAAACCAGGTCGAACTTGTAGATCGCCGGCATCGGCGTCGGGTTGGCGACGATGGGGGCGGCCTTGAGCACCAACTGGTCGAGGTACGGCACCTTGATCACCGCCACCCAGCTCTCCAGCGCGCCGCCGGGCAGGAACAGCGCCTTGAACGGCTTCATGGTCCAGATGGTCACCAGCACCGTGAGGATCAGGAACGGCGACCAGGCCTTGAAGATCTGCCCGAAGCTGTACTGGGATTCGCGCTGGCCTCCACCTCCGCCGCCCACTCCGCCAAGCGTCGCGCTGCCGTCGGCGTTGATACTCGAGAACTCCGTCTCGCGCAGGTTCGCCGGTTGCCACACGCGCAGGAACAGCGTCAAGCAGACCATGCTCAGCAGTGCGGAGGTGATGTCCGGCAGCTCCGGACCGATGAAATTGGACGTGAGGAACTGGCTGATCGCAAAGGAGCCGCCGGCCACCAGCAGCGCCGGCCAGGTTTCACGGATGCCGCGCCAGCCGTCCATCATCGCCACCAGCCAGAAGGGCACGATCACCGACAGGATCGGCAACTGCCGTCCGGCCATGGCGCCGATCTTGAAGGCGTCCACGCCCGAAACCTGCCCGGCGACGATGATCGGGATGCCCAACGCGCCAAAGGCCACCGGCGCGGTGTTGGCGATCAGACACAGGCCGGCTGCATACAGCGGGTTGAAGCCCAGCCCCACCAGCAGTGCCGCGGTGATCGCCACCGGCGCACCGAAACCCGCCGCGCCCTCGAGGAAGGCGCCGAAGGAGAAGCCGATCAGCACCACCTGCAGGCGCTGGTCGACGGTGATCGATAGCACCGAGCTGCGGATGATCTCGAACTGTCCGCTCTTCACCGTGAGCTTGTAGAGGAACACCGCCGCCACGATGATCCAGGCGATCGGCCAGAGCCCGTAGAAGAAGCCGTAGACCGCCGAGGCCAGCGCCTTGTCCGCCGGCATGTGGTAGACGAACACGGCGATCAGCAACGACAGCGCCAGGGTGATGGCCCCGGCGACATGGCCCTTGAGGCGGAACACCGCCAGGGCGAGGAAGAAGAAAATGATCGGCACGAGGGCCGCCAGGGCCGACAGCCCGAGGCTGCCAAGCGGGGTATAGAGCTGCTGCCAGGTTTGCATGGGGAGGGTCCCTTGTTGTTGTAGGAGGCAAAGCGTCAGCGGTGGATGAGTGATAGCGGTGGTGAATGGTTAGGTGGCGCATGGACGCGAGAGCCTGGCGCTAGCCATTGAAAAAGCCCCGGAACGCGGCGCGTAGCGGGGCTTTCGAGAGCGAGTTCCGGCAAGGACTGGGGCGTGTCGCCGCCGGCTCGCTTGTGGCCGGCGGCGACCATCACCCGGTCTGTGGCCACCTCTCGGCAGCGTTGTGTGAGCGCTTTCAAAGCGCCGTCGCTCCGACGCTGGCGACCTGTGCGTCTTCGCCGGACTTCACCCCGGAAACACCCACCGCGCCAATCACCTGTCCATCCACCACCACCGGTACGCCGCCTTCGAGCGAGGTGAGCAGCGGTGCGCTGACGAAAGCCACGCGTCCGCCGTTGACCATGTCCTCGTAGTCCCTGGTTTCGCGTCGGCCCAGCGCCGCGCTGCGGGCCTTCTCGATGGCGATGTAGGCACTGGCCGGGGCGCAACCGTCGAGGCGCTCCAGCGCCAGCGGATGGCCGCCGTCGTCGACCACCGCGATGGATACCGTCCAGTGGTTGCGCTGCGCCTCGGCGCGCGCCGCGGCAAGGATGCGGCCAACTTCCTGCTGGGTCAGAACGGCTTTGTTGAGCATGTTTCCACCTCGCCTTGGTTGTGGGGTTGCGGTGCGTCGGCCAGGGCTTCTTCCACCAGTTCGATCCAGTGCCGTACCGGCGTGCGGCCGGCGCCGCCCAGGTGCGTCTGGCAGCCGATGTTGGCCGTGACGATGACCTCCGGGCCGCCGCTCTCCAGCGCCTGCAGGCGGTTGTCGCGCAGGCGTCTGGACAGCTCCGGCTGGGTCAGCGAATAGGTGCCGGCGGAGCCGCAGCACAGGTGGCTGTCCGGCACGCCGGTGAGACTGAAGCCCAGGCGGGTGAGCACGCTCTCCACTGCGCCGCCGAGCTTCAGCGCGTGCTGCAGGGTGCAGGGGCAATGGAAGGCCAGGCGGCGGTCGCCGTGCACGTTCAGCTCCTCCAGCGGCTCGGCGCGCAGTACTTCGGACAGGTCGCGGGACAGTTCGCTGACCCGCCGGGCCTTGGCCGCGTACTGCGCATCGCGCTCCAGCAGATGGCCGTAATCGCGGACGAAGGCGCCGCAACCGCTGGCCGTCTGCACGATGGCCTCGGCGCCGGCTTCGATGGACGGCCACCAGGCGTCGATGTTCCTGCGTGCGCGCGCCAGACCTTGCTCCTGGGCATTCAGGTGATAGTCCACGGCGCCGCAGCAGCCGGCGTCCGCCGCCGGGATCACGCTGATACCCAGGCGATCCAGCACCCGCGCCGCGGCGGCATTGGTGTTGGGGGAGAGTGCCGGCTGCACGCAGCCTTCGAGCATCAGCATGCGCCGTGCATGGCGCGGTTTCGGACGCTCCAGCGGCGGGTGCGGGTGGCGCGGCAGCTTGCTTTGCAGGCTCTCCGGCAACAGCGGGTAGAAGGTTCGCCCGACCTTCGCCAGGGCGCCGAACAGCGCGGCATTCGGCACCACGGCGCGCAGGCTCCGACGCAGCACGCGCTCGCCGAAGGTGCGTGGCACCTGCTCCTCGACCACCGCGCGGCCGATGTCCAGCAGGTTGTGGTAATCCACGCCGGAGGGGCAGGTGGTTTCGCAGTTGCGACAGCTCAGGCAGCGGTCCAGGTGCTCGCGGGTGCTGGCGCCGGGCTCATGGCCTTCGAGCACCTGCTTGATCAGATAAATGCGCCCGCGCGGGCCGTCCAGTTCGTCGCCCAGCAACTGGTAGGTCGGGCAGGTGGCGGTGCAGAAGCCGCAGTGTACGCAGGAGCGCAGGATGCTCTCGGCTTCCTCGGCGCGGGGCAGGAGTCTGGCCTGTTCGCTCAGGTTGGTTTGCATCAGACCTCCGCGTACATTCGGCCAGGGTTGAAGATGCCCTGCGGGTCCAACTGCTGCTTGAGGCTCTGGTGGTAGCGCAGCAGGGCGGCGGGCAGCGGGTGGAAGCTGTCGTCGCCCGGCGCGCAGCGGATGGCGTGGCCGCCGACTTCGGCGACGCCGTGGCGGATCCGTTCGGCGTCCGCGTCGGACTTCAGCCAGCGCTGCGCTCCGCCCCAGTCGATCAATTGTTCGCCCGGCAGGGAAAACGATGGCGTGGCGTTGGGCAAGGATAGCCGCCAGAGAGTGCCGGGACCGGCGAAGAAGTCCAGGCGCTGTTCGCGCAGGTCCTGCCAGTAGCCGCTGTCGATCTCCTCGCCGCCCAGCCGCAGGCGGGCAGAGCACACCGAGCCCTCGCCGCCTTCCAGGCGCAGATGCAGCGCTTCGCCGTCATGGCAGGCGGCGGTGATCGGGATGGGCTGAGCGCCCCACTCCGCGAGCTCTCCCAGCGCCTGATGAATATCCATCTCCAGACGCAGGCTGGCGCACATCCGGGGCTTGGGCAGCACTTTCATCGACACCTCGGTGATCACGCCCAGACAGCCGAAACTGCCGGCGAGCAAACGGGACAGGTCATAGCCGGCGACGTTCTTCATCACCTCGCCGCCGAAGCGCAGCAGCTTGCCGTGACCGGTGATCACACGCGTGCCGAGCACGTAGTCGCGCACCGAGCCCGACCAGGGCCGGCGCGGGCCGGAGAGCCCGGCGGCGACCATGCCGCCGAAGGTGGCACCGTTGAAGTGCGGCGGTTCGCAGGGCAGCAGTTGCCCGGCTTCATCCAGCGCCGCTTCGATCTCCGCCAGCGGCGTGCCGGCACGGGCGGTGAGCACCAGTTCGGTGGGGTCGTAGCTGACGATGCCGCTATGGATGCGTGTGTCGAGTTCCACACCGTTCACCGGGCGGCCGAGGAAGGTCTTGCTGTCGTTGCCGCGAATGCGCAGCGGTGTGCGTGTCCTGATCGCCTGGTTCACCTGGGCGAGCAGGTCGGTGCTGGCATCGGGCATCAGAAGCGCTCCAGGTCGGGGAAGGGCAGCTGGCCGTGGTGCACGTGCATGGCACCGAATTCCGCGCAGCGGTGCAGGGTCGGGATGTTCTTGCCGGGGTTGAGCAGGCGATCGGGGTCGAACGCCGCCTTCACCGCATGGAACAGGGTCAGCTCGTCGCTGTTGAACTGCGCGCACATCTGGTTGATCTTCTCGCGCCCTACACCATGCTCGCCGGTGATGCTGCCGCCCACCGCCACGCAGAGTTCGAGGATTTTTCCGCCGATGGCCTCGGCGCGCTCCAGCTCGCCGGGCAGGTTGGCGTCGAAGAGGATCAGCGGATGCATGTTGCCGTCCCCGGCATGGAACACGTTGGCCACGCGCAGGCCGAACTCTTCCGACAGCTCGGCGATGCCGCGCAGCACGCGTGGCAGCTCGCGACGCGGGATGGTGCCGTCCATGCAGTAGTAGTCCGGGGAGATGCGCCCCACCGCCGGGAAGGCATTCTTGCGCCCGGCCCAGAAGCGCACGCGCTCGGCCTCGTCGCAGGCCAGGCGCACGTCGGTGGCGCCGGCCGCGCGCAGCACGCCGTCGACGCGCTCGCAGTCGTCCTGCACGTCGGCTTCCACGCCGTCCAGCTCGCACAGCAGGATGGCCGCCGCGTCCACCGGGTAGCCGGCGTGGATGAAGTCCTCGGCGGCGCGGATCGACAGGTTGTCCATCATCTCCAGCCCGCCGGGGATGATGCCGGCGGCGATGATGTCGGCCACCGCGCGGCCGGCCTTTTCCACCGAGTCGAAACTGGCCAGCAGTACCCGCGCCACCTGCGGGCGGGGCAGTAGTTTGACGGTGACTTCGGTGACGATGCCGAGCATGCCTTCGGAGCCGGTGAACAGTGCCAGCAGGTCGAAGCCGGGGCTGTCGAGGGCGTCGCTGCCCAGGGACAGGTGCTCGCCTTCGACGGTGAGGATGTCCACCTTCAGCAGGTTGTGCACGGTCAGGCCGTACTTCAGGCAATGCACGCCGCCGGCGTTCTCCGCGACGTTGCCGCCGATGGAGCAGGCAATCTGCGAGGACGGGTCGGGCGCGTAGTACAGGCCGTGCGGCGCGGCGGCCTGGGAGATCGCCAGGTTGCGCACGCCCGGCTGCACGCGGGCGAAGCGGCCCTGCGGGTTCACTTCGAGGATGCGATTGAAGCGCGCCATCACCAGCAGGATACCCTTCTCCAGCGGCAGCGCGCCGCCTGAAAGCCCTGTGCCCGCGCCGCGCGCCACCACCGGCACCTTGCGCGCGTGGCAGAGCCTGAGCAGCGCCTGCACCTGTTCGATGCGCTCGGGCAGCGCTACCAGCATCGGCAGCGTGCGGTAGGCGGAGAGGCCGTCGCATTCGTAGGGTTTGAGGTCTTCGGATTGGTGCAGCAGTTCCAGGTCCGGCACGGCGGCGCGCAGCTCGGCCAGCAGGGCGGACTTGTCGACGGCAGGCAGCGCGCCATCGACGCGCTCGTCATAGAGGATGTTCATCGGCTCACGGTGCTCTGGTCTTGTCGTTGTTCGCGCCCGGCGAGCGGCGCGTGGAGCCACGGCACCGTGAAAGTGCGACCGACGCTCAGGCCGCGTCCATCGCCTTCTGCACTGGTCCTACCAGATCTTGCACGAACGTCCATTGGAAAGCCGCGGTACTGAGAGCTAGGGTTCTGGGCAGCGAGGCAGGTGAATACCTGCTGGTCCGACCAGTTTGTAACGACAAGGTACGTACCGATGACGACTCATGCACAGGGTAAGCAGCGCGTCGCCGACCAGGTGGCGGAGAAGATCGAGCGGCTGATCGTCGACGGCGTGCTCAAGGTCGGCCAGGCATTGCCCTCGGAACGGCGTCTGGTGGAGAAGCTCGGCTGCTCGCGCTCGGCGCTGCGTGAAGGGCTACGCGCACTGCGTGGACGCGGCATCGTCGATACGGAGCAGGGGCGCGGTTCGTTCGTCGCCGACCTCACCGGCGTCGACGACATGTCGCCGCTGATGCACCTGTTCCGCTCGCAGCCGCGCACCCTCTACGACCTGCTCGAAGTGCGCGCGCTATTGGAAGGGGAGTCCGCGCGCCTGGCTGCGCTGCGCGCCACCGAGGCCGACCTGATACTGATCGGCCGACGCTTCGAGGAAATGCACGCCGCCTACGACGAACCGCAGCCGCTGGACCCGCGCGAACATGCGCGGCGCGATCATGCCTTCCATCAGGCGATCAGCGAGGCCTCGCACAACCCGGTGCTGGTGCACACCTTGCAGTCGCTCAACGAGTTGATGCTCAGCACCGTGTTCGCCTCGGTGAACAACCTCTACAACCGGCCGCCGCAGAAGCGCCAGATCGACCGTCAGCACGCGCGGCTGTACCGCGCCATCAGCGAACGTCAGCCCGAACAGGCCCAACGCGCCGCCCGCGAACATATCCACAGCGTGAGGGACAACCTGCAGGAGATTGAGCAAGAGGAACAGCGCCTGGTGCGCGCGACCTTGCGGCTGGAAGGCTGGAAATAACTGGGGAGCGTGAGACGCAACCGCAGGGTGCGGAGTCTTTTTGTAGGAGCGAGCTTGCTCGCGAACCGCTTCGCGCCGGAGTGGCCTGGTAATGCCGTTCGCGAGCAAGCTCGCTCCTAGAGGTTCCGCGTCAGCGGCGCGCCTTGCGTTCGCGCATCTCCGCGATCATCCGTTCGGCATTCGCCGCGCAACCCAAGCCTTCGGGCTTGTTCTCGATACCGTCGATCACCGCCAGCAGTCGCTCACGGTTCTCCCGCAGTTGCCGCTCCATTGCCTCGATCTCGGCGACCTTGCGACGCAGACCAGCGACCAGTTCGCCGTGGCCGTTCTCGATGGGGGTGGAGTGGGGCAGCAGGTTGCGGATTTCCTCCAGGCTGAAACCGGTCTGCTGGGCGCTGCGGATGATCTCCAGCAGGTCCAGCGTTTCCGCCGGGTATTCGCGGTAGCCGTTGGCCAGGCGGCGTGCCGGGGCGATCAGCCCGCTGGCTTCGTAGAAGCGGATGCGCGAAGGGGCGAGCCCGCTGAGACTGGCCAGTTCACCGATTTTCATGGAGGGCTCCGGAAGGGCTTGACATTAAAGTGAACTTTAAACTTAACCTCGCCGGCACCACAACCCACGGAGTCGCGCCATGTCCCCTTTCCAGCCCCTGCGCCTGCCCAACGGCAGTGAAATTCCCAACCGCGTGGCCAAGGCCGCCATGGAGGAAAATCTCGCCGATGCCGAGCAGTCGCCCTCGGCGGAGCTGATGCGCCTGTACCAGGCCTGGGCCGAGGGTGGCGCCGGCCTCTTGATCAGCGGCAATGTGATGGTCGACCGCCGCGCCATGACCGGTCCCGGTGGCGTGGTGCTGGAGGACGAACGGCAACTGGAGCGCTTCCGCCAGTGGGCACGCATCGGGCGTTCGCAAGGTGCGCAGTTCTGGTTGCAGATCAATCATCCTGGCCGCCAGGTCCAGGCCAGTCTGGGGCAGGGCGCCTGGGCGCCGTCGGCGGTGCCGCTGGAGATGGGGCGTTTCTCCAAGATGTTCGCCGTGCCCCGGGAAATGAGCGAAGCGGACATCGCCGAGGTGATCGAACGTTTCGTCCGCACCGCGGTGCTTGCCGAGCGCGCGGGCTTCAATGGCGTGCAGATCCACGCCGCCCACGGCTATCTGCTCAGCCAGTTCCTTTCGCCGTTGAGCAATCGTCGCAAAGACCGCTGGGGCGGTGCGCTGGAGAATCGCGCACGGCTGTTGCTGGAGATCGTTCGCGCGGTGCAGGGCAAGGTATCGGCCTCGTTCAGCGTGGCGGTGAAACTCAATTCGGCGGACTTCCAGCGCGGCGGTTTCGATGCCCATGACGCCCGCCAGGTGATCGAGTGGCTGAACGACGAGGCGGTGGACCTGGTCGAGCTTTCCGGCGGCAGCTACGAGGCCCCGGCGATGCAGGGTGAAGCGCGCGATGGCCGCACCCTGGCGCGCGAGGCCTACTTCCTCGAGTTCGCCCGCGAGATGCGTGATACCGCGCGGATGCCGCTGATGGTCACCGGTGGTATCCGCCGCCTGGCGGTTGCCGAACAGGTGCTGGACAGCGGCCTGGACATGGTCGGCATCGGCACGGCGCTGGCGCTGGAGCCGGGGCTGGTCGAACACTGGCGCGCCGGGCGCGACGCACAACCGCAGCTGCAGCCGATCCGCTGGCGCTCCAAGCCGCTGGCGGCACTGGCCTACATGGCGCTGGTGAAGCTGCAGTTGCGCCGCCTGGGCGACAGCCGCCGTCCCGACCCGCAAGCCTCGCCGTTGCGCGCGTTGCTGCTGGATCAGTGGCGCACGCAACGACGCACCCGCCAGTACCGGCGCTGGATGGCCGGACAGTCGGGAGCGTGAGTTCGCTTTTTTCAGGGCCGGCGGACGTCTGGCCCTTGCTTGCGAACTGTATTCCCCGGTAGCTGCGACGCGGGGAGGTTCGCGAGCAGGCTGGGAATGGAGGACCGCAAGCGTGCTGGTGAGAACCGTCAGTTCTCGAAGCTGCAACCCAACCGCCCCAGTCCCTCGATCTCCAGCTCGAACACATCCCCCGGCGCGACCTGCGACATCGGTGCCAGCGCGCCGCACAGCAGGACATCGCCGGCCTTCAGTGGCGCCCCCAGGCGCGCCATGCGCCGAGCCAGCCACAGGGCGATGTCCAGCACCGCGGCGATGTTCGTCTGGGTGGGGGGGAAGGCCGGGGCGCCATTGCGCAGCAATTGCACCGCCAGCGCCGCACCTTGCAGTTTCTCCAGCTCGACCGGCTGGTTGCCGGTGAGGTAGAGGCCCGCGCAGAGGTTGTCGGCGATGGAGTCGAGCAGGCCGATCTGCCAATTGGCCACGGCGGTGTCGTTGATCTCGATGGCCGGGACGGCGCCGTCGAGGCAGGCACGAAGGGTGGCCAGGTCCGGCTCTCCCTCGGGCAGGTCACGGCCGACCAGCAGGGCGATTTCCGCTTCGATGCGCGGCTGCAGCAGGCGCTCGCGGGAGATACGCGCGTCGCTCTGGCAGCGCAGGTCGGCGAGCAGCCGGCCGTAGACCGGCTCGTCGACCTTCAGCGCGGCCTGCATCACCGGCGAGATCAGCCCGGCCTTGGCGCCCGCCAGGCGTTGGCCGGCGGCCAGCGCCAGGTCGATGCCCAGTGCCTGTACGCGGTAGGCGTCGTCCAGCCCGGCCAGGGCGTAGGCGGCCGCAGGAGCGGCGATGGGTGTTCGGCTGGCCCGCGCGTCGGCCAGGGCGCGGGCGGCGGCGTGGTGGTTGTCGGTGCTCATGGCGCGTCTCCTCAGCGGCAGGGAATGTCGCCGACTACGGTGGTGCGGTACATCTCGCGGCGCATGCCGTGGTAGTCCGACACCGGGTAGTGCCAGGTGCTGCGGTTGTCCCAGATCGCCAGGGTACCCTGGGTCCAGCGCATGCGGCAGGTGAAGGCGGGCTGGGTGGCGATGCCGAACAGGTAGTCCAGCAGCGGCTGCGACTCGGCGGGGCGCATGCCCTTGATGCCGCTGGTGTAGGCGGGATTGACGAAGAGAATCTTCTTGCCGGTTTCCGGATGGCGGGTGACCAGCGGATGGGAGCGCACTTCGCCGTCATGGCTGCCATAGCGCACCGCCATGTTTTCCATCAGGTCGTTGTGCTTGGCCTCGGCGCCGTAGGCGCGCTCCGGGCTGTGGATGGCGTCGAGGGTTTCCAGTTGCGCGCGTAGCTTGGGCGACAGCCATTCGTAGGCCAGCGCCATATTGGCGTAGAGGGTGTCGCCGCCAAAGGGTGGGATGTCGTGGCCGTAGAGCAGGGTGAAGGCCGGCGGGCGCTCCTGGAAGGACCAGTCGGTGTGCCAGGCTCCGCCGAATACCACCGGCGTCTTCTCGTTGGCTTCCTTGACCACGCGTACCACGTGGGGATGGTCGTCCATGCCGACCACATAGGGTTCCCGGCCGAACTCGCCGAAGTGCAGGGTCACGGCTTCGAGGTCTTCCACGCTGAGCGACTGGCCGCGGATGAACAGCACCTTGTGCGCCAGCAGGGCCTGGCGCAGCTCGGCGAAGCCGTCCTCGTCCAGTTGCCGCAGATCGATGCCGCTGACGTCCGCGCCGATGGCTCCGGTGGCGGGGAAGATGCTGAAATGGCGGTACTCGGCCGCTCGGTTCTGGCTCGGCAAGGCGTAGAAGAACTCGAACATGGGGAAGCCTCTTGTGAGTGTTATCGGCCATTCAAGGATGGTCAGCACGCACACTTTCTTCCATGATGATCAGCGCCAAAAATTGACTTTCTCCGCCAACGAGAGCCACCAGCGAGTGCAACCAGGGAGACTGCGATGGATTGGCGTCAGGTCCGTGAGATCACCGGGGTGCGTTACCTGCTCGATACCGCCCGCGACAGTGGGCTGGCGCCGGAGGCCTGCCTGGTGGGCAGCGCCATCGCGCTGGCGGATCTGCAGTCGCGCGCGGTACGCATCCAGGCCTGGCAGGAGCTGGCGGTGATCCGCAATGTGCTGCAGCACATCGGCCGTCCCGGCCTGGGGCTGGTCGCCGGGCAGCGCTACCACCTGACTTCCCTGGGCCACCTGGGCTTCACCATGCTCGCCAGCCGCACCCTGCAGGAGGCGTTCGAGACCTTCGGGCGCTTCCAGAGCCTGGCGCTGACCCTCTGCCCGGTGAGCAGCGAGCCCGAGGCACGTGGCGTCTGGCTGGTCTACGGCGATACGGTGCTGCCCGAGGATGCACGGCCCTTCGTGGTGGAGCGCGGCATCGCCGGGTGCCTGCAATTGTCGCGGGAGCTGTTGCAGCGCTCGATACAGCCCTTGGCCATCGAGTTGAAGAGCGTTGAGCCGACGGACCTCACGCCGTTCCGCGATCTGTTCGGACTGGTTCCGCGCTTCGCCGCGCCACGCAACGCGATGCTGTTCGCCATGCAGGATCTGCTCGCGCCGCTGCCGCAAGCGCACATCAGCGCCCGCGACAGTGGTGAGCAGTTGTGCGAGCAGCTATGCGGCGAACTGGCGCTGACCCTTGCCGCCACACCGACTGCGCGCCAGGTGCAGCAACTGCTGCTGCGCGAGTCCGCCAGTCTGTTGGGCGGTGCCGAGGTGGCCGGGCGGCTGGGCTTGTCCGAACGCACCTTGCAGCGGCGCCTGGCGGAGGAGGGGCAGAGCCTGCAGGCGCTCAACGATGGCATCAAGCAGCGGCTCGCGGAGCGCCTGCTGCAGGAGTCGCGTATGGACCTGCACGAAGTCGCCCAGTGCCTGGGGTATGCCGAGGCGGCCAGTTTCTCCCGCGCGTTCCAGCGCTGGACGGGGCAGTCGCCGGGACGCTGGAAGCGTCAGACGGCGCTTGCCCTACTCCAAGGTTGAGCTTGGTGTAGGGCGTACAACCGTTCGCGGTTGTACGCCGTTACGCCTGTCTCATCGCCAACCTCGTGGTTGAGCGTGGCCAATGATTCCCGGATCGAACCCGAGTGGGGCACGGCCAAGGTCAATCGGCACATAACGTCGAACGTTATAGGTCCCTGTCTCAACCCATCCTGCGGTTCCGTCGTCTGCAAACTCCGCCGACCGCAGAGGCCGGATCGACATCGCCCGAATCTTTCCGCGCGGCAAAAAAAGACCGGCCCGAAGGCCGGTCCAGGGAGAGACGATAAATCAGCGACAGACGCTGGCAATGGCCAGCGCCAGGTCGCCCAGGCGTTCGGCGTCGAGCCCGGCGATGTTGGCGCGGCCGCTGCCGACCATGTACACGCTGTGCTCTTCGCGCAGGCGGCGCACCTGTTCCGGCGTCAGGCCGGTGTAGGAGAACATGCCGCGCTGGATGGCGACGTGCGCGAAGCGCTCGGCCAGGCCGTGCGGGCGCAGCGCCTCCACCAGCCCCAGGCGCAGGTCGGCGATGCGCGCACGCATGCCGTCCAGTTCGTCCAGCCAGAGGGCCTTGAGGTCCGTGTCGCCGAGGATGGTGGCAACCACTTCGGCGCCGTGGGCGGGCGGGGTGGACCAGAGGTTGCGGGCCATCAGCGCCAGTTGGCTGCGCACGTCGGTGAGCTTGGCGGCGCTGCCGGCGCAGACGATCAGCGCGCCGGTGCGCTCGCGGTAGAGGCCGAAGTTCTTCGAGCAGGAACTGGTGATCAGCATTTCCGACAGGCTGTCGGCGAACAGCCGCACCGCGCGGGCGTCCTCCTCCAGACCGTCGCCCAGGCCCTGGTAGGCGAAGTCCAGCAACGGCAACAGCTCGCGACGGCGCACCACGTCCAGCACGCGTTGCCAGTCGTTGTAGGCCAGGTCGAAGCCGGTGGGGTTGTGGCAGCAGGCGTGCAGCAGCACCACGTCGCCATGGGGCACGCGCTCCAGGGCGCTGAGCATGGCTTCCACGTCGAGACGGTTGTCGGCATCGACGTAGGGGTAATGCGACACGCGCACTCCGGCGGCGGCGAACAGGCTTTCGTGGATCGGCCAGGTCGGGTCGCTCAGCCAGATGCTCCTGCCCGGCAGGCAGCGGGCGATGAAGTCCGCCGCCAGGCGCAGGGCGCCGGTGCCGCCCGGGGTCTGGGTGGCGTCGGCGCGCTGGGTGGCCAGCAGGCGCGAGTCGGTGCCCAGCACCAGCTCGCACAGGCGGGCGGCGAACAGCGCGTCACCGTGGCCGCCGACGTAGCTCTTGGTTGTTTCGGTTTCCACCAGGCGCTGCTCGGCGATCTTCACCGCGCGGGGGATCGGCGTCAGGCCCTGGGCGTCCTTGTAGACGCCCACGCCAAGGTCGAGCCGCGCCGGGTTCGGGTCGGCCCGGTAGGCGTCGAGCAGGCCCAGGATCGGGTCGCCCGGCACGCGGGTGACCTTGGCGAAATGACTCATTTGCGGCCCTCGGCGGTTTGCGCCACCTCGTCGGTACGGGCGGCCATGATGAAGTCGTTGCGGTGCAAGCCCTTGAGCTCATGGCTCCACCAGGTGACGGTGACCTTGCCCCACTGGGTCAGCAGGTCGGGGTGGTGGCCTTCTTTCTCGGCGATGGCGCCGATGGCGTTGGTGAAGGCCAGGGCATGGCGGAAGTTCTTGAACAGGAAGACGCGTTCCAGCTCCATGTGGCCGTCGCGGACTTCGATGTTCCAGTCCGGAATCTGCTTGATCAGGACGGCCAGTTCTTCGTCGGAGACCTTCGGGGCGTCGGCGCGGCAGGCTTCGCAATGGGCTTGGGTGAGTGCGGTCATGGGGTTCTCCTAGATAGGGGCCTTGTTGGGGGCATAGGAGTGGGCTCGCGGACCATCTTAGGCTCGCGGGCACGTCTCATCCTAGGCACAGATGGGGGTATTTGCAGCGGATCAGGCGGCTTGCTTGGGCGGAAATTTCGGCGCGTGCAGGCCCAGGTGCATGGCCTCGCGGACCAGCGCCATGATGTCCTGGTGGGCCAGTTCGAACAGGCACTTGAGCTCCGGCAGGACGAAGTACAGCGGCTGCAGGATGTCGATGCGGTACGGGGTGCGCATGCATTCCAGCGGGTCGAACGCCTGGCGCTCGGGCTCGTCGGAGAGGCTGTAGACGGTCTCTTTCGGCGAGGAGAGGATGCCACCGCCGTAGATGCGTACGCCCTGGGAGGTGTCGAGCAGGCCGAATTCGATGGTCATCCAGTACAGGCGGGCGAGGTACACGCGCTCTTCCTTGCTGGCGGCCAGGCCGAGCTTGCCGTAGGTGTGGGTGAATTCGGCGAACCAGGGGTTGGTCAGCAGCGGGCAGTGGCCGAAGATCTCGTGGAAGATGTCCGGTTCCTGCAGGTAGTCCAGTTCTTCCGGGGTGCGGATGAAGGTGGCCACCGGGAATTGCTGGCTGGCCAGCAGTTCGAAGAAGGTCTGGAAGGGAATCAGCGCCGGCACCCGCGCCACGCGCCAGCCGGTGGTGGATTGCAGCACCCGGTTGATTTCGCCCAGTTGCGGGATGCGGTCATGGGGTAGGCCGAGTTGTTCGATGCCGTCCAGGTATTCCTGACAAGCGCGGCCCTCGATCACTTTCAGTTGGCGGGTGATCAGGGTGTTCCAGACCTGGTGTTCGGCTTCGGGGTAATGGATGAAACCGTGTTCGTCAGGTTGGCGGGCCACGTACTGCGTTGTCTTCATGGGTCCTCCGGCTTCGAGGCCTTGTTGTTGTGATGGACCAAGAAATAGCGCGGTCGATGTCGGCGCACAGCCCCCGGATAGAGCCTTGGTGTCCCGGATAGCCGATGATTCCGTAAAGAAATGATTACGCTTCGGCGTAAAAGCACCCGAGCACGGCTTGAAGGTGCGTCCAGGTGTCACATATTCTTGACGGAAATTTCCGGCTGCCTTGTGAAAATCCACGCCGGAACGCCCATCAGAACCACAATCACGGGCCCGCCATGCGTATCAAAGTGCACTGCCAGAACCGCGTCGGCATCCTGCGCGACATCCTCAACCTGCTGGTCGACTACGGCATCAACGTCAACCGCGGCGAAGTCGGCGGAGAGCAGGGCAACGCCATCTACCTGCTCTGCCCGAACCTCATCAACCTGCAGTTCCAGTCGCTCAAGCCCAAGCTCGAAGCGGTGCCCGGCGTATTCGGCGTCAAGCGCGTCGGCCTGATGCCCAGCGAGCGTCGTCACCTGGAACTGAACGCGCTGCTGGCGGCGCTGGATTTCCCGGTGCTGTCGATCGACATGGCCGGGCAGATCGTGGCGGGCAACCGGGCGGCCGCGCAGTTGTTGGGCGTACGCGTCGACGAGGTGCCGGGCATTCCGCTGTCGCGCTACGTGGAGGACCTCGACCTGCCGGAGCTGGTGCGGGCCAACAAGGCGCGCATCAATGGCCTGCGGGTGAAGGTAAAGGGCGACGTATTCCTGGCCGACATTGCGCCGCTACAGTCCGAGCATGACGAAAGCGAAGCGCTGGCCGGCGCCGTGCTGACGCTGCACCGCGCCGACCGCGTCGGCGAGCGCATCTACAACGTGCGGCGCCTGGAGCTGCGCGGCTTCGACAGCATCTTCCAGAGCTCGCGGGTGATGGCCGCCGTGGTGCGCGAGGCGCGCCGCATGGCGCCGTTGGACGCACCGCTGCTGATCGAAGGCGAGACCGGCACCGGCAAGGAGCTGCTGGCTCGCGCCTGCCACCTGGCCAGCCCGCGCGGGCAGTCGCCGTTCATGGCGCTGAACTGTGCCGGCCTGCCCGAATCCATGGCCGAGACCGAGCTGTTCGGTTACGGCCCCGGCGCCTTCGAAGGCGCGCGCCCGGAAGGCAAGCTCGGCCTGCTGGAACTGACCGCTGGGGGCACGCTGTTCCTCGATGGCGTGGGGGAGATGAGTCCGCGTCTGCAGGCCAAGCTGTTGCGCTTCCTGCAGGACGGTTGCTTCCGCCGCGTAGGCAGCGACGAGGAGGTGTACCTCGACGTGCGGGTGATCTGCGCCACCCAGGTCGACCTGTCCGAGCTCTGCACCAAGGGCGAATTCCGCCAGGACCTTTACCACCGCCTCAACGTGCTGTCGCTGCACATCCCGCCGTTGCGCGAATGCCTCGACGGTCTGGAACCGCTGGTGGAGCACTTCCTCGACCAGGCCAGCCGGCAGATCGGCTGCCCACTGCCCAGGCTCGCCCCGCAGGCGCTGGATCGCCTTGGCCGCTATCACTGGCCGGGCAATGTGCGGCAGCTGGAGAACGTGCTGTTCCAGGCGGTCTCGTTGTGCGAGGGCGGCACCATCAAGCCCGAGCATATCCGCCTGCCGGATTATGGTGCGCCACACCCGTTGGGCGATTTCTCCCTGGAGGGCGGGTTGGACGTCATCGTCGGGCGCTTCGAGAAGGCGGTGCTGGAGCGGCTCTATCGTGAGCATCCGAGCAGCCGGCAGTTGGGCAAGCGGTTGGGGGTGTCGCACACGACCATTGCCAACAAGCTGCGGCAGCATGGGTTGGGGCAGAGCGACGAACCGTAGGGCGCTTCTGGGACTCTGTTGGGGGGACCCAGTCCCGTAGGTGCGGACTTTGTCCGCGATGCTTGTTTCTTGTTTGGATGTCCAGCGCCGCTTCGGCGTGCGCTGAGAGATTTTGTTTCGCCCCCTCGGGCGAGTCCCTTTTGTCAAACGACACAAAAGGAACCAAAAGGTCTTGCCCCATCATCCGGGTCTCGCTTCGCGAGACTCCCCTCACTCCATCGAAGTTTCAGGGGCACGCCGCGAAGGGCCATCCCTGGCCCATCGCGGCTCTCGCGGCATCCATGCCGCTCAACCCCTGAAACTCCGATTCCGCTCGGCCTCCTGAAGGGGCGCTCCGGTGCGCGCGGATATTTCTCTGGAAGTCTTTAAATCCAGAGCCAGAGCGGTGCGCATGCTTTCGTAGGAGCGGACCTTGTCCGAGAAGTCTCATCACCGCACTCAGGTTGCAGGATGAAAAGCAGTCTATGCACGAAGCAGCCACAGTTGCAGGCGCGCGCAGAGTCCCGTCAGGAGGCCGAGTGGAGGTATTGCGCAGAGGGGCTAGCGGCATGGATGCCGCGAGAGGTGTAGAGGGCCAGGGATGGCCCTTCTACGCCGACCCTCGGAGCAATGCCGGAAGGAGGGAAGTCTTCGCGAAGCGAAGACCCGGATGTCGGGACGAGACCTTTGGTTACTTTCTGTCGTTTGAGAAAGTGACTCGCCCGAGGGGGCGAAACAAAATATCCCAACACACACCGAAGCGACGCAGAAACACCGATCAAGACGGCGGATAACACTTTAGGCGCTACTTTCCCCTACAAAGAGCATCGCGGACGGAGTCCGCTCCTACAAAACCATGCCGTCGTGAATCACCAGGTCTTCGGCCGATACCCCTTCACACACGCCCGCACTTCATCGTCGATCACATTCCCAGGCTTGATGCACTGGGCCAGCGTGCGCGGGCTGTCGCTGTAGCGCGAAGGGGCAGGGGCGGCGGTCTCCGCCGTGGGCGCCAGGCCCAGGCGGCTTTGCAGCAGCACCCAGCGCTGCTGCAGCCAGAGCTGGCTGGCCGGGTCGCGCCAGAGGGCCGTACCCGTGGCGATGAGCAGCAGCGGGATGAGCAGCCAGAGCAGCGGCTTGATCCACACGCGCCAATTGCGCCGAGATTTCGCTTCCTGCTCAGCTTGCTTCTGGTTCTGTTGCTTGACCTGCTGCCAGTACCAGTCGCGGTCTTTTTCGCTCATGTCAGTCCGTCCGAGTGCCGTTCTGCGCAGCGTAGCGGGAAGCGCGATTGGCGGCGAGCCACGATCGGCGGTCCTTGTGACGGGCATCGCGCGCCACCATAGTTGAGGTCATGACTTCCACCTCGCTTTCCTCGCGCAGCCGGGACGACGCGCTGGCCGCCTTCCACCCGGCGGTGGCCGCCTGGTTCCGCGCCCACTTCGCCGCGCCGACCCAGGCGCAGGTCCTGGCGTGGCCGGCGATCCGGGCTGGCGATTCGACCCTGGTGGCCGCGCCCACCGGTTCGGGCAAGACGCTCACCGCCTTCCTCGCCGCCATCGATGCGCTGGTGCGCGAGGGGCTGGCCAACGGTGGCGCGCTGCCGGACCGCACCACGGTGGTCTACGTCTCGCCGCTCAAGGCGCTGTCCAACGACATCCGCATCAACCTCGAGGAACCGCTGGCCGGCATCCGCGCCGTGCTGGGCGAGATGGGGCTGCCGGAAGTGGACATCCGCACCGCCGTGCGTACCGGCGACACCACCTCCAGCGAGCGCGAGGCGATGCGCCGGCAGGTGCCGCACATCCTGGTGACCACCCCGGAATCGCTCTACGTGCTGCTCGGCTCCGACTCCGGCCGCGCCATGCTGGCCGGGGCGCGCAGCGTGATCGTCGACGAAATCCACGCGCTGGCGGCGAGCAAGCGTGGCAGCCATCTGGCGCTGTCGCTGGAGCGTCTGCAGGCGCTGTGCGAGGCGCCGCTGGTGCGCATCGGCCTGTCCGCCACGCAGAAACCCCTCTCGGCGGTGGCGGCGTTCCTGGTGGGGCGACGGGCGGCCTGTCGGATCATCGACATCGGTTACAGCCGCCAGCGCGACCTGAACCTGGAAGTCCCGTCGGCGCCGCTGGAGGCTGTGATGTCCCATGACGTCTGGGACAAGGTCTACGACCGGCTCGCCGAACTGGCCACGGAACACCGCACCACCCTGGTGTTCGTCAACACCCGGCGCCAGGCCGAGAGGGTCACCCGGCACCTGGCCGAGCGCATCGGCGCCGGTTGGGTCGCGGCGCACCACGGCAGCCTGTCCAAGGAGTTGCGCCTGGGCGCCGAGCGGCGGCTCAAGGCCGGCCAGCTGCGGGTGCTGGTGGCGACCGCCTCGCTGGAGCTGGGCATCGATATCGGTGACGTCGAACTGGTCTGCCAGCTCGGTTCGCCGCGTTCCATCGCCGCCTTCCTGCAACGCGTTGGGCGCTCCGGGCACAGCGTTGGCGGCACGCCCAAGGGACGGCTGTTCCCGGCCTCGCGGGACGATCTGATCGAGTGCGTGGCGCTGCTCGACAGCGTGCGCCGCGATGAGCTGGACGCGCTGACGATTCCGCGCGCGCCGCTGGACGTGCTGGCGCAGCAGATTGTCGCCGAAGTGGCCTGCCGTGAGTGGGGCGAGGACGCGCTGTTCGAGCTGTTCACCGCTGCCCAGCCCTACGCGGAACTGACCCGCGAGCATTTCGACGCCGTGCTGCGCACCCTGGCCGAGGGCTATACCAGCCGCATCGGCCAGCGCGGCGCCTACCTGCATCGCGATGCCGTGCACCAGCGCCTGCGCGGGCGGCGAGGAGCCAAGCTGACAGCGGTGACCTCCGGCGGCACCATTCCCGATGCCGGCGACTACGCCGTGCTGCTGGAGCCCCAGGGCCTGACCGTCGGCACGGTGAACGAGGACTTCGCGGTGGAAAGCCTGGCTGGCGACGTGTTCCAGCTGGGCAATATTTCCTACCGCATCCTACGCATCGAGCCGGGCCGGGTGCGCGTCGAGGATGCCCAGGGCCAGCCGCCGAACATTCCCTTCTGGCTCGGCGAAGCGCCGGGCCGAAGCGATGAGTTGTCGTTCAGCGTCGCGCGCCTTCGCGCCCGGCTGGACGAGTTGCTCGCGCAGGGCGAGAAGGATGCCGAGCCCCTGGCCCGAGCCATCGGCTGGCTGCAAGGCGAGCTGGAGCTGGACGAAGGCGCCGCACGCCAACTGGTGGAATACCTGGCCCGTGCC
The DNA here is from genome assembly GCF_047902425.1 of Pseudomonas macauensis. Lineage (NCBI taxonomy): Bacteria > Pseudomonadati > Pseudomonadota > Gammaproteobacteria > Pseudomonadales > Pseudomonadaceae > Pseudomonas > Pseudomonas macauensis. Next base: position 4,306,298 of record NZ_CP138377.1, on the reverse strand, counting down.
CGTCACGCCCTCGGCGCGCTGCCGACCCAGAAGACGCTGATCCTCGAACGCTTCTTCGACGAATCCGGCGGCATGCAGCTGGTGATCCATTCGCCCTTCGGCAGCCGTCTCAATCGCGCCTGGGGCCTGGCGCTGCGCAAGCGCTTCTGTCGCACCTTCAATTTCGAGTTGCAGGCTGCCGCCACCGAAAACGCCATTATCCTCTCGCTGTCCACCAGCCACAGCTTCCCGCTGGAGGAAGTCTGGCGCTACCTGCACTCCAACAGCGCCGAACAGGTGCTGATCCAGGCGCTGCTCGATGCGCCGCTGTTCGGCGTGCGCTGGCGCTGGAACGCCACCACGGCGCTGGCGTTGCCGCGCTACAGCGGCGGGCGCAAGGTCGCCCCGCAGTTGCAACGCATGCGCAGTGAGGACCTGCTGGCCTCGGTATTCCCCGACCAGGTGGCCTGCCTGGAGAACATCGTCGGCGAGCGCGAGATTCCCGATCACCCGCTGGTGGCGCAGACCCTCGATGACTGCCTGCACGAGGCGATGGACAGCGAAGGCTGGCTGGCCCTGCTGCGGCGCATGGAGCGCGGCGAGGTGACCTTGCTGGCGCGCGACCTGCCGGCACCTTCGCCGCTGGCGGCGGAAGTGCTGTCGGCCAGCCCCTACGCCTTCCTCGACGACGCGCCGCTGGAGGAGCGTCGGACCCAGGCCGTACAGAGCCGCCGCTGGACCGATCCGGAAAGCGCCGACGACCTCGGTGCGCTGGATGTGGAAGCCATCGCCGCGGTGCGCGCCGAAGCCTGGCCGGAAGCCCGCGATGCCGACGAGATGCACGAGGCGCTGACCGGCCTGGGTGGCATCCGCGATAGCGAGGCGCAGGCCAACGAGGGCTGGCCCCAGCTGCTCAAGGCGCTGGCCACGGCGGGCAGGGCGACGCGTCTGTCCTTGCCGGTCGGAGAGGTTTGGGTGGCGGCGGAGCGGCTCAGCCAGTGGCAGGCGTTGCATCCGCAGGTGGCCATGACGCCTGTGCTCGATCTGCCGCCGGCATTGCGCGAGACGTGCGCGGCAGATGAAGCGCAAGTCGAACTGGTACGCGCTCGCCTGACCGGCTTCGGTCCGCGTCTGCTGCGCGAGTTGGCCGACGACCTGGGCATTGCCGCTGGCGATGCAGGCTTCGCCCTGGCCAGCCTGGAGCGCGAGGGCTATGTGCTGCGCGGACGCTTCGTGCCGGGTGTGAGCGAGGAGCAATGGTGCGAGCGTCACCTGCTGGCGCGCATCCATCGCTACACGGTCAAGCGCCTGCGCCGGGAGATCGAGCCGGTGCCGCGCGCCGACTTCATGCGCTTCCTGTTCGACTGGCAGCGGGTTTCCAGTGGCTCGCGGGTGCGTGGCGCGGAATCCCTGGCCGGCGTGCTCAGCCAGCTGGAGGGCTTCCAGGCCGCCGCCGGCGCCTGGGAGAGCGACATCCTGCCGGCGCGGGTGGCCGACTATGGCATCAACTGGCTGGACGACCTGTGCCGCGCCGGCCGGCTGGTCTGGGCGCGCCTGCCCAGCCGCAGCTCGGCGCGTGGCCGTAGCGGGCCGCTCAAGAGCACGCCCATCGTCCTGCTGCCGCGCGCGCAGATGGCGCTGTGGAGCTCGCTGAGCGCGGCGCTGCCGGAGGCCGAGCTGTCGGCCAAGGCCAACAAGGTGCTGGAGGTGCTCAGGGAGCACGGTGCGTCCTTCTTCGACGACCTGGCCAGCGACAGCCACCTGCTGCGTACCGAGCTGGAAACCGTGCTGGGTGAACTGGTGGCGGCCGGGCGGGTGAATGCCGACAGCTTCGCCGGCCTGCGTGCGCTGCTGATGCCGGCGGCGCGGCGCCACCCGCAACGGCGCTCGCGCACACCGCTGTTCGGCATGGCCGACGCCGGACGCTGGGCGTTGTTGCGCCGAACCACCCTGGATCCGGGCGCACGGTTGCCGGCGGAAACCCTGGAACACGTCGCCATGACCCTGCTGCGCCGCTACGGTGTGGTCTGCTGGCGCCTGCTCGACCGCGAGGCCGACTGGCTGCCGCCGTGGCGCGACCTGCTGCGGGTCTATCACCGCCTGGAGGCGCGAGGGGAAATCCGTGGCGGACGCTTCGTCGCCGGGCTCACCGGCGAGCAGTTCGCCCTGCCCGAGGCCGTCGGCCTGCTGCGCGAGGTGCGTCGCCGCGAGGCTGGCGGAGAATGTGTGGTGGTTTCGGCGGTGGACCCGCTGAACCTCTCCGGTACCCTGCTGCCGGGGCGCAAGGTGCCGGCGTTGGCCGGCAACCGGGTGCTCTACCACGAGGGTGTGCCAGTGGGTGCCCTGATCGCCGGCGAGGTGGAGCTGCTGGCGGAGCTGGCGCCGGAAGACCAGGCTCGGGCACGGGAGTTGCTGATCCGCCGGTAACAGGACCAAGGCTGGCTTACACTCAGCGACACCCACTTCTTTTCGATGAGACTGCGATGTCGTCCCGCGAGCCGCCGAATCTGTCCGCCTTGCTGCGCCAAGGGTGGTTTCTGCCGCTGCTGGTGCTTGCCACTGTCCTGCGCCTGCACGAACTGACCGAATCGGCGATCTGGGGCGATGAAAGCTCCAGCCTGCTCCTGGCCCTCTATTCGCCCTCGGCGCTCTGGCATCACGCCGCCCATGACGTGCATCCGCCGTTGTACTTCTTCCTGTTGCACCTGTGGGTGCAGGTGCTGGGTGAAGGCGTGTTGGCGCTGCGCCTGCTGAGCGCGGTATTCGGCTCGCTGGCGGTGTTCCTCGGCGGCTGGCTGGCCTGGCGGCTCGCCAGTCGCCGCGCGGCCTTCCTGGCCACCTTGCTGCTGGCGTTGCTGCCCACGGCGGTGCGCTACAGCCAGGAGGTACGCATGTATTCGCTGCTGGGGTGCTGGCTGCTGGCGGCGACCCTGGCGCTGCTCTACTGGTTGGACACGGGGCGCCGCCGTCACCTGGTGGCGTATGCGCTGCTGATGACGGCGGCGTTCTACACCCATTACTTCAGCGTGCTCGGGCTGCTGGTGCACTGGCTCTGGCTGGCTTCGCTGCCGGACAGCCCGCTGCGGCGGCGCGACTGGTGGTTGGCCAATCTGGCCGTGGCCGTGCTGTTCCTGCCCTGGCTTCCGGGGATGCTCGACCTGGCCCGGCACATGGCCGACCTGGTGGCGGGCGGCGACGTGGGCTGGGAGCCGCCCGTGGACGCGCTGTCGGTGCCCTCCATGCTCTGGCAGTGGCTGGCGCAGTCGGATGGCAACGAGCTGCCCTGGCCGTTGCTGCTGGGCGTGCCGGTGTTGCTGGTGGCGGTACTGTTGCTGGTGCTGCGCCGGGACCGCAGCCGCCTGCGCGTCGAGGTGCTGGCGGCGCTCTACTGCGGCGTACCGCTGCTGATCCTGTATGGCGTGTCGTTCGTTTCGTCGGTGTTCGTCGAGCGCTACCTGACGGCCTTCGCCCTCGGCCTGCCGCTGCTCCTGGCGCTGGGGCTGGATCGCCTGCTGGCATCGCGCCGAGCCTTGGGCGCGGTGCTGCTGGTGACCCTGCTGGGCCTGGAGTGCATGGGCCTCGGGCGTCTCTACGAGGCCGACCCGGACGAACAGTTCGACGGCATGGCCGCCTACGTCAACGCGCACTATCGCGGCGGCGATCGCATCGTAGTGGACGACATCCTCTGGTACCTGGCCTTCCGTTACTACAACCACACCGGCAGCCAGCCGCTGCTGTATACCGCGCCGGCGGAGGATGGCTCGTCCGGGCGGCCGACCCTCTACGGCTTCGGCTCGCTGATCGACGACCGGCGGCATTCCTTCGTCGATCGCCTGGCCGATCTGCCGCAGGACGAGGGCCGCGTCTGGCTGGTGATGAGCCGCTACAACGACAACGAGATTCCCGATGTTCCGGCCAACTGGCGACGGGTGGCGCAGCATGCCGGCGGGGAAGTGCAGGCGATGCTGTTCGAGCGCGCGGGACAGCGCAACGCCGCGCGCTGAGGGCTTATCGGATCAGAAGCGGATGCGCCCGGTGAAAGCATCCTTGAGCATCACCCAGTCGCCCATGAAGGACCACAGCGGGTACTTGAAGGTGGCCGGACGGTTCTTCTCGAACACGAAATGCCCGACCCAGGCGAAGCCGTAGCCGGCAAACGGCAAGGCCAGCAGCCACAGCCACTGCCCGCTGACGATAGCGTAGGCGAGCAGCGACAGCACCAGCAGGCTGCCCACGTAGTGCAGGCGGCGGCAGGTCGGGTTGCTGTGTTCCTGCAGGTAGTAGGGGTAGAACTCGGCAAAGCTCTGGAATCGATCGGCGGTCCGGGTGCTCATGGCGCACCTCCTGTTGTTGTGGTGGCCCAGTGTAGGCGCGGGCCGGCGGACTTGCGGATGACATAGGGGGCCAGTTTAGTATCCCGCTACGCCGCGCCGCTGGCGCGAGTCATCAGCATAACTAGAAGAATCGAGCATGCCTGAGCGTACAACCCTGTCGAGCTGGGTGCGGGGGATCGTGCAGTCGCTGGAGCTGGAAGGCCTGGACAGCCGTGCATTGTTCGTCGAGCTGGGGCTGGATTACGCCGCCCTCGACAACCCCGACGCGCGCTACCCGCAGGACGCCATGAGCCGCCTGTGGAACCGCGCGGTGGATCTGTCCGGCAACCCGGCCATCGGCCTGAACATCGCCCGTGTGCATACGCCGGCCTTTCCGGTGGTGGGCTATGCGCTGATGTCCAGCCGCAACCTGGGCGAGGGCTTCGAGCGCCTGGAGCGCTACCAGCGGATCATTGCCGAGGGCGCCGACCTGACCTTCCGCCGCCTGCCCGAGGGCTGCCTGTACAGCATCGCCGTGCATGGCGACCGCCTGCCGGTGCCGCGGCAGAGCGCCGAGTGCTCGCTGGCCAGCCTGATCAGCATGCTGCGCTGGATCACCGGACGCCCGATCAACCCCCTGGAAGTCCACTTGGCCGGCGAGCCGCCGCGGGATGCTGCGCCCTACCGTGAGCTGTTCCAGGCGCCGCTGGTTTTCGGCCAGACGCACTGCGCCATGCTGTTCTCCCACGAGGACATGGGCGCGCCGCTGCCCACCGCCAACGAGGAACTGGCGCGCCTTCACGATCGCTTCGCCGGGGAGTACCTGGCGCGTTTCGTCAGCAGCCGCTTCAGTCACCAGACCCGCCAGGTGCTGTGCCGCCTGCTGCCCCAGGGCGAGCCCAAGCGCGAGAGTGTGGCGCAGGCACTGCACCTGTCCGAGCGCACCTTGCAGCGGCGCTTGCAGGAGGAGGGCACCAGCTACCAGCAACTGCTCGACGACACCCGCCGCGAACTGGCCCAGCAGTACCTGGCCACGCCGCGCATGACGCTACTGGAGATCGCCTACCTGCTGGGGTTTTCCGAGCCGAGCAATTTCTTCCGGGCGTTCCGCCGCTGGTTCGGGATGACGCCGGGGGAGTATCGGGAAGGGTTGTAAGCGGGCGCAACGCTCCGGTGGCTCTTTGTAGGAGCGAGCTTGCTCGCGAACAGCTTGACGCCGGTGCCCAGCCGTTCGCGAGTAAGCTCGCTCCTACAGAAGCCTGCCGCAGCGGGCTAGCGTAGACGGCGCCTGGGAATGATGGGTATCGCTGCGCTCCACACCATCCTACGGCGTATTCATCCTGCAAATTGGGTGGCAGGGACGATCAATGCCGCCAGAACGCCGGGGTGAACAGCACCAGCACGGTGATGATCTCCAGGCGACCGAACAGCATCCCCGCGCTGAGCAGCCATTTGGCAGCGTCCGGCAGCGGTGCGAAGTTGCCCGACGGGCCGATGATCGGCCCCATGCCCGGCCCCACGCCGGCCACGGTGCTGGCGGCGCCGGTCAGCGCGGTCATCCAGTCCAGGCCGAGGAACGACAGCCCCAGCGCCAGTACGCCCACGGTACCGCCGAAGAAGAACGAGAAGGTCAGGATCGAGCGGACGATTTCTTCGTCCAGCCGGTGGCCGTTGTAGCTCTGCTTGATCACCGCGCGCGGGTGGATCAACTGGTAGAGGCTGGCGCGCAGTAGGGTGAAGGCCACCTGGAAGCGGAAGATCTTGATGCCGCCGGCAGTGGAGCCGGAGCAGCCGCCGATGAAGCCCAGGTAGAAGAACAGCATGATCGAGAAGTGGCCCCACAGGCTGTAGTCGCCCAGGGCGAAGCCGGTGGTGGTCATCACCGAGGTGACGTTCACCGCGACGATGCGGAAGGCATCCTGCCAGGCGAGGTCGGAGTTCACCGCATACCAGGTCCCCATCACCACCCAGGTGAACAGCAGTATGCCGAGGAAGCCATGGACTTGGTGATCCTTGATCAGCGCCTTGCGGTGGCCGCGCAGGGTGGCCACGTAGAGCACGAAGGGAATGCTGCCCAGGATCATGATCACCACCGCCACCCAGTGCACCGCCGGCTGGTGCCACTTGGCCAACGACTGGTCGGAGGTGGAAAAGCCGCCGGTGGAGATCGCCGACATGGCGTGGTTGACCGCGTCGAACAGGCCCATGCCGGCCCACCACAGGGCCAGCGCGCCGAGGATGGTGATGCCGACGTACACCCCGACGATGTACTTGGCCACCATGTGCGAGCGCGGCATGACCTTGTCGGAGCGGTCCGAGGATTCGGTCTGGAACAGGCGCATGCCGCCGATGCGCAGCATCGGCAGGATCGCCACCGCCATGCCGATGAAGCCGATGCCGCCCAGCCAGTGCAGCAGCGAGCGCCAGATCAGCAGGCCCGGCGACATGCTGTCCAGCCCGCTGAGCACGGTGGAACCGGTGGCGGTGATGCCGGACATGCTCTCGAAGATCGCGTCGGTGAAGCTGATGTGCCGGGCGAACATGAAGGGCAGGGCGGAGAAGAAGCAGACGATCACCCAGCTCGACACCGTGAGCATGTACATGTCCCGCGGGCGCAGGTGCACCTGCTCCGGGCGGCCGGGGAGAACCATGCCCAGCCCGCAGGTGAAGGTGATGATCGCCGACCATATGTAGGGGTGCAGTTCGCTGCCGCGGCCGTAGTAGAGCAGGGTGGCCATAGGGATCAGCATGGCGACGGCCAGGGTGATCACGAAGATGCCGATGATGAATCCAAGGGTACGTAGTGTCGGCAGGGCCATGCGGCGGCGCTCGGGTATCGGTGAACCGGCCATTTTACCTGCCGTCGGGCAAGTGTAAACCGAGTGAATCTGCCCTCTTCACAAGCGCAACGGGATGGATAGAATCTTGCGCAGCCCGCCGGCGCTCGCCGGTTTCTCTGGTGCATTCGCATCCATGTCCAATAACAATCCGTGTCTGAATTGTGGCGCCTGCTGCGCGCATTTCCGTGTGTCCTTCTATTTTGGCGAGTGCCAATCCTCCGGTGGCGTCGTCCCGGATGAGCAGGTCGTCCAGGTCAGCCCCTACATGGTCGCCATGCGCGGCACCGAGGTGCGACCGGTGCGCTGCGTCGGCCTGCTCGGTGACGTCGGTTGCGGCGTGCGCTGCACGATGTACGAACAGCGTTCCTCGACCTGCCGGGAATTCGAGGCCTCCTGGACCGATGGCGTGCACAACCCCAACTGCGACGCGGCCCGCGCCGCCTATGGCCTGCCGCCGCTGACGCCACCGGTGATGCCGACGCTTTCGCCGGACCGGGTGGCCTGAGAACCTGTTTACGATCTGCTGCGCGTCGGCATAACTGCGTTAAAAACAGGCTCGGAAGCCGCTTGCGGCTAATGCACTTCAGTGCGGCCCCGGAGGGGCGAGCGTAGCGAGTACTGCTCATTTACAGCGCGTAAACTCCGCGTCCTCGCCTGTTTGATTCGCTGGCGCTCACCCTTCGGGCCAGCCTGCGGCTGTTACTCCCGCTGGTCGTTGCGCCTTGCTCTGCTCTAGCTCGCGAGATCGTAAACAGGTTCTGACGGCGCAGCGAGTGCTGGGCAAATGCGAACCCTTTGCGTCTACAATGGCGCTTTCGAGTTTGTCTGGAGGTAGCCCATGGAGGCTCTCGACGCGTTGCACAACCGTGTATCCCACGCTCGCCTGGGTGAGCCGGCGCCGTCCGCCGAACAGCTGGACGGCCTGTTCCGCGCCGCCCTGCGCGCGCCGGATCACGGCCAGCTGCGACCCTGGCGATTCCTGACCGTGGAAGGGGATGCGCGCGCTCGCCTGGGCGATCTGTTCGCCCGTGCGCTGCAGGCCCAGCAGCCCGACGCGGCGCCCGAGGCGCTGGACAAGGCGCGCGCCATGCCGCTGCGCGCGCCGACCCTGGTGGTGGCCGTGGCGCGCCTGCAGGAGCACCCGAAGGTGCCGGAAATCGAGCAGTGGCTGGCTGCCGGCTGTGCCGCCTACGGCATCATCGAGGCTGCCTATGCCCAGGGGCTGGGCGCGATGTGGCGCACCGGCGCCATGGCGTTCGATCCGTTCGTGCGGGAAGGTTTGGGCCTGGCGGCCAACGAGCGCATCGTCGGCTTCATCTACCTGGGCACGCCGATCGGCGAGCTGCGCCGGCCTGCGCCGCTCGATCCGGCGGCCTTCGTCAGCGCCTGGCAGGGCTGAGCGGCAGCCCCAGGCGAATCTTCCAGCCCTTGCCGTGGGCGCGCCACAGCAGGCGTCCGCCCTGCCAGGCGGCAAGGCGTTGAGCCGGACGCAGGGCGTCCGGCAGCCAGGCCCGCGCCAGCGGGTCGTGGCCTTGCAGATCCACTCTCAACAGCCCCCGCGTTGAGCTGAGCGTCAGCTCCAGCGCGGCGTTCGGCCGTCGCTGCAGCGCGGCCTGCAACAGCGCATCCAGCGCCCCGCGCAGGGCTTCGGGCCAGCTTTCCAGGGGCCAGGTGCCCGACTGCGGCAGGTTCAGGCGCAGGCCGGGCCAGCGCGCGCGCCACTGCTCGGCCAGGCGCGCCAGTTCCACCGCCAGCACCAGGCTCTGCGGGTCGTCCGGTGGCGCGCCGAATGACCGCGCGATAGGTGGCACGGGAGCATGCGGGAACGGGGTGGCCAGGGCGGGAAGGCTCATTCGGGTTCTCCGGAAAAAGGTGCGTCGCTCAAGCGGCTGGTCGGTGCAGGGGCAGGTCGATGCTGGCCTGGAAGCCACCGTCGGGATGGTTGCCCAGGCGCAGCCGGCCGCCGTGGCGTTCGATGGCGCGGCGGGCGATGGCCAGGCCCAGGCCGTGGCCGGGGCTGCTCTGGTTGGGCGCGCGGAAGAAGGGTTCGCCCAGCTGCGCCAGGTGTTCCTCGCTGGCGCCGGGGCCGTGGTCGCGCACGTTGATGTGCAGGCGTTCGCCGTCGACCTGGGCCCGTACGTCCAGCGGCTGCTCGACGGGGTTGAAGCGCAGGGCATTGCGCAGCAGGTTGTCGAGGGCGCGTTCGAGCATGTCGGGCCAGCCGTCCAGCGCCAGGTCCGGCGCGATATCCAGCTGGATTCGCTGGTCCGGGTAAAGCAGTTGGGCATCGTCGCGCAGGCGCTCGAACAGCGGCAGCAGGGCGATCCGGCTGGCCGGGCCGGGGTCGGCATCGAGACGGGCAAGGGCGAGGATTTCGCCGATCAGGGCCTCCAGGCGATCGCACTCCTGCTCCAGGCGCGGCCACATGTTGGCGCGTTCCTCGGGGGTGGCGCGCTCGGCCAGGGCGAGGGCGATGCGCAGCCGCGCCAGCGGTGAGCGCAACTCGTGGGAAACGTCCCGCAGCAACTGGCGCTGGCTGCTGATCAGGCGTTGCAGGCGGGCGCCCATGCGGTTGAAGTCGCGCGCCAGTACGCCCAGTTCATCGCCACGACGTGACAGGCGCGCCAGGGTGTCCTGCTGGTAGGCGGTCTGGCCGAGGTCGTGCACGGCGCGGCGCAGGCGGTTCAGCGGACGAGTGATGGAGAGCGTCAACAGCAGGCTGAATACGGTCAGCACCACCAGGGCGATGCCCAGCGCGCTGAGTGGCCACAGCAGGCTGCCGCGATGCCAGGCCTGTAGCGCCGGGTGGGGAATGCGGTAGATGAACAGGAAGGTCTGGTCGGTACGCGGGCTGACGTATTCCTGGCTCAGTTGGCGCCAGGGGAAGCGCGGCAGGTTTTCCCGGTTGAACGAGCCGCCCGGTCGGGGCGGGCGCGGCAGGTAGGTGCCGTTGACCAGGCGCTGGCCGCTCTCGTCGAGCACCTGCACCGAGAGTTCGTATTGCTGCCGGCGGCTTTCCAGCAGCCCCTGGGCGGCTTCCGGGCCACGGGTTTCATAGAGCAGGGTCCATTGCCGGGCGAGGTCATGCAGGCCGGGGTAGCGGGCGATGACCCAGGTGTCCTGGTTGAGGGCGCGGCCCAGCAGGATCGACAGTCCGGCCACCAGCAGCAGGGCGAGCCAGAAGGCGGCGAGGATCCGCCAGAAGAGTGAGCGCATGGTCTTCCTGTTCAGCCGCATGGTCTATCCGTTGTCAGGGCCCCACGGCAAGGCGCCGGGAGAACCCGGCGCCTGCACTTGCGGGAGCGATCAGTTGGCCTTGGCGCCATCCTTCTGGGCCTTCCAGGTCTGGAACTCCGCCCATTCGGCCTTGCGCTGTTCGCGCTGTTTCTTCAGCTCGTCGAACTTCTTCTGCTGGTCGGGCGTCAGGATGCCGCGAATGCCGGATTCAGCCTTGTCGTGGTTGGCCTTGAGCTCGGCCTGCATGGCCTTGCGGTCGGCTTCGGGCAGCTTGTTCCAGTACTTCTCGGTGATCTCGTGGCGATTCTTCATGGAATCGCCCATCAGCTTGCCGATCTGCTGGCGCTGCTCCTGGGTCAGGTTCAGGTCGCGGAACATGCCGCCACGTCCGCCGTGCATCATGCCGTGGTCGTGATCTTTCATGTACGGGGCCGGCGGCGGGGCGTCGGTCGGCGCGGGAGTGGCCGCCAGTGCGACGGTCGGCAGGGCGGCGGCGATCAGCAGGGCGGTCAGGGTCTTGCGCATGGTGTTTCTCCTTTCAGGGACCGGTCGTTACCGGATGGGCCCAGTCTAGGGTCGGCAAGGTCAAGGGCGGTCAGTCACAGGTAAAGCTTCGGTAAAGATTACGTGAAGCGCCTCTCCGAACTTTACGAAAGCCCGCGCCAGGGCGGCTCGGGGCTTGCAGCCCGCGCGCTTCAGGGCGCGTAGAAATACCCGCGGCCACGCAGGGCGAGGATGCGCGGACGGCCGTCGGGGTGGCCGCCGAGCTTCTTGCGCAGGTTGCTGACGTGCATGTCCAGGCTGCGGTCGTACAGGGTCAGCTTGCGGCCCAGCGCGAGCTGCGCCAGGGCCTGCTTGTCCAGCGGTTCGCCCGGCTGGCGCAGCAGGGCTTCGAGGATGCGGCTCTCGGAGAGGGTGAGGCTGATTTCCTGCTCGCCGATGCTCGCCACACCGCGCGTTAGGTTCAGCGCCAGGTCGCCCAGCTCCAGCTGTGCGCTGGGCTGCGCCGGGTGGCTGCGGCGCAGCACGGCGCGCAGGCGGGCGGTGAGTTCACGGGGGTCGCAGGGTTTGGCCAGGTAGTCGTCGGCGCCCAGTTCCAGGCCGAGGATGCGGTCCAGCGGTTCGCCGCGGGCGGAGAGCATCAGTACCGGCAGGTCCGGATGTTCGCCGCGAAGCTGCTTGAGCAGCTCCAGCCCGCTGCCGTCGGGCAGCATCACGTCGAGTACCACCGCGTCCGGGGCGCGGCTGGCCAGCGCGGCGCGGGCCTGCGCACCGTCATGGGCGGCGCGGATGCTGAAGCCTTCCTGGACCAGCCAGGTGCCGAGCAGCTCGCAGAGCTCGCGGTCGTCGTCGATCAGCAGCAGTTCACTCATGAAGTCGGTTCTTTCAGTTGATCCATTCGCGGCGATGCCGGCGGCGGCTGCCACGGCTCAGCGCACCGAGGAGGAAAGCCAGCAGGGCGGTGGCGCCGCCGCTGACGTACCAGGTCTGCTGCTCGGTCAGCAGGCGCGGCGGCTGTTGCGACTGGGCTTCGCGCAGTTGCAGTTTCAGGCGCTGGTTCTCCTGACGCAGACGACCGATGACGGCTTCGTCCTGGCTGTTGTCCCGGTCCGCGGATTGCGCGGCCAGTTGGGCGGCCAGCGCCTGGCGTTGCTGCTCGCTCTCGGCCAGGCGGCGTTCGAGGTCGCCGTGGGCGCCGGTGCTCGACGCGTCGATGACTTCGACAGCGGCGGCCGATGGCTGTTCCGGAGCGGGTTCTTCGGCCTGGGCGGCCAGGGGCAGGGCGAGACAGACGAGCAGGGGCAGACGGTGCATCGGGACTCCTTGTTCGATGATGTACCGCCGTTCACGGCCATCCCGGCGGTGTCCGGCTGCTATTCCCCGCGAACGTCCCTGCCGCGGGGCTGCAACGGGGCGAGCGGTTACGGCAGGACTTTCTTGAACGGCTTGACCACGACTTCGGCATAGACGCCGGCGGCGCGGTAGGGGTCGGCATCGGCCCAGGCTTGCGCTGCGGCCAGGGAGTCGAACTCGGCGACGATCAGGCTGCCGGTGAAGCCGGCGGCGCCCGGGTCGTTGCTGTCGATCGCCGGGTGCGGACCGGCCAGCACCAGGCGGCCTTCTTCCTTCAGTTGCTCCAGGCGGGCGATGTGCGCGGGGCGAGTGGCCAGGCGACGTTCTTGGGAAGCGGTGATATCACGGGCAATGATCGCGTAGAGCATGTCAGTCCTTGGGTTTTTCGCCGGTAGGTTCATCGTGCATGTGGCGGGCCAGGAACACGCCCTGGCCGATCAGGAACAGCAGGGTCATGCCCAGGCTGCCGAACACCTTGAAGTCCACCCAGATGCTCTGGAAGGTGAAGGCGACGAACAGCTGGACACAGCCGCAGATCAGGAAGAACAGCACCCAGGCGATATTCAGTTTCGCCCAGAGGGAATCGGTGAGGTGCACCGCGTGGCCCATGATCCGCTGGATCAGCGGCTGGTTGCCGACGAAGTGGCTGCCGGCGAAGGCCAGGGCGAACAGCCAGTTCACCACCGGTGCCTTCCACTTGAGGAAGGTTTCGCTGTGGAAGGCCAGGGTCATGCCGCCGAACAGCAGACAGGCGGCGAGGGTCACCCACTGTCCCTTGTCCAGCTTGCGCTGCTTGATCAGCAGGGCGCCGTAGACCACCACGGAGGTGGCGATCAGCACGGCGGTGGCGCTGTAGATGCCGCCGACCGAGAAGCTCTGGCCAGCGAGTTCGACGTTGCGCGGGTCGAGCTTGTAGACGATGAAGAACAGGATGAGGGGGATGAAATCGATGAATTGCTTCATTACGGCAGCCAGAGCCTGGTAGAGCCGGCATAATACCAACCTGCCGGTGAACTGAAAGCCTCATCCGCCCAACGCTGCGCCCGGTCATGGTTTCAACCCGTTACCGTGAGAGCGGGCGCACATAAGCGTCTATACAGAAATAAGCCGTCCCCAGCCTACGGAAGCCCTGCATGCGAGTTGACCTGCACTGCCACAGCACCGCGTCCGACGGACTCCTCAGCCCGACGGCCCTGGTCGAGCGCGCCCACGGGCGCGGCGTGCGTGTACTGGCGCTGACCGACCACGACACCCTCGACGGCCTGCCGGAGGCCCGCGATGCCGCGCGTCGGTTGGGCATGGAACTGGTCGACGGGGTCGAGCTGTCCTGCACCTGGGGGGGCGCGACCATCCACGTGCTGGGCTATGGCTTCGATCCGCGCGCCGAATCGCTGGTCAAGGCACTGGACGACCTGCACCGTGCTCGCTGGACCCGTGCCGAGGAGATCGGCCGGCGCCTGGAGGCCAAGGGCATGCCCGGCGCCTTCGAGGGCGCGCAGGCAGTGCAACGCGAGCTGGGCGACAGCGAGAATGCCCCGGCGCGCCCGCACTTCGCCGAGTTCCTGCTGCGCCAGGGCTACGTCAAGGACCGCGCCGAAGCCTTCCGCAAGTGGCTGGGCGCCGGCAAGCTGGGCGACGTCAAGCAGCACTGGCCGGCCCTTGCCGATGCGGTCGGCACCCTGCGCGCCGCCGGCGCCTGGATCAGCCTGGCGCATCCCTACCAATACGATTTCACGCGCACCAAGCGGCGCAAGCTGGTCGCCGACTTCATCGCCGCCGGTGGCCATGCCATCGAGGTGGTCAACGGCCCGCAGCCGGCGGAGCAGGTCGGCGTGCTCAGCATCCTCGCCCGCGAGTTCGGCCTGATGGTCACCGCCGGCAGCGATTTCCACGGCCCCAGCGACTGGTCCGAACTGGGCCTGTACCGCGCGGTGCCGGATGATCTGCCGCCGCTGTGGCCGCGTTTCGCCCATGCGGACACCGCCCCAGGGAACAAGGAGACTCAATGAGCCAGTTCTTTCAGGTCCACCCGGAAAACCCCCAGTCGCGCCTGATCAAGCAGGCGGTGGAGATCGTCCGGCAGGGTGGCGTGATCGCCTATCCCACCGACTCCTCCTACGCGCTGGGCTGCCGGATCGGTGAAAAGTCGGCGGTGGAGCGCATCCGCCACATTCGCCGGCTGGACGATAAGCACAACTTCACCCTGGTCTGCCGCGACCTCTCCGAACTGGGGCTCTATGCCAAGGTCGATACCGGCCTGTTCCGCCTGCTCAAGGCGCACACCCCCGGCCCCTATACGTTCATCCTCAACGCCACCCGCGAAGTGCCGCGCATGTTGCTGCACCCCAAGCGCCGCACCATCGGCCTGCGCGTGCCGAGCTGCCCCATCGCCCTGGCGCTGCTGGAGGAGCTGGGCGAGCCGCTGATGAGCGTCAGCCTGATCCTGCCGGGGCAGACCGAGCCGCTCAACGACCCGTACGAGATGCGCGACCTGCTGGAGCATCAGGTTGACCTGATCATCGATGGCGGCTACGGCGGCGGCGAGGCGTCCACGGTGATCGCGCTGACCGACGAGGACCCGGTGGTGGTGCGCGTCGGCTGCGGCGATCCGGAACCCTTCATGGTCAGCGCCTGAGCATCGGTTCCTGAACTTGAGCCTGTCCTGACGCAGCAGACCCGACGCGCAGCAGTCCGGGAACTGGCTCGGCACCTATACTGCGCACTTCGTTCTTGACTCCGCGAGGTTGATCCTTGGCCAGCGTCGAATCCCAGCGCCGCGTGTTGTCCGGCATGCGCCCCACCGGGCGCCTGCACCTGGGGCATTACCACGGCGTGCTGCAGAACTGGGTGAAACTGCAGCACGAATATGAATGTTTCTTCTCCATCGTCGACTGGCATGCCCTGACCACCGAGTACGACGAAACCGAAGGTATCCGCCAACACGTGCGCGACATGGCCATCGACTGGCTGGCGGTGGGCGTCAGCCCCAGCGCGGCGACGATGTTCATCCAGTCCCAGGTGCCCGAGCACGCCGAGTTGCACCTGCTGCTGTCGATGATCTGCCCGCTGTCCTGGCTGGAACGGGTGCCGACCTACAAGGAATTGCAGGAAAAGCTCAGCCACAAGGACCTCTCCACCTACGGCTTCCTCGGCTATCCGCTGCTGCAGGCGGCGGACATCCTGATCTACCGCGCCGGCTGGGTGCCGGTGGGTTCCGATCAGTTCGCCCACGTCGAGTTCAGCCGCGAGATCGCCCGCCGCTTCAATCATCTGTATGGCGGCGAGGAGGATTTCGAGGAACGGGTGCAGACCGCCATCGGCCGCCTGGGCAAGAAGACCGGCAAGCTCTACTCCAGCCTGCGCCGTACCTGGCAGGAGCAGGGCGACGCCGAGGCGCTGGAAACCGCGCAGGCCCTGCTCAAGGAGCAGCAGAGCCTGACCCTGGGCGACCGCGAACGGCTGTTGGGCTACCTCGAAGGCAGCAGCCGGCTGCTGTTGCCCGAACCCCAGACTCTGGTCAGCCAGGCGCCGAAGATGCCGGGGCTGGATGGCCACAAGATGTCCAAGTCCCACGGCAACACTATCGCCCTGCGCGACAGCCCGGCGGAGGTGGAGGAAAAGATCGCGCGGATGCCCACCGACCCTGCGCGGGTGCACCGTAACGATCCCGGCAATCCGGACCTTTGCCCGGTGTGGCAGTGGCACCTGATCTACTCCGACGACGGTTGCCGGCAGTGGGTGCAGGAGGGCTGCCGCAGCGCCGGCATCGGCTGCCTGGACTGCAAGCGGCCGCTGATCGAGGCGATCCAGCAGGAGCTGGCGCCGATCCAGGAACGCGCGCTGGACTACGAGGACAACCCGGAACTGGTGCGCAGCATCCTCGCCGAGGGCGCCGAGCACGCCCGCGAGACCGCCCGTGAAACGCTGGTGGAAGTGCGGCATGCCATGGGGCTGTCCTACCGCTGATAAACGCTTTTCGTAGGAGCGAGCTTGCTCGCGAACAAGCCCCCGCTGCGGAGCCTGGTTCGCGAGCAAGCTCGCTCCTACAGGAATGCCCACCGCCGCGCGACGTGATTTGACACCGCCCATCCCTTGAGCCATTTCCCCACCCATGAGGGGTAAAAGCAGGGATAATGCCGCCTGTATCCCCCAGAGCCTGACGAGTGGCCGATGAGTGACCTGACCGAGCCGGACGATCCTTCCAGCGCCACCGAATACCGGGCCCCGGTGCAGCTGGCGCTGGTCTACGGCGAGGCGCTGACCGAGCTGCCGCAGGACCTGTACATCCCGCCGGACGCCCTGGAAGTCTTCCTCGAAGCCTTCGAAGGCCCGCTCGACCTGCTGCTCTACCTGATCCGCAAGCAGAACATCAACATCCTCGACATCCCGGTGGCGGAAATCACCCGCCAGTACATGGGCTACGTCGAGTTGATGAAGTCGGTGCGCCTGGAGCTGGCCGCCGAGTACCTGGTGATGGCCGCCATGCTCGCCGAGATCAAGTCGCGCATGCTGCTGCCGCGCTCGGCAGAGGCCGAGGAGGAAGAGGAAGACCCGCGCGCCGAGCTGATCCGCCGCCTGCAGGAATACGAGCGCTTCAAGAAGGCCGCCGAGGACCTCGACACCCTGCCGCGCCTGGGCCGCGACATCATCCTGCCCGCCGTTGCTGCGCCGGACGCACGGGCGCGCAAGCTGCTGCCCGACGTCGACATGCAGGAGCTGATGCTGTGCATGGCCGAGGTGCTGCGCCGCGCCGATCTGTTCGAGAGCCACCAGGTCACTCGTGAGATGCTCTCCACCCGCGAGCGCATGAGCGAGATTTTGGAGCGCCTGAAGGGCGAGGGCTTCGTGCCCTTCATCAGCCTGTTCCGCGTCGAGGAGGGCAAGCTCGGCGTGGTGGTGACCTTCATGGCCGTGCTCGAACTGGTGAAGGAACAACTGGTGGAGCTGGTGCAGAACGCCGCCTTCGCGCCGATCCACGTGCGCGCCCGCACCGAGACCACGGAAGGCGCCCCGTCCGCGGAAACCGTACAGGAGGAAGGCGAGGGGGCCTTCGAACCCGAGGAGGCAGTGCCTCCGGAGCCGACTTTCGATGACCTTGAAGATTCGCTCTGAACAACCTGGCGACCACGCCGCCATCGACGCCCTGTTGCGCGCGGCGTTCGCCGACCATCCGCACAGTCGGCAGACCGAGCACCTGCTGGTGCAGGCCCTGCGCGAGGAAGGCGCGCTCAGCCTGGCGCTGGTGGCCGAGGAGGCCGGCGAAGTGGTCGGCTACCTGGCCGCCTCGCCGGTGACCATCGATGGCGCAGACATCGGCTGGCTGGGCCTGGGCCCGCTGGCGGTGCTGCCGGCGCGGCAGAAGGCCGGCATCGGCGCCGCGCTCGCCGAAGCCTGCCTGCGGCGCCTGCGCGCCGAAGGCATAGCCGGCTGTGTGCTGGTGGGCGATCCGGCTTACTATTCGCGCTTCGGCTTCGTCGCCGACGACACCCTTGTGTTCCCCGGTATCCCCGCCCCGTACTGCCAATGCCTGCGCCTGACTCCGCAGGCCCAGGCGGTGCGTGGCGAAGTGGCCTATCACGCGGCCTTCACCCGTTTCGGCTGACCCACTGAGCGACTCGATGAACCTGTCCGACCCCAAAGAACTGGCGACCCTGCTCGAAGGCATCCTCCTGGCGGCCGGCAAGCCGCTGTCGCTGGAGCGCCTCGGCGAGCTATTCGAGGAGGCCGAGCGGCCGGAGCCGCAGCAGTTCCGCGATGCGCTGGCGGTGCTGTCGCTGTCCTGCGCGGGCCGGGCCTTCGAACTGAAGGAGGTGGCCACCGGCTATCGCCTGCAGGTGCGCGAGAAGCTCGCCCCCTGGGTCGGCCGCCTGTGGGAGGAGCGCCCGCAGCGCTATTCCCGCGCCCTGCTGGAGACCCTGGCGCTGATCGCCTATCGCCAGCCGATCACCCGTGGCGAGATCGAGGAGATCCGCGGCGTCGCGGTGAACACCCAGATCGTCAAGACGCTGATGGAGCGTGAGTGGATCCGCATCGTCGGCTACCGCGAAGTGCCCGGCCGCCCGGCGATGCTCGCCACCACCCGGACTTTCCTCGACTACTTCAACCTGAAGAGCCTGGAAGAGCTGCCGCCGTTGGCCGAGCTGAAGCTGATGGAGCCCGAGCCCCAGCCTATCCTCGAAGACATGGCGCCGACGGTCAGCCTACCGGGGCCCGAGGAGTACGACGAAGACTACATTCCGCCGTCCCTGCAGGCGCTGGCCGACCAGGCGTTGCGCGATGCCGGCGAGGAGCCGGAGCCCGCGCCGCCGGAGGAAAAGCCCGAGGAGACCAGCTTCCGCAGCCTGCTCGCCGAGCTGGACGAGATGGAGCAGGGCCTGAAGACCGATTTCGACGACCTCATCGACCTGCCGCCGGCGGAAGCCGAGGACAGCGGCGTGGACGCCGATTTCAGCGGTGTCTTCGGCTTGCCCGAGGTTCAACCGGAAGACCCGGCGCCGGAAGACACGGATGTGGAGCCTGCCGCGCCTGAGCCTGAACCTGCCGTCACGCCCCCGGCTGCCGCGGCTGAAGAAGAGTGGGACGAAGAGCGCGCCCTGCGCGAAGCCATGCGCGAAGAAATGGAGTTCAACGCCCGCAATCGCGACCATTAAAGGCATTTCCCCGACGCTTTCCAGCCGTTCGGTGATTGACTTCCGTCTTCGGCGCGACGACCTTATGTGCCGCGTTCGAAAGGCGCTGGCGGCAACACCCGGGGGAGCCGCCGGAATCCCCGTCCCTTCGACGACCCTCGATAACAATCCACAGTGGCCCGGCGCTTCGCGCAGGCTGCTGAGTACCCATATGAAAACAACACCAATCAGCCGTATCTCCTGGCTCGGCCTCCTGCTGGGCCTGAGCAGCGCTTCGCTTTCCGCAGCCCAGGCTCCTGCCGTGGCGCCCGCCGTGCCGTTGCCCGGCCAGTCGAAGGACGCCTTCATCGACAGCCTGATGCAACGCATGACGCAGGAAGAGAAGATTGGCCAGCTGCGCCTGGTCAGCGTCGGTCCCGACCATCCCAAGCCGGTGTTGCTGGAAGAGATCGCCGCCGGCACCACCGGCGCGGTGTTCAATACCGTGGTGCGTCCGGGCATTCGCGACCTGCAGGACGCGGCGATGAAGAGCCGGCTGAAGATCCCGCTGTTCTTCGCCTATGACGTGGTCCACGGCCATCGCACCGTGTTCCCCATCGGCCTGGGCCTGGCGGCGAGCTGGGATCTGGCGTCCATCGAGCGCAGTGCCCGCGTCTCGGCCATCGAGGCCAGCGCCGACGGCCTCAACCTGACCTATTCGCCCACCGTCGACATCGCCCGCGACCCGCGTTGGGGTCGCGTGTCCGAAGGCTTCGGCGAAGACGCCTGGCTGACCAGCAAGGTCGCCGCCGCGGTGGTCAAGGGTTACCAGGGCAAGGGCCTGGACCAGCCGGAAACCATCATGGCCGGGGTCAAGCACTTCGCCCTGTACGGCGCCGGCGAAGGCGGCCGCGATTACAACACCGTGGACATGAGCCCGCAGCGCATGTTCCAGGACTACCTGCCGCCGTACCGCGCCGCCATCGATGCCGGCGCCGGCGCGGTGATGGTCTCGCTGAACAGCATCAACGGCGTGCCCGCCACCGCCAACAAATGGTTGCTGCAGGACCTGCTGCGCGGCCAGTGGGGTTACAAGGGGCTGACCCTGAGCGACCACGGCGCGGTGGGCGAGCTGATCAAGCACGGTGTGGCCGCCAACGAGCGCGACGCCACCCGTCTGGCGATCAACGCCGGCGTCGAAATGAACATGAACGACGACCTCTACGGCAAGCACATGCCCGAGCTGCTCAAGGCGGGGCTGATCAGCCAGGCCGAGATCGACCGTGCCTGCCGCGACGTGCTGGCCGCCAAGTGGGACATGGGCCTGTTCAAGGACCCGTACCGCTACCTGCAGGGCAAGGACCCGGTGGATACCGACGCCGAGGAGCGCCTGCACCGTGCCGACGCCCGCGAGATCGCGCGCAAGGGCATGGTCCTGCTGAAGAACCAGAACGGCGTGCTGCCGCTCAAGCGTGACGGCGTGATCGCCCTGGTCGGCCCGCTGGCCGACAGCAAGCGCGACGTGATGGGCAGCTGGTCCGCCGCCGGCAAGGCCTTCCAGGCGGTGACCGTGCTTGAAGGCATGGGCACGGCGACCCGCGGCAAGGCTGCGCTGCTCTATGCCAAGGGCGCCAACGTCACCGACGACCAGGAGATCATCAAGTACCTCAACGAGTACAACGAGGATGTCAGCGTCGACTCCCGCAGCCCGAAGGAAATGATCGACGAGGCCGTGGCCAAGGCGCAGCAGGCCGACGTGGTGGTGGCCGTGGTCGGCGAGGCCCAGGGCATGGCCCACGAGGCATCGAGCAAGACCAACCTGCACATCGCGCAAAGCCAGATCGAGCTGCTCAAGGCCCTCAAGGCCACCGGCAAGCCGCTGGTGCTGGTGCTGATGAACGGCCGCCCGCTGGACCTGCGCTGGGAAAGCGCGAACGCCGACGCCATCCTGGAAACCTGGTTCAGCGGCACCGAGGGTGGCAACGCCATCGCCGACGTGCTGTTCGGCGACTACAACCCGGCGGGCAAGCTGAGCATGACCTTCCCGCGTTCGGTGGGCCAGGTGCCGATCTACTACAACCACCTGAACACCGGCCGCCCGTTCGACCACGAGCACCCGAACAAGTACACCTCGCGCTACTTCGACTCGCAGAACGGCCCGCTGTACCCCTTCGGTTTCGGCCTGAGCTACACCGACTTCAGCGTCTCGGACGTGAAGATGTCGGGCAGCAAGCTGAAGAAGGGTGACCAGCTGACCGCCAGCGTGACGGTGAAGAACACCGGCAAGGTCGCCGGCGAGACCGTGGTGCAGCTCTACCTGCGCGACGTCGCCGCCTCCATCAGCCGTCCGGTGAAGGAGCTCAAGGGCTTCAGCAAGATCATGCTGCAGCCGGGCGAGTCGAAGGTGGTGCAGTTCCCGATTCGCGAGGAAGACCTGCGCTTCTACGACAGCCAGCTGCGCTACGCATCGGAGCCGGGCGAGTTCAAGGTCTACGTCGGCCTGGATTCGGATAACGTGAAGGAGCAGAGCTTCACGCTGCTTTAAGCGTTATCCACAAGCGCTGGTTCCAGACGAAAACGCCACGGCTCATCGAGCCGTGGCGTTTTTCTTTTTCAGGTCGCCGGGTTCGCCAGCTTCCTGGCCCGGCGCCCGATCAACCAGCGCAATGCGCCTTGCACCAGCACGGACAGCAGTGCCGCTTCGGCGAAGCTCTGCACGGTGCCGGTCTCCGGCAGGCGCAAGGCCAGCCACAGGCAGAAGGCGCCGAAGGCCGGCCGCCCGGTGACCATGCCGCGCAGCAGGGCGATGACGAAGCCCGAGCCATTCAGGCGCTGCGACGATACGCAGAGCACGATGGAGAGCAGTGGGAACACTGCCAGCAGGCCGCTCCAGCTTGGCCCGGCCCAGCCGGCGAGGGCGGTGACGGCCAGCGTCAGCGCGGCGCCTGCGAGCATGCGCAGGCCCAGTTCGAAGCGTCCGATGGGGGATAGGGTGGGCGGCAGTTCCACTCGCGGCATGAACAACTGGCTGGTCAGAGTGCCCAGCGCCGCAGCACCCAAGGCCCAGGCGGGCAGGGTGGGCAGTTGCGTCAGTCCCCAGGCGGCGACCAGCCAGGCCAGCATCGCGCCGCCCAGCGCCAGCGGCCACGGGTGGCGTCGGCAGATCCAGGCATAGGTGAAGTTGAACGCCTCCGAGGCGAAGATCGCCGCCAGCGCCAGCAGTGCGGCCTGGGCGCCGAAATCGCGGCCGTGCTCAAGGGTGATTAGATAAAGGATCGGCCCGGTGATGGCGGGCAGGGTGGCTAGGCAGCCGGCGACGGCAGGCCCCCACCAGCGTCCGAAGAGGGACACCAGCAGGAGGAACAATGGCACCAGGGTGAGCTTGAGGGCGAGCATGAAGGCGGCGAGCAAGAAGTGACGGCGGATTCTAGCAAGAGCGGGGTTGGGTGCGATTGGCGGCTTCGATGGCGGCGATGAGAAATCCGACACGCGTATGCAGGATGGCGTGGAGCGCAACGAACCCCATCGATCCCGAGCACTGGCGGCATGGGTTTCGCGCTGATTCCTGCCCATCCTGCAAGCTGATTGATAGTGCGGTGCAGTGGTTGTTCGCGAGCAAGCTCGCTCCTACGAAGAGCCTGCGCTCCCTACCTGTAGGAGCGAGCTTGCTCGCGAACCTTCTTCATCCCTGCGCCAAATACATTGCCCGCGCTGTATCCAGCATGCGGTTGGAGAATCCCCACTCGTTGTCGTACCAGGCCATTACCTTCACCAGCCGGCCGCTCACCCGCGTATGGCTGGCGTCGAAGATGGCGGAGCGCGAGTCATGGTTGAAGTCCACCGAAACCAGCGGCTGGCGGTTGAAGCCGAGGATCGGCGAACCCTGGCTGGCGCGCTCGAACAGCGCGTTGACCTCCTCGACATGGGCAGCGCGGGCGACCTGTACCGTGAGGTCCACCAGCGACACATTGATCACCGGCACCCGCACCGCCAGCCCGGTCAGCTTGCCGGCCAGTTCCGGCAGCACCAGGCCCACTGCATCGGCGGCGCCGGTGCGGGTCGGGATCATTGACTGGGTGGCCGAGCGCGCCCGGTACGGATCGTCGTGATGGATGTCGGACAGGTTCTGGTCGTTGGTGTAGGCATGGATGGTGGTCATCAGCCCATGCTCGATGCCCAGTTCGTGGTGCAGCACCTGAGCCACAGGCGCCAGGCAGTTGGTGGTGCAGGAGGCATTGGAGACGATCCGGTGCGTCGGCCGCAGGATGTGTTCGTTGACGCCGTAGACCACCGTGGCGTCGACGCCCTGGCCCGGCGCGGAGACCAGCACCTGGCGCACGCCGGCGTCGAGGTGCGCGGCGGCCTTCTCGCGGCTGGTGAAGAGACCGGTGCATTCCAGCACGATGTCCACCTCCAGCACCTTCCACGGCAGCTCCGCCGGGTTGCGGATGGCCGTGACGGCGATGCGGTCGCCCTCTACGCTGAGGCTTTCCGCGTCATGTTCCACCTGGCCGGGGAAGCGCCCGTGCACGCTGTCGTACTGCAGCAGATGGGCGTTGATCGCCGCATCGCCCAGGTCATTGATCGCCACCACTTGCAGGTGCTGGCGATAGGGGCCCGAGTAGAGTGCACGGAGAACGTTCCGACCGATGCGGCCGAAACCGTTGATAGCCAGGCGTATAGTCATAGAGGTCGTCTCTTTTCTTTTGTTGTGGTAAAAAACATTAAATTTCCGCTTCGAAGAAAAGTAAACGCTTTGTATTCGAAGATTATGTTGTAAAAACAACAACTGATAGTCTGTAGGAGAATGCTGCCATGCACCCCCGTGTGCTCGAAGTCACCCAGCGCATCCAGGCCCGCAGCGCGGCAACCCGCCAGCGCTACCTCGACCTGGTCAAGGCAGCCGCCACCAAGGGTCCGCACCGCGGCACGCTGCCCTGCGGCAACCTCGCCCACGGTGTCGCGGCCTGCGGCGAGTCGGACAAGCAGGCGTTGCGGCTGATGAACCAGGCCAACGTGGCCATCGTTTCCGCCTACAACGACATGCTCTCCGCGCACCAGCCGCTGGAGCGCTTCCCGGAGCTGATCAAGGACGCCCTGCGGCAGATCGGCTCGGTCGGCCAGTTCGCCGGCGGCGTGCCCGCCATGTGCGACGGCGTGACCCAGGGCGAGCCGGGCATGGAGCTGTCCCTGGCCAGCCGCGACGTGATCGCCATGGGCACCGCCATCGCCCTGTCCCACAATATGTTCGACGCTGCGCTGTGCCTGGGCGTGTGCGACAAGATCGTCCCCGGCCTGCTGATCGGCTCGCTGCGCTTCGGCCACCTGCCGGTGGTGTTCGTGCCGGCCGGCCCGATGCCGACTGGCATCTCCAACAAGGAGAAGGCCGCGGTGCGCCAGCTGTTCGCCGAGGGCAAGGCGACCCGCGAGGAGTTGCTGGCCTCGGAGATGGCCTCCTACCACGCGCCGGGTACCTGCACCTTCTATGGCACCGCCAACACCAACCAACTGCTGGTGGAAGTGATGGGCCTGCACCTGCCGGGCGCGTCCTTCGTCAACCCGAACACGCCGCTGCGCGACGAGCTGACCCGCGAAGCCGCCCGCCAGGCCGCGCGCCTGACGCCGGAGAATGGCCAGTTCGTGCCCATGGCTGAGATCGTCGATGAGAAGGCTATGGTCAACTCCGTGGTGGCGCTGCTGGCCACCGGCGGCTCGACCAACCACACCCTGCACCTGCTGGCCATCGCCCAGGCCGCCGGCATCCAGCTGACCTGGCAGGACATGGCCGACCTTTCCGAAGTCGTGCCGACCCTGGCGCGCATCTATCCCAACGGCCAGGCCGACATCAACCACTTCCAGGCGGCAGGCGGCATGTCCTTCCTGATCCGCCAGCTGCTGGACGGCGGCCTGCTCCATGAAGACGTGCAGACCGTGGTCGGCAAGGGCCTGCGCCGCTACGTGCAGGAGCCTTTTCTCGAAGAAGGCAAGCTGGTCTGGCGCGAAGGTCCGGCAGCCAGCCTGGACGAGAACATCCTGCGTCCGATCGACAGGCCGTTCTCCCCGGAAGGCGGCCTGCGCCTGATGGAAGGCAACCTCGGCCGTGGCGTGATGAAGGTGTCCGCCGTGGCGCTGGAGCACCAGATCGTCGAGGCGCCGGTGCGCATCTTCCACGATCAGTCGAGCCTGGCGGCCGCCTTCAAGGCCGGCGAGCTGGAGCGCGACCTGGTCGCCGTGGTGCGCTTCCAGGGCCCGCGCGCCAACGGCATGCCCGAGCTGCACAAGCTCACGCCGTTCCTCGGCGTGCTGCAGGACCGTGGCTTCAAGGTGGCTCTGGTCACCGATGGGCGTATGTCCGGTGCTTCCGGTAAGGTGCCGGCGGCGATCCACGTATCCCCGGAGGCGCTCAATGGCGGCCCGCTGGCCAAGCTGCGCGACGGCGACGTGGTGCGCGTCGACGGCACCACCGGCGAGCTGCGTGTGCTGGTGGATGCGGCGGAATGGGAAGCCCGTCCCCTGGTCGAAACCCCGGCCATCGATAACCTTGGCATGGGCCGCGAACTGTTCGCCTTCATGCGCAACGCCTTCAGCCCGGCGGAGCAGGGCGCCTGCAGCTTTACGGCCGAGCTGAACGGTCCGAGCTGACCCTACCGGTCTCCCGTGTGACGGACTGCGTGTTCGTCGCACGGGGCATTTTCGGCGCTGTCCTATGCTGGCATGATCCCGCGCCGCATCCTTTCACCCATCTTCCAGGCCCGAGCCCGCAATGAACTCCAACAATGCTCAGTCCTCCTCCAACGGTTTCGCCCTGGTTGGCGACATTGGCGGAACCAATGCCCGCTTCGCCCTGTGGCGTGGTGAAGTCCTCGAATCCATACAGGTCCTGGCCTGCGCCGACTACCCGCGCCCGGAAGACGCGGTGCGCGACTACCTGCAGCGCGTCGGCCAGCCGCTGTCCGCCATCGAGAACGTCTGCCTGGCCTGCGCAGGTCCTGTCGGCGCCGCCGACTTCAAGTTCACCAACAACCACTGGGTGATCAAGCGCGATGCGTTCCGCGCCGAGTTGGGCCTGAGCCACCTGCTGCTGGTAAACGACTTCAGCACCATGGCCTGGGCCGCTTCGCGGTTGTCGGAGGAACACCTGGTGCAGGTGCGCCCGGGCAAGGCGCTCGAAGGCCGCGCCAAGCTGATCATCGGCCCGGGCACCGGCCTGGGGGTCGGCAGCCTGATGCCGCTGCCGGGCGGCGGCTGGGACGTGCTGCCCTGCGAAGGTGGCCACGTCGACCTGCCGATAACTTCCGAGCGTGATTTCGCCCTCTGGCAGCTGCTGCGCGAAAAATACGGCCACGTCTCGGCCGAGCGCGTGCTCTCCGGTAGCGGCCTGGAAAACCTCTACCGCATGAGCTGCCAGCTCGATGGCGTGGAGCCGAAATGCGCCGCCGCCGCCGAGATCGGCGAGCGCGCCATGGCTGGCGATGCCTACGCCGATGCAGTGCTGGAGCACTTCTTCCTCTGGCTGGCGCGGGTCGCCGGCAACGCCGTACTGACGGTCGGCGCGCTGGGTGGCGTGTACATCACTGGCGGCATCGTCCCGCGCTTCCTCGAGCGCTTCCAGCGCAGCGGTTTCGCCGAGGCGTTTCGCACCCGCGGCAAGACCAGCGGGCCGTACCTCGATCCGGTGCCGGTGTGGGTCATGACGGCGGAGCACCCCGGTCTGTTCGGTGCCGGTGTCGCCCTGGAACAGGCCCTGCGCAACGAAGGTTGAGTCACCGCTTCATTCCTTAGAACAACAAGAAAGGACGCCCGAAGTGAACCAGCCTGCCAGATCCATCCTGTTGGTGGACGACGACCAGGAAATCCGCGAGCTGCTGGAAACCTACCTCAGCCGCGCCGGCTTCCAGGTGCGCAGCGTCGCCGATGGCGAGAGCTTCCGCCGCGCACTGTGCGACGAGGACGCCGCCCTGGCGATCCTCGACGTGATGCTGCCCGACGAGGACGGCTTCAGCCTGTGCCGCTGGATCCGCTCGCACCAGCGTCACGCCTGCATGCCGGTGATCATGCTTACCGCCAGTTCCGACGAGGCCGACCGCGTGGTGGGCCTGGAACTGGGTGCCGACGACTACCTCGGCAAACCCTTCAGCCCCCGTGAGCTGCTGGCACGGATCAAGGCGCTGCTGCGCCGCGCGCAGTACACCCAGGCGCGCGGCGGCGAGGTCATTGCTTTCGACGACTGGCGGCTGGATACCATCAGCCACCGGCTGTTTCATGAGGACGGCGAGGAGCACTTCCTCAGCGGCGCCGACTTCGCCCTGCTCAAGCTGTTCCTCGACAACCCCCGGCAGATACTCGATCGCGACACCATCGCCAGTGCCACCCGTGGCCGCGAGGTGATGCCGCTGGAGCGCATCGTCGACATGGCCGTCTCGCGTCTGCGCCAGCGCCTGCGCGACACCGGGAAACCGGCGCGGCTGATCCAGACCGTGCGCGGCAGCGGCTACCTGCTGGCCGCCCAGGTTCGCCCGCACCTCGCCGGCCATGAGTGAGCGCCGCCGCTGGTCCCTGGTGCCGCGCTCGCTGCTCGGCCGCATGCTGTTGCTCACCCTGCTGGCGGTGCTGATCGCCCAGGGGCTGTCGAGCCTGTTCTGGATTTCCCACCTGCGCAGCAGCCAGCGCGACGGCCTGCTCACCAGCTCACGCAGCCTGGCTTACTCCATGGCCGCCAGCGTCAGCTACTTTCGCTCGCTGCCCATCGGCTACCGCCCGCTGGTGCTCGACCAGCTGCGGAGCATGGGCGGCACGCGTTTCTTCGTCTCGCTCAATGAACGCCCGCTGGAGATGCGCCCGCTACCGGATACAACCAACAAGCAGGCGGTGATCGACATCGTGCAGGACGTGCTGCACCAGAAGCTGGGCAGGGACGTGGAATTGCAGGTGGAATTCGTCAGCCCGGACGATCTGCGGCTGTTCAACGGCGAGCTGAAGCTGGAGGAGCTGCCGCGCTCCTGGGCGCACTACGCGCTGACCCTGGAGCCGGTGAACCCGCCGGTGCTGGTCACGCAGATCCGCATCGGCGAGAGCGAATGGTTGTACATCGCCAGCCTGATGCCCGCGCCCTACGTGACGCTGGAGCCCGAAAGCCTGCCGCCGCAGCAGATCATCTCCATCGTCTTCACCAGCCTGCTGCTCTTGCTGTTCACCGGCCTGCTGGTGCACTGGCAGAGCCGCCCGCTCAAGCGCCTGGCCCGCGCCGCCCGTGACATCGCCCTGGGCGGCCAGGACCAGCCGCTGGAGGAGAGCGGAGCGAGCGAACTGGTGGAGGTCTCCCGCGCCTTCAACACCATGCGCGAGCGCATCGACCGCTACGTCAACGAGCGTGCCCAGTTGTTCAGCGGCATCTCCCACGACCTGCGCACGCCCATCACCCGCCTGCGTCTGCGCGTCGAGCTGCTGGACGACGAGCAGGCGCGGGACAAGTTCAGCCACGACCTAGACGAGCTGGAGCTGCTGGTGAAGGGCGCGCTGCAATGCGTGAAGGACACCGACATCCACGAGAACGTCGAGCCGGTGGACCTCAACCAGTTGCTGCAGTACGTGGCTGGGCCGTACCTCGCCGATGGCCGGGTCGAAGTGATCGGCGCCGCGAGCGAGCCCTATCCGGGCAAGCCGCTGGCGCTCAAGCGCTGCATCGGCAACCTGCTGGATAACGCCCTCAAATACGGCGGCCGCGCTCAGTTGAGCATCGAGGATGATCCTGATGCGGTGGTTCTGCATGTCGACGACCAGGGGCCGGGTGTTCCGGAGCAGCGCCTGGAGAAAGTCTTCGAGCCGCGCTTCCGGTTGTCTGAACGGGGGCAGGGCTACGGCCTCGGGTTGGGCATCGCGCGCAACATCGCGCATACCCACGGGGGCGAAGTCAGCCTGCAGAATCGCCGGGAGGGTGGGTTGCGGGTGACGTTGAGGTTGCCGCGGTTGGAGGTGGAGTAGGGGTGGCTTCTGCCGGTTACTTCGGAGTGTGTGGGGAGGTTTTGCCCTCTCCCTAACCCTGGCTACGCGCCCCGCTCCGAAGGGAGAGGGGACTGGATCGGCGTGCTGCTCCAATCTGGAGCTCGCCTGAAGCCATGGCCACCTGAAACGCAGGAGCCTACAGGTAGCTCGGAAAGCTCCCTCTCCCTTCAGGGAGAGGGCTGGGGAGAGGGTGGTGGGCCGAGGCACTAGCCTCCAGGCATACACCTGCCGGAGCCAGCTCAATGATCTCCCACCTCACCCCATTCTCGAAACAACTGCGCCATGACCAGACCGAAGCCGAGCGAGCCCTCTGGCACCATCTGCGCGCCCACCGCTTCCTCGGCCTCAAGTTCCGCCGGCAGAAGATCATCGGGGCTTACATCATCGATTTCGTTTGTCACGAACGGATGTTGATCATCGAGCTGGATGGTGGGCAGCATCTGGATTCAAATGCAGACTTGAAACGAGACGCATGGCTCAAGAGCAAGGGGTTCACGATACTGCGCTTCTGGAATCATGATGTGCTGTTGAAGATGGATTCGGTGCTGAAGGCGATACGCCTGGTTATCGATGCGGACTCCTTGCCCTCTCCCCAACCCTCTCCCTGAAGGGAGAGGGGGCCGCTCGGCGTGAAGCGAAATGTCGGCGTGAGCCGGCCTCCTCGTTGATGTTTGAAGCTGCGACGGCATCAGGAGAGCTGCCCACTTGGCATCGCAGAGGACAGCTCCCTCTCCCTTCGGAGCGGGGCGCGCAGCCAGGGCTGGGGAGAGGGGGGGCCGAGCTGCAGACGCCCAGAAGACGGCCAAAAGCACTTCTTCACCCTCCAACGCTAAACCCACCAACGGACCCCAAATGTCACCACCTCGTGACAATCAAAGATCGCTTCGTTACCCGGAGACCGGAATGCCTTGGATAGACTCGGACCATCGCAAGCGCAGACTTGCCTCCAATAACAAGAACAAGGTGCTCCCCATGAATGCGATCCGTCGCCTGTCGGCCGCCATCTGTCTTTCCTCCTTCTGTCTATCCCCGATGCTGGCCCACGCCGGTGAAGTCGAAGTGCTGCACTGGTGGACTTCCCCCGGCGAGAAGCGCGCCGCCGAAACCCTGAAGAAACTCGTCGAAGCCAAGGGGCATACCTGGAAGGACTTCGCCGTCGCCGGCGGTGGTGGCGAAGCGGCCATGACCGTGCTCAAGACCCGCGCCGTTTCCGGCAACCCGCCGGCCGCCGCGCAGATCAAGGGGCCGGACATCCAGGAGTGGGGTGAGCTCGGTCTGCTCGCCGACCTCGACGATGTCGCCGCCGAAGGCAAGTGGGACCAACTGCTGCCGCCGCAGGTGGCGCAGATCATGAAGTACAAGGGCGACTACGTGGCCGTGCCGGTCAACGTGCACCGGGTGAACTGGCTGTACATCAATCCGGAGGTCTTCAGGAAGGCCGGCACCACGCCGCCGACCACCCTGGACGAACTCTTCGCCGCCGCCGACAAGCTCAAGGCCGCCGGCTTCACGCCGCTGGCCCACGGCAGCCAGCCGTGGCAGGACGGCACGCTGTTCGAGAACCTGGTCCTGAGCAAGATGGGCCCGGAAGGCTACCGCAAGGCCTTCGTCGAACTGGACAAGGAAACCCTCACCGGCGCGCAGATGGCCGATGTCTTCGCTGCGCTGAAGAAGCTGCACGGCTATGTCGATGCGGACGCCGCCGGCCGCGAGTGGAACGTTGCCACCGGCATGGTCATCAACGGCAAGGCCGGCATGCAGATCATGGGCGACTGGGCCAAGAGCGAGTTCACCGCCGCCGGCAAGGTGGCGGGCAAGGACTACCAGTGCCTGCCGTTCCCCGGCACGCAGAAGGCCTTCGACTACAACATCGATTCCCTGGTGATGTTCAAGCTCAGCAACGCCGAGAACCGCAAGGCCCAGGAAGACCTGGCGCGCGCGGTACTCGACCCGGCCTTCCAGAAGGACTTCAGCCTGAACAAGGGCTCGATCCCGGTGCGCCTGGACGTCGACATGACGCCCTTCGACGCCTGCGCCCAGCAATCGATGAAGGACTTCAAGGCCGCCTCCGCCAGCGGCAATCTGGTGCCGAGCATGGCCCACAGCATGGCCGCCTCCAGCTACGTGCAGGGCGCGATCTTCGACGTGGTCACCAACTTCTTCAACGACCCCGCCGCCGATCCGCAGAAGGCCGCGCAGCAACTGGGCGCCGCCATCCAGGCCGCCGCGCAGTAAGGCGCTCGCCGGCTCCGTAGCGGAGCCGGTTTCTCTTCCAATAGAACGACTCCGGGCCGCCGTCGCAGCCCGGGTGGGTTCACTCATCCTCGAGAAAGCAGATGGCGACCCAATCTCCGACTTTCACTCCTGCAGCCCGCCCGCGCGCTTCGCTGCTCGACGGCCTGCAGGCCTGGCTGCCCAAGCTGGTGCTGGCCCCGAGCATGCTCGTGGTGCTGGTCTGCGTGTACGGCTACATCGGTTGGACGCTGCTGCTGTCCTTCACCAATTCGCGCTTCATGCCGGCCTACAGCTGGGCCGGGCTGACCCAGTACCTGCGCCTGTGGGACAACGACCGCTGGTGGGTGGCGAGCAAGAACCTGCTGCTGTTCGGCGGCCTGTTCATCGGCGTTTGTCTGGTGCTCGGGGTCTTCCTCGCCGTGCTGCTGGACCAGCGCATCCGCCGCGAAGGCTTCATTCGCACCGTTTACCTCTACCCCATGGCGCTGTCGATGATCGTCACCGGCACGGCCTGGAAGTGGTTGCTCAACCCCGGCCTGGGGCTGGACAAGCTGCTGCGCGACTGGGGTTGGACGGGCTTTCGCTTCGATTGGCTGGTGGACCCCGATCGGGTCGTCTATTGCCTGGTGATCGCCGCCGTGTGGCAGGCCTCGGGCTTCGTCATGGCGCTGTTCCTCGCCGGCCTGCGCGGGGTCGATCCGGCCATCGTGCGCGCCGCCCAGGTGGACGGCGCGAGCCTGCCGACCATCTACCTGCGCATTGTGCTGCCGAGCCTGCGTCCGGTGTTCTTCAGCGCCCTGATGATCCTCGCGCACATCGCCATCAAGAGCTTTGACCTGGTCGCCGCGATGACTGCTGGCGGCCCCGGCTACTCCTCCGACCTGCCGGCGATGTTCATGTACGCCCACACCTTCACCCGCGGCCAGATGGGCCTGGGCGCCGCCAGCGCGATGCTGATGCTCGGCGCCGTGCTGGCCATCGTCGTGCCGTACCTGTACTCCGAACTGCGGGGCAAGCGCCATGCATGACTCGACCCTGAAACCGTCGTTCAGCCTGAGCCGCCTGGCGGTGCACGCGACCCTCTGGGGCGCCGTGGCGCTGTACGTGATCCCGCTGCTGGTGATGCTGCTGACCAGTTTCAAGACCCCGGAAGACATCCGAAACAGCAACCTGCTGGCGCTGCCGGATGTGTTCACCCTGATCGGCTGGGTGAAAGCCTGGGGCGCGGTGGGCGACTACTTCTGGAACTCGGTGAAGATCACCGTACCCGGCGTGCTGATCTCCACCTTCATCGGCGCGATGAACGGCTACGTGCTGTCGATGTGGCGCTTCCGCGGCTCGCAGCTGTTCTTCGGCGCGCTGCTGTTCGGCTGCTTCCTGCCGTTCCAGGTGATCCTCCTGCCGATGTCCTTCACTCTGGGCAAGCTGGGCCTGGCCAACACCACCGCGGGCCTGGTGATGGTGCACTGCATCTATGGCCTGGCGTTCACCACGCTGTTCTTCCGCAACTACTTCGTGGCGATCCCCGATGCGCTGGTGAAGGCCGCGCGGCTGGACGGCGCGGGGTTCTTCACCATCTTCCTGCGCATCCTGATGCCGATGTCCACGCCCATCGTGATGGTCTGTCTGATCTGGCAGTTCACCCAGATCTGGAATGACTTCCTGTTCGGCGTGGTGTTCGCCAGCGGCGATGCCCAGCCCATCACCGTGGCGCTGAACAACCTGGTGAACATCAGCACCGGGGTGAAGGAATACAACGTCGACATGGCGGCCGCGATGATCGCGGCGCTGCCCACGCTGGTGGTCTACGTACTGGCCGGCAAGTACTTCGTGCGCGGGCTCACCGCCGGCGCCGTCAAAGGTTGAGGTAACCCCCAGATGTCCACACTCGAACTGCGCAACCTGCACAAGTCCTACGGCAGCGGCCTGGCCGACACCCTGAAGTCGATCAACCTGTCGATCGATTCGGGCGAGTTTCTGATCCTGGTCGGCCCCTCCGGCTGCGGCAAATCCACCCTGATGAACTGCATCGCGGGGCTTGAGAACGTCACCGGCGGCGCCATCCTGGTGGACGGCCAGGACATCAGCGGCATGAGCCCGAAGGATCGTGATATCGCCATGGTGTTCCAGTCCTACGCGCTGTACCCGACCATGAGCGTGCGCGAGAACATCGCCTTCGGCCTGAAGATCCGCAAGCTGCCCAGGGCCGAGATCGACGCCGAAGTAGCGCGCGTCTCGAAGCTGCTGCAGATCGAGCACCTGCTCGAACGCAAGCCCTCGCAGCTTTCCGGCGGCCAGCAGCAGCGCGTGGCCATGGGCCGGGCGCTGGCGCGGCGGCCGAAGATCTACCTGTTCGACGAGCCGCTGTCGAACCTCGACGCCAAGCTGCGCGTGGAGATGCGCACCGAGATCAAGCTGATGCACCAGCGCCTGAAGACCACCACGGTGTACGTGACCCACGACCAGATCGAGGCCATGACCCTGGGTGACAAGGTGGCGGTGATGAAGGACGGCATCGTCCAGCAGTTCGGTACGCCGCAGCAGATCTACAACGATCCGGCCAACCTGTTCGTCGCCAGCTTCATCGGTTCGCCGCCGATGAACTTCATCCCGCTCAAGGTGCAGCAGCAGGGCGGCCGGCTGGTCGGCCTGCTGGACAGCGGCCAGGACCGCTGCGAGCTGCCGCTGCAGCTGGACGCCGGACTGGTCGAGGGCCGCGATCTGATCCTCGGCGTGCGTCCGGAACAGGTGCAGCTGGCCACCGACGGCGCCAACGGCCCCAGCGACCTGCGCGCCGAGGTAGAGGTGGTCGAGCCCACCGGCCCGGACACCCTGGCCTTCGTCACGCTCAATGGCGCCAAGGTCTGCTGCCGTCTTGCGCCGGACCAGGCGCCGCAGCCGGGCTCGTCCCTGCAGCTGCGCTTCGATCCAGTCCGTGCGCTGCTGTTCGACGCCCAGAGTGGCGAGCGCCTGCGCGCCGAGCCGCGCGGCGACGGCGCGAACAAGGTGACGCCGCTGGCCCGCCAGAAGCACTCCTGAAGTACCCCTGCCTGCAACTACGCTAGAAACCAAGACAACGAGGACGCTGGAGATGCACAAGAACAACAAGAACCGGCCTGCCGCACGAACCCTGGGCTGCCTGCTCGCACTGGGTTGCGTGGGCAATGTCGCCCATGCCGCCGATGCCTTCTCTTCCGAGTCCCAGTGGGGCCTGGGCGACTGGGGCGGCAAGCGCACCGAGCTGCTGGAGAAGGGCTACGACTTCAAGCTCGACTACGTCGGCGAGGCCGCGAGCAACCTGGGGGGCGGCTATGACCAGCACACCACGGCGCGCTATTCCGACCAGTTCGCCTTGGGCACCCACCTGGACCTGCAGAAGATCCTCGGCTGGGACGCCACCGAGTTCCAGCTCACCGTCACCGAGCGCAGCGGCCGCAACCTCTCCAACGACCGCATCAGCGACCCGCGCGCCGGGCAGTTCAGCTCCGTGCAGGAAGTCTGGGGCCGCGGCCAGACCTGGCGCCTGACCCAGATGTGGATCAAGCAGCAGTACTTTGACGGCGCGCTGGACGTGAAGGTCGGCCGCTTCGGCGAGGGCGAGGACTTCAACAGCTTCCCCTGCGACTTCCAGAACCTGGCCTTCTGCGGCTCGCAGGTGGGCAACTGGGTCGGCGGCATCTGGTACAACTGGCCGGTCAGCCAGTGGGCCGCCCGCGTGAAGTGGAACTTCAACGACCAGTGGTATGCCCAGATCGGCGCGTACAACCAGAACCCGTCGAACCTGGAAACCGGCAACGGCTTCAAGCTCAACGGCAGCGGCACCGAAGGCACTATCCTGCCGGTGGAGCTGGTGTGGATGCCCAAGGTCGGCGCCGCGCAGCTGCCGGGCGAGTACCGCCTGGGCTACTACTACAGCACCGCCAAGGCCGACGACGTCTTCGAGGACGTTAATGGCAACCCGCAGCCGCTTACCGGCGAGCCGTTCAAGTCCCACAGCAGCAAGCACGGTTGGTGGGTGGTGGCGCAGCAGCAGGTCACCGCGCATGACGGCGACGCCTCACGCGGCCTCAGCCTGTTCGCCAACTTCACGGTGCATGACGAGGCGACCAACACGGTAGACAACTACCAGCAACTCGGCGTGGTCTACAAAGGTCCGCTCGATGCGCGGCCCAAGGACGACATCGGCTTCGGCGTGGCGCGCATCCATGTCAACGACGACGTACAGGATCGCCAGCGCCTGGTGAACCAGGTCAACGGCATCGACGACTACGACAACCCGCTGTACCAGCCCATCCAGGAAACCGAGTACAACGCCGAGCTGTACTACGGCGTGCATGTGACCAATTGGCTCACCGTGCGCCCGAACCTGCAATACATCAGGCATCCCGGTGGCGTTGACGAGGTCAACAACGCCGTGGTGGCGGGCCTGAAGATCCAGTCCAGCTTCTGATTGCTTCCTGGTGCGAATCTGGCCCGTCCGTGCGACGGGCCTTTTTTCATTGGCGCGGGCGCTGCGCGTGACTAGGCTTTGCGAGTAGAATCGCCGCTTTTCATCGAATGTAGTGAAACTACAGCCTCTTTACGCCCCGGAGTGTCCGGGCAGGGATTGGATCAGGACATCCGGATAATGCTCGAGCATCCGCTGCAGCGCTTTTTTCATTCCATGCGGGCCAAGCGCCCCTTCGACTGGGTGCGCTTCCAGCGTCGTGACCTGCTGCTGATCGATCACCCGCAGTGCCAGGCGGTGTTCAGCCGCCAGGGCGCGCAATTGCTGCACTTCCAGCCGCGCGGTGCACGCCCGCTGCTGTGGTGTTCCAGCCAGTGGCCGAGTCTGAGCACCGCACCGATCCGTGGCGGCATCCCGGTCTGCTGGCCCTGGTTCGGCAGCCATCCGGTCGAGCCCGACTGGCCCCAGCACGGTTGGGCGCGCCAGCGCGAGTGGCGAATGCTCGATGCCTGGGCCGACGACAGCAAGGTGGTGGTCAGCTGGCAACTGGACGTCGAGGATTGGCACGTGCGCCTGGAGGCGCGTCTGGGCCAGGACCTGGATGTCGAGCTTTCCAGCTATCACGAGGATGACAGCGACTGCCTGTTCAGCTTCGCCCTGCAGCCATACTGGCGCGTGGGCTCGCTGCGCCGCTCGGTGGTCCATGGCATGGAGCTGGACGGCAAGGCCACCGGCCTGCCCAACACCTGGGTCCCGCGCGGGGCGGTCAAGCAGGTGCTCTACAACACGGGTTCCCTGGTGCTGGAAGATGCCGGTTGGCAACGCCGCCTGCGCATCGACAAGAACGTCGGCGCCGGCAGCGTGATCTGGCACCCCGGCAGTCGCACGGTGGAGCAGGTGGCGGCGGCTGAGGCGGATCGCTTCCTGTGCATTGGCGCTGCAGGCTATCGCGCGGGCGGGCTGATCCTGGCGCAGGGCGAGCGGATGTTGCTGAACCTGCGCGCCGGGCTGGTCTGATCAGTCGCGCGTAGGGCGTACAACCGTTCGCGGTTGTACGCCGATTCACATCGGCCCGTCTTCGGCACCCGCGTCGGATTCGAAGCGCCCGGCGAGCAAGGTCAAACGGCGTATAACGTCGAACGTTATACGCCCTACGCACCTGACACTTCGCAGCGGCAGCTCTTGTAGGGGCGGACCTTGTCCGCGAATCGTTCAGCCTTGCACAAGAGCATTGCGGAGAAGCTCCGCTCCTACGAAAGCAGTGCTTCCCTCAATCTTCCTCATCGAGCTGGTAACGCGTTGGCACCAGGCTCTCCTTGATCCGCCGCAGGTGCGGCTGGAAGTCCACGCCGCGGCGCAGGGTGACGCCGGTGGCGAGTACGTCGAGCACGGTGAGCTGGATGATCCGCGAGGTCATCGGCATGTAGATGTCGGTGTCTTCCGGCAGCGGGATGTCCAGACTCAGGGTGCTGGCGCGGGCCAGCGGGGAGTCGGCGGCGGTCAGGCCGAGCACCGAGGCGCCGTTCTGCCGCGCCAGGTGCGCCACTTCCACCAGCTCGCGGGTACGCCCGGTATAGGAAATCACCACGAACAGGTCGCCGGTGTGCGCCACCGAGGCGATCATCCGCTGCATCAGCACGTCGCTGTGGGCCGATACCGCCAGGTTGAAGCGGAAGAACTTGTGTTGCGCATCCAGTGCCACTGAACTCGAAGCGCCGAGGCCGAAGAAGTGGATCTGCCGGGCCTGGATCAGCAGGTCCACGGCACGGTCGATCACCTTCGGATCGAGCATTTTGTAGGCACTGTCCAGCGAGGCGATGGTGCTGCTGAAGATCTTCCGGGTGTAGGCCTCGGGGCCGTCGTTCTCGGCCACCGCCTGGGCGACGAAGGCCGCCCCGCTGGCCAGGCTCTGGGCCAACTGGATCTTCAGTTCCGGGTAGCCGCTCATGCCGAAGGAGCGGCAGAAGCGGTTCACCGTCGGCTCGCTGACGCTGGAGGCCTGGGCCAGCGCGGCGATGCTGAAACGCGTGGCCTGCTGCGGGTCGCGCAGTATCACTTCGGCGACCTTGCGCTCGGCCTTGTTCAGCTCTTCCAGACGGCTCTGGATCTGCTCCAGCAGGTTTTTCATCCGTGCTCCTTGGGCAATCGACGGTTGGCCGGGTAGAGGCGGCCAGCGGCGCTATCCTAACGTCAGGCCGGCAGGCGACCAACATCGGTGCGAAACGGCAAAAATATGTTGTTTAATTACTACATATTTGTCTTAATGCCGGCGTGTAAGGCTAACTATCGTTCAAAATTTGGTTGGTAACAACAAATGCCTGAAGTCCGCGTTCTGCCCTGCACCCTCGCGCTGTTCGGCGCCCTGGGTGATCTTGCCCTGCGCAAGCTGCTCCCGGCGCTGTATCAGCTCGACCGCGAGAGCCTGCTGCACGGTGATACCCGTATTCTCACCCTGGCCCGCGACGAAGGTGCCAGCGAGGCGCCGCTGACCGTCATCGAGCGACGCCTGCGCCAGGCGGTGCCCGCGAAGGAGTGGGACGAGGCGGTGTGGACGCGCTTCCAGGCGCGCCTGACTCACCTGAACATGGACTTCCTCGACGCCGGCTCCTACACGGCGCTGGCCGAACAGGTCGGCGAGGAGCGCACCCTGGTCGCCTACTTTGCCACGGCCGCCTCGGTATTCGGCGGCATCTGCGAGAACCTCGCCGCCGTCGGTCTCGCCGAGCGCACCCGGGTGGTCCTGGAGAAGCCCATCGGCCACGACCTCGAATCATCCCGCGCGGTGAACGATGCGGTGGCGCGCTTCTTCCCGGAAAACCGCATCTACCGGATCGACCACTACCTGGGTAAGGAGACGGTGCAGAACCTCATCGCACTGCGCTTCGCCAACAGCCTGTTCGAGACCCAGTGGAACCAGAATCACATCTCCCACGTGGAGATCACCGTGGCCGAGAAGGTCGGCATCGAAGGCCGCTGGGGCTACTTCGACAAGGCCGGCCAGCTGCGCGACATGGTGCAGAACCACCTGCTGCAGCTGCTCTGCCTGATCGCCATGGACCCGCCGGCGGACCTGACCGCCGACAGCATCCGCGACGAGAAGGTGAAGGTGCTGCGCGCGCTCGAACCCATCGCGCCGGAGCAACTGGCAACCCGCGTGGTGCGCGGCCAGTACACCGCCGGCTTCATCGACGGCAAGGCGGTGCCCGGCTACCTCGCCGAGGAAAACGCCAACCCCAACAGCGACGCCGAGACCTTCGTCGCGCTGCGCGTGGATATCCGCAACTGGCGCTGGTCCGGCGTGCCGTTCTACCTGCGTACCGGCAAGCGCATGCCGCAGAAGCTGTCGCAGATCGTCATCCACTTCAAGGAACCGCCGCACTACATCTTCGCCCCGGAGCAGCGCTCGCTGATCAGCAACCGCCTGATCATCCGCCTGCAGCCGGACGAGGGCATTTCCCTGCAGGTGATGACCAAGGACCAGGGCCTGGGCAAGGGCATGCAGCTGCGCACCGGCCCGCTGCAACTGAATTTCTCCGAGACCTTCCACACCGCCCGTACGCCGGACGCCTACGAGCGACTGCTGCTGGAAGTCATGCAAGGCAATCAGTACCTGTTCGTGCGCAAGGACGAGGTGGAGTTCGCCTGGAAATGGTGTGACCACCTGATCGCCGGCTGGGGCCGCCTGGGCGAGGAACCCAAGCCATACCCGGCGGGCAGTTGGGGACCGCAGGCGTCTGTTGCCCTGATCGCACGCGACGGGAGGGACTGGTATGGCGATCACTGAACCGAAACTGGCTGAAGGCATGGCCTGGAACACCTGGAACAACGTCGCCGAGCAGGCGCAGGGACTGGCCGCTACCGTGGCCGACGGGTTGCGCGCGGCGCTGGCCGAACGTGGCCGGGCGTTGCTGGTGGTATCCGGTGGGCGTAGTCCGATCGCCTTCCTCGAAGCGCTGAGTAGCGCGGAGCTGGACTGGTCGAAGGTGTCCGTCAGCCTGGCCGACGAGCGCTGGGTGCCCGAGTCGCACCCGGACAGCAATGCCGGCCTGCTGCGTCGCCATCTGCTCAAGGGCGCGGCGGCCCGCGCGCACTTCATCGGCCTGTACCAGTCGGCGGCCTCGCTGGAAGAGGCGGCCGACAAGGCCGACCGTTTCCTGCATGAGCTGAGCCTGCCCATCGATGTGCTGGTGCTGGGCATGGGCGACGACGGCCATACCGCCTCGCTGTTCCCCGGCAGCGCCGGGCTGGTCGAAGCGCTCGACCCGGCGAGCACGCGCCGCTGCCTGCCGATGTGGGCGCCGAGCGTGCCTCGTCAGCGTCTGACCCTGACCCGCGCCGTGCTGCAGGGGGCGCGGCTGCAACTGCTGGCCATCCAGGGCGA
Source organism: Pseudomonas macauensis (assembly GCF_047902425.1). NCBI lineage: Bacteria > Pseudomonadati > Pseudomonadota > Gammaproteobacteria > Pseudomonadales > Pseudomonadaceae > Pseudomonas > Pseudomonas macauensis. Next base: position 4,266,402 of record NZ_CP138377.1, on the reverse strand, counting down.
GGCCAAGCTGGCCACCCTGAGCCAGGCGCTCAGCGACAACGACGACCAGCGCATGCCGGTCAACGCGTTCCTGCGCGCACCTCTTTCGATCCATTGGTGCCCCTGAGGCACGGAGTTACCGCAATGTCTGAACAACACATCCAGCAGATCGATGCCCTGGCGCAGCGTGCGCGCATCCTGCCGGTGATCACCATCGACCGCGAGGCGGACATCCTGCCCATGGCGGATGCCCTTGCCGCTGGAGGGATCACCGTTCTGGAAGTGACCTTGCGGACCTCGCTGGGGCTCACCGCCATTCGCCAGTTGAGTGAGCGACGCCCGGAGCTGCTGGTGGGCGCCGGCACCGTGCTCGATCCGGAAACCTTCCGCCAGGCGGAAGAGGCGGGGGCGAAGTTCATCGTCACGCCGGGTTGCACCGAGGAGTTGCTGCAGTACGCCGTGACTCGTCCGGTGCCGCTGCTGCCGGGCGTGGCCACCGCGTCGGAAATCATGGCCGCGTACCGCCACGGCCTGCGTCGCTTCAAGCTGTTCCCGGCGAAGGTGTGCGGCGGCGTGGATGCGCTCAAGGCTTTCGGCGGGCCGTTCCCGGACGTGCGTTTCTGCCCCACGGGCGGCGTCGGCCCGGACAACCTGAATGACTACTACCGGCTGGCCAACGTGATGTGCGTGGGCGGCAGCTGGATGCTGCCCAAGGCCGCCATCGACAGTGGCGACTGGGCTACGGTCGAGCGCTTGAGCCGAGAGGCGCTGGCGTTACTGGACACACACTGAGCTGTCCCGGTTTGGACGTGCCCGGCCCTGTGCCGGGCTTTTTTATGGGGGCGAGCGGCTCTTCGTAGGAGCGAGCTTGCTAGCGAACGGATTTCCCCGGCGGCTCTGATGCTCGGGCTGTTCGCGAGCAAGCTCGCTCCTACAGATAACGGATGCTTTGGTGCATCTCAGGGCAAACGATCAATCCACCCCGACGAACCCACCCGTCTGGTGCCGCCAAAGCCGCGCGTAAAGCCCGCCATGGGCCAGCAGCTCGGCATGGCTGCCGCTCTCGACGATGCGGCCGTGTTCCAGCACCACCAGGCGGTCCATGCGGGCGATAGTGGAGAGGCGGTGGGCGATGGCGATCACCGTCTTGCCCTGCATCAGGGTCTCCAGGCTCTCCTGGATCGCCGCTTCCACTTCCGAGTCCAGCGCCGAGGTGGCTTCGTCGAGGATCAGGATCGGCGCGTCCTTGAGCAGCACACGGGTGATCGCGATGCGCTGGCGCTGGCCGCCGGAAAGCTTCACGCCGCGCTCGCCGACATGGGCGTCGAGTCCCTGCCGCCCTTCGGCGTCGCTCAGTTGCGGGATGAATTCTGAGGCGCGGGCCTTCTGGATGGCGTCCTGCAATTCGTCCTCGCCGGCATCCGGGCGGCCGTAGAGCAGGTTGGAACGGATCGAACGGTGCAGCAGCGAAGTGTCCTGCGTGACCATGCCGATCTGCGCGCGCAGGCTTTCCTGGGTCACACCGGCGATGTCCTGGTCGTCGATCAGGATGCGTCCGGCTTCCAGGTCATACAGGCGCAGCAGCAGGTTGACCAGGGTGGACTTGCCGGCGCCGGAGGGGCCGACCAGGCCGATCTTCTCGCCGGGGCGCACCACCAGGTCGAGGCCGTCGATCAGGCCGCCGCCCTTGCCGTAGCTGAACGATACTTGCTCGAAGCGCACCTCGCCGCGATTCACCGTCAGCGGCCTGGCTTCCGGCTTGTCCACCACCTGGCGGGGCAGGGCGATGGTCTGCATGCCGTCCTGCACCTGGCCCACGTTCTCGAAGATGCCGCCGACCACCCACATGATCCAGCCGGACATGTTGTTGATACGGATGACCAGGCCGGTGGCCAGGGCGATGGCTCCCACCGAGATCAGCGACTGGCTCCACAGCCACAGGGCCAGGCCTGTGGTGCCGGCGATCAGCAGGCCGTTGAAGATGGTGATAGTGACGTCCATGGAGGTCACCACGCGTCCGGCGCGCTGGGCCTTGCGAGTCTGGTCGTCGATGGCCTCGCGGGCGTAGTTTTCCTCCTGGCGGGTATGGGCGAACAGCTTGAGGGTGGTGATGTTGGTGTAGCCGTCGACGATGCGGCCCATGAGTTTCGAGCGCGAATCGGATGCCGCCACCGAGCGGCGCTTCACCTGCGGCACGAAGTAGCCCAGCGCGCCGACGTAGCCGATCACCCACAGTACCAGCGGGATCATCAGGCGCCAGTCGGCCTCGGCGAACAGCACCAGGGCGCTGAGGGTGTAGATGACCACGTGCCAGATGGCGTCCACCACCTGCACGGCGGAGTCGCGCAGGGAGTTGCCGGTCTGCATGATGCGCTGGGCGATGCGCCCGGCGAAGTCGTTCTGGAAGAAGCCCAGGCTCTGCTTGAGCACGTAGCGGTGGTTCTGCCAGCGGATCAGGTTGGTCATGCTGGGGTTGATGCTCTGGTGCACCAGCATGTCGTGCAGGCCGTTGAACAGCGGGCGCAGGATCAGCGCGACCACGGCCATCCAGATCAGCTCGCGGCCGTGCAGGGAGAAGAAGTCGGCGGGGGCGGTGCCTTGCGCGAGGTCGACGATGCGCCCCAGGTAGCTGAACAGCGCGACTTCGATCAGCGCGACGATCAGGCCGACGAAGAGCAGGGCGAGGAACACTGGCCAGACCTGGCGCAGGTAATAGACGTAGAAGCGGATGACGTCGGACGGCGGCATGCGCTCGGGGACGTCACGGAAGGGGTCGATCAGACGTTCGAAACGACGGTAAAGCATGATTCTTCTCAGGTTGGTAGCGGGTCCGTCCTGGACCCGCTGGATATGGCCTCCGTCAGGCGTGTGCGCGGGACATCACAGGCGCTTGGCGGAGAGGATGACGACCGGGGTTTTCGGCACGTCCTGGAACATGCCGCGGTTGCCGGTCTGGACCTGGGCGATCTGGTCGACCACACCCATGCCGCGCACCACCTTGCCGAACACGGCATAGCCGAAGTCGCGGGCGCCGTGGTTGAGGAAGTCGTTGCCGGTCAGGTTGATGAAGAACTGGCTGGTGGCCGAGTCCACTGCGCTGGTGCGGGCCATGGCCAGGGTGCCGCGCTCGTTGAGCAGGCCGTTGTCGGCTTCGTTCTTGATCGGCGCCTGGGTGTCCTTCTCCTTCATGGCCTCGGTGAAGCCGCCGCCCTGGATCATGAAGTTGGGGATCACGCGGTGGAAGATGGTGCCGTTGTAGAAGCCGCTGTCGACGTAGGACAGGTAGTTCTTCACGGAAATCGGTGCCTTGTCGGCGTACAGCTCGATCTCGATTTCACCCGAGGTGGTGGACAGCAGCACGTGCGGCTTGTTGGCGTCGGCAGCGAATGCCGAGCCGGCCAGGACCAGGGAGCAGGCAGCGAGCAGGAAGCGTTTGAACAGAGTCATTTGGCGGATGTTTCCGTTAGGTTCTAGGGATGGTCGACCTGCTCGAGGAAGTCGAGCAGGGTGGTGTTGAAGCGTTCCGGCTGATCCAGCGGCGTGGCGTGCCGCGAGTCCTCGATCACCACCAGGCGGGCGTTGGGCAGGTGCCCGACGTAGGCCTGCTTGAGCGAGACCGGGGTGTAGTCGCGGTCGGCGCTGATCACCAGTGTGGGACAGGTTATGCGCGCCAGGCGCTCCTGCACACCCCAGCCGATGATGGCGTGCAGGCTGGAAAGGTAAGCGCGTTTGTCGTTCTGCGGCCAGCGCTGCTGGATCTTGCGGCGCAGGTCGGCCTGCTCGGGCTTGGGAAAGAGCAGCTTGCCCAGCGCTTTGCCCACGGTGTCCAGGCCCAGCACGTGGGCGAGGAACAGCCGGCGCGCCACTTCCAGGTATTCGCGCAGGGTGCGCGGTTTCACTTCCGGCGCGCTGTTGACGATGGTCAGGCTGTTCAGGCGCTCCGGCCAGCGGGTGGCCAGCTCGAAGCCGATCATGCCGCCCATGCTGATGCCGACCAGGTGCACGCGGCCCAGGTGCAGGTGGTCGAGCAGGGCGATCACGTCCTCGGCGAAGGCGGCGATGCTGTAGCGCTCGCGCGGCTTGTCCGACTGGCCGTGGCCGCGTACGTCGAGGGCGATCACCCGGTGACGTTTCTCCAGCTCCGGCACCTGGTATTCCCAGTCGCGGGTGCTGGAGCCAAGGCCGTGCACCAGCAGTACCGGGGTGCCGAATCCGCTTTCCTCGTAATGCAGGCGGTGGCCGGCGTGGTCGAAGAAGGGCATGACGGGCTCCTTGCTTTGGCTCTGGGCCCCGGCCTCAGGCCGGGCTCTCGGGGGCGGCGAAGTGCGCGTCCAGTGGGACGCTGGCGAAGGTGGTCAGCAGTTCGACGAGAATCTGCGTGGCCGGGCCCAGCGGCTTCTCCTTGTTCGGGTAGAGGTAGAAGCGGCTCTCGCGTACGCCGCCCTGGGTCAGCGGCAGTGGCTTGAGCACGCCGTCCTTGAGCTCGCGCTCGATCATGTGCCGCGGCAACCAGGCGAAGCCCAGGCCGTTGCTGACGAAGGTGGCGGCGGTAGCCAGGCTGCCTACCGTCCAGCGTTGCTCGGCGCCCAGCCAGCCGACGTCGCGTGGCTGCAGGCGGCCGGAGTCGCGGATCACCACCTGCATCTGGGTTTCCAGGTCCTGGTGGGTGACCTCGCGCTGCAGGCGGTGCAGCGGGTGGTCGGGGTGGGCGACGGCGACGAAATCCACCACGCTGAGGTCAGCACCCAGATGGCCGGCGATGTTCAGGCCGCTGATGGCCAGGTCGGCATGGCCCTGCACCAGGGCTTCCTCTACGCCGGAGAGCACTTCTTCGCGCAGCAGCACCCGGCAGCCACGGCTTTGCGGCATGAAGGCGGAGAGGGCGCGGACCAGGCGCACGGTGGGGTAGGCGGCGTCCACGACCAGGCGGACCTCCGGCTCCCAGCCCTGTTCCATGTGGTGAGCGAGCTCTTCCAGCTGGCCGGCGGACTTCACCAGTTGGCGGGAGCGCCGCAGCAGCACTTCGCCGGCCTCGGTGAGCACCGCCTTGCGTCCGTCGATGCGTAGCAGCGGTACGCCGAGCTGCTCCTGCATGCGCGCCACGGTGTAGCTGATCGACGACTGCGAACGGTGCATGGCTTCCGCCGCCTGGGCGAAGCCGCCGTGATCGACCACGGCCTGCAGGGTTCTCCACTGATCCAGGGTAACGCGGGGCGCTTTCATCCTCGCCTCCTCTTGTCTAATCTGGCGGTCCGCAGAAGACCAACAAGAGACCGCCATGAAAAAAATCTGTTGTGCCGTTCTGGCACTGTTGCCGCTGACCGCACTGGCCTATCCCATTGAGGTCGAGAAGTCGCTCAATGGCACCGAGATCAGCTATGACACCCAGGACATCGGCGACCAGATGGGCGCGATCCTGTTGCGCAACAACGGTCAGCAGCCGGTGACCTGCACCGCGGTATTCGTCAATGGCCCGGAAACGCCCCATGTGCGCAAGGCCACTCTGGAGCCGGGCAAGGAGGCCAACATGACCTCGAGCTTCAGTCGCGCGGTCATCAAGCTGCGCATCAAGCTCACCTGTGCGCCGGCCTGATAGTTTCCTTACGGGGCCAAGACTAGAAGCAGTCCAGCTGGAAATCAATTTATTCGATAATTAGCAGCGATTATTTCCGCTTTTTTATCGAGTTATCCATCTTTAGGATTCACTCCATCGACAAGTCACTGACCGATGGAGGTCGAATCCATGTCCCGCGTTCTGGTTATCGAAAGCAGTGCCCGCCAGCAAGGTTCCGTATCCCGTCAGCTGACCCGCGAATTCATCGCCCAATGGCAGGCCGCACACCCGGCGGATGAAATCCAGGTGCGCGACCTGGCCGTCGAGCAGGTGCCGCACCTGGACGCCAACCTGCTGGGCGGCTGGATGAAGCCTGAGCAAGAGCAATCCGAGATCGAACGGGCGGCGCTCGAGCGCTCCAATCTGCTGACCGCCGAGCTGCAGTCCGCCGATGTGCTGGTGCTGGCCGCGCCGATGTACAACTTTGCCATTCCCAGCACCCTGAAATCCTGGCTGGACCATGTGCTGCGCGCCGGCGTCACCTTCAAGTACACCGAGACCGGCCCGCAGGGCCTGCTGACCGGCAAGCGCGCCTTCGTGCTGACCAGCCGCGGCGGCGTCTACGCCGGTGGTGCGCTGGACCACCAGGAGCCCTACCTGCGCCAGGCGCTGGGCTTCGTCGGCATCCATGACGTCACCTTCATCCACGCCGAAGGCCTGAACATGGGCGCCGAATTCGCCGAGAAGGGTCTGTCCAAGGCCAAGGCTCAACTCGCCGCCGTCGCCTGATCCGTTTTTCCCTTGCGCACCCTTCCGCTCCTGGGTGCGACCGTGGCCGACCTCCTTCCCCCGGAGGCCGGCCATTTTTTATTCCCGAGGTTGGCCCTGCTGGGGAGCGATCACATCCTTTCCCTTCGGGCTGTTCAAAGTCTGATCAGCATGCTAAAAGAACCTTGAGCTGATCTAGCCGCTTGAAAAAGAAGGGAAAACCATGACCAAGTCGGAGTTGATCGAGAGAATCGTCACCCATCAGGGGCAGCTTTCCGCAAAGGATGTGGAGCTGGCGATCAAGACCATGCTTGAGCAAATGTCCCAGGCTCTGGCGACTGGGGATCGCATCGAAATCCGGGGGTTCGGCAGTTTCTCGTTGCATTATCGCGCCCCGCGCACCGGCCGTAATCCGAAGACCGGCGAGTCCGTGCGCCTGGACGGCAAGTTCGTTCCGCACTTCAAGCCCGGCAAGGAGCTGCGCGACCGCGTCAACGAGCCCGAGTGAGCCCGGGGTATCCGTTTTGAAGGAGTTTCCATGCTTCGGGTAAAGCGTTTCCTGTTCATCCTGGCGCTGGTCGTTCTGGCTGCCGTGGTCGTGGTTTTCGTCCTGGAAAACCTCCAGACTGTGCAACTGACCTTCCTGGGCTGGCAGTCGCCGCAATGGCCGCTGGTTGTCTTCGTGTCCCTGGCGTTTGTCCTCGGCGGGCTGATCGGCCTGCTGCTGAGCATTCCCGTCCGCGCCCGGGCGCGCGTCCGCATGGCGGGCATGCGCTCTGAAATTACCCGCTTCCGCAAGGAGAACGACGCGCTGCGTGACAAGTCGCTGACGGATCATGCCTAGCGTTCTCGCGACGCTGTTCTTCTTCTGCGCCCTGGCCATCGGCTGGTGGATGGGGCGGCGTTCGCGTTCACAGCCCATTCCCGGCGCAGGCAATGACCTGCGCTCGCGCATCCACAGCATGCACAACCTGCTGGAGCGCCACTCCGACGATGCGCTGGAAAATCTCTCCCAGGGCCTGGTGCTGAGCCCGGAGACGCTGGAAAGCCATCTGCACGTCGGCAATCTGTTCCGCCGGCGGGGCGATATCGAAAAAGCCATTCATATTCACCAGGACCTTCTCGGCCGCGCTGGCGAGGATGTTTCGCTGGCCTCGCAGGTTCGCCTCGAACTGGCGCGGGACTTCATCGCAGGCGGTTTGCTCGGCAGTGCCGAGGAACTGCTGGATGAGCTGGTTCATCTGCAGGGTGAGCCGATTTCGCTGGAAGCGCTCGACGAGCAACGACTGATCTGCGAGCGGGAGAAAGATTGGTCCCGGGCGATCGAGCTGGCGGCCCAGCTGGTACCCAGCCGGCCCGAGCTGGTCGCGGCGCTGGCCAATTACTACTGCGAGCTGGCCCAGGAGAAGGGGCGCAGTGGCGACCGCAGCGGCATGCAGGAGCTGCTGCGCGAAGCCCGCCGGGTGGATCGCCATTGCGTGCGGGCACTGCTGATGCGGCTGGGTTGCGAGCTCTGGCGGCAGGATCATCCCGCGGCCGTCGCCACCATGGGCGAGCTGGCGCGGGACGCCAAGGCTTTCGTTGGGGAGATCGTGCCGCTGTTGCGACGTTACGATTGCCTGGGTGTGCCGCAGGTTCGCGAGTTCCTCCGCAACCTGGCGGAGTCCGAAGAGGTACCGCCGCTGATCCTGGCGGTTCTGGCCGAGACCGAGGACGACGGCGCTTCTACCTACTGGCGCGACAGCCTGTTGCGGCGTGTCGAACAGCGCCCTTCCTGGCAGGGCGTTGGCGAATTCCTGGATGGGCTTCACGTAGCGGACGGCAATCCTTCGGGCATCGAAAAAATTGCTCCAATTATCATCGGCTTGTATAGGACAATGCCGCGCTATCGCTGCAGCCGCTGCGGTTTCTCGGGGCGGGAGCTGCACTGGCAGTGCCCGAGCTGCCATGCCTGGAATGCGCTGCGGCCTGTCATCTCGCCTCTCTAGCGCGAATTCGCACGACACTCTGGATGACGCCCGTGGGCGTCAGGTTCTGCAGGTACAGGATTGAATGTTTTACTGACGGGCGCGACAGGTTTTGTCGGCCGAGGCATGCTGGCGCGTTTGTGCGCGGAATCGGGAGTGCATGTGCGCATCGCTGTACGGCGGCCGCCGGATGAGCTGCCGGGTGGTATCGAGTGTGTGCATATCGATGGCCTGAGTGCGTCCCAGTGCTGGGAAGAGGCGGTGCAGGGTATCGACGTGGTAATTCATGCCGCCGCGCGGGTGCATGTCATGGACGAGCGCGCCGCCGATCCGCTGGCCGAGTTCCGCGCGGTGAACGTCGAGGCGACTCGCCAACTGGCGCGACAGGCCGTCGCTGCAGGCGTGAAGCGCTTCGTCTACGTTAGTTCCATCAAGGTTAACGGCGAGGAAACCGAGCCGGGGCAGTCGTACCGCTCCGATTCGGTCGCGCACCCGCAGGACCCTTACGGGCAGTCCAAGCTCGAAGCGGAGCAGATGCTGTTCGCAATGGCCGGGGATACCGGGCTCGAAGTGGTGGCGGTGCGCCCGCCGCTGGTCTACGGGCCCGGCGTCAAGGCCAATTTCGCCAGTCTGATGGGGGCGCTGCAACGTCGGCTGCCATTGCCTTTCGCGGCCATCGACAATCGCCGTAGCCTGGTGGCGCGGGACAATCTGGTCGACTTGCTGCTGCAGTGTGCGCGTCATCCCGCGGCAGCTGGCCGGGTGTTCCTGGCCAGCGACGGGCAGGACCTGTCCACGGCGCAACTCTGCCGCGAACTGAGCGAGGCGCTGGGCGTGCGCCCGCGCTTGCTGCCGGTGCCGGCCATGGTCCTGCGGGCGCTGGGGCTGTTCACCGGTCGCAGCCAACAGGTGCAGCGCCTGCTCGGCTCGCTGCAGGTGGATATCTCCACCACTCGCCAGGTTCTGGACTGGCAGCCTCCGGTGTCGATGAAACAGGCTATCCGGGAAACCGCGCAATGGTACAAGGAGTGTCGAGGTCAATGAGCATGGGGGTATTGCTGGCGGCTGTTTTCCTGGCGTCGTGGGGCATGACCTGGGGGGTGCGGCGCTACGCGTTGGCGCGGAGCATTATGGACATCCCCAACGCCCGTAGTTCGCACCAGATTCCAACGCCCCGCGGCGGCGGCGTCGCCATCGTGGCGGGTTTCCTCGGCTGTCTGGCGCTAGCGGCTGTTCTAGGGGCTGTCGAGGTTCATAGCCTGGTGGCACTGCTGCCTGCCGGCGCCTGGGTGGCCGTCATCGGCTTTCTGGATGATCATCGGCATATTCCGGCCCGTTGGCGCCTGTTGGGGCATTTCGTCGGGGCCGGATGGTTGATGTACTGGGTGGGTGGCCTGCCGGTGCTGAGCATGCCCTGGGGCGCGATGGACCTGGGTGTGGCTGGGGATCTGCTAGCCTTGGTGTTTCTGGTCTGGTTGCTCAACCTGTACAACTTCATGGATGGCATCGATGGCATCGCCAGCCTGGAGGCCATCAGCGTCTGTCTGGCCGGGGCGTTGTGCTACTGGCTGGTCGGTGCGGGTTCGCAGGCATTGCTTCCATTGATCCTGGCCATGGCGACTGCGGGGTTTCTGGTATGGAATTTCCCCCCGGCGCGTATTTTCATGGGGGATGCCGGCAGCGGTTTCCTTGGGGTCGTTCTGGGGGGAATGGCGCTTCAGGCGGGGTGGGTATCGCCGCCCTTGCTGTGGAGTTGGCTGATCCTGCTCGGGGTTTTCGTGGTGGATGCGAGCTACACCTTGCTCCACCGCCTGATTCGCGGTGAGCGAGTCTATGAAGCGCATCGCAGCCACGCCTACCAGCGTGCGTCGCGGCGTTATGGCAGTCACTTGCGAGTGTCGCTGGCGATTACCGGCATCAACCTGTGCTGGTTGATGCCGCTTGCGGTTTTGGTCAGTCTGGGACAGGTTTCCGGTTTGTTGGCACTGATTGCGGCCTATGCTCCTTTGGTGCTTGTCGTAGCTCGTCTGGGTGCAGGTCGTCCGGATGATCAGGATGTGAGCTGAACTCCATTGGAAATGGTGGTCAATGTAGCGGGGGGAGTGCGTTATTCCCGCTCTCGATGAAGGACAAGCACAAATGCTTCGAGAACGCCTGCTAAGGCTTCCGCGACGGTACAAGCGACTCTTGCAGGTCGCCACTGACGTCATTCTGGTCTGGTTCGCGCTCTGGATGGCGTTCATCGTGCGCCTGGGGACAGAGGACCTGATGTATCCGCTGCGTGTGCACAGTTGGCTGTTCGTCGCAGCGCCATTGGTGGCGATCCCGCTGTTCATTCGCTTCGGAATGTACCGGGCGGTGATGCGTTACCTGGGCAACGACGCGCTGATCGCCATCTGGAAGGCGGTCACGTTGTCGGCGCTGCTGTTGTCGCTGGTGGTTTACTGGAATCGTGCGGTCGAGGAGGCCGTCCCTCGATCCCTGGTATTCAATTACTGGTGGCTCAGCCTGCTGATGGTCGGCGGACTGCGCCTGGTTATGCGCCAGTATTTCATGGGCGACTGGTACAGCGCCGTGCAGGCGGTACCCTTCTTCAACAAGCAGGACGGTTTGCCAAAGGTGGTCGTGTACGGGGCCGGCTCGGCGGGCAACCAGTTGGTCGCCGCCTTGCGCCTGGGACGGGCCATGCGCCCGGTGGCCTTCATCGACGACGACGACGAGATTGCCAACCGGATCATCGCCGGCCTTCGCGTGTACAAGCCCAAGCATATCCAGCAACTGATCGAGGAGACCGGCGCGCAGGAAGTGCTGCTGGCGATTCCGTCCGCATCGCGTGCGCGCCGTCGCGAGATCCTGGGGCTGCTGGAGCCTTATCCGCTGCACGTGCGCAGCGTTCCTGGTTTCATCGACCTGGCCAACGGCCGGGTGCGGGTGGACGACATCCAGGAAGTGGATATCGCCGACCTGCTCGGGCGAGATGCGGTCGAGCCGCGCAAGGAGCTGTTCGAGCACTGCATCCGCGGCCAGGCGGTGATGGTGACGGGCGCGGGCGGCTCCATCGGCTCGGAGCTCTGCCGTCAGATCCTGGCCTCCTCGCCGACGGTGCTGGTCCTGTTCGAGCACAGCGAATACAACCTCTACCGCGTGCACCAGGAGCTGGACATGCGCGTCAGGCGCGAGTCCCTGGCGGTCCAGTTGGTGCCGATCCTGGGCTCCGTGCGCAGCCCCGAGCGGCTGCTCGACGTCATGCGGACCTGGAAGGTGGCCACCGTCTACCACGCGGCCGCTTACAAGCACGTGCCGATCGTCGAGCACAACATTTCCGAGGGCGTGCTCAACAACGTGCTCGGCACGCTCCATACGGCCCAGGTAGCGGTGCAGGCCGGGGTTCAGAATTTCGTGCTGATCTCCACCGACAAGGCGGTTCGCCCCACCAACGTCATGGGCAGCACCAAGCGGCTGGCGGAGATGATCCTGCAGGCGCTGAGCCAGGAGTCGGCGCCGGTGCTGTTCGGCGACAAGTCCGGCGTGCATCAGGTCAACAAGACCCGCTTCACCATGGTTCGCTTCGGCAACGTGCTGGGTTCGTCCGGTTCGGTGATCCCGCTGTTCCGCGAGCAGATCAAGCGCGGGGGGCCGGTGACCGTCACTCATCCCGGCATCACCCGTTATTTCATGACGATTCCCGAGGCTGCCCAGTTGGTCATCCAGGCGGGTTCGATGGGGCGTGGCGGTGACGTGTTCGTGCTCGACATGGGGCAGCCGGTGAAGATTCTCGAGCTGGCCGAGCGGATGATTCACCTGTCCGGTCTGAGTGTGCGCTCCGAACGGACGCCTCACGGTGATATCTCCATCGAGTTCAGCGGGCTGCGGCCGGGCGAGAAGCTGTACGAGGAGCTGCTGATCGGCGACGACGTCAGCGCTACCGAGCACCCCATGATCATGAAGGCCAACGAGGAGCTGATGCCCTGGGAGGGCTTCAAGCTGGTGTTGGTCGACCTGCTCAAGGCGGTTGACCAGGGCAACTATGCGCGGGTGCGTCAGTTGCTGCGCGAGACGGTCAACGGCTATTGCCCGGAAGGCGACATCGTCGATCTCATCCATCAGCACCGACGCATGGAGCCCTGATCGCGGGCTTCTAGCAGACGCGGGAAGAGCCGCATCTGCGAGCGTTGTCAGCCCTTTCCTCGCGATCTGTCGGCGGCAGCGGAAACTGTTGCCGACTCTTTAAACCGGCGTTTTCACGGGTATTCCTGGCGATATGTTTTCCGGGCGGCGCAATGGCGCCCGCCTCGAAACCTGATACGTCAAGGAACGATCCATGAAGAAGAGTCTGCTTTCTGCCGCAAGCATTATCCTGCTGGCCTGCTTGTCCTTTGCTGGCGCCACCAGTGCCGCTGCCAAGGCTGAGCCCGTTGCCAAGCCTGCCGTCGAATCCACCGCCCCCGCCAGCAAGGCGCCGGTTGCGCAGGCCGACACCGTGAACATCAACTCCGCGACCGTGGAAGAGTTGCAGAAGTCGATGAAGGGCATCGGCAAGGTCAAGGCCCAGGCGATCGTCGATTACCGTACGGCCAATGGTCCGTTCACCAGCATCGATCAGCTCCTGGAAGTGAAGGGGATTGGCAAGGGTACCCTGGATAAGAATCGAGACAGGATTTCGCTCTGAGGGAGCTGAGAAAGGAAGAAAGCCGGTCGTTGACCGGCTTTTCTATTGGTGCGGGGGAGGGGCATCGACTTTCCTGACCCCAAAGAAAAAGCCCTCGGCATGTGCCGAGGGCTTTGAATTTTGGCTCCGCGACCTGGACTCGACGGCGTCAGCCGAACGCGCTTCAGCGCGGCCCCGAAGGGGGAATCACCTGGGACGTAGTCCCTGGAGAGAGTCCAGCGGCACAAAGAAAAAGCCCCCGGCATGTGCCGAGGGCTTTGAATTTGGCTCCGCGACCTGGACTCGACGGCGCTAGCCGAACGCGCTTCAGCGCGGCCCCGAAGGGGGAATCACCTGGGACGTAGTCCCTGGAGAGAGTCCAGCGGCACAAAGAAAAAGCCCCCGGCATGTGCCGAGGGCTTTGAATTTGGCTCCGCGACCTGGACTCGAACCAGGGACCCAATGATTAACAGTCATTTGCTCTACCGACTGAGCTATCGCGGAACAACGGGGCGTATCTTACTGATTAAAAAGGGGAAGTCAACATCGCCCCGACGACTTCCCCATAATTTTTTACAGCACCTGGACGATGGCGCGGGTCACGGTGTCCAGGTTGCCGTTGTTCAGCGCGGCGACGCAGATGCGGCCGGTGCCGACGGCGTAGATGCCGAACTCGTTCTTCAGGCGCTCTACCTGCTCGGCGGTCAGGCCGGAGTAGGAGAACATGCCGCGCTGCTGGGCAACGAAGCCGAAGTCACGCTTGGCGCCCAGGGCGGCCAGTTGTTGAACCATGGCTTCGCGCATGGCGCGGATGCGGGTGCGCATTTCGCCCAGTTCTTCTTCCCATACCGCACGCAGTTCCGGGCTGTTCAGCACGGAAGCGACGACGCTGGCGCCGTGGGTCGGCGGGTTGGAGTAGTTGGTGCGGATCACGCGCTTGACCTGGGACAGGACGCGGGCGGATTCCTCGCGGCTGTTGGTCACGACCGACAGCGCGCCGACGCGCTCGCCGTACAGCGAGAACGACTTGGAGAAGGAGCTGGAGACGAAGAAGTTCAGGCCGGACTGGGCGAACAGGCGCACAGCGGAGGCGTCTTCGTCGATGCCGTCGCCGAAGCCCTGGTAGGCAATGTCGAGGAACGGCACGTGGCCCTTGGCCTTGAGCACGTCCAGCACCTGATTCCAGTCGTCCATGGTCAGGTCGACGCCGGTCGGGTTGTGGCAGCAGGCGTGCAGCACAACGATGGACTGCGACGGCAGCGCGTTCAGGTCTTCCAGCAGGCCGGCGCGGTTAACGCCGTTGGTGCTGGCGTCGTAGTAGCGGTAGTTCTGCACCGGGAAGCCGGCGGCTTCGAACAGGGCGCGGTGGTTTTCCCAGCTCGGGTCGCTGATGGCGACGGTGGCGTTGGGCAGCAGGCGCTTGAGGAAATCGGCGCCGGTCTTCAGCGCGCCGGTACCGCCAACGGCCTGGGTGGTCACTACACGGCCTTCGGCCAGCAGCTCGGAGTCAGCGCCGAACAGCAGCTTCTGTACGCCCGAATCGTAGGCGGCGATGCCTTCGATCGGCAGGTAGCCGCGCGGGGCATGGGCTTCGATGCGGGCCTTCTCCGCGGCCTGGACGGCACGCAGCAACGGGAGGCGACCTTCCTCGTTGTAGTACACGCCAACGCCCAGGTTGATCTTGCCCGGACGGGTATCGGCGTTGAAAGCTTCGTTCAGGCCCAGGATGGGGTCACGGGGGGCCATTTCGACAGCGGAGAACAGACTCATTTTGGCAGCAGCTCTAAGGCGGGAGTGAAGTGCAATTGCAACCCCCCGCTCACGGCGCTGGGGGTTGCGTCGACGGGCCGGTATTATATAGCCCTCTATGGCAGGCGGCGAGTTATCGCGCATGCTTTTCGACTGGTATGACGCTTTGGCGACCGAAGCGTCACACGCCAATGCGAGGTTCCCATGTCGTTATTCCAGCTGGATTCGCGCTTCAAGCCCGCCGGTGATCAACCAGAAGCCATCCGACAGATGGTGGAAGGACTGGAAGCGGGCTTGTCGCACCAGACGCTGCTGGGGGTGACCGGTTCCGGCAAGACCTTCAGCATCGCCAACGTCATCGCCCAGGTGCAGCGCCCGACCATGATCCTGGCGCCGAACAAGACCCTGGCCGCGCAGCTCTACGGCGAGTTCAAGACCTTCTTCCCGAACAACGCGGTGGAGTACTTCGTCTCCTACTACGACTACTACCAACCTGAAGCCTACGTGCCGTCCTCCGATACCTATATCGAGAAGGACTCCTCCATCAACGACCACATCGAGCAGATGCGCCTGTCGGCGACCAAGGCGCTGCTGGAGCGCGAGGACGCCATCATCGTCTGCACCGTGTCGTCGATCTACGGCTTGGGCGACCCGGCGTCCTACCTGAAGATGGTCCTGCACCTGGATCGCGGCGACAGGATGGACCAGCGCGAGCTGCTACGCCGCCTGACCAGCCTGCAGTACACCCGCAACGACATGGACTTCGCTCGCGCCACTTTCCGCGTGCGCGGCGACGTTATCGACATATTCCCTGCGGAATCGGACCTGGAAGCCATCCGAGTCGAGCTGTTCGACGACGAGGTGGAGAACATCGCCGCCTTCGACCCGCTGACCGGCGAGGTGATCACCAAGCTGCCGCGCTTCACCTTCTACCCCAAGAGCCACTACGTGACCCCACGGGAAACGCTGCTGGAGGCGGTGGAGCAGATCAAGGCCGAACTCAAGGTGCGCCTGGAATACCTGCGCACCAACAACAAGCTGGTGGAAGCCCAGCGCCTGGAACAGCGCACCCGTTTCGACCTGGAGATGATCCTCGAACTGGGTTACTGCAACGGCATCGAGAACTACTCGCGCTATCTCTCCGGGCGCGGTCCCGGCGAGCCGCCGCCAACCCTCTACGATTACCTGCCGGCCAACTCCCTGCTGGTGATCGACGAATCCCACGTCAGCGTTCCCCAGGTCGGCGCCATGTACAAGGGCGACCGTTCGCGCAAGGAAACCCTGGTGGAATACGGCTTCCGCCTGCCGTCGGCACTGGACAACCGGCCGCTGCGCTTCGAGGAATGGGAGGCGATCAGCCCACAGACCATCTTCGTCTCGGCAACCCCTGGCCCTTATGAGGATCAGCACGCCGGCCGGGTGATCGAGCAGGTGGTGCGCCCCACCGGCCTGGTCGACCCGGAAGTGGAAATCCGCCCGGCCACCACCCAGGTGGACGACCTGCTCTCGGAAATCCGCCTGCGCGTGGCCGAGGACCAGCGGGTGTTGGTCACGACCCTGACCAAGCGCATGGCCGAGGACCTCACCGACTACCTGGGCGACCACGATGTGCGGGTACGCTACCTGCACTCGGACATCGATACCGTGGAGCGGGTGGAGATCATCCGCGACCTGCGCACCGGGACCTTCGACGTGCTGGTGGGGATCAACCTGCTGCGCGAGGGCCTGGACATGCCCGAGGTGTCGCTGGTGGCGATCCTCGATGCGGACAAGGAAGGCTTCCTGCGTTCCGAACGCTCGCTGATCCAGACCATCGGCCGCGCCGCGCGGAACCTGCATGGCAAGGCGATCCTCTACGCCGACAACATTACCGGCTCGATGCAGAGGGCGATCAACGAGACCGAGCGACGTCGTACCAAGCAACTTGAGTTCAACGCCAAGCACGGCATCGTGCCCAAGGGCGTGAAGAAGGACATCAAGGACATCCTCGAAGGCGCCGTGGTGCCGGGTGCCAAGGGCAAGCGCCGCAGTCTGGCGAAGGTGGCGGAGGAGAGTGGGCGCTACGAGAATGAACTGCGCACACCGGACGAGATCGCCAAACGCATCAAGCAGCTGGAAGAGCGCATGTACCAGCTGGCGCGGGACCTGGAGTTCGAGGCCGCGGCCGGGGTACGCGACGAGATCGGCAAATTGCGCGACCGCATGGTGTCGATGGGCTGAGTCGTGAAGGCGGCTGGGCGGCTTTTCGTAGGAGCGAGCTTGCTCGCGAACCGCACAGCACCCTGAGGCTCCGGCGTGAAGCGGGGTTCGCGAGCAAGCTCGCTCCTACAAGGATTGGTGTGGCATGGGGACGCTCAATGCGCCCCGGCCCCCGCGCCGACACCCATGCCCGCCGGCAGCGGACGAGTCAGCAGCACCGCCACCATGCTGACCGCCAGCACGATGCCGATGGCATGGAAGGCGTCGTTGTAGGCCATGATCGCCGCCTGCTGGTGGACGATCTCGCTGATCTTGCCCAGCGCCGCCTGCTGCGTGCCCAGTTGCGCGGTCAGCTGCGCCAGGCGCTCGTCCACCGCGCCGTTCACCGGCACCACCGCTTCGCGCAGGTAGTCATAGTAGACCTTGGCGCGGCTATCCAGCAGGGTGGCCAGCAAGGCGATGCCGATGGCACCGCCGAGGTTGCGCAGGATGTTGAACAGGCTGGAGGCCGACCCCGCGTCCTGCGGCTGCAGGTAAACGGTGGCGATCAGCGAGATGGTGACCATTACCATCGGCTGGCCGAGGGCGCGCAACAGCTGGATCTGATTGAACTGCGGGCCGGCGAAGTCCGGGTTGAGCACACCGGAGAAGAAGCTCGCCATGCCGAACAGGCCGAAGCCCACGGCGCACAGCAGGCGCGGCTCGACGATCTTCATCAGCTTGGGAATCAGCGGAATGAGGAACAGCTGCGGCACGCCCATCCACATGATTACCTCGCCGATCTGCATCGCGTTGTAGCCCTGGATCTGTGCCAGATACAGCGGCAGCACGTAGATCGAGCCGTACAGCCCCATCCCCAGGCCAATGCTGGAAATGCTCGACAGGCCAAAGTTGCGGTTGCGCAGGATGCCCAGGTTGATCAGCGGATTGGGTCGCGAGGTCTGCAGGATCACGAAGAGGATCAGGCTGATCAGCGCGATGCTGCCCAGGCTGACGATCAGGTTGGATTCCAGCCAGTCTTTGCGGTGGCCTTCTTCCAGGAACACCTGCAGGCAGCCCAGGCCGATGGCCATGGTGACGATGCCGGCGTAGTCGGTGCTCTTCAGCAGTTCCCAGTGCGGAGGCTTCTTCTCCAGGCCGTAGAGCAGGCCGGCGATCATCAGCAGGCCCGGCGGGATGTTGATGTAGAAGATGTATTCCCAGCCGAAGTTCTCCGTCAGCCAGCCGCCCAGGGTCGGGCCGATGGATGGCGCGAAGGTGGCGGTGATGGCGAACAGCGCCATGCCCTTGGGGCGGTGGTGCTCCGGTAGCTTGATCAGCGCCAGGGTGAACGCCAGCGGAATCAGCGCACCGCCGGTGAACCCCTGCATGGCGCGGAACACGATCATGCTCTCCAGGTTCCAGGCGAAGGAGCAGAGCAGGGAGGAGAGCAGGAAACCGGTGGAAATCATCCAGGCCAGCCGGCGTGCCGAGAGCAGCTGTACCAGCCAGGCGGTGAGCGGGATCATGATGATTTCCGCCACCAGGTAGGAGGTGGAAATCCACGAGCCTTCCTCCAGGGTGGCGGCCAGCGCGCCCTGGATGTCCTTCAGCGAGGAGTTGGTGATCTGGATGTCGAGCACCGCCATGAAGGCACCCAGCATGGCGCTGAACACGGCGATCCAGTCGCGGCGGGTCGGTTCCCCGACCGGCCGCACCAGGGCATCAGCGGACACGCAACTCGACCTCGGCATCGACCGACATACCCGGGCGGATCAGGCCCTTGAGCGGGTTGTCGTCGGCGAAGGTGATCTTGACCGGGATGCGCTGTACCACCTTGGTGAAGTTGCCGGTGGCGTTGTCCGGCGGCAGCAGGCTGAACTGTGCGCCGGAGGCAGCGAACAGGCTCTGCACTTCGCCGTCGATGGGGGTGTCGGGGAAGGAGTCGAACACCAGGCGCGCCTTCTGCCCCGGACGCATCTTGCCGATCTGGGTTTCCTTGAAGTTGGCCTGAATCCAGATGCCGTCGTCCGGCACCAGCGACAACAGCTGGGTGCCGACCTGTACGTACTGGCCGATTCGGGCGTTGCGCTGGCCGACCAGGCCGCTCACCGGGGCGCGGATTTCGGTGCGGGCCAGGTTGAGCTCGGCCTGGGCGACGTCGGCGCGGGCGCTCTCGATCTGCGCCTGCAAGCGTTGGACATCGGTGCCCAGGGTGTCGCGCTGGACACGCTGGGCCTGCAGGTCGGCTTGGGCCTTGGCGACCTGGGAGCGGGCAACGCGGGAGTCGGCGGTGAGGGTGGTGACGCGCTCCTCGGAAACGTACCCGGGGCCGCGCAGTGCCTGGGCGCGGCCCAGGTCGACTTCGGCGCGGCCGAGGGTGGCCTGGCTGGCATTCACGTCGGCCTCGCTGGCGGCGATGGCGCTCGACTGCCCCTTGAGCTTGCTGCGGGCCTGCTCCAGCTCTGCCTCACGGGTAGCCAGGGTGGCCTTGGCGCGGTCCAGGGCGAGCTTGAAATCGTCGGCTTCGAGCTTCACCAGCAGCTGGCCTTTTTCCACGTGCTGGTTGTCCTGTACCAGCACTTCGTCGATGCGCGCGCCGAGCTGGCTGGCGATACGGGTGATCTCGCCCTGCACATAGGCGTTATCGGTCGTCTCGACGAAGCGACCGATGAAATACCAGCGCGCCAGGAGGGCGAGGGCGACCACCACGAGGATGGTCAGGAACACGGTCAGGCGACGTTGCAGTTGGGCAGGCATAGTTAAACGAGCGTTTGGTTGACGGAAAAATGTTTGCCAATGTAACAGTGTTCCGTGGCGGCACGTAGCCGCTACACTTCGGAAACTTTGTTGCTTATAGGGAACAATCATGGGGCTGGATGATGCGCTGATCTTCACCCGCGTCGTGGAGCTGCACAGTTTTACCCAGGCCGCGCAGAGCCTGGGCATGCAGAAATCCACGGTGAGCCGGCGCATCGTCCTGCTCGAGGAGCGCCTGGGGGTACGGCTGCTCAATCGCACCACCCGCAAGCTGCGCCTGACCGAAGTGGGGCAGGCCTACTACGACCGCTGCCGGCAGATCATGCATGACTTCGCCGAGGCCGAGCAGGCGGTGATGCAGTTGCAGCAGGCGCCGTCAGGGCTGTTGCGTATCAGCGCGCCCATCGAGTTCGGCCAGATGTACCTGGGCAAGGTGCTGGGCGATTTCATGCGGCTCTACCCGCAGATCACCGCCGAGGTCGAGCTCACGTCGCGCAGCGTCGATCCGCTGGAGGAGGGTGTGGACATCGTCATCATGGTCGGCCAGCCCGAAGACTCCACGCTGATCGCCCGGCGCATGCTGATCACCAACCGCTGCCTGTGTGCCAGCCCGGAGTACCTGGCCTTGCACGGCCAGCCGCGGCAGGTCGAGGAGCTGGCCGGCCATCGCGCCGTGCTGCTGCAGTCCGATTCCCAGCGCTACTGGCCGCTGAGCGGCGAGAGCATTCCCTGCCATCGGGTGCTGTCGTGCAACAACATCACCTTCGCCCGCGAAGCGGTGCTGGCCGGCGCCGGGATCGCATCGTTGCCGGAGCTGATCGTTGACGAACAGTTGGCCAACGGCAGTCTGGTGCGCGTTCTGCCGCAGGTGCAGCTGCCGGTTGGCGAGCTGTATGCCGTCTACCCGTCACGGCGATTCCAGGCCATGAAGGTGAAGGCCTTCCTCGACTTCCTGATCACCAACCTGCCGATTGATGCGGAGCGTTGGCTGGAGCCGGGGGCGGCCCGCCTGATAACATCGCGTCCATGAGCGCGTGTCCTGGCCCGCGCTGTCCTCACCGATTCACATGAGAGCCTTCATGACCACTGTCCGCACCCGTATCGCGCCGTCTCCCACCGGTGACCCGCACGTCGGCACCGCCTACATCGCGCTGTTCAATCTCTGCTTCGCCCGTCAGCACGGCGGCCAGTTCATCCTGCGTATCGAGGATACCGACCAGCTGCGCTCCACCCGCGAATCGGAACAGCAGATCTTCGACGCGCTGCGCTGGCTGGGCATCGAATGGGACGAGGGCCCGGACGTCGGTGGTCCGCACGGCCCGTACCGGCAGAGCGAACGCGGCGCCATCTATAAGCAGTACAGCGACGAGCTGGTCGAAAAAGGCCATGCCTTCCCCTGCTTCTGCTCCGCCGAGCGCCTCGACGCGCTGCGTGCCGATCAGCAGGCGCGCAAGGAAACCCCACGCTACGACGGTCACTGCATGCACCTGTCCAGGGAAGAGTCGGCCAAGCGTATCGCCGCCGGCGAATCCCACGTGGTGCGCATGAAGGTGCCTACCGAGGGCGTCTGCGTGGTGCCGGACATGCTCCGTGGCGACGTGGAAATCCCGTGGGACCGCATGGACATGCAGGTGCTGATGAAGGCCGACGGCCTGCCCACCTACTTCCTGGCCAACGTGGTCGACGATCACCTGATGGGCATCACCCATGTCCTGCGTGGCGAAGAGTGGCTGCCCTCGGCGCCCAAGCTGATCAAGCTGTACGAGTACTTCGGCTGGGAACAGCCGGTGCTCTGCTACATGCCGCTGCTGCGCAACCCGGACAAGAGCAAGCTGTCCAAGCGCAAGAATCCGACCTCCATCACCTTCTACGAGCGCATGGGCCTGCTGCCCCAGGCGCTGCTGAACTACCTCGGCCGCATGGGCTGGTCCATGCCGGATGAGCGCGAGAAGTTCAGCCTGGCGGAGATGATCGAGCACTTCGACCTGTCCCGCGTGTCACTGGGCGGCCCGATCTTCGACATCGAGAAGTTGTCCTGGCTGAACGGCCAGTGGATTCGCGAGCTGTCGGTGGAGGACTTCGCCAAGGAAGTGCAGAAGTGGGCGCTCAACCCCGAGTACCTGATGAAGATCGCCCCGCACGTGCAGGGCCGCGTGGAGAACTTCAGCCAGATCGCCCCGCTGGCCGGCTTCTTCTTCAGTGGCGGCGTGCAACTGGACGCCAAGCTGTTCGAGCACAAGAAGCTCGACGCCACCCAGGTTCGCCAGGTGCTGCAACTGGTGCTGTGGAAGCTCGAAGCGCTGCGCCAGTGGGAGAAGGACAGGATCACTGCGACCATCCAGGCCGTCGCCGAACACCTGGGTCTCAAGCTGCGTGACGTGATGCCGCTGATGTTCCCGGCCATCACCGGCCAGGCCAGCTCGGTGTCGGTGCTCGATGCGATGGAAATCCTCGGTGCCGACCTGTCGCGCTACCGTCTGCGCCAGGCCCTGGAACTGCTGGGCGGTGCGTCGAAGAAAGAAGCCAAGGAGTGGGAAAAGATTCGCGACGCCATCGGCGCCTAATATCTTTCCTACACTGGAGAAGGCCGGTCGCCGTCAGGTGCCCGGCCTTTTTCATGCCTGCGCCGCCCGTTTGGCGCGGCTGGAGGAGGGCAGGCGGGCTGCTTATTCCGTTGGCCTGGATTCGGGGTGGTCACATAAGTGATTGTTCTTTGGGAGAAAAAAATTAGAAATCTGAAAAAATCTTGTTGACAGGGTTTCGTCTCGCCCCTAAGATGCGCCCCGTTCCAGCGACGAACTGAATGACAGAGCGAAGCGGAACGGTAGATCCAGCGGTACTTTGGGGCTATAGCTCAGCTGGGAGAGCGCTTGCATGGCATGCAAGAGGTCGACGGTTCGATCCCGTCTAGCTCCACCAATTTCTTATGGACAAAAAGTCCAGTAAGTTTTGTCTGGTCCGGGCAAGACTTATATCGAAGGTTTTGCGTCCCCTTCGTCTAGTGGCCTAGGACACCGCCCTTTCACGGCGGTAACAGGGGTTCGAGTCCCCTAGGGGACGCCACTATCCAGCGACGATGCGTTCGCGTCGTCAGCCAGAGTGATCTGGGGCTATAGCTCAGCTGGGAGAGCGCTTGCATGGCATGCAAGAGGTCGACGGTTCGATCCCGTCTAGCTCCACCAATTTCCCATTCGGGATGAAGCCAGAATCCGCGGTTCAGCGGGTTTCTTCGAAGGATATGTCCCCTTCGTCTAGTGGCCTAGGACACCGCCCTTTCACGGCGGTAACAGGGGTTCGAGTCCCCTAGGGGACGCCATTTTTATCGCTCTGCGATGCCTATAGGGCCACTGAGAATTTCAGTGGCCCTTTTGTTTTTCTCCCTCCTGAAGAATTTTCTCCCGACCAGCGGTCGCGCTTTCAGCTTGCTGATTTTTATTATGAGAATAATATTCTGCTCATAATATTTTTGGAGCGATGCCATGAGCAACAAGAAGGCCCAGACCCGCGAGCGCATTCTTTCCGCCGCCACCAGCGCGCTGCTCAAGCGCGGTCCGGTCGACCCCAGCGTGGGCGAGGTGATGGCGGCGGCGGGGCTGACCGTGGGCGGCTTCTATGCGCACTTCGAGAGCAAGGATGCCTTGATGCTGGAGGCCTTCCGCCAACTGCTGAGCAAGCGCCGGGCTGGCCTGAAGATGTTCGATCCGCAAACCAGTTTTGCCGAGCGCCGGGCACTGGCGGCGCAGTTCTACCTGTCGCGCAAGCACCGCGACACCGAAGACGAAGGCTGTCCGATCCCCAGTTCCCTGAGCGAAGTGGCGCACCTGCCGGAAGGATTCCGCGAGGCGCTGGAAGAACACGTGGAACTGATGGTGGCGAGCCTTGCTGAACGTCCGGAGGAAATCGACGCGGTGCTCAGCGATATGGCCCTGATGATTGGCGGACTGGCGCTGGCCCGTGCCCTGGGCAAGGGCGACCTGTCCGATCGTGTCCTGCGTGCCGCGAAGAAAGCGGTGATCTGAGGAGGTACGGAAAATGAGCAGTCTGAGCTGGGTTCGTGGAATCAACGCCACCCTGGGCCGCGTTGCGCCGCAATGGGCGGCGGGGCGCATGCGTCAGCTGTTCATGACGCCCAACGAGTTGCCGCCGCGTGACTGGGAGCTGCCGCTTTTGGCCAGCTCCGAACGCATCACCCTGCGCTTCGGCCTGTCCGCGCTGCGTTGGGGCGAAGGTCCGGCGGTGCTGCTGATGCACGGTTGGGCGGGGCGCCCGACGCAGTTCGCCGCGCTGATCGAGAAGCTGGTCGGTGCCGGTTATGGAGTGATCGCTCTCGATGCCCCGGGCCACGGCCGCTCGCCAGGGAGCGAGGCGAACGTCGTGCTGTTCGCCCGCGCCCTGCTGGAAGCCGCCAGCGAGCTGCCGCCGCTGCGCGCGGTGATCGGCCATTCCCTGGGCGGCGCCAGTGCATTGCTGGCGACCCAGATGGGCCTGCGCACCGAAACCCTGGTGACCATTGCCGCGCCGAGCAAGGTGCTCACAGTACTGCGTGGTTTCGCCAACTACGTCGGTCTGTCGCCGGCGGCGCGTTCGAGCTTCATCCGTCAGGTCGAGCGGCAGGCGGGCATTCCGGCGAAACAGCTGGATGTGGCGCGCTACGAACTGGGCATGCCCGGTCTGGTGGTGCACGCCGAGGATGACCGTCAGGTGCGGGTGGCCGAGTCCGTCGCCATCCATGAGGCCTGGCCGGGTAGCCGGCTGCTGCGGCTGCCGAGCGGCGGGCACCACCGCGTGCTGGCGGATACCGCGCTGGCGGAGGCGGTGCTGGAGCTGCTGGAGGGCGTCGAGGAGCCGCTCGCCCTGGCCCTGGCATCCTGAGTCATTCAATAGCCTGATAACGGCGGCCGCAGGCCGCCGTTATCGTTTCATGATGGCCCGTTGCGGGTCGTCAGGCTTCGCGGCCTGGCGTAGACTTCCGGGCATTTCCGGCTGCCCCGGCCTGGGCGCGAGGTCTTGCGCATGCGGGTGGCCGATTGGGGGAAACGCATGAATCTTTCGCTGGATTGGGTGCTGCAGCAGGCGCGCCCGGTCATGCCGGTATTGGTGATCGACGATGTGGCGCTGGCCGGTGATCTGGCCCGCGCGCTGTATGACGGTGGCGTGCGGGTGCTCGAAGTGACCCTGCGCACGCCACAGGCGCTGGACGCCCTCGCGGAGATTCGCCGCGAGCTGCCGGAGATGATTCTCGGCGCCGGCACGCTGATCCACACCGAGCAGTTCCAGGAGGCCCGCGATGCCGGCGCGCAGTTCGCCATCAGTCCCGGCTGCACGCCGCGTCTGGTAGCTGCCGCCGATGATGCGAAATTGCCGTTCCTGCCCGGCGTAATGACGCCTTCGGAGGTACTGGTGGCGCTGGAGTACGGCTATCGCTCGCTGAAGCTGTTCCCCGCCGACGGCAATGCGGCGATCCGGATGCTCAAGAGCCTGAAGGAGCCCTTCACCGGCATCCGCTTCTGCCCGACCGGCGGCATCACCCAGGAAAACCTGCTCAACGTCCTGCGCCTGCCCAACGTCGCCTGCGTCGGCGGCACCTGGATCGCGCCGCCGAGCCTGGTGCGCGCCCGCGCCTGGGATCAGATCACTCAATTGGCCATCGAAGCCCGCGAGCTGGCCGCAAGCCTGGAGCATTCCTCATGAGTTGGCAGCTGCCCGATCCCTTCGTCATCGACATCGAGGTCAAGGCCGAAGACATCGACGGCCTCGGCCATGCCAACAATGCCGTCTACGTCAGTTGGCTGGAGCGCTGCGCCTGGCGCCACTCCCAGCGGCTGGGGCTGGACCTGGCCGAGTACCGCCGGCTGGACCGCGCCATGGCCGTGGTGCGCCACGAGGTTGACTACCTGGCGGCCGCCTATGAAGGCGACCAGCTGCAACTGGCGACCTGGATCGTCGAGTCCGACCAGCGCCTGAAGATGACCCGTCACTTCCAGCTGGTGCGTCCGGAAGACGCCGTGACCCTGCTGCGTGCGCAGACCACCTTCGTCTGCATCGAGCTGTCCACCGGCAAGCCCAAGCGTATGCCGGCAGAGTTCATCGAGGGTTATGGCCGCGCTGTGCTCTCCCCGGAAGCCGTGGCTGCCGGCGCGTGATCCGTCGCGTCGTGCTTTTCCCGGCGCGGCGCATTCCCTACAATCCGCGGCCCCGCATTTGCTTGAGGCTCGCCTGTCGTGCAGATCGCCCTGGCCCCGATGGAAGGGCTGGTAGATGACATCCTCCGCGATGTGTTGACCCGCGTCGGCGGCATCGACTGGTGCGTCACCGAATTCATCCGCATCAATGACCGACTGCTGCCGCCGTCGGCCTTCCTCGCGCTCGCCCCGGAACTGGAACACGGCAGCCGCACCCGTGCCGGCGTGCCGATGCGCGTGCAACTGCTCGGCTCCGATCCGCAATGCCTGGCGGAGAACGCTGTGCAGGCCTGCGAACTGGGCGCGCCGGTGATCGACCTGAACTTCGGCTGCCCGGCCAAGACGGTGAACCGCTCCCGTGGCGGCGCGGTGTTGCTCAAGGAACCCGAGTTGATGTTCAGCATCATCGAGACGGTGCGCCGTGCGGTTCCCAGGCACATTCCGGTGACCTCGAAGATGCGCCTGGGCTACGACAGCCCGGACGGCGCCATCGACTGCGCCCGTGCCCTGGCCGATGCCGGTTCCGCCCACGTGGTGGTGCACGCGCGGACCAAGGCGGAAGGCTACAAGCCGCCGGCGCATTGGGAGTGGGTGGCCAAGGTGGCCGATGCGGTGAAGGTGCCGGTGTTCGCCAATGGCGAAGTCTGGACCCTGGAGGATTACCACCGCTGCCGCTCCATCAGCGGCGTGGCGGACATCATGTTGGGGCGTGGGTTGGTCTCGCGGCCGGACCTTGCACGGCAGATCGCTGCCTGGCGCGATGGTCGCGACGTGGTGCCGATGCCTTGGTCGGAAGTGCGCATGCTGCTCGACGACTTCTGGCGCCAGGCGCGGTGCAAGCTGGCGCCGCGTTATGCGCCGGGGCGCCTGAAGCAGTGGCTGGGGATGCTCACCCGTAGTTATCCTGAAGCGGTGGAGCTGTTCGCCCAGGTGCGACGCGAGCATGACTGCGAAGTGATCGACCGGATGATGCAGGTCGAAATCGAAGAAGCGGCCTGATCCGGCTCTTGATATTCGTAGGAGCGAGCTTGCTCGCGAACAGATCACCCGGCTGAAGTCGGCGTTTGGGCGGTTCGCGAGCAAGCTCGCTCCTACAAAAAAGCGGTCAGCGCCCGCCGCTGACGTCGATGAATCCGCCTGTGCTGTAGCTGGACTCGTCCGAGGCCAGGAACAGGATCGCCCGCGCCACTTCTTCCGCTTCGCCACCTCGTCCCAGGGGAATCGCCGATTGCAGGCGTTCGACACGCCCCGGCTCACCGCCGCTGGCGTGGATTTCGGTCTTGATCAGCCCCGGCCGCACCGCGTTGACGCGGATGCCTTCGCCAGCCACTTCCTTCGCGAGGCCGATGGTCAGGCTATCCACCGCACCCTTGGCCGCCGCGTAGTCGATGTACTCGTTGGGCGAACCCAGGCGCGAGGCCATGGACGAGACGTTGACGATGCTCCCGCCCTGGCCACCATGCTTGTGCGCCATGCGCTTCACCGCTTCGCGGCAGCAGAGGAAGGTGCCGGTGACGTTGACCGCGAACACCCGCTGCAGGCGTGCCACGTCCATGTCTTCCAGGCGCATCTGGCGCTCCAGGATGCCGGCGTTGTTCACCAGCACATCGAGGCGGCCGAAAGCTTCATCCACGTCGCGGAACAGGCGCAGCACGTCCTCTTCGCTCGATACGTCGGCGGCGAAGGACTGCGCGGTGCCGCCGGCAGCGGTGATCCGCTCCACCAGCGCCTGGGCTGCTTCGTGCTCGCGGCGGTAATTGAGGGCCACGGCGAAGCCGCGTTCGGCGGCGAGGAGGGCGGTGGCGGCACCGATGCCGCGACTGGCGCCAGTGATGAGCATGACGGGTTGCATGGGCGAATCCTTTTTGCGAGGCGGGGCTTGAAACCGATTTTGCCATCCCTATCTATGTCCCTGCGGGAGGCCGAAGACGGGTCCCGCATCGGAGTTCTGAAGACAGGCTCCAGATCATACCTTGCTGAAATTTTCAGGAGATTCGCCATGAGCAACGTCCTTTCCCTCGCCCCGCTGTTCCGCCAGTCCATTGGTTTCGACCGCTTCAACGATCTGTTCGAATCCGCCCTGCGCAGTGAAAGCGGCAGTTCCTACCCGCCCTACAACGTCGAAAAGCATGGTGACGACCAGTACCGCATCGTCATCGCCGCCGCCGGCCTGCAGGAGGAAGACCTGGAGCTGCAGGTGGAGCGCGGCGTGCTGACCGTCAACGGCGGCAAGCGCGAGAAGGCTTCCGAGAGCGTCACCTACCTGCACCAGGGCATCGCCCAGCGTGCCTTCAAGCTGTCCTTCCGCCTGGCCGACCACATCGAGGTCCAGGGCGCGTCGCTGAAGAACGGCCTGCTGAGCATCGAGCTGGTGCGCATCGTTCCGGAAGAAGCCAAGCCCAAGCGGATCGCCATCAACGGCCAGCGCCCGGCCATCGAAGGCTGAGTCGCGCCTCGGCACTGACCGAGCCGTAGCCGCATAGCAAAACGCCCGTCTCGCAAGAGACGGGCGTTTTCGTTTCTGCGTCGGTCAGGCGTTCTGCCGTTCCGGCAGCGGCGCCGAACGATTGCGCCACCAGGCGATGACGATCGCCACCATCAGGACGAAGCCCAGGTAGCCCATGATCGGGTAGACGATCCCCACCAGCTTGACGAAACCGACCTGGCTGCCGATGAAGGCGAGTACCACCGCGGCCACCGTAGCGACGCGGAACGGCACGCCATAGGCGGCGCAGCGCGCGGCCAGGGTGTAGGCGAAGCCGCTGGTGGTGCAGTACAGCTTCACCAGCAGCAGCGCGAGCATCACGTCGCCGAACCACGGGGCGATGTGGTTGCTCAGCAGCAGGGTGGGAATGGCGCTGTCGCCGATCACGTCGATCTGCACCAGCATCACCAGGGCCATGGCCAGGATCAGCACGCCGACACCGGCGCCGCCGATCACTCCGCCCAGCCCGGCCTTGCGCAGGTTGGCCACGCTGCTGCCCATCACCACCACGGCGGCCGCAGTGGCGGCGACGTTGTAGGAAACGTAGAGGAAAGCGCTGAGCAGCCAGTTGGGCGCCGGGTGCGGCAGGGCCAGGGCGATCTGCTCCAGTTCGGCCAGCGGCTTCTGGATGTGCGTCAGGGCGTAGATGGCGATGATCGCCACGATGATCATCAGCACCGGGGTGATCAGGCTCATCAGGGTGATCACCCGCTTCAGGCCCAGGCACACCGTGATGATGGTCAGCACGCCAAGCACGATGCCGCCGATGTTGTGGCCGATGCCCAGTTGCTGCTCGAAGGAGGAGTTGGCCCCGGCGAACATCACCACCATGGTGCCGAACAGGAAGAAGGTCAGCATCAGGTCGACGACGCGGCCCAGCGGCTTGCCGCAAATGAACTCCATGGCCTCCTTGTGCGACTGGGTCTGCAGGCGGCTGCCGATCTGGTAGAGGTTCATCAGCAGGAAGGCGAACAGCGCCAGTGCCACCACGGCGCCAGCCAGGCCCATGATGCCGAAGCTGCCGAAGAACTGGAGGATTTCCTGGCCCGAGGCGAAACCGACGCCGACCACCAGGCCTATGTAGGCACCACCGAGTTTGAGACTGGTCTTCATGATCGAAACCCTATTGTTGTTATGGGGGTGGCCCCGCCTGTGACGAGGCCAGAGGAAGGATCACGCTTCGCCGACGTAGGCCTGGACTTCCACTTCGACGTCCACGCCCAGCGCCAGGGCGGAGGCCACGCAGGAACGCACCGGCAGGCCCTGGTCGAAGTAGCGCTTGTACACTTCGTTGAAACCGGTGAAATGCGCCATGTCCGACAGCCACACGGTGGCCTTCACCACCTGGGAGTAGTTCGCGCCGCAGGCTTCCAGGCTCTCGCCGATGCGGGTCATCACCGCTTCGGTCTGGGTCTGGATGTCGCCTTTCACCACCTGGCCATCCGCAGTCATCGGGATCTGCCCGGACAGGAACAGGAAGCCGCCGGCCTTGACCGCGCGGGAGAAGGGGAAGGGCAGGGTGCTGGGATAACGCTGGATATCGCTCATGGGAGTGCCTCCGGTAGGACTCAACGCAAGCGCGCCGGGCTCAGGCGCAGGGGATCCACGCCTTCCTGGCGCAGGGATTCGGGAAGCGGCTGGCCGAGCAGCAGCGAGTGGGCCAGGCGCGATACGCCGTCGGCCGACTGGATGCCGTAGCCGCCCTGGGCAGCCAGCCAGAAGAACGCGGGGTTCTGCTCGTCCCGGCCGACCACCAGGTCGCCGTCGGTGACGAAGGAGCGCAGGCCGGCCCAGCTGTGGTTCGGACGGCGGATCGTCAGGGTGGTGTGCTCTTCGATGTGGTGCACGCCCAGGGCGATGTCCAGCTCTTCGGGCTGCACGTCCTGCGCCTGTACCGGGTCGGCGTTGGCGGGCGAGCCGAGCAGCTGGCCGGCGTCGGGCTTGAAGTAGAAGCTCTCGTCGATACCGATCACCGTGGGCCAGCGGCTGATGTCGACGCCCTCCGGAACCGGGAAGGTGAAGGCCGTGCGGCGGCAGGGCTGCAGGCCGACCGGGCGGATGCCGCAACGCTCGGCCACGTGATCGGCCCAGGCGCCGGCGGCGTTCACCAGTTGCCTGGCCTGTACGGTGTCGCCCTGGTTGAGCTCCAGCGTCCACAGGCCGTCTTCGTACCGGGCCGACAGCAGCTCGCGGTTGCAGCGCAGTTCGCCATCGCGCTGGCGCAAGCCACGCAGGTAGCCCTGGTGCAGCGCGTGGACGTCGAGATCACGGGCATCGGGTTCGTACAGCGCCCCGGCGATGGCGTCGGCACGCAGGTACGGGAGGAATTCCAGCGCCTGTTCGGTGCTGATGCGCCGAACCCCGGGTGTGGCTTCGGCCTGCTTGAGCAGTTCGACCTGCTCGGGACCGCCGACATACAGGCAGCCACGTGGGGTAAGGATCGGGTGCTCGCTGAACCCGGCCGGTGGGTTTTCGTAGAAGGCTCGGCTGGCGCGAGTCAGCGCCTGGATCTGCGGGGTGCCGTAAGCCTCCATGAACATGGCGGCGGAGCGTCCGGTGGAGTGGTAGCCGGGCTGTTCTTCGCGCTCCAGCACCAGCACCCGGTGGGTTTCGCTCAGTCGGTAGGCGAGGGATGCGCCAGCGATGCCGGCGCCGATGATGATGATGTCGAATGGATTCACGGCAAGGACCTTTCGCAGGTTTTCTCTTATGTGAGAAATCTAAGATATGAGAATTTTTGCGACAAAGGCAAGGCCCGGTAAACTTTCCGCATTCCCTTTCGAGATGCCTCATGAGCGAAACCGCCCAAGCCCAGCCCAAGCCTCAGCAGCTGGATCGGAACGAAGTCGGCGCGCGCCTGCGGGCGGTGCGCAAGCAGCAGAAACTGACCCTGAAGCAGCTCTCCGACCTGTCTGGCGTGGCGCTTTCCACGTTGTCGAAGATGGAGCTGGCGCAGGTCGCGGTGAGCTACGACAAGCTGGCGGCGGCGGCTCGCGCGCTGCAGGTGGATATCGCCCAGTTGTTCCGCCCGCTACCGTCCGTCGGCGCCCAGGTCGGGCTGAAAACCTTCGTGAAGACGCGTGTCGATGAAGCCGCCGGCTACGATACCGGCGGTTACGAGTACTACCCGATCGCTGGCGACTTCCCGCAGCGCAGCATGACCCCGCTGTATGCGCGTATCTTCGCTCGTGAGGTGGGGGAGTTCGACGACTTCGTCCGTCACCCCGGCCAGGAGTTCGCCCTGGTGGTTTCCGGGCGCGTGCGCATCCAGTTCGAAACGGGCGAGTCGGTGAGCATCGGCCCGCGCGAGACGGCCTACTTCGACAGCAGCGTCGGCCACCTCTACCTGAATGACGGCGAGGCGGACGAGGCGCAGGTGATGGTGGTGATGTCGGAGTTGCGCCCGGCCGGCTGACCGGGAGGCGCCTCAGGGCGCCTTTTGCGTGTCCCGGCGTGGCAACTGGTCGATGAAGGCCTCCAGCGGTACGGGCCGGCTGAACAGGTAGCCCTGGTACAGGTGGCAACCCTGTTCTTCCAACAGGGCGAGTTGCTCCGGGGTTTCCACGCCTTCGGCGATCAGTTCCAGGCCCAGGCTGTGGCCCATGGCGATGATGGCGCGGACGATCTCGGCGTCGTTGCTGTCGTTCGGCGCGTCGCGCACGAAGCTCTGGTCGATCTTCAGGCTGTCCACCGGCAGGCGCTTCAAGTAGGTGAGCGACGAGTAGCCGGTGCCGAAGTCGTCCATGGCGAAGCGCACCCCGGCCTGGCGCAGGCGCTGCATGCGGGCGATGGTGTCTTCCAGTTGCTGGATCACGATCCCCTCGGTGATCTCCAGCTTCAGCAGGCTGGCCGGTAGCTTGGCCTTGTGCAGGCTGTCGAGGACGCGCTCGACGAAATCGTTCTGGCGAAACTGCCGGGGGCTGATGTTCACACTGAGGCAGAAGTCCTCGGGGTCGATCCGTCCTTCGGCGAGCAGACGTGCGCAGGTACGGCAGGCTTCCTCGATGACCCAGCGGCCCACTTCGATGATCAGGCCGCTGTCTTCCAGCACGCGGATGAAGCTGGCCGGCGATTGCGGCCCCTGCGTGGGGTGCTCCCAGCGCAACAGCGCTTCGGCGCCGACAATACGGGCGCCGCGGGAGTCGACCTGCGGCTGGTAATGCAGGCTGAACTCGCGGCGGGCGATGGCCATGCGCAGGCCACTCTCCAGGCGCAGGCGCTCGCTGGCGGCTTTCTGCATGGAGGCGTGGAACAGCTGCACGGTATTGCGGCCGGCGTCCTTGGCGCGGTACATGGCGATGTCGGCGCGCTTGAGCAGGTCCTCGGGCGTCGCGCCGTCGTCGGGGATCAGCGCAATGCCGATGCTCGGGGTGATCTGCAGGCGGTGGCCGTCCAGCAGCATGGGTTCGGCCAGCAGGTCGCGCAGTTTCTCGGCCAACTGGCGTACCCGGCGCGCGGTTTCCAGGCGGCTGCCATCGATGCCGGTGAGCAGGATCACGAACTCGTCGCCGCCCAGCCGCGCCACCGTATCTTCCTGGCGTACGCTGGCCTCCAGGCGCGCAGTGACCATCTGCAGGATGGCGTCGCCCACCGAATGCCCCAGCGAGTCGTTGATGTGCTTGAAGTGGTCGAGATCCAGGAACAGCAGTGCGCCGCGCATGTTGTGGCGCTGCAGCAGGGCGATCTGCTGCTTGAGGCGATCCATCAGCAGGGCGCGGTTGGGCAGGTCGGTCAGGGCGTCGTGGTAGGCCAGGTGCTGGATGCGCGCTTCGGCCTCGCGCAGTTCGCTGGTGTCGCGGGCGGTCAGCAGCAGGCAGGCGGTGCCGCCCAGGTCGATCTGCTCCACCGAGACGTCCACCGTCTTGACCGTGCCGTCGCGATGGCGGCCGAGCATCTCCATGTGGTGCACGAAACCATCGCGTTTCAGCGCGGCGATCATGTTCTGGCGTTCGCTGGGATCGGACCAGATATTGATGCCCAGGGAGGTCTGGCCGATCACCTCGTCCGGGCGATACCCGGTCAGGCGATGGAAGCCTTCGTTGACCTCGATGTAGCGGCCGCTGTCGCGCTCGGTGATGGTGATGGCGTCGGGGCTGGAGTGGAACGCCTTGTAGAATTTCTCCTGGCTGGCCTTGAGTTCCTCTTCCGCCTGCAGGCGCCGGGTGACGTCGCGGAAGGTGGAGAGGATGCACAGCTGGCGGTCGACCCAGATCAGCCGGCTGGCGACCATGCAGGTGATGGGGCGGCCGTCGCGGGTAAGGAACTGCACCTCGATGTTCTGCAGCGAGTGGTCGCGCATCAGTTGTTCGAACAACCTCTCGCGCTGGTGGTGATCGGCCCAGAACGACATCTGGTGGGAAGAGCGACCGATGGCCTCCTCGGCTCGCCAGCCAAAGGTGCTGCAGAAGCTCGGATTGACCTCGATGAACTCGCCGTCGCGCACCCGCGTCACGCAGATCGGGTCGGGGCTGCCCTGGAACAGGCTGGCGAACTTTTCCTCGGAAGCTTCCAGGTTGCGCTCGCGCACCACCTGTTCGGTGATGTCGAGCAGGGTGCCGGCCATGCGCAGAGGCTTGCCGTCGGTGCTCCGGTAGAGCCGGGCGCGGCTCTCCAGGTAGCGCACTTCGCCGGATTGCAGCTGCGCGCGGTAGGTGAACTGGTAGTCGTTGTCCGGTCCCTTGGCCAGGCGTGCGTAGGCTTGGCGCATGCGCCGGCGATCGGCCTCGTCGACGCAGGCGAAGAATTCGCCGAAGTGGCCGTGGAAGTCTTGCGCCGGCAGCTCATGGAGCACGGCAGCGCGGGTGGAGCCGTAGATCATCCCGGAGGGGATGTGCCAGTCCCAGATGCCCAGTTGCGCGGAGTCCAGCGCCAGGTCCAGGCGCTCCTGGCTATCGCGCAGAGCCTGTTCCTGGGCGCGCAGGCGAGTCACGTCGCGGATGGTCAGGACCAGGCAGGCCTGGCCTTGCAGTTCGATCTGGCAACCGTAGACGCGGGCGCTGCGTTCTTCGCCTGCGCGGGTAAGCAGGGTGACTTCGAAGCCGTCGATGCGCTGCTCGGCGTCGATGGTGTCGAGCATGCGCTGGCGTTCATCCAGGCTGCGCCAGATGCCCAATTGCAGGGAGGTCTGGCCGATGGCTTCGTCGCGGCTCCAGCCGAAGCGCTCGGTGAAGCTGGCGTTGATCTCGCGGAAGCGCCCGCTGCTCCGGTCAGTGATGACCATGGCGTCGGGGCCGGTATGAAAGGCCTTGGCGAACTGATCCTGGCTTTCGGATTCGGGCAGGGACGAGGAGGCGCTTCGGCTCATGCAGCGCTCCCCGACAAGAGGCCGGGACCGCTCACAAAGCGGTGGCGAAATGGCATGCGGACGGGCATTCGGGCCCCTTGTTCTTCTTGTTCTGTCAGAACAATAGAGGTTAGGCCGCGACCGGCGCAAGCCCGGCCGCCTGGGCGTCGAGCAGGCGCATGAAGGCGCGCGCGGCGTTGGACAGGGTGCGCTCGGTATGCAGGATGTAGCCCAACTGGCGGCTGAGCTGGATGTCCTGCAGCGGCAGGCGTACGACGCTGTCGTCGAGCATGGTGCGCGGCAGTACGCTCCAGGCCAGGCCGATGGAGACCATCATCTTGATGGTCTCCATATAGTTGGTGCTCATGCCGATGTTCGGCGTCAGGCCTTCGGCCTCGAACATGCGCCGCACGATGTGGTGGGTGAAGGTATTGCCGCCGGGGAACACCGCCGGGTGCCGCGCCACGTCGGCGAGGAATACCGGGCCCTGCACCGACAGCGGGTGCTCGGGGGCGGCGACGAAATCCAGCGGGTCGTCCCACACCGGCACGGCGCGCACCGGTTCGGCGGTTTCCGGGGCGAGGGTGATGACCGCCAGTTCGGCGCGGCCATGCAGAATCTCTTCGTAGGCCACTTCCGAATCGCAGAACTGGATGTCCAGCGCCACCTGCGGGTGCGCCTTGGTGAAGGCCCGCAGCAGCGGTGGCAGGCGATGCAGGCCGATGTGGTGGCTGGTCGCCAGGACCAAGCGGCCGCTCACCTCGCCATTGAGGTTGGTCAGGGCGCGGCGGGTGTCGTCCAGTACATTGAGGATCTGGTAGGCCCGCGGTAGCAGGGCTCGGCCCGCCTCGGTCAGGGTCACCTCACGGCCGACGCGGTCGAACAGGCGCACACCCAACTGGCTCTCCAGGGCGGCGATGCGTTTGCTCACCGCAGGCTGGGTCAGGTGCAGGCGCTCGCCGGCTTCGGAGAAGCTGCCGGACTCGGCGATGGCGAGGAAGGTGTTGAGGCTGGTCAGGTCCATGTCGACTCCCGGAGGGGCTGGAAACGGCGCCTGACTCTTATAACGCACCTGTATTCCTCCTGGGAATCCTTTGAATAAAAAATATGAATTTGAGTTATTCAGCGCCTTTCCATAGCATCATCCCCACAAGCCCAAGGGGCATAGAAAGACGCTGATGAGGATTCTCTGATGGCCGGCAAGACGCTGTACGACAAGCTCTGGGAAATGCACGAGGTGAAGCGCCGTGACGATGGTTCGTCGCTCATCTATATCGACCGCCACATCCTGCACGAAGTGACCTCCCCGCAGGCCTTCGAAGGCCTGCGTCTGGCCGGTCGCAAGCCGTGGCGCATCGATGCGAACATCGCCACCCCGGACCACAACGTGCCGACCACCCAGGCCGAGCGCAAGGGCGGTATCGACGCCATCGCCGACGAAGTGTCGCGCATCCAGGTGATGACCCTGGACGAGAACTGCGATGACTTCGGCATCCTCGAATTCAAGATGAACGACGTCCGCCAGGGCATCGTTCACGTGGTCGGCCCGGAGCAGGGCGCGACCCTGCCGGGCATGACCGTGGTCTGCGGCGACTCGCACACCTCGACCCACGGCGCCTTCGGCGCGCTGGCACACGGCATCGGCACCTCCGAGGTGGAGCACGTGCTCGCCACCCAGTGCCTGGTCGCCAAGAAGATGAAGAACATGCAGGTTCGCGTGGAAGGCAAACTGCCCTTCGGCGTGACCGCCAAGGACATCGTCCTCGCGGTGATCGGCAAGATCGGTACCGCGGGCGGCAACGGCCATGCCCTGGAATTCGCCGGCAGCGCCATCCGCGACCTGTCCATGGAAGGCCGCATGACCATCTGCAACATGTCCATCGAAGCGGGCGCCCGCGTCGGCATGGTGGCCTGCGACGAGAAGACCATCGAATACGTGAAGGGTCGTCCGTTCGCGCCGCAGGGCAGCGACTGGGACAAGGCCGTGGAAGCCTGGAGCGACCTGGTCTCCGACGCCGACGCGCACTTCGACACCATCGTCGAGCTGCGTGCCGAGGACATCAAGCCGCAGGTCAGCTGGGGCACCTCCCCGGAGATGGTCCTGGCCGTCGACCAGAACGTGCCGGACCCGGCCGTGGAAGCCGACCCGGTCAAGCGCGACTCCATCGTTCGCGCCCTCAAGTACATGGGCCTGAACGCCAACCAGGCGATCACCGACATCCAGCTGGACCGCGTGTTCATCGGCTCCTGCACCAACTCGCGCATCGAAGACCTGCGCGCCGCCGCTGCCGTGGCCAAGGGCCGCAAGGTCGCTTCCACCGTCAAGCAGGCGTTGGTCGTGCCGGGCTCGGGCCTGGTGAAAGCACAGGCCGAACAGGAAGGCCTGGACAAGATCTTCATCGAAGCCGGCTTCGAGTGGCGTGAACCGGGCTGCTCCATGTGCCTGGCGATGAACCCGGACCGCCTGGAGAGCGGCGAGCATTGTGCTTCCACCTCCAACCGCAACTTCGAAGGCCGCCAGGGCGCCGGTGGTCGTACCCACCTGGTGAGCCCGGCGATGGCCGCCGCGGCTGCCGTGACCGGTCGTTTCATCGACGTACGTGAATTGATGCAGGCCTGAGGAGACCTATAAATGAAAGCCTTTACTCAGCACACCGGCCTCGTCGCGCCGCTCGACCGCGCCAACGTCGACACCGACCAGATCATCCCCAAGCAGTTCCTCAAGTCGATCAAGCGTACCGGCTTCGGTCCGAACCTGTTCGACGAGTGGCGCTACCTCGACGTGGGCCAGCCGAACCAGGACAACTCCAAGCGTCCGGTGAACCAGGACTTCGTCCTCAACTTCCCGCGCTACCAGGGCGCCAGCGTGCTGCTGGCCCGCGAGAACTTCGGTTGTGGCTCCTCCCGCGAGCACGCGCCGTGGGCCCTGGACGAGTACGGCTTCCGCGTCGTGATCGCGCCGAGCTTCGCCGACATCTTCTTCAACAACAGCTTCAAGAACGGCCTGCTGCCGATCATCCTGAAAGATGAAGAAATGGACGAGCTGTTCGCCCAGTGCGAAGCCACCGAGGGTTACCAGCTGACCGTCGACCTCGCCGCGCAGACCGTGACCCGTCCGGACGGCAAGCAGTACAGCTTCGAAGTGGACGCGTTCCGCAAGCACTGCCTGCTCAACGGCCTGGACGACATCGGCCTGACCCTGCAGGACGCCGACGCCATCCGCAGTTTCGAAACCGGCTACAAGAAGAGCCAGCCCTGGTTGTTCCGCGACGCCTGATGGCGTCGCACCACCGCGAGAGGAGAGCACCATGACCGAGAGTCGCCACGAGCAAGTGGTCCAGCGCCAGTTCGGCGCCCAGGCCAACGCTTACCTGACCAGCGCCGTACACGCCCAGGGCGAGGAGTTTGCCCAGCTGCGCGAGCGACTGTCGGCGACTACCGGTGCGCGTGTGCTGGACCTGGGTTGCGGGGCAGGGCACGTGAGCTTCAACGTCGCGCCGCTGGCCGGCGAAGTGGTGGCCTACGACCTGTCGCAGCAGATGCTCGACGTAGTGGCTTCGGCTGCTGCCGAGCGCGGGTTGGGCAACATCTCCACCCGTCGTGGCGCCGCCGAGCAGCTGCCGTTCGAGGATGGCGAGTTCGATTTCGTCTTCAGCCGCTATTCCGCGCACCACTGGCGGGATGTCGGCCAGGCGCTGCGCGAAGTGCGCCGGGTGCTCAAGCCGGGTGGCGTGACCTGCTTCATCGATGTGGCGGCGCCGGGCTTGCCTCTGCTGGACACCCATCTGCAGACTGTCGAAGTCCTGCGCGATACCAGCCACGTGCGCGACTACTCCCCGTCGGAGTGGGCGCGTCTGGTGGGCGAGGCGGGTCTTGCGGTAACTGCCGCCAAGCGCCAGCGCCTGCGCCTGGAATTCACCTCCTGGGTCGAGCGCATGCGCACACCCGAGGTGATGCGCCAGGCCATTCGCGCCCTGCAGCTTTCGGTGGGCGACGAGGTGCGCGAGTATTTCGAAATCGACGCCGAGGGCTCCTTTAGCACCGACGTGCTGGTGCTCTGGGCCGAGCGCTGAATATTTCTTGAACGCTCCGGGTGGTGCGAGCCTCCCGGGGCGATACGTTATTTGCCAAGCGTCTTTAGATAAGAGAGCGAAGAGATGAGCAAACAGATTCTGGTTCTGCCCGGCGACGGTATCGGCCCGGAGATCATGGCCGAGGCGATCAAGGTCCTGGAGCTGGCCAGCGACAAATTCCAGCTGGGCTTCGAACTGACCCACGACGACCTGGGCGGCGCCGCCATCGACAAGTACGGCGTGCCGCTGGCCGACGAGACCCTGGAGCGCGCGCGCAAGTCCGACGCCATCCTGCTGGGCGCCGTGGGCGGCCCGAAGTGGGACAAGATCGAGCGTGACATCCGCCCCGAGCGCGGCCTGCTCAAGCTCCGTTCGCAACTGGGCCTGTTCGGCAACCTGCGTCCGGCCATCCTCTATCCGCAACTGGCTGGCGCTTCCAGCCTGAAGCCGGAAGTGGTCGCCGGCCTGGATATCCTCATCGTCCGCGAGCTGACCGGTGGCATCTACTTCGGTTCGCCCCGCGAGCAGCGCGTGCTGGAAAACGGCGAGCGCCAGGCGTACGACACC
The DNA here is from genome assembly GCF_047902425.1 of Pseudomonas macauensis. Taxonomy (NCBI): domain Bacteria; kingdom Pseudomonadati; phylum Pseudomonadota; class Gammaproteobacteria; order Pseudomonadales; family Pseudomonadaceae; genus Pseudomonas; species Pseudomonas macauensis. The sequence continues at coordinate 4,227,209 of NZ_CP138377.1, read as the reverse complement.
CTGCCGTACAGCGAAAGCGAAATCCGCCGCATCGCCCGCGTCGGCTTCGACATGGCCCGCGTTCGCGGCAAGAAGCTGTGCTCGGTGGACAAGGCCAACGTCCTGGCGTCCAGCCAGCTGTGGCGCGAGGTGGTCGAGGAAGTCGCCAAGGACTACCCGGACGTCGAGCTGTCGCACATGTACGTCGACAACGCCGCCATGCAACTGGTCCGCGCGCCCAAGCAGTTCGACGTGATGGTCACCGACAACATGTTCGGCGACATCCTGTCGGATGAGGCTTCCATGCTCACCGGCTCCATCGGCATGCTGCCTTCTGCGTCGCTGGATTCGAACAACAAGGGCATGTACGAACCGTGCCACGGTTCCGCGCCGGATATCGCCGGGCAGGGTATTGCCAACCCGCTGGCGACCATCCTCTCGGTCTCGATGATGCTGCGTTACACCTTCAACGAAGGCGCCGCCGCTGACGCCATCGAGAAGGCCGTGAGCCTGGTGCTCGACCAGGGCCTGCGCACTGGCGACATCTGGTCCGAAGGCTGCAAGAAGGTCGGCACCCGCGAAATGGGCGATGCGGTAGTCGCCGCGCTGCGGAATCTGTAATCTCTCCGGCTCGCTCGCTCCCGGCCCCTTGTTGGAATGCGGGAGCGACGGCCCTCTAAATATATGAAGGTGTAGTAGCGATGAAGCGTGTAGGTCTGATCGGTTGGCGTGGCATGGTCGGTTCGGTGCTCATGCAGCGGATGCTGGAAGAGCGGGACTTCGACCTGATCGAGCCGGTGTTCTTCACCACCTCCAACGTGGGTGGCGAAGGTCCGTCCATTGGCAAGGACATTGCCCCCCTGAAAGACGCCTACAGCATCGAGGAACTGAAAACCCTCGACGTCATCCTGACCTGCCAGGGCGGCGACTACACCAACGAAGTCTTCCCCAAGCTGCGCGAAGCCGGCTGGCAGGGCTACTGGATCGACGCCGCCTCCAGCCTGCGCATGCAGGATGACGCGGTCATCGTCCTCGACCCGGTAAACCGCAAGGTCATCGACCAGTCGCTGGATGCCGGCACCAAGAACTACATCGGCGGCAACTGCACCGTCAGCCTGATGCTGATGGCCCTGGGCGGCCTGTTCGAAGCCGGTCTGGTGGAGTGGATGTCTGCCATGACCTACCAGGCGGCCTCCGGTGCCGGCGCGCAGAACATGCGCGAGCTGATCAAGCAGATGGGCGCCATCAACGCCTCCGTCGCCGATGACCTGGCCAATCCGTCCAGCGCCATCCTCGACATCGACCGCAAGGTCGCCGAGGCCATCCGCAGCGACGCCATGCCGACCGAGAACTTCGGTGTGCCGCTGGCCGGCAGCCTGATCCCGTGGATCGACAAGGAGCTGCCCAACGGCCAGAGCCGCGAAGAGTGGAAAGGCCAGGCGGAGACCAACAAGATCCTCGGCCGCTTCAAGAGCCCGATCCCGGTGGACGGCATCTGCGTGCGCATCGGCGCCATGCGCTGCCACAGCCAGGCGCTGACCATCAAGCTGAACAAGGATGTGCCGATGGCCGACATCGAAGGCCTGATCAGCCAGCACAACCCCTGGGTCAAGCTGGTTCCCAATCAGCGCGACATCAGCATGCGCGAACTGACTCCGGCAGCCGTCACCGGCACCCTGAGCGTTCCGGTCGGTCGTCTGCGCAAGCTCAACATGGGCTCGCAGTACCTGGGCGCCTTCACCGTCGGCGACCAACTGCTGTGGGGCGCCGCCGAGCCGCTGCGTCGCATGCTGCGCATTCTGCTCGAGCGTTGATCCGCTTCTGAGTAATACCCACGACGCCGGCCTTGTGCCGGCGTCGTGCTTTCTGCGGCAAGTGATCTTGCGCACAAAAACGTTCGAAGTCCGGGATGTTGGCAGTGTTCTCCCTTGATTTCGCGGTGTTCTGTGACGGACCCGGAAAAGCAGCGGAGAACCACTCGCTATCCTCGCAGCCCAGGTTTCGGTGCGCCCTTTCGCACCGGCCAATCGGATACTTGCTGCGGGGGAGAGGATGTCTCGAATTCACGGTTTCTTGTTGGCGGCGGCCATCGCCTCGGCCTTCCAGCCAGGCACCGCCGGTGCGCTGGAGCTGGGCGAGATTTCATCGCGTGCGGTCCTTGGGCAGACCCTGTCGGCGAACATCGAACTGCGCGGCGTGGGCGACCTGAATGCGGAGGAGGTGGTGGTCAGCCTCGCCTCCCAGCAGGACTTCGACCGCCTGGGTGTCGACCGCAGCCAGTTGGTGACCGGCCTGCGTTTCAGTTCGGATATCGGCAAGAACGGCCGTGGCGTCATCCACGTGACCTCGCAGCGTCCGATCCAGGAGCCTTACGTCAACTTCGTGATGCAGGTGGTGTGGCCGCAGGGACGCCTGGTACGTGAATTCACGCTGCTGCTCGACCCGCCGAGCTACGCCGCCACACCGGTGACCCCGCCGGCGGCCATTGCGACCCGCCCGGCTGCCGCGCCTGTTCGCCAGGCTGCGCCGGCGCGGGCAGTGGCATCGGCAGCGTCGGACAGCTATCGCATCCAGCGCAACGATGCGCTGTGGGACATCGCCTCGCGCAATCGCCCCTCGTCCAGCGTGTCGGTGATGCAGACCATGCTGGCGATCCAGCAACTGAACCCGGATGCCTTCGTCGATGGCAACGCCAATCGGCTGAAGGTGGGGCAGGTGCTGCGCCTGCCCGATGAACAGCAGGTGCGGGCACAGAGTCATGCACAGGCTGTGGCGCGTATCGAGGCGCAGAATGGTGAGTGGCAGGCGCTCCGCCAGGCTGCGCTGCCGCAGGCCCGGCAGATGGACGCGACGAAAAGGACCGAAGCGGGAGCGGCGCCGGTCAGCGCCGAGACGCGCGATAACCTGCGCCTGGTATCGGGGCGCGCCGCCAACCAGAAGGACAAGGCCGACGCCGAACAGCTCGCCGTACTGCAGGAAGGGCTCGACAGCGCTCGTCGCGAAGGCGATGAAATGCGCAGCCGGATCGCCGACCTGCAGAGCCAGATGGAGAAGCTGAACAAGCTGGTCGAATTGAAGGATGCGCAGATCGCCGCCCTGATCGCTCGTCTGGCGGAGCAGGACCGGGCTGGCAAGCCTGCCGGCGCGTCCGTGGCGCCTGCCCAGCCAGCAATGCCAGCTGCCGCTCCTGCTCCGGCCCAGGGGGAGGCCGTGGTTGCCGCTCAAGCCTCGGATGGCGTCGCGCATCCGTAGCCCATCCTGTCGCGATAGGTGGCGAGGCACTCGATTGCCTCGCCGTTGGGGGGCAAGTAAAGTGCAGCGCAGTTTACTTCCCTGATATCGCGAGACACTGGATGCCTGAAACCATCGACATCGCCGTAGTAGGCGCCACCGGACTTGTGGGCGAGGCACTGGTCGAGCTGCTGGAAGAGCGGGACTTTCCTGTAGGCACCCTGTATCTGCTGGCCACGGGCGAATCCGCCGGCAAGTCGGTGGCGTTCCGTGGACGCAACCTGCGTGTCGGCAAGCTGTCCGACTTCGACTTCGCCAAGGTCCGCCTGGCCTTCCTCTCCACTACCGCCGATGCCGCCCATGAGTGCTCCGCGCAGGCGCTGGCAGCCGGTTGCAGCGTGATTGACCTCAGTGGGGCGGCGCTGGCCGAGCAATCCCTGGTTGTCTTGCCGGCGGCCAATGGCGAGGCGCTGGAACAGCCCAGCCTGCCGGTGCGGATCGCCGCGCCCTGCGCGCCGGCGGCGGAAGTCGCCGAAGTGCTCGCCGCGCTGCGAGACGTGCTGGAAGTTCGCCAACTGAGCGTCACCGCCTGCCTTTCCGCCTCGGTCCTGGGGCGCGAGGGGGTTCAGGAGCTGGCGCGGCAAACCGCTGAGCTGCTCAACGCCCGCCCGCTGGAGCCGAAGCTGGTTGACCGGCAGTACGCCTTCAATATGCTGGCCCAGGTTGGCGCAGTGGATGAGCAGGGGCATTCGGCCCTGGAGCGACGCATGGCCGCGGAGCTCTCCGCGCTGTTCCCGGGGCTGGAAGGTGTGCTGGATGTCACCTGTGCCATGGCGCCGGTGTTCTTCGGCGATGCGCTGATGCTGTCGATCACCACCGCCGCACCGGTTTCGCTGGATGCGGCGCTGGCTGCCCTGGATGACGCGCCCGGCATCGAACGGGTCGAAGACGATTACCCGACTGTCATCGGTGATGCACAGGGGCAGGATAGTGTTTATGTCGGACGCCTACGTCTTGGTCTGACAAATCCATGCAAACTGAATTTGTGGATTGCGTCAGATAATGTGCGAAAAGGCGCAGCGCTGAATGCTGTGAACTTGGGCGAATTGTTGATAAAACACTATCTGTAAAAGATACTTACCGAATATTTGAAGAAGTATTCTAGCTTGGCAATACTGGCTGGGATTGGCGCTGGCAGGGGAGAGGTCCCGTCGTGAAAACGGCGGACATCATGGGCAGCGGCAACCTAATAGACTTCGTTCTAATCCAGAAAAAGCTATTAAAACAAGGGATTAAATTATGATCCGGCTTCGTAAACTGGTGCAGGCAATCGCGGCTGCTTCGGCATTGACCACGGGCATGGCGCATGCACTGGGGTTGGGAGACATCCACCTGCGTTCAGCCCTGAACCAGCCGCTGGATGCCGAGATCGACCTGGTCGAAGTTCGTGATCTTGCCCAGGGCGAGGTAATCCCCAAGCTGGCGTCGCCGGAAGACTTCAACAAGGCGGGCGTCGACCGCCAGTACTTCCTCACTGGCCTGAAGTTCACCCCGATCATCAAGCCGAACGGCAAGAGCGTCATTCGCGTGACCTCGGATCGTCCGGTCCAGGAGCCCTACCTGAACTTCCTGGTCGAGGTGCTCTGGCCCAATGGCCGCCTGCTGCGCGAATACACCGTGCTGCTCGACCCGCCGCTGTACTCCCCGCAGACCGCCGCAGCCGCCGCGCCTCGCGCACCCATGGCCGCGCCGGCACCGATTTCCCGCCAGCCTGCTCCGGTCGCGCCGCGTCCGGCCGCTGCGCCGTCCCCGCGTCCTGCTGCGGCAGCGGCGCCGGCTCCGCGCCGCCTGGAGGGCAACGAATACCGTACCGGCCGCAATGACACCCTGTGGGAAATCGCAGCGCGTGCGCGTCCGAACAGCAGTGTTTCAGTCCAGCAGACCATGCTGGCGATCCAGGACCTCAATCCCGACGCCTTTCTCGGCGGCAACATCAACCGTCTGAAGAGCGGCCAGGTGCTGCGCCTGCCGGATGCGGAGCAGATCAAGTCCCGCACGCAGCCTGACGCGGCCGCCGAAGTCACTCAGCAATACACCGCCTGGCGCGAAGGGCGCAGCCTGCCGACTGGCGGTGCCCGTCAGCTGGACGCCACGCCGCGCGCCAACGCTGGCGCCGCTCCTTCGCAAGCCGAGGAGAAGGACAGTCTGCGCCTGGTCTCCGGCGAAAACGGCAAGGCCAAGGGTGGCGACAAGGGCAGCAAGGATGGCAAGGCCATTGCCGAGAAGCTCGCCGTTACCCAGGAAAGCCTGGATACCACCCGCCGCGAGAACGAAGAACTGCAGAGTCGTATGGGCGACCTGAAAAGCCAGATGGACAAGCTGCAGAAGCTCATCGAGCTGAAGGATGCCCAGTTGGCGAAGCTGCAGAGCCAGCTCGGTACTGCGCCGCAAGGCGCAGCCCAGGCGCCGGCGGCGGATGCGTCCGCTGCTGCTCCTACTGCTCCCGCTCCTCAGCCTGCAGTGCCTGATCAACCTGCCGCTCCGGCCCAGCCCGCTCCGTCCGCTGCACCCGCTCAACCGAGCGAGCCGGCGGCGCCCGTCGCGCCTGAGGCCAGTGCGCCGGCCGCTCCGGAGACTCCGGCAGCGCCTGCTGCTCCGGCTGCACCGCCGGCTCCGGCCCCCGAGGCCGCCAAGCCGGCTGAGGTGAAACCGGCTCCGGCTCCCGCACCGGCTCCTGTCGAGCCCGTCGCGGAGAGCTTCATCGATGAAGTCCTGGCCAACCCGGTCTGGCTGGGCGCTATCGGCGGTAGCGCCGTGCTGGCGCTGCTGGTGCTGTTGATGGTGATTTCGCGCCGTCGGGCCGCCAAGGAGCGCGAGGAACTGGATGCCGCGTCCGAGGCGGACGAGCATGGCCTGGGCGGTGGTTTTGACCTGGGTGATGGTGATCTGGACTCCCTCGACGTTCCGCAGGCTGCCGAAGTGGCCGCTCCGGCGGCGTCGGCGCCCGAGCGTGTCGCTGCACAGACCAGCGATGCCTTGGGCGAGGCGGATATCTACATTGCCTACGGTCGCTTCAACCAGGCTGCCGAACTCCTGCAGGGCGCCATCTACGACGAGCCGCAGCGCGCCGACCTGCGTCTCAAGCTGATGGAGGTGTATGCCGAGATCGGTGATCGTGATGGCTTCACCCGTCAGGAAAACGAACTGCGTGAGATGGGCGGCGCCGACAGCCAGGTCGAGCAGTTGAAGTCTCGTTATCCGGGCATGGTTGCTCTGACTGCCGTGGGTGCGGCGGGCGCCGCCGTGGCGGCTGCTGACGAGTTCGGCGGCTTCAGCCTGGATGACCTGCATCTGGATTCGCCGGCCCAGCCGGAACCTGCCGCCGAATCGGCTCCTCTGGCGGGGGATCTCGACGACGCCTTCGACCTGGCGCTGGATGATCTCGAGCTGGAAGACGACAAGCCTGCGGCGCCGGCCGAGAGCAAGGCCGACGACCTGTCGCTGAGCACCTTCGACCTGGACGACGACCTGGCATTCGACGCACCTGCCGCTGAGCCGGCCAAGGCGGACGACGACTTCGCCTTCGACCTCGACCTGGGGGCGGAGCCTGCCGCCAAGCCTGCGGACGTATCGCTGTCCGATGACCTGGCAGACTTTACCCTCGATCTGGAGAAGGACGCTCCGTCGTCCCCGGAAGAGGACTTCCTGTTGGGTCTGGACGATGACACCACCTCGCTGTCCGGTGTCAGTGAGCAGGAATTCTCCCTCGACAAGGATCATGGCGTGACGCAGTCCCTGGCCGACCTGCCGGATGACTTCGATCTCTCCCTGCCTGGCGAGGAGCACGAACCGGTCAAGGCTGACGACAGCTTCTCCGCCCAGCTCGACGAGGTGAGTGCGGAACTGGATCGTCTGGCTGGCGACGTCGAGGAGCCCAAGGCGCCGACGCCGGAGCTGGAGCCGGAAGCGAGCTTCGCGACGAATGATCTCGACGCTGCCGGCGAAAGTGCGGAGGAGGATGACGAGTTCGACTTCCTCTCCGGCGCCGATGAAGCCGCTACCAAACTCGACCTGGCGCGTGCCTACATCGACATGGGCGACACCGAAGGCGCCCGCGACATCCTCGACGAAGTGCTCGCCGAGGGTAACGACAATCAGCAGCAGGAAGCGCGTGAACTGCTCGGGCGCATCGCCTGAGCCGGAAGGCTCCAGATAGATGAGTGAAGCAATACCCCAAGCGGCAGCCGAAGTGGCTGCCGCTGGCGTTTCCAGGATTGCCCTGGGCGTCGAATACAAAGGTGCCCGTTATCGTGGCTGGCAACGCCAGGAAGACGGCGTGCCCTCCGTGCAGGCGGCGCTGGAAAAAGCCCTGTCGAGAGTGGCCGACGAGCCGGTCTCGGTGATCTGCGCCGGGCGCACCGATGCCGCCGTGCATGCCAGCGGACAGGTCGTGCATTTCGATACGGCTGTCGATCGCCCGCTGAAGGCCTGGATCATGGGCAGCAATGCCAACCTGCCGGCCGACATCAGCGTGACTTGGGCGAAAGTGATGCCGGCGCATTTCCATGCGCGCTTCACCGCCATGGCGCGGCGCTACCGTTATGTGATCTACAACGACCCGATTCGCCCGGCGCACCAGTCCGAGGAAGTCACCTGGAACCATCGCCCGCTGGACGTTTCGCGCATGCGCGAAGCGGCCAGGGCGCTGGTTGGCACCCACGACTTCACTTCGTTCCGCGCCGTGCAGTGCCAGGCCAAGTCGCCGGTGAAGACCGTGCATCACCTGGAAGTGATCGAGCATGGCCGCTTCATCGTGCTGGATATCCGCGCCAACGCCTTCCTGCATCACATGGTGCGCAACTTTGCCGGCGTGCTGATGACCATCGGCGCCGGTGAGCGCCCGGTGGAGTGGGCGGGAGAAGTGCTGGCGGCGCGCGACCGCCGCGCCGGTGGCGTCACCGCGCACCCGTACGGGCTGTACCTGGTGCGCGTGGAGTACCCGGAAGAGTTCGAGCTGCCCGAGCGTTATCTGGGGCCACATTTCCTTTCAAGTTTGCCCGATATCCTTGGCTGACGATGCCAGGGGCATTTGCTAACATCGATCGATCACTTGCCTGAAGGTTGCTGCATCTTGTCCGCCGTTCGCATCAAAATCTGCGGTATTACCCGAGTCGAAGATGCCCTGGCCGCCGCCGAGGCGGGTGCCGACGCGATCGGGCTGGTGTTCTACGCCAAGAGCCCGCGCGCGGTGAGCATCCAGCAGGCGAGGGCGATCGTCGCCGCGCTGCCACCCTTCGTCAGCACGGTCGGCCTGTTCGTCGATGCCAGTCGTTGCGAGTTGGGGGAGATCCTCGATGCGGTGCCGCTGGACATCCTGCAATTCCATGGCGACGAGACGCCCGAAGCCTGCTCGGGCTGGCACAAGCGCTATCTCAAGGCGCTGCGGGTCAAGCCGGGCGACGACGTGGCGGCGCAGATCGCGAAATATCCACAGGCCAGTGGTTTCCTCCTCGATACCTATGTGGAAGGCGTGCCCGGTGGGACCGGCCAGGCGTTCGACTGGTCGCAGGTGCCCAGGGATGTGAAGCGCCCCCTGATCCTGGCCGGCGGCCTGACGCCGGAGAACGTGGCGGACGCCATCGCCCAGGTGCGACCCTATGCGGTGGACGTCAGTGGCGGCGTCGAGGCCAGCAAGGGCATCAAGGACGCGCAGAAGATCCGCGATTTCATCGCCCAGTGCCGGTCGGTGGCGTGACGCGGAATCTTCATGTGACGACGAGCGGACTGCCGCCGTCCACTACCCAATCGCTGCCTGGCAGCGCTGGGAATCGTTGGTGTTCATCGCCGGCGACCCGCATCGAGTGGTGTATTCGTGGCGACGCCTCTGGCGGCGCCTGTGTTTGCGAGGGGTTCGGGGCCTTGAGGCCGGAACCGCGACGATGAATTTGCTCAGGGACACGCGCATGGTTTCAGGCCGTGCCCCTGCACTGGAGACGAGAGCATGAGCAACTGGCTGGTAGACAAGCTGATCCCTTCCATCATGCGTTCCGAGGCGAAGAAGAGCTCGGTTCCGGAAGGCCTGTGGCACAAGTGCCCTTCCTGCGAAGCGGTGCTGTACCGTCCCGAGCTGGAAAAGACCCTGGACGTCTGCCCGAAGTGCGATCACCACATGCGCATCGGTGCCCGTGCCCGCCTGGACATCTTCCTCGATGAAGAGGGCCGCGAAGAGCTCGGTGCCGAGCTGGAACCGGTGGATCGCCTGAAGTTCCGCGATAGCAAGAAGTACAAGGACCGCCTGACCGCCGCGCAGAAAGACACCGGCGAGAAGGACGCGCTGATCTCCATGAGCGGCAAGCTGATGGGCATGCCGGTAGTGGCCAGTGCCTTCGAGTTCTCCTTCATGGGCGGCTCCATGGGTTCCATCGTCGGCGAGCGCTTCGTGCGTGCCGCCAACTATGCGCTGGAGCATCGTTGCCCGATGATCTGCTTCTCCGCCTCGGGCGGTGCGCGCATGCAGGAAGCGCTGATTTCCCTGATGCAGATGGCCAAGACCTCCGCCGCGCTGGCCCGCCTGCGCGAAGAAGGCATCCCGTTCATCTCCGTGCTGACCGACCCGGTTTACGGCGGCGTTTCCGCCAGTCTGGCGATGCTCGGCGACGTGATCGTCGGTGAGCCGCGCGCCCTGATCGGCTTCGCCGGCCCGCGCGTGATCGAGCAGACCGTGCGCGAGAAGCTGCCCGAAGGCTTCCAGCGCAGCGAGTTCCTGCTGGAACACGGCGCCATCGACATGATTGTTCATCGTTCCGAAATGCGCGAGCGGCTCGCCAAGCTGCTCGCCAAGTTCACCCACACTCCAAGTACCGCGCTCGCAGGATGACCCAACGTACCCTTGCCGACTGGCTCAGCTACCTCGAACAACTCCACCCCACCGCGATCGACATGGGGCTGGACCGCTCCCGTGAGGTAGCCGGCCGGCTTGGGCTGGGGCGCCCCGCGCCCCGCGTGGTGACCGTCACCGGCACCAACGGCAAGGGCTCCACCTGCGCCTTCCTCGCCGCCCTGCTTGGCGAGCAGGGCCTGCGCGTCGGCGTGTACAGCTCGCCGCACCTGCTGCGCTACAACGAGCGTGTGCTCATCGAGGGCGTCGAAGCCCGCGATGAAGCGCTCTGCGAAGCCTTCGCCGCCGTCGAGGCGGCCCGTGGCGAAATCTCCCTGACCTACTTCGAAATGGGCACCCTCGCGGCCTTCTGGCTGTTCGAGCGCGCAGGCCTTGACGCCGTGGTGCTGGAAGTCGGCCTGGGTGGCCGCCTGGATGCGGTAAACCTGATCGATTCCGACGTCGCCGTGGTTACCAGCATCGGTATCGATCACGCCGACTGGCTGGGCGATACCCGCGAAAGCGTGGCCTTCGAGAAGGCCGGTATCTTCCGCGCCGGCAATCCCGCCGTGTGCGGCGACCTGGAGCCGCCAGCGCCGTTGCTGGAACAAGCGCGTAACCTGGGTTCGCCGTTGCTGCTGCGTGGTCGTGATTTCGACCTGGCGCTGGGCGAGGGCGAGGGCGACTGGCACTGGCGCGGTCGCGATGCCGCCGGGGAAGTCCTGACCCTGCATAACCTGCCGCCACTCGATCTGCCGACGGAGAACGCGGCACTGGCCTTGCAGGTCTACGCCCTGCTGGACCTGCCGTGGCAGCCCGAGCAACTGGCTGCCGCCCTGCAGCGCACCCGGGTCATCGGGCGCCTGGATCGTCGCAGCGTGCAATGGCGCGGTGAAGAGCGCCATCTGCTGCTGGATGTGGGGCACAATCCGCATGCCGCGCACTACCTGGCCGGCCGCCTGCGCTCTGCGCCGCCCAAGGGTGTGCGTCGTGCCGTTTTCGGCCTGCTGGCGGACAAGGATCTGGACGGCGTACTGGAACCCGTGCTCGGCTTGGTGCAGGATTGGGCCGTCGCGCCGCTGCCCACCGGTCGCAGTCGGCCGGCGGAAGAGCTGGAAACTGCGTTGCGCGCCCGTGGCGCGAGCGTCAGTCGTCACGCGGATATCGCCGCGGCGCTTGAAGCGCAGTGCAATGCGGCTTCGGCGGACGACGAGATTCTGGTGTTCGGTTCGTTCTACAGCGTGGCGGATGCCCTGGAGTGGCTCGTCAGGGCTGCTCGATAAGGAAAAGGGGAGTGATCCATGGCCTTGCTCGATAAGGGGCTCAAGCAGAGGGTTGTCGGCGCGCTGGTGTTGTTGGCGCTGGCCATCATCTTCCTGCCGATGCTGTTTACCCGCGAGGACGAGATGCGTCAGGTCGTGGTCGAGGCGCCGGTAATGCCCAAGCCGCCGGCCATGCCGAGCGTCGAGGTGCAGCCCACCGAGGTGCCGGAGCCGCAGGCGGAAGAGGCTGACACCGCTGCGCAGCCGGAGGCCGCCCCCGCGCCAACCGCCCCCGCGCCGTCCGCGCCGATCGCCAGCCTTCCCGCGCAGCCGGTACCCGCTGCGCCGGCGCCCAAGCCTGCCGCTCCCGCACCGCAGCCGCAGCAGACCCAGGCCAGCGCCGCGCCCAAGGCGCCAGCTCCGGCCCCGGCTCCCGCTCCTGCCCAGCGTCTGGATGCCAGCAATCTGCCGGTCAGCTGGTCGGTGCAGCTGGCCAGCCTGTCCAACCGCGCTCGCGCCGACGAACTGCAGAAGCAACTGCGCAGCCAGGGCTACAACGCATACGTGCGCAGCTTCGACGGCATGAACCGGGTATTCGTCGGTCCGGTGGTCGAGCGCGCCGAGGCGGATCGCTTGCGCGACCAGTTGGGCAAGCAGCAGAAGCTCAATGGCTTCGTGGTGCGCTTCCAGCCTGAGCGTGGCTGAGCCGGTTCGTTAGCTTTACTCAATCAGCCCCATGTCAAACTGGGGCTCCGCTAAATCGAAGGCCTCTGCTAAAATGCGGGGCCTTTCCGTTTCTGGGCCGCAACGTGGCATTTACCTGGGTCGATTGGACGATGATCGGCATCATCGTCATTTCCAGCCTGATCAGCTTGAGCCGAGGCTTCGTCAAGGAAGCCCTGTCGCTGGTCACCTGGATCGTAGCCGGTGCGGTCGCCTGGATGTTCGGCGGCGCGCTGGCCGAGCATCTCGCACCCTACATCCAGCTGCCCTCCGGGCGTGTCATTGCTGCCTGCGCCATTCTTTTCGTCGTTACGCTGCTGCTGGGCGCACTCGTCAATTTCCTCATCAGCGAGCTGGTGCGCGTGACCGGCATGTCTGGCACCGACCGCGTGCTCGGCATGGTCTTCGGTGGCGCCCGTGGCGTGTTGCTGGTGGTGCTGCTGGTCGGGCTGCTGAGCCTGGCGCCGGTGCAACAGGACCCATGGTGGCAGCAATCTGTGCTGCTGCCGCATTTCCTGATCGTCGCCGACTGGTCGAAGAACACCATTCTGACTTTTGCCGGGCACTGGATGTCCGGCGTTACCATCGCTCCGCCGTCCGGAGCGGGTACTTTGCTGCCGGCCCAGTGAGGGGCAGGTGGAGGCGACGGGAAGCCGTCGCCGTAACGGCAGGTCCGGTGGATACTGCCGAGTAACGGATTGTTTTAGCCTGAAACCAACTAGGGGTTGCGTCGCATGTGTGGCATCGTCGGTATCGTGGGCAAGTCGAACGTCAATCAGGCGCTCTATGACGCGCTCACCGTTCTCCAGCATCGTGGCCAGGACGCTGCGGGGATCGTCACCTGTCAGGATGACCGCCTGTACCTGCGCAAGGACAACGGCCTGGTCCGTGACGTCTTCCAGCAGCGCCATATGCAGCGCCTGGTCGGCAAGATCGGTATCGGCCACGTGCGCTACCCCACCGCGGGCAGCTCCAGCTCCGCCGAGGCGCAGCCGTTCTACGTGAATTCGCCCTACGGCATCACCCTGGCGCACAACGGCAACCTGACCAACGTCGAGCAGTTGGCCAAGGAAATCTACGAATCCGACCTGCGCCACGTGAACACCAACTCCGACTCGGAAGTGCTGCTCAACGTGTTCGCCCATGAGCTGGCGGTGCGCAACAAGCTGCAGCCCACCGAGGAAGACGTCTTCGCCGCCGTGGCCGGCGTGCACGCCCGCTGCGTCGGCGGTTATGCCGTGGTGGCGATGATCACCGGCTACGGCATCGTCGGCTTCCGCGACCCGCATGCGATCCGCCCGATCGTCTTCGGCCAGCGCCACACCGAGAACGGCGTGGAATACATGATCGCCTCGGAAAGCGTGGCCCTGGACGTCCTCGGCTTCACCCTGATCCGCGACCTGGCGCCGGGCGAAGCGGTATACATCACCGAAGACGGCAAGCTGTTCACCCGCCAGTGCGCGGCCAACCCGCAGTACGCGCCGTGCATCTTCGAGCACGTGTACCTGGCGCGTCCGGACTCCATCATGGACGGCATCTCGGTCTACAAGGCGCGCCTGCGCATGGGCGAGAAGCTGGCCGACAAGATCCTGCACGAGCGCCCGGACCACGACATCGACGTGGTCATCCCGATCCCGGACACCAGCCGCACCGCTGCGCTGGAACTGGCCAACCGCCTGGGCGTGAAGTTCCGCGAAGGCTTCGTGAAGAACCGCTACATCGGCCGTACCTTCATCATGCCCGGCCAGGCCGCGCGCAAGAAGTCGGTACGCCAGAAGCTCAACGCCATCGAGCTGGAATTCCGCGGCAAGAACGTGATGCTGGTGGACGACTCCATCGTCCGCGGCACCACCTGCAAGCAGATCATCCAGATGGCCCGCGAGGCCGGCGCGAAGAACGTCTACTTCTGCTCCGCCGCCCCGGCGGTGCGCTACCCCAACGTCTACGGTATCGACATGCCGAGCGCCCACGAGCTGATCGCCCACAACCGCAGCACCGAAGAGGTCTGCGAGCTGATCGGCGCCGACTGGCTGGTCTATCAGGACCTGCAGGACCTGATCGAATCCACCGAGGGCGGCAAGATCAAGATCGAACACTTCGACTGCGCCGTGTTCAACGGTGAATACGTCACCGGTGACGTCGACGAAGCCTATCTGGACAAGATCGAGCAGGCGCGCAACGACGCGACCAAGACCAAGGCCAGCGCCGTCAGCGCCATCATCGATCTCTATAACGACTAAGGAGAGCAGGGCATGGCTCAGGAATGGGAAGCCGGCCGGCTGGACAGCGACCTGGAGGGTGTCGGCTTCGACACCCTCGCGGTGCGCGCCGGCCAGCGTCGCACCCCGGAGGCGGAACACGGCGAAGGCCTGTTCACTACTTCCAGCTACGTGTTCCGCAGCGCCGCCGATGCGGCCGCGCGTTTTGCCGGTGAAGTGCCGGGCAACGTCTATTCGCGCTACACCAATCCCACGGTGCGCACCTTCGAGGAGCGCATCGCCGCGCTGGAAGGCGCCGAGCAGGCGGTGGCCACCTCCACCGGCATGTCGGCGATCCTTTCCCTGGTGATGAGCCTGTGCAGCGCCGGTGACCACGTGCTGGTCTCGCGCAGCGTATTCGGTTCGACCATCAGCCTGTTCGAGAAGTACTTCAAGCGCTTCGGCATCGAAGTGGACTACCCGCCGCTGAGCGATCTTGCGGCCTGGGAAGCGGCCTGCAAGCCGAACACCAAGCTGTTCTTCGTCGAATCGCCGTCCAACCCGCTGGCCGAACTGGTGGACATCGCCGCCCTGGCCGATATCGCCCACGCCAAGGGCGCGCTGCTGGCGGTGGACAACTGCTTCTGTACCCCGGCGCTGCAGCAGCCGCTGAAGCTGGGCGCGGATGTGGTGATCCACTCGGCAACCAAGTACATCGACGGCCAGGGCCGCACCATGGGCGGCGTGGTCGCCGGTCGCCGCGCGCAGATGGAGCCCGTCGTCGGCTTCCTGCGTACCGCCGGCCCGACCCTGAGCCCGTTCAACGCCTGGATCTTCATCAAGGGTCTGGAAACCCTGCGCGTGCGCATGCAGGCCCACAGCGCTTCGGCCCAGCAGGTCGCCGAGTGGCTGGAGCAGCAGCCGGGCGTGGAGCGCGTGTACTACGCGGGTCTGCCCAGCCATCCGCAGCACGAACTGGCCAAGCGTCAGCAGAAGGGCTTCGGTGCGGTGGTGAGCTTCGAGGTGAAGGGCGACAAGGCTGCGGCCTGGCGCTGTATCGATGCCACCCGGATGATCTCCATCACCACCAACCTGGGTGACACCAAGACCACCATCGCCCACCCGGCCACCACCTCCCATGGTCGCCTGTCGCCGCAGGAGCGCGAGAACGCCGGTATCCGTGACAACCTGATCCGCGTTGCCGTGGGCCTGGAAGATGTCGCTGACATCACGGCCGACCTGGCGCGGGGCCTGGCTGCCCTGTGAGCGCGACGGAACTCTTCGGCAATGGCCGCGTCGCCCTGGTAACGGGTGCGGCGCGTGGCATCGGCCTGGGCGTTAGCGCCTGGCTGATCGCCGAAGGCTGGCAAGTGGTGCTGGCGGACATCGACCGCGAGCGCGGGCCGAAAGTGGCCCAGGCACTGGGTGAGCGGGCCGGTTTCGTGGCGCTGGACGTGGCCAACGAGGTGCAGGTGGCGGCAGCGGTCGCTGAGGTGATCGGCCAGTACGGCCGTCTCGATGCGCTGGTGAGCAACGCCGCCATCGCCCGGCCGCACAACACCCCCCTTGAAGGCCTGGGCCTGAACGAGTGGAACCGCGCCTTGGCGGTGAATCTCACCGGCCCGATGCTGCTCGCCAAGCACTGTGCGCCATACCTGCGCGCGCACAACGGCAGCATCGTCAACATCGCCTCGACCCGGGCGCACCAGTCCGAGCCGAATTCCGAAGCCTATGCGGCGAGCAAGGGCGGTCTGCTGTCGCTGACCCACGCCCTGGCCAGCAGCCTGGGGCCGGAGATTCGCGTCAACGCGATTTCCCCGGGCTGGATCGATGCCCGCGACCTGCGCGTGCGGGAGGCCGAGCCGTTGACCGAGCTGGACCATGACCAGCACCTGGTCGGCCGGGTCGGGACGGTGGAAGACGTTGCGGCGGCGGTTTCCTGGCTGGTCGGCGAGGGGGCCGGATTCGTCACCGGGCAGGAACTGGTGATCGATGGCGGCATGACGTGCAAGATGATCTACCTCGACTGAGTGTCGAGCGTGGAAGAGGAGGGCGGCCTGAGGCCGCCCTTTTCTTTTGTGGCTCCGAGCGTGGGCTGTTTGCGAGCTAGCTCGCTCCTACAAGAGCACACGCGGTCCTTGGCCCTGTAGGAGCGCGCTTGCTCGCGAACCTGGGTCCGCACCGAGGCTGGTAACCGCACGCCGAACTTTTTTCGCGGAAAATGAAAAAAAGTTCAATCAGGGCATTGACTTAGGATTCGTCGGCTGTAGAATGCGCCCCACTTCGAGACGAAGGGTGATTAGCTCAGCTGGGAGAGCATCTGCCTTACAAGCAGAGGGTCGGCGGTTCGATCCCGTCATCACCCACCACTCTCGCAAGTTACGCGCAGCGGTAGTTCAGTCGGTTAGAATACCGGCCTGTCACGCCGGGGGTCGCGGGTTCGAGTCCCGTCCGCTGCGCCATTTTCCCCCTCCTTGGTTCCTACCCCGAACCGGCTTGTCGAGCGAACAGCTCCAGGCGCAAGGAGGTTGCTGTACCGGACGCAAGTCCAACCGACACGCAGCGGTAGTTCAGTCGGTTAGAATACCGGCCTGTCACGCCGGGGGTCGCGGGTTCGAGTCCCGTCCGCTGCGCCATATTCGAAAGCCCTCAGGTAGCAATACCTGAGGGCTTTTTCGTTGCGCACGGAAAAATCCTCGCTATCTCTTTGTAAGAAGCTGTCACGGTCTGGTCACCTTACGCGTCTAGCTTTTTCCTCGTGGTCTTTGCTAAAACCGGATCGAACGGTCAGGAGAAAGCCAATGGACGACTATCAGGAAGAACTGCTGGAACTGCGCGCTGTGGAACAGGATCTGCCGGAGCCGGCCGACGACGCCACGGAGATGTGATCAGGCGCTGTGACGCTGGGCGCGGCGGAATTCCCCAGGCGTCTGCCCGCTCCAGCGCTTGAAGGCGCGCTGGAAGGCCTCGGCCGAGGCGAAGCCGAGCAGGTAGGCGATTTCGCCGAAGGCGAGGTCGGTGTCGCGGATGTAGATCATCGCCAGGTCGCGGCGGGTGTCGTTGAGGATGCTGCGGAACTGCGTGCCTTCCTCGGCCAGCTTGCGCCGCAGGGTCCAGGTCGGCAGCTTCAGGCGCGCGGCGACTTCCTCCAGGTCCGGCTCGCGGCCGTTGAGCATCGGCCCCAACAGCTGGGCGACGCGCTCGCGCAGGCTGCGTGTGCGGGTCATCTGCTCCAGTTCCTTCTCGCAGATTTCCAGCAATTGCCGCCAGGTGCTCGGGCAGTGCTCCGGGTTGCTGCGCCCCAGGGCTGACTGGTCCAGGCGTAGCTGGTTGTGCTCCGCGCCGAATTCCACCGGACAGCCGAACATCTCTTCGAAACGCGATGCCCAGGCCGGCGCCGGATACTCGATCTCGACCTTCTCCGGGCGCAGCGGTTGTGCGCCGATGCTGCCGAGCATGTTCACCCAGCCGGCCAGCACCGAATCCACCACGAAGCGGTTGTAGGCGTTGTACGGGCTGATGGAATAGAAGCGCAGCCAGGCACCGCTGGTGTCCTCGATGAAGTTGCTGTGGCCGCGGTAGTTCTGGGCGTACAGCGTCTCGAAACGGATCAGCGCGCGAGCGGCGGCGCGAACGTTGGGCGCCTGCGCCGCGGTGACGCCGGCGAGGCCGCTCTGGCTCGGGCGGCTCAACTGGCCCATGCGCAGGCCCAGGGCGGGATCGCCGCTCTGCTGGATGGCGGCGTGGCCCAGGCGCATGTAGCGGGGAATCGACAGGCGCGCGCCCGGCTCGCCGAGGCGCGCAGCGTCCAGTCCGTATTGTTCCAGCAGCGGTTGCGGTGCGACGCCGCTTTCCGCCAGTGCGTCGGCGAGACTGTGGACGAAGCCCACGGACAAATCGCCAAGACGCATGGTCGGACGGCTCATAGCCAGAGGTTGATCAGGCGGGCGCCCGGACCGTCCGGCGCCAGGGTGTGGCTGTCGCCGCTGACCACCAGGCTGCGGCCGTCGCTGCCCAGGTCCCAGAGGTGACCACGGAGGAACACCGTGATGCCGGCACGGGCGCCGCTTGCGCCGATGCGGCCGGCCAGCGCCAGGCGCTCCCAGGCTTCGCCCTCGGTCAGCTCGCCGGGCTTGAACTTGACGTCGGTCGGCGTGGCGGCGCCGTTGTAGCCCTTCCAGGGCTTGCTCCAGTTGCCATTGCCGGTGAGGAAGGCCGGCACCGCGATGAAGTCCGGCGTGTTCGCCGCCAGCGCGGCGTAGCCCGCCGGGTACCAGCTGTCGGCGCAGATCAGCACGCCCAGGCGTCCGGCGGGAGTCTGCAGGACTTGCAGGTCGTCGGCGTCGCTGCCGCGGGTAAAGCGTTTCTCTTCGTCGATGGGGAACAGCTTGCGTTGCGGCTTGCCCAGCGGCAGGCCGTCGCTGCCAAAGACCTGGCTGACGTTGTAGAGACGGCCGTTGCCGGTGCGGATCTGCCCTTCGACGATCCGTGGGTTGGGCAGGACGATGGAGCCGGCGACGATGGTGACGCCGAACTCCCGGGCCAGGCCGCCGAACAGCGTCTGGTAGTCGTGGGCCATGTCCACCGCCTTCATGCGGAACAGGGCGTCGGCCATGCGGTCCTCGCTCTTGGCGCCGAGCCAGCCACGCGCCACTTTCAGCGGGTTGCTGGCGACCATCCACTCCATGGCTTCGGCCAGGTGCTCGGTCTGGTAGACCTCGGGCTTCTCGCCGGCTGCCACCAGCCAGGTGCCGATGTGCTCGGGGAAGACCACCACGGTGCGTGGGTTGATCAGACCCTCGTCGCGAGCCTTGGCCAGGTAGGCGTGGAATTTCAGGCGCAGGCGCTCGACGCTCTGGTAGTCCTGGGTGAAGAGTTCCGGCTGCACGCCCAACAGGTTGCCGCGTTCGGACGGTTCACCCTGGTTGAGCGCGACCTGGCTGCGCAGGTCGGAGAGGTAGTGGCCCACCGGGCGACGCTCTGCCCAACCGGCATAGCCGGCGAACAGGATCACCAGGATAAGGAAGATCAGCTTGCGCATGAGGAGCGTGTACTCAATAGGTGCAGCACAGGGTAGGGGTTGGGCCGTCCGTTGCCAAGTCGCTGTGTCATCTTCGATCAGTAAGTTGTTACTTTTGATCATTGAGCGGGGCAGGGTGGCTCCTTAGAGTCTGCCCCATACCGACCGCACCCCGTGCCGCCCGTTCCACGCGCGAGCCGAGGGGGCGGCGCCACCGTGACTGCTGGAGGACGTATGACCGCCCCTTATCCGCACCTGCTTGCCCCCCTGGACCTCGGCTTCACCACGCTGCGCAACCGCACCCTGATGGGCTCCATGCACACCGGTCTGGAAGAGAAGCCTCAGGGCTTCGAACGCATGGCGGCCTACTTCGCTGAGCGCGCCCGTGGTGGCGTCGGCCTGATGGTCACCGGCGGCATCGGCCCGAACGAGGAAGGCGGCGTGTATTCCGGCGCGGCCAAGCTGAGCACTCCGGAAGAGGCCGAGAAGCACAAGGTCGTCACCCAGGCGGTGCACGAGGCGGGCGGCAAGATCTGCATGCAGATCCTCCACGCTGGCCGTTACGCCTACAGCCCCAAGTCCGTGGCGCCCAGCGCCATCCAGGCGCCGATCAACCCGTTCAAGCCGCGCGAGCTGGATGAAGAGGGCATCGAGAAGCAGATCGCCGACTTCGTCAACTGCTCCAGCCTGGCCCAGGTGGCCGGCTACGACGGCGTCGAGATCATGGGTTCGGAAGGCTACTTCATCAACCAGTTCCTGGTCGCGCACACCAACCAGCGCACCGACCGCTGGGGCGGCAGCTACGAAAACCGCATGCGCCTGCCGGTGGAGATCGTCCGCCGCGTGCGCGAAGCCGTGGGCCCGAACTTCATCATCATCTATCGCCTGTCGATGCTCGACCTGGTGGAAGGCGGCAGCACCTGGGACGAGATCGTCCTGCTGGCCAAGGCCATCGAGAAGGCCGGCGCCACCCTCATCAACACCGGCATCGGCTGGCACGAAGCACGCATCCCGACCATCGCCACCAAGGTGCCGCGCGCGGCCTTCACCAAGGTCACCGCCAAACTGCGCGGCGAGATCGGCATCCCGCTGATCACCACCAACCGCATCAACACTCCGGAAGTGGCCGAACAGGTGCTGGCCGAAGGGGATGCCGACATGGTGTCCATGGCCCGCCCGTTCCTCGCCGACCCGGACTTCGTCAACAAGGCCGCCGAAGGCCGCGCGGACGAGATCAACACCTGCATCGGCTGCAACCAGGCGTGCCTGGACCACACCTTCGGCGGCAAGTTGACCAGCTGTCTGGTGAACCCGCGTGCCTGCCACGAGACTGAGCTGAACTACATCCCGACTACACACGTGAAGAAGATCGCCGTGGTCGGCGCCGGCCCGGCCGGTCTGTCCGCCGCCACCGTCGCCGCCGAGCGCGGCCACGAGGTGACCCTGTTCGACGCCGCCGGTGAGATCGGCGGCCAGTTCAACGTCGCCAAGCGCGTGCCGGGCAAGGAAGAGTTCTACGAGACCCTGCGCTACTTCAAGCGCAAGGTGGAGACCACCGGCGTGCAACTGCGCCTGAACACCCGTGTCAGCGTGGACGACCTGGCCAAGGGCGGCTTCGACGAGATCATCCTCGCCACTGGCATCACCCCGCGTACCCCGGCCATTCCGGGCATCGAGAACGCCAAGGTGATCAGCTACCTGGACGCCATCCTCGAGCGCAAGCCGGTGGGTCAGCGTGTGGCGGTGATCGGCGCCGGCGGCATCGGCTTCGACGTCTCCGAATACATCACTCACGACGGTGAATCCACCAGCCTAGATCGCCACGCCTTCTGGAAGGAGTGGGGCATCGACGAGAGCCTGGAGGCTCGTGGTGGTGTCGCCGGCATCAAGCCGCATCCGCATGCGGCGGCGCGCCAGGTGTTCCTGCTGCAGCGCAAGAAGTCCAAGGTCGGCGACGGCCTGGGCAAGACCACCGGCTGGATTCACCGTACCGGACTGAAGAACAAGCAGGTGCAGATGCTTAACAGCGTCGAATATCTCAAGGTCGATGACGATGGCCTGCACATCAGCGTGGCC
This sequence comes from Pseudomonas macauensis, assembly GCF_047902425.1. Taxonomy (NCBI): domain Bacteria; kingdom Pseudomonadati; phylum Pseudomonadota; class Gammaproteobacteria; order Pseudomonadales; family Pseudomonadaceae; genus Pseudomonas; species Pseudomonas macauensis. The sequence goes on along the minus strand of NZ_CP138377.1, from coordinate 4,205,843 downwards.
GGCGGCGAGCCGCAGGTGCTGCCGGTGGATACCGTGGTCGTTTGCGCCGGCCAGGAGCCGCTGCGCGAGCTGCATGACGGCCTGGTGGCCGCTGGGCAGCGCGTGCACCTGATCGGTGGCGCCGACGTGGCCGCCGAGCTGGATGCCAAGCGCGCTATCAATCAGGGCTCGCGCCTCGCCGCTGAACTCTGAGCCGTAAGTCCCTAAACACAGGCCCCGGAAAGTTCCTCCGGGGCCTGTGTTTTTTGCGGAATGACAAACTGCATCACAGATTTATCTCGCCGCTCGCCCGGTTAACCTGACCGGCAGGTCGGGTGCCAACCCAGTCACATTGCCTGCGACATTATTTCCCCTAGACTGGTCCGGATGTCAGGGCATTCCTGCCATCAGGGTGCCACTTTCCTACGGCATCATTTCCCAGACTTCCTCCCGCACAGGCCCAGAGGTCAATCGATGAGCATGCAGAAGAAGCCTCAGATGGTGGAAGCCGTGGTCTTCTTCAATGACCGTGGCGTTTGTAAGGAAATGCTCTACCCCGAATTCGAGGCGCTGCTCGACAACGTCGTGCAGATGCCGGATCTCGCCGAGCAGCAGGTACGCCTGGCCTATGTGCTGATCAACCCGCGCCTGCTGGTCAAGACGGCAGTCTTCTTCTACCTGGACTTCGACGAGAACGGCGAGGCTGATCGCGGTTGGAACCTGCCCCTGCGCAACCTGGCCGAGCGCGCTGGCCGTGGCCCGGACTTGGGCGCCGGCCCGATTCGTCTGGCCTGCCGCAGTCAGTGCCCGGTGTCCTGGCACCAGATGCACCTGTGGGACCCCGTTCTTGAAGGTGACAGCAATCACCTGGCGCAGCTCCGCGCTGCGGCGAAGCGCAACAACCTGGGGGTGCTGGTCGAAGAGGAGCCGGCATCCGTCGAGCCGCAGCGCCTGCAGATGGCGGCTGAGCACCAGTGGTACGCACCCTCCGAGGAGGAATCCCGGGAAACCGCCGAGAAGCTCGCGCGGGAGATGCTCCAGGAGCACCAGCAGAAGACCGCCGAACTGCTCGACCAGCACGAGACCCGCCTGTCGCAGATCAGCGAGCAGCACGAGCAGGAGCTCAACCGCCTGAAGCTCGGTGCGCAGGAGCAGGTCAAGGTGCTGCAGGCCGAGGTTTCGGCGCTGCGAGAAGGGCTCAAGCGCGAAGAAGACATCAACGCCGACCTGCGCCGCGAACTGGACGGGCAGGTCAGCGGATTCCAGCGTGGCCGCGAAGAACTGACCGCCCAGTTGCGGCAGATCGAGGAGAGCGGCCGCGACGAGATGGAGCAGTTGCGCCAGCAGATCGAAGATGAGGCCAAGGCCCGTATCGCCGCACTGGAGACTCAATACCAGCAGCAGGTTTCCGTCCGCGACGCGGAACTGGGCTATCGCAACGAGCTGGGGCAGCGATTGCAGCAGGAGAGCCAGCAGCTTCAGCAGGAAAACCAGAAGCTGCGCAAGGAGACCGAAAAGCAACGCCGGGAACTCGATCAACTGCGTCGGGACATCGAGCAGTTACGCCAGGAAAGCACGCAGCTACAGCAGGAGAGCGCGCAACTGCGTGAGCAGGCCCTACAGGCCGAGCTGCTGCAACAGAGCGTCGAGAACCTGCGCCAGGAGCTGGCTTTGCAGTCTACCAAGGCGGCGGACAGCTCGATGCTGGAGCGCCTGGCCGGCCAGGGCGTGGTTTTCGTGGTCTATCATCCGGGCGCCGGCCACCTGACCCTGTCGCTTGGGGATGTCACCCGCTATCAGGAAAACCCGATGGCCTTCGCCGCCGCCAAGTGCTTCGTCTCCGAAGACCAGTACCGCCAGTGGCTGGCGCATTACCAGCAGCCGACCTGCGAGGGGCGGCTGTCCAACGGTGACCGCTGTGCCCTGCCGATCGACCGTGTGGAGACACCCGGACGTTTCGTCGAAGGCGACAGCAACTGCTGCGCCCGCCACAAGACCGCTGGCCGCCTGCGCAGCGTGACCACGGCTTAAGCGGACGCTTTGCAGTACCCTGACTGGCGCCCCGTCGCACCGCTGCAACCCGTTCACCTGGACTGGCTGGAGCGCGCCGGCGTCGAGCTGGCGTTGCTGCGCCTGGACCAGGTCGACGCCCTCATCTGCGGCAACAAGTGGTTCAAGCTCGCGCCTTATCTGAAGCAGGCCGCCGATCTCGGTCTCGATGGTGTAATGAGCCTGGGTGGCGCCCATTCCAATCACCTTCACGCCCTGGCCGCAGCCGGCGCCCGTTTCGGTTTCCGCACCGTCGGGCTGCTGCGCGGCGAAGAGCAGGACAACCCCACGATTGCCGACCTGCGCCAGCTCGGTATGCAATTGCACTGGCTGGGTTACGGCGGCTATCGCCGGCGCCATGAGCCGGACTTCTGGATGCCCTGGCGCGAGCGCTATCCCGGATTGTTGCCGGTGGGCGAGGGTGGCGGCGGTCTGCCCGGTGCGCGGGGCTGCGTGTCGCTGGTGGCGATGATTCGCGAGCAGTTGGCGGGCATTGGCTGGTGGGATTATCAGCAGCTGTGGGTCGCCTGCGGCACCGGTACGACGCTGGCCGGCCTGGTGCTGGGCGAGAGCGGCGCGCATCCGCTGGTGGGGGCGTTGGCGGTACCGCCGGGGCATGGCGTCGAGGAACAGGTGCCCGCGCTATTGGCGCAGGCGGGAGTCGAGGCGTGCGGCTACCGCCTGATCGACGCCAGCCGGGGTGGCTTTGCGCGGATCGACCAGACGCTGGCGCGTTTCATCCTGGACAGCGAAGCTGAATGCGGCGTGCCGCTGGAGCCGATGTACACCGGCAAGCTGCTGCTGGCGCTGCACGATGAGGTCGCCGCCGGGCGGGTCGCGCGTGGTAGTCGCATAGTTGCCGTGCATACGGGGGGGCTGCAGGGGCGGCGGGCCATGCAGGAACGCCTCCTGGCGCTGGCCGCTCAGCGCGAATAGCCGCCGTGCACCCGCGGCCAACGGTCGCCCACCAGAAACAGACGCTCCTGTTCGCGCCAGCGCCCGTCCTGGAACGCCAGGCGGACCAGCAGTTGCGGGAAGCCGTCCTCCGGCAGCTCCGTCAGCCAGTCGTCAAACTGCGCGGCGGTCCAGCGCTCATCGGCGTCGTACGCCGCCGGTGCCAGCCAGTGTTTTCGCGACAGTACCTGCCAGCCCTCGGGGTGTAACTCCTGATAGCGCGGCCATTCCTGGCGGTGCAGCCAGCGGCCATGCAGGTGATGCTCGCTGGCGCCAGCGGGCGGCGGGCAGCGCGCCGGCCAGGGGTAGAACAGGTAGCCGCCGAGCCAGAGCCCGGCCGAGGGCGTGGCCTCGCTGAACTCGCGAACCACGCACATGCCTTCGAGCGTCGCCGAGAGCGGCAACTGGTGCTGGTAGAAGTGCTCGATCTTGCGCAGCAGGTGGTCTTCGGCGCCGGGACCGAGCCAGGCGTTGGGTCCATCCTCGCTGGGGCCGAGGTAGAGCTTGATGGCCAGTTCCAGGTGATGCAGGCCGTCGTCGTCTTCCAGCAGCAGGTCCAGTTCACCCAGGGTGTGGCCGTTGTCGCGCACCGGCAGGTTGGCGGCCAGCAGGCGCAGGTCAGGCGCCTGTTCCAGGGCGTATTGCCAGAGGCGCTCGTAGTAGCGGCCGAGGCGCTGGTGGGGTGTGCTCTGCAACTGTTCCAGCAGGTGTGCGGGCGAGTGTTCCTGGGCGCGCAGCCAGTCGGCCAATCGCGACGGCTCGGCGAGCCAGCGGCTGGCCGTCAGCGGGTGGCGCAGGGCTGGGCTGCCCGGATTGAGCAGCGGCGGGGAGAGCAGCGTCCAGGCCAGATCGCGGACTTGTGGCTGGCGCAGCTCGGTCAGCAGTTCGTTCAGGAGTGGGGTCAGAGCGCTCATCCCTCTAGCCTAGCCGCTCAGCTCGCGCTGCGGTTTGCCGCTGCTTCGGCGTTTCGCCCATAATTCCGTCATTCCCGCATCGCAAAGCCGCCCGGAGTCCCATGGAACCCTTTCGCAACATCGGCATCATCGGCCGCCTGGGCAGCACCCAGGTCCTGGAAACCATCCGTCGGCTGAAGCGCTTCCTCATCGAACGCCACCTGCACGTGATCCTCGAGGACACCATCTCCGAGGTGCTGCCCGGCCACGGCCTGCAGACCTGTTCACGGAAAATCATGGGCGAGATCTGCGACCTGGTGATCGTGGTCGGCGGTGACGGCAGCATGCTCGGCGCGGCGCGCGCCCTGGCGCGGCACAAGGTGCCGGTGCTGGGGATCAACCGTGGCAGCCTGGGCTTCCTCACCGACATCCGCCCGGACGAGCTGGAAACCAAGGTCGCCGAAGTGCTCGGCGGCCAGTACATCGTCGAGAGCCGCTTCCTGCTCGACGCCCAGGTACGCCGCCATGGCGAGTCCATCGGCCAGGGCGATGCGCTGAACGACGTGGTGCTGCACCCCGGCAAGTCCACGCGGATGATCGAGTTCGAGCTGCACATCGACGGCCAGTTCGTCTGCAGCCAGAAGGCCGACGGCCTGATCGTCGCCACCCCGACCGGCTCCACCGCCTACGCGCTGTCCGCCGGTGGGCCGATCATGCATCCCAAGCTCGACGCCATCGTCGTGGTGCCGATGTATCCGCACACCCTCTCGGGACGGCCCATCGTGGTCGACGGCAACAGCGAGCTGAAGATCGTCGTCTCGCCGAACATGCAGATCTACCCGCAGGTGTCCTGTGACGGCCAGAACCACTTCACCTGCGCGCCCGGCGACACCGTCACGGTGAGCAAGAAGCCGCAGAAGCTGCGCCTGATCCACCCGATCGACCACAACTACTACGAGGTCTGCCGGACCAAGCTGGGCTGGGGCAGTCGCCTCGGGAGCAGCGAGTGATGGAACTCGACCCCTCACGCGGCTATGACCTGATCGGCGACATCCACGGCTGCGCCAATACCCTGGATTACCTGCTGGAGCGCATGGGCTACCGGCTGCAGGGTGGTGTCTGGCGGCATGCGCGGCGGCAGGCACTGTTCCTGGGCGACATCATCGACCGTGGGCCGCGCATCCGCGAGGCGCTGCACCGGGTGCACGACATGGTCGCCGCCGGCGAAGCGCTGTGCATCATGGGCAACCACGAGTTCAACGCCCTTGGCTGGTCGACCCCGGCGGCGCCCGGCAGCGGCCGGCAGTACGTGCGCGAGCACACGCCGCGCCACGCCCGGCTGATCAAGGAAACCCTGGATCAGTTCGAAGGCCATCCGGCGGACTGGCGCGATTTCCTCGGCTGGTTCCAGGCCATGCCGCTGTTTCTCGATGCCGGACGCTTCCGCATGGTCCACGCCTGCTGGGACCACGACGTGATCGACGCGCTGCGCCAGCAGTTCCACGACGGCCGCATCGACGAAGCCTTCCTCAAGGCCACTGCCGAGCCGGGCAGCTTCGCCCAGCAGGCCTGTGACCGCCTGCTGCGTGGCACCGACATGCGCCTGCCCAATGGCCTGACCCTGACCGGCAGCGATGGCTTCACCCGTTCGTTCTTCCGCACCAAGTTCTGGGAGGAGGACCGCGCACCGGAAACCTACGGCGACATCGTGTTCCAGCCTGATGCGCTGCCTGACGAAGTGGCCAGCGAGCGCCTGAGCGACGAGCAGAAGTCCCGTTTGCTGACCTATGGCGCCGACGAGCCGCTGCTGTTCGTCGGTCACTACTGGCGGCGCGGTACGCCCGCGCCGATCCGGCCCAACCTGGCCTGCCTGGACTACAGCGCGGTGATGTACGGCAAGCTTGCGGCCTATCGGCTGGACGACGAGACACGTCTGGAGCGGAGCAAGTTCGTGTGGGTGGACGTGAAGCGTCCGGAGGGCGATGCGTGAGTGTGGTTGAAGCGATACGGCTGCCGGCGGCGGTCGACCTGGGCGAGTTCGTCAACCTGTTGCGGCGCCTGAATGTCCCTTTCCGGGTCAGCGAGGAATCGGGTGAGCAGGTGCTCTGGGTGCCCAATGCCCAGCTGGCCGAGCAGGTGCGCACGCTGTACGAGCGTTATCCCCAGGGTGACCCTCAGTTCAGCGTGCAGGCCGAGCGCCGGCGTGGCGGGCCCGGGTTCCTGGAACAGCTGAAACTGAGCTGGATGACCGCGGCGGTGCTGCTGGTGACCTGCGCCGTCGCCGCCGTGACCCTGCTCGGTACCTACCCGGAAACCCTGCGCTGGCTGACCTTCCAGGATTTCCGCCTGGTCGGCGAGGACCGCGTGATGTTCCTGCCGCTCACCGACACCCTGGCGGCGGGGCAGTGGTGGCGGCTGTGGACGCCGATGCTGATCCACTTCGGCTGGCTGCACCTGGCGATGAACGGCATGTGGTACTGGGAGCTGGGGCGGCGCATCGAGTACCGCCAGGGCGCCGGGATGCTGCTGGGCCTGAGCCTGAGCTTCGGCCTGGTCTCCAACGTCGTGCAGTACGGCGTCAGCGGGCCGAGCCTGTTCGGCGGTCTCTCCGGCGTGCTCTACGGTCTGCTCGGCCACTGCTGGATCTTCCAGCGCATGGCGCCGACCCCGGCCTACCAGCTGCCCAAGGGCGTGGTGGCGATGATGCTGATCTGGCTGCTGGTATGCCTGTCCGGGGTGATCGACCTGCTCGGCTTCGGCTCCATTGCCAACGGCGCGCACGTGGGCGGGCTGGTGGCGGGCTGCCTGAGCGGCCTGATCGGCGGCTTGCTGGCGCGCCGCGCAGGGCATTGAAGCTGCCTCCTCGCTGGGGCGGAACCTGTAGGAGCGAGCTTGCTCGCGAACCGCCCGGCTCCACAGTGCCCGGCGAGTCCGTTCGCGAGCAAGCTCGCTCCTACACGGAATCAATCACCTACCGCCTGACCTCTGTTCGTGCGCCAAAGCCTTTGGCCCGGTAGAATGCCGGCTTCGTTTTTCTCCAGCAGGAGCCGGCCCATGTCGTCCTTCGCCGAAATGATCCAGAACATCACCCCCGAGCTTTACGAGAGCCTCAAGCTCGCCGTGGAAATTGGCAAGTGGCCCGATGGCCGCAAGCTGTCCCAGGAGCAGAAGGAGCTGTCGCTGCAGGCCGTGATCGCCTGGGAGATGAAGAACCTGCCCGAGGACCAGCGCACCGGCTACATGGGCCCGCAGGAATGCGAATCCCACGCCGAGCCGATCCCGAACATCCTGTTCTCGACCAATACCCTGCATTGATGGCTGCTTTCTGATGGTAGAGCTTGGACGCGGCGCCCTGGACAAGATGTCGGCGCGCCTGGAAAGCCCCGTGCAATACGCCTTCCGCCTCGGCGAGGCGGAGGTCCCGGTAAACCCGCTGATCGGCAGGACCCTGCGCCTGGAGTACCTGGGCGAAATCTTCTGCTGCCACTGCGGACGCAAGACCAAGAAGAGTTTCAGCCAGGGCTACTGCTACCCGTGCTTCACCAAGCTGGCGCAGTGCGACAGCTGCATCATGAGCCCGGAGAAGTGCCACTACGAAGACGGTTCATGCCGCGAGCCGGAGTGGGGCGAGCGCTTCTGCATGACCGACCACGTGGTCTACCTGGCCAACTCCTCGGGCGTGAAGGTGGGCATCACCCGCGCCAGCCAGGTGCCGACCCGCTGGATCGACCAGGGCGCGCGCCAGGCATTGCCGATCATGCGCGTGGCCACCCGCCAGCAGTCCGGTTTCGTCGAGGACCTGCTGCGCAGCCAGGTCACCGACCGCACCAACTGGCGCGCGCTGCTCAAGGGCGAGGCCGAGCCGCTGGACCTGGTCGCCATCCGCGAGCAACTGTTCGACACCTGTGCCGAGGGCATTGTCGCGCTGCAGCAGCGCTTCGGCCTGCAGGCGATCCAGCCGGTGATCGACCTGGACCCCATCGAGATTCAGTACCCGGTGGAAGCCTACCCGGCCAAGATCACCAGCTTCGACCTGGAGAAGACGCCGGTGGTGGAGGGGACCCTGCAAGGTATCAAGGGCCAGTACCTGATCTTCGATACCGGCGTGATCAATGTACGCAAGTTCACCGCGTACCAACTGGCCATCAGCGCCTGAGAACCTGTTTACGATCTGCTGCGCGTCGGCGGTAGGGCGTTTGAAAAGCGCCCTCAGATGCTCATTTACAGCGCGTAAACTCCGCTCTTCGGGCTCTTTTATTCGCTGGCGCTTACCCTTCGGGCCAGCCTTTGGCTGTTACTCCCGTTGGTCGTTTCGCCTACTACCGCTCTAGCTCGCGAGATCGTAAACAGGTTCTGATCGAAAGCTCATTGAATTTCCGGCCCGGAGCCGCATCTAGGGATAGATGCGGTTCCGACTCGCCTGCTTCGCTCTGGCTCGCTAGAGTCAGTACCCAGATTCCTCCGGCCGGCCTATCGGGCCGGCCGCCTGCCAAGGGGCCAAAAGCCATGCGTACCGAGCAACCGAAAGTCATCTACCTCAAGGATTATCAGGCGCCCGAGTACCTGATCGACGAGACCAACCTGACCTTCGAGCTGTACGAGGACCACACCCTGGTCCACGCCCAGCTGGTGATGCGCCGCAACCCGGAGCGCGGTGACGGCCTGCCGCCGCTGGTGCTCGACGGCCAGCAACTGGAGCTGCTGTCGGTCGCGCTGGATGACCAGACCCTCGAAGCCGGTCAGTACCAGCTCGACGAGAACCACCTGACCCTGCAGCCGACGGCCAAGACCTTCACCGTCGACAGCACCGTGCGCATCCATCCGGAAAGCAACACCGCGCTGGAAGGCCTGTACAAGTCCGGCAAGATGTTCTGCACCCAGTGCGAGGCCGAAGGCTTCCGCAAGATCACCTACTACCTCGACCGTCCGGACGTGATGAGCAGCTTCACCACCACGCTGTCGGCCGAGCAGCACAAGTACCCGGTGCTCCTGTCCAACGGCAACCCGGTGGCCAGCGGTTCGGAAGAGGGCGGCCGCCACTGGGCGACCTGGCAGGACCCGTTCAAGAAGCCGGCCTACCTGTTCGCCTTGGTCGCCGGTGACCTCTGGTGCGTGGAAGACCAGTACACCACCCTGAGCGAGCGCGACGTGACGCTGCGCATCTACGTCGAGCCGGAGAACATCGACAAGGTCCAGCACGCCATGGACAGCCTGAAGAACTCGATGCGCTGGGACGAGAAGGTCTACGGCCGCGAGTACGACCTGGACATCTTCATGATCGTCGCGGTCAACGACTTCAACATGGGCGCCATGGAGAACAAGGGCCTCAACATCTTCAACTCCAGCTGCGTGCTGGCCAAGGCCGAGACCGCCACCGACGCCGCGCACCAGCGCGTCGAAGGCGTGGTCGCCCACGAATACTTCCACAACTGGTCGGGCAACCGCGTGACCTGCCGCGACTGGTTCCAGCTGTCGCTCAAGGAAGGCTTCACCGTGTTCCGCGACAGCGAGTTCTCCGCCGACATGAACTCGCGCACGGTCAAGCGCGTCGAGGACGTGGCCTTCCTGCGCACCAACCAGTTCGCCGAGGATGCCGGCCCCATGGCGCACCCGGTGCGCCCGGATTCCTTCATCGAGATTTCCAACTTCTACACCCTGACCGTCTACGAGAAGGGTTCGGAAGTGGTGCGCATGATCCACACCCTGCTGGGCGCCGAGGGCTTCCGCAAGGGCACCGACCTGTACTTCGAGCGCCATGACGGCCAGGCCGTGACCTGCGACGACTTCGTCAAGGCCATGGAAGACGCCAACGGCGTGGACCTCACCCAGTTCAAGCGCTGGTACAGCCAGTCCGGCACCCCGCGCCTGGCGGTGGAGGAGAGCTTCGACGCTGCTGCGCAGACCTACACCCTGACCTTCCGCCAGAGCTGCCCGGCCACGCCGGGACAGAGCGAGAAGCAGCCTTTCGTCATTCCGGTGCAGATGGGCCTGATCGACAAGCTGGGCAACGCCTTGTCGCTGCGCCTGCAGGGCGAAGAGCATGCTCACGGCAGCGACCGCGTGCTGACCGTGGACCAGGCCGAGCAGTCCTTCACCTTCGTCGGCCTGGCCGAGAAGCCGCTGCCGTCGCTGCTGCGTGGTTTCTCCGCGCCAGTGAAGCTGAGCTTCCCCTACGACCGCGACCAGCTGATGTTCCTCATGCAGCACGACGAGGATGGCTTCAACCGCTGGGAAGCTGGCCAGCAACTGTCCGTGCAGGTCCTGCAGGAGCTGATCGGCCAGCACCTGCGCGGCGAGAAGCTTGTCCTGGATGATCGCCTGATCACCGCCTTCCGCACCCTGCTGCTGGATACCGGTCTCGACCAGGCGATGGTCGCCGAGATGCTCTCGCTGCCCAGCGAGGCGTACCTCACCGAGATCAGCGAGGTGGCCGACGTCGACGCCATCCACGCCGCCCGCGAGTTCGCCCGCCAGCAGATCGGCGCGGCGCTGCACGAGCAGTTGTGGGAGCGCTACCAGGCCAACCGCAAGCAATCCCGCGAGACCGCTTATGTGGCCGAGGCTTCGCACATCGCCCGCCGCAGCCTGCAGAACATCGCGCTGTCCTACCTCATGCAGAGCGGCAAGGCCGAGGTGCTCGCCGCCTGCCAGGAGCAGTACAAGGATTGTGACAACATGACCGAGCGCCTGACCGCGCTGGCCGTGCTGGTCAACTCTTCCTTCGAAAGCGAGAAGGCCGAGGCGCTGGCGATGTTCGCCGACTACTTCCAGGACGACCCGCTGGTGATGGACCAGTGGTTCAGCGTCCAGGCCGGCTGCACCCTGCCGGGCGGGTTGGAGCGCGTGCAGGCGCTGATGAATCATTCGGCCTTCACCCTGAAGAACCCGAACAAGATTCGTGCGCTGATCGGTGCCTTCGCCAACCAGAACGCGGTGAACTTCCACCGCGCGGACGGCGCGGGCTATCGCTTCCTCGCCGACCAGATCATCACCCTCAATGCGCTGAACCCGCAGATCGCGTCACGCCTGCTCACTCCGCTGACCCGCTGGCGCAAGTACGCGCCCGAGCGGCAGGCGCTGATGCGTGCCGAACTGGAACGCATCCTGGCGTCCGGCGAGCTGTCCAGCGATGTCTTCGAGGTGGTCAGCAAGAGCCTCGCCTGATCTTCCCTCCGGCGCTCCGTCCGGGGCGCCGCCTGCCTCTCTGAAGGTGTTACCAGCATTGGCTGGTAACACCTTTTTGTTACTTATCGAAATTAAACGATGGTCGCCTTATCGCTGGGGTGAATTGGCGCCAGGGTGCCGCCCCGTCTGCGTCGGGCCTTCCAGGGGCGGATCGCGCCATTTCGAGAGGGCGATGGCGCAATCGGTCAGTGGGGTTGATCAGTGGATGATCAGTCACAAAAAGTAGCGGGCCATATCTTTAAATTTTGTAAGTAGATTCAGCGCGTTTACAGCAATTGGCATCGGCGTTGCACCGGCCGATCCCGCTTAGCCTTTGCCTGGCCATTGGGTCGGGGGCGTGTCGAGCACCTTGGGGAGCACGACAACAAGGCCGTGGAATAACGGCTGACGAGGCGAACCGCCCGCAGTGGCGGCGCCCTTACAGAATGATCAGTCCATGGAGTGAGTCCTAATGGAAATCCCGGTTCGCAAGAGCGTCTTGCGTTTCGCACCTGCTCGCGCGGGTTTTGCCCTGGCAGGTGTCCTACCTCTGCTGATGTCGGTTCCGGCTGCCGCCGTCGAGTTCAGCTTCCTCGACAGCGAGGTGAGCGGCTCGCTGGATACCACGGTCTCCTACGGCACCCTGTGGCGTGTGCAGGGGCAGGACAAGAGCAACAACGACATCAACGGCAACGACGGCAACCGCAACTTCGATACCGGCCTGGTTTCCGAGGTGTACAAGATCACTTCCGACCTGGAAGCGACCTACAAGAACTACGGCATGTTCGTGCGCGGCTCGGCGTTCTATGACACCCAGATCATGGACAAGCGCAACGACTACTACGACCACAACCAGCCGCCGCAGCCGAGCCAGAGCTACCCCAACAACGACCACTTCACCAGCGAGACCCGCGATACCGCCGGCAGCCGTGCGGAAATCCTCGACGCCTATGTCTATGGCAACTGGGACGTGGCCGAGCATCCGGTCACCGGTCGCCTGGGCCGCCAGGTCTTCAACTGGGGCGAGGGCCTCTTCTACCGCGGTGGCGTCAACACCACCAACCCGGTGGATGCCGCCAAGTTCCGCCTGCCAGGCGCCGAGCTCAAGGAAGTGCTGATGCCGGTGGAGGCGGTGAGCTTCAACATCGGCCTGACCGACAACCTGTCGATGGACACCTTCTACCAGTGGAACTGGAAGGAAACCCGTCTCGACCCGGTCGGCACCTACTTCTCCGAAACCGACCTGTTCGCCGATGGCGGCAACACCGCCTACACCACTGTTGGTGCGCTGGCCAACCCGCTGTTCCAGAGCCTCTATCCGCAGCTCTCGGCGGCCCATGTCGGCGGCCTGCAGGGCACCCAGTACCTGGACTCCAACGGCGTGTTCAAGGTCGCCAACGTCGGCAAGGACATCAATGCCAAGAACGACGGCCAGTTCGGCGTGGCCTTCCACTACATTGCCGAAGAACTGAACTCCACCGAGTTCGGCTTTTACTTCGTCAACTACCACGCCAAGGAACCGACCATCTACGCCGACCTGAACCGCAGCTACGCCGGTCTGGACATGGACCAGCTGGCCGGCCTGGGCGGCTTCTCCTCCTATGACCAACTGATGGCCGCCGCCGGCAGCGGCAACGCCATGGCCGGGCAGGTGCTGGGGCTGGTCAACGGTGCGGCGGCGGTGGACGTGGCCAACCAGGTCAACGCCCGTCGCGAGTACGTCGAGAACATCCGCATGTACGGCTTCAGCTTCAACACCACGGTGGGCGACGCTTCGGTGTTCGGTGAACTGGCCTACCGCCCGAACCTGCCGATCGGCATCGCCACCACCAACGACCTGCTCGGCGACCTGCTCGTCCAGGCGCCGCAGCTGGCCAGCGGGAAGACCGTGAACATCGGCGGCGGTGACGTGGCGATCACCGACCAGATCCACAACTACGAGCGTGTCGAGGCCTTCAACACCTCGCTGGGCACCATCTACAACTTCGGTCCGCAGCTGTCCTTCGACTCGCTGATGGGCGTGGCGGAGCTGGCTTCCGAGCACCTGCGCGGCAGCGACCTGCAGTACACCGCCTACGATGGCACCACCCGCTACTACTCCGGCCGCGGCAACGGCGCCTACGTCTCCGGCTACGACCGCGACGATCAGGTGAACAAGAACGCCTACGGCTACACCCTGTTGCTCTCGGGTACCTGGAACGACGTGTTCGCCGGCGTGAACGTCTCGCCGTACGCCGTCTACAAGGACGACTTCGAAGGCAACTCCTACCAGACCGGCAACTTCATCGAAGGCCGCAAGGCCTACACCCTGGGCGTCAAGGCTACCTACCTGAACGCCCTGGAAGCCGAGCTGCAATACACCGAGTTCTACGGAGCAGGGCAGAACAACGCCGGACGTGACCGCGACAACGTCGGTTTCAACGTCAAGTACTCCTTCTAACGACAAGCATACGCCGGGTGCCTGAAGCGCCCGGCGGGTGAACCTCACGGAGAAACACCATGCGCAACATGCGTACCCTGATCGGCGCGGCGGTGGCCCTTGCCCTGTCCGCCGGCAGTGCCCTGGCAGCGGTTTCCGCGCAGGACGCGGCTAAGCTGCAATCGTCCCTGACCCCGCTGGGCGCGGAAAAGGCCGGCAACGCCGCCGGCACCATCCCGGCCTGGACCGGTGGCATCACCCAGGCCCCGGCCGGCTACAAGCCGGGCCAGCACCACATTGATCCGTTCGCGTCGGACAAGCCGCTGTACACCATCACCAAGGCCAACCTGGACCAGTACAAGGCCAACCTGACCCCAGGCACCCTGGCGCTGTTCGCCACCTACCCGGACACCTTCCAGATGCCGGTGTACCCCAGCCGCCGCAGTGGCTCGGCGCCGCAGTGGGTGTATGACAACACCTTCAAGAACGCAACCAGCGCCAAGCTGGCCGAGGGCGGCAACGGCTTCGTCGATGCCTTCGGCGGCATTCCGTTCCCGATTCCGCAGAATGGCGTGGAAGCACTGTGGAACCACATTGCCCGCTACCGCGGCACCTTCGTCGTGCGCCGCGCCTCGGAAGTCGCGGTGCAGCGCAACGGCGACTACTCCCTGGTGACCTCGCAGCAGGAAGCTCTGTTCAAGTACTACGTGCAGGGCAAGAGCTTCGCCGACCTGAACAACCTGCTGTTCTACTACCTGTCCTTCACCAAGAGCCCGGCTCGCCTGGCCGGCGGCGCCGCGCTGGTGCACGAGACCCTCGACCAGGTGAAGGAACCGCGCCAGGCCTGGGGCTACAACGCCGGCCAGCGCCGTGTGCGCCGTGCGCCGAACCTGGCCTACGACACCCCGATCGCCGCCGCCGACGGCCTGCGTACCGCCGACGACACCGACATGTTCAACGGCTCGCCGGACCGCTACGACTGGAAGCTGATCGGCAAGAAGGAAATGTACATCCCGTACAACAACTACAAGGTCTCCAGCCCGGACGTTAAGTACAAGGACCTGTTGACCCCGAGCCACCTCAATCCCAAGTACACCCGCTACGAGCTGCATCGCGTGTGGGTCGTCGAGGGCACCCTGAAGCCGGGCGCGCGCCACATCTATTCCAAGCGCGTGCTGTTCCTCGACGAGGACAGCTGGGGCGCCGCCGAGGTCGACCAGTACGATGGCCGTGGCGAGCTGTGGCGCGTGTCGCTGGCCTACCTGAAGAACTACTACGAACTGCCCACCACCTGGACCGCCCTGGATACCTTCCACGACCTGCAGGCCCGCCGCTACCACGTGCAGAACCTGGACAACGAAGAGCCGACCACCATCGACTTCGCCCAGGCCGTGCCGGACGACTCCTACTTCAGCCCGTCCGCACTGCGTCGCCGCGGCACTCGCTGAGTTCGTCCCGCGTCTGAAAGAGCCCGCCTTCTGGCGGGCTTTTTCTTGCCGGCCTCCGACCGGTGGCGGAGCCAAAGTGTTACCTCACACCCCATTGAAAGCCTTCTGTGGCGCGCCTTACAGCGTTCATAGCCATGTGCAATCATCCTTTTGGGGGAGGTGTTCGCTGCTTAACAAAAGATAACGTGCCGTTAATTGTCAGCCCCGGAAAACGCTGGCTATATAGCGACCACACTCGATACCGCCTGCAATAAGAACAAAGAGGTAAAGGCATATGCGTGAGCCCCAGTGGCGCACTACGAGCGAGCAGTCCGTGTCGGAGACTCCGCGCTCCTTCCCGATGTCGCGCAAATCGATTTCCCTGCTCGGCGCACTTTCCTTGCTGATGCTGTCCGTCGCTCCCTTGCACGCCGTCGCGGCGACAGAGGCGGCCAGTGACTCCAGCTCCATCCCTTCGGCCAAGGCCGCCAGCAGTCTGCTGCTGGGCGTCACAGAGGCCGGCAAGCGCCTGGTGGCGGTAGGGGATCACGGGCATATCCTTTACTCCGACGATGCCGGCAAGAGCTGGACCCAGGCCAAGGTGCCGACCCGCCAGTTGCTGACCTCGGTGTTCTTCCTCAATGACAAGAAGGGCTGGGCCGTCGGCCACGACGCGCAGATCCTCGTCACCACCGATGGCGGCACTACCTGGACCCGCCAGTTCGAAGACCTCAAGCGCGAAGCGCCGCTGCTGGACATCTGGTTCCAGGACGACAACCACGGCATGGCCGTGGGCGCCTACGGCGCGCTGCTGGAAACCACCGACGGTGGCCAGCACTGGGAAGACGTCAGTGACCGCATGGACAACGAGGACCAATACCACCTCAACTCCATCGCGGCGGTGAAGGATTCCGGCCTGCTGGTGGTCGGCGAGGCCGGCAGCATCTTCCGCTCCAAGGACTGGGGCCAGACCTGGGAGAAACTCGAAGGCCCGTACGAAGGTTCGCTGTTCGGCGCCATCGGCACCCGCCAGGCGGGCACCGCGCTGGTTTACGGTCTGCGCGGTCACCTGTTCCGCACCACCGATTTCGGCGACAGCTGGCAGCAGGTCAACCTGCCCACCGCCAACGGCGGTGAGCTGGAGTTCGGTCTTTCCGAAGGTTCGCTGCTGGCGGACGGCACCGTGGTGGTGGTCGGGCATGGCGGCAGCGTCCTGGAAAGCAAGGACGACGGCCAGAGCTTCAAGGTCTACAACCGTCCCGATCGCCTGTCCCTGGCGGGCGTGAGCGGCGCCGGCAACGGCAACCTGGTGCTGGTCGGCCAGGGCGGCATCCACTTGGCTTCGGCGACCGGCGCCGAGCTGACCGAACAGCAATGAGCCGGGGAGCCTCCATGAACGCTATCAGCAAGCATCAACAGGACAAGGCGACTTTCCTGGAACGCATCATCTTCACCCACCGGCCGTTCGTGATCATCGCCTGCCTGCTGGTGACCATTTTCCTGGGCTACCAGGCGACGCAGGTGCGTCCGTCCACCAGCTTCGAGAAGATGATTCCGCTGCAGCACCCGTTCATCCAGAACATGCTGGAGCACCGCAACGACCTGGCCAACCTCGGCAACACCGTGCGTATCTCGGTGGAAGCGGTGAACGGCGACATCTTCACCAAGGAGTACATGGAGACGCTGCAGAAGATCCATGACGAGGTCTTCTACATTCCAGGCGTCGACCGCTCCGGCATGAAGTCGCTGTGGAGCCCGAGCGTGCGCTGGACCGAGGTGACCGAGGAAGGCTTCGCCGGTGGCGAAGTGATCCCGCAGACCTACGACGGCTCGCCCAAGGCGCTGGAACTGCTGCGCAACAACGTGCTCAAGTCCGGCCAGATCGGCCGCCTGGTGGCCAACAACTTCAAGTCGAGCATCGTCGACGTGCCGCTGCTGGAGGTCTACCCGGACCCGAAGGACCAGGGCAAGCTGCTGAAGCTGGACTACCGCCAGTTCTCCCATGAGCTGGAAGAAAAGATCCGCGACAAGTACCAGCTGCAGAACCCGAACGTGAAAATCCACATCACCGGCTTCGCCAAGAAGGTCGGTGACCTGATCGACGGCCTGCTGCTGGTGGTCGGTTTCTTCGGCATCTGCTTCGTGATCACCCTGGTGCTGCTGCTGTGGTTCACCAAATGCGTGCGCTCGACCATCGCCGTACTCTCCACCACCCTGGTGGCGGTGATCTGGCAGCTCGGCCTGCTGCACTCCATCGGGTTCGGGCTGGACCCGTATTCGATGCTGGTGCCGTTCCTGATCTTCGCCATCGGTATTTCCCACGGCGTGCAGAAGATCAACGGTATCGCCCTGCAGTCCAGCGACGCGGAAACTCCGCTGTTGGCCGCTCGCCGTACCTTCCGCCAACTGTTCCTGCCGGGCATGATCGCCATCCTCGCGGACGCCGTCGGTTTCATCACCCTGCTGGTGATCGACATCGGCGTGATCCGTGAACTGGCCATCGGCGCCTCCGTCGGCGTGGCGGTGATCGTGTTCACCAACCTGATCCTGCTGCCGGTCGCCATCTCCTACATCGGCATCAGCAAGAAGGCGGTGCAGCGCAGCAAGGAAGACGCCGTACGCGACCATCCGTTCTGGCGCGCGCTGTCCAACTTCGCCAGTCCGAAAGTGGCGCCCATTTCCGTGGTCATCGCCCTGGCGATGTTCGCCGTCGGCATGTGGGAAGGCCATCACCTGAAGATCGGCGACCTCGACCAGGGCGCGCCGGAGCTGCGTCCGGACTCGCGCTACAACCTGGACAACGACTTCATCATCCGCAACTACTCGACCAGCTCCGACGTGCTGGTGGTGATGGTGGAGTCCGCCGCCGAAGGCTGCTCCACCCACAAGACCATGGCCGCCATCGACGAGCTCGCCTGGCGCCTGGAAAACACCGAGGGCGTGCAATCGGCCATTTCCCTGGTCACTGTCTCCAAGCAGATGATCAAGGGCATGAACGAGGGCAACCTGAAGTGGGAGTCGCTGTCGCGCAACCAGGACGTGCTGAACAATTCCATCAGCCGCGCCGAAGGCCTGTTCAACAGCAACTGCTCGCTGGCGCCCCTGCTGGTATTCCTCAACGATCACAAGGCCGAGACCCTCGACCGTGCGGTCGGCGTGGTCCAGGAGTTCGCCAAGGCCAACAATCAGGATGACCTGAAGTTCAAGCTCGCCGCCGGTAACGCCGGTATCGAAGCGGCCACCAACGAGGTGATCAAGCAGTCCGAACTGACCATCCTGATCCTGGTGTACATCTGCGTGGCGGTGATGTGCCTGATCACCTTCCGCTCCTTCGCCGCGACCCTGTGCATCGTGTTGCCGCTGATCCTCACCTCGGTGCTGGGCAACGCGCTGATGGCCATGCTCGGCATCGGCGTGAAAGTGGCGACCCTGCCGGTGATCGCACTGGGCGTGGGTATCGGTGTGGACTACGGCATCTACATCTACACCCGCCTGGAGTCCTTCCTGCGCCAGGGCCTGTCCTTGCAGGACGCCTACTACGAGACTCTGAAGTCCACCGGTAAAGCGGTGCTGTTCACCGGTCTGTGCCTGGCCATCGGCGTCGCCACCTGGATCTTCTCGGCGATCAAGTTCCAGGCCGACATGGGCCTGATGCTGACCTTCATGCTCCTGTGGAACATGTTCGGTGCCCTGTGGCTGCTGCCGGCGCTGGCACGCTTCCTGATCAACCCGGAGAAGGTGCGTCAGAAGAAGGCGTCGATCCTGGTTCACTGATCGACAGCCGAGCGACAAACGAAAACCGCGGCCCAAGGGCCGCGGTTTTTTTTGCTGTTTGTAGGAGCGAGCTTGCTCGCGAACAGCGTCGTCACGGGAATGGGTTCGCGAGCAAGCTCGCTCCTACAAGGGCTGTCACGGCAGGATCGCGAACACCCGTGCCGGGAAGCCGGTACCCTTGGCGATCTTCGGGAAGCTCACCACTGCCAGCGCGCCGGCCTCGGGCACCTGGTCGAGGTTGGCGAGCAGTTCGATCTGGTAGTGGTTGGTGCCCAGGATGTAGGACTCCAGCGAATAGTCGTCCTTGCTGGTGGCGATGCCCGGATCGGTGTCGGTGGTCTCGTGGCCGGACGCGGTGATCTTGCGCGTCTCGTAGAGGTACACCAGCGCCTCCTTGCTCCAGCCCGGGTAATGCGCCACGCCCTTGGCATCCTGGTTCTGCATCTTCGCCTGGTCCGGCCAGCGCTGGGACCAGTCCGTGCGCAGCGCGGCGAAGGCGCCCTCGGGCACCGGGCCGTGCTTGGCTTCCCAGGCCTTCACGTCGGCCAGGGTCAGCACATAGTCGGGGTTCTTCGCTACCTGCTGGTGGATGTCGAACACCACCAGTGGCAGGAACTGTTCCTTCACCTCCAATTGATCGACGCTGCGCAGACCCTTGTGGAAGTGCACCGGCGGATCGACGTGGGTACCCCATTGGCCGACATGGCTGTAGAGCTCCACCTGGAAGCCGTCCTTGTCTACGGTATAGAGCGTCTTGCGGCCCATGGGCTCGAAGCCTTTCCAGTGCGGGGTGTCGTTGTCGAAGGCGTGGGTCAGGTCGACCCAGGTGTGTTGCTTGAGGCTGGCGTAGGTATCCCACAAGCCGGGCTGGGCGGCATGGGCGGGCTGTTGAGCGAGAAGCGGCAGCAGGGCGGCGGAGCAGAGCAGGGCGGGTAGGTGGCGCATGTGTCTGATTCCTTGACGGGGATGGGTTGGCGCGCCTTATCTTTCTCCAGCGCCCGTCCCGCCTTCCAATTCCGAATTCTGCTTTTCTTATTCCGCCTTGTTATTCAAACGAACGAACCCGGAGTGCCAATGTCCTTCCAGCTCATCGAATACGCCGATGCCAGCCCCGAAGTCCGCGCCGTCTACGACGACATCATGGCGACCCGCAAGATCGACTGGGTGAACAACTTCTGGAAAGCCCTGGCCAACCATCCGCAGACCCTCAAGCGCACCTGGGAAAGCCTCAAGGAGGTGATGGGGCCGGGGCAGCTCGACCCCCTGGTGAAGGAGTTGATCTACGTCGCCGTCAGTGTCACCAACAACTGCAACTACTGCATCGGCTCCCACGGCGCCGCGGCGCGCAAGGCGGGGATGGACGATACGATGCTCGGCGAACTGCTGGCGGTGGTGGCCATGGCCAACGAGACCAACCGCCTCGCCATTGGCTACCAGGTGCCGCTGGACGATGTGTTCAAGGGGGCGGTGATGGAAACGGGTGGTCAATGAGTGAGGCTGTTCGCGAGCAAGCTCGCTCCTACAGGAGGAACGCCGGCGCCCACTTGTAGATGCGAGCTTGCTCGCGAACCCAGGCCGACGATGGGCTCTCAGGGAGCCGTCGTCGATAGCCGCTGGATCGCCTTCACCGGCGTTCCGTCACTCCAGCGCCCCATGGACAATTGCGCTGCGCCGCCGCCCAGTGCGTAGTCGCGGTCCTGACCGTAGAAGGCGGCGTCGCATAACGCGTCGAACAGCTTCCAGGTGCCGTACCAGTCCATTGCATCGGTGGCCAGGGCGTTATGGGCGGAGGGCTGGCCCTGCTTGAGGCGCTGGCGCACCCGTTCCTGCACGCGGTTGAGCAACCAGCTGGATGAGTCGCTGGGTGGATAGCGCGGGTCGAAGCGTGGCGCGGTCGGGGCGGAGTGGTTGGCCAGCAGCGGCGGGCTGCCGTGGCGGTCGCTGCGCAGGAGCAGCAGGTCCTTGTCCCGCTCGGAGACCTGGGCGCTTTCCTGGTAGATGCGGCGTGCGTCATCGCAGCCAACGACCTCATCCTCATTGCCGCAGACCGCCAGCAGCAAGGTGCCGGCGGGAATCTTCGAGAGCGGCTCCATTGACACCTGACGCCAGCGCGAGCCGCTGCTCCTGCCCGGCTCCACGGCCATCAGCGCACTCGGTTTCGGCACACCCAGGCGCTGCCAGGAGGCGGCAAGCCCGCTGGCGATCAGGCCGCCGGCGGAGTGGCCGACGTAGGCCACATGCGCAAGCTCCGGTTTCATCCCGAGCTTGCCCGCCTGCAGGTCGCCGATGGCACGGCGCACCGAGTCGGCGGCATTGGGCAGGAAGTCCGCCGCCGGTGTCTTCAGGTTGGCCTGGTAGCGCGGATAGATGAGGATCGCGCCGCGCCGGACGATGTGTTCGATCCAGGCCCGGTACAGGTCCGGCTGCATCACGCTCCAGCCGTGGGTGAACACCACCAGAGGGGCGCTTTCCGGCTGTGGGCGGGCGGGGGTGAAGACCCAGTACTCGTTGCCATCGGCGTTGAAGTGCCATTGGCGCACGTCGGCGTGGCTATAGCCCGAGCCGCCGGGCCCCTGCAGCGGTTGTGTCGGCGGCAGTGCCGGTTCCGCGTGCAGGACACGGGTCAGCAGCAGGCCGGTGACCAGGGCCGGGAGAAGTCTCGGAGTGCGAACGCGGGGCATTGCTGCGCCTCTTGGCGGGGCTTGTCAGCAAGCATAGCCCCGCCACTGCGTCAGCGCGGGTAGAGCGGCGGCAGGCTGCCCGGCTCGGTCGTGGGCGCGGCTTCCGGATCGGCGCCCGGCAGGCCGCGGACGGCGCGCCAGAGGTCCTCGCCCTGCCAGTTGCGGCCGCCTTCGCTGTCGCTGTACAGCGCGCCGTTGAGGCTGTCCAGGGCATCGGACAGCGGCACGAAGCGCGCCGCCATGTCCGCCAGGGTTTCCGGTTGCTGGCGTGCCCAGGCGTCCAGCGCCTGGCGGGTGGCATGTGGATCGTTGGCCTGGCAGGCGCGGCGCAGTTCGTCGAGCAGGGTACGGGCGCTGGGGCCGGCGACCGCGGCGCGAATCACCGCGGGCAGCCGGCGCGCACGCCACCACAGGCCGAAGCCCAGCAGCGTGGTGAAGGCGAGAATGGCGCAGGCCAACTGCCATGGCCACAGGCGCGCCTGGGGTTGCAGCAGGGCGTCCGTAGCGGGAGAGCTGGGCGTATCGGCCGGGTTTTCCAGTTGCGGGTTGGCGGCGACCTCCAGAGTACGCCCTGGCAGGCTGGTGCGCTCGACGCGATTGTCCCGGGTGTTCCACCAGACCACTTCGACAGGGGGCAATTGCACCTGGCCGGCATGGTCGGCGATCAGCGCCTCGCGTTCTTCGCGGCTGCCGATCACGCCCTGTTCGGTGCCCTGGTTGGCCAGCTGCGGCTGGTCGGGGTAATGGCGCAGCTCGGCCGGCAGCGTTTGCGGCAGCGGCGGCAGCTGGGCGCTGGAGAGTCCTTCCACGCGCAGCATGATGTTGCGGGTCAGCGCTTCACCGGCGCGGGCCTGCTCAGGCTGCGGGCTCCAGGTTTCGCTCAGGCTCAGCGAGCGGGCCGGCAGCCAGGGGGAGTCCTTGGGATAGTCGGCGGGCTTGGGTTTGATCTGCAGCGGGATGGTCGGCGAGATCACCCGGATCTGCTTGCCCGGCGGCGGGCCGAAGGGGTTGTCGTCGGGGCTGCGCTGCTGGGCGGCCTGGGTGGCGTTGAAGGTCTGGCCAGGGATTTCCAGGGGGCCGCTCTTCTGCGGGAAGATCGCGTAGCGAATTTCGATGACCCCATGGCGCACGCCGTTGATTTCCTTCTCGTAGGTGCGCGCCTCGCCCAGTGGTTCAACGCGCGCATCGGCGATTTGCAGGGGCGTGAGGCTGCTGTCGTCGTACAGCGACACCGAGTGATAGATGCGCAAGGTCAGGATCACCTGCGCCTGCACATAGCTCTCCTCCTGGTCGACGCTGGCGTCGATGAACACCGGGGCGAGCTTCTGGCTGCTGGTGCTTTCCTCAGCCTTGAGCACGTGCAGGCTGATCGACTCGGTGGCGTTACCGCCCAGGCTGATCGGCGGAATCACCACGGTGCCTTCGTTACGCGGCTGCAGGGTGACGATCCAACGGGTGGTAGCCTGGGTCTTGCCGTTCAGGGTGGTGAGGCGGTTGACCTGGCGGGTACCGAGCACCACGAACTGCTCGTCCAGGGGCTTGAGGTCCGGCTTGCCGAACAGGGTCGGGTCGTCGGACTCCAGCGTCAGGTCGATGCTTTCACCTTCATTGAGGCGCGTGCGATCGACGCTGGCGGTGAAGCTTGCCTCGGCGCGGACGGCGGCGAGGCAGAGCAGGGTCAGGCAGATCAGCCTTTTCATTGCGTGGGTTCCTGGCGCTGCTGCTGTTGCTGGTACCAGAACTTGCGGCGCAGCAGTTCGGATGGATCGTCGGGAATCTGGCGCAACCATTGTTCCAGGGCCTGGCGGCGCTCGTCAGTCAATGGACCGGTGATCGCCAGGTTGGTTTCGCCGTCTTCACCGTGGGTCGCCTGCGGCGTGTTGCTCTGGCTGTCCGCCGGCTTGTCGGCATCACGCTGTTCCGGTGTCTGGGCCGACGGGGTGGGCTGCGAGTCCTGTTCCTCGGACTGCTCCTCCTTGGGCTTCGAATCCTTGGGCTGCACCGGCTGGGGTTCGCTGGACTCACCCTGGGTCGGATTCTGCTGCTGGGATGATTGGCTTTCTTCCTCGCCGGAGGCTTTCTGGCGCTGGCGCAGCAGGTCTTCCAGCAGTGCCTTGTTGCGTTGTGCGGCGAGCAGGTCGGGGGCGCGCTCCAGGGCCTGGTCGTAGGCGTCGATCGCGGCTTCCAGTTCGTTCTGCCGGGCCAGGGCGTTGCCACGGTTGTAGTGGTCGGCGGCGCTGTCGCCCAGTGCGAAGGCCTGCGCGGCATCGGCGTAGTCGCCGGCTTCATAGAGGGCCAGGCCCCGCCAGCGGAAGTCCTCGAAGTGCTCGGCGGCGTCGGCTGGCTTTTGGGCATCGAGCAGGCGCTGGCCCTGCTGATCAGGGGTCAGCCAGAGGTCGGCCAGCTCGAAGGCATTGGCGTTCTGCGGCGGCGACCACAGCAAGGGCAGGAGCAGCGGCAGGCTGAACAGCCAGCCCCGGCGACCGGCGCAGGCGGCGAGCAACAGCAGGGGCAGGAGCAGCCAGTAGCCCTGGTCGGCCCAGCGTTGCAGGCGCAGGAGGGCGTCTTCCTCGCTGACCTGCAGGCCCTGGGAGTTGTTCAGCAGGCCCAGGGCGCGCAGGTCGGCGTTGCCCAGGCGCAGGCGCTGGAAGCGCCCATCGAGGTCGCTGGCGAACTGGCGCAGGGCGTTCTCGTCCAGCCGTGGCACCAGAATGTTGCCTTGCTCGTCCTTGAGGAAGGTGCCGTCTTCCTGGGCGATCGGCGCGCCGCCGGCGGTGCCGATGGCGAGCAGCAGCAGGTCCTTGCCCTTGCCTTTGAGCGCCTTGCGGATGCCCTGGCGCTCCTGGGCATCCAGGGCGCTGGTGATCAGCAGGATATGGCCCTTGCCTTCGGCGCCATGGTGCAGCAGCTGGCGCGCCTGTTCGATGGCGAGGTCGGCGCGGCGGCCCGGTGCCGGCATGATCGACGGCTTGAGCGCGTCCAGCAGGTTGCGCGCGGTGCCCAGGTCGTTGGACAGGGGCACCAGGGTGTGTGCGCTGCCGGCATAGACGACGATGGCCGTCTGCGCATCGCTGCGTGCCCTAAGCAGGTCGAGCACCTTGCGCCGAGCCTGCTCCAGGCGGGTGGGCGGCAGGTCGGTGGCGAGCATCTCAGGGGTCAGTTCGAGGACCACCACCAGCGGATCGCTGCGCTCCATCGCCGGTTGTTCCAGGTACTGCCAGCTCGGGCCGAGCAGCGCGAGTACCGCCAGCAGCCAGGCCAGGCCGAGGAATATCCACGGGCGCCGTTCGTGACGGCCGTGGCCGCCAGACAGCATCCAGGGATGGAAGGCCGCCGGCAGCAGCAATTGCCAGCGGCCGGCGCGGCGCTGGCGGTGCCAGAGTTTCCACAGCAGCCAGCCGAGCAGCGGCAGCAGGAGCAGCGACCAGGGGCGCAGCAGGTGGGGCCAGAGCGCGCTCATGGCTGCCGCTCCCGGCGCAGTCGTGCCAGCCAGGCGGGGCGAGCCGGCCAGCGCCAGTCCTCCGGCGGCCAGAGTTCGCGGACCACCAGCGTCACACTGATCAACAGGGCCAGCAGCAACGGCCAACTGTAGAGGGCGAGGGCAGGGCGGGCCTGGGTGGGTTTCTGCTCCACCGGTTCCAGGGCGTCGAGGCTGTCAGAGATGCGTTGCAGCTCCTCACCGTTGCGGGCGCGGAAATACTCGCCGCCGGTGGTTTCGGCGATTGCCTTGAGCGTCGGTTCGTCCAGGTCCAGGCCGGGGTTCAGGCCGAACAGGCCTTTCACGCCGCCCTGCTGTGGATCGGCGCCGATGCCGATGGTGTAGATCTTCACCTGTTCCTCGGCGGCGAGGCGGGCTGCGGTCTGCGGATCGATCTCGCCGGCGGTGTTGGCGCCGTCGGTGATCAGCACCAGCACGCGGCTCTGTGCTGGGCGCTGACGCAGGCGTTTGACCGCCACACCGATGGCATCGCCCAGCGCGGTGTCCTTGCCGGCGATGCCGATCATCGCCTCGTCGAGCCAGACGCGCACGGTGTCGCGGTCGAAGGTCAGCGGCGCCTGCAGGTAGGCGCGGGTGCCGAAGAGGATCAGGCCGACGCGGTCGCCACGGCGTGCCTCGATGAAGCCGCCAAAGAGCTTCTTCACCAGTTCCAGGCGGCTGATCTCGTCGTCTTCCCAGCGCATGTCGGCGTAGTCCATGGAGCCGGAGACGTCCACGGCGAGCAACAGGTCGCGGCCGGTGGCGGGAATCGGCAGTGGATCGCCGACCCACTGTGGGCGCGCCGCCGCCATCAGCAGGCAGAGCCAGAGCAGGGCGAAGGGCGCCTGCTGGCGCCAGGCCGGCAGGCGCGCGCGGGCGCGGCGGCCAGCGAGGCCTTCGAGTTCCTGGAGGAAGCTGACCTTGAGCGCGGCCTCGCCGCTGTCCGCGGGCGGCAGGATGAAGCGCATCACCCAGGGCAGGGGCGCGAGCAGGAAGACCCAGGGCCAGGCGAACTCAAACATGCTTGCGCACCCAGGTTTCCACGGCGGCGGCGAGGCCGTTGATGGCCTTGTCGTCGAGCTGGCATTCGGCGCGGTAGCCGCCTTCGACCAGGATCATCCAGCGGGTCAGGCCGGCGGCGGGGCAGCGGTTGTCGAGGAAGGCCAGCCAGGCGCGGCCGCTCAGGGTATGGCTGTGGCTGTCCGGCCAGCGCGCCCGCGAGACGCGCTTGAGCAGGCCGTTGAGCGCCTGCAGCCAGGGGCCGGCGGGAGCACGGTCATAGGGGCGCGGCAGCCGCGCGAGCTCCTCCAGCGCCGCCTGGCGCAGGGGATCGAGCGGAGCCTCCGCGACTTCCTTCGGCTTGCGCCGTGGCTGCCAGTGCTGGCGCGTCAGCCAGAGCACCCACAGGGCTATCGGAATCAGGGCGGCAACTACCCACCAGCCGGGCGCGGGCGGCCACCAGGCGACCGGTGCGGGTGTGATCAGCGGTTCCAGCTGGTCCAGCGGGTTCATGGCGCGTACCCCGGCTGGTGCTGTTCCAGCAGATTGCGCAACTGTTCCACCAGTTCCTCCTGGGTGGACAGCGGCAGCAGCGGCACGCCCAGGCGCTGGGCCAGGCGCGTCCAGCGCTCGCAGCGGGCCTCACCCAGGGCACGGTAGGCCAGGCGCTGTTCGTCGATATGGGTGTCCAACTCCAGTTGTGCCTGTCCTTCGGCGAACCTTAACAGCCCGGCCGCCGGCAGGGCGTGGTCGAGCGGATCGGACACCGGCAGCAGCACCAGGTCGGTGTGGCGCGCCAGCAGTGCCAGTTGCTGCTCAGCCAGGTCGCCCAGTGCGCGCTCGTCGCATACCACCAGGATCAGGCTGCCGGGGCGCAGCACTTCACGGGCGCGGCGCAGGGCCATGCTGAAGCCATCGCTGCCATGGTTGACGCCAGTACCGGCGAGCAGTCCGTGGTTGGCGCGCACGACCAGGTTGAGCAACTGCAACAGGCTTTGCTTGCTGCGGCGGGGTTTGATCTCATGGCATTCGCTGTCGGTGAACACCAGCCCGCCGATGCGATCGTTGTGCGCCAGCGCGGACCAGCCGATGAAGGCGGCAGCACGGGCAGCGAGCACCGATTTGAGGCACAGCCCCGAGCCGAAGAACAGCCGGGTGCTCTGCTCGACGAGGACGAACACCGGGCGCTCGCGCTCTTCGTGGAACAGCTTGGTGTGCGGCTCCTGGGTGCGCGCGGTGACGCGCCAGTCGATGGTGCGCACGTCGTCGCCGGCCTGGTAGACGCGCACCTGGTCGAAGTCCACGCCGCGCCCGCGCAGGCGCGAGTGGTGCAGGCCGATCAGCGGGCTGCGCCGCGACGGGGTGGAGAACAGCTGGGCTTCGCGCAGGCGATGGCGTATCTCGATCAGCTCGCCGAGCGAGACGGCCACGCCGGGCGCCAGGACGTTGTGCATGTCAGGCGACGGCGACCACGTCGAGGATGCGCTGGACCACGCGGTCCTGGTCGATCCCGGCGGCTTCGGCCTCGAAGGACAGGATCAAGCGGTGGCGCAGCACATCGAACAGCATCGCCTGGATGTCTTCGGGGCTGACGAAATCGCGGCCAGCCAGCCAGGCGTGGGCGCGCGCGCAACGGTCGAGGGCGATGGAGCCGCGCGGGCTGGCGCCGTAGGACAGCCATTCGGCTAGTTCGGCGTCGTACTTGGCCGGGTTGCGGGTGGCCATGATCAGTTGCACCAGGTACTCCTCCACCGCGTCGGCCATGTACAGGCCGAGGATTTCCTGGCGGGCGGCGAAGATGGATTCCTGGGTCACCTGGCGCTCGGGTCTGGTCTCGCCGTGCAGCGCTTCGCCGCGGGCCTGCTGGAGGATGCGGCGTTCCACGGAAGCCTCGGGGTAGCCGATCTTCACGTGCATCAGGAAGCGGTCGAGCTGGGCCTCGGGCAGCGGGTAGGTGCCCTCCTGCTCGATGGGGTTCTGCGTCGCCATCACCAGGAACAGCGGCGGCAGGTCGTAGGTGCTGCGGCCCACGCTGACCTGGCGCTCTGCCATGGCTTCGAGCAGTGCCGATTGCACCTTGGCCGGGGCGCGGTTGATTTCGTCGGCCAGCACCAGGTGGTGGAAGATCGGCCCCTGCTGGAAGACGAAGGTGCCGTTCTCCGGGCGATAGATCTCGGTGCCGGTGATGTCCGCCGGGAGCAGGTCGGGGGTGAACTGGATGCGGTGGAATTCGGCTTCCAGGCCTTCGGCCAGGTCCTTGATCGCCTTGGTCTTGGCCAGGCCCGGTGCACCTTCCACCAGAAGATGGCCGTCGGCGATCAGGGCAATGAGCAGACGCTCGATGAGCTTTTCCTGGCCGAGGATCTGGCTGGAGAGGTACTGGCGCAGCGCAAGCAGCGACTCACGATGTTCCATCGCGTGGGGTTCCTGGACGAGGGTGGGGCTTTGTCGGGGCCCATACTTTACTGCATCGGCAGTTGCTCGGGGAGCGCCGGGGTTCTCACCTGAGGTTGCGCAGCCTGCGACTTCGGGTCGCCGGGCAGTGGCGTCAGGCAGCGCAGCGCGCTGTTCGGGTTACGCACCCGGCGCATCTCGCGGGCGCCGCCATGGATGACCGCGAACCGATAGACCCAGGCGACCAGGCGCGGCATGCCGGCTTCGAGCAGCATGCGGTGAAAGAGTTCATCCGCCTCGGCCTTGGTCACCGGGGCGACGTTGAGGAACTGGTACAGCGCGTCATGCACCAGGCTCGCATGGTGGGCTACCGGCCAGAACATCAGGCGCTGCTTCTGCTGGCCGCGGCACAGGTACTGCACCGGCTCCAGGTGGTCCCACCAGTCGGGCGTGCCGAAGGTGGCGATCCAGTAGAAGGGTACCTTGGGCGAACAGCCGTCCCAGGCGTAGGTGCGCTGGCAGGAGAGGTCGTAGCTCACGGTGCCGGCGTCCAGATCCACGCTGGCCGGGCCGGGGTTGATGATGATGCGGCCGTCGTGCACCACCAGCCACTCGCTATAGAAGAAGCGGCCCTTGAAGGTGGCGTCCTCACGCACCAGCGGGAAGTCGATGTAGTTGATCCACGGCCCGCTACGGTCGCGGCTGCAGAAACCCCATTGCTTGATCGAACGCTGGCGCGCGGCGGCGACCCGGCGCAGGCGCTCACGGCGGCCAATGCAGCGCGGCAGCAGTACGCCGAGATAGACCGGCAGGGCGCCCAGCAGCAGCGGGCGAACCGCCAGCGGCAGGAACAGCCAGGCCAGGGCGACCAGCGCAACGCCGAGCGAGGTGACCACCAGGTTGTCCAGGTGGCGCAGCAGTGGGCGGCGCAAGGGAGGTCGGCGTTGCATGGCATCCGTTCCAGGCGGGGGAGGGGGCATGATAGCGCTTTGATATTTGATACGCCCGTTCCGGATCGGTCATACAAATACTTCGGTGATTGCCCAATGGGCGTTTCGGGGGCCGCCCGGAGCAAGCCGTTGAACGAATATGTCGCAGCCCCGTAAGCGAGCGGTAGCCCACTACCGATAAGCTCGGCGAATCGATGACCGCCCGGTCGGGACGGTCGATCGAGGGTCACACTGCCCAGATACATCTGTGATCCCCTCAAGACGCACAAGCGAACTACGCTCAATCCAATAATTCGAGCCCAGCGGAGTAACACCATGGCGTTCTTCACCGCAGCCAGCAAAGCCGACTTCCAGCAACAACTGCAGACGGCCCTGGCGCAGCACGTCGACGACAAGGGCATGCCACAAGTGGCCCTGTTCGCCGAACAGTTCTTCGGTTTCATCGCACTCGACGAATTGACCCAGCGCAGGCTGTCCGACCTGGTCGGTTGCACCCTGTCGACCTGGCGCATGCTGGAGCGGTTCGACCCGGCCCAGCCCGAGGTGCAGGTGTACAACCCCGATTACGAGAAGCACGGTTGGCAGTCCACCCACACCGCCGTGCAGGTGCTGCATCCGGACCAGCCGTTCCTGGTCGATTCGGTACGCATGGAACTGAACCGCCGTGGCTACAGCATCCACACCCTGCAGACCAACGTGCTGAGCGTGCGCCGCAACGGCAAGGGCGAGTTGCTGGAGATCCTGCCCAAGGGCACCCATGGCAAGGATGTGCATCAGGAATCGCTGATGTACCTGGAGATCGACCGCTGCTCCCACATCGGTGAACTGCGGACCCTGGAGAAATCCCTGCTCGAAGTGCTCGGCGAGGTTCGCTTGGCGGTGGCCGACTTCCCGGACATGCGCGCCAAGGCCGAAGACCTGCTGGCCTGGCTGGGCAAGTCCAAGTCCAAGGCGCGCGCGGAAGAGACCGCGGAGGTGCGCGCTTTCCTCGAGTGGCTGCTGGACAACCACTTCACCTTCCTCGGTTACGAGGAATTCACCGTCGCCGACGAGACCGATGGCGGTCGCATGGTCTACGACGAGAAGTCCTTCCTCGGCGTAGCCAAGCTGTTGCGCACCGGCCTCAGCCAGCAGGAACTGCACATCGAGGACTACGCGGTGGCCTACCTGCGCGAGCCGCTGCTGCTGTCCTTCGCCAAGGCCTCGCACCCCAGCCGCGTGCATCGCCCGGCCTACCCGGATTACGTATCGATCCGCGAGATCGACGCCAAGGGCAAGGTGCTGCGCGAGTTCCGCTTCATGGGCCTGTTCACCTCCTCGGTCTACAACGACAGCGTGACCCAGATCCCGTCGATCCGCGGCAAGGTGCTCGAAGTCGAGCGTCGCTCCGGTTTCGACGCCAATGCCCACCTGGGCAAGGAATTGGCGCAGGTGCTGGAAGTGCTGCCGCGCGACGACCTGTTCCAGACCTCGGTGGACGAACTGTTTGCCACCGCCATGTCCATCGTGCAGATCCAGGAACGCAACAAGATCCGCCTGTTCCTGCGCAAGGACCCTTATGGCCGCTTCGCCTACTGCCTGGCCTACGTGCCGCGCGACATCTATTCCACCGAGACGCGGATCAAGATCGAGCAGGTCCTGCGTGACCGCCTGAAGGCCAGCGACTGCGAGTTCTGGACCTTCTTCTCCGAGTCCACCCTGGCCCGCGTGCAGTTCATCCTGCGCGTCGACCCGAAGAACCGCATCGACGTCGACGCCGCGCAGCTGGAGCAGGAAGCCATCCAGGCCTGCCGCTCCTGGCAGGACGACTACGCCGCGCTGGTGCTGGAAAACTTCGGCGAAGGGCAGGGCAACAACCTGCTGGAAGACTTCCCGAAAGGCTTCCCGGCTGGCTACCGCGAGCGCTTCGCCCCGCACTTCGCGGTGGTGGACCTGCAGCACCTGTCCAGCCTGTCGGACAAGCGTCCGCTGGTGATGAGCTTCTACCAGCCGCTGGCCCAGGGTGAGCAGCAGCTGCACTGCAAGCTGTACCACGCCGATTCGCCGCTGGCGCTGTCGGACGTCCTGCCGATCCTGGAGAACCTCGGCCTGCGCGTGCTCGGCGAGTTCCCCTATCGCCTGCGCCACAGCAATGGCCGCGAGTACTGGATCCACGACTTCGCCTTCACCTACGCCGAAGGCCTGGACGTCAACATCCAGGAACTCAACGAGACCCTGCAGGACGCCTTCGTCCACATCGTCAACGGCGATGCCGAGAACGACGCCTTCAACCGCCTGGTGCTGACCGCCGGCCTGCCGTGGCGTGACGTGGCGCTGCTGCGCGCCTATGCCCGCTACCTCAAGCAGATCCGCCTGGGCTTCGACCTGGGTTACATCGCCAGCGCGCTGAACGCCCACGTGGATATCGCCCGCGAACTGGTGCGCCTGTTCAAGACCCGCTTCTACCTGGCCCGCAAGCTCACCGCCGAGGACCTGGACGACAAGCAGCAGAAGCTGGAACAGGCCATCCTCGCGGCGCTGGACAATGTCCAGGTGCTCAACGAAGACCGCATCCTGCGGCGCTACCTCGACCTGATCAAGGCGACCCTGCGCACCAACTTCTACCAGCCGGACGCGGCCGGGCAGAACAAGGGCTACTTCAGCTTCAAGTTCAATCCCAAGGCGATTCCGGAAATCCCGCGGCCGACGCCCAAGTTCGAGATCTTCGTCTACTGCCCGCGCGTGGAAGGCGTGCACCTGCGCTTCGGCGACGTGGCCCGTGGCGGTCTGCGTTGGTCCGACCGCGAGGAGGACTTCCGCACCGAAGTGCTGGGCCTGGTGAAGGCGCAGCAGGTGAAGAACGCGGTGATCGTGCCAACGGGTGCCAAAGGCGGCTTCATCCCGCGTCGCCTGCCGGTGGGCGGCACTCGCGATGAAATCCAGGCCGAGGCCATCGCCTGCTACCGCATCTTCATCTCCGGCCTGCTGGACGTGACCGACAACCTCAAGGAAGGCAAGGTCGTGCCGCCGGCCAACGTGGTGCGCCACGATGCCGACGACCCCTATCTGGTGGTGGCGGCCGACAAGGGCACCGCAACCTTCTCCGACATCGCCAACGGCATTTCCGCCGAATACGACTTCTGGCTGGGCGACGCCTTCGCCTCCGGCGGTTCCGCCGGCTACGACCACAAGGGCATGGGCATCACCGCCCGTGGCGGCTGGGTCTCGGTGCAGCGTCACTTCCGCGAGCGCGGCATCGACGTGCAGAAGGACAGCGTCACCGTCATCGGCATTGGCGACATGGCCGGCGACGTGTTCGGCAACGGCCTGCTGATGTCGGACAAGCTGCAGATGGTCGCGGCCTTCAACCACATGCACATCTTCCTCGACCCGAATCCCGACCCGGCGGCGAGCTTCGCCGAGCGCCAGCGCCTGTTCAACCTGCCGCGCTCCAGCTGGGCGGACTACGACGCCTCGCTGATCTCCGCCGGCGGCGGCATCTTCCTGCGCAGCGCGAAGAGCATCACCCTGACCCCGGAAGTGCGTGCGCGCTTCGACATCGATGCCGAGCGCCTGACCCCCACCGAGCTGATCCACGCGCTGCTCAAGGCACCGGTGGACCTGCTGTGGAACGGCGGCATCGGCACCTATGTGAAGTCCAGTGATGAAACCCACGCTGACGTCGGCGACAAGGCCAACGACGGCCTGCGCGTAGACGGCCGCGACCTGCGGGTGAAGGTGGTGGGCGAGGGCGGCAACCTCGGCATGACGCAGCTGGCGCGGGTCGAATTCGGTCTGAACGGCGGCGCCTGCAACACCGACTTCATCGATAACGCCGGTGGTGTGGACTGCTCCGACCACGAGGTGAACATCAAGATCCTGCTCAACGAGGTGGTGACTGCTGGCGACATGACCAGCAAGCAGCGCAACAAGCTGTTGGCGGAAATGACCGACCAGGTGTCCGACCTGGTGTTGGGCAACAACTACAAGCAGACCCAGGCGCTGTCCCTGGCTGAGCGCCGCGCCCGCGAGCGCATCGCCGAGTACAAGCGGCTGATGAGCGACCTGGAAGGCCGCGGCAAGCTGGACCGGGCGCTGGAGTTCCTGCCCACCGACGATGCCCTCGCCGAGCGTATCGCCGCAGGCCAGGGGCTGACCCGTGCCGAACTGTCCGTGCTGATTTCCTACAGCAAGATCGATCTGAAGGAACAACTGCTGGGCTCGCTGGTACCGGACGACGACTACCTGACCCGCGACATGGAGACGGCCTTCCCGCAGACCCTGGTCGATACCTTCGGCCCGGCCATGCGCAAGCACCGCCTGAAGCGCGAGATCGTCAGCACGCAGATCGCCAACGACCTGATCAACCACATGGGCATTACCTTCGTGCAACGCCTGAAGGAGTCCACCGGCATGACGCCGGCGAACGTGGCCGGCGCCTACGTGATCGTGCGTGATGTCTTCCACCTGCCGCACTGGTTCCGCCAGATCGAGGCGCTGGACTACCAGGTGCCGGCGGAAGTGCAGCTGACCCTGATGGACGAGCTGATGCGTCTGGGCCGCCGCGCGACCCGCTGGTTCCTGCGCAGCCGCCGCAACGAGCAGGATGCCGCTCGCGACGTGGCGCACTTCGGCCCGCGCATCGCCGCCCTCGGCCTCAAGCTCAACGAACTGCTCGAAGGCCCGACCCGCGAGCTGTGGCAGGCGCGCTACCAGGGCTACGTCGACGCCGGCGTGCCGGAGCTGTTGGCGCGTATGGTCGCCGGTACCAGCCACCTCTACACCCTGCTGCCGATCATTGAAGCGGCGGACGTCACCGGCCGCGACCCGGCCGATGTGGCGCGCGCCTACTTCGCCCTGGGCAGCGAACTGGAACTGACCTGGTACCTGCAGCAGATCAGCTCCCTGCCGGTGGAGAACAACTGGCAGGCGCTGGCCCGCGAAGCCTTCCGCGACGATCTGGACTGGCAGCAGCGGGCGATCACCGTGTCGGTCCTGCAGATGCAGGACGGCCCGGCGGAGATCGATGCGCGCGTGCTTCTCTGGCTGGCACAGCACGCTCCCATGGTCGAGCGCTGGCGCACCATGCTCACCGAGCTGCGTGCCTCCAACAGCACCGACTATGCGATGTACGCCGTCGCTAACCGGGAGCTGCTCGACCTGGCGCAAAGCAACCAGCACGGTGTGTGCATCCCTTGATGCACACCGCTCGTTGACCCTTTGATGCTCCAGCCCCGCCTAGTGCGGGGCTTTTTTTCGGGTGCGGATTCGTGCGTGAAGGAAGCTGTGCGGAATCGTCAAAAACATCGCGGAGAAGCCCCGCTCCTACGAGAACCGTGCGGGGTTCGACCTGTAGGGGCGGACTCTGTCCGCGATCCGGGGTAATCGTAGGGCGTATAACGTTCGACGTTATACGCCGCTTGGCCTTGATTTCAGGGCGCTCCGGGCCTGGCCCTGGAGTCGGTGACGGACGCACGGTGTAACGGCGTACAACCGCGAACGGTTGTACGCCCTACGTGTTTCACACCTGCAGTTCGCGTTCGAACTCGGCCGCTCCCGAAGTGCTGACCGCCAACAGCAGCAGCCGATACTGCCACTTCTGATGCGCACGCCACATCAGCCCGCGCGCTTCGCCTTGTTCGATGCTGCCCTGCTTGACCACATCCCAGGTGCGATAGAGGTAGCGCAGCAATTCCAGCAGCTCCTTCTCCGGCCACTGGCAACCATGCTTTCTCAGCAGCACCCGCATGTTGTCGAGTTGAAAGGCCTCGTGTTCCGCCTCCAGGTCGCACAGCTCCGGAATCGCATCCATGGCCTGCCAGAGGGCGCCGTAGCCGGAGAACTCCTGCTCGACCTCATCGATCATTTCACCCAGCGCGTCCCAGGTTTCGATCAGGCCCAGTCCGCCCTCGAAAATAGCCTTTTCCCGAGCGCGAATAGCGTCCAGCCATTGCTGCCCCAGGCGATACACGATCGCTTCCTTGTTGGGGAAAAAGCGGTAGAGCGAGCTGATGTCGATGCCGGAGCGCTCGGCAATGGCATTGGTGTTCAGCAGGGGCATGCCGCCCTCCTTGAGTAACGCCAGCGTTGCCTGCTCGATCTTCCTGACGATTTCCAGGGTGCGCTGCTGGCGCGGCTCGCGGCGCATCTTCAAGTCTTGCGGAATCATCCAATGCCCAGCCTCATCTTTCACTGCCGCGCATTTCACATTGACCTGCCCGAGAGAGTCAAACCGGAACAATTGACGCTCCGGGGGCAACGCTGGTAGAAGTTTAAATTACAGTAATTACTGTAATTTAACTGGAGAATGTATGCGGCTCAAACCAAAACAACACCTGACGCTGTCCTCCCTCGTCCTGCTCTCCGGGCTCGCCGGATGCAGCCAGACGCCAGCCCCGGACGCCGGCAACCCTGACAACACGGTGTACCTGAACGGTCAGATCTATACCCAGGATGCCCAGCGCCGGAAGGTCGAAGCCATCGCCGTGTCGAATGACAAGTTCGTCTATGCCGGTAGCCGGGAAGGCGCGGAGGGCTTCATCAGCCAGGGGTATCGCGTGGTCGACCTGGGCGGCAAGATGGTCCTGCCCGGTCTGCACGACAACCACATTCACGTCATGGGTGTCGTCCCGCTGGACGTCTGCGACCTCGAAGGCAAGAGCGTCAACCTCGATCAACTGGCCAGCAAGGTGAAGGAGTGCCTGCCGCGCTACGCCAGCGAGCCGGGCGCCTGGCTGAAGATCGAGCAGTGGGTGCCCTACGAGAACAACGAGCCGACCGATACCTACAAGACCATCCGCCAGGCGCTGGATGCAGTGGCTGACGGCCACCCGATCGTCCTTTCCGGCGTCGACGGCCACGCCAGCGCCTACAACTCGAAGGCCTTGAGCATGGCGCAGGACGACAGCGGCAAGGTCGTTGGCTTCAACGCGAAAAGCCTGGGCAAGGGCGGCGTGTTCGCCGAGCTCGCGCCCTATGTCAGCCTGGACAGCGGGGTGGTCCGCGATGCGGCCAAGGAAAAGATTCCGGTCGGCAGCTTCGACATGTTCGCCCAGGAAGTAGGTGATCCGCGCGGCGAAGCCATTTACGGCGCCATCCTGCCGAAGGTCGCGAACGTCATGGCGCAAAGCGGCATCACCAGCATCCAGGATGCCTGTGCCAACGATTTCATCCGCGAGCAACTGGTGAAGATGCAGCAGCAGAACCTGCTGAACATGCACGTCACGGCTGCCACCTGTTTCATCTCCGATGACTACAAGGGCAAGGTGGATATCGCCGGGCACCTGAAGAAGGCGCGGGAAGTCCGCGCCGAGTTTGCCGGCAATCCGCTGATCAAGGCGGATGCGGTGAAGATCTTTGCCGACGGTGTGCTTGAGGGCGACCCCTTCAGCAAGCCGCCGTTCTCACCCAACGCCGGCATGCTGCATCACTACCAGAAACCCCACCTCAAGCAGGATGAAGAGACCGGCGCCGTCACCGTCACCCAGGACAGCGAGGAAACGAAGAACAACGGCATCGTCAATTACAAGGAGGAGGACTTCAAGAGTTACGCCACCGCGCTGGATGCCGATGGCTTCAGCATCCATGTCCATAGCGTAGGCGACCGTGCCACCCGTGTGACGATCGATGCGCTGGAGGCTGCCCGGCAGCGCAATGGCGACCGCCACATCCCGCACACCATTGCCCACCTGCAGATGGTCCACCCGGATGACCAGAAACGTCTGGGCGAGTTGGGCACCTACCTCACCTACACCTACGCCTGGATCAACGAGCAACCCGAGTACGACGTACTGATCACCCCATTCCTCGAACCGAGCAAGAAAGGCCAGGACATCAACGACCTGCTCTACAACCCGAAGAATTACACCTGGAATGCCGTTTACCCTGTCGGCAATACCGCCAAGGCTGGCGCCGTGCTGGTGGCGGGGAGCGATGCTCCGGTGGATACGCGCGACCCGCGGCCTTTCATGAACATCGCTGCCGGCATCACCCGCGCCATCCCCGGCAAGCCGGCCTACAACCCTGAGCAGAGCGCCACGCTGGAACAGATGCTGGACGCCTACACCATCAACGGTGCTCGCGCTGTTCGCCAGGAAAAGCTCATGGGTTCGATCGAGCCGGGCAAGTCCGCCGACTTCATCGTTCTGGACCGAAACCTGTTCGATCTGGTTCAGCAGGGCACCCCGGAAAAGATTGCCGAGACTCAGGTCATGCAGACGGTGTTTCGTGGCAAGACGGTCTACAGCCAATAGACCGACATCTCCCGCAGTGGGGATGAGCCCTTGCGGCTGATGCCAGCCGTTCAAGGGTTCCCTGGCGTGGCGTTGGTTGCGGGAAATCAGAATCCGATGC
Source organism: Pseudomonas macauensis (assembly GCF_047902425.1). Lineage (NCBI taxonomy): Bacteria > Pseudomonadati > Pseudomonadota > Gammaproteobacteria > Pseudomonadales > Pseudomonadaceae > Pseudomonas > Pseudomonas macauensis. The sequence continues at coordinate 4,168,351 of NZ_CP138377.1, read as the reverse complement.
CTGAACGGGCATCGGATTTTTTATGCGCAGGTCGTGCGTATCTGAATGAGCGGCCCTTCGCTGTCGTAACCGATGCGTCTGCTCAGCTGCCGCTACGCCCGCCGTCGTGCGGCTCGGTCAGCGCACGGCGGTATTTGGCATAGAGATCGTCGGACATGTTGCTGGCGCCCAGGATCTTCAGCGCGAAGGATTTCACTTCGGCATCGCTGTAGGGCTGCTGCTGCGGCGCCGGCTGGCTGCTGCAGCCTGCCAGCCAGAGGGGCACGGCCAGGGTGAGGAGGGCGAGGGCACGGTTCATGGTTTTATGCACGCAGGGAGGCTCGGGACGGATGTCAGGCTAGCAATCGCACGGATCGAGCAGAAATCATCCCGTTTGATAGTGAGTATCGTTATGGCGACTTCCGACTCCTGGAGCTGTCAGAAGGTTCCCTTCCTGCGGCGTTTTCCAACGATTGCGGATATCCTTCGCGGCTGTTCATCCCTTCTCAGGACTCCTCCATGAAAGCGCAACTCGTCGAACTCCTCACACTGATCAGCTCGGGCTGCCTGGGCGAGGCGGAGATCGAGCAGATCGCCGACGAGGCCGCCCAGGCCTATGCCGACCCGGAGGCCTTCCACGCGGCCAACCCGGAAATCAACTACGACGACAGCTTCCCGATTCCCCTGGGGGAGTGGGTGGTGGTGGGCAGCCTGCCGGAAATCGTGCTGTTCCAGGGCGACAGCTTTGAGGAACTGTTCACGGAGATTCGCGCCTCCTTCGACCCGAGCGTCAACTTCGTCCTGCAGGCCAAGCAGCTGCGCAAGGCCGAACCCCTCGCCGCGCTGAACCGCATCCAGACCCAGCTCGGCGCGCTTTATCCCGAGAAGGGCGGTTATGTACTGGTGGACTTCAGCGAGCCGCTGGATGACGAACTGCAGTGCGTGCTGGTCTATCGCGAAGACCTCGAGCGTGTCATGGCGCTCTGCGTGGAGATCGGCATTCCCGCAGCGCCGGCGCTCGAGGCTGCGCAGGAAGCCGCTCAGGAATGATCGAAGTCCTCGCCTGACGGACGAAAGCTGCCGATGTGGGTCGGCAGCCAGCGGTAATAGAAGTGAAAGGCGAACAACCGGGGATGCCGGCAAGTGCAGAGCGTTGCCTGCTGATCGAACTCCGGCGCTTGCATGTGCAACAGACCGATGCGCTGCAACTCCCGCAGAGCCTGGCATTCCTCCCACACGAGCAATACCTGTCTGCCGCGCGCCAGGTCGGCCGCGTGCAGGCAGATTCGCGGAAGCAAAGGCAGGTTCATCGATGGGGGACGGTGCGCTTGAGCATCGCACTCAGGTCCACAAGGCGATGACCGCCGATCATGCGTGACGGCACCTCGCCGAGGTCGATCCATTGCTGCACTACGGCCAGCCGGTCACTCATGCCGATCAATTGAGCAAAACGCTTGGGTGTCAGGTAGTACTTGCCTTCGATGAGGTCCGGGGAGAACGATTCTTCCACTTTCATGCTGCATCCTGCACCATCGGGAATCGCTCGAACCGACAGGTTCGAGCCCCTGTTGATGCGGGAATTTATCCCGATTATTAGGACTTTATAGCTGGGTTTTGCAATCTCGGACGCGGATTACACATGGTAAAGAAACGTTTCCTGTTCACTGCAGGAGAAAGGCTACGGGCGCTTCGTGCGCTGACCGGCCTGTCGCGCCGCGCATTTTCCGAAACAGTCGGAATGAAAGAGAAAGATCTGGAGAATATCGAGTACGGCAACCAACGTATGCGTGACGAGGACTTCCAGAAGGTCTGCAGCGAGTACGAGGATTTCAGCCGGTGGATCACCTACGAGGGGCCAATTGATTCCACGGAAGTGACCTGGAAGGTTGCCGACTCCGCCCAGCGCGCGGCGGTTTATCTGGTCCAGCGCCATCCGCAGTTGCTTGCCAGCAGCGATCTGAGCCTGGAAGAGTGGCAAGCGCGCCACCGCGAAGTGCTGGACAGCCTGTGCGAGGAAGAGCGGCGGATCAACGAGGAAGACGCCGACGCATAGTGCGGCGGCTATCGGCCAATCTTGCCGATGCGCCGCAGATAGTCGATGACGTCCGGTGCGCCCGCTTCCCGCAGGCCCCGGCCAAAGGTGTCGGACTGCGGATGGTCTTTGGGCAATAGCAGGCTTTCCGGGGTTTCCGTGTTGAACAGGCCGAAGCGCGCGTAAGGCATGCCGGTGTCCAGCAGCAGGCCCATGAACGCCGGGTCGCTCCAGGCCTGCGCCGGCATCGCCAACATGTGGAAGCCGTTATCCAGTTCATCCAGCACCGCTGTGCGCAGCTCGAAGCACTGAATGATCGCCGGCAGGGTGATCTCCAGTCCGCGCCGCCGGGCATAGACCACGGCGCTGGCCATCTCGTAGGCGTGATTGTCGTCATCCCAGAACAGCCGGTCGCCATGCCAGCTGGCACGCCGTAGCTGCAAGGTGGCCTTGCGCTCGAAACCGGGCAGCGCCTGGCCGAGCACCCGAGTGAAGTCGTTGTAGCTGATGATCCGTACCTTGCGGCCATTGTCGCTCTGCGCCAGTTCCTCCAGCGTTGCCAGGGGGCTGTCCTGCAGGGCTCGCTGGCACAGGCCGTTGAGCGTGCGCAGGTCGAGAGATGGTTGTTCCTCACTATGGCTGCCGACCAGGCGCTTGAGTACCGCGTGGATGCGCGCCTTGTCTTCCTGCACCGGTCCCGACAGTGCGCCGCGTGGCAGGTCGATCAGGCGATGGAGCGGCGTTCCGGACTGCCAGCCGATGCCGCTGGCGCAGGCTTCGATGGCTTTGAACGGCAGCGACAGCATGCGGCTGCGTTGCGCGACGTTATGCGCATCGGCGCCGCCAAGCCCCAGGCGCTGGGCAAGGCTGGCCAGGCGGCTGGTCATGCTGCGGTGGCGAGGGGGCTGGCTCATGTGCGACGCAAGACTCCCGATGGCCGGATGGTCAGTGCAGGAAGCGCCGGAGAGGATGCACGGCGAATTGCCCTAAGCATAGAAAACCCTGGCGCCGTTTGGCGCATGCGTTGTGGCAAAATTCTTCCCTTCACTCGGGGGAGCCTCCATGGCTTGCGTGGTGCTGGACATCTGCCTGCCGGCGGACAGACTGCAGGCAGTCTACCGCGGGGACGCCAATCGCGTGCTGGTGACCAGTCGCGAGGGCCGCCGGATCAGCCTGCCGGCCCGTCATCTGCGCCCTATTCGTCACCCATTCGGGCGTACAGGGCTGCTTCGAACTGGAGTTCGATGACGCCGGGCGGCTACTGGCTTTGCGTCGCCTCGCCTGAGCGAGGTGCGGCCGGCTATAATAACGCCCCATTTTGCCGACCGATGCCCGACCATGTACAGCCTGGCCCGCGAGCTCCTGTTCAAGCTTTCCCCGGAAACTTCCCACGAATTGTCCATCGACCTGATCGGTGCCGGCGGCCGTCTCGGCCTCAATGGCCTGGTCACAAAGGCTCCGGCCAGCCTGCCGGTGAAGGTGATGGGCCTGGAGTTCGCCAACCCGGTGGGGCTGGCGGCCGGCCTGGATAAGAACGGCGATGCTATCGATGGCTTCGCGCAGCTGGGGTTTGGCTTCGTCGAGATCGGCACCGTCACCCCGCGCCCGCAGCCAGGCAACCCAAAGCCGCGCCTGTTCCGCCTACCGCAGGCCACCGCCATCATCAACCGCATGGGTTTCAACAACCATGGCGTCGATCACCTGATTGAGCGGGTCAAGGCGGCGAAATACCGTGGCGTGCTGGGCATCAACATCGGCAAGAACTTCGACACGCCGGTCGAGCGCGCGGTGGACGACTACCTGATCTGCCTGGACAAGGTCTACGCCCACGCCAGCTATGTGACGGTCAACGTCAGCTCGCCCAATACGCCCGGCCTGCGTAGCCTGCAGTTCGGCGATTCGCTCAAGCAACTGCTCGAAGCCCTGCGTCAGCGCCAGGAAGACCTGGCTGTCCAGCATGGCCGCCGCGTACCGCTGGCGATCAAGATCGCCCCGGACATGAGCGACGAGGAAACCGCCATGGTTGCCGCCGCACTGATCGAGTCGGGCATGGACGCGGTGATCGCCACCAACACCACGCTGGGTCGCGAAGGCGTCGAGAACCTGCCGTTCGGCAACGAGGCGGGTGGCCTGTCCGGTGCGCCGGTGCGCGAGAAGAGCACCCACATCGTCAAGGTGCTGGCCGGTGAGCTGGGCGGGCGTCTACCGATCATCGCCGCCGGCGGTATCACCGAAGGCATCCATGCAGCGGAGAAGATCGCGGCCGGTGCGAGCCTGGTGCAGATCTATTCGGGCTTCATCTACAAGGGCCCGGCGCTGATCCGCGAGGCGGTGGATGCCATCGCCGCGGCCAGAAGGGGCTGAAGAACAGCGGGGAATTAAAAAGGGCTCCTTATCGGAGCCCTTGGGCTTGCGCCCTTCCGCCCGGATGGGGCGGCTTGGGGAAGTCGGTGTGATTCGTAGATTCAGCCGTTTGCGTGCTGCATCTGGTTCAGACGTTGAATACCGGCGGTGCCGGTCAAACCATCCCAGTTGTCGCCACGGCCCTCACGCCAGCCATTGAGCCAGGATTGCCGGGCAGTGGGATGAGTAAACGGACAGAGGTCGCGAGATTTTCCAGTAATGCCGTGCTGATAACCGCGCAAAAAGGCTCTTTCCAACGGATCACGCTTAAGTCTTCTCATAGGGTGTTGCCCTCACTTGTTGACTGTTATGTCCCGTTGGCCCCCCTGGGAGGCCGGGCGGAAAATTCCGCCAATGGGGCGCATTGCCGGCGTGACACGCCCCGCCCGTCATCATTGCGATAACGGATTAAGCTGAGTTCTAACCAATGCCTCCGGGGCTGTGAACAACCAATTTGTCATAAAGACTTAACTCTTATGGAATCAAGCCATAAGAATTTGCCCGGTTGGGAAGTGCCACCATCGCGTAACCCACCAGGGGCGCGGGGTTGTATCGGGTCAAGGGGAAAGTGTGTCTAATTGCGACTTTCTCTCATTCCGACGAGCGGGCCGGTTATGTGCGACTCGAGGTCGCAGACGGATTGAACGTCCGTCCCCGAAAATGAACACCGATTGCTGTTCGCGGAAAAACCAACCGCGCGAATGGCCGACGAGGCTCCCTGGTGGAGCTTCATAAAAAAGAGAGGGCTGCGGCCCGGGAAGATTGACATGGCGGAACACTACGAACTTTTCCTGACCTGCCCCAAGGGGCTCGATGGCCTGTTGCTGGACGAGGCCCAGGCGCTGGGCCTTGAGGAGGCGCGCGCCCAGGTGTCGGCGGTGCGCGGGCAGGGCGACCTGGAGACGGCCTATCGCCTGTGCCTGTGGTCGCGCCTGGCGAATCGGGTGTTGCTGGTGCTGTCGCGCTTTCCGGTGAACAACGCCGAAGAGCTGTACATGGGCGTGCGCGCCGTGCCCTGGAGCGACCACCTGGATGCCGGCGGCAGCCTTGCGGTGGAGTTCAGCGGCAAGGGTTCGGGCATCGACAACACCCACTTCGGCGCGCTGAAGGTGAAGGACGCCATCGTCGACAACCTGCGCGCCGAGTTCGGCAGGCGCCCGACGGTGGACAAGGTCAATCCGGACATCCGTGTGCACCTGCACCTGGATCGCGGCCAGGCGGTGCTGTCGCTGGACCTCTCCGGCCACAGCCTGCACCAGCGCGGCTACCGTCTGCAGCAGGGCGCCGCACCTTTGAAGGAAAACCTCGCCGCTGCCGTTCTGATCCGCGCCGGCTGGCCGAAGATCGCCGCTGAAGGCGGCGCGCTGTCCGACCCGATGTGCGGTGTCGGCACCTTCCTGATCGAGGCCGGCCTGATCGCCGCCGACATCGCACCGAATCTCAAGCGCGAGCGCTGGGGCTTCAGCAACTGGCTGGGTCACGTTCCGGCGATCTGGAAGAAGCTGATCGAGGAAGCCCAGCGCCGGGCTGACGCCGGTCTTTCGAAGACGCCGTTGTGGATTCGCGGCTACGAGGCCGACCCGCGCCTGATCCAGCCTGCGCGCAACAACATCGAACGCTCCGGCCTGGCCGAATGGGTGAAGATCTACCAGGGCGAGCTGGCCACCTTCGAGCCGCGTCCGGACAAGGGCCAGAAGGGCTTGATCATCTGCAACCCACCGTACGGCGAGCGCCTGGGCGATGAAGCCAGCCTGCTGTACCTCTACCAGCACCTGGGCGAGCGCCTGCGCCAGAGTTGCCTGGGCTGGAGCGCCGGGGTGTTCACCGGTGCGCCGGAACTGGGCAAGCGCATGGGCATCCGCAGCCACAAGCAGTACGCCTTCTTCAACGGCGCCTTGCCGTGCAAGCTGATCATGCTCGACGTGGAACCGCGCCAGTTCGTGACCGGCGATCGCGGCGAGCGCAGCGAATCCGCGCCGGCCCAGGGCGCCGCGGTGATCGAACAGGCGCGCCTGAGCGAAGGCGGGCAGATGTTCGCCAACCGCCTGCAGAAGAACCTCAAGGCACTGGGCAAGTGGGCGCGCAAGGAAAAGATCGAGTGCTACCGCCTGTATGACGCCGACATGCCCGAGTACGCCCTGGCCGTGGACCTGTACCGGGACTGGGCTCATGTGCAGGAATACGCCGCGCCCAAGTCCATCGACCCGGCCAAGGCCCAGGCCCGCCTGCTCGATGCGCTGGCCGCACTGCCGCAGGCCCTGGGGATTCCCACCGAGCGCATCGTGATCAAGCGTCGCGAGCGTCAGGCCGGCAAGAAGCAGTACGAGCGGCAGAACGCCGAAGGGCGCTTCATGGAAGTGGAAGAAGGCGGCGTGAAGCTGCTGGTCAACCTGACCGACTACCTCGACACCGGCCTGTTCCTCGACCACCGTCCGATGCGCCTGCGTATCCAGCGCGAGGCCCAGGGCAAGCGTTTCCTCAACCTGTTCTGCTACACCGCCACGGCCACCGTGCATGCGGCCAAGGGCGATGCGCGCAGCACCACCAGCGTCGATCTGTCCAAGACCTATCTCGACTGGGCGCGGCGCAACCTGTCGCTCAATGGCTTCTCCGACAAGCAGCGCCTGGTGCAGAGCGATGTGATGGAGTGGCTGCGCGAGGATCGCGGCGAGTACGACCTGGTCTTCATCGACCCGCCTACCTTCTCCAACTCCAAACGCATGGAAGGCGTGTTCGACGTGCAGCGCGACCATGTCGAACTGATCGACCTGGCCATGGCCCGCCTGGCCAAGGGTGGGGTGCTGTACTTCTCCAACAACTTCCGCAAGTTCGAGCTGGATGAAGGGCTGGCGGCGCGTTATCAGGTCGAGGAAATCAGCGCCCAGACGCTGGACCAGGACTTCGCCCGCAACAGCAAGATCCACCGCGCCTGGCGCATTACCGTGCGCTGATGTCGACTGGCGCACGGCCGACCGAGGCCGTGCGTCGAGTGGCTCCTGGGCAATCTGCCATCATCTGCTATAAGAACTGGGTACCCTTTCCGCAGCCCTGACGCGGGAGTCCCCATGACTCAGTTGCCGGCCTATGGGCAGTTGCCTGTCGCTCAGGGATTCGCTCGCCAAAAGAAGGCGTTGCGCGCAGCCGGCCTGGTACTCGCTGCGGGGGTGTTGCTGACGGGGTTGCTGGGCTGGAATGTCTGGCGCAACGCCCGCACGTCGCTGGAACAACAGTTCGCCCTGGCGGCCAACGAGCGGGTCGATCGGGTGCGTGAGCGGCTGGTGTTGCAGCGCAGCGAACTGGAGTCCATCCAGCGTTTCTTCGAGAACTCCAACAAGGTATCGCGCGAGGAGTTCGAGCATTTCGTCAGTCCCTTGCTGGGGGATGCCCTGGGATATGCCTGGCTGCCCAGGGTCGAGCAGAGCGCGCGCGCGGCGTTCGAAGAGCAGGTCCAGGCTTCCGGGCTGCTCGACTATTTGATTCATGACCTCGACTCGCAGAGCCATCCGGTGCCCGCGCAGGTCCGCGAGCGCTACTTTCCCGTGCTCTACGGGGCATCAGAGTATCTGCAGGAATTGCCGCTTGGGCTCGATCTGAGTTCCACCCTGCCGGGGCGCGAACTGACGCAGCGGGTGCTCACCGGACGGCAACTGACCGCGTCGATGCCGGTCGTCCTGCCCGGTGCGCCGGTGGAGGACGCGGCCGGCGTCCTGCTGGCCGCCCCCTTCTACCGCGGTAGTGTGGTGACCAGTCCTGGGGAGGAAAGCCTTGGCGGCCTGCAGGGCATGCTGGTGGCCGCGATCAGCTACCGCCTGCTGATCGAACAGGGCATGGACGTGGATAGCCTGGCGCAACTGGCGATTACGCTGCGCGATAGCGCCGAGCAGGGTCCGGACTTGCCGATGTACCGCAGCGTGGTGCGGGCTGCGCAGAATTCCGGACTGGTGATGGAGCGGCACCTGGACTTCGCTGGGCGGGACTACCTCGTCCGCGTTGAGCCTTCCCGCGACTTTCTGCAACGCAACGAGGGGCATCCGCAGCTGTGGGTGCTGCTCGGCGGATTGCTGACCTCGTTGTTGCTGGCCGGTTATGTGCTGGCGCTGCTGGGGCAGCGCCAGAGGGCACTGCAACTGGTGGAGGAGCGTACTGCTGAGCTGCGCGCGAATCAGTTGGAGCTGCAGGAGAACCAGGCACGCCTGCACTTTGCCATGGACAGCGCCGGCCACGGCGTGTGGGACTGGAATATCGACCTGGGCAAGGTGTTCTACTCCCACGCCTGGAAGGCCATGCTGGGGTTCCGCGATGCGGAGGTTGGCGCGAGTCCCGACGAGTGTGCGCGCCGGATTCATCCGGATGATCAGGCTGCGCGTGGCGAGGCGCTTCAGCGGCACCTGCGTGGCGAGACATCGCTGTACCAGAGCGAGCATCGCTTGCGCTGCAAGAGTGGCCGATGGCTGTGGGTGCTGGACCGGGGCCAGGTAGTGGAGCGGGGGAGTGACGGTTCTGCGCGCCGCATGATCGGTACGCAGACCGACATCAGCTCGCGCAAGGCGGTGGAGCTGGAACTGGGCGAGGTCAACAGTCGCCTGCATGGGTTGCTTGATGCGGCAACCCAGGTGGCCATAGTGTCCACCGACCTGCGGGGGTTCGTCCGCAGCTTCAACGTCGGCGCCGAACGCCTGTTCGGCTATAGCGCGCGGGAGGTGCTGGGTCGGCCGGTGCCGGAGAGCATCTTCGTCAAGGAGGAGATCCGCCGTCGGGCGCATGACCTGTCCACCGTGCTGGGGCGCGAGATCCGAGGGTTCGAAGTGGTCGGCGCGCTGGTCGGCGAAGGGCACGAGGAGTACGAGTGGACGTGCGTTCGTCGCGACGGCCAGAGGTTGAAGATCAACCTGATCATCACCGGGGTACGGGATTCGTCGGGTGTGATGACCGGCTACCTGGGCATCGCCACCGACATTACCCGGCGCAAGGAAGCGGAGCTGGAGTTGCGGCGGCTCTCGGTGACCGACGCGCTGACTGGCGTGCACAACCGACGGTACTTCAAGGAGCAACTGGAACTGAGCATGGCGCGCTGCTCACGCAGTGGCGAGCCGCTGTCGCTGGTGATGTTCGACGTCGATCACTTCAAGAGCATCAATGACCGATTCGGCCATGAGGCCGGCGACACCGTTCTGGTCACGCTGTGCCAGCGAGTCGCCCAGCGCTTGCGCAAGGCGGACGTATTCTGCCGCCTGGGCGGAGAGGAGTTGGTGGTGCTGTGCCCGGGCAGTTCGGTGGAGCAGGCCATGCAACTGGCCGAAGCGCTGTGGCAGGCGCTGCGCAGCCAGCCCATGGAGGGGGTTGGCGTGGTGACCGCCAGCTTCGGGGTGGCCGGCTGGCGCATCGGCGAAACGGCCGATGATCTGATGTGCAAGGTGGACCGGGCGGTTTACCGGGCGAAGCGGCAGGGACGGGATCGTCTGGAACGCGCAGACGACTGAGGGCCCCGGCAGGTGCCGGGGCCCACGTCCATCAGTCGCCGGCGCGCTTGGTGGTGCTGTAGAGGTCCAGCAGCACCTGGTCGAGGATGGACGACGCGCCCCACGGCCGGTTGCTGTTGAGGATCGCCACCACCACCCAGGAGCGTCCGTTGGCGTCGCGGCTGAAGCCAGCGAGGGCGCGAACGGTGTTCAGGGTGCCGGTCTTGACGTGCGCCTCTCCGGCCATCGGGGTGCCGCGCAGGCGTTTGCGCATGGTGCCGTCCTTCGCCACGATCGGCAGCGAGGAGATGTATTCGGCGGCGTACGGGCTGTGCCAGGCGGCTTGCAACATCGCGGCCATCTCGCGGGCGCTGACGCGCTCGTCGCGCGACAGGCCGGAGCCGTTCTCCATCACCAGGTGAGTGGCGGTGATGCCCTTGCGCGCCAGCCATTGGCGAATCACCCGCTGCGCGGCCTGGGCGTCATCGGCGTCGGCACCGTTGCGGAAACGCGCGCCCAGGGAGAGGAACAGTTGGCGCGCCATTGTGTTGTTGCTGTACTTGTTGATGTCGCGAATGACTTCCACTACATCCGGCGAATCGGCGCGGGCGACCAGTTTGGCGCTCTTGGGCACGTTACCTTCGCGGTCCTTGCCCATGATGGTGCCGCCCAGTTCCTGCCAGATGCCGCGCACCGCGCCGGCGGTGTAGCCCGGATGGTCGAGCAGCGACATGTAGGTCTGCGCGCTGCAGCCCAGGGGAATCTGACCGGTCGCTACCAGAGAGGTGCCATCGAACTGGGTGACGGGATTGAAGCGCAGCTTCGGCCAGGCCGGGCAGGGCGCAGCCTTGCTCACCTGGACCTGGTTGTCGATGCGTACGTTGGCCAGTGGCGGGTCCATCAGCACGCTGGCCTTGCCGCCGTCGGAACGCACCACTAAACGCACGCTCTTGAGATTGACCAGCAGGGAGTCGGGACCGACCAGGAAGGGCTTGTTGTCGTCGCCGCCGTCGTCGTTGAACACCGGCAACTGCGGGATGTTGAAGTAGCTACGGTCCAGCACCAGGTCGCCGGTGACCTTGCTGACGCCATTGGCGCGCAGGTCACGCATGAGCAGCCAGAGCTTCTCCATGTTCAGCTTGGGATCGCCGCCGCCCTTGAGGTAAAGGTTGCCGTTGAGCACGCCGTCCTTGAGCTGGCCGTCGGTGTAGAACTCGGTCTGCCACTGGTAGGTGGGGCCGAGCATCTCCAGGGCGGCGTAGGTGGTGAACAGCTTCATGGTCGACGCCGGGTTCACCGATACGTCGGCATTGAAATACGTGGCGTTGCCGGGGCCTTCGAGGGGAATCATCACCAGCGACAGCGCATCGTTGGTCAGTTTGCTGGCCTTCAGGGCCTTTTCGACGCGTTCGGGCAGGGTGGTATTGATCTGGGCCAGGGCCGGCAGGGTGAAGGGTAACAGTGTGGCGAGGGCGATAACACGCAGCGATTTGAACATAGGAAAGGTGACATCCCAGTGGTCGGGCATTGACATGAAAAAATGAAAAAATGAAACGCAACAATACGAATAAGCGCTCCTTGTTCCCCCGGAGCTGCGGACATTATGCCGCAAGCCGCTGCGTGTTGCGCTGGGCAACACATGCCAGTTGTCATGGGCGAGGGCGGTGGAACTGTTAAAGTTGTGGATGGTCTGCCCGGATCGCAGCGGGCAGTTGGAATAATCACGATGAGGTCGAATTGTCGCCTTGTCCGCCGGAGATAGTCAGATGGCCACCCATCGTTCTCGTCGTTTGCGCAAGAAGTTGTGTGTCGATGAATTCCAGGAGTTGGGATTCGAATTGAGCTTCCAATACAGGGAGGATATGGATGCAACGGCGATCGCGGCGTTCATGGAGCGCTTCGCGGCCGATGCGGTGGAGCCCAACGACATGGTGTATGGCGGCTGTGACGAGTACGGTTTCATCTGCCTGGCGCATCGCGGCTCGGTCAGCGAGGAACAGCGCGCCATCGTCGACGGTTGGCTCAAGCAGCAGCCGGAACTTGCCGGTTACACGGCGGGGCCGTTGATGGACGCCTGGTATCCGGATCAGCCCATCAACGCCAAGGCGTAGGTGGCGTCCTCGAGATGCACGCGCTGCCGAGGGTGGCGGTGCATCCGGGGCGTCATGCGCTTTTCTTGCCCAGGGTCTGCAGCAGCGTCTGCGGGTCCAGGGGCTTGGACAGGCAGGCGAGGAGGGGAAGGCCGCGGCTTTTTAGGTCTTGCTCCAACTTCTGCAGTTCGTCTTCCTCCTTGCAACTGAACAATATCGCTTGCCGTATGCCGCCACTGCTGGCCAGTTCGCCAAGCAGGTCCACGCCGTTGGTGCCCGGGAGATTGATGTCGCACAGCAGCAGGTCGAAGGGCTTTGCGCGCCGTTGACAGGCCTCCCGCGCTTCCTCGGCGTCCAGCGCGGGTGTCAGGCGGAAGAATCCCATCCGGTTGAGATGCATCTGCATGGCGATCAACTGAAAGGGATGATCCTCGACGACCAGGATGGCGAGTTTGGGGTCCTGCATGACGAATCTCCTGGGGGTGAGATTTGTGGGCTTTTGTCGGGCTCAGAAAGTTCGTTTCGGAAAGTATTCGGTACTCGAAATGATTTTCGGTGTATTAATGCATCTAAGGATATTCGAGTGTTTTTATTTGTTTGGGTGAATGCTTCGAATTTTTGATGTGTGAGGCCTTGCGGGGTGGTTTATTGGAGGTTCAGTGAGGGCGTGAGTTTATTAATGCTGTGCTTGAATTTTTATGGTTTTTGATTTTTTTAATGTCGGCGGGAGTAATGAATTTCCAACCTTCATTAATGTCTGAGTTCTGTGCGTTCCGGCCAGATGCAATATCTCCCGATGCAGTTCCGAGGACTCCTCGCACATCAGCCTCCAAGATTTGATCAGATTCTCCTGTACGACCCGTTGCAGAAAGGGCAAGCCGTCATCACAGATGTCGATACCTGCTCTGGGGCGCCGCCGCTGCAATGCCCCCCTCAGTGGCCGCTGTCCGCATATCCCAATAACCGCGCGTTTTCAGGGCGGCATGGTGGGTTGCCTGGGAATCGGGTGATCCTCCAGGACCATCAACTGAAGGGTGGCCATCTTGGAATGTCGTTAAGGATGTGCTGTTGTCAAAGGTGCAGCTCTTGTGGAAAAAGCGCTGCCGGTGTTTTGCTTGTTTGATGTCAGAAGGGTCTGCCTGGAAGTCAGATATAGAGATTGGTAGTTGTATTTTTTGGAGGGTCGGTGATCAAGGTTTTAGGAGTTTTGTAGGATATCTACGCTTGTTGTGTAGGAATTCCCTTTGATGATAAATATCGAGGGGAGCTCGTCTCGACAGAACAAGCTTAGAAGATATCTTACCGGCAGATATTTCACTTGATGAAAACTGTCGGAGGGATTCCGTGAGCAAGGTACTGATTGTCGATGACCACCCAGTAATCCGCATGGCAATGCGGGTACTGCTGGAAAAAGAAGGCCATGTCGTCGTGGGCGAGACGGACAACGGCGTGGACGCTCTCTCCTTGGTCAAGGACCTTGTCCCGGATCTGGTTGTCCTGGACATCGGAATCCCCCGCCTGGATGGCCTGGAGGTCATCAGCCGCATCTCCGCCTTCGAACTGCCACTGAAAATCCTGGTGCTGACCGGGCAGAGCGCATCGCTGTTCGCCATGCGCTGCATGCAGGCCGGTGCCTCGGGGTTCGTCTGCAAGCAAGGCGGGCTGGCCGAACTGATCAGCGCAGTCAGTGCCGTGGTGGCGGGGTACAACTACTTCCCCAGCACGGCCATTCGGCAAACACGCAAAAACAGCGGGCAAATGGATGACCAGGAGCTCATCCAGCGCCTCTCCGACCGCGAAATGGCTGTGCTCCAGTACCTTGCCAATGGTTATTCGAACAAGGAAATCTCCGAGCAGATGTTCATCAGCAACAAGACGGTCAGCACCTACAAGACACGACTGCTGCTGAAGTTGAATGCCCATTCTCTGGTCGATTTGATCGAATTCGCCAAGCGTAACGCCTTGGTCTGAGGTGGCTGATGTTCAACTGGCGTAGGCACCTTCGTTTGGCGCTCGTGGCAGCACTGCTACTGGGTTGCCTGGGGGGCGAGGGAGCGGAGTTGAGCTCCTGGTCTCCGATGAATCTGCTGGCCCGGTCGCTGGACGTGAGGGTCAAGGTCCCCCTGGATGAGGCTGACTGGCAATGGCTACGAGGCAAGCGCACCCTCGTACTGGGGGTGACTGCGCCCGATTATGCGCCGTTCGATATCACTGCCAGTGGCACCGACCTCGAAGGTGTCACCGCCGATTACATGGGAGTGCTTGCCGACGCTCTCAACGTTCGTGTCGAAGTGCGCCGATATGCCAACAGAAATGCCGCGATCGACGCACTCCAGCACGGAGAGATCGACCTGCTGAGCCGTTCTACCGACTATGAGTCGAACATCCCCGGGATCAGTCTTTCCCAACCCTACTTCACCAATCAGCCGGTCGTCGTCGGGCCCCAGGGGTTGCGCTTGGATAGCGGGGAGCAGTTGCTTGGCAAGCGGATTTCGGTGGTCAGCGATTACTTTTCCGGCGAGGAGATAGCCAAGTATTTCCCCAGCGCCACGATCATGCCTTTCCAGTCCGTGCGCAAGGCGCTCGAGGCGGTGGCGTTCGGCCAGGCGGATCTGTTCGTGGGGGATGCATTCAGCGCGCAATACCTGATCAGCCAGGGTTATCTCGCCAATCTGAAGTCGCTCAATTTTGCCAGCTTCAACGGCGCGGGATTCAGCTTCGCCGTCAGAAGCGCCGACGAACCCTTGCTGCGAATCCTCAATCACGCACTGGCAGCTACGCCGCAGCAGGTCGACAACACCATCCAGCGCCGCTGGAGCCCCGGTGGTGCCTACTCCATCGTCAACCGGCGATTGATCCTCACCCCCCAGGAGCAGCGCTGGATGGAGCGCAACCCGCACCCGGTGCTGGTAGTTGATCGAGCGCTGGCACCGATTTCCTTCTTCGATTCGCAGCAGAATTTCAGGGGGGTCACCGCGGACCTGCTGGACCTCATCCATGCGCGGACGGGACTCAGCTTCGACGTGCAGCCCGAGACCGGTATTGCGGCAATGGTGGACGACGTCAGGAATCGCAAGGCGAAGGCGATTGGAGCACTGACTCCGACTCTGGATCGGGAGGAGTTGCTGTCGTTCACCCGTCCGTACATGACGGCATCCTTCGTGGTCGTGATAGGGAAGAACTCCAATTGGTTCCATTCCCTGGCCGATCTTCGCGGGCGGCGTGTCGCCGTGCCCAAGGGGTCGATTCTGGAAAGCTTCATGCGTGAACAGCATCCAGAGGCGCAGCTCGTGCCAGTGGAAAACAACGTCGATGACCTGTCGATGATCAGTGAGGGCAAGGTGGATGCGGGTATCCATCTGTCGACGTCGGCGAATTACCTGATTTCGCGTTACTACCATGATCTGCGTGTGGCTGCGTCCCTGGATCGGGAGCCAGGCCAGTTCGCCATTGCCGTGTCTCAGGCGGACCCGGAGCTGCTGAGCATCCTGAACAAGGCGATACTGGCGATCTCTCCAGATGACATGGCCAACGTCATCAGCCGGTGGGCAGCGACTGCCGAAAATCCCGATAGCGTCTGGGATGGCTACCGAACCCAGATCGTGCAGTTGGTCTCGGCCAGCATAGTCCTGCTCTGCCTGGTGCTGCTGTGGAACTGGCGCTTGCAAGTGAAGGTCCGCCGCCGTCAGTTGTCGGAAAGGGAGCTCAGTTATCGGCTCGGATTCAAGCGCGCGATGATCGACGGAATTCCCCACCCAGTTGCCGTCAGGGACAGGGAGGGTCGGCTGCTCACCTGTAATCGCAGCTTCCTCGAGGTTACGGGCATGACCCGAGAGGCTGCTCAAGGCAGCCGCCTGGTCGATTGCGACTGGCTACCTGCCGAGGAGGCTCAGGCGCTGCATAAGGAACTATTGCAAGCCATGGAGCAGGGGACGGCATTGACCGCGGACCGGGTTTTCCGGTTGCGCGGCAATGAACTGGAGGTTTACCACTGGGCGACGCCCTATCGGGGAGAAAAGGGCGAGGTATTGGGATTGGTGAGCGGCTGGCTCGACGTCACCGAGCGCGAGCGTCTGCATCACCAGTTGCAGACTGCCAAGGACCAGGCCGAAGAGGCCAACCGCGCCAAGAGCACCTTCCTGGCCACCATGAGCCACGAAATCCGCACGCCGATGAACGCGGTGATTGGCATGCTGGAACTGGCGCTGACTCGCGCTGACCGGGGACAGTGGGAGCGCGAGCCGGTCGAGGTCGCCTATGACTCGGCCAAGTCCCTGCTGACCCTGATCGGCGATATTCTCGACGTTGCCAAGATCGAGTCGGGACGTCTGACCCTGATGCCGGAGCGGGCCCGGCTGCGTGAGCTGGTCGAGTCAATCGCCCGGGTCTTCGATGGCCTGGCGCGGCAGAAGGGGCTGGAGCTCAAGGTGGAGATAGAAGCTGATGCGGCCTGCGAGGTTCTCATCGATCCGCTGCGCTTCAAACAGATACTGTCGAATCTGGTCAGCAATGCCATCAAATTCACCGACAAGGGCCAGGTGCGGATTCAGGTCAGCGGAGAGCGCCTCATGGGGGGACGCATTGCGCTGAATGTCGCGGTCGAAGATAGCGGCATCGGGATATCCGCCAACGATCAGACCCAGCTCTTCGAGCCTTTCAGCCAGGCCTCGCAGAACAGCCATGCTTCCCGCGGCGGCACCGGGTTGGGGCTCACCATCTGTCGCAAGCTGGCGGAAATGATGGGTGGCAGCGTTCGCCTGGAAAGCGAGCTGGGGCGTGGCACGCGGGTCAGTGTGAGCCTGCTGTTGCAGGTACTGGAGTCGTTGCCTGAAGAGCAGAAGGGTGCCAAGGCGGAGCCAAGGGTACGAGGCAAGTCGCTCCGGGTGCTGGTGGTGGATGATCATGCCGCCAACCGCCTGCTGCTGACGCAGCAGCTCGAGCACCTCGGTCACCAGGTGGACGTGGCATCTGACGGGGCGCAGGCATTGCAGAACTGGCATCCCGGTGATTTCGATCTGGTGATTACGGACTGCAACATGCCGGTGCTCAATGGCTATGAGCTGGCGCGCAGAATTCGTGAGCTGGAGGTGGAAATGGACGTGGCGCCTTGTGTGATTTTCGGCTTCACGGCCAATGCTCAGCCGGACGAGGTGGAAAACTGTCGCCGTGCCGGTATGAACGATTGCCTGTTCAAGCCCATCGGTCTTGAGAATCTGCGCAGGCGCCTGGAGTCCGTGCCCAGCATCGTGGCCGACAGCGAGTGCGAGGTAGTGCAGGGCGTGGATCTCAAGTTGCTGGAGGAGATGACGGAGGGGAATCCCGTCCTGATTCGACGCCTGCTGGAGGAGTTGCACAGCAGCAATGACGCCGACATCGAGCAGGTCGCGCCGCTGCTGGAGGCGCAGGACTGGAAACAGCTGGGTGACCTGGCGCATCGCATGAAAGGGGCCGCCCGCCTGGTGAATGCGCGTGTCCTGCAGGAAGGCTGCGCCGAGCTGGAGGCAGCTTGCCGTGATCATCTGGACCTATCGGACATCCGCGCCAAGGTGCGGGCGGTCGTTTCGGCGATGGCCGATCTGCAGCGAGGGCTCAGTGAGCAGCTGGCCAGGTCCGGGCGGGTGGCGTAAGCCTCAGCTCGGGCTGGAACGCCCGGTCATTTCCCGCGCCAGTTCCGTCGCATAGCTGTCCGTCATGCCGGCGATGAAATCGATGACACGCAGGAAGGCGCGATACAGCGGCCAGCTCGGGTCCGGCGCATTCTGTCCGAGCAGATCGAGGATTCGCCGGTGCTTGAAGGATGGGGTTCGTCCGCCGTGCTGCTCCAGGGCTGCGCCGCAGAAGGAGTTGAGCAGAATTTCCAGGGTGGTGTAGGCGCCGATTTCATGGAGCGTCTTGCGCTTGTCCTGGAAGATCTTTTCCCGCGCCATGGCCTTGGCCCGCTGCACGCAGCGCTTGGCGGGGCCGTGCATGTGCTCCACCAGGTCGCCGGTCAACTGGCCAGCCAGCAGCGCCGGCTCCTGCTCGACGAAGGCTCGCGCCGCGGCATTGGTCAGGTGCTCGATAGCCTTGCCACGGAGGATCGCCAGCTTGCGCCGGCGAGAGTCGTTGGGGCCAAGCTGGCGGTAGGTTTCCGGTAGATCATCGTCGACCAGGTCGAGCAGCAGCGCTTCGACTTCGGCGTAGTCGAGAAGCTCCATCTCCAGGCCGTCTTCAAGGTCGATCAGGCCATAGCAGATGTCGTCCGCCGCCTCCATCAGGTAGACCAGCGGATGGCGCGCCCAGCGTTCGGCCTCCAGCTGAGGCATGCCCAGCTTCTGGGTGATCTGTTCCAGCAGCGGCAGCTCGCTGCGGTAACAGCCGAACTTGTGTTTCTTGTAGCCCAGCGAGTCGGCATGGCGGGCTGTCCAGGGGTATTTCAGGTAGGTGCCGAGCGTCGCGTAGGTCAGGCGGGTACCACCGTCGAACTGGTGGTATTCCAGCTGGGTGAGCACGCGGAAACCCTGGGCGTTGCCTTCGAAATGCAGGAAGTCGGAACGCTCCTCGTCATTCATGTCGTCCAGCCAGCCGCGTCCGGCGGCCTGCTGGAACCAGTGGCGGATCGCGTCTTCGCCGGAGTGGCCGAAGGGCGGGTTGCCGATGTCATGGGCCAGGCAGGCGGACTGCACGATCACCCCCATGTCGGCCGGGTCGCACCATTCCGGCAGGCGGTCGCGGAGGATTTCGCCAACCCGCATGCCCAGCGAGCGGCCGACGCAGCCGACCTCCAGCGAGTGGGTCAGGCGGGTGTGGATGTGGTCGTTGCTCGATACCGGGTGCACCTGGGTCTTGCGGCCCAGGCGGCGGAAGGCGCCGGAGAAGATGATGCGGTCGTGATCCTTGTGGAAGGCACTGCGACCGAGCTCGGCGCTGCTGTGTACCGGTTTGCCGAGGCGTTCTCGGGGGAGCAGGGTGTGCCAGTCCATTCGTGGTTCCGCAATCTTGGAGAGTTACCGGCAACGCTAGCCGTTCGCGCCGGCAATCTCAATCACGGGGCTACAGACCCTCGGCGTCGATATCGATGAGGAGCAGTCGTCGACCCTGGTCGATGAACTGTCCGGCGGTCATGCAGTACTGGTTGGTGGTGGCGTCGCGATAGGTGTTGGACAGCATCAGGCGGCGCTCCTCCCAACCCTCGGCCAGCAGTTGGTAGAAATATGGACGCCAGGACCAGTTGTGGCCCAGGTAGCGCCGGTCCTCTTTCCAGAACAGCCCGTTCCACTCCAGGTTTGGCGAGGTTTGGGTGCCGTGGCGGTCGCACTGGTAGATGCGCAGCAGTCGGGTGAAGGATTCTGGCGCCGCGGGGATGCTGCTGAGGATGGCGCCGCTCTCGGCCCAGGGGCGCAACATGTCCATCAGTCCGGCTAGCTGCTGGCGTAGCTGGATAAGGCTGGCGCGCTCCCGTAGTTTGCGGCGCACGTAGCGATCGCGGTGCTGGGCGAAGGCTTCGCGGAAGGCGTTGCTGGCCGGGAATTCCAGTTCGGGCCTGGCGAACAGGTAGCCCTGTACGTAGCGGGCACCGCATTCCAGGGCGAAGTCCATTTCCTCCTCGGTCTCCACGCCCTCGGCGATGATCCAGCAGCCAGTCCTCTCGGCCATCTGCGCCAGGGCCTTCACCACGTCGCCGCTGGGCCCGCCGCGGGCAGCCGCCTGGAACAGGCGCATGTCGAGCTTGAGGATGTCCGGTTGCAGCGCCAGCACGCGGTCGAGCTGCGAGTAGCCGGCGCCGAAGTCGTCGATGGCAATGCGCGCGCCGGCTTCGCGGTAACGCGCGACCACTTCCGGCAGACGTTGGTGGCCGCCGCCCAGTTCGGTGATCTCGAAGACCACGCGCTTGGGCGGGACCCCTTGCTGTTGCAGTTGCTTGAGACTGGGCAGCGGCTGGTTCGGACGCAGGCGGCTGATCCAGCGCGGCGAGATGTTCAGGCTGAGGAACCAGTCTGACGGCGCTTCGTGGATACGCGCCAGGGCCGCATCGCGGATCTGCCGATCGAGTCGGCGCAGTTCGCTCAAGCTCACGCGCGGATTGAAGAACAGTGGGCCGACCGAAAGCAGTTCTCCATTGTCCTGGCGCAGGCGCCCCAAGGCCTCGACGCCCGCGACCAGGCCGGTCGCGGTGTCGATGAAGGGTTGGAAGCAGGCGATCGGTTGTCCTTCGGTCACGGGGCACATCCTTAGTGGTGTGACAGCAAGCGCCAGCGGCGCGGGTCGTTGTCACGTTGCAAGAATGTGGCCACTCAGGACGGCGGTGGCGTCTCGCTCCGCGGCTTGCACAGTTGCAGCAACAGTGGGGCCAGGGCGATGCCGATGCGCAGCAGGCGAATCCACCGGCGTTTGCCGAGCAGTAGCGCCAGTGCGGCCGCGCCACCGGCGCCAGCCCACAGGGGAGTACTGCCGCGCAGGCTTTGGCCAATGTCGCGGGCGCTCTTCAGGGGGCGTAGCAGCAGGTCGCTCTCGCGCTTGAGCTGCTGGCGTTGCATTTCCAGGCGCAACCGTACGATGGCCTTGCGTAATTCCGCCCGTGACAGGTGCTGTGCGGATTCGGGCAGTTCGCTCATGGCAGCAGGCGCTCCCGGTCTCGGGCCAGTTCGTCGAGTGTCGCACTGAAGGGTGAACTCTCGTCGCTGAGCAGTTGGTACAGGCGCCAGGCGCACAGGAGGCTTCCGGCAATATAGAAGAGGCAGAGGCCGATGGCCGCCTCCAGTCGATAGCTGTCCCAGAACAGCAGCAGGACCAGCGTCGACAGGCCGATCAGCAGGAGCAGCGCGAACACCAGGGCGAGCCCCGCCAGCAGCAGGATCTGCACGGTGCGCGCTTTCTGTTCCTGCAGTTCGATGCCCAGCAGCTCGACGTGCCCGTGCAACAGTCCGAGGAATGCGGCGCCCAGGCGCCGCAGGGAAGGGGAGTTGGCCTTGTCGGCATCCATTCCGTCGCTCATGGATCAGCGCCGGCTCACCAGCAGGCCGAGCAGGAAGCCGACGCCCGCGGCGATGCCCACGGCCTGCCACGGGTGCTCGTTGACGTATTCCTCGGTGGCATCCGCCGCGGCCTTACTCTGGTCGCGGACAACGTCCTTGGTGGAGTTGATGGCTTCCCGGGCGCGCTTGAGGCTGGAGTTGATCTGGTCGCGCATCTGGTCGGCTTCGGCGCCGGCCAGCTCGGCGGAGCTCTGCAGGAGTTTCTCGGTGTCGCTGACGAGGGCCTGGAATTCCGCCAGGAGTTCTTCCTTGGCGGCGTTCACTGCGGTCTTGCGAGGCATGTGATGCTCCTTGATCGGGTTGAGGTTCTTAGGTTTTCGAGCCCCATAGGCCTGGGAAGTTTCTCATAAGTTGGGCGCCGGCGATGCCAAAGGCGCGTGGTAAAGCCTAGCCGCTGATTTTCCGGGCGGGTGGTATGCCGCTTGCATTTCTCTGGTGCGCAAGGAGAGCGGAATGCCCCGTCGCGGGGCGATTCCGGAGCGATGAAAGGCCGGGAAAGCCCGCTCAACACACTGAAAAACCAAAGAAAGTATAGAAAACAGCCGTGCTGGTCCGATCGCCTGTGAGCGAATCCGGGGCAGCAGTCGGCCCTCGCTTGGTGCGCTGCTGCTTCAGGGTGGTGCGAATAGAGGTGGTCGCGGGCCGTTTTGGTGCTTTCTTCTTGACCTTCGGGGCTGCCTGTAGCGATGGAAAACCTCAATAGCGCCGTGGAAACCCTTGTCCACGGCTCCAATACGCTGTTCATCCTGATGGGCGCGGTCATGGTCCTGGCCATGCATGCCGGTTTCGCGTTCCTCGAAGTCGGGACGGTGCGCCTGAAGAACCAGGTCAACGCGCTGTCGAAGATTCTCTCGGACTTCGCCATCTCGACCCTGGCCTATTTCTTCGTCGGCTACTGGATCGCCTACGGCGTGAACTTCCTGCAGCCCGCCGCGAGTCTGGCGACGGAGAATGGTTATGCCCTGGTGAAGTTCTTCTTCCTGCTGACCTTCGCCGCGGCGATTCCCGCGATCATCTCCGGCGGCATCGCCGAGCGTGCCCGATTCGGTCCGCAGTTGTGCGCCACGGCGCTGATCGTGGCCTTCCTCTATCCCTTCTTTGAGGGGTTGGTGTGGAACGCCAACTTCGGTTTCCAGGACTGGTTGAAGGCCGAGTTCGGCGCGACCTTCCACGATTTCGCCGGCTCCGTCGTGGTGCACGCGTTCGGCGGTTGGCTGGCGCTGGCGGCGGTGCTGCTGCTGGGACGGCGCAATGGCCGTTACCGCGAGGGGCGCCTGGTGGCCTTTGCACCTTCGAATATCCCGTTCCTGGCGGCCGGGTCCTGGGTGCTGATCGTCGGCTGGTTCGGCTTCAACGTGATGAGCGCCCAGACCCTGGTCGGTGCCAGCGGGCTGGTGGCGGTCAATTCGCTGCTGGCGATGGTCGGCGGCACCGTGGCCGCGCTGCTGGTGGGCCGCAACGACCCGGGCTTCCTGCATAACGGTCCGCTGGCCGGGCTGGTGGCGGTCTGCGCTGGCTCCGACCTGATGCACCCGATCGGTGCGCTGGCCACCGGTATGGTGGCGGGCGCCTTGTTCGTCTGGGCGTTCACCGCAACCCAGGTGCGTTGGAAGATCGACGATGTGCTCGGTGTCTGGCCGTTGCACGGCCTGTGCGGCGCCTGGGGTGGCGTTGCGTGCGGCATCTTCGGCCAGTCCGCGCTGGGTGGCATCGGTGGTGTGAGCCTGGCCAGCCAGGCGGTCGGGACGCTGGTCGGGGTGACGCTGGCGTTCGCCGGTGGCCTGCTGGTCTACGGCCTGATCAAGACGGTGGTGGGTATCCGTCTGACCCAGGAGCAGGAGTACTACGGCGCCGACCTGTCGATCCACAAGATCGGTGCGATCAACCAGGACTAAGTGAGGCTGCAAGGAAAAAGCCCGGCATGTGCCGGGCTTTTTCGTTCCGCTGCCGGGTTACCAGAGCGGCATGGTGTAGCTGACGATCAGACGGTTTTCGTCGTAGTCGTTGGTGTAGTTGGTGCGCATGGTCGCGTTACGCCACTTCAGGCCGAGGTTCTTCAGCGGGCCGTCCTGGAAGACGTAGGCGATGTCGGTGTCGCGCTCCCATTCCTTGCCTTCCTTGTCGCTGGTGAGCAGGTCGATGTTGTCGCCGTTCACATAGCGGGTCATGAAGGTCAGGCCAGGGATGCCGAGGCCGGCGAAGTTGTAGTCGTAGCGCGCCTGCCAGGATTTCTCGTCCTTCATGGCGAAGTCGCCGATCTGGATGTAGTTCACCAAGTAGGGATCGGTGCCGTTGATGTAGGCGAAGCCGGTGTCGCCGCTCATCTTTTGGTAGCCCAGGCCGAAGGCGTGATAGCCCAGGGCGTAGGTGAACATGGCGTTGAGTGCCTTGTTGTCGACGTTGCTGCCGCCGTCGTCATCGGACTTGGCCCAGCGGATGTCGGACTTCAGCGACTGCTTGTCGGCGATCGGCAGGACATGCAGCAGCCCCAGGTAGTGCTGCTTGTAGATGTTGTCGAGGCCGCCGTAGTGGTAGCTGGTGCTGAGGCTGTCGGTCCACTTGTAGGTCAGGCCGCCGAACAGGAATTCGTTGGTCTTGGTGGTATCGCCGAGCTTGATGTTGCGCTTGGCGCCACTGGTGATGGTCATGTCCTCGTAGTCGGAGGAATCGCGCTGGTTCACCTGGTACAGGCGGCCGGCGTCGACGGTCAGACCGTCGATTTCCATCGAGTTGAGCGCCGCGCCGCTGAAGGTCTGCGGCAGCAGGCGGGTGTCGTTGTACTGCACCACCGGCATCTTCGGCAGCAGGGTGCCGGCCTTCAGGGTGCTCTTGGAGGCGCGCAGCTTGGCGGTGACGCCGAGGTCGCCGTAGCTGTCCTCGGCGCGGTGGTCGCTGCTTGAACGCTGCAGCAGGCCGGTGCCGCTGCGGTCAGGCGACGAGTCGAGTTTCAGGCCGAGGGTGCCCAGGGCGTCGACACCGACGCCGATGGTGCCGTCGGTGAAGCCGGATTCGTACTTGAGGATGAAGCCTTGCGCCCATTCTTCGGCCTTGTTCTGTGCCGGTGGCGGGCTGGACTGACGGAAGTCGCGGTTGAAGTAGAAGTTGCGCAGTTCAACGCTGGCTTTGCTGTCCTTGATGAAGTCAGCATGGGCAATGGTCGGAACGGTAACGCTGGTACCCAGCGTGGCCAGGGCCACGGCACGGGCGATCGGGGTCATGCTCATTGTTATTGTCTCCTCGAGCGCTTTGGGCAGGTCGGTGATGCCGGATGGGGGCGGCATGTCGAACTGTTACAGCCTACCTACTAAATCATTACGGAATGTTGACGACTCTTAGACCTTAGTCGTTGATTAGTGAGCTGGCTATTGAAGCGCCGGACGGCGACTGGTGCGGGTTTGCCTGTATCCAGTTGGGGTAGTAGCCGAGGCGGTCCTGCACCCGGGCGTCGTGAGCGGGGACGACGGTCAGCTCCGGATGCGAGCGCATCAGCAGGTGCACGCGCGCCACTTCGGCGAGGGTGCGCTCGCGGTCGTTGTCCACCAGTTTGCGGCTGACCCAGAACTTCTCGTGGGGGCCGGTGAAGCCGGACAGCTGCCAGGTGGTATCCCCGCTGAAGAAGAAGCGTCGACCATCGTCCAGGGTTAGGAACAGACCGACCGAGCCGGGCGTGTGGCCGTGCATGGGCACCAGCACCAGGCTGCCGTCGCCGAACAGGTCCAGGCTCTCGTCAAAACCCATGAAGGGTGTTGGCTCGAACGCGTAGGGCACCCATTTCACCGGGTGGCGGAACTGGCTGGGGAACACGGCCGGTGGCTGCGCGATATGGGCGTAGTTGATTTCTTCGTAGGGCGCCCAGACCGGCACCTCGGGGAAGTCCGACAGCCCGGAGGCATGGTCCCAATGTGCGTGGGACAACAGGATGCGGTCGATGCGGATGCCGCTGCCCTGTAACTGATCGCGCACCGGTTTCAGCCCTTCATAGTGGAACAACGGTTTGCCCCACCAGGGCATGTCCTGCTTGAACTGTGCGTCCGCCTGGCTACCCAGGCCGGTGTCGAACAGCAGGGTGGCGGCGTGGTGCTGGATCAGCACGGCGGTGTGGTTGGTCGGCACCTGGCGGGTCCAGTCGCCGCCAGCAACGGTGAAGGCCTCCAGGGTGGTGATGCCGGAGGTGCGGACCAGCGCGAAGCGCAGGTCCGCGGCAGTGGCATTCAGGCAGGCGAGGGCGAGCGCCCCAGCCAGCAGCAGGGAGAACAGGCGCATGGATGAAGTCCTTTTTAGTCGGTGGTCGGCAGGAAGGGCGAGTACTGCAACTCGGAGAAACCCAGGGGCAGGCGTGCGCGCCGCAACCGCCAGGCCCCGGGGCGCAGGCTGAGCATGCGTTGCGCGCCGGGTGCCCAGGCAGGCGCGCCGTCCTGCGGCCAGTGGATGCGCGCGGTCGCCTGCAGGTGCAGCAGGTCGCCGCTATCGAAGTCGATCAGCAGCAGGGCGCAGCGCGGCTCCAGCGCCAGGTTGCCGAGGGTGTTGAACAGGTTGTTACCGGCGTAGTCCGGCAGCCACAGCAGGCCGTCCTCGCCAAGCCGCAGGAAGCCCGGCGGGCCGCCGCGATGGGAGATGTCGACGCCACCGTTCTCGCCGGCATGCAGGCTGGTGATGAACAGGGTGTCGCTGTGGGTCGCCAGCTCCACCCAGCGCGGGTCGAGGCCGACCCCGCTCAGGCTGGGCCCGGGCGTGCGGGGCTGGGCCTGCCAGAGGCGCGACTGGATGTACTTCGGGCAATTGCCGAAGGATTGCAGCGTACGGACGCTGAAGCCTTCGCTATCCAAGGCTTCCACACGGCCGTTGAGGCGATTGCGCCGCCGGGTCGGCAGTTCGAGCCCGAGCAGGCCCAGCAGTGCGCCGTCGTACAGGTTGGCGTACAACGGGTCGTCCGCTTCGGCCAGCGCGTCGATGCGCAGGCGCTCCGGCTCCGGTGAATGGGCGAATCCGGGGGAGCCCCAGAGCACGGAGGCCTGGGGATGCCCGTCGGGATCGACGCTGCCGACCAGCAGCCATGGCAGCTGGGCGAAGAAGGCGCGGTGCTGGTCCGGCATGAAGCTGCGGATCGCCCGGCCGCCGAAGTCAGCGACCTGCTCGCGCACGCCGGCCCGTTCCTGAATCGCCAGTTCACCGGGGTGGAAGGTGGTATCCATCACTCGCCTCCAGAATCTTACAGCCGGGGTTGCGGTACATAGCCGGGCAGCGCGCGAATGCGGGCGAGCCAGTCCTGCACATAGGGATAGCTGGAAAGCTCCAGACCACCGTCTTCCGCAAGCGTCACGTAGGGATAGACGGCAATGTCGGCGATGGTCGGTTCGTCGGTCTGCGCCAGCCAGCGGTGCTCGACGAGGGTGACATCGAGCAACTCCAGGGCTTGGCGGCCCTTGGCCTGGGCCGCTGACAGGTCGCCGGGGCGCTTGAACAGCAGGATCACCCGCGCCGTGGCCAGGCCGTGCTGGACTTCATTGGCGGAAAAACTCATCCAGTGGGCGATGCGGCCCTGAGTCACCGCGTCCTGCGGGCTCCAGCGCGGCTCGGCGTATTGCCGGGCAAGGTAGGTGAGGATGGCGTGGGAGTCGCCCAGGCGCAGCTCGCCGTCTTCCAGTGCCGGCACCTGACCGCGCGGATTGATCGCCAGGAAGGCTGGACGCTTGTGCGCGCCACCGAACAGGTCCACCGGTGCCAGTTCAGCCGATTGGCCGATCAGCCCGAGGAACAGGCGCACCTTGTAGCAATTACCGGAGAGCGGGACGTCGTGCAGTTTCATGGCGAATTCCTTTGCGTTGATTGTTGTGGGACTGGGGAATGGATAATAGACAGACAGGTCTGTATAGTTCAAGCGGAAAGATTGCTCGTCGGTCGCGCCACAGGCCCAAGGCTCGCGCATAATGTCGGGTCAGGAGGTAATTCCATGGCATCCAGCAAACGCGAACTGCTGCTCAGCACCGCCCAGGACCTTTTCTACCGTGAGGGTTATCACGCCACCGGTATCGACCGCATTCTCGCGGAGTCCGGCGTGGCGAAGATGACTCTGTACAAGCACTTCAAGTCGAAGGACGAGCTGATCATGGCGGCGCTGGAAGGGCGTCATGCCCGGATGGTCGAGCGCATGAATGTCGCCGAACGGCACATGGAGCCCCGCGCGGCGATCCTGGTGACCTTCGATGCCTTGCAGGACATGCTCGGCGCGGAGGACTTCTGCGGTTGCGCCTTCATCCACGCCGCTGGCGAGTTCCACGACCGCGATCACCCGATCCACCGCCAGGCCGCCGAACACAAGGCTTTCATCGAGCGCTACTACATAACCTTGCTGGAGCGCCTGGGCGTCGCGCAGCCGGAGACGCTGGCGCGGCAACTGCAATACCTGCTGGAAGGCGTACTGGTCATGGCGCACATGCAGGGGCCGGCGAACCAGGCCCTGGAAGCTCGCGCGGCGGCGGATGTGCTGTTGCGGCACGCCGGAGTCTGAATACATGGAGTCGAACATGCCCCCTGAATGCCAGCTCTTCGGCACCCTGGGTTGTCATCTGTGCGAAGTGGCGGAAGCGGTGCTGATGCCCTTCGTCGAGCACGGCCTGCTGGTCGAACTGGTGGACATCGCCGACCGCGAAGAATGGGTCGAGCGCTATGGTCTGACCATCCCCGTGCTGCGCCGTTGTGACAACGGCGCCGAGCTCAACTGGCCCTTCGATGCCGAGCAGGTCGCCAGCTTCCTCAGCCGCTGAATGCTTCGGCGGCCATCTCCCGCTCCAACCGCAGTGAGGCGCTTCTCATGAAAATCGGATTTCTCGGGCTCGGTGGCATGGGCGCTGCCATGGCCACCAACCTGATCAATGCAGGCCACCAGGTCGTTGCCTGGAACCGTTCGCCGGGGCCATTGGAGCCTCTGCTGGCGCTCGGCGCGCAGGCCGCTCGCGAACCCGCGGAGGCGTTCGATGCCGAGCTGGTGATCTCTATGCTGGCCGACGACGCCTCCACCCGCACCGTGCTGATCGACAGCGGGGCGCTGGCGTCGGCGAAGGCCGGGTTGATTCACCTGAGCATGGCGACCTTGTCTACCGCCTTCGTTGGCGAGCTGATTGAGTTGCATCGTCGGCAGGGCCTGGAATTCATCGCCGCGCCGGTCTTTGGTCGCACCGATGTGGCCGCCGCCGGCAAGCTCAACATCCTGGTGGCCGGCCCCGCGGCCGCCATCGCGAAAGCGCAGCCGGTGTTGGATGTGCTCGGGCAGAAAACCTGGCCGCTGGGCGATGACCCTCTGCGCGCCTCTGTAGTGAAGATCGCCGGCAATTTCATGATCGCCAGCGCCATCGAGGCGATGGGGGAGAGCGCCGCCCTGGTGAAGAGCTTCGGTGTCGAGCCGGCCGATCTGCTGGAGATCATGGGCAACACGCTGTTCAACGCGCCGGTGTACCGCAATTACGGCGCGCAGATCGCCGAGCAGCGTTTCGATCCGGCGGGGTTCCGCCTGGTGTTGGGGCTGAAGGATGTAGGACTGGCGCTGTCCGCCGGACAGGCGCAGCGGGTGCCGCTGCCGTTCGCCAGCGTACTGCGCGACAACCTGCTGGAGGCCATCGCCCATGGTGACGGCGAGCGGGACTGGAGCGCATTGTCGCAGGTGTCGATGCGCAAGTCCGGGCAGCTCTGATCCGCCCATGAAAAAGCCCGTCCATTGGACGGGCTTTTTTGCGTCTGTGAATTCTTCCCGGGAGGAAAAATCGCAGGCAATAAAAAACCCGCCGTTAGGCGGGTTTTTCGGGATTTGGTCGGAGCGACTGGATTCGAACCAGCGACCTTCTCGTCCCGAACGAGACGCGCTACCAAGCTGCGCTACGCTCCGTTTGATGGCGCGCATTCTACCGAAAAACTTTTGATGCACAAGGGGTTAGCGAAAAAAATTTCAGAATATTTTTTCGCCCCCCACAAAAAAACGAACGCCCCGCAGACCGGCCAGGGCCTGCAGGGCGTTTTCGTGTGCAGGAAGCTTAGAGCTCTTTGACGGTCCGCACTTGATCCTTGTTCACACGAATGGCTTTGCCATCCAGCTGTTCGAACTCATAGAAGCCGGACTCATCGTCGAACTTGGGCTTGTCGACCGATTGAATCTCGCGGCCGTCGTTCAGCGTGATGACGGACGGTGTGGAACAACCTGCAAGCACGCCAATGCCCAGAGCGAGCAGGAAGGCGGGAAGCATCCGGTTGGTCATGGGTGAATCTCCTGATGAGCGAACAAAAATGTACGACGATTCGGACAGAGATTTTTCCGCCAAAGTTCCCGGAATCTTTTCGATATTGTTGCTATCGGGCGTTGTAGAGCAGTTCAGGTGTATTGAGATTGGCCAGGCGTGGGTCATCGGTGGGGCAGGGCACGGCCTGTAGGCCCAGGTGCGAGAAGACATGGCGCGGGCTGCGGTCGCCGCGCTGCCAGGCCTCGTCTATCTGCTGCCGCAGGGCGACGGGAATCACACAGAACAGCGGCTCCCACTGCTCGCCGCTGCGCAGCATCTGAACCTTGCTCGGCGATGCGGCGCAGGCCTGTAACAACTGCACCAGCAATTCGTGATCGAGCAGCGGGGCGTCGCAGGGCAGCACCAGCAGGTGCGAGTGCCGCGCCACGGCGAGACCGGCGCGGATGCCGGCCAGGGGGCCGGGGAAGTCGGGGCTGTCGTCATGCACCAGACGGTCCGCGTAGGGCGCGTACTCATCCGGATTGCGGTTGCAGGAGATGATCAGGTCGTCGCTCAGCGGGCGGGCGAGGGCGGCGGCGTAGCTCACCAGCGGCCGGCCCTGCCAGGGCAGCAGGCCCTTGTCCTGCCCACCCATGCGTTGCCCACGGCCTCCGGCGAGGATCAGCACGGAACAGGGCGGCAGCGAGGCGTGTGGCATGTCAGGGTCTCCAGGGCGGGCCTGTGATATAACACCGCGCATTCCAACCTCACAAGCAAGGGCCCTCATCATGAGCCACAAGGCCGAGCAGCCATTCGTCCCGCTGAACATCGCCGTCCTCACCGTCAGCGACACCCGCACCCTGGAAACCGATACCTCCGGGCAACTGTTCGTCGACCGCCTGAAGGCCGCCGGGCACAACCTCGCGGCCCGCGTCCTGCTCAAGGACGACCTCTACCGCATCCGCGCCCAGGTGGCGACCTGGATTGCCGAGGATGAAGTGCAGGTCGTACTGATCACCGGTGGCACCGGCTTCACCGGCCGCGACAGCACCCCCGAAGCCGTGACCTGCCTGCTGGATAAGGTGGTGGACGGTTTCGGTGAACTGTTCCGGCAGATTTCCGTGGCCGACATCGGCACCTCCACCGTGCAGTCCCGTGCGCTGGCGGGCCTCGCCAACGGCACCCTGGTCTGCTGCCTACCGGGCTCCACCAACGCCTGCCGCACCGCCTGGGACGGCATCCTCGGCGAGCAGCTCAACGCCAGCCATCGCCCGTGCAACTTCGTGCCGCACCTGAAGAAGGCGGCGCCCTGCGAGAGCCGCGGATGAGCTGCTGCGACAAGCCCGGTCTGCTGCCGGTCGAGGACGCCCTGGCGCGTCTGTTGACCCTGGCCGAGCAGTCCCCGATCACCGAGAGCGAAACCTTGCCCTTGGCCGAGGCGGATGGCCGTGTGCTGGCCGAGCCGCTGCTGGCCGGGCTGGACCTGCCGCCGTGGCCCAACAGCGCCATGGACGGTTACGCGTTGCGCCTGGCCGACTGGCAGGGCGAGGCGCTGCCGGTGAGCCAGAGGATCTTCGCCGGCCAGGCGGGCGAGCCGCTGCAGCCGGGCACCTGTGCGCGCATCTTCACCGGCGCGCCGGTACCGGAGGGTGCCGACTGCGTCGAAATGCAGGAAAACGTCGAAGTGCTGGACGACGGCCGTGTGCGCTTCCTCGAGGCGCTCAAGGTGGGGCAGCACGTGCGCCCGCAAGGCCAGGAAACCCGCAAGGGCGACTGCGTGGTGCCCGCCGGCACGCGCCTGGGGCCGATCGAAATCGGCCTGGCGGCCTCGCTTGGCCACGCCGAGCTGAAGGTGCGTCGCCGTCCGCGTGTGGCGCTGCTGTCCACCGGTGATGAGCTGGTCGAGCCGGGTGCGCCGCTGGCGCCCGGGCAGATCTACAACAGCAATCGCCACCTGCTGCGTACCTGGCTGCAACGCTTTGGCTGCGAGGTGGTGGATGCGGGCATCCTGCCGGATGATCTCGAACTGACCCGCAACACGCTGACCGGTTTGTCCAACGTGGACCTGATTCTTTCCACCGGCGGTGTTTCCGTCGGCGAGGCGGACTTCCTCGGCGCGGCCCTGCGCGAGGCGGGGGAGCTGGCGCTGTGGAAGCTGGCGATCAAGCCGGGCAAACCGCTGACCGTTGGCCATTACCAGCAGGTGCCGGTGATCGGCCTGCCGGGCAATCCGGCCTCGACCCTGGTGACTTTCGCGCTGCTGGCGCGCCCGTACCTGATGCGCCGCCTCGGCATGCAGAAGGTCGAGCCGTTGCGTTTACAGGTACCCGCCGGGTTCAGCTGGACCAAACCGGGCAACCGCCGCGAGTACCTGCGCGCGCGCCTGGAGAATGGTCGCGTGGTGCCCTATGCCAACCAGAGCTCCGGCGTGCTGCGCAGCGCGGCCTGGGCCGAAGGATTGGCGGAGGTGCGTGAAGGGACGACGCTGGCCGAGGGCGACGCGTTGGTCTTCATTCCGTTCGCCGAACTGCTCGATTGATCTACCCGCAGGCTGCTCTGTAGGAGCGAGCTTGCTCGCGAAGTTAGTGCGTTCCGATGCGCCGGTTTCCAGCCGGAAAAAAACGGGGCCGCATACTGCGGCCCCGTTTGCTTCCGTCGGCTGATCAGCAATGGGTCAGGCGATATCGTTCGCCGCGAATTCCCCCTGTGTATTCACCCCGACTAACACTATCAGGCTGTCGCCGTTATCGACGGAGCCGCTGCCGTTATGGTCGATGACCAGCCAGCCGTCGCCGGATTTCGCCGCATTCCAGGCCACATAGGCATTGTTGGTAGCAGCGCCGTTTGCCAGCGCGGTATTGGCGGCAAAGAGGAAAGCGTCGAAGTTGGCGAGATTCGTACCATCGGCGATGGTGACTTTGCTCGGTGGCGACGACGTAACGATGGTGTCTTCTGCTGAGTTGAAGTCGCCAATGGTATCCGCGGTGGCCAGGGTGATGCCGGTGTCGCCGGAGGCAAACACGAAGGAGTCGTTTTCGTTGTTATTACCGTTGCCACCATATAGCAGGTCGACGCCTGTGCCTCCATGGATCTCATCATTGCCGTTCTGCCCGAACACGGTGTCATTGCCCGAGCCCGCCAGGATGATATCGGTGCCGTTTCGGCCATAGATGACGTCGTCGCCGGAGCTGAAGTCGTAACCCCCTCCGGGTAGTGTTTCAGTTCCGGTATTTGTACCGGTGACGATGCTGAAGGTTTCACTGTATGAAGCCAGTGTGGCCCCTGAGCCCTGGCTGACCTGGACTGTCACATCGTAGATGCTGCTGTTGGCGAGCACGACCTTAGGGCTAAGCACGCCCGTGTTGTTGGTGGTGTCGGTGCTGACAGTGAACAACGTGTCCGGATTCACCTCGGTGAGGCTCGCAGCGCCCAGGGCACCGACCTTGGTACTGACAAGACTATAAGAGTAATTACCACCAGCGTCCGGGTCGGCATTTGCAGGTACGCTGAGGATGCCTACGGTATCGCCAACTCCGGGAATACCGTTGCCGTTGCCAAAGGAAACCGCCGCCATTGCCAGGTCACGCGGCGCATCATTGCCACCAGTAAGGCCGATGGTGATGGTCTGGCTATCAGAGGTTACGCCGTCAGCCGCGGCCGTCACGTTGTATACCAGGTTTGGATTGGTACCCCAATGCAGCTCCTCGATGGCTGTGTCGTTGGCGATGAACTTGTACGCACCGGTGCTGCTGTTTAGGTACAGGGTGCCGTAGCCGCTGCTGGTGTTCTGGAGGTCGTAGCCGTTTACTGCTGAGGCGCTGCTGCCGTCCAGAGCGAAGGTGAAGCTGGTGTCTCCGTCGCGGCTGGTCACGGCCAGGGTGCCGGTTTTGTCGGCGAAGGTGTCGTCGGCTGCCGTGTCGGTATAGGCTGCCGTCACCGGCGCCACCACGGGCGCGTCCTGAGCGCCGGTCAGGTTGATGGTCAGGGTCTTGGTATCGGTTGCACCCGAGCCGTCGGTCACCTGGAGTGTGAAGCCTTCGCTGGCGTTTGCCTCCAATGCTTCGATGGCATCGTCGTTAGGGACGTACTCATACTGGCCATTGATATCCAGGTAAAGCGTGCCAAAGCCGCCGACCAGTTTTTGTTGATAGGTGTGCCCGTTGATATTGAACGACCCAGGGGCCACCGCAGCGCTGTCGATCGTGTAGGCCTTTGTATCGCCAACATCGCGATCGGCCGTCGTCAACTGACCGGTCACGCTAGTGAAGCTGTCGTTGCCCGATGTATCGACGTAGGTCTTGGCGGTTAGCGAGGCGCTGAGCTCGGGTTTGTCGTTGGCGCCGGTCAGGCTGACGGTCAGAGTCTTGGTATCGGTCGCATTCGAGCCGTCGGTCACCTTGAGCGTAAAGGCTTCGCTGGTGTCCTCCTTGATCCCCTCGATGGCGCTGTCGTTGGGGACGTACTCATACTTGCCACTGATATCCAGGTACAGCGTACCGAACTTGCCGACCAGGTTTTGCTGATAGGTGTGTCCGTTGACAACGACCGGATTGGTGCCCACAGCGGCGCTGTCGATCGAATAGGTCTTCGTATCGCCGATATCGCGATCCGTCGTCGTCAGTTGACCGGTCACGCTGGTGAAGCTGTCGTCGCCCGATGTATCGACGTAGGTCTTGGCGGTTAGCGACGCGCTGAGCTCGGGCTTGTCGTTCACGCCGTTGACGGTGATGGTCAGGGTTTTGGCATCGGTCGCCCCCGAGCCGTCGGTCACCTTGAGCGTGAAGTTTTCGCTGGAAGTGGTCTTGAGTCCTTCGATGGCGGCGTCGTTGGGGACGTACTCATACTTGCCACTGATATCCAGGTACAGCGTGCCGAACTTGCCGACCAGGTTTTGCTGATAGGTGTGTCCGTTGACAACGACCGGATCGGTGCTCACTGCGGCGCTGTCGATCGAATAGTCCTTCGTATCGCCGATATCGCGATCGGCCGTCGTCAGTTGACCGGTCACGCTAGTGAAGCTGTCGTCGCCCGACGTATCGTCATAGGTGGTGGCGGTCAGGTTGGCGCTGAGCTCGGGCTTGTCGTTGGTGCCGGTCAGGCTGATGGTCAGGGTCTTGGTATCGGTCGCATTCGAGCCGTCGGTCACCTTGAGCGTAAAGGCTTCGCTGGTGTTTTCCTTGATCCCCTCGATGGCGCCGTCGTCGGGGACGTATTCATAGGCGCCGCTGGTATCCAGATAGAGCGTGCCGAAGCTGCCGACCAGCTTTTGCTGGTAGGTGTGCCCGTTGACATCGAACGAACCGGGTGTCGCTCCGTTGATCGCGTAGGTAGCCGTCTCGCCGGCATCGCGATCCACCGTTGTCAGTTGACCGGTCACGCTGACGAAGGGGGCGTCGTCTGTCGAGGTGTCGACATAGGTCTTGGAGGTTAGCGAAGCGCTGAGCTCCGGCGTGTCATTGACGCCGTTCAGGCTGATGGTGATGGTCTGGGTGGCGCTGTCGGCCGCGCCATCGGTGGCATTGACTACAAAGTCCAGCTCCTGGGTTGTCTTCAGCCCCTCCACCGCCGTGTCGTTGACGACGAACTTGTATTTGCCGCTCGTGGTATTCAGGTAGAAGGTGCCGTAGTCCGTGCTCTTCTGCACGTCGAAGCCATCGCTATCGCCGACTCCGTCGGTGGGGGATGAGCCCGCCAGATCGAAGCTCACCGTATCGCCGTCAGAGTCATTGCCCTTCAGGGTGCCGGTCACATTAGGGAAGTTGTCGTCGCCCGCCGTGTCGTTCACGTCGGCGTTGCTGACGGTGTTCAGTGTCGGCGCGTGGTTGACGCTGGTGATCAACGTGCCGCTGGTGTCGACGTACTTGCCGTCGCCGCTGAGTGAGCTGGTACTGGTGGCTCGGATGCCGACAGTCAGCTTCGTCGGATCGTCCAGCAAGGAAAGAATCGCTGACGTCAGGTCGAGAGTTGCCAACGAGAACGACATCGACTCCCCCCCGCTGAGGTAGCTGGTCTTGTCCACCCCCGCCGATCCGAGTCCCGTGCTGGAAACCCTGTAGAAGTCATCCCAGGTAATGCCAGTGCCATTCATGTTGAGGCTGTTGTCGAACTTGCTCAGGGTGACTGTCCCATCGCTCTTGTCGTCATTCGCGAACCAGAGCGCATTGAGATCCATATATCCGGATATGCAGGTCACCGTGAAGCTGGCGCCATCGTAAACGACCTTGAATTGCAGTCCTGATGCCGCTGAACCGAAATCCCACTGATAAGACTCGCTCATGATCCTTCCCTCAGTTCAAAGCTGAAATGCCTCGGACAACCTCTGTTTCAAGCTCGCGGCCAATCAATCCCTGAGTTGGGATCCTGCAGATTCGGAGGTGGGGAGTCTTTCGAGCCGCCAAGGGGTGCGGCAAGCATGGCGATAGCCGATGTCAGTGCTGGTCGATTCTTCGTCGTCCCGAAAAACTGCGCACTTTACGGTGGCAACGCTCATCGAAACCTCCCATCCATGCATCCATCAGGTCATTGGTTTCTTGATTCTCCGCTCGGTACCAAACCCTCTCAGGTGCAGGAGCTCTCGACGCAACCGATATAAGAGACAGGAGCCCAATAACCTGGCGACCTACCTTTACGTTGCTCTGGCTTTACACGTGAAACGGATTTGTACTGTCGTTGGACGCTAGCTCAATGCCATCAAAGCGCTCGTCGATTCGACGGATACTTGACGAAGTGCAGGGGTGAATCCGACGGGTGGCGAGAAGCGTCAATATCCAAGCGTCAGGCGGAAGTGTGGATATACCGAAAACAATGAAAAACGCCGGTTTCAGGCCGGCGTTTTCTTTTGCTGCTGGCGGTATTCACCGGGTGTCTGCCCGGTCCAACCCTTGAAGCTGCGGTGGAACGAGCGCGATTCGGTGAAGCCCAGGTACTGGGCGATGTCCTGGATCGGCAGGTCGCTGTGCACCAGGTAGTGCTCGGCCAGTTCCTGGCGCAGTTCGTCGAGGATCTGCTGGTAGCTGGTCCCGGCTTGCTGCAGGTGGCGCTGCAGGGTGCGTACGGTCATCTCGAAGCGTTCGGCGACGCGCTCCTTGCGTGGCAGGCCGTCCTTGAGCAGTAGGCGCAGGGCGTTCTTCACCCTCAGTGGCAGCGGCTCGTCGTCGTCGAGTTCGGCCATCAGTGCCAGGGCGTGTTCTTCCAGGGTGCGCAGCAGGTTGGCGTCGGCCTGGCGCAGCGGGTAGGCGAGCAGCGGCAGCGGTACCAGCAGGGCACTGAAGGATTGCTCGAAGCGCACCGGGCAGCCGAACAACTGCTCGTACTCGGCCAGTTCGGTGCCTTCGGGTTGCGCGTGCTGGAACCAGACTTCCTTCGGTGAACCCTGGGTGTCGGCGATCCAGCGGGCGTACAGCAGCCAGGAGGCCAGGACGTTCTCCACCATGTGCCGGCGGATCAACGCCGCGTCGTGGCGGCAGTTCCAGATCAGCTTCACGTGGTCGTCGGCCGGTTCGAGCTGGCTGGTGCCCATATCGCCCACCAGCTTTTCGTAGGGAATGATCCGGCCCATGGCTTCACCGAGGTTGGCGCAGTTCATGGTGATGTAGCCGAGCACGCTCCAGGAGCCGGGCTGTACGAAACGCGCCGAGTGCAGCCCGAACAGCGGGTCGCCGGAGTGCGCGCAGAGGTATTGCAGCAGGCGCTCGTGGGCCTCGCTGGGCAGGCGCTGGCTGTTGTCGCTCAGTTGCGCGCGTTCGAGGTCCGCTGCCTGCAGCGCGGCGTCCAGGTCCATGCCGAGGGATTCGGCGTGGCGCAGGTACTTCAGCAGTGCGGGGACGGAGGTGTAGCCGAGGGAATGCATGGCGTTCGTTCTTGTTCTGGTGTCTCGATCGGCAACTGCGCCTGTCTTGATCCGACAGTGACAGCGCAGGGCGGCTGGCTAGTATAGGCAGCCATCAAGTGGCACCGAAATAGCAATCTGAAGAGCCAACAGAGACCCTGAATAAAAGGAGCGGGCATGCGACGCTGGAACGGCTGGGGTGAGGAAACGACGGTAGTGGAACTGCCCGAGAACGGGCGCGGTTTTCTCGCCGAGCTGGTCGGGCCCGGCCTGACGCTGCCGGATGCGACCCTGGAACAGGTGCTGGCCAAGGTGCCGGCCTCGCGCCTGCCCGAGCACCCGTTGGTGGTGCGCGAGGCCCGTGACCGCCTGCTGCACGCCCGCGGCCAGAGCCTGCCGGACTGGCTGGCGATGCGCGAAGGCGAGTTCGGCGTGTTCCCCGATGGCGTCGCCTACCCGCAGACCGCCGAGCAGATCCGCGAGCTGCTGCGCTTCGCCGAACTCTGGGACTGCCTGGTGATCCCCTACGGCGGCGGCACTTCGGTGGCCGGCCACATCAACCCGCCACAATCCGATAAGGCCGTGCTCACTGTCTCCCTGGAGCACATGAATCGTCTGCTGGAGCTGGACGAACAAAGCCTGATCGCCACCTTCGGCCCCGGCGCCAACGGCCCGCAGGTGGAAAGCCAACTGCGTGCCCGTGGCTACACCCTTGGGCACTTCCCGCAGTCCTGGGAACTGTCCACCCTCGGCGGCTGGGTCGTCAGTCGCTCCAGTGGCCAGCAGTCGCTGCGCTACGGGCGCATCGAGCAGCTGTTCGCCGGTGGTTCGCTGGAAACCTTCGCCGGCACCCTGGAAATCCCCACCTTCCCGGCCTCCTCGGCGGGGCCTGATCTGCGCGAGATGGTGATGGGTTCCGAAGGCCGCTTCGGCATTCTCTCCTCAGTGAAGGTGCGCGTCACGCGTATCGCCGAGGACGAACGCTTCTACGCCGTCTTCCTGCCGTCCTGGGAGCAGGCGCTGGAAGGCATCCGCACGCTGGTGCAGGCGCGGGTGCCGTTGTCGATGCTGCGCCTGTCCAACGCGGTCGAAACCCAGACCCAGCTGGCCCTGGCCGGCCATCCGGGGCAGATCGCCTGGCTGGAGCGCTACCTGAAGCTGCGCGGCGCGGGTGAGGGCAAGTGCATGCTGACCTTCGGCGTCACCGGCGAGCGCGCACAGAACGCCACGTCGCTGCGCGCCGCGCGGCGCCTGCTCAAGGGCTTTGGCGGCGTGTTCACCGGCACCCTGCTGGGCAAGAAGTGGGCGCAGAACCGCTTCCGCTTCCCCTACCTGCGCGAGGCGCTGTGGGAGAACGGTTATGTGGTGGACACCCTGGAGACTGCCACCGACTGGTCCAACGTCGACAACCTGCTGAACCGCATCGAAGCCAGCCTGCGCGACGGCCTGGCCGCCGAGGGCGAGCGCGTGCACGTGTTCACCCACCTGTCCCACGTCTACGGCGAAGGTTCGAGCATCTACACCACTTACGTTTTCCGCCCGGCGAACAGCTACGCAGAGACTCACGAGCGCTGGCGCAAGCTCAAGCACGCGGCGAGCCTGGCCATCGTGCAGAATCGCGGCACCATCAGCCACCAGCACGGTGTGGGCAAGGACCATGCGCCCTACCTGCCGGTGGAGAAGGGCCCGCTGGGCATGGCGGCGCTCAAGGCGCTGGCCGGGCATTTCGACCCGTCCGGCCGGCTGAGCCCCGGCACCTTGCTGCAGGACTGACGACATGTCCGCCTGGAATGCCGGGTGGCGCGAAAAGGCGCTGCCGGAACTGGCAACCCGTGACTGGGACCTGATCGTGGTCGGCGGCGGCATCAGCGGTGCCGGCATCCTGCGCGAGGCTGCGCGGCGTGGCTGGCGCTGCCTGCTGATCGAGCAGCGCGACTTCGCCTGGGGCACCTCCAGCCGCTCGTCGAAGATGGTCCACGGCGGCCTGCGCTACATCGCCAAGGGCCAGTTCGGCCTGACCCGCGCCTCGGTGCGCGAACGCCAGCGCCTGCTCTGCGAGGCGCCGGGGCTGGTCGATCCGCTGAGCTTCATCATGCCGCACTACCAGGGCGGCTTCCCCGGCCCACGGGTGTTCGGCACTTTGCTGTCGCTGTACGACGCACTCGCGGGGAGGCGCAATCACCTGTTCTATCGCCTGGAAGAGCTGCGCTACCTGGCGCCGGGCCTGAAGGAAGAACGCCTCCTGGGCGGTACCCGCTTCCAGGATGCGGTGACCGATGACGCGCGGCTGGTGATGCGCGTAATCGGTGAAGCACGGGCCGATGGCGGCGAAGCGCTGAACGGCCTGCGGGTGGTCGAGCTGGAGCGCCGCGATGGCCGTGTGCAGGGGCTGGTCGCCGAGGATCGCGAGAGTGGCCAGCGCTTCGGGTTCCGCAGCCGCGCCGTGGCGCTGGCCACCGGCGCCTGGGCCGATGCACTGCGGCAGAAGCAGGGCAGCGAACATATTCGCCCGCTGCGCGGCAGCCACCTGCTGCTGCCGGCCTGGCGCCTGCCCGTGGCCCACGCCTTCAGCTTCATGCATGGCGAGGACAAGCGGCCGGTGTTCGTCTTCCCCTGGGAAGGTGCGACGGTGGTCGGCACCACGGACCTCGATCACCGTGACACCCTGGATGACGACGCGGCCATCAGTCGCGAAGAACTGGACTACCTGCTGGCCGCTTGCGCCCAGCAGTTCCCCTCCGCGCGAATCACGACGGAGGACGTGCGCTCCACCTGGGCCGGCGTGCGCCCGGTGGTCAGCGATGGCGCGCCATCGCTCAAGCCCTCGGACGAAAAGCGCGAGCACGCCCTGTGGTCCGAGCCCGGCTGCGTGACCCTGGCCGGCGGCAAGCTCACCACCTTCCGCCTGTTGGCGCTGGAGGTGCTGGCCGCCTGCGCGCCGATGCTGGAGCGGCCGCTGGAGGCGGCTGGGGACAACGTCTTCAGCCCGAGCGAAACCATTGCGCTTCCCGGCCTGACACCGACCCAACAGCGCCGCCTGGCGGGTCGCCACGGCCGTGCCTTGCCGGAGCTGGCACGGCTGCTGAGGGAAGTCGGCAGCGGGCGTGTCGGCGACACCGATTGCCTCTGGGGCGAACTGGCCTGGGCGGCGGAGGGCGAACTGGTGCTGCACCTCGACGACCTGCTGCTGCGCCGCACCCGCATCGGCCTGTTGCTGGCCGACGGCGCCGCCGCCGAACTGCCGAAGATCCGCGCGCTGTGCCAGCCACGTCTGGGCTGGAGCGACGCCCGCTGGAAGCAGGAAGAACAGGACTACCTGGCGCTCTGGCGGCGCAGCTACAGCCTGCCAGTGGCCAGATAACAACAAGAAGGACCGCACCTTGAGCGAACAGAACTACCTGCTGGCCATCGATAACGGCACCCAGAGCGTGCGCGCACTGCTTTTCGACCTGGAGGGCAATCTGGTCGGCAAGGGCAAGGTGGAGCTGGAGGCCTATTTCTCCGACAACCCCGGCTGGGCCGAACAACACCCGGAGTATTACTGGGAACAGCTGGGCGAGGCCTGCCGGCGCCTGTGGGCCAGCATCGACATCGACCGCAGCCGTATCCGTGGCGTTTCCCTGACCACCCAGCGCGGCACGGTGATCCACGTCGATGAAGCGGGTCGGGCATTGCGCCCGGCGATAATCTGGCTGGACCAGCGCCGCGCCGAGCTGGGCGAGTCGATCAAGGGTCCCTGGGGCTGGCTGTTCAAGCTGGTGGGCGCGCAGGGTGCGGTGGATTATTTCCGCACCCAGGCCGAGGTCAACTGGGTGGCCCAGCAGCAGCCGGATATCCAGCGACGCACCCACAAGGTGCTGCTGCTCTCGGGCTTCCTTACCCAGCGCCTGTGCGGGCGTTACGTGGACTCGGTGGCCTCCAGCGTGGCCTACCTGCCGTTCGACTACAAACGCCTGCAGTGGGCCGCGCCGCGCGACTGGAAATGGCAAGCGCTGGAGGTGCGCCGCGAGAAATTGCCGGACCTGCTCAAGCCCGGCGAGCGGCTGGGCGAGATCACCGCCGAGGCCAGTCGTCACACCGGGATTCCCGAGGGGCTGCCGCTGATCGCTGCGGGTGCGGACAAGGCCTGCGAAGTGCTCGGTGCCGGCGCCATCGATCCGCGTATCGCCTGCCTGTCCTACGGCACCACGGCGACCATCAACACCACGCGCTCGCGCTACCTGGAAACCATCCCACTGATCCCACCGTACCCGGCGGCGATCCCCGACCACTTCAACACCGAGGTGATGATCTACCGCGGTTTCTGGATGGTCAGCTGGTTCAAGCGCGAATTCGGCCTGCGCGAGATGCAGCGCGCCGCCGAACTGGGCGTCGAGCCGGAGAAGCTGTTCGACGACCTGGTCAACAGCGTGCCCGCCGGCTCCATGGGCCTGATGCTGCAACCCTACTGGACGCCCGGCATCCGCGAGCCGGGGCTGGAGGCCAAGGGCTCGATCATCGGCTTCGGCGACGTGCACACCCGCGCGCACATCTACCGCGCCATCCTCGAAGGCCTGGCCTACGCGCTGCGCCAGGGCAAGGAGCGCATCGAGAAGCGCTCCGGCACCCGCATCGAGCGCCTGCGGGTGGCGGGCGGCGGCTCCCAGAGCGACGCGGCGATGCAGCTCACCGCCGACATCTTCGGTTTGCCGGCGGAGCGCCCGCATGTCTACGAGGCGTCCGGCCTGGGCGCGGCGATCGACTGCGCGGTGGGGCTCGGGCTCTATCCGGACTTCGCCGGCGCCATCGCCGCCATGACCCGCGTCGGCGAGGTCTTCCAGCCGCGTCCGGAGGCGCAGCGCACCTACGAGCGGCTGTACAGCGAGGTCTACCAGCGCATGTACAAGCAACTGAAGCCGCTGTACCAGAGCATCCGCGAGATCACCGGTTATCCGGCGTGAGCCCGGCGAATTAAGCTTGGCGCAAGTCCTGTCGGCTAATCTGGGGCACAGTCACCGGATCAATCGAGAGGAGAGACCATGACGCAACCCAGGGCCATGCTGATCCTGCACGGCAAACAGGCGACCAATGACGCGGTACGCGATGCGGTGCAGGCCACGCGCCGGGCCGGGCGCGTGCTGGATGTGCGGGTGACCTGGGAGGGCGGAGATGCCCGGCGGCTGGTCGGGGAAGCGCTCGCCGCCGGTTATACGACCCTCGTCGCCGGCGGTGGCGATGGCACGGTGCGCGATGTGGCCGAGGCGCTCGCCCAGGGGGGCGGCAAGGCCAGCCTGGCGGTCCTGCCGCTGGGCACTGCCAATGATTTCGCCCGGGCCGCCGGCGTGCCGCTGGAGCCAGCGGACGCCCTGGCGTTGCTGGAGATTCCGCCGCGCCCAGTGGATCTCGGCGAGATGGACGGCCATCTGTTTCTCAACATGGCCACCGGCGGCTTCGGCTCCAAGGTCACCGCCAACACCCCCGAGGAACTGAAAAAGCTGCTGGGTGGCGCGGCCTACCTGCTGACCGGTCTGACGCGCTTCTCCGAAGTGCACGCCGCGCGCGGGCGTTTCCGCGGGCCGGGCTTCCACTGGGAAGGCGAATTTCTCGCCCTGGGCATCGGCAACGGCCGGCAGGCCGGTGGCGGGCATGCGTTGTGCCCGGAGGCGCGGGTGGATGACGGCCTGCTGGATGTCAGCATCCTGCCGGCGCCGCAGGACATGGTCGACGCGCTGGGCGCCCTGCTCGGCAGCGGGCTGGGCGGCCAGGAGCTGTTCGTCCGCGCCCGCCTGCCCTGGCTGGAGGTGGACGCGGCCGAAGGGCTCGACGTGAATCTCGATGGCGAGCCGCTGGAGGGGCGGCACCTGCGCTTCGCGGTACGGCCGGCGGCGCTCGCCATGCACCTGCCGAAAGACTCACCACTACTGACGACGCCCCTGCCGATCCGCTGACGTGCACTGGTGGCGTGCGCGAGAGTCGGGCATGATGGCTCTGCGCCATTATCCTGATCCCGGATGACTGGCCGATAGCTTTTCGCACGATACCTTTCGAAGCAGGAGCAGGCATGGCCGGTATTCTCGACAGCGTCGACTCACGCACCCAACTGGTGGGGCAGAACCGCCTGGAGATCCTCGTCTTCCGCCTGGCCGGACGGCAGCAGTTCGCGATCAATGTGTTCAAGGTGCAGGAAGTCCTGCAACTGCCGCGTCTGACCCTGATTCCGCAGCGCCACCCGATGATCTGCGGGGTGATCAACCTGCGCGGGCAGACCCTGCCGGTGATCGACCTGTCCCGCGCCATCGGCATGCGCGCGCTGGTGCCCGATGCCAGCAGCACCATCATCGTCACCGAGTACAACCGTTCGGTGCAGGCCTTCCTGGTCGGCGGGGTGGAGCGCATCCTCAACCTCAACTGGGAGGCGGTGCAGCCGCCGCCCGGTGGCGCCGGTCGGCAGCATTACCTGACCGCGATCACCAAGGTGGACGACCGCCTGGTGGAGATCATCGACGTGGAAAAGGTGCTGGCCGAGATCGTGCCGATGAATACACGGGTTTCCGCCGAGCGCCTGGATGACGAACTGCTCGAACGCACCCGCGGCCGTGAAGTGCTGGTGGTGGACGACTCCAGCGTGGCCATTGCGCAGTTGCGCGACACCCTGACCCAGCTCGGCCTGCGCCTGCACGTGGCTACCGACGGCCTGCGCGCGCTGCAGCAGCTCAAGCGCTGGGCGGACGAGGGGCAGGACATGGAAGAGAAGCTGCTGATGGTGTTCACCGACGCCGAGATGCCGGAAATGGACGGCTACCGGCTGACCACGGAGATCCGCAACGATCCGCGCCTGCGTGACCTCTACGTGGTGTTGCACACCTCGCTGTCGGGCAGCTTCAACGATGCCATGGTGAAGAAGGTTGGCTGCGACGACTTCCTCTCCAAGTTCCAGCCGGACCAACTGGTGGAGGTAGTGCGCCGGCGGTTGCAGAAAGTCCCGGCTTAACAGCGGGCCTCTTGTAGGGGCGAGGGGAGCCCAGTCCTTGCTCATGAACCCGGTTGACCGCCGGTCCTGCCGGCGGATCGCGGACAAGGTCCGCTCCTACAGGTCG
Source organism: Pseudomonas macauensis (assembly GCF_047902425.1). Lineage (NCBI taxonomy): Bacteria > Pseudomonadati > Pseudomonadota > Gammaproteobacteria > Pseudomonadales > Pseudomonadaceae > Pseudomonas > Pseudomonas macauensis. The sequence continues at coordinate 4,124,263 of NZ_CP138377.1, read as the reverse complement.
AACCGGGCGCGGCTTTCGTAGGAGCAACTGTCTGCGCATTCGTAGGGCGTACAACCGTTCGCGGTTGTACGCCGATACACCTGGATCATCGGCTGGCGTATTGGCCGAGTTCGAAGCGCCAGCCGGTCGTAGTCCGTGTAAACAGAAACCAAGGTCAAGCGGCGTATAACGTCGAACGTTATACGCCCTACGCTCCCGCTCAGGCCCTCGTAGGAGCAACTGTCTTGTCCCGGCTGAATCTGTGCCAGGGCTTTCCCCCTCACCCCAGCCCTCTCCCTCAGGGAGAGGGAGCCAGATCGTGCCGGCTGACAGAGTAGTTTCATCCTGCACCGGACGGTCCCCTCTCCCCCTGGGAGAGGGTTAGGGTGAGGGCCAACCCGAGCGCAAATGCATCTCGTAGGAGCGAACCCTGTCCGCGAAATCCCTACCGGATGAATCCGTTGCCATCGGCAAACTCCTGTCTCGGCGCCCGCGTGGTTGGCGCGTCGCAACCGACGGCATTGCTAGACGTCCGTCCCACCCCGTATAAGGTCGCTTTCGCCGTCTGAAAGGAAGCTACCGATGTTCACGCTCAGCGAGCTCTACCGCTACCCGGTCAAATCCACCGCCAACGAGCCCTTGCAGTCGATTCGCCTGGACGCGCTGGGTCTGGAGGGTGACCGCCGCTGGATGGTGGTCGAGGCGGCCAATGGCCGATTCCTGACCCAGCGCCTGCTGCCGCAGATGGGTCGCATCGAGGCGCGCTGGCAGGATGGTTTCGCCGCCCTGCGCCTGCGCGCGCCGGGCATGGACGACCTGCTGGTGAGCGTGCCGGACCGCGACGACAACCTGCGCGGCGTGATCATCTGGCGCGACATGCTGCAGGTGCCGGACGCCGGCGATGCCGCTGCCCAGTGGCTGAGCACCTTCCTCGGTCGTGAGGTGCGCCTGGTGCAGATGCCCGAGCAACGTGCGCGGCAGGTGGATACCGCCTACGCCGAGCCGGGCGAGCAGGTGCATTTCGCCGATGGATTCCCGCTGCTGTTGATCGGCCAGGGCTCCCTGGACGATCTTTCCGCGAAGGTCGGTCGCCCGCTGGAGATGCTGCGCTTTCGTCCGAACCTGGTGGTGGCCGGTGCCGAACCCTTCGCCGAGGACGGCTGGAAACGCATCCGCATCGGCGATGTCACCTTCAAGGTGGCCAAACCCTGCGCGCGCTGCATCCTCACCACCATCGACCCGCACACCGGCGAGCGCGACCCGGACCGCCAGCCACTGGCGACGCTGCTCCAGTACCGCAACGTCAACGGCGAGGCGCTGTTCGGCCAGAACCTGATCGCCCAGAACAGCGGCGAGCTGCGCGTGGGCATGGAAGTGGAAGTTCTGGAGTAGGGCAGGGCCACGTCGCCGCGCCCAAATCCCTGCGCTGGGGATCATTTGTAGGAGCGAGCTTGCTCGCGAACCGCCCAACACCAGAGCTGCCGGTGGGTTTGTTCGCGAGCAAGCTCGCTCCTACAGGTAGCCTGCAACTGTTTGCGGCTGCTGGCCGTCAGACCGACGCCTTTGGCCACACCATCGTCAGGCGTGGCCAACGGCTCTCGTCTTACAGCTTGGCCTCGACGCAACCGGTGCTCTGGCACTCGCGCTCCCGCTCGCGCAGCACGCCCAGGCGCTCCTGGGTCTTGTCCACCGCACACTGCAGGTTGACGAAGTAACCGCCGTCGCGCTCGTAGCTGCACTGGGCGTCGCGGTCCTTGATCCAGGCGAGCTGGCTCTTCTTCAGCGCGGCCTTCTGGCCATCGTTGAGCAGTTTGCGCAGGGTGCCGAATTCCTGGTTCAGCTCACGGTCGACCTGAGCGTATTCGGTGCTCAGGCAGTAGACGCTGTCGAAGGCATTGCGCGGCTTCTCGCAGGCCGCCAGGGCGTGGCCTGCGCAGAGCAGGCCAGCGGCCAGGGCAGTGACGGACAGTAGGGCTTTACGCATGGGAATTTCCTTTTCCTTGAGGGGATGAAAACCGCCCGGCGAGTGCCGGGCGGGGGAGTGGATCAGAGTTCGTCGAAGAAGCGCTCGTGCCAGTCGACGATGGGCTGCGGTGCGTTGAGCTTCTGCCCGTAGATCACCGCGTAGGACAGCACGTTCTGCACGTAGGTGCGGGTCTCGTCGAACGGGATGGTTTCTACCCAGACGTCGAAGGCCAGGTGGCGGGCATCCTTCAGCCATTGGCGCACGCGCCCGGGGCCGGCGTTGTAGGCGGCGGTGGCCAGCACACGGTTGCCGTTGAACTGGGCGTGCACCTGGCTGAGGTAGGCGGCGCCGAGCTGGATGTTCACATCCGGCAGGATCAGTTGCTGCGGCGAGGCCAGCGGGATGCCGAAGCGCTTCGCGGTTTCCTTGGCGGTGCCCGGCATCAGCTGCATCAGGCCAGTGGCGCCGACGCCCGAGCGCGCATCGGACATGAAGGCGCTTTCCTGGCGGGTGATGGCGAACACCCAGCTGGAATGCAGGCCACGGTTGCGCGCCTCGCGCACCAGGGTGTTGCGATGCGCCATGGGGAAGCGGATGTCCAGGTCGTCCCAGTACTTGGCCTGGCTGATGGCGCGGATCGCCGGGAAGTACCACTGCATGTCGTAGGCGATCTTCGCCTGGGCCAGCAGCTCGTCGTGGCTCAGGTGGCGGGCGGCGTGGTACCACTCGCGGCGGGCGTTGATGATCTCGCCACGGGCATAGAACTCCAGGGCTCGCCGGGTGCACGGGGCGTTGCGTACGCGCAGCAGGGTGCCGGCGTCGGGCGAGACGGGGCGGTTGTTCAGGTGGTAGGGCGCGTTGATCCGGTCGGCAGCGAGGAAGCCATAGAAGTCGCGCTCATCGGCCACCGGCCGGTACAGGCTGATGGCTTGCTGGTTCTGCGGCTGCGCCAGTTGCAGCGAGCGCGCCTGCCAGTATTTCCAGCGGTTGGTGTCGGCCAATTCCGGCGGCAGCGCACGGGTCAGCTCGTAGGCGTCTTCCCAGCGACCCAGGCGCAGCAGTAGGCGCAGGCGCCATTCGGTGACGGTGTTGTCGCGCAGCTGCGGGTCGTACTTCTCCATCAGCGGCAGGGCGCGCGAATCGTAGCTGCGCGCCAGGCTCAGGCCGATCTCGCGGGCGATGGAGACTTTCTCGTCGCTGGAGAAGGGCAGCACCGAGCTGTAGTAGTCGAGCAGGCCGATGGCCTTTTCCGGGTCCTGCTTGGCCAAGCGGCGCAGACCCAGGCCGACCACGTCGGCGGTGGCATGGTCGCGGGAGGTGAAGCGAGTGGTCTGGCTGACCTGTGCGGGATTCTGCGCCACGTTGACCATCAGCGCGCCTTGGCTGCCAAGGGTCGGCAGGCGTTTCGACAGGACGTTGGCCAGACCATAGTTGCGGGCCTCGGCAGCCAGCTTGAGGCGCTTCCAGACTTTCTCTTCGGTGAGCTGGCCGTCCGCCTGCCACATGGCGAAGGTGGTGTCGCAGGCGTCGGGCTGCGGCTTGCCCACCAGCCAGAGCTTCTCGGCGGTGGCGTAGCCCTCGGCCTTCGTACCGTGGCCAAGCTGGTACTGGCCGTAGAGGCAATCCAGCTCGGTGAAATTCATCTTCGGGTCGTAATAGGTGACGAAGGTGGCCCAGTCGCCCCGATCGGCCAGTTGGCGCATCCAGCGCAGTTTCAGCCAGTTGATCTGCGGCAGGTCGCCGTGCTCGCTGATGAAGCGCTCGATCTCGGCGTTGCTGGCGCTTTTCAGGCGGTTGGTCAGCTCGTCGTAGGCCAGGTAGGGTTCCAGCGGATAATCGGCGAGCGCCGACTGGTAGCGGAAATAGGGGCCGCTGTCATTGCGGGCGAGGGCTTTTTGCGCCTCGTCGTACATCTGGCGCTGCTGGGACAGGGACGCTGCGTTGGCCGTCTGGGCGGACAGGCTGAGGATGAAACAGGACAACAGTGTGAAAAGACGACCGCGCATGGCACTTCCGTGATGATGATCCGAGGGCGGGCGATGGCTCGCGCCGCTGCCGGTAGCTTAGCCGTTGCGCCGGGGTGGTGAAAGCGTCGCTCATGGTGGCTGAGGGGTAATCGACGATTACTCGCAACCCTCTGACTTTTCCGCGCTTTCCCGTAAACTGCGCGCCCTGCTTGTGGAGATGCCCCATGACCCTGCTGAAGTTCACCGATGTGTCCCTTGCCTTTGGCACTACGCCCTTGTTGGACAAGGTGTCCTGGCAGATCGCCCGGGGTGAGCGGGTCTGCGTCATCGGCCGCAACGGCACCGGCAAGTCGAGCATGCTCAAGCTGGTCAAGGGCGAGCAGAAGCCCGACGACGGTGACATCTGGCGCGCGCCGGCGCTGAAGATCGGCGAACTGCCCCAGGAACTGCCGCGCGCCGACGACCGTACCGTCTATGACGTGGTCGCCGAAGGCCTGGCCGAAGTCGGCGAGCTGCTGGCGCGCTACCACCACCTGAGCCTGCACATCGAGAACGAGGACGACCTGGCCAAGCTGGCTCGCGTCCAGCAGGAGCTGGAAGCCCGTGACGGCTGGCGCCTCGGCCAACTGGTGGACACCACCCTGAGCCGCCTGCAACTGCCGGCCGACAAGACCCTCGCCGAGCTCTCCGGTGGCTGGCGCCGCCGCGTGCTGCTGGCCCAGGCGCTGGTCGCCGAGCCCGACCTGCTGCTGCTGGACGAGCCGACCAACCACCTGGATATCGGCGCCATCGCCTGGCTGGAAAACGCCCTGGCGGACTTCCCCGGCGCCGTACTGTTCATCACCCACGACCGCGCCTTCCTGCAGGCCGTGGCCACCCGCATCCTCGAACTGGACCGCGGCCACCTGATCGACTGGAACGGCGACTACGCCAGCTTCCTGGTGCATAAGGAGCAGGAACTGGCGGCCGAAGAGACCGCCAACGCGCTGTTCGACAAGCGCCTGGCCCAGGAGGAAGTGTGGATTCGCCAGGGCATCAAGGCGCGCCGTACCCGTAACGAAGGCCGCGTGCGCGCGCTGAAGGCCATGCGTAACGAGCGTGCCGAGCGCCGCGAGCGCCAGGGCAAGGCCAGCTTCCAGCTGGAGTCGGCGGAGAAGTCCGGCAAGCAGGTGATCGTGGCCGAGGGCGTCGGTTTCCACCATCCGGGCGGCCCGTCGCTGGTGCGTGACTTTTCCGTGGTGCTGCAGCGCGGCGACCGCATCGGCCTGCTGGGCGCCAACGGCACCGGCAAGACCACCCTGCTCAAGCTGCTGCTGGGCGACCTGCAGCCGACTTCCGGCTCGATCAAGGAAGGTACCCGACTGGAAGTGGCCTATTTCGACCAGTTGCGTCACCAGCTGGAGCCGGAAAAGACCGTCATCGACAACATTTCCGAAGGCCGCGAATTCATCACCATCAACGGGCAGAATCGTCACGTGCTCAGCTACCTGGGCGACTTCCTGTTCTCCCCGCAACGCGCCCGCACCCCGGTGAAGGCGCTCTCCGGTGGCGAACGGGCACGTCTGTTGCTGGCGAAGCTGTTCAGCAAGCCGGCCAACCTGCTGGTGCTGGACGAACCGACCAACGACCTGGACGTGGAAACCCTGGAACTGCTGGAAGAGGTGCTGCTGAGCTTCGACGGCACTGTGCTGATGGTCAGCCACGACCGGGCCTTCCTCGACAACGTGGTGACCAGCACCCTGGTATTCGAAGGCGAAGGACGCGTCCGCGAATTCGTCGGCGGCTACCAGGATTGGCTGCGCCAGGGCGGTTCGCCCAAGTTGCTGGGTGTAGGTGAGGAGAAGGCCGACAAGCCTGCCGCCGAACCTGCCCCCGCACAGCCGGCTGCGGCAACCAGCGCGCCGGTTGAGGTGGCGGCACCGAAGAAGAAACTCAGCTACAAGCTGCAGCGCGAGCTGGAAGCCATCCCCGGGCAGATCGACGCCCTGGAGGCGGAACTGGCTGCACTGCAGGAAGAAACCGCATCGCCGGACTTCTACCAGCGCCCGCAGGGCGAAACCCAGGCCGCCCTGGCGCGCCTGAGCTCCCTGCAGGAAGAGCTGGACCGGCTGATCGAACGCTGGGCCGAACTGGAAGAGTGATCCGTTCGGTCCGGCGGTGTGCCCGTGCGTATTGCTGATCAAAGACTGTTAGGGACGGCCGAATGGCAATCGAATACCGCATCACCCTGGATGATGAGCACGAGTTCAGCTACCGCATCGAACTGGATCGAGGTTACGACCCGCAGACCGCCGCCCAGGCTCCACGCTGGACGCGCCTGGACTACAACCAGTGCAGCAACTGTCCACTGAGTGCGCAGCAATGCAGCCATTGCCCCGCTGCGGTGGACCTGCACCGGGTGATCGAGGATTTCCGCGGCCTGCCGGCCTTCAAGAAGGCCTCGGTGCAAGTGCGTACGCCCGAGCGTGAGTACATCAAGCACGTGGGCCTGGAAGAGGGCCTGCGCGCGCTGCTCGGGGTGATCATGGCGACCAGCGCCTGCCCGCTGCTGAGCAAGCTCAAGCCCATGGCGCAGCAGCACCTGCCGTTCGCCAGCAACCAGGAGTTCATCCTGCGCGCGGTGTCGCTGTACCTGATGCGGCAGTATTTCAACTTCCGCGAAGGGCGGCATGCGGATTGGGAGCTGAAGGGGTTGGTGAAGCAGTTCCAGCAATTGCAGTTGGTGAACCAGGCGTTCTGGCAGCGCATTCACGAAACCTGCGAGAGCGATTCGAACCTGAAGGCTTTCCTCAGCTTCTTCTCCATGGCGTCGAGCATGAGCTATTCGCTGGAGGCGCAGTTGCAGAAGGTGCGTCCGCTGCTGATGAGCGGAGACGTGCTCGGAGCCTGATGCGAAGCGGGCCCCGAAGGGCCCGCCGTGTGGTTCAGCTGGTCTTCTGCAGGCGTACCGCAAGCACGTCGCATGGTGCGCCGTGCAGCACGTCGTTGGCGGTGGAGCCCAGCAGCAGGGCGAGGCCGTGTCGCCCGTGGCTGCCGACCACGATCAGGTCGCAGTCCTGCTCATCGGCCAGGCGATGGATTTCCTGACGCGGCTGGCCGTAGACCAGGTGGCATTGGGAGCTGGTGATTTCCGAGTAGGTGAGGGTGAACTGGTGCAGGCGCTCCTTGGCCTGGTCGAACTGCTGCTGTTGCAGCATCGACAGGTCCATCGGCACATCACCGCCGAAGGCCATGGCCATGGGCTCGACGACATGCACCGCCGAGAGCCGGGCGTCGTTGGCCTTGGCCAGCGCAACGGCTCGCTTCATCACCGGATCGCATTCCTCGGTAAGGTCGACGGCGACCAGAATGTGTTGGTAAGGCATGAGCGTCTCCTCCGGGGGACTTGTTAGTATCAGTATGGCCTGATTGGCCATGTTTGACCGGTATACCTGATATGACCGTTTGGATGGTGATCCTGCTCATTGCGCTGGTGCTCAGCCCGCTGACCTGGCTGATTCCCTCGCGAGGCCAGCGTGGGCAGATGGACCTGCGCCTGCAGGCACGGCGCCTGGGGCTGGCCATGCAGATCGCGCGCCAGGAGTGGCCGCACTGGATGGAACGGCAGCCGCCGCGCCAGTGCGCGCAGTATCACCGCGCCCGTGGCCGGAACCGTGATGTCTGGTGCTATTGGCAGAGCGAGCCGGGCGTCTGGCTGGACCGCTGGCGCGAGGCGAGCGCCACGGGCGAGCTGGCCCAGGCGCTGGCCGGCCTGCCGAAGGATGTCTACATGGTCGAGGCAACGCCTCAGTTCCTGGCACTGTACTGGGGCGAGCGGGGCGACAGCGGCGACCTGCAACGGGTCGCCGATTTCCTCAAACAGCATGCCTGAAGCGATCAGCTCTGCTGCGCGGCGTAGAGGCTGGAAACGGCCTCAAGGTCTTCGATGATGCGGTCCGAGTACTTGTTGATCAGGAACGGCACGCTGTTCTTGTTGTAGTTCTGTAGCGACTTCTCGATGTAGTGCCACTTGATCGCCACCGAACGCAGCGCCTTGCCGATCTCCGGCGTGGTCTGCGGCGCCTGCTGCAGCTTCACCAGGTTGATCGCGAAGCGGTTGGCCAGATCATCCAGCGGGCGCTCCTCGCCACCGCCGAAGAAGCTCGCGCCGACCGAGGCGTTGCGCGACGCGTAGTCCACCGCGATGTCCTGCATCAGCAGGCTCTGCTCGCGGGTCTGCTGGGTCAGCGGCGGGACCTTGCTGCCGCTTTCATCCTGAATCCTGGCGTAGAGCTGGTCAGCGGTGTCCAGCAGCTTGCGATTCTGCGTGGCGAGGTCGGCCACCGGTTGCAGGTCGGTATAGCCGCTCTTGTCCAGCGCGCCGGTCAGTGTCTGCAGTTGGGTCGCATAGCCTTTCCACTGGTCCTGCAGTTGCGCCTTGAGTTTCGTGGATTCGTTGCCGGGCATGGTCCCCAGCTTGCCCAGCGCCTCGCCGGCATTCTGTGATGACGCCTCGACCAGCCTGGCGTACTTCTGGTCGCCTTCCATCGCATTGAACATGAAGAAATCGCCAAGGCTGCGCTGGGCGGCCAGGCGCATCTGGTGGAGGCTGAGCAGGTCGCTGGCGGCATCGGCCGCAGCGAAGAGGGGAAGGGCGGTGAGCGCGAGCGCAGACAACAGACGTACAAGCGAACGGCTTGTCATCGTTCCATCTCCTTGGAGCCATGGGCTTCTTGTTGTTGTGTTCCACAGGTTCCAGGCAGTCCGGCTGGCCGGCGGGAGGAGTCCTTCCCTCCAGCGACAGCAGGCAGATCGCCATTGCCGTCGGACTCTAACGTGCGCTCCTGCGTTTGAACAGTTGTATACCGAGTTTTCCGGCACGTAGGTGCCAGATGCAAATTGTCACGATAGGCGTGGTGAATAGAGGAGGGTGGACTTGCTGAATGCTCCGGCCCAGACGTCCCGGCCGCTTTGCGACTGTTGCGTCTCGCCGATTGACAAGCAACGGCTTTTCCTAGAAGGTGGGCGCACCCAAATCAAACGGGCGTATGAATCGAGCGTTTGCCACGTGCGACGACTCGGACAGAACGCCCCGGCTATCGCGTCGGCGGGTGTGCCGCCAGCTTTGGGACTATCCTCGGCGACTGCCGGGCGGTCTCGATACACGGCGTCCGACGTGTGATTTCAAGCTTCCCTAGCGTGGAGATCAGTTGATGATTTACCAAGGTAAAGCCATCACGGTTAAGGCTCTTGAGAGCGGCATCGTCGAGCTGAATTTCGACCTCAAGGGCGAGTCCGTCAACAAGTTCAACCGACTCACCCTGAATGAACTGCGCCAAGCAGTCGATACCATCAAGGCCGATGCGTCCGTCAAGGGCGTAATCGTGACCAGCGGCAAGGGCGTGTTCATCGTCGGCGCCGACATCACCGAGTTCGTCGACAACTTCAAGCTGCCCGACGAAGAGCTGCTGGCCGGCAACCTCGAAGCCAACAAGATCTTCAGCGACTTCGAAGACCTGAACGTTCCGACCGTAGCCGCGATCAACGGCATCGCCCTGGGCGGCGGTCTGGAAATGTGCCTGGCTGCCGACTTCCGTGTCATGAGCGCCACCGCCAAGGTCGGCCTGCCGGAAGTGAAGCTGGGCATCTACCCGGGCTTCGGCGGCACCGTTCGCCTGCCGCGCATCATCGGCTGCGACAACGCGGTCGAGTGGATCGCCTCGGGCAAGGAAAACAAGGCTGAAGACGCGCTGAAAGTCGGCGCCGTCGACGCCGTCGTGGCGCCGGAGCAGCTGCAAGCCGCCGCCCTGGACCTGGTCAAGCGCGCCATCTCCGGCGAGCTGGACCACAAGGCCCGCCGTCAGCCGAAGCTGGAAAAGCTCAAGCTGAACGCCATCGAGCAGATGATGGCCTTCGAAACCGCCAAGGGCTTCGTTGCTGGCCAGGCCGGCCCGAACTACCCGGCTCCGGTCGAAGCCATCAAGTCGATCCAGAAGGCCGCCAACTTCGGCCGTGACAAGGCGCTGGAAATCGAAGCCCAGGGCTTCGTGAAACTGGCCAAGACCTCGGTCGCCGAAAGCCTGATCGGCCTGTTCCTCAACGACCAGGATCTGAAGAAGAAGGCCAAGCAGTACGACGAGATCGCCAAGGACGTGAAACTGGCCGCCGTACTGGGCGCCGGCATCATGGGTGGCGGTATCGCCTACCAGTCCGCTTCCAAGGGCACTCCGATCCTGATGAAGGATATCCGCGAAGAGGGTATCCAGATGGGTCTGAACGAAGCCTCGAAGCTGCTGGGCAAGCGCGTCGAAAAAGGCCGCATGACCCCGGCGAAGATGGCCGAGGCCCTGAACGCCATTCGCCCGACCATGTCCTACGGCGACTTCGGCAACGTCGACATCGTCGTCGAAGCCGTGGTCGAGAACCCGAAGGTCAAGCAGATCGTTCTGGCCGAAGTTGAAGGCGTGGTGAAGGACGACGCGGTTCTCGCATCCAACACCTCCACCATCTCCATCAACCTGCTGGCCAAGGCGCTCAAGCGTCCGCAGAACTTCGTCGGCATGCACTTCTTCAACCCGGTGCACATGATGCCGCTGGTCGAAGTCATCCGTGGCGAGAAGTCCAGCGACGTCGCAGTCGCCACCACCGTGGCCTATGCCAAGAAGATGGGCAAGAACCCCATCGTGGTGAATGACTGCCCCGGCTTCCTGGTCAACCGCGTGCTGTTCCCGTACTTCGGCGGCTTCTCCAAGCTGCTGGGCTTCGGCGTGGACTTCGTGCGCATCGACAAGATCATGGAGAAGTTTGGCTGGCCCATGGGCCCGGCCTACCTGTCCGACGTGGTCGGCATCGACACCGGCCACCACGGCCGCGACGTAATGGCTGAAGGCTTCCCGGACCGCATGGCCGTGGAAGGCAAGACCGCCGTCGACGTGATGTACGAAGCCAATCGCCTGGGCCAGAAGAACGGCAAGGGCTTCTACGCCTACGAGACCGACAAGCGCGGCAAGCCGAAGAAAGTCTCCGATCCGCAGGCTTATGAGCTGCTGAAGTCCATCGTCGTCGAAGAGCGCGAGCTGACCGACGAGGACATCATCAACTACATGATGATCCCGCTGTGCCTGGAAACCGTGCGTTGCCTGGAAGACGGCATCGTCGAGACCGCTGCCGAGGCCGACATGGGCCTGATCTACGGCATCGGCTTCCCTCCCTTCCGTGGCGGTGCCCTGCGTTACATCGACTCCATCGGTGTGGCCGAATTCGTCGCCCTGGCCGACAAGTACGCCGACCTGGGTGCGCTGTACCACCCGACCGCGAAGCTGCGTGAAATGGCCAAGAACGGCCAAAAGTTCTTCGGTTGAGTGCGCAACGAATAGAGCGAGAGTGAATTTATGAGCCTGAATCCGAGAGACGCCGTCATTGTCGACTTCGGCCGCACCCCGATGGGCCGTTCGAAGGGTGGCATGCACCGCAACACCCGCGCGGAGACCATGTCCGCGCACCTGATCAGCAAGCTCCTGGAGCGCAACCCGAAGATCGACCCGGCGGAAGTCGAGGACGTGATCTGGGGCTGCGTGAACCAGACCCTGGAGCAGGGCTGGAACATCGCGCGCATGGCGTCGTTGATGACCCAGATCCCGCACACCAGCGCCGGCCAGACCGTCAGCCGTCTGTGCGGCTCGTCCATGAGCGCCCTGCACACCGCTGTCCAGGCGATCCAGACCGGCAACGGTGACGTCTTCGTCATCGGCGGTGTGGAGCACATGGGCCACGTCGGCATGATGCACGGCGTCGACCCGAACCCGCACCTGTCGCTGTACGCCGCCAAGGCCTCCGGCATGATGGGCCTGACCGCCGAAATGCTGGGCAAGATGCACGGCATCACCCGTGAGGCGCAGGACAAGTTCGGCGTGCGCTCGCACCAGCTGGCCTGGAAAGCGACCCAGGAAGGCAAGTTCAAAGACGAAATCATCCCGATGGAAGGCTACGACGAGAACGGCTTCCTGAAGGTCTTCGACTTCGACGAAACCATCCGTCCGGACACCACCCTGGAAAGCCTGGCTGCCCTGAAGCCGGCGTTCAACCCCAAGGGCGGCACCGTGACCGCGGGTACTTCCTCGCAGATCACCGACGGCGCTTCCTGCATGATCGTGATGAGCGCCCAGCGCGCCCAGGACCTGGGCATCCAGCCGATGGCCGTGGTTCGCGCCATGGCGGTTGCCGGTGTTGATCCGGCGATCATGGGCTACGGTCCGGTTCCGTCGACCAACAAGGCGCTCAAGCGCGCCGGCCTGACCATCAACGACATCGACTTCGTCGAGCTCAACGAAGCTTTCGCTGCACAGGCCCTGCCGGTGCTGAAGGACCTCAAGCTCCTCGACAAGATGGAAGAGAAGGTCAACCTGCACGGCGGCGCCATCGCCCTGGGTCACCCGTTCGGCTGCTCCGGTGCGCGTATCTCCGGCACCCTGCTGAACGTGATGAAGCAGAATGGCGGTACCCTGGGCGTGTCCACAATGTGCGTGGGCCTCGGCCAGGGCATCACCACCGTCTTCGAACGCATCTGACGATCCCGTCTAAGCTGTCGAAGATGGACGAGCCGGGGCCTTGTGCCCCGGCTTTTGTTTTTCAGCCCTGCCCGGTGGGAGTTGCCGGGGGCGAGGGCAACGTGGACAATCGCGGCCTTTTTTCTGCCAGCCGCAAGAGGACGACCCATGCAACTGCAGACCGGACTGTATCGACACTACAAGGGGCAGCAGTACCGTGTGCTCGGCGTGGCACGGCATTCCGAGACCGAGGAAGCGCTGGTGATCTACCAGGCGTTGTACGGTGAGTTCGGCCTTTGGGTGCGTCCGCTGAGCATGTTCACCGAGGCGGTGGAAGTGAACGGCGAGAAGGTTCCGCGCTTCGCCCTGGTCAGCGTGGAAAATGATCCGCTGGGTCTCCAGAGCGGTCCGTCCGGCGAAACCCAAGCTTGACCTTGGCGTGACCGCCACTATATATAGCGGTGCCGCTCCAAGCGCCTCCCTCCTTATTAATTCATCTTTTCGACGCAGGAATCTTCCGATCCATGGGTAAATCGCTGGTCATCGTGGAATCACCGGCCAAGGCCAAGACCATCAACAAGTACCTGGGCAACCAGTACGTGGTGAAGTCGAGCATCGGCCATATCCGCGACCTGCCCACCAGCGGCTCTTCCGCTTCGAAGGAGCCTGCGGCCAAAGGACGCAAGACCGCTGCCGAGGCACCGGCCCTGTCGCCAAAGGAGAAGGCCAAGCGCCAGCTCTTCACCCGCATGGGCGTCGACCCGGAGCACGGCTGGAAGGCCAAGTACGAGATCCTGCCCGGCAAGGAAAAGGTGATCGAGGAACTGCGCCGCCTGGCCAAGGATGCCGACACCATCTATCTCGCAACCGACTTGGACCGCGAAGGGGAGGCCATTGCCTGGCACCTGCGCGAGGCTATCGGCGGCGACGACTCGCGCTACAAGCGCGTGGTCTTCAACGAAATCACCAAGAAGGCCATCCAGGAGGCCTTCTCCCAGCCCGGCGAGCTGGACATCAACCGCGTGAATGCCCAGCAGGCGCGCCGCTTCCTCGACCGCGTGGTGGGCTACATGGTCTCGCCGCTGCTGTGGGCCAAGATCGCCCGTGGCCTGTCCGCTGGCCGCGTGCAATCCGTCGCCGTGAAGCTGGTGGTGGAGCGCGAGCGCGAGATCCGCGCCTTCGTCCCCGAGGAATACTGGGAAGTGCATGCCGACCTCGGCACGCCGAAGAACGACAAGGTCCGCTTCGAAGTGGTGCGCGAGAAGGGCGAAGCCTTCAAGCCGCTGAACGAGGCCCAGGCCATGGCCGCCCTGGAGAAGCTCAAGGCGTCCAGCTACAGCGTCTCCAAGCGCGAGGACAAGCCGACCTCCAGCAAGCCCTCGGCGCCGTTCATCACCTCCACCCTGCAGCAGGCCGCGAGCAACCGCCTGGGCTTCGGGGTGAAGAAGACCATGATGATGGCCCAGCGTCTCTACGAGGCGGGCTACATCACCTATATGCGTACCGACTCGACCAACCTGTCGGCCGACGCCATCGACATGGTGCGCGGCTTCATCGACAGCGAGTTCGGCAAGAAATACCTGCCGGCCAAGCCGAACTTCTACTCCAGCAAGGAAGGCGCCCAGGAAGCGCACGAAGCGATTCGTCCTTCCGACGTCAACCTGCGTCCGACCCAGCTGTCGGGCATGGAGCGCGATGCCGAGCGCTTGTACGACCTGATCTGGCGCCAGTTCGTGGCCTGCCAGATGCCGCCGGCCGAATACCTGTCCACCACCGTCAGCGTCGCCGCCGGTGACTTCGAGCTGCGCGCCAAGGGCCGCATCCTCAAGTTTGACGGTTACACCAAGGTGCTGCCGCAGCAGAGCAAGCCGGGCGAGGACGATGTCCTGCCGGAGATGAACCAGGGCGAGGCCATGAAGCTGCTCAAGCTCGATCCGAGCCAGCACTTCACCAAACCGCCGGCGCGCTTCTCCGAAGCCAGCCTGGTCAAGGAGCTGGAAAAGCGCGGCATCGGCCGTCCGTCCACCTACGCGGCGATCATCTCCACCATCCAGGAGCGCGGCTACGTCACCACCCACAACCGCCGCTTCTACGCGGAAAAGATGGGCGACATCGTCACCGACCGCCTCAACGAGAGCTTCTCCAACCTGATGGACTACGGCTTCACCGCCGGCATGGAAGAGCACCTCGATGACGTGGCCCAGGGCGAGCGCGACTGGAAACACCTGCTGGACGAGTTCTATGGCGACTTCCGCAAGAAGCTCGACCTGGCCGAAGCCGCCAACGACGGCATGCGCGCCAACCAGCCGACCCTGACCGACATCCCCTGCCGTGAGTGCGGTCGGCCAATGATGATCCGTACCGCCTCCACCGGCGTGTTCCTCGGCTGCTCGGGCTACAGCCTGCCGCCGAAAGAGCGCTGCAAGGCCACGATCAACCTGATTCCGGGCGATGAAATCGCCGCGGATGACGAAGGCGAATCCGAATCCCGTGTACTGCGTGGCAAGCACCGCTGCCCGATCTGCAGCACCGCGATGGACGCCTACCTGGTCGACGAGAAGCGCAAGCTGCATATCTGCGGCAACAACCCGGATTGCGCCGGCTACGAAATCGAAGAAGGCCAGTACCGCATCAAGGGCTACGAAGGTCCGAGCCTGGAATGCGACAAGTGCGGCAGCGAGATGCAGCTCAAGACCGGCCGCTTCGGCAAGTTCTTCGGCTGCACCAACCCGACCTGCAAGAACACCCGCAAGCTGCTGAAGAACGGCGAGCCTGCGCCGCCGAAGATGGACGCCATCCGCATGCCGGAGCTCAAGTGCGAGAAGGTGGACGACATCTACGTGCTGCGTGACGGCGCTTCCGGCCTGTTCCTGGCCGCCAGCCAGTTCCCGAAGAACCGCGAGACCCGCGCTCCGCTGGTCAGCGAGCTGGTGCCGCACAAGGACGAGCTGGACCCGAAGTACCACTTCCTGCTCGCCGCTCCGGCGAAAGACCCGGATGGCCGCCCGGCGGTAATCCGCTTCAGCCGCAAGACCAAGGAGCAGTACGTACAGTCCGAGGTCGAAGGCAAGCCCACCGGCTGGCGTGCGTTCTTCGACGGCGGCAAGTGGAAGGTCGAAGACAAGCGCTGATGGAAGGCGCGCCCCGCTGAGGCGGGGCGTGCTTATACTGCCGACGTGTAATGCAGGAGGGCCTGGCCATGGCGAACGAACTCTATACCCGCACCAACCAGAAGCTGTTCTTCGCCGGCCTCGCCCTGGAAGCCTGGCGCAATGCCGAAGCGGCGCGCGCGATGAACGCCCAGGCGCGTATCCAGGCCGAGCGCGAAGCGGCGCTGTTTCACCTTTACGGTGCGGTTCTGGGCGTGGCCCATGAGATTGCCGGCTACTACCGCTTGCCCCAGGCCGGTGCGCCGCGCGTCGAGATGCTCCTGAACGCCGAAGTGCTGGCCGCCGCCCCGAGCCCGGAGCTGGCGGAAATGGTCGAGCTGGCGCAATCGCCGGAAGCTTGGCTGGGTCGCCTGCTGGCTGCCTACGCCGCCTTGTTCCAGCCGCCGAGCGAGCCGAAAAAAGCCAAGGTCGATCCGACCCAGCCGCTGATCCAGGCGGTGAATGTCGATGAAGAGGCACCGGTCGAACTGGGCAACGAAGAGCTCGAAGCCTGGCGCAAATCCCTGAAAGAGCTGGTGCTGCGCTTCCGCGCATCGCTGACCGAGCTCTGATTGGTGCTCTGATACGCAGAGCTGCGACCGTCCGGTCGGCTGGCGGAATGTTGCGCTAGGGTGTAGCGAATGTGACTGTTACACTACGGGTTCTGCTGTGGAGAACCTTCGCTATGCCAACCTCATTTCTGGAAATCGTAGAGCTGCCTGACGGGCGTATCGTGCTGCGTCGCGCGGATGATGAGGAGTCGCTGGTGACCCTGGAATTCTCCGCTGACGCCAAAGGGTTCCTGCAGGGTCAGCACATCGAAATCGCCAAGGCGATGTTCAATGTCGGCGTGCAGATGGCCGGCCGTCTCGCCGAAGGTGGCGACATGAGCATGGACGACGAAGGTCCGCGCGTTCTTCACTAAGGCTCGTTCCGGCTTCGCGGCGTTCGCGGCGAAGCCTCTCCCTCATCCCAGACGAATATTCAGACTCTGCGCTTGACCGGCAACGGCGGCGCGGGACAGTTGCGTGCGCGCCTTGGCGTTGAGATTCAGCCAGCTCACTACCGTATGACTGTTGCCCAGGCGCAGCGCTTCGCAGGCCAGGGCTTGGGCGGCTGCCTGGTCGCGCGCCGGCAGCAGCAGGATGCGCTCGCGGTTCAGGCCGGCCTTGCGCAGCCAGTCCGGGGTCAGGCTGGAGGGCGGGGCGATCAGCGTCAGCCAGCGGGAATCGCTTTCCTCGCTCAACTCGCGGAGCATCGGCGCCAGCAGCGTCAGGCACTGGCCGGGGAGGCCGCGCAGGGCGATCTCGCTGAAGGCGCTCTCGTCGTCGGCGGGTTCGTCTTCCATCAGCTCCGGAAGCAAAGGAGCAGTACCGCTCGCCCAGAGTGCTTCCTGGAACAGCGGGAGTTGCGGCAGGTTCAGCGGCTGCGGGTACTGCATGGATATCTCCTGTTCAGCGACGGATCACGCCGACGCTCAAGCCTTCGATGACCAGTTCCTGTTCCTTGAGGTCGACTTCGATGGGGGCGAACTCGGGGTTCTCGGCGATCAGCCAGACCTTGCTGCCTTCGCGCTTGAAGCGCTTTACCGTGACTTCCTCGCCGAGGCGGGCGACCACGATCTGGCCGTTGCGCGCTTCGCGGGTGACGTGCACGGCGAGCAGGTCGCCGTCGAGGATGCCGACGTCCTTCATGCTTTGCCCGCGTACGCGCAGCAGGTAGTCGGCCGGCGGGTTGAAGAAGGTGGGGTTGATGCGGCAGGTGTCGTCGACGTTCTGCTCGGCGAGGATCGGAGCGCCGGCGGCGACGCGACCGATGATCGGCAGTTCGTCTTCGTTGGCGGCGGCCTTGGGTTCGAAGCCGGGGATGCGGATGCCGCGGGAGGCACCCGGGGTCATCTCGATCGCGCCTTTACGGGCGAGGGCTTTGAGATGCTCCTCGGCGGCGTTGGGCGATTTGAAGCCGAGCTCCTGGGCGATTTCCGCGCGGGTGGGCGGATAGCCGTTGTCTTCCAGGCAGCGTTTGATGAAAGCGAGAATCTCGGCTTGGCGCGGCGTCAGCTTCAGCATGTCCATACTCTGGCTTTTTATACAGTGACTGGAATTATATACAGTGAAGGCGCCCTGGCAATGACTAATTTCGCACGGCTGTCGGCGTAGCGGTCGAGGATGTAACCTGTGCGGGCTGGCAAGCGTCTTGCTGAAATTGAAGTCACCTCGTCGCATTGCCCATGTTTTTGTTAACAATCGGTCGCACTTTGCTTGACAATGCGCGAGGCTGAAACGTATGTTTCAAACAAGTGTTTGTCAGGCGGAGTAGCCATGGCCCAGTCGGAAACCGTCGAACGCATCCTGGATGCTGCGGAACAGCTGTTCGCGGAGAAAGGCTTCGCTGAGACTTCTTTGCGTCTGATCACCAGCAAGGCGGGGGTGAACCTCGCGGCGGTGAACTATCACTTCGGCTCGAAGAAGGCGCTGATCCAGGCGGTCTTCTCGCGCTTCCTCGGCCCGTTCTGCATGAGTCTCGAAAAGGAGCTGGACCGCCGCCAGGCCAAGCCTGATGCGCCGCGCGCCACCCTGGAAGAGCTGCTGGAGCTGCTGGTCGTCCAGGCCATGGCAGTGAAGCCGCGCAGCGGCAATGACCTGTCCATCTTCATGCGCCTGCTCGGTCTGGCTTTCAGTCAGAGCCAGGGCCACCTGCGCAAATACCTCGAAGAAGTCTACGGCAAGGTATTCCGTCGCTACATGCTGTTGGTGCACGAAGCCGCTCCGCGTCTGCCGCCGCTGGAGCTGTTCTGGCGTGTGCACTTCATGCTGGGTACCGCGGTATTCAGCATGTCCGGTATCAAGGCGCTGCGCGCCATGGCCGAGAACGACTTCGGCGTGAATACCTCCATCGAGCAGGTGATGCGCCTGATGGTGCCGTTCCTGGCCGCCGGGATGCGCGCCGACAGCGGTGTCAGCGATCCTTCGCTGGCGGGTGCGCAGCTCAAGCCGCGTAACAAGTCGAGCGCCGCACCAGCCAAGGTCTGAACGACGCCCGGCATCGCGCTGGGCGGTGCAGGCCTGATCGGCTAAAGTAGCCAGCCATGGCTGACCTCGATCTCCTCCATATTTCCCTGTCCGATCAGATGCTCTACGGCTTTGCCGGGGAGCAGCTGCGCGTGCGCCTGCCGATCTCCACGGCGGCCAATGGTGCAGGCGAGCGGAGCGGCTCCGGTTGCACGCCGCGTGGCCTGCACCAGGTTCGCGCGCGTATCGGCGACGGCCTGCCCAGGGGCGCGGTGCTCAAGGGCCGGCGCTGGACCGGCGAGGTCTGGAGCCCGGCGCTGCACGATGAGTTTCCCGGCCGCGACTGGATTCTTACGCGCATCCTCTGGCTCAGCGGATGCGAGGCGGGGCGTAACCGGATGGGCGAGGTCGATACCTTCCGCCGTTACATCTACCTGCACGGCACGCCTGACTGTGAGCCCATGGGCGTGCCGCTGTCCCATGGCTGTATCCGCCTGCGCAATGACGATCTGCTGGAACTCTTTCCCCGGGTTCCCCTCCATTGCCGGGTCCGTATCGAAGAGGCCGCCTGCCCGCAGTGGCAAGCGGCACAGGTTAATTAAGGAATGCACATGCAAGGCTCCCTGATGCTCGACATCGGCGGTACCTGGCTCACCGCCGAGGACCGCCAGATCCTGCGCCACCCGGAAGTGGGTGGGCTGATCATCTTCGCCCGCAACATCGAATCGCCGCGCCAGGTTCGCGAGCTGATGGCGGCCATCCGCGCGGTGCGCCCCGACCTGCTGCTGGCGGTGGACCAGGAGGGTGGCCGCGTGCAGCGCCTGCGCCAGGGTTTCCTGCGTCTGCCGGCGATGCGCGCCATTGCTGATAACGCCAATGCCGAGCGACTGGCCGAGCAGTGCGGCTGGCTGATGGCGACCGAGGTGCTGGCGGTAGGGCTGGACCTGAGCTTTGCCCCGGTGCTGGACCTGGACCACCAGCGCAGCGCCGTGGTCGGCAGCCGCGCCTTCGAGGGCAACCCGGAGCGCGCGGTCGCGCTGGCCGGCGCCTTCATTCGCGGCATGCACGCCGCCGGCATGGCCGCCACCGGCAAGCACTTCCCCGGTCACGGCTGGGCGGAAGTGGATTCCCACGTGGGCATCCCGGAAGACGAGCGCACGCTGGAGCAGATCCGCGCGGTGGACCTGGTGCCGTTCCAGCGCCTGTCCGGCGAGCTGGATGCCCTGATGCCGGCCCACGTGATCTACCCGCAGGTCGATCCGAACCCCGCTGGCTTCTCCCGTCGCTGGCTGCAGGAGATCCTGCGCGGCGAACTGGGCTTCGACGGGGTGATCTTCAGCGACGACCTGTCGATGGCCGGTGCCCATGTGGTGGGCGACGCCGCCAATCGTATCGAGGCCGCGCTGAGCGCTGGCTGCGACATGGGCCTGGTGTGCAACGACCGCGCTTCCGCCGAACTCGCCCTGAGCGCCCTGCAGCGCCTGAAGGTGACTGCGCCGCAGCGTCTGCAACGCATGCGTGCCAAGGCCTGGCCGGGCACCGAATACAAGCAGCTGCCGCGCTGGCAGCAGGCCGTCGGCGAACTGCGCGCCGCACAATTGATCGACTAAGGATTTGCCATGACTGTCTACGCCATCATCGGCGGCACCGGCCTGACCCAATTGGAAGGCCTGACTCTGAAGGACTCCACCGCACTGGATACCCCCTACGGCGAGCCCTCGGCAGCCATCCAGCGCGGTGAATTCGCCGGCCGTGAGGTGCTGTTCCTGGCTCGCCACGGCCATCCGCATCGCTTCCCGCCGCATCAGGTGAACTACCGCGCCAACCTCTGGGCGTTGCAGCAGGCCGGCGCCGAGGCGGTGCTGGCGGTCAATGCGGTGGGCGGTATCCATGCGGCCATGGGCAGTGGCCATCTCTGCGTGCCGCACCAGATCGTCGATTACACCTGGGGGCGCGAGCACACCTACTTCGCCGGTGATATCGACCATGTCACCCACATCGATTTCAGCCATCCCTATGACGAGCCGCTGCGCCAGAAGCTGATCGCCGCGCTGCAGACGCTGGGCTATCCGCACAGCAGCCATGGCGTCTATGCGGCGACCCAGGGGCCGCGCCTGGAAACCGTGGCGGAGATCGCCAAACTGGAGCGCGACGGTTGCGATATCGTCGGCATGACCGGTATGCCTGAAGCCGCGCTGGCCCGCGAGCTGGAACTGCCCTATGCCTGCCTGTCGCTGGTGGTGAACCCGGCGGCCGGCAAGTCCAGCGGGATCATCACCATGGCCGAGATCGAGCAGGCGCTGCACGAAGGCATCGGCAAGGTGCGTGAGGTGCTGGGGCGCGTGTTGGTGAGCTGACGATCGGGCTTTAGCGGACAAGGGCTGGACGCCGCCGTCGCTTCTACGAGATCAAAAGCCCCTCACCCTAACCCTCTCCCGCAAGCGGGAGAGGGGACTGTTCATAGTGAAGCGTCGCTCGTGCGTTCGCTGGAAACGGAAGTGTCCCGGGCGTAGGGCGTATAACGTTCGACGTTATACGCCGATTGGCCTTGCTGCCAGAGCACTCAGAGTTCGGCCCAGGCGCCTATGGTGGGACAAGGCGTAACGGCGTACAACCGCGAACGGTTGTACGCCCTACGGTTTCGGCAAGGGGGCGAAGAGCGCGTCGATATCGCTCTCCTGCAATTGCAGGCCGGTGTTCTTGCCATCTTCCAGTACGCCGGCGGCCAGTGCTGCCTTGCGTGCCTGCAGTTGCTGGATCTTTTCTTCCAGGGTGCCGCGGGCGATCAGCTTGTAGACGAACACCGGCTTGTCCTGACCGATGCGGTAGGCGCGGTCGGTGGCCTGCTGTTCCACGGCCGGGTTCCACCAGGGGTCGTAGTGGATCACGGTGTCGGCGGCGGTGAGGTTCAGGCCGGTGCCGCCAGCCTTCAGGCTGATCAGGAATAGCGGTACGCGGCCTTCCTGAAACTCCTTCACCGGTGCGCGACGATCGCGGGTCTCGCCGGTGAGGAGGGCGTAAGAAATGTTCCGCGCCTGCAACTGCGCCTGGATCAGTTCGAGCATCGAGGTGAACTGCGAGAAGAGCAGGACACGACGTCCTTCGGCGAGGAGTTCGTCGAGCATCTCCAGCAGGGCACTCAGCTTGCCCGAATGGGCCGCTGGCACGTCCGGCTGCAACAGGCGCGGGTCGCAGCAGACCTGGCGCAGCTTGAGCAGGGCGTCGAGCACGACGATCTGACTGCTCGCCAGCCCCTTCCGGCGTATTTCCTCGCGGACCTTGCGGTCCATGGCCAGGCGCACGGTCTCGTAGAGGTCGCGTTGACGTTCGTCGAGCTCCACCCGGTGGGTGATCTCGCTCTTGGGCGGCAGTTCGGTGGCGACCTGGTCCTTGCGGCGGCGCAGCAGGAAGGGCTTGATGCGCGCGTTCAGGTGCGCCAGGCGCTGGCTGTCGCCGGCCTTTTCGATGGGGTGGCGGTACAGGCGCGCAAAATGGCGCGCATCGCCCAGCCAGCCCGGCATCACCAGGTTGAACAGCGACCACAGTTCGCCAAGGTGGTTTTCCAGTGGCGTGCCGGTCAGGCACAGGCGTTGCCGGGCATCGAGGCGGGCGGCGGCCTGGGCTGATTTGCTGCTGGCATTCTTCAGGTATTGCGCCTCGTCGAACACCACCAGATGCAGCGGTTGCGCGGACAGCGCCTCGATGTCCCGGGGGAGCAGGGCATAGGTGCTGAGCAACAGGTCGTATTGCGCGAGGTCATCGAAGTGCTGGTGGCGTTCGCTGCCATGCAGGGTGAGTACGCGCAGCTCCGGGGCGAAGCGGGCGATTTCGTCCTGCCAGTTGGCCACCAGGCTGGTGGGCATCAGTACCAGGGCGGGACGGTCCAGGCGTCCGGCGCGTTTTTCCGTGAGAAGGTGGGCCAGCACCTGCAGGGTCTTGCCCAGCCCCATGTCGTCGCCAAGGATTCCGCCCAGCTCCAGTTCGCGCAGCGCCTGCATCCAGGCGAGGCCTTGCAACTGGTAGGGACGCAATTCCGCCTGCAGGCCGTCCGGCGCCGCGCAGGGTTGCTGGTGATAATCCCGCAGGCGCCGGGCGAGGCGCAGCAGGTGCTCTCCGCCTTGCCAGCGCAGCGGGTGCTTGTCGAGCTGGGTCAGCAGGCTGGCATCGGTGTTGGGGATTTGCAGGCGAGTACCGTCACGCTGCAGATTGCTCAGCAGCAGTCCTTGCAGCAACTGGAGCATGGCTCGCACGCGGGCTACGGGCAGGTTCACGGTCAGCGGCTTGCCATCCGCCTGGCGCCGGGCGTCGAGGCGGATGGGGAGTTCGGCGTCGTCAGCACCGTTGCGCAGTACGGGCGGACTTTTCCGGATCAGCTCCAGGAGTGGGTGCAGCAAGCTGACCTGCTGGCCGTCGACCACGATCCCCAGCTCCAGGTCGAACCAGGCGTGGCCGGGCTGTTCTTCGATCTGGACGTACCAGTCCTCGACTTCGCTGAAGTCGAAGGGGAAGTCCGGGGCGATTTCGATCACCCAGCCTTGAGCGCGAAGACTTGGTAGTTGCTGGACGATGGGTCCCCACTGCGCGTTGTCGGTGGGCCGGTAGCATTCGTAGCGGTCCTCCAGCTCGTAGGGCGTGGAGGACTTGTCGAGTTTCTTCAGGCCCAGCTTCTGCAGTGTCTTGCGCAGCACCTGCTCCGCCTTGGGTTGCCGCTCGATGACGACGAAGGTGTCGTCTTCCAGATAGCGAATTGGCTGGCCGCTGCGCACAGGGCCATGGACCTGGTGCTTGCCATAAGCGAAGACCAGGCAGGCCTGGTGCTCATCTTCGTCGCCGTAGATCCTGTCGTGCACGGTGTTCAGCCGCAGGTGCGGCACGGGCTGGATCTCCAGTTGGCGCTCCTGACTGGCGACGGGTAGCGGTGCCTGGGGCGCCAGGGCTTTCAGTTGCAGGCTGAAGAGCGTGGCCTCGTGTGGCGGGATTGGCGGCGCGCTTGCCAAGTAGCTGGCCAGGGCATCCGGCAGGTCGTGGCGTAGGGGGCCGGCGCGCAAGAGCTGTCGATCGACGTACCAGGGCGGTGTCAGCTGGGTCAGCAGCTGCGGTTTTGGGGTTGCATCGGTCTCCCAACTGACGGTGAAGTGTCCATCGTCACGGGGATGCCAGGCGAGCCGGGCGGGCAGTTCCGCACCCAGTTGCAGTTGGCTGGAAGGGTTTTCGAGTTCCAGGATCAGTTGGCCGCCGCGCAGGATCATCTCCAACAGTTCGCTGCCATCCTGGCCGAGCAACGTCACTTCATTGTGGTGCGGCTGTACGCCCGCAACGCCCAGGGCGCGAAGCAGGATGCGCTGGTCCTGCTCGGTGACGCCTCGGCCCAGGGCAAAGGCGATCGATACGATACGTGGATGGCCCAGCAGATGGCCGTTTTCATCGCGCTGTGCGGTATGAATGAAAATCCGGCCGCCTTTGCTCAGCCGGTAATACAGTGGGCCGCCGTAGGGTTTCCGGGGTTCCGGCTGCGCCTTGAGCGCTGCGGGCGCCTGTTTCAGCCAGGTCTCCAGCTCTCGCGACAAGCGGCTGGCTGGCGGCTGGGCAGGTTTGGCGATGGGCTTGGGTGTGATATCCGCGCTGGCGGCTTGTTCGTCCAGTAGATGCAGCAACAGGGCGACACAATGCTTGCAGTCGAAGCCGACCGGACAATCGCACTGGCAATCGACGGTGTCGCCGCTTCTGGAAAGATTGATCCGTTGGCGATAGCGGCGATTTCCGGAACCCTGGCAGAGCCCCTCCAGAGAGCGGTCGGTGAGGCGCAGGACGCTCGCCCGACCTTCCCGGGCATAGGCCTCGCCCCTTACCAGCGTGATCGCCGGGAAGAGGCGGCGCCAGGGGATGCGTTGCAGATGCGCGGCGAACGGGACCATGGCGCGGCCTTTTTCAGGCCTTATTGCTGGCTGGGTTGCGCCGGCGGCGGAGCGTCGAAGCCACCGTCGGCCGGGGCGGCGGGAGCCGGCTGCTGCTGCGCGTCCGGGCCGGTGGGCGCTACGTCTTCCATGCCGGGCGGCGGCGAGGAAGGACGGGCGTTGAGCGGGCTGACCTTGATCAGCATGCCCAGGCTCGGGTGGTCGAGGTAGGTCAGCACGCTGTTCTTCAGGCTGGCTTCCTGGACCATGTGCTGGCTGGCGGCGAGCAGGCCGTCGGCGCTGAACTGGTTGATCCAGAAGTCGGTCTGGGTGTTCACGAAGCGCTGCTGGCTGAGGGTGACGGTGCCTTCCACCGGGAAGTGGCCGTCCTGTTTCTGGCCCTCGGTCAGGGAGATCTTCACCGGATTGGCATCGATCTCCTGGCGCCAGGCCTTGTGCATCAGGACCTGGAAGCCTTCGTTCTGCTTGAGCTTGGCGACCTGTGCGTCCATCGCTGTGGGGCGCGAGCTGTCCGGGCCCGGCGGCTGCGCGCCCTTGGCCCAGTCATCGGGAGCGGGACGGCTGGCGAACACGGCGTCGCCGGATTGCTGGAAGAGAATCAGCTCCACCTGGTAGGGCTCGGCGAAGGCCGCCGGCGAGAGCAGTGCCAGGGACAGCAGCAGGGGTTGGAACAGGCGCATTGCACGGGGTCCTTAGTGAGTCTGTGGCGTGAGGCGCTCGAGCAGCGCTTCCAGCGTGTTGAACCGTTCTTCCGGGCGCTCCATGGGCACCTGGAACTTGAAGAGGGTGGCCCCTTCGAACTTGTAGCGATTGGGCTGGCTCTGGATCATCTTGATCAGCACCAGCGGGTCGACGCAGGTATCGGCGGCGAATTCTACCCGGCCTCCCTGGGGGCCGGCATCTACCTTCACGATGCCGAGCTTTTCCGCCTGCAATTTGAGCAGTGTCAGGCGTATCAGGTTCTTTGCCGGCTCCGGCAGCAGGCCGAAGCGGTCGATCATTTCCACCTGCAACTCGCGCAGGCCGTCTTCGTCGAGGGCGTTGGCGATGCGCTTGTAGAGGATCAGGCGACCGTGGACGTCAGGCAGGTAGTCCTCGGGGATCAGCGCCGGCACCCGCAGGTTGATATCCGGGCCGCCGCCCAGCGGCTGTTCCAGGTTCGGCTGCTCACCCTTGCGGATGGCTTTCACCGCACGTTCGAGCATTTCCATGTAGAGGGTGAAGCCCACCGCCTGGATCTGCCCGCTCTGGCCTTCGCCGAGCAGTTCGCCGGCGCCGCGGATCTCCAGGTCATGGGTGGCCAGCACGAAGCCGGCGCCCAGGTCCTGGGCGTTGGCGATGGCTTCCAGGCGCTTCTCGGCGTCCGGGGTCATCTGCTTGCGCGGCGGGGTGAGCAGGTAGGCGTAGGCCTGGTGGTGGCTGCGGCCAACGCGGCCGCGCAACTGGTGCAACTGGGCCAGGCCGAACTTGTCGGCGCGCTCGATGAGGATGGTGTTGGCGCTGGGCACGTCGATGCCGGTCTCGATGATGGTCGAGGCCACCAGCACGTTGAAGCGCTTGTGGTAGAAGTCGCTCATCACCCGTTCCAGTTCGCGCTCGTGCATCTGCCCATGGCCGATGCCGATGCGCGCCTCCGGGACCAGCTCGGCCAGGTCGCGGGCGCACTTCTCGATGGTTTTCACTTCGTTGTGCAGGAAGTACACCTGGCCGCCGCGCAGCAGTTCGCGCAGCAGGGCTTCCTTGATCACTGACTTCTGTTCTTCCATGACGAAGGTGCGCACGGAGAGGCGGCGCGCCGGCGGCGTGGCGATGATCGACAGGTCGCGCATGCCGGCGACCGCCATGTTCAGCGTGCGTGGGATCGGCGTGGCGGTGAGGGTGAGGATGTCCACCTCGCTGCGCAGGGCCTTGAGCTGCTCCTTCTGGCGCACGCCGAAGCGGTGTTCCTCGTCGATGATGACCAGGCCGAGGTTCTTGAACTTCACGTCGTCCTGCAACAGCTTGTGGGTGCCGATGACGATGTCCACCTTGCCTTCGGCCAGTTGTCCCACCGCACCTTCGACTTCCTTGGCCGACTTGAAGCGGCTCATCACCTCGACCGTCACCGGCCAGTCGGCGAAGCGGTCGCGGAAGCTGTTGTAGTGCTGCTGAGCGAGGAGGGTGGTGGGTACCAGCACGGCGACCTGCTTGCCGCTGTGCACCGCGACGAAGGCCGCGCGCATGGCCACTTCGGTCTTGCCGAAGCCCACGTCGCCGCAGACCAGGCGGTCCATCGGCTTGTCGGCGAGCATGTCGGCAACCACCGCTTCGATGGCGGTCTGCTGGTCCGGGGTTTCCTCGAAGGGGAAGCCGGCGGAGAAGGTGGCGTAGTCCGCTTGCGGGTCCTTGAACGCGTAGCCCTTGCGAGCGGCGCGGCGGGCATAGATGTCGAGCAACTCGGCGGCGACGTCGCGGACCTGTTCGGCCGCCTTGCGCTTGGCCTTCTGCCAGGTTTCCGAGCCCAGCCGGTGCAGCGGCGCCAGGGCGTCGTCGCTGCCGGTGTAGCGGGCGATCAGGTGCAGGCTGGCCACCGGCACGTAGAGCTTGGCCTCGTCGGCGTATTCCAGGGCGAGGAATTCGGCGTGCTGGCCGTCGATCTCCAGGGTGATCAGGCCCATGTAGCGGCCAACGCCGTGGTCGATATGCACTACCGGCGCGCCTTCGCGCAGCTCGGTGAGGTTCTTGATGACGTTCTCGCCGCCGTCGCGGGTCTTCTCGCGGCGGCGGCGCTGCATGACGCGCTGGCCGAAAAGTGGACTCTCGGCGATCAGGGCGATGCCCGGCTGGCCCTTGTCAGCGTCCAGCAGCAGGCCTTCGTCCATTGGCGCGATGGTGATCGCCAGGCGGTCCTTGTGGCTCAGGAAGCCCGGCCAGCCCTCGACCTCCACCGGGCGCAGCTTCAGCCGCGCCAGCAGTTCCAGCAGTACCTCACGGCGGCCGGCGGATTCGGCGGTGAACAGGATGCGCCCGTCGAACTGCTCGATGAATTGGCGCAGGCGGGCCAGCGGCTCGGTGGCTTTCGCTTCGATGGCCAGTTCCGGCAGCGGCTCGGCGGGGAAGCGCTCGCGGCCAACGCCGGAGTCGATCGGCTCGGCGCTGACCACTACGCGCGGCCAGTTCTTCAGGCGGGCGAAGCAGTCTTCCACCGGCAGGAACACTTCAGCCGGCGGCAGCAGCGGGCGCTCCGGGTCGTAACGACGATCCTCGTAGCGGCTGCGCACGTCGGTCCAGAACTGTTCGGCGGCGGTCTCGATGCCCGGCAGGGAGAACACCTGGGTGTCCTGCGGCAGGTAGTCGAACAGGGTCGAAGTCTCGCCATCTTCGAAGAACAGCGGGATGTAGTACTCGATGCCGGCGGGTGTCAGGCCGCTGGCCAGGTCCTGGTAGATCGGGCAGCGGCGGTAGTCGACGTCGAAACGCTCGCGGAAGCGGCCACGGAAACCGGTCACCGCGTCCTTGCGCAGCGGGAACTCGCGGGCCGGCAGCAGGCGGATGCTCTCCACCTTGTCGATGGAGCGCTGGGTTTCCGGGTCGAAGGTGCGCAGGGTCTCGATTTCGTCGTCGAACAGGTCGATGCGGTAGGGCAGCTCGCTGCCCATCGGGTACAGGTCGATCAGCGCGCCGCGTACGGTGAACTCGCCGTGTTCATAGACGGTATCGACGTAGCGGTAGCCGGCGGCCTCGAAGCGGCTGCGCATCTGCTCGACGTCGAGTTTCTGGCCGACATCCAGCACCAGGCTGCTGCCGAGCAGGAACTTGGCCGGCGCCAGGCGGTGCAGGGCGGTGGTGATCGGCACCACCAGCACGCCGCGGCGCAACTCGGGGAGCTGGTAAAGGGTGGCGACGCGCTGGGAAATGATGTCCTGGTGCGGTGAGAACACGTCGTAGGGCAGGGTTTCCCAGTCCGGCAACTGCAGCACCGGCAGGTCCGGAGCGAAGAAGCGCAGCTCTTGCTCCAGGCGCTCGGCGCTCTGGCTGTCGGCGGTCAAGAGCAGGGTGAAACGATTGGCGGACGCTGAGGCTTCGGCAATGGCAAGGCTCAGGGCGGCGCCCGGCAGGTTGCCCCAGGATTGCTTGCCGGCACTGGTCGGCAATGTAGGAATGCGCAGTACGGACACGGGCGTTCGTGGCTCCGGTCGAAGAATTTGACCGGTCGGATTGTAACTATCCCGATTGACGGATGTCAGTCATACGACCGCTGCGGATTGCCGGCGATTGTTCGCGCCGTCATAATGTAGCCCCTTTTTTCTTCTCCTACATGTGGAAGGTATTGCCCGTGACCCAGAAGCCCGACCAGTGTCTCGGTGAGTGGATCGATCGTGAAGCCCTCGCGGAAGCCATGATTCCGCTGATCGGCCAACTCTACCGTAACAACAACGTGGTGACCTCGATCTACGGCCGTGGCCTGATCAACCGTTCGGTGATCGCGATTCTCAAAGCGCACCGTTTCGCCCGTCACCGCCTGGCCGAAGGCGGCCTGTCGGTACACGACACCTTCCCGATCCTCAAGGCGATGAGCGAGCTCAAGCTGGGCGCCGCCTCCGTCGACCTGGGCAAGATGGTTGCCAAGTTCAAGGCCGAAGGTAACGGCCGCAGCATCGAGCAGTTCACCAAGGACGAGCTGGCCGACGTGGTCGGCAAGCAGAACGGCGGCGCCCGCGAAGGCACCGACGTCGTCCTGTACGGCTTCGGCCGCATCGGCCGCCTGCTGGCACGCATCCTCATCGAGAAGACCGGTGGCGGCGACGGCCTGCGCCTGCGCGCCATCGTCGTCCGCAAGGGCGCCGAGAACGACCTGGTCAAGCGCGCCAGCCTGCTGCGTCGTGACTCCGTGCATGGTCCGTTCGATGGCACCATCACCATCGATGAAGAAAACAACACCATCACCGCCAACGGCAACCTGATCCAGGTGATCTACTCCAACGACCCGGCGTCGATCGACTACACCCAGTACGGCATCAAGAACGCCCTGCTGGTCGACAACACCGGCAAGTGGCGTGATGCCGACGGTCTGGGCCAGCACCTGAAGTGCCCGGGCGTCGACCGCGTGATCCTGACCGCTCCGGGCAAGGGTGCGCTGAAGAACATCGTCCATGGCATCAACCATGGCGACATCACCGCTGACGACAAGATCGTTTCCGCCGCTTCCTGCACCACCAACGCCATCGTGCCGGTGCTGAAGGCTGTGAACGACCAGTACGGCATCGTCAACGGCCACGTCGAAACCGTTCACTCGTACACCAACGACCAGAACCTGATCGACAACTTCCACAAGGGCAGCCGCCGCGGCCGCAGCGCTCCGCTGAACATGGTGATCACCGAGACCGGTGCCGCCACCGCCGCCGCCAAGGCCCTGCCGGTTCTGAAGGGCAAGCTGACCGGCAACGCGATCCGCGTTCCGACGCCGAACGTCTCCATGGCGATCCTGAACCTGAACCTGGAGAAGTCCACTACCCGCGAAGAGATCAACGAGTACCTGCGCCAGATGGCCATGCACTCCGACCTGCAGAAGCAGATCGACTTCGTCTCCTCCCAGGAAGTGGTCTCCTCCGACTTCGTCGGTTCCCGCCACGCTGGCGTCGTCGATGCCGAAGCCACCATCTGCAACGACAACCGCGTCGTGCTGTACGTGTGGTACGACAACGAGTTCGGCTACAGCTGCCAGGTCGTCCGCGTGATGGAAGACATGGCTGGCGTGAACCCGCCGGCTTTCCCGCGCTGATTCAGGCGGACTAGAGAAACGGGAGCTCTCGGGCTCCCGTTTTTCGTTAGTGGCACCCCCATACCAACGATAAAACCTGCCAACTCCTGCAACCGGAAAGACTTCAAATGGATGGACATCATCTGCATGAAGGCGAGCTGAAGCGCGGTCTGAAGAACCGCCATATCCAGCTGATCGCCCTTGGCGGCGCCATCGGTACCGGCCTGTTCCTGGGCTCGGCCGGCGTTCTGCAATCGGCCGGGCCGTCGATGATCCTCGGCTACGCCATCGGCGGCTTCATCGCCTTCCTGATCATGCGCCAGCTCGGCGAAATGATCGTCGAGGAGCCCGTTGCCGGCTCCTTCAGCCATTTCGCGCACAAGTACTGGGGTGGTTTCGCCGGCTTCATGTCGGGCTGGAACTACTGGGTGCTGTACATCCTGGTGGGCATGTCGGAGCTGACGGCCGTCGGCAAGTACATCCAGTTCTGGTGGCCGGACTTCCCCACCTGGGCGACGGCGGCGGTGTTCTTCGTGCTGATCAACGCCATCAACCTGTTCAACGTCAAGGCCTTCGGCGAGACCGAGTTCTGGTTCGCGATCATCAAGGTCGTCGCCATCATCGGCATGATCCTGCTCGGCATCTGGCTGCTGGTCAGCGGCACCGGTGGTCCGCAGGCTTCGGTGAGCAACCTGTGGGCCCACGGCGGCTTCTTCCCCAATGGCTGGAAGGGGCTGGTGATGGTCCTGGCGATCATCATGTTCTCCTTCGGTGGCCTTGAGCTGGTGGGCATCACCGCGGCCGAGGCTTCCGAGCCGAAGAAGGTGATCCCCAAGGCGATCAACCAGGTCATCTACCGGATCCTGATCTTCTACATCGGCGCCCTGGCCGTGCTGCTCTCGCTGTACCCCTGGGATGCCCTGCTGCAGAGCATCAGCAGCGCCGGCGACCCCTACAGCGGCAGCCCGTTCGTGAAGGTCTTCTCGCTTCTGGGCAGCGATATCGCGGCCAACATCCTGAACTTCGTGGTGCTCACCGCCGCGTTGTCGGTCTACAACAGCTGCGTGTACTGCAACAGCCGCATGCTCTTCGGCCTGGCCGAGCAGGGCGACGCCCCGCGCGCCTTCGCCAAGGTCGATGACCGTGGCGTGCCGCTGCTGGCCATCGGCGTCTCGGCCTTCATCACCCTGGCCTGCGTGGTGGTCAACTACGTGATCCCGCACCAGGCGCTGGAGCTGCTGATGTCCCTGGTGGTCGCCGCCCTGGTGATCAACTGGGCGATGATCAGCCTGGCCCACATGAAGTTCCGCAAGGCCATGCAGGCCAAGGGCGTGCAGCCGTTCTTCCGCGCGCTGTGGTATCCCTTCGGCAACTGGCTGTGCCTGGCCTTCGTGGTGTTCATTCTCGGCATCATGCTGCAGATCCCGGGCATCGACGTGTCGGTGTACGCGATCCCTGTGTGGATCGTGCTGATGGGGGCCTGCTACCTGTTCAAGCGCAAGTCCCCGGCCCAGGCCAACGCCTGAGTCGGTTGGGAAACGGGAGCTTCGGCTCCCGTTTTCTTTTGGTAATGCACCTTTGCCGGAGCGGAAACAGTAGCGCGGGGTGCTTGCGATAGAATGCCCGGCGCCGCGCGCCTGGCGGCTGATGGAGAAGACCTTGTCCCGTGCGAGCTTGCTGATCGTGCTTCTAGCTGTCTTGAGTGGCTGCGGGCAGTCCGTCGAGCGTTTCGGTGGCCCGACCATGGGCAGCAGCTACACGGTGCAGTACGTACCGACCGGCCAGTCGCCGGATGCTGCGAAGCTCAAGGCCGAGGTCGATGCGATCCTGGCGAGCCTCGACGAGCAGTTCTCCACCTACCGTGACGATTCCGTGGTGTCGCGCTTCAATGCCCAGCCGGCCGGCGCCTGCATGGTACTGCCGGCAGACATGCTGGCCCTCTGGCGCTACGGCGAGGCGCTTTCGCAGCAGAGCGGCGGCGCCTTCGACCTCACCATCGAGCCGCTGATGAACCTCTGGGGCTTCGGCCCGCAGTCGCGCAGCGAGCAGGTGCCAGCGGCCGCCGATCTGGAGCGTGAGCGCGCCCGTGTCGGCCACCAGCATCTGCATCTGCAGGGCGAGCAGTTGTGCAAGGACGTCAATGCGCAGCTGGACTTCGACAGCATCGTCGCCGGCTATGCGGTGGACAAGGTCAGCGCACGCCTGGCGGAGCTGGGACTTACGGATTACCTGGTGGAGGTCACCGGCGAGCTCAAGGCCGTGGGCCACAAGCCGGACGGCACGCCCTGGCGCATCGCCCTGGAAGTACCCAACGGCGAGCGCGAACGGCAGGTGGAGCGCTCGGTGGCGCTGGACGGCTTCGGGCTGTCCACCTCCGGCGACTACCGCAACTATTTCGAGGAAGGTGGGCAGCGCTACTCGCACACCTTCGATGCGCGTAGCGGCGCGCCGGTCAAGCATGCGCTGGCGGCGGTCACGGTGGCCGATGCGCAGGTCCTGAACGCTGATGGTCTGTCGACCCTGCTGATGGTGCTGGGGCCGGAGGAGGGCTATACCTTTGGCGAGCGGCACGGTCTGGCGGCTTTTTTCATCGTGCGCCAGGGCGAGGGGTTCGTTACCCGCGTAACGCCGCGCTTCGAAGCGTTGTTTCCGACGCCTGAATGAAAGCTTCGCCGGGCATGATGGTGTGCCCCCGGTTGGAGACGTAATGGCATGTAGTGGCGGCAAAATTCGCCTACCTGCCGACCAACCGCTAATGTGCAGCCTTTTGCCGCAGGGCTAAGCTGCGCCAATGATTTCGATCCGCCTCGGCGCATGTGGCGCCGGGGCTTTGCCGGGAGCGCCAAGCGGGCGCCCCGGCCTGTTCTGAAGGAGTACGCATGGCTGTCTACAACTACGACGTGGTGATTCTCGGCACGGGCCCGGCGGGCGAGGGGGCGGCGATGAACGCCTCCAAGTACGGGCGCAAGCTGGCGGTGGTGGACAGCCGTCGCGTGGTCGGCGGCAACTGCACGCACCTGGGCACCATCCCGTCCAAGGCGCTGCGTCACTCGGTGAAGCAGATCATCGAGTTCAACACCAACCCCATGTTCCGCCAGATCGGCGAGCCGCGTTGGTTTTCCTTCCCGGACGTTCTGAAAAGCGCCGAAAAGGTCATCTCCAAGCAGGTCGCCTCGCGCACCGGTTACTACGCGCGCAACCGCATCGACATGTTCAACGGCACCGCCAGCTTCGTCGACGAGCGCACCGTTGAAGTGGTGACCCCCAGCGGCGCCGTGGAGCGCCTGGTGGCCGACCAGTTCGTGATCGCCACCGGCTCGCGCCCGTATCGCCCGTCGGACATCAACTTCAATCACCCGCGCGTCTATGACAGCGACACCATCCTGTCCCTGAGCCATACCCCGCGCCGCCTGATCATCTACGGAGCCGGCGTGATCGGCTGCGAGTACGCCTCGATCTTCAGCGGCCTGGGCGTGCTGGTGGACCTGGTCGACACCCGCGACCAGTTGCTGAGCTTCCTCGACGACGAAATTTCCGATGCGCTGAGCTACCACCTGCGCAACAACAACGTGCTGATCCGTCACAACGAGGAATACGAGCGCGTGGAAGGTCTGGACAACGGGGTGATCCTGCACCTGAAGTCGGGCAAGAAGATCAAGGCCGACGCCCTGCTGTGGTGCAACGGCCGTACCGGCAACACCGACCGCCTGGGCCTGGAGAACATCGGCATCAAGGTCAACAGCCGTGGCCAGATCGAGGTGGACGAGAACTACCGCACCTCGGTGTCGAACATCTATGCCGCGGGCGACGTGATCGGCTGGCCGAGCCTGGCCAGCGCTGCCTACGACCAGGGCCGTTCGGCTGCCGGCAACATCGTCGAGCACGACGGCTGGCGCTTCGTGAACGACGTGCCGACCGGCATCTACACCATTCCGGAGATCAGCTCCATCGGCAAGAACGAGCACGAGCTGACCGCGGCGAAGATCCCCTACGAAGTGGGCAAGGCCTTCTTCAAGGGCATGGCCCGCGCGCAGATCTCCAACGAGCCGGTGGGCATGCTGAAGATCCTGTTCCACCGCGAGACCCTGGAAATCCTCGGCGTGCACTGCTTCGGCGACCAGGCTTCGGAGATCGTCCACATCGGCCAGGCGATCATGAACCAGCCGGGCGAGCTCAATACCCTGAAGTATTTCGTCAACACCACCTTCAACTATCCGACCATGGCCGAAGCCTACCGCGTAGCGGCGTTCGACGGCCTGAACCGGATTTTTTGAAGTACCCTGACCGGCGGCCTGAGCCGGTCGGGGGGAACCTGCTCAGCGATTCCCGATCGTGGCAGTGGCCAAGCCGGGAAAGTCTGTAATCAGGCTATCCACGCCAAAATCAGCGAGCCGGCGCATCAGGGCCGGCTCGTTGACCGTCCATACAGACACATGCAGCCCCTGCTTCTGCGCTTTCAGCAGCCGTTCCGGGGTGCACAGCATCCAGTTCAGCGCCAGCAGATCGCAGCGATAGTGCGCGGCGACCTTCAACGGGTCGAGCCAGGCGTATTCGGCCACCAGTCCGCGGGACAGCTCTGGCGCCAGTTCTTCCAGGGCGCGCAGCACCGTACGGGAACTTGAAGTCACGGTGATCCGGTCACGCAGGCCAAAGCGGCCGACCAGGTGATGGATTGCTTGCACCGTGCGCCCCGCGCGGTCCTTCGAGGCGCTTTTGACCTCTAGTTGCCAGTGTTCGAAATCACAGCGCTCGAACAGCTCCGCCAGGCGCGGAATAGGGCAGGGGCGCACCCAGCCCGGACCGCCTTCGCGGGCGTCCATGGTGACCAGATCGTCCGCCAGTTGCTCGGAGACCTTGCCGCGCCGGCCGGTGGTGCGCTTGAGCGTCGGGTCGTGGATGACCATCAGTTCACCGTCGCGGGACAGGTGCAGGTCCAGCTCGCAGCGCTTCACGTTGTGCTCCAGGCAGCGCTGGAAACTGGTCAGGGTGTTTTCCGGTGCTTCGCCTTTGGCGCCGCGATGTCCATAGATCAGAGTCACTGGGGCTCCTTGGGGGAAAGGTCCTTGAGGTATTGGGAGTGGTGCTGGCGCACCGCGTCGACGACGCGGCCGCTCTCGAAATAGACGCTGAATTCGCGGTAGTCCCAGCGGGTGATCGGCGGCTTGCCCACCGCCGGGTGCTCGTCGTCCGGTAGGCCGAAGCGCTCCAGTACGGCGTTCTGGCTCTCGCCGCGGGCGGGCAGGACGATATGCGGATCACCCTGGTCGCCCACCGGAATCTCGATCGTATCGGCCATCAGTGGCAGGGGTGTGGCAAGGCAGAGCAGCAGGAGCAGGTGGCGCATGGAATTCCTTTTGTTCATTCGCCGCGAGCCTTGGCCTGGCGACGTTCCAGCGCCTGGCGCTGGAGGATGTGGCGGGCCAGCAGTTGGCGCTGGGCATCGCTGAGTGTCTCGAATTCGGTGCCGATCTCATAGCCGCCCTCGGGCTCCTGCCGGCAGTGGGTGACCTTGGCGCGCAGCAGCAGGCCCAGGCCCTGGGGCAGCAGGACGATCTTCAGCGCAAGGCCCTGGCCGACTGGCGCGGGCTGGTCGTCGTGGAAGTCGATGCCGCCCTCGGACAGGGTGACCGGACGAGCCGGGCCGATCTCGCGCAACAAGCTCTGGGTCAGGGCCTGGGCGATCAGGTCGATGCGCTTGTTGATCACCTTCAGGTAGCTGGCCAGCGGGCGGTCGCGCTCGTTGATATGGCGCA
Organism: Pseudomonas macauensis; assembly: GCF_047902425.1. Taxonomy (NCBI): domain Bacteria; kingdom Pseudomonadati; phylum Pseudomonadota; class Gammaproteobacteria; order Pseudomonadales; family Pseudomonadaceae; genus Pseudomonas; species Pseudomonas macauensis. The sequence goes on along the minus strand of NZ_CP138377.1, from coordinate 4,088,258 downwards.
GCAGGTGCTGCGACTCGAAGTCGGTCAGGTGCAGGTCGCTGAGCAGATTGAACAGCGCGGAATCATCCTGAAGCACTTCTCCGGACTGGATCTCGCCCTCGCGCAGCGGGCGAAATTCCAATGCGAGCGTGTCTTCAATACGATAGTATTCGCGGCGGTCATCCGCGTCTGGAGTGGACATGGCGAACCCACGGAGGCAGTGATGGTCTGAGTGTAAAGCCGCCTGCCGAGCCTCGCCACACGGAAGTCGAACGCCAGAAGGAACCGGCGCCCGACGCACTCTTCATCTTCTTAATCGGCCCCACATGTTCAGACCCCTTTCCGTCTACATCGGAACGCGCTACACCCGCGCCAAACGCCGCAGCCACTTCGTTTCCTTCATTTCGCTCACTTCCATGATCGGCCTTGCGCTGGGCGTGGTGGTGATGATCGTCGTGCTCTCGGTCATGAACGGCTTCGATCACGAAATGCGCACCCGCGTGCTGGGCATGGTGCCCCACGCCACCGTCGAGTCCTACCAGCCCATCTCCGACTGGCAAGGCATCGCCGGGCAGATCAAGCAGCAGCACCCCAACGTGCTGGAAGTCGCGCCCTTCATCCAGATGCAGGGCCTGCTGAGCGCCGGCGGCACGGTGCAGAAGGTGCTGATCAACGCGGTCGACCCGAACGAGGAGAGCAAGGTCTCGATCATCGACCAGTTCTTCAAGGAGGGCTCGCTCTCGAGCCTCAAGCCCGGTGAGTTCGGCATCCTGATCGGCGACAAGGCGGCGAAGAACCTCGGCGTGAAGCTGGGCGACAAGGTCACCTTCATCGCCCCGGAAGTCTCGGTCACTCCGGCCGGCATGTTCCCGCGCATGAAACGCTTCACCGTGGTCGGCACCTTCCATGTCGGCGCCGGGGAGCTGGACGGCTACGTCGCCATGGTTCACATCGACGACGCCGCGCGCATGCGCCGCCTCAAGGACGGCCAGGTGGAAGGTCTGCGCCTGAAGCTCGACGACCTGTTCCAGGCGCCGCGCACCGCCTGGGAAATTGCCCGCACCCTCAAGGGCAACGACTACTTCGCCCGCGACTGGACCCGCAGCCACGGCAACCTGTACCAGGCCATCCGCATGGAGAAATCCATGATCGGCCTGTTGCTGCTGCTGATCGTCGCCGTCGCCGCGTTCAACATCATTTCCACCCTGGTCATGGTCGTCACCGACAAGAAGGCTGACATTGCCATCCTGCGCACCCTGGGCGCCACGCCTGGGCAGATCATGGCGACCTTCATGGTCCAGGGCACGGTGATCGGGGTGATCGGCACCCTGATCGGCGGCGTACTGGGCATCCTCGCGGCGCTCAACGTCAGCGACGCCATCGCCCTGCTGGAGCGCCTGCTGGGCCACAAATTCCTCAACGCGGACGTCTACTTCATCGATTACCTGCCCTCGCAGCTGATGAGCGAGGACGTGATCCTGGTGTGCAGCGCCGCGCTGATCCTGAGTTTCTTCGCCACCCTGTATCCGGCCTGGCGTGCGGCGCGCACCCAGCCCGCGGAGGCCTTGCGTTATGAGTAAGCCGACCCACCACGACCTGGCCGTCCTGAGCTGCCGCGATCTTGGCAAGCGCTATGAGGAAGGCCCGCAGTCGGTCGAGGTCCTTTCCGGTGTGCAGCTTGAGCTTTTGCCGGGCGAGCGCGTCGCCATCGTCGGCAGCTCCGGCTCGGGCAAGAGCACCCTGTTGAACATGCTCGGTGGCCTCGACACGCCCAGCAGCGGCAGCGTCTGGCTGGCCGGCGAGCAACTGTCGGCGCTGAACGAGAAGCAGCGCGGCCTGCTGCGCAACCGCGCGCTGGGCTTCGTCTATCAGTTTCACCACCTGCTGCCGGAGTTCACCGCGCTGGAGAACGTCTGCATGCCGCTGCTGATCGGCAAGACGCCGATCCCCGAGGCGCGCCAGCGTGCCACCGCGCTGCTGGAGCGCGTGGGTCTGGGGCACCGCCTGAGCCACAAGCCGGCCGAGCTGTCCGGCGGTGAGCGCCAGCGCGTCGCCATTGCCCGCGCCCTGGTTAACACCCCGCAGCTGGTGCTGCTCGACGAGCCTACCGGCAACCTCGACCAGCACACCGCCTACGGTATCCAGGAGCTGATGCTGGAGCTGTCGCAGTCCCTGCGCACCGCCTTCCTGGTGGTGACCCATGACACCCACCTCGCCCAGCAGATGGATCGCGTGCTGCGCCTGGAGGAGGGCCGGCTGGTCGCCGCCTGAGGGAACCCGGAATGTTCAGACCCCTGTCCGTCTTCATCGGCACCCGCTACACCCGGGCCAAGCGACGCAACCATTACATCTCGTTCATCTCCCTGACCTCGATGATCGGCCTCGCCCTGGGCGTACTGGCCATGATCGTGGTGCTCTCGGTGATGAACGGTTTCCAGAAGGAAATGCGCTCGCGCATCCTCGGCATGGTTCCCCACGCCGTGCTGCAGCCGGTCAGCGGCCCGCTGGACGACTGGCAGCCTGTAGCCGATGCGGCGAAGAAGAACCCGCAGGTGGTTGGCGCGGTGCCTTACACCGAAGTCGACGGCATGCTTTCCTACAAGGGCATGATGCAGCCTATCGAGGTGGACGGCGTCGATCCGGCCCTGGAAACCCAGGTGTCGATCATCGGCCAGCACATGGTCCAGGGCCGTTTCGAGGACCTGAAGGCTGGCGAGTTCGGCGTGGTCATCGGCGAGATCACCGCGCGGCGCTTCCACGTCAGCGTCGGTGACAGCCTGCTGCTGATCGTCCCCGAGCCCAGCTCCGCGCCCGGCGGCATTACCCCGCGCATGCAGCGTCTGAACATCGTCGGTGTCTTCAAGGTCGGCGCCGAGCTGGACAGCTCGCTGGCGCTGATCCACGTGGACGATGCCGCCAGCCTGATGCGCTGGCAGCCGGGCCAGGTGCAGAGCGTGCGCATCGCCTTGAAGGACCTGTTCCAGGCGCCGGACATCGGCGCGGCTATCGCCAAACAGCTGGGTGACGGCTACCGCTCGGTGGACTGGACCCACACCCAGGGCAGTCTGTTCAGCGCGATGAAGATGGAAAAGACCATGATCGGCCTGCTGCTGTTGCTGATCGTCGCGGTCGCCGCCTTCAACATCATCGCCACCCTGATCATGGTGGTGGCCGACAAGCGTGCGGACATCGCCATCCTGCGGACCCTGGGCGCCACGCCGAAGCAGATCATGGCGATCTTCATGGTGCAGGGCACGGTGATCGGCCTGATCGGCACCGTCACCGGCTGCGTGCTCGGCGTACTGGCGGCGTACAACGTGACCACCATCGTCTCGGCCCTGGAGCGTGTCGCCGGCACCCACGTGTTCAACTCGGACATCTATTTCATCAACTACCTGCCGTCCGACCCGCAGGTGCTGGATATCGTCCTGATCTGCGTCGCGGCGCTGTCGATGAGCTTCCTGGCCACGCTGTACCCGGCCTGGCGTGCGGCATCGACCCAGCCGGCGGAATCGCTGCGGTACGAATGATCCATCGGACCATGAAAAAGCCGCCCCTCGGGGCGGCTTTTTCGTTTCAGGGAACACCCTGTAGGAGCGAGCTTGCTCGCGAACAAGTTCGCCGGCAGCTCGGTGCCTCGGGCGGTTCGCGAGCAAGCTCGCTCCTACGAAGAACCGTCAAAGTCCGCTCTGGACATTGCGCAGCGCCTGGCGCCGCCGCCAGCTACGGCCGACCCACCAGCGCCAGTAACCCTCGGTGGCCAGGTAGCCGAGGATGCCCACCAGAATGCCGCAGATCACCGAGCCCAGCAGGAAGGGCTGCCACAGGGCGGCCAATTCGCCGCTGATCCATTCCCAGGTCAGGTGATCCGGCAGGGTGCGCGCGGGAATACCCATGACCCAGGCGCCCATCTTGTAGGTGCAGTAGAACACCGGGGGCATGGTGATCGGGTTGGTCAGCCAGACCAGCCCGACCGAGATCGGCAGGTTGGCCCGTACCCACACCGCCAGGGAGGCGGCCAGCAGCATCTGCAGCGGGATCGGGATGAAGGCGGCGAACAGCCCCATGCCCATGGCGCGGGACACGGAGCGACGATTCAGGTGCCAGAGGTTGGGGGACTGGATCAGCGGGCCGAGAAAGCGCAGGCCCTTGTGGCTTCTGATGCTTTCCGGGTCCGGCATGTAGCGCTTGAAGATTCGGCGCGGCATGAAGGAAATCTCTGGCAGACGGACGACGGCCCATTATGCCTAGCTAGGTGACAGTCATTCGTTGCCAAGTATGTCCGTGTGTAACCGCAGCGGCCTGATCGCGGATCGGCCTGACCAGCGGTCGCGCGGTGGCTCCAGGGAGGAGTCCGTTGCCTCGTTCAGGGATGTTTGCGCTGGCCCTCGGATTGTTGGCGCTGCGCGGGTTGCCGGTGCTTCCGCCCGCTTGGGCTCTGTTGCTCCTGGCGGCGCTGGGGTTGCCCTTGCTGTTCACTCGCGGCTATCTCATCGGCCTGTTCCTGCTGGGGTTCGCCTGGGCCTGCCAGTCGGCCCAGTGGGCGCTGGATGACCGGCTGGCCGTGGCGCTCGACGGCCGCACGCTGTGGCTGGAGGGCAGGGTAGAGGGACTGCCGGATCGCTCCGGGCCCTCGGTGCGCTTCATGCTTGCCGATGTCTCCAGCCCTCGTGCGCAGGTGCCAGGGACGCTGCGTCTGTCCTGGTTCGGCGGCCCGCCGGTGGAAGGCGGCGAGCGTTGGCGCCTGGCAGTGAAGCTCAAGCGCCCACACGGTATGGCCAACGGCGCCGGCTTCGACTACGAGGCCTGGCTCACCGCGCAGCGGATCGGCGCTACCGGCAGCGTGAAGGACGGGCAGCGATTGCAGTCGGCCAGCGGCCCTCCGGCCTGGCGTGAAGCCTGGCGGCAGCGCTTGCTGGCGGTGGATGCCCATGGCCGATCCGGTGCCCTGGCGGCGCTGGTGCTGGGGGATGCGTCCGGTCTGACCACGGCGGACTGGCAGGTGTTGCAGGACACCGGAACCCTGCACCTGATGGTGATTTCCGGCTCGCACATTTCCCTGCTGGCCGGTCTGCTCTATGCCTTGGTCGCCGGGCTGGCGCGCTTCGGCATCTGGCCCCCGCGCCTGCCCTGGCTGCCCTGCGCCTGCCTGCTGGCGGCACTCGGGGCCTGGGCCTACAGCCTGATGGCGGGGTTCGAGGTGCCGCTGCAGCGCGCCTGCATCATGGTCTCGATCGTCCTGCTGTGGCGTCTGCGATACCGCCATAGTGGTTTGTGGACGCCGCTGCTGGGAGCCTTGCTGGCGGTGCTGCTGGCCGAGCCGCTGGTGGTGCTGTTGCCCGGCTTCTGGCTGTCCTATGCGGCGGTGGCGCTGCTGATTTTCGGCTTTTCCGGTCGACTGGGGCGCTGGACGGCCTGGCGTACCTGGTTGCGCGCGCAGTGGCTGATGGCGATCGGGTTGCTGCCTGCGTCCATTGCGCTCGGCCTGCCGCTGAGTGTTTCCGGGGTGCTCGCCAACCTGATCGCTGTGCCCTGGGTGGAAATGCTGGTGGTGCCCCTGGCTCTGCTGGGCAGCCTGGCGTTGGGTATTCCCTGGCTGGGCGAGGCTTTGCTCTGGGTGTCAGGCGGGTTGCTGGAGCTGTTGTTCCAGCTGCTGGGCTGGATGGCCGCCTTGGCGCCTGCCTGGCAGCCGGTCGCCGCTCCGGCCTGGGCGCTGCTGTTGGCGATGCTGGGCGCGCTGGTACTGCTGGCGCCGTCCGGAGTGCCGCTGCGCGCGCTCGGGTTGGTGATGTTCCTGCCGGTGTTCTGGCCGTCCATTGCTCTGCCGCCGCCCGGTGTGGCCGAGGTTCGGGTACTGGATGTGGGGCAGGGGCTTTCCGTGATGATCCGTACCCGCAGTCGGGCCTGGCTCTACGACACCGGTGCGCGCAATGGCGACTTCGATATCGGCGAGCGCGTCGTCGTACCGACGCTGCGGAGCCTGGGAATCGGTCATCTCGACCTGCTGATGCTCAGCCATGCCGATAACGACCACGCCGGTGGCGCCCTGGCGGTGAAGAAGTCGCTGCGGCCGGCGCAGGTGATCAGCGGCGAGCCGGATCGCCTGTCTCCCGAGTTGGGGGCCCAGCCTTGCCGGAAGCAGCGCTGGGTCATCGATGGGGTGAACTTCGAGAGCTGGGCCTGGGATGTTGCCCGGGAAAGCAATGATCGCTCCTGCGTTCTCCAGATCGAAGCCGACGGCGAACGCCTGCTGCTGACCGGCGACCTGCCGCAATCCGGTGAACTGGCCTGGCTGGCCGCGCACCCGGATGTCCGAGTCGACTGGCTGCTGGCCGGTCACCACGGTAGCCGCAGTTCGTCCGGGCCAGCTTTCGTACGGGCGGTGTCGCCATCCGCCGCGATTATTTCCCGCGGCGCCAACAACCCCTACGGCCATCCCCATCCGTCGGTCGTCGAGCGCTTCCGTGCACTCGGCATCCGGATTCACGATACGGCCCAGGAAGGCGCGCTGACGCTGATGCTCGGTGCCCATGGCGAGCTCCGGGGAGTGCGGGAAGGTGCACATTTCTGGCAGGAAAAATGAGACGGGGGCGGTCTGCTCGTAACAGCCCCTGTGCTAGAGTGGCGCCACTTTTTTTCAGGGGATTCACCACTGTGTGGGAACTGGTCAAAGCTGGCGGCTGGATGATGCTGCCGATCATGCTGAGCTCCGTCGCTGCCATGGCGATCATCGCCGAACGTCTCTGGACCCTGCGCTTGAGCCGCGTGGCCCCGCCGCAACTGCTCGGCCAGGTGTGGAAGCAGATCAAGGACAAGAAGATGAACAGCCAGGCCCTGAAGGACCTGCGTGCGTCGTCCCCGCTGGGTGAAATCCTGGCCGCCGGCCTGGCCAACTCCAAGCACGGTCGCGAGATCATGAAGGAGTGCATTGAGGAAGCCGCATCCCGCGTCATCCATGAACTCGAGCGCTACCTCAATGCGCTGGGCACCATCGCCGCCATGGCCCCGCTGCTCGGCCTGCTGGGTACCGTGTTTGGCATGATCCAGATCTTCAGCGCCTTCATGGGTGACGGCATGGCCAACGCGCCGATGCTCGCCGGCGGTATCTCCAAGGCCCTGATCACCACCGCTTCGGGCTTGATCGTGGCGATTCCGGCGGTGTTCTTCCATCGCTACCTGCTGCGCCGCGTCGATGAACTGGTCATCGCCATGGAGCAGGAAGCCATCAAGCTGGTGGAAGTGACCCAGGGCGATCGCGAAGTCGATTTCGCCGAGGAAGGCAAAGCGTGAAGTTCCGCCGCAGAGCGGGCGGAGCGGCCCGCGAGGACGTCTTCATCAACCTGGCGTCGCTGATCGACGTGATCTTCGTGCTGCTGCTGTTCTTCGTGGTCAGCACCTCGTTCACCAAGCCGGCGCAACTCAAGGTCGAACTGCCCGAGGCGGTCAGCGGCACGCCGCCGGAAGCCACCGAAATCAAGCAGCTGGAAATCGCCATCAGCGTCGAGGGCCACTACGCCCTGAACGGCCAGAGCCTGGCCCGCGACGACCTGGAGAACCTGATGAACGCCATGCAGCGCGAATCCGCCGGCGACAACAGCCTGCCGGTGGTGATCACCGCCGACGGCAAGGTGAACTACCAGTCCGTGGTCACCGCGATGGATGCCGCAGGCAAACTGGGCTTCACCCACCTGCGCATCACCACCATCGAGGCCCAGGCGGACAAGAAGACCCCCTGATGGCGTTCTCCGACCGCCTGCTCGACGCCTGGTACAAGGGCCACCCGGCCCTTGCCTTGCTCAAGCCCCTCGAACTGCTCTACCGGCGTGTCGCCCGTGGCCGCCGGGAAGACTTCCTCTCCGGCGCCAAGCCGGCCTACCGCGCCCCGGTACCGATCATCGTGGTCGGCAACATCACCGTCGGCGGCACTGGCAAGACGCCGATGATCCTCTGGCTGATCGAACATTGCCGCGCCCGCGGCCTCAAGGTCGGCGTGGTCAGCCGCGGCTATGGCGCCAAGCCGCCACAGACGCCCTGGCGCGTGCGCGCCGAGCAGTCGGCGGCGGAGGCGGGCGACGAGCCGCTGATGATCGTCCGCCGCAGCGGTGTGCCGCTGATGATCGATCCGGACCGCTCCAGCGCCGTGCGTGCGCTGCTGGCCGAAGAGCCGCTGGACCTGATCCTCTGCGACGACGGCCTGCAGCATTACCGCCTGGCCCGTGACCTGGAGCTGGTGCTGATCGACGCCGCCCGCGGCCTGGGCAATGGCCGCTGCCTGCCCGCCGGGCCGCTGCGCGAGCCGGTCGAGCGTCTGCGGGAAGTGGACGCCGTACTGCACAACGGCGCGCCGTCCGATCCACCCGGAGCCTTCTCCTTCGTGCTGCGACCTTCCGCCCTGGTCAACCTGGCCAATGGCGAACGCCGTGGCGTCGAGCATTTCCCCGCAGGGCAAGCGCTCCACGCCCTGGCCGGGATCGGCAACCCGCAGCGTTTCTTCAAGACGCTCGAGGCGCTAAACTGGCGGCCGATTCCGCATCCCTTCCCCGACCATGCGGCCTACACCGCCGAGCAACTGCGCTTCACCCCGGCGCTGCCGCTGGTCATGACCGAGAAGGACGCGGTGAAATGCCGGTCCTTTGCCGCGCCCGACTGGTGGTACCTCGCCGTCGAAGCGCAGCCGTCGCCGGCCTTCGTCGCCTGGTTCGACGCCCAGCTCGAGCGCCTGGTCGCCCGCTGATCCGTCGTCGCGCCGTGCGACGCGCGCATTCATTACCTGTTCAAGGAACGCACCATGGACCCGAAACTCCTCGATATCCTCGCCTGTCCGCTGTGCAAGGGCCCGCTCAAGCTCACCGACGACAAGTCCGAGCTGATCTGCAAGGCCGACGGCCTGGCCTACCCGGTGCGCGACGGCATCCCGGTGATGCTCGAAGGCGAGGCGCGCACCCTGAACGTCGACGAACGTCTGGACAAGTGATTCCATGAGCCAGGCCTACACCGTCGTCATCCCCGCCCGCTACGCCTCCACCCGCCTGCCCGGCAAGCCGCTGAAGGACATCGCCGGCAAGCCGATGATCCAGCACGTCTGGGCGCAAGCCGGCAAGAGTTCGGCCGCCCAGGTGGTGGTCGCCACCGACGATCAGCGTATCTTCGATGCCTGTCAGGGTTTTGGTGCCGAAGTGGTGCTGACCCGCGCCGACCACAACTCCGGCACTGACCGCCTGGCGGAAGTGGCGGACGCGCTGGGTCTGGCCGACGACGCCATCGTAGTCAACGTGCAGGGCGACGAGCCGCTGGTGCCGCCGTCGATCATCGACCAGGTGGCCGCCAACCTCGCGGCGCACCCGGAGGCGGGCATCGCTACCCTGTGCGAGGAAATCCACGATCCGGCGGCGCTGTTCAACCCGAACATCGTCAAGGTGGTTAGTGACAAGAACGGCCTGGCCCTGACCTTCAGCCGCGCCACGCTGCCCTGGGCGCGCGACGCCTTCGCGGTGGATCGAGAATCCCTGCCGGCCAACGTGCCGTACCGCCGCCACATCGGTATCTACGCCTACCGTGCGCGTTTCCTGCGCGACTTCGTGGCCTGGGGCCCGTGCTGGCTGGAAGATACCGAGTGCCTGGAGCAACTGCGTGCGCTCTGGCATGGCGTGCGCATCCACGTGGCTGATGCCCTGGAGGCACCGCAGGCCGGCGTCGATACCCCGGAAGACCTGGAGCGCGTACGGCGCATCCTGGGGGGCTGATGAAGGTTCTGTTCGTCTGCCTCGGTAATATCTGCCGCTCGCCCACCGCCGAGGGCGTATTCCGTCACAAGGTTCGCGAAGCGGGCCTTGAGGATCGCATCGAGATCGACTCCGCCGGCACCGGCGACTGGCATGTCGGCAAGGCGCCGGACGCACGCACCCGCGCCGCCGCGCTGCGCCGGGGGTATGACTTGTCCAGCCTGCGGGCGCGCCAGGTGAGCGCGGCGGACTTCTCCCGCTACGACCTGATCCTCGCCATGGATCACGCTAACCTGCGCGACCTGAAGCGTCTGCGTGCCGGGACTGGTACGGCCGAGCTGGACCTGTTCCTGCGCCGCTTTGACCTGGAAATCGACGAAGTCCCCGACCCTTACTACGGCGGTGACGACGGTTTCGAGCAGGTGCTGGACCTGGTGGAGCAGGCCTGCGACGGTCTGCTCATGGAAGTGAAGAGGCGCCTGTGACGCTGCAACTGCAAGAAAACCTGTCCCTCAAGCCCTACAACACCTTTGGCGTCGAGGTCGCCGCGCGCTGGTTCGCCCAGGCCCATGACGACGCCGAGGTGCGCGAAGGTATCGCCGCCGCCGCCGAAAAGGATCTGCCGCTGATGGTGATCGGTGGCGGCAGCAACCTGCTGCTGACCCGTGATGTCGAGGCGATGGTGCTGCGCATGGCTTCCCGTGGCATTCGCATCCTCAGTGACGACGGCGATCGTGTGGTGGTCGAGGCGGAAGCCGGCGAGGTCTGGGATGACTTCGTGCGCTGGACCCTCGAGCAGGGCTTCGGCGGTCTGGAAAACCTCAGCCTGATTCCCGGCACCGTGGGCGCCGCGCCCATGCAGAACATCGGTGCCTATGGTGTCGAGATCAAGAACGTCTTCGCCGGCTTGACGGCGCTGGACCGCGAAAGCGGAGAGCTGTGCGAGTTCGGACTGGAAGACTGCGCCTTCGCCTACCGCGACAGCCGCTTCAAGCGCGAGTCGGGCCGCTGGTTGATCCTGCGGGTGCGCTTTGCCCTGAACCGCGCGGCGCAGCTGCACCTGGACTACGGTCCGGTGCGTCAGCGGCTGGCGGAGGAGGGTGTCACCGCGCCGACGCCGGCTGATGTGTCGCGTGTGATCTGTGCCATCCGCCGCGAAAAGCTGCCCGACCCGGCCGTGCTCGGCAATGCTGGCAGCTTCTTCAAGAACCCCGTGGTGCCCGTCGCTCAGGCGGACGAGCTGCGTGCGCGCTTCAGTGACCTGGTGGCCTACCCGCAAGGTGATGGCCTGGTGAAGCTGGCGGCTGGCTGGCTGATCGACAAGGCGGGTTGGAAAGGCTTCCGTGACGGCGCTGGCGGCGTGCATGCGCAGCAGGCGCTGGTGCTGGTCAATTACGGCGGGGCGACCGGTGCGCAGCTGCACGCGCTGGCGGAGCGTATTCGTGACGACATCCAGCAGCGTTTCGGCGTGGAGCTGGAGATGGAGCCCAATCTCTACTGAGAGATCATCCGAGCTCTATGAGAAAGGGGATGCAGATGCATCCCCTTTTTCATGCGCGCCTGTAGGAGCAGGTTTGCTCGCGAACCGCCCGAGCGCTGGCGGATGAGGCTTTCGTAGGAGCGGATCTTATCCGCGAATCGCGCCGTACTGTCCAGCTATCGCGGGCAGCGACCTCCCCGCGAATGCACCAGGGGGTGTAGGGCGTATAACGCTCGATGTTATACGCCGATTGACGATGGACTCCGACGGCGTGGCCTGTAACCTGGAAGCCCGCCGCAGGGCACTTCGAGCTCGGCTGGGGCGTCAACTGGCGATCATGGCGTATCGGCGTACAACCGCGAACGGTTGTACGCCCTACAGGCGTGGCGACAGTTGCGCCTATGAAGGTGGGGCGTCGATATCCGGGCAATAAAAAAGGGGATGCAATTGCATCCCCTTTTTCAGGCCGAGAAGCTATCAGCTGTGGTGTTTTTCTACCACGTTGCCTTCTTCTTCATTGGCTTTTTCACCTTCAGCCTGCTCGGCAGCCGATTGCTCGGTCTGCTCGACGGACTGGGCTTCGGTCACCACTTCCGCCGCATCGGCTTCGGCAGCGACGTCAACGGCTGGCTCAGCCACGACTTCAGCTTCCACGGCAGCGGTCTCTTCGACCTCGGCAGCGGTGGCCGGTGCCTCTTCGACCTGCGGAGCGGCAGCAGCTGCGGCGGCGGCTTCACGGGCCAGGCGTTCCAGGCGACGACGCTCGCGCGGGTCGTTGGAGGCGCGGCCGGTGGCGTTGGCCGGAACGCCGGCATCGGCGGCCGGGACTTCCACCGGAGCTTCGGTGGTCGGCTCGGACTGGGCGTCGACAGCGGCCTGGACGACTTCTTCCTCGCGGGCTTCCACGGCCGGAGCCGCTTCCACGACGACGTTTTCGCTGGCTTCAGACTGCTCGACGGACTCGGCGGGCTTGGCCAGGAACTCGATGGTCTGCTCCAGGGCGCTTTCGGTACGTACGGCCTCGACCACGACGGACTCTACCGGTTGAGCGGCTTCGGTCGGCGCCTCGGTGGCCGGCTGCTGCTCGCTGGCAACTTCGGCAACCACGGCGGCAGTGGCAGCGGCGGCAACGACGGTAGCAGCGGTCGGCGCTTCACCAGCAGCTTGTTCAGTCTGCTCGCTGGCGTCTTCGGCGCCTTCTACGCCATCGACACCGGCTTCACGCTGACGCTCGCGGCGGTTGCTGCGGCGGCGCTGGCCACGGGAGCGGCGACGGGGACGCTCGCCATCGGCGCCTTCCTGGTCGTCCTGTTGATCCAGCAGTTCCTCGTTCAGCAGCTCTTCGGATTCCAGGGCAGCGGCATCGCTGGCCAGACGTTCCTCGCGCGGCTGGCGCTCTTCACGGGGTTGACGCTCGGCGCGCGGTTGACGTTCCTCGCGGGCCGGACGCTCGCCACGCTCTTCGCGGGGCTGGCGCTCTTCGCGCGGTTGACGCTCGGCACGCTCTTCACGGGGCTGACGCTCCTCGCGCGGCTGGCGCTCAGCACGCTCTTCACGCGGCTGACGTTCCTCGCGGGCAGGGCGCTCAGCGCGTTCTTCACGCGGTTGACGCTCTTCGCGGGGCTGACGCTCGGCGCGCTCTTCACGCGGCTGGCGTTCCTCGCGTGGCTGACGCTCGGCACGCTCTTCGCGCGGCTGGCGCTCCTCGCGGGGTTGACGTTCAGCACGTTCTTCTCGCGGCTGACGCTCTTCGCGGGCTGGACGCTCAGCGCGTTCGCCACGCTCACCACGCTCGTCGCGGCGACGCTCGCCACGTTCCTTGCGTTCGTCATCACGACGGCCGCCTTCGCGGCCGTCACGGCGACGGTTCTGCTGACGGCCATTGCGGCGTTCGCCCTGGCCTTCACTGCGCTCGGCAGCCGGCTTCTCAGCGGCGGCAGGTTGCGGTTGCTCCGGCTTGCTGCCGGCGAACAGGCTGACCAGCGACTTCACCAGGCCCTGGAACAGGCTCGGCTCCGGCATCGGCTTGGGCGCTTCGACAACCGGTGCGGCTGCGGCGGCAGTCTGCTGCGGGGCAGGGGTCTGCGGGGAAACGGTCTTCACCGCGGCTTCCTGGCGGACCAGGGTGCGGGTGGAGCTGATCGGCTGGACTTCCTCGTGCTCGACGTGGGCCATCTCGTAGCTGGAGTGACCAGCCAGCAGCTCGGGGCTGTCGTCACGCAGGCGCTGCACTTCGAAGTGCGGGGTTTCCAGATGGTCGTCCGGCAGGATGAAGATGCGCGCGCGGGTGCGCAGCTCGATCTTGGTGATGGCGTTGCGCTTCTCGTTGAGCAGGAAGGCGGCAACCTGGAACGGCACGCGGGCGCGAACTTCGGCGGTGCGGTCCTTCAGGGCCTCTTCCTCGATCAGGCGCAGGATCGCCAGCGACAGGGACTCGACGTCGCGGATGATGCCTTGGCCGTTGCAGCGCGGGCAGACGATGCCGCTGGTCTCGCCCAGGGACGGGCGCAGGCGCTGGCGGGACATTTCCAGCAGGCCGAAGCGGGAGATGCGGCCAACCTGGACGCGGGCACGGTCGGCTTCCAGGGCTTCGCGCACGCGCTCTTCCACGGCGCGTTGGTTCTTCGCCGGGGTCATGTCAATGAAGTCGATGACGATCAGGCCGCCGATGTCGCGCAGGCGCAGCTGGCGGGCGATCTCTTCGGCTGCTTCCAGGTTGGTCTGCAGCGCGGTTTCCTCGATGTCGCCGCCCTTGGTGGCGCGCGCCGAGTTGATGTCGATGGACACCAGGGCTTCGGTCGGGTCGATGACGATGGAGCCGCCTGACGGCAGCTTCACTTCACGCTGGAAGGCGGTTTCGATCTGGCTTTCGATCTGGAAGCGGTTGAACAGCGGAACGCTGTCCTGGTACAGCTTCACCTTGCTCGCGTACTGCGGCATGACCTGGCGGATGAAGTTCAGGGCTTCTTCCTGGGCGTCGATGCTGTCGATCAGCACTTCGCCGATGTCCTGGCGCAGGTAGTCGCGGATGGCGCGGATGATGACGTTGCTTTCCTGGTAGATCAGGAACGGACCGCTGCGCTCGCCGGAGGCTTCCTTGATGGCGCCCCACAGTTGCAGCAGGTAGTCCAGGTCCCACTGCAGCTCTTCGGAGCTGCGGCCCAGGCCCGCGGTGCGGACGATCAGGCCCATGTCGCCGGGAACGTTCAGGCCGTTCAGGGCTTCGCGCAGCTCATTGCGCTCTTCGCCTTCGATGCGGCGGGAGATGCCGCCGGCGCGCGGGTTGTTCGGCATCAGCACCAGGTAACGGCCGGCGAGGCTGATGAAGGTGGTCAGGGCTGCGCCCTTGTTGCCGCGCTCCTCTTTCTCGACCTGGACGATGACTTCCTGGCCCTCGCTGAGCACATCCTTGATATTGATGCGGCCTTCGGGGTTCTTCTTGAAGTATTCGCGGGAGATTTCTTTGAGGGGGAGGAAGCCGTGGCGCTCGGCGCCGAAGTCGACGAAGGCGGCTTCGAGGCTGGGTTCGATGCGGGTGATGCGCCCTTTATAGATGTTGGCCTTTTTCTGTTCGCGCGCGCCGGACTCGATGTCCAGGTCGAACAGGCGTTGGCCGTCTACCAGCGCTACACGCAACTCTTCGGGTTGAGTTGCGTTGATCAGCATTCTTTTCATGTAGTACCAATGGTTTCCGGGGCCACCGGAAACGGCGATCGGCACACACGACTCTCACGGTCGGTGCTAAGGCACGTACTCAGGAATGGCGGACCATTCCCGTGTCCAGCGGCAGCAGGAGAAATCTGCTGTGCCGCGACTACGTTTCCTGCTTGTCGAGTAAGAACAAGCACTCATCAGGAGGAGGAATCGACTGTCAGATGCGGACGATGAAGGCGTCTACGTTCAAGGCATGAAAGCAACGCAATCCGACAGTTGTGCATCTCCGCCCTGCACATTTCCCTAAGAGCCGGGTGCCGCTCGCAGAATCCGGGAGCGGGGTTGGCTTTTATCACGGCGACCTTGGCTGCCGTGGTCATGTCTGAAGGCCTGGGTTTCGAGGCGCTGTCGGCGGGCGAATCGCTCATGCCGTTGCAACGCTTCAGGGGACTGCCTCGTGTCCGTTCAATGTGTTTGCAGGCGGTTGGGGACGGCGATTACGCGATCATCCGCGGGCCTGGCCACTTTTGGCGGCCTCCCGAATATAGCAGCAATGATTAAGTGCTTCAATTGAATGAAAAATTGTTATTATGTCCGGATGACAAATCCCGCCCCTCCGACTTCCGGCGTTCAGCTGCTTGAAGTCGCGCCGGAGTATGCCGGCCAACGCATCGACAATTTCCTCCGCACCCAGCTCAAGGGCGTGCCCAAGACCCTGATCTACCGCATCCTTCGCAAGGGTGAGGTGCGGGTCAATAAAGGGCGCATCAAGCCCGAGTACAAGCTGCAGGCCGGCGACGTGGTGCGCGTGCCGCCGCTGCGTCTGGCTGAGCGCGACGAGCCCGTGCCGCTGGCGCAGGGGCTGCTGGAGCGCCTGGAAGCCGCCATCGTCTTCGAAGACAAGGCGCTGATCGTGGTGAACAAGCCCACCGGGATCGCCGTGCACGGCGGCAGCGGCCTGAACTACGGGGTCATCGAGGCGTTCCGCCAGCTGCGCCCGGAGTGCAAGGACCTGGAGCTGGTGCATCGCCTGGATCGTGATACCTCCGGTCTGCTGATGATCGCCAAGAAGCGCAGCATGCTGCGCCATCTGCACGACGCCCTGCGCGGTGAGCGCGTGGTGGACAAGCGTTATCACGCCCTGGTGCGGGGCAGTTGGCCGGCGGCGAAGAAGCAGATCGCCGTGCCGCTGCTGAAGAACAACCTGCGCTCCGGCGAGCGCGTGGTGGAAGTGAATCCCGAAGGCAAGGAAGCGCTGACCGAGTTCAAGGTGTTGCGCCGCTTTGGTGATTTCGCCACCCTGGTCGAGGCGCGCCCGATCACCGGTCGCACCCATCAGATTCGTGTGCACGCCAAGCATGCCGGTCATTCCATTGCCGGCGACCCCAAGTACGGCGACGAAGACTTCTCCCGCGAGATCCGCGAACTGGGCGGCAAGCGCCTGTTCCTGCATTCCGCATTCCTGCGTGTGCCGATGCCCGATGGCTCGGTGCTGGAGCTGGAGGCGCCGGTCGACGAAGTCTGGCAGCGCACCGTGGAGCGCCTGGATGCGTGAGTATTCCCTGCTGATCTTCGATTGGGATGGCACGCTGGTGGATTCCATCGGCCGTATCGTCGAGTCGATGCGCGTCGCGGCAGTCAATTCCGGTCTGCCTTCGCGCAGTGATGAGGCGATCAAGGGCATCATCGGCCTTGGTCTGCCCGAGGCGATCCAGACGCTCTATCCCGAAGTGGAAGAGGGCGAGCCGCTGGAGCGTTTTCGTCGCGACTACGGCGAGCACTATCTGAGTCTTGAGGTGCAGCCTTCTCCGCTGTTCCCTGGTGTTGCCGAGGCGATGACCGAATTTCGCCATGCGGGTTACCAACTGGCGGTCGCCACCGGCAAGAATCGCCGTGGCCTGGATCGCGTGCTGGCGGGGCAGGGGTGGACCGATTTCTTCGACATCACCCGCGCTGCGGACGAGTCGGCGAGCAAGCCCGATCCGCGCATGCTGCATGAAATTCTTCGGCATTGCCGGGTGGATGCGCGCGATGCGCTGATGGTGGGGGATTCGCCTTTCGATCTGGAAATGGCGCGCCGTGCCGGCATGGATTCGGTGGCGGTGGGCTATGGTGCGCAGTCGCTGGAGACTCTGCGAGAGTATGCTCCGGCGCTGGAAGTGGAACATTTCAATGAATTGCGCGCCTGGCTGGCCGGGCGCTCGGTGAAACCGCTGCTTAAGGTGGGCAACGATGTCGGATGAATGGAAGGCGGACGATAGCAAGGCTGCGCAAACCACGGCAGGTGACGACAAGGGCTGGAAGCTGCTGGAGAAAGCAGTGCTGGCGGGGGTTCAGGAGCAGCGCCGTTCGCGTCGCTGGGGTATTTTCTTCAAGCTGCTGACCTTCCTTTATCTGTTCGTCGCCCTGGCGCTGTTCAGTCCGTTCGGTGGCCTGTCCAAGTCCGCCTCGCGCAGTGCCAGTCACACGGCGATGATCGAGGTGAAGGGCATGATCGCCGATGACGAGCCGGCCAGTGCCGATAATGTCGTCGGTGCGCTGCGTTCCGCGTTCGAGGATGCTGGCACCAAGGGTATCGTCCTGCGTATCAATAGCCCGGGCGGCAGTCCGGTGCAGTCCGGCTATATCTACGATGAAATCAAGCGTCTGCGTGGTGAGCATCCGGATATCAAGGTCTATGCCGTGATCAGTGATCTCGGCGCCTCCGGTGCCTACTACATCGCCAGCGCCGCCGATCAGATTTACGCCGACAAGGCCAGTCTGGTGGGTTCCATTGGCGTGACCGCGGCGACTTTCGGTTTCGTCGGCACCATGGAAAAGCTGGGGGTGGATCGCCGCATCTACACCTCGGGTGAGCACAAGGCCTTCCTCGATCCGTTCCAGCCGCAGAAGCCGGATGAAACCGCGTTCTGGCAGCAGGTGCTGGATACTACGCACAAACAGTTTATCGACAGCGTGAAGAAGGGGCGTGGCGATCGCCTGAAGGACAAGGATCATCCTGAGTTGTTCTCTGGTCTGATCTGGTCTGGCGAGCAAGCGCTGCAGCTAGGGCTGATCGATGGCCTGGGCAGCACCAGCTATGTGGCGCGGGAGATCATCAAGGAGAAGGAGGTGGTGGACTACACCGTCCAGGAAACCCCCTTCGACCGCTTCGCCAAGAAGCTGGGCACCAGCGTTGCCGAGCGTCTGGCGCTATGGATGGGTTGGCAGGGGCCGGCTCTGCGCTGATTCCTTCCTCTATATAAAGGAAGGCCCGGCAATCGCCGGGCCTTCTGCGTTTTGGGGCTAGGGGATGGGTACCTGCTCGGCCAGCAGCATGTCCACCAGGCGGATCAGCGGCAGGCCGATCAGGCTGGTGGCGTCTTCGCCTTCGGTGGAGCGGAACAGGCTGACGCCGAGGCCTTCGGCCTTGAAGCTGCCGGCGCAATCGAAGGGTTGTTCGGCCTCCAGGTAGCGGCGGATACGTGCTTCGTCGAGGTCGCGGAAGTGCACGGTAAAGGGCACGCAATCGACCTGGCTGCGGCCACTCTGGCTGTTCAGCAGGCAGAGTCCGGTGAGGAAGCTGACGCTCTTGCCGCTGGCGGCTTTCAGTTGTTCGCTGGCTCGATGGATGTTGAGGGGTTTGCCGAGTATCTGGCTGCCGTTCACTGCGGCCTGGTCGGAACCGATGATCAGATGGCCGGGGTAGCGCTGTGCCAGGGTGCGCGCTTTACTTTCCGCGAGGCGCTGGACCAGTTGCTCGGCGTTTTCACCGGGAAGCGGGCTTTCGTCGATGTCGGGACTTGCACATTCGAACGGCAGGCGCAGGCGCTGCAACAATTCGCGGCGGTAGGGTGAGCTGGAAGCAAGGATCAGTGGCAGCATGGAGGATTCCTTTGGAGCGTCGCTGCGATTCTAGCGAAAAGGGCTGTCCATACAGCGGTTTATGGCTAATTTCCTTTGACAGCTTCGGGTGCATCCCTATAATGGCGCGCTTATGTTGAATGGACCGATACCACCTCACGTTGATCCGCGCAAACTGGTAGAGCGCGCCGCCACCCTCGAAGGTGAGCTGCCGATCGCCAAGATGCCACGTCTCAACGAGCAACTGACCAGCAGTGATGGCAAGATTCACGCGAAGTTTTCCTTCTTCCGTGATGAGCAGAAGCTGGCGGTCATGCACGTCGAACTCGACGCCGAGGTGAGCATGGTATGCCAGCGCTGTCTCGAGCCGGCCAACTTCCATGTGGGTGGTGAGTACGATTACGTCATCATCCCGGAAGGCAAGTCGATCGATGATCTGCCTAATGGCTACGATGCGCTGGAAGTGGGGGAAGACCCCATCGACCTGACCTCGCTGGCCGAGGACGAGTTGCTGCTCGCCTTGCCCATCGTGCCGGTCCATGATCCTGAGGATTGCCAGCAGCCGGTGGGATACGCTACAGCGCCCGAACCGAGCGAGAACGTCGAAGAGCGGCCCAATCCGTTCAGCGTACTGGCGCAGTTGAAGCGTGACCCAAACGTTTAGGAGTTAATCAATCATGGCTGTTCAGCAGAACAAAAAATCCCGTTCCGCTCGTGACATGCGTCGTTCCCACGATGCCCTGGACGCGAACGCTCTGTCCGTAGAGAAGAGCACCGGTGAAGTTCACCTGCGTCACCACGTCTCCCCGGACGGTTTCTATCGCGGCCGTAAGGTCGTAGACAAGGGCTCTGACGAGTAATCCTTGTCCGCACCAATCATCGCGATTGATGCAATGGGTGGGGACTACGGTCCCCACTGCATTGTTCCGGCCTGCATTTCCTTTCTGGCCGAGTACGCCTCTCTTCAACTGGTCCTTGTTGGCCAGGCTCCCCTGATCGAAGAACACCTGCGCGACCTGTCCCCGGTTGAGCGCCAGCGTCTTCACGTTCACCACGCCAGCGAAGTCGTCACGATGGACGAGCGTCCGTCCCAGGCTCTGCGCGGCAAGCCCGACTCCTCCATGCGTGTTGCCCTCGAACTGGTTCGGGATGGCAAGGCCCATGCCTGCGTCAGTGCCGGCAATACCGGTGCGCTGATGGCACTCTCCCGCTACCTGCTCAAGACACTGCCCGGTATCGACCGTCCGGCGATGGTCACTGCCGTGCCGACACAGACTGGTCATTGCCATCTGCTCGATCTGGGGGCGAACGTCGATTGCAGTGCCGAGCATCTTTATCAGTTCGCCGTCATGGGTGCTGTCGCGGCGGAGACACTGGGCAAGCAGAATCCCAGGGTGGCGCTGCTGAATGTCGGTACCGAGGACATCAAGGGCAACCAGCAGGTGAAGCTGGCGGCCAGTCTGTTGCAGCAGGCGCGCGGGGTGAATTACATCGGCTACATCGAGGGCGATGGCCTCTATCGCGGTCTGGCCGATGTGGTGGTGTGCGACGGCTTCGTTGGCAACATCCTGCTCAAGTCCAGCGAGGGGTTGGCGGCGATGGTCGCGGCCCGCCTGGAAGAATTGTTCAACTCCAGCCTGCCGGCCAAGGCGGTGGGGCTGATGGCTATGCCGTTCCTGCGTCGGCTGCGTGGCGATCTCACGCCGTCCCAGCACAATGGTGCGAGTTTCCTGGGTTTGCAGGGCATCGTGGTGAAGAGCCACGGCAGCGCGAAAGAGGAGGGCATCCAGAGCGCCTTGCGTCGTGCGCTGCTCGAAGTTCGCGAGAATCTGCCCCAGCGGCTGCATGGCCGGCTGGAACATCTGCTCTAATGTGACCGCGGTCGTCAGACCGTCATCCAACTGTCAGTTCAATACGCCAGGCTTCCGCTGGCGATATCCATTTGATGACACAGACAAAAAAGGGAACTGTTGCAATGTCCGCATCCCTCGCCTTCGTATTCCCCGGTCAAGGTTCGCAGTCCCTCGGCATGCTTGCCGAACTGGGCACCCAGCACGCCATCGTGCGCGATACCTTTGCCGAAGCCTCTGCCGCCCTGGGTTATGACCTCTGGGCCCTGGTGCAGGAAGGGCCGGAAGAGCGCCTGAACCAGACCGACAAGACCCAGCCCGCCATTCTCACCGCTTCCATCGCCCTGTGGCGCCTGTGGCAAGCCGAGGGTGGCGCGCAGCCGGCCTACGTTGCCGGCCATAGCCTGGGTGAATATTCCGCGCTGGTCGCCGCCGGCAGCCTGGCCTTTGCCGATGCGGTGAAGCTGGTTGAGCGTCGCGGCCAACTGATGCAGGAAGCCGTTCCGGCCGGTACTGGTGGCATGGCGGCCATCCTCGGCCTGGAAGATGCCGATGTGCTGGCGGCTTGCACCGAAGCCGCCCAGGGCGAAGTGGTCAGCGCTGTGAACTTCAACGCGCCGGGCCAGGTGGTGATCGCCGGTGCGGCCAAGGCCGTGGAGCGCGCCATTGAAGGCTGCAAGGCGCGTGGTGCCAAGCGCGCCGTGGCGCTGCCGGTCAGCGTGCCGTCGCACTGCGAGCTGATGCGCCCGGCTGCCGAGCGCTTTGCCGATGCCGTTGAGGCCATTCAGTGGCAGATGCCGCAGATTGCCCTGGTGCAGAACGTTACCGCCCAGGTTCCCGCTGATCTGGCCGCGCTCAAGCGCGATCTGCTGGCGCAGCTGTACAGCCCGGTTCGTTGGGTGGAGAGCGTCCAACTGCTGGCCGAGAAGGGCGTCACCGACCTGGTCGAGTGCGGCCCGGGCAAGGTGCTGGCTGGTTTGAACAAGCGTTGCGCCAAGGGCGTGACCACCCACAACCTGGATTCCGCGGACGCCTTCGGGGCGGCACGCGCGGCGCTGGTCTGAGAGGAGATAAAGCATGAGTCTGCAAGGTAAGGTTGCACTGGTTACCGGCGCGAGCCGTGGTATCGGCCAGGCCATCGCCCTGGAACTGGGTCGCATGGGTGCCACCGTGATCGGCACTGCCACCAGCGAGTCCGGCGCGCAGAAGATTTCCGAATACCTGAAGGCCAATGGCATCCAGGGTTCGGGCATGGTGCTGGACGTCTCCAACGACGAGTCCGTGACCAGCACCCTCGAAGCCATCCAGAAAGAAGCCGGTGCTCCGGCTATCGTCGTCAATAACGCAGGCATCACCCGCGATAACCTGCTGATGCGAATGAAGGACGACGAGTGGTTCGACGTGGTCAACACCAACCTCAACAGCCTCTACCGTCTGTCGAAAGCCGTCCTGCGTGGCATGACCAAGGCACGTTGGGGTCGCATCATCAACATCGGTTCGGTGGTGGGTGCCATGGGCAATGCCGGGCAGACCAACTACGCTGCTGCCAAGGCCGGTCTTGAGGGCTTCACCCGTGCCCTGGCGCGCGAAGTCGGTTCCCGTGCTATCACTGTCAACGCGGTTGCTCCTGGCTTCATCGACACCGACATGACCCGCGAACTGCCGGAGGCGCAGCGTGAAGCGCTGCTCGGTCAGATTCCGCTGGGTCGACTGGGGCAAGCAGAAGAGATCGCCAAAGTGGTAGCATTCCTCGCTTCCGAGGGCGCAGCTTATGTTACGGGTGCCACGGTACCGGTGAATGGCGGAATGTACATGAGTTGATGTGACGTGTTGCTTCGCGGCGATGTCATATGCGCTGTCTAGAATCCCCAACGTACTGCGGACGGGATTAGGCAGAGCATCTGGGTTAGCCGCGAAGGGGCGTCAGCGTTCAGCTTGAAATGCAGAAAACCCTTTCTATACACTTACCCGCAGCCCAGCTGTACGGATTGTCCATAGGAGTGAAAACAAGGTATGAGCACCATCGAAGAACGCGTCAAGAAGATCGTTGCTGAGCAACTCGGCGTTAAGGAAGAAGAAGTCACCAACAGCGCTTCCTTCGTTGAAGACCTGGGCGCCGACTCCCTTGACACCGTTGAGCTGGTGATGGCTCTGGAAGAGGAATTCGAGACCGAAATCCCCGACGAGCAAGCCGAAAAGATCACCACCGTTCAGGAAGCCATCGACTACATCGTTGCCCACCAGGCATAAGACGTAGTCGTCGGTTCCCCGACGAAAGAAGCCGCACGGCCTGCAAAGGCGTGCGGCTTTTCTTTAACGCCGGCATCTGCCGGCGTTATTGCCGTGAAACGTATGAGAGGAAGTCACAGTGTCGCGTAGACGCGTAGTCATCACTGGCATGGGTATGTTGTCGCCCCTGGGTGTGGATGTGCCGAGCAGTTGGGAAGGCATTCTCGCCGGGCGCAGCGGTATTGCCCCGATCGAACACATGGACCTGTCCGCCTTTTCCACCCGCTTCGGCGGTTCGGTGAAGGGTTTCGACGTCGAGCAATACATGTCCGCCAAGGAAGCTCGCAAACTCGACCTGTTCATCCAGTACGGCTTGGCCGCCAGTTACCAGGCGGTGCGTGACTCCGGCCTGGAAGTCACCGACGCCAACCGGGAGCGCATCGGCGTTGCCATCGGTTCGGGCATCGGCGGTCTGACCAACATCGAAAACACCTGCCGTTCGTTGTTCGAGCAGGGCCCGCGGCGCATTTCGCCGTTCTTCGTGCCCGGCTCGGTCATCAACATGGTTTCCGGGTTCCTGTCGATCAACCTCGGTCTGCAGGGTCCCAACTACGCCATCACCACCGCCTGCACCACCGGTACCCACAACATCGGCATGGCCGCGCGCAACATAGCCTACGGCGACGCTGACGTGATGGTGGCCGGCGGCTCCGAAATGGCTGCCTGCGGTCTGGGGCTGGGCGGCTTCGGCGCGGCCCGCGCGCTGTCCACCCGCAACGACGAGCCGGCCAAGGCCAGTCGTCCGTGGGACAAGGACCGCGATGGCTTCGTGCTCTCCGACGGCGCAGGCGCGCTGGTGCTGGAAGAGCTGGAGCATGCCAAGGCCCGTGGCGCCCGTATCTATGCCGAGGTCGTGGGCTTCGGCATGAGCGGCGACGCCTACCACATGACCGCTCCGCCGGAAAACGGCGCGGGCGCCGCGCGCTGCATGAAGGCGGCCCTGCGTGACGCCGGCCTGAACCCGGAGCAGGTCGATTACATCAACGCCCACGGCACCTCCACGCCGGCCGGCGACATCGCGGAAATCGCCGCGGTGAAATCGATCTTCGGCGAGCATGCCTACTGGTTGTCGATGAGCTCCACCAAGTCCATGACCGGTCACCTGCTGGGTGCCGCCGGTGCGGTCGAGGCGATCTTCTGCG
Source organism: Pseudomonas macauensis (assembly GCF_047902425.1). NCBI lineage: Bacteria > Pseudomonadati > Pseudomonadota > Gammaproteobacteria > Pseudomonadales > Pseudomonadaceae > Pseudomonas > Pseudomonas macauensis. Next base: position 4,064,299 of record NZ_CP138377.1, on the reverse strand, counting down.
TGCTCGCCCTGCGCGACCAGGTGGCACCGCCGACCATCAACCTGGACAACCCCGACGAGGGCTGTGACCTGGATCTGGTGGCGCACCAGCCCAAGGAGCGTCCGATCGAAGTCGCGCTGTCGAACTCCTTCGGCTTCGGCGGTACCAACGGTTCCCTGGTGTTCCGCCGGTTCCACGGCTGATGCTGAGCTGGGTCGACGGCCGCAGCGCCGAGGTCCTGTCCGTGAGAGATCGCGGATTGGCCTATGGCGATGGCCTGTTCGAAACCATTCGCGTGTCGGCAGGCCGCCCGCGCCTGCTGGCACGCCACATGGCCCGGCTGGAAGAGGGTGTGCAACGCCTGGCCCTGCCGGTCTCGCTGGAGCGGGTCGAAGACGAACTGCTGCGTTTCAGCACGGCATTGGGCGATGGCGTCGCCAAGCTGATGCTGACCCGTGGCGAAGGCGCGCGCGGCTACGCGCCGCAGGCGGACGCCCAGGTGCGCCGCCTGCTGCTTGGCTCCCCGGCGCCGGCTTACCCGGCAAAGCACTGGGAGGAGGGCGTCCAGCTCTTCCCTTGCGCGACGCGCCTGGCCGAGCAGCCCTTGCTGGCCGGCCTCAAGCACCTCAATCGCCTGGAGCAGGTTCTGGCCCGCGCCGAGTGGGATGACCCGACCTTTGCCGAGGGCCTGATGCGCGACGTTTCCGGACGGATCGTCGAAGGTGTGTTCAGCAATCTGTTTCTGGTCCGCAATGGCGAACTGGTCACCGCCGAGCTCAGCCGCTGCGGCGTTGCCGGTGTAATGCGCGCCGAAGTGATCGAGCGCGCCGGCAATATCGGCCTACCGGTCATCGTGCGGGACATCGACTTCGCCGAACTGGCGCAGGCCGACGAGGTCTTTCTCTGCAACAGCCTTTACGGCATCTGGCCGGTGCGTGGCTTTGCCGGTCGTGCTTGGCCGGTCGGGCCGCTGACCCGTAAACTGCAAGGCCAACTTCGCGAACTTCTGGATTCCTGACACGTGATGCGCAAATTGCTGGTGCTGCTGGAAGGCGGCCTGCTGCTGGCCGGGCTCGTGCTGGGCCTGGCGGCCTGGGAGCAGCACCGCGCGCTGCAACAGCCGCTCCAGCTCACCGAAGAGCGATTGCTCGACGCGCCTTCCGGGGCGACGCCGGGCGGACTGCTGACCCGACTGCAGGACGAGGACGTGCTGCATGGCGGGTTCTGGCTGCGCCTGTACTGGCGCTTCAACCTCTCCGGCGAGGCGCTGCACAGCGGCGAATACCGCCTCAAGCCCGGCATGACCGCTGCCGAACTGCTCGACCAGTGGCGCGACGGTGACGTGGTGCAGTACGGCCTGACCCTGGTCGAAGGCTGGACCTTCCACCAGGTGCGCGAGCTGCTTTCCCGCCAGCCCAAGCTCAGCCAGACCCTGGTCGGCCTCAGCGATGCAGAGGTGATGGCCAAGCTGGGCAAGCCGGGTGTTTTCCCGGAAGGGCGTTTCTTCCCCGATACCTACCGTTTCGTCCGGGGCACGCGAGACATCGACCTGCTGAAGCAAGCCTACCAGCGCATGGACAACATCCTTGCCGAAGAGTGGGACAAGCGCGAGTCGGACTTGCCGTACAAGGACTCCTACCAGGCGCTGATCATGGCCTCGCTGGTGGAGAAAGAAACCGGCGTACCGCAGGAGCGCGGGCAAATCGCCGGCGTCTTCGTGCGTCGTCTGGAAAAGAACATGCTGCTGCAGACCGACCCGACCGTCATCTATGGCATGGGCGATCGCTACGCCGGCAAGATCACCCGCGCCGACCTGCGCGAGGCGACCCCCTACAACACCTACGTGATCGCCGGTTTGCCGCCGACGCCCATCGCCCTGCCGGGGCGCGAGGCCATCCACGCGGCACTCAATCCGGTGCCGGGTGACAGTTTGTACTTCGTTGCGCGAGGCGATGGCAGTCATGCCTTCTCCGACAACCTCGACGACCACAACAAGGCGGTTCAGGAATTTCAGCTCAAGCGTCGCGCCGATTACCGTTCCAGCCCGGCTCCGGTGCTTGCACCGAACGCCCCCGCCGGCGACGCCCCAGCGGCGCAGTAGCCCGACAAGAGATCAAGGAGAGCCGAGTGACCGGCCTGTTCATCACCCTGGAAGGCCCCGAAGGCGCGGGCAAGAGCACCAACCGCGAGTACCTGGCCGAGCGCCTGCGCGAGCGCGGTATCGAAGTCCAGCTGACCCGAGAACCCGGCGGCACCCCGCTGGCTGAACGCATCCGCGAACTGCTGCTGGCGCCCAGCGATGAAAAGATGGCGGTGGACACTGAGCTGCTGCTGGTTTTCGCCGCCCGCGCCCAGCACATCGCCGAGGTGATCCACCCAGCCCTGGCGCGCGGCGCCGTGGTGCTGTGCGACCGTTTCACCGACGCTACCTACGCCTACCAGGGCGGCGGCCGCGGCCTGCCGGTGGAGCGCATCGCGCAACTGGAAAGCTTCGTCCAGGGCAGTCTGCACCCGGACCTGACCCTGGTCTTCGACCTGCCGGTGGAAATCGGCCTGTCCCGCGCCGCGGCCCGTGGCCGGCTCGACCGTTTCGAGCAGGAGGGCCGTGCCTTCTTCGAAGCCGTGCGCAGCACCTACCTGGCTCGCGCCCAGGCCGAGCCTGCGCGCTACCGCATCGTCGATGCCGCCCAGCCGCTGGCCGAGGTGCAACGCAACCTGGACGCGCTGCTGCCGACCCTGCTGGAGCGCCTGCATGGCTGATATCTATCCCTGGCAGCAGGGCCTCTGGCAGCAACTGAGCGGCCGCGAGCGGCATGCTCACGCCTACTTGCTGCATGGCCCGGCCGGAATCGGCAAGCGTGTGCTGGCCGAGACGCTGGTGCACTTGCTGCTCTGCCAGAAGCCGACGAACGGCAAGGCCTGTGGTCAGTGCAAGGCCTGTCAGCTGCTCGCTGCCGGCACCCACCCGGATTTCTTCCTGCTGGAGCCGGAAGAACCGGAGAAGCCCATCCGTGTCGACCAGGTGCGCGAGCTGGTGGATTTCGTGGTGCAGACCGCTCAGTTGGGTGGGCGCAAGGTGGTGCTGCTGGAACCCGCCGAAGCGATGAACCTGAACGCCGCCAACGCCCTGCTGAAAAGCCTGGAGGAGCCCTCCGGCGATACGGTGCTGCTGCTCATCAGCCACCAGCCCAGCCGGCTGTTGCCGACCATCAAGAGCCGCTGTGTGCAGCAGGCCTGCCCGCAACCGAATGCGGAGCAGAGCCGTGCATGGCTGGCCGGCGCCTTGCCGGAGGAGTCGACGGAAGGCCTGGACGAGTTGCTGGTACTGGCCGGCGGTTCGCCGCTCACCGCGCTGCGCCTGCATGGGCAGGGCGTTCGCGAGCAGCGCGCACTGGTGGTGGACGGGGTGAAGAGGCTGCTCAAGCAACAGGTCGCCCCCAGTCAGCTGGCGGAGAGCTGGAACGCATTGCCCCTGCCGCTGCTGTTCGACTGGTTCTGCGACTGGGCCTTGCTGACCCTGCGCTATCAGTTGGCGCGCGATGAGGCCGGCCTCGGCCTGACCGATATGCGCAAGGTGGTGCAGTACCTCGCCGAGAAGTCGGCACAGCACAAGGTGCTGGCGATCCAGGAGTGGTTGCTCGCGCAGCGGCAGAAAGTCCTGAACAAAGCCAACCTCAATCGTGCCTTGCTTCTCGAAGCCTTGCTCGTACAGTGGGCAAGCCTTCCCGGGCCGGGCTAGAATCCGCCCATTGGATACAACTGCCAGGACAGCTGAATGAGCTTGCCACCGAATCTGGGTCCGCGGAACGGAATCCTGTCCCTGACGATCAAGGACAAGTCCGTATTGTATGCCGCCTACATGCCGTTCATCCGTAACGGTGGTCTGTTCATCCCGACCAACAAGACCTACAAGCTGGGCGACGAAGTCTTCATGCTGCTCAACCTGATGGACGAGCCGGAGAAGATCCCGGTGGCCGGCAAAGTGGTCTGGATTACGCCCAAGGGCGCCCAGGGCAACCGTGCGGCGGGTATCGGCGTGCAGTTCAACGATGGCGACAATACCGCGCGCAACAAGATCGAGACCTACCTGGCCGGCGCGCTGAAGTCGGACCGTCCGACCCATACCATGTAGCTCATGCCATGCGAGAATGGCAGGCTATACAGGCTGCAAGCACGAAGCGCCCGAATGGGCGCTTCGTCATTTTCCGGAGAGTGTTTTCATGCTGGTCGATTCCCACTGCCACCTTGATCGCCTCGATCTTGCCGCCCACGGCGGTTCGCTGGATGCCGCGCTGGACGCCGCCCGTGCGCGCGGCGTCAGCCAGTTCCTGTGCATCGGCGTCAGCGCGGACAACGCCAAGGCGGTGAAGGACCTGGCCGACCGCTACGCCGACGTGCACTGCTCGGTGGGCGTGCATCCGCTGGACCTGGAGCCTGGCGTTGCGCCGGCGCTGGACTGGCTGCTGGGAGAGCTGAATCATCCGCGCGTGGTGGCCATCGGCGAAACCGGCCTGGATTACCACTACGAGCCCGAAGCCGCCGAGCTGCAACAGGAAGCCTTCCGCCTGCATCTGGAAGCGGCGAAGGTCACCGGCAAGCCCGTCATCGTTCACACCCGTGAAGCCCGCGCCGACACCCTGGCGCTGCTGCGCGAGGCAGCGCTGCCGCAGGCTGGCGTGCTGCACTGCTTTACCGAGGACTGGGAGATGGCCAAGGCGGCGCTGGATATCGGCTTCTACATCTCCCTGTCGGGCATTGTCACCTTCCGCAATGCCGAGCAACTGCGTGAGGTGGCGCGCCAGGTGCCAGTGGACCGCCTGCTGGTGGAGACCGATTCGCCGTACCTCGCCCCGGTGCCGCACCGTGGCAAGCCGAACCTGCCGGAGTATGTGCGCGAAGTGGCCGAGTACCTAGCCGTGCTGCGCGGCGTGAGCGTCGAGACCCTGGCCGAGCAGACCACCGCCAACTTCCGTCGGTTGTTCCCGCTGGCAAAGTGATCCCGGGCGCCGATCACGGCTGTTCGATTACAGAAATCGCGCGCAAAAAAAACCCGGGTTCTGGGGGATGAATCCGGGTCAAGACCATTAGGAGTGTAACAATAAGGTACGCGATCCTCGGTACCTTCACCGGCGGGGCACTTGGGGGGAGATGCCGCGCACCGGTATCTGTAAGTATTGGTCAAGATGACGCGGCTGCCACAGGGGGCCGGGTGTTTTTTAAACGGATTTGGAATACATCACAGCGGGCTGAGCACCTGGGCTCATTCCTGCGCCATTCCGGCGATCAATGCCATGGTCTCCTCGATCACCTTTTCCGTCGTATAGAAGTGTGGCGAGAAGCGAATGCCGGCGCCGCGCTGGATGCACACCACCTGTTCCGCGCGCAGGCGCTCCAGTAGTCGGGCATTGTCCCAGCCGGCCAGGCTGAAGGTCAGGATGCCCGCGCGACGGGACGGATTCAGCGGGCTGTGCAGCGTCGCGCCGGAAATCCGCGCCAGCCCGTCCTGCAACTGCTGCACACGCTCCCCAACCAGGGCGCCGACCTTCTCCATGCCAACCTCTTCCAGCAGGCTCAGGCTGGCGTCGAGCGCCACGGCGCCGAGCATGTTCGGGCTGCCGCACTCGAAGCGCCGCGCGCTGCGCGCCGGCTGCCAGTGGTCCAGATCGTAGTTGCCGGCGTTTTCCAGCATGTGCCAGCCGTACTCCTGCAGCGCCAGTTGTTCCCGTTCGGCGGCGCGGCAATAGAACACGCCCAGGCCTTCCGGGCCGAGCATCCACTTGTGGCCGTCGGCCATGGCGAAGGCACAGTCATAGGCCTGGACATCGAAGGGCAGGGCGCCGAGCTGCTGGATGGCGTCGATGCAGAACAGCACGCCGCGCTGGCGACAGCCGGAGCCGAGGCGCTCCAGGTCCATGCGCAGGCCGCTGGCGTACTGCACCGCGCTGATCGACAGCAGGCGTGTGCGCGGGCCGCAGGCGGCAAGTAGGTCACCCTCGGGATCGGTGCCGTTCAGGCTGACCGGGACGACCTCGACACCCTTGGGCTTGAGCGCTTCCCAGACGATCCGGTTGGAGGGGAATTCCTGGTCGCTGATCACCACCTGGTCGCCGGCGCGCCAGTCCAGCCCGAAGGCGACGAACGACAGCGCCTCGGAGGTGTTCTTTACCAGTGCGATATCGCCGGTGGTCTGGGCGTTGAGCAGGCGTGCCAGGCGCTCGCGCAGGCGCTTCTCGATGGTCAGCCACTGCGGGTAGTCGCGGGCGCCGAGCAGGACGTTTTCCTGAGCAAAGGCAGCTACGGCGTCAGCCGCACGCTTGGGCCAGGGCGCTACAGCTGCGTGATTCAGGTAGTGCAGGCCGGACTGTTGGGGAAATTCGTGGGAGAAGCTAATCATGTCGGATGATCCGTGCAATTTGGCGCTGAATAGGCATAATACGCGGCTTCGAATTTTGACTATTTTTGACCGAACAGTCTTTTTATGCAGAAAGAGCCGCGCAAGGTTCGCGAATTCCGTCGTCGCGAACAGGAAATCCTCGACACCGCCCTCAAGCTGTTCCTGGAGCAGGGCGAAGACAGTGTCACGGTCGAAATGATCGCCGATGCCGTGGGTATCGGCAAAGGCACCATCTACAAGCACTTCAAGTCCAAGGCGGAGATCTACCTGCGCCTGATGCTGGACTATGAGCGCGACCTGGCGGCGCTGTTCCATTCCGAAGACGTGGCGCGGGACAAGGAGCGCCTGTCGCGCGCTTACTTCGAGTTCCGCATGCGCGATCCGCAGCGCTACCGCCTGTTCGACCGCCTGGAAGAGAAGGTGGTGAAGACCAGCCAGGTCCCGGAGATGGTCGAGGAGCTGCACAAGATCCGCGAGTCCAACTTCGAGCGCCTGAGCCAGCTGATCAAGGAACGCATCGCGGCGGGCAAGCTGGAAGACGTGCCGGCCTACTTCCACTACTGCGCGGCCTGGGCGCTGGTGCACGGCGCCGTGGCGCTGTACCACTCGCCGTTCTGGCGCGAGGTGCTGGAGGACCAGGAGGGCTTCTTCCAGTTCCTCATGGACATCGGCGTGCGCATGGGCAACAAGCGCAAGCGCGACGGCGATACACCGGCCGCCTGAGTCGATATTCGCGCTGTCCATCGTCGCTCGTGCGACAGGTTGGCGGGTGAGGGTGGGGATATACTGAACGGGTGATCCCCACCGGAGCCGAGCATGATCGTCGACCGCCAGGGCAGGCGCTTCCGTAACCTTCGGGTCAGCCTGACCGCCGCCTGCAACTACGCCTGCACCTACTGCGTGCCGGATGGCAAGCGTCTGGTCGCCGCTCAGGACGAACTGTCGGCCGAATCCCTGGTGCGTGGCGTCGCCTACCTGATCGAAGCGGCAGGCATCGAGCGCCTGCGGGTGACTGGCGGCGAGCCGCTGGTCAGTCCCAAGCTGGACGCCTTCCTGCACGGCGTCAGCCGCCTCGGTCTGCAGGACATCGCCATCACCACCAACGGCCAGTTGCTGTCGAAGAAGCTGCCGCTGCTGCTGGATTGCGGTATCCGCCGTCTCAATGTTTCCCTCGATACCCTGGATGCCGACGCCTTCCGTCGCATCGCCCGAGGCGGTGATCTGGCAACCGTGCTCAAGGGGCTCGACGAGGCTCGTGCCGCGGGACTTAAGATCAAGCTCAACATGGTGCCGCTGCGCGGGCAGAACCTCGACCAGGTCCTGCCGCTGCTGGACTACTGCCTGGGGCATGGCTTCGAGCTGCGCTTCATCGAGCTGATGCGCATGGGGCACCTGGCTCGGGACCCGAACGCCTTCAACCAGCAGTTCATCGGCATGCAGGAGCTGCTGGAGCTGATCGGTTCGCGCCACCCCTACATCCAGGCCAACGCGCCCGTGGATGCCACCGCGCTGCGCTACGAAGTGCCGGGACAGGGCTTCTTCGGCGTGATCGCCAACGAAAGCGTGCCGTTCTGCCGTACCTGCTCGCGCCTGCGCCTGTCGTCCACCGGCTGGCTGCATGGCTGCCTGTCGTCGAGCAATCGCCATTACGTCGGCGATCTCCTAGACAAACCCCGTCACCAGGCCCTGCCGGCGCTCCAGCGCCTGCTGGTGCGTGCCTTGGCGGACAAGCAGGAAGTCGCCTTCTCCGGCGGCGTCACCGTCATGAAGATCATCGGCGGCTGATCCGGGAGTTTCCGTCGGCCTCCGGCTGGAGCAGAATGGGCGCCGCTTCGTGGCGGCGCGCGGTCATCCGGCCGATTCGCTCCTGCCCGCCGCTTGCCTGAGTCGTATCCCGGCCCGTGATGCTCCGCATCGCGGGCCGTTTCTTCGCCCCATCCTTTGTCCTTGTCCGTCGCACCGCGGGAGGTTGCATTGATGCAGGAACGTATCGAACTGGAACAGGGGTTCTGGTTCCTGGTGGTTGTAGCGTTGCTGTTGGTTCTGTGTCTGTGGGGCAATGGCGATATCGCTTTCCTCAGCGTCAATGAGGCGAGGCGGGCGGTCACGGTTCGCGAGATGTACCAGGCGAACGACTGGCTGCTGCCGCACATGAACGGCGATCTGTATCTGGCGAAGCCGCCGCTCTTCTATTGGCTGGCACTGATTCCGGTGTACCTGGCGGGCGCCGTGTCGGAGTGGGCCGTACGGTTGCCCTCGGCGCTGCTGGCGCTCGCCACGCTGGCCGGCACCTTCTATTGGGGGCGCGGCATCGGTGGGCGCGGCCTTGGGCTGTTCGCTTGCATTTTCCTGGCGGCCAACGCGGGATTCAGCCAGTTCGCCCGGCGGGCGGAAATCGAGATGGCGCTGACGGCGTTCTGCTTCCTGTCCCTGCTCAGCGCCTATGTCTACCTGTTCATCGATGGTCGTCGCCGCTGGAGCCTGCTGAGCTATGTCCTGCTTGGTTGCGCGCTGCTGACCAAGGGGCCGGTCAGCCTGCTGCTGGTGACCTTGCCGGTGCTGGTCTTCGCCCTGATCCAGCGACAGGAGCGCGCACGGTCCTACCTGTGCGACATCCCAGGCTGGCTGATCGCCTTGGCGCTGGGGGCGTCCTGGTATGCCGCCGTGACCTTGCAGGAGGGCATGGATGTCTGGAAGGCGATCTTCCAGCAGGACATCGTCGAGAAGGTCAAAGGTAGCGGCGGCAGCGACCCCTGGTATGCGTACCTGCTGTATCTCGCCGGTGACTTCTTCCCGTTCTGGCTGTTGCTGTTGGCGGGGCCGCGGCAGCTGTGGCGGCAGATCAGGCAGAGCCCGCAGCTGATCCTGGCGCTTTGCGCGATTCTCGTACCGCTGATCGTTTTCTCCCTGTTCAGCGACAAGCACGCCAAGTACCTCCTGCCCACCTACCCCTGCGTTGCATTGCTGCTGGCCTATCACTGGATGCAGGTATTCGCCCGCCTCGGCGGCTGGCGGCGCAAGGCAATGCAGTGGGGGCCCCTGTTGCTGCTGTTCGGCTTTGTCGGCTTCTACACGGTACTTGAGCGCACGGTCTTCGCTTATCGATACCAGGCGTTGCCGGAAATCACTCGGATTGCCGCGGCGCATCCCGCTCTGCCGCTCTATAGCCTCGACGTGCCGGACATGCGCCTGGTGTATTACGCAGGGCGTCCCGTCACCCGCTTGTCGGCTGATTCGGCAACCTCGACCGCTGCTGGCCTGCTGTTCGTACCCGGAAAATTGCCCGCTGCGCTGCAGCCAGCGTCGCATTGCGTCAGCGATACGGTTCCGAAGTACCTCAGTCGCCGCAAGGAGCTGCAGGTCGTTCTGCTGGGCGGCGCCTGCGGCAGCGGGGGCGATACGGCCAAGCAGCCGATAGCGGGAAATACCCATGGCTGAACTGCGGCCGGGGCTCGCGAGCGCTGTAGCCGTGCTTGCGGGTGGCGCGGAATCTGCATCCTGCGGTCGAGTGCCGGTTTCTCGACACCGGCCGTGGAGACAAGAGATGCGCACCCTTCTGGCGATCTTCGCCATGGCAGCCCTGGCAGGTTGCATGACGCCCAGCGACATGGCTGAACGCACCGGCTATTACGCGGGTGATGCCGGCTTCCTCGACCACAGCCAGACTCGTCGCACGGGGAACTGGCGCCTGCAGCCGGACTCGTTCATCTACATCGCCCAGGGGCCTTTCGTGCCGCCCGGTCATGCTTATGCGCAGCCGAACGTGGTGGCAGAGGAGGCGTTCAAGGGCTTCGTCGAGTATTTCCCGATGGTGCGGCGCGCCCAGGGGCCGTTGGGGCTTGAGGGGGCGATGCAGGAGGCGCGGGCGGTGGGCGCCAACTATCTGCTCTATACCCGCTTCGCCCGCGGGGAGGACAATGTCGGCAGCTACGAAGAGTATGAAGATACCGACAACGCCGTGGGACGCGACCGCAGCGTGATCCAGGTGATGCTGATCGAAACCGCCAACCGCTATCTGGTGGACAGTGCCACTATCCGCAGTCGTGGCGGTTTTTTGACATTCTATGATGCCAATCCCGACGACCTGATCGGGCCGCCGCTGGAAGAGTACGCCCGCAGCCTGCTGGGGGTGAGGACGCACGAGGAGTACCAATGACCGACCCCCTGACTAATCCGGAGCGTGCCGGCAACCTGCTGGCGCAGATTCCCGCCACCCAGGGCAAGGGGCTGCCGCCGGTGCACCTGTGGAACCCGGACTGCTGCGGCGACATCGACATGCGCATCGCCCGCGATGGCACTTGGTATTACCTGGGTACGCCGATCGGACGCAAGCCGATGGTGCGGTTGTTCTCCACCATCATCCGCCGCGATGGCGACGACTACTTCCTGGTCACGCCGGTGGAGAAGTGCGGGATCACGGTCGACGACGCGCCGTTCGTCGCAATCAGCCTGGTTGTAGAGGGGGAGGGGGAGCAGCAGGTGCTGCGCTTCACCACCAACGTCGAGGATGAAGTGGTGGCTGATGCTGCGCATCCGATTCGCGTGGAACTCGACCCGCAGACCCAGGAGCCGTCGCCCTACGTGCTGGTGCGGGTGAATCTGGAAGCGCTGATCCATCGCAACGTGTTCTATCAACTGGTCGAGCTGGCCGTCAGCCGCGAAATCGAGGGGCGGGAATGGCTGGGTGTATGGAGTTCGGGAGAGTTCTTCCCCATCGCTCCACAGCCGTGACTCCATAGTCTGAACGAGTCTGGTAGTTCTTTTTTGAGTCTGCTACACGCCCGCTGCCATGAGCATGAGGCCAAAAAAAGGCTCCCGAATGGGAGCCTTTTTCATTACCGCCAACGTATTACATGTTGGGGTAGTTCGGACCGCCGGTACCTTCCGGTGCCACCCAGGTGATGTTCTGGGCCGGGTCCTTGATGTCGCAGGTCTTGCAGTGTACGCAGTTCTGGGCGTTGATCTGGAAGCGCTTGCTGCCGTCGTCGTTGCTCACCACTTCGTACACGCCGGCCGGGCAGTAGCGCTGCGCGGGCTCGTCGTAGAGCGGCAGGTTCTTGCCAACCGGGACGCTCGGGTCGGTCAGGCGCAGGTGGATCGGCTGGTCTTCCTCATGGTTGGTGTTGGAGAGGAATACCGAGGACAGCTTGTCGAAGCTGATCTTGCCGTCCGGCTTGGGGTAATCGATCTTCGGCGCTTCGCTGGCCTTTTTCAGGGTGGCGTAGTCCGGAGTCGTATCGTGCAGGGTGAACGGAATCTTGCCGCCGAAGATGTTCTGGTCGATGAAGTTGAACGCACCGCCACCGATGGCGCCGAACTTGTGGATGGCCGCGCCGAAGTTGCGGCTGCGGAACAGCTCGTCGTACAGCCAGCTGCCCTTGAACGCATCGACGTAGTTGGTCAGCTCGTCGCCGCCTTCGCGGCCGGCGGCCAGGGCTTCTGCAACAGCGTCAGCGGCCAGCATGCCGGACTTCATGGCGGTGTGGCTGCCCTTGATCTTGGCGAAGTTCAGGGTGCCCAGGTCGCAACCGATCAGCGCGCCGCCCGGGAATACCATCTTCGGCAGCGAGTTCAGGCCGCCCTTGCAGATGGCGCGAGCGCCGTAGGCCACGCGCTTGCCGCCTTCCAGGTACTGCTTGATCACCGGGTGGTGCTTGTAACGCTGGAACTCGTCGAACGGCGACAGGTGCGGGTTGGTGTAGGACAGGTCGATGATCAGGCCGACCACCACCTGGTTGTTCTCCAGGTGATAGAGGAAGGAGCCACCCGGGTTCTCGTCGTTCAGCGGCCAGCCGGCGGTGTGCACCACCAGACCCTGCTCGTGCTTGGCCGGGTCGATGTCCCAGATTTCCTTGATGCCGATGCCGTAGTGCTGGGCGTCGGCTTCGCTGTCGAGCTTGTACTTCTTGATCAATTGCTTGCCGATGTGGCCACGGCAGCCTTCGGCGAACAGGGTGTACTTGGCGCGCAGTTCCATGCCGGGGGTGTAGTAACCCTCTTTCGGATTGCCTTCGCGGTCGACGCCCAGATCACCGGTGATGATGCCGCGCACCACGCCATTCTCGTCGATCAGCGCTTCCTGGGCGGCGAAGCCCGGGTAGATCTCGACGCCCAGGCCTTCGGCCTGCTGGGCCAGCCAGCGGCACAGGTTGCCCAGGGAGATGATGTAGTTGCCTTCGTTGTGCATGGTCTTGGGCACGAAGAAGTTCGGCACCTTGGCCGCCGCTTCCGGGCTCTTCAGCACATAGATGTCGTCACGCTTGACCGGGGTGTTCAGCGGCGCTTCGAGCTCTTTCCAGTTGGGGAACAGCTCGTTCAGCGCGCGGGGCTCGAACACGGCGCCGGAGAGGATGTGGGCGCCCACTTCGGAACCCTTCTCGACCACACAGACGCTGATTTCCTGACCGGCGTCGGCGGCCTTCTGCTTCAGTCGGCAAGCGGCGGACAGACCGGCAGGGCCGGCGCCGACGATGACGACGTCGAATTCCATAAATTCGCGTTCCACTATCGATCTCTCCTGAATCAAGGCTCTGGGCATATTTTGTAGGTATTGGGATGGGCGTGCCCCCACCCGGTAAGAGCGGGGCGCATTATAGCTAGACCTGTTGCTATATCTAAACCCCTTATCGAGCGCAATACAAACGTTTGTTTGAATCGCGCGTAACCCTGATAGAATCGGGGTCCGCGGCTTATGTAGGGGTATTTTCGCGTATTGACCCGCCAGGGCGATGCGGTCAAGATACCTGCGGTTTTGCGGTCGCGGTCTCGCTGGATGTAGTCGCAGATGGCGTGCACTACCAGCCAGGCCTGTCTGGCGACATTCCTATTCACCGGAGAATAACGAGGAATCCATGAAGGTTCTTGTAGCTGTCAAACGAGTGGTTGACTATAACGTCAAGGTCCGCGTCAAGGCGGACAACTCCGGCGTCGATCTCGCCAACGTCAAGATGTCCATGAACCCCTTCTGCGAAATCGCCGTGGAAGAAGCCGTTCGCCTGAAAGAGAAAGGCGTCGCCACCGAGATCGTTGCGGTCTCCGTCGGCCCGAACGCCGCCCAGGAGCAACTGCGCACCGCGCTGGCGCTGGGTGCCGATCGCGCCATCCTCGTCGAATCCAACGACGAACTGAATTCCCTGGCTGTCGCCAAGGCCCTGAAAGCCATTGTCGACAAAGAGCAGCCGCAGCTGGTCATCCTCGGCAAGCAGGCCATCGACAGCGACAACAACCAGACCGGCCAGATGCTGGCTGCGCTGTCCGGCTACGCCCAGGGCACCTTTGCGTCCAAGGTCGAAGTGGCTGGTGACAAGGTCAACGTCACCCGTGAAATCGACGGCGGCCTGCAGACCGTTGCCCTGAACCTGCCGGCGATCGTCACCACCGACCTGCGCCTGAACGAACCGCGCTATGCGTCGCTGCCGAACATCATGAAGGCGAAGAAGAAGCCGCTGGACGTGGTGACCCCGGACGCCCTGGGCGTTTCCACCGCTTCCACCGTGAAGACCGTGAAAGTCGAAGCTCCGGCTGCCCGTAGCGCTGGCATCAAGGTCAAGTCCGTTGCCGAACTGGTCGAGAAACTGAAGAACGAGGCGAAAGTAATCTGATGGCTATCCTGGTAATCGCTGAGCACAACAACGGCGCACTGGGCGCTGCCACCCTGAACACCGTCGCTGCTGCGCAGAAGATCGGTGGCGATATCGCCATCCTGGTCGCTGGCCAGAACGTCGGTGGTGTGGCCGAAGCCGCTGCCAAGATCGCTGGTGTTTCCAAGGTGCTGGTCGCCGACAACGCTGCCTATGCTCACCAACTGCCGGAGAACGTTGCTCCGCTGATCGCTGAGCTGGGTAAGGGCTACAGCCACGTGCTGGCCGCCGCGACCACCAATGGCAAGAACTTCCTGCCGCGCGTCGCCGCCCTGCTGGACGTCGACCAGATCTCCGAGATCATCGAAGTGGTCAGCGCCGACACCTTCAAGCGCCCGATCTACGCCGGTAACGCCATCGCTACCGTGCAGTCCTCGGCTGCCGTGAAGGTCATCACCGTACGTGGCACCGGTTTCGACGCCGCCGCTGCCGAAGGTGGTTCCGCTGCCGTTGAAGCCGTTTCCGGCCCGGCTGACGCCGGCAAGTCCGCCTTCGTGGGCGAAGAACTGGCCAAGTCCGACCGTCCGGAACTGACCGCTGCCAAGATCGTCGTTTCCGGCGGCCGCGGCATGGGCAATGGCGACAACTTCAAGATCCTCTACGCCCTGGCCGACAAGCTGGGCGCCGCTGTCGGTGCTTCCCGCGCCGCGGTCGACGCCGGCTTCGTGCCGAACGACATGCAGGTCGGCCAGACCGGCAAGATCGTTGCACCGCAGCTGTACATCGCGGTGGGCATCTCCGGTGCCATCCAGCACCTGGCGGGCATGAAGGATTCGAAAGTGATCGTTGCGATCAACAAGGACGAAGAGGCGCCGATCTTCCAGGTTGCCGACTACGGTCTGGTCGCCGACCTGTTCGAAGCCGTACCGGAGCTGGAAAAGGCCGTCTGAGCCCGATCCGCTTGCTGAAGGAACCCGCCCCACGTGGCGGGTTCTTTCATTTCAGGTCCTTGATTTCCCTGTAGAAAGGGATGATTCGCCGCGCGCATGACCCATTGGTCACGAATCTTCGCCGATAAGTCCCCGGACGAAGGTGTCTCATCTACAATGCGCGACGTCTCCAGTTCCTGAATGTGTTCAATCGACACTTGGCTACCGAGGTTTTCATGATCATCAAACCGCGCGTGCGTGGCTTCATCTGCGTCACTACCCACCCGACCGGCTGTGAAGCCAACGTCAAGGAACAGATCGAGTACGTCGAGGCGCACGGCCCCATCGCCAACGGTCCGAAGAAGGTCCTGGTGATCGGTTCCTCCACCGGCTATGGCCTGGCCGCGCGCATCAGCGCCGCCTTCGGCGCCGGCGCCGACACCCTGGGCGTGTTCTTCGAGCGTCCGGGCAGCGAAACCAAGGCGGGCACCGCCGGCTGGTACAACTCGGCTGCCTTCGAGAAGTTCGCCAAGGCCAAGGGCCTGTATGCGCGCAGCATCAACGGCGACGCCTTCTCCGACGAAGTGAAGAAGGTCACCATCGAAACCATCAAGCAGGACCTGGGCAAGGTCGACCTGGTGGTCTACAGTCTGGCCGCGCCGCGCCGTACCCATCCGAAGACCGGCGAGGTCTTCAACTCCGTGCTCAAGCCGGTCGGCAAGACCGTCAACTTCCGAGGTCTGGACACCGACAAGGAAGTGATCAAGGAAAGCGTGATGGAGCCGGCGACGCCCGAGGAAATCGCCAACACCGTAGCGGTGATGGGCGGTGAAGACTGGCAGATGTGGATGGACGCGCTGCAGGAAGCCGGTGTGCTGGCCGATGGCGTGAAAACCACCGCCTTCACCTACTTGGGCGAAGAGATCACCCACGACCTGTACTGGAACGGCTCCATCGGCGCCGCCAAGAAGGACCTGGACCAGAAGGTCCTGGGCATTCGCGAGAAGCTGGCCGCCACCGGCGGTGACGCCCGCGTTTCCGTGCTCAAGGCTGTGGTCACCCAGGCCAGTTCGGCTATCCCGATGATGCCGCTGTACCTGTCGCTGCTGTTCAAGGTGATGAAGGAGAAGGGCACTCACGAAGGTTGCATCGAGCAGGTCGACGGCCTGTTCCGCGACAGCCTGTACGGCGCCGAACCGCACCTGGACGCCGACGGCCGCCTGCGCGCCGACTACAAGGAACTGCAGCCGGATGTGCAGAACACCGTGAAGGACCTGTGGGACAAGGTGACCAACGAGAACCTGTACCAACTGACCGACTTTGCCGGCTACAAGACCGAGTTCCTGCGCCTGTTCGGCTTCGAGATCGCGGGTGTGGACTACGAGCAGGACGTCAATCCGGACGTGCAGATTCCCAATCTGATCCAGCTCTGAGGTCGAAGTCCTCGCGGACTTCCCGCTCAAACAGAAACGGCGCCTTGGGGCGCCGTTTCTGTTTTCCGTAACCTTCAGTTGGCCGCGGTGGCCGGTGCCTGACTCTGCTGGAGGAAGTCCAGGTACAGTCTGGCGGTTTCTTCCGGCCGTTCGATCATCGGCACATGGCCGCAATCGCGCAGGATGGCTACGCTGGGCTTTTTAAGCAGCGGTTTCATTACGTCGATGCTGGATACATCCAGCACCCGGTCGCGGTCACCCCACAGTAGCAGGGTGGGGGCGGTGATCTTCGGCAGTTCCGGCTCCAGTGGGATATAACGCTCGCGCAGTTGCTGGAAGACCTTGTTGTTGAAGGCGCTGCGCTCCAGCGAACGTTCTGCCAGGTAGTGCTCCAGCCGAGAGGGCATGGGCGGCCGCTGCACGAAGACGAAGTCGAGCAGGGCGGGGAAGTCGTCCACCGAGCGCAGCACCAGCGGGTTGTCCTCGCCCTTGAGCAGGCGCTGGAACAGTTCGCTCTGGCGGGGCGCCATGACCCCGGCGTTGTCGAACAGGCCGGCCGACAGCACGTTATTCGGGTGGCGTGCGGCGAGCAGCGCAGCGATGTGTCCGCCCATGGAGTTGCCGACTACGTGGTAGCGGCCGATGCCCAGTTCGCGCATGAAGTCCGCCAGGCGTTCGGCCTGGGTGCCGACGTCGTAGCTGATGTTCTCCGGGCGGCTGCTGTCGCCGAAGCCCGGCAGGTCGACGGCGATGACCTGGTAACGGTCGGTGAGGAAGCGGGCGAAGCGCAGCCAGTTGCTCTTGTCGGCGCCGAAACCGTGGACCAGCAGGATGGTCTGGGCCTTGTCCGGGCCGCCCTCGTAGTAGTGGATGTCGAGATTGTCCACCGTCAGGCTGCGTTCGCCCAGGCCCGCGCGGCTGCTCTCGGCGAACTGTGCGGTGGCCAGCAGCGTGGCGGGAACGGCATACAACACGCCCGCCGTGGCGGCGAGCAGCAGGACGAGGAACAGAAGGGCTTTCTTCATGAGAAGTCCTTATTACCAAATCGGGATGGTGTGCTTTACGCTAGCATTTTGCAGGTCTAAGCATGACCGTTCTTACTTCCGGTAAGCGAGATTAACGATGCTCCATTGCTCCACGATGCTGCGTGCAGCTCTTCTGCTGGCGACTTTCTCGGTGCCTCTGGCCGGCCTCGCCGCAGGTAAATGCGAGCGCCTGGTCGCCACCGGCAACCCGGAATATCCGCCGTACCTGTGGCGCGACCCGATGAAGCCCGAGCGCCTGATCGGCGCCAATGCCGACCTGCTGGAGCAGATCGGCAAGGCGATTGGCGTGGATATCCGGGTGATCTACACCGGCTCCTGGGCGCGGGCGCAGGAGGAAGCGCGGTTGGGGCGCGTCGATCTGATCGCCGGGGCCTTCCTGACTCCCGCACGGTTGGAAACCATGGATTACATCCATCCGGCCTTCCTCACCACCGACAGCGTGGTCTGGACGCGCAAGGACGCCACCTTACCCTATGCGCACTGGGAGGACCTGCGCGGGCTGAAGGGCGGCACCCTGGTGAATAACAGCTTCGGTGCCGATTTCGACAGCTTCGCCAAGCAGCAACTGACTCTGGAGGAGGTGCCCAGCCTGACCCAGGCCTTCCAGAAGCTGCTGCTCAAGCGTTCCGATTACGTGCTCTACGAGCACTATCCCGGCCTTGCGGTGGCCGCCAGCCTCGGCATGGTGGATGACCTGCAGCCGCTGGAACCGCCGGTCTCCAGCGAGGGTCTGTACCTGACACTGGCGCACAACTCCGCTTGCAACGACCCCTGGCTGCGCGGACAACTGGCGAAAAAAATGACAGAATTGACGGCCGCCGGAGTCCCGCAGCGCTTGCTGCAGGACAACCTGGCCCGCTGGAAGGGGCAGCAGTTGCAGCCGGCCAGCACTCCCACCCAGTAGGACAACAGATTTCGTGATCAATCGACGGATGATGGCCGCCGGTCTGGCTCTTTTTGCCCTGGCCGGTTGCACAACGAACGACCCGGCACCCACCGAGCAGATGCGCCTTACCGAACAGGCGCTGGAGCAGGCCAAGGCCGTGGGCGCGACGGATGACGTAGCCGAGCTGAAGCTCGCCGAGGACAAGTACCAGGCTGCCAAGGGCGCCCTGGCGGTGGAGTCGAACAAGAAGGCGCGGCAGCTTGCCGAGCAGGCCGAGCTCGATGCCCGCCTCGCCGAGGCCAAGGAGCTGACGCGCAAGAGCGCGGACCAGTTGGCCGAGCAGAGCAAGAGCATCAATCGCCTGCGTAAACAGTTGGGGGAAGCGCAATGACTTCACTGCAACTGTTGCGCTTCGTGGCGCTGGGCTCCGTGGTCGCGCTGGCGGGCTGCGCCAACAGCCAGTTGAGCGAGAAGTCCCTGGAGCAGGCGCGTACCCAGTTCCAGTCCGTGAAGGAAGATTCCGCGGTGCTGCGCAGCGCGCCCAAGGATGTCATCCGCGCCGGCGAATCGCTGGCGCGTGCCGAGCGTCTGTCCAACTACTGGGGCAGCAGCGACGACGTGCTGCAGTATTCCTATCTCAGCCAGCGTTACAGCGAGATTGCCCGCGAGCACAGCAACTACACGCTAAACCAGGAACGCCTGGCCAAGCAGCAGCTCGAACGCGAACGTCTGCAACTGGCCATGCGCGAGGCGCGCCTGGCCAACGTGCAGGAGCAGAACAAGTGGCTGGAACAGCAGATGGTCAGCCTGGCCACCAACGAAACCGAGCGCGGCCTGGTGCTGACCCTCGGCGACGTGCTGTTCGACAGTGGCGAGGCTGACCTCAAGCCCGCCGCCAACCGCACCGTGCTCAAGGTGGTGCAGTTCCTCCAGCTCAACCCGCGGCGGGTGATTCGCATCGAGGGCTATACCGACAGCGACGGCGATCGGCAGCAGAACCTGCAACTGTCCAAGGACCGCGCGCAGTCGGTGGCCGACGCCTTGTCCGACCTGGGCGTCGACGCCAAGCGTATCCAGGTGCAAGGCTACGGCGAGGCCTATCCGGTATCGGACAACGCCTCGTCGCTGGGGCGGGCGCAGAACCGCCGGGTCGAGATCGTCTTCTCCGACGAAAAGGGCCAGTTGGGCGCCGAGCGCTGAACACACCCGGTCACATGGCGTTGCAAATGAAGCCCTGGAGCTCCCCGCTCCGGGGCTTCTTGCATGGGGATCTCGAAATTATTCGAGGGTCGCGTTGGCGAAAATGAACCCGTGCGACTAATCCCCATGCTGGGGAGTCACCAGCGAGAGACGTAAATGCTGTCCGAAAAAAAGACCCTGAACGTGATCGTGGCGGATGCCCAACCGATGATTGGCTGGGGGCTGGAACATTATCTGGCCGAACACTGCGACGCTCAGGTGAACGCCTATGTCAGCGACACGGAGAGTCTGCTGACCGCATTGAGCGAAAGGACCGATACCGACCTGCTGATCATGGAGATGGCATTGCCGGGTGAGCGTGGGCGCGATGGCGTACACCTGATCGAATGGCTGCGCCGTCACTATCCCGGCGTGCAGATCCTGGTGTACTCGCTGCTCGGCGCACCGCTGATGGCGGCGTCGGTGGTGAAGTGCGGCGCGCTGGGCTATGTCTGCAAGCGCAGCGCCCTGGGCGTGCTCGCCGATGCAGTACAGCGCGTGCGTCGTGGCGACACCTTCATCGACCCGACCCTGCGCCAGCCGCGTCACACCGGTCGGCCGCTGAGCCCCACCGAGATGGACATCATCCGGCGCCTGGCCCACGGCGCCACCGTTGGCGAGATCGCCGAGCGCACCAACCGCAGCGTTTCGACCATCAGCACCCACAAGCGCAACGCCATGCAGAAGCTCGGCCTGACCAGTGACGCCCAACTGGTCGCCTTCGGCGTACTGGACTGGCTCGGCGAAGTCTGACGCGGCATGTAGCGCTGGTCAGCGGTAACTGTAACGCGCACAATCCCTGTCACTGTTCTGGAACAGTTGCGGCTTTTTAGCTACTGTTTCGGTCCAATGACCGAGGGATGGCCGTCATGTCCAATCTGCTTCTGTACCAGCGCATCGCCCAGCAACTGGCCGAAGACATCCGCCGTGGTGTCTACCAGCCGGGCGAGCGTGTGCCGTCCGTGCGCAAGCTGAGCACCCAGCTCAACGTCAGCCACGCCACGGTGTTGCAGGCCTATGCCACCCTCGAAGACCAAGGGCTGATCCGCGCGCGTCCGCAGTCCGGCTACTACGTGCACCGTACGCCGGCGCTGACCGCCTCGACCCCGGACATCGCCCGGGTCGAGCGCCCGGGCCTGGTCACCCGCAGCAGCATCATCAACCAGGTGCTCGCCGAGGCGCGCCGCGAAGGCGTGTTCCCGCTGGGCGCCGCGGTGCCGCACGTGGATTACCTCCCGGTCCGCGCGCTGCACCAGCAGTTGGCCAAGGTCACCCGCTTCTCCAGCCCGCGGGCCTTCAGCTACATGTTCAGCCCCGGCTACGAACCGCTACGCCGCCAGGTGGCGATCCGCATGCGCGATGCCGGCGTGGTGGTCGATCCGACCCAGGTGACCATCACCCATGGCTGCGTGGACGCGATCCACATGGCGCTGCGCGTGATGACCCGTCCGGGCGATCTGATAGCCACCGAGTCGCCGAGCTACTATGGCTTGCTGCAGCTGGCCGACATCCTCGGCCTCAAGGTCATCGAGATCCCCAGCGACCCGCTCACCGGGATCAGCTTGGAAGCGCTGCAACTGGCCGCCAACCAGTGGCCGATCAAGGCGCTGGTGCTGACCCCGCGCCTGAGCAACCCGCTGGGCGGCACCATCCCGGAAGATCGCCAGAAGCAGCTGCTCAAGCTCACCGCCGAGCACAACATCGGGGTGATCGAGGACGACATCTACGGCGAGCTGATGTTCGACCAGGGCCAGACCAAGGCGCTCAAGGCCCATGACCGCGACGGCCGGGTGGTGTACTGCTCGAGCTTCTCCAAGACCATTTCCCCCGGCGTGCGCATCGGCTGGATCATCACCGAGCGCTACCAGGAAGAAATCCGCCGCCTGCAGACCTTCACCACCCATTCGGCGTGCACCGTTACCCAGATGGGAGTGGCGGCCTACCTGGAGAACGGCGGCTACGACCGGCACCTGCGCTACATCCGCCAGGAGTACCGCAAGAACATGACCGCCTACCAGCTGGCGGTGCAGCAGTATTTCCCCGAAGGCACGCAGATGACCCGGCCCAAGGGCGGCTTCATCCTCTGGGTCAGCCTGCCGGCCAAGGTGAACACCAAGGAGCTGCACGTGCGCGCGCTGGAGCAGGGCATCAGCATCGCGCCGGGGCTGATCTTCAGTAACACCGAGCAGTTCAACAACTGCCTGCGGCTGACCTGCGGCATCCCGTGGGACCGCGAGGCGGAGCGGGCGATCATGACTCTCGGCATGCTGGCCTGCCAGCTGTGCCAGGAAGGGCTGATCGCAGCCTGATCGTTGATTACACCGGACGCTAATCCACTTGGGGCAGGGCGTACAACCGTTCGCGGTTGTACGCCGTTACACCATGACCGGCCGCCAATGCCAGGGCCGGGCCCTGAGCGCGAGGATGCCAAGGCCTGCCGGTGAGCACCCGTACCTGTAGGAGCGAGCTTGCTCGCGAATAGAGTTACCCGGCCATATCGATGCTGGGTTGTTCGCGAGCAGGCTCGCTCCTACGAAAAGCTCCGGTTCCACACTGCGTTAACCCGTTTCCCCGCGCGGCCTCGTCTGAGGAGTTGAATCCCTCCACGAGGCTGCCGCCATGTCGCTTCCCGTTCACTTCCTTCGCCCTGCCGCCCAGGGTTTCGCCATCGGTCTGCTGATCGCCGTCGCCGGCTGCGGTATTTCCCGCGAGGGCGAACCGAAGCAGAAAGCCGCTGCAAACGCCGACGCCATTCAGGTCGAGCCCACCATCAAGCCCGCGAGCCCACCGCCGCAGCTGGCGGAGAGTGCCAAGCTGGAGCGCTCCGTCGGCTATGTCGCACAGGCGCCTGTCGCGAGCATCGCCCCCGCTCCCATGGCCGACATGCAGCAGCCCGGCTACGTGGACGTGCCGCGCGAGCAGTACCAGAACCTGCCGGACAACCCGGTGCACGCCGTGGCCCAGGACCCGGTCTCCACCTTCAGCATCGACGTGGATACCGGCAGCTACGCCAACGTCCGTCGCATCCTCAACGAAGGTCGCCTGCCGCCCAAGGGCGCGGTGCGGCTGGAGGAGATGGTCAACTACTTCCCCTACGACTACGCGTTGCCCAGCGATGCCGCATCGCCCTTCGGCATCACCACCGAGCTTGCGCCCACGCCGTGGAACCCGAATACCCGCCTGCTGCGCGTCGGCATCAAGGCCTCGGACCGCAGCGTCGCCGCGCTGCCGCCGGCCAACCTGGTGTTCCTGGTGGACGTCTCCGGCTCCATGGACCGCCGCGAGGGCCTGCCGCTGGTGAAGAGCACCCTGAAGCTGCTGGTGGACCAGTTGCGCGACCAGGACAAGGTGTCGCTGGTGGTCTACGCCGGCGAGTCGCGGGTGGTGCTGGAGCCGACTTCCGGGCGCGACAAGGCGACCATTCGCAACGCCATCGAGCAGCTCCAGGCCGGTGGCGCCACAGCGGGCGCGTCGGGCATCGAACTGGCCTACCGGATGGCGCAGAAGGGCTACCTGGACAAGGGCATCAACCGCATCCTGCTGGCCACCGACGGCGACTTCAACGTCGGCATCAGCGACTTCGAGACTCTCAAGCAGATGGCCGCCGAAAAGCGCCGCAGCGGCGTTTCGTTGACCACCCTCGGCTACGGCGTGGACAACTACAACGAGCAGCTCATGGAGCAACTGGCCGACGCCGGCGACGGCAACTATGCCTACATCGACAACCTGCGCGAGGCGCGCAAGGTGCTGGTGGAGCAGCTCAGCTCGACCCTCGCGGTGGTGGCCAAGGACGTGAAGATCCAGCTGGAATTCAACCCCGCACAGGTCAGCGAATACCGTCTGCTCGGCTACGAGAACCGTGCACTCAAGCGTGAAGACTTCAGCAACGACAAGGTGGACGCCGGCGAGATCGGCGCCGGGCACACGGTCACCGCGCTCTACGAGATAGTCCCGGCGGGCGGCAAGGGCTGGCTGGAGCCGCTGCGCTACCAGAACGACGCGTCGAAGGGCGCTGCCAAGGGGGATGAGCTGGCCCTGCTGCGAGTGCGCTACAAGGGCCCGCAGGGCGGTGCCAGCCAGTTGATCGAGCGGCCGATCCGCGCCGCCGAGCAACGCGCGAACATTGCCCAGGCCAGCGATGACCTGCGCTTCGCCGCGGCGGTGGCGGCCTTCGCCCAGCAGTTGGAAGGTGGCCGCTACACCGGTGCCTTCGACATCGGCGATACTGTGCAACTGGCTCGCGCCGCGCGCGGCGAGGATCGCTTCGGCCTGCGCGGTGAGTTCGTCCAGCTCGCCGAGCTGGCGCAGAGCCTGCAGACCCCGGTACCCGAACAGGCACGGATCGAGTGATGTGAACATACCCTTCAGGGACGACAGTGACGCCGCGCTGCTGCGGCGTTATCGACAAGGCAACGCCGAGGCCTTCGCCGAGCTCTATGCTCGCCATCGCCTCGGCCTGTTCCGCTTCCTCTGCGGCCTGTGCGGCGACAGTGCGCAGGCCGAGGAAGTCTTCCAGGAAACCTGGCTGAGCCTGGTCCGCAGTGACAGCCAGCCGGGCGCGGCCAGCTTCAAGACCTGGCTGTACCAGATCGGCCGCAACCGGCTGATCGACCACTGGCGCAAGCAGGGCCGGCACCAGGGGCGCCAGGAGAGCTTCGACGAGCAACTCCACGGCGATGCGCTGCCCGGCGAGAGCGAGGACCCCGAGCGCGAACTGGTCCTGAGCCGCGACCAGCAGCGCCTGCAGGGCGCCCTGGAAGCGCTGCCGGAGGAGCAGCGCGAAGTCTTCCTGCTGCGCGCCCACGGCGACCTGGAACTGAACGAGATTGCCGAGCTGACGCGCACCCCGGCCGAGACGGTGAAGAGCCGGCTGCGTTACGCGTTGCAGAAACTGCGCCGGTTGCTGTCCGACCCGGCGGCGACCGAGGAGGTGAGCCCATGAACCGCGATCCGCGCGAGCAGGAATTGCTCGAGCACTACCGCCGGCACAGCGACGAGCAGCCGTCGGCGCAGCTGGACGCGCGCATCCTGGCCGCCGCCCGGGCTGCCGTGCAGGAGCGCAAGCCTGGCTTCTCCGACCGCCTGCGCCACTGGCTACTGGGTACCGGCAGCCGCCAGCGCTGGGGTGTCGCCGTGGCTGGCCTGGCGACCCTGGGCATCGGCCTGAGCCTGACCCTGCGCACCTATGAGGAAGCGCCGCAGCGCTTCGACGCTCCCGTCGCCCCGGCCCTATTGAGTGCGGCACCACCGGCCCCGGCGCCTGCCATGGCTCCTGCGGCGGCGCCCGTCGCCGAGCCGGCGGAAGCCAAGCGCAAGGCCGAGTCCGTCGCCCGTAGCATCGCCAACCAGCAGTATGCGGCGCCGCCTGCGGCGAAGGCGTCCGGCGCGCTGGCGGAGGAGGCCGCACCCACCGCTCAAATGGCCGATGCCATGGCCTCGGAAGAACCCCAGGCCAGCCTGTTGCGTCTGCGTGTGCTGCAGGAGCAGGGGAGGAAGGATGAGGCTCGCGAGCTGCGCCAGACCCTGCAACGGCAGTTCCCGAAGCTGGATATCGATGCCGCGCTGCGCGCCCTGCCGGCCAAGCCTTGACCGAAGACAGGCCGCCGCAAGGCGGCCTCTGACAGACTCAAGGGGTAACGGCAAAAGCTGGTGATAACTGGCCTCTTGCCATAGCGTTCGACTCGCGCCAGCATTGCGCGTTTTTTTCCGCCTGCCCGATCATGACGTCCAGCCGAATCCTCCTTGCCGCCTGTCTGACACTGCTGCTTGCCGCCTGTGGCGAGGAGCACAAGGACAAGGCCCCGAGTCCGACTCCGCCTGCGCAGCCCGCCGCAGTGACGGCGCCAGCTCCCTCGTCTGCGCCGCAGCCGGCTGCCGAGCAGCCGCGCGAGTCGGAAGCCGCGCCGGCTGCGGCTGAGCCGGTGGCATCAGCCAAGGCGCCGGCCGTCGAGGCGGCAACCAGGCCCGAAGCGAAAACCCCTGCCAAGCGCGAGACCAAGGTGGACTCACGGGCGAGGACGGCGAAAAAGCCGGCGGTCGATCCCGCCGTCAAGCAGCCGTTGCCGCCTGTGAAGCTGGACCTGCGCCTGCCCAGGGATCTGGTGCATCAGTTGCAGCCCGACAAGCCGGTGCCGGAGCTGGAAGACAAGCCGCTGTTACCGCCGATGTTCGAGGAGAAGACGGGGCAGAGTCCGTTCCAGGTCGGCGGACGGCTGATCCAGCGCGAACGCAACGAGCGCGAGACCGACGACGACAGTTGGCACTCGGATATCCGTGGCGCGGAGCTGCAGTTCCAGTTCCGTAACTGATCTGTACTTTCGGCGAGGGCTTCGATGCTTATCGCGGACAGAGTCCGCTCCTACAAGATCAAGGGCCCCTCACCCTAATTCTCTCCCGCAAGCGGGAGAGGGGACTGTTCGGTGCAGGATGAAACCGTAGTGTCAGCCGGCACGGACGGCTCCCTCTCCCAGAGGGAGAGGGCTGGGGTGAGGGGGAAGCGCAGGCAGGGATTAACCCGGTAGAAGACAGTTGCTCCTACGAAAAGCCGTCCGGCACCGGGATAGCCGTGGCGTAGGGCGTATAACGTTCGACGTTATACGCCGTTTGGCCTTGGTTTCCGGGCGCTCCGAACTTGGCCGCGGCGCCGCAATCTTAATGGACTCCGGGCTTGGTCATCGCGCTGGCGATGCGCACGGCATAACGGCGTACAACCGCGAACGGTTGTACGCCCTACGGATGCTCAGAAGCGGTGCTCGCCGCGGCGGATCGCCTCGAACAGGCCACCATCCAGTGCCCGGTAGCCGGTCTCGCCGGGGAGGCGCACGAACAGGGCTTCGTTCACCTGCTGCGGGTCGTAGCCGCTGCGCTTGAGGTCGGTCTTCTTGTACTTGAAGGTCCCGGTGGTCTCGACCTGCTGCAGCAGGCGCAGGAACAGCGGCACGGCGTAGGCCGGCAGCTCGCGGTCCAGGTGTTCGGCCAGTTGCCTGCCGTCCAGGCTGGCGCCATCGCGCAGGCGCAGCGCGGCCATGCCGCAGCGGCCGTTGGTGCCGGGTATCTCCACGCCATAGACCACCGCATCCTCGACAGCCGGGAAGGCGCCCAGGGCGTTCTCCACCTCGGTGGTCGAGACGTTCTCGCCCTTCCAGCGGAAGGTGTCGCCCAAGCGATCGACGAACTGGGTGTGCTTGAAGCCGATGTCGCGCATCAGGTCGCCGGTGTTGAACCAGGCGTCGCCCTTCTTGAACACGTCGCGGAAGATCGCCGCCTCGCTCTTGGACGGGTCGGTGTAACCGTCGAATGGCCACTTGTCGCTGATCTCGCTGATCAGCAGGCCCGCCTCGCCCTTGTCGACCTTTTCCATGAAGCCCTTGGCGCCGCGCACCGGCTGGTCGTTCTCCAGGTCGTAGCGGACGATGGCGTAGGTGGCCGGAGAGAAGCCCACGGTATTGTCGAAGTTGAACACGTTGGTGAAGCCGATGTTGCCTTCGCTGGAGGCGTAGAACTCGGTGATCCGCTCGATGCCGAAGCGCGCCTTGAACTCGTTCCAGATCGACGGGCGCAGGCCGTTGCCGATCATGCAGGTGAGGCTGTTGCCGCGTTCCTCCGGGCATTCCGGCTGGTTGAGCAGGTAGCGGCAGAGTTCGCCTATGTAGCCGAAGCAGGTCGCCTGGTAGGCCTGCACGTCTTTCCAGAAGGCGCTGGCGGAGAACCGGCGGCGCAGGGCGATGGCCGCGCCGCCGGCCAGCGCCGCGCTCCAGCACACGGTCACGGCGTTGTTGTGGTAGCAGGGCAGGGTCAGGTAGAGCACGTCGCTGGTGCTCAGCCCCAGGCCCGAGTGGCCGAAGCCGCCGTAGGCCTTGATCCACTTGCCGTGGCTCATGATCGAGGCTTTCGGCAGGCCCGTGGTGCCTGAGGTGTAGATGTAGAAGCAGGCGTCCTTCAGGCGCACCTGGGCGGTCTGGGCCAGGTTGGTCGAACCCTGTTCCTGGGCCATGCGCATCAGGTTGTGCCAGCCCACCGGCGGCTGGCTGGGTTCGCTCAGGGTGTCGGCATCGGCCACCCAGTAGCAGCGTCCGCCGCTGTTCTCGAGCACCGGGCGGACCTCCTCGAAAGCTTCGCGCAGCTCCTCGCCGACCACGAAGTGGCTGGGCTTGACCAGGTTGAGGCTGTGGCTGAGCACCTGGCCGCGCTGGGTGGTGTTGACCAGCGCGCCGATGGCGCCGAGCTTGGCCAGTGCGGCGAGCACGACCATCAGTTCGGCGCGGTTCTCCAGCATCACCGCCACCACGCTGGCATGGCCCACGCCCTCGGCCTGGAAGGCTCGCGCCAGGCGGTTGGCCCAGCCGTTGAAGAGGGCATAGGACAGGCGCCGGCGTTCGTCGATCAGCGCCGGGCTGTCCGGGTACAGGCGCGCGGCGCGCTCCAGGGCCCAGCCCAGGGAGAGGTTCTTCTCGCGGTTGCGGATACCGGTGTAGTAGAGCCCGCGCAGCATGCGCGGTACGCGGCCGAGGGTGGCGGGCAGGTGGGCCAGGAAGCGGGTCGGGGTGATCAGGTCGGCGTGGGTCATGGCTCTCGCGCTTTGTCGTTGTTCTGCGGGAACTGGCGTCCCATCACTCTAGGAGGTGTTTGCGCATCGAGGCTATGACCCGGACGCGCGGCGCGTCAGGCAGTTCGGCAAATGGGCCAGCGGAGGGCAGCAGCGGCACAGCGCAAGCGCCGCAGGGCGAATAACCGCGTGCGGTTATCCGCCTTCCGTTGGGGCGCGCCGAATGGCGGATCCTCAGTCGAGGAACAGGTCCGGCACCAGGCTGCCGCCGTCTGGATCGAAGCGGTATTGCTCGAAGTCGGTCTGCCCCTGTTCGCGCAGGATGTCCTCGTCGATCAGCAGGCGTCCGCTGATGCTGCGGCCCTGGCTTGCGAGGATGGCGTAGGCGGCGTCGGCCATGATCGCCGGGGTGCGCGCGCGCTTGAAGGCTTCGCGGCTGCCCAGCTCGAACTCGATGGCTGCGGTGGCGATCATGGTCTTCGGCCACAGGGCGTTGACGCTGATGCCGTAGCGCTTGAACTCCTCGTGCATGCCGAGGGTGAGCATGCTCATGCCGTACTTGGTGACGGTGTAGGGCCCGTGCTGGGCGAACCATTTGTTGGCGATGTTCAGCGGCGGCGACAGGCTGAGGATGTGGCCCTGGCTCTGCTTCAGGTAGGGCAGCGCGGCCTGGCTGCAGACCATCACGGCGCGGGTGTTGATCTGGTACATCAGGTCGAAGCGCTTGGGCTCCAGGCGCTCCACACCTACCAGCTTGATGGCGCCAGCGTTGTTCACCACCGCGTCGATGCCACCGAAATGCTCGGCGGCGCGGGCCATGGCTTCGCGCACGGCGTTCTCGTCGCGCACGTCCAGTTGCAGGGCCAGGGCCTTGCCGCCGGCGGCCTCGACTTCCCCGGCGACGCTGAAGATGGTGCCTTCCAGTTTCGGGTGGGGCTCGGCGCTTTTGGCGGCGATGACGATGTTGGCGCCATCGCGCGCGGCGCGCAGGGCGATCTCGCGGCCGATGCCACGGCTGGCGCCAGTGATGAAGAGGGTTTTGCCGTTGAGGGACATGGTTGGGGCTCCGTGTTCTTGTTGTCGTTGTTGGACGGAATCGCGGATGAATCCGCTCCTACGAAATGTGCTTCCTGATGTCTGGTGCGCTTGGGCCTGCCCTCACCCTAACCCTCTCCCGGAGGGAGAGGGGACTGTTCGGAGCAGGACGAAACCGTGCATTCAGCCGGCACAATCGGCTCCCTCTCCCTCTGGGAGAGGGCTGGGGTGAGGGAAACCAAGCTGTCAGGCGGACTCCAGCGCCTCCACCTCCACCAGCAACTGCCGCGACTTCACCTGCTCGCCCTTGCTCACCTGCACACGGCGGATCACGCCGTCGACGCCGGACTTGAGCGGGTGCTCCATCTTCATCGCTTCCAGCACCAGTAGCAGCTGACCTTTGCTGACCCGCGCGCCCTCTGCCACCAGCACATCGACGATGGCGCCATCCATCGGCGCCTTCACCGTGCCCGAGCCGGCACCGCCGGCTGCGCCGGCGGGTTCGTGGGTGACGTCGAGCAACTCCAGGTTGCCGTCCGCGCCATACAGCCACAGTCGTGCACCATCGCGGTGGAAGGGGAGACGGCGGCGGATGCCGTCGGCTTCGATAATGGCATCACCGTTTTCTTCCCCGAGCAGGCGCAGCTCGATCTGAACGTTGCCAATGCGCGCCAGCAACGCCGGCTGGGTGCCATGCTCGCGGACCTCCAGTTCGACGATGAATTTCTCCTCACCCTGCTTGAGTGCGAATCGCCACGGCGCGCTGCCGGCGCTGCGCCAGCCGGAGAGCCCCGGTTGGTGCGCGCGGTCACTGGCCGAAGCCTGGTAGAGCAGGGCGGCGGCGCAGGCCAGTTCCAGCGGCTGCGGCTGGCGCGGTGCGAGGCTCGGGTCGTTGGCGAAGTGCTCGCCGATGAACGCGGTGGTGGCCTTGCCGGCGGCGAACTCCGGGTGCCTGAGCAGGTTGGCGAGGAAGCGCTGGTTGCCGGTCACGCCCAGCAGCACGCAGTCCTCCACGGCGCGCACCAGCTTGCGCCGGGCCTCGTCGCGGGTGGCGCCGTAGGCGATGACCTTGGCCAGCATCGGGTCGTAGAACGGCGTCACCGGCTGGCCTTCGCGCAATCCGTGGTCGATGCGGATGCCGTCCAGCTGCGGTGGTGTCCAGCGCAGGACCTGGCCGGTCTGCGGGAGGAAGCCGTTGCCGGCGTCCTCAGCGTACAGACGTACCTCGATGGCATGACCCTTGAGCTGGATCTGCTCCTGGGTCAGCGGCAGCGGATGGCCCTCGGCGACGCGGATCTGCCAGGCCACCAGGTCCTGGCCGGTGACCAGTTCGGTGACCGGGTGCTCCACCTGCAGGCGGGTGTTCATTTCCAGGAAGTAGAAGGCGCCGCTGGCATCCAGCAGGAACTCCACGGTGCCGGCGCCCAGGTAGTTCACCGAAGCGGCGGCCTTCACGGCGGCGCTGCCCATGGCGGCGCGCAGTTCCTCGGTCAGCACCGGGCAGGGCGCTTCCTCGATGACTTTCTGGTGGCGGCGCTGCACCGAGCAGTCGCGCTCGCCGAGGTAGACGATATTGCCGTGGCTGTCGCCGAACACCTGGATTTCCACGTGGCGCGGCTGCACCACGGCTTTCTCCAGGATCAGCTCGCCACTGCCGAAGGCGTTCTGCGCTTCCGAGCGGGCGGTGCGCAACTGCTCGGCGAGGTCTTCGCCGCGGGTCACCAGGCGCATGCCGCGCCCGCCGCCGCCGGCGCTGGCCTTGATCATCAGCGGGTAGCCGATGCGCTGCGCCTCGCGGGTGAGGGTGGCGTCGTCCTGCTCCGCGCCTTCGTAGCCGGGGATGCAGGGCACGCCGGCTTCGAGCATGGCGATCTTCGACAGGCGTTTGCTGCCCATCAGGTGGATGGCTTCCACGCCGGGGCCGATGAAGACGATGCCGGCCGTGTTGCAGGCGCGGGCGAAGTCGGCGTTCTCCGAGAGGAATCCGTAGCCGGGGTGGATTGCGTCGGCGCCGGTGCGTTTCGCGGCGTCAAGGATGGCCTCGGGCTTCAGGTAGGACTGGCCCACCGGCGCCGGGCCGATGCACACGGCCTCGTCGGCCAATTGCACATGGCGGGCATTGGCATCGGCCTCGCTGTACACGGCCACGGTGCGGTAGCCCAGGTCGTGGGCGGTGCGGATCACCCGGCAGGCGATTTCGCCGCGGTTGGCGATGAGGATCTTGTCGAAGCTGGGCATGGAGATTTCCTCGGGGCTACTGCGCCCAGTTCGGTTTGCGTTTCTGCACGAAGGCCATGGTGCCTTCGGCGCCTTCCGCTCCGGTTACCGCTTCGGCGAACTGGCGGGCGGCATCGTCCAGCAGCGGGCCGAGGGCTTCGGTCTCAGTGGCCAGCAGCAGCGCCTTGGTGGCGGCATTGGCGCCGGGAGCGCAGCGGCGAACCTGGTCGAGCGTCTGGGCCAGTTGCTCACCGAGGCTTTCGGCGCTGTCCGCGCAGGCATGCACCAGCCCCAGGCGCAGCGCCTCGCGGCCGTCGAAGCGAGCGGCGGTAAGCGCCAGGCGGCGCGCCTGGGTCAGGCCGATGCGCTTCACCACGAAGGGCGCGATCTGCGCCGGCAGGATGCCGAGGCTGGTTTCCGGCAGGCCGAACTGCGCGTCGGCCGCCGTGATGGCGATGTCCGAGACGCAGGCCAGGCCGAAGCCGCCGCCCAGCACCGCGCCTTCCAGCACGGCGACTACTACCTGCGGCTGCGCCTGGGCTTCTTCCAGCAGGCCGCCGAAGGCGCGGTTCAGCGCGGCGTAAGCCTCGGGACCGGCGGCGCGGGCACCGGCCATGTCCTTGATGTCGCCGCCGGCACAGAAGTGCCCGCCGGCGCCGCGCAGGACGATGGCGCGCACGGCACGGTCGTCGCGCACGGCGGCGAGCACCGCGCGCAGTTCGCCGACCATCGCCAGGCTCATGGCGTTGCGGCTGTCCGGACGATTGAGGGTGACATGCAGCACGCCGCCTTCAGGTTCCAGCAGCAGGGTTTCGCAGTTCGGCAATTCGTTCATGCCGGGTTCCTCATGGAGTCGGATGTTCCCTGTAGGAGCGAGCTTGCTCGCGAACCCGCCCCGCTGCAGAGCTGTTCGCGAGCAAGCTCGCTCCTACAAGGGCAAAAGCCCTTAGCCCTTCTTCTTGCCCGGCAGGGTGCCCATCAGCTTGCAGATGATGCCCAGCATGATTTCGTCCGCGCCGCCGCCGATGGAAACCAGGCGGGTGTCGCGGTAGGCCCGCGAGATCGGGTTCTCCCACATGAAGCCCTGGCCGCCCCAGTACTGCAGGCAGGCGTCGGTGACTTCGCGGGCCAGGCGGCCGACTTTGAGCTTGGCCATGGAGGCCAGGCGAGTGACGTCCCTGCCCGCCACGTACAGCTCGGTGGCCTGGTAGGTGAGGGCGCGCAGGCTCTCGATCTCGGTCATCAGCTCGGCCATGCGGAAGTGGATGACCTGGTTATCGATCAGCGCCTGGCCGAAGGTCTTGCGCTCCTTGCAGTAGTCGATGGTGGTGTCGACGCAGTACTCCAGGCCCTTGATCCCGCTGGCAGCGGCGAACAGGCGCTCCTCCTGGAACTGCAGCATCTGCATCATGAAGCCCGAGCCCTCGACGCCGATGCGGTTGCGCTGCGGCACGCGCACGTCGTCGAAGAACACCTGGGCGGTTTCCGAGCTGCGCATGCCGAGCTTGTCCAGGTGCGGGCTGACGCTGATGCCCTTGCTGTTCATCGGCACCATGATCAGCGACTTGTTGAGGTGCGGCTTGCCATCGGAGGTATTGGCCAGCAGGCAGATGAAGTCGGCGGAGGGCGAGTTGGTGATCCACATCTTGCTGCCGTTGATGATGTAGTCGTCACCGTCCTTGCGTGCGCTGGTCTTCAGCCCCGCGACGTCGGAACCGGCACCCACTTCGGAGACGCCGATGCAGCCGACCATTTCGCCAGCGATGGCCGGACGCAGGAACTCCTCGCGCAGCTCGTCGGAGCCAAAGCGTGCCAGGGCCGGGGTGCACATGTCGGTCTGCACGCCGATGGACATGGGGATGCCGCCGCAATGGATGGTGCCGAACTCCTCGGCAGCCACCACCGAGTAGCTGTAGTCCAGGCCCATGCCGCCGAATTTTTCCGGCTTGGAGATGCCCAGCAGGCCCAGCGCCCCGGCCTTCCTGAAGACTTCGTGGATCGGGAAGCGGCCAGCCTTCTCCCACTCGTCGACGTAGGGATTGATCTCCTTCTCGACGAAGTTGCGGACGGTGCGGCGGAGTTCTTCGTGTTCCTGGGTGAAGATCATTGTTGTTGGTCTCCTGAGCCTTGTCTGGTTCACCGCCGCTGGCCCTCTCCCCAACCCTCTCCCTGAAGGGAGAGGGGGCTATCCGGAGTGGCCGGGCGGTCCGTTTCATGCCGGGTCGCTTTGGCTCCCTCTACCGCTTGCGGGAGAGGGCGGGGGGAGAGGGCGTTGGCCCGTACTCCCGAACTCCCGTCAGAACCTCGCTACCCCAAAACTATTCCCCTTGAGCGGCCGTACGGCCGCCTCCGCGCAGATATCCAGCAGGTAGCCAAGCAGCGCGCGGGTGTCGCGCGGGTCGATCAGCCCGTCGTCCCACAGGCTCGCGGTGCCGTAGAGCGCGGTGGACTGGGCGTCGAGCTTCTGCGCGGTCATCTGTTCGAGCATGTCGAGCATCTTCGGGTCGGCTTCCTTGCCCTCCTTGGCGTGCTTTTCCTCGGTGACGATGCGCAATACCTTGCCGGCCTGGGCGCCGCCCATCACGGCGGTGCGGCTGTTGGGCCAGGCGAAGATGAAGCGCGGGTCCAGGCCGCGGCCGCACATGGCGTAGTTGCCGGCACCGTAGGAACCGCCCACGACCAGGGTGAGCTTGGGCACGGTGGCGTTGGCCACGGCCTGGATCATCTTCGAGCCGTGCTTGATCACGCCCAGGCGCTCGGACTCGGTGCCGACCATGAAGCCGGTGGTGTTGTGCAGGAACAGGATCGGCGTGTTGCTCTGCTCGCACAGCTGGATGAACTGCGCCGCCTTGGCCGCGCCCTGCGGGGTGATCGGGCCGTTGTTGCCGATCAGGCCGCAGGCGTGGCCTTCGATGTGCAGGTGGCCGCAGACGGTCTGGCTGTCGAACTCGTTCTTGAAGTCGAGGAAGCGCGAACCGTCGGCGATGCGCGCGATGATCTCGCGCACGTCGTAGGGCTTCTTCGCGTCCGCCGGCACCACGCCAAGCAGTTCTTCGGCCGGGTACAGCGGTGCGTCCCATGCCTTCTTCGGGCGCACCGGCAGCTGCGCATTCCACGGCAACGCGGCGAGGATTTCGCGGGCCAGGCGCACGCCGTCGGCGTCATTCTCGGCCAGGTATTCGGCGGTGCCGGCGACCTGGGCGTGCAGCTCGGCGCCACCCAGTTCCTCATCGGTGGCGATCTCGCCGGTAGCAGCCTTGAGCAGCGGCGGGCCGGCGAGGAACATCTTGGCCTTGCCGCGCACCACCACCACGTAGTCCGACAGCCCCGGCTGGTACGCGCCGCCCGCGGTGGACGAGCCGTGCACCACGGTGATCTGCGGAATGCCCGCTGCCGACATGCGCGCCTGGTTGGCGAAGCCGCGCGCGCCCTCGACGAAGATGTCCGCCGCGTAGTTCAGGTTGGCGCCGCCGCTTTCGGTCAGCGCCACCACCGGCAGCTTGTTCTCCAAGGCGATCTGCTGCAGGCGCAGGGTCTTCTTCAGCCCGGTAGGGGAGATGGTGCCGCCCTTGATCGCGCTGTTGCTGGCGGTCACCAGGCAGCGCACCCCGGCGATGTAGCCGATGCCGGAGATGATGCCGCCGCCGGCCTGGGTGCCGTCTTTGTCGTCGTGCAGCTTGTAGCCGGCCAGCGAGGAGAGTTCGAGGAACGGCGCGCCGGCATCCAGCAGCAAGTTCAGGCGCTCGCGCGGCAGCAGTTGGCCGCGCTTGTCGAACTTGGGCTTGGCCTCGGCGGCCTTGTCCAGCACCTTCTGTTCGACCTCGCGGAAGCTCGCCACGGCGGCCAGCATGGCCTCGCGGTTGCGGGCGAAGTCTTCGCCCTGGGCGTCGATTTCCGACTGGATCACCGGCATGGCTTACTCCTGATCCTTCAAGACATCGGGTAGATAGGCGCGGTGGAAACCGTTGTAGGAGCGACTTTGTCCCGGCTTCGCCTTGGACAGCGGGAAGGCGCGGCTGCCCTGGCTGGCGGCGCCGTCGATGCGAATGGTGTTGCCGCTGATGAAGGCCGCGCCGGGGGAGAGCAGAAAGACGATGGCGGCGGCGACTTCCGACTCGGTGCCGATGCGCTTGAGTGGCACGTGCTCGCGCAGGGTTGGAATCACTGCCTTGAACGCGCCTTCGTAGGTGTCCATGCCGCTGGAAGCGACCCAGCCCGGTGCCACGGCGTTGACCCGCACCCCGGCGTGGCCCCACTCGATGGCGGCAGTCTTGGTGAAGTTTTCCATGCCGGCGCGGGCGGCGCCGGAATGTCCCATGCCGGGCATGCCGCCCCACATATCGGCGAGCATGTTGACGATGCTGCCGCCGGTCTTGCTCAGGCTCTGGTTGAACACTTCGCGGGCCATCAGGAAGCCACCCACCAGGTTGGTGCGCACCACGGCCTCGAAACCCTTCAGGTTGATCGACGCCAGCGGCGCGGGGTACTGGCCGCCGGCGTTGTTGACCAGGTGATGGATCGGTCCGCGCTCGGCGATGACCTGCGCCACCAGCGCCTTCACCGCTTCCTCGTCGCGGATGTCGCAGCTATGCCAGCTGGCGCTGCCGCCGTCCTCGATGATTTCGCCGGCGGTCTTCTCCAGCTTTTCCGCCTTGCGTCCGACCAGCACCACGTGGGCGCCGAGGGCTGCCAGCTCATGGGCGGTGCAACGACCGATACCGCTGCCGCCGCCGGTGACGATGATGGTCTGGCCAGCGAAAAGGCCGGGTTTGAAGATCGAGTCGTAGCTCATTGTTGTTTTCGTCCTGCTCAATCGTTCTTTGTGCGTTTTGAGGAATTCCTGTGCCAGCGATTTCCCCTCACCCCAGCCCTCTCCCCTAGGAGAGGGGGCCGTCCGTGCCGGCTAACGCCATGGTTTCATCCTGCACCAGACAGTCCCCTCTCCCTCTGGGAGAGGGTTAGGGTGAGGGTGGAGCGCTCAGTTCATCGGCGATGTGCTGCGGCACCGCCACCGGGAATTCCAGCAACTGCTGGGCGAAGGCCTTGCCCTGCGGGTCGATGCGCAGGCTGGCGACACCGCCGCCGCCCAGGGCGTTTTCCAGCAGGAAGTTGAGGCTGTGAGTACCCGGCAGGTGCCAGCGGCTGACGCGGCCAGTCTGTTCGTCCAGCATGTGCTGCATCCACTCGGCCACCGCGCCTTCGCTCAGCGCCTCGGCGATCCACGGCAGGTATTCGGGCTTGCGCGCCATGACGCCGATGTTGCTGTGGTTGCCCTTGTCGCCGGAGCGCGCCACGGCCAGTTTCACCAGCGGTACGCTGGCCTGGGCGGGGCCTTTCGCTGCGGCAACCGGCAAGTCGTCGCCCAGCGTCGCCGGGTCGAAACCATCGATCTGCGGCAGGGACACCGGCTGGCGCTGGCCGTCGATCTCCACGGCCAGTTCGCAGGCGTCCTTGTCGATCAGGAAGGAGAACAGGCGGATCACCGGGTACACGGTCGGGCGTCCGCCGACGATGCCGGTCAGCCCCGGCGCCATGCCGGTGGCGGCCTGGGCGATCTCGCGGGAGAACAGTGCCAGCGCCTCCTTGCGGCTGTGGCGCACGGCGAGCTTCACCACGATTTCGCGGCTGTCGCCCCGGCGCCCGTGGGGGCCGTAGGTGGCTTCGCTGCCGAGCAGTTCGACACTCACCTCGCGGTACGGGCCCCAGCCGCGTTCCATGAGGATTTCCTCGGTCTTGGCGATGATCGCCTGGCTGACCCGTTCGGCCTTCTTCACCGCGTCGATGCCGGCGATCAGGCAACTGGCGGTGCAGCGGAAGCCGTCCGGGTAGGTGGCGCTGACCTTGTATTGCCCGGTCGGCGGCAGGCCGCGCGCGCCGCTGACGGCCACGCTGTTGTCGCCGACCTGGGCGAGCTGGACCTGGGTGAAGTCGCAGACCACGTCGGGCAGCAGGTAGGCGCGCGGGTCGCCGATCTCGTAGAGCATCTGCTCACCCACCGACAGCGGCGTTACCAGCCCGCCGGTGTTCTGCGGCTTGGTCACCACGAAGTCGCCGTCGGCCTGTACCTCGACGATGGGGAAACCGATGTGCTCGTAGTCCGGCACACTTTCCCAGTCGGTGAAGTTGCCACCGGTGCATTGCGCGCCGCATTCGATGATGTGCCCGGCCAGTGCGGCCTGGGCCAGCTTGTCGTAGTCGTTCCAGGCCCAGCCGAATTCATGGACGAGGGCGGCGCTGACCACCGCGCTATCCACCACGCGGCCGGTGATGACGATATCGGCGCCGGCCTTCAGCGCTGCGACGATGCCGGGCGCGCCGAGGTAGGCGTTGACCGACACGCACATCGGCGGCAGCGGGGCGTCACTGAACATCTCGCGGATGCCGGCCTTGGCCAGTTCGCCCAGGCGCGGTTGCAGGTTGTCGCCGTGTACGACGGCGATCTTCAGCGCCACGCCGGCCTTCTCGCAGGCAGCGGCCAGGGCGCTGGCGCAGGCTTGCGGGTTCACCCCGCCGGCGTTGCTGATCACGCGGATCTTTTTCGCCGCGATGTCGCCGAGCAGCGGTGTCATCACTTCGACGAAGTCGGTGGCGTAGCCTGCCTCGGGATTCTTCAGGCGCGCGCCGGCCATGATCGACAGGGTGATCTCGGCCAGGTAGTCGAAGACCAGGTAATCCATCTGGGCACCGCGCACCAGCTGGGCGGCGGCGGTCGAGGTGTCGCCCCAGAAGGCGGAGGCGCAGCCGATACGTACGGTTCTAGTCATTGTTTTGCCCGTGACGTTGGGTGATGGAACGACATTACCAAGCAAGCGCTTGGTTGAAAAGAGTCGATTCGACGTCTCTTGTCGCCAGCAGCCCAACCATTGGATGGCCAAGCGCTTGCTTGGTAGGCTTTCGCGGGCTTACATTTCGTCAAACAACACAAGCACTTGCGTGGCGTTCCCGTGAATCGCCGCGAACAGATGAGCCGGATGGGGAGACAGACAGCGTGGATGACCGCAAAGCCCGCGAAGTGATGCTGGAGCTGGTCGGGACCGGGCAGATCACCGACCCGGAGAGCGCCCGCGGCAAGCTGCTGCAGACCGCCGCGCACCTGTTCCGCAGCAAGGGCTACGAGCGCACCACGGTGCGCGACCTGGCCAGTGCCGTGGGTATCCAGTCCGGCAGCATCTTCCATCATTTCAAGAGCAAGGATGAGATCCTGCGTTCGGTGATGGAGGAAACCATCCTCTACAACACCGCCCTGATGCGTGCCGCCCTGGCCGACGCCACCACCCTGCGTGAGCGGCTGCTGGCGCTGATCCGCTGCGAATTGCAGTCGATCACTGGTGGTACGGGGGAGGCGATGGCGGTGCTGGTCTACGAATGGCGTTCGCTGTCGGAAGAAGGCCAAGCCTACATCCTCAGCTTGCGCGACATCTACGAGCAGATGTGGCTGGAAGTGCTGGAAGAAGCGCGTGTGGCGGGCTACAGCCAGGGTGATCCGTTCATCCTGCGGCGCTTCCTGACCGGCGCGCTGTCCTGGTCCATCACCTGGTTCCGTCCCGACGGTAGCCTGACGTTGGATGAGCTGGCCGAGCAGGCGCTGTTGCTGGTGATGCGCGAATAGGCTCCTGGTGTGGGAGCGAGCTTGCTCGCGAACCAACTCCGCTGCGGGGCTGGTTCGCGAGCGAGCTCGCTCCTACGAACAGCGGTCCGGTGCGGGCTCAGAGAATCCGCAACGGATAGCTGAACAGCAGCAGGTGCAGGCTGTTCACCGCCGCATGCAGCAGCACCGCCACCAGCAGGCGGCCGCTGAAGTGGAAGGCCAGGCCGTAACCCAGCCCCGCGATGCCCGCGACCACCGCGAACAACGGGTTGATCGGCCAGTGCACCAGGCCGAAGAGAATGCTCGCGGCTGCCACGCCGAAGAGTGCGCCGAAGCGCCGCACCAGTTCGCTTTGCAGCAGGCCACGGAAGAAGGCCTCCTCGGTGAGCGAGATCACGCAGACGTTGACCAGCATCCACAGCCAGAAGCCCGGCGGCCATTTCGGATTCCACACCACCAGCCCGCCGGCCACGGCTACCAGCGGCACGGCGAATAGGGTGGTGACGATGGCGATGGCGGCGAAGTCCGGCGAGGGCTTTTGCTCCGGATCCGACGTGCGGCGCAGCCACCAGGCGAGCAGGGTGATGCCCACCAGGGCCTTGTCCCAGGACAGGCGCAGGGCATAGACAGGGGCATCGGGACTGAGCTGGCGCACCGGCCAGAGCGTCCATGAGGTCGTGCCGGGCAACAGGTGCGCGGCCAGCGCGACGCTGATCACCAGGCATGGCAGCCACCAGAGCAGGCGAGGCATGAAACGCTCGCCGTAGAGTGTCCAGGCGACGTAGATGGCGCCGATCAGCAACCCTACCGGCTGGACATAGCCCAGTGCGAATCCGCAGAGCAACAACACGGCGGGTGCCAGCGGCAGGAGCTTCCTGAGCATTCTTTCCTCCATCCAGGAGGCGCAGTCTAGGCAATTTCCACTACTGCTGGCCATCGTTGACGTCAATTTTTGGCTGATCGGTCAGCCACTTGCAGAACATTCAACGTTTGTCTTCGGCGTCCTTGGCGTCCATTTCGGCGTTGCGTTCATGGATACGGCGCAGTTGCTCCTCAGTGAGCGGAAGCTTCTTCGCCGTATCGCGCAGCATCAGCAACGCCCCGACAATCGAGCCCAGGGCAAGGGCGATGATCAACCAGGCATACCAGGGCATGATCCCGTCTCCGACAGTGTTTGTAGCCTCTAACGATACGCTGGCGGGGCGGTTCGCGCAGGTCTTTGTGGCTGGGGCTTATTTCATCCACTGCGTCAGCCGGAGCGTGAACAGGATGCTCAGGCACATGCAGACGAAGGCCAGCCAGGCGTTCGGCCACAGCAGCGGCATGCCGAACAGGATCAGGCTGTCGTTGCCGCCAGGCACCAGACTCGCGCCGGTGCCCATCAGGGCGCCACCGGTCAGGCAGCGGGCAAGATCCGTGGCGCGGGGCCAGCGATGCTGCCAGCTTCCGCCAAGCCAGCCGCCGAGCAGGGCGCCGGCGAACAGCGCGGGGAGCAGCAGGCCGCGGACGCCCAGGTGCATGAAGCGTCCGCTGGCCAGCTCGCCGAGCACATCGGTGTAGCTCCAGGCGCCGACCACGCAGAACAGCCCGAGGAAGCACAATGCGATGACCAGGGTTGCCAGATGCGCGGAGCGTGGCGCGACGCCCGTGCGCCATGCGCCGCGAACTATCCAGCCGCCGCGCAGCGCCAGGGGCAACAGCACCAGCGCTGGCAGGGCGGGCGGCAGGTTCTGCAGCCAGGTGGGCAGGGCCATGGGCATTTCCGCCGCCGTCGCACCCCAATAGCGGGCGAGCACGCAGCCGCCGAGGAACCCCAGCGGCGTGCCGAACCAAGCCCACTGGCCGGAGCCGAGCCGGGCGACGGTGCCGAACACGCACCCGCCGTTGACCAGTGCGCCCACGCCCAGCAGCACGCCACCGGTGACGGCTCCCCAGTGCAGGTCGAACCCCATGGGGACGTTCGGCAGAAGACCGAGCGCGCGCAAGGCGATCAGCCCGGCCATGACCCACAGCGTGGCTTCCAGCAGTGCGGCGAAGCGGGTCCAGCGTCGATGCAGCAAGGCTTCCTCGATGGCAGCGACCAGGCAGGTGCCGCCGCGCTGGATGGCGAAGCCCATGAGCAATGCCAGCGCCAGGCTGGCGAGCAGGATCGGCATCACATTGACTCCCATCGAGGTCGCCCATCCAGGCAGTAGACGCAGCCCAGGGTCCATTGTTACGCCGCAATGAAGCCCCGATGAAAATTGGGTTGGCCGAGACGGCTGTCACAGGGGGCAGTCTGCCGCCATTACGACCTGCTGACCTGGGCCGATTCGCACAAGGTGCTGCAGTACCTGCGCGAAGAGTGCGAGTGGGAGAAGGTCGGCGGCCTGCTGAGCATGCTCGGCCGCCTGCGCGAACGCCTGAGCGCCTGAGACCCGGAGCAATCCTGCCGGGCGGGCTACGGAAGTCGGCGCGTTTCTGCGACAATACGCGCCGATTTTTTCGCAACCTCCGAGAGAGCCCATGTCCGCCTGCCAGTCTCCGATCATCGTCGCCCTGGATTTCCCCACCCGCGAAGCCGCACTGGCGCTGGCTGACCAGCTCGACCCGAAGCTGTGCCGGGTGAAGGTGGGCAAGGAGCTGTTCACCAGCTGCGCCGCCGGTATCGTCGAGACCCTCAACAGCCGCGGCTTCGAAGTCTTCCTCGACCTGAAATTCCACGACATCCCCAACACCACCGCGATGGCCGTGCGCGCGGCGGCCGAAATGGGCGTGTGGATGGTCAACGTGCATTGCTCCGGCGGCCTGCGCATGATGAGTGCCTGCCGTGAAACC
Organism: Pseudomonas macauensis; assembly: GCF_047902425.1. NCBI lineage: Bacteria > Pseudomonadati > Pseudomonadota > Gammaproteobacteria > Pseudomonadales > Pseudomonadaceae > Pseudomonas > Pseudomonas macauensis. The sequence goes on along the minus strand of NZ_CP138377.1, from coordinate 4,022,611 downwards.
CTCGAAGCCTTCAATGGCCCCAAGCCGCTGCTGATCGGCGTGACCGTGCTGACCAGCATGGAGCGCGAGGACCTGGCCGGCATCGGTCTGGACGTCGAGCCCCAGGAGCAGGTGCTGCGCCTGGCCGCCCTGGCGCAGAAGGCCGGCATGGACGGCCTGGTCTGCTCGGCCCAGGAAGCTCCGGCGCTGAAAGCCGCGCATCCGTCGCTGCAACTGGTCACCCCTGGCATCCGTCCGGCCGGCAGCGCCCAGGACGACCAGCGCCGCATCCTCACCCCGCGCCAGGCGCTGGACAACGGCTCCGACTACCTGGTGATCGGCCGCCCGATCAGCCAGGCCGCCGACCCGTCCAAGGCGCTGCAAGACATCGTCGCCAGCCTGGCCTGAGTGCCTTCTCCGTAAAGTCGCCAGACACGAAAAAGCCCGCTTGATGCGGGCTTCTTTCTTTTCTGTAGGAGCGAGCTTGCTCGCGAACGGATTTCCCGGCGGCTGATGTGTTGGGCGGTTCGCGAGCAAGCTCGCTCCTACAACAACGGCAGTCAGCCGTTGGCCTGTGCCACTTCCGTCCGGCCTACCCAGCGCTCGCGCACCACGTCATAGGTCCAGTTGAAGACGATGGCGTAGGGCAGGAAGAACAGGATCAGGCCGATATCCAGGATGAAGGCCTCCAGCAGGCTCACCGACAGCCACCAGGCGGCCAGCGGCACCAGCAGGAAGATCAGCCCCAGTTCGAACAGCGAGGCGTGCAGCACGCGCACCGGCAGGGTGCGGGTGAAGCCCATGCGCTGCTGGGCGCGGTCGAAGCCGGCGTTGAACAGCATGTTCCACAGGGTGGCGATGGCCGAGAACATCAGGGTCATGGCGCCCATGTGGCCCAGGGGGCGATCCATCAGCCAGGCCAGGACCGGCGCGCAGATGGCGACCGCCAGCAGTTCGAAAAGCACGGCATGGAACAGCCGCTCTTTAAGGGTTTTGTTCGGGCTCATGGGATTCTCCAGTAAACGATTCTCTCGTCTCTCAATAAGGGGAGGCCGAGAGGGCCGACTCCGTCGGTCCGGCGCTATTATCATCGGTCGACCGGCTGGATATAAGTTGGATAACATCGGTTAAACCGATGGAAGAGGGCGCCACCGATGCAATATTCCCCCGAATCCCTGCAAGCCTTCGCCGAGGCCGCCTGCCTTGGTTCCTTCAGCGCCGCCGCGCGCAAGCTGGGCAAGAGCCAGTCCACCGTCAGCGAAGCCATCGCTCGCCTGGAGATCGACCTGGGCCTCACGCTGTTCGACCGCAGTTCCCGCCAGCCGCAGCTGACCGAGGCTGGCCACGTGCTGCTCGGTCGGGTGGAAGAGGTGTTGATGGCCAACGACCGTCTCGGCCAGCTCGCCCAGCAGCTCGCCGGCGGCCTGGAATCGCGGGTGACGCTGGCCATGTCCGATACCTACCCCTCGGCGCAGTTCGAGGCGCGGTTGGCGGAGATCGACGCACGCTACCCGGACCTGGAATTCGAATGGTTGATCGCCGAACACAGCGACGTGCTCGACCTGGTCGTCCAGGGCCGCGCCAGCCTGGGGTTGCTGGCCGCGCAGCGGGAATATCCGCCGGACATCGGCTCGGCAACCCTGAACGAACAAGCGGAATTCGGACTGTTCGTCAGCCGCGACCATCCGCTAGCCAGCCGCGAACGGGTAGAGCGGGAGGATTTGCTGGCGTACCGGGCGCTGCGCCTGAACACCTACCTGGATGACGCCGCGCCGCTGCTCGGCGGGCGCTGCTGGAGCGCGCCGAACTACCTGCTGTTGCTGGATATGGCCGTACTGGGCTTTGGCTGGATCGAATTGCCCAGCTGGATGGTGGGACGTTTCGCCGGCGGGCGCATGCACGAGCTGAAAGTCGCCGGCTGGCCGCGCCGGGTGGCGGTGGACGTGATCTGGTCGCGGCAGCGCCCGACGGGGCCGGCGGCCAGTTGGCTGGTGGAGCGGCTGCTGGGACGCTAGGGTCAGTGGAAGCATGCGCTGCTTCAGAGGTGGACGGCTTCACAGGCGGACTGCTTCACAGGAATGCGGACGAGATGTGTCCGGGCCTATGACGACTGGCGTGGTGCCAGTAGGATCGGAGTTTTCCTAGAGCGAGAGGTCAGGATGCGCGCCAAGCTGGAGAATTGCCTGAAGGCAGTGGATGACGTTCTGCTCGGCAAGGAGATTCAGGTCCGGCTGGCGCTGACCTGTCTGTTGGCCCGTGGCCACCTGCTCATCGAAGACCTGCCCGGCATGGGCAAGACCACCTTGAGCCATGCCCTGGCGCGGGTGCTGGGGCTGAGTTTCCAGCGTATCCAGTTCACCTCCGACCTGTTGCCCGGCGATGTGCTGGGCACCTCGGTGTTCAACCGGGACACCGGGCAGTTCGTCTTTCATCCGGGGCCGATCTTCGCCGAACTGGTGCTGGCCGACGAGATCAACCGTGCTACGCCCAAGAGCCAGAGTGCGCTGCTCGAAGCGATGGAGGAGGGCCAGGTGACCATCGAGGGCGCGACCCGTCCGCTGCCCGAGCCGTTCTTCGTCATTGCCACGCAGAACCCGGTGACCCAGGGCGGCACCTTCGCACTGCCGGAATCCCAGTTGGACCGCTTCCTCATGCGCCTGTCGCTGGGCTACCCCGGCCGCGCGGCGGAGAAGGCGTTGCTGCTGGGCGAAGCGCGTCGTGACCTGCTGCCGCGCCTGGAACCCATGCTCGACCCGAAGGAGCTGCTGGCGTTGCAGGGCGAGGTGCTGGAGGTGCGCGCCAGCGATGCGCTGGTGGATTACGTGCTGCGCCTGGTCGAGGCCACCCGCAGCCAGCCGGCGTTCGCCCTCGGCCTGTCGCCGCGCGGCAGCCTCGGGCTGCTCGCCGCCGCGCGCGCCTGGGCGCTGCTCGCCGGCCGCGATTATGCGATTCCCGAGGATGTGCAGGCGGTGCTGCCATCGGTGGCCGGTCACCGGTTGCGCGATCAGGCCGACCCCACTGGCCACGGTGGCGGCGCGCTGGTGCAGTGGTTGCTGCGCGAAGTTCCGGCGCTCTGAGGGCTCGCCATGCTGGTCAAGGTCAGGCCGCTGTGGCAGAGCTGGATTGCCCGGCGGATTCCGCCATCGCCGTCGCTGCAACTCAACCAGCGGCGCATCTTCATCATCCCCACCCGCCAGGGCGCGGCGTTCGGCGTTGCGCTGACGCTGATGCTGCTGACGGCGATCAACTACCAGAACAGCCTGGCGTACGGGCTGACCTTCCTGCTGCTGTCGCTGTTCATCGTCGCCATCCTGCACACCTACCGGAACCTGGGTGGCCTGCGCCTGACCGCGTTGGGCGCGACGCCGGTATTCGTCGGCGAGCAGGTGGGCTTCCGGGTTCGGCTGGATGCGGAAGGGCGTGCGCGCCAGGCCATCGCCATCGGCTGGAGGGCGGAGCAATTGCATTTTGCCGATGTGCCGGCCGAGGGTGCCGAGGAGCTGCGGCTGGATGTGGCGGCACAACGGCGCGGCTGGCTGCGCCCTGGCCGGTTGCGGGTTGAAAGCCGTTTCCCGCTCGGCCTGCTGGTGGCCTGGAGCTGGCTCGACCTGGACCAGGCGGGCCTGGTGTATCCGCACCCGCTCGCCAGCGATCTGCCGCTGGAGAGCGGCGCGGCGGCCGATGAGGAAGAAGGCGTGCGCCCCAGCGGCCAGGGTGTCGATGACTTCCAGGGGCTGCGCCCCTACCAGTCCGGCGACTCGCGCCGGCGCCTGCACTGGAAGGCCTACTCCCGTGGCCAGGGCTTGCTGGTGAAGGACTTCTCCGCGCTGGCCGGGCGCAATCTGTGGCTGGACTTCACACTGCTCGGTGGTGACATCGAAGGCCGCCTCTCGCGGCTTTGCTATTGGGTGCTGCAACTGTCGTTGCGCCAGCAGCCGTTCGGCCTGCGCCTGCCCGGCGTGCAATTGCCGGTGGCCACCGGCGACGCCCACCGCGAGGCCTGCCTGCGCGCGCTCGCGCTGTTCGGGGAGCGCCCATGAATGCGGCGCAGCCCATTCCCCGGGTCGCGCTGACCTGGCTGCTGGTGGCCCAGGCGGTGGTGATCATCCCGCACCTGGAGCACCTGCCGCTGTGGATCGTCGGCCTCTGGCTGGGCTGCGCGTTCTGGCGCGTCCAGGTGTTCCGCATGCGCGCCAACTACCCCAGCGGCCTGGCCAAGCTGGCGCTGGTCGGTGCCGCCGGGCTCGGCGTGTGGTTCTCGCGTGGCTCGCTGATCGGACTGGACGCCGGCGTGGTGCTGCTGATCGCCGCGTTCATCATCAAGCTGGTGGAGCTTAAGACCCGGCGCGATGCCTGGGTGTTGATCCTGCTGGGATTCTTCGCGGTGGTGACCAGCTACCTGTTCCAGGACGACATCCTCGCCGCCGCCTTCAGCCTGCTGCCGGTGATCGCGCTGCTGGCGGCGCTGATCGGCCTGCAGCAGAGCAACTTCGCCGCCCGTCCCGGATCGACTCTGCGCCTGGCCGGTGGCCTGCTGTTGCAGGCGCTGCCGCTGATGCTCCTGCTGTTCATGCTGTTCCCGCGCCTGGGGCCGCTGTGGTCGCTGCCGATGCCGGGCGGCAGAGCCACCACCGGCCTGAGCGATTCGATGATGCCAGGGGACATGGTGGAGCTCAGCCAGTCCCCCGAGCTGGCCTTCCGCGTCAGCTTCAAGGGCGAGCCGCCGCCGCGCTCGCAGCTGTATTGGCGCGCGCTGACCCTGGAGAACTTCGACGGCCAGCGCTGGACCCAGGCCGGCCAGCGCCGCGATGCGCCGGCGCCGCAGTGGCAACGGCAGGGCGAGGCCCTGGAGTATCAGGTGGTGATGGAGCCGAGCGACCATCCGTGGCTGTTCGTGCTCGATGTGGCCGAGAACGGTGCGAGCGACGCCCAATTGATGAGCGACTTCCGCCTCGAACGTCGATCCCCGGTGCGCCAGAGCCTGCTCTACAACGCCCTGTCCTGGCCCCGCGCATTGCTCGAACCCAGCGACAACCGCCGCGCCCAGCGCCTCAACCTGAGCCTCCCGGCCGAAGGCAATCCGCGCGCACGGGCCTGGGCGCAGGAGCTGCGCGAGCGCTACCCGCAATCCCGCGAACTGGCGCAGGCGATGTTGCGGCATTTCCGCGAGCAGCCTTTTGCCTACACGCTCAAGCCGCCAGCGACCGGGCCGGAGCGCATCGACGGCTTCCTTTTCGATACCCGCGCCGGCTTCTGCGAGCACTATGCCGGCGCCATGACCTTCGTATTGCGCGCGGCGGGGATTCCCGCGCGGGTGGTGACGGGCTACCAGGGCGGCGAGCTGAACCCCGCCGGCAACTACCTGCTGGTGCACCAGTTCGATGCCCATGCCTGGGTTGAGTACTGGCAGGCGGGCAGCGGCTGGACGCGGGTCGACCCCACTGGAGCGGTATCGCCCGAGCGTATCGAACTGGGGCTGGAGCAGGCGATGAGCCGCGAGGGCAGCTTCCTCTCCGGCGATCCGTTCTCGCCGCTGCGTTACCGGGGCTTCAGCCTGCTCAACGAACTGCGCCTGAGCTGGGACCAGATCAACTATGGCTGGCAGCGTTGGGTGCTGGGTTATCAGGGCGACCAGCAGGGCGAACTGCTCCGCCGCTGGTTCGGCTCGCCCGACAGTCCCTGGCTGGCGCTGCTCACGGTCGGCGGCGGTGCGCTGCTGCTTGCGGCTCTGGCGCTGTGGCTGTTCAAACCCTGGCGGCGCCAGCGGGATATCCAGTTGCGCAGCTTCGAACGCTTCGAGCAGTTGCTCACGCCCCATGGACTGCGCCGCGATGCGGGGGAGGGACACCGCGATTTCAGCGGCCGCGCCATGCTCGCGCTGCCGGCGCAGGCCGAGACGATTCGCGCCTACAGCCAGGCGTTCGAGGCGCAGCGTTATGGCGGCGCCGCCGCCGACCCCGCGGTATTGCGCGCGCATCTGGCGCGGCTGCGGCGGGAACTGCCGTGGCGCTGGCGGCGGCATCCATGAGGCATGACGCTGGTCACTTGCTGGCGGCGGCATGCCAACTAACCTGATAACTCAGACCACCGTGCGGAGCCTGCCGTGTCCTCCTTCAGCGACTATCTGGTGACCCATCTGATCGAGCAGGAGGTGGCGCTGTTCTCCGCCTCCGCCCGCCTGAGCGCTGGTTCCGACCCCGAAGCCCTGCATGATCTGCGCATCGCCGTGCGCCGCTTGCGCAGCCTTCTGCACCCGGTGCGCGGCATGCCGGGCATCGATGAGCTGGAAGAGTCGCTGGGCGAAGTGGGCCGGCTGAGCGGACCGCTGCGCGACCTCGAGGTGCTGTTGCCGGTGCTGGAGGCGGAAGGCTACGAGCGGGCCGCGGCCTTGCGCCGCCCGGCGCTGCTCTCGGGCTACATCGCGCTGCTGGCGAGCCCCCAGTGGGAGCGCCTGTTGATGCGCCTGGACGGCTGGCCACAGCTGTGGCGCACGGCGGAGCGTCACGCTGTGCTGGGTGGCTTGCACGGCAAGGTGCGCAAGCGCCTGGGCAAGGAATGGCAGAAGCTGCGCCTGGCCCTGAAGGACCCGGCGCACGACCGTCACCGCCTGCGCCTGCTGATCAAGCGGGTGCGTTACTCGCTGGAAGCCTATCCGAAGGAGTCGGCGGTGCCGCAGCGCCTGCTCGCTCCGCTGAAGGACGCGCAGACGGCCCTGGGCGAGTGGCACGACTATGAACAGTGGCTGATCCGCAGTGAGCGGGAGCTGGACCTGATGCCGCTGCAGCCGCACTGGAACGCCCGCCACGATCTCGCCGAGCGCGAGGCCGACGAGAGCCTGGACGCCCTGCAGAAGGCGCTCGGCTGACAGCATAGAGGACGTTGATGACGCGCCATTTCCTCCGGAGCGAACAACGCTTTGGATGGTGTTCTCACGCCGGCTGCCGGCCTAAGATCGCTGCCGAATCCCAGAATGGAAGCGATCCATGACCTTCACCGAAATGCTTCAGGCGGTACGTGCCGCGCCGCGCTCCGTGGTCATCCCGACGAGCTGGGCGCAGGGGCGGGCGAGCTTTGGCGGGTTGGTGGCCGCGGCGGCTTACGAGGCCATGCGTGCGGTGACCCAGGAGGGGCGGCCGGTTCGCTCGCTGGCGATCACCTTCGTCGGCCCGGTCGAAGTGGAAATGCCGGTGAGCTTCGAGGCCGAGGCGCTGCGCGAGGGCAAGTCGGTGAGCCAGGTGTTCTGCCGCGCGGTACAGAACGGCCAGGTGGTGGCATTGGTGCAGGGCAGCTTCGGCGAGTCGCGCAGTTCCAGCGTCGAGGTGGAGAACCTTCCGCCGCCGGGGTTCCGCGAGCCGGAGCACTGCCAGGAGCTGCCGTTCATTCGCAAGCTGATGCCGGCGTTCACCCAGCACATCGCGATGCGTTGGGCGCGCGGGCACATGCCGTTCTCCTCCAGTCGCGAGGTCGAAATGGGCGGCTGGATGCGTTTTCGCGGTGACGGTGTGGCGGATGCGTCGCTGGAGGTTTCGCACCTGCTGGCGCTGATCGACGCCTGGCCGCCGGCAACGCTGCCGCACCTGAAGAGCCCGGCGCCGTCCAGTTCGCTGACCTGGACCGTCGAGTTCATCCAGCCGCAGCCGCAGATGCCGGTCGACGGCTGGTGCCAGTACCGGGCGACCATCGAGCATGCGCGCGATGGCTACGGGCACATTGCCGCGCACTGCTGGGCGCCCGACGGTCGTCTGCTGGCGATCAGCCGGCAGACGGCGACCATCTTCGGCTAGCTCGACGCCAGCTCCGTGCGATTGCGGCCGGCGTCCTTGGCCCGGTAGAGCGCGCGATCGGCGCGGGCCAGCAGACTTTCCAGGCGCACCTCGCCGGGCAGGCACTCGGCCACGCCGATGCTCAGGGTCAGGCGCAGACGGCTGCCGTTCTCGCAGGTGAAGGACAGCATCTGCACGGCATTGCGCAGCCGTTCGGCGACCAGGAGCGCCTGCTGCGGATCGGTTTCCGGGAGGATCGCGGCGAACTCCTCGCCACCCAGCCGGCCAAGCAGGTCGATTTCCCGCAGGCCCTGGCTCAGCTCCCCGGCCACGGCCTTGAGCACCGCGTCGCCGAAGCCATGGCCGTAGGTGTCGTTGATCCGCTTGAAATGATCGATGTCGAGCATCAGCGCCGAGCACTGGCGCCGATAGCGCTGTGCGCTCTTGAGCAGGGTGACGCCACGTTTGACGAAGGCGTGGCGGTTCTGCAGGCCGGTCAGTGGGTCGGTGCTGGCGAGCAGGCGCAGCTCCTGCTCCATTGCCTTGCGCTGCTGGATGTCGAAGCTCCAGACCAGTGAGGCGGGCTGCCCCTCGATGTTCAGTTGCCGCGCCCAGACTACCGCCCAGTACGGCGGATTGCCGGCCAGCCGGGTTTCCCAGCTATCCAGTTGGCCGAACTGGCCGAGCGCCCGGCGGAAGCGGCTTTCTTCATCGGGGTCGTCGAACAGGCGGGTGAGGTTGAAGCTCTCGTCGTCCGTGCCGGTGCGCTGCAGCAGGCCCGGGCTGACGTAATGGGCGTGGCCGTCATGGTCGTTGAGCAGCGCCACGTCGCTGGGGCTGGTGTCGAGGATGTAGCGCAGCAGTGACTTGCGTTCGCTCAGTTCCTGGGTGCGTTGCTCCACGCGCTTCTCCAGGGACTGGTTGAGGTCGTTGAGGCGTTGCGTGAGCAGCAGCCTGCGTCGCGAGTTGGTGACCGTCCGCCAGGTCAGCACTAGACAGCACAGGCCCAGGCCAAGCAGTACCCCGGTGAGCAGCGTGAAGGCGTGCTGCAGGTCCTGGCGTTCTTCATCGAGCTGGTTGGTCAGGGCAATGTGGGTGGCGACGACGAGGTCGTGGGCGGGCTTGAGCAGTGCTGGCAGCTGGGCCTGCATTTCCCGCGCGATGGCTCGTGCCGCTGCGGGCTGCCCCCAGGGCGCGCGACGGGCCCAGTCCGCGCTGAGCCGCTCGAGCCGCCCCAGTGTTTCGTCGACTTCCGGACGCGGCTCGGCGAGGTGATGGAATACCCGGGTCGTGCGCAGTGGCGTCAGCAGGCTGACCATTACCTCGATGCGGGTGGCCAGGGCGTCGCTGTCTTCACGATCCTCCAGCACAGCCTGGGCAGTATCCAGCGAGCGCTCCAGCTCGGCGCGCAACTGATAGGCCTGCCATAGCTCGCTGTGGGCATTGGGGTGCGCCAGCCGGCGGGCATGCTGATTGACCAGCAGCAGGGCGGCGCAGGCAGCCAGGGTGAGGGCGGCAATCAGGCCGCAGAGAGCGATGAAGGTCAGGCGGCGCCAGCGACGCCCGGGAGGCTGAGGGGGCAAGGCGATCACTCCAGGGTAATGCGGCTGACTTGCCAGACGGTCCGGTTGAAGTAGAGCTGGGTGCGCAACTCGGGATGGCTCACCAGCGGATAGATGATGAACAAGGGGCCGCGATCGCTGATGCTGATGTACCGGTCATCGCGGCGAAAGGCGAGGATCGGCTGGTAAGCGCTCAGGTCGCTCAGCGGGATCAGCGCGGAGTAGTCATTCAGGGCATCGATGCGCAGGTGTTTCGATTCGCCCAACTGAGCGGCATCGAACAGTTGGCTGAGCGGGACGCCTTGCCAGTGGTAGATGCGCTTTTCCGCGGGAAGCATGGCGGCGTAGGTCCGCTGGGGAAGGCGTTCCAGTGCCGACAGGGACAGGCGCCGTGCCGCCTCGGGGCGGCCGGCGATCTCCAGCGAAAGGATGTCGCGCTCGACAGGCCGGGAAATGGACGGGCTCGCCGCCACCTGGCTGCCAATAAACAGGCAGGTTAAAAAGCCAAAAAAATGACGAAAAACCGACATCTCGACCACTCGTGACGTAATCCCGACGATTATATCGGCGAATACCCCTATGACTTGAATGGCCGAAATGCCACTTCGTCGTCAGCGCTTGCGATTTTTCCAGGCGCGCCACCAGGCGCCGCTGAGCACGAAGCGGGGGAAGGTGATGAACTGTTCGGCGAGCAGCCGGCCAATGGCGTCCTGGCGGTCCGCGAAAGGTTCCGGCGGTTGTTCTTCCAGCTTGTGGCCGCGGCCCTGGATCGCCAGCGAGGCGATGATGCCGATCACTCCCAGGGCGACTCCGCTGAGGTGCAGGCGCAGCAGGCCGCTGACCAGGATCACGGCGGCGAGTAGGAATAGCGGGACGGCGAGGATGTGCAGCGCCAGGTTGGTGGCGTTGCGGTGGTTGGCAGCGTAGCCCTGCCATTGCCAGGCGAGCAGGTTGGGATGACGTTTGGCCATGGACAGACTCCTATGCGAAGACAGGCCCGCCGCAGGCGGCGGGCATCTGACAGAAGTCTAGGTCCTGGCTGGGAAGGGCAGCCAATCGGCGTAGGCTATGCGCCCGATAGGATTACAGGCGCAACTGACGGATCGCGCGGCTGAGTTCGCCGGCGAGGTCCGCCAACTGATGGCTGGTGCCGGCCGAGTCCACGGTCTGCTGCACGGTGAGCTCGGTGACGTCACGGATACCCACCACGGAGCGGGTCATTTCCTCGGCGACCTGGCTCTGTTGTTCGGCGGCCACCGCGATCTGCGTATTGCTCTCGCGCATCTGCGCCACGGCGGCGGCGATGGCGGCCAGGGCTTCCCCGGCTTCGCGGGCTTCCTCGACGCAGCCATCGGCCTTGATCGAACTCTCCTGCATGAACTCCACGGCGTCACGGGTACCGGACTGCAGCGCGTTGATCATCTGGGTGATCTCGTCGGTGGAGTCCTGCACGCGCTTGGCCAGGTTGCGTACTTCGTCGGCCACCACGGCAAAGCCACGACCCATTTCCCCGGCACGGGCCGCTTCGATGGCGGCGTTGAGGGCGAGCAGGTTGGTCTGCTCGGCGATGCCGTGGATCACGCTGACCACGCTGCTGATCTTGTGGCTGTCCTGGGCCAGCTGCTGGATCATCTCGGCGGTCTGCTGCACGCCCTGGGACAGCCCGGCGATGGACTGGCCGACACGGCCGACCACCTGCTGGCCGTTACCCGCCAGGCGATCGGCCTCCTGCGATTGGTCGCGGGTATCGGCGGCGTGCTGGGCGATGTGGTGGACGGTGGTGGACATCTCGTTGATGGCGGTGGCGGCCTGGTCGGTCTCGCTCTGCTGGCCGAGCATGCCCTGGCGCACCTGGCCCATGGTGTTGGCGAGGCTGCGCGCGCCTTCGTCGAGACGCCCGGCAGCCTGGGCGACGGTACCGACCACGCGCTGGTAGCCGCCCTGCATGGCATTGAAGGCGGTGGCCATCTGCCCGACCTCATCGCGGCTATCCAGCGGCACGCGCGCAGAGAGGTCGCCGCTCCTTTCCACGTGCAGCATTACATCGCGCAGGGTCAGCAGGTGGGTGAGGATGAAGCGGATCAGCAGTTGCGAGGCGGCCAGCAGCGCGAGCATCAGGATCAGGACGGCGCCGGCGTAGGGCAGGGCGCGATCCTCGAAGACAGTCCAGAAGTCAGCGCCCGGCGCCAGTATGGCGACCCGCTGGCCGTTGCCGATGTCCTGCACGTAGGCGCCGGCCAGCGCGCCGGTACGGCTCTGGACACCCTGCAGATCGACCCAGCCGTTGGCGCGGGAGAGGACGGAGCCGTCGATGCCGGCGATCTGCGGCGCACTGCCGGCGGCAAAGCTGACGAGGCTGGATGAGGACGGCAGCGGCGTGTTCGCCGGCCAGCTCTTGAGCAACTGGGCCTGGGCTTCGGCGCCCTGGCGCGCCTGCTGGTTGCGGGCATCGAGCTCCTGGTGCATGGCGAACAGCACCAACAGCAGGGTGGTGACGAAAGCGACCGCGTTTACGGCCCAGAATTTGTATTTGAGGGAAATATCGCGGATCCAGGCGGCCATGATTGTCTTCTTGTCGGTCGAATGGTGGCAAGGCGCCGCCATTGTCATGAAAAGGATGAAGGCTGGCCATTGATGGGGATCAAGCCGCCTTCTACACCCGTGTTAACGGCCGATGGGCGGCAATCTTGAGAACGCCTTCACACCTGCGGCAAGCTGAAGAATCGCCGTGCGCAATCGGTGCTGTGAGCGGCAACCTGCTCGGGGCTTTCGCCGCGATGCTGCGCCACGAAGGCCAGCACTTCGGGCAGGTAGGCCGGCTCGTTGTGGCCGTGCTTGGGCCTGGGCCGCAGCGTGCGCGGCAGCAGGTAGGGGGCATCGCTTTCCAGCATCAGGCGGCCTGCGGGGATTTCCTTCACCAGTTCCTGCAGATGGGTGCCGCGGCGCTCGTCGCAGATCCAGCCGGTGATGCCTATGTGCAGGTCCAGGTCGAGGTAGCTATAGAGCGCGCGGCGCTCGCCGGTGAAACAGTGCACCACGGCGGCGGGCAGCTGGTCGCGGAACTCCTTGAGGATCGCCAGCAGGCGCTCGGCGGCGTCGCGCTCGTGGATGAATACCGGGCGTTGCAGTTCCACCGCCAGGGCGAGTTGTTCCTCGAAGGCCTTTTCCTGCAGTGGGCGTGGCGAAAAGTCGCGGTTGAAGTCCAGCCCACACTCGCCGACGGCGCGTACCCGGTCCTCCGCCAACAAGCCGCGCAGTACCTTGGCGCTGCCGCTGTCCCAGTGGCTGGCCTCGTGCGGATGGACGCCCGCGGTACAGAAAAGACGCTGGTTTTCGTCCAGTTGCCGGCACAGGTCCAGGGCCTGTTCGCTGTCGCCCAGGCTGGTGCCGGTGAGCACCATCTGCACGACGCCGGCCTCGATGGCGCGGGCGAGTACCGCTTCACGTTCCACGGCAAAGCTCGGATGAGTGAGGTTGACGCCGATGTCGATCAGTTGCATGGTGCTTCCCTTGGTTCGGGCGAGCAGCATAGCAGAACCTCTGTTTTTCCTTGAAAATCGTTCAAAAACAGATAGTTGAAGCCACTTCTGAAAGTGCTTCCGGAATTTCGGGTTGGCATCCGGCCCCTGCTGTGAGACCCTCGCGCGCCCTCGGCGGCCGGGAACTTGCGGCCAACGCCGCGCTCTGATCGGGCCGGTGCCGTGTGCGAACCCCCTGGAGAGCTGGATGACGCGACTGTTGCTGCTGATGCTGTGCCTGGTGGCCTTGATGCCACTGCCGGCGGCTGCGCGCCTGACGACCCAGCCGGAAAACTGGGAGCAGGACAGCGGCAGCCGCCATGACCTCGCCAGCATCCGCTCCGGTGGCGTCCTCCGTGTCCTGGTCAATCAAAGCCGCAACAGTTCCGGTGAGATCAAGGGCGAACCGATTGGCGTCGAATACCGCCGCCTGCGAGCCTTCGAGCAGTACCTGAACGACTCCGCCCAGGGCCGCAAGCCGCTCACCATTCAATTCATTCCCAAGGCCAAGGATCAACTGCTCGGCGCGCTGCAGCGCGGCGAGGGCGACCTGGTCGCGCCCGGCGAAGTCCTGCTTGCCCGCGATGGACAGAATGTCAGCGCCAGCCTGCCTTGGAAGGAAGACGTGCCGCTGGTGCTGGTGACCAAGCAGGGCAACCGCCGCCTCGTGCGCCTGGAGCAACTTGCCGGCCGCACCGTCACCCTGCCGGCCGGCAGCGCGGCGGGCGACGCCATCCAGCGGGTCAACGAGCGCCTGGCACAAAAGCGGATGGCGCCGATGGTGCTGGAGTGGACCGACTCCTCGCTGGCCGTGGAAGACGTGCTGGAGATGGTCCAGGCCGGCATCTTCAATTACACCGTGGTCGAGCAGCCCATCGCCGAGCGCTGGGCCAAGGTCTTCACCAAGCTGCGCATCGACCGGCATCTGGTGCTGGACAACACCGAGAGCATGACCTGGTACGTGCGCCGTGATGCGCCGATGCTGCGCGCCAGCGTCAACGGCTTCCTCAAGGGCTACCGCGCGCCAGCAGACCAGGACAGCGCCTTCCAGCGCCTGTACCGCCGCGCCTACCAGGTGCGCAATCCGCTGGTGGCTACCGATCGCAAGCGCCTGGAGGCGGTGCGTCCGACCTTGCAGCGTTACGGCGAACAGAACAAGGTCGACTGGCTTGCGCTGGCGGCGGTGGCATTCAAGGAGTCCAACCTCGATGCCAGCGCGCGCGGCTCCGGCGGCGCAACCGGCCTGATGCAGATCACCCCGGCGGCAGCGCGTTCCGTGGGCGTGGATACCGTGCACCAGAAGGAGAACAACGTGCAGGCCGCCAGCCGCTACATGGCGATGCTGCGCAAACGCTTCTTCTCCAGCCCGCGAATCAGCGAGCGTGATCGCATGGCCTTCGTGCTGGCGGCATACAACGCCGGGCCTGAGCGGATCCAGAGCCTGCGCGCGGAAGCCAAGCGCCAGGGGCTCAACCCCAACCAGTGGTTCTTCCAGGTCGAGCGGGTGGCGGCCGAACAGCTGGGCATAGGCGTAGTGAACTATGTCAGCAGCATCAACAAGTACTATCTTGCTTATCAGCGTGAACGTGATGGCCTGGAGCCACGAGAGAGTGTGGCAGCGATCAAGAAGTGATTAATTAATTCGATAGCAATTAGCGCAATTTTACGCTTTTTGTATCGGAATAATTGGCTATATTGATCCCCAAGCAACCACGGTTGCAGCCCACTCTTCCCTGCACAAGGAATCACCATGAGCTCGCTGATCAAATCCATCATGTCCACCAATGCTGGCGCTGGTCTTGCTGTCCTGCGCATCACCACCGGCCTGACCTTCATGGCTCACGGCTCGCAGAAACTCTTTGGGGCCTTCGGCGGTCCGGGTCTGCAGGGCATGGCGGGGTGGCTGGAATCCATCGGCGTGACCCCGGGCTATCTGATGGCCACGCTGGCCGGTAGCGCGGAGTTCTTCGGTGGTCTGGCGCTGGTTCTGGGCCTGCTGGTGCGCCTGGCGAGCATCCCGCTGATCGTCGCCATGCTGGTTGCCGTGTTCAGCGTGCACCTGGCCAACGGTTTCTTCATCCAGGCGAACGGCTTCGAATACGCCTTCACCCTGATCATGATCAGCGTTGCGCTGCTGATCAGCGGCGCCGGCCCGTTCTCCCTGGACCGCAAGCTGTCCAGCTGATACCGGTCGCGAAAACGAAAAGGGCGGACACCCAAGGTGTCCGCCCTTTTTCTTTGTCTACCCGGATCAGTGGAAGAGGTACTGCACGCCACCATTGATCAGGCCGCCGCCGACCAGCAGGAAGACGAACAGCCCGGCACCCAACAGCAGCGGCTTCGGCCCTTCCTTACGCAGGTCGCCCAGGCGGGTGGCCAGGCCCAGGGCGGCCATAGCCATGCCCAGCATCACGTCGTCCAGCTGTTGCAGTGGCGCCAGCCAGCTTTCCGGTACCCAGCCCAGGGAACGCAACCCGGTGACCAGCAGAAAGCCCACGGCGAAGCCGGGGATGTGCAGCTTGCGGCGCTGGCCTGGCTCGGCGGCTTCGGCGCAGCCGACGCGGCCTAGGATCAGCAGCGCCGGGGCCAGCAGCAGTACCCGCAGCATCTTGCTGATCAGCGCGGCATCGGCGGCGGCCGGGTCCATGGCGCGCCCGGCGGCGACCACCTGGGCAACTTCATGGATGGTCGAACCGGTGAACACGCCGAATGCCTGCTCGCTGCCGAACAGGTTCGGCAGGGCCGCGTAGATCAGCGGGTGCAGCAGCATTGCCAGGGTGCCGAAGAGCACCACGGTGGCCACCGCGACGGCGGTGTGCTCGGCGCGCGCCTTGAGCACCGGGCTGCTCGCCATGACCGCCGCGGCGCCGCAGATGGCGCTGCCGGCGCCGATCAGCAGGGCGCTTTCACGCGGTAGCTTCAGCCAGCGTTCGCCGATCCACCAGGCCATGCCCAGGGTGCTGGCGACCATCAGCACGTCGATCACCAGGGCGGCGGGGCCGAGGGCGGCGATGTCCTGGAAGGTCAGGCGCAGGCCGTAGAGCACCACGCCCAGGCGCAGCAGCTGCTGGCGGGACAGGTCGACGCCGGGACGGATGCCGCCGAATCGGGCCAATCCGAGATTGCCCGCCAGCAGGCCGATCAGGATGGCCAGGGTCAGGCTGCCGAGGCCCAGGTGTTGCAGTGCGGGAATTTCCATCAGTTGGCGCGAGCCGAAGGCGATGGCGAGGCAGAGCAGGGCGCCGGGCAGGAAGTAGGGCAGGCGGCGAAGGGCGTTCATGAATGGCTCCTTGTGTAAGGTGAAACCATGGTGCCGCGCCTATGCTTAGTGTAAAAACGGATTGTTCTTATTGAGTTGACCGGTTTTATCGATATGGGCCCGCGCATCACCCTTCGCCAGTTGGCGACCTTCACCGCCATCGCCGAGCTGGGCAACGTCACCCAGGCGGCCGCGCGCATCGCGCTATCGCAGTCAGCGGCGAGCCAGGCGTTGCAGGAACTGGAGCGCGCATTGGGGACGCGCCTGTTCGATCGCAGCGGCAAGCGCCTGGCGCTGAACGACAACGGCCGTGTGTTCTACCCGAAGGCATGCGCACTGCTGGCCCAGGGGGAGGAACTGGAGAACCTGTTCGAGTCCGCGCCGGTGCAGCTCAGCCTGGGGGCGAGCCGCAGCATTGGCGGCTATCTGCTGCCGCAGGTGATGGCCGGTTTTCTCGCCGAGCTGCCGGAAAGCCGCCTGCAACTGCAGGTGGCCAACAGTCGCGATGTGATCGAAGCGCTGGCCGAGTTCCGCCTGGATGTCGCGTTCATCGAAGCGCCGATCCAGCATCCGCAGATCCAGCTCACGCCCTGGGCCGCCGATGAGCTGTTGCTGGTGGCCGCGCCGGACCACCCGCTGGCACTGGCTCGTCAGGTCACCCTCAAGGACCTGGCGGCGGCGCGCTGGGTGCTGCGCGAGGCCGGGTCAGGCACCCGCGTCACGTTCGAGCAGCAGGTACTGCCGCGCCTGGGCAGCGTCAACGCGCCCCTGGAGATCAGCAATGCCGAGGCGATCAAGCATCTGGTCGGTCGCGGAGTGGGAATCGGTTGCCTGTCGGAGCGCGTGGTGCAGGCGGAGTTGGCGCGGGGAGAACTGGTGCGACTGGACAATCCGTTGGGACCGTTGCGCCGTACCTTCTTCCGCGCGCTGCATATCGACAAGTTCCCCACGGCGGGGCTGCGCCGCTTCCTCGATTACGCGCAGTCAGGCGTGGTCTAGCGGCCATTCGCCGAGCGGGCGGTAGCGTGCGCCGGCCGGGCTGTTTTCCGAGCTGTACAGGGTGATCGAGCGGGCCGGCAGCTCGAAGGACGGCTGCGCGGCCGGCAGGTTGTGGGCGTGGCGCGCCAGGGTGAGGTGCGGATGGAAGGGGCGCGGCTCGACCTCGAAGGCGTGGGCCTGCAGCGCTTCGCGCAGGGTCTGCACCAGCTCGTGGAGTTCAGTGGGCACCACGATTGGCGCGAGGTGCAGGATGCCGTTCTTCCAGCGCGCCAGGTGGTCCAGCTGCAGGGTGAAGCCGCGGCGCGGCAGGCTCGCGCCGATGGCCAGCAGCTCCGCCTTGCGGCCACGGGGGATGGCGCCGAGGAAGGCCAGGGTCAGGTGCAGGTTGGCTTGCGCCACGTTCTGGCCGTCCAGGTGCAGGCCGTCGCGCCAGGTGCAGATCGCCTCCGCCAGCGCAGGTGGGCACGGCAGGGCGAAGAACAGCCGAAGCGGGGGTGTGCTCATTGTGGGATTCCTTGACTGAAGTCGCCTTGACAGTATCGCCGGGCCTTATCTAGGATGCCGCTCAGCGCCGATTTAAGTAGCAACTTGCGGGGCGCGGATGCGGCGAAGCCGACATCGAAATACCGCTAAAGCGCTGGTTTCGGTGTGCCTCTCGCCGCGTCCAGCAGGACCCAAGAGGCGGAGACATGACACCATGACCTGTCCCAACCCGCACGTGCGCCTGGCTCCCATCACTACCGGCCTGGTACGTCGCAACCCGAAGATTCTCCTGGGCGGCAATCACCAGCCCACCCTCGTCCGTTACCTCGATGGCTGGCCCAAGCGCTGGAATGGCTCGCGGACCTTCCTGATCCAGTTCGCCGAAACTGTCGCCGACATCGCCCGTTTTGCTTCCGACAGCTTTGACTTCGCCGTGGTCCAGGCGCCCAGCGCCGAGCACCTGGAGTCCACCGTTCGCGAACTGACCCGTGTCGCCCGCCAGGGGCTGATCACCCGGCGTCCGCAGCCGCTCTGAGCCTTTTTCGAGTCTTGCCACACAGCGCTTCGAACTCGACCGTCGCGCCAATTGGGAGTCCGGGTGTATCGGCGTACAACCGCGAACGGTTGTACGCCCTACGGGGGCTGCCTCTGTACGGGCAGTGCTCGCCTGTAATCAGGGATACTCGATCTCGATTACGAACCACATCTTCTCGCCTGACGGGCTGCGTACCATCACCTCGGCGTCCAGCTCCTTGCCCACCAGGGCGCGGGCGAGTGGCGAGTCGATGCTGATGTGGTTGTTGCGCAGGTCGAGTTCGTCCGGGCCGACGATGCGATAGCGCGCCTGCTCGCCGTCCTCGTCTTCCAGCGTGACCCAAGCGCCGAAGTACACCTTGTTCGGGTCGGCCGGGCGCTCGCTCACCACCTTGCAGTTTTCCAGGCGCTTGCGCAGGAAGCGCACACGGCTGTCGATCTCGCGCAGCATCTTCTTGCCGTAGGTGTACTCGGCGTTCTCCGAGCGATCACCCTGGGCCGCCGCTTCGCTCACCGACTGGGTGACCTGGGGGCGGCGCACGTTCCACAGTTCATGCAGTTCGGCGCGCAGGCGCGCTTCGCCTTCGGGGGTGATCAGCGGAGTACCGGCAGGGCGGGGAGGGCGATAACGGCTCATGGCTTCCGAGGTGACGGTGATGATGACGGGAGTCTACCCGATCAGCCTTCGCGCAGCAGGCGCAACGGGCTCACGCTCAATGCCCGCCGGGTGCCGAGCAGCCCGGCGCCGCCGACCAGCAGCGCGCCCAGTACGGGCAGCGCGAGCAGCCAGGGATGCGGGCCCCACGGCAGGTCGAAGACCAGCCGGTAGAGCAGGTAGCTGATCAGTTCGCAGCCCAGCGCCGCCAGCAGCCCGCTGACCGCGCCGAGCAGGGCGAACTCGCTGCGCCGGGTGCGCATCAGCAATTGGCGTTCCGCGCCCAGCGCACGGAGCAGGGCACCCTGGCGCAGGCGTTCGTCGAGGGTGGCCTGTAGGCCGGCGAAGAGCACCACGAAGCCGGCGGCGAGGACGAACACCAGCACGTACTCCACCGCCAGCGTCACCTGGTCGAGGATGCTGCGCAGCTGCGCGAGCAGTGCGTCCACCGGCAGCAGCGTGACAGTCGGGAAGGCGCGCGCCAGTTGGATCAGGTCGCGTTCCTGGCTGGCCGGCAGGTAGAAGCTGGTCAGGTAGGTCACCGGCAGGTCGGTCAGGGTGCCGGGCTCGAAGACCATGAAGAAGTTGGGCTGGAAATTATCCCACTTCACCGAGCGCAGGCTGCGCACCTGTGCCTCGCGGGTCTGGCCTGCGACGCTGAAGCTCAGGCGGTCGCCGACTTTCAGGCTGAGGTTGCTGGCGAGCTTTTCTTCCACCGAAACGCCAGGCAATGCGCTCTTTTCGCCAGCCTGCCACCACTGGCCGGCGACGACCTGGTTGCCGGCGGGCAGGCGTGCCGACCAGGTCAACCCGAGGTCGCGTTGCAGGGCGCGCTCGCTGCGCACGTCTTCGTTCAGCGCGTGGACCGGCTGGCCGTTCACCGCCACCAGGCGGCCGGGCACCATCGGATAGAGGTCTTCGGCGTTGGGTGAGAGCTGCTTCACCCGCTGTTCGAAGCTGTCCTTCTCGGCGGGGAGGATGTTCAGCGCGAAGTGATTCGGCGCGTTCGCCGGCAACTGCGAATGCCAGGTGTCCAGCAGCTCGCCGCGCAGCAGCGCGATGAGCGCCATGGCCAGCAGGATCAGGCCGAAGGCCAGGCTCTGGCCGGCGGCCGCCAGTGGGTAGCGCAGCAGTTGGCCGACACCGAGGCGCCAGGGCAGGCTGGCGCCTTGCAGCGCGCTGCGCAGGGCGCGCAGGGCGAGCAGCAGGATGAAGCCGAGGATCGCCGCGGCGATAGCGCCGCCGCCGAGCAGGGCGAGGGTGAGTTTCAGGTCCAGGCTCAGGCGCCACATGATCAGGCCCAGGGCGATCAGCGCGCAGGCATAGGCCATCCAGGTGCGCATCGGCACTGGCAGCAGGTCGCTGCGCAGTACCCGCAGCGGCGGCACGCGGCCGAGGGCGGCCAGCGGCGGCAGGGCGAAGCCGGCGAGCGCGACCAGGCCGGTCGCCATGCCCGCCAGCGCGGGGGCTAACCCGGCCCCGGGAATCTGCGGCGGAAGCAGGTTGCCCAGCAGGTGCATCAGACCCATCTGGGCGAGCCAGCCGAGGAGGGCGCCGCAGAGGCTGGCAACCAATCCCAGGGCGAGCAATTGCGTTCCATATAGAAGCAGGGCTTCCCGGCGCGACAGGCCGAGGCAGCGCAGCAGGGCGCTGGCGTCGAAGCGGCGGGTGGCGAAGCGGTTGGCCGAGAGCGCCACGGCGACGCCGGCGAGCAGCACGGCGGCGAGGCTGGCGAGGTTCAGGTAGCGTTCGGCGCGGCCGAGGGCGTCGCCGATCTGCCGGTTGCCGTGGTGGGCGTCCTGCAGTTGCTGGTTGGCGGCGAGGCCAGCCTGCGTTGCCTTTCTATAAGCCTGCAGAGCTTCAGGCGGGCCGCCCCAGAGGTCACGGTAGCGCACGCGGCTGCCGGGCTGGACGACGCCGGTGGCGTCCAGGTCCTGCAGGTTCATCAGTACCCGTGGCGTCAGGCTGTAGAAGTCGCCGGCGCGGTCGGGCTCGTAGGTCAGCACGCGAGCGATGCGCAGGGGCTTGCGACCGATGTCGACGCTGTCGCCGATCTTCAGTTCAAGGCTCGCCAGCAGGCGCGATTCGACCCAGATTTCCCCCGGCTGCGGCCGTCCGCCTTCGACTTCGGGTTGCAGGGGCTCGGGCGCGCTCTTGAGCTCGCCGCGCAAGGGGTAGCTGTCACCCACCGCCTTGACGCTGCTGAGCTGGATGCCCTGGTCGGTGGCCACCACGCTGGAAAATTCGACACTGCGCGCATGCTGCAGGCCGAGCTTGAGGCCGCTGTCGATCTGTTCGCCGGTGGCGGGTTGGGTGCCGCTGAGCACCAGGTCGGCGCCGAGGAATTCGGCGGCGCGCACCAGCATGGCGCCGTTGAGTCGGGCACTGAAATAACCGATGGCGGAGCTGGCCGCGACCGCGATCAGCAGGGCGAAGAACAGTACCCGCAATTCGCCTGTGCGGCCTTCGCGCCACAGCTGGCGCAGGGACAGGCGGAACAGGTTCGGCAGCGACAGTGGCTTCATCGGCTCTCGTCCGTCAGGGTTCGACGTGATCGATCAGGTGGCCGCTTTCCAGGCGGATCAGGCGCTGGCAGCGGTGGGCCAGGCGTTCGTCGTGGGTCACCAGCACCAGGGTGGTGCCGCGTTCGCGGTTGAGTTCGAACAGCAGGTCGCTGATCCGCTCGCCGGTGTGGGTGTCGAGGTTGCCGGTGGGTTCGTCGGCGAACAGTACGTCCGGCTCGGCGGCGAAGGCGCGGGCGATGGCGACCCGCTGTTGCTCGCCACCGGAGAGTTGGCGCGGGTAGTGGGTCAGGCGCTGGCCGAGACCGACGCGCTCTAGCAGCTCGCGGCCGCGTTGGCGGGCGTCCGCGCGGCCATCGAGCTCCAGCGGCAGCATCACGTTCTCCAGGGCGGTGAGGCTGTCGAGCAACTGGAACGACTGGAATACGAAGCCGACATGGGCGGCGCGGACGCGTGCGCGCTGATCCTCGTCCAGACTGCCCAGCGCATGGCCGAGCAGGACGATGTCGCCGTCGGACGGCAGGTCGAGCCCGGCGAGCAGGCCCAGGAGAGTGGATTTGCCGGAACCCGAGCTGCCGACGATGGCCAGGCTGTCGCCGCGGGAGAGGTCGAGGGAGAGGTCGTGGAGGATCGTCAGCTTGCCTTCCGCGCTGGAAACAACCTTGCTAAGGTTCCGCGCGGTGAGAATGCGTTCGCTCATGGAGAATCCGATGCGTGCATGGCTAATGGGCGGCTGCCTGGCGTTGCTTCTGATTGCGCAGCAGGCCGCGGCGCAGACGCTGTTGGTCGTCGGCGATAGTATCAGCGCCGGTTTGGGGCTGGATACCAGCCAGGGGTGGGTGAGTCTGCTGGACAAGCGCTTGAAGGAGCAGGGGTTCGGCTACAAGGTGGTCAATGCATCGATCAGCGGCGACACCAGTGCGGGAGGCCTTGCGCGCCTGCCGGCGCTGCTTTCGGAGCAGAAGCCTACGCTGGTGGTGATCGAGTTGGGCGGCAATGACGGGCTGCGCGGAATGGCGCCGGCACAATTGCAACAGAATCTTAGCGGTATGGTTCAGCAGTCGCAGAAGGCGGGTGCCAAGGTGGTGCTGCTGGGCATGAAGCTGCCGCCGAACTACGGGCAGCGTTATACCGATGCCTTCTCCAAGGTGTTCGAGACGGTCGCCCAGGAGCAGAACATCACGCTGGTGCCATTCTTCCTCGAGGGTGTCGGCGGGGTGCCGGGAATGATGCAGGCGGACGGAATTCACCCGGCCATCGCTGCGCAGCCTAAACTGCTCGACAATATGTGGCCGGCGCTCAAGCCGCTACTCTGAATTCCGCTGTATCAAGGCTTCCCCGCGAACGGCCTTTCGGCTATGTTTGCGCACCCTTCTGGAGCCCCTATGCCGCGCCCCGCCTGGACTCACTTCGCCTACCAGCTGATCGAACCCGATGAGCAGCTGGATCTGTTCGCCTGCCGCGAGGTCCGGGTGCACCTTGTCGCACGCCAACTGGAGCTGGGAACGCCGGCCGACCGCACGCTCTGCGGTAGCCTGCTGCCGGCCCAGCCGCTCTGGCGCGGGCTTGAGAAGCCGCTGCTGCGCGATCGCCGCGTGTGTAGCGCCTGCCTGAAACAACTGGAACAGGAAAAGCGCGGCGCGCGGGCCTCCTGGCTCGTCTGATATCTCCCAGTGACGCGGTTCGCAGTGGTAAACTGATCACCCTTTGCCCATTGCCCATGTCAAGGATTCTCGGATGTTGTCGCGCGTCATTGCCGCCTGCTCGCTGTCCTTAGCCGCGTTGCTCTCGGCCCCCGTTTCCGCCATTGAATTGCCACTGCCGGCACCGGGCGACGATATCGTCGGTCAGGTCCAGGTGATCAAGGCCAAGTACGAAGACACCTTCGCCGACCTCGGCGAGAAATATGGCCTCGGCTACTCCGAGATGCTCGCCGCCAACCCGGGCGTCGATGCCTGGCTGCCGGGCGTGGGCACCGAAGTGATCATTCCGACCCGCTTCATCCTCCCGCCGGGACCGCGCGAAGGCGTGGTGATCAACCTGGCCGAATACCGCCTGTACTACTTCCCCAAGGACAAGGGCGTCGTCTACACCTATGCCCTGGGCATCGGTCGTGAGGGCTGGGGTTCGCCGGTTGGCAGCACTACTGTTATCGCCAAGACCAAGGACCCGGCCTGGTATCCGCCGGCCTCGATCCGCGCCGAGCACGCCGCCGATGGCGACCCGTTGCCAGCCGTGGTTCCGGCAGGTCCGGATAACCCGCTGGGTCCGTACAAGATGAGCCTGGGCTTCCACGGCTACCTGATCCACGGTTCGAACAAGAAGTTCGGTATCGGTACCCGCACCAGCCACGGCTGCTTCCGCATGTACAACTGGGACGTGACCCAGCTGTTCTCGATGATTCCGGTGGGCACCAAGGTGCGCATCATCAACGAGCCGTACAAGTTCGGTCGTAGCGAAGGCAAGATCTATCTCGAAGCCCATGCGCCGATCGACGACAACGGCAATCCGTCGGTGGTCGACAAGCACACTGCGGTGATCAATGCGCTGCTCAAGCGCGAAGACATCGCCAGCCAGATGCAGATGGACTGGAACATAGTGCGTGAAGTCGTGGCTGCCGAAGATGGTCTGCCGGTCGCCATTGCCCAGCCGCAAGCGCAGCAGGATGCGCCGGTTGCCGCTACGGTCGATCAGGACGCCATGCAGTTGCAGTAACTCGTACTGCTTCGAAAGAGCCCGCTTCGAGCGGGCTTTTTCTTGTGCGCGCTTTCTGCGGGCATAAAAAAACCGACCCCGAAGGGTCGGTTTTTTAACAGATCCGAAGATCTATTACTTGCGGCTGGCTTTGTCCAGCATGCGCAGAGCGCGCTCGTTAGCCTCGTCAGCGGTCTGCTGGGCTTTCTGAGCGGCGGCCAGAGCTTCGTCAGCCTTGCGATAGGCTTCGTCAGCACGGGCTTGAGCGCGAGCAGCAGCGTCTTCAGTAGCAGTCAGACGAGCTTCGGTTTCTTTCGAGTGGCTGCTGCAACCGGTGGCCAGAACAGCAGCCAGAGCCAGAGCAGAGAATTTCAGAACGTTGTTCATCGTGTTCCCCTTAAGGTGGACATTTCCATTAAAAGCAATCTCCCACGACTGGGAAATTAGCCGGACTACATAGTACCCATTACTTGTAGTAAGTAAACTGACCGGACGCAAGTACGGCACTTTTTTTTCATGTTAGGCCGGTATTTGCAGTTGCCCGAGGCGGAATTGGGCAAAAACTGTCCAATTTGGCAAAGGAGTGTTTCCAATGGGTGTCAGGCGGGAGGGTAGTCCCTCTCCGCTGATGGGGTGTCGGACTGTCGGATGACTGTCGACAATGCTCGAACAACTGTTTAAGCGTCGTACAGTTGACCAACTAGTGGCAACTTGCAAGACGTGGAGAAAGTGTTAACGCATAACGAAAAAAGCCCGGCTAATTGCTTAGCCGGGCTTCTTTCATGATCTGGCGGTGAGGGAGGGATTCGAACCCTCGATACGATTTCTCGTATACACACTTTCCAGGCGTGCTCCTTCAACCGCTCGGACACCTCACCAGATTTCTCGACAGCGCTGTGTCTGTCGAGGCGCGCACTTTACTCAAAGGTTTTCCCAAACGCAAATGTTTTTTTCAACGGATTCATCGGCTTAAGGAGAAAAGGCCGGATCACGGCTACACTGGCGCCTTCTATGAGGCTGGGCGCAAGCGTATGGCGAGTTGGGACATCTTCTGCAGCGTAGTCGACAACTATGGCGACATCGGCGTTACCTGGCGTCTGGCTCGCCAGTTGGCGACCGAACATGGGCAAGCGGTGCGCCTGTGGGTGGATGACCTGGCTGCGTTCGTGCGCATCTGTCCCCAGGCCGGCGCGCAGGCGCCATCGCAACAGCAGTCCGGCGTGGACGTTCGGCATTGGCCGGAAGTCTGGCAGGACACCGACGCGGCGGATGTGGTGATCGAAGCCTTCGCCTGCTCGATGCCGCCTGCCTATATAGAAGCAATGACCCGGCGGCCGAAGCCATCGTTGTGGCTGAACCTCGAATACCTCAGTGCCGAGCCCTGGGTGGAGTCCTGCCATGGATTGCCGTCGATGCAGCCCAACGGCCTGCAGAAGTACTTCTATTTCCCCGGCTTCACACCCTCCACCGGCGGACTGCTGCGCGAGGGCGATCTGATTCGGCGTCGGGACACCTTCCGGGCCGATCCCGCCAGCAGCGTTCGTTTCCTTGAAAGCCTCGGCGTGCAAGTGCGCCATGGGGAGCGGCGCATTTCCCTGTTCGCCTATGAAAATCCCGCACTCGCCGGCTGGCTGGACTCCCTGGCCGGGGGCGTGACGCCAACCCTGTTGCTGGTGCCCGAAGGTCGGGTGCTGGCCGACGTCCAGCGCTGGGCGCAGCAGTCGCTGGGGGTAGGTCAGGGCTGCGAGCGCGGCGCGCTGCGTGTGCAGGTGCTGCCGTTCGTCCGCCAGGAGGACTACGACCCGTTGCTGTGGAGTTGCGACATCAACGCGGTGCGTGGCGAAGACTCCTTCGTCCGCGCGCAGTGGGCAGGGCGCCCCTTCGTCTGGCACATCTACCAGCAGGACGAGGACGTTCACCTGGAAAAGCTGGAGGCCTTCCTGGCGCTGTTCGGTGAGGGTATGGAGGATGGGCTGCGGCAGGCGCTGAGCGATTTCTGGCTGGCCTGGAATGGGCGCGGCGAGGTCGGTGAGACCTGGCGGAGGCTGGAGGAGCGGCTGCCGGAGTGGTCCGCCTGGATTGGAAATTGGCAGCGGCGTCTGACCGAACAAACCGATCTTGCGGCGGGGCTGGTGTGTTTTTATACAAATTGGCTATGATATGGCCCCTGTTTTTTGTCTCCAATCCAATCGGATAATCGTATGAAAACCGCACAAGAGTTCCGCGCTGGCCAGGTTGCCAACATCAATGGCGCCCCCTGGGTCATCCAGAAGGCCGAGTTCAACAAATCCGGCCGTAACTCCGCGGTCGTCAAGATGAAGCTGAAGAACCTGCTGACCGGTGCTGGCACCGAGACCGTGTTCAAGGCCGACGACAAGCTGGAGCCGATCATCCTCGACCGTAAGGAAGTGACCTACTCCTACTTCGCGGACCCGCTGTATGTCTTCATGGACACCGAGTTCAACCAGTACGAGATCGAGAAAGACGATCTGGAAGGCGTGCTGACCTTCATCGAAGACGGTATGACCGACGTCTGCGAAGCGGTGTTCTACAACGAGAAAGTGATCTCCGTTGAACTGCCGACCACCATCGTTCGCGAAATCGTCTACACCGAGCCGGCTGTCCGTGGCGACACCTCCGGTAAAGTGATGAAGACCGCTCGCCTGAAGAACGGTGCCGAGCTGCAGGTTTCCGCGTTCTGCGAAATCGGCGACTCGATCGAAATCGATACCCGCACTGGCGAGTACAAGTCCCGCGTCAAGGCCTGAGCCTGAACCGAGACAAGAAAAAGCCCGGCTGATGCCGGGCTTTTTCGTTTCTGCCGTCTGGCTTTCTCAGACGCTCACGTTCAGGCGTACGTCGATGTTTCCGCGGGTGGCGTTGGAGTAGGGGCAGACCTGGTGGGCCTTGGCAACCAGGTCCTCGGCTTCGGCCTGGTCCAGGCCCGGCAGGTTGATGTTCAGTTCCACTTCCAGGCCGAAGCCGCCCGGGATCTGGCCGATGCCGACCTTGCCGGTGATCGAGGCGTCCGTCGGGATCTGCTTCTTGCTCTGGCTGGCGACGAACTTGATGGCGCCGATGAAGCAGGCGGAGTAGCCGGCGGCGAACAGCTGTTCCGGGTTGGTGGCTTCGCCGCCCTGGCCGCCCAGTTCGCGCGGGGTGCTCAGTTTCACGTCGAGGATGCCGTCCGAGGAAATGGCGCGGCCGTCGCGGCCTCCGGTGGCGGTAGCGGTGGCGGTGTAGAGGGCTTTGATAGTTTGCATGGCGGTGTCTCCGATTGTCTTGCTGGTTAATATCTTGTGCACTAAGCAGTTCGTGGGGTGAAAGTTAGTTCGGTTTAATTTGGTGCGCAAGATAATTTTCGGAAGATTTCGGACTAAAGAGCGGTGCGTTCAGGCATAAGCCCGGATTACGGGCCTTGCAGCTGTTCGCGCAACTCCACCAGTTCCTGCTGGAGGCGTTGGAGCTTTTCCAACGTTAGACGGCTGCTGGCGAGGATGCAGCCCGGAATGCTCTCCGCCTGTCGGCGGAGGTCACGGCCCTTGTCGGTCAGGTGCAACTGCACCACGCGCTCGTCGGCCTGGCTGCGGGTACGGGTGATCAGGCCCTCGGCTTCCAGGCGCTTGAGCAGCGGGGTGAGGGAGCCGGGATCGGTGAGCATCCGCGCGCTGATCTCGCCAACGGTGATGCCATCGCCTTCCCACAGCACCAGCATGGCGATGTATTGCGGGTAGGTGAGCCCCAGTGCCTGCAGCAGCGGCTTGTAGACCTTGGTCATCTGCAGGGAGGTGGAGTAGAGGGCGAAGCACAGCTGGTTGTCGAGCTTGAGTGCTTCGCAGGTCGTATCGGGCTGGGCCATCGCAGTCTCCTGGTCGGCGCCCCTGGCAGATGCCGGGGCGAATGTCCGAGATGAACAGGTAATTGCGCATTAATTTAGCGCGATGGCTATTTGTTGAACAGCGGCCGCGTGGACCCTCGGCTGTAGAGACGATCGCAACCCGCGTCAGGCGCGGAAGCCCTCGACGATGTACTCCGCCAGTTTGTCCGTGACCGGAGTCATGTGGGTCCCGCGCAGCAGCACGATGCTGGCATTGGGCAACTGCGGCAGTCCCTCGTCCTCACCCAGGATGCGCAGGTTGCCAGTGAGCAGGCTGCGCAATTGCGCGGTCACCGCCAGCCCGGCGCTGGCCACGGCGAAGAGTGCCGACAGGCTCGGGCTGCTGTAGGCGATGCGGTAATCCATCTCCATGGCCTCCAGTGCATTGCAGGCCCAGGCGCGGCAGAAGCAGGCGGTGTTGAACATCGCCAGCGGCAGCGGGCGCTGGTCCTGCGGACAGAAACTCTCGGCAGCCATCCAGACGAAGGGCTCCTGACGCAGCAGTTGGCCAATTTCGGTTCCCGGCTCGCGGGTCACGATGGACAGGTCCAGATCATTGCGCAGCAGCAACTGCGCCGAGGACTCGCAGTGCACCTCGACTTGCACCAGCGGGTAGGCTTCGGCGAAGCGCGAGAGGATCTCCGGCAGGAAGCGCATCACGTAGTCGTCCGGCGTGCCAATCTTCACCGCACCGACCATGTGCGGCTGGCGGAAAGTGTTGAACACCTCGCCCTGCAGGCGCAGGATGCGCCGCGCAAAGCCCAGCAATACCTGGCCCTCCGGCGTCAGGCGTACCTGGCGTCCATCACGCTCGAACAGCGAGCGTTCCAGCACGTCCTCTTCCAGGCGTTTCATCTGCATGCTCACCGCCGACTGGGTGCGGTTGACCACCTCGGCGGCGCGGGTGAAGCCGCCATGGTCGGCGATGGCGACGAAGGTGCGCAGCAGTTCGCTGTCGATGCTGGGGAAGCTGCTCATTCATCAATCTCCGAGATGGGATGCATAAGAATGATTCGTTGGATTGATCTTAGCCCCGAGGCGAGACTGCATCCAGGCCCACACGGAGGGATTCACGATGAAAGGTCAACTGGGTTTCGTATCGATGTCCTATCACGCCCACAAGGCGCCGGCCGCACTGCTGTGGAAACGTGCCCTGAAGCGGCTGCTGGAGTGGCAGGAGCTGGCCCGCCAGCGCCGCGTGCTGGCCAGCATGAGCGATGAGGCGCTCAAGGATATCGGTCTGAGCCGTGCCGATATCCAGGAGGAAATCGAGCGTCCGTTCTGGATCGATCACCTGAGACGTTGAGCTGTACGGGCGGCACGCGAGATCGTGCCGCCCGCCGCTGTACCTGATGAACCACTTTGCCAGGGAATGCCCCATGCCTTCGAACTACCACCTCGCCCAGGTCAATATCGCCAAAGCCCGTGCGCCGCTGGACCACCCCGTGATGAAGGGCTTTGTCGATCAGCTGGACCACATCAACCGGCTGGCCGAGTCCAGTCCCGGGTTCGTCTGGCGTTTGCAGACCGATGAGGGTGACGCCACCGCCATTCGTGCCTTCGACGATCCGCTGATCATCGTCAACCTGTCGGTGTGGGAGTCGGTCGAGGCGTTGCGCGAATACGTCTACGGCGGCGAACACCTGGCCGTGCTGCGCCAGAAGCGCGACTGGATGGAGAAGCTGCCGACGCCGAGCCTGGCGCTATGGTGGTTGCCAGCTGGAACGCTGCCCGATGCGCAGATTGCGCGGCATAAGCTGGAGCTGCTGAAGGCGCAAGGCGCGTCGCCGGAAGTGTTCACCTTTGCCCGGCCATTCCCGATGCCCGAGCGAATTGCCGAGCCGGCCTGATGCACTCAGCCCCTTCAATTGGCGCTAGGCTCTAGGGCACTTTCCGCCCTGGAGTCCACCCATGCCGATGGTCGAGTCGCTGTCCCTCAAGCAAGCCCGCCGCCTGGCCCTGGCCGCCCAGGGATTCACCCTGCGCAGGCCCAGCGGGGAGGTGCAGCGCCGCCATGTACGCGGCCTGCTGGAACGCCTGGGTGTACTGCAGATCGACTCGGTGAACGCGCTGGTGCGCTCGCACTACCTGCCGCTGTTCTCGCGCCTGGGCAACTACTCGCCAACCCTGCTGGAAGAGGCGGCCTGGAGTGCCGGGCGGCATCGGCGACTGTTCGAGTACTGGGGCCACGAAGCCTCGCTCCTGCCGCTGGAGCTCTATCCGCTGATGCGCTGGCGTATGCGCCGAGCCTCTGAAGGGCGCGGCATCTATCAGCAACTGGCGCGCTTCGGCCGGGAGCAGCAATCGGTGATCCAGCGCGTGTTGGATGCCGTGCGCGAGCAGGGCGCGCTGGGTGCCGGCAGCCTGAATACCCGCGAGGAGCGTGCCGGTCCCTGGTGGGACTGGAGCGACGAGAAGCATGCGTTGGAGTGGCTGTTCGCCGCTGGCGAGGTGACGGTGGCCGGACGTCGCGGCTTCGAACGGCTCTACGACCTGCCCGAGCGGGTCCTGCCGTCCGCTGTCCTCGATCAGCCCGATCTTGAGGAAGCCGAGGCGCAGCGTCGGCTGCTGCTGCATTCGGCGCAGGCGCTGGGCGTCGCCACCGAGAAGGACCTGCGGGATTACTTCCGCCTGGAGCCGGCCGACAGCAAGGCACGCCTGGCCGAGTTGGTGGAAGGGGGCGACCTGCTGGCAGTGCAGGTGCAGGGTTGGCAGGCGCCGGGCTACTGCCTGACCGATGCGGTCATCCCGCGCAAGGTGCGCGCCAGTGCCTTGCTCTCGCCCTTCGATTCGCTGGTGTGGGAGCGCGCGCGGACCGAGCGCCTGTTCGATTTCCGTTATCGCCTGGAGATCTACACGCCGCAGCACAAGCGCGTCTACGGCTACTACGTGCTGCCGTTCCTGTTCGACGAGCAGTTGGTGGCGCGGGTCGACCTGCGTTCCGACCGCGTGGCGGGAAAACTGGTGGTACACGCCGTCCACGAGGAGGCGAAGGGGCCGGGAGAGGAGGGCTGGATCGCGCTGGCGCAGCAGCTTGGCGAGATGGCCAACTGGCTGGGGCTGGAGAGTGTGGAGGTGAACTGCCGGCGGCCGTCGGGCGTGCGCCTGCAGACGTTGCTGGCGGAGGCCTGAAAGAGGACGAGCCTCGCAAGGAGGCCCGCCGGGTGCGTCACTTGCCGTTGGCGATGCGTTTGCGGATGTGATCGGCACGCTCCTGCGAACCTGGGTGGTCGCTGAACATGCTGCTTGCGCCGCCGTCCATTTTCGCCAGCTTGTCGAAGGCGCTGGCCAGGCCATCGAGCTTGATGCCGCGCTGCTTCAGCAGGTCGTAGGAGAAGTCGTCGGCGGCGGACTCCTGGGTCTGGGAGAACTGCGCCTTGACCAGGGCCTGGCCAATATCGCCGAGTTGCGACTGCGACAGGGCGGCGACCGTGCTGTTGGTGGAGGCAGCGGCGGCCGTACGAGCCGCAGCGGTGGCGTAGGCCGCCTGGGTGGCCTTCTTGATGTGGCCGAGGGAAACATGGCCCAGTTCGTGGCCCAGCACGCCTTCGACCTCGTTGTCGTTCATCATGTCCATCAGGCCGCTGTAGACGCGCACGCAACCGTTGGCCATGGCGAAGGCATTGATGTCCCTGGTCATGTACACCTTGTAGTTCACCGGAGTTCCGTCGATCTGGTTGCCCAGGGCGCTGGCAATGGCGTTCAGGCGTTTGGCATAGGCGCTGGATGACGGGGCGATCTGTGCCTGGGAGTCCAGTTGGGCGCAGGACTCGTCGGCGATCTGCTTGACTTCGGCGTCGCTCAGGGTGGCGGCCTTCATGGCCATCATGCCCGACTGCACGAGGCCGTCGGGGGACATGTTCTGGCAGCCGGAGAGCGCGGCGCTGGCGCCGAGGAGCAGGGCGAGGAGGGAGCGGTGCAGGTACATGGGGGTTCTTCCTTGGATTGACGGATGATCCGGGGCGCAGTGCGCGCAATGGGCGCCCACTCTAGGTAGGCGCCCTCTGGCGGATCAATTCAAGGAAGGGCGTTTAGGATTTTTCCCCGGCCTGCGTCGGCTTCAGCGACGCACTTGCTTCAGGGTTTCCGCAATCAGGAAGGCCAGCTCCAGGGACTGGTCGGCATTCAGGCGCGGGTCGCAGTGGGTGTGGTAGCGATCGCTCAGCCCGGCCTCGGTGATCGGACGGGCGCCGCCGATGCACTCGGTGACGTTCTGTCCGGTCATTTCGATGTGGATGCCGCCGGCATAGCTGCCCTCGGCCTGGTGCACCTCGAAGAACTGCCGAACCTCGGTGAGCACGCGTGCGAAGTCGCGGGTCTTGTAGCCGCTGGAGGCTTTGATGGTGTTGCCGTGCATGGGGTCGGAACTCCATAGCACCTGCTTGCCTTCGCGCTGTACGGTCTGGATCAGGCGCGGCAGGCCGTCGCCGACCTTGTCGGCGCCCATGCGCACGATGAGGTTGAGGCGGCCGGGGTCGTTGTCCGGGTTGAGGATGTCGATCAGGCGGATCAGCTCCTCGCTGTCCATGCTCGGGCCGACCTTCACGCCGATCGGGTTGCCCACGCCGCGCAGCATTTCCACGTGGGCGCCATCGAGCTGGCGGGTGCGGTCGCCGATCCACAGCATGTGCGCCGAGCAGTCGTACCAGTCGCCGGTCAGGCTGTCGCGGCGGATGAAGGCTTCCTCGTAGTTCAGCAGCAGCGCTTCGTGGGCGGTGAAGAAGCTGGTCTCGCGCAGCTGTGGCGCGGTGTCCAGGCCGCAGGCACGCATGAAGGCGAGGGTTTCGTCGATGCGGTCGGCCAACTGCTGGTAGCGCTCGGACAGCGCCGAGTTGGCGATGAAGTCCAGGTTCCACTGGTGCACCTGGTGCAGGTCGGCGAAGCCGCCGCCGGCGAAGGCGCGCAGCAGGTTCAGCGAGGCGGTGGACTGGTGATAGGCCTGCAGCAGGCGCTCCGGGTCCGGCACGCGGCTCTTCTCATCGAAGCCAATGCCGTTGACGATGTCACCGCGATAGGCGGGCAGGGTCACGCCGTCGACGGTTTCCTCGCCGGAGGAGCGCGGTTTGGCGAACTGCCCGGCCATGCGCCCGACCTTCACCACCGGGCAGCCGGCGGCGAAGGTCATCACCACGGCCATCTGCAGCAGCACCTTGAAGGTGTCGCGGATCTTCGCCGCGGAGAACTCGGCGAAGCTCTCGGCGCAGTCGCCGCCCTGCAGCAGGAAGGCGCGCCCGGCGGTGACTTCGGCGAACTGCCGGCGCAACTCGCGGGCTTCACCGGCGAACACCAGCGGCGGGAAGCCGGCCAAGGTGCGCTCGACGTCACCCAGGTGCGTGGCGTCGGGATAGGCGGGTTGTTGCTGGATCGGCTTGCTTCTCCAGCTCTCGGGACTCCAGGGCAGGCTCATCGGTGGCTCGTTCGCGGCTGTGGGCGGTGAAGCCTCATGGTATCAGCTCGCCCCGCGCGCGGCGCGTTCCTGGTGCGCCCTCAGTGCGCGGGCAGCGGTTGCAGCGGCGCGGTATGCGGCAGGTCGCGGCGCAGCTCGGCGATATGTTCGCGCACGCTGCGGCGATAGCTGTCCTTGTCCACGTAGTGGGCCATGCGTTCCAGCGGCAGGTACTGGTAACCACCGTCGATGCGCTGCCCGGCGAGCATCCGTTTCAAGTGGCGGAAGCGCTCGGCCGCCGGGTTGCCGGCCGCCAGCTGGCGGATGTACAGGGCGACCAGTTCGGCCTGTTCGGCGCGCCCCTGCCAACCGAGGCCGGAGGCTTCGAGCATGCCGAGCATGAACAGGTCGTCGTACTGCGGATGGAAGGCATTGAGGTACAGCTGCGGCGCGGCGCAGTCCCGGGGCCAGTTGAGCAGCGCGCGGTCGATGAAGGCGTAATCCAGATGGTAGCCGGTGGCGAACAGGATCAGGTCGTACTCCTGGCGCTCGCCATCGCTGAATACCACGCGCTGTCCCTCCAGGCTGCGCACGTCGCGACGGGCGCGGATGTCGCCGTGGGCGAGGTGGTGCAGCACCAGCGAATTCACCACTGGGTGCGATTCGTACAGGCGGTGGTCGGGATTGGGCAGGCCATAGTCCGACGGGCGACCGATCAGCAGGCGCAGCAGCGCCGCATCCAGCCGTTGCTTGAGTGGCCGCGGCAGGCGGACCAGGTTGCCGAAGGTGTCGATCGGCCGGCCCAGGCAGAACTTGGGCAGGAAGTGATAACCGCGGCGCACCGAGAGGTCCACGGAGCGCGCGCGGTGCACGGCGTCCACCGCGATGTCGCAGGCGGAGTTGCCGCAGCCGACGATCAGCACGCGCTTGCCTTCGAAGCAGTCGGCGCTGCGGTACTGGCTGGCGTGGAGGATTTCCCCGGTGAATTCGCCGGGCAGCTCCGGCTGGTTGGGTGTGTGCAGGGTGCCGTTGGCGATCAGCACGCCATCGAACAGCCCTTCGTGCACTTCGCCGTTGCGTTCGCATCGCAGCCGCCAGCCGCGCTCCTGGCGGAGCAGGGCGGTGACCCGGGTGTTGAAACGGTAGTGGGCGTGCAGGCCGTAGTGCCGTGCGTAGGCGTGAAAGTAGCGCAGCACCTGGGTGTGGTGCGGATAAGGGGGGACGTCCATGTCCATGGGGAATTCGTCGAACTGGGTCGTGCCCTTGGAGGAAATCAGGTGGGCGGAGTGGTACAGGGTGCTGTGGGGATTGTCGATGTCCCACAGGCCGCCGACGTCGCCGTGGAGTTCGAAACCGGTGAAGGGGATGCCGTACTTCTGCAGTTGGCGGGCGGCGGCAAGGCCGGCCGGACCCGCGCCGATAATGGCATACATGCTCGGTTGTGCCTCTTGGGCTGTTATTCTTGCGGCTTTCGGGCCTGGCAGCCGGTTCCTGCTGCTCAGGCGATCCACGCCTGCTTTTGAAGGATTATCACGTGCTTCAGCCCTCGCAGTTCAATGGCAATCCGCGCCGTCTGTGCATCCTGGCGGATCGCAATGTCACAGTCGCCTTCCGGGGGGCGTGGGCATGAGCGAGGAGCATCGGGTCGAAGAGCGCCTGATCGTCGAGGAGCGCGATGCGTTCGGCGTGATCCGGGTGGTGGAGAACGGTGACTTCCGTTACCTGGAATTCGGCGACGAGGTCGAGCAGAGCTGCGTGCTGATGCAGGACCCCAGCTGGCTGGAGTACGACTATTCGCGGGCCATGCTGCTCGGCGCGCTGTGCCACGCGCGTCCGCGCCGCGCGCTGTTCCTGGGCTTCGGCGCCGGCAGCCTGACCCAGGCCTGCCTGAAGTACCTGCCGCTGGAAGAGGTGGAGGCCATCGAGCTGCGCCCGTCGATTCCCCGGCTGGCTCGCGAGCACCTGGGGCTGGGCGATGATCCGCGCCTGAACCTGCGCATCGGCGATGCTGTCGAGGAACTGGAGCGCTGCGAGCCGGCGGACCTGATCTTCCTCGATCTCTACACCGATACCGGCCCCGCGCCTGCGCATATCGCCTGGGATTTCCTCGGCGCCTGCCGCGAGCGCCTGCGTCCCGGCGGCTGGCTGGTGATCAACCAGTGGAGCACCGACGATGGTCGCCCGCTGGGGGCCGCGCTGCTGCGCGGGCGCTTCCATCGTCACTACTGGGAATGTTCGGTACCGGAGGGCAATGTGATCGTCTTCGTGCCCGCCGAGCTGGATCAGGAACTCAACCTGCGGGCCTTGAAGAAGCGCGTGGCGAGCCTCGAACCGAAGCTGGGCTACCCGCTGCGCGGCTACATCGACTCGCTGTGCCCGGCGCAGTGAGCCGGGCAAGCGTCCTCAGGGAATCTGGTAGCTGAACGCGAAGTTCAGGCGCGGGCTGCGCTCATTGTTGTCCAGCGCGCGGTCACCGATGGGCTTGGCCACTTCCAGCGATACCAGGTAGTGCTTGCGGTTGGTCAGGCGCACGCCGATCGCGGCCGAGCCAAGCTTGGCGTCGGGGAGGCCGTCCTGGGTGTAGTGGGTGCGGGCGGTGTCCACTACCGCGTAGGGCTGGATCTGGTTGAGCACCACGCTCTGGCGCAGGAAGGAGTAGTTCACCTCGTAGGCCGCGCCCCAGCCCTTGTCGCCGGTGGCCTGGTCGTCCGGATAGCCACGGCCGAAGTTCGCGCCGCCGTAGGTGACCTGCTCCGAGTCGGGCAGCACGTCATCGGTCCACTGGAAGCCGGCCGTGACCACACCTTGCCAACGGTCGGTGAACTGATCCTGCTGGGCGCCATAGCCCAGCACGCGGGTGAAGTCCTTGCGGATCGGTTTCTCGGCCTCCGCACCCATGCCATTCAGGCCCTGGTAGACCGCCAGGCTCCCGGCGCGCACGCGCTTGGTGGCGAACTGCTGGACCACGGTGTCCACGCCGACGACGCGCAGCTTGCTCTTCTGCTCGACGCGGTAGGGGATGTTCGGCACCACCAGGTCGTAGCGGCTGGTGTCGTTCACCGTGTAGCCGCGCAGGTTCACATCCCAGGTCAGGTCGCGGCGCAGCACCAGTGGAATGCCGAGGCCCGCATTGACCCGTTCGTTCTCCCGCTTGCGGGCGAACACCAGGCCGTTGGCCAGGCGCAGCTGGTCGTCCGGTGTGGAGTTGTAATGGCTGTAGCCGGCCGTCAGTTGCAGGCCGTTGTCGCCCAGCAACTGGCTGTAGTTCCAGGCGCGGTAGTACTCGTGATCCTCGCCGGGCGGGTAGAGGTAGTTGAACTGCAGTTGTTCGCCCCAGCCGAGCAGCGACTTCACCTCGGCGGAGAGCAGGCCGCGCTGCTCGCCGTGGCGCGAGTCCAGGTTGGCGCCGGTATTGAAGCGCTTGCTCTGGCCAGCCAGTTCCAGCACTGCGCCGCCGTCATTGGTAGTGGGCGGTTTGAGCGCCATCGTTAGTTGCAGGCCCGGTACGCGGCTCATCAGCACGCTGAAGCGCTCGAAGCTTTCGCGGGTCAGCGGCCGCTCGGCCTTCAGGCGTGCGATCCAGCGGTCCACGCGGGCCTGGTGAGCGCCCAGGTCACCACTGCTGCGTACATCCCTGATATGGCCTTCGACCAATACGATGCGCGCGACGCCTCCCCGGAAGTCCTGGTTCGGCACATAGGCGAAGGAGATGAAGAAACCGTCGTTCTGGTAACGCTGGGTGATGGCCTTGGCCGCCGCCACCAGTTCGCTGACCTGGACCGGCCGCCGGGTCAGCGGCTCCAGCAACGGACGCCAGGTGCTCAATGGGTAATGACCACCGCCGGCGATCTCGATGCGCTTGAGCTGGATACGTTTCTGCAGGATCTGGCCGGGCTGTTCGGCCTCGGGCGCAGGAGCGGTGACCTTGGGTGCCGTCGGGCGCAGTTCGCCGCCGGGGAGGTTGGGGCGGGGCAGGGTCTGTTCGATATCGGAGCCGGGGAGCTGGATCGGGCGCTCGGCCCAGGCGAGGGGTGTTGCCAACAGCAGGGTCAAGGTGGCGAGTTTGCGCATCTGGCTCCTCCATGAGTCCGACTTCAGCGAAAGGCCAGGAGCCGTGAATGGCTCCTGGCTACCACAGTATGGGCGAGAACTGATTTATTGCTGGGGAGTCGTGACGCCAACTCCCAGCCCAGCGCCCAGGCCGCCGAGGGTGCTGCCGACCGTATTCAGAAGGCCGCCCTGAGTCGTGCTGCCGCTGGTGGTGCCGACACCTGCACCCACGGCGACCCCGGTGCCATCGGTGGTGCTGCCCGAGACGACCCCGGCGCCCGCTACCAGTCCGCCGGTCCCCGTCACGCCGCTGATCGTGTTGGTGACGCCGCTGAGCAGGCCGCCGGTGCCTGTCGTACCGCCCAGGGAGCCGGTGACAGTGCCCACGGTGTTGGTGACGCCGGTGACCAGTCCGCCAACGGGGCTGGTGCTGCCAGTCGTACCGCCCAGGGAGCCGGTGACAGTGCCCACGGTACTGGTGACGCCGCCGATAAGTCCGCCAACCGGGTTGCTGCCCGTCGTGCTGCCACTGACCAGGCCGCCTGCGTCGGTGACCACCTGCCCCGTATTGCTGACGATTCCGCCGACCGGGGCCAGTGCCGGGCTTTGGGTGCTGAGCTGATCGCCGGTCTGGGTCACAGCCGTGCCGACGGTGGTCAGCAGGTTGTTCACAGGTGCCGCCAGGCCGGTGGTTGTCCCGATGGTCCTGGTGGTGTTCTCCACCGTGCCCACCACGTTCGCGGTGGTGCCGCTGAGTTGGGTGGTCAACTGACTCAACGGGCCGGTGGTGACCGCTCCGGTGAGGGAGTCGCCGAGCATGGTGATCTGGCCGCCAACGCCGTCCACCACGCCACCGAGTTGGCCGGTGACGCCGTTGAGCGGGGTGCTGGCCAGCAGCGGGCCGTCGCCGACGGCGGCCACGGTGCCGCCGAGACTGCTGACTGCCTCGCCGGTGTGGCTCACCAGGTTGGTTGGGCCGGCCAGGGTGGTGCCGATGGCATTGGGATTGTTGGCCAGGTTGCCCAGGCCGTCGGTGATTCCGTCGCCGACGTGATCCACGCCTGCGGCAACCTGCTGGATGACGCCGCCGGTACCGTCGGTTACGCCGCTGCCGAGCAATGGGACGTCGACGTTCTGCACCACACCGCCGACGGTGCCGAGGGTGCCGCCGACGCTGGAAACCACCTGGCCGGTCTCGCTCAGGATGTTGCTGGTGGCGGGGTTGGGGACAGTAGTGCCGCCGCCGGTACCGCCGTCTCCGCCGCCGGTGCCTCCAGTGCCACCGCCGGTGCCGCCCGTGCCGCCGCCGGTGCCGCCAGTTCCACCCGTGCCGCCGGTACCACCGCCCGTGCCACCTGTGCCTCCTGTGCCGCCGTCAGTGCCACCGGTACCGCCCGTACCTCCCGTGCCGCCGTCGGTTCCGCCGGTGCCACCGGTGCCTCCGTCAGTACCACCAGTACCGCCGTCGCCAGTGCCTGCTCCACCGTCGCTGCTGCTGCCGGAGCTATGATGACTGCCGCCGCCGTGACTGCTGCATCCCTGCAGCGACAGAGCAACGACCAGAAGAGAAAGTGCGAAGACGCGAATCGGGCCTGACATACGAGTTCCTCCATGAAGGACTAGATCCAGCGCGGCTCGGGCGGTACTTCCGGCGAGTCACTGCGCTGCGCTCGATGTCAGTTGTAGAGATTTGTTTTTGAACGCGTAATTGGAACTTGTATATAGTCGTTTTGTTGATTGTAAGTTGATGATTTTAAAGGTGAATATTTAGAGTTATAGCCGTATTTCGAGCGTTCTTAATACCTTGGATATAGCGCTTTTTATGCGAGGCCGAGGGTGAATCGGTGCTCGCTCATTTTCCGCGGAAGCGTCCTTCGCGTTTTTCCTGCATGGCCCTGAAGCCTTCCTGGGCGTCCTCGCTGGACAACAGGCGGCTGGCCATTGCCGGCAGTTCGCGGGCGGCGGCCAACTCGCCCTCATCCAGGCATTGGCGGGCTGACGCCAGGGTGGCGCGAATGCCCAGCGGCGCCTGAGCTGCGACCCGCTGGGCCATCCACAGCGCGCGAGGCATCAGTTCCTCGGGCGCGGTGACTTCCTGCACCAGCCCCAGGCGGCAGGCCTCGTGGGCGTCGAATTGGTCGCCGGTGAGCAGCCAGCGCATGGCGTTGCCCCAGCCGGCCACCTGGTGCAGTCGCAGTGTTGCGCCGCCGAAGGGGAAGATGCCGCGCTGCACTTCCAACTGGGCGAAGCGCGCGTTGCTGGCGCAGAGGTTGATGTCCGCCGCCAACATCAATTCGATGCCAAGGGTGAAGCAGTAGCCCTGGGCCGCGACCATCAGCGGCTTGGTCAGGCGTGGTCCGCCAAAGGTGCCCCAGGGGTCTACCGCGCCGTCGGGTAACTGCCAGCCCGTGCGGAAGGTTTCGCTGACATCGCCCAGGTCGAGCCCGGCGGTGAAGTGATCGCCGTGGGCGAATACCAGGGCGCAGCGCAGTTGATCGTCACGTTCGTACTCGCCCAGGGCGAGCACCAGCTGGTTGAGCATTTCCAAGTCGAATGCATTGCGCTTTTCGACCCGGTTCAGGCCAAGCAGCAGGACATGATCATGACGTTCACGGGTGATGCGGGGCGTGCTGCTCGGCTTCATCGGTGGCATCCGGCGGGGGAGGGCCTGCTCGGTATAGCCGGCCTTGCCGGGCTCGTCCAGGCGCGACCGTTCGCCGGTCCTTGTCTGAAAAGACGCACATGACGGAGGATTTTCCGGTATGATGCGCGCCGGCCAAGCTAAGGCCCCGTTTTGGATCTCGCATTTTTCGGTGCTTTCACGCTCTGTCGTGCGTCCGCTGTGCGGACTTCCTTGACGTATTCTTCCAATCTTCATTTCGCAAATCCCCGCTTCCAGCTGCCTGGGTGACTTCATTGTCGTACAGGGCATGCGCAGCTCGGCTATTGGGTCTTTGCGGATGTACTTAGAGGCAAAACCCATGACCCAGGAAACCGCCGGCTTCGCCGCGCTCGGTATTCACCCCAGTATTCTCGCTGCCATCGCCGCTGTCGGTTATGAAGAGCCGTCGCCGATCCAGGCCCAGTCGATCCCGGTGATCCTCGAAGGCCACGACATGATCGGCCAGGCCCAGACCGGCACCGGCAAGACCGCGGCCTTCGCGCTGCCGCTGCTGTCGAAGATCGACCCGGCGCGCCGCGTTCCGCAGGTACTGGTACTGGTTCCGACCCGTGAGCTGGCCCTGCAGGTCGCTACCGCGTGCGAAACCTACTCCAAGCAGATGCCGGGCGTTGGCGTCGTTGCCGTGTACGGCGGCGCGCCCATGGGCCCGCAGCTGAAAGCTCTGCGCCAGGGCGCCCAGGTCCTGGTAGCCACTCCGGGCCGCCTGTGCGACCACCTGCGCCGCGACGAGAACCTGCTCTCCACCGTCGAGCGCCTGGTCCTCGACGAAGCGGACGAAATGCTCAAGCTCGGCTTCATGGACGACCTCGAAGTGATCTTCGAAGCCATGCCGGCCAGCCGCCAGACCGTGCTGTTCTCCGCGACCCTGCCGGCCTCGATCCGCAGCATCGCCGAACGCCACCTGAAAGAGCCCAAGCACGTTCGCATCGCCGCCAAGACCCAGACCGTCGCCCGCATCGAGCAGGTGCACCTGATGGTCCACGCCGACCAGAAGCCGGCCTCGATCCTGCGTCTGCTGGAAGTCGAGCAGTTCGACGCGCTGATCGGCTTCGTCCGCACCAAGCAGGCCACCCTGGACATCGCCGAGCTGCTCGAGCGCCAGGGCTACCGCGCCGCCGCGCTGAACGGCGACATGCCGCAGGCCCAGCGTGAGCGCGTGATCGAGTCGCTGAAGGACGGCTCGCTGGACATCGTCATCGCCACCGACGTCGCCGCCCGCGGCCTCGACGTGGCGCGCATCACCCACGTACTGAACGTGGACATGCCCTACGATC
This sequence comes from Pseudomonas macauensis, assembly GCF_047902425.1. Classification (NCBI taxonomy): domain Bacteria; kingdom Pseudomonadati; phylum Pseudomonadota; class Gammaproteobacteria; order Pseudomonadales; family Pseudomonadaceae; genus Pseudomonas; species Pseudomonas macauensis. The sequence continues at coordinate 3,981,373 of NZ_CP138377.1, read as the reverse complement.
CGGAATCCTACGTGCACCGCATCGGCCGTACCGGCCGTGCCGGTCGCGAAGGCCGCGCCCTGCTGCTGGTAACTCCGCGTGAGCGCCGCATGCTGCAGGTGATCGAGCGTGTGACCGGCCAGAAGGTCGGCGAAGTTCGTCTGCCGGACGCCGACACCGTCCTCGAAGCACGCCTGAACCGCCTGGCCACTGGCCTGCAACCGCTGCTGGCCAACGCCGTCGCCAGCCGTGGCGCCGTGCGTGACGAGCTGTGCCGTCGCCTGGGTACCGACATGGACACCCTGGCCGCCGTGCTGCTGGCCAAGCTGACCGAAGGCAAGGCGCTGGACCTGGAATCGGTCCGCCGCGAACAGCCGCTGACCCCGGCCGCCCCGCGCGAGCGCAGCGATCGTTACGAGCGCGGTGAGCGTGGCGATCGCCCCGAGCGCGGCGACCGTCCGGAGCGCAGCGGCGAGCGTCGTCCGATGGCTCCGCCGTCGGAAGGCAAGTCCCGCTGCCGTACCGCCCTGGGCGCCCGCGATGGCGTGCAGGCGAAGAACCTGCTGGGCGCTATCCTCAACGAGGGCGGCCTGTCCCGCGAGGCCATCGGCCGTATCCAGATCCGCGAGACCTTCAGCCTGATCGAGCTGCCGGAAGAGAACCTCGACCGCCTGCTGACCAAGCTCAAGGACACCCGCGTCGCTGGCAAGGCCCTGCGCCTGCGTCGTTACCGCGAAGACTGATCCTTCGGTCATTCGCACATGAAAAAGCCCCGCCTTGGCGGGGCTTTTTCGTTTCCGGCATCACGACCAAAATTGCCGAAGGGAGGCGTTGCAGGTTTGCCCTTGTAGGAGCGAGCTTGCTCGCGAACCGCACAACACGGGTGTTGCCGGGAGAGCGTTCGCGAGCAAGCTCGCTCCTACGAAAAGCCGATCCCTTAGCCGAAGCGGTAGATATCCATCCCCAGCGCGCCAAGGGTGAAGCCGGCGTGCTCCACCGTCATCGGCGTGCCACCGGCGGCGCGGGCGAAGTACAGCGGCAGCAGGTGTTCATCACTGGGATGATTGCGCGTGGCCCAGGGCGCCTGCCGGCGGTAGTCGAACAGTGCGGTCTCGTCGTTGGCGGCCAGGCGTTCGGCCATCCAGTCGCGGAAGGCCTTGGCCCAGGGCTCGATGACGTCCGGTCCGGCACGCCAGTCCAGCTCGCCCAGGTTGTGGGTGATGCTGCCCGAACCGATCAGCAGGATGCCTTCCTCGCGCAGGGCTTGCAGTGCCTTGCCGACGCGGTCCTGCGTCTGCGGGCCGAGGCGGCTGGGAAGCGACAGTTGCACCACCGGAATGTCCGCCTGCGGGTACATCAGGCTCAATGGAACCCAGGTGCCGTGATCCAGGGGGCGTTCGGCGTCGAGGGTGGCGGGCAGGCCGTCCTTCGCCAGCAGCTCGACGACGCGTGCCGCCAGCTCCGGCGAGCCGGGAGCAGGGTATTGCACGGCGTAGAGTTCCGCCGGGAAACCGTAGAAGTCGTGCCAGGTCTCCGGCTGAGTGGCGGCGGTGACGCGCAGGTCCGGGGTTTCCCAGTGGGCGGAAACCACCAGGATCGCCTTTGGCCTGGGCAGCTCGCGAGCCAGGCGCTTGAGCGGGGCGTCGCTGGCGCCGGGGTCCAGGGCCAGCATGGGGGAACCGTGGGAGATGAACAGGGTAGGGAGCATGGTGAACCTCGCTACATGAATAGCCCTATGTTCACGCGGGTAAAGATCGAAAACCAGTATAGGTTTTCGACCAGAATGATCGGCTTAAGAGATGCGTTGCGGCTGGGTCGCCGGTGGCGCGGAGTTGAAATGCCAACTGAGTTACAGATCAGGTGGAAGGGGAGTCGTAGGGCACTTTAAAGGGATGTCTGTCAGCCAATGCGATAGAGTTTGTGGAAATTTCCGAATCAGATGTCGTGTTCAGTCGCATAACGGCCCGAGCCGGTGCGAATGAAGGGTGTCGCTTCGGAAGACAGAGAGTGCGAGAGGCGCAGTGCCGGGCGGTGCTGGTGGCTTTCTCGCGGCGTGCAGTGTTTGAACGGGTGTTTCATGCAACATGAATTCTGGCAGGCGCGCTGGGCGCGCAATGAGATCGGCTTCCACCAGCAGAAGGTGAATCCTGGCCTGGATCGCCAATGGGCGACCCTGGGCGTTCCCGCGGAGTCGCAGGTGCTGGTGCCGATGTGCGGCAAGAGCCTGGACATGCTCTGGCTGGCGCAATGGGGCTACCGCGTGCTGGGCGTCGAGCTGGCCGAGCGTGCGGCCGTCGACTTCTTCGCGGGGTTGGGCGTGGAGCCCGAGATCACCGAGGAAGGGCCGCTGCGCCGTTACCGTTTCGAGCGGCTGGAGATCCTCCAGGGCGACATCTTCGACGTGACCGCCGAGCAGGTGGCCGACTGTTGCGCCCTGTATGACCGTGCGGCGCTGATCGCGCTGCCGGAGGACATGCGTGTCGACTATGTGGCTCATCTACAGCGCATCCTGCCGCACCAGGTGCGCGGACTGCTGATCACCCTGGAGTACCCGCAGGCGGAGATGGACGGCCCGCCGTTCGCGGTATTGGGTGATGAGGTGCGTCGGCACTTCGCCCAGACCTGGCAGGTTGAGGAGCTGGAGCGCGTCGACGTACTGGCCGAGAGCCCCAAGTTCATCAAGAGCGGCGTCAGCCAACTGGATGAGGTGGTGTTCGCGCTGCGTCGCGGCTGACTCGCCGGCATGAAAAAGGGCGACCTGAGGGTCGCCCTTTTTCGTTTCATGTCGAGCCTTAGCGAGCGGCGGCGCGCAGGGCTTCGATGCGGTCTTCCAGCGGCGGGTGGCTCATGAACAGGCCGGCGAGGCCGTGCTTGAGGTTGCCGTTGATGCCGAAGGCCTGCAGCGAGTCGGGCATCTGCACCGGCACACCTTGTTCGGCGCGCAGGCGTTGCAGGGCGGCAATCATCGCGCCACTGCTGGCCAGGCGGGCGCCGGCCTCGTCGGCGCGGTATTCGCGTTTGCGCGAGAACCACATGACGATGATGCTGGCGAGGATACCCAGGACCAGTTCGGCGAAGATGGTCGCAACGAAGTAGCCAATGCCCGGGCCGTCTTCGTTCTTCAGGATGGCCTTGTCGACGAAGTTGCCGAAGATGCGCGCGAAGAACATCACGAAGGTGTTCACCACGCCCTGGATCAGCGCCAGGGTCACCATGTCGCCATTGGCCACGTGGCCGATCTCGTGGGCCAGCACGGCTTTGACTTCTTCAGGCGAGAAGCGCTCCAGCAGGCCCTGGCTGACCGCGACCAGCGCGTCGTTGCGGTTCCAGCCGGTGGCGAAGGCGTTGGCTTCGTAGGCGGGGAAGATGCCCACTTCCGGCATCTTGATGCCGGCTTCGCGGGACAGCTCTTCCACAGTCTGCAGCAGCCACTGTTCGTGGCGGGTGCGCGGCTGGCTGATGATCTCGGTGCCGGTGCTCATCTTCGCCATCCACTTGGAGATGAACAGCGAAACCAGGGAGCCGGCGAAGCCGAAGACGGCACAGAAAATCAGAAGGCTACCGTAATTCTGGCCGGTGAATCGGTCCACGCCGAGCAGTTTCAGGGTGATGCTGGCGATCACCAGAACTGCCAGGTTGGTGGCCAGGAACAACAGGATGCGCATCATGGCGTAAAGCTTCTCCTCACGGCTGGATTAGGGGAAAACCGCTTGGGAGCGCGGCTTTCCGGATCGCCGGGCACAGCAGGACCCAGGATCACTGAATAGTATGCGGGGTATATACGGTTGCCCCCGAGGCGATTCAACTCGGGGACTATTTCAAACTGTGTCGCTTGGGCGTCCGAGATCACTCTCGAAGAGTAGACGGGTCAAGCGTGCGATGCGCTCACTGTGACGGCTGGCGAGGGCCTCGCGCAGCTGGTTGGCCAGCGAGGCCTGGTCGCGGCGCACACTGGGCGGCAAGTTCTCGTCGCTGCGTACCGCGTGGGGGACGATGCGGGTCAGGCGCAGGAAGGCCTTTTCGCTGAGCACCGCCTGGTCCAATGCTTCGTAACGAATGGTTGCGTCGAAGCGCACGTAGCCTTCCTCGGCCAGCCACAGCAGCGCGCCCAGGCAACTCTGGTGGCGAGTGCTGGGCAGGCCGAACTCGTCAGGCTCTTCCCGGCCGATCAGATCCTCGACGTAGAGGGCGATCTTGCGCGGGAAGGCCTGGTAGAGGGTCAGCAGGCCGGAAGCGGCATCCTTGTAGAAGTCGTCGATCTGCAGGTCCATTTATGCGCTGGGGTTCACTGGCGATGATTTATTGGCGATAGCTTTTCAGGAAGTTGCCGATGCGTCCGATGGCCTGTTCCAGGTCATCGACACGGGGCAGGGTAACCACCCTGAAGTGATCCGGCCAGGGCCAGTTGAAGGCGGTGCCCTGAACAATGAGCAACTTCTCGGAAAGCAGCAGATCAAGGACGAATTTCTCGTCGTTGTGGATCGGGCAGACCTTCGGATCGATGCGCGGGAACGCGTAAAGCGCACCCATGGGTTTGACGCAGCTGACGCCGGGAATATCGTTGAGCAGTTCCCAGGCGCGGTTGCGCTGCTCCAGCAGGCGCCCGCCGGGCAGGACCAGGTCGTTGATGCTCTGGTAGCCGCCCAGCGCGGTCTGGATCGCGTGCTGGCTCGGCACGTTGGCGCACAGGCGCATGTTGGCCAGGATATCCAGGCCCTCGATGTAGCTCTGCGCCTTGTGCTTGGGACCGGAAATGGCGATCCAGCCGGAGCGGAAGCCGGCCACGCGGTAGGACTTGGACAGGCCGTTGAAAGTCAGGCAGAGCACGTCCGGCGCCAGCGAGGCGGTGGAAATGTGCTGGGCCTCGTCATAGAGGATCTTGTCGTAGATCTCGTCGGAGAAGATCACCAGGTTGTGCTGGCGCGCCAGTTCGACGATGTCCAGCAGCACCTCGCGGGAGTACACCGCGCCGGTTGGGTTGTTCGGGTTGATCAGCACCAGGGCCTTGGTGTTGCTGGTGATCTTGGCCTTCATGTCGGCGATGTCGGGGAACCAGCCGGCCTGCTCGTCGCACAGGTAGTGCACCGGCTTGCCGCCAGCGAGAGCCACGGAGGCGGTCCACAGCGGGTAGTCCGGCGCCGGGATCAGCACCTCGTCACCGTTGTTGAGCAGTGCCTGCAGGGCCATCACGATCAGCTCGGAGACGCCGTTGCCCAGGTAGATGTCCTCGATGCCGACACCTTCCACCTGCTTCTGCTGGTAGTACTGCATCACCGCCTTGCGCGCGCTGAACAGGCCCTTGGAGTCGCTGTAGCCCTGGGCGGTAGGCAGGTTGCGGATCACGTCCTGGAGGATTTCGTCCGGTGCCTCGAAACCGAACGGCGCCGGGTTGCCGATGTTCAGCTTGAGGATGCGGTGGCCTTCCTCTTCCAGGCGTTTGGCGTGCTTGAGCACGGGCCCGCGAATGTCGTAGCAGACGTTGGCGAGCTTGTTCGATTTGGTGACCTGCATGATCTGGGATTCCGAAATAGTCCGCGGCCAGCAACTTGGCAGGCTGTAACGCGGGTGACAGACTGGCGTCAAATGAGCGGTTCGGAAGTGCTTTTCCCTGGTGTCGACCCTGAAAATCGACAGGAAAACAGTGGATTTCTCGAAAAAGTAGAGTTTTTAAGGCTTTTCTATCGCGAGAATGTCTCTGTGCGGCAGATTCTGAACCTGACGTTAACCACGCGCATCATACGTGCGGCCCGATTCCCGGAAAAGGAGGCATCGGGCATTTTTTCCATTAATGGAGGCAGATCGATGGAAAAGCTGGAAAAGCCCCTGGAGTCCTGGCGCGACGAACTCACCGACGAGCAGTTCCACATCTGCCGGCTGGGCGGCACCGAGCGTGCCTTCACCGGCGAATACCACGACACCAAGACGCCCGGCATCTACCACTGCGTTTGCTGCGGCACGGCGCTGTTCGACTCCGACGCCAAGTACGATTCGGGCAGCGGCTGGCCGAGCTACTTCCAGCCGGTGAACGGTGAGGTGGTGCGCGAGCTGGAGGACTTCAGCCATGGCATGCATCGCATCGAAGTGCGCTGCGGCAAGTGCGACGCGCACCTGGGCCATGTCTTCCCCGATGGCCCGCGGCCGACCGGGCTGCGTTACTGCATCAATTCGGCGTCGTTGAAACTGGTGCCGAAAGAGTGACCCCAAGGCCCGCCATCCGGCGGGCCTTTTCTTTTTTGGGGCTCTTCGTAGGAGCGAGCTTGCTCGCGAACCCGCCCAGCACCATTGCCGCCAGAAAGACCGTTCGCGAGCAAGCTCGCTCCTACAAGTGGCATCGGCGCGGATCTGATAGCAGGTCATTCGCTAGATGATTAGTGATCAATTGAATTGCATGCAATTTAATTGATCACTATCCTTTAATTTCCCACTTCCCGCCGGAGCCACACCTGATGAGCGACGCACTGCTGAACATTCCCGTGACCACCATCAAGGGCGAACAGAAGACCCTCGCCGATTTCGGCGGCAAGGCGCTGCTGGTGGTGAACACCGCCAGCCAGTGCGGCTTTACCCCGCAGTACAAGGGCCTGGAATCCCTGTGGCGACAGTACAAGGACAAGGGCCTGGTGGTGCTCGGCTTCCCCTGCAACCAGTTCGGCAAGCAGGAGCCGGGCAATGAAGGGGAGATTACCCAGTTCTGCGAGCTGAACTTCGGCGTCAGCTTCCCGCTGTTCAAGAAGATCGACGTCAACGGCGCCGACGCCCACCCGCTCTACGTGCAACTGAAGAAGCGCGCGCCGGGGCTGCTGGGCAGCCAGGGCATCAAGTGGAACTTCACCAAGTTCCTGATCGGCAAGGACGGCAAGGTGGTCAAGCGTTTTGCCCCGACCACCAAGCCCGAGCAACTGTCCGCCGAGATCGAAGCGCTGCTGTGATGAAAGACGCTGTATCCCTGCCGGTGGAGCTGCAGCTGGACAACCAGCTGTGCTTCCGCCTGTATGCCGTGTCCCGCGCGGTGATCCGCGGCTACCGGCCGATGCTCGACGCCCTCGGCCTGACCTATCCGCAGTACCTGGCCATGCTGGTGCTCTGGGAATGGCAGGCCGAACCGCCGGAACAGCCGTCGGTGAAGGCGCTGGGAGAGCGGCTGATGCTCGATTCCGGCACCCTGACGCCATTGCTCAAGCGCCTGGAGCAACTGGGTCTGGTCGAGCGGCGCCGGGCCCGGCATGACGAGCGGGAAGTGCATCTCGGGCTGACCCTGCCGGGTATCGCCCTGCGCGACAAGGTACTGCCGCTGCGCGAGGACCTGTTGTGCCGCAGCGGCCTGGACCTGAGCGTCACCGACGGCCTGCGCCACCAACTGGATTCGCTGCTGGCGCAGCTGATGAAGCTGGAAGGCTGAACTCAGCTGCGCGGGCGGTGATCCACCCAGCGCTCCAGGATCGCCGCCAGTTCGTCGCGGTGGAAAGGCTTGGCCAGGTAGTCGTCCATGCCGGCGGCGCGGCAGCGCTCGCGCTCGTCCGGCAGGACGTTGGCGGTCAGGGCGATGACCGGCAGGCCCGGCCAGCGTCCGCTTTCGCGAATTGCCTGGGTGGCCTGGTAGCCATCCATCACGGGCATGTTGCAGTCCATCAGCACCAGGTCGAAGGTGCCATCGCCCAGTTGTGCCAGTGCCTCTTCACCGTTAGTGGCGACGGCCACGATGCAGCCGAGTTTCTGCAGCAAGCCCTTGGCCACCAACTGGTTGACTGGGTTGTCCTCCACCAGCAGCACCCGCGCCGAGAAGCGCTCCGCCGGCGTGGTGCCGGCGTCGGAAGGAACCGGCAGCGGTTGATGTTCGAACGCCTGCTTGAGGGCCTGGTACAGCACTTCCCGCGATAACGGCCGGGCCAGCTGGCGCAAGGGCGCCAGGCTCTGGGCCAGCGGCTGTTCGAGGAAGTTGCCGTAGGCGGTGACCAGCAGGACGGGCTTGGCCACGTGCCGGCGCAGGGTGATCAGGCAGTCCGGGCAATCCGAGAGCAGCGCGTCCAGCGTCATGCCGGCCAGGCTCGCGTCGATGTCCAGGCGCTGGTACTCGACATTCCAGTGCGGCAGCCAGTGTTCCAGTAATGTCGCCAGGCCGCTGCTGGCGGCGCATTGCACGATCAGCCGGCCATTCAGCGGGGGCAGCGACTGGGCGGGTTCCAGCGCCGGCAGCGGAAGGGTGGCGATGAATTCGCTGCCGAATCCGGGCTCGGACTTCACCACCAGTTCGCCCTTCATCGCCTCGCACAGCTTGCGCGTCAGCGCCAGGCCCAGGCCCGTGCCGCCGTACTGGCGGGCGATGCCAGCGTCGGCCTGGGTGAAGGGCTGGAAGATCTTCTGCAGGGCTTCGGGGGCGATGCCGATGCCGGTGTCGCGCACGCTGATGCGTACGCCGTTGCCTTGGGGCTCGACGCAGATGTCGACGCGCCCCAGGCGGGTGAACTTCAGGGCATTGGACAGCAGGTTGCTCACCACCTGGCGCACCCGCGTCGGGTCCCCTGCGTGTTGTGCCGGCAACTTCGAGCTGATCAGGCAGGTGAGCTCCACGGCGGGCGCGGCATTCTGCGACAGCAGGCTGGCGGTGTCTTCCACCAGGGTGCCCAGGTCGAAGGGGATTCGCTCCAGCTCCAGTTGGCCGGCCTCGAACTTGGACAGGTCGAGCACGTCGTTGAGCAGCTCCAGCAGCACCTTGCCCGAGTCGTGGGCGATGGACAGCTGCTGGCGCTGCTCGGTGGTCAGCGGGCCGTCCAGGGCCAGGCCGAGCATTCCCAGCAGGCCGTTGAGAGGGGTGCGGATCTCGTGGCTCATATTGGCCAGGAAGCTGCCGCGGGCCTGGGCCATGGCCAGCGCGGTCTGCCGGGCCTGTTCCAGCTCCTGGTTGGACAGGGTGAGGCGTGCGTTCGCGGCCTTCAGCTCGGCGGTGCGCGCCGCGACGATGCTTTCCAGTTCTTCCAGGTACTGGGTGAGGCGGTCCTCGGCTTCGCGCCGCTGTTCCATTTCCACCGAGATGCGATTGAGCTGGCGGTTGGTGACCTCCACCAGCACACCGATCTCGTCGTGCTCATGGCCGCTCGGGCAGGGCAGACGCAGACGCGAGGGCGAGCGGGGATCGTGACGGCTGAGGGCGTCTATCAGGCTCACCAGCGGCTTGGTCAGCAGCCCGTAGAACAGCACCAGCAGGATCAGTGACAGCAGCAGGCTGCGGATGAAGCCGGAGATGAAGGTCATGCCGGCCCGACGCAGGAAGTCGTTGCCGAACACGAAGGTGTCGATCTCCAGGCGCAGCACGCCGAGCGACTCGGTCGGCGCGTGATCGACGAACAGCGGCTCTTCGTAGCTGCGCTGCTCGCCGAAGAGAAAGTCGCTCAGACCACGCAGATGGCTCTGCGCGAGCGGCCGGTTGGCACTGGCCAGGGGCGTACCGGCGTTGTCGATGATCTCGGCGCGGATCACCGCCGGCGAGCGCAACAGGCCGACCACCAGTTCCTGGGCCAGTTCGGCGTCAATGTTGTAGGCGATGCGGGCGGCGGGGTTGTGGCTGACGTCCAGCAGGGCGCGAACTTCGCGGTTGATGGAGGCGTCCTGGCTGGCATAATCGACGCCAACCTGGATAAGGCTGAGCAGCGTCCCCAGCAGGAAGGCCACCAGCACGGTCAGGCTGGCCTGCTTGAACGAGAGGCGATGGGTGAGCGCAATATCCATGGAGTGCGGAGCATCGCCTCGCGAAAGCTTTTCTGCGCCGTAGCATAGCCCATCGGAACCGTCTGTCGGCATAGCCTGTGGCCGAACCCCGAATGATCCGTGGAGACCCGCATGGATTCTCGTCTGAATGATTTTCTCGCGCGCGCCGAGTCGGTGCTGGCGCGCCTGGAGCCATTGCTGCCGGCATTGCGCGCACCCGTCGACTGGCAGCGCAGCCTGGCCGCGCGCTGGCACCGCGATGCGCGCAGCGGTTACCTGCAGCCGCTGGAAGTCAGCCTCGACCTGCGCCTGGACGACCTGCTGGGCGTCGACACGCAGCGCGACCAGTTGGCGCGCAACACCCGCCAGTTCGTCGCCGGCAAGCCCGCCAACCACGCCTTGCTGTGGGGCGCGCGGGGCACGGGCAAGTCCTCGCTGGTGCGCGCGTTGCTGGCCGAACTGGCCGGCGACGGGCTGCGCCTGATCGAGATCGAACGCGATCACCTGGCTGACCTGCCGCGCGTGGTCGAGCAGTTGCATGGCCTGCCGCAGCGCTTCGTGCTGTTCTGCGACGACCTCTCGTTCGATGCCGGCGAGGGCGACTACCGCGTGCTCAAGAGCGTGCTCGACGGCTCGCTGGAGCAGGCGCCGGACAACGTGCTGCTGTACGCCACCTCCAATCGCCGCCATCTGGTCTCGGAAAAACAGAGTGACAACGAGAACTGGCAGATGGTCGACGGCGAACTGCATCCCAACGAAGCGGTGGAGGACAAGATCGCCCTGTCCGACCGCTTCGGCCTGTGGCTCTCTTTCTATCCCTTCACCCAGGAACACTTCCTCAGCGTGGTCCGCCACTGGATCGAGGCGTTGGCGCGCAAATCCGGTCTGACCCGCTGGAGCTGGGACGAAGCGCTGGAGAAAGAGGCCATCCGCTGGGCTCTCGGGCGCGGCAATCGCAATGGCCGCTGCGCCTACCAATTCGCCCGCTACTGGGTGGGCCGCCAACTGCTGGAAGGAGATACCCCATGATCGATCTGCAACAGGCCGGTGCCGGCCTGGATGGCTATGAACTGCTGGCCGCGCAGGCGGAGTCGCTGTTCGCCGACGAGCGCGACTTCATCGCCAATGCCGCACAGTTCTCGGCATTCCTGTTCAACGAACTGCCGGACCTGAACTGGGCTGGCTTCTACCTCAATCGCAACGAGGAACTGGTGCTCGGCCCGTTCCAGGGCAAGGTTGCCTGTGTGCGCATTTCCTTCAGCAAGGGCGTGTGCGGTGCGGCGGCGCGTACCCGCGAGACCCAGCGGGTCGGGGATGTGCATGCTTTCCCCGGCCATATCGCCTGCGACAGTGCCTCCAACAGCGAGTTGGTGGTGCCGCTGGTGAAGGACGGCCGCCTGATCGGAGTGCTGGACCTGGACAGTCCCAGCGTCGGCCGCTTCAATGAAGTCGACCAGGCTGGCATCGAGCGCCTGGTGGCGATCTTCCTGCGCCTGACCGACTGCTGATTCGCAGCCTCATGAAAAAGCCCCGCATTTGCGGGGCTTTTTCATGAGCGTTCGTAGGGGTGGACTCTGTCCGCGATGCTCTTCTACCGGCCCGCCGGCCGGATCGCGGATGAATCCGCTCCTACAGGAGCCCATCACCTGCTCATCTGGCAGGCCGATCAGCGCTTGGCCAGGATCTTGGCAATGATCTGCTGCTCGCCCTGGAGGATGGCGGCCAGGGTGGGGCGGCTGGCGATGCGCTGGAAGTGCGCGGCCAGGGCCGGCCAGCGCTGGGTGTCCAGCTCCTCTCCGCCGTGGCGCATGTTCACCAGCTGGCTGGCGATGGCGATGTCGGCGAGGCTGAAACGGTTGTCGACGAAGAAATCGTTCGCGCCCAGGCATTTTTCCAGGTAGTCGAAATGCTCCGGTAGCTTCTCCTGCATCGCACCCTTGACCGCCGCTTCGTCGCACAGCTTGCCCATCAGCGGTTTGAGCAGGCGGTTGCGGAACACGGTGAAGGTGGCGAGCGGCGCGACTTCGTAGTCGGCGTACTTTTCCAGCCAGCGGATGCGCGCCTTGGCCTGCGGAGTCTCGCCGCACAGCGGGGCGCGCTGCGGGTCGCGGTCTTCCAGGTAATGGCAGATGACGCTGGAGTCGGCGAGGGTGAAGTCGCCGTCGCGGATCGCCGGCACGCGGCGCAGCGGGTTGAGTTCGCGGTACCAGTCGGGCTGGTTGAACGGATTGACGTTCTCCAGCTGGTAGTCCAGGCCTTTCTCGGCACAGAACAGGCGGACCTTGCGGACGAAGGGGGAGAGCGGGGCGCCGAAGACTACGAGACTCATGGAGGGCTCCTGGGGCGTAGGTGGCCGGATATGCAGGTTCGACGCATCAATCGTCGTAAAGGTTCTTCTTCTTCCACAGATCGTCGTCGTCGAGGGCCTTGAGGCCATCGTTCAACGCGCTGTCGTCGTCGACGGCGGGCCGGGTGTTCTCCAGCACCATTGCGTTGGCGCGGGCCAACTGGTTCTCCAGCTGTTGCAGTTGCGCCTGGTAGCGGCCGACGTCCTGCTGCTTGCGCAGATACTGGACGCCGCGCTCGAAGGCCAGCCGTGCCTGGCCCGGTTGACCCTGTTGCAGGGCCTGTTGGCCGAGGTTGCCGAAGAACTCGATATGCAGAAGGGCGAGCAGGTGGCGGATTTCCTTCACCCACTGCTGGGCATCGTTGCGTGCCAGCAGGCCGTCCTGGGCGCTGCGGGTAATCTGCGCGTGCAGGGCTTCGAAGAGGAAGCGGACGTCCTTGGCCTTGGCTTCGGTGAGGATGGCCTGCGGCGCATTGCGTACGGCAATCGACTCGCCCTGGGCGATGAGCGGTCGCAGTTCGGCGATGCGCTCCTTTATCTGGGTATTCTGCTTGTCCACCGCCAGCAGGCGTTCGCCCAGGCTCAGCTCCATACGGCTGAGCAGCAGTTTCAGCGCCGGGGACATGAACTGGCCGGGCATGGACTCGGAGATATCGGCGCAGCGCCGGGAGCGGTCGAGCAGGTCGGCTTTCTGCCGGGCCTGTTCCAGCTTGCGGTTCTCGACCAGATGGTTGATGTAGCCGATGGCAATCAGCAGGGCGATGCCGACGAGGACCAGGACGGTAATGACGAGTGGCGACACCTGGAAAGCTCCCGAGGGTTTTTTCGCGAGTGTAATGTCTTAGTGCTAGCGCTGATAGCAGCTGCTCGCTTTTTACCCAGAAGTCTTTGATTTAAAAATATTTTCTTCTGAGGGTTGACGGCCCCTCAAAGGGTCCATAGAATGCGCGCCACTTCGACGCGAAACGCGGAAACGCAAAGCGAAGAAGTCGGAAAGATGTTGTAAGTTCCGGGCCGCGTCCCCTTCGTCTAGTGGCCTAGGACACCGCCCTTTCACGGCGGTAACAGGGGTTCGAGTCCCCTAGGGGACGCCATTGCGGGAATAGCTCAGTTGGTAGAGCACGACCTTGCCAAGGTCGGGGTCGCGAGTTCGAGTCTCGTTTCCCGCTCCAAATTCTCGATTATCGCCCAACGGCGGTAACCGAAAGATGAAATGGCGTTACCCTTCGGCGAAAGCTGAAGGTTGCAAAAAGTTGATGCGGGAATAGCTCAGTTGGTAGAGCACGACCTTGCCAAGGTCGGGGTCGCGAGTTCGAGTCTCGTTTCCCGCTCCAAAATCGAAACACCGCCCTTATGGGGCGGTGTTTTCGTTTGTGCGTCCGAAAAATAATTCGCGATTCCCCATGAAAAAGCCCGCATCACGCGGGCTTTTTCGTTACCGCTCGTCGCCTGGGCTTCGGCGCTCCTGCGGTCATTTGAGCGCTCTGTGATGGCGGGACGTTCGTGTGATCCATGGCAAATGGCCATTTGCCGTACGGAGTCTTCCAGCGTGATCTAAGCTCCACAAACGTTGGCCTCTCGCGAGCAGAGGTTTCCATGCGAAGCACCCCCGAAGAAAATCTCAAGAGCGCATTGAAAGCCTGTCGCGAGAGCTTCCTTTCCGTTGGCTTTTTCAGCCTGTTCATCAATGCGCTGATGCTCGTTCCCACCTTCTATATGCTCCAGGTGTATGGGCGGGTGATCACCAGCGGCAGCCTGACGACTCTGGCCATGCTGACGCTGATCATGACCGTGCTGGTGATCACGCTGGGCTCTTTGGAGTGGGTTCGTTCGCGCATCATGGTCCGGGTCAGTACCCGGCTGGACGTGCTGCTCAGCCGCCAGGTCTACAAGGCCAGTTTCAGACGGGCCCTGGACAGCGGTGGCATGGATGCCTCGGCGCAGTCGCTCAATGATTTGACGGGCTTGCGCCAGTTCCTCACCGGCAGTGGCCTGTTCGCCTTTTTCGACGCGCCCTGGCTGCCGATCTATATCGCGGTGATGTTCCTGTTCCATCCCTGGTTTGGCTGGGTGGCGACGGCCAGCGCCTTGCTGCTGCTGGTGCTCGCCTACGTCAATGAAAAGCTGACGGCCCCTGCGCTGGCCCAGGCCAACAAGGAGCACATCGGGGCGACGCTCTATACCACCAAGAACTTGCGCAACGCCGAAGTCATCGAGTCCATGGGCATGCTGGAAACCCTGATGGACCGTTGGGGGCAGCGGCAAAGAAACGTTCTGCTGCTGCAGTCCCTGGCGAGCGACAAGGGCGCCATGGTCAGTACGCTTTCCCGGACCTTCCGGCTCCTCGTGCAATCCCTGGTGCTGGGGCTGGGGGCCTACCTGGCGGTGGACCATCAGGTGGGGGCGGGCATGGTGTTCGCCGGGGCCGTGCTGCTGGGGCGCGCGCTGGCCCCCATCGATCTGCTCATCGGCAGTTGGAAGGGCTTCATTTCGGCGCGCTCGCAGTACAGCCGCCTGAACGGTGTGCTCGAAAGACTGCAGGCGCAACCCGAGCGGATGCCGCTGCCGGCGCCGCAGGGCCATATGCAGGTCGAGAATCTGGTTGTCACGGCGCCCGGCTCGAAAACCCCGATCATCAAGAACATCAGTTTCAGCGTGCCCGCCGGTTGCGTGGTGGGCATCATCGGCCCCAGCGCCGCCGGCAAGTCGACCCTGGTCAGGGCGCTCATGGGGGTATGGGCGCCGCAGCATGGGGTGGTCCGGCTCGATGGCGCGGACATCAGCACCTGGGACAAACACGCGCTCGGGCCGCATATCGGCTACCTGCCCCAGGACATCGAGCTGTTCGAAGGCAGCGTTGGCGAGAACATCGCCCGCTTCGCCGACGTCGATTCCGAGAAGGTCATCCAGGCGGCCAGGATGGCGGGGGTTCACGAAATGATCCTGCTGCTGCCCGATGGCTACGACACCGTCATCGGCAGCGAGGGTCTCATGCTGTCGGGAGGGCAGCGCCAGCGCATCGGGCTTGCCCGGGCCCTGTATGGCAACCCGCGGCTGATCGTACTCGATGAGCCCAACTCCAATCTCGACGATGTCGGCGACCGCGCTCTGGCCGCGGCCATCCAGCAGCTCAAGCAGACCGGCGCGACCCTGTTCGTCATTACCCACCGTACCAACATCGTCTCGCAACTCGACCGGCTCATGCTGATGAACGATGGAATCATCACGCTCTATGGGGCGCGCGACCAAGTGCTGGCCGAACTCAACGCAAAGCAGTTGCAGGTGCAACAACAGGCGCAGCAAGCCCAGCAAGCCCAGCAGCAGGCGCAGCATCAGGTTCAGCAGGTCCATCAGCGCGTCATGCCCGCGGGCGCCAGCATTGCACCGGTCGATACCGGCAAGGACGACCACGATGCCCAGTCGTCAAATTGAAAGCTTCGCCGACCTGCCGATATCGGATCGCAAGATCCGCCGCCTGGGCCTTGCCATCGTCGGGGTGACCTTCGGCCTGTTCGGTACCTGGGCGGCCTTCGCGCCGCTGGATGGGGCCGTTTACGCGCCGGGGGTGGTCACCGTTCAGACCTACCGCAAGACGGTCCAGCACCTTGAAGGCGGCATCGTCAAGGAAGTGCTGGTGCACGACGGCGACATCGTCAAACGGGATGATCCGCTGATCGTGCTCGATGATGCCCAACTGCGCTTCGAATACGAGATGACCCGCAGCCAGCTGATCGCGGCCAAGGCCATGGAGGCCAGGCTCAAGGCCGAGCGTGACGCGCTGCCGGCCATCGACTTCGGCGAGATCGCCGATCTGGCCAGCACGCGGGGCCGGGAGGCACGCCAGAGCGAGACCCAGGTATTCAACGCCCGGCAGGGTTCGCGGCAAGGGCAGATAGCGGTGTTGCGCGAGCGTATCGGTCAGCTGAACCAGCAGATCGGTGGGTTGGAAGCGGTGATCGACGCCAAGCTCCAGCTGGAGAAATCCTATAGCGGTGAAATCAGCGAACTGTCCGACCTGCTCAAGCAAGGGTTCGTCGACAAGCAGCGCCTGGTCGAGCAGGAACGCAAGCTGGGGATGCTCAAGTCCGAGGTGGCCGATCACCGCGCCACGATCAACCGGGCGCGCCTGCAGATCAACGAAACGCAGTTGCAGATTCTGCAGGTCGACAAGGACTTCAATTCCGAGGTCGCCAAGCAACTGGCCGAGGTCCAGACCAAGATCTACGACCTGCGCGAGAAATCCTCCTCCCTGGAGGACCGGCTCAGCCGTATCGTCATCCGCGCCCCCGAGTCGGGCATGGTGATCGGCATGACGGTGCATACCGTGGGCGGTGTGGTGCACCCGGGGACGCCGCTGCTGGACATCGTTCCATCGATTTCCGAGCTGATCATCGAGGCCCAGGTGCCGCCGGTGGATATCGACCGCATCGCCATCGGCAAGCGCGCCGATATCCGCTTCAGCGCCTTCAACGCCGCGACCACGCCGGTGATCGAAGGGGAGGTCGCCAGCGTCTCGGCGGACCGCCTGGTCAATGAAAAGAGCGGGACACCCTACTACCTGGCGCGGGTCCGGGTAACCGAACACGGCGTGCGCACCTTGGGTGAGCGCAAGTTGGTTCCGGGGATGCCGGCGGACGTGTTGATCATCACGGGACAGCGCACGTTGCTGCAGTACCTGATGCAGCCGGCCCGCAACGCTCTGGCTCAATCGATGATCGAGGAATGACCATGGACACGTCGGCAGTTCTGTTGGCGGGGGCGTTCATGCTGGCGGCGGGCGGCGCCCTGGCGCAATCGGCTGCGGCAACCTCGAGCGGGGTCAGTGCTTCGGCGCTTTCCACCGATCTCATGCAGTTGTATCGCGAGGCGCGTCTGGAGGACCCGAAGGTATTAGCCTCCTTCGCGCAGGCCAAGGCGGGGCAGGAACACCAGCGCGAGGCCCTGGGGGCGTTGCTGCCGCAGGTGTCGCTGAACGCCGGGGTGAACCAGATTCGCCAGGAAAGCGATGTGGTGCAGGACAGTTACGACGCCGAGAGCTACAGCCTGGTGGTGCGTCAGTACCTCTACAACAAGGCCGCGTGGGAGAACTACAAGAAATTCAAAAGCCTTGCCAAACAGACCGAATCCGCGGCCCAGGACGCCCAGGCGGAGGCCACCGTGGAGTTGGCGCGGCGTTACTTCACGGCCCTGGCGGCCGAGGATGAACTGGAGTTGGTGAAGGCGGAGCGCCGGACCACGCAGGAAAGCCTGGACCGGGTCACCGCGTTGTACGAAAAGCAGCTAGCACTGGTGACCGACCAGCTCGATCTCAAGGCCCGCGTGGACCTGCTCGCGGCGCAGGAACTGGAAGCCAGCAACCAGGCCATCATCAGCCGCGAGTCGCTGGCGGAGATCGTCGGCCGGCCCGTCAAGGAACGGCTCAGCCGGGTTCGCGATGACGTGCATATGCAGGTTTCGGCACAGAGCCTGGAAACCTGGGTCCGCGAGGGGATAGCGCAAAACCCGGCGCTCAAGGCCAGCGAAAGCGGCGTCGAAGCCGCGGAAGCGGCGTTGCGCAGTGGCAAGGGCGGGCACTACCCGACCGTGAGCCTGAACCTGAGCGCGCAACAGACCAACGAGGGCTACAACAACGCCCTGGCGCCGCGTACGGACAGTTATGTCGCCGGCGTCGGCGTTCAGGTGCCGATATACAGCGGCGGGTCGACCTCGGCGCGGGTCCGTGGCTTGTACCAGGACCAGGTGGTCGCCGAGGAGCAACGGGAAGAGATTCGACGCCGGGTGGTCAAGGAGATCACCAGTGCTTACCTGACCGCCAATTCGAATGGCGAGAAGATCGAGGCGAGCCGTTTGGCCCTGTCTTCCGCGCAGTTGTCCCGGGTGGCGGCGGAAAAGGGGCTGACCTACGGCATGGTCAACGCCGTCGATGTGCTGGCCGCGGTACGCAACGAATTCCGCGCTCGGCGTGACCTGCTCAAGACGCAATACGAATTCCTCAGCAATGTGTTCACCCTCAATCGCTGGGCGGGACGAGCGCCGGTCGAAAGCGTCGAAAGCGTGAATGGCTGGCTGAGTCCCAGCCGCTCCGTCCAGGACATCATGAGCCCCTGATTCCATCAGGTTTCAGCAGCGGAGACGATTCGCGAATTTGGCCAGGCCTGGCGGCTCATGGCCCGACGAAGTAGGTCTCAGCGATAATTTGACGTAATTATCATTTTTCTTCCCTGACGCGCCTTTCGTCGGTTAGTTGACGTTCCGCTTGGTGCGAGAATGCGCCCGTCGGTCGCTTGACGCATTCGTAAGTCATTGATATTTGGGCTCTATTTTTCATCTCTTGGAGGCATTCGGCCGAATGCCCGCGTGTAGCCTGAGTCAGTGAAAAGCGAATTCTCTGACCTAGACTGAGTTGACCGGTCGAGGGAGAACAACATCCTGGGCCTGCGGTAGCCATTCCCATTTAAGTTGTCTCGACGGCACCCCCCTCCCTCTGGATACGTCCGCAACCTCCGCCGGTGCAGCGGACGGATACGCCCCCCCAGAGCCACCAACCCCTTGCTGTCCACACCCGAGCGAGCATCGTCAAGGCTTGTCGGCGCTCGCACCTGTCCACCAATCGCGGTGGGCGGGTGGACGAATCGCTGATTCAGAAAGGTTCGCGGGTGGAGGCCATGATTCATCATTCAGGAGGTCAGAAAGAAAATGCCTGACCATAAGAAAACCATACGCGTGATGCTGATCGACTGTCGTCCGCTCGTTCTCATGGGCCTTCATGAGCTGATCGATGCCAGAAGGCCGCAGATGGAGGTCGGCGGCCAGGCCAGCACCTATGCCTACGCACTGGATCTGGCCGACCAGTTGCGTCCCGATGTCGTCTTCTTCAGCTTCTTTCCGGATGCGCTGAGCCCGCTGGAGGTCGTCGCGGAGCTTGCCCGCAGTGCCGAAATGAAACTGCTGGTGCTCAAGGGGCTGTACGAATCGGTCCCCGTCGCCCAGGCGATAGAGGCGGGCGCACGTGGCGTGGTGCTGGCGGAAGACCCGACTGAGTCGATCGTCCAGGCCATCATCAACGTTCACCACCGCGACATCGGGCTGAACAGGGCCTGGGCTGGCGGGCTTTCGAACTATGCCGCTAGCGGGCACGTACACTTGAAATGCAATCCGGAGCAGCCGAAACAGGCACGGCTGACGGTCCGCGAAAGGGAGCTGATTCGCGCCATCGTGGAGGACCCGTCCGCCAAGTACATGAGCATCGCCGAGCACCTGGGCATCAGCGAGCACACCGTGCACAACCACCTCAGCAGCATTTATCAGAAGCTGAACCTGATCAATCGCATGGACTTGCTGATGTATGCGTTGAAGCACGGGCTCACCGATGGCGAGGAGTCACCTGAGTCCACCTGGGTGGAGCTGGATCGCGGTTCACGGCAGGACACCCAGCTCCTTCGGGGGGCCTAGGACGCTTCCCTGTCGCCGGTCAACGTTGTTCCCGTCGCGCGAATCTCGTTCTGCAGTCATGAAAAAAGCGAGGGTGGTTTCCACGCCACCCTCGCTTTTTTTATGTGCGCTCGATGGATCAGGCGCTGCCGTGCACGATGTCGGTATTGAGCAGGTCGACCCCGACCACGGTGATGGTCGTGGTTTGTCCGCCCGTCTCATGAACCGCGACGACACTGTTGGCGCCGGTATTGTCGATCGTGAAGGTGGAGGCCTGGTCGCCATTGAGCACGATCGCGTCCCGGTGGCCGGCGGCTACGTCGAAACCGGTGACCTGGTACGTATTTTCGATGCGTGACAGATCGACGTTGAAGGCATCACGCGCACCGCTGGTGCCCGCCAGCGTGTACTGGAAGGTTGCGCCGGCGCCGTCGTTGGCGAACAGGTTGGCGGCGAACGAACTGCTCGCGGTATCTCCGTCCTTGTCGGTCACTGTGGCGTCGAACGACAGCTTGACGTCGCTGGCCAGGCTTTCGACCTGCTTGATGAACTCGATCGTTGGGATCTTGACTTCGCCCTTGCCCATGGTGAGTTGTACCGCATCGATCAGCTTGGTGCCCACCGTCTGCACGGTGAAGGACGTCTGTCCGCCGGCCTCCGCGTGCAGGTCAGCGGCTTGCACCTTGATCGGTGCACCGGACGTCGTGCCGTCATCGTAGTAGGCGGTGTAGTACAGCTCTTCCGTGGCGGGGTTGTAGCCCTGCACCGAGTTGTCGATGTAGACCTTCACGGCGGTCAGCAAGCTCTCGGGGTTGACGACGAAGCTCTCGTCACCGGCGTTGATGCCGGCTGTGCCGTTGCCCTGCAGGAGGTTGTTGGCGATGCCGATGCCTGAGGTGCTGACGTTCATGGCGCTCGAGCCGATGAATGACGGCAGGGGGTTGGTCTGCAGTTGCGCTTCGGTGGGGTCGGTCGCCCCGAGCCCGATACCGGTCAGGATGCTGTTGGCGCCGGTCTGCGGAGCCAACGGGTTGGCGCCGAAGAAGACGACATGCTCGGTGCCGATGGTCAGCGTGCGCACCGGGTCCGGGCCACCGGCATCCAGCGAGCCGTCAGCACTGCTGAGCACGAGCGTCGAGCTGAAGCCCTGCACCAGGTCCAAGGTGTAGCTGCCGTCGGCAAAGGCGGTCAGCGTGTAGTCGACGGTGGTATTGGCCGTTGATGCGTTGTTGTCGAAGTCACCGGTCAGGGTCCCGGCGAAGTGGAACGCGCCATTGACGTCCGGCGATGGCGACTGCTCGACGAGCGTACCGGTTCCGGTGGTGGTCGTGTTGTCCGGCCTGACGAGGGTGAACCCGGTCAACGAAATGTCCAGGCCGGCCGCGCCCAGTCCATCGGCGCCGTACGCCTTGTCCCAGTACCCGGTCTGCGGAAGGATGCTGCCGGTGCCGATCAGGTTGCCAAAGGCCAGTGTCGGCGTGTCGTCGTCGACGGTGATGACCAGTTTTTCGGCCGCTGCGGTTACCGTGTCGCCATCCTTGTCAGTGGCTTGCAGTAGCGTGCCGAGGTTGATGTTGATGTCGTTCTCGTTGTTGCCGGTCGGGTGATCCAGTGGGCCGAGCAGGGTGAAGGTGTAGGCACCCGCCGCGGTAAGGGCCAACGTGAACACGTCGACTGCGCCGGCCTTGGCGGTCAGGGTGTTGCCCGAGACACTGTAGGTCAACGCAACCCCGCCGGAGCTCAGTGCTTGCAGGGCGCTGGTGTCACTGGATAAGCCATAGGTCAGCGGCACGTCGGCGCCGGACTGGAATATGCCGGTCACGCTGCCGCTGGCCGCGGTGGCCTCGCCAGCCACGTCGCCGATGCCGCCAGGGATGCCGCCCGGCAGGCCGTCTTCGTCGACGGTGCCGGTCACCGGAGATCCGGTGGCAGTCGGTGTGTCGTCGTCAACCGTGATGACCAGTTTCTCCGCCGAGGCCGTCACGGTATCACCGTCGAAGTCGGTGGCTTTGAGCAGCGTGCCGAGGTTGATGGTGATGTCGTTTTCGTTGTTACCGGCCGGGTGGTCCAACGGGCTGATCAGGGTGAAGGTGTAGGCGCCTGTCGTTGCGTTCAGGCTGAAGGTGAACACGGTAGCCGCACCGGCCGAGGCGGTGAGCAGGTTGCCCGAGACACTGTAGGTCAACGCCACCCCGCCGGAGTTCAGTGCCGGCAAGCCGCTGGTGTCGGTGCCCAGGGAGTAGGTCAAGGGGACATCTGCGCCGGAGTGGAAGATGCCGGTTACGCTGCCGGTGGCGATGGTGGCCGTGCCGGGGACGTCGCCGACTCCGCCAGCGATGCCATTGGGCAGGCCATCTTCGTCGACGGTGCCGGTTGCCGCACTTCCGTTGGCGGTCGGGGTGTCGTCATCGACGGTGATCACCAGTTTTTCGGCCGCGGCGGTCACCGTGTCGCCATCCTTGTCAGTGGCTTTCAGCAGCGTCCCCAGGTTGATGGCGATGTCGTTCTCATCATTGCCAGCCGGGTGATCCAGCGGGCCCAGCAGGGTGAAGGTGTAGTCCCCCGCTGCGGTCAGGCTGAAGGTGAACACCGTGTTGCCGCCCACGCCGGCCGTGGCGGTGAGGGTGTTGCCCGAGACGCCATAGACCAGGGCGGTGCCGCCGGAACTCAGTGCCTGGAGGGCACTGGTGTCACTGGACAAGCCATAGGTCAGCGGCACATCGGCGCCGGAGTGGAAGATGCCGCTCACGCTGCCGGTGGCCACGGTGGCTTCACCGGCCACGTCACCGACGCCACCGGTGATGCCATTGGGCAGGCCGTCTTCGTCGACGGTGCCGGTCGCAGGCGTCCCGGTTGCGGTCGGCGTGTCGTCGTCAACCGTGATGACCAGTTTCTCGGCCGCGGCGGTGACCGTATCGCCATCCTTGTCGGTGGCCTGCAACAGCGTGCCGAGGTTGATGGTGAGGTCGTTCTCGTCATTGCCAGCTGGGTGGTCCAGCGGGCCGAGCAGCGTAAAGGTGTAATCACCCGTCGCAGTGAGGCTGAAGGTAAAGACGGTGGCACCGCCCGCACCGGCCGTGGCGGTGAGGGTATTACCCACGACGCTGTAGACTAACGCCGTACCGCCGGAACTCAGTGCCTGGAGGGCACTGGTGTCACTGGACAAGCCATAGCTTAGCGGCACATCGGCGCCGGACTGGAAGATACCGCTCACGCTGCCGGTGGCCACGGTGGCTTCGCCGGCCACGTCGCCGACACCACCGGCGATGCCATTGGGCAGGCCATCTTCGTCGACGGTACCGGTCGCAGGCGACCCGGTCGCGGTCGGCGTGTCGTCGTCAACCGTGATGACCAGTTTCTCGGCCGCGGCGGTCACCGTATCGCCATCCTTGTCGGTGGCCTGCAACAGCGTGCCGAGGTTGATGGTGAGGTCGTTCTCATCATTGCCCGCCGGATGGTCCAGTGGGCCTAGCAGGGTGAATGTGTAGTCACCCGTTGCGGTCAGGCTGAAGGTGAAGACGGTGGCGCCACCCACACCGGCCGTGGCGGTAAGGGTGTTGCCCAGGACGCTGTAGACCAGCGCCGTGCCGCCGGAACTCAGTGCCTGCAAGCCGCTGGTGTCAGTGGACATCGAATAGCTCAACGGCACATCGGCACCGGACTGGAATATGCCGGTCACGCTTCCGCTGGCAACGGTGGCTTCGCCGGCCACGTCGCCGACACCACCGGCGATGCCATTGGGCAGGCCGTCTTCGTCGACGGTGCCGGTTGCCGGGGTACCGGTCGCGGCCGGGGTGTCGTCATCGACGGTGATCACCAGTTTCTCGGCTGCGGCGGTGACCGTATCACCGTCCTTGTCGGTGGCTTGCAGGAGTGTGCCGAGATTGATGGTGAGGTCGTTCTCGTCATTGCCTGCCGGGTGATCCAGCGGTCCGAGCAGGGTGAAGGTGTAGTCACCCGTTGCGGTCAGGCTGAAGGTGAAGACGGTGGCGCCACCCACACCGGCCGTGGCGGTAAGGGTGTTGCCCAGGACGCTGTAGACCAGCGCCGTGCCGCCGGAACTCATGGCCTGCAGGCCGCTGGTATCAGTGGACATGGCATAGCTCAGCGGCACATCGGCGCCGGACTGGAAGATGCCGGTCACGCTGCCGCTGGCGACCGTGGCTTCGCCAGCCACGTCGCCGACGCCGCCCGGTATGCCATTGGGCAGGCCATCTTCGTCAACGGTGCCGGTCGCCGGGGTACCGGCCGCGGTCGGGGTGTCGTCATCGACGGTGATCACCAGTTTTTCTGCCGCGGCGGTCACCGTGTCGCCATCCTTGTCGGTGGCTTTCAGCAGCGTCCCCAGGTTGATGGCGATGTCGTTCTCGTCATTGCCAGCCGGGTGATCCAGCGGGCCGAGCAGGGTGAAGGTGTAGGCACCCGCCGTCGTCAGGCTGAAGGTGAACACGGTGGCGCCGCCCACACCGGCCGTGGCAGTGAGGGTGTTGCCCGAAACGCTGTAGACCAGCGCCGTACCGCCGGAGCTCAGTGCCTGCAGGCCGCTGGTATCAGTGGACATGGCATAAGTCAGCGGCGCATCGGCGCCGGACTGGAAGATGCCGCTCACGCTGCCGGTGGCGACGGTGGCTTCACCGGCCACGTCGCCGACACCGCCTGGTATGCCATTGGGCAGGCCATCTTCGTCGACGGTGCCGGTCGCGGGAGTGCCGGTCGCAGATGGTCCATCGTCTTCAAAGATCATCTTGGAGCCGATTTCGCCGGTCGCGGTGGCGACCTGGAGCAGCTTGAACCCACCGACGTCGAAGTCGGCGTGGTCATTGCCCGTGGCGTTGATGGGGGCTCCGTTCTGGACGAGTACGCGGTTGTGATCCAGCAGCGTGGTGTACTCGATCTTGTAGCCGGCCTTGACGCCCGTAACGGTGGCAACCCCGGCATTGAAACTGATGGCGATGGTCGGATCATTCACCGAACCATCCGAGTTCTCGATCACCTGTCCGGTGCTGATGTTGATGACACGCACACTGTTGATGGCGATCGCTGTGTCATTGCCATAACCGTTGATGAAGTTCACACCCGACTCAACCGCGGTGCTGAACGCACTTATCGTGACCACGGCACTCTTGCCGCTTTGCAGCTGCACGATGTCGAAGCAGGCCTTTTTCGTATCGAGCATGCCGGTAAAGTCGATGTTGGCTTCAACATCCGCTTCGTTCTGGTCCAGGTTGGGAACGGTCACGTCCTGCCGCGCACCGGTGACGAAGGAGAACCGGATGCCTTCCTGTTCCACGATCATCTGGTTGTTGGTGCCGAAGGTGGTGGGGCCACCGCCCTGGCTGGTATTGATGGTGTCACCGGTATTGATGTTGGCGCCCGACGACTGGTCCGCGGGGTCCTTGCCGGTGGCGATGATGGTAGGGCTCGAGATCCGCACGACGTTACTGGCGTCGGTAAAGGTTGTCGGGTTCTCCGAGGTGAACATCAGGAACAGGTTCTGCCCGGAGGGTGCGTTGGCCAGGCTGAAGGACAGGTCCTGGCTGGTGCCGATGAAGACCTTGTTCAGCAGGTTGACGGCATCATCGGGGTTGGTGGCGTCCGGGTGCTGGAGCGGTTGGTATTCTACGGTCCAGATCTTGCCGCCCGTGGGTGGCGTTCCGCTTTCCTGGATATAGGCCGCCAACACTATCGGTCCGGCCGCGCTCCCGGCCCGGCCTATCAGGACGTTGTTGTTGACCGAGTCCGTATAGAGAAGGATGTGGGTGCCATCGAGGGTCAGCAGCCCGCTGTCCAGACCATTGAGCGCCACGCCACCGCTATCGGTGAAGCGGACATCGGTAATGCTTCCGCCGGGCAGTGGATTGAGGGTGAACGCATTGCTGCCGTTGTCGCCAACCGCGCCGGTGTAGCCACTCAGTGCGGCGCCCGTGGCGGTGCCGGCTCCCAGCGCGCTCAACCGGTCAGAGAAGGCCGTGGGCAGGGAGGCCAGCAGGATGTCGTTATCGTCGGCATCGCCCGCGGGGCTTGGCGTGGCCGTGGCGTTCTGCAGTCCGGCGGTTTCGTCCTGGGTAACGGTCACGCCGGTCGCCGCGACGACCGGGTCGTCGGTGAAGGAGGTCGTTGCTACGGCCCCGTCGCTGGAAGTTGCGGTGAGCAGGAATGTCGCGCCGGCCGAGTCGTCGGGATTCACATACCAGGAGGTGGTGATGCTGCCGTTGATCTTGCCGTCGAGATCACCGGTGCCGCCGTCGGTCACGGACCAGGCGTCGTGTCCCGCGCCAGAAGCGCCTGCGAGCATGTCGTCTGAGGTGCCCCAGATGCCATCGGAGCCGCTGCCCGTGGCGTGTTGCACCTGGAATATCACCGTGCTGCCGGCGGCGAAGCCGTCGGCCGTGATGGTGGCTGTGCTACCAGGGGCATAGTCTTGCTGGTCGGTGGTAACGGTGGGGGACGTGTGTTTCGTGCGGGTGGTCATGGCTTTCTCCCAGGCAGTACCCATCAGGCAGGCCGGAGCGGTGGCCCTTTACTGCCACATACCACCACTATGGAGATGTGCCGGAGATTGGGCAGAGGCCGATACTCCCAGGCGGGATGGGAGATTCGGCCTATCTGCAAGGCGAGCGAAGATATCGCTCTCCACGCCTGGCGGCGTGCGAGCGTTGATTGCAAAGCGGCTGGGGCGGTGGAAAGCGAGGGTGGTTTCCACGCCACCCTCGCATCCAGTCAGTTGCCCGTTGGTCAGACGGCGCCGTGCACGATATCGGTATTGAGCAGGTCGACGCCGACCACGGTGATGGTCGTGACCTGTCCCCCGCTCTCGTTGACCGTCACGACGCTGTCGTTGGTGTTGTTGTTGATCGAGAACGTGGAGGCCGGGTCGCCATTTAGCACGATGGCGTCGTGGTGGCCTGCGGTCACATCGAAGCCGGTGACCTGGTACTTGTTCTCGGGCCGTGACAGGTCGACGTTGAAGGCATCGCGCGCACCGGTCACGCCTACCAGCTGGTAGTCGAAGGTCGAGCCGGCAGCCTTGTTGGCGAACAGGTTGGCGGTAAAGGCACTGGTCGACGTGTCACCATCCTTGTCGGTCACCGTGGCGTTGAACGACAGCTGGACGTCGCTGGCCAGGTTTTCGGTCTGCTTGATGAACTCGATTACCGGGATCTTGACCGTGCCCTTGCCCATCGTGAGCTGGACCGCGTCAATCAGATGCGTGCCGTCCCAGTTGACCGTGAAGGACTTCTGCCCCCCGGCTTCCGTGTGCAGGTCAGAGGCCAGCACTTTGGTGGGCGCTCCCGAGGTCGTGCCATTGTCGTAGTAGATCGTGAAGTACAGCTCTTCCGAGGCGGGATCGTAGCCGCCCACCGAGTTGTCGATGTAGACCTTCATGCCCGTCAACAAGGTCTTGGGATTGATGACGAAGCTCTCGTCACCGGTATTGATTCCCGCCGTGGTATTGCCATCCAGATTGTTGTTGTTGATGCCGATGCCCGAGGTGCTGACGTTCAAGGCACCCGTACCGATGTACGACGGCAGAGGATTGGTCTGCAGTTGCGCTTCGGTGGGGTCAGGCGCCCCGATCCCAACGCCGCTCAGAATGGAGGCCGGGTCCGGATCCGGATTCGGGGGGGTACCGATCTGCGGAGCTGTCGGAACTGCGTTGAAGAAGACGATCTGCTCGGTACCGATCGTCAGGGTGCGTACCGGGTCCGGGCCGCCGGCATCCAGCGAGCCGTTGGCACTGCTGAGTACAAGCGTCGAGCTGAAGCCCTGCACCAGATCCAGCGCGTAGCTGCCGTCGGCAAAGGCGGTCAGTGTGTAGTCGACGCTGGTATTGGCTGTTGAGGCGTTGTTGTCGAAGTCACCGGTCAGGGTCCCGGAGAAGTGGAACGCGCCATTGCCGTCCGGTGATGGCGACTGCTCGGTGAGCGTGCCGCTCCCGGTGGTGGTCGCGCCGCCGGGTCTGACCAGGGTGAACCCCGTCAACGAAATATCCAGGCCGGCCGTTCCCATTCCGTCGGTTCCGAACGAGTGGTCCCAGTACCCGGTCTGCGGGAGGATGCTACCGGTGCCGACCAGGTTGCCGAACGCCAGACTCGGGCCGTCGTCTTCGAACGTGAAGGCGCTACCGATATTGCGGGTTGCCGAGGCGGTGTCGCCGTCGCCATCGGTGATGGTGGCGGTCAGCGTCACCAGGTTGGCTGCCGCCAGAGTGGCCGCGGAGGCGCCGTTCTCAACCGGGTCGGTCGGGTCGTTGTGCATCACCGAGTGGCTCTGTACCAGGGTCACGGCGCCGGTATTGGCGGCAACCGAGATCGTCAGCGCGATGGCCCCGGCTGCATCAGCAAGACCGCCGGCAGTGCCAACCCGGCCCAGGACCGAGCCGCCTTGCAGGAACAGGAAGATCTTGTTGCCTGTCAGCGAATCCACCAGGCCACTGTCCACGCCGCCGGGGGCGCTCACGCCCAGTGCGTAGGTGATCGCATCGGCATCCTGGACGTTGTCGTCGTTGGCATCCTTGAAGCCGTCCTTGCCGAAGTTCGAATCGAACAGGCCGGCAAAGCTGGTCGGGCCGGCGGTGTCCGGGATATCGGTATCGTCGGTGGTCAGCGTGGGGGCCGCCGTCTGGTTGCCGCTGATCGACGGGCCGTCGTCCTCGAACTTGAAGGCGGCGCCGATGTTGCGGGTTGCCGAGGCGGTGTCGCCGTCGCCATCGGTGATGGTGGCGGTCAGGGTGACCAGGTTGGCCGCAGCCAGCCCGGCTGCCGAGGCACCGCTCTCAACCGGATCGGTTGGATCGTTGTGTACCACCGAGTGGCTCTGGACCAGGGTCACGGCGCCGGTATTGGCGACGACCGAGATCGTCAGCGCGATGGCTCCAGCCGCATCGGCCAGGCCGCCGGCAGTGCCGACCCGGCCCACGACCGAGCCGCTTTCCAGGAACAGGAATATCTTGTCGCCCGACAGGGTGTCGACCAGGCCACTGTCCACGCCGCCGGTGGCGCTGACGCCGAGTGCGTAGGTGATTGCATCGCCATCCTGGACGTCATTGTCGTTGGCATCCTTGAAGCCGTCCTTGCCGAAGTTCGAGTCGAACAGGCCGGCAAAGCTGGTGGGGCCGGCGGTATCCGGGATGTCGGTATCGTCGGTGACCATCGGGGGTACTGCCGTCTGGTTGCCACTGATCGTCGGACCGTCGTCTTCGAACTTGAAGGCGGCGCCGATATTGCGGGTTGCCGAGGCAGTGTCGCCGTCGCCGTCGGTGATGGTGGCGGTCAGGGTGACCAGGTTGGCCGCAGCCAGCCCGGCCGCGGAGGCGCCGCTCTCAACCGGATCGGTCGGGTCGTTGTGTACCACCGAATGGCTCTGGACCAGGGTCACGGCGCCGGTATTGGCGGCGACCGAGATCGTCAGCGCGATGGCTCCAGCCGCATCGGCCAGGCCGCCAGCAGTGCCAACCCGGCCGACGACCGAGCCGCTTTCCAGGAACAGGAAGATCTTGTCGCCCGACAGGGTATCCACCAGGCCGCTGTCCACGCCGCCGGAGGCGCTGACGCCCAGTGCGTAGGTGATGGCGTTGGCGTCCTGGACGTTGTTGTCGTCGGTGTCCTTGAAGCCATCCTTGCCGAAGTTCGAATCGAACAGGCCGGCAAAGCTGGTCGGGCCGGCGGTGTCCGGGATATCGGTATCGTCGGTGGTCAGCGTGGGGGCCGCCGTCTGGTTAGCGCTGATCGACGGGCCGTCATCCTCGAACTTGAAGGCGTCGCCGATGTTGCGGGTTGCCGAGGCGGTGTCACCGTCGCCGTCGGTGACGGTGGCGGTCAGGGTTACCAGATTGGCTGCCGCCAGGGTAGCCGCGGACGCGCCGCTCTCAACCGGATCGGTCGGATCGTTGTGTACCACCGAGTGGCTCTGGACCAGGGTCACGGCGCCGGTACTGGCGTTGACCGAGATCGTGAGTGCTGTGGCTCCGAGCGGATCGGCCAGACCGCCGGCGGTGCCAACCCGGCCGACGACCGAGCCGCTTTCCAGGAACAGGTAGATCTTGTCGCCCGACAGGGTATCCACCAGGCCGCTGTCCACGCCGCCGGAGGCGCTCACACCGAGCGTATAGACGACCGCGTCCGCATCCTGGACGTTATCGTCGTTGCTGTCCTTGAAGCCATCGTTGCCGAAGACCGGTGCGTTGAACAGGCCGGCAAAGCTGGTCGGGCCTGCGGTGTCCGGGATGTCGGTGTCATCGGTGGTCAGCGTGGGTGCCGCCGTCTGGTTGCCGCTGATCGACGGGCCATCGTCCTCGAACTTGAAGGCGTTGCCGATATTGCGGGTTGCCGAGGCAGTGTCGCCGTCGCCGTCGGTGATGGTGGCGGTCAGGGTGACCAGGTTGGCTGCCGCGAGACCTGCCGCGGAGGCGCCGCTCTCAACCGGGTCGGTCGGATCGTTGTGTACCACCGAGTGGCTCTGTACCAGGGTCACGGCGCCGGTATTGGCGCCGACCGAGATCGTCAACGCGATGGCCCCGGCCGGATCGGCCAGGCCGCCGGCAGTGCCGACCCGGCCGACGACCGAGCCGCTTTCCAGGAACAGGTAGATCTTGTCGCCCGACAGGGTGTCCACCAGGCCGCTGTCCACGCCGCCGGGGGCGCTGACGCCAAGGGCATAGGTTATGGCGTCCCCATCCTGGACGTTATTGTCGTTGGCATCCTTGAAACCGTCCTTGCCGAAGTTCGAATCGAACAGGCCGGCAAAGCTGGTGGGGCCGGCGGTATCCGGGATGTCGGTATCGTCGGTGGTCAGCGTGGGTGCCGCCGTCTGGTTACCGCTGATCGTCGGACCGTCGTCTTCGAACTTGAAGGCGTTGCCGATATTGCGGGTTGCCGAGGCGGTATCGCCGTCGCCGTCGGTGGCGGTGGCGGTCAGGGTCACCAGGTTGGCCGCTGCCAGACCGGCGGCGGAGGCACCGCTTTCAACCGGATCGGTTGGATCGTTGTGCACCACCGAATGGCTCTGAACCAGGGTCACGGCGCCGGTATTGGCGGCGACCGAGATCGTCAGCGCGATGGCCCCGGCCGGATCGGCCAGGCCGCCGGCAGTGCCGACCCGGCCGACGACCGAGCCGCTTTCCAGGAACAGGTAGATCTTGTCGCCCGACAGGGTGTCGACCAGACCACTGTCCACGCCACCGGAGGCGCTCACGCCGAGCGCGTAGGTGATCGCGTCCGCGTCCTGCACATGGTTGTGGTCGGCATCCTTGAAGCCGTCCTGGCCGAAGGCCGCGGTGAACAGGTTGGCAAAGCTGGTGGGGCCGGCGGTGTCCGGGATGTCGGTATCGTCGGTGGTCAGCGTGGGCACCGTGGCCTGGCTGGCACTGATCGAGGGGCCGTCATCCTCGAAGATCATCTTGGAGCCGATTTCCGCGGTCGCGGTGGAGACCTGGAGCAACTTGAAGCCGCCGATATCGAAGTCGGCGTGGTTGTTGCCCTTGGCGTCGACGGCCGCGCCGTTCTCGATGAGCACGCGGTTGTGATCCTGACTCGTGGTGTATTCGATCCTGTAGCCGGCCAGGACGCCGGTGATCGTTGCAACTCCGCCATTGATGTTTATGACAAGGCTTGGGTCAGTGACCGTGGCGCCGGTACTGATGTTGATGACCTTTACATTGCTGATGGTGACGGGCGCATCTCCGGCATAGCCGTTGATGAAGTTCACGCCCGTTTCAGCCGCGGTGCTGAAGGCGCTGATCTTCACGACCGCACTCTTGCCGCTTTGCAGTTGAACGACATCGAAACTGGCCGTCCTCGCGCCGAACATGGCGGTAAAGTCGATATTGGATTCCAGGTCCGCTTCGTTCTGGTCCAGGTTGGGGATGGTCACATCCTGCCGGGCACCGGTGACGAAGGTGAAGCGGATGCCTTCCTGCTCCACGATCATCTGGTTGTTGGTGCCGAAGGTGGTCGGGCCACCCGCCTGGCTGGTATTGATCGTGTCGCCCGTCGTTATGTTGAGGCCGGCCGACTGGTCGGCGGGGTCCTTGCCGGTGGCGATGATGGTGGGACCGGAAATACGCACGACGTTATTGGCGTCGGTGAACGTTTGCGGGTTGGCTGTGGTGAACATCAGGAACAGGTTCTGCCCGGAGGGTGCGTTGGCCAGGCTGAAGGTCAGGTCCTGGCTGGTTCCGATGAATACTATGTCGCTCAGGTCGAGGGCATCGTCGGGGTCCGTGGCGTCCGGATGCTGGAGCGGCTGGTACTCAACGATCCATATCTTGCCGCCCGAGGGCTGCTGCGGTGTGGGTGGGACTTGTTCGATATAGGCCGCGAACACGATTGCGCCGTTTTCGTCCGCGCCGTTTGCGTCCCCTACTCGGCCCAGGAGGACGTTGTTGTCGGTCGAATCGGTATAGAGATAGATGTGGGCGCCGTCGAGGGTCAGCAGTCCGCTGTCCACGCCATCGAGCGCCGCGCCATTGACATCGGTGAAGCTGACGTCCTGGATGGTTCCTCCGGCGGCAGCGTTGATGGTGAACGCATTGCTGCCGGTGTTGCCCGCCGCACCCGTATAGCCACTCAAGGCTTCGCCCGTGACGGTACCGGCCTGTAGCGCGGTCAAGCGGGTAGCGAAGGCCGTGGGCAAGGCCAGCAGAGCGTCATTGTCGTCATCGTCTCCCGCAGGAGTTGGTGTGGCGGTGTGGTTCTGCAGCCCGGTGGTTTCGTCCACGGTAACGGTCACACCGGTCGTCTCGATGAGCGGACTGTCGGTGAAGGAGGCTGTCGCCGTCAGGTCGCCGGACGCCGCGGTGAGCAGGAAGGTCGCGCCGGCCGAGTCGTCGGGGTTCACGTACCAGGAGGTGGTGACGCTGCCGTTGACCTCGCCGTCGAGGTCGCCGGGGCCGCCGTCGGTCACGGACCACGGATCGTGTCCCGCGCCGGAGGTTATTTCGATCACGTCGTCGGGCGTGCCCCAGATGCCATCCGGGCCGGCGTCCGTGACGTGCTGTACCTGGAACGTGATGGTGCTGCCGGCTGCGAAGCCGCTGGCCGTGATGGTGGCCGTGCTACCGGGTGCGTAGTCTTGCTGATCGGTGCTGACAGATACATCGCTCATGGGCGATGCATTTTTCTTATGGGTAGTCATGATGTTCTCCCGCGCAGTTTCCATCGTTGGGGCGGGCCGTTGGCCCTGTACGGCTAGATGCCACTACTATGGGGAAGCGTCGGGATGGCTCGCATCGGCGGATACTCCCAGGCGGGATAGGAGTTTCAGACTACCTGTGAGGGGAGGATTGGCAGGGGATGCGCGGGTTATTTCGTTTCTGAATTAAAGCGGGCGCGGCGGCCACGGCGGCCGGAAACGCCTGATCGTCGCCCATGAAAAAGCCCGCATCGTGCGGGCTTTTTGCCTTTATGGCCGGCGTCAGTGCTTGGGCGTGTCGTCCGGCAGGGCGAGCAACTGCTTTTCGCGGTTCCAGTCGAAGGGCTCGCCGTTCTCTTCGGCTTCGAAGCGGCGCTCGTCGAGTTGCTGGTACATCTGCAGTTCTTCGTCGGGCATGAAGTGCAGGCAGTCGCCGCCGAAGAACCACAGCAGGTCGCGCGGGACCAGGTGGGCGATCTGCGGGTAGCGGTGGAAGACCTGGCTGATCAGGTCCTGGCCCAGGTACTGGGCGCCTTCCGGGTCGCGCGGCAGCTCGGCCATCAGCTCGTCGAAGCGTTCGAGGAACAGGCCGTGGTTGTCTTCCGGCACCTGCTCGGCTTCGCCCAGGGCGCCGAGGATCATGCGCAGGTGGTTGAGCAGGGCGAGGTGGTGGTCGAGATAGGCGTTGGCCATGGTGCTTCCTCTGGGACAGCGTTGAAACGGCTGCGGAGTATATCGGGTTTGCCACCCTAGGGGCGGCGCGGTCGCGACTGAATCTGCCTCAGGCGGTTGTCGATCCGCTGTTGCTGCTGGTCGAGCAGGCGTTGCTGTTGCTGCAATTGCTGTTGCTGCAGTTCGTTCTGCTGCCGCTGGATCATCTGGTCGCTCTGCTGGCGCTGCATGTCGCGCAGCCGCTGGCTGTCCTGCTGGCGCTGGAGGTTGTCCTGCTGTATCTGCAGGCGCTCGCTTTCGTACTGCAGGCGTTGACGCTCCATCTCGTTCTGGCGCATCTCGCTTTGCCGGCGCAGGCTGTCCTGCTGTTGCTGGATGGGGTCGATGACCGGCGTGGGCGGCGCTACCGGCCGTGGTCGACTGGGGTAGAGCCAGGGATCGGCCTGGGCGGCGCTGGCGACCAGTATCGTCAGCAGCAGGGGAAGGCTTCGGTGCATGGCGCGTTCTCCATGACGGGTATGGGTGCAGTTTGCACCCTGTGGTCGCGGGCGGCACTGCTGTGCGTCGGTAAAGCCGCAAATGAACAGGGCGCCCGCAGGCGCCCCTGAACGATCGCCGGATGCTTCAGCCGGCCTTGTCGCCCAGTTCCTCCGGCGCGAAGTCGTCCACGTCGATCACTGCACGGCGCGCACGCTCGGCTTCGTGCAAGGCCTCCGCCTCGTTACCGTCGAGCACGCCGGCATCGCGCGCGGCGTCGATGGGCGACTGGCCGGCAGTGGGGGTGATCCGGCCGTCACGCAGGGCCTGGCGCAGTTTTTCCTGCAGGGGCGCCGTTTCGGCGAGGCGCTCGTAGGCCACGCCGAGCTTGCCGATCGGGTCCTGCGGGTCGCTGGGCAGGAAGGCGCCGGCAAGGATTGCCTGCAACGCCGGGTCCTCCAGCGGGCGGCCAAGGATGGCGGCGATCTCGGCGTCCAGCTTGTCGCCCGGGCCCCGATGGCGGCGGCCCAGCGGCAGCACCAGCAGTCGCAGCAGGCAGGCGAAGGCGCGGTTGGGGAAGTTGTCGATCAGCCCGGCCAGCGCCGCCTCGGCCTTGCACAGGTTTTCCTCCAGCGCCCAGCGCAGCAGCGGTTGCAGGTGTTCCGGGTTGTCCAGGTCGTGGTAGCGCTTGAGCGCCGCCGAGCCCAGGTAGAGATGGCTGAGCGCATCGCCCAGGCGCGCCGAGAGGCGCTCGCGGCGCTTCAGCTCGCCGCCGAGCAGCATCATGCTGACGTCGGCGAGCAGGGCGAAGGCGGCGGCCAGGCGGTTGAGCGCGCGGTAGTACGGGCGGCTGACGCGATCCCCCGGCACCTGGTCGAAGCTGCCCAGGCCGAGGCCCAGCAGCAGGCTGCTGGCGGCGTTGCCGACGGCGAAGCCGATGTGGCTCAGCAGCAGTTGGTCGAACTCGCGTTCGGCCTGGTCATGGTCATCGCGGCGCGCCAGTTCCATTTCCTTCAGGACGTACGGATGGCAGCGGATGGCGCCCTGGCCGAAGATCATCAGGTTGCGCGAGAGGATGTTGGCACCCTCGACGGTGATGAAGATCGGCGCGGACTGCCAGGCGCGCCCCAGGTAGTTGTTCGGCCCCATGATGATGCCCTTGCCGCCATGGATGTCCATGGCATGGCCGATGCACTCGCGGCCGCGTTCGGTGAGGTGGTACTTGAGGATGGCCGAGAGCACCGAGGGCTTCTCGCCCAGGTCCACTGCGCTGGCGGTGAGGATGCGGGCGCTGTCCATCATCCAGGCGTTGCCGCCGATGCGCGCCAGGGCCTCCTGGATGCCTTCGAAGGCCGCCAGCGGCACGTTGAACTGCTCGCGGATGCGCGCGTAGCGGCCGCTGACGTAGCTGCCGGTCTTGGCCACGCTGGTGCCCACCGCCGGCAGGGAGATGGAGCGGCCCACCGACAGACAGTTCATCAGCATCATCCAGCCTTTGCCGATCATCTCCTGGCCGCCGATGATGGCGTCCAGCGGCACGAACACGTCCTGGCCGGAGTTGGGGCCGTTCATGAAGGCCGCGCCCAGCGGCACGTGGCGGCGGCCGATCTCGACGCCGGGGGTATCGGTGGGGATCAGCGCCAGGGTGATGCCCAGGTCCTCTTCCTCGCCCAGCAGGTGATCCGGGTCATGGCACTTGAAGGCCAGGCCGAGGAGGGTGGCCACCGGGCCTAGGGTGATGTAGCGCTTCTCCCAGGTCAGGCGCAGGCCGAGGACTTCCTCGCCGTTCCACTGGCCCTTGCAGACGATGCCGATGTCGGTCATGCCGCCGGCATCTGAGCCGGCCTGCGGGCTGGTGAGGGCGAAGCAGGGGATTTCTTCGCCAGTCGCCAGGCGTGGCAGGTAGCGCTGGCGTTGGGCGTCGGTGCCGTAGTGCAGCAGCAGTTCGGCTGGGCCCAGGGAGTTGGGCACCATCACGGTGGAGGCCAGATCGCCGCTGCGGCTGGCGAGCTTCATCACCACCTGCGAGTGGGCGAAGGCGGAGAAGCCCTTGCCGCCGTATTCCTTCGGAATGATCAGGCCGAAGAAGCCCTGGGCCTTGATGAAGGCCCAGGCTTCGGGCGGCAGGTCCATGCGCTGGCCGATGTCGTGGTCGCTGACCATGGCGCACAGTTGCTCGGTGGGGCCGTCGACGAAGGCCTGTTCTTCCTCGGTCAATTGCGCCCTGGGGTAGCCGAGCAGGGTGTTCCAGTCCGGGCGGCCGCTGAACAGTTGGCCGTCCCACCAGACGGTGCCGGCTTCGGTGGCTTCGCGCTCGGTGTCCGACATTGGCGGCAGGGTCTTCTTGAACCAGGCGAACAGCCGCGAGGTGAACAGGCCGCGACGCAGGTCGGCTGCGAGGATGGTCATCGCCACCACCGCCCAGAGCAGCCAGAACAGCACCATCCAGCCATGGGCCCGGCTGAACAGGCTCATCAGCACGAGGTAGACGGCGACCAGGCCGAGGGCCTTGAGCGGCGAAGTGCGGCGGTGCGCGAGCCAGGCGACGCCGAGAATCAGGACGAGCAACCAGATGAGCAGCATGGGGATTCCTCCATGACAGTCCGCCGCGACGGCAACCGGCCGCGACGGGCTTGGTGACGAATGGTGCGCGGGCAGGGCGGCGGGCGTCTGCCGCTATGCCCCGCAAGCTTAGACCGCCGAACATGACCATTGGCCGCATGGCCGGACAGCTTGGCCGGATCGCCGTGCCTGCCGGGCGCGCCGGCTGGTTAGACTGGCGGCGCCATCAACGACAGGGATCGCGGAGACAGCGCCATGCAGCAATACTTGAAGCCCAGCCGCTTCGTGGATAGTGACCACCCCGCGGTGGTCGAGTTCGCGGAAAATCACCGGGGCCAGGGCGGCACCCCGCTGGAGCAGGCGGTAGCGCTCTACTACGCGGTGCGCGACCGGATTCGCTACAACCCCTACGTGTTCAGCCTCGACCCGCAGACCCTGTGCGGCAGCCACGCGCTGCAGGCCGGACAGTCCTACTGCGTGCCCAAGGCCACCCTGCTGGCGGCCTGCGCCCGGCATTGCGGGATTCCCGCGCGGATCGGCCTGGCCGACGTGAAGAACCACCTGGCCACGCCGCGCCTGCTGGAGATGCTGCGTAGCGAGGTGTTCGCCATGCACGGCTACACCGAGCTCTTTCTCGAAGGCCGCTGGGTCAAGGCCACGCCGGCCTTCGATATCGGCCTGTGCGAGGCGTTCGGCGTGTTGCCGCTGGAGTTCGATGGACGCACGGACAGCGTGTTCCACCCGTTCAATCGCGAGGGCGAGCGGCACATGGAATACCTGCGCGACCACGGCCAGTTCGCCGACGTGCCCGAGGAGTTTTTCTTCGGCTACCTGCAGCAGTGTTACCCGCACCTGTTCGCCGGCAACGAGACCCCGCTGGCCGGCGATATGCGCAGTGAGGCCGCGCAACATGAAAGCAATCGATAGTCACCATCAGTGCATGCGACTTTTTTCCTGGCGCCGTTGCCGGTAGGGTGCCGTCATCCGAAGTCGCGCCCGGCGGGCGCGACGCCATCGCATGACGACAACAAGAGAGGCGCAGCATGCTCAAGATCTGGGGCCGGAAGAATTCCTCCAACGTGCGCAAGGCGCTCTGGTGCGCGGAAGAGGCGGGGCTGGCCTACGAGCGGATCGACGCCGGCGGCGCCTTCGGCGTGGTCAACGAGGCGCCGTACCGCGCGCTGAACCCCAACGGCGTGGTGCCGACCCTGGACGACGACGGCTTCATCCTCTGGGAGTCCAACAGCATCGTCCGCTACCTGGCCGCGCGCTACGCGCCGGCGCTCTACCCGCAGGACCTGCAGCAGCGCGCCAGCGCGGAGAAGTGGATGGACTGGACCACTTCGACCCTCGCCGGCCCCTTCCGCACGCTGTTCTGGGGCACCCTGCGCACCCCGCCGGAGCAACGCGACCCCGCTGCCATCCAGGCCGCCCTCGACACCTGCGCGCGCCTGCTGGATATCCCCGAGCAGACGCTGGCCAAGCAGCCGTACCTCTCCGGTGAACAATTGGGCATCGGTGACATTCCGCTGGGCAGCTTCATCTATGCTTGGTTCGAAATGCCCATCGAGCGCCCGTCACAGCCGCATCTGGAGGCCTGGTACGCACGCCTGAAGGCGCGCCCGGCCTACCGTGACGCCGTGATGACCGAGCTCACCTGAGGCTTTGCCGCGTGTCGCGGAGGTTGCAATCCTCGCGGCGGACCATTATCAAGCAGGCCTTTTTCCAAAGACCTGCACATTCCAAAGACCTGCAACGGGAATCCCCATGAGTTCCGCGCTGTCCATCCGTCAACTGACGAAGACTTACGGCAACGGCTTCCAGGCCCTCAAGGGCATCGACCTGGACGTTGCCGAAGGCGATTTCTTCGCCCTGCTGGGCCCCAACGGCGCCGGCAAATCCACCACCATCGGCATCCTCTCCACCCTGGTGAACAAGACCAGCGGCACGGTCAACGTGTTCGGCCATGACCTGGACAAGGACCCGTACGGCTTGAAGCGCTGCCTGGGCGTGGTGCCCCAGGAATTCAACTTCAACCAGTTCGAGAAGGTGTTCGACATCGTCGTCACCCAGGCCGGCTACTACGGCATCCCGATGAGCGTGGCCAAGGGGCGCGCCGAGAAGTACCTGACTCAGCTGGGCCTCTGGGACAAGCGCAATTCCGCCTCCCGCGAGCTCTCCGGCGGCATGAAGCGCCGCCTGATGATCGCCCGCGCGCTGGTCCACGAGCCGCGCCTCTTGATCCTCGACGAACCCACCGCCGGCGTGGACATCGAATTGCGCCGCTCGATGTGGAACTTCCTCACCGAGCTCAACGGCGAAGGCATCAGCATCATCCTCACCACGCACTACCTGGAGGAAGCCGAGCAGCTATGCCGCAACATCGCGATCATCGACCACGGCACCATCGTGGAGAACACCAGCATGCGCAAGCTGCTGAACAAGCTGCACGTGGAGACCTTCTACCTCGACCTGAAGGCGACGTTGACCGAGGCGCCGAGGCTCGACGGCTACCCCGTGCGCCTGGTGGATGACCACACCCTGGAGGTACAGGTGGACAAGTCCATGGGCATCAACGGCCTGTTCGCCCAGCTCAACGCCCAGGGCCTGGAAGTGCTGAGCCTGCGCAACAAGAGCAATCGCCTGGAGGAGCTGTTCGTGTCGCTGGTGGAGAAGAATCTGTCGAAGGTGGCCGTATGAGCAGCGAACTGCGCGCCAACTGGGTCGCCCTCAACACCATCGTCTACCGCGAGGTTCGCCGCTTCCTGCGCATCTGGCCGCAGACCCTGCTGCCGCCAGCGATCACCATGGTTCTGTACTTCGTCATCTTCGGCAACCTGATCGGCCGGCAGATCGGCGACATGGGTGGCTTCACCTACATGCAGTACATCGTGCCGGGGCTGATCATGATGTCGGTGATCACCAACTCCTACGGCAACGTGGTGTCGAGCTTCTTCGGCAGCAAGTTCCAGCGCAACATCGAGGAGTTGCTGGTGTCGCCGGTATCGCCGCACACCATCCTCCTGGGCTTCGTCGCCGGCGGCGTGCTGCGCGGACTGGCGGTGGGGCTGATCGTCACCCTGTTGTCGCTGTTCTTCACCAGCCTGCAGATCCATCACATCGGCATCACCGTACTGGTGGTTCTGCTGACGGCGACCATCTTCTCCATGGGCGGCTTCGTCAACGCGGTGTTCGCGCGCAACTTCGACGACATCTCGATCATCCCGACCTTCGTGCTGACCCCGCTGACCTACCTGGGCGGGGTGTTCTACTCGATCACCCTGCTGCCGCCGTTCTGGCAGACGGTGTCGCTGGCCAACCCGATCCTGCACATGGTCAACGCCTTCCGCTACGGCATCCTCGGTGTGTCCGACATCCGCATCGGCACGGCGGTGATCTTCATGCTGGTGGCGACCGTGGCGCTGTATTTCTTCTGCGTGCGCCTGCTGGTGAGTGGACGGGGGATGCGGCAGTGACTGCCGTGTTGCGCTGATGAAAAAGGCCCCGGTTGGGGCCTTTTGTTTTTCTGGCGTTTCGCGGCGGCTGAGTCCCTCTTTAGGAGCGAGCTTGCTCGCGAACCGCCCAACGCCGGAGCTGTCGGTGAGTCCGTTCGCGAGCAAGCTCGCTCCTACGAAAAGCGCTACTGCGGGAATTCGATGACGAACCGCGTCCAGCCATCAGCCGACTCGCAACGAATCTCCCCGCCATGAGCCCGCACGATCGACCGGCAGATCGCCAGGCCCAACCCCGCGTGCTCGCCCTGGCCCTCGCGGCGGGCCGGGTCGGCGCGGTAGAAACGGTCGAACAGCCGCGCCAGGCGTTCCGCGGGAATCTCCTGGCCGGGGTTTTCCACGCTCAGGCGCCCCGGCCCCAGCCGCACGAGCACAATGCCGCCGTCGGCGGTGAAGCGCAGCGCGTTGTCCAGCAGGTTGGCCAGCACGCGGCGCAGCAGGGCGCGGTCGCCTTGCACCCGCAGCTCGCCGTTGCGCTCCAGGCGAATCGCCTTTTCCTCCGCCAGCGGTCCGTAGAACTCCAGCAGCTCGTCCACTTCAGCGGCCAGCTCCAGCGGCTGGCTGTTCGGGGTGAGCAGGCCGTGGTCGGCCTTGGCCAGGAACAGCATGTCGTTGACCATCGCGGTCAGCCGCTCCAGCTCCTCCAGGTTGCCATGCAGCGCCTCGCGGTAATCCTCCAGGCCGCGTGAGCGCGACAGCACCACCTGGGTCTGGGTCAACAGCCCGGTGAGCGGGGTGCGCAGCTCATGGGCGATATCGGCGGAAAACGCCGACAAGCGCTGGAAGGCCTCCTCCAGGCGCGCCAGCATGGCATTCAGCTCCGCGGCCAGGCCGCGCAGTTCCTGGGGCATCTGTTCGGCGTCCAGGCGGGTGGTCAGCGAGTGCGCCGAGACCTTCGCCGCGACCTCGCTCATGCGCCGCAGCGGACGCAGGCTGCTGCGCGCGGCCCAGGCGCCGAGCAGCGCGGTGGCCAGCGCCGAGAGGCTCATGGTCAGCCAGATCAGCTGTTGCATGCGTTGCAGGAAGTGCTGGTGGTGGGTGATGTCCAGCACCAGGGTCAGTTGGGGGCCGTTGGGCAACTGGGCATCCAGCGGTGCCTGCAACTCGCGGAAGGCGGGCGTGCTGCCGGGCATGACCATCGCCGGCATCTGCTCGAACCAGGCCTGGCCGTCGGCGCCGGCAAGGCGCAGGCCCAGGTCGGGGTGGCGCTCCAGTTCCTGGCGCAGTTGGGCAACGTGCGGCTGCAACTGGGCGGGGCTGGCGACATCCGTGAGCGTGTCGCGGAAGATCGCCAGCTTGCCGGCCATCACCTGGAGGTCCAGTTCGACGAAGTGCGCCTCGCTGGCGCGGCTGAAGACGATACCGGCCAGCAGCGAGACGGCGGCGGTACAGGCGGCGAACAGCAGGCTCAGGCGTGCGCCCAGGGAGAGGCGG
The DNA here is from genome assembly GCF_047902425.1 of Pseudomonas macauensis. Classification (NCBI taxonomy): domain Bacteria; kingdom Pseudomonadati; phylum Pseudomonadota; class Gammaproteobacteria; order Pseudomonadales; family Pseudomonadaceae; genus Pseudomonas; species Pseudomonas macauensis. Next base: position 3,940,126 of record NZ_CP138377.1, on the reverse strand, counting down.
GCGCTCAGCATGGGTCGCGTTCTTCCAGCACGTAGCCCATGCCGCGCACGGTGTGGATCAGGCGCTGCGGGAAGTCGTCGTCGACCTTGGCGCGCAGGCGGCGGATGGCGACTTCGATGACGTTGGTGTCGCTGTCGAAGTTCATGTCCCATACCTGGGAGGCGATCAGCGACTTGGGCAACACTTCGCCGCTGCGGCGCAGCAGCAGTTCCAGCAGGGCGAACTCCTTGGCGGTCAGGTCGATGCGCTTGCCGGCGCGCTGCACCCGGCGGCGCAGCAGGTCCAGTTCCAGGTCGGCCAGTTGCAGAGTGGTGTCCTGCAACTGCTGACCGCCCCGACGCAGCAGGGTACGCACCCGCGCGAGCAGTTCGACGAAGGCGAAGGGTTTCACCAGGTAGTCGTCGGCGCCTTGCTCCAGGCCGCGCACGCGGTCTTCCACCGCATCGCGCGCGGTGAGGAACAGCACCGGCACCGCGCTGCCGGTCTTGCGCACGGCCTGAAGGATCTGCCAGCCGTCGCGGCCGGGCAACATCACATCGAGGATCAGCAGGTCATGCTCGCCGGAGAGGGCCAGTTGCAGGCCGTCGTCGCCGTCCGTGCAGAGATCCACGGCGAAACCGGCTTCGCTCAGGCCCTGTTGCAGGTATTGGCCGATGCGGGGTTCGTCTTCGACGATCAGGAGTTTCATCTCGGGGGTATCCATTCAGGCGCCAGCGGCGCAGCTGTCGATAGGGTAATCACTGGGTCAGCGCACTGACAGCCGGGGCCGCGCAGACTGCCGATACATTCTTCGTGGAGGCCCACCATGCACCTGCTCATCGCCACGCTGTTCTCCGTTCTGCTGTTCCCTGTCGCACCGGCGCTGGCCGATGGAGGGGACATCACCTTCCAGCGCATGCAGGAGCGTGCCGCCGAAGCCGGACGTGATGGCTGAAACCTGTTCATCGTGAGGTCCTCGCCCGCCATCTGGCGGGCTTTTTTTCGTCGCCTTTATAACCCCCTCAGGTGGGAAGGGTACGAAGCTGACAGAACTGTAATCTTCCTGACAGCCAGGCGGCAGGCGCGGAGCGCGAGGATGAACAAAACCCAATCGAGGAGTTGTGATATGTCCCTGCGTCATCTGTTCTGTGCTTCCGCCCTGGCCATCGCCGCGAGCTTCAGCCTGCCGGTCCTGGCTGCTGCCGGACATGGCGATGACTTCGGCAAACCGGCCAAGGCCGCGCAGGCCACCCGCACCGTGGAGATCAAGCTGGGAGATATGTACTTCGAGCCGAACAGCTTCGAGGTCAAGACGGGTGAAACCGTGCGTTTCCTCATCCACAACACCGGCAGCCTGCTGCATGAATTCAACCTGGGCAGCGCGGCGATGCACGCCGCCCACCAGAAGGAAATGCAGCAGATGATGGACGCCGGGATGCTCACGCCCACCGGCATGCAGCACGACATGAGCAAGATGGACCACAGCAAAATGGGCCACGGCAACATGCCGATGGGCCAGATGATGAAGCACGATGACCCCAACACCGTACTGGTCGAACCGGGCAAGACCGCCGAACTCACCTGGACCTTTAGCAAGGCCACCAGCCTGGAGTTCGCCTGCAACATCCCCGGGCACTACCAGGCCGGTATGGTCGGCAAGCTGACCGTCAAGCCCTGAGGCGGGCGAGCGGGTGCGCCTGTGTGAGGATGGGCTTCTGACGCACTGGTCTCCCAGCGACCGCTCACGGACTTCGCTCCTGGGCAAACATCTGGATCTGATCCGCTCTTCATAGGACCGAGGGGCGCCCGGTCCTCGCTCGCGAACCGCCCCAACGCTGGAGCCGCCGGCAAACCCATTCGCGAACAGGGACTTGCACGCCCAGGCGCGTTCGTTCAGGGGCGCTCGCAGGGCATTGCTCTTGTAGGAACAACTGTCTTGTCCCGGCTGAATCTGTGCCAGGGCTTTCTCCCTCACCCCAGCCCTCTCCCCCTGGGAGAGGGTCAGGGTGAGGGCCAACCCGAGCGCAGATGCATCTCGTAGGAGCGGACTCCGTCCGCGATAGACCTTGTGCCGGAGCTGATCGCGGACAGAGTCCGCTCCTACGGGGGAAATCATCGAACGCTCCGACGGGTGCGGCATCCGGCTCGTCCGCTGGCTGCTGAAAGGCGAGGCGGATTTGTATACACTCGCCGCCTCGCGTCACCGCCCGCATTGCCGATCCAGCAGGTTCCCCACATGCACCATCCCGCCGAACACTCGCCCCTGGGCAAATCCAGCGAATACGTCTCCACCTACGCGCCGGAACTGCTGTTCCCGATTTCCCGGACCACCAAGTGGGCCGAGCTGGGCCTGACCGCGCAAACCTTGCCGTACCAGGGCGTGGACATCTGGAACTGCTACGAGCTGTCCTGGCTGACCGCTTCGGGCAAGCCGGTGGTGGCCATCGGCGAGTTCGCCATTCCTGCGCAATCGCCGAACATCATCGAGTCCAAGTCCTTCAAGCTCTACCTCAACTCGCTGAACCAGACCGCCTTCGACAGTGCTGAAGCCGTACGCGCGGTGATGGAGCGGGACCTGTCCGCCGCAGCCGGCGCGCCAGTGGGCGTGCGCGTGCGCAGCCTGGACGAGGTGGCGGGCGAGGGCGTGGCGACGCTCGAAGGAACCTGCATCGACGACCTGGACCTGGCCGTCGACAGCTACGACCATCCGCGCCCGGAGCTGCTGCGCTGTGACGACACCCGCCGTGTCGACGAAGTGCTCTACAGCCACCTGCTGAAATCCAACTGCCCGGTCACCGGCCAGCCGGACTGGGGCACTCTGGTGGTCGAGTACAGCGGCCCGGCGCTGGACGCCGCGAGCCTGCTGGCCTACGTGGTTTCCTTCCGCCAGCATCAGGACTTCCACGAGCAGTGCGTGGAGCGCATTTACCTCGACCTGCAGCGCCTGTTGCAGCCGGCCCACCTGACCGTCTATGCGCGCTATGTGCGCCGCGGCGGACTGGACATCAATCCCTACCGCAGCAGCGCTGCCGTGCAGCCGGACAACCGCCGGCTGGTTCGCCAGTAAAAATCAGTGGTTCAGTAAAACGCGGATACGAAAAACCCGGCCTGCGCCGGGTTTTTCACATCTGGGCCTGGGGATTCAGGGCTCAGATGCCCATGTTCGCCAGACTCTGCATGATCGAGCGCAGGGCGCCGGCCAGGGTCGGGTGGCTTGCCTCGAAGCGCTCCACCGCCAGGTTGATGCTGTCAGTCAGGGTCTCATCGGCCAGCGCCTCTTCGTTGGCCAGCTGCATCTCGATGTCCTTGATCAGTGCCCGTAACGCGGCGCGGTCATCTTCGGTCAGCGGTGGCTGGCGCTCCAGTTGCTCGCGCAGGGCCTGGAGTTCTTGCTGGAGGCGTTGTGTCGGCATGGTGGTGTCCTTCTGCGGTGCGTACCCATGATGGACCTTGCCGGGTGGAGGAAGGTCCATCGCCATGCCTTTGAGCTTAACTCGCCGCGCGCGCCCCTGCCTGATACCGATCAACCCGTAGCAGGCGTTCGAGCAGTGGGAAGAAGTGTTCCAGCTCCGGGGTACGCATGGACGGGTCCTTGCCCAGGTCGTCCAGGCGGCGCAGGGTGATGGCGTCCTGCGCGTAGGGCGCGCTGATGAAGGCGGTTGCGCCGCGCTCGTCGAAGGCGCCGCCCTGCAGCGCCAGGCTCTGCCGCGAGGCCCAGGACAGGCTGGCGTGATAGGCCGGGTCCACCGCGCACAGGTAGCGCTTGGCGGCGACGTGCAGGCGCACGGGCTGCCAGACCGACTCGGGGAGCAGCTCGCGCAGCAGGTTGGCGCCGAACTCTTCGTGGCGCAGGTCCTGGGTTTCCAGCACGGCCGGGTCTTCGTAGAGATGGCCGATGTCGTGGAGCAGGGCGGCGATCACCAGGCTGTCAGCGCAGCCGGCGCGTTCGGCCAGGGTCGCGCATTGCAGGGCGTGTTCGGCCTGGCTGATGGCCTCGCCGTAGGGCTCCGCGCCGTGGCTGGCGAAGCGCTCGGCCAGTTCATCGATGAAGCGGTGGCGAGCGTGCTTCATGGCTTTTCTCCTTTCAGGCGGCGGCTGGCGATGTCCTGCAGGCAGGAATCCAGCTCGCCCAGGTGATCGATGACCGAATGCACACCGAGGCGGTACAGACCGAGGGTCGCCTGGGCGCGCAGGCGATCGCGCTCCAGGTTCGTCAGGGCGTCCCAGTCGCCCGGTGCATGGCCGCACAGCGGACCGCTGGCGGCCAGGCCGATGGTCCACAGCCCGGCGTTCAGGCCCGCCTGCAACAGCCGTGGCTGGCCGCTGACCAGCACGCAGCCGTCCAGGTGCGGGCTGCCCAGCTGCATCAGCGCCTGCCAGCAGGCATCCGGCGCCGGCCATTGGCGGCCGCCGACGTCCAGTCCGGCGGCCAACTGTCCGTCCAGCGCGGTGGCCAGGTGCAGCGTGGTGGCGCTTGGCAGTTCGTCGAGCCAGGCACAGGGCACGCCCTGCTTGTTCAGCGCCTGCAAGGTATCCAGGGCGCTGGGAGTGGCTTCGGAGTGGGCCTGGGCGGCTTCGTCCAGGGCGGACTGGAAGCGGCTGCGCTCCTGCACATCGGCGCTGCGGCCCAGCGCGTGGTTGAGGGCGTCCTGAGGTGGCAGGGCGAGGGCGTCGGCCAGGCGTTCTGGCGGACAGTCGGGACAGGTGCGCTGCAGGGCGACCGGCAGCGTCCTTGCGCCGAAGTCCACCAGATCGCCGGACAGTCCGAACAGCAGGGAGGTGAAGCGCGGGAGCTCGGCAGTGGCAGGCATGGTGGGGTTTTCTGATAATTGGTCTAGGCCAGGCTACCGGGCCAATGTGACGGTCCGATGAAGTGGTCGCCGCTGTCGTTATAATCGCCGCGCATTTTCTGGAGACAGCCGCATGCCGGTCGAACCCGTTCCCCATTACCTGCGCATCCGCGACCAGCTGGCCCGGGACGTCGCCGAGTCGGCCCTGGGGCCGCGCCTGCCACCCGAGCGCGAGTTGGCCGAGCGTTTCGGTTGCACCCGCGTGACCCTGCGCGAGGCGCTGCAGCAGCTGGAAACCGAAGGCGTGCTGTACCGCGAGAATCGCCGTGGCTGGTTCGTTTCCCCGCCGCGGATTCGCTACAACCCGACGCGCGCCACGGGGTTCATGGATTACGTCCAGGCCCAGGGGCGCACGCCGCGTACCGAGGTCTTGTCGGCCGAGCGCTGTTCCGCCGGCCCTGTGCTGGCTCGGCGGATGGGGTTGGCGGATGACGCCGAGGTGTTCCGGGTCTGCCGTCGCCGCTGGGTCGATGAGCGCCCGGTGATGCTGGAGGAGATCACGCTCGACGCCAGCTGGTGTCCCGGTCTGCTCGACGAGGCGCTGGACCGGTCGTTGACCCAGGTTCTGCGCGAACGCCTGGGGCTGACGCTGTCGCGCTGCGAGCTGGCGATGCATCCCACGGCTCTGGTCGAGCCCCAGGCCGTGCCGCTGCAGCTCACGCCCGGCTCGCCAGGCCTGTATGTGGAGCGCTGCAGCTACGTCGAAGATGGGCGTCTGGTGGAATGGGACCAGGAGTTCTGGCGCTCCGATGCGCTGGAAATTGTCATCGATGCACGCTTTCCGGACTGAAGTGGCACTATGCTTTGCCCTGAGAGGTGGCAGATCACCCTCGCGGGAAGCCCTGTTTCGAACTCCCGCGAGGGGCTTCCTGTTCATCAAAACACTCGCAGACCTATATAATCCGCCCGCGTAGCGGGCCTGCTCAGGTCGGCCCGGAATGTCATTCACTGGAGAATTACCGATGCGCCCACTAGGCGTCCAAAGGACGAAACGCTGCCTCAGCCTGCTCGCTGCTACTTGCCTGGCGACGATTCCTTTCCTGGCCCAGGCCGAGAGCGAGGATGATCCGTGGGAGAGCATCAACCGCCCGATCTTCACTTTCAATGACACCCTGGACACCTATGCGCTCAAGCCGCTGGCACAGGGTTACCAGTACGTCACCCCGAACTTCGTCCAGGATGGTGTGCACAACTTCTTCAGCAACATCGGCGACGTGAAGAACCTGGTCAACGACCTGCTGCAGCTGAAAGTGCGCGACGCCGGCGTCGACACCAGCCGCCTGCTGTTCAACACCACCTTTGGCCTCGCCGGCTTCTTTGACGTCGCTACCCACATGGGCCTGCGCCGCAACGACGAAGACTTCGGCCAGACCCTCGGCCATTACGGCGTGGGCAGCGGCCCCTACGTGATGCTGCCGCTGCTGGGCCCGAGCACCCTGCGCGATGCGCCGTCGCTGATTCCGGATGCCTACACCGGCCCCTATCCGTACATCGACAATGTGCCGGTGCGTAACACCATGCGTGGCGTTGACATCGTCGATACCCGTGCCGACCTGCTGAAGTCCGAGAAGCTGATCAGCGGCGACAAGTACAACTTCATCCGCAACGCCTACCTGCAGAACCGCGAGTTCAAGGTCAAGGACGGCCAGGTCGAAGACGACTTCTGATCCGGCCCTTCCGTCCGGCAGGCACAGGCCCCCGCGTCCGGCAGACCCGGTCGCGGGCGGCGTCCGCTTGAACCCTCGGGCGGATGGGAGTAGTGTCTGCGCCTTGTCGCACCCGACCCGCGCCGTTGTTCCCTTGAATGAGCGCCATCACCACTACCTCCGGCGCCGTTTGCCTGGATGACCCATGCACAAACCCAGTGCCTCGCTGCTGATCATCGATGACGACGACGTCGTTCGAGAAAGCCTCGCCGCCTACCTGGAAGACAGCGGATTCACCGTCCTGCAGGCCACCAATGGCCAGCAGGGCCTGCAAGTATTCGAGCATGAGCTGCCCGACCTTGTGATCTGCGACCTGCGCATGCCGCAGATGGACGGCCTGGAGCTGATCCGTCGCGTCAGCGAGATGGCGGTGGAAACCCCGGTCATCGTGCTTTCCGGTGCCGGCGTCATGAGCGATGCGGTCGAGGCCCTGCGCCTGGGCGCCGCCGACTACCTGATCAAGCCGCTGGAAGACCTCGCCGTCCTGGAGCATTCGGTTCGCCGCGCCCTGGACCGTGCCTACCTGCGCTCGGAAAACCGCCGCTACCGCGAGAAGCTCGAAGCCGCCAACCGCGAGTTGCAGGCCAGCCTGAACCTGCTCCAGGAAGACCAGAACGCCGGTCGCCAGGTGCAGATGAACATGCTGCCGGAAACCCCGTGGGAGTCCGACGGTCTGGCGTTTACCCACCAGATCATCCCGTCGCTGTACCTGTCGGGTGATTTCGTCGACTACTTCCGCGTCGATTCCCGCCGCATCGGCTTCTACCTGGCCGACGTGTCCGGTCACGGCGCCTCCTCGGCGTTCGTCACCGTGCTGCTGAAGTTCATGACCACGCGCCTGCTCTACGAGTCGCGGCGCAACGGCATGCTGCCGGAGTTCAAGCCGTCCGATGTGCTCGCGCACATCAACCGTGGCCTGATCAACTGCAAGCTGGGTAAGCACGTGACCATGCTCGGCGGTGTGATCGACCTGGAAACCGATCGCCTGACCTACAGCATCGGCGGCCACTTGCCGCTGCCGGTACTCTATGTCGACGGCGACGCCCGTTACCTGGAAGGTCGTGGCCTGCCGGTGGGGCTGTTCGACGAAGCGACTTACGAGGATCATGTAATGGATCTTCCCAAGTCCTTCAGCCTTTCGTTGTTCTCCGACGGCATTCTCGATGTGCTGCCGGGAGCTACCCTGAAAGAAAAGGAGACGGCCCTGCCAGAGCAGGTCGTCGCCGCCGGCGGAACGCTGGATGGCCTGCGCCAGGTCTTCGGACTGGCCAAGTTGTCCGAGATGCCGGATGATATTGCCTTGCTGGTGTTGAGCAGGAACCTTGCATGAGTACCGGTAAAATCCAGTTCGCCGAGCAGGATGGCTCATTTGTCCTGAAGTTCGTGGGCGAAGTCCGACTGACCCTGTGTTCGGCGCTGGATGCCACCATTGAAAAAATCTTCGCTGCGCTGAATTTCTCGGCGATCATCATTGATCTCACGGAAACCCAGAGCATCGACAGCACTACGCTGGGCCTCCTGGCCAAGTTGTCGATTCTGTCGCGGCAGAAGGTCGGGTTGTTGCCTACGCTGGTGACCACCAACCCGGACATCACTCGTCTGTTGCAGTCGATGGGCTTCGATCAGGTGTTCAACATCGTCGATCGTCCGATTCCGTGCACGGATTGCCTCACCGATCTGCCGCCGCAGGACCAGTCCGAGGACGTGGTGCGCAGCAAGGTGCTGGAAGCCCACCGCATCCTGATGGGGCTCAACGAGTCCAATCGCGAGGCTTTCCACGATCTGGTGAGCGCCCTCGAGCGTCACTGATTTCAGCCCTTGAATGAAAACCGGCGCCCTGGGGCGCCGGTTTGCGTTTTCGCCTGCCTGACTTAACGGCCGGAGAGCAGCGCTTCGAGCTTTTCCTGGTCGCGGGCGAACAGGCGGATGCCTTCGGCCAGCTTCTCGGTGCCCATGGCGTCCTCGTTCATCTGCCAGCGGAAGGCGCTTTCGTCCAGCACTTGGCGCGCTTCGCCGCCGCCGGGCTGCAGCACGCGGGGCAGTTCGCCCTGGGCGTCGGCCAGTTGTTGCAGCAGGTCCGGGCTGATGGTCAGGCGGTCGCAGCCGGCGAGCTGCTCGATCTGGCCGAGGTTGCGGAAGCTGGCGCCCATCACCACGGTCGCGTAACCGTTGGCCTTGTAGTAGCGGTAGATGCGCGAGACCGACTGCACGCCCGGATCTTCGGCGCCGACGTAGTCGCGGCCGTTGGCCTTCTTGTACCAGTCGTAGATGCGGCCGACGAAGGGCGAGATCAGGAACACGCCGGCATCGGCGCAGGCGGCGGCCTGGGCGAAGGAGAACAGCAGGGTCAGGTTGGTCTGGATGCCTTCGCGTTCCAGCTGTTCGGCGGCGCGGATGCCTTCCCAGGTGGAGGCGATCTTGATCAGCACGCGGTCGCGGCCCACGCCATGCTCGTCGTACAGGCCGATCAGGCGGCGGGCGCGCTCCAGGGTGGCTTCGGTATCGAAGGACAGGCGGGCGTCCACTTCAGTGGAAATGCGCCCCGGAATCACGCCGAGAATGTCCTTGCCCACGGCAACGGCAAAGCGGTCGCAGGCCAGGCCTGCATCGCCACGGGCGCCCTCGGTGGCGCGGGCCAGGTGCTCGGCGTAACGGGGCAGGGCGGCGGCTTTCAGCAGCAGCGAGGGGTTGGTGGTGGCATCCACCGGCTTCAGGCGGGCAATGGCGTCGAAATCGCCGGTATCAGCGACGACCGTGGTGTATTGCTTGAGTTGTTCGAGCTTGGAGGTCATGGCGAGTTTTCCGTGGAGGATGCATCGACCTTACCCGAGGCCGATGCGCCGCTCAACGGGACTCAATGACCTCTGAGAAGTTCGCCCGCCTGGTCGAGTAATGCCAGGGGATCGGCGGCCTTGTGCACGTCCACCGAAAGCAACTGGCGGAAGCGCCGCGCGCCGGGGAAACCCTGGGCCAGGCCGAGGATATGGCGGGTCACGTGGTGCATCGCGCCGCCTTCGGCGATGTGCCGCTCGATATACGGGCGCAGGCGCGCGAGGGCGTCGGCGCGGCTGATCGCCGGTACGTCCGAGCCGTACAGCGCGGCATCCACCTGGGCCAGCAGATAGGGGTTGTGGTACGCCTCGCGGCCGAGCATGACGCCGTCGAACACCTGCAGGTGCGCGCGGCATTCCTCCAGGGTCTTGATGCCGCCGTTGAGGATGATTTCCAGGTCGGGGAAGTCACGTTTGACCTGCGCGGCGATGTCGTAGCGCAGCGGCGGAATCTCGCGGTTCTCCTTGGGTGACAGGCCTTCGAGAATGGCGATGCGCGCGTGCACGGTGAAGCTGCGGCAGCCGGCGTCGCGCACCTGGCCGACGAAGTCGCACAGTTCTTCATAGCTGTCACGGCCGTTGATGCCGATACGGTGCTTGACCGTCACCGGGATCGACACGGCATCGCGCATGGCCTTCACGCAATCGGCCACCAGTGCCGGATGCCCCATCAGGCAGGCGCCGATCATGTTGTTCTGCACGCGGTCGCTGGGGCAGCCGACGTTCAGGTTGACCTCGTCGTAGCCGGCCTCCTCGGCCAGCTTTGCCGCCGCCGCCAGGTCTGCCGGATTGCTTCCGCCCAATTGCAGCGCCAGCGGGTGCTCGCACTCGTCATGGCGCAGGAAGCGTGCGGCGTCGCCATGCAGCAGCGCGCCGGTGGTGACCATCTCCGTGTAGAGCAGGGCGTGGCTGGACAGCTGGCGCAGGAAGAAGCGACAGTGACGGTCAGTCCAGTCCATCATGGGCGCGACGCTGAAGCGGCGGGAAGGCTCGGGACGGGCGGGGGCGGTCATCGTGGCAGTGGTCATCGGTACGTCGGATCGGGAGTCGCTGGGGGCGCGAAATCGCTCGCGCCGGCGGAAAGGGCGGAGATTTTACCGGTCTTGCCGGCCGAGCGCACGGAAACCGGCAGACGGTCGATGTGTGTGCATTCCGTGCTACTAAGGGACGATAGCCGCAGGCCGGCGTAGACGGCCTAATGGCCCTGACAAGAATAATCAGGGTTCCCGGCCGGTTCCCATGAGTCCCGGCCGAGCGCCCGCCAGAAGAGAGCTGCCGTCATGGATACCGCGCGTCCGCGTATCGTCCTCATCCTTTCCCTGCAAACCTGTGGCCTGGTGCTGTTGTTCATCGCGCAAGCGCTGGGCGGCTGGCCGCTGTCGCTGTGCCTGTTGCTGGCTGCAGCCTTGCTCTGGGGGCCGTGGTTCATCCGGCGGGGCGCTGTACCGGCCAGCGCGCTGGCGGTGTTGCCGGATGTCGCCGAGCTGACCCGCGAGCTGTCGCGGGGGACCAGCCGCAATGCCTTGTCCGCCGCCGGCGTGTCCTATTCGGTGCAGCGTCTGGTGGAGAAGCTCGAATCCCAGTTGGTGGCCGCCGAGCAGATCGTCGGCAGTGCCGAAGTCATGATCCACACCGAGCGCGCCACTTCCAACCTGGCCCGCCAGGCGATGGACGCCGCAACCCGTGCGCGGGCCGGCAGCGACCTGGGACGTGGCGAATTGCAGGCTGCCATCGACTGCATGCACCAGCTCAGTGAGCGCGCCAATGCCAGCCGCGCGCTGATCGAGACGCTGAATGCGCGCAGCGAAGAGATTGCACGGGTCACCCAGGTGATCCAGTCCATCGCCAGCCAGACCAACCTGCTGGCGCTCAATGCGGCCATCGAGGCGGCGCGTGCCGGCGAGCACGGGCGCGGCTTCGCGGTGGTGGCGGAGGAGGTGCGCGGGCTGGCCGGGCGCACCGCCGAGGCGACCGATGAAGTGGGGCAGATGGTCGAAGACATCCAGCGCCAGACCAGCGAGGTGGTGGAGCAGATCCGCCAGTTGGCCGACGACCTGGTCCAGGGTGTCGGCCAGGTGGAAGGCACCGGCCGGCAGTTGCAGGACATCGCCGGCCTGGCCGCCACCGTGGAAACCCAGATCACCGAGATCGCCGAGGGGGCTGAGATCAACCGCAGCCAACTGGACAGCCTGTTCGCCGCCGTCGAGCAGGTGCGCGGCGACCTGCGCGTGAGTGACGAGCAGACTCATCGCCTGGCGGAAGCGGCGCTGCAGCTGGAAACCCAGGCCGAGACGGTCAGCGAGCGCCTGGCCGAGGTTGCCCTGGACGATTACCACCAGCGCGCCTACGACCTGGCCCGCGAGGGCGCGCAGGCCATCGCTGCGCGTTTCGAGTCCGATCTCGATGCCGGTCGCATCAGCCTCGGCGACCTGTTCGACCGCGATTACCAGCCGGTGCCGGGCACCCATCCGCAGAAGTACCGCACGCGCTTCGACCGCTATACCGACGAGGTCCTGCCGCGCATCCAGGAAAACCTGCTGCAGCGCCATGAGGGGTTGGTGTTCGCGATTGCCTGCACCGCCGAAGGCTACGTGCCGACCCACAACCAGGCGTTCAATCATCCGCCCACCGGGGATGTCCAGATCGACATGCTCAAGAGCCGCAGCAAGCGCCTGTTCAACGATCGTACCGGCCTGCGCTGCGGCAGTCACAGCCAGCCGATGTTGCTGCAGACCTACTGTCGCGATACCGGGGAACTGATGCATGACCTGTCGGTGCCGATCGTGGTGGGCGGCCGGCAGTGGGGTGGATTGCGCCTGGGTTATCGCCCGGAGTCCTGAGCGGCCTGTCCGCGATCTGCTGCGCAGTAAGGCGGGTGCGCTCCACGGGGCCGTCTGTGGCTGATGGCGGGGCTGGTGCCGGGCTCGGTTTCGACTGAGCGGTCGAAGTGGAGTCCCCGGGGCCTGCTTACCGTGTAGGAGCGAGCTTGCTCGCGAACTGTACTTCCCCATGACTCCGATGTTCAGGCGGTTCGCGAGCGAGCTCGCTCCTACAAAACAGAGAGGTCCCCGCGCAGACGAAAAAAAGCCGCGCAGGAGTGGGCGCGGCTTCAGAAGCGGGCGCCCGGGAAGCGCCCGCGAAAGGGACTCAGTGATGCCCGCAGAGGGCATCCCGGCCATGTTCGCCGAGGATGTTGAACAGAATGTTCAGCACCACTGCCCAGATCGAGGTCATGGCGATACCGCTGTGGGTGATCGGCTCCATCCACTGGGGCAGGGCGGCGAAGAAGTCCGGACGTACCACTGGCACCATGCCCATGCCGATGCTCACCGCCACCAGCAACTGGTTGCGGCGGTCGACGATGTCCGCCTCGTGGAGGATGCGGATGCCACTGGCGGCGACCATGCCGAACATGGCGATGCCGGCGCCGCCCAGTACCGCCGGCGGAATCGAGGCGACCAGGAAGGCGGCCTTGGGCAGCAGGCTCAGGATGATCAGGAACACCGCGGCGGCAGCGGTGACGTAGCGGCTGCGCACGCCGGTCATCTGCACCAGGCCGATGTTCTGGGCGAACGACGAGTGGGTGAAGGTGTTCATGAAGCCGGCGAAGAACGACGCGCTGGCGTCGCACAGCAGGCCACGGCGCAGGCGGTTGGGGCAGATCTCGGTCTCGGTGACCTTGCCCAGCGCGAGGAACATGCCGGTGGACTCGACGAAGATGATCACCACCACCAGGCACATGGACAGCACCGGAGCCAGGTGGAACTCCGGCACGCCGAAGTGCAGCGGGGTGACCACGTCGAACCAGGGACGCTGCTCGATGCCGTCCAGGCTGACCATGCCCATGCTGGCGCCGATGATGTAGCCCAACAGCATGCCGATCAGCACCGAGACGTTGACCCAGAAGCCGCGCAGGAAGCGGTTGATCAGCAGGATGACGGCCAGCACGAAGGAGGACAGGGCGAGGTACTCGATCGCGCCGAAATTGGCTGCGCCTTCGCCGCCACCGGCCCAGTTGATCGCCACCGGGAACAGGCACATGCCGATGGAGGTGATCACGGTGCCGGTCACCAGCGGTGGGAAGAAGCGCACGATGCGGCTCATGAACGGCGCGATGAGCATGCCGAAGAAGCCACCAGCGATGGTCGCGCCGAAGATGCCGTTCAGGCCCACGCCGGGCATCCCGGCCATGGCCACCATGCTGCCTACTGCGGCGAAGCTGGCGCCCATCATCACCGGCATGCGGATGCCCACCGGGCCGATGCCCAGCGATTGCACGAGCGTGGCGATGCCGGCGACCAGCAGGTCGGCGTTGATCAGGAAGGCGATTTCCTCGCGGGAGAGACCGGCGGCCTGGCCGACGATCAGGGGGACGGCGACGGCGCCGCCATACATCAGGAGAACGTGCTGGAACCCGACCAGCAGCAGCTGCAGCAAGGGCAAACGCTGGTCGACAGGTGAGCCGGTATGGGAGCGCTCAGATACCACGGACATGCAACACCTCGGTTTTTATTGTTGTCAGTCGCTGGTTGCCGGACGGGCACGACAACCGGGAAGTACTGGCCGATCTCACCCCCGGGGCCGAGCGGGTGAAGCGGTGCGGGACTTTATACTTGCGATGTGTATTAGGTTCAATCGATTTTTGTATACAACTCGTCGGTCACGTTTCGTCTTGGCGGTGTCGGAAGGCTCTAGGCCGCGTGTGTACTGGCCTGTAGAAAAATGTAGCCATACGTCGAATGGACTACATTTTTGCTTCGGAAGTGTCTTAGGGCGTACAACCGTTCGCGGTTGTACGCCGATTCGCCTGGCCCATCCGCCGGCTTCGGAGTGGGGCTCGGAGTGAACCGAACCCGAGGCCAAGTGGCGTATAACGTCGAACGTTATGCGCCCTACATCTTTTATTTCGGCGCTGTGAGGGCCCTTGTAGGAGCGAGCTTGCTCGCAAACCGCTCCAGTGAGGGAGCTGCCGGTGAATCCGTTCGCCGGCAAGCTCGCTCCTGCAGGTCAGGCTTCTGGCTTTCCTGCGGGCATAAAAAAACCGCACCCGAAGGTGCGGTTTTTCTGGCCGTGCCGCAGGCTCAATTAACCTGGGCACCCTTGGCGATCCAGTCGCCAACGAGCTTGCGCTCTTCCGGGGTCATCTGGGTGATGTTGCCCAGCGGCATGACCTGCGAGGCTACAGCCTGCGCCTGGATGCGCGGGGCGAGCTGCTGGATCTGCTGCGGGGTGTCGAACATAACGCCAGCCGGAGCGGTGCTGAACATGTTGCTGGTCGGCTTGGCCGAGTGGCAGACAGCGCAGCGTTCCTGGATCACGTGGTGGACCTTGTCGAAGTTCGCGTCACCGCCAGTGGAGGCTTGCGTCGCAGCCGGAGCCTGGGCGGGTGCCTGCTCGGCAGTGGCGGGTTTCGCGGCTTCTTCCTTGGCGCGCTCGGCCGGGGTCTTGCCACCGATGGCGGTTTCCGGCAGCGGCTGGTACTCCACCTTGGCGGCTTGGGCGCTGGTGGCGCTGTCGCTGCTGGGGAAGTTCGGGCCGGTAACAAAGGCCAGGGCGATCATGCCGACAGCGCCGGCGGGCAGGGCCCAGGCCATGCCGTTGCCTTCGTGGCGGGTGTTGAAGTAGTGACGCACGATCACCGCCAGACCCGCGATGCACGCCAGGATCAGCCAGTTGTAGTGGCTGCCGTAGGTGCTCGGGAAGTGGTTGCTGATCATGATGAACAGCACCGGCAGGGTGAAGTAGTTGTTGTGGCGCGAACGCAGCAGACCCTTGGCCGGCAGCACCGGATCGGGCTCGCGGTTTTCCTCGATAGCCTTAACCAGCGCGCGCTGGGCCGGCATGATCACGCGGAACACGTTGCCCACCATGATGGTGCCGATGATGGCGCCAACGTGCAGGTACGCGCCGCGGCCGCTGAACACCTGGCTGAGCAGGTAGGCGGCGAGGACGATCAGGGCGAACAGGATGGCGCCGAGCAGGGCAGGGGTCTTGCCCAGCGGGGAGTCGCACAGGGTGCTGTAGATGAACCAGCCTGCGATCAGCGAGCCGATGCCGATGGCAATGGCGGCGGCCGGGGCCAGATCACTGCCCGGAGCGATCAGGTACAGGGTCGGGTTCAGGTAGAACACGATGGTCAGCAGGCAGACGCCCGACAACCAGGTGGAGTAGGCCTCCCATTTGAACCAGTGCAGGTTGTCCGGCATTTTCGGCGGTGCGAGCTTGTACTTCTCCAGGTGGTAGATACCGCCACCGTGGATCGCCCAGAGATCACCAGAGAGCCCTTCACGCGGGTTGGCGCGATTGAGGTTGTTCTCCAGCCAGACGAAATAGAACGAGGCACCGATCCAGGCGATGCCGACGATCATGTGTACCCAGCGAACCAGCAGGTTCGCCCATTCGATGAGATGTGCTTCCACTGTCTTTACCTCTTGCCCAGGTGCCGCCGTCGCGGCAGTCGGGCCACTCTTATTAGTTTAGTTGGGGGTCGAGGAGGAGCTGTTCGTCCTCGGTGAAGAAATGCTCGTCGCAGTTGTTGCCAGAACCGCTGCGATCGACCACCAGGAAGTCATCCCGCTTTTCGATCGTCAGCACCGGGTGGTGCCAGACGCCGCGGTGGTAATTGACGCCCTGCTTGCCGTTGGACAGGAAAGCGCGGACGAGGCCCGATACAGGTACATCGCCAAGTGGCGCGACCACGATCAGAAATGGGTTGCCGAGCAGCGGAATGAACGCCTGGCTGCCCTGCGGATGGCGCTCCAGCATGCGGATGCGCAACGGCATCTCCAGGGATTCGGCGCTGAAGATGCTGATGATCGCCTTGTCATCGGGCTGCGCCGTTTCGACGGTGGCGAGCTTGTGATAACGGCGGGTGGAGCCGTTGTTGATCATGAAAAAGTCGCTGCCTTCGGTTTCGATGACATCACCGAACGGTGCGAAGGCTTCCTTGGTCAACGGCTCGATCTTCAGGGTACGCATGGCTGGTCTACTTATTCGTTGTTCGCATGGACCCCTCTCCACAGGGGAGAGGGCATGAACATCCGCGTGCTCAGAGTTGCTGCAGGCGGAACATCGCGATCTTGTTGATCTCCGCCAGGGCGGTCTGGAATTCCTGCTCCGGCGTGTTGTGGATGCGTTCTTCGAACGCAGCCAGGATCTGGTGGCGGTTGCTGCCCTTCACGG
This sequence comes from Pseudomonas macauensis, assembly GCF_047902425.1. Taxonomy (NCBI): domain Bacteria; kingdom Pseudomonadati; phylum Pseudomonadota; class Gammaproteobacteria; order Pseudomonadales; family Pseudomonadaceae; genus Pseudomonas; species Pseudomonas macauensis. The sequence goes on along the minus strand of NZ_CP138377.1, from coordinate 3,923,578 downwards.
CCTTGATGAAGGGAAAGCCGAACTTGGCCTTGTAGGCGCCGTTGAGTTCGGTGAAGCGGGCGAACTCCTCGGCGGTGCAGTCCTGGATACCGGCGCCGGCCTGTTCAGCGGTGCTGGAGGCGGTCAGCTCGCCACGGATGGCGGCTTTGCCGGCCAGGTCCGGGTGCGCGTTGATCAGCGCCAACTGCGCCTCGTGGCTGGCGGACAGGAGGATGTCGGCCATGCGCTGCTGCAGCAGTTCGATGTCGTTCAGGCTGTCGTCGACGCCCAGGTCATAGGCCTTCTCGGCAACCCACGGCGAGTGCTCGTAGATGTCGGCGAAGGCGGCGACGAAGGCGGCGCGGTCGAGGCTGGCCGGGGTCAGGGTCTGGAAGCGGCTCATGCCTTGTTCTCCTGGGCTTGGAACGGGTGTTTCTCGTGCCAGTGCTTGGCGATGTCGACGCGGCGGGCTACCCACACTTTCTCGTGGCCCTTCACGTACTGCAGGAAGCGCTCCAGCGAGGCCATGCGCGCCGGACGGCCGAGCAGGCGGCAGTGCATGCCGATGGAGAGCATCTTCGGCGCGCCTTCGGCACCCTCGGCGTAGAGCACGTCGAAGGCGTCCTTGAGGTATTCGAAAAAGTCGTCGCCCTTGTTGAAGCCCTGTACCTGGGTGAAGCGCATATCGTTGGTGTCCAGGGTGTAGGGGATCACCAGGTGCGGCTTCTCGGCGGTGCTCGCCGGGTCCCAGTAGGGCAGGTCGTCATCGTAGGTGTCGGAGTCGTAGAGGAAGCCGCCTTCCTCGCGCACGATGCGACGGGTGTTCGGGCCCAGGCGGCCGGTGTACCAGCCCTGCGGGCGCTGGCCGGTCAGGTCGGTGAGGATGCGGATGGCTTCGAGCATGTGCTCGCGCTCCTGTGCCTCGTCCATGTACTGGTAGTCGATCCAGCGGTAGCCGTGGCTGCAGATCTCGTGGCCGTCGGCGACCATCTGGCGGATGGCCTCGGGATGGCGCTGGGCGGCCATGGCGACGGCGAAGATGGTCATCGGCAGGTCGTATTTCTTGAACAGCTTCAGCAGGCGCCATACGCCAGCGCGGCTACCGTACTCGTACAGCGATTCCATGCACATGTTGCGCTCGCCCTTGAGCGGCTGTGCGGCCACCATCTCGGAGAGGAAGGCTTCGGACTCCTTGTCTCCGTGCAGGATGCAACGCTCGCCGCCTTCCTCGTAGTTGAGGACGAAGGACAGGGCGATGCGGGCATCGTTCGGCCAGTGGGGGTGGGGAATGTTGTTGCCGTAACCGATCAGGTCGCGTGGGTAGTCGGCGCTCACTGCAGTGTTCCTTCTTGTGGTTGGCGGTCTGCGCGGAGTCGATGGATTGGGCGCTGCCGTTGATGCGTGCATTGTATACAAAATGTTTGGCTATCTGTAAATACAATCTGCACAACAGTCGTTTCTCTTTCCTATAGATGCGTGAATTGCCGCAACGACCCCGCCCGGCCGCGTCTTACGTAGGTTACAGGTACTGTTGAGAGGCTTCTGCCACCCGAGTGCTGGGGGCGGTTCAGGCTGATTTTGCAACGACCGATCACTTTTTTGTATACAATTGGTCGTGCGGCTGGGTATATTCGATTCCGCGCAAGCGCACTTGCCGGCTGTCCGTTCGACAGCCCACCGAATTCGAATCAACAAGACAGAGGAGGAAGGTGTCCGCCGGCGGCGCCGGAGACATCGATAAGCCCATGGGACGCTTGACCACTCACGTACTGGATTCCGCCCACGGCTGCCCTGGCCATGGCATCAAGATCGAGCTGTACCGCGTCGAAGGCCAGCAGCTGGAACTGATCGCCACCCGCGTGACCAATGACGATGGCCGTTGCGACGAGCCGCTGCTGCAGGGCGAGGACTTCCGCGCCGGCGTCTACCAGCTGCTGTTCAATGCCGGCGACTATTACCGCGCCCGTGGTGTCGAGCTGCCGAAGCCGGCGTTCCTCGACCAGGTCGTACTGCGTTTCGGCATTGCCTCCGAGGCCGACCACTACCACGTGCCGCTGCTGATCTCCCCTTATAGCTACTCCACCTATCGCGGTAGCTAGTTATCTGCAAGACCTTCCCGGACTCTTCGTGGAGTCTTCCTCAGCCCGCCCACACTGCGGGCTTTTTTTTTGCCCGCGATTTTCTTTCCTGGGTTTATGGCGGGCAGGAGCGGTGCATTTGGACTAAAAAACAGGCAGTCATTATTTCGAGGGTGGTATGAGCAGAATCCTTATCGTCGACGAACAGCCGGTTACGCGACATGCCTTACGCTTGATGATGGAAGCCGACCGCCATGAAGTGGTCGGTGAGGCCGACAACGGCCCGGAAGCGCTACAGCAGGTGCGCGTCTGCCGTCCCGACCTGATGATCCTGGAGCTGTCGATTCCGCGTCTCGGCGGCCTGGAAGTCATTCAGAGATTGGTGGCCCAGGGGGCTTCTGTGAAGGTTCTGGTACTGACCTCCCGCGACTCGGAGTATTTCGCCGGGCGTTGCCTGACGGCGGGCGCCGCCGGTTTCGTCAGCAAGCAGGAGAATCCGCAGGCGGTGCGCGAAGCGGTGCGGGCGATCGCCCAGGGGCACAGCTATTTCCCCAGTCATGCGCTGGGCAGTGTCGCTGCGGCGGAAGAGGCGGGGCATGGCGAGTTGCTCAAGGACCTGTCGGTGCGGGAGTTGACCGTGCTGCAACTGCTGGCGAATGGGTTCAGCAATGTGGCCATCGCCGATCAGCTGTCAATCAGCGACAAGACGGTCAGTACCTACAAGGTCCGCCTGATGCAGAAACTGCACGCCAAATCGCTGGTCGAGCTGGTGGATATCGCGCGCCGCCATGGGCTGGTGGAGGGCGACCAGCCCGATGCCGAGCCGCAGCAGGCGCCCATGACGCCGGAGCAGACGAAGGAGCTGGCGTTGCTGCGCAGCATGCTCGACTCCGTGCCGCACCCGATGACCGTCCGGGGGCTCGATGGCCGCATCCTGTTCTGCAACCGCCATACGGCAGAGCTGTTCGGCCTGCGCCTCGAGGATGTGGTGGGCAAGACGGTGGCGGAGCTGGGGCTGTTCGCCAATTCGCATGAAGCGGCTTTGCTGACCCAGCAATTGACGGAGGCGATCGCGCGCGGTGAGCCATTCGACGCTGACGTGGAGTTCCGCTCGAAGAGGGGGCGTGAGGTTTACCAGCATTGGGTCAGGCCCTACCGCGACAGTGACGGGACGCTGATTGGCGCCCTCTGCGGTTCGATCAATGTCACCGGCCGCGACGAGCTGGTGCGCGAGCTGCGCAGCGCGAACGCGCGGATCGATGCGATCAGTCGTGGCAAGAGCCAGTACCTCGCCGGGATGGGCAGCGAGTTGCAGGGGCCGTTGCAGAATGTCATGGCGATGCTGGAACTGGCGCGGAACCAGAGTGATCCGACGCGGCGCGACGAGCCCCTGGCGGTGGCCCTGAAGCTCACCGGCAATCTGCTGGCGTTGCTCGATGACTTGCAGCTGCTCAGCCGCGCCAGGTCCCGGCGCTTGCCGCTGGCGTCCGAAGACATCGATGTGCGGATCCTGCTTGAACGGCAACTGGCGCTCATCGGCGAGACGGCCCGAAGCAAGGGGGTTCGCATTGAAAGCGACTTCGATCTGGCGCTGCAGACACGGGTCTGGTGCGATCCCCAGTGGCTGCGCAAGATCGTCTTCAACCTGCTGGATAATGCGGTGAAGCGTACCGAGGTGGGTTCGGTGCTGGTGCGCCTGCGCGCGCGTGGACGGGGCGCGGCAATGGTCGACGTCGAAGTCGACGTGATCGACACGGGGCCGGGGATCTCTCCCGAGGACCAGCAGCATCTGTTCGAACCCTTTTCCTTCCCCCTGGATGACCTTCGGGTGCGCAGCGGTGGCACCGGCCTGGGGCTGGCGCTATGCCGCAGCCTTGTGGAGCTCATGGAGGGGAGCATCGGGATGAAAAGCCAGCCGGGTGTTGGGTCGGAGTTCAACGTGAAGCTGTCATTTCCTGCCGTCGTCCAGTAGCGGCGCCAGCCGAAATGCAAAAGGCCCCGGCAATGCCGGGGCCTTTTGTTCTGGACGGACAGCGAATTTACAGGAAGATGAACTTGGCCACGAAGATCGCGCACAGCGCATAGAGGCTGACGGTCACGTCCTTGTGGCGGCCGGTGAAGACCTTCATGGCCACATAGGTCACGAAGCCCAGCGCGATGCCATCGGCGACCGAGAAGGTCAGCGGCATCATGATCACGGTGACGATGGCCGGGATGGTCTCGGTGTGCTCGTTCCAGTCGATGTGGGCCATGCCGCCCATCATCAGCATGGCGACGTAGATCAGCGCGCCGGCGGTGGCGTAGGCGGGGATCATGCCGGCCAGCGGAGCGAAGAACATCGCCGCGACGAATAGCACGCCGACTACCACGGCGGTCAGGCCGGTGCGGCCACCCGCGGCGACGCCCGCGGCGCTTTCCACGTAGCTGGTGACCGGCGGTACGCCGAGCACCGCGCCGAAGGCGCTGGAGGTGCTGTCGGCCTTCATTGCCTTGGACAGGTTCTCGATACGGCCATCTTCACGCACCAGGTGCGCACGCTGGGCCACCCCCATCAGGGTGCCGGCGGTGTCGAACATGTGCACGAAGAGGAAGGCCAGGATCACGCTGATCATGGTTACGTTGAAGGCGCCGGCGATGTCCATCGCCATGAAGGTCGGCGCCAGGCTCGGCGGCATGGAGAACACGCCACCGAACTGGACGATGCCCAGGGCGATGCCGGCCACGGTGACGGTCAGGATGCTGATCAGGATGCCACCGAATACGCGGCGGTATTCCAGCACTGCGATCATCAGGAAGCAGATGGCGGCGAGCAGGGGGCCGGGGCTGGTCAGGTCACCCAGGTGCACCAGGGTGGCAGGGCTGGCGACCACGATGCCGGCGGTCTTCAGGCCGATCAGCCCGAGGAACAGGCCCACACCGGCGCCCATGGCGAAGCGCAGGCTGACCGGGATGCTGTTGAGCAGCCATTCGCGAATGCGCGAGAAGGTCAGGATCATGAAGGCGATGCCGGAGATGAACACCGCGCCCAGTGCGATCTCCCAGCTGTAGTTCATGGTCTTGACCACGGTGTAGGTGAAGAAGGCGTTGAGGCCCATGCCCGGCGCCAGGCCTACCGGCCAGTTGGCGTACAGCCCCATCAGGAAGCAGCCCAGCGCCGCGGCAAGGCACGTTGCGACGAATGCGGCGCCGTGGTCGATACCGGCGTCGGCCATGATGTTGGGGTTGACGAAGATGATGTACGCCATGGTGATGAAGGTCGTGAGGCCCGCGGCGAGTTCGGTCTTCACGGTCGTGCCATGCTGGCTGAGCTTGAACAGACGTTCCAGCAGGCCGGTAGCAGGCGGGCTTGAAGCAAAGGCTTGTTGTTCTTGTTTGGTGCTTTCCACAGCGGTACTCCTCAACGCTCTTGTTGTTGGTCCCTTTGCCGTCGGCTGGTTCACCTGCGTCCCTTGCGCTAACGGAAAGAGTTGTGAGGGTGTGATTAGTTGACCCTTGAGTCAGGAAGTCACGCCGCGATTATGCAGTTGTGTACAAAAACTTCAAATAATGTTTAGTGCCTGAGTGAAAGTTTTTTACAAGAAAAGGCTCGGAATGGTCGCAGGACGACGTCGGATGCATCCGCTGGGCGACACGCCATTGGCGTCAATCACTACTCGCTCGCGATGGCTGCACGATAGTGGCCATTTTGTGTACACTGTTGCCCAATACCTGGCCGACGCCAGCTCCTCGCCAGCCCCCACGGATTTCGCGCCGGTCCCACTCCGGCTGATCAGGGTTCGACACCAATGACCGACCAGTTGCAACAGATCAGGAAGCAGCCGCGCAATGGCAAGAGCCGCAGCGGCACCCAGGATGAAATCGTTTACGCGCACATCTTCGACGCGATCCTTGAGCAGCGCCTCGCTCCTGGCACCAAGTTGAGCGAAGAGGCCCTTGGTGAAATCTTCGGCGTCAGCCGCACCATCATCCGCCGCGCCCTGTCGCGACTGGCCCATGAGCAGGTCGTGCTGCTGCGCCCCAACCGTGGCGCCGTCGTCGCCAGCCCGAGCATCGACGAGGCCCGGCAGATCCTCTTCGCCCGCCGCACCGTCGAGCGCGCGATCACCGAGCTGGCCGTGGACAACGCCAGCAGCGATACGCTGTCCGAGCTGCGCGACATGGTGAAGCAGGAGCAGTCCAGCTTCGCCCGTGGCGACCGTGGCGCCGGCATCCGTCTTTCCGGCGAGTTCCACCTCAAGCTTGCCGAGATGGCGAAGAACGCGCCTCTGGTGAGCTTCCAGCGCAGCCTGGTGTCGCAGACCTCGCTGATCATCGCCCAGTACGAAAGCGGCGGCCGTTCGCACTGCTCCTTCGACGAACACAACGAAATCCTCGACGCCATCGAGAAGGGCGACAAGGAAAAGGCCGTGACCCTGATGATGCACCACATGGCGCACATCGATGACAAGCTGAACCTGGATGTCGACGGCGCTTCCGGCGACCTTCACGCGGTGTTCTCGCACCTGCTGGCAGGCAAGAAGAAGCCGCGCCGCAGCAAGGCGGACGCCGACTCCGCGGCCTGATCGACGAACTGGAAAAAAGCCCCGCATCTGCGGGGCTTTTTCGTTTCAGCACTGACGGCTTTTTGTAGGAGCGAGCAAGCTCGCTCCTACAGGGAGGCTGTGGAATTCGGGGTTTGCTGCCAGCCTCCACCCAGGGATTTGTAAAGCAGCACCAGGGTGGTCGTCACGGCTTCGCGGCCGCGCACCTGTTGCTCCTCGGTAGCCAGCAGTTCGCGCTGGGCACTGAGCACGTTGAGGAAGTCCACGGCGCCGGCCTTGTACTGCTCGCGGGCGTTGGCCAGGGCGGTGCGGCCGTGTTCGGCGGCGGTATCGAGACTGGCCAGGCGGCGCTGGTCGGCGGCGTAGTCGGTGAGGGCGTCGTCCACCTCGCGCCAGGCGTTGAGCACGGTGCGGCGATAGGCGATGGCCGACTCCTGCTGCTGCGCCTCGCGCAGGGCGAGCATGCCCTTCAGCCGGCCGCCTTCGAAGATCGGCAGTGACAGGCTCGGGCCGATGCCGAAGGTGCGGCTGTTCCAGTCGCCGAAATTCGACAGTTGCAGTGCCTGGAAGCCGAAGCTGCCGTTCAGGCTGATGCGCGGGTAGAAGTCTGCCTTGGCCACCCCGATGCTGGCGGTGGCGGCGTGCAGCGCGGCTTCGGCGCGGCGGATATCCGGGCGGCGCTGGGCCAGCTCCGAGGGCAGTCCGACCGGCACGCCACGGGGCGGCTGCGGCACGGGCTTGGCCTGAGCGAGTTCGGCCTGCAGCGCGCCGGGAGCCTCGCCAAGCAGATAGCCCAGGGCGTTGATCAGCCGTGCCTGGCGCTTCTGGCTGTCGGGCAGGCGCGCTTCGATGCTGGCGACTTGGGTCAGGGCTTCGGCGACATCCAGTTCGGTGGCGACACCATCGGCGCGGCGCAAGCGGGTCAGCTCCAGGCTGCGCTGGGCTATCTCCAGGTTGCTCCGGATGATGGCTTCCAGGTCCTGTTCGGCGCGCAGTTGCAAGTAGTTGCGCGCGGTCTCGGCGAGCACCGAGACCAGTACGTCGCGACGGCTCTCCTCGGTGGCCTGCACGTTGGCGTCGGCGGCCTCCAGTTCGCGGCGCACGCGGCCCCAGAAGTCCAGCTCCCAGGACAGGTCGAAGCCGCCATCGAGCTGGTTGAAGCTGTCCTTGCCCGCCTTGCCGGACGGATCGTTCAGGCCGACTTCGCTGTTGCGCCTGCGCTGGTAGCCCAGGTCCGCGCCGACGTTGGGCACGGCGTCGCCGCCCAGCGCCTGGCGGATCGCCCGGCTCTGCTGCAGGCGCGCGTCGGCTTCGCGCAGGTCGAGGTTGGCATCTGCCACGCGGCGTTGCAGGTCGTTGAGCTGTGGGTCGCCCAGCAGTGTCCACCACTGGGCTTCCAGCGGAGCGTTGAGCGTCCGGCTCGGGGCATCGCCACGCTGAGCGGTCCAGTTCACCGCGTCGGCATCCTTCGGGCGCTGGAAGTCCGGACCGACGCTGCAAGCGCCAAGCGCAAGCAAGGCGAGGAACAGAGGTGTACGGGCGGCGATCATTGCACGGCTACCTTCTGCTCGTTCGCTGCGTGCTGGGCAGTGTCGATACGCGCGATGACCGACATACCCACACGCAGCTTGTCGCGCAGCGGCTGGTCAGCGTCGAGGACGATCTTCACTGGGATGCGCTGGACGATCTTGGTGAAGTTGCCGGTGGCGTTGTCCGGGGCGATGGGCGCGAAGCTCAGGCCGGTGGCCGGGGCGATGCTGTCGACGTGGCCGCGCAGCTTCTCGCCGGGGAAGGTATCGATGCTGATTTCCACGGCCTGGCCGGGTTGCACGTCGGTGAGCTGGGTTTCCTGGAAATTGCCGACCACGTAGGCGTCCTGCAGCGGTACCACCGCCAGCAGCGCATTGCCCGGCGTGGTGTAGGCGCCGACGCGCACGGCACGGCGACCGACCATGCCGTCGAAGGGCGCGCGGATTTCCGTGTAGGAGAGGTTCAGTTGCGCCTGTTGCAGCTGGGCCTGGCCACGCTTCAGTGCGCCGAGGGCTTCGGCCTGCTGGGCCAGCAGCACGTCGAGCTGCTTGCGGGCGGCGAGGGCGGCGGCCTTGTCCTTGTCCAGCAGGGCCTTCGCCGAGTCGACGCGGGAGCGTGCCTGCTGAGCGTTCTGCAGGGTGCCGGCGCCCTGGCTGGCGAGGTGCTGGTAGCGGTTCAGTTCCTGCGAAGCGAAGGTCAGCGCGGCCTGGTCGGCCTGCACCTGGGCGGCGGTCTGGGCGATCACCGCCTGCTGGCGTTCCAGGTTGGCGGCGACGTGGTGATGGCGCGCCTCGGCGGCCAGCACATCGGCCTCGGCGGCGGCCAGCGCGGCGCGGTAGTCGCGGGCGTCGATGCGTGCCAGGACCTGTCCGGCCTTCACCGACTGGTTGTCCTCCACCAGCACCTCCTCGATGAAGCCGGCGACCTTCGGCGCCACCAGGGTGAAGTCGGCGTGGACGTAGGCGTCGTCGGTGCTCTGTTCGCGGGTGGGGCCCAGCAGGCGCAGCAGCAGGTAGACGACAAGGGCGAACAGCAGCACGGCAACCAAGGCCAGACTGCCGCGACGGGAGCTCAGTTTCGACATGGGCAGACCTTTGAATCAGTTAGTGGGAATGACCGGGCGCGGCGGGTAGACCCGCAGCGGTATCAGGGGAATCAGGATGAGCAGGGCGGCGGCCAGCCAGGCCATCGCCAGCAGGGTGTCGGAGGCGGCGAGCACGCCGGCCTGGCCGCGTACCTGGCTGGCCAGGCGGCCCATGTTCTCGGCGCCGCCCAGCTGTTCCAGGCGCAGGCCCAGGGCTTGCGAGGCGTTGCCCAGGTGATCGACCAGGCGGTTGGAGTGGTAGTGCTCGCGCCAGGTCATGAGGAACGAGACGATGGCGCTGCCCATCACCGCCGAGAAGGCGCGCACGCTGTTGAACCAGGCCGAGGCGAACGGCCCTTCGATGGGCGCGACGACGCTGGTGGCGGACATCAGCAGCGGCACCACGGCCATCGGCTGGCCGATGATCTGCAGTGCCAGGAGCCAGTAGAAGTTCTCCCGCGTCCACTCGCTGGTCAGTTGGCTCATGCCGAAGGCAGAAAGCCCGCACAGGCTGATGCCGATAGCCAGGACCCAGCGGCAATCCACCCGCGGGATGTTGCACAGTGCCGCCACCAGCGGCAGCGAGATCAGCTGCGGCAGAGCCACCAGCAGCGCCATGGGCGCCGATTGCAGCGGGCGATAACCGTGGGCCGAGGCCAGGTACGACGCCGGCACGCCGGAGCAGGCACCTAGCACCACCAGAACGCCGGCCAGGGTGATCAGCGAGTGGGTGAAGTTGCGCCGTTTGAGGATGTCCAGGCGGAAGAATGGCAACGGGTGCGTCCATTCGTTGACGAAGAACGCCACCAGCAGCCCGGCGCCGCCGATCACCAGCAGGGTGATCAGGTCCGACTCGAACCAGTCCAGGCGCTCGCCCTGCAGCAGGCCGATCACCAGCATCAGGACGCCCGGCAGGCCGAGGGCGAGGCCGATGTGGTCGAACTGGCGGAAGCGCTCCAGGCGCAGCGGGTCCTGCGGAATGCCCCAGGCGACGGCGGCCAGCGCCACGGCGCAGAGCGGAATGACCTGCCAGAACACCCATTGCCAGCCGACGAACTCGGTCCACAACGCCGCCAGCGGCATGCCCAGGTTGGGCGCAAAAGTGGCGGTCAGCGCGTAGGCGCCCAGGCCGTAGAGCTTGATGCCCGGCGGCAGGAAGCGCAGCGCCACGGTCATCAGCATTGGCGGCATGCAGCCGCCGGCGAAGCCTTGCAGCAGGCGCAGCAGGTAGAGCGTCTCGACGTTCGGCGCGAACGGGCAGAGCAGCGCCAGCAAGGCGAACACGGCGATGGCGCCAAGGGTAAAGCGGCGCAGCGACACGGTGACCGAGAACCAGGGCGCGAAGGCCATGGCGGCGACCTGCGCCGCCGAGTACAGGGCGAGCAGCCAGGTACCTTCGTCATGGCCGATGGACAGCGCGCCGCGCACATCGGTCATGGCCAGGTCAGTGACCTTCTCGTTGAGGCCGGCGCTGAGCGACGCGATCAGTACGCCAATCATGCCGACCACGATGCGCAGGCTGAACGGCTGCGCCACGGGCTTGGCGGGCTGCGCGGCCGATGGTGTGGCCGGCTGCGGGGTGGCCGCGGAAATCGGGGCGAGCGCGGTCATGGCCGGCCTCCATGGGGATGGCCGACGCCGCCGCCGGTGAGCGGTAAGGTGCAAGGCATAGGAATCAACTCGGGTATTTGCCACCGAGTCTAGGGAAGGCCAATAGCTGTGAAAATTGAAATGATTGCAGCTAATCAGTGCGCCTGATGCACTTGTTGGGCCGTCAGCTCAGCAGGCCGGAGCTCTCGCGCAGTTCGGTGCACACGCGCTTCACCGTCTGCCGCAGCCAGCTGTGCGCCGGGTCGTTGTCGAAGCGCGGATGCCAGGCCTGGATGATCACCACCGACTTGAGTGGCAGCGGAATATCGAACTGGCGCAGGGCGAAGCCCAGGCGGTCCAGACGCCACAGCGAATGCTCGGGAATGGGCAGCACCAGGTCGGACTCCAGCAGGGCGAAGATCGAGGAATGGAAGGTCGGCGCGATCAGGCGGACTTCACGGCGCAGGCCGAGTTTCGCCAGTTCCTCGTCGATAGGACCTGCGGCGCGGCCGCGCCGTGACACGCTGATCTGCGGGAAGCTGGCGAAGCGCTCCTGAGTGATCTCATCATCGAAAATCGGGTGGTCGCGCCGCGCCAGGCCGACGAAGTTGGTGGTGAACAGCGTCTGCGTGCGGATTTCCGGTTCCAGGGTCGAGGTACCGCCAATGTAGAGATCGATGCGGTTCTGCCGCAGGGCTTCGTCGTCGAAGTCTGCCTCCGGGGCCATGCGCAGGCTGCAGCGCGGCGCTTCTTCCTTCATCACCGCCAGCATGCGCGAGGCGAAACCGCCGACCAGCACGTTGTTGGAGCGCAGTACGAAGCAGCGTTCGAGCTGGTCCATGCGCAGGTTTTCCTTGGCGTTGAACAGGCGCATGGCGTGTTCCACCAGCTCGCTGACCTCGTCGCGCAGTTGCAGGGCGCGGGGCGTCGGCACCAGGTTGCGCCCGGCGCGGACCATGATCGGGTCGCCCACTGCCTCGCGAATGCGCGCCAGGGTGCGGCTCATGGCGGGCGCGCTCAGGTGCATGCGCCGCGCGGCGCCGACCACGCTGCCTTCATCGAGCAGGATGTTGAGGGCGACCAGCAGGTTGAGATCGGGCAGGGCCATGGCGACTCCGGATAGGTTGGCGCGGTGCCATTCATGTTCCATTGTGACGGGCCCGATGGGCAAGCGTGCGTTTGGCGCAATGGTTCATTACGTTTTGCGTGTCTTTACGGTCGCTGCCCTGGCCCGAAGAATGGTGGCGGATTTCGTTTCGCGAGGAGAAAGGCATGTTCAAACGGATTCTGCTGGCCATCGACGGCGCGGCGCAGTCGCCGCGCATCATCGCCACGGCGGCGGAGCTGGCGCGCTGCAATGGCGCGGCGGTGCACGTGGTGTGCGCCGTGGACCGCGCCTTCGCCATGCCGCGTCAGGACGCGCTGGAGTATCCGCCGGCGGAGCAGGAGCAGCATGAGGCCCAGGCGCTGGTGGATGACGCCGTGGCGCAATTGCGGCCGTGCGTGGCTTCGGGGGCGGTGGTGGCGGGCGATCCGGCCCGGGCGATCCTGCGTGAGGCGGAGCGCCAGGAGTGCGACCTGATCGTGATCGGCCATCGGCACCTGGGGCGCATCGAGCGCTTGCTGGATCCTTCGGTGGGGCAGCGAGTGATCGAGCGGGCGCCGTGTCCGGTACTGGTCGAGGTGCGGGAGTAGGGCGCCTGTTGGTCCGGTGCCGTGCGGTTCGCGAGCAAGCTCGCTCCTACGAAGAGCGCAGTACGAACCTGTAGGAGCGGGCTTGCTCGCGAACCCGCCCAACGCAGCGCTCGACAGACCAATTGCGGACAGCGTCCGCTCCTGCGCTGGCCTGGGAGGGCGGCGTCCCTGCAGGAGAGGGCGGGCGAAACAGAAAGAAAAGCGGCCCCGGCGCCGGGTTGGTCCTGAGCGAGGACCCGGCGTCGGAGCCGTAAGGGGTCAACCGCGACGATGCACGTTGTGGCCGTGCGCGAAGGTTTCCTTCACGGTACGGTCGTCGCCGAGGATGACCAGTGCGAAGAGTTTCTCCTCCAGGGTCTTGGCCTGCTGCAGGCGGTAATCCAGCAGCGGGGTGGCCTTGTAGTCGAGGACCACGAAGTCGGCCTCGTTGCCCTGGGCGAAGCTGCCGACCTTGTCCTCCAGCTCCAGCGCGCGGGCGCCGCCGAGGGTGGCCAGGTACAGCGACTTGAACGGGTCGAGCTTGATGCCCTGCAGCTGCATCACCTTGTAGGCTTCGTTCAGCGATTGCAGCTGGGAGAAGCTGGTGCCGGCGCCGACATCGGTGCCCAGGCCAACTTTCACCTTGTGCTTCTCAAGCTTGGCCAGGTCGAACAGGCCGCTGCCCAGGAACAGGTTGGACGTCGGGCAGAAGGCCACGGCCGAACCGGTTTCCGACAGGCGCTGGCACTCGCCGTCGCACAGGTGTACGCCATGGGCGAAGACCGAACGCGGGCCGAGCAGGCCGTGGTGGTCGTAGACGTCCAGGTAGCCCTTGCGCTCCGGGAACAGTTCCTTGACCCACTCGATTTCCTTGAGGTTTTCCGACAGGTGCGTGTGCATGTACACGCCCGGGTGCTCCTTGAGCAGGCGGCCAGCGGCGTCGAGCTGTTCCGGCGTGCTGGTCGGGGCGAAGCGCGGGGTCACCGCGTAGAGCAGGCGGCCCTTGCCGTGCCAGCGCTCGATCAGCGCCTTGCTGTCGGCGTAGCTGCTTTCGGCGGTGTCGGTCAGGTAGTCCGGCGCGTTGCGGTCCATCATCACCTTGCCGGCGATCAGGCGCAGGTCGAGCTTTTCGGCGGCGCCGAACAGCGCGTCCACCGACTGCGGGTGCACGGTGCCGAACACCAGTGCGGTGGTGGTGCCGGCGCGCAGCAGTTCCTTGAGGAAGATGCCGGCGACGTCGGCGGCGTGGGCCGGGTCGGCGAACTGCTTCTCGGTGGGGAAGGTGTAGGTATTCAGCCAGTCCAGCAGCTGCTCGCCGTAGGAGGCGATCATGCCGGTCTGCGGGTAGTGGATGTGGGTGTCGATGAAGCCGGGGGTGATCAGCGCGTCGCGGTACTCGACCACTTCCACACCGCCCAGTTGCGGCAGCAGCTCGGCGGCGTGGCCGAGGCGGGCGACCTTGCCGTCTTCCACCAGCAGGATGCCGTCTTCGAAGTACTGGTAGGACTTCTCCACGCCGACTTCGGCGGGGTCGGCGACGCTGTGCAGGATACTGGCGCGGTAGGCTTTGGCTTGAGTACTCATCAATCTCTCGCAAATCGAAAAATGTCGCGTCTTTGGACGCTGTTCGATGGGTATCGCTGCGCTCCACCCATCCTACAAAAACTGGCCTGGCGTCCCGTAGGATGGGTGGAGCGAAGCGATACCCATCACGAAGGCCGGCAGGTTGGAACTCAGGTGCCGCTTTCGGCGGTGCGTGCGCGGCGGCTCGTGGGTAACAGTTTGGCCACGGTGTTCTCGCCTTTGCTGGTCTGCTGACCGAAGGTGGCGTTGTAGGTGGCGATGACTTCGCCGGCGATGGACACGGCAATCTCCACCGGCAGCTTGCCCTTCACTTCGCTGATGCCCATGGGGCAGCGCATGCGTTGCACGGTGTCGGCGGCGAAGCCACGGTCGCGCAAACGGTGTTCGAACTTGGCGCGCTTGGTGTCCGAGCCGATCAGGCCGAAGTAGGTGAAGTCGTTGCGCTGGAGGATTTTCGCAGTCAGCTCCAGGTCCAGCGCGTGATTGTGGGTCATGACGATGAAGTAGCTGCCGGCGGGCATTTCGTCGATCTCGTCGATGACGTCCTCGTTGATCACGCGGGTCACGCCTTCGGGGATGTGATCGGGGAACTCGGCTTCCCGCGAGTCGATCCAGCGCACCTTGCACGGCAGGCTGGCGAGCAGCGGCACCAGGGCACGGCCGACGTGGCCGGCACCGAACACGGCGATGTGCGCCTGGGGCTGGCCCATGGGTTCGAACAGCAGCACGGTGGCGCCGCCGCAGCACTGGCCGAGGCTGGCGCCGAGGCTGAAGCGCTCGAGCTTCGGCTCGCGCTCGCGGTTCTGCAGCATCTCGCGGGCGATGGCCATGGCCTTGAATTCGAGGTGGCCGCCGCCGATGGTGTCGTAGGCCTTGTCGGCACTGATGACCATCTTGGAGCCTGCGTTGCGCGGGGTGGAGCCGCGCTCTTCGATGATGGTCACCAGCACGCTGGCTTCGGCGCGCTGTTGCAGGTCGGCGAGGGCACTGATCCAGTTCATCGTTACGAACCTCAAAGCTGGGCTGGTCGTAGGGCGAATAACGCCTCGGGCGTTATCCGCCGAAATGGCGGTGGCGGATAAAGCGCTCCGCTTTATGCGCCCTACGGTTCTTGGTAAGGGTGGGGCGCCGCTGACCCGGGGGAGGACGGGATTGGGGACGTCTTCCCGTGCCAGCGGCCCCCCATGGTTACATCACGCCGGCTCGACCTGAGCCTGTGCCTTCTCCGCCTGGGCCAGCTTCAGCTTACGCATCTGCTCCACGCCCCAGAGCACGCGCTCCGGGGTGGCCGGGGCGTCGATCTGCGGTTGGGCGCGGTAGTCGGCCAGACTGGCCACGGCGTCCTTGATCGCGCAGAACACCGAGATGCCCAGCATGAACGGCGGCTCGCCGACGGCCTTGGAATGGAACACCGTCTGCTCCGGGTTCTTGCGGTTTTCCACCAGCTTCACCCGCAGGTCGATGGGCATGTCCGCAATGGCCGGGATCTTGTAGCTCGCCGGGCCGTTGGTCATCAGCTTGCCCTTGGCGTTCCACACCAGTTCTTCCATGGTCAGCCAGCCCATGCCCTGGACGAAGCCGCCTTCCACCTGGCCGATGTCGATGGCCGGGTTCAGCGAGGCGCCGACGTCATGCAGGATGTCGCTGCGCAGCATCTTGTACTCGCCGGTGAGGGTGTCGACTATCACTTCCGAGCAGGACACGCCGTAGGCGAAGTAGTAGAACGGCCGGCCGCGGGCCTGGCTGCGGTCGTAGTAGATCTTCGGCGTGCGGTAGAAGCCGGTGGAGGAGAGCGACACCTGGCCGAAGTAGGCCTGCTGGATCAGCTCCTCGAACGGCAGGATGAGGTCGCGCACGCGCACCTGGTTGTTGCGGAACTCGATGTCTTCCTCGGTCACCTTCCAGTGCTTGGCGGCGAACTCCACCAGGCGCTGCTTGATGGTCTCGGCGGCATTCTGTGCGGCCTTGCCGTTCAGGTCGGCGCCGGAAGAGGCAGCGGTCGGCGAGGTGTTGGGCACCTTGTCGGTGTTGGTCGCGGTGATCTGCACGCGGTCGATGTCGACCTGGAAGACCTCGGCGACGACCTGGGCGACCTTGGTGTTCAGGCCCTGGCCCATCTCGGTGCCGCCGTGGTTCAGGTGGATGCTGCCGTCGGTGTAGATGTGGATCAGCGCGCCGGCCTGGTTCAGGAAGGTGGCGGTGAAGCTGATGCCGAATTTCACCGGGGTCAGCGACAGACCTTTCTTCAGCACCGGGCTGTTGGCGTTGAACTCACGGATTTCGGCGCGGCGCTTGGCGTACTCGGCGCTGGCTTCCAGCTCTTCGGTCATCTCCTGCAGCAGGTTGTGTTCCACCTGCTGGTAGTAATGGGTGACGTTGCGCTCGTCCTTGCCGTAGTAGTTGCGCTTGCGGACTTCCAGCGGGTCCTTGCCGAGGTGGCGCGCGACGGCGTCCATGATCTCCTCGATGGCGACCATGCCCTGCGGACCGCCGAAGCCGCGGTAGGCGGTGTTCGACGCGGTGTTGGTCTTGCAGCGGTGACCGTTCACCGTGGCGTTGCCGAGGAAGTAGGCGTTGTCGGAGTGGAACATCGCGCGGTCGACGATGGAGCCGGAGAGGTCCGGCGAGTAACCGCAGTTGCCGGCCAGGTCGATGTTGATGCCGTGCAGCAGGCCGTCATCCTCGAAGCCCACGTCGTACTCGACGTAGAACGGGTGGCGCTTGCCGGTCATCTGCATGTCTTCCGTGCGCGGCAGGCGCATCTTCGCCGGGCGGCCGGTGAGGCGCGCGATCACGGCGCACAGGCAGGCCGGAGCGGCGGCCTGGGTTTCCTTGCCGCCGAAGCCTCCGCCCATGCGGCGCATGTCGATGACCACCTTGTTGAAGGAGATGCCCAGCACTTCGGCGACGAGCTTCTGCACTTCGGTGGGGTTCTGGGTCGAGGTGTAGACGATCACGCCGCCGTCTTCGGTGGGCATCACCGAGGAAATCTGCGTCTCCAGGTAGAAGTGCTCCTGGCCGCCGATGTGCAGGGTACCCTGGATGCGATTCGGCGCGGTGGCGAGCTTGGCCTCGGAGTCGCCGATCTTGTGCTGGTGGCTGTCGAGCACGAAGTGCTTCTTGCGCAGTGCCTCGACCACGTCGAGCACCGGCTCCAGGTCTTCATACTCGATGATCGCGGCCATGGCCGCCTTGCGCGCGGTTTCCAGGCTGTCAGCGGCGACGGCGATGACCATCTGGCCGACGTACTCGACCTTGCCGTCCGCCAGCAGCGGGTCACCCGCGACCACCGGGCCGATGTCCAGCTGGCCGGGCACGTCGTCCTTGGTGATGGCGATGGCCACACCGGGGAACTGGTAGCAGGGGCTGACGTCCAGCCGGGTGATGCGCGCGTGGGCGCGGTCGCTCATGCGGGCATAGACGTGCAGCTGGTTGGGGAATTCCAGGCGGTCGTCGATGTAGATCGCCTCGCCGCTGACGTGCTTGGGCGCGCTCTCGTGCTTGACGCTGCGGCCGACGCCGGTGGTCAGGTCGGCGCGGAACAGTTCGGCGAGTTCTTCCTGGGTTTTTTGTGGCTTATGCATAAGAGGTCACCCGAGTTACGGCCTGGGGAGCTTCCAGTTCCAGGAAGCACTTGCGCAGCAGGTTCTGTGCGGTGAGCAGGCGGTATTCCTTGCTCGCACGGAAGTCGGTGAGCGGGGTGAAGTCTTCGCTCAGCGCAAGCGCCGCACGTTCGAAGGTGGCGCTGTTGAAGGTCTGGCCCAACAGCGCGGCTTCGCAGGCCTTGGCGCGTTTCGGGATGGCAGCCATGCCGCCGAAGCCGGTGCGCACGGCGGTGATCTTGCAATCTTCCACGGTGAGCTGGAACGCGGCGCAGACGGCGGAGATGTCGTCGTCCAGGCGCTTGGACACCTTGTAGGCGCGGAACATCTGGTTGGCCTGCGGACGCGGAATGATCACCTGCTCGATGAACTCGCCTTCCTGGCGCGCGGTGACCTTGTAGTCGATGAAGTATTCATCGATCGGCAGCTCGCGGCGCTCGCTGCCCTTGCGCAGCACCAGGCGTGCACCCAGGGCGATCAGCAGCGGCGGCGAGTCGCCGATGGGGGAGGCGTTGCCGATGTTGCCGCCCAGGGTGCCCTGGTTGCGGATCTGCAGCGAGGCGAAACGGTGCAGCAGCTCGCCGAAGTCCGGGTAGTCGCGGGACAGCGCTTCATAGCAGTCGGTCAGCGGAGTCGCGGCGCCGATCTCGATGCGGTCGTCGAAGACTTCGACACGCTTCATTTCTTCGACATGGCCGACGTAGATCATCACCGGCAGTTCGCGATGGAACTGGGTGACTTCCAGGGCCAGGTCGGTGCCACCGGCGAGCAGGCGCGCCTGCGGGTTGGCGGTGTAGATGTCGGCCAGGTCGGCGATGGTCAGCGGCAGCAGGCAGCGCTTGTCACCGCTGTTGAGCTCGGCGGTTTCGTTCGGGGCGATGGCTTTGAGCTGGGCGATGATTTCGGCCTCGGCGACGTCGAACTGGTCCGGCTGCTTCTGGCAGCAGGATTGCTCGGCAGCATCGAGGATAGGGCGGTAACCGGTGCAGCGGCACAGGTTGCCGGCCAGCGCTTCGTGGGCCTCGGCCTTGCGCTCCTCGGCAGTAACGCCTGCGCTGTGCTTCTGCAGGGCAAACAGCGACATGACGAAGCCGGGGGTGCAGAAGCCGCACTGCGAGCCGTGGCAGTCGACCATGGCCTGCTGCACGCCGTGCAGTTCGCCACGGTGCTTGAGGTCATCGACGCTGATCAGCTGCTTGCCGTGCAACGAGGAAACGAAGGTGAGACAGGAGTTGAGGGTGCGGTAGCGGATGCGCTCGGCGCCTTCCTCGCCGACCAGTTCGCCGACCACCACGGTGCAGGCGCCGCAGTCACCGGAGGCGCAGCCCTCCTTGGTGCCGGTCTTGCCCAGGGTCTGGCGCAGGTAGTTGAGCACGGTGAGATTGGGGTCGAGGCGGTCTTCGACGCGCAGCTCGCGGTTGAGCAGGAACCTGATCAAGGCTTGCCTCCAGGCTGGTTCTTGTTTTTGGTAGGGCACTGGAGCATGAATCTATGAAAAGCTGACTTTTGAGTCAATAAAAATTCTGTCCAAATGGTCAGAAAGTTTTTCCGCAGCTGATAAGCGGTGCGAGCGAGGCTGCTTTTTGTAGGAGCGAGCTTGCTCGCGAACCGCCGAAATCAGCGGTCTGCACCGTGCCAGTAGGGTGTGTTGTTGGCTCTTCTGAGGGGCGATGAGCTTCGCGAGCAAGCTCGCTCCTACAGGGGCGGCAGAACGAAAAAAGGCGGCAAGCCGGGGTAGGGCTTGCCGCCAAGGCGTGGAACGCGGGGTCAGGCTTGCTGGGAAGCGCTCAACTGGTATTCCTCGCCGGCGTAGTAGGCACGCACGCGGCGGTCCATCACGGCGCGCCAGAGCGGCGGAAACAGGGCGAGGACGATCATCCCGGCATAGCCATTGGGCAGTTGCGGGCTTTCGTCGAAGTGCCGCAGTACCTGGTAGCGCCGCTTGGCGTTGGCGTGGTGGTCGGAATGCCGCTGCAGGTGGAAGAGGAACAGGTTGGTCAGCAGGAAGTTGCTGTTCCAGGAATGCTCATGGGTGGTCCGCTCGTAGCGCCCGGACTCCAGTCGGCGGCGGTGCAGACCGTAATGCTCGACGTAGTTGACGATCTCCAGCAGGGTGAAGGCCATCACCGACTGGCCGATGAAATAGATCGCGCCGATCCAGCCGAAGGCGACGCTGAAGCCGGCCAGGAACAGCGCGCTGATCACGTACCACCCGATCAGCTCGTTGCGCCAGTGCAGCGCCGGCAGCCCCTTGCGTTTCAAGCGCTCGCTCTCCAGCTTCCAGGCGTTGAGGAAGTTGTGCTTGTAGGCATGGGGCAGGAAGGCATACAGACTCTGGCCGTAGCGCGATGACGAGGCGTCTTCCGGCGTGGAGACATGCACGTGATGCCCGCGCACATGCTCGACCTTGAAGCCCGCGTAGCACACCGCTGCCAGCAGCAGGCCGCCGGCGTTCTGCTCAAGCTCCGGGTCCTTGTGGATCAGCTCGTGGGACACGGTGATGCCGATGGCGCCCATCACGGTGCCCACCGAGAGAATCCAGCCCAACTGGCCGACCCAGTTCCAGGCGTCATAGGTGGCCAGCACCCAGCCGCCGTAGATCAGCATGCCCAGCAGCAGCGGCACCGTCGCCAGGCTGAGGAAACGGTAGTAGCCCTCGCGCTCCATGGGCGGCACGTCGTCGATCTCGTCCGGGTTGGCCGGATCGCGGCCGACCACGAAGTCCAGCAGCGGGATCACCCCGAACACCACGGTGATCACCAGCCAGGCCCAAGCGTTGGGGTGGTCGCTGCCATACGACCACCAATAGCTGACGGGGATGCCGAAGACCGGCACCAGCCAGATCCAGTAACCGGCCTTTTTCAGGCGCAGCATCCAGGCGGGGGAAAGGAAGGCGAGCATGGGCGACTCCCGAACAGTCTTTATGTAGGATTGTCCGACAATCGTGCGCCCGTTCTTCCCGTCGGACGCACCAACCTTCGTTCTGTCGTCCACCTGCCGTAGGGGATGGCGCGGTAACACCCTGTGTTACACTTCGCGACCGCATTACCCCCTCGAAAGCGCCCCGACCATTAAGGACAACCATGACGTTCAAGGCCCCGGACAGCCTGGCTGAGCAGATCGCGCACCACCTTGCCGAACGCATCATCCGGGGCGAACTCAAGGAGCGTGAGCGCATCCAGGAACAGAAGGTCACCCAGACCCTCAACGTCAGCCGTGGCTCGGTGCGCGAGGCGCTGCTGATCCTTGAGCGCCGCCATCTGGTGGTGATCCTGCCGCGCCGGGGGGCGCAGGTCTCCGAACTCTCTGCCAGCCACGTGGAAAGCCTGTATTCGTTGGTCACCGAGCTGTACATCATGCTTGCCAGCAGCGTGGCCCGGCGCTGGCGCGAAGAGGGCGACCTGCAGCCGTTCCTGGCGATCCAGCAGCGCCTGCTCGACAACCTCGAACGCGGCGATATCAACGCCTTCGTCGAATCCAGCTTCGACATCATGCGCGCCGCCTTCCCGTTCGCCGCCAACCCCTACCTGCAGGAAACCGTGGAAAACCTCCTGCCGGCCATCAGTCGCACCTATCATCTGGCCCTGGAGCGCCGCAAAGGCGAAATGAGCCAGTTCATCGGCAGCTTCGAGCAATTGCTCCGCGCCGTGGTCGGACGTGACGAGGCGGCGATCCGCGAGGTGCTGCTCGATTACAGTCGGCGCAACAGCCAACTGGTCCTGGCCGCGCTGGCCGAACGATAAGCATCCGGGGGAGGGCGCATGCGGCTCAAGTGCATCAAGCTGGCGGGCTTCAAGTCCTTCGTCGACCCGACGACGGTCAGTTTCCCGAGCAACATGGCGGCGGTGGTCGGCCCCAACGGTTGCGGCAAGTCCAACATCATCGACGCCGTTCGCTGGGTAATGGGTGAAAGTTCGGCGAAGAACCTCCGTGGCGAGTCGATGACCGACGTCATCTTCAATGGCTCCAACACCCGCAAGCCGGTGACCCAGGCGTCCATCGAACTGGTGTTCGACAACTCCGACCAGACCCTGCTGGGCGAGTACGCCAGCTACACCGAGATTTCCATTCGCCGCCGCGTCACCCGCGACGGCCAGAACACCTACTTCCTCAACGGCACCAAGTGCCGGCGCCGCGATATCACGGATATCTTCCTCGGCACCGGCCTGGGCCCGCGCAGCTACTCGATCATCGAACAGGGCATGATCTCCAAGCTGATCGAGGCCAAGCCGGAGGACCTGCGCAACTTCATCGAGGAAGCCGCCGGCATCTCCAAGTACAAGGAGCGCCGCCGCGAGACCGAGAACCGCATCCGCCGCACCCAGGAAAACCTGGCGCGCCTGACCGACCTGCGCGAAGAGCTGGAGCGCCAGCTGGAACGCTTGCACCGCCAGGCCCAGTCGGCGGAGAAGTACCAGGAGTTCAAGGCCGAGGAGCGTACGCTCAAGGCTCAGCTCGGCGCCCTGCGTTGGCGCGACCTGAACGAACAGGTCGGGCAGAAGGAGCGGGTGATCGGCGATCAGGAGGTGGCCTTCGAGGCCCTGGTGGCCGAGCAGCGCAGCGCCGACGCCAGCATCGAGCGCCTGCGCGACGGCCATCACGAGCTGTCGGAAAGCTTCAATCAGGTCCAGGGCCGCTTCTACTCCGTGGGCGGCGACATCGCCCGTGTCGAGCAGAGCATCCAGCACGGCCAGCAGCGCCTGCGCCAGTTGCAGGACGACCTGCGCGAGGCTGAAAAGTCCCGCCAGGAAACCGAATCCCACCTGGGCCACGACCGCACGCTGCTGTCCACGCTGGTCGAGGAACTGGAGCGTCTGGCCCCGGAACAGGAAATCAGCGCCGCCGCCGCCGAAGAGGCGACCGTTGGCCTGGAAGAAGCCGAACAGCGCATGCACGATTGGCAGCAGCGCTGGGATGCCTTCAACCAGCAGAGCGCCGAGCCGCGCCGCGAAGCGGAAGTGCAGCAGTCGCGCATCCAGCACCTGGAACTGAGCCTGGAGCGCCAGGGTGAGCGCCAGCGCCGTCTGAACGACGAGCGCGCGCAATTGGCCGCCGATCCGGAAGATGCCGCGATTCTCGAACTGGGTGAGCAGGTCGCCGCCATCGAGCTGCTGCTGGAAGAGTTGCAGATCGAAGAGCAGGAGCTGGCCGAGCGCCTGGAGCGCGTACGTCAGTCCCTGCAGGAAAGCACCGCCGCGCAGCACCAGGCGCATGGCGAATTGCAGCGCCTGAACGGCCGCATCTCCTCGCTGGAGGCGTTGCAGCAGGCCGCGCTCGATCCGGGCGATGGCACCGCGCAATGGCTGCGTCAGCAGGGCCTGGAGCAGCGTCCGCGTCTCGCCGAAGGCCTGCGTGTGCAGCCGGGCTGGGAGCTGGCGGTGGAAACCGTGCTCGGCGCCGACCTGCACGGCGTGCTGCTGGATGACGTGAAAGGCTTGCCGTTCGACGCGCTGGAAAAGGGCGAGCTGCGCCTGCTTGATCTGGCCGCCGGCGCCGTTTCCCGTCCCGGCAGCCTGCTGGAAAAGGTCGAGACCAAGGTTGACCTGAGCTACTGGCTGGGCCGCGTGCGCCCGGTGGAGAGCCTCGACCAGGCGCTGGCGCAGCGCGCTTCGCTGGGTGATGGCGAAAGCCTGATCAGCCGTGATGGCTACTGGGTCGGCCGCAACTTCCTGCGCGTGCGCCGTGGCGAGTCCGCCGATGGCGGCGTGCTGGCGCGCGGCCAGGAGCTGGAGCGCCTGTACGCCGAACGCGAGACGCTGGAGCAGCGCCTGGCGGAAGTTGAAGAACAACTGGTGCGCCTGCGTGATGAGCAGCGTCAGTCCGAGGAAGGCCGCGACCAGGTGCGCCGCCGTCTGCAGGACGAAGGCCGCCGCCAGGGCGAGCTGAAGGCGCAGCTGTCCGCGCAGCAGGCCAAGGTCGAACAGCTGACCCTGCGCCGTCGCCGTCTGGACGAGGAACTGGCCGAGCTGGCCGAGCAGCACGCCATCGAGCAGGAGCAGTTGGGTGAGGCCCGCCTGAGCCTGCAGGAAGCGCTGGACGCCATGGCGGTCGACACTGAGCGCCGCGAAGCCCTGCTGGCCGAGCGCGACGGCATGCGCGAGAAGCTCGACCGCATCCGCCAGGAGTCCCGCCAGCACAAGGATCATGCCCACCAATTAGCGGTGCGCGTCGGTTCCCTGCGCGCCCAGCACGAATCCACTCGCCAGGCGCTGGAGCGCCTGGACAGCCAGGCGGTGCGCCTGGTCGAGCGCTGCGAGCAGCTCAGCCTCAATCTGGAGGAGGGCGCCGCGCCGCTGGAAGAGCTGCGCATGCGCCTGGAAGAACTGCTCGACCGGCGCATGGCCGTCGAGGACGAGCTCAAGCACGCGCGCCTCGCGCTGGAAGACGCCGACCGCCAACTGCGTGATGCGGAGAAGCGCCGCACCCAGGCCGAGCAGCAGTCGCAACTGCTGCGTGGCCAGCTGGAGCAGCAGCGCATGGAATGGCAGGCCCTGAGCGTGCGGCGCAAGTCGCTGCAGGAGCAGCTCCACGAAGACGGCTACGACCTGCATGGCGTGCTCGGCACCTTGCCGCACGACGCCGCCGAAAAGGTCTGGGAAACCCGCCTGGAAGAGCTGGCCGCGCGCATCGGTCGCCTGGGCCCGATCAACCTCGCGGCGATCGAGGAATACCAGCAGCAATCCGAGCGCAAGCGCTACCTGGATGACCAGAACGATGACCTGGTGGAAGCGCTGGACACCCTGGAAAACGTGATCCGCAAGATCGACAAGGAAACCCGCAACCGCTTCAAGGAAACCTTCGACCAGATCAATGCTGGCCTTCAGGCATTGTTCCCCAAGGTTTTCGGCGGTGGTCATGCTTATCTGGAACTTACCGGCGAGGATCTACTCGATACCGGGGTGGCGATCATGGCGCGCCCGCCGGGCAAGAAGAACAGCACCATCCATCTGCTGTCCGGCGGCGAGAAGGCTCTGACCGCCCTGGCGCTGGTGTTTGCGATCTTCCAGCTGAACCCGGCACCGTTCTGTATGCTCGACGAAGTCGATGCGCCGCTGGACGATGCCAACGTCGGCCGTTATGCGCGGCTGGTGAAGGAGATGTCGGAGAAAGTGCAGTTCATCTATATCACCCACAACAAGATCGCCATGGAGATGGCCGATCAATTGATGGGTGTGACGATGCACGAACCGGGTTGTTCGCGACTGGTGGCAGTGGATGTCGAGGAGGCGGTGGCGCTGGCCGAAGCCTGATCCGGATACAACTTGCCAGGCTAGTTCGGAATACTGGGCTACGCTTGTAAGGCATTGATTATATTGAGGTAGCCATCGCGCCAGGGACGAACTCGCGATAGGCTATGAAAAGTTGCAAAGAGCAGGCGGAGTGTCGCCACAAGCAGTGTAAAGTTGCGTGCGAGCGTGTTAGCTTAACGCCCACTTTTGTATCGCGTGGAAAACATCATTCAGAACATGAAGTTGGCTCCACGTTTTCAAGGGATAGGATGTCCTTTTTTTCATCATCATTTTTTGTTCAGGGGCTACGGGATTAGATGGATATCGGTCTGCGCGAATGGCTGATCGTCATTGGGCTTATCGTGATCGCCGGCATTCTGTTCGACGGCTGGCGTCGTATGCGGGGTGGCAAGGGCAAGTTGCGCTTCAAACTGGATCGCCACTTCGCCAACCAGCCTGACGATGGGGATGACAGCAACCCCGAACTGCTCGGGCCGTCCCGCGTGGTCGAGCATCGCGAGCCGGCGCTTGACGAGGAAGACCTGCCCAAGGTCAGCGCCAAGGACTCCCGAGGCAAGCGTCGCGGTGAGCCGCGCCAGGGCGACCTGAACCTGGACGACCCGGCGCCGAACCTGCTCGGCCCGCTGGACGAGGAAGATTTCCCCAACCCGCTGGACGAAGCCCCGCAGGAAAAGGAAAAGCCCAGGAAGGAACGCAAGAAGGACAAGGAGCGCGCCGCAGCCCCGGCCGCTGCTGCTTCCTCCGCGCCTCTGGCTCCGGTCGAGGAAGTGCTGATCATCAACGTCATCAGCCGCGACGAAAACGGTTTCAAGGGCCCGGCCCTGCTGCAGAACATCCTGGAAAGCGGCCTGCGCTACGGCGAGATGGACATCTTCCACCGCCACGAGAGCATGGCCGGCAACGGCGAAGTGCTGTTCTCCATGGCCAACGCGGTCAAGCCGGGCACCTTCGATCTGGACAACATCGACCAGTTCAGCACCCGCGCCGTGAGCTTCTTCCTCGGCCTGCCGGGGCCGCGCCATCCCAAGCAGGCGTTCGACGTGATGATCGCCGCCGCCCGCAAGCTGGCCCAGGAGCTCAATGGCGAGCTGAAGGACGAGCAGCGCAGCGTGATGACCGCTCAGACCATCGAGCACTACCGCCAGCGCATCATCGACTTCGAGCGGCGTGCGCTGACCCAGAAGCGCTAAGCTTTCCGCACGCCGACCACACAAGCCCCAAGCCACCCTTGGGGCTTTGCGTTTCTAGCCGCCACCCTCTCAAGAAGAAACAGCCGCCCGAGATTCCCGCATGACCGACTCCCAGACCGCTGCCGAACGCATTGCCCAGCTGCGCAGCGAGCTCGACGACCACAACTATCGCTACTACGTGCTCGACGAGCCCAGCGTGCCGGATGCCGAGTACGACCGCCTGTTCCGCGAGCTGAAGGCGCTGGAAACCGAGCATCCCGAGCTGATCACCCCCGAGTCGCCGACCCAGCGCGTCGGCGGGGCAGCGGCTTCGGCCTTCGGCGAGGTGCGTCACGAGGTGCCGATGCTCAGCCTGGGCAACGCCTTCGAGGAGCAGGACCTGAACGACTTCGACCGTCGCGTGCGCGAAGGCCTGGCCGACCAGCTGCCGTCCTCCGACCTGTTCGGCGGCGGCGCCGAGGTGGAATACAGCTGCGAGCCCAAGCTGGATGGCCTGGCGGTCAGCCTGTTGTACGAAAACGGTTTGCTCACCCGTGGTGCCACCCGTGGCGATGGCACCACCGGCGAAGACATCAGCGTCAACGTGCGCACCATCCGCAACGTGCCGCTGCGCCTCAAGGGCGAGGGCTGGCCGGCGGTGCTGGAAGTGCGTGGCGAAGTCTTCATGTCCAAGGCTGGCTTCGAGGCGCTCAACGAGCGGCAGATGGAGGCCGGTGGCAAGACCTTTGCCAACCCGCGTAATGCCGCGGCCGGCAGCCTGCGTCAGCTGGATTCGAAGATCACCGCCAGCCGCCCGCTGGAGTTCTGCTGCTACGGCTTCGGCCGCGTCGAAGGCGGTACGCTGCCGGGCACCCAGATTGGCATCCTCGAAGCCTTGAAAGGCTGGGGCATTCCGATCAGTCGCGAGCTGAAGCTGGCCAAGGGCGTCGAAGGCTGCCGCGCCTACTACGAGGACATCGGCGCCCGCCGCGACAGCCTCGCCTACGAGATCGATGGCGTGGTGTTCAAGGTCAACCGCATCGATTTCCAGCGCGAACTGGGCTTCCGCGCTCGCGAACCGCGCTGGGCCATCGCCCACAAGTTCCCGGCCCGCGAAGAGCTCACCGAACTGCTCGACGTGGAGTTCCAGGTCGGACGTACGGGGGCCGTGACCCCCGTGGCGCGCCTGAAGCCCGTGCAGGTGGCTGGGGTGACCGTGTCCAACGCCACCTTGCACAACATGGACGAAGTCGCCCGCTTGGGCCTGATGATCGGTGACACCGTGATCATTCGCCGCGCCGGCGACGTGATCCCGCAGGTCATGCAGGTGGTCACCGAGCGCCGCCCGGCGGATGCGCGCCAGGTGCAGATCCCCACCGAGTGCCCGGTGTGTGGCTCGCAGGTCGAGCGTACCCAGCTGGTCAAGCGCAGCAAGGGCAAGGAATCGGTCAGCGAAGGCGCCATCTACCGCTGCGTCGGCCGGCTGTTCTGCCAGGCGCAGCTCAAGCAGGCGATCATCCACTTCGTCTCGCGCCGCGCCATGGACATCGACGGCCTCGGCGACAAGATCGTCGAGCAACTGGTAGACAAGGGCCTGGTGAAATCGCCGGCCGACCTCTACACCCTGACCTATGAACAGGTCATCGAGTTGGAAGGCTTCGCCGAAGTTTCCACGCGCAACCTGCTGGGCTCCATTGCCGAGAGTCGCAAGCCGAGCCTGGCGCGTTTCATCTTCGCCCTGGGCATCCCCGATGTGGGCGAGGAGACCGCCAAGCTGCTGGCACGCTCCCTGGGCTCGCTGGCGCGCGTGCAGAAGGCGTTGCCGGAGGTGCTGACCTACCTGCCGGACGTAGGCGCGGAAGTGGCCTATGAGATCCACAACTTCTTCGATGACGAGCACAACCGCACCGTCATCGCCGAGCTGCTCGATCCGGGGCACGGCGTTCAGTTGCAGGAGGAGGGCGAGGTTTCCGCCGAATTCGCCGCCTGTGCGACCCTGGCCGGCTTCATCGACAAGCTGAACATTCCCTTCATTGCCGCCACCGGCGCCGAGAAGCTGGCCGACAAGACCGGCAGCCTCGACGCGCTGATCGCCCTCAGCCAGGACTGGCTGGATCTCAGTACGCTCAAGGGCGTGAATGAAAAGGCCAAGCAGTCCGTGCGCGAATACTTTGCCGACGCCGCCCGCGTCGAGCGCGCCAAGGCCGTCGAAGCGCAGTTGCTGGACTTCGGCATGCACTGGCGCAGCGAGCGCAAGGTGGTCGAAGGTCTGCCGTTGGCCGGCCAGACCTGGGTGCTCACCGGCACCCTGGAGGCCATGAGCCGCGACGTCGCCAAGGAAAAACTCGAAAGCCTGGGCGCCAAGGTGGCTGGTTCGGTCTCGGCCAAGACCCATTGCGTGGTGGCCGGACCGGGCGCGGGCTCAAAGTTGGCCAAGGCCCAGGAACTCGGCGTCGCCGTGATGGACGAAGAGCAGCTGGTCAAGCTGCTGGCCGACCACGGCATCGGCGCCTGACACGCCTTTCTTCCGATCAAAGAATCACGATCAATGCATCAAGGAGCTATTCCATGCCCATGACCAAGGACCAACTGGTTCGCGACATCGCCGAATCCCTCGACCTGACCCAGGCCGCCGTACGCGGTGTGTTCGAGCAACTGGCGCAGATCGCCCAGGATGCCCTGGAGAACGATGGCGAGCTGACCCTGCCGGGCATCGGCAAGCTCAAGGTCAGCGAGCGCGCCGCCCGTACCGGCCGCAACCCGCAGACCGGCAAGGCCATCCAGATCGCCGCGAAGAAGTCGGTTCGCCTGGTCCCGGCCAAGGCCCTGGTCGACAGCCTGAACTGATCGGCAGGCCCGCTCCGCGCCAGGCGGAGCGGGTCGTCCGCTAGCGGAGAGCGAGATGGACAAGGCAAGAAAGCAGCGCCTGATCGGCGTGGCGGCGCTGGTGTTGCTGTTCGGGGCCTACGTGGCCTGGACCGAGCGCCCGCAGATCGTCCTGCACTATGACGCTCAGGGTGGGGCGGCGGTGAGCTACAGCTACAAGGAAAATGGCGAGGAAACCCTCGCGGGCGAGATCAAGCCGGGCGAGGCGCGCACCTTCCCGCTGCGCCTGCTGCGTTCGGGTGAATACCGCGTGGCCTTCCAGTTCCACCAGGGCGCGGAGCGCTACTCCACCTTCAGCACCCGTCCGGGCTACAGCAAGATGGACCTGTTCATCGGGCCGAACCTGGAAGTCTCCACCCAGCCTCGGCCCGAAGGGCTGATTCAGGCGCAGTGACGCCCGTTACAGGTACTCGGCCACCAGCACCACGTTGCGCTCGGCACCGGCGGTGCCGCCTGCCGTCATGGCGCGGATGATGTTATCGGTACCGCCGGTGGCTGTGACCTCCGGCCCCAGCGCGCGCCCTTTGGTATCTGTCAGCCGATAGTGCTTGCTGGGCAGCCCGCCGCGTGGCTCGTTCAGTTGCATGAGCATCGTCTGGTTGCATCGGCGGACTTGTACCTGGGTGCTGCTGGTGGTTGCATCCCGCAGCCGGAACTGGCAGCTGTCTTCGACAACGGCGCCAGTGAACTGGACCACGACACCAGCAGCCATGAGTTGACTGCTGAAAAGCGTGGTCAGGAGGGTGGTGGATCGCAGGGCAATAGGCATGTCGGCATTCCTCGCTCGATAATGGCCGCCTCGGATGGGCGTGCCGTTCCTCAAGCTTCGGTGTTGCTCACGAATTCTGAAGTTTATGTAGGGCAATTCTCTGTCTTATTGCGGTGATTCGTGAATTGCGTCAGGAATTGCTTGAAGGACGAGCCTAAGTGCTTGAAGTGCTTGTAACTTGCGAACAAGCCGCTACAATGGCGCGGCTCGTCGATCTGGCGAGATTCGCGATGGTGGCCCTGTCGGTCCCCCCGCAACGATTACCTGTTAACCTGGTCAGGTCCGGAAGGAAGCAGCCATAGCGGGAACATCGTGTGCCGGGGTGTGGCTGGCGGGGCCGCCTCCATTTCAGGGCCAGGAAAATCGCTCCGCCGTTCCGGACGTCGAGCCCAGGCCCTCGCTCCGCGCCGCATCACCTCAGCGATAGTGGCTGAGGATCCGCTCGATCTCTCCAGAAGCCTTCAATGCCGCCAGCGCCGAAAGCACATCGTCGGCGGGCTCTTCCGGGCTGTCCAGTACCAGGCACGACAGAGGGGTTTCCTCGATGATGCTGGCGGGCGTCAGACGCTGGTCCTGGGGGAGCGAGCGGTTGAACCAGTCCAGGGCGATTTCGCTGCTGATCGCGTACTGGTAGCGACCAATTTGCAGCTTCTTGAGTACCAGTTCCTGATTGCGCGCTTCGTCGCGGGTTGCCCGGCCGCTGTCCAGTACCGGCTGCAGGCGCGGGTAGTGGTAGCCGAGTACGGTGCCGATGGCCTGGCCGGAAAGGCTCTGCAAGTCGCCCTTGAGGCCGGCGCGACTGACCAGCAGGTCGCGCTGGACCATCAGCGGTACGCTCCAGCGGTAATCGTGGAAATCGTGCTCGGTCCAGGCCGGGGCGACGTAGCAGCGTACGTCCACCGTATGGCTGAGCAACGCCTGCTCTACGCGGGCGCGGGGCAGGATATGGAAGACCGGCGGCCGATGTACCTGGCGGGCGACCTCGGTGAACAGTTCGAGGAGAATACCGCCGGTCAGCTTGCCGTCTTCGATTCGTGCCAGGGGCATCGCCCAACTGTCGACTACCGAGAAGCGCAGTGGGCGATCCTCGGCAAGGGCGACGGCAGAGCTGAACAGCAGGACGATGGCGAGCAGGCGCATCTAGACTCCGATGGCGGCGTGGTGGCGACACAATGCCTGTACGGATCAGGGGTTGCCAAGATGTACTAACGGCCAGAGCGGACATCGGGTGCAATTTACGGTCCGCTTCGCTAGGATTAGCCCACTTCTGCTCACCTGTCGCGATGGATATCAATGAGTTATCAGGTTCTTGCCCGCAAATGGCGTCCGCGTTCGTTCCGCGAAATGGTCGGCCAGACCCATGTGCTCAAGGCCCTGATCAACGCACTGGACAATCAGCGCCTGCACCACGCCTACCTGTTCACCGGTACCCGCGGCGTGGGCAAGACCACCATCGCCCGCATCCTGGCCAAGTGCCTGAATTGCGAGACGGGCGTCAGCTCCACTCCGTGTGGCCAGTGCTCGGTCTGCCGCGAGATCGATGAAGGCCGCTTCGTCGACCTGATCGAAGTCGACGCCGCCAGCCGCACCAAGGTCGAGGACACCCGCGAACTGCTCGACAATGTGCAGTACTCGCCGACCCGCGGGCGCTACAAGGTTTACCTGATCGACGAAGTGCACATGCTCTCCAGCCACAGCTTCAACGCCCTGTTGAAGACCCTGGAGGAGCCGCCGCCCCACGTGAAGTTCCTGCTCGCCACCACCGATCCGCAGAAGCTGCCGGTCACCATTCTCTCGCGCTGCCTGCAGTTCTCCCTGAAGAACATGCCGCCGGAGCGGGTGGTGGAGCACCTGACCCACGTACTGGGCGCCGAGAACGTGCCCTTCGAGGAAGATGCCCTGTGGCTGCTCGGTCGCGCGGCCGACGGCTCCATGCGCGATGCCATGAGCCTCACCGACCAGGCGATTGCCTTTGGTGAAGGCAAGGTGCTGGCCGCCGATGTGCGCGCCATGCTCGGAACCCTGGACCACGGCCAGGTCTACGGCGTGCTCCATGCCTTGCTGGAGGGCGACGCCCGCGCGCTGCTCGAAGCAGTGCGCCATCTGGCCGAGCAAGGCCCGGACTGGGGTGGTGTACTGGCTGAAATGCTCAACGTGCTGCACCGCGTGGCCATCGCCCAGGCGCTGCCCGAGGCGGTGGACAACGGTCAGGGCGACCGTGACCGCGTATTGGCGCTGGCCCAGGCGCTGCCTGCCGAGGACGTGCAGTTCTACTACCAGATGGGCTTGATCGGCCGCCGCGACCTGCCGTTGGCGCCCGATCCCCGTGGCGGCTTCGAGATGGTGCTGTTGCGCATGCTGGCCTTCCGCCCGGCCGATGCCGAGGGCGCACCGAGGTCGCCACTAAAGGACCTGGGGATCAGCAAGGCCACGGCTGATTCCAACCCGAACCCAGTGGCCGGCGCCGCCGTTGCGGCGCCGGTTGCATCCATTGCGCCGCCGCCCGTTGCCGCGCCAGTAGCCCCGGTCGCCGAGGTTGCGCCGGCTGTTGCAGCGTCCCAACCTCAAACGGCTCCGGCTCCGGCTCCGGCTCCGGCTCCGGCTCCGGCTCCGGCTCCGGCTCCGGCTCCGGCTCCAGTCGTGGAAGCTGCGCCCGTTGCTGCGTCTGCGCCGGTGATCGAATCGGCTCCCGTCCCGGTTGAACCGCAGCCGGAAGTGGCTGCCGTGGCCGAGCCTGTTGCTCCTGCCGTGGAACCGGAACCGCCCGTTGCCGAAGCGCCGGTCGACCTGCCGTGGGACGAACCCGCTGCGCCAGTTGCCGCCGCTCCCGCGCCAGTCGAGCCTGCTGCACCTGCACCTGCGGTAGCTGTGTCTGCCCCGGCACCGGTAGAAGCGCCTGCTCCGGTCGTAGCCGAAGCCCCGGCCGAGGACGACGATCGCGACGAAGAGCCGCCGCCCGCCGAGGACTACTACGAAGTCGACATGGAGTCCTATGGCTATCTGGAGAGCGAAGCGCAGCAGGAAGCCTCCGAGCCGGAACCCGAGCCTGCCGCCATGCCGGCGACCGGTCTTGCCGCCGAATGGCTGGACCTGTTCCCGCGCCTGGGCCTGGCAGGCATGACCGCCAGCATCGGCGCCAACTGCACCCTGGCGGCGGTAGACGGCGACAATTGGCACCTGCACCTGGACCCGGGGCAGAGCGCGCTGTTCAACCCCAACCAGCAGCGTCGCCTCAACGATGCGCTGAACCAGTTCCACGGCCGCACCCTGACCCTGCAGGTGACCCTGCAGAAGCCCGAACAGGAAACCCCGGCCCAGGCCGCCGCGCGCAAGCGCGCCGAGCGTCAGCGCCAGGCCGAGGCGTCCATTGCCGCCGACCCCTACGTGCTGCAGATGAAACAACAGTTCGCCGCGGTCGTCCGCGACGGTACCATCGAACCCCTGGAGGCGAAGGCTTGAGTGCCGGCGCCGACAACTGAACGAATCGAGGAACTCGACATGATGAAAGGTGGCATGGCCGGCCTGATGAAGCAGGCCCAGCAGATGCAGGAAAAGATGCAGAAGATGCAGGAAGAGCTGGCCAACGCCGAAGTGACCGGTCAATCCGGCGCCGGCTTGGTGAGCGTGGTGATGACCGGTCGCCACGACGTCAAGCGCGTCTCCCTGGATGACAGCCTGATGCAGGAAGACAAGGAAATCCTCGAAGACCTGATCGCCGCCGCGGTGAACGACGCCGTACGCAAGATCGAGCAGAACAACCAGGAAAAGATGGCGGGCATGACCGCTGGCATGCAGCTCCCGCCCGGCTTCAAGATGCCTTTCTGATCCAGGCTTTTCCCCTGTAGGAGCGAGCTTGCTCGCGAACGCTCTACCGGCCCTCGCGGTTGGGCAGGGTTCGCGAGCAAGCTCGCTCCTACAGTCGTTCTGACCCTCCTAAAACCCGAGACCGCCCCATGAGCTTCAGCCCGCTGATCCGCCAACTGATCGACGCCCTGCGCACCCTGCCCGGAGTGGGGCAGAAGAGTGCCCAGCGCATGGCGCTGCAGCTGCTGGAGCGTGACCGCAGCGGCGGCCTGCGCCTGGCCCAGGCGCTGACCCAGGCGATGGAAGGCGTCGGCCACTGCAAGCAGTGCCGCACGTTGTCCGAAGATGAATTCTGCCCGCAGTGTTCCGATCCGCGCCGCGACGACAGCCTGTTGTGCGTGGTGGAAGGCCCGCTGGACGTGTTCGCCGTCGAGCAGACCGGCTATCGCGGGCGCTATTTCGTGCTCAAGGGCCATCTTTCGCCGCTGGACGGCCTCGGCCCGGAAGCCATCGGCATTCCCGAGCTGGAAGCGCGGATCAAGGCCGGCAGCTTCAGCGAAGTCATCCTCGCCACCAACCCGACGGTGGAAGGCGAGGCGACCGCCCATTACATCGCCCAACTGCTCGGTGGCAGCGGCCTGGTCCTGTCGCGCATCGCCCACGGTGTGCCGCTGGGGGGCGAATTGGAACTGGTGGACGGCGGCACCCTGGCCCACGCCCTGGCGGGCCGCCGCCCCATCAGTAATTAAGTTCGCGCCAGGCAGTCCAGCGCCGGTGCGTCCATTTCGTAGGCTATCCATTTCCTTTCGCGCCGGCCGCCCAGGCGGCCGTAGAAGCGCCCGGCCGCATCGTTGCCGGCCAGGACGTCCCAGAGCAGCCGTCCAGCGCCCTGGTCCCGTGCCCAGCTCGCCACACATTGCATGAGCCGCTCGCCGATGCCGCGATTGCGTCCATTCTCCACGACATACAGCTCCTTCAGCCGCACAGTCGGGCGCAGGTCGTAGGTGAAAGGAATGCTCAGCGCGACGGCATAGCCCTGGAGCGTGTCCGATTCGGCGACAAACACCTGGCATTGCGCTGCCGGCCCGAAAGCCCGGATGCGCAATGCGTCGGCGTCCACCGCGAACTCGTCGATATAGCCCTCGAACGCCGCCAGCTCGCGCATCAGTTCGAGCAGGGTCGGAACATCCTCCGGTCTTGCCGCACGGATCTTCAGCATGCGCAGGCGATGCCTTCGCCGTCCTGACGCAGCGGCTCACCGGCTACGCCGACCAGGGGCAGGCCCTCATCCAGCCAGCCGGTCACGCCGCCGATCATCTCCTTCACCGGCAGACCCAGTGCGGCGAGCTTCGCGGCCGCGCGGTGCACGCCGTTGCAGTGCGGACCGGCGCAATAGACCACGAACAGGGTGCCAGACGGAAATTGCGCCATGCGCCGCGTGTCGATCTCCCGCGTTGGCAGGTTCAGCGCGCCGGGCACGTGGCCGCGGGCGTAGGCGGCGGCGTTGCGCACGTCGAGCAGGACGAAGTCGACGTCGCCGTCCTGCCACGCGGCGTTCACGTCCGAGCAATCGGTCTCGAAGGCCAGTCGACGGCTGAAGTGGGTGAGGGCATCGGCGGGCAGGGCGGCGGGGATCTGGCTGACAAGGTTGGGCATGGCGAGGCTCCTGTGGAAGACAGGAGCCACTGTAAGGCGGGGCAAAAGTCCGTTACAGTGGCGGTCTGGACAGTGATCGGAAGTTTTCCGCCAAATGCAGCGTGACCCCCTGGACGTCGCCGTTCTCGCCTACGACGGCCTGTGCACCTTCGAATTCGGCATCGCCGTGGAGATGTTCGGACTGCCTCGTCCGGAGTTCGATTTTCCCTGGTACCGCCAACGCATCGTTGCCGTGGACGAGGGGCCGATGCGCGCGCTGGGCGGTGTGCGGGTGCTGGCCGACGCTGGCCTGGAAGCGATGGTGACGGCCGGCACCATCATCGTTCCCGGCTGGCGCAATCGTGCCGAGGCGCCTCCGGCCGAGCTGGTCGCGGCGCTGCAAAGGGCGCATGCCGAAGGCGCACGGTTGCTGTCGATCTGCTCCGGTGTCTTTGTCCTGGCCGCCACTGGACTGCTCGATGGCCTGCGAGCGACCACGCACTGGCGCTATGCCGGGGAGTTGGCCTCGCGATTTCCCGCCATCGAGGTCGATGCCCAGGTGCTCTACGTGGATGCCGGGCGGGTGATCACTTCCGCCGGCAGCGCGGCCGGTATCGACGCCTGCCTGCATCTGGTGGCGCGGGACTTCGGCGCGCAGGTCGCCAACACCGTCGCGCGCCGGCTGGTGATGTCGCCGCAGCGCGGAGGCGGGCAGGCCCAGTTCATTCCCGCGCCCGTGGCCAAGGCGCCGCGTCACGATCTCGCTGGGCTGCTGGACTGGGCCCGGCAGCGATTGGACCGCTCGATTTCCGTAGGTGAACTGGCGAGCCGCGTGGCGATGAGCGAACGCACCTTCCTGCGGCGTTTCAGCGAAGCCACCGGCATGACGCCCAAGGCTTGGCTGCAGCACGAGCGCATGGCCCGCGCCCGCGAGCTGCTGGAGATCAGTTCCGACAGTATCGAACGAATCGCCGAGCAATGCGGTTTTGGCACCGTGGAAAGCTTCCGCAATGCCTTCCGTGGCGCGGCGGGGCTGGCGCCCTCGGCGTATCGCGAGCGCTTCGGGACGGCGCATCTGCCCTAGTCGATGGCGGGTGTCTCGCCTTGTAAACCAAGCAAGCGCTCGGTAAGTTTTCAGGCAAGTCGCCTGGAGCCTTGCCATGTCCGTGTTCACCGATTACTTCGATGACAGTCACCGCCTGGTCCGTGACAGCGTGCGGCGCTTCGTCGAACGGGAAATCCTGCCCCATGTCGCCGACTGGGAGGAAGCCGAAGAGTTTCCCCGTGAGCTGTACCGCAAGGCCGGCGAGGCCGGCATCCTCGGCATCGGCTACCCCGAAGCCCTGGGCGGCAGTCATGAGGGCGACCTGTTCGCCAAGGTGGCGGCCAGCGAGGAGTTGATGCGTTGTGGCTCCGGAGGATTGGTGGCGGGCCTGGGCTCGCTGGATATCGGTCTGCCGCCGCTGATCAAGTGGGGCAGCCCGGAGCTGCGTGAGCGCATTGCGCCGCAGGTGCTGGCCGGCGAGAAGATCATGGCGCTGGCGGTCACCGAGCCGTCCGGCGGCTCCGATGTGGCCAGCCTGAAGACCCGTGCCGTGCGCGACGGCGATCATTACCGGGTGAGCGGCAGCAAGACCTTCATCACCAGCGGCGTGCGCGCCGACTATTACACCGTGGCGGTGCGCACCGGCGGCGACGGTTTCGGTGGCGTCAGCCTGCTGCTGGTGGAGAAGGGCACGCCGGGTTTCACCGTCAGCCGCAAGCTGAAGAAGATGGGCTGGTGGGCTTCCGACACCGCCGAACTGTTCTTCGACGACTGCAAGGTGCCGGTGCAGAACCTGATCGGTGCCGAGAACATGGGCTTTGCCTGCATCATGGCGAACTTCCAGAGCGAGCGCCTGGCCCTGGCGATCATGGCCAACATGACCGCGCAGCTGGCGCTGGAAGAGGCGTTGGCCTGGTGCCGCGAGCGCGAGGCGTTCGGCAAGCCGATCGGCAAGTTCCAGGTGCTCAAGCATCGCTTGGCGGAGATGGCCACGCAGGTGGAGGTCTCCCGCGAGTTCACCTACCGGCAGGCGGCGAAGATGGCCGCCGGCAAGAGTGTGATCAAGGAAATCTCCATGGCCAAGAACTTCGCCACCGATGTCGCCGACCGGGTGACCTACGACGCGGTGCAGGCCCTGGGCGGCATGGGCTACATGCGCGAGAGCCTGGTGGAGCGGCTGTACCGCGACAACCGCATCCTCTCCATCGGCGGCGGCACGCGGGAGATCATGAACGAGATCATCGCCAAGCAGATGGGGTTGTAACTAGCACAGACCGCTTTTCGTAGGAGCGAGCAAGCTCGCTCCTACGAAAGCTAAAGCCGCGCGCTTGCCGCCTGGCTGCGTCGCCACGCGGCCGGCGGACAGCCATATTCGCGGCGGAAGGCGCGGCTGAAGGCCGTATCCGTCTGGTAGCCGACATCCTCGGCGATGCGCGCCAGCGGGGCGTTGCTGCCGCGCAGGAGGTTGGCGGCCAGGAGCATCCGCCACTGGGTCAGGTACTGCATGGGCGGGCAGCCGACCAGGCACTGGAAGCGCTCGGCCAGCACCGAGCGCGAGGTGCCGGCGCAGCGGGCCAGTTCTTCCAGGCTCCAGGCGTGGGCGGGTGATTTGTGCAGCTCGCCAAGGGCACTGCCGACGATGCGATCGTGCAGTCCGGCCAGCCAGCCCGTGCGCTCTTCACCTTGCTGCGCCATGTACAGGCGCAGCACTTCGATGAACAGCACTTCCGCCAGCTTGGCCAGCACACCGGCGCCGCCGGGGCGGGGAGAGCGCGCCTCGGCCAGGGCGTAGCGCACCGAGGACTCCAACCAGGCACCCGCCGCGGACCCACGCACGTTGACCTTCACCAACGCCGGCAGGCCGGCCAGCAGCAGCCGTGCCAGGCGCGCGTCGCAGGCCAGGTAGCCACACACCAGCCGGGTCGTCGCGCCGCCGCCGCCGTAGGCCAGCTGCCGGGGGCGACGTGCCAGCACCGCGTCCAGCCGTGCGCCACTGGCCGGTGGCACGCCGGGCTGCGACGTCATGCGGTGGG
This sequence comes from Pseudomonas macauensis, assembly GCF_047902425.1. NCBI lineage: Bacteria > Pseudomonadati > Pseudomonadota > Gammaproteobacteria > Pseudomonadales > Pseudomonadaceae > Pseudomonas > Pseudomonas macauensis. The sequence goes on along the minus strand of NZ_CP138377.1, from coordinate 3,885,325 downwards.
CATGGCCCTGGGGGAACAGCACCGCATCACCCGCCACCAGCTTTTCCGGTTCGGCCTTGCCCATCTCGACGAAGCATTCACCCTCGGTGATCAGGTGGAAGATCACCAACTGCTCGGCGCCGGGTTCCAGCAGTTCCACGACCGAGTCGGCGCGGGGCGACTGGTAGCACCAGGGGGCGGTGAAGCGCGCATTGATGAAGATCGCGCCCACCAGCCGCACCACGCGCAGGGTCTCCGAGAGCGCGTCCATCAGCCGGTGCCGTTGTCGATATCGAGCCGCACGGGCACGGCTTCGGCCAGCGCGCCGACCATGGGCGAAAGGTGGATGCCCTGTTCGACCAGTTTGCGCACATCAGCGTCCGAGGCTCCCGGAACGCTGATGCGTACCCGCAGGTGGATCTCCAACGGCCCGGTCACGGCGCGCAGGCCGTCCTCGCGCGCCAGCCCGAGCAGGCCATGCAGGTCGGTGTCGCTGGTGACTTCCACCTCCAGTCGTTCAGGCTGCATCCCGTGTTCGGCGGCCAGCATGGCGATGCGTGTGACGGCGCAGGAAGCCAGTGCCGCTCGCAGCAGCCAGCCTGGGCTGACCCGCTCGCCGCCGCCGCCCAGCTCCCGGGGCAGGTCGGTGTATACGGCGTTGCCGTCCGGATGCAGGGTGCGTGTCCTGCCGGCGCCTTCCCAGAGGGCCGTGGCGGGAACGTCCTGGATCTGCGCGACGGCGGGCCGCTGGCGCACCAGGCGTGCCAGTCGTTGTTGCGCAGCGAGGATGGTTTCCGAGCTCATGGACAGTCCCTCCGCCGGGGGGCTTTCAGAAATTCTGGGCGGGATATGGCCGGTGCGCCGGACCGCCGGACGATCGGGCAGGGAAGGGCGACGCTGGAGCAGGACGGCAACCGGTACCGGGCGCAGTATGAAGGTGCGGGAGGTTGCGGTCCCCGTCCGTTCCTACTCACTGGAGACTGCCATGCCCAAGTTCGTTATCGAGCGCGAAATCCCCGGCGCTGGAGCCCTGTCCGAGCGCGATTTCAAAGCCATCGCACAGAAGTCCTGCAAAGTCCTGAATCAGCTGGGACCGCAGATTCAATGGCTGCACAGCTACGTGGTCGACGACCGCATCTACTGCCTGTACATCGCCCCCGACGAGGCCACCGTGCGCGAGCACGCGAGCCTGGGCGGCTTCCCGGCGAACCGGATATCGCAGGTCGTCAACGTCATCGATCCGACCACCGCCGAATGAGCGCGCCTGGAGATGCACAGATGAGCACCGCTGTAGACCTCAATGCCCTGAAACAACGCCAGATGGCCACCTGGGCCAGCGGCGACTACGCCGTGATCGGCACGACCCTGCAGATCGTTGGCGAACGCCTGGCCGAAGCCTGCGACCTGCTCTGCGACGAGCGGGTGCTGGATGTCGCCGCCGGCAACGGTAATGCCACCCTGGCAGCAGCCCGGCGCGGTTGCCGGGTCGTGTCCACCGACTATGTGCCGCGCCTGCTGGAGCTGGGCGCTGAGCGTGCCCGCGCCGAGCATCTGGACGTGGGGTTCCGCGAGGCCGATGCCGAGGCGCTGCCCTTCGACGCGGGTAGTTTCGACGCCGTCGTCTCGACCTTCGGCGTGATGTTCACCCCCGACCAGCCGAAGGCGGCCGCGGAGCTGGCACGAGTCTGCCGCTCCGGCGGGCGCATTGGCCTGGCCAACTGGACGCCGGAAGGCTTCATCGGTCAGCTGTTCAAGGTGCTGGCGGGTTACATTCCGCCGGCTGCCGGCGTGCGCCCGCCGTCGGCCTGGGGGCGTGAGGAGCATCTGCGCGAGCTGTTCGGCGACTCGATCAGCGAGCTGCGTGCCTCGCGGCAGACCTTCAACTTCCGCTATCGCTCGGCGGCGCATTTCATCGAGGTCTTCCGCGACTGGTACGGCCCGCTGCACAAGGCCTTTGCCAACCTGCCGGAAGCCGAGGCGAAAGGGCTGGAGCGCGACCTGACGCAGCTGCTGGAGGCGAGCAATCGCGCCGGTCCGGCGTCGCTGGTGGTGCCCAGCGAGTATCTGGAGGTAGTGCTGACCCGCCGCTGAAACAACGCAAAAAAAAACGGCGCCCACCCAGGGGTAGCGGGTGGGCGCCGGTCCGAGAGGGAAAAGGGACTCTTACTTGGCTTCGACGCCTTCAGCGCCATGCTTGCGCTTGGGCTTGGGGGCGAAGCGCTTGGCCAGCTTCATGCTGCCGGTGACTACTTTCTGGTACCAGACCGGCAGCAGGCGCAGCATCAGGTCGATGGCGTGGGCGTCCGGGCCGATCAGGATGCGCCGTGAGTCACGCTCCACACCACGGATGATCACCTGCGCGGCCTTCTGCGGCGTGGTGCGCAGCAACTGGTCGTTGAACTGGGTGCGGGCGGCTTCGGCGTTCTGGCCGGTGACCTTGACCATGCTGTCGTTCATCCGCACGGTCTTGGCGATGTTGGTCTTGATCCCGCCCGGATGCACGCAGCTGGCCGACACGCCGCCGCGTTCCATGTCCAGTTCCTGGCGCAGCGACTCGGTGAAGCCGCGCACCGCGAACTTGGTGGCGTTGTAGGCACTCATGCCCGGCTGGGAGAACAGCCCGAACACGCTGGAGACGTTGACCACGTGGCCGTCGCCGGAAGCCTTCAGGTGCGGCAGGAAGGCCTTGGTGCCGTAGACCACGCCCCAGAAGTTGATGTTGGTGATCCATTCGTACTCTTCGTAGTCGCTGGCTTCCACGGTGCCGGCATGGGCGACGCCGGCGTTGTTGAACACCAGGTTGACCTTGCCGTGCTCGCGGGCGGCCTTGTCGGCCCAGGCGTGCACCTGCTCGCGGTCGGCGACGTTCACCGTGTCGATGGAGACGCGCACGCCGCTGGAGGTGAGCAACTGGCGGGTTTCCTCCAGGCCGGCGGCGTTCACGTCCGCCAGCGCCAGATGGCAGCCACGGGAGGCCAGTTCGATGGCCAGGGCGCGGCCGATGCCGGAGCCGGCGCCGGTAATGGCGGCAACCTTGTTCTCGAAGTTCTTCATGCCGGCACCTCCTCGGCGTGGCGTTGCGGTTGGACGACGGGGCTGCTCAGGGGCTTGGCCTTCAGATGATAGGCAGACGGGTCGAACTGGCTGGTCAGCGCGCGGAAGCGCCAGGTGAAGCCCGGCCACAGGGTGCAGTTGCGCCCGCTCACCGGGTGCAGGTACCAGCTCTTGCAGCCGCCGGTGTTCCACACGCTGTGGTTGAGTCCGCGTTGCAGCTTGGCGTTCCACTGGTCCTGGACTTCGCTCTTCACCTCGACGCTCTGCAGCTCGCGGCGGTCCATCAGCTTGATGGCGCCGAGCACATAGGCGATCTGCGATTCGATCATGTAGACCATGGAGTTGTGGCCCAGACCGGTGTTCGGGCCCATCAGGAAGAACAGGTTGGGGAAGCCACGGGTCATGGTGCCCTTGTAGGCTTCCGGGCCGTTCTGCCAGGTGTCGAGCAGGTCGACGCCGTCCTTGCCGAACACCACGCCGCGCGGGATCGGGTCGTTGGCGGTGAAGCCGGTGCCGAAGATGATGGCATCCACCTGCCGCTCGCGGCCGTCGCTGGTGATGATGCTGTTCGACTTGATCTCGCGGATGCCATCGGTGATCACCGAGGAGTTGGAGGCGGCCAGCGCCGGGTAGTAGTTGTGCGACATGAGCACGCGCTTGCAGCCGATGGTGTAGTCGGGGGTGAGCTTGCGGCGCAGGTCCGGGTCCTTGATCTGCTGGCGGATGAAGCGCTCGGCCAGCTTGCCCACCAGCTTCATCGCCCAGGGCGCGAAGGTGAAGCCCAGCACGCGGCCTTCGAGCATGCTGTAGAGCGCGCCGCGCCAGAGTTTCTGCACGGCCGGGAAGTGGCGGAAGCGTGCGCGCTCCTTCTCGCTGATGGCGCGGTCCGGCTTGGGCAGGATCCACGGCGCGGTGCGCTGGTAGAGGTCGAGCTTGGCCACCAGCGGCTGGATTTCCGGAACGAACTGGATGGCCGAGGCGCCGGTGCCGATCACCGCGACGCGCTTGCCCTTGAGGTCGTAGTCGTGGTCCCACTGCTGCGAGTGGAAGGCCTTGCCCTGGAAGTCCTCCAGGCCCTTGAGCGCAGGGATCGACGGGATCGACAGGGCGCCCATGCCCGAGACCACGGCCTTGGCGGTGTAGTGGTTGCCGGCGGCGTCGAACAGGTGCCAGAGCTGCTGCTGGTCGTTCCATTCGAAGCGCGCCATCTCGGTATTGAGCAGGGTCTTGTCTTCGAGGCGGTACTTCTTCCAGCAGTTCTCCAGGTAGGCGCGGATTTCCGGCTGGCGGGCGAACATGCGCGTCCAGTCCGGGTTCGGCTCGAAGGAGAAGGAGTAGACGTGGGATTGCACGTCGCAGGCGCAGCCCGGGTAGTTGTTGACCCGCCAGGTGCCGCCGACGCCGGCGTCCTTCTCGAACAGCAGGAAGTCGTTCTCGCCTTCCTGCTTCAAGCGGATCGCCATGCCCAGCCCGGAAAACCCGGTGCCGATGATGGCGACTTTGCAGTGTCTGGGGGCAGTCTTTGGTTGGGTACCCATTGCCAAGCTCCTGTTATGATTATTGCTGGCGTATACAACTGTCTACGTGGTGTGAATGTAGACATCTGTATACTTCGCGAACAACCAACCTTCGGTGGGGCCGAGCGCCAAACACATGGAAATCGGACAGGAAGAACGGCCGGCGGAAGCGGCGGGCAAGCGGGCGCTGATCGATGCGGCACTGCGCCTGGCATCGAGCCGGCGCAGCTTGAGCAGCCTGGGGCTGCGGGAGCTGGCGCGGGAAGCGGGGTTGAATCCGAACACCTTCTACCGGCATTTCGACGATGTGGACGACCTGGGTTTGGCGATCATTCGTGACATCGCTACCCAGCTGCGCCAGCCGCTGCGCGACCTGCGCCGCGAAGCCGCCGAGCGCGCGCAGCCAGGGGAGGGCGCCGCCAGCGTGCCCTTCGGCCTGGATATGGAGCGCGGTCTGCGGGTGACGCGGGAAACCGTGCGACTGTTCTTCGATTTCGTCGAGAGTCACCCGGAGGCCTTCATCATCGGCGTGCGTGAGCTGCACGGCCCGTCGCCCGTGCTGCGCGCGGCGCTGGCGCGGGTGATGGATGAGTTCGGCGAGGACATGGCCGAGGACATCCGCCAGTTCCACCTGCTGCCGGAGATCGACGAGGATGAATTGAACCAGTTGTCGCGGTCGATCAGCCGGCAGTTGTTCCAGCAATCGCTGGACTATCTGGAACGCCCTCCGGAGCGGCGCGAGGAGGTCTGCGCATTGGCCGGGCGACAAATCCTGTTGCTCTTCACCGGTGCCGCTGTGCTGCAGACCTTCGGCATGCTGGCTAGGCTCTGAGTCTTCTTTCGCGTTACCGGATGGGAGATTGCCATGTCGCCTTTGCCTCTGTTCGGCGGCTGCGCCTGCGGCGCGGTGCGCTATCGGGTGGATGTGGAGCCAACGGAAGCCGGCTACTGCCACTGCCGCATCTGCCAGAAATCCAACGCCGCGCCAGCGGTGCCTTGGGCGGTGATTCCGCTGACGGGGTTCCAGTATCTGTCCGGTGAGCTGGGGATGTGGCGCTCAAGCCCGGAGGGCGAGCGGCGCTTCTGCGTGAAGTGCGGCACGCCGCTGGAGTTTCGTGTGCGGGATGGCGACACAGTGGGACTCAATACGGTGACCCTGGACGAGCCGGAGCGGGTGAAGCCGCAATGCCATATCTGGTGTTCGTCGCAGCTGTCGTGGTTCGACACGGTGGACGATCTGCCGCGTCGTCCCGAGGGCTGATGATTTTGATGTCGTAGGAGCAACTGTCTGCGCATTCGTAGGGCGTACAACCGTTCGCGGTTGTACGCCGATACACCAGGGTCATCGGCTGGTGTATTGGCCGAGTTCGAAGCGCCAGCCGGTCGCAGTCCGTGCAACCGGAAACCAAGGTCAAACGGCGTATAACGTCGAACGTTATACGCCCTACGCTCCCGCTCAGGACCTCATAGGAGCGGAGCTTCTCCGCGATGTTCTTCAGCGGCGGCGGGTACTTCGCGGACAAGGTCCGCTCTTACAAGATCAAAGGCCCCTCACCCTAACCCTCTCCCGCAAGCGGGAGAGGGGACTGTTCGGTGCAGGTTGAAACCATAGTGTCAGCCGGCTCGGAGGGCTGGGGTGAGGGGGAAACGCAGGCAGGGATTAACCCGGTAGAAGACAGTTGCTCCTACGAAAAGCGTTGCCGCGAAGACCATGTCGCGTCATGAAAGACGCCAGGCAATGCCTGGCGTTTTTCATTCCGGCGTAAAGATCAGCCAGCGAAATCCAGCTGCTCTTTCCAACGGGTTTCCAGCGCCTTGGTGTCGTGGTCGAAGGGGTGGAAGCCGGGGCGGAAGTAGTCCAGCCAGGGGCGGATCAGGTTGACGAAGTAGCCGCGGCGCGGGTGCAGCAGTACGCCCAGGCCATGCTTCCAGCTGCGCCAGTTGAACAGTTGGCCGTCACGGCGCAGCAGGTTGATCTGGAAGCCGGCGATGACGCTGAAGAAGATCACGGTGGTCAGCAACATCACCGCGGTGCGGGTGAAGTAGCCGCCGTACACCTGCTGGTAGACGTCATAGGCCACCGCCTTGTGCTCGTTTTCCTCGACGGCGTGCCACATCCACAGCTTGTACATCTTGTCCGACTTCATCTGGCTGCTCAGGTCGTCGCGCTTGAGCAACTGCTCGGCCATGGACGCGGTGAAGTGCTCCAGGGCGCAGGTAATCGCCAGCTGGTGCTTCTTGGTAGTGACCTTGCTGATCGATTCGAGCAGCACCTTGATGCGCAGCTCCAGGGTTTCCAGGTCGATGCCGTGTTCGTCGGCATACTCGTTGTAGGCCGCGTGTTCCTTGGAGTGCATGGCTTCCTGGCCGATGAAGGCACTGACGTCCTTCTGCAGCTGCGGGTCCTGGATGCGCTCGCGCACGGCACGCACGCTGTCGACGAAGAACTTCTCACCATAGGGGAACAGCGAGGACAGGTTGTTCATGAAGTGGGTCATGAAGGGCTGCCCGTCCCACCAGTATTTAGGCGTTTCACTGAAGGTGAAATCCATGCGGCGGACCGGGAAGTTGGCGCGGATTGGCGTGGTACTGGCGTTCATGACTAACTCCTTCTTGTTGTGCGGGCGTGGGTTCCGGAGCGCGACGCGGCAGGGGCGGCGACCCGGGCAAGCCCTGTCGTTAGTTCGTGATGCCACCTTCGAATGTGTCATCAGCTGATGTCATGTTCGAAGTCTTGTCGGACAATCGCCAGGTCATATCCGGTCATTGGCGAGTCGGATCAGGCCAAACCGGTCACGACCAGCCATTGGATGGGGCAGTTGTTTGCAGGAGGCGTGGAAACGAAAACGGGCGCCTAGGCGCCCGTTTCTTACCGACAGCGGTCTGTCACTGCTCGTCGAGGGCGAAGGCAGTCAGGCTGTAGGTGGGGATCTGCGCGTCGTTGAGCTTGGCCGAACCGCCCAGCTCTGGCAGGTCGATGATCGCTGCGGCCTCGAACACGCTGGCGCCCATGCGGCGAACCAGTTGCGCGGCGGCCAGCAGGGTGCCGCCGGTGGCGATCAGGTCATCGAAGATCAGCACGCTGTCGCCTTCGCACAGGCTGTCGGCGTGGACTTCCAGCAGGGCCTCGCCGTACTCGGTCTCGTAGGCCTGGGAGAGCACGTCGGCCGGCAGCTTGCCGCGCTTGCGGAACAGCACCAGGGGCTTGTTCAGCTCGTAGGCGATGATCGAGCCGATCAGGAAGCCGCGCGCATCCATGGCGCCGATGTGGGTGAATTCGGCCTCGACATAACGCTGGATGAAGCTGTCGGCGACGAAGCGCAGGGCTCGCGGCGACTGGAACAGCGGGGTGATGTCACGGAACATGACGCCGGGCTTGGGAAAGTCGGGAACGGCGCGGATGACGGACTTCAGGTCGAGTTGGTTGAGGATCATGCTGGTTGTGCACCTGATGCGGTTTTTGCAGAGGCCAAAGTATAACGGGCCCGCCAGTCGGCGAGCCCGTTTTCGATGACCGGAAAGTCAACCAATTGGTCAGCTTTCGTGTCTGTCAGCTTTCCAGCTGGCCCCCGGCCAATGCGCACAGCTCGATGGAATCAAGGATGTGCACTTCCTTGCCTTCGGCGGCGATCAGGCCGTTCTGCTGGAAGCGGGTGAAAACGCGGGAGACGGTTTCCACTGCCAGGCCCAGGTAGTTGCCGATCTCGTTGCGCGACATGGCCAGGCGGAACTGCTGGGCCGAGAAACCACGGGCGCGGAAGCGCGCGGAGAGGTTCACCAGGAAGGTGGCGATGCGCTCGTCGGCAGTCTTCTTCGACAGCAGCATCATCATCTGCTGGTCGTCGCGGATCTCGCGGCTCATCACCCGCAGCAACTGGCGGCGCAGTTGCGGCAGTTGCTCGGACAGTTCGTCCAGGCGCTCGAAGGGAATCTCGCAGACCGAAGTGGTTTCCAGTGCCTGGGCCGAGACCGGGTAGCTCTCGGTGTCCATGCCGGACAGGCCGACCAGCTCGCTGGGCAGGTGGAAGCCGGTGATCTGCTCTTCACCACCGTCGGTGATGCTGAACGTCTTCAGCGCACCGGAGCGCACCGCGAAGACCGAGCCGAAAGCGTCGCCCTGACGGAACAGGAATTCGCCTTTCTTCAGCGGTCGGCCGCGTTTGACGATTTCATCCAGGGCATCCATGTCGTTGGTGTTCAGCGACAGGGGCAGGCAAAGGGGCGCCAGGCTGCAATCCTTGCAGTGTGCTTGGGGGAGGGCGCGCACTTTGATGGTTTCGGCCATTGGGAGTTCCTTGAGTGGGGAAGGCACACAAAAACCAAGGGTACCGCAGACGGCGGATCGGGCGCCAGTTGGCGGCCTCTCTGAATCGCCGGTTTCGGCGGGGAAGGCGAGGGGTGGAGCGGGGTTCGGGAGGGTTCGAAACGGTTCGAAAAGGGCCGTATCAGGGCGCTTTCCTCGGATTCGAGAGGCCGACATATCCTGTTGCAATGGGTGCGACAGTCGGCCTCGGCCGTCTGTCGCGTTGCCGGACGGGTCAGATGACCCGTGAGAAGCGTTGCAGGTTCTGCGTCGGCAGGTAGCGGTCGAACAGCATGCAGAGGCTGCGCACCAGCAGCCGGCCCGAGGCGCTGACATCGATGCCGCTCGGGCTGAGGTTGATCAGGCCGTCGGTGGCGAAGCGCTCCAGATCCGGCCAGATTTCGTTGAAGTAGCCGCGGAAATCGATGTTGTAGAGCTCCTCGATCTCGTCGAAGTCCAGCTGGAAGTGGCAGATCAACTGCTGGATCACCGCGCGGCGGATGATGTCGTCCTTGTTGCAGTGCAGACCACGACGGGTGGCGAGCTGGCTCTGGTCCAGGGAACTCTGGTAGTCCGCGATGTCGCTGCTGTTCTGGCTGTAGAGGTCGCCGATCTGGCTGATGGCCGAGACGCCGAGCCCGACCAGGTCGCAATGGCCGTGGGTGGTGTAGCCCTGGAAGTTGCGTTGCAGGGTGCCGTCTTCCTGGGCCATGGATAGCTCGTCGTCCGGCAGGGCGAAGTGGTCCATGCCGATGTAGCGGTAGCCGGCGGCTTCCAGTTGCTCGGTGGTGCGCTGGAGCATTTCCAGCTTCTGGCCGGGGGAGGGCAGGTCGTCGGCGTTGATCCGGCGTTGCGGCATGAAGCGTTCCGGCAGGTGCGCGTAGTTGAACACCGACAGCCGGTTGGGTTGCAGGGCGATGACCTGTTCGACGGTGTGGGAGAAGCTTTCAGGGTTCTGCTTGGGCAGGCCGTAGATCAGGTCGATGTTGATCGAGCGGTACTGCAGGGTGCGGGCTGCATCGATGATGGCGCGGGTTTCGTCGAGGCTCTGCAGGCGGTTCACGGCCTGCTGCACTTCCAGGTTGAAGTCCTGCACGCCGAGGCTGATGCGGTTGAAGCCCAGTTCGCGGAGCAGGCCCATGGTCGACCAGTCGGCTTCGCGCGGGTCGATCTCGATGCCGTAGTCGCCGGAGTCGTCGTCCAGCAGGTTGAAGTGCGTGCGCAACTGGCTCATCAGTTCGCGCAACTGGCCGGAACTGAGGAAGGTCGGGGTACCGCCGCCGAAGTGCAGTTGCTCGACTTGTTGCCCCCGGCCCAGGTGACGACTGACGATCTCGATCTCGCGGATCAGCCGGGCGAGGTAAGGGGCGCTGCGGCCGCGGTCCTTGGTGATGACCTTGTTGCAGGCGCAGTAGTAGCAGATGTTCGCGCAGAACGGGATGTGCACGTAGAGCGAGAGCGGGCGCTGTGCCTTCTGGCTATCGCGCAGCGCGTGCAGCAGGTCGAAGGGGCCGACGCCTTCGTGGAACTGCACGGCTGTGGGATAGGAGGTGTAGCGCGGGCCGGACAGATCGTAGCGGCGTATCAGATCTGCGTCCCAGCGAATATTGTCGAGCATGCCGAGGTCCCCGGTTGGCGAGCTTTTCCCGCGCAGTCTAGGGAGAGTCCGACTATGGCCTGTTGACCTGTATCAAGCGGCTTTGTGGTGCGTATGGTTGGCGCTGGCGTGCATTTCGTGGCCCATGATCCATGCCTGGTGCGGGCCAGGCAGGGTCCAGAGACCGAAGAGGATGACCAGGATGCCGCCGGTCATGCGCACGCTGCGTTTGCGCAGCAGGGCGGTGATGCGCTCCGCCGCCAGGCCCGTGGCCAGCAGCACCGGCCAGGTACCCAGGCCGAAGGCGAGCATCAGCAGCGCGCTGTCCACTGCCGAGCCCTGGCTGGTGGCCCACAGCAGGGTGCTGTAGACCAGGCCGCAGGGCAGCCAGCCCCACAGGGCGCCGAGCAGCAGTGCGCGCGGAACCGTGGCGACCGGCAGCAGGCGGCTGGCGAAGGGCTGGATGTGCTTCCACAGGCCGCGTCCGAGCGCTTCGATGCGGGTCAGGCCGCTCCACCAGCCGGCCAGGTACAGGCCCATGGCGATCAGCAGCATCCCGGCGATGACGCGCAACGCCGAGGCGAACGGCGTGCGGGCGATGGCCCAGCCGGCGAGACCGAGCAGCAGCCCCGCGCAGGCGTAGCTGAGGATGCGTCCGAGGTTGTAGGCCAGCAGCAGGCGCAGGCGGCGCGCACGTTGCTCCGGTGGAATGGCCATGGTCAGCGCGCCCATCAGGCCGCCACACATGCCCAGGCAGTGACCGCCGCCCAGCAGGCCGAGGATCAGTGCCGACGCCAGCAGGGGCGCCAGCTCAGGCATCGCGCTTGTCCTGCGGCTGCTCACCCGGTGCTTCGGCGCCTTCGGCTTCGTCGATGCCGGCCTGGTGCTTGGGGTCTTCGTCGTCGAACAGGATGCTGTGAGCCGGACTGTCCATGTCGTCGTACTGGCCGCTGTTCACTGCCCAGAAGAAAATACAGATACAGATGCCGACGATCAGTACGGCGATCGGAATCATGACGTAGAGTGCGGGCATTTCAACTCCGTGGCAGCGCCGGGCTCGTTTCCAGGACGGCCGGGCGCGCGGTGGTCGCTGAGGGGGCGTCGACGGCCTTGGGCAGCCGGGTCAGGCGCAGGGCATTGAGCACCACGGTCAGCGAGCTGATCGACATGCCCACCGCCGCCCACACGGGCGTGATCCAGCCGAGGGCGGCGAAGGGCAGCATGAGCCCATTGTACAACCCTGCCCAGACCAGGTTCTCGATGATTACCCGGCGGGTGCGGCGCGCCAGGCTGAAGGCCTGCACCAGGCTTTCCAATCGATTGGACAGCAGCACGGCGTCGGCGCTGGTCTTGGCCAGGTCGGTTGCGGATCCCATGGCGACGCTGATGTCGGCGGCAGCCAGCACCGGCACGTCGTTCACGCCGTCGCCGAGCATCAGCACGCGGCGACCTTCCTGGTGCAACTGGCGCAGGACTTCCAGTTTGTCGTCGGGGCGCAGGCCGCCCCGGCAGTCGTCGATGCCCAGTTCGGCGGCAACCCGGCCGACCATCGGCGAGCTGTCGCCGGAGAGCAGCAGGGTGCGCCAGCCACGGGCGCGGCAGGCGTCGAGGAGGGCGGAGGCGTCTTCGCGGATGCGGTCGTCCAGCACCAGCCACGCCAGCGCGCTGCGCTCATCCCCGAGCAGCAGCCATTGGCCGGGCTCCTGTGGGTGCGCCGGCGCTGCGCTGTGGCTCAGGGCGCAGACGAAGGACGGTTCGCCAATGCGCAGGCGGCGTTCGCCAACCTGACCTTCCAGTCCCAGGCCCGGATGGCTTTCGACGATCTCGGCAGGCTGCGGCGCACGGCCGAAGGCGCGGGCGATGGGGTGTTCGGAGCGGTTCTCCAGCGCCGCCGCCAGGGCCAGGCAGGTATCGCTGTCGAGGTCGCCCAGCGGGCGCACGGCGCGCAGGGTCAGGCGGCCTTCGGTGAGGGTGCCGGTCTTGTCGAAGATCACTGTGTCGATGTGGTTCAGGCCTTCCAGCACATGGCCGCGGGTCAGTAGCAGGCCGAGCTTGTGCAGACTACCGGTGGCGGCGGTGAGCGCGGTGGGCGTAGCCAGGGAGAGGGCGCAGGGGCAGGTCGCCACCAGCATCGCCAGCACCACCCAGAAGGCACGGGGGGCGTCGTGTTGCCACCAGAACAGGCCGACCACTGCGGCCAGCACCAGCAGCGCGATGAGGAACCATTGCGCGGCCTTGTCGGCGAGTTCGGCCAGGCGCGGCTTGTCCGACTGGGCGCGTTCCAGCAGGCGGACAATGGCGGAGAGCCGGCTGTCGTTGCCCAGGGCGCTGATCTGCACGGTCAGCGGACCTTCCACGTTCAGGGTGCCGCCGGTGACGCTGTCGCCGGTCTGGCGCGGTTGCGGCAGGTACTCGCCGGTGAGCAGGGATTCGTCGACGCTGGACTGGCCGTCGAGGATCTGGCCGTCGGCGGGAATCACTGCGCCGGGCTGCACCAGCACGCGGTCGCCGACGTTCAGCTCGCTGAGCAGCACGCGGGTGCTCTGTCCGTTCTTGTCCAGGCGCAGGCAGGAGGCGGGCAGCAGGTTGACCAGTTGTGCGGTGGCGGCAGCGGTACGTTCGCGGGCGCGGCGCTCCAGGTAGCGGCCGGAGAGCAGGAACAGGGCGAACATGCCGACGGCGTCGAAATACAGGTCTCCGCTGCCGGTGATGGAGGTCCAGATGCCGGCCAGGTAAGCGCCGCCGATGGCCAGGGAGACCGAGACGTCCATGGTCAGGTGGCGGGTGCGCAGGTCGCGCAGGGCGCCGCGGAAGAACGGCTGGCAGGAGTAGAAGACAATCGGTGTGGTGAGGAACATCGCCACCCAGCGCAGGATTTCGTGTAGTTCGGGGCTCAGGTCGATGTTGAATTCCGGCCAGGTGGCCATGGTTGCCATCATCGCCTGGAACCACAGCATGCCGGCGACGCCCAGCTGGCGCAGGGAGCGGCGGTTTTCTTCGTGCAGTTGCTCGGCGGCGCGGTCGGGCTGGTAGGGGTGGGCGGCGTAGCCGATCTTGCGCAGCTCGGCGAGCAGGGCGCTCAGGGGCATCTGGCTGTCGGACCAGCGCACGTGAAGGCGATGGTTGGACAGGTTGAGGCCGGCCTCGGCAATGGCGGGCAGGCCCTTGAGGTGTTTCTCGATCAGCCAGCCGCAGGCGGCACAGCTGATGCCTTCAAGGAGCAGGGTGGTTTCCGCCAGCTCGCCTTCGTGTCGAACGAAGGGCTGCTGCACGTCGGGACGATCGAACAGCTTCAGCTCGTCGCTCAGTTGCTCGGGCAGTACGTCGGGATTGGGCGCCGCCTCGGTACGGTGGCGGTAGTAGCCTTCCAGGCCGCCGGCGACGATGGCTTCGGCCACGGCCTGGCAGCCCGGGCAGCAGAATTCGCGGGTTTCACCAAGGACCTGCGCCGTGAAACGGCTGCCGGCGGGAACCGGCAGGGCGCAGTGGTAACAGGGCAGCGGGGCGCTCATGGGCGCTCGGCTTCGTCTCCCTTGAGGGGCTCGTCGCCAAGGACGAACGAACCGCCGGGGGCGACTTTCTCTTCTTCGAACAGACGCCAGGCCTGGCCGTTTTCCTGGCCGAGCAGCTCGACGAAGCGACGGCCCTTGACGGCGGCATCGAGGCTGCCGGTGTAGCGGCCGGGCTCGACCGGGCTGGGCAGCAGGTCGAGGTGCTTGTCCTGGGCTTCCAGGGTGGGGGAGAGCAGGTTCAGGGTGAGCTTGTCCGGGTGGCTGGCGCCGGAAAGGCGCAGGTCGACTTCGCCGGTCAGTTCATCGAAGCTGATTTTCGCCTGCAGCTTGAGCTGTTGCGCCAGGTGCTCGCGGTCCAGGGAGCGGTTGATGCCCTTGCCGGCCTCGTAGTAGTTGTCGCTGACCAGGGAGTCCTGGTTGTTCACCGCGATGTTGACCATCATCAGGCTGAGGAACACCGAGATGGCCAGCATGCCGATGATGATCCATGGCCAGAGGTGCTTGTACCAGGGTTCCACGGGCGTTTTCATGGCCGATTGCATTCTCTTTTCTCTCGCTGGAATGGCCCGCGAGGGCGCGGTCTGTCCGCTGCGGGGGCGGGCGGATTCTACGTGCTTCGGTCGGTACTGGCACCCCATGTGCAACATGGGGTGCCAATTCGTTCAGCTGTGGTTCAACGAACGCGCGGGCCGATGAAGCGGCTGGAGGATTCCTTGTTGATGGACGGGTCGTCCACCGACTGGATGGTGAAGCTGATCTCGTTGGTGGTGGAGGGCAGCTTCTCCGGATCGATGGAGAGTTCCACAGGCATGCTGACGATATCACCGGCAGCCACCGAGATTTCCTTCTTGCCTTCCAGGATCAGGCCGTCCAGGCCCTTGGCGCCGAGTACGTAGGTGTGGTCCTGCTGATCCTTGTTCATGATCTTCAGGCTGTACACGTTCTCGATCCGGCCTTCGGCGTTCTCGCGGTAGAGCACGCGGTCCTTGCTGACGTCGAAGCCCACCAGCGGGCGAATGACCACGGCGGTGATCAGCAGGCCGATCATCAGGCACAGGGCGATGGCGTAGCCGATCAGGCGCGGGCGTACCAGGTGGGTCTTCTGCCCGGACAGGTTGTGCTCGGTGGTGTAGCTGATCAGTCCGCGCGGATAGCCCATCTTGTCCATGATGCTGTCGCAGGCGTCGATACAGGCGGCGCAGCCGATGCACTCGATCTGCAGGCCGTCACGGATGTCGATGCCGGTGGGGCAGACCTGTACGCACATGGTGCAATCGATGCAGTCGCCCAGGCCCTGGGCCTTGTAGTCGATGTTCTTCTTGCGCGGGCCGCGCGACTCGCCGCGGCGCGGGTCGTAGGAGACGATCAGGGTGTCCTTGTCGAACATCACGCTCTGGAAGCGCGCGTAAGGGCACATGTAGATGCATACCTGCTCGCGCAGCCAGCCGGCATTGCCATAGGTGGCGAGGGTGAAGAAGCCGACCCAGAAGTAGGCCCAACCGTCGGCCTGGCCGGTCACCAGGTCCGGCAGCAGTTCGCGGATGGAGGCGAAGTAACCGACGAAGGTCAGGCCGGTCACCAGGCCGATCAGCAGCCACAGGCTGTGCTTGGCGGCCTTGCGCAGCAGTTTGTTGCTGCTCATGTTGGCCTTGTCGAGCTTCATGCGCTGGTTGCGGTCACCCTCGGTGACTTTTTCGCACCACATGAAGATCCAGGTCCACACGCTCTGCGGGCACGTGTAGCCGCACCAGACGCGGCCGGCGAATACCGTGATGAAGAACAGGCCGAAGGCCGCAATGATCAGTAGGCCGGAGAGGAGGATGAAGTCCTGAGGCCAGAAGGTCGCGCCGAAGATGTAGAACTTGCGCTCGGGCAGGTCCCAGAGGACTGCCTGGCGACCGTTCCAGGTCAACCAGACGGTGCCGAAGTAGAGGAGGAAGAGGAAGGCACCTCCAGCCATTCGGAGATTTCGGAAGAATCCGGTGAAGGCTCGGGTGTAGATTTTTTCCCGAGAGGCATAGAGGTCGACGCTCTCACCCTTGCCCTTGGCGGGCGGAGTGACGTCTTGGACGGGAATCTGTTTGCTCATCAGTGCATTCCACGGCAGCGGGAGGGCGCCCTGTCGATACATGCCGAGCAGGGTCAGAAATATGCTTGCACGCCTAACAATGATACGGCGTGGAGGGGGGGCTAACGGTGCGACAGTTGGTCGCGCAATGAATTATGGACCCAGAAATAGAGCGGCGCCGGTGTAGGAACCGGCGCCGCTGGGGTGTTGCTTTGGAGTAGGAGAGGGGAGGCTTATTCGGCGCTCTTCTCACCTTCACCATGGGACAGGCTGTACACGTAGGCGGCCAGCAGGTGCACCTGGTCCTTGCCCAGACGTTCCAGCTGAGCCGGCATCTGGCCCTGGCGGCCGTAGCGGATGGTCTGCTGCAACTGGGCGAAGCTCGAGCCGTAGATGAACGCGGCCGGGTGGGTCAGGTTCGGCGCGCCCATGGCGGCGGTGCCTTTGCCTTCCGGACCGTGGCAAGCCACGCAGTTGGTCTGGAAGATCTTCTGACCGTTGGCGACCTGCTCGTCAGTCACGCCTTCGGGAGCCTTGCGGCCGTCCAGCTTGGTGGTGACGAAAGCAGCTACGTCGTGAACGCCGGCATCGCCGATGACTTCGCCCCAGGCCGGCATGGCCGCGTGGCGACCGCCTTCGATGGTGGCAACGATGTCCTTCGGCTCGCCGCCCCAGCGCCAGTCGGCGTCGGTCAGGTTCGGGAAGCCGTGGGCGCCCTTGGCGTCGGAGCCGTGGCAGACCGAGCAGTTGGAAGCGAACAGGCGGTTACCCATTTTCAGGGCCTGCTCGTCCTTGGCCACGTCCTCGATCGGCATGGCGCCGAACTTGGCGTACAGCGGGCCGTACTTCTCGTCGGCCTTGGCCATTTCCTTTTCCCACTGGTGCACGCCGGTCCAGCCGGCCTGACCGTTGGCGAACTCGTTCTTGTCCTGGTAGCCCGGCAGCAGGCCTTTCCAGTTACCCAGGCCCGGGTACAGGGCGAGGTAGGCGAGGGCGAAGACGAAGGTGGCGACGAACAGCATGAACCACCACTTCGGCAGCGGGTTGTCATACTCCTCGATGCCGTCGAAGGCATGGCCGACGGTCTCGTCGGTGGCTTCGCTGCGTTGGCCGCGGCGGGTGGCGAACAGCAGCCACGCCAGGGCGAAGATGGTGCCCAGGGTAAGTACGGTGACGTACAGACTCCAGAAGGTTGTCATTCTTTGTTGCTCCTAGAAGCTTGCTCTTGCTCGACGTGCTTTTTGGCGACCGGGTCGTCCGCGAAGGGCAGCAGGGCATCTTCGTCGAAGCGTCCCTTGCGCTTGCCGCTGTAGGCCCAGAGCAGTACGCCAATGAAGGCGACCATCACTACTACGGTGCCGATGCCGCGAATCGTCCCGATATCCATCACTGTCACCGTTTGCTCTTGATGATGGTGCCGAGGCCTTGCAGGTAGGCGACGACAGCATCCATCTCGGTCTTGCCCTTGACGGCATCGCGTGCACCGGCGATGTCTTCGTCGGTGTAGGGCACGCCCATGGAGCGCATGACTTCCATCTTCTTCGCCGTGTCCTTGCCATCGAGCTTGTTCTCGACCAGCCACGGGTAGGACGGCATCTTCGACTCAGGCACCACGTTGCGCGGGTTGTACAGGTGCGCGCGGTGCCAGTCGTCCGAGTAGCGGCCGCCGACGCGGGCCAGGTCCGGGCCGGTACGCTTGGAGCCCCACAGGAACGGGTGGTCCCAGACGCTTTCGCCGGCGACGGAGTAGTGGCCGTAGCGCTCGGTTTCGGCGCGGAACGGACGGACCATCTGCGAGTGGCAACCTACGCAACCTTCGCGGATGTAGATGTCGCGGCCTTCGAGCTCAAGTGCAGTGCGCGGCTTCATGCCTTCCACCGGCTTGTTGGTCACGTCCTGGAAGAACAGCGGGACGATCTGGGTCAGACCGCCAACGCTCACGGCGATGACCATGAAGAAGGCCAGCAGGCCGATGTTCTTCTCGACTGCTTCGTGCTTCATCAGTGAGCTCCTACAGCGGGAATCTGAGCGGCGGCGTCGGCGTCAGCCTGCTTGAAACCGCGAACGGTACGGAAGGTGTTGTAGGCCATCAGCAGCATGCCGGAGGCGAAGAAGGCGCCGCCCAGCGCACGGACCATGAAGCCCGGGTGGCTGGCCTGCAGGGCTTCCACGAAGGAGTAGGTGAGGGTGCCGTCGGCGTTGACCGCGCGCCACATCAGACCCTGGGTGATGCCGTTGACCCACATGGAGGCGATGTACAGCACGGTACCGATGGTGGCCAGCCAGAAGTGGGCGTTGATCAGGCCAACGCTGTGCATCTGCTCGCGGCCGAAGACCTTCGGAATCAGGTGGTACAGGGAACCGATGGAGATCATCGCAACCCAGCCCAGAGCGCCGGCGTGTACGTGGCCGATGGTCCAGTCGGTGTAGTGCGACAGGGAGTTGACGGTCTTGATGGCCATCATCGGGCCTTCGAAGGTGGACATGCCGTAGAAGGCCAGGGAAACCACCAGGAAGCGCAGGATCGGGTCGGTGCGCAGCTTATGCCAGGCGCCGGAGAGGGTCATCATGCCGTTGATCATGCCGCCCCAGCTCGGTGCCAGCAGGATCAGGGACATCGCCATACCCAGAGACTGCGCCCAGTCCGGCAGCGCGGTGTAGTGCAGGTGGTGCGGACCGGCCCAGATGTACAGGGTGATCAGCGCCCAGAAGTGCACGATGGACAGGCGGTAGGAGTAGATCGGACGCTCGGCCTGCTTCGGAACGAAGTAGTACATCATGCCGAGGAAGCCGGTGGTCAGGAAGAAGCCCACGGCGTTGTGGCCGTACCACCACTGGATCATCGCGTCGGTGGCACCGGCGTACATCGAGTAGGACTTGAAGGCGGATACCGGGATTTCCATGCTGTTCACGATGTGCAGCATGGCGGTCACCAGGATGAACGCGCCGTAGAACCAGTTGCCCACATAGATGTGCTTGGTCTTGCGCTTCATTACGGTGCCGAAGAACACCGCGGCGTAGGTGACCCAGACGACGGCCAGCAGGATGTCGATCGGCCATTCCAGCTCGGCGTACTCCTTGGAGGAGGTGTAGCCCAGCGGCAGGGTGATGCCGGCCAGCACGATCACCGCTTGCCAACCCCAGAAGGTGAAGGCCGCGAGGCTGTCAGAAACCAGACGGGTCTGACAGGTGCGCTGTACGACGTAGTAGGAGGTGGCGAACAGAGCACAGCCGCCGAAGGCGAAGATCACCAGGTTGGTGTGCAGCGGACGCAGGCGCCCGAAACTGGTCCAGGGGAGGTCCAGGTTCAGTTGGGGCCAAACCAACTGTGAGGCGATGTAAACACCGAGCCCCATTCCAAGTATCCCCCAGACCACCGTCATGATGGCGAACTGGCGGACGACCTTATAGTTATAAGCAGTCGGACTGATTGCTGTGCTCATTCTAAGGTTCCACGGTTTTTGAGTATTTATGGACAAAAAAACGGCGGCAAGTATGGAGAAAGCAGATAGGCAATGCAACGCGCCAAGCCTGGGCCCAAGGCCGGTTCGATGCCTGCTTCAGAGCGCCTTCGGCCGTTGTTCGCCGCTCGTTTCGAGTCGCCCGTACCAACCTGGGAAGTGGGTCAGGTTAGTCATATTGCAGGTTTGCGAATGGAAACCAGCTTAGACGCGAACTTTGAGGGTGTGAAGGAAGGCGATTGGGAGGGTGCGACACTTCGTCGCGAGGGGCGGGAAGAAACTCGCGCCCGGTGAAGGGCGCGAGTGGAGGAGGGATTTACTTCGCTTGACCTGAGATGTTGTAGATGTAGGCCGCGAGGATATGCACCTTGTCCTTACCCAGGTACTGCTCCTGTGCTGGCATCTGGCCCTGGCGGCCGTGGCGGATGGTCTGCTGCAGTTGCGCATAGCTGGAGCCGTAGATGAAGGCGCCCGGGTGGGTCAGGTTCGGGGCACCCATCAGTGCATTGCCCTTGCCTTCCGGGCCATGGCAGGCGACGCAGTTGGTGGCGAATACCTTGCCGCCGTTGTCGACCTGCTCTTCGGTCACGCCTTCGGGCAGCTTACGACCGTCCAGTTTGGCGGTAACGAAGGCGGCTACGTCCTGCACGCCTTTGTCGCCCAGCACGTCACCCCAGGCCGGCATGGCCGCGTGACGACCGCCGAGGATGGTGGTCTCGATGCTCTTGGCGTCGCCGCCCCAGCGCCAGTCTTCGTCGGTCAGGTTCGGGAAGCCGACCGCACCCTTTGCGTCGGAGCCGTGGCAGATGGAGCAGTAGGTAGCGAACAGGCGCTCGCCCATCTTCAGTGCTTGCGGGTCCTTGGCGACTTCTTCCACGGGCATCGCAGCGTATTTGGCGAAGATCGGGCCATATTTTTCCTTGGCCAGGGCTTCTTCACGCTCCCATTGCTTGTCTTGGGTCCAGCCGCCGTCGTAGCCCGGCAGGACGCCTTTCCAGTTGCCCAGGCCCGGGTAGAGCACCAGGTAGCCGGCGGCGAACACGATGGTGCCGACGAACAGCAGGAACCACCATTTCGGCAGCGGGTTGTCGTATTCCTCGATGCCGTCGAAGGCGTGGCCCATGGTCTGGTCGGTGGTGTTCGCGGATTGGCCGCTGCGGGTGGCGAAGACCAGCCACAGCAGGGCGATCAGCGAGCCGACTGTTAGTACGGTGACGTACAGACTCCAGAAGGTAGTCATGCGTTGTTGCTCCTAGAAGCTTGCTCTTGCTCAGCGTGCCGCTTGGCGACCGGGTCATCCGCGAAAGGCAGCAGCGCGTCGTCGTCGAAACGCTGCTTGCGCTTGCCGCTGTAGGCCCAGAGCAGAACGCCGACGAAGGCGACCATCACGATGACGGTGCCGAGGCCGCGAATGGTCCCGATATCCATGCTGTCACCGCTTGTTCTTGATGGAGGTGCCGAGGACCTGCAGGTACGCGACCACCGCGTCCATTTCGGTCTTCCCTTTGACGGCGTCGCTGGCGCCGGCGATGTCGTCGTCCGTGTAGGGCACGCCCATGACGCGCATCACTTCCAGCTTCTTCGCTGTGTCCTTGCCATCGAGCTTGTTCTCGACCAGCCAGGGGTAGGCGGGCATCTTCGACTCCGGTACCACGTTGCGCGGGTTGTACAGGTGCGCGCGGTGCCAGTCGTCCGAGTAGCGGCCGCCGACGCGGGCCAGGTCCGGGCCGGTACGCTTGGAGCCCCACAGGAACGGGTGGTCCCAGACGCTTTCGCCAGCAACGGAGTAGTGGCCGTAGCGCTCGGTTTCGGCGCGGAACGGGCGGATCATCTGCGAGTGGCAGCCCACGCAACCTTCGCGGATGTACACGTCACGGCCTTCCAGTTGCAGGGCGGTGTAGGGCTTCATGCCTTCCACCGGGGTGTTGGTCACGTCCTGGAAGAACAGCGGAACGATCTGGGTCAGGCCGCCGATGCTCACGGCAACCGCCATGCACAGTGCCAGCAGGCCGACGTTCTTCTCGAGTACTTCGTGTTTCATGTCGGTCTCCTCAGGCCATCTGTGCCGCGGCTTGCATTTCAGCCGGCTTGGCGGCCGCTACGGTGCGCCAGGTGTTGTAGGCCATGACCAGCATGCCCATCAGGAACACCGCGCCACCGATCATCCGCACGATGTAGCCCGGGTGGCCGGCGGCCAGGGCTTCCACGAAGGAGTAGGTGAGGGTGCCGTCGGCATTGACCGCGCGCCACATCAGGCCCTGGGTGATGCCGTTGACCCACATGGAGGCGATGTACAGAACGGTGCCGATGGTGGCCAGCCAGAAGTGGGTGTTGATCAGCCCCACGCTGTGCATCTGCTCGCGGCCGAAGACCTTCGGGATCATGTGGTACAGGGAGCCGATGGAAACCATGGCGACCCAGCCCAGGGCGCCGGCGTGCACGTGGCCGATGGTCCAGTCGGTGTAGTGGGAGAGGGCGTTGACGGTCTTGATGGCCATCATCGGGCCTTCGAAGGTGGACATGCCGTAGAAGGCCAGGGAAACCACCAGGAAGCGCAGGATCGGATCGGTGCGCAGCTTATGCCAGGCGCCGGAGAGGGTCATCATGCCGTTGATCATGCCGCCCCAGCTCGGCGCCAGCAGGATCAGCGACATCACCATGCCCAGCGACTGTGCCCAGTCCGGCAGCGCGGTGTAGTGCAGGTGGTGCGGGCCGGCCCAGATGTACACGGCGATCAGTGCCCAGAAGTGCACGATGGACAGGCGATAGGAATAGACCGGACGTTCAGCCTGCTTGGGTACGAAGTAGTACATCATTCCCAGGAAGCCGGCGGTCAGGAAGAAGCCCACGGCGTTGTGGCCGTACCACCACTGGATCATCGCGTCGGTGGCACCCGAGTACAGCGAGTAGGACTTGGTCAGGCTGACCGGGATCTCCATGTTGTTGACCACGTGCAGCAGGGCCACGGTCAGGATGAAGCCGCCGAAGAACCAGTTGCCCACATAGATGTGCTTGGTCTTGCGCTTGATCAGGGTGCCGAAGAAGACGATCGCGTAGCTGACCCAGACGATGGTGATCAGGATGTCGATCGGCCATTCCAGTTCGGCGTACTCCTTGGAGGAGGTGTAGCCCAGCGGCAGGGTGATCGCAGCCAGCAGGATCACCAGCTGCCAACCCCAGAAGGTGAAGGAGGCGAGGGCGTCCGAGAACAGGCGGGTCTGGCAGGTGCGCTGTACGGCGTAATAGCTGGTGGCGAACAGTGCGCAGCCGCCGAAGGCGAAGATCACGGCGTTGGTGTGCAGCGGACGCAGGCGTCCGAAACTGGTCCAGGGTAGGCCGAGGTTGAGTTCGGGCCACACCAGTTGCGCGGCGATCAGGACACCGACGGCCATGCCGACGATCCCCCAGACCACTGTCATAATGGCGAACTGGCGGACCACCTTATAGTTATAAGCGGTCTGATTGGTTGTGCTCATTTATGGGCTTCCATCCACGGTTATGGGCTATGCCCATCCCGGCAGGTTTTTTACGGCAGATGCCGCCCCTCCCCCTTGGGATAGGTACTAATTGGGAATTAGCGGAGTGAAGGATGGATAAAGGCCCCTCTCGGAATATTGATTCCGGTCAATTGCCGCCAGAGACCCCTGTCGCGGGCGCCTGCGGTGCTTTGTCGCTGCTGCGGAACCCGGCATGCAGCGAACTGTCGGCTACGCTGGTCCTCGCCCATGGCGCCGGCGCGCCGATGGACAGCCCGTTCATGGACGACATTGCCGCGCGCCTGGTCGAACGGGGTATCTCGGTGGTGCGCTTCGAGTTCCCCTATATGGCTATGCGCCGGGAGGATGGGAAGCGGCGGCCGCCGAACCCGCAGAAGCTGTTGCTCGAATGCTGGCGGCAGGTTTATGCGCAGCTGCGCGCCGAAGTGCCCGGCAAGCTGGCCATCGGCGGCAAGTCCATGGGCGGGCGCATGGCCAGCCTGCTGGCGGACGAGTTGGGCGCCGATGCGCTGGTCTGCCTCGGCTATCCCTTCTACGCGGCCGGCAAGCCGGAGAAACCGCGCGTGGCTCACCTGGCCGAGTTGAAGACGCCGACCCTGATCGTTCAGGGCGAGCGTGATGCGTTGGGCGATCGCCCAACGGTCGAGGGTTATTCATTGTCGCCTGCGATCCATCTGCACTGGCTGGCGGCTGCCGACCACGACCTCAAGCCGCTCAAGGCTTCCGGGCTGACCCACGAGCAGCATCTGGAAAGCACCGCTGCCAGGATCGAAGCTTTTCTATTGCGCTAATCGGCCCTTAAGACAGGCGCCCCTATCCTCGCCAGCGTCGACTCCCAGCAGTCGACGCCCCGCTTCCAGAGGACAGGCCGAAGGCTGCCATGAACCCTGATTACGCTGAACGCATTGCCACCCAACCCCACCGATTTTCCCCCGGCGCCGCGCACAGCCTGCTGCTGACGGGCGCCACCGGTTTCCTTGGCGGCTCCGTCGCCGCTCACCTGATTGCCGACGGGCACGGCGAAGCGCTGCTGTTCCTCGTCCGCGCCGAGACGCCCGCGCAAGGCCTGGAGCGCTTGCGTGACAACCTGCGCCTGCACTGCGTGCCGGAAAGTGCGCTGGACACTCTGAAGGACCGCCAGATTCTTTGCGGCGACTTGCTGGATACCGCGTGGATGCAGGGCGAGCGTGCCCGCCTGATGCGCGTGGAGCAGGTGATCAACTGTGCGGCTGTGGCTTCGTTCTCGAAGAACCCGAGCATCTGGCCGGTGAACGTCGAAGGCACCTTCGCTTTCGCCCGGCTGCTCAGCCAGTCGCGCAACCTCAAGCGCTTCCTGCATGTGGGCACCGCCATGTGCTGCGGGCCGCAGCGCGAGTCGCCGGTACGCGAGTCATGGGACTTCCCCGATAGCGGCGAGCAACTGGTGGACTACACCGCCTCCAAGGCCGAGATCGAACGGCGCATGCGTGAGGAGTTGCCGCAACTGCCGCTGGTGGTGGCGCGGCCATCCATCGTCGTTGGCCATCGCGAGCTGGGTTGCCGCGCCTCGGGGAGCATCTTCTGGGTGTTCCGCATGGGCTTCGCGCTGGAGAGCTTCACCTGCGGCCTGGATGAGCAGATCGACGTGATCCCGGTGGACTACTGCGCCGAAGCGCTGGTGGCCCTGGCGCTCAAACCGACGCTGAGCCACAGCCTCTACCACATCTCCGCCGGCCGCGGTTCGGCCTGCACCTTCGGCGAGATCGATCGTGCCTATGCCGACGCCCGTGGCGAGGCGCCGGTGGGGGAGCGCTACCGCAAGGTGAGCAGCGAGGACCTGCGCGAGCTGGCCGGCAGCTTCGAGAGCCGCATCGGCAAGGCCAACCCACGCCTGGTACTGCGGGCGCTGCGCCTGTACAGCGGCTTCGCCGACCTCAATTACCTGTTCGACAACCAGCGCCTGCTGGACGAGGGTATCGCCGCGCCGCCGCGCTTCACGGACTATGTGGATGTCTGCGTGCACTCCTCGCAGGAAGTGAGCATCCCGGCGCAGATGCAGTGGGATTTCAAGTAGCCGGCTGAGTGCTGCGGGTGGGTATGCGCTGTAGGAGCGAGCTTGCTCGCGAACCCGGCCCCGTCGCGGAGCTGTTCGCGAGCAAGCTCGCTCCTACAGTTGCCGCCGCGGGCGGCAATAGCCTCAGCGGTTGAACCGCTCCACCAGCGAATACTGGCGATGGGCGGTCTGGGTCAGCTCCTCGCTGAGCTGCGCGGTACGTTGGGCTTCGCCGGAGGTCTGGTCGGCCAGGTCGGCGATGGTGCTGATGTTGCGGTTGATCTCTTCAGCCACCGCGCTCTGCTCTTCCGCTGCGGCGGCGATCTGGGTGGTCATCTCGGTAATGTTGGCCACCGCATCGCTGATGCCTACCAGTGCGTTGTCGGCGCGCAGCACGCGCTCCACTCCTTCGTCGGCCTGTCGGCGACCGGCTTCCATGGCGCGCACGGCCTCGGTGGCGGTGTTCTGCAGGTTGGCGATCAATTGGTGGATCTGCTCGGTGGATTCGGCGGTGCGTTGGGCCAGCGAGCGGACCTCGTCGGCCACCACGGCGAAGCCCCGGCCCATTTCACCGGCGCGAGCGGCCTCGATGGCGGCGTTGAGCGCCAGCAGGTTGGTCTGGTCGGCGATGCCCTTGATCACGTCCACCACACCACCAATCTCGTCGCTGTCACGGGCGAGCTGGCTGACCGCTTCACCGGTTTCGCCCACCGAGGTGGACAGGCGCTGCATGGCCTCGCGGGTTTCCGCGGCAATCAGTCGGCCCTGGCTGGTCAGGTCGTTGGCTTGGCGGGTGGCATCGGCAGTGCGCTGCACGTTGTCGGCCACTTCCTGGGTGGTGGCGGCCATCTGGTTGACCGCCGTGGCCACCTGCTCGGTCTCCTGGCGCTGGCGATCCAGTCCGGCGGAACTGTGATGCGCCAGGGTGTCGGCTTCGCGGGCCTGGTCGGTCAGGGATTCGGCGGTGTCCTGCAGTCGGGTCAGACAGGTCTTAAGGCGCGCTTCCTGGCTGAGGATGGACATTTCCAGGCGTGCCTGGGCGCCACGGCTGTCGGTGTACATCTGCGCGATCAGCGGGTCGGAGGTGGTTTGTTCAGCCAGTTGCAGCAGGCGTTTGAGGCCGCGTTGTTGCCAGCTCAGACCGATCAGGCCCAGCGGAATCGAGAGCAGCGCCGCAAGCAGGAAGTCCCAGTGGGAATCCAGCCAGACGCCGATCATGAAGGCGATCTGGCCGATCAGGATGAACGGCAGCCAGTCCAGCAGCACCGGCAGCCAGCGGTCGCGGGCCGGGATGGCCGGCTTGCCGGCGTTGATCCGCGCGTACAGCGCTTCGGCGCGGCGAACCTGTTCGGCGGTGGGTTTTACCCGCACCGATTCGTAGCCGACGATCTCGTTGCGTTCGAAGATCGGAGTGACGTAGGCACTGACCCAATAGTGATCGCCGCTCTTGCAGCGGTTCTTGACGATGCCCATCCACGGGCGGCCCTTCTTCAGGGTGGTCCACATGTGCTCGAACACCGCCGGCGGTACGTCCGGATGGCGCACCAGGTTGTGCGGCGCGCCGACCAGTTCTTCTCGCGAGAAGCCACTGATGTTGATGAAAGCATCGTTGGCGTAGGTAATCACGCCGCGCGCATTGGTGGTGGAGATCAGTCGTTGGTCAGCGGGGAAGGTGCGTTCACGCTGGGTGATCGGCTGGTTGTTACGCATGTGAGGAGAATTCCACAGCAGAAGCGAATCGCTTGGTCAGGTTATCGGCCGCCGGACCGGCAAGTTGATGCTTGTTTCAGAAAAAAGTCAGAGCAGCACTGGACGATGGCTGGGTGCCATCAGTCACGGAATCCTACGAAAGTCGAGGGCGGCCCGTTGCGGGCCGCCGCGGTGAAGGTTCAGATCAGGCTGCGCAGCACGTAGTGCAAGATGCCGCCGGCCTTGAAGTACTCGACCTCGTTCTGGGTGTCGATGCGGCAGAGCACCTCGAAGCTGTCCTGGCTGCCGTCCTCGCGGGTCACCCCGACCTTGATGCTCATGTGCGGCTTCAGTTCACCGGACAGCCCGCTGATGCTAAGAACCTCCTTGCCGGTCAGCTTCAGCGTCTTGCGATCCTGGCCGTCCTTGAACTGCAGCGGCAGCACGCCCATGCCCACCAGGTTGGAGCGGTGGATACGCTCGAAGCTCTCTGCGATCACCGCTTTCACACCCAGCAGGTTGGTGCCTTTGGCCGCCCAGTCGCGGGAGGAGCCGGTGCCGTATTCCTTGCCGGCCACGATGACCAGCGGCGTGCCGTCCTGCTGGTAGCGCATGGCGGCGTCGTAGATCGCCAGCTTGTCACCGCTGGGAACGTAAAGCGTGTTGCCGCCTTCCTCGCCGCCGAGCATCTCGTTCTTGATGCGGATGTTGGCGAAGGTGCCGCGCATCATCACCTCGTGGTTCCCACGCCGTGAGCCGTAGGAGTTGAAATCGGCGTAGGCCACGCCGTGCTCGCTGAGGTAGCGCCCGGCCGGGCTGTCCTTCTTGATGTTGCCGGCGGGGGAAATGTGGTCGGTGGTCACCGAGTCGCCCAATACCGCGAGGATACGGGCGCCCTTGATGTCCTCGACCTTCGGCGGTGCCTCGGCGATGTGCTCGAAGAAGGGCGGGTGCTGGATGTAGGTGGAGTCGTCCTGCCAGGTGTAGGTCTTGGCGTCCGGCACCTTGATCGCACGCCATTTCTCATCGCCCTGGAAGACTTCGGCGTACTCCTTGTGGAACATTGCCGTGTCCACTTTCTGAATGGCCTCGGCAATTTCCTGCTGGGTCGGCCAGATGTCCTTCAGATAGACCGGCTTGCCGTCCTTGCCGGTGCCCAGCGGGTCCTTGGTCAGGTCGGTGCGCACGGTGCCGGCCAGGGCGTAGGCCACCACCAGCGGCGGCGAGGCCAGCCAGTTGGTTTTCACCAGCGGGTGCACGCGGCCCTCGAAGTTGCGGTTGCCGGAGAGCACCGAAGCGACGGTCAGGTCGGCCTGCTGGATGGCTTTCTCGATGGGTTCCAGCAGCGGGCCGGAGTTGCCGATGCAGGTGGTGCAGCCGTAGCCCACCAGGTCGAAGCCCAGTTCGTCCAGGTAGCGGGTCAGCCCGGCGGCGCGGAAGTAGTCGGTGACCACCTTGGAGCCCGGCGCCAGCGAACTCTTCACCCAGGGTTTGCGCTGCAGGCCCTTTTCCAGCGCCTTCTTCGCCAGCAGGCCGGCGGCCATCATCACGCTGGGGTTGGAGGTGTTGGTGCAGGAGGTGATGGCGGCGATAGCCACGGCGCCATTCTTCAGCCGGTAGGTGTGGCCGTCCTGCTGGTAGTCGATTTCCCCGGGCGGGGTCGAGGCGCCCACCGCGGCACCGCCGCCGCCCTCGCTGAGCAGCCGGCCTTCCTCGGTGGAGGACGGTTTGATCTGCAGGCCGAGGAAGTCGTCGAAGGCCTGGCTGACGTGGCCGAGTGCGACGCGGTCCTGCGGGCGCTTCGGGCCGGCCAGGCTGGCCTCGACGTCGCCCATGTCCAGTTGCAGGCTGTCGGTGAACACCGGCTCGTGGCCTTTTTCGCGCCACAGGCCCTGGGCCTTGCAGTAGGCCTCCACCAGCTTGACGACATCATCCGGGCGACCGGACAGGCGCAGGTAGCCCAGGGTGATCTCGTCCACCGGGAAGAAGCCGCAGGTGGCGCCGTATTCCGGGGCCATGTTGGCGATGGTGGCACGGTCCGCCAGGGGCAGGTCGGCCAGGCCGTCGCCGTAGAATTCGACGAATTTTCCGACCACGCCTTTCTTGCGCAGCATCTGGGTGACCGTCAGCACCAGATCGGTGGCGGTGATGCCTTCCTTCAGCTTGCCGGTGAGCTTGAAGCCGATCACCTCGGGAATCAGCATCGACACCGGCTGGCCGAGCATGGCCGCTTCCGCCTCGATGCCGCCCACGCCCCAGCCGAGTACGCCCAGGCCATTGATCATGGTGGTGTGCGAGTCGGTACCGACCAGGGTGTCAGGGAAGGCGTAGGTGCGGCCGTCCTCATCCTTGGTCCATACGGTACGCCCCAGGTACTCCAGGTTGACCTGGTGGCAGATGCCGGTGCCCGGCGGCACCACGCGGAAGTTGTCGAAGGCGTTCTGCCCCCAGCGCAGGAAGGCGTAGCGCTCGCCGTTGCGCTCCATCTCGATCTCGACGTTCTGGGCGAAGGCGGCCTGGCTGGCGAACTTGTCGACCATCACCGAGTGGTCGATGACCAGGTCGACGGGGGAGAGCGGGTTGATCTTCTGCGGGTCGCCGCCGGCCTTGGCCATGGCGTCGCGCATGGCAGCCAGGTCGACCACCGCCGGCACGCCGGTGAAGTCCTGCATCAGCACGCGGGCGGGGCGGTACTGGATCTCGCGGTCGGAGCTGCGGGTCTTCAGCCAGCCGGCCAGCGCCTTCAGGTCGTCGCCGGTGACGGTGTTGTCGTCTTCCCAGCGCAGCAGGTTTTCCAGCAGGACCTTCAGGGACATCGGCAGCTTGCCCAGGTCTCCCAGGCTTTTCGCCGCTTCGGGCAGGCTGTAGTAGTGATAGGTCTTGCCGGCGACCTCCAGGGTGCGCAGGCTGTTCAGGCTATCCACTGCGGGCATGACATTCTCCTCAGGCTTGGATCGGCAGTGTGCTGCCGATACTTGGCGAAGGGCGGGCAACGTACCCTGATCCAACGCAGAAAAGTTGCGATTGGCATCGATCTTCGCCATGCAGGGTGATCGCCTCGCCAGGTGGCGGGCGCTGCACCAGAACACTCAAGCTAGACCGCTGTGCGGGGTCTTGCCATCTGTTCTGGACCGGTCGCCCGGCCTGGGGGTTCCTGCTAAGTGAAGATCGTTACCGGAATATTCCTGCGAATCTGAATGAAACCGTCGCGGGCAGCCTCTATAGTGCGCGGCCGAGGAGACACCCCGATGAATACCCTGTTACTGCACTGCCGTCCGGGCTTCGAAAACGAGGTCTGCGCCGAGCTGTCCGAGCACGCCGCGCGCCTGGAGATCCCGGGTTACGCCCGAGCCAAGCCGGCTACCGCCTACGCCGAATTCATCTGCACCGAGGCCGACGGCGCGGAGCGCCTGATGCGCCAGCTGCGCTTTTCCGAGCTGATCTTCCCGCGCCAGTGGGCGCGCGGAAACGGTTTCACCGCGTTGCCGGAGCAGGACCGCATCGGCGCGATCCTCGAAGCGCTGGAGGGTTTCCCTGCGTGCGGCAGCCTCTGGTTGGAAGTGTTCGACACCAATGATGGCAAGGAGCTTTCGACCTTCTGCCGCAAGTTCGAGAAGCCCCTGCGCGCCGCCCTGGTCAAGGCTGGCAAGCTGGTGGACGATCCGAGCCTGCCGCGTCTGCTGCTGACTTTCCGCTCAGGCCGCGAGGCGTTCATCGGCATCGCCGAGTCGCGCAACTGCGCCATGTGGCCGATGGGCATCCCGCGCCTGAAATTTCCCCGCGAGGCGCCCAGTCGTTCGACCCTCAAGCTGGAGGAAGCCTGGCACCACTTCATTCCACGCGCCGACTGGGACCGCCGCCTGGCGCCGGACATGCTTGCTGTGGACCTGGGTGCATCGCCCGGCGGCTGGACCTGGCAACTGGTGAACCGCGAGATGCGCGTCGTCGCCGTGGACAACGGGCCGATGGCGGAGAACCTGATGTACTCCGGACTGGTCGAGCACCAGCGCGTCGACGGCTACGCGTTCCGCCCGCGCCAGCGCATGGACTGGATGGTTTGCGACATCGTCGAGAAGCCCGCGCGCACCGGTGCCATGATGGAGACCTGGATCGGCGAGGGACTGTGCCGCGAGGCCATCGTCAACCTCAAGCTGCCGATGAAGCAGCGCTATGCCGAGGTGCGGCGCATCCTCGACCGTCTGCACGAGTCCTTCCGTGAGCGCGGCCTGAAGGTGCAGGTCGGCTGCAAGCAGCTCTACCACGACCGCGAGGAAGTCACCTGCCACCTGCGCCGCCTGGAGAAGGGCGAGCGCTGACGACCCGGAGCTGTCAGGCCGCGCCACCCGACCTTTGGTGACTTGTCGCGGCGCGCCGCATTGGCCCATGCTGTGCGGCGCGAGATCCTCCGGAGACCTTCGTGAAGCGAAAGTTGCCCTCCCTGCTGGGCAGTTACAGCCGCATGTTGCTGCCGCGCCGTGGCCTGGGCCAGGGCGAGCGTGTTCCCTACCTGGCGATGGACAGTCGCACCCTGCATTTCGATCTGCGCCATCTGCGCGCCTATCGTCAGCACTTCGGCCTCGACCCGGCGCTGGGCGTGCCGCTGCTCTATCCGCAGGTGATCAGCCTGCCTTTGCACCTGCGCCTGCTCAGCCGCTCGCGCATGCCGCTCTCGGTACTCGGGCTCATCCACCTGCGCAGTCATATCCAGCGCTACCGCCTGCTCAATGAGCACGAACCGCTGCAGTTCGACTGCCGCATCCTCACCAGCCGACGCAGCGCATTGGGGCTGGAAGTGGACGTGCTCACCGAGGCCTGGTACCACGACATGCTCTACTGGCAGTCGATCACCACCTACCTGCGTCGAGGCGATTTCCTCGAGCCCGGGGCCGAGCCCGACCCGCTGCCGGAGCGGGCCCAGTGGCACACCCTGGACGCACCGGTCCACGCCGGCGTGCAGTGGCGCGTACCGAAGATCGTCGGCTGGCGCTATGCCGGCCTGAGCGGTGACTTCAACCCCCTGCACCTGTCGCGCCTGATGGCTTCTCACTACGGCTTCGGCAAACCTTTCGCCCACGGCATGTGGGGCCTGGCGCGCAGCCTGACGGGCCGTCGTCTGGCCGAGAACGTGCGCCTGGATGCGCACTTCAAGGCGCCGTTGCCGCTGGGCAGCCAGGTGAAGCAGAGCTACCGCCGGCTGGGCGAGAAGGAACAGTGGGCGCTGCTGCCAGCCGAGGGGGATGGCGAGCCGATGCTGCTGGCGCAGCTGGACGAGGCGCCGGACGGGCCGTTGCGTTGATCTTCCCGATTAGCTCCGAAATCCTTTCGTAGGGCGTACAACCGTTCGCGGTTGTACGCCGATTCACCTCGCTTCGTCGCTTGCGCCCAGGCCGAATCCGGAGTGCCCGGAGATCGAGGCCAATCGGCGTATAACGTCGAGCTTTGGCGCGGGGGCTGTTCGCGAGCAAGCTCGCTCCTACGAAGAGCATGTACGCGCGGGCTTCACTTGTAGGAGCGAGCTTGCTCGCGAAGCGCACGGCAGAGGAGCCGCCGGCGACAACTCAGCGGTGTTCGGCCACGCGCGGTTGCAATGGCAGCAGACTTGGCAAACGCACCTCACCCCGCAATTCCACCGGCGACATCCGCCAGGAGCTGTTGAACAGGTACTGGTCGCTGAAGCCGCTCACCAGCAATCCGATCTCATCCCCGGGCGCCAGGCCTGCGCTGACGGCGTTCAGGCGTGTGTTGCCCTGGTTCGCCAGCGGTTTCACCTGCTCATCCAGCCGACGCGTGCGGCCATCGGCGCTGCGGATCGCCAGGGCGGCGAAGAGTTGCGCGTCAGGGCGGTCGGCCAGCGGTTGGCCCAGGCGCACCTCGGCGGCGCCCAGCAGGGCGCTGGTTTCGTTCACGCGCTGCAAGGGGATGAATTTCGAAGGCTGCAGCAGGCCGCTAATCGCCGGGCGGATCGCCGTGGCCGGCAGCGCCACGGTGGGACCCGGCGGCGGCAGTTCGCTCAATGCCACTCCCTGGTCCAGGTCCAGGCTGATGCACAGGCCCGGTACGCTGTCGGCGGCGCCGACTCGGCCGCGCAGCTTCTCTTCGTACCAGGCGACGATGCCCTGGTAGAGATTGATGGCGCGCGGGCCGCAATGGATCACCGGTTCGTTGTTGAACGGCGGCAGTCCGCTCCAGGCCTGCAACGGAGGCGGCAGGATATGCCCGCCCTGCATGCCCAGCAGGCGCACGTCGGCCGGGCCCTGCTTGAGGCACTGGCGGATCTGCAAACCCTGGTCGAGGGGGAAGAGGGTATCGCGCAGGCCCTGAATCAGCAGCGCGTCGGCGTGGGGGCGGCGGCCCTCGGCGCAGTAGCGCGCCAGGCTGTGGTCGTGCAGTTCGGCCTGTACCGGTTCGGCCATGCGCCCGCCGGCGGTGTGCAGGTAGTCGGCCTGGACGAACTTGCCCAAGTCGTAGCCGGTGGCCAGGCCCAGGCTGACCAGTACGCCGCCCCAGCCGATCTTCAGTTGGCCGTCGGGCGCCAGGGCATCGGCCAGGTCGTACCAGGTGGCGATGGGCACGATGGCATCGATGCGCGGGTCTTCCGCCGAGGCGAGTAGTTGCACCGCGCCGCCGTAGCTTTCGCCAAGCATGCCGACGCGCGGGTCGTTCGGGCCGTCCATCACCAGGCGCGGCAGGTGCGTGGCGGACCAGTCGATCACCGCGCTGGCGTCCTGCACCTCGAACTGCGGGTTCATCATTTCGATGCGCCCGTCGCTGCCGCCCCAGCCGCGCTGGTCGTAGCTGACCACCCAGTAGCCGGCCTTCCACGCCTTGAGCGCGGCGCGCCCGGACATCATGGTCTTGCCGTAGAACCCATCCGGACCGGTCACCCGCCAGCCGCCCCAGCCGTGGGTGTGAACGATCAGCGGCGCGGTTTCGCCGGCCTTCAGCGCCGGCTGGAAGACCGTGGCGGAGAGTTTCGTGCCGTCGCGGGCGGTGATGACGGCCTCGAACCAGGTGGCCGGCAGGTCCTTGCCTGCGCTGGCGCTGAAGTCGGGAACCTGGTCGCGGGCGGCGCAACCGGCCAGCAGCAGGGCACACAGGCAGAAGAAGGCGCGCATCGACACTCCTGTCGAGATGGATCGGACGGATGCACCAGCATGCCCGGCGCCCGCACGGCCTACCCCCAACCAAGGTTCGGTGACCCGGACGGACGCGGGGTGACCGCGCGGTGCCCTTTGGGTGACAATGCGCCATTGGTTTTTCTGGAGTTACGCGATGTCCCAGCCTGTCGATGCGATTCTCGACGCTACCGGCCTGAACTGCCCCGAGCCGGTCATGATGCTGCACAACAAGGTGCGCGACCTGCCGGCCGGCGGCCTGCTCAAGGTGATCGCCACCGATCCCTCCACCCGCCGCGACATCCCCAAGTTCTGCGTCTTCCTTGGCCATGAACTGGTGGAGCAGCAGGAAGAGGCGGGGACCTACCTGTACTGGATTCGCAAGAAGGCGGAGTGATCACCCCGCCGATGTCGGACGGCGCGTAGGAACGGGATACTCCTCTGCGATGCAACCCCCTCACCCTAACCCTCTCCCGGAGGGAGAGGGGACTGGTCGGTGCAGGTGCAAACCATGGTGTCAGCCGGCACGATCTGCTCCCTCTCCCTGTGGGAGAGGGCTGGGGTGAGGGCAATCAGCCGCGCCGAAGTTCCAGACAGTCTGTCGGGTCAGTTTCCCGCCGGCCGCGCCGCGATGCGCTGGGCCACCATCCGCCCGATCAGCGCGACGAAGGTCAGGCCGATCAGCACCACCGAGATGGCCGCCACCGCCGGGTCGATGTTGTCGCGCAGGCCGGACCAGATCTGCCGGGGCAGGGTGTTCACCTCGGTACTGGTGACGAACAGGGTTACCGCGATCTCTTCCCAGCTCAGCGCGAAGCACAGCAGCGCGGTACTCGCCACGCCCAGCTTGAGGTTCGGCAGCACCACCATGAAGGTGGTCTGGCCCAGGCTCGCGCCGAGGTTGCGCGCGGCCAGTTCGATACGCCGGTCCAGTTGGCTGAGCGCCACCAGCATGGTCACCACGCCGTAGGGCACCACCATCACGATGTGGGCGATGGTCAGGCCGAACAGGGTGTCGTAGCCCAGGCCGGGGGCGAACTGGCTGACCTTGGTCTCCATGAAGTACAGGACCATCGCCGAGATCATCGGCGGGATCGCCATGGGCAGCAGCACCAGGCCGATCAGCAGGGTCGCCAGGCGCGAACGCAGGTACCAGATGCCGAGGCTGAAGCTCACCGCCAGGGCGGTCGCGATGATGCAGGTGGCGGTGGCGACGATCAGGCTCTGGCTGATCGCCGAGAGCCATTCGGGACTGTCCAGCAGCGCCTGGTAGTGGCGCAGCGACCAGTTGCCGTTGGGCATGGACAGGAAGCGCTTGCTGGTGAAGGACACCGGGATCACCGCCAGCAGTGGGAAGACCATGAAGATCATCGCCATGGTTGCCAGCAGGCGGCTCGGGGCCTTGGTTTCGTGCGAATTCATGACTGCGGCTCCTTATCCCACCAGCTTGTCGACCCGGGTCATGCGCAACAGCGCCCAGATCATCCCGCTCACCAGCATCAGCAGCACCACCGAGAGTGCCGCGCCCAGGCCCCAGTTGCTGGTCTGGAACATCTGCAGGTAGACGTACTCAGCCACCATCACCGTCTGCCCGCCGCCAAGGATCGCCGGGGTGATGAAGAAGCCCAGGCAGAACACGAAGACGATGATGAAGGCGCCGAGGATGCCGGGGATGGTCTGCGGCACGAAGATGCTCCAGAAGGTGCGCAGCTGCCCGGCGCCCAGCCCGCGGGCGGCCAGCAGCACGCGCGGGTCGAGGCGGCGCATGGTGGACACCAGTGGGAACAGGGCGAAGGGCACCATGAAGTGGACCATGCCGATCACCACCCCCAGCTCGTTGCGTGTCAGCTGCAAGGGCTCGCTGATGATGCCCAGGTTCTGCAGCCAGCCGTTGAGCAGGCCGTTGCTCCGCAGGGCGATCAGCCAGCCGAAGGCACGCACCAGCACCGACAGCCAGAACGGGATGAACACGCAGATTTCCACCACGCGCTGCCAGAACGGCGGGCTGTAGACCCAGCAGTAGGCCATCAGGTAGGCGATCACCAGCGATACCACGCTGACCGTCAGGCACAGGCGGAAGGTCCGCCAGAGCACGTCGTGGATCGCCGGGTCGGTCATGATCCGCTGGTACTGCTCGATCCCAGGTTCCGGCAGGGTGAAGCTCCAGCCGAGCACGCCGAGGAAGGGCAGTACGTAGAACACGATCAGTACGACCGGCAGTGGCAGCAGCAGCGCGCCCAGCTTCAGCCGCGAGGGGGCGTTATCGGCCATGGTCCTGCACTCCGCGTTACTTGGAGATATGCGTCAGGTACTGCTCCAGGGTCGCCCCGTAGTGGTCGGTGTACCACTCGTGGCTGAGCATCACCTGCTTGGGCAGGTTCGCAGGATCGGTGCAGTTCAGGTGACGGCGGTCTTCGGGGATCAGCGTGGCGGCGGCAGGGTTGGCCGGGCCGTTGCCGAACATCTTGAACAGCTCGACCTGGGACTGCGGGTCCTGGGCGTAGGCGATGAACTTCATGGCTGCCTCGGTGCCTGCCGGGTTGCCCTTGAGCACGCCCCAGTTGCTGCAGCCCAGCAGGGCATTGTCGAAGGTCCACTTGATGCGGCCTTCGCTGTCCTCGGTGATCACCTGGGCACGGGTGTTCCAGATGGCGCCCATGGACACTTCGCCCTCGATCAGCAGTTGCTGGGTTTCCGCGCCCGAGCCCCAGAAGGACAGAACATGGGGCTTGAGCTCCTCGATCTTCTTCAGCGCGCGCGGCACGTCCAGCGGGTAGAGCTTGTCCGGGGTAACGCCGTCGGCCAGTAGCGCAGCCTCCAGCATGCCGTTCATCCACTTGTAGAGGGTGCGCTTGCCGGGGAAGGTCTTCACGTCCCAGAAGTCCGCCCAGGTCTTGGGCGCCTTGTCGCCGAAGCGCTCGCTGTCGTAGGCGATCACGTAGCTGAGCATGTAGTCGGCGATGCCGTATTCGTAGGCGAAGCCAGGCAGCACCTTGTCCTTGGAGACGACGTTGTAGTCGATGGGCTGCACCAGGCCTTCCTTGCCGAGGATCTGCAGCACCGAGCTTTCCGCGTCGACCACGTCCCAGCTCACCCGGCCGCTGGACAGCTGGGTGCGGATGGCGCCTTCGGTAGGGCCGCTGCCGTCGATCTTGGTCGGGATGCCGGTGGCCTTGGAGAAGCCTTCGGTCCAGGCCTTGCCGAACGCCTTGATCGCGTCACCGCCCCAGTTCACCACCACCAGCGGCTTGTCGCCGGCGGCGAAGCTGACGCCGCTGCGCAGGGCCAGTGGCAGGGCGGCCATCAGGCCCATGCCCTTGAGGAAGGTGCGGCGGTCGATCTGCCCGCGGCGGGCTTTCTCGATGAGGACTTCGATGCAGTCTTGCTGGTGCGGATTGAACATGGATGCAGCTCCCGATCGGATAGGGATGGCGAAGAGGGGACGAACGCGTTCGGTGGTTCTCAGGCCAGCAGCAGGCTTTTTTCGATGGGCCAGCTCAGCCAGACCTTCGAGCCCTGCTCCAGGCGCGAGGCCTGGTGGTCGGCGTGCACCGCCAGGCTCATGGGCAGTGCGCCCTCGGCGGCGGTGGCCAGGCCCAGCTCGGTGCTGGCGCCCTGGTAGGTCTTGGCGGTGAGTACGGCCTGCACCA
The DNA here is from genome assembly GCF_047902425.1 of Pseudomonas macauensis. Taxonomy (NCBI): domain Bacteria; kingdom Pseudomonadati; phylum Pseudomonadota; class Gammaproteobacteria; order Pseudomonadales; family Pseudomonadaceae; genus Pseudomonas; species Pseudomonas macauensis. The sequence goes on along the minus strand of NZ_CP138377.1, from coordinate 3,847,851 downwards.
CGTTGTGACCGGCGGTGGTCGGCGGCGCGCTGTGCAGTTGCATGTGTTCCGGGCGCACCGCCAGCAGCGGGGCGGCGGCCTGCAGGGCGGGCGAGTACCCGGCACGCAGCTCGGCTTCGCCGAAGCGCCCGCAGGCCAGCTCGCCGGCGCGACCCACCTGGGTCAGCGGGAACAGGTTCATCTTGCCGAGAAACTCGGCGACGAAACGGTTGTTCGGCTGGTTGTAGATGGTTTCCGGTGCGTCGACCTGGGCCAGTTGGCCACGGTTGAAGATGGCGATGCGGGTGGACAGGGCGAGGGCTTCGTTCTGGTCGTGGGTGACGAAGACGAAGGTGGTGCCGACCTGGCGGTGGATGCGCTGCAGTTCCGCCTGCAGTTGCTCGCGCAGGTTCTTGTCCAGGGCGGAGAGGGGTTCGTCGAGGAGCAGCATGTCCGGCTCGAACACCAGGGCGCGGGCGATGGCCACGCGCTGCTGCTGGCCGCCGGAGAGTTCGCCGGGGCGCTTGCCCAGGTGTTCGCCCAGGCCAACCACTTCGAGCATGCGGCGCACGCGGCGGTTGCGTTCCTCGGGTTTCACGCCGCGAATCTTCAGCGGGAAGGCGACGTTGTCCTCGATGGTCATGTGCGGGAACAGGGCGTAGCCCTGGAACACCATGCCGAAGTTGCGCTTTTCGGCGGGGCGTTTGGTGATGTCGATGCCGCCTTCTTCCAGCTTGCCGCGGGACGGGTCCTGGAAGCCGGCGAGGATCATCAGGAAGGTGGTCTTGCCCGAGCCGGAGGGGCCGAGGAGGGTGAGGAACTCGCCTTGCTGGATATCGATGGACACTGAGTCCAGCGCGTTGAAACTGCCGTAGCTCTTGCCGATGCCCATGGCACGAAGTTGGGGCTGTCGCTCCACTGCACTTACCTCGATTTCTTGTTCTTGTTCGAAGCGACCACCGACGGTCAGGGTAAAAATCGGCGGCCTTTTTTTAATGCAGTATTGTTAAATCTCTCTCCGCTTCAATCGCGTTTTTTCGCCCTTATTGTTCGAAATCATTCACCAATCAGCGCGTTGCGACCGCCCTGGCGGAACTGTTCGGACATGCGCAGTTCGGCCTTCATCCAGGCCTTGAAGGCCCGTATGTCGGGGCGTTCGGACTTCGCCGGGTCGGTGACGAAGTAGTAGCGGTTGGGCGGTTCGATGGCGACGTTGAACAGGCGCACCAACTGCCCCTTGGCCATGGCGTCGCCGCTGACCAGCGCATCCCCCATCGCCACGCCTTGCCCGGCGATGGCCGCCGACTGCACCAGGTGCGCGTCGGAGAAGACGATGCCGTTGCGCACGTTGAGGTCCTTTACCCCGGCCGCCGCTGTCCAGAGCAGCCAGTCCGAGTGGTCGACCATGTGCAGGAAGGGCAGGCTGGCGAGGTCTTCCGGCGAGTCCAGGCCGCCGATGGAATTGAGCAGCGACGGGCTGCATACCGGGAAGGTGTCGAGGGTGGCGATCAGGTCGACGTGCAGGTCCGTCCAGTCGCCCACGCCGTAGGCGATGAACAGGTCGACGTCGCGGTTGCTGACGTCGTCGGGAATCCGTGGCGAGACCAGGTTCAGCTCCACCTGTGGGTGGGCGCGCTGGAACTTGCCGATCTGGTGGCATAGCCAGTAGGTGGCGAAACCCGGCGTGCAGCTCACGCACAGGCGGCCGGAGACTTCCTCGGCATTGGCGAAGCGCCGCGCCTCGTTGAGGATCGCCAGGGCGCGCTGGGTTTCACGGGCGAAGCATTCGCCGTGGTAGGTCAGCGCGATACCGCGGCCGACCCGTTCGGTGAGGGCAATGCCCAGGCAGTCTTCCAGGCTGTGCAACTGGTGGCTGACGGCGCTGCGGGTCAGGCTCAGCTCGCTGGCAGCGCCCGACAGGCTGCCCAGGCGGGCGACGGCGTCCAGCACGCGCAGGGCGGTCATCGAGGGGAAACGCATGGCTCACTCCATAGACGCGAAGTGCAGCCTTTATCCCTGAGCGGGGCGATGGTGTCGAGTGGGGGCGGGTACGGGGGAGAGGTGGCGCGCTGGCGCAATATTCAGGAGCCGGTCTGCTTTGATGAATTCCGCCGCGATGGATTTCGCGGACAAGGTCCGCTCCTACGAGAGCCCTTCCGCTCTGGCTTCAGCTCTTGAGGGCTTCCAGAGAAATTTCCGCGCGCGCCGGGGCGCCCCTTCAGGAGGCCGAGTGGAGTCGGAGTTTCAGGGGTTGAGCGGCATGGATGCCGCGAGAGCCGCGATGGGCCAGGGATGGCCCTTCGCGGCGGGCCCCTGAAACTTCGATGTAACGAGGGAACCCCGGCGAAGCCGGGGCCGGATGATGGGGCAGAGACTTTTGCCTACTTTGCGTCGTTTGGCAAAGTAGGTCGCCCGAGGGGGCGAAACAAAATCTATCAGCACACGCCGAAGCGGCGCAGAAACACCCAACCCCGTAAGCGGCGGATAACGCCTCAGGCGTTGTTTGCCCAACGAAAAGCAAGAGCATCGCGGACGGAGTCCGCTCCTACGTCAGCGGGTCACGCGGAGTCATTCTGTAGGAGCGGGATCAGCCAATCAGCGCAACTTCTCCATCATCTGGTAGTACCACATCCCCGCCGCCAGCATCGGGTTGCCGAACACGTCGCCCATGGGCACGCGGATGTGCTTGCACTGGGCGAAGGTGTCGAACTTCTCCAGGTCGCCGGTCATCGCCGTGGCCATGATCTCGCCCATGATGTGGGTGGTGGCCACACCGTGGCCGGAGTAGCCCTGGCAGTACCAGACGTTCTCCGACAGCTTGCCCAACTGCGGGATGCGATTCATCACGATGCCCATGGCGCAGCTCCACTGGAACTCGATGTCCACGCCCTTGAGCGCCGGGAAGGTGCGCTCGATGCACGGGCGCAGTTCACCGGCGATGTCGCGGGAGTCGCGACCGGAGTAGTTGGCGCCGCCGCCGAACAGCAGGCGGCCGTCGCCGGTCATGCGGTAGTAGTCGAGCACGAAGCGGCAGTCGTAGACGGCCAGGTCCTGCGGGTTGATGCGCTTGGCCAGTTCGCCCAGCGGCCTGGTGGTGACGATGCCGCCCATGGCAGGGAAGATCATGCCCTTGAGCTGCTTGCGTTCGAGCTTGTGGTAGACGTCGCCGGCCAGCATCACCTGCGCGGCGTTGATCCGCCCGCCCGAGGTGACCACCGCCGGACGTGGGCCGTGGATGATGTCCAGCACCTCGGAATGCTCGAAGATCAGCGCGCCCAGGCTGGCGGCGGCCTTGGCCTCGCCGATGCACAGGTTGAGCGGGTGCAGGTGCATGTTGCGGGTGTTCTTGATGGCGCCGCAGTAGAGATCGGACTCCAGGTGCGCACGCACGCCGGCGCCGTCCAGCAGGCTGATCTCGTCGCCCATGCCACGGCGCTTGGCTTCTTCATAGGAAGCTTTCAGTTCGTCCATGTGCGAGGGCTTCATGGCCGCGTGCAGGTGGCCGAATTTCAGGTCGCACTGGATGCCGTATTTCTCCACGCGGCTCTTGATGATCTCGTGGCCGCGCCAGCGCAGGTGCCAGATGAAGTCGTCGACGTCGTCGCCCAGCCACTGGCGCATCTGCTTGCTCATGGCGGCATCGCCCGAGAGGCTGCCGGTGACCTGCCCGCCGTTGCGCCCGCTGGCGCCCCAGCCGACCTTGTTGGTCTCGACGATGGCCACCTTGTAGCCACGCTCGGCCAGCTCCACGGCGGTGGCGACGCCGGTGAAGCCGCCGCCGATGATGGCGATGTCGACGTTCACCTCGCCTTGCAGCGTGGGGTAGCTGGTCTCTTCGTTGAGGCTTGCGGAGTAGTAGGACTTTGCGCGCTCCGGGGCGGGAGTGGCGGGGTTCAGTGCGGCGTTCATTTTTCGTGTTTCCTTGTTGTTCCTTTCCCTCTCCCTAACCCTCTCCCTGAAGGGAGAGGGGACTGTTCGGAGCGAGAGGTTAAGTCGTCGTTTGCCGGCAGCTTTATCGCATCAAGTGATGCAGACGCTATCGCGGCACGGATACTCCCTCTCCCTTCAGGGAAAGGGCTGGGGGAGAGGGGCTATTCAAGTCTTCCAGCACAGCCCTCACGCCTGCGTCAGATACCAGCGCCAATCCTGCTCGCCGACCTCGCCCATGAACTGGCGGTACTCGGCCTGTTTCACCTTCAGGTAGACGCCGAGGAACTCATGCCCCAGCGCATCCCGCGCCCAGCTGGAGCGTTCCAGCGCGCGCAGCGAGGTGAGCCAGTCGGTGGGCAGCAGCTCCTTGGCCTGGGCATAGCCGTTGCCTTCCACCGGCGCACCCGGATCGATGGCCTCGCTGATGCCACGATGAATGCCGGCGAGAATGGCTGCGGCCGCCAGATACGGGTTCGCATCGGCGCCGCAGATGCGGTGCTCCACATGCCGGGTATGCGCCGGGCCGCCCGGTACGCGCAGGCTGACGGTGCGGTTGTCGCAGCCCCAGGTCGGCGCCAGCGGCGCGTAGCTGTTGGCCTGGAAGCGACGGTAGGAGTTGGCGTTGGGGCAGAACAGCAGCAGCGAGTCGAGCAGGCTCTTCAGCATGCCGCCCACGGATTGGCGCAGCAGCGGGGTGCCGGCCGGGTCTTCGCTGGCGAACAGGTTGTTGCCTTCGGCATCGGCCAGGGAAACATGCATGTGCATGCCGGTGCCGGCCAGGTCGTCGAACGGCTTGGCCATGAAGCAGGCCTGCATGCCGTGCTTGTGCGCCACGCCTTTGACCAGGCGCTTGTAGCGCACGGCCTGGTCCATGGCGGTGAGGGCGTCGCCGTGCTCCAGGGTGATCTCCACCTGGCCCGGCGCGTACTCGGAAATCGCCGTGCGCGCCGGGATACCCTGGGCCTTGCAGGCGGCATAGAGGTCGGCGAGGAACGGCTCGATCTGCTCCAGCTCGCGCAGGCCATAGACCTGGGTGGCGCGCGGGCGGCCGCCGTCGGCGTCCAGCGCCGGTTGCGGGCGGCCGTTGGCGTCGCGCTTGGCGTCCAGCAGGTAGAACTCCAACTCGCAGGCCATCACCGGGTGGTAGCCGGCGGCCTTGAGGCCGTCGATCACATGGATCAGCACGTGGCGCGGGTCGGCGATGTCCGCCGGCTTGCCTTCCTCGGGGTGCATGCTGACCTGCACCGCCGCCGTGGGAATCTGCCGCCAGGGCAGGCGCACCAGGCTGCCGGCCAGCGGATAGGCGCGGCAGTCGATGTCGCCGACGTCCCAGACCAGCCCGGAATCCTCCACATCCTCGCCATGGATCGTGAGGCCGAGGATGGTGCTGGGCAGCGGCCGGCCGGACTGGTACACGGCGAGCAGTTCCTCGCGGTGCAGCAGCTTGCCGCGCGGCACGCCGTTGGCGTCGAGGATGAACAGCTCGACCATTTCGATGTCGGGGTTCTGGGCCAGGAAATCCTGGGCTTCTTGCACGGAGGCGAAATTCATGGGGCTCTCGATAGCATCCAGCCGGATGCGCTGACGACCTGCAGGCCAGGGCCGCACCAGGTGTGCGGGGATAAAGGCAGGCAAGCGATGCAACGGGCTACGTCTTGTTCGAGGAGGGCGTGGCCATCCTTGAGCGTAGTTCCGTCGATGGAGTCCGGGCGCGGTGGCCCGTCAGCGGCTGGCGCTATCCGGTGGACGCGCGTGGCGGCAGTGCCAGAGCGCCCAGAAGGCCAGTTCGAGAGGCAGGGTCAGCGGTTGCAGTTCGAGCCAACGGGCATGTTTGCGCGGCAGACGGGTAGCGCTGCCGGCCTTGAGGGCGGCGACGGTATCCAGCGGTGCGGGCGAAACGAGCAGGTGCATGTTGGGCGGGATGGCTGACGATGCAATCAGCCTCGCACAGGCTCATGCGTTTATTAAATGTGATTTTCAAGATGCTTGGATTTGAAAAATCGAAACTGAATGCCTGGGTCTGGCACCGGGAGCGCCGATCCAGAGGCGCTACGGATGATTGAATGCAGCCGGTCGCGTGCGTCGATGGGAAATCGAGCCTCCCCTACACTGGGAACATCTTTCGTCAGGACCGGGCTCGCCCATGTGCCGTATCGTCTTCGCCCCCTCGATCCAGCGCCACGTTGCGCTGGAGGAGCGCGAGCTGTCGGCGCCGACGCTGAAGGCGGCGCTGGAGATGGTATTCGCCGAGGCGCCGGCCCTGCGCGGCTACCTGCTGGACGACCAGGGCGGGCTGCGCCGGCACCTGACGATCTTCATCGACGGCCTGCGCCTGCGCGATCGCGCCCGCCTGAGCGATGCGCTGGCGGCGGATAGCGAGGTCTATGTGGTGCAGGCCCTGAGCGGCGGCTGAGGAGGCGGCTATGGATGATCGATTGCTGGTGGCGACCCGCAAGGGGTTGTTCACCTTTCAGCGTGACGTGAATGGCTGGCAGGAAACGCGTCGCGAGTTCCTGGGCGAGCCCCTGAGCGTGGTGCTGGCCGACCCCCGCGATGACACCCTGTATGCCGCGCTCAACCTCGGTCACTTCGGCTGCAAGCTGTGGCGCCAGCGGCCCGGCGAGGACTGGCAGGAAGTCGCCGTACCGGTCTACCCGCCGCAGCCCGACCCGCTGCCAACGCCGAAGGAGGGCGACGCTCCCCCCGCGCCCTGGACCCTGCAGCAGATCTGGTGCCTGGAAACCGGTGGCGCCAGCGAGCCGGGCGTGCTCTGGGCCGGGACCATTCCCGGCGGACTGTTCCGCAGCGCGGATGGCGGCGACAGCTGGGAGCTGAACCGCCCATTGTGGGACCGCCCCGAGCGCGCCCGCTGGTTCGGCGGTGGCTACGACTGGCCGGGCATCCATTCGGTCAGCGTCGACCCGCGCGATAGCCGGCACCTGACGGTCGGCGTGTCCTGCGGCGGCGTCTGGCAGAGCGACGACGGTGGCGCCAGCTGGCGCAACACCACGGTGGGCATGTACGCCGACTACATGCCGCCGGAGCTGCGCGAGGACGGCGCCATCCAGGACCCGCACCGCCTGGTGCAGTGCCCGGCACAACCGGACCGCCTGTGGGTGCAGCACCACAATGGCATCTTCACCTCCACCGATGGTGGCGCGCGCTGGCACGACGTGCAGGCCGAACCTTCCAGCTTCGGTTTCGCCGTGGCGGTGCACCCGACCCAACCGGATACCGCCTGGTTCGTGCCGGCGGTGCAGGATGTCTGCCGGGTGCCGGTGGACGGCCGCTTCGTGGTCACCCGCACCCGCGATGGTGGTGCCAGCTTCGAGGTGCTGGACAGCGGTCTGCCGCAGGGCCCGGCCTTTGACCTGGTGTATCGCCACGGCCTGGCGGTGGACGACGAGGGCACCTGTGTGGCGATGGGTTCCACCACCGGCGGCCTGTGGCTGTCGGAGAACGGCGGCGACCATTGGCAGTGCCTGTCGGCCAACCTGCCGCCGATCTATTGCGTGCGCTTCGGCTGAGTTTTGCGCCGCTCCTGTTCGCGGACCTCCCGTGGCTTCATGCGGTGGTCGAAGTAGTTGATCGCGGTGCCGAACACCACGATGGCGATGAGGATGGTCAGGCCGATGTGCAGGGGTTCCATGAGTGTGTCTCCTTGAACGACGGAGTCAGCGCGCCTGGCCGCGCCGCTTGAGCTCCAGGCGGCGGATGAACTCTTCCAGCACCTGGCGGTAGAGATCGTCCCTGAGGCAGGCGTCCTCGATGCCGGCGTCGAGGTTGGGGTTGTCGTTCACTTCGATCACCACCACCTCGCCGCCGACCTCCTTGAGGTCCACCCCGTAGAGGCCGTCTCCGATCAGGCTGGCGGTCTTCTGCGCCAACTCCACCACCGCGCGCGGCGCGTCCTGCACCGGCAGCGTGCGGCATTCGCCGATCACCTCGCCGCCGGCCTTGTGATTGACGATCTGCCAGTGCCCGCGCGACATGAAGTATTGGCAGGCATAGATCGGCTTGCGGTTGAGGATGCCGATGCGCCAGTCGTAGTCGGTGTAGAGAAACTCCTGGGCGAGCAGCAGCACCGAGTGCTCGAACAGTTCCGTGCTGACGCTGTGCAGCTGCTGGGCGTTCTCCACCTTGTACACGCCGCGGGAGAAGCAGCCGTCGGGGATCTTCAGCACCAGCGGAAAGCCCAGGCGCTGCCCGACGCGCTCCAGTTCCTGCGGGCTGTCCTTGTAGAGGATTTCCGTATCCGGCATGCCCAGGCCGTGGCTGCGCAGCAGGTCGGTGAGGTAGACCTTGTTGGTGCAGCGCAGGATCGAGGTGGGATCGTCCATCACGATCAGCCCCTCGCTCTCGGCCTTCTTGGCGAAGCGGTAGGTGTGGTCGTCGACGTGGGTAGTCTCGCGGATCAGCAGGGCGTCGTACTCGGCCAGGCGGGCGTAGTCCTTCTTCTCGATCAGCTCGATGTCGATGCCCAGCTTGCCGCCGACGCGGATGAAGTTCTCCAGCGCGCGGGCGTTGGACGGCGGCAGGGTTTCCGCCGGGTTGTGCAGGATCGCCATGTCATAGCGCGCCAGGCGCCGCGAGTTGGGTTGGCGCCAGATGCGCCGGCTGAAGCCGTCAAGGGCATCGGCGAAGGCGTCTTCCTGGCTGCCCCGCAGCTTGTGCAGGGCGCCGGCGCGGATGCCCGCGATGTGCCAGGCATCGGTACGGCGAAAATCCACCAGCAGGATGGGGCAGGGGAAGGCCTCGAACAGCTGGCGGGCGATCTCCTGCAGCGGCTCCAGGTCAGTACGGCCGAAGTACAGACTGAGGGTGAAGCCGTCGGTGCTGGCGCAGGGATGCTGGGCGAGGGCTTTTTCCAGGGACTTTTCCAGGTCGTCCAGGGCCAGCCCGTAGAGCGATTTCTTCGCCAGTTCGCTCAGGGTGCGCACCGAGGGAATCACTTTATGGCCGCGAGCTTCGGCCAGCAACGAACAATAATAACCATGACCGAGATATTTATAGTTGCGGCACAAGTTGATCACTTGAATACGCTTGCCTTGTTCGAACTGATGCGAATCTTCAAGGTATTCGCGAGCGCTCAACATATCTTCGCTGGGAATATAGGAAGCCCAGTCTTCCTTGCGCTCGACGATGATCAGTATCTGGCTTGAATTGCGTGCTGAAGGCGGCTCTGCAGTGGCATCGGCGATGACCGAGAGGGCACTTGAATTGAACTTTTGCTGGAAGTTAGTGTGTAGCGAAGACATTGTTAACGGACCTGTCTGGAAGTTGCCGTGACTCTATTAAGCATCAACTTCTGGAAATGTCCCGGTTCATTACGAAAGTTTTACGGAGAGTCCATGTCGCTGTTATATCGCCTTGCCACACAGGCCGATTTGCCAAGGTTGCGGCAACTGGAAGAATGCACGTTCGAGCAGGACCGCCTGAGCGTGCGCAGCTTCCGCCGGTTGATCGGCGCAGCGAGCGCAGAACTGGTGGTCGCCGACGGAGAGGGTGAGCTGCTGGGCTATGCCTTGCTGCTGTATCGGCAGGGCTCAAGCGTGGCGCGTCTGTATTCCCTGGCAATTTCCTCGCAGGCGCGCGGGCAGGGCCTGGGCAGCGGGTTGCTGGAGCAGCTGGAGCGGCGTGCCGCGAGCCGTGGCTGCGCAGTATTGCGGCTCGAGGTACGGGTCGACAACGCCGTTGCCATCGGTCTTTACGAGCGGCGCGGGTATCGGCGTTTCGGGCGCACGGCGGGTTACTACGCTGATGGCGCCGATGCCTGGCGCTACGAGAAGCCGTTGATCTGACAGGACGTTGCGGGGCTGGCCAGGGCATGTAAAACAATCTATAAAAATATAGATTGTTTATTTGTAGATCGTTGCCATGACCGCTACCACGCTCGACCCCGCCGACGCCCAGCGTCTGCACCAGTCCGCCGAATCCGCCTGCCAGTTGCTCAAGGCCCTGGCCAATGCGGATCGCCTGATGCTGCTCTGCCAACTGGCCCAGGGCGAAATGAACGTCGGGGAGCTGGAAGCCTGCACCGGCATCGCCCAGCCGACCTTGTCGCAACAACTGGCGGTGCTGCGCCGCGAGGCGCTGGTGGAAACCCGTCGCGAGGGCAAGCAGGTCTACTACCGCATCGCCAGCCAGCAGGCGCTGGCGGTGATCGAGACCCTCTATCGGCTGTTCTGCGCGGAGGACGCGAAGTGATCGACTGGAGCAACTTCACACCCTGGAGCGCCCTGGCCGGAGGCGCGCTGATCGGCCTGTCGGCGGGGCTCTTCGCCGTGCTCGACGGGCGCATCGCCGGTATCAGCGGTCTGCTCGGAGGCCTGTTTAAACGCGCCGCGTGGGGCGGCGAGGGGCCGCTGTTCCTGCTTGGCATGCTGGTGGCGCCCCTGCTGTGGGCGGTGCTGCGGCCGCTGCCGGAGATCCGTTTCGAGGCGGGTTGGACGACCCTGCTGCTAGCTGGGCTGCTGGTCGGGGTCGGCAGCCGTTTCGGTTCCGGCTGCACCAGCGGGCACGGCGTCTGCGGCCTGTCGCGGCTGTCCGGCCGTTCCCTGGTGGCGACGCTGTGTTTCATGGCCACCGGCTTCATCACCGTATTCGTCCTGCGTCACCTGCTGGGAGCCTGAAATATGGGCAAGATCGTCGCGTTTCTGGCCGGACTGCTGTTCGGCATCGGCCTGCTGCTGGCGGGCATGGCAAACCCGGCGAAGGTGCTGGGCTTCCTCGATCTCGCCGGACACTGGGACCCGTCGCTGGCGCTGGTGATGGTCGCCGCCATCGGCACGGCGTTGCCGTTCTTCGCCTGGGCGCGGCGGCATGATCGGGCGCTGCTGGGCGGTGCCATGCAGTTACCCAGGCGTCGCGACCTGGATGGCCAACTGGTCGGCGGCAGCCTGTTGTTCGGCGTGGGCTGGGGCATCGCCGGCATCTGCCCGGGGCCGGCCCTGGTGACCTTCGCCGCCGGCTACTGGCAGGGCGCGCTGTTCTGCCTGGCCATGCTGGTGGGCATGGGGCTGCATGCCGGCTACGAATGGCAACGTGACGCGAAGAGGAGACCCGCATGAGCGCCACTATCCAACCTTTCTTCGATCCTGCGACGTCCACCTACAGCTATGTGGTGGCCGACTCCGGCACCGGGCGCTGCGCCATCATCGACCCGGTGCTCGACTACGACGCCGCCGCCGGGCGCATCGGCTACGCCAATGCCCGGAGCATCCGCGACTACGTGCGCGAACAGGGCCTGACGGTGGACTGGCTGCTGGAGACCCACCTGCACGCCGATCACCTGTCCGCCTCGGCCTGGCTCAAGGGCGAACTGGGCGGCCGGATGGCCATCGGCTCCAACACCTCCCAGGTACAGCGCACCTTCGCCGGGCTGCTCAACCTGGGCGTGGAGTTTCCCTGCGACGGCAGCCAGTTCGATCACCTGTTCAGCGATGGCGAACGCTTCTTCATCGGCGAACTGGAGGCCGAGGCGCTGCACACGCCGGGTCACACGCCGGCGTGCATGACCTATCGGATCGGCGATGCCGCCTTCGTCGGCGACACCCTGTTCATGCCCGACTACGGCACCGCCCGCTGCGATTTCCCCGGCGGCGATGCGCGCCAGTTGTACCGCTCCATCCAGCGGCTGTTCGCGTTGCCCGCCGACACCCGGCTGTTCATGTGCCACGACTACCTGTCGGCGCATCGGGAGGAGCATGAGCACCAGACCACCGTCGCACGGCAGCGCCAGAACAACGTGCACGTGCATGACGGCGTGGACGAGGAGAGCTTCGTCAGCATGCGCCAGCAGCGCGATGCGACGCTCCACGCGCCAGCGCTGATCTGGCCGTCGATCCAGGTGAACATGCGCGGTGGAGCTTTGCCGGAAGCGGAAGCCAACGGCGTGCGCTATCTGCGGATTCCGCTGGATCGGATGTAACGGCTTCGCGAGCAAGGACTGGGCGTCCCCCTCGGTCCTACGAAGAGCTGGTCGTATGCGCTTGCTGTAGGAGCGAGCGTGCTCGCGAACCGCCCAAGTCCGGCGCTGCCGGGAATCCGATCACGGACAGGGTCCGCTCCTACGAGATGCATCTGCGCTCGGGTCGGCCCTCACCGTAACCCTCTCCCAGGGGGAGAGGGGACCGTCCGGAGCAGGATGAAACCACTCTGTCAGCCGGCACGATCTGGCTCCCTCTCCCTGAGGGAGAGGGCTGGGGTGAGGGGGACAGCCCTGGCACAGATTCAGCCGGGACAAGACAGTTGCTCCTACGAAAGCCTACTCTCGAGCGCATCGTTGCGCGGTGGGCCCGCTTGTGTAGGAGCGAGCTTGCTCGCGAACAGCGCCGGGACGAGCGCTAGAGCAGCAAACTACGAATATCCGCCAGCAACTCGCCCAATCGTCTGGTGAACCGCGCTGCTGCCGCGCCATTGATCACCCGGTGGTCGTAGGACAGCGACAAGGGCAACATCAGCCTCGGCTGGAAGGCCTTGCCATCCCAGACCGGCTGCATGGTCGCCTTGCTCACGCCGAGGATCGCCACTTCCGGGGCGTTGACGATCGGCGTGAAGCCGGTGCCGCCGATATGCCCCAGGCTGGAGATGGTGAAGCAGGCGCCCTGCATGGCGTCGGCGGAGAGCTTCTTGGTGCGCGCTTTCTCGGCCAGTTCGGCGGCTTCGATGGCCAGTTGCAGCAGGCCCTTGCGGTCGACATCGCGGATCACCGGCACCAGCAGGCCATCCGGCGTGTCCACGGCGAAGCCGATGTGCACGTACTTCTTGCGGATCAGCGCCTTGCCGCTGGGGGCCAGCGAGCTGTTGAAGTCCGGCAGCTCGCGCAGCAGATGAGCACAGGTTTTCAGCAGGATCGGCAGGATGGTCAGTTTGGTTCCCGCCTTTTCCGCTGCAGCCTTCTGCGCGATGCGGAAGGCTTCCGCTTCGGTGATATCGGCCGACTCGAACTGGGTCACGTGCGGCACGTTCAGCCAGCTGCGGTGCAGGTTGGCGGCGCCGACCTGCATCAGGCGGGTCATGGCGACTTCTTCCACGTCGCCAAACTTGCTGAAGTCCACTTCCGGAATTGGCGGAATGCCCGCGCCGCCGGTAGCACCAGCGGGGGCCGATTTGCTGCGCTGCAACTGTTCCTTGACGAACAATTGCACGTCTTCCTTGAGGATGCGGCCTTTCGGGCCGGTGCCCTTCACCTGTGCCAGTTCGACGCCGAACTCGCGGGCGACCATACGCACGGCGGGGCCGGCGTGGACCTTGGCGCCGTCGCGGCTGGGGGCTCCGACCGGGGCAACGTCGGGCGCCTTGGGCGGCTCGGCTTTCCGCGGGGCGGCCGGTTTCTCGGCGCTCGGTGCTGGAGCCTGGGCTGGCGCGGTGCTGCCGGCGACTTCCAGCTCAAGGATTTCATCGCCTTCCTTGAGGGTGTCGCCGATCTTCACCTTGATCGCCTTCACCACGCCGGCCCTGGGCGCGGGAATCTCCATGCTGGCTTTGTCCGACTCCAGCGTCAGCAGGCTCTGGTCGGCGGCGATGCTGTCGCCGACCTTGATCATCAGTTCGATGACCTGGCCTTCGCCATTGCCGATATCCGGCACTCGGATGGTTTCCACGCCGCCACTGGCAGAGACCGGAGTCGTTGCGGCAGCGGGCGCGGCGGGTTTTTCTGCCGGCGCCGGGGCGGAGGCGGGTGGTGCGCTGGCGGCCGACGCGCCGCCTTCGGTTTCCAGTTCGAGGATGTCGTCGCCTTCCTTGAGGGTGTCGCCGATCTTCACCTTGATCGCTTTCACCACGCCGGCTTTCGGCGCGGGGATTTCCATGCTGGCCTTGTCGGATTCCAGCGTCAGCAGGCTCTGGTCGGCCTCGATGCGGTCGCCGACCTTGACCATCAGCTCGATGATCTCGCCTTGGCCGTTGCCGATGTCCGGCACCTTGATGGTTTCCACGCCGCCACCGCCCGAAGGGGCAGGTTGCGGCGCCGCTGTGGCAGCGGGCTTGGGTTCTTCAGCCACGGGCTTGACCGGTTCCTCGGCCCTGGTCTCGGCGGCGCCGCCTTCGGCCTCCAGTTCGAGGATTTCATCGCCTTCCTTGAGAGTGTCGCCGACCTTCACCTTGATGGCTTTCACTACGCCGGCGCGGGGGCAGGGGATTTCCATGCTGGCCTTGTCGGACTCCAGGGTCAGCAGGCTCTGTTCGGTTTCCACGCGGTCGCCGACCTTGACCAGCAGTTCGATGACCTCACCCTGGCCGTTGCCGATGTCGGGTACGCGAATAGTCTCGCTCACTGTGCCTCTCCTCAGCAGTCCAGCGGATTGGGTTTCTCGGGATCGAGACCGAACCTGGCGATGGCCTCGGCCACCACCTTGGGTTCGATGTCGCCACGGTCGGCCAGGGCTTCCAGGGCGGCCAGCACCACCCAGTGACGGTCCACCTCGAAGAAGTGGCGGAGCTTGGCGCGGGTATCGCTGCGGCCGAAGCCGTCGGTGCCCAGCACCTTGTACTCCTTGCTCGGCACCCACTGGCGGATCTGCTCGGCGTAGACCTTCATGTAGTCGGTGGAGGCGATCACCGGCCCCCGGCGTCCGCCCAGGCATTCCTCGACATAGCTGGACCTGGGCTTCTGGCCCGGATGCAGGCGGTTCCAGCGTTCCACCGCCAGGCCGTCGCGGCGCAGTTCGTTGAAGCTGGGCACCGACCAGACGTCGGCGCCGATGCCGAAGTCCTCGCGCAGGATCTTCGCTGCTGCCTCGACCTCGCGCAGGATGGTCCCGGAACCGAGCAACTGTACGTGGTGAGCGGCCGACCGGCGGTCTTCGTCGAGCAGGTACATGCCCTTGATGATCCCGGCCGCGGCGCCTTGGGGCAGCGCCGGGTGGGGGTAGTTCTCGTTCATCACGGTGATGTAGTAGAAGACGTCCTGCTGCTCTTCCATCATCTGCCGCACGCCTTCCTGGATGATCACCGCCAGCTCGTAGGAGTAGGTCGGGTCGTAGGTGCGGCAGTTGGGGACCACCGAGGCCAGCACGTGGCTGTGACCGTCTTCGTGCTGCAGGCCTTCGCCGTTCAGGGTGGTGCGTCCGGCGGTGCCGCCGAGCAGGAAGCCGCGGGTCAGGCTGTCGCCGGCGGCCCAGGCCAGGTCGCCGATGCGCTGGAAGCCGAACATCGAATAGAAGATGTAGAACGGCAGCATCGGCTGGCGGTAGTTGCTGTAGGCGGTGCCGGCGGCGATGAAGGAGGACATGGCGCCGGCCTCGGTGATGCCTTCTTCGAGGATCTGGCCCTTCTTGTCCTCGCGATAGAACATCAGCTGTTCCTTGTCGACCGGTTCGTAGAGCTGGCCCACCGAGGAGTAGATGCCGAGCTGGCGGAACATGCCTTCCATGCCGAAGGTGCGCGCCTCGTCGGGGATAATGGGCACGATGCGCGGGCCCAGCTCCTTGTCCTTGACCAGCTGCGAGATGATCCGCACGAAGGCCATGGTGGTGGAGATTTCGCGGTCGCCGGTGCTGTCGAGCATGGCCTTGAGGATGTCGAGCGGAGGTGTCGGAATGCGCTGGCTATTGCCGTGGCGGTGGGGCATGAAGCCGCCGAGGGTCGCGCGCCGCTCCTTCAGGTAGCGCGCTTCGGCGCTGCCTTCCTCGGGGCGGTAGAAGGGCAGCTTGGCCAGGTCGTCGTCGCGGATCGGGATGTCGAAGCGGTCGCGGAAGGCGCGCAGGCTGTCGACGTCGATCTCGTGGATGTTGTGGGCGATGTTCTTCGCCTCGCCCGTGCCGGTGCCGTAGCCCTTGATGGTCTTGGCCAGCACCACACTGGGTTGGCCCTTGTGGTTCACCGCCGCGTGGTAGGCGGCGTAGACCTTGTACGGGTCATGGCCGCCCCGGTTGAGCTTCCAGATTTCCTCGTCGGAGAGGTCCTTGACCATCTCCAGCAGCTCCGGCCGCGCACCGAAGAAATGCTCGCGGACGTAGGCCCCGTCCTTGGCCTTGTAGTTCTGGTAGTCGCCGTCCACCGCCTCGTCCATCCGCGCCTGCAGCAGGCCGGCGTGGTCCTTGGCGAACAACGGGTCCCAGAAGCGGCCCCAGATCACCTTGATCACGTTCCAGTTGGCGCCACGGAACACGCCTTCCAGCTCCTGGATGATCTTGCCGTTGCCGCGCACCGGGCCGTCCAGGCGCTGCAGGTTGCAGTTCACCACGAAGATCAGGTTGTCGAGCTTCTCGCGCCCGGCCAGGGAGATCGCGCCGAGGGATTCGGGTTCGTCGGTTTCGCCGTCGCCCAGGAAGCACCAGACCTTCTGCTTGCCGGCGGGAATGAAGCCGCGGCTTTCCAGGTACTTCATGAAGCGCGCCTGGTAGATCGCCTGGATCGGTCCCAGTCCCATGGACACCGTGGGGAACTGCCAGAAGTGCGACATCAGGCGCGGGTGCGGGTAGGAGGAGAGGCCCTTGCCGTCCACCTCCTGGCGGAAGTTCACCAGTTGCTCGTCGCTGACCAGCCCCTCGATGTAGGCGCGGGCGTAGATGCCCGGTGAGGCGTGGCCCTGGAAGTAGATCAGGTCTCCGGCGTGCTCCTCGGTGGGACCGTTGAAGAAGTAGTTGAAGCCGATGTCATAGAGGGTCGCCGAGGAGGCGAAGGTGGAGATGTGGCCGCCCAGCGACGGGTCCTTGTGGTTGGCGCGCATCACCATGGCCAGGGCATTCCAGCGCACCAGCGAACGGATGCGGCGCTCCATGAACAGGTCGCCGGGCATGCGCGCCTCGTGCCCGGCCGGGATAGTGTTGCGATAGGGGGTGGTGATGGCGTAGGGCAGTTGGGTGCCGGTGCGGCTGGCCAGCTCGCCGAGGCGGGTCATCAGGTAGCGGGCGCGGTCTTCACCTTCCTTTTCCAGTACGGATTCCAGCGCGTCCAGCCATTCCTGGGTTTCCACGGGGTCGATATCGTGCATGGTCAGGGGTCCTGGTTACGGGGTCGGCTCTACGCTATGCCGGCTCCGGGGCCAGTCCCACCGCCAGGTTGGCGCGAAGGCAGAAGTCCGCTAACGAACTTCGCTGCCTGCCGCCGGCACGCGCGCGTGGGTTAGAGCTTAGACAGCCCGGGCGCGACTGTCGGCGCAGGTCGTCGAGTCAGGACGTCGCAGCGCCGGGTATCAGCGTGTGCCGTCCAACCTCAGATCCTCGCCCCGTGCCCATTGCGCCGCCACCAGTCGATTGCGGCCGCCCTGCTTGGCCTGGTAGAGCAGCCGGTCCACTGCCGCTACGAAGTCCAGCGGACGATCGCCCGTGTGGGGCACAGCGGTACCGACGCCGAGGCTGATGGTCAGCAACGGCGCGACACGGGATTGTTCATGGGCGATGCGCTGCTCGCGGATGACGCGGCGGCAGCGTTCGGCGATCTGGCTGGCCGCCTCGCTATCGGTTTCCGGCAGCACCAGGACGAACTCCTCACCGCCAAAGCGGGCGATGAAGTCGCGCGGTCGGTGCAGCGCGCCGGCCAGTGCCTTGCCGACGCTGCGCAGGCAGTCGTCGCCCTGGACGTGGCCGTAGTGGTCGTTGTACTGCTTGAAGTAGTCGATATCCAGGAGGATCAGCGACAGCGGCTGGCCGCTGCGCTGGGCGCTGGCCCATTCGGTTTCCAGCACCGAGTCGAACATGCGCCGGTTGGCCACGCCGGTCAGGCCGTCCTTGTAGGAGTATTCCTCCAACTGGCGCTGGAGCATGATCAGCTGTTCCTCGGCTCGCTTGCGCTCGCTGATGTCGAACATGAAGCCGACCAGCGAATCCACCTCGCCGTTGTCGTCGCGCACCACGTGCACCACGTCGCGAATCCACACGTAGTCGCCAGCGGCGGTGAGGGCGCGGTAGTCGGCCTCGTGGTCGGTGCCTTCGCGCGACTGCGACACGCAGAAGCCCACGACCCGCTCGCGGTCCTCGGGGTGCATGCGCTCGGCCCAGTCGTTGGCGCTGACCCAGCTGGACTGGCTCCAGCCCAGCAGCGCTTCGATCTGCGGGCCGATGTAGGCGAAGGTCATGGTCTTCCAGTCGATCTTCCAGGGAATGGCCCGGGTCGATTCGAGCAATGTCTTGTAAACCGCGCTGTCGGTAGGGGCGTCGTACTGCATGGGTATCTGCGCTGTCTGATAGCAAAGTGCCTTGTTTATACCGTACTCCCGTGTCCGCCCGCATGTCGCCGGGCGACAGCGCGACTCTCCTTGCGCGCCTTGCCGACGGGCGGTCGCCCGCTCGCGCATCAGCGTCCGCGTGCCGTTCTGGCCGGCATGGCGGGTGGTAACGGCATCTTCAGCAATTCATGACGCCTTCTTCACAAGCCCGGCGCTACGTTTCCCCCCGGCCCGACATCTGTCGATGAGCAGTGCGGTGCAGGCCCCAAGGATGGGCCGGGTCTCGGTGTGCCCCAGGGCATGGCCGGGGTGGGCAGGGACGCAGCCTTGTATGCCAGCCAGCGGAAATGAATGTTCAATGCCTCTCTTCGCCCGGAACGTGCGACGACTCCTCGCAAAGCGCTTGCTGGTGCTGCCCCTCGTGGTGCTCGTCCTGGGGCTGATCAGCGGCTTCTGGCTCATCCGTCCGCCGGCCGCCGAGAACATCGCGCATGACCCGGCCAGCCTCGACGCGCTGCGCGAGCACTGGCGCAAGGGCGACCTGATCGTCCTGGTGCGCCACGCCGAGCGTTGCGACCGCTCCAGCTCTCCGTGCCTGGCTTCGCCCGAGGGCATTACCGTTCGCGCCGGGGCCGCTGCCCATGAGCTGGGCGAACACTTCCGCGTGCTCGGCCTTGCCGACAGCGACATCCTCAGCAGCCCGAAGATCCGCGCTGAACAGACCGCCGCCTCGATGTTCGGCCAGGCGCCGGCGCAGCAGGAATGGCTGGCCAGTTGCAAGGGTTCGATGCTCAACGATGCCCGGCAACACAAGCTCCCCCACCGCAACCTGATCCTGGTGACCCACAGCGAGTGCATCGAGGATCTGGAGGCCACCGTCAGCATCGCCGAACCGGCGACGCCCGACTACGCGTCGTCGCTGTTCCTCATCAGCGATGGCAGCACCTCACCCAAGCTGCTCGGCTACCTGGACGCCGATCAATGGGCGGCCGTCGCGCCGATCCGTTGATCCGTTGATCCGGCCGGGACCTGCATACCCGCAATACGTTTCTATCTGCCCAAGCCGGGCGTGGCGCTGCGGCATTCCATGGGCGTGAACGCCTGAGTCTGCCTGCGCGAGTGGCCGGCCAACATGAGCGGAGTCGGGGAGCTTCCGTCAGCGAGCGCTGAGGTTGCGGGGCGTACCGCCCAGGTTGTAGCGCTCCAGTTCCTGCGGCGAGAGCACGCGCATTCTCTGCGGTTCGATCTCCTGCATGTCGTCGGCCAGGACGAGCGGGATATCCATGTCGCGCAGGTAGCTGCGGGCGTTGTAGGCACCGCTGGCCAGGGACGAGTCGCCGGCGGGGTAGTAGGGGCGGTGCAGGCCGACGTAACCGCGCACCGTCTTGCGCTTGCCGGCGGCCAGCAGGTAGACGCACGAGCCCTGGCACACGCTGTTGGTCGGCACCAGGGTCTCGAAGCCGGACTCGCGCAGCAGGCGCCCCATCTTGATCGACTCCGCGGCGCTGCCGCCGATGCTGTCGAGCAGCGCCACCTTGCGCGCGAACTTGCCGGGATTGCCCATCAGGCCCTTGAGCAGACGCTCGTAGTCCCCCGGCGCGATGTCCTCGGAAATGCGCACCGCCAGCACCGGTCCGACCTTGTTGTGCTGCACCGGCTGTACCTCGACCTTGGCCAGGGCAGGGGCGGAGCACAGAAGGGTGGCGCAGAGCAGGGTGACGCGGCGCATGGGCGGAGAATCCTGTCAGATAGGGCATTCGGAAGGCGCGAAGATACCGCGAAGCACCGGCGCCTTGCACCCCTCAGTTGGTTGCCGGAGCTCAGCTCGCCCTGGACAGGCAGGTACGCAGCAGGCGGCGCACCGACTTGTTGATCTTGCGGCGTTCTACTTCTTCCGGACCGAACCAGCGGCAATCGGCGATTTCGTTCAGCGGTACCGGTTGCTGGGCCGGGTCGATGGGCGTCTCGAACACGTAATGCAGGGTCTGGTACAGCTCCAGCGGCGCGAGGTAGCTGAGCTGCGCCGCTTGCAGACCGGTTTCCTCGTTCAGTTCGCGCAGGGCGGCCTGGCCCGGACGTTCATCACGCTCGATGCGCCCGCCGGGCAGGTTCCATTTGGACTTGGCCTTGCGCACGAAGAGGATCTTGTCGTCGAGACGGCAGATGACCGTTGCGCGTTCCTTCAGCGATTTACCCATGACGGCACCTCTGCGGCAAAACCAGTAACTCTGCAAACCTCGGACGCGTTGCCATGGATGAAGAATTGCTTGGTGGGGTAGTCAGTTGCGGAAATGAAGTGCGCGGATGGTAAGGGCCGGCTTTCGGCGGCGTCTGTAGGGAAATTCCAAGCATCCTGCATCGACATCCTGACTTTAGAACGTCCAGGTGATTTTTTCTTCAGACGGCAGAGGACCGTTTCACGTTCCTTGAGAGTTTTCCCCATGACCCTTTCTCCTTGCCGGCAGAGCGCGGGTGCGTTTTTCTGTAAGCATAAAACGTCGGGAGAAAATCTCCATAGGCCGAATGAGTTAGGACAATGATCTCGACTCGGGATGAAGATCAGGGATGGGAATCGTCCAGTACGGGGAGGCGTACACGTGCCTGGAGGCCGCCTTCGGGACGGTTGCTTAGTTGCACCTCGCCGCCCAGGCGCTGCACCGCCCGGCTGACGATAGACAGGCCCAGGCCCGCGCCGTTGGGGTTGCCTTCGCTGTAGAAGCGTTCGAAGGCCCGCTCCAGCCGGGCCTCTTCGATCCCCGGACCGTTGTCCTGTACAGTCAGCAGCAGGTCGCCGCCCTGGCGTTCGAGGGCGATGCGCACACTGGCGCCGGCGGGGGAGAAGTTCACCGCGTTGCTGACCAGGTTCTGCAGGACGACTTCCAGTGCGCCGCGATCGCTTCGCGTGTGGTAGTCGCCGCTGGCGATCTCGAGGTCGGGCTCGACCTCCTGGCGCAGCATCCAGGGCGTCAGCTCGGCGAGGCTGTCGGTGACCAGCGCCTGTACATCCAGCACCTTCCAGTGGCTGCGGTTGGACGCCGGCTCTAGGCGCGCCAGGGTCAGCAACTGGTTGACCACCCGGCTGAGGCGGTCGACCCCATCGCTCAGGAAGTCCAGGGCCTGCTGGCGCTCCTGCTCGTTGCCCGCCTGGGCGGCGTTCTGCGCGTGCAGGCGCAGCACCGCCAGGGGCGTGCGCATCTCATGGGCGGCGTCGGCGATGAAGCGGTGCTCGCGCTGGAGCAGGGACTCCACCTGGCTGAGCAGGCGGTTGAGGGCTGCCTGCATCGGTTCCAGCTCGCGCGGCAGCGGCACCAGTTGCAGTGGTTCCAGCGAGTCGGGGTGCCGGGCGCGGATCACCCGCGCCATGTTCTGCAGTGGCTCCAGCCCCCGGCCGATGGCCAGCCAGACCAGCAGCACCAGCGCCAGGCTGCCGGCCAGGTAGGGCATCAGGGTATGCCGCACGATACGGCCGACCAGGTCGCCGCGCACGTCGTAGCGCTCGCCGACCCAGATCACCATCTTCTGCGCCTGCACCGGCAATACGAAGCCGCGCCATTGCTGGCCGTCGCGGGTCTCGTTGCTGAAGCCTGGCACCTTCGGCGGTGTGTCGAAGGTCGGTGCGCTGGGGGAGCGCACATGCAGCTCGCCGTCATCGCTCCAGACAGCGAAGGCCAGTTTGTTCTCGTAGGGATGGCCGGGGCCTCCCTCACCGGACTGGCTGAGTGCCTCATTGAACGAGCGGTACAGCGTCTGCCGCTGGGGGCCGGCCAGCGGCATGCTCATCACGCCCTGCAGCAGGCGGGCGTTCTGCGCCAGGTGGGCGTCGTAGATTTCGGCGATCTCGTGGCTGCTGTCGTGGTGGTTGTACAGCGCCAGCAGGCCGGTGCCCACCAGCAACAGGAGCGTCACCCGCCAGAGCGTGCGGCTGCGCAACGATCGCATCAGGCTTCCACCAGATAACCGATGCCGCGCACGGTGCGGATCAGGCCGCTGAACAGCTTCTTGCGCAGGTGCGAGATGTGCACTTCCAGGGTGTTGCTTTCGGCGCTTTCATCCCAGCCGTAGAGCAACTGGGTCAGGCGGTCGCGGGTGAAGACCTTGCCCGGTTGCGCCAGCAGCTCGTGCAGCAACTGGTACTCCTTGGGCGTGAGCACCACAAGCTGGCCCTGGAAGTGGACTTGCTGGGTCGACGGGTCGAGGCTGACCCCGGCGTGCTCGATCAGCACCCGTGCCCGGCCGCTGCTGCGGCGCAGCAGCGCGCGCAGGCGGGCCCGTAGTTCGTCGAGGTCGAAGGGCTTGACCAGGTAATCGTCGGCGCCCGCGTCCAGCCCGGCGATGCGGTCGTCGGTGGCGTCGCGGGCGGTGAGGATGAGCACCGGGACCGTCGAGCCGGAAGCGCGCACGCGGCCGAGCACCTGCAGGCCGTCGAGCCTGGGCAGCCCGAGGTCGAGCACCACCAGGTCGAACTCCTCGGTCTGCAAAGCGTGCAACGCGCTGGCGCCATCCTGCAACCAGTCGATGGTGTAGCCCTCCTGGCGCAGGCCGGTGCGTACGCCTTCGCCCAGGGCCTGGTCATCCTCCACCAACAGCAAACGCATGCTCAGTCCTGTTTTGCCTGGATTTCCCTGAGTAAAGCATCGATCTCGGCGCGTCGTCCCTGATCGGCCACTTCGCGACCGGGGCGCGCGGGTGCCTGCAGGGCTTTCTGCAGTGCCGCGCGGGCTTCTCCGTAGCGTTTTTCGCGGAACAGGTGATCGCCCCAGAAATACAGGGGGTCGATGCCGTTCGGGTTCAGCTGCAGGGCCTTGAGCAGCATCTCGGCCGCCTTGTCGCTATCGCCGAAGCCGATCGGCCAGCCCGGCACGCGATCATAGAGTGCACCGAGGCTGGTGTAGGCCGAACCCTGCAGTGCGCTCGGGTCCAGCGCCAGGGCTTTTTCCAGGCTGGCGCGGGCGTCCTTCACTTTGCTCAGCGCCCCCAGGCCGCCGGTGGCGCCGGCCCAGCTGCTGGTGACGATGCCGTTCCAGATCCAGGCTTCGGCGGCCTGCGGCGACTCCCGGGTGAAGCGCTCGCTGTCTCCTGCCAGCTTTTCGAAGGCGGCGGCGCGCTGGGTTTCCGGCGTGCGGTACTGGATCTGCGCCCAGCGTTGCTGGATGTCCGCCAGGCGCTGGGCTGCGGCGGGGTCGAGCGCCCAGCTCAGCGGCGCGGCAAGCAGCAGGGCGGCGAAGGCCAGTATGTGCTTCATCGGGATTGCTCCTCATGGCGGCTGTGGCGGCGGATCAGCGGCAGTTGCTTGCGCAGCGCGCGGTCGACGATGCCGGGCAGCATGCCGTTGATGCGCACGAAGAGTTTTTCCGGCCAGCCCAGGTACAGCTCGCTGCGCCTTCCTTCGATGGCCGCGAGCACGGACCGGGCGACGTCGCGGGGATCGTCGGTGCTGGCCTTCAGCGCTTCGTTGAGCGCCATCGCCGCCGCGCTGTTCATGCTGGTGCGGGTGGCGCGCGGGGCGACATAGAGCACGTCCACCGAGGTGTCCGCCAGTTCGCGGCGCAAGGCCTCGGAGAAGCCGCGCAGGGCGAACTTGCTGGCGCAGTAGACCGCGTAGCCCGGATAGCCGATGGAGCCGTAGGTGGAGCCGAGGTTGACCACCAGTGCCTGGCGCTGCTCGCGCAGCGTCGGCAGCAACAGGCGGGTGAGGTGCAGGGTGGCGGCGATGTTCAGCTCGATCATGTCGTCCAGGCACGATTCTTCCAGCTGGTCGAGCATGGCGAACTGGTTGACCCCGGCGGCATTGATCAGCAGGTTGATGCCGCCGCCGCGCCGCACGGTGTCCAGCAGCGCATGGCGATCGGTGCCGTTGCGCAGGTTGGCGGCCTGCCAGCGCAGGTGTTCCGGGTAGCGCTGCATCAGCTCGTCCAGCGCCCCGGCGTGACGGCTCACCGCCAGAACCTGGGCGCCGGCCGCGCAGAGCTGTTCGGCAAGCTGCAGGCCGATGCCACCGCTGGCGCCGGTGAGCACTACGTGGCACTCAGAGAGGCGCATGCTGCACCTCGTCCTGCTGTGCCGGGGCACGCGGCAGGCCACGGAACATGTCGGCATACAGGCGGTAGACGACTTTCGACGCGTGGATCACTGCCTCCTGGTCGGTCGGGTCTTCCAGGCGGTTCATCAGGCCGCGGTAGGTCTGCATGTGGTCCTGGTCCAGCGCGCCATGGGAGCTCAGGTAGCTGAAGGCCTCCTGGGGCAGGCCGAGGCTACGGGCGATAGTGCCAGCGGCCTGGGTGGCCAGGGCGATGCTGGTGCCTTCGAGCACGTTGACCATGCCGAACAGCCCCACCGGGTTGCCGCGCTGGATGAGGTCATAAAGGAAAGCCACCATCAGCTCGATGGGCAGCGATGGGCGGCCGGTTCGTACCGCTTCCGCATCTCCACCGCAGGCCGCGATGTCATCGAGAATCCAGCGCTCGTGGCCGTACTCCTCGTCGATGTACTCGCATACCGCACCGCGCAGCCACTCCAGGCGCGAGGGCAGGCGCGCGCCGCAGGACATCATCAGCGGCACGGTGTGGCGGACATGATGGTAGGCCTGGCTCAGGAAGGCGATGTAACCCTCCAGGCTGACGTTTCCGGCCAGCGCCTCGCGGATCACAGGGACGTTGAACAACGCCTCGCGCTCCTGGGCCGTGGCTGATTGCAGGGTGTCGAAGAAGGACATAGGGCACTACCTCACTCAGTGACCATTTCGGAAAGGGTTTCGCGGTATCGCTCAAGGATGGCCGCGCGGCGCGGGCGGCCGTTGGCGGTGAGCAGGCCGCTGGCGCTGCTGAAGGGCTCGGGCAGGCGCGCCCAGCGGTGCACGCGGGCGTAGTCCGGCAGCAGCTCGTTGCACTGCTGCACCGCCTGCTCCAGTGCCAGGTCGGTACAGGACGGGTCCACCGGCCAGAGCAGCGCCAGGTTCTGGTGCAGGCCTTCGCCGTGGACGAAGGCCTGGAGCACCACGCCGTTCTGCGTCAGCTCGGCTTCGATCCATTCCGGATTGACGTTACGGCCGAAACTGGTGATGAACTGGTTCTTCTTGCGGCCGGCGAGGTACAGGTAGCCGTCGTCGTCGAAGCGGCCGATATCGCCGGTCGGCCACCACTGCCCGAGGTGCGGTGGCTCGCCGAGGTAGCCGAGCAGGGCCGAGCCGCTGACCAGCACCTCGCCGTCGTCGGCCAGCTTCACCTGTACGTGGGGCAGGGGCCTGCCTACGCTGCCCGGACGCATCGCGCCAGGGCGATTCAGGCAGACCACCGAGGCGCACTCGGAGAGTCCGTAGCCCTCGAACACCGGCAGCCCGACGGCGGCGGCGCGCTGCAGCAGTGAGGGCGCCACCCGCGCGCCGCCCACGGCGACGAACTTCAGCGGGCCGACGCGCATCACGCCGCGCTCGATGGCGGTGACCAGGCCGAGCAGCAACTGCGGCACCAGGATCAGGCTTTGCGCACCGCTCAAAGCGATGGCACCGAGCAGTCGCTTCCAGTCCACGCTGCTCGATCCCGCCAGGCCGATCTGCTCGCTGGGCAGCAGGGTCAGCGTGGCGCCGGCGCACAGGGCGGCGTACAGGCCAAGGTTTTCCAGCAGCACCGCCAGCGGCAGGATGGCCAGGTAGCGGCTGGGCTCGGCGGGCCGGCTGGCGGCTTCCAGCTCGCGGGCAACGCGCAGCATGGCGCCGGCATCCAGGCACACGCCCTTGGGCGCGCCGGTGCTGCCGGAGGTGTAGGTGATCTTCGCCGTCCCCAGGGGCAGGCCGGCGTCTACTATAGCCGGGCGGTACCAGAAGGTTTCGCCACGGCTGAAGCCGTTGCTGCGCAACTCGCCCTCCATGCTGGGTTCCACCAGGGCCAGGCTGGCCTGGCTCTGCATCAGGCAATGGGCGCGCTGGGACGGGCTGAAGAAGGGCGGCAGGATCAGGCAGGGGCGTTCGCTGAACAGCGCGGCCAGGTCCCAGATCAGCGCCTCCGGACCATTGTCCAGTGCCAGGGCAAAGGCGCCGCTGGGTTGTGCGGCGAGATGCGCGGCGCGCTGCTCCACGGCTTCCAGCATCTGCGCGTAGCTGTAGCGCTGGGTCGCGCCCCGCAGTGCCAGGCGCTCGCCATGGTCACGAGCGTGGTGGCGCAGATGGTGCAGAAAGTCTTCCAGCTCAGGCCGCATCTTCTTGCCTCGCGCGGTAGAGCAGCACTGGGAATCCCAGACGCTGGTAAGCCCCGCTGTGCTCGAGCTGCTCATGGCCGTAGCGGATGCTGCCGGTGAACACCTGGGGATGTTGGTCGTAGTAGCTGCCCCAGTCGGCCAGTTCGCCATTCAGCCGCGTCGGGTCGGCCGTCGCCAGTACCGTCGGCTCCAGGCCCAGGCGATGGAAACTGTTGATCAGTGTCGCTGCGCCGGTGAACGCGACCCAGCGTAGCCCGCGTGCCGCCAGCAGCCAGGTCACCGCGGCGATGATCAGGCGTGCGCTGCCGGCATTGCGGGCGGCGAGGTTGCCCACTTCCACCAGTTCCTGGCGCGGCACGGCATAACCGGCAATGCGTGAGACCGGGGCCTCCAGCGGCTCATCCAGGTAGCGTTCGAGGAACAGCGGCTCCTCCAGTGCCAGACGAATACCGGCCACCGCCACCAGCGCGCCGTGGCGGTCGCGCAGGCTGAGCAACTCGGGCAGATAGTGGTGCACGTCGGCGTGGTGGACGCGGTCGAAGCGCTCATGCACGAAGGCTTCGATCTCTTGTCGCTGCGGGTCGTCCCGGCCGATCAGGCACAGGCTCGCCAGGTGCGTGCCGCGCGGGCCGAAGCGGAACGGAAACAACGACTCCCATTCGGATTGCGTCATGACTCCCCCCACGATGGTGATAATTCGTTGGGGGGAGTATTTGCCGCGAATCTGAATGCAGTCTTAAGAGGTGCGCCGCTCAGGCCATGTCGCTGCGCGCGAACTCCTCGGCAAGAAAGTCCAGCAGTGCTCGCACCGATGGCAGCAACCCACGCCGCGAGGGAAACACCGCATGGACCACCCCGGTGCGCGGCGCCCAGTCCGGCAGCAGGTTGACCAGGCTGCCGTTGTTGAGGTCCTCGCACACCACCACCGCCGGCAGGTGCACCGCGCCGACCCCGGCCAGGGCGGCCTGACGCAGCGCCATCAGGTCGTCGGTGACCAGCCGCGGATGGTGGCGCACCTGGGCGCTGGCGCCCTTGGGGCCGTCCAGTTGCCAGTGGTATTCGCGCTGCACCGAACCCCAGTGCAGCGTCGGCAACGCCGCCACGTCGGCCGGGATCGGCCGCGCCGTCAGCCGCTCGCGCAGCGACGGCGCACCCACCACGCGCTGGCCGCTCTCGCCCAGCACCTTCATCACCAGGTCAGTGCTTTCCAGTGGCGGGAAGCGCACCCGCAAGGCGACGTCGATGCCCTCCTGGATCAGGTCCACATGGCGGTTGGTCGCCTCCACGTGCAGCGCCACCAGCGGGTGCTCGACCATGAAGCGCGCCAGCATCGGGCCGACCCAGAAGTTCAGCAGGGCAGTGGGGCAGCTCAGCCGTACCACGCCCTGCGGCTCGGAGCGGTGGCGTTCGATTACCTCGGCCGCGCCTTCGGCTTCCACCAGCATCGCCAGGCAGTGGCGGTAGTACTCCTGGCCGATCTCGGTCACCGAGAAGTGCCGGGTGGAGCGCTGGATCAGGCGTACGCCCAGGCGTTCCTCCAGCGAGGCGATGCGCCGGCTGAGTTTCGACTTGGGCTGGTCCAGGGCGCGCCCGGCGGGGGCGAAGCCGCCGTGTTCGACGACCTGGGCGAAGTAATAGAGATCGTTGAGGTCTTCCATATCAGTGTTCTCCAGGTGGAACTCTGAGGTGAATTATCGCCGTCTACTGGTCCCAGTGTTGCAGATTTATTGTGTCTCCATGCACTACAGGAGGCACCCCATGAAACAGATTCTCGGTATCTACAGCGCACCTCGGCCGCATTGGGTCGGCGATGGCTTCCCGGTTCGCTCGCTGTTCTCCTACGACAACCTGGGCGAGCACCTGAGCCCCTTCCTGCTGCTGGACCACGCGGGGCCCCATGACTTCACCCCCAGCACCAGCCCACGCGGCGTCGGCCAGCACCCGCACCGCGGCTTCGAGACGGTGACCATCGTCTACCAGGGCGAACTGGAACACCGCGACTCCAGTGGCGGCGGCGGGCGCATCGGCCCCGGCGACGTGCAGTGGATGACCGCCGGCGACGGCATCCTCCACGAGGAATTCCACTCGCCGGACTTCAGCCGCAGTGGCGGCACGCTGCACATGGCGCAGCTCTGGGTGAACCTGCCGGCGCGCGACAAGCGCACCGCGCCGGCCTACCAGACGTTGCTGGCGGCGGACATTCCGCAGGTCGCGCTGCCCGACGGTGCCGGCACCCTGCGGGTGATTGCCGGCCGCTACGGCGCCGCGGCAGGGCCGGCCCACACCTTCAGTCCGCTGGATGTCTGGGACATGCGCCTGAATGCGGGCCACACGCTGGACCTGCGGGTCACCCCGGGGCGCAACACCGCCCTGGTGGTCCTGCGCGGCAACCTCAGCCTGGGCAGCGGCGAAAGCCTGCGCGAAGGGCAACTGGCGCTCTTCGACCGGCGCGGCGACAGCCTGCTGCTGCAAGCCGACAGCGACGCCCTGGTCCTGCTGCTCAGCGGCGAACCGCTGAACGAGCCGATCGTCGGCTATGGCCCCTTCGTGATGAACAGCGACCGCGAAATCCGCGAAGCCATCGACGACTTCCGTGAAGGCCGCTTCGGCCAACTGAGTCACTGACTGTCATATCCCGGACTTGGCGGGTGCCTAGTCTGGATCATCTCCCACGCCGAAGTGCGTGGGTCAGCGTGGGCCGACACGGCCCTTACGAGGAGAACCACCATGAGCAACTTCTCTCAGATCGCCAACTTCAACGGTCAGCGTCCGGTGATCGATCCCGACGACACCGCCATGCTGCTCATCGACCACCAGAGCGGCCTGTTCCAGACGGTCAAGGACATGCCCATGACCGAGCTGCGCAACAACGCCATCACCCTGGCGCGGATCGCCACCCTGGCCAAGATCCCAGTCATCACCACCGCCTCGGTGCCGCAGGGCCCCAACGGCCCGCTGATTCCGGAGATCCACGAAGCCGCGCCGCACGCCCAGTACGTGGCGCGCAAGGGCGAGATCAATGCCTGGGACAACCCCGAGTTCGTCGCCGCCGTGGAGAAGACCGGCAAGAAGACCCTGATCATCGCCGGCACCATCACCAGCGTGTGCATGGCGTTCCCCGCCATCGCCGCGGTCAATGCCGGCTATCGGGTATTTGCCGTGATCGACGCCTCCGGTACCTATTCGAAGATGGCCCAGGAAATCACCCTGGCCCGCGTGGTACAGGCCGGCGTGGTGCCGATGGACACCGCCGCGGTCGCCTCGGAAATCCAGCGCACCTGGAATCGTCCGGACGCGGCTCAATGGGCCGAAGCCTATAGCCTAATCTTCCCTCACTACCGTCTGCTGATCGAAAGCTACACCAAGGCGCAGCAGGTAGTGACCGAGCACGAAGTACTGGACTCGCAACGCTGACTCACCCCAGCCCGGCCCTGTGCCGGGCTTTCCACCTGCAAACGAGGAAACGCCATGAGCAAGCCTTACGTCCGTCTCGACAAGTCCCAGGCCGCCGTACTGCTGGTCGATCACCAGGCCGGTCTGCTCTCGCTGGTACGCGACATCGAACCGGACAAGTTCAAGAACAACGTCCTGGCCCTGGCCGACCTGGCCAAGTATTTCAAGCTGCCGACCATCCTCACCACCAGCTTCGAAACCGGCCCCAACGGCCCGCTGGTGCCGGAGCTGAAAGACCTGTTCCCCGACGCGCCCTACATCGCCCGTCCGGGCAACATCAATGCCTGGGACAACGAAGACTTCGTCAAGGCGGTCAAGGCCACCGGCAAGAAGCAACTGATCATCGCCGGCGTAGTGACCGAAGTGTGCGTGGCCTTCCCGGCGCTGTCGGCCCTGGCCGAAGGCTTCGACGTCTTCGTGGTGGCCGATGCTTCGGGCACCTTCAACGAAGTCACCCGCGACGCCGCCTGGCGCCGTATGGAAGCCGCCGGCGCGCAGATGATGACCTGGTTCGGCGTGGCCTGTGAGCTGCACCGCGACTGGCGCAACGACATCGAAGGCCTGGCCGCGCTGTTCTCCGCGCACATTCCGGATTACCGCAACCTGATCACCAGCTACAGCCTGCTGACCGCGAACAAGTAACGCGCGCCAGAGGGCAAGGCTCGTGCGGAGGCCGGAAGGGCAGCTCCCTCCGGCCCTCCGTGCGACCTGTCGCCGGGTCAGCCCTGCGGGGTGATCGCGTAGTGCGCCATCGCCGGATCAGGGCCTGCGTTCATCGACCTTCCCATCCGGCCTGTTCCGTGGATGCTCCAGCGCCAGTTCATAGAGCTGGCGGGCCTCGACCACCAGTGGAGCGAGCGCCGACGCGAGCCGCGCGGTGGCGTGGATCAGGCCGCGATCAGCGTCGTCTTCCATCAGCCGCAACAGGTCCTCGACCGCCGTCAGGCGCCGTAGTGCGGCTTCATGCAGCTGCTGGGGCGGCGCCAGGGCGTTGATGAAGAACACGCCGTCGCCGGGCTGTGTCGCCAGTGGAACGAGCTCCAGTTCAAGCATGGTGTGCCTCCGGATGGAGGGCAGGGACTGGCGGTGGGGAAGGGAGGTGCGCGGGGGTAAAAGGGGGGTTGTGCATTGGCTGTGCTCCTCTATGGATGAGGAACCGCCAGTCAACCGTCCTACGGGTGGAGAGGCGGTCCGTGCAGGGGTAGGAACCCGGAACAGAGGAGCAAGAACCGGCAGGCCGAAGCCTCCCTACACGGACCGCCATAGAACACCATATTTGCAGGACGGACTGCTCCCGCATTTTTGGCTTTGGCGCTATCGCTGTCGTTTGCTCGTTGCTCGGGGTCCTACGCCCGGCCGCGATGTTGCTGCGGCGACCAAGAGGCTAGAGACGGCGCTTGTAGGCCCGCAAGGCTAAAGGAACGTAAGACCTTTCGCTTGAAAGCTGCGACGGAACATCAGGACATTGCTGACGGAATGAAACAGGTCTCACCCGCGTACGATTCTGCCGACTGTTCATAGCGGCCATTCACCAAGCCAATCCCTACCTGTAGGAGCGACCGCTCAGCGACCGATTCAACGCGGCCAATTGCATCAGGCAGAAGCAGGCCAGAGGCAGCCGTCTGGAAGCAGGAACGTCGAGCTCCAGGGCAAAACCTTGATGCCTCCGGTGATGAACACGCGCTAGCCGTCCAGATGCAGGTTCATATGCACTTCGTTTCCTTGCTGCCGTTATCCAGTGTGTTCAGGTATTCAGCGACCTCATCCGTCAGCCAACTTGAGAACACCCGCTGCTTTGTTTCCGAACGCTCGCGGTTGGGTAATACCAGCCAATACGGGTAGGGATAGGGAGCGATCACCGGGGAGAGTTGCACCAACTCCCCTCGTTGGATCGCGTCGTGCACGAGGCTGCGGCGCTCCAGGGCTATGCCCTGGCCCAGGCGCACGGCTTGAAGTACCAGGTTGGAGTCATTGCTGCACAGGCCGATGCGTGGGACGTCGATATCCAGCCCTGCGGCCTGGCACCACGGTCGCCATGACTCCATGTTGAAGATGATCCTGCTGCTGAGGATATCTTCCGGGGTTCGCGGCAGTTCCCCACCATTGAAGTGCGGAGCGGCAACCACCAGCGCCTCGTCATGGAACAACAGACGTTTTTCCACCCCCTCCCAGTCGCCCTTGCCCATGCGGATTCCGACATCGACGGATTCCCGGCTCAGGTTCGATACCGTCAGGTTGGCCTGCAACCTGATGCTTATGTGCGGCTGCAATTGCTGGAAGCGTGGCAAGCGCGGCAACAGCCAGCTGAAGCCGAACGAAGGGAGAACAGCGACCACCAGTTCCGTTGACTTGGGTTGGGTCTTGATCAGCTGTGTGGCTTCGGCGATTCGGCTCAATGATTCACGGACCTGCAAGGCATACAGCCGCCCATCCTCGCTCACCCGCAGCCCCCGTCCCTCACGGACGAACAGGATGACGCCGATCATCTCCTCCAACACCTTGATCTGCTGGCTGATGGCCGAATGGGTCACATGCAGTTCCCTGGCGGCGGCGGTGACGCTTCCCAGCCTTGCAACCGCTTCGAAACTGCGCAGGCAAGTGATTGGAGGAATATTCGACATGTAAGTATTTCTTACCGGTAGCGAAAAAAAATATCGATATATAAGTGAAAAGGCTCTCACTAATGTAAGGAACGGTAAAGTCTTGGACTGGCAAGAGGATGGCTGCCATGGGCGATGTATGGAGAGCACGGCAAATGACCACGGGCGGTTCCGACGATGACGATCACCCGTGGTTGCAGGTTTCATTGACCAGAGCGCAATTGCTCTCGGTGCGTTTTGCCTGCGACATCTACACGCGTGTGGTGAGCGGCACGCATTGGATCAGCGCCAATGGTGTCGACTTCTCGATCGGCCCCGGCGAGCGCGTGAAACTGTCAGCCGGGCTGGCGCTGATTGACGGCGAAGGAGTTCTGCAATTGGCTCCAGCCAAGTCAGGGAACGAGCGCCAACCGTATCCGCTCCCCTGGCCCTTGCCCCAAGTGTTCAAGCGCCGGACTACCGCATTAGAGATCAATATCAATCAAGGAGAGTGATGGATGAAGCTCATTGGCATGCTGGATTCACCTTATGTTCGCCGGGTGGCCATATCCCTGGACCTTCTAGGCATCGAGTTCGAACATGACCCACTGTCGGTGTTCAGCACCTTCGAGGAGTTTTCCAGGATCAACCCGGTAGTCAAGGCACCGACCCTGCTGCTCGATGACGGGTCCGTACTGATGGACTCGACGCTGATCATCGATTATTTCGAGA
The DNA here is from genome assembly GCF_047902425.1 of Pseudomonas macauensis. Lineage (NCBI taxonomy): Bacteria > Pseudomonadati > Pseudomonadota > Gammaproteobacteria > Pseudomonadales > Pseudomonadaceae > Pseudomonas > Pseudomonas macauensis. Next base: position 3,814,878 of record NZ_CP138377.1, on the reverse strand, counting down.
CCCTCAGCGCACCCGACAGGAAGCTGTTGCCGGCCCAACCGCAGGCATTGGCCAGTGCCTTGCGTACTTTGGGCCTGGCGTTGGCGGCATGCGAGAAGACCGTCCAGATCGTCTATGAACACAATCTTCGTCCGGCGGAAAAGCTTCATCAGCCCTGGGTCGAGCGCGTCACCCGGCAGCTGCTGGCGGCATGCGCTGAACTGGACAAGCAATTGGCGGCACAACCGTCGCAAGGTGTGCGCCCCGACCAGGCTGAGGTCACTTGTGCAGTGGCCTGGTCGTTCATGCAGTCGATGCTGCCCGACGTAGTCAAGGCCGGCGATTTTCCGGCCATCAAGGCCCATGCGGCCCGCCTGGAACAGACCGATCTGTTCAAGCGTTATCCGATTGCATGAAAGGGAAAAAGGGGATTTATTTTCCGTACTCTAAACGTCCGCTCCTAGCCGACCTCTGCCAGCCGTGACCAACAGAAGTCGACCAGAAGCAGCCATTCATGTCATAGCAACGATGACTATTTCAGATCATCGCCAGCATTTCCCTAGAAGCGATAGTTCAGGCTCGCTTCGAGGGTCCGTGGCGCACCGGGGGTGATGAGGTCCACCGAGCCGTGTGCGGAGACGTAGTAATCACGATCGAAAACGTTCTTCAGGCGCAGTGCCATGTCCCAGTGCGGCACGCTGTAGAAGAGGGCGGTATCGAAGGTGGTGTAGCTCGGCATCACCACGTTGTTGTCCAGCGCCGTGTAGCGGTCGTCAACGTAGTTGGCGCCCGCAGCGGCACGCCATTGCGGGGTGAGGGTACGCACCAGCCAGAGGTTGGCGCTGTTGCGCGGGGTGAGGGTGGGCACCTGGCCTTCGTTGGGTACGCCGTTGGTCTTGCTGTTGGACTTGGTGATCTCCGCATCGAGGTAGGCGTAGCCGGCATAGATCTGCCACTTGTCCGTCAACTGCCCGCTGATCGTGGTCTCGAAGCCGTCGGTGCGTTGCTCGCCGGCCAACACGGTCAGGTTCGGGTTGGTCGGGTCGGCGGTCTTCATGTTGGTGCGTTCGAGACGGAAAATCGCGGCGGTGATCGAGAGGCGGTTGTCCAGCAGGTCCCACTTGGTACCGATCTCGTAGTTGGTGGTTTCCTCGGGTTCGAGGTTCTGGTTGGACGGGCTCACCGCGAACACTTCGCCTGACGGCTGATAGCTGCGGCTGACGGACACGTAGTAGGACTGGATCTGGTCCGGTTGGTAGACCAGGCCGGCGCGCGGGCTCCAGGTCTTGTCGGTGCGGTCGAGGTCGACGTTCTGCACACGCTCGTCGTCGTACTCCTGGCCGAAGATGTCGTAGCGCACGCCCAGCAGCGCTTTCCACTGCTCATTCAGCTCGATCAGGTCCTGCACGTAGAAGCCGGTGGTGTCCTGGGTGTTGGTGCCCTTGGACGACAGGTTGGCGGCGTGCTCCGGGACCGGAACCAGGCCATCGCCGAACACCGGAACCTGCGCCACGTTGTTCTGGCTGAACACGCGCTGGTGCTTGTCCTGGACGCCCACCTCGACGCCATACAGCAGGTTGTGCTGCATGCCGGCCAGTTGCGCGTGCTGCTTGAGTTCGGTCTGGTTGAACACGCCGTACTCGTCGCGTGCCACGTTGCCGCGGTTGAGCTTCACCAGCAGTTCGCCGTCGGGCGAGGTGACGAAGCGGGTCGGGCTGGTATCGGCCAGGGTGTTGTTGCGGTCCAGGTCGTAGCGGTAGAAGCGGCTGGTGTTGGTCAGGCTGAGGTTGTCGTTGATCTGGTAGTTCAGGGCGCTGGTGAGCGAGAACACTTCGCTGCGGGCGTAGTCCTGATCCGGGTCGCCGGAGCCGAAGCGCTTGTCCCGGTCGACATCCACCGGGCGGTCACCCAGGGCGGGGATGCCGAAGTCGATCAGGCGCTTGTCGTACAGGTAGCTGGCGCCGAGGTTCAGCTCCAGGTCGTCGGAGAGGCGGAAGTAGGCCGAGGGGGCGATGGCCTTGCGGTCGATGTAGCCATCGTCGCGGTAGGTGTCGCTGTCCTCGAAGGCGCCCGTGACGCGATACGCCTGGTTGGTCTGCTGGTCGGCCCAGCCGGTGTCGAACTGCGTGCGGCGCTTGCCCTCGGAATCGACGGTCATGCCCACTTCGTGCTTGGGTGCGAAGCCCGGGGTCTTGGAGATGCTGTTGATCAGGCCGCCGGAGGAACCACGGCCATAGAGCACGGCGGCGGGGCCCTTGATGACCTCGACGCGCTCGATGTTGGAAAGGTCGCGGAAGTACAGGGCATCGTCGCGGACGCCGTCGATGTACATATCGCCGATGGCGCTGAAGCCACGGATGGTGACCTGGTCGCGTTGCCCATCGCCATTGGAGAAGCCGACGCCGGGTACGTTCTTCAGCACGTCTTCCATGGACTGGGCGCCCTGGTCCTTGATCACGCTCTGCGGCACGACGTTGACCGTCTGGGGGATGTCTCGCAGGGGAGCGTCGATCTTCAGCGCGCTTTTGCTATCGCCGGGGTTGTAGCTTTGCTGGTCGTAAGCGGCGGTGACGGAGGTTTCCGGCAGCGCCAGGGTGTCCTGGGACTCAGCGTGAACGGTGGGAGTGACCAGCAGACCCAGCATCGAGAGGGATGCTGGGGCGACAGACTTTTTTACCATTATTTACGACTCGTTGTTTTTGTGAAGAATAAATAGTAATTATTCGCAAATACGAATCGTCTGTAAATGTCTCGACGCAAATCGAGGCAGGTCGTGCCGATGGGTACTCAGCAGGCCGTGCGTGATTTCGGGAGGGATAAACGGGGAGGGCGGTGATTCAGGATGTAGCGGGACGAGCCCGGGGCCGAGGTTGGCTCGGCCCTGCCATGGGTTGCAATCGGGCGCTGGGCGTGGAGCGGTCCTGCGTGTGATCGCTGGCCGTCAGGCGTCCGTGCGCCCCTGGCGCCGCAGGACAATGTGCGTGGCCTTCTCCGTGGCTACGAATTCAACGCACTCGTAGCCCAGCGTTCGCAAATCGACCCCTTCGAACAGGGATTCCCCCCGGCCGAGCAGGACTGGCGAGATCGCAATGTGCAGTTCATCGATAAGGCCTTCACGCAGGTACTGCCGGATCGTGTCCGGCCCACCACCGATTCGCACGTCCTTTCCGGCAGCGGCCGCGCGTGCACGGTCGAGCGCCTCGTGAATGCCGCCTGTGATGAAGTGGAAGGTCGTGCCGCCTTCCAGTTCGATGGGGGGACGGGCATGGTGGGTCAGGACGAAGACGGGAACGTGATACGGCGGGTTGTCTCCCCACCAGCCTTTCCAGTTCATGTCCGGCCAATCCCCGCGAATGGGCCCGAACATGTTCCGCCCGAGAATCCAGGCGCCGACATTCCGAAAGCCTCGGGCGGCGAAATCATCGTCAACTCCGGTCGTACCGTCGTCCTTGCCGAACAAGGCCTGCTGGAACGTGCGGGTCGGGACCAGCCACTGGTGCAGCTCAGTCCCGCCAATGCCGAGCGGATTGTCGATGTCCTGATCCGGGCCTGCCCCGTATCCGTCGAGTGAGAGGGTGAAGCCTTCAACGCGAACCCGTGTCATCGTTTGCCTCCGTTTCCCCGCCTGGCGGGACGCCGGCGTTCGGACCTGCTGACGGATTGAGTCGCGTGCAAGCGTCCGCTTTCACGGCGAGTCCGCTCCGCGCTGTCTCTATGGTACGGTCAATGTAGCGGACGCCGGGGAAGGCAGTAAGTCCGCATCGATGCCCGGTCTGGAGAAAGGCCGGAAACCAGGTTCAACCAACGCGGGCGGCTGATTGCGGCCGTCGGAGGGCAACGGCTGCCGATCTCGGGATGGACGTCCGAGCGAGTCGCCGGACTGTCGCGAAGCCCGCAGCTTTGCTTGATGCGGATCAAGTTCCGCTACGCTGCCGGCGCTAGTGTCTGGCTTATCTTTGCTACGGGCTGAGCAGATGATCTGGTTCCGGAACCGTCAACGCGCGTTGCTACGCATGGCCTTGGTGCTGTGGGTGCTGGCGTTCGGGGTTGCCGCAAGCCATGGTTGCCTGTCGTACCCAGCGCATGATCCCGCACTTGCCCATGCCGACCTTTCGACCAGCCTGGATGCTCCCGAGCACCAGCTTCATGCCAGCGGCTGTCTGCAGTTCTGCGACGACAGCGCGTCCGCGCTCAATGCGGCGCCGGGCCACCTTTCGCTTGACCTGGTCTTCTGGGTTCTCCTGCTTACGCGTCCCGTCCTCTTCCTGCCTGCTGTCATCCCCCTGCGCTTCGGCGCACTCGTCATGCACCGGCCTGCGCCGCCCCGGCCGCCGGCACGCCTGAGTTTCGTCCGCTTCAACGATTGACTCGCCGTCCGTGCGCTCGGCTCACCGGGCGCACAGTCCTGCTGCGCCTGCAAGACCAGGCGCGGCGCCGCTTCATTTCACCCGTTGAAATACCTGGAGATCGCCATGCACATCACCCTCAAATCGCTTGTCGCCGCACTACTGATCAGCAGCCCCCTCCTTGCCGTGGCTGTCGACGAACATCATCCAGACCCGGCCCCGGTGAAAGCCGAGAGCAAGTCGGTGCCGGCCCAGGGGCAGGAAAATGCCATGGCCGAACAGATGACGAAGATGCAGGCCATTCATGACCGCCTCGCTGTTGCCAAGACCCCGGAAGAGCGCCAGGCCGCCATGCGTGACGGTATGCAGGCGATGAGGGAAGGCCTTGGCATGATGCAGAACGGCTGCGCCGGCAAGGGCATGGGCCAGCACATGAAGATGATGGACTCGAAGATGATGGGAATGATGATGCAGATGATGGATCAGCAGGCCGACATGATGGGGCCGCAGTCGGGCATGAAGGATATGCCCATGCAGCACCCCATGGAGCAGCCGGCCCAGTAATCGCGCGGCGCGGCCCCAGTCCTGGCCTGGTAGGTGCAGGCTCTCACCAGGCCCTGGCGAGGTAGCCCGCGTTTGCCCCTGGAGAATGGTCATGAACACTTCGCATCCATCCCATCAGCCGTTGCGGTCCTTCTGGCGCAGCAAGCCGGGCATTGTCCTGGGCATGTTGCTGGTGATTGCCCTGTTCTATTTTGCTCGTGAGCACTACGGGCATATCTCGTTGCTGTTGCCGTACGCAATCCTGTTGCTGTGCCCTCTGATGCACCTGTTTGGCCATCACCACGGCGGTCACGGTCATCGGAGTGGAACGAACAACGCCCCCAAGGACGACGAAAGAGGCTGACTCATGCACGGTCACGAACATGCACGGCCATCACCCGGGAACAAAGCCGCCCTCGGCGAAGTGAAAGATCCGGTTTGTGGGATGAAGATCAGGACTGACAGTCCCTACCACCTGGAGCACGCGGGGAAGGCCTACTGGTTCTGCAGCGAAAAGTGCCTGTCGACGTTCAAGGCAGCGCCGGAACGCTATGAGGACGTCGTGCGCGATGAAGCAGCCGACGCTCCGTCGGTTGCAAGCGGTACCTGGTACACCTGCCCGATGCACCCTGAAGTGCGCCAACTGGGCCCCGGGAACTGTCCGAAGTGCGGCATGACCCTGGAGCCGGTGCTCCCGGAACTGGAACAGGAAGAGAACCCCGAGCTCAGGGACTTCTCCCGCCGCTTCTGGTGGACGCTGCCGTTGACCGTCATCGTCACGCTGCTGGCCATGGGCGGCCATGCCCTGAACCTGTTCCATGGCGCCACGCAGAACTGGGTCGAACTGCTGATCGCCAGCCCGGTCGTGCTCTGGGCGGGCTGGCCGTTCTACGTGCGCGGGGTGCACTCGGTGCTCCAGCGCAGCCCCAACATGTGGACGCTGATCGGCCTCGGCACTTCCGCCGCCTATCTCTACAGCGTCGTGGCTACGCTGGCGCCGGGGGCCTTTCCGGCGAACTTCATGATGGATGGTCGCATCGGTGTCTACTTCGAAGCTGCGGCGGTCATCATCTCGCTCACCCTGCTGGGCCAGATGCTCGAACTCAAGGCGCGCTCGCAGACCTCGGCGGCGATCAAGTCCCTGCTTGGCCTGGCGCCCAGGACGGCGCGACGTATCAACTCCGATGGCAGCGAGGAGGACATCCCGCTGAGCCACGTGCATCCGGGCGACCGACTGCGTGTCCGTCCCGGCGAGAAGGTTCCGGTCGACGGCTTGGTCGAACAGGGGGAAAGCGCCGTCGACGAGTCGATGCTGACCGGCGAGCCCATTCCGGTGCTGAAGCGGGCCGGGGACGCATTGATCGGCGCCACCCTGAACACCCACGGCAGCCTGGTGATGCAGGCGCAGAAGGTCGGCTCGGCGACCGTGCTTGCGCAGATCGTGCAGATGGTCGTGCAGGCGCAACGTTCGAAGGCGCCGATGCAGCGTCTGGCCGACGTGATCGCCGGTTACTTCGTGCTGGTCGTCATCGCCATCGCGGTCCTGACCTTGTTCGGCTGGGGCCTCTGGGGGCCACAACCCGGCTGGGTGTTCGGCCTGATCAATGCGGTGGCGGTGCTGATCATTGCCTGTCCCTGCGCACTTGGGCTGGCGACGCCCATGTCGGTGATGGTGGCCAGTGGCAAGGCCGCCGGCAGCGGGGTGCTGTTCCGTGATGCGGCGGCCATCGAGAACCTGCGCCGTATCGACACGCTGATCGTCGACAAGACTGGAACCCTCACCGAAGGTCGGCCTGTCTTTCAGGGGCTTGAGGCGGCTCCCGGCTTCAGCACCGACGATGTGCTGCGGCTGGCTGCCAGCCTGGACCAGGGCAGCGAGCATCCTCTGGCGCATGCCATCGTCGAGCAGGCCAGGGCCCAGGGGCTGGCATTGAGTCCGGCGGACGAGTTCGAAAGCGCCTCGGGTATTGGTGTGCGCGGCCAGGTCGAGGGACGTCGCCTGCTATTGGGCAACACGGCGCTGCTGGAGGATGCGGGAGTCTCCTGCGAAGCCCTGAAGGCGCGTGCCGAACAGTGGCGCAGTGAAGGGGCGAGCATTATGTACCTGGCAGTGGACGGCAGCGCAGTTGGCCTGCTGGCAGTGGCCGACCCGATCAAGCCGACCTCCCGGCAAGCCTTGGAACGCCTGCGGGCCGTTGGCGTGCGGGTCATCATGGCCACGGGTGACGGGCCGACGACGGCGCGCGCAGTAGCCCGCCAGTTGGGCATCGAGGAAGTGCATGGCGAGGTCAGGCCGCAGGACAAGGAGCGCCTGGTGGCTGACCTGCAACAAGCCGGCCGCCGCGTGGCGATGGCCGGCGACGGTATCAACGACGCGCCCGCGCTGGCGCGCGCCGATGTTGGCATTGCCATGGGCACTGGCACCGATGTGGCGATGAACAGCGCGCAGGTCACCCTGGTCAAGGGCGATCTGCTCGGCATCCTGCGCGCCCGCAACCTGTCCATGGCGACCGTGCGCAACATGCACCAGAACCTCACCTTCGCCTTCGCCTACAACGCCATGGGCATCCCCCTGGCCGCCGGGCTGCTCTACCCGCTGACCGGACACCTGCTGTCGCCGATGGTCGCGGCGCTGGCCATGAGCGTGAGTTCGGCGTCGGTTGTCTTCAACGCCTTGCGTCTGCGCAAGGCCTCGCTCGAGGGACAGGTTTGATGGGCTTGACCTTGCCACGATGGCAAGGTTGAGGATGGTCCCAGGGCTCGGAGCGGTTCAGTCAGCGTTCCGGGCAGAAAGATTTTCCTGCCGAGGAGTCATCACGATGAAAAGTATCGATCTGCGAGTTGAAGGTATGAGTTGCGCGTCCTGCGTCCGCCACGTGAATGCCGCATTGGCGCCGGTTGCCGGGGTTGCCGAGGTATCGGTCGACCTCGAGTCGGGCCGGGTGCGCGTCAGCGGTGACGCCGATGCCCAGGCAGTGCTGGTCGCGCTGCAGGGCGCCGGTTATCCGGCCAAGGTCGAAGCATCGGCTCCGGCCCAGGTCGGTGGCCAGGCGCGCGGCTGCGGCGGCAACTCCTGCTGCTGTCACTGAGGAGGGACCATCATGCGCAAGGCACTTCGCTTGACCGCCCTGGCCGGGCTGTTCATGGCATCCATCGCCCAGGCCGCCACAACCATCGATGTCTACCGCGATCCCAACTGCGGTTGCTGCAAGAGCTGGATCAAATACCTGGAGGCCAACGGCTTCAGCGTGAACGACCACGTCGAGCCGAACATGAGTGCGGTCAAGCAGCGCCTTGGCGTGGCACCGCGCCTGTCCTCCTGCCATACCGCGGTGATCGGTGGAAAATTCGTCGAAGGGCACGTTCCGGTGGCGCAGATCCGTGAGCTGGAAAAGCATCCGGAACTGCTCGGCATCGCGGCTCCCGGTATGCCTGCCGGCTCGCCTGGCATGGAAATGGGCTCCGCCCGGCAGGCATACCAAGTCATTGGACTTACCCGGGACGGCACCGATGAGGTTATCGCCGACTATCCGGCGACCCAATGATCGTGCGGACTTCCTTGTCGATGGCGTTCAACTGGCAGGTATTGAGTTCAGCGAGACGCGCCGCTTGCGTCGGCTCGTACAGCATCGAATGCGATGTGTGAACTCCAGATGGAAGTCGATCAGGTCATTACATACTTCAGCGCTGACAAAAAAGTAATCCGGGCATAAGCCGAGGGTAAGGCGGGTATCGCTAAGGTCGAGATGGTTGTTAGAGCGAGTGCATCGATTGGCCATATCCCCTTAAGGCCTTACCCATGTTCCCTGGCTGGTTGATGCCAATAGATTGATTTTTGATTTCTTGGCTTTGGATCGGGTTTCGATTTTGGAAGTCGTGGCGCGCCGGAGAAGGTAGATCGGAAGATTGAGATCAAGATGGGGATCTCTATTTTGAACCGTCTCGCTGAGACGTGACGAGTGGCGAAAGCGTCAGGTCTGTATTGAAAAATGAAGGGCTGGTTCTTCATGAGTTCAATCTGTGTAAACCAGCGGCGCACCTGGAACATCAGAAGGAAATGGTTGAGATGTTCAGAAGTGCTTATCTCACGGCCATGAAAGTGAGTGGTGTCGAGCATGATATGGCCGGCATGAATCACAATGATGCCAGCAGTGTTCTGATTGAATCAGGTGAGGCCAGGGAACTGGTTTGGACTTTTAGAAAAGTATCGGGGTTGCAGTTTGCGTGCAGTATCCCTGGGCATTACCAGAAAGGGATGTTGGGGCGGATTGAAATAAACCAGTGATAGTGGTGCTGTTTGTTTTGCCAGAGTCGTAGGCTCGTGGGAGCGATTCAGCAACGGCAGGCGGCTGACCAAGATGATGGCGGCAGCCCTGTACGGCCCGGAAAGCCAGGCTGGTAGCGGCAAGATCACATCCTTACAGAAATGTAATCATCGCGATTGCCTGAATATGGCAAATTTTTCAACGACATCTGGGTCGCCGATCGATCAGGATCGGAACGAAGTCAATTTCATTAATGGCTCGGAATGGCTCATAAGAACTCTCTCCTGGCAGGGTCGTAGCGGAATGCAGAACAAAACGTCAAGACGGACTTTCGTTAAGGGCCTTGCGGCGACAGGTATTCTCGGCGGGCTTGGTTTGTGGCGCACTCCAGTCTGGGCCCTTGCCAGTCCGGGGCAACCGACAGTGCTTGCCGGAACGGAGTTCGATCTGTTCATTGGTGAAACTCCAGTCAACCTGACTGGCGCAGTTCGTACGGCAATGACCATCAATGGATCGCTTCCCGGGCCAACTTTGCGTTGGCGCGAGGGTGACACGATTACGCTCCGCGTTCGTAACCGCCTGAAGGAAGATACCTCCATTCATTGGCACGGAATTATCCTCCCCGCCAACATGGATGGTGTGCCAGGTTTAAGTTTCCAGGGAATCGCGCCCGATGGAATGTACGAATACAAATTCAAGGTCAATCAGCATGGTACCTACTGGTACCATAGCCACTCCGGTTTCCAGGAGCAGCTTGGCGTTTTCGGGCCTTTGATTATCGATCCCAAGGAGCCAGAGAAATTCTCTTGCGACCGTGATTATGTCGTCATGCTCAGCGATTGGTCTGATGAGAATCCCAGTCGTGTCCTTGCGAAACTGAAGAAAGACTCTGGTTATTATAATTTTCACAAGCGCACGGTTGGCGACTTCATTGATGATGTAAGCGATAAGGGGTGGTCGCAGACCGTTGCAGATCGCAAGATGTGGGCGGAAATGAAGATGAGCCCTACCGATCTCGCTGATGTAAGTGGTTATACCTATACCTACCTCGTCAACGGTCACGCTCCTGATAGCAACTGGACCGGCCTCTTCAAGCCGGGCGAGAAGGTCCGACTGCGCTTCATCAATGCCTCTGCTATGACCTACTTCGATGTTCGGATTCCCGGACTGAAGATGACAGTGGTGGCTGCCGACGGGCAGCCCGTCCAGCCAGTGAGTGTTGAAGAGTTCCGCATTGCCGTTGCTGAAACCTATGACGTCATTGTCGAGCCGACAGACCAGGCCGCGTACACCATTTTTGCCCAGTCCATGGACCGTACGGGCTACGCCCGGGGCACCCTGGCCGTAAGGGAAGGTGTCAGTGCTCCAGTGCCGGCGCTGGATCCCCGTCCGCAAATCACCATGGACGATATGGGCATGGGCGGAATGGATCATGGAAGCATGGCGGGCATGGATATGTCTGGCATGGACCACGGCGACATGGCCGGCATGGATATGACCGGTATGGACCATGGCAGCATGGCTGGCATGGAGCACAGCCAGATGCAGGGAATGGGTGCGCAGATGCAATCCCACCCTGCGTCCGAGGCCGATAATCCCTTGGTCGACATGCAGACCATGACCCCTACGGCGAAGCTCAACGATCCAGGTATTGGCTTGCGTAACAATGGCCGGCGCGTGCTGACCTATGCCGACCTCAAGAGCACGTTCGAAGATCCTGACGGACGAGTCCCATCCCGAACCATCGAGCTACACCTGACCGGCCACATGGAGAAGTTCTCCTGGTCGTTCGATGGCATCGAGTTCGCCGATGCCAAGCCGCTGCTCCTCACGTACGGCGAACGTGTTCGTATCACCCTGGTTAACGACACCATGATGACGCACCCCATCCATTTGCATGGCATGTGGAGTGATTTGGAGGATGAACAGGGCAACTTCATGGTGAGAAAGCACACCATCGACATGCCGCCGGGGTCGAAGCGCAGCTATCGCGTGACGGCTGATGCGCTTGGTCGATGGGCCTATCACTGCCACCTGATGTATCACATGGAACTGGGCATGTTCCGTGAAGTGCGAGTGCAGGAATAGGAGAACAGCATGGACCTCGAACAGACCCGTCACTCCGTTTTGGCCCGCATCGCAGTCCTTGGGGTGAGTTTGCTTCCTTTGGCTGGTGCCCACGCTGAAGAGCCGATGCAAGGCATGGATGGCTCCCAGATGCAGGGGATGGATCATTCCCAGATGCAGGGCATGGACCATTCCCAGATGCAGGGCATGGATCACTCCCAGATGCAGGATGCGGACTACTCCGACATGCAAGGGATGCAACCGGCTGCACCAACGGAAAGCCGCACGCCAATTCCTGTGTTGACCGATGCTGATCGTGCCGCTGTGTACAAGGGCGGCATGGACCACCATATGGGACAAGCACTCAACTCCCTATTCGTCATTGATAAGTTGGAGTGGCAGGACGCCGATCAAGGTAGTGCCCTCAGTTGGGAGGCCAACGGCTGGGTTGGCGGCAATGTTGATCGCCTGTGGTTGCGCTCCGAAGGGGAGCGACTCAATGGGGTTACCGAGAGTGCCGAGCTGCAGGCCCTGTGGGGGCACTCCATCGGCCCCTGGTGGGACGTGGTTGGCGGCGTGCGGCAGGACTTCAAACCTGGCTCGCCACAAACCTGGGCAGCCGTTGGTGTCCAGGGGATGGCCCTGTATGACTTCGAAACCCAGGCAACTGCGTTCCTGGGGGAGGGCGGCCAAAGCGCTCTCAGGCTCGAAGGGGATTACGACATCCTCCTGACCAATCGCCTGATCCTTCAGCCGACGGCCGAAGTGAACCTCTATGGCCGGAATGACCCGCAGCGTGGCACCGGGTCCGGCATCTCCGATGCGGAGGTTGGACTGCGGCTGCGTTATGAGATCTACCGAGAGTTCGCGCCGTACGTCGGCGTCACTTGGAACCATCTCTATGGAAAGACAGCGGACTACGCCAGTGACGAGGGCGAGGACTCCAGCGAAACGCGCCTGGTCCTCGGCGTGCGCATGTGGTTCTAACCGGCCGCTTCCAGCCTTCTTCGTTCCTTCCAAGATAAACAAACAAGTAGAGCGGTATGAACCGCGAGGAGTCTTGCATGCAAAACCTGAAAACGCTTGCCGCCACGGCGGTGCTCGGTGCCGGAATGCTGCTGAGTGCCGCCGCCCAGGCACACCCCAAACTGCTTTCCTCCTCGCCTGCTGAGGGGAGTGTCGTCGAGGCTCCAGCCAAGATCGAACTGCACTTCTCGGAAACGTTGCTGACTCAGCTCTCCGGCGCCAAGCTCGTCATGACTGAAATGCCGGGCATGTCCCATTCCTCGCCCATGGGCGTGAAGACGGCCGTCTCAGGCAGTAGCGATCCGAAAGTGATGCTCATCACGCCGGCAGCTCCTCTCACCACCGGAACTTATAAGGTCCAATGGCGGGCCGTTTCCTCTGATACGCATCCGATTACTGGCGCTGTAACCTTCAAGGTGAAGTAAGCCATGGGTGACCCCATAACTGTCGCTCTGCGTTTCGCCTTGTATATCGACTTGATTCTGCTTTTTGGTCTGGCGTTGTTCGGGCTATACAGCCTCAAGGGACAAGAGCGGGTCAGCGGAGTTGTATTCAACTTTGAATCGATATTGTTATGGGCCGCCTTGATCGGCACCTTGCTGTCTGTGGCAGCGATGCTGCAGATGGCGAAGGTGATGAGTGGAGTGTCCAGCTTTTTCGAGCTTCATCACCACATCCTGCAAATGATCGTGACGGATACAGATGCAGGTCTGACCTGGATGGTCAGAATAGCGGCGCTGCTACTGATTGCGGTGGTCGCGATTTTCGGCAGGCGCGCCCCGACCCTGAGCCTGGTCTTGTCTTCACTGTTGGGAGCCACAGCCCTTTCCACTTTGGCCTGGACAGGACACGGCGCGATGGATGAAGGCCTCTTGCGCTATGTCCACTTCACCAGTGATATCGCACATCTTCTTGGTGCGGGTGGCTGGCTCGGAGCATTGATCGCATTCGTGCTGCTGCTTCGCTCCAATCGGCTCGATGGGGAGCAGCGTCTGCGCTTGCTGTCGCGAACCTTGACGGGTTTCGAGTCGGCAGGGGCATTGATCGTCATCAGCTTGTCCATTACCGGTATCGCCAACTACGTTCTCATCGTTGGCCCGGAAATCAGCGGAGTGATGAAAAGCACCTACGGCTTGTTACTGGCGCTCAAGATCGCACTCTTCGTGGGAATGCTGATCCTGGCAGCGGCGAATCGTTTCCACCTCAGTCCGCTGCTTGACCGGTCCTTGCAAACGGGTCGTCATGCGCCTGCCATCAAGGCGCTGCGACGCAGCATCATCCTGGAACTTGCGGTGGCGGTTGCCATTATCAGCATCGTTGCCTGGCTTGGCACATTGAGTCCTGAGATGGATATGGCGGCAGAGTGATTCGGCAGAGCCTGGGCCCCTGATCGCCAGGCCTTTGCACGGCACCACCATCGCTTGAGCGGCTGCTGTATGCCCGGATGATCGCGTCGGCAGTTGGCCGTCAGTGAATCGTAGGGAAACGCTCTTTCACCAAGGCTTGCGCCTGGTGGGCCATCTGGTCGAGCAGACGGTCGCGTTTTTTCTCGGCCTCGCTCATGGCCTTCCTGCCGTATTGCTGCAGCAGGTAGGCGTGGATCTGCCGTACTTCCTTGGATTGGTAGATCGGGGCCAGGTCCTGCACCGCCACCATGCCGTCCGAACGGTGATCACGGGTGTTCAGCAGCACCTGCGGCCCCTGCGCTGCCAGTACCTGAAATCCTATCGACTCAAAGGTCGGCACCTTGTTCGCCGCGCAGGCCAACTCGGCGTGGGGACGATGCTTGAGCATCTGCTGCACCAGGGCCCGGCCAATCCCGCGTCGACGGTGGCTGGCCCTGACCGCCATATAGGCCAGCGTGCAGGCCTCGGCATCGTCCTGGCTCGGCAGGTACAGGGCAAAACCCAGCACCTGGGAGGGATCCTCATCATCCAGGGCCAGGATCAACCGTGCCGTGCTTTCCACGTCGCTGTCCATGGCCTGCAGATACAGATGTACCTCGTAGCCGATCACGTACTGGTACAACTGATAGAGCGGATTGCTGGGCGTCAGCGGCACCGGGCTGACGTCGCTGAAGTAGTCCACCACCATTTGCAGAACCTGACTCTTCAGGGACTCGGGCGGCGGGGTGTCGAGGTTTACAAGGGTGAACATCTGAAACTGGCTCCGGGCGTGCCCGATCGGAGGGAATCGGCGCGGGTGCCATTGTAACGTCCGAGGGCAGCCGGTATGACGTTAACGGTAGATCGCTATGCAGCCTTGCTTAAAACCATCTACACACATTTGACGATAGTGGGGCGGTGAGGCGAATGGATAGCTGGTTGAGCGCCCACTGCTACAGATTTCAATCGTCGGTAGGCCCGTAACAGGGAGATGCGCCATGAAAGGGATGCTCCTGTTGTTGCTTTGCGCAGCGACGATCATTGCTCTACCGATACTGATCTACCTCGCGGTGCGGGCAGACTATCGTGCCAGCAAGCAGATGAAGATCGACTTGAAGCGGGACTTCCAGAGCGTTCTGGAAGAGTTCCAGATTGGCTCCTACAAAGTCTTGGTCGAGCGGACGTCCCACGGGCACTCCACGAGAGTCTCCGAGGTTTACCGTATTTTCCATGACGACAAGGGGCAGTATTACTTCTATCAATACATCTCGGGTCACCCCGGTATAGTGAAACTCCTGAGCCGGGAGCGTGCACTTCTAGCCGCCGGAGCGAAGGACGAGGCCAAGGTTTGAGTGGTCATCACTGCCAGCAACGCGTCCTTGCTCAAGCATCCACTCTCGGCCGTCAGGTACTGTTCGGAGCGCTTGGTATGGCGGCCGGGAAAGCTGGCCTCGGACTTCGTCGAGCGAGGTGATTCCATGGGCTGTCCCCAGGTTTGTAGCGGTGCAACCCTGCAGTGCAGCTTCGGCGTAGCACCGTCGATGCTCAACGTATTGCCGGTCAACCGAACACTGTCGAGCGGCATGCCGGCGGCCAACCTGCAGGATCACATTCCGTTGGTGAACATCCTGCCTTTTGGTCTGTGCAGCAGTCCGGCCAACCCGACGGTGGCCGCGGCCACGGCGGCGGCACTTGGCGTGCTGACGCCCATGCCGTGCGTGCCGGCCACGGCCTCGCCCTGGATACCCGGCGGCCCGCCTACGGTATTGCTGGGCGGCATGCCGGCGCTGGATTCGAATGGAACGTTGATGTGCAACTGGGGTGGGGTGATCAAGGTGTTGATGCCCGGCCAGGTGCAGATGCTGATTCCCTGAGGCCGCTCAGGCCTCGCTGGGCTCGCCGCGACTGCCCAGCCACCAGCGCAGTCGCGAGACCGGCTTGCCGTTCTCGTCCAGCGGTCGACCGTCTTCGGCGTAGGCGCGTGGTTGCTCCACGGGCACACCCTTGGCGTATCGCGCTTCCTGGGCCAACTGACCATTGCCGTGGAAGCGGCGGAACGGGCCCTCCTGCACACCATCGCGATAGAAGGCCTGTTCGGCGAGAGTGCCGTCGGCAAGGTAGCTGGACGCCTCGCCATGCATCAGTCCATCGCGGTAGCTGACTTTGCGTTGCAACCAGCCCTCGGCGACGAAGAAGCGCGCCTCGCCATGCAGCCGCCCACGGACGTAGGGCAACTGTGCGCTGATGCGCCCGTTGGGGTGGTAGAGCGTGCTGGTGCCGTGCAGTTCGCCATCGCGGTAGTCGAGGCTGGCTTGTGGGCGGCCGTGCTCGCTGATGCGTAGCGGGCCTTCCAGGGCGCCATCCTGCAGACGGCCTTGCAGGGTGCTGTCGCCACGTTTGAGGTCCAGGGTTCCGCTGTTGGCCATGTCGTTGTCCTCAGTTGACCTTCACCAGGCCGCCCTTGATGGTCAGCATGCCGCCGCCATCCACTGTCTGCTCCGCGCCGCCCTTGTTGGTGAGGCTGACGCCAGCGTCGTTGGTCAGGGTGGTGCCTGCCTTGTTGGTCAGGGAAGTTCCCGCCTGGTTGGTCAGGGACGTGCCCGCCTTGCTGGTCACCGAGGTGCCGGCCTGGGCGGCGAGATCGGCGTCGGTCTTGAGTGTCAGGCTGCCGCCGCTCTGCAGGGTGAGGGTGCCGCTGACCTTGATGGTGAGGTTGCCGTCCACCGTCAGCTCGAAGTTGCCGTTGACCTGGTGGCTGTAGTTGCCGCCGGTGCTGTGAGTCTGGTCGGCGCCGACCTTCACCGTGCGGGTGTCCTTCACGTCCAGCGTGTCGCTGCCGGTCTGGATGGTCACGCTGCGTTTGCCCTTTTCCAGGGTGACGGTCTCGTCGCCTTCCTTCACCGTACGCGTGCGGGCGTTCTGCACGGTGAGCGTCTCGTCGTGGCCGATGGTGGCGGTGCTGTCGTTGAGCACGTTCACCTTCATGTCCTTCTGCGCCTGCAGGAAGACTTCCTCGGCGTCCTTCTTGTCCTCGAAACGTAGCTCGTTGAAGCCGCCGCCACCCTTGGACGAGTTGGTCTTGATGCCGGACTGCGTCTGGTTGTCCGGCAGCGCGTAGGGCAGGGCGTTGTCGCCGTTGTAGACGCAGCCGGTCACCAGCGGGCGGTCCGGGTCGCCGTCGATGAAGGTGACTATCACCTCCTGGCCGATGCGCGGGATGAACTGCATGCCGAAGCCCTTGCCGCTCCACGGCAGCACCACGCGCACCCAGCAGGAGGAGGCCTCGTCGTTCTTGCCCTGCAGGTCCCAGGGGAACTGGATCTTGATACGGCCGTACTGGTCGGTCCAGATTTCCTCGCCGGCCTTGCCCACCACCTTGGCGGTCTGGGTGTGCATGCGTGGCTTGGGCGTGGTGCGGGGAGGGCGGTAGGCGGTGGCCTTGGGGATGGCCTCGAATCGGTTGCGATAGTGCTCATGGTCGGCCTCGTGGGTCACCGAGGTGAGCACCCAGTCGATGTTCAGCGCGGCGTCGTCATGCCCGGTGAGGGTGAACCAGTGCCCCGGCACCAGCCAGCGGCAGTCGCTCTCGCCGATCAGGCGCTTCTCCTGGCTGCGCAGGCCGTCCACGCGCTGCTTGGTCAGCGCATCGCCGCGGGCCTTGGCGGTGTAGCCGCCGGGGTGCTCGTACTGCGCACGCGGCCCGGCCTCCGCCTGCGCCTGGGAATAGAGCGACGTGGTGGGGGTGGTGAACTCGTAGTCAGTGGCGCTGTAGGTTCCGGCCACCGCCTGCAGGCAGTACTGCGCCGAACGGATGCCGTGCAACTCGCGCACGCCGATTTCCTGGCCCAGGTACGGCACCTTGGGCCCGTTGGGGATGGGCGGGAAGGCATCGTTGTTGTCCGCCAGCACCAGCGTGTGCTTGCCCTCTTCGTGGGTGAAGAACCAGAAGATGCCTTCCTCTTCCAGCAGGCGCGAGACGAAGACGAAATCGCTTTCGCCGTACTGCACGCAATACTCGCGCGGTTCGTAGCTGCCAGTCAGCGACAGCTTGAAGTCGGTGAAGCCGTGGGCCTTGAAGATCGTGGTGACGATGTCGCTGGTGGCGAGGTTCTGGAAGACGCGGTTGTTGCTGGCTAGCGTTAGCCACCAGAGCCAGGGGCGCAGCACCAACTGATAGCGGTCGGCGGTGGCGTCGGCGGGGAGCTGGTGGATTTCGGCGACGAGGGTGTCGAGGGTGCGTTGCTGGTCGTCGTTGTGCAGTGTGGTGGTCATATGGCCGGCCACTGAGCCGGACAGTGTGAGTGGGCTGTTGCTGAAACCCTGCAGGCTGAACTGGCCCATCTCGCTCAGCACCTCCTGCCCGGAAAGCGCCTGCGGGTACAGCTCCGTAAGCGCCGGTGCTACAAGGGAAAGGCTGGTGTAGGTATCCGTGGGGCGGGGCATTGGCCGGCTCAGAGGTTAGGGAGAATCTGCAAATGCGCCGTGGCAGCCAACGTCTGTAGTTGAGTGAAATAGCCTATGTCGTTCTGCGAGCGGCTGGCGTGCATTGCCGGCTTGCCGATCCCTAGGCCATATATCTGCAGTATGGGAGCTCTTCGGTACATCATCACGCCACCTTCCAATACGTCGTTGGCGAATGAATAGCACCAGGCATCTGCCACCTGTATGCCGATCACTATCGGACGGCAAAACTCCTTCGCCTTGTTAGCTTTGGTTGTGTACTCGACTATCGCGTTGTCCCCCGTATGATTGGTCAGCATGAAGTAGTTCCAGGCCGAGTCCTGGGAGTGCAGGGTTTCTCCCTCGGTACCTTTCTGTGCCGTGCAGCTCTGCTGCGGTGGCGCCGCCGGGGTTTCATTGGCCACGGGCGCGAATCCCCCCGCAGTCATGTGCGTCAATATCGCCACGGCTTCGGCATAGCTGTTCAGTCCTCTGTAAAGGTCCATCTTCTCCTCCCCTAGGGTTCCAGCACCCAGTTGGCCAACTTGCCGGTGACTTCCGCCATCAACACATTCTCGATATCCCGCGCGCCCGCCGAGCTGCACTTGGCGAGCACCGCTTTCACGATCACCGGATCGAAATCGAACTGCTTACCGGTCGCCGCCTTGTAGCGCTCACGCAGCTTTTCCAGCTTGGCGACGACGATGCCTTCCAGCGTCGCCTCCTCCAGCGGCCGGTAGGGCACTACGGTCATGCGCGCGAGGAAGGCGGCGCGGAAGGCTTGTAGCAGCACCTTGCGCAGGCGGTCGTCGAAGGTGGGCGTGGCGATCTGTTCGGGCGGGGTGTCCAGCAGCAGCTCGGCGCCGACGTTGCTGGTGGCGAGGATCACGGTGTTCTTGAAGTCCACCACCAGGCCGGTGCCGTCCTCCATCACGCCCTTGTCGAAGACGTTGTAGAAGGCCTCCAGCACGTCCGGGTGGGCCTTTTCGATTTCATCCAGCAGCACCACCGAGTAGGGGCGGCGGCGCACGGCTTCGGTGAGTACGCCACCGCTGCCGTAGCCGACGTAGCCGGGCGGGGCGCCCTTGAGTTGGCTGACGGTGTGGGCTTCCTGGTACTCGGAAAGGTTGATGCTGATGAGGTTGCGCTCGCCGCCATAGAGGGCGTCGGCCAGGGCGTAGGCGGTCTCGGTCTTGCCCACGCCGGTGGGGCCGAGCAGGAGGAATACGCCCACCGGCTTGGCCGGGTCGGTGAGGCCGGCGCGGTAGGCCTGGATGCGCTGGGCGATGGTGCCCAGCGCCGCTTCCTGGCCCATTACGCGCTGGCCCATGCGCTGGGCCAGGGTGCGGATGGCATGGGCTTCGTCGGCGAGCATCTTGCCCACCGGGATGCCGGTCCAGCCGGCGATCACCGCGGCCACGGTCTTGGAGTCGACCTGTTCGGGTACCAGCGGGTCGTCTTCGCGGATGGCGTCGAGGCCGGCTTCCAGGCGCGCCAGTTCGGCGGCCAGATGATCGATGCGGCCGTCGAGTTCCTCGTCGGGTTTGGCGGCGTCGGCGCTCTCGCTCAGGGTCAGCAGTTCGCGGCGTGACTGCAGCAGTTCGCGTACCGCCTCGCGTTCTTCGCCCCAACGTTTTTCCAGGGCGCGGATGGTCGCCAGGTTGCCGGCTGACTCCTGCTCCAGGCCGGTGATGCGTGCGCTGTGGTCCAGGCCGGTGGCTTGTTCACGGCGCAGGCGCTGCAGCTCTTCTTCCACCGCCAGTTCACGGTGGCGCAGGTTCTCCAGGGCCGGAGGCACGTCGTGTTGGGCGAGGGCGACGCGGGCGCAGGCGGTGTCCAGCACGCTGATGGCCTTGTCCGGCAGCTGACGGCCGGAGATGTAGCGGTGTGAGAGTTTCACTGCGTCCTGGATGGCCACGTCCAGCACCTGCACGCCGTGGTGCTGTTCGAGCTTGGCGGCGACGCCGCGCAGCATGTCCACGGCGGTGGCCTCGTCGGGTTCTTCCACCTGTACCAGTTGGAAGCGCCGGGCCAGCGCGGGGTCCTTCTCGAAGTACTTCTTGTATTCCAGCCAGGTGGTGGCGGCCAGGGTGCGCAGCTCGCCACGGGCCAGGGCCGGCTTGAGCAGGTTGGCGGCGTCGCTGCCGCCTTCCGCGCCGCCGGCGCCGATCAGGGTATGGGCCTCGTCGATGAACAGGATGATCGGCTGCTCGCTGCTGCGCACCGCATCGATCACGCCCTTCAGGCGTTGTTCGAACTCGCCCTTGACCCCGGCGCCGGCCTGCAGCAATCCGAGGTCGAGTACGCGCAGGATCACGCCTTGCAGGGGCGGCGGCACTTCTCCGGCGGCGATGCGCAGGGCGAGGCCTTCCACTACGGCGGTCTTGCCGACGCCGGGCGCGCCGACCAGGATCGGGTTGTTCTGCCGGCGGCGCAGGAGGATGTCCACGCACTGGCGGATCTCGCCGTCGCGCCCGACGATGGGGTCGATGCGCCCGGCGTGGGCGTCGGCTGTGAGGTCCTGGGTGTATTGGTCAAGCAGGCTGTCCTGGGCCGCTGCGCTGGCGGCTGCGGCCTTGGTCGGAGCGCGTGCGCCGGGTGGCTGTTCGCGGGAGCCTTCGGTCCATTCCAGAAGCTTTTCCCGCAGCGTTTCGTGGGGAATGCGCAGCAGCGAGGATGCGCTGTTGAGTAGCAGGGCGCGGCGTTCCTCGCGGTCGAGCAGAGCGAGCAGCAGCAGTCCCGAGCGGATCGCCGGTTGGCCGAGCACGCTGGCTTGTACCACTGCGTCCTCCAGCAGGCCGATGGTCTGCGGCGAAAGCGCCGGGGTGCGCGTGCTGCCGATGCGGAACAGCTCCAGCGCCGTGTTGATCTCGCCCACCAGTTGGTCGCGCTCCAGGCCGAAGCGCGGCAGCAGCCGGGCGAGGTCGCCGCCGTCGATATCCAGCAGCTCCAGCAGCAGGTGCTCGATCTCGACATAGTGGTGGGTGCGTTGCAGGCAGCGCTGCGCGGCGCGCTCCAGGGCGCGGCGGGATTCCGGGTTGAGGCGGCCGATCAGGCTGGCGAGGTCCATCAGGGCATCTCCGCGTGGCGCAGCGTCAGGTCGATGGGTTGCACGGCACCGCCGCTGCGGCGCAGGCCGGTGTTCCAGTTCAGTCGCGGGGCGTTGCCTCGCCCCAGGGCGAGCGGTCCGCTGGCGCGCACCAGCAGGCGCAGCCGGCAGTCGAGGTCGGGACCGAAGTACAGCGCGCAGAGATGGGTCAGCAGCGGATAGGCGACGCCGTCTGGCAGGAAGTGTCGGGCGGTCGCTTCGTCCAGCGGGCCGAGGCGCAGGTGGAAGCCGGCATGCTCATCCCAGACGCGGGTGCCGGCGATGGCGTCGCGGCCGAGCCCGAGGTTGGCGCCGCCGCGCTTCAGCACGCTGCGCCGGGCCGGGGGAATCTCGCGCCAGGCGCCGGCGTAGGCTTCGCACTGGGCGGGGATGCCGAACTGTTCGCGGAGCATGGCGGCGAAGCCGACCAGCGAGCGGCGATTGCCGGAGAAGTGCGCGCTGCGGGCGAGCACGCTGGCGTCGGGCAGCGGGCCGCGTTCCTGAAGGCCCGCCGGCAACAGGCCGACCAGGGCGCGCAATGGCCGCCGCACGGGCGCTGCGGAAGGTGCCTGGAAGCCCACGGCCAGACGGTGCTTGCGCAGTACGCGATAGAGCAGGCTGAGCAGGCGGTGCTGGAACAGGTCGAGGAACTCGGCGGGGGCGTGATCCTTCTGCCGTGCGCGTTGCTGCAGCCACTCCTGGTAGGCGTAGGGCAGGGCGCCATCGGCACCGCCCAGGCCGAAGATGGAGGTGCGCAGCAGCGGCCGGCCGTCCTCGTCTTCCAAGGCGTCGATCTGGCTGGGGGCGAACACCGGCGTCAGCGGGCCGCGCAGGCGCAGCGCTTCCGCGTCCGGACGGCTGCCGTGTCCCAGGGGCGTAGCCTGGGGCTGTTCGTGTTCGAGCAGCAGCAGGGCCTGCAGCCACTCGAAACGATGCGGCTCGGCGCGCAGGCGCCGGCTCAGAGAGTGATGGGCTGGCCGGCCTGGGGTTGCCATCGGCAAGTCTCCTGGTCCGATTGCACCAGCACCGTACGCACGAAGCGGTTGGCGTTGGCGTACAACGAGAAGAACTGCGCGAGCACGGCGCTGAACAGCACCGCGCTGCCGCCGACGAAGGCCTGGCGCTCCAGGTGCACGCGAACCTCCAGGCCGTTGCGCCAGCCGCGCCAGGCATCGCTGCCGACGTGGTCGACCACGCGTGCGCAGTCCAGCGCAATCAGTCCCTCGATCTGGCGGGCGGCGAGCTTGTCTTCGCTGAAGTCGTGCAGCGAGAGGATTTCCCGCAGGGCGTCCAGGGCCTGCGGACCTTCCACCAGGGACAGGTGGTTGAGCGTCAGTTGCGAGACCAGTTGCCAGCGCGACGGGCCGTCCAGGCCTGGCTGGCATTGCCGGCTCGGCGCGCGCAGCAGGGTGGCGCGGGCCACCGGGCCGGGGCGTTCGAAGGACAGTTCGGTCCCGGCCGGCAGGCGCTCGGCGAGGCTGCGGTTGGTGCACAGTAACTCGGCGCTCAGGCTGTATTGCGGCATGTCTTCCAGCGGTTGCAGAGCGGCGTCGACCAGACTCAGCAGCAGGTCGCTGCCGCGTCGGTTGGGCGTCATGCCTTCGACCCGGCGCGCGTGCCAGTAGAGCCCCGGCGCGCCGGGGCGATGCTGGGTGCCGTGGTAAGCCGCGACCTCCGCCACACCTTGCGGGGTGCTGGCGCGCAGAGAACGGATGCTGTGGATCTCCACCGAGTTCTCGCGGTGGGCATCGGCGACCAGTCGGTACTCGCTGCGTGTGCCATCTGGTCGTAGTGGTTCGGAGGTGCGCGGAAACAGGTTGATTGCCGGTACGCAGCCCAAGGCCAGGTCGCTGGCCTGCAAGTTCAGGCGAGTGGACGCGGGGTGGTCGAAGAGGATGTAGAGAAACAGCTGCTCGCCGCTGGCGCGCAGCCCGTGGAGCGGCAGATCGAAGAAGGCGAATTTGTCGGGGAAGGCGAAGTACTCGGCGAGCAGACGCAAGCCGGGGTGGACGCGGTCGTCCTCGGGCAGCAGGGCCTGTTCGGCATCGAAGCCGACCAGTTGCGGCAAGCCTCCCAGTCGCTGCGGCTCGGCGCCTTCGGCTTCGGCCATGAGGCCGCAGGCATGGGCGCCGAGCAGGTCGAACAGCGCGGCGTTGGCCACCGCGTTGGCGGTCAGATGGATGCGCAGACTGTCGATTGCCAGCGCGGCCCAGCCGCCCTTGTCGAGGCAGCGCAGGTCCAGACGCAGGGCGGCGCGGATGCCGGCGGCGCCGGTGGCGGCTTGGGCTTCTTCGGCCCCCAGCAGCACGGCTTCGGCGATGCGCAGCGGCCACAGCGTGACTTCATCGGTGGTGCGCCAGTGCAGGGTCTGGCCACGCAGTTCCTCGGGCAGGTCGATGCGCTCCTGGCCCGGCACGCTGACGAACAGCGGGGTGCCGCGCGGCAGCCGGTAGCCGGCGCTCAGGTTGCCCTTGGCCGGGTCTGGCTCGAAGCGCACCACGGCGCAGGAGGGCAGGGGGCGCAGGGCAAGGGGGTAGAGCTGTTCCAGCAGGGCATCGCTGAACTGTGCATAGTCGTCGTCCAGGCGGCGCTGCAGGCGCGCGGCCAACAGTGCGAAGCCTTCCAGCAGGCGTTCGACATGGGGGTCGCCGCATTCGCCGGGGCCCAGTTCCAGCCGCCGCGCCACCTTGGGATAGCGCGCGGCGAAGCCCGCGCCGGCGTGGCGCAGCCAGGTCAGCTCGCGCTGGTAGTAGTCCAGCAGTTCAGCGTCAATCGAGTCGCTCATGGCGTACTTCCAGTGTTCCGCCAACGGGGATGAGTTCGAACAGCAGCGGTGCGCGGCTGGCATCCTGGCGCAGGTTGCCGAGCAGGCGGACGCGCAGGCGTTGTGGCTGGAGCGGATCGGCGTCGACCACCACCTCGCTCAGCCCCAGGCGCGGTTCGAAGCGGGTCACCGCGCGGCGGATCTCCCGCGCCAGGTGCAGCCGGTCGGCTTCGCGGCGGGCCTGCAGGGCCGTCCAGTCGGCGATGCCGTAGGCGAGGATGCCGACGCCGTTGCCGGCCGGGCTGCGGCTGTTGAGCAGGCGCGATAGCTCCTGCGCGACCGAGGCCGCCAGTGCGCGGCTGTCGAAGACCGGCTCCGCCTCTCCGTCGTCGGCGAGGCGGTCCAGCAGCGGTGGCCGACCGATGCCTTGCACGGCCCGGTGTCCTTAGCTGGCCAGCTTGTTGGCGGCCATGTCCCAGGTCGAGGCGGCGGTGCCTTCCTTGCTGCCGTCGTCCTTCTGCGCAGTGAGCTCCCATTTGATCTTGGTGAAGTTCAGCGAGACGGTCTCCACCGGCTTGCCACCCGCGCCGCCGCTGACGCTGACGTTGGACAGCACCACGTTGCTCAGGGTGTAGGTGATGAAGGGCATGACTTTGCCGTCGCCCTCGGCGGCGTTGCGGCCGACGGTGAGTGTCGCGGTGGGGATGGCCTTGCCGGCGCAGCAGTATTCGTTGAGCGTCGGGGTTGCAGTGTCGACGAACTTGGTCAGGGTGAACTCGCCGATGTGCGGCTTGCCGGAGGTGCGCTCCGAGTTGCTGACGTCGTTGGTCACCTGCATGGCGACGTTGTGGCTGTATGACATGATTTCGATCTTGTCTTCGAAGCCGGCCAGCAGGCTGTCGCCCTTGATGTCGTCGCCCAGGTCGAGAAGTATCGCATCCATGGTGGATATCTCCGCTGCATGAAAAAGAAATGGAGGTCGAAGGGGCCGCCCGCGAGGGCGGCCCCCTGGGTCAGGCGGCGACCGGCGGTGGCAGGCTGGCCACCAGGCGGATCGAGGCGGTCAGCTCTTCCAACTGGAAGTGCGGCCGCAGGAACACCGTGGCGCGGTAGACTCCGGGCTTGCCGGCAACCTCGCTGACATCCACGCGTGCCTCGCGCAGTGGGTACTGCGCCTTGATCTCCTGCGGGGCGTTGTCGTTGATCAGCACGTAGTCGGCGATCCAGTTGTTGAGGTAGGTCTGCACGTTGTCGCGGGTCATGAAGCTGCCCACCTTGTCGCGCATGATTACCTTCAGGTAGTGGGCGAAGCGCGAGGCTGCGAGCACGTACGGCAGCATCGCCGAGAGCCGCGCGTTGGCGTTGGCTTCGTTGGTGTTGTACTGGCGCGGCTTGTTGGTGGACTGGCCGCCGAAGAACACGGCGAGGTCGGTGTTCTTCTTGTGGCACAAGGCGATGAAGCCCAGGTCGTTGAGCTCTTTCTCGCGGCGGTCGGTGATCGCCACTTCGGTGGGACACTTGAGCGACAGGTCGCCCGCCTGGGTGCGGAAGGTATGCGCCGGCAGGCCTTCGACTGCGCCGCCGCCTTCGCTGCCGCGGATCGCCGCGCACCAGCCGTACTTGCTGAAGGCTTCGGTGATGCGCTGGGCCAGGACCCACGCGGCGTTGCCCCAGAGGTACTTGGCGTGGTCGGTGCCGTCCACGTCCTCGATGAAGTTCATCCCTTCCACCGGCAGGGTTTCCGGGCCGTACGGCAGGCGTACCAGGTAGCGCGGCAGGGCCAGGGAAACGTAGCGGGAATCCTCGCTCTCGCGGAAGGAGCGCCACTTGATCAGCTCCAGGCTCTCGAACACCTTGCTCAGGTCGCGGGGCACCGCCAGTTCGGTGAAGCTGCCCATGTCGAACAGGCGCGGGCTGGCCGCGGCGACGAAGGGCGCGTGGGCTGCCGCGGCGACGTTGGAGAGTTTTTCCAGCAGGGCGATGTCCTGCGGGTGACGGCCAAAGGAGTAGTCGCCCACCAGCAGGCTGAAGGGGTGCCCGCCAAAGGTGCCGTACTCCTCTTCGTAGATCTTCTTGAACAGTGCGCTTTGGTCGAACTCGACGGCCTTCTCCAGGTCGTTCTGCAGGTCCTGCTGGCTGACGTTGAGCAGGCGCAGCTTGAGGCGCGTGCCGGTCTCGCTGTTCTGCACCAACTGGTGCAGACCGCGCCAGGAGGATTCGAGCTGCTGCACCTCGGGGTGGTGCAGGATCTGGTTGAGCTGGGCGCTGATCAGTTCGTCGATGCGACCGATGCGCTCGTTGATCATGGCCACGGTGTCCTTGCTGACGGTCATGCCTTCGTCGAGGACCTGGGTGGCGAACTCCGCGAGCATGTCGCGGGCGTATTCCTGCTGGCTGTCGTCGTGGGCCATGCGGCCGTCGGCGATGATGCGATCGAGCAGGTCGAGGGTCTGGGTGCTGCCTTCGGCGCCTTGCGCCGCGGCGGAGCTGGGTTTGGCCATTGCTGTGCTCTCCTGGCGGCGGGATCAGGCTTGTGGTTCGGCGGGCGCTTCGCCTTCGTCGGCGGCGGCCTGGGCGGTGTCGTTGGCGGTGCCGGCGTCGGCGGTCACCGGATGGGTCGCACGGATTTCCTGCAGGCCCTCGGTGTTGCTCACCACGTCCTGCAGCAACTGGTCCAGCTCATCGTTGCCGTCGAGCTTGGTGAGCAGGTCGCGCAGGCGCTGGCGGGCTTCGAACAGTCGGCGCAATGGCACCACCTGGTTGACGATACTCACCGGGTCGAAGTCGTCGATGTGCTTGAAGTTCAGCTCGACGTTGAGGCGGCTGCCGTCGTTGCTCAGGGTGTTGTCGACCTGCAGCGCCACGCGCGGTCCGATGGATGAGAGCACGTCGTTGAAATTGTCGCGATCGATCTCGGTGAAGCGGCGCTCGCCAAGCTTGGGCAGGGGAGTGACCGGCTTGCCCGAGAGGTCGGCGAGGATGCCCACGACAAGCGGCAGCTCCTTCTTCTCGATGGCGTTACCGATTTCCACGTCGTAGGTGATCTGGACTCGGGGAGGGCGCACCCGGTCCAGTTTGTGCTGCGTGCTTTCTGCCATGCTGGCGAACTCCACTGCGTAGGAGACGGGCACGCCGCAGCGGGGCTCGCTGTCGTCGCGCTCCTTGGCTGGATCACGCGACAGGAAAAGAAAAATGCGATACAGGCCTGTCCTTGGCGATCCCATCTGGCTCGTTTGTCCACGAGCTAATCAAGCACGCTAGATCAGGTTGCTAAAAACGCAAATCGGAAAATAATCTCTGACAGACATTTCACAAGGATGTTTCATGAAGTCGACGAAAGCCTGCCTCTGTGCTGTGCTCCTGGCAGTTCTCGGAGGCTGTTCCTGGTTCGGTCCGAAGGTCGATGTCGACCGTCTGACCCTCGATGTCGCAAGCAAGGCCAACGGCGATTCGCCCATCGCCGTGGACTTCGTCGCGGTACAGGATGCGGACCTGCTCAAGCTGCTCTCGGCGATGAGCGCAAAGCAGTGGTTCAGCGACCGTGAACAGTACCGCCGCGACTACCAGAAGCAGCTCTCCGTGTGGAGCCTGGAGCTGGTGCCGGGGCAGTTCATGGAGGCCCGGGACTTCCCCCTGGCCGGCAAGCCGGCTTCTGGACTTTTGGTCTTTGCCGGCTATAACACTCCCGGCGCCCATCGCATGCGCCTGGATCAGCAGCCCAGCGTATGGCTGCGTTTCGACAGCAGGGAGATGCGCCTGCTGAGTGCCGAGGAGCACTGAACCACCGCCCTGCGAGGCGGCCCATGACAAGCCAGGATGTCGAAGGGGGAGTGGTGTGAGAGTTCTGCCTGACGCAGTTTGTTGGCACGAAGGGATGCAGCTGCTTCCCCAGCACTTCCAGCTCCAGGGACTGCGCGCCGAAGTGTTGTCCGCGCGCCTGGCCCATGCGGCCAACCCCTGGTTCTGGGGGCTCGAACACCTGGAGCTGGACCCTTCCGCCCTGAGTACCGGCGTGGTGCGTGTCCTCGCGCTGGAGGCGATCCTGCCCGATGGCTTGCCGGTCAGCCTCGGCCAGGGCGATACCCTGGTCATCGATGCCACGGCCGCCATCGCCGCCTCTCCGGATGCCAGCATCACCCTATACCTCGCGCTCAGCCCGCTCGCCCGTGGCGGCCAGGTTCTGCCGCTCAAGGGGCGCCTGCAATCCTCCAGCGGGCCGGCCGTTCCGGATCTGGCCAGCGGCGAAAATCCCGAACCCATCGTCGTTTGGCGCCCGGCGTTGCGCCTGGTGACCGAGGCGCAACGTGCCGATTCGGTGTGCCTGCCGCTGTTGCGCATCGGCAAGGACGCCGGCGGCTTCGTTTGCCTGCCCTACGTGGCGCCCACGCCGCGAATCGCTCCAGCCTCGATGCTGGGGCAGGCGCTGGTGGCGCTGTGCGCCCATGCGCGGGAAAAATGCGTGTTCCTCGCGGGTCGCCTGCGCCAGGCGCAACAGGCGGAGAATACCGAGGACAGCCAGGAAATCCGCCGCCAGTTGGCGGCGCTCTGGGCGCGCCTGCCGGAGCTGGAGGCAGCGCTGTACAGCGGCACGGCGAGCCCGGCGCAGTTGCATGGTCTGCTGTGCGGCATGGCCGGCAGCTGGAGCGTGCTTGATCCGCTGGGCGGTGTGCCGGCCTTCCCGACCTTCGATTTCAACGAACTGCTGCGCACCTTCAATCCCGTGATCGAGTGGTTGGAAGTCACCCTCGGACGAGTGCGCGCCGGGTACCGCAGCCTGGCCTTCGAGCGCACGGGTAATGACTTCAGCCTGGCCTTGCCGGACCTTCGTTCGCCGGTCCAGCGCCTGGTCATCGGCCTGCGCATGCCGCCGGGCTGCGGTGAGGAGCAGGCGCACGAATGGTTGTCGCGCTGCATCGTCGCTTCCGAAGCGAGCCTGGCGATACTGGGCCGGCAGCGCATGTCGGGGCTCGAACACCTGCCCATGAGCCGCGCCGAACAGATCGCTTACAGCGTGGGTGAGGACACCCACCTGTTCGTCGTGCAGGCCGAGGGCGACTGGTTCGATCCCGCGCAGCGCCTGTGCCTGCGGGCGGCTGCCCAGGGTAGCGGCAGTGGTGGCAGTCCATGGCAGGTGGTGCTGTTCATCGTGGACGGCGCCGGCGGCGCCTGAGGCAGGAAAGCGAAATGCCCGAAGGGAATCAGGCGATCTACCCCCCATCGTTCGGCGAAGCCCCCTTGAGCCAGGCCTTCCAGGTCGCCTGGCTGGATTGGCGGCAGCGCTGGGAGGACCTGCGGGAGTCGACCGGCGAGCAGGACGTGGTGATCGAGCGGGTTTCCGAGGAGGCCCAGGCGGTAGTTCGCCGTCTGTGGCGCAGCGCCTTCAGTAGCGTCGGCGAGGCGGCCGGCGAGCAGGTCAAGAGCATGGTCTACGCCTTCGTCGCGCTGCTCGACGAAAGCCTGCTGTTCGATCCCTGGAGCGGTCAGACGGCCTGGCAGGAGCGGCCGCTTGAGTCCCGCCTTTACGGCACGCGCAATGCCGGGGAGCGCGTTCCCCAGGCCATCCACCGTTTGCTGGAAACGCGCGCGCCGGGCGCGCGCGACCTCGCCAATGTTTACCTGCAATGCCTGCTGCTGGGGTTCCACGGACGGCTGCGCGGCCCGAAGGGCGAGGCCCTGCATGAGAAATGGCGGCACGCGCTGTTCGCCCATGCCTGGCAGCGCGACGCCGAAGTCCAGGCGCTGCTGGATACCCTGGCGCGCCCGGCAAGCGCCGAGGGCCTGCGCCTGCCGTTGCGCCGCACCTTGCCCGATGGCTTGCGGCTGATGCTGATGGTGGCTGCCGGCGCCTTGCTCCTCATCATCCTCGGGCATGGGTTGTGGAGCGACCTTCGCGGTGAACTGACGCCGCTGCTGGACCTGGCCTGTGTGGCCACTGTCTCGGAGCTGGCGGGGTGAGCGGCTGGCTGGTACTGGCGCTGCTCTTGCTGCTGCTGGTGCTGCTGGCAGCGGGGGGCTTTCTCTGGCTGCGCAGCAAAGGCGGCGAGGCGGTTCGCGCGTTCTACCTGACCGTACGGCAGATGGAGCAGGACCAGGACGTCGCCGATCGCTACGACGTGCCCTGGTTCCTCCTGCTGGGCGATCCCTTGTTGGGTGAGCGCCTGGCTACCGACTGGAGCCTGACACCCGCTGGCCGGCCGGCCTGGTTCGGCCGCTGGTGGGCCGATCAGGATGGCGCCGTGCTGGCGGTGCCGCAGGGGCTGTTCCTGCCGGAAGAGGGCGCGCCATCGTCACTGCAACCCTGGCGGCGGTTGCTTGGCCTGCTGTTGCGGCTGCGCCCACGTCGCCCGCTGGACGGGGTGATCTGGGCCGTGCCGGCGGAGCGCCTGCTGGACCCGGCCAGCCTGGCCCAGGAGAGCATCCAGCTGCGCCGGCGTTTCAATGACCTGCTGCAACGGCTGGGGCTGAGCCTGCCGGTCTACGTGGTCGTCATCGGTTTGGAGGAGCTCGGCGGATTCGCCGAACTGCGTGCTGCGCTGCCGGTTGAGGTTCGCGAGCGACCGCTGGGCTGGGCCTCGCCCCTGCAGGCGGATGCGGCCTGGCAGGGCGAACATCTGGAGCGCGGCTTCGACCAGGTGCTGCAGGCCTTGCAGGCGGCAATTCTCGAAGCCGGCGTGCTGACAGGACAGTTGAGCGAGGAGCTGTATCGCTTCCCGCAGACGCTGGAGAGCCTGCGCGAAGGATTAAGGCAACGCTTGGAGCCGGTCTTCCAGGGCAATGCGCTAGGTGAGGCACCGCGCCTGCGGGGTCTGTATTTCAGCGGCGCGTTCCGGGGGGCGGCCAGTGACGATGATTGGTCGCTCTCGGCTCGGGACGAGGCCCCCGCCCAGTTGCTGTTCACCCAGCACCTCTGGCAATCGCGCCTGCTGGCCGAGCGCGGGCTGGCGCAGGCGGTGCCACGGGTGCTGCGCCTGCGCCAGCGTTCGCAGCGTCTGCTGGGCGCCGTCGCCGGTGTCGTCGGGGTCTGCTGGCTGCTGGGGATGCTCTGGGTCTGGCACGAGGATTCGCGCGAGGCGCAAGCCCTGGGCCAGCGTATCCAGGCCATGCAGCACGGGCAGGGCGAAGGCGCGGCGAGCTCTGCGGCGCCGGGCGATAGCGCACGGCTGCGCCTGCAAGCCTACTGGGCATTGCTGCAGGGGGCGCCGCGCTGGCATTACCGGTCCCTGGTGTACCCCAGCTCCTGGTTCTCCGGCTTCGACGGCCAGATGGACGAACTGCTCAGGGACCTGACCCGGCGCGAAGTGCTGGCACCCCTGCAGCAGGCGCAAGCGGCTGACCTGGTTCGGCTGCGCGCCATCCGCAGCAGCGAGCGTCGCGCCAACGTGCAGAGCGACAGCCCGGAACAATGGCCCAATTTCGTCGCCGCCCGGGAGCTGGCTGGCGGTGTCCTGGCGTTCGAACAGCGCAACCGCTGGTACAACGAGCTACGCACCGGCACCTCGAAAAATCCCCTGGAAAGCATCGCCAAGCTGGGGGAGCAATCTTACGGCCTGACGCTCGAACCGGGCGCGCTACGCAACGCCGGCTACCTGCAATCGGTACTCGGCCAGGGCATTCCGGAGGCTCCGGCGCCGGTCGATCCCGGCCCGCGGGATGGTCCGCTGGCGCGCAATTTCGACGACCTGATGAACCTCTGGCTCGACCAGTTCTTCCTCTCCGATAACTTCGTACGCCCGGCCGGCTTCCTGCGTCTGCACCTGAACGAACTCAAGGCGCGACAAGGCAACAGCCTGGAAGAGCTGGAGGAAACCGCCGCGCAAATCGATGCCCTACGCAATATGGTGGCCCTGACCAACGCCGCCTGGAGCCATGGCAATGCCCAGGAGATAGTTCCCGGCTACCGTGCGTTGCTGGATGACGTGCGCCAGTCCTACCTGCTCGGACCCACTGCGGAAGCGGCGGTGACCAGTCAGGCGAGCAAGCTGCAGCGTGCCTTCCATGACCAGTGGATTGCCGCCGCCGGCTCCCGCGACAACCTGCTGCAACTGCAACCCGGCGGAACCCTGGCCCTGCAGGATCACGTGGTGGCACTGGGCAGCGCCATCGAATCGCTGATGCGCCAGGATTTCGCCGGTACCGCCCTGCGCCAGCAGGCGCAGGATGCCGACCCGCGGCGTCTGGGCAACCTCGACGCCCACGCACTGAATGCCGCGCTGGCGTACTACGACAGCTATCGCAAGTACAGCGAGCAGGAGCAGGCGCGGATACCGGCCGAATACCGTGACGCACTCGCCGAAAGTACCGCCGCCGCCGCGGCCGGCGCCATGTGGAGCAGCCTGACCCAGTCCGTGCCATCGAACGGGGCTGCTGCGCAAATCACCTTCGACGTCCCGCTGGAGCCGGCGGAGCAGGTGCGCCAGGCCCTGGAAACCCTGCAGCGCAATGATCTGGCCAATGCGCTGGACATCCACCTCACCCGTGGTGCGCTGGCCGACGTCAACACCGTGCTGAAGTCGATCGACGCCTTGCCCTTGTTCCGCGTGCGTTCGGAGCCCTCCGGCTGGGACGGCTCGCGCAATTTCGGCCTGCAGCTCTATCGCTCCACCGACACCCAGGATCTCAAGCGCAACCTGGCCCAGCAGTTCGAGACCATGCTCGCCCTGAGCGAGGACCACGCGCCCGCACTGACCTGGCTGAGGGACCGGGGCAACCTCGGCTTCGCCGACCAGGACAAGGTGCGGCGCTTCGCCGACCTCAGCGATGAGCTGACCAAGTACAAGGCACAGAACCCGACGAGCTCGCCCATGCTGCTGGACCAGTTGGTCACCCGCGACTTCGTGGAAATGGACGCGGCAAGTTGCGCCAATATCCTGCGCACCTCGGCGCTGGTCCCCGGGCAGGGCGACGTGGCGCGGTTCACTCGCGGCTTGCACAGCCAGGCGCAGCAGCGTTGCCTGGAGTTGCAGCAGAAGGATGCCGCCGCGGCCTGGTCCGCCATTGCCGACTATTTCAACCAGTATCTGGCCAATCGTTTCCCCTTCGCCTACAGCCTGCAGGCCGAAGACGCGGACCCGGCACGGGTGCAGCACCTGGTCGAGCTGCTCGACCAGAACCTCGCGCGGGCGCAGGAGGGCCTGAAACTCAGCCAGTCGGTGGATCGCGCTGCCGCAGCGGATTTCCTCCAGCGCCTGCAACTGGCCCGGGCCTGGATGGGCCCGCTGTTCCAGCGCGACAAGGGCGGGGCGCAGGGCGTCGATCTCGACGTGCGCTGGCGCACCGACCGTGAAGCCGAGCGCGGCGCTGACCAGGTCATCGCCTGGACGCTCTATGCGGCCGACCGGCCGCTGAGCTTCCCGGGTGGCGATGGCCAGCGCCTGCACTGGAATGTCGGCGAGCCGGTGAAGGTGCTGTTGCGCTGGGCCAAGGACAGCCCGCAGCGGCCGGACATCGACCCGCAGCAGGCAAGCATGGCGGTGGCCGACCTGGAAGTGGGTTGGGAGTACGCTGGCCCCTGGGCGCTGATACGCATGCTGCGCTCGCACCTGATCCTGCAACGCCAGCCCAGCGCCGACTACACCGACTTCCCGCTGGCGCTGCAGGTGCCTATCCGCGCCCCCAACAGCCACGAGCCCGAGGCACGGATGTTCCTGCGCGTCTCCCTGATGACCCAGGACGCCAAGCAGCCGCTGTCGGTCCAGCCGCTTCCCGTACGTGCGCCGCGCACGCCCTTCAGCGGTATGGGTGTCGCGACCGTTGCCGGCACCCAGGAGTTGCCATGATTTCAGAGCAGGCGCTACAGGCGCTGTTGCAACCTTTGTCGGGTGATGCACCGTGCGGCGAATCGCTGCGCTACGACCCCTTGATGGACCGCTTGCGCGAGCTGCGTCGCGAGGAAGATACGCAGCTGCCGACCGGGGTCTGGCAGGCCGAGCCCAAACGCGCCGACTGGGTAGCGCTGGCGGCTCTGGCCGAAGAGCTGTTGCTGCGACGCAGCAAGGACCTGACCATCGCCGCTTACCTGGGCGAGGCTTGGATCGTCATGGAGGGGCCGTCCGGCCTCGCTGCCGCACTCGGCTTGCTGGCCGATCTCTGTGATGCCTACCCCGAGCAACTGCACCCGCAGGCCGCCGATGGTGATCAGGAGTGGCGCGCTGCACCGGTGGCGTGGCTGGCCCGCCGCTACACCGAACTGTTGCTCACCCGCGTGCCGCTATGCAGCGGCTGGCCGCAGACCACCCTGCATGGCTGGCAGGAGCTGCAGCGAAGACAGGTTCAGGTCAGCGACAACAAGGCCGACAAGGTGGCGGCGGAAAACGCACGGCAGGAACAGAAGCGACTGGATGAGTCGGTTCGCAGCGGTGCGGTGAACGGCTGGGCTGCCACCCTGGCCCAGCTGGAAGTGGCGGCCGGGCACCTCCAGCGGCTGGACGCCTGGTGCGATCGCCAACTCGGCGATGCAGCGCCGAGCCTGCATCAACTCGCTGCGTCCATGGACGCCTTCGTCAACGTCATTCAGGGATGCAAGGCCATGGCACCACAAGAGTTCGCACCCGTTGCCGTGTCGGAAACCCACGCGGAGCCCGCATCCGTCGCGGCAGAAGTCCCGGCTCCGATGCCCGCCGGCGGTCCTCCGCAGAGCCGTGAAGAGGCCTACCGTCAGCTCACCGCCATTGCGGAGTACCTGGCGCGCACCGAACCCCACAGCCCGGTACCGTACATCATTCGCCGCGCCGTGGAGTGGGGCGCCATGCCCTTGAGCGCGCTGATGGACGAACTCGTCCACGCGGATCCCGAGGCCCGCCGGGTCTGGGTTATGCTGGGGGTGCTGCGTTGACGTCCGGCTCAAGGGAAACGACAGCGCGTCAGACTGATGGTTGTTCCGGCGATCGTCCGCGTCCGACCTGAAGCGGACGTTCAGCCTTTAAGGCACGTAAAAACGAGTTGGCATCTTGATAGCCAATCAGGAAGGAAATCTCTCCGGGAGGGATGCTCGAATTCATGCAGGATTCCGCCTTGCTGCTGACCGGATGCCTGCATGAAATTGGTCAACAGCTCGCGCCATTTGCCCGCGTCCAGCACGCACTCATAGCAAAGCCTTACCAGCTCATCCCGTTGACGGATCCGCTGTGCGTGCGGTCCGGGCTTACGGATAGATGCCGTTTGCAAGCGGCGGCGGACCGTGGTTCGTTGTCCCAAACGAGCCACGATCTCCGACCACTTTCCACCATGACAATTCAGTAGCCCGAAGCTGCGCCCCCCTTGTCAACTGAACAGCCACTTTGCGGCTAGCCGCGTATACCTGGGCATCACGAGATAGACCATCAGGAAAACCAGCACCGCCGCGACCAGCAGGCCGAACAGCCAGGGTTCCCGCAGCGGAGCGATCCAGTTCTGCAACGGATGCAATATCCAGTGCAGCAGTTGGGTCAGCGGGTAGATGGCCGACAGGGTTATCAGGAACTGCTTGAATGGCCTGGCGTGCAGCGGCGCCAGTCGAGAGGGTGTGAACCAGAACTCCAGGCCCGTCTCGATCTCGCCTTCCTCGATGGACTGCAGCCACGGCCGCGCGCGCTCCAGCAATCGCTGGCGGGTGGGAGATTCGATCCAGTCCCTCAGGTGCTCGTGGGTGTCGAAACGCAGAACCAGGGAATAGGGGGCCTGCGTGCCGTGTGGGCGAATGATCGCCACGCCCATATGTCCGGGATACTGGCGGGAGGCGTTGGAGATGTCGCGGATCCAGGCTTCGTAATCGCTCTGGTATTGCGGCGCCACCTGGTGGCGGATGAGCAGGGTCACGGCATCATGCATGGTCCGGCTCCTAGAGCGGGAAGACTGCGCGCAGCCACAGCGCGTCGCCTTCGGCGCGGTTGCGCACGCCGGTCTCGTGGTAGCCCTTGGCGGTGAGGAACCAGCCCTGGCCGCTGTCGTAGCGCAGCGCCGGGCCGAGGGCGCGGGAGGCGCCCTTGTTGTCGGGGTACCGGTCTCCGTCTACTTCGTCGTCGGTGATCTGCTGGTAGAAGTAGCCGCCCACACCCACCGTCCAGCCGTTGCCGAAGGCCCAGCCCGCGGCATAGTCGACGATGAATTCGTCGCCGGAGCGGTAGTCGGTGTCGTGGTTGCGCGCGTTGATGCCGTACATAACCTTGGCGTCGGCGTTGAACCCCGTTGCGTTGATGTACGAGATGCCGCCGACCAGGTGAGTCGCCCAATAGTTGCGGCCGATGTTGGCCAGGTCGTTCTTGTCGTATTCGCCGGTTGGCGCGAAGACGTCGATGGCCGCCACGGTGTGCAGGTTCGGTGACAGGTGCCAGCCGATCGCCGGACCGAAGACGATGTCGCCGACGCCCGTCTTGCGCTGCGAGCGCCCACCGGCGGAAACGTCCAGCGACACCACCGGAACGATGGTGTGCAGCGCCAGCGTTCCGCCCAGCAGTTCCTGTGGGGTGACCCAGATGAAGCGCGGCGCGACGGCCTCTGCGCGTACCTTGAAGCCCTGGACCGGCACGCTGCGCCCATCGTTGCCCTTCAGTTCGTCACTGCGGTAGTGCTGGGCATCGACCATCATGTAGGTGCCCGGCGGCGGCAGGGCGCAGCAGCCGAAGCCGTTGACGCCCGGCGCATAGACGCTGCCGCCGCCTTCAGTGGCGAGAACGTGAGGCGCAATGCCTAGGGTGCCGAGCAGCAGGGTGGAACGAACGAGGGTGCAGGTTTTCATTGTTGTTGTCTCCTGGCGGTGGGTCGATGTTCGGGACGAGCGCGTCCCTCCGTACGGCGTCGGCCGGTACGGTGGCAGCGGCAGCGGCAGCGGCAGCGGTGGTGGCTGGGTCAGTGGGTGAACAGCGGCGACATGTCCGCCACCGGGGATGGCTCCAGCAGGCGCACGTCACTGGCGACGGTCAGGGGCGCCAGGCTGCGCAGGAAGCTGGTCCACGCGGGGGAGTGACGTAGCTGCTGGCGGTGTTCCATGAGCGCCGAGAGGTTGGGAAATCGGCGGTAGATCAGCACCTCGTTGAGTGTGCCGGCGATGGAGCTGAAGGCGGCGAATACGCCGTTCAGTGCTACCGGATCATCGCCGAGGGCGTGCTGGCGAAATGCATCCCAGCAGGCAGGCACACCGCCGGCGGAGAAGCTCAGGGTGGTCTGCTCGACAAGGTTGTCGGCGCGGAACAAGGCGCCCAGGGCCGGCAACCAGTCCTGACCGTTGCCCCAGTGCGGGGTCAGCTCCGGCAGCGGCGCGGGGAGCAGGAACTTGCTCTCCTGGCGCGCGATCAGCGGACGGATCACCCGGAAATACGGCTGCAGGCGAGTCTGCCCATAGATGCCGTAGAGCCGGCTGTGCCAGTCCTCGAAACTGTCGTAGCGATACAGGCTGACGATCTGGTCCGTGGGGCCGCTGTGTGTGGCAAAGGCACCGATCAACCGTTCGAAGATCGGTCGCAGGCCCTGTTCGCCGCGTTCCCGTTGGGCCTCCCAGAACAACTCCTCGGCACCCAGGTGCAGGGTATAGGCACGGTACTCGATCAGCATGGCAGCCTCTGCATTCAGCGGGGTTCGGCGCCGTCGAAGGCGCGTTGCAGCAGCGCGCGCAGCGCCGTGCGGTCGAGCGGGCGTGGGTTGGGGTAGGGCGCGGCCACGGCGAGGTCGGCAGCGCGGTCCAGACCATCGGCGGGCATGCCGATCTCGCATAGCGAGCGGGGGGCCTCCAGCTGGCGGCCAAGGGCGACCAGTCCGGCGATGCCGTCCGCGCTGCCCAGCGCGCGGGCCAGCGCCTGCATTGCCTGTGGCGCAGCCTCGGCGTTGTAGGCCAGCGAGTGGGGCAGGATCACCGTGTGCAGCTCGGCGTGGGGCAGGTTGAAGCTGCCGCCCAGCACATGGCAGAGCTTGTGGTGCAGACCCATCTGTACCCGGCCGAGCACGGCGCCGCATAGCCAGGTGCCGTAGAGCGCGTCGCCGCGCGCGTCGAGGTCGCCGGGGTCGCGCTGCAGTGCCGGCAGTGCGGCGGCCAGGGCGCGGATGCCTTCCTCCGCCATCAGCTTGTGCACCGGGCTGGCGTTGTGTGCATAGAGACCTTCGGCGGCGTGGGCGATGGCATTCATGCCGCTGCTGATGCTTATTGCCAGGGGCAGGCCAACGCTCAGCTCGGGATCGTAGATCACGGTGCGCGGAGCGACCTTCCAGTTGCGGCCGGTCTTCTTCTCGCCGTCGACGGTAATGCCGTACAGCGGGGTCATTTCCGAGCCTGCGTAGGTGGTCGGCAGGGCGAGGATCGGCAACGACGACTCCAGGGCGATAGCCTTGGCCAGACCGATGGTGGAGCCGCCACCCACCGCCACGCAGGCATCGGCCCCGATCTCGCGGGCTACCTCGATGGCCTTGCGGGCGGCGTCCAGCGGCACGTGCATCACTGCGCCGCCATACACTCCGGCGCTGCGTTCGCCGAGCAGAACGGCGATACGATCGCCCAGGGCGGTCTGGTCCGGGGTGGTCAGCACCAGGGCGCGGTGAGCGCCGAGTGCCTCGAGTTCAGTGGTGACCTGCTCGCGGCTGCCGCAGCCGAAGATCACTCGCGAAGCGGGCTCGTCATGAAGGAAGGCCTGGATACTCATGGTCTGGTTTCCTGATGCAGTGGCTCGGCGTCCAGCAGGTTGCGTGCGTAGCCGATCTCGGTGTCACGAATGCCGTGCTCGAAGGCCGGCTCGATATGCAGATGCACTTCGGCGCCGGCAGCGCGCAGCAGCGCGGCGCTTTCCTGCACGCTTTCCGGCGGCACATACGGGTCGTCATCCCAGCTCGACAGCAATACCGGCAGGTCGCGCAGGGCCGGGCGCATGGTGTCGCGCGGCATGCCGGGCGGGCCGACCAGGCCGCCGGTGAAGCTCACCAGCGCGCAGTAGCGGTGAGCGCTGCGCCAGGCGAACTCGCAGCACAGGCAGCCGCCCTGGGAGAAGCCCATCAGCACCTGGGACGAATAGGGAAAACCCTGCTCCACCAACTGCGCGGAGAGCTGTTCGAGGCGTTCCAGGGCCTGGGACAGGCGCGGCTCGTTGGCCTCCAGCGGCGCGATGAAGCGTTCCGGGTACCAGCTGCCGCTGTCCGCGGTAGGGGCGAACCAGGTCAGGTCGGCGCGGCCGAAGCGCTCGACGACCAGTTGCTGCATCAGCTCAGCCGACTGGCCGCGGCCATGCACGAGGATGACCGCCAGCCGCGCCTCGTGCGGTGCGGCGCCAAAGACCCTGACGGGTGGTTCGAGGTGAGGGTTGGGTAGTGCCATTGCGCGTCTCCGGGTTGCCGATCAGCCGTGGCATGGCCGCCAGCGCGGCGGCCGCAGGTCGGACCGTCAGTCGTATTTCAGCGATTCCAGCGAGGCGAGGATTTCGTCACGCTGATGGCGGAATTGCGGAGCGATCATGATTTCCGAGCCGAGGTTCTCGTAGCTCTCGTCGATCAGGAACGCTTCCGGCTTCGACACGGTGGCTTCGAACATCGCGCCACTGGGCGTACGCACGTAGATCGACTCGAAGTACCCACGGTCCTTGCGTTCGGATGTGTCGGTGAAGCCAAGGCCCTCCAGGCGGCGCTTGACGCTGTCCTGCACCTGGTGGTCGGCGACCTGGAACGCGCAGTGGTGCACCGTGCCTTCACCATAGGACCAACTGGCCTGCGGAAGGCGGGACTCCAGGGCGAAGTCGACATACCGGCCGGAACCGCCCTCGCCGAACTGGAAGCGGGTGAACTTGCCGTCGCGTGCGGTTTCGCTGGCAGTCCAGGCGTCGATCATGAACTCCTGGGAGGACTCCATCGCCGGGGCGTTGATGACGATGGTGTGCAGTCCGCGGATCGCCAGTTCAGGCGGGACCTGGCCGTTGGAGTAGGGCTTGCGGTCGTCGTCGGCGATGCCGATCAGCTCATAGGGAATGCCACAGGGGTGGGCGAAGCTCAGCACCTGCTCGCCGAAGCGCTCGCTGCGCTGGACGTCGAAGCCGTGATCGGCGAGACGCTTGGCCCAGAAACCGATGCTGGATACCGGAACCGACAGGCTGATGGTGTTGATCTGGCCGTTGCCGCGCTGGCCCTTGCGGCCGAAGTGGGCGACCGGGAAGCAGGTCAGCAGGGTGCTTTCCTCGCCGACGTCGTTGCCGTAGTAGAGGTGGTAGAAGGGTTTGGATCCGTCGTAGATCAGGGTCTTCTTGACGCTCTTGAGGGACAGGACCTTGGTGTGGAAGTCATAGTCCTGCTGGGCAGTACCCACGCTCAGGGTGATGTGGTGATGACGCTGAATTGCCTGGTTCATGATGGGGTTCCTCATGATTTTATTGTTGTCGGTGGCCAAGTCAGGTTGGTACTGCACACGAGGGCTTGGCGGTTTTCCTCAGTGATCGGTGGGGTGTTCTGCGGCGCTCATCGCCTGGTCGACCAGGTCCCAGATGAAGCGGCCCGAGGGATCGCGCTGCTCTTCGGCGATGTGTGCGACCAGCCCGGCGGCGCGGCTGAGCACGGCGAAGCCGCGCATCAGTTCCGCTGGCACGCCGATGTCGCCGAGCAGGGCGGCCACCGCGCCGGTGGCATTGATGGTGATGTGTCGCCCGGCGGCCTCGTCGATGGCGCTGGCCAGTAGCGTTAGCGCCTGGCAATGCTGGCCGAAGGTACCGGCCTGGACGGCCAGTTCGAGCAACGCCACGGCACGCGGGTCATCCGGCCGGTGCAGGTGATGGCCGAAGCCGGGGACGGGCTCGCGCCGGGCACGGTGTTCGGCGGCGATGCGCCGAGCTTCGGCGGCCCCCTGCTCGCCGGCTTCCACGATCCTGCGCAACAACCCGGCGGCCGGCTCCATGGTCCCGACGAAACGGCTGGCTACGGCCAGCAGCCCGGCGGCGACGCCAGCCTGGAGATTTTCCGGGGAGCTCGAGTAGACCATTCGTGCGGCGATTACGCTGGGCGTCAGGCCGTGCTCCATCAGGGTCACCAGCACGGCGTCGACAATGGTCAGCTCGGCTGCGCTGGGGTGCCGGCCGAAGGTCTGGCG
Organism: Pseudomonas macauensis; assembly: GCF_047902425.1. Classification (NCBI taxonomy): domain Bacteria; kingdom Pseudomonadati; phylum Pseudomonadota; class Gammaproteobacteria; order Pseudomonadales; family Pseudomonadaceae; genus Pseudomonas; species Pseudomonas macauensis. The sequence goes on along the minus strand of NZ_CP138377.1, from coordinate 3,773,955 downwards.
CAGGAACACTTCAACGAAGCTGGCCTTGCCGATCAGCTCAGTGACCAGGTTGGCGTCGCGATAGTGGATGGCGTCCGGTCCGTGGCTGCACAGGCGGGTGCGTGGGGTGGGGGGGTGCTGGCTGCTCATGATGCCTGGCTCGCTTTCAGGATGGCTTCGCGTACTGCGGGCTTGAGTACCTTGGCAACGGCGCTCTGCGGCAGCACGTCGAAGAAGTGGATGTGCTTGGGCGTTTTTACCGAGCCCAGTTCGCGCTTGACCAGGCCGATCAGCTCTTCGGCGCTGGCCTGCATGCCGTTGCGCAGGCGGACCGCTGCGTGCACCGCCTCACCCCACTTGGGATCGGCGATGCCCACCACCGCGCAGTCGGCCACCGCCGGGTGCGAGGAGAGCACGACCTCGACGTCGCTGGGATACACGTTGAAGCCACCGGTGATGATCACGTCGCGCAGGCGGTCGCGCAGGAACAGGAATCCGCGCTCGTCGAACACCCCGGCGTCGCCGGTGCGGAGCCAGCCGTTCACCAGGGTCTTGCGGGTTTCCTCCTCGGCGTTGAGGTAACCGCCCATCACCAGGTCGCCACGTACGGCGATTTCGCCTTCCTCGCCCGCTGGCAGCGGATTGCCCTCGGCATCGACGATGGCCACCTGGGTCAGCAGTGACGGGCGGCCGATGGAGGTGAGGTTGTCGCCGTGCATCTCCTGCGGCGGCATGAAGGTGATGATCTGCGGTGCTTCGGTTTGCCCATATGAGGTGCACAGCACCGGCCCGAATACCGCCTGCGCGGCGCAGATCTGTTCCGGCCGCATGGGGGCGCCGCCGTAGACGAGGTAGCGCAGACTGGAAAGGTTGCGCGGTGCGTGGCGCTGCTCCTCGGCCAGGGATTGGATCAGCGTTGGCGGAGCGAAGAAGATCGTTGCCCGGTGCTGCGCCGCCGCATCCAGCAGCGCGGCAGGGCCGCTGCCGTCGGGGAAGACCAGCGCACCGCCGGCGCCGAGCAGCGGCAGCATGTAGGTGCCGGTGCCGTGGGTGATCGGCGCGGCGACCAGATAGCGGTCGTCCGGCGTCAGGCCTAGCTCATGGATTTGCGTGACGATGTTGGTGTTCCAGGCCCGTAGCGGTTGGATGACGCCCTTGGGCGTGCCGGTGGTGCCTCCGGTGAACTTGATGGCCTGGGCGTATTCCAGGGAAACCCCGGCCCGCGAGTGCGGCCCCATGGCGGGTTCGATGGTCGCGGGGGTGTTGCGGCGCAGCGCATCGAGCAGTTCCAGGCGTGCCGGGATGCCGGTCAGGCGTGCGGCCATCGCTTCGTCGGCGAGTACCAGGCTCGGCTCGGCGAACTCGACGATACGGCGCAGTTCCGGATCGCCATTGCGCGGGTTGAGCGGCACCCAGACCTTGCCGGCAGCCAGTACGGCGAGCAGGGCGAGCAGGTGGTCCACGCTGTTGGCCGCGGCAATGCCGACCCGGCTGCCGGGCAGCGGATCGAGGGCGGTCAGCGCCGAAGCACGGGCCAGCACGGTATCGGCCAGTTCGCGAAAGGTCAGCGAGCCGCTTGCGCCGATCAGCGCGGTGCGGTGAGGGAAACGCTCGGCCGAGCGCCAGAGAAAGTGAATCGGGTACATGCGGGCTCCTGCGGGTGGCGGCTGGTGATCCCAGGGCGAAAGCCGGAAGGGCTTCGTTGGTTCAAATGTTCGAACATTCGAATATTCATGTCAATGCCCTTTTGCCGCGTTATCATCGGAGGCATTCGATTGCCCTCCGAAAGGCCATGACCACGCCATGAAGACCTCGCACGACCTCGACGACGACGTGTTGAGCGCGCCCGCGCCGCGCCACCTCGACCTTGCCCGCACCCTGATGCAGGACATCCGCAACGGCCAGCCGGCAGTCGGCGAACTGCTGCCGACCGAGGCGGAGTTGTGCGCCAAATGGGGGCTGAGCCGCTACACGGTGCGCCAGGCGATTCAGAAACTCTGCGCGCTGGGACTGGTGACGCGGCAGGCCGGGGTGGGGACCACCGTGGTGGCGAGCCGTCCGCAGTCGCGCTACACGCAGTCGATGGACAACCTTTCCGATCTGGTTCGTTATGCCCAGGGCACCCGTTTTCGCCTGACTGGCCGTCAGGACCTCAAGGCCGGGGCCGAGCACGCCCAGCTCCTGCGCGGTGCGGCCGGGGGGCAGTGGCTGCACCTGAGCGGCACGCGCTTGAGCGCTGATGACGCGGGTGAGCCGATTGCGCTGGTCGATATCTATGTCGATGCGGCTTATCGCGATCTGCCGGGAATCAGCCCGACCATGGATGTGCCGGTCTACACGCTGATCGAGGAGCGCTACGGCATCAAGGTCACCCGTGTCGAACAGGAGATCCAGGGTGTGCTGATTGAGGGCGCGGAAGCGGACGTGCTGCAGGTGCCCGACGGTTCGCCGGGGTTGCGTATCGTCCGGACCTATTTCGTTCGCGACCGGGTCATCGAAGTGACCACCGGGGTGCATCCGGCGAGCCGCTTCAGCTATTCGATGTCTTTCCAGTTGTCTTCAGCGGCGCCGTGATGGGCATTCGCGCCGGCCGCTCGCTGGCGATATCCGTTGTCGATTGCGATGTTTTTACCACGGTAAAGCGCGGATTCGGCGTTCACGGAACAGGACACTGAGACCCGATTTAGCGGCCTATCGGGATCGTCGTTGCGCAACTACCGTTACTGCCGTTGATGGCGGGAGGTAGTCGCGCGGCTTCCGTTCATCACCGCGATCCCCCGGTCTGTCAGCCCCGGTTTCGGGGCGTTCCGACACTGAAAAAACTGCCGCTCATACCTAAGTATGAGTTTTTGAATCCCTACTTCGTCGCTTACGCGATTCGCGCGCTCTGATTAGTTTTCCCGGGCCAACACCAACCACGGGAAAGCCGCATGACAACAACAACAGCGCGCGCCGGATTCAGACCTAATGCTCTTGCGCTGGCCATCGCATTTGGCTGCGTCGCTCAGGCCCAGGCCGCAACATTCAATATCGGAGAGATCGAAGGGACGTTCGACTCCTCGCTTTCCGTGGGGGCCAGCTGGGCGCTACGCGGTGGCGATCCCGACCTCATCGGGGTCAACAATGGCGGCAAGGGGCTGTCGCAGACCACCGATGACGGCCACCTCAACTTCAAGAAGGGCGAAACCTTCTCGAAGATCTTCAAGGGCATCCACGATCTCGAACTCAAGTACGAAGACACCGGCGTGTTCCTGCGCGGCAAGTACTGGTATGACTTCGAACTCAAGGATGAAAGCCGTCCGTTCAAGGACATCGACGATAGTGGACGCAAGGAAGGTGCGAAGTCCTCGGGCGCCCAGATGCTGGACGCGTTCATCTACCACAACTACACGATCGCCAACCAACCGGGAGCGGTCCGCCTGGGCAAGCAGGTGGTCAGCTGGGGGGAGAGCACCTTCATCCTGAACAGCATCAACTCGATCAACCCGATCGACGTTGCCGCGTTCCGGCGCCCCGGAGCCGAGATCAAGGAAGGTCTGATCCCGGTGAACATGTTCTATCTGTCGCAGAGCCTGACCGACAGTCTTTCCGCCGAGGCCTTCTACCAACTGGAGTGGGACCAGACCGTCGTCGATAACTGCGGCACCTTCTTCTCCCAGGTCGATGTCGTAGCGGATGGCTGCAGCAACAATCTGCGCCTGCTCACCAACAACCTCGCCGCAGGCAAGGCGGTGAATGCCGCGCTGCCTGGTACGACGATGGATATCGACCAGAACGGCGAAGGCACTCTCGTCCACCGTGGGGCGGACCGCGACGCGCGGGACGGCGGCCAGTGGGGCATGGCCCTGCGCTACATGTTCGACCCGCTGAACACCGAGTTCGGCGCCTACTTCATCAACTATCACAGCCGTGCGCCGTTCCTCAGCGTCAGCGCTCCCTCGCAGAGCGTCTACAACGTGGCGGGACGAACCGGCGCCGCCGCGCCCCTGGTGGTTGCCGGGAACTCCAGCTACTTCATGGAGTACCCGGAAGACATTCACCTGTATGGCCTGAGCTTCTCGACGACGCTGCCCACCGGAACGGCGTGGAGCGGCGAGATCAGCTACCGACCCAATGCGCCGGTCCAGCTCAACACGACCGACCTGCTGTTTTCCGGCGTTGGTCCGCTGGCGGACATCAACCCGAAGGCTTATGCGGCATATGGCAATGCGTCGGTGCTGCAGGCCACTCCGGGCGGCGATCTGCACGGCTACCGCCGCAAGGAGATCACGCAGTTCCAGACGACCCTGACGCACTTCTTCGACCAGGTCATGGGCGCTGAACGCCTGACCCTCGTGGGAGAGGTCGGCGTGGTGCATGTCGGCGGGCTCGAGTCGACCCGCGACGCCCGTTATGGTCGCGACCCGGTGTATGGCCCCGGCCCGCTGCCCGCCACGGGCTCGGTCAATACCTGCCGTGCGCTCAACCAGACCACCATCTCCGGTGCCGTCGGCAACAACGACTACACCAACCTGACGTCCAACTGCGTGGACGACGGCTACGTCACCGCCACGTCCTGGGGTTATCGCGCCCGCGCGATCTGGGACTACAACAGCGTGTTCGCCGGGGTGAACCTGCGGCCGAACATCAGTTGGTCGCACGACGTCGACGGCTACGGTCCCAACGGGCTGTTCAACGAGGGCAGCAAGGCCATCAGCTTCGGCCTGGATGCCGACTACGCCAACACCTACACCACCAGCCTTTCCTATACGGACTTCTTTGGCGGCGACTTCAACACGTCCGTCGACAGGGACTTCGTCGCACTCAGCTTTGGCGTGAATTTCTAACGCAGAGGACCATGCAATGCAGACTCAGAAAATAGGCTTGAAATCCGGCGTGCTGGCCTTGTCGCTGCTCGCCGGCAGCGTGCTGGCCGCAGTCCCGGCGGCGGAAGTGGCGCAGCTCGGCGGCACCCTCACGCCGATGGGCGCGGAAAAGGCGGGCAACGCCGATGGCAGTATTCCGGCCTGGACCGGTGGCCTGCCGGTGAATGCCGGCGCAGTCGACGGCAAGGGCTTCCTGGCCGATCCGTTCGCCAACGAGAAACCGCTGTTCATCATCACCGCGGCCAATGCCGAGCAGTACAAGGCCAAGCTGACCGATGGCCAGATGGCGATGTTCAAGCGCTATCCGGACAGCTATCGGATTCCGGTGTATCCGACGCACCGTACGGCAGCGCTGCCGGACGACATCTACGCGGCGATCAAGACCAGCGCGGCGCGCACCGAACTGGTGGGCGGCGGCAACGGCCTGCAGAACTTCGACAGCCACTACTACGCCTTCCCGATTCCCAAAACCGGTGTCGAGCTGGTGTGGAACCACGAGACGCGTTACCGCGGCGGTAACATCCACCGTTACATCACCCGCGTACAGCCGCAGACCGACGGCTCGTTCTCCATGGTTCACTTCGAGGACGAGGTGTCCTACCCGTCGAACCTGCCGGACTTCGACAAGGCCAAGGGCGACAACATCCTCTTCTACTTCATCCAGCGCGTAACAGCGCCAGCGCGCCTGGCGGGTAACGTCCTGCTGGTGCACGAAACCATCGACCAGGTGAAGGAGCCGCGCCAGGCATGGCTCTACAACGCCGGTCAGCGTCGTGTGCGCCGTGCCCCGCAGGTCGCCTACGACGGCCCGGCAACCGCGGCCGACGGCCTGGCCACCTCCGACAACTACGACATGTACAACGGCTCGCCCGACCGTTACGACTGGAAACTGGTCGGCAAGAAGGAGCTGTATATCCCCTACAACAGCTACAAGCTCGACTCGCCGTCGCTGAAGTACGACGACATCATCAAGGCGGGGCACATCAACCAGGACCTGACCCGCTACGAGCTGCACCGCGTGTGGGAAGTGGTCGGCACGCTCAGGAGCGGTGAGCGCCACATCTATGCCAAGCGCCACATGTTCTTCGACGAGGACACCTGGCAACTGGCGGAAGTCGATCACTACGATGGCCGCGGCCAGCTGTGGCGCGTCGGGGAAGGGCACGCCCAGCAGTACTACAACCAAAAGGTGCCGGGCTACACCGCCGAGGCGCTCTACGACATCATCTCCGGCCGCTATTCGGTCATGGGCCTGAAGAACGAAGAGAAACAGAGCATCGTGTTCGGCGCCAAGGCCATCGCCGCGGACTACACCCCGGCGGCGCTGCGCCAGACCGGCGTCCGCTGAGCCGTTGTTTCTCCGAGCAACTCCGTGTTGGGCGGCCAGTCGGCCGCCCTTTTTTCTGCCAGATCGTCGGCAAACCCGATACAGCCCCAGACACAAGCCGTAACATGGCCGCCTTTGCATTTACGGAATCCTGCGAGTAACGCCATGCCCACGGCGAATTTCCACACCGACCCGTGCCGCGCTCCCGCGTTGCCCTCCGGCTTTCTGCCACGCCCCCGCCTGAGTCAGGCCCTTCTTCTCGCTCCCTGCCGTTTGCGGCTGGTCTGTGCTCCCGCCGGTAGCGGCAAGAGCGTGCTGCTGCGCGAGTGCGCCCTGGCCCGTCCCGAGGGCGTGCGCCTGTTGTGGCTCGACCTGAAGGGGCTGACGCTGGATGAGCCCGCGCTGCTCAGGCTGCTGGCGACCGCGTTGGGACTGGAGAGCAGCGAGACAAGCGCCGTGCTTGCCTGCCTGGCGCGGCAGCAAGGCCCACTGTGGATCATGCTCGATGACCTGTCGCGGGTGGCGGACGTACTGCTCGACCGGCTCCTCGATCTCCTCTTGCGCGCTTCGCCGCCTGCTGTGTCCTGGTGGATCGCGAGCCGCCGCCGTCCCGCCTGCAAGCTGGAGCGGCTCCTGCTGGAAGGGGAACTCTTCGAGCTGGGCGCCGACGACCTCGCCATGACTGCCACCGAGCTGAGCGAATTGCTGGGCAGTCTCTACGGAGAGGTACCGCTCACCACGGTGCAGTCATTGATGTCGCAGACCGATGGCTGGTTCGCCGGCATTCGCCTGCGCCTGCACGGGCGCGACCCCGGCCAGCCGCCGGAAGCCGCCCAGGGCAATGCACTGGTGCGTCGCTATCTGGAGCAGGAAGTCCTCGCCGAGCTTCCGGACGAGTTGCGCCAGGCGCTGTGCAAGCTGTCCTGCCTGCAGGACTTCGATGCGTCGTTGTGCGAGCACGTGCTCGGCGTCGGCGAAGGCAAGCAACTGCTGCTGCAACTGCTGGATGCCGGCGTGTTCATCGAAACCCTGGATGGCGACCAGGGCCTGCACCGGGTGCGGCCCGCCGTGGGCAGCATCCTGGCGGCGGAAGTCGCGCAGAGCCTCAAGCGCGCGCTGTACCGCCATGCCTGCCAGTGGGCCGCCGGACGTGAGCAGGTGCGCCAGGCCATCGACTATGCGCTGCTCGCCGACCAGCCGGAGATCGCCGCGAGTCTGTTGCAGCACTTCACCCGCGACCGGCTGCTGCACGGCAGCCAGATGGCGCGGGTACTGCGTTGGCGGAGCCTGCTGCCCGACGAACTGATTTCCAGCACGCCACGCCTGCTGATTCTCAACTCCTGGGCGCTGCTCATCAGCGGCAGGCTCGATGAGGCCGAGGTGTGTGCCGCGCAGTTGCAACGCTTCCTGCCACAGCCGACGGCGCGGCGTCAGCGTGAGCTGCTTGCCCAGTGCCAGGCCCTGACCGGCAAGCTCGAATATCACCGAGGCAAGTTCGAGACGCCGCACATGCGCGAGGCCCTGGAGCACTTGCCGGAGTCCGCCTGGGCCCAGCACGTCATCCTGCTGACGGCGCTGATCGAGGTGGAGATAGTCGACGGCAGGATTGAGACCGCGCAGCAGTTCCATCGCAATGCCATCAAGCTGGCTCGCCGCCACGGCAGCCGCGTGCTGGAAGCCGTGCTGCTCCTGCAACAGGTACAGCTGCTGGAAATGCGTGGCGAGCTCCGGGAAGCGCTGCGCCTGGCCGAGCAGTTGCACCAGGAACTGAGCGCGGAAGGCAAGGGGGAGGCCAACCCCCTGAGTGGCCGGACACGGCTGCGGCTCGGCGCCTTGCTGACCCGCCTGGGACACTACGCTGACGCCCGTGGACACTATGAGGCCGGGCTGCAGGAGTGCCTGGACTGCGAAGACCCGGCAGCCTCCTGGGGATACATCGGCCTGGCTGAGTTGGACGCGATGCACAATGTCCCCGCCCGGGCCCATCTGCGCCTGGCCGATGCCGAACGGCTGCTGCAATTCCGCAATATCACCGAGCCGCTGTACCAGAGCCTCCTGTTGCTTGGCTACGCCCGCTTGTGGATTCAGGAAGGCCAGGCCAACCGCGCTCGCACGGTGCTGGAGGGCTGTCTGTTGCAATATTCCGGCGCCGAACCCAAACGGCCTCCCTATGGCAATCCCGAACTGGTTCAACACCTGCAACTGGCATTGGTCCATGCACGTCTGGCGGCGGGCGAAGAGGTCAGCGAAATCTTCGAGGCCATGCTCGGGGAGGCGCAGCGGCAGGAGCGTCGCGCCTTGGCCGTGGAGCTGTGCTTCGGTCTGGCGGAGGCGCTCTACGCCAAAGGCCAGCAGGGCCGCGCGCAGCGAGCGCTGCTCGACGCCATGGCGCTGTCCCGGCAGATCGGCATGGCCAGCGCGGAGTATGGCTGCAGCCTCCGCAATCCTGGCCTGGTGCGCTGGGGCAAGGAAACCTTGAGGGCCGACGACCAGCAGGCCGGCGCGGTGCTGCTCAGCCCGCGCGAGCTGTCGGTTCTGAAGATGATCGCGCAAGGGCTGTCCAACCAGGACATCGCCGAGCAATTGTTCATCTCGCTGCACACGGTCAAGAGCCATGCGCAGAAGATCAACGCCAAGCTGGGCGTGACGCGGCGCACCCAGGCCATCGTCCGGGCCAAGGAGCTGGGGCTGGTGCGCTAGCGGCGAGGGGAGCTGGGTGCGTCGGTGCCGTCGAGTAGCCGGCGGCGCACAGCGCGCGGCGTGTCGTTGAACCAGCGGCGGCAGGCGCGATTGAAGACGCTCTGTTCGCTATACCCCAGCAGGCCCGCCACCTGGGACATCGGCATGTGGCGCTCGGCAAGATAACGCTCCGCACATGAGTGCCGAGCCTGTTCGAGCAGTTCCTCGAAACCGGTTCCCAGTTCGGCCAGGCGCCGTTGCAGTACCCGCTCGTGGAGGCCGAGCTGCTCGGCGATCAGCGCAATGCGGCAGCGCTGGGTCGGCAACGTCCGCAGGACAAGATTCTCCACCTGGCGCACCAGGCCCTCCGGAGTCTGGGCATCGAAGGGCCGGAGGTAGTCCAGCAGCACACGGTGCAACTGTGGATCCTGCTGTTGCACCCGCATTTCGAGTTGTTCTTCGCTGAGGACCAGGGCGTTGCATTCCTGGCTGAAGTACGCCGCTGTCTTGAAGTAGCGCCGGTATCGCGCCGGTGGCAACGAGCCCGCGCCAGTGAGCAGCACGGAGCGCGCGCCGAACTGGCTGCCGCACAGCAGCTTCATGGTGTTGTATCCCACGCCCAGCGCCAGTTCCTGCATCTGCCGCCGTCGCGCGGGGCCGGGCAGGCGGATCTCGATCACGAGCCGCGGTGCATCGCGGTCGGCGCGTTCGAGCTGCACATCGATGCCAGGGCTGTGGTAGCCGATGAACCTGGAAACCTCTTCCAGCGCCTGGCCGACCGTCGCCGAGTTGCGGGCGATCAGTGCCACCGGACCAAGCACTTGCAAGTCCTGATATTCGGCCATGCGCAGGCCCAGATCGGGGCAGCCCAGCTCGTTTGCAGCACATTCGAGGATATCGACCAGGGAGCGCAGCGGGACCCGTGCCTCGTCGTCTTCAAGTGCGCGCGGATCGATCTGGAAGCGCCGGAGCAGTTGATCGATGTCCCCGCCCAACTGCTCGACCAGTTGCGGCAGACCAATGAACGAGGTGGTACGGATGAGGGCAGTCACAGTCGTTAAAAGTCAAAATAAAGTCGTCAAAGATCAATTAATGTGCGCCTTGCCGGAGAAGAATTCCAGACCTCTGCGCTGAGTCCGTCTGCCCGGCGCGCATCCCGAGAAGAACAATTATGGAATTCGACTACATCATCGTTGGCGCCGGCTCGGCCGGCTGCGTCCTGGCTAATCGCCTGAGTGCCGATCCATCGGTGCGGGTGTGTCTGCTGGAATCCGGCGGCGAAGATACCTCGCCGCTCATCCATACCCCGATCGGTGTCGCGGCGATCCTCCCGACCCGGCACGTCAACTGGGCGCTGCAGACCGTTCCCCAGCCCGGCCTGAATGGCCGCACCGGATACCAGCCGCGCGGAAAGACCCTGGGGGGCAGCAGTTCGATCAACGGGATGATCTACATCCGCGGCCACCGCAGCGACTACGATGACTGGCAGGCCCTCGGAAACCCCGGCTGGTCGTACGACGACGTGTTGCCTTACTTCCGCAAGAGCGAGGGGAACCATCGTGGCGGGAGCGACTTTCATGGCGCCGACGGCGAGCTGTACGTCGGCCGCGTGGAGGCGCATCCGGTCACCAACGCCTTCCTGGACGCAGCCGAGCGGGCAGGCCACCCGCGTAACCCGGACTTCAATGGCATCGAGCAGGAAGGGGTGGGGCACTACGACGTGACCATCCGCGACGGCCGCCGCTGGAGCACTGCCAGCGCGTTCCTCAAGCCCATTCGCGAGCTTCGCGGCAACCTGACCGTCATCACTGGAGCCCATGCCCAGCGCATCCTGCTGCAAGGCAAGCGTGCCGTGGGCATGCAGGTCTCCGTCAAGGGCGAACGCCTGGAGATCAAGGCCCGCAAGGAAGTTCTGCTGAGCGCCGGAGCCTTCGGAAGTCCGCACTTGCTGATGCTCTCGGGCATCGGCGCGGAGGCGGAGCTCAAGCCTCACGGCATTGCGCTGCAGCACGAGCTGCCAGGGGTAGGGCAGAACCTCCAGGATCACCCGGACATCATCGCCTGCTACAAGAGCCACGACACGTCCTTGCTGGGTATCTCCGCCAGAGGCTCGGTGCGGATGGGCAAGGCATTCAGCGACTATGTCCGGCACAAGACCGGCACGTTCGCGAGCAACTGCGCCGAAAGCGGAGGGTTCCTGAAGACCTCTGCGGACCTGTCACGCCCGGATATTCAACTGCACGCCGTCATCGGGCCGATCGATGACCACGGCCGCAAACTGCACTGGGGGCACGGCTTCAGCTGCCACGTCTGCGTGCTGCGGCCGAAGAGCATCGGCAGCGTTGGCCTGCTGTCGGCAGATCCCTTTGCAGCGCCGCGCATCGACCCGAACTTCCTCGGCCACGACGACGACGTCAGCACCTTGCTCAAGGGCTACCGCATGGTGCGGGACATTGCCGGCCAGGCCCCGTTGGCAAGGTACGGCTTGAAGGACATCTATAGCCGGGATCTTTCCAGCGACGAGCAATTGATCGAGCTGCTGCGCAACCGAACCGACACCGTCTACCACCCGGTCGGCACCTGCAAGATGGGGAGCGACGAGATGGCGGTGGTCGACCAGCAGTTGCGCGTACGCGGGATCGAGGGGCTCCGGGTCGTTGACGCCTCCATCATGCCCACGCTGATCGGAGGCAACACCAACGCTCCCTCCATCATGATCGCGGAGCGCGCCGCGGAGTGGATCGTCGCGGCGTAAACGCGGGGAGCCCTGAGGCGAGGTGGCCGATCGCTTGTGAAGGATCGGCCCTGTGCGCAGATCCGCCGGGACTGGAGCGGGCGAAGTGGCCTGGCGACGACTCGCCTGCAGTTGTGCGCGTGGCGGGCCTCATTCTCCGAGCGGCTCTACCGACCCAAAGCAAACGTTCAGCCAGTGATGTCCGCGTATAGGCGAGGCTCACTGGGCGAGTTGCTCTGGGTACCGAGCTCCAGGCGCCAGTAGCCCACGTCGTGCCAGCGGCCCAGCTTGAAGCCAACCTGCGGGAAGGTGCCGATGTGCCTGAAGCCCAGCTGCTCGTGCAGACCGACGCTGCCGGCGTTGGGCAGGGCGATGCCGGCATAGGCGGCGTTGAATCCTTGCCGGGCGAGGATGGGAAGCAGCTCGGCATAGAGGCTGCGGCCAACGCCCGTGCGGCGCTCGCTCTCCGCGACGTAGACGGTTACATCCACTGCCCATCGATAGGCGGCGCGCGCCCGATGCTGGCTCGCGTAGGCGTAGCCGACCAGGTGTCCGTCTCGCACGGCAACGAGATACGGATAGGTCCGCAGGGTCGTGACTATCCTCTGCCGCATCTCTTCGACGGTCGGCGGCACCTCTTCGAAGGAGATCGCCGTGCCGGTCACGACCGGGGCGTAGATGGCCTGGATCGCCGAGGCGTCCTCGGGGCGAGCTTCCCTGATTTCGATGGGCATGGAGACCTCAGATCGAGCGTTGATTGACGCGGGCGGAGAGTTGTTCGGCGCTTTCCTTGCGCTCCGAATAACGATCCACCAGGAACTCCTGGCGATCACGCAGCAGCAGGGTGAACTTCACCAGCTCTTCCATGACGTCGACCACTCGATCGTAGTACGGCGACGGCTTCATGCGTCCCGCATCGTCGAATTCCAGGTAGGCCTTGGGTACCGAGGACTGGTTGGGGATGGTGAACATGCGCATCCAGCGGCCGAGCACGCGCAGCTGGTTGACCACGTTGAACGACTGCGAGCCGCCGCAGACCTGCATCACCGCCAGGGTCTTGCCCTGGGTGGGACGGACGGCGCCGAGTGCCAGGGGAATCCAGTCGATCTGCGCCTTGAAGACAGCGGAAAGGGCGCCGTGGCGCTCCGGGGAGCACCAGACCTGGCCTTCCGACCACTGCACCAGGTCACGCAGCTCCTGCACCTTGGGATGCTCCACGGGCACGTCGTCGGGCAGCGGCAGGCCGGATGGATTGAAGAGGCGCGTCTCGGCGCCGAAGTGCTCGAGCAGGCGCGCGGCTTCTTCCACCAGCAGACGGCTGAAGGAGCGCTCGCGGGTCGATCCGTACATCAACAGGATGCGCGGTTTGTGCTCGCTGGTACGGGTTGCCGCCGGCGGCAGGTCGAACAGCGAAAGGTCGAGATTGGGCAGTTGCTCTGACATGGGGTCCTCCTGCTCAGAGAGCGCCAATGCGATCCAGCTCGCGCTTGAGTTCGTCGCGGCCCAGGGTGTCGAAGGGAAGTGCGAAGAAGGCTTTGCAGCGCAGCTCGATCCGGCTCAGCGTGGCGCGGAAGGCTGCGTCGATGGACGCCTCGTCGCCTACGACATCGGATGGGTCTTCCAGTCCCCAGTGGGACTTCAGCGCCGGGCCGAAGTACACAGGGCAGGCTTCTCCGGCGGCCTTGTCGCAGACGGTGATGACGATATCCGGCGGATTGCCTTCGAAGGCTTCATTGCCCTTGCTGCTCAGGCCCTTGGTGGAAATGCCGGCCTGCTCCAGGGTGGTGAGGCTGCGCGGCAGCACCTTGCCCTTGGGAAAGCTGCCGGAGCTGATCGCCTCGAAGCCTTCCGGAGCCAGATGGTTGAACAGCGCTTCGGAAAGGATGCTGCGGCAGCTGTTGGCCGTGCACATGAACAGGACTCGCATGGAGGTCTCCTCCGCTTGTTGGCGGACGTCAGAGGCTCAGGCGCAGTGCCAGGGCCGAGAGGGTGATCAGCAGAACCGGCAACGTCAGGAGGATGCCGACCTTGAAGTAGTAGCCCCAGCTAATGTGCATGCCCTTGCGATCCAGCACGTGCAGCCAGAGCAGCGTGGCGAGGCTGCCGATGGGGGTGATCTTCGGTCCGAGGTCGCAGCCGATCACGTTGGCGTAGATCATCGCCTCGCGCACCAGCCCCTCCGCGCCGCTGGCCTGGATCGACAGGGCACCGACCAGCACGCTGGGCATGTTGTTCATCACCGAGGACAGCAGCGCCGACAGCAGGCCCGTACCAATGGCGGCGCTCCACAGGCCATGCTCGGCGAGGCGATCGAGCAACTGGGTCAGGGAGTCCGTGAGGCCGGCGTTCTTCAGGCCATACACCACCAGGTACATGCCGAGGGAGAAGATCACCACCTGCCAGGGAGCCTCGCGAAGCACGCGGCGGGTGGAGATGCGGTGGCCGCGAGCGGCGACGGCAAAGAGAATCGCCGCGCAGACGGCGGCCACGGCGCTGACCGGGATGCCCAGCGGTTCCAGCGCAAACAGGCCGACCAGCAACACCAGCAGCGTCCACCCGCCGACGATGAAGGTCGCGCGATCGTGAATGGCCGCTTTCGGCTCCTTCAGCGCATCGAGCGCGTACTGCCGTGGGATGTCGCGACGGAAGAACAGGAACAGCACCAGCAGCGTGGTGGCGACGCTGGCGAGGTTCACCGGCACCATCACCGAGGCGTATTCGGCGAAGCCCAGGCCGAAGTAGTCGGCGGAGACGATGTTCACGAGATTGGAAACCACCAGCGGCAGGCTCGCGGTATCGGCGATGAAGCCGGCAGCCATGACGAAGGCCAGGGTCGCGGCGGGTGAGAAGCGCAGCGCGAGCAGCATCGACATGACGATGGGCGTGAGGATCAGCGCTGCACCATCATTGGCGAACAGCGCTGAGACGGCCGCACCGAGCAACACGCAGAAGGCGAACAAGCGGTAGCCGCTGCCGTTGGCCCAGCGCGCCACGTGCAGCGCGGCCCACTCGAAGAAGCCGGCTTCATCCAGCAGCAGGCTGATGATGATGACCGCGATGAAGGTGGCAGTGGCGTTCCAGACGATGGCCCACACGGTCGGGATGTCCTGCAGGGAAACCGCGCCGGCGGCCAGGGCGATGATCGCGCCCAGGGTGGCGCTCCAGCCAACGCCAAGGCCCTTGGGTTGCCAGATGACCAGAATGAGGGTGAAAACGAAGACAGCAATGGCGACCAGCATGGGAAATTCGCTCGAAGAGGATCAGCAGCAGGCAGCATCACGGACGGGGCGGCCGTCCATGTTCTGCAGACGGAGGGTGTTGTCGGCCAACCATTGCGCGTTGGCCTGCAGGGTTACCTGCAGCATCTCGTGTACCCAGGCGGGCAGCTCCGGATTGAGGCGGTAATACACCCACTGACCCTGGCGTCGATCCAGCAGCAGGCCATTGCTGCGCAGTTGCGCCAGGTGGCGGCTGATCTTCGGCTGGCTGTCGTCCAGGGCGCACATCAGCTCGCAGACGCAGAGTTCGCCCAGGCTGGCGATGAGCAGGGTGGCGCGGGCGCGGGTCTCGTCAGCCAGGCTCTTGAAGACTTCAGGCGGAGTGATCATGGCTTCACCTTCACATATGGATAATCGAATATACGAATTTCCATATGTTTGGCGCAAGCACATTGGAATCGTGCTCGTCTCCAGCCGGCTTCTGCCCCTTCACGGGCAGCAAGCATGGCTGACGAGCAGGAGAGGTGCGGGCCGGTTCTCAGCGCTTCACGCAGACAAACAACGCATTCCCGGACGTACCGCCCCAGGGCGTGATCCGTTCGTAGTCATGCTCGAAGACCTGCACTTCGAAGTTCGGCTGCAGCAGCTCCTGCAGTTCGGTGAAGCTCAGGGCGACCATGGCGTGTTCATCCTGCCAGGCCTGGGTCACGCCCGCGGTGGTCTTCTCGATGCTCAGGCGCAGCGCCTGCCGCTCGCCTTCGCCGCTGTAGTACCAGCCGGAACCGAAGGTGAAGTGGCTGCCCTCGTGCTCCACGCTATGGCGCACGAACGAGCGGTTGTCGATCTGCCGCTTGTCCACGCTGTTGAAGCAGAACACGCCGTTGTCCGCGAGTGCTTCGTGCACGCTGGCCAGGCACGCCCGCAACTGCGCAAGCCCTGCGTTGTAGTGGATCGAGTAGAGGAAGCAGGTGATCAGGTCCAGCGGCTCGTCCACCTGGAAGTCCGCCATGTCCTGCCGACTGAAACGTGCCTCGGGACAACGCTGCTGGGCGATGTCCAGCATGGGCTGATTGATGTCCAGGCCGGCACTGCGGTAGCCGAAGTCGAGGAAGTGGCGCACGTGTGGGCCGGTGCCGCAAGCGAGGTCCAGGTGCCTGCGCCCCTGGTTGCCGAACAGCTGGTGCAGCCGGCGCACGCAATGGCTCTGCGCCTGGTAGTCGATGTCGGCGCACATCAGGTCGTAGTAGGCGGAGAGGTCGGTGTACAGCGCGTTGGAGGACATGGGCGGCCAGAGGGGTCGACGGCGCCACATGTTACCTCAAGCCGAGCGCTCCTCGATGAAATCTGCGTTCCCCTGCTCGTGCTGTTCGACGCGAGGGTTCACGCCCACAAATTTCGTTGCTCAGCGGCAACAAAAATCCTCGTTTCGCAGGAAGCCGGCGTGAGATTTAATGCGCCCCGCAACCATCTTCTGGCCGCCTCCTTTTGTGAAGTTGACCTTGCCTGGCCTCATCGACAGACAAGGTGATTTTGCTCGCCCAAGGAGGCGGCTTTTTTTTGCCGGATTGGGTGGGTACTGCACGCGCAGTTCGTATGAGCGCCGGGGAATCGAGCGTGGTGGCAGGGCTCATGTCGACCATTTTTTTCATTGGGCTCGAACATATTTTTAATAATTTTCCTCAGCGGGAAGCTGACGCACCATGCGCGCCCCATTCGAATAACAACGTCCTTTGAGGCGTGCGAAGCAGGAGTGCCTTGAGTCAGCCATGAAAAAAACAACAGGCGTAATGGATACCTCTCACCCGACCCATCAGCCTCATCGCGAGTCGACGTCGTCCCGCACGTTCCGCAAATCCCTGGGCATTACCGCGCTCGTAGTCTTCGGGCTGGCCTACATGGTGCCGCTGGCGGTGTTCACCACCTATGGCCTGGTTACCCGGATGACCATGGGCCACCTGCCCACCGCCTATGTCATCACCCTGGCTGCCATGCTGCTGACGGCGTACAGCTACGGGCGGATGGTCCAGGCCCACCCGTATTCCGGCTCGGTCTACACCTACACGCGCAAGACCTTCGGCGCCTACTTCGGCTTCATGGCGGGCTGGACGCTGCTGCTCGACTACATCTTCCTGCCGCTGCTGAGCTACCTGCTGATCGGCATCTACATGTCCGAGTATTTCCCGGCGGTTCCCGCGGCGGCGTGGATCCTGGGCTCCATCGCGCTGGTGACCTTTCTCAACCTCATCGGCATCGAGTCCATCACCCGGGTCAACTGGATTCTCATCGTTGCCCAGGCCGTATTCATCGTGGTGTTCATCGCGCTTTCGTGGAGCCACATGAACGCGCAGACGGAGCCGGTTTCGCTGCTCAAACCCATCTATGACGAGCAGTTCAGCTTCACGCTGGTGATGTCCGGCGCGGCCGTCCTGTGCTTGTCCTTCCTCGGCTTCGACGCCGTCTCGACCATGGCGGAAGAGACGCCCAATCCCAAGCGCCAGATTCCCGCAGCCATCATGCTGGTGACCTTGATCGGCGGTCTGCTGTTCATCGTCTCCGCCTATTTCGGCCAGCTGGTATTCCCGGAATGGGCGGCGCTGACTGACGCCGACTCCGCTTCGCTGGACGTGATGCGTCGCGTCGGTGGCGAGGGGCTGGTGACCTTCTTCACTGCCACCTATGTGGCGGGCTGCTTCGCCTCCGCGATGGTGTCCCAGGCCAGCGTATCGCGCGTGCTGTTCGCCATGGGCCGGGACGGCGCGCTGCCTCGGGTATTCGGCAAACTGGTGTCGAAGAAGCGCGTTCCCGCCACCGCGATCATGCTGATCAGCCTGCTCTCGCTGATCGCGCTGTTCGTTACCCTGGATACCGTCGCCAGCATGATCAGCTTCGGTGCGCTGTTTGCGTTCTCGGCGGTGAACCTGGCCGTGATCAAGCATTACCTGATCGACCAGAAGCTGCGCGGTACGCGCTACTACCTGTACTACGGTGCGTTGCCGGCGCTGGGGTTCCTCAGCACCATCTGGCTGTGGTCGAGCCTGTCCGGCATGACCTTCCTGATCGGCTTCGGCTGGATGTGCCTGGGCTTCATCTGCCTGCTCAGCGCCACTCGCCTGTTCCGCGATCGACTGCCGGAACTGCACATGGCGGAGTGATTGTTCACCGGAGTAGAACCGAGGTTCCTGGTGCTGCTCCGGCCTGCCGGTCGTGGATAGTTCTTTCCATTCTGACCATCGCGCCAGCGGTGGAAATCGGTCTAAAAAGTCCCGGTCCGCTTGCCGGGACTTTTGCTACCCTCAATCCAGTAGGTGAGAACGCAGACTGATGCGCAAGTGGATAGCAAGGAGACGTGGGGCACGTTCCCGGGGTACACGGCTGGCAACAACAAGATTTGTCCCATACGCCGCGTGAAGTGGAGAGGTTGAATCTCTTCCGCCAGATTCCTCAGAAACCTTGTAAGCCGGAGACCAGCGCCGGCCACCTACTAAAACCCAACCCCCTGAAGCCCGACCCGCGTGTCGGGCTTTTTTCGTTCCATCCGGGTCCCTGAACGCAGGGATATCGGGGACAGAGCGAGTCGAGCGGCCACTCGGACGTCCGCCCGCGACCCCGACCGACACTGCGCGGGCCAAAGTCGCATGGCTCTATGGGACGATCCTAGTGGCTGAAACGCCGGAGGAATTCTTCCACCGCTTCCAGCACCACCGCCTGCTGCTGGCGGTGCGGGACATGGCCGCAGTCGGGCAGCAGTTTCAATACCGAGGGCACGCCGGGTACCGAGGTGAGGCGCTCGGGGTGCGCCGCCGAGCCGTACTCGTCCTGCTCGCCGTGCAGGCTGAGGATCGGGCACTTCACCAGGGCCAGTTCGGCATCCAGGTTCCAGTCGCTGAAGTCGTTCGACAGCCAGGTATCGACCCAGGCGCGCAGCACCCAGAAGGCCTTTTCGCCGTGGTACTTCTGCAGGCGTTCCAACTGGCCCTCCTGGGCGAATTCCTGTTCGGCCGCGCGGATGCCATCGCGGGTCTGGTGCTCGACGAAGGCCTGCGCCGATTCGGTGATCAACGCCGCGCAGGCCTGCGGGTGCTGCGCTGCGCAGGCCACCGCCATGGCGCCGCCGACGCTGTGGCCGAATACCACGCAACGCTCGAAGCCGAAGTGCTGCTGTAACGCCGGGAGGTTCACCCGTGCCTCGTCGTCGATGAAGCCCAGGGGCAGGGCACCGGGGTAGCGTTCGGAGCGGCCGAAGCCGAGGCGGTCGTAGGCGATCACCGGGCGGCCGGTGGTGCGCGCCAGCTGTTCCGGGAAGTCCCGCCACAGCGCCACGCAGCCCAGGGAGTCATGCAACAGCAGGATCGGTTCGCCGCGTGTTTCGTCGGGCGTCCAGTCCTGGGCGAAGAGCTGGCCCTTTTCGGTACTGATCCAGTGTTCGCGGGTGCTGACGTGCAACGGCATGACGCTCTCCTGTCGTTTGGGGCTGACGCGCTTTTCGTTCGCCATAGTATTCCGGCCAGGCGCCCGCAGCGATGTTCAGACGGGCGTGCGAATGCAGCACTGGATCGAAAGCCAGCGTCGGTTCTGCTCCGGCGTGCCGGCTCCTAAGAAAACCTTAAGGCGATGCGGGGATGATGAGGACTTGCGACCGGAGCTGTCCCGGATAGTGCTCACACCGGGTCCGGTCGTTTTTTTCAACTTGCATGGGAGTCCTGCCGTGGACACTTGCCCTGGTCGATTGCGACAGGTCTGAACAGCGAGCCGTCCGGCAGAACCCTGCTGCTGTCTCGCTGCGTAGCGGACAGTGGCGAAACGCATCCCCTGGCGGATGACGTTTCACCATTCCCCTCCGGGGCCTATCCAGGCCTTTCGATCTTTCGCGATCCATCCCCGATAGCGCGCCGGCCTCGCCCGGCGCATGGACCGGCCGTGCGCCGGATACGAGGTGGAACATGGATTGGAAAATCTTCCTGCTGCGGGTCGCCGTGGCACTCGCCCTGGGCGCCCTGATCGGCGCCGAACGCCAGCTGCGCCAGCGTCTCACCGGCTTGCGTACCAACGCCCTGGTCAGCACCGGTGCCTGCCTGTTCGTGCTGATGACCCAGGCCATGCCGGGCCTGTCGGCGGACGCGCCGCGCATCGCCGCCTACGTGGTGTCCGGGATCGGTTTCCTGGGCGGCGGCGTGATCATGCGCGATGGCCTGAACGTGCGTGGCCTGAACACCGCCGCCACGCTCTGGTGCACCGCCGCCATCGGCGTGCTGTGCAGCATGGGGCTGCTGCTGGAGGCCGCGCTGGGCAGCGTGGTGGTGCTGTGCGCCAACATCCTGCTGCGCGACATCGCTCAGCGCCTGAACCATCAGGAGGTTCTGCCGGCCAACGAGGCGGAGCAACGCTACGGTGTCGCCATCGTCTGCCGCGCCGAGGACGAGATCCAGGTGCGCAGCCTGATGCTGCACAGCCTGGACGGCGGCGAACTGCGCCTGCAGTCGCTGCACAGTGAGGACCAGCCCAACCCGGCCAGGCTGGAAGTGCGCGCCGAGTTGCTCGGCGGCCACGGCGCCAGCGGCCAGCTGGAGCGCATGGTCAGCCGCATCAGCCTGGAGAAGGGCGTCAGCTCGGTGCGCTGGCAACTGTTCGAGCTGGCCAGCGACTGAGGCCGATCGGCTTTTCGTAGGAGCGAGCTTGCTCGCGAACGGCCCAGGCGCCGAGGCCAGGAGGTTCGCGAGCAAGCTCGCGCCTACAGGGGACTTCGAGGATGGGGTGATCAGCAGCCGAGCTCAGCTCTCTCACGCCACGCCATCAGCGCTTGCGTTCGTCCATCATCAGTGACAATGACGCAGTCCATCAGGTCCCGGTCTTGACCTTGCTCCACACCCGTGTGCGGACTCGCTCCGTCTTCAGCGGCAGGGGTTCGAGCGGGAACAGGGTGGCCATCACTTCCTTCGACGGATAGGCGCCGGGGTCGTCGCGCAGCTTCGCGTTCACCAGCATCGTGGCGTCGCGGTTGGCGTTGGGGTAGCCGACGTAGTCGGAGCTCTTGGCCACCACCTGCGGGCGCAGCATGTAGTCGATGAAGGTCAGGCCCTGTTCGGGATGCGGCGCGTCCTTGAGCAGCACGAAGCTTTCCACCCACACCGGTGCACCTTCGCGGGGGATGCTGTAGGCGATCTTGCGGCCATTGCCGGCGCGCTCGGCGGTGAGCCGCGCATCGAACACGCCGCCTTCCCAGCCGACCACCGCGCAGGTGTTGCCGTTGGCCAGGTCGGTGATGAACTTCGAGGAGTCGAAGTAGCGCACGTAGGGGCGGATCTTCAGCAGCAGCGCCTCGGCCTTGCGGTAGTCGTCGGGGTTCTGGCTGTTGGCCGGCAGGCCCAGGTAGTGCAGGGCGATGGAGACGATCTCGGTCGGTGAGTCGAGCATGGCCACGCCGCACTGGCTGAGCTTGGCGATGTTCTCTTCCTTGAAGATCAGGTCCCAGGTGTTGACCGGCGCCTGGTCGCCGAACAGCTCGTGAACCTTGTCGACGTCGTAGCCGATGCCAGTGGTGCCCCAGAGATAGGGCGCGCCATAGCGGTTGCCGGGATCGTTCTTCTGCAGGGTGGCGAGCACTTCCGGGTCCAGGTGCGGCCAGTTCGGCAGCCTGGAGCGGTCCAGTTCCTGCAGGACGCCGGCCTTGATCAGGTTGGGCAGCACGTCGCCGCTGATCACCACCACGTCGTAGCCGGTGCGTCCGGCCATCAGCTTGCTCTGCATCACCTCGGCGTTGTCGAACACGTCCAGCACCGGCGTGATGCCACTTTCCTGCTGGAACTCCCCGGGCGTCTCGGGGGCGATGAAGTCGTACCAGTTGTACAGGTGCACGGTAGGGCCGTCGGCGGCGCGGGCGCTACCGAGGGACGTGCCGATCAGGGCGGCCAGCGCCAATGCCGATGCGAGTAGACGAGGGGCTTTCATGGGATGCTCCTGGCCGGCCTCCGCAGGGAGCGCCGGCGGTTCTGATTGGAATTGTTATGGGCAGGTTGCAACCGGTAAAGAGCGGGTCGCTTCAGGGAATCAGCAGTTCGCGGCGGCCGTCGGCGTGCTCGATGCGCTCGCCCGGCAGGCGGAAGCGTTTCTCCCGGTGGTAGTCGTACAACTCGCGGGCGGGGGCGAGGCGAGTGAAGTCCAGCTCGATGCTGTGCCGGCATTCCTCGCGCCCGGCCTCGAACAGCAGGTGGCCGAACGGATCGAACGCGGCGCTGCCGCCGGCGAAGACCAGGTCGTCGTCGCCGCTGCCCACGCGGTTCACCACCACGGCGAACACCTGGTTCTCCTGCGCGCGGGCGGCGATGGAGGTGCGATGCACGTGGCCGTAGGGTTCCATGTTGCCGTCGGTGACCAGGATCAGCTCGGCGCCCAGTTCGGCCACGGCGCGAGCGGCTTCGGGGAACTCGGTGTCGTAGCAGATCAGCAGGCCGATGCGCACGCCGCGCCACGGGAAGGTCAGGTAGCGGTCGCCGGGCTCCACCAGACCGGGTTCGGAGATCCACAGGTGGGTCTTGCGGTAGTGCGCCAGGATGCCTTCGGGGGCGATGAACAGCGTGGTGTTGTAGAAGCGTCCGCCGTCGTTCTCGATCAGCCCGACCACCACGGCAACTTCATGGTCGCGGGCGGCCTGGGCGATGGCGCGCACGCTCGGGCCGTCGAGGGACTCGGCGTTGGCGGCGATGTTGCCGGCGTCGAGGAAGCCGGTGATCTGCGATTCGTGGAAGACCACCAGGTCGGTGTCCGGCGCGCAGGTGGCGATGGCCTTGAGGATGCGCTGCAGGTTGTGGGCGGTGTCGCCGTCACGGGCTGCCAGCTGTACCAGTTCGAGTTTCATTGTCGGGCCTTGTTGTTGTTCGAGTGGGTCCCGCCGGGGCGGGTGACAAGGCCCCGGAGGCAATGCAAGTATGCGTTTCGCTTCAGGATTTCCTATCACGTCGAGTAGTTAACCCCGGGGGGGTATGCGGATGAACCTCAGCCTTGCGGATGTGGCCTGGAACCGGTCGGTAGGGCAGTTGATCGAGTCGCTCGACCGGCCCGGCTTCTGGCCTGCGCTGGCGCGGGTGCTGGATGAGTTCGTGCCGCTGGATAACTGGGTGGCGCTGCTGTTCAGCGATGGCCGACCCTACCTGTTCGCCGAGAGTCCCTACGAGGGGGAATCGCCCGATCCGCTGTTCCACGACTACATCAAGGGCCTGTACCTGCTCGACCCGTTCTACGTCGCGAACCGCGAAAGGCCCGGCAGCGGCTTGTTCCGCCTGTCCGAGGTGGCGCCCGAGCGCTTTCGCCAGACCGAGTACTACCGCCTGTACTTCGACCGCAACGTCAAGGAAGACGAGGTGCAGTACAACGTGCAGCTCGACGAGGCGCGCACCCTGTGCCTGTCACTGGGCAGCAGGCGGCGCTTCACGGCGGAGCAGATCGCGCTGCTGGAACTGATCCGCCCCTGGGTTGCCGGGCTGATGCGCCAGCGCCTGTTCTTCGAAGGCGTCATGGCCGAGCAGCCGGTGCGCCAGGCGCCGCGCTGGCAGGGCGACCTGGAGGCTGCGATGGAGCGCCTCGGCACGCCGCTGACGGCGCGCGAGCTGGACGTGATCCGCCTGATGCTCGGTGGCTGCTCGAACAAGGAAGTGGCGAACAAGCTGGATATCTCGGCCGAGACGGTGAAGGTCCACCGCCGGCACATCTACGCCAAGCTGAACATCAAGTCGCAGCCGGAGCTGTTCGCGCTGTTCCTCAAGGCCCAGTCCGACGCCTGAGCTCACTGCAAGCGGGAGAGGATGTCCCAGGCGAGTTTCACCCGCGCCTCGTTGGGATAGTTGCGGTTGGCGAGCAGCACGATGCCGCGCTGCTTGGCCGGTACGAAGGCCACGTAGGCGCCGAAGCCGGCGGTGGCGCCGGTCTTGTTCACCCAGACCTTCTGCTGCGGCGGCAGCGGCGGGGTGATGGCGGTGACCGGCTGGCTGCCCTGGATCATCTGGCTGCCGTTGTACTGTTGCAGCTCCGCCAGTTTCGGTGGGTAGGCGTACTGCTCCCAGATCAGATCCTGGGTCATCGGGCCGACCTTGTAGTAACCGGTGCGGGTGGCGTCGAGCGCGGCCTGCAGCTTTTCTCCCAGCTTGACCCGGCCCAGCTGGATTTCCACGAAGCGCAGCAGGTCGCGGCTGCTGGTGCGCACGCCATAGGCCACGTCGGCCAGCACGTCGGGGTTGATTCGCACCGGCGCGTCGTCCTTGTCGTAGCCCTGGGCGTAGTAACCCTGGCGGGTCACCGGCACCTCGATATGGGTGTTGGAGAGGCCCAGCGGGGCGAACAGGTTGCGCTGCATCGCCGTCTTGTACGGCACGTCCAGCGCCCGTTCAGTGGCGAAGCCGACCAGCGCGATGCTGGGATTGGCGTAGGTGCGCTGGGTGCCGGCAAGGTACTGCGGCTGCCAGTCGTTGTAGTACTGGGTGAGCTGCTCCGGCGTCTGCACTGTGTCGGGAATCTGCAACGGGAAGCCACCGGCGGTATGGGTGGCGAGGTTGATCAGGCTGACCTTGTCCAGGGCGCTGCCGCGCAGTTCCGGCATGTAGCGGCTGGGGCTGTCCTTGAGCGACAGCTTGCCGGCGGCCTGGGCGAAGGCGGCGAGGGTCACGGTGAAGGTCTTGCTGATCGAACCGATCTCGAACAGCGTGTCGCTGGTGACCGGCTGGTGGTTCTCCCGGGAGGCCAGGCCGAAGTTGTAGAAGCGCTGCTCGCCGTTATCGGTGACGCCGATCGCCAGCCCCGTGATGCCATTCTCGCGCATCACCGCCTCGGCGGCCTTCTGCACCCTGGCGTCGAAGTCCGGCGTGTAGGCGTTGGCCGTGGGAATGCCGGTGAGGCTGAGTGAGCAGCTGAGTGCGAGCAGGCCGGTCAGGCGCATGGCGAACATCCTGTTGCGATGGGCAAGGGCTGACCCTAGCACCGCCGCGTCCATCGCTCCAGTGGCCGCGGCGACAGCCTGTGCTACGCCGCGAGCCCCGCGGGTGATAGCATGCGCGCCCCATGCACTTCACCGACCTCGACCAACGCCTTGCTGACCTCGGCGCGCTGCCCATGCACCGCGCCCGGATGCTTCGCGCCTGGCTGCAGGGCAGGGCGCTGGACGCCGGCACCAAGCGGCAGGCCAGCGAGGACTTCCTGCCGCTGAGCGTACGCCGCGGCGTGGCGGACATCGCAGACGAGCTTGAGCAACTGGCGCGCCTGCATTCCCGCCATCCCGGCGCGGACGGCTCCGAGCGTCTGCTGGTCCAGCTGCGCGACGGGCAGATGGTGGAAAGCGTGCTGCTGCCGCGCGGTGGCGTGTGCGTGTCCACCCAGGTTGGCTGCGCGGTGGGCTGCCTGTTCTGCATGACCGGCAAGGGCGGCTTGCTGCGCCAGCTGAGCGCCATGGAGATTCTCGTCCAGGTGGTGCTCGCTCGCCGCCTGCGGCCGGTGAAGCGCGTGGTGTTCATGGGCATGGGCGAGCCAGCGCACAACCTCGACAATGTGCTCGAAGCCATCGACCGCCTCGGTACCGACGGCGGCATCGGCCACAAGAACCTGGTGTTCTCCTCCGTGGGCGATCCGCGCGTGTTCGAGCGCCTGCCCCGGCAGCGCATCAAGCCGGCCCTGGCGCTGTCGCTGCACACCAGCAAGGCCGAACTGCGCGAGCAACTGCTGCCGCGCGCACCAAAGCTCAGCCCCGACGAGCTGGTGGAGTTGGGCGAGACCTACGCCCGGCAGGTTGGCTATCCCATCCAGTACCAGTGGACGCTGCTCAAGGGCATCAACGACGGCCGGGACGAACTCGACGGCATCCTGCGCCTGTTAAAGGGCAAGCTCGGCGTCCTCAACCTGATCCCCTTCAACAGCCTCGAAGGCGACCAGTACCAGCGCCCGGACGGTGAGCGCATCAATGAGATCGTCCGCTACCTGCACAGCCGGGGCGTGCTGACAAAGGTGCGCAACAGTGCCGGGCAGGACGTGGATGGCGGCTGCGGACAGCTGCGTGCGCGCGCAGGCGCGCTGATCGCCAGCACTCGCGGCATTAAGGCAACGTCTGTCCGCGAATAACTGCACCTGGAGTCGTCCTCGGGCAATCCTGACGGATAGGATTTTTCTGACAGCAGCCTAAGAGTTCGACGACCGTGCTGCTTAGCGCCGCTCCCTAGAATTCCGCCGGAGCCGCAGGCCACTGCCTGCGGGAATTTCGGCTGAGTCGAGGTGCGATGATGAAACTCCGAATTCTGGTAGTGGCGATCTGTTCGGTGGCTGGTCTGACCGGCTGTGGCCAGGGCGAGGCGGCTAAAGTCCCCGTGCACACTGGCCTGGTTTCGACGCCCGCGCTGCCGATCATCAAGGAGGCGGTTCGCTCGCTGTCGCCGACCTTCAATGGCAAACATGTTCCGGTGCTGGCCAACCAGCTTTGTTTGCTGGCGGCGGGGCAGGTGAGCGCTGAACAGAACCGTGCCCAACTCACCTCGATGGGCTTCGTTCCGGACCAGATGCCGCACCAGGGCGGTGATGGCCTGGCCCTGCTGGTGAATGGCGACCGGGCAGCCCAGGCAACCGCCTGCGCCGCCTACCAGGCGAGTGCCGCGCTGGTGCCGGTGAATCCCCAGGAGCTGATGCGTGATGTGGTGACCAAGCCCAAGGCAGCCACCCCTTCGACGCCGGATGACAAGGCGCATACATCCAAGGAGCATGCGCAGAAGGGTGAGGCAGAGAGCCCTGCGGTCACCAGGGCCGAGCACGAGCGGGAGCTCGACCCCCAGGCCCTGAATCGCCTGCTGCCGTTGCGCATGGCCCAGGCGCGCGCGGATGCGGATATCTTTGCCTATATTGCCCAGCGGCTGTCGGAACAACCGGGGCTGAGCGTGGCGCAGTATGGCGACCAGGCCCGCCGGCTGTTCGCCACCCTGGCGCCGTCCTACCTCCGACTGGTGCAACAGCATTTGCCGGCCGCCAGCGCGACGATGCGCCTGAACCAACTGGATGCCTACCACCTGAGCTTCGATAGCGACGAGGGTGCCCGCTACAGCGCGGCGAGCTTCGGCGGCATGACGCTGGAGCAGGACGGGCAACTCTGGCTCGGCCGTGGCCTGATCCAGGGCACTGATTATCGGGTCCAGGCGACCTACATCGCTCCTGGCGCCGCTCGCCCCCAGACCGCGCATTGATGTCCCTGGGCGGGGTGTGCTCCGCCCGCTTTTTCACGTTCCAACGCTCGTCCGCACGGGCTCGCCTTGTCAGGCGGTAGGCAGTCGGACTGTCGCCGTTTCATTCGCTGCTATTTGCCGCTGCCTACAACGCTTGCAGTTTGCTCGCTTGCCCCGCTGCCGATTATCCGTTGTCGGCAGTGCCCGGTACGCCGGAGCCAGAGCGTCCGCGTGTTTCCATCCCTCGTCAATGTTCGAAATTTGTGCTGAGAGGGCTTTCCGGAATTAGGAAATGCCCTACGCAGCCTTCAGAGCCTCCTGAATTCGCTGAAGTCCCTCGCTCCTTAGCATCTGCGCACCCGTCCACCAGAGGCTCGCGATGTCTCGGTTGACAGCGGCCATCAACTATTTAGTGGGGATTTTTTTCATGAACTTTGTGTACCGCAGCGTCTGGTGCGAGAAGACGGGCACCTATGTGGCTGCATCCGAGCAGGCCAAGGGCCGGACAAAGTCTGCGCGTTCGATAAAGGGGTTAGTACTTGCCACCCTATTGGGCGCCACTGGTGCCTGCATTGCCCAGTCCGCGTTTGCTGAGACAACATCACCCGTACCGGCCGAAGAAAGTGAGAGCGATCCTCTTGCTCTCACTGGCGAGGATTCGATAAGCAGCCCGGGTGCCAACACCGGTAGCGTACAGGGCGTCCGTCTGCTGGGTTCGAACCTGCAGGCGGTCGTGGGCAGCACCTATTTCCATGTCAACTCCACATTGGCCGATTCGTCTGCCGCCGGGGTGGACTCGGTAGCGATTGGCCCTAACGCCTCTGCTGGGGATACGGGGACCATCGCTATTGGACGTAACGCTTCGGTATCCGTCGCTTCCACGCCGACCAGTGGCTCCATCGCCATCGGTGATGGTGCTAAATCAACTTATCTCGGCGATGTCGCATTGGGGCAGTCGGCCATCGCGGGTGGCGGTAGTTCTACTGCTATTGGCTATAGTGCCACCACACTGAACGCCGCTGGTGCGAACAATCAGGTCGCGCTGGGCGCCGATGCGACCAGTAATGCCGCGAATGGTTCGGCACTGGGCGCTGGCAGCAGCGTTACCACCAACGGTGGGGTTGCCCTGGGACAGGGCACAGTTGCGGACCGCAGTAGTGGTGTCGGCGGCAGTACTGCCGGAGCGGTCTCGGTGGGTAGCGGGGGAACTGGCACGGCCACGACGACCCGCCAGATCATCAGTGTGGCTCGTGGTACCGCCGATACAGATGCCGTGAACGTATCGCAGCTCAAGGGCGTGACCACTGCACTGGGTGGCGGTGCACAGGTGAACCCAGACGGGACCATCAACGCTCCCAGCTATACGGTTACCAATGCTGATGGCTCCACCAGCACCGTGCGTAACGTCGGCGATGCGCTTGCTAACCTGGATGGTCGTACTGCCCAGAACACTACCAACCTCACTAATCTCACCACCAACATCAACAACGGCACCGTGGGCCTGGTCCAGCAGGCTGCCGCGGGCGCCAACCTGACCGTCGGCAAGAGCACCGATGGTACAGCGGTGGACTTCGCCGGCACCGCCGGTGCGCGCAAGCTGCTCAATGTAGCCGATGGTACCGTGGCCAGCGGCAGCAAGGACGCGGTCAACGGCTCGCAGCTGTTCGCGACCAACCAGCAGGTGGCACAGAACACCAGCGATATCGCGGGCAACACCACTTCCATCAATAACCTCGACGGCCGTGTAACCAACGTCGAAGGCGACGTCAGCAGCCTCACCACCAACATCAACAACGGTACCGTGGGCCTGGTGCAACAGGCGGGCGCAGGCGCCAACCTGACCGTGGGCAAGGACACCGATGGCGCGGCGGTGGACTTCGCCGGCACCGCCGGTGCGCGCAAGCTGCTCAACGTGGCCGACGGCACTGTCGCCAGCGGCAGCAAGGATGCCGTCAACGGCGGCCAGCTGTTCGGCGTCAGCCAATCGGTAGCCAACGCTATGGGCGGCGGTTCTACCGTCAACCCGGACGGCTCGATCTCGGCACCGAGCTACGCCGTGACCAACCTGGATGGCTCGACCACCACCGTCAACAACGTGGGCGATGCGATCAGCAACCTGGATGGCCGCACCACCCAGAACACCACCGACATCAACAGCTTGAATACCACCGTCAGCAACATGAGCGGCGTGATGGCCGATGCGGTGACCTACGACTCGTCCTCCCACGACAAGGTGACCTTCGGCAACGCCGGCACTCCGGTGCAGCTGACCAACGTCAAGGCGGGTGAACTGAGTGCCGACAGCAGCGATGCGGTCAACGGTTCGCAGCTGTTCGCGACCAACCAGCAGGTTGGCCAGAACACCGCTGATATCGCGGGTAACACCACTTCCATCAATAACCTCGACGGCCGTGTAACCAACGTCGAAGGCGACGTCAGCAGCCTCACCACCAACATCAACAACGGTACCGTGGGCCTGGTGCAACAGGCGGGCGCAGGCGCCAACCTGACCGTGGGCAAGGACACCGACGGCGCGGCGGTGGACTTCGCCGGCACCACCGGCGCGCGCAAGCTGATCAATGTGGCCGACGGTACCGTGGCCAGCGGCAGCAAGGACGCGGTCAACGGCGGCCAACTGCTCGGTGTCAGCCAGTCGGTAGCCAACGCCATGGGCGGCGGCTCTACCGTCAACAGCGATGGATCGATCTCGGCACCGAGCTACGCCGTGACCAACCTGGATGGCTCGACCACCACCGTCAACAACGTGGGCGATGCGATCAGCAACCTGGATGGCCGTACCACTCAGAACACCACTGACATCAACAGCCTGAACACCACCGTCAGCAACATGAGCGGCGTGATGGCCGATGCGGTGACCTACGACTCGGCGGCCCACGACAAAGTGACCTTCGGCAACGCCGGCACTCCGGTGCAGCTGACCAACGTCAAGGCGGGTGAACTGAGCGCCGACAGCAGCGATGCAGTCAACGGTTCGCAGCTGTTTGCGACCAACCAGCAGGTCGGCCAGAACACCACCGATATCAACACCCTTACCAACAACATCAACAACGGTTCGGTCGGCCTGGTCCAGCAGTCCGCTGCGGGCGCCAATCTGACCGTGGGCAAGGATACCGATGGTGCGGCAGTGGACTTCGCCGGCACTGCCGGCGCGCGCAAGCTGATCAATGTGGCCGACGGTACCGTGGCCACCGGCAGCAAGGACGCGGTTAATGGGGGTCAACTGTTCGGCGTGAGCCAGTCGGTAGCCAATGCCATGGGCGGCGGCTCCATCGTCAACCCCGATGGCTCGATCTCGGCACCGAGCTACGCCGTGACCAACCTCGATGGTTCGACCACCACGGTGAGCAACGTCGGTGATGCGATCACCAACCTGGATGGCCGCACCACCCAGAACACTACCGACATCAACTCCATCAACACCTCCATCACCAACATGGGTGACAGTCTGGCGGATGCGGTGAAGTACGACTCGTCGGCACACGACAAGGTGACCTTCGGCAACGCCGGCACTCCGGTGCAGCTGACCAACGTCAAGGCTGGCGCCCTGAGTGCGGACAGCAGCGATGCGGTCAACGGCTCGCAGCTGTTTGCGACCAACCAGCAGGTTGGCCAGAACACCACCGATATCAGCACCCTTACCAACAACATCAACAACGGCTCGGTCGGCCTGGTCCAGCAATCCGCTGCGGGCGCCAACCTGACCGTGGGCAAGGATACCGATGGTGCGGCAGTGGACTTCGCCGGCACTGCCGGCGCGCGCAAGCTGATCAATGTGGCCGACGGTACCGTGGCCACCGGCAGCAAGGACGCGGTTAATGGGGGGCAACTGTTCGGCGTGAGCCAGTCGGTAGCCAATGCCATGGGCGGCGGCTCCATCGTCAACCCCGATGGCTCGATCTCGGCACCGAGCTACGCCGTCACCAACCTCGATGGTTCGACCACCACGGTGAGCAACGTCGGCGATGCGATCACCAATCTGGATGGCCGTACTACCCAGAACACCACTGACATCAACTCCATCAACACCGCCATCACCAACATGAGCGGCGTGATGGGCGATGCGGTGATGTACGACTCGGCGGCCCATGACAAGGTAACCTTCGGCAACGCCGGCACTCCGGTGCAACTGACCAACGTCAAGGCTGGCGCCCTGACCGCGGACAGCACCGATGCCGTGACCGGCGCACAACTGTTCGCCACCAACAACCAGGTGTCGATCATCGATGGCCGTGTGACCAACCTTGAAGGCAGCGTGACCAACATCGTCAATGGCGGTGGCATCAAGTACTTCCACACCAGCTCCAGCAAAGCCGACTCGGTGGCCAGTGGTGCGGATGCGGTCGCCATTGGCGGCGGCGCCCAGGCGGGCGGCAGTGGTTCCGTCGCGCTGGGTGACAACGCGCAGGCGACCGGCAACGGCAACGTGGCGCTTGGTCAGAACTCCAGCGATGCCGGGCGTGGTGCGGAAGCGCCCTATGTCGGCAAATACTCCGGCGCGAACAACGACAATGTCGTTGGTACCGTCTCCGTGGGTAATGCGGCGACTGGCGAAACCCGAACCATCAGCAACGTGGCCGACGGCGTGGCGGACAACGATGCGGTCAACGTGCGTCAGCTCGACGGCGCGGTGGCGGAATCCAAGTCCTACACCGACAGTAAGGTCGATGGCCTGGCTGGCAGCGTCAGCAACGTGGTGGGCGACGTCAACGAGGTCAAGACGCGTGTGACCACCGTCGAGAACAACGTCACCAACCTGCAGAACGGCACGGACGGCATGGCGCAGGTGAACGACACCTCCCATCGCGGCAAGCCCAAGGCGACCGGCACCGACTCGGTGGCGGTCGGTGCTGGCGCCGAATCCTCGGGCGCCAGCAGCACTGCGATGGGTAATGGCGCTCGCGCCAAGGGCAAGAACTCGGTGGCCATTGGTACCGACTCGGTGGCCACTCGCGACAACTCCGTCGCGGTGGGCAGTGCCGGCAATGAACGCCAGATTACCAGCGTTGCCGCCGGTACCGAGCGTACCGATGCGGTCAACCTGGGTCAGATGAACGACGCCCTGAGCGACTTCGCCAACCAGTCCGATTCGCGTTACAACGCTCTGCGCAAAGACCTGCACGAGCAGGACGACCGCCTGAGCGCCGGTATCGCGGGTGCCATCGCCATCGCCAGCCTGCCGCAACCGATGGTCAACGGTGGCAGCACCACGTCGGTGGGCATCGGCAACTTCAATGGCCAGTCGGCCGTGTCGATGGGCGTCTCGCACACCACCAACGACGGCAAGTGGACTGCCAAGATCGGCGGTAGTGTCGACACGCAGAACTCCTTCTCCGTTGGAGCGGGTGTCGGCTACAACTGGTAATCACCCGGCGCGCGCCCATCTCGTCAGCAGGTGGGCCTGAGCCGTTCGCCAAGGCCCCGCCGTCGGTTTCGACGGTGGGGCTTTTTTATTGCAGGCGGACAGGTCCGCCACAGCTTCGGCGTGCTGCCTGGCCGGGGCAGGCCGTCGACGGACAACCGCAGGTCGGCCCCAGGCAACTCTCGTCGAGTTCGCCGACCTATGGTGACGGGCCCTTCACTGGATCGACCCGGAGCTGAGATGTCCGACTTCATTACCGTGCTGCGAGAAACCTGTCCGACCCCGGTGCTGGACGCCACCAAGTGGAAGCGCATCGGCGGCGACCCGCACACCGTCAACCTGAATGCCTACGCCTCGAAAGATGGCAGCAAGATCATGGGCACCTGGATCTGCACCCCCGGCAAGTTCGAGGTGAACTACGAGAAGTGGGAGTACTGCCACTTCCTCGACGGCTACTGCGTCATCACCCCCGAAGGAGAGCAGCCGATCCACCTGAAGGCCGGCGATGTGTTCGTCATCGAGCCGGGCATGAAGGGCACCTGGGAAGTGGTGGAGACGGTGCGCAAGTACTTCGTCTTCGCCTGAGACTGGTCCATGAAAAAGGGAGCCGATTGGCTCCCTTTTTCATGGACGTTTTCTTGAGACTCCTCGCTGATCGACCAACTCTCCGCCGATCTTGCGCCGAAGCCAAAGGCCGGAGGATTGGCGGACAGTTACTGATACTGTCGGCCCTGCCGCTGTCGCCGCGCGAGGTTCGTTCGGTAGAGTGGTGCTCTCATTCACTAGCCTGAAGCGAGCCAACGAGATGGTTACCTGCCACCTGCGTTACGTACTGGACTCTTACAAGCTCAAGGAATTCGAACACTACGGCCGGCTATGGATCGGACTGGTGGAGAAGTTCGGCGGAAAGCACCATGGCTATTTCCTGCCGTCAGAGGGTGCCAGCAATATCGCGCTGGCGATGTTCAGCTTCCCGAGCCTGGCCGACTACGAACGCTATCGGCAGCAGTCGATGATCGATCCCGACTGCCAGGCCGCGTTCCGGTACGCGGAAGAAACCCGCTGTATCATCAGCTACGAGCGGAGTTTCTTCCGACCGGTGTTCGACGCCTGATCAGCACCCTAGGGCGCTGACCTGTAGGAGCAACTGTCTTCTTCTGGGGAGTCCGTGCCTATTCATCCCCCTCACCCCAGCCCTCTCCCCCTGGGAGAGGATTAGGGTGAGGGCCGACCCGTGCGCAGATATATCTCGTAGGAGCCAAGGCGCCTGGTCAGCGCTGCGCCACCGGCTTGCCGTCCCAGCCACCGCCGAGGGCGCGGAACAGGTCGACCAGGGCGATCTGCCGCTGGGTGCTGGTCTCGATGTAGGCCGCCTCGTTGATGAAGTTGCTGCGCTGCGCGTCCAGATAGCGCAGGTGGCTGTCCACGCCGCCTTCGTAGCGTGCCTTGGCCAGCTTCAGCGTCTCCTCGGTGGTGTTGGCCAGCGCCCGGCGGGCGATTTCCTCGCGGCGCAGGGTGTCGGTGGCGGCCAGCGCGTCGGCCACTTCGCGGAAGGCGGTCTGGATGGTGCCTTCGTAGGCGGCCACGGCGGAGTCCTTGCGTACCTTGGCCAGGTCCAGGTTGGCGCTGTTGCGGCCGGCATCGAAGATCGGCAGCGACAGCGTTGGCACGAAGTTCCAGGAGCGCGAACCACCGTCGAACAGCCCGGACATTTCCGCGCTGGAGGTGCCGAAGCTGCCGGTCAGGCTGATGCGCGGGAAGAACGCCGCCCGCGCCGCGCCGATGTCGGCGTTGCGCGCCTTGAGCTGGTGCTCGGCGGCGCGGATGTCCGGGCGCCGTTCGATCAGCTCGGATGGCGTGCCGGGTGCGATGTCCTGGACCAGCATCGGCTTGTCCAACGACACCAGCGGGATGCGGCTGGCGGCGTCCGGCGTGCCGAGCAGCAGCACCAGGGCATTGAGCGACTGCTGCTTCTGCCGCGCGTTGCTTTCCTGTTCGGCGCGGGATTGTTCCACCAGCCCCAGCGCCTCCTGGTAGTCCAGGGCGGTGGCGGCGCCCGCCGAGCGGCGCTGGGCGATCAGCGCGAGGGAGTCTTCGCGGCTGGCCAGAGTCTGCTCGGTCAGCAGCAGGCGACGCTGGGCGCCGTCGTAGCTCAGGTAGGCCTGGCTGACTTCGGCGATCAGGGCGATCTGCGCACTGCGCGCGGCTTCCTCGGTGGCGAGGTATTGCTCCAGGGCGGCGTCGGTCAGGCTCTTCACCCGGCCGAACAGGTCCAGCTCGTACTCGGGCAGCGACAGGCCGACCTGGTAGCTGCTGCTCACACCGGAGCTTCCGTTGCTGGACAGGTCACCCGGCAGCCGCTGGCGGTTGCCATTGGCCGCCGCGTTCAGCCCTGGCACTCGCTCGGAACGCTGGATGCGGTACTGCGCGCGGGCCTGCTCGATGTCCAGCAGGGTCTGGCGCAGCGAGCGGTTGTTGTTCAGGGCGATGTTCACCAGGTCGCGCAGCTCGCTGTCGACGATGAAGGTCTGCCAGTCCAGGTTGCTGGCCGCGCGGCCAGGCTGCGCGGCAGGGCCGCTCCAGTTCGCGGCCACCGGCGCGTCGGGGCGCTCATAGGTGGGCGCCATCGAGCAGCCGGCTATCAGCAGGAGCGGGGCCAGCGCCAGCAGCAGGGCGCTGGGGGTAAAGGCTGGTTTGCGCATGGCGGTCACTCCGTGGCCTCAAGGGATGGGTGGGCAGGTTTGGGCTTGCGGCGCAGCAGCGACAGCAGCCAGACGAAGCAGATGGGCACGAAGATCACCCCCAGCAGCGTGGCGCTGAGCATCCCGCCGATCACCCCGGTGCCGATGGCGCGCTGGCTGGCGGCGCCGGCGCCGCTGGCGATGGTCAGCGGCACCACACCGAGGATGAATGCCATGGAGGTCATGATGATCGGGCGGAAGCGCAGGCGGGCGGCCTCGATGGCGGCCTCGCGCAGGCTGTAGCCCTTCTCCCAGAGCTCCTTGGCGAACTCGACGATGAGGATCGCGTTCTTCGCCGCCAGGCCAATGATGGTGATCAGGCCGACCTTGAAGTACACGTCGTTGGGCAGGCCCACGACCATCACGGCGAGTACCGCGCCGAGGGCGCCGATGGGTACGATCAGCATCACCGACAGTGGGATCGCCCAGCTCTCGTAGAGCGCCACCAGCAGCAGGAACACCACCAGGATGGCGAGGGCGAACAGCTGGCTCGCCTGGCCGCTGGCGACCTTCTCCTGGTAGGACAGGCCGGTCCACTCGTAGCTGATGCCGGCCGGCAGCTCGGCGACCAGGCGCTGCATCTCGGCCATGGCTTCACCGGTACTGACGCCGGGCGCGGCGTCGCCGGCGATGCGGATGGTCGGGTAGCCGTTGTAGCGCACCAGTTGCACCGGGCCTTCTTCCCAATGGGGGCTGACGAAGGCGGACAGCGGCACCAGCTCGCCGCTGGCGTTGGGCACGTAGAGCTTGAGCACGGCTTCCGGGGTCATCCGTTCGCCCTGTTCGGCCTGCACCACCACACGCTGCTGGCGGCCGGCGTTGGCGAAGTCGTTGATTACCGACGAGCCGAAGGCGGTGGACAGCGCGCTGCTGATGGACTCGAAGCTCACCCCGAGGGTGCGCGCCTTGTCGCGGTCGATTTCCAGGCGCAGCTGCGGCGCCTCGGCGAGACCCTCCATCATCGCGTAGAGGATCTTCGGGTTGCCGTTGGCCTGCCCGAGCAACTGGTCGCGGGCCGCCAGCAGCGCCTCGCGGCCGAGGCCGGCGCGGTCCTGCAGGCGCAGCGAGAAGCCACCGGAGTTGCCCAGGCCGTCGATCGGCGGCGGGGTGACCGCCATGATCGCGCCGTCGCTGAGGCCGGCGAAGCGCTCGTTGGTCAGCGCGGCTTCGGCGTCGGCGGACTGCTCGGCGCTGCGCACGGACCAGTCCTTCAGGGTCGGGAAGGACAGCGCGGCGTTCTCGCCCATGCCGGAGAAGCTGAAGCCCATCACCAGGAACACCGAATCCACCGCCTCGCGGGACATCAGGTAGCGCTCCAGCTCCTGGCCGGTGAGGTCGGTGCGCGCACGGGTGGCGCCCGGCGGCAGCTGGATGTCGACGATCATGTAGCCCTGGTCTTCCACCGGCACGAAGGACTCCGGCAGGCGCACATAGGTGTAGCCGAGCACGGCGATGATGCCGGCGTAGACCAGCATGTAGCGCCCGGCACGCTTGACTAGCGCGCTGTTGAGCCGGGTGTAGCGCGCGGTCAGGCGCGCGAAGCCGCGGTTGAAGGCGCCGAAGAAGCCGCGCTTCTCGTGGTGGCCTTCAGGGACCGGCTTGAGCAGGGTCGCGCACAGCGCCGGGGTGAAGGTCAGGGCGAGGAAGCCGGAGAACAGGATCGACACCGCCAGCGACAGCGAGAACTGCTGGTAGATCACACCCACCGAGCCGGCCATGAACGCCAGCGGCAGGAACACCGCCGCCAGCACCAGGGTGATGCCGATGATGGCGCCGGACACCTGGCCCATCGCCTTGACCGTGGCGGCGGCGGGAGAGAGGCCTTCCTCGGCCATGATCCGCTCGACGTTCTCCACCACCACGATGGCGTCGTCCACCAGGATGCCGATGGCCAGCACCATGCCGAACATGGTCATCATGTTCACCGAGAAGCCCAGCAGGTACATCATCGTCAGCGTGCCCAGCAGGCACACCGGCACGACGATGGCCGGGATCAGGGTGTAGCGGACGTTCTGCAGGAACAGGAACATCACCAGGAACACCAGCACCATGGCTTCGATCAGGGTGTGGATCACCTTCTCGATGGCCACGTCGACGAAGCGCGAGGTGTCGTAGGGCACCGAGTACTCGACGTCGTCGGGGAAATTCACCGACAGCTCGGCCAGGCGCTCCTTCACCAATGCGGCGGTCTGCAGTGCGTTGGCGCCGGGGGAAAGCTGGATGGCGCCGGCCACCGCCGGCTTGCCGTTCAGGCGCGAGGCGAAGTTGTAGCTTTCGCTGCCCACTTCCAGGCGCGCGACGTCCGCCAGTTTCACGGTGGAACCGTCGGGATTGGCGCGCAGCACGATGTGGCCGAATTCCGCCGGATCGTCCAGGGTGCCTTTCACCGCCAGGGTCGCGGTCACTTCCTGGGCCGCGCTGCCCGGCGAGCTGCCGAAGGCGCCGGCCGGCACCTGCACGTTCTGCCCGCGGATGGCGTTGCTCACGTCATCGATGGAGAGGCCGTAGCCCACCAGCTTCTGCGGGTCGACCCAGACGCGCATGGCCGCTTCGGACGAGAAGAACTGCAGCTTGCCGACGCCGGAGACGCGGCGCAGCTCGTTGTTGATGTTGCGCGCGGCGTAGTCGCCCAGGGCGGTGGTATCGCTGCGCTGGGCACCTTCCTTGTAGTTCAGCGCATAGATCAGCAGGAAGCCGGCGCTGGTCTGCTCCACCTCCAGGCCCTGGGTGAGCACCGGTTGCGGCATGCGCGCCTCGGCCTTCTTCAGGCGGTTCTGCACGTCCACCTGGGCCAGCTCCGGATTGGTGCCGGGCTGGAAGGTGACCACCACTTCGGCGGTGCCGTTGGAGTTGCTGGTGGATTCGAAGTAGAGCAGGCCCTTGGCGCCGTTGAGCTCTTCCTCGATCACGCTGGTGACCGAGTCCACCAGCACCTGTGCGGAGGCGCCGGGGTAGGTGGCGGTGACTGTGATCTGCGGCGGCGCCACGTTGGGGTACTGCGCCACCGGCAGCAGCGGAATGACCAGCAGGCCGGCCAGGGAAATGAACAGCGCCACCACCCACGCGAAGTTGGGGCGCAAGATGAAGAACTTGGACATGGGATATTCCTCGCGGCGAGCCCGGTCTTACTGGCGGGCTGCCTGTTGCTCCTGCGGCTGGCGCGGTTCGACCTTGCTGCCCGGCTGCAGGCCGGTGAGGCCACCGACGATCACCTGGTCGCCGCTGGCCAGGCCCTGGCTGATCTGCCAGCGTGCGCCCTGCATGGCGCCGGTCTGTACCTGGCGAGTCTCGACGCGGCTGTCGGCGCCGATCACCAGCACGTGGGCGCTGCCGTCGGTGGCGCGCTGCACGGCGCGCTGCGGCACCAGAATCGCCTTGGCGTCGCTGCCCTGGGGCGCGGTGACCCGCACGTACATGCCCGGCAGCAGCACACCATCGGGGTTGGCGAAGCTACCGCGCAGCGAGACCTGGCCGGTGCCACGGTCCACCGAGATATCGGTGAACAGCAACTCGCCCTGACGCTCGTAGTCGGTGCCATCGACGCGAATGCTCAGCGCCTGGCTCTGGCCGGCGGACAGGTCGCCGCCCTTGAGCGCCTCGCGCAGGCGCAGCGCGTCGGCCACCGGCTGGGTGAAGTCGGCGTAGATCGGGTCGAGCTGCTGGATGCGCGCCATCAGCGTCGCCTCGCCCTGGCCGACCAGCGCACCCTCGGTGACCAGCGCACGACCGATGCGGCCGGAAATCGGCGCCTTGACCGAGGCGTAGCCCAGGTTCAGCCGTGCGGTTTCCAGGTCCGCCTGTGCCGAACGCACCGCCGCCTGGGCGCTGCGCATGTCGGCGGTGGCGCTGTCGAAGTCCTGCTGGCTGACCGCTTCGATCTTCACCAGCGGCTGGTAACGCTTGACCCGCGCCTGCGCTTCATACAGCGTGGCCTGGGCACGCGCCAGTTCGCCCTCGGCGCGGGACACGGCGGCCTTCAGCGGCGCCGGGTCGATCTGGAACAGCAGGTCGCCGGCCTTCACGTCGGCGCCTTCCGCAAAGCGCTTCTGCAACACGATGCCGGCCACCCGCGCGCGGACTTCGGCCACCCGCACGGGCTCGATGCGCCCGGGCAGTTCCGAGGTCAGCACCAGTGGTTCGGTGACCACCGCCACCACATCCACCGGACGGGCAACCTCGGCGGCCGCTTCCGGCTCGCCCGAAGGTCCGCAGCCGGCCAGCGCCATTGCCGCTACCAAAGCACTGATCATCCCTATTGCACGCACGCTGCCCATGATTCACCCGGGTCTGTCTAACTGGAAAGGTGCGCATGATCCTTTCAAATTTAAAATGAGTCAATATTGTCTCATTTGATCTTGGACTGTATAAAATGTGTCATCTCCTTTCAAAAGGAGCGTCTTCTTCTGCACAATGAGACTTTCCAACATCGAAACAACCCGACATCCGGTTCCGAGGCTACGAATGACACTCACTGCCCACGATGAACGCCTTCTCAACGCGCTGGCCGTGGCCATCGTCGATCGCCCACGGGCGACACTGAAGGAGCTGGCGGAATCGGCGGGGGTGAGCAAGGCCACGTTGCACCGCTTCTGCGGCACCCGCGACAACCTGGTGCAGATGCTGGAGGGCTACGGCCATTCGGTGATCCGGAAGATCCTCGAGGCTGCCGAGCTGCAGCAGGACCCGTCGCTGGACGCGCTGCGCCGGCTGATCGCCGAGCACCTCAAGCATCGCGACATGCTGGCCTTCCTGATATTCCAGTTCCGCACCGAAAGCCTCGACGTGGAGACCGCCACCGAGCGCTGGAGCTACTACATCGACGCCGTGGACGCCTTCTTCCTGCGCGGCCAGCAGAACGGCGTGTTCCGCATCGACATCACCGCCGCGGTGTTCACCGAACTCTTCCTCTCGATGCTCTACGGCATGGTCGACGCCGAACGTTACGGCCGGGCGGCCAGCTCCAGCTCGGCCAGTGTGCTGGAGCGGCTGTTCCTGCAGGGTGCGCTGGTGCAGGCGCAGGCGGGGTAGGGCCGGACCGCCAGGCGATGCCGGACCTGGTTCCGCTGACCGGTCCGTCGCCCATGCATCCAGGGTCTACGCTGAACCAATCAGGACAAAGGGCCAGGAGGGTGATTCGGCGGTAAGGCAGCAGAGTCAATGCGAGGCCTTGGAGATGGAAACGGGTGTCCCTGCTCCACTGTTTTCCCGACGCGCCAGCGGCGGGAATTCGACGTGAAAACGTCACCTCCCCACGGATCGATCCCGACGCTCCTCGTCACCGCCATTGGTTCCTTCGCCGCAGAAGCGGTAATCACTTCGTTGCGCCGCTGTTCGCACATGCGAATCCTGGGCAGTAGCACGGTTCCGCAGGAATGGACGGCCACCTCGGCCTTGCTCGATAGCGTGTGCCATGTGCCCACCGCGCGGGACCCGCAGGCCTATGTCGAACGCATTCTTTCGCTCTGTGAATCCGAAGGGATAACCCATGTGCTGCCGCTGACGGATATCGAGGTGGATGCCTTCGTCCTGCACCACGAGGCGTTCTCCCGCCTTGGCATCACACTGTGCATGTCACCGGTGGAAAGTCTGCGCCTGGCTCGCGACAAGTGGCGCGTCTTCGAAACGTTCTGCAGTGATCCGCTTATTCACACCATCCCCACCTGGCGGCTGGAGGCGCTTCCCTCGACGGGGTTGACCCTCCCGTTGATCGCCAAGCCGCGCGGTGGCCGGAGCAGCGAAGGGCTGGAGCGGATATACGATGTGCATGATCTTGTGTACTTCCGCAGGAAGCTGGACGAGCGTGGTTATATCGTGCAGCCGCTGCTCGACGGCGAGGTGTGTGTGGTGGACGTCGTGCGCCAGCGCGCCAGCGGACGCGTGGCGGCCATGGCCAGGCAGGAACTGATGCGGACTTCCAACGGCGCCGGCATGACCGTCAGGATGCTGAACGATCCAGCGCTGACCGATGCGGCCCTCGAAGTCGCCCGCGCCCTCGATGTGAATGGTTGCATCAACGTCGAGTTCCTGATGCACGCCGGCACCCCGCTGCTGATGGACATCAACCCCAGGTTTTCGGCGGGCGTGGCCTTCAGCCAGCTCTCGGGGTACGACATGGTGATCAACCATTGGCGGTGTTTCTCGGGAGAGCCCCTCGACGAGCCCGTCATGCCCGAGCCGCGCATCTTTGTCCGACGTATCGTCGAAGTCGGGCCCTGGGGTCCGGAGAGCTGATCGGCAAGTGCGCTCGCTGAGTCGCTGCCGGGGATGCCTGCGACCGCAGGGCATGGCGAGTGGCCGGGCGTGGGGCATTTGCGTACCATTGCCGGCCTTTTCCGCAGTCCCACCCCGAGTCGAACCATGAAACCCGCCCGCCTGCGTGCCGATGTCCTGGCCGGACTGACCACGTCCTTCGCCCTGGTGCCCGAGTGCATCGCCTTTGCCCTGGTCGCCCACCTCAACCCGCTGATGGGGCTGTACGGCGCCTTCATCCTCTGCACTCTGACCGCGCTGTTCGGCGGCCGTCCCGGCATGGTCTCTGGCGCCGCCGGTTCGATGGCGGTGGTGATAGTCGCCTTGGTGGTGCAGCACGGCGTGCAGTACCTGCTGGCCACGGTGCTGCTGGGCGGCCTGGTCATGGTCGCCTTCGGCGTGTTGCGCCTGGGCAAGCTGGTGCGGATGGTGCCGCATCCGGTGATGCTCGGCTTCGTCAACGGCCTGGCCATCGTCATCGCGCTGGCGCAAATGGAGCATTTCAAGGACGGTGAGCACTGGCTCAGTGGTATCCCGTTGTACCTGATGCTGGGGCTGGTGGCGCTGACCATGGCGGTGGTCTACCTGTTGCCGAAGCTGACCCGCGCGGTGCCGCCGGCGCTGGTGGCGATCCTCGGCGTCGGGCTGCTGGTCTACCTGCTGGGCCTGCCGACCCGCACCCTGGGCGACATGGCGCACATCGCCGGCGGCCTGCCGCCGTTCGCCCTGCCGGATATCCCGTGGAACCTGGAAACCCTGCGGATCGTCGCACCCTACGCCTTCCTCATGGCCATGGTCGGCATCCTGGAAACCCTGCTGACCCTCAACCTCACCGACGAGATCACCGAAAGCCGGGGCTTCCCCGACCGCGAATGCGTGGCGCTGGGCGGCGCCAACATCGTCTCCGGGCTGTTCGGCGGCATGGGCGGCTGCGCCATGATCGGCCAGACCGTGATCAACCTCAGCTCAGGCGGCCGGGGCCGGCTGTCGGGCGTGGTGGCCGGGGTGATGGTCCTGCTCTTCGTGCTGTTCCTCTCGCCGCTGATCGAGCGCATCCCGCTGGCGGCGCTGGTGGGCGTGATGTTCGTGGTGTCGCAGCAGACCTTCGCCTGGGCTTCGCTGCGGGTCCTGAACAAGGTGCCGACCAGCGATGTGCTGGTGATCATCGCGGTGACCGCGATCACCGTGGCCACTGACCTGGCGATCGCAGTGTTCTGCGGCATCGTCATCGCCGCCCTGGACTTTGCCTGGAAGCATGCCCGCGAGCTGTACGCCGACGTGCATGACGAGGTCGACGGCAGCCGGCTCTATCGCGTGCACGGCACGCTGTTCTTCGCCTCCACCACACCGTTCCTCAACCAGTTCGATCCAGCGGGCGATCCGCAGCAGGTCACACTGGACTGCGCGCATTTGAGCTTCGTCGACTATTCGGCCATCGCCGCACTGAAGACCCTGCGCGAGCGCTATGCCAAGGCCGGCAAGCAGCTGCGCGTGGTGCACCTGTCGGAGCGCTGCCGGCAACTGCTCAAGCGTGCCGGTATACAGCACGCGTGAACCGGCGCGCCCGCTGGCGTCAGCGAGGATGCGGGCGCTGCGGAACGCGGGCGCCGTTAGTGAGCATGTCTTCCCACACGTCTTCCAGGGTGTGGGCGTCGCGTTCGAGTTGCCGGGTTGCGCAGCGCAGTCGACGGCTCAGTTCGTGGCTATCGATCAGCGGAGTGATTTCCCGTAGCAGCTCGACCACCACATCATTGTTGAACGAGGCGGAGCGTACGGCTCGCAGGGCGCGGGCTCGGTTGCCTGGCATGATGGGCTCCTGAGGCGGCGCTTC
This sequence comes from Pseudomonas macauensis, assembly GCF_047902425.1. NCBI lineage: Bacteria > Pseudomonadati > Pseudomonadota > Gammaproteobacteria > Pseudomonadales > Pseudomonadaceae > Pseudomonas > Pseudomonas macauensis. The sequence continues at coordinate 3,730,773 of NZ_CP138377.1, read as the reverse complement.
CACGGCAGGCCGCCCGGTTGAGGCTTGGATGTGCTGACGGACGTTGCCGCAGCCGCATGCGGTCTTGCCATTATCGAGGCCTGGATCTTCGCTGCAGGTCTAACAGGTCAATGAAAGGGCGGGTTCTCGCGAGGTCCTGCCGATGGGCCTTGTCGCGGAACCGGCCAGAAGCGGCCTGTCGCGTTGACGCCACTCGCCACTCGCCACTCGCCACTCGCCACGATGCCACTATCGATACTCTATCGCCTCAGGCCGCCGATGATTTTCGAGCAATCCGTTGAGCTACAGCGCCTCAACCGGCGCTAGACATCAGCGCGGCGTTGACCAACGCGCCCAGATACAGGCCGATGCCGAACACCAGGTGCGTGCCCAGGCTCTTGATCCGCGCCTTGCGTGGATCGGGCGCCTTGGCCGCGGCGATGCCCATGCCCAGCGCGGGTTGCATCACCAGGAAGGGCAGGCCGACCGTGACCAGGCCGAACAGCAGCGCCGGCAGCGGACCGGGCCGGGACAGCCAGTCGGAGCCGGTCAGTATCAGCAGCGCCCCGGCGAAACCGATGCCGATCAGGTAGTGGGCGAGCCAGCCGAGCGCCCGTTCACCGGCGATGGCCGGGGCCTTGCCGATGGCGGTATGGCGGAAGCGACCGTGGAGCATGTGGCCGACCCAGCGGCCGACCAGGGCGTAGTCCAGCGCGGGGACGCCGAAGACGCGCTTGAGCAGCAGCGTCCAGCCATCCATAACGAGGGTCGCAACGATGCCGGTGAGCAGACTGTGAAGCACGAAGGTGATGACCGGGTTCATACAGGTCTCCTGAAAGGGTATGGTGAAACTCCGATCAACACAGCATTCCAACTCAAGTCGACTTGAGGTCAAGCATGAAAGAGATGGACATCGGCCAGGTGGCGCGCTGGTCCGGCCTGCCGGTTTCGACCCTGCGTTACTACGAGGAGAAGGGGCTGATCCGCTCCATCGGCCGCAACGGCATGCGCCGGGTGTTCAGCGATGAGGTGCTGTCGCGCCTGTCACTGATCGCGCTTGGGCGGGAGGCGGGGTTTTCCCTGGAGGAGATCGGCGCCATCTTCGTCGGCGGCGCGCGGCCGGTGATCGATCGCGAGCGGTTGCGGGAGAAGGCGGAGGAACTGGACCGCAGCATTCGTCGGCTCAGCGCCATCCGCGACAGCTTGCGCCACGCCGCCGAGTGCCCGGCGCCGGATCACCTGGCCTGTCCGAAGTTCCAGCGGCTGATGAACGTCGCCATTCGCACCACATCGCGCGGGCGGGCGGAGAAGCCGCGCAAGGCGCCCCGTCAGTCCCGTGGTCGGGGCCCCGGCAGCGAGGCGCCGGCGACGTAGAAGAAGGCGCCGCTGACGATGCAGCCGGCGAGCATCACGAACACCCAGTGCGGCGCCCACAGGCTCAGGGCGAAGCCGACCAGCACCGGGCCGGCCGCGCCGCCGAGGTTCGACAGGTTCTGCGTGCCGTAATACACACCGCGCAGGTGCGGCGGGGCGATGCGGTCGATGAACATGTACTCGGCGGGGATCACGATGATCTCGCCGAGGGTGAACACCACCATCGCCAGCCCCCAGTGCACCACGTTCTGTGACAGGCCGAAGCCGACGATGCCCAGCACGAACAAGCCCAGCCCGACCAGCAGCCAGCGCTGCAGATGGTCGTTGTCGATGCGCTTGCCCAGCAGGTACTGGAGGGCGATCACCGAGACGGCGTTGACCCCCAGCAGCGTCTGGATCACCTGGTAGGCGTATTCCGCGCTGCCGGTGGTCACCAGGTACTGCGACAGGTACGCGGAGAACTGGCCGAATACCACGGCGGTGAACACCCCGCCAAGGGTGAAGTACATCAGCCGATGGTCCTTCGACAGCACGCTCATTACCGCCAGGAAGGACGGCGGCGCGGTGCCCCCGGCCGGGCGCATGTCGCGGTCGCCGTAGCGCAGGAAGGCCAGCAGGAAGAGGGCGCCGAGTGCGGCCGAGACGATGAAAGGCAGTTTCTGGCTGACATGGGCCAGCGCCGCGCCGATGAAGGGGCCGATGGCGTAGGCGAGGTTGATCAGGGTGTAGCGGATGGAGAAGGCGCGGCCCTGTTCGCCCGCCGCGAGCAGGCGGCCGAACACGGTCTTGACCACCACGTCGGTGACTGAATAGGCGAAGTTGAAGCCGAGCAGGAACAGGAAGAACAGCCACAACTGCCGGGTCAGCAGCATGCCGAGGAAGGCGGCGACGAAGCACAGGCCGAAGCCGAGGATCAGCCGGAAGCCCGGCAGGCGGTCGATCAGGTAGCCGCCGTAGAGGCTCAGCAGCGCACCACCGAACAGCGAGCCGCCCATGACCAGGCCGATGCGGTCGACCGGCAGGTCGAAGTTCGTCGACAGGTAGATGACCAGGTAGGGCAGGGTGATGCCGCGCGCCAGGGTCAGCAGGAAGGTGGCGCAGAGCAGCAGATTGACCTGTAGCGGATAACGCTTGAGCGCGGCGAGCATTCCTTGCCTCTGCGATGGCGAAACGGTATGCCGCGATCCTAGCAGCACCCTTATGGTGCAAGGCAATCGCCGGAGGACCTGGCGGCCCCCCGGCGTGCCCGCAGCTTCAACCGGGTTTCCTTTCCCGCGCCCGCAGCGCCTTGACCGTCTCCCCACCCACGCCCCAGCTGTCGGTGGGGATTTCCTGGATCACCACGAAGGTGCTCGCCGGCGGTTTTCTCAGCACGCGTTCCAGCAGTTCGGTCACGCCTTCGATCAGCTGGCGGCGTTCTTCGGCGGTCACCCCTTCATCGGTGACCTGGATGTTCACGTAGGGCATTTCGGGTTCTCCTCGGGTTTACCAGGTGCCGGTGGTGGAACCACCGTCGACATTCAGGATGGCACCGGTGACGAAAGTCGAGTCGGTCAGGTAGAGCACGGCGTCGACGATGTCCTGTGGCGTGCCGATCCGGCCGGTGGGCGCCAGGCCGCCGAGGAAGGCGCGGGTCTGCTCGTCGGTGGCATGCATCGGGGTCTGGATGATCCCCGGCGCCACGGCGTTGACCTGCACCTGGGACCCCGCCAGCTCCAGGGCCAGGCCGCGCACCGCGCTGTTCAGACCACCCTTGATCAGCACCGGCAGCAGCGCCGGCACCTTGGCGTTGGGCTGCATGGCGATGGCGGCGGTGATGGTGACGATGTGCCCCGAGCCGTTGGCGGCCATGTGCCGGGCGGCGGCCTGGGACGGATAGAAGAAGCCCTTGAGGTTGGTGTCGACGATGCTCTCGACCTCCGCCTCGCTGTACTCGGTCACCGGTTTGGCGATGAAGATGCCGGCGTTGTTGACCAGGATGTCCACCTTGCCGAAGGCCTCGATGGCCTGGGCGAACAGGCGCCTGGCGGTCTCCGGTTTGGCGATGTCGCCTTCCACCGGCAGGAAGTTGGCCGGGTTGCCCAGTTTGCTTGCGGCCTCCTGCAGGCGGGCTTGGCTGCGGGCGTTGCCCACCACGTTGTAGCCGCGTGCCAGGTAAGCCTCGGCGATGGCGAAGCCCAGGCCGCTGGAAGCGCCGGTGACGATGACGGTCTTGCTCATGATTGAGTCTCCTCAAGTGAGGCGGGGCGGTGTGCCCGCGTCTTGGAAGCCAATCTAGGCTGTAAACGATGCTTGAAAAATGAGGCTCATGGCATTTGAATTGATACCTCATGTAATGAATTGGTCAGCGCCATGACTCGCCATTTCGACGACCTGCAACTGGGCAGCATCGAGCTGTTCTGCCTCGCCGCGGAAACCGGCAGCTTCACCGCTGCGGCCAATGAGGCCGGCATCACCCCGGCGGCGGTAAGCCGTTCGGTGGCGCGCCTGGAAGAGCGCCTGGGCGTGCGCCTGTTCGTCCGCACCACGCGGCAGATGCGCCTGACCGAAGGTGGGCGCAACTACTTCGAGCAGTGCCGCCAGGCCCTGGGCCAATTGGTGGATGCCGAGCGCGAGGTCACCGGCGGCCAGAGCGTGCCGTCCGGCCGGCTACGCATCAGCGTACCGACGCCCTACGCGCATTACCGCCTGTTGCCGCTGCTGCCAGAGTTCCGCCGGCGCTACCCGCAGGTGACCGTGGACATCCACGTCAGCAACCGCAACATCGACTTCGCCGACGAAGGCTATGACCTGGCGGTGCGTGGCCGCGAGCCGGCGGATTCCAGCCTGGTGGCGCGGCGTCTGGAAGATGCCGAACTGGTGGTGGTGGGCACTCCGGAGTATCTGCAGCGCGCCGGCGTGCCGCAGACGCCGGACGATCTCGCCGGCCATGACTGCATCCAGTACGACCTGCCCAGCACCGGGCGGCGGGTGCCCTGGTCGTTCCGGGTCAATGGCCGGGCCGTGGAAGTGGAAACCGCGGGCAACTGCACGGTGCTGGAAGATCACCTGGCCACCGCGACCCTGGTGAAGCACGGCGGCGGGCTGATGCAGGCCTATCGCTTCACCGTGCAGGCGGAGCTGGCGGCCGGCGAACTGGTGGAGGTGCTGCGCGATTACGGCGGCACCACGCGCCCCTTCCTGCTGATCTACCCCCACGCACGGCATGTGCCGTCGCGGGTGCGGGCGTTCATCGAGTTCATGCTGGAGCAGCGGCAGGGGCGCTAGTGGGCGCCGGCTGCCGCCGTGGTGATCAGTGTGCCGGCGCCTTCTGGGCGGAGAGGTAGGCGCCCAGGCGACGACCCATTTCCTCGCCGAGGGCCTGCAGGCCGCTCATGGGGCGGATCATCACCTCGAACTCGACGATCTTGCCGGCCTCGTCGAAGCGGATCATGTCGATGCCCTTGAGGTCGCGGCCGTTGACCGTGGCGCTGAACTCCAGGACCACGCTCAGGCCATCGGCGGTGGCCAGCTGGCGGTGATAGACGAAATCGCCGAACACCTGCAGCACGGTGCCGAGGATGGTCGCGGCCACCGGCGCGCCGGGGTAGGGCGTGTGGGCCATGGGCGAGCGGAACACGATGTTCGGCGCCAGCAGCTCCGGCAGGTTGGAGAAGTCCTTGCGGGCAACCATCTGGTGCCAGCGTTCCAGGGATGCGGCGGCCTGGGTATTCAGGTTGAGGGCGGACATGGGATACCTCCTGATCGCTCTTGTCGTTTGAACAGGACGATACGACCGCGCACGGAACCGGCTCAATGATCGGAAATGACAGAAGATTGATCCTGCTGCACAACCGCCCGATGGTTTTTAGTGTGTCCAGGGATTGATGAAAAAACTCGCCAGCTGCGGATCGTCGCCCGGATCGATGTGTTTTACCGGGCGCGGCAGGGCGTCCAGCACCGCTTTCCAGAATGCCGCCGCCAGCTCGTCGCCGGTGTAGTAGCGCACCAGCCAGGGGCCGGGGTTGTCCAGTAGTACCCGGGTGGCGACCGTCCGGCCGACGCCCTTGCGGCGGTATTTCTTCAGCACGAAGACGTCCGCCAGTTCCAGCGCGTCGATGCCCGGCAGTTCGCTGCCCTCGATCAGCACGAAGCCGGCGATGAAGCCGTCGACGAGGATCAGGTTGGCGCTCCATTCCGGCTCGCTCCAGTAACGCGCCAGGTGTTCCTCGTGGATGTAGAAACGGCCGTCCACTTCCACGTCCTCCTGCTCCCAGTCCGAGGACTCGTAGGCGTAGAACTGGTAGAGGTTGCGGATCAGCTCGATGTGTTCCGGGCCGGTCTGTACCAGCTCGATGGGAAGGTCGGTCATGGCGGTGCTCGCGGGCGGTGCGCAGGGCGCACCGCAGAGAAGGGGTATCAGGTAATTTTCGCGCAATGCGCCGGTATTGCCAGCGGCCGTGCGGGGTGTCCGTCAGATCATCGGGTCCCAGCGCTGCGACCAGTCCGGGTCCTGTGCCACCACCTCGCGCAGCAGGCTGAACGCCTGCTGCAGTGCCTGGGAATCGCGGTCGCGGGAATACACCAGGTAGGTCGGGTAGCTGAACTCCGGCGCCTTGGGCACGCGGCGCAAGACCTTGCGGTCCAGGTAGCTCTGCACCACCCGCGTGCGGAAGTAGCCCGAGCCGCCGTTCTCCAGGATGTACTGCAGGGCCAGCGGGCCGAGGTTGAACGACACCGGCGCCTTGGACAGCTCCGGCAGGGCGCTGTCATGCAGTTGGCGGAAGCCTTCGCCCCAGTCGATGTAGACGTAAGGCTCCGGATTCTGCGCGCGCACCAGGATCAGCTTTTCCTCCAGCAACTGCTCCACCTGCATGCCCGGCCAGTAGGTCGGGTGGTAGACCAGGGCCGCGTCCAGCACGCCCAGCTCCAGCTGGCGCAACAGGCTCTGGCCGTCGCCGATCTCGGCGCGCACGGCGTGGTCGCCGATCACCTGGCGGATGCGGCTGACCCAGCGCAGCATCAGCGGGTTGCACAGGCTTACCTCGCCGCCGATGTGCAGCACGTTGTGGTAGCCCTCGGGCAACGGCAGGTCGCGCTGGGCGGCTTCCCAGGTCTGCAGGATCTGGTTGGCGTAGGTGACGAAGGCCTCGCCGTCCGGGGTCAGGCGGGCGCCGGCGCGGTTGCGCACGAACAGCGTGCAGTTGAGGTGCGCTTCCAGTTTCTGTACCCGCGCGGTGACGGCGGTCTGGGTGATGTGCATGCGTTCGGCGGCGGCGACGAAGCTGCCGTGGCGGACGATTTCCAGGAAGGTACGGGTCAGGTCGATGTCCATGGGCGGGGTCTGCGCGAATCAGGCGGCCAGTGTAGCGGAAAGCGCGGCTAGCCCAGGTGGCTGAGCAGGTCGCGGTGCAGGGCGGCGATCAGGTCGGTCTGGGTGATCACGCCCACCAGTTCGCCGTGTTCGAGTACCGGCAGGCAGTGCAGGCCGCGGTCGGAGAGCAGCGGGATCAGCTCCACCGCATGGGCGTCGGCGTCGACGTGCAGCACCGGGCTGCTCATCAGCTCGCCGAGCACGCGGTCGCGGCGCAGGCCGAGGCTGCCGAGCAGTCGCTTGAACCCGCGCCCCGCGCGCTTGGGGGCGAGCAGGTCGATCAGGCTGACGATGCCCACCAGCCGGCGCTCCTCGTCGAGGATCGGCAGTGCCTTCAGGTGATGCTTCACCAGCAGGCGCTGGGCGTGGTGTACCGGGGTTTCCGGCGTGGCGCAGACCAGGTCGCGGGACATCATCTGCCGCGCACGGGTGTCGCCCATGCTGCGGCGCAGGGCGTGGCGCTCGGTGCTGCGGACGATGCGTTCGAGGTCGTCGCGGGTGATGTCGACGAAGGCGCCGACCTCGTCCAGCGCCTGGTCGAGGTCGGCGGACTGGATGCCGACCCGCTCGCCGGGTGCCGGGTCCTGGGTGTGGTGATCGTCCTTGATGATCGTGCGCCGACGCGGGTAGGGCATGCGCGTGAGGTTGTTGAACAGCACCGCCAGCAGCACCAGGCCGAGACCGCCGCTGATGGCCGGCAGCGGCGCCATCCAGGCCGGCTCGCCGGGCAGCGGCGCAGCGAAGACCATGCAGAAGGCCAGTGCGCCGCCCGGCGGGTGCAGGCAGCGCAGCGGGTACATCAGCAGCAGGCTCAGGCCCAGCGCCAGGGCGGCGCTGACCACCCCGGCGGGCAGCCACAGGCCGATCAGCAGCGCCATCAGCGAGGCGCACAGGTAGCTGCCGATCACCGACCAGGGCTGGGCCAGGGCGCCGGAGGAAACGGCGAACAGCAGGATCGCCGAAGCCGCCCAGGGACCGGCGAAATGCAGCGCCACCGAGGAGCCGAACAGCAATCCGCAGGTAATGGCGCTGAGCAGGAAGGCCAGGCTGGCGCCGATTGATGCGCGCAGCCATTCATGAGGGCGGGTGTGGGGGATGTCGGGAAGGTACGTGGCGGCGCGCTGCCGCCAGCCGGTCAGGGCGGGCATTGGAAGAAGGTCCGGAAAAAAACGGGCTCTTGCGGCAAGAGCCCTGCAAGGTGCCGCGAACGGCACGCGGGAGGCCCCATCCCTGGGGGGAAGTTCAGGCCCGCAGGCGATCCAGCGGGCCGGGTTCGGGCAGCGGCGCAACGATCCGCTCGCAGCGCCGGCCGGTGGCGGCGGTCATGCGTCGGGCGGCTTCCGGATCGTCGGCGAAGGGCAGCAGCGCGGCCTGCTCGAAAGTCTCGCCGCGGCAGGCGCGGCAGGCGCGGCAGCACGCCACGGCACAGGCCAGCAGGCCAAGGAGCGTCAGCAGCATCGTCGTACTCCTCAGGCCGTGGCCGGCGTGCCCTGGCGCACCGGCTTGCCACCGCGCACGGTCAGCCAGGTGTTCCAGGCCATCAGCAGCATGCCGCTGGCGAAGGTGGCGCCGCCGATCAGCCGCACGATGTAACCCGGATGGCTGGCCTGCAGGGCTTCGACGAAGGCGTAGGTCAGCGTGCCGTCCTCGTTCACCGCGCGCCACATCAGGCCCTGGGTGATGCCGTTGACCCACATGGAGGCGATGTACAGCACGGTGCCGATGGTGGCCATCCAGAAGTGCGCGTTTATCAGCCCGATGCTGTGCATCTGCTCGCGGCCGTAGAGCTTCGGGATCATGTGGTAGAGCGCGCCGATGGAAATCATCGCCACCCACCCCAGGGCGCCTGCATGCACGTGGCCGATGGTCCAGTCGGTGTAGTGCGACAGCGAATTCACCGTCTTGATCGCCATCATCGGCCCCTCGAAGGTGGACATGCCGTAGAAGGCCAGCGACACCACCAGGAAGCGCAGGATCGGGTCGGTGCGCAACTTATGCCAGGCGCCGGACAGGGTCATCATGCCGTTGATCATGCCGCCCCAGCTCGGCGCCAGGAGGATCAGCGACATCACCATGCCCAGCGATTGCGCCCAGTCCGGCAGCGCGGTGTAGTGCAGGTGGTGCGGACCGGCCCAGATGTACAGGGTGATGATCGCCCAGAAGTGCACGATGGACAGGCGATAGGAATAGATCGGCCGCTCGGCCTGCTTGGGCACGTAGTAGTACATCATGCCGAGGAAGCCCACCGAGAGGATGAAGCCCACCACGCTGTGGCCGTACCACCACTGGATCATGGCATCGGTGGCGCCCGAGTAGATCGGGTAGGACTTGAGCAGCGTCACCGGCACCGCCAGGTGATTGACCACGTGGACCATCCCGGTAACCACGATGAAGGCCCCGTAGAACCAGTTGCCCACGTAGATGTGGCGCACCTGGCGCCGGGCGATGGTGCCGAAGAACAGGTAGGCGTACACCAGCCAGAGCACCGTGACCCAGAGGGCGATGGGCCACTCCATCTCGGCGTATTCCTTGGAGGTGGTGATGCCCAGCGGGTAGCTCACCACCATCGCCACCAGGCTCGCCTGCCAGCCCCAGAACAGCAGGTTGGCCAGGCCGTCGGAGATGATCCGCACCCGGCAGGTGCGCTGCACCACGTAGAAGGAAGTGGCGAACAGCGCGCTGCCGCCGAAGGCGAAGATCACCAGGTTGGTGTGGATCGGCCGGATGCGCCCGAAGCTGGTCCAGGGCATGTCCAGGCTCAGTTGCGGCCATACCAGCTGGGCGGCGATGAATACGCCCATGAGCATGCCGAGGATGCCCCAGCCCAGGGTGGTAAGGGTGAACCGGCGAACGATGTCGTAGTTGTAGGTCGTTTCTTGATCGAGGGGTATCGCGCTGTCCATCTGGATTCCGTCGTACTTCGGTTGACTGACGGCTCCCTGTCCGCCGAAGGGGTACGGGCGGACGGGCGAGCGTCGTGGGAGGCAATTCGCCGCAGGGGAGCCGAAACAGTCTGAACAGACGGGATGGATGCAACAAACGAATAATAATGCAGCCTAAGTGCAGTATTTTTGATATCAACCACCGCGCCTGCCACGCAAGCGCTCTGGCGCGCCTTGCTCAGGATCAAGGGTGACGTGCGTGGCGGCGGAAATGACGAGGTAGCGCACGCGGCGGATGCATTCGAAAAAGTGCTGCGTCAGTGCAATTCAATTCATTTAAATCCGCGCCTGCGGGCGGTCTAGCATGGGCCTTCGCGATCACCGAGGGACCTTTCATGTCCGCCATCACCATCGACCTCATCGACTGGCTGCAGACCCTGATGCGCGCCGAGCGTGCCGGCGCGCGGGTCATGCTCGACAGCCTGCGGCAGACCGACGAGCCCGCCGTGCGCCGCCGCCTGGAACACCTGCACCAGGGCGAGGCGGAAAGCTGCCGGCGCCTGCGTACCTGCCTGGAGCGCTTGGGCGCGCAGCCGGACAGCGGCATCGGCGACTTCCATGCCAGCGCCATGGCCATCGACGATCTGGCGCTGCGTTTCGACTTCATCGGACGCGGCCAGCGCTGGGTCGCCCGGCAGATCCGCCAGCGCCTGCCGGAAATCGAGGCGCCCTGGCTGCGCGAGGAACTGCTGGTGGTGCTGCGACTGCACGAGGAAGGCGAAGCCTGAGCGACGGTGGCGTATCCTGGCCCCTCGTTGACCAAGGAACGCTTGCCCATGGACGAGATGACCCGGATTCGCTTCGCCGAGATAGACCTGCATGTGCCCGCCGAGCCCGGCCTCTATGAAATCCATACCCTGGATGGCCAGGCGCTGAAGGTCGGCATCGGCAAGAACCTGCGCAAGCGCCTGGCCCAGCACTACCGTTCCCGCCAGAGCCGCCTGGTACTGAAGGCGGGCGGGGACTGGAGCAACCCCCGGGATGTTGAAAGCAAGCAGTCGATCCTCACCAAGCACCTGTTCTTCGCCAAAGCGGAGGGTTACGACCTCAAGAGCGAGGCGGGACGGCGGGCCTTTCTCGAAGAGCGTTGCTACATCCTCTTCCGCACCACCGCCACGCGGGAGGAGGCGCGCGAGTTGGAGAGGCGCAAGGAAGCGAGCGGCGGCTTCCGCTTCGTCGGCCTGACCGACTCAGCCTGAGGCCGCACCCACCGACGCCAGCAGCCAGTCATGGAACAGCTGCGCCGATGGCGACAGCTGGCGATGCCGCAGCGACACCAGGTACTCGCCGCGCTCGGTCACCAACGCGTGGTCGGTCACCCGCTGCATCTCGCCCTTGGCCACCGCCTCGTCGGCCATGAAGCTCCACGCCAGGCCAATGCCCATGCCCTGTTGCACGGCGCGATAGGCGAGGGTGAGCTGGTTGAACACCGGGTCGCTCTCCGCTGGCTGGTAGTCCTTGCCGAAGTGGCCGAACCAGTCGTGCCAGTCCAGGCAGCTCCAGGCCGAGGTGTCGAGCTGCACCAGGGGCGCCGCGGCCAGTTGCTCCAGCGTACGGATGGCGGAGACGTCGAGGTCCGGGCGCGCCACCGGGTAGACGATCTCCGGCAGCACGAACTGGCTGTTCAGCGTGGTCCAGTCGCCGGCGCCGTAGAGGATGCCGAGGTCGAAGTCCACCAGGCTGGCCTCGTCCATCTCGTTGATCGCATGCACGTGCACGGCGATACCCGGGTGCGCCTTGTTGAACTCGATCAGCTTGGGGAACAGCCAGAACTGCGCCAGCGCGTGGGTCGCCAGCACCGACACGGCGTTGCTCTGGTGCACGTTGCGGATGCGCCGCACGCTGTGCTGCAGGCGGTCGAGCAGCATGTCCACGGTGCCCAGCAGCTCGGCGCCGGCGGCGGTGAGGGTGACGCCGCGCGGCTTGCGCTCGAACAGCGGCACCTTGAGGCTGTCTTCCAGCGCGCGCATCTGCTTGCTCACCGCGCTCTGGGTGAGGAACAGCTCGGTGGCGGCCAGGGTGAAGCTGCCGCAGCGGCCGACAGCCTCGAAGGTGATCAGGGTTTCCAGGGGCGGCAGGGTGCGCAGATAGCGGCTGATGATGGTTCTCCGGGAAAGCTTGTGACATTCCCAGCAGGAATGTCTCGGTGCGGATTTATCCTTGGTCAGACGCTAGCACAGGCGCTACCGTGGCGGCATTTCCGACTGACAGAGGTAAAGGGTGATGAAGCGCGGGGTGGTCTATGCAGGCATGGCGGGTGCTATCTGGGGCGGGGTGATCCTCGCGCCGTCGCTCGTGCCGGAATTCAACCCGCTGCTGATCAGTTCCGTGCGCTTCGCCCTGTACGGCGCCATTTCCCTGCTGATCGCGCTGCCGGTCGCCGTCGGCCTGTTTCGCCGGATCAGCCGCGAGGACCTGTCGATGCTGGTGCGCCTGTCCCTGGCCGGCAACCTGCTGTACTTCGCGCTGCTCTCGGCGGCGGTGCAATTCGCCGGGGTGGCGGCTGCGTCGCTGATCAACGGCATCATGCCGCTGGCGATCAGCTACTGCAGCCGGTCCGAGCACGACTCGCTGCCGCTGTCGCGGATGAAATTCCCGCTGGCGCTGGTGGCCCTGGGCATCCTCTGCATCAACCTCGACCCCACTGCGCTGATGGCCTCCGGGAGCACGCCGGGCGAGCGCATCCTCGGTATCGTCTGCGGTTTCTGCGGAGTGGCCTGCTGGTCCTGGTACGCCACGGCGAACGCGCGCTACCTGAAGGCCAGCCACTTCAACAGCCACGAGTGGTCGACGCTGATCGGCGTGGCCACCGGTGTCATGGCCATCGTGCTGGCCGGCGTGGGCGTGCTGATTGCCCCGCAGGCGGTGCCCACCGGCATCGCGACGGAGCGCTGGATGGCCTTCCTCTGGGTGTCGCTGTTCCTCGCCGTGTTCGGCTCCTGGGTGGCCAACGGCCTGTGGAACGCCGCGACCCGTCGCCTGCCGATGAGCCTGGGTGGCCAGTTGATCGTCTTCGAGACGCTGTTCGCCTGCGCCTACGCCTACCTGCACCAGCAGCGCCTGCCGAGCCCGGTGGAGGCGCTGGCCATCGTCCTGCTGACCGGTGGCGTGCTCTGGGCCATCGGCCTGCATCGCGCGCCGGCGGAAGCTCCGGCGCGGGCCATCGAATCCTGAATCAGGTCTTCGGGGTGCCTTCCAGGCGCGGGCTCCAGTCTTCCACCTCGCCGTTTTCAAGGCGCCGCGAAAGGGTGCGGCGCCAGTTCGGCGGCAGCGGTAGCTCCAGGCATTCGCGCAGGATTTCGGCGTCCACGCGCTTGTCGAAGAGCACGGCGGAGAGCCGTTGCAGCGACCAATCGCCATGGCGCCGCTCCACCAGTTCGAGAGGTGCGCCGGCGGCGATCACCCCTTCCTCCAGCACTCGGTAGTACCAGCCGGTGCGCCCCGATTCCTGCACCCGCAGGGCCATCTGCGGCAACTCGAAACGGTCGTTGAGCTTCCAGCACGGCATGCGCCCCTGGGATACCTCCAGCAGCGCCGTGCCGGCGCGGACCCGGTCTCCCAGGCAGACGTCCGCCTCGGTCCAGCCGTGGGTGCTGAAGTTCTCGCCAAAGGCGCCAGGGCGCGTCAGCAGCGGGTGTTCGCCCAGCTCGGCGATCCACTGTGCGTAGTGCTCGCGGGGGTAGTGGTGGATGGCCTTCTCCACGCCACCGTGCACGCGCAGGTCGCCTTGCTCGTCGCTCTCCAGGCCCAGGCTGGTGACCGCCAGCGAACCCTGGCGCGGCGCCTTGGCGATGGCGCTGCGCGAGCCGGGACGGGTGAAGGGCTCGGCGCGGCCGGTGAGGAGGGTGTCGAGGGAAATACTGGGCAGGCTCATGGACGCTCCCGGTTATGGTATCGATCAAAAACTACCTGGACAAAATCGTTCAGATGGGTAGCCTTCGCCAAGGTATCGACTCGATACAAAGTGTCGCATCCAATGATTCCACCAAGGAGATCCCATGCAGAAGTACCGCCTCACCATCCAGCGACACGGTCAGTTGCTCGGCCATTTCGACTCCGACCTGCCCTGGGCGCGCGACGCCGTGCGTGCCATCGCGGACGCGCTAGGTGGACAGGGCTTCGTTCTTGAGTTGCAGGTTGCCGACGGCGAGCGCCGTCTGCTGGAAAGCTCTCCGGCCGGTATCAAGCTGCTGGCCTGCGAGCCGCTGTATCGGCCGATGGTTCTGGAGAATTTGTAGCAGCGAGCCTGCTCGCGAACCTTGGACGCGCCGGCGTTGCCGGCGAATCGCGGACGGAGTCCGCTCCTACAGGAAAAGCCATGCAACCTAGGAGCGGACTCCGTCCGCGATGCCTTCAGCTACCTGGCCACCCTGAGCTGACGCGGCACGCCGAATGCGCCCGGCGTGCCGCCCACCGGAACGGCCGCGGGGCCTCTAGTTAACGGGCACCCTGGCTCCGCTTCATCCTGCGCAGCGGGGTGTGCGATGGCTACAGGGTGACCACGACCTTGCCGAACTGCTGGTTCGATTCCAGGTAGCGGTAGGCCTCAACGATCTCGTCGAACCCGAAGCGGCGGGCGATGACCGGCCGCAGCGAGCCGTCGGCCAACCCCTCGACGATGAAGTCCTTGGCCGCCTGCAGGCGCGCCGGGTCTTCCAGCACTTCGTAGACGCGGTAGCCGCGCAGCACCAGCGAGCGGCTCAGCACCTCGAACAGCGGGAAGGGCGTCGGCTCGGGGCTCAGCCCGCCGTACTCGATGAGCATGCCGCCCTCGGCCATTGCGGCGGTCAGCGGCTCGAAGATCGGCCCACCCACCGGGTCGAACACCACTCGCGCGCCGACTTTGCCGGTGATCTCGAACAGCCGCGCGCGCAGGTCTTCCTCGTCGCTGGCGATCACCTCGGCGGCGCCCGATTGCAGCAGCGCATCGCGTTTCGCCGAACTGCGGGTTACCGCGATCGGCACCGCGCCAACGCGCCGGGCAATCTGGATGGCGGCCAGGCCGACGCTGCTGGAGGCAGCGGTGATCACGACGAAGTCACCGGCGCGCAACCCGGCGACCTGCACCAGCGCGCCGTAGGCGGTGAGGTACTGCATCCAGGTGGCGGCGGCATCGCTCCAGGTCTGCCCCGTCGGGTTCTTCACCAGGCGCGACTGCGGTACTACCAGGTGCTCGGCGTGGGTTGGCTGCTCCTGCATCGACGTGGGAGGCAGCACGCTCACCGCATCCCCTGCAGCGAAGCCGTGAACCTCGCTGCCCACCGCCTCGACGATGCCTGTGGCCTCCAGGCCGAGGCCGGAGGGCAGTCGTGGGCTTTCGATGTAACGGTCCGTGCGCAGCAGCACCTCGGCACGGTTCAGCCCCAGGGCCTTGACCCGGATGCTCACCTCGTCCGGGCCGGGTTGGCGAATTTCCAGCGGTTCGATGCGCAGGACGTCCGGCCCGCCGATCTGGTGGAAGCGAACGGCCCGTGTGGTGACTTTTTCCATGTGAGGCTCCTATACGAAAGTGATTCGACGTAAAGCCACTATCCGGCATGGAAAAAAGGCGATAAATGGCCTATGGAAATGTTGAGTCGAAATCAGGAGTTACGAATGGATCGTCTGACCAGTATGTCGGTGTTCGTTCGCGCGGTGGACCTCGGGTCCTTCGCGGCCGCGGCCGATGCCCTGGAAATGTCCGCCCCCATGGTGGGCAAGCATGTGCGCTTTCTCGAAGAGCGCCTGGGTGTCCGCTTGCTGCAGCGCAGCACGCGCCGGCAGAGCCTCACCGAGGCCGGGCGGATTTACTACGAGCGCTGTCGTGCGTTGCTCGCCGATGCCGAGGCGGCGGACATCCTCGCCGCCGGCGAGGTGGCCGAGCCGCGTGGCCGGCTGCGGGTGGCCATGCCGGTGCATTTCGGCCGGCGCTGCGTAGCGCCGGTCCTGCTGGAACTGGCACAGCGTTATCCGCATCTGGAACTGGACCTGCGCTTCAGCGACCGCCTGACCGACCTGGCGGATGAACAGATCGACCTGGCCATCCGTACCGGCGAACCGGTGCCACGGGCCGGGGTGATTGCCCGCCGTATCGGCCGGCAACGCATGGTGGTATGCGCCGCACCGGCATACCTGGCGCAATACGGCAGGCCCGCAGGCATCGCCGAACTGGCTGAGCACCACCTGCTGGTCTATCACCGCTCCGGGCGAATCAACCCGTGGCTGTTCCCCTGCGAAGGGCAGGCGCCGGTGGAGTTTGCGCCGAACTCGCGGCTGCGTTTCGACGACCTGGCGGCCATCGCCGATGCTGCGGTTCGCGGCATGGGGTTGGCGTGGTTGCCGTATTGGCTGGTGGGCGAAGCCATTATGGCCGGCGAGCTGGAAGAACTTCTTCCGCAGCAGCCTGGCTTCCTCTACGGCGTCCACGCCACCTGGCTGCAGACCACTCAGTTGCCGCGCAAAGTCCGTCTGGCCATCGATGCGCTGGTTGAGGTAATCCCCGGCCTGGTGATGCCGGGGCTTGCGGAGTAGGGCGGCTGCGTCATTTCGCCGGCGCGAGCCGCAGCACGCGGTTGCGCCCGCCCTCGGCGAGCAGGTAGCCGCCCTTGCCGTCGGCGACCAGGGCCTGGGGCGCCTTGAGGAACGACAGCACGGTCTGCGGCTCGCCCTTGCCGTCCCACAGCAGCAGGCGCGCGCGGTGGGTGGAGTCTTCGCTGATCCAGATGCCGCGTGCATCGCACATGACGAAGGTGGGTTTGTTCAGGCCGCTGAGGATTTCCGGGTCGTTGCCATCATCGCTGAGCTGACGGAGCTTGCCCTGGTTCTTCTGGGTGTAGAGCAGGCGGCCGTCGCTGCAGCGGGTGATCGATTCGGCTTCGTCGAGGCGGTCGCGCACCACGTTTAGTTCGCCGTCGCTCCAGCGGTAGCGCAGCAGTCGGCCGCTGTCGTGGCGGTCCTCGATGGCGTAGAGGAAGTCGCCGTCGTCCCACAGCCCCTGCACCGAGTTGCCCTGGAACAGCGTGCTGAGCTTGCCGTCCCGCAGCATTTGCACGGGCTTGTCGTCGGTTTCCTGGCTGAACACCCAGCCGCCCTGGGCGGCGATCAGGCCGTCCGGTTTGGACAGGCCGTCGATCACCACCTTGCGCTCGCCGCTGGGGGTGATGCGCAGGATGTTGCCCTGACCGTCCTTCAGTTCCTGGCTGACCAACAGGCCGCCGTCGGGCAGGGGCACGATGGAAGCGGCCTTCTTCACTTCGCGCTGTACTACTTCGACGCTCCAGCCATCGGCAGCCCGGACCGGGTAGAAGCTCTGCCAGAGGAAGAATCCGGCGGCAGTGGCGAGAGTCAGGGCGGTGACGCAGAGGGCGAGGCGCAGGGCAGGACGGCGGGCGGAGTCGGTCATGGAGGGGCGGTCGAATCGCTGTTGTGGGGAGGGGGCTGGAGATTGCCTGCCAGCCGGTACGAGCGTGCATGGTAGCCACTGTCGAAGGCCTTGGGATAGTGGAACCATCACAGCGGGGGAAACGGTTCGATGCTCGTACGGAAGTCCGATGCGGGAGGAGGGGGAAGGCAAATTGATGGCAATGGCCTACAGTTCGTGGGTCCTTTGCTGAGGGCAACCTAAACGGCTGGTGCGGACAGGATGTCGGCAGCAGCCGTTTTCTTTTGCGCGCAACATCAGTCGGCCAGGCAGGCCACCGAGTCAGCCCGGGTCGCCACAGCCAAAATCGTCGATGGACAGCCCGCAGCCCAGCAGGCGCAGACGCAGCACGTTTTCCAGGCTCGGCGACACGGCGTGCAGCGGCGAGGTTTCGGTCAACGCCTATCTCTCCTTGCTCGAGCGACAGGCCCGCCTAGAAGGCGCGCCCGACGTACAACGTCTGGATGCCCACCAGCACATCCTCACCCAGCCCACGCGCGCCGATCATCAAGGCCACCATCGGCAGCGCCATCATCGCCGTCCGGTTGAGACCGGCCATGATGCTCGGCATCACTCATAGGGCGGCCTCGACCTTGGCGCGCTGCTCGGCCGGCAGCCAGCCCTGCCAGACCTGCGGGTTGGCCTTGAGGAAGCCCCGTGCGGCGTCACGTGGGGGCTGGCGCGTCTCGCTCATCTTCGCCAGGGCGGCGTTGAGCAGGTCGATGGGGATGTCGACCTTCTCGAACAACGCCACCAGCTCCGGGTACTGCTGGTGGAAGGGCGCGGAGACGCCCACCGACAGCTTCGCCGGCAGCGAGCGGCTGCCGCGCGGATTGGGATTGTCGGGGTCGGACAGGGTCTTCCAGGCCTCGGCGTCGAACGGCGGCTCTTCCAGGCGCAGCAGCTTGTAGCGGCCCATCAGCGGGGTCGGCGACCAGTAGTAGAACAGCACCGGCTTGCCCCGGCGGATCGACGAGGCGATCTCGGCGTCCATCGCCGCGCCCGAGCCGCTGCGGAAGTTCACGTAGCTGCTGTCCAGGCCGTAAGCCTTGAGTTTCTGCGAGTTGACGATCTCCGAGGTCCAGCCGGTGGGGCTGTTGAGGAAGCGGCCCTTGTCCGGCGACTCGGCGTCGCGGAACACCTCGCGGTAGCGCGGCAGGTCGCTCACCGAACGCAGCTCCGGGGCTAGCGCGGCGATGCCCCGCGCGGGGTCGCCGTGGACCACGTAGTCCGGCACCCACCAGCCCTCGTCGGCGTGCTTCACGATATCGCCCAGGCCGTAAACCTTGTGTTCGGCCTCGGCCTTGACCCAGGCGGGACTACGCCCGGCCCATTCCTCGCCGATGACCTGGATGTCGTTGTGCGCCAGCGCCGCCTCCAGGCTCACGGTGCTGCCCGGCAGGGTGTCGGTGGGGTAGCCGTAACCTTTTTCCACCAGCAGGCGCAGCATCTCGGTGATCAGGCTGCCGCTCTCCCAGGTCAGTTCGCCAAAGTGGATCGGTTTGCGCTCCTCGGCGGTGACGCCCTGGCCCAGCAGGCCGAGGGCGAGCAGCGCGGTGCCCAGCCAGCGTGTGATCGTGTGCATGTGCGGGTCCTTTTCGTGCTCAGAAGTCGGTTGTCAGCCTAGTAGCGTAGATGGTCCCCCTCGACACGGCGGGTGCAGGGGCCTCGGCACTTCCGCCTGCTGTGAAAGCGGCCTTCTGCCATGCACCGTCCGGGCCATTTCCGGTCGACCCCCTGGTTCATGCGTGTTACGGTCCATTGACTCCTTCAACCGTCCGTTGTGGCTTCGCAGGCACAACGGCACGAGCTGCAACCGGAGAAAATGGCTTATGTCACGTCCCCCGCAACGAGGACCTGTCGACACGGCCATGGCCCCGCTCAGCGAGGTCTCAGCCACCGCGCTGCTGCAACTCTGGCTTGGCCAGTACGCGCAGACCGCCGTGTTCCTGGATGTCGACGGAACCCTTCTGGACATCGCCGAAACCCCCGACGCGGTGCGCGTTCCGCCCGGGTTGGTCGATGCGCTCAGCGAGCTGCATCGACGTCTCGACGGTGCCCTGGCCCTGATCAGTGGCCGCCCGGTCGAGGAACTGGACCGGCTCTTCCATCCCCTGCGCCTGCCCGCCAGCGGCGGTCACGGCGCCCACTGGCGCGAAACCGGCGACAGCCCGCTGCGCCGTACCACCAGGGACCTGCCCGCCTGCGTGCGCGTGCAGCTCAATGCGCTGGCCTGCGCCCATGCCGGCGTACTGGCCGAAGACAAGGGCAGCAGCTTCGCCCTGCATTACCGCGCCGCCCCCGAGAGCGCACCGGCACTGCGGGTGGCCTTGCAGGCGCTGCTCATCGCGCCGGAAGGCGCGGGCCTATGCCTGCTGGGGGGCAAACAGGTCTATGAAATCGTCGCCGAAGGCGTCGACAAGGCTGGCGCCATCGAGCGCCTGATGACCACGCCGGCCTTCGCCGGTCGTCGCCCGCTGTTCGTGGGCGACGACCTCACCGACCAACCCGCCCTGGCCCTGATGCCCAGCCTGCAAGGGCTGGGACTTTCGGTCGGGCGCACGCTGCCGGGGGCGAGTGCCGTCTTCGCCGACGCAGCGGCGGTCCGTACTGCACTCATCACGGCGGCAGGAGGAAACGATCGATGACTGAACGGCACGAAGGAGCACTGGAACTGGGCCTGATCGGCAACTGCCGCGTGGCCGCCCTGGTCAACCCGAAGGGCCGGCTGGTGTGGTGGTGCTACCCCAACTTCGATGGCGACCCGGCGTTCTCCCGGCTGCTGGCCGGCGATGAGGAAAAGGGCTTCGCCGACGTGCTGCTCGACGGCCAGGTCAGCCATACGTCCGAGTACCAGCGCAACACGGCGATAATCACCACCATCCTGCGCGACGACAGTGGCGCTGCGGTGCGCATTACCGACTTCGCGCCGCGCTTTCTGCAATACGGCCGGGTGTTTCGTCCGGCCCAGCTGTGCCGGCTGATCGAGCCGCTGGAAGGGCTGCCCAAGGTCACCCTGCGCGTGCGCCCGACTCACGGCTATGGCAAGCCGCGCCGTTGCGTGGCGGGCTCCAGCCACATCCGCTACCTGGACGGCGACGAGCCGATCCGCCTGACCACCGACGCACCGCTGTCCTACCTGCTCAACGAAACCCGCTTTGCCCTGCGCCATCCGGTGAGCATGGTGATCGGCATGGACGAGCCGCTGGACAACGCCCCCGGCGACGTCGTCCGCGAATTCCTCAAGCGCACCCAGGGCCACTGGCATGACTGGGTGCGGGGTCTTGCCATCTCCTTCGAGTGGCAGCAGGTGGTGATCCGCTCGGCCATCACCCTCAAGCTGTGCAACTTCGAGGAGACCGGCGCGATCATTGCCGCCACCACCACCTCCATCCCCGAGGCGCCCGGCTCCCGGCGCAACTGGGACTACCGCTACTGCTGGCTGCGCGATGCGTACTTCGTGATCCTCGCCCTCAACCGCCTGGGCGCCACGCGCACCATGGAGGGCTACATCGACTTCATCACCACCGTGGCCAGCGGTGACGCCGAACTCAAGCCGTTGTACGGGATCATCCCCGACATGGACCTCACCGAGCGTGACGAGCCGAACCTGGCCGGATTTTCAGGCCACGCCCCGGTGCGCGTCGGCAACCAGGCGGTGGAGCAGAACCAGCACGACGTGTTCGGCTCCGTGGTGCTCGCGGTGCTGCAGAGCTTCGTCGACGACCGCCTGCCCAGCCCGAGCAGCGACGGCATGCTGCAGCTGCTCGAGTCCCTCGCCGATAAGGCCGTGCATGCGGCCTTCGAGCCCGATGCGGGTATCTGGGAATACCGTGGACGGCAGCGCATCCACACCCATTCCGCGCTGCTCTGCTGGGTCGCCTGCGACCGCGTCGGACGTATCGCCCGACGCCTGGGCCGGGTCGAGGCGGGCGAGGCCTGGATGGCGAAGGCCACCCGCCTGCGCGAGCGCATCCTCGCCGAGGCCTGGAGCGAAAGGAAGCAATGCTTCACCGGCGCCTTCGGTCACGACGACCTCGATGCCAGCGTGCTGCTGATGAACGAGCTGGGCATCATCGAAGCCGACGATCCGCGCTTCATCGCCACCGTCGAATGCATCGGCCGCGAACTCAACGTCAATGGCCACCTGCTGCGCTATGCCGCGCCGGATGATTTCGGCGTGCCGGAAACGGCTTTCCTGGTGGTCAAGTTCTGGTACCTCGACGCGCTCGCCGCCATCGGCCGCCGCGACGAAGCCCGTGCGCTGTTCGAGGAACTGATCGCCGCGCGCAACCGCTACGGCCTGCTCTCCGAAGACCTGCATCCGCACACCGGCGAACTCTGGGGCAACATTCCGCAGACCTACTCCATGGCCGGGCTGATCAACTCAGCCATGCGTCTCTCCATCGGCTGGGAGGAAGGCCTATGCCGCGCCTCGTGGTGATCTCCAACCGGGTCATGGTGCCCGATGAACACCACCCAGCCGCGCCTGGTGGTCTCGCCGTCGCGATCGAGGCCGCCATGCGCGATCGCGAAGGCATCTGGTTCGGCTGGAGTGGGCAGGTGGCCGAGGAACCGGGCCCGCTGACCACCCTCGAACGCGGCAACCTCACCTACATGCTCACCGACCTGCACCCGCAGGACTTCGACGAGTACTACAACGGCTTCGCCAACCGCGTGCTGTGGCCCATCCTGCACTACCGCGTCGACCTCGCCGAATTCAGCGAGGCCGACTTCGGCGGCTACCGGCGCGTCAACGAATTCTTCGCCGAGCGCCTGAGCCCGCTGCTGGAGCCGGACGACGTGCTCTGGGTGCACGACTACCACCTCATCCCGCTCGCCCTGGCCCTGCGCGCCCGTGGCCACGCCAACCGCATCGGCTTCTTCCTGCACATCCCCATGCCGCCGGCGGACCTGCTCACCGCGATCCCGCACCATGCCGAGCTGATCCGTGCGCTCACCGAATACAACCTCATCGGCTTCCAGACCGAAAACGACGCCAGCAACTTCGCTCGCTACCTCACCCGCATAGTCGGCGCCGCCACGCCCGACGGCCGCCGCTACCACCTGGAAGACCAGCACTTTCGTGTCGGCGTGTTCCCCGTGGGCGTGGATGCCGCCGGTTTCCGCCAACTGGCCGAGGAGGCCTCGCAGAGCCCGGCCGCCGACGACCTGCGCGAAAGCCTGGGCGGCCGCGCGCTGATGGTCGGGGTGGACCGCCTCGACTACTCCAAGGGCATCGTCAACCGCCTGGACGGCTACGAGCGCTTCCTGGAGCGCTACCCCGAGTGGCACAACCGCGTGACCTGCCTGCAGATATCGCCCGGCAGCCGCCAGGACATCCCCGAATACGCCGACATCGACGCCGCCGTCAGCGCGCGGGTAGGGCACATCAACGGGCGCTTTGGCGCCGTGTCTTGGGTGCCGCTGCGCTACGTGGCGCGCAACCATCGCCGCGAGGACATCGCCATGGTCATGCGCCACGCCCGCATCGGCCTGGTGACGCCCCTGCGCGATGGCATGAACCTGGTGGCCAAGGAATTCGTCGCCGCGCAGGACCCGGACGATCCCGGCGTGCTGATCCTCTCGCAGTTCGCCGGCGCCGCCGCCGAGCTGGGTGGCGCGCTGATCATCAACCCCCACGACCGCGACGCCCTGGCCGACGCCATCGACACCGCCCTGCGCATGCCCCTGAGCGAGCGCCGGGCGCGGCACCGGGACATGTATGCGGTGCTGCAGGCCAATGACATCAGGTTCTGGGGACCGAGCTTCATCGATGCACTGACCAGGCCGGGGAGGGCATTGAACTGGTTGTCGAGCCATTACCTCAGTCATTGAGGCGGGGCATGCGCCTGTAGGAGCGAGCTTGCTCGCGAACTGCACTTTGTCGTTGTCGGGCTTGGGTTTTCATGCGCAGAAGCGGCGCAGAAACACCCAAACAAAACGAAAAGCATCGCGGACAGGGTCCGCTCCTACGAAAGCCCCTCTCCGAGCGGGCAGGCTTGGCTTTCGATCTTCCAGCAGAACAATCGAAAATCCACCCACCCAACAGGCGCAAAAGCCCGAAAACCGGGCCTTCGCCCATGTCCGAACCCCGCTCCGAACCCTCGACCGCCCGTCAAATACCCCCGCCGGAGTGAAAAAAAACTACCAATTCCCTACGCCCCATGTATTCTGCTCGCGCTGCCTGCCCGGTAAAGCGCCGCGACTTGATGTTCTGTCTACACGATGTTCCATCTCCTCGGCACCTCTTCACTACGCATTCAGCTCATGGTTGGTCGGTATTCGGCTGGCCTTTAGCAATCTATATCTGGAGACAACATCATGTCCGATCGTCAAAACGGCACCGTCAAGTGGTTCAACGCTGAGAAGGGCTTCGGCTTCATCACCCCGGAAAGCGGCCCGGACGTATTCGTTCACTTCCGTCAAATCGAAGGCAACGGCTACAAGTCCCTCGACGAAGGCCAGAAGGTCAGCTTCATCGTGACCGCCGGCCAGAAAGGCCCGCAGGCTGAGCAAGTTCGCGCCGTCTAATCGACGCCACTTGTAGAAAAAGCCCCGCTAATGCGGGGCTTTTTCATTTCTGCGGACAGGCTCCGTCGGGGCGGGTCAGACGCTGCCTTCGCTTTCGATCACCAGAATGCGCGCCTCGCCCTGGGGATGGGCCACATGCTCGGTGCCGATCGAGGCGTAGAAGATATCCCCGCTCTCCAGCATGACCCGATGCTCGCCATCCGCGTCGCGGTAATGCATCTCCACCTGTCCGTCGAGTACCGCAAACACCTCTTCGCCGTCGTTGATGTGCCACTTGTACGGCTGGTCGGTCCAGTGCAGGCGGGTGGTGATTCCGTTCATGTTGGCGATGTCCAGCGCCCCCCAGGGGCGGTTCGCCGTGAAGCGCTTGCTGCGGATGATTTTCAAGGTGTCATGGCTCCATCGGTTGTTTGCCGATGCTACGTGAGTGGACGGCAGGACGGTACACCAGAGCCGATCTCTCGCGGTTACCAGGCCGCCACGTCCAGCACCGCCTTCACGAACGCCTCCGGTGCCTCCTGCGGCAGGTTGTGCCCGATCCCTCCAGTCAATGTCCGGTGTTCGTACTTGCCGGTGAACTTCGCCGCATAGGCCTTGGGTGGCGGGTGGAAGGCGCCGTTGGCGTCACCTTCCAGGGTGATGGTGGGCACGCCGATGGGCGGGGCCTTGGCGAGTTTCTGTTCCAGCTCGTCGTATTGCGGCTCACCTTCGGCCAGGGCCTGGCGCCAGCGGTAGTTGTGCAGGGTGATCGCGACGTGGTCGGGGTTCTCGAAGGCTTTGGCGCTGCGCTCGAAGGTGGCGTCGTCGAAGTTCCACTTCGGTGAGGCCTGTTTCCAGATGAGCCTGGTGAAGTCGTGGGTGTTCTTCGCATAGCCGGCCGCGCCGCGTTCGGTGGCAAAGTAGAACTGGTACCACCAGAGGAATTCGGCTTCCGGCGGCAAGGGCTGCTTGCCGGCCTGCTGGTTGCCGATCAGATAGCCGCTCACGGCCACCAGTGCCTTGCAGCGTTCCGGCCAGAGGGCGGCGATGATGTCGGCGGTGCGCGCGCCCCAATCGAATCCGGCGAGCACGGCCTTGTCGATCTTCAGAGCGTCCATCAGGGCTATGATGTCGCTGGCCACCGCCGCCGGCTGGCCGTTGCGCAGGGTCTTGTCGGAGAGAAAGCGCGTGCTGCCGTAGCCGCGCAGCCAGGGCACTATGACCCGGAAACCTTGGGCCGCCAGCGCCGGGGCAACGTCGACGAAGCTGTAGATGTCGTAGGGCCAGCCGTGGAGCAGGATGACCACTGGCCCGTCCGCCGGGCCGTCCTCGGCGTAGCCGACGCTGAGCAGGCCGGCGTCAATCTGTTTGAGCGCCTTGAATTGGCTATGTCCGCCGGCCTTTGCCGTCGGCACGGTCTTGCTCGGTTCGCTGGCGGCTTGCGCCACGTTGGGCAGTTGCGACGCGGCTAGTGCTACGGCAGCCAGGCGCATCAGGTGGCGGCGGCTGCTATCGAAGTGCTCCGACATGATTATCCCCGGGTTGGAGTGGGCCCGGATAAGCGTAGGCGAGTCGGCGGAACCGGGCGCATTCAGTGGTCCCTGCGCCCGGTGCCGTCCTCTGTCGTTGCGACTGGAGATGATGGGTATCGCTGCGCTCCACGCCATCCTACGGATTGGGCTGAACCAGCTTCTCCACCAGTCGCCGTGTCAGCGGGGCGATGACCAGCACCAGCGGGAAAGCCACGCACCAGCTGGTGAGCCAGGCGCCCAGCCAGAGCCGGCTGAGGTCGGAAACAAGGCCGACGGCACGGAAGGTGGAGAGGCCGGAGACCAGCAGGGTCATCACGCCGGACAGGATCAGCGCGAACAGCAACGGGCTGTAGCGGCGGGCGATCATGCGTGGGCCTCCTGCGTGGCTTCCAGGTGCGGCTGGTGCAGGCGGGCGAGGGTTTCGGCGAAGTGCTGGCCGAACATGCGAGCGGTCTTCAGGTCGCCGGGGGCGAAGTCCTGGGCGGTCTTGTCGGCCTGGGCCATCAGCCCGGACCAGGAGCCGAGGCGGTTGGCGGCCTCGTCATAGGGCACGCCCAGGTGCTGCTCGGGGAGGATCGGATTACCGGCCCAGAGCATGCCGTGCTGCATGCAGAAGGTGAACAGCGAGATCAGCGTGGACTGCTTGTCGCCTGCCGGCAGCGCCGAGACGGTGAAGCCGGCGGCGAGGCGGCCGCGCAGTTTCTGCTGGCGCCAGAGCGGGCCGGTGGCGTCCATCAGGGCCTTCATCGGCGCCGAAACGCCGCCCAGGTAGGTGGGGCAGCCGAGGATCAGGCCGTGATAGGCGAGCAGGGCGTCCGGACACTCGATCAGGTCCTGGGCCTTGAGCAGGTGGACCTCGCAGCCGGGCACGAGGCGGGCGCCGCTGGCGATGGTCTGGGCGATCCGCTCGGTGCGGCCGCTGGCGCTGTGGTAGAGGATGGCGATGGTCTTCATGGTTTCTCCGTGGGCTCACGCAAGGGGAAGGGCGCGTCCGGGGTGCTCGGAGCGGGCTTGGTGTAACCCTACGAGTTCAAGTGAACTTGAGGTCAAGGGGAGAATTGCGGGGGACGTCGAGGTGGGGGAAAGGTCTGATCGTTTGAGATTGGGGCGTGCCCTCACCCTAACCCTCTACCTCTGGGAGAGGGTTAGGGTGAGGGGCTCTTGATCTACCCGCTCAACCTCAAACCAACCCCAACGCCCCCTCCAGCCACGCGCAGAACTGCCCGGCCTGCGTGGTCCGCTCACTCTGCTGGTGCACCAGCAATGACCAGTTCGGCCCGCGCACGGTCTGCTCGCACAGCGGCGTCAGCAGGTCGCTCTTCCGCGCATCGCCCGCCAGCAACTGGCTGACCAGCGCGATACCCAGGCCCTGGCTGGCGGCATCCAGCAGCAAGCCGGGGTCGGAGAAGTTCAGCCCCGCGCTGCGCTGGCCGATGTCGGCGCCGCCCTGTAGTTGCCAATGCGCCCAGTCCATTTCCCGCTCGCCGTGCAGGGTGGTGCGCGCGGTCTGTGGCTGGTCGAGCAGGCGCGGATGGCAGGCGGGGTAGAGGCGGTCTTCCAGCAGCACGCGGAAGCGACACTCGGCCTGGGCCGTGAGGTCGTCGCGCACGGCGATGTCGATGGTCTGGGTGGCCATGTCCGGAGTTTCGCTGGTGGTCAGCAGCCACAGGTCGATCTGCGGATGGCGCGCGTGGAAGTCGCCCAGGCGCGGCACCAGCCAGTGGCGGGCGAAGGCCGGGGTGGTGTTGACCACCAACTGGTTGGGCTTGCGGTACTGGTCCAGGCGACGGATGCCCACGGCCAGTTGTTGCAGCAGCGACTGGGTGGTGCTGAGCAGGTCGAAGCCGGCGTCGGTGAGGGCGACCTTGCGCCCGGAGCGGTAGAACAGCGGTTGCTCGACGAAGCTTTCCAGGCTGCGGATTTGCTGGCTGATGGCGGATTGGGTGAGGTGCAGTTCCTCCGCCGCCTTGTGGAAGCTGCCCAGCCGGGCTGCAGCTTCGAAGCCGCGCAGGGTGTTCAGGGGAGGCCAGTGTTTGAGCATGATCGATAAGTTCTGCTGATCAGATTTACACAAAATCTATCGTTTGTTGTCGCGTATTCACAGGCCTAGGATGGTTTCAGGCGCCGCTGAACCCTTTTCTTCCGATAAAAATTCCTAACCAAAGGCTTTGTATATGCATCTCGACGATATGCAGAACGGCTGGCGCATGCCTGCCGAATGGGTACCTCACGCGGCGACCTGGATGGCGTTTCCGCATAACCGCCCGCTTTGGGAGGGCGGCTGGCGGGTGACCCTGGAGCAGGTGCAGGAAGACTTCGCCCGGGTGGCCAATGCCATCGCCCGTTTCGAGCCGGTGAAGCTGGTGGTCGACCCGTCCGCCGTCGCCCGTGCCACCGAGCTGTGCGGGCCGAACGTGGAACTGGTGCCGCTGCCCATCGATGACAGCTGGTGCCGCGATTCCGGGCCGACCTTCGTCTGCCATCCGCAGCACGGCGTGGCCGGGGTGAGCTGGCGCTTCAACGCCTGGGGCGGCAAGTCGGTGCACACCCTGGACGAGGGTCTGGGCCGCCGCGTGCTCAATCACCTGGGGCTGGACTGCTTCGGCACGCCGCTGGCCAACGAGGGCGGGGCGATCCACGTGGATGGCGAGGGCACGCTGATCACCACCGAGTCGGTGCTGCTCAACCCCAACCGCAACCCCGGTGTGAGCAAGCGCGAGATGGAGGAAATCTTCGCCCGCCTGCTGGGCGTGACCAAGACCATCTGGCTGCCGGGCGACCCGCAGTACGTCACCGGCGACATGACCGACGGCCACGTCGATGGCGTCTGTGCCTTCGCCCGGCCCGGCGTGCTGCTGGTGGATGCTACCCGCGATGTCTCCAGCACCTACGCCGAGGTGGCGCGCGAGAACCGCCGCGCCCTGGAGCTGGCCACCGATGCCAAAGGCCGTTCCTTCGAGCTGATCGAGCTGTTCGAAGCCAGCGCGGCGGTGGACCCGGAAGCGGAAGTCTTCTGCGCCTCCTACACCAACTTCTACCTGGCCAATGGCGCGGTGATCATGCCGGCCTACGGCATCGCCGCCGACGATGAAGCCGCCGCTACCCTGGCCCGCGCCTTCCCCGGCCGCGAGGTGGTGCCGGTGCGCATCAACCACCTGGCCCACGGCGGCGGTGGGGTGCACTGCATCACCCAACAGCAGCCGGCCTGGCCGCTGGAGGGCGTGTGATGAGCAAGCTGAGCGTTGCGGTGCTGCAGTTCTCCTGCAGTTGGGACCTGCCGGCCAACCTCGACGAGGCCGAACGCCGCGTGCGCGAGGCGGCCGCTGCCGGGGCGCGGCTGATCCTGCTGCCTGAGCTGTTCGCCACGCCGTACTTCTGCATCGAGCAGGACCACGACCACCTGGCGCTGGCCCAGCCCTACGAGGACAGCCCGATCCTGCGGCGCTTCGCCAGGCTCGCTGCGGAACTCGAAGTCGTGCTGCCGCTGAGCTGGTTCGAGCGCGCCGGCAACGCCTACTTCAACTCGCTGACCGTGGCCGACGCCGACGGCCGCCTGCTCGGGGTGTACCGCAAGACGCACATCCCTAACGCCATCGGCTACCAGGAGAAGGAGTACTTCAGCCCTGGCGATACCGGTTTCCGTGTCTGGGATACCGCCGTCGGCCGCATCGGCGTGGGCATCTGCTGGGACCAGTGGTTCCCCGAGACGGCGCGCTGCCTGGCGCTGCAAGGTGCGGAGCTGCTGCTGTTCCCCACCGCCATCGGTTCCGAGCCGGGGGCTGCGCATCTGGATTCCCGCGACCACTGGCAGACCGCCCAGCGCGGCCACGCCGCCGCCAACCTGCTGCCGGTGCTGGCGGCCAACCGTATCGGCGAGGAAGTGGCGCCGAGCGATGAACGACTGCGCATGCGCTTCTACGGCTCGTCCTTCATCTCCGACCACAAGGGTGCGCTGGTTGCCGAAGCCGGGCGCAACGAGGCGGCGGTGCTGGTGCGTGAACTGGACCTGGGCCTGGCGCGCGAGGAGCGCCTGACCTGGGGCGTGTTCCGCGACCGTCGCCCGGAAATGTACGGCCCGCTGCTCGGCCTCGACGGCCGGCACCTTCATTCACGCTGGCAAGGCCAGGGAGTCTGACCATGAAATCGATGCTGATCGGCGCGCTGGGCCTGTCCCTGGCCTGCGCCCTGCAACCCGCGGCGGCGGAGGAAAAGGTCCTGCGCCTGTTCAACTGGGCGGATTACTTCGCCCCCGATACCCTGGCCGGCTTTACCCAGGAAACCGGGATCAAGGTGATCTACGACGTGATGGACGGCAGCGAGACGCTGGAGGCCAAGATGATGGCCGGGCACAGCGGCTACGACCTGGTCTTCCCCGGCGACACCGTGGCTGAGCGGCTGATGCGCGCCGGCGCGCTGCAGAAGCTGGACGACAGCAAGCTGGAGCACCTGGGCGACATCGAGCCGGGGCTGCAAAGCCTGCAGACCAAGTATCCGTACTCGCGGCATGCCGTGGTGCCCTACACCTGGGGCAGCATCGGCCTGACCTTCAACCGCGCCAAGATCGACCAGCGCATGGCCGACGCGCCGGTGAACAGCCTCGACCTGCTGTTCAAGCCGGAGCTGGCCAAGCGCTTCGCCGACTGCGGCATCTCGCTGATCGACTCGCCGGACGAGGTGCTCGCCGTGGTGCTCAACTACCTTGGTCGCGATCCGCGCAGCGGCAAGCCCCAGGACCTGGCGGACGCGCTGGCGGTGCTCAACGGTATTCGCCCGTACATCCGCAAGTTCCAGTCGCAGCCGGTCACCCAGCTGGTCAATGGCGACCTGTGCCTGTCGCTGGGCTACAGCGGCGATGTCATCCAGTCGCAGCGCGCCGCCGACGAGGCCGGCAAGAAGGAGCGCTTCGAGTACCGCGTGCCGCGCGAGGGCACCTCGGTGTGGATGGACACCATGGCGATCCCCGTCGACGCGCCGCACCCGGAGTACGCCTACGCACTGATCAACTACCTGATGCGCCCGCAGGTGATGGCGGCAATCAGCAACGCCACCGGCTACCCGACGTCCAACGCCAAGGCGCGGCCGATGGTTGACGCCAGCATGCGCAACAATCCGGACATCTATCTTGATGAGAAGGCCTATGCGCGGCTGTTCCCCGGCAAGGACATCCCGCAGCGCGACATGCGTGCGCGGATGCGTACCTGGACAAGCTTCAAGACCGGCACCGGCAGCTAAGGAGAGAACATGTTGACTCGCAGGAACCTGCTTGGCGCCGGCATGACGCTGGCAACGGGGCTCGGCTTGGGGCTGGGGCGCGTCGCCCTGGCCACGGAGCGCTGGTACATGCCCGACGAGCACCGCAAGCAGGAGCGGGTGTTCGTTGCCTACGCCGCGAGTGCCGATGTCTGGGAGGACTTCGCACCCGCGGTGAACGCCACGGTGGCGCGGCTGGCCCGCGCCATTGCCGAGTTCCAGCCGGTGACGGTGCTGTGCCGGCCGGCGCTGCTGGCCGAGGCGAAGCGCGCGTGCGCGGCGGAGGGCGTCGATTTCATGGCCATGCCGCTGGATGACATCTGGGTTCGTGACTACGGCGGCTGCTACCTGGTGAACGACGCCGGTGGGCTGGCCCTGGCCGACTTCAACTTCAACGGCTGGGGCGGCAAGCAGCACGCCCAGCGCGACGGCGAAGTGGCGGCGACCCTGGCCGAGGAGCTGGAAGCGCGGCATATCGTCAGCGCGCTGTGTGGCGAGGGCGGCGGCATCGAGGTGGACGGCCATGGCACGGCCATCCTCACCGAGAGCTGCTGGGTCAACGACAACCGCAATCCCGGCTGGACGCGTCCGCGCATCGAGGCGGAGCTGAAGCAACGCCTGGGGCTGCGCAAGATCATCTGGCTGCCGGGCATCCGCGGCAAGGACATCACCGACGCCCACGTGGACTTCTATGCGCGCTTCGTCGAGCCGGGCGTGGTGGTGGTCAACCTGGACAACGACCCGCAGTCCTACGACTACGCGGTGACCCGTCGCCACCTGGACATTCTCAAGGGCGCCACCGACGCCGATGGCCGGCCGCTGAAGCTGCACAGCCTGCCGCCGCCGACCAGGCCCAAGCCCAGTCAGTACAACCGCGACAACCCGGACTTCGCCGCCGGTTACATCAACTACCTACCGGTGAACGGCGGGGTGATCGCGCCGAAGTTCGGCGATGCGGCGGCGGATGAGCATTGTCATGCGCTGCTCGGCGAGCTGTACCCGGATCGCGAGATCGTACAACTGGATATCGACCCTATCGCCGCTGGTGGGGGTGGCATCCATTGTGTGACGTCGCATTTGCCGGCGGTGTAGTGCCTGTTCGCGGGCTTGCTCCTATGAAGTGCGCATTGACCTGGACCTGTAGGAGCGAGCTTGCTCGCGAACCTGTTCCTGCGCCGGCCTTGCCGGCGGATCGCGGACAAGGTCCGCTCCTGCGAGGGCCGCCCCGCGTTCCGCTTCAATGACTGGCCCAGGTGCTTGGAACGTAGGGCGTATAACGTTCGACGTTATACGCCGTTTGACCTGGGTTTCCGGTTGCACGAACTTCAATCGGGACATCTTGTATCGAGCGCTTCGAGCTCAACCAATGTGCCAACTGAGGATCCTGGTGAATCGGCGTACAACCGCGAACGGTTGTACGCCCTACGAATACGCAGACAGTCGCTCCTACGAAGAGCACGCCGGCGTGAAGCGGTAGGCGCGATCTCCATTCAGCGCCCCGGCTCTAGCCGAACGCTGCTTCTACCAGTGCCGGCAGGACGACACCCGCCGCGCTGGCGAGGGCGAAGTCGCGTTCGCCGTGCGACGGTCCTGGCGTGGGGTTGATGTGCAGCACGGTGGCGCCGGCGCGCCAGGCGGCCTGCGGGATTTCCGCCGCCGGGTAGACCACGCCGGAAGTGCCCACCGAGATCAGCAGGTCGCAACTCTCCGCGGCTTCGAACGCGTGGTTCATGGCATTCATCGGCAGGCTTTCGCCGAACCACACCACGCCAGGGCGCAGCGGCCCACCGCAATGGACACAGGCCGGCGGAGTGACGTGGCGGCCGGCCTCTGGCTCGTCGGGGACCGGCAGCGGCGCTTCCGGTTCGCGCTGGCAGGTGAAGCAGCGCGGGCGTTCGAGCTGGCCATGGAGGTGGATGACCGATGGGCTGCCGGCGCGCTCGTGGAGGTCGTCGACGTTCTGGGTCACCAGGGTCAGTTGCGGCACCTTGCCGGCCAGCGCGGCGATGGCCAGGTGCGCGGGATTGGGTTGTGCACGATGGACGAGGCTGCGGCGCCACTGGTACCAGCCCCAGACCAGCGCCGGGTCGGCGCGGAAGGCTTCGGCAGTGGCCAGCCGGGAGGCTTCGAAGCGTGCCCAGAGACCGGTCAGCGCATCGCGGAAGGTAGGGATGCCGCTTTCGGCGGAAACCCCGGCGCCCGTGAAGACCACCACATGGCGGGCGTTGCGCAGGGCGTCGAGCAGGGCGGGGGCGAAGGTCATTGCGCTGCTCCGGGGAGGTCGGGTGCGCAATCCAGGCGGTTGCGGCCAGCGGCCTTGGCCCGGTAAAGGGCTTGGTCGGCCGCGCTGATCAGGTCGGCGACGGAGGCGTCCGCGCCGGCGGGCAGGGCGGCGATGCCGATGCTGGCGGTCACCCGGCCGAGCGGGCTGCCAACGTGGGTCAGGTTGCTCTGCCAGAGGTTTTGCAGGATCTGTTCGGCCACCGCCTGCGCTCCGGCGCTGTCGGTGTTGGGCAGGATCACCGCGAGCTCTTCGCCGCCGTAGCGCGCCGTCAGGTCGCCGGGGCGCCTTACGTTATCGGCCAGCAGTTGGCCGACGCTGCGCAGACAGTCGTCGCCGGCGGGGTGGCCGTAGGTGTCGTTGAAGCGCTTGAAGTAGTCGACGTCGATCAGCAGCAGGGCCAGCGGGGTCCGCTCGCGCTGGGCACGGCGCAGTTCGGCGGCGAGGCGGTCGTCGAAGCTGCGGCGGTTCTGCAGGCCGGTGAGCGGGTCGCGGGAGGCCAGCACTTCGAGCTGGCGGTTGGCCTTGAGCAGTTCTTCGCGGGCGGCCACCAGCAGGGCTTCGGTGCCGATGCGGCGCTTGATCGCGAGGATCATCAGGCAGCCGATGATCACGATCACCAGCAGCAGGCCGAAGGCGATGCCTATCGTGCGCAGGGCATCGGCGCGCCAGGAGGCCAGGGCTTCGTCCTTGCCCAGGGCGACGGTGGTCACCAGGGGGTAGCGCTCGTTCTTGCGGAAGGCGTAGATGCGTTCGATGCCGTCCAGCGAGGAGTTGAAGGAGGCAGTGCCGACCTGGGCGTGGTCCAGGTAGCCGCTGAAGATCGGCGAGTGCGACAGCACACGGCCCATGTCGCCCTGGCGGAACGGGTAGCGCACCAGTACCTGGCCGTTGACGGTGGTGACGCCGATGGCGCCGTGGCGGCCGATGTCGATCTTGCCGAACAGCTGGAGGAAATTCTCCACGCCAAGGGTGACGGAGATGACGCCGGCGAAGCTGCCGTCTGGATGGTTGTAGCGGCGGCTGACGGTGATCACCCACTTGCCGGTGGAGCGGCTGCGGATCGGTTCGCCGATGTAGGCGTCGGTCGAAGGGTTGTCGCGATGGTGAATGAAGAAGGAGCGGTCGGAGCTGGTGGCGTCGGGCGGAATTTGACCATTGGAGGTCATCAGCCAGTGGCCGTGGGCGTCGTAGACGACGATGCTGTCGAGTTGGCTGAGCAGGGATTGCTGGTGCTGCGCCAATAGGCGCAGGCGCTCCAGTTGCGCGGGGCCGGTGCCGTCGGCTTCCAGGCGCTCGGCGACGCCCAGGAGCAGCATGGAACTCTGGGTGATGATGCCTTCGACGTAGGTGTCCAGCGCCTGGGTCAGGTTCAGGTTGTGGGTGTAGGCCTTGGCGAGGGTGCGCTCGCGGGCGGCCCACAGCTCCCAGGCGGTGGCCGCCGCCACGGTCAGGCTGATGATCGACAGCAGAAGTACGGCAAGGCGGATGTCGCGCTTCACACGGGCCTCGTTGAGTTGGTATGGGGGCGTCCGCCACCCGGCGCTGGGTGCAGGGTCCGCCTGCCAGCCGATCGAGGGACGCCGGCCGGGTTCGTCGGGTCGATTACCTTCGTCAGTCCGTCGGCGGACTACCGAGTTGCACGCGGTTGCGTCCGTCCTGCTTGGCGCAGTAAAGGCGCTGGTCGCATCGCGCGAGCAGGTCGAGCGGTTGGTTCAGGCCCTCCTCATTGGCCATCGCTGCCCCGAGGCTGATGGTCAGGTGCCGCAGGGCGTCGGGTCGGTGCAGGTGTTCGATGTTCAGGCTGGCCACCTGCTCGCGCAGGCGTTCGGCTACGCGGCGCAGGTCGTCGACGCTGCCGGTTTCGAGCAGTACGACAAACTCCTCACCGCCATAACGATAGACCCTGGCACGCCCCCCGCGCAGGCTGCCGACCAGGGATTCGGCCACACGACACAGGCAGCGGTCGCCGGTCTGGTGGCCGAAATGGTCGTTGTAGGGCTTGAAGTAGTCAATATCCACCAGCAACAGGGCGAAGGGGCGGCCGTGGGCGTGCATG
Organism: Pseudomonas macauensis; assembly: GCF_047902425.1. Lineage (NCBI taxonomy): Bacteria > Pseudomonadati > Pseudomonadota > Gammaproteobacteria > Pseudomonadales > Pseudomonadaceae > Pseudomonas > Pseudomonas macauensis. The sequence goes on along the minus strand of NZ_CP138377.1, from coordinate 3,696,091 downwards.
CCCTCCCAGCTGGCCTTGAGCTGGGCGTCCAGGGCGCGGCGGTTGCCGACACCGGTCAGTGCGTCGGTGCTGGCCAGTTCCTGCAGGCGCAGGTTGAGCGAGGCCAGTTCGGAGCGTTGGCGGCGTTCTTCCTGGTCGGCGAGGAAGGCCTGTCGCACGCCCCGGATATTGGTCCAGCTGATGAACAGGCTGAACAGCGCCACCGGCAGGTAGACCAGGGTGAAGGTCAGCACTGGTTTGGCGGCGCCGTCGTGGATCAGCCAGACGTTGTAGAGGATGATCGCCGAGATGATTGCGGAGATCAGCGCAATGCCCTTGAACGAATAGCGCACCCCCAGGTTGCCGAGCAGGATGAAGACCACCGAGGCATAGAGGAAGAAGGGGACGTCGGGCGAGGCGCTGCGCTTGAGGAGCTCGAACCAGGCGACGGTGGAAATGATGTCGTGCACCGGCATCAGCAGGTCCATCGCCAGCACGCTGCGGCTGAAGCGGAACACCAGGAAGATGTTGAGCAGGCCGATCAGGCTCAGGCCGGCGCGCAGCAGCAGCGATTCCTTTGCCATGTCCGGGATCAGCAGGGCATCGGCCAGCACGTAGGAATCGTAGGCCGCCATGGCAATTAAGTTGATCGCCAGCAGGAAGCGCCGGTAATGCCGGACCACATAGGCCTTGTAGGCGACACGCAGGCTGGGCGGCATCTTGCCCTGGGACTGCCGGGAAGGCTCGGCGGGAAACTCGGGTACGGTCATCGGGGGAGCCTGTGTCTGCCGTCCTGGGCGAATGCTGGCTAATGGCTAGAGTAGGGGGCGGCACGACTGCCGTCCAGCGCATCCGCGCAGGGAAGGGCGGTGGTGCGGATGAATTGGATCTGTTATCTGGCTTGTTAATGGATCTTTATGGGGTGCCAATGCAGCGGCATGATGGCGGCATTCCCTGATTTCGAGGCGATCATGTACGTACCCGCGCACTTTGAGGAAAACCGACCTGACGAGCTGCATCGGCTGATCCGCGAGCATCCTTTGGGCATTCTGGTGACCGGCCATGCCGGCGTGCTGGACGCCAATCACCTGCCTTTCGAGCTGGAACTGGCGGGTGATACGCCGCTGCTGCGGGCCCACGTCGCGCGCAACAACCCGGTATGGCGGGAGGCTGATGGCGACGAGGTGCTGGTGATCTTCCGGGGCGACCACGCCTACGTCTCGCCCAACTGGTACCCGAGCAAGCACGAGGAGCACCGCCAGGTGCCGACCTGGAACTACCAGGTGGTGCATGTGCGCGGCCGGCTGAAGGTGATGGACGAGGAGCGCTTCGTGCGCGGCGTGGTCGGGCGCCTGACCCGCACCCATGAGGCGGGCGAGGAGCGGCCGTGGAAGATGAGCGACTCCACGCCGGAATTCATCAGCGGGATGCTGGCGAACATCGTCGGCATCGAGGTGGAGATCAGCGAGATCGTCGGCAAGTCCAAGCTCAGCCAGAACAAGGAGGATCGGGACCGGCTGGGGGCGGCTGGGGAGTTGGAGCAGCGCGGCGTTGGCGAGCTGGCCGGGGCGATGAGGGCGGCGAAGGAGTAGCGTTGCCTGTTTTTGTGGCCGGCCTGGCGGTCGGATCGCGGATAAGATCCGCTCCTACGAGATGCATCTGCGCTCGGGTTGGCCCTCACCCTAACCCTCTCCCAGGGGGAGAGGGGACCGTCGGTGCAGGATGAAACTACTCTGTCAGCCGGCACGATCTGGCCCCCTCTCCCTGAGGGAGAGGGCTGGGGTGAGGGGGAAAGCCCTGGCACAGATTCAGCCGGGACAGGACAGTTGCTCCTACGAGAGCCTGACCGGGGACGTAGGGCGTATAACGTTCGACGTTATACGCCGTTTGACCTTGGTTTCCGGCGGCACGGACTTCGACCAGGCACCTGTGACCCGGCGCTTCGAGCTCGCCCCAATTCGCGAACCGGCGACCATCGCATATCGGCGTACAACCGCGAACGGTTGTACGCCCTACGTGGTGGGTTCGGCGCGAGGGGATTGGGGATTGGATTCAGAGCCCGCCCAACAGGTCGTGGGAATCCAGCAGGCGCCAGGCGATTTCCGGGTTCTTCTCCATGCTCCGGCGGATCGCGGCGGGGATGGCCTGGCGGGTCTTGCGGCAGAGGCCGGGCTGGTCGTCGAAGTCGAATTCGATGCCGCGCATGGTGCGCACTTCGTTGAAGCCGGGGGCGATGTGCAGGCGGATGCCGAGCTGCTCAAAGAGCTTGTGCTGCATGCGCTGCAGGTCGGCCAGGTCCTTCAGGTTTTCCAGGCGTTCGAGCAGGCGCTGCTCCTCGTGCCGGGTCAGCAGCAGGATGCGCAGGTCAGCATTGGGACTCTCCAGCAGCCGCTCGCGGTGGCAGTCGCAGGCACCGGGCGGGCATTGCTGGCGGAGCGGAGGCGTGGAAGTCATGTTCCCGATCATAGCGGGGGATCGGGGAAATGCGCAGGGGTGTTGCTCTTCGTAGGAGCGAGCTTGCTCGCGAACCGCCTAACACCGAATCGACGGCGAAGAGCATTCGCGAGCAAGCTCGCTCCTACAAAAGAACCTTAGTGCGCCGGCTTGCGAATGGTCTTGAGCAGGTCTTCCGGGCTGATCTGGCCGACGATGTTGCTCACGCCGTCGCTGCCCGGCGTCGGCAAGCCGAGAATGTGGCCCTTGATCTTGCCGATCACGTGCATCTCGCACGGCTTGCAGTCGAACTTCAGGGTCAGCACTTCGTCGCCGTGGATCAGTTGCATCGGCTGCACCTTGGTGCGTACGCCGGTGACGCCCTTGGCTTGTTTCGGGCACAGGTTGAAGGAGAAGCGCAGGCAGTGCTTGGTGATCATCACTGGCACTTCGCCGGTTTCCTCGTGGGCCTCGAAGGCGGCGTCGATCAGTTGCACGCCGTGGCGGTGGTAGAAGTCGCGGGCCTTCTGGTTGTACACGTTGTACAGGAAGGACAGGTGCGACTCCGGGTACACCGGCGGCGGGTTGGTTTCGGCCTTGCGGCCGCCGCGCGGGTGGGCCTGCACGCGGGCTTCGGTGAGCGCCTCGATGGCCTCGCGGCGCAACGCCTTGAGCTGGGAGTTGGGGATGAAGAACGCCTGCGGGGCGTCCAGCTCGATCTTGTCGGCGTGGTACTGGGTGGTGCCCAGCTGGCCGAGCAGGTCGTGCAACTGATCCAGCGCCTGTTCCGGCTTGTTGGCGACGCCGAACGGGCCGTCCAGGGCGACGCTGGCGGTGACGCCTTCCTCGCTGGTGGCGGTCAGTTCCAGGCGTTCCTCGCGCAGCTTGGCGACCCACGACAGGCCGACGCGACGCTCGGCGGAGGTCTTCTGCAGCGCCTGCTGCCAGTTGTGGTCGAGGTTGCGCGACAGCGGATGGTTCGGGCGCAGGCGGTACAGGCCTTCCGGCATCTCGTTGGGCTCGACGCGGTAGCGGTAGCGCTTCTCGCCGTCTTCTTCGAATTCGCCCTTGGGTTCTGCGATGTTGGCGCGGAAGCCGACCACTTCGCGCTTGACCAGCACGTTGAGGCCGTCGCCGTTGGACAGCGGCTCCTGGGTGGCGACGATCAGGTCGCGCTTGCCGACTTTCTCCACCACGCCCACCGGCAGGCCGGTGAAGGTCGGCGAGTCGAAGGCGCCGATGTCGATCTTGCGCTCGCTGACGAAGTAGTCGGTGCTGCCGCGGTGGAAGGTCTTGTCCGGATCGGGCACGAAGAAGTGGTCGGTGCGGCCGCTGGAGGCGCGGGCCAGGTCCGGGCGCTCGGCGAGGATGCCGTCCAGGCGCTGGCGGTAATAGGCGGTGATGTTCTTCACGTAGCCCATGTCCTTGTAGCGCCCTTCGATCTTGAAGGAGCGTACGCCGGCGTCCACCAGGGCGCTGAGGTTGGCGCTCTGGTTGTTGTCCTTCATCGATAGCAGGTGCTTCTCGAAAGCCACCACGCGGCCCTGGTCGTCCTTCAGGGTGTAGGGCAGGCGGCAGGCCTGGGAGCAGTCGCCGCGGTTGGCGCTGCGGCCGGTCTGGGCGTGGGAGATGTTGCACTGGCCGGAGAAGGCCACGCACAGCGCGCCGTGGATGAAGAACTCGATGGCCGCGTCGGTTTCATCCGCGATGGCGCGGATTTCCTGCAAGTTCAGCTCACGGGCCAATACCAGCTGGGAGAAGCCGGCCCGATCGAGGAATTTCGCCCGCTCCAGGGTGCGGATGTCGGTCTGGGTGCTGGCGTGCAGCTCGATCGGCGGGATGTCCAGCTCCATGATCCCCATGTCCTGCACGATCAGCGCATCGACACCGGCGTCGTAGAGCTGGTGGATCAGCGCGCGGGCCGGTTCCAGCTCGTTGTCGTGGAGGATGGTGTTGATCGTGGTGAACACCCGCGCGTGGTAGCGGTGGGCGAACTCCACCAGCTGGGCGATATCGCTCACTTCGTTGCAGGCGTTGTGCCGCGCGCCGAAGCTCGGGCCACCGATGTAGACGGCATCGGCGCCATGCAGGATGGCCTCGCGGGCGATGGCCACATCGCGGGCGGGGCTGAGCAGTTCCAGATGGTGTTTGGGCAGGGACATGGTTTCTTCTTTATCAGGCGTGGCACGGGCAATCGCGCATTGTACCGGCCAAACGCCGCGCCGGCACCCGTGGCGTGCCGGGCGGCGTGGCGGTTGGTCGCCTGAAGGGCTGGGCACCTAGCTCAGGGCGCTGCCGATCACCTCATGGATGCGCTTGGCGATGTGGTCGACGTGGGTTTCCAGGGCGAAGTGGCCAGTATCCAGCAACTCGATCACCGCGTTGGGGTTGTCGCGGGCGAAGGCTTCGGCGCCCGGCGGGATGAAGATCGGGTCGTGCTTGCCCCAGATGATCAGCGACGGCAGTTGGGTGGCGCGGAAGAACGCCTGGAAGTCGGGGTACAGCTTCAGGTTGTCCTGGTAGTCGTAGAACAGGTCGAGCTGGATGTCCTTGTTGCCCGGACGCTCGATCAGCAGGGCGTCGAGGGTGTAGGTCTCAGGGGCGATCAGGCTCGGGTCCGAGGCGCCTTCTACGTAGTGCAGACGAACGCCTTCGCGGGTCAGCAGGGCGTCGTGCACCACCTGGCGGTTGGCGGCGGATGGATCAGCCCAATAGGTGCGGATCGGCGCCCAGACATCGCCCAGGCCTTCCAGGTAGGCATTGCCGTTCTGCGAGATCAGCGCGGTGACCCGTTCCGGGTGCGCCAGCGCCAGGCGCAGGCCGGTGGGGGCGCCGTAGTCGAAGACATACAGGGCGTAGCGCTCCAGGCCCAGGGCATCGACGAAGGCGCCGAGAGTGGTGGCGAGGTTGGCGAAGCTGTAGCGGTAGTTGCGTTCGGCCGGCACTTCGGTGAAGCCGAAGCCGGGCAGGTCGGGGGCGATGACGTGTAAGCGCTCGGCCAGCAGCGGAATCAGGTTGCGGAACTGGTGCGAGGAACTGGGGAAGCCGTGGAGCAGCAGGAGCACGGGCGAGCCTGGCTGGCCGGCCTCGCGATAGAACACGCGGACGCCGTCGGCATCGGCGAAGCGGTAATGGATGGCGGAGTCGGTGTGGGCGATGGCGTTCATGTCGAGATCCTTCTGTAACTGGTTAAGAGTTGTTTATGGGTTACTTCGAGGGCAAATCTGGACTCACCTTTGTAACCTGTCAAATATATTTATATTGGTTACATGTTCGGGCGGACGAACGGTCGTTCTGATGTGATGTAACTTGATAAATGGATATGAAGGGTTACGATGGGTGCATTCCCGCCAGGAGCTACCGCCATGAGCGCACCGACCCTCGAACCCTTCGTGATCGCCGATCACCCCGCGCTGGACATGATCAACACCGTGGCGGTGGTGGACGGGCAGTTGGTGGATTTCTGGCAGTCCGACGCCGACGTACTGGCCTGGCTCGAACGCATGGCGCTCAGGCGCGATGGCGCCGTCCGGTTTGCCAAGGGCGCCTTGCTGGACGCTGCCCGAACCTTGCGCGAGGCGGTGCGCGAATTGGTGCTCAAGCGCAAGGGCGGGCTGCGCGGCGACCCTTCGGCGCTCAACCACTTCCTGCTGCAGGCGTCCAGCCATCCGCGGCTGGTCTGGGAAGGAGTCGACGCGCCGCGCCTGGAACGGGTTGGCGAGCACGCATCGCCGGAGCAACTGCTCGCGCCCCTGTCGGAACTGGCCGCCAGCCTGCTGGCGGAAGGGGACTTCAACCTGGTGCGCAAGTGCGAGCATCCCGATTGCGTGCTGTGGTTCTACGACCGCACCAAGTCGCACCGCCGGCGCTGGTGCAGCATGGCGGCGTGCGGCAACCGACATAAGGTTGCCGAGCACCGCAAGCGGCAGCGCGGGGAGTAGGGCGTACAACCGTTCGTGGTTGTACGCCGATGCGCCCTGCGTCACTCGGTGGCCGTAGTCACACGGAGAGTGATGTGGGCGTGTCGTCGTCCGGGGGAGGTTCCCCGGTGCATTCCGCTTTGTAGGAGCGAGCTTGCTCGCGAACGCATTGCGCCGGGCGAGCCGGCGTAAGGCGAGGGTCCGTGAGCAAGGACTGGGCGTCCCCCTCAATCCTGCGAAAAGCCTCTGTCACCCCCCTTTGCAAAACTGCAAAACGTCCCTGCAAACCTGTCTATTCCGCGTTTCCCGAGCCTGGCCGAAGATGCACTCGCACTTCGGAACCACCCACTCCCACTGCTCAGGAACGGAATCATGACCACCCAGAAAACCCTGCTCGCCGCAGCCCTCGCACTGACCCTCGGCAACGCCTTCGCCGCCGGCAATCCCACCGTCGAACACAACACCCAGGCCTTCCTCGAGGCGCTGGAAGCCGGCAACGGCAAACCACTGGAAACCCTCTCGCCGAAAGACGCCCGTGCGGTGCTGACCGGCGCGCAGCAGTCGGTGAAGGTCGACCTCTCCGGCACCCAGGTCAGCGAGAAGACCATCAGCACCGAGGTCGGCGCGATCAAGCTGACCATCGTTCGCCCGGCCAATGCCAAGGGCACGCTGCCGGTCTTCATGTACTTCCATGGCGGCGGCTGGGTACTGGGCGACTACCCGACCCACGCCCGCCTGATCCACGACCTGGTGCTGAACTCCGGCGCGGCGGCGGTCTACGTCGACTACACGCCGTCCCCCGAGGCGCATTACCCGACCGCGATCAACCAGGCTTACGCCGCGACGAAATGGGTTGCCGAGCACGGCAAGGAAATCGGCGTCGACGGCAAGCGCCTGGCGGTGGCCGGCAACAGCGTCGGCGGCAACATGGCCGCGGTGGTCGCGCTGATGGCCAAGGACAAGGGCACGCCCAAGCTGCGTTTCCAGGCCCTGTTGTGGCCGGTGACCGATGCCAGTTTCGAGACCGGCTCCTACAACCAGTTCGCCCAGGGACACTTCCTCACCAAGCCGATGATGCAGTGGTTCTGGGACAACTACACCACCGATCCGAAGCAGCGCGCCGAGATCTACGCGTCGCCCCTGCGGGCCACCCGGGATCAGCTCAAGGGCCTGCCGCCGGCGCTGGTCCAGACCGCCGAATCCGATGTGCTGCGCGACGAGGGCGAGGCCTATGCCCGCAAGCTCGATGCCGCCGGCGTGGCGGTCACCTCGGTGCGCTACAACGGAATGATCCACGACTACGGGCTGCTCAACGTGGTCAGCCAGGTCCCCGCCGTGCAGGCCGCCCTGCGCCAGGCCGGCGAAGAACTGAAGGTGCACCTGAAATAGGGCCGCAAGGCCGTTCCGCAACTCCGCTCCGGTGCCGCGCAGACCAGGCGTGGCGCAGCCTGGAGAGGGTCTTGCAGAACTGCAAAGTAGCCCTGCAAGGCTGTCTGTTCCGCACCTTCGGGTGATCGGCAAAGATGGCTCCACGGTTCGGTACCACCCTCGAATCCGCCGGACCCGATCGATACCAAGACCCACCCCACTCACGCAACGCAGAAGGAAACACGTCATGACCGCAATCGCCAAAGCCGCTCCGGGCAAGACCCTGCTGAACCCGGCCGACCACACTCTGATCATGATCGACCACCAGTCGCAGATGTCCTTCGCGACCAAATCCATCGACGCGGTGACCCTGCGCAACAACGCGGCGCTGGTGGCCAAGGCGGCGAAGGAATTCGGCGTCTCCACCATCCTCACCACCGTTGCCGAGAAGAGCTTCTCCGGCCCGATCTTCGACGAGATCAAGTCGGTGTTCCCCGAGCACAACGTCATCGACCGCACCAGCATGAACACCTGGGAAGATCCGCGCATCGCCGTCGAGGTGAACAAGCACGGCAAGCAGAAGATCGTCCTCGCCGGCCTCTGGACCTCGGTGTGCATCGTCGGCCCGGCGCTCTCGGCCATCGACCAGGGCTTCGAGGTGTACGTGATCGCCGACGCCTGTGGCGACGTGTCCACCGAGGCTCACGAGATGGCCCTGCAGCGCATGATCCAGCTCGGCGCCCGCCCCATGACGTCCCTGCAATACCTGCTCGAACTGCAACGCGACTGGGCCCGTGGCGAGACCTACGACCAGACCGTGAAGACCTCCATCGAGCATGGCGGCGCCTACGGCCTGGGCCTGATCTACGCGAAGACCATGTTCAACGCCAGCGAAGGTCACTGATCCGGCCTTTGGCAATGCGCCCTCCCTCGCGCCGGCGGGGGAGGCCACTCAGGAGGGAGCCCCATGAACACCCCAGTCAACCAAGAGTCCGTGACGCTGATCATCCGCCATCGCGCCAAGCCCGGCCGTGCCGCGGACTACGAAGCCATCCTGCGCGAACTGACCCGCGCCGCCAGCGAGTTTCCCGGACACCTGGGCGTGGACGTGATGCGCCAGGGCGACGCCTTCACCTCCGTACTGCGCTTCGCCAGCGCCAACGAGCTGCAGGTCTGGCTGGACTCCGCGCAGCGCCGCGAACTGATCGAACGCGCATCGCCGCTTCTGACCGACGGCGACCAGCAGGAACTGCACAGTGATCACGAGTTCTGGTTCACCCCCCAGGAAAGCGATCAGCGGCAACCGCCGCGCTGGAAGCAGGCGGCGGTCTCCTACCTGGTGATCCTGCCCCTGGTAATGCTGGTGCCGCAGCTCTGGCAACCGCTGTTCGCCCGGGTACCGCTGCTGGGCGGCTTCGTGCCGGCCAACATGCTGATCACCATCACCATCGTGCTGTTGGTGGTCTACGTTTTCATGCCACGGGCCACGCGCCTGTTCTCCGCCTGGCTCAACGCCCGCTGATCGAAAGAGGACTTTTTCCATGAATGCCGACCTGATCCTGACCAACGGCCGCTTCCATACCATCGACCGCGAGAAACCCAACGCCACCGCCGTGGCTATCGCCGACGGCAAGTTCATCGCCGTGGGCACCGACGCCGAGGCCATGGCCCTGCGTGGTGGCGCCACCCGCGTCATCGACCTGAAAGGGCGCACGGTGATTCCCGGCCTCAACGATTCGCACCTGCACCTGATCCGCGGCGGTTTGAACTACAACCTGGAGCTGCGCTGGGAGGGTGTGCCGTCCCTGGCCGACGCCCTGCGCATGCTCAAGGAACAGGCGCTGCGCACACCCTCGCCGCAATGGGTACGGGTGGTGGGCGGCTGGAACGAATTCCAGTTCGCCGAGCGCCGCATGCCGACTATCGAGGAATTGAACCAGGCGGCACCAGATACTCCGGTGTTCGTCCTCCACCTGTATGACCGCGCACTGCTCAACCGCGCCGCGCTGCGTGTGGTCGGCTACACCAGGGACACCCCGAACCCGCCCGGCGGCGAGATCGTCCGCGACAGCAACGGCGAACCCACCGGGATGCTGGTGGCGCGCCCCAACGCGATGATCCTTTACTCGACCCTGGCCAAGGGGCCGAAGCTGCCGTTCGAGTACCAGGTCAACTCCACCCGCCAGTTCATGCGCGAGCTGAACCGCCTGGGCGTCACCAGCGCCATCGACGCCGGCGGCGGCTTCCAGAACTACCCGGACGACTACCAGGTGATCCAGCAGCTGGAGAAGGACGACCAGCTCACCGTGCGCATCGCCTACAACCTGTTCACCCAGAAGCCCAAGGAAGAGCTGGCCGACTTCAAGAACTGGACCAGCAGCGTCGCCTACGGCCAGGGCAGCGACTTCCTGCGCCACAACGGCGCCGGCGAGATGCTGGTGTTCTCCGCCGCCGACTTCGAGGACTTCCTCGAACCGCGCCCGGACCTGCCGCCGAACATGGAGGCGGACCTGGAGCCGGTGGTACGCCACCTGGTCGAACAGCGCTGGCCGTTCCGCCTGCACGCCACCTATGACGAGTCCATTTCGCGGATGCTCGACGTGTTCGAGAAGGTCAACCTGGACGTGCCGTTCAACGGCCTGCACTGGTTCTTCGACCATTGCGAAACCATCTCGCCGAAGAACATCGAGCGCGTCCGGGCCCTGGGCGGCGGCATCGCCATCCAGGACCGCATGGCCTTCCAGGGCGAATACTTCGTCGACCGCTACGGCAAGCAGGCTGCCCAGTCCACGCCACCGATCAAGCGCATGCTGTCCGAGGGCGTGCCGGTGGGCGCCGGCACCGACGCCACCCGCGTTTCCAGCTACAACCCCTGGACCTCGCTGTACTGGATGGTCAGCGGCAAGACTGTGGGCGGCATGGAGCTGTACCCCGAGGGCCTGTCCCGCGCCACCGCGCTGGAGCTGTACACCCACGGCAGCGCCTGGTTCTCCAACGAGCAGGGCAAGAAGGGCATGATCAAGGTGGGCCAGATGGCTGACCTCGCCGTGCTCTCGGCGGACTACTTCAGCGTGCCGGAAGAGGAGATCAAGGTCATCGAGTCGGTGCTCACCGTGGTCGACGGCCGGGTGGTGTTCGGCAGCGGCGACTTCGAGCGCCAGGCGCCGACCGCGATTCCGGTGCTGCCGGACTGGTCGCCGGTGGCCAAGGTGCCGGGGCACTGGCGCCCGCAGGCGCCGCTGCAACAGGCCGTGCACCAGTGCGCCGGCTCCTGTGGCGTGCATGGCCACAGCCACGAGCGGGCGCGCCAGTCGAGCGTGCCGGTGAGCGACTTCCAGGGCTTCTGGGGCGCTTTCGGCTGTTCCTGCTTCGCCTTCTGAAGACTCGCGCGGGCCTCAGGGCCCGCGCTTACTTTCGCCAGGATGGAGCCACTCTCATGGCCCGCTGCATGCTTCGTTCAGTTTCCCTGCCGTTCCTGGCGCTGGCTGGCGCGGGTGTCTGTGCCGCCCCGCACGACGGCCTGCTGGAGGGCGCCAACTGGTCGCTGCTCAGCCGCAACTATTTCCTGCAGACCGACTACCGAACCCAGCCTTCGCCGAGCGGGCAGAGCTATCGCCAGGAGTGGGCGCAAGGCTTCATCGCCAACCTGGAGTCCGGCTTCACCCAGGGGACGATCGGCCTGGGCGTCGATGCCCACGCCTTCCTGGGCCTCAAGCTCGACAGCGGACGCGGCCGTGCCGGCACCGGCCTGTTGCCCCTGGACGCCGACGGGCGCGCGGACGATGACTACTCCTCCGCCGGTGGCGCGCTGAAGCTCGACCTGTCGCAGACCACCTTGAAGTTCGGCGAAATGACCGTGGAGACGCCGGTGTTCGATACCGGCGATAAGCGCCTGCAACCCGAGTACGCCACCGGCACCCTGGTCGACTCCCGCGAGCTGGACGGCGTGCGCTTCCAGGCCGGGCGCTTCACCGCCTTCAAGAACCAGGACGCCAGCACCGGCCGGGGTGATTTCGACGGCTATGGCGCCACCACCCGCGACAGCGCGGTGAGCTTCGCCGGCGCGGATTTCACCCCGTCCGATAACTATGGCGGCTCGCTGTTCGCCGGCCAGCTCGATGACACCTGGCGGCAGTACTACCTGAACCTGCATTACCTCGACGGAGGCCTGTGGCTGGACGGCAACCTCTACCGCACCCGCGATGAAGGGCAGGCCCATGCCGGCGCCATCGACACCACCGCCTGGAGCCTGGCGGCGCGCTATCGCCTGGGTGCGCAGAGCGTGATGCTGGGCTACCAGAAGATCGAAGGCGACACGCCGTTCGACTTCGTCGGCGGCGATTCCATCTACCTCGCCAACTCGATCAAGTACGCGGATTTCAACGGACCCGGCGAGCACTCCTGGCAGGCGCGCTACGACCTCGACCTGGGCGTGCTCGGCGTGCCCGGCCTGAGCTTCATGACCCGCTATGTGCGCGGCAGTGGCATCGATGGCAGCCATGCGCCATCCGATGGTGCCTATGCCGGGCAGTACGGTGACGGCGGGCGCCATTGGGAGCGCGACAGCGACCTGCGCTACGTGGTCCAGGCCGGCCCGGCCAAGGACCTGTCGCTGCACCTGTCGCAGGTCAGTCACCGTGGCAACGACGAGCAGCCCGGCGCCGACATCGACCGGCTCTACGTGATCATTGAGTACCCGCTCAAGGGTGTGCTTTAGCTCAAACCCTAGCGGTGGGTCGGCTCGAACGGCGCACAGCCGATGTCGCGGCAGGCCAGGTTCTCGCCACTGAACTGCGCCGCGTCCTGGTCGAAGATGTCGCGTAGCCAGTCGCTCACCGCCTGGAAGCGGCCGATGCGACCGGCGTCGCGGTGGCTGAGCAGCCAGATTTCCCGCGCCACCACCGGGCCCGTGAGGCGCACCAGGCCGTTGCGCTCGCCGAGGATGCACGGCAGCAGGGCCATGCCCAGGCCGGTTTCGCAGGCGTGGGTGAGGGTGGTCACGCTGCTGGCACGCAACGCGTAGCTGGCGTTGGGCGCGAAGTGGCGCAGCCACTGCATTTCCGGGGTGTCGTCGAGTTCCTCGCCATAGGCCAGCCAGGGTTGCTGCGGCCAGTCCTGCGGCGGCAGCTCGGCGAGCGCCGTGGCGGCGTACACCGAGAAGCCGATGTCGGCGACCTTGCGCATCACCAGCGCGGCGTCTTCCTGCGGGCGCGCCATGCGCAGGGCGAAGTCGGCCTCGCGGCGGGTGAAGGACAGCGCGCGGTTGGCCGGGACCAGTTGCAGCTGCAGGTTGGGATAGGTGCGCGACAGCTTCGGCATGTGCTGCACCAGCCAGTGGCTGAACAGGAAGTCGATGGCCGTCAGGCGCACCGAGCCGGTAATCGCGCTGGCCTCGTTGCGGGTTTCCAGCAGCATGCTCTGCACATCGCCGAGGATACGTTCGCCATAGGCGAGGAAGGCCGTTCCGGCGTCGGTGGGCTTGTAGCCGGCGTTGTCGCGGATGAACAGGCGGGTCTGCAACGCCGACTCGGCCGCCACCAGGCGCCGGCTCATGGTCGAGGGGTCGACCCCGAGCGCGCGGCCGGCGGCGCTCAGGCTGCCGTGGCGGGCCAGGGCGAGCAGGATCGGGATGTCGTTCCAGTCGAAATTCATGGCGCTCTCCTCGTATCCCGGCTTGCCATCAGAAGCGTACGTCGGCGGCGGGGACGACCCTGGCGCGCTGGCCGAAGCTGCTGATGCTGCCCAGCACGGCATTGTGGTGGGCGCTGATCTGCGCGGCGCTGAGCACGGCGTTGTCCACCGTGGAGTGGGCGTCGCGCACCAGGGTCACCGCGTAGCCCTGGGCGAGGGCGCGGCGGGTGGTGGTGTCGACGCAGTAGTCGCTCTGCAAGCCGCAGATCACCAGGTGTTCGATGCCGCGCGCTTGCAGCAGGTCGGCGAGTTCGGTGCGCAGGAAGGAGTCCGGGGTGGTCTTGCGTACCCTGAGGTCATCGGCGCCGGTCAGCAGGCGCGGCTCCAGTTGCCAGGCCTCGCTCTGGTAGGGCATGTCGCTGTCTTCGTGCTGGATCAATACCACCGGCACCCCGGCGTCGCGAGCGGCGCGGCTCATGCCGTTGATGCGTTGCAGCACGTTGTCGATATCGAAGCAGGGGTTGCTGCCGGAGCAGAGGTCGGACTGGACGTCGATGATCAGCAGGGCGGTGCTCATTGCGGGAATCCTTGAGGGGCAACGGGACGACCGCTGGATGGTAGCTGCCTGCGCCGGGCTGGCCAATGCTGGCGAATGCTTCGCTCCCGCGCCAGGCGGGAGCGACGCATGGGTTCAGAGGAACATGCCGCCCGAGGCTTCGACGCGCTGGCCGTTGATCCAGCGGCTGCCGTCGGCGAACAGCGTGGCGATGGCGCCGCCGATGTCGTCCGGCAGGCCGACGCGGCCCAGGGCGGTGTTGCTGGCGATCTGCCGGTTGATCTCGGCGTTGTCGCGCACCAGGCCGCCGCCGAAGTCGGTCTCGATGGCGCCCGGGGCGATGATGTTCACGCCGATGCCGCGTGCGCCCAGTTCCTTGGCCTGGTACTTGGTCAGCACTTCCATCGCGCCCTTCATGGCGGCGTAGGCGGCGTAGCCGGGCAGGGCGAAGCGGGTCAGGCCGGTGGAGACGTTGAGGATGCGCCCGCCGTCGGCGATCAGCGGCAGCAGCTTCTGGGTGAGGAAGAACGGGCCCTTGAACTGAATGTTCACCAGCTGATCGAACTGCGCCTCGGTGGTCTCGGCGAAGGCCGCGTGGATGCCGATGCCGGCGTTGTTCAGCAGGAAGTCGAAGCGGTCGCGGCCGAAGGTGTCGCGCAGGCCGTCGCGGACCTGCTGGACGAAGGCGTCGAAGCTGGCGCTGTCGGCCACGTCCAGCGACAGCATCAGGGCGCGGCCGCCACGTTGTTCGATCTCGGCGGCCACCGCCCGGGCTTCGTTGGCCTGGCTGCGATAGGTGCCGATGATGTCCACGCCGGCAGCGGCGAGGTGCAGGGCGGCGTTGCGGCCGAGGCCACGGCTGGCGCCGGTGATGAGGGCGATCTTGCGGGTCATGGCGAAGCTCCGGTTTGGGTGGGGATGGAGAGAGCTTATTGTTCGTTCTGTTGCTGATAAATCTGCTGGTTTCGGAAATACTGGTCGGAGCTTCCGAACAATAGCCCGAACAATAGCCCGAACAATAGTGACCTGCCGCCATGATCCGTCCCGAGCTGCTGCGCACCTTCGTCCGCGTCACCGAACTGGCCAGCTTCACCCAGGCCGGCGAGCAGCTCGGCCTGCCGCGCTCCACGGTGTCCGAGCACATCCAGACCCTCGAAGCCCTGGTCGGCGCGCGGCTGCTGCAACGCACCACGCGCAAGGTCACGGCGACCCAGGACGGCCTGGTGCTCTACGAGCGCAGCAAGGACATGCTGGCCCAGCTGGACGAGTTGCAGGGTCTGTTCCGACAGCAGGACGAGGCGCTGGTCGGGCGCCTGCGGGTGGACATGCCGACGGTGATGGCGCGCAAGCTGGTGATGCCGCGCCTGGGTGAGTTCCTCGCGCGGCATCCGGCGTTGCAGCTGGAGGTGAGTTGCACCGACCGCCGCGTCGATCTGGTGCGCGAGGGCTTCGACTGCGTGGTGCGCGTCGGTGCGGTGAGCGATCCGTCGGTGGTCGCGCGCACGCTCGGGCGGTTTCCCCAGGTCACTTGCGCCAGCCCCGCCTATCTCGCCGCGCATGGCGTGCCGGAAACCCTGGACGATCTCGCCGGGCACCGGCTGATCCATTACGTGAATGTGCTGGGTTCGCGCCCTTCGGGCTTCGAGTACCTGCAGCACGGCCAGACGCGTTACCTGCCGATGGGCGGCGCGCTCTCGGTGAATAGCGCCGAGGCCTACGAAAGCGCAGCCATGGGAGGACTGGGGATCATCCAGGTACCGATCCATGGCGTGCTGGATGACCTGGAGGCGGGCCGGCTGGTGCAGGTGCTGCGCGATGTGCCGCTGCCGCCCATGGACATCTCGCTGCTCTACGCCCACCGCCACCTGCCGCAGCGGGTGCGGGTGTTCATGCACTGGCTGACGCAACTGCTGGGCGAGCCCGGTGTGCTGGGCCCGCCCGTGTCCGCACGGGCCTAGCTGTCCCAGGCCGAGCCGAGGATCACGTCGCAGAAGTTGCCGCGCACGAAGTCCGGGTCCTTCATCGCCAGCACGTCGGCCTTGACGTTGCCGAAGGTGGTCTGCGGCTTGTCTTTGATGCCGTCGTAGAACGCCTGCAGGATGTCCTGCTTGAACTGCCCGCCGCGCGGGTGGGCGGCGACCACGGCGTCGCGCTGCGCCTCGGGGAACTGGTCGTGGGCGATGCCCAGCACGTCCATTTCCACGCCGGCGGTGACCAGGGCGATCTCCGGCTTCATATGCTGCGGAATGCCCGGCGTGGTGTGCAGGGCGATGGCCGTCCAGACGGTATCGATGTCGTCCTGCCCGATGCCGTGGCTGCGCAGGAATTCGGCGGCGCAGTCGGCGCCGTCCACTTCGAAGCGTTCGCACTGGCTGCAGTAGCGCGGCATCAGGCCCATGTCGTGGAACATGGCGCCGGCGTAGAGCAGTTCGGCGTCGTAGGCGAGGCCGTTGCGCGCGCCGGTCAGCGCGCCCCAGTAGTAGACGCGCGAGGAGTGGTGGAAGAGCAGGGGCGTGGCGTTGTCGCGGACCATTTCGGTGATGGCGCGGGCGAGGGCGCTGTCGGGGACGTTCACGCCGTCGAGGTCGAGGCTCATGGTGGATCTCCAGGGTTGTGGCTGGGGACGGCGGGGCCCTCGCCGTGTCGTGCTCATTGGAAATCCGCGGCGGCCCAGCGGCAATCGGTGGCTGGGGGCGAATCAGGACAAGCTGCGTTCGTTTGCTGCCAGCGCCTGCCATTCGACCGGTTGTCCGGAATCCGGCGAAGCAGCGCCTAGACTTGTCGACTTCGCTCATCGCCAAGCGACCACTACACACGCCGGCCCTGTCGGCCGCGCGAAGACCAGGAGCATCGCCATGCCCAGCTTGCAGCGCATCAACCCCTGCCTGTGGTTCGACAACCAGGCCGAGGAGGCCGCGAAGTTCTACACCGGTATCTTCCCCAACTCCCGTATCGGCCAGGTCGCCTACTACAGCGAGGCGGGTCGTGAGCACCACGGCAAGGAGCCCGGCTCGGTGCTGACGGTGGCCTTCGAACTGGACGGCCAGGGCTTCCTCGCGCTCAACGGCGGGCCGGTGTTCACCTTCAACGAGGCGGTTTCGCTGATGGTCTGTTGCGACAGCCAGGCGGAGATCGACCACTACTGGGACAAGCTGTCCGCGGGTGGCCCGGTGGAAGCGCAGATGTGCGGCTGGCTGAAGGACCGCTTCGGGCTGTCCTGGCAGATCGTTCCGCGCCACCTGGGTGAGATGGTGGCCGATGCCGACCCGGTACGGGCCACGCGCACCATGCAGGCGGTGTTCACCATGAAGAAGCTCGACATGGCCGCGCTGGAGCGTGCCCACGCGGGCAGCTGACGCGTCCGTCCGGGCGCCGCCGGAGGCGCTGGGAGCGAGGCTATAGTTCAAGGCGGGGTTGCGCGGCGCCAGGCAGCCAGGGAGGCGCGCGCGGCCTTGCGGGAACCGGGGCAGAGGCTCCGGAGCATGCTGCTCTCGTGGAACGGTGTGGCCGTTGTTGTCGGTCGGTGGGTATTCGGTGAGCACGTGCCGTGTTGCAGCGAACTCCATCGACGGATAGCGGGAGACGGCATCATGAAGACGCTGTTGGTAAAGGGACATCAGGGCACCGAGGTCGGCGACCTGCGCCGCCAATTGGCCAAGGTACTGGGCGGCGATGCCGCGCAGTTTCCCGGGCTCGCCAAGGGCGATCTGTTCGACGCCCAGACTGAAGCCGCGGTGCGCCATTGGCAGGCTGGCGTCGGGGTGATCGCCGATGGCGTGGTCGGCGCCTGTTGCCTGAACCTGCTGGGGCTGTTGCCGCTCAAGGGCCTGGATATCCAGCTGGTGCAGGTGCAGCAGCTGTTCCCGGCGACCAAGCCGTCCAACATCCGCCGCTACCTGCCCTACGTCGCCGCCGCGCTGGAGGCCGCCGGTCTCACCGACCGTCCGTTGCTGCTGACGGCGCTAGGCATCATACGTGCGGAAACCGAAGGCTTCATGCCGATCTCGGAGTTCCCCTCGCAGCTCAATACACCTTCCGGGCGACCGCCCTTCAGTGCCTACGACGGGCGCAAGGACCTGGGCAATGACCAGCCGGGCGATGGCGCGACCTTCCGCGGCCGTGGCTACGTCCAGCTGACCGGCCGGGCGGACTACCGGAAGTACGGCACGGCGATCGGCGTGGACCTCATCGATCTGCCCGACCTTGCCAATGCGCCGGAAGTCGCAGCGGCCCTGCTGGCGCTGTTCCTCGCCAAGGGCGCGACGCAGTTGCGCGCCAAGCTGCCGCCGGGCCTGGTCGGCAAACCCCGGGACTTCCTCGCCGCGCGCAAGCGGGTGAACGGTACCAGCGGCGGGCTGGAGCGCTTCGCCAGTGTGTTCGAGATCGCCGCCCGGATTCTTCCGCCACCTACCGGCAAGGGCAAAGCCAAGGCCAAGGCCGCCGCCAGGCCGCGCCTCAACGCCAGCAAGGACCCGCTGGACCTGCGCGACCGCATCTATCTGCCGCCGGCGGCCAGCCTGCCGGACAGATTCCCCAACGATACCCAGGTGGCGCGCTACCTGGCCGACTACACACGGGCCGGGATGATCCTCGACCAGGGCCAGGAGGGCGCCTGTACCGGCTTCGGGCTGGCCTGCGTAATCAACTACCTGCGCTGGTCCAAGGCGGGCAACCCGGAGGGTGGGGTCGAGTCCGTCAGCCCGCGCATGCTCTATGACTTCGCCCGGCGCTACGACGAGTATGCCGGCGAGGATTACGAAGGCTCCAGCTGCCGAGGCGCGCTCAAGGGCTGGTTCCACCATGGCGTCTGCCTGGAGCAGGACTGGCCCTACACCGCCCAGGGCATCACTCAGCCGCGCTTCGGCTATGCCGCTCGCGCCACGCGCAACACCCTGGGGGTCTACTACCGCATCGACGTGCAATCCATCACCGACCTGCAGGCGGCCATCCAGGAGGTCGGCGCGATCTACGTCTCCGCCTACACCCACGACGGCTGGAACCAGTTGCCCGGTACGCCTGGCCCTGGTGCCTCGGCGAAGAAGAAAGCCGCGGCGCCCAGCCATGAAAGCTTGCAGCGGATTCCCTACGCGGGACGCCCATCGCAAACCGATGGCCATGCCTTCGCCCTGGTCGGCTTCAATACCGACGGCTTCATCGTACAGAACTCCTGGGGGCCGGACTGGGGCAGCGGCGGCTTCGCCATCCTCGGCTACGCCGACTGGCTGGCCAATGCCATGGATGCCTGGGTGGCGGCGCTGGGCGTGCCCGGCGTGGTGCTCGGCCAACTGGCTGCGGGCAGCCAAGTGGGTACGGCGGTGGCGGGGGCGAACAAGGCGCTCTGGTGGGACGAGGCCACCGCCTACGAGCACAGCGTGGTGCTCGGCAACGATGGGCGGGTGAGCCGCTACCTGACCCAGGACGAGCTGACCCGCACGCTGCTGTTCCAGGCCTGCGCCTTGCCGGACCAGTGGCTGCGCGCCCAGCCGGGCACCACCAAGCGGCTGGTGATCTATTGCCACGGCGGTCTCAACAGCGAGGAGGCCGCCATAACCCGCGCCCGCGCCATGGGGCGCTTCTTCATCGGCAACGGTTGCTACCCGTTGTTCATGGTCTGGAAGACCGGCGTGCTGGAGTCCATCGGCGACATCATCACCGACCGCCTGGGCGGCGGGCCGGCACGGGTCGGGGGAGTGCGCGAGGCGCTGACCGACGTCACCGACGCGGTGCTGGAAACCACCGTCGGCCGCCCGCTGGCGCGGCCCATCTGGAGCGAGATGAAGGAGAATGCCGAGTTCGCCAGCCTGCCCACGCGCGGCGGCGATCTGCTGGTGAGCGCCTTGCAGAACCTCAAACGCACCTGGGGCGAGCAGCTTCAAATCCATCTGATCGGCCACTCCGCCGGAGCGATCTTCCTTGGCTGGCTGGTCGACGTGATGGCCGCGCGTGGGGTGGACGACCGGATCGCCACGATCCACCTCTACGCGCCGGCGTGCACGGTGCAGTTCGCCAACCGCCACTACGCGCCCCACGCGCGGCTGATGAAGAACCTGTACCTGGACATCCTCTCCGACCGCATCGAGCGTGACGACCACACCACGCCGTTCTATCGCAAGTCGCTGCTGTACCTGGTGTCCAATGCCCTGGAAGGCGACCTGCGCACGCCCATCCTCGGCCTGGCCAATGTACTGGACCAGAACTATCGCGGCTGGGATGGCTCCTCCGCTACCGGCGCGGCGCTGAGCGACTGGCGGCAGGCGCTGCTCGGCGCGGGGCTTACGCTGGGCAAGCAGATCCAGCTGTTGGACCAGCCGAAGGTGCTTACCTGCCGCAGCCCACGGGTGGAGATTGCCGCCGCCCATGGCTGCTTCGACAACGCCGTCGACATCCTGACCCGCACCCTGACGCGCATAACCGGCGGCGCGTTGGCGATGCCGGTGGATGACCTGCGCGGCTTCTGACAGTGCGACCGGAACGAGGACTCACGATGTTCAGCCACATCACCGTCGGCACCGCGGACCTGCAGCGGGCCATCGTGTTCTACCAGCGAATCCTCGAACCCCTGGGCATCGGCCTGCTGGCGCACCGCCACAACCCGGAGCGGGCGGTGTTCACCCATCCGGACAGCGATATCGCCTTCTGCGTCTACGTGCCCATCGACGGCCGCCCGGCCAGCGTCGGCAATGGCAGCCTGGTGGCCTTCGAGGCGCGCACCCGTGTGCAGGTGGATGTCTTCCACCGGCGCGCGCTGGAACTGGGTGGCGCCGACGAAGGCGGGCCGGGGCTACGGCCGAACTACTCGCCGACCTACTACGGCGCCTACGTGCGCGACCTGGACGGCAACAAGCTGTGTTGCGTCTGTCACCTGGCGGAATGAAGCGCCGCTGGCCTCAGATCCACTGATCGTTACGCTTGCGGCGCACGCGCAGCAGGGTCGGCAGGATCAGCCCGGCCAGCAGACCGGCGCCGGCGATGCTGCCGCCATAGGCCATATAGTGCATCAGTACGCGCTTGTTCTCGTCGCCCAGCTGCGCCTGTACCGAACGCAGGTCGGAGCGCGCCTGGCTCAGCTCGTTGTTCAGCGAGGTGCGCGCCGCCTGCAGTTCGTCGATCAGTTTCTTGCGCGCATCCAGGGTTTCCTGCATGCCCTGCACGCGGGTCTTCCAGCTGTCGTTGATGCCGTCGAGCTGGCTGCTCAGCTCGGCCACCTTCTGTTCCAGTTGCGGCAGGCGCTCGGCCTGGCCGGGTTTGTCCTGCAGCTCACGGCTGGGAATCCACACCGTGCTGCCGCTCTCGCTGCGCACCTGGCTGTAGTCGCCCTGGGTGCTCAACAGCTCGACCTTCTGTCCGGAGACGAGGGTGCCGACGATGCGGTAGCCATCGGTGGGGCCGCTGCGCACGTAGGTGGTCAGGCTGTCGTTCACCCAGCGGGCGTTACCGGGCGCCTCCTCGGCCCGGGCTGGCAGCGTGGCCACCAGCAGGCCACCGAGCAGGCAGGCGCCCAGGGCACGGGTCTGGAGGGGGGAAACACGGGGAGCGAGCGGGCGAGATAGGGACATGGTTGATCTTCACGTGGCGATAGGAACAGACCCGGCGAGCGGGAGTGAAATCGCCGGCCCGGAAATTGTTATGAACAGGGCGGGAAATGACGCGATCCAGCATCAAATGGCGAAATGCCATGCAACCCGCCCAGGTGGGCCGACAGCTGACAGACAGCCGATGGGCGGCAGGAGTTCACTGGTGGGCAGCGCGGGGGATGGGCGGCTGTCCGCGAGCGGGACAGCCGGGCGGTTGATGGCGGGGGATCAGGCGCGGCCTTCCGCTGCTTCGATGATGTCCAGCAGATCGGTCAGGGTGTCTTCCAGGTACTGCCCGGCGCGGTAGTCCGGTTTCAGCGCGTCGCCGCCGGCGATCACCACCTGCGGGCGCTCGACGAAGCGGCCGACCAGCTCGAAGCGTTCATCCAGCACGGCCACCACCGGGATCGGGATACGCTCCAGCGCCAGCCGCTCGCGCAGGTCGTCCTCGGCGCGGCCCTTGGTGATCACCGTCAGGTCGATGCGCGGCTGGGCACGCTGCAGGAAGTCCATCACGGTGACGTTGATCTGGCAATCCGGGCACCACATTTCCCCGGCCACCAGCAGGTGATAGCGACGCGAGACGGCCTGCAGGCGCTGGCGGGTGGCGGCGCTGATGGCCTCGGGCGCGGCCAGCCTGTCCTGCACCTTGCGCACCCCGGCGATCTCGTCCGGCAGTCCGTGGGCGACGAAGGCATCGAAGCCTTCGCCGATGGAGAAGAGTTCCTCGTAGGAGGCCATGGGTGTTTCTCTTGCAAACGGGGGAACCGGCATCCCAGCAGAATTGCCGGAGGAGGGCAACCGCACCGGCCGTCAGTCCCGATTCGGCGCGCCGAGCGGGAACAGCGGGCGGTAGGGGCGGGCTTCGTCGACGGCGCGGGCGAACGAAGGGCGCGCCAGCAGGCGTGAGCGGTATGCCCGCAACACCGGGTAGGCATCGCTGATGCGGTGGGTCCAGTCGGCGTAGAACAAGGCCGGCGCGGCCGCGCAATCGGCGAGGGTGAAGTCGTCGCCGTTGGCCCAGGGTTCGCTGGCGGTCAGGTGGTCTTCCAGCCAGCGGTAGGCGAGTTCGAGCCGTTGGCTGGCGACCGTGAGGCCATCCTGGCGCTTGCCCGCATCGCCGGTCAGGGCGCCGGAGACGGCATGCTGCACCGGGCTCATCACGTGAAGGTCGAAGAAGCGGTCGAGGAAGCGCACCTGCAGGGCCGTCATCGGCTCATCGGGCAGCCAGCGCTGCGCGCCGCCCTGGGTGAGCTGCAGGTACTCGATGATGATGCTCGACTCGGCGATGCTGCGCTCACCGTCCAGCAGTACCGGGAACTTGGCCAACGGCCACAGGCGCAGCCATTCCTTCGAGTGTTCGGGGGTGTCCTGCCCGAGACAGCGGAATTCGAAGGGCGTGTCGTTCTCGTAGAGGGCGATCAGGACTTTCTGGGTGTACGAGGAAAACGGATGGCCAAAAAGCACGAGGGACATGAGGGGCCGCCTGCAGGTGTTCTGCGCGCTGTTCGTGGGGTGGTTTCACCCTAGTTGCCCAAGGGGCTTGCGGCAAGCCGGAGTCCTCAGCCGCAGTGCTCCAGCACGTTCACCAGTGTCCCCAGCGGATCGCGCAGGAAGAACCGCCGTACGCCCCAGGGTTCGACGGTCAGCGGATAGACGATCTCGTGACGGTCCGCCAGTGCACGGCCATGCACTTCATCGAGATTGTCCACTTCGATGGACAGGTCCGGCACCGGCGCGCCGGAGCCGCCCTCGCTGGCCAGGCTCAACTGCGCCAGGGCGCTGCCGCCGCTGGCGAGGGTGAGCAGCCAGCCGTGGTCCATGACGATTTCCAGGTCGAAGAGTTCGCGGTAGAAACGCGCCACCTCGGCGGGCTTGCCGGTGCCGAGATTGGCGACGATGCGGCGGACGGTCATGACAAAACTCCGTAGCAGGAGTCCGCCAGCATAGACGCTCAGTGTGCCGGGCGTGCCGGTGGCATGCGACGCCGATGGATGCGGTAGAACTGGTAGAGCACGCCGATGACAAAGACCAGCAAGGCGATCATCACGGCTGTCTGCACCGGCGGCGAGTCCGGGCCGTGGCCGATGGGGTTGGAGGGCGGCAGGCGGGACAGCGATTCGTTGAGCGTGGGGATCATCATCAGGAAGAAGCTGAAGCTCATCGCCGCCGTTTCCAGGTATTCGCCCAGGCCGCCCAGCGCGCTGATCCGTTGCGCATAGCTGCCCACCGCGATGGCGATAAGACAGAGGATGCCGATGGCGTGCCCGGCATTGAATCCGCCGGTGCTGGAGAGACCGAAGGCGGTCAGTACGCCGAGGACCATGCCGTACACATAGCAGCGCCCGGCCGGGCTGCGCGGATCGATGCGCCCCGCCTGGTAGAAGGCCCAGATGCCCGCGACCAGCGGCACCAGGCTGATGGCGGTATGCACGATACCCAGGGTGGAAAGGGGATTGGCCATGACGAACGCCTCCGCAGTGGACACAGGGACGCCACGCATCCACGAGCTGTGCCGGGGCACGGAGGGGCGGGTGTGTTGTCAGGGTAGACGCAACCCGCCGGGTAGAAGGGCTGTGCCCGGCTCAGCCGACGAACGTCACAGGCGCTTGTTGAGCCAGCGCGCCAGACGGTCGCCACCGAACTGGATCAGCGTCACCAGGGCTACCAGCAAAATGATCACCGTGAGCATCACCTGGGTGTCGAAGCGCTGGTAGCCGTAGCGGTAGGCCAGGTCGCCCAGGCCGCCGGCACCGATGGCGCCGGCCATGGCCGAGGAGTTGATCATGGTCACCAGGGTGATGGTGAAGCCGGCGACGATGCCCGGCCGCGCCTCGGGCAGCAGCACATTCCAGATGATGTGCCGGGGCTGGCAGCCCATCGCTTGCGCGGCTTCGATCAGGCCGTGGTCGACTTCGCGCAGGCTGACTTCGGCGATGCGCGCGAAGAACGGCGTGGCGGCGATGGTCAGCGGTACCACCGCCGCCCACATGCCGTAGCTGGTGCCAACGATCAGCCGGGTGAAGGGGATCAGCGCGACCATCAGGATCAGGAAGGGAATCGAGCGCAGTACGTTGACCACGCTGCCCAGGCTGCGGTTGACCAGGCGCGCCTGGAAGATCCCGCCGGGGCCAGTGGTGACCAGCACCAGGGCCAGCGGGATGCCCACCAGGAACACGATGGCCGAGGACGCGCCGATCATCAGCAGGGTGTCGAGCAGGCCTTGCAGCAGGCGTTCAGGCATGGGTGAGCACCTCCAAGCGGTCGGCAACGTCGCGGGCACGTTCGAGCAGTTGCGGGGCGCTGCTGGCTGGGGTGGCGACGCTCAGCAGCAGGCGGCCGAGGGCGCGGCCCTGGATGCGCTCGATACCACCGTGCAGCAGGCTGATGCGGCTGCCCAGGGCCTGGGCGATGGCCAGCAGGTCGGGCTCCTGTTCGCGTACCCCGGTGTAGTGCAGGTCGAGGATGACTTCGTCGGCGGACGGATGTTCCAGGCGTGCCAGCAGGTCCGGCGGCAGGTGCTGCTGCAGCGAGCCGAGCAGGGTGCGGCTGACTTCGTGCTGCGGGTTGCCGAAGACTTCCCAGACGTCGCCTTGCTCGACGATGCGCCCGCGTTCGAGCACCACCACGCGGTCGCAGATTTCGCGGATCACCGCCATCTCGTGGGTGATCAGCACGATGGTCAGGCCCAGGCGGCGGTTGATGTCGCGCAGCAGCGCGAGGATGGCCTGGGTGCTCTCCGGGTCCAGTGCCGAGGTGGCTTCGTCGCAGAGCAGGATTTCCGGCTGGTGCACCAGCGCGCGGGCGATGCCGACGCGCTGCTTCTGCCCGCCGGAGAGTTGCGCCGGGTAGGCGTGGCGCTTGTCGGTCAGGCCGACCAGTTGCAGCAGTTCGTCCACCCGCTCGGCGATGCGTGCCTTGGGTACGCCGGCCACCCGCAGGGGCAGGGCGATGTTCTGCGCGACCGTCTTGGCCGACATCAGGTTGAAGTGCTGGAAGATCATGCCCACGCGGCGGCGCAGGCCGACCAGTTGCTGGGCATCGAAGGCGCCGATGTCCTCGCCGTCGATCAGCACCTGGCCGACGCTGGGCTGTTCCAGGCGATTGAGGGTGCGGATCAGCGAGCTCTTGCCGGCGCCGCTGCGGCCGATGATTCCGAACACTTCGCCGCGGCGGACGGAGAGTTCGATGTCGCTCAGTGCCTCCACCGGGCCGTGGTGGCCGGCGTAGGTCTTGCCCAGGCCGCGCAGGGCAATGTGCTGGGTGGCGAGTTCGAGATTGCGGTTGAAGCTGACCATGGTGGGGGCCTGTTCTGTAAGTGCAAAGGTGCTGTCGGTACGCGTGCTCTTCGTAGGAGCGAGCTTGCTCGCGAACAGCCCCGCAGCGGGTGGTTGGTTCGCGAGCAAGCTCGCTCCTACAGGGTCAATTCCAGCCCGGCTGGTAGAGCGAGCCGTGGGCCTTGTCCAGCGCGGCGCGCACCTGCGGCGAGTGCTGGTAGAGGTCGACGAACTTCTTCAGTCGGCCGTCCGGGTCCTTGAAGTCGTCACGGGTGACGAACTGGATGACGTATTCCTTGTTCTCGATGCCGTCGAACAGCAGCGCGCTGTTCGGATCGATGGTCCCGGCCAGGCGGATGTAGTGCGGGTAGCCCTGGGCGAGGTCGACATCGTCCAGCGCGCGTACCAGCTGCACGGCTTCCAGCTCGATGATCTGGATGTGCTTCGGATTAGCCACGATGTCGTCCAGCGTCGCCTTGTAACCCACGCCATCCTTGAGCTTGAGCAGCCCGGCCTTCTGCAGCAGCTGAAGGCCGCGGCCGCCATTGATCGGGTCGTTGGCGATGGCGACCTTGGCGCCGTCGGGCAGGTCGGCGATGGCCTTGAACTTGGTGGAATACAGGCCGACGTTGTTGATGATCCCCGGCGCGAACGCCTTCAGGTGCAGGCCGCCCTCGCGGTTGGCGTTCTCCAGGAAGGGCGTGTGCTGGAAGTAGTTGGCGTCGATGTCGCCGTGGTCGAGGGTGATGTTCGGCGCGTTCCAGTCGGTGAACTCCACCAGTTCGACTTTCAACCCTTGCTGGGCGGCTTCCTTCACTGCCACTTCCAGGGGCGGAGCGAAGGCGGCGGTGGTGCCCAGGCGCAGGGTGTCGGCGGCCTGGGCGAGGCCGGCGGCGAGGAGGCTCAGCGAAAGGCCGAGGGAAAGCTTGAAGCGTGCATGCATGGCAACGAATCCTTTTTGATTTGCTTAAAGAGAGAGGGCCGGAGTCGCTCCAGTGGCGGATTGCGCGCGGAAGCTCGCGCCGACATGCCGCGCGGGCAGTCGGGCGCGGCCGGCGCCGAAGAGTTTTTCCCGCAGGGTGCCGTCCGCGTAGGCGGTCTTGTAGGCGCCACGGCTTTGCAGTTCGGGCACCACGAGGTCGATGAAGTCGGCGTAGCTTTCCGGCTCCACGGTGCGGGTCAGGTTGAACCCGTCCAGGCCCGCCTCGTTGATCCAACCCAGCAGCTCATCGGCCACCTGCACCGGGTCGCCCACCAGCGTGGTGTAGCGTCCGCCGAGGGCGAGCTGCTCCAGCAGCTGGCGCACCGTGGCGTCGGTGCGGGCGACGGTCAGGGCCTTGGTGGCGGACTCGATGGCGTTGGTCTTCTCGTAGCGGATCGGCTCGTCCAGCGCATAGCGCGAGAAGTCGATGCCGGTGGTGCTGGCGAAGTGCGCAAGACCCGCCTCGGCGCTGGCGAAGCGGCGGTACTCGGCGAGCTTGTCGCGGGCCTCGGCCTCGGTCGGCGCGACGATGACGTTGATGCCCATGAACACCTTGATGTCGTCCGGGCGGCGGCCGGCGTCGACCGCCGCCTGGCGGATGCGATCCACCAGCACGCGGGTGGCTTCGCGGGTCTGCGCCGAGACGAAGACGCACTCGGCGTGGCGGGCGGCGAAGGCCAGCCCGCGATTGGATGCACCGGCCTGGAACAGCAACGGCGTGCGCTGTGGCGATGGCTGGCTGAGGTGGTAACCCTCGACATCGAAGAACTCGCCGTGGTGCCGCACCTTGTGCACCTTGCCTGGCTGCGCGTAGACGCGGCGCTGGCGGTCGGCGAGCACCGCGTCGTCTTCCCAGCTGCCTTCCCAGAGCTTGTAGAGCACTTCCAGGTATTCATCGGCGCGGTCGTAGCGGCGGTCGTGGTCGATCTGCCGCTCCTGGCCCATGGCGCGGGCGGTGCTTTCCAGGTAGCCGGTGACGATGTTCCAGCCGACGCGGCCGTCGCTCAGGTGATCCAGCGTGGAGAGCCGGCG
Organism: Pseudomonas macauensis; assembly: GCF_047902425.1. Taxonomy (NCBI): domain Bacteria; kingdom Pseudomonadati; phylum Pseudomonadota; class Gammaproteobacteria; order Pseudomonadales; family Pseudomonadaceae; genus Pseudomonas; species Pseudomonas macauensis. The sequence continues at coordinate 3,668,339 of NZ_CP138377.1, read as the reverse complement.
GGCGAACGGGTAGGGCGCCTCGTAGGTGAGGTTGGCGGTGACGCCGAAGCCCAGGTGCCGGGTGGCGCCGGCCATGGCCGAGACCAGCATCAGCGGATCGTTCACCGGCAGTTGGATGGCCTCCTTGGCGGTGAGCTCGATGCCGTTCTGGTAGACGTCGTAGACGCCGAGGATGTCGGCCAGGAACAGGCCGTCGAACAGGCCCTTTTCCAGCAGGCGAGCGAGGTCGGTCCAGTGGCTGAGCTTGTTGAAGTCCGTCGAGCGGTCGCGCGGGTGGGTCCACAGGCCGTGGTTGATGTGGCCGACGCAATTCATGCTGAAGGCGTTGAGGAGAATCTGCTTCTGGCTCATGGGAAATCCTTGCTGGCAAATGCCCTGTAGGAGCGAGCTTGCTCGCGAACCGATTGGCGCTTGGGCTGTTCGCGAGCGAGCTCGCTCCTACGAAGAGCCGGCACGGTGCGGGGCAGAGCACTCCTACGACAAGCGTGTTCGGTACGAAGCATCAGATCGTCCCCCGACGCGGCGGCAGCTTACCGTTGAGGTAGTAGTTGCCCACCGCGAAGTACTTCCAGCGCGCCGGGTCGTGCAGGGTGTGCACGCGGGCATTGCGCCAGTGGCGGTCCAGGCCCAGCTCGGCGAGGCTGGCGCGGCTGCCGCCCAGTTCGATCAGCTTGCTGCCGGCCAGCAGCGAGACCTCGGTGGTGATCGCCCGCGCCTCGGCCACGGCGATGGACGCAGCGGCAACGCTTTCGGCCGTCGGCTCGGCAGTGGCGGCATCGAGCACGCGGCCCGAGCGATCCAGCAGCGCTTCGGCGGCGTGCAGGCGGATCGCCAGGCGGCCGACTTCGTTGATCGCCAGCGGATCGTCGCTGGCCTTGTCCACGCCCGAATCGATCCATGGTCGCGCCTTCTCGCGCAGGAACACCAGCGCGTCCTCGTAGGCGCCACGGGCGATACCGACGTCGATGGCGGCGTGGAGAATCTGCGCGAAGGGGCCGACCGTGGTGGGGCGCTCAAAGGCGCTCTGGAACGGCACGACATCGTCCTCATCGACCGGCGCGCCGCCGAACACCACGCTGCCGCTGCCGGTGGTGCGTTGGCCGAAACCGGACCAGTCATCGATCACTTCCACGCCCTGGGCATCGTGGGCGATGAAGGCGAGTTGCTGCACGCCATCGTCATCGATCACCAGGGTCGGAATGCGCTGCGCGTAGAGCGCACCAGTGCAATAGAACTTGCGGCCGTGTATACGCAGGCGGCCGTCCTCGCGCGTGAGCCGGGTGGTGCGGTCGTGGGCGGTGCGCGTGCCGATTTCCGCCAGGGCGTTGCCGAAGCGCACGCCGGCCAGCACTTCGGCGAACAGGCGGGCCTTTTGCGCTTCGCTGCCGTTCACCCGCAGCAGTTCGACGGCGTAGAAATGGTTCTGCGGAATCTGCCCCAGCGAGCCATCAGCGGCGGAGATGATGGCGATCACGCGGGCCACCGTGACGCGGGAAACGCCCGCGCCGCCATGTTCGCGCGGCACGCTGATGCCCCAAAGGCCGGAGCGGCTGAAACGCTCCAGTTCGTCCCACGGCAGGCGCCGTTCACGGTCGCGGGCGATGGCGCCTTCGCGGAAGTCGGCGGCCAGGGCGCGGGCGACTTCCAGGGCTTCGTCGTCGCTGCGGATGATGTGGACGGGGTTGGCCAGCTCTGGGTTAGTGAAAACGAGGCTGTTCATCGGCGCTCCTCAGATCCAGGAATGACGCGCCGGGCGGGCGCCGTTTAGGTGGTAGGCGCCGACCGCCTGGACCTTCCAGCGCACCGGGTCGTGCAGGGTGTGCACGCGGGCGTTGCGCCAGTGGCGGTCGAGGTTGAATTCGGCGAGGGTGGCGCGACTGCCGGCCAGCTCGAAGAGCTTCTCGCTGGCGGCCAGGCTGATCTCGGTGGTCAGCACCTTGGCTTCGGCCACCGCGATGGACGCGCGGGCGGCGGACTCGTCGTCGATGGGGCGTGCGCTGACTTCGTCGAGCACATGGCCGGCGCGCTCCAGCAGGGCTTCGGCGGCATGCAGTTCGACCTGCAGGCGGCCGATTTCGAAGAGGGTGAAATGTTCTTCGCTGGCGTTCTCGACGTTCGCGTCGATGAAGGGCCGGGTGCGCGTGCGGATGAAATCGATGGCATCTTCCAGGGCGTTCGCCGCGATGCCGGCGTCGATGGCGGCCTGGATCAGTTGCGACACCGCGCCCTGGATGTTGGGCACGTCGGCCAGACGGCCGTTGTGGATCACCAGCGAGCCGGCGATGGGAACATTGTCCAGCAGCACGGTGCCGCTGGCGGTGGTGCGCTGGCCGAATCCGGACCAGTCGTCGACGATGCGCAGGCCTTCCACGCCGCGCTCGACGAAACCCATCACCGCACGGCCTTGCTCGTCGATGGCCTTCACGGCGACCCAGTGGGCGAACAGGGCGCCTGTGGAATAGAACTTCTCGCCGCTGACGCGGAAGTGTTCGCCATCGCGCACCAGCCGCGCCTTGAGTTCGAGGGTGTTGCGGGTGTTGCGTTCGGGGCCGGCATTGCCGATGCGCCGACCGCTGAGCACACCGCCGAACAGCACGCGCTTCTGTGCCTCGCTGGCGACGTTGTCGATGACGTTGAGCAGGCCGAACTGGTTCTGCGGAATCTGCCCCAGCGCCGGGTCGGCGGCGCAGATCACGCGGAATACCTCGGCCACGGTGGCGTAGGAGACCTGCGCGCCGCCGTACTCGCGGGGAATGCTGATGCCGCCCAGGCCGAGGGCGGTGAAATGCTCCAGCTCGCGCCAGGGCAGCGCGCGCTCGCGGTCGCGGGCAGCGGCGCCGGGTTTCGCCAGGCGGGCCACTTCGTGGGCGGCGTCGAGTGCCTGGGCATCGTTCTCGATACGGCGCGCCGGGAGTAGCCGGGGCGCCTGGTCACGAAGGTCCTTGGGTGCGGATTCGTTGGTCATGCGGTTTCCTGTGGTTGTGGAGCAGGGAACTCCCTCTCCCTAACCCTCTCCCTGAAGGGAGAGGGGACTGTCCGTGTGCGTTGAAACAGATGCATCAGCCGGCGGGCTTTTGGCTCCCTCTCCCTTCAGGGAGAGGGCGGGGGGAGAGGGTGCTTCGCCCCCGCGCCCGATCTCGCATCAGAACGCCGGCGCAATCTCGCCCTTGTAGCGGGTCAGGATGAACTGGCGGACCTCCGGCGAATTCAGCACCTTGGCCAGCTTCTGGATGCCCGGGTCCTGGATGTTGTCGGGGCGTGCGACGAGGAACTCGGCATACAGGTCCTTGCCTTTCTCCACGATCAGCGCGCTCTTGGTGTCGATGCCGGCTTCCAGCGCGTAGTTGGCGAAGATGAAGGCCAGGTCCACCTGCTTCACCGCGCGGGCCAGCAGGGCGCCTTCCAGCTCACGGATCTTCAGGTGCCTGGGGTTGTCGGTGATGTCGCGCTGGGTGGACTGCGGATTGCTCGGGTCCTTGAGCTTGATCAGGCCGCTCTCGGCCAGCAGCACCAGGGCGCGGCCGGTGTTCACCGGGTCGTTGGGGATGGCCACGCTGGCGCCATCGGGCAGCTCGGCGAGGGACTTGTACTTGGTGGAGTAGGCGCCGAAGGGCTCGATGTGGATGCCCACCACCGGCACCAGGTCGGTGTGGCGGGTCTTGTTGAAGTCATCGAGGAACGGACGGTACTGGTAGTAGTTGGCGTCGAGGTTCTTCTGCGCGAGTTGCAGGTTGGGCTGGATGAAGTCGGTGAAGACCTTGATGTCCAGGTCGACGCCTTCCTTGGCCAGTTCCGGTTTGACGAATTCGAGGATCTCGGCGTGGGGCACCGGGGTGGCGCCGACCACGAGTTTTTCCCCCGCCTGGGCGGAGAAGGCGACGACGGCCGCCAGGATGGCGATGGCCTTTTTCATGGGTGTTGCTCCGTGGCTAGTTTAGAAAGTTGCAGTAGTGGGTGGGCCGTCGTGGGGTGGACGTGGGGCCTTGTTGGCAGCGGGGCCGGCTGCCGGCGGCTGGATCGCAAGTGCCGCTCCCGGGCGGGGAGTGGGCGGGGAATTCAGCGCCGCGTGTAGCGCGCGACGAGGCGGTCGCCGCTCATCTGCAGCGCCTGCACCAGCAGGATCAGCAGGGCGACGGTGATGATCATCACGTCGGTCTGGAAGCGCTGGTAACCGAAGCGGATGGCCAGGTCGCCCAGGCCGCCGCCGCCGATCACGCCGGACATCGCGGTGTAGTCCACCAGCACGATGGCGGTGACCGTCACGGCAGCGATCAGCCCGGTGCGCGCCTCCGGCAGCAGCGTGTGCCAGATGATCTGCCAGGTGCTGGCGCCCATCGCCTGGGTGGCTTCCACCAGGCCACGGTCGACTTCGCGCAGGGCGGTTTCCACCAGCCGCGCGAAGAACGGCGTGCAGCCCACCACCAGCGGCGGGATGGCGCCGGCGACGCCCAGCGAGGTGCCGGTGATCAGCGTGGTGACCGGGATCAGCACGATCAGCAGGATGATGAACGGCAGCGAGCGCAGCATGTTCACCACCACCGACAGCGCGCGGTACAGGCCGGGGCGGGCATGCAGCTGGCGCTTGCCGGTGAGGTACAGCAGCACGCCCAGCGGCAGGCCCAGCAGCACGGTGAAGGCCAGCGCGCCGCCGAGCATGGCGAGGGTGTCCAGGCAGGCCTGGGCGAGGTCGTGCCAGTCGAGGTTGCGGAACCAGCCGTCCATCACTGTTTACCCCGGCGAAGCTTCGCCGCACGGTGCGGCGCGCGCAGGCGGTCGCCCTGGCCGAACAGCTTGTGGCGCAGGGTGCCTTGCTCGTACTCGCGCTTGAACAGCCCGCGTGCCTGCAACTCGGGCACCAGCAGGTCGACGATGTCGACGAAGGTTTCCGGCGCCACCAGACTGGAGAGGTTGAAGCCGTCGACGTCGGTTTCCTCGACCCAGACCTGCAACTGGTCCGCCACGGTTTGCGGCGAGCCCACCAGCAATGGGCCGTCGCCACCCAGGGCGCAGTAGTCGGCGATCTCCGCGGCGGTCCACTGGCGCTCCGGGTCGGCGGCGCTGAAGGCGTCCACCGCGGACTGGATGGCGTCGCTCTGTACGTGGCGCAACACCTGATCCGGCGCGTACTGGCCGAAGTCGATGCCGGTCCAGCCGGAAACCAGTGCCAGGGCGCCTTCGCGGTCGCTGTACTGGCGATAGTCTTCCAGCTTGGCCAGGGCCTCGGCGTCGGTCGGCGCGACGATCACGGTGAGCTGGTTCAGCACCAGCACGTCGCCCGGCTGGCGGCCGGCTTCCACGGCGAGGCGGCGCAGGTCGGCCACCTGGTCGCGGAGGATGCGCCTGGTCGGCGCGGCGACGAACACACATTCGGCGTTGCCGGCGGCGAAGGCCTTGCCTCGGCTCGACGCGCCGGCCTGGTAGAGCACCGGGGTGCGTTGCGGCGACGGCTGGCTGAGGTGGAAGCCAGGCACTTCGAAGTGCTCGCCCTTGTGTTCGATGGGGTGCACCTTGCGCGGGTTGGCGTAGACGCCGCTGGCGCGGTCGGCGACCACCGCGTCGTCGTCCCAGCTGGCTTCCCACAGCTTGTAGCAGACCTCCAGGTATTCCTCGGCCAGGGCGTAGCGTTGCTGGTGGTTGAGCTGCTGCTTCAGCCCCAGGTTGCGCGCGCCGCTGTTGAGGTAGGAGGTGACGATGTTCCAGCCGGCGCGGCCACGGGTCAGGTGGTCCAGCGTGGAAATGCGCCGGGCGAAGGGGAACGGGTGCTCGAAGGACACCGAAGCGGTGATGCCAAAACCCAGGTGCTCGGTGGCCGCGGCCATGGCCGGGACGATCTGCAGCGGGTCGTTGGCCGGCACCTGTGCGCCGGCGGACAGCGCCGCGTCAGCGTTGCCATGGTAGACGTCATACACGCCCAGCACATCGGCGAGAAACAGCCCGTCGATCTTGCCCCTTTCGAGGGTCTTCGCCAGCTCGATCCAGTAGTGGATGTCGGTATAGCGCGCGGCCTGCTGGTCGCGCGGGTGGCGCCAGAGGCCGGGCGACAGGTGGCCGACGCAGTTCATCGCGAAGGCGTTGAGGCGGATCTGCTTGCTCATCGCGCCTCCTCAGTTCCAGTCGTGGCGCGGTGGGCGCTTGTCGTTGAGCAGCCAGTTGCCGACCAGGTGGTACTTCCAGCGCACCGGGTCGTGCAGGGTGTGCACGCGGGCGTTGCGCCAGTGGCGGTCGAAACCGTGGCGGGCGAGGGTGGAACGGGTGCCGCCCAGCTCGAACAGCTTGTTGGTGGCGTCGATGGCGACTTCGGTGGTCAGTACCTTGGCCTTGGCCACGGCGACCGAGGCGCGAGCGACGTTGTCTTCGTCGGGCGCCGGGCGGGCGGCGTCCATCACCTTGCCGGCGCGTTCCAGCAGGGCGTCGGCGGCTTCGATGCGGATGCCCAGCTCACCGACCTGGATGATGGTCAGCGGGTCTTCGCTGGCCTTTTCCACGCCGGCGTCGATCCACGGGCGCGCCTGCTCACGGACGAAGGTAATGGTGTCGCGCAGTGCCGCGCGGGCGATGCCTGCGTCGATGGCGGCGGTGGTGATCTGGGCGAACGGGCCGGCCAGGGTCGGCACGTCATAGGAGCGGTGCGTCGGGAAGACATTGAACGCCGGCACGCGCAGGCCTTCCACCAGCACGGTACCGCTGGAGGTGGTGCGCTGGCCGATGCTGGCCCAGTCGTCGACGATAACAAGGCCCGGCGTGCCGCGCGGGACGAAGGCGAGCTGGGCGTTGTTCTGCTCGTCGAGGCCCAGCACGCCGATCCAGTGGGCATACAGCGAACCGGTGCAGTAGCCCTTGCGGCCGTCGATCACCACGCTGTCGCCCTCATGGCGCAGGCGAGTCTGGATGTCCTGGACGTTCTTGCCGCCGGTTTCCGACAGCGCGTTGGCGAAGCGGTTGCCCTTGAGCGCGAGGTCGAAGAAGAAGCGCTTCTGTTCGTCGCTACCCTGCAGGCGGATGTCTTCCAGCAGGCAGTAGTGGTTCTGCGGAATCTGCCCCAGCGACGGGTCCGCGGCGGAAACGATGGCGATGACTTCGGCCAGGGTGGCGTAGGACACCTCGGCGCCGCCGAATTCACGCGGCACGGTGATCCCCCACAGGCCGCTGTTGGAATAGACCTCGACGACTTCCGGTGGGACTTCACGGTTGCGGTCGCGCTCGGCGGCGCCTTCGAGCAGGAACGCGGCGACCTTGTGGGCGACTGAGAGGGCTTCGGCGTCGGAGCCGATCCGGTGCGCGTTGGGTTCGCGGATGTCGTAGTGGGCGGATACGGGGAGTTGGGGCATGGCAGTACAGCGACCTCGGCAGATGAATCGACCCGGTGTTCGGGTGTGTCTGATGAGGTCATTGCACAAGCTGTGCCGGAAATTAAATTACTTATAAATCAATTAGTTGGTGTTTTTGTCCAACAGTTGGAGCGCTGGATGGACAGCAAAGTGTTGGGTGGGTGTTGCTGGGGCAACAGTGCTGGAGCAGGTGTAGGAGCGGGCCATGCCCGCGATCGCGAGCATGGCCCGCTCCATTAAGGGAATGGTCGGCGTTGGGCGGTTCGCGAGCAAGCTCGCTCCTACGAAGAGCCCATATCTCCGGCTTGGGCTTTGGCTCTGAAGATTTCCAGAGAAATGTCCATGCACTCCGACCGCCCCGTTCAGGAGGCCTCGTTGAAGCGGAGTTTCAGGGGTTGAGCGGCATGGATGCCGCGAGAGCTGCGATGGGCCAGGGATGGCTCTTCGCGGCGCGCCCCTGAAACTTTGCTTCAACGAGGGTATTTTTCGCCCCAAGCGAAAAACCGGATGTCCGGGGCAAGACCTTTGCCTCCTTTGGGGCGTTTGCCAAAGGAGGTCGCCCGAGGGGGCGAAACAAAATCTCTCAGTGCACGCCGAAGCGGCGCAGAAACACCAGCATCGCGGACAGAGTCCGCTCCTACAAGATCAAGGGTCCCTCACCCTAACCCTCTCCCGCAAGCGGGAGAGGGGACTGTTCGGTGCAGGATGAAACCGTAGTGTCAGCCGGCACGGACGGCTCCCTCTCCCTGAGGGAGAGGGCTGGGGTGAGGGGGAAGCGCAGGCAGGGATTAACCCGGTAGAAGACAGTTGCTCCTACAGATCAGACGTCATGGGCGTCAAAGACGATCAGGCCAATTCCTGGCAAACATCCACCCAATCCGCCGCCACCAGCTCTGCCAGGCGCTGCGGCTCGATCCGCACCGCGCTGTGCACCGCCCCGGCCGCCGGCAGCACTTCGTCGAATGCCTGCAGCGACACATCGCAGTACACGGGCAGCGGCGTGGCCAGCCCGAACGGACAAACCCCGCCCACCGGATGCCCGGTCAGCTCCACCACTTCCTCGGCGCCGAGCATCTTGGCCTTGCCGCCCAAGGCCTCCTTGAGCTTGCGGTTGTCCAGCCGCGCATCGCCACGGGCTACCACCAGCACGGTGCGTTCGCCAACCCGCAGGGACAGGGTCTTGGCGATCCGCCCCGGCTCGACGCCATGGGCCTCGGCGGCCAGGGCGACGGTGGCGGTGCTGGTTTCCAGCTCGATGATGGCGATGTCGGGGGCCTTTTCGGCGAAGAAGGCGCGAACCGATTCCAGGCTCATGGGCAGGCTTCCTGTACTGGGAAAACATTCCAATCTAGGGAGCGGACCGGGGCCTGTCCAGTCGTCGGCGCGGACCTGTCATCGGGTTCGGTGAACGCTCCGCCAATTGCGCTGCCCACGGCTCTGCAGGTTGGTCTGTCTCGGTGGCATTCATGGGGCCGACGAATGGGGGGAGCGACACGCCGCGTGCGGTGGTTCTCGCCTTTTGTCGCGCGCCTCCTGGTGGCCGGGCGTTCCGGTCATTCCCGCCTATGCTCAGGCATCCTGCGAGACGCCGCGAAAATTTTTTCGGGCCGATGTCGATTTCACTGCGCGCCCTTCGACTACTCGTCAGGAACCGGGAATACCCGGCCGCACGATGACCCATACAAAGAGGAGAAAAGCCATGCGTTTCATGGTGATAGTCAAGGCCACCGCCGAATCCGAAGCCGGTGTGATGCCCAAGGAAGAGCTGCTCGCTGCAATGGGGGCCTACAACGAGGAGCTGGCCAAGGCCGGCGTGATGCTCGCCGGGGAAGGGCTGCAACCCAGCTCCAAGGGCGCACGGGTTCGCTTCGACGGTGCCTCGCGTACGGTCGTCGACGGTCCCTTTGCCGAGACCAAGGAACTGATCGCCGGTTACTGGATTTTCCAGACCGCTTCGCTGCAGGAGTGCATCGACTGGGTCAGGCGCTGCCCCAATCCCTTCGACGGCCCGTCGGAGATCGAGATCCGGCAGATTTTCGAGGCGGAGGACTTCGGCGCCGAATTCACCCCGGAACTGCGTGAGCAGGAAGACCGTATCCGCGAGCAGATCGCTCGCAAATCCTGAAATCGGAGGAAACCACCATGTTGATGAATGCCTACCTCACCTTTAACGGCAATTGCGAAGAAGCCTTCCGTTATTACGCCGAAGTGCTGAACGGCAAACTGCCGGCGCTGATGCGCTTCTCCGACGCGCCGGGCTGCGAAGACATGCCGGCGGAAATGAAGAATCGCATCATCCACGTGCGCCTGGAGGTGGACGGTCACGTGCTGATGGGTTCGGACGCATCGCCGCAATGCGGGACATACGAAGGGGTGAAGGGCTGCTCGATCACCCTCAATGTCGATAGCAAGGCCGAGGCCCGGCGCATCTTCGACGCCCTGAGCAAGGGCGGCAAGGTGACAATGCCGCTGGAACAGACCTTCTGGGCCGTTCTGTTCGGCTCGCTGGAGGATCGCTTCGGGGTGCCGTGGCTGATCAATTGCGAGAAGGATGTCTGATCCAGGCACCTGCAAGGCCATGCTCGCCCTCGATATTACGGGCAATAAAAAACCGGCCATCAGGGCCGGTTTTTTCATGACGTGCCGAACTCAGCGGTATTCGCAGAGGTAGGCGGTGTCCTGGGCAACCTTCAGCTGGAACTTGCTGTTGGCCGGCACGGTGAACTTGCTGCCGGCGGCGAAGGTTTCCCAGTTGTCGCTGCCCGGCAGCTTGACGGTCAGCCCGCCGGCGACGACGTGCATCACCTCCAGCTGGCTGGTGCCGAATTCGTATTCGCCGGGGGCCATCACGCCGATGGTGGCCGGGCCTGCGGTCATGTCGAAGGCGATGGATTTGACGGTGCCGTCGAAGTACTCGTTGACCTTGAACATGGGCTTCTCCTGCTAGAGGGGTGAAAAAGGGCTGGCCAGTATGCCCAAGGGCGCAGGCGGCGTCACTAGAGGCGCAGCAGGGGACCGTGCGGTCGGCAGCGAACCGTGGATTCAGCTGGTGACCGGCAGGGCGAGCGGCAGCAGGCGGGCGGTGTTGCGGGCGTCCTCCAGGGCGCGGTGCTGTTGCCCCTGGAAGTGCAGGCCGGCCAGGTGCAATGCGGCATTCAAGCCGACCGGGCGTTTCAGTTGGCGGGCCTCGGCGAAGCGTTGCTTGAGGTTGATGTGTGGCACGCGGGCGAGGTGGCTGTCCAGGCTCTGCCTGCGCCATTCGATCTCAAGCTGGTGGCGGTCGTAGTCGCCCCAACTGGTCCAGCCGGCCAGGCGCGGGCTGTGCTGCGCGAGCCAACGTTCGAACTGTGGCCAGACCTCGCGCAAGGGCGCTGCCGCATCGACGTTGGCCTGGCTGATGTGGGTGAGTTCGCGGCAGAAGCTGGTCAGCAGCGGCCGGCGCTGTGGCCGGACGAAACGCTGGAAGTGATCCAGCTCGCGGCCGTCGGCTTCGGCGACGAGCGTTGCGCCGATTTCGATGATCTCCATTTCCTCGACCGGCCAGCCACCTTCCTCGGTGGTGGCTTCCAGGTCGATCACCAGCCAGTGGGGCATAGTGGATGCTCGCGGATGAAGGTCTCCGCAGTATGGAAGGGCTTTTCAGGACCGGCAAACCGCTGTGCTAGGCTCAGCGCCTTTCGATGGCGAGGGGTAGGGCATGGCTAAAGTCGCTTTCATCGGCCTGGGTGTGATGGGGTACCCCATGGCGGGCCATCTGCAGCGCGAGGGGCACGAGGTGTGCGTGTACAACCGTACGGCGTCACGGGCGGCGCGCTGGGTCGAACAATTCGGCGGCAGCTCGGCGGCGACGCCCTGCGAGGCGGCGCAATGGGCGGAGTTCGTGATGTGCTGCGTGGGCAATGACGACGATCTGCGCAGCGTGGTGCTGGGCGAGGACGGCGCGTTGGCGGGCATGCAGCCGGGCGCGGTACTGATCGATCACACCACCGCGTCGGCGCAGGTCGCTCGCGAGCTCGCGGTGCTGGCGGCGGAGCGCGAGCTGGGCTTCCTCGATGCGCCGGTGTCCGGAGGCCAGGCGGGGGCTGAGAACGGTGCGCTGACGGTGATGGTCGGTGGCGATCTGCTGATCTTCAAGCGTGCCGAGTCGATAATCGCCACCTACGCACGGATGGTGCGGTTGATGGGGCCCGTGGGCAGCGGCCAGTTGACCAAGATGGTCAACCAGATCTGTGTCGGCGGCTTGCTGCAGGGGCTCTCGGAAGCCCTGCACTTCGCCCGCAGCGCGGGCCTCGATGGCATGGCTGCCATGGAAGTGATCAGCAAGGGCGCGGCGCAGTCCTGGCAACTGGAGAACCGCCACCAGAGCATGCTGGAGGGGCGCTTCGACTTCGGCTTCGCGGTGGACTGGATGCGCAAGGACCTGGGCATGGTGCTCGACGAGGCGCGCCGCAACGGCGCCCAGTTGCCAGTCACTGCACTGGTGGACCAGTTCTACGCCGAGGTGCAGGCCGCTGGCGGCGGCCGCTGGGATACCTCCAGCCTGATCACCCGTCTCAAGGACGGCCCGCAGTCCTGAGCGGGGAGGGTGCCGCCAGCGGCGGCACCCGTTCGGTCTCAGGCGCGGAAGATGAAGTACACCGCGCCGAGCAGGCAGAGGCCGGCCCACAGGTAATCGAGCTTCAACGGCTGTTGCATGAAGTACACGCTGAACGGCACGAACACCGCCAGGGTGATCACTTCCTGCATGATCTTCAGTTGTCCGACCGATAGTGCTGTGTAGCCGATGCGATTGGCCGGTACCTGCAACAGGTATTCGAACAGCGCGATCCCCCAGCTGACCAGCGCTGCGACTATCCACGGCTTGGTGTTGAGGGTCTTCAGATGGCCGTACCAGGCGAAAGTCATGAACAGGTTGGAAAGCACCAGGAGAAAGGTGGTTTGCAGCCAGACCGGCATGGTGAAGAGCTCCATCTGAGAGGTGTGCGAAGCCTAATGGATGCTTGGTGAGACAGGAAGGTCCGGGCCACTGATCCGGTCAGCTTGGCGGCAAGCGCGGCGGGCTATATCCTCGGCGCCCGATTTTCACCATCCCGTCCTGCCTGGGCGGATGTCCGACTCGAGAGTCCCCGAATGCAGTGCCGTATCGGCTGTGGCGCCTGTTGCATCGCGCCGTCGATTTCCTCGCCCATTCCCGGTATGCCCGATGGCAAGCCGGCGGGTGTGCGTTGCGTGCAACTGGACGAGCGCAATCTCTGCAAGCTGTTCGGCGATGCGCGCCGGCCGGCCGTCTGCTCGGCATTCGATGCCGACCCCGAAGCCTGCGGCCAGAGCAACGAGCAGGCCCTGCGCATCCTCACCGAATGGGAGCGGATCACCGCGGTCTGAGTGACTTGGAGGTCACGATTTTAGGGGCCATACTGAGCCCCATTCCGCTCAAGACCGCGGATTCCGAGGGCGAGCGTGCCCGAAAAACCAAGAATAAAGAGAGGTATGACGATGCGTGGTGTACTGCGTATGACCCTGCTGGCCACTGCCGTGATGGGGCTGGCCGGGACCGCGATGGCGGAAGACTGGCAGCTGGCCAAGGACGAGGATGGCGTCAAGGTCTATCTGAGCAGCGTGCCGGGCTCCAAGTACAAGGCCTACCGTGGCGTCGTCGACATCAAGGCTGACGTGGCAACCATCAGCGCCCTGCAGGAGGACGTCAAAGGCTCCTGCAAGTGGATTCACGCCTGCGGCGAGATGCGTCTGCTCAAGAGCGAGGGCGCTGACACCTGGACCTACTCGAAGATCGACATGCCGTGGCCGGTGACCGGGCGTGACGTGGTGATCCACGCGACCACCGAGAAGACCGCCGACGGTGGCCTGATCCGCCACCTGAAGGCCGAGCCGACCTACATTCCGGAAGAGAAGGGTGAAATCCGCGTGCCGAAACTGATCGGCGAGTGGAAGCTGGTGCCCAAGGCTGCCGGCGTGACCGAGGTGACCTACCAGGTGCAGACCGAACCGGGCGGCAGCATTCCGTCCTGGCTGGCCAACAGCTTCGTGGTCGATGCGCCGATGAACACCCTGAAGGGCCTGCGCAGCGTTGCCGAGAAGAAGTAAGCGCTGTTTGCCCAGACGAAAAGCCGCCCTCGGGCGGCTTTTTCTTTCCCGGTAGGAGCATGTCGGTCGGCTCTTCGTAGGAGCGAGCTTGCTCGCGAGCCGCTTGATGCTGGTGTCGCCGGGAGCCCTGTTCGCGAGCAAGCTCGCTCCTACAGGAGGGGTTTCCCGCCAAAGCAATAAAAAGGCCGCCCGAAGGCGGCCTTTTCTTTACGCCGTGGCGCTTACTTGCGGTCCTTGAGGGACACGAAGTCGCGCTGGGCGCTGCCGGTGTACAGCTGGCGCGGACGGCCAATCTTGTACGGACCGGAGAGCATTTCCTGCCAATGCGAGATCCAGCCCACGGTACGTGCCAGGGCGAAGATCACGGTGAACATGCTGGTCGGAATACCGATGGCCTTCAGGATGATGCCGGAGTAGAAGTCCACGTTCGGGTAGAGGTTGCGCTCCACGAAGTAGGGGTCGTGGCGGGCGATTTCTTCCAGCTTCATGGCCAGTTCCAGCTGCGGGTCGTTGATGCCCAGCTCCTGGAGAACCTCGTCGCAGGTCTGCTTCATGACCTTGGCGCGCGGGTCGAAGTTCTTGTACACGCGGTGGCCGAAGCCCATCAGCTTGAACGGATCGTTCTTGTCCTTGGCCTTGGCCACGAACTTCTCGATGTTCGATACGTCACCGATCTCGTCCAGCATGCGCAGAACGGCTTCGTTCGCACCGCCGTGAGCCGGGCCCCACAGGGCGGCGATGCCCGAGGCGATACAGGCGAACGGGTTGGCACCCGAGGAGCCCGCCAGGCGTACGGTGGAGGTGGAGGCGTTCTGCTCGTGGTCGGCGTGCAGGATGAAGATGCGGTCCATGGCCTTGGCCAGCACAGGGCTGATCGGCTTGGTCTCGCAAGGAGTGTTGAACATCATATGCAGGAAGTTTTCTGCATAGTTCAGGTCGTTGCGCGGATACATCATCGGCTCGCCCTTGGAGTACTTGTACACCATGGCGGCGATGGTCGGCATCTTGGCGATCAGGCGATGTGCCGAGACTTCCCGGTGCTTCGGATTATTGATGTCCAGGGAGTCGTGATAGAAGGCGGAGAGGGCACCGATCACGCCGCACATTACGGCCATCGGGTGCGCATCACGGCGGAAGCCGTTGAAGAAGGTCTTCAGCTGCTCATGAACCATGGTGTGGTTCTTGATGGTGCCGACGAATTGCTCCTTCTGCTCGGCGGTGGGCAGTTCGCCCTTGAGCAGCAGGTAGCAGGTTTCCAGGTAGTCGGAGTTCTCGGCGAGCTGCTCGATCGGGTAGCCACGGTGCAGCAGGACACCTTTATCACCATCGATGAAGGTGATCTTCGACTCGCAGGAGGCGGTGGACATGAAGCCGGGGTCGAAAGTGAAGTGGCCGGTGGAGGTCAGGCCGCGAACATCGACAACGTCGGGACCCAGCGTGCCGGAGAGGACAGGCAGTTCGACGGGGGCTGCGCCCTCGATGATCAACTGCGCTTTTTTGTCAGCCATGTAGGCCTCCTATTTATGCTTGAAATCATCTGTACGACCCCCCACGCAGGGCCCGCACCACTATAGAGAGATAAATCCGAATGTCAATTTGCACAATCGGACGAGATCGGCTCCTCCAAGCCTCTGTTTTGGCGAAAAAAATTGCCTGTTTACGCCTTTTAGGGGGGTGCGGCAATTAGTCCTTAGGTGAAGGTCTTTCCGTTGTCATTAGGGGCCTAACTGTCTATACTCGGCGACCAGCCGCCAAGGGCCGTCCGGCCTTGCTTGATTGGTGGTTGTCACTCCCGAAGGTGATGGGTACCTGACAAGTGCACCTCCCGACAACTAGCCCTGCTCCTAAAGGGCTCTCAGTGTGAAAAAAGCCGTGAATAGCAAACGACCTGTAAACCTAGACCTAAGGACCATCAAACTCCCTGTCACCGCTTACACGTCCATTCTCCACCGCATCTCTGGCGTCATCCTGTTCGTGGGCATTGCCGTGCTGCTGTTCGCACTCGACAAGTCCCTCGCATCGGAAGAAAGCTTCGAGCAGGTGAAGGCGTGTCTGGCCAATCCGTTGGCCAAACTGGTGATCTGGGGCCTGCTGTCTGCGCTGCTGTACCACCTGGTAGCTGGTGTTCGTCACCTCGTCATGGACGCGGGTGTCGGTGAAACGCTGGAAGGCGGTAAGCGTGGTTCGAAAATCGTACTCGCTGTTGCAGTGGTACTGATCGTTCTGGCGGGGGGCTGGGTATGGTAACTAACGTCACTAACTTCTCGCGTTCCGGCCTCTATGACTGGATGGCTCAACGCGTTTCCGCGGTCGTTCTCGCGGCTTATGTTCTGTTCCTGCTGGGCTACCTCGTCGCGCACCCGAACATCTCGTACGCGGAGTGGCATGGTCTGTTCTCTCACAGCCTGATGAAGATCTTCAGCCTGTTGACGCTGGTTGCCCTGAGCGTGCACGCGTGGGTCGGCATGTGGACCATCACTACCGACTACCTGACTCCGATGGCCCTCGGCAAAGCCGCGACCGTCGTGCGTTTCCTCGTCCAGGCAGTATGCGGCATGGCCATGTTCGCATTCTTCGTCTGGGGTGTGCAGATTCTCTGGGGTAACTGATCCATGGCTAGCAACCGTACTCTTTCCTTCGACGCCATCATCGTTGGTGGCGGCGGCGCCGGCATGCGTGCCGCGCTGCAACTGGCCCAGGGCGGCCACAAGACTGCCGTGGTGACCAAGGTCTTCCCGACCCGTTCGCACACCGTATCCGCCCAGGGCGGCATCACCTGCGCCATCGCTTCGGCCGACCCGAACGACGATTGGCGCTGGCACATGTACGACACCGTCAAGGGCTCCGACTACATCGGTGACCAGGACGCCATCGAATACATGTGCTCCGTCGGCCCGGAAGCCGTGTTCGAACTGGAACACATGGGTCTGCCGTTCTCCCGTACCGAGCAGGGCCGCATCTACCAGCGTCCGTTCGGTGGCCAGTCCAAGGACTTCGGCAAGGGTGGTCAGGCTGCCCGTACCTGCGCCGCCGCTGACCGTACCGGTCACGCGCTGCTGCACACCCTCTATCAGGCCAACCTGAAGAACGGTACCTCCTTCCTTAATGAGTGGTACGCAGTCGACCTGGTGAAGAACCAGGACGGTCACGTTGTCGGCATCATTGCCATCTGCATCGAGACCGGCGAAACCGTCTACATCCGCTCCAAGGCCGTGGTACTGGCCACTGGCGGTGCCGGCCGTATCTACGCCTCCACCACCAACGCCCTGATCAACACCGGCGACGGCGTGGGCATGGCCCTGCGCGCTGGCGTACCGGTCCAGGACATCGAAATGTGGCAGTTCCACCCGACCGGCATCGCCGGCGCCGGTGTGCTGGTCACCGAAGGCTGCCGTGGTGAAGGTGGTTACCTGATCAACGCCCATGGCGAGCGCTTCATGGAGCGTTACGCTCCGAACGCCAAGGACCTGGCCGGCCGCGACGTGGTTGCCCGCTCCATGGTCAAGGAAGTGATCGCCGGCAACGGCGTGGGCCCGAACAAGGACCACGTACTGCTGAAACTCGACCACCTCGGCGAGGAAGTTCTGCACAGCCGCCTGCCCGGCATCTGCGAACTGTCCAAGACCTTCGCCCACGTCGACCCGGTCGTTGCTCCGATCCCGGTTATCCCGACCTGCCACTACATGATGGGCGGCGTTGCCACCAACATCCATGGCCAGGCCCTGACCATGGACGCCAACGGCAACGACCAGATCGTCGAAGGTCTGTTCGCGGTCGGTGAAGTGGCTTGCGTATCGGTACACGGCGCCAACCGCCTGGGCGGCAACTCGCTGCTCGACCTGGTGGTCTTCGGCCGCGCAACCGGTCTGCACCTGGAAAAGGCCCTCAAAGAGGGTATCGAGCACCGTGGCGCCTCCGAGAGCGACCTGGAAGCTTCGTTCAAGCGCCTGAATGGCGTGAACGAGCGCACCAGCGGCGAAGAAGTCGCCCCGCTCAAGCGCGAGCTGCAATCGTGCATGCAGAACTACTTCGGTGTATTCCGTACCGGCGAATACATGCAGAAGGGCATCGCTCAACTGGCTGATCTGCGTGAGCGTATCGCGAACGTCAAGATCAACGACAAGAGCCAGGCTTTCAACACCGCGCGTATCGAAGCGCTGGAACTGCAGAACCTCCTCGAAGTGGCCGAAGCCACCGCGATTGCCGCCGAGCATCGCAAAGAGTCCCGCGGCGCCCATGCTCGCGAAGACTTCGAGGAGCGCGATGACGAGAACTGGCTGTGCCACACCCTGTACTTCCCGGGTGAGAAGCGCGTTGCCAAGCGTGCCGTCAACTTCGCGCCGAAGACTGTTCCGGCATTCGAACCCAAGGTTCGTACTTACTAAGGGTGCCCGCCATGTTGCAAGTGAGTGTTTACCGCTACAACCCTGAGAAGGACGCTGCGCCCTACATGCAGGACTTCCAGGTCAATACCGACGGCAAGGACGTGATGGTCCTGGACGTGCTGGCGCTGATCAAGGAACAGGACGAAGGTTTCTCCTACCGTCGCTCCTGCCGTGAAGGCGTCTGCGGTTCCGACGGCATGAACATCAACGGCAAGAACGGTCTGGCCTGCATCACTCCGCTGTCGGCCGCTGGCCTGAAAGGCGGCAAGCTGGTGCTGCGTCCGCTGCCGGGTCTGCCAGTGATCCGTGACCTCGTCGTCGATATGAGCATCTTCTACAAGCAATACGAGAAGGTGAAGCCGTTCCTGCAGAACGATACTCCGGCCCCGGCCATCGAGCGTCTGCAGACCCCGGAACAACGCGAGAAGCTGGACGGTCTGTACGAGTGCATCCTGTGCGCCTGCTGCTCGACCTCCTGCCCGTCCTTCTGGTGGAACCCCGACAAGTTCCTCGGTCCCGCTGCGCTGTTGCAGGCCTATCGTTTCCTGGCCGATAGCCGCGACACCAAGACCGAAGAGCGTCTGGCTTCGCTGGATGACCCGTTCAGCGTATTCCGCTGCCGCGGGATCATGAACTGCGTGAACGTCTGCCCGAAGGGTCTGAACCCGACCAAGGCAATCGGCCACGTACGTAACATGCTGCTGCAAAGCGGCACCTGATTCGCGGCCCAAGCCACGAGTCACTGCAAGAGCAACACCTGCGCCGCCGGAACAATCCGGCGGTGCAGTACTGCGGACCCAAGCCCACAAAGCGGGGGTCCTGACTTGAAAACGTATATATGACCAGCAGGGGCATCCGGGCTGGTACCCGGACTATCTGCGGGAATCGGTGGCTAGAAGTCGCTGTGTATGACTTCAAGCCAGAGATTTCATCAGGTGGAGTCCCCTTACCGAGGGTGACCAAGCATGCACGAAAGCGTAATGCAGCGGATGTGGAACAGTGCCCATCTATCCGGTGGTAACGCTGCCTACGTCGAAGAGCTCTACGAGCTCTACCTGCACGACCCGAACGCTGTGCCAGAAGAGTGGCGCACGTACTTCCAGAAGCTCCCCGCCGACGGCAATCCCGCCCCCGACGTCTCGCATTCCTCCATCCGTGATCATTTCGTACTCCTGGCCAAGAACCAGCGCCGCGCTGCGCCTGTTTCCGCTGGCAGCGTAAGCACCGAGCACGAGAAGAAGCAGGTCGAAGTCCTGCGCCTGATCCTGGCATACCGTTTGCGCGGCCATCAGGCGGCGAAGCTCGATCCGCTGGGCCTCTGGGTGCGTACCGCTCCCGCCGACCTGTCGCTGGAGCACTACGGGCTTACTGCTGCAGACCTCGACACCACCTTCCGTACCGGTGAGCTCTACATCGGCAAGGAAGAAGCCACCCTGCGTGAAATCGTCGATGCGCTGAAGCAGACCTACTGCAGCACCATCGGCGCCGAGTTCATGCACATCGTCGATTCCGAGCAGCGCCACTGGTTCGCTCAGCGCCTGGAAAGCGTGCGTGGCCGTCCGGCGTACTCCGCCGACGCCCGTTCCCACCTGCTGGAGCGCCTGACCGCTGCCGAAGGCCTGGAGAAGTACCTGGGCACCAAGTACCCGGGCACCAAGCGTTTCGGCCTGGAAGGCGGCGAGAGCCTGATTCCGATGGTCGACGAGATCATCCAGCGCTCCGGCTCCTACGGCGTCAAGGAAATCGTCATCGGCATGGCCCACCGTGGCCGTCTGAACGTCCTGGTCAACACCCTGGGCAAGAACCCGCGCGACCTCTTCGACGAGTTCGAAGGCAAGAAGCTGGTCGAGCTGGGCTCCGGCGACGTGAAGTACCACCAGGGCTTCTCCTCCAACGTCATGACCACCGGTGGCGAAGTCCACCTGGCCCTGGCGTTCAACCCCTCGCACCTGGAAATCGTTTCCCCGGTGGTCGAGGGCTCGGTACGCGCCCGTCAGGATCGTCGTAAGGACGGCAGTGGCGACAAGGTCGTGCCGATCTCCATCCACGGCGATGCCGCTTTCGCGGGGCAGGGCGTGGTCATGGAGACCTTCCAGATGTCGCAGACCCGTGCTTACAAGACGGGCGGCACCATCCACATCGTGATCAACAACCAGGTGGGCTTCACCACCAGCCGCCAGGACGATGCTCGTTCCACCGAGTACGCGACCGACGTGGCCAAGATGATCCAGGCGCCGATCTTCCATGTGAACGGCGACGATCCGGAAGCGGTCCTGTTCGTGACCCAGCTGGCCGTCGACTACCGCATGCAGTTCAAGCGTGACGTGGTCATCGACCTGGTCTGCTACCGCCGTCGCGGCCACAACGAGGCCGACGAGCCGAGCGGCACCCAGCCGCTGATGTACCAGCAGATCGCCAAGCAGCGCACCACTCGCGACATCTACGCCGACGCGCTGATCGCCGCTGGCGTGCAGACTGCCGCGCAGGCCCAGGAGAAGGTCGACGAATACCGCGACGCTCTCGACAACGGCCAGCACGTGGTGAAGAGCCTGGTGAAGGAGCCCAACAAGGAGCTCTTCGTCGACTGGCGTCCGTACGTGGGCCATGCCTGGACCGCGCGTCACGACACCCGCTTCGACCTGAAGACCCTGCAGGATCTGTCCGCCAAGCTGCTGGAAACTCCGGACGGCTTCGTCATGCAGCGTCAGGTGCAGAAGATCTACGAAGACCGCGCGAAGATGGCTGCCGGTGGCATGCCCATCAACTGGGGCTTCGCCGAGAACCTGGCCTACGCCACCCTGCTGTTCGAAGGTCACCCGGTGCGCATGACCGGTCAGGATGTCGGCCGCGGCACCTTCTCGCACCGCCACGCTGCGCTGCACAACCAGAAGGACGACTCGGTCTACATTCCGCTGGCTCACCTGTTCGACGGCCAGCCGCGCGTCAGCCTGTACGACTCCTACCTCTCGGAAGAAGCCGTACTGGCCTTCGAATACGGCTACGCCACCACCACGCCGAACGCGCTGGTGATCTGGGAAGCCCAGTTCGGTGACTTCGCCAACGGTGCGCAGGTCGTGATCGACCAGTTCATCACCAGCGGCGAGACCAAGTGGCAGCGCCTCTGCGGTCTGACCATGCTGCTGCCGCACGGTTACGAAGGCCAGGGTCCGGAGCACTCCTCCGCGCGCCTGGAGCGTTACCTGCAACTGTGCGCCGAGCAGAACATCCAGGTCTGCGTGCCGACTACTCCGGCCCAGGTCTACCACATGCTGCGTCGTCAGGTGATCCGTCCGCTGCGCAAGCCGCTGATCGTGATGACTCCGAAGTCGCTGCTGCGTCACAAGCTGGCCATCTCGACCCTGGAAGATCTGGCCAACGGCTCGTTCCAGACCGTGATCGGCGAGATCGACAACCTGGATCCGAAGAAGGTCGACCGCATCGTGCTGTGCAGCGGCAAGGTGTACTACGACCTGCTGGAGAAGCGCCGTGCGGAAGGCCGCGAGGACGTCGCGATCGTGCGTCTGGAGCAGCTCTATCCGTTCCCGGAAGACGATCTGGCCGAGGTGCTGTCGCAGTACAAGAACCTCAAGCACATCGTCTGGTGCCAGGAAGAGCCGATGAACCAGGGCGCCTGGTACTGCTCGCAGCACCACATGCGTCGTGTCATCGCCGCGCACAAGAAAGGTCTCAACCTGGAATACGCGGGCCGCGAAGGCTCCGCAGCTCCGGCTTGCGGCTACGCTTCGATGCACGCCGAGCAGCAGGAAAAACTGCTGCAGGACGCCTTCACCGTTTAACGCCAACGCGCAGTTGATACCGAATTTAAGGAAACACACATAATGGCTATCGAAATCAAAGCCCCAACCTTCCCGGAATCGGTTGCCGACGGCACCGTTGCAACCTGGCACAAGAAGGTCGGTGAGGCCGTCAAGCGTGACGAACTGATCGTCGACATCGAAACCGACAAGGTCGTGATCGAAGTGCTCGCCGAGGCTGATGGCGTCTTGGCTGAGATCGTCAAGGGCGAGGGCGACACCGTTCTCTCCAACGAACTACTGGGCAAGCTGAGCGAAGGCGGTGCCGCCGCTGCCGCTCCGGCTGCTGCCGCAGCTCCGGCTGCCGCCCCGGCCGCCGCTGCCCCGGCTGCTGCCGCTGACGACAACATCCTGTCGCCGGCCGCTCGCAAGCTCGCCGAAGAAAACGGCATCGACCCGAACAGCCTGGCCGGCACCGGCAAGGGCGGTCGCGTCACCAAGGAAGACGTCGTCGCTGCCGTTGAAGCCAAGAAGAATGCCCCGGCTGCTGCGCCGGTTGCCAAGGCTGCCGCTCCGGCCGCCGAAGCTCCGGTGTTCGCCGCTGGCGATCGCGTTGAGAAGCGCGTGCCGATGACCCGCCTGCGCGCCAAGGTTGCCGAGCGTCTGGTCGAAGCCCAGTCCTCCATGGCCATGCTGACTACCTTCAACGAAGTCAACATGAAGCCGATCATGGACCTGCGCAACAAGTACAAGGACCTGTTCGAGAAGAAGCACAACGGCGTTCGCCTGGGCTTCATGTCCTTCTTCGTCAAGGCCGCCACCGAAGCCCTGAAGCGCTTCCCGGGCGTCAACGCCTCGATCGACGGCAACGACATCGTCTACCACGGCTACCAGGACATCGGTGTCGCCGTATCCAGCGACCGCGGTCTGGTCGTTCCGGTACTGCGTAACGCCGAGTTCATGAGCCTGGCCGAGATCGAGAACGGCATCGCCACCTTCGGCAAGAAAGCCAAAGACGGCAAGCTGTCCATCGAAGACATGACCGGTGGTACTTTCACCATTTCCAACGGTGGCGTATTCGGTTCCCTGCTGTCGACTCCGATCGTCAACCCGCCGCAGACCGCCATTCTCGGCATGCACAAGATCCAGGAGCGCCCGATGGCCGTTAACGGCCAGGTGGTAATCCTGCCGATGATGTACCTGGCGCTGTCCTACGATCACCGCATGATCGACGGCAAGGAAGCGGTAAGCTTCCTGGTCACCATGAAGGATCTGCTGGAAGATCCGGCTCGCCTGCTGCTGGACGTCTGATTCGTCAATTCACACGACGGCCCCGTACTACACGACGGCCCCGAGAGGGGCCGTCCGCTTCACCGGAATAAGGATTGAGATATGAGCCAGAAATTCGACGTGGTTGTGATTGGCGCCGGCCCCGGCGGTTATGTAGCCGCCATCCGTGCCGCCCAACTCGGCCTGAAGACCGCCTGCATCGAGAAGTACATCGGTAAAGAGGGCAAGGTTGCCCTCGGCGGTACCTGCCTGAACGTAGGCTGCATTCCGTCCAAGGCACTGCTGGACAGCTCCTGGAAGTACAAGGAAGCCAAAGAGGGCTTTGAGGTCCACGGTATCTCCACTGGCGGCGTGAAGATGGACGTTCCGGCGATGGTTGCCCGCAAGGCCAACATCGTTAAGAACCTGACCGGCGGTATCGCCACCCTGTTCAAGGCCAACGGCGTGACCTCCTTCGAAGGCCACGGCAAGGTCCTGGCCAACAAGCAGGTCGAAGTGACCGGCCTGGACGGCAAGGTCGAGGTCCTGGAAGCCGAGAACATCATCATCGCTTCGGGCTCCAAGCCGGTTGAAATCCCGCCGGCCCCGCTGACCGACGACGTCATCGTCGACTCCACCGGCGCCCTGGAATTCCAGAGCGTACCGAAGAAGCTGGGCGTGATCGGCGCCGGCGTCATCGGTCTGGAACTGGGTTCGGTCTGGGCTCGCCTGGGTGCTGAAGTCACCGTTCTGGAAGCCCTGGACAAGTTCCTCCCGGCCGCCGACGAGCAGGTCGCCAAGGAAGCCCTGAAGGTCCTGACCAAGCAAGGTCTGAA
Organism: Pseudomonas macauensis; assembly: GCF_047902425.1. Taxonomy (NCBI): domain Bacteria; kingdom Pseudomonadati; phylum Pseudomonadota; class Gammaproteobacteria; order Pseudomonadales; family Pseudomonadaceae; genus Pseudomonas; species Pseudomonas macauensis. The sequence goes on along the minus strand of NZ_CP138377.1, from coordinate 3,644,661 downwards.
CATCCGCCTGGGCGCCCGCGTCACCGGTTCGGAAGTGAAGAAGAAGCAAGTCACCGTAACCTTCACCGACGCCAACGGCGAGCAGAAGGAAACCTTCGACAAGCTGATCGTGGCCGTGGGCCGTCGCCCGGTGACCACCGACCTGCTGGCCGCCGACAGCGGCGTGACCATGGATGAGCGCGGCTTCATCTTCGTCGACGACCACTGCAAGACCAGCGTTCCGGGCGTCTACGCCATCGGTGACGTGGTCCGCGGCGCCATGCTGGCGCACAAGGCCTCGGAAGAGGGCGTGATGGTTGCCGAGCGCATCGCCGGCCACAAGGCTCAGATGAACTATGACCTGATTCCGTCGGTGATCTACACCCACCCGGAAATCGCATGGGTCGGCAAGACCGAGCAGCAGCTCAAGGGCGAAGGCGTTGAAGTTAACGTCGGCACCTTCCCGTTCGCCGCCAGCGGCCGCGCCATGGCTGCCAACGATACCACCGGCCTGGTCAAGGTCATCGCCGATGCCAAGACCGACCGCGTACTGGGCGTCCACGTGATCGGCCCGAGCGCCGCCGAGCTGGTTCAGCAGGGCGCGATCGGCATGGAATTCGGCACCAGTGCCGAAGACCTGGGCATGATGGTCTTCTCCCACCCGACTCTGTCCGAAGCGCTGCACGAAGCGGCCCTGGCAGTGAATGGCCACGCCATCCACATCGCCAACCGCAAGAAGCGCTAAGGAACGGGACCACGGCGGGGAGGGCGGCAGTCTTTTGCGAGGGGCTGCCGTCCACTCCGCCGGATCGTTTCTCCCCTGAGGGGACTCGGTCACAGGTGGCGTGGTGCCACGAGCGCCGCGCCTTATGCGCAATACCCAAGACGAAAACGGTAGACAAGCATGAATCTCCACGAATATCAGGGTAAGCAGCTGTTCGCTGAGTACGGCCTGCCCGTATCCAAGGGCTTCGCCGTCGACACACCCGAAGAGGCCGCAGAAGCCTGTGAAAAGATCGGTGGTACCGAGTGGGTCGTTAAGGCCCAGGTACACGCTGGTGGCCGCGGTAAAGCGGGCGGTGTGAAGCTGGTCAAGAGCAAAGAGGACGCCAAGGCGTTCGCCGCCAACTGGCTGGGCAAGCGTCTGGTGACCTACCAGACTGACGCCAACGGCCAGCCGGTCAGCAAGATCCTGGTGGAATCCTGCACCGACATCGACAAGGAGCTGTACCTCGGCGCCGTTGTCGACCGTTCCAGCCGTCGCATCGTCTTCATGGCCTCCACCGAAGGTGGCGTGGACATCGAGAAAGTTGCGCACGAGACCCCTGAGAAGATCCTGAAGGCCACCATCGATCCGCTGGTTGGCGCTCAGCCGTTCCAGGGCCGCGAGCTGGCCTTCCAGCTGGGCCTGAAGGGCGACCAGATCAAGCAGTTCACCCACATCTTCGTTGGCCTGGCCAAGCTGTTCCAGGACTACGACCTGGCGCTGCTGGAAGTGAACCCGCTGGTGATCAAGAAAGACGGCAACCTGCACTGCCTGGACGCCAAGATCAACATCGACTCCAACGCCATGTACCGTCAGCCCAAGCTGCGCGCCATGCACGACCCGTCCCAGGACGACGCTCGTGAAGCCCATGCGCAGAAGTGGGAACTGAACTACGTCGCGCTGGAAGGCAACATCGGCTGCATGGTCAACGGCGCTGGCCTGGCCATGGGCACCATGGACATCGTCAACCTGCACGGCGGCAAGCCGGCCAACTTCCTCGACGTTGGCGGCGGTGCGACCAAAGAGCGCGTGACCGAAGCGTTCAAGATCATCCTGTCCGACAGCAACGTCGCTGCCGTTCTGGTGAACATCTTCGGCGGCATCGTTCGCTGCGACATGATTGCCGAAGGCATCATCGGCGCCGTGAAAGAAGTCGGCGTGAAAATCCCGGTTGTCGTTCGTCTGGAAGGCAACAACGCCGACCTCGGCGCCAAGGTCCTGGCCGAGAGCGGTCTGAACATCATCGCGGCGACCAGCCTGACCGACGCTGCCCAGCAAGTCGTCAAGGCCGCGGAGGGTAAGTAATGAGCGTCCTGATCAATAAAGACACCAAAGTCATCTGCCAGGGCTTCACCGGCTCGCAGGGTACCTTCCACTCCGAACAAGCCATCGCCTACGGCACCAAGATGGTTGGCGGCGTGACCCCCGGCAAGGGCGGTACCACCCACCTGGGCCTGCCGGTGTTCAACACCGTCAAGGAAGCTGTAGAAGCCACCGGCGCCGACGCCTCGGTCATCTACGTTCCGGCTCCGTTCTGCAAGGACTCGATCCTGGAAGCGGCCTTCGGCGGCATCAAGCTGATCGTCTGCATCACCGAAGGCATCCCGACCATCGACATGCTGGAAGCCAAGGTCAAGTGCGACGAGCTGGGCGTGCGCCTGATCGGCCCGAACTGCCCGGGCGTGATCACTCCCGGCGAGTGCAAGATCGGCATCATGCCGGGTCACATCCACCTGCCGGGCAAGGTAGGCATCGTGTCGCGTTCCGGCACCCTGACCTACGAAGCCGTGAAGCAGACCACCGACGCCGGCTTCGGCCAGTCCACCTGCGTGGGCATCGGTGGTGACCCGATCCCGGGCTCCAACTTCATCGACATCCTGAAGCTGTTCCAGGAAGACCCGAAAACCGAAGCCATCGTCATGATCGGCGAAATCGGCGGTTCGGCTGAAGAAGAAGCGGCTGCCTACATCAAGGCCAACGTGACCAAGCCGGTGGTGTCCTATATCGCTGGTGTTACCGCACCGCCCGGCAAGCGCATGGGCCACGCGGGCGCCATCATCTCCGGTGGCAAGGGCACTGCGGACGAGAAGTTCGCTGCCCTGCAGGACGCTGGCGTGAAAACCGTGCGTTCCCTGGCTGACATCGGCAAGGCCCTGGCCGAGCTGACCGGCTGGGCGGTCAAGTAAGCGTCTCGCTTACCGACCGTTAGCTGTGCAGGGGCCACCTTCGGGTGGCCTCTGTCATTTTGCCTGCATCGCACAAAGTTTCGATCAGGCGACACTCCCGTTCATTCCGCGGACTATCTGACGTACGTCAGTGCAGTTCATCGGAATGGATCGTTAGGCTAGCAACTATCTGAAGCGTCGCGTTCCCCACAAGGGAAGGCTCGCTCACCGTCACCTCCTACCCGGAAGCGGCGGCGATTCCTGACCGTCATGGATGGCGCGTCACCAGCATGCAGGATGCAACCGGGCCACGAGCTCATGGAAAACCTCTGCTATCGGACTTCCAAGAACAATCCTCCGTACCGGAATGACATCAGCATCACAGGATGCGCAGGCTCGCCCCAAGTGAGTCAGCCAATCCCGTTCGATGCGGCTTTGTCACGTCTGTACGGTCGTTGTGCCCTGGGAGACCACGAAACCGTTTCAGCACTGTGGTATTTCCCTTCATGAACGTTTTGAAAGGCCAGGACATCCTGGCACTTGGTTTTATGACCTTCGCCCTGTTCGTCGGGGCGGGCAACATCATCTTCCCGCCGATCGTGGGCCTGCAGTCCGGTCCGCATGTCTGGATGGCGGCGCTGGGCTTCCTGATCACCGCGGTTGGCCTGCCGGTGATCACCGTCGTAGCGCTGGCCAAGGTCGGCGGGGCGATGGATACCCTCAGCCACCCGATCGGCCGCATCGCCGGCGGGCTGCTGGCGGCTGTCTGCTACCTGTCGGTCGGACCGCTGTTCGCCACCCCGCGCACCGCTACCGTCTCCTTCGAGGTAGGCCTGGCGCCGCTGACCGGGGAGGGCGCTCTGCCGCTGTTCCTCTACAGCCTGGTGTACTTCCTGGTGGTGCTGGTGATCTCGCTGTATCCGGGCAAGCTGCTCGATACCGTCGGCCGCTTCCTCGCGCCGCTGAAGATCATCGCCTTGGCCGCCCTGGGCATCGCCGCCTTCATGCTGCCGGCCGGCCCCATCGGCACCGCGGAACCGGCCTACCAGGCCGCCGCGTTCTCCCAGGGCTTCGTCAATGGCTACCTGACCATGGACACCCTCGGCGCGCTGGTCTTCGGCATCGTCATCGTCAACGCGATCCGCTCCCGTGGCGTGCAGTCGCCGCGCCTGATCACCCGCTACGCGATCATCGCCGGCCTGATCGCCGGTGTAGGCCTGGCGCTGGTGTACATCAGCCTGTTCCGCCTGGGCGCGGGCAGCCATGACATCGCCGCTGGCGCCAGCAACGGCGCCGCCGTCCTGCACGCCTACGTGCAGCACACCTTCGGCTCGCTGGGCAGCACCTTCCTGGCCGTGCTGATCGCGCTGGCCTGCCTGGTTACCGCCGTGGGCCTGACCTGCGCCTGCGCCGAGTACTTCTGCCGTATCCTGCCGCTGTCGTACCGCAGCCTGGTGATCATCCTTGCGGCGTTCTCGCTGCTGGTGTCGAACCTGGGCCTGACCAAGCTCATCCAGTTCTCGATCCCGGTACTGACCGCCATCTATCCGCCGTGCATCGTGCTGGTGGCGCTGAGCTTCTGCGCCAGCCTGTGGCGCTCGCAGACGCGCATCGTCGCCCCGGTCATGGTCATCTCCTTCATCTTCGGCCTCATCGACGCGCTCAAGGGCGCCAAGCTCGACGCCTGGATGCCGGGCTGGATGGAACATCTGCCGCTGGCCGAGCAGGGCCTCGCGTGGCTGATCCCGTCGGTAGTCATGCTGGCCGCGATGGCAGTGCTCGATCGTCTGCTGGGCAAGCCCCAGGAAGCGATGGCCTGACGCCCTCCGTGCAAACGAAAAAGGCCGCCCACAAGGCGGCCTTTTTCATGCCTGCATGGTCTTCTACAAGATTACAGACCGTGTCTTTCTCCGCATATCTGGCGTCTATCCGCCGCGTATTCCTTCAAAACCTCACGCAAGGACAAGCATGACCGACGTCGTCGACCTGTTCGATATCCAGTACCTGTGGAACCTGTTCGCCATCCTCTGGTTCCTCGTCTGCTGGATCGGCTACACCCGCTATGCCAAGGCCAAGGCCCGCGATACCGCTTGCCTGGCCAGCGTGCTGCACCTCTACCGCCAGGACTGGATGCGCCGCCTGCTGCTGCGCGACAACCGGGTGGCCGACGCCAGCGTGATCGGCAACCTGGAGCGCAACGCGTCGTTCTTCGCTTCCAGCACCCTGATCATCCTCGCCGGCATCCTGACCCTGCTGGGCTCAGCCGAGCGCACCATCTCGGTGCTGGCCGACCTGCCGTTCGTGGCGCCGCCGACTCGCGGGCTGTCGGAGCTGAAGCTGCTCTGCCTGGCGGTGGTGTTCGTGTATGCCTTCTTCACCTTCAGCTGGTGCATGCGGCAATACAATTTCGCGGCGGTGCTGGTGGCTTCCGCGCCGATGGTGGGGGAGCGCAGCGTCGGTGAGCAGGAGCGCAAGATGTACGCCGAGCGCGCGGCGCGCGTGGTGTCGCTCGCGGCGCACCAGTTCAACCAGGGCCTGCGTACCTACTACTTCGGCCTGGCGATGCTCGCCTGGTTCATCAACCCGCTGATCTTCATGCTGGTGACCGCCGGAGTGGTAGGAGTGCTGTATCAGCGCGAGTTCCATTCTCGCGTGCTGCATGTCATGGTCTACACGCCGACACCTCAGGCAGACGCCCCGCGCGACGACGATATTCCGGCCTGAGCTGACGCCGGATGCGACAAGGCCCGCGAATGCGGGCCTTGTGCTGTACAACGCGAGAAGCGGCTTATCGCCAGCTCACGATCTGCTGCGCGTCGGCATAACTGCGTTAAAAACAGGCTCGGAATGCTCATTTACAACTCGTAAACTCCGCTTCCTCGCCTGTTTTTGCCTTGTTCTGCTCTAGCTCGCGAGATCGTGAACAGGCTCTTACTGCTTCTGCTCTTCGCCTGCGGGCTCCTGCGGCGCGGTAGCCGGGGCTGCCGGTGCAGCCGGGGCGGCTTCAGGCGCCGGCGGAGTCGTCGGTGCCGGGGTGGCCGGCTGCTCAGTAGCGGCGGGCGCTGCCGGCGCTTTCGGCTCTTCTTTCTTGCCGCAGGCGGCAAGACCCAGACCGGCGATCAGCATCAGAGCGAGGGGAAGGGTTTTTTTCATGTGGAGCCTCCATGTGCGGCTTTCCTGGTGATAGCCCTTTGAGCAAGCGACCATCGAATAAGTTCAACGAATATTCCTACAGCGTAGGTTTTCATCACTGTAGGTGTGGCAGGGGGCGGGGTATGATGCGGGCCCGTGCAGTCATCCGGTCGCCCACGCCATGAGTGAAAACCCCATTCTTGAGCGCGCCCAGCGCTTTCTTTCGGCGTTGCGCCATTGCCAGTTGCTCGGCATCAGCGCCCATGCCGCCGATACTTCCGGCCTGACGTTGCGCCTGCCGTACAGCGCTGCCATCGTCGGCAATCCGGAAACCGGCGTCATTCATGGCGGGGCGATCACCACGCTGATGGACACCACCTGCGGCATCTCCACCGTCTGCGTGCTGCCGCAATTCGAGATCTGCCCGACCCTGGACCTGCGTATCGACTACATGCACCCGGCCGAGCCCGGCAAGGATGTGTTCGGTTTCGCCGAGTGCTACCGGGTCACCCCGAACATCATCTTCACCCGTGGCATCGCCTACCAGGACGACCCGTCCGAGCCGATCGCCCATGTGGTCGGCACCTTCATGCGCATGGGCAAGGCGGTTTCCGCCGGCAGCGTGAAGCGCAGTGTCGACGGGGAGGCCAGCGCATGAGCAAACCGAGCATCGAGCAACTGGTGCGCGAAGCCCACGAAAGCAAGAATTGCGACGGGCTGATCGAGTCGATTCCCTATGCCAAGCTCATCGGCATTCGCTGCCTGCGCCTGGGCGACGACGCGATCTTCCACCTGCCGGCCAACCCCGACAACATCGGCAATCCGACCCTGCCGGCATTGCACGGTGGCGTCATTGCCGGCTTCATGGAGCATTCCGCGCTGCTGCACCTGCTGATGTTCATGGGCCTTCCGCACATGCCCAAGATCATCGACTTCTCCATCGATTACCTGCGCGCTGGGCATTTCCGCGATACCTACGCGCAATGCCAGGTCTGGCGACAGGGGCGGCGGGTGGCCAACGTGGCGATCACCGCCTGGCAGACCACCCGCGCCGAACCCATTGCTACCGCACGGGCCCACTTCAAGGTCGATGGCGCCTGAATGGATACCCTGCTGATCCTGCTCGGGCTGCTGCTGATCCTCGCTGGCTACGTCTGGCTGGTCATGCAGGCCTTCGGTCGCAGCCTGTTCTGGGGGCTCGCCAGCCTGGTGCCGCCGTTGGCGCTGGTGTTCATGCTGCGTCACTGGGGGCAGGCGCGGAGTTCCGTGGCGCTCGGCGGCCTGGGATGCATCCCGCTGGTGGTCGGCCTGACGCTGCTGGCGGTCCACGACAGCGCGCGCCTGGAGGCCATCCTGCGTCTCGATTGGCTGCGGTCCGACCAGGTCGCCAAGCCGGAACTGGCCATCCAGTTGCGCGGTGAGCTGAATGGCAAGCCGTTTGCGCCCGAACAGGCCGAGCTGATCGACGGAGTGCTGAGCCTGCGGGAAGGGCAGGACTTCTACGCGCACCGCGAAGTGCGCATTCATTTGCCTGCAGCAGTCGACGGGCCCCTGCGGCTGGATGTACTACCCAACGATTCCGGCACCTTGCCGGAGGTCGAAATCAGCTGGCTGGCTCCCGGCCGGGACCTGCCCGAGGCTGTCCGTATCGCGCGGGGCTACAGCCTGCACCTGGATCTGCAACCGGAAGCGCCCAACCGCATGGTCGGCGACTTCCACCTGGTGCTTCCCGCACAGATGCAGACCACCCTGAGTGGAAAGGTCGAGCTGTACACCAATCACCTGCGCTACCGCGACGGGCAGGTGGATACCCGCGTCGGTTCCCAGGACACCCTGGCCTATGTGCTGCGCGACTACCTGCAACGGCGCTTCGCCCGACGCGATATCGAGCTGGCCCGATTGCCCCGGCTGGACACCCAGCGGTCGGTGCTGGAGGTGCCCGTCAGCTTCAGTGCCGGTGGCGAGCCACAGACGCTGTCGCTCACCCTGGCCAGGACCGAAGGCCGGGGTTGGGGTGTCAAGGGCGACAAATATCCGCGCCTGGTCGAAAGCCCGGCACCGGCCCCGGCGCAGCCAGAGCCCCAGCCTGTCGAACCGACGGCCGGCCAGTCACCGGCTGCGCTGGAGGTCGGGTTGATTGCACTGCAGCGCCTGCAGGCCGCGCCGGAGCACTTCGCCAATCGCCGGATGCGCGTCCAGACCGAACAGGGGCGCACAGCCGATGGGGTTTTCGTCGGTCTGGACGCTGACGGTCGCCTGGTCATTCGCCACAGCCTGAGCGGCGCGGGGGAGGCGAGTTACGTCCTGCGCCCCAGCGAAGTGGTCAGCATCGAATTGCTCGCGCAATGAGTCTTCGGGGCAAACCCTTGAATTCGTTCAGGAAGCCCCCATCTCGCTGACATCGGCCGCATGACGCGGTATTTGTCATCCTCGGAGCGAGAAACAATGAGCGTGGAGACTCAAAAAGAAACGCTGGGCTTCCAGACCGAAGTGAAGCAGCTGCTTCACCTGATGATTCATTCCCTGTATTCGAACAAGGAAATCTTCCTTCGCGAGCTGATTTCCAACGCCTCCGACGCCGCCGACAAGCTGCGTTTCGAGGCCCTGGCCAAGCCTGAGCTGCTCGAAGGCGGCGCCGAGCTGAAAATCCGTGTGAGCTTCGACAAGGACGCCAAGACCGTCACCCTCGAAGACAACGGTATCGGCATGAGCCGCGAGGAAGTCATCGCGCACCTGGGTACCATCGCCAAGTCCGGCACCGCTGACTTCCTGAAGAACCTCTCGGGCGACCAGAAGAAGGATTCCCACCTGATCGGCCAGTTCGGCGTGGGCTTCTACAGCGCCTTCATCGTCGCCGATAAGGTTGATGTGTTCACCCGCCGCGCCGGTGCGTCGGCCAGCGAAGGTGTGCACTGGTCCTCCAAGGGCGAGGGCGAGTTCGAGGTCGCGACCATCGAGAAAGCCGACCGTGGCACCCGCATCGTCCTGCACCTGAAGGACGGCGAAGACGAGTTCGCCGACGGCTGGCGCCTGCGCAATATCGTCAAGAAGTACTCCGACCACATCGCGCTGCCCATCGAGCTGCCGAAGGAACACCACGGTGAAGAGGCACCGGCCGAAACCGAGTGGGAAGTGGTCAACCGTGCCAGCGCCCTGTGGACCCGTCCGCGCACCGAGGTGAAGGACGAGGAATACCAGGAGTTCTACAAGCACATCGCCCATGACTTCGAGAACCCGCTGACCTGGAGCCACAACAAGGTCGAGGGCAAGCTCGAGTACACCTCGCTGCTGTACGTCCCGGCCCGCGCGCCGTTCGACCTGTACCACCGCGAGGCCCCGCGCGGCCTGAAGCTGTACGTGCAGCGCGTGTTCATCATGGACCAGGCCGACCAGTTTCTGCCGCTGTACCTGCGCTTCATCAAGGGTGTGGTGGACTCCAACGACCTGTCGCTGAACGTCTCCCGAGAAATCCTGCAGTCCGGCCCCATCGTCGATTCGATGAAATCCGCGCTGACCAAGCGCTCCCTGGACATGCTGGAAAAGCTCGCCAGCAACGACGCCGAAGCCTACAAGGGCTTCTGGAAGAACTTCGGCCAGGTGCTGAAGGAAGGCCCGGCCGAAGACTTCGCCAACAAGGACAAGATCGCCGGCCTGCTGCGCTTCTCTTCCACCAGCGACGACAGTGGCGAGCAGAGTGTTTCCCTGGCCGACTACATCGGCCGCCTGAAGGAAGGCCAGGACAAGATCTACTACCTCACCGGCGAAAGCTTCGCCCAGGTGAAGAACAGCCCGCACCTGGAAGTCTTCCGCAAGAAAGGCATCGAAGTGCTGCTGCTCACCGACCGTATCGACGAGTGGCTGATGAGCTACCTGCCGGAGTTCGACGGCAAGCAGTTCGTCGACGTCGCCCGTGGCGACCTGGACCTGGGCAGCCTGGACTCCGAAGAGGACAAGAAGGCCCAGGAAGAGATCGCCAAGGCCAAAGAAGGTCTGGCCGAGCGCCTCAAAGCCGCGCTGGGCGATGAAGTCGCCGAGGTGCGCGTGTCCCACCGCCTGACCGACTCGCCGGCGATCCTCGCCATCGGCGAACAGGACCTGGGCCTGCAGATGCGCCAGATCCTCGAGGCCAGCGGCCAGAAGGTGCCGGAGTCCAAGCCGATCTTCGAATTCAACCCGGCCCACCCGCTGATCGAGAAGCTCGACGCGGAAGCCGACGAAGACCGTTTTGGCGAGCTGACCCACATCCTCTTCGACCAGGCCGCCCTGGCCGCGGGGGACAGCCTGAAGGACCCGGCTGCCTACGTGCGCCGTCTGAACAAGCTGCTGGTGGAACTCTCCGCCTGAGTCGCCGCCTGAAAAACAAAGCCCGCTTCGGCGGGCTTTGTGCTTTCTTTATCCGCTCCACCCAACCGACAAGCGAAAAGGGGATTACCCAATGAGCCAGATCAGCGTGCAACCGGTCGCCTACAGCCAGGACGGCGTGTCCTTCGAGGGCCAGTTGGTATTCGATGCCGCCAGCAACGCACCGCGCCCCGGCCTGCTGATGGCGCCGAACTGGATGGGCGTCAGCCAGGGTGCCGTGGATATCGCCCGCAAGGTCGCCGAGCGCGGCTACGTGGTGTTGGTGGCCGATCTGTATGGCAAGGATGTGCGTCCCAACGGTACGGAGCAGGCGGCCGCCGCCATGATGCCGCTGAAGAACGACCGCGCGCTGCTGCGCAAGCGCATGCAGCTTTCCCTCGCCACCCTGCTGGAGCAGGCCGGCAAGGCTCCGCTGGACATCACTCGGCTGGCTACCTTCGGCTTCTGCTTCGGCGGCTGCTGCGCCCTGGAACTGGCCCGCGACGGTGCGCCGCTGGCGGCTGCCGTGTCCTTCCACGGCACCCTGGACACGCCGAACCCGGCCGACGCGAAGAACATCAAGGGCTCGGTGCTGGTCCTCGACGGCGCCGTCGACCCCTTCGTGCCCCGTGAGCAGCTGACCGAGTTCGCCAGGGAAATGATCGACGCCAACGTCGACTGGGCACTGACCAGCTACGGCGGCGCCGCGCATTCCTTCACCGATCCGCATGCGCAGATCCCGGGCAAGATGCAGTACGACGCCAAGGTGGCACGCCGCGCGTTTGCCGCGATGTTCGATCTGTTGGATGAGCGCTTCGGCGGCTGAAATCCCCCCCGGTGAACGAAAACGCCGCGCCCCCATTGGAGGCGCGGCGTTTTTATTTGCTCTTCGTAGGAGCGAGCTTGCTCGCGAACCCTGCCTCGCAGCGGAGATTGTTCGCGAGAAAGCTCGCTCCTACAACAATAACAATCCTGTTGTCCCGCAGCGGTCCCTGATCAGGGCGCGTTGGCTGGTCGCTGAGCGGCTCGTTCGTCGGCGCGGTAACCCTTGGCGCCGAACCAGACGATGTACAGGTAGCACAGCAGCGGAACGGCGAAGGAGTGCAGCAGGCCGATGCGGTCGGCGAAGAAGGCTTGCACCAGCGGCATCACGGCGCCGCCGACGATGGCCATGCAGAGCAGGCCGGAGCCCTTGCTGGTGAGGTTGCCCAGGCCCTCCAGGGCGAGGGAGAAGATGGTCGGGAACATGATCGAGTTGAACAGTCCGATCAGGATCAGCGACCACATCGCCACGTGCCCGCCGACGCTGAGCGCCACGGCGATCAGCAGGGTGATCACCAGGGCGTTGAAGGCCAGCATGCGGTTGGCCGGAATCGCGCGCATCAGCACGCTGCCGATGAAGCGGCCGACCATGGCGCCGCCCCAGTAGAACGACAGGTACTTGCCGGCCTGTTCGGCGGGCAGCCCGGCGATGTCCGGCTGGCCCATCAGGCTGACCAGGTAGCTGCCGATGGAAACCTCGGCGCCGACGTAGGCGAAGATCGCGATCACCCCGAAGATCAGGTGGCGATGGGCGAACAGCGAATGCCGGCCCGCCGCGGCGCCGTCGCTGGGCTCGCCGTGGTGAATCTTCGGCAGGCGGAACAGGGCGATCAGCACGGCGATGGCGAACAGCAGGCCGGCCAGCACCAGGTAGGGCGTCTTCACCGTGTCCGCCTCGGTTGCGGCGGAGCTACCGAGCTGCGAGGCGGCACCGGCGCCGATGGCGAGAATGGTCACCGACCCCACCAGCGGCCCGACGGTGGTGCCGAGGGAGTTGAAGGCCTGGGTCAGGTTGAGTCGGCTGGCGGCGGTGGCCGCCGGGCCGAGCACGTTCACGTAGGGATTGGCCGCGACCTGCAGCAGGGTGATGCCGGAAGCGAGGATGAACAGCGCGGCTAGGAAGTACGGATAGGATTGCGCGCTGGCCGCCGGGTAGAACAGCAGACAGCCGACCCCGGCGGTAGCCAGGCCGACGATGATCCCGCTCTTGTAGCCAACCTTTTCCACCAGCCGTCCGGAGGGGAAGGACATGATGAAGTAGGCGCCGAAGAAGCAGAACTGGATCAGCGAGGCTTCCACGTACGACAGCGTGAACACTGCCTTGAGGTGCGGTACGAGGATGTCGTTGAGCGAGGTGATCAGGCCCCACATGAAGAACAGCAGGGTCAGCACGGTCAGGGCGCTGGTGTGGCGGTTGGCGTGCGGTTGGTCCATCGCGGACTCCTTGGGCCGGAAGTGTGGGCCTTGCCGTGGCAAGGGACTGGGGCTCGATGCTGTACGCAGAGCGTGCCGCGAATCCTCATCCGTCCTCTGTTTTCACGGCGGGGTGAGGGATTCCTGATCCGTTTCTCGTTGCGCTCAGCGCGGCAGTTCGATGCGTTCCCGTTCGCCTGGCACCGTCGGCCAGTCGCGGGCGGACCAGCGGGCGCGGGCGCTGTCGATCAGCGCCGGGTCGCTGGCGACGAAATTCCAGTTCATTCGCCTCGGCCCGTCCAGCGGCGCGCCGCCGATGATCACCGCCCGGCAGTCGGTGCAGGCGGAGAGGGTGAAGGTGGCGCCTTCGGGCAGCACCAGCAGTTCGTGCAGCGGCAGCGGTTCATCGTCGAGCAGGGCCTCGCCCTCGATCAGGTACAGCGCGCGTTGCGGGTGCTCGTTGGGAATCGCCAGGGTCGCGCCGACGCTGAGCGTCAGCTCGGCATAGAGGGTCGGTGAAAGCACCGGTACCGGCGATTCGAGGCAGAAGCCCGTGCCTGCGATCATGCGGATGCGTACGCCCAGGGCGTCGCTTTCCGGCAGGCTGGCGGCGGGGTGGTGGCTGTAGCTGGGCTCGCAGCCTTCCTGCTCGCGGGGTAGCGCCAACCACACTTGCAGCCCGTGCAGGCGCGAGCCGTTGTGGCGCAACGTTTCCGGCGTGCGTTCGACGTGAGCGACGCCGCGCCCGGCGGTCATCCAGCTGACGTCGCCGGGCAGGACGAGCTGGTCGGAGCCGAGGCTGTCCTTGTGCTGCACCTGGCCTTCGAACAGGTAGGTGAGGGTGGACAGGCCGATATGCGGGTGCTGGCGGATGTCCATGCCGTGGTCGGGGGCGAAGGTGGCTTCCAGCATGTGGTCGAAGAACACGAAGGGGCCGACGCTGCGGCATTGCGCGGACGGCAGCGGGCGGAGGATGGGAACGCCTTCGACGTCTTCGGCGCGTGGGCGGATGCTCAGCAGGGAGTCGCTCATGGAGGTTTCCAACAGGTCTGATCTGGGCATGATAGACGCTCGCTGCCGGCCCGACCCGATTCGCGTCAGCACTCTGCTTGTCATCAGCCTGTCACGCCGATGTCATAGCCTCGCGCGGTCCCCAACAAGGAGCGCGACATGTCCATTTCCCGCCTGCCAGCGGCCCTGGCCCTCACCCTGGTTTCCGCCTTCGCGTCCTCGGCCTTTGCCGAAGTCCGTGTCACCGGCCCGGTCGAGTACGGCGTCTTCGTCAGCAACTACAAGGATTACCAGCCGGGCGAGCGCGTGCTGACCAGCAGCCAGGAGCAGCTCGAGTCCACCACCCGCGTACCGGCCAAGCTGGGCACCAAGTTCGGCCTGCGCTACCAGCTCAGCGGCAAGCAGGAAGGCGACGCCCCGCTGACCCTGCTGTATTTCACTCCCGGCGTGGTCACGCCGGATGGCCAACGCCACGACAAGTTCGAGGTGGTGCAGAAACTGGTGGTCGGCGCGCCGACCGACGTGATGGCCTACCAGTTCACCGAGAACCACGAGGTGGTACAGGGGCAGTGGCGCTTCATGGTGTTCCAGGGCGATCGCCTGTTGGCGGAAAAGACCTTCACCGTCGAGTAAGTCACGCTGTAAGAAAAAGCCCGGCTATAGGCCGGGCTTTTCTTTGCGTACGAAAAAAGACGGATTGCATCCTTCGGATTGGCAGGCGGGACACAGTTTGTTACTTTGCCTGCACGATAGTGCCAAATTGAGCGTGCAGACAGAATCGACAGGGGTACCCCGAGCGCCCGCAAGCGCTTCAGCAGGCGAGTTACTGCGTGATGGTCCGGCAGGAGCCGGGCAATCAGCAGCCGAGAAACGAATAAGAACAGCACCGGTTGCAACGACCGGGCAATAAATCTTGGCCGTCAAGGAGGTAATGCTGTCTATGAGCAGTCAGATGGGGGGACGTTCGTCCATTTTCTGGGCGCCCCGGCGTGCAGGCGCGGTGATGGGACTCTTGCCGCTGCTGGTGGCGGGTTCGGCGCAGGCCCTGGAGTTCAAGCTCGCCGACAACGAGGTCACCGGCTCTCTGGACAGCACCCTGTCCTACGGCGCGATGTGGCGCGTGCAGGGCCGCGACAAGAGCAACATCTCGGACATCAACGCCGACGACGGCAACCGCAACTTCGACACCGGGCTGGTCTCCCAGGTGTTCAAACTCACTTCCGACCTGTCGGCCAAATACCAGAACTACGGCCTGTTCATGCGTGGCACCGCGTACTACGACACGCAGATCATGGACAAGCGCAACGACTACTACGACACCACCGATGGCGTGGTGCGGCCCAGCCAGTCGTATCCCCAGGACGATCACTTCACCGAAGACACCCGGCACATCGCCGGCCGCAAGGCCGAATTGCTTGACGCCTACCTGTCCGGCAGCTGGGACATCGCCGAGCACCCGCTCACCGCCCGTGTCGGCCGCCAGGTGCTGAACTGGGGCGAGGGCGTGTTCTACCGGGGTGGGGTCAACACCATCAACCCGGTGGACGCCGCGCGTTTCCACCTGCCGGGCTCGGAGCTCAAGGAGGTGCTGGTGCCGACGGAGGCCCTGAGCCTCAACTTCGGCCTGACCGACGACCTGTCGATGGAGACCTTCTACCAGTGGAAGTGGAAGGAAACCCGCCTGGACTCGGTGGGCACCTACTTCTCCGACACCGACCTGTTCAGCGACGGCGGCAACACCGCTTACACCACCGAGGACAACCCGCTGATCAAGGAGCTGCTGGCCGGTTACCCGACCGTGGCGTCCCTTGGCCTGCTGGGCAATGGTCCCCACGGCCCCAATGCCTTCCTCGACCCGAACACTGGCACCTTCAAGGTCGCCAACGTCGGCAAGGACATCGATGCCCGTGACGACGGCCAGTTCGGTGTGGCCTTCCGCTACATCGCCGAAGAGCTGAACTCGACCGAGTTCGGCTTCTATTTCGTCAACTATCACTCCAAGGAACCGCAGATCGCCGTCGACCTGCGCAACTACCAGGGGGTCGATGTCGCCGCCCTGAACTCGCTGCTCGGCCCGCTGGGCCTGGGCGAGGCGGTGCCCGGCCTGTCGACGCTGGACATGGCCAGCAACGCCGAGGCGCGCCGCGACTACGTCGAAGACATCCGCATGTACGGCTTCAGCTTCAACACCACCCTGGGGGATGCATCGGTGTCCGGCGAGATCGCCTACCGGCCGAACATGCCCATCAGCATCTCCGCCACCGACGACCTGCTCGGCGACCTGCTGACTCAGGGCGTGCTCGGCCAGACCAACCTGTTCGACGCCAACGTCCCCGCCGGCCAGGCCTGTGCGCCGGTGGCCGGCAAGCAGCTGTGCCGTGGCGAGCTGTTCGAGAACTACGAGCGGGCCGAGACCTACAACATCTCGCTGTCGACCATCTACAACTTCGGCCCGCACCTGTCCTTCGACTCCATGACCGGGGTGGCCGAAGTGGCCTCCGAGCACATCCGTGGCAGCAGCCTGAAGTACACCGCCTGGGATGGCAGCGAGCGCAAGTTCGTCGGCGCCCAGGACAAGGCCTACGTCGGCGGTGCCGACGACGACGTGCAGATCGACCGTGACAGCTACGGCTACACCCTGCTGCTCACCGGCAGCTGGAACGATGTCTACGCTGGGGTGAAGCTCTCGCCCTACGTCGTCTACCAGGAGGATTTCAGTGGCAACTCCGACCGCACCGGCAACTTCATCGAGGGGCGCAAGGCCTACACCCTCGGCATCGACGCCAGCTACCTGAACACCTTCGAGGTCGGTACCCAGTACACCAGCTACTACGGGGCCGGCTCCAGCAACTCCATGCGTGACCGGGACAACGTCTCGGTCACGGCGAAATACTCGTTCTGATCCGGAGAGAACCATGTACAAGAAGAGTTCCCTGATCGTCCTTGCCACCCTGGCGGCACTGGCCGTGACCGATGCGCGTGCCGCGGTTTCGGCGGACCAGGCGGCCAAGCTCAAGAGCAGTCTCACTCCGATGGGCGCGGAGAAGGCCGGCAACGCCGCCGGCACCATTCCCGCCTGGACCGGCGGCCTGACCTCCGCGCCGGCCGGCTACAAGGGGCCGGGCACGCACCATGTCGATCCCTTCGCCGGGGAGAAGCCGCAGTTCGTCATCACCAAGGCCAATCTGGACCAGTACAAGGCCAACCTGACGGCGGGGCAGATCGCACTTTTCAACGCCTACCCGGACAGCTTCCAGATGCCGGTGTATCCGACCCATCGCACCGGTTCGGCGCCGCAATGGATCTACGACAACATCTTCAAGAACGCCACCAGCGCCAAGCTGGTGGAAGGTGGCAACGGCTTCTCCGACGCCTACGGCGGCGTGCCGTTCCCCATCCCGCAGAGCGGCGTGGAGGCGGTGTGGAACCACATCGCCCGCTATCGCGGCACCTACATCGTGCGGCGTTCCTCCCAGGCCGGCGTGCAGCGCAACGGCGCCTACTCGCTGGTGACCTCCCAGGACGAGGCGCTGTTCCGCTTCTACGACCCCAAGGGCAGCGCCGACAAGCTCGGCAACACGCTGTTCTACTACATGACCTTCACTACCGCCCCGGCGCGCCTGGCCGGTAATGGCGCGCTGGTGCAGGAGACCCTCGACCAGGTCAAGGAACCGCGCCAGGCCTGGGGCTACAACCCCGGCCAGCGTCGCGTGCGTCGGGCGCCGACCCTCGCCTACGACACCCCCATCGAAGACTCCGATGGCCTGCGTACCGCCGATGACACCGACATGTACAACGGTGCGCCGGACCGCTACGACTGGACCCTGGTGGGCAAGAAGGAAATCTACATCCCCTACAACAACTACCAGGTGACCAGCCCCGAGGTGAAGTACAAGGACCTGCTCACTCCCGGCCACATCAATCCCAAGTACACCCGCTACGAACTGCACCGCGTCTGGGTGGTGGACGGCAAGCTCAAGCCTGGCGCGCGGCACATCTACTCGCGGCGTACCCTCTACCTCGACGAGGACAGCTGGGGTGCCGCCGTGGTGGACCAGTACGACGGCCGTGGCGAGCTGTGGCGCGTGTCCCAGGCCTACCTGAAGAGCTTCTACGAGCAGCCGATGGTGTGGACTGCGCTGGATACCTTCCACGACCTCCAGGCCCATCGCTACAGCATCCAGTGGCTGGACAACGAAGAACCCGGCACCGCCGACTTCAGCCAGCCGGCCCCGGATGACTCCAACTTCAGCCCCTCGGCGTTGCGCCGCAAAGCTTCGCGCTGAGAGCAGAAACGACAAAGGCCCCGAAAGGGGCCTTTGGCTTTTTGCCGGGTGACTTTGCGTCTCGCACGGAACGCGCTCGCTCCTACACATTCGGCGTCGTGCCAGCAGTTCAGTCCCCGCGATACTCGCAACCGCTGGTGCAGGTCTCATGCACCCGCACCTTGGACAGCTCCGGCAGCAACGGCTTGAGCTGTTGCCAGATCCAGCGGCAGAGGTTTTCGCTGGTGGGGTTTTCCAGCCCCGGAATCTCGTTCAGGTAGTTGTGGTCGAGCTGGTCGTAGATCGGCTTGAAGATCTGCTTGATCTCGGCGAAGTCGCGAATCCAGCCGGTGTACGGGTCGACCTCACCCTCGATGTAGATGGCGGCCCGGAAGGAGTGGCCATGCAGGCGGCCGCACTGATGCCCGGCGGGGACGTGGGGTAGGCGGTGGGCGGCTTCGAAGGTGAACTCTTTGAACAATTCCACGGTGGTGCGCTCTATGACGATCGCCGGCCCGGAGACGGGCCGGCCGGAAAATGGGCACCTAGTCTATCACCAACCTGTAACCAGGGCCGGACGTTCCGGCCAGTGGCTCACCGGATCGCCAGCCGTTTCGCCAGGCGATTGAGGTTGGCGCGATCCAGTCCCAGCTCGCGTGCGACGGCTGCCCAGTTGCCGTCATGGCGTTCCAGGCTGTGGTTGATCATGCGCCGCTGGAAGGCATCGACTGCCGGGCGCAGTTCGCCCTCCGGACTGGCCTCCGGGTTGCTGTCGGAGATGGTGGAATCGCCGGGGGGCGACTGCTTCTGCTGTTCCAGCCCGAGGTCGTTCAGGCCGAGGCTGAGGATGCGCGAGCGCTGCGGATGGTTCGCCAGCGCCTTGAGCGACGCGCGCCCGATCAGGTGTTCCAGCTCGCGCACATTGCCCGGCCAGCCATAGTCGAGCAGGGCGGCCTGGGCCTCGCGGGTCAGGCGCAGGCTGCGCAGTCCCAGGCGTGGGCGGTTTTCTTCGAGGAAGTAGCCGGCCAGCAGCAGCACGTCGTTGCTGCGCTCGCGCAATGGCGGCACCCGCAAGGGGTAGACGCTCAGGCGATGATAGAGGTCGGCGCGGAAGCGCCCGGCACGCACCTCTTCGGCGAGGTCGCGGTTGGTGGCGGCGATCAGGCGCACGTCGACGTGGTGTTCGCGGTCCGAGCCCACACGCTGCAGTTGTCCGCTCTGCAGCACGCGCAGCAGCTTGGCCTGGATCGCCAATGGCAGCTCGCCCACCTCGTCGAGGAACAGGGTGCCGCCATCGGCCAGCTCGAACTTGCCGCGCCGCTCGCCCACCGCGCCGGAGAAGGCGCCGCGTACGTGACCGAACAGCTCGCTTTCCACCAGGGTTTCCGGCAGCGCCGCGCAGTTCAGGCTGACCAGTGGCTGCTCGTGGCGCAGGGAGTTGGCGTGGATCGACTGCGCCACCAGTTCCTTGCCCACGCCGGTCTCGCCGGTGATCAGCACGCTCAGGTCGCTGCCGGCCACCAGCTGGATTTCGTTCATCAGCGCCTGGTGCGCCTTGCTCTGGCCGATCAGCTCCCGCGGCTGGTCGCCGGAGGCGCGCTGGTAGGCATCGGCACGCTGTTGCTCGTGCTCAGCGCGCAGGGCGAGGTCGAGCATGCGCTGGCTGGCTTTCACCGTGGCGGCGGCGAGGCTGGCGAAGGCTTCCAGGTTGTCCAGGTCGCCCGTGGAGAAACGCTCCGGGTCGAGCGCGTCGAGGGTCAGCAGACCCCAGGGCTGCTCGTCGAGGAACAGCGGGCAACCCAGGCAGTCGTGCACCTCCAGGTGGCCGTGCAGGCCTTCCACCAGGCCGTCGTAAGGGTCCGGCAGGCCGCAGTCGGCGGCGAAGCGGGTCGGGCCGGGGTGTTCGAGGAGGGCGCGCAGGCGCGGGTGCTCATTGATCTTGAAGCGGCGGCCGAGGGTGTCGGGGCTGAGCCCGTCGACTGCCAGCGGCACCAGTTGGTCGCCTTCCAGGCGCAGCAGGGCGGTGGCATCGCAGGGTAGCAATTGGCGCAGCGCCTCCAGCAGGCGTCGATAGCGTTCGCTGTCAGGCAGCTCGCGGGAGAGGTCGGCGACCAGCGGAAGCAGGGTGGCCAGCAAGGGGTTTCGGGTCATTTTGACCTCATTGGAGTCATTATGACTCGTGACGATATGGGTCATTATGACTCAATAATTCTCAAAGGTCCCGGAAATACTGGGCTGCAGGGTTGGCACGTTTTCTGAAACGTCTCTGGCAGAAAGCACAGGCAGACCACTCTCTACCTGGCCAACCCGAGGAGATACCGATGCTGTCCAACGAACACCGTACCCTGGTCAAGGCCACCGTCCCGCTGCTGGAGACCGGCGGCGAGGCCCTGACCCAGCACTTCTACAAGATGATGCTGAGCGAATACCCCGAGGTACGCCCGCTGTTCAACCAGGCGCACCAGGCGTCCGGCGACCAGCCTCGCGCCCTGGCCAACGGTGTCCTGATGTACGCCCGCCACATCGACGAATTGGAGCAGCTCGGCCCGCTGGTGGCGAAGATCGTCAACAAGCATGCCGCGCTGCAGATCCTGCCGGAGCATTACCCGATCGTCGGCAGCTGCCTGCTGCGGGCAATCCGCGAGGTGCTGGGCGAGGAAATCGCCACCCAGGCGGTGATCGATGCCTGGGCCGCCGCCTATGGCCAACTGGCCGAGATCCTGATCGGTGCCGAGGAGTCGGTGTACCAGCAGAACGCGGAACAGCCCGGCGGTTGGCGTGGTGCGCGGCGCTTCCGTATCGCCCGCAAGGAGGTCGAGAGCGAGGAGATCACTTCCTTCTACTTCCAGCCGGCGGACGATGGTGCGCTGCTGGACTTCCAGCCCGGCCAGTACATCGGCCTGCGCCTGGAGCTGGACGGCGAGGAAGTACGCCGCACCTATTCGCTCTCCGATGCGCCCAATGGCCGCGAGTACCGCATCAGCGTGAAGCGCGAGGCGGAAGGCAAGGTCTCCAACCACCTGCACGACGAGATGAAGGTGGGGGATGAGATCGAGCTGTTCCCGCCGGCCGGCGACTTCTTCCTGCGTGATGGCGACAAGCCGTTGGTGCTGATCACCGCTGGCGTGGGCATTACGCCGACGCTGGCGATGCTCAGGCAGGCCCTGGACAGCGGGCGCGAGGTGCATTTCATCCACTGCGCCCGTCATGGCGGCGTGCATGCGTTCCGCGACTGGATCGAGGCGCAGTCCGAAGCCCATCCGCACCTGCTGCATTACTTCTGCTACAGCGAGCCGCGGGAGCAGGACGAGGCGCACGCCGAGGGCTTCCTCAGCCGCGATCTGCTGGGCCAGTGGCTGCCGGCCAATCGCGATCTGGATGCCTATTTCCTCGGGCCCAAGCCCTTCATGGCCCAGGTGAAGCGTCATCTGCGCGAGCTCGGCGTGCCCGAGCAGCAGACCCACTACGAGTTCTTCGGCCCGGCCAGCGCGCTGGAGGCCTGAAGCTGAAATACCCGGCCCGTTCGCGGGTCGGTTCAACCGAGGAGGTGTGTGATGGACGGTCTTTTCGCTTGCCCCAGACGGAACCTGGCGATCTCGTCGACGCTGCTCGGCAGCGGGTTTGCGCTGTTGCTGGTGGGTATCACCGGTGCCTATGTCATCGATGCCGGGCTGTCGCTGCTGGCGATAGTCGCGTCCCACGCGCTCACCATCCTCGGTCCTACATTGCTGAAGCTGGGCTATGTGTTGCGGCTCATCGCCCAGCATCAGATGCGCAAGGAAGGCTGGGAGGCATGCTGTGTTGCTGGTTGATCGAAAGGCCCTGTTGGCCATTCCGGCGCTGTGGCGCCTGGGTTTTCGTCCATTCTTCCTCGGCGGCGCGTTGTTCGCGCTGGTCGGCATCGCGGCCTGGGCGGCGGTGCTGCTGGGCCTACTGCCGGACTGGGAGCCGCTGGGCGGCTGGTTGGCCTGGCACCGCCATGAAATGCTCTTCGGCTTCGCCAGCGCCATCATCGCCGGCTTTCTGCTGACCGCCGTGCAGACCTGGACCGGCCGGCCCGGTGTCAGCGGACGCCCGCTGATGATCCTCGCCGCCATCTGGCTGGCGGCGCGGCTGGGTTGGCTCGGCGGTGCGCCGCTATGGCTGGTCACGCCTCTGGAGCTGGCCTTCCTGCCGGCGCTGGCGTTTTTCGTCGGGCGCAGCCTGTGGCAGGTGAAGCAGGTGCGCAACTACCCGGTGATCGCGGTGCTGACGCTGCTCACGCTGGCTGATGCGCAAGTGATGCTGGGCCTCTGGGGCGGCCGTGATGACTGGCAGCGCGGCGGGGTGCTGGCAGCGCTCTGGCTGGTGGCGGCGCTGATGGGCTTGATCGGCGGACGCGTCATTCCTTTCTTCACCCAGCGTGGCCTGGGCCGTACCGCACAGGTGCCGGCCTGGCCCTGGCTGGACAATCTGCTGCTGGCCGGCACGATGCTGGTGGCCGTGCTGACGGCGGCTGGCTTCGGTCTGGCGCCACATCCGCTGTTGGGCGCGTTGTTCGCGGTGCTCGCCGTGGGCCACCTGATTCGCCTGTGGCGCTGGCGGGACAAGGGCATCTGGGGCGTGCCGCTGCTGTGGTCGCTGCACCTGGCCTATCTGTGGATGCTGCTGGCCCCGGCGGGCATGGCGGTATGGAACTTCGGTGCGCCGATTGCCCTCAGCCTGCCGATTCACGCGTTGACGGTCGGGGGTGTTGGCGGCCTGATCCTGGCGATGATCGCCCGTGTCAGCCTCGGTCACACGGGGCGTCCGCTGCAGCCGCCGAAGGTCATGGCCTGGGCGTTTGCGCTGCTGAACCTGGGCGTGCTGTGCCGGGTCGTGCTGGTGCTGTGGCTGCCCATGCAGGGCCTGAGCCTGGCCGCGGCCTGCTGGGTGGTGGCCTTCCTGCTGTTTGCCTGGCACTACGGGCCGATGTTCTGGCAGCCGCGGGTGGATGGGCAGCCGGGTTGATCTGGCTCCCCGTGGGACTCACTGCCCCTGGCGCAGGCGCTTGAGCTCGGTGTTCAACCAGGTGGCGGTGTCCTGCGTGCCGCCTGGGCAGTGGACCTGGTAGGGCTTGCCGCTCATGCTGCTCTTGCTGGCGGCGCGTTCGATGAAGTCTTCGGCGCTGCTCACCAGGTCCTTGTTTTCCAGGTAATCGAGCTTCTTCTGCAGATGCGCGCGGGCCTCGCTGCCCGGGTACTCGCTGCCGTTGCGGATGAAGCGGCAGTCGCTGTGCTCGACGAAATCCAGCAGTTGGGTGATTTCCCGTTGTGCCTTGGCATCGACGGCGGCGTGCGCGCCCGTGCAGGCCAGCATGAGTGCGGCGAGAAAGAACGAAGGTAGACGGCGCATGGTGAGTCCCTGTCGAGTCGGTGGGTCCTGCCGATTATGTCAGCGGCAGCAGGCGTTCACCCAGTCGGCCGCTGTCTACCAGCTCAAGGAACTCGTCGCCCATCCGCCGGCTTTCATCCATCGCCTTGTGCCAGTAGCGCTCGCGGCCGGCGTCGTCGCCCAGGTAGCGGTGGAAGTCCTTGCGGTCCGGCAGCTTGTTGTGCGGCAGGCGCGCCAGGTACTCCTTCGACGGCGCCAGCAGCAGCACGTCCTGCAGGCGGCCGGCGTCGCCACGGCGCCAGGGCAGACCCTTGTCGAACCAGCCGGGGATCACCTTGTCGGTGAAATGCGGATAAAGCACCACGCCTTCGGGCAGGTAGGGCAGGTCGAGGTGATAGTCGAGCAGACCGCCGTCGCGGTAGGTGCCGGGGCCGGCGCCGGGAATGTCGCGCACGCCTTCCATCACCATCGGGATCGATCCGGAAGCGAGCAGGGCGTGGCGCAGGTTGGCCAGGTCCAGGTGCAGGTAGCGCGAGGGAAAGTCCGACAGCGGCTCCAGCGGTGGCGCCCGGCGCGAGTCGTGGATGATCAGCCGCTCGAAGTGCCGGTGCAGATGACGGCGGCCCACCAGGTTGTCGCGGATCACCGCGCCCAGCCCCATACCGAGGCTGGCCTTGCCGTCCTGGGCGAGGCGGCCATGGCTTTTCACCACTACCACGTTGAGGCGGTACCAGGGGTTGTCGAGTACGCTGGCGTCGCGGCCGTCGAGCAGGTCGTCGAGCATCTTCGCGCAGCTTTTCGAGACGTCGCTGATGCTCGCGTTACGGGCGAAGCGTTGCTGGGTATAGAGCTCGCCAAGGCGGCGGATGCCTTCGGCCGGGTCCGGCAGGCAGGCGCTGGCGAAGCGCCAGGAGCCGATGGAGGCGCCGATCAGCGAGCGCTCGCGCGGGGCGCGCGGCAGCCATTCGCCGAACAGCGCCAGGTCCAGGCCCTGGATGCCCAGCGCCTTCGGGCCGCCAGCGGCGCCAGGCAGGATGCCGACGTCGGCCGGGGCGAGGCCCTGTTCGCGGATGCGCTTGAGGGCACGGGTGCCGGCCTTGAGGATGAGGGCAGGGGTCTTGATCTGGATGGCAGTCATGCGGAGCCTCGCGGGTGCAGGCGGCGATTATAGAGCCTGTAGGCGCGGAGCAAGGAGACTTCACCAGGTGAATGATCCTTGCCGATTCAGCTTGAATTAAGTCCTTCACCTTAGTCTGAGGAACATGCCAATTCAGACGAGGTGTTACCCATGAAACCGCTGGTTCTTCTGACTGCCGCCACTGCGCTGCTGCTTGGGGCTGCCGCGGCGATGGCCCACGACATCGGTCCGGACGAGGCACTGCGCCTGCGCGATGCCGGCACCATTCGCGATTTCGAAGCCCTCAACCAGACTGCCCTGAGCAAGCATCCGGGCGGATCAGTGTACGATAGCGAGCTTGAGCTGGAACATGGCCGCTACCTCTACAAGGTCGATCTCAAGGACGCACAGGGCGTGAAATGGGATGTCGAACTCGATGCGGTGAGCGGTGCAATCATCAAGGATCGCCAGGACGACTGATGAAGATCGATTTGCCGCGCGCGGCCCTGCTGGCCATCGCGCTCGCCCTGTCGGCCGGTGTCGCGCAGGCCCATGACCTGAGCCAGGACGAGGCCCTGCGGCTGAGCCGTGAAGGGGTGATCCGCCCGTTCGAGGAAATTCTGCCCATCGCCCAGGGGCTCTATCCCGGCTCCAAGCTGCTGGAGGCCGAGCTGGAGAAGGAGCACGACACCTATATTTACGAGGTGGAGCTGCTCACCGTCGATGGCGTAGTGCGTGAACTGGAACTGGATGCCCGCAATGGTCGCATCCTCAAGGATAAGGAAGACGACTGATGCGCCTGTTGCTGGTGGAAGACCACGTCCCCCTGGCCGATGAGCTGCTGGCCACCCTGACGCGCCAGGGCTACGCCGTCGACTGGCTGGCCGACGGCCGCGACGCCGCCGTGCAGGGCGCCAGCGAGCCCTATGACCTGATCATCCTTGACCTTGGCCTGCCGGGGCGTCCGGGGCTGGACGTGCTGCGCGAATGGCGCGGCATGGGGTTGGCAACGCCGGTGCTGATCCTCACTGCGCGGGGCTCCTGGGCCGAGCGTATCGACGGCCTGAAGGCCGGCGCCGACGACTACCTCACCAAGCCGTTCCATCCCGAAGAGCTGCTGCTGCGCATCCAGGCGCTTCTGCGCCGAGCCCGTGGGCTGGCCAACCAGAGCCAGCTGGAAGTGGCGGGTCTGACGCTGGACGAGGCACGGCAGTGCGTGCAGCAGGGCGGCAAGGATGTCGACCTGACGTCCGCCGAGTTCCGCCTGTTGCGCTATTTCATGCTGCACCCCGGCCAGTTGCTGTCGAAATCCCACCTTGCCGAGCACCTCTATGACGGCGAGACCGAGCGCGATTCCAACGTCATCGAGGTGCACATCAATCACCTGCGCCGCAAGCTCGGCCGGGAGATCATCGAGACCCGTCGCGGACAGGGCTACCGCTTCACCGGCACCGCCGGCGGAGCCGCCCGTTGATGTCGATCCAGCGCCGGCTCGGCCTCGGGCTCGGCGTGGTGCTGGTGGTGATCGGTCTGGTACTGGCGCAGACCGGGCTCTGGTTGTTCGACCAGGGCCTGCGCCGCTATCTCGCCGAGGGCCTGCAGGACGAGGCGGAAAGCCTGCTGGTGGGCATCATGCGCGGCCCGGCCGGCCTGCAACTGGATGACCAGCGGGTGGACGCTGCCTATGAACGCCTGTTCTCCGGGCGCTATTTCGTAATCCGTTTCGATGACGTTACTTGGCGTTCCCGTTCGCTGTGGGACCGGGAGCTGGACCTGCCTGAGCACAAGGGCCTGGTCCGAGCGCTGGAGAAAGGTCCGGAGGGGCAGCGATTGCTGGTCTATCGCGGCGACTACAAACGCTATGGCAAGCAGTTGAAGATCGTCGTGGCGCAGGATTACACGCCGCTCCTCAAGAGCTTCAAACGTCTGCGCAACGTCGGCCTGGCAGCCGGTGGCGTGGCGCTGCTGCTGATCCTGGTCTTCCAGGGCTTCACCGTCCGCCGTGCCTTGCGTCCGCTGGAGCGTGTGCGCCAGCAGATCGCGCAGTTGCAGGAAGGGCAGCGCAGTCAGCTGGACCGGCAGGTGCCACGGGAGCTGGAGCCGCTGGTGGATCAGGTCAACCACCTGCTGCAGCACACCGAAGATACCCTGCGCCGCTCGCGCAACGCGCTGGGCAACCTCGGACATGCCTTGAAGACTCCCCTGGCGGTGCTGATCAGCCTCGCCGAGCGCGATGAAGTGCGCGAGCACCCGGAGTTGCGCCGCGTGCTGCAGGAGCAACTGGAGCAGATCGAGCAACGCCTGGCCCGGGAGTTGGGCCGCGCGCGCCTGGTAGGCGAAGCGCTGCCCGGCGCGCATTTCGACTGTGATGCGGAATTGCCCAGTCTGTGCGAGATGCTCAGGCTGATCCATGGCGAACACCTGGGTATCGAGTGGAAGGCGTCGCCAGGCCTGCGCTTGCCGTTCGATCGCGAGGACCTGCTGGAGATGCTCGGCAACCTGCTGGATAACGCCTGCAAGTGGGCGGATGCCCAGGTCCGGCTAACGGTTGAGAAGGGCGCCGACAGCTATCTGCTGAGCGTGGATGATGACGGTCCCGGCATTGCCGAGGATCAGCGCGAAAGTGTGCTGGAGCGTGGCACGCGGCTGGACGAACAGGTCGCAGGGCATGGCCTGGGGTTGGGCATCGCGCGGGATATTGCGGCGGCGTGTGGCGGCAACCTGAGGCTGGAAGGTAGCGAGCTCGGTGGATTGCGGGTGGTGGTCGAGTTACCGCGCCGCGCGGTGTGAGACGGCTTCCGTAGGAGTGGACTCTGTCCGCGATTGGGCTTTGTGCCGTGCGGTTCGCAAGCAAGCTCGCTCCTACAGAGAAGCGCCGGTGTTTCCCTGTAGGAGCGAGCTTGCTCGCGAACCTGATCTGGCGCCGGCCTTGCCGGCCGCCAGGCCGGCTAACGATTGTCCCGGCTGCGCCGGGATTTCGCGGAGAAGCTCCGCTCCTACGAGATGCATCTGCGCTCGGGTTGGCCCTCACCCTAACCCTCTCCCAGGGGGAGAGGGGACCGTCCGGTGCAGGATGAAACTACTCTGTCAGCCGGCACGATCTGGCTCCCTCTCCCTGAGGGAGAGGGCTGGGGTGAGGGGGAAAGCCCTGGCACAGATTCAGCCGGGACAAGACAGTTGCTCCTACGTGAAGTCCTGCGCGGGGACCTGCGCTCTCCCTAACCCTGACTGCGCGCCCCGCTCCGAAGGGAGAGGGTGCTATATGGCGTGATGCGACGTACGTCGTGCACCGGCGAGCACAGTATTGTCAGAGCGCGCCGAACGGTTCCCTCTCCCTTCAGGGAGAGGGCTAGGGAGAGGGGCTTTTCGCCTGGCTCCGGTCGTCAAACCCGGAACTGATCCATCAGCCCCTGCTGATGGTTGGCCAGCTTGTTCAGCGACTGGCTCACCTGCGCCGATTCCTGCGCCTGGCTGGACAGCGACTCGGTGACGTCACGAATCCCCGCCACGTTGCGGTTGATCTCCTCGGCCACCGCGCTCTGTTCCTCGGCGGCGCTGGCGATCTGCAGGTTCATGTCGGTGATCACGCTCACCGCCTCGCCGATGCGCTTGAGCGCAGCCACGGCCTGCTCGACCTGACTCACGCTGTCCTGCGCCTGGCGATGGCTGTTGCTCATCGCACCGACCACGTCGCGGGTGCCGTTCTGCAGGCCTTCGATGACCTGGCGGATTTCCTCCACCGAGTCCTGGGTGCGCCGGGCCAGGTTGCGCACCTCGTCGGCGACCACCGCGAAACCGCGTCCTGCCTCACCGGCACGAGCCGCTTCGATGGCCGCGTTGAGGGCCAGCAGGTTGGTCTGCTCGGCGATGCCGCGGATCACCTCCAGCACCGAGCCGATCTGCTCGCTGCTCGCCGCCAGGCCTTCGACCTGGCTCATGGCGCTGCTCATGTCGCTGGCCAGCTCGTCGATCAGGCGGGTGGTGTTGTCGATGACGCTCAAGCCATCGCGGGTCGCACCGTCGGCACCGCGGGCAGCGTCGGCGGCCATGGCGGCGCTGTTGGCGACGTCGTGGGCGGTGGCGCTCATTTCCTGGGAAGCGGTGGCGACCTGGTCGACTTCACGGAACTGCTGCTGCATGCCGGCGCTGGTCTGGCTGGCGATTTCCGAGGACTGGTCGGCAGTGGCGCGGGCATCCTGCACCGAGGATTTCACGTCGCGGATGATCGGCTGCAGCTTGTCGAGGAAGCGGTTGAACCAGCCGGCCAGCTCGCCCAGTTCGTCCTTGCCGGTGTAGTCCAGGCGCTTGGTCAGGTCGCCTTCGCCGCTGGCGATGTTGCGCAGCATGGCGGCGACCTTGAGGATCGGCCGGGTCACCCCACGGGCGGTGAGCCACATGGCGAAGAGGCCGATCAGCACGGCGATCAGGCCGAAGCCGAGCTGGGAGAGGGTGCCCTGGGTGCGCTGCTCGTCGAGCTGCTGCTGCAGGGTGATGGCCGGACCGAGCAGTGTCTGCTCCGGCACCTCGAGGAGGACAGCCCAGGGTTTGGAGCCGGGAATCGGTTGCAGCGGTTCGATGACGCGCAGTTGAGCGTCCTGGCGCAGCACCTGCTCATGGTTGCTGGCAATGGACTGCAACAGCTGCGCGCCTTGCTGCGGATAGATCTCCTGCAGCTTCTTGCCCAGTAGGCTGGCGTCGGCGCTGTGCCCGGCAAGCAGGCCGGCGGCGCTGATGATGCTGACCTTGCCCTGGCCGTCATACAGCTCCTGGCTACCCTGGCGGCTGATCTCCTGGAGCTTTTCCAGGCTGATGTCCAGGCCCATCACGCCGACGATCTTGCCGTCCAGTTCCAGGGGGAAGGCAATGCTGGTCATCAGCAGCTTGTGGCCGCCGGCCTCGTCGAAGTAAGGGTCGAGCACGCAGGGCTGGCCGGTGGTCTTGGGGCAGGTGAACCAGGCGTTGTAGGGCGCGCCGCTCGGGCCGGGAGTGGTGTCGGCGAGCATGGCTTCGTTCGTTGCCTCTGATTCGAGCTGGCCCGGCGTGGCCTGCGACCAGTAGAGGGAGAAGCGCCCGGCGTCGTTGCTGCCGATCTCTGCCTGGCCGGCGAACAGCTGGTCCTTGCCGTCCAGTGCGTTGGGTTCGAAGGCTACGTAGAGCCCCAGCAGTTCGGGGTTGCCTTCGAGGGCGGTCTTCACCTGGCGGGTGAGATCCTCGCGCAGGTCATAGGCATCGAGGAAGCGCTTCTGTGCCTGGTCGCGCAGGAACATCACCTGCCGCGAGAAGCCCTTGCCGTACTGGTAGGCGTCCATGATGTAGCGCTGGATGCGCATCGCCTGGACTTCACCGCGCGAGCGCAGGCGGGCCTGGGCGGCTTCGTCAAGCATGCGCGCGCTGGACTCCTTGACCAGCGCGGTGCTGTGCTGGGTGCGGAACACGGAAAGGCCGGACAACAGCGACACCACGCCGAGCAGGCAGAGGCCAGCGAGCAGCGTGATCTTCCATTGGATGGAAAGGCGGCGGAAAAGCATGGTCATGTCCTTGAGCAGGAAAACTCGGGGCTGCCGGGTTATCGGCCTTTTTCGCCCCTTCTTGATCGATGGCAGGAGGAAACGCCAAAAAACAGGCGATTCTGGTGTGCCTGTTCCAAGGGCAGCGTTTTCTCAGCAAAAAGTGTGCTCGCCAAGGCGAAATTCCTGTCGAAATTGCGCCGTCTGCTATCCGAAAGACTTTGATTAAACAGGCTTTTTGACAGGCCGGGTGAGGTTCGGCAGAGTACGCGCCTTTTGCCCGCCCAAGACCCAGTGGGCCCGGTTGTGAAGGAGAGATGAGATGAATGCGGTGCTGATCGCCGTTGGCCTGATGCTGGTGCTGAGCCTGTGTCGCGTGCATGTGGTGGTGGCGCTGATCGCCGGCGCGGTGACGGGCGGGCTGCTTGGCGGCCTGGGCATGGAGGGAACGCTCAAGGCGTTCAACGCCGGCCTGGGTGGTGGTGCGACGGTGGCGCTGTCCTACGCGATGCTGGGTGCCTTCGCCGTAGCCATCGCGCGCTCGGGCATGGCCCATGCGCTCGCCGACCGTGCGCTGGCGATGCTCGGACGGCACGAAGACGGGGCACCGGCTGGCTTCAAGTGGCTGCTGATCGGGCTTCTGCTGCTGGTGGCGATCTCCTCGCAGAACCTGCTGCCGATCCACATCGCCTTCATCCCGCTGCTGGTGCCGCCGCTGCTCTACGTATTGACCCGCCTGCAGATCGACCGTCGGCTGATCGCCTGCGTGATCACCTTCGGCCTGATCACACCCTACATGTTCCTGCCGGTGGGCTTCGGCAACATCTTCCTCAACGAGATCCTGCTGGCCAACGTCGCACGCAGCGGCGTGGATGTCAGTGGTGTGGACGTCAGCCGGGCCATGCTCATCCCGGCCCTGGGTATGGTCTGCGGCCTGCTGATCGCGGTGCTGTTCAGCTACCGGCGCAAGCGCAGCTATGACCTGGAGCGTATCGAGCAGGCTGAGCGGGTCAGCACCCCCTACAGCCCGATGAGCCTGGCGGTGGCCGGGGTGGCGGTAGTGGCGGCGTTCGTCGTGCAACTGTGGCTGGATTCGATGATCCTCGGCGCGCTGGTGGGGTTCCTGGTGTTCTCCCTGTCCGGCGTGGTGCGTTGGAAGGAGGCGGACGACCTGTTCACCGAGGGCATGAAGATGATGGCCATGATCGGTTTCATCATGATCGCCGCCGCCGGTTTCGCCGAGGTGATGAAGGCAACCGGACAGGTCGCCACCCTGGTCGAGGCGGCTGCCGCCTGGATCGGCCACAGCAAGGCCTGGGGCGCATTCCTCATGCTGCTGGTGGGGCTGCTGGTG
This sequence comes from Pseudomonas macauensis, assembly GCF_047902425.1. Classification (NCBI taxonomy): domain Bacteria; kingdom Pseudomonadati; phylum Pseudomonadota; class Gammaproteobacteria; order Pseudomonadales; family Pseudomonadaceae; genus Pseudomonas; species Pseudomonas macauensis. The sequence goes on along the minus strand of NZ_CP138377.1, from coordinate 3,613,437 downwards.
ACCATGGGCATCGGCTCGTCCTTCTCCACGGTGCCGATCATCGCGGCGATCTTCGTCCCGCTGGCAGTGCAACTGGGCTTCAGCCCGCTGGCCATCGTCAGTATCGTCGGTACCGCCGGCGCGCTGGGAGATGCGGGTTCGCCGGCGTCGGACTCCACCCTGGGCCCGACCTCGGGTCTCAACGTGGACGGCCAGCACAACCATATCTGGGACACCGTAGTGCCGACCTTCCTGCACTACAACCTGCCGCTGCTGGCCTTCGGCTGGGCGGCGGCGATGGTGCTGTAAGGCGGCAATCGCGCCGCAAAAGTTGCACTCGGCAGACCAACTGCTGACTAATGGGCAGGTTTCCCCCTCCTTCCGGACCTGCTCATGCTCGAATCGAAACTGGAATACCGGACGTTCCTGCTCCTTCTGGCGGTGGTCACCATCGCCTTCGCCTGGCTGTTGTTGCCGTTCTACGGCGCGGTGTTCTGGGGCACCATTCTGGCGATCATCTTCGCCCCGCTGCAACGCCGCCTGCGCGTGCGCCTGAACGGGCGCAACAACCTGGCGGCGCTGATATCGCTGACGATCTGCCTGTTGATCGTGATCCTGCCGATCACCTTCATCGCCGGTGCGCTGGTGCAGGAGGGGGCGATGGTGTACCAGCGCCTGAAGTCCGGCGAGCTGAACTTCGTCACCTACTTCCAGCAGGCGATCGCCGCGCTACCGGGGTGGGCCCACCACTGGCTGGAGCGTTTCGACCTGACGGACCTGTCGAGCCTGCAGGAGAAGCTTTCTTCGGGGGCGATGCAGGCGAGTCAACTGGTCGCCACCAAAGCCTTCAGCATTGGCCAGAACACCTTCGAGTTCGTCATCAGCTTCGGCATCATGCTCTACCTGCTGTTCTTCCTCCTGCGCGACGGACCGGCACTGGGGCGGCGTATCAAGCAGGCGGTGCCCCTGAGCGTTGAGCACAAGCAGCACCTGTTCACCAAGTTCACCACGGTGATTCGCGCCACGGTGAAGGGCAACATCGCCGTGGCCGCGACCCAGGGCGCGCTGGGAGGGCTGATCTTCTGGTTCCTCGGTATCCAGGGCTCACTGCTGTGGGGCACGCTGATGGCGTTCCTCTCGCTGCTGCCGGCCATCGGTGCGGGGCTGATCTGGGTGCCCGTGGCCGCCTACTTCCTGCTCACCGGGGCGATCTGGCAGGGCGTGGTGCTGACGCTGTTCTGCGTGCTGGTGATCGGTCTGGTGGACAACATCCTGCGCCCTATCCTGGTAGGCAAGGACACCAAGATGCCGGACTACGTGGTGCTGATCTCCACCCTCGGTGGCATGTCGCTGTTCGGGCTGAACGGTTTCGTCATCGGCCCATTGATCGCAGCGCTGTTCATCGCCTCGTGGGACCTGTTCACCGGGCGGGAGGAAACTTCGGTATCGTCCTGATAAAGCAAAAGCCCCGCCGAAGCGGGGCTTTTGTTCTTTAGGCCTTGAATGTCAGCCAGGGTCTCATGCGTGCCAGAGGCGAGATAAGGCCAGCTTCTTCCTGTGCCTCGATTACCGGGCCGACAGGCTTGTATGCGCTGGGGGCTTCTTCGATACGACGCTCTTCGCGAAGGGTCACGCAATGCCAGGGCAGTACACTATCGGCTGGGGTCTTGAGCGCCCGAACCGCTTGGCGTCTCAGGCTGCGGCCGGCGCCATGGCTACATGACCATAGCCAGTCCGGATTGCCCAGGCCGCTGGCCAGGTAGGAGTAGTCGCCCATCGAACCGGGAATCAGCAGCAGGTCCCCGGCGCGGGCCGGAGTCGCTCCTTTGCGGTGGATGTTCAGACCCTGTTCCTGCAGTACGACGTTATGCGGTACATCGACTATCAGAGCGCTGTCATCGGACTGGAAGGTTTCGCGCAGAACCTTGCGTACCAGTTCCGCGAGAACGACGCGATTCAGCCAGGCATATCGCGCCGCGACTCCCATGGCTGCGAGGTACTCGCCTGCAAGCTCGCCGGTCAGCGCGTAGAGCCCCGATGCCGGGTGGCGTCGGCCTTTCGGCCAGGCGTCCCGTGCCCTATCCATCCACCGTTGCCCCACATGGAAGCCAACATCGCGGGAGCCGCTGTGAATCATGATGACCAATTCATTGGGCTTCAGTCCCAACGCGTAGGCCTGCTTGCGATCGATGATTCGATCCACCAGTTGCAGCTCGACGAAATGGTTGCCCGAACCGGTGGTGCCCAGACTCGGATCGCGAATCAGCGTTCGTCTACGGTCACGCAATGCTTCCGGTGCGTACCGTAGCTGACCGCTGAACTCTTGTAGACCGATGCAATTATTCAGCTCACGGAAGAGGCGAGGGCGGTCGGCATTGGTCCAGAGGCCATCCTCGCTGAGGAGGTCGAGGCAATGGCCTGGTCCTTCGGCGAAGAGTGCTTCGAAAGCTTGCACCTTCATTGGTACATCGCGGCCGTTGCGTAGCAGAGAGTGAGTGAGCAGATCGACCAGGCGCTGCCGGTTGGACTCGGCCTGTTCCAGGCTGATGCCGGTCCGTAATAGGCGCATGCCACAGTTGATGTCCGTACCAATGGCAGCGGGAATGACGAAATCCTCGGTGCTGGCCACTATCGAACCGACTGGCGCGATGCTTCCGGGATGGAAGTCAGGTGTTGCGCATGCCTTGCATACGTGGCCATCCGCATCGGGTGCTTGCACGGAGGCGAAGTCCAGCAATTGGCGTACGGCCTTTTCTTCCAGTGGAAAACTCGCTGGAAGAAGAACGCGTGCTGATGTGCTGTCGGTGGAACGGGTAAGCGTAATGATGTCCTGCTGGCGTTCGACTTGAATGCCGCTGCGCAGGAAGGCTTTTTGAAGCCGGGAAAGTTTGTTCATGTCAGTGCTACTTGAGTAGACGAAAGCAGGCCGCCCGGAAACCGGGGGGCTGTACGTCTTTCCGCTCAGCAGCACAGGCGGGAAGGGAGGCGAAATCTAAGTCGGTGTTGTCACGCTGTCAACCAGCAGGTTGGTTCGCAAAAGAAAAACCCCGCCGAAGCGGGGTTTTTCATGCCTGTCGATCTCAGCCGGCGATGGCCAGACCCGTGTGCTGCAGGATGTCCAGCAGCGGCTGCGGGTACACGCCGAGGAAGAAGGCGAGCAGGGCGATGGCCACCAGCATGATGCCGCCGGCGCGCTGGGCCCAGTCCAGGGGAGCGTCGTGGCGCTTCATGTTCGGCTCGACCAGGAACATGGTCACCATGACGCGCAGGTAGTAGAACAGGCCGATGGCGCTGCCCAGTACCAGGGCACCGACCAGCCACCACAGGTGGGCTTCGACGCCGGTAGCGACCACGTAGAACTTGCCGATGAAGCCGGCGGTCAGCGGGATGCCGGCCAGGGACAGCATCATCACGGTCATCACCGCGGTCAGCACCGGACGGCGCCAGAACAGGCCGCGGTACTCGAACAGCGCATCGGCGTCGCGGCCGCTGTACGGGGTGGACATCAGGGTGACCACGCCGAAGGCGCCGAGGGTGGTGACCACGTAGGTGGTCAGGTACACGCCGACGGTTTCCACGGCCAGGCCCTTGCTCGCCACCAGGGCAATCAGCAGGTAACCGAAGTGGGCGATGGAGGAGTAGCCGAGCAGACGCTTGATGTTGCTCTGGGTCAGCGCCAGCAGGTTACCGATCAGGATCGAGGCGATGGCGATGACCGCGATGGCGTCATGCAGCAGGCCGTTGTTCAGGGCCGCCGGAGCGATCTGGAACAGGCGCAGCAGCACGGCGAACACGGCGACCTTGCTGGCGGTGGCGAGGAACGCGGCCACCGGGGCCGGGGCGCCTTCATAGACGTCCGGGGTCCACAGGTGGAACGGCGCCAGCGACAGCTTGAAGCCCAGGCCGACGACCATCATGCCGACGCCGATGGACAGCAGCGGACCATGGCTGGTGCCTTCGGCCAGCGAGGCGCCGATAGCCGAGAAGCCCAGGCTACCGGATTCGGCGTAGAGCAGGGCCATGCCGAACAGCAGGAAGGCGGAACCGGCGGCGGACAGCACGGTGTACTTGATGCCCGCTTCCAGGGTGCGCTTGTTGAAGAAGGCGTAGGCCACCATGCCGTAGACCGGCACCGACAGCAGTTCCAGGCCGATGAACAGGCCGGCCAGGTTCTGCGCGCTGACCAGCACCAGGCCGCCCGCGGTGGACAGCAGCAGGAGCAGGTAAAGTTCTTCGCGGTTGCCCGGGTAGCTCTCCATGTAGGCATGGGCGAGCGTGGTGCAGGCCAGGGCGCCGACCAGGATCAGCGCCATGTAGAAGCAGGCGAAGTTGTCCACCAGCATCAGCGGGGTGACTTCGATCGGGGTGACTTTCAGCACCGGCAGGATCGACAGCAACGCGAGGTTGAGACCGATCACCGAGAGGGTAGCGGTCAGTGAGTGGTTACGCTTCCAGGCCACGGCAAGCATCACCACCACCAGGGTGGCGCTGGTGATGAGCAGCGGCAGGAGCGCGATGAAGTGTTGGATCGTGAAGGTCATGTCGCGCTTACCGTGCTGCCAGGGTGGAGAGGGCAGCGTCCAGCCATTGCTGGACGCCGTGCATGGTTGCCGCGGAGGTGTCGAGGACCGGCTGCGGGTATACACCCAGCAGGACCAGCAGCGCCGCGAGGCCCAGTACCATGAAGAGCTCACGGAAGTTCAGGCCGGCGATCGCACCTTCGGACTTGGATGGGCCGAAGTACGCGCGGTGGATCATGATCAGCGAGTAGACCGAGCCGAACACCAGGCCGAAGGTGGCGATCACGGTGATCACCGGAACGACCTTGAAGCTGCCCAGCAGGATCAGGAATTCGCCGACGAAGTTACCGGTGCCCGGCAGGCCCAGCGAGGCGGTGGCGAAGAACAGGGCCACGGCCGGCAGGTACGGGATGCGCGACCACAGGCCACCCATCTTGCGCATGTCACGGGTGTGCAGGCGCTCGTACAGCTGGCCGCACAGGATGAAGAGCGCGGCAGCGGAGAGGCCGTGGGCGATCATCTGGATCACCACGCCCTGCATCGCCTGCGGGCTGCCCGAGTAGATGCCGATGATGACGAAGCCCATGTGCGACACGGAGGAATAGGCCACCAGGCGCTTGATGTCGGTCTGTGCGAACGACAGGAAGGCGCCGTAGAAGATGCCGATCAGACCGAGGGTCATGGCGACCGGGGCGAACTCCGCCGAAGCGTTGGGGAACAGCGGCAGGCCGAAGCGGATCAGGCCGTAGGCGGCGGTCTTCAGCAGGATGCCGGCCAGGTCCACGGAACCGGCGGTCGGCGCCTGGGCGTGGGCGTCCGGCAGCCAGGAGTGCACCGGTACCACCGGCATCTTCACCGCGAAGGCGACGAAGAAGCCGAGCATCAGCAGCCACTCGGTGTGCTCCGGCATCTGGGTCTTGAGCAGGTCGGCGTAGTTGAAGGTCAGCACGCCGGTGCTGTTGTAGTGCACGAACACCAGGCCCAGGATCGCCACCAGCATCACCAGGCCGCTGGCCTGGGTGAAGATGAAGAACTTGGTGGCGGCGTAGATGCGGGTCTTCTTGCCGTCGTCCGAGCTATGACCCCAGAGCGCGATGAGGAAGTACATCGGCACCAGCATCATTTCCCAGAAGAAGAAGAACAGGAAAAGGTCGACGGCGAGGAACACGCCGATCACACCGCCCAGGATCCACAGCAGGTTCAGGTGGAAGAAACCGATGCGGCGCTGGATCTCGTTCCAGGAGCAGAGCACGGACAGCACGCCGAGCAGGCCGGTCAGGGCGACCATCAGCAGGGACAGGCCGTCCATCGCCAGGTGCACGCTGATACCGAAGCGCTCGATCCAGGCCAGCTTGAACTCGAGGGTCCATTGCGGCTCGCCACCCGGCGCGGGCGCCAGCTGGAAGTCACCGGTGTGCCACACCCACAGGCTGAGGGCGAGGGTGAGGGTCATCGACCCCAGCGCGACCCAGCGGGGCAGGGTCTTGCTGGTGTACTCGGCGATCCAGCAAAGGAAGCCGCCGATGAAGGGGATCAGGATTAGCCAGGGCAGAATCATGTCGGGCTCAATCTCATTCGTGAAGTTTTAAGCCAGCAGCAGCGCGCCGAGGAGCAGCGCGGCGCCACCCACCAGGGAAGCGGCGTACCAACGCAGGCGGCCGTTCTCGGTGAGGCTGAGGAGTTTGTGACCACCGCGGGCGGTGAGCGGGACCAGGACAAGCGACTTGTCGATCGGGTCCGCGGCCAGCAGGCGGCAGATCAGCAGATAGGGTTTCACGAACAGCTTGTCGTACACCCAGTCGAAGCCCCAGGCATGGAACCACCAGGTGCCGAAGAAGCGGCCCGGCGCGCTCTGGGCGACGGCGCTGACGAAGCGGCGCTTGCCAAGGAACAGCAGGCCGGCCAGCAGGATGCCGGCGATGGCGATGGCACCTGAGGCGATTTCCAGGCTGTGCTTGGCTTCGCCACCGGCGTGACCGGCGCTTTCCGGCAGTACGCCGGCCAGCGGCGGGGTGATCAGCGCGCCGATGAAGGTGGACAGCACGATCAGTACGCTCAGCGGCAGCCAGTGGCTGATGCCGTGGCCCGCGTGCGCCTCGGTCTTCGCTTCGCCGTGGAAGGCGATGAAGATCAGGCGGAAGGTGTACAGCGAGGTCATGAACGCACCGACCAGACCGGCGATCAGCAGGTTCTGGTGACCGCTGGCGAAGGCTTCCCAGAGGATTTCGTCCTTGGAGTAGAAGCCGGCGGTCAGGAAGGGGAGGGCGGCCAGGGCGGCGCCACCGACCACGAAGCTCGCATAGGCCAGCGGCAGCTTCTTCCACAGACCACCCATCTTGAAGATGTTCTGCTCGTGGTGGCAGGCGACGATCACAGCACCCGAAGCAAGGAACAGCAGGGCCTTGAAGAAGGCGTGGGTCATCAGGTGGAAGATCGCGCCACCCCAGGCGCCAACGCCCAGGGCCAGGAACATGTAGCCGATCTGGCTCATGGTCGAGTAGGCGAGGATGCGCTTGATGTCGGTCTGCACCAGGGCGGCGAAGCCAGCCAGCACCAGGGTCACGGCGCCGACGATGCCGACCAGCTCCAGGACGTTCGGAGCCAGCTCGAACAGGCCGTGGCAGCGGGCGATCAGGTAGACGCCCGCGGTCACCATGGTGGCGGCGTGGATCAGCGCGGAGACCGGAGTCGGGCCGGCCATCGCATCGGCCAGCCAGGTCTGCAGCGGCAGCTGGGCCGATTTGCCGACGGCGCCGCCGAGCAGCATCAGGGCCGCCAGGTTGACCCACAGGTCGCCCTTGGCGAAGTGCTGCGGAGCCAGGACCAGCAGCTCCTGGATGTTCAGCGTGCCCAGGTGCTGGAACAGGATGAACATGCCGATGGCGAAGAACACGTCACCCACGCGGGTCACGATGAAGGCCTTCAGGGCCGCGTTGCCGTTGGGCACGTGGTTGAAGTAGAAGCCGATCAGCAGGTAGGAGCACAGGCCCACGCCTTCCCAGCCGAAGTACACGAACAGCAGGTTATCGCCGAGCACCAGGAACAGCATGCTGGCGATGAACAGGTTGGTGTAGGCGAAGAAGCGCGAATAGCCGGCTTCGCCACGCATGTACCAGGAGGCGAACAGGTGGATCAGGAAGCCGACGCCGGTGACCACGCCGAGCATGGTGACCGACAGGCCGTCCAGGTACAGGGTGAAGTTGGTCTTGAAGTCACCAACGCTCATCCACTGCCACAGCACCAGGCTGTAGGCACCACCTTCGGGCGGGTTGCTGTGGAAGCTCCAGATCGCCCAGAAGGCGGAGAGGGCGGCCAGGCCCACGGAGCCGACACCCACCAGTGCCGAGAAGTTTTCCGACCACTTGCCGCGGGAGAAAGACAGCAGCAGGAAGCCGACCAGGGGGAACAGGAATGTAAGGGGCAGCAGGTTCATCCGCGCATCTCGCTTGCAGCGTCGATATCGAGGGTATGGAAGCGGCGATACAGCTGGAGCAGGATCGCCAGGCCGATGCTCGCCTCGGCCGCGGCCAGGCTGAGCACCAGGATGAACATCACCTGGCCGTCGGGCTGGGCCCAGCGGCTACCGGCGACCACGAAGGCCAGCGCGGCGGCGTTCATCATCACTTCCAGGCTCATCAGTACGAACAGGATGTTGCGTCGTACCATCAGGCCTACCAGGCCGAAGCAGAACAGCACACCGGCGAGTGCCAGTCCGTGTTCGAGAGGGATTGTGTTCATGGTGTTATTCCTTCGCTTCGTGGCGGCCGAGGTGGTAGGCGGCGACCAGTGCCGCCAGCAGCAGCATCGAGGCCAGTTCGACGACCAGCAGGTAGGGGCCGAACAGGCTGATGCCCACGGCCTTGGCGTCCACGGTGGTGTGGCCGATGCCGGCACCGCTCGGGGTGCGCGACAACATCCACAGCAGCTCGACCATCAGCACCAGGGAGAGCGCGCCAGGGCCGATCCAGACGCCGGGCTTGAGCCACTTGCGTTCCTGTTCGGCAATCGCCGGGCCGAGGTTGAGCATCATCACCACGAAGACGAACAGCACCATGATCGCGCCGGCGTAGACGATGATCTCCAGGGCACCGGCGAACGGGGCGCCGAGGCTGAAGAAGGTCATCGATACGGCGAGCAGCGAAACGATGAGGTAGAGCAGGGCATGCACCGGATTGCTGTTGGTGATGACCCGCAGGGTTGCCAGCACGGCGACGCCGGCGGCGAAGTAGAAAGCGAATTCCACGCGACGTCTCCTTACGGCAGCAGGCTCTTGACGTTGATCGGTTCGGCTTCGTTCTGCGCGGCGCCTTTCGGCTTGCCGGCAATGGCCATGCCGGCAACGCGGTAGAAGTTGTAGTCCGGGTTCTTGCCGGGGCCGGAGATCAGCAGGTCTTCCTTCTCGTAGACCAGGTCCTGGCGCTTGAACTCACCCATCTCGAAATCCGGGGTCAGCTGGATCGCGGTGGTCGGGCAGGCTTCTTCGCACAGGCCGCAGAAGATGCAGCGGGAGAAGTTGATGCGGAAGAACTCGGGGTACCAGCGACCATCGTCGGTCTCGGCCTTCTGCAGGGAGATGCAGCCGACCGGGCAGGCCACGGCGCACAGGTTGCACGCAACGCAGCGCTCCTCACCGTCGGGGTCGCGGGTGAGGACGATGCGGCCACGGTAGCGCGGCGGCAGGTAAACGGGTTCTTCCGGGTATTGCAGGGTGTCACGCTTGCGGAAGGCGTGACCGAAGATCATCACCAGGCTGCGCAGCTGGGTGTAGGTGCCGTGCACCACGTCGAAAATGTACTTGATCATGGTCCTACTCCTTACTGGGCCGCCAGCACGACTGCGCCGGTCACCAGCAGGTTGATCAGGGTCAGCGGGAGGCAGAACTTCCAGCTGAAGGCCATCACCTGGTCATAGCGCGGGCGTGGGATCGAAGCCCGCAGCAGAATGAACATCATGATGAAGAAGCCGGTTTTCAGGGCGAACCAGATGAACGGGATCTGCGGCAGGATGCCGAAGGGACCGTGCCAGCCGCCGAAGAACAGGGTCGCCAGCAGCGCGGACACCAGCACGATGCCGATGTACTCGCCAACGAAGAACATGCCCCATTTCATGCCGGCGTACTCGATGTGGTAACCGTCGGCCAGTTCCTGCTCGGCTTCGGGCTGGTCGAACGGGTGACGGTGAGTCACGGCGACGCCGGCGACGAAGAAGGTCATGAAGCCAAAGAACTGCGGAATGATGAACCACATGTGCTCGGCCTGGTAATCGACGATGTCGCGCAGGCTGAACGAACCGACCTGAGCCACGATGCCCATCAGCGACAGGGCCAGGAACACCTCATAGGAGATGGTCTGGGCCGAGGCGCGCAGGCTGCCGAGGAGGGCGAACTTGTTGTTGCTCGACCAGCCGGCGAACAGCACCGCGTACACGGTCAGGCCAGCCATGGCGAAGAAGAACAGGATGCCGATGTTCAGGTCCGCCACACCCCAGGTCGGGGTGATCGGGATGATCGCGAAGGCCACCAGCAGCGCACCCATGGCGATCATGGGGGCGAGGGTGAAGATCATCTTGTCGGCGAACGGCGGGGTCCAGTCTTCCTTGAAGAACATCTTGATCATGTCGGCGCCAAGCTGGAAGGCGCCGAAGGGGCCAACCCGGTTCGGACCATAGCGGTCCTGCCAGAGGCCGAGCAGACGACGCTCGACCCAGCTCAGCAGCGCGCCGCAGACGACCACGGCGAGCAGGATGACGATGGCCTTGATGACCTCGATCAGGATGTCGACGATGGCGGGTGTCAGCCAGCTCATTGTGCAGCCTCCTGCAGACCTTCAGCGACAGCGCCGATGACACCGGCGGGAATGCCTTGCAGACCGATCGGCAGGGCGACCAGGCCGGCCCCGAGCTCTTCGCTCACACGCAGCGGCAGGCGCAGTTCCTGGCCCTTGACAGTCAGGCGGATGATCGCGCCTTCGTTGACGCCCAGACGGTCAGCCTCGGATTTCGCCAGGGTGACGTAGGTCTGCGGGATGCGCTCCTGCACCGGTGCGGCCTTGGCGGAGTTCTCCTCGCTGCCGAACAGGTGATAGAAGGGCACCACCTTGAACTGGCTGGCGGCGGTGTGGAACGGCGCGGGAATCTCGCTGAACCAGAGGGCCTGGCCCTTGGCCTTGATCAGGCGCACGCCCGGGTCGCCGGCGCGCAGATGGCCGCCGACTTCGTCCTGGAACTTGTTCCAGGCCTGCGGGGAGTTCCAGCCCGGGGACCAGGCGAACGGAATCTGCTGACGCGGTTCGGCGCTGCCGGCGTAGCCTTCCATGGAGAAGGCGAACGGCGAGTCGATGTCCTGCGAAGCGCGCGGCTCGCTGACATTGATGTTGGCACGCATGGCGGTACGGCCGGAGTAGCGGTGCGGCTCGCGCGCCAGCTTCAGGCCCTTGATGCGGAACGCGGCATTCGGCGCAGCTTCGCGGATGCCCGCCAGTTGCGGCTTGGCGGCGACGACGGCGTCGATCACGTGGTCCAGCTGGGTCCAGTCGACACGCTTGCCTTCGAGGGTGCTGTGCAGGGCATGCAGCCAGCGCCAGCCTTCGCGGACCAGGATGTCGGCGTTGTAGTAGGCCGGGTCATAGACCTGGAAGAAGCGCTGGGCGCGACCTTCCTGGCTGACCAGGGTGCCATCGCCTTCAGCGAAGCTGGCGGCCGGCAGCAGGACAGTAGCCTTGGCGGTGGTGGCAGTCTGCTGGTGATCGGCGACGATGACGATCTTCGCAGCGGCCAGGGCAGCGTCGACAGCGGTGGCGTCCGCGCGGCGGTACAGGTCGTTCTCCAGGATCACCACGGCATCGGCTGCGCCGGAGGTCAGCTGCTGCAGGGCGGCTTCGACGGATTCACCACCGAAGAGGGCAAGGCCCAGGCTGTTGGCTTCCGGAACCACCAGGCTCAGGGAGCCGTTCTTCTCGCGGTTCTTCAGCGCGCTGGCAATGTTGGCGGCGGCTTCGATCAGGGCGTTGCTGCCCAGCGAAGTGCCGGAGATGACCAGCGGACGCTTGGCGGCGACCAGGGCATCGGCGATGCGCTGGGCCAGGGCGGCGGCTTCGGCGTCGAGGCCGGCGACGGCCGGGGCGCTCGAATCGATCGCGTGGGCCACGGCGAAGCCCAGGCGAGCAAGGTCTTCGGTGGCGGCGTGCACGCACTCGGCGGCGACGTCGTCCAGGCGGGTTTCATCGAGGCTGGCGATGAACAGCGGGTTCATCTCGTGCTGGGCGATGGTCTTCACCGCGGCGTCGAGCCACGGCTGGATCTTCATCGCGGCGGCCATGTCCTCGCCCTTGCCTTTTACCGACTGGCGCAGGGCCAGGGCGATACGGGCAGCGGTCTGGGTCAGGTCTTCGCCGAGCACGAACACGGCGTCGTGGTCTTCGATGTCACGGATGGTCGGCACCGGCAGCGGGCCGTCCTGCATGACTTTCAGCACCAGTTGCAGACGCTGCAGTTCGTCAGCGGAAATGCCGCTGTAGAAGTTCTGCGCGCCGACCAGGGCGGAGAGGGCGTAGTTGCTTTCCAGGCTGGCGCGCGGCGAACCGATACCGATGACCTTGCGGCCTTTGAGCAGTGCAGCGGTCTGGTCCAGAGCACCGTCCAGCGAGAGCTTCTGCTTGCTCAGCATCAGCTGCGGCTGGCGCGGACGGTCTTCGCGGTTGACGTAGCCGTAGCCGAAGCGGCCGCGGTCGCACAGGAAGTAGTGGTTCACCGAGCCGTTGTAGCGGTTCTCGATGCGGCGGATTTCACCGTAACGCTCGCCGGGGCTGATGTTGCAGCCGCTGGAGCAGCCATGGCAGATGCTCGGGGCGAACTGCATGTCCCACTTGCGGTTGTAGCGTTCGGAGTGGGTCTTGTCGGTGAACACGCCGGTCGGGCAGACCTCGGTCAGGTTGCCGGAGAATTCGCTCTCCAGTACACCGTCCTCGATACGGCCGAAATAGACGTTGTCGTGCGCGCCATAGACGCCCAGGTCGGTGCCGCCGGCGTAGTCCTTGTAGTAACGGACGCAGCGGTAGCAGGCGATGCAGCGGTTCATCTCGTGGGCGATGAACGGGCCGAGCTCCTGGTTCTGGTGGGTGCGCTTGGTGAAGCGGTACCGGCGCTGGTTGTGGCCGGTCATCACCGTCATGTCCTGCAGGTGGCAGTGACCGCCTTCCTCGCAGACCGGGCAGTCGTGCGGGTGGTTGGTCATCAGCCATTCGACGACGCTGGCGCGGAACTGCTTGGCCTCTTCGTCTTCGATGGAAATCCAGGTGTTGTCGGTGGCGGGAGTCATGCAGGACATGACGAGACGACCGCGTTTGTCGTTCTCGTCGGTGTACTGCTTGACCGCGCACTGGCGGCATGCGCCGACGCTTCCGAGCGCCGGGTGCCAGCAGAAGTAGGGGATGTCGAGACCGAGGGAGAGGCAGGCCTGCAACAGGTTGTCCGCTCCGTCGACTTCTAACGTCTTGCCGTCTACGTGGATCGTGGCCATGGGTCTAAGTCTTCGTTGGCCCGTTGTCAGCGGGCGTGGCTAATAGAAATCACGGTTTCATCGGGCCGGCGGCACGCCGCGGCACTACAACGAAACAACGCCGGGCGACTTCCGCCCGGCGAACAAAGCATCAAGCGCCGACGGTCCGCGGTGCTTGTACGGCCTGAGCCTGGCGGGAAATGCCCGCTTCGAACTCGGGACGGAAATACTTCAGTGCGCTGCCCAGCGGCTCGACGGCACCCGGTGCGTGGGCACAGAAGGTCTTGCCTGGGCCGAGGAAGTTGACGAGCTGCTCGAGGGTTTCCAGGTCGCCCTGGGCGCCTTCGCCTTTCTCCAGCGCGCGCAGGACCTTCACGCTCCACGGCAGGCCGTCACGGCATGGAGTGCACCAGCCGCACGATTCGCGGGCGAAGAACTCTTCCATGTTGCGCAGCAGCGAAACCATGTTGACGCTGTCGTCCACCGCCATGGCCAGGCCAGTACCCATACGGGTGCCGACCTTGGCGACGCCGCCGGCATAGAACAGGGCGTCCAGGTGTTCCGGCAGGAGGAAGCCGGTACCGGCGCCGCCCGGCTGCCAGGCCTTGAGCTTGTAGCCGTCGCGCATGCCGCCGGCGTAGTCCTCGAACAGCTCGCGGGCCGGAAGGCCGAAGGGCAGTTCCCAGATGCCGGGATTCTTCACCTTGCCGGAGAAGCCCATGAGCTTGGTGCCCATGTCTTCGCTGCCCGGACGGGCCAGACCCTTGTACCAGTCCACGCCGTGCTCGACGATCGCCGGTACGTTGCACAGGGTCTCGACGTTGTTCACGCAGGTGGGCTTGCCCCATACGCCGACGGCGGCGGGGAAGGGCGGCTTGGAGCGCGGGTTGGCGCGGCGGCCTTCCAGCGAGTTGATCAGCGCGGTTTCTTCACCACAGATGTAGCGGCCGGCGCCGGTGTGCACGAACAGCTCGAAATCGAAACCGCTGCCGAGGATGTTCTTGCCCAAGAGGCCTGCGGCCTTGGCTTCCTCGATGGCGCGGTTCAGGTTGCGCGCTGCGTCGACGTACTCGCCACGCAGGAAGATGTAGCCGCGGTAGGCCTTGAGGGCGCGCGCGGAGATCAGCATGCCTTCCACCAGCAGGTGTGGCAGCTGCTCCATGAGCATGCGGTCCTTCCAGGTGTTGGGTTCCATCTCGTCCGCGTTGCACAGCAGGTAGCGGATGTTGAGGGATTCGTCCTTGGGCATCAGGCCCCACTTCACGCCGGTGGGGAAGCCCGCACCGCCGCGGCCCTTGAGGCCGGAGTCCTTGACGGTCTGGACGATGTCGTCGGCGGCCATCTGCGCCAGCGCCTTGCGCGCGGCGGCGTAGCCGTTCTTCGACTGGTATTCCTCCAGCCAGACCGGGGCGCCGTCGTCACGCAGGCGCCAGGTCAGCGGGTGGGTTTCGGCCGCACGCGCCGTGCGGTTGGGCGTGCCGTAGGAGGTGAGGCGACTCATGCGTAGGCCTCCAGCAGTTTGGCGACGCCGTCGGGACGCAGGTCACCGAAGGTGTCGTCATCGATCATCATCGCCGGGGCCTTGTCGCAGTTGCCCAGGCAGCACACCGGCAGCAGAGTGAAACGGCCGTCGGCGGTGGTCTGGCCGAGGCCGATGCCCAGCTGCTTCTGGATCTCGCCGACCACGGATTCGTGGCCGCCGATGTAGCAGACCATGCTGTCGCAGACGCGGATGATGTGGCGGCCGACCGGCTGGCGGAAGATCTGGCTATAGAAGGTAGCCACACCTTCGACGTCGCTGTCCGGGATGCCGAGGATCTCGGCGATGGCGGGGATGGCGCCATCCGGCACCCAGCCACGCTGCTTCTGGACGATCTTCAGGGCTTCGATGGACGCCGCGCGGGAGTCCTCGTAGTGATGCATCTCGTGCTCGATGGCCGAGCGCTCGGTTTCGCTGAGTTCGAAACGATCAGTCTGGATAAGGGTACTCATGATCAGCGGTCCACGTCGGCCATAACGAAGTCGATACTGCCCAGATAGGCGATCAGGTCGGCAATCATGCTGCCGTTGATCACCGACGGAATCTGCTGCAGGTGCGCGAAGCTGGGCGTCCGGATGCGGGTCCGGTAGCTCATGGTGCTGCCATCGCTCGTCAGGTAGTAGCTGTTGATGCCCTTGGTCGCTTCCACCATCTGGAAGGCTTCGTTGGCCGGCATGACCGGGCCCCAGGAAACCTGCAGGAAGTGGGTGATCAGGGTTTCGATGTGCTGCAGCGTGCGCTCTTTGGGCGGCGGCGTGGTCAGCGGGTGGTCGGCCTTGTACGGGCCTTCGGGCATGTTCTTCAGGCACTGCTCGATGATGCGCAGGCTCTGGCGCATCTCACCCATCTTGACCATGCAGCGGTCGTAGGCGTCGCCGTTGTGGGCCAGCGGTACTTCGAACTCGAAGTTCTCGTAGCCGGAGTAGGGGCGGGCCTTACGCAGGTCGAAGTCGCAACCGGTGGCGCGCAGGCCGGCGCCGGTGGTGCCCCATTCCAGCGCTTCCTTGGTGTTGTACTGGGCAACGCCGATGGTACGGCCACGCAGGATGCTGTTCTTCAGGGCGGCGGTTTCGTACTCGTCCAGGCGCTTGGGCATCCAGTCGAGGAATTCGCGGACCAGCTTGTCCCAGCCGCGCGGCAGGTCGTGGGCGACGCCGCCGATGCGGTACCAGGCCGGGTGCAGGCGGAAGCCGGTGATGGCTTCGACGACCTTGTAGGCGCGCTGGCGGTCGGTGAAGGTGAAGAACACCGGGGTCATCGCGCCCACGTCCTGGATGTAGGTACCCAGGTAGAGGAGGTGGTTCAGGATGCGGAAGAACTCCGACATCATGATGCGGATGACGTCGACGCGCTGCGGCACCTTGATGCCGGCGAGCTTCTCGACCGAGAGCACGTACGGCAGGTTGTTCATCACGCCGCCGAGGTAGTCGATACGGTCGGTGTAGGGGATGAAGCTGTGCCAGGACTGGCGCTCGGCCATCTTCTCGGCGCCTCGGTGGTGGTAGCCGATCTCCGGTACGCAGTCGAGGATCTCTTCGCCGTCCAGCTGCAGGATGATGCGGAACGCACCGTGGGCGGACGGGTGGTTCGGGCCGAGGTTGAGGAACATGAAGTCCTCGTTCTCGCCGTGGCGCTTCATGCCCCAGTCTTCAGGCTTGAAGCGCAGGGCTTCCTGCTCCAGCTCCTGCTTGGCGACGGAGAGGGAGTAGGGATCGAACTCGGTGGCGCGCGCCGGGTAGTCCTTGCGCAGCGGGTGACCTTCCCAGGTCGGCGGCATCAGCATGCGGGTCAGGTGCGGGTGACCATTGAAGGTGATCCCGTACATGTCCCAGACCTCACGCTCGTACCAGTTGGCGTTCGGCCAGATACGGGTGGCTGTGGGCAGGTTGAGGTCGCCCTCGGACAAGGCCACCTTGATCATCACGTCACTATTACGCTCGAGCGACATCAGGTGGTAGAACACGCTGAAGTCGGCGCCCGGCAGGCCGCGACGGTGGGTGCGCAGGCGCTCGTCGACCCCGTGCAGGTCATAGAGCATGACGTACGGCTTGGGTACGTTGCGCAGGAAGGTGAGGACGTCGATCAGGCGCTCACGGGACACCCAGAGCACCGGCATGCCGGTGCGGGTGGCCTGGACGGTGAAGGTCTCGGCGCCAAAGCGGGAATTCAGTTCGACGACGATGTCTTGGTCGTCTGCCTTGTAAGGCGGGATGTACAGAGCGGAGTCTGCATTCATAGTCTTAAGTCACACTCGGTCAACGGTGGAGTGAATACGGGCCTCTCGTGGAGGGCCGGATCACACTTCGTCGGGGCTGCGCAGGTTGGTGACCGCAATGCGCTGTTCGCGCTTGAGATCCTTCTGGGCAGGCATGTCGGCACGATAGATGCCTTGATCGCCTACAACCCAGGACAACGGGCGACGCTCCTGGCCGATGGATTCCTGCAGCAGCATCAGGCCTTGCAGGAACGCCTCAGGACGGGGCGGGCAGCCGGGGATGTACACGTCCACGGGGAGGAACTTGTCGACCCCCTGAACGACCGAGTAGATGTCGTACATGCCGCCGGAGTTGGCACACGAACCCATCGAGATCACCCACTTGGGTTCCAGCATCTGCTCGTACAGGCGCTGGATGACCGGGGCCATCTTGATGAAGCAGGTGCCGGCAATGACCATGAAGTCAGCCTGGCGCGGCGATGCACGGATCACTTCGGCGCCGAAGCGGGCGATGTCGTGCGGCGCGGTGAACGCCGTGGTCATCTCCACGTAGCAGCAGGACAGACCGAAGTTGTACGGCCACAGGGAGTTCTTGCGACCCCAGTTGACCGCACCGTTGAGAACATCTTCCAGCTTGCCCATGAAGATGTTCTTGTGGACCTGCCCTTCGATGAGCGGGTCTTCTACCGTTTCGCGCTGGCCGATCGGGTACTGATCATTGGGCGCATCCGGGTCGATCCGGGTAAGTTTGTATTGCATCGCCAAAGCCTCATTGTTTTAGCTTCGCCTGCCGTGCGCGACGTGCCGCCGGTGCCCAATCGAGCGCGCCGATACGCCACAGGTAGACAAGACCTGCCAACAGAATTGCTATGAAAATGGTTGCCTCGATCAGACCGGCCCAACCGCTTTCACGGACGGACACGGACCAGGCGAAGAGGAAGAGGGCTTCGACGTCGAAGATCACGAAGAGCATCGCGACCAGATAGAATTTTGCCGACAGACGCAGGCGTGCGCTGCCGGTAGGAACGATCCCGGATTCGAACGGTTCGTTCTTGCTGCGACCAAATGCCTTACTGCCAAGCAGGCTGGAAACCCCTAGCATGAAGCCGAGCAGGCCCAGCACTCCTAAAAGGAAGGCGGCGAGTCCCCAGTGTTGAGCTGCAAGTTCAGCTGGATTGGGCATGCCGATACTCCTTCCTACAAATAACGATTGTCTTGGGTTCCGGGCGATGGCCCGACTGCACGAACCCGACAACTCAAGGATAGTGAGCTAAGGGTTCAGGTCATCTTTCCAATTTTATGCCCAAAGCCTTCAGCAAGTAAATTTTTCCAACACAAACAGACGCTTCTAAATCGGGCAAAAGGCTTTTGCATTTCCGTAAGCCCTCTGCCTGTGCGGTCCTCGGCGCCTAGTGTGCCGGCACTTCGGCTTTGGTCGAATGGTACTTTCGAGGTATTTGGCCGCAATAAATCGGCACTCTTTAAATGATAAATATTATCATTTGCAGTGTCGTATATCCGTAACTTTACTACATATAAGCGGCGAGCCCTTTTCTTCAGTCACTTCTGCAACATTCAATTATCCCCATCCGGTTTTGTTGGGCGCCTCTCCTTTCGGGATGGTTCATTTATTTTTTGCGATCCAGGCCCAGTGCATTTCACAGCGGATCGGCTCGCCGCCAGTGTCGTCCAGCACGGTCACCTGAATCAGCGCTTCCCCCTTGTCCTCCTCCCGCATTGCGCGGCGTTGCTCCGCTGTCAGCGTGGCGATAGCGCGCAGACCGCCGTTGGCGCGGCGTCGGTAGTCGATCGTGAGGCTCTTGATCAGCGGCAGCTTGTGATCGGGCAGATTCATGCCGACCATGCAGCCGCTGGCGGACTCGGCGAGCAGCGCCATGGCGGCCGCGTGCACGCCGCCGATGTGATTGCGAACGTGGCGGTGGTTGGCCAGGCTCATTCGCACTTCGTCGCTTGAGAGTTTCTGGATGCGCACATTGGCGGTGCCAGCGAAGCGTACCTGGGAGCAGAACAGGCGGCTCAGCAGCGGCTCGTGAAGGCGGCGCGGAAGGCGCTGGATGAGATGGGCGGCGAGGGCGAGGCGGTTGCGCTTGGGCATGGGCTTTTCCGTGCATATAAAGGAAGCACGAGGCTGGCATGTCGGCGCGGATCTGCCCTTGGCGGGCGGGGAGAGGGTGGCTGGCGGTTCGGCCAAGCACAAAAAACAAGACCCCGGCTGAGGCCGGGGTCTTGCGGTGCCTGCCGGCCCCGAGGGGCCGGTGAACCAGTTCTTAGTGGAACTGGTTCATGGTGTTGTCTTTACCCGAGGCTTTCAGAGCGGCTTCGCCAGCGAAGTACTCTTTGTGGTTGTCGCCGATGTCCGAGCCAGCCATGTTCTGGTGCTTGACGCAGGCGATGCCCTGACGCAGCTCCTGACGCTGCACGCCCTTCACGTAGGCCAGCATGCCCTGGTCGGCGAAGTAGCCCTTGGCCAGGTTGTCGGTGGACAGCGCGGCGGTGTGGTAGGTCGGCAGGGTGATCAGGTGGTGGAAGATGCCGGCGTGGGCCGAACCGTCGCGCTGGAAGGTACGGATCTTCTCGTCAGCGATCTGAGCCAGTTCGGTCTCGTCGTACTCGACGCTCATCAGCTTGGCGCGGTCGTAGGCGGAAACGTCCTTGCCTTCGGCGACGAACGCATCGAACACCTGCTGGCGGAAGTTCAGGGTCCAGTTGAACGACGGGCTGTTGTTGTAAACCAGCTTGGCGTTCGGGATGACCTGACGGATGCGGTCAACCATGCCCTTGATCTGGCCAACGTGCGGCTTCTCGGTTTCGATCCACAGCAGGTCGGCGCCGTTCTGCAGCGAGGTGATGCAGTCCAGGACGCAACGGTCTTCGCCGGTGCCCTTGCGGAACTGGAACAGGTTGGAAGCCAGGCGCTTGGGACGCAGCAGCTTGCCGCCGCGGTTGATCACCACGTCGCCGTTCTGCAGGTCGGAAGCGGAGATTTCTTCGCAGTCCAGGAAGGAGTTGTACTGGTCGCCCAGGTCGCCCGGCTCGCGGGTTACGGCGATCTGCTTGGTCAGGCCGGCGCCCAGGGAGTCGGTACGAGCGACGATCACGCCGTCGTCGATGCCCAGCTCGAGGAACGCGTAGCGAACGGCGTTGATCTTGGCGAGGAAGTCTTCGTGCGGAACGGTCACTTTACCGTCCTGGTGGCCGCACTGCTTCTCGTCGGAAACCTGGTTCTCGATCTGGATGCAGCAGGCACCGGCTTCGATCATCTTCTTGGCCAGCAGGTAGGTCGCCTCGGCGTTACCGAAACCGGCGTCGATGTCGGCAATGATCGGCACCACGTGGGTTTCGAAGTTGTCGATCTGAGCCTGTACTTCGGCTTCCTTGGCCTTGTCGCCGGCAGCGCGGGCGGAGTCCAGGGCGGTGAACAGCAGGTCCAGTTCGCGGGCGTCAGCCTGGCGCAGGAAGGTGTAGAGCTCTTCGATCAGGCCGGCGACCGCGGTCTTCTCGTGCATCGACTGGTCCGGCAGCGGGCCGAAGTCGGAGCGCAGGGCGGCAACCATCCAGCCGGACAGGTAGAGGTAGCGCTTGTTGGTGGTCTTCAGGTGCTTCTTGATGGAGATCAGCTTCTGCTGACCGATGAAGCCGTGCCAGCAGCCCAGGGACTGGGTGTAGACGGAAGCGTCCGCATCGTACTCAGCCATGTCCTTGCGCATGATGGCTGCGGTGTACTTGGCAATTTCCAGACCGGTCTTGAAGCGGTTCTGGACGCGCATGCGGGCAGCGTACTCGGGGTTGATCGCGCTCCAGCTGTTGCCGTTCTTCTCTTTGAGCGCGGCGACTGCTTTGATCTCGTTCTGATATGCGGACATGGCCAATCCTTCAAAAGAATGTGTTTGGTTAAGCACCGACTACCCACATGAAACCGCACCTGAACGGTACTGACTGCGGGTTGCTCGCCGCGGGATGGCGAAGGGGCGACCGAAAGAAGGAGTGACGCTGGAGGAGTGGGGTGGCGCGGCGTACAGACGGGTGACTGCAGCGGTGACATCCAGAATCGCTTGCCGGCTCGTGGCAGCCGTTGGGCGATGGTGGACGGCTGAATCCGTCACTTCGTGCTGTTACTAAGGCTTGCTTCCCCGTCCCTCAGGACAACCTCTTGCCAGTCGCAACCTCGTCGATCCGCCTTGTGGGCTTAACAACACGAACCGGCGCGACAGGTGCGTCGCTGGCGCGGTCCGGAGGGCTTTGAAGCCCTCTGGTTAGCGGGAGCGAGGCCATCATGCACGTTCAAACGAGCGTTCGTCAAACGTTTTGTAGTGTTTTTTTTGGACTACTACACGAAGGTCTAACGAGGACCGGCAAGTCACCTACGGAAGGATTAGTCGAGCACTTCGACCTTCACCCGCAGGCTGCTGTCGTTGCGGCCCTGGGTGCTGTAGTGGCGAGCGAAACCGCTCTGGGCGCTTTGATTGCTTTCGCTGACGCCGCCGACGTCGATCCACTGGCCGAGCGGGCCGCTGATGCTGGTTTCGGTAGCGCTGGTGTTCATCGAGCCCTGGTAGTTGCCGTTGAAGCGGTCGTTGCGGGTGCTGAGGGTGATGTGCACGAGGTTGCCGGTAAGGCTCGCGGTCACGTACATGCCCTGGTTGGCATCGCGGTACTCGGTCTGGCTGTAGACCTGGCCATAGGGGCCGATGCCGGCGTTGGTCACCGGTTGGCTCTGGCCGACCTGGATGAATGCGGGTGAGCCCTCGGTGGCACGCACCTGCTGGGTGCCACCGCCGCGACTGTTGGTGGAGCGGTTGATGATGCGCACCTGGTCGCGGCCGTTGACTTCGCCGCGACCGGCCTGGATTTCCACGTTGCCGGCGCTGACCGAGCCATTCACCGCGTAGCCGCTCTGGTCGCTCTGGCTGCCGTCGCTGGTGTCGACGCTGATCAGCAGTTGGTGGGGGCGGGTGTCCAGTTGGCTGAGCACCTGTTGCAGTTCGTGGATCTTCGCCAGCTCGGCGTTCACGATCAGTTGGTTGCCATAGGCGGTGACCCGGCCTTCGTTGCCCAATACCGACTGCGCCACCGGCAGCACGTCCTCGGCGGTGCGGTAGTTGAGCGGAATGACCTCGGTGCGGGGTGCGGCGATGGCGGCCAGGCTGAATCCGCAAGCAAGGAGCAGGGCGAGAGGGCGTCGGGTCAAAGCAGGAAGCTCCGCAGATTCGGGTCGAGGAGGCTGGTGTTCCAGGTCTGTTCGAACTGTTCCAGTAGCTGGCGGGCGCGGCCGGGGTGGTTGTAGTGGGCGTAGCCGGCGTAGTCGCCCGGCTCCGGGCGCAGCAACAGGCCGCAGTCGTCGGCCAGCAGGAAGGCGTGATCTTCGCTGGGGTAGTCCGGGTTGATCCGGCGGATCTGGCAGTAGCTGGACAGGCGCCGGCTGAGATTCAGCAGGCGATGGCCGTCCTTCACTGCACGGGCGCTGTCGCGCACCAGGATCATCAGGCGGTTGCGCGGGTTGCTCAGCAGCAGTTGGGTGCAGGCTGCCTGGATGCTGCTGTGGTGGTACAGCCAGGGCTCCAGGTCGGGGGTGTAGAGGTAGAGGGTGCGCTGCGCCTGCTGCATCAGTGCCAGGGCATGGGCGCGGGCCTCTTCAGGCTTGTTGAAGCGGTGCACTTGGTCGCCTTCGCCAAGGCGGAACGGCGCGGGTTCCAGCGCTTCGGGCGGCAGGGCTTCGCTGGGTGGGTTGTGAATGGCGAAACGTCCCGGAGACTGGAACTCGATGTCCGGCAGTTCCACCGGGAGGTCGTCTTGTTCCGGGACGTTGTCCATTTCGCTGCCTCAGTCGCTTTCGCGCACCATGTCCACGTGGGGAAGGCCGGCGTCGAGGAATTCACCGCTGGCTACCTTGAAGCCTAGCCGTTCGTAGAAGGGAATGGCGTAGACCTGGGCGGTCAGCAACTGGCGTTTCAAGCCCTGGCTTTCGGCTTGCTCGATGGCGGCGCGCATGAGCAGGTCGCCCACCTTGAGACCGCGCCAGTCCTTGAGGACGGAAACGCGGCCGATGTGCCCGTCCGGCAGGAGGCGGGCGGTGCCGATGGCGTAGTCGCCTTCGAAGGCCAGGAAGTGCACGGCTTCGACATCCTCGGCGTCCCATTCGAGTTCCGGCGGGACCGATTGCTCGGCGATGAAGACCGCCTCGCGAATGCGCCGCAGATCGGCATTATCCTTCTGCCAGTCCGCCACGCGAACCCTGATCTTGCTACTCATCGGCAAACTCCAGACTGCCCTGTTTGATCAGCTCTCCGATGAGCTTACGCCCATCGTCATCGGCCAGCCATTGGCCGAGATTCCCTTCGTGCAGCGATTGGGCCGAGCACACCAGCTTGAGCAGGTCGCGCAGTTTTTCCGGCAGGACCACGGTCTGGCCGCTGGCGAACAGCAGCAGGCCGACGTCCACTTCGCTCCAGGCCATTCGTGCGCTGGGGTTGCGGATTAACACGGCGCCGTCGGCAATCGCGCTGGTCAGTTCGTCTTCCTCGATTTCCTCACCGGCGACCAGTTCCGGGTAGCGTGGCTCGGTCATGAACTGGCCGAACCAGGTGAGCAGCAGTCGCTCGTCGCTCATGTGCTCCTGCAGCAGGTTCTTCAGGCGGTCGAGGGCGTCGCGCTGGATCTTGTGCTGGTCTTCATCGGCTTTCACCGCGCTCATGCCGGCGTCGCTGTAGCGCTCTTCATCGGTGAGGAACTGGGCGAGGAAGTCGGTGAAGTGGGTCAGGACTTCGGCGGCGCTGGGGGCGCGGAAGCCGACTGAATAGGTCATGCAGTCATCTTCGGCGATGCCGTAGTGGGCCACGCGCGGCGGCAGGTAGAGCATGTCGCCCGGTTCCAGTACCCATTCGGCGCTTTCTTCGAATTCGGCGAGGATGCGCAGGTCCTGGTGCGGCAGCAGGGGGCTGCTGGCGTCGCAGGTCTGGCCGATCTTCCAGCGGCGCTGGCCGTGGCCCTGCAGGAGGAACACGTCGTAGTTGTCGAAGTGCGGGCCGACGCCGCCGCCCGGTGCGGCGTAGCTGATCATCACGTCGTCGATGCGCCAGCTGGGCAGGAACTTGAAGTGTTCCAGCAGTTCGGCGACTTCCGGGATGAATTGGTCGACGGCCTGCACCAGCAGGGTCCAGTCGCGCTCGGGCAGGTCCTTGAAGGTCTCTTCCTTGAACGGGCCGCGGCGCAGTTCCCAGGGGCTGTCGCCGTGCTCGATGACGATGCGCGACTCGATCATCTCTTCCAGGGCGAGGCCGGCCAGCTCGTCAGGCTCCAGCGGGCTCTTGAAGTCCGGGATGGCCTGGCGTACCAGCAGGGGCTTTTTCTGCCAGTAATCGCGGAGGAATTCTTCGGCGCTGATGCCGCCCAAAAGCTGAAGAGGAATAGCAGGATTCATGGTTAAGTCCTTGAAACAAAAACGCCCGGCACAGCCGGGCGTGCAAAGTCAGGGCGAATCTCAGATGCGCTTGGCCTGGGCGGCGGCGTTACCGATGTAGTTCGCGGGGGTCAGTTTCTTCAGCTCGGCCTTGGCTTCGGCGGGCATGTCGAGGCCGTCGATGAACACCTGCAGGGCGTCGGCACTGATGCCTTTGCCGCGGGTCAGTTCCTTGAGCTTCTCGTAGGGGTTCTCGATGCCGTAGCGGCGCATGACGGTCTGTACCGGCTCGGCCAGGACTTCCCAGCAGGCGTCCAGGTCTTCGGCGATGCGCGCGGCGTTCAGTTCCAGCTTGCCGATGCCCTTGAGGCTGGCCTCGTAGGCGATGACGCTGTGGGCGAAACCGACGCCCAGGTTGCGCAGTACGGTGGAGTCGGTCAGGTCACGCTGCCAGCGGGAGATCGGCAGCTTGCTGGCCAGGTGCTGGAACAGTGCGTTGGCGATGCCCAGGTTGCCTTCGGAGTTCTCGAAGTCGATCGGGTTGACCTTGTGTGGCATGGTCGAGGAGCCGATCTCGCCAGCGATGGTCTTCTGCTTGAAGTAGCCCAGGGAGATGTAGCCCCAGACGTCGCGGTCGAAGTCTATGAGGATGGTGTTGAAGCGGGCGATGGCGTCGAACAGCTCGGCGATGTAGTCGTGCGGCTCGATCTGGGTGGTGTAGGGGTTCCACGCCAGGCCCAGGTCGCCTTCGATGAATTCGCGGGCGTTGGCTTCCCAATCCACTTGCGGATAGGCCGACAGATGGGCGTTGTAGTTGCCCACGGCGCCGTTGATCTTGCCCAGCAGTTCGACCGAAGCAACCTGCTTGATCTGACGCTCCAGGCGGTAGACGACGTTGGCCAGTTCCTTGCCCAGGGTGGTCGGGGAGGCTGGCTGGCCGTGGGTGCGCGAGAGCATCGGCACGTCGGCGAACTTGACCGCGAGTTCGCGGATGGAGTCGGCGATCTGGCGCATCAGCGGCAGCAGCACGGTGTCGCGGCCTTCGCGCAGCATCAGGGCGTGGGACAGGTTGTTGATGTCCTCGGAGGTGCAGGCGAAGTGGATGAACTCGCTGACCTTGGCCAGTTCCGGCAGCTTGGCGGCTTGTTCCTTGAGCAGGTATTCCACGGCTTTCACATCGTGGTTGGTGGTGCGCTCGATGTCCTTGATGCGCTGCGCGTGCTCCAGTTGGAAGTCATCGGCCAGCTGATTCAGCAGAGCGTTGGCTTCGGCGGAGAAGGGGGCCACTTCGGGGATGCCGGCGTGGGCGGCGAGGCGCTGCAGCCAGCGAACCTCCACCAGGACGCGGAAACGGATCAGGCCGTATTCGCTGAAGATCGGACGCAGGGCGCTGGTTTTGCTGCCGTAACGGCCGTCAACTGGGGAAACCGCGGTAAGGGAGGAAAGCTGCATGGGGCGTTCTCGTGGCTGGAGGTCAACGAAAAGGGCGCACATCATACACGAAAGCGGCGCTCCGGTCGCCTTTGCGGCGACCGGAAGAAGGTGTTTCAGCCGCGCAGCAGGGGGCGCAGTTCACCCAGCATTTTCTTCCGGGCGAACAGCATCTGCCAGCGGTTGCCGCCGAGCTGTCGCCACAGGCGCGCGGAGCGGATGCCGGCCAGCAGTAGGGCGCGGATGCGCGCGGCGTTGGCGTTGATCTGCAGGTAGCGCATGTCGCCGTGTACCTGGATGCGCTGGCGGAAGGTGCTCAGGGTGTCCTGGTAAAGGCCGGCGCAGGAGGCGATGACGTTCTCGTGGATCAGGCCGAAGTGCTGTACCTGCTGCTGGATCTGGTCCAGGCGGCTGCCCATCAGGTCGAGCATGTCGTCGCGCTTGTTCAGCTGGCGTTCCAGGCCGATCAGCGAGAGAGCGTAGCGCAGTGGCTCACGCTGCAGGCTGTTGGGGTCGCGCTCGAGCGCGCTGACCAGGGCGCGGAAGCCTTCGCGCAGATTGGCGGTGTCGCCGCCGTAGACGTCCAGGGTGGTCTTCGGGTCGCGCACCAGCAGGCTGCCGAGCATACAGCCCAGCGGCGCCTCGGGGATCTGCCCGGTGCGGGCGAGGCGGTCTACCAGGGCTGCGGATTCGAAAACGCCGGATAGGGCAATGATCTGGTCGTGCAGATCGCTCATGCAGGTTCCTTAGCGAACGCGGGTTCGGCCGATTCGATGACGCCGCCGCCGAGGCAGATTTCGCCGTCGTAGAAGACCACGGACTGGCCGGGGGTCACAGCGCGCTGCGGTTCGTCGAACACCGCGCGGTAACCGTTCCCGGTGCGTTCCAGCACGCAGTCCTGGTCGGCCTGGCGGTAGCGCACCTTGGCGCGCAGGGCCTTGGGCTGGTCCAGGTCGATGGGGTTGACCCAATAGATGTGCGAGGCGTGCAGGGCGCGGGAGAACAGCCACGGGTGGTCATTGCCCTGGCCGACGACCAGGACGTTGCGCGCCAGGTCCTTCTCCAACACGTACCAGGGGCTGTCGTCGGCGTTCTTCAGGCCGCCGATGCCCAGGCCCTGGCGCTGGCCGATGGTGTGGTACATCAGGCCGACATGCTTGCCGATGACCGTGCCGTCGGTGGTCTCGATGTCACCCGGCTGGGCCGGCAGGTACTGCTTGAGGAAGTCGCTGAAGCGGCGCTCGCCGATAAAGCAGATGCCGGTCGAGTCTTTCTTCTTCGCGGTGGCCAGGCCGTATTTCTCGGCGATGGCACGCACCTCGGGCTTCTCCAGTTCGCCGACCGGGAACAGGGTCTTGCCGATCTGCTCGCCGCCCACCGCATGGAGGAAGTAGCTCTGGTCCTTGTTCGGGTCCAGGCCCTTGAGCAGTTCGCTGCGGCCGTCGACGTCGCGGCGGCGCACGTAGTGGCCGGTGGCGATCAGGTCGGCACCCAGGGCGAGGGCGTAGTCGAGGAAGGCTTTGAACTTGATCTCGCGGTTGCAGAGGATGTCCGGGTTCGGCGTGCGGCCGGCCTTGTATTCCTCGAGGAAGTGCTCGAAGACGTTGTCCCAGTATTCCGCGGCGAAGTTGGCGGTGTGCAGCTTGATGCCGATGCGGTCGCAGACGGCCTGGGCGTCGGCCAGGTCGGTCATGGCGGTGCAGTACTCGGTGCCGTCGTCCTCTTCCCAGTTCTTCATGAACAGGCCTTCCACCTGGTAGCCCTGTTCCTTGAGGAGCAGGGCGGAGACGGAGGAGTCCACGCCGCCGGACATGCCGACGATAACGCGGGTGTTCTGGGGGATCTTCGGCGAGGAAGAGGGGGAATCAGACATGGTGGCGCATCACGGGTACAGGTAAAGACGGGGATTCTACCAGAGCCGAGCGGCTCAGGCTCGGCTGCCGGCTCAGGTACGGATCAGGCTGAGCGGGAAGCGCTCGCCTTCCAGGTAGTCGTCGATGCAGCGCAGCACCAGGTGGCTGCGCCAGCGTTCGGGTTGGGCGGCCAGCTCGTCGCGGGTCATCCAGCGGGCGCCGAGGATGCCGTCGTCCAGCGCGCGCTCGGGGTGATGGCGCACGGGGCGGGCGGCGAAGCAGACGCGCTGGTAGGTCACGCCATTGCTTGGTGCGGTGTACAGGTAGATGCCGGTGACGGCGGTCAGCTCCACATCCCAGCCGGTTTCTTCCAGGGTTTCGCGCACGGCGGCTTCGAGCAGGCTTTCGTTGGCTTCCAGATGGCCGGCGGGCTGGTTGAAGACCTGTTTTTTGTCAGCGGAGATTTCCTCCACCAGCAGGAAACGGTCCTGGTCTTCGATGATGGTGGCGACGGTGACATGTGCAAGCCAGCGCATGGATGTGGTCCCTCGTGGGAAATGCGAAAAGGCGCGAGTTTAACGTTGCTGGGCGCAGAAAGCAGAACCCCCGGGAGGGCCCGGGGGTTCTGTATTACGCGAAGAGCCTTACGCCAGTGCGTCGATCGCGGCGTTGAAGGTCGCGCTCGGGCGCATGACCTGGGAGGTCAGCTCCGGGTTGGAACGGTAGTAGCCGCCGATGTCGGCTGGCTTGCCCTGTACGCCGTTCAGTTCGGCGACGATGGCCGCTTCCTTCTCGGTCAGGGTCTTGGCCAATGCGCTGAAGTGGGCCTTCAGTTCGGCGTCGTCATTCTGCTCGGCCAGGGCCTGGGCCCAGTACATGGCCAGGTAGAAGTGGCTACCGCGGTTGTCGATCTCACCGATCTTGCGCGACGGCGACTTGTTGTTGTCCAGCAGCTTGCCGGTGGCGATGTCGAGGGTCTTGCCCAGCACCTTGGCCTTGGCGTTGTTGGTCTTGATGCCTTCTTCTTCGAAGGAGACGGCAAGAGCCAGGAACTCGCCCAGGGAATCCCAGCGCAGGTAGTTCTCTTCCACCAGTTGCTGTACGTGTTTCGGAGCCGAACCGCCGGCGCCGGTTTCGTACATGCCGCCGCCCGCCATCAGCGGAACGATGGACAGCATCTTGGCCGAGGTGCCCAGTTCCATGATCGGGAACAGGTCGGTCAGGTAGTCGCGCAGGACGTTGCCGGTCACCGAGATGGTGTCCTGGCCGCGCAGTTGACGCTCCATGCTGGTGCGGATGGCTTCGTTGTAGCCCTTGATGCTGATGTCCAGGCCGGTCAGGTCGTGGTCCTTCAGGTACAGCTCGACCTTCTTGCGCAGCTCGTTGTCGTGGGCGCGCTCCGGGTCCAGCCAGAAGATGGCCGGGGTGTTGGACTGGCGGGCACGGGTAACGGCCAGCTTGACCCAGTCGCGGATCGGGGCGTCCTTGGTCTGGCAGGCGCGCCAGATGTCACCGGCCTGCACTTCGTGCTGCATCAGGACCTTGCCGTCGGCGTCGACTACACGCATGGTGCCGTCGGCTTCCATTTCGAAGGTCTTGTCGTGGGAGCCGTATTCCTCGGCCTTCTGCGCCATCAGGCCGACGTTCGGTACGCTGCCCATGGTGGTCGGGTCGAACGCGCCGTTGGTTTTGCAGAAGTTGATCATTTCCTGGTAGATGCGGGCGTAGGTGCTTTCCGGCATTACCGCTTTGGTGTCTTTCTGTTTACCGTCCTTGCCCCACATTTGACCCGAGTTGCGGATCATGGCCGGCATGGAGGCGTCGACGATCACGTCGCTGGGGATGTGCAGGTTGGTGATGCCCTTGACCGAGTCGACCATCGCCATTTCCGGGCGGTGGCTGTACACCTCGTGGATGTCGTGCAGGATTTCTTCCTGCTGCGAGGCCGGCAGCGACTTGATCTTGTCATAGACGCTGGAGATGCCGTTGTTCGGGTTCACGCCCAGCTCTTCGAACAGCTCGCCGTACTTCTCGAACACGTCCTTGTAGTAGACGGTGACGGCGTGGCCGAAGACGATCGGGTGGGAGATCTTCATCATGGTGGCCTTGACGTGCAGGGACCACATGACGCCGGTTTCCTTGCAATCCTGCAGGGTCTTCTCGAAGAAGGCGCGCAGCTTGCTGCAGCTCATGAACATGCTGTCGAGGACTTCGCCTTCCTGCATCTTCAGGGTCTTCTTGGTCTCGACCTTGCCGTCCTTGCCGACGAACTCGATGCGGACTTCACCGGCCTTCGGGATGGTGACCGACTGTTCGCTGGAGAAGAAGTCGCCGCCACGCATGTAGTCGGCGTGGGAGCGCGAAGCCATGCTCCACTTGCCCATGCTGTGCGGGTGCTTGCGGGCGTAGGCCTTCACGGCGGCCGGGGCGCGGCGGTCGGAGTTGCCTTCACGCAGGACCGGGTTCACGGCGCTGCCCAGGACCTTGGCGTAACGCGCACGGGTTTCGTTCTCTTCGGCGGTCTGCGGGTCTTCCGGGAAGTCCGGAACGGCGAAGCCCAGCTTCTGCAGCTCGGCGATGGCGCCCTTGAGCTGCGGTACCGAAGCGGAGATGTTCGGCAGCTTGATGATGTTGGCTTCGGGGGCGGTGGCCAGTTGGGCCAGGTAGGCCAGGTCGTCTTCGATGGCCTTGTCGCCGAGTTTGTCGGCGAAGGAGGCCAGGATACGGCCTGCAAGAGAGATGTCGCGGGTTTCTACGTCGATGCCGGCGGAGGCGGCGAAGGCTTTTACGATGGGAAGCAGCGAGTAGGTGGCAAGGGCGGGTGCTTCGTCGGTGAAGGTGTAAGTGATCTTCGAGCGGATGGACATCTCGTTCTAACTCTCTTCTTTGCTGGGCGCGCACAGAGTCTCGAATCGCGTTGGTACACGCTTGCGTTCAACGAAGTGGTTGACCGACCTTCGAGATTTGCCGCGGGGATATTGGGGCGCCAGTAGAGCGTTGTACGGCGGGTTCCTGGTGTGGACTCCGTCGTTACGAGGAGAGAGTCTGGTCCCAGACTGCTCGGACCTCGATGACCATTAAGTCATGGCCGCCAGTATACCACCCTAAAGGCAGGGTGATGTGCGTGCCTTTTTTAGACTAAGGAATGATGTGGTTCGATCATCGACTTGTGAGCTACCCTCAGTGGCTGCAAGAGGGTTTCAACCAAAAAGCGGAGTTCAGCATGGGATACCAAAAGATCCAGGTGCCGGCCGGTGACAAAATCACCGTCAACGCCGATATGTCCTTGAATGTACCGAAGAACCCGATCATCCCCTTCATCGAGGGTGATGGCATTGGCGTCGACATCAGCCCGGTCATGATCAAGGTCGTCGACGCAGCCGTCGAGAAAGCCTACAAGGGCGACCGCAAGATTGCGTGGATGGAAGTCTACGCCGGCGAGAAGGCCACCCAGGTCTACGACCAGGACACCTGGCTGCCCCAGGAAACCCTGGACGCCGTTCGCGATTACGTCGTCTCCATCAAGGGGCCGCTGACCACTCCGGTCGGCGGTGGCATCCGTTCGCTGAACGTAGCCCTTCGCCAGCAGCTCGACCTCTATGTCTGCCTGCGCCCGGTGCGCTGGTTCGAAGGCGTGCCCAGCCCGGTGAAGAAACCCGGCGACGTGGACATGGTGATCTTCCGGGAGAACTCCGAAGACATCTATGCCGGCGTCGAATGGAAAGCCGGCACCCCCGAAGCCCAGAAGGTCATCAAGTTCCTCACCGAGGAAATGGGCGTCAAGAAGATCCGCTTCACCGAAAACTGTGGCATCGGCATCAAGCCGGTTTCCCAGGAGGGCACCAAGCGCCTGGTGCGCAAGGCCCTGCAGTACGCCGTGGACAATGATCGCAGCTCCGTGACCATCGTTCATAAAGGCAACATCATGAAATTCACCGAGGGTGCCTTCAAGGACTGGGGCTACGAACTCGCTCGCGACGAGTTCGGCGCCCAACTGCTCGACGGCGGCCCGTGGATGCAGTTCAAGAACCCCAATACCGGCAAGAACATCGTGGTGAAGGACGTGATCGCCGACGCCATGCTGCAGCAGATCCTGCTGCGTCCGGCCGAGTACGACGTGATCGCCACCCTGAACCTGAACGGTGACTACCTCTCCGACGCCCTGGCGGCGGAGGTGGGCGGCATCGGTATCGCGCCGGGGGCCAACCTGTCCGATTCGGTGGCCATGTTCGAGGCGACCCACGGCACCGCGCCCAAGTACGCGGGGTTGGACAAGGTGAACCCGGGTTCGGTGATCCTTTCCGCCGAGATGATGCTGCGTCACCTGGGCTGGCCGGAAGCGGCCGACCTGATCATCAAGGGCGTGAACGGCGCCATCGCGGCCAGAACTGTTACCTACGATTTCGAACGCCTGATGGACGGCGCCAAGCTGCTGTCCTGCTCGGAGTTCGGCGACGCGATCATCGCCAAGATGTAAGCTGGGTGATGCACCCATAAAAAAGGCCGGCTGATGCCGGCCTTTTTTCATTCTGCTGATCCGGGAGGATCAGGCCTCTGCCGTGATGTTCTGCATCTCGCTGCTCGGGGCAGTCTGGGCGGAGGGTGCGGATACGCTGGCGTTGATGGGTTGAATGTTAACCGCATGCAACCCCTTCGGACCTTGCAGGATCTCGAAGCTTACGGGTTGGCCGGCCTTGAGTGTCTTGTAGCCATCCATCTGGATCGCCGAGTAATGAGCGAACAGGTCCTCATCTCGGCCTTCAGCCAGGATGAATCCATAGCCCTTGGCGTTGTTGAACCACTTGACCTTACCGCTGAGCATGCTGATATCCCTCTGCAAAGGACTCCATCGCTGGAGTATCATCCACTACGATTCCGCTACAGCCTTTATCAGAGGCTGGCGTCCGGAACTCCTGATACCCTCCGGGGGGTATCCTTTGGTTGTAACACCCTTTTGCCGTTAGTCAAGGCGGCGTCGTCTGGGCCTGAGAGACGTTTCAAACTCCGGTCGGCCCCCTCATTCACCCACTCGCAAAGCTTTTATTCCAGCATGCATGCAAGTAGCCAGATTCGACTAACATTCAATCAGGACCGCCCGGATCCATTGGAAGACGAAGGGACGGGGCTCGCGGTCGAGGAATCCAAGCCCGCGCTGAAGCCGCCGTCCATGTATCGGGTCATCATGTTCAACGATGATTACACCCCGATGGATTTCGTGGTTGAGGTGCTCGAGTTGTACTTCAACATGAACCGAGAGCAGGCAACCAAGGTCATGTTGACCGTGCATACTCAAGGCAAGGCGAACTGCGGGACCTTTACCCGTGATGTCGCTGAAACCAAAGCCATGCAGGTCAATCAATATGCGAGGGAGAGCCAACATCCACTGTTGTGCGAAATTGAGATAGAAGGTTGATGCGGATGTTTGGGAGCGAGGTGAAGTCATGTTGAATCGAGAGCTCGAAGTCACCCTCAATCTCGCCTTCAAGGAGGCGCGGGCGAAGCGGCATGAGTTCATGACCGTTGAGCACTTGCTGTTGGCGCTTCTGGATAACGAAGCCGCCGCAACGGTCCTGAGAGCGTGTGGAGCCAATCTGGACAAGCTGCGGCGGGACCTGCAGGAGTTCATCGACTCCACCACGCCACTGATCCCCCAGCATGATGAGGACCGCGAGACCCAGCCGACCCTGGGCTTCCAGCGCGTATTGCAGCGCGCGGTGTTCCACGTGCAGAGCTCCGGCAAGCGCGAAGTGACCGGTGCCAATGTGCTGGTGGCCATCTTCAGCGAACAGGAAAGCCAGGCGGTGTTCCTGCTCAAGCAGCAGAGCGTCGCGCGTATCGATGTGGTCAACTACATCGCCCACGGCATTTCCAAGGTGCCGGGCCATGCCGAGCATCAGGAAAGCGAGCAGGACATGCAGGACGAGGAGGGCGGCGAGTCTTCTACCTCCAGTCATCCTCTGGATGCCTATGCCAGCAACCTGAACGACCTGGCGCGCCAGGGGCGCATCGATCCGCTGGTTGGTCGTGAAACCGAAGTCGAGCGTGTTGCGCAGATTCTCGCGCGCCGCCGCAAGAACAACCCGCTGCTGGTGGGTGAGGCTGGCGTCGGCAAGACCGCCATCGCCGAAGGTCTGGCCAAGCGCATCGTTGACGGCCAGGTGCCGGACCTGCTGTCCGACAGCGTCGTCTATTCCCTCGACCTGGGCGCGCTGCTGGCGGGCACCAAGTATCGCGGCGATTTCGAGAAGCGCTTCAAGGCGCTGCTCAATGAGCTGCGCAAGCGTCCGCATGCCGTGCTGTTCATCGACGAAATCCACACCATCATCGGCGCTGGCGCGGCATCGGGTGGTGTGATGGATGCGTCCAACCTGCTCAAGCCGCTGCTGTCGTCCGGCGAGATCCGCTGCATCGGCTCCACCACCTTCCAGGAATTCCGCGGCATCTTCGAGAAGGATCGGGCGCTGGCTCGTCGCTTCCAGAAGGTTGATGTCACCGAGCCGTCCGTCGAGGACACCTACGGTATCCTGAAAGGCCTGAAGCCGCGCTTCGAGCAGCACCACCACGTCGAGTACAGCGACGAGGCGCTGCGTGCCGCCGCCGAACTGGCCGCGCGCTACATCAATGACAGGCACATGCCGGACAAGGCCATCGACGTGATCGACGAGGCCGGCGCCTATCAGCGTCTGCAGCCGGAAGAGAAGCGCGTGAAGCGCATCGAAGTTCCGCAGGTCGAGGATATCGTCGCGAAGATCGCGCGCATTCCTCCGAAGCACGTCTCCAGCTCCGATAAAGAGCTGCTGCGCAACCTCGAGCGCGACCTGAAGCTGACGGTGTTCGGTCAGGCTGCTGCCATCGAGTCGCTGTCCACTGCGATCAAACTGTCCCGTGCGGGTCTGAAGTCGCCGGACAAGCCGGTCGGTTCCTTCCTGTTCTCCGGTCCGACCGGGGTGGGCAAGACCGAGGTGGCTCGTCAGTTGGCCAAGGCGCTGGGCGTGGAGTTGGTGCGCTTCGACATGTCCGAGTACATGGAGCGGCACACCGTATCTCGTCTGATCGGTGCGCCTCCGGGTTACGTTGGCTTCGACCAGGGTGGCCTGCTCACCGAGGCGATCACCAAGACGCCGCACTGCGTACTGCTGCTGGATGAGATCGAGAAGGCGCACCCGGAAGTCTTCAACCTGCTGCTGCAGGTGATGGACCACGGCACCCTGACCGACAACAACGGGCGCAAGGCGGACTTCCGCAACGTCATCTTGATCATGACCACCAACGCGGGCGCGGAAACTGCGGCGCGGGCCTCCATCGGCTTCACGCTGCAGGATCACTCGACCGATGCCATGGAAGTGATCAAGAAGAGCTTCACGCCGGAGTTCCGCAACCGTCTGGACACCATCATCCAGTTCGGTCGCCTCAGTCTCGAGACCATCAAGAGCATCGTCGACAAGTTCCTCACCGAGCTGCAGGCGCAGTTGGAGGATAAGCACGTGCAGATCGAGGTCAGCGACGCGGCGCGCGGCTGGCTGGCGGAGAAGGGCTACGACCCGCAGATGGGTGCGCGTCCGATGGCGCGGCTGATCCAGGACAAGATCAAGCGGCCGCTGGCCGAAGAGATCCTGTTCGGCGAGCTGGCCGAGCACGGTGGTGTGGCCCATGTGGACCTGAAGGATGGCGAACTGGCCTTCGAGTTCGAAGTGATCGCCGTAGAGCCAGCCTGACGATGCTCAGGTTTAAAAAATAAGGCGCAAACGAAAACGCCCGGCATTGCCGGGCGTTTTTCTGTGTGCCGGATCTGACTTCCGGCGCTACCGTCCGTCAGCGGGCGCGGTAGGTGATACGACCCTTGGACAGGTCGTAGGGCGTCAGTTCTACGCGAACCTTGTCGCCGGTCAGGATGCGGATGTAGTTCTTGCGCATCTTGCCGGAGATGTGCGCGGTAACGACGTGCCCGTTCTCCAACTCCACGCGGAACATGGTGTTGGGCAGGGTGTCGACGACAGTGCCTTCCATTTCGAAGCTGTCTTCTTTCGACATGCAGTAGAGCCCTCGGTATCTATGATTGCCTGAAGTTTCAGGCCATTAAAAAAGGCACACATTGTGCCTGAAAATGCGCCAAAACGCCAAGTGGCGTGTAAAGAGTCAGTTCAGCACGACCCAGCGCTGGTTCACGAACAGCTCGATTGGTCGGTACTGGGTCTTGTAGTTCATCTTCCGGCAGTTCTTGATCCAGTAACCGAGATAGACCGCGTGCAGACCCAGTCGGTGGGTCTCGGCGATCTGCCAGAGGATGGCGTAGCGCCCCAGGCTGCGGCGCTCTTCGTCGGGGTCGTAGAAGGTGTAGACCGCCGAGAGTCCGTTGGGTAGGACGTCGGTGACCGCGACGGCCAGCAGGCGGCCTTGCAGGCGGAACTCGAAGAAACAGCTGAACGGCAGGTCGCGGACCAGGAAGGTGGCGAACTGGTCGCGGCTGGGCGGGTACATGTCTCCGTCGGCGTGGCGCTGTTCGATGTAGCGCATGTACAGCGCGTAGTACTCCTCGGTGAAGGTCGGTCGCTTGCGGATGACTTCGAGGTCGACGTTGCGCTTGAGGATGCGCTTCTGCTGGCGGCTGGGCTGGAAACCGGCGGCCGGGATGCGTGCCGGGATGCAGGCGGTGCAGTGCTGGCAGTGGGGGCGGTACAGGTGTTCGCCGCTGCGCCGGAAGCCGACCTCCGAAAGCGAGGCGTACAGCTGCGCGTCCATGGGCTGGCTGGGATCGAGGAACAGGGTGGTGGCCTGCTCCTCGGGCAGATAGCTGCATGGGTGCGGCTGTGTGGCGTAAAACTTCAGGCGGGCAAGCTCGGTCATCTTCAACCCCTGCGAGGACCCTCTGGCAAGTTTATGTCAGGCTGGGCTGGTCCGCTTGGGAAGTCCAGTCCTGCAGTGGTGATTGGTCGAGATGGCGGCGCAGATAAGCGGCGAATTCGCGCCGGGAAATGGCTCGCGCGCCAAAGCTGTGCAGGTGCTGGGTTGGCATCTGGCAGTCGATCAGCTCGAAACCGGCAGTCTTGAGGCGCTGCACCAGGGTGACGAACGCCACCTTGGAGGCATTGTCCGCACGGCTGAACATGGATTCGCCGAAGAACAGCCGACCAATGGCCAGTCCGTACAGGCCGCCGACCAGCTTGTCGCCATCCCAGGCTTCCACCGAGTGTGCGACGCCCAGGCGATGCAGCTCGCAGTAGGCCTGCTGCATTGGCGTGGTGATCCAGGTTCCGTCGGCGTAATCACGCGGGCTGGCGCAGCCGTGGATGACCCGCTCGAAGGCCTGGTCGATGCTGACCTGGTAGCGCTGCTGGCGCAGGCATTTGGCCAGGCTGCGGGAAACGTGCAGTTCGTCGGGGAAGAGTACGGTGCGCGGATCGGGCGACCACCAGAGGATCGGTTGGCCGTCCTGGTACCAGGGGAAACAGCCGTGACGGTACGCCTGGATCAGGCGGCGCGGGTCGAGGTCGCCACCGGCCGCGAGCAGGCCGTTGGGCTCGTGCAGGGCCTTGTCCAGGGGCGGGAAATCGAAGTTGTCGCGGGAAAGCCAATTGAGCATGGGCGGAGGAGGGGAGGGCGGGCCTCCCCTTTGACCGATCAGTTGTCGTCGAGGAACTTCTCGGCGTCCAGCGCGGCCATGCAGCCGGCGCCGGCGGAGGTGATCGCCTGGCGGTAGACGTGGTCGGCCACGTCGCCTGCGGCGAACACGCCTTCGATGCTGGTCTGGGTGGCGTTGCCTTCGGAGCCGCCCTTGATCTTCAGGTAGCCGTCATGCATGGCCAACTGGCCGGTGAACAGGTCGGTGTTGGGCTTGTGGCCGATGGCGATGAACACGCCGGACAGGTCCAGCTGGCGGGTTGCGCCGGTTTCGGCGTCCTTCAGGCGTACACCGATCACGCCCATGTCGTCGCCCAGGACTTCGTCCAGGGTGGTGTTCCAGTGCAGGTGCACGTTGCCGTTCTGGGCTTTCTCGAACAGCTTGTCCTGCAGGATCTTCTCCGAGCGCAGCTTGTCGCGGCGGTGGATCAGGTGCACTTCCTTGGCAATATTGGACAGGTAGAGTGCTTCTTCCACGGCGGTGTTGCCGCCGCCGACCACGCAGACCACCTGGTTGCGGTAGAAGAAGCCATCGCAGGTGGCGCAGGCGGAAACGCCGCGGCCCATGAAGGCCTCCTCGGAGGACATGCCCAGGTACTGGGCCGAGGCGCCGGTGGCGATGATCAGTGCGTCGCAGGTGTAGGTACCGCTGTCACCCTTGAGGGTGAAGGGCTTGCTCTGCAACTCGGCGGTGTGGATGTGGTCGTAGACGATCTCGGTATCGAAACGCTGGGCGTGCTGCTGCATGCGCTCCATCAGGGCGGGACCGGTCAGGCCTTCGACGTCGCCCGGCCAGTTGTCGACTTCGGTGGTGGTGGTGAGCTGGCCGCCGGGCTGGATGCCGGTGATGACAACAGGCTTGAGGTTGGCGCGGGCGGCGTACACGGCAGCGGTGTAGCCGGCGGGGCCGGAGCCCAGGATGATCAGGCGCGAATGCTTGACTTCACTCATAAAAAGACTCCATAAGCCTTTGTCACGTAAGAGAATGCATGCTCCAATTGAGCAGCCGAAAAACGGTGATGGGCTATGCTACACCGAACCTCGGAAAGCCGGCAAAAGCGCCGTCGGACGCTTCCGGGCTCGCTGGCATCGGCTGGCCAAAGCCGTACAATAGGCCCGTTTTGAGGCTCAACGACTCTCGGACGCGCGTAGAGCGCAGGAATAGACGCGTTTTGAAGGACACCACCACAGCAAGCCATGCCGCCGCCTGGCGTCAGCAACTGCACTATCGCCTGAAGGAAGGGGCGTTGATCGCGCTGGGCGCGCTCTGCCTTTACCTGTGGATGGCGTTGCTCACCTATGATCCGTCCGATCCGGGCTGGAGCCACTCCAGCCACGTCGATCAGGTGCAGAACGCCGCCGGCCGCCTGGGTGCTCTGAGCGCCGACATCCTGTTCATGGTGCTGGGCTATTTCGCCTACCTGTTCCCGCTGTTGCTGGCGGTGAAGACCTATCAGGTCTTCCGCAAGCGGCACATGCCCTGGGAGTGGAGCGGCTGGCTGTTCTCCTGGCGCCTGATCGGCCTGGTGTTCCTGGTGCTGGCCGGTTCCGCGCTGGCCTACATCCATTTCCATGCCAGCGGCAGCCACATGCCGGCCAGTGCCGGCGGCGCCCTGGGCGAGAGCCTGGGGCAACTGGGTGTCAATGCGCTGAACGTGCAGGGCAGCACGCTGCTGTTCCTGGCCCTGTTCCTGTTTGGCATGACCGTCTTCGCCGACCTGTCCTGGTTCAAGGTCATGGACGTTACCGGCAAGATCACCCTCGATCTCTTCGAACTGATCCACAATGCCGCCAACCGCTGGTGGAGCGCCCGCAGCGAGCACAAGCAACTGGTCGCCCAGCTGCGTGAGGTGGACGAGCGTGTGGCCGAGGTTGCCGCCCCCATCGTTGCTGACCGCCGCGAACAGGCCAAGGTCAAGGAGCGCCTGATCGAGCGCGAGGAAGCCCTGGTCAAGAGCGTGCAGGAGCGCGAGAAACGCGTGGCGCCGAAGATCGACGTGCCGCCGCCGGCCGCCAAGCCGGCCGAGCCGAGCAAGCGCGTGCTGAAGGAAAAACAGGCGCCGCTGTTCGTCGACACAGCCGTGGAAGGCACGCTGCCGCCGCTGTCGATCCTCGACCCGGCTGCCGAGAAGAAGCAGAGCTACTCCCCGGAATCCCTGGAGGCCATGTCGCGCCTGCTGGAGATCAAGCTCAAGGAGTTCGGCGTCGAAGTGGTGGTCGAGTCGGTCCATCCGGGCCCGGTGATCACCCGTTTCGAAATCCAGCCGGCCGCCGGCGTGAAGGTCAGCCGTATCTCCAACCTGGCCAAGGACCTGGCGCGCTCGCTGGCGGTGATCAGCGTGCGCGTGGTGGAAGTGATCCCCGGCAAGACTACCGTGGGCATCGAGATTCCCAACGAAGACCGGCAGATGGTGCGCTTCTCCGAAGTGCTGATGACGCCCGAGTACGACGAGCACAAGTCCACCGTGCCACTGGCCCTGGGCCACGACATCGGCGGCAACCCGATCATCACCGACCTGGCGAAGATGCCGCACCTGCTGGTGGCCGGTACCACCGGTTCCGGTAAGTCGGTGGGCGTGAACGCCATGCTGCTGTCGATCCTGTTCAAGTCCACGCCGGAAGAGGCGCGGCTGATCATGATCGACCCGAAGATGCTGGAACTGTCGATCTACGAAGGCATTCCGCACCTGCTCTGCCCGGTCGTCACCGACATGAAGGAAGCCGCCAACGCCCTGCGCTGGAGCGTGGCGGAGATGGAGCGCCGCTACAAGCTGATGGCGGCCATGGGCGTGCGTAACCTCGCCGGTTTCAACCGCAAGGTGAAGGACGCGGAAGAGGCCGGCACGCCGCTGACCGACCCGCTGTACCGCCGCGAGAGCATGGAAGACGAAGCTCCACTGCTGCAGACCCTGCCGACCATCGTGGTGGTGGTAGACGAATTCGCCGACATGATGATGATCGTCGGCAAGAAGGTGGAAGAGCTGATCGCCCGTATCGCCCAGAAGGCGCGTGCGGCGGGTATCCACCTGATCCTGGCGACCCAGCGTCCATCGGTGGACGTGATCACCGGCCTGATCAAGGCGAACATCCCGACCCGTATTGCCTTCCAGGTATCCAGCAAGATCGACTCGCGCACCATCCTCGACCAGGGTGGCGCCGAGCAGCTGCTGGGCCACGGTGACATGCTCTACCTGCCGCCGGGCACCGGCCTGCCGATCCGTGTCCATGGCGCCTTCGTCTCCGACGACGAAGTACACCGTGTGGTCGAGGCCTGGAAGCTGCGTGGCGCGCCGAACTACATCGAAGACATCCTCGCCGGCGCCGATGAAGGCGGCGGTTCGGGCGGTGGCAGCTTCGAAGGCGGCGAGGGCGGCGAGGGCAGCGAGGATGATCCGCTCTATGACGAGGCCGTGCGTTTCGTCACTGAAAGTCGCCGTGCGTCCATTTCCGCCGTGCAGCGCAAGCTGAAGATCGGTTACAACCGCGCCGCGCGGATGATCGAGGCGATGGAAATGGCTGGCGTGGTCACCCCGATGAATACCAATGGCTCGCGCGAAGTCATCGCGCCGGCCCCGATTCGTGATTGATTCGACTTCGAGGATATATGCGTCTGATTCGCATGTTGTTCGTTGCTGCGCTGGCCATTGCCGGCGCGCAGGCCCACGCTGACGATGCCGCCGCCCAGCGCCTGAGCGGTATGCTCAGCAAGGCCCAGACCATGACCGCGCGCTTCTCCCAGCTGACCCTGGACGGTAGCGGCACCCGCCTGCAGGAAACCGCCGGCACCCTGGGCCTCAAGCGCCCCGGTCTGTTCCGTTGGCACACCGATGCGCCGAATGAGCAACTGCTCATCTCCAATGGCGAGAAAATCTGGCTTTACGACCCGGACCTGGAGCAGGTGACCATCCAGAAGCTCGACCAGCGCCTGACCCAGACCCCGGCGCTGCTGCTTTCCGGCGACGTCTCGAAGATCGGCCAGAGCTTCGACATCACCGCCAAAGACGGCGGCAACGTGGTGGACTTCATCCTCAAGCCCAAGGCCAAGGACACCCTGTTCGACAGCCTGCGGATTTCCTTCCGCAGCGGTGTGGTGAACGACATGCAACTGGTCGACAGCGTCGGTCAGCGTACCAACATCCTGTTCTTCGACGTGAAGATGAACGAGGCGATGGACGCCAAGCAGTTCGTCTTCGACGTGCCCAAGGGCGTCGACGTCATCCAGGAATAACCGGCCTCGTGCTGGATTGATCGATAGGTAAGACCGTGGACCTGTTCCGCTCCGCCCCCGTTTCCCAGCCCCTGGCCGCGCGCCTGCGCGCGACCAGCCTGGACGAGTACGTCGGCCAGGAGCACCTGCTCGCGCGCGGCAAGCCGCTGCGCGAGGCGCTGGAGCAGGGCGCGCTGCATTCGATGATCTTCTGGGGCCCGCCCGGGGTCGGCAAGACCACCCTGGCGAAGCTGCTGGCCCAGGTCACCGATGCGCACTTCGAGACCATCTCGGCGGTGCTCTCGGGGGTGAAGGAAATCCGCCAGTCGGTGGAGGTGGCCAAGCAGCACGCCGCGCAGTACGGCCGCCGCACCATCCTCTTCGTCGACGAGGTGCACCGCTTCAACAAGAGCCAGCAGGATGCCTTCCTGCCTTATGTCGAAGACGGCACCCTGATCTTCATCGGTGCGACCACCGAGAACCCGTCCTTCGAACTGAACAATGCGCTGCTCTCCCGCGCCCGCGTCTACGTGCTGAAAAGCCTGGACGAAGCGGCCCTGCGTCGCCTGGTGCAGCGCGCACTCACCGAAGAGAAGGGGCTGGGCAAGCGCAACCTGAGCCTGCCCGACGATAGCTTCGCCATCCTCATGGCCGCCGCCGACGGCGATGGCCGGCGCCTGCTCAACCTGCTGGAGAACGCCTCGGACCTCGCCGAGGACAATGGCGAGATCAGCGCCGAGTTGCTGCAGAACCTGCTGGGCGACTCGCGCCGTCGATTCGACAAGGGCGGCGAGGCGTTCTATGACCAGATCAGCGCGCTGCACAAATCGGTGCGCGGCTCCAGCCCGGACGGTGCGCTGTACTGGTACTCGCGCATGCTCGATGGCGGCTGTGACCCGCTCTACATTGCCCGCCGTGTGGTGCGTATGGCCAGCGAGGACATCGGCAACGCCGACCCCCGCGCGCTGACCCTGTGCCTCAACGCCTGGGATGTGCAGGAGCGCCTGGGCAGTCCGGAAGGTGAATTGGCCATTGCGCAGGCTATCGTCTACCTGGCCTGTGCACCGAAGAGCAATGCCGTCTACAACGCCTACAACACCGCGCGCCGTGATGTGGCGGAGAGCGGCTCGCTGGAAGTGCCGCTGCACTTGCGCAACGCACCGACCAAATTGATGAAGAACCTGGGCTATGGCGACGAGTATCGTTACGCCCATGATGAGCCGGACGCCTACGCGGCCGGGGAGGACTACTTCCCCGAGTCCATGGAACCGCGCCAGTATTACCAACCCGTGCCGCGCGGGCTGGAGCTGAAGATCGGCGAGAAGTTGCGCCACCTGGCGAATCTCGACCAGAGCAGTCCGCGCAAGCGCAGAAAATCCTGAAGTGGCGCCCGCGAGCGCCACCTGACACTAGACACGAGAAGACA
This sequence comes from Pseudomonas macauensis, assembly GCF_047902425.1. Taxonomy (NCBI): domain Bacteria; kingdom Pseudomonadati; phylum Pseudomonadota; class Gammaproteobacteria; order Pseudomonadales; family Pseudomonadaceae; genus Pseudomonas; species Pseudomonas macauensis. The sequence goes on along the minus strand of NZ_CP138377.1, from coordinate 3,570,737 downwards.
GCATGCTCGATTCCAAACTGGTTCGTACCCAGCCGCAGGAAGTTGCGGAACGCCTGGCCACCCGTGGCTTCACCCTGGACGTGGCGCGCATCGAAGCGCTGGAGAGCCAGCGCAAGTCCGTGCAGACCCGCACCGAGACCCTGCAGGCCGAGCGCAACTCGCGTTCCAAGGCGATTGGCCTGGCCATGAAGAACGGTGAAGACGTCGCGCCGCTGAAGGCCGAGGTCAACCGCATGGCCGAGGAGCTGGAATCCGGCAAGCGCGAACTGGACGCCATCCAGGCCGAGCTGGACAACCTGCTGCTGAACATCCCGAACCTGCCCCACGAATCCGTGCCGGTCGGCGAGGACGAAGAGCAGAACGTCGAAGTCCGCCGCTGGGGCACTCCGCGCACCTTCGATTTCGAGATCAAGGACCACGTCGCCTTGGGCGAGAAGCATGGCTGGCTGGACTTCGAGACCGCCGCCCGCCTGTCCGGCGCCCGCTTCGCCCTGATGCGCGGCCCGATCGCCCGCCTGCACCGCGCCCTGGCGCAGTTCATGATCGACCTGCACACCCGCGAGCATGGTTACGAAGAGGCCTACACCCCATACCTGGTGCAGGCTCCGGCGCTGCAGGGAACCGGCCAGCTGCCGAAGTTCGAGGAGGATCTGTTCAAGATCCAGCGCGAAGACGAAGCCGACCTGTACCTGATCCCCACCGCCGAAGTGTCGCTGACCAACATCGTGGCCGGCCAGATCCTCGATGCGAAGGAACTGCCGCTGAAGTTCGTCGCCCACACCCCGTGCTTCCGCAGCGAAGCCGGCGCCTCCGGCCGCGATACCCGCGGCATGATCCGCCAGCACCAGTTCGACAAGGTCGAGATGGTGCAGATCGTCGAGCCGTCGAAATCCTGGGAAGCCCTGGAAAGCCTGGTCGGCAACGCCGAGAAAGTCCTGCAGGCTCTGGAGCTGCCGTACCGCGCCCTGGCGCTGTGCACCGGCGACATGGGCTTCGGCGCCGCCAAGACCTATGACCTGGAAGTCTGGGTGCCGAGCCAGGACAAGTACCGCGAGATTTCCTCCTGCTCCAACTGTGGCGACTTCCAGGCCCGCCGCATGCAGGCGCGTTACCGCAACCCGGAAACCGGCAAGCCGGAACTGGTCCACACCCTCAACGGCTCGGGCCTGGCCGTGGGCCGCACCCTGGTCGCCGTGCTGGAGAACTACCAGCAGGCCGATGGCTCGATCCGCGTACCGGAAGTGCTCAAGCCGTACATGGCCGGCATCGAGGTCATCGGCTGAAATGGACTTCCTGCCGCTGTTCCACATCCTGCGCGGACGTCGCGCGCTACTGGTCGGCGGCGGTGATGTCGCACTGCGCAAGGCGCGCCTGCTGAGCGACGCCGGCGCGGTGCTGCGGGTCGTGGCGCCCGCGGTGCACTCCGAGCTGCGTGAGCTGGTCGAGCAGGTGCAGGGCGAGTTGTTGCTGCGCCCGTACGCTTCCGGCGATCTGCAGGACTGCGTGCTGGCCATCGCCGCGACCGACGATGAGCCGCTCAACGCGCAAGTCTCCCGCGATGCCAACGAGCGTGGCGTGCCGGTCAACGTGGTCGATGCGCCTGCTCTGTGCAGCGTGATCTTCCCGGCCATCGTCGATCGTTCGCCGCTGGTTGTGGCTGTCTCCAGTGGCGGCGATGCACCGGTGCTGGCGCGGCTGCTGCGGGCCAAACTGGAAACCTGGATTCCCGCGACCTACGGCCAGCTCGCCGGGCTCGCCAGCCGCTTCCGCGAGCGCGTGAAGCAACGCCTGCCGGACCTGCAGCAGCGCCGCAAGTTCTGGGAAGAGGTGTTCCAGGGACCGGTGGCAGAACGCATGCTGTCCGGTCAGCCGAACGAAGCCGAACGCCTGCTGGCGGACAAGCTGGACTCGCCGCAGCCCGAATCCCGTGGCGAGGTCTATCTGGTCGGTGCCGGGCCGGGCGATCCCGACCTGCTGACCTTCCGTGCCCTGCGCCTGATGCAGCAGGCCGACGTGGTGCTCTACGATCGTCTCGTTGCGCCGGCCATTCTCGAACTGTGCCGCCGCGATGCCGATCGACTGTATGTCGGCAAGCGCCGTGCGGACCACGCCGTTCCGCAGGACGAGATCAATCGCCAACTGGTCGAGCTGGCCCTGCAAGGCAAGCGCGTGCTGCGTCTGAAGGGTGGTGACCCGTTCATCTTCGGTCGTGGCGGCGAAGAGATCGACGAGCTGGCGGCCAATGGCATCCCGTTCCAGGTCGTGCCCGGTATCACCGCAGCCAGCGGTTGCGCGGCCTATGCCGGCATTCCGCTGACCCATCGCGACTATGCGCAGTCGGTGCGCTTCGTGACCGGGCACCTGAAGGATGGCACCACCGACCTGCCCTGGGGTGATCTGGTGGCGCCGGGGCAGACCCTGGTGTTCTACATGGGACTGGTCGGCTTGCCGGTGATCTGCGAGCAGCTGGTGCGCCATGGGCGTTCCGCCGATACCCCGGCGGCGCTGGTTCAGCAGGGCACTACCGTGCACCAGCGGGTGTTCACCGGCACGCTGGCCGATCTGCCCGCGCTGGTGGCGGAGCATGAGGTGCATGCGCCGACCCTGGTAATCGTGGGCGAAGTCGTGCAGTTGCGGGACAAGCTCGCCTGGTTCGAAGGGCAACAATGAAGGCCGTGCTTGGCGTGACACTGGGCGTTGTTTGCGCCTTGGGTTGCGTCGCGCTGCCTGCTTCCGCAGCCAGCTTTGACTGCAGCAAGGCGAAACAGGCAGACGAAAAAGCCATTTGTGCCGATCGCCAGCTATCCGAGCTGGATGTGCAGATGGCTACCACCTACCGCCTGCTCCGGGGGCTGTTCGCCATGGGCATGCGCGGCAACCTGGGCGATTCTCAGCTCGCGTGGCTGGAGCAGCGGCGCGCCTGTGGGGCGAGGAAGGCTTGCCTGAAGCAACGCTATCAGGAACGCCTCGACGCACTGCAGAAGGTCTACGACGGCATCGACAAGCCGATCTGATTCCGGCGCAGGGCGTATAACCGTTCGCGGTTATACGCCGTTTGACCTTCACTGCCGACCTGCTCGGATTTGAACTCGGAGCTGTGCTTCGCCAGGCTCAACCACGAAGTCGACGAGGAGATGGGTGTATCGGCGTATAACGTCGAACGTTATACGCCCTACGCCAGCCTCACCCTTTCTGCGCGATGCCTTTGCCCGGCAGATGCTCCCGCCCATGGGGCGTGGTGAAGTCCTGCTGTGGTCCCAGCGGAACGACGCCAGTCGGGTTGATGGTGCGGTGGCTGGCGTAGTAGTGGTGCTTGATGTGCTGGAAGTCGACCGTGCCGGCGACGCCCTGCCACTGGTACAGCTCACGCAGCCAGCCGGATAGGTTGGGGTAGTCCGCCAGGCGCCGCAGGTTGCACTTGAAGTGGCCGTGGTAGACGGCATCGAAGCGGATCAGCGTGGTGAACAGGCGCACATCGGCCTCGGTCAGGTATTCGCCTGCCAGGTAGCGCTGTTTGCCCAGGCGCTCGTCCAGCCAGTCCAGTTCGTTGAACAGGGTCTTGAACGCCTCTTCGTAGGCCGCCTGGGTGGTGGCGAAGCCGGCGCGGTACACGCCGTTGTTCACCGCCGGGTAGATACGCTCATTCAGTTCGTCGATCTGTGCCCGCAGCGGCTCCGGATAGAGGTCCAGGCGGTTGCCGGTGAGGTCGTCGAAAGCCGAGTTGAACATGCGGATGATCTCCGCCGACTCGTTGCTGACGATGCGCTGCTCGTGCCTGTCCCACAGCACCGGTACGGTGACGCGGCCGGTGTAGTGCGGGTCGTCCTTGGTATAGCGCTGGTGGAGGAAGTCCAGGCCGTCGAGCTTGTCGCCGGTCGAGCCCAGCGCCTTGTCGAAGGTCCAGCCATTTTCCAGCATCAGCCAGCTGACCACCGAAACGTCGATCAGTGATTCCAGGCCCTTGAGCTGGCGGAAGATCAGCGTGCGGTGGGCCCAGGGGCAGGCCAGGGAAACGTAAAGGTGATAACGGCCGGGCTCGGCGCGGAAGCCGCCTTCGCCGCTGGGGCCGGGGCTTCCGTCGGCGGTGATCCAGTTGCGGCGCTGAGCGTTCTCGCGCTGGAAGCGGCCGTCCTTGCTGGTGTCATACCACTGGTCATGCCAGCGGCCATCGATCAACTGTCCCATCGTGTGTGCTCCAGAAAGCAGGGGAGATGGGACCAGTCTATCGATAAAGACTCGATTGATTAGCGCAAAAACAGGATTTCAGATATCGATCAGATCGATCTATCGCGTGCGGTCCAGCGTTTATCGGCCTCCGCGAAGGCTTCGTCTCTCGGCAATCCCATCGCGCGCAGGGCCAATGCCATCGTTGCCCGTACCGCCAGTTCGCCATAGGAGTCCTGGCTTTCGCCGTGCCAGAAGGCGACCAGTTCGGCAGGGGCCAGCGTTTCCGGTTTGACGTGGCGCAGCGGCGACAGTGCTGGCCATTCCTCGTCCCAGGCTTCGCCAGCGCGGCAGCCATAGAGGTGCGAGCTGGCGTCGGGATTCACTTCGATCTCGCCACCTTCGCCCTTGATGACGATGGCGTAGTCGCCGAGCAGGCGGCTGCCCTCGCGGTGCACCGCCTGGTAGCCGGGGTGGAAGATGCTCTGCAGCACACAGGTCGCGCCCAGCGGGTTGATCAGGCGCACGGCAGAGTGCATCGGCGAGCGCAGGCCGAGGGTGTTGCGCAGCTCGATCATCTGTTGCAGACGCGGCATCCAGTCCACCAGCGGTGCGAAGGCGATGCCTTTGTCGTCCAGTGCGTTGCTGACCGAATCCCAGTCGCGGCACAGCGGCAGGCCGAGCTGCTCCAGCAGCTGTTCGGTGTAGAGCCGGCCCGCGGTATGGGCGCCGCCGCCGTGCAGCAGGATGCGGGTGCCGCTGCCGGCCAGGCATTTGGCGGCCAGCAGGTACCAGGGCAGGTGACGCTTCTTGCCGGCGTAGCTGGGCCAGTCCAGATCCACGGCGATCTTCGGCACTTGCAGGCGTTCGCGCACCGCCTCGGTGAAGCCGGCCAGTTCCTCGGCGCTTTCCTCCTTGTGCCGCAGCAGCATCAGGAAGGCGCCCAGCTGGGCCTCCTCGACCTTGTCGTCGAGGATCATGCCCAGTGCTTCGTGGGCTTCCTCGCGGGTCAGGCCGCGCGCGCCGCGCTTGCCCTTGCCGAGGATGCGAACGAACTGGGCGAACGGATGTTCTTCAGGTGTCTGCAGGACGAGCGGGGCGGCGGTCATAGGCAGTTGGTCGGCTTCGGCAGGCCGGCAAGCTTGGCGGCAAGCTTGGCCGGGGTGCCCTTGAACAGGAGGTTGAGGTGCAGGCTGCTGCCCTTTTCCGTGCCCAGTCGCTGGGCGACGTACTTGATGAGCGGCCGGTTCGCTGGGGAGAGCTGGAATTCGCCATAGAACTCGCGCAGCAGCAGGAGGATTTCCCAATGCTCGGGCGTCAGGTGGATGCCTTCGTTGTGCGCCAGGGCCTCGGCGGCGGCGTCGCTCCAGTCGTCCAGGTGCGCCAGGTAGCCGTCCTTGTCCAGCGGCAGGGCTTGTCCGTTGACCAGTAGGGTGCTCATAGCCAGGCATTCACCTTGTCGAAGCGGGTGCAGAGCTCGACGAAGCCGGGATAGTCGACCGCGATGACGCGGGCGGGAACATCGTCCATGCCGCGCGCCTGAAGGTCTTCCAGCAGGGCGAAGAGTCCGTTGGCGGCGGGCATCAGCTCCAGCGCCTGGCAGGGCGCAGTGCCGTCGCGCAGGGCGTAGACGGCGTCGCCGGTCAGCAGCAGGCCGTCGTCCGGGCCGAGCAGGTGCAGGCAACTGGCGAGTCGGCCGTCGTCGAAGGGGGAGTGCGAGAGCAGGTGGAGAGTAGCCATCAGATCGTGATCACCTGGTCGTGGGTTTGCAGCAGGTCGCGTAGGGCGGTGGCGTCCAGCGCCTGTACGGGCAGCGTCAGGTTGGCGGCGTCCAGGCCGCGCTCGCCGAGGCTGCGCTGGCTGACGTAGAGCGCTTCCACGCCGAACAGCGGCAGGGCTTGCAGGTTGGCCTGCAGGTCCTTCTGTTCGAGGTTGGCCGGGCGTTGGCCGGGCGCGAGCTGGAAGACGCCGTCGTCGAGGAAGAGCATCGAGATCGGCAGGTCGAAGGCGCCTCCGGCCAGGGCAATGTCCAGCGCCTCGCGGGCGGCGGGGCCGGCCCAGGGCGCCTGACGGCTGATGATCAACAGGGATTTGGCCATCAGTCGCCTCCGAAGCAGACCAGGCGGTCCGCCAGTTGCGCCGCTTCATGCAGCTGGCCGAGGCCGGAAAGGTCCCAGGGTGCCTGCAGGTTGGCGGCAGGGCGGGAATAGCGGTTGGCTTCCTCGCCGTTCAGCACGCCACGGCGCAGCGCGGCGGCGATGCAGACCACGCCGTCCAGCTGGTTGTCGGCGACGAAGCGGGTCCAGGCGGCGGCGACGTCCAGCTCGTCCTGGCTGGCCACGGCATTGGCCGAGGCGCTGTACACGCCATCCTGATAGAAGAACAGCCGGGTGATTTCATGGCCGCCGGCCAGCGCAGCTTCGGCGAAGCGCAGGGCGCGCCGGGCTGCCGGCGAATGCGGCGGGGAGAAGAGGGCGATGACGAACTTCATGGAGCGGGCCTTCGCGACGAATTTTCGCAGGATGATACGGCACTCTGTCGTTTTTTGCCGTGCAGCGGAAACGCAAAAGCCCCGCTGGGCGGGGCTTTTGACGTAGAGAATAATGGCGGAAGCGCAGAGATTCGAACTCTGGGGGCTGTTACACCCGGCGGTTTTCAAGACCGCTGCCTTAAACCACTCGGCCACACTTCCGCATGAGCGGGGCGCCATAGTACCGGATCGCAACACACTGTCAAACTCTGGTGATTCGAGGCCCATTTGCCTCTGTTATGATGAATGGCACTACGGTCATGGACCCGTATCCCGCTTAAACAGGAGTGTCTCGACATGCAAGAACGGCAATATCTCGACTCCACGGCCGTGGAGCAGAAAGAGGTCAGCGGCGTCCTGCGCAATACCTATGGTCTGCTCGCGCTGACGCTGGCCTTCAGCGGTCTGGTGGCTTTCGCCTCGCAGCAGATGCGTCTGCCTTACCCGAGCATCTTCGTGGTGCTGCTGGGCTTCTACGGCCTGTTCTTCCTCACCGTGAAGCTGCGCAACAGCGCCTGGGGTCTGCTCAGCACCTTCGCCCTCACCGGCTTCATGGGCTACACCCTTGGCCCGATCCTCAACCTGTACCTGGGCATGGCCAATGGCGCGAGTGTGATCTCGTCGGCCTTCTTCATGACGGCCCTGGTGTTCTTCGGCCTGTCCGCCTACGTGCTGACTACCCGCAAGGACATGAGCTTCCTGTCCGGCTTCATCACCGCGGGCTTCTTCGTGCTGCTGGGCGCCGTACTGGTCTCGCTGTTCTTCCAGATCAGCGGCCTGCAACTGGCCATCAGCGCCGGCTTCGTGCTGTTCTCCTCGGCGATGATCCTGTTCCAGACCAGCGCGATCATTCACGGTGGCGAGCGCAACTACATCATGGCCACCATCAGCCTGTACGTCTCGATCTACAACCTGTTCATCAGCCTGCTGCAGATCTTCGGCATCATGGGCAGCGACGACTGATCGTTACGCAAACATAAAAAAGCCCGCATTGATGCGGGCTTTTTTATGGTCGTTCGGGGTGCGCTCTCTGGTCGACTTCAAGAGCCAGGGCCGGGGCGGCTTTTCACAGGGGGAGGGCAACTTCCTTCGCTCCTGCAGAATCAATTGACGACGTTGCGCACGAACCGCGCCAGGACGTCCCCATGGTTCTGGTAGGAAAACGGCTGGCTGCTCTTGAACACATGGAACCCGCCGGCCTCGACGGTCACCGTCTCCTCGGCGAGCACGATGGTCAGTTGCCCCTCGATCACATAGACCATGTCGTACCAGCCGTCAGCGTCCGGCTCGGCGTTGTAGCGGTCGCCGGGTGCCAGGGACCAGTGCCAGAGCTCCGCCTGGCGCGTGGCCGGCGTGCTGGCGAGGAGGGTGCCGCGGCTGTCGGTTTGCGCGCCGGCCCAGGCCACCGCGTCGACGCGGGACAGGTTGCGGGTCGACGGCGGCCGGACCAGGTCGGCGAAGGTCACGCCAAGGGCGGCGGCGATGCGGTCCAGGGTGGCGAGGCTGACGTTGGTGTCGCCGCTCTCGATGCCGACCAGCATCCGCCGGCTGACACCAGAGGCCTTGGCCAACGCATCCTGGCTGAAGCCGCTATTGCGACGCAGGGTCTTCACGTTATCGGCGACGTGCACCAGCACACTGGGACGATCGGAAGGAGTGGGCAGTATATTGCTCATTCTGGCCTTTTTGCGCATTATGTTGCGCATAACAGTCAACCAAGATTTCCCTAACGTTGCAACGCCTGTTCAGGTCCGCATCATGCCTCGCTCTCGCTTCATCTCCACTGTCCTGCCGGTTCTCCTGCTGATCGTCTCCATGGCCTCGATCCAGTCGGGCGCCTCCCTGGCCAAGAGCCTGTTCCCGCTGGTGGGAGCCGAGGGCGTAACCGCCATGCGCCTGCTGTTCGCCGCGATCCTCCTGCTGGCGATCCTGCGGCCGTGGCGTACTTCGCTCAACGGCAAGTCGCTGGTGCCGCTGATCGCCTACGGCGTGACCCTCGGCGGCATGAACCTGATGTTCTACATGGCGCTGCAGACCGTGCCGCTGGGGATCGCAGTGGCGCTGGAATTCACCGGGCCGCTGGCGGTGGCGTTGTATTTCTCGCGCAAGCCGATCGACTTCCTGTGGATCGCCATGGCGGTATTCGGCCTCTGGGTACTGCTGCCGATTGGGGACCTGGGCCAGGGCGTGGACCCCAAGGGCGCACTGCTGGCGCTGGCGGCGGGCGTCTGCTGGGGGCTGTACATCATCTTTGGCCAGCGTGCCGGCAATGATCTCGGTGCCCAGGGCGCGGCGCTTGGGGTGACCATCGCCGCAATCTGCGTGGCCCCCATCGGTTTCGCCCATGCCGGCAGTGCACTGCTGGATGTGAGCCTCCTGCCGGCGCTGCTGGGTGTGGCCGTGCTCTCCAGTGCCTTGCCCTACACCCTGGAGATGATCGCCCTGACACGCCTGCCGGCGCGCACCTTCGGCACCCTGATGAGCATCGAGCCGGCGTTCGGCGCGATCTCCGGGCTGGTATTCCTCGGTGAACAGCTCACTTCGCACCAGTGGCTGGCCATCGGCGCGATCATCTTCGCCTCGGTGGGCACCACCCTCAGCAGTCGTCCCAAGGAGCCGCTGGCGCTGCCGGTCGCTGACTGAGGATCAGCTGGAGAGGCGTTCGCTCAGGCGCTTCTCGCCCAGGAGAATCTGCCGCTTGGCGCTGCGGGCCAGGCGGATGCACAGCATCACCGCCGCGCAGGTCAGGCCGACGATCAGGCCTTCCCACAGGCCGCGTGGCCCGGTGGGCTCCTGCAGCCAGTGGGCCAGGCCCAGGCTGTAGCCCACCGGCAGGCCGATACCCCAGTAGGCGAACAGGGTCATGATCATGGTCGCGCGGGTGTCCTGGTAGCCGCGCAGGGCACCGGCGGCGGTGACCTGCACGGCGTCGGAGAACTGGAACAGCGCGGAGAACACCAGCAGCGAGGCGGCCAGCGCCAGCACTTCAGGGTCCTGGGTGTAGAGCGCGGCGATGTGCTCGCGCATCAGCAGCATGCCGCTGGCGGAAATGCACGCGTAGGCGAGCGCGGCACCCATCCCGACGCCTGCGGCGAAGCGCGCATCGCGCGGCGTGCCGGCGCCAAGGGCCTGGCCGACGCGGACGGTTACGGCCATGGCCAGCGAGTAGGGGATCATGAACACCAGCGCGCTGAAGTTCAGCGCCACCTGGTGACCCGCCACGACTTTCTCACCCAGCTCGCCGATCAGCAGGGCGATCACCGAGAAGATGCTCGATTCGGCGAAGATCGCGATGCCAATGGGCAGGCCGACCGCCACCAGGCTGCCGATCACCTTGAAGTTGGGCAACTCCCAGTGGGCGAACAGTTGGCTCGGCTTGTAGACCTTTGCCCAGTTCACCCAGAACAGCATGCCCAGCAGCATGAACCACATTACCGATCCGGTGGCCCAGCCGCAGCCGGGGCCGCCCAGGGCCGGGAAGCCGAGGTGGCCGTAGATCAGCATCCAGTTGATCGGAATGTTCAGCATCAGCCCGCAGATGCCCAGCACCATGCTCGGCCGGGTGCGCCCCAGGCCATCGCTGTAGCAGCGCAGCACGTGGTACAGCGCCACCGCCGGCAGGCCGCAGGCGATGCCGCGCAGGTAGAAGCAACTGGGCTCGATCAGTGCTTCCTCGACCTTCATCGCCCGCAGCACCGGCTCGGAGAGGAACCACAGGGTCGCCGCCGCCAGCGGGCCGACCAGCAGCGCCAGCCACAGCGCCTGGCGCACCAGCGGGCCGGTGCCCGGCTGGTCGCCGGCGCCATAGCGCTGCGCGACCTTGGCGGTGGTGGCGAGCAGGGTGCCGGTCATCAGCAGGAACACCGGAATCCAGATCGAGTTGCCCAGCGCCACTGCCGCGAGGTCGCGCGGACCGACGCTGCCGGCCATCACCGCATCGACGAAGCCCATGGCGGTGGTGGCCAGCTGGGCGATCATGATCGGCATGGCGAGGCTGAGCAGTTCCTTGAACTCGATGAGGGCGCGCCGTCCACGGGAGACGGGCTGGGCGATGCTGGTCACGGCGGTCCTTTTCTGGCGGAAGGAAGCGGAAGGAAGCCGGCCAGTTTACGACTTGTCAGTCTGGTCAGGAAAGCATCGTTGCAAGTTGCGGGACCGCGCGCAGGCGCGCTGGTAAAGTAGCCGGTGCCGATTTCTGGAGTCAGTCCATGCGTATCCTTGCCGATGAAAACATTCCCCTGGTCGAAGCCTTCTTCGGCGGTCACGGTGAAATCCGTCGCCTGCCCGGACGCGGCATCGACCGCGCCGTCCTGGGCGATGCCGAGGTGCTGCTGGTGCGTTCGGTGACCGACGTCAGCCGCGCCTTGCTCGAAGGCAGCCAGGTCAAATTCGTCGGCACCTGCACCATCGGCACCGATCATCTCGACCTCGACTACTTCGCCGAGGCCGGCATCACCTGGTCCAGCGCGCCGGGCTGCAACGCCCGTGGCGTGGTGGACTGGGTGCTGGGCAGCTTGCTGGCGCTGGCTGAGGTGCACGGGGCGAAGCTGGCCGAGCGCCGTTATGGCGTGATTGGCGCCGGTCAGGTTGGCGGCCGTCTGGTCGATGTACTGCGCGGGCTGGGCTGGGATGTGCGCGTCTGCGATCCGCCGCGCGCCGCTTCCGAGGGAGGTGACTTCCGCAGCCTGGAAGAAGTGCTGCGCGAGTGCGACGTGATCAGTCTGCACACGCCGATGACCCGCGATGGCGAACACCCGACGCGTCACCTGCTCGATGCCGAGCGCCTCAAGGCGCTGCGTCCCGGCACCTGGCTGCTCAACGCCAGCCGTGGCGGCGTGGTCGACAACGCCGCACTGCGCGCGCATCTGGAAGCGGGCGCTGACCTGGACGTGGCGCTGGACGTGTGGGAAGGCGAGCCGCAGGTGGACGTCGAACTGGCCGCGCGCTGCCGCATCGCCACGCCGCACATCGCCGGCTACAGCCTGGACGGCAAGCTGCGCGGCACGGCCCAGATCTACGATGCCTTCTGCGCCTGGCTCGGGCGCGCGCCGGAAGTGAGCCTGGACGACCTGCTGCCGGCGCAATGGCTGGCCGAACTGAGCCTGAAGGAAGAGTGCGACCCGGACTGGGCGCTGGCCATGCTGTGCCGTGCGGTGTACGACCCGCGCAGCGATGACGCGGCTTTCCGGCGCAGTCTGGTGGGGGATGCCGAGGCGCGGCGCAAGGCATTCGATGCCCTGCGCAAGCACTACCCGCCGCGACGGGAAATCACCGGGCTGTGGGTGGACATCCAGGGCGATGCGCCGCGGCTGGAAAACCTGCTGACGGCGCTGGGCGCCAACCGGGTCGGGGAGTAGGGTGGGACTGCCCGCGCACTCATCGGCGAGGCGGCTCGGTGCCTTTTTCCAGTTCGCGGCAGGCGCGCTGGATCATGTCTTCGGTGATCGGGATCTCGCGGCCCTGGGCGTCGATGATCGAGCCGCCGACCGGCTGCTGTGGGTCCCGGGGCACCGGGCGGGGGGCGGGGGTGTGTTGCAAGCTCATGGCCAGTCTCCTCTACAACGTTTGAATGCAGTCTAGGCAGATCACATGAAGCGTCGGTGACAAAGGCCGCACGGACGGCGGCGGAGAAGCGTCACCCACAGCGGCAGACGACCGTACGCTCGCATGTCACGCAGGTTGCGTGCCAATTGCAAGACCCCGGTTCGCTGCTTGTCGTTATAGTGAAGTTCGGCCCGGCATTGCACCGGTGGTATGACTCGAGGTGAGTATGGATGGCTTTCGCGTAGGCCTGATCATCAATCCGCTGGCCGGTATCGGCGGACCGACCGCGCTCAAGGGCAGCGATGGGGTGGCCGAACTGGCCCTGGCTCGCGGCGCGCAGCCTCGGGCGGCGGAGCGCACGCGGGTGGCGCTGGAGCAGTTGCTGCCGGTGCGCGAGCGCCTGGAGTTCCTCACCTTTCCGGGGCCGATGGGCGCCGATCTGCTGGCGGACATGGGCTTTTCCCATCGGCTGGTCGGCGCGATCGAGGGCGAACGCAGCTCGGCGGCGGATACCCGTCATGCCGTGCAGGCGCTGCAGGACGCCGGCGTCGCGCTGATCCTCTTCGCCGGTGGCGACGGCACCGCGCGCGATGTCGCCGAGGTTGCACGCGAGGGCCAGCCGGTGCTGGGGATTCCCGCCGGGGTGAAGATCCATTCCGGGGCTTATGCCATCAGCCCGCGTGCCGCTGGGGAGCTGGCGCGGCGGCTGGTGGAGGGTGGGCTGGTGCGCCTGACCCAGGGCGAGGTGCGCGACCTCGATGAGGCCGCCCTGCGCGATGGCCGAGTCGCCGCGCGCTGGTACGCCGAACTGACGGTGCCCGAGGAAGGGCACTTCATGCAGCACGTCAAGCAGGCCGGCATGGAGACCGAGGAACTGGTGCTGGCCGACCTCGCCGCCTGGCTGGAGGACAGCTGGGAAGAAGGCGTGCGCTACGTCTTCGGGCCGGGTTCGACCCTGCACGGGCTGGCCGCCGACCTGCGCCTGGAAACCACGCTGCTGGGCGTGGACGTGATCGAGAACGGCGAGGTGATCGCCCGTGACGTCACCGAATCGCAACTGTTCGAGCTGGTGGACGGTCATCCAGCCTTCCTGCTGGTCACCGCCATTGGCGGCCAGGGCCACATCCTCGGTCGCGGCAACCAGCAGATCAGCCCGCGCGTGCTGAGCGCCATCGGCATCGACCGCCTGCGGGTGATCGCCACCAAGCGCAAGCTCGGCACCCTGGAAGGCCGGCCGCTGCTGGTGGACAGCGGCGACGCGGCGCTGGACGCGAGCTTCCCGGCGGCGGTGCGGGTGTGGGCCGGCTACAAGGAAGAGCTGCTCTATCCGCTGGGCTGGGGCCCCGAGGCCTGAGACCGGTTTCGCGCCCATCGCCGACGAGAAGGTGAAGGTTCTCGCCGTTGTTCTAGACTCCAACGCTTTGCGGCTGCGGCCAGGGAGCTGGCGTCGCGCCAGCGGATTCAAGGGAGTATCGATGTCTGTGTCAGTTGAATCGTCATTTCGCGTCCTTGTGCTGGGCGGCTACGGCAACTTTGGCAGCCTGATCGTGCGCCGCCTGAGCGGGATCGACGGGGTTCGCGTGCTGGTCGGCGGGCGCGACCAGAAACGCGCCAGCGCGCTGGCGCGCGAAGTGGGCGGGGAGGCGGTATGCCTGGACATGAACCAGCCGACGCTCGCAGGCCGTCTCCACGAACTCAAGGTCAACCTGGTCATCTCGACTGCCGGCCCCTTCCAGGGCCAGGATTACCGCGTTGCCCGCGCCGCCATCGGGGCGCGGGCGCATTACATCGACCTGGCCGACGCGCGCCACTTCGTCTGCGGCATCCATGAACTCGACCGCGCCGCCCGCAGCGCCGGCGTGCTGGTGTGCAGCGGCGCCAGCTCGGTTCCCGGCCTGGCTGCCGCGGTGATCGACGAACTGCTGCCGCGTTTCCAGCGCCTGGACAGCATCCACCACGGCATCAGCTCTTCGGCGAAGATTCCCGGCCATGCCACGGTCGAGGCGGTGCTGGGCTACTGCGGCAAGCCGCTGCGTCAGTGGCGTCAGGGCCGCTGGCAGAACGTGCATGGCTGGCAGGGGCTGAACTGCCATCGCTTTCCCGCGCCCCTGGGGCGGCGTTGGCTGGCGCACTGCGATGTGCCGGACCTGGAGCTGTTCCCGCAACGCTACCCCGGCGTGCGGGACGTGCGCTTTTCCGCCGGGCTGGGGCTGCGCCTCACCCAGTTCGGCACCTGGGGTCTTTCCTGGCTGGTGCGCGCCGGTCTGGTGAAGAACCCCGCCGGCCTGGGCGCCAGCCTGCACCGCATGGCGGTGGCCATGGAGCCGCTGGGTGACGGGCGCAGCGGCATGTTCGTGCATCTGCAGGGCGTCGATGGCGAGGACCGCCCCCTGGCATTGTGCTGGGAAATACTTGCCCAGGACGACCATGGCCCGAACATTCCCTGCATGGCGGCGGTTGCGCTGGCGCGCAAGCTGGCAGCCGGACGATTGCAGCAGCGCGGGGCGACCCCTTGTATCGGCCTGATCAGCACCGGGGAATACCTGGCTGAACTGGAAGGCCTGAAGATTTCCCACGGCCTGCGTGAGCTCGCCGTTCACTGATGGGGTGAAGTGTTGCCCTGGCAGCAGCGGATCAGCAGCGTTGTTGCCAGACTGACAGCAAACACTGGCCAAACCCCGCCAGACTGCCCTGAAATCGCACATTTCCCTGTTGGTACGGCCCTTGCTCAAGGCCTCTGTACCTAGCGCAACAGTCAACAGGGAAAACCCATGACCAGCCCCATCAAAGTGGTCGCCGTTTCCGGCGGCACCTATCGCCCCTCGCGCACCCTGGTGCTCACCCAGGCCGTGCTGGACGCCCTCGGCGAACGCCTGCCGGTAGAGACCCACCTCATCGAACTGGCCGACATCGCCCGCCCGCTGGGTGCCGCGTTGTCCCGCCAGGAACTCTCTGCCGAGCTGGAAGCCACCCTGCGCGAGATCGAGACCGCCGACCTGCTGATCGTCGCCTCACCGGTCTATCGCGGCTCCTACCCGGGCCTGCTCAAGCATCTGTTCGACCTGGTGGACATGAACGCCCTGGTCGACACCCCCGTGCTGCTCGCTGCCACCGGTGGCAGCGAGCGCCATGCGCTGGTCCTCGACCACCAGTTGCGCCCGCTGTTCAGCTTCTTCCAGTCGATCACGCTGCCCATCGGTGTGTATGCCAGCGAGGCGGACTTCGCCAACTACCAGATCACCAGCGACACCTTGCGCGCCCGCATCCAACTGGCCGCCGAACGCGCCGCGCCGCTGTTCGCCCGCCCGCAACTGCGCAAATCCGCCTGAGGAGTCATCGATGAACGTTTTCTGGTTCCTGCCCACCCACGGTGACGGCCACTTCCTCGGCACCAGCGAGGGCGCCCGCCCCGTGTCGCTGCCTTATTTGAAGCAGATCGCCCAGGCTGCCGACGCCCTCGGCTACTACGGCGTGCTGATTCCCACTGGCCGCTCCTGCGAAGACTCCTGGGTTGTCGCCTCGGCCCTGGCGCCGCTCACCGAACGCCTGCGCTACCTGGTGGCGATCCGTCCCGGCATCATCTCGCCGACCGTCTCCGCGCGCATGGCCGCAACCCTGGATCGCCTGTCCGGCGGCCGCCTGCTGATCAACGTGGTCACCGGCGGCGACCCGGATGAAAACCGTGGCGACGGCATCCACCTCAGCCACGCCGAGCGCTACGAAGTCACCGACGAATTCCTGCGTATCTGGCGCCGCGTGCTGCAGGGCGAGTCGGTGGACTTCGCCGGCAAGCACCTGCAGGTGGAGAACGCCAAGGCACTCTATCCGCCGATCCAGAAACCGTACCCGCCGCTGTACTTCGGCGGCTCTTCCGCCGAGGCCCATGACCTGGCCGCTGAGCAGGTGGATGTCTACCTGACCTGGGGCGAGCCGCCGCAAGCGGTCGCGCAGAAGATTGCCGACGTGCGCGAGAAGGCTGCAAAGCAGGGCCGCACGGTGAAGTTCGGCATCCGTCTGCACGTGATCGTCCGCGAGACGGCCGAGGAAGCCTGGAAGGCCGCCGACAAGCTGATCGCCAACATCTCCGACGAGACCATCGCCAACGCGCAGAAATCCTTCGCCCGCTTCGATTCCGAAGGCCAGCGACGCATGGCCGCGCTGCACGGCGGGCGCCGTGACCAGCTGGAGATCTACCCCAACCTCTGGGCCGGCGTCGGCCTGGTGCGCGGCGGCGCCGGCACCGCGCTGGTGGGCGACCCGCGGCAGGTCGCCGAGCGCATCAAGGAGTACGCGGACCTCGGCATCGACAGCTTCATCTTCTCTGGCTACCCGCACCTGGAAGAGGCATATCGCTTTGCCGAACTGGTCTTCCCGCTGCTGCCCGAGCCCTACGCCAGCCTTGCCGGGCGCGGCGTGACCAACCTCACCGGGCCCTTCGGCGAAATGATCGCCAATGACGTGCTGCCCGAGCGCAAGGCTGGCTGAGCCGGTCAACCGACGCGCCGGCGGTGCCCGGCGCGCCACACAACGAAAGGAAGAGGAAGCGAGCGTGAACGCCAAGACGCGGCTCGACGCACAAACACCCGGGCAGATCGCCCAGCGCCTGGCCGCCGGTTTCGCCGAAACCGCCGCCGAGCGCGACATCCGTGGCGGCACGCCGAAGGCGGAGCGCGATGCGCTGCGCCAGAGCGGCCTGCTGTCGCTGATCATTCCCAGTGAGTACGGCGGCCTGGGCGCCGACTGGAGCACCACGCTGGACATCGTCCGCCAGTTCGCCGTGGTCGACAGCTCCATTGCCCACGTGTTCGGCTTCCAGCACCTGATGCTGGCCACCGTGCGCCTGTTCTCCCGGCCGGAGCAGTGGCAGCCGTGGTTCGAGCTGACCGCACGCAACCAGTGGTTCTGGGGCAACGCGCTGAACCCGCTGGACACCCGCACCGTGTCGCGTACCTTCGCCGGCTGGCGCGAGTTCTCTGGGCGCAAGAGCTTCTGTTCCGGCGCGCTGGATTCGGAAATGCTCATCGCCTCGGCACTGGACGGCGAGGGTGGCAGATTGCTGATCGCCGCCATTCCCACCGCGCGCAGCGGCATCAGCCTCGCCCACGACTGGGACAATATGGGCCAGCGTCAGACCGACAGCGGCAGCGCCACCTTCGAGCGCGTGCGGGTGGAGGAGAGTGAGCTGCTGCTCGACCCGGGGCCGCTGAGCACGCCGTTCGCCTGCCTGCGTCCGCTGATCGCCCAACTGATCTTCACCCACGTCTTCCTCGGCATCGCCGAAGGCGCGTTCGAGGAGGCGCGGCAGTACACGCTCAAGGAAGCCCGCCCGTGGTTCCGCGCAAGCGTTCCCACGGTCGGCGAGGACCCCTACGTACTCGCGCATTACGGCGAATTCTGGGTCGGCCTGGAAAGCACCCGCCTGTTGGTGCGCCGTGCCGCGCAGTTGCTCGACGAAGCCTGGAGCAAGGGCGCCGCGCTGGACGCCGAGGAACGCGGACGCCTGGCCGTGGCCATCGCCACCGCCAAGGTCGCGGCCACCCGCAATGGCCTGGATATCTGCAACCGCCTGTTCGAGGTCACCGGCGCGCGCTCCACCCACGCCGCGCTGCGCATCGACCGCTACTGGCGCAACCTGCGCACCCAGACCCTGCACGACCCGGTGGACTACAAGGTCCGCGAGTTGGGCGACTGGGCGCTGAACCAGCAACTGCCGCAACCGACCTTCTACTCATGAACGCGACCACACCCGAAGGGCTGTTGACCCTGCCCAAATCGCCCGCGCTGGCCACCTCCATCCGCGCCACGGCGCAGGTCTTCGAAGACCCGAAATCCCAGGCGCTGCTGGATCACCTGCAGCAGGTCGCGCCCAGCGAGGCCAGCGTGCTGATCATCGGCGAGACCGGCACCGGCAAGGAGCTGGTGGCGCGGCACATCCACAACCTCAGCGCGCGCCGTGGCGGACCGTTCGTGGCGGTGAACTGCGGAGCATTCTCCGAATCCCTGGTGGAAGCCGAGCTGTTCGGCCACGAGAAGGGCGCCTTCACCGGCGCGCTGGCGGCCAAGGCCGGCTGGTTCGAAGAAGCCGACGGCGGCACCCTGTTCCTCGACGAGATCGGCGACCTGCCGATGCCGATCCAGGTCAAGCTGCTGCGCGTATTGCAGGAGCGCGAGGTGGTGCGCCTGGGCTCGCGCAAGAGCATCCCGATCAACGTACGGGTGCTGGCGGCGACCAACGTGCAACTGGAAAAGGCGATCAACGCCGGGCACTTCCGCGAGGACCTCTACTACCGGCTCAACGTGGTCAGCCTGGAGCTGTCGCCGTTGCGCGAGCGGCCCGGCGACATCCTGCCGCTGACCCGCCACTTCATCGCCGAATACAGCCGGCGCCTGGGCTACGGCCCGAGCCAGCTCAGCGCCGAGGCCGCGCAGAAGCTGCGCAGCTACTCCTGGCCGGGCAATATCCGCGAGCTGGAGAACGTCATCCACCACACGTTGCTGATCTGCCGCGATGGCGTGGTGCGCGCCGAAGACCTGCACCTGTCCAACCTGCGCATCGAACGTGGCGAGGAGCCGCGCCTGGAGTCCCTCGGCGCCGAGCAGATGCTTCAGCAGGCCTTCCAGCGGCTGTTCGAGGAGCAGGGCGGCAACCTGCACGCGCGGGTGGAGGATGCCTTGCTGCGTGCGGCCTATCGCTTCTGCCACTGCAACCAGGTGCATACCGCCAGCCTGCTGGGGCTCAGCCGCAACGTCACCCGCACGCGGCTGATCGACATCGGTGAGCTGGTGGTGAACAAGCGGCGCGGCACGGGCGCAGTCGATCCGGAGCGGGTCGTGCGTCTGTCGATCTGACGTGGTGGCTGCCGGAACCGGTACTGACTGAAGTTGTTCGATAAGCGAACGCATAGGCGGTAATCGAATTGAACCGCCCGGCGACTCTCCGTACTGTTGGCTCCACCCCGCCCGGCCGGGCGGGGCAATAACAACAATGAGCGTCAGCCCGGGCCTTCAGCGCCTGCCTTGTTGCCGGTCCATGCGTCCTCCGGCGGCGCCTCATTCCTGTCCGTTCAAGGCAGTCTCGGCGACATCGGCACTGCTGCGACGAACCCTTCGCAGGAAGACTTCGCATGACCAGCTCCGCTCACGTGCCCGCTGCCGGCACCCTCGACGTCCAGTCCTTCATCAATGCCCAGCCGCTATCCCTCTACCAGTGCCGCATCGTGCTGCTGTGCTTCCTCATCGTTTTCCTCGACGGCCTCGACACCGCCGCCATGGGCTTCATCGCTCCGGCGCTGACCCAGGAGTGGGGGATCGATCGCGCCAGCCTCGGCCCGGTGATGAGCGCCGCGCTGATCGGCATGGTGTTTGGCGCCCTGGGGTCCGGCCCGCTGGCCGACCGCTTCGGACGCAAGGGCGTGCTGGTGGTGGCGGTGTTCCTGTTCGGCCTGTTCAGCCTGTTGTCGGCGTTCAGCGCCAACCTCGACCAGCTCCTGGTGCTGCGCCTGCTCACCGGCATCGGCCTGGGCGCGGCGATGCCCAACGCCACCACGCTGCTCTCCGAGTACACCCCCGAGCGCCTCAAGTCGCTGCTGGTGACCAGCATGTTCTGCGGTTTCAACCTGGGCATGGCTTCAGGCGGTTTCGTCTCCGCCAAGCTGATCCCGGCCTACGGCTGGCACAGCCTGCTGCTGCTCGGCGGCGTGCTGCCGTTGGCACTGGCGGTGGTGCTGCTGGTGTGGCTGCCGGAGTCGGCGCGTTTCCTGGTGGTGCGCAACCGAGGGGCGGAAAGGGTCAAGCGCGTGCTGGCGCCGATCGCGCCGACCGAGGTGGTCGCCGCGCGTGATTTCAGCGTGCCCGAGCAGAAGACGGTGCAGAGCCGCAACGTGTTCAAGGTGGTCTTCTCCGGCACCTACAGCGCGGGAACTCTGCTGCTGTGGCTGACCTACTTCATGGGCCTGGTGATCGTCTACCTGCTCACCAGCTGGCTGCCGACCCTGATGCGTGATGCGGGGGCGAGCATGGAGCAGGCGGCCTTCATCGGCGCGCTGTTCCAGCTCGGCGGAGTGCTCAGTTCGGTGGCGGTGGGCTGGGCCATGGACCGCTTCAATCCGCACAAGGTCATCGGCCTCTTCTACTGCCTGGCCGGTGTGTTCGCCTATTGCGTGGGGCAGAGCCTGGGCACCGTCACGCTACTGGCGACGCTGGTGCTGGCCGCCGGCATGTGCGTGAACGGCGCGCAGTCGGCCATGCCGTCGCTGGCGGCACGTTTCTACCCGACCCAGGGGCGCGCCACCGGGGTGTCCTGGATGCTCGGCATCGGCCGCTTCGGTGCCATCCTTGGCGCCTGGATCGGTGCGACCCTGCTGGGCCTGGGCTGGAACTTCGAACAGGTGCTGACCGCGCTGATCGTCCCGGCCGCCATCGCCACCGCCGCGGTGGTGATCAAAGGCCTGGTCAGCCACGCCGATGCCACCTGATGGGGCGGGGCGGCATGAGTGTGTTGCCATTCATCTCCGCCCCGTCCCAACGCCGCGCCGCTCGCATAGACTGGAGCGACCGCGGCGCAGACCGTGGCCGCTGACAACAACCCTGGTGCCCTTGCATGCAAAGCCTGCTGAGCGAACGTAGCCGAGTATTCGAACGCGCCGACCCCTACGCGGTGTCCGGCTACGTCAACCAGCATGTGGGCACCCATGACCTGCGCCTGCCGGCCCATGGGCATCCGCAGGCCAGCCTCAACCACCGGCGCTTCGCCAACCTCGACCTGTGTCGCATCAGTTACGGCGGCGCGGTGCGCGTCACTTCACCCGCGCTGGAAAGCATCTTCCACCTGCAGATTCTGCTCAGCGGCCACTGCCTGTGGCGCGGCCAGCGCCAGGAGCACTACCTCGCGCCGGGCGAGCTGCTGCTGATCAACCCGGACGATCCGGTCGACCTGACCTACTCGGACGACTGCGAGAAATTCATCCTGAAGATTCCGGTGACGCTGCTCGAAGCCATCTGCGCCGAGCAGCGCTGGAGCCATCCGCGCGCCGGCGTGCGCTTCACCGAGAACCGCTACCAGCTGGGCGAGCTGGAAGGCTTCGTCAACCTGCTGTCGATGGTCTGCCAGGAGTCCGAGGCCAGCGAGCGCCTGGCTCGGGTCGACGAGCACTACCAGCAGATCGTTGCCAGCAAGCTGCTGACGCTGCTCAAGACCAACGTCAGCCGCGAACCCATCGCCGGCGCCAGCGCCTCCTTCGAACGCATAGAGGCCTACATCGAGGGGCACCTGCGCGAGGACATCGACATCGAGGCCCTGGCCCACCAGGCGTCCATGAGCCTGCGATCGCTCTATGCGCTGTTCGAGCGCCAGGCCGGCACTACTCCGCGCCAGTACATCCGCCGCCTGAAGCTGGAGCGCATCCGCGCCTGCCTGGGCGACCCGGCGTGCCCGGTGCGCAGCGTCACCGAGCTGGCGCTGGACTATGGCTTCCTGCACCTGGGGCGCTTCTCCGAGAGCTATCGCCAGCAGTTCGGTGAGCTGCCGTCGGAGACGCTCAAGCGTCGCGTCTGACTCGGAGCCGTAGGAGCGAACTTCGTCCGCGATGCGTTTGGTTCTGGGTGTTTCTGCGCCGCGTCGGTGTGCTCTGAGAGATTTTGTTTCGCCCCCTCGGGCGACCTTCTTTGGCAAACGCCCCAAAGAAGGCAAAGGTCTTGCCCCTGTCATACGGTTTTTCGCTTAGGCGAAAAATGCCCTCGCTCCATCGAAGTTTCAGGGGCCCGCGTCGACGGGCCATCCATGGCTCAACGACGCTCTCGCGGCATCCATGCCGCTCAACCCCTGAAACTCCGACTCCGCTCGGCCTCCTGAAAGGGGCCGTTCGGAGTGCGCGGATGTTTCACTGGAAGTCTTCAGAGCAAAAGCCGGAGATATGGGCTCTTCGTAGGAGCGAGCTTGCTCGCGAACCGCACGGCACGGTATTCCCCGTAGGAGAGACGGGGGCGCCTAGCCCTTGTCCGCGAAATCCATCGCGGCGGAATAGGGCGCTCAAGGTGACTCCCATGGTTTGCGCGTAAACGTCCCTGCCGGCGAATCGCGGATAAGATCCGCTCCTACGAAAGCCCCACGTTCGTCCTGATCGGCCCCTGCCGTTCTTCCGATTCCCCGCCTGGCCTTCGCCGATGAACTCTACTGAAAAGAGGCGTGTGCATTTTGCGCCGCCCCAGGGGAGGCCATGTCCATGAGTTCCAACCCGTTCATTCTCGACCCGGGCGAACGGAGCCCGGCCCTCAACGTCGTCGGTATCCGCATCAACGTCCTGGTGTCCGATACCGATTCGGCGGCGCAACGGATCACCTATCAGGCGGGCGGCGAAGGAGCCGGTCCGCCGCTGCATACCCACGATTGGGACGAGTCCTTCTACGTGCTGCAGGGCGAGGTGGTCTTCACCGTTGCCGGGCGCACTGCCGCCTGCCACGCCGGCACCCTGATCCATATCCCCGCGGGTACCCTCCACGGCTTCAACTTCGGCTCCGGCGGTGGCGAGATGCTCGAAGTCACCGGCGCCGGCAGCCAGGCCATCGAGATGTTCCGCGCCCTGGATCGCGAGGTGCCGCCCGGCCCGGTGGATGTTCCGAAGACGGTGCAGGTCGCCGGTGAATACGGCGTCGTCTTCCACCTCTGAGCACCTTCCTGGCGGCTCCTCGGGGCCGCCAGCTCTCCTGCATGCAGAAACTGGATAGCACTCTGCACAAAGCGGATATTGCCCCCGCCAACCCAGCCCTAACCTGAGCCTGCCTGAACAATAACAACGGAGGCCCCGGCCATGTCCCTGGGTATCGACTACTTGCGTTCGCTGCTCGAAGAAGACCCCGAGAAGGGCGTCTACCGCTGCCGGCGGGAGATGTTCACCGACCCGCGCCTGTTCGACCTGGAGATGAAGCACATCTTCGAAGGCAACTGGGTCTACCTCGCCCATGAAAGCCAGATCCCCGAGAAGAACGACTTCCTGACGACCATGATCGGCCGCCAGTCGATCTTCATCGCGCGCAACAAGGACGGCGTGCTCAACGCCTTCCTCAACGCCTGCAGCCACAAGGGTGCCATGCTCTGCCGGCACAAGTCCGGCAACCGCTCCAGCTACACCTGCCCGTTCCATGGCTGGACCTTCAACAACTCCGGCAAGCTGCTCAAGGTCAAGGACCCGGCCGAGGCCGGCTACCCGGAAGGCTTCAACTGTGAAGGCTCCCACGACCTGACCAAGGTGGCGCGCTTCGAGTCCTACCGCGGCTTTCTCTTCGGCAGCCTGAAGGCCGACGTCAAGCCGCTGGTGGAGCATCTGGGCGAGTCGGCGAAGATCATCGACATGATCGTCGACCAGTCCCCCGAAGGCCTGGAAGTGCTGCGCGGTTCCTCCAGCTACATCTACGAAGGCAACTGGAAGCTCACCGCCGAGAACGGTGCCGACGGCTACCACGTCAGCTCCGTGCACTGGAACTATGCCGCCACCCAGAACCAGCGCCAGCAGCGCGAGGCGGGCGAGGAAGTGAAGACCATGAGCGCCGGCGGCTGGGCCAAGCAGGGTGGCGGTTTCTACTCCTTCGACCACGGCCACCTGCTGCTCTGGACCCGCTGGGCCAACCCCGAGGCGCGCCCGGCGTTCGAGCGCCGCGACGAGCTGGCCCGCGACCACGGCCAGGCCCGCGCTGACTGGATGATCGGCAATTCGCGCAACCTCTGCCTGTACCCCAACGTCTACCTGATGGACCAGTTCAGCTCGCAGATCCGCATCGCGCGGCCCATCGACGTCAACCGCACCGAGATCACCATCTACTGCATCGCGCCCAAGGGCGAGAGCGACGAGGCGCGCGCCCAGCGTATCCGCCAGTACGAGGACTTCTTCAACGTCAGCGGCATGGCCACGCCGGACGACCTGGAGGAATTCCGCTCCTGCCAGCAGGCCTACCAGGGCAGTGCCGGCGGCTGGAACGACATGTCGCGCGGGGCGAAACATTGGGTGCAGGGCGCCGACGATGCGGCACGGGAAATCGACCTGGCGCCGGCGCTCTCCGGCGTGCGCACCGAGGACGAAGGCCTGTTCGTGCTGCAGCACCAGTATTGGCAGCAGACCATGATCGACGCGCTGGCCGCCGAGCAGGCCAACCGCATCGCGCTGAAAGAGGAGGGCGTGTGATGAGCCGCTACGAGACCGTCCGCGACTTTCTCTATCGCGAAGCCCGTTACCTGGATGACAAGGACTGGGACGCCTGGCTGGAACTGTACGCCGCCGACGCCACTTTCTGGATGCCCTCCTGGGACGACCGCGACCAGCTCACCGAAGACCCGCAGCGGGAGATCTCGCTGATCTGGTACGGCAGCCGGGGCGGCCTGGAAGACCGCGTGTTCCGCATCAAGACCGAGCGCTCCAGCGCGACTCTCCCGGACACCCGCACCTCGCACAACCTGAGCAACATCGAGG
This sequence comes from Pseudomonas macauensis, assembly GCF_047902425.1. Classification (NCBI taxonomy): domain Bacteria; kingdom Pseudomonadati; phylum Pseudomonadota; class Gammaproteobacteria; order Pseudomonadales; family Pseudomonadaceae; genus Pseudomonas; species Pseudomonas macauensis. The sequence goes on along the minus strand of NZ_CP138377.1, from coordinate 3,546,041 downwards.
TGCTGGGCGAGGAAAACGGCCTGTGCCAGGTGCGCTTCAACTGGCACACCCTGAGCTTCCGCTACAAGACGGTCGACAGCTACTTCGGCACCAGCTTCTACACCCTCGACGTGCGTGGCGAGCAGCCATTGGTGAAGGCGAAGAAGGTCGTGTTGAAGAACGACTACGTACGGCAAGTCATCGACATCTATCACATCTGATCAAGCCGGCAGGGCAGTGCGTCGCGCGCGTGGATTCGCCGCGCGCGACGCTGCCTGCGCGGCGCCGAGGTGCACGCCATGAACCACAAGATCGCCCTTAACTTCGAAGACGGCGTTACCCGCTTCATCGACGCCAGTCCCAGCGAAACCGTGGCCGATGCGGCCTACCGCCAGGGCATCAATATCCCGCTGGATTGCCGCGACGGCGCCTGCGGCACCTGCAAGTGCTTCGCCGAAGCCGGTCGCTACGATCTGGGCCAGGACTACATCGAGGACGCGCTGACCGAGGATGAAGCCGCGCAGGGCTACGTACTCACCTGCCAGATGCGCGCGCAGAGCGACTGCGTGGTGCGCGTGCCGGCTTCCTCGCAGGTCTGCAAGACCGCCCAGGGCAGTTTCGAGGCCAGCATCAGCGCGGTGCGCCAGCTGTCCGAGAGCACCATTTCGCTGTCGATCAAGGGCGAAGCCCTGAGCAAGCTGGCCTTCCTGCCCGGGCAGTACGTCAATCTGCAGGTGCCCGGCAGCGAACAGACCCGCGCCTATTCCTTCAGCTCGCTGCAGAAGGACGGCGAAGTCAGCTTCCTGATCCGCAACGTGCCGGGCGGGCGGATGAGCAGCTTCCTCACTGGCCTGGCCAAGGCCGGCGACGCCATGACCCTGGCCGGCCCGCTGGGCAGCTTCTACCTGCGCGAGATCAAGCGCCCGCTGTTGCTGCTGGCCGGCGGTACGGGGCTGGCGCCTTTCACCGCGATGCTCGAACAGATCGCCGAACGTGGCAGCGAGCATCCGCTGCACCTGATCTACGGCGTCACTCACGATTTCGACCTGGTGGAAATGGATCGCCTGGAAGCCTTCGCCGCGCGCATCCCCAACTTCACCTGGAGCGCCTGCGTGGCCAGCCCGGAGAGCAGCTACCCGCGCAAGGGCTATGTCACCCAGCACATCGAGCCCGCGCACCTGAACGACGGCGAGGTGGACCTCTACCTCTGCGGCCCGCCGCCGATGGTCGAGGCGGTGAGCCAGTACATCCGCGAGCAGGGCATCACGCCGGCGAATTTCTATTACGAGAAGTTTGCGGCCAGCGCCGCTTGAGCCCGGAACGCGCCTGCATACCCGGTGGGTATGCAGGCATGCCGACAAAGTATTTTTCCTACACGCCACCGCGCCCTAGCCTCCGGGTTGGGCCCTGACCGGGCCTGAATAACAACAATCAGCGAGGCATCGCCCTCGCAGCGGAGACCCCATGAGCCAGACGTGCAACATACCCGACGTGATAGATCACGCCGCTTTGAGTTCCTTCCAGTGGCGGGTGTTTGTCCTGTGTTTCCTGGTCGCCATCTTCGATGGCTTCGATACCCAGGCCATTGCCTATACCGGCCCGGCGATCATCGAGACCCTGAAGCTGTCCACCGGCGGCCTGGCGCCGATCCTCAGTGCCGGAATCGTCGGCATGGCCCTGGGCGCCATGGCGCTGGGTCTGTTCGGCGACCGCTTCGGCCGTCGTCCCAGCGTCATGGGCGCGGTGGCGCTGTTCGCCCTCGCCACGCTGGCCACAGCCTTCGCCACCAGTGCCGAGCAGATCCTCGTGCTGCGCTTCCTTGCCGGCCTCGGCATGGGCGGCGCCACGCCCGTGCTGCTGGCGCTGGCTTCCGAGTACGGCCCAGCGCGCCTGCGCGGCGCCATCGTCACCGGCATCCTACTGGGCCTACCGGCCGGCGCCATGCTTGGCGGGCTGCTCGCCGCCCAGGTCATGCCGCTGATCGGCTGGCAGGGCATCTTCCTCGCCGGCGGGCTGCTGCCGTTGGCGCTGCTGGCAGGGCTGTACTTTGCGCTGCCGGAATCGCTGCAGTTCCTCGCCACCCGCTCGGGCGAGACGGCGCAGGTACGCCGTATTCTCGCGCGCATCAGTTCGCGGCCGCTCGCCGAAGACGTGCGCTTCAGCGTACCGGAAGCCGCCACCCGCACCAGCGTACGTGCCCTGTTCGGGCCGGGGCTGGCACGCAACACCCTCGCCGTGTGGCTGACCTACCTGTTCAATTGGGTGGCCTGGTTCATGTTCCTCTCCTGGCTGCCCACCGTGCTGAAGACTGCCGGCCTGCCGGTGCAACAGGCGCCGCTGGGCACCGTCACGGTCAACGCGGTGTTCATCCTCTGCGCCATCCCGCTGTCGATCCTGCTGCCGCGCCTGAATACCCGCAACGTGCTGCTCGGCCTGTTCGCCCTCGGCGTGCTGGTCAGCCTCGGCCTGTCCTTGAGCGGTGACAACTGGGCGCTGGTGTTCCTGCTGGCGGGCGCCGCGGGCCTGGGCATCGGCGGGCAGCAGATCGCCCTCAACTACCTGGTGGTTTCCGCGTACCCGACCAGCCTGCGCGCCACTGCCACCGGCTGGGCCATCGGCCTGGGCCGCGTGGGCGCCATCATCGGTTCGGCCCTGGGCGGAACCTTCCTCGAATGGGGCGGCGTCGCCGGCTTCTATCTGGCATTGGCCGTCCCCCTGCTGCTGGCGCTGGTCGCCGTGGCCCTCATACGCGGCAGCGAGAAGCCTTCGGGCGGCCTCGTGGCTGCGCATTGAAAGGAGAACATCATGTCCCGTTTCGACAACAAGATCGCCCTCGTCACCGGCGCCGCCCAGGGTATCGGCCGGCGCGTCGCCGAGCGGCTGGTGGAAGAGGGCGCCAAGGTCATCGCCGTGGACCGCTCCGAGATCGTCCATGAACTGCAGGACACCCTCGGCCAGCACGGCGAAGTCCTTACCCTGACCGCCGACCTGGAGCGCTTCGCCGACTGCCAGGGCGTGGTCGGGCAGGCGCTCGCGCGCTTCGGCCGCCTCGACATCCTCATCAACAACGTCGGCGGCACCATCTGGGCCAAACCCTTCGAGCACTATGCCGAAGAGGAAATCGAAGCCGAGGTGCGCCGCTCGCTGTTCCCCACGCTCTGGTGCTGCCGCGCGGCGCTGGTGCCGATGCTGGAGCAGGGCGCCGGTGCCATTGTCAACGTCTCCTCCATCGCCACCCGCGGGGTGAACCGCGTGCCCTATGGCGCGGCGAAAGGCGGGGTGAACGCGCTGACCGCCTGCCTGGCCTTCGAGACCGCTGAGCGCGGCGTACGGGTGAACGCCACCGCACCCGGCGGCACTGAGGCGCCGCCCCGGCGCATTCCGCGCAATACCGCGCAACAGAGTGAGCAGGAGAAGGAGTGGTACCAGCAGATCGTCGACCAGACCGTCAGCAGCAGCCTGATGAAGCGCTACGGGACCATCGACGAACAGGTCGGCGCGATCCTCTTCCTTGCCTCCGACGAAGCCAGCTACATCACCGGCGTGACCCTGCCGGTGGGTGGCGGCGACCTGGGCTGAGGCGCCGCCATGAACCGCTCAGGGCAGGCTCGCGCCGATCAGCTGCAGGCAGCGTTGCAGCGGCGCGCTGACGTCGCCGCGGCGCTGGCTGAGGATGATCGGCGAGACCGCCTCGGCGTCGGTCAGTGTGGCGTAGCCGATGTCGGCGCGGTGCTGTTGCTGCACCGAGGCCGGTACCAGCGCCACGCCCAGGCCGGCGGCGACCAGGCCGATGGCGGTCTGCAATTCGTTGGTCCACTGGCTGACGCGCACGCTCAGGCCGTGGTTGGCGAACAGCGCCAGCACGTGGTCGGCGTAGCTCGGGCGCGGGTTGGCGGGGTAGAGCACGAAATCCTCGCCGGCCAACTGCTCCAGGCTCAGCGGCGCACCGAGCAGACGGTGTCCGGCAGGCAGCACCACGACCATCGGTTCCTCGCGCAGGACCTGCTGGGTGATGGCCGCATCGTCGATGCGGATGCGCCCGAAGCCGATGTCGATGCGCCCGCTTTTCAGCGCCTCGACCTGTTGCACCGTGGTCATTTCCTGCAGGCCCAGCTCCAGCCCGGCGTCGCCGCGCAGCTCGCGGATCAGCTCAGGCAGGCCGTCGTACAGCGTCGAGGGCGCGAAGCCGATGCCGAACCACTGGCGCTCGCCTCGGCCGATGCGCCGGGTGCTCTCGCAGATGCTCTCCAGCTGTGCCAGCAGGGTGCCGGTCTGCTCGTGGAAGTAGCGTCCGGCGTCGGTCAAGCGCAGCGGGCGACCGCGTTCCAGCAAAGGCACGCCGAGCAGTTCTTCCAGCTGCTGGATCTGCCGGCTCAGCGGCGGCTGGGCGATGTGCAGGCGCTCGGCGGCGCGGGTGAAGTTGAGGGTGCCGGCCACTTCACGGAAGTAGCGCAGGTGTCTCAGCTCCATGATACCTCCAGGGTATGCAACAAGATGGCAACGATATTGGACTGGCCGCACGGCCCAGCGCAATCCTTCTTCAACCGTGAATAGACCTTCCGGGTATCGCCAGTGCGCTGCCCGATTCATCCAGCAATCCCAGAACGGAACGCCGTCCATGAGTAGCCCCGTCATCGAACGCATCGAGTCGATCATCGTCGACCTGCCGACCATCCGCCCGCACAAGCTGGCCATGCACACCATGCAGCAGCAGACGCTGGTGATCCTCCGCCTGCGCTGCTCCGACGGCGTCGAAGGCATCGGCGAAGCCACCACCATCGGCGGCCTGGCCTACGGCAACGAGAGCCCGGAAAGCATCAAGGCCAACCTCGACGCGCACTTCGCGCCGCTGCTCAAGGGCCAGGATGCCAGCAACATCAACGCCTGCATGCAGCGCCTGGACAAGGCGATCAAGGGCAACACCTTCGCCCGCTCGGCGGTGGAAACTGCGCTGCTCGACGCCCAGGGCAAGCGCCTGGGCCTGCCGGTCAGCGAGCTGCTTGGCGGCCGCGTGCGCGACAGCCTGGAAGTGGCCTGGACCCTGGCCTCCGGCGACACCGCCCGCGACATCGCCGAAGCCGAGCAGATGCTGGACATTCGCCGTCACCGCATCTTCAAGCTGAAGATCGGCGCCAACCCGCTGGATCAGGACCTCAAGCACGTGGTGGCGATCAAGAAGGCCCTGGGCGAGCGCGCCAGCGTGCGCGTGGACGTCAACCAGGGCTGGGACGAATCCCAGGCCATTCGTGGCTGCCAGGTGCTGGGCGAGAACGGCATCGACCTGATCGAACAGCCCATCTCGCGCATCAACCGCAGCGGCCAGGTGCGCCTGAACCAGCGCAGTCCGGCGCCGGTCATGGCCGACGAATCCATCGAGAGCGTAGCCGATGCCTTCAGCCTCGCCGCCGACGGCGCTGCCAGCATCTTCGCCCTGAAGATCGCCAAGAACGGCGGCCCGCGCGCCGTGCTGCGCACTGCGCAGATCGCCGAGGCGGCCGGCATCGCGCTTTACGGCGGCACCATGCTCGAGGGCGCGGTCGGCACCCTGGCCTCGGCCCATGCCTTCCTCACCCTGGAAAAACTCACCTGGGCCACGGAGCTGTTCGGGCCGCTGCTGCTCACCGAAGAAATCGTCACCGAGCCGCCGGTTTACCGCGACTTCCAGCTGCACGTGCCGCGCACACCCGGCCTGGGCCTGACGCTCGACGAGGAGCGCCTGAAGCATTTCGCCCGCCACTAACGGAGGAAAATCCCAATGCTGTTCCACGTGAAGATGACCGTGAAATTGCCCGTCGACATGGACCCGGCCAAGGCCGCCCAGCTCAAGGCCGACGAGAAGGAACTGGCCCAGCGCCTGCAGCGCGAGGGCAAGTGGCGCCACCTGTGGCGCATCGCCGGGCACTACGCCAACTACAGCGTGTTCGACCTCGCCAGCGTCGAGGAGCTGCACGACACCCTGATGCAGCTGCCGCTGTTCCCCTACATGGACATCGAGGTCGACGGGCTCTGCCGCCATCCGTCCTCGATCCACGCTGACGACCGCTGATTTTCGATCCGTACGACTCGACAAGAACAAGACTTGAGGACCGCATCATGACCGTGAAGATTTCCCACACTGCCGACATCCAGAAGTTCTTCGAAGAAGCCAGCGGCGCCCTGAACGATCAGGGCAACCCGCGCGTGAAGAACCTCGTCCTGCGCATCCTGCAGGACACCGCCAGGCTCATCGAAGACATGAATGTCACCCCCGACGAGTTCTGGAAAGCCGTGGATTACCTCAACCGCCTCGGCGCCCGCCAGGAAGCCGGCCTGGTCGTTGCCGGCCTGGGTATCGAGCACTACCTCGACCTGCTGCTGGACGCCCAGGATGCCGCCGCCGGCATCGGCGGCGGCACCCCGCGTACCATCGAAGGCCCGCTGTACGTGGCCGGCGCACCGTTGTCCGAAGGCGAAGCGCGCATGGACGACGGCCAGGACGCCGGCACCGTGATGTTCCTCTCCGGCCGCGTGTTCGATCCGCAAGGCAAACCGCTGGCGGGTGCGGTGGTCGACCTCTGGCACGCCAACACCCAGGGTACCTACTCGTACTTCGACAGCACCCAATCCGAGTACAACCTGCGCCGCCGCATCGTCACCGACGCCGAAGGCCGCTACAAGGCGCGCAGCATCGTGCCTAGCGGCTACGGCTGCCCGCCGGACGGTCCGACCCAGGAACTGCTGAACCAGCTCGGTCGTCACGGCCAGCGTCCGGCGCACATCCACTTCTTCATCTCCGCGCCGGGGCATCGCCACCTGACCACGCAGATCAACCTTGCCGGCGACCAGTACCTGTGGGACGACTTCGCCTACGCCACCCGTGACGGGCTGATCGGCGAGGTACGTTTCGTCGAGGACGCGGCCGCCGCCAAGGAACGCGGTGTGGAAGGGCACTTTGCCGAGATCGAGTTCGACTTCCAGCTGCAGCAGGCCGTTTCCGCCGACGCCGAAGACCGCAGCAACCGTCCCCGCGCGCTGCAGGAAGCGTGAGTCCCGCGCGGTGCTGACCCTGTAACGAGCTTGCTCGCGAACCAAGCTATACGGCCGCTCCGGTGCTGGGCGGGTTCGCGAGCAAGCTCGCTCCTACAACAGATCCGCCCGCCGATAGCGCCACGCCCACCCGGAACACCCGTAGGAGCGGACTCCGTCCGCGATGCTCTTGTGCTCGGGGCTATCGCGGACGGAGTCCGCTCCTACGTTTTGGGGTTGCCACCGAGCGAGTGGAGGTCCGTTAGCCCCCTAAGAGAAGTGTTCGATATTCGCACCAATAGTCGATTATCGCATTGTTCGCCCATCCCCCCGACGGTAGTGTTTTCCCATCGGCACAGACCACCAGAACGAGACCGAAAATGGCTGAACTCCTGACTCTCCGCGAAGCGGTCGAGCGCTTCGTCCACGATGGCGACACCGTTGCCCTCGAAGGCTTCACCCACCTGATCCCCACCGCCGCCTCCCACGAGCTGATCCGCCAGGGCAAGAAAGACCTGCACCTGGTGCGCATGACGCCCGACCTGGTCTACGACCTGCTGATCGGCGCCGGCTGCGTGCGCAAGCTGACCTTCTCCTGGGGCGGCAACCCCGGCGTCGGTTCGCTGCATCGCCTGCGTGACGCGGTGGAGAAGGGCTGGCCGCGCGAGCTTGAGATCGACGAGCACAGCCACGCCGACCTCGCCAACTCCTACGTCGCCGGCGCCTCGGGCCTGCCGTTCGCCGTGCTGCGCGCCTACGCCGGCTCCGACCTGCCGAAGGTCAACCCGAACATCAAGTTCATCAACTGTCCGTTCACCGGCGAGCAACTGGCCGCGGTGCCTTCGGTGCGCCCGGACGTCACCGTGATCCACGCGCAGAAGGCCGACCGCAAGGGCAATGTGCTGCTGTGGGGCATCCTCGGCGTGCAGAAGGAAGCCGCCCTGGCCGCCAAGCGCTGCATCGTCACCGTGGAAGAAATCGTCGACGACCTCAACGCGCCGATGAACGCCTGCGTGTTGCCGACCTGGGCGCTGTCCGCCGTCTGCCTGGTGCCCGGTGGTTCGCATCCGTCCTACGCCCATGGCTACTCCGAGCGCGACAACCGCTTCTACCAGGCCTGGGACCCGATCGCCCGCGACCGCGACACCTTCAACGCCTGGATCGATACCTACATCCGCGGCACGAAAGATTTCAGCGAGTTCCGAGCCAAACTCGCGGAGGGCAAATAATGAGCGCCTACAGCACCAATGAAATGATGACCGTGGCCGCCGCCCGCCGCCTGAAGAACGGCGCGGTCTGCTTCGTCGGCATCGGCCTGCCGTCCAAGGCCGCCAACCTCGCGCGCCTGACCGCATCGCCTGACGTGGTCCTGATCTACGAATCCGGCCCCATCGGCGCCAAGCCCAGCGTGCTGCCGCTGTCCATCGGTGACGGCGAGCTGGCCGAAACCGCCGACACCGTGGTGCCCACCGGTGAGATCTTCCGCTACTGGCTGCAGGGCGGACGCATCGACGTCGGCTTCCTCGGCGCCGCCCAGGTCGACCGCTTCGGCAACATCAACACCACCGTCATCGGCGACTACCACAAGCCGAAAGTTCGCCTGCCCGGCGCCGGCGGCGCGCCGGAGATCGCCGGTTCCGCCAAGGAAGTGCTGATCATCCTCAAGCAGTCCCACCGCACCTTCGTCGACAAGCTGGCCTTCATCACCTCGGTTGGCTTCGGCGAGGGCGGCGACCACCGCCAGCAGCTTGGCCTGCCGGGCAAGGGCCCGGTGGCGATCATCACCGACCTCTGCATCATGGAGCCGGAAGCCGGCAGCAACGAATTCATCGTCACCTCGCTGCACCCGGGCGTGACCCGCGAGCAGGTGATCGAGAACACCGGCTGGGCGATCCGCTTTGCCGAGCAGGTGGCCGAGACCGTCGCACCGACCGACGTCGAGCTCGAAGCCCTGCGCGCCCTGGAAGCTCGCACCGCGGCCGCCCACGGCCAATTGGGAGGTGAGGAATGAGCCGCGACGTCTTCATCTGCGATGCCGTACGTACGCCCATCGGCCGCTTCGGCGGCTCGCTCTCCGGCGTACGTGCCGATGACCTCGCCGCCGTGCCGGTGAAGGCACTGGTGGAGCGCAACCCGCAGGTCGACTGGGCTGCGCTGGACGAGGTCTACCTCGGCTGCGCCAACCAGGCTGGCGAGGACAACCGCAACGTGGCACGCATGGCGCTGCTGCTGGCGGGCCTGCCGGAAAGCGTGCCGGGTGTGACCCTCAACCGCCTCTGCGCCTCGGGCCTGGACGCGGTAGGCACCGCCTTCCGCGCCATCGCCAGCGGCGAGGCCGAGCTGGTCATCGCCGGCGGCGTCGAGTCCATGTCCCGCGCGCCCTACGTGATGGGCAAGGCCGACAGCGCCTTTGGCCGCGGCCAGAAGATCGAGGACACCACCATCGGCTGGCGCTTCATCAATCCGCTGATGAAAGCCCAGTACGGTGTGGATGCCATGCCGCAGACCGCCGACAACGTGGCCGACGACTACCAGGTCAATCGTGCCGACCAGGACGCCTTCTCCCTGCGCAGCCAGCAGCGCGCTGGCGTCGCCCAGGCTTCCGGTTACTTCGCCGAGGAAATCGTCCCGGTGGTGATCAAGGGGCGCAAGGGCGAGACCGTTGTCGATACCGACGAACACCCGCGCCCGGACACCACGCTGGAAGCGCTGGCCAAGCTGAAGCCGGTCAACGGCGAAGGCAAGACCGTCACCGCCGGCAACGCTTCGGGCGTGAATGACGGCGCTGTCGCGCTGATCCTCGCCAGCGCCGAAGCCGTGAAGAAGCACGGTCTGACGCCGCGCGCGAAAGTGCTCGGCATGGCCAGCGCCGGCGTCGCCCCGCGCGTGATGGGCATCGGCCCGGTCCCGGCGGTACGCAAGCTGCTGGAGCGCCTGAACCTGTCGGTCGATCAGTTCGACGTCATCGAGCTGAACGAAGCCTTCGCCGCACAGGGCCTGGCGGTGACCCGCGAACTCGGCATCGCCGATGACGACGCGCGGGTGAACCCCAACGGCGGCGCCATCGCCCTCGGCCATCCGCTGGGTGCCAGCGGCGCGCGCCTGGTGCTGACGGCCGTGCACCAGTTGCAGAAGACTGGCGGTAAGTTCGGCCTGTGCACCATGTGCGTGGGCGTAGGGCAGGGTGTGGCGCTGGTCGTCGAGCGCGTATAGCTCCTACAGGTTCACCTCCGGCCGTCCCTGCGCTGAATTATCTTGCTGCAGCAGACGGCTCCCTCTCCCTCTGGGAGAGGGCTGGGGTGAGGGCCGTCCAACACGCCATACTGTCCCGACCAAGCCGCCGATCTCCGGAGCCGCCCAGTGAGCACCAACCACCTGTTCGACGCCTACTTCACCCAGCCCGCCATGCGCGCGATCTTCAGCGACCACGGCCGGGTGCAGGGCATGCTCGACTTCGAGGCCGCGCTGGCCCGTGCCGAGGCCCGTGTCGGTGTGATACCGGCCAGCGCCGTGGCGCCCATCGCCGCCGCCTGCCGAGCCGAACTCTACGATTTCGACGCCCTGGCCGAGGCCATCTGCAGCGCCGGCAATTCCGCGATTCCGCTGGTGAAGGCGCTGGGCAAGCGCATCGCTAGCGAAGACGCCGAAGCCGAGCGCTACGTCCATCTGGGCGCCACCAGCCAGGACGCGATGGACAGCGGATTGGTCCTGCAACTGCGCGCCGCCATCGAAGTGCTGGAAAGCGACCTCGCCCAGTTGGCCGATGCACTCGCCACCCAAGCCAAAGCCCACGCCGGCACGCCCATGGTCGGCCGCACCTGGCTACAGCACGCCACGCCCGTCACCCTCGGCATGAAGATCGCCGGCTGGCTGGGCGCGATCACCCGTCATCGCCAGCGTCTGAACGAACTCAAGCCGCGCCTGCTATGCCTGCAATTCGGCGGCGCCTCCGGCAGCCTTGCCGCGCTCGGCGACCAGGGCTTCGCCGTGGCCGAAGCGCTGGCGCAGGAGCTGAACCTGCAACTGCCCGAGCAACCCTGGCACACCCAGCGCGACCGCCTGGTGGAGTTCGCCAGCCTGCTCGGCCTGATCGCCGGCAGCCTCGGCAAGCTGGGCCGCGACCTCAGCCTGCTGATGCAGACCGAGGCCGGCGAAGTCTTCGAGCCTTCCGCACCGGGCAAGGGTGGTTCGTCCACCATGCCGCACAAGCGCAATCCGGTGGGTGCCGCCGTGCTGATCGGCGCAGCCACCCGCGCGCCGGGACTGGTCGCGACCCTGTTCTCCGCGATGCCCCAGGAACATGAGCGCAGCCTCGGCCTGTGGCACGCCGAATGGGAAAGCCTGCCGGAGCTGTGCTGCTTAGTATCCGGCGCGCTGCAACAGGCGCTGGTGCTGGTGCCGGGGCTGGAAGTGGATGCCCAGCGCATGCTGGAGAACCTCGACCTCACTCGCGGGCTGGTGCTCGCCGAAGCTGTGAGCATCGCCCTGGCCCAGCGCATCGGCCGCGACGCCGCGCACCATCTGGTGGAGCAATGCTGCAAGCAGGCGGTGAAGGAGGTCGCGCACCTGCGCGAGGTGCTCGGCGCCAACGCAGAGGTTGCCGCTCAGTTCGATGTCGAGGAACTGGATCGCCTGCTCGATCCCGCCCATTACCTGGGCCAGGCGCGCCGCTGGGTCGAGCGCGCGCTGGCCGAACATAACCAAGTTTTGCGATAGGAGCCTTTGCATGCCTGCCGTACGTCTCGCCGATGGCGACCTGAATTACCTGCTTGAAGGACCCGCCGGCGCTCCGGTGCTGGTGCTCTCCAACTCCCTGGGCACCGACCTGCACATGTGGGACGCGCAGATCCCGGCCTTCACCGAACACTTCCGTGTGCTGCGCTATGACACCCGCGGCCACGGCGCCTCGCTGGTCACCCCCGGCCCCTACAGCATCGAGCAGAACGGCCGCGACGTGCTGGCCCTGCTGGATGCGCTGGATATCCCGCGCGCGCATTTCTGCGGCCTGTCCATGGGCGGCCTGATCGGCCAGTGGCTGGGCATCCATGCGCCGGAGCGCCTCTCGCGCCTGGTGCTGTGCAACACCGCCGCCAAGATCGGCACCCCGGAAGTCTGGAACCCGCGCATCGAAACCGTGCTCAGCGGCGGTGCCGAGGCCATGCGCAACCTGCGCGATGCGTCGATCTCGCGCTGGTTCACCGCTGACTTTGCGGAAGGCCAGCCGGGCAAGGTCGCGCCCATTGTCGGCATGCTGGCGCAGACTTCGCCGGAAGGTTACGCCGCCAACTGCGCGGCCGTTCGCGATGCTGATTTCCGTGGTGAGATCGGTGCGATCACCGCGCCGACCCTGGTGGTCTGCGGCGCCGCCGACCCGGTGACCACTACCGAGGACGGCCGCTTCCTGCAGGCGCGCATTCCCGGTGCGGAACTGGTGGAGCTGCGCGCCGCGCACCTGTCCAACGTGCAGGCCGGCGATGCCTTCAGCCAGCGCGTGCTGACTTTCCTGCGCGCCTGAACGCTTTGTGTGTAGGAGCGAGCTTGCTCGCGAACCTGGCCCGGCAGCCGGGTTCGTTCGCGAGCAAGCTCGCTCCTACAAGGTTCCGATTTGGAGTTTGAGATGGACGAAAAAGAACGCTACGAAGCCGGCATGCAGGTCCGCCGCGCGGTGCTGGGCGATGCCCACGTCGACCGCAGCCTGCAGAATCGCACTGCCTTCAACGAGGAATTCCAGGAAATGATCACCCGCCACGCCTGGGGTGATATCTGGACCCGCCCCGGCCTGCCGCGCCATACCCGCAGCCTGATCACCATCGCCATGCTCATCGGCATGAACCGCGAAGGCGAACTCAAGCTGCACCTGCGTGCTGCGCGCAACAACGGCGTGAGTCGCGAGGAGATCAAGGAAGTGCTGCTGCAGAGTGCAATCTACTGCGGCATCCCGGCCGCCAATGCCACTTTCCACCTCGCCGAGGCGGTATGGGACGAGCTGGGCACCGAGTCGCTGGACGACGCCTGACGTCCGCGCAGGCGCCGCCCGGACCACGCATTCGGGCGGCGCTGTTCCCGTATGGCGTATAACGCTCCGCGTTATACGCCGATTGGCCTTGATCCTGTCTCGCTCAAGGTTGAGCTGGGGGCCATTGGCCAAGCTCGACCATGAAGTGAGCGATGAGACAGGTGTATCGGCGTACAACCGCGAACGGTTGTACGCCCTACGATTGGCCTGGATGAAGTCCTCTAGCTGTCCAACTCCTTCCGATCCCTGAACAGCTCCAGCGCCTGCGGATTGGCCAGCGCATCGGTGTTCTTCACCGGTCGGCCGTGCACCACGTTGCGCACCGCCAGTTCGACGATCTTGCCGCTCAACGTGCGCGGAATGTCCGTCACTTCCAGAATCTTTGCCGGCACATGGCGCGGCGTGGTGTTGGCGCGGATGGTCTGGCGGATGCGTTCCTGCAAGGCATCGTCCAGCACGACGCCTTCGCGCAGGCGCACGAACAGCACCACGCGCACGTCGCCCTGCCAGTCCTGGCCGATGGCGATGGACTCCAGCACCTGCTCGATCTTCTCCACCTGGCGGTAGATTTCCGCGGTGCCGATGCGCACGCCGCCGGGGTTGAGCACGGCATCCGAGCGGCCGTGGATCACCAGGCCGCCGTGCTCGGTTTCCTCGGCATAGTCGCCGTGGGCCCAGACGCCGGGGAAGGTGGCGAAGTAGGCATCGAGGAACTTCTCGTTGTTCTCGTCGTTCCAGAAGCCCACCGGGATCGACGGGAAGTGCCGCACGCAGACCAGCTCGCCTTTCTCGCCTCGCACCGGCCTGCCGGCGTCATCCCAGACCTCGACCGCCATCCCAAGCCCCTTGCACTGCAGTTCGCCACGCCACACCGGCGCGGCGGGGTTGCCCAGGGCGAAGCAGGAGACGATGTCGGTGCCACCGGAAATCGACGACAGGCAGAGGTCGGGTTTGATGTCGCGATAGACGTAGTCGAAGCTCTCGTGGGCCAGGGGCGAACCGGTGGAGAGAATGGCTTTCAGGCGCTCCAGCGAATGGGTCTGGCGCGGCCGCACGTTGGCTTTTTCCAGCGCGGCGATGTACTTGGCGCTGGTGCCGAAGACGCTGATGCCCTCGGCATCGATCAGGTCGATCAGCCGCTCCGGGCCGGGGTGGAAGGGCGAGCCATCGTAGAGCACCAGGCTTGCGCCCTGGGCCAGGCCCGAGACCAGCCAGTTCCACATCATCCAGCCGCAGGTGGTGTAGTAGAACAGCGTGTCGTTCGCTCCCAGGTCGGCGTGCAGGCCGTGTTCCTTCAGGTGCTGCAGCAGCACGCCGCCGGTGCCGTGGACAATGCACTTGGGCACGCCGGTGGTACCGGAGGAGTACAGGATGTACAGCGGGTGGTCGAAGGGCACCGGGGTGAACACGGGTTCGCCGCCGGGTTGGTAGAAGTCCTGCCAGAGGTCGACCCGGGCCAGGGTCAGATAGTCGCCCGGCCGCGCGTCGGGGCGGGCGTAGGGGACGATCACCAGCTGTTCCAGGCTGTGCAGCTGGGCGAGGATTTCGTTGAGCTTGGCGGTCAGGTCCAGGGTCTTGCCGGCGTAGCGGTAACCGGCACAGGCGATCAGCACCTTGGGTTCGATCTGGCCGAAGCGGTCGATGACCCCCTGGGTGCCGAAGTCCGGCGAGCAGCTCGACCAGGTGGCGCCCAGGCTGGTGGTGGCGAGCATGCCGACCACCGTCTGCCAGGTGTTGGGCATGAAGGCCGCGACACGGTCGCCGACGCCCACGCCGGCCTCGCGCAGGGCCAGCTGCAGGCCGGCGACCTGGGCGGCCAGGTCGGCATGGCTGAGCACCTCGCGCTGTTCGTCCTCGCTGATGGCGATCAGCGCGGGGTGATGATCGCGGCGGCGCAGCAGGTGTTCGGCGAAGTTCAGCGTGGCGCCGGGGAACCAGTGCGCATCGGGCATCTCCGGACCTTCTTCGAGCACTGCGCTGGGCGCTTCGTGGAACTGCACGCCGAAAGTATCGACGATGGCCAGCCAGAACGCCTCGCGCTCGGTGATGCTCCAGGCATGCAGGGCGCCGTAGTCGGGAAGGTCCAGCCCGTGCTCCTGCGCCACCTTGCGTCGGAAGGCGTCCATGCGGGTGGCGGCGATGCGTTCGGGGGAGGGGCTCCAGAGCGCCTGGTTCATCGACTACGACTCCAGCTGGTTCTTGTGGGCGAAGGGCACCGCCGACGGACGGTGCCTACGCATCATGTCACGAAGCGCCGTAGGAACCCTCAGGTCATTGCGCGATCCAGCCACCATCCATGTTCCAGGCTGCGCCCCGGACCTGCGCGGCGGCCTCACTACACAAGAATAGTGCCAGTTCGCCGAGCTGGTCGGCGGTGACGAACTCCAGCGACGGCTGCTTTTCCGCCAGCAGGTCGTGGCGCGCCTGCTCCGGGCTGGCGCCGGCGGCGAGGCGCGCATCGATCTGCTGTTGGACGAGCGGCGTCAGCACCCAGCCGGGGCAGATGGCGTTGCAGGTGATGGCCGTAGTGGCGGTTTCCAGGGCGGTGGTCTTGGTCAGCCCGATCACCCCGTGCTTGGCGGCCACGTAGGCGCTCTTGCCGGCGGAGGCGACCAGGCCGTGGGTCGAGGCGATGTTGAGGATGCGTCCCCAGCCGCGCTGGCGCATGCCCGGCAGCGCCAGGCGCGTGGTGTGGAACACCGAGGAGAGGTTGATGGCGATGATCGCGTTCCAGCGTTCCACGGGGAAGTCCTCCAGCGCCGCGACGTGCTGGATGCCGGCGTTGTTGACCAGGATGTCGAGGCCGCCGAAGTCGCGCTCGACGTAGGCGATCATCTCGGCGATCTGTTCCGGCAGCGCCATGTCCGCGCCGTGGTGGCCGATGCGCGTGCCGTGTACCGACAGTTCGCGCACGGCCGCGTCGATGTCGCCAAAGCCGTTGACCACCACGTTGGCGCCCGCCTGCGCGAGCCGCGCGGCGATGCCCAGTCCGATGCCGCTGGTGGAGCCGGTGACCAGTGCGGTCTTGCCCTTGAGTGTCATGCAAATCTCCTCTGGAACGGGTTGCTCGCATTGCTGCGACTATCAATTCATAGGGCTGCCCAGAATTCGTTTGTGGCCTTGCGAGCTAGAGCAGAACAAGGAAAAAGCAGGCGAGGACGCGGAGTTGACGTGTAGTCAATGAGCAGTCATCGCCTGCTTTTGACGCAGTTATGCCGACGCGCAGCTAGCCACAAGCGGATTCTCAGACGATCCCGGTGGCGTAGAAGGTGCTTATCACCACGAACACCGCGAGGGTCTTGATCAGGGTGATGGCGAAGATGTCCTTGTAGGCTTCGCGGTGGGTCAGGCCGGTGACCGCGAGCAGGGTGATCACCGCGCCGTTGTGCGGCAAGGTGTCCATGCCGCCGGAGGCCATGGCGGCGACCCGATGCAGCACTTCCAACGGGATGTTGGCGGCGTGGGCGGCGGCGATGAACTGCTCGGACATGGCGGCCAGGGCGATGCTCATGCCGCCCGACGCCGAGCCGGTGATGCCGGCCAGGCTGGTGACGGTAATCGCTTCGTTGACCAGCGGATCGGGGATTTTCTTCAGCGCATCGGCCAGCACCAGGAAGCCCGGCAGCGAGGCGATGACCGCGCCGAAGCCGTATTCCGACGCCGTGTTCATGGCCGCCAGCAGTGCGCCGGACACGGCGGTCTTGCTGCCCTCGGCAATCTTGCTGCGAATCACCGCGAAGCTGCTCACCAGCACCAGCAGGATGCCCAGCAGCAGCGCCGCCTGGACCGCCCAGATGCCGGTCAGCTTGGCCACGTCGCTGGCCACCGGCGCGGCCATGCCGGCCAGTTGCAGGCTGTGGGTCTTGCCGTAGACCTGGGGAATCCAGTGGGTGAACAGCAGGTTGGCGACGCCCACCAGCACCAGTGGCGAGAGCGCCAGCAGTGGGTTGGGCAGCTTGATGTCGTCGGCGGTTTCCGGCTCGTTGCGCAGCTCGGTGCCGTAACCTTCGCCGGCGGCGCGCGCCTTGCCTGCCTGGCGGCGCAGGAACAGCATGCCCACGGTGAAGACGAACAGGCTGCCGATCAGCCCCAGCCAGGGCGCGGCCCAGCCGGTGGTGTTGAAGAAGGCAGTGGGGATGATGTTCTGGATCTGCGGGGTGCCGGGCAGGGCGTCCATGGTGAAGCTGAACGCACCCAGGGCGATGGTCGCCGGGATCAGCCGCTTGGGAATGTCGCTCTGGCGGAACATCTCGGCAGCGAAGGGGTAAACCGCGAACACCACCACGAACAGCGACACGCCGCCGTAGGTGAGCAGGGCGCAGACCAGCACGATCACCAGCATTGCCTGGCTGGTGCCGAGCAGGCGGATGGCGGCGGCGACGATGGAGCGCGAGAAGCCCGACAGCTCGATGAGCTTGCCGAACACCGCGCCGAGCAGGAACACCGGGAAGTAGAGTTTGACGAAGCCGACCATCTTCTCCATGAACACGCCGGTGAAGGCCGGCGCCACGGCGGACGGGTCGGTCAGCAGCACTGCCAGCAGCGCGGCGATGGGGGCGAAGAGGATCACGCTGTAGCCGCGGTAGGCCGCGAGCATCAGCAGGGCAAGGGCCGCGAGGGCGATGACCACGCTCATCGAAGTATCTCCAGTTGTCGCGCGGCTCCGAGCCGCGCGTCATTCTTGTTGTAGTGGGATTGCCTGACGATCAGATGATCACCACAGCGGCAGCACGTAGCTGAGGATCAGGCGGTTCTCGTCCAGGTCGTTGCCGAAATGGCTGGAACGCACCGTCGCGTTGCGCCACTTCACCCCGACGTTCTTCAGCGGGCCGCTCTGCACCACGTAGCCGATGTCGGTGTCGCGCTCCCATTCCCCGCCTTCGGGCCTGTTCGCGCCCAGGTCGATGTTGTCGCCGGACAGGTAGCGCGTCATGAAGGTCAGGCCGGGAATGCCGAGGGCGGCGAAGTCGTAGTCGTAGCGGGCCTGCCAGGACTTCTCGTCGCGGTTGGCGAAGTCGCCGATCTGCACGAAGTTGACCAGGAAGGCATCGGTGCCGCCGATGTAGGCGAAGCCGGTGTCGCCGCTCATCGATTGGTAGCCGGCGCCGAAGCCGTGGCCGCCGAGGGTGTAGGTGAGCATGGCGCCGAAGGCGCGGTTGTCGACGTTGCTGTGGCCGTCTTCGTCCGAGCGGGCGTAGCGCAGGTCGGTCTTCAGCGCCTGGCCGGCGGCGATGGGCAACACGTGCACCAGGTTGACGATGTGCTGGTCGTAGAGCCCGTCGAGCTTGGCGTAGCTGTAGCCGGTGGTCAGCTGCGGCGTCCACTTGTAGCTCAGGCCGGCGAAGTCGAACTGGTCGCTGGTGTCGGTGGCGACGATGCCGCGCGCGCTGCCGCTGGTAACGGTCATGTCCTCGCGGTTGGACGAGTCGCGCTGGCTCACCTGGCGCAGGCGGCCGCCGTCGAAGGTCAGGCCGGCGAACTCGGTGGAGTTCAGGTGGGCGCCTTCGAAGGTCTGCGGCAGCAGGCGCGAATCGTTGGCCAGCACGGTGGGCAGCTTCGGCAGCAGGGTGCCGATCTTCAGCGTGCTTTTCGAGGCGCGCAGCTTGGCGGTCAGGCCCAGTTCGCTGTAGTCATCGGGCGCGCCGTTGACCTTCTCCTTATCCCGCGGCAGCAGGCCGGAGCCGGCACGGTCGGGGCTGGAGTCGAGCTTCACGCCCAGCAGGCCGAGGGCGTCTACGCCCACGCCGATGGTGCCTTCGGTGTAGCCGGATTCGTAGCGCAGCAGGAAGCCCTGCGCCCACTCTTCCTGCTTGGATTGCGCGGCGTTGTCCTGGCGGAAATCGCGGTTGAAGTAGAAGTTGCGCAGCTCGACGCTGGCCTTGCTGCCTGCTAGAAATTCGGCGAAGGCCTGGGGCGAGAGGGCAAGGGTGGAACCGAGGGCGGTCAGAATGGCGGCATGATTGAGCGTGGAACGGCTCATCGGGTGATCTCCTGACGCGGCGCCGTGTGCGAAGCGGGACTGGCCGTGGTGTCCGCTGGGGTGTGTTCGCGTTCGGGCAGCGCTGATTGTTGTTATGTCGGCTGTGCGGCGCGAGGGCCGCGAGAGGCGACATAGCCAGGACCGTGCCAGGATTGTAACTATTTGATTTGTAAGTCTTATTTTGAGATTTTCATGAGTGGGGATAAACGGTTTGTCTCTAGTTGGAGACAAGGCGGCGGATTGAATCGCCTGGGGGCTTTCAATCAAGAGTTCTGAGTGATTGTCTCTTTTTTGAGACTCGTCTCTTTTTCAGGATTGAAGACCCAGCGCCGCCATCTTCTTGTAGAGCGTCGAGCGCCCCAGTCCCAGGCGTTGCGCGGCTGCATCGACGTTGCCGGCATGTTCGGCCAGGGTATTGGCGATGAGTTCACGCTCGAAGGCGTCCCGCGCGGCGTAGAAATCCTGTCCTTCGGCCAGCTTGGCTGCTGGCGCCGTCGAGGTGGCCGGCAGCGGTTGCAGTTCGCCCAGCGCCGAGCGCAGGGCGGCGGCGTCGATCTGCGGGCGGTCGCCCAGCAGCACGGTGCGCTCCAGCAGGTTGCGCAGCTCGCGCACGTTGCCTGGCCAGGCGTGCCGGGCGAGCAGGGCGAGGCCGCCGGCGTCCAGCTCGTAAAGTGTCTGGCGGTCGTCGCGCAGGCCATCGAGGATGGCTTCGCACAGTGCCGGCAAATCCTCCAGGCGCTCGCGCAGCGGCGGGATCTCGATCGGCAGGACGTTGATGCGGTAGAACAGGTCGGCGCGGAATCGCCCCTCGCGCACGGCGGCGTCGAGGTCGATGGAGGTGGCGGCGATCAGGCGGATGTCGCTGCGCAGCACCTCGTTGGAGCCCACCGGCTCGAATTCCTTTTCCTGCAGCACGCGCAGCAGCTTGCTCTGCAGGGTCAGCGGCATATCGCCGATCTCGTCGAGGAACAGCGTGCCGCCCTGGGCTATCTGCAACTTGCCGGCGCGGCCCTTGCGGTCGGCGCCGGTGAAGGCGCCCGGCGCGGTGCCGAAGAATTCGGCCTCCAGCAAGGTCTCGGGAATGGCGGCGGCGTTGAGGCTGACGAAGGGTTTGTCGGCGCGCGGCGAGGTCGCGTGGATGGCGTGGGCGAGCAGTTCCTTGCCGGTACCTGTCTCGCCCAGCAACAGGATCGGCGCCTCGCTGGCCGCGCCACGGCGGGCGCGGCGTTTTACTTCCAGGCTGGCCGGGCTGGTGCCGATGAAATGGCCGAAGCTGTATTTGGCCTGGCGCGCCTGCAGCAGCGAACGGGTCGAGGCCAGTTCGGCCTGCATGCGTTGGTAGCGGGTGAGCAGCGGCGACAGCGCGCGCAGTTCGTCGAACAGGGCGAAGCCGATGCCGCCGATGACAACGCCGGAGTCATCGCGGATCGGCACGCGCATGACCACCAGCGGGTCCTTGGCCATGTCGAGAATGTCCAGCAGCATCGGCCGGCCGCTGCTGACCACTTCGCGCATCAGGCTGCCGGGGATCACTTGTTCCACCGGGCGGCCGATGGCCTGCTCGGCGCGGTCCAGGCCGAAGCGCTGGGCGTAGCGCTGGTTGATCCAGACGATGCGCGCCTCGCGGTCGACGATCACCGTGCCTTCGCTGAACTGCTCGAAGATCTCGAACAGCGAGCGGATCGCCAGTTGGCGAACGCTGGGGTAGTCCTTGAGGCTGTCGGTATCGGTCATGGGCGGGCCGTGCGCGGGGAGGGCAGAGGGCGCACTGTACCGGGATGTGAGGGCTCTTTGTAGGACCGAGGGGGACGCCTGGAACTTGCTCGCGAACAGGCTCCGCAGCCGGGGCGGTTCGCGAGCAAGCTCGCTCCTACAGGTCGGGTTCACCGTCAGCCGGTAGGGCGCATAACGCCACAGGCGTTGTGCGCCGATGGCCTGGCGGCGGAAAGCGTTCCGCCTTATGCGCCCTACGGTCTGTGTGTGGCTTCTGAAATCCGTGCCTGTGCTTTCCCTCACCCTAACCCTCTCCCAAGGGGAGAGGGGACCGTTCGGTTCAGGATGAAGCTACTGTGTCAGCCGGCACAATCAGCCCCCTCTCCCTCTGGGAGAGGGTTGGGGTGAGGGCCGCTCCGAGCGCACTTGTATCGGGCAGGTACAGGCATGCTTTAGCGCTTGGACAACTGCGCCTTGGCCACACGCGAGCCGTTGGGCTTGTCGAGCACGGCGCAGATGCGCGCGCCGGCGTCGATCAGCTTGTCGAGGTCGATGCCGGTGTGGATGCCCAGGCCGTTGAGGAGGTAGAGCACGTCTTCGGTGGCGACGTTGCCGGTGGCGCCCTTGGCATAGGGGCAACCGCCCAGGCCTGCGACCGAGCTGTCGAACACCGCGATGCCTTCCAGCAGGCTGGCGTAGATGTTCGCGGTGGCCTGGCCGTAGGTGTCGTGGAAGTGCCCGGCCAGTTGCGCGCGGGGCACGCGTTGGCCGACGACTTCGAACATGCGGCGGGTGGCGCCGGCGGTGCCGACGCCGATGGTGTCGCCCAGGGAGACTTCATAGCAGCCCATGGCGTGCAGTTCCTCGGCGACGGCGGCGACCTGCGCCACGTCCACCTCGCCCTGGTACGGGCAGCCGAGCACGCAGGAGACGTAGCCGCGCACGCGCACGCCGTGCTGGCGCGCCGCTTCCATCACCGGGATGAAGCGTTCCAGGCTCTCCTTGATCGAGCAGTTGATGTTCTTCTGCGAGAAGGCCTCGGAGGCGGCGGCGAACACCGCGACTTCCTTGACCTGGGATTCCAGCGCGGCCTCGAAGCCCTTCAGGTTCGGCGCCAGGGCGGCGTAGGTGACGCCAGCTTTCTGCTGGATGCCGGCGAAGACTTCCGCCGAGCCGGCCATCTGCGGCACCCACTTGGGCGAGACGAAGCTGCCGACTTCGATGTAGGTGAGGCCAGCGGCGGTGAGGTCGTCCACCAGGCGTACCTTGTCGGCGACGGCGATGGGTTGCTTCTCGTTCTGCAGGCCGTCGCGCGGGCCGACTTCGACCAGGCGGACGGATTGGGGCAGGGTCATTTGCGGTCCTCGTAGTGTTCCATGGAGGAGGGTGCGCAATGCTCGGCACCCTCTCCCTAACCCTCTCCCTGAAGGGAGAGGGGACTGTCCTGAGCGGCGGGAGGTTTCCGGCTCACACGGAAGGTCCGCGTGGCACGGATACTCCCTCTCCCTTCAGGGAGAGGGCGGGGGAGAGGGGCTTTTGGTCGTTACGCCGACGCCTCCTCCAGCTCCACCAGCGCCGTACCCTCCGACACCAGCTCGCCTTCGCTGCAATACAGCGATTTCACCACGCCAGCGTGCGGCGCGCGAATGCTGTGTTCCATCTTCATGGCTTCGAGCACCACCAGCGCGGCGCCGGCTTCGACGCTCTGGCCCGGTTCGACCAGGATGCGCACGATGCTGCCGTTCATCGGCGCGCCCAGGCCGCCGTGGTGGGCGTGGGCCGCTTCGGCCTCGGCGATGGGGTCGAAACGCTGCACGGCCACCAGCTCGCCGTTCCATTCCAGATAGAGGCTGTCGCCCCGGCGGATCACCTGGTGACGGCGGCGAATCTCGCCATCCTTCACATCCAGCCACTGACCGTCGAGCTGGGCAATGCGCTGGCCGTCGGCATGGCGCAGGCGCACCACGTGGGATTCGCCCTTGGCCAGCAGGTGCAGGTCGGTTTCCCCCGGCAGGCCGCTGCGCCAGCCGCTCCGGGCGGACCAGGGCGAATGGGCGTCGTCGCCGCGCACGCGGGCGGCTTCGCTCTGCACCCAGGCTTCTGCGGCGAGCTGCCAGAAGCGCTCGGGCAGGGCGCTGGGGGCGGGCAGCAGGGTGTCCTGGTAGCGGGCGATGAAGCCGGTATCCAGCTCGCCCTCGGCGAACGCCGGGTGGGCCAGCACGCGGCGCAGGAAGGCCAGGTTGGTCTTGAAGCCGCCAACGGCGGTTTCGCCGAGCATCGACAGCAGGCGCTGGCGCGCTTCCTCGCGGTTCTCGCCCCAGGCGATCAGCTTGGCCAGCATCGGGTCGTAGAACGGCGAGATGTCGTCGCCCTCGCGGATGCCGCTGTCCACCCGGCGGCCGGGGCCGGCGGCGGGTTCGCGGTACAGCGCGAGGTGGCCGCTGGCGGGCAGGAAGCCGCCCTCGGGGTCTTCGGCGTAGAGGCGCACTTCGATGGCGTGGCCCATCAACGGCACCTGCTGCTGAGTCAGCGGCAGCGGCTCGCCACGGGCGACGCGGATCTGCCAGGCCACCAGGTCGAGGCCGGTGATGGCTTCGGTGACCGGGTGCTCCACCTGCAGGCGGGTGTTCATCTCCATGAAGAAGAACTGGCCGCTGCCTTCGTCGTAGAGGAACTCCACGGTGCCGGCGCCGACGTAGCCGATGGCCTGGGCGGCGCGCACGGCGGCCTCGCCCATGCCCTGGCGCAGTTCGACGGAGAGGCCCGGCGCCGGCGCTTCTTCCACCACTTTCTGGTGGCGGCGCTGGATCGAGCAGTCGCGCTCGTTGAGGTACAGGCAGTTGCCGTGTTTATCGGCGAAGACCTGGATTTCCACGTGGCGGGGCTTGGTCAGGTACTTCTCCACCAGCATGCGCGAGTCGCCGAAACCGGACTGCGCCTCACGCTGGGCGGATTCCAGCGCCTCGGCCAGTTCGGCCTCGCGCTCGACCACCTTCATGCCCTTGCCGCCACCGCCAGCGGCGGCTTTTAGCAGCACCGGGTAGCCGATGCGCTGGGCTTCGCGCTGGAAGGTGGCGTAGTCCTGGGCTTCACCGTGGTAGCCGGGTACCAGCGGCACGCCGGCGGTTTCCATCAGCGCTTTCGCGGCGGACTTGCTGCCCATGGCGTCGATGGCGCTGGCCGGCGGGCCGAGGAAGACCAGCCCGGCCTCTTCGCAGGCGCGGGCGAAGCCGGCGTTCTCCGAGAGGAAGCCGTAGCCGGGGTGGATGGCTTGGGCGCCGGCGGCCTTGGCAGCGGCCAGCACGGCGTCGGCGCGCAGGTAGCTTTCAGCCGGCTTGGCGCCGCCCAGGTCAATGGCGATGTCGGCCTCTTCGACGTGGCGGGCGTTGCGGTCGGTGGCGCTGTGCACGGCCACGGTGGTCAGGCCCAGGGCCTTGGCGGTGCGCATCACGCGGCAGGCGATTTCGCCGCGATTGGCCACCAGCAGGGTATCGATCTTGCTCATCAGACTTGCTCCTGCCAGGCCGGTTTGCGTTTTTCCAGGAAGGCGCGCAGCCCTTCCTGCCCCTCGGGGCTGATGCGGATGCGGGCGATGGCCGCTTCGGTGTAGCGACGCAGTTCGGGCTTGAGCTCGCCGGCGCCGATTTCATGGAACAGCGCCTTGCAGGCCACCAGCGCCGCCGGACTGTTGTTCAGCAGGTTGGCGATCCAGGCGTCGGCTTTCTCGTCCAGCTCGGCGGCCGGGTAGTGCTCGTCCACCAGGCCCAGCTCGCGGGCGCGAATGCCGCTGAAACGCTCGGCAGTCATGGCGTAGCGGGTGGCGGCGCGCTGGCCGATGGCCTTGGTGACGAACGGGCCGATGGTGGCCGGGATCAGGCCGATGCGCACTTCGGACAGGCAGAACTGCGCGTCCTCGGCGGCCAGCGCCATGTCGCAGCAGGAGACCAGCCCAACGCCGCCGCCAAAGGCCGCGCCCTGCACGATGGCGAGGGTGGGCTTCTTCAGCTGGTGCAGGTTGTAGAGCAGTTCGGCGAGCTGCTGGGCGTCGTTCAGGTTGCCCTGGTAGTCCAGCTGCACGGATTCCTGCATCCAGGAAAGGTCCGCGCCGCCGCAGAAGTGCTTGCCGCGTCCGCGCAGCACCAGCAGGCGCACGCGGTCGTCGGCAGCCACGGCGTCCAGCGCCAGGATCAGCTCAGCGATGGTCTGGGCGTTGAAGGCGTTGTTCTTGTCCGGGCGGTTCAGCCAGAGATTGGCGACGCCGCGCGGGTCGATGTCGAGTTGGATGTTCTGGAAGTCGGTCATGGCGGCGGCCTTACATGCGGAAGACGCCGAAGCGGGTCGCTTCGATGGGCGCGTTGAGCGAGGCGGAGAGGGCGAGGCCGAGCACGTCGCGGGTCTGCGCCGGGTCGATCACGCCGTCGTCCCACAGGCGGGCGCTGGAGTAGTAGGGGTGACCCTGGCGCTCGTACTGTTCGAGGATAGGCGCCTTGATCTTCGCCTCGTCCTCGGCGGACAGCGCAGAGCCTGCGCGTTCGGCCTGTTCGCGCTTGACCTGGGCCAGCACGCCGGCGGCCTGTTCGCCGCCCATCACGCCGATCCGCGCGTTGGGCCACATCCACAGGAAGCGCGGGTCGTAGGCGCGGCCGCACATGCCGTAGTTACCGGCGCCGAAGCTGCCGCCGATGATCACGGTGAACTTCGGCACCTGGGCGCAGGCCACCGCGGTGACCAGCTTGGCGCCGTGCTTGGCTATGCCGCCGGCCTCGTACTTCTGGCCGACCATGAAGCCGGTGATGTTCTGCAGGAACACCAGCGGGATGCCGCGCTGGCAGGCCAGTTCGATGAAGTGCGCGCCTTTCTGCGCGGCTTCGGCGAAGAGGATGCCGTTGTTGGCGAGGATCGCCACCGGGTAGCCGTGCAGGTGGGCGAAGCCGCACACCAGGGTGGTGCCGAACAGCGCCTTGAACTCGTCGAATTCGCTGCCGTCGACCAGGCGCGCGATGATCTCGCGCACGTCGAAGGGCTGCTTGCTGTCCACCGGGATCACGCCGTACAGCTCTTCGCTGGCATACAGCGGCGCGCGCGGGGCGAGGGTGTTGAGCTTGCCCTGCTTGGTCCAGTTGAGGTTGGCGATGCAGCGGCGGGCGATGGCCAGCGCGTGCTCGTCGTCCTCGGCGTAGTGGTCGGCGACGCCCGAGGTCTTGCAGTGCACGTCGGCACCGCCCAGGTCCTCGGCGCTCACCACCTCGCCGGTGGCGGCCTTCACCAGCGGCGGGCCGGCGAGGAAGATGGTGGCCTGGTTGCGCACCATGATGGTCTCGTCGCTCATTGCCGGCACGTAGGCGCCGCCGGCGGTGCAGGAGCCCATCACCACTGCGATCTGCGGGATGCCCTGGGCGCTCATGTTGGCCTGGTTGAAGAAGATCCGGCCGAAGTGCTCGCGGTCGGGGAAGACCTCGTCCTGGCGCGGCAGGTTGGCGCCGCCCGAGTCCACCAGGTAGATGCACGGCAGACGGTTCTGCTGGGCGATGGTCTGGGCGCGCAGGTGCTTCTTCACGGTCAGCGGGTAGTAGCTGCCGCCCTTCACCGTGGCGTCGTTGCCGACGATCATGCATTCCACGCCTTCCACGCGGCCGATGCCGGCGACCACGCCAGCGGCGGCGACATCTTCGCCGTACACGCCATGGGCGGCCAGGGCGGAGACTTCGAGGAAGGGCGAGCCTGCGTCGAGCAGACGGTTGATGCGCTCACGCACCAGCAGCTTGCCGCGTGCGGCGTGCTTGGCCTGGGCGGCGGCGCCGCCGCCTTCGTGGACGTGGTCGAGCAGGGCGCGCAGGTCCTGGACGTTCTCCAGCATGGCCGCGGCGTTGGCGGCGTATTCCGGGGAACGGGTGTTGAGTTGGGTGCCGAGGATGGTCATGGCGTCTCCACGAGCGGGATTCTTTGTAGGAGCGAGGGGGGCGCCTAGCCCTTGCTCGCGAACAACCTCCGCTGCGGGGGCTGGTTCGCGAGCAAGCTCGCTCCTACAGGGACGGATGCGGATAGGTTCAGCGGGTCTCGTTGAACAGCTCGCGGCCGATCAGCATGCGGCGGATTTCGCTGGTGCCGGCGCCGATCTCGTAGAGCTTGGCGTCGCGCAGCAGGCGGCCGGCCGGGTACTCGTTGGTGTAGCCGTTGCCGCCGAGCAGTTGAATGGTGTCCAGGGCCATCTTGGTGGCCATTTCGGCGGTGTAGAGAATCACCGCGGCGGCGTCCTTGCGCGATTCCTCGCCGCGGTCGCAGGCCTTGGCCACGTTGTACAGGTAGGACTTGGAGGCGTTCATGCCGGCGTACATGTCGGCCAGCTTGCCCTGCACCAGCTGGAATTCGCCGATCGATTGCTTGAACTGCTGGCGTTCGTGCACGTAGGGCAGCACCACGTCCATGCAGGCGGTCATGATCCCGGTCGGGCCGCCGGAGAGCACGGTGCGTTCGTAGTCCAGGCCGCTCATCAGCACGGCCACGCCACGGCCTTCGGCGCCGAGGATGTTCTCCTCCGGCACTTCGACGTCTTCGAACACCAGTTCGCAGGTGTTGGAGCCGCGCATGCCGAGCTTGTCCAGCTTCTGGTGGCGGGAGAAACCCTTGAAGTCGCGCTCGACGATGAACGCGGTCATGCCGCGCGAGCCGGCGTTGACGTCAGTCTTGGCGTAGATCACGTAGGTATTGGCATCCGGGCCGTTGGTGATCCACATCTTGTTGCCGTTGAGCACGTAGCGGTCGCCCTTCTTTTCGGCTCGCAGCTTCATCGACACCACGTCGGAACCGGCGTTGGGCTCACTCATGGCCAGGGCGCCGATGTGCTCGCCAGAGCACAGCTTGGGCAGGTACTTCTGCTTCTGCTCGTGGGTGCCGTTCTTGCGGATCTGGTTGAGGCACAAGTTGGAATGGGCGCCGTAGGACAGGCCGACCGAGGCGGAAGCGCGGCTGATCTCCTCCATCGCCACCACGTGGGCCAGGTAGCCCATGTTGGTGCCGCCGTACTCCTCTTCCACGGTCATGCCCAGCAGGCCCATGTCGCCGAACTTGCGCCACATGTCCATGGGGAACTCGTTGTCGCGGTCGATCTGCGCTGCGCGCGGGGCCAGTTCGGCCTGGGCGAACTGATGGACGGAATCACGCAGCATGTCGATGGTCTCGCCGAGACCGAAGTTGAGGGACGGATAGCTCATGGTCTGCACCTTTTTTGTACTTGGAATCAGGGGGAGGGCGCTCACACGGAGGCGCGTTGCTTCTTCTCGGTCTCGTCCAGGGCCGCCAGGCAGCGTTCCTCGGCGGTGTCCAGTTCCAGTTTCATCTGCTCGATGTCGAGCATCTGCTGCTCCAGCTGGGCGCGCCGGGCGGCGATCTTGCCCATGAAGGTTTCCAGCTGCTTGCGGTTACCGCTGCTGGGGTCGTAGAGGTCGATCAGCTCCTTGCACTCGGCCAGCGAGAAGCCGATGCGCTTGCCGCGCAGGATCAGCTTCAGGGCCACCAGGTCCTTCGGGCTGTAGATGCGCTCCTGGCCGCGGCGCTCGGGGCTGAGCATGCCTTGCTCCTCGTAGAAGCGGATGGCGCGGGTGGTGACGTCCAGTTCGCGGGCCAGCTCGGAGATGGTGTAGGTCGTGGGCATGGGAATCTTCTTGCTCGGTCGTTTACCTTTACGTTAACGTAAACCTGCCTCGAGTCACTGTCAACACACCTCGAAGGCGGCGTAGGACGGGTAGATGGCGCAGGAATTGCCTCGCGCTCGTATCTGACCTTTCCGACCAGGGGCTTCCCCTTTACGGACGCCGCCCGCGGGTGTACACAGCCCTGACCAGCCTGCGAGTTCCATGCTGAAGCTAGTCATGGAACCTACCGGAGCGATGCATGACCACAAGAACAATAAGCAGCGACCTGCTGCGCGAAGCCCACCTGGCCCGTGAACGCCTGCAACAGGAGGGCGAAGTGCCCAGCGGTGTGCTCCGCGAGGAGATCGACGCCTCCTGGCGGCGCAGCCTTGGCCATGGCCTGGACTGCGCCAGCGGCACCGAGCATGGCCTCGATACGCGGGTCAAACCCGACGTGCTGCTGGCCGGTAATCGCCTGCTGCTCGATGCAGCCACTCCCGAACTCGACTACCTGCAACAGCGCCAGGGCCACGATGGCGTGATCATCCTGGCCAACGCCGACGCCACCATCCTCTCCGTCGAAGGCGCTCGCGATCACATGCAGAGCAAAGGCCTGGCCGACATCGTCCAGGGCGCCTGCTGGAGTGAAGCTTCGCGCGGCACCAACGCCCTGGGCACCGCGCTGGTGGAAAAGCGCGCCACGCAGATCGACTGCGGTGAGCACTTCCTTGACCGCCTGAGCCGTTTCTCCTGCACCTCGGTGCCCATCGAAGGACCGCAGGGCACGCTGCTCGGCGTGCTCGACATGACCCGCGAAGGCCCGCTCTCCGGCCCGCGGGAAAGCCTCTCGCTGCTCAGCCTTGCGGTGTTCCAGATCGAGGCGCGGCTGTTCGCCGTCAGCCATCCGGGGCAGGTGGTGATCGCCTTCCATTACCGCCGCCAGTACCTGGACTCCGCCTGGCAGGGCCTGCTGGCGCTGGGGCTGGACGGCAAGGTACTGGCCGTCAGCGGCCAGGCCTGCCAGCTGCTCGGCGCCACCCGCGAAAGCCTGGTCGGCCGGCGCAGCGAAGACCTCCTCGGTCTGCGCGGCGACCAACTGCTGGGCCGGCTCTACCAGGGCGGCGTCGGCAGCCTGCAGACGCCCAAGGGCGAGCTGTTCTACAAGACCCTCCAGGCGCCGCTGCGCAGCCATGGTGTACCCGTCAGCAACCGCGCGCCGCGCCCGGCTGCGGGCCCGGAACTCGAAGCGCTCGCCGGTAACCACCCGCGCTACGCCCGCGCCCTGCGCATGGCGCGCCAGGGACTGGTCAACGAACTGCCCGTGCTGCTGCTGGGCGAAACCGGCAGCGGCAAGGAAGTGGTGGCCCGCGCCCTGCACCAGGCCAGCGCGCGCAGCGACAAGCCCTTCGTCGCGGTGAACTGCGCGGCGATTCCCGAAGGTCTGATCGAGTCCGAACTGTTCGGCTACCGCGACGGCGCCTTCACCGGCTCGCGGCGTGGCGGCATGGTCGGCCGGCTACAGCAGGCCCATGGCGGCACGCTGTTCCTCGACGAGATCGGCGACATGCCGCTGGCCCTGCAAGCGCGCCTGTTGCGCGTGCTGCAGGAGCGCAAGGTGGCGCCGCTGGGCGCCGGCGAGGAACAGGACATCGACGTTGCGCTGATCTGCGCCACCCACCGCGACCTCAAGCGCCTGGTGGAGGAAAAACAGTTCCGCGAGGACCTCTACTACCGCGTCAACGGCATCAGCGTGAAGCTGCCGGCGCTGCGCGAGCGCGACGACCTCGCCGAGTTGGCCGCCGGCCTGCTGGCGCGTATGGGTGCGCCGAAGGTGAAACTTTCCGCCGAACTGCTCGGGCTGCTGCGCGAGTACCACTGGCCGGGCAACATCCGCCAGCTGGAGATGGTCCTGCGCACCGCGCTGGCCATGCGCGAGGAGGGCGAGGACGTGCTCGGGCTGGACCATCTGCCCGATAGCACCCTGGACGAACTCAGCGCCGGCGAGCGCCCGCAGAGCGGCAGCATCCGCGAGAACGAACTGGAGCTGATCCGCCAGGCGCTGGAACGCCACCAGGGCAACGTCTCCGCCGCCGCCGACGCGCTGGGCATCAGCCGCGCCACGCTGTACCGCAAGCTCAAGCAACTCAAGGTGGGCTGATGTTCTTCACCCGCCTGATCGAGAGCGACGACCCCCAGGCGCTCAAGGCGTCGCTGCGCTGGCTGTACGGTTTTGTGCGACCGCACCGGGCAGCGATTGCCGGCCTGCTCGGCTTGTCGTTCTGCGCATCCCTGCTGGTACTGGCGCAGCCCTGGCTGACCAAGCTGCTGATCGACGACGGCCTGCTGGCGAAGGACTTCCCGGTACTGGTGATGGTGGCCGGCGCGATGATCGTCGTCGGCCTCGTCGGTACGGCCCTGTCCGGCCTCAACCGCTACCTGCACACGCGGCTGTCCGGGCGCATCCTGTTCGCCCTGCGTGATGCGCTGTACCGCCACCTGCAGACCCTCTCGCCGAGCTTCTTCGGTCGCCGGCGCATCGGCGACCTGATGTCCCGGCTGGATGGCGATGTCGCCGAAATCCAGCGCTTCGCCGTGGACTCGCTGTTCTCCGCCGTCTCCAGCGTGATCGGCTTGGTCGGCGCGTTGGTATTGCTGCTCACCCTGTCGTGGAAGCTCTCGCTGCTGGTGGCGCTGCTGATCCCGCTGGACGTGCTCTGGCTGCGCTGGATGCGGCGCAAGGTGGAGCGTGAGGCGCGCGGCCTGCGTGAACGCTCGGCGGACCTCTCGTCGTTCTTCGTCGAGACGCTGCCGGCGATGAAGTTCATCCAGTCCGCCGGCCAGCAGAACCGTGAAGCCGGGCGCCTGGAAGGGTTGGGGCAGGGCTACCTTGGTCAACTGCTGCGCCTGCAACTCACCGAGTTCTTCACCCAGGCGGTGCCCGGCACGCTGATGTCGCTGTCCCGTGCCTGCGCCTTCCTGGTCGGCGGCTATTGGGTGGTGCAGGGCACCTGGCAACTGGGTTCGCTGATCGCCTTTTCCACTTACCTGGGCATGGCCATCGGGCCTGTGCAGAGCCTGCTAGGCCTGTACGTGGCATTGCAGCGCATGACCGTCAGCCTCGGCCGGGTGATGGAGCTGCGCGGTGAGGAAGCCAGTATCGCTTCGCCGGTAGCGCCACGGCCGATGCCGTCGGTGGGCGAGCTGCGCCTGGAGAACCTGCACTATGCCTGGCCGGGCCGCGCCCAGCCGGTTCTGCAGAATGTGCAGGCGGTGATTCCTGCCGGTCTCAAGGTCGCGCTGAGCGGGCCGTCCGGGGTCGGCAAGAGCACGCTGATCGACCTGCTGCAACGCTTCTACGATCCCGACCAGGGCCGCATCCTGCTCGACGGCATCGACCTGCGCGAGCTCGACCTGCACGCCCTGCGCCGGCGCGTGGCGGTGGTCAGCCAGGACATCGTGCTGTTCCGTGGCAGTCTCGCCGACAACCTGGCCTACAGCGCCCCGGAATCCACTCGTGAGGCCATCGAGAAAGCCGCCCGCGCGGCGCAGCTCGACAGCCTGGTCGCCAGCCTGCCCGAGGGGTTCGACAGCCCGCTGGGCGAACGCGGCCAGCAGCTGTCCGGCGGGCAGAAGCAGCGCATCGCCATCGCCCGCGCGCTGTTGCAGGACCCGCTGATCCTGGTGCTCGACGAAGCCACCTCGCAGGTGGACGAAAGCACCGAGCGCGAGGTGATCGCCGCCATCGACCAACTGTTCGCCAGCCGTACGCGGCTGCTGATCAGCCACCGTACTTCGACGCTGGCCGCCGCCGACCTGCATCTGGAATTGCAGGATGGACAGATGCGCGTGCGTGAGGCCCGGCCGGTGCAGCGACATGAGGCCTGAGGTGCGCATCGGCGTGGTCGACAGTGGGCATGCTGACGGGCAGGTGAATTTCGTGGTCGGCGGGCGACGCTTCTGCCTGTCCAATGATGGGCTGGACGAACTGCCACTGACGCATGATCGCCTCGGCCATGGCAGCGCCGTCTGCGAGGCGATTCTTGCGCGGGCGCCCGAGGCGCGCCTGTGCGTCGCCCAGGTATTCGATGAACGTGGCGTGACCAGCCCGTTGCAGCTCGCCGCCGCGTTGCGCTGGCTGGGCGAGCAGGGCGTGCGGGTGATCAACCTGAGCCTTGGCGTGCGGCAGGATCGGCCGATCCTGCACGATGCCGTGGCCGACCTGGTGGCGGCGGGCGTGCTGGTCTGCGCGTCGAGCCCGGCGCGGGGCGAGCCGGTGTTTCCGGCGAGCTATCCGGGGGTGATCCGGGTGACCGGTGACGCGCGTTGCCGTGAGCGGGAGTGGTCCTGGCTGGACAGTTCGCAGGCGGATTTCGGCGCAGCGGTGAGCGTGGCCGGGCGTTCGGGGGCCAGCCTGGGATGCGCGGCGTTCAGTGGGCACCTGGCGTCGATGCTGACGGAGCGACCGGAGCTGTCGAATCTGGAACTGATCGAGCAGATGCGCGAGCGGGCTCCTTATCATGGCATCGAGCGGAAGGTGGGTTATGAGTAAAGGTCGAGCGCCTTCCCGTCCAGGCATGACCGAAGCCCCCATCCTGATCCTCGGCGCCGGCCCCGCCGGTGCAGCGGTTGCCCTGGGCCTGTGCCGCCTCGGCCATCCCGTCACCGTCATCAGCGAATGGCGGCGTTTCGCCGCCGTCGAGGGTGTCTCCCTGCGCGTACTGGAGGGGCTGCGCAGTGCCGGGCTGAATTACGCCCTGAGCTGCGCCGCGCCCCCATCGCAGCGTCGCGTGCACTGGAACGGCAACGAAAGCGCGCAGAACTTCGAATGCATCCTCGACCGTCCGCGTTTCGACGCCGGCCTGCGCGAGGACCTGAAAGCAGCGGGCGTCGAGTTGATCGAAGCCCAGGCGCTGGCCGTCGAACCGGAGGATTCCGGCTGGCGCGTGAAACTCGAAGGGGGCCGGGAAGTGCAGGGCACCTTCCTCGTCGAAGCCCGTGGCCGCCAGGCGCCGCTGAACCAGAAAGGTCAAAAGGCCCGGCGCGGCCCGGAAACCCTGAGCCTGCTCAACCGCTGGCAGGGCGAACCCGGTCCGTTGGCCAGCGCGGTGGAAAGCCTGCCCGATGGCTGGGCCTGGATGGCGCGGCTGGAGGATGGCCGCTGCTACTGGCAAATGACCCTGGATGTGGCCAGCAGTCAATTGCCGCCGCGTGATCAATTGCTCGATTATTGCCGCGAACGCCGTGGCGCCTCGCAACGGGTGCGGGAATTTTTCGGTGCTGGCGAGGGGCGCGAACTGGACCTGCACGCCCGCAGCAGTACGGCGATCCTCTGCCTGGAAGCCTGCGGCGACAACTGGATTCGCGTCGGCGATGCGGCGATGGCGGTGGACCCGCTGTCGGGCAACGGCATCTTCCAGTCGCTGTCGTCTGCCCTGCAGGCGCCGGTGGTGATCAACACCCTGCTGCGCGCACCCGAGCGCGCGGAGTTGGCCAAACGCTTCCATCAGCAGCGGGTTGAGCAACTGTTCCTGCGCTTCGCCCGTGTCGGGCGTGATTTCTACGCCAGCGAAGAGCGCTGGGCCGACCAGCCCTTCTGGCAGGCTCGTCGCGCCTGGCCGGACGAGCAGCCCAGCCACGCGCCGGCGGATTTCGCCAGCCTGCGCATCGAGCGTGCGCCGGTGCTGCGCGGGGACTTCGTCGATGAGGCGGAGGTGGTGGTCAGCGCCGATCAGCCGTTGGGTATCTGGCACCTCGATGGGCTGGAGTTGGCGCCGTGGCTGCGGCGTCTTCGCGAGGAGCCCGAAGCCCGGGTGCTGGCGGACTTGCCGCCGGAGCGGCGTCGAGCGTTCCAGGGCTGGTTGCTGACGCAAGGGTATCGGCCGGGAGCGTAGGGCGTACAACCGTTCGCGGTTGTACGCCGATACACCGATGCTTTCGTCAGCGTCGTGGTCAATCTTTACGGTGGTTTCCAGGCCGATCTCGATGGGGCTGGCCAAGGCCAATCGGCGTATAACGCGGAGCGTTATACGCCCTACGGGAGCCACTCCGGCGCGGATCAGTCGTCCTTGCCCAGACTGGCCGCCGTCTGCCCGAACAGGATCTTCTTGCCTTCCTCGGTGACCGAGGGCCGCGACTGGAACGGCTGGCCCTTCTCGTAGGCCCGCACGGTGGCGGGGCGGGCGGCGATGGTTTCGAACCAGCGCTTCAGGTGCGGGAAGTCGTCGAGGTTCTGCTGCTGGCGCTGCCACGGCACCACCCACGGATAGCTGGCCATGTCGGCGATGCTGTACTGCTCGCCGCCGAGGAAGGGTACCTTCTTCAGCCGCCGGTCCAGTACGCCGTACAGGCGGTTGGTCTCGTTGATGTAGCGCTGCATGGCGTAGGGCAGCTTCTCCGGCGCGTACTGCACGAAGTGGTGGTTCTGCCCGGCCATCGGGCCGAGGCCGCCGACCTGCCAGAACAGCCATTCCAATACCGTCTTGCGCCCGCGCACGTCGCCGGGTAGGAATTGCCCGGTCTTTTCCGCGAGGTAGACGAGGATGGCGCCGGACTCGAACACCGTAATCGGCTCACCGCCGTCGGCGGGGGCGGTGTCGATGATCGCCGGCATGCGGTTGTTCGGCGAGAAGGCGAGGAATTCGGGCTTGAACTGGTCGCCGGCGCTGATATCGACCGGGTGGATGCGGTAGTCGAGGCCGGTTTCTTCGAGGAACAGGGTGATCTTGTGGCCGTTGGGAGTGGGCCAGTAATACAACTCGATCATGGAGCCTCCTTGAGTGGAACGCCCCGGCGAAGTGCCGGGGCGGACGACGCCCGCGCCGAGGAGAGCGGCGTAGGACGAAAGGCTGAGGATAAGCCTTTACGCCCAATCGATCCAAACGGCCGGCGGATGGAAGAGTCCGCACGACCGCAGGATGGGTGGAGCTGACGGGCGAAGGTGGCCTTACTTGCGGTCGACCCAGACGGTCTGCGGGTTGAGGAACTCGCGCAGGCCGAAGTGCGACAGCTCGCGACCGAAGCCGCTCTTCTTCACGCCGCCGATCGGTACGCGGGGGTCGGAGGCGGAGAAGCCGTTGATGAACACGCCACCGCTGACCAGGCGGCGAGCCATCTGCTGAGCCTTGGTCTTGTCGGCGGTCCAGATGGCGCCGGAGAGGCCGAACTCGCTGTCGTTGGCCAGCTCCAGGGCATGCTCGGCGTCGCGGGCGACGATCAGCGAAGCGACGGGGCCGAAGATTTCCTTCTTGAACGCGGTGTTGCCCGGTTTCACGTCGGCCAGCACGGTCGGCGCGTAGTAGTTGCCTTCGCCTTCGAGCTTGTGGCCGCCCAACAGGAGGGTGGCGCCGTCGGCGATGGCCTGTTGCACCTGGCCGTCCAGCTCGTCGCGCAGGTCGAAGCGGGCCATGGGGCCGACGAAGGTGTCGTCCGCCAGCGGGTCGCCGATCTTCAGTGCCTTGACCGCAGCCAGCAGCTTCTCGGTGAAGGCCGGGGCGATGGATTCTTCCAGGATCATGCGCTTGGCGGCGATGCACACCTGGCCGCAGTTGCCGAAACGGCTGGCGACGGCGGCTTTCACGGCGGCGTCCAGGTCGGCGTCGGCCAGCACGATGAAGGCGTCGGAACCGCCCAGCTCCAGCACGCACTTCTTCAGCGCGGCACCGGCCTGGGAGGCGATGGCGGCGCCCGCGCCCACGCTGCCGGTCACGGCGATGGAGGCGATGCGGTCATCGGCGATGGCCTTGGAAACCAGCGGCGGCTCGACGTTCAGCACTTCGAACACGCCCTCGGGCAGGCCGGCCTGCAGCCAGGCGTCGCGCAGCTGGTAGGCGCAGCCCATGACGTTCGGCGCGTGCTTGAGCACGTAGGTGTTGCCGCCCAGGATGATGCTCACCGCGCCACGCATGACCTGCCAGGTGGGGAAGTTCCACGGCATCACGGCCAGCACCGGGCCCAGCGGCAGGTAGGAGATGTACGCGCCTTCGATCGGGGTCTTCTCGTCTTCGAGCATGGCCGGGCCATGTTCGGCGTACCAGTCGCACAGGTTGGCGCACTTGTTGATCTCGCCACGGGCCTGGGTGACCGGCATGCCCATTTCCTGGGCTTCCATGCGGGCCATCGGCTCGACGTTGGCGCGCAGCACCTCGGCCATCTTGCGCAGCACGGCGACACGCTCGGCGATGCTGGTTTCACGCCACTGGCGGAAGGCGGCATCGGTGCGGGCCAGCGAGGCTTCCAGCTGGGCGGCGTCTTCGAAGGTGTAGCGGGCCAGTTCCTGCCCGGTGGCGGGGCTGCGGGAGATGGCAGCGGGGATGGCGGCGATCTGGTTCATGGTGAGTCCTGCTTGTTCTGTGAGGCCGCAAGGCCGGTCGTTCGTCCGGGCACTCTGGCGCCGGGATGGAGCAGAAATTAAGATGCGGATTCATTCATGTAAAATGAATAATCAAGAAAGACTCTTTCTCTCGGAGAGAATCATGGACCTCACCCAGCTGGAAATCGTCCGCGCCGTTGCCCAGGAGGGCAGCATCACCGCCGCCGCCGCCCGTCTGCATCGCGTGCCATCGAACCTGACCACGCGGATCAAGCAGCTGGAAGCCGAGCTGGGCACCGAGCTGTTCATCCGCGAGAAGCTGCGCCTGCGCCTGTCGCCGACCGGTCGCAGCTTCCTGGACTATGCCGAACGCATCCTCGCGCTGGTGGAAGAGGCCAGGCAGGTGGCGGTGGGCGCTGAGCCCCACGGCAGCTTTTCCCTGGGCTCGATGGAAAGCACAGCCGCCGTGCGCATCCCCGAGATGCTGGCGCGCTATCACCAGCATTGCCCGAAGGTGCAGCTGGACCTGTCCACCGGCCCGTCCGGCGAGATGATCGACGGCGTGCTGTCCGGCCGCTTCATCGCCGCTTTCGCCGACGGCCCGGCCAACCACCCGCAACTGGACGGTCAGCCGGTGTACCGTGAGGAGCTGGTGCTGATGAGCGCCAAGTCCCACCCGCCGGTGCGCGACGCGCGGGACGTGGCGGGGGAGACGGTGTTCGCCTTCCGCGATACCTGCTCCTACCGCAAGCGCCTGGAAGGCTGGTTCGCCGAGCACCGGGTGGTGCCGGGCAAGATCGTCGAGATGGAGTCCTACCACGGCATGCTCGCCTGCATCGCGGCGGGCGGTGGGGTGGCGATCATCCCGCGGGCGATGTTCGACAGCCTCGCCGGAGGTCGCAACGTGACCATTCATCGCCTGGCGCCGCACCACGCCAACGCCACCACCTGGCTGTTCTGGCGGCGGGGTACCGATACGCCGGCGCTGCGTGCTTTTATCGGACTACTGGACGAAACCCGGCCCGAGGCTGAAGTGGCCTGAGGACGGGCTTTTCCGGGCGCTGTTTCAGCGGCGCTACGTATCAGCGCGGAGACAGTCGCGAAATACTCGCAATTGCCTCTTGCAGAGCCATCGCGCTGCGCTAACGTGTGTTTCTCTGTCCGTCGTGCGAAGGCGGCAAACGCTCTTCGCGGCAGGGCGCTTTCCTCCCGTTGGGCCATCGCCCGGAGCGCATGATGGACACTCGCAGCAAGAGCCGCCGTGCCAACTCATTCCAGATCGGTGCCATGGGCGCGGGGCTGGTCTGCCTCGCGCTGTTGCTGGCCTGCCTGCTGGTCAGGCTGTGGCCGCAGCTCTATCCGAATTTCCCGCCACCGGGCTCGGTGGGCGACCCCGGTGTGCAGTGCCTGGCCGGCTGGTGTCCTGGGCCGGACGCGCGGCTGCTGGCGATGGTCATGGTGGCCGGCGGGCTCGGCAGCTTCGTGCACCTCGCCAAGTCCTTCGGCGACTTCGTCGGCAACGAGCGCTTCATGGTCAGCTGGATCTGGTGGTACGTGCTCAAGCCCTTCATCGGCATGATCCTCGCGGTGATCCTCTACCTGTTCATTCGTGGCGCCTTTTTCACCGTCAGCACTACCGGCGAGGCGAGTAGCGTCAACCTGCATGTGGTGATCGGTATCGCCTGCCTGGCCGGCATGGTCTCCAAGCAGGCCACCGACAAGCTTGCGGAGGTTTTCGACGCCCTGTTCCGCACTCGCTCAGTGGCGGGCGACATCAGGCGCAAGGACGAGCTGGAAAACCCCGTCGCCTGCATCGGCGATGCCCAACCGCCGGTCGCCGGCACTCGCGCCACCTACATCTGCCTGCGCGGCATGGGGTTCGCCCGTGGCGCGCGGGTGCAGGTAAACGGCGAGGACCGCGAGACGATGATCTCCGACAGCACCCGCCTGGCCTTCCAGCTATTGCCTGACGATGTGGTCGAGGCGGGGCCCCTGGCCGTGGTGGTGGTCAATCCGCCCCCCGGCGGCGGGCCCTCGACACCCTTGTTGCTGCCGGTCGGCGAGCCGGTAACCGCGATCGATACTCCTACCGTGGTAGCCCTGAGGGCGCCCATCGAGGAGGAAATGGCGGCGTACGATCACCGGTAGTGCGAATGCCAGCCTGTAGTAGCGAGGGAGCGGAAAAGAAAAAGCCCCGCAGGTGCGGGGCTTTTTCGTGGGAGTCGCCAGGTCAGACGTGGCTGTTTTCCGCCTCGCGTACCTGTCGTTTATGACCCGGAACGTGGTGGTCATCGTGATCGTCGTTGATCAGCGGGACCTCCTTGCCGTCGCAGTCGAACAGCTTGCCGTTCTGGAAGTAGTCACCCTCGTTCAGCGCAGCGATGTCGCGGTAGCGCAGGGTGCGCTCCTCGGCGGCGACGAACACCGACTGCTGGTCCGAGTTGCCGGTCTTGAGGTGGTTGAACAGCAGGTTCAGGACGATGGCCATGATGGCGGCAGAGCTGATGCCCGAGTGGAAGATGGTGGCGAACCAGCTCGGGAAGTGCTCGTAGAAGCTCGGCGCTGCGATCGGGATCATGCCGAAGCCGATGGAGGTGGCGACGATGATCAGGTTCATGTTGTTGCGGTAGTCCACGCTCGACAGGGTACGGATACCGCTGGCCGCCACGGTGCCGAACAGCACGATGCCGGCGCCGCCGAGGACCGGAGTGGGCACGGCGGCGATCACGCGGCCCATCACCGGCAGCAGGCCGAGGGCGACCAGGATCAGGCCGCCGGTGGCCACCACGTAACGGCTCTTCACGCCGGTCACGGCCACCAGGCCGACGTTCTGGGCGAAGGCGCTCTGGGTGAAGGAACCGAAGATCGGTGCGATGACGCTGGAGGCCATGTCCGCGCGCAGGCCATTGCCCAGGCGCTTGGAGTCGACCTTGGTGCCGATGATCTCACCGACGGCGAGGATGTCCGCCGAGGTTTCCACCAGGGTCACCATGATCACGATCAGCATCGAGATGATGGCGGCGATGTGGAAGGTCGGCATGCCGAAGTGGAAGATCGACGGAATCGCCACCATCGAGCCTTCGGTCACGCGGGAGAAGTCGGTCATGCCCAGGGCGGCGGCGATCACGGTGCCGATCACCATGGCCAGCAGGATCGACAGGCGCGAGATCGAGGCGCTGCCCAGCTTGCTCAGCAGCAGGACGATCACCAGGGTCATGGCCGCCAGGCCGATGTTGGCCATGCTGCCGAATTCCGGAGCCTTGGGGTTGCCGCCCATGGCCCAGCGCGCCGCAACCGGCATCAGCGTTAGGCCGATGGTGGTGATCACGATGCCGGTGACCAGCGGCGGGAAGAACCGGGTGATGCGTGAGAACACCGGGGTGATCAGGAAGCCGATGAACGACGCCGCCATTACCGCCCCGAGCACGGCGGGCAGGCCGCCGCCCTCATAGCCACCGGAGAGGATGGCGATCATGGTGGCCACACCGGAGAAGGACACGCCTTGCACCAGCGGCAACTGGCAACCGAAGAAGGGCAGGCCAAGGGTTTGCAGGAGGGTGGCCAGGCCACCGGCGAAGAGTGAGGCGGCAATCAGCATGCCGACCTCACTGGGTGAGAGCCCGGCCGCCTGGCCGAGGATCAGGGGCACGGCGACGATACCGCCGTACATGGTCAGAACGTGTTGCAGGCCGTACGCCAGGTTGGCGCCGACACCGAGGTTCTCGTCTTCCGGACGTGCTCCGGCGGACGCTACAGCTGAACGATCATTCATGGCTGAGGACTCGCTTGTTTTTGTTGTGCGAGCACTGTAGACAAAATCAGTAGGAAATATCTACTAGTTTGTATACATGTTTTTGTCCGGTGGTCCGAAATCTGACCGGTCGGTTATCGAATGACGAGTCGCGACGGGGCTCTGGGATGGGAATTTCGTGTAGTGGGCTGTGTTGATATTTATGTGTACGATAATCGTTAGTATCGAATACAAAATTCTAGACTCATGAGTACACTCGGCCGTTCGCCGGCAGGTAGGCGACTGATTTCGGGGAGGCTTCCAGCCATCGGGAAGCTGCGGTTTGCCTATCGGTAGGGCGTACAACCGTTCGCGGTTGTACGCCGATACGCCCCACCGCACCCGCGACTCCAGGGCATGCCTCGGAGTCCTCCGATCACGGCCAATCGACCGAAAACGTCGAAGGTCATCTGCCCCCCCGCGCTGAGGGAAGAAGGTCACCTGTGGGAGCTTGCTCGCGAACCCGCCCGGAGCCGAAGCCGCCGGGAGACTCGTCCGCGAGCAAGGACCAGGCGAGGCATCGGCGCACGGGCTTTCGAGGAAAAGATCCGCTCCTAGGAAAGCGACCCGCTGCAAGGGGCGGCAGCCGCGATCTTCCTCACGCCCGCACCCAGGGCAACGCTCAGACGGCACTACTTTCCTGTCGGCCGTTCCGCGCTGGCTTCCTGCAGTAGCTGGAACAGGCGATTTCGTATGTATCACCCGGAACCCTTTCTGTGCTGGCGCACGAAAATGGCGACAGAACAACGCTTCGGAGTCATTAGCGCCCCTGATCCACTCGGCTCCGCATAAGCAGGACTAATCAATCATTCGGGGATTTCATGGCAGCGGTGGGCGGCTCGGTGTTAGAAGTTTCCGGGCGAGGCGCCTGTGCCCGCAAGCCCTTTCCCGCTGCTCAGGAGAAATCCGATGACGTTCGGATGGACTGCTTTTCGTCGCGTGCTGAATACACTTTCCATCGCTTGGGGTGACTACCGGATGCGCAATCTCGTTCGCCGCTGAACGCTGCCGCGACTAGCTGTTTTCCCCACCTGTCCGTAACCCGGACGAGCTACCCCGCAACACGCCAAGGACCCCGCCATGCAACCGGTCACCCCCATCATCGATCCCGCCATTACTGACATCGCGCCGGGCTTCCGCGCCCTGAGCATCACGGTGGAGGCAGCGCCCATCACCCGCCCGGAAGTGGCCGACGAGGCGCTGCAGCGCGCTTGTCAGGAGTTGGCGGCGGACGAGCCGGCCTGGGCGCAAGCGCACCTGGAGGCATGGGGCGAGGTGTTCCGCCGATTCGGCGCCAAGCCCCAGCGCACGCCTTGCTCGGCACTGGCCCTGCGCAAGCGCGTACTACGCGACGGCAGCCTGCCGAGCATCGACCCGGTGGTGGACCTGTACAACGCCGTGAGCCTGCGCTTCGCCATCCCGGTCGGCGGCGAGAACCTGGCCGCCTATGCCGGCGCGCCAAGGCTGGTGGTCGCCGACGGCAGCGAAGTCTTCGACACGATGAAGGAGGGCGTGCCGGCCCACGAACACCCCGAGGCTGGCGAGGTGATCTGGCGCGACGACGCGGGCGTCACCTGCCGCCGCTGGAACTGGCGCCAGGGCGTACGCACCCGCCTGGATGCCGAGGCGCAGCGGATGTGGTTCATCCTCGAAAGCCTGCCGGAAATGCCGTTGGAGGCCCTGCAGGCAGCGGGAGACAGCCTGGTCGACGGGCTGCAACGGATGATGCCCGGCGTGAACGTGGAGCAGCGGCTGGTTGGAGCAGGGGACTGATTCGCTGCTTCGATGGCCGAAAGGATTTGAAATGTGTGGGAGGTGATCGCGCCCGGTGGCGTCCTTGCGCAATGACGGGCAATACAGGCCGTATTGCCCGCGAACAATTTCGAAATACTTGAATATCGAACTGTTCTTCCGTCAGCACGGGTGCTGCGAATCAACTCCGTAATGGTCGAAGTGCATTCGGGCAGTCACGCAAGAGTGCAATGCTCTTCGAAGATGCCGATGCGGCGACAACTGTCCGGTTTGCCGTCTGACTGTGTCGAAGCGCTGTAAGACGGCCCTTTCGCCCAGTTCCCAGCACCTTATCCCGACTATCGAGAACCTACGATGGTCAGCCGAATATCCCGTTGGATTTAATTGCCTCGCCTTGTGTTCTGGATAAAGAGGGTGATTCAAACGGGTTCGATGTAGTTCCGCTTATTCATTCGTTCCGCCATCCGGCGATAAGTGCGCGCTTTCCACTCGGGGAAGTTGGCGCCTGTCCGAATTCAATTCATTTCAAGTTTGTGCCGGTGACGGTGGATGTCACTGGTAAGGAGTTTTCATGCGTGTCGCAAAAGTGCTTTCCACCCTGTTCCTGTTGTCGGCCCCGGCGCTGGCGTTTGCCGATGACAGGGGACTGTATGTCGGTGGCGGTGTCACGCAGGGTGAGATCGATGAGTCGCGCTTCGACGACAAGGACAACAGCTACAAGGTTTACGCGGGGTACCGCCTGAACAATTACCTGGCCTTCGAAGGCGCGGTCGTCGATTTCGGCGAGATGAGCGACGGCGACAAGAAGTTCGAGGGTCAGTCGGTGCAGGCCAACGTGCGCCTGGGCGTCCCGGTCGGGGAGCGTATCCGTCTGTTCGGCACCGCCGGTGTGCATGGCTGGCGTTCCGACGACGATGATGTAACCGGCAATTCCGAGGACCTGGACGCCCTGTACGGCTACGGTGCCGAGATGGACGTGCTGGGCGGCCTGGGCGTGCGCCTGGAGCAGGAGACCCTGAAGGTCGGTGACGTCGACCTCGACCAGACCACGCTGTCGGCCTACTTCCGCTTCTGATCTGCGCCACCCGTCAGCGCCCGACCCCAACGGTGCGCTGACCTCCTTCCTGCGGGCGACCCCCAAGCGCCCGTTCAGCCCGTCGATTCCCCTGTCGGCGGGCGTTTTTTTTAATTTACGCGTGTTGTGTATTCTGATCGGACGTGCCAGTGTGTGCGCCCTGGCGGCCTTATTCGCCACAGTTGCCATACTTCAGGTCCCGGTCTGTCCTCCGGGCGCTGATGAAGGCCGCCGGCCGACGGTAAACTCACACCCGTCGCGCAACAGAAGTACAAGAGAATAGAGATGAACACGCATTTCCTGACTTGCGCCGTCTGGGTCCTTCGCGACGCAGACCTGTCCCTTCCCACCAACCTTCAGCCGACGGTGAAAGCATGATCGAGGTAACCGAAGTTTCCATTGCGCAGCTGCGTGAAGCCCTGGAGTCGGGCCGCACCACCGCGGTCGAACTGGTCAAGGCCTACCTCGCGCGCATCGATGCCTACGATGGCCCGACCAAGCTCAACGCCGTGGTCGTGCGCAACCCCGAGGCGCTGAAGGAGGCCGAAGCCTCCGACGCCCGTCGTGCCCGTGGCGAGACCCTCGGCCCGCTGGATGGCATTCCCTACACCGCCAAGGACAGCTACCTGGTGAAAGGCCTGACCGCCGCCTCCGGCAGCCCGGCCTTCAAGGACCTGATCGCCTACCGCGATGCCTTCACCATCGAGCGCCTGCGCGCCGGCGGCGCCATCTGCCTGGGCAAGACCAACATGCCGCCCATGGCCAATGGCGGCATGCAGCGCGGCGTCTACGGTCGCGCGGAAAGCCCGTACAACCCGAAATACCTCACCGCGCCGTTCGCCTCCGGTTCCTCCAACGGCGCCGGCACCGCGACTGCCGCGAGCTTCTCCGCCTTCGGCCTGGCCGAGGAAACCTGGTCGAGCGGCCGTGGCCCGGCTTCGAACAATGGCCTGTGCGCCTACACCCCATCCCGTGGCGTGATCTCGGTACGCGGCAACTGGCCGCTGACCCCGACCATGGACGTGGTGGTGCCGTACGCGCGCACCATGGCCGACCTGCTGGAAGTGCTCGACGTGGTGGTTGCCGAAGACGCCGACAAGCGCGGCGATCTGTGGCGCCTGCAGCCGTGGGTGCCGATCCCGGCGGTGAGCGAAGTCCGCCCGGCGTCCTACCTGGACCTGGCCGTCGGCCCCGACGCCCTGAAAGGCAAGCGTCTGGGCGTTCCGCGCATGTACATCAACAAGGACGAAGAAGCCGGCACCAGCGAGAAGCCCGGTATCGGCGGCCCGACCGGCCAGCGCATCAACACCCGCGCCTCGGTCATCGACCTCTGGGAACAGGCCCGCAAGGCCCTGGAAGCGGCCGGCGCCGAAGTC
Source organism: Pseudomonas macauensis (assembly GCF_047902425.1). NCBI lineage: Bacteria > Pseudomonadati > Pseudomonadota > Gammaproteobacteria > Pseudomonadales > Pseudomonadaceae > Pseudomonas > Pseudomonas macauensis. The sequence goes on along the minus strand of NZ_CP138377.1, from coordinate 3,501,416 downwards.
ATCGAAGTGGACTTCCCGCTGGTCTCCAACTGCGAGGGCGACCGTCCTGGCGCGCCGACCGTGTTCAACCGCGGCATCGTTTCCGAGCAGTTCCTCCACGATGAACTGTGGGAGCTGTCGGGCTGGGGCTTCGACGACTTCCTGCGCGCCAACGGCGATCCCAAGCTGAACAAGCTGGCCGATGTCGACGGTCCGCAGATCTTCCCCCACGACCCGGGCACCCTGCCGAACCGCGAGGGTGACCTCTGCGCCGGCATGGACGAGTACGTGAACATGGCCAAGCGCGGCCTGAAGACCTGGGACCAGATCGAGACCCTGCCGGACGGCCTGCGCGGCCTGGAGAAGACCCGCAAGCTGGACCTGGAAGACTGGATGGACGGCCTGAAGCTCGACGCCGTGCTGTTCCCCACCGTGGCCGACGTTGGCCCGGCCGATGCCGACGTGAATCCGGAGTCTGCCGATATCGCCTGGAGCAACGGCGTCTGGGTGGCTAACGGCAACCTGGCGATCCGTCACCTGGGCGTGCCGACCGTCACCGTGCCGATGGGCGTGATGGCCGACATCGGCATGCCGGTGGGCCTGACCTTCGCCGGTCGCGCCTATGACGACTCGGCGCTGCTGCGTTTCGCCGCGGCCTTCGAGGCCACCGGCTCCAAGCGCCTGGTGCCGCCGCTGACGCCGCCGCTGGCCTGATCGGTTCGTCGCTGAAGAAAATGCCCGCCTTGTGCGGGCATTTTTCATGGTGATTCGGGGAAGTTCCGGCGCGGGAGGTTGCCGTCACCCCAGCCCTCTCCGGGGACCTGGCGCATTGGCTTTGCAGGATGGCGTAGAGCGAAGCGAAACCCATCGATCCTGACCCCCGACAGTACGGGTATCGCTTCGCTCCACCCATCCTACGGACTACGAAATGCATCTGCGCTCGGGTTGGCCCTCACCCTAACCCTGGCTGCGCGCCCCGCTCAGGGGGAGAGGGGATCGTCCGGTGCAGGATGAAACCACTCTGTCAGCCGGCACGATCTGGCTCCCTCTCCCTGAGGGAGAGGGCTGGGGTGAGGGGGAAAGCCCTGGCACAGATTCAGCCGGGACAAGACAGTTGCTCCTACGAGCGCGCATCACCCTGGGGCCGTCCCGCGCTCATTTCGCCGACTTCACATTGCCGTAGCGCACTTCCTTGGACGGCGAGTAGCCGTAGAAGGACGTGTAGCACTTGCTGAAATGGCTGGGCGAGACGAAGCCGCAGGCCAGCGCCACTTCGTACATCGGCAGGGTGGAGTGCTGCAGCAGGCGCCGGCTCTCGGTGATGCGCAGTTCGAGGTAGTAGCGCACCGGGGTGGTCCCCAGTTGCTCCTGGAACAGCCGCTCGATCTGCCGCTTGGAGCGGCCGACGTATTGCGACAGCTGGTCCTGGCTCAGCGGTTCCTCGATGTTCGCGCTCATCAGGTTGATCGCTTCGCGCAGCGGCTCGCTGAGCTTCTCGTGCAGGGCGGGGCGGGTGCGGCGGAAGCGCGATTCCTCGAAGGCGAGGATGTCGACGATGGCGTCCACCAGCTCGCGGCCGTGGCGTGCGTTGATCCACTCCAATACCAGGTTGAAGGCGCCGGTGGGGCTGGCGGCGGTCAGGCGGTCGCGGTCGAGCTGGTAGCTCTCGCTGGTGACCTCGCTGTGCCGGGCGATCTCGGCCAGGGCGGCGCGGTGCTCGGGGTGGATGGCGCAGCGGTAGCCGTCCAGCAGCCCTGCCTGGCCGAGGAACCAGGCACCGTTCCACAAGCCGGCCAGGGTGATGCCCCGGTCGGCGGCGATCTGCAGCAGACGGGTCATTTCCGGCGTTGCGCGCAGCGGCGTGCGCAGGCCACCGCAGACCACCAGCAGGTCCAGTTCGGCGAGCTGCGCCGAGCTCAGCGCAGCACCAGGGCAGATCACCAGGCCGAGGTCGCTGGTGACCGACTCGCCGTCGAGGCTGTAGGTCTGGGTGGCGAAGGTCTCGGCGCGGATCAGGTTGGCGGTGACCAGGGTATCCAGCGCCTGGGTGAAGGCCGGCAGGGAAAAGTGTTCGAGCAACAGAAAGCCCACCCGCGCCTGGCGGGTGGGCTCCTTCTGTTGTTCGCCGATGAAGCGCAGGTTGCGTCCCTGCATGGCACCACTGAATTGCCGCCGTTCGACCAATCGCCACCTCGTTTGTCAGATGCCGTCGCTGTGACGCGCCAGGCCCGGATCAGTTGCCCGCGCCGGTCGCGGCGCGCTGGCCGAGCGACGTTGCGCCGTGGCCCGCGGTCCGCCGGCTGGTCTGGCTCAGCAGGATGATCACCACGGTCAGCGCCAGGGTCGAGCCGACTTCCACTCGGTGCGAAGGCATGATGAACATCACCGTGAGAATGAAGCTGATGATGCCGATTACCAGCCAGGTCAGCCAGGGGAACAGCCACATGCGGAACACCAGTTCATGGTTGCGCCGGCGCAGGATGCCGCGCATGCGCAGCTGCGAGACGGCGATGGCCAGGTAGACGAGCAGGGCGATGGAGCCGGAGCTGGCGAGCAGGAAGTCGAACAGGCGGCCCGGGGCGAAGAAGTTCAGCAGGGTGGTGGCCATGCCGATCAGGGTGCTGGCGATCACCGCCGCGCGCGGCACGCCGGCCGCCGAGGTGCGCTGGATGAAGGCCGGCGCGTCGTTGCGCCGGCTCAGCGAGTAGATCATCCGCGAGGCGATGTAGACCGAGGAGTTCAGGCAGCTGGCCACGGCGACCAGCACCACCAGGTCCATCATCAGCTTGGCGTGGGGGATGTTCATCAGCTCCAGGGCGCGCTGGTAGGAGCCCAGTTCGACCAGCCGCGGATCATTCCAGGGTACCACCGAGATGATCACCGCGATTGACAGCAGGTAGAACACGCTGATGCGCCAGATCACCGAGCGGGTGGCCTTGGCGATATTGCGGCTGGGGTCGCTGGATTCGGCGGCGGCGATGGTCACCGCCTCGGTGCCGATGAAGCTGAACAGGGTGGTGATCAGTGCGCTGAAGATCGCCGTCCAGCCGTTTGGCATGAAGCCGCCGTGCTCTCCCATGATCTTCTGCAGGCCGCTGACCTCGTGGCCGGGCAGGATGCCGAACAGGGCCGCCGCGCCCAGGCCGATGAATAGCACGATGGCGGCGACCTTGAGCATGGCGAACCAGAATTCGAACTCGCCGTACTTGGCGACGCTGAACAGGTTGGTGATGGTCAGCAGGAGCGTCATCGACAGGGCGAAGACCCAGGTCTCGACCTGCGGGAACCAGGTGTTGAGGATCACCCCGGCGGCGATGGCTTCGATGGGGATGACCAGCACCCAGAACCACCAGTACAGCCAGCCGATGGTGAAGCCGGCCCAGCGGCCGATGGCCTGGTCGGCGTAAGCGGAGAAGGAGCCGGTGTCGGGGCTGGCCACGGCCATTTCCCCCAGCATGCGCATCACCAGTACCACCAGCAGCCCGGAGAGGGCGTAGGCCACTATGGCGGCGGGTCCGGCGGCGGCAATCGCATGGCCGGAGCCGACGAACAACCCTGCGCCGATGATTCCCGCGATGGAAAGCATGGTTACGTGGCGGGGCTTGAAGCCCTGCACCAGATCGCCATTGGCGCCTTTTGCACTGGGAGCACTCATCTGTCGGCCTTCTTATTGAAATTGTTGTTATGGAGGGCGCGTAGCCACGGGCCGGGGGTGCGGGTTTCCGCCAAGCCGCGATCCCGTTCCTCGCGGGTCGATGGGGGCTCGGGAATGCCGCGCAGCGCAGCCAGTATTACGCGGGGCTCAAGCTATGCCAGATGGGTGTCTTCCCAGTTGTTCAGGATCGCCACGGGCATGGCCAAAAACGACATGGTGCATGGCTGGGTAGTGGCGATGGGCCGCTCTGCAACGCGGCTTTTGCTTTGGCGGGCGGTCACCGGAGATGTCGTTAATGCAGGGGCGGTGACACTGCGAACGACCAAAAAAATCCCCCGGCCACTGTGGCAACCGGGGGATGCAAGGGACCGGAGCAAGGGATCTCCGGTCGAGGTAGACAGCAGGGGCTTACAGGCGGATCAGCACCGATTTCAGTTCGGTGTAGTGCTCGATGGCGGCGGCGCCCATTTCGCGGCCCAGGCCCGACATCTTGTAGCCGCCGAAGGGCAGCGCCGGGTCCAGCGCGCTGTGGCAGTTGACCCACACCGAGCCGGACTTGATGCGCGGCACCATGCGGTGCACCGCGGCCAGGTCGTTGGACCAGATGCTGGCGCCCAGGCCATAGGGGCTGTCGTTGGCCAGGCGCAGGGCATCGTCGATATCGTCGAAGGGCATGGCGACCAGCACCGGGCCGAAGATTTCTTCCTGCACCAGCGGGTTCTTCTGGTCGACGTCGACGATCACCGTGGGTTTGACGAAGTAGCCGGGGCCGAACTGCTCGCCGCCGCAGGCGATGGTGGCGCCCTTGTCACGGCCCAGTTCGATGTAGTCGAACACGCGCTTCTGCTGCTTGGCGGAGATCAGCGGGCCCATGTCGATGCTCGGGTCCAGGCCGTTGCCCAGCTTCATGCCGTTGGCGATGCCGGCGATATCGGCCACCACGTTGTCGAAGTGCTTGCGCTGCACGTACAGGCGCGAGCCGGCGCAGCAGACCTGGCCCTGGTTGAAGAAGATCGCCTGGGCGGCGCCGGCAGCGGCGGTGGCCAGATCGGCGTCGGCCATCACGATGGTCGGCGACTTGCCGCCCAGCTCCAGGGTCACGCGGGTCATGTTGTCCATGGCCGCCTTGCCGATTTCCTTGCCGACCGGGGTGGAGCCGGTGAAGGTCAGCTTGTCCACCAGCGGGTGGTGGGAGAGGGCGGCGCCGGCGGTGATACCGGTGCCGGTGACGACGTTGAACACCCCGGCCGGGTAGCCGGCTTCGAGCACCAGTTCGGCGAGTTTCAGCGCAGACAGCGGGGTTTCGTCGGCGGGCTTGAGCACCACGCTGCAACCGGTGGCGAGCGCCGGGCCGAGTTTCCAGCAGGCCAGCAGCAGCGGGAAGTTCCAGGCGACGATGGCGCCGACCACGCCGACGGCTTCGCGGCGGATGTAGCCGTGGAAGTCGCCGTCAGGCATCAGCGGCATGGACACGTCCACGGTGGTGCCTTCGATCTTGGTCGCGTAGCCGGCCATGTAGCGCAGGAAGTCGATGGCCAGTTGCACGTCCATCACGCGGGCGACGGCGGCGCTCTTGCCGTTGTTCAGGCATTCCAGTTCGGCCAGCAGGTCGGCGTCGCGCTCCATCAGGTCGGCGAGCTTCCACAGCAGGTTCTGCCGCTCGCGCGGGCGGGTGCGGCTCCAGGCCGAATCATCGAAGGCCTGGCGTGCGGCACGTACGGCGCGGTCGACATCGGCGGCGGTGCCGGCGGGCACCTGGCACAGCACTTCGCCGGTGGCCGGGTTGCGCAGGTCCATCCGGGCGCCGTCGCTGGCGGAGGTCCAGTCGGCACCGATCAGCATCTTCGGTGCGCGCTGCAGGAAGGCGCGGGATTCGGGCTTGATGGGCAGGGAAGCGAGCATTGCGATTGCCTCTTGTTGGTCTGTTCGTTAGGAGCAGGTTGAGGCGGAGCATCGCAACGGCTGTGCCAAGGCTTGAAGGGTTATTCAACTATTTGAAATTAAAAGAATTTATTGATTTAAGGGGCGGTCGGGAGGAAAGCCGTTGTCGCACATTGCGACAGCGGCTGAGACGGCGGGGGCCCGGATTGGTCGCAGGAGCGGACTCTGTCCGCGATTGACCTCGTGCTGTGCTGTTCGCGAGCAAGGACTGGGCGTCCCCCTCGGTCCTACAGGGGCGACGGGTTAGCTCTTCGTAGGAGCGAGCTTGCTCGCGAACCGACCCGGCACCGGTCTTGCCGGTGGGGCGCGGAGAAGCTCCGCTCCTACGAGAGAGCCGATCCTCCCTGCGGCGTACAACCGCGATCGGTCGTACGCCGCAGGGGCGCCACTCAGCCGTGGTGAATCTCCCGGTCCTTGGTTTCCGGAAGGAAGAAGGTGCCGAGGATCGCCGTCATCACCGCGATGACGATGGGGTACCAGAGGCCGTAGTAGATGTCCCCGGTGGCCGCCACCATGGCGAAGGCCACGGTGGGCAGGAAGCCGCCGAACCAGCCGTTGCCGATGTGGTAAGGCAGCGACATGGAGGTGTAGCGGATGCGCGCCGGGAACAGTTCCACCAGCCAGGCGGCGATCGGCCCGTAGACCATGGTCACGTAGATCACCAGCACGGTCAGGAGCAGCAGCATGGCCAGGTGGTTGATCTTCGCCGGGTCGGCCTTCTCGGGGTAGCCGGCGTCCTTGAGGGCGGTGCCCAACTGCGCGGTGAGGGCATCGGACTGCGCCTTGAAGTCCCCGGCCGGCAGGCCAGCGCCTTCGAAGCTGGCGATGGTCTTGTCGCCGATGTGCACCTGGGCCACGGCGCCGGCGTCAGCCTTGACGTTCTCATAGGGGATGGCCTTCTTCGCCAGCAGGCTCTTGGCCAGGTCGCAGGAGCTGACGAATTTGGCCTTGCCCACCGGGTCGAACTGGAACGAGCACTGGGCCGGATCGGCGACCACGGTCACCGGGTTCTTCTCCTGGGCGGCGAACACGTCCGGGTTACCGTACTGGGTCAGCCCGTGGAAGATCGGGATGTAAGTCAGCGCGGCGAGGATGCAGCCGGCCATGATGATCGGCTTGCGGCCGATCTTGTCGGAGAGGCTGCCGAAGAACACGAAGAACGGCGTGCCCAGCAGCAGCGAGCCGGCGATCAGGAAGTTGGCGGTCTGCGCGTCGATCTTGAGGATCTGCAGGAGGAAGAACAGCGCGTAGAACTGTCCGGTGTACCAGACCACGGCCTGCCCGGCGGTACCGCCAAGCAGCGACATGATCACCACCTTGAGGTTGTCCCAGCGGCCGAAGGATTCGGTCAGCGGGGCCTTGGACGCCTTGCCTTCTGCCTTGATGCGTTGGAATACCGGCGACTCGGAGAGTTGCAGGCGGATGTACACCGAGACGATCAGCAGCAGGATCGACAGCAGGAAAGGTACGCGCCAGCCCCAGGACTCGAAGGCTTCGGTGCCCAGCGCGGTGCGGCAGGCCATGATCACCAGTAGCGAGAGGAACAGGCCGAGGGTGGCGGTGGTCTGGATCCACGAGGTGAAGAAGCCGCGTTTGCCCTGCGGCGCGTGTTCCGCCACGTAGGTCGCTGCGCCGCCGTACTCGCCACCCAGGGCAAGGCCCTGGAGCAGGCGCAGGGTGATCAGGATGATCGGTGCCGCCACGCCGATGGTGGAGTAGGCCGGCAGCAGGCCGACCACGGCGGTGGAGGTGCCCATGATCACGATGGTGATGAGGAAGGTGTGCTTGCGGCCGATCATGTCGCCCAGGCGGCCGAACACGATGGCGCCGAACGGGCGCACCGCGAAGCCGGCGGCGAAGGCCAGCAGGGCGAAGATGAAGGCGGTGGTCTCGTTGACCCCGGCGAAGAAGTGTTTGGCGATGATCGCCGCCAGTGAACCGTACAGGTAGAAGTCGTACCACTCGAATACGGTGCCGAGGGAGGAGGCGAAGATGACCTTGCGCTCCTCCTTTGTGATGCCGCTGTGGGGTGCGTTGCCCGCGGCCGGGCTGTATGTCTGCGCCATGTTCTTCTCCGTCTTGTTCTTGTGAAAGGCCGGAGTCCTTCCCTACCGTTGCCGCACTCAGGCCCAGGGGCTGATGTCATGGTCATACGGATTGCGCGAAGCGTGAAAACAGGCGGCCCTGCCACGGGGCAAGGTCATGAAAAAGCATAACCGGCATGACTCGGATATCCACTTCTATGACCCGCAAACCCACGGCTGGCGCGAATGAGAACGTTATTTCCGACGCACGGGGTCGGATAATGCCGCTGCGGCAGGCTTTTCCACGCCCGCATTGCGGCGCTCGCGACCCGGTCATTCGACCATCGTCTAAAACTGTCCCGGATGTCTCAGGCTGATACAGCCGTCGCGAATTGCCACGCTCGCGCGTCCCAGGGCGTGGGCCAATGGATTGTTTCCCAAGGGTTTTTGCTACTGGCACGCAATGTGTGAGGGCAGGGCTCAGCACGCCTGCCACGCCAGGCGCCTTCGGAAGGGAGGCTCGCTTGAAGAAGATGTCGTCATTGTTTGCCGGGCTGTGCGCCGCGCTTGCGGCTTGCGCGCTGCTCTGGCTATTGCCGTCGCTGGGGAATGCGCTGCTCTGGGCGGTCGCCGCGCTGATCGCCCTGGGGGCGCTGCGACCGGGCCTGCGCCTGCCGGGCTGGCCGCTGGCGCTGGGGGTGTTGTGCGGAGCCTGCCTGGCTTTGGCGCTGCATCTGTTGGCCGACCACTTCCAGCTGCGCTACGCGTGGCTCTACAGCAGCGCGGCGCTGCCGGCGTACCTGAAGTTCTCCAACCTCTGGGGTGGCGACGAGGGGACGGTGCTGTTGCTGGCCACCTTCTGCATGGTCGCCGCCCTGAGTGGCCGCCAGCTGGACGGCTGGGCCGGCAGCGGGATGGCGCTGATCGCCGCCTGGTACACGGCCACCGCCGCCTGGCTCGGGCCGTTCAGCGCAACGCCCATGGAGTGGCTGGCGCACCAGCCCAGCCAGGGCATGAACGCCCACCTGCAGACCTTCTGGATGTCCTTCCACGCGCCGTTGATTCTCTGTGCCTACGCCTGGGCCCTGGCGCCCGCCGGCGCCGCGCTCGGCGCGCTGGGGCAGGGCGGCGGCGCCTATGCCTGGGTGATGCCGCGCTACAGCCGGCGCGCCTGGCTGGTGCTCACGGCCGGTATCGGCGCGGGCATGGCCTGGGCCATGGAGGACTTCACCTTCGGCCAGCTCTGGCACTGGGACCCGGTGCAGACCTCGGCCTTCGTCATCTGGGCGCTGCTCGGCGCGGTGCTGCACGGTGCTCGCCGCTGGCGCGCCGACGGCGCCAACCGCCGCCTGTTGCCGCTGCTCAGCCTGCTGGCGGCGGCCATGGCCTGCGTGGCGATGGCGGTGACCCGCAGCACGGTGCTGGCCAGCTCGCACCGTTACATCGGCACGACGTCGTGGCTCAGTCATCTGGCGCTGGCCTTGATCCTGCTGATCCTCGCAGCCTTCTACCTCGTTGCCGGCAGGCGCGGCGAGAAAATGCGCCGGCGCGGGGCATCGGACTGGACGCTGGACGTGGCCATCTACCTGTTTGCCGGCACCGGGCTGTTGGCCCTTGGCGCGCTGGTACAGGCGCATCTGTACGAGTGGCTGGGCCTGGAGCGGCCCAACGAGCTGAAACCCTTCTTCGAGACCCTGACCGCCTGGGCCACCACCCAGGAGATGGACAGCCTGCGCCGCGCCTTCGACCAGTGGGACGTCAATGGCTACGGACTGGCAGAGGGGCTGCTGCCGGTGTTGGCGCTGCTCGGGCTGATCGGCGGCTACAGCTTCCTGCGCCGCTGTGCCCGGCCCCGGCTCGCGCTGCTGGCAACGTTGGCGATGGCCGGCGTGATGCTCTGGGTCGGCTGGCGCGGTGGCTGGTTGAGCGGCGGCTACAACGGCGAGGGCATGCTCTCCCAGAGCGTGGTGGCGGTGTTGCCCTGGCTGGACGCGGCGCTGCTCGGCGGGGCCTTCCTGATGGGCTGTTGCCTGCTCTGGGGCGCGCTGAGCCTGTGGCGCAGCCGGCGCCTGGGTAACCTGCGCTACAGCGGCGGGCTGGCCCTGGTACATGGCGGCGCGGTGATCGCCCTGGTGGGCGGATTGGCGGCCACGGCGCTGAATACCTACCAGCAGATCAGCATTGCGCCCGGCACCTCCTTCGAGCAGTGGCACGCGGTGATCGGCGGGATGCAGATGCGCGTGCTGCCGGATGCCAGCCGTCCGGACTTCTCCGGCTACCACGCGGTGGCGAAGGTGGAGCTGCGCGATGGCGACCGTACGCTCGCCGGCCACGCGCTGTTCCAGGACAGCCGCGGCAATCCGCCGGCCTACCAGGGCCCGGTGCGCCAGCTCTGCGAGATTCTCGACTACCACTACGCACGCTTCGCCTCGGACCGTGGCTACGTGCTGCACCCGTTCATCGTGCGTGGCTGGAGCGGCGACCTGCAGGTCTGGGTGCCGGCCTCGGCGCGCTTGCTGAAGCAGCCCGATGACGAGATCGAAAGCGTGGTGGTGATCCGCCGCTATCCGTTCCTCTCGCTGGTCTGGGTCGGCCTGCTGGCGATGCTGTCCGGCGCCTTGTTGCTGCCGGCGGGCGGCGCTCTGCCAAAGCGCGGCCATACTGCTTCGGACGGCGTCGCACGGGCCGTGTCTCAGAGTTAGACAGCAATCGCGAAATTAGACGCATCGAACCTCGGCCGGAGCGCCGAGGGCCCCTGGAAATCCCGTCGTACGCCTGATACGACGGGCCCCGCGAAGGACTGGCACACAACCTGCTAAATCGCTACCAAGCGTTCGACGCAATCGCGCTTAGCCCATCGGTGGGCACGAATAACCAACAAGAATACCGAGGAGGCCTGACCTTGAAGATGACACGACTTCGGCACTGTCTGGGTGCCGGAACCCTGGCCGCACTGGCCCTAGCGCTGCACCAGCCGGCCAACGCCGCCGATGGCCAGGCGATCATCAACGCCAAGTGCCAGGCGTGCCACACGCCCGAAGGCAACAACTCCCTGAGCCGCATCAGCCATCAGCGCAAGACCCCCGAGGGTTGGCTGATGAGCATTGCGCGCATGCAGGTGATGTACGGCCTGAAGATCAGCGACGATGAACGCCGCTCGGTGGTCAAGTTCCTCGCCGACAAGCAGGGCCTGGCGCCGAGCGAGACCGAGGGTGTGCGTTACGCCCTGGAGCGCCGGCTGAACACCGTGGAGAAATTCGATACCAACTTCGAGCAGATGTGTGCCCGTTGCCACTCCGGCGCGCGCATCGCCCTGCAGCGCCGCCCGGCGGCGGAGTGGGAGAAGCTGGTGAACTTCCACCTGGGCCGCTGGCCGTCGCTGGAATACCAGGCGCTGTCCCGCGATCGCGACTGGTTCGACCTGGCCAAGAAAGAAATGGTCCCGGAACTGGCCAAGCGCTACCCGTTGGACAGCAAGGCCTGGAGCGACTGGAAGCAGCACCGTCCCAAGGCCGAGTCGCTGGCGGGCGAGTGGAGCTTCGCCGGGCACATGCCGGGCAAGGGCGACCTCGCCGGCACCATGAGCGTGGCCAAGAGCGGCGACGATGCGTTCAAGGTCAGTGTGAAGGGCCAGTACGCCGACGGCGAGGCCTTCAACGGCGAAGGCAGTGCGGTGCTGTACAACGGCTACGAGTGGCGCGGCAACGTCACCGTGGGCGACCTGAGCATGCGCCAGGTGTTCGCCGCCCTCGACGGCCAGATGCAGGGCCGCATGTTCGACAAGGCCCACGACGAGCGTGGCCTGGACTTCGTCGCGGCCAAGAGCGACACCAGTCGCGTACTGGGCGTGCAGCCGGCGTATATCAAGGCGGGCAGCGAGGCTGAAGTCACGGTCGTCGGCACCGGCCTGAAGGGCAAGCCATCGTTCGGCAAGGGCGTGGAAGTGGTCTCGCTGGTTTCGCAGACGCCCGAGCGCCTGACCGTCAAGGTCAAGGCCAGCGATGCGGCGGCGGTCGGCGACCATGACGTCACCGTCGGCACCGCCAAGGGCGGCAACCTGGCCGTGTACAAGGACATTGCCGAAGTGAAGGTGGTGCCGGAGTTCTCCGTCGCCCGCATCGGCGGCAATGGCGGTTCGACGCCCAAGGTCCAGGGCAGCTTCGATGCCGAGGCCTGGGGCAAGGGCGCCGACGGCAAGCCGTTCCGTATCGGCGTGTTCCCCGCGCAATGGTCGGTGGAGCCGTTCGATGACCGCGCCAAGGAAGACCAGGACGTGAAGTTCGCCGGAGAGATGGACGCCGATACCGGCATCTTCACCCCGGGCGACGCCGGCCCGAACCCGGCGCGCAAGATGATGACCAACAACGCCGGCAACCTGAAGGTGATCGCCGCGGTGGACGACGCGGGCCAGTCGCACAAGGGCGAGGGGCACATGATCGTGACCGTGCAGCGTTGGAACAACCCGCCGATCCCGTAACCGTCGGGATCGGATGAACTGAATACGTGAATCCCGCCTTCGGGCGGGAAAAACAACAAAGTTCCGGGAGGTCGCCATGGGCGCCATCTTGAATCTGGTCGAACGCAACCTGCACGAAGTGCGGGTGGACGCCGACCGCCTGTTGTTCCACATCCCCAGCTCCTCGCTGTTCGCCAGCGACGAGTTGACCGGTGGGATCATCGACGCGCTGCGCGGGCATGCCTGCTCGCCGGACGAGCTGACCCAGCGTCTCGGCGGTCGTTTCGCTGCCGAGGAGATCGACGAGACCCTGCGCGAGCTGATCGCGCTGGAACTGGTCAGCGACGGCTCGCCGCTCACCCCTGAAATCGGCATCAAGAAAGTCGACCGCACCGCCCTCAACACCGTGGTGCTGAATGTCAACACCGGCTGCAACCTCAGTTGCACCTACTGCTACAAGGAAGACCTGGACAAGCCCTCCGCCGGCAAGAAGATGGGCGTGGAAACCGCCGAGGCTTCGGTGGAAATGCTGATCCAGGAATCCCCCGACGAGCCGCGCTACACCGTGGTGTTCTTCGGCGGCGAACCGCTGTCCAACCGCCCGCTGATCGAGCACATGGTCGCGTACTGCGAGCGTCGCTTCGGCGAGCTGGGCAAGACGGTGGACTTCGTCATGACCACCAACGCCACACTGCTCACCGAGGAAATCGTCGACTGGCTCAACGCCCATCGCTTCGGACTGTCAATCAGCATCGACGGACCGAAGACGGTGCACGACCGCAACCGCATCACCGTGGGCGGGCAGGGCACCTATGACGTGGTGCGGCGCAAGGCCGACATGCTGCTGTCGCGCTACACCGCGCGGCCGGTCGGCGCGCGGGTGACCCTGACCACCGGCGTCACCGACGTCGAGACCATCTGGAACCACCTGTTCAACGAGATGGGCTTCGCCGAAGTCGGTTTCGCCCCGGTCACCTCGGGCGACATCAGCAGCTACAACCTCACCGGGGAAGAACTGAAGGACGTCTTCGCCAACATGAAGGCCCTCGGCCGTCGGTATCTGGACGAGGCGCTTCAGGGGCGCAACATCGGCTTCTCCAACCTGCACCAGTTGATCACCGACATCCACGAAGGGCAGAAGAAGGCCCTGCCGTGCGGCGCCGGCCTGAAGATGCTGGCGGTGGACCACAAGGGCGAGCTGAACCTGTGCCACCGCTTCACCGGTTCATCCCTGCCGACCTTCGGCAACGTGCATGAAGGGGTGAAGCAGGCCGAGCTGAACGAGTTCCTGTCGCAGCGCCTGGACCGCACCGACACCGGCTGCGCCAGCTGCCGCATCCGCAACCTCTGCTCCGGCGGCTGCTACCACGAGAGCTACGCCCGCTACGGCGACCCGGCGCATCCCACTTACCACTACTGCGAACTGATGAGGGACTGGGTCGACTTCGGTATCGAGGTCTACAGCCGGATCATGGCTGCCAACCCCGGCTTCATCGACCGCCACATCACTCCGCGGAAGGCGCACTGACATGAAACATCTGAAAGCCATCAACAACAAAGCACAGAAGCTCGAACAGGCCGCCGCCGAGGACCGCATCGAAGACGTGGTGGCGATGAACTCCGTGGCCGGTTGCGCCTCGACCACCGACCCGGGCTGGGAAATCGACGTGTTCGGCGGCGTGTCCTCGCTCTGCCAGCCGATGGAAGCGGACCTCTACGGCTGCTCCGACCCTTGCTGGTGGCCGGCCCAGGTGCCGGACATGATGAGTACCTACCCCGACTGGAACAAGGACGCGCAGGCCTCGGCCGAGAACTGGCGCAACCTCGGCACCGTATTCCCGGACGACAAATGAGCGGACAGAAGAACAAGAGGAAAACCTGCATGTCCAGAAAAGCATTCGCCGCCGCGCTCGGCAGCCTCTCGCTGGCCGGCGCGCTGCAAGCCATCGCCGCAGACGCCGACTTCGATAAGAGCAAGGCGCTGGAAAGTGGCCACGAGTACCTGATCAGCACCAACTACCCCAACAACCTGCACGTCGTCGACATGCAGACCGACAAGCTGTTCAAGACCTGCACCATCCCCGGCGCCTACGGCCCGGGTATGACCCAGCTGTCGCCGGACCGCAAGGTGGTCTACATCCTGAGCAACCACTACGCGGACATCTACGGCATCAAGCTCGATGACTGCCAGCCGGTGTTCCACGCCACCATCGCGCAGAAGCCGGGCGAGAACGCGCGGGCGATGTTCTCCATGACCGTCAGCCATGACGGCAAGGAGATCTACGCCATCGCCAACCCGACGAAGATCCTCGCCGAGCACTACGAGGTGCAGCAGCCGCGCCTGCAGATCTACTCGGTGGCTGACGGCATGAATGCCAAGCCCGTGCGCACCTTCCCGGCGCCACGCCAGCTGACCATCATGCAGACCGGCGACGACGGCACCCTCTACGTGGCGGGCCCGGACATCTACAAGGTGGACGTGAAGACCGGCAAGTTCGACGTGGCGATCCCCAGCCGCAACTGGAAGCGCCCGAACTACTCGCCGCCGGACGTGCTCTACGTATGGAACCAGCAGACCTACTCCCGTGATTTCTCGCTGTTCTACACTGCCGCGAAGTTCAAGGATGACAAGCAGGACCCGGCCACCGCCGACTTCCGCTATGGTTTCTTCAACGTGGACCTGGCCACCGGCAAGACCGAGACCCTCGACTTCGGCCCGGTCACCGAGGTGTACTTCAGCGGCATGCGCTCGCCGACCGACCGCAATGTCATCTACGGCGTGCTCAACCGCCTGACCAAGTACGACATCAAGGAGCAGAAGCTGGTCAAGGCCGCGAACCTGGACCACTCCTACTACTGCCTGACCGTCAACAAGGCCGGCACCAAGCTGTATCTCTCCGGTACCTTCAATGACGTGGCCATCTTCGACGCCAACAGCCTGGAGCGCCTCGGTGATCTGAAGCTGCCCGGCGGCGACATGGCGATCACCACCAGCCAGGCCTTCGTGGCCAACTGATCGGCAGGATCGGGCTGCCCGGGGCGCAAGGCCCCGGGCAGTTTCCTCTGGAATATCAGCCCTCCGGCTGAAGCGTCAGATTTCTGGCTCTGGGCTCAGGCTTTTTGTCTCCAGTCTTTCCAGCGCCAGGTACCTCTGGGCTCCGCAGCGCGCACAGCGTTGGCACAGCATCGGCACGTGGCCTACGTCGGTCGGACTCCCTTCGTCCCAATGGCATCCCAGGAAAAAGCAGCGCAATCGCATATGTCCTCCTCCGGGTATTCCCGGTTTGTAGACAGATAGAAAGGGCGGTGATGCTGCTGGCTTGTTCTTGTGTGCAGGCGGCTAGCAGCCTCCCGCCAGCCGTCTAGAATGGACAATCTAAAGTGCCGGACGGCGTTGGGCGCCGGCTGTTCCTGCGCCATTGCGCGCAGTGAGGGGGACGGTGCAGTGCCCGGACCTCGCGGTGTCGAGCGGCACCGTTCCGGGTTCGCAGGAATTGTGTTCGTGATCGTCAATGTTTTGGCGAAGTATTGATATGTGACAATTGTTGCGACAAATTAACGCCGCGATCCTGATGCTTTTTTGCTATGATTGACTCCCAGGTTAAGGACAGCTTGCAGAGACTTTCCATGAATACCGCGTCACCCCTGGCCGCCATTGTTGGCAGCACGTCTTCCCGCTATCGCGACAGTGAACTGGATCATTTCGCTGATCTGGCCAGCCTGCAGTCGGCATCGACCTACGATGTGCTGCTCCTCGACCTTCCCGGCGCCCAGGCGGGGCAGATGCTGCGTAGCCTGCGCCAGGACCCGCGTTATCGTTTCGCCCTGATCTATTGCTGCCAGGATCTTGACCCCTGGTGCGAAGCGCTGGGCGATGGCGCACCGCCGGCCGAGATTGGCGCCATCACGCCGCTCTGGCGCCTGTGGCGCGAGCGTTTCAGCCTGTTCAACCAGGGACAGGCGCCGGCGCGCTTCGAGGAGCGCGTGCTGGCCTGGCTCTGGCTGCGTTCGCGCGGCGACGTGCATGCCGTGCGCGATACCGCCGTGCCCCAGCATTACCGTTATCCGATTCTCGAGGCCCTGGGCGACAGCGAGGAAGTCCATCCGTTTTCCTGGCTGCAACTGATGGGGCAGCAGGGCTGGCTGGAAGAGGGCGAGCTGTTGGACCGCCTGCGCCTGTGCACCGCCTGTGGCTCGGGGCGCCTGAACTACGTGGACGTCTGTCCGGAGTGCCAGGCCCTGGACATCGGTCGCCAGCCGTCGCTGCACTGCTTCACCTGCGGACACGTCGGGCCTCAGGAGCACTTCCTCAAGGACGGCCTGCTGATGTGCCCGAACTGCCTGACGCGCCTGCGCCATATCGGCAGTGACTACGACCGCCCGCTGGAGAACTACCGCTGCCGCAGTTGCCAGGCGTTCTTCGTCGACGCCGCCGTGCAGGCGCGCTGCCTGGATTGCGGGCAGACCCATGATCCGGACAAGTTGCGGGTGCGCGAGGTGCGCCACTTCCGCATTGCCGAGGCCGGGCGCCTGCGCTGCCGCGAGGGCTTCGCCGCCACCTCGGCGAACATGGAACGCTTCGGCAGCCTCAGCCTGTTGCCGCGCCAGGCGTTCCTGGACCTGCTCACCTGGCAGCTGCAACTGACCACCCGCCATCGCACTCCGCCGTTCTCCCTGCTTGGCCTGCGCTTCGTCAACCTGCTGGAAACCCTCGCCGAACTCGGCGAGATGCGTGGCCACGCCCTGGTGGACGGACTGGTGGAGCGCCTGCAGGAAGCCGTGCGCGAGACGGATCGCTGCTCGCGCATGAGCGAAGAAGTGCTCTGGGTGCTCATGCCCCACACCGACGCCGCCGGGGTGGAAGTGGTGCGTCAGCGCCTGGCCAAGGGCGCCGAGCGCCTGACGCAGGAGAAGGCGACGCGCATCGAGGTCCGCCTCGTGGCCTTCACCGCGCCGGACGATCAGCTGGAGCAGGAAGACGCCGCCTTGCTGCTGGCCCGGCTGGGGGGAGATCTGGGCTGAAGCATGGAAGCCTTCGTCGAACAATGGCTGCTGCTGCTCGGGGAGTTCGCCCGCACTGACGGGTTCTTCCAGGCTGCGTTCATGCTGCTGCCGGCCTTCCTGCTGCTGGAAGTGCCGCTCAACCTGATGGTGCTGATCGGCGTGCTGCGCTGGTTCATGCGCAAGCCGTTCGAGCTGCCCAAGGACAACGGCTATCGCCCGCGGGTGTCCTGCATCATCACCTGCTACAGCGAAGGTCTGGATGTGCAGAAGACCCTGCTGAGCCTGTGCGAGCAGACCTATCCGGGCTACATCGAAATGATCCCGGTGGTCGATGGCGCGGCGGTCAACAAACCGACCATGCAGGCGGTGCGGGACTTCCGCGTCGACCCGACGCTGCATCCGCGGCGCCTGCTGCGGCCCATTGCCAAATGGCAGCGTGGTGGCCGGGTCTCCTCGCTCAACGCCGGCCTCGCCCATTGCACGGGCGAAATCATCATGGCGCTGGACGGCGACACTTCGTTCGACAACGACATGGTCAGCCGCATGGTCCGCCATTTCGCCGACCCGGACGTGCCGGCGGTGGCGGGCAGCCTGCGGGTGCGCAACGCCTGGGCATCGCTTACCACGGCGATGCAGGCGCTGGAGTACCAGCTGTCGATCCACATGGCCAAGATCGGCCTGAGTGAATGGAACCTGGTGAACAACGTGTCCGGGGCCTTCGGCGCGTTCCGCCGCAGCTTCCTCGACAAGATCGGCGGCTGGGACACCCACACCGCCGAAGACCTGGACATCACCCTGCGGATCAAGAACTACTTCGGCCGCAGGCCCCTGCGCATCCCCTTCGAGCCCGGCGCCATCGGGCATACCGATGCGCCCGTGAAGTTCCTGCAGTTCCTCCAGCAGCGCCTGCGCTGGGATGGCGACCTGTACTTCCTCTACATCCGCAAGCATCGCCACAGCTTCAACCCGCGCCTGCTGGGCTGGCCCAATTTCCTGATGACGCTGATCACCGGCTTTTTCTTCCAGCTGGTGCTGCCGTTCATCATCTTCGGCTACTGCGTGATCGGCCCCCTGGTCGTGCCGCTGCCGCGTTTCCTCGCCCTGGCGTCGCTGATCTACCTGGTCTACCTGGGCATGACCCTGCTGCTGTACCTGGCGATGCTGGTGCTGGTGTCCGAGCGTCCGCGCCAGGACCTGAAGCTGTTCCCGGTGGTTTTCGTCTTCCCCCTGTTCATGCTGGTCATGCGTCTGTGGAGCGCGGTGGCCATGCTCAACGAGGCACTGCGCCGCGGCCATGAAGAAACCAGCATGGCGCCCTGGTGGGTGCTGCGTAAGGCAAAGAGGTTCTGATTCGATGATGCGTTCCCTGCTCCTTGGCTCCCTGCTGCTGGCTAGCGGCCTGTCCCAGGCCGATGTGCTGCCGCTGTCGCGGGTGCTCGACAGCGTCGATGACAGTGCCGTGCTGCAAGCCAACGCCGCCGACCTGCGGGCCCTGGATGCGCTCAAGGAGCAGCGTGAGGCCGAAGCCGGCTGGCAGTGGTTCGGTTCGGGCAGCGCGGGTCACTATCGCGAGCTGGTGACCGAGGACGAGATCGATACCTACTACGGACGGAACATGGCGCTCGGCTTGCGCCACCCCCTGCTGGGCAGCTTGCGGCGCCAGGTGCAGGCGGTCTCCGCCGTCGAACTGGAACAGCAGCGGCAGCAGTCCCGCCGCCTGCTGCACAAGGCCGAACAGCGGCTGGCGCTGCGCAGCGCCTACGCCGACTGGTGGCGCGCGGAAGAGGAGAGCCGCTGGTGTCAGGCATTGCTGCCCGACGCGGCCAGCGCCCGCGAGCGTCTGGCCCTGCGCCAGCGCCAGGGCTGGCTGTTGCCGTCCCAGGCGAGACTGCTGGACGGCCGCTGGCAAGCCTTGCAGCGGCGTTGTGAGTCGAGCGCCCGGCTGATGGACGATACCCGTGAAAGCCTGGCCGAACTCTCCGGTCTGGACATCACCGCCAGCCAGCAGGCCCGTGCGGAAGCGCTGGCGGCGCAGGTGCAACCCCTGACCAGTTGGCGCCAGGCGCTGGAAGGCCATCCGCGCCTGCAGGAGCGCCGGGATGAGCTGCGCCTGGCCGAGCAGAACCGCAAGTCACCCTGGTACGACAGCATCGATTCCAGCTTCAGCGTCGCGCAGAGCTACGAGAACCGCAGCGGGGCCACCAGCTCCGGTAATGGCCTGGTCGCCAGTCTCAACTTCTCCGCACCGTTCGACCTGATGTCCTACGGCCAGGCCCGTGGGCGGGAAGGGGAGGCGCGCCACCAGGCGGCCTTGGCCAGGCTGAATGCCGAGCGCCAGCAGTTGCTGCAGGACCTGGGCAAGGCCCTGCAGGGGCAGCGGCAGGCCGTGGAAAACCTGGAGCGCGAACGCGAGCAGCTCGCCGTGTCGTCGGTGGCCCTGCGCGAGCAGCGCCTGCGTGCGGATCGTTCGGCCGAAGGCTCGCTGGCCGAGGTGCAGGCGGTGGAGCTGGAGCGCTACGACAACGGCCTGCGCCTGATCGCCGCGTGGCATGCCGCCTGGTTGCGCGAAGCCGCCTTGCGCATGTTCGTCGACGATGACCAGGCGCTGAGCCCGTTGCTTGGCGTGCAGAACCTGAGCTGGCAGCCGCCGGCAGGCGCCCAGGCCAACGCCCCGGCCAAGGCCAGTCCGGCCCGTGAGTCGGCCTGGAACCAGGGCGTCTACCTGTGGAAGAGCCAGGCCCTGTTGCAGCCCGAGACCCGGCGCGCCGAACTGAATGCCTTGCGCAGCGCCGGCATGCAGCGCCTGTATGTGGGGCTCGATGCCCGCCAGGTGGCGGACATGCCGACCCTGCGCAAGCAGCTCCAGGGCACCCTGGCCGACGCCCGCGCCCAGGGCATGCAGGTCGTGCTGCTGTTGGGCGATCCGGCCTGGCTGTCGGCCAGCGGACGCAAGGACCTGCTGGCCCTATTGGGTCAACTGCGCGAAGTGCGCTTCGACGCCGTGCACCTGGACCTTGAGGTCGAGCAGCTCGGCTGGCCGGTACCCGACAGCCGCCTGCGGGACTGGCTGGATACACTCGGCGCGGTCGCCCGGCTCGACTACTGGCCGCTGGAACTGTCCAGTCATCCGCGCTGGTTCGCCGAGCCCGCCAGTGGCACCTGCGTGCCCTGCGCCTTGCCGCAGCGCGGCGTGCGCCAGGTGAGCCTGATGATTTATACCCGCAACCCCGAACGCAGCGCGGAACTTGCGCAATCCATCGCCCGCCGTTGGCCGGAGCTGCGTTTCCGTCTGGCGCAGAGTGTCGAGCCGCAATTGCCGGCCGAGGAATCCTGGGCCGGAGCGTCGAGCACCCAGCTGCGGCAGCAGGTGGAGCGCTGGCGTACGCGTCTGCAGTCGGCCGGAGTCTCCGGCATTGACTGGCAGGACTGGTCCCATTACCCGCATTGAGCATCCCATGAAGATTCGATTCTCCAGCCCCAAGGAACAACAGCCCACTCAGGAGCAGGGCCTCAAGGTGCTTTACGCGCCGGGCAAGCGCATGGCGTTCAAGCTGCGCTGGTATCTGATCCTGCTGGTGGTGACCAGTCCTCTGCTGTTCCTGGTGGGGCGCGAAATGCTCGGCCTCTGGCTGATCGAGGCGCCCGCGCAACTGCACCTGCCGTCCAGTGAACTGCGCGCCCGTGAGGCGGGGCAGGTGGCGCAGGTACTGGTGCGGCCCGGCGACAAGGTCGAGGTCGGCCAGTTGCTGATGCGGATGGACAATCCCGAGTGGCGTGCGCGCCTGGCGCTGCTGGCCGATCCGTCGAAGGCGGCGCCCACGGTGACCGGCCGGAAGACCCTCAGCGAACGCGAGCGCGAGCCTCTGGTGCGTCTGCTGAACAGCGCGGAAAGCCGCCTGCAGCAACTGCGTGGCCTGCTCGCCGCCGGCGCGGCGACCCGGGGCGAGGTGCAACTGGCCCAGGATGAACGCGACCGTCGCCAGCGCGATCTGGTGGAGTTCGACCGGCGCGAGGCGCAGCCGGGGGACGACACCCTGGATCGCCAGCGTCGGCTGGAAAGCGACTGGCTGCAGTCGCGCCTGCAAGGGCTCGAACTGAAAGCCAACGACTCCGGCGTGATCAGCGAAGTCCTGGTAGGCGAGGGCGAGAACGTCGGCCCTGGTACCCTGCTGATGCGTCTGCAGCGCCTGGGCGATGCCGAAATCTGGATCTACCTCGATCCGCGCTATGCCGCCTACGCCTCGCCCGGCCAGCCGTTCCGGATTCGCCTGCCGGACGGAAAATGGCTGCCGGCGGAAGTGGTGCGCATGGTGGAAGATGCGGCCCCGGTGCCGGTGGAACTGCGCGAGGCCTTCAGCGCGCCGAACCGCAACCTGCGCCTGCTGGCTCGGGTCAAGGGCGAATGGCCGGCGTTCTGGCGCGTCGACCGCCTGGGCCTGAAGGCGCGCTTCCCGCACAGCTGGAATTGGCTCAACCGCTGGGCTGTCCAGGAATAACACCTGCCGGGCGTCTGCCTCGATGATGTCCGCTAAGCGACCCGCCGCGTGGTGCCGAGAGCGCCGGCCGCCGGGACCGGGCTGAAAGGCGGAAGTCGTTCCGCTCCCTCTGTTGCTCGGCCCGTTGCCCACCTTCACTTCGCCACGCTCCGACGACTGACGTCGGAGCGCTGGATTCCTTTGCTCTCCTTCCATCTGCCTCTTTCGACGAGGTGTTGACAGATAATATTACATGCATAATATTAATCGTCAGATGACGGCTGTAATCCTATTGCCGGACATTCCAGACGGCCCTCGGGCCCTGATCAGCCTTGCATGCGGGGGCGCGTCGCCCCCACTGGAGAAGAACCATGAATGCCAAATCCGAACTGGGCCGCGCACTGATCACCGGTGCTTCCTCCGGCATCGGCGCCACCTACGCCCAGCGCCTCGCCGCCCAGGGTTACGACCTGCTGCTGGTGGCCCGCGACCAGCAACGCCTCGACGCCCTGGCCGCACGCCTGGGCGAGCAGCATGGCGTCTCGGTGCAGGTGCTGAAGGCCGACCTGACCCGCAAGGAAGATCGCGCCAGCGTGGAGGCCCGCTTGCGTGAGGACGAGAGCATCAGCCTGCTGCTGAACAACGCCGGCGTCGCGATCAACGGCACCCTGCTGGAGACCGACCTGGACCGCCTGGAAAGCATGATCGAACTGAACGTCACCGCCACCGCGCGCCTGGCCGGCGCCGCCGCCAAGGCCTTCGCCGGGCGTGGGCGCGGCACCATCATCAACGTCGCCTCGGTACTGGCCCTGGCGCCGGAGCTGTTCAACGGCAGCTACAGCGCCACCAAGGCCTTCGTGCTCAACCTGACCCTGTCCATGCAGCAGGAGCTCGCGCCGTTGGGTCTGCGCATCCAGGCCGTGCTGCCCGGAGCTACCCGCACCGAGATCTGGGACCGCGCCGGTACCGACATCTCCGCGCTGCCGGCGGAAATGCTGATGGACGTGAACCACATGGTGGACGCCGCCCTGGCAGGCCTGGCTCAGGGCGAGGTGGTGACCCTGCCGGCGCTGCCGGATGCCGGCGAGTTCGACGCCTTCACCGCCGCACGGCTGAAGATGGCACCGAACCTGTCCCGCAGCGTCCCGGCGCAGCGCTATGGCGTAGCGGTCGACTGAATGATTCGTTGAGTGGCGAAAAGCTTGCCCCGGCCTCGCGCCGGGGCTTTTTTATGCGCGCGGGGTGCTCTTCGTGGGAGCGAGGGGGACGCCCAGTTCTTGCTCGCGAACCTGTCAGCCCGCTGCGGGTTTGTTCGCGAGCAAGCTCGCTCCTACAGTCACCGGCTCACTCCGCTGCGCCAATCTCGCGCTTGAGGTGCCGGCGGGTGCTTTCCAGGATGCGGTCGGACAGTTCCGGGTCGGCCACGCTACGCGACAGCACCAGTGCGCCGATCAGGGTGGCGAGGAGGGCGACGCTCTCATCCTCGGCATGTTCGCTGGGCAGCGCCTGCTCGATGGCATCGATGCGTGCCTGGACGATGGCATCGGTGGTGGCGCTGGCGTGGCCACGGGCGCCCAGCTCGGCGGACATGGTCGGCAGTGGGCAGCCCTTGCCCGGCGTATTGCGGTGCCCGGGAGACAGGTACTGGTCGATGAACCCTGGCAGCGGGTCTTTCTTCTCGAACTGCTGGTCGACGATCGGGCGCAGCTGCGCGGCGGCCTGCTGCAGCGCGATCTCCACCAGTTCGTCCTTGGACTTGAAGTGCGCGTAGAAACCGCCGTGGGTCAGGCCCAGCGCCTTCATCAGCGTCTGCAGGCCGGTGGCGTCGACGCCTTCGCTGCGGAAACGCTGCGCCGCCTCGTTGATGATGCGCTCGCGGGTCTGGGCCTTGTGGTCTTCGGAGTAACGCATGACCGGTCTCCTGCGGATCATGGAATGCTGGGTGACATTCTAACGCAGGGTGGGCGATGGGAGGTGATTCAGGGCAGGAACGAGGGACGACTGTAGGAGCGAGGGGGACGCCTAGTCCTTGCTCGCGAACGAACCCTCGCAGCGGAGTCTGGTTCGCGAGCAAGCTCGCTCCTACAAGTCAGGCGGACATCGGAATCACCCGTAGGAGCGGGCCATGCCTGCGATCGCGTACAGGGTGCGCTCCTTCAGGTTCAGCGCACGGCTTCCAGCAGCGTCGCCACGCCCTGTCCACCACCGATGCACTGGGTCGCAACGGCATAGCGCCCGCCGCTTTCCTTCAGCAGCGCCGCCGCCTTGCCGGTGATCCGCGCGCCGGTGGCGCCCAGTGGATGCCCGATGGCCATGGCGCCGCCGTGCAGGTTGACCCGATCGATATCCAGTTCCAACCCGCGCAGGCAGGCCAGGGCCTGGCTGGCGAAGGCTTCGTTGATTTCCACCAGGTCGATATCGCTCATGCGCAGGCCGGCGCGGTCGAGCAGTTTGCGGGTGGCATGGAGCGGGCCCATGCCCATGATTTCCGGCGGGCAACCGACCACGGAAACCGCCTTGATCCGCGCCAGGATGTCCAACCCGTGTTCACGGGCGAATTCCTCGCTGCACACCAGCACGGCCGCCGCACCGTCGGTGAGCGGCGAGGCGGTGCCCGCAGTGACGCTGCCGCCGAAGGCCGGCTTGAGTTGGGCCAGGGCTTCGCGGCTGGTGCCGGGGCGGATGCAGCCGTCTTCGCCGACCACGCCGTTGGGCGTGTCGATCCGTACGATCTCCGCGGCCAGCAACCCTTGCTCACGGGCGCGCGCGGCCTTGGCATGGGAGTCCACGGCCATGGCTTCCTGATCGTCGCGGGAGATGCCTAAGCGTTCGGCGACGATCTCGGCGGTCTGCCCCATGGGCATGTAGGCCTGGGGGAATTCCTCGAGCAGGCGCGGGTTGGGCGAAACGTTGAAACCGCCCATGGGCACGCGGGTCATGGACTCCACGCCGGCGCAGATGAATGCATCACCGGCACCCAACTGGATCTGTCCGGCGGCGAAGTGGATCGCGGTCATGGACGAGCCACAGAAGCGATTCACCGTGGCGCCGGCCACCGTCTCCGGCAGGCCGGCGAGGAAGCCGGTGATGCGCGCCAGGTTCATGCCCTGTTCGGCCTCGGGATAGGCGCAGCCCATGATCAGGTCCTCGATCAGCCGGGCGTCCAGACCGCTGCGCGCAACCAGTCCCTTCACCGTCTGCGCGGCGAGATCATCCGGGCGCACGTCGATCAGCGCGCCCTTCCTGGCGAAGTGGAAGGGGGAGCGGGCATAACCCGCGATGACGACGGAAGTCATGGTCGGTCTCCTGGATCGAATGGCCTGTCAGCGCCCGAGGATCAGGCAGGTGGTGGAACCGGTGGCGTAGAGGCGGCCATCCACGTCGTAGAGGCGGCCTTCGGCCAGGGCGGTGGAGCGGCCGAGATGGATCAGCGTGCCTTCGGCGCGGATCGGCCCGGTGTCGCGGGTCAACGCACGGATGTAGCTGATGCGCAGGTCGGTGGTGGTGTAGCCCAGTCCGGGTTCCAGCTGGGTGTGCACCGCGCAGCCCATGGCCGAGTCGAGCAGGGTGGCGGCATAACCACCGTGCACGGTGCCCAGCGGGTTGTAATGGCGCAGGTCCGGGGTGCCCTGGAAGATGAAGCGGCCGGGCGACCATTCCATGGGGACGAAACCAATCAGCTCGTTGATCGGCGGGGAGGGTAATTCACCGTTGCCAATGCCTTCGAAGAAGGCCAGCGGGCTCATGCTGCGCAATGCCTGCAGCCCGATCACGCCGGGGTCGGCGAGGCGCTGGCGCATCTCGGCGGCGGCCGCCTCCCAGACGGCGATCTTCTGTTCTCGGCTCATGTCATTCATTGCGGGACTCCAGCAGCTTATTTAAATATTACGATCGTCATACTAGCATTGAATGATAAGCGACATATAAGTGATGGAAGCGCCATCCCATAGGGCGAAAGCGACAGGGACGAGGGGGAGGCAAGGCGGCTGGCGGAGCGGACTCCGCCAGCCAGGGGATTACTCTGTGGTGGCGGTGACGCTGGTTGCGCGGGCCTGGTTGCGCTGGGCCTTGTACTGCAGGGCGACGGCGGGCACCGGCGAGGCCTTGCCGGTTTCCACCCAGCGGCGGATGCGGCCGGCATCGGCCACGTGGGTGCGCTTGCCGAAGGCATCCAGCAAGGCCAGGGCGACCGGGCGGCCGTTCATCATGGTGACCATGACCAGGCAGTGGCCGGCGTCGTTGGTGAAGCCGGTCTTGGTCAGGCGGATGTCCCACTTGCCGTTGCGCACCAGCGGGTTGGTGTTGAAGAAGCTCAGCGAGTAACCGGGCTTGCTGAAGCGCGCGTCGCTGGTCGCCGTGGTGCTCATCTGGCGGATCTGCGGGTAGGTGTAGGCGGCCTTGGCCAGGCGGATCAGGTCCTGGGCGTTGGAGGTGTTATGGATCGAGAGGCCGGTGGGCTCCACGTAGTGGGTGTGGTTCATCCCCAGGGACTTGGCCTTGGCGTTCATCGCCGCGACGAAGGCCTTGGAGCCGCCCGGATAGCTGTGCGCGAGGCTGGCGGCGGCACGGTTCTCGGAGGACATCAGCGCCAGCAGCAGCATCTTCTCGCGGCTGATCTGGCTGCCCAGGTGCACGCGGGAGAACACGCCCTTCATCTCGGCGGTCTCGGAGATGTCGACGGTGACCATCTCGTTCATCGGCAGCTTGGCGTCCAGCGTCACCATCGCGGTCATCAGCTTGGTCACCGAGGCGATGGGCACGACCAGGTTGGGGTTGCTGGAGTAGATGACCTTGTCGGTCTGCAGGTCCACCACCAGCGCGCTGCCGGAGGCCAGGACCAGTTGATTGGGTTGTGTCGCCTTGGGAGGCGTGGCGGCGAGGGAGTTCGATGTGCAGACAACAGCGGCGCAGGCAAACAGCAGGCTCAGTATCGAACGACGACTAGTCATGAATGTGATTCGCAGGCGTGAGTGGGAAATTCTCTACATCCATGTAGGTAATTTCGCCGGATTTTAATTCATGCCCCGATCCTGCGCACCTGGCGGCGTGAGGAACCTGCTGTATCACTTTGCGACGGCTTGAGACAGCGTGTTCGACGGTCGGCCAGGTGCGCGGATAGTCGGTGGCAGCGCGGGGCGGGCGGCTTTCCAGCTGTTGCGAAATGCAACCGGCACAGGATAGGCCCCGGTAGTTGAAAAACGTGTCAAACCCTCGTCAGCTATGGGTTTTCCATCTGATGGCACGCTTTGTGACTGGCTATCCTCCGATGTACGGATTGCCTGTACGGCATCGATGACGGTGCTCTGGGGTTGCGTTTACCTTTACGTTAACGTAAACATGCTTCGCAGCCCGCGACCAGTCGGTCAGACCGGTCGGCCACCTGCAAGCAAGCCCGGCTGCAGTCTCCGCCGTGGTCGAACGTTCAGCGTTGATCCCAGAACAAGCACAACAAGGGAAAGCCATGAACCACCTGAGTTACACCCGCGGCCGCCAGGACAAGCCCCTGCTGGCCATGACCGTCGGCGCTGCCTTCGATGCCACGGTCGAGCGATTCCCGCAGCGCGAGGCCCTGGTCGTGCGCCACCAGGACCTGCGCTACACCTGGGCCGAACTGGCCGAGGTGGTCGATGGCATTGCCCGTGCCTTCCTCGCCCTGGGCCTGCGCCCCGGCGATCGCCTGGGGATCTGGGCGCCCAACTGCGCGCAGTGGTGCGTGACCCAGTTCGCCAGCGCCAAGGTCGGCGCCGTGCTGGTCAACATCAACCCGGCCTACCGTAGCAACGAGCTGGAGTACGCGCTCAAGCAGTCCGGCTGCCGCTGGCTGGTATGCGCCGATGCGTTCAAGACCTCCGATTACCACGGCATGCTCACCGGCCTGCTGCCAGAACTGGGGCAAGGCCGTCCGGGCGAGCTGTCCAGCGAGCGCCTGCCGGAGCTGCGCGGGGTGATCAGCCTGTCCGACAGCGCGCCCGCCGGCTTCCTGCGCTGGAGCCAGCTGGCGCCGCTGGGTGTCGCGATTTCCGCAGCCGAACTCGCCGAGCGCCAGGCGCTGCTGCAGTTCGACGAGCCGATCAACATCCAGTACACCTCCGGCACCACCGGCTTCCCCAAGGGCGCCACGCTCAGCCACTACAACATCCTCAACAACGGCCTGATGGTCGGCGACAGCCTCGGTCTCACCGAGCACGACCGCCTGGTGATCCCGGTGCCGCTGTACCACTGCTTTGGCATGGTGATGGGTAACCTCGGTTGCCTGACCCACGGCTCCACCATGATCTACCCCGCGCCCAGCTTCGAGCCCGAGGCGACCCTGGCAGCGGTGGCGGAAGAGAAGGCCACCGCACTGTACGGCGTGCCGACCATGTTCATCGCCGAGCTGGACCACCCCAATCGCCGCGACTTCGACCTCTCCAGCCTGCGCACCGGCATCATGGCCGGCGCCACCTGCCCGATCGAAGTGATGCGCCGGGTGATCGACGAGATGAACATGGCCGAGGTGCAGATCGCCTACGGCATGACCGAGACCAGCCCGGTTTCGCTGCAGACCGGCCCGGAGGACGACCTGGAAACCCGCGTCACCACCGTTGGCCGCACCCAGCCGCACCTGGAAAGCAAGATCATCGACGCCGATGGCCGCATCGTCCCGCGCGGCACCATCGGCGAGTTGTGCACCCGTGGCTACAGCGTGATGCTCGGCTACTGGAACAACCCGCAGGCGACGGCCGAAGCCATCAGTCCGGCGCGCTGGATGCTCACCGGCGACCTGGCGGAGATGGACGACGCCGGCAACGTGCGCATCGTTGGTCGCAGCAAGGACATGATCATCCGTGGCGGGGAGAACATCTATCCGCGTGAGATCGAGGAGTTCCTCTACACCCACCACGCCGTGGCCGACGCCCAGGTGATCGGCATCCCCGACGAGAAATACGGCGAAGAGCTGGTGGCCTGGGTCAAGTTCCACCCCGGCCACAGCGTCGAGGAGGACGAGCTGCGCGCCTTCTGCAAGGCCGCCATCGCCCACTTCAAGGTGCCGCGCTACTTCCGCTTCTGCGACGATTTCCCGATGACGGTGACCGGCAAGATCCAGAAGTTCCGCATGCGCGAGATCAGCATCGAAGAGGTACGCAGCAAGCGTGGCTGATCGATCGATGCACCCTCACGCCCATGTCCGCGAGGCGGCATGGGCGTAGAAAAGGGCACCATCTCCATCCGCCTGGTGAGCGAGGCGCTGGCGGAGTTTCGTCGCCATGGCGGGGACGAGCGACCGCTGCTGGTCGCCGCCGGCATTCCCGCCGAGCTGTTCGACAAGCCCTACGCGCGGGTTTCCAGCCAGGCCTACGCGCGGCTCTGGCGGCGCTTGGCGCGGGCGATGGACGACGAGTTCTTCGGCATGAATGCCCGGCGGATGAAGTCGGGCAGCTTCAATTTCATGGCGGCCGCGGCGATCCGCGAGCCGACCCTGGAAGCGGCGCTGAACGCCGCGCTGCGCTTCATGGGACTGATCTTCGATGATTTCACCCCGCAGTTGAGCCGCCAGGACGGCTTCGCCGCGATCGTCCTCGACGAACCCGAAGGTCCCGCGCCGCGCGCCTTCTGCTACTTCACCCTGTGGCTGATGCTGCACGGCCTGGCCTGCTGGCTAGTGGGCCGGCGCATCCCGATCCTCGCCATCGAACTGCGCTGCCCGCAGCCGGACTATCTCTCGGACTACCGCGTGATGTTCACCGAGAACCTGCGCTTCGCCCGCCGCCAGTCGCGCCTGCTGTTCAACGCCGAGGCGCTGGACCTGCCGGTGCGCCGCGACGAGCGCGAGCTGCGCCGTTTCCTGAGCGGCGCGCCGGCCAACATCCTGGTGCGATACCGCGACCCGCAGAGCCTCGCCGCGCGCACCAAGGCCTACCTGCGCAGCCTGAAGTTCGAGCGCTGGCCGGACCTCGACGCCCTCGCCGGGCACTTCTACATGGCGCCCTCGACCCTGCGTCGCAAGCTGGCAGCAGAAGGGCAGTCCTACCAGGCGCTCAAGGACCAGCTGCGTCGCGATCTCGCCATCGCCCGGCTGGACAGCGGCGACGGCAACTTCGCCGATCTCGCCGAGGAACTGGGTTTCGCCGACACCAGCGCCTTCTACAAGGCCTTCCGCAAATGGACCGGCTCGACGCCGGGGCAGTACCGCGCGCTGATGCGCCAGGAGCCTTGAAATTCAAAGGGCGGTTCAAGTAGCCGCCTTTCAAGCCGATAGAACGTCACAGAACCGCTCTTGCCCAAGGACGCCACTCCATGCCCCTGTCCCGCCTTTCGATCCAGTGGAAAATCACGCTGCTGACCGGCCTGTGCCTGCTCTGCATCGTCAGCCTGCTGGTCGGCTTCTCGTTGCTGCGGATGAACCATGACGCCCAACTGATCAAGGCGGCCAACGCCGACATGCTCAAGGACGCGGCCAAGTCGCGGATGCAGGCTCGCAGTGAGCAGCAGGCGGAGATCATCCAGCGCTTCTTCTCCGATGTGTACCACTTCGGCAACCAGTTCTCCCGCCAGGTCAGCCAGTTGCGCGAGCAGTCCGCCAAGCAGGGCGCGGACGCGCTGAGCGTGCGCAAGGACCTCAACCTGCTGGTGCGCGATGGCCTGAAGAGCAACCCGGACCTGCTCAGTCTCTACGTGGTCTTCGAGCCCGACGCGCTGGACGGCCAGGACGCCGCGTTCCACGACCAGGCCGACGCCGGCAGCAACGAGAAGGGCCGCTTCGGCGCCTACTGGGCGCAGAAGGCCTCCGGTGAAATGACCGGTCTCGCCGTGACCGAGGAGATGATCGCCGACATCACGCCGATGCTCGATGGCAGCCCGTTCAACACCTGGCAGCAATGCC
This sequence comes from Pseudomonas macauensis, assembly GCF_047902425.1. Classification (NCBI taxonomy): domain Bacteria; kingdom Pseudomonadati; phylum Pseudomonadota; class Gammaproteobacteria; order Pseudomonadales; family Pseudomonadaceae; genus Pseudomonas; species Pseudomonas macauensis. Next base: position 3,471,019 of record NZ_CP138377.1, on the reverse strand, counting down.
CGCTGCAGACCCGCAAGGCCTGCGTGCTCAACCCGTATTTCGACAGCGCCTCGGGCACCAAGGTGCTGATGACCACCGTCACCTTCCCGCTGCTCGACCAGGGCAAGGTCATCGCCGTGATCGGTATCGACATCAGCCTCAGCCGCCTGCAACAACTGGCCGTCGACGGCGACCGGCAGCTGTACGACGGTGCCGGCAGCGTCAGCATCGTCAGCCCGGCCGGCCTGCTCTCCGGCTACAGCAGCGACGAAGCGCTGCTCGGCCAGCCGCTGGAAAAAGCCATTCCCAGCCAGGCGGCCGAGCTGCTTTCCCTGCAGGCCAGCGGCCGCCCGCAAGTGCTGGAGAAGGATGGCCAGCTGCGCGTGGTCCAGCCCCTGTTGCCGATCCCGGATGCCGCCAAGCCCTGGGCCGTGGTGCTCGATGTACCGCAGGACGTGCTGCTGGCGCCGGCGCTGGAACTGCAGAAACAGCTGGATGAACGCAACGCCAGCGGCGCGCTGTGGCAGACCCTGTTCGGCCTGATCGCCGCCGTGGTCGGCCTGCTGCTGGTGTGGCTCACCGCCCGTGGGGTGACCCGGCCGATCCTCAATGTCGCCGCCATGCTGCGCAACATCGCCAGCGGCGAAGGCGACCTGACCAAGCGCCTGGACTACACCGGCAAGGACGAACTGGGCGAGCTGGCCGGCTGGTTCAACCGCTTCCTCGACAAGCTGCAGCCGATCATCCGTGACGTGAAATCCTCGGTACACGACGCCCGCGCCACCGCCGACCAGTCCTCGGAAATCGCCAGCCAGACCAGCGCCGGCATGCAGCAGCAATTCCGCGAAGTCGATCAGGTCGCCACCGCTTCCCAGGAGATGAGCGCCACCGCCCACGACGTCGCCAACAGTGCCGCCATGGCCGCCGACGCAGCCCGTGGCGCCGACGGTGCAACCCGCGATGGCTTGAGCGTGATCGACAACACCACGCGCCTGATCGACGAGCTGGCCAGCGACATGAGCAGCGCCATGAGCCAGGTCGAAGGCCTGGCGGCGAGCAGCGAGCAGATCGGCTCGGTGCTGGAGGTGATCCGCGGTATCGCCGAGCAGACCAACCTGCTGGCCCTCAACGCGGCCATCGAAGCGGCTCGTGCCGGTGAGGCAGGACGCGGTTTCGCGGTGGTCGCCGACGAGGTGCGCAACCTGGCCCGGCGCACCCAGGACTCGGTGGAGGAAATCCGCCAGGTCATCGAAGGCCTGCAGAACGGCACCCGCGACGTGGTCGGTGCGATGAGCAACAGCCATCGCCAAGCGCAGGACAGCGTGAGTCAGGTCGAGCAGGCCGTGGCTGCGCTCAAGCGCATCGGCGAGGCGGTGAGCGTGATCACCGACATGAACCTGCAGATCGCCAGCGCCGCCGAGGAACAGAGCGCGGTGGCCGAGGAGATCAACCGCAACGTGGCGGGGATTCGTGACGTCACCGAGTCGCTGTCCAGCCAGGCGCAGGAATCGGCGCAGGTGAGCCAGTCGCTGAACAAGCTGGCGAACCATCAGCAGGGGCTGATGGATCAGTTCAGGGTTTGATGCTTGCTGTTGGTGCTCGGGCTTTTCCCTCTCCCCAGCCCTCTCCCTGAAGGGAGAGGGAGCCATTCGGCGTGATGCGACGTGCATAGTCCGCCGGCAAGCGCAGTGCTATCAGAGCGCTCCGAGCAGTTCCCTCTCCCTTCAAGGAGAGGGTTAGGGAGAGGGCAGCCCGCGTACGGAACGCCCCAGTAGCACAACCGCTGTCCAATCCGCTCATCCAGATTGGCGGCTTTCGACATTGCCCGCACGCCTGCGCGGCGGGAACATCAGGGAACTCCAACAAGAACAACCCGGGAGTCCCAAGCGATGCGTTCCCATACCGCCGCCACGGCCGAGTTCGACTACCGCGCCACCGCCGACGCCACCCTGGCCGGCAACCTCTATGCCCTCAACGCCTGCGTCGAATGCTGCGACCGCCACGCCATTCCCGGCCGCGTCGCGCTGTTCTGGGAGGGCAAGGACGGCGACAGCGCCTCCTACACCTTTACCCAACTGAAAGAACTTTCCGGCCGCTTCGCCAGCTTCCTGCACAGCCTCGGCGTGCGCCCCGGCGACGTGGTCTCCGGCATGCTGCCGCGCACCCCGGAACTGCTCATCACCGTGCTTGGCACCTGGCGCCTGGGCGCGGTCTACCAGCCGCTGTTCACCGCCTTCGGCCCCAAGGCCATCGAGCACCGCGTGAAGCTGGCCGGCAGCAAGGTGGTGGTCACCGACGGCGCCAACCGCGGCAAGCTCGACGAAGTGCCCAATGCACCCACGCAGGTCACCGTCGGTGGGTCGAAGGGGCAGGGCATCCGTCATGGCGACTACAGCTTCTGGGCCGAACTGGAACGCCACTCGCCGGACTTCGAGCCGGTACTGCGCAGCGGCGAAGACACCTTCCTGCTGATGTTCACCTCCGGCACCACCGGGCTGGCCAAGCCGCTGGCCGTGCCGCTCAAGGCCATCGTTGCCTTCGTCGGTTACATGCGTGATGCAGTGGGGCTGCGCGAGGAGGATTCCTTCTGGAACCTCGCCGATCCGGGTTGGGCCTACGGCCTCTACTACGGGGTCACCGGCCCGCTGGCCATAGGGCACCCGATCACCTTCTACGAAGGCACGTTCACGGTGGAAAGCACCTGCCGCATCGTGCGCAAGTACGGCATCACCAACCTGGCCGGCTCGCCTACCGCGTACCGCCTGCTGATCGCGGCGGGCGAGGCGGTGTCCAAACCGCTCAAGGGTCGCCTGCGCGCCGTGAGCAGTGCCGGTGAGGCGCTGACGCCGGAAGTCATCCGCTGGTTCGCCAGCGAGCTGGGCGTGACTATCCATGACCACTACGGCCAGACCGAGCTGGGCATGGTGCTGGCCAACCACCACGAACTGGAGCACCCCGTGCACCTGGGCGCCGCCGGCTATTCCATCCCCGGCCACCGCGTGGTGGTGCTGGACGAGCAGGGCAACGAGCTGCCGGTCGGTCAGCCCGGCATCCTCGCCATGGACCGCCGCCAGTCGCCGCTGATGTGGTTCGCCGGCTACCAGGGCATGGAGACCAAGGCCTTCGTCGGCGACTACTACCTGAGCGGCGACACCGTGGAGCTGAACGAGGACGGCAGCATCAGCTTCGTCGGCCGCGCCGATGACCTGATCACCACCTCCGGCTATCGCGTCGGTCCGTTCGATGTCGAGAGCGCGCTGATCGAGCACCCGGCGGTGGTCGAGGCGGCGGTGATCGGCAAGCCGGACCCGGAGCGCACCGAACTGGTCAAAGCCTTCGTGGTGCTCTGTTCGTCCTACCGGCCGAGCACGGAGCTGGCCGAGGAACTACAACAGTACGTGCGCAAGCGACTGTCGGCGCACAGCTACCCGCGGGAAGTGGAGTTCGTCGAGGAACTGCCCAAGACCCCCAGCGGCAAAATCCAGCGCTTCCTCCTGCGCAACCAGGAGATCGCCAAACAACGCGAAGCGGCCGAGAAAGCGGCGGCTCACTAAGTCCAGCGGAGAGACTTCATGCAGATCCAGAACAAGGTATTCCTGATCACCGGCGGTGGTTCCGGCCTGGGCGCGGCCACCGCGAAGATGCTGGTGGGCGCCGGCGCCAAGGTGGTGCTGGCGGACGTCAATGCCGAAGCGGGCGCGGCCCAGGCTGCCGAACTGGGTGAGGCCAATGCGCGCTTCATCCGCACCGACGTGTGCAGCGAGGCTGACGGCAAAGCTGCCGTGCAGCTCGCCCTGGATACCTTCGGCGCGCTGCACGGCCTGGCCAACTGCGCGGGCGTGGCGCCGGCGGAGAAGGTCATCGGCCGCAACGGCGTGCACGGGCTGGAGAGCTTCACCCGCACCGTCAACATCAACCTGATCGGCACCTTCAACATGCTGCGCCTGGCCGCCGAAGCCATGGCGCAGAACGAGCCGGACGCCGGCGGCGAGCGCGGCATCATCATCAACACTGCGTCCGTGGCCGCCTTCGACGGGCAGATCGGCCAGGCCGCGTACTCGGCCTCCAAGAGCGCCGTGGTCGGCATGACCCTGCCGATCGCCCGCGAGCTGGCGCGCTCGGGCATCCGCGTGATGACCATCGCCCCCGGCATCTTCGAGACCCCGATGATGGCCGCCATGCCCCAGGAAGTGCGTGACTCCCTCGGCGCCAGCGTACCGTTCCCGCCGCGCCTCGGTCGCCCGGACGAATACGCCGCGCTGGCCCGCCACATCATCGAAAACACCATGCTCAACGGCGAGGTGATCCGCCTCGACGGCGCCATCCGCATGGCCGCGAAGTAAGAGGAGAAAGCTCATGAACGATCCCATCGTCATCGTCAGCGCCGTCCGCACCCCCATGGGCGGCTTTCTCGGCGACTTCAAGGACGTGAATGCCGCCACCCTCGGCGCGGCCGCCATCCGTGCCGCCGTCGAACGCGCCCGGCTGGGCGCGGAAGAAGTGGACGACGCCGTGCTCGGCTGCGTGCTCTCCGCCGGGCAAGGCCAGGCCCCGGCGCGCCAGGCGGTGCTGGGTGCGGGCTTGGCGCGTGGCACGCCGTGCTCCACGGTGAACAAGATGTGCGGCTCGGGCATGAAGGCCGCGATGATGGCCCATGACGCGCTGCTCGCCGGCAGCGCCCGCATCGCCCTGGCCGGCGGCATGGAGAGCATGTCCAACGCGCCGTACCTGCTGGAACGTGCCCGCAGCGGCTACCGCATGGGCCACGGCAAGGTGCTCGACCACATGTTCCTCGACGGCCTCGAAGACGCCTACGACAAGGGCCGCCTGATGGGCACCTTCGCCGAGGACTGCGCCGAGAAGTATGGTTTCACCCGCCAGCAGCAGGACGACTACGCCATCGCCTCGCTGACCCGCGCGCAGAAGGCCATGAGCGACGGCCGCTTCGCCGACGAGATCGTTCCGCTCACCGTCAAGGCCGGCAAGGAAACCCGTGAAGTCAGCCAGGACGAGCAGCCGCCGAAGGCCAGACTGGACAAGATCCCGACCCTCAAACCGGCGTTCCGCGACGGTGGCAGCGTAACCGCGGCCAACTCCAGCTCCATCTCCGACGGCGCTGCCGCGCTGGTGCTGATGCGCCTGTCCGAAGCGGAAAAGCGCGGTCTCACCCCGCTGGCGGCGATCCGTGGCCATGCGTCCTTCGCCGATGCGCCGAACCTGTTCCCGACCGCTCCGGTGGGCGCGGTGAACCGCCTGCTGCAACGCACCGGCTGGGCGCTGCACGATGTCGACCTGTTCGAGGTCAACGAAGCCTTCGCCGTGGTTGCCATGGCCGCCATGCGCGAGCTGGACATCCCCCACGACAAGATCAACGTCCACGGCGGCGCCTGCGCATTGGGCCATCCGATCGGCGCGTCCGGCGCGCGGATCATCGTGACCCTGCTGTCGGCGCTCAAGCAGTACGACCTCAAGCGCGGCGTCGCCGCCGTGTGCATCGGCGGTGGCGAAGCCACGGCCATCGCGGTCGAGCGGTTGAGCTGAGGCTGATCTTAGGAGAGTTCCATGATTCCCAGTGAAGAAGACATCCAGATCCGCGACGTTGCCCGCCAGTTCGCCCAGGAGCGGTTGAAGCCTTTTGCCGCTGACTGGGACCGCGAGCACCGCTTCCCCGCCGAAGCCCTGAAGGAAATGGCCGACCTCGGCTTCCTCGGCATGCTGGTGGCGGAGGAGTGGGGCGGCGCGCAGACCGGGCACCTGGCCTACGCCATGGCGCTGGAGGAAATCGCCGCCGGCGACGGCGCCTGCTCGACCATCATGAGCGTGCACAACTCGGTGGGCTGCATGCCCATCGCCAAGTTCGGCAACGACGAGCAGAAGCGCCAGTTCCTGGTGCCCCTGGCCCGTGGCGAGATGATCGGCGCCTTCGCCCTGACCGAGCCGCAAGCGGGCTCCGACGCGAGCTTCCTCAAGACCCGCGCGCGCCGCGACGGGGATCATTATGTGCTGAACGGCAGCAAGCAGTTCATCACCTCCGGTAGCCACGCCGGCGTGGTTATCGTCTTCGCGGTGACCGATGCGGCGGCGGGCAAGAAGGGCATCAGCGCCTTCATCGTGCCCACCGACACGCCCGGCTACCGCGTGGTGCGCGTCGAGGACAAGCTCGGCCAACACGCGTCCGACACCTGCCAGATCGCCTTCGACGACGTGCGTATCCCGGCCAGCTACCGGCTGGGCGAAGAGGGGCAGGGCTACGCCATTGCGCTGGCCAACCTGGAAGGCGGGCGCATCGGCATCGCTTCCCAAGCCGTCGGCATGGCCCGCGCGGCGTTCGAATACGCCCGTGACTACGCCCACGAGCGTGAGACCTTCGGCAAGCCGATCATCCAGCACCAGGCCGTGGCCTTCCGCCTGAGCGACATGGCCACCGAGATCGCCGTGGCGCGGCAGATGGTCCACCACGCCGCCAGCCTGCGCGAAGCCGGCCTGCCATGCCTGACCGAAGCCTCCATGGCCAAGCTGTTCGCCTCGGAAATGGCCGAGCGCGTGTGCTCCGCCGCGATCCAGACCCTCGGCGGTTATGGCTATCTGCAGGATTATCCGGTGGAGCGCATCTACCGCGACGTGCGGGTGTGCCAGATCTACGAAGGCACCAGCGACGTGCAGCGGCTGGTGATCGCACGGAGTCTGTAAAAGGTTCGCCCGCAAACCCTGGCCTGTTCGTTGGACAGGCACTTCGGCAGGGCGGGGTTTGCGGGTGGCTTATCAGGCGGGACTGATTGCTATTCGTAGGAGCGAGCTTGCCCGCGAACGGTGCTCGCCGGTAATTCTGCGGCTGGGCGGTTCGCGAGCAAGCTCGCTCCTACAAGGTCAGCCGCATCACGCGATCCAGTCGTGGGAAACCTAGGGTGGCGTGGAGCGAAGCGATACCCATCGATCGATATCGCCGGGACTATCACGCCCGCTCCGCCGCCTCGCGCGCTTCCCGCGCCGTCACCTGCTGGCACAACTCGATGATCTGCTCGCGCATCCAGCGGTTGGCCGGGTCCTGGTCGGTGCTTTCGTGCCAGTACAGGTGGGTTTCCAGCTTGGGCACGTCGTTCACCGGCAGGTTGACGAAGTGCAGGCCATGATGACGGGCGAAGCGTTCGGGCACGGTCACCACCATGTCGGTCTGCTGCACCACGGTGGAAGCCATCAGGTAGTGCTGCGAGCGCAGGGCAATCTTGCGTTGCAGGCCCATCTTGCCCAGCGACAGGTCGACGTAGCCCAGGCCGCTGCGGCGGCTGGAAATCTGGATGTGGGCCACCGACAGGTATTCCTCCAGCGTCAGCTTGTCCTTGGCCAGCGGGTGGCCCTGGCGCATGGCGCAGACGTAGCGGTCCTCCATCAGCTTGACGTGGCGCACCTGCGGGTCGGTGTTCAGCGGGGCGTCCACGGCGAAGTCCAGGCGGCCGGCGGCCAGTTCCTTGGTGGTCTCGCGGCGCTTGGAGAGGAAGCTCTCGATATGCACGTTCGGCGCCTGGCGACGCAGGCGCTGGAACAGCGGCGGCAGGACGATGGCCTCGGTGAGGTCGGTCATGCTGATGCGGTAGGTCTTGTTCGCCTGGGTGGGGGTGAAGGTGCGGCTTTCCTGCACCGAGACCCGCAGCAGCTGCAACGCGTTGCGCACCGGCCCGATGATGTTCTGCGCCATGGGCGTGGGCACCATGCCCTGTGCGGTACGCACGAACAGCGGATCGTTGAAGGTTTCGCGAAGGCGGGCGAGGGCGTTGGAGACGGCGGGCTGGGTGATGCCGACGATCTGTCCGGCGCGCGTCAGGTTGGCTTCGGTGTAGATCGCGTCGAAGACAATGAACAGGTTCAGATCGACCTTGCTGAGGTTCATTCCAGGGCTCCGCTTGTAGTTGTTCTGGGGCCGATCATACCCGAACCGACGCTCAGGTCCATACGGGTTATGAATGTTCATTGATTCGGATAATAGGCTGGGTAAATCCTCGTCGCTGTTCTAGCATCATCACCACGACAAACAACTCGCCGCCAGAAGGTAGCCACCCATGGATTTCGCTTATTCCGCCAAGGTTCAGGATCTGCGTGAGCGCGTCACTGCGTTCATGGAAGCCTACGTCTATCCCGCCGAGAAGGTGTTCGATGAGCAGGTGGCCCAGGGTGACCGCTGGCAGCCCACGGCGATCATGGAAGAGCTCAAGGCCAAGGCGAAGGCCGAGGGCCTGTGGAACCTGTTCCTGCCCGAGTCCGAACTGGGCGCCGGCCTGACCAACATGGAATACGCGCCGCTGGCCGAGATCATGGGTCGTTCGCTGATCGGCTCCGAGCCGTTCAACTGCTCCGCGCCGGACACCGGCAACATGGAAGTGCTGGTGCGTTACGGCAGTGAAGAGCACAAGCGCACCTGGCTGGAGCCGCTGCTGCGCGGCGAGATCCGCTCCGCCTTCGCCATGACCGAGCCGGGCGTGGCCTCTTCCGATGCCACCAACATGCAGGCCAACGCGGTACGCGACGGCGACGAGTGGGTCATCAACGGTCGCAAGTGGTGGACCTCCGGTGCCTGCGATCCGCGCTGCAAGATCATGATCTTCATGGGCCTGACCAACCCGGACGCGCCGCGCCACCAGCAGCACTCGATGATCCTGGTGCCCACCGACGCCCCCGGCGTGAAAATCCTCCGCCCGCTGCCGGTATTCGGCTACGACGACGCCCCGCACGGCCACGCCGAAGTGGTGTTCGAGAACGTCCGCGTCCCTTATGAAAACGTGCTGCTCGGCGAAGGCCGCGGCTTCGAGATCGCCCAGGGCCGCCTCGGCCCGGGCCGCATCCACCACTGCATGCGCTCCATCGGCATGGCCGAGCGCGCGCTGGAACTGATGTGCAAGCGCGCCGTCAGCCGCACCGCCTTCGGCAAGCCGCTGGCGCGCCTGGGCGGCAACATCGACCACATCGCCAACTCGCGCATCGAGATCAACCAGGCTCGCCTGCTGACCCTCAATGCCGCGTACATGATGGACACCGCCGGCAACAAGATCGCCCAGAGCGAAATCGCCCAGATCAAGGTCGTGGCGCCCAACGTTGCCCTGCAGGTGATTGACCGTGCCATCCAGATCCATGGTGGCGCCGGCGTCTCCAACGACACGCCGCTGGCGTACTTCTACGCCATGCAGCGCACCCTGCGCCTGGCCGACGGCCCGGACGAAGTGCACCGTGCGGCCATTGGCAAATATGAAGTCGGCAAGTACGTGCCCAAGGAGATGCTGCGCAGCGGTCGCTGATCGCACTCCGCAACGAAACAGGCCCGCAGATGCGGGCCTTTTTCATTTTCGCGCCGCATGCTCCTACAAGGTGCCGCTCCAACAAAAAGGCCAGCTTTCGCTGGCCTTGTCGTTTCACTGCTCGGGAGAAGGCTCCGGTCCGTCTTCCTTCATCTGTGCCAGCCACCATTCCCGCCGGGTATGCAATTGGGCGGCGAAGGCGCGTGCGGCGGCCTCGTGGGGAAAACGCAGCGCACGACGGCCGAGACGGACCTGCCAGTAGGCCTGGCCGCGAAACTCAATGGCCTCGATCCTCACCTCCAGTGCTTGCATGCACCCTCTCCTGGCTTACGATTTCCAGCGGCTGCTCGCTGGTCCGGCGGGTCTTGATCAACGATAGCAGGATGCCACCGGCGAGCAGGCCGAAGGTTACGCCAAGCGACAGGGCGGCGGGAACCTTGCCGATGAATCCGTGCAGGAAGATCTTCGTGCCGATGAACACCAGCACCAGGGCCAGGGCGTACTTCAGGTAGACGAAGCGGTGGATCATCGCCGCCAGCGAGAAGTACAGGGCGCGCAGGCCGAGGATGGCGAAGATGTTCGAGGTGTAGACGATGAACGGGTCCTGGGTGATGGCGAAGATCGCCGGCACGCTGTCCACCGCGAACACCAGGTCGGCCAGCTCGATCAGGATCAGCGCCAGGAACAGCGGAGTGGCGTAGTGCACCAGCTTGCCCGAGGCGTCCGGCATCTTCACGAAGAAGTGATGCTCATGGATCTTGTCGGTCATGCGGATGCGCTTGCGCAGGAACTTCAATACCGGGTTGTTCGCCAGGTCAGGCTCATCCCCATGCTTGCTGAACAGCATCTTCACACCACTGAACAGCAGGAAGGCGCCGAACACGTACATGATCCACTCGAATTCCTTCACCAGCGCGGCGCCCAGGCCGATCATCAGCGCGCGCATGACGATGGCGCCGAGGATGCCCCAGAACAGTACCTGGTGCTGGTAACGGCGGGGGATGCCGAAGAAGCCGAAGATCATCGCCATGACGAACACGTTGTCCATCGATAGCGATTGTTCGACGAGGAAACCGGTGTAGTACTCCACCGCGCTGGTGGCGCCGAACTCGTACCAGACCCAGCCACCGAAGGCCAGGCCGCAGGCGAAGTAGCCGGCGGAAAGCAGCAGGCTTTCGCGCACGCCGATCTCATGGTGATCGCGTTGCAGAACGCCCAGGTCGAGTACGAGCAGGAGAATCACGATGGCCAGGAAGGCCAGCCAGAACCAGGTAGCGGTTCCGAGGAATGGTTCGGTTAAAAAGGCGTGCAGAGCTGTCATTTGGCCCCTCCCTTAGTGTCGTTGTCGAAAAGTGACTCCGACATGGCGGTTGGCAACCGTCAGAGGGGCCCGGCGTCACTCCGGGAACATAGCAGAGCGATTGGTGCAGACAAGCGAAGGAACGTAACAAGTTCCTACATCCGCTCAGGCTGCGGCGATCGGCGCCAGCAAGAAGTCTGTACGCCGATCGCCGGAAGGGATCAGTAGACCCAGACCTCGACGCGACGATTCTTGACCCGCCCGTCATCGTCGTTGTTGGCCGCAACCGGCAAGGCATCGCCCATGCCGCTGATCTCGCGGAACATCACGCCATCCTTGGCCAACTCGCGGCGCACCGCCATGGCGCGAAGCTTGGAGAGCAGTTCGGCGCGCGCGGGATCCTGCTTCGGATCGCCGAAGCCGACCAGCACCGCCTGCTTGTTCATCTTGCCGTTCTGCTGCAGGTAGGCCAGCAGGCGTTCCACGTCGCGCTGGGCCTTGTTGTCGAGGGTGGCGCTGCCCTCGCGGAAGCGGAAGTTCACCGACAGTCGCTGGGCATCGCGCGCCAGGCTCTGGTACGCCTGGGGCATACCGGCCCGCGGCGTCATCTTCACCGCTTGTACCCGCTGGCCGACGAAGCCGCTGCTGCTGACCAGGGCCTGGCCCTGGTCGCCCTGGGCGAACTGCAGCAGCGCATGGGCCCAGTGATTGCTCTCCTCGGGCTTCATATAGAGGAACAGGCGGCGCGACAGCGGATAGTCCTCGGTGGCGATCAGCGTGGTCGACGGCGGCATCGCCTGGGAGGCGCCGTCGGCGATGCGCAGCGCCTTGGCCTTGCGGATCGATGACAGACCGACGAAACCGATGCCCTGAGGATCGGCGCTGACCTGCTGGGACAACTGGTCGCTCGACTCGAAGCGCTGCGTACCGTTGGCCAGGGCCTTGCCGTGGCTGGTCAGCACCAGTTCCTTGAAGGTGTCGAAGGTCCCGGAGTTGTCATCGCGGGCGTAAAGATGGATCGCACCGCCGCGGCCGCCGAGCTCCTCCCAGGTCTTCACTTCGCCGGAGAAGATGCGCGCCAGGTTGTCGGTGGTCAGCTCGTCCAGGGCGTTCGCCGGGTTGACGATGATCGCCAGGCCGTCGATGCCGATCACTTGCTCGGCCTTGGCACTACGCAGGTTTCCCGAGGCCGAAAGGCCTGCCGCTTCCGCGTCCTTGATCGGTCGCGATGCAGCCGCCAGTTCTGCGCTGTTGTCCTTGAGGGCGACGAAGCCGGTGCTGGAGCCATGGGCCGCCAGGTCGACGATGGCTTCCTTGCCGTCGGCGCTGCGGCCGATGATGCGCTGCTCGTTTTCCGCCTTGCCCGGCTGGACGCTGACGTTGGCGTAGCCCTCGCTTTGCAGCAGGCCTTTCACCAGTTCCGGGAGCAGATGCGCGCCGATGGTGTTGGAGCCCTGTACGCGCAGTACTGGCTCCCCGGCATGGGACGAGGGCAGCGCGGCGAAGGCCTGCCAGGGGAACGCGTAGCAGATGAATCCGATGATGAGCCAGGCGATGGTCACGGGCCAGGCTTGGGCATCGCTGGCGCTCGGCTTGTACGACATTGAGCAACTTCCATTTCAGGCATCGATGGCGCGGCAGAATAAGTCGGAATCATTGCATCGATATGACGCTTGGCTGCATTGCAGAGCTGTTGCCGCGATCCTCGGACATGACTGATGAAATGCAGGAAGTTTCCGATTCCCGTTCCTTTGGAGCGCCGCTATACAGGCGTTCGTGTTGAGGTTCTGGAGATCGAGATGCGCGAGATCGTCGACTTTGCGTCGGTACTGATGAAGCTGGTCATCATCCTGACGCTGCTGATGATGGCCGGTTCGTTTGTCGTGCTGCCGGACAGGGCAGGTGGGTTCGTCCCGTCGATGCTCATGCTCATCGCGCCGTTGTTCGTGTTGGCGACGCTGCTGGATCTGGCGAGCCTCATTCGGGGCCGTTCAGTGGGCGGCTTTTTGTCGAAGCAATCTCGTCGCGGCTGATCCTGCAGCAGTGCTCATCGGGGTTGGGAAAATTCCTTGGACGCATCGGGGGAGCCTGATTACGCCGGTTCACCGACCAGGTGACACTTGCGCCGTTTCAACCTCCCCGCTGGAAGGAAACCATGACTCAAAACCGTTCGGCTCCCAGGCCACGCCCGGCCGGCCCCGGCCATGGCGTCAGGCTGATTCCGCTGGCTGTACACAACCCCGCCGTTACGTGTTGGGGCCGTCCCTGGCGTCGGCACGCGCTGAGTCTGCCGGCCCCGCATGACACGACGTTCAAGGGACTCCGGCTGCCTGCGCAGTCTCTGCAGTCGTGGCTATCTCTACTGGCAAAGGCAGGTCTGTTGAGCAGGCGCCCGGCGCCCGCCATGCCCTCGATATGGCCGTCTGAGCCAGACGGGCCCCCGGCACTTTCCAGCCTGGGGTTCGAACTGTGCACGGACGTCACTCTCGATTTCGCCCAGGTGGCTCGTTTGTCCAGGCTGAGAAACGAAGCAGCGCAGTCGGCCCATTCCAGCGAGGAGCCGGATGTTTCCGGGCAGGGCCAGGCACTTCCCTCTGCGGATGTGGGAACGGAGGAGCCGCAGGCAGAGGTCGTTCTGCCGGCCCCGGTGGACCTGGACGATTTGCTTATGGAGTCGCGTGCTGCCAAGGCGGAGCCGGTTGGAAGTCTTCCTGTCGGACAGGCCGATTCGTCCGCCGTGGAAACTGCGCCGCTCGAACCGCAGGAGCCCACGGCGCCGGTGGCTGCTGGCGCGCAAACGGAAACGCCGGACGTCGTCGTGCAAGGCGCGGCGTTGGAGCAGGACCAGCAGATCGAGTCACCGAAGATCGAACCCACCGGGGCCGATCAGTCTCCGGACCCAGTCTCCAACCCTGACGAATTGAGCGTGTTCGAGTACCTCGAGGCGATGGTGTCGAGTTTGGAGACGGTGGGCCACTCAGCCGCGATTGGCGCAGCGTCAACGGCTGCCTCGGGCGAGCCGGCAGCGCACGTAGTGGAAGCCCCCGAGGCGAAAAACAGCAACCTTGAAGCAGCGCTTCAGGGGACCTTGATCCAGAAGGAATCCGTAATGACCGAAATGCACGATGTGATGCCTGAAACCGATATGCCGGGGGCCTCTGTTCCGATCACCTCGGCGGAGTTGCAGGAGGTAGCGGCCGCCCTGAGCGTTCCCCAACTCGACGCTGATCCCGATGACGTTCTTTCCGATGTACAGAGCACGCTCAACTCGCTCGCCGGCATGGCTCAGGGGCTGAGTCAGCAGAAACAGGCGGCGGGGCGTCTGCAGGAGGAGCTGGACGAGCGGACCAACCAGTTGCAGGAGCGCGAGCGCCTGGCCAACGACAAGGAGGCGCGGCTGCTGCAACTGGAGAATCATCTCAAGGAAGCCAAGACCAACTTGGACCGCATGGCCGCCGAGAACAATCGTTTGCTGGCCGAGCGTAGCGAAGCGCTCAAGGAGCTGGCCCAGACGGTCGACCTGCGCGACAAGGCCACGCTCAAGCGCGCCGAATCGATCCAGCTCGAACAACAGCGTATCGACGAGCAGTCGGCCAGCTTGCGCGCCCGTGCCAGCGAGCTGGATGAGCGCGAAAGCTCCCTCAAGCGCAAGAGTGAGGAGCTGGGGATGCGGCTCAAGCAACTGCAGAGTGCGAAGGACAAGTTCAGCGCCATCGTCAAGAGTTTCAACGAGACGGTGCAGTTCAACAGCACCTTGTCCGCCATTTCCAAGAACGTAATCGAGTAGTTCCGGCGCAAGAGCGGGCATTGACCGTTCTTGCGCCGATGGGCATCGCACAGATGCACAGATGTTGCCCAGGACAAGGGATTGTTCGATGTCCTCCGGTTGCGTCCACCGACGCTCGCGGAATGTTCAACGGAACCCTGCGCGCTTGGCCTGTACGTCCGCGATTGGCGAAACGAGGTCTTCGCAACAAGGACCAACATGGCCCGAATCGTAATCATCGAACCGTCAAGGCGGGACTTCACGGCTATCCGCCGGCTGTTGCAGGCCAGCGGTCACCAGTGCGATCTGCATTTCAAGCTGGGGCGGCAGGCGCTGAATCAATTGAAGGCTGGGGATTGCGATCTGCTGGTGGTGACGCTGGAACTACCGGATATCCACGGAATGGAGCTGCTCGCGACGCTTCGCCGTAACGGTCAGCTCGAAGCCGCAACGCCGGTGCTGGTGTGCTCCAGTCTCGACACTTCGCTGAATATTCAGCGTGCCATCCGCGGCGGTGTATCCGGCTTCCTGCGGATGGCCGATCGCCCGGCCTTGATCGGGCGCGCCATCGAGACCGTCCTGGCGGGAGGCACGATCTTTCCCGAGCACGCGCGATTACCGTTGGGCGATGATCCCAGGCTGAAAGCTTCGCTGGCGTTTTCCACCCATCTGGTGGCTGTGCTGCATGGCCTGCATCGAGGCGATTCGGTGTCGGCGCTGGCGGAGCTTCTCGAGTCGTCGGGAGCGAGCGTCGGGCAGCATAAAAGGCAACTGATGCGAAAGCTTTCCGCCAGCTCCCTGGATGAACTCTTCAGCATCTGCAAAGAGATCGGGCTGCTGTAGCGGCGTTCATCTGGCGCCGCAACGGCCGCTCTTTCCTGCCAGGGTGTTGGCACTGTTGCAGCCGGCGCTGTGAAGAGATTTGGCTGAAGAAACGACAAAGCCCGGCATCGCCGGGCTTTGTCGTTTGCTTGGATTACTTCAGTTGCAGCCAGATCGGTGCGTGGTCCGACGGCTTTTCCATGCCACGGATTTCGTAGTCCACGCCCGTATCGGCGATGCGCCCGCGCAGGGCTTCGGAGGCGAGGATGACGTCAATGCGCAGGCCGCGCTTGGGCTCGTCCTCGAACCCGCGGCTGCGGTAGTCGAACCAGCTGAAGCGATCGGTCACCGCCGGGTTCTGCAGGCGGAAACTGTCCACCAGGCCCCAGCTCTTCAGGCGCGCCAACCACTCGCGCTCTTCAGGCAGGAAGCTGCACTTGCCGGTCTTCAGCCAGCGCTTGCGGTTCTCTTCGCCGATGCCGATGTCGCAGTCTTCCGGCGAGATATTGATATCGCCCATCACCACCAGCGGCTGGCTGGGCTGGAAGCGGGTTTCCAGCAGGTTCTGCAGGTCGGCGTAGAAGCGCTGCTTGGCAGGGAATTTCACCGGGTGCTCGCGGTTCTCGCCTTGCGGGAAGTAGCCGTTCATTACGGTGATCAGTTCGCCCTGGGCATCCTTGAAGGTGCCCCAGATGAAACGGCGCTGCGAATCTTCGCCATCGTTGGGGAAGCCGCGCTGTAGCTCCAGCGGCTCCTGGCGGGAGAGCAGGGCAACGCCGTAGTGGCCTTTCTGCCCGTGGTAATGCACGTGATAGCCGAGGGCTTCGACTTCCTCGCGCGGGAACTGGTCGTCCGCGACCTTGGTTTCCTGCAGGCCGATCACGTCCGGCTGATGGCGCTCGATGATGGCCTGCAGTTGATGGGGACGTGCGCGCAAGCCGTTGATATTGAAGGAGACGATTTTCATCCTGGACGTCCTGGCAAAAGAACGATGCTAGCCCATGGTGGCCGATTCTGGCGACCCTGGCACGCCGCTGCTAGTGTTTCGTGGCTGGAGCGCGAACCATAAGAAGACACCACAAGAAGAGGCGTCCGCATGCCTGATTCGATCGCCGAAGTGCGTCTGCTCGACAGCGGCTACAGCCGCGAAGTCCGCTCGTTGCTGTATCACGCTTATCGCCATGAACCGACTTTCGCCTACCTCTTCGAAGCCGACCGTCCCGGTTTCGACCAGCGCGTGCGCGCCACGGTGCGCGAGCTGACCAACCAGCATTTCCTCGAGGAACTGCCGGCCATAGGACTGTTACGCGACGACCGCCTGGTGGGCGTGGCCCTGATCGCGCCGCCCCAGCAACGCCTGGATATCACCGAGAGCTGGGCCTGGCGCATGCGCATGCTGCTCACTACCGGTTTTCGCTGTACCCGCCGTTACCTGGACTATCACGCCGCCGTACTCGGCTGCCTGCCGCCGGGGCCTTACCACATCCTGCCGCTGATCGGCATTCATCCGGAGTTCCAGGGCAAGCACCTGGGCGAGCAACTGCTCGATGCGCTGCATGCCTGGTGCGCGGAGGAGGGTAGTTCCCAGGGGCTGGTGCTCGACACTGGGAATTCGCGCTACCTGGATTTCTACCGCCGCCACGGCTACGAGGAGCTGGGCGAGGTGGCCCTGGGTCCGATCCGGGAGCATGTGCTGTTCCATCCGAACCCGAGACCGGAAAGCCAACTGGCCAGCCAGGGCGGATAGCACTTTTGAGGGTTCCAGCGCTCTGGGAAACGGCTTGATCGTCATTTCCCGTGCTAGCATTCCGCGCCATGAGAGTTGTCCAAGGATTGCTTGGGCTGCTGCTGTTGATGGCGTTCTGCTTGCAGAGAGCGCTGGCGGCTGAAGCCCATCTCGACGTTCGCATCACTCCCGCCACCCCTGCGCTCAAGGCCAATATCGAGGCCTATGTGGGCAGCCTTGGCGAGCGTGATCAGGCGGCATTGCGGCGCATGCGGCGCACCACCGAAGAGCAGGCGCAGAAAGCCGCGCAGGCACTGGGCTACTACCAGGCGCGCATCCGCAGCCGGGTGCGCGACGGGCAACCGCCGACCCTGCGCCTGAACGTGACGCCAGGGGAGCCGGTGCACCTGCGCAACGTCACCATCCGGGTGGAGGGCCCGGCGGCCAAGCTCAAGAGCTTCCGAGTGCCCGGTGGCGACGCCCTCAAGCCCGGCGCGCAACTCAATCACGGCGCCTACGAGGATGCCAAGCGGCTGATCCAGAACCAGGCGTCACGCTTCGGCTTCTTCCGCGGGCAGTTCAGCCAACAGCAATTACAGGTCGACCCGGTGGCCGGCGTCGCGGACATCGAGCTGGTCTACGTCAGCGGCCCGCGCTCGACCCTTGGCAAGGTCGAATTCAGCGGCGACTACCCCTTCGACGACGAACTCCTGCAGCGCATGGTGCCGTTCGAGGACGGTACTCCCTACGACTCCGAGCTGATCGCCGACCTCAACCAGGCGCTGCAATCCTCCGGCTACTTCGACGGTGTGCGCGTGGACGCGGCGCCGCAGGCCAAGGCCAGTTCCGACGTGATTCCGGTGAATGTCCACCTGCAGGTGCGCAAGCCGCGGACCATGGGCCTCGGCTTGGGCTTCTCCACCGACGTCGGGCCGCGCGCCAAGGCCAACTGGACGCGCCACTGGGTCAACCCGCAGGGGCACAGCCTGGGCTGGGAGGCGGAAGTCTCCTCCCCCCGGCAGAACATCGGCGCCTGGTACGAGATTCCCCTGGACCCGCCGTTGACCGACAAGCTGCGCTTCACCAGCGGCTACCAGAACGAAGACCTGGTGGACACCCAGAGCAAGCTGCTCACCCTCGGCAGCGAATGGCACCACAAGCTCGACAGCGGCTGGCAGCGGGTGGTGTCGCTGAACTGGCAGCGCGAAGAATACAAGCTGGGCGACGACTCGGGCCTGAGTAGCTTCCTCATGCCGGGGATCGGTTATTCGATCCTCGAAGCCGACAACAAGGTCGACCCCAGCCACGGCTATCGCCTGCAATTCGACGTGAAGGGCGCCAAGGAAGGTTTTCTGGCCGATGCTGACGTCGCCCACGTCAATGCGCTGGCCAAGGGGCTGACCAGCTTCTGGGGCGGCCAGCGTCTGCTCGGGCGCATCCAGGTCGGCGGTATCGCCACCAACGACTATTCCTCGATCCCGCCGTCGCTGCGCTTCTTCGCCGGTGGTGACCAGAGCGTTCGCGGTTACGACTACCAGACACTGTCGCCGAAGAACTCCGAGGGTGATCGCATCGGTGGGCGCTACATGGTCGCCGGCAGCGTGGAGTACCAGTACCCGATTGCCGAGCGCTGGCGGCTGGCGGCCTTCGTCGATCAGGGCAACGCCTTCAACTCACTGGACTTCCCGTCGATCAAGACTGGCGTGGGTATCGGTATCCGCTGGGTTTCCCCAGTCGGGCCGCTGCGACTGGATCTCGCCGACGGTCTGGACGAGGACGGCGGCATCCGTATCCACTTCTCCATGGGGCCTGAACTGTGAACCGTGCGGGCTGGATGCGCACCATGCGCTGGCTGCTGGGCGGGCTGCTCGGCCTGATCCTGCTATCGATAGCGGGCCTGTCGGCATTGCTGGGCACCGAAGCGGGTAGCCGAATGGCGTTGCAGCGGGTGCCGGGTTTGACCTTGGATGGCTTCAGCGGCCGCCTGGCCGGCGCCTTCACCGCGAGGCGCCTGGAGTGGAGCGACGGCGCCACCCGCCTGGTGCTCGACGAGCCGGATATCGACTGGTCGCCGGGCTGCCTGCTGCGCATGGCGCTGTGCCTGAGCCGCGTGGCGGCGAAGGAGATACGGCTGACCCTGCCGCCAAGCGAGTCGAGCGAGTCTTCCGGGCCGATCCAGTTGCCGAGCCTGAACCTGCCGCTGGCCCTGGAGCTGGGCGACGTGCGTATTGGCCGCTTCCTGCTCGATGACCAGGAGCAGCTGCGCGACACCAACCTGGTGGCGAACTGGGACCCTGAAGGTCTGCACATCCAGTCGGCGACGCTGGCGCGGGGTGATCTGCGCCTGTCGCTCTCCGGCCTGCTCAAGCCCACCCAAGGGTGGCCATTGCAGGCGCAGGGCAGCCTCGATCTGCCGGCCGTGGGCGGCAAGCCCTGGTCGCTGAAGCTGCAGGTCGATGGCGAACTGCAAGGTCACCTGAAGTTGCAGGCACAGAGCAGCGGCTACCTCAATGGCCAGTTGCAGGGTGATGTGCAGCCGCTGGCGGAGAACCTGCCGGCCCAGGCCCTGGTGCTGGCCGACGGATTCAAGGCGGATGCCGCGCTGCCCGATACGCTGACGCTGAATCAGGTTCGCCTGAACGCCAATGGTGATCTGAAGAACGGCTACCAGATCGCCGGCGCGGCCCTGTTGCCGGCCGAAGACAGTCCGGTGGTGCTGACCCTGCGTGGCCGCGTCGATGCCCAGGGGGCGGATATCGCCGCACTCGATCTGACGGCCGCCCAGGTGCAGCGCCTGGGCGTGCAGGGACGGCTCGACTGGAAGGAGGGCTTCGCCGCCGACGCCACCCTTGACTGGCTGGACTTCCCCTGGCGGCGCCTGTACCCGGCCATCGAGGAGCCGCCGGTGAGCGTGCACAGCCTCAAGGCCGAGGTGCAGTATCGCGACGGCGCCTACCTGGGCAATTTCGATGCCGCGCTGAACGGTCCGGCGGGCGCGTTCACCCTGGCCAGTCCGGTCTCCGGCAATCTCTCGGAAGTCTTCCTGCCGTCGCTGCAACTGGTGGCGGGGCAGGGCAAGGCCGAGGGCCATGTGAAGGTCGGCTTTGCCGACACCGTCAGCTGGGACGCCGACCTCGACCTGCGCGACCTCGACCCCGCTTACTGGCTGGAGCAGATGCCGGGCCGCCTGGGCGGACCGCTGCGCAGCCAGGGCTCGCTCAAGGGCGGCAGCCTGAACCTGACCGCGAACCTCGATCTGCAAGGGCGGCTGCGTGGTCAGCCAGCCTTGCTCAGGGCACGTGCCGAGGGTGCCGGGCAGTCGTGGAAGGCCGACGAGTTGACCCTGCAACTGGGCGACAACCGCATCACCGGCCAAGCGGCGCTGGACCAACATCTCTCCGGCAAGCTGGACCTCGCCCTGAATCAATTGGGCCAACTGTGGCCGCAGCTCGCCGGCCAACTGGGCGGGCGACTCGACCTGGCCGGCACCCTGCAGGCACCGCAGGGGCAACTGGCGCTCAACGGCCAGCGCGTCGCCTACGCCGGCCAGAGCCTGCGCAGCCTGGCGCTGGACGCCAAACTGGATGCCGCCCAGCGCGGCCGCCTGGACCTGCAGGTTCAGGGCCTGCGCAGCGGCGACACGCGCCTGGGCACGCTCAAGCTGGAAGGCAGCGGCGACAAGCAGCGCCAGCAGCTCTCGCTGAACCTGCAAGGCAAGCCGGTGGTCCTTGCGCTGAACCTCGACGGCACCTGGAACGGCCGCGACTGGCGCGGCCGCCTGGCGCAGGGTGACATCCAGAGCGGCGGGCAGGACTGGCGCCTGCAGCAGCCGGCGAAGCTGGAGCGGCTGGCCGATGGCCGGCTGACCCTGGGCGCGCATTGCTGGGCCTCGGGCCCGGCCAGCCTGTGCGCCGAAGACCAGCGCCTGATGCCCGACCCGCGCCTGCGTCTGCATTTGCGCCAGTTCCCGCTGGACAGCCTGGCGCGCTGGCTGCCAGAAGACTTCGCCTGGCGCGGCCAGTTGGACGGCGACGTGCAACTGGACCTGCCGGCCAGCGGCCCGAACGGTTCGATCCTGCTCAATGCCGGCAGCGGCACGCTGCGCCTGAAGGAACAGGACGACTGGGTCGACTTCCCCTACCAGAGCCTGCAACTGGAAAGCCGCCTGACACCCCGGCGCATCGATACCAGCCTGCAGTTCCATGGCGAGAAGCTGGGCACGCTGGATGCCCAGGTGCAGCTCGACCCCCGGCCGAAGTCCAAGCCGCTGAGCGGCAGCTTCAGCCTCAACGGCTTGGACCTGTCCATCGCACGGCCCTTCGTGCCCGCGGTGGAAACCCTCAAGGGACGGCTCCACGGTAACGGGCGGATTTCCGGCGGGCTGCTGGCGCCACGGGTGGACGGCGAGCTGCGTCTGGTCGATGGCGAGATCTCCGGCGGCGACCTGCCGACGCGCCTGGAACAGCTGCAGGTGCAGGCGCGTATCGCCGGCGAACAGGTGGACCTGAGCGGCCACTGGACGGCCGGGGAGCATGGCAACGGCAACCTGTCCGGGCGGATCGCCTGGAACGAGGCGCTGGATGTCGACCTGAACGTGCGCGGCAACCGTCTGCCGGTGACGATCGACCCGTACGCGGAACTGGAGGTCGCGCCGGACCTGGCGATCCGCATGGCCGGCGAGGGCCTGGCCGTTTCCGGCAAGGTGCAGGTGCCCAGCGGCGCCATCACCATTCGCCAGCTCCCGCCGTCGACGGTCAAGGTGTCGGACGACACCGTGATCGTCGGCCAGAAGCAGGAGCAGAAGGCCGCCGCCGCACTGCACATGGACGTCGACGTGATCGTCGGTGAGGACAAGCTGACCTTCTCCGGCTTTGGCCTGAACGCGGAGCTGGCCGGCCAGGTGCACGTGGGCGACAACCTCGACACCCGTGGCGAGCTGCGCCTGAACAAGGGCCGCTACCGTGCCTACGGGCAGAAGCTGACCATCCGCCGTGCGCGCCTGCTGTTCGCCGGACCCATCGACCAGCCGTACCTGGATATCGAGGCGATCCGCAAGGTCGACGACGTGATCGCCGGCCTGCGCCTGACCGGTAACGCCGAGCAGCCGCGCAGCGAGGTGTTCTCGGAACCGGCGATGAGCCAGCAGCAGGCGCTGTCCTACCTGGTGCTGGGCCGGCCGATGAGCACCGGCGAGGACAGCAACATGATGGGCGAGGCGGCGCTGGCGCTGGGCCTGGCCGGAAGCGCGCCGCTCACCGGCGAGGTCGCGCAGAAGCTGGGCATCCAGGACTTCCAGCTGGACACCGAGGGCACCGGCAACAGCACCAGCGTGGTCGCCAGCGGCCAGCTCTCCGACAAGCTCAGCCTGCGCTATGGCGTGGGGGTGTTCGAGCCGGCCAATACCATCGCCTTGCGCTACCTGCTGAGCAAGAAGGTGTATCTGGAGGCGGCCAGCGGCCTGGCCAGCTCGCTGGATATCTTCTACAAGCGCGACTTCTGATGCCCTGGGTCTGGGGGGCCCGGCAGGCACTGCCGCCAGCCTTCATTGCGCCTTAAGAAAGGCTCTACAGACTTCCTGTGCCGTCGATTTTCCGACGGTTACGGGGAGTCAACATGCGCCTGGACCACCTCAGGACCCACCTGCTCGAATTCATCAACAAGGGCTTTCCGGCCCGTCAGTTGCGCCGTCTGGCTGCACGCGACCTGTTGCGCGGGGCTGCGGCGGGACGGCGGGCGCCCGCGCCGCTGGCCGGAGCCTTGCTGGAGTGGTCGGTGCTGGAACCCCAGGACGCGCTCGATCGCCTGGACAGCCGCCGCGAAGGACTCAGCGAGTCGGAGGCGCAAGAGCGACTCGTACGCTTGGGGCCGAACGAGGTGGAACAGGACCGCCCGATCGGTGCCTGGCTGCACCTCTGGTACTGCTACTGCAATCCCTTCAACCTGCTGCTGAGCCTGCTGGCAGCGATCTCCTGGGCGACCGAGGACGCCGAGGCCGCCGTGGTGATCGGCAGCATGGTGGGGATTTCCACGTTGCTGCGCTTCGTCCAGGAGAAGCGCTCGAACCGCGCCGCCGAGCGCCTCAAGGCGATGGTCAGCAACACCGCCACGGTGTTCCGCAGCCCCGATGGCGAAGGGCCGTCGAGCCGGGTTGAGGTGCCGATTCGCCAACTGGTGCCCGGCGATGTGCTGTGGCTCTCGGCTGGCGACATGGTGCCGGCGGACGTGCGCCTGCTCAGCGCCAAGGACCTGTTCGTCGGCCAGGCGGCGCTGACCGGTGAATCGCTGCCGGTGGAGAAGTTCGCCCAGCTGCGCGACGCCCGTCAGGGCAACCCGCTGGAGCGCGACAACCTCTGCTTCATGGGCACCAACGTCATCAGTGGCTCGGCGCAGGCCGTGGTGGTTGGCACCGGCGCACGGACCTATTTCGGCTCGCTGGCCGAGCGGGTGATCGCGGCGGACCCGGAGCCCACAGCCTTTCAGGCCGGGGTGAACAAGGTCAGCTGGCTGCTGATCCGCTTCATGCTGGTGATGGCGCCGCTGGTGCTGCTGATCAATGGTTTCACCAAGGGCGACTGGCTGGAGGCGGCGCTGTTCGCGTTGTCCATCGCGGTCGGCCTGACCCCGGAAATGCTCCCGATGATCGTCACTTCGACCCTGGCCAAGGGCGCGGTGGCACTGAGCCGGCGCAAGGTGATCGTCAAGCGCCTGGACGCCATCCAGAACTTCGGGGCGATGGACATCCTCTGCACCGACAAGACCGGCACCCTGACCCAGGACCGCATCGTGCTGGAGCGCCATACCGACGCCTTTGGCCAGGCCCAGGACCGCGTCCTGCAACTGGCCTTCCTCAACAGCCACCACCAGACCGGGCTGAAGAACCTGCTGGACGTGGCCGTGCTGGAGCACGTCGAGTTGCGCCATGCGTTGCGGGTGGACAGCCGCTACCGCAAGATCGACGAGATTCCCTTCGACTTCGCCCGCCGGCGCATGTCGGTGGTGGTCCGCGAGCCGGACGACCGCCACCTGCTGATCTGCAAGGGCGCACTGGAAGAGGTGCTGGACGTCTGCGTTTCGGTGGAGGCCGGCGACACCGTGGTGCCGCTGGACGGCGAGCACCTGGCGAGCATTCGCGCGGTGGCCGAGGGGCTCAACCAGGAAGGTCTGCGAGTGGTCGCGGTGGCGACCCGCGAACTGCCGCCGGAGCGCGAAGGCTATGGCGTGGCCGACGAGGCGCGGCTGTGTCTGGCCGGCTACATCGCCTTCCTCGATCCGCCGAAGGAAACCACCGCCCCGGCGTTGCGCGCGCTAGCGGAAAACGGCGTGGCGGTGAAGGTGCTGACTGGCGACAACGAGCGGGTCACCCTGAAGGTCTGCCGCGACGTCGGTCTGCCGGTGCAGGGCGTGCTCCTCGGCCCGCAGCTGGACAGCCTCGATGACCCGACGCTGGGCGAGCGGGCCGAGCGCACCACGCTGTTCGCCAAGCTCACCCCAGGCCACAAGGAGCGGCTGGTGCGCGTGCTGCGCGAGCGCGGGCACGTGGTGGGCTTCCTCGGCGATGGCATCAACGACGCCCCGGCGCTGCGCACCGCGGACATCGGCATTTCGGTGGACTCTGCGGTGGACATCGCCAAGGAAGCCGCCGACCTGATCCTGCTGGAAAAGAGCCTGCTGGTGCTGGAAGAAGGGGTGATCGAAGGCCGCCGTACCTTCGCCAACATGCTCAAGTACATCCGCATGACCGCCAGTTCCAATTTCGGCAATGTGTTCAGCGTGCTGGTGGCCAGCGCCTTCATTCCCTTCCTGCCGATGCTGCCGTTGCAGCTGTTGGTGCAGAACCTGCTGTACGACCTGTCGCAGATCGCCATTCCCTTCGACCACGTCGATGACGAGCAGCTGCGCAGCCCGCAGCAATGGAATCCCGGCGGGCTGGGGCGCTTCATGGTGTTCTTCGGGCCGATCAGTTCGCTGTTCGACATTGCCACCTTCCTGGTCCTGTGGTTCGCCCTGGGCGCCAATGCGCCGCAGCACCAGGCGCTGTTCCAATCCGGCTGGTTCGTCGAGGGGCTGATCTCGCAGCTGCTGGTGGTGCACATGATCCGCACCCGGCGCATTCCGTTCCTGCAGAGCCGCGCGGCCTGGCCGCTGCTGGGCATGACCCTGGCGCTGGTTGCCGTGGCGATCTTCCTGCCCATGGGGCCGCTGGCCCATTCGTTCCACATGCAGGCGCTGCCGCTGGCGTACTGGCCGTGGCTGGCGGGCATCCTGGCGGGATACATGGTGCTGACCCAGGCGGTGAAGGGCTGGTTTGCGCGCCGCTATGGCTGGGATCGCAGCGAGCGACCGCGTTCACGGGCATCGCTGGCGCTGGGCGAGGGCGCGGAGGCCTGAGTCGAACGCCGGCAGTTTCAGGCAAGTCTGCGCAGGACCAGGCAAACCGCTCGGCGCTTTCTTCGCGTATCGTCGCGGCGCGTGCCGGGCATAGCGCCTAGGCTGAATCGATCCGTGCCGGAGCCTGCGGGCTCTGGCCGCCCTATCACCCGAGGAAGAGGTGAACTCGCAGATGATTACCGTGAACCTGAACGGCAAGGACCATGAATTCGACGCGCCCGGCGAGATGCCGCTGCTCTGGGCCCTGCGCGACGTCGCCGGGCTGACCGGCACCAAGTACGGCTGCGGCATGGCGCTGTGCGGCGCCTGCACGGTGCACATCGACGGCCAGCCGACCCGCTCCTGCGTCACGCCGCTGGCGGCGGTGGCGGGCAAGAAGGTCACCACCATCGAGGCGGTGAACGAGCAGCCCGCCGGCAAGGCCGTCCAGGACGCCTGGCGGCGGCTGGACGTGGTGCAGTGCGGTTACTGCCAGTCCGGGCAGATCATGTCCGCCACCGCGCTCCTTGCCTCCAACAAGGCGCCCAGCGATGCCGACATCGACACGGCCATGAGCGGCAACATCTGCCGCTGCGCCACCTACGCGCGGATTCGCGCGGCCATCCACGACGCCGCCAAGACCCTGGCCTGAGGAGCTTCGACATGCGCGATACCCGCATCGATCAGGAAGAGGCGCAGCAGCGCGGCATCTTCAATCTCAGCCGCCGGCATTTCCTCCGGGGCGCCGGTGGCCTGGCTCTGGGCATCTACTTCGCGCCGCTGCTCGCGCGCATGGGCGAGGCGCAGGCGGCCGGTGATTTCGAACCCAACGCCTTCGTGCGCATCGCCCCCGACGGCACGGTGACGGTGATCGCCAAGCACGTGGAAATGGGGCAGGGCAGCTATACGGGCCTCGCCACGCTGGTGGCCGAGGAACTGGATGCCGACTGGGCCCATGTGCGCGTGGAAGGCGCGCCGGCCGATGCCAAGCGCTACGCCAACCTGGCCTTCGGCAATCTGCAGGGCACCGGCGGCAGTACCGCCACCGCCAACTCCTTCGAGCAGATGCGCAAGGCCGGCGCCAGCGCGCGCGCCATGCTGGTGGCCGCCGCCGCCGAGCAATGGAAGGTGCCCGCCGCTCAGATCGAAGTGCATGACGGCGTGGTGACCCACGCCGCTTCCGGACACAAGGCCGGCTTCGGCGAACTGGCCGAGGCGGCGGCCAAGCAGCCGGTGCCCGCCGAAGTGAAGCTGAAGGACCCGAAGGACTTCAAGCTGATCGGCCAGGCGAAGCTGGCGCGCATCGACAGCAGCGGCAAGACCGATGGCTCGGCGGTGTTCACCCAGGACATCCACCTGCCGGACATGCTGGTGGCCGTGGTCGCCCACCCGCCACGCTTCGGCGGGGTGCCGGCCAAGGTTGACTCGACCAAGGCCAAGGCGGTGCCCGGCGTGGTCGCGGTGGTGCAGTTCCCCGGCAGCGACAGGCGCTTCGCCGGTGTGGCCGTGCTGGCCAAGAACACCTGGGCCGCCCGCCAGGGGCGCGATGCCTTGCAGGTCGAGTGGGACGAGAGCAAGGCGTTCAAGATGGGCAGCAAGGAAATCTTCGCCCAGTACCGCGAGATGGCCGGCAAGCCCGGTTTGGTGGCGCGCAACGTGGGCGATGTCGACAAGGCCCTGAAGCAGCCGGCCAAGCTCATCGAGGCGGAGTACGAGTTCCCGTTCCTGGCCCACGCGGCGATGGAACCGTTGAACTGCGTGGTTCAGCTCAAGGATGACGGTGGCTGCCAGATCTGGAATGGCGAGCAGTGGCAGACCGCCGACCAGGCGGCGGTGGCGCAGTTGCTGGGCGTCAAGCCGGAGCAGGTGTCGATCACCCAGCTGTACGCCGGCGGCAGCTTCGGCCGGCGCGCCAATCCGCATTCGGACTACGTGCTGGAGGCTGCGGCGATCGCCAAGGCCGCCCATGAGCAGGGCATCAAGGCGCCGGTGAAGATGGTCTGGACCCGCGAGGACGATACCCGTGGCGGCTATTACCGCCCGGCGTTCCTGCACCGCGCACGGCTGGCGGTGGATGCTTCGGGCAACCTCGTGGGCTGGGAGCAGCGCCTGGTCGGCCAGTCCTTCATCCTCGGCACGCCGTTCGAGAAGATCATGGTCAAGGATGGCATCGACAAGATCGCCGTGGAGGGCGCGGACGACCTGCCCTATGCGGTGCCCAACCTGCGCGTCGAGCAGGCGCTGGCCGAGAACGTCACGGTGCCGACCCAGTGGTGGCGCTCCGTGGGGCATACCCATACGGCGTTCTCCACCGAGACGCTGGTGGACGAGGCCGCCATCGCTGCTGGCAAGGACCCCTACGAGTTCCGCCACGCCCTGCTCAAGGACCATCCCCGCCATCGCGGCGTACTGGAGCTGGCGGCGCAGCAGGCCAACTGGAAGGCGCCGCTGGCGAAGGGCGCCGAGGGCGAGCAGCGCGGCCGTGGCATCGCCGTGCACGAGTCGTTCGGCAGCTTCGTGGCCCAGGTGGTGGAGGTGACGGTCAAGGCGGACCACAGCTTCAAGGTGGACCGCGTGGTCTGCGCGGTGGACTGCGGCCTGGCGATCAACCCGGACGTGATCACGGCGCAGATGGAAGGCGGCATCGGCTTCGCCCTGTCGGCGGCGCTGCACAGCGCCATCACCCTGACGGACGGGAAGGTCGACCAGTCCAACTTCCACGACTTCCAGGTCCTGCGCATCAACGAGATGCCAGTGGTGGAGGTGCACATCGTGCCGTCCGCGGTACCGCCGACCGGGGTTGGCGAGCCCGGCGTGCCGCCGCTGGCGCCGGCGCTGGCCAACGCGCTGTTCGCCGCCACCGGCAAGCGCATCCGCACCTTGCCGATCGGCAATCAGTTGCAGGCGTGATGCACCGGATCGCCTCTCTCCCGTGAGACGGAGAGGGGCGGCTCCACAGCCTACGCCTCGCGCTTCCCACCCTCGGCGCGAAACCGCTCCGGCGTCGTTCCGGTGTAGCGCTGGAATGCCCGGTGGAAGCTGGTCACATGCTCGTAGCCGAGCAGGAAGGCGATCTCCTGCAAGGCCATGCGGCTGGCCAGCAGGTAGCGCTGGGCCAGCGCCATGCGCACCTCCAGCACGATGCCCTTGAAGGTCAGCCCATCCGCGCGCAACCGCCGTTGCAGCGTGTAGGGCGGCATGCGCAGCCAGGCGGCGGTCTGCTCCAGGTCGGGCAGGGGGATGCGGGCGTTCTGCAGCAGATAGAAGCGCACGTCGTCCGGCAGCGTCTGGCCGCGCTCGAAACTGGCCAGGGTCGCCGCGCCCTGGGCCTGGCACAGGCGCGTCACCGTCGGGTTGGCGGTGGAAAAGGGGCGGTCGTGGAATTCCCGGGGAATCCACAGTTCTGCCTGGGCGGCGTTGAACCGGCACTGTCCGGGGAACAGTTCCTGGTAGACCTTCGCATGGGCCGGCGGCGGGTAGGGTAGGTGGACCTGCATGCCGGTGCAGTCTTCCAGCTCCGGCAGCCGCTGGCACAGCCAGCGCCAGGTGCTGCTCAGCCACTCCTCGCACAGCGCGTTGCGCTCCACCTCGCTGAACGGCGGCAGTTGCAGGGTCAGGCGGATGTGGCTGGCGTCCTCGTCGCGCTGGGTGTGGATCGGGTGCGGCATCAGGCTGGACGGCTGGCCGAGGGAGATGTCCCAGGAGCGCCGCAGGTTGGCCGCGCTGATCAGCGCATAGCCGATCACGCCCAGGTCGTAGAGGTTGTAGCGCTGGCCGAGGCGCAGGAAGAAGTCGCTGGAACCCAGCAGCCCGGCGGCCTGTTGCAGCAGGCGGTAATAGCGGGCGAAGTTCATCTCGGCGGCGGCCGCTTCACCGCCTGGCGGCAGCCCCAGGCCGCCGAGCAGCGGTGCCAGCGCCGGCAGGGCGGGGCGCGCCTGCCATTCTTCAAGGAAGTGACGGAACAGCTGGCGGGCGGCGTAATCGATGTCGAAGGACGCGGTGGGCATGGCGGCGTTCTGGTCGGCTAAGAGATTGTCATCTTGTGCTAGCGAGTTGTCATCTTATGCTAGTCGAGCGGTAAAAGCCGAGCCCTATACTGCGCCTACGGACAAGAACTACAAGGGCTTCCCATGACCGCTCCGGACCGCTTCCGCTCCTCCAATTCCCCCACCGACCGCTTCGCCGAACTGCTGCTGCACAACGGCCGCTTCTACACCCTCGACCCCGCCCAGCCCTGGGCCGAGGCGGTGGCCATTCGCGATGGCCGCCTGCTGGCGGTGGGGCGTCGCGAGGAGATGGAACACCTGGTCGGCCCCGACACCCTGGTGCGCGATCTGGACGGCGCCTTCTGCATGCCCGGCCTGCACGACATGCACACCCACCCGGACCTCGCCCTGGCGCCGCGCTACGCTGACGACCTCGACGTCGGCATCGAGGACCCGACCCCGGAGCAGTTGGCCAAGGCCATCCGCGACTACGCCGCCAGCCACCCCGGCGACGGCTGGATCTACGGCCAGTACTGGGTCCGCTACACCTTCCGCGAAGCGGGGCTGAAGCCGGGCCGCGAGTGGCTCGACAGCATCATGCCGGACCGCCCGGTGGCGCTGCTCGACCGCATGTGGGGCACCATGATGGTCAACTCCCGCGCGCTGGAGCTGGCCGGCATCGACGCCGACACGCCCGATC
The DNA here is from genome assembly GCF_047902425.1 of Pseudomonas macauensis. Lineage (NCBI taxonomy): Bacteria > Pseudomonadati > Pseudomonadota > Gammaproteobacteria > Pseudomonadales > Pseudomonadaceae > Pseudomonas > Pseudomonas macauensis. Next base: position 3,441,089 of record NZ_CP138377.1, on the reverse strand, counting down.
CGCGCAATGGCTACCTGGAGCGCGACGAGCTCACCGGCGAGCCCAAGGGCCTGATGATCGACGGCGCCTACGCGCTGATCCACGCCGCCATGCCGCCGACCCCGGCCAAGGTGTTGCGCCAGTCTTACCGCGACGGCGTGCACTTCCAGAGCTCCCGTGGCGTCACCGCAGCCAAGTATGTGCACGTCTGCGAAAACCGCCTGGACGCCCTCAAGCACCTGGACGACGCCGGGCAACTGACCCTGCGCGTGGAAGCGGCGATCAGCTGGCAGGACGACATCTTCCCGGTACGCCGCCGTTGGGAGCTGCTCAGCGGCGAGCGTCACTACTACCGCAGCGCGCGGCTGTCGGCGAACGCGGTGAAGTTCCACTTCGACGGCACCGTGGAGCCGCGCTCTTCCTTCCTGATTACGCCTTGGCCAGGTGAAGACGGGCCGGGCGGGAACGCCTGGCGCGGCAAGCTCAACTTGACCCCCGAACACATCACCGACATGGTGGTGGACATGGACCGCCGCGGCATCCGCGTCATCGCTCACTGCACCGGCGATGCGGCGTCCGACGTATTCCTCGACGCGGTGGCCGAGGCGCGCCGGCGCAACGGCTTCAGCGGCGTACGCCACCAGTGCGCGCACAGCACCATCCTGCATCCGGGCAACCTCAAGCGCTTCCGCGAACTGGACGTGATCGCCGAGTTCTCCCCGGCGGCCTGGTACCCGACGCCCTTCGCCAGCGGCGCGCGCTCCGGTTATGGCCCGGAGCGCCTCAAGCGCATCTACGACTTCAAGGGCGTACTGGCCGCCGGCGGCATCGCGGTGTTCGGCACCGACTGGCCGGTGGCGTCCATCGACCCCTGGCTGGCGCTGGAAACCCTGGTCACCCGGCAGAACCCCTGGAACGACGACCCGGCCTGCTTCGGCGAGCCGATCAGCCTGGAGCAGGCGATCCGCGTGGCGACCCTCAATGGCGCCTACGCCATGGGCCTGGAGCACCTGACCGGCAGCCTGGAGGCGGGCAAGTCGGCGGACTTCATCGTGCTCGACCGCGACCTGTTCGCGGCGCCTGCGCGCAACTACATCCACCGCACCGAGGTGCAACTGACCTTCGTCGAAGGGCGCCCGGTGTACGACCGTCTCGGCCAGTTCAGCGACACCCCGCTGGAAGCCGTATGGAAGGGCGAGCCGCCACGCATCGAAGGCGTCAACGCATGAGTGCGGCGAGCATTCCGGTGACGGTGGTCGCCGGCTTTCTCGGAGCCGGCAAGACCACGCTGCTGCGCAACCTGCTGGAGCGCTGCGAGGGCCGGCGGCTGGCGGTGATCGTCAACGATTTCGGCGAGCTGAACATCGACGCCGGGATGATCGCCGAGCAGACCGAGGCGGTGTACAGCCTGGAGAACGGCTGCATCTGCTGCAGCGTGCAGGATGACCTGCTGGCGCAGCTGGAGCGCCTGGCGAACATGAACCCGCCGCTGGAGCAGGTGGTGATCGAATGCAGCGGCGTGTCCGATCCGCAGCGCATCGTGCAGACCCTGGGTTATCCCAAACTGCGCAAGCGCCTGCATCTGGACGCGGTGCTCACGGTGGTCGACGCCGCCCGCCGCGAACCGCTGGAAGGCGAGTACGCCCGGCTGGAACGCATGCAGGCTGCCGCCGCCGATCTGCTGCTGCTGAACAAGTGCGACCTGCTGGATGCCGAAACGCTGGCGGCGCAACGCGAGCGCTTCGGCCGTGGCGCTCGGGTGCTGGAGACCATCCAGGCGCAGATTCCCGATGAATTGCTGCTGGGCGAATCGTCGCGCAAGCTGCGTCCGCACGGGCAGGAGGGTGTCGATCACGGCGACCTGTTCGAGAGCTGGAACTGGCAGGGCGACATGACCTTCGATGGTGCGCGGCTGAAGCACTGGCTGGAGACGCTGCCGCGCGGGCTGTTGCGGCTCAAGGGGTTGGTGCGCCTGGCCGGGCAGGATGGGGCGCTGTGGCTGCAGTACGTGGGCGGCCGCTACCAGTTCCGGCCGGCGACCGACGCCGAGGCGGCGCAAGGCGCACGATTGGTATTCATCGCGGAGAAAGGCGGGCAGTTGCGCGCTGAGCTTGAGGCCGGGCTGCAGAGCTGCTTTTGCTCTTCGTAGGATCGAGGGGGACGCCCAGTCCTTGCTCGCGAACCGCCTAGCTCCAGAGCCGCCGGGAGAACATTCGCGAGCAAGCTCGCTCCTACACGGTAGGCCGGCTCTCGCAGGGGGCCCCATCCGACGAAACCACAATCCATTTCAGCGGAAACGAAAAAGCCCGGTTTGTGACCGGGCTTTTTTCGGGCTGCACCTGGGATCAGGCAGGCATGTGCCACTCTTGCAGGCGGTAGCCTTCGCGGTTCAGCTCATCGCGGGCCTGGACCAGCAGGTCCTCGAGCTGTTCCGGGTCGGAATAGGCGGAGCTGGGGATGCGGGTGAGCCCCAGCAGACGGGTGCCGGTCCGGTCGATGACGGACAGGTCGAGGCTGCCGTCGCCCCCCTGATAAACCCAGGTCACGCACTGGAAGGGTTGGAAGGCTCGTCCGGTGATCAGCAGAGCCTCGTTGAAACGAAGGGTCGCATTCATGGTGTGATCTCTCTGCGCGGTAATCCATTGCGAAGATGGCGATGGCGGTCCATCCACCATCGTGTTCGTTCACGCAATTGATGTTTTCAGAAGCGAAGAAAGTCACAGCCCATGTCGCGTTCGTACACAAAGTAGTCGCAAATTAATCCGAATGGTTCGCTGCAGGCCCCGTCAGCCGGGGCCTGCAGCGACATGCGGGGTGCGCCACCGCGCCGCACGCACCGTTCGTCAGAGGCGACGGGAGGTCAGGCCTGCATGGCCCAGCCGTCCACGTTCATCGCCGCCTGGCGCAGCGCTTCGGAACGGGTCGGGTGCGGGTGGCAGGTACGCGCGATGTCCTCGGCGGCGCCGCGGAACTCCATGGCCACGCAGTATTCCGCGATCATGTCGCCGACGTTCGGGCCGATCATGTGCACGCCGAGGATCTCGTCGCTGCGCTCGTCCGCCAGCACCTTTACGAAGCCTTCGGTCTCATGGTTGATCTTCGCCCGGCTGTTGGCGGTGAAGGGGAACTTGCCCACCTTGTAGGCGCGACCTTCGGCCTTGAGTTGCTCCTCGGTCTTGCCCACGGTGGCCACTTCCGGGTGGGTGTAGATCACGCTGGGGATCACGTCGTAGTTCACTTCCCCGGCCTTGCCGGCGATCAGCTCGACGCAGGCGATGGCCTCGTCCTCGGCCTTGTGCGCCAGCATCGGGCCGGAGGTCACGTCGCCGATCACCCAGATGCCCGGCACGCTGCTGCGGTGCTCGTGATTCTCCAGCATGCCGCGCTTGTCGGTGGCGAGTCCCACGCTTTCCAGCCCAAGCCCCTGGGTATAGGGACGGCGGCCGATGGCGAGCAGAACGTAATCCGCCTGGATCGACTCCGCCGTGCCTCCAGCGGCCGGCTCCACGCTCAGGGTCACCTGCTTGCCGCTGACCTTGGCCTGGGTGACTTTCGAACCCAGCTTGAAGCTCATGCCTTGCTTGGTCAGCGTGCGCTGGAAGGTTTTGGCGGTTTCCAGGTCCATGCCGGGGCAGATGCGGTCCAGGTACTCGATCACCGTGACTTCCGCACCCAGGCGGCGCCACACCGAACCCAGTTCCAGGCCGATAACCCCGGCGCCGATCACCACCAGGTGCTTGGGCACTTCGGGGATCGACAGCGCGCCAGTGGAATCGAGGATGCGCTGGTTGTCGACTTCCACGCCCGGCAACGGGGAGGGTTCCGAGCCGGTGGCGATGATGATGTCCTTGGCGGTCAGGGTGCTCTTGCTGCCGTCGGCGGCGGTTACTTCCACCTTGCCCGGCCCGTCGATGCGACCCCAGCCCTTGACCCAGTCCACCTTGTTCTTGCGGAACAGGAACTCCACGCCCTTGGTCAGCGCGGCAACGCTCTCGGCCTTCTGTTTCATCATTTGCGCGAGGTCCAGCTTGGGCTTGACCTGGATGCCGAGGTTGGCGAATTCACCGCCGGCCGCTGCCTCGAACAGCTCAGAGGCGTGCAACAGCGCCTTGGACGGCATGCAGCCGACGTTCAGGCAGGTGCCGCCGAGGGTCTCGCGGCCCTCTACGCAGGCGACCTTCATACCCAGCTGGCCGGCGCGGATAGCGGCGTTGTAGCCGCCGGGGCCGCCGCCGATGACGATCACATCGTAAGTGCTCATGCAGTGCTCTCCGGGATGGAAAAAGAGGTCAATCGAGGTTAGCCCGTGCTCGTGGGATCACCAGCGCAGGGCTCTGGAATAGCGTTACTCAATTTATATTTCGACCATAATATATTGGTTCGTGCAAGTCACCCGCACATGACAGGCGCGACGGGGAGGGCGAGAATGCAGGGCTTTGGCGCTTCCGTTTCGCGCGCCTACGGAGAATTCATGAAGATCGACTGCGATTTCGACAGCGGCAACATCCAGGTCATCGACAACAGCGACCCGCGCCACGTGCGCCTGGCGCTGCGCCCGGATACCCGGAGCCTGCACTTCCAGTGGTTCCACTTCAAGGCCGAGGGCCTTGAGCCCGGCCAGCAGTACCAGTTCAGCCTGACCAACGCCCCCGGCTCCAGCTACACCGGCGGCTGGCCGGGCTACAACGCCGTGGCCTCCTATGACCAGCGCGACTGGTTCCGCGTGCCCAGCACTTACGACTCCAACGGCCTGCACTTCAGCCTCGACGCCGAGCAGCCCCAGGCCTGGTTCGCCTACTTCGAGCCTTACAGTCGCGAGCGTCACGCCGAACTGGTGATGCGCGCCCAGGCCAACGGCGCCGAGCTGCTCGCCACCGGCCACAGCCTGGAAGGCCGCGAACTGCCGCTGCTGCGTATCGGCAAGGGCGCGGCGGGCGCCCGCAAGATCTGGCTGATCGCCCAGCAACATCCCGGCGAGCACATGGCCGAGTGGTTCATGGAAGGCCTGATCGAGCGCCTGCAATCCGGCGATGCCGATATCCAGCGCCTGCTGGAGCGCGCCGACTTCTACCTGGTGCCGAACATGAACCCCGACGGCGCCTTCCACGGCCACCTGCGCACCAACGCCGCCGGCAAGGACCTCAACCGCGCCTGGGCCGCGCCCAGCGCCGAGGAAAGCCCGGAAGTGCTGTTCGTGCAGGAGCAGATGGCGAAGTACGGCGTCGATCTGTTCCTCGACATCCACGGCGACGAGGAAATCCCCTTCGTGTTCGCCGCCGGCTGCGAAGGCAACCCGGAGTTCACCCCGCGCCTGGACCGCCTGGAAAGCTTGTTCCGCGAACGCCTGGAAGCCAACGGCGAATTCCAGAGCGTGCACGGCTATCCCAAGGACGCGCCGGGAAAGGCCAACCTGACCCTGGCCTGCAACCACGTCGGCCGCACCTACGACTGCCTTTCGCTGACCCTGGAAATGCCGTTCAAGGACCACAACCTGTCGCCCAACGCACGCACCGGCTGGAACGGCGCTCGCTCCAAGGCGCTTGCCGGCGCGGTGCTGACCACCGTCGCCAGCCTGCTCGACGAGTTGCGCTGAGATAGAGGGCGCCCATTGGGTGCCTGTCACGGGCATGGCTCGCTCCTGCGCGACTGCCTGTGGCCGCCGGTAGGATGGTGTGGAGCGAAGCGATACCCATCAGTTTCCATGTGAATTCGCTGATGGGTATCGCAAGCTCCACCCATCCTACAGGCCCCCCGAACTGACCGTTCGATCAATCCGCCCTCGAAATTCGTTGAATCTTCCGACGCAGCTGCTAGTCCAAAGGTTGAGGCATTCGCACGAAGGAGGTGCGTATGAATCGACAACGGAAGCTGTTAACCCCGCAGGAGATCGAAGACCTGCAGGAGCGCATGGACGCCATGGAAGAACTGGACTTCAGAGAGCGCCGTGAAGTGCGCAAGAACCGCTCGGGCGAACACAGGCCTCGCACCTACGCAGGCGCGGTGGCCTGATCAACAGGGCCCCAGGGCCCATCCTCACTGGCGCAAGCCATTCGGGAAACACGGCAGGGCCGATCCGGCGCCACTCGCCGGACCGGCCTCCGTGATCTGATTTCCCGGCCATCCCCCCCCAACTCATTCGGAACGCCGCTCGCGGTCCTTCGCTGCGCCCATGCATTGGCGAAAATCTATGAGATGAAAATATCGAATTGAGATATTTGTTTTGCAATGAGACAAAAATCTCATTAGCGTCATTTCATCGCCCAACCCCCGGAGGGTCCGACCATGGCGCTGCCGCGAGAAGAAATGGATCGCAGGATCGACGAACACTTCCGCTTCGAAGCTGACGACAATGTCGACGGCGTGCTGGCCACCCTGGCCGGTGACGTCGAACACGACATCGTCGGCCATCCCGGCGGCCCCACGTATGGGCGCGAGGCGGCTCGGCCGTTCTACGAAGGCCTGTTCGCCGACCTCGCCGAAGGCCATGTGGAAACCCTGCGCCGACTCTACGGCGAGAACTTCGTGGTCGACGAATCGTTCTGGAGCGGTCGCGCAGCGGGTCGTCCCTTCGGCCTCGAGGGGCAGGGGCGGGCATTGCAGTTCCGCCTGCTGCATGTCGTCGAATTCGCCGATTCAGGGGCGATCCAGCGCGAAAACGTATGGGTCGACCTGGGCGCCATCCAGCGCCAATTACCCCAGGAGTGATGCATGGAAAGCCGCAAGGCCGAACGTCCGAACCAGAAGCGCCGCACCCGCAAGGACCTGCTGCAGGCGGCCAACCGCCTGCTGCGGCAAGGGCGCAACCCGAGCCTGGAAGAGATCGCCGAGGAAGCCATGGTCTCCCGCGCCACGGCCTATCGTTACTTCCCCGGCGTCGAAGCGCTGTTGCTGGAAGCCGCGCTGGACCTCAGTGTCCCCGAAGCTGCCGAAGTCTTCGCCGGCGCGCCAAAGGATGACGCGTTGGCCCGCATCCAGTGCCTCGAGCGCAGCTTCAGCGAACTGATCGAGCACAACGAAGGCGCGATGCGCGCACTGCTTGCCAACAGCTTGCGGCTGCCGGACAGCGGTGAGGAGGAGGGCGCCGCACCGGTGCGCCAGAACCGCCGCAGCCCGTTGATCGACGCCGCGCTGGAACCGGTCCGCGACCAGTTCGAGCCGCAGGCCCTGGAGCGCCTGGGCAAGGTGCTGGCGCTGTTCTTCGGCATCGAGGCGAGGGTGGTGTTCAAGGACGTGCTGCAACTCGATGACGCCGACGCCCGCGAAGTGACCCGCTGGGCGCTGGGCGCGTTGGTCGAGGCGGCGCGGCGGAGCTGATCTTCCCGCTTGCCGCGTTGGCATCCAGGCCGGTGCCGGCGGCAGCAAGGTATCGACTTCAGTCCCGGCACGCATCCGTAGCGCAAAAGACCCTTTATCGGATTGCGCGTCCGGCAACGGGGCGCCAGCTCGCCCATATTCCCCTCGCGACCTTCTGAAAGCATTGAGATAGAGCTGTTTCGATTTGTGCCCGACGCTTGCCCTGTAACCGGTCTTATGCAAAAAAGCACCTGAAAACCGGAACCGCATCACATAGAATCGAGTCTTCCGCTTAATCCCGTTTTACCCCGGTAGTCTGACGCGCTCATGGATACCCACAACACCCCCATCGGGCCGGTACCGGCGCACCTGATTCGCGAAGCTGTAGCCAAGAAAACCGGCCTGGGCTGGGTGGTCGAATTCAATGTCGCCACCTGGCTCAACCTCAGCGTTCGCGACGAAACGCCGATAACCCTCAAGGTCACTTACCAGGACGGTGAACGGACCCGCGAAGTGCGGCTCGACAAGAGCAAGATCTTCGGCGGCCAGCGCATCCTGCTGTGCGGCATCGCCCGCCTGGGCGTCAATCAGAAGCTCGAATCCATGAGCCTGTCGCTGGAAACCCAGTCGCCTCTCCAGTCCCTGCTGGTCGAGGAACTCTTCGTCCAGGCCGTGGATCGCCAGACCGAGAAGCGCGGCACCCGCAAATCTCGCTGAACTCTTGCGCGCGCATTGCAATCGCCCGGCATTCCCGGCGCCAATTGGGCGCCGCCGGGCTTGCGGTCGGCCAACCGGAACGGGGAACATCGCCGGGTCCGCCCGCAGCGCCAGGAAACGCCATGCCCCTCGACGTCGACCAGCTCAAGCTCTACACCGCCCACCGTGGCCTCTCCATCCCCCTGCTCGACCTCCTGCAGTTCCGCCACGCCCCGGCGGCGGACGGCAAGGGGCCGGGCTGCATCGTCCTGCGGGTCGAGCCACACCACCTCAACGGCTGGGCCAACGCCCATGGCGGACTGATCATGACCCTGCTCGACGTGGCCATGGCGGTCAACGCCAGCGCGGCGGATGAAGCCTATCGCGGCGTGGTGACCATCGAGATGAAGACCAACTTCCTGCGCCCCGGCGGCGAAGTGGGCGAGGTGCTCGAAGCCCACGGCAGCGTGCGGCACCACACGCGCTCCATCGCCTTCTGCGAGGCCGAGCTGCGCAACAGCGCCGGCGTGGTGGTAGCTTCCGCATCCGGCACATTCAAGTACGTCAACGCGCCGCGTCCGGTGGCCGACGCCTGATCGGCCGCGCCGGCCGGGGCGGTTGCCAGCGCAGTCATCTGCCATCCAACGTCATAAGGACTTCCTGACCCTCGGCTGTCAGACCTGAGAAGGCTCTAATTCGGGCTCTGAAGGATATTTCCTTGCCTTGTTGTCACGAATTCGTCATACAACGTAACTACATTTTTCTGTCATGAAAATGTCACCCACGGACGAATAAGCCAGTGACGGCACAAGGCAACACTCATGCTGCTCGATGACAAGAACTTCCCCCGGCGCATCCAGCGCGACCTGCTCGACGACCACGACGAAGAACTCGAGCTGGAACTGTTCGACGAACTCTACGACCTCGAAGGCCTGCACTCGGGCAGCCTGCAAACCCACGAAGAACGCCTGGTGCGCCAGCGCTACTTCCACACCCTGTTCCGCCTCCAGGCCGAACTGGTGAAGCTGCAGAGCTGGGTGGTGAAGACCGGCCACAAGGTGGTGATCCTCTTCGAAGGCCGCGATGCGGCGGGCAAGGGCGGGGTGATCAAGCGCATCACCCAGCGCCTGAATCCGCGCGTGTGCCGGGTCGCCGCGCTACCGGCGCCGAACGACCGCGAGCGCACCCAGTGGTACTTCCAGCGCTACGTCTCGCACCTGCCGGCGGCGGGGGAAATCGTCCTGTTCGACCGCAGCTGGTACAACCGCGCCGGCGTCGAGCGGGTGATGGGTTTCTGCTCCGACGACCAGTACGAGGAGTTCTTCCGCAGCGTTCCCGAGTTCGAGCGCATGCTGGCGCGTTCCGGCATCCAGGTCATCAAATACTGGTTCTCCATCTCCGACGAAGAACAGCACGACCGCTTCCTCAGCCGCATCTACGACCCGCTCAAGCAGTGGAAGCTCAGCCCCATGGACCTGGAGTCGAGACGGCGCTGGGAGGCCTACACCAAGGCCAAGGAAATCATGATCGAGCGCACCCACATCGCCGAAGCGCCCTGGTGGGTGGTGCACGCCGACGACAAGAAGAAGGCCCGGCTCAACTGCATCCACCACCTCCTGAGCCAGATCCCCTACGAAGAAGTCCCCCAGCCTGGCGTCCAACTCCCCGAACGCCAGCGCCACACCGGCTACCGCCGCAATCCCACGCCGGAAGAGCTGCTGGTGCCGGAGTTCTACTGACTCATCTCCCGGCAGGAGCGGGCCATGCCCGCGATTCGTGTATGGTCCGCTCCTGCATGCAATTTCGGGCTTCTACTCTGAATCCGGCGCCGAGGCACCAAGCTCTTTCGCTAACAGATCAAGCAGGAAGCGCCGGGCTTTGGGCGCCTCTGGTGAACGGCTGGACGGATGCTGGATGCGGAAGCAGCGAATGCGGCAATAAAGTTGGAACTCCCAAAGCTGCCGATTGGCGATGCCTTGGCTGGAGTAATCCTTGCCACCGGTGCATACCTGATCCGGTCCGCTGATGGGGAAGAACGCGCGGCGCTGGGCGACCGAATTCATACCGTTGGCGAAGATGATGATGTCTGGTGCGAAATGGTGGATCTGCACCTCGAGCAGTCGTTTCGAGTAATGCTGAATGATGTTCAGCAACTCCGGCGCAGTGCGTAGTGGGCTGCCGCCTTTCCAGGAAAAACAGAACAGGTTCGAATAGATCAATCCGCGCCTGTCCACGACCTTCGACAGTGCGCGGGTGAGGTTGTGGAACGACTTGCCACGGTCGTTGGAGGCATTTAGCTCCTTGTCGAAGAACTCCCGATGCCTTGACATGGCGAAATCCACGTAGTCCTCGATGTTCGAGAAAGCAGTCGTGTTGATCCATGCACGAGTCTCGCTGCCAACCACCATGACCCGTTGCCTCGCCTGGGCAATTTCGATGGGAGCGCCGGAGAGGAACAGCCCGGACAAATCGGCCAGCTTGCGCTCGTTGCCGAGCAACTGCGGGTCGAGCCCTTGTAGGGCCTCCAGATATCGCGTCTTCAGTTCGTGATGCACGGCTTCTTCTTTGAAGTAGAGGCGAACGGAATCGCTTCGCCCACCTGCGCCAGCCCATGCGCCCTTCAATGGGCGAATGCCCGCGAACCACACGTGGCAGGTCGTCCACGCTCATCCAGTCCTGATCCTGCCAATTCCGCACGTTCAGGCACTGCTTCTTTAACTACGACGACAGACGGAATGCATCACCGTGCTGTTGAAATTAGCGCTCAGAGTCGATGTTGAACCAAGGACGCCAAGTCCCAACAAGCCGGTCTTCTTCGAAGAAGCGTTCAGCAATGGCATTCTCCGCGAAATCTGTTCGATACGAGAATCCGACACAGTGGCCAATCAATTCGAGTGGTGCAGGATCATTCGGGAAGATGTGCTCAATGCCCCACCGTAGTTGGCAGGAGGTTGTATTGGGCTTTGCTTTGTGGTGCTGGGGATGCGGCTCATGTAAGCGGCCAGGGGAGCCACGCTTGATGTGCAGCGCGAATCGCTTTCGAATGTTTGTTGTTTTGCCTACGTAGAGACACGGATATGCAAGATCATGCGGCCACCATTCACCGTACTCAACTTCAACAGGTCTTTCGCCTGGCCCCTTTAGAACAATCCGACGGTTTGCAGTGAGTAGCTTGCTGCGATCAGCTATCCACCAAAACGCATACACTCCGGGCTCCTCGGGAAGGTCGATTCGACTGTTGTGGGTTATCGCATTAACGGAACGAATCGATGTCAGTTGATGCATGGAGGCTCCCTCCTTGGGCCTGTTTAGCCAAAGTGCTTCTCTCGATGGCAGTTCGGACATAGAGCAATGGCATTCTCCACTGTGTCTTCGCCGCCATCGGCGAGCGGTAGTTGGTGGTGTACTTCTAGGTAAGGCGACTTATCGGACTTACGTAAGAAGGGCGCTGGCTTTTTGCAGCCCTCGCATTTTCCCTTTGCCCGTACCAATACCTCGGCAACCACATCGGGATTTCGGTTGAACACCACTGTGGTGACGGTTTTTTTGCTCGGTTTATTAGGGGCTTTGGCTAGACGGGCTCTTCGCTGTTCGGCTGAGTCTTGCAGCGCTTTTTGTACAGATTGCAGGAAGCTTTCCTGCAAGGCTGCAGCTGCGTTCAGCGAGTATTGCTGATACTCCGCGTACATCACTAGGGCGCGGCGGTACATGTCCTTCCCACGCGTATTGAGGGGAAGGATTTCCTCAGTCGGATCGAATTTTTGGCAAATATCGGCGAAAGCTGCGGCGGACTTAATATCATCAAGTGAGAAGTCGCCTTTTTCAAAGTGCGTAGCCAAATCCTTAAGGCGTCCGTCAATGGCACCAGTGCAGTGCTTGATGGTCTTGGTGCTTTTGCCCTGGGCGATCAGCCAATCTTGAAACGTCATTTCCCGCGAACTCTCTTGCCGCTAAATTTCGGGTGGTGCGTCTCTATGTGCTGGGCGGGGCTCATTCCCCGCCCACACCATTCCTCTGATGCCGATAAACACTCACCGCCTCATAAACCGCCTTTCGCAAACGGTTGATGCCACCAATCGGCCGGTGCTCGGGTAGCGCATGCCAGGGGTTGTAGGAGAGGTTGTCGCACGCGAGGTTCTGCTCGCGGCTGTCGAAGTCCTGGGCGGGGATGCTGACGGTGGCGACGGTCTGGAAGGGGGCGTCCTTTTCGCTCCATTCGACGCTGGTGTCTTCGATGGGCATGTATTGGCTCGGGTCCTGCTTTTGCACTTGCAGGGCGAAGCAGGCGGGCACGCGGTCGACCGAGAGTTGCTGGTACATGGCGGTGCGCAGGAAGTTGGGCTGCTTTTCGTTGAGCTTGGGTAGCTGGTAGGCCGGGCAGCCTTCGGTCATGGGGATGACTCGGTATTTGATGTTGTTCGCTTCGCCCAGTTTGTAGGGGGCGATGCCGTTGTAGCCGGCTTGCAGCGGGCTGTCCGGCGCGGGGGCGAGGGTTTGCAGGGCGATGATCAGGTGGCGTAGTTCCCAGGTATTGGGCTTCCAGCTGGGGAAGAAGGCGCCGACTTTCTGGCCGCTGGCCTGGGCGGCGAAGTTCTGTCGGTATTCGGCGACGTCGCGGACGAAGAACACCGGGTGGTTGAACATGACGAAGTCCTGCTCGGTGTCGTGGCCCTTGCCGGGCATCAGCTTGGCGCCGGGGACGTCGAGCAGCTTGATGGCCATGCCGCGGGCGTCGCGGGCGCTGTCGAACTGCGGGTAGGCGTTACCGTTGGAGAAGCGGACCATGGCCTCCCACTTGTGGCCCGGCTCGGCGAACACGCCCTGGCGCAGGCCGGGGGCGATGTCGCTGGCGACTGTGACCTGGGCCTTCACGCAGCCATGGGCCTTGGCGTGGGCGTCGCGCAGGACGCGGGTGTTGTCGCGGTGCTGTTCGACGATGCGCAGGGCGTCTTCGATGATGGCCTGGGTGAGCTGGGCTTCGCCCGGCGGGATTTCTTCCTGGGCGGAGACGGGGCCGGAGAATTTCCAGGCGTAGTAGAGGCTGCCGATGCCCCAGCCAAGCAGGCCGATGGCGGCGAGGGCGAGCAGCAGGCGGCCGAGCAGTTTGCCGAGGAGGAGCCAGAGGCGGGTGAGCAGGGATTGCATGGCACGGGGTCCTTTCGTGTTCTCTTTTTATGGAGAGGGCTTCAGGGGCTTCCCTCTCCCTGACCCTCTCTTCTGGGGAGAGGGGACTGCTGGATGGATTGGAGCGGGGACTTGCCCTCACCCCAGCCCTCTCCCAAGGGGAGAGGGGGCCGAGCGGTGATGCGTCAACGCCGTGGCCTGACTTGTAGGAGCGAGCTTGCTCGCTCCTACACAAAGCAAAAAGCAGTTCAGCGCTGGGTGGTTATTCGCACTTCGGTCCGGGCGTCCAGGGTTGGGTGGTGACGTTCGGGTCGAGCTTGGTTTCGTACTCGGGGTTGCCCAGCACCTTCAGGTACTCCACCAGCGCCCAGCGCTCTTCCGGGCTGAGGGCGCGGCCGATGGCGCCGTCCTTGCGGCAGCCGTCGCGGAATTCGTGGCCGCCATTGCCGTTGCCCGTCACGCTGGTCTTGTAGAGGAATCCGCCGGGGAAGCGTTCGGTGCGGTAGCCGGCGTACTTGGGGTCGTACTCGAAGCTGCCCACCCAGAACTGGCTGTCGCGCTCGGCCACCGGAGAGAGCAGCTGGAACAGGTTGGGCACCGAGCCGTTGTGCAGGAAGGGCGGGGTGGCCCAGATGCCATCCAGCGGGCGGGCCTTGTAGGCACGCAGTTCCTGCACGCCGATGGGCAGGCCGTAGCCGTTCATGTCCTGTTGCTGCTCGGCGCCGATGTGGGCGTCGCGGTAGGCGCGCTGTTCGACGAAGGCGGTGACGTAGGCCAGACCCTTGGCGGCGGAGATCTTCGACAGGTCCAGCGGTACGTCGCTCTGCGGGTAGAGGTGGACGTTCATGCCCTGCAGTTCTTCGGCCTTGAGCTTCAGCGGGCGGATGTCGAAGGTGTGGTCGGCGATGTTGTCGGCGGTGGTCGGGTCGGTGCCGATCTCTTTGGTCGGGACCATCTTCATGCGCCACTCGGGCACGCGGGCCGGGGCGATGTAGTCCTTGGCGCCGGGCTCCTTCACGTGCGGGCCGTGGCAGTAGACGCAGTTGGCCTGGAACAGGGCGCGGCCCTGGGAGGCTTTGGCCAGGTCGATCTCGCCGAAGACTTCCTTCGGCCAGGTTGGCGGCTTGAGGTGCTTGAGGGTTTCTTCGAGGGTGTAGAGGTCGCGCAGGCGCACGCTGGAAGCGTAGCGCTGGTCGCCCTGCACCGGTTTGCCGTCGGCTTCGAACAGGCGCAGGGTGGCACCCACGCCGAGGGCTTCGCCGATGTTGCGGGCCATGGGCTGCATGGCGGAGCCGTTCCACTGCACCCAGTCGAATTTCCAGATGTCCCAGACCTGCGGGTAGTTCACCGGGGCGTTGGCGACGCGGTAGTTGGAGGCGTCGATGGCGTCGCCGAACACGCTGTTGGCGATGCGCCCGAAGGCATCGGCACGGCCAGGGCCTTCGAGGGTCGGGTAGAGGCCGCGGTGGGTGTCGTTCCAGGCGGTGGAGAGCAGGGTTCCGAGTACGTTGCGCACGTCGCGCTTGAGCGTGGCCTTGCCCTTGGGATAGCGGTCGCCGAGCACGCCCTTGGCGAAGCGGTCGAACTTCCACGGCACGTAGTAGGTGGCCGCGAGGCTCGCGCCCAGCGCCTGGCCGAAGGCGCCGCCGCGCAGGGTAGGCACGGTGGAGGCGATGGAGTGCATGGCGGCGCCGCCGTCGATGCGCACGGCGGTGCCTTTATAGCGCAGCTCGCCGGTGTGGCAGGCGGAGCAGGTGATGTCCAGGTACCAGGCGCCGGTCTCGCCGTCCTGGTGACGGGCGAAGCCGACGGGCAGGTTGCCGGGGTTGGTCGGGTTGGCGGCCTGGGTGTCTTCGGCGTCGCGGCCGATCTGCTCGGGCTCGATGAGGAAGCCGAAGCGCGCGAGGTTCTCGGGGCTGGCGAACTTTTCCCTGGAGAAGGGCTGCTCCAGATGGGTGAACCAGTCGTAGCGCAGGCCTTTCACCTGGGTGCCCTGGGGCGTGTAGTAGTAGGTTTCGCGATCGGCCTTGGTCCACTGGTCGAGGTGGATCATCTTCTCCGGCGGGGTGTACTGCGGCAGGTTGGGATGCGCGGTGTACCAGGCGATGACGGCGCCGATCAGAAGAAGCAGAAACAGGACTGCAAGCAGGACGCGGCCAAGAATGCGCATCGAAACTTCCTTGTTATTTACGCGAAAAGATTCGGACGTTTATGCCAAGTGTGTGGCGGATTGGCAAGGTGATGGCATGCAGGAGTCAGGGTTTTATCTGTCGGGAGTGGACTCGTAGGGCGGTTGGGCCGGCGCGGTTCAGGGAGCGGGGCGCAGGTCGAGCAGCAGGCTGAGGCTGAGCAATACGCCGATCAGCACGCCCATCACGCAGGCGATGATCAGCGGCCAGCGCAGGCTACTGCTGTCGTCTTCCTCGTCGGGCAGGCGGGCGCGGATGGCAGGCCAGAGTTCGTCCGGCGGCGGTAGCTCTGGCCAGGGTTCGTCGCTGGGCGTGGGCGGCGGCAGTGCGGCACGCTGGTAGAGCAGGGCGATCATCCAGTCCAGCGCGGCGCTGCGGGTGGGATGGTAGCCGTCGGCGTCGGTCCAGATGTGCAGGAAGGTGTCGACGAACAGGGCATCCGCCTCCTCCTGCCGAGGCCGCAGGCGCAACGCCAGCGGGTAGAGTCGCGGTGCGACGCAGCGGTAGAGGGTGGAGAAGGCGCGCAGGTCGCCGTCGCCGCTCTCGGCGAGCAGGTGGCTGAGGAAGTTTTCTTCGTCCTGTTCGATGCTGCCCTCCGGCGGTGACGCGGCGAGCGGGGCTGCGTGTGGAGGGTAAGGATAGATGGTGGGGCGCGCGGTGCTTCCTGCCTCGGCTTTCCTTCATCCCGGCAATGGTTGTGCGCACTACTCAGACACGGCTCCGGGTTGCTCTTCGTAGGAGCGAGCTTGCTTGCGAACCGCATGGCAGCGGAGTGCCGGGCAAGCTCTGTTCGCGAGCAAGCTCGCTCCTACAATAAGGGCGGCGCTTCGCCGTTAGATCACGTCCTCGAACGGCAACCCCACGTAGTTCTCCGCGATGGTCGTGCGTCCGGCCTCGGAGCCGACGAAGTAGTCCAGTTCGGTCTCCAGCATGCGCCGGGTGAAGGCGTCGTTCTCGGGGAAGTTGTGTAGCATCGACGTCATCCACCAGGAGAAACGCTCGGCCTTCCAGATGCGCCGCAGGGCGATGGGCGAATACTGCTCCAGCAACTCGGTGCGGCCTTCGCCGTAGACCTTCACCAGGATGCGGTACAGCGTGTTCACGTCGCTGGCCGCCAGGTTCAGGCCCTTGGCGCCGGTGGGCGGGACGATGTGGCCGGCGTCGCCGACCAGGAACAGGCGGCCGTACTGCAGCGGCTCCACCACGAAGCTGCGCAGCGGGGCGATGCTCTTCTCCAGCGAGGGGCCGGTGATCAGCTGGTGCGCGGCGTCCTCCGGAATGCGGCGCTTGAGTTCTTCCCAGAAGCGCTCGTCAGACCAGTCTTCCACCTTCTCCTCCAGCCCCACCTGCAGGTAGTAGCGACTGCGGGTAGCGGAGCGCTGGCTGCACAGGCTGAAGCCGCGCTCGCTGCTGGCATAGATGAGTTCGTGGTTGACCGGCGGGGTGTCGCTGAGCAGGCCGAGCCAGCCGAAGGGGTAGACGCGTTCGAAGATGCTCAGGCGCTCCGCCGGGATGGTCCGCCGCGCCACGCCGTGGAAACCGTCGCAGCCGGCGATGTAGTCGCAGTCCAGGCGCACGCGCTCGCCCTGGTGGCTGAAGGTGACGTAGGGCGCATTGCCGGTGACCTCGTGCAGTTCCACGTCGACGGCCTCGTACACGCTCAGCGCGCCGCTGGCGGCGCGGGCCTGCATCAGATCGCGGGTGACTTCGGTCTGGCCGTAGACCATGACCCGTTTGCCGCCGGTGAGGGTCTTGAGGTCGATGCGTTCGCGACGGCCGTTCAGTACCAGTTCGAAGCCGTCGTGCAGCAGCCCCTCGGCGTCCATGCGTTCGCCCGCGCCGGCTTCGCGCAGCAGGTCGGCGGTGGTCTGTTCGAGCACCCCGGCACGGATGCGGCCGAGTACGTAGTCGGGGGTCTGGCGTTCGAGGATGACGGTGTCGATGCCAGCCTTGTGCAGCAGCTGGCCGAGCAGGAGGCCGGACGGGCCGGCGCCGATGATGGCGACCTGGGTTTTCATGGGGAAGGTCCTTTCGAGTGGCCTGTTGTTTTTGTTACCTGCATTTTTTGTGGATCGGATTGGGCTTTGAAGGTAATTTCCAACAGTCTTCTTGGACTTTTCGTGGATGTGTTCGGTGATCGAACAAGCGCGCGACAATCCGGTCCCGGTGTTCCGCCTGTATGGCGAGACCGCCGCCTGGCCGACGCCGGACCTGATTCATTGCGAATCCATCGCCTCGCGCAGCCGCCTGCATGACTGGGAAATTCGCCCGCACCGTCACGGTGATCTGGTGCAACTGCTCTATGTGCAGTCCGGCGAGGCCGAGCTGGAGGTGGAGGGGCAGGTGATGCCGGTTCGCGAGGCGTCGTTGCAGGTCACGCCAGCGTTGGCGGTGCATGGCTTTCGCTTCGCCGAGGACGTGCAGGGTTGGGTGCTGAGCATGGGCCTGCCGCTGGCCGAGCAGCTCGGTCGCCTGCTGGAAAGCACGGTGCTGGAGCAACCGGCGTGCTTCGCCGTGGGCGAGGGCAAGCGCCACCTGGATGCGCTGTTCGAGTCCATCGACCGCGAATACGCGGAGCAGGCGCCGGGCCGCGACCTGATGCTGCAATCGCTGCTGAATATGCTGCTGGTCTGGCTCAGCCGCCGTTCCCAGGAGCAGTCCCGCGCCGAGGCCAGCCAGCAGGATCGCGGCATCGAGCATGTGCAGGCCTTCGCCCGCCTGCTGGAGCGGGACTTCCGCGAGCACCGGCCAATCGAGCATTACGCGGCGAAGCTGGGCATCAGCGCCGCGCACCTGAACGCCCTGTGCCGGCGCCTGGCCGGGCAGTCGGCGTTGCAGATGATCCACCAGCGCCTGCTGCTTGAGGCCAAGCGGCACCTGGTGTACACGACGCTGACCGTGCAGCAGGTGTCGGACAGCCTGGGCTTTTCCGAGCCCGCCTACTTCTCCCGATTCTTCAAGCGCTACGCCGGGGTTTCGCCCCGCGCGTTCCGCCAGCCCCGTTGAGCCGCCATGAATATCGATTCGCGTATCAAGTTCCGCCACCTGGTGTGTTTTCTCGAAGTGGCCCGGCAGGGCAGCCTGGCCCGCGCGGCGGACGTCCTGGCGGTGAGCCAGCCGGCGATCTCCAAGACGCTCAAGGAGCTGGAGGATTTGCTGGAGGCCAGCCTGTTCGAACGCGGCAAGAGCGGCGCCAGCCTGACCGAGGCGGGCGTGGCCTTCCTGCGTTACGCCGGCCCCTGTGTGCAGGCGCTGCGTGACGGGGTGAACAGCCTGCGCGGCGGCGAGTACGCCTCCAGTACGGTGCGCCTGGGTGTGCTCTCCACCGTGGAAAGCCTGCTGATGCCGGAGGTCGTGCGGCGCCTGCACGAGCGCCATCCGGCGATGGTGGTCAGCGTGGTCGGCGGGCCCAGCGCGCACCTGTTGTCGCAACTGCGGGTCGGCGAACTGGACCTGGTGGTCGGCCGCATGACAGAAAGTCCGCAGATCCAGGGGCTGGCCTTCGAGCACCTGTACAGCGAATCCATGACCCTGGTGGCCCGCGCCGGGCACCCGCTGCTGGGTCGTCCGCTGACGCCGTCGGCGCTGGACGACTGGCCGCTGGTGCTGCCGCTGGCCGGCACCACCATCCGCAAGTCCGCCGACAGCCTGCTGGTGCAGAGCGGCCTGGGCCAGCCGCGCCGGCGGCTGGAAACCCTGTCCACGGTACTCGGCCGCCGTTATGTGCTGAGCAGCGATGCGCTGTGGATCGCTCCGCTGGATTCGGTGCGCCTGGACCTGCGCACCGGCGAGATGGTCGAGCTGCCGCTGGATGTGCAGGAGCCGGGCGGCTCGGTGGGGGTGTGCAGCAACTCGACGCTGCCGTTGTCCCTCGGTGCGCACTGGTGCCTGGAGGTGCTGCGCGAGGTGGGCGAGGCGTACCGCGAGGGGACTTATCCATAACCTTTTGGTTATGGATTCCGGGCATCTTTTCAATTTTCCGCGTCGACCGGGCAGGGGACACTGCGTCGCACTGCCTGATGCAACAGGCTCCTATAAATCCAACAACAGGAGACCGACATGTCCGACGCGGAAAACAGCCGCTTCGTCATTCGTGACCGAAACTGGCACCCCAAAGCCCTCACGCCCGACTACAAGACGTCTATCACCCGCTCCCCGCGCCAGGCGCTGGTGAGCATTCCGCAGTCGATCTCCGAAACCAGCGGCCCGGACTTCTCGCACCTGAAAATGGGCGAGCACGACAACGACCTGCTGCTGAACTTCAACCACGGCGGTTTGCCGATCGGCGAGCGCATCCTGATTTCCGGTCGGGTCATGGACCAGTACGGCAAGCCCGTGACGCACACCCTAGTGGAGATGTGGCAGGCCAATGCCGGTGGCCGCTACCGCCACAAGAACGACCGTTACCTGGCGCCGCTGGACCCGAACTTCGGCGGTGTCGGCCGCGCGCTGACCGACAGCGAAGGGCGCTACATCTTCCGCACCATCAAGCCCGGCCCGTACCCCTGGGGCAACGGCCCGAACGACTGGCGCCCGGCGCATGTCCACTTCTCCATCAGCGGTCCGTCGATCTCCACCCGGTTGATCACCCAGCTGTACTTCGAGGGTGACCCGCTGATCCCCATGTGCCCCATCGTCAAGTCCATTGCCAACCCGGACGCGGTGCAGACGCTGATCGCCAAGCTCGACATGAGCAACGCCAACCCCATGGACTGCCTGGCCTACCGCTTCGACATCGTGTTGCGTGGCCAACGCAAGACTCACTTCGAGAACCGCTGAGAAACCGTGTCGGGCCGGCTGCGCGTCGGCGGTGCGGCGTTGAAAACGACTTCAGAAGCCGCTTGCGGCTAACGCACTTCAGTGCGGCCCCGCCAGGGGCGAGCGGAGCGAGTCATGCTCATTCAGGGCAACTGAACTCCGCTTCTTCAGTCGCTTTCGCCTTGCACCGCGCTAGCTCGCTCAGCCCGAAACGGTTTCGGAGGAGAACAAAAGATGCCTATCGAACTGCTGCCGGAAACCCCCTCGCAGACCGCCGGCCCCTACGTGCACATCGGCCTCGCCCTGGCCGCTGCCGGCAACCCCGCCCGTGACCAGGAAATCTGGAGCGAGATGGCCAAGCCCGGCGCGCCCGGCGAACACATCGTGCTGCTCGGCAACGTCTACGACGGTAACGGCCACCTGATCCGCGATTCCTTCCTGGAGCTGTGGCAGGCCAATCACGAAGGCGTGTACGACAGCGCCTACGACCTGGAAAAGCCCTTCAACGGTTTCGGGCGCACGGCGACCACCTTCGACGCTGGCGAATGGCAGGTGCGCACCATCAAGCCCGGCGTGGTGAAGAACGCCGCTGGCGTGCCCATGGCGCCGCACATCAACGTTTCGCTGTTCGCCCGCGGGATCAACATCCACCTGCAGACGCGCATCTACTTCGAGGACGAGGCGCAGGCCAACGCGGCAGACCCGGTGCTGAACCGGATCGAGCAGCCCGAACGTCGGCAGACGCTGATCGCCAAACGCTGCGAGGTAGACGGGAAGCTCGCTTACCGCTTTGATATCCGCGTCCAGGGTGATGCGGAAACGGTGTTCTTTGACTTTTGATATTGAAATATCCGCCGAAGCGGTCGCAGACCGCGTCCGGCGGCACTTCGCCGCCGCGCTCGATGAGCGCGGCTACCGTGCGGACGAGGCCCAGCTGGCGGCGGTGGACCACCTCGCCAGCTGGCTCGACGATTTCCTCGCCGGCCGCCATGGCTTCCTGCGCAAGCCGGTGGCCGGCGTCTACCTGTGGGGCGGTGTGGGGCGGGGCAAGAGCTTCGTCATGGATCACTTCTTCGCGGCGGCGCCCATCCAGGCCAAACGCCGTGTGCACTTTCACGCCTTCCTGCAGGAGTTGCAGGGCCGCATGCTGGCGATCACCGGGCAGTCCGACCCACTGGTACGGGTAGCCCGTGCCA
The DNA here is from genome assembly GCF_047902425.1 of Pseudomonas macauensis. Classification (NCBI taxonomy): domain Bacteria; kingdom Pseudomonadati; phylum Pseudomonadota; class Gammaproteobacteria; order Pseudomonadales; family Pseudomonadaceae; genus Pseudomonas; species Pseudomonas macauensis. The sequence goes on along the minus strand of NZ_CP138377.1, from coordinate 3,419,854 downwards.
TCGCCGAGGAGACCCGGCTGCTGTGCTTCGACGAGTTCCATGTGCATGACATCGGCGACGCCATGTTGCTGGGGCGCATGCTCAAGGTGCTGGTGGACGAGGGCGTGGGGCTGGTCTGCACCTCCAACTACCAGCCGGAAAACCTCTGCCCGAACCCGCTGTACCGCGAACGCTTCCGCCCGGCCATCGAGCTGATCGAAAAGCGCTTCGACGTGGTGTCGCTGGATGGCGGCCATGACTACCGCGAGCAGAGTAGCGCACTGGAGGAGTGGGGCAGTTTCGTCTGGCCGGCAACGACGGACGATTTCGATTTGATCCATGACCGCTTGAGGTTGGCGGACGACGCGAACTTCAACGAAGTGCTCAACGTCAACCATCATCCGCTGAGAATCCACGCCCATGATGGCTACAGCGCCTGGATGGATTTCAGCGAGATGTTCGAGCGGCCGCGTTCGGCCAGCGACTACCTGTGGCTGATCGAGCACTTCCCGCGCATGGCCGTCAGCGGTCTCGGCCCCCTGGCGGATTACCCGCCAGATGTGAGCATGCGTTTCCTCAACTTCATCGATATCGCCTATGACCGGCAGCTACGGTTGCAGCTGTTCGCCTCGGTGTCGCTGGAAGAATTGGCAGCCGGCGGGGCGGCGGTGGATTTTGCGCGGACGTTGAGCCGGTTGCGGCAGTTGAAGCTGGAGCCGCTTTAAGCGCGAGTTTCACCTACGGGGCCGGGTGCTGCTGTGGGATTTCGCGGACAAGGTCCGCTCCTACGGGAGCAGATCGGCGCGCGGCGTTGCTTTTCGTAGGAGCAACTGTCTTCTACCGGGTTAATCCCTGCCTGCGCTTCCCCCTCTCCCTCAGGGAGAGGGCGCCGTCCGTGCCGGCTGACACTACGGTTTCATCCTGCACCGAACAGTCCCCTCTCCCGCTTGCGGGAGAGGGTTAGGGTGAGGGGCCCTTGATCTTGTAGGAGCGGATCTTATCCGCGAAAGGTTTCGTCTGGCGCCGATGTGTTCAGGAAAAACACAGTTCCCGAGCAGTGATCAGAAGGCCCTCTCGGTCCCGCGAAAACCGGGCGGCCGGCGCGCCACTCAACCTCCGTTCGATAATCGACCATCCGTGTTGCGATAATCGCTCGCCCGTATCGATAATCGCCCGGAGCCCGCCTGCCAGGACCAACAAGAAATGACCGACGCCCCTCGTGCCAGCCTGCCGCCCCTCGCGCCGCCCATCGTTGCCTCGCCGGCCAAGCGCATCGAAGCCTTCACCGGCGATCCGAACTTCATGACCTCGCTGGCTCGTGGCCTGGCGGTGATCCACGCCTTCCAGGAGCGCAAGCGCCACCTGACCATCGCGCAGATCAGCCACCGCACCGAGATTCCCCGCGCCGCCGTGCGCCGCTGTCTGCATACGCTGATGAAGCTCGGCTACGTCACCTCCGACGGACGTACCTATTCGCTGCTGCCCAAGGTGCTGACCCTTGGCCATGCCTACCTGTCGTCCACGCCGCTGGCGGTCACCGCCCAGCCAATCCTCGACCGCCTGAGCGAGCAACTGCACGAGGCGTGCTCGATGGCGACGCTGGAAGGCGACGAAATCCTCTATATCGCCCGCTCCGCGACGCCGCAGCGCCTGATTTCCGTAGACCTCAGCGTCGGCAGCCGGCTGCCGGCCTACTGCACCTCCATGGGCCGCATTCTGCTTGCCGGCCTGGACGACGAGGCGCTGGAGGACTACCTGGCCCACGCCGACCTGCAGGTGAAGACCAGCCGCACCGTGCACACGCCGGACATGCTGCGGGCGAGTATCGCCGAGATTCGCCAGCAGGGCTGGGTGATCATCGATCAGGAGCTGGAGGTCGGCCTGCGTTCCATCGCCGTGCCGCTGAAGGATTCCGCCGGCCAGGTGCTGGCGGCGCTGAACGTCGGCACCCATGCCGGACGGGTGTCGCGCCAGGAACTGGAGACGCGCTTCCTGCCGGTGCTGCTGGAGGCCAGTCGCGAGCTGGGCACCCGGCTGTTTCATTGAGCGGCGGCATGCCTCCTCGGAGGTATGCGCCGTGCCGCCGCAGGGGCGGCGCTGCGTCGTACTGATCCACGGCAACGAAAGCGCCGGGCGGCCAACCTAGACTCCGGGACCGCCCATCCCCGCGAAAGGAGTCACCCATGCACGTGGACATCGCCATCGTCGGCGCCGGCCCTGCCGGGCTGTGCCTGGCCCGCTCGTTGTCCGGCAGCGGCCTGTCGGTCCAGCTGATCGAACGCCAGCCGCTGGCGAGCCTGGCCGAGCCGGCTGAGGACGGCCGCGAGATCGCCCTGACCCACGCCTCACGCGCCGAGCTGCAGCGGCTGGGGATGTGGTCGCGCATCGACTCGCAGGAAGTCTCGCCATTGCGCGATGCCCAGGTACTCAACGGCCCGTCGCTGTTCGCACTGCGCATTGAGGCGGGGCAGGCGGGCGCCGAACAGTTGGGCTACTTCGTGGCCAACCAGGCGATCCGCCGCGCGGCCTTCGATGCGGTGCACGAGTGCCCGGATGTATCGCTGGTATGCGGCCGGGCCTTGCGCTCGCTGCAGGTGGAGCGCGAGGGCGTGCAACTGACGCTGGACGATGACAGCCAGGTGCACGCGCGCCTGCTGGTCGCCGCCGATAGCCGCTTCTCCGAGACGCGGCGGATGCTTGGCATCGGCGCGAGCCTGGAGGATTTCGGCAAGACCATGATGGTCTGCCGCATGGCTCACGAGCGGCCACACCACAACGTGGCCTGGGAGTGGTTCGGCTACGGCCAGACCCTGGCGCTGCTGCCGATCAATGGCGATCGTTCCTCGGTGGTGCTGACCCTGCCGCAGCGGGAGATGGCGCCGCTGCTGGAGCTGGACGAGGTAGCCTTCGCCCATGAGATGGAGCGGCGCTTCGACCGCCGCCTGGGCGCCATGCAATTGCTCGGGCCGCGCCATAGCTACCCGTTGGTGGGCGTATTCGCCGATCGCTTCGCCGGCCCGCGCAGCGCACTGATCGGCGACGCCGCCGTGGGCATGCATCCGGTCACTGCTCATGGTTTCAACTTCGGCCTGCAGAGCCAGCGCCGCCTTGCCGCGGAGGTGCTGGCCACCCATAGACGCGGCGGCGACATCGGCGGCGCCTGGCCGTTGCGCCGTTACGCCACGGCCCATCGCCTGGCGACCTGGCCGTTGTACCAGGCCACGCGCCTGATCGTCGGCATGTACACCGATCCACGCCCGCCGGCGCGCCTGCTGCGTAATGCCGGTTTGCGCCTGGCGCAGGGCCTGCCGCCGCTGCGGCAGGTGATCGCGCGGCATCTGGCGCAGGGGGCGTGACGACGCGTAGGGCGTATAACGTTCGACGTTATACGACGTTTGACCTTGATCTGCGGAGCTCCGAACTTGGCCTTGGCGCACATGGCGAGGCGAGGTGAATCGGCGTACAACCGCGAACGGTTGTACGCCCTACGTCCCCGATATTTCCGTGTTGGGGCGGGTGCGTTCGCGGTGGCCCTTGCGGACAGAGTCCGCTCCTACGAGATGCATCTGTGCTCGGGTTGGCCCTTACCCTAACCCTCTCCCAGGGGGAGAGGGGACCGTCCGGTGCAGGATGAAACTACTCTGTCAGCCGGCACGATCTGGCTCCCTCTCCCTGGGGGAGAGGGCTGGGGTGAGGGGGAAAGCCCTGGCACAGATTCAGCCGGGACAAGACCGTTGCTCCTACAAGAGCTGTCCGCCGCGCCGGTCCGCTCCGTGTTTTGGAGCGGAATGAACGATCCAGCCGCCGTCAGAGCGGCCCCTCCTGCGTGCGCAATCCATAACAATCCGATCCAGGGGGAACCATGGCCATCACTTCCAGCGACATCTGCAAGGCTGCCGACGGCCTTTGCGGCTTTGTCGGTTTCAATCGCAAGACGGGCAAGTACATCGTGCGTTTCAGCGAAGACTCCTTCGGCATGGACGTGGTCGAGGACAGCATCCAGCCGGCCTGCGAGTTCGTCTGGGCGTCCAGGGCGGGGGATGTCATGATCCTGAGCCGCGAATGCCTGCAGATTCTCGCCGAGCAGAACATCAACGACCGCCTCAACTTCGGCGAAGCGCTGCTCACCTATCTGCGCCGCACTGATCTCCCGGAAATCGCCGCGGAACGACGCCTGAAGTAAACCAATTCGGCGAGGTGGCCGGTTGCACCGGTCGACCTCGCGTGCTGCCGGTGCTGCCCGGCGGCCAGGGCAGGGCGCCGAGTCCTGTCGTTCTTCATCTCCTCGGTCGCCTCCGAGAGCGCAACCTGTCGTGCCCTGGCCTATGCTGTCCGGGTTCGCCTTGCGTTGAGGTGCAACCTGTTCGCCCTGCGGGTTATACCTTGGTCGTATCCGCCGGTCGGCCTGATCCAGGGTGTGGCTCGCGACAGGGTTCGGTGCACCGTGCGGGTGCGCTGAATTCCAGGGCTCCGGGCAGGTCGCGAAAGAGTGGTTGCACCTGGTTGCACCTTTGTTGGCGGCGGTTTAACCTTGCGCCGCTTTGCACGCTCCAAACTTTTAACAATAGGACGACCCATGGCCACCACTACCCTCGGCGTGAAGCTCGACGACGCCACCCGTGAACGTCTGAAGCTCGCCGCCCAGCAGCTCGACCGTACCCCGCACTGGCTGATCAAGCAGGCGATCTTCACGTACCTCGAACAGGTCGAGGGTGGGCTGACTCCCGCCGAGCACTCCGGGCTGGCCGCCGCTGCAGGCGAAGAATCCGTGGACTCGCTGAGCGAGCAGGGCCTGCAGGTCTTCCTCGATTTCGCCGAAAGCATCCTGCCGCAGTCGGTGCTGCGCGCCGCCATCACCTCCGCCTACCGCCGTCCGGAAACCGAGGCGCTGCCGATGCTGCTGGACCTGGCCCGTCTGCCCAAGGAGCAGGCCGACGCTGCCAACAAGATGGCCCTGGGTATCGCCGAGAAGCTGCGCAACCAGAAGAACGCTGGCGGCCGCCAGGGCCTGGTGCAGGGGCTGCTGCAGGAGTTCTCCCTGTCGTCCCAGGAAGGTGTGGCGCTGATGTGCCTGGCCGAAGCGCTGCTGCGCATTCCGGACAAGGCCACCCGTGACGCGCTGATCCGCGACAAGATCAGCAACGGCAACTGGAGCCAGCACCTGGGCCAGAGCCCATCGATGTTCGTCAACGCGGCCTCCTGGGGCCTGCTGATCACCGGCAAGCTGGTGTCCACCCACACCGAGGCCGGCATGTCCTCGGCACTCAACCGCATCATCGGCAAGTCCGGCGAGCCGCTGATCCGCAAGGGCGTGGACATGGCCATGCGCCTGATGGGCGAGCAGTTCGTCACCGGCGAGACCATCGCCGAGGCGCTGGCCAATGCCGCCACCATGGAGTCCAAGGGCTTCCGCTATTCCTACGACATGCTCGGCGAAGCCGCGCTGACCGACGAGGATGCCAAGCGTTACCTGGCTTCCTACGAGCAGGCCATCCATGCCATCGGCAAGGCCTCCCACGGTCGCGGCATCTACGAAGGCCCGGGCATCTCGATCAAGCTCTCCGCACTGCACCCGCGCTACAGCCGCGCCCAGTACGACCGCGTGATGGACGAGCTGTACCCGACCGTCCTCGGCCTGGTGAAGATGGCTCGCGACTACGACATCGGCATCAACATCGACGCCGAGGAAGCCGACCGCCTGGAAATCTCCCTCGACCTGCTTGAGCGCCTGTGCTTCGAGCCGAGCCTGGCCGGCTGGAACGGCATCGGCTTCGTCATCCAGGCCTACCAGAAGCGCTGCCCCTATGTGATCGACTACGTGATCGACCTGGCCAAGCGCAGCCGTCACCGCCTGATGATCCGTCTGGTGAAGGGCGCCTACTGGGACAGCGAGATCAAGATGGCCCAGGTCAACGGCCTGGAAGGCTATCCGGTCTATACCCGCAAGCCGTACACCGACGTTTCCTACCTGGCCTGTGCGCGCAAGCTGCTGGCCGTGCCGGAAGCCATCTACCCGCAGTTCGCCACCCACAACGCCCACTCGCTGTCGGCCATCTACAACCTGGCCGGGCAGAACTACTACCCGGGCCAGTACGAGTTCCAGTGCCTGCACGGCATGGGTGAGCCGCTGTACGAGCAGGTGGTGGGCAAGGTCGCCGACGGCAAGTTCAACCGCCCGTGCCGTATCTACGCTCCGGTGGGCAGCCATGAAACCCTGCTGGCGTACCTCGTTCGTCGCCTGCTGGAAAACGGCGCCAACACCTCCTTCGTCAACCGCATCGCCGACCACAGCATCTCCCTCAAGGACCTGGTGCTGGACCCGGTGCTGCAGGTCGAGCAGATGGCCGCGCAGGAGGGCACCCTGGGCTTGCCGCACCCGCGCATTCCGCTGCCGCGTGAGCTGTACGGCGAATCGCGTCTGAACTCCGCCGGCATCGACCTGGCCAACGAGCACCGCCTGGGCTCGCTGTCCTCGGCGCTGCTGTCGAGCACCAACCAGGCTTACCTGGCCGCGCCGATCCTCGGTCTGGCCGACGCCGCCCCTGGCGAGCCGCAGCCGGTGCGCAACCCGGCCGACCTGCGCGACGTGGTGGGCCACGTGCGTGAAGCCAGCGAAGCCGACGTCAACAACGCCATCCTCGGCGCGCTGTCCAGCGCGCAGATCTGGCAGTCCACCCAGCCGGCCGAGCGCGGCGCCATCCTGCAGCGCGCCGCCGACCTGATGGAAGCCGAAATCCAGTCGCTGATGGGCGTGCTGGTGCGGGAGTCGGGCAAGACCTTCGCCAACGCCATCGCCGAAGTGCGCGAGGCGGTGGACTTCCTGCGTTACTACGGCGCCCAGGCCAGTACTCACTTTGCCAACGACAGCCACCGCCCACTGGGCCCGGTGGTGTGCATCAGCCCGTGGAACTTCCCGCTGGCGATCTTCAGCGGCCAGGTAGCCGCTGCCCTGGCCGCCGGTAACACCGTGCTGGCCAAGCCGGCGGAGCAGACTCCGCTGATCGCCGCCCAAGCCGTGCGCATCCTGCTGGACGCCGGCGTGCCGGCCGGCGCCGTGCAGCTGCTGCCGGGCCGTGGTGAAACCGTCGGTGCTCGTCTCGTCGGAGACGAGCGTGTGCGTGGCGTGATGTTCACCGGTTCCACCGAAGTGGCTGGCATTCTCCAGCGCAACATCGCCGGCCGCCTGGACGCCCAGGGCCGCACCATCCCGCTGATCGCCGAGACCGGTGGCCTCAACGCCATGATCGTCGACTCCTCGGCGCTGGCCGAGCAGGTGGTGGTGGACGTGGTCAACTCTGCCTTTGATAGCGCCGGTCAGCGTTGCTCGGCCTTGCGCGTGCTGTGCGTGCAGGCTGACGTGGCCGACCGCGTGATCGCCATGCTCAAGGGCGCGATGGCCGAGTACCGCGTCGGTGCGCCGGAGCGCCTGCACACCGACATTGGTCCGGTGATCGACGAGGAAGCCAAGGGCAACATCGACAAGCACATCCAGACCATGCGCGACAAAGGCCGCAAGGTGTTCCAGAGCGCCCGCGTGGATGCCGAGGAAATCAAGCGCGGCACCTTCGTCGTGCCGACCCTGATCGAACTGGACAGCTTCAGCGAGCTCAAGCGCGAAATCTTCGGTCCCGTGCTGCACGTGGTGCGCTACGAGCGTTCCGAGCTGGACCAACTGCTGGCGCAGATCAACGCCAGCGGCTACGGCCTGACCCTCGGCGTGCACACCCGCATCGACGAGACCATCGCCCAGGTGGTGGAGAGCGCCCATGTCGGCAACCTCTACGTCAACCGCAACGTGGTCGGTGCCGTGGTCGGCGTGCAGCCGTTCGGTGGTGAAGGCCTGTCCGGCACCGGTCCGAAGGCCGGTGGCCCACTGTACCTGTACCGCCTGCTCTCCACCCGTCCGCAGGATGCGGTGGCCAAGCAGTTGCAGGGCGACGGTGCGCAGGCGGTGGGGCGTCCGGCCGAGGCGAGCAAGGCGGTGGAGGCGCTGACCCAGTGGGCCGGGCAGAACGAGCCGGCGCTGACCGCGCTGATCGCAGGCTATGCCGAGCTGTCGCAGAGCTATACCGTGCAAGTGCTGACCGGCCCGACCGGCGAGCGCAACACCTACAGTCTGCTGCCGCGCGAACACGTGCTGTGCCTGGCCGAGGATCGTGCTGACCTGCTGGCCCAGCTGGCTGCGGTGCTGTCCGTGGGCAGCCGCGCGCTGGTCCTGCAGGCGCAGAGCGAGCTGGTCACCAGTCTGCCGAAGGAGGTGCAGAAGCGCATCGATCTGATCGCCGATTGGGCCGCCACCGACAGCGCCTTCGACGCCATCCTGCACCACGGCGACTCCGATCAGCTGCGTGCGGTCTGCGAGCAGGCCTCCAAGCGCAAGGGTGCCATCGTTGGCGTTACCGGGCTGAATCGTGGGGAAACCGACATTCCGCTGGAGCGCCTGCTGATCGAGCGCGCCCTGAGCGTCAACACCGCTGCCGCCGGCGGCAACGCCAGCCTGATGACCATCGGCTGACGTCCGCGCCGGGAGCGTGCCCCACGGGTGCGCTCCCGGCGAGCTTTCCGGTCATCGCTCGATGGCCATCCGGCCTGCCAGCCTTCGGGTGGAGCTATCCGCTCCGGGCAGTCCGCTTCCCTCGCGCAATTGCGCACTCCGTATCGGGCCTGGCGCCCGGCACAACGGCGAAGCTACCCGCTTCGCCGTTTTTCTTTCGAATGCTTTTCTGGTCCGCAGGTGCTGCTTGTAGGAGCGCGCCCTGTGCGCGAGGTGCAGGCCATGGTTCGCGAGCAAGCTCGCTCCTACGAAGAGCGGGTCAGTGCATGCCTGTAGGAGCGAGCTTGCTCGCGAACCGGGGTGATCAGATGAGGACGGGATGTATTGGCGGCACAAGTACCCTTCAGGCCGCGGAGCCCAGTGGCTCCTGGCGAATCAGTTCACGCAGCGCCCGACGTTCGGCTGGCGGGGTTGCCGCGTGATGCAGGGCCAGGCTGCCGTCCGCTTCGGTGATCGCGATCTGGGTTTCGAACTGCAGTTGCAGGTCGTCCAGGGTGATGTAGGTGATGCGGTAGGCCTCGTCGGTGCGGTTCATGGTCGGCTACTCGATGTGGGAGGGCCGCGGGCCCGATGGCGGAATAATCTCGCCGGGTGGGCTAGGGTTGAAGTGAATAGCCGTGATGGTGAACATCACGGCTGGCGATGGTGCCGGCGAGATTTTCCGGCACTTGTCACGCAGGACGGGTATCCTGCACGGGCGTGTCCAGACGGCCACGCTGACTTACAACTGGAGCAGTGACATGAGCCGCGACAAGCAGCTTTTCCCGGACGACGAAATCGGTGACGCCCTGTGGGCCCTGCAGGAGGACGGTGAGGACCTTTCCGTCGAGCACGAGGTAGAGTTCGCGGTGATCTTCCCGGACGAACAATCCGCCCTGGACTTCGCCATCATGCTGCTGCAGAACGGGCAGAAAGTGGCCTACTCGGAATATGACGGCAACGACCAGCTGCCTTGGCAGGTCCTGGCCTACCCGGTGATGGAGCTCAGCCACGAGCACATCAGCGGCTATGCCGCGCTGCTGTCCGAGCACTCCGCCGACCTGGGCGGCCAGATGGACGGCTGGTCGGCGCTCTGAGCGGCTGACGCGCCATGAGAAACGGCGCTTTGCAGACCGTGTGAAAACGCACTGACTGCAAGGCCAGGCCAGCGCCCCGACAGGTTCGGGGCGCTGGTGTTTCTGGGGAATGGAAAGCCGTGACTAGCTGCCGTACAGCAGCAGGAGTCCCCACAGCACCAGCAATATCCCCGAGGCGCGGCTGAGCCAGGTGCCGCCGGGCAGATACTTTTCCAGCAGCACATAAGCGCCAATCAGGGCGACCCAGAGCAGGTTCATCAGTCCCACGACGAACAGCACGCCCATCAACGCCCAGCAGCAGCCCAGGCAATACAGCCCGTGAGCCAGCCCCATGCGCCACGCACCGGACGGGCCGGGCCGCCAGTAAGCCAGCAGGAACTGCAGGGGAGACTGGCAGCGACGCAGGCAAGCGCGTTTGGCGGGCAGGAACTGATAGACGCCAGCGCCCAGCAGGAATGCCGTTCCCAGCCAGTGGTTCTGGCTGCGCATCTCCGTGCTGAGCAGGGCTCGTTGGTCCAGCAGCCATTGCAGCAGCGTGGCGACCAGGCTGAACCCGCCCCACACCAGCAGGTAGGCGGCGCAGAAGAGCAGCAGCGCCAGGTTCTGCTGGTCGGCGGGGAGTCGCCGGCGAATGCTGTGCTGATAAAGGAGAAACATCGGCGTAGCGCTGGGGAGCATCATGCCGACCATCATGATGCTCCACATGGCGAACATCAGCAGGGCGTCGCGAAGTGTCCACGGCATCGGCATGCCTTCCATGGCCATCTCCAGCATGCCCCCGGGAGCAGCCATGCGCCGTGCGAGGTCCAGCAGGAATAGCCAGGCGACCCCGGTAAGGGCAGACAGCAGCATCACCAGCAATGCCGATTGCCGGCTCAACCACCTTGGGGCCGCACGGGGGCTGGAGCTGGACTCCGACGACACCGTCAGCGCACCACGCCCTGTCCCGTCAAGTGCAGGTGTGCCAGATGTGCGTGGCCGCCTTGTGAGCTGATCCTGATGCCGCCCTGTGCGTCGAAGCTGCCACTGCCCATTTCCGCCTCGGTGAACTCGAAGCCGTCCGGCAGCGTCAGTCGGGCCCGCTGCGGCTCACCGGTCACTGGATTGCGAATCGGTTCGCCTGTGGCTTCGAGTACGCCAGCGATGCGGGTGTGCGCACTGCGTTCATCGACGTCGATCTGCATTTCGATAGGGACGAAACAAGGCTCGAGGACTTCGCTCAGGGTAGTGCTGAATACCTGGAACACCGTCGCACCCGGCATGCTTTCCGCACCCGACAGGATGGTCAGCAGGGCTGCGCGTTGCTCTGGCGTCGCGCGCTCCTCGATGAAGACCTGGCAGCGGCCATTGCCTTGATGGATGGCGCCAGGCCAGGCAAAGGTGCCGACCCAGCAGAGTCCATCGAGCACCTGGTTTTCGAAGTGGCCCTTGTCGATTCGCATGCTCACCACCGCTTCGCACTTGCCGTGGGTCGGGAGTGAGCTGAATTGACACGGACAACCCCAGTTGCAGTTACAGGACGCAAACTCGACGCCTTCAAGGCGCCAGTCAGCCATTGCCATGGCTCACCTCCTCGCTGCATGGGTTTGAAGCAGCATCTGCCCTGATTAATAACGCTAGCAGAGGCATTGTGCGGTGAAGTGGCAGCCGACCGGGGGTTCACGGGGGAAGTTGCCGTCGAAGGGAGGGCAGCCTTGTCGCGCTATGCGGGCGCCTCTTGGCTGCGGCAAGGTTCCGGGATTTGGGATATCGAAGCGCCCGGCGGAGCGACGCTGGGCCGCTCCGGCATGGGGCTGCCAGTTACTCCGGCAGCGGCGCGTTGCGCGCCACCTGGCGCAGTGCCTGCTCGTAGTAGTCCACGCTCTGCGCGCCGGAGATCAACTGGCGACCATTGAGGATCACCGCCGGTACGGCGCGGATGCCGTGGCTGGTGTAGAAGTCCTCTTCGGCCACCACCTCGTCGGCAAAGGCGTCGCTGTCGAGGATTTCTCGCGCCCGGACCGCGTCCAGGCCGACGCTGACGGCTACGTCCAGCAACTCTTGGGCATCGCTCGGGTCGCGTCCCTCGCCGAAGTAGGCGTGCAGCAGGGCCTGCTTGAGGGCGACGTCGCGGTGCGATTCCGCCGCCCAGTGCAGCAGACGGTGGGCGTCGAAGGTGTTGTAGATGCGGTTGCGCTTCTTCAGGTCGAAGTGCACGCCGACTTCTTCGCCCATGGCGCGCAGGTGTTCCTGGTTGCGGGCGATCTCTTCGGCGCTGCTGCCGTATTTGCGCTGCAGATGTTCCACCAGGTCCTCGCCCTCGGCGGGCATGTCGGCATTGAGCTCGAAGGGCTTGATGTGCAGTTCCACGGTCAATTCGTCGTCCACGCGGCGGATGGCTTCCAGCAGGCCGTTGAGGCCAATGGCGCACCAGGGACAGACCACGTCGGAGACGAAATCTATGGTGATGCTATCGCTCATGGTGGCGATCTCCGGCAAATGGGCATGGTTCAAGGATGGACCCGGAAGGGCGGTTCAATCCAGTGGTGGGATTGGCAGGTTGAGGGTGTGTTTAATGTTGTTTCTCTTAATGTATCGTAACTATATGAATTTAAATGAATTAAATCTCTTGAGATATGACTTTAACAAGGGCGGCTGCCTGAGGCTCGTCTGCGGGAGGCAAAGCCCTGGAATTCCGGCCTTCTGACGCGTATAGGCCGGCTGGAGTGTGCAACCTATAGATCATGTAGGGAATTAAGTTAATTGTGTAAGCATATGATTTAGATTGATTATTTTCTTTGGATGACGAGATTGCCGCGGCGGGCGTTCACAGGCGCTCCGGGTGGCTCCCGGAAGGCGATAGCTGCCGCTGTCGAATGCCAACGGGGCGGGCGCCGACGCAGTCGGTCGGACGATCACGACTGCCGCGTCGCGATACTGGAATTGCCACGAAGACGCGCTACCTTGAGCCTGTTGTGCGCAGAGTTTTTTCGTCGCGCATCGCTTCCCGCCGTCCCCGCGCAGGCAACGGACCCGCAGCTGCAGGCCCGGCAGTCAACCAGCAGATACGGAGCACGCCATGGCTCGCACCACGCCCATCGAGCTTTACCGCAATATCGGCATCGTCGCCCACGTCGACGCCGGCAAGACCACCACCACCGAGCGCATCCTGTTTTACACCGGGGTGAACCACAAGATGGGTGAGGTACACGACGGCGCGGCGACCATGGACTGGATGGTGCAGGAGCAGGAGCGCGGCATCACCATCACCTCGGCGGCGACCACGGCCTTCTGGCAGGGCTCCACCAAGCAGTACGACCACAAGTACCGTTTCAACATCATCGATACTCCCGGCCACGTTGACTTCACCATCGAGGTGGAGCGCTCCCTGCGCGTGCTCGACGGCGCCGTGGTGGTATTCAGCGGCGCCGATGGCGTCGAGCCGCAGTCCGAAACCGTCTGGCGCCAGGCCAACAAATACCACGTGCCGCGTCTGGCCTACGTCAACAAGATGGACCGCCAGGGTGCCGACTTTCTGCGCGTTGTCGCGCAGATCAAGCAGCGCCTGGGCCACACCCCGGTACCGATCCAGCTGGCCGTCGGCGCGGAAGAGAATTTCGCCGGGCAGATCGACCTGGTGAAGATGAAGGCCATCGTCTGGAACGAGGCCGACCAGGGCACCAGTTACACCGAGGAGCCGATTCCGGCCGAGCTGCAGGCGCTGGCGGAGGAGTGGCGCGCGCACATGGTCGAGGCCGCCGCCGAAGCCAACGAAGAGTTGATGAACAAGTACCTCGAAGGCGAGGAACTCTCCATCGAGGAAATCAAGGCCGGACTGCGCCAGCGCACCCTGGCCAACGAGATCGTCCCGGCGGTGCTGGGCTCCTCGTTCAAGAACAAGGGCGTGCCGCTGGTGCTCGACGCGGTGATCGACTACCTCCCGGCGCCCACGGAAATTCCCGCGATCAACGGCACCGACCCGGACGACGAAGAGAAGCACCTGGAGCGCCATGCCGACGACAGCGAGCCGTTCTCCGCGCTGGCCTTCAAGATCGCCACCGACCCCTTCGTCGGTACCCTGACCTTCGCCCGCGTCTATTCCGGTGTACTGAGCAGCGGCGACGCCGTGCTCAACTCGGTGAAGACCAGGAAGGAACGCGTTGGCCGGATGGTGCAGATGCACGCCAACCAGCGCGAGGAAATCAAGGAAGTGCGCGCCGGCGACATTGCCGCGCTGATCGGCATGAAGGACGTCACCACCGGCGACACCCTGTGCTCCATCGACAAGCCGATCATCCTTGAACGTATGGACTTCCCCGATCCGGTGATCTCGGTGGCCGTGGAGCCCAAGACCAAGGCCGACCAGGAGAAGATGGGCATCGCCCTGTCCAAGCTGGCCCAGGAGGACCCCTCGTTCCGCGTCAAGACCGACGAGGAGACCGGGCAGACGATCATTTCCGGCATGGGCGAGCTGCACCTGGACATCATCGTCGACCGCATGCGTCGCGAGTTCAACGTCGAGGCCAACATCGGCAAGCCGCAGGTGGCCTACCGCGAGGCGATCCGCAAGAAGTGCGAGATCGAGGGCAAGTTCGTCCGCCAGTCCGGCGGTCGCGGCCAGTTCGGCCATTGCTGGATTCGTTTCGAGCCGGGCGAGGAAGGCAAGGACGGTCTGGAGTTCGTCAACGAAGTGGTGGGCGGCGTGATCCCCCGCGAGTTCATCCCGGCGATCCAGAAGGGCATCGAGGAACAGATGCAGAACGGCGTGCTCGCCGGCTACCCGCTGATCGGCCTGAAGGCCTCGGTGTTCGACGGTTCCTACCACGACGTCGACTCCAGCGAGATGGCCTTCAAGATCGCCGCCTCCATGGCCACCAAGCAGCTCTCGCAGAAGGGCGGCGCGGTGCTGCTGGAGCCGGTGATGAAGGTCGAGGTGGTGACGCCGGAGGACTACATGGGCGACGTGATGGGCGACCTCAACCGCCGGCGCGGCCTGATCCAGGGCATGGAGGATACGCCGGCGGGCAAGGTGATCCGCGCCGAGGTGCCGCTGGGCGAGATGTTCGGGTATGCCACGGACGTGCGCTCCATGTCCCAGGGGCGGGCGAGTTACTCGATGGAGTTCACCAAGTATGCCGAGGCGCCGGCGAATATTGCCGAGGCGATCATCAAGAAGGCCAATGGGTGATCGTGGCTGGATGAACGACGGCGCCCGAGGGCGCCGTTGTTCATTGTGGGGGGCGGCTCTCGTAGGAGCGGACTTTGTCCTTGGGTGTTTCTGCGCCGCTTAGGTGTGCTCGGGGACATTTTGTTTCGCCCCCTCGGGCGACCCACTTTGGCAAACGACCCAAAGTGGGCAAAGGTCTTGCCCCATCATCCGGCCCCGGCTTCGCCGGGGTTCCCTCGCTCCATCGAAGTTTCAGGGGCCCGCCGCGAAGGGCCATCCCTGGCCCATCGCGGCTCTCGCGGCATCCATGCCGCTCAACCCCTGAAACTCCGATTCCACTCGGCCTCCTGAAGGGGCGTTCCGGTGCGTGCGGAGGTTTCTCTGGAAGTCTTTAAAGCCAGAGCCAGATCGGAGCTGCGCTCCTGCGCGAGCACGCATAGTCCGCGCGGATCACGCACAAAAAAAGCCCGGCATTGCGCCGGGCTTTTCTTCAGCTGCGATACAGCACCGGCCGCCGCAGGTGCACATAGCTGTACCCCTCGCGCGCCAGGGCAATGCGTTGCGGGTCCAGCTCCGCCACCAGCAGCTCCTCGCCGTGCTTGGCCTGGGCCATGACCTGGCCATCCGGCGCGACGACGCAGCTCAGGCCGCAGTATTCCAGCTCGCCTTCGTTGCCGACGTAGTTGGCGTAGGCGAGGAACACCTGGTTCTCGTAGGCGCGGGTGGGTACCAGCACCTGGGCGACGAATTCATAGGGGCGCATGTTGGCGGTGGGCACCAGCACCAGGTCGGCGCCGGCCAGGGCCAGGGTGCGCACGGCCTCGGGGAATTCCACGTCGAAGCAGATCAGCAGGCCGATCTTCCAGCCGTCCAGCTCGAAGATCGCCGGCGGCGTGTCGGAGGCGCTGAACTGCGTGCGGTCTAGATCGCCGTAGAGGTGCGTCTTGCGGTAGTTGGCGCGGCGCTCGCCCTGGCGATCGATCAGTTGCACGCTGTTGAAGATGGCACCGCCTGCGTCACGCTCGGGGTAGCCGTAGAGAATGCCGATCCTGTGCTGGCGGGCGACTTCGGCGATGCGGGCCGCCGAGGGGCCGTCGCTGGCTTCGGCCAGTTCGGCGACGCGTTTCGCGCCGATGTTGTAGCCGCTGAGGAACATTTCCGGCAGGACCAGCAGGTCCGCGCCATTCTGCACCGCCTGCTGCGCGGCCTGCTCCAGGCGGCGCAGGTTGCCGGCGACGTCGTCCGGGCCGGGTGGGCACTGGTAGAGGGCGAGATACATGGAGTTCTCCTTCGAAACGCGCAAGGCCGGGATCAGGCAGTGTGCACCCGATCCCGGCCCCGCGCGAGCCGCTGTTCAATGAGTGGCGGGAATCAGTCCGGCAGTTCCATCGGGCCGAGCTCGGCGAAGCGATCACCCGGGCCGGGGTTCTCCGGATGAGTGGCGCCGCCGAAGTGCTTCATGATGCCCCAAACGGCGTTGAGCGAGGTTTGCACCGCGCCTTCCACCCAGGCCGGGGTCCAGGACACGTCGTCACCGGCGATGAAGATGCCGCGCTGCTCGGCGGGCATGTCGTCCTGCATGAAGTGCGCGTACATGCGCTGGTTGTAGCGGTAGTGGCCCGGCAGCGCGCCCTTGAAGGCGCCGAGGAAGTGCGGGTCGGCTTCCCAGGAGACGGTGATGGGGTTGCCGATGACGTGGCTGGCGATGTCGACCTTCGGGTAGACCTTCTTCAGTGCATCCAGGGCCAGTTGCACGCGCTTCTCGACCGGGTGCGGCAACATCTTCATGGCGTCGCTCATCCAGGAATAGGACAGGCAGATCACACCCGGCTTGTCGTCGCCGTTGTCGAACAGGTAGGTGCCACGGGTGAGGCGGTCGGTGAGGGTCATGCTCATCACGTCGCGGCCGGTTTCCGGGTCCTTGTCCTTCCAGAACGGGCGGTCGACCATCACGAAGGTCTTCGAGGACTGCATGTAGCGGGTACGGTCCAGGGCCATCCACATCTTTTGCGAGAACAGTGCTTCCTCGCATTCGATCTGGGTGGTCAGCAGCCAGGTCTGGCAGGTCGCCAGGACGGCGGCGTAGTGGCGGGTATCGCCCCAGTAGTCGGTGACGGCGAAGGTGCCATCGGCGGCGCGGGCGATCTTCTTCACGCCCGGGCGCGGTGCGCCGTTGTGCAGCGAGGCGAGGGAGGTGCCGGCCGGCCAGTGCGCGCATTTCTCCGGCACATGGTTCCAGATGCCGCGCGGCACCTGCTCGACGCCGCCGACGACCAGGTGCTGGTGGTCGTCGCAGTTGGTCATCACCACGCGGAAGATTTCCAGCATGGAGTTGGGGAAGTCCGAGTCCCAGCCGCCGGTGCCGAAGCCGACCTGGCCGAAGATCTCGCGGTGGCGGTAGGAGAGGCGGGAGAAGGCCTTGGAGGTGGCGACAAAGTCGTAGAAGGTGCGGTCGTCCCACTTCGGTACCAGCTCGTCCCACAGGGCCTTGAGCTTGACGGTGTCGCGTTCGCGGATGGCGTCCTGGATCTCGGAGAAGCGTGCGCCGTCTTCCAGGGCGTCGGCCCAGGCCTGGGCGACTTCGCGGAAGATTTCCGGCAGGTCGTCGATCTTCTCGGCGTAGTGGCTGGTGCCTTCCAGGTCGACCACGGTGCTGCCGGAGGCGGGCGTCAGCGGGTTGGGGAAGGGTTTGGTTTCCAGGCCGAGCTTGTCGACGTAGTGGTAGAAGGCCGTGCTGGACACCGGGAAGCGCATGCCGCCCAACTCGGCGATGATGCCGTCGGCGCCTTCGAAGCTCTCCGAACGAAGGCGGCCGCCCATCTTCGAGGCCTCGTAGACCACGGGCTTGAGGCCCATCTTCATCAGCTCATAGGCCGCCACCAGGCCGGAGATGCCGGCGCCGACGATGGCCACTTCCTGGCCGTGCTTGTCGGCAGGAATGCTGCCCAGGCCCGCAGGGTGCTCGATCCAGTCGTCGAAGGCGAAGGGGAAGTCCGGACCGAAGATGGTCACCGGTTTCTTGCCGGGGGTGTGGGGATGGCGGTTCTTGTGCATTGGAGGCTCCCGTTTGTTCGGCATGCCGGTTTTCATCAACCAGCTTGGCAAGGCTTTTCGCGGCCCGCAGAGGCCAGTCGATGGATGGCGCGCGGGCAAAGAAATGGCGAGCTGTGAGGGCTCGCCTTGGCGCTCACTATTACAAAGGCGGCCGTTGAAATGAATCCGTAAATCTGCAGAATGCTCAAGACCTTTCAGGCAGATTGATTGACTAAATGAACAAAATAACGAAAAACGCTGACGCCATGCTGCTCAGCCTGCTGCGCGCCAATGCCCGCGAGTCGATTTCCGAGCTGGCGCGCAAGCTGGGCGTATCGCGCTCCACGGTGCAGAGCCGGATCGAGCGGCTGGAGCAGCAGGGCATCATCAGTGGCTATTCGATCAAGGTGTCGGACAGCTATGCGCAGTCGCTGGTGCGCGCTCATGTGCTGGTGACGGCGCTGCCGAAGCTGTCGCACCAGGTGGTGCAGGCGCTGGACAAGATCGCCGAGGTGAAGACCCTGCATTCGGTGAGCGGCAACTTCGACATGATCGTGATCGTCGAGGCGCAGTCGATCCGCGATCTGGATGCGGTGCTGGACCGCATCGGCGCGCTGGACGGGGTGGAGCGGACCATGTCGTCGATCATCCTGTCGACGCGGATCGATCGCTGAGCCTGGCCCCGCCACCAGCGTCCGCGCAGGGCGTACGACCGTTCGCGGTTGTACGCCGTTCCGCCATGATCATCCGTCGGCGCATCGGTTGAATTCGAAGCGCCCGGCGACAGGTGCCCAGTCCGGAAACCCAGGCCGATTGGCCCCATTGGTCTGCCGGTATTGGCGGAAATTGGCTATTCGAAGCGCCGACCTGTGGCGGTAACGTATCGCCATTCCCGCAACTCGCGGACCCACTGGAGAAGATCATGAGTGCACGTATCGATTGGCCCAAGAAGTCCCCCGATGCCTACAAGGCCATGCTCGGCCTGGAGCAGGCCCTGGAGAAATCCGGCCTGGAGCTCCCGCTGCTGGAACTGGTGCGCCTGCGCGCCTCGCAGCTCAATGGCTGCGCCTACTGCATGAACATGCACGCCAACGACGCGCGCAAGGCCGGCGAAACCGAGGCGCGCCTGCAGACCCTGAGCGCCTGGCGGGAAACCCGCTTCTTCACCGAACGCGAGCGCGCCGCGCTGGCCTGGACGGAAAGCCTGACGCTGCTGGCCGAGAAGCATGCGCCCCAGGATCAGTTCGAAGCCCTGCGCGAGCATTTCGGCGAGGCCGAGATCGTCAATCTGACGCTGGCGATCGCCACCATCAATGCATGGAACCGCTTTGGCGTGGGGATGGCACTGGTGCCCTGAGCCAGGGCCAATGGAAGAGGGCGCCTGCGGGCGCCTTTTTCGTATTTGCGGGGCCGGCTCGCACGAAACGACGGTTTCGTAGGAGCGGACTTCGTCCGCGATCAGCCTCGCAGCAAAGGTTCGTTCGCGAGCAAGCTCGCTCCTACAAGGGAGACTGCGGCGCGCTCTTCGTAGGAGCGAGCTTGCTCGCGAACCGTACGGCACGGGGTATGATCGCGGACGAAGTCCGCTCCTACAAAGGCAAACGCCTTAGCGCTTGTAGAGCACTACCGCCGCCCGCAACTTGCTGCGGCCAAACCGGCTCATCTGCTCGAACTCCCCGTGGCTCACCGGGATGTGCTGGCAGTCCAGCGGCTGGCGGTGCTTGCTGTGGTCGACGTCGGGGTCGTGCAGGTAGACGAAGTCCTCGTCGCAGTCGGTGACCACCACCCAATGCGGCGCCTTGGAGCGGGTCAGGCGGTAGCTGCTGATCAGCACCAGTGGCTGGCCGCCGGCCTCCAGCGCGCTGCCGATGTCGAGCTGATTGACCAGCAGTTGCTCCACGTCGCTCTGCGCCAGTTCGTGGGCGAAGTCCTCATGCACCAGGCGCATCACCGCGCGTTTCTCCTCGCTGCGTACGCCGTCGAGGAACAGCGGTCCGTCCTCCGACAGTTGCAGCTGCACGCGGAAGCCCCGGCGCCAGGCGGCCAGGGCCAGACCCTGCGGGCTGCAGCCGCCGTGGCCGGCGGTCATGTAGATGGTGGTGGCTTCGCGCCACAGGCGCAGTTCTTCGCGGCGCTCCAGCACCCGTTCGGGCTCCAGCGCGCCCATGGCCATCAGCAGGCAGGAGGGGCCGCAGGTGAACTCGGTGGTCTGGTGGTAGAAGGGCACGTGCCGTGGCGCCTGGCCGCTGATCTGGCGGATGCGTTTCTCGAAGCGCAGCGCTTCGCTATGGTCTTCGTAGTAGTCGCGCACCGTGGCGAAGGGACGATAGCCGTTGCGCTGGTAGAGGATGATGGCGCCGCGATTGTCCGGGCGGACTTCCAGGCGCATGTAGGCGCAGTCGTGTTCGAGCGCCTCCGCCTCGGCGCGGTCCAGCAGCTTCTGTCCCAGGCCGATGCCGCGGGCGCGCTCGTCGAGGGCGATGGAGTACAGACGGGCCAGCGAGGTGCCCTGGTGGAACAGCACCAGCACATAGCCCAGCAGGTTGCGGTCGGCCTCGGCGACGACCAGTGAGGCGTGGGCGCGGCTGATCATCCACTGGAAGTTGCGCCGGGACAGGCGGTCGTACTCGAAGCAGCGGTTTTCCAGCTCGACCAGGGCGGTCAGGTCGTCGGCGGTGGCGGCGCGAAGTTGCAGGTTCATACCGGTAAGGATTCGTTAACCTGTAAGGAGCACGTTGGTTGGGTGACGGGCGCGAACGTACCGCCCGGCCCCGCGGTCGAAGCAGCGTTCAGCGGAGTATTGTCCCTGGCTCTATGCGCGGCAAGCGCTATCCCGAGTGCCCTGGAGGTGTCGTGAGCAAGCTGTTCATCATCGTCGAACGCAAGGAAGACTGGTCGTCCTACTACCCCAGTGAAGATGTGGTCAGCGCCCAGGAGTACCTGGAGATGCCCATCGATGACGACAGCGGCAAGCGTGTGCAGGTGATCAACCTGTGCCGCAACTACAAATACCTGGGCCACGGCTATTACTGCTCGCTGCTGGCCGAGGCGCGCGGGCACAGGGTGATTCCGTCGGTGCGCAGCATCAGCGAGCTGGCGAAGAAATCCCTCTACAGCCTGGCCCTGGAGGATCTGGAGAAGACCCTCGACAAGGCGCTGGCGGACCATCCCTACGGCAACACAGACGGCTTCACCCTGACCCTGTACTTCGGCCGCACCGACATGGAGCCGTTGCAGGACCTGGCGCGCCAGCTGTTCGAGGCCTTTCCCTGTCCGCTGCTGCTGGTGGAGTTCCGCAAGAGCCGCGGTTGGCACATCGAAGGGGTGAAGCCGGGCAACATCCACAAGCTGCGCGAGGACCAGGAAGACCTGTTCGCCAATGCGCTGGACAGCTTCAGCCGGCAGATCTGGCGCAAGCCGCGCTCGCGCAAGCAGTACCGTTATGACCTGGCGATTCTCCACGACCCGGAGGAGGCCTTCCCGCCGTCGGATGCCAAGGCGCTGAAGAACTTCATCCGCGTCGGCCGCAGCCTGGGCATAGACGTCGAGCTGATCGAGAGGAGGGACTACTCGCGGCTGGCCGAGTACGACGCGCTGCTGATCCGCGAGACCACCAGCGTCAGCGACCACACCTATCGCTTCGCGAAGAAGGCCGAGAGCGAGGGCATGGTGGTGATGGACGACCCGGTGTCGATCCTGCGTTGCACCAACAAGGTCTACCTGGCGGACCTGCTGCGGAGCCACAAGCTGGGCATGCCGGCCACCGAGATTCTCTACAAGGACAACCCGCAGGAGCTGGAAAAGGTCGGCGAACGCCTGGGCTTCCCGCTGGTGCTGAAGATTCCCGACGGCAGCTTCTCCCGCGGGGTGATCAAGGTAAGCGACCGGCAGGAGCTGCTCAAGGCCAGCGCCGAGCTGTTCGAGCGCTCGGTGCTGCTGCTGGCCCAGGAGTTCTTCTATACCGAATATGACTGGCGCATCGGCGTGCTCAACCAGAAGCCGATCTTCGCCTGCCAGTACTTCATGTCCAAGGGCCACTGGCAGATCTACGACCACAGCCCCGATGCCGAGGAGCTCAGCGGCGATTTCCGCACCATGGCGGTCCATGAGGCACCGCGCAAGGTCGTGGAGCTGGCGGTGAAGACCGCCAACCTGATCGGCGATGGGCTGTACGGGGTGGACCTCAAGCAGTCCGGTGATCGCGTGGTGGTGATCGAAGTGAACGACAACCCGAATATCGACTGCGGGGTGGAGGATGTGTACCTGGGCGACGACCTCTACAAGCTGGTGCTCGAGGAGTTCATCCGCCGGTTGGAGGTCAAGCGCCGCGGACGCGGCTGGTGAGACCGATTCGGCATTGACCTTATAGGAAAACGGTCGATAGACGCCGTCAAGATATTGCTAGCTTTACAATTTAGAGCGCCAAACGACTGTTTTTTAAAGTTTTTCAAAAAAATGGCGCCAAGGAAGGGAGCATGCTTGAGGCGGCATCGAGTCTTCGACGCCTGCTGGTAGTCGATCCTTGCGATGACTGTCGGCGGCTGTTGCCCGGGCTCCGGGCAGCGGGATGGGAGGTGGACAGCTGCGAGCTGGATTCGGCCGGCGAGCATAGCTGCGACGTCGGCTTGCTGCGTCTGCAGCCCGAGCACCTGGATCGCCCCGAATCGATCAAGGAGCTGATCAGTCGCAGCGGCACCGAGTGGATTGCGGTGCTCAGTCCGGACATCTTGCCGATCCATGAGGTCGGCGATTTCGTCAGCGAGTGGTTCTTCGACTTCCATACCCTGCCATTCGACGTGGCGCGGGTGCAGGTTACCCTGGGCCGCGCCTTCGGCATGGCGCGCCTGCGCGGGCGCGGCGGCCTGCACAGCGACGAAGGGCAGCACGAGTTGCTCGGCGAAAGCCGCGAGGTGCGCGAGTTGCGCAAGCTGCTGGCGAAGTTCGCGCCGACCGAATCCCCCGTGCTGATCCGTGGCGAGAGCGGCACCGGCAAGGAGCTGGTGGCGCGCACCCTGCACCGCTTGTCGCGGCGCGCGGCACGGCCGTTCGTGGCGATCAATTGCGGCTCGATTCCGGAGAACCTGATCCAGTCGGAACTGTTCGGCCACGAGAAGGGCGCCTTCACCGGCGCGCACCAGCGCAAGATCGGCCGCTTCGAACAGGCCAACGGCGGCACGCTGTTCCTCGATGAGGTGGGCGACCTGCCACTGGAGTTGCAGGCCAATCTGTTGCGGGTGCTGCAGGAGAAGCAGTTCGAGCGGGTCGGCGGCAGTCAGCCGATCGATGTCGACGTGCGGGTCCTGGCGGCGACCCACATCGACCTGGAGGCGGCGATCCGTGCCGGAACCTTCCGCGAGGACCTGTACTACCGCCTCAACGTCCTGCAGGTCTCGACCTCGCCGCTGCGCGACCGCAATGGCGACATGGCGCTGCTGGCCAATCACTTCGCCCACCTGTACAGCGTCGAGACCGGTCGCCGGCCACGGCGTTTTTCCGATGATGCCCTGGCGGCGATGGCGGAGCACAACTGGCCCGGCAACGTGCGCGAACTGGCCAACCGGGTGCGCCGAGGCCTGGTGCTGGCCGAGGGCCGGCAGATCGAGGCGCGCGATCTGGGCCTGGAACGCCAGAAGGGCAAGCCCACGTACCAGCCGCTGGTGACCCTGGAAGAGTACAAGCTCGGCGCCGAGCGCCAGGCGATGTGCGATGCCCTGGCGCGGCACGGTGACAACCTCAGCGTGGCGGCGCGGATGCTGGGCATCTCCCGGCCGACTTTCTATCGGCTGCTGCACAAGCATCAGCTGCGCTAGGGCGCCACAAGCCCACGCCCTGGTTCGCCAGGCGGTACGGCTCTTCGTAGGAGCGAGCTTGCTCGCGAACAATCTCGCACCCTGCCAGCCCGTTCGCGAGCGAGGACTGGGCGCCACCTCGGTCCTGCAGGAGTGTGCAGGGATGGCGCTCTGGACGTGGATCGGAATATCCCCTGCAGGAATAGACGAAGGCCCCGCAATCGGGGCCTTCGTGTTTTGCACAGGATGACGTGCCGGCGTATACGCTGGCTGGGCAGCCGGCGTCGATGGCAGCGGGTGGTTGTGCGGGGAGCCGCCACGGGCTGCCAGGTAGACGCTTGCGTTGTCGGTGTCGGAGCCGGTCAGATGGCCCGGAGTGTACTGGGCCTGGCGCTCCGCATGGCCGGCGTCGTTGCCCCCGGGGCGGCGCGGGCCGCCCCAGGTAATGGGATAGGTATCGCCATGTGCTGGGTGATACCCCAGTAGCCGCCGTCAGCAGCGAAGGTCATGCCGGCTGATGCAAGTCCGGTCTGGATGATGGCGTTGTCGACGGCGATGTTGCCAGTGCTGGGCTGCGTTGCGCTGCCAGCGGGGTTGGCGTGCTGACCGTAGGGAACGGCTGCCGCTCTGTTGTTTTTCTGTGGGTGATCGCAGTTCGCGATCAGGATGGTGCGGAAGGTGTCGGTGGTGCGGCTGTGGGCGTTTTCCAGTGTCCGGATAGAAGTGGCCGGAGGCACACTGTCCTGCGCGTTGCGGGCCTGTCGGTCATCGTCATCAGCAACCCGCATGACGCCGGGATGGCTGATCAGATCGCCATGAGCGTGGCTGGGGCTGCCGTCCTGAGTCGCGTCCGATGGCAGCAGAGCAAGCGCGGCGCAAAAGACTGCGAACCATGACGAGCCGGCGGTGACTGTCCTTGCAATACTCCCCGACATGCCAGTGACTCCTGCGTGAAGCGCTGATCCTCGCTCAGCGATACAGCTGTGAAGCAGTTGCTGTGCCGAAATTGAGTTGCCTTGCAGAATCAGTGACTTGGAGATTTCAGTCGGGACAGCGGTGAAGCAACTGTTGCGCCGTCATTACACCGGCATCGGAGGGAAATCCCGGCGAGGGCTCTGGAATCGGGCCTGGATCATGGATGAATCAGCCTGTGTATCGTGGCTGAAACACAATGTCGTGCCGAGGCTGGCCTTTCCCGGTTCGCCGGGTGTTGCGCGGGGGTGACCTGTTGCACTGGCTTTACAGTCAGACCTGGCCATCGGCTTGCCAGAGCGGCTGCGGAATGGCATCGCCCTGGATCAGACATTTTTCGCAGACCGGCGAACGCACGCCGCCTCGGGTGGTCTGCTTCACGCGGGCGATAGTTGGCCGGGCTGGGGCTGCTGGCTGGATGAGAATTTTTCGTTAAATCCGCAGCAAGCGGCAGGCAATGCATTAGCATGCCGACGCCTTGTCGAGGTCCGTGTCCTGACTTCGTGGGCCGACCCAGTCGGAGCACATCATTAAAAAGCGAGCCATCGAGCCGCGCGGGGGAAGCAGTATGGATTTGTGGAGTGCCTTCCAGGCATTCGTTCTCGGGGTGGTCGAGGGGCTGACGGAGTTCCTGCCAATCTCCAGTACCGGCCACCAGATCATCGTGGCGGACATCATCGGCTTTGGCGGCGAGCGTGCCGAGGCCTTCAACATCATCATTCAGCTGGCGGCCATCCTGGCGGTGGTCTGGGAGTTCCGCCGCAAGATCCTCGACATCGTTGTTGGCCTGCCAACCCAGGCGCGGGCCCAGCGTTTCACCGTCAACCTGCTGATCGCCTTCTTCCCGGCCGTGGTGCTGGGCGTGGCCTTCGCCGACTACATCCATCATTACCTGTTCAACCCGATCACCGTGGCCGTGGCCCTGGTGGTGGGCGGCGTGATCATGCTCTGGGCCGAGAATCGGCAGCATGTGATCCGTGCCGAAAGCGTGGACGACATGACCTGGAAGGACGCCCTCAAGGTCGGCTGCGCCCAGTGCCTGGCGCTGGTGCCCGGTACCTCGCGGTCGGGAGCGACCATCATTGGCGGCCTGCTGTTCGGGCTGTCGCGCAAGGCGGCTACCGAGTTTTCCTTCTTCCTGGCGATGCCGACCATGGTCGGTGCGGCGGTCTACTCGGGGTACAAGTACCGCCATCTGTTCCAACACGATGACCTGCCGGTATTTGCCATCGGCTTCGTGACTTCCTTCATCTTCGCCATGATCGCCGTGCGCGGCCTGCTGAAATTCATCGCAAACCATAGCTACGCGGCGTTCGCCTGGTACCGTATCGCCTTCGGCCTGCTGATCCTGGCGACCTGGCAATTCGGCCTGATCGACTGGAGCAGCGTCAAACCTTGAGTCTGAGGGCAATGGAAAGAAACGGAACCATCAGCCGCTGGGACGACGACAAGGGCTTCGGCTTCATTCGTCCGCAATCCGGTGGCGAAGAACTCTTCCTGCACATTTCGGCATTTCGCGGCGATCGCCGTCCGCAGAGTGGTGATCAGGTGTGCTACGTCGCGGGCAGCGACAAGCAGGGCCGGCCGCGGGCGGAGCACGCGCGCCTGGCCGGCCTGGCCATCGACATGCCCGATATCCGCCGCAAGCCGGGAGCGCCGGCGACCCGCGAGCGGGCCCGCAACGGGCGGGAAGTGGCTTTCCCGACGCCGCCGCGGCGCTCCATCGGCCGCGTCCTGCTGCTGTTGGCGGTGCTGCTGGCGCTGCCGGTCACGGGCGCCGTGGTATGGCTGAAGGACGGCTATTTCGCCTGGTTCCTGCTGCTCTACCCGCTGTTCAGCGTGCTGGCGTTCTTCGCCTACTGGCGGGACAAGCGCAGCGCCGAGCGGGACGCGTGGCGCACCCCCGAGCAGAGCCTGCACCTGCTGGAGCTGCTGGGCGGCTGGCCGGGCGCTTTGCTCGCCCAGCAGCTGTTCCGCCACAAGACCCGCAAGCTGTCGTTCCAGCTGGTGTTCTGGGCGATCGTCGTGGTGCACCAGCTGTTCTGGATCGACTGGCTCAGTGGCGGGCGCCTGCTGGGTTGGGTCGGTGTGCTGATGGGGCTGGGGCAGGGCGCTTCATAACGGCGAGTCGTCCTTCGAGAACTCTTCCGCCAGATAGTCCAGCAACGCCCGCACCGCCGGTAGAACGCCGCGTCGGTGCGGATAGACCGCCTGCAGGTTGGCTTCCGGCTCGTGCCATTCCGGCAGCACGCGTACCAGGCGGCCATCCGCCAGTTCTTCGATGCAGTAGTAGTTCGGCAGCACGGTCACACCCAGCCCGGCCAGGGCGACATTCTTGCGCAGGTTGAAGTCTTCCGCCGCCAGGCGAGCTTCCATCGCCAGCTCGCAGACTTCCCCCTGCGGCCCGATCAGTTTCATGTGCACCTTGCGGTCGTTCTCGATCGCGCCGAGGACGGGCAGGCTGGCCAGGTCCTGCGGGTGGGTCAGTTGCCGTCCCTGCAGGAGCGCGGGCGCCGCCACCAGCACCGCCTTCGCCCGGCGCAGGCGGCGGGACACCAGGGACAGGTCTTCATCGCCCGGCGCGCGGACGCGCAGGGCCACGTCCACGCCTTCATTGAGCAGGTCGACGCGGCGGTTGGTCAGCAGCAACTCCAGGTTCACCTGCGGATAGGCCGCCAGGAATCCGGGCAGCATCTCGTTGAGCGAGGTTTCCGCCATCGCGACCGGGCAGGACAGCTTGACCCGACCGCGCGGCTCGGCGCTGAGCTGGGCGGCCACTTCATCGGCCATTTCCGCCTCCACCAGCATGGCCTGGCAGTGCCGGTAGTAGCGCTCGCCGAGGTCGGTGAGCGCCAGCTTGCGCGTGGTGCGTTGCAGCAGGCGCACGTTCAGGCGCGCCTCCAGTTCCGCCACGCGCCGCGACAGGCGCGACTTGGGCAGCCCCAGCAGGCGGCCGGCGGCGGCGAACCCCCCGCACTCCACCACCTTGGCGAAATAGAAGAGGTCATTGAGGTCCTGCATGGGATTGTCCTACTGGTGAGACGAATCATCGCATTTTTGCCGACTTATCGATGATTGGCTACATGCGTAGTCTTGCTTCCAACGACGAATTACTCCCGCCAGCCACCTGGCTAACCCGTTTGGAGAGCTCACACATGAAACTTCTGCACATCGATTCCAGCATCCTTGGCGACAACTCCGCTTCCCGTCAGCTCAGTGCCGAACTCGTAGCCGCCTGGGTTGCCGCCGAGCCGGGCGTTGAAGTCACCTACCGCGACCTGGCCGCCGACGCCATCAGCCACCTGTCTGCCGCCAGCCTGGTCGCCGCCGGCACCCCGGCTGAAATGCGCGACGCCGCGCAGAAGCATGAAGCCGCCCTGGGCGAAACCAGCATCGAAGAGTTCCTGGCCGCCGACGCCATCGTCATCGGCGCGCCGATGTACAACTTCTCCGTGCCCAGCCAGCTGAAGGCGTGGATCGACCGCATCGCCGTCGCCGGCAAGACCTTCCGCTAC
Source organism: Pseudomonas macauensis (assembly GCF_047902425.1). Taxonomy (NCBI): domain Bacteria; kingdom Pseudomonadati; phylum Pseudomonadota; class Gammaproteobacteria; order Pseudomonadales; family Pseudomonadaceae; genus Pseudomonas; species Pseudomonas macauensis. Next base: position 3,391,790 of record NZ_CP138377.1, on the reverse strand, counting down.
ACCGAAAGCGGCCCGGTCGGCCTGGCCGGTGGCAAGAAGGTGATCATCGTTTCCACCGCCGGTGGCATCCACGCCGGCCAGCCGACCGGTGTCGCCCACGAGAACTACCTGCAGCTGGTGCTGAATTTCCTCGGCATCACCGACATCGAAGTGGTGCGCGCCGAAGGCCTGGCCTACGGTGACGAGCCTCGCCGCAACGCCATCGCCGGCGCCCAGGCAAGCATCGCCAGCCAGTTCGCCGCCGCCTGATCGGTTGACGCACCAGGAAAAGCCCCGCATAGCGGGGCTTTTTCATTTCCGGCGTTTGAGAGAGAGACCACTCATCTGGCGATCCAGGCAGTTCCGGGCTGGCGCGTAGTATGCAAGGAATCTCCCAGGCGGCGTCCGAAGCCCCGCAACCTGTGCGGTGGAGCTCCGTGGCGCCTGAGCTGGATGCGCATCGGGGTGGACTGCACCATGGCGAGGCGTCTGTTGTGGATTCTGTTGCTCGTTACCTTCAGTAGCGGGGCCTGGGCGGTCTCGGGCTGGAACGTGGGCTTTCACCGTCTGCAGGTGAGCGACCCGCTGGACCTGGCGCCGATGAAGGCCATCGCCTTCTACCCGACGCGCGCTCCGGAGCGGCCGCTGCACCTGGGAAACTTCATCCTCGATGTCGCCTACGAAGGCAAGACCGCCAACGGCCACTTCCCGCTGCTGGTGATGTCCCACGGCAACTACGGCACGCCGCTGGCGCACCGTGACCTGATCGAGGCGCTGGTGCGCAAAGGCTTCGTCGTGGTGGCGCTGTTGCACCCTGGCGACAACCTGCATGACCACAGCCGTCTGGGCGCCTTGAGCAATCTCTATGGCCGACCCTTGCAGGTCTCGGAAACCATCAGCGCCGCGCTGCTCGATCCCGAGGTGGCGGGCGTCGTCGATCCGCGCAAGATCGGCGTGATCGGCTACTCCGCTGGCGGCGAGACGGCGCTGATCCTCGCGGGCGCGCAACCGCGCCTGGACCGCCTGATCAAGTACTGCGAGAAATACCCGAATGACGCCGACGCCTGCAGCGACAAGGGCAAGCTGCGCGCCGACCGCAGCGACTTGGCGCCGATGGCCGACCCCCGCGTCGGCGCCTTGCTGCTGCTGGCGCCGCTGAGCCTGATGTACGGCGCCCGCGAGCTGGAGGACGTACAGGTGCCGGTGCTGCTCTACACCGGCAACCAGGACCATATCCTCGACTGGAAGAAGAACGCCGGCGCCCTGGCGCGCAAGCTGCCGCAGCAGCCGGACCTGCGGGTGCTCGATGGGGCGGGGCACTTCGTGTTCATGTCGCCCTGTTCCGAGGAGGAACTGGAGGCAACGCCGGACCTGTGCACCGACAACCAGGGGCTGGACCGCAAGGCCATCCACCGCGACCTCGCGGCGTCGGCGGCGGAGTTCTTCGACGTGAGTCTGGGCAGCGCGACGATGCAGACTTCGGGGCGGTGAGAACGATTCTGTCCGGCAGCGTAGGGCGTATAACGCTCCGCGTTATATGCCGATTGACCTTGGCCGTAGCCCGCTCGGGGCCGGTCTGGCTAATCGGCCAATCCTGACCACCGCGCCGGCGAGGACATGAGTGTGTCGGCGTACAACCGCGAACGGTTGTACGCCCTACGAACGGCGCGCAGAAAAAAGCCCCGCATCGGCGGGGCTTTTTCATCGATGGCGAAACGTCAGACGATCACGCCCTGGCTGCGCAGGTAGTCGTCGTAGGTGCCGCTGAAGTCGGTCACGCCGTTTTCCGACAGCTCGATGATGCGGGTGGCCAGGGAGGACACGAACTCGCGGTCATGGCTGACGAAGATCAGGGTACCCGGGTAGTTCTCCAGCGCCAGGTTGAGCGCCTCGATGGATTCCATGTCCAGGTGGTTGGTCGGTTCGTCCATCACCAGCACGTTGGGCTTCTTCAGGATCAGCTTGCCGAACAGCATGCGGCCCTGTTCGCCACCGGAGATGACCTTCACCGACTTCTTGATGTCGTCGTTGGAGAACAGCATGCGGCCGAGGGTGCCGCGCACCAACTGCTCGCCGCCCTGGGTCCACTGGGCCATCCAGTCGAACAGGTTGTAGTCGTCCTCGAAGTCCTCGGCGTGGTCCTGGGCGAAGTAGCCCACGTCGGCACTGTCGGTCCACTTCACCTCACCGGCGGTGGGCGCCATTTCGCCGACCAGGGTGCGCAGCAGGGTGGTCTTGCCGATGCCGTTCGGGCCGATGATGGCGATGCGCTCGCCGGCTTCCACCTGCATGCTCAGGTTCTTGAACAGCGCCACGCCGTCGAAGCCCTGGCTGACTTTCTCCAGGGTCACCGCCTGGCGGTGCAGCTTCTTGTACTGCTCGAAGCGGATGAACGGGCTGACGCGGCTGGACGGCTTGACCTCTTCCAGCTGGATCTTGTCGATCTGGCGCGCGCGGCTGGTGGCCTGCTTGGCCTTGGAGGCGTTGGCCGAGAAGCGGCTGACGAAGGTCTGCAGCTCGGCGATCTGGGCCTTCTTCTTGGCGTTGTCCGACAGCAGACGCTCGCGGGCCTGTTCGGCGGCGGTCATGTACTCGTCGTAGTTTCCCGGGAACAGGCGCAGTTCGCCATAGTCCAGGTCCGCCATGTGGGTGCAGACGCTGTTCAGGAAGTGACGGTCGTGGGAAATGATGATCATGGTGCTGTTACGCGCCGTGATGATGTTTTCCAGCCAGCGGATGGTGTTGATGTCCAGGTGGTTGGTCGGTTCGTCGAGGAGCAGCAGGTCCGGATCGGAGAACAGAGCCTGAGCCAGCAGCACGCGCAGCTTCCAGCCCGGAGCCACGGCGCTCATCGGGCCGAAGTGCTGTTCCAGCGGAATGCCCAGGCCCAGCAGCAGCTCGCCGGCCCGGGATTCGGCGGTGTAGCCGTCGAACTCGGCGAACTGGACTTCCAGTTCGGCCACGGCCATGCCGTCTTCCTCGCTCATCTCCGGCAGGGAGTAGATGCGATCGCGCTCGGCCTTGACCTGCCACAGCTCCTCGTGACCCATGATCACGGTGTCGATCACGCTGAATTCTTCATAGGCGAACTGGTCCTGGCGCAGCTTGCCCAGGCGCACGCCGTTTTCCAGCATCACCTGGCCGCTGGAGGGCTCCAGCTCGCCGCCGAGGATCTTCATGAAGGTCGACTTGCCGCAACCGTTGGCGCCGATCAGGCCGTAGCGGTTGCCGTTGCCGAATTTGACGGAAACGTTTTCGAACAGCGGCTTGGCGCCGAACTGCATGGTGATGTTCGCAGTGGAAATCAACTGGGTAACCCTTGGCTGGACATGGTGCGCGCCGGGCGCGGGCGTGCGGGAAGGGCGCTGCGGTCGAGCAGGTCGAGGCGCGCCTGGCAAAGCCGCCTATTATGCCACAGAGGGGCGGCTCCTTGCATGCCGTACGCCTGAAGCGCCCATTCTGCGGGGGCAGGGGAGAAACGAGGCAGTTGAAACCCGCCATTGTCCTGCCTCAGAATTCGGGTGTTCAGAATTCCGGTGGGGGCTGTATGAAAATCCTTAACGCGCAAAACTCGCTCAAGCAGTACCTGGAGCAGGTCAGCGACAAACTGATCACCATTGTCTCGGCCTCTGCCAGTGAGACCGAGGCGCTGGTCGAGACCCTGGTGGAGAACGGCAACAAGGTCGATCTGCTGGTCGGCACCATCAATGCCTTCACCTCGCCGGACTTCATCGACTTCTGCGTGCGCGACAGCGGCGCCAACGTGACCCTGCACGTGGACTTCCGGGCGCAGAACAGCGTGCACTGGAAGCTGATCCTGGTGGAGCCGGACGTGGTGATCCTGGGCAGCGCCAACTTCACCGAGATCGGCCTGGGCCTGACCCGCGACACCTGCACTGTCATCCAGGACGCCGCGCTGTACGCCGACTACCTGGCCCGCGCGGCGGCGATCAAGGGTAGCGAAGGCGTAATGCTGGGCGAAGACAGCCCGGCCTTCGACGAAGCGCTGGAAGAGTACCGCCAGACCCATCGCCGCATGCAGGCGAGCCTGGCGCGTGGCGCGCAGTACCTGGACGGCGAGAGCTGGCTGGGTGACGAGACCAACCAGAGCATCCCGCTGTTCATCTGGTACAGCGATCATTCCGATGATTCCGAGGAAAAGGCCGAGGCGTTCCTGCGGGCCAGCAGTGATGGCGTGGACTGGGACGATGTGCGCGAGTTCTTCACCTATGAATGCGCCGAGGGTGTGCTGCCCTACGAAGAGGGCGACATGGTGCTGACCGCGCGCTGCAACGGCACGAACATCGGCTTCTACACCTTCGACCGTATCCTCTATCGCAACGGCACTTACTACATCTATTCGTACCGCAAGAAGCGCTACACCCAGCCGTTCAAGCTGGAAGACGCCAAGGAGCGCCTGAAGGAAGCGATTCCGGAGTGGTACGAGGAAATGCGCACCTCGCTCAACCGCCACGACATCAACAGCGTGGTGCGCTGAGTCCTTCCGTTCATCGGCCGGCGCCGCCGCAGGCCTCGGGTTTGCGGTGTGCGCCTGGCTTTTTCGCCCGGGCTAGCTAGCCTTCTGCCAGTATGTCGGCGCCGACTGATGGTGTCGGTCGACTTCGACGGAAAACTGACAGGAGGCAATGGAGCATGCCCACCCCTCGCTTCGATGAAGTTCCCCCGCGTCGGCGCATGCGCTGGCATTGGCGTCTGGTGACCCTGAAGGTCCACATCCTGTCGATCCTCCTGCTGGCCTGCATGCTGGGCGGCAGCGCGATGCTGCTGCTCAATTCCCTCAACGAAACGCTGGAGATGGGCCTGCGCCTGGGCTCCTGCGTGGCCGGCGCGCTGATCCTGCTGCTGTGCCTGCATATCCTGCGCATGTCGCTGCCGCCGCTGAGCCCTTCGCGCTCGCGCGTTCGCCGCGGCCTGGAATGAAAAACGCCCCGTGGCATCGCTGCCACGGGGCGTTTTACGTCAGGCGTCGATCAGCACATCAGAAGATGTTGACCGGATACTCGACGAATACGCGGACTTCGTTGCCATCGTCGTTGTAGGAGCGGGCGTCGTTCGATACGCGAACCCAGGAGCCGCGCAGCTTGACCGACAGGTCCTTGGCCGGGCCGCTCGGTACGACGTACTTGAGCTGGTTGAAGATTTCGCGCTCTTTGCCGTTGCTGGTCTCGTCGGTCTTGATGTTGTCGCCGTAGACGTAGGCCACGGTGTAGCTCAGGCCCGGAACGCCGTACTCGGAGAAGTCCAGGCTGTAGCTGCCTTGCCAGGAACGCTCGTCCTCGCCGTTGAAGTCCGACCAGTAGGAGTTGGCCAGCCAGATGGTGGTGCCGCCGTCGCCGATGTAGTCGCCGCTCTGGTAACCGCCGTACAGGTAGCCGGTGTCGCCGTTGTTGCGCTGGTGGGCGACCATGAAGGTGTGTACGCCGATGTTGTAAGCGGCCGACAGGCTCCAGATGGTGTTGTCGCGGTTGCCGTGGTTGAACTCGTCGGCCCAGTCCTGGTTCAGCTTGGTCTTGTAGCCGTTGAAGTCGAGGGTCAGCGACTCGCGGTCGGCCATCGGGATGACGTAGTTCAGGTTCATGTACTGCTTGCGGGCAACGTCTTCGTTGTCCTGGGCGTACAGGGCGCCGCTGAAGTTGTCGGTGAACTTGTAGCTGCCGCCGTACACGTCGATGCGCTTGAGGCCGCCGCTGTCGTGGCCTTCAGCGCTCTTGCGGACTTCCGAGGTGAAGCGGCCGACGTTGATTTCCAGGCCTTCGATCTCCTTGGAGGTGATCAGGGTGCCGGAGTAGGTTTCCGGCAGCAGGCGGGAGTTGTCGTAGCTGAGCACCGGCAGGGACGGCATCTGGTCGCCGTACTTGATCACGGTGTTGGAGAGGCGGGCTTTCACCGCGCCACCGGCACGGGCCAGATCGCTGGCCGGGTTGCCATCGCTGTCGCGCTTGAAGAAGTCGATGCCTGCGGCGCCGGCGCGCTTGCCATTCTCGTCCAGGTTGAGCGCGTACATGCCGAAGACATCGGCGCCAACGCCGATGGTGCCCTGGGTGAAGCCGGAGGTGAAGGTCGCGGTGGCGGCCTGGCCCCACTCGGACTTGTCATCGTTGCCATGCTTGTAGTCGCGGTACATGTAGCCGTTGCGGAAGAACAGGTCCATGTGGCTGTCTTCGATGAAGCCCTTGGCGGTGGACTGGTCTTCGGCCAGGGCCGCGCTGGACGCGAGAATGCCCAGCGCGAGCAGGCTGATGCGGTGTTGCAGCATGTTGTTTTCCTTGTGCTAATGGTGCAGCGCCGACAAGACGAAAAAGGCGTCCCGCCCCCGATGTGTGTCATCAGGGAAGTGGCGTCCTGTGCTGGCTAGTTCTTTTGGTTGTAGTCGGCCTCTGGTGGGCCGCAGCGGCGCGATGATAGCAGAGGATCGAAACTTTTCGGACTCGATGCTCACACAGTTGACAATGTGGCTGATCAGTGGAGTGGGGCGCTCTTCCCGCTGTGCCTGAGTACCGGCTTACGTACCCTGGCGTTCGATCAGTCGCCGAAGGAGCGCTGGTACAGCACCAGGCTGAGCGCCAGCCCGCTGATCGCCGCCAGTGCGGCGAAGAGGAAAATCGAGCCGAAGCCGAAGGCGCCCGCGATGGCACCCACCAGCGGGCCGGTAATGCCCAGCGAGACATCGATGAACAGCGAGTAGGCGCCCAGCGCGGCGCCACGGTTGGAGGCGGGCACCAGGCCGACGGCTTCCACGCCCAGGGCCGGGAACACCAGGGAGAAGCCGAAGCCGCTCAGCGCCGCGCCCGCCAACGCCAGCCAGGGCGAGGGCGCCAGCCACAGCAGCATCAGCCCGAGGCTTTCCACCGACAGACAGGCGATGGCGACGCGGAAGCCGCCGTGGCGGTTGATCGCCTGGGCGAACAGCAGGCGCGCGCCGATGAAGCAGACGCCAAAGGCCGTCAGGCAGTAGACCGCGTCGCTCCAGCCACGGCTGCCGTAGTACAGGGTGATGAAGGTGGCGATGGTGCCAAAGCCGATGCCGCCCAGTGCCAGCCCCATGCCGTGGGGAAACACCCGGCCCAGCACATGGTGGAAGGGCATCCGCTCACCGTGCACCAGCGCTGCTGGCCGCTTCGGCCAGGCCAGCGCAAAACCCAGCGCCGCCAGCAGGATGATGCTCACGCCCATGCTGGCCAGGCCCAGGTGCTGGACCATCAGCACCCCGAGCGGCGCGCCGATGGCCAGCGCGCCATAGCTGGCGATGCCGTTCCAGGAGATCACCTTGGCGGTGTTCGGCGCGCCGACCCGGTCGATGCCCCAGCTGATGGAGGCACTGCCCACCAGGCTTTCCGAGGTGCCCAGTACCAGCCGTGCCACCATCAGCGTCGCCAGGCTGAGCCACGGCACGCCCTGGGTTGCCCAGGAGGCAAGCATCAGTGCGCCGCTGCCGGCGCATCCGGCCATGCCATAGAGCACCGCGCGCTTGGGGCCGAGGGTGTCGATCACCCGCCCGGCGTAGGGCCGGGTGAGGAGGGTGGCCAGGTACTGGATGCTGATCACCAGGCCCGCCAGCACCGAGCCGAAGCCCAGGTCCGTGTGCACGTAGCCCGGCAGCACCGCTAGCGGAATGCCGATGGTCAGGTAGGCGAGGAAGGTGAAGAGGACGACGGAAACCACCTGCAGGGTGGTTGCGGCGCTGGAGGGGGATTGGGTGGACATGCGCAGGCTTGATCGGAGCGGCGGGTGGGTAGGACATGATGGACCCGCCCCAGCGTGTAGGAAAGCAAGCTAACGAACTACCTTGGGGCTTTTGTAGGAGCGAGCTTGCTCGCGAATCTGGCTCCGTGGCGGGGCATTGTTCGCGAGCAAGGACTGGGCGTCCCCCTCGGTCCTACAGGGAATGCGCCGGATGTCTCGTGTGAACCCGTCGTAGATGCTCTTGTAGGAGTGTTGCCAGGGTTGGACGAAGGCGTGGGCGATGGCTTGGGTGAGTCGGCGTACAACCGCGAACGGTTGTACGCCCTACGTCGGGCTCGACCTTGGGCGTACGCCGATTGAATTCAGATCCGCCGGAACAGCGTCGGATAGTCGAGCACCAGCCCGTCATCGTCGACCGTCAGCAGCGCCTGGAAATTCGTGCCTTCGAGGTTTTCGTAGCGGTAGTGCCGCGCATCTACCCGGGTGTAGCCCTGGCGCATGCGCACGGGCTTCAGTGCCGGGGCTTCCAGGTAGACCACGGCCAACTCCACGCGCTGGCCGTCGGCAAGCTTCAGGCGGCGGATCGGGAAGGTGTTGGTGAAGGGCGTCGGCCAGATGTCGATATCCAGGCAGCCGTCCAGCTCGCCCAGCGTCTCGCCCTCGCCGGTGCGCCAATGACCTTCGCCATCGGTCAGCAGGTGCAGGTGGCGCACGCCCCGGCCGCCCTCGACGCTGAAGCGTGCCTCGCGCAGGCGCCAGTGCTCGTCCCAGTTCAGTTCGTAGTCCAGCTGGTAGGACGGGCCGCCGTTTTCGTCGATGGCGCGCAGCTGGCTTTGCGCGCAGCCATCGCCCAGTTGCAGCGACTCCCAGCTGGCTGTCGGGGCCTGCCAGATGCCTTCCCAGCTCAGGCTCTTCATGGGGTTTCGTCCAGCAGCAGGCCCAGTCGCTGGCGCTTGGGCAGGCGGGCTACCACCAACTGGTGCGAGCGGGTCAGCGCCTCGCGCAGTTCCGCTTCACCCATGGGGTAGGGGCGTTGCATGGCGACCCAGAAGGCCCGCGCCAGATAGGGCGCCGGACGGATGCCGGGGCGATCCACATAGCCCAGGAACAGCTCCGGGCCGACCTTGAAGGCCAGGCCGCCGGCGCCTTCGTCGAGAAAGTCGAGGATGGCGAACATCTTGTTGCCGGCCACCGAGAACACGCGGTTGCTGCCCCACTTGATGTCCTCGCGGGCGCCGGGCAGTTGCAGGCAGAAACGGGCGATCTGTTGTGGGGTCATACCGGGCTCAGTCGCGGAAATAGACTTCGACCAGATGGTAGCCGAACTGGCTCTTTACCGGGCCGTGTACCACGCCGACGGGCTTCTTGAAGATCACCTGGTCGATGCTGCGCACCATCTGCCCCGGTCGGACTTCCCCCAGGTCGCCGCCGCGCTTGCCGGAGGCACAGGTGGAATGCTTGCGCGCCAGGGCGGCGAAATCCTCGCCGCGGGCCAGGCGCTGCTTGATCTGCTCGGCTTCGGCAGCGGTCTTGACCAGGATATGGCGGGCCATGGCGACGGGCATCGGTATTACCTCGGAAAGTCAGGCGGAATGGGCATTGTACGGGAGCGGTGACGTACGTCGCATTTTCTGGTGGGTGGCATTGTGCCTTACTTGGCCGCTGCCTAGAGTCGACGGAAAATTCCGACATGTAGGACGCCGCTGAATCGGCGGTGTCCGCCCCCCTCCTTGCGAACGGATGCAGTTCTTATGGATATCCAGTCGATGCTGAAGATCCTGGCCACCCAGGATGGTTCCGACCTCTACCTGTCCACCGGCGCGCCACCCTGCGCCAAGTTCAACGGCGTGCTCAAGCCGCTGTCCAACGAGCCGCTCAAGGCGGGCGACGTGGCGCGCATCGGCTACGGCCTGATGGACGAGGAACAGCGCGCCGAGTTCGAACGGGAACTGGAGATGAACCTGGCCATCTCGGTGCAGGGTGTCGGCCGCTTCCGCATCAACCTGTTCAAGCAGCGCAACGAAGTGTCCATCGTGGCGCGCAACATCAAGCTGGACATCCCGCTGTTCGAGGACCTGAAGCTGCCGGAAGTGCTGCTCAAGGTGGTCATGGAGAAGCGCGGCCTGGTGCTCTTCGTCGGCGGCACCGGCTCGGGCAAGTCCACCTCCCTGGCGGCGCTGATCGACCACCGCAACCGCAACAGCGGCGGCCACATCATCACCATCGAAGACCCCATCGAGTACGTGCACCGGCACCGCAAGTCGATCATCAACCAGCGTGAGGTGGGCGTGGACACCCGCAGCTTCCATGCCGCGCTGAAGAACACCCTGCGCCAGGCGCCGGACGTGATCCTGATCGGCGAGATCCGCGACCGCGAGACCATGGAACATGCCCTGGCCTTCGCCGACACCGGGCACCTGGCGATCTCCACCCTGCACGCGAACAACGCCAACCAGGCGCTGGACCGCATCATCAACTTCTTCCCCGAGGAGCGCCGGCCGCAGTTGCTCAACGACCTGGGCAACAACCTCAAGGCCTTCGTTTCCCAGCGCCTGGTGCGCACCCAGGACGGCAAGCGTCGCGCAGCGGTGGAAGTGCTGCTGGGCACCGCCACCATCAGCGACCTGATCAAGCGCGGCGACTTCAGCTCGATCAAGGAAATCATGGACAAGTCCCGCGCCCTGGGCATGCAGACCTTCGACCAGGCGCTGTTCGACCTGGCGGTGGAGGGGGCGATCAGCGAAGAAGAAGCGGTGAAGAACGCCGATTCGGCGAACAACCTGCGCCTGAAGCTCAAGCTGTACAAGGACAACCCGGCCATGGTGACCAACTCCGCCGCAGCCACTGCCGCCAGCCCCGCGCCGGCACCCGCCGCAGCGCCTGCCCCGGCAGCGGACTCCTCCAGCTGGGGGCTGGAACTGGCGCTGGAAGAGATCGAGGCCGAAGACGCGGAAGGCAAGCCGGCTGGGCAATAAGCCGAGTTCCGCTTGAAAAGAAGCCCCGGCATGCCGGGGCTTTTTCATGGGTAATGGGTTTGCACGGAGTGCTTTCGTAGGAACAACTGTCTGCGCATTCGTAGGGCGCACAACCGTTCGCGGTTGTACGCCGGTACACCTGGATCATCGGCTGGCGTGTTGGCCGAATTCGAAGCGCCAGCCGGTCGCAGTCCGTGCAACCGGAAACCAAGGTCAAACGGCGTATAACGTCGAACGTTATACGCCCTACGCTCCCGCTCAGGACCTCGTAGGAGCGGAGCTTCTCCGCGATGCTCTTGAGCGAAGCTGATCCTTCGCGGACAAGGTCCGCTCCTACAAGATCAAGGGCCCTCACCCTCACCCTAACCCTCTCCCGCAAGCGGGAGAGGGGACTGTTCGGTGCAGGATGAAACCGTAGTGTCAGCCGGCACGGACGGCTCCCTCTCCCTGAGGGAGAGGGCTGGGGTGAGGGGGAAGCGCAGGCAGGGATTAACCCGGTGGAAGACAGTTGCTCCTACAGTCGCCGGGCGGCGTGGTGTTGCTCTTCGTAGGAGCGGACTCTGTCCGCGATCAGGACTATCACAGCAACGACAACGGATAACTGATGATCAGCCGGTTCTCGTCGAAGCTGTTGGTCCTACCCCAGTCGCGACGCATGGTCGAGTTGCGCCACTTCACGTTCAGGGTCTTGAAGGTGCCACTCTGCACCGTGTACGCCAGCTCGCTCTCGCGGCCCCATTCATGGCCGTCGTCAGTGCTGCTGTTGTGCACGTCGTTGCCCTTGATGTAGCGGTTCATCAGCGTCAGGCCGGGGATGCCGAAGGCGGCGAAGTCGTAGTCGTGGCGCAGCTGCCAGGAGCGCTCCCTGGCGTTGTCGTAGCTGGAGTTGAAGCTGTCGTTGGCCAGGGTGCCGCCGCTGGTGCCGTTGACGCGGAACCACTCGTCCTCGCCCATGACCTTCTGCAATCCGACATAGAAGGTGCTGGCGCCGTATTTCGCCGAGAACAGCCCGGAGAAGGTACGGTTGTCCAGGTCGCCGGCGCGGGCACTGCCGTCCTCCTTTCCCCAGAAGTAGCCGATATTCGCACCGAGCACCCAGTCACCCAGCGGCTGGCTGTGCTGCAGTTGCAGGTACTGCTGCTGGTAGATGTCCTTCAGCTCGGCATTCCACAGCCCGACCAGGGTGCGCTCGCCGTTGAAGCGGTACTCGCCGCCGACAAAGTTGAAGCGGTCGGAGGTGAAAGCGGGGCGGCTGAACAGCGACATGTCTTCCATGCTCGCATCGTTGCGCGGGCTGTTCTTGCGGAACTGGCCGCCGTAGAGGCTCAGGCCGTCGATTTCCTTCGACGTCACCTGGGCGCCCTGGAAGGTCTGCGGCAGCGAGCGACCATCGTCGGAGCGCAGGATCGGCAGCACCACCATCCACTCGCCGGCCTTGAGTTCGGTCTTCGACACCTTGGCCTTGCCGGCCACTGCCAGGCGCCCGAAGTCGTCGGCGGGGCGGCCGTCGTCGTGCACCGGCAGCAGCTGGGTACCGGCGGTGCCCTTGCCGCCGTCAAGCTTGACGCTGTACAGGCCGAGCACGTCCAGCCCCAGGCCGACAGTGCCCTGGGTATAACCGGAGCGGGCGTCGAGAATGAAGTTCTGCGTCCATTCCTCGGCCTTGCCCTGACGGGTGTCGCCGACGAAATTGCGGTTCATGTAGAAGTTGCGCAGCAGCAGGCTGGCCTTGGCGTCTTCGAGGAAGCCTGCGTCATCGGCGCTGGCCAGGCCCGGCAGGGCGGGCAGCAGGCAGGCGGCGACGGTGAGATGGGGCAAGCGGCGGATCATGGGTGTTCCCTCGGCATTCTTGTCGTTGTTCGCGGGCGAACGGGGGCCTCCGCACAGTTCGGCGGATGGGCGGTGAAACGATCAACGGGCATGGATCAGGCGATCAGCCAGGCGCGACGGAAGCGGAGGGTGGGGCGCTGAGGGCGTTGCACGCGCGACGGCGTGCCAGGGAGAGCGTGAGCATGTGAACGGACCTTTCTTATAGTTGTTGGCGCCGCATCGAGGTGGCGGCTGGAGCCATAGTGGTTCCGCCCGACGACTCGCCGCAATTCGTCCCGGGCGTAACCGTTCGCTGTTCGAACGCTAATTAACCAAATAGAACATTCTGCCGGCAGGATTCCGCGTAGGATGCCGTGCACCGGTGTAGCAGCGGACCCGCGGGGTCCGTGTACGGCGGTGGAGCGGGTTCTTTCCCCGACGCAACTTGTTAGGCTGTACTGCCGCTCGCGCAGCCATTTTCGTCCATTGATTCCCGTGACCCGATGAGTACCAGCCAATCGCCGCTGTCCGGCGTCCACCAGCCTTTCAAGGGCATCCTGCTCATCGTCCTGGCAACCTTCCTGTTCTCCAGCCACGACGCGCTGTCGAAGTACCTGGCGAGCATCTACCCCATCGTCATGGTGGTCTGGGCGCGCTATGTGGTGCACACGCTGCTGATGGCGGGCATCTTCCTGCCGCGCGCCGGCTTCGCCGTGCTGCGCACCCGCCATCCGTTCCTCCAGGCGGCTCGCGCACTGTGCCTGCTGGGCACCAGTTTCCTGTTCACCACCGGCCTGCAGTACATCCCATTGGCCGAGGCGACCTCGGTGAACTTCCTCGCGCCACTGCTGGTGACGGCGCTGTCGGTGCCGCTGCTGGGCGAGCGGGTCAGCGTGGAGCAGTGGGCGGCGGTGATCGTTGGCTTCATCGGCGTGCTGATCATCGTCCACCCCGGTGGCGACCTGTTCACTCCGGCGGTGCTGCTGCCATTCGGCTCGGCGCTGTGCTTCAGCTTCTACCAGTTGCTGACGCGCAAGCTCAGCCAGGTGGACAGCCCGACCACCAGCAACTTCTTCGCCGGGCTGTGCAACACCCTGATCGTCAGCGCGCTGGTGCCGTTCTTCTGGCAATGGCCGGGGCTGGTCCATGGCCTGATGATGCTGGCCCTGGGCACCTGCGGGATGACGGCGCACCTGTTCCTGACCCAGGCCTTCAAGCACGCCGCGCCGGCGCTGCTGGCGCCGTTCAGTTACTGCCAGATCGTCTTCGCCGGGCTGCTGGGCTTCGTGATCTTCGGCCACACGCCGGAGCCTTCGGCGCTGCTGGGTATCGCGGTGATCTGCGGCAGCGGGCTGGCGGCGGCCTGGTTGCAGAGCCGCAAGGGGTAGGGCGGGCACAGTCCCTGTAGGAGCGAGGGGGACGCCCAGTCCTTGCTCGCGAACCCCGCCCAGTTTCGAATCGCCGGTTAATCCATTCGCGAGCAAGCTCGCTCCTACGAAGAGCCAGAGCTACTCGATCTCGAAAAGGCCATGCCGGATGGGCCCCACCGACAACCGCTGGCGCACGTCGTCGTCGATGCGCGGATCATCCGGCTGGTACAGCTTCACCTGGCGGTAGGCGGCGATCCGGTTGATCTCCGGACCCAGGTATTCCCATACCACGCGGGTGCACGCCGGGGTGCGGCGGTCGCCGCTGGAGACGCCGGTCTTCAGGCCGTTCAGGCGGGTGATGCGGCTCTTGAAGCTGGGGATGAGGATGGTCTGGCTCATCTCGTTGACCGTCAGCGACTCGTAGTCCAGCAGGAACACCCGGTCCTGCAGCTGGAACGCCGCGCCCAGGTAGCGGCAGCGCACCCAGTCCTCGGCCTGCACGTCGGTGCTGCTGGAGCGTTCCTGGCGCTCCTGGCGCTCGAAGAGGAAGTTGCCGTCCTCCTCGTACAGGTGCACCAGCGACAGCAGGATCGAGCCGGGCACCGACATGCAGTTGGAATATTCGAAGTAGTAACCGCAGTAGCGTGACAGGTTGCCTGCGTGCTCGCGCAGCGGGCGCAGCATCTCCATCAGCGGATCGTCGCGCTGCACGTTCGCCGGCGAGGTGCTCCGTGCACCGATCAGGCGGGCGAACTGTTCCGGTGGCAATTGCAGCTCGTAGTCCTCGACGCCGAAGAAATCCCCAATTCTCTTGAGGTTGTACGCGGTGGGTTGGCTCTGCCCACCGAGGTATTTGTTGAACTGCGCGCGATTGATCGCGAGCTTGCGGCAAACCTCCGAGATAGAGCGGTAGTGAGCGCAAAGCAGTTTGAGATTGGGGCCGAGGTTTTCGGACATTTGTGCCAGGTCCAGGTGATGCGACTGGCGCAATTATAGCGTCAGGTCGCATCAACTCGGAACAAGCCGCGAAATTGTTTCAGCAAGCTTCGAGCGCAACCATGCGCCCCCAGTGAGCGGGCCAGCCCCAGGCCCGTGCTCCCACAATAACAATCGAGGCCCCAGCACATGCTCGACGCGATCAACGATTTCCTCTCCGGGAAAGTCCTCATCGTCCTCATCGTCGGACTCGGCGCGTATTTCACCATTCGCTCCCGCTTCGTCCAGTTCCGCCATTTCGGCCACATGTTCGGTGTGTTCAAGGAATCGATCCGCGGCCAGGCTGGCCAACTGAGCTCCTTCCAGGCCCTGATGCTGTCCCTCGCCGGCCGCGTGGGTGCCGGTAACATTGCCGGTGTCGGCATCGCCGTGACCCTCGGTGGTCCGGGCGCCGTGTTCTGGATGTGGGTCACCGCGCTGGTAGGCATGTCCAGCAGCTTCTTCGAGTGCACCCTGGCCCAGGTCTACAAACGCAGCGACGGCGATGGCCTGTACCGTGGCGGCCCGGCCTACTACATCCAGCACGGCCTGAAGCTGCGCTGGATGGCCATGACCTTCGCAGTCCTGCTGCTGGTCACCTACGGCTTCGCCTTCAACGGCCTGCAAGCCTTCACCGTGACCCACTCGCTGCAGAACGCCTTCGACATCCCGGTCCTGTACTCGGGCATCGGCCTGGCCGTGCTGCTGGCCATCGTGTTCTTCGGCGGCATCCAGCGCATCGCAGCGGTCTCCGACCTGCTGGTGCCGGTCAAGACCCTGGCCTACATCGCCGTGACCCTGTACGTGATCGTCACCCAGATCGAACTGGTGCCGGGCATGCTGACCACCATCGTCAAGAGCGCCTTCGGCCTTGAGCCGGCCTTCGCGGGCCTGCTGGGCAGCGCCATCGTCATGGGCGTGAAGCGTGGCGTGTTCGCCAACGAAGCGGGCCTGGGCAGTGCGCCGAACGTGGCCGCCGTCGCCGCCGTGCGTCACCCGGCGTCCCAGGGTGTGGTCCAGGCGTTCAGCGTGTTCCTCGACACCTTCGTCATCTGCACCTGCACCGCGCTGCTGATCCTGCTCTCGGGCTTCTACACCCCCGGCTTCGAAGGCGACGGCATCACCCTGACCCAGAACTCGCTGGCCGCCGTGGTTGGTGACTGGGGCCGCATCTTCGTCAGCGTCGCGCTGTCGCTGTTCGTGTTCACCTGCATCACCTACAACTACTACCTCGGCGAGAACGCCCTGCAGTTCATCGTCGGCCGCAGCCGCACCGCGCTGATCGCCTTCCGCGTCCTGGTACTGGGTCTGATCCTCTGGGGCTCGATGCAGAACCTGGGCACCGTGTTCGCCTTCGCCGACATCACCATGACCTGCCTGGCCTTCGTCAACCTGGTGGCCCTGGCGATGCTGATCAAGGTCGGTCTGCGCGTGATGCGCGACTACGACGAACAGCGCGCCGCCGGCATCGAGCGCCCGGTGTTCGACGCGGCCAAGTTCGCCGACCTGGACATCGACCACGATGCCTGGCGCGACGCCCACAAGATCAACAGCACCGCTCCGGCCCACGGCAGCCTGCCGGCTCAGGGCTGATAGCCGTCCGACCCTGCTCCTCGGACCAAGGTCTGACACGCGAGGCCGGGACTTCTCCCGGCCTCGCGGTTTATCCTCTGAACTTTCCTACAAGAGCACTGGCATGCGTCGCGTGAAGAACCTCTTCGTCCTCTATACCGGCGGCACCATCGGCATGCTGCAGACTGCCGAAGGCCTGGCCCCGGCTGGCGGCTTCGAAGCGCGCATGCGCGAACAACTGCAAGGCCACGGCGAGATTCGCCTCGACTGGTCCTTCGCCGAGCTCCAGCCGCTGCTCGACAGCGCCAACATGACCCAGGCCAACTGGCTGGCCATGCGCGACGCCATCGTCGAGGCGGTGGAGCAGGGCGGCCACGACGGCGTGCTGGTGTTGCACGGCACTGACACCCTGGCCTACAGCGCCGCCGCGCTGTCCTTCCTGCTGCTCGGCCTGGACGTGCCGGTGGTGCTGACCGGCTCCATGCAGCCCATGGGCGTGCCGGGCAGCGATGCGCCGGCCAACCTGCTGGGCAGTTTGACGGCCCTGGAAGCCGGCGTTCAGCCCGGCGTCTGGCTGTATTTCAACGGCGAGCTGATGCACGGCGCCCGCGTCACCAAGCTGCGCAGCGAGGCCTTCGACGCTTTTGCGGTCCTGCCGCGTGAACGTCATGGCGAGCGCGCCGAATCGATTCCTGCCGCACTGGATTACCGCCAGGCGCGCCAAAGCGTGAACCTCGCGGTGCTGCCGCTGTTCCCCGGCCTGCGCGCCGAACACCTGCGCGCGCTGTTGGGTAGCGGCGTGCAGGCGCTGCTGCTGGAGTGCTATGGCAGCGGCACCGGTCCGTCGGACAATGAAGAGCTGCTGGCCGTGCTGCGCGAAGCCCATGCACGCGGCGTGGTGCTGGCGGCGATCAGTCAGTGCCCGCAAGGGCATGTGGCGTTCGACATCTACGCTGCTGGTAGCCGCTTGCGTGATGCCGGTCTGGTCTCCGGCGGCGGCCTGACCCGCGAAGCTGCGCTGGGCAAGCTGTTCAGCCTGATCGGCAGCGGTCTTGCATCGTCCGAGGTGGAACGCCTGTTCGCCCTCGACCTGTGTGGTGAGCGGGTCGACGGCTGATCCGTTAACGCGCGTCGCTCAGGGGCGTGCGTACCTGTAGGAGCGAGCTTGCTCGCGAACCGCATAGCACGGCTGCATCTTTCCTCCGGTGAGTTCGCTTACGAGATGCATCTGCGTCGGGTTGGCCCTCACCCTAACCCTCTCCCAAGGGGAGAGGGGACCGTCCGGAGCAGGATGAAACCACTCTGTCAGCCGGCACGATCTGGCTCCCTCTCCCTGAGGGAGAGGGCTGGGGTGAGGGGGAAAGCCCCGGCACAGATTCAGCCGGGACAAGACAGTTGCTCCTACGCCACCACCCGCTAGAACCCCACCATCTCCCCCACGACCCCCGCCTGCGGATCGTCGCTGCGGCTCACCACCGCATAGTTGTACCCGCCCTGGCTCCAGTAGCGCGTCAGCAGGTCGCCATCGGTGCGCTGCCCCTGGGGCAGCATTTCGTGGCGCGGGCCCGGTGGGCGGATGAAGAAGGTCAGGCGGCGGCCCTGGCCGTCCTCGTAGATCACCAGCGCCGCCGCCCCCTGTTCGGTGGCGAGCAGGCGCGCGCCGACGGTTTTCAGGCCCACGCGATCCAGCGCCGGTGGCGGCGGGGCGTCCTTCAGGTAGCGGGCCAGCCAGGTGCGCAGGTCGCCGCCATCGCGCAGGTCCAGACCATTCTGGCTGGCATCGGCGAACAGCCGGTAAGCCTGCACCGCGTCCTGCATCGGCACCGTGCTGCGCGCCAGGCTATCGCCGCGCATCTGCCAGCCGCCCATTCCACCCACGCCCAGCGCCACCAGCAGCGCCGCCGCAGTGGCCAGCCGTGAGCGCCGCCGCTGCCGGAGCTCACGGCGAATCCGCGTCGGTTCGAGCTGCTCGGGCATTGGTCCTCGCCCCTGGCCGGCGAAGGCGGCGCGCAATTGCTGCGCATCCTGCCGCCAGCCTTCCACGCGCCGCGCGTCCTCCGGGTGGGCCGCGAGCCAGGCTTCCACCCACTGGCGGCGGGCCGGGTCGAGCTGGTCGTCGATATAGGCGTGCAGGTCGTGCTCGTCGGGAATGCGTTCGTTCATTTCAGTACCCGCAAAGAGGGAGTCGCCGCCTGTCCTTCGCTCAGTGCGCGCAGCGCCTGGCGGGCGCGCGACAGGCGGGACATGACGGTGCCCAGGGGAATATCCAGTGCCTCGGCCGCCTCGCGGTAGCTCAGCCCCTCGACGCTGACCAGCGCCAGCAGCGCTCGCTGCTCGGCAGGCAGGCGCTCGAAGGCTTCCAGGGTCGAACGGGCGCTGACGATCTCCTCGGGCGAGGCGCTTACCGCGCTGTCCGCGCCGAACAGGCTGAGGATGCGTGCGTAGCGCCGGGCGCGGCGCTGCCCGTCGATGAAGTGGCGGTAGAGGATCGAGAACAGCCAGGCGCGCAGGTCGCCGTCCTCGCGCCGGCCGGTCCAGGCCGACAGCGCCTTCTCCAGGGTCGCCTGGACCAGGTCGTCGGCGCTGCTCGCGCTGCGCGTCAGCGACAGGGCGAAGCGCCGCAGCCGGGGCAGCAGTTCGCGCAGTGAATGGTCGTCCAGTGAGTGCATCGCAACGTCAGGCAGTGGTGGGTTCGAGCGGTAAGGACGAATGCCCCGGCGATCTATTCCCGCGGTACGAAAAAATAAATCTTTCGCAGCCCTCGGGAATAACCCGGCACACGGTGCGTCGTACCCGCTCAACGCATTCAGCCTAAGCCTGAGGAGCTGGAAATGACAGAGACTCCCCCCAACGCACCCTTGCGCCTGGCCGTCATCGGCGCCGTGGTGCTCGGCGTGGCCGCCGTCTTCGCCTACACGGCCGGCTGGCTCGATCCGCAGCGCCTCACCCCGGCCAAAGTCATCGATACCCTGGAAGCCAACGGCGGTGTCCATCCCGGCTACCGGCGCAATCACGCCAAGGGCCTGTGCGTGATCGGCCACTTCGAGAGCAACGGCGGTGCCGCTGCGCTGTCGCGGGCCAGTATCTTCGCGCCGGGCAGTGTACCTGTCGTGGGCCGCCTGGCGATTCCCGGCGGCAACCCGGCGGCCAGCGACGGCGCCGCGCCGATCCGCAGCCTGGCCCTGCGCTTCCTGCCCAAGGACGGCCAGGAGTGGCGCACCGGGATGAACGCCATGCCGGTCTTCGTCGTCCGCGATGTCGCCAGCTTCTACGACCTGCAGAAGGCGACCGCCCCGCAGCACGGCACCGGCAAACCCGACCCGGAAAAGGCCGGCGCCTTCTTCAAGGCACACCCGGAGACCCAGGCTTTCCGCGACTGGGCGAAGTCCTCCACGCCGTCCTCCAGCTACGCCAACAGCGCCTACTACGGGCTCAATGCCTTCTACCTGGTGGACCGGGAAGGGCGCGAACAGCCGGTGCGCTGGTCTGTGCAGCCCGTCGCACCCTACGAGCCGCTGGCGGCGGACAAGCGCGGCGACGCCAATTTCCTCGCCGATGAAGTCGCCCAGCGCCTCGCCGCCGGCCCGCTGCGCTGGCGCCTGCAATTCACCCTGGGCGAACCCGGCGACAGTACCGCCGACGCCACCCAGGCCTGGCCCAAGGAGCGTCGCCAGGTGGACGCCGGGGAACTGGTGATCGAACGTCTGCAAGCGGAAATCGGCGGCGACTGCCGCGACGTCAACTACGACCCGCTGATCCTCCCCGACGGTATCCGCGCCTCCGACGACCCGCTGCTCAGCGCACGCTCGGCCGCCTACTCGGAATCCTTCAACCGCCGCACCCGTGAGCAGGCCCAGGAGACCCACTGATGAAACCGACCTACTTCCCGCTCTCCCTGCGCGTCCTTCACTGGCTCATGGCGCCCCTGGTGCTGGCCATGCTGCTCATCGGCCTGGGCATGGTCGCCAGTGTCTCCCCGCGCCACGCCGCGCTGGTGGCCATTCACAAACCATTGGGCGCCGCGCTGCTGGTCCTCGTCCTGCTGCGCATCGCCGTGCGCCTGACCCACCGCGTCCCGCCGCTGCCCAACGACATGCCCGGCTGGCAGCGCGGCGCCGCGCACCTCTCGCACCTGTTGCTCTACGGCCTGCTGCTCGCCCAGCCGCTGGTGGGCTGGACCATGCAATCCGCCGGCGGCTACCCGGTGGTGCTCTGGGGCGGGTTCGAACTGCCTGCGCTGGTTTCGCCATCGGTCGAGCTCCACACTGTCCTGCGCGGCGCCCACAGCGTCATCGCCTATGCCTTGCTCGCCACCATCCTCCTGCACCTCGCCGCCGCGCTGTTCCACGGGCTGATCCGTCGCGATGAAGTCCTGCCCAGCATGACCGGCGCACCCATGCCTCCCGACACGAGCGGAGAGCGGCCATGAGGGCGCTGATCGCACTGGGTTGCCTCGCCTTCACCGGCGCGGCCTTCGCCGCACAGGACGTGCCGCCCGCGCAGGACTACCGCTACGGCCAGGCGCTCGACATCAAGCGCGTGGTGCAGCCGGCGGACCTGGACTTCTGCGGCATCCGTGAAGTGGAGATGGTCTACGAGGACAGCGCCGGGCAATTGCACCGCCTGCGCTACCCGGCGTGGGGGCTGTTCTGCGGCAACGAGAAATGAGCCGGCGCCGCTCAGGCGGCCTTGCGCTTGCCGGCCAGGATCAGCGCGATGCCGCCCAGCACCGCCAGGGTCGACAGGCCTAGGCGCAGGGTCAGGTGCTCACCCAGCAGCAGCGCGCCGCCGAGCGCGGTGAACACCGGCACGCTGAGCTGCACTGACGCGGCCTGGAGCGCGCCCAGGCCGGTTAGCGCGCTGTACCAGATGGCGTAGCCGACGCCCGAGGCCAGCGCGCCGGAGAGCACTGCGTAGATCGCCCCGTGCAGGTCGACATTGAGCTTCATCGACAGCGCCAGGCACATCGCGGCCGCCATCGGCACGCTGCGCAGGAAGTTGCCGGTGGTGGCCGCCAGCGGATCGCCGCCACGCCGTCCGCGCAGGCTGTACAGCGCCCAGGCCAGACCGGCGAGGATCATCAGCGCCGCGCTGCCCACCGGCGGCGCGCTGGCTCCCGGCAACAGCAGCACGACGATCCCACCCAGCGCCAGAACCAGCCCCGGCAACTGCCAGCCGCGCAGTCGCTCGCCGTTCAGATAGCCCGCCACCAGCATCCCCACCTGCACCGCGCCGAACAGCAGCAGTGCACCGCTGGCCGCGCTCATCTGCACATAGGCCAGGGAAAACGCGGCGGCGTAGACGAACAGCGCGCACGCACTGCGCCAGTCGCCCCCCGCGCGCCAGCCGCCGTCGCGCAGGCGCAGCAGCAAGGCGAGGGTGATCGCCCCGGACACCAGGCGCAGGCCGGTGAAACTGGCGGCATCGATGCTCGTCTCGCGCAGGGCGAGGCGGCAGAGCAGGGAATTGCCGGCGAAGGCCAGCATGGCGAGCAGCGTCAGAAGCAGATAGCGGGGTTGAGGCATGGGCGTCCTGGCTCGCGGGGTCGCGTCGCGTGCGCCGGGGACGTCTGCAAGGTGCAGCGGCCCCGATTGTTGTTCTTCGGTGCCGTGCAGAGTGCCATGAAACAGCAGGTGAGGGGACGTGGAAGAAGGTCGTATGCGCCACGGCCGTTGGAAGGATTTCCGGCGCTGGAGGCTAGCGTTCGAAACCGGCGGAAACCAACCCGCCACCCGAAGGTGGCGGGCAGTTCACTTCAACGGATCAGGCCAGCGCTTGCGCCACCGGAGCATTGGCACGCTTGCTCACCAGGTGCTGCAGCAGGGCGGAGACCACCACGCCGACCACCGCCAGCACGCTCATCAGGCTGAACACGTAGGTGTAGCCTTGCTCACCCGGATACTGGTCGAGCAGCGAGCCGTAGATGATGTAGGCGAACATGCCCGGTGCGTAGCCGATCAGGCAGCCGATGCCGAAGGCCGAGCCGGTGATGCGCGAGGGGATGCCCACTTCGCTCATCGGCGCCCAGAACACCCCGCGCATGGTGAACACCACCAGGGCGAAGGACAGGGTGGCGGCCATGCCGGCGTAGATGTAGCTCTCGCCACGGGGAATGCTGAGGATCACCAGCATCAGCGGCAGCAGCGCGACGAACGCCCACTTCAGGTAGCGGCTCGGGCTCTTCAGGCGCTTGTCGGCGATGTAGCCGCCCAGCGGGCCGCCGAGCACCTTGAGGAAGTACTGGTTGATGATGCCGTAGGCCCCCACCAGCGCTACCGGCAGTTGGTACATGTCCTTCAGGTAGGGGATGAAGTAGGTCAGGCCGCAGTAGACGATGTAGACCATGAACACGTTCAGGCTGACCAGCCAGATCCCCGGCGTGCGGACCGCTTCCAGCAGGCCGGAAAGGCCCTGGGGTTCGGCCTTGGCAGCGGCGGCGCCGGCTTTCGGCGCTTCGCGCAGCAGGAACAGGGTGAGCACGCCGACCAGGATGTCGATGCCCGAGTAGAACAGGATCGCGGCTTTCAGGCCGGCGGCGCCGGAGCCTAGGGCGACGAATACGCCCAGTGCGGAGAAGGCCACCAGGGTATCGACCACGCCGCGTCCGCCTTCGAGGAAGCCGAACATCCGGCTCTGCTCGTCGTCATTGCCCAGATTGCGGATCGCCTTGAGCAGCGAGGGCCAGAAGATGCAGTCGGCGCAGATCGCCAGCAGGCTGAAGACGATCAGCAACTGGCTGTAGCCGGGAAAGGTGGCCAGGTACACGCCCAGCGCGCCCATGCCGATCAGGCCTACCGGGATCAGCCGGCGCGTTTCGAAGCGGTCGGCAAGGAAGCCGCCGACCACGAACAGCGCGGTGGCGACGATGGCGTTGACGCTGAGCAGGGTGCCGATCTGCGTGTGCGTCAGCCCCATGTGCTCCTGCATGGGGATGTAGAAGGCGTCCTTGAGGTTGGCGAGCTTGTAGATGGTACCGCCGCCCAGGACCAGGACGATGAAACGGAGCCACTTGGCTTTAGCCTGTGCTGTCATTGTTGTTCTCCACCGTTTACGGATGAGGGGTGGCCGCCGGGGCGGCCGTCGGAATCAGGCGGCGTCGGCCAGGGTCAGTTCGGCCAGCAGGCGCAATTCGTTCAGCAGGCCGCGCACGTGGCGCACCTGGTTGTTCGCCCAGCGGTGCTCGTCGGCCAGCATGCGTTCCAGGCTGTAGCCCGGCGGCAGCGGCGTTTCGCTCATCTCGCGGTAGGGAATGAAGGGGTCGGCGGCCTCGTCGCTCTGGCGGAAGGCCGGGGCGATGTAGTGGTTCTCCTGCTCCAGGATGAACGCCACCACCTGGGGCGCGCTGTCGCCGAGCAGCAGCAGTTCCAGCAGCATCCGCGCGCCGGGCAACTGGTCCTCGGCGCTGCCCTGCAGCACGCCGTAATGGCCGAAGCCGTTGGCCTCGGGCACCACGCGCACGCCTTTGAGGTGCACCTGGCGGATGAAGGGGGCGAGGTGGGTCAGCGCCGGCAGCGGCCGCTCGCAGGCGTTGATCATGTTGCCGAAGTCGAACAGCGCATTCAGGCGCGGATGCCCGACCTTGCGCAGCAGGGCGGCGATCTCGTCGCTTTTCAGCTCCTCGTGCTGCTCGAAGTCGAAGTTCAGGTCGTGCTCATCGGCCAGTTGCGCCAGGCGCCGCAGGTCCAGCTCGATCAGGTCCATCACTCGCGACAGGTGCCCCTCGTAGCGCGAGTAGACGCGGATGTTGCGGCTGCCGATGGCCAGCGCCACGGCGACCGCCTGGTCGACGTCCTCGGGACGGGTGCTGCTGATTTCCACGTGCAGGGCAAGACCCAGGCTGCGGGCCTTCTCGCCGAAGGCGGCCAGTTGTTCCGCAGTCATCTGCGACAGGCTGTTGTGCTCGCCGTCCAGCAGGTGCAGGGAGAGGCCGTCCAGCTCATGGCGGTAGGCGAAGTCGAGCATGTCCTGGGGCGTGACCTGGCCGTGGGTGAGGTTGGTCAGCAGCGGGTAGCCGTGGGCGAACAGGCGCAGGCTGTCGAGACGGTCGAGCAGACGGCGGGCGAGTTCGGGGGTCAGCAGAGGCGGGGGCGTATCTGCGGGCGCGGCGTTACGCGCCAGCAAGTCGGCGAATCGGGCTTGGATAGCATTCATTATTGTCATTCCTGATAGCGACGCCGGGGTGGCCGGCGGTGCTTTTATCGCTCCGGAATGGTGCTATCCCTATAGCCATTATTGTTTTGTTCGTATAGCCACTTTGCCGGCCGCTCTAGGTCGGCTTCAGAGCTTCCAGCCCAGGGCTTTCAGGGCCTGGGCAAACTCCTGCACGCGCCGCCCGGCCTGCTCCTCGGGCACCGCGGCGAAGCCCAGCAGCAGCCCCGGCGGCAATTGGTTGCGCACGCAGTAGTCGCGCAGGGCGTAGGTGTACACCTCGTGCTCGGCCAGGCCCCTCGCGACGGCAGTATCGTCACTGCCCTCGGGCAGCCAGCCGATCAGGTGCAGCCCGGCTTCGGCGGGCGTCGGCGTGAGGAAGCCGCCCAGCTCGCGCTGCAGCGCCTCCAGCACGCTGGCCTGGCGCGCCTGGTAGAGATTGCGCATGCGGCGGATATGGCCGAGGAAGTGGCCGTCCTCCATGAAGTCCGCGGTGGTCGCCTGGTGCAGCGTCGACGGGCTGCGATCCATCACCGCGCGGATGGCGCAGAACGGCTCCACCAGCGCCTCCGGCAGAATCACATAGCCCAGGCGCAGCGAGGGGTAGAGCACCTTGCTGAAGGTGCCGACATAGATCACACGCTCCCAGGCATCCAGCGCGAACAGCGCCGGCAGCGTGCGGCCCACGTAGCGGAACTCGCTGTCGCAATCGTCCTCGACGATCCAGCCTTGGTTGCGCCCGGCCCAGTCGATCAACTCCTGTCGGCGCGCATAACTCATGGTGGTACCCAGCGGGTGCTGTCGCGACGGCGTGGTGAACGCCAGGCGCGCGTCGGGGCGTTCGCGCAGGCCCTGCTGCACATCCAGCCCCTCGTCGTCGATGCGCAGCGGCACCAGCTCGCAGCCTTGCGCCTGGAAGGCGATGCGCGCGGCGATATGGCCGGGGTCTTCCATCCACACGCTGTCGCCGGGGTTGAGCAGCAACATGCCGAGCAGGTTGAACGCCTGCTGCGCGCCGGAGGTGATGACCACCTGATCGGTGCTGCACTCGATGCCGCGCGCATCGAACACATACTCGACGATGGCCTCGCGCAACCGTTGCAAGCCCTTGAGCTCGCCGTAGCCGAGCGAATCCTTGGTCCCCTTGCGCAGGTGGCGGTTCATCAGGCGCTTCCACACCCGCATCGGGAAGGCGTCATAGGCCGGGTGGCTGGGCAGGAAGGAAGTGGGGCAATCCGGCGCCCAGGTGCTGTACGACACCCCGCTGAAATGCTCGCTGCGCAGCGAATGCACCGCCTGGCTCAGGTTCGACAGGCGCGGCGGCTTGCGCGGCGCATCGGCGGCGCTGCGCCCCTCCCACTCGCTGCCGACATAGGTGCCGGCGCCCGTGCGCGACGCCAGGAAGCCCTCGGCAGTCAGCTGGTCGAAGGCATTGAGCAGCGTGATACGCGACAGCCCCAGCTCCTTGCACAGCGTCCGTGTCGACGGCAGCCGCGTACCGCCGGGCAGCCGGCCGGAGAGGATCTGCTTGCGCACCTGCAGGTACAACTGGCGATAGAGGGGAATCGGGCTGGAGCGATCCAGCTCGATGCCGGTGAGCAGCATGCCGCCGGGCGTCTTCATTCGGGGTGTGCCTTGCGCGATAGCGAGACGAGAGGGGCGGATTGTGCCTTGGCGAGGGGGATTTGGGGGAGGGGGATTGCCCGTTGGCGGTGGCGCCGAGGGTTGTTCATCGACGCCGCGCAGGTGCCATGACGTGGCAGGGGATTGGGTTCGAGGGGAAGAGCCAGTCAGTAGCCGCGCGATTCATCCGGCAGGGGCCCGCTTTCCCGCACACTCGGAGCAGGCTGGGGCACCGCGCGCGCCTGGCGTTTTCGCGCCCATTTGACCAGTCGGCTCATGGCGATGAAGCCCGCGAGGATCAGCATGGGGTAGGCGTACAGCAATTCGCCCAGGCTGTACTTCCAGGCCAGGGGACGGCCTACGCCGAGCAAGGCCGCGTAGAACCAGGAAACGGCCGAGACCGTGCCCGCGAAAATGGACAGGGCGCGCATGCCCGGTTCGAGCTGGAGCAGGGATCCCGCCCGGATCAGGACGGGCATGACCACCGAATGCAACAGGCTGCCGTTGACCGTGAGCAGGGCGACGATGAGGACCTTGGCCTGGAGCTTGGGATTGAGGAGGTACGTCAGCCCCTTGGCAGACATATCCAGCAGGACGATGAGCGCGCCGGAAAACCAGAGTACCTGCAGCGCCAGGGTGATGGTGCGCTTCAGCGTCTCCATGTTTCCTTGCTCGAGATGAACCGAATCCGAACCTTTCAGGAGCTGCTTGACCATCGCGAAGTCGCTGGTCAGGACCAGGCCGATTGCAACGCAACAGGCGATCAGATGGGTGTAAACCACACCCAGGCGAACGAACTCCATCGCTGCTTCCTGCGCCAGCAGCGAAGTGACTACGTGAACGAATTCCATGGATTGTCTCTTGTTCTTGGAATGGGCCGCCGGCTGTACGGGGCCTTGACGAAGCGTCGGGTGGGGGAGGGTCTTGCGAGCTGCCGTGCACATTAATCCATGTGAGGCGCAATATTATTTGTAAATAATTCTTACTGTCAAAAACAAAAAGCGGTACCCGCGTGCCGATTCCAGGGGCGTCGATGGGCGGCAGCGTATCGCCTGGGTATACGGGAATCCGGGGCTTTCAGGCAGGGACAGGGCACCGGCCGATCCCGCGCGGCGAAAACGGGACGATGCGGGCAGAACGGCCGCAGTCACAGGCCATAGACGCCGTAGGGGTAGTCGTGATGGCAGTCAGGTTGCGCCGGCCGGCGCTGGAACGGGGCGGAGTGATGCGGGGCATTGCCTCGGCTCCTCGCCTGGGCGGGAGGAGCCGGAATTCAGCACGAGACTTACAACCACCAGCGCAACAGGTAGAACGCTCCCATGCTCAGGATCACGCTGAGCAGCACGTTGCGCGTCCACAGCACCAGCGCCACGGCGACGACGGCACCGAGCAGGTAGGGGTTGTCCGGCCGCAGGTTCAACTGGTGGTCGGGGAGGAACACGATCGGCCCGCAGATCGC
Source organism: Pseudomonas macauensis (assembly GCF_047902425.1). Taxonomy (NCBI): domain Bacteria; kingdom Pseudomonadati; phylum Pseudomonadota; class Gammaproteobacteria; order Pseudomonadales; family Pseudomonadaceae; genus Pseudomonas; species Pseudomonas macauensis. The sequence goes on along the minus strand of NZ_CP138377.1, from coordinate 3,364,176 downwards.
GGTGAGCATCCCCGGTACGGCGAAGCCGAGGAACTGCCGCACGTTGCTGCTCAGGCGGATCGGCAGGCGCGGCTCCAGGAACACGTAGCGGTTGAAGAACACGATCAGGCCCATGCCGAAGATCACTGCCCAGACCATCATGCGCGCACCCCCGAGAACTTCTGGCAGACGAAGCCAGCAAACATTCCCGCCAGGCCCGACAGCACCAGCGCCGAACCCAGCTGCCAGTAACTGAACAGCACCGAACAGAACAGCGAGACGGCGACGCAGACCACGGTCGGCACGTTCTTCACCACCGGTGCGATCAGCGCGACGAAGGTGGCGGCGATGGAGAAGTCCAGGCCCAGGTGCTCCAGCCCAGGAATGCTGCTGCCCAGCAGCACGCCGGCGAGGGTGAAGAGGTTCCAGGCGATGTAGAAGGTCAGGCCCACGCCCAGGGCGTACCAGCGGTTGAAGGTTTCGCGGTCGTGGTTGCTGGTGAGGGCGAAGAACTCGTCGGTGAGCAGGAAGCCCAGGCCCGCGCGCCAGCGGCCCGGCAGGCCGGAGATCACCGGGCGCATGGTCATCCCGTAGAGCAGGTGCTGGGAGGTCAGCAGCAGGGTGGTGATCATGATCGAGAAGAACCCGGCGCCGCCCTTGAGCATGCCGATGGCGACCAGCTGCGCGGCGCCGGCGAAGACGATGGCGGACAGCCCCTGGCCGTGCAGCGGCGAGAGCCCGGCGTCGATGGCCAGCGAGCCGGCGAGCAGGCCCCAGGGCAGCACCGCGAGGGACAGCGGCATGATGTCGATGGCGCCCTTGAGGAAGGCGCGGGAGGGGAGCGTGGATTGGGACATGGTGATTCTTTGCAGTCTTTCGTGCCGACAGGGTGGCAGAACGGGGCGCTCGCTGGCTTGAACAATCTTGCTGCGGTTGGACAATTTCCCCGCCGGAAATATTGATCCGCTCCCTTCTGCGCGGCTCCTAAACTTGTTGGTAGGGACGGGGCGCGGTCCCGCGTGTGGTCGGTTATGTCGGGCTCGCGGTTTCGCCGGGCATCGTACTGGCCTGCACGTCCGAACAGCCGCCACGGCTCAGCGCGCACGTCTGCACATCGCGGTAGCGGTGCATCCGCCACCGTCCCGGAGCGCGATCATGTTGAGGAAGCTGCCGTTTCAACTTCACCCCTCGGCTCATCGCGTAACCCCTTGGCGGCCGTCGCTCGCGGGGCTGGCCACGCTGCTCTGGGCCTTGTCCGTCGGAGCGCTTCCCGCCGCCGATGCGCCGGAGCCCTCGGCGCCGCCGCAAGCGGAAACCTTCACCCTCGACCCGAACGAGATCCAGAAGCCCTGGACCGGCGACCTGGACGGGATGATCCAGCGCAAGACCATCCGCGTCCTCACCATCTACAGCAAGACCTTCTACTTCACCGACATGGGCGTGCAGCGCGGCGTGACCTACGAGTGGTTCACGCTGTTCGAGCAGGAGCTGAACAAGCAACTGGCCTCCACCGCGTCGGGCGCCGCCCGGCACCTGAAGGTTCACGTCGTGTTCGTTCCGGTCCGGCGCGACCAACTGATCCCGGCGCTGATCGCCGGCCAGGGCGATATCGCCGCGTCCAACCTCACCACCACGGCGGCACGGCGGGAGCAGGTGGATTTCTCCGTGCCCGGCTACACCAACGTCAGCGAAGTCATCCTCTCCGGTCCCGCCTCGCCACAGGTCGCCACCCTGGACGACCTGTCGGGCAAGGACGTCTTCGTCCGCCAGTCATCCAGCTACTACGAGAGCCTGCTTGCCCTCAACCAGCGCTTCGCCACAGAGGGGCGCGCCCCGGTGAACATCAAACCGGCGCCGGAAGCGCTGGAGGACGAAGACCTGGTCGAGATGCTCAACTCCGGGCTGATCCCGCTCATCGTCATGGACAAGCACAAGGCGGACCTGTGGAAGCAGGTCTTCCCCGACGTGACCGTGCATGACGCCATCGCCCTCCGCACGGGCGGCGAAATCGCCTGGGCCCTGCGCAAGAACAGCCCGCAACTCAAGGCCGCTGTCGACGACTTCGTCATGCGTCACCGCGAAGGCAGCCTTGCGGGCAACCTGATCCTGATGCGCTACCTGAAGAATGCGAAATACATCGAGGATGCCGCCTCCGAATCCGAGCGGCGGAAGTTCCTCAAGCTGGTGCAGTTCTTCAGGCAATACGGCGACAAGTACAGCGTGGACTGGTTGCTGATGGCCGCCCAGGGCTACCAGGAATCGCGGCTCGACCAGTCCGTCCGGAGCCCCGTGGGCGCCATCGGTGTCATGCAGGTCATGCCCGCGACCGGCAAGGAACTGAAGGTCGGCGACATCCGCAAGACCCGGTCGAACATCGAAGCCGGGACCAAGTACATGCGCCTGATGATCGACCGCTACTACGGCGACGAACCCATGACCGACCTGGACAAGGCCCTGTTCACCTTCGCCTCCTACAACGCCGGCCCGGCCAGGGTGGCGCGGCTGCGCGAGGAGGCCGCGCGGCGCGGGCTCGACCCCAACGTCTGGTTCCACAACGTCGAATACGTCGCCGCCGACCAGATCGGCGCCGAGACCGTCACCTACGTCAGCAACATCTACAAGTACTACATCGCCTACCGGCTGATCCTCGACGCGCGGGCGGCGAAGCAACGCGCCACCGAGCAGGTCACGGCCCAGCCCGAGCAGGGTGGCGCGGCTCCGGAAGCGGACTCGGGCGTCAGGTGATCGTGATCACGGGCTAGGAATTGGGCGCCTGGGACGTACCGTGTGGCATCGACTGCGAGCGCCTTGCCTTGCGCAGCTTGCGGGCCGTCTCCACGAAGGGCGTGACGATCAGGCTGTACAGCGTCAGGTAACGGTGATCATCACGCTCCCCGGCGCCGAACTGGATGCGTTCCGGCGTCGGGGTGGTGACGTAGAGCGTGCCGAACATCCAGTCCCACAGCGACAGGTTGATCGCGAAATTCTTGTTGAAGTGCCGGGGCGCATCGCTGTGATGGATCTGGTGCTGGGCCGGACTGTTCAGTACGTGCTCGACCACCGGCCCGAACGACAGCCACACATGGCTGTGCCGCAGGTTCACCGCCAGCGCATTGAAGATGAAGATCAGATAGGTCACGCCGAACAGCGTGTAACGGCTGATCTCCCCGCCGCAGGCGTACCAGAAGGCACCGGCATAGGCGCCGAGGGCCACGACCCCGGCCAGCTTCGCCGCGAGCTTCTCCACGAAATGGACGCGGCTGGCCGTTGCCGGCACCAGCACCGATGCCGAGTGATGCACCTTGTGGAACGCCCACAGCCAGCGCGAGTGGAAGGCCCGGTGCACCCAGTAATTCTTGAAGTCGCCCACCAGGAACACCCCCAGCCCATAGAGCAGGGACAGGCCGAGGTTCTCACCCACCTGCGGGCGCGCGCCCCACAGCCTGGTGAAGAAGGCCATGTAATCGCCGGAGCGCAGGATGTAGGGATCGACCAGACCGATGATGGGCACCATCAACGCCGCATGCAGGATGCCCCGCACGAAGTAGTACTGGTAATCCAGCAACGCCGAACGATGGAAATGCACCCGGTTGCCGCCAATGAACTGCCAGAACGAACGCGCCTCCGTCAGCCCGCGGTACTTCCTGAAGCGGAACAGACCATAGGCGACCGCATAGGAGAGGACGAGAAACAACACACCGACGCGACCGTTCAGGTCGAAAAGACCGGCGAAGCGGTGGACGACTGGATCGATCACCAGGGTGGTCAGGTGGCTATGGAACGGCAGGAGATCATCCACGGCAGGTGAGTCTTCGGCGAAGGGCAGGGGGCTGGAGATCGGAGCAGGCCAGGAGCGCGGCGCAATCGGCAATCCAGTGCGCGTCTGCAGCGCTCAGGCTCATGAGCTTCAGCGTAGCTTCGGGCTGCCACGGCGCAGTGACCGGCTGGAAGAAATGCATGGGTTGTCTCTTGTTCTTGGAGTGGCTCGCCGGTGGTGCCGGGGCTCGGCGATGCAAGTCGTGTGGTGGGGCTGAACGCGCAGGCCATGCATCGGACTCAGTGTGTCTGCAATGGTAATTGGGAATAATTCTTAATGTCAAAAGAGGGTGTGGCTGACGCGAGGCGACTTGACTCGACGGGGCACGATACGTCGGCTGACTTTAGAGCGAAAAAATAAATCTGAGAATCATCTAGCCGGCCTCCCCACCTCACGGAAGTGGGGAGGCCGGCTAATGGGTGTCCCCTTTTCTCTGCTTTTCTACTGATACGACATTCGTTCGACCCAAAGAGGATGGGCGGGAGGAATAAATTTGCCCCACTTCTCGACAGTGGCAATGTGCTTGCAACCGATGCGGGTGCATGGCTTTATATATCACTAGCCGGTCAGGGAGGATCGTGGACACTATCGCGCACTCCCCGATCAATATTCAGCTATGGGGCGAGTGAATTAAGACGTGGCCAATACAAAGAGCTTCGCTGAGCAGACCAGTGCCGATACTACCGAAATTGGCTTTCACTATCAGTACTATTATTTTCTTTATCGCCTGTTGAATTTGAAGACTGGTCAGTCTGTCGGGTTGGAGGTCAAAGATGACGTTCATACCGATCTAGATAATGATGCGCAAATACTTTTTCAACTCAAACATACGGTGCAGCATAATGCCGCCGGAAAATATATTGCCCTTACTGAGTTGGATGGCGATCTATGGAAGACGCTGCATAACTGGGCGAAAATAATATCCGACAAATCGGTTGGTCGTGATCAGAAAGCAAGGCAGAGTGAGTTCGTCAAAAAGACGGAGTTTCATCTTGTCTCAAATAAATCGGAAAGTGATCGAAATGTTTTTCTGAAAAACCTAGAAGCTTACAAGTCTGAAGACTTTGGCTTTGAGGAGTTTCGGGAGTATATGGTTTTTCTGCACGAAAAAACAAAGGATAAAATCATCAAGGGTTATTTGGGGGCAGTGCTTGCTCTTGATAACGATATACTTGCCATTTTTCTTCGGAAAATTCATCTCGAACTTGATATTGATGATCTTCACTATTTGATCAAGACGGCAATTATGGAAAAGATGATTGAAAGCTCCAAGGTTGATGGGGTTTTTGAAAGGCTTGACTCAAATATTCGGACTGATAATTACATTAAAATCAAGGCTGGTCAGAAAGTGGAGTTGGACTTTGACTCATTCTATGGCCGGTACAGAGCTATTTTTTCTGCGTCTAGGGAGCCGTTACAGCTAGGCAGACCGTTTACGCCGGCATTCCCTGAGGATGTTTTTTCACAAATTTTCATCAGGCAACTTCTCGCAGTGAATGCGATAAAAATAGATGATGTAGAAAGGGCGTTTGAGTACACAACAAATAAATTAAAAATATCTCGTTTTCTAGATGACTGGCTACAGTCGGGGGAGTTGGTGGCTGACGAGATTGCCGACTTCCATTCGGATGTAAGTTCAAAATGGCGAAATGCATTTGAGCATTGGTGCGAAGATTGCCTTGATCATGAAGTAATTAGCAAGGCAAAGGCATTGCTCTATGATCTTCGTAAGCTTGAGTTCTCTATAGCTAGCAGTAGACTTAATACTGAGTTGAGCAATGGGGAGCTATATCATCTTTCTGATGAGCAACTTATTGGATGGCATCGAGATTGGAAGACTCTGTGATTTTAAAGACGGGAAGTGCCGGCAAAGGATTTTGGGAAGGATATAACAATGTTGGCATTGGTGTAGTGGCCGTAGGGTCAGTTTTAAATCATTTGGGCAGCCTTTCCATTCCCAAGACGCTGCTAATTATTCCTATGATAATGCATAGTCCTACTCTTGCGTATATGGGGAGTAAGGCGACTTTGGAGCGAGGTTCGGCTGCGCTGGCTTCGGGGTATCCGCAACTCTTGGTTAACTTCAATGAGCGCTTCGAAAGCAGTCTTCCACTATCCGTCAATTCTATTCAGCTTCTTATACATCTTGGATACGCAGAGTTGGGCGCTACTCTGGTTCGTAAAAGACGGCTTCCAATAGATTCGGATTTCGGGAAGAGGGCAAAGAAAATTGACCAGGCTTCCCAGAAAATCGCAGAGCTTCTTCTCGAAACAGAAGACGAGCTTTACTTAAACTTTAGGGTGAAACTGTGAATTTCGGAATTGATGAGATTATCCTGTGGTCATCTATTGGTGAGACTCGCTCGATCGAATTTAAGAGAAATAAAGTAAATGTCATAACTGGAGAAAGCCAAACCGGGAAGTCAACCATACTTAAAATATTTGATTACTGCTTCCTGGCCAGTGAGCATGACATACCTCATGATGTTATTAATGATAATGTAAGTTGGTACGGAATAAGGTTTTACGCGAACGATAAGAGCTATTTTTTAGCTAGACGCAGTCCGGTCGGTAATGTCGTTTCTTCTGAGTACTTCTTTTCGTCTATGGGGGAGGTTCCAGAGGTGCCAGTCCCTAATATTAAGCAGGAGGATTTACGGGGGATACTAGAGGCGGAATTCTCCATTGATGATAGGATTCGAATGCCTTTTGGTGGGAAAGTTATAAAATCTGGTTCTCGAGTGTCCTTTCGCTATTTCTTTCTTTTTAATACAATTTCTGATGACATTATTCTTAACAGTAAAAGCTTCTTTGATAAACAAGGGATTGATCGATATCGCGAGGCGCTTCCAAGGATATTTGACTTGGCGCTGGGGATTGATGACTTAGAGAACATAGCTGCCAGAGAGCGTAAAGAATCACTGAGTAAGGAAATTGCAAGGCTCGAGCGTAAGAAGCTTTCATTAACAGAGAGTAAAAGCTCTTTTGGGGCCGAAGTTCGAGATATAGCGGCAAAAGCGGCTGAGTATGGGTTGACCCCTGAGTTAAATAGGGATGTTTCTGCATCAAGCCTGCGCGATATGCTGGATAAGCCCAGTATTACACCAAATTATGATGCATCGACAAAACGCCGGTCGGATATTAATTCTCAATTATTTTCAATTAATAGGCAGATTAGAAAATATTCTCAATTTAATGAGGAATATAAGAGCTACAAAGCAACAATTAAAAATTCGCAAGATAGCTTGCGGCCGCTAAGAGTGCTAATGGAGCGCTCTAGGGAAGTTGTAAAGTCAGAGGTCTTTGATGAGTTGATCAGCAGCCTTCAGGCTGACCTTCGCACAATTGATGAGTCAATTAAGGCTAGGCGCCCGGTTGAGAGTCAAGTAAATGGTGCAATACGACAGCTTGAGGATAAGAAAAAAGTATTGACAGAAGAGCTTCAGGTTCTTCCCGAAACACCCCGTTCCTTTCAGGAACTCCAAGATATGTGGGTGTTTCTAGGTGAGGCCCGGGGAAAACTCAGTATCTATTCGCGCATGGACGAGAAGCTAGCTGATAAGCCTGAGTCTACTGATCTTACACGGCTGACTGCTGAATTTGATAGTATCCAGGTAAAAGATGTAGAAGCGGAGCGGGCGGCAACTATTAGTCTAATTGATGAGGTTGCAGCGGGATTAATGGTGCAAGCGAAGAGTGCGCTAGAGAATTATGCAACTTGGTACGCAAGCTTTAATTATAAAGAAAAGAAAATTCAACTTAGAAAGCCGAGGTCAACTCTTATTGAGAATATTGGTAGCAGCTCCAATCATATGTTTTTGCATTTGATTCACTTTCTTGCTCTTCATGAAGTGGCGCTGAACAAGAATTCCAAGTTTGTTCCTAGCTTTCTAGTGGTCGATCAGCCAAGTCGCCCTTATTGGGGGGAGGAGGAAGAAGTAAATCCCGGAAACTTGATTCACAGTGATAGAGTGAAAATTAGAACTGCATTTGAGATGCTAAATAATTTTATAGAATATATAAATGAAGAGTATGGGCAGCAGTTCCAGATGATTATGTTCGAACACGTGCCGGCGTCTATGTTCGATGGTTTGGAGAATACCTACCTTCTCCCGGCGTTCCGAGATGGTAATGCTTTAATTCCAACTCATTGGAGAAGTGCTGAGGTCGAATAACAAGCAAGACCTTATAGGTTGCCTAATATAATGGCTCCAGATTGCTTCGGGCTTTTAGATGTCGGCTGCAGATCCTCACGTAATTAGGCTGATGTACCGACGTCGAACAGCGTCCTCTTGACCGCTGTACACCTTCCTCATAACCTCCCGACGCCCCTGTGAAAACGACAGGGGCCGGGTTTGGCGACTCGAAAAACTACCTAGGCGCGGTGACGCTTCGTCAGACCGTGACGTATCTACACGTCCACGGTTCTTTGCTATGGCGGGCCGCACAGGGAGACCTTCGGGTCTGCCGGGACCTAGGTAGCCGGTTCGCCAACCCTGTGTGGCTCTGCCTCCCTAATCGTTTGGCGACGATCAGGGCGGTGGTTTTTCGAAACTACCTAGGAATAAGCACATGGACGACATCTACATTCCCACCGTTTTCCACCGCTACAACCGTTCCCTGCGCGGCGTGTTGATCGACAACCAGCCCTGGTTGGTCGCCCGCGAGTTGGGCTATCTGATCCGCGAGCGGGTCGAGTCTTATGTTCTTCGTCTGGATGATGATCTGTTTCGCGAGGCGCGCCTGGTGACGGGCAGCGGCGAGGAGGTCGTGTTGCTGGTGAGCGACTATGGCGCCTTCCATGTGTTGAACCGCTTTCGCGATCCGGAGCATCGGGAGTTGCGCAAGTGGATTACCGGGTATGTGTTGCCGGTGTTGCGGGATCAGGGGTTGATGGCGGCCGGTAGTCCGAAGCGGATGCAGGCTAAGGGAGAAGGACGGCCGATTGCGGTGCTGGATTGGCAGGGGGAGTTGTGGGTGCCGATGGGGGAGGTGCCGAGGTTGATGCGGGAAGAGCGTCGCGGGCGATGGTGGCGGCGGGAGTAATGGCGGGTGCGGAGTGGGGCGGGTTCGCGAGCAAGCTCGCCCCTACGAAGAGCGGTGCTGCCGTGGGGAGTTCGGAGTTGGGGTTGCGTTCACCCCAGCCCTCTCCCGGAGGGAGAGGGGGCCGATTGGCGTGGGGTTCGGGGTTGGCGTCAGCCGGTGGGTGGGCTGATCAGAAGATGTAGTCCGTGGTCAGGAAGTTGGAGTCGCGGTCGCGGATGATCTGGCTGATCAGTTCCTTGTTCGCGTCGGTGAAGCGGGTGGCGACCAGGGTGCGGATGGAGAAGGTGCGCAGGGCGTCGTGGACGGAGAGGGTGCCTTCGGCGGAGTTCTTGCGGCCGTTGAAGGGGTAGCTGTCCGGGCCGCGCTGGCACTGGGCGTTGATGTTGATGCGGCCGACCTGGTTGACGAAGGCGTCCACCAGCGGGCCGATCTGCGCGGGGTCGTTGCCAAACAGGCTGAGTTGCTGGCCGTAGTCGGACTGCAGCACGTAGTCGATCACTTCATCCAGCTCGCGGTAGGGCACCACGGGCACCAGCGGGCCGAACTGTTCTTCGTGGTAAAGGCGCATGTCCGCGCTGACCGGGCTGAGCAGCGCCGGGTAGAAGAAGCTTTCGCGGCTTTCGCCGCCGCCGGGGTTGATGACCTGGGCGCCCTTGGCCAGCGCGTCCTGCAGCAGGCCATTGAGGAAGTCGACCTTGCCCGGCTCGGGCAGCGGCGTCAGCGCTACGCCGGGTTCCCAGGGCATGCCGGGTTTGAGTTCGGCGAGCTGGGCGCTGAATTTGTCGAGGAAGCGGGGCAGCACGTCTTCGTGGACGAAGAGGATCTTCAGCGCGGTGCAGCGCTGGCCGTTGAAGGAGAGGGCGCCGGTGATGGCTTCGCTGACGGCGTTGTCCAGGTCGACGCTGGGCAGGACGATGCCGGGGTTCTTGGCGTCCAGGCCCAGGGCGGCGCGCAGGCGGTGCGGGCGCGGGTGGAGCTTCTTCAGGTCGGCGGCGCCGGAGTGGGTGCCGATGAAGGCGAAGACGTCGACCTTGCCGCTGGCCATGAGCGCGCTGACGGTCTCGCGGCCGCGGCCGTAGATGACGTTGATGACGCCCGGCGGGAAGCTGTCGCGGAAGGCTTCGAGCAGTGGGCGGATGAGCAGCACGCCGAACTTGGCGGGCTTGAAGACCACGGTGTTGCCCATGATCAGCGCCGGGATCAGGGTGGTGAACGTTTCGTTCAGCGGGTAGTTGTACGGGCCCATGCACAGCGCCACGCCCAGCGGCACGCGGCGGATCTGCCCGAGGGTGCCCTGTTCCAGCTCGAAGCGGCTGGAGCGGCGGTCCAGTTCCTTGAGCGCCTCGATGGTGTCGACGATGTAGTCGCAGGTGCGGTCGAACTCTTTCTCCGAGTCCTTGAGGTTCTTGCCGATCTCCCACATGAGCAGCTTGACCACGGCGGTGCGCTGTTCGCGCATGCGGGCGAGGAAGCGTTCGACGTGGGCGATGCGCTCGGCCACGCGCAGGTTGGGCCACAGGCCCTGGCCGTTGTCGTAGGCGGTGACGGCGGCGTCCAGCGCGGCGAGGGCGGCGTCGGCATCCAGCAGCGGGGTGCTGCCGAGGATGACCTGTTCATCGCCTTGCTCGGTGGCGAGGAAGATCGGGCTGCGCACCGGGGCGAGCGGGCCGTCCCAGCGGAGCAACTGGCCGTTGACCAGGTATTCGCGCTGCTCGACGGGGGCGTCGGGGCGCCAGGTTTCGGGGATGTCGGTGAGGCAGGGGAAGAGGCGGTCGAGTTTGTTGTTGTCAGGCATGACTCATCCTTCGGGAACGGTGGGTAACAGGTCTGTTTTAGTCCGTGCGGGTGATTAGGTAAATCGATTCAGCAAGCAATGCGACGAATGGGCCGGAGTGGGGCCCTTCGTGGGGCGAATAGCCGAACTTGGCTATTCGCCGGTGGTTTCGGAGGTTGGGATTCGGCGGATAACGCGTGCTGCGTTATGCGCCCTACGGGTGCGAGGGCGTGGGAGTCGGCGCGGGGGCCGGTTGCAGCAGTTCCTGCTGCTCGGCGTAGCGGGCGCGGATGTCGAAGTCGCGGGGCCAGGTGGGTTGCGCGGGTTGGGCTTGCGGAGTTGCGGAGGAAGTCATGGGCGATACCTCGTTGCAGGAAGCCGGTAGGGCGGATGAGCCTTCGGAGTCATCCGCCGGTTGTTTCATGACCGGGCTGCGGCGGTGGCGCGCGCAACCCGGTTGGGTTCAGACGAACAGCGACAGCAGCAGGATGAAGCCCAGGCCGACCACCGAGAGGATGGTTTCCATGGCGGTCCAGGTCTTGAAGGTTTCCATCACGCTCATGTTGAAGTACTGCTTCACCAGCCAGAAGCCGGCGTCGTTGACGTGGGAGAGGATCAGCGAACCCGCGCCGGTGGCCAGCACCAGCAGTTCGCGGTTGACGCCGGGGATCAGGTTGATCACCGGCACCACGATGCCCGCGCCGGTGATGGTGGCGACGGTGGCGGAGCCGGTGGCGATGCGGATCACCGCGGCCACCAGCCAGGCCAGGAGGATCGGCGAAATCTGCGCCTGCACGGCCATGTGGCCAATCACGTCGCCCACGCCGCTGGCCACCAGCATCTGTTTGAAGCCGCCGCCGGCGCCAATGATCATCACGATGGCGGCGGTGGGCGCGAGGCTGTGGTCGAGCAGCTTGAGGATCTTCTTCGAGTCGAAGCCGCGGGCGTAGCCGAAGGTGTAGAGCGACAACAACAGGGCCAGGAGCAGGGCGGTGATCGGGTGGCCGATCATGTCCAGCCAGGCACGGACGATGTGGCCGTCGGCGAGCATGACGTCGGCGAAGGTTTTCAGCAGCATCAGGAACACCGGCAGCAATACGGTGAACAGGGTGACGCCGAAGCTCGGCAGGTCGCTGGTGTCCGGCTCATGGGCGATCTGCGCCACCAGCTCTTCATTGGGCTGGCCGGGAATTACCTTGGAAATCCACGCGCCGAAGATCGGGCCGGCGATGGCGGCGGTGGGCAGGGCGACCAGCAGGCCATAGAAGATGGTCTTGCCGATGTCCGCGCCGAACACGCCGATGGCCAGCAGCGGGCCCGGGTGCGGCGGCACCAGGCCGTGCACGGCGGAGAGGCCGGCGAGCAGCGGGATACCGATCTTGATCAGCGACACGCCGCTGCGGCGGGCGACGATGAACACCAGCGGCACCAGCAGGATGAAGCCGATCTCGAAGAACAGCGGGATGCCGACCAGGAAAGCGGCGAGCATCATCGCCCAGTGCACGCGCTGCTTGCCGAAGGCCTGGATCAGGGTGCGGGCGATCTGATCGGCGCCGCCGGACTCGGCCATCATCTTCCCGAGCATGGTGCCCAGGGCGAGGATGATGCCGACGAAGCCGAGCACGCTGCCGAAGCCGTCCTGGAAGGATTTGACGATGGTCGCCACGGGCATGCCGGAGGTCAGGCCGAGGAAGCCGGCGGCGATGATCAGGGCAATGAAGGGGTGAATCTTCAGGCGCGTGATCAGCAGGATCAGGCCGATGATGGTGACTACCGCATCCAGCAGCAGATAAGTGTCATGGGACATGCCGAGCATGGGGCTCTCCTGTTGTTGTCGTTGTGCCGGAGCGGCTTTTCTTCTTCAGTTAATAGAGATAGCGCTATCTTTGGCGGGCAGGCGCTATCGGCTCAGTCGTGGGAGTGCTGGCGCCACCAGAGGTGTGCGGCTTCGGCCAGTTCTTCCAGCGGGCGGGTGGCGTCCAGACGCAGGGTCAGCGGTTCGCTCACCGGTGGTTCGAGGGCGGCGAACTGGCTGTCGATCAGGCTGGCCGGCATGAAGTGGCCGGGGCGGGTGGCGACGCGCTTCGCGGCGGTTTCCGGGGTGAGTTCGAGGAACACCACGCCCAGGCCGGGCACGGCGCGGCGCAGGCGTTCGCGGTAGATGAGCTTGAGCGCGGAGCAGGTGAGCACGGGGCGCTGGCCGGCGGCGATGGCTTTCTGCAGCTCGGCGGCGAGGGTGTCGAGCCAGCCGGCGCGGTCCTCGTCGGTCAGCGGGACGCCGGCGCTCATCTTCTGGATATTGGCTTCGGGGTGGAAGGAGTCGCCTTCGATGGCGAATGCGCCGCTGCGCAGGCACAGGGCCTCGCTGACGCTGGACTTGCCGCATCCGGCGACACCCATGATGAGTACGGCATCGATGGCGGGGAGCATGCAGGGCCTCGGTGTTGAGACAGCGCTATCTTTGTTGGGCGTAACGAAAAGCATTGGCTGCCTCCGTATTCTTGTCATTCTAGTCGGTCTGTTCTGGCGGCTTCGGCGCTGCTTGATGACAAGCAAGGGGCCGGCGGGCGAGGGACCGGTGGGGGCCGGTCTCAGGCAATTGCCCTGGTCGCGAGACAGCGCTACCTTAGTGCCTCGATTTTTGTTTGGCAAGCTGCCCGATGACCGCTCAGAACAAAGACAAGAAGAACGACAGAAGCTCCCGCACCACCGGCAGACCCACCCTCGACGAGGTTGCGCGCCGCGCGGGCGTCAGCCCCATCACCGCCTCGCGCGCCCTGCGCGGAGTGAGCACGGTGGCCGAGGAACTGGCGCAGAAGGTCCGACAGGCGGCCAGCGAACTGGGCTACGTGGCCAACCCCGCCGCCCGCGCGCTGGCCTCCAAGCAGAGCCCCAACGTCGTGGTGCTGGTGCCGTCGCTGGCCAACCAGTTGTTCATCGAAACGCTCGAAGCCATCCATGCCGTGATGCATCCGCGCGGCCTGGAAGTGCTGATCGGCAACTATCACTACTCCCGCGACGAAGAAGAGAACCTGCTGCGCAACTACCTCGCGTACCAGCCGCGCGGCCTGCTGCTGACCGGCTTCGACCGCACCGAGAGCGCGCGGCGGATGATCGAGGCCAGCGGTGTGCCGGCGGTCTACATGATGGACCTGGACCCCGGCGCCGGCCTGCATTGCGTGGGCTTCTCGCAGATTCGCGCGGGGGAGGCGGCGGCCAAGCACCTGCTCAAGAGTGGGCGCAAGCGGCTGGCCTACATTGGCGCGCAGTTGGACCAGCGCACGCTGCTGCGGGGCGAGGGGTACCGTCGCGCGCTGCAGCAGGCGGGCGTCTATGACCCGGCGCTGGAGGTGCTGACGCCGCGTCCGTCCTCGGTTGGCCTGGGCGGCGAGCTGTTCCGCCAGTTGCTGGCCAGCCAGCCGCAGGTGGAAGGCATCTTCTTCGGTAACGACGACCTGGCCCAGGGTGCGTTGCTGGAGGCCATGCGCCATGGGATTCGCATCCCCGAACAAGTGGCGGTGCTGGGCTTCAACGACCTGCCCAGTTCGGAATTCATGGTGCCGCGCCTGTCGAGCATCCGCACGCCGCGCAAGGCCATCGGAACGCATGCGGCGGAGCGCCTGCTGGACCTGATCAACGACAAGCCGGTGAGCGCGCCGGTGATGGACCTGGGGTTCGAGCTGATGGTGCGCGAAAGCAGCTGAGGGCGCCTGTGCAGGAGCGCCTGTCGGCGCTTTTCGCGGACAAGGACCTACGAGATAGCCCTGTACTCGGGCCTGCCCTCACCCTAGCCCTCTCCCAGGGGGAGAGGGGACCGTTCGGTGCAGGATGAAACTTTGGTGTCAGGCGGCACGATCAGCTCCCTCTCCCTGAGGGAGAGGGCTGGGGTGAGGGGGACGATCCAGGCACGGATTATCCGGGACAAGACAGTTGCTCCTACGGGAGCGACATGGCGGTTTTCCTGTAGGAGCGAGCTTGCTCGCGAACCGCCCAGCTACAGAGTCGTCGGCTAGCACTGTTCGCGAGCAAGCTCGCTCCTACGAAAAGCAAAGCGATCAATGCGCCGGCAGAATCCGCCCACGGCATTCGCCGAAGCCGATCGACGGGTAGCCGTCGCGGCGGCAGCGGGCGCGCAGGATGATTTCGTCGCCGTCTTCGAGGAAGCGGCGCTCCTCGCCATTGCTCAGCACCACGGGCTGTTTGCCGCCGGTAGTCAGTTCCAGCAGGCTGCCGAAGCTGTCCGGGGTTTCGCCGGAGAGGGTGCCGGAGCCGAACAGGTCGCCCGGTTGCAGGCGGCAGCCGTTGACGCTGTGGTGGGCAACCATCTGCGCCACGGTCCAGTACATGTTCAGCGTGTTGCTCAGGGCGATGCGTTCCGGCGCCTGGTGCTCGTGGCGCATGCGCGAGGTGAGCAGCAGCACTTCCAGTTCGATGTCCAGCGCGCCGTGCTTTTGGTCGGCCTCGTCATAGAGATACGGCAGCGGCTGCGGGTCGCCTTCCGGGCGGGCCGGCTGGGCGGCGCGGAAGGGTTCCAGCGCCTCGGCGGTCACCACCCAGGGCGAGATGGTGGTGGCGAAGCTCTTCGACAGGAAGGGCCCCAGCGGCTGGTATTCCCAGGCCTGCACGTCGCGTGCGGACCAGTCGTTGAGCAGGCAGAAGCCGGCGATGTGCCCGGCGGCGCCGGAAATCGGGATGGCCTTGCCCTGTTCGTTGCCCTGGCCGATCCAGATGCCCAGTTCCAGCTCCAGGTCCATGCGCGCGCAGGGGCCGAATACCGGTACGTCGAGGCCGGCGGGCAGGGTCTGGCCGTTGGGGCGGCGCACTTCGGTGCCGGAGGGCACGATGGTGGAGGCGCGGCCGTGGTAGCCGATGGGCACGTACTTGTAGTTGGGCAGCAGCGGATTGTCCGGGCGGAACAGCTTGCCGACGTTCTTGGCGTGGTGGATGCCGACGTAGAAGTCGGTGTAGTCGCCCACCTTGGCCGGCAGGTGCAGGCGGCACGCGGCCTGGGGCTTGAGCAGCGCGGCGCCCAGGTGCTCCATGCGCTTCTGCTCGCTGCTGCCTTCGCTGAGCAGGTGGATCAGCGCATCGCGCAGGGTGCGGCGGGCGGTGGGGCCGGCGGCGAAGAAGGCGTTGAGGCTGTCGCCGCTGGCGACCAGCGCGGCCTGGTGGGCGGCGCCGTGGAAGAGGCCGGCTTCGCAGGCGGTCTTCAGGTCGAAGATGTAGTCGCCGATGGCGACGCCGCCTCGCGCCGAGTCACCCGGTGGGCTGAACACGCCCAGGGGCAGGTTCTGCAGGGGGAAGTCCGGGTGGCCGTTGGCCGATTCGATCCAGCTTTTTGCGTTGTGGGAGACGCTCATTTCATTGCTCCGAAGAGGGGGCGAAGGTCTTCTGCATGCCGCTCCAGCAGGCATCATAGTCGCGCTGCAGTTGCGGGCAATCGAGGGCGAAGCGGCTGGGGCGCAGCACGCGGCCGGTCTCGAACATGAAGGCCATGGTGTGATCGATCTTGTGCGGTTTCAGGTCGGCGGCGATGGCCTGCCGGGTGGTGGCGTTGTCCGGACCGTGGGCGCTCATGCAGTTGTGCAGCGAGGCGCCGCCGGGGACGAAGCCGTCGGCCTTGGCGTCGTACACGCCCTGGATCAGACCCATGAATTCGTTCATCAGGTTGCGGTGGAACCACGGCGGACGGAAGGTGCTCTCGGCCACCATCCAGCGCGGCGGGAAGATCACGAAGTCCATGTTGGCCATGCCGTGGGTGTCGCTGGGCGAGGTGAGCACGGTGAAGATGGACGGGTCGGGGTGGTCGAAGCTCACCGTGCCGATGGTGTTGAAGCGGCGCAGGTCGTACTTGTAGGGCACGTTGTTGCCGTGCCAGGCGACCACGTCCAGCGGCGAATGGTCGAGGGTGGTGGCCCAGAGTTCGCCGAGGAATTTCTGCACCAGTTGCACCGGGCCTTCGACGTCCTCGTAATGCGCCACCGGGGTGAGGAAGTCGCGCGGGTTGGCCAGGCCGTTGCTGCCGATGGGACCGAGGTCGGGCAGGCGCAGGGCGGCGCCGTGGTTCTCCGCCACGTAGCCGGCGGCGGACGCTTCCAGCAGCTCGACGCGGAAGCGCATGCCGCGCGGGATCACGGAGATCTCCAGCGGTTCGACTTCCAATACGCCCAGTTCGGTGACCAGTCGCAGGCGGCCGGCTTGCGGCACGATCAGCAGCTCGCCATCGGCGTTGAAGAAGGCCCGGCTCATGGAGCGGTTCGCGCGGTAGGCATAGACGCTGACGCCGCTGGTGGCTTCGGCTTCGGCGTTGGCGGCCATGCATAGCAGGCCGTCGACGAAGTCGGTAGGCTCCTGCGGCATCTCGAAGCTGTTCCAGCGCAGGCGGTTGGGTGTCACCGGGCCCAGGGCGGTGCCGGTGATCTGCCGTTCCAGGCGCTCGTAGCGCGGATGTGCGGCGGACGGGCGGATGCGGTACAGCCAGGTGCGCCGGGCCTCGCTGCGCTGGACGGTGAAGGCGGTGCCCGAGAGCAGTTCGGCGTAGAGGCCGTAGGGGACGTGCTGCGGTGAGTTCTGCCCGACGGGCAATGCGTTGGGCAGGGCCTCGCTGGCGAATTCGTTGCCGAATCCGGACAGGTAGGCCGGGGCGCGGGAGGCAGTCATGGTGGTTTCACTCTTTTTATCGTAATTGAATTACGATTAACGTAATTTCATGTTGGCAGGCCGTCAAGCCCACCAGGGAGTCCCTTTAAGTTGAAGACCCAGAACGAACCGCAAGAGTCCGCCCCGACGAAGGGCAAGAAGGTGCAGTCCGCCGAGGTCGGCACCGAGATCCTCAAGGCCCTGGCGGACCTGGCGCCGAGCACCTCGCTCAAGCGCCTGGGCGAGTACCTGGAGATGCCGGTGGCCAAGGTTCATCGCTATCTGCAGGCGCTGATCGCCAGCGGTTTCGCCGAGCAGGACCCGGTCACCAACCATTACGGATTGGGCCGCGAGGCGCTCTATGTCGGGCTGGCGGCGATTCGCCGGCTGGATGTGGTGAAGGTCGCCAGCCCTGCGCTGGCCGAGCTGCGCGACAGCCTGGGGCAGACCTGCTTCCTGGCCATCTGGGGCAGCCACGGCCCGACCGTGGTGCAGGTGGAACCGGCGCAGGGGATGGTCACCCTGGTGACTCAAGTGGGTTCGGTGCTGCCGGTGCACGGGTCGTCCACCGGGCTGGTGTTCGCGGCGTTCCGGCCGGGGCTGGAGGAGGGCGCGGATCAGTCAGTGCTGGAGAGCATTCGTGCCGAGGGGCTGCATTCGATCCATGGGCTGCTGATGCCGGGGGTGAATGCGCTGTCGGTGCCGCTGTTCGCCACCGGGCGGGAGCTGGCGGGGGTGATTACGGTGGTGGGGTCGGAGGCGAGCTTCTCGGCCGATTTGCACGGCGAGGCGGCGCGGGGATTGCTGGAGGCGGCGCGGGAGATCAGCTTGCGGATGGGAGGGGAGGTCTGAACCTGCTCTTCGTAGGAGCGAGCTTGCTCGCGAACCTCCCAGCTCCGATGCTGCCGGGAGGGCCGTTCGCGAGCAAGCTCGCTCCTACCGGTATTACAGGTATTGGGTACCTTAGCCTCGCCCAACCTGCTTCGCCGCCGCATCCCTCCCGCCCAGGTCGAGCACTTCCCGCACCAGCATGGCGATGCTCGACACGCCCATCTTTTCCTTGATCTTGGTGCGGTGCACATCGACGGTCTTCACGCTGATGTTCAGCTCGCGGGCGATGACCTTGCTCGCCTTGCCGTCGATCACCATACCCAGCACTTCGCGTTCGCGGCCGGTGAGCAGGTCGAGCTTGCTCTGCAAGTGCTGGCGCTGGGTGGCGCCCGCGTGGACCTGCACGGCGTCCTTCAGCGCGGCCTGGATGCGTTCGAGCATCTGCTGCGGGTTGTAGGGCTTCTCGACGAAGTCGATGGCGCCGTTCTTCATCGCCTTCACCGACATGGGGATGTCGCCGTGGGCCGAGACGAACAGGGTCGGCAGCGCGATACCGCGCTCGTTGAGGATCTCCTGCAGCTGGAAGCCGCTGGTCTCCGGCATGCGCACGTCCAGCACCAGGCAGGCGGGCTGATCGGGGTCGTAGTGGCTGAGGAATTCGTCGGCGCCGGCGAAGCACAGGGCCTGCACGCTGACCGATTCGAGCAGCCAGGCCAGCGAGGTGCGCAGGTCCTTGTCGTCGTCGACGATGTACACAACGGGTTTACGGGGTTCCATTTCGGGCTACCACGGCATTTCTAATTATTTTTCACCCCGAGGGGCGCAAGGCATGTCAGGGAGAATAACCACTGGAACCCTCGCTGACGATAAAGAAACCCCCTAGATGACTAGCGGCGATCTCCCCCCGGCATGGAGTTCGTCCGAATATTTCCGCCTGGTCCCGGCGCTTACTCTCGTTCCATCAGTCACGGACCGCCTTGCGCGCGGTCCCCCGAGAGGAAGGGTGCCGAGATGGCCGACCTTAGCCAGACCCAGATCGACTTCCGCAACGCCATGGCGCAGCTGCCGGCGGCGGTGAACATCATCACCAGCGACGGCCCTGGCGGGCGCTGCGGCATCACCGCCAGCGCGGTGTGCTCGGTCACCGATTCGCCGCCGACCGTACTGGTCTGCATCAACCGCAACAGCGCCAGCCACGACGTGTTCCGCGACAACGGCTACCTCTGCGTCAACGTGCTGCGCGGCGAGCAGGAAGAGCTGGCGCGGCACTTCGCCGGAATGACCCGCGTACCGATGGAAGAACGCTTCGCCTGGGACCTGTGGGACAACGCCTGCCCCGAGGCGCCGGTGCTGCGCGACGCGCTGGTGACCCTGGGCGGACGGATCAGCGAGTGCAAGCAAGTGGGTTCGCACTCGGTGATGTTCGTCGAGCTGGACCAGGTCGCCGTGCGCGAGCAGGGCGACAGCCTTGTGTACTTCAACCGCCTGTTCCATCGCGTCGACCGTACCGCCGCGACGCCCGCCCCCTGAACCCGAACGGTAACACCGCCAGGAGCAGCGCCGTCAGCGAACGCATCGAGTCGATCATCGCCGACCTGCCGGGCATCCGCCGACCGTCAATAACAACAAGACGAGGTAACCCCGAATGACCGTGAAGATTTCCCAGTCCGCCGACATCCAGAAGTTCTTCCAGGAGGCCGCAGGTTTCGGCAACGACCGGGGCAGCCCACGCTTCAAGGCGCTGATCAACCGTATCCTCATCGATGCCGTGCGCATCATCGAGGACATGCAGGTCACCGACGACGAATTCTGGAAGGCGGTGGACTACCTCAACCGCATGGGCGCGGGTCAGGAGGCCGGCCTGCTGGTGGCCGGTCTGGGCCTCGAACACTTCCTCGACCTGCTGCAGGACGCCCGTGACGAAGAGGCCGGCCTCACCGGCGGTACCCCGCGCACCATCGAAGGTCCGCTGTACGTGGCCGGCGCGCCGCTGTTCCAGGGCGAGGCGCGCATGGACGATGGCAGCGACGCGGGCGTCGCCACGCCGATGTTCCTCGAGGGCCGGGTGCTGGACCTGGACGGCAACCCCATCGCCGGCGCCACCGTCGACCTCTGGCATGCCAACACCAAGGGGATGTACTCCTACTTCGACCAGAGCCAGTCGGAGTTCAATCTGCGTCGCCGCATCGTCACCGACGCCGAGGGCCGCTACAAGGCGCGCAGCATCGTGCCCAGCGGCTACGGCTGCCCACCGAGCGGCACCACCCAGGAAGCCCTGAATCTGCTCGGCCGCCATGGCCAGCGTCCGGCGCACATCCACTTCTTCATCTCGGCGCCGGGGTATCGCCACCTGACCACGCAGATCAACCTGTCGGGTGATGAGTACCTGTGGGACGATTTCGCCTATGCGACCCGTGACGGGCTGGTGGGCGAAGTGGCGTTCCGCGAGGACGGCGCTCGCGGTGTGGCGGGGCGTTATGCCGACCTGCAATTCAACTTCCAGCTTCAGAAGGCCGTGGATGCCGACGCCGAACAGCGCAGCCAGCGTCCGCGGGCGTTGCAGGTGCAGGGCGCCTGATTCTGCCGCTGCTACAAGATCAAAGGCCCCTCACCCTAGCCCTCTCCCGCAAGCGGGAGAGGGGACCGGTCGGTGCAGGATGGAAACGCGGCGTCAGCCGGCACGGCCTGCCCCCTCTCCCTGAAGTAAAGGGCTGGGGTGAGGGAAAAGTGCAGGCATGGACTGTCCAGAAGCGGGCAGTTGCTCCTGCGAAAGATCGTCCCGCCAACGGCGGACACGATCCGTGTCTCAAACCCTGAACCGCTGAATCAACTGCCGCTGGTAATCCGCCATCTCGTTCAACCGATGGCTGACCTGCGCCGACTGTTCCGCCTGCCCCGACAGCGAATGGGTCACGTCGCGGATGGCTTCGATATTGCGGTTGATCTCCTCGGCGACGCAGCTCTGTTCCTCCGCGGCGCTGGCGATCTGCAGGTTCATCTCGCTGATCAGGTTGACCGACGTGGCGATGCGCTGCAGCGCCTCCACCGCCTGCTGCACCTGGCCGACGTTGTGCTGCGCCAGGCCGTGGCTGCCGTGCATGGCCTGGGCGACGTCGCGGGTGCCGGCTTGCAGGTTGGCGATCACCTGGCGAATTTCCTCCACCGAGCTCTGCGTGCGCTGCGCCAACCCGCGTACTTCGTCGGCGACCACGGCAAAGCCCCGGCCCTGTTCGCCGGCGCGGGCGGCTTCGATGGCGGCGTTGAGGGCGAGCAGGTTGGTCTGTTCGGCGATGGAGCGGATCACCTCCAGCACCTGGCCGATCTGCTCGCTGCGTTCGGCAAGGTCCTGCACCTGGCTCATGGCGGCGGTCATGCCCTGGGCGAGTTCACCGATGCCATCGGTGGCATGGGCGATCAGGCCGAGGCCTTCGCGCGCGGCATGGTCGGCCTGGCTGGCGGCCGCCGCAGCCTGGGCGGCGTTGCGCGCGGAGTCCTGGGCGGTAGCGGACATCTCCTGCAACGCCGTCGCCACCTGGTCGATCTCGCGGAACTGCTGCTGCATGCCGTCGCTGGCCTGGCGGGCGACCAGCGCCGACTGGTCGGCGGTGGAACGGGCGTCGCTCACGGCGCCCTGCAACTGGCCGATCACCGGCTGCAGCTTGTCGAGGAAGCGGTTGAAGCCCTGCGCCACTCGACCCAGCTCGTCGCGGCGGCTGTAGTCGAGGCGCCGGGTGAGGTCGCCGTCGCCATCGGCGATCTCCTCGACCATGCCGGCCAGGCGCAGCAGCGGGCGCGTGACGCCGCGCGCGGTGAGCCAGACCAGGGCGATGCCGAGCAGGCTCAGCAGCAGGCCGACACCGAACTCGACCATCGAGCCGTGGGCGCGTTCGTCATCCATGGCACGCTGCAGGCTCACGGCGGGCGCCATCAGGGTGTCGTGCGGCACGCTGAGCAGCACGCCCCACGGCGCGGCGCCGGTGATCGGCTCCAGCGGTTCGAGCACCTGGATCTGTTCGGCATCGCTGAGGGTGAACGGCTGGTTGCGTTGCTGCGCGGCGAGCAGATCCTTCGCCCTGGCAGGCTGCACGTCGGGCAGTCGCTTGCCGACAGTGGCGGCGTCCTGGCTGTTGCCGGCGATCACCCCGGCCGGGCTGAGAATGCTGATGCGGCCGCTGCCGTCGTACAGGCCGGCGGCGCTGGTGCGGGCATTCTGCTGCAGGCTGTCGAGGCTGATGTCGAGGCCGACCACGGCGATCACGCGGCCATCCTCCAGCAGCGGGAAGGCAATGCTGGTGACCAGCCGGCGGGTGCCGGAGGCATCGTCGTTGTAGGGATCGAGCACGCACGCCTGGCGGCTGTCGCGCGGGCAGGTGTAGAAGGCGTTGTAGGGCTTGCCGCTGGGGCCGGGGGAGGTGTCGGAGAGGGTCTTCTCGTCGCCGATCACCGGTGTCGGCACGCCGCCTTCGCCGCGTACCCAGTAGACGGAGAAGCGCCCGGTCTCGTTGCTGCCGGCCTCGGCGTCGCCGTGGAACTGCGCATCGGCGTTGTCCAGCGCCTGTGGCTCGAAGACCAGGTAGAGACCGAGCAGGTCGGCCTTTTCGGCGATGGCATCGCGCAGCTCATGAGTGAGGCGCTGGCGCAGCGTGCGTGCATCGATCTCGCCGCGCGCGGACTGGGCGCGCAGGCTCAGCAGCTGGCGGCTCACCCCCAGGCCATAGTCGTAGGTACGCAGGAACAGGCGTTGCAGTTGCAGCGCCTGCACCTTGCCCTGGGCCTGCAGGTTGGTTTGTGCGGCGCCGGCGAGCATCTGCCGGCTGGCGTCCTTCACGCGGGCGGTGCTCTGCTGGTTCTGGTACAGCGACAGGCCGACCAGCAGGGTGACCACCAGGGTCAGGCACAGGCCGGCGAGCAGGACGATCTTGCGCTGGATATTCAGGATGGGAGCGGGCATGGGGAGGTACCTGATGCGGAAAAAGGAACGGGGCGGCGCCTTGCAGCGACCGCCCCGTGGCGTCATGCGCGACCGTGGTCAGTACATGAAGGCGAAGACCACCTGGCTGTACAGGTTGGTGTCGTCGTTGCCCAGCTGGGTGCCGCCTTGCTCGGCGCTCTTGTCCGGCCGGTAGAGGCCGATCAGCGGCATCACCATCAGGTTCTGGGTGACACCCCATTCCGCGTACAGGTCCAGTTCCTGGCCGTCGGTGTTGCCCAGGTCCTTGTCGAGGGTCTTGAAGTCGAACAGCATGGCGCCGAGGTTCAGGTTCTCCAGCGGGGAGACCTTGAAGGTGAGCTGCTGGATCTTGCTGTTGCTGTTGAAGGGGCCGGCGTAGTTGCCCGCCACTTCGCCCTGGAACCAGGTGCCGTAGCCGCGGCTGAAACCGTAGAACAGGGTGTCGTAGTTCTCCGAGAAGCGGCTGTAGCGGTAGCTGACGCCCGGCGTCCAGGCCACGTCCTTGAAGGTCCAGCCGGCTTCCAGGTACCAGGCGTTCTCGTTATCCACGTGACGCTTGTCCTGCTCGGCGTATTCGCCGGAGAGGAACAGGTTCTCCACGCCGGCATTGCCGGTGGCGCGCAGGCTGTAAGTCTTCATGTCGCGACGGTCGAGCTGGAGGGGCGAGGCGTATTGCTCGTCGATGTCGGTGACGTCGATGTAGGTCAGGCCGACGGTGCCGGCGTCCGCCACGTGCTCCAGGGTGCCGACGTAGAGCTCGGACTTGGCCTGGGCGCGGTTGTCCGATTTCAGCCACATCAGGTCGCTGCGCCAGCCTTGCTTGCCGCCCAGGCGCAGCACGGCGGTTTCGTCGAAGTTCTTGCGCGCCGCCAGGTAGTAGGCGCCGCCCCGGTTGAACTCACCGTCGGCCACGCCCTTGCCCAGGTTCAGCGCGTCGCCGTCGATCAGGAAGCCGTCGCCGACCACGATGTTCTGCCGGCCGAAGGACAGGTCCACGCCGTCTTCGCCCAATGCCGGGAACAGGCCGCCGGAACGCCAGCCGAGGGAAGCGTCCTCGATCTTGGTGGTGCGCTCGGAGCCGTCGCTGAAGCCCGCGGCGTCGCCGTCACCCCAGGTGCCGGAACTGAGCAGGCCGAAGGCGCCGTAGGTAGTGCCCGCGCCGGCCAGGCCCTGGTCGAAGCTCAGTCCGTACTTCACGTAGCCTTCGCGCCAGGACGACGAGCCTTCGCTCAGCCGGCCGCTGGGCGCGTAGTTCTCCTGGCTGTGGAAGATGCCGAAGGTCGCTTCCAGGTTGGCGTTCAGGTGAGTGTCGTCGTCGGAGTACAGTTCGTAGGCGCTGGCATTGCCGGCCCCGGCGATGAGCAGGGCGAGCAGGGTGGGGCGCAGCAGGGCGGCGTGGGTCATGGTGAAGGCATCCGTTTCGTTATTGTCGATTGAGGGGATGTGACTTCTGCCGATGCTAAGGAAGGGCTGGCGCTGTGCCGTTGCTCCTGTCTGCCAAGTGATTGTGTGTGATTGCCAGATCGGTGGGCCGTTGCCGCGCCGTCTTTGTAGGAGCGAGCAAGCTCGCTCCTACAGGGGGGCAGGACTTAGCGCGAGCGGGAGATCAGTGACGGCTGTTCGGCGTAGAGACGCTTGTACAAGGCCGAGAAGTGACTGGAGCTGGCAAAGCCCAGGTCCAGCGCCAGGTGGGTGATGCTCTGCTGCGGCTCCTGCTTGAGCCGGCGCCGCGCCTCGGCCAGGCGCAGGCTGAGGAAGAACTGCTGCGGCGTGCTCTGGCAGATCTGTCGGAAGCAGTACTGCAAGGTGCGCTGGCTGGTGTTCAGGCTCTGGCTCAGTTCCAGTAGCGACAGTGGCTCGGAGAGGTCCGCCTGCATGCGTTCGATGGCGGCCAGCACCAGACGGCGATGCTGCTGCAGCGAGCGCGGTGCGCCGTCACGGGCGCTGTCCGGGAGGATTTCCTCCAGTGCCTGCAGCACGTTGCTCAATACCAGAGCGACGGCGTGGCCGGCCTGCTGCGGGTCGTCCACCCGCCACGGCTCGCCCTCGAAGGCGGTGATGGCGTCGCACAGGCTGCGTCGCAGGTCGCCTGCACCGGTCGGCGAAAGTTGCAGGCGCCGCTGTTGCAGTGCGCGTTCGAACAGCTCGCGTTCCTCGGCGCCGAGGAGACAGTCCAGCTGTGGCTGGCTGAAAGTCAGGCCGAGCATGTGGATTTCCCCGGCGGCGCAGATTTCAAGCTCGCGGCCGCCTTCGAGCACCAGCAGGGTGTCGTCGTGCAGGGCCTGGCCGTTGAAGCGCGAATCGCCGCTGGCGCGCAGCGGAATGCCGATGACCAGATGGCCGGCGGGCGGCGCCATGTTCTCGTGCAGGTGCAGGTTGGAATGTTCGTAGATCAGCGAGGCGCCGGGCAGCTGTACATGCAGCAGCTCCGCCTGCAGGCGGCCATGGCCGAGCTGGGTGTAGTCCTGGCTCCAGCCGGTGAGGGCGCAGGCCAGTTCATCGGAGTCGGTTGCCTGGTGGCGGGCTATGCCGGTCATGGCGGTTTACCTCGGTGGTGCGCCGAGTATCGGTCAGTGCTGGCGCGCAGGCTTGTGCCTGCGCGCCAGAGGCTTGCGGCGCTCTGCCAGATTCAGTGGCCGGCGAGGTAGGCGCCGGCCAGTGTACAGGCGCGTTCGATCAGCATGGGGGCCAGTTCCCGAGCGGTCTCGCTGTTGCGCCGGGTGTGCACCCAGCCCAGGTAGGTGGTGCCGCGCAAGGCGAGGAACAGCGGCAGCGTGGCGCGGTCGGCGGCGGACAGTGGCTTGACCGAATCGTACCCGGCCAGCAGCGCCGCCTGGATCTGCGCCAGGCGCGGGTCGTCCAGGCAGAAGTACAGCGCGGTAGCCAGCTCGAACATGTGCCAGCCGAAACCGGCATCGTCGAAGTCGATCAGCTGCAATTGGCCGTCCTCGAGCAGCAGGTTTTCCGGCACCAGGTCGGCGTGGATCATGCCGAAGTTGCTCAGGCTGCGGCCGTAGCGGCGCAGGTCCAGGCGGGCTTCCTGGCGGGCACGCTGGAGCAGTTCGCGTTGCCCGTCGCTGAGCAGGTCCAGCTCCCAGAAACGCCCCCAGAACGGGTTGGTGCCCACCAGGCCTTCCTCATCCCAGGCGTGCCGGGTGAATTCGTTGGGCTGCCGCCACTGGGCCGAGTTCAGGTGGATGCGCGCGGCCACGGCGCCAGCCTGGTGGAACAGCGCCTCGATATCGCCATCAGCGCTCAGGCCCTGTTCGGCGGAGCCCAGCGTGCTGCCGGACAGCCAGCCGAGCATGTCGACGAAGCGCGATTCATCGAGTGCCTGGCTGCGTACTTCGGCCAGGTGTTCGCCGCTGCGGGTGCGGATGATGCTGGGCACACCGATGCCGCCGGCGGCCAGCTGTTCCATCCAGGTCAGCTCGGAGCGCAGCGCCGCCTCGCTGTGGTAGCCGCCGCGATGCACGCGCAGGGCGCTGCGCGTGCCGTCGCTGCGGGTGGCGCAGAACACCGCGTTCTCGCGGTACTTGAGCAGCTCCAGGCCGACGAAATCGCCGTCCCAGTGGCGCAGGGCGTCCAGCGCCAGGTCGCGCAGGCAGGCGATCTGCTGGTCGTGAGTCAGGCTCGAAAAGTCGTCCATGGTGGCTCCTCAGAGTTCGCTCAGGACCTGGTCCAGGGTGTCGATGAACAGCTCGCCATGCTCGGCGTCGAACACCAGCGGCGGGCGGATCTTGAGGATGTTGTCGTCGCCGCCGATCTTGCTGATCAGCACGCCGCGCTGGCGCATGGCGTTGACGATGCGCCGCGCCTCGATGCCGGCCGGCTCGCGGCTGGCGCGGTCGCGCACCAGCTCCACGGCGAAGAACAGGCCCTGGCCGCGCACGTCGCCGATGATCGAGTGGCGCTCGGCGAGGCGGTGCAGTTCGGCATTGATCTTCGCGCCCTGGCGCCGGGCGTTGCCTTGCAGGTCCTGCTCGGCGATCACGTCCAGCACCGCCTGGCCGACGGCGGCGGCCACCGGCGAGCCGCCGAAGGTGTTGAAGTACAGGTTGCTGCGGCCGAAGGTCTCTACGCGCTCGCGATTGGTCACCACGCCCGCCAGGGGGAAGCCGTTGCCCATGGGTTTGCCGAGGGTGACGATGTCCGGCACCAGCGGGTGCGACTGGTGCCCCCACAGGTGGTCGCCGGTGCGGGCGAAGCCCGATTGCACCTCGTCGGTGATCAACAAGCCGCCGGCCTCGCGCACCAGTTTCGCCACGCGCTCCAGGTAGCCGGCCGGCAGGCGCGGGATACCTTCGTTGGCGAACAGGGTGTCGATCAGCATGGCGGCCAGGCCGACGCCGGCCGCCTGCAGTTCGGCGATGGCCTCGGCGACCTTCGCCACATAGCGGTCGGCGACCTGCTCGGGTGTGCCGTCCGCATGGTAGAGACAGGGGATCGGCACGGCACGGGCATGGGCCGAGAACGGTTCGGAACTGGGCAGCGCGGTGGTCACCGCCGCCAGGGTGGTGGTGTTGCCGTGGTAGTTGTAGTCGCTGACGATCACGCCCTTGTTGCCGGTGGCGAAGCGCGCCATGCGCAGGGCCAGCTCGTTGGCCTCGCTGCCGGTGCAGGTGAACATCAGCGTGTCCAGCGGCTCGGCGAAGGTTGCGGTGAGGCTCTCGGCGTAGCGCACCACGCGCTCGTTGAGGTAGCGCGTGTGGATGTTCAGCGTTGCCGCCTGCTCGGCCATGGCCGCCACCACCCTGGGGTGGCAGTGGCCGACGCAGGGCACGTTGTTGTAGCAGTCCAGGTAGCGCTTGCCGGCGGCATCGATGAGCCAGACGCCTTCGCCTTTCACCAGCTCCAGCGGCTCGTCGTAGAACAGCGGCGAGGCGTCGCCCATCACCTGGTGGCGGCGTTGCAGCAGGGTCGGTTCAGACATGTTCGGCATTCTCCAGTGGTTTGCCCGCGCGGGCGGCGCGCAGCAGGTAATTGAGGATGAGCGCGGCGACCACCAGGGCCAGCGCGCTGAGCATGGCCACTTCCAGCTGGAAGCAGGCGGCGATCACCACCAGCGTCAGCAGCATGCCGACGGCCGCCACCACAGGGCCGCCGCGCAGGCGGAACGGGCGGGCCAGGCCCGGCTGGCTGCGATGCAGGCGCAGGTAGGCGGCGAACAGCACCAGGTGGCAGCTGCCCAACAGCAGGACGATGCACAGCAGGAGCTTTTCCGGCGGCACCAGGGTCAGCGGCAGGCCGATCACGGTCAGCACCAGCAGCGCGACGTAGGGCGCGCCACGGCGGTTGGTGCGGGCCAGCGCGGCGGGGAAGAAGCCGTCACGGGCGAGGGCGAACAGCTGGCGCGAGGCGGAGAACACCACCGAGAAGAAGGTCGCCAGCAGGCCGCACACGGCACCGGAACCGACCAGCAGCGGCAGCCAGTCACGCTCGCCGTAGAGCCCGCCGTGGGTCATGGCGGCGTACAACGGGTCGCCGGCGTTGCCGACCACCTGCACCCCGGCGGCGCCCGGCGCGCTGATCACCACGGTCAGGGCGGTCAGCAGCAGGGTACCGACGGCGGCGATGATCCCGCGCGGCATGCTGCGACCCGGATCGGCGGCTTCTTCGGCGGCGGACGCGACCTGCTCCAGGCAGATGAACATCCAGATGGCGAAGGGCACGCAGGCGAATACGCCGGCGACGCTCACGCCCGGCAAGGTCGCGCTGGCGCTGGGCAGCAGGTTTTCCCAGTGCACGTGGGGCAGCATGGCGCCGCCGAAGGCCAGCAGCGCGACGGCGGCGATGGCGCCGGCCAGCAGGGTCAGCCCGAGGGCCTCGCCGACGCCGATGATGTGGATGCCGATGATCACTGCGAACAGGCCGATCCGCACCGGCCAGCCGCCGAAGCCGAACACCGATTCCATGTAGGCGGCGAGGAAGTTGGCGGCCCCGCCGGTGCCGATGGTCAGCGCCAGCGCACAGGCGGCGCCGACCAGGTAGCCGACGAAGGGCCCGAACGCCAGCTGCGCGTAGGCGAACACGCCGCCGGCGTGGGGCCGCGCGGTGGAGAGTTCGCACACGCACAGCGCCAGGCCGCCGCAGAGTACGGCCATCAGCAGGGTGGCGACGAGCATGTTGGCCCAGCCGCTGCTGGCCAGGCCGTAGTTCCAGCCGGAGAACTGCCCGGCGATGACCAGCGAAATGCCGAGCCCGGCGATCTGGGGCCAGCGAAGTACGCCTTGTTTGAGCATGGTGATTATCCCTTGCCTGTGAGTGATGTGGGGTGAACGGCAGTCAGCCGCGCGCGCCGGAGCGCAGCGGGCAAGGGAGTGCGCCGGCGTCGGCCGACGGTTGGATGCGTGGAGTCATGGAATGGGCCCTTCTTGTTGTTTTATGGGGTAAGCACGCTCCCGCCGTCAGGTGCGGCGGGCAGGGAGAAGGTACGAATGGCGCGGGGTGGGGCGATATCAGAAATGCGCAAAGTCGCGGAGTGGGGGCATTTGCGGGTGCGAGCCTGGTTCCGGCCTTGTCAGCGGATCGCGGAGAAGATCCGCTCTTAAGAAGCATTTGCGCTCGGGTGAGGGGGAGTGCGCAGACACGGTCCGCCCGGAGCAGGACAGTTGCTCCTGCAGGTCATCTCACACGCTGCCGTCGATACACCGCACGCAAAAAAAAAGCCCGCCAGAGGCGGGCTGCAGGAGACCAAAGGAATCACGGCTTGCTGATGCCATCGTCGATGGCGATGCCTTTCGCGCGCATCTGGCTGATCAGCCCGGCGCGGGTCGAGGGCAGGTTGAGCATGGCTTCGTGGCGGATCGCCGCGACTTCCTGCTCGGTGTACGGCTGGTAGTTGGCCGGCATGCTCTTACCGGCCATGCCGTCCTCGCGCATGATCCAGTTGATCAGGTCCGCCAGCTGCGCATTGCTCAGCGCCGACTGCGACATCCCCGGCACGCGCACGAGGAACTGGCGCCCGCCTTCGACCTTGAGGAAGTTGCCGACGAAGCCCTTCATTCGCGGCGTGTCGTTGGCGGCCGAGCCTTCGCCGTCGCCCAGGTGGCAACCGGCGCACTGCAGCTGGTAGTTCACCGCCGTGCTGTAGTGCGCCTGGGCAATCGGCGTCTGCGGCGACTCGTTGCCCGGCGCGTGTTTCTGGTTCGGATTGGGGATGGCCCGGGCCATGGCGAGCGGAGCCGCCATGGCGCAGACCAGTCCGACGATCAGCAGCGAGCGCATGGGCGCCTCACACCGCGACGCCGCGGATGATCGAAACGGTGCAGTGGTAGATGTGCGACTTGGCGGCCAGGCACCAGTTCACATCGTTGTTGTTGAACGGACGGTAGGCCGGTTCCTCGCTGTCGTTGCGGGTGCAGGCACACTGGTTGCAGCTGTGCTTACCGCAGCAGTCGTTGTAGGAAATGATGTAGTCCTTGCCGTCAGCCGGGTTGCGACAGGTGCCGATCCAGGTCACCTGGGAAGCCTCGGTGCCGGGCGGGCAGGAGGTCACGCTACCGCCGCAGCAGGAGCAGAGGAAGCCGTCGATGGAGCAGTAGCGCCAGTAGTCGCAGCTGTTCGGGTCGCCCGGATCGCCGGCCTTGGGGGCTTCGGCAGCCAGCGCCTTGCTGGTGCGGTCGATCGGCAGCAGGACCGGCAGTGCGGCGCCGGCGACCATCAGCGAGCCGAGGCGGCCGAGCAGCTTGCGGCGGGAGGTGGTGTCGGCCACGTGACGGGCGGAGCGCTCGAACAGGAGGTCGAGGAGTTTCATGGGGATCTCCTTTCGTTATCGTTATGCGTGGGAGTGCGGGGTGTCGTGGTCGTGCGCGTGGGCATGGCCGTGCAGGTACTGCTGCAGGGTGGCGCTGCCCAGGTGCTCGGCCTCGAACAGGCTGTCCAGGTGCTCGCGGGAGTTGACCAGGCCCTTGGAACGCAGGATGCCGTTCTGGTCGATCAGCGCCGCGTAGGGCAGCTTGCCGATCTGGTAGGTCATACCGACTTCCGGGCCGACCACGTAGGTCGCGTCTTCCAGCTTGTGTTCGCGGATCAGTGCCTGCTGGGCATCCATGTCGCCATCGCTGACGTACACCACCTCGAGGCGGTCGGCCTGCTGCTTGGCGATGGACTTGATCGCCGGCAGCAGCGACTTGCAGATCGGGCAGGTCGGCGAGAGGAAGAACAACAGCTGGGCTTTCTCGCCGGCATAGCCGAAGTTGACCGGGCGACCTTTGCGATCAGCCGCGGTGACCTGGGGCGCGGGTTCGTTGACCGCGACGCCCTTGTCGACCATCAGTGCGCCGGCCGGGGCCAGGCGCGAGTGGAGGACGCCGATCTGGCGAACCAGACCCATGACAGCGAAGGCCAGGGCGATCAGCAGCGCCCAGAGCAGGATGTTGGAAACGATCAGAGCTTCCATGGTTCACCTTCCAATGAGTTTGAACAGACGGGGGCCGTTGGACAGCAGGCCTTCGGCGGCGGCATAGATGAGCAGGGCGGTGGTACTGGCGGCGATGACCACGAAGCCGTCGAACAGACCGAGCTCGCGGGTCTGCGGCGACAGGCCGGCGGCCAGTGCCAGGGCGACCAGGATGGCGTTGCGGGCCAGCAGCACCGGACGCAGCGGTTGCGCCTGGTCAGGGCCGGAGCAGCCACAGTCGATGTCACGGCGGCCGCGCCACAGGTTGAAGCCAATGGCGGCGGCATACAGCGCCAGCAGCAGCGCGGCGATCAGCGCGGCACCCGCCCGGCTGGCCGGAACCAGCAGGGCAAAGGCGACGCCGATTTCCAGCAGCGGCAGGCCACGGGCGACCGGCTTGAGCAGCACCCTGGGCAGCAGCTGGTAGTCTTCCAGTTGCCGGGTGAAGCGGCCCGGCGCACGCAACTTGTGGGTCGCGGCGTTGGCCAGGATCACCGAGATGGAGACGGCGCTGGCGATGACGTAGATGGGATCGATGTTCATGAGCTGTGCCTCGCTCAGTGACTCATGATCTGAGTCGCGGTTTTGTGCAGCTTTTCCATGGTCCCGGTGAGCTTGCCGGTCTTCAGGTCGAAGATGTCCACGCCGCCCTCGACGTTGATGCCCAGCAGCAGCGGGTTGGCGTCGCTGGTTGCCTGCAGGCTCCAGATCGGCGCCTTGCCTTCCAGCGTGCCGACCTTCTTGTGGGTCTTCAGGTCGAAGGCCCAGATGATCGGGCTCGGGTCTTCCCACTTCATCGGCTCGTGGGCGTCATGCATCAGCACGTAGAGGCGGTCCAGCTTCGGCGCGACGGCCATCAGCTGCCAGCCGCCCGGCGCCCAGCCGGCCTTCTTCTCTTCGTCGGTGACCAGCGACCATTCGGGCAGGACTTTCGGCTGCTTGCCGGACAGGTCGATGCCACGCACGGTGCCGGTGGTGGTGGTGAAATAGTAGGTGTCGCCAACGTTCACGGCGCGCTCGACCAGCTTCTCCTTGTCCGGGGAGAAGAACGGCGTGCGGGTGCGGGCCGTTTCCTTGCCGTCGTCGCCGAGGGTCACCAGCTGGACGCTGCCGTCGCCGCACAGCGAGGCGATGCCGCGCTTGCCGACCGGGTAGCTGAGCACGCAGCCGGGAATGGCGATTTCGCTGGTGACGGATTTGGCCTGGGTGTCGACCACGGTGATCGAGGTCGACGGAGTGAAGTTGTAGACGTAGACGAAACGGTCATCGGAACTGGTGCCGATGCCGAAACGCTGGGTCAGCGACTCGGCGCGCTTGGACGGGATCACCACTTCCCAGTCCGGCGACAGGGTCGAGGTGTTCCAGGCGGTCAGCACGTCGGTGCGGGTGCCACGGGTACCACGCGAATAGAACAGGTCGGCGCTGTACAGCAGCTTGCCGTCGCGGCTCAGGGTCGAGGGCGCGGCGAAGCCGGTGCTGACCATGCCCAGCAGGCGCTTCTGGTCCGCATCGATCACGGTTACCCGGCCGGCGACGAAGCTGTCGAACTCGACGTCGACCACGTAGGCGCGGTGCGGGCTGGGCGGGAACGGGAGGGTGGTCTGGCCGATGCCCTTGTCGGCCGGTAGGTCGGCGAACGCGCCGTGCACGCAAGCAAGCGCCACGCCGAGGGCCAGCGTTGTCTTGGCGAGGATCCTGTTTATTCGCATCAGGTGGACTCCCTGGATTTATTGGAATTGTGGAGCGTCAGAGGTGGCAGGGTTCTACGGATCAAGTCTGCCCGCGACGGTTCGCGGGGGAATTGTTCTGCGTGCCAATCGGTTGTCTGGCCGTGCCACTGCTGCCTGAATGGTCACGGTCGGCGGGTGGGCGAAAGGCGTGCTTGTCCGGGGCGCGCTGCGATGGGTCTAGATGAATGTAGAGCACGTTGGCGTGGGGGCTTGGGGAATCTTTGCGGTGCTATGGCGGGGAGGGGCGCAGGGGTTTGATTTTTTGCCAGATGGGGCAGGGCTGTACGCCCTAGGCAGGTGATTTTTGTAGGAGCGAGCTTGCTCGCGAACAGAGCCCCCCTGCGATATCGGTGCTGGGCGGTTCGCGAGCAAGCTCGCTCCTACGGGTGTTCATCTGGCAGGCCGGGTGCAGTGGCGGGCTTTTGCGGACAGGGTCCGCTCCCACAGCAAGCCACGATTCCCCCTCAAGCGACACGCAAAAAAAAAGACCGGCCCGAAGGCCGGTCGAGGATTACACCGGAGTGGAAACCGTCGAGCCTCAGGCGCGCTTGAGCACCAGGGTCAGGATGTCGTAGCTGGCCACCAGCTCGCCGAGCTGGTTGGTGACTTCCACGTCCCAGGCCACCACGCCCTGTGGCTCGCCCTTTGGACTCTTCTTGCCCTGGTCGATCTTGCGCTTGCAGGTCAGGCGCGCCTGGATGGTGTCGCCGATGCCCACCGGGTTGATGAAGCGCAGGGTATCCAGTCCGTAGTTGGCCAGCACCGGGCCGACGCCGGGGGAAACGAACAGGCCGGCCGCCGCTGAAAGCACGAAATAACCGTGGGCGATGCGCTTGCCGAACTGCGAGTCCTTGGCGGCCAACTCGTCGAAGTGCATGTAGAAGTGGTCGCCCGACAGGCAGCCGAAGTTGACGAGGTCGGCCTCGGTGACGGTGCGGCGGTGGGTCAGCAGCGACTCGCCGATCTTCAGGTCGTCGAAATGGCGGCGGAACGGGTGTACCTCGGTCTCGTAGACCCGGGCGCCGCGCACGTACTCGCCGGTGACGGCCATCAGCATGGTCGGCGAACCCTGTACGGCGGTGCGTTGCAGGTAGTGCTTCACCGCGCGCAGGCCGCCCAGTTCTTCGCCGCCACCGGCACGGCCCGGGCCGCCGTGCTTGAGCACTGGCAGCGGCGAGCCATGGCCGGTGGATTCGGTGGCGGATTCGCGGTCGAGGATGTGCAGGCGGCCGTGCAGCGCGCCCATGGCCGGAACGACCTTGGCGGCCACCTGCGGATCACGGGTGATCAGGCTCGCCACCAGGCTGCCCTTGCCGCGGGCGGCGAGGGCGATGGCTTCGTCGATGTCGTCGTAGGCCATCAGGGTGCTGACCGGGCCGAAGGCTTCGATGTCGTGGGCGCCGCCCTCGGCGTGCGGGTCGCGGCTGCGCAGCAGGGTCGGGGCGAAGAACGCGCCTTCGCTGACGCCGTCACCGCGGGGGGCGAAGCCATCCTTGGCGCCGAATACCAGGTCGCTGAACTTCAGCAGGGCTTCCACGCGTTCGGCCACGTCGGCCTGCTGGGCGTGGGAGGCCAGGGCGCCCATCTTCACACCGTCCACCGACGGATCGCCGACCACCACCTTGGCCAGACGCTCGCGCAGGCGCTCGGCGACTGCATCGATGTGCCTGGCGGGAACGATGGCGCGGCGGATGGCGGTGCATTTCTGCCCGGCCTTGACGGTCATCTCGCGGGCCACTTCCTTGACGAAGAGGTCGAATTCCTCGTCGTCCGGGGTGACGTCCGGGGCGAGGATGGCGCAGTTCAGCGAGTCGGCCTCGGCGTTGAACGGCACGGAATTGCGGATCAGGTTGGGGTTCACCCGCAGCTTGGCGGCGGTGTCGGCGGAGCCGGTGAAGGTCACCACGTCCTGGCCCTGCAGGCGGTCCAGCAGGTCGCCGGTGCCGCCGATGATCAGCTGCAGGCTGCCGGCCGGGAGCAGGCCGGACTCGTGCATCAGGCGCACGGCGGCTTCGGTGATGTAGCTGGTGGCGGTGGCCGGTTTGACGATGCACGGCATGCCGGCGAGGAAGCTCGGCGCGAACTTCTCCAGCATTCCCCAGATCGGGAAGTTGAAGGCGTTGATGTGCACGGCGATGCCGCCGCGCGGCACCAGGATGTGGCTGCCGGCGAACTTGCCGGTCTTGCCCAGCGGGATTGCCGGACCTTCATGGACCACGTTGCCGGACGGCAGCTCGCGGCCGCCGACGCCGGCGTAGGCGAACAGGGTGCCGGCGCCGCCTTCGATGTCGATCCAGCTGTCGGCGCGGGTGGCGCCGCTGTGGCGGGAAATCTCGTAGAGCTGTTCCTTGCGCTCGGTCAGGTACAGCGCCAGGGCCTTCAGGCGCTGGGCGCGCTGCTGGAAGTCCATGGACATCAGTTCCTTGAGGCCCTGCTCGCGCGCATGGGCGACGGCTTCGGCGAAGTCCAGCGCCTCCTCGTGGGTGCGCGCCACGGTCTGCCCGTTGAGCGCGCTACGCAGCGCCTGGGCGCCATGCTGGCCGACCCAGCGGCCGCCGATGAAACTTTGCAGGATTGGCTCTTGGGCCATGGTTGTCTTCCTCCGGATCGCTACGCAAGGGTGCCGGCTGCTGCCGGTGACCGCCGCGCCGGGTGGGCATCGGCGGCGCGTTGTAAGGTGGCGGTACGAGCCGCCGGATAAGGTCCGCCAAGACCTTGTGGGCCGATGACGGTGGAGCTGTTTGTTGTAGGAGCGAGCTTGCTCGCGAACCTGATTGGCGCCGGCCCTGCCGGCGAATCGCGGACAGAGTCCGCTCTTACGAGAAGCGCGCCGGGCTCACTCTGTAGGAGCGGACCTTGTCCGCGAATCCTTCTGCGCACGCCGAAGCAACGGCAGAGTGCGGTTCGCGAGCAAGCTCGCTCCTACAGGCTCTGGATCAGAGCTGGTCGAAATCGAGCACCACGCTGTCGCTGACCGGATACGCCTGGCAGCTCAGCACGTAGCCGGCAGCCACTTCGTAGTCCTCCAGGGCGAAGTTGCTGTCCATCTCCACCTCGCCGGACACCACCTTGCACTTGCAGGTCGAGCACACGCCGGCCTTGCAGGAGTAAGGCAGTTCGGCACCGTGTTCGTTGCCGGCATCGAGCACGCTGACGCTGTTGCGCGCCAGTTCGAAGGACAGCTCGCGGCCGTCGCTGATCACGGTGATCTGGCTCTTCGCGCTGTCGATTGCGGCGGCGGCCTGGCGGGCTTCGCGTTTCTCGTTGCTGCCAGCGGCGGCGAAGAGTTCGAAGTGGATGCGTTCGGCCGGCATGCCATTGCCCTTGAGCTGGTCGCGCACGGTCTCGGTCATTGCCTGCGGGCCGCAGATGAAGGCGGCGTCGAGGCTCTTCACGTCGAGCCAGCGGCTGAACAGCTGGCCGCATTTGTCGGCATCGATGCGGCCGTTGTAGAGGTCCACGTCCTGTTGCTCGCGGCTGAACACGAAGATCAGGTTGAGGCGCTGCAAGTAGCGGTTCTTCAGGTCCTCGAGCTGCTCGCGGAACATCGCGGCATTGCTGGAGCGGTTGCCGTAGATCAGGGTGACGCGACTGTGCGGCTCGGTTTCCAGGGTGGTCTTGACGATCGACAGGATCGGCGTGATGCCGCTGCCGGCGGCGACCGCCAGGTAGTGGCCGTGGCGCGCAGGATCGAGCTCGACGCAGAAGTGGCCGGAGGGCGGCATCACTTCCAGGCTGTGGCCGGCCTTCAGGCTTTCGTTGGCGTAGGCGGAGAACAGGCCGCCGGCCACGCGCTTGATCGCCACGCGTAGCTCGCCATCGTTGACGCCGCTGCAGATGGAGTAGGAGCGGCGCAGTTCCTCGCCGTTGAGCTGGGTGCGCATCACCAGGTGCTGGCCCTGGGTGAAGCGGAAGCTGTCCTGCAGGTCTGCCGGGATATCGAAGGCGATGGACACCGCATCGCGGGTTTCCGGGCGCACTTCCTTGATTTTCAGGCTATGGAATTTGCTCATTGTTCTTCTCCGGTGACGCGGTCACTCAGATGCACTTGAAGTAATCGAACGGTTCGCGGCAATCGACACAGCGGTACAGCGCCTTGCAGGCGGTGGAGCCGAACTGGCTGAGCTGCTCGGTGTGCAGGCTGCCGCACTGCGGGCAACGCACTTCCGGGGTCTCGCCGAGCAGGCTGCGCTTGCTGGTGCTGCCGGCCGGCGGAGCGATGCCGTAGTCGCGCAGCGCCTTGCGGCCCTCGTCGCTGATCCAGTCAGTGGTCCAAGCCGGGTTCAGCCGGCGCTCCAGTTGCGGCGCGGCGAAGCCGGCCTGTTCCAGCGCGTGCTGGATGTCCTGCTCGATGACTTCGGTGGCCGGGCAGCCGGAGTAGGTCGGGGTGACCACCACATGCAGGTGGCCGTCCTGCCAGTCGAGCCCGCGCACGATGCCCAGATCGACCACGCTGACCACCGGCACTTCCGGGTCCATCACTGCGCCGAGCACGCTCCAGGCGCGGCTGAGGTCGTCAGCCGTGCCGGCACGGGCGCCGCGATCGCTGGTAATCAGCTCACCAGGTCGCATCGGGGTAGGCTCGCTGGAGGAACTGCATCTCGGCCAGGAGAATGCCCAGGTGCTCGGTGTGCAGGCCGCGGCGGCCGCTGAGGTAGAAATTCACCGCGGGCTCGGGCACAGGCAGGGTCGCGGCGGCAAAGATGTCGGCGACCTTGGACTTCCAGGCGGCAGCCAGCTCGGTCGGATTCGGCGCGACCCCGGCCTCGAACAGGCGCTGCTCGATCTCGTCGGCATTGCAGAGTTCGACGGTGAAACGCCACACCTGCGGAATCGCCGCGAGCATGCGCGCATGGCTTTCCTCGGTGCCGTCGCCCAGGCGCTGCACCCACTCGGAAGAACGGCGCAGATGGTAGGTGACTTCCTTCAGAGCTTTGGCGGCGATGGCTTTGACGCGCTCGTCGCTGGAGCTGCTCAGCGCGTGCAGCACATGGAAGTGCCAGGCGTCATAGAGGAACTGCTTGGTCATGGTCACGGCGAAGTCGCCGTTGGGCTGCTCGACCAGCAGCAAGTTGCGGAAGGCGCGCTCGTCGCGGCGGAAGGCCAGGGCGTCGGCGTCGCGGCCGTCGTCCAGCAGTTCCACGGCGTACTCGTACCAGTTGCGTGCCTGGCCCACCAGGTCGAGGCCGACGTTCATCAGCGCCAGTTCTTCTTCCAGCGCCGGGGCGTGGCCGCACCATTCGCACAAGCGCTGGCCCTGGATCAGGGCACTGTCGGAGAGGCGCAGCAGGTATTCGATCTTGTCGTTATGCGGATTCATGCACGCGATCTCACATGTGGCCGACTTCGGGCGGCAGCTCGTAGAAGCTGGCGTGGCGGTAGACCTTGTCCTGCGACGGATCGAACAGCGGATCCTTCTCGTCGGGGGAGGAGGCGGTGATCAGCGCGGAGGGCACCACCCACAGGCTCACGCCTTCGTTGCGGCGGGTGTACAGCTCGCGGGCGTTCTCGATGGCCATGGCGGCGTCGGCGGCGTGGACGCTGCCGACGTGCTTGTGGTTCAGGCCGTGCTTGCTGCGGACAAACACTTCAAAAAGGGTCCACTCGGACATGACTTTTCTCTCCTCGCGGCTCAGGCAGCGTCTTTTTTCTGTTGTTGTTTGCGGGCGTAGGCGACCGCGGCTTCGCGGACCCAGGCGCCGTCTTCGATGGCCTTGCGGCGGGTGGCGACGCGCTCGGTGTTGCACGGGCCGTTGCCCTTGAGCACTTCGTAGAACTCTTCCCACTGGATGTCGCCGAAGTCGTAGTGGCCGCGCTCCTCGTTCCATTTCAGGTGCGGGTCCGGGGCGGTGCAGCCGAGCAGCTCCAGTTGCGGCACGGTCTGGTCGATGAAGCGCTGGCGCAGCTCGTCGTTGCTCTGGCGCTTGATCTTCCAGGCCATGGATTGCGCGCTGTTGGGGGAGTCGGCGTCGCTGGGGCCGAACATCATCAGGGCTGGCCACCAGAGGCGGTTGATGGCGTCCTGGACCATGTCCTTCTGCGCCTGGTTGCCGTGGCGCATCATGGTCAGGAGGATTTCGTAGCCCTGGCGCTGGTGGAAGCTCTCTTCCTTGCAGATGCGGATCATGGCGCGCGAGTAAGGGCCGTAGGAGGTGCGCTGGAGCACCACCTGGTTGACGATCGCCGCGCCATCCACCAGCCAGCCCACAGCACCCATGTCGGCCCAGTTCAGCGTCGGGTAGTTGAAGATGCTCGAGTACTTGGCCTTGCCCGAATGCAGCTTGGCGATCTCGGTGTCACGGTCGGCGCCCAGGGTTTCCATGGCGCTGTACAGGTAGAGGCCATGGCCGGCCTCGTCCTGGATCTTCGCCATCAGTTGCAGCTTGCGCTTCAAGGTCGGCGCGCGGGTGACCCAGTTGCCCTCGGGCAGCATGCCGACGATCTCGGAGTGGGCGTGCTGGGAAATCTGCCGGATCAGCGTCTGGCGGTAGGCGTCGGGCATCCAGTTCTTCGCCTCGATCTTGATCTCAGCATCGATCTTTTCCTGGAAGGCGCGTTCTTCCGGCGACATCTCGTCCAGCGCCTTGATGCGCTTCACGCCGGTCTCAACCAGTTGTGCGTACATGCTGTGTCTCCAGCCTTTTGTCGTGTTCGTGGGACGGCCTTGGCCATGGCTGTAGTTTTAAATGATACAGAAATGAATGTCTAACACTAAATGATGTGTCGTAATTGGATTTTGTATCGCTTTGGCGGGTGTAGGGGGCTTTGGATTAGCGAGAAACGGTTGGTTTTTCGCGATTAATCTGGCGAATTGCATTAAAAATGAAGGTAATTTGCGGGGATTGTCTGCGCGCTTGCTTCGCTTGAATGGCGGGCTGTTCTGGGCCGGGAAGGCGACGAAGTGATACAAAAAATATGTTTATATGAGTTTATTGCTGATTGTTGTGTGGGTTTGTAGGAGCGAGCTTGCTCGCGAACCGCACAATTCCATCGCCGCCGGAAAGCATGGTTCGCGAGCAAGCTCGCTCCTACGAAGAGCCGGAAGGCGTCAGGCCTGGACGATCACCTCGAAGCCGCCAAAGATCATGCGTTGCCCGTCGAAGGGCATGTCGTTGAAGTCGGTCTTCATCCGGGCGTCTTCCATGAACTTCTTCATGCCTTCGTCCCGTGCGGCCTTGCTGGGCCAGGTGATCCAGGAGAACACCACGGTTTCATCCTCCTTGAGCTTCACTGCCATGGGGAAGGAGGTCACCTTGCCTTCGGGCACGTCATCGCCCCAGCACTCGACGACGCTGATGGCGCCATGCTCCTTGAACAGCGCCGCCGCCTTGCGTGCCACCTCCATGTAGCGCTCCCGGCTGGCGGTGGGTACCGGTACGAGGAAGCCATCGACATAGTTCATCGTTCATCTCCTGCGAGTGGGCGGTCGGCGGATGCCGGCTGCCTTTGAGGGATAGTCGAAGGGCGTGGCGGGAAATCGACAGCGACCGGTGGTGAGGCGACGGGTGGTCGGTGTGGCGAGTGATTCCTGGGCGGGGGATTCTCGCGCCGGTGTGTCATGTGACCTGTAGGAGCGAGCTTGCTCGCGAACGGTCTTGTCGGTGGCGTGGGTGTTGGGCGGGTTCGCGAGCAAGCTCGCTTCTACAAAAAGCGAAAAAGCAAAAAGCCCCGCCGAAGCGGGGCTTTTTGACGATGCGGACCGATCAGCCCTTGGGCCGATTGTCGTAGACGTGGCAGGCCTTGCCTTCCGAGCGCTTGAGGCTGTGGGAAGGTTGCACCAGCACCCGCGCGCTGACGCCGATGTGGGTCTTGATCTGTTTGCCCAGCTCGCTGCCGATGGCCTTCTGCTCGTCCGCCGAGAGCCCCTGCAGGTCGTGGCGCAG
Source organism: Pseudomonas macauensis (assembly GCF_047902425.1). Lineage (NCBI taxonomy): Bacteria > Pseudomonadati > Pseudomonadota > Gammaproteobacteria > Pseudomonadales > Pseudomonadaceae > Pseudomonas > Pseudomonas macauensis. The sequence goes on along the minus strand of NZ_CP138377.1, from coordinate 3,323,125 downwards.
TTCGACGTGGACGTCGATGCAGTCGAGATTGCCGTTGCGGTGCAGGTGGATCTCGTAGCACTCGGCGAGCTGCTTGATCTTCAGCACCTGTTCCTCGATCTGCGTCGGGAATACGTTCACCCCGCGGATGATCAGCATGTCGTCGCTGCGCCCGGTGATCTTGTCGATGCGCCGCATCGGCCGCGCGGTGCCCGGCAACAGGCGGGTCAGGTCGCGGGTGCGGTAGCGGATCATCGGCAGCGCTTCCTTGGACAGCGAGGTGAACACCAGCTCGCCGTATTCGCCGTCAGGCAGCACGGCGCCGGTGGCCGGGTCGATGATCTCGGGGTAGAAGTGGTCTTCCCAGACGGTCGGGCCGTCCTTGGTCTCGGCGCATTCCATGGCCACGCCCGGCCCCATGATTTCCGAGAGACCGTAGATGTCCAGCGCGGTGATGCTCATGCGCTCCTCGACCGCACGGCGCAGTTCGGCGGTCCAGGGTTCGGCGCCGAAGATGCCCAGGCGCAGCCTGAGGCTGTGCGGGTCGACGCCCTGGCGCTCGATCTCGTCGGCGATGTTGAGCATGTAGGACGGGGTGACCATGATGATGTCCGGCTGGAAGTCGCGGATCAGCTGGACCTGCTTCTCGGTCTGGCCGCCGGACATCGGGATCACGGTGCAGCCCAGGCGCTCGGCGCCGTAGTGGGCGCCCAGGCCGCCGGTGAACAGGCCGTAGCCGTAGGACACGTGCACCTTGTCACCCTTGCGGCCGCCGGCGGCGCGGATGGAGCGGGCGACCACGTTGGCCCAGGTGTCGATGTCGTTCTGCGTGTAACCGACCACCGTGGGCTTGCCGGTGGTGCCGCTGGAGGCGTGCAGGCGCACGATCTCGCTCTGCGGCACGGCGAACATGCCGTAGGGGTAGTTGTCGCGCAGGTCGTTCTTGCCGGTGAAGGGGAACTTCGCCAGGTCTTCCAGGGTTTTCAGGTCGTCGGGGTGGACGCCCGCCGCGTCGAAGCGCTGGCGGTACAGCGGGACGTTGTCGTAGGCATGCTTGAGGCTCCAGCGCAGGCGCTCCAGCTGGTGCTGGCGCAGCTCGTCGACACTGGCGGTTTCCATCGGGTCAAGCAGGGCACGTTCGGCATCATGGTACATGTTCATGAGTTCACTCGATTTGTTCTTGTACGCCAGCCCGCGTGCGGGTTGCGAGTGTCATGGGAGCAGGATAACGCCCCCGTTCGCGGAAAGTTTCGAACCCCTGTCAGAGACGTTGCTCTGCCTGCCAGACGGCGGCTTTCGCGACTGGCGGTGCGGGGTTCGAACCTTCCGTGGGTTCAGATCCGTTCGATGATCAGGGCGATGCCCTGGCCGACGCCGATGCACATGGTGCACAGGGCGTAGCGGCCGCCGCGCTCCTCCAGTTCATGCAGTGCAGTGGTGACCAGGCGCGCGCCGCTCATGCCCAGCGGGTGGCCGAGGGCGATGGCGCCGCCGTTGGGGTTTACCCGCGCGTCGTCGTCGTTCAAGCCCAACTCGCGCAGTACGGCGAGGCCCTGGGCGGCGAAGGCTTCGTTCAGTTCGATCACGTCCATGGCGGCCAGTGACAGGCCGGCCAGTTCCAGCACCTTGCGGGTCGCCGGTACCGGGCCGATGCCCATGATCCGCGGCTCGACGCCAGCGGTGGCCATGGCGACCACGCGGGCGCGGGCCTTCAGGCCGTGACGCGCGGCGGCGGCCGGGGTTGCCATCAGCAGGGCGCAGGCGCCGTCGTTGACGCCCGAGGCGTTGCCGGCGGTGACGCTGCCGCCTTCACGGAACGGCGTGCCGAGCCTGGCCAGTTGTTCCAGGGTGGTATCGCCGCGCGGATGCTCGTCCTGCTCGACGACCTTGGCCGGGCCTTTGCGCTGGGGGATTTCCACCGGAACGATTTCCTTCGCCAGGCGGCCATTGGCCTGTGCGGCAGCGGCCTTGTGCTGGCTGCGCAGGGCGAAGGCGTCCTGGTCGGCGCGGCTGATATTGAACTGCTCGGCGACGTTCTCCGCCGTCTCGGGCATGGAGTCGATGCCGAACTGCTGCTTCATCAGCTTGTTGACGAAGCGCCAGCCGATGGTGGTGTCGAAAATCTCCGCGCTGCGGCCGAAGGCCTGCTCGGACTTGCCCATCACGAACGGTGCGCGGGACATCGATTCCACGCCGCCGGCCAGCATCAGTCCGGCCTCGCCACAACGCAGGGCGCGGGCGGCGCTGCCCACGGCGTCCAGGCCGGAGCCGCACAGGCGGTTGAGGGTGGTGCCGGGCACGGATACCGGCAGGCCGGCCAGCAGCGAGGCCATGTGGGCGACGTTGCGGTTGTCTTCGCCGGCCTGGTTGGCGCAGCCGAAGATCACGTCGTCGATGGCGCTCCAGTCCAGCTCCGGGTGGCGCTGCATCAGGGCCTTCATCGGAATCGCTGCGAGGTCGTCGGCGCGCACGCTGGACAGGGCGCCGGCGTAGCGGCCGATCGGCGTGCGTACCGCGTCGATGATCAGCGCGTCAGTGAGGTTGGTCATGCGGAGGTCTCCTGCGCCAGCACGGTGCCGCGCACTTTGTAGGACTTGCCGTGGAACAGGGCGATCAGCTGGCCCTGGGAATTCTCGATACGCACGTCGTAGTTGCCGGTGCGGCCGCTGCGGCTCTGCTCGAACGCACTGGCGACCAGTTGGTCGCCTTCGCGCGCCGGCGCCACGTAGTCGATGCTGCAGCCGATGGCGACGGTGGCGTCGTTGTAGCTGTTGCAGGCGAAGGCGAAGGCCGAGTCGGCGAGGGCGAACAGGTAGCCGCCGTGGCAGGTGCCGTGGCCCTGGATCATGTCCTCGCGCACGCGCATCGACAGCTTCGCGCTACCCGGGCCGGCATCCAGCAACTGGATGCCCATGCGCCGGGTGGCCTGGTCGCGCTCGTACATGGCCTCGGCGCAGGCGCGGGCCAGTTGGGTGGCGTCAGTCATGGAAAGTTCTCCCCTCGGCGTGCAGGCGGCGCAGCAGCAGGGACGGGCGATAGCGGTCCTCGCCGTAGGCGGCCTGAAGGTTGTCCAGCACGTCTAGCAAGTTGCCGAGGCCGATCTGCCCGGCCCAGGCCAGCGGGCCTTGCGGGTAGTTCACCCCGGCTTGCATTGCGAGGTCGATGTCGCCGGCGCTGCCGACGCCTTGCAGCACGGCATCCGCGCCTTCGTTGGCGAGCATGGCGACGGTGCGCAGCACGGCGAGGCCGGGAGTGTCGCTCAGGCGGCTGGTGGCGATTCCGGCCTTGGCCAGCAGGGCGACAGCCTGGTCCAGCGCATCGGGCGTGGTGTCCACCGAGCAGGAAATACCGAGGCGCGAAGCCTTGGCGTAATCCCGCGCGAGGTCGATCAGCACCAGGTTGCGCAGGCCGTCCTCCTGGGCGCGCTGGCTGGCGAGGCGGCCATCGGACAGGGCGATCACTGCATCGCCGGCGCGCAGCAGGCCATTGCCGGCGCGCTGAATAATCTCGATGCCGGCCTCTTTCAGACGTTGGATCAACGGCTGGGCGACGCCCAGATCGCCTTCCAGCACGCACGAGGCGACGCTGGTGGTGCTGCTAAGGCTGGCCGGCTGCGGGCGCTCGGCACCTTCGGTGTAGTCGTAGAAGCCCTGGCCGGTCTTGCGACCGAGGCGACCGGCATCCACCAGCTCCTTCTGGATCAGCGAAGGCTGGAAGCGGAAGTCGCCGTAGTAGGCGGCGAACACCGAGCAGGTGACGGCGTAGTTGACGTCATGGCCGATCAGGTCGGTCAGCTCGAAGGCGCCCATGCGGAAGCCGCCAGCATCGCGCATCAGCGCATCCAGCGTCGCGCAGTCGGCGGCGCCTTCCTGCAGCAGGCGCAGGCTTTCGGCATAGAAGGGGCGCGCCACACGGTTGACGATGAAGCCGGGGGTCGACTTGGTATGCACCGGCTTCTTGCCCCAGGCCAACGAAGTGGCATACAGGTTGTCAGCCAGTGCCGGATCGGTAGCGAGGCCGGAGACGATTTCCACCAGCGCCATCAGTGGCGCCGGATTGAAGAAGTGCATGCCGACCACCTGCTGCGGGCGCTTGAGGCCGGCGGCGAGGCTGGTGATGGACAGCGAAGAGGTGTTGCTGGCGAGTATGCACTCCTCGGCGCACAGCGTTTCCAGCTGCTGGAACAGGCCGCGCTTGACTTCCAGGTTTTCGACGATGGCCTCGATCACCAGTTTCGAATCGGCCAGCGCCTCGATGGCTTCCACCGGTTGCAGCCGCGCGACGATGGCGCTGCGGGCGGCGGCGTCGAGCTTGCCTTTCTCCACCAGCCGGCCGAGCTGGCGATCGATGCCATCGATCGCTTGGGCGGCGGCGCCGGGGCGGTTGTCGTAGAGCTTCACCGAATGGCCGGCCTGGGCGGCGACCTGGGCGATACCCGCGCCCATGGCGCCGGCGCCGATCACCGCGACTTTTGCGTCGTTCGAAAGTGCGCTCATCGATCAGCGGCCCTTGAAGCTGGGAGTACGTTTTTCCATGAAGGCGGAGACGCCCTCGCGGTAGTCCTCGCTGCGGCCGGCCAGGCGCTGCAGGTCGCGCTCCAGCTCCAGCTGCTCGTCGAAACTGTTGTTCAGGCTGGCGTTGAGGCTGCGCTTGATCAGCGCCAGGCCGTAGGTCGGCTGGGTGGCCAGATGGCGAGCGAGCTTGAGCGCTTCCTCGCGCAGGTTGGCGTCATCCACCACCTGGTAGATCAGGCCCCATTGCTCGGCCTGTTCGGCGGAGAGGCGATTGCCCAGCAGCGCGAGTGCCTTGGCGCGGGCCATGCCGACCAGGCGCGGCAAGGTCCAGGTGCCGCCGGAATCGGGGATCAGGCCGATCTTGCAGAAGGCCTGGATGAAACTGGCCGAGCGCGCCGCCAGCACCAGGTCGCAGGCCAGCGGGATGTTGGCGCCGGCGCCGGCGGCCACGCCGTTGACCGCGCAGATGACGGGTAGCGGCAGGTCGCGCAGGGTGCGGATCAGGGGGTTGTAGAACTGCTCGATGGACTGGCCCAGGTCGGGCATCTCGGCGCCCGGCGCGACGTTGCGGTCGGACAGGTCCTGTCCTGCGCAGAAGCCGCGGCCTTCGCCGGTCAGCAGCAGGACGCGGGCTTCCGGACTCTGCCGGACCTGCTTGAGCGCCTCGCGCACTTCGCCGTGCATGGCGGTGTTGAAGCTGTTGAGCTGCTCCGGGCGGTTCAGGCTGAGGAGGGCGACGCCGTCCTCGATGGAAAACAGGATGTGCTCGAAGTTCATGGGCGGACTCGCTCCATCAATGGGCAGGCTTTTGCCAGAAAAAGAAAGTGGGCTCGCTCAGCGGCCTTGGTAGGTGGCTTTGCGTTTTTCCTGGAAGGCGCGGATGCCTTCATCGCGGTCGGCGGTGCCGGCCAGCAGGGTGAAGGCGTGGCGTTCGAAGCGCAGGCCGCTGGCCAGGTCGGTGTCCTGGGCCTTGAGCAACGCTTCCTTGGCCAGGCGCACCGCGAGCGGTGCCTTGGCGGCGATGCTTCTGGCGATCTGCAGGGCGCGCTCGACGGTGAATTCGGGTTGGGTGACCTCGCTGACCAGGCCGGCGCGCTGGGCGTGGCGGGCGTCGATGGCCTCGCCGGTGAGCACCATCTGCATGGCCAGCGGCTTGCCCACGGCGCGCAGCAGGCGCTGGGTGCCGCCGGCGCCGGGCATGATGCCGAGGTTGATTTCCGGCTGACCGAAGCGGGCATCTTCGCCGGCGACGAGGATGTCGGCGTGCATGGCCAGCTCGCAGCCGCCACCCAGGGCGAAGCCGTTGACGGCGGCGATCAGTGGCTTGGAGAAGGCGGCGATGCGCTGCCAGTAGCCGACGCGCGGGTCGTTGAGGATGCCGACCAGGTCGCGCTCGGCCATTTCCTTGATGTCGGCGCCGGCGGCGAAGGCCTTGCGGCTGCCGGTGAGTACCACGGCGCGGGTTTCGCTGTCCTGCTCGGCAGCATCGAGTTCGGCGGCCAGTTCGCCAAGCAGTTCGGTGTTCAGTGCGTTCAGCGCCTCCGGGCGCTGCAGGGTGATCAGGCGGACGCCCGGCAGGGGTGTCGAGACGACGAGGGTACGAGGCATCTGCATATCCTCAGGCTGCACGCACGGCATCGCTGGCCGGCTCATTGTTGGAATCGCGGGTATGGCCTGCGCGGTAGGCGGAGGTCTCCCGGGTTTTCGCAGTATATGCCTAAAGCGATACAAAACAACAAGCATTGAATGTATTTATGTGTCCCGTGTTGGTTGATTTTCGAAAGCGCCTCAAGGCTGGATTTCTAATCGTAGGCCAGTTATCGCGAGGCTTTGCGCCATCTCAGCCGTTTGTCGGTGGCTCTGGCGGTGGGTGTTAAAAGCGATACGGCAGACGGTGCTTTCATGTTCTAAAATGATGTGATACAAAATTCGAGGGCAAGTGGATCGCTTTGCGAAATATCGCGTCCCTTGCGTGCGTTCATCGCCACAACTACTAGAAGAGGAGTCCCCCATGTCGTCCGCCGCCCAGGCCGCCGCCCTCGAACTGTTCGAGCATCACCGCGCCACCCTCGAGCACGCGGTGGAAGCCATCACCCGCCGTGATTACTGGTCGCCCCACGGGGAGAGCCTGAAGCAGTATCCGGAGGAGTCGGTGAAGGGCGCCCAGTCGGCATTCGAGGGATTGCTGAACCGCCATTTCGAACTGCAGGGGCCGCAAGCCATCGGCCGCATCGGCACCGAGCGCTCTCCCTATGGCTTCGACCTCGGCGTGAGCTATGACCAGTACGACGCCGAGCAGCTGCTGGCCCGCCAGCAGCAGGCCCTACCGGCCTGGCGGGATGCCGGGGCGAAGGCGCGTGTCGGTGCCTGCCTGGAAATCGTCCAGCGCCTTGCCGCCCTGAGCCCGACCATGGCCCACGCGGTGATGCATACCAGCGGGCAGGGCTACATGATGGCGTTCCAGGCCGGCGGCGCCCATGCCCAGGACCGCGCCCTGGAGGCGCTGGCCTATGCCTGGCGGGCCATGGCCGAAGTGCCGGAAGCGGTGCGCTGGAGCAAGCCGCAGAGCAAGGCCGAGCCGTTGGTGCTGGACAAACGCTGGCATATCGTCCCGCGCGGCCTGGCGCTGGTGATCGGCTGCGCCACTTTCCCGACCTGGAACACCTACCCAGGCCTGTTCGCCAGCCTGGTCACCGGCAACCCGGTACTGGTCAAGCCGCACCCGGCGGCGATCCTGCCGGTGGCGATGAGCGTCAGGGTGGCCCAGGACGTTCTCGGCGAACTGGGCTTCGATCCGGCGCTGGTCAGCCTGGTGGTGGATAGCGCCGAAGCTCCGGTCAGCCAGGTGCTGGCCCTCGATCCCCGCGTGAAGCTGGTCGACTTCACCGGCTCCAGCGCGTTCGGCAACTGGCTGGAAGAGAACGCCCGGCAGGCCCAGGTATTCACCGAGAAGGCCGGCGTCAACAGCGTGATCATCGACAGCGTGCGCGACCTCAAGGCCGTGGCGCGCAACCTGGCCTTCAGCCTCAGCCTGTATTCCGGGCAGATGTGCACCACCACCCAGGCCATCTACGTGCCGCGCGGTGGCATCCGCGTTGGCGAGGAGCACGTCAGCTTCGACGAGGTCGCCCAGGCGCTGGCCGGGGCCGTGCGCAGCTTCCTTTCCGACAACGAACGCGCCTGCAGTGTGCTCGGTGCGATCCAGTCCGAGGCGACCGCCGAACGCATCCTGGCCTGCCGCGAGCTGGGTGAGGTCCTGCTGGACAGCGAGCGCCGCGAACACCCGCAGTTCCCCGGCGCTCGTGTGTGCACGCCGCTGCTGCTCAAGGTCGATGCCGCTGACCATTCGGCATTTGGCGAGGAGCGCTTCGGCCCGATCGCCTTCGTCATCGCCACCGATGACAGCGACCACAGTCTGCAGGTGGCCGGTGACGTCCTGAAAGAGAAGGGCGCCATGACCCTTGGCGTCTATTCCACGGACGCGGAATTCCTCGACCGGGCGGAAACCTTCGCCCAGGACGTGGCGGTGTCGCTGTCGGTGAACTTCGACGGCGGCGTGTTCGTCAACCAGTCGGCCGCCTTCAGCGACTTCCATGCCACCGGCGGCAACCCCACGGCAAACGCTTCGATCACCGATGGCGCCTTCGTGACGCGGCGCTTCGTGGTGGTGCAGAGCCGCCGCCATGCACCGCTGGAGGGCGCCTGAGATGCCGTGCTACAGCCTGGACGGGATGATCCCGGTGGTGCATCCGACCGCCTATGTCCATCCGACCGCCGTACTGATCGGCGACGTGATCGTCGGCCCGGGCTGCTATGTCGGCCCGCTCGCTGCATTACGGGGTGATTTCGGGCGGATTGTCCTCGAAGAAGGAGCGAACCTGCAGGATACCTGCGTGATGCACGGCTTTCCCGACAGCGACACGGTGGTCAAGCGCCATGGCCATATCGGCCACGGCGCGGTGCTCCATGGTTGCGTCATCGGCGCCGACGCGCTGGTGGGGATGAACGCGGTGGTGATGGACAACGCGCGGATTGGCGAACGCTCCATCGTTTCCGCCGCCGCCTTCGTCAAGGCCGGCTTCGAATGCCCGCCGCAGAGCCTGGTGATGGGTGCGCCGGCCGCGGTGAAGCGTGCACTGAGCGACGAGGAGGTGGCCTGGAAGCAGCGCGGCACCCGCGAATACCAGGCGCTGACCCGGCGCTGCCTGGCGAGCCTGGTGGAGTGCGCGCCGCTGGCGGAGGTGGAGGCGGACCGCCCGCACATGGGCGACTCGGGGTTCCGCCCGAAAGGGAACAATTCCCTATGACCACTGGGGTTCACACCAATGGCAAGGCGGCCCGGCGGGCAGGTATAGTCGGGCCTTTGTCCGCGCCCAGCCAGACCATGACTGCCCTTGCACCGCTGAACCAACTGATTACCCGCTTCCAGGAACAGACGCCGATCCGCGCCAGTTCGCTGATCATCACGCTATACGGAGATGCCATCGAACCCCATGGCGGCACCGTCTGGTTGGGCAGCCTGATCAATCTGCTGGAGCCCATCGGCATCAACGAGCGGCTGATCCGTACCTCGATCTTCCGGCTGACCAAGGAAGACTGGCTGACCGCCGAGAAGGTCGGCCGGCGCAGCTATTACAGCCTGACCGGCACCGGCCGGCGGCGCTTCGAGAAGGCCTTCAAGCGGGTGTACAGCTCCAGCCTGCCGGCGTGGGATGGTGCCTGGACCCTGGTGATGCTCTCCCAACTGTCTGCCGACAAGCGCAAGCAGGTGCGCGAAGAGCTGGAATGGCAGGGCTTCGGCGCCATCGCCCCGACCGTGCTGGCCTGCCCGCGCGGCGACCGCGCCGACCTGGTGACGACCCTGCAGGACCTGGACGCACTGGACGACAGCATCATCTTCGATACCCACGCCCAGGACGTGCTGGCCTCCCGCGCCATGCGTCTGCAGGTGCGCGAGAGCTGGAACATCGACGAGCTGGCCAGCCACTATAGCGAGTTCATCCGCCTGTTCCGCCCGCTCTGGCAGGAGTTGCGCGAGCAGGACAACCTGCAGCCGGCGGATTGCTTCCTGGCGCGCATCCTGCTGATCCACGAATACCGCCGGCTGCTCCTGCGTGACCCGCAGCTGCCGGACGAACTGTTGCCCGGCGACTGGGAAGGGCGTGCCGCGAGACAACTGTGTCGCAATATCTACCGGCTGATCTTCGCCAAGGCCGAAGAGTGGCTGAACAGTAATCTGGAAACCGCTGACGGTCCGTTGCCGGACGTTGGCGAAAGCTTCTACCGCCGTTTCGGCGGATTGAAGTGAAGTTGGCCTGAAATGTGCCTTGGCCTGTGTCACCGATCGGTGGCGCGGGCCAAGTGATCGATCCAGATATCGATCAACGTCGATCCGCCCACCGAGGTGGACGCTGATAACAACAAGAAAGCGCGAGGCTTTGCTGGTCATGAATACCTCAACCCAAGCACGCGGCGATGCCTTCGAGGCATGGCTTGCGCGGATCAACCAGGCATGTGGGCGTTTCGCCGCGCATCCCCTGGGGTCGGAGTTCAGAAGCGAGCTCAAGGAATTTCAGGGCGGCGCCATCAAGCTGAGCCAGGTCGAACTGGCCCAAATCAGCCTCTACCGGACCAGCAAGGAAATCGCGGCCGGCGGCAGCAACAACTATTACGCGGTGTTCCAGCTCGATGGCCGGTCGCGCCTGGAGCAGGGTGACAATCGCGTGGAACTGTCGCGGGGCGATATCACCCTGATCGACGCCAGCCAGCCGAGCAACATGACTTACCTGGAGAGGGCCCGCCAGGTCTCGCTGATCGTGCCCCGCCAGGTGTTCGAGCGTGCGCGGATCACCACGGTGAATTGCGCGACGCGGATTCCCGGCAGTGCGCCGATCGCCGCGCTGGCCAGCGGCATGGTCGGCGAGATCAGCCGCCACGACGGAATCGGCATGCAGGAAAGCGAAGCCACCCTGGACGCCTTGGTCAGCCTGCTGCGTCCGGCCATCAGCGGCCAGGAAAGCGAGTGCGACAGCCATGAGCGGCTGTTCCGCAAGTCGGTGTCGTTCATCGACGAGCACATCAGCGCCGAGGAACTCTGTCCGGAGCTGATCGCCCGCGAGGTCGGCGTTTCCGTGCGAGGCCTGTACCGCATGTTCTCGAAGAAGGGCATGGTCGTCGCCCAGTACATCAAGAACCGCCGCCTGGACTTCTGTGCCGAGTCGCTGCGCAACGCGCATTTCGAGCAGAAACTGTCGGCGCTGGGGTATGCCTGGGGCTTCTCGGATTCCAGCTACTTCTCCACGGCGTTCAAGTCGCGCTTCGGGGTTTCCCCGGGCGAGTACCGCAAGCGTTACGCGCAGTAGGGTGTACAACGGTTCGCGGTTGTACGCCGATACGCCGGCGTCATCACCTGCGCCGAGGCTGAGCCGGGCCGCCTGACCCGACGGTCGATCCCGAGCGGGGTAAGGCCAGGGCCATTCGGTGTATAACGCGGAGCGTTATACACCCTACCCGAAGTTCAACCCTGGCGTAGGGCGTACAACCGTTCGCGGTTGTACGCCGATACACCGGCGTTATCGTCTGCGCCGCTGTTGACTCCGGCATCCTGCTTCTTGGCACCCCCGCCAAACCAACTGGCACACAGAAAAAGTCCTGCCATTCCGGCACCAGTGACAATCGCCCCTCGTAAAGCGCGAATTCCTCGCGTATGCCGGCGTTTTTCCCGCGCCGGCCTGATTGCTTCGAGGTGGAGCCAGATGTCTATCCACAAATCCCTCAAGGCCGCCGCCGGCGCACTGCTGCTGGCGCTGGCCGCCACCCAGGGCGCTGTCGCAATGGCGGATACCTGTCCGGCCGCCGAAGCCGAGCAGGGCCAGGGCGTATTCGCCCGCGACTGCTCCGTCTGCCACTCCGCGCAGAAGGATGGTCCGGGAATGATGGGGCCCAACCTGCACGGCGTAGTCGGCCGCATGTCCGGCTCGCTGGCTGGCTTCAGCTATTCCGAGGCCATGAAGACCAGGGGCGCCGCCTGGTCCCGCGACAGCATCGATGCCTTCATCACCCAGCCGCAGGCCGCGGTGCCCGGCACCTACATGCCGTTCGCCGGCCTTGCTGACGCCGCCGAGCGCCGAGCCGTGACCTGCTGGCTCAGCCAGCAGCACTGACCCCCTTTCCCGAACGGGCCATCGGGCCCGCTTCCAGCCAGGAGTGAACATGAGCACGACTGATATTCTGCCGCAGGTAAGCGCATTCCTCAGCCGCCGCCACGGCTGCTTCATCGACGGTGCCTGGGTGGTGCCCGAGGGCGCGCGCACCGACGTACTGAACCCGGCCACCGGCCAGGCCATTTCCAGTGTCGCCGACATCGACACCGAACTGCTCGACCGTGCGGTACAGTCCGCCCAGGCCGCGTACAAGTCCCGCGTCTGGGCCGACCTGCGCCCGGCCGACCGCGAGCGTATCCTGCTGCGCTTCGCCGACCTGGTGGAAGCCAACGGCGAGGAACTGGCCCAGCTGGAAACCCTGAGCCAGGGCAAGTCGATCAACATCTCGCGCATGCTGGACGTGGGCGCCACCGTCGAGTTCATGCGCTACATGGCCGGCTGGGCGACCAAGATCGAAGGCCAGTCGCTGAACGTCTCCATCCCGCTGCCGCCGGGTGCCAAATTCACCGCCTATACCCGCCGCGAGCCGCTGGGCGTGGTCGCCGGCATCGTACCGTGGAACTTCCCGCTGATGATCGCCGTGTGGAAGCTGATTCCGGCACTGGCCACCGGTAACAGCGTAGTGATCAAGCCCGCCTCGGAAACCCCGCTGACCGCCCTGCGCCTGGCCGAGCTGGCCTTCGAGGCCGGCGTGCCGGCTGGCGTGTTCAACCTGGTGACCGGCGACGGCCCGCGCATCGGTGGCGGCCTGGCCAGCCACAAGCTGGTCAACAAGGTCTCCTTCACCGGTTCCACTGCCGTGGGCCGCAGCGTCGGCCTGGCCGCCGTGCAGAACATGACCCGCTTCGCCCTGGAGCTGGGCGGCAAGAACCCGATGATCGTGCTGGCCGACGCCAACATCGACAACGCCGTGCAGGGTGCGCTGCTGGGCGGCCTGCTGAACAACGGCCAGGTCTGCGCCGCGGCCTCGCGCTTCTACGTGCACCGTTCGCGCTACGACGAGTTCGTCGAGAAGCTGGCCGCCGCCGTGGCCGGCATGAGCCTGGGGGAGGGTATGGACCCGACCGCGCAGATCAACCCGCTGGTGTCTGCCAAGCAGCAACGTAGTGTGCTGAATCACATCGCCCGCGCGGGCGAGCAGGGCGCGCGCATCGTCTGCGGTGGCGAACAGGTCGGCGGCAACGGCTTCTACGTACAGCCCACCGTGCTGGCCGATGTGACCATGCAGATGGCGGTGGCCCGCGACGAAGTCTTCGGTCCGGTGCTGGCGGTCCTGCCGTTCGACGAGGACGACGAGGCCATCGCGATGGCCAACGACAGCGAATACGGCCTGGGTGCGAGCCTGTGGACCAACGACCTGAACAAGGCCATGAACCTGGTGCCGCGCATCGAGTCCGGCACCGTGTGGGTCAACGCCCACGTGCTGCTCGACCCGAGCATGCCCTTCGGCGGCGTCAAGCAGTCGGGCATGGGCCGCGAATTCGGCCGTGCCGTGGTCGAGGCCTATACCGAGATCAAGTCGGTGTGCATCGCGCACTGATTGATGGTGAGAGCAACACCCTCGTTTAGCAGCGGGCCTTCGGGCCCGTTTTTTTTGGATGAAAGCTGTAGGGAGGCCCAGGGGCGTGGCCCGGTCCTATGGTCACCGGGAGCCGCAGACGTAGGATGGTGTGGAGCGAAGCGATACCCATCATGGCGGATAACGCTGCGCGTTATTCGCCCTGCAAGAGCATCGCGGACGGAGTCCGCTCCCACGGGCGCCGTGTCCCCGCATTGGCTCTGGCTACTGAGGACTTCCAGAGAAATATCCGCGCACTCCGGAGCGCCCCTTCAGGAGGCCGAGTGGAGTCGGAGTTTCAGGGGTTGAGCGACATGGATGTCGCGAGAGCGTCGTTGGGCCATGGATGGCCCGTCGACGCGTGTCCCTGAAACTTCGATGGAGCGAGGGAATTTTTCGCCTAAGCGAAAAACCGGATGCAGGGGCAAGACCTTTGGTTACTTTGCGTCGTTTGGCAAAGTGACTCGCCCGAGGGGGCGAAACAAAATCTCCCAACACACACCGAAGCGACGCTGAACACCCGAACAAAAACCAGAATCATCGCTCCTACAGGAAAATTCGTAGCACTCAGGCCAACGGCAAGGTAAAGCAGAACATCGCCCCGCTCGGCTCGACGTTCTGCGCCCAGATATCCCCGCGATGACGGCCGATGATGTTCTTGCACAGCGCCAGTCCTATGCCGTTGCCGCTGACCTTGGAGCTGAAGAAACCGTCGAAGAGTTTCTCCCGTGCGCCGGCGTCGATGCCGCGGCCGCGGTCCTCCACGCAGAGCAGCGCCTTGCCATCGCTGACCCTTGTATGCACGCGCAGCGCGCGGCGTTCGGCCGGCAGCCCGGCCATTTCCTCGATGGCATTGAACGCCAGGTTCAGGATCACCTGGCCGATCAGCACCTTCTCGCAGCTCACCGGCAGCGGCTCGGCGCCAGGTTCCATCTCCAGGCGAACCCCGGCGTCCTGCGCCTTGAGGCTGATGAAGTAGCGGGCCTCGTGCAGCAGGTCGTTGAGGTCGACCACCTGTTCCGCCTGCTCCAGCTTGACCACATATTCGCGCACGCTCTTGATGATCAGCGAGGCGTGCTCGATCTGCCGCACCGCGCTGTCCAGGCCCCAGGCCACCGACGGTTCGACCTCGCCCCGCTGGGCGAGGCGGATGCTGGTGCCTTCGATGAAGTTACGGGTTGCCGCCAGCGGCTGGCTCAGTTCGTGGGCGATGGCCACGGCCATCTCGCCCATGGCGTTGTAGCGTGCCAGGTATTCCAGCTTGCGCTCGCTCTGCCGGCGCGCTTCCTCCGCGCGTACCTGTTCGGTGACGTCGCGGAACAGCAGCAGGTGGCCCTCCAGATCATCCTCGATCTCGATGTGGCGGCAGGTTGCGTGGTGCCAGCGCCACTGCCCGTCGCGCCGCTGCAGATGGTAGTGGACGCTGTACGGCTCGCTGTCGGGAACGTCCAGCGCCAGGCGCGGGGCCAGGCGCTCGCGGGAGGGTTCGTCGCACCAGGCGAGGAAGTTCTCGCCCAGCAGCTCCTGTTCATCGCCTTCCAGCAGGCGTGCCGCCGACTCGCTGAGGAAGCGGATGTCGCCGCCGGGGCCGAGCACCACCACGCCCTCGGCCAGGTCCTGCATGAAGGCGCGCAGACGGCTTTCGGTGCGCTTCAGGTCGCGCTTGACCTGTTCTTCGCGGGAGATGTCGCGGAACTGAACCATCAGCACGTCGCGCTCGGCCAGATGGACCAGGGTGGCGACCGCCTCGGCGAGGATTTCCTCGCCCTGCTTTGAGCGATAGCACCACTCGATGGCGCGCTGGCCGGTGCGCGCCGCGCCTTCCAGCCAGCGCAGACCGACCGAGCGGCGGTACTGCGGCGCGTGCTTGGTCATGTCCGGCGCCTTCAGCGGGATCAGTTCCTCCAGGGTGAAACCCAGCACCGTCAGGGCGGCGCGGTTGGCCCAGAGGATCTCCTTGGTCTGCGCATCGTGCAGGAGGATGCACAGCGGCATGGCTTCGATCAGTTGCTGGAAGTCTTTCTCGGCGGGCTGCATGGCGTGGCTCTCGCGGTGTACCCGCCCGTTATACCCGAGTGGGCATCGGGCGACGCTTGGAATTTACCGTCGCGGGGCTAGGGGAATCCCTTAGTGGCCGGGCTGCACGCCCCAATAGAGGGGCCTCGTCCGGGCTCCCTACACTGGCCTCAATCGCCGCCCAAGCGGCATGGCCCAGAACGAAGAACAACAACGGAGATGACGCCCATGCTGAGCCCAGCCGTCGCCGCAACAGAAGCGCCCCGCGAAGCCGTCGCGGACTTCGAGCAGGTTCTCGACGAGGTGCGTCAGCGCCGCCAGGAATTCGACCTGCGCAGCCACGTCCCGCGCGACATGATCGAGCGCTTCAAGCAGGTCGGCATCTATCGCGCCGCCACCCCGAAATGCTTCGGTGGCTCGGCGATGCCGCCGGCCGAGTTCCTGCGCCTGATCGAGCGCATCTCGGAAGCCGATGGCTCCGCCGGCTGGGTCGCCAGTTTCGGCAGCGCCAGCACCTACCTCGCCGCGCTGCCCAGGGAAAGCCAGGCCGAGCTGTACGCCAAGGGCCCGGACCTGGTGTTCGCCGGTGGCCTGTTCCCGCTGCAACCGGCCGAGCAGGTGGAAGGCGGCTGGAAGGTCACCGGCACCTGGAAATTCGCCAGCGGCTGCAAGGGTGCCGATGTGCTTGGCGTCGGCATCGGTGCCGCCGGCCCTGGCGGGCGTCCGCGCACCGCGCTGCTGCCGGCCAGCCAGGTAGACATCGTCGAGAACTGGGAGGTAGTCGGCCTCAAGGGTACGGGCAGCCACGACCTGCGTCTGGACGGCGTTTTCGTCGAGGACCGCTGGACCTTCATCCGCGGCGGCGAAGCGACCATCGACGAACCTCTCTACCGCTACCCGACCATCGCCTACGCCGCCCAGGTGCTCGCCGTGGTCAACCTCGGCCTGGGCCGCGCCGCGCTGGACGAAGTGACCCGCATGGCCTCCGGCGGTGGCATTACCGGCGCGCCGAAACTGGCCGACCGCGCCTACGTGCGCATCGAAGTGGGCAAGGCGGAAGCCGACCTGCGCGGCGCCCGCAGCTTCTTCTACGACGCCACCGAAGAAGTCTGGGCATCGATCCTCGCCGGCAACCCGGTCACTCCCGAGCAGGTCAGCCTGCTGCGCCTGGCCGCCGTGCACGTATCCCGCGCCGGCGCCGCCGCCGTGCAGCGAGCCTATGGCCTGGCCGGCACCTCGGCGATCTACCTGGGCAACCCGCTGCAGCGCTACCTGCGCGACTCCATGGTGGTCACCCAGCACGCCTTCCTCAGCGACGGCATGTACGACGGCGCCGGCGCGGTGTTCCTCGGCGTGCCGCCGATTCCCGGTTACCTGTAATCGCCCACTACAAGATCAAGGATTTTCAGCATGACCCAAGCCACCCAGGAACCCTTGCGCGTACTGTTTTGCATCGGCATCACGCAGAACTTCTTCGACCTGCCCACCGGCGAAGGCCTCGCCGTGTGGAAGGGCTTCAGCCAGATGATGGGCTCGCTCGGCGCGCTGCCCGGCGTGACCGTGCTCGGCGCGCTGGATGACGACCGCCTGATGGTTGGTGCCTCCACCACCTCGCCGTGGACCGTCTACATCATGGCCGATGTCGACTGCCACCAGACCGTGATCGACGCCTGCAACCTGTTCCGTACCACCCCGGTAAACGAATACAGCCTGTGGAAGTACGCCAAGGTCGAGGCTCGCATCGGCCGACCGCTGACCATTCCCGAAGCCGCGCGGACCTGAGCCATGAGCGATCTGGCGAACCTGCAACGCCGCCTGGCCGTGCTCGAAGCCGAGGGCCAGGTGCGTCGCCTGATGGCGCGCTACATGGACCTCTGCGACGTGCCGCGCAGCCCCCGCGCCAGCGAGGCCGAACTGGCCGCGCTGTTCAGCGAGGATGCGGTCTGGGAAGGCGTCGGCCGCGAGACCGCACAGACCTTCGGCTGCCACCAGGGCTGCGCGGAGGTGGCGGCCTTCGTCGCCGCCTACCTGCCGCCGTCGCCGCACTTCGCGCTGAACCTGCACTTCCTCACCAGCGAAGCGATTCGCGTGGAAGGCGAGGGCGCGCGGGGGCAGTGGCTGATGCAGCAGATTTCCACCTACGAAGGTGGGCGTAGCGAGCTGTTCGGCACGCGCCTGGACATCGACTTCCGCTGCATCGACGGCACCTGGCTGATCAGCCATTTCCGCACTCAGCGCCTGTATCAGCAGCCGCTCGGCGCGGCCCGCGAGGAGCAACCTGCATGAGCGTATTCGTCAGCGAATTTCAGCTTGGCGGCGACGGTTTGCGCGTCGCGATCAAGGACACCATCGACATCGCCGGCCTGCCGACCCGCTGCGGAAGCCGTGCGCTGGCGGACGCCGCGCCGGCAGGACGCAACGCCGAGGTAGTCGACGCGGTGCTGAACGCCGGCTGGCGCATCGTCGGCAAGACCAATCTTCATGAGCTGGCGTTCGGCGTCACCGGCATCAACGACTGGACCGGTACGCCGGGCAACCCGCAGGCGCCGGAACGCGTGCCGGGCGGCTCGTCCAGCGGCTCGGCGGTGGCGGTAGCCGCCGGCCTGGCCGATATCGCCCTGGGCACCGACACCGGTGGCTCGGTGCGCGTGCCTGCCGCCTGCTGCGGGGTCGCCGGCCTGAAACCGACCTATGGCCGCGTCAGCCGCGCCGGCGTGCATCCTGCCGCCAGCAGTCTGGACTGCGTCGGTCCGTTCGCCGCGAGCATGGACCGGCTGATCGCCGCGATGCAGGTGATCTGCCCGGACTTCGGCGACATCGTCGCCCCCGAAGCGGGTGCCCGCGTGGCGCTGCTGGAGGTGGCCGCCGAACCGAACCTGCTGTCGCGTATCGGCGTCGCCGCCGACCGCGCCGGCTGGCGGCGCGACAGCCTGCGCCTGGAGGGCTTCGACGAAGCCTTCGCCGCCGGCCTGACGGTGATCAACCACGAGAACTGGGCGGCCCTTGGCAGCCTGACCGGCAAGGGCCTGCTGGGCGCCGACATCGAGCAGCGCCTGCTGGCCGCCAGCCTCACCGACGCCGTGGCGCTGGCCGAGGCAGAAGCCGTGCGCCGGCGCTTCAGCCAGGCGGTGGATTCGGCCCTTGAGGACTACGACGTGCTGCTGCTGCCGACCCTGCCGGGCCTGCCGCCGCTGCTGCGCGAAGCCCGTGCCGGTGGACGGATGATCGCCGGCCTGACCGCCCTGGTGCGGCCTTTCAACCTCAGTGGCCATCCGGCGCTGACGGTGCCGGTGGAACTGGAAAGCGGCGGGCTGAAGATCGGCCTGCAGATCGTCGGCCGCAAGGGCGCCGACGAGCGCATCTGCGCCTTTGGCGCGCAACTGGAACAAGCACTGGCCGCCGAGCGGCCGGCCAACAAGAAAACGGCTTGAGGAGAAGCGCATGAGCCTTATCGCCACCTCGCGCAGCACCGACGAACTGGTCCAGGGCGACCGCGTCGATGTTTCGCTGTACACCGACCCGGCGCTGTTCGAGGCCGAGATGGAAAAGATCTTCTACCGCACCTGGGTGTGGGTCGCCCACGAGAGCGAAGTTCGCAATCCTGGCGACTTCAAGACCGCCACCATCGGCCGCCGCCCGGTGATCGTGGTGCGCGACAAGAAGGGCAGCATCAACGTCCTGGAAAACCGCTGCCGTCACCGTGGCGCCACCGTGTGCGAGAAGCACAAGGGCAACGCCACCGGCTTTACCTGCCCGTACCACAGCTGG
Source organism: Pseudomonas macauensis (assembly GCF_047902425.1). Taxonomy (NCBI): domain Bacteria; kingdom Pseudomonadati; phylum Pseudomonadota; class Gammaproteobacteria; order Pseudomonadales; family Pseudomonadaceae; genus Pseudomonas; species Pseudomonas macauensis. The sequence continues at coordinate 3,304,127 of NZ_CP138377.1, read as the reverse complement.
TCCTACGGCCTGGATGGCAAGCTGCGCGCGCTGCCGTATCCGGACGGCTACGAGGACATCCTCGACAAGTCCGAGCTGCCGTTGACCAGCCTGCGCGTGGGCAGCTACGCCGGGATGATCTTCGCCACCTACAACGACCAGGCCGAACCGCTGGAAGACTTCCTCGGCGGTGCCAAGCACTGGATGGACCTGTTCATGAAGCAGGGCGCCGGCTACCCGATCAAGACCCAGGGCGAACACAAGTTCACCTTCAAGGGCAACTGGAAGATCCAGCTGGAGAACACCACCGATGGCTACCACTTCCCCATCGTCCACAAGTCGTGGATGAGCTCGGTGGATGACGAGACCAGCGAGATGCTCTCGTTCATGACCGACCCGCAGGCGGTGACCCACGCCCTGGGCAACGGCCACAGCGTGATGGTGATGGTCCCCGAGCACGTCGACCTCGACCATGACGACGGTACCGAGCAGCTGCAGGAGCGCTTCGCCCACGTCACCGAGGAACTCTCCAGGACCATGCCGCCGGAACAGGTGCGCCGCATCGTGCGTTCGCTGCACGGCGCCGGCTTCAACCTCAACCTGTTCCCCAACGTCGCCATGTCGATGTCGTTCTTCCGCGTGCTGCGACCGATCTCGGTGACCGAGACGGAAATCCGCCACGTGGCCCTGGGCATGGACGGCGGCCCGGAGATCGCCAACCGCGAGCGGATGCGCATCCACGAACACTTCCAGGGCCCGTTCGGCTTCGGCAGCCCGGATGATGCCGAAGCCTGGGACCGCGTGCAGCGCGGCGCGCAGGCCGGCCCGAACGCGCCGATCCTGGTCAATCGCGGCCTGAATCGCGAAGTGACAGCCGAGAACGGCGACAAGGTATCCCACGCCACCGATGAAGGCGGCATGCGCGAAGCCTATGACATGTGGAAAAGGATGATGAGCCAATGAGCACCCTCGACTCCCTGAACGGTCTGTCCGGCCCGCTGGCCCAGGCCATCGAATTCATCTGGCGCGAGGCCGAGCTGCTGGACCGCAAGGCCTATGCCGAGTGGGCGTCGCTGTGGAGCGAGGAGGGCATCTACGTGGTGCCGATCGACCCGGAGACCACCGACTTCGCGGCCAGCCTCAACTACGCCTATGACGACGCCCGCATGCGCGGCCTGCGCATCGAGCGCCTGACCTCCGGCCATTCGCCCTCGGCGGTGGATGCGGCGAAGACCGTGCGCAGCGTCTCGCGCTTCCGCCTGGTGGAAGCCGCCGGCGATGTGGTTGAAGTGAACTCGGCGCAGATCCTCTACGCCTACAAGCGCGGCGTGCACACCCCGTTCGTGGCTGACCTGACCCACCGCATCCGCTTCAGCAACGGCGTTGCCCGCCTGGAGCAGAAGGTGGTGCGCCTGATCAACTCCACCGATGCGCTCGGCGCGCTCGGCTTCCTGCTGTAAGGAGAAAGCCATGTCTCGAGTCGCATTGATCACCGGCGCGTCGCGCGGCCTGGGCGAATGCATCGCCCGCCGCCTGCACGCCGCCGGCTACCACGTGGCGCTGGCCGATGTGTGGCTCGATGCCGTGCAGCGCAACGCCGACCTGCTCGATCCCTCCGGTGAAACGGCCCTGGCCGTCGAACTGGACGTGCGCGAGAAGGCCGACTTCCAGCGCGCCCGCGACCTGCTCGCGGAGCGCTGGGGCGGCTGCGACATCCTGGTGAACAACGCCGGGGTGTCGAAGGTCGCGCCGCTGATGGAGATCACCCCGGAAGAGTTCGACGCCTCGATGGCGGTCAACCTGCGGGGCACCTTCGTCGCGTCCCAGGTGTTCGGCGCGCACTTCGCCGAGCGCGGCTTCGGCCGGATCGTCAACATCGCCTCGCTGGCCGGGCAGAACGGCGGCACCGCCACCGGCGCGCATTACGCGGCAGCCAAGGGCGGCGTGGCGACCCTGACCAAGGTCTTCGCCCGCGAACTGGCCGGGCGCGGCGTGACGGTCAACAGCATTTCCCCCGGTCCCTTGGACCTGCCGGTGGTGCGCGAGACCGTGGCACCGGAGCGTCTGGAGCAGATCCTGCAGATGATCCCGGTCGGAACCCTCGGCTCGCCCGAGTACATCGCCGACACCGTGCTGCTGCTGGCATCCGACAACGCCGCCTCGGTGACCGGCGCCTGCTGGGACATCAATGGCGGGTTGTTCATGCGCTGAGGTTTTGGCGCGGGAGATGGGATTTAAGAGCCCCTCTCCCTAACCCTCTCCCTGAAGGGAGAGGGGACCGTACGGCGCAGGATGACACCGCGGTATCAGCCGGCACGGACTGCTCCCTCTCCCTCCGGGAGAGGGCTGGGGTGAGGGAAAACCCTCGCTCCGTTACCTAACCGACGAACCCGTCCGCTCTCCGAAGGGGCCGGGAAGGGGCCACAGAGCCCGCACCAATGCCTTGCAGGGTGATGCAATGATGAAGGTAAGAATCGAAAGGATCGTCGACGAAGCCCTGGATATCCGTTCCTTCCGCCTCGTGCGCAGTGACGGCCAGCCGTTCGACGTCTATGAGCCGGGTGCCCATGTCGATGTGACCGGCCCCACCGGGGTAACCCGCCAGTACTCCCTGTGCAGCCCGCCGGACGACCGCGTCGCCTACCTGGTGGCGGTGAAGAAGGAGGCCGCCTCGCGCGGCGGCTCCAGCGCGCTGCATGAGCAGGTGAGCGAGGGTATGGAGCTGGAGATGGGTGCGCCACGCAACCTGTTCCGCATCGCCCCCGAGGCGAGCGAGCACGTGCTGTTCGCCGCCGGCATCGGCGTAACCCCGCTGCTCTCCATGGCCTACAAGCTCAACGCCAGCGGCCAGCCGTATCGCCTGCACTATTTCGCCCGCTCGCCGGAGCACGCGGCCTTCTCCCGCCTGCTGGAGAGCGAGGCGTTCGCCGGCAAGGTGGAGTTCCACTACGGCGTCGACCCGGCCGATCTCGATGGCGAGCTGTCCGCCTGTGTGGAGCGGGCCGGCACGGCGGCTCACGTCTACACCTGCGGCCCGGCGCCGTTCATGAGCAAGGTGGTGGAAGTCGCTTCGCGCACACGCTCCGAGGACAACATCCATCTGGAGCACTTCCAGGCGGCCCCGACGGCCAGTTCCGCTCCGGCAGGTTCGTTCGAGGTCGAGCTGGCCAGCTCCGGCGTGGTGCTGCAGGTGCCGGCGGATTCCAGCCTGGTCGACGTGCTGCAGGCCCATGGCTGCGACATCGACACCGAATGCCGCGAGGGCATCTGCGGGACCTGCATCGTCGAGGTCATCGACGGCGAGCCGGACCATCGCGACAACTGCCTGTCGAACAAGGAAAAGGCCGCCAACAAGCAGATCTGCGCCTGCGTGTCGCGGGCCCGCAGTGCGCGGTTGGTGCTGGATCTGTAACGCCCGAGTGAGCCGTGTATCGGCAGCACGGCTCTCGTAGGAGCAACTGTCTTGTCCCGGCTGAATCTGTGCCAGGGCTTTCCGCCTCACCCCAGCCCTCTCCCTCAGGGATAGGGGGCAGTCCGCGCCGACTGACACCAAGGTTTCATCCTGCTCCGAACGGTTCCCTCTCCCCCCTGGGAGAGGGCTAGGGTGAGGCCCGTCCCGAGTGCAGATGTACCTCGTAGAAGCGGACTTCGTCCGCGACGATCTTCGTCGCGAAAAGGCGCAGCGTTAGCCGCCGTGACGTTGAGCTGCGGGACGTCGGCGGGAAGTCACTCCCGCTCCATCCCCTCCCAATCCGTGCCCTGTACCAGCACGTCGCTCAACGCCTGCGCCGCGCTGGAGAGCTTGTGCTCCGCCAGGCAGAACAGCCCGACACGCCGCTCGATGCAGGGTTCGTCGAGGGCCACGCAACGCGCACCCAGTTCCTCCATCTGCTGCCGGCACAGGCGCGGTACGGCACTCACCCCCAAGCCTTCCGCGACCATCCGGCCGACCGTCACCAACTGATGACTTTCGAACGCAACTGGCAAGCGCCCGTGTCGCGAGGCCAGTTTGTCTTCCAGCAGCAAACGCACGGCCGACGGGCGTTGCAGGGTAATGAAGGGCGTTTCCAGCAATTGATCCCAGGTGACCTGGCTGCATTGCCCCAAGGGCGAATCCGCCGGCAGCACGGCGACGAAACGGTCGGTGTAGAAGGGCGTGAATACCAGGCCGTCGAGGCTGTCCGGCTCCAGCGCGATACCCAGCTCCACGCGACGATTGCGCACCATCTCCAGCACCTGCTCGTTGATCACGTCGTGCACGGCCACGTTCACTTTCGGGTGGCGGTCGCGGAAGGTGCGCAGCACGGCGGGCAGCAGGTTGCCGGCGAAGGAGGGCATGGCGGCGATGGAGACCTTGCCCAGTTGCAGGGTGAAGTGCTGGCGCATCAGTTCTTCGGCGTTGTCCCAGTCCGCCAGCAGGCGACGGGCCAGCGGCAGCAGCGTCTCGCCTTCGGGCGTCAGCGCCACGCTGCGGGTGGTGCGCACCAGCAGCTGGCCGCCGAGGGATTCCTCCAGGCTCTTGATCGCCAGGCTCAGCGCCGGCTGTGACAGATGCAGGCGCTCGCAGGCCTGGGCGAAGCTCAGGCTCTGGGCGACGGCGAGGAAGGCGCGCAGTTGCTTGACTGTCATTGATAAGAAAACCGGATCAATCAATTGGAAAAACAAACTTAACAAATCAGTCTGCGCCGGTGAAGCTGCAACCGCTCTCTGACCGGCTGGTCGGACACCCCAAATAAGAAAGAGGCAGCAACATGGCAGGACTCGACAAGCGTGTAGGCAGTTACGAGGAAGCCCTGGCCGGGCTCACCGACGACATGACGGTGGTGGCCGGTGGTTTCGGCATCTGCGGCATCCCGGAAAACCTCATCGCGCAGATCCGCAAGATGGGCGTGAAGGGCCTGACGGTGGTGTCCAACAATTGCGGCATCGACGGCTTTGGCCTCGGCGTGCTGCTGGAGGACCGCCAGATTCGCAAGATGATCGCGTCCTACGTTGGCGAGAACGCGCTGTTCGAGCAGCAGCTGCTGTCCGGTGAACTGGAGGTCGAACTGACCCCGCAGGGCACCCTGGCGGAAAAACTCCGCGCTGGCGGCGCCGGCATCCCGGCCTTCTTCACTGCCACCGGCTACGGCACCCCGGTTGCCGAAGGCAAGGAAGTGCGCGAGTTCGAAGGCCGCCACTACGTGATGGAACGCGCCATCACCGGCGACTTCGCCATCGTCAAGGGCTGGAAGGCCGACCATTACGGCAACGTCATCTACCGCCACACCGCGCAGAACTTCAATCCGGTAGTCGCCACCGCGGGCCGCATCACTGTGGTCGAGGTGGAGGAGATCGTCGAGCCGGGCGAACTGGACCCGACCCAGATCCACACCCCCGGCATCTACGTCGACCGCATCATCCAAGGCACCTTCGAGAAGCGCATCGAAAAGCGCACCGTTCGTTCCTGAGCCCACCGGACAAGAGAGACAAGAAGATGGCATTGACCCGCGAACAAATGGCTCAGCGCGTGGCGCGCGAGCTGCAGGACGGCTTCTACGTGAACCTGGGCATCGGCATTCCGACCCTGGTCGCCAACTACGTGCCCGAGGGCATGGAAGTGATGCTGCAATCGGAGAACGGCCTGCTCGGCATGGGCGCGTTCCCCACTGAAGACGAAGTGGACGCGGATATGATCAACGCCGGCAAGCAGACCGTCACCGCCGTGAAAGGCGCGTCGATCTTCTCCTCCGCCGAATCCTTCGCGATGATCCGCGGCGGCCACGTCGACCTCACCGTGCTGGGCGCCTTCGAAGTGGACGTGCAGGGCAACATCGCCTCCTGGATGATCCCCGGCAAGCTGGTGAAGGGCATGGGCGGCGCCATGGACCTGGTGGCCGGCGCGGACAACATCATCGTCACCATGACCCACGCCTCCAAGGACGGCGAGTCCAAGCTGCTGGAGCGCTGCTCGCTGCCGCTGACCGGCGCCGGCTGCATCCGCAAGGTGCTCACCGATCTGGCCTACCTGGAAATCGAGGACGGCGCCTTCATCCTGCGCGAGACCGCGCCGGGCGTGAGCATCGCCGAGATCGCCGAAAAGACCGCCGGCCGCCTGATCGTGCCGGACGATGTGAAGGAAATGACTTTCTGACTCACTGATACCCTGTAGGAGCGAGCTTGCTCGCGAACGCTCTGGCTTGGGTGCCTCAGTCGGTTCGCGAGCAAGCTCGCTCCTACAAAGTCCGACCGCCCCGGAGAATTCAGATGCAAGACGTCGTAATTGTTGCCGCCACCCGTACCGCCATTGGCGCCTTCCAGGGCAGCCTGGCGAACATTCCCGCCCATGAGCTGGGCAGCCTGGTCATCCGCTCGCTGCTTGAGCGCAGCGGCGTGAAGCCCGAGCAGATCGACGAAGTGATCCTCGGCCAGGTGCTCACCGCTGGCGCCGGGCAGAACCCCGCTCGCCAGGCTTCCATCGGCGCCGGACTGCCGGTGGAAGTGCCGGCCATGACCATCAACAAGCTCTGCGGCTCGGGCCTGAAATCGCTGTTCCTCGGCGTCCAGGCCATCCGCTGCGGCGACGCCGACGTGGTGATCGCCGGCGGCCAGGAAAGCATGAGCCTTGCACCCTACGTGCTGCCCAAGGCCCGTACCGGCCTGCGCATGGGGCACGCCGAGCTGCAGGACACCCTGCTGCGCGACGGCCTGGTCGACGCCTTCAACGACTACCACATGGGCATCACCGCCGAGAACCTGGCGGAAAAGTTCGGCATCAGCCGTGAGGCGCAGGACGCCTTCGCCGCGCAATCCCAGCTGAAAGCCGCCGCTGCCATCGAAGCCGGTCGCTTCAAGGACGAGATCACCCCGGTGCTGATTCCGCAGCGCAAGGGCGACCCTCTGTCCTTCGACACCGACGAGCAGCCGCGCGCCGGCACCACCGCCGAGTCCCTGGCCAAGCTCAAGCCGGCGTTCAAGAAGGATGGCACCGTCACCGCCGGCAACGCTTCTACCCTCAACGACGGCGCCGCCGCCGTGCTGCTGATGAGCGCCGAGCGTGCACGCAGTCTGAACCTCCCGGTCCTGGCACGCATCCAAGCCTATGCGAGCAGCGGTGTCGATCCGTCGATCATGGGCATCGCCCCGGTCACCGCCACCCGTCGTTGCCTGGAGAAGGCCGGCTGGTCGCTGGACGAGGTCGAGCTGATCGAAGCCAACGAGGCCTTCGCCGCCCAGGCGCTGTCGGTCGGCAAGGAGCTGGGCTGGAACGCCGAGAAGGTCAACGTCAACGGCGGCGCCGTAGCCCTGGGCCACCCCATCGGTGCCTCGGGCTGCCGCGTGCTGGTCACGCTGCTCCACGAAATGCTGCGCCGCGATGCCAGGAAAGGTCTGGCGACCCTGTGCATCGGTGGCGGCCAGGGCGTCGCCCTGGCACTGGCGCGCGACTGACGGCCGCGCGCAACGCGTTATTGGCGAGTTCCGGGCCTGGTTCCCCGACCGGCCCGGTCAGCGTGATGGGAGGTGGCGACACCGACAGACGGCATCACGGTTGAACGGGCCAGGCGATGTTCCCCGGCATCCGCCAAGGTCCTTGCGTCACCGCCCGGCCCCACGCAGGCCGGGCGGTTTTTCATTCCAGAACGGGCATGTCACAAGCGCCCTTCGACGATGAACCATTACAAGAACAACGAGGTAGACCCTTATGAATTCCCACGTGCACACCTCCGGCACGGCCTTGCAGGACAGCCGCTCCGCGCGCTTCGCCATGGCCTGTTCCAACTGGGCCGAGCGCTGGTTCCCCGACTCCTGGGTGTTCGCGGCCCTCGCGGTGCTGATCGTCAGCGTCGCCGCCCTGGCCATGGGGGCGCCGGCCACTGCCACGGCCAAGGCCTTCGGCGATGGCTTCTGGAGCCTGATTCCCTTTACCATGCAGATGGCCTTCGTGGTCATCGGTGGCTATGTGGTGGCCAGCTCCGGCCCCGCCTCCCGACTCATCGACCTGTTCGCCCGCGTGCCGAAGAACGGCCGCTCGGCGGTGGCCTGGGTCGCGCTGATCTCCATGACTGCATCGCTGCTCAACTGGGGCCTGTCCCTGGTATTCGGCGGCCTGCTGGTACGCGCCCTGGCGCGCCGCGAAGACCTGAAGATGGACTACCGCGCCGCCGGCGCCGCTGCCTACCTGGGTCTGGGCGCCGTATGGGCGTTGGGGCTGTCGTCCTCCGCCGCGCAGCTGCAGGCCAACCCGGCCAGCCTGCCGCCGTCGATCCTGGCGATCACCGGCGTCATCCCATTCACCGAGACCATCTTCCTCTGGCAGTCGGGCGTGATGTTGCTGGCCCTGGTGCTGGTATCGCTGGTCATCGCCTACATGACCGCTCCCGGCGCCAGCAGCGCCCGTGACGCCAAGGCCTGCGGCGTGGACGTCAGCTTCGCGGCGCCGAGCACGCCCAAGCCGAGCCGCCCGGGCGAGTGGCTGGAGCACAGCCCGCTGTTGATCCTGCTGCTGGTGGCGCTGGCTGCCGGTTGGCTGGTCAACGAGTTCAGCACCAAGCCGGCGATCCTGGCGATTTCCGGCCTGAACACCTACAACCTGCTGTTCATCATGGTTGGCGCGCTGCTGCACTGGCGCCCGCGCAGCTTCCTCGACGCCGTGGCCCGCGCCGTGCCGACCACCACCGGGGTGCTGATCCAGTTCCCGCTGTACGGCTCCATCGCGGCGATCCTCACCACCGTGAAAGGCGGCGACGGCTCGACCCTGGCGCACCACATCTCCACCTTCTTCGTGCAGATCGCCTCCCACGACACCTATGCGCTGCTGATGGGCGTGTACTCCGCCGTGCTGGGTTTCTTCATCCCTTCCGGCGGTGGCAAGTGGATCATCGAGGCGCCCTATGTGATGCAGGTGGCCAATGACCTGCAGTTCCACCTGGGCTGGGCGGTGCAGATCTACAACGCCGCCGAGGCGCTGCCGAACCTGATCAACCCGTTCTACATGCTGCCGCTGCTGGGCGTACTGGGCCTGAAGGCGCGCGACCTGATCGGGTTCAGCTTCGTGCAGTTGCTGGTTCACGTGCCGCTGGTGCTGTTCCTGCTCTGGGCGCTGGGCACCACCCTGCAATACCTGCCACCGGTACAGCCGTAGCCACGCGCTCGGCGCTGGGGACGGCGAGCCCGGATGTCTTTTGGCATTCGGGCTTTTTTATGGGGGATGCTTTGGTATATGGCCAAGCTCGATCAGGGCGATGCGGCGGGCGAGGCGGGGTGTTATGTAATGGAGAGCTTGAGCGATCGGTAGGAGCGGACTTTGTCCGCGATGCTTTTGCTTTTCGTAGGGCGAATAATGCCTAAGGCGTTATCCGCCGTCTTGTTCGGTGTTTCCGCGCCGCTTCGGCGTGTGTTGATGTATTTGGTTTCGCCCCCTCGGGCGACCTACTTTGCCAAACGACGCAAAGTAGGCAAAAGTCTCTGCCCCTGCATCCGGTTTTTCGCTTAGGCGAAAAATTCCCTCGCTCCATCGAAGTTTCAGGGGCACGCGTCGACGGGCCATCCCTGGCCCAACGACGCTCTCGCGGCATCCATGCCGCTCAACCCCTGAAACTCCGATTCCACTCGGCCTCCTGAAGGGGCGCTCCGGAGTGCGCGGATGTTTCTCTGGAAGTCCTCAATAGCCAGAGCCAATGCGGGGGCACGGCGCCCGTAGGAGCGGACCTTGTCCGCGAAAGCCATCGCGGCGAAATCCGCGCTGACAGGGCAGCACCCGGGTTTGTCGCCAACCTGTAGGAGCGAGCTTGCTCGCGAACCACGGCTAATCGCGGACGGAGTCCGCTCCTACAAGAGCCACATGTATCCGTAGGAGCGGACTCCGTCCGCGATGCTCTTGTAGGGCGAATAACGCGCAGCGTTATCCGCCGTGATGGGTTTCGCTTCGCTCTACGCCATCCTACGAAGCACACCCACAGTCCCCGGCGCGCGCAGAGTCCCGTCAGGAGGCCGAGTGGAGGTATTGCGCAGAGGGGCGAGTGGGATGGATGCCGCGAGAGGACTAGGCGTCCCCGCTAAGAGGGCCAGGGATGTCCCTTCTACGCCGCCCCTCGGAGCAATGCCGGAGCGAGGGAAACGGAGCGAAGCGAAGTAACAGCCGAAGGCTGGCCCGAAGGGTGAGCGAAGCGAATCAGTCCGGCGAAGCCGGACCCGGATGCCGGGACGAGCCTTCTTGGTTACTTCTTTGGGGGGCGGCCTTCCGACGTTTGAAAGCAGTAACTCGCCCGAGGGGGGCGAAACAAGAAATATCCGAGCACGCCGAAGCGGCGCAGGAACACCCAACCCTAAAACGGCAGATAACGCCAGAGGCTTTATACGCCCTACGTTCCCGCTCATGCCCTGCGTAGGAGCCGACCTAGAACCCACTCTCCCGCAACGCCACCGCCAGCAGCCGGGTAACACCTTCCCCCAGCCAACTGCGCCGCGCTCCATCGATCTGCAGGTGCCCCCGCGTCTCGTGCAGGTTCGGCGGAGCCGCATCGAGCTTCACCAGCACATGGAACAGCGCCGGGTTGGGCACCAGCGCCTCGCCCTGGGCGTTGACGTTCAGCGGGCCGCCGTAACGCGAGGCGAGCATCGGTTGCTCCAGCTGGCTGACGCGGGTGGTGCCGATCAGCACTACCTGGCCGTCGATGGCGCTCGGTACGCCTTCGGGGTAGAAGCGCACATGGCCGCCGTCGGTGAGGCGCTGCACCTCGTCCTGCTTGACGTAGGCGTCCACCAGCCAGGAGCTCGGGTCGACCAGCACGCCGATGGGCTCGCGGGTGTTGATCCACTGGCCGGCCTTCCACTCCGGGTTCACGTCCATCCAGCGGCCGTCGAAGGGTGCCTGCAGCGTGAGGCGGGCCATCTCGTTGCGGGCGGCGCGGGCTTGCTGGTATTCGACGCCCAGGCGCTGGCGGGTGACGGCTTCCTCGGAGAGCCCCGACGGGTCGGCGAGCATGCCGGCCAGACGGCCTTCGTAGCCTCGGATGCTTGCCTCGCTGCCGCGTACCTTGGCGGCAATGTCGGGTTCCTCCATCACCGCCAGGGTCTCGCCTCTGGCTACTGCGCCGCCGGGGCGCACGTCGCGCAGCAGCGCAGGGAAGGGCGCGTAGACGTGCAACTGCTGCGCCGCGCGGGCCACGCCCATGGCGTGCACCTGGGTACGCCAGGGCACCGCGAGCAGGAGCAGCACCGCGGCGAGAATCCCCAGGAACACCACCTTGCGCCGCGACTTCACTTCCGCGCGGCGCTCCCACCAGACCTTGAGTTCGCGCCACACGGGCTGAACGATGAACCAGCTGATTTCCACGGCGAACAGGAAGATCCCCAGCAGTTTGAAGAAGAAGTAGTAGACCGCCACGGCGATGCCGAGGAACAGCAGCAGGCGATAGACCCAGGTACCGAAGGCGAAGGCCACCAGCAGGCGGCGCTTGCCGGTGGGAAAGTGCTCCGGCCAGGGCTCGTCCAGCCCCAGCAGGTTGCGTCGCAGGGTGGTGCGGGCCAGGGCGCCGGCGCGTTCGTGCAGGTTGGGGAAGTCCAGCAGGTCGGAGAAGATGAAGTAGCCGTCGAAGCGCATGAACGGGCTGGCGTTCAGCGCCAGGGACAGCGCCCAGCTGGTGGTCGCGAGGTACAGCAGGGCATTGCGCAGCGGGCCCGGATCGGCCAGCGCCCAGCCCAATGTCGAAAGCCCGGCCAGGCCCAGTTCGGTGACGATCCCCGCGCTGGCGATCGCCAGGCGCTGGCGGTTGCTGCGCAGCTTCCAGCTTTCCCCGGTGTCGGTGTAGAGCATCGGCCACATCACCACGAAGGCGACGCCCATGTGCGCCACCTTCAGCCCCAGCCGCGTCGCCACCAGGGCGTGTCCCATCTCGTGCAGCGTCTTGGCCACCACCAGGGCGGCGGCGAAGCTGAGCAGCCCTTCGAAGGAGAAGGACTCCACCACGTCATGGGTGAAGGTGTCCCACTGGTGCGCCACCAGCACGATGCCGGCCAGGCTCAGGAGCAGCACCAGCAGCGCCACGTAACGGTTGAACAGCCAGTCCAGGCTCCCGGCGATGGCGCGCAGGAAGCGCTGCGGGCGGATCAACGGAATGCGGAAGAACAGGTAGTGGTGCAGCCACCACTTCCAGGTGGTCCACTGGTTGCCTTCGCTGCGGGCCTGCAGGCGTGCCAGGGCTTCGGGGCCCGAGCGCAGCAGCTGGTGGTGTTCGAGGAACTGGCGAAAGCCCAGCACCTGTTCGGCGTCGGGGTTGAGCGCGGTCTGCTCGGCGATCTGCTCGCTGATCTGCCGGGGCGTCTGCTCCCAGCGCAGCAGGCATTCGAACTCCAGCCAGCCGATGCGATAAAAACGGTTGAGCACGCTGTCCTGGATCACCCACACCGGCTCGCCGTCCGGGCCGGGGGCGGCTTCGGACAGGCGCAGGTCGTCGCGCAGCGGCGGGGTGGGCAGGTCTTCGACGGCGACGTCCATCACCAGCCCGTCCAGGCGCGCAGCGAGGCCAGCGGGCGGCGCAGCAGGTAGTAGCCGAGCACCACTCGCTCGCCATAGAGCTTGGCCGTGCCGTGCAGGCCGAGGCGGGCGTGGGGCGGGGCGTTCTCGACACTGGCCAGCAGACGGTAGGAGGCCACGCCTTCGTCGCTGGGCTTGGCCTGGTAGCTGGTTTCGAGGATGGCTCCGTGCAGCGGGTCGAGGGGGTAGGCGGTGAGAAACAGGGCAACTTTCGCTCCCGGTTCCAGGGCGATGGCGTCGGCCACCGGCAGCTGGATGCGCATGCCCGGTTCGCTCGGGTCGGCCACCTGGAGGATGCGCTCGCCGGTGACCACCGGCTTGCCCAGCCAGTCGTTGGGGTCGCTGTACACGGCGACGCCGGCGCGCGGCGAGAGTACCCGGGTGCGCGCCAGTTGCGCCTGCACGGCGGCCAGTTCAGCGCGGCGCTGGCGGGCGCGGCCGTCGAGCACCGTCAGTTCGCTCTTGCTCTGCGGGTTGTCGAAGGCACGCTGGCTGGCGGCCATGAGTTCGGCATCGGCTACCGCGACTTCCTTGGCCAGTACTTCGGCGCGGCTGCGCAGGGTGGTTTCGTCGAGTTCGAACAGGGGTGTGCCGACGTCCACCGGCTGGTTGGGCCGCACCAGCATCCGCGCGATCACCCCGTCGATGGGTGAGCTGATCGCCTGGGCGTTGCGCGAGACCACTTCGGCCGGCGCCAGGGCGGTCTGCCGTACCGGGACCAGCAGCAGCGCGCCGAGAGCGATCGCACCAATGAGCAGTTGGCGTTTGCTCGGTCGCCAGAAGCGCAGGCGCGGGCGCGGACCGAAGGCGGCCCAGGCGTGCGCCCAGGTCTGCCAGATGCCTTGCAGCAGCGGTTGCAGGTTGCGCGCGGGGGCTTCGTCGAGGAGAAACAGCACCAGCCCCTGGCGTTGCCCAGCGCGGTCGTGCAGGGGCACGCACCAGAGCCCGGCGGGCCACCACTCGGCCCAGCCTTCGGCGATGTCCGGCGGCGGATCGAGGGCCTCGCGGGCGAGCCAGGCCGGGGCGGTGTCGGGCAATTGCGCGGCGACCCACTGGCTGGCGCGTTCCAGCCAGACCAGGTAGGGCGAGTCTTCCGTGGGCTTGGCCAGGCCGGAGACGGCCAGCAGCTCGTTGCGCATGTCGTGGCAGGCGAACACCAGTGCCTGGTGGAAGCGCAGCAGCGGGAACAGATCGTTGGCGATGCTGAACGCCAGGGCGTTCAGCGAGTCGGCCGCCAGCGCCCGGTCGCGTACGTTGGCCAGGCTCAGCAGCAGCTGGGGTGGAGGCAGCAGCTCACTCATGGCTTTCGGGGAAGCGCGCGACCCCACTCATGCCGGCGATCAGTTCGGGGTAGCTGGCATCCAGCTTGGCCTCCAGTTCCACGGTCTGCGCTACGGCGTCGACCCGCGCGTTGATCGCGCTGACCTTGGCCGGGTAGAGCTTGCCGGTTTCGTGGATGTCCACCTGCAGCGGCATGCCCGGTTGCAGGCGCGGCAGCAGGGAGGAGGGCACGTTGAGGCGGACCTTCAGGGCGCCGTCGCTGACCAGGTCGAACAGCGGCGTGCCGGCGGAGACGGTCTGGTACGGCTTGACGTAGACCTTGGCGATGCGCCCGGAGAAGGGCGCGTCGACCAGGCAGTAGCCGGCCTGGGCGCGGGCCAGGGTGAGGGCGCCATCGGCCTTTTCCACCTCGGTGTTGGCCATGGCCACTTCCAGATCGCCCACGGCGTCGAGCTTGCGCAGGTTGCGCTTGGCCGCGAGGTTGGCGCGGGCCATGTTCAGCTCGGCGGCGGCGACCTTGGCGCGGGCGTTCACTTCGGTGCAGCCCAGCTGGGCGAGCTGCGCGTCCTTGGCAACCTTCTCGCCGAGGCTGGCCTTGAGCGCGCCGAGGGTGCCGTTCATCTGCGCGGAGAGGGTGGTTTCCAGGTCGGAGACCAGCAGCACGCGGATCGCCCCCGGATCGTTGTCCGGGGTCGTCGGCAGGGTGGCGCTGGCGTCGGCAGCCAGCGCCGGGTGCAGGAACACCAGGCAGAGCGGGAGGAACAGGTACGACGATTTACTGCGCAGGTGCGGCATTGGCGCTTCCTTCCTGACTACCAAGGCCACTGCTGGCCAGAAGGTTGGTGCTGGATTGCTGTTCGAGGGTGCGCTGGATTTCCCGCGCGAGGGTCTTCACGTCGTGGTTCTCGATTTCCTTGGGCATCACTTCGAAGCCTACCGAGTTGTACAGCCGGCCCCAGGCGGCCTGGGCGTCGGAGTAGGCGGCCTCCCGTTGGTAGCGCGAGAGCAGGTAGCGGCCTTCGGCGCGGATCAGCTCCAGCTCGCTGCCCAGGGCGGCGCCACGGGCGGACTGGGCGTAGTCGAGCAGGCTCTTGTCAACCCGCAGGCTTTCGTCGGCGAATTCCACCTCCTGGCGCGCCAGTTGGTAGCGCAGCAGGCCGACGCGGACCTGGGTGAGGATGGCCATGGACAGCGCGGTGCGGCGCATGTCGTCGGTCTTCTCCTGGCTCTCCTCGGCGGCCTTGATGTCCGGGTACTGCAGCAGGCGCAGCAGGTTCATCGAAATCTGGACGCCGGTCTGGTTCCAGTCGTTGTTGTAGAGGTACTTGTTGGAGTCGTACTCGTAGCCGTAGTTGAAGCTGATGTTGGGCCACAGCTGCGCCTTGGCGATCTTCAGATCGTTCATGTCGACGCGCTTGCGGTACCACTCTTCCATGATCTCCGGGCGGTGCTCCAGGGACAGGCGCTCCAGCTGGTCGGTGTTGTTGGTCACCAGCGGCAGCGGCTGCTCGCTGACGTCGGCGAGCACCATCTTGGTGTTGGGCGGCAGCGACATCAGGGCGGCCAGTTCGGCGCGGGCGAACTCCAGGTCCTGGCGGCGCACGGTGAGCATGTACACCGAGTCTAGCAGGGCGCGCTGGTAGGCGAGGATATCCTGGCGCGGCAGCAGGCCCTTGCCCTCGGCCTCGCGGGCGGAGGTCAGGGCGCGGTGGGTGCGCATCAGCAGGCCGTCCACTTCCGGCAGCAGGCGCTGGGCGCCCAGGGCGCGCCAGTAGGCGTTGCGCACGTCCTGCAGGACGTTCTGCGCGACCTTCTCGCGGCGCTCTTCGGCCATCAGCATCTGGTCGTTCTTCTGCTGGGTGCGGTAGTAGGCGACGCCGAAGTCCAGCAGGCTCCACGACAGGCCGAGGCTGTACAGCGTGCGGTAGCGCTCCTCGGAGGTGGAGGGTCGCAAGCTGACCTGGCGGTCCTCGATGCCGATGGAGGTGCCGCCTGAGTCATTGTTGCGCCCGGCGTAGCCGGCGGAGGCCACCACGCGCGGCAGCATCTCGTGACTGGTGACGTCGCGCAGGTCGGAGGCCAGCGCGCTTTCCAGCAGCTTGAGGCGATAGTCGAGGTTGTATTTCAACGCGCGGGCCGAGGCTTCGTAGAAGGTGATCGGCCCGTTCACCGGCTCCTGTTCCTTGTACATCCGCGCCTGGTCTTCGATGACCCGCTGGCGCATCTCGTCCTGGGTGTAGGGCTTGGGCTCGAACTGCGAGCAGGCGGCCAGCAGTACGGTACTGGCGATCGTGGCGCTCAGGCATTTCAGGGCGTATGCGGGCATGTTCAGTCCTTGGTCCTTCCGTGATTTTTGCGTACGCATCATGGGTTGCCGCTCCGGCGCTGGGCGGCGTCGCGCAGCTGGGCTCGGAAGCCCCGTGCGGTCTGCGCGGTCTTGTCGGATTTGGCCACCATGTCGCCGGGCAGGGGCGCCCACAGCGACGGATCGGGGAGCAGGCCGTCGGCGCTCAGGCTTGTGACGCCATGGCGGCCCTCCACCCAGCGCTTGTCCAGGTCGCTGGCGCGCCGGCTTTCTCCCACGGCGCGGGCGACGAACTGGCCCTTGACCTGGCCGAGCTGGGCGCCGATGGATTGGCTCTCGATTTCCGGCGTGGCGAAGATATCGATGTTGCTGCCGTCAGCGCCCCAGGCGGACAGCGACAGGTTGTGGTCGATGCGCTCCACCACCGGTTGCACGAAGATCGCCGGGTCGAAGCCCAATGGCGGCTCGTGCGGGCGACCGTCCTCGGCGAAGAGGCCGACATAGGGGCCCGGCGGGATGTAGGGCGTCGAGATGTCGAGGGTAATGGTCAGCTGCGCCTGATCGGTGAGCCCGGTCAGGTCGCTGATGGTGTAGGTGAAGTAGTCCTTGAGGACTTGCCCGAGGCCGGCGGCGGCCAGCACTTCGCGGTTGCTCAGGTCGATGGTGTAGGTGTAGCTGCCATCGGCATTGAGCACGAGGGTGCCATAGCGGCCGGCGATGGGCTGGCCGACGACACCGGCGGTGCCGCTGCCGTTTTCCTCGCCGGTACGGATGCCGGTGACGGTGAGCTGGTCGCCGCCATCGACGTCGCTGTCGTTGGGCAGCACGTTGCCGGTCGCCTGCGGCGCGGGAGTTTCGTCGCTGGCGAAGTTGTTGTCGTCGCGCGCGGTCGGGTTGTCGTCTGCGCCCCGCACGGTCACGGTCAGGCGCGCTTCCGAGGTGGCTCCGGCAGTGTCGTGCATGCGGTAGGTGAAGACTTCCGTGAGGGTTTCGCCTGCCGTGCGCAGCGCCTGCACGGTAGGGTTGTCGTTGTCCACCCGGTACTCGAAGCTGCCGTCGGCGTTGATCACCAGCTTGCCGTACAGGCCCTGCAGCATGCTGCCGGCGGCGACCGTGGCGCCATTCTGGCTGGTGTAGTGCACGACGCTCTTTGTCTCGCCGTACTGCACGCCGTCGACGTCGGTGTCGTTGTCCAGCACGTTGCCGCGCGGATCGATCCCCGGAGTGCCGTTGTTCACGCCGCCAGCCTCGACGGCGATCGCGGTGTCGTCGTTGGCGATTGGGGTGTCGTTGCGCCCGTCGATGGTGATGGTCAGCAGACCGGGAGTGGCGCCGCCCCAGATGTCGGCACCCAGGTAGGTGAATCTGTCCTGGATGATCTGGCCGCTGGCGCGCAGGGCTTCGACTTCGGGCAGGGAGTTGTCCAGCTGATAGCTCCAGCTGCCGTCATCGTTCAGCGTCAGGGTTCCGTACTGGCCGCGCAGGCTCTGGCCGGGCGCGCTGGCATCGGCAGGCAGCGGGCGGTCTCCGGTCCAGAACGACACCACGTACATCACATCCTGGGGAATCGTGGTGATGGTGTCCGGGTCGGTATCGTTGGCCAGCACGTTGCCGGAGGGATTGCTGCCCGGCGCGTTGTTATGCAGGCCACCGTCCTCCACGGCGGTGCCGAAGTCCGGCTCAGTCACGGGCGGGTCGTTGCGTCCGCGAATGAGAATGATGAGGGTGGCCTGATCGTTGAGGTTGCCGTCATCGGTGACCTGGTAGGTGAACTCCTCAATGGCGAAGGCCAGCGGCCCGAGGGAGACGATAGTGGGGTTGGTGCTGTCGACGAAGTACTGGTAGCGGCCGTCGGCGTTGATCACCAGGGTGCCGAAGGCGCCCTGGATGGTCTGCGGGATGCCCGGCACCACCGGAACCGTGTTCACCTGCGAGCCTTCCGGCCCCTTGGCGATGGCGGTGACGACCAGGTGATCGCCGGCATCGACGTCGGTATCGGCGCCGATGCCGGCGAAAATCCCGGTCAGACCGGCGATGACGTTGCCGGTGGGGTTGCGCCCGCCACTACCGTCGAGGTTGGCCACGGCGTAGTTGATGTCGTCGTTGGCCACCGGGGCGTCGTAGCGGCCCTCGATGGTGATGGTCAGTTGGGCGATGGAGGTGGCTCCATCGGTGTCGTGCATGCGGTAGGTGAAGACTTCCACCAGGCTGTCGCCGAGCTTCAGCGCCTGCACCGCGGCGAGGCTGTCATTCACTGTGTAGGTGTAGGTGCCGTTGGCATTGAGCACCAAAGTGCCGTAGGCGCCGGCCACCACGCCACCGCTGGTGCTCAGGTCGACCAGTGCGCCGCCGGCATTGCGGTCGCCGAGGCGCGCAGCGTCGACCACCTTGGTTTCGCCATAGGCTGCGCCGTCCACGTCGAGATCGTTGGGCAGTACATTGCCGGCAGCGGGGGCGCCGGGGGTGGTGTTGAGTGTGCCGCCGGCTTCGATGGCGCGGCCCGTATCGTCCTGGGCGATGGGGATATCGTTCTGCCCATGGACGATGACGGTGAAGGTGCGGGTGATGGACTTGCCGTTGCCGTCGCTGACGGTATAGGTGAAGACCTCTGTGAGCGTGTCGTTATAGGTACGCAGGGACTGCACGGCCGGGTCGAGGTTATTGACCACGAAGCGGTAGCTGCCATCGGCGTTGAGCAGCAGCACGCCATGGTTGCCGGCCAGGTCTGCGCCCACGGTGCCGTTGGCACCGGTGGGGCTGACCACGGCGGTGATGGTGAGGACATCGCCGTCCGGATCGGTGTAGGAGCCGCGGACGCTGCCCGTCGGGTCCAGCCCCGGGACGTTGTTGAGCAGGCCGCCGGCTTCGGTCGCATGGATTACTACCGGCTGCACGATGGGTGGATCATTCACGCCGGTCACGGTGATCACCAGTTGCGCCTGGTCGGTCAGGCCGCCGGAGTCGTGGATGCGGTAGGTGAAGACCACATCCAGGGTCTGGTTGGCGGTCAGCGCACGGATGGCCGGATCGGCGCTGTTGACCACGAAGAGATAGGTGCCGTCGGCGCTGAGGGTGAGCTGGCCGAAGTTGCCGCTGATGATCGTACCGTTGGCCAGCCGGGCCACGGTGCCGCTGATGGATCCTGGCACGCCGTCGTTGACGTTGTTGGGGATGAAGGTGCCGGCGCTTTCCAGGCCGCTGCGCACGCCATCCACTTTCAACTTGGAGGCCGTGGGCTGGTCGAGGTTGTCGACATCGGTATCGGCACCGACCCCGCCGAGCCCCCCGGTGATCACGTTGCCACTGGCGTTGACTGGAGCCGGGCTGTTGTCGCTGGCGCCGGCGGTGGCGGTGTTGTGATCGTCCACCGCCACCGGCGCGTCGTTGGCGCCTTGGATGGTAATGGTCAGGGTGGCAATGGCGCTCAGGCCGCCCTTGTCGGTGACCTGGTAGGTGAATCGTTCGGGCAGGGTCTGGCCGGGTGAAAGCGCCTGCACCACGGGGTTGCTGTTGTCCACAACGTAGCGGTAGGAGCCGTCAGCATTGATGGTCAGGGTGCCGTAGAGGACCTGCAGGGTTGCCGGCGCGCCTGGCGCCACCGGGAAGATGCTTCCGCCGCCGATGCCGTCGTAGCGCACCAGGCTGACGGCCTTGGTCTCGCCGTAGGTCGTGGAGTCCACGTCGCTGTCGTTGAGCAGCACGTTGCCGATGGCGTCCGAGCCGGGGCTGCCGTTGTTGGTGCCACCGGCTTCGACGGCGGTACCCGCATCGTTGCGCGCAACCGGAGTGTCGTTGGCGCCGTGGATGTCGATGGTGAGGGACGTGGAGCTGCTCAGCCCGCCGGTGTCGGTGACGAAGTAGCCGAAGGATTCGCGCAGTACGTCGCCCGCGCTGCGTAGCGCCTGGACCGCGGCGTTGGTGTTGTCGACCACGTACTGGAAGCCGCCCGTGGCCGTGATGTACAGCGTGCCGTAGCGGCCAGCGAGGGGGGTTACGCCTGTAGCCGCCACCGTCGTGGATCCACCGATGGAGTTCTCCACGCGGGTGACCCTCAGTACGTCGCCGTTGGTGGCGATGTCCACGTCGGTATCGTTATCCAGCACGTTGCCGGTGGGGTCGACGCCGGGGTCGGCATTGTTCAGGCCGCCGGCTTCCACCGCGACAGCGAGGTCGGGATGGGCGATGGGCGCATCATTCACCGGGTCGATGATGATGTTCATTTCATCGGTATCGCTCAATGCATCAGCAGGGTTCTGTCCGGGGATGCCATCCCCGCTCGTGGGATGGTCGCCGAAGTTGCCTTGGTCATTGGTCACCATTTTCAGCGTTTCGGTGTTACGGAAAGTGTTGAAGTCCTGGTTGCCCTTGTAATAGAGCTGGCCGAGCAGCACGTTGATCTGGGCGAGAGTGCCACGCAGCACCAGGGTGTTGCTGGCGCCAGTCGGAGGGGACGCGTCGGGCGCAGGCGTGGTGGCGCTGGTCCAGAGTACGCCGTGGAGCACCGAGAGGGTGACGGTGAGTTCGCCGTTGCCCGCGTCCACGTCGCTGATGGCCAGGCCGCCGATGTGCAGCACGGTGTCTTCCTGGCCATGTTGCGGGGCGAAGGTGTTCACCGGAGCTTCGTTGAGGTGCACGTAGCCGAAGTTCGCCTGGCCGGTCGGGCCGTCGCTGGCAGTGCCGCCATCGAGGGTCAGTTGGACCCGGTTGAAGGTGTTGCCGGCTCCGTCGGTATCGATGCGAACCTTGAGTGTGTTGCCCGGATCACCGGCCACCGGGTTGCTGACCTGCGCCGCGACGTCCACTCGGTACAGGCCGCTGGGCAGGATGCTGAATACATACTGGCCGTTGGCATCGGTGGTGGTGGTCGCCAGTTGCGCGTCGTCGCTCGTGCCGAACAGGCCGTCCGCGCCGGCCCAGGTAAGGGTGACGGTCTGACCG
Organism: Pseudomonas macauensis; assembly: GCF_047902425.1. Classification (NCBI taxonomy): domain Bacteria; kingdom Pseudomonadati; phylum Pseudomonadota; class Gammaproteobacteria; order Pseudomonadales; family Pseudomonadaceae; genus Pseudomonas; species Pseudomonas macauensis. The sequence continues at coordinate 3,283,110 of NZ_CP138377.1, read as the reverse complement.
GCCAGGCCGGGGCCGTCCGGCGTCGTGCTGCTGGTGGCCGAGCCGGTGTCGTCCCAGAGGGTACCGCGCACCACGCCGAAGGCGATGCCGACACTCTTCACGTAGTTGTTCAGCACGCTGTCATCCGGACCCGGTCCATCCTGCCCGGTCCTCTCGCCGGTGGCGGTGCTGGCCGTGCCGACCGCCGAATCGCCCCAGCCGGTGAAACTCTGCGGCAGGCTGGTCCAGGTCAGCACCGCGGAACTGGCGGCATTGTTGGCGATGGGAGTGTCCGGCACGGTGACGCTGTAGCGGAAGCTGACCTTGTCGCCGACGTTGAGTGACGCGAAGTCCACGCCGATGCCGTTGGCCGGGTTGGAGTCGATGTTCAGCGTCAGGCCGGCAAGGGTCGCTGCGCCACCGGGAAGGAAATCGCCCAGGCCATAGGTCACGGTGGTACCGGCGGCCGTGGTGATAGTGAGGCTGATGAACTGGTAGCCGCTACCGTTGGGCAGCTTGTCCTGCAGGTGGACATCGTAGGCGGTCACGTTGCCGTTCTGCTGGAAGCCGACTTCCAGCGTGGCATTGGTGGTGTTGTCAGCGTTCAGGGTCAGGCCGACCACCGACTTGGTGGGATCACTGAAACCGGGTTCCACCACCTTCTCGAAGATCGTGTCGCTCTTGCCGCGGTCGACGCCGCCATTCAGGCCGACATGCTCGAACGCGGTCATCCCGAGCGCCGGGGCGGTGCTCTGATTGCTGGTGACGTTGGCGACGCGCACGTTGAATTCCAGGATCACGCCTTCGATGTCGCCGTCGTTCACCTCGGTGTTGGTCAGGTTGCCCAGGCTGAAGGTGATGGTCTGGCTACCGTTGGCGTTGGTTACGATCTGCAGCCGGCCGCTGTTGATGTTGAAGACACCGGTGGGCCTGTCGCCGGAAAGGTCGGGGTGGATCGGCAGCGATACATCGCTGTTCTGGTTGCCGAACATGGTTAGCGAGCCGCTGCTGATCAGGTTGGTGGCGTCCGTGGTGAGGCCGCCGCCGGTGGAGCCCAGCGCAATGAGGATGTTGTTGAGGTCGGCGGGAATGAACTCGAGCCCGGGGGCCAGTTCGATGCGGATCTGGTAGTTCGGGTTGTCGCCGGTGGGGACGACGACCGCCACGCGGTAGCGGATGATCTCGCCGACCACCACAGTTTCCTGCAGGCCCGAAGTATCGGTGGTGCCCGATGAGTTGGTCGCCGGCGGCGTGGCATCGACCCCACCGACGCGGGACACCTGGATGCCATTGGTGACCGGGATCAGCAGCGAGTTGGCCACGCGGTAGTCGTTGAGCACCCCGGAGTTGAGCACGCCGTCGTCGCCGCCGCGCTCGCCGGCCTGGGTATCGGTGACATTGCTGGTGCCGTCCAGGCTGGTCCAGCGTACCGCGACGTTGTTCGGGATAACCGCCTGGCCAGCCGCCGTGGCGTTCACCACGCCCGACAGGGTAATGACGATATTGCCGCCATTGGCGATATCGATGTTGGCGCCGTTGGCGGTGACCAACTGGCCATTCTGGATGATGAAGTCCACGCCGCCGTTATTGGTGGCGCCGCCGTTGTAGACCGTGCCGGTGATCACGATGTTGTCCATCTGCGTGGGCAGTATGTTCAGCAGGCTGAGATCGAAGGCATTGGTGCCGGACGTGTTGCTGATGGTGATGGTGAAGGTGACCGTGTCGCCTTCGTCGAAGCCGCCGTAGGTGGGCGTGGAAGTGACTTGCTGGCTCACCGTCAGGGTGGGCTCGACGATGGTCACCGAGGGCTGCTGCGGGCTGGCGACCGTGCGGTCCACGGCCGTGGTGCCGTTGGGCGTATCGCCATCGGGGTCGCTGTAGGTCAGCTGCGCGCCGTTGTTCAGGGTGACGCCCTGCTGGTTGCCCTGCACGTTGCTCGCCACCAGCACCAGGCGGATGACGAAGGCATTGTTGCCGACGTTGTTGTCGGCGTTGGCGCCGGCGGCACTGAACACCAGTTGCAGATCGACACCATCGCTGCCGTCGGGAGAAGACGGAACAACGGTGACGGTACCGTTGAAATTGTCTGTGAGCGCGAGGCTGAACGGCTCCCCGTTAATGGAGGCCCTATTGACGATGACCTGGTAGCCCGCTCCGTTGAAAGCCGTGGTATCCAGGCGCAGGCCCGGTGGGATCAGGTCGGAAAGACGCAGGTTGGCGGTGGAGCCTTCAGGCAGGGTGACGACAATGTCATAGGTCATCTTCTCGCCGATCACCAGGTTACTGTCGGTGGTGTGGCTGGCGCTGGAGTCGTCGGCGGTCAGGCTGCCGTCCTTGTAGACCTTGGTGATGGTCGGCGCGGCGACCTGCTGGTTGGCCAGGTCGACCAGGTCGGTGGGGGTGAAGTCCTGGCCGCCGTTGACGCTCGCGTAGTTGGTCAGTGCGGCGCTGCTCTGCAGGCTGCTCGACGCGAGGATGGCGTTGTTCACCGTGACATCGTAGGTGATCACCACCAGGTTGCGGCCGGCAGCATCGTTGCCGTCGGCGGCGTTGGCGCGGCCGGCGAGGAAGGTCGCCTGGCCGTTGGCATCCAGGAAGGTGATGGTGTTGCCGCTGACGCTGTAATCCGCCCCGGCAATCAGCTTTGTACCGTCGCCCCGGTAGATCTGCAGGTTGGCAAGGCTCAGGCTGCCGCCGACGAAGGTTACGCCGGCGGGCAGGTTAATGCTCGTGGTGACATCGTAGGCGCCGCCACCGCCAGTATTCTTGATCGCGGTGGCCAGGCGCAGGGTATCGCCGCCATCGATGCCGCTGACGTTGCCGTCGACTGCGGCGAGATCGGTGATGCTGCCGTTGAACGGCCTGGTGCCGGTCTGGTCGGTCGGGAGCCAGTTACCAGTGGTTCCGGTGACGGTTCCGTTGCTGCTGGAGACCACACCGTGCTTGATATCCAGCACTGGTTCGGCGACCGACTCGATGACCGCCACGTCCGATGAGATCAGTACTGTCTTGTCGATGGTGGTGGTCTGGCTGGACTGTGCCAGCACATCCAGCTCGCGCCGGTCGGCGAAGGGCTGGTCGCCTACGCGCATGGTGAACTGCACCTGCACCCGGCCGCCGTTCAGGCCGCCGGAAACATAGTTGCCGAAGTTGAAAATGATCGAGTTGCCCGGGCCGGTGCGTACGCTGTCGGGCACATCGCCGATGTTGTTGCCGGCGCCGAAGGTCCATTGGCCCACGCCGGTACCCTGGGTCCAGTCGATGACCTGCGAGGCGAGGAGCGGCAGGGGCAGGTAGGCGGTGAGGGTGAAGTTCTCGTAGTCGGCCACCAGCAGGTCATAGGTGATCGTGAAGGTCACCACGTCGCCGGGGCGCAGCTCGCCGTTGCCCGGCGGGGCGCCGCCGTTCACCTGGGTGAGCTGGATGTCGATGTTGGACGTCTTGATGGTGCTGGTGGTGCTGGAGCCGTCAGTCTGCTCGCCGCCGATGTTCAGCGAGTCGCGCAGCACGGTGGCGTCCACCAGCGCATTGTTGCTGACGCTGTCGCCTTCGTTGAGCTGGTCGTGGGGCGGGTGGTCGGAGGTGTAGGTGGTGTCGATGGTCGCGTCATAGATGATGGACATCCGCGTGGCGCCTTCCTGGGCGTCGCCGTCCCACTGGTCACCGAACAGCGCATAGAGCCCCGGCCCCTGAATGGCGGCGGCAATGGACTGGGCGATGTCGAAGACCAGCGTGGTGCTGCCGTCGGCGTTCACCGTGGCGGTGTAGATCACTGGGATGACCTGCGACGCGCCGTGCTGCTGGATGACGATGCTCGGCGGGTTGGTGGCGGAGAAGGTCTGGCCGTCGCTGAGCTGGTCGGTGACGGTGAAGCTGCCCTGGCCGAGGATGTTCTTGCCGAAGGCGTAGAAGTCGGAGATGGCCACGTCCATGGTGTAGCGCAGGGTGTCGCCGGGTGTGATGCCGGTGGTGCCGACGTCGTTCTGCAGGTTCACCGTCTTGAGCAGGGTGATGGATTTGGCGACGAAGGTGACACCCGCGCCGTTGCCGGTGACGGTGAAGGGGTAGCCGTCCGGGTCGGTCGGGCGATCACGCACGTCCAGCGGGTTCCAGTCGCCGCTCACGGTGGCGGTGCCGAAGGTGATGGTGCGTGGATTGCCCGTGGCAGGGTCGAGCACCGGTCGCCCGGCGGCGTCGATCTCCGGCACGTAGAAACCGACCGTGGTGGTGCTGGCTGCGCTCAGGGTGTCGTAGTGGATGCTGTAGCTGGCGACGAAGACGTTGGGGTTGTTCAGTGCCGCGGCGATCAGCGTCGGGTTGGTCAGCACGGTGCCGTCGTGCAGGGTGATGGAGGTCAGGGTGCCGCCGGCTCCAGGGGTGATGGAGCTGACATGGACCTGGTCGGGCACCGTCTGGGTGACCGTCACGTTGGTCAGGGTCTGGCCGGGCGCCGGGGTCACGGTGACCGTCTCGGTGCGCGTGAAGTTCGGACCGGTGACGGTCTCGCCCTCGGGCATGTCCACCGTCTGGGTGACCGATAGCAGGGTCGGGGTGACCACGAAGCTGTGCAGTGCGGCTTCCACCAGGCTCGGGTCCTGCGTGGGGTTGTTCAGCGAGTCGTTGCCGTACTCGAAACCGCCGCGGGCGTTGATGGTGAGGTTCGGCGCACCGTCGGAGTAGATGGTGTCGGCCAGGTTGCTCAGTTGCGCGGTGACCTGGATGTCGATGGCCGGCTGGCCACTGGTGACGCTGCCATAGGGCAGTTGCAGCACGATCATCTGGTCGCCGGGCTTCATGCCTACGCTGGCGGCGTTGATCACCAGCGCATTGCCATTGGCGTCCTTGGCGAATGGATGGGTGGCATTGCCGTTGGCGTCGAAGATGACAGGGGTGAACCTCACCACCTGGCCCAGGTAGGTGGCGGAAACGAAGGTGGCGCCATCATTGCCGTCACGGCCGGTGGCCGGCATGAACAGGTCGATGTAGGGGGCATAGCCGACCTGGGTGGACGGGTTGCTGAAGATCACGTCGAAGGTGAAGGTATCGCCCAGGCGCACCGTCGAGCCGCCGCTGCCCATGGCTACAGTGGGGCTGGCATTGGCCAGCAGGCCCTGGAAGTCCGTCAGGGTGTCCGCGCCCAGGGCGATGGCCTTGTCCAGGTCGCCGTTGCGCACTTCCAGGTTCCAGTCACCCCCCGCGCTGCTGGCCCCGGTGGCATTGCTGGAGGCGCCGACGTCGGCTCCGGTCCAGCGGGCCAGCTCGTTGACCAGGGCCTGGCCGGCGCTGCCGGCGCCCACGTCGCAGCCGTAGAGCTGGATGTCCGCGCCGGGGCTGAGTTCGCTGCGCCAGGCGCTCAGGCGTTCGCCGAGCTGGTCGACGGTCTGCGCGGTGAAGGTCTGGTTGCCCAGGGTGAACTGGCCGGTGGCGCCATGGGAGAAGACCTGGATGGAGTCCACCTGGCCCAGTTGCGCCAGGGCATTGCTGATGGCGGCGATGGCGTCCTGTCCGGCGTCGACCACCAGCGCCGTGCTGCCAATCGGTAGGTTGGCCGCCAGTTGATCGCGGTTTTCCAGGCGGGCATCGATCACCACCAGGTTGCGCGGGGCCGGCGCGGGCGCTGCGGCCTGGGCGCGAGCCTCCACGGCGGTGGCGGGCGGGGTGCTGTCTTTGGCTTCGGTGGCCTGGGAGTCGTGGTGCTGCTGGTCGACCGCCGCCGCGGCGGCGCCGTCGAAGAGAATTCGCTGCTCCAGTGCCAGAGCGTGGGTGTGGGGGCGAAGAAGGAATGCGGCGCGCGCCTTGCCCTGATTATCCATTTCAGTACCCATCGGATCGGTCATTGATCACGGCTTGGAACGCAATCTCAAGCACATACGAGCGGAAAGCTTAGCCACAGATTCTCGATAGCGAATAGGAATATGCGTGTGCATTTCGCGACATTCGGATAGTCAGTTTCTGACTGATCAGACAAACGGATGGGATGAAGCGCTGCGCCGGGTTCCCGCTTTCCAGCCAATTCCCGAATGGCTACGCTTGCGCTTCAGGGAGCGGCCAACGTCCCAGTGAACAAGAGGCAGGCCGAATTCAGGGCAAGGGGAGAGCGGGGAATGCGTTACGCGATGTTGCTGTTGTGTGCACTGGTGATCTGGCCGCTGGCGGGATTGGCCGATGCACCGGTGGGCGATGCCGGAAGTGCGAGCAGTGAACTGGCGCCGGTCGAACTGAAGATCGAGAACCGCGTGGTCATGACCTTTCGCGGTACCTTGCTTGGCGAAACCCCGGAGGTACGGGCGCGCCGGGCAAAGTTGGCCATCGAGGACGCCTTGCAGGGCGGCGGCGAGCTGAAGGTCAACATCGATCCGATCCAGAACAGCTACATCGTGCTGCTGGGTTACAGCCGCGCCTTCATCGTCACGCCGCAGGATGTCGATCCGCCGGGCGGCTCGGTGCGCGTCGCGGCGGAGCAGGCGGCGGACAACCTGCGCCGCGTGGTGACCGAGAGCGGCCAGGCGCGCAACCTGCGCTTCCTGCTCATGGCGGCGGGCTATTCGGCGCTGGCCACGGTGATCTACCTCCTGCTGCTGCGCGGCGTCAGCGTCGGACGGCGCTGGCTGTTCGGCCGCCTGCCGGGCCTGATGAGCCGGCACAAGCAGTGGCTCAAGCTCGGACATACGCCGCTGTTCGACATGCAGTACCTCTACTACCTGTTCGGTCGCCTGGTCTGGCTGGTCTACTGGGTGGTGGTGTTCCTGCTCAGCTACCAGTGGCTGAGCTTCGTGCTGTCGCAGTTCCCCTATACCCGGCCGTGGGGCGAGAGTCTCAACGTGCACCTGATCGACCTGGCGCGTTACCTGCTCAACGGCATTCTCGACGCCATGCCGGGGCTGGCGGTGGCGCTGTGCATCGTGCTGATCGCGCGGGCCATCAGCAGCTTTGCCCGGCGCCTGCTGCAACGCCTGGCGCGCCCCGGCACCCTGGGCTGGCTGACTGAGGAGACGCTGCAGCCGACCACCCGGCTGACCTCCCTGGCGATCTGGCTGTTCGCCCTGGTGATGGCCTACCCCTACCTGCCGGGCTCGGGCACCGAAGCCTTCAAGGGCGTCTCGGTGCTGATCGGCCTGATGATCTCCCTTGGCGCCTCCAGCGTGGTCGGCCAGGCCGCCGCCGGGTTGATCCTTACCTACTCGCGGACCCTGCGCGCCGGGGAGTTCGTGCGCGTCGGCGAACATGAGGGCACGGTGACCGAGGTCGGCATGTTCAACACCACCATCCGCACCGGCCTGGGCGAGGTGCTGACCCTGCCCAACTCGATGATCACCGGCTCCGTGACCAAGAACTACTCGCGCATCGTCCAGGGACAGGGCTATGTGGTGGATACCGTGGTGACCATCGGCTACGACACGCCGTGGCGCCAGGTGGAGGCCATGCTGATCGAGGCGGCGCGGCGCACCGAGGGTATCCTCGAAAAGCCGGCGCCCCACGTCTTCCAGACCGCGCTGTCGGATTTCTACCCCGAGTACCGCCTGGTGGCCCAGGCCATCCCCAGCGAGCCACGGCCCCGCGCGGAGCTGCTGAGCGTGCTGCACGCCAACATCCAGGACGTGTTCAACGAATACGGCGTGCAGATCATGTCGCCGCACTACCTGGGCGATCCGCAGCAGCCCAAGTGGGTGCCCAGGGAGCAGTGGTACAGCGCGCCGGCACGCCCGCCGGCCGATGATATGTCGCGAAATGAATAGCGCGCCGGGACCGACTCAATCGGCGCTGCGGCTCTCGAATGCCAGGCCCAGCGCCAGGTCGCCACAGCCCAGACGGCCCAGCCACTGCTGGGCTTTCGGACCGGACAGGTGCGCCTCCAGCTCGGCCTGGCTGGCCCAGCGAGTCTGCACCTGCCAGCGGTCGCTCCCCAGGGGTTTCAGTTCGCCGGACTGGCAGCCGGGCTGCTGGCGAACCTGATCCAGCAGCTCGCCCAGGTAGGCGCCCAGTGCAGAGGCCTGGCCGGGGAGTGCCTGGACACGAACGATGGCAATGGCGGACGGGGACATGGCGAGGCTCCTTTCTGCAGGGTGGGCGGCCATTGGGCGCTGGTGCCGGGCGGCGGTAAAGGCCGGAACCGGCTTTCAAAGTCGACGCTGAAAGGTTAAGCGCCCTGCATCGTCGGCTGAACCGCCAATTCCGGGGAAAACCGCCGGGCCAATCCGTTACGTCGATTCGTCCGCTGAGAGCCTTTATAGGATGGGTATCGCTGCGCTCCACGCCATCCTACGTAGCAGATGTAGATCGCGTGTCAGCCCAACTGCTGCAACAGGTCTCGCACCTTGTCCAGCGCCGGGTCGATGTCCAGGGTGTCGATGGCGCCGAAGCCCAGCAGCAGCCCGTCGCGCACCGGCGCCCGGTCGTAGAAGGGCGCCAGGCCATAGAGACCGACCTCGACCTTGCGCGCCAGCTCCATCAGCAGCGGCACGTTGGTCGGCTGGCGCAGCAGCGCGGTGAGGTGGAAGCCGGCCACCGTGGGCACCGCTTCCAGCCAGGGCGACAGGTCACCATCCAGCCGGGCCAGGATGCGCTCGCGGCGGCCGGCGTAGATGCCGTGGCAGCGGCGGATGTGCTTGAGCAGGTAGCCCTCGGCCATGAACTTGGCCAGCGCCCATTGCGGCAGGGTCGAGCTGTGCCAGTCGGAAATCTGCCGGGCGCGCACCACCGCGGGGAACAGCGTGGGCGGCAGGATCAGGTAGCCCAGACGCAGCTCCGGCAGCAGCACCTTGGAGAAGGTGCCGATATAGGCCACCACGCCGTGTTGGTCGAGGCTTTGCAGGGCATCGGTGGGGCGCCCTTCGTAGCGGAATTCGCTGTCGTAGTCATCCTCGATCACCAGCGCGCCCAGCTGGACGGCCCGCGCCAGCAGCGCCTCGCGGCGCGCCGGGCTCATCGGCATGCCCAGCGGGAACTGGTGCGAGGGCGTGGTGTAGATCATCCGCGTACCGTCGGGAATCCGCTCCACCTGCAGGCCCTCGGCGTCCACCGGCACACTCACCACCTCGGCGCCGAGCATGCGGAACAGCAGTCGCGCCGGTGGGTAGCCGGGGTCTTCCATGGCGACCTTGTCGCCGGGACGCAGCATCACCCGCGCCAGCAGGTCGAGCGCCTGCTGCGCGCCGTTGCAGACCATCACGTCGTCGAGCTGGCAGTTCACCCCGCGCGCATAGGCGACGTGCCGGGCGATGCCGTCGCGCAGCGGGGCGATGCCCTCGGGACGGCTGTAGTGCCCGCGCGGCGTGTTCATCTGGCGCATCGCATAGTTCACGCAGCGCCGCCATTCCTCCTGGGGAAACTGCAGCTGGGTAGTTGCGCCGCCGATGAAGTCGGCCCGCGCCGTGCCCTCGGCGCCGGGGTGGCTCAGGCGCGTATCGAGGTTGGCCCAGTGGTCGATGTTGGCCTGGCTGGCGAAGCGGAAGTTTTCCTGGCGCCGGTCGTTGCGGGGTATCCGCGTGTTGACGAAGGTGCCGCTGCCGACCTTGCCCACCAGAACACCCTCGTAGGTGAGCTGCGCGTAGGTGTCGGAAATGGTCTTGCGCGAGATGCCCAGTTGCTCCGCTAGCAGGCGGCTGGGCGGCAGCCGGGTGCCGGCGGCGAGTCGGCCGGAGTCGATGGCCTCGCGCAGTTGGCGATAGAGTTGCCCGGCCAGGTCTTTCTGGCCGTGGATGATCAGATGAAGCTCCAAAGCGGGCTCCGGCAGGCTTGGCAGAGCAGGAAGAGTAGCGCCGGGCGGATTGGCCGGTGAAGTTGCGTGAGGAATTTTCCGCGAATTGGCCACCGGCCGGGCGCCCGCTGCCGCGCACAATGGGGCTGTCCCATCCCCGAGTAAAGCGCCATGCAGCCGCGCCTGGATTACTACACCGCATCGCCCGAGGCCCTGAAGGCGGTACTGGCCCTGGAGGCCGCGATCTTCGAGCTGTCCGTCGAGCGGCCCTTGCTGGAGCTGGTGCGCCTGCGCGTGTCGCAGGTGAACAACTGTGCCTGCTGCGCCGACATGCACGCGATGGAAGCCCGGCGCGCCGGAGAGACGGAGCGACGGCTGTTCGCCGTCAGCGTCTGGCGCGAATCGCCGTTCTTCACCGAGCGCGAACGGGCGGCGCTGGACTGGTGCGAGGCGGTGACGCTGCTGTCCGAATCGAAGGTGCCGGACGCGGTGTTCCTGCAGGCGCGGGAACAGTTCAGCGAACGCGAACTGGTGGACCTCACCGTCGCCATCGGCGCGATCAATGTGTGGAACCGCCTGGGCGTCTCCTTCCGCCAGCTGCCGCCAGTCTGAAGCAATCAGGCGGGACAGCCATGGCGCGAAAGCACATAAGGGCCCCTCACCCTAACCCTCTCCCGCAAGCGAGAGAGGGGACCGTTCGGTGGAGGATGAAACTTCAGCGTCAGCCGGTACGGTCGGCTCCCTCTCCCTGAGGGAGAGGGCTGGGGTGAGGGGGATACGCAGGCACGATCTTGCCCGTGGAAACCGTTGCTCTTACACCGTCCGGCAGAGGGTCGTCGCCCGCCGCAACGGCAGGCAGCACAGCGCACCTACCAGCAAGGCCCCGGCAGCGGTGCCCAAGGCCGGGATGAAACTGCCGGTCAGGCCGTGCAGGCCGCTGGCAACGAGAGGCCCGACGATCTGCCCGACGCCATACAACGCGGTCATCGCCGCCAGCATGTTGAAGCGCACCTGGCTGGCCGCCGCGCGGGCCGCCGGCATGGCGATGGTCACGGTGCCCATGAAGCTGCCGCCCACCAGCACAGCGCTGCCCAGGTAAAGAACGGCCGACTCGCCCAGCGCCGGCAGCATCACGCCCAGCGCCTGCACCAGCAGGTTGAGCGCCAGCGCGCGGCGGCTGCCGAGCTTCAGGTGCAAGCGGTGCCAGAGGAAGCACGACGGCGCCGCACCCAGTCCGAACGCTGCCCAGACCTGCAGCGGGTCGATGGCGCCGAGGCTGCTCTTCATCAGCAGCGGCAGGTAGGTGGCGGTGATGATGTAGCCGAAGCCCGCCAGCCCGTAGACCAGCAGGATGATCGGCGCGCCGATCTGCGGCGACAGGCCTTCGGGGGACGCGGCATGCCGCGCGGTGGTAGGGGCCGAGTGCCGCAGCGCCGGCACGGCCAGCAGTGCCAGCAGCAGTCCGGCCACTGCCAGCACGCACCAGATCGCCGCGCTGCCCAGGCCGAAGGCGTTGCCGGCGACGATCAGCTCCGCCGAGACGAGGATGCCGATACCCACGCCCGCAAACATCATCGGCGCGCCGTGGGTTTCGCCCATGCATTGCAGCAGCCATTGCGCCGCGCCGACCAGCGCCATGGCGCTGAGCACGCCGGCCAGCAGGCGTACGCCAATGGCGAACCCGGTCGGCGCCGGAATGGCCATCGCGGCCAGGGCGACCAATGTACCGGCCAGGGCCAGTACGCTGATGCGCGCGGCATGGCGCTCATGGCTGCGCGCCAGGAGCAGGGCGCCGAGCAGGTAACCGGCGTAGTTCGCCGAGGCGGCCAGCGACCCGCCGGTGACACTGAGCAGGCCGTCGCGCACCATCAGCGGATAAAGGCCGGTGAAGGCGAAGCGGCCGAAGCCCATCCCTACGGCGAGGATCAGCGCCGCCGAGAATGCGGCGGGCAGGCGGCGCGAGGCGTTCACGGACGGGCCTCCAGGGTTTCCCGCAAGCGCCGGAAGGCGCCGGTGGCGTAGCCGTCGCGCCAGATCAGCAGGGTGTCCACTTCCAACATCGACACAACCTGCAGGTTCGGCGTTTCCCGTTGCAGTTCCAGTACCGAGCGCGGCAGCACGCCGATGCAGGAGCCGGCGTTCACGCAGGCGAGGATGCCGTGATAGGAGCCTACTTCCTGCACCGCCAGCGGCGCGCCTTTCAACCAGCGCTCGGCCAGCAGGCGATAGGTGCAACCTCGGGTGAAGCCAGCGAGGGTGCGGATTTGCACATCTTCAGGCTTGCTTACCGGCGGGTGGTTGCCGGGCAGCACCAGCAGCAGTTCCTCGCGGAATACCGGTGCGGCGCGCAGGCCTCGCTCCAGCGCCGCCTCGAAACCGGGTTCGGCGCGCAGGATGTCGGGGTGGGCGATCAGCGCGCAGTCGAGCTGGCGGTTCAGTACCTCGTCCAGCAGCTTCTGGCTGTGGCCGGTGCCGACCCGCAGTTCCACCTCGGGATAGTCGCGATGGAAGCGCGCCAGGGGCTCGGGCAGGCGGCTGGCGGCAGTGGCCTCCATGCTGCCCAGGCGCAGGCTGCCGCTGGCGTTGTCCGGGTGCAGCGACTGGCGCGCCTCGGCGGCCAGGGCCAGCAGTTGTTCGGCGTAGACCAGGAACTCGCGGCCCTGGTCGGTCAGCGTCATGCGCTTGCCGTCGCGCAGGAACAGCGCCGCGCCGAGGTCGTCCTCGAGCTGGCGGATACGCGTGGTGACGTTCGACTGCACCCGTTGCAGGCGGGCGGCGGCGCGGGTGACGCTCTGTTCCTCGGCCACGCAACGGAAGATTTCCAGGCTGGAGAGATCCATGATCAATCTTTAGTAGAGAATGTGTTGCGACAAATATTCTCTCCGTGAGATGGTAAGTCAAGCGGCGATACTGCCGGATCGACGACGAGGACCCCGTCATGCGCATTACCGAACTGCTCGGCATCCAGCACCCCATCATCCAGGCGCCCATGGTCGGCGTATCCACGCCGGCACTGGCGGCGGCGGTGTCCAATGCCGGCGGCCTGGGCTCCATCGGCCTGGGGGCGAGCAACGCCACCCAGGCCCGCGCATTGCTGGAGCAGACCCGCGCGCTCACCGACAAGCCGCTGAACCTCAACCTGTTCTGCCACCGCCCGGCCCAGGCCGACCCGACGCGGGAATCCGCCTGGCTGGAGCACCTGCGTCCGCTGTTCGCCGAGTTCGATGCGCAGCCGCCGCAGCGAATCACCGAGATCTACCGCAGCTTTCTGGACGACCCGGAAATGCTGGAGTTCCTCATCGACGCGCGCCCGGCCGTGGTCAGCTTCCACTTCGGTCTGCCGCCGCAGGGCTGGATCGACCGTCTGAAGGCCGCCGGCGTCCGCCTGCTGGCCAGCGCCACCTGCCTGGAGGAAGGCCGCGCCATCGCGGCGGCTGGCCTCGATGCCATCGTCGCCCAGGGCTATGAAGCGGGCGGCCATCGCGGCGTGTTCGAGCCGGAGAAGGACGCGCGCATTGGCACCTTCGCACTGGTGCGTACCTTGTCGGAGAAGGTCGATCTGCCGGTGATCGCAGCGGGCGGGATCATGGATGGGCAGGGTATGCGCGCGGTGTTCGAACTGGGTGCCGAAGCGGTGCAACTGGGCACCGCCTTCATCCTGGCGCCGGAGTCCTCGGCCAATGCCGCCTACCGCGCGGCGCTGCGCAGTGAGCGGGCGGAGCGTACCGAGGTGACGGCAGCCATTTCCGGTCGGGCGGCGCGCGGGATGGTGAACCGGCTGTTCACCGACGTCGGTAGCGCGGATGCGCCGACACTGCCGGATTATCCGATCACCTACGATGCAGCCAAGGCGCTGACGGCCGCGGCCACCGCCAAGGGCAACACCGACTTCGCCGTGCAATGGGCCGGGCAGGGCGCGCCTCTGGCGCGGGAAATGCCGGCGGCGGAACTGGTGAGAACTCTCATGGCCGAGTTCCGTGTCGGTCCTGGCACTGGTGCCGGCCTGTAGGAGCGTTGGCTATGAGCGGCTGAATCAGCGGGCACTGACGGCGCCTGCGGGTTTCTCCCGTGGCCGCCAGAGCTCGGCCAGCAGTACCCCGGCCAGGGTCAGGGCGCCGCCGACCAGGTGGTAGCTGGTCAGCCGCTCGCCCAGTACCACGGCGGCGATGGCGGTGGTCAGCACCGGCAGCAGGTTGAAGAACAGCGACATGCGGCTCGGCCCCATGCGCGCCACGCCCTGCATCCAGGACAGCGCGCCGACGATCGAGGCGAACAGGGCGGCATAGAGCACCAGCGGCAGGTTGGCGGCGTTCAGCCCCTGGTGCGGCGAAGCCAGGTAGAGCGGCAGCAGCGCGAGGATCGCCACCAGTACCTGCAGGTAGAGCATCACCAGCGGTGGCAGCGGCAGGGCCCACTTCTTCAGCAGCACGCCATAAACGCCGTAGGCGAGGGTGGCGACGATCATCATGCCGTCGCCCAGGTTCACACCGTGGCTGAGCAACTGGTGCGGGTTGCCCTGGGTGATCACCAGTAGCACGCCGGCCAGCGAGACCAGGGCGCCGAGCAGCGCCGCGACACTCATCCGGTGGCCCAGCAGCAGGGCGGCGAGAGCCAGGGACATCAACGGCATCAGCGACAGGATGATGCCCATGTTGGTCGCCGAGGTCAGTGCGGCGGCGTAGTAGGCCAGGCATTGGTAGACCGCCATGCCGAGCAGGCCGAGGGTGACGATCTTCCAGAGGTTGGCGCGGATCGTCGGCCAGTGGGCAAGGGTGGCGCGCAGCAGGAAGGGCGTCAGCAGCAGGCCGGCCAGCAACCAGCGGAAGAAACCAATCTCCGCTGGGGCGATCTGCCCCACGGCGAGCTTGTTGACGACGGTATTGCCGGACCAGATGACCACGGCCAGCAGGGGGAACAGGTAATTCATGGTGGAACGCTTCCGGGGATAACGGTGCGTATTGTCCGCCCGTCCGAATCGAGACGTATAATGAAATTCAGACAATCCACCCCGGCATTCGGACATGACCCGCGCACTGTCGCTCCCGCTTCCCGGCATCGACCGGCTGCCCGCCGATCTCTACTTCCGCTACGACGAGTTCGACGCCGGCACCCACTCGCCCAGCCATCGCCATGCCTGGGGCCAGCTCAACTACGCCTCCCACGGCGTGATGGAACTGGAGGTGGACGGCCAGCGCTTCCTCTCGCCGCCGCAGTACGCCGTATGGGTGCCGCCGGGGCGGGAGCACAGCTGCTACAACCGCCAGGCCATCGTCTACCGCTCGCTCTACGTGTCCACCGAGCTGTCGCGCAAATTGCCGGCGTCGCCCTGCACCCTGGCGATCAGCGACATCCTCAAGGCCATCCTTTCCGACTTTGCCGCGCGCCAGGTGAATATCCCGCAAAGTGACGCGGACCGCCGTCTGGCGGAAGTGGTGATTGACCAGTTGCAGGCGGCGCAGCCCCACGACGACTACTTGCCCTACGCCAGTGGCGGTGCGCTGGGCGAGGTGCTGGCCGCCCTGCAGGCCGAGCCCGGCGACAACCGCACGCTGGCCCAGTGGGCCGAACACGTGCACAGCACCGAGCGGACCCTGGCGCGGGCCTGCCAGCGGGAGCTGGGGATGTCGTTCGGGGAGTGGCGCCAGCGCCTGCGGTTTCTCGCCGCGATCGAGGCACTGGCATCGGGGGAAGGGGTGCAGCAGATCGCCTTCAACCTGGGCTACAGCAGCCCGTCGGCGTTCATCGCGATGTTCCGCCGGCTCTCCGGCACCACGCCGGAACAATACCGCGCGACCTTCCGCGCGCTGGAGCAGGCGTGAGGGACTGAGCGCGCGTACTCGTAGGGCGTATAACGTTCGACGTTATACGCCGTTTGACCGTGGTTTCAGGGCGCTCCGGACCCCGGTCCCGAAGGCGCCTGTAATGCAGGCGTACCGGCGTACAACCGCGAACGGTTGTACGCCCTACGGGATCAGCCCAGGTTTTCTTCCAGGGCCAGCAGTTCTTCCACGCGCTGGCGACGGCGGATCAGCCTGGCATCGGCACCTTCCAGCAGCACCTCGGCGATCAGCGGACGACTGTTGTAGTTCGACGACATGGAGGCGCCGTACGCGCCGGTGTCGTGGATCAGCAGCAGGTCGCCAACCTGGGCGCGCGGTAGCGCGCGGGGGATGACCACGCCGCCATCGCCCTGGGTGAACACGTCGCCGGACTCGCAAAGCGGGCCGGCCACTACGGTGTCGATCACCTCGCGGCTGGCGGCGTCGCCGGCCAGCACGCTGATGCCGTGGTAGCTGCCGTACATGGACGGGCGCATCAGCTCGTTGAAGCCGGCGTCCACCAGCACGAAGTGGTTGCGGCCGGCGTCCTTGGTGGCACGCACTTCGCTGAGCAGGCAACCGGCCTGGGCGACCAGGTAGCGGCCCGGCTCGATTTCCAGGTGCAGCCTGTGGCCGACCACGCCTTCTGCGGCCTTGCGGGCGTTGTCCCAGAGCTGGAAGTAATGCGCGGTGTCCACTTCCGGATCGCCGTCACGGTAGGGGATGGACAGGCCGCCGCCAGCGGAAATCCCGGACAGGTCATGGCCGGCGTCCTTCACCAGGCGCACCAGGCCGAGCATGGCCTCGCCGACCTGGGCCAGGTGGCCGTAGTCGACGCCCGAGCCGATGTGCATGTGCAGGCCCACCAGGCGCAGGCCGCGCTCGCGGATCACGTCCAGGGCGGCGTGCAGGTCGCTGTGCCAGATACCGTGCTTGGAGTGCTCGCCGCCGGTGTTGGTCTTGTTGCTGTGGCCGTGGCCGAAACCAGGGTTGATACGCAGCCAGACCGGGTGGCCGGGGGCAACTTCGCCCAGCTGGCGGAGCATGTCGATGGAACCGGCGTTCACCGGGATGCCGTGCTCGACCACGGTTTCCAGGGTGGCGCGGTCCAGCAGGTCGGCGGTGAAGACGATCTCGGATTCATCCTCGCGGCACGAATAGCCGGCGGCCAGGGCGCGCAGCAGTTCGCCCTGGGACACGGCGTCGACCTTCACGCCCTGTTCGCGCATCAGGCGCAGGATGTGCAGGTTCGAGCAGGCCTTCTGGGCGAAGCGGATGATGTCGAAGCTCTTCAGGCGCTCGATCTGGCCGCGGATGGTGGCGGCGTCGTAGACCCACAGCGGGGTGCCGAATTTCAGGGCGAGCTGTTCGGCGCGGGGCAGGGCGAGGAAGGGCATGAATGAGCTCCGAAGGTAGATGGCGCTAGTCTACCGGGCGTTTCGAAGATCAGATAATGCTGCTTTTTGCTTTATTCATTCAAATTGGATATAGGGTGCAGTCCACGCCAGCCTCGCGCAGGCGGGCGACCAGTAGCGCAGCTTCCTCCCGCAGCGCCTCCACGAAGCGTTCGCGCAACGGCGTGGCCGGGCGGTAAAGCGGCTTCACCAGGTTGACCTGGAAGGGCAGCGAGAACGCCAGCGGGCGCAGCTGGATGCCCTGGCCCTGGAACATCAGCGCGGTGATCGGGTTGACCACGGCCACGCCCAGCCCGGCACGCACCATGCTGCACACGGACACGGCACTGTGGGTTTCCACCTGCATCTGCCGCTGCACGCCGGCCGCGAGGAACACGTTGTCGATCAGGTGCCGGTAGTGATCGCCCGGCGCCAGGCTGACGAAGGGTTGGCCGGCGAAGTCCTCCGCCTGCAGACGCTGGCGGGCCAGCAGCGGGTGGCTGTCCGGAAGGATGCACACCTCGTCCACCGCCAGCAGCCGCTGCAACTCGGTGCCGCGCGGCGCTTCCTCGTTCTCGATCAGGCCGATGTCGTGACGCTGGGCGCTGAGCTGCTCTTCCAGATGGGGGGATTCCAGCGCCGCCACTTCCAGGCTGATCGCCGGGTTGCCCAGGGTGAAGCGCTTGCAGGCTTCCGGCAGCAGAGCCTGGGACAGCGCCGGCAGACAGCCGATGGAGAACTTGCCCTCGGCGAACTGCCCCAGGCTCCCGGCGAAGGCGACGATGCGGTCCAGCCCGGTGAAGGAGCGCTCCACCTCTTCGAACAGCATCAACGCCCGCGCCGTCGGCGCCAGCCGCCCGCGCTCGCGCAGGAACAGCTCGAAACCGATCAACTGCTCCAGTCGCGCCAGCTCGCGGCTGACCGTGGGCTGGCTGGTATGCAGGAACGCCGCCGCGCGGGTGACGCTGCCGGTGGTCATGACCGCGCGGAAGACTTCGATGTGGCGGAGGGTGATCATGGGGCTGGCCGAAGGGGAGATAGCGGGAGGGTAAGGGGCGCGGGCTCTGCGGGCAAATTCTGATGCCTTGAGGGCCATTGCCTTCAGACCCTTCCTGACAAGATCGGCATCACGCTATAGCATTGCGCCACTATTTTGTGGGTGGACGCAGGATGCGCAAGGTTCTGGTTTGGTTGATGGGGATGGCGCTGGTGGTCGTCACGACGCTGGCGGTGGCGGGCAATACGCCTTGCTCCGGCAGCAAGGGTGGCATCGCCCGCTGCCAGGGCGAGCTCTTCCTGTGCAACGATGGCTCCATCAGTGGCTCGAAGAAGAGTTGCCCGGCCTATCTGGGTGGAGGCAGTTCCACCGCGCCTTCACTTCAACGCTTCTCTGCCGATGATGGTTCCTGCTCCTGCAGTAGCGGCACCTTCTGCACCGGCCCGCGCGGTGGGGTTTATTGCCTGACGCCCAGTGGCAACAAGAGCTATCGGCGGAAATAGTCATGGAGGGTGGATAACGTCTAAGGCGTTATCCGCCGTCTTGTTCGGTGTTTCCGCGCCGCTTCGGCGTGGGCTGAGAGATTTTGTTTCGCCCCCTCGGGCGACCTCCTTTGGCAAACGACCCAAAGGAGGCAAAGGTCTTGCCCCTGCATCCGGTTTTTCGCTCAGGCGAAAAATTCCCTCGCTCCATCGAAGTTTCAGGGGCCCGCGTCGACGGGCCATCCCTGGCCCAACGACGCTCTCGCGGCATCCATGCCGCTCAACCCCTGAAACTCCGATTCCACTCGGCCTCCTGAAGGGGCGCTCCGGCGCGTGCGGATGCTGCTCTGGAAGTCTTTAAATCCAGAGCCAGAGCCAGAGCTATGCGGTGCGTATGCTTTCGTAGGAGAGATGGGGGGCGCCTAGCCCTTGTCCGCGAAATCCATCGCGGCGAAATTCGTGCTGACAGGGACGCGCCTGGGTTTATCGCCCACCTGTAGGAGCGAGCTTGCTCGCGAACCGCCCAACACCGATGCGGCCGGAAAATCTGTTCGCGAGCAAGCTCCTACGAAAAGCAGCCGGCACACAACCCGTAGGGCGCATAACGCGCAACGCTATCCGCCGTGATGGGGGCTGCGAGATTCGTTTCGCGTAGCTGTTCTCAGTGGAAATCCCGACTCCGCACATCCAGCCCCTCCAGCAACTCGCTCAAATCCGTCAGCCGCCCGGCGATCACATGGCGAACGCCGTCCTTGGCTTCCAGGGTGCCGTCCACCTGCATCAGACGGGCGCTGAGGAAGGGGCGGCGCTGGCGTTCGGCGAGGTCGCGCCAGACGATCACGTTGATCATGCCGAACTCGTCTTCCAGGGTGATGAAGGTGACGCCGCTGGCGGTGCCGGGTCTCTGTCGGCCGACGACGAGGCCGGCGACACGTACCGGGCGCTCGGTCTCCAGGCGGGCGAGATCGCGTGAACTACGGCAGCGGCGGGCCCTGAGCGCGCCGCGCAGCAGGGCCAGCGGGTGCGGGCCGAGGGTGGTGCCCAGGGTCTCGTAGTCGGTGAGCAGGTCTTCGCCACGGCTGGGCAGCGGCAGGCTGACCGGCGCTTCCTCGGTGACCTGGCCGGCAAACAGCGGCAGTTGCTGCTCGACTCCGGCAATCGCCCAGCGCGCCTTGTGCCGGTGGCCCGCGAGGCCGCGCAGGGCGCCAGCATCGGCCAGCTGTTCGCGGGCGCGGCCGTCGAGATTGGCGCGAAGGCAGAGGTCGGCGACATCGCGGAACGGCTGCTGTGCGCGGGCTTGTACCAGGGCCCCGGCTGCCTCTTCACGCAGTCCGCGCACCATGCGCAGACCCAGGCGGATCGCCGGCTGGCGTCCGGGGATGGGCTCCAGAGTGCAGTCCCAGTGGCTGTGGCGCACGTCCACCGGGCGGGTTTCCAGGCCGTGGCGGCGGGCGTCCTGTAAAAGCTGGTCGGGGCTGTAGAAGCCCATGGGCCAGCTGTTGATCAGGGCGCAGGTGAAGGCCGCCGGTTCGTGGCATTTCAGCCAACTGCTGGCATAGGTGAGCAGGGCGAAGCTGGCGGCGTGGGATTCGGGGAAGCCGTAACTGCCGAAGCCCTTGATCTGCTCGAAGATGCGCGCGATGTACTCCTGTTCGTAGCCCCTGGCGGTCATGCGCTCGAACAGTTTTTTGCGGTGCGGCTCCAGCCCGCCGTGGCGCTTCCAGGCGGCCATGGAGCGACGCAGGTGGTCGGCCTCGCCAGGCGTGTATTTGGCCGCGATGATCGCCAGTTGCATTACCTGCTCCTGGAACAGCGGTACGCCGAGGGTGCGTTTGAATACCGGCTCCAATTCCTCGGAGGGATAGACGATCGGTTCCTGCTCGTTTCGTCGACGCAGGTAGGGATGCACCATGTCGCCCTGGATCGGTCCCGGGCGGACGATGGCCACTTCGATCACCAGGTCGTAGAACTCCTTGGGCTTGAGGCGCGGCAGCATGGCCATCTGCGCGCGGGATTCGATCTGGAACACGCCGATGGTGTCGGCGCGACTGATCATTGCGTAGGTCTTTGGGCACTCCGACGGCAGCGTGGCCAGTGTGTAGCGCTGCCCGCGATAGCGCTCGATCAGGTCGAAGCAGCGGCGCAGGGCGCTGAGCATGCCCAGCGAGAGCACGTCGACCTTGAGCAGGCCGACGGCGTCGAGATCGTCCTTGTCCCACTGGATCAGGGTGCGCTCGGGCATCGCGGCATTCTCCACCGGCACCAGGGTTTCCAACGGTTGCTGGGAGATGACGAAGCCGCCGGGGTGCTGTGACAGGTGCCGGGGAAAGCCGACCAGTTGCGAGGTCAGGGCGAGCACGCGGCGCAGGATCGGACTCTCCGGGTCGAAGCCGGCTTCCACCAGCCGTTCCGAGGATGGCGGCTTGTCGCTCCAGCGGCCGCAGCAGGCGGCCAGTGCGCCCACCTGGTCGGGCGGCAGGCCGAGGGCCTTGGCGATATCACGGATCGCGCCGGCGCCGTGATAGGTGCTGACCACGGCGGTCAGCGCGGCGCGCGAACGGCCGTAGCGGCGGAATATGTACTGGATGACTTCCTCGCGGCGCTCGTGTTCGAAGTCCACGTCGATGTCCGGCGGCTCGTTGCGCTCGCGGGAGATGAAGCGTTCGAACAGCAGATTGGCCTTGGATGGGTCCAACTCGGTGATCCCTAGAGCGAAGCAGACCACCGAGTTGGCCGCCGAGCCGCGACCCTGGCAGAGGATGCTCTGACTGCGGGCGAAGGCGACGATGTCGTGGACGGTGAGGAAGTAGCTGTCGTATTCCAGTTCGGCGATCAGCTCCAGCTCATATTCCACCTGGCTGCGTGTCTTTTCTCTCTCACCATCCGGCCAGCGCCGCCTGATGCCTTCCTCGGTCTTCTCCCGCAGCCAGGTGGTGGGCGTATGGCCTTCGGGCACCAGCTCGCGGGGGTATTGGTAGCGCAGTTGGTCGAGGTCGAAGGTGCAGCGCTCGGCAATCTTCACCGTCTCCTCCAGCAACTCGGCGGGGTAGATCGACGCCAGCGCCTCCCGCGGTCGCAGATGGCGTTCGCCGTTGGGATAGAGATACTGCCCGGCCTCGTGCACCGGCAGGTGCTGGCGGATGGCGGTCATGCAGTCCTGCAGGGCGCGACGGCCACGGATATGCATGTGCACGTCGCCGCAGGCCACGGCAGGGATGCCCAGGCGCGCCGCCTGTTCGCGCAGACGATGCAGCTTGCCGGCGTCGTCCGGGCCCTTGTGCAGTTCGGCGCCGAGCCACAGGCGTTCAGGAAAGCGTTCGCGCAACCAGAGGCCGTCGTCGTCCCGATCGTCGCGCGGCAGCCAGATCGCCAGCAGGTGGTCGAGGCTGCCGTCGAAGTCCGCGTGCACCAGGCGATAGCTGCCTTTCTCCGCGCGGCGGCGGGCGTGGGTGAGCAGGCGGCAGAGGTTCTCGTAGCCGCTCAGGTTCTCCGCCAGCAGCACCAGCTTCGGGCCTTGCGAGAGGCTCAGCTCGCTGCCGGTGATCAGGGGAATCTCGGTTTCTTTCGATGCCTGCCAGGCGCGTACGATGCCAGCGAGGCTGCATTCGTCAGTGATTGCCAGGGCGCGGTAACCCAGCTTCTTCGCCCGCGCGAACAGCTCGGCCGCGCTGGAAGCGCCGCGCTGAAAGCTGAAGTTGGACAGGCAGTGCAGCTCGGCATAGCCGATGCCTTCATCCGGCATGTTCATGCGAACCAGCCGTGCAGCAGCAACGGCCCCTCGTCGCCCACCGGGCGGAACACCCAGGCACGCTGGCCGCTGCGGGTGCGTACCTGGTAGTAGTCGCGGCGGATGTCCTCGCCATCCCACCAGCCGGATTCGATGCGTTCGGGCCCGGCCAGCAAGGTCGGGGCGAACTCGCGCAGTGGCTGCGGTTCCGTCAGCAGCCAGCCGGGGCGCGGGACGTCGGCGATCGGCAGGCGCGGGGTGGAATGGTCCTGCCAGGCGCGCTCCGGGCGATGCTCGGCGAGGCCGCCCAGGCCGTGCACGGCGTCGTCGCCCAACCGCGCGCGCAGGCGTTCGCGCAGCTGTTCCCAGGGCAGCGATTGCTGTGGGCGATCGTCGAAGAGCTCGCGGTGCTGCGGCACGAAGGGCGGCAGGTCGTCGGCCACCAGGCGCACGCTGTGCACCGGGGCGCGCAGTTGCAGTTGCTCCAGGCGGCCACGGGTCAGTTCGAAGAGCATGGCCGCCTCGCGTTCAGCGCTGAGCAGGCCGACGGGCATCTGCGTGTCGCTGCCTTCGTGGTGTTCCAGATGGAGGATGAAGCACTGCACGCCGCTGTCGCGCCCGGCGAGGAAGGCGGCGAGATCGGCGGTCAGGCGGCGCAGCGGGAACAGCAACGCCTGGGTGGATTCCACGTCGAAGTTCAGTTCGATACGCGATTCGAAGCGGTCTGGCGGCCGGTAGAACTCTAGGGCCAGCGGGCGCTGGCCGAGCAAGGTGTCTACCTGCCGCAGCACCTGCGGTGGGAAGCGCCGGGCCAGGCTTTCGCGGGGCAGGGCGAGTAGTTGTTGCAGGCTGCGCAGGCCCATGCGGCCCAGCGAGGTGGCGGCGTCGCGGTCCAGGCCGAGGCGCTCCAGGGGCATCCTGCCCAGGCACTGACGCAACTGCTCGTTATCGTGAATCGCCAGCCCGTCGTGGCCGTTGGCGAGGATGCGCGCGGCGGCCGGGTTGGGCGCGGCGGTGATGCGATGGCGGAAGCCCAGGCCGTTCAATTCTTCGCGCAGGCGCGCCTCGAAGCGCGGCCAGGGACCGAACAGTTGCAGGCTGGATTGCACCTCCAACAGCAGTGCGCGCGGATAGTGCTGGCTGACCTGCGAGCTGAAACCGTAGGCCCAGGCCGCCAGCAGGTTCTGCCAGTGCTCCACTTCGCGCAGGTCGTATTCGGCGGTGGTGAAATCGCGGCTCAGAGCCTGGGCTGCGGTGAGCGACTGGCCGGGCTTGAGGCCCAGCGCCCGCGCCGCCGGGTTCACCGCCTGCAAGACGCGGCGCTGGGGCGGACCGGCGAGCAGCGCCAGGGGGGCGTCCGGCTCGGCACGACCGCGCAGTACGCCGTCCATCGCCAGCTGCGGTAGAAGAATACAGGCCCAGAGCATGACGGCCTCAGTGCCAGGGCAACGGGATGGGCCGCGCCGGCGCCAGGCCGCCCCGGCACTTGAGCACACGCAACTGCGCGGGGGTGGCGTCCAGCGCCAGGCGCAATGCGGCCGGGGATGGGTTTAGCGCCTCGCGCTGCGAGCGGTAGGCGATGGCCAGGGTCTGCCCGGTTTCGGCGGCCACCTGCAGGCGGCGCAGGGTGCGGTCGTCGGCCTGCTGCGGCCAGCACAACACGGCGCCGCAGCTGCCCGAACGCAGGCATTGCTCGGTGGCCCAGAGGGCATCGCGGCCGGAGGCTTTCACGATGGCGAGCTGATCCAGTACAACCCCGGCGCCCTGCCATGCGGCCGGGTAGGGGATGTGGGGTGGGGCCACCAGCACGATGCGTTCGCCGGCCTTGCTGAGTCGTGCGAGGGTCGGCCAGACCAGTTGCAGTTCGCCGGTGCCTTCCTGGGCCAGGAGGATTTCGCTGAGTGCCGCTTCCGGCCAGCCGCCGGTGGGCAGGGCTGCGTCCAGCACGGCGTGACCGGTGGGCTGCTGGCTGGGTGGCAGGCCCTGGGGCTGGCCTTTCCAGACCTGGCGCTGATGGAACAGGGTATCGAGTGCGACCACACTGCCCATCACGGCCTCCCGGCCGGCGAGCGGCGACGGTCATGTGCCCGACGGGTGGGCCGGGGGAGGAGGATGGGCGGGTATCGCATGGGGGGCTCGGAAATAACTGTATAGATATACAGTTTATCCAGTGGAATGGTGCCGTCAATGGTGGTTGATCGGGGGCGTGGGGGCTTTCCGTAGGAGTGGAGGACTTTGTCCGCGATGATTTTTGTTTTTGTCTGGGTGTTTCTGCGCCGCTTTGGCATGTGTTGATAGATTTTGTTTCGCCCCCTCGGGCGACCTACTTTGCCAAACGACGCAAAGTAGGCAAAGGTCTCTGCCCCATCATCCGGCCCCGGCTTCGCCGGGGTTCCCTCGCTCCATCGAAGTTTCAGGGGCCCGCGTCGACGGGCCATCCATGGCCCAACGACGCTCTCGCGGCATCCATGCCGCTCAACCCCTGAAACTCCGATTCCACTCGGCCTCCTGAAGGGGCGTTCCGGTGCGTGCGGAGGTTTCTCTGGAAGTCTTTAAAGCCAGAGCCAGAGCGGAGCTGTGCTCCCGTAGGAGAGACGGGGGCACCTAGCCCTTGTCCGCGAAGGCTTGCCACAGCACCCACGTTGCAGGATGAACACCTGTAGGGTGAATAGCGCGCAGCGTTATCCGCCGTGATGGGTTTCGCTTCGCTCTACGCCATCCTACGAAGAGCGATCCAGCATGAAGCAGCCAAAGTTCCAGGCGCGCGCAGAGTCCCGTCAGGAGGCCGAGTGGAGGTATTGCGCAGAGGGGCGAGCGGCATGGATGCCGCGAGAGGCGTAGAGGGCCAAGGATGGCCCTTCTACGCCGACCCTCGGAGCGATACCGGAAGGAGGGAACCCCGGCGAAGCGGGGGCCGGATGTCGGGACGAGCCCTTTTGGTTCCTTTTGGGGCTCCAAAAGGGACTCGCCCGAGGGGGCGAAATAAAATCTCGCAGCACACGCGGAAGCGGCGCAGAACACTAAACCCAAAAGCCGCGCGGACAAAGTCCGTTCCTACAACAACAGAAACCCCTGCGGCTCCTTCGACTTCGGCGGATCGGCCACGAACTTCAGCCGCTGCGTCTTCCACCAACTAGGCAGCAACCGCCGCACCGCCGGCTGGTTGAAGCGATCGTCCAGCAGATAGATCACCCCCGAATCCGTCGGTGTGCGGATCACCCGGCCGGCGGCCTGGACGACCTTCTGCAGGCCGGGGAACAGGTAGGTGTAGTCATACCCGTCACCGAACATGCCCTGCATGCGCTGCTTGATCTCCTCGTTGACCTCGTTCACCTGCGGCAGGCCCAAGGTGGCGATGAAGGCGCCGATCAAGCGATCACCGGGCAGGTCGATGCCTTCGCCGAAGGCGCCACCGAGGACGGCGAAGCCGATGCCCTGCGAGTGTGGGGTGAAGCGGTCGAGGAAGGCCTGGCGCTCGATCTCGTTCATGCTCCGCGACTGCACCCAGCGGGGGATGTCCGGGTGTTCGGCGGCGAAGCGCTCCAGCGCCTGTTGCAGATAGGCGTAACTGCTGAAGAAGGCCAGGTAGTTGCCGGGGCGGGCGCGGAACTGGCGGGCCATCAGGGTGCTGATCGGTGCGAGGCTGGCCTCGCGGTGCTGGTAGCGGGTGGAGAGGTTGCTCAGTGCGTGGACTTCCAGCTGCTCGGCGCGGAAGGGCGATTCCACCTCGCGCCAGGTGGTGTCTTCCGGCAAGCCGAGCAGGTCCGCGTAGTAATTGGCCGGGTTCAGCGTGGCGGAGAACAGCGTGCTGCTATGCGCGGCTTCGAAGCGTGGCTCGAGGAAAGGCGCCGGCACCACGTTGCGCAGGCACAGCGTGGACAGTGTGCGCTGGCCACTGCCGTCGTGGCGGGTGATGTCGAACAGCGAGTGCGGCCCGTAGGCCTCGGCCAGCCGGCAGAACAGCATGGCGTCGAGGTAGAAGCGCAGCAGTTCGGCCTCGTTGCCGGTGGGCTGGTCGGTGAGGTGGTCGGTGATGGCGCTGACGGCCTTCTGCAGCGCGGCGATGAACAGGTCGGGCACCGTCGGGTAGATCTGGTAGTCGACCTCCTGGTCGCGGTGCATCTGGTTCCAATGCCGGCCGACGCGCTCCAGCACGCCTTTCAGGCCGGCCGGGGCGACCTTGCGCAGGGCGTTGAACTCGGACTGGTCCAGCTCGGCGCTGTACATGCCGCGCCCACGCTCGATGAGGTTGTGCGCCTCGTCCACCAGCAGCGTGACCTTCCAGTCGTTGAGCAGGGTGAGGCCGTAGAGCAGGGCGGTCATGTCGAAGTAGTAGTTGTAGTCGCACACCACCACGTCGGCCCAGCGGCACAGTTCCTGGCTCAGGTAGTAGGGGCAGACCTGGTGCTCCAGCGCTACGTCGCGCAACGCTTCCTGGGTCAGCCAGCGGTGCTTGAGCGCGGCTTCGCGGGCGGCGGGCAGGCGGTCGTAGAAGCCCTTGGCCAGCGGGCAGGATTCGCCGTGGCAGGACTTGTCCGGGTGCTCGCAGGCCTTGTCGCGGGCTACGTGCTCCAGCACTCGCAGCGGCTGGCCGGCGTCCTGTTGGCGCAGGGTCGCCAGGGCGTCGAGGGCCAGGCGCCGGCCCGGCGTCTTGGCGGTGAGGAAGAACAGCCGGTCCAGCTTCTGTCCGGGGAAGGCCTTGAGCTGCGGGAACAGGGTGCCGAGGGTCTTGCCGATGCCGGTGGTGGCCTGGGCCATCAGCGTCTGGCCGTCGCGGGCGGCGCGGTAGACCGATTCGGCAAGCATGCGTTGGCCCTGGCGGAAGTCGGCGTAGGGGAAACGCAGCGCTTCCAGGCCCTGGTCGCGCTCGACGCGGTGCGCGCTTTCCTGCTCGGCCCATTGCACGAAGCGGCTGCACTGCAGCTCGAAGAAGGCGCGCAGGTCCTCGGCGGCGAAGCGCTCGCGGAATACCGTTTCCTTCTGGGTGATGACGTTGAAGTAGACGACGGCCAGGTCGATGGCGTCGATCTCCAGCGTCTGGCACAACAGCCAGCCGTACACCTTCACCTGCGCCCAGTGCAGCAGCCGGTGGTTCTGCGGGATGCGCGCGACGTCGCCGCGGTGGGTCTTGATCTCTTCCAGCAGGTTGGCGTCCGGGTCGTAGCCGTCGGCGCGGCCGCTGACTACCAGCCCGGGATATTCGCCGCGCAGCGGCAGTTCGGCGATGTAGCCCAGGCCGCGCCGGGAGACCACCGTGGCGTGCCCGGTCATGCCTTCCTGGGCGGTTGGGGCGGGCGTGAAACGCAGGTCGAGGTCACCTTCCTTGGCGGTGAATTCGCACAGCGCGCGCACGGCGATGGCGTAGCTCATTGGGCCTCTTCCGCTTCGCCCTGCCAGCGCACGTAGCAGACTTCCACCGGTATGCCGTGCTCGGCGCAGAAGGCCAGCCAGCGTTTCTGGTTGTCCTGCAGGCGATCACCCGGGCCTTTCACTTCGATCATCCGGTAGCGGGCCTCACTGGGCCAGAACTGGATCAGGTCGGGCATGCCGGCGCGGTTGGCCTTGGGGTCGGCCAGCAGGCGTTCGAACCACAGCTTTAGGTGCGCGGCCGGCAGGCAGTGCAGGGCCTGGTCCAGCAGGTTCTCGTCGAGCAATTCCCAGTGCACGAAGGGTGAGAGGATGCCGAACTTGGCGGTGTAGGTGTCGCGGATCGCCGTCAGATAGGCGTCGCTGTCCAGCAGCGCCAGGCGCGCGGCGAAGGCTTCAGCACGACGGCTGACGAAGTCGCCGCGGTACAGGTCGCTCGGCCCAGCCTGGAAGGGGTGGAAGAAGGCGCCGGGCAGCGGGGCGAAGATCACTTCCCAGCAGAGCAGGCCGAACAGGCTGCAGATCAGCGCGTTCTCCACGTAGTGCACCGGTGCTTCGTCCTCGTGCAGCACGGCCTGCACGGCGAACTCGACGTCGACGTCCGGGCGCGGCAGCTCCAGGTCGATGCGCAGCGGCGGCGTCGGTTTGGCGGTCTTTTCCTTCGGCAGGCCGAGCTGGCGGACCAGCCGAGTCAGCGCGCGCTCCACCAGTTGCAGCTCGCTATCGCTTTCCGGCGCGGCCAGCGCGGCCTGCACCAGTGCGTGGGCTTCCTCGAAGCGCTGCAGGCGTTCCAGCACGCGGATCTGCCGCTGCCGCGAACCTCCGGCAGCGGTGCGCCGGTACAGCGCTAATGCGGCGTCCAGTTCGCCGTCGCGCTCCAGCTGGTAGGCCATGCGGTACAGCAGGCGACCGTGACGCGCTTGCAGGTAGGGATTGTCGCTGCGGAAATCGCCCAGTTCGGCCAGCAGGTCGGCGATGGGTTCGCCTGTTTCGAAGCGGACGGCGCCGTTCCACAGGTGGATGTAGGCTTCCAGGTCGTCGCGGCGGCGGAAGGCGCGGGAATCGGCAGTGAAAGGGACGGTTTCGTAGCGGAAGATGCCCAGGTCGGCGAGGACGAACTCGGACCAGTCCTGCTGCAGGTTGCCGAAGAACAGCAGGCGCAGGCGGTCGCAAAGCGGCGTCAGTATCAGGGTGTAGAGCTGGTCGAGGTCCGGATACCAGGTTCCGAACGGCTGCACTTGCTCGTGGTAGGCGTGCAGGTGCTCGTACAGCTCGGCCTTCTTCAGGGTGCTGCGTGGCAGGTCATCGCGGAAGCGGGCGAGCAGTTCGTCCTTGAGCAGCAGTGGCAGCAGTTCTTCGAGTGCGAGCGGGTAGGTATCGTCCAGCCAGCCCAGTTCCAGGAGTGGCGCGGCGGCCGCGGGAATGTCGCCGATCTCGGCATAGCTCAGCTTGCCGGCGCGAAAGTGCGGGCCCTTGCGCATGACCAGCCGCACCAGCAGCGCCCGCGACGGCAGCGGCAGCGCGCGGAAGTCGGCGATGAACCGGGCTTCCTCGGCGTCGAGCAGGTCGGCGTAGCGTTCGTCGATCCAGTCGAGGGCGCGGTGGAAGTTGGTCAGGTAGTAGAGGCTGGGGTCGAGCGGCGCAGGCATCGGCGGGCACTGGTTTTACATACAGTGCCAAGGATGGCGTGATGGGGGCTTGGCCGCAAGGGTTGTGGCGGCCTTTTATCGGGAGATGCCTTGCGCTGGGTTTTCAGGATGGCTGTAGGACCGTGCCCGGACGGCGGATCAATCGAGGCGAAACACCAGCGCCTTCAGGCCGCTATCTTCCTCGATATCGGCGAATTCCGGCGGGTTTTCCAGGCGCTCGACGAAGCGCAACTGCGGTGCTTCGGCGGCCATGCCCTGGAGGAGGAAATCCACGCCCACCGCCGGGTCATTCACGCAGGCCAGCACGGTGCCGGCGCCGTCCAGCAGCTCCGGCAGGCGGCGCAGAACGCGGGCGTAGTCCTTGTCGAGGACGAAGCTGCCTTTCTGGAAGCTCGGCGGATCGATGATGATCAGGTCGTACGGGCCGGATTTCTTCACCTTGCCCCAGGACTTGAACAGGTCGTGGTCGAGGAAGCTCACCTTGGACAGGTCGTGGCCGTTCAGGCGGTGGTTGTCGCGGCCACGGCTCAGCGCGGCGCGGGCCATGTCGAGGTTGACCACCTTCTGCGCGCCGCCGGCAATTGCCGCCACGGAGAAGCCGCAGGTGTAGGCGAACAGGTTGAGCACGCGCAGACCTTCGGCGTTGGCCTGCACCCATTGGCGGCCGTAGCGCATGTCGAGGAACAGGCCGTTGTTCTGCTTGCGGCCCAGGTCCAGTTGGTAGCGCAGGCCGTGTTCGGTGATCTGCCAGCCGTCGAAGGCTTCGCCGAACAGCACTTCCATGGTGCTTTCCAGGGTGTAGCGGTGTTGCAGCATCAGGCTGCGGGCGCCGGTGGCGCGCCAGGTTGCGCCTTGCGCCAGTTCCAGCAGCATCGCCCGCAGCGCCGCCAGTTCGTCCTCGGCCGGTTCGCGGAACAGCGACACCAGCAGCACGCCTTCCAGCCAGTCGGCGGTCACCTGCTCCAGGCCCGGCCAGCGCCGGCCGCGGCCGTGGAACAGACGGCGGGTTTCCACGGGGGCGGGGTTCAGGGCGGTGAGCAGTTGCTCGCGCAGGGTGGCGATGGCGTCGGTGTTCATTGTCTGGGTCTTTCCAATCGGGGCGGCGATTCTACGCGCTCAGGCGCCATGGCGCTGCACCCGCAGTTTTTCCTCCGGACGCGGGGCGACGAAGAAACGATTGAGCGCCTCGTAGCCGGCCGGGTCCAGCGGTGCGGCCAGCGGTGCCAGGGCGTGGCGGGCGAGCAGGCGGTTGCGGCAGGTGTCCGGGTCGATGTCGAGGAAATGCAGGCAGTGCCCGGCGCCGGCCTGCTGCGCCAGGTCGATCAGCCAGCGGCGGTCAGCCAGGGTGTTGGCGGGGATGTCCAGCACCACGCTGGTGCCGGCGCGCAACAGGCCGACCACGTGCGGCCCCATGACCTTGCGCACGCGGCGGGCGTAGAGCTGGTAGTCGTCCGGGTTGCTGATGCCCCAGGGGAAGAGCTCGGCCAGCCATTGTTCCTCGGCCAGCATCACGGTGCCCGGCGCCTCGGCCAATTGCCGCGCCAGGCAGGATTTGCCCGACGCCGCCTTGCCACACAGCAGGTGCAATGTGCCCGTACTCATGTCGTCGCCTCCAACAGGTCGGTACCGTAGGAGTTGTCCACGGCGCAACGCCAGGCGCCGTCGGCTTCGCGGCGGAAGACGTAGGTGGCGCGGCGGGTCAGCTTGCCGTGGCGGGTGTCCAGCAGGGTTTGCGCGACCACCAGCGCGGTGTCGCCGGTTTCGAGGATTTCCAGGCGGCCCTGGCGCACCCGCAGCTTGTGCCCGAAGTGTTCGGCGATGGCGGCGAAGGCGCGGCGGATCTGCTCCTTGCCCCGCGCCAGCAGGCCGGGCTTGACCACCAGCAGTGCGTCGTCGGTGTAGAACGCCAGCAGCGCGTCGAAATCCTCGCGGCCGATGGCTTCGTCGGCGGCCTGGATGAGCGTTTGCAGGGGGTGCAGATCCTGGGAAAGAGTAGGGGGGAATGCCGGTTCCATCGGTGTCTCCTGGTCAGGGAACCTCGGACGGCGGGCATTAAAAAACCCGCCGGGAGGCGGGTTTGGTTGTTCGCTTGAATGCGCTAACCCACCATCGGAGCGATGGTGGTAATAATCTGCTGGAAGGTGCGGTTGGCGGCATTCATGGGCTCAGAAGCTAGCAGAAGTTTCATACGTCGCGCCAGCGTCTTTTTTTGCTGGCGGCATGGCATGATCGCGCCCCGCCGTGGTCAAACCGCCATGCCTATCTCCACGTTGTAGCGGAGCACCCCATGCCATCCCTCATCCCGACCCTCATCCTGCGCGCCCTGGCGCTGCTCGCCGGGTTGGTCGTGTCCGTCGAAACCCCTGCCGTTACCTGTCCCCAGGGGCAGCGGCAGGTCTGCCTGGATACCTGCGTCTGCCTGCCGGACCTGGGCGCCGTGCTCGGCCCGGTGATCGCCGACACCCGCAAGATGGCCGGACAGGCGCTGGGCGTCTGGCTGCAGCAGTCCCGCGACCAGGCGGAGCAGGGCGGCACCCAGCCGATCCCGCTGGAAATCCGCGCGCAGCTGCAGGCCTATTTCCCCGACGAGGTGCTGATGGCGGCGCGCTATTCCACCGGCGCGCTGGATGAGCTGAACGCCGCCCAGACCATGATGCAGAACCCCGACACCGAGGCCGTCACCCTGGTGGACGTGATCGTCTTCCGCCGCGAGGAAGACGCGCAGAAGGACGTCGCCCTCTGGGCCCACGAACTGTGGCACGTGAAGCAGTTCCAGGAGTGGGGCGTACAGGGCTTCGCTAGCCGCTACAGCGAGGACTACGATGCCGTGGAGTCGCCGGCCTACGCGATGCAGCGCAAGGTAGCCAAGGACCTGCGCGACAGCCAGCAGACGGCCGCCGCGCAGCACTAGCGGCTCGCGGACTCCCCGGCGGCGGCTTCCGGCACCGGCGTACCGCCGCCAAGCGCCTTGCACAGGGCGATCAGGGTCAGGCGCAGCTGGGTATCGCTGTCCACCAGGTCGCGGCGCGATTGCAGGTAGGCGCGCTGGGCGTCCAGCTCCACCAGGAAGTCGGTCATCCCGCCGGCGTAGCGCGCCTTGGCCATGCCATAGGCGATGTCGGCGCTGCGCTGCTTGTCCTGCAACTGGCGGTTGCGCTGGCGTTCGGCGCCGTACTGGCTGAGGCTGTCGTCGACTTCCTGCCAGGCCTTGAGCACGGTCTGCTGGTAGGCCACGGCGGCTTCCTGCTGTTCCAGCTTGCGCAGGTTGATGCTGGAGCGCCGCCGGCCATTGTCGAAGATCGGCACGGAGAGGCTCGGGCCGACGCTCCAGGTGCGGCTGCCCCAGTCGCTGATATGGCCGTCCTCGGTGGATTCGAAGCCGAAGCGCGCACCCAGGCGGATGGCGGGGTAGAGATCGGCCACGGCCACGCCGATATTGGCCGTGGCGGCATGCAGCTGGGCTTCGGCGGCGCGGATGTCCGGGCGGCGCCGGGCCAGCTCCGAGGGCAGGCCGAGGCTGAGGTCCGGCGTCTGCGGCTCGGTCTGCGCAACCGGTTTGAGTTCGTCGCGCAGGCTGCCGGGTTCGGCGCCGATCAGCACGCCGATCTGGTTGATCGCCGCGCTTTCGCTGGCCAGCAGTTGCGGCAGGCGCGAGCGCAGATCGGCCAGTTGGCCGCGCTGGCGTTCGACGTCGAAGTCGTCCACCAGGCCGCCATCGGCGCGCACCTGGATCAGTTGCAGGGTTTCCTCGGTGGCGGCCAGGTCCTGGCGCGTCACCGCAATCTGCTGCTGCACGCCGCGCAGCTCGAAGTAGGCGCGGGACAGTTCCGCGGCGACGCCCAGGCGCACTTCGTCGAGCATCGCCGCCTGCGCTGCCACGCTGGCGTCGGCGGACTCGATGGAGCGGCGGATGCGGCCCCACAGGTCCGGCTCCCAGGAGGCGTCGAAGCCGGCCTGGTAGAGGGTGAAGGGCTCGGCGAGAACCTTGCTGATCTGCTCGCTGTTCGCGCCGGGGGCGATGCGCTGGATCATCAGCGCGTTGGCGCCGTTCTCGCTCATGCGCTGGCGATTGACTGCCGCCGAGGCGTTGACGTCCACGCCGCGCTGGGACGCCACCATCTGCCGCTGCATGCGGCTCTGGGCGAAGCGCAGCACGGCGGTGTTGAGGTCGGGGCTGGCCTTGTCCGCGCGGCGCTGCAGGTTGTTCAGCACCGGGTCGTTGAACAGCGTCCACCAGTCCTCGGCGAGTTGGGTGGTGCCGGCGCTGGGCGCAAGCGCCGCTTCGCCGGAGTGGGCCGCCTGCCAGCTGGCCGGGCTCTTGGTCTGCGGCGTTTCATAGTCAGGGCCGACGGCGCAGCCGCCGAGCAGGATCAGGCAGCAGGCGAGGGGAGTGAGGGAATGTTTCATGGCGTTTCTCTCACGTCAGGCGGTGGCGGAACAGCCACGAGGCGAGTGGCAGGGTGACGGCCGCCACCACCAGCATGGGGATGAGGTTGAACGACACGCTGGCGAGGCTGGCGCCTTCCAGGTAGACGCGCTGGATCAGGTCGATGCCGAAGCGCAGCGGGTTGGCGTAGGTCACGATCTGCAGGAACTCCGGCATGTTGCGCACCGGCGTGGCGAGGCCGGAGAGCAGCGTCAGCGGCATGATCAGCACGAAGGTGTAGAGCATCGCCTGCTGCATGTTCAGCGAGATGGCGGAAATCGACATGCCCAGCCCGACGCAGGCGATGGTGAACACCGCCAGCCCGCCGTACAGGTCCAGCAGCGAGCCGGCCATGGGGATGCGGAACCAGAACAGCGCCATCAGCAGCACCAGGCTGGCCTGGGCCAGGCCGATCAGAGTCGGCGGTATGGCCTTGCCGAGCATGATTTCCAGCGGCGTGTAGGGCGTCACCAGGAGCTGGTCGAAGGTGCCCTGTTCGCGCTCGCGGGCCACCGAGAGGGCAGTGAGCATCAGCGTCTGCATCATGCTCAGGGTGGCGATCAGCGCCGGGATCAGCGGCCAGCGGGTTTCCAGGTTGGGGTTGTACCAGGCGCGGCTGACCACGCTCAGCGGTGGTGCCGCCAGGCCCCGGCTGCGGTTGAAGTCGACCACGATGCTGGCCAGCCCCGCG
Organism: Pseudomonas macauensis; assembly: GCF_047902425.1. Lineage (NCBI taxonomy): Bacteria > Pseudomonadati > Pseudomonadota > Gammaproteobacteria > Pseudomonadales > Pseudomonadaceae > Pseudomonas > Pseudomonas macauensis. The sequence goes on along the minus strand of NZ_CP138377.1, from coordinate 3,248,882 downwards.
GCGGCGGAACCGGCGGTGTTGGAGTTGCGCCCGTCGAGGATGACCTGGATCGGTGCCGGGTCGCCCTGGGCCAGGCGGGTCTGGAAGTCGGAAGGGATGTGCACCACCAGCAGCGCCTTCTGCTCGTCGATTACCGTCTGGATTTCCTCCACCCGCGTGAGGGTCGCCACCCGGTGGAAGATGCCGCTGCCGTCCAAGCGCGAGGCCAGCTCGCGGGATGCCTCTCCATTACTGAGGTCGAGCAGGGCGTAGGGCGCGTCGTTGAGGTCGAAGGTTACCGCGTAGCCGAACAGCACGCTTTGCAGCAGCACCGGCACCACCAGCACGATGCGGTTGGCCGGGTCCTTGAGGATCACCAGCAGTTCCTTGCGCCAGAGGTTGAGGATGCGCCAGAAGAATTCCATCGTGCTCTAGTCCAGTCGCTTGCGCGTCACCAGCCGCGCCAGGCCCAGCAGGACCACGGCGTAGGCGGCGAGGATCGCGCAATCCTTGAGGATCATCGGCCAGAAGTTGCCGGCCAGGAACAGGGATTTCACCAGTTCCATGAAGTAGGTCGCCGGCAGCAGGTCGCCCACCACGCGGATGGCGGTCGGCACGTTGCGCAGGTCGAAGATGAAACCCGAGAGCATCATGGCCGGCAGGAAGCTGGCGAGCAGGGCGATCTGGCTGGCGAGGAACTGGTTCTTGGTCATCGCCGAGATCAGCAGGCCGATCCCCAGGGCCACCAGCATGTAGAGCATGGAGGCGACCACCAGCACGACGAAGGAGCCGTACAGCGGCACGTCGAACAGGACGCGCGCGGCGATCAGGCACAGCGCCAGGCCGACCATGCCGATGCCGAAGCAGGGGATGATCTTCGCCAGGAGGATTTCCACCGGCCGCACCGGGGTGACGAACAGCGCTTCCAGGGTACCGCGCTCCCATTCGCGGGCCATCACCAGGGCGGTGAGGAAGGCGCCCACCAGGGTCATGATCAGCACGATCAGCCCCGGCACCAGGTACCAGGTGCTGGTGTTGGCGGCGTTGAACCACATGCGCTGGACGATGGTAACGGCGCCGCCCCGACTCTGAGCACCGGCGCTTCGGTCGGCCTGCTTCTCGCCCCAGCCGGCCAGGGCGCTGCCGACGTAGGTGGCGACGCTGGCCGCACGGGTGGCGTCCGAGCCCTGCACCAGCACCTGGATCTGCGCGTTGCCTTCATTCAGGCGGCGGGTGAAGTCGGAGGGCACCTGCACCAGCGCGTCCACCTCGCGGGACTTCATCAGCGCCTCGCCCTCGGCAAGGGAGCGCACATGATGTGGCACCAGGTAGTCGGTGCGGCTGATGCTGGCGGCGACGTCGCGGGCGATGGGCGAGGGATCGTCGAGGACGATGGCGACGATGGCGCGCTTCACGTCCAGCGACAGGCCGTAGCCGAAGATCAGGATCAGCGCGATGGGCAGGCCGATGCCGATCAGCAGGTTGCTGCGGTCGCGCACCAGCTGCCGCACTTCCTTGCGGGTCAGCGAGGCGAGGCGCCGCCAGAAGCCGCCGGCACTCATGCCGCGCCCGCCCTGGCCCGTTCGCGGTTGCTTTCCACGATCTCGATGAATGCCTGCTCCATGTTCAGCGTGCTGCCCTTGCCGCCGGCCTGCTCGCGCACTTCCTGCGGGGTGCCCATGGCCAGCAGCCGGCCGGCGTCCTGGATGACGATGCGGTCGCAGTACTCGGCTTCTTCCATGAAGTGGGTGGTGATGATGATGGTGGTGCCGGAGGCCGCCAGCGCCGTGATGCGTTGCCAGAAGCCACGGCGGGCGAGGGGATCGGCGCCGCTGGTGGGTTCGTCGAGGAAGAGGATTTCCGGCTCGTGGAGCAGGCCCACGGCCATCGCCAGGCGTTGCTTGAAGCCCCCCGGCAGTTGCCCGCTGGGCGCGTCTTCCTGGCCGGCGAGGTCGAACTGCCGCGACACCGCGTCCATCCGCTGGCTCAAGCGCTTGCCGATCAGGCCATAGGCACCGCCGAAGAAGCGCAGGTTCTCCGCCACCGAGAGGTTGCCGTAGAGGGAGAACTTCTGCGACACGTAGCCGACCTTGCGTCGCGCCTGGGCCCGCGCGTGGCGCAGGTTGACCCCGGCCACCTGCAGGGTGCCGCTGGTGGCCGGCAGCAGCCCGCAGAGCATGCGGAAGGTGGTGGTCTTGCCGGCGCCGTTGGGGCCGAGCAGGCCGAAGATTTCCCCGCGGCGCACGCTGAAGCTGGTGCTGGCCACGGCGGTGAAGTCGCCGAACTTGCGTACCAGGTCCTTCACTTCGATCACCGCTTCCTCGCCATCCTCATGACGCTGCGTGCCGCTCTTGAGCGATTCCATGTCCACCGCCTCGGCGTCGCTGCGGGCGCGCAGGAGGAACATGAAGCCGTCTTCCAGGCGCGCCTCCACCGGGCGGACCGGCGCGCCGCCGAGCAACTGGTCGAGCTTCGATTGCTCGGCATCGGGCTGGCGGATGAAGCGCACTTCGCCCGATTGCGGCACGGCGTCGACGATGTTCTGGTGGTCCTCCAGCAGCCGCGCCTGCAGGGTGCGCGCGGGCTGTTCCGGCGGCGGCGTGGCGATGAAGCAGAGGTGGTCGGCGTGCTGGCGGATCGACGCCGGGTCGCCCTTGGCCATCAGTTGGCCCTGGTGCAGCAGAAAGACTTCGGCGCAGCGCTCGGCCTCGTCCATGTAGGAAGTGGAGACCAGTACGCTGAGCTGCTCCTGCTCGATCAACTGCTGGATGATTTCCCAGAGTTCGCGGCGCGACAGCGGATCGACGCCCACCGTAGGTTCGTCGAGCAGCAGCAGGTCCGGCGAGCGCACCAGGGTGCAGGCCAGGCCCAGCTTCTGCTTCATGCCGCCGGAGAGCTTGCCCGCCGGGCGCTCGGTGAAGCGCGACAGGTCGGTCATTTCCAGCAGGCGCTGGTAGCGTTCCTCGCGCTGCCCGTGGGGCACGCCGTGGAGGTCGGCGTAGAGGTCGAGGTTCTCCTGCACGCTGAGGTCCTCGTAGAGGCCGAAGCGCTGCGGCATGTAGCTGATGCGGTCCTGCACCCGCTGCGGGTGGGTGTGGACGTCCAGGTCCAGCACCGTCAGGCTGCCGGCATCGGCCTGCAGAAGCCCGGCGACCAGGCGCAGGAAGGTGGTCTTGCCGGCGCCGTCCGGGCCGACCAGCGCGGTGAGCTGGCCGCGCGGGATGTCCAGGCTGATGTCCTTGAGCGCCTGTACCGTCTTGCCCGACTCCTTGACCAGGAACTGCTTGGCCAGGCCCGCGGCGCGGATGACCGGGCTTTCGTCGTGGATTCCCTGAACCGGGGCCATCAGCGCGGCTCGTCGGCGAAACGTACCGTGGCCGGCATGCCCAGGCGCAGGCGGTTATCGGGGTCGGCCACAAGCACCCGGACTTCGTAGACCAGGCTGGTGCGCAGCTCTTCGGTCTGCACCGATTTCGGGGTGAATTCGGCGACCGAGGAGATAAAGCCGACGTGACCGTCGATGGCCTGGTCCGGGTGGCTGTCGGTGAAGACCTCGGCCTTCATGCCGGGCTTGAGCCGCCCCAGGTTGACTTCGCTGACATAGGCGCGAATCCATTTCGGGTCGGTCAGCGCCAGGGAATACACCGGGCGTTGCGGCGAGGCCATGTCGCCGGGTTCCAGCAGTCGCGAACGCACGGTGGCGTTCTGTGGCGCCTTGAGGTCGGCTTCGTCGAGGTTGTGCTGGAGCAGGGCGAGGTCGGCGCGGGCGGCGGCGAGCTGCGCCTCGGCCTGGGCGATGTCTTCCGCGCGCGGGCCGATCCGGGCCAGGCGCAGGGATTTCTGCCGATCTTCCAGCTGGGCCTGGGCGACCTTCTGCTGGGAGGTGGCGCTATCGATGTCCTGCTGGCTCACGGCGCGGCCGCCAGGACTGTTGGCGCGGATGTTCTGCAGGCGGCGCAGCTGGGTGTTGGCGAGGTCGAGCTGGGCGCGGGCGGCCTGGTCCTGGGCGCGGGCGCGGTCGATGTCCTCGGGGCGCGTGCCGTTCTTCAGACGCAACAGGCTCTGCTCCTGGGCGGCGATCTGCGCCCGGGCCTTGTCGATCTGCAGGCGCAGGGTGCGGGTGTCGAGGCTGGCCAGCACGTCGCCAGCCTTCACCTGGTCGCCTTCATCGACGTTCATCCGGGCGATGCGCTCGCTGCCGATGAAGGCCAGCGAAACCTGGCGGATATCGACGTTGCCGTAGAGCACCAGTCCTTTATCTCCGCTTTCGCGGGATTGCAGGTACCACCATGACCCGCCCCCCAGCAACAGCACCAGAATGACGACCAGCAACAGCTTCTTCGGCATGTAAAGCTTCCCTGTTTCGTGACAGCCCGGTGAAGGATAGCCAGTTATTCGCCCCCCGGAGCAGCAAAATCACGGCTACGGTGCGTCGCAGAGGGGTTTCGGGCATCGTTTCGTCAGTTGCGCCGCCGTAGTTGCATATTGCTGTTAGCGTGAAGAGGCAACCTTTGACGGGAGCGCTGTCATGAGCGATCAAGTGAATGGTTCTCAGGCCGCCAAGCAGTCCTCTTGCCTGCGTCGCGCGCAGCTGATGCAGTGGTCCGGCATGGTGATGTTCGTCCTGGCCATCGGCCTGGCCGCGCTGACGGACTTCCTGACCCACAGCGAGGGCATGACGACCATCGTGCTTTTCGGTGGGCTCGGGCTGCTGGCGATGGTGTCGGCGCGCTTCATCGCGATGGCTTGCCTGCGCAAGCAGCATCCGTAGGGCGTATAACGCTCCGCGTTATACGCCGTTTGGCCTGAGCCTCAGACCGCTCCGGGTTCAGTCATGGCGCCAGCAATAGGGCAAGGAGTATCGGCGTACAACCGCGAACGGTTGTACGCCCTACGGACAGCTTTTCGTAGGAGCGAGCTTGCTCGCGAAGGGAGGCTACCGGCAGCACCGGCGCTGGGCGCTTCGCGAGCAAGCTCGCTCCTGCAATAGAGCCGGCGGTTTCAGCGCTGCGGCGTTTGCGGCTGAATCCGCTGCGGGTCGATTCCCCGGTCGCCGATATTGATGTCGTCGGACATCTGCGGTTTGGGCGGCGGCGCGACGTTGTGGTCGGCGGGCCCGCTGTGGCCGCTGCAGGACGATCCGCCCAGGGCGAGGGCCAGTACGCCCGCCAGTAGCAGCGCGATGAATCTCGGCATGTCCGCGTCCTCCCGTTGGCTGTCCCACCCTCCAGTGAACGCGCCCTGGCGCCTGTCCCCCCAAGTGCCTGACGAACGGCGCCACCTCCCTGTCACGAAATGAAAAGCCCCTGTCGTTCGATGTGAAGCGGCTGTCCGGCCCCCTCCCTAGAGTCCGATCCATGGGCATCCGCCCTCTAAAAAAAACAAGACAAACTGGAGAATCCGGCATGGCCAAAGCCGTTCGTTTCTATGAAACCGGGGGTCCCGAAGTCCTGCGTTACGAGGACGTGGAGGTCGGCGATCCCGGCCCGGGGCAGGTTCGCCTGCGCCACGTTGCCGTAGGGCTGAACTACGCGGACACCTACTTCCGTAATGGGACCTACGCGGTGCCCCTGCCCAGCGGCATGGGTGTGGAGGCCGCCGGGGTGGTGGTGGCGGTGGGCGAGGGCGTGCACAACGTCGTACCGGGCGACCGGGTCACCTACACCGGCTTCATCAATACCCTGGGTGCCTACAGCACCGAGCGCCTGGTGCCCGCCGCACCGTTGATCCGCCTGCCCGAGAGCATCGCCTTCGAGACCGCCGCCGCGATGACCATGCGCGGCCTGACCTCGGCCTACCTGATGCGCCGCATCCATGACTTCAAGCCCGGCGACAGCATCCTGCTGCACGCCGCCGCCGGTGGCGTGGGCCTGATCGTCTCGCAGTGGGCGCGCCTGCTCGGCCTGCGGGTGATCGGCACCGTTTCCAGCGAAGCCAAGGCCCAGGTCGCCCTGGCCCACGGCTGCTCGGAAGTCATCGACTACAGCCGCGAAGACGTTGCCTCGCGGGTTCGCGAGCTGACCGATGGCCGCGGCGTGGACGTGGTGTTCGACAGCGTCGGCAAGGACACCTTCATGTCCTCCCTGGACTCGCTCAAGCGCCGTGGCCTGATGGTCTGCGTCGGCACCGCGTCCGGGCCGATCCCGCCGTTCGACCCGGTGCTGCTGGCGATGAAGGGCTCGATCTTCCTCACCCGCCCGGCGCTGGCCGACTACATCGCCGACCCGGCGGAGAAGGCCGCGCTGCTGGATGAGCTGTTCACCCACGTCGGCAATGGTGACATCCGCATCGAGATCAACCAGCACTACGCGCTGGAAGATGCCGTGCAGGCCCACCGTGACCTGGAGTCGCGCAAGACCACCGGCTCGTCGATCTTCGTCATCTGAGGTGACTCGTCATGCACGTGGAGCAACTGACTTGCAGCATCGGCGCTGAAGTTTCCGGCGTGAACCTGGGCGATGCCGCCCGTGACGATGCACTGTTCGACGAAATGCGCAGCCTGCTGCTGAAACACAAGGTGCTGTTCCTGCGCGACCAGGACATCAGCCGCGCCGACCATGTGGCCTTCGCTCGCCGTTTCGGCGAGCTGGAGGACCACCCGGTGGCCGGCAGCGACCCGGAGCATCCGGGCCTGGTGCGCATCTACAAGACCCCGGACCTGCCCAACGACCGCTACGAGAACGCCTGGCACACCGACGCCACCTGGCGCGAGGCGCCGCCCATGGGCTGCGTGCTGCGCTGCGTGGAATGCCCGCCGGTGGGTGGCGACACCATGTGGGCGAACATGGCGCTGGCCTACGAAATGCTGCCGGCCGAGATCAAGAGCAAGATCGCCGAGCTACGCGCCCGCCACAGCATCGAGGCGAGCTTCGGCGCGGCGATGCCGATCGAGAAGCGCCTGGCGCTGAAGGCGCTGTACCCGGACGCCGAGCACCCGGTGGTGCGTACCCATCCGGAGACCGGCGAGAAGGTGCTGTTCGTCAACGCCTTCACCACCCACTTCACCAACTACCACACCCCGCAGAGCGTGCGCTTCGGCCAGGACGCCAACCCCGGCGCGCTGGACCTGCTGCGCTACCTGGTGAGCCAGGTCTACATCCCCGAGTACCAGGTGCGCTGGCGCTGGAAGAAGAACAGCGTGGCGATCTGGGACAACCGCAGTACCCAGCATTACGCGGTGATGGATTACCCACCCTGCGTGCGCCGCATGGAGCGCGCCGGAATCATCGGCGACAAGCCGTTCTGATCCTCGGAAAAAAGAGCTCTACAAGAACAATTTACGGAGACTGACATGCAATTTTTCGACGATTCCCTGCACCCGGAGAACCAGGACAAGGTAGTCATCACCGTGGCCCCCTACGGCCCGGAATGGATGCCCGAGGACTTCCCCGAAGACATCCCGGTGACCATGGACGAACAGGTCCAGAAGGCCGTGGACTGCTACGAAGCCGGCGCCACCGTGCTGCACCTGCACGTGCGTGAGCTGGACGGCAAGGGCTCCAAGCGCCTGTCCAAGTTCAACGAGCTGATCGCCGGCGTGCGCGAAGCCGTGCCGGACATGATCATCCAGGTCGGCGGCTCGATTTCCTTCGCCCCGGAAAGCGACGGCGAGGCGGCCAAGTGGCTGTCCGACGATACCCGTCACATGCTCGCCGAGCTGACCCCCAAGCCCGACCAGGTGACGGTGGCGATCAACACCACCCAGATGAACATCATGGAGCTGCTCTACCCGGAGTACCTCAAGGGCACTTCCCTGGAGCACCCGGCCTACCAGGCGGCCTACAGCGAGATGACCGTGCCGGCCGGCCCGGCGTGGGTCGAGGAACACCTGAAACGCCTGCAGGCGGCCAATATCCAGCCGCACTTCCAGCTCACCGGCATGCACGCCCTGGAAACCCTCGAGCGCCTGGTGCGCAAGGGCGTCTACAAGGGCCCGCTGAACCTGACCTGGATCGGCATCGGCGGCGGCTTCGACGGCCCCAACCCGTTCAACTTCATGAACTTCGTGCACCGCGCACCGGACGGCGCCACGGTCACCGCCGAGTCGCTGCTCAAGAACGTCCTGCCGTTCAACATGATGGCCATGGCGATGGGCCTGCACCCGCGCTGCGGCATCGAGGACACCATCATCGGCCAGCACGGCCAGCGCATGACCTCGGTCGAGCAGATCCAGCAGTGCGTGCGCGTCGCCCACGAACTGGGCCGTGAGGTCGCCAGCGGCCAGGAAGCCCGCGCCATCTACAAGATCGGCGTGCAGTACGACAGCGTCGAGGAAACCCTGCGCATGAACGGCATGGCGCCCAACCGCCAGCCGGGCCAGAAGTCCGTCCCGCTTCGCGCGTGACAGGCTCCGGTGCGGGTTCTGCCAGTAACCCGCACCGGCTTTTACCCCAGAAGAACAACAAGAACCCGATTACTCGCCTGGAGAGGTAGCGTCATGGCCATCCACTCCGTCGCCCTGGGCGACATTTCCGCCACCACGCCCAGCGTGCCGCGTCGTTATGCCTGGGTCGTGTTCGCCCTGACGTTCGGCCTGCTGATTTCCGATTACATGTCGCGCCAGGTGCTCAACGCCGTCTTTCCGCTGATCAAGGGCGAATGGGCCCTGAGCGATGCCAAGCTCGGCCTGCTCAGCGGCATCGTCGCCGTCATGGTCGGCCTGCTGACTTTCCCCCTTTCGCTGCTCGCCGACCGCTGGGGCCGGGTGCGCAGCCTGTCGCTGATGGCCATGCTCTGGAGCCTGGCGACCCTGGGCTGCGCGCTGGCGCAGACCTTCCCGCAGATGTTCGCCGCACGCTTCTTCGTCGGCGTCGGCGAGGCGGCCTACGGCAGCGTTGGCATCGCCGTGGTGATCTCGGTGTTCCCGGCGCACCTGCGCGCCACCCTGACCGGCGCCTTCATGGCCGGTGGTATGTTCGGCTCGGTGCTGGGCATGGGCCTGGGCGGCGTGCTGGCCGCCCACCTGGGCTGGCGCTGGGCGTTCGCCGGCATGGCGCTGTTCGGCCTGTTGCTGGCGCTGCTGTATCCGTTGGTGGTGAGCGAGAAGCGCATCGCCCCGGTAGCCGCCGCCGAAGCGCCGCGCCAGGTGGGCGGGCGCTCGCTGCGCAGCCTGTTCGGCAGCCGTTCGGTGATCGCCGCCTACCTGGGCAGCGGCCTGCAACTGTTCGTCGCCGCCGCCGTGATGGTGTGGATTCCCAGCTACCTGAACCGCTACTACCACCTGGACACCGACAAGGCCGGACTGATCTCGGCGGTGATCGTGCTGGTGGGCGGCAGCGGCATGGTGCTCTGCGGCATCCTATGCGACCGCCTGGGTCGCGCCAATCCGCCGCGCAAGATCGTCCTCGCTATCGGTTTCTGCCTGGCCAGCTGCCTGCTGCTGTCGGTGGCGTTCCACCTGCCGCCGGGCACGATGCAACTAAGCCTGCTCGCCCTCGGCATGCTGGTGGCGGCCGGCACCTCCGGGCCGTCCGGCGCCATGGTGGCCAACCTCACCAGCCCGGCCGTGCACGGCACCGCCTTCGCCACCCTGACCCTGGCCAACAACTTGCTGGGCCTGGCGCCCGGCCCGCTGCTCACCGGCGTGCTGGCCGACGCCGTGGGACTGGACCGCGCGTTCCAGATCGTCCCGCTGCTGAGCATCTTCGCCGCGCTGGTGTTCATCTACGCCCGGCGCCACTACCACAGCGATATCCGCCGCCTGCGCGGCGAGGAGGAGGGCGCATGATGCCGACGCTGAACCTGGACATGACCTTCGACTTCATCTGCCCCTGGTGCCTGATCGGCAAGCGCAACCTGGACACCGCGCTGCGCCTGCTGGCCCGGCAGCGTCCGGAACTGGACGTGCGGGTGAACTGGCTGGGGCTGCAACTGCTGCCCCAGGTGCCGATGGAGGGCGAACCCTTCGCCGCGTTCTACCAGCGTCGCCTCGGTGGCAAGCGGGCGGTGCGCGCGCGCCAGATGGAAGTGCGCGACGCCGCGCGCCAGGCCGGGGTCGAGATCGACTTCGAGCGCATCCGCAGCATGCCCAATACCACCTACGCCCACCGCGTGTTCCAGCGCGCCGCCCAGTTGGGCAGCCACTCGCAACTGGAGCGCCTGCTGGAGCTGCTGTTCCGCGCGCACTTCCAGCTCGGCGAGGACATCGGCCAGCGCGACACCCTGCGGCGCCTGCTGCGCGCCTGCGATTACATTCCCGAGCAGTTCGAGGAGGCACTGACCGACGGCGCACGTGCCTTCATCGGCCGCCGCGTGGGACTCGCGGACTCCAGCGTGCCGCTGTTCCTGCTCGACGGGCGCGCCTTCGCCCTTGGTGGGCAGAGCCCGGACCAGCTGCTGGTGGCCCTGCTGCGGGCCTTCGATCGGCAGGAGGCGCTGTCGGCATGAGTGGCGCGTTGCACATTCCGAGCGAACGGCTGCCCGCACGGGGCGGCCGCAGCCTGTTCCACCATGACAAGGGCATCGTCCTGCTGTTCGACGTGGAAGGCTGCCTGTACGCCATCGACGACCGCTGCCCGCATGCCGGGGCCTCGCTGTTCACCGGCCGCCTGGACGGCCGTTGGCTGCAATGCCCGGCGCACGGGTTGAAGTTCGACCTGGACACCGGCTGCCCGGCGGGCATCAAGGGTTTTGGCGTGCGTCGCTATCCCATCGAGTGGCGCGCCGACGAGTGCTTCCTGCTGCTCGACGAAACGATCGCCGAGGGAGTTTCCGCATGAGCACCGCCGTCATCTCGGCGCTCGGCACCCGCAGCCGCACGCTGCTGCCGGGGCTGCTGGTCAGCGCCATGGTCGCCGCCGCGGCGACCTTCCTCTCCGAACACTACGGCGCGCCGGTGATGCTGTTCGCGCTGTTGCTGGGCCTGGCGCTGAACTTTCTCGCCACCGACAGCGTGTGCAAGGCCGGAATCGAATTTACTGCCCGCGAGATCCTGCGTTTGGGTGTGGCGCTGCTGGGCATCCGCATCACCTTCGGGCAGATCGCCGAGCTGGGCTGGCAGCCGGTGGTCATGGTGGTTGTGCTGGTGACGGTGACCATCCTGGTCTCCATCGCTGCCGCCCGCGCCATGGGCTTCAACTTCCTGTTCGGCCTGCTCACCGGCGGCGCCACGGCCATCTGCGGCGCCTCGGCGGCCCTGGCCCTGGCGGCGGCGCTGCCGGCCCATACGCAGAAGGAAAAGGCCACACTGTTCACCGTGCTCGGTGTCTCGGCCCTTTCGACCCTGGCGATGATCCTCTACCCGATGATCGTCCATGCCCTGGGCCTGCCGCCGTTGCAGGCGGGCATCTTCCTCGGCGGCACCATCCACGACGTGGCCCAGGTGGTCGGCGCCGGCTACAGCATTTCGCCGGAAGTCGGCGACAGCGCCACGGTGGTCAAGCTGATGCGCGTGGCCATGCTGCTGCCGGTGATCCTCTGCGCGGCGATGATCACCCGCGCCCGCGGTGTCGAGCCGGGCGACAAGCGACCGCCGCTGCTGCCCTGGTTCGCCGTGGGCTTCGTGCTGCTGGCGGCGGTCAACAGCACCGGAGTCCTGGCGCCGGTGGTACAGCAGGCGGGCAGCAAGCTGTCGCAATGGTGCCTGGTGATCGCCATCGCGGCGCTGGGCATGAAGACCCAGCTGCGCGCCCTGGCCACGGTGGGGATCAAGCCGATCCTGCTGATGGTGGGGGAGACGGTGTTCCTGGCGGTGCTGGTGTTGGGGATGTTGCGCCTGGCGGGTTGATCGGTCGGCAGCTGGTCGTTGTGCCTTATTGGCACCAAGCGCGGGCATGGCCCGCTCCTACGGGAGAACCGTTGTAGGAGCGGGCTATGCCCGCGATGCTTTTGGGCTGTTGGGTTGGGTGTTTCCGCGCCGCTTCGGCGTGTGCTGAGAGATTTAGTTTCGCCCCCTCGGGCGACCTACTTTGGCAAACGCCCCAAAGTAGGCAAAGGTCTATGCCCCATCATTCGGCCCCGGCTTCGCCGGGGTTCCCTCCTTCCATCGAAGTTTCAGGGGCCCGCCGCGAAGGGCCATCCCTGGCCCATCGCGGCTCTCGCGGCATCCATGCCGCTCAACCCCTGAAACTCCGATTCCACTCGGCCTCCTGAAGGGGCGCTCCGGTGCGTGCGGATATTTCTCTGGAAATCTTCAAGAGCCAGAGCGGTCATGCTCTTCGTAGGAGCGGACCTTGTCCGCGAAATCTATAGCGGCGGAATTTGCGCTTCCAGGAAAGCGCAGATGTTTGCCGCCAACTTGTAGGAGCGAGCTTGCTCGCGAACCGCCCAACACCGATGCGGCCGGATAATTCTGTTCGCGAGCAAGCTCGCTCCTACGAAAAGCCAGGAGCCTCGCGCGGGCCGTATTCCGTAGGGCGAATAACGCGCAGCGTTATCCGCCGTGATGGGTATCGCTTCGCTCCACGCCTCCTACGAAGGGCAATCCAGCATGAAGCAGCCAAAGTCCCAGGCCGCGCAGAGTCCCGTCAGGAGGCCGAGTGGAGGTATTGCGCAGAGGGGCGAGCGGCATGGATGCCGCGAGAGGACTAGGCGTCCCCGCTAAGAGGGCCATGGATGGCCCTTCTACGCCGACCCTCGGAGCGATACCGGAGCGAGGGGAGTCTTCGCGAAGCGAAGACCCGGATGTCGGGACGAGCCCTTTTGGTTCCTTTTGGGGCTCCAAAAGGGACTCGCCCGAGGGGGCGAAACAAAATCTCTCAGCACACGCCGAAGCGGCGCAGAAACACCAAACAAGACGGCGAATAACGCTTGAAGCGTCATTCGCCAGACGAAGAGCAGGAGCATCGCGGACAAAGTCCGCTCCTACAAAAGCCCACCCTAGCGAACTCTCACTCCAACTCCCGTCCCATATGCTCCCGCCGCCAAGCCGCCGGCGACATGCCGTACTGAATGGTGAACCAGCGGGTGAACGAACTGGGCATCCCATACCCGAGCAGGTCGGCAATCCGGCTGAGCGAGTAGCGCGGGTTCTCCATGTAGCGCAGCACCAGCTCCCGGCGCACTTCGTTGATCAGGTCGGAGAAGGTCACGCCGTTCTCCTCCAGGCGGCGCTGCAGGGTGCGTACGTTCAGGCCCAGCGACTGGGCGATCTGCTCGATGGTGGCGCGGCCCATGGGCAGCAGCAGGTAGATGGCCTTGCGCACCTCGTTCAGGGTACTGCCGTCGGTGGCGCCGGGCAGCGAGTCGACGAAACTGCGCGCGTGGCGGGCCATGGCCGGGTCGGCCATGGGGTTGGCGGCGTCCAGGTCGGCCGCCGGGATCACGATGCCGTTGAACTCGCTGCCGAACTCGATCTTGCAGCCGAACAGGCGCTTGTGCACCTGCAGGTCGGCCGGCGCGTCGTGGGTGAGGTTCACGCTGATCGGCCGCCAGTGCGGGCCGAGGAGGGCGGCGCAGAGGCGGTAGAGGGTGCCGATGGCCAGTTCGATGCCCTGGCGCATGGGCATCGGCGGCACGGTGATGATCTCTTCGCGCAGGATTGCGGTCTTGCCTTCCTGGTCCACGTACAGGGCCAGCGATTCGTTGATCAGGTGGCGGTACTGGACGATGGTGTCGATGGCTTCGCGCAGGGTCGCCTGGTGGGTGATCAGCAGGCTGATCACGCCGAAATCGGCGAGCTGGCGGGACTCGGCCATGCGCAGGCCGAAGGTCTCGCAGCCGCAGGCGCGGGCCGATTCCTCCAGCAGGCTGACGACCGGGGTGATGGGCACGCGCTGCTCGGGGTGCTCCAGCATGGACAGGCTCAGACCCACCCGGCTGAGCTGTTGCTGGGGGTTCAAGCCGAGGTGGCGGGCCACCTCCAGGTAGTTGGTCAGGGCCGCAATACGAACCATTGGTGTCATGCCGATCGCCTTCTTGTTCTTGTGGCTGCGTCGCGCCGGTGGGGCTGTCACGAAATGACAGGTGCCGAACTCTCACCGGAGCGCGTTTGGCTTGTTCGATGACGACAGATTCTATCGGCGAGTTCAGTAAAGCGTGTACGAACTTTTGTATATCACCCAGCGCCGTTTAGCGCCACCGGGAGGCCCTAGCTCGCGTGGTGCGTGGGATCCGCCTGATGAATCGCATGCCGGATGACGTCCGAGCTGTCATCAATTGCGAAGTGCCTGACGTTCTATGCAAAGCAACGCCGCCGGGCTGCCTCTACTGTCTAGTCCAACAAGTTCGAAATAGCTGCAAGGTGACCCGGTGAAACACAACAACTCCACCACCGTCCTCATCGTTCCCGGCCTGCGCGATCACGTGGCCGAACACTGGCAGACCCATCTTCAGGCCCGCCTGCCGAATGCGCGCAGTGTTCCGCCGCTGACCGAGGACAAGCTTGACCTCGATGCCCGCGTCGCTGCCATCCAGCACGAGCTGGCGCAGATCGATGGCCCGGTGATCCTGGTCGCCCACAGCGCCGGCACCCTGATGGTGGCGCACTGGGCCGCCCGCCACGACCGTCCGATCAAGGGCGCGCTGCTGGTGACCCCGCCGGACCTCGAAGGCCAATGGCCGGAGCACTACCCGAGCCCGGCGAGCCTCGCCGAGCGTGGCTGGGCACCACTGCCGCAGCAACCTCTGCCGTTCCCGACCCTGGTGGCATCCAGCGACAACGATCCGCTCGCCACGCCAGAGGCGGTGCAGCGCATGGCCAGCGCCTGGGGCGCAAGCCTGGTGGAGCTGGGGCGCGTCGGCCACATGAACCCGGCATCCGGCTTTGGTGACTGGCCGGAGGCGGACAACCTGATCCAGATGCTGGATCGCTGATCCCCGATAGGAAGTTAACGCTCCGGCGCCTGGCGCCGGGGTTTGGCCCCCGTACGCCCTGACGGCGGCGAGGGCGAGGGCCGCGGGACGGGCCCGGATAGCGTCCCGACTACAACAAGAAACGGAGCACACGCATGCACTACCAGAGCAACCCACCGCGGCGGCTGCGCCGCTGCCTGCTCGCCACGGCAATCATCGGCGCCTTCGGCGGCACCTCGGCCCAGGCGTTCGAACTGAACACCGGCAACCCGGACATCGCCGTCCGCTTCGACAACACCGTCAAGCTCAGCTACGGGCAGCGGGTGGAAGCGGCCAACAGCAAGATCGCCGGCACCGCCAACACCAACGACGGCGACCGCAATTTCTCCTCCGGCAGCCCGGTGACCCAGCGCTTCGACCTGCTCAGCGAGCTGGACTTCGTCTACCGCGACAGCATGGGCTTCCGCGTCAGCGCCGCCGGCTGGTACGACAACGCCTACGAAGACGTTGGTTCGAGCAACCCGTTCCCTGGCCAGAAGGGCAACGCCGGCCACCTGGTCACCAAGAACGGCACCGTGATCGCTCCGCCGGGCGCCAAGGCGTCCACCCACGGCCTGAGCAACTTCGCCGACCGCTACTACAACGGTCCCTCCGGCGAACTGCTCGACGCCTTCGTCTTCGCCAGCCACCAGGTCGGTGACGACATGCTGCTCAGCGGCAAGCTCGGCCGCCACACCGTGTACTGGGGCGAGACCCTGTTCAGCGCCGCCAACGGCATCAACTACGGCCAGTCGGCCCTGGACCTGGGCAAGCTGTACAACGTGCCGGGCACCGAGGCGAAAGAGCTGTTCATGCCGCGCAACCAGCTTTCCGCGTCGTTGACGGTGAACCCGGAGCTGACCCTGGCTGCGCAGTATTTCCTCGAGTTCGAGAACTCGCGCTTCCCCGAAGGCGGCACCTACATGGGGCCGTACGACATGCTCAACGATGGCGGCAACGTGTTCTGGCTGCCGCTGCCCGCGCTCAATGCCTTCTACGGCGCGCCGCGCGGTCACGACCGTGAGCCGGACAACACCGGCGACTTCGGCCTGATGGCCAAGTGGAGCCCGGAGTGGCTCGACGGCACCCTCGGCTTCTACTACCGCAACACCTCCGACACCCTGCCGGCGGTGCTGGTGGATGCGCCGAACCTGCAAAAGCCGGGTCTGGCCGGCCTGAAGGGGATGAACTACTTCACCGCCTACGCCGACGACATCGACATCTATGGCATCAGCCTGTCGAAGGAAGTCGGTGGGGTGAGCGTCGGCATGGACCTGAACTACCGCGAGAACATGCCGCTGGCAAGCAACTTCACCACCGTCAACTCCACGCTCTACAACGCCGCGCAGAAAGGGCTGATCAACGGCGCCAACCTGATCGGCTCGCTGCCCAGCGACGGCGACACCGGCCTGGCACGCGGCAAGACCTTCCACGTGGTGCTCAATGGCCTGGTGACCTTCGGCGCGACCCCGCTGTGGGATGCCTCGTCGCTGGCGGTGGAGGGCACCCTGACGCACCTGATCGACGTCACCGAAGGCGAGCAGACCTTCAAGGGCGACTCCAGCTACCACGGCGTGGACAAGGTCACCACCAATGCCTACGCCATGTCCGCCAACTTCACCCCGACCTGGTACCAGGCTTTCCCCGGCGTCGACCTGTCCATGCCGATGGCCTACAACGTCGGCCTGCACGGCAACTCGGCGGTGCAACTGGGCGGCAACGAAGACGCCGGCAGCTACTCGATCGGGGTGGCGGCGGACTTCCACCAGAAGTACCGCGTCGACCTGAAGTACGTCGACGCATTCGGTCCCTTCGATACCTGCGAAAGCGGACACGACAACAACACCCCCGGGGCTAATGGGCAGTACCAGTGCATCCCCGGGCAGATCACCTCGCAGGGCGGCCTCGCACCCCTGCTGAAGGACCGCGGCATGGTGACCGCGTCCCTCAAGGCGACCTTCTGATTTCACCCCAGGCTCCTTACCCGGAGCAGGAGAAAAACAGCATGAACTTCAAACCTACCCTGATCGCCACGGCCCTCGGTCTGGCCCTGTGCGGCGCGGCCCAGGCCGCCGTCTCGCCCCAGGACGCCGCCCAGCTGGGCACCACCCTGACCCTGGTCGGCGCCGAAAAGGGCGCCAGCAGCGACGGTTCGATTCCCGCCTACACCGGTGGCCTGACCAGCGCCCCGGCCAGCTTCAAGGCCGGCGACAGCATGCGCCCGGACCCTTTCGCCGGGGAGAAGCCGCTGCTGGTGATCGACGGCAAGAACGTCGACCAGTACAAGAACCAGCTCTCCGCCACCACCGTCGAACTCGCCAAGCGCTACCCGAGCTTCCGCGTCGACGTCTACCCGACCCACCGCACCGCAGCCTTGCCTGATGCGGTGCTGGAGAACAGCAGGAAGAACGCCGTCGCCACCCAGTCCCTGGAAGGCGGCACCGCCATCGACAACGCGTTGCCGGGTGTGCCGTTCCCGATGCCGAAGACCGGCGCCGAGGCCATGTGGAACTTCCTGCTGCGTTACCAGGGGGTGAACATCAAGGCCAAGTACGACTCCTGGAACGTCGACGCCTCGGGCAGCGCCAACCTCGCCACCACCGGGCAGGCCTTCATCAACTATCCGATCTACGAGAACCTCACCCAGCCGGTGAAGGGCTCCGAGGTCTACTACCAGATGAAGCTGTACTACAGCGGCCCGGCCCGCCGCGCCGGCGAGGCGATGATGCTCAAGGACGCCGCCAACCCGCTGCAGCAGCCGCGCCGCGCCTGGCAGTACCTGCCCGGCCAGCGCCGCGTGAAGCTGGCGCCGAACCTGGCCTACGACACCCCGAACCCCGGCATGGCCGGCGCCGGCACCTACGACGACGTGTTCGTCTTCAATGGCGCGCTGGACCGCTACGACTGGAAGCTGGTGGGCAAGCAGGAAATGATCGTGCCCTACAACACCTACCGCCTGACCTACACCAGCGACATCAAGCCAGTGGTCACGCCCAATCACCTGTCGCCGGACTACGTGCGCTGGGAGAAGCACCGCGTGTGGGTCGTGGAAGGCACGCTGAAGTCCGGTGCGCGGCACATCTACGCCAAGCGCCGCTTCTACCTCGACGAGGACAGCTGGGTGGCCCTGGCCTCCGACCAGTATGACGCCCGTGGCCAGCTCTATCGCGGCTCCTTCGCTTTCCTCAGCCAGAGCTACGACAAGCGCATCCCGGACGCCACGCCGTTCATGATCTACGACCTGACCGCCGGCTCCTACAACATCAACGGCGTCGTCGGCCCGTACGGCGGCATCACCTACATCGATCCGCTGGCCGCTACCCAGTGGTCGCCTGAAGCCCTTGCCGGCAGCGGTATTCGCTAAGCGGATGAGTTCGCGGCGGCCCACAAGGCCGCCGTGCATTTCAGATCGAGGTAGCCGTATGCAATTTCCCTTCAAGCTCGCCCTGGCCTCCGCCGGGCTGGGGCTGGCGCTGCTCGCCGGTCACGCCGACGCCGATGAATTCGTCGACGTGCTGGACCTGCCCTCGCAGCCCACCGCACTGGCCATGAGCAGCCCGCTGGCGGCCATCGCCCGTGCCGACAAGCGCCTGGTGGTGGTCGGCCAGCGCGGCCACATTCTCTATTCCGACAACGACGGCAAGGACTGGCGGCAGGCCGAGGTGCCGGTCAGCTCCGACCTCACCGCCGTGCGCTTCCCCACGCCGCGCGACGGCTGGGCAGTGGGCCACGACGGCGTGGTGCTGCACAGCGCCGACGGCGGCGAACACTGGATCCGTCAGCTCGATGGCCGCGCCATCGGCCAGCTGATGCTGGATTACTACACGGCCAACCCACAGGCGGATAACGAAACCCTGCTGGAGCAGTCGCGGCGCATGAAGGAGGAGGGGGCGGACAAGCCGTTCCTCGATCTCTGGTTCCGCAACGCCCAGGAGGGTTTCGTCATCGGTGCCTTCAACCTGATCCTGCACACCACCGATGGCGGGCGCAGTTGGGAGCCCTGGAACCATCGCATCGACAACCCGCAATCGCTGCACCTGACCGCCATGTCGGCGGTGGGCGGGGACCTGTTCATCGTCGGCGAGCAGGGCCTGCTGCTCAAGCTCGACCCGGCGGACCAGCGCTTCGTGGCGCTGAACTCGCCCTACAAGGGCACCTTCTTCGGCGTGCTCGGCAAGCCCGGCCTGCTGTTCGCCTACGGCCTGCGCGGCAACGCGGTGCGCAGCGTCGACGGCGGCGCGAACTGGAGTGCGGTGGCCACCGGCCTGCCGGTCAGCCTCACGGCGGCCAGCGAGGGCGCCGACGGCGGCCTCTACCTGTTCAGCCAGGCCGGCCAGGGGCTGGTCAGCCGCGACGACGGCGCCACCTTCAGGCCGCTGACCCTGGCCCAGCGCACGCCCGTCAGCGGCGCCCTGGTCAGCGGCGACAGCCTGCTGCTGGTGGGCAACCGCGGCCTGCAACGCAGCGCGTTGCCGCTCTCCCAATAAGAACAAGACGAAGAGACAGCCTCCTATGGTCGACCTCAAGCAAGGGCAGCTGCCCGTCATCAGCGATCTGCGGGACTTCGACGCGCACAGCGGCAGCCTGCTGGAGCGCCTGGTGTTCAACCATCGGCTCCTGTTCATCAGCCTGATTGCCCTGGTCACGCTGCTGCTCGGCTGGATGGCGGTGACCCGCCTGGAGATCAAGCCCAGCTTCGAGAAGATGATCCCGCAGAGCCACCCCTACATCCGCAACTACCTGGAGAACCGTGGGGCGCTGCGCGGCCTGGGTAACTCCGTGCGAGTGGTGGTGGAGAGCCGCGACGGCGACATCTTCGCGCCGGCCTACCTGGACACCCTCAAGCAGATCAACGACCAGCTGTTCCTGAGCCCCGGCGTCGACCGCGCCTGGATGAAGTCGCTGTGGTCGCCGGCGGTACGCTGGACCGAAGTGACCGAGGAGGGCTTCCAGGGCGGCCCGGTGATGCCCGACGGCTATGCCGGCGACGCCCCGAGCATCGCTACGTTGCGCCAGAACATCGCCCGCGCCGGCATCGTCGGCAGCCTGGTGGCCAATGATTTCCGTTCGAGCATGCTGGTGGTGCCGCTGCTGGATCATGACTCGGCCACCGGCAAGGGCATCGACTACCAGCAGTTCTCCCACCAGCTCGACGCGCTGCGCCTGAAGTACGAGTACCTGGGCGACCAGCGTGCCTTCGACGCCGGCGAGCCGGGCAAGGGCGCCGTGCGCATCCACGCGATCGGCTTCGCCAAGCTGGTCGGCGACCTGATCGACGGCCTGCTGCGGGTGATGATGTTCTTCGGCCTAGCGGTAATCTCGGCCTTCGTCATCATCCTGCTCTATACCCGCTGCCTGCGCAGCAGCCTGCTGGTGATCGTCTGCTCGCTGCTCGCGGTGATCTGGCAGCTGGGCCTGATCGCCTGGCTGGGCTATGCGCTGGACCCTTACTCGATCCTGGTGCCGTTCCTGATCTTCGCCATCGGCGTGTCCCACGCCACGCAGAAGATGAACGGCATCATGCAGGACATCGGCCGCGGCACCCATCGCCTGGTGGCGGCGCGCAACACCTTCCGTCGCCTGTTCCTCGCCGGGGTCAGCGCACTGCTGTGCGACGCCGTGGGCTTCGGTGTGCTGATGCTGATCGACATCCCGGTGATCAAGGCGCTGGCGATCACCGCGAGCATCGGCGTGGCGGTGCTGGTCTTCACCTCGCTGCTGCTGATGCCGGTGGCGTTGTCCTTCATCGGCGTCAGCCCGCGCGCCGCCGCCCGCGCCCTGCGCGAGGAGCAGCAGGAAGCCCGCGAGCAGGGCCTGGGCCGCCTGTGGAGCCTGCTCGACCGCTTCACCGAACGGCGCTGGGCAAGCATTGCCCTGGCGGTCGCCGCGCTGATCGGCGCCGGCAGCTTCCTGGTCAGCCAGCGCCTGCAGATCGGCGATCTCGACGCCGGCGCGCCCGAGCTGCGCGCGGACTCGCGCTACAACCGCGACAACGCCTACATCACCAGCCACTACGCGCTCTCCAGCGACCTGTTCGCGGTGATGGTAAAGACGCCCGCCGAAGGCTGCCTGAACTACAAGACCCTGATCCTCGCCGACCGCCTGGGCTGGGCGCTGCAACAGCATCCGGGCGTGCAGGCGAGCGTTTCGCTGGCCGACGCGGTGCGCCAGATCACCGCCGGCACCTACGAGGGCAACCCCAAGTTCGCCAGCCTGCAGCGCAACCAGGACGTGCTCAACTACTCGGCGCAGCAGGCCTCGGTGAATACGCCGGAACTGTTCAACACCGATTGCTCGGTGATGCCGGTGATCGCCTTCCTCAAGGACCACAAGGCCAGGACCCTGGAGGAAGTGACTACCATTGCCGAAGACTTCGCCAAGGCCAACAGCACGCCGGACCGCCAGTTCCTCCTCGCCGCGGGCAGCGCCGGCATTGAGGCCGCCACCAACAGCGTGGTGCACCAGGCCAACCGCACCATGCTGCTGTACATCTACGGGGCGGTCAGCCTGTTCTGCCTGATCACCTTCCGCAGCTGGCGCGCAACCCTGGTGGCCATGCTGCCGCTGGTGCTGACGTCCATGCTCTGCGAGGCGCTGATGGTGTTCCTCGGCATCGGCGTGAAAGTGGCGACCCTGCCGGTGATCGCCCTGGGCGTGGGCATTGGCGTGGACTATGCGCTGTACCTGCTCAGTGTGCAGTTGCAATTGCAGCGTGCTGGCTTCCCGCTGGCGCTGGCCTACCGCCAGGCGGTGATCTTCACCGGCAAGGTGGTGGCACTGGTGGGCGTGACCCTGGCCGCCGGGGTGATCACCTGGGCCTGGTCGCCGATCAAGTTCCAGGCGGACATGGGAATTCTGCTGACCTTCATGTTCCTGTGGAACATGCTGGGGGCGCTGTTGCTGATCCCGGCGCTGTCGCACTTCCTGTTGAATGAGCGGAAGGGCTGAGATCCCCATCGGCTCATTGGAGTCCGCTCCTGCGTAGGAGCGGACTTTGTCCGCGATTGAATCTGCGCCGTGCCCGCAGCCCCTCAATCAAACGCCGGAATCGCCTCCAGCTCATGCAGCAGCCAGTCCGCGAACTCCCGCGCCAGGGCCTGGTTGCCGTGGGGCGGGATGATCAGGAAGTAGGGGTGGGGCGCCGGGAAGTCGATGTCGAACAGGCGCACCAGCCGGCCCTGGTGCAGTTCCTCGCCAGCCAGGATATGGTCGCTGATGGTCACGCCACCGCCGGCCACGGCGGCACGGATGGTCAGGTAGGCGTCGGGCAGGAAGACGTTCTGCCGTGCCTGCAAACCGGGCACGCCAGCGGCGAGGAAGTAGCGGCTCCAGTCGAAGCCGTCGTCCTCGTGCAGCAGCACCTGGCGCGCCAGGTCGCGCGGCTTGCGCAGGTGCTCCTGGGTGTTGAGCAGGCGCGGGCTGCACACCGGGAAATAGCGGATATCGCCCAGCGCGGCGAAGCGCTGGCCCTCGATGTGCGTCTCGCCGAAAGAAATCACCATGTCCACTTGGCCCAGGTCACTGCTCATCGGCAGCAGGTGCAGAGCGACCTCCTGGTAATTACGCAGGAATTTCTCCAGCAGCGATGACACCCGTGCCAGCAATGCGGGAGCGCAGGCGATGCGCAGCTCGCCGGCGGGCTCCTCGTTGGGCAATGCGCGGCGGATGTCGCGCAGCTGGTCGAAGGCGCTGCTGATCTGCTGGCTCAGCTGGCGCCCGGCCGGAGTCAGCTTGACGCCCTTGCCCTGGCGCTCCACCAGCGCCATGCCCAGTTCTTCCTCAAGCTTCTTCACCTGGTGGCTGACCGCGCCGTGGGTGACGTGCAGCTCCAGTGCCGCGCGGCTGATGCTGCCCTGGCGGACCAGTGCCTCGAAAGCGCGGAGGGCGATGAGGGAGGGCATTCGGAACGCACTGTTCTGACGCATGAGAGACCTTTTCCGTGAATTTGGCTAACGATTCAGGTGGAAATCTATTGAATTGTCGTTAGTTAAATTTGCACAGAAGATGACTCCAAGCCAACACCCAAACACAAGAACAAACGGCTGGAGACCCGCCATGCATCATTTCGTCGACGTGTTCGGCCTGGGCAAGCGCTATGGCAACCTGCAGGTCCTGAGCGACCTCAGCCTGAGCATCCGCCAGGGCGAATTCCTCACGCTTCTGGGGCCTTCGGGCTCGGGCAAGAGCACCACGCTGATGATGCTCGCCGGCTTCGTCGAGCCCAGCGAAGGGCATATCGAGATGGACGGCCGCGATATCACCCAGTTGTCGCCGGACCGGCGCGATTTCGGCGTGGTGTTCCAGGGCTACGCGCTGTTCCCGCACATGAGCGTGGCGCAGAACGTGGCCTACCCCCTGCGCATCCGCAAGGTGCCGGGCGTGGAGATCAAGCGCCGGGTGGCCGAGGTGCTGGAGCGCATCGGGCTGGCCGGTATGGGCAATCGCGGTATCGCCCAGCTCTCCGGCGGCCAGCAGCAACGTGTGGCGCTGGCCCGTGCATTGGTGTTCAAGCCCAAACTCCTGCTCCTCGACGAGCCGCTGTCCGCCCTCGACCGCCGCCTGCGCCAGGAAATGCAGGGCGAGCTGGCGCGCATGCACAAGGATTTCGGCACCACCTTCGTCTTCGTCACCCACGACCAGGAGGAAGCGCTGGCGCTGTCCGACCGCATCGCCGTGTTCAACAAGGGCCGCCTGGAGCAGGTCGGCACACCGCGCGAAGTCTACGAACGTCCGGCCAGCCGATTCGTCGCCAACTTCCTCGGCGATACCAATCTGCTGGAGGTCGGCGTGGTGGGCCGCGAGGCAGAAGCCACGCTCTGTGATTTTCGCGGCCAGCACCTGCGCGTGGCCCACTCGGCCCAGGCAAGCCAGGGCGGCAAGAGCTGGCTGGCAGTGCGCCCGGAGCACATCGACCTGCGCCCGCTGCAGGACGCCGGCCGCGACAACGGCCTCTGCGCCACCGTCGGCAACGCCACTTACCAGGGTGCCCACGTCAACCTCGAACTGACCCTGGAGCAGGGCGAGCGCCTCGACCTGCGCCTGCCGGTCGCGCACCCGCTGCTGGCCGATCTGCGCAGCGGCCAGCGCTACTGGTGCAGCTGGTCGCCGCAGCACTGCCACCTGTTGTCCGCCTGACACACGCATAACGAAAACAAACGATCGGGGAGCAATCACAATGAAAGAACGCCAAGGCTTCATCGAAGACGCCATCGAAATCGCCGCCGAGAAAAGCGAGCGCGCCGGCATCAGCCGTCGCGATTTCAACCGCAGCCTGCTGTTGTTCGCCGCCGCCAGTGCCTTCCCATTCGGCTCCGGCAGTCGTGCCTTCGCTGCTGGCGGCAACCTGGTGCTGGCCAACTGGGGCGGCGATGCGGTGCCGGCTTTCGAAAAGAGCTTCGGCGGCTTCGACCAGGCGTCCGGCCTTACCCTGAAAGTGGACGGCAGCGGCCCCACCGAGGGCGCGCTGAAGACCCAGGTCAGCAGCGGCGCGGTGCGTTGGGATGTGTGCGACGGCGAGATGTATTCGTCCTATCGCCTGGGCAAGGACAAGTTCCTCGCGCCCATCGACTTCGGCATCGTCGACAAGTCGTTGATCGGCTACGGCGACGTGCATGATTTCGGCCTCGCCAACTACACCTACAGCTACGTGATCGGCTACGACCACGAGCAGTTCGGCAAGAACCCGCCCAAGTCCTGGGCCGACTTCTGGGACGTGAAGAAGTACCCGGGCAAACGCACCCTCTACAAATGGATGAGCGCCAACCTCGAATGCGCGCTGCTGGCCGACGGTGTGCCGCCGGAGCAGCTCTACCCGCTGGATGTGGACCGCGCGCTGCGCAAGATCGAGGAACTGTTGCCGCACATCGCCACCCACTGGTCCACCGGCGCCGAGTCGCAGCAGCTGATTCGCGATGGCGAAGTGAGCATGGCGCAGCTGTGGCACACCCGCGCCGAGCTGGTGAAGAGCGACACCGGCGGCAAGATCGACTGGAGCTTCGACGGCGGCATCGTCTCGCCTTCGGTGTGGATGGTGCCCAAGGGCAACCCGGCCGGCGCCAAGGCGGCCATGGAGTTCATCGCCTACGCGCTGCGCCCGGAGGTCCAGGCCAAGCTCATGGAGGTCTACAACATGGGCCCGGTGAACCTCAAGGCCAACGATCTGCTCAGCGCCCAGCTGCAGGCGATCAACCCCACCGCGCCGGACAACCTGAAGAAGCAGGTGTCGCTCAACAACAAGTGGCACGCCGAACACTACGGTGAAACCCTGGAGCGCTACCTCGCGCTGATCGGTGGCTGAGATGCGACGTTTCGCACCGGGTGTGCTGCCGGTCTACGGCCTGCTGATCCTGCCGCTACCATTGCTCGTCGTGGTCGGCTACCTGCTGCCGACCCTCGGCGTGCTGGGCTGGAGCTTCAGCCTGCCCGAGTGGGGCACGCAGAACTATGCGGCGATTGCCGACAACGCCAACCTGCAGGCAGTGATCTGGCGCACCCTGCGCATCTGCCTGCTGACCACCGCAATCAGCGTTGCCATCGCCTACCTGATCGCCTACCGCTGGCGTTTTGCGACGCCGCGTGGCCGGCAACTGATCGAACTGTTCGTGCTGTTGCCGTTCTGGCTGTCGATGCTGATCCGCGCCTTCGCCTGGCTGGTGCTGTTGCGCAACGGCGGCCTGGTCAGCCAGGGGCTGATGGCCACGGGCTGGTTCGACGCGCCGCCGCCGCTGGTACGCAACGAACTGGGCGCGCTGATCGGCATGGTGCACTTCATGGTGCCCTACGCGGTGCTGCCGCTGTTGTCCTCGCTCAAGCAGGTGGACGACAGCCTGCTGCGGGCGTCCAGCAGCCTGGGCGCCAGCCACTGGCAGACGCTCAAGGACATCTTCATTCCGCTGACGTTGCCCGGCGTGGTCGCCGCATCGGCCATCGTCTTCGTCTTCAGCCTCGGCTGCTTCGTCACCCCGGCACTGCTGGGTGGCGGCAAGGCGGCGATGCTCGCGGAGTACATCTACGTGCAGATGTTCCAGCTCTCCAACTGGGGCCTGGGCGCCGCACTGAGCATCGTGCTGATGCTGCTGGTGGTGGGTTGCGCGCTGCTGTTCGGACAACTCATCGGCTACCGCCGCCTGCTCGGGAGGGCTGAGCTGTGACTCCGCAGGGAACCTATCTCTCCGCCATGCCCAAGGGCGTGAAAAAGCCGCAACTGCCACGCCCGCAGGTCGGCCGCTGGCTGTCCTGGGCCGCCCTGGCGCTGTCCGCGCTGTTCCTGCTGCTGCCGATCCTGGTGATCGTCCCGCTGTCGTTCGGCAACCAGCGCTACCTGGCCTTCCCGGACGGCGGCTGGTCGCTGCGCCATTACGCGACGCTGTTCGATGGCGCCTGGCTGGTGTCGATCCTGCAGAGCCTCGGCCTGGCGCTGGTGGTCGGCGCGTTGTCTACGGCGCTGGCCTTCCTGTTCGCCACCGGCATCTGGCTGCAGCGCCGGTACCGCACCTTGCTGACCGCCATCGTGCTGTTGCCGATGATCGTCCCGCAGGTGGTCTCGGCCATGTCGATCTACTACCTCGATGCACGCCTGGGTGTGCTCGACAGCCTGCTGGGTGTGGGCTTCGGCCATCTGCTGATGGCGCTGCCGTACTCGGTGATCGCCCTGCTGGTGGCCTACGCACGGCTCGACCAGAGCCTGTACAAGGCCTCGCGTTCCCTCGGCGCCGGGCTCTGGCCGACGCTGTGGAACGTGCTGCTGCCCAATGTGCGTGGTGGCGTCGCCGGCGGTTTCTTCATGGGCTTTGTGATGAGCTGGGAAGAGGTGGTGGTGACGCTGTTCACCAGCGGCCTGAACGTGGTGACGCTGCCCAAGCGTATCTGGGACGGCCTGCGCTACAACCTCGACCCGGCCATTGCCGCCGTGTCCACCCTGATGATCGTCCTCACCCTGGTGGTGATGCTGGTGCGCCTGTACCTGGCGCGACAGCAACCACCCAGCTGACTGTTTCAACCCCGCATACGGCCGCCTGATGGCGGCCCCAAACAAGAACACCTGTGTCGCTTGCACCTTGTCCCTGAGGAGGGAGTCCCCATGCTTACTGCTTTCCCCGCTCGCACCTACCGTCAACGCGTCGAAGCCGTCAAACGCCGCATGGCCGACCGTGGCCTGGATGCCCTGGTGGTCAACTACCCGGACAACATCAACTACCTGAGCGGCTTCGACAGCCTGGGCTTCCTCTGGTACCAGGCGCTGATCATCTCGCCCAAGCTGGCCGAGCCGGTGTTCCTCACCCGCACCAGCGAAGAGCCCTGCACCTGGGAGCTGTCGTGCATCAACGAGGCGATCTTCTATGACATCGCCAAGCAGGACCCGCTGAAGATCGTTGCCGACGTGCTGGCCCAGGCGGGTTTGAGCCAGGCGCGCATCGGCCTGGAAATGACCGCCTCGACCTTCTCCCCGGCGCAGTACAACGCATTGCTGGGCTACATGCCCGAGGCGCGCTTCGAAGACGCCGGCCCTCTGGTCGCCGAGAACCGCCTGATCAAGACCGCCGAGGAAATCGAATACCAGCGCAGCGCCGCGCGCATGGCCGACCAGGGCATGCTGGCCGCCTTCGAGGCGCTGCGTCCGGGCATCTCCGAGGTGGAAGTGGCCGGCATCGTCGCCAACGCCCTGGGCCGTGCCGGCAGCGAGTACTCGGCGATCAGCCCGATGTGCGCCACCGGCCGCCGCAGCACCATGACCCACGCCATGCCGCACCGCCAGACCATCAGCCACGGCGACGTGGTGATCCTCGAACACGCCGGCGTGTGCAACCGCTACCACGCCATCCTCATGCGCACCGCGGTGATCGGCAAACCCAGTCCGCGGGTGAAGGAAGTCGCGACCCTGCTCACCGAGGCCTTCAACGCCGCCATCGACATCGCCAAGCCGGGCACCCCGGTGGGCGAGGCCAACCGCGTGTGCAACCAGATCCTCGACCGCATCGACCTCTCGCGCACCCGCGTGCACCGCATCGGCTACAGCCTCGGTCTTGCCTACCCGCCGACCTGGCTGGAAGCGATGATGGTGGACGAGGCCGACGACCACGTGTTCCAGCCGAACATGTCGTTCTCCATCGAGCCCAACCTGTCCTTGTACAACGAAGGCTTCGGCATCAAGCTCGGCGACACCGTGCTGTGCGGCGAGAAGGGTTCGGCGAGCCTGTCGGAGCTTGCGCCCGAGCTGACGATCATTGACTGATGGAGGTTCGCTCCCTGCCTCTGCCGGGCAGGGGGCGAAGCCGTGTTGCGTGTCTGCGCCTACGGGCGCAGTGATGGAAACCGAGGGCTTCTGATGAGTCACACGATGGATGTTTTCTGGCACGACGACGTGCTGCGCCACGACACCGCGGCCGGCGTATTCGAGGCGCCGCCCAGCGACCTGCTGGCAGAGCAACTGCAGCACCCGGAGAGCAATCCCCGGCTGCTCAACATGCGCGCCATCCTCCAGCGCGGGCCGGTGGCAGGCTCCTTGCGCTGGCACGAAGGCCGCCATGCCAGCGAAGAAGAACTGCTGCGTTTCCATGACGCCGACTACCTGCGCGGCATCTTCGAAGCGGACGCTGCGGGCAAGCGCTTCAGCAGCACCACCCTGATGTCCGCCGGCAGCCTCGCCGGGCTGCTGGCCGCCGCCGGCACCAGCCTGGCAGCGCTGGAAAGCGTATTGGCGAGCGGCAACCCGGCCATGGCCCTGGTGCGCCCGCCAGGCCACCACGCCGCGCCCGCAATGGCCGACGGCTACTGCTTCTTCAACCATGCCGGGATTGCCGCGCGTGCAGCCCAGGCGGCCGGTCTGGAGCGCGTCGCCATCGTCGACTGGGACGTGCACCACGGCAACGGAACCCAGGAAGGCTTCTACGACGATCCGTCGGTGTTCACCGTATCGCTGCACATGGACCACGGCGCCTGGGGCCCGAGCCATCCGCAGACCGGCGCGGTGGACGAGCGCGGCTACGGCGCGGGGTTGGGCAGCAACCTCAACCTGCCGCTGCCCATGGGGTCGGGCGACCAGCTCTACGAAATGGTTTTCGCACGCTTCGTCGAGCCGGCGCTGCGCGCGTTCAAGCCGGACCTGCTGATCATCGCCAACGGCCTGGATGCCTCGCAGTTCGACCCCAACGGCCGCCAACTGGTGACCATGCAGGGCTTCAACCGCCTGGCCCGCCGCGCCCGCGCGCTGGCCGACGAGCTCTGCAAGGGGCGACTGCTGGTGGTGCAGGAGGGCGGTTACAACCCGGCCTACAGCGCCTACTGCCTGCACGCGGCAACCGAAGGCTTCCTGAGGCAGCCGTCCACGTTGCCCGATCCGCTGGCCTACATGCCGGAACCGGTGGCGCGGGTCGAAGCCGATCTCGCCGCGCTGGATACGCGGCTGGCGACGGCGGGGTGGACGTTCGGCTGAGCCTGCGGCGCGACGTGTTCGCGCAGGGCTAACCGCCTGTGTAGGGCGTATAACGCGCCAGCGTTATCCGCCGTGGATGGCCCGGCGGATAACCTGTTCCAGGTTTTGCGCCCTACGTCCCTTCAAATGCGGTTCGCGAGCAAGCTCGCTCCTACAGCCAGGGGAAACTCCGGCGTGCTCTTTTGTAGGAGCGAGCTTGCTCGCGAACCAACGCCGAATCAGACCCTTCAGCGATGGTTGCGATAACGCTCGGTCAGGGACTGCACGCGGGACACGTAGTAGCGCGTTTCAGCGAAGGGCGGCACGCCGTTGTACTCGTCCACGGACGCTTCTCCGGCGTTGTAACCGGCCAACGCCAGCGTCTGGTTGCCGTTGAAACGCTTGAGCAGCCAGGCCAGGTAGCGCACGCCGCCACGGATGTTCTGCCGTGCGTCGAACGGATCAGCCACGTTGAAGCGCTCCGCAGTGTCGGGCATCAACTGCATCAGGCCCTGTGCGCCGGCCACGGAAACGGCGTTGGGCTGAAACGCCGACTCGGCATGGATTACCGCGCGGACCAGCGCCTGGTCGACACCGTAAAGCGTCGAAGCGGCCTCGATCTCCCGGCGATAGGAACGGGTGTCCAGGCGCAGTGAGGCGACGTTGAAGTCCTTTGGCGCCATGCACAGGTAGCAGCCCTTGACGTAATACACCTCGATGACATCGACCCGCTCGGAGATACCGACAGGGCGTCGGCTCACATATTGACGAATACCCTTGTGAACGAAGGTGTAGATCCGAATCGGCACTGCCCTTGGAGCGTTGCTCCGCTCGAACCTTGGCGCGCCCTGTGACCGGGCGCCGATACCGGTTCCAGCCTTTCCGTTCTGGCTAACCTTGCCTTTCTGGAGAGTACAGCGGGCGCCGGGAATGGCATGGCTGGTGTGGCTGATGGTTCCGTCCCGGGCCTGGCACTTGAACAGGGCGTTGGCGTGAATCGGAGCGACCAGCAGCGCCAGCACGATGCAGCCAGGAAGGCTCCTGCGAGCCCATCGCCATGCTCTGGAAGTCATCACACCGCTCCGCGCGCGGGCGCCAATCAGGCTGAGGAGGCCTGACCTGGACAAGGGGAACGCCAACAGGGGCGGTCGATGCAGGGGTGTCCTGGCCGACCAGCCGCTTCGTTCGGGTAGTTATAGCCCTTTCAACTCGCCGTGGAATTTGCGCAGACGTACGGCCTGCAGGCGCTTGATGCCTATGCCTGTGGTTTCCCTCACCCCAGCCCTCGGCTTTGGCATCCTGCGTCGCCCTACCCCCTGCATCCCTGCAGTCGTCTCCCTGAGGGAGAGGGAGCAGTCCTTACCGGCTGACGCGACAGTGTCATCCTGCTTCGTACGGTCCCCTCTCCCCTGGGGAGGGGGTTAGGGTGAGGGCAGCCTGAGCGCTGAACTCACCCGAGGATGAAATACACCTTGCGCACCGGCGTGAGATTTTCCCAGGTGCCCTTGAAGCCCGCCGCCACCACGAAGGAATCTCCGGGCCCGAAGGTCTTCGCCACGCCGTCGGCGTCGGTCAGGCGCACGGTGCCTTCGAGGATGTGGCACAGCTCATCGTAATCGCACTCGCAGCGCTCCAGGTGCACACCGGCTTCCCAGATGCCGGCGATGGCGTTCTTTTCAGGGGCGCTGAAGTGCCGCCAGCTGCGGCTCTGGTAGGGCGCATCGACGATGGCCGGGTCGTTGATTTCGCGCTCTTGGGGCGCGAGGTCGGGGTTGGCGAAGTCGATGACGTGGCGGGGCAGGGTGGACATGAAGTTCTCCATCAGGAATCGAAACCGACGCCGAAGGCATCGAAGGTCTTGAGCAGCAGGTCGCGGCGGCCGGTGCGGTCTTCCTTGGCTAGTGAGCGCTGGGCCAGGCGCACGCCGAGGTAGCGCAGCGGTTCGGGCGGGAAGGGGAAGGGCTTCTGCGAGGTCATGCGCAGCTGGGTGCGTTCGGTGCGTTCGCCGCCCAACTGGTCGAGCATGTTCAGGGCCGCGAAGCGACTGGCCGACACGCCCTGGCCGGTGAAGCCCAGCGCGTAGGCCACGCGCCCGCCGAGCACGCAGCCGGTGAACAGCGTGGTGCGCGCCGAGGTGTCGATGATGCCGCCCCAGGCGTGGCTGAACTGCACCGGGCCGAGCTGCGGGAACGCCTCGCGGAACTGGCCGGCCAGGCGCTCGAAGCTTGCCGGACGCTGGGTCAGGGCTTCGTCACGGCGGCTGCCGAAGTGGTAGATGGCGTCGAAGCCGGCCCAGAGAATGCGGTTGTCGGCGGTCTTGCGCAGGTAGTGGAACTGGTTGCCGGCATCGGCGATGCCGTAGCGGTCGACCCAGCCGATGGCGCGCAGCTGATCGTCAGTCAGCGGCTGGGTGACCAGCGAGTAGTCGTACACCGGGATCACGCTGGAATTCAGATGGCCGAGCAGCGGCGGGGCGATGTTGGTGGCCAGGGCGATCTGCCCGGCTTCCAGCTCGCCACGGTCGCAGCGCAGCATCAGTCGGTCGCCGCGTTGGTGCAGTTCGTGGACCGGCGTGTTCTCGAACAGCTCGACGCCCTGTTCCAGGCACACCCGGCGCAGCTCGGCGGCCATCTTCGCCGGGTTGAGCAGCGCGTAGTTGGGCTCGAAGACGCCGGCCTGGTAGGCGGGGGAATCCAGCCTGCCGGCCAGTTCCGCTTTGCCTAGAAATTCGCACTCGATGCCGAAACGTTCGTAATTGCGCTGCATGCCGCGCAGGCCGTCGATCTGCCAGGGCTGGGCGGCGACGTTGAGTTTGCCGCGGCGTTCGAACTCGACGTTCATGCCGAAGCGCTTGAGGTCCGCCTCGAACTCATCGAGGTTCTGTCGGCCCAGGCGTACCAGGGTTTCGGCTTCTTCCGGCCAGCGGCGCAGGGCGTTGCCTACGCCGTGGGAAATGCTTGGAGCGCAGAAACCGCCGTTGCGCCCGCTGGCCTCGCCACCGCAACGACGCGCCTCGACCACCGCGATGCTCGCGCCGGGCCGGCGCTGACGGGCGTGCAGGGCGGTCCACAGGCCGGTGAAGCCGCCGCCGACCACCACCAGATCGAAGCTGCGATCGGCCTCCAGTGCAGGGGCAGCAGGAGCGGGATCGAGGGTGTCGAGCCAGAAGGGTCTGGGAGTGGTGCGTGCAAGTGAGGCGGATGTCATCGGAAAACTCCGGCAGAATGTCGGAAGAAAAAGCGGCCAGCGGGCCGCGTCCGAAATCTTGTAACGCTCACGGGGGCCAGGCATACGGTCCGCCGCTCTTTGCGGGCACGCCCGGAGCAGGAAAAGCCGGCCGAGACCGGCAGGGGAAAACAATGAGTGACGAACAGGGCTGGAGCGCCACCCTCGAAGGCGCGACCTACCAGCCTGACCCGGCCAGCGCCGCTACCCATGCCGTGGTGATGCGCTACCACCAGGCGTGGCGCCGGCATGACATCGACGCGCTGATGGCGCTGTTCGACCCGCAGGTGGAATACAATGACTTCTTCCAGGGCCGACGCATCGCGCCGGAGGAACTGCGCGGCTATCTGCAGTCGAGCATGCCGGCGGCGGGGGACGAGTCGCAGGTCTACACCGACCGCCTGCGGGTGGATGGCGACACGGCGTTCCTGCAGTACCAGGTGACCTTGCGCGGCACCCAGGGGCTGGTGTCCTACCGCGCCACGGAGGCGTACACCGTGCGTGACGGGCGGATCATCCGGGTCAACGAGCACACGGCCCTGGTCGGCCAGCCGCAGAAAACCGCCAGCGAGGCGCCGGAGCGCATGGCCGGTAGCCGCCTGGGACTTTCCGCGCGGCAACTGAGCCAACTGGGTGGCGACATCCAGCAGTACTTCCAGCAGAGCCAGCCTTTCCTCAATCCCGACCTGGACATGCCCCAGGTGGCGGCGGCCACCGGTTACACGCGCAACCAGATTTCCTACTTCCTCAACCAGGTGCTGGGCCTGAGCTTCTACCAGTACCTGAACCAGTTGCGCCTGCGCCATCTGCTGAGCCAGTTGGGCGGCGCCACCAGCGTCACCCGTATCGACGAACTGGCGCGGGCAGCGGGGTTCCGTTCGCTGTCGACCTTCTACCGCTGCTTCCGCGAGGAGACGGGACTGTCGCCCAAGGCGTATCTGGAGCAGAAGGCGGCTTCGTGATCGGATCGTTCTCGTAGGATGGCGTGGAGCGAAGCGATACCCATCAATCGCTGGCGACCCCGGCGATGGGTATCGCAAGCTCCACCCATCCTACGGGGTGCCATGTGCCCGAATGGCCGCTCCGCGCGTGCCCGCATGCATGGCGCCCGCGTTATCAATCCCGCGCCCATTTCCCTATGCTCGGCCGACAAGTATTCCAATACGCTCAGGAGACCTTCGCATGCGCGACCAGCTCTATATCGACGGCCAATGGCAGGCACCCGCGAAAGGCGGCCGCTTCGAGGTGTACGAACCGTCCAGCGAAGCGGTGCTGACGGAAGTCGCTGCCGCCACCGGCGAGGACGTGGACCGTGCCGTACAGGCCGCGCGCCGGGCCTTCGATGAGGGCGAGTGGGGGCGCAGCACGGGCAAGGAGCGCGCGGTTTACCTGCGCGCCATCGCCGACAACCTGCGTGGTCGCCGCGAGGACCTGGCCCGTCTGGAAGTGCAGGACAACGGCAAGCCGCTGCCCGAGGCGCAGTGGGATATCGACGATGCCATAGGTTGCTTCGACTACTACGCCGAGCTGGCCGAAGGGCTGAACGGCGAGGGTGAAGTGGTCGCGCTGCCCGACGAGCGTTTCGCCTGCCGTGTGCTGCGCGAACCGGTGGGCGTCGCCGGGCAGATCATTCCCTGGAACTACCCGCTGCTGATGGCTTCGTGGAAGGTTGCACCGGCGCTGGCCGCGGGCTGCACCGCCGTGCTCAAGCCTTCCGAACTGACCCCGCTGACTTCGCTGGAGCTGGCCGCTGCCGCCGATGCAGTCGGCTTGCCGAAAGGTGTGCTGAACGTGGTCACCGGCCTGGGCCGTGACGCCGGCTCGTCGCTCTCGGCGCATCCGGGGGTGGACAAGCTGGCCTTCACCGGCAGCGTGCCGACCGGGCGCGCGATCATGCAGGCGGCCGCCCAGGACATCAAGAACGTCAGCCTGGAGCTGGGCGGCAAGTCGGCCTTCATCGTGTTCGACGACGCCGATGTCGAGGCCGCCGTGGAGTGGATTCTGTTCGGCATCTTCTGGAACCAGGGCCAGGTGTGCAGCGCCACCTCGCGCCTACTGGTACAGGACGGCCTGCATGATCGGCTGATCGAGCGCCTGGTGGAGGAAACCCGCCGCATCACCATCGGCAACGGCCTGGAGCCGGGCGTGCTGCTCGGCCCGCTGGTCAGCGCGGGGCAGCATGCCAAGGTGCTGCAAGCCATCGAAGCCGGCGTGCGCGACGGGGCGAAGCTGGCCACCGGCGGCAAGCGTCCGGCGCATCGCGATAAGGGCTGGTTCGTCGAGCCGACCGTGTTCGTCGACTCGCCGCTGGAGAGTGCCCTGTGGCGCGAGGAGATCTTCGGTCCGGTGCTCGCGGTGCGTCGCTTCAAGGACGAGGCCGAGGCGCTGCGCCTGGCCAATGACAGCCAGTTCGGCCTGGCGGCGGCGGTGATGTCCACCGACCCGGCGCGCTGCCAGCGCGTCAGCCGCGGCCTGCGCGCCGGTATCGTCTGGGTCAACTGCTCGCAGCCGACCTTCACCCAGGCGCCCTGGGGCGGCTACAAGCAGAGCGGCATCGGCCGCGAGCTGGGCGTGTGGGGGCTGGATAATTACCTGGAGACCAAGCAGGTCACCGAGTACCTCAGCGACCAGCCGTGGGGTTGGTACATCAAGTAAGCTGAGGCTCGCCGGCAGGGGCTTCTTGTTCGCGAGCAAGCTCGCTCCTACAGCATGACAAGTCGAGGGCTCTTTGTAGGAGCGAGCTTGCTCGCGAACCGATCTGGCGCAGGCCTTGCCGGCGAAATCCAGCGCGGATGACTCCATTCTCACAGGTGGACGATGGAGTCTCATGCCGACGTAGGGCGTATAACGTTCGACGTTATACGCCGTTTGACCTCGGTATCAGGGCGCTCCAGGTTCAACGTCGAAGCGGGAGGCGGCGCATGATGCAACGGCGTACAACCGCGAACGGTTGTACGCCCTACGGGGTCGCTCAGATCAACCCTTTCCCCTGCAAATGCTCCCGCAGGTACTCGATGAACACCCGCACCTTGCGCGTGCTCCTGCGGTGCGGCAGGTACAGCACATGCACCCAGGGCCCGAAGGCGCTCTGGTCGCGCCAGCAATCCGGTAGCAGCTCCACCAGCTCGCCGCGCTCGATATAGGGCAGCGCGCTCCATTGCGGGAGGAACTGCAGCCCCTGGCCGTCCAGCAGGCAGGACAGCAGGAAGTCGTAGTTGTCGCTGGACAGCCGTGGCACCGGCTGGCGGATTCGGATGCGCTCGCCGTCGCGCTGTACCCACCAGAAGTTCCGGTTCAGCAGCGGGTGGCGGAAGATCAGCCAGTCGTGCTGCTCGTAGTTGTCCAGGGTCACGTCCATGCCCTTGCTGGCCAGGTAGGCCGGGCTTGCACAGAGCATCAGGCGGTTCTCGATCAGCGGCTGGGCGATGACGTCGGGCAGGTCGATGGGCCCGTCGCGCAGGGCGAGGTCGTAGCCGCCTTCCACCAGGTCGGCGAATTCGTCAGCCAGGTCCACTTCCAGGCGCACCTGCGGATGCTCGCGCAGGAAGCGGCAGCACACGGCATTGAAGAACGCCGGGGCGAAGGAGGGCGGGGCGGCGATGCGCAGGCTGCCGCGCAGCTCGGTCTGCAATTGCTCGACTTCCTCGCTGGCGCGCTGCAACTGCATCAACGCCTGGCGCGCACCCTCCAGATAGATATGCCCGGCTTCGGTCAGCGCCATGCGTCGCGTGGTCCGCTCGAACAGGCGCTGGCCCAGTTCGGCCTCCAGTTGCGCCACGCCCTTGGTGATCGCCGAGGGCGTCTTGCCCAGCTGCTCCGCGGCGCGGCTGAAGCCGCCGTGGTCGGCGGTGGCGACGAACATGGTGAGCGCAGTCATCTTGTCCAAGGATTACTTCCTGATGGGAATAGAAGTTGTGCGGGAAGTCAGTGTTAAAGCCGCAAGGGCTTTTGCTTAACCTTCGTTACAGATCAACAATAACTAAGGATCTGCGATGAAACTACTGATTCCGACGCTGCTGTCCGCGGCCTGCGCTTTTTCCTCGATGGAAAGTATGGCCGCCGCCGACCTTATCCTCCATGGCGGCAAGGTCTATACCGCCGAGCCGGGGCAAGCGCTGCAGCAGGCGGTGGCGGTGGAGAACGGCCGCATCCTCGCGGTCGGTTCCGATGCGCAGATCCTCAAGCTCAAGCAGCCGGAAACGAAGGTCATCGACCTGCACGGCCAGGTGCTGATGCCCGGCTTCATCGATTCCCATACCCACCTGGTCAAGGGCGGTCTGCAGATGCTGCAGGCCAACCTGAACAACGAGGACCTGCCGCTCGCCGAACTGGAGAACAAGCTGCGCCAGTGGCGCGACGATGGCCGCGCGCGGCGCGGGAAGTTCCTCTATGTCGGTGGCATTCCCACCTCGTACTGGGACCGGATCGACGAACTGCAGCAGCGCTTCAACCAGGGCGAGTGGGCCAAGCAGCCGATCCTGCTGGCCGGCGGCGATTACCATACCGGCTGGGCCAACCAGGCGCTGCTGGACCTGGCCGGGGTCGACGCTGCCAAGGTCAAGTCGCTGCAAGGGGAAGAACAGGCCACCATCGGCCACGGCGCCGACGGCAAGCCCAACGGCTTCCTGGTGGATGCCGGCCTTTACCCGGTCCAGGCCTTGCTGCCCCTGCCGACCGACGATGAACTTCTCGCCGCGCTGAAAGACGCCCAGAGCTATTACCTGGGCCTCGGCATCACCGCCTGGATGGAGCCCCTGGCGAACGAGAATCCCGGTGGCGACATCCACAACGACTCTGTCGGCGTGCTGCCGGCCTACAAGGCGCTGTCGGAACAGGGCGGACTCACCGCGCACGTCGCCGCGCTGCTGATGGCCGACTCCAAGGCCACTCCGGCCGACCTCGACGAGCTGGACAAGGTGCGTCAGCAGTTCCGCGGCGTGAACAACCTGACCCTGCCGGGCATCAAGATCTTTGCCGACGGCGTGGCCGAGATGCCGGCGCAGAGCGCGGCGATGCTCGAGCCCTACAGCAACTCGAAGAAATCCGGCGAGCTGCTGATCGACCCGAAACACTTCGGCGAACTGGTCAGCGCCGCCGACGCCCGCGGCTGGCTGGTGCACATCCATGCCATCGGCGACCGCGCGGTGCGCGAATCGCTCAATGGCATCGAGCAGGCGCGCAAGGATCGCCACAGCGGCATCCCGCACTCCATCACCCACCTGGAAGTGGTCAACCCGAAAGACTACCCGCGCTTCAAGCAACTCGACGTGATCGCTTCGATGCAACTGTTCTGGGCCGCCGCCGACGAAATGAGCGTCGACCTGCTCAAGCCCTACGTCAGCGCCGCGACCTTCAAGACCCTGTACCCGGCTCATTCGCTGCTGAAGAACGGCGCGACCATCGCCGGCGCCAGCGACTGGCCGATCACCACGCCCGACCCGTGGAAGGCCATCTACCAGGCGCTGGAGCGCGTAGGCCCCAAAGGCGTACTCAACGCCGGCGAAGAGGTCGACCGCATGACCATGTTCCAGGCCTACACCCTCAATGCCGCGCGCACCCTGCGTCTTGAAGACAGCATCGGTTCGCTCAAGCCGGGCAAGCAGGCCGACCTGATCCTGCTCGACCGCGACGTGTTCAAGGTCAAACCCGAGGCCCTGCGGGATACCCAGGTGCTCAAGACCTGGTTCGCCGGCCGCGAAGTCTATAGTCGCCCATAGTTACAAGGACGGACGACAAACCCTGATCCACCCGGAGCGCTCCGGCGCTCCTGTTCATTGAAACAGCAGTCATTGAAATACCCGTCGTTGAAATAGCAATTGCAGGAGCCTTGCCGTGATTCTTCATACCTTCACCACCGACATCCGCGACCCGCTGCAGCGTGGCCGGCAGATCGGCGAAACCTTCGCCGAGCAGATCCGCCAGACCGTGGCGCTGTACCTGGACTTCTTTCCGCGCGCAGGTGTGGAGATCGACAAGGCCCGTACCATCGGTGAAGGCAGCCTGGCTGCGCTGGCCGACTGGTGCCCGGCGCTGGCGCAGGAAGTCGAAGGCCTCGCCCTGGGCGTCGGCCTGCCGCTGTGGCAGTTGGCCGCGCTGAACGCACGCACCGAAGTACTGGCGGTGATGCCGCAGCAGCCGGTGGAAGGCGAGTGCTCCACCTCCATCCATGCACCCGCCGGCGCCGCCGCGCCGCGCAGCCTGCAGACCTGGGACTGGCACGACAGCCTGGTGCCCCAGGGCCTGCTGCTGCAGTTCCCCGGCGCCACCGGCCTGACCGCCAAGCTGTTCACTGAGTTCGGCATGCTCGGCAAGATCGGCGTGAACAGTGCGGGCCTGGGCGTGCACTTCAACATCCTGCACCACGCCAGCGACAACGGCAGCGCCGGCGTACCGGTCCACGCCATCGCCCGCCGCGTGCTGGAGGAAGCCACCAGCGTCACCGAGGCCGTCGAGATGGCGCGTTCGGCGCGGGTCAGCGCGTCCACCGTGCTCAGCGTGTTCACCCGTGAAGACGTGCGCGCCCGTGCCGCCAGCATCGAGATGAGTCCGGCGCACACCTCCGTGGTGGTGCCTCGCGAGGATGGCTGGCTGCTGCACACCAACCACTTCCTCGACGGAGAACTGAGCTGGGGCGAGCGCACCGCCGACGTGTCCACCACTTACGCGCGCCTGGACCACCTCAAGGCCGGCACCGCCGGGATGACAGGCGTAGGCCTGCGCGAACGCGCCGCCGCCTTCTGCGGCGCCGAGGGCGACCAGGCCATCGTGTGCTTCCACCCGGATATGTCCGAGCCGGACACCGAGCGCTGGGAAACCCTGCTGAGCGTCGGCATCGACACCGTGGGCTGTGCCCTGGAGTACGTCGCCGGTACGCCGAAGAAGCTGGCGGACGAAGGTTTCCTGCGCTTCTGACGTTTTCCTTCCCGCTCCACCCTTGCGCCCCGTGGCGGCCCTCCGGCCGCTACGCGGGTTTCGTGTTGCCACAAAAACAAGAGTGAACCGCCATGATCGATCACACACCCGCCGCACCGGGGTCCCGTTCGGCCTTTCGCACCTTCTGCGTCTCCGGCATGGGTACCGCGCTGGAGTTCTACGATTTCATCATCTACGGCTACGCCGCCGCGCTGGTCTTCCCGCAGCTGTTCTTCCCCGGCATGGATCGCCTCACCGCCGTACTGATCGCCTTCGCGGCCTTCGGCGCGGGCTTCTTCGCCCGTCCCCTGGGCGGCGTGGTGTTCGGCCACCTGGGCGACCGCTACGGCCGGCAGAAGGCGCTGGTCGCCACCCTGGTGCTGATGGGCACCAGCACCTTGCTGATCGGCTTCCTGCCGACCCATGCGGCGCTCGGCGCCGCCGCCCCCATCCTGCTGGTGCTGCTACGCCTGGTGCAGGGCTTCGCCGCCGGCGGCGAGTGGGGCGGGGCGGCGCTGTTCGGCATTGAAGTAGCACCTAAGGGCCGACGCG
Source organism: Pseudomonas macauensis (assembly GCF_047902425.1). Lineage (NCBI taxonomy): Bacteria > Pseudomonadati > Pseudomonadota > Gammaproteobacteria > Pseudomonadales > Pseudomonadaceae > Pseudomonas > Pseudomonas macauensis. The sequence goes on along the minus strand of NZ_CP138377.1, from coordinate 3,209,035 downwards.
GCCTATGGGGCAGCTTCACCAGCATGGGCATCGGTATCGGCGGCATCTTCGGCTCGGCGGTGTTCGCCATCGTCAGCTTCGCCTTCAACGACGACCTCACCGGCATCGGCTGGCGCATCCCGTTCTGGCTCGGCGGCGTGCTGGTGCTGATAGGCCTCTACGCGCGCCTGCAGAACAGCGCAGAGCCGCAGCCCAAGGCCGCAGCCAAGGTCCAGGCGCGCATGCCGCTGATGGAAGCCTTCCGCCGTCGCCCGCGCGAGCTGCTGCTGTGCATCGGTATCGCCTTCGGCTACGTCACCATCGCCTATATCGGCAGTACCTTCTTCCTCGCCTACGCGACCGACATCGGCTACAGCAGCAGCGAAGCCTTGCTGTTCGACTTCTCCCTGTCGGTGGCCATCGTCGTCTCGGCGCCGTTCTTCGGGCATCTGTCGGACCGTTTCGGCCGTCGTAACGTGATGATCTTCGGTGCGGCCATCATGGCCCTGGGGCTGTTCGCCTTCTTCCCCATGATCGGTGCGCACAACCTGGCTCTGGCGCTGCTGGCCTACATTGCCGTGGGCTTCTTCATGGGCGCGACCCAGGGGCCGATCCCGGCGTTCCTGGCCGAGCAGTTCCCGCGTGAGATGCGTTACTCGGGGATCTCCTTCAGCTACCAGATCGGCGCTGCAGTGGGCGGCGGCACGGCATCGAGCATCGCCACCGCCATCCTCATCGCCACCGGGCGCAATCCCTTCGGCGTGGCGCTGTATGGCGCGGCGGCCCTGGCGCTGGTGGCGTTCTGCTCCTGGATGCTGCGTGAAACCTCGCGCTTGCCGATGGAAGAGATCGACCGTGACGACGCGGCGCCGGGCGCCGCGCAAGTGCAGGTGGGTTAACGGGCTGCGCGCGGTCTGGCGCCGGGCACCAGCCCCAGGACCAGGGCGCAGCCGGCCAGGATGGTCAGCGCGCCCAGGCCCTGGACCAGCGACAGGCTTTCGCCCAGCACCAGCGCGCCGACCAGCACGGCTACTACCGTGACCACGAATTCCACGCTGATGGTGCGCGTCGCCCCGATTCGCGCCACCAGCTGGAAATACACCACGTAGTTCACCGCGCTCAGCACGCAGCCGCACAGCAGCAGGTAGAGGAAGTCCATCAGCTGCGGCGTGCCGGGCACCGGCACCCAGACCAGCAGCGGTAGGGTCAGCAGGCCGCCGATGAGGAAGGCCCCGCAGGTTACTTCCCAGGGACCCGCCGTGCGCAGGCGCAGGCTCGCATAGTTGCTGCCGAAGGCCGCACAGATGGCGCCGAACACGGATGCCGCACAACCGAGGATGAACTCATGGGTCACCGGCACCGCCGGGAAACCCACCAGCAGCACCATGCCGAAGAAGCCCAGAAGCAGCCCGCCAAGGCCGCTCCAGGTGATCCGTTCCAGCCCCCAGACGCGCCCGATGAGCATGGAGAACAGCGGAATCCCTGCAACGAAGATGGCCGCCATGGCGGTGCCGATGCGCGGGGTGGCGTAGGTCATGCCGATCAACTGGCCGGCCACCGTGGTGGCGCCCACCACGCACAGCGGCTTCCACAGCCCTTCGAAGTTCATCCTGCGCCCGGATAGCTTCGCCACTGCCAGCAGCGTGAAGCTGGCGATCAACGCACGGAAGCTCACTGCGCCGACCCAGCCGAAGCCGGCAATGGCCTTTAGCAACACCAGAAAGGACAGCCCCCAGCCGATCGCGAGGAACAGGTAGGCGGCAAGGTCGCGCGGTTGCATGGAGTTTCCAAGGCAGGAAGTTGGGCCACCGAAGCGCGGCGGCGAGTCGGACTATCTTGCCGGTCGTCCGTGATCCTTGGGAAGGCGGTAGATCGACGTTTCTCTGTCTGCCTGCGTCGCTTTACTCACGCTTGCGAAGCCATTGCACTGGTGAGTCGTCCAGTTCTGCCGCACCTTTCTGCGAACCGTTCGCCTTTGTCGGGGGATTTCTTCTTCGCCGAGCTGCCGGGTGCTTCTCGAATGGCTGTTCATGGCCCAGGTGTTTTGCTATCAATCGCCATACCTTCACACTGCTGCCGAAGCTCCCGCATGGATCAGATTCTGTCGTTCCTGTCCGAGACCGTCCCTAAAGCCAAAACCGTAGAGCAACTCACACGTCCATTGCTGGCCCTGCTCGAAAGGGTGACGGGAATGGAGTCCACCTACCTGACGACCATCGACATCGAGCACGGCGTGCAGCGGGTGGAGTTCGCGCGCAACATTGGCAAGATGGAAATTCCCGAGGGGCTGGTGGTGCCCTGGGAAGACACCTTGTGCAAGCGCGCGCTGGAGGAGAAGCGTCTGTACTCCGACGACGTTGCGCAGTGCTGGGGGGATTCGGATGCCGCCAAGGCGCTGGGCATCAAAACCTATGTGAGCGCCCCGATCACCGCCCAGGATGGCCGGGTGCTCGGGACGGTTTGCGCTGCCAGTTCATCGAAGATCGCCCGTACGCCAGAGGTGGAGCCGATCCTGAGGCTGCTTTCCGGACTGTTGGGGTATTCCCTGGAGCGGGAGCTGCTGGTCGAACGGCTGCAAACCGCGAACGCGGAACTGGCGAAGCTGGCGCTGACGGACTCCCTGACGGGGTTGCCTAACCGGCGCGCCATCCTGGGCGAACTCGAGCGTACGTTCGCGCTGGCCAGGCGCGAGCGGATGTACGTGCTGGTCGGCGTCGTGGATCTGGATGGGTTCAAGTACATCAACGATACCCATGGTCATCACGCCGGAGATGCCTTTTTGCAGGGCGTTTCCGGCCGGCTGCAGGACAGCCTGCGTTCCAGCGACATTCTGGGGCGTACCGGTGGCGATGAGTTCATCGTGATCGCGCTCGGCTCGTTCGACCCGCGGCAGGCCCCCGAGAACGACATGCTGCATGCAGCCCATCTGCTGCAGGATCGATTGGCGAACGCGACCATCGGGCGTTACCAGTTGGGGGTTGGACACGGGGACATCCAGTACAGCGGCGCCAGCGTCGGCGTCGTTGCGGTGCAACCCGATAACGTGGACGTGGATGAGGCCATCAAGCTGGCCGATCGGGAAATGTACAAGGTGAAGCAGCAGCGAAAGGTGGCCGGGTAGTAACGGTCTGCCTGGAGGTCATGCAGGCCGGCCGGGCCTGAGAAGGGACAGGCTCCCAGCGAATCACCCACCCTGGCAATGGCGCAAATGGCGAAAAGAGGGGAGCCAGGCGGCAAGCTCCTGGCTCCCGCGCCTGTCAGCCGCGCACGAAGGCGAGCAGATCGGCGTTGATGGTGTCGGCGTGGGTGGTTGGCATTCCGTGGGGGAAGCCGGAGTAGGTTTTCAGCGTGCTGTTCCTGAGCAGCTTCGCCGACAGCAGGCCCGAGTTCTCATAGGGCACTATCTGGTCGTCATCGCCGTGCATCACCAGGACCGGGATGGTCACGCTCTTCAGGTCTTCGGTGAAGTCCGTCTGCGAGAAGGCGACGATGCCGTCGTAGTGTGCCTTGGCGCCGCCCATCATGCCTTGCCGCCACCAGTTCCGGATGATGCCTTCCGAAGGTTTGGCACCCGGGCGGTTGTAGCCATAGAAGGGGCCGGCGGGGATGTCGTGATAGAACTGTGCGCGGTTGGCCGCGAGCTGGGCCTGGAGGTCATCGAAGACCTCCTTGGGCAGGCCGCCGGGATTGCTCGCGGTCTTCACCATCAGCGGCGGAACGGCGCTGATGATGGCGGCCTTGGGCACAGGGTCCTCGCGGTGACGGGCGATGTAGTGGATGACCTCGCCGCCGCCGGTGGAGTGGCCGACATGAATGGCCCCCTGGGTGCCGAGATGCTGGACCACCGCGGCCACGTCATCGGCGTAGTGATCCATGTCGTGTCCGTCCCACACCTGGCTCGACCGACCATGTCCGCGACGATCGTGTGCGACCACGCGGAAGCCATTGGCCAGGAAGAACAGCATCTGGGCATCCCAGTCGTCGGCACTGAGTGGCCAACCGTGGTGGAAGTGGATCACCTGGGCATCGCGCGGGCCCCAGTCCTTGTAGAAGATTTCTACGCCGTCCTTTGTCGTGACGTATCCCATGTTTGCATCTCCTGTGGTGGGTGGAGTTCGGCACGCAGCAATCAACAGTGCTGGTCATTGCCGCTCGTAACGGGAGTTCTTTTCCGCTCTCGCCGGACAGGTGGCGGTTCGATCGAGGCGACGGGCCGCAGTGGCTTTGACGCCTGCGCTGCGAACGGCCTTGTCCAGGCTCCCCCGGGAACGGCGCGCCTTCCGGGGCGTTGCCGGTCGGCGCTTGTCGGGGCCTCTTCCATGAGCGGCGGTGGCGTTGTCGGTCGTACTGCGCAAGGCGCCCCAACGCTGAGCCGTTAGATCACTCTAGGATTAAAGTAAGCTTTAAGGTCAATGCTTTTTGTGGGGCGGCATGAGGATTGGGGGGGCTTGCCCTGGAAAACCAGGCCCGATGGGCCTGGCTTCATCCGCCGGACGTTCAGTCCTTGCCGATCAACGTGGCAAGCGGCCTGGGGGCATACAGCGCGCTCTGGAATTCCGGAACGTACTCGTACTTCATCATTTTCCCCAGTTTCAGCGGCTTGATGTACTCCGAGAGACTTCCGTCGCCGAGGATCAGTGTCGCCGCGTCGCCATCGGTGCTGCTTGCATGGCTGAGTTGTCGCGAAACCGCGTATCCATAGGTCAACTCGCCGTTCCTGTCGGTATTGGTAAAGCTGTTGGTTACCAGCTCGTCGTCCTTCGAGAGACCGGAGAGTTTGTCGGCCTTGAAGACGACATCCACTTTGCCGGTCTGGCTATCGATGATGTCGTAGGAGACCGTGTGGTCGTCTTCCCTGACGTTGATACCGGTAAGCCACTTGGGCAGGTTGTAGCCCACGACCCCGCGGACCCTTGCCAGTTCGGTGTTCACCGGGAGCTTGAGTACATACCCCCAGTAATCCTTGGATATCGACTGGCCGATCAGCGTGATGGGACCAAGATTGGCATTGCCGGGCTTGCTGGTGACCACGGAGAGTGCGACTTCGTTGTAGCTGTCATTGTCGCAGTAGTGATAGGAGTAGGCAGTGAAGGCGACCAGGCCGCGCCCCGGCCATACCTGGAGTGGCTGCACTTTCTCCAGGACCCTGGCCGGCATCAGTTCCTTCAGCTTCTCGATGTCCGCCGTAAAGACAGCTGTCACCCTGCTGTTCCGGTAGTAGAAGTTAGGCGAATAGGACTCGAAGCCGATATCCACCCTGGTCTTGGTCAGCCCCTTGAACCAGCTCAGGTCGACATCCGGAGCTTCGGCGGCAATCACCGAGAGCGGTGGGTTTGAACGGTATCGGTCATACAGGCCGCCCTTGACCACGGGTACTTCATGGCCGGCGATAGTGATGATCGTACTTTCCGCCTGGCTATTCGTTGCCGGGACGTCAGCCCATGCGTGGGCCGCCAGGGCATTCACGAAAAGTCCGGCTATTGCGGCAACACTTCCGAGTTTCATGGTTCGAGTATCTCCAGAGTCATGCGTGGCACTTGCGGCACGCTATTGAGCGGCTTGCCGGTGGCACCCTAACCTTGAACTGAACTTTAAGGTCAAGGTCGCCAGGACATGGCTTTTCGTTTCTGGAGAGTCGGGCGGCGAGGCGCGTGGATCAGGGGGATTCGAGGCGATTTCCGGGTTTTTGAGTCATGCATGGGGCGGCCTCGATAAATCCCGTGAATGTCCGCAATAAGGAAACGCAGCCTTGACCTTGAAGTTGAGTTCAACCTTAGAGTGATTGTGGCTGGCGAGGAGCGGCGCGGTCCGCAGGCAGGGATGCGCGGATCGCATCGAACCCGCCGACTCCGTGGACGATTCAAGGCACAAGCTGGGGAAACAGAGGGCACTCGAGAACATGAGCAAGCGCATTCTTCACGTCGTTACCAACGTCGCCCACTACGCTGACCCGTCCAAGCCGACCGGATTGTGGTTGGGCGAGCTGACCCATGCGTACCACGTCTTTGCCGCAAACGGGTATGAACAGCACCTGGTGAGCCCCAAGGGGGGCGTATCGCCCCTGGAGCCGCGCTCGCTGAAATGGCCGCTTCTCGACCGCACGGCCAAGGCGTGGTTGAACGACGAGGCGAGCATGCGGCGCCTGGCGACGACCGCGCGACCGGAGGAGATCGACTCCGCTGACTTCGATGCCATCTATTTCACCGGCGGCCATGCCGTGATGTGGGACTTTCCCGACGACTCCGGATTGCAGAGGCTCACTCGCGAAATCCATGAGCGAGGAGGCGTCGTCTCTTCCGTTTGCCATGGTTACTGCGGGTTGCTGAATACCAGGTTGTCGGACGGTAGCCTGCTGGTCGCCGGTCGGCGGCTCACCGGTTATTCCTGGAACGAGGAAGTGCTGGCCGGTGTTGCCAGGCAAGTGCCCTACAACTCCGAAGCGGAGATGAAGCGCCGGGGCGCCCGCTACGAGAAGGCTTTGCTGCCATTCGTCTCCAATGTCATCGTCGACGGTCGACTGGTTACGGGGCAGAACCCTCAGTCCGCGAAGGCGACGGCGGAGCAGGTGGTGGCGCTACTGAAATGACCGCGCAGCGCGCCGTCGCGGTATCTGCCGGCGCGCTGCAATCGGGTCCTCGGGGCCTGGGTTGCCGGGAGGCGAGGGCGGCAGGCCCGGCGATGGGTTTTCCTGCTGTCCCCTTTAACCCCCTTCGCTGTCCGCCAATGCCCTCCGCCACGATTGGCGCCTGACTTAACGTTGCTCCCTGCCCATGACAACAAGAATCCGTGCCGCCACCCGGCGCGGTAGAAGAGGGGAGCACTATGCCAAAACCCGGAACACCGCTGCTGCCGGCTGCCTTGCTGGCCCTGGCCGGACTGCTCGCCGGCTGCGGAGAAGACGCCGCGCCACCCACTCCTCGCAACACCGCCACCCTGGTTCCCGCCGACCCCGCCCTGGCGAAGATCTACGACAGCAGCTGCAAACTGTGCCACGCCAACCCGGCCTCCGGGGCGCCGCTGGTTGGCGATGCCAAGGCCTGGAGCCCCCGCGTCGCCCAGGGCGCGGACAGCCTGCTGGACCACAGCATCAATGGCTACAAGGGCATGCCGCCGATGGGGATGTGCATGCAGTGCTCGGAGGACGAGTTCCTCGCGCTGATTTCCTTCATGTCCGGCCAGCCAATCCAATAAGTACAGGGTCCTCTCGATGGCAATTCATCTCACCCGCCGCCAACTGCTGCAGCGCGCTGGCGTTGCCGGCGCGTTCGCGGCGCTTTCCACCACTCCGATGGCGGCCGAGCTGGCCCGCACGCCACGCCTGATCCCCTGGCGCAACTGGTCCGGCGCACAGAGCTGCCTGCCCCAGGCGCGCCTGGCGCCGCAGAACCTGGACGAACTGGTGCAGGTCATCCGCCAGGCCCAGGGCAAGGTGCGCCCGGTGGGCTCGGCGCACTCCTTCAGCGCCCTGGTGCCTACCGACGGCACGCTGGTGTCGCTGAGCTACTTCAACGGTCTGCTCGGCCACGACACCAGGACGCTGCAGGCGGAATTCGCCGCCGGCACGCCGATGTCGCAGATGGGCGCGGCGCTGAAGGCGGTCGGTCAGGCGCTGCCGAACATGGCCGACATTGACTACCAGACCCTGGCCGGGGCGATCTCTACCTCGACCCACGGCACCGGCGTTGGCTTCGGCTCCTATTCCTCCCACGTCACCGGACTGCAACTGGTGACCGCCAGCGGCGAAGTGCTGGACTGCGACGCCCAGCGCCACCCTGAGGTATTCAATGCCGCGCGGGTGTCCCTCGGTGCCTTCGGTGTGGCCACCCGGGTACGCCTGCAGAACCGCGAGGCCTATCGCCTGCGCGAGCGGCAGTGGATTGCGAAGACCGAGGAGCTGCTGGAGGACGTGGAGAAGAACACCCGCGAGAACCGGCACTGGGAAATGCTGGTGATCACCCATTCCGATTACGCGCTGTCCGTCGCCCTGAACGAGACCACCGACCCGGCCACACCGCCGCTGGACCCTGCCGAGGAGGGCGGCAACGAGTTCGTCAGCATCATCGAGAGCCTCGACAAGTACGGCAGCGATTTCCCGGCCGCGCGCCGGGCTCTGCTCAACAGCCTGCGCCACATCGCCAGCTTCGACGACCGCGTCGGCGACTCCTACGAGATCTACGCCAACGTGCGCAACGTGCGCTTCAACGAGATGGAATACTCGGTGCCGGCGGAGCACGGCCCGGCCTGCCTGCGGGAAATCCTCAAGAAAATCCGCGACAAGGACCTGCGCACCTGGTTCCCCATCGAGTACCGCTACGTGAAGGCCGACGACATTCCCCTGAGCATGTTCGAGGGCCGCGACAGCTGTTCCATCTCCGTGCACCAGCACTACAGCATGGACCACCACAACTTCTTCGCGGCGATCGAACCGATCTTCTGGAAGTATGCGGGGCGACCGCACTGGGGCAAGCTGCACACCTTGAACGCGCGGACCCTGCAACCGCTCTACCCGCGCTGGAAGGAATTCACCGAGGTACGCCAGGCGCTGGACCCGCAGGGCAAGTTCCTCAATGCCCACCTGGCCTCGATCCTGGGTGTGGCCTGACAAGGAAGGAGAGTGCATGAAGCGACGCCACTTCATCGTCGGCGCGGCCGGAGCGGGCGTCCTGCTCGCCGGTGCCGGCGCCTGGCTGCGCCCGTCTGACAAGGGCGCTCCGTACAGCGACTACTTCGCCCGGCTGAACCGCGAGTTGCGCGAGCACGGGCCGATGCGCCCGGTGATGCTGATCGACCTGGACCGGCTGGATCACAACGTCGACGTGGTGATGCAGTCGGTTCGCCGCGCCGGCAAGCAGCTGCGGCTGGTGGAGAAGTCCCTGCCATCGCCGCAACTGCTCGATTACATCGCCAGGCGCGCCGGCACCCGCCGGCTGATGTCGTTCCACCAGCCTTTCCTCAACCACGATGCCGAGCGCTTCCCCGACGCCGACCTGTTGCTGGGCAAGCCGCTGCCGGTGCGCTCGGCACAGGAGTTCTACCAGAACCTTCGCGGCCCGTTCGATCCGACGACCCAGCTGCAATGGCTGCTGGACACCCCCGAGCGCCTGCAGCAGTACCTGGCGCTGGCGCAGGGATTGAACACCCGGATGCGGATCAATATCGAGCTGGACGTCGGCCTGCACCGTGGCGGCGTGGCTGATCACGCAACCCTGGGGCGGATGCTCACGATGATCGGCGCGAATCCGCAGCACCTGGAGTTCGCCGGCTTCATGGGCTACGACCCCTTCGTCGGCATGGGCGTGCCCGGCATCCTCGGTTCGCCGGAAGAACTCTTCGCCAAAGTCATGAAGCTCTACGATGGCTTCGTCGATTACGCCCGCACGCAACATGCCGCGCTCTGGAAACCGGGGCTGACGCTCAACACCGCTGGCAGCCCGAGCTACCGCATGCACGAGCACGAGCGCACCAGCAGCGAGGTGTCGGTGGGTTCGGCGCTGGTCAAGCCGACTCATTACGACCTGCCGTCGCTGGTGGAGCACCAGCCCGCAGCCTTCATCGCCACGCCAGTGCTCAAGAGTACCGGGGCGGTGGAGATTCCGGCGCTGGACGACAGGTCGGCATTGCTCTCCTGGTGGGACCCGAACCAGCGCGGGACCTTCTTCATCTACGGCGGCAACTGGCTGGCCGAGCCCGAGTCGCCTGCTGGCCTGCAATTCAACGGCCTGTACGGGCGCAGCTCCAACCAGGAGATGGTCAACGGCTCCAGCGCCGTGGGGCTCAAGGTGGACGACCAGGTGTTCCTGCGGCCGACCCAGTCAGAGTCGATCCTGCTGCAGTTCGGCAACCTGCTGGCGGTGCGCGGCGGCCGCATCGTCGAGCACTGGCCGGTCTATAGCTGAACGCCGGCTCCGCCCAATAAAAAACCTCAGGTCGATGACCTGAGGTTTTTTTCTGTCCGCGAAGAACTCAGAGGGTGAAGGGCAGGTTCAGCTTGGCCCACAGCATCTCGCCCTCGGGGCGGTTTTCCACGGCATATTCCTTGGCCCAGCGCACCTCGAAGCTGGCGTACTTGAGGAAGGTCAGGTGCAGGGCGGGGCCGATGGCGAACACCTGGCCGCGTACGCCGTCATCCACATTCTCGCCCATGAAGGTCACCGTCTTGCCGTACTGCTCGTCATCGGTGGTCTGCTTGAGGTAGTAGCCGTTCACGCCCAGGCGCAGGTTGTCGGTCACCCGGTAGCTGGCCGAGTAGTCGAAGTGGAAGAGCTGGCCGGAGCGGTAGTCGGTGTCGGGGTTTTCCTCGTTGAAGCTGTAGGTGGCCTTGACCGACAGCTCGGTGCGCTCGCTGGGCAGCCAGGTCGCCGAAAGCAGTGGCTTGTAGGTGTAGAAGTTGTTGCTGGTGTTGGCCAGGCGCGTGGCGTCGTAGTCGCCGGTGGGCAGGGTGATTTCCAGCGCGGCGCCGATGGTCAGGTCCTTGCCCATGTCCCAGAGGATGATCGGCGCCACCGTGGTGTCGCCCTGGCTCTCGCGCCGGTCCTGCATGCCGAACATCTCGACCTGCTGGCGCATGTAGGGCTGCGCGACGTAGCCACCGAGGCGCCCGCCGAATACCCGCAGGGGGCTCAGGTAGTCGAGGCGGGGGATGATCGCGTCGGAGGTGATCTTGACCCCCGGCACCTTGCCGCCGAGGGAGCTGATGTCCAGCTTCTTCGCCTCGTAGTGGTTGTAGTAGAGGTTGAAGGCGAACATGTGGTCCGGCAGCTTGTTCACGTCCAGCGGCAGGACGAAGAAACCGTCGGTGCCGGGGCCGATGTTGTCGACGCCGTTTTCGGTGGCCTGGACCGGCAGCGAGAGGGACGAGGCAATGAAGAGGGAGGCCGCCAGCGGCAGCCTGGGGAGACGGATAGTGTTCATGCGTTAGCTCATTGTTCTTGTTGGCGGACGGCTCCGGGGCGTGGCCCGGACCGCGCCATAGAAATAAGCGCTGGCGGCTCGATGAAGCAGGGCATTGCCGGACAATCAGGGGGGCTTTGCCGGACAGCCTGCAATATTCTGTTACGCCCGGTCCTGGCATCCCCGCGAACGCGTTATGATGGCCGCGCCGCGCGCCACCCCCAGAACAAGAACTCCCGGCGCCCGCATTCGGGAACAGCCTTCATGCCCAGCACACCCATCGACACCCAGCTCGACGTGGCCCTGGTTTCGCCCTTCCTGCTGCAGACCCTCGCCGAGGTCGCCAGCGAAAAGGGCGTGAGCAGCGAGCGCCTGTGCCTGGGGCTCGGCTTCACGGTCGAGGAACTGCAGGACCCGGCCCAGCGCATCTCCTACCGCCAGGCCGTAAGCATGATCCAGCGCGCGCTGGCGGCGCTGCCGGAGCGCGGCCTGGGACTCTGGGTGGGCAACCACAACGTGCTCGGCACCCTCGGCCTGCTCGGCCACGTGCTGTCCCTGTGCAAGACCCTGCGCGATGCCTTCGAGATCGGCCGGCGCTTCCAGCACACCACCGGCAGCATGGCGGTGTGCAACCTGATCGAAGGCCCCGCGGAGAGCTTCGTCGAAGTCGAATGCCGCCTGCCCTATGCCGATGTCCAGGTGTTCGCGGTGGAGGAGTTCTTCGCCAGCCTGCTGGTCTACAACCGCACGCTGATCGGCAGCGAGTTCCAGCCCCTGCGCTTCGAGTTCACCCATGCCGCGCCGAGCTACGAGGACGAGTACCGGCGCCTGCTGGGGCCGAACCTGCGCTTCGGCTGCCTGCACAACCGCATGGTGATCGCCAGCCACTGGCTCGACCTGCAACTGCCCAGCCACCAGCCGGTCGCCCTTCGCCAGGCGCTCAACCTGCTTGAGGTGGAGTGCGCCCAGGTGCAGCAGAAGATGGACCTGCTGGAAACGGTCGAGCGCGCCATCGCCCGAGACCTGGCTCATGGCAGCCACATCGACAAGGTCGCCGCCGACCTCAACATGAGCAGCCGCACCCTGCGCCGGCGCCTGGGCGAACACGAGACGACCTTCGACGCGCTGCAGGAGCGGGTGCGCCGGGCGCGGGCCATGAGTCTGCTGAGCAACCCGGACTTGCCCATCGAGCGCATCGCCGAGGCCCTCGGCTACAGTGACGTGCGCGGCTTCCGCCGGGCCTTCAAGCGCTGGACCGGCCGCAGCCCGTCCGCCTGCCGCGACGAGGTGGCGGGAACGGCGCACTGAGTCGCAGCCCATCATGCAGTGGATACCGCTGCGCGTTGCTGACAGCCTGCAACGCGCGGTCATCGCCTATGCTTTGAGCACTTGAAGGACGAGCCGGGAAGGATGCTATGGCTACGGTGCTGCTCGCCGACGCCACGCCCATTGTGCGTAGCGCGCTGCGTGATCTGCTGGAGGATATGGGGCACGAGGTCGTGCAGGAAGCAGCCGACGTGCCGACGGCGCTCAGCCTGACGCGCGAGTGCAAGCCGCAACTGGTGATCCTGGAGATCGCACTGCCCGGTTCCGACGGGCTCGACCTGCTGCGCCGCCTGCGCGCGCGCGATGCCTCGCAGAAGGTGCTGGTCTACAGCCGCCAGAACGCCGCGCACTTCGCCCCCCTGTGTTTCCAGTCGGGCGCCAGCGGCTTCGTCAGCAAACAGGAGGACATGGCGATCCTGCGCAAGGCGATCGCCGACGTCCTCGCGGGGCGCGGCCATTTCGCCCGCGAGCACATGCAGCCAGGCGGTGGCAACGAGCTGGATTGCCTGACGCGGCGCGAGTCCGCCGTGCTGCAGCTGATCGCCGAAGGCAAGACCAATCTGCGCATCGCCGAAGAGCTGCGCATCAGCTTCAAGACGGTCAGCACCTACAAGGCGCACCTGCTGGAAAAACTCCATGTCAGTTCGAACGTCGAACTGGCCGAAGTGGCTCGGCGCAATGGCCTGGTGGCCGGCCATGAGCCCGCGGGGGGCTCCGTGGTGGCCGCTGCGCTCCCGGCGGAGCTGGGCCTGTTGCGCCACCTGGTGGACGCGGCTCCCAACCCGATGTTCGTACGATCGACAGAGGGGCAACTGCTGTTCTGCAACCAGAAATTCCTCGACTACTACCGCATCAGTGCCGAGGAGGCACTGGGCTCGGGATTCGCCGATGCCCACTGGTTCCCTCCCGCCGTGCGCAAGACGCTTCCCGACGGCTTTGCCCGCGTCGCCCGTGAAGGCGTGCCGATGGCGGTCACCACGCGCGTGGAAATATTCGGCGAGGCCAGGGTCATGCATTACTGGATGGTGCCGTACCGCGATGACCAGGGGCGGGCCAGTGCGATCCTCGGCGGGTTGCAGGACGTCACCGAGAGCGAGGGGCAACTGGTGACGCTGCGCGATCAGTTGCTTGCCGCCGAGGCGCATGAGCGCCGTCAGGCAGAATTCTACGAGGCTTCGCTGCAGGAGCTGGCCGGGCGTGTCGCCGCGCTCGGGCTGCACCCGGCCACGCCTGGACTCTCCGCGCTGAACGTCCGCCTGGAACGGTTGCGACGCCTGTGCCAGTTGCCGGAAAAATCGGTCGCCACGGCCACCCAGGCCTGCGACCTGCCAGCCCTCATCGAGCGCTGCCTGGCCGGCCAGCCGGAAACGCTGTTCGGCGTTCAACGCATCGATGCACGGCGCGTCTGGCTGGACACCGGCGCGTTCACCGAATGGATGGCGACCGCGCTCGGGCTGCTGCAACCCGATATCGACCATCCGGCGCTGATCCACCTCGACATGCGCGTCCGTGAACAGGGCCGGGTCCACGCAAGGATGGAGCTGAGCGGCCAGCCCGCACCGGAAAGCATCATCGATCTCAACCACTGCAGGCGGATGGCGGAGTACCTGGAGGGAAGCTTCGCCCACGGGCGGCATGATGATCGCGTGGAAATCGAGCTCGAACTGATGCTGCCCCAGGCAGGCCCGGCATGAGTGATTGAGGAATAACTCTGATGGCGGTACCCGGAGGACTCTGAGTTCGCTCGCGCGGAGCGCTTAATAGCATGTGTGCAACTCGAAAACTTTCAGGAGTTGCCACCATGAACCGCTTCTCGAATGCCTCCGTTACCCGCCGCCCCGGCGTGCTTTCCGCGCTGGCGCTGGCCCTGCTGGTCGCCACCGGTTCGGCCCTGGGCGCCCCGGACAGCGCACCGCAGAAAGCCGCTCCGACGTCCCAGACCAGCCCCGCCCGCGAAGCGATCCAGCCCCTGGTGCTGCTGGCCCATCAGCAGCTGCTGGAGGGCGACCTTGCCTCCGCCCAGGCCTTGCTCCGCCAGGCCGGCGCCCAAGGGCAGGGCGGCTCCCGCGCCCTGGCCGAGCAGGCCTTCATCGAAGACGCCAGCGGCCGTCACATGCGCGCCCGGCAGTTCTACGACGCCCTCAAGGACAGCGACCAGGCAGCGGTCATTGCCGTCCCCGCTGCGGTGAACCTGGCCGAGCTCGGCCGCTTCGAGTCATCGCGCAAGGCCTTCGATCAACTGCAACGGCAATCGGCCAACGCGCAGGTGAAGGCTTATGCGGGGCTCTGGAAACTCTGGCTGGCCGCCCGCACCGCCAGTGATGCCGGGGTGAAACCCGAAACCACCAAGGCACGGGTGCAGAAGCTGGCCCGCGCCATCCAGCCGGCCACCGCGCAGCAGCGCGCACTGCTGGCCCTGTATCAGGGCAAGACCGACGTCTCCGCGGTCTTCGCCGAAATCGACGCCCTGCAAGCCCCCGATGCGGTGAAGCGCGACCTGCGCACCGAAGCCGGGCTGTTTGCCGGCGCCTATCTCGATTACGTCCGCCAGGACCACGCCTCTGCGCTGCGCACTTACCAGCGAGCCCTTCAGCAGTCCCGCCCCACGGCAATGGAGCGCCCCCTGCTGATCCAGACCAGCCGCGCCCTGCAGCTGTCCTCGCGCTGATTCATTCCCCCGGATTCTCACTACCCGCCCCAGGGTTGCCCCCTGGAAGGAGCCCCTCATGAACAGGATTTATCGTGTCGTCTGGTCCAAAGCCCAGCATTGCTGGCATGTGGCCTCGGAATTCGCCCGCAGCGCCGGCAAGGGAGGGCGCGCACTGGCCGTGCTCAGCCTCGGCGCACTGGGTGGACTGTATGGCATGGATTCCCAGGCTGCCGCCGGTTCCGCCACGGAACGGGCCATCGCCGGGAATGCCGGCCTGTACGTCAACGACAGCACCGACTCGGGCTGCGTGTTCGTGCATGACACCGGTGTCAGCGGCGACATGGGCTGGAAGTACGACGGCAACAACACCAACTGCAAGTCCAACGACAAGGCGACCCAGACCGGCCGGGTGCTGTTCTACGGCACCGGTAGCCAGGCCGACGGCACCAACTCGCTGACCCTCGGTAACGAGCTGTACGTCAACGGTGGCCGCATCGGTCTGAACAACAAGATCGACGGCAGCAACTCCCTGGCAATCGGCAACGTAGGCACCGATGCGCTGGGCAATCCCACCGGCACTCGCGCCACCGCTGTCGACTCGGTTGCCATCGGCAACAACGCGGTGGCCAGCCAGCAGAACGCGTTGGCACTGGGCACCGGTGCTCAGGCGCAAGCCCAGGATGGCGTCGCCATCGGTTCCGGCTCGATTGCCCAGACCAAAGCCGGCGTGGCCGGCTATGTCCCTGTAGGTGCATCACAAGCTCAGGCCGACGCCATCAATGCCACCGGCAGTACGCTGGGCGCCGTGGCCGTCGGTGATGCCGCCAGCGGCAAATTCCGCCAGATCACCGGCCTTGCCGCCGGTACCCAGGACAGCGATGCGGTCAACGTGGCGCAACTCAAGGGCCTGGTCGGCAGTGCCACCGCCGACGGGGTGATGTATGACGACGGCAGCCACAACACCGTGACCCTGGGTGGCAACACCTATGACAACAGCACCCACACCGGCGGCACTACCATCACCAACCTGGCCAATGGGGTGAACGACAGCGATGCGGTGAACGTCTCGCAACTCAACGACCTGGCCAATACCCCGCTGACCTTTGTCGGCAACGCCGGTTCGGTGGAGAAGAAGCTGGGTGAGGCAATGGTCATCCAGGGTGCCGCCAGCACAACGGGCAACTACTCGGGCAACAACCTGCGGACCGAAGTGGATGGCGCCGGCAACCTGCAACTGCTGATGGCCGATGACCCCGTGTTCAACTCGGTGACCACCGGCAATACGCTGATCGACGGCAACGGCCTGACCATCAATGGCGGTCCGAGCGTGACCTTCAATGGCATCGATGCCGGTAACCGGAAGATCATCAACGTCTACCCCGGCGACCTCAGCGCCAACTCGTCCGAAGCGGTCAATGGTTCGCAGCTGTATGCAACCAACCAGCAGGTGGAGCAGAACACCAGTGACATCAGCAATGTCACCAACACCATCAACAACTACAGCAATGGCACGGCCGGCCCGGTGCAGCGCACGGGCACCGACCAGCTCTCGCTGATCGCCTCCGGCGGCGATGCTCTCAACCCTGGCAACGCCCAGGTACTGAACAATGTGGCCAACGGTGCGGTCAACTCGAGCTCCCTCGATGCGGTCAACGGTTCCCAGTTGTATGGCCTGGCCAGTTCCACCGCCAACGCCATGGGGGGAGGTTCGACGGTCAACCCGGACGGCTCGATCTCCGCCCCGACCTATTACGTCGATGGCATGACGGTCAACAACGTCGGGGACGCCATTACCCACATCGACGGTCGCGTAACCCAGAACACCACCAACATCACCAGCCTGCAGCAGGATGCGCTGCAGTGGAGCGATGCACTGGGCGCCTACGATGCCAGCCATGGCTCGGGCGATGCGCAGAAGATCACCAACGTAGCCGCAGGCGACATCAGCGCTGACTCGACCGACGCGGTCAACGGCTCGCAACTGAACGCGACCAACCAGCAGGTGGATGCCAATACCAACAAGATCACCAACCTGGATGGCCGGGTGACGAACGTGGAAGGCGACGTCACCAACTTGCAGGGCGACGTGACCAACCTCGACGGTCGTGTCACCAACATCTACGACACCGGCACCAAGTACTTCCACGCCAACTCCACCGGCACCGATTCGATCGCCTCTGGCGTGGACTCGGTGGCCATCGGCATGGGCGCGATCGCCAGCCATGACGGCAGCGTTGCCCTGGGCGCCGGCTCCATCGCCAACGGCAGCACCCTGGGCCACGAAGCCTACCTGGTGGGCGGTACCGCCACGGGCGAAGTCAACATCGGCGACCGCCGCGTGACCGGCCTGTCGGCCGGTGCCGACGACACCGATGCGGTCAACGTCGCCCAGCTCAAGGCCATCACCAGCGGTGCAGTGGCTGATGCGGTGATGTACGACAACAGCAGCCACGACAGCATCACCCTGGGCGGCCCAACCTATAACAGCCTGACCAAAAATGGCGGTACCAGGATCACCAACGTCGCTCGCGGCGAGAACGACAGCGACGCGGTGAACATGTCCCAGCTCAACGAGACCAACGCCCAGGTCAGCAACATCGATGGTCGCGTCACCAACGTCGAGGGCAGCATCACCAGCATCAACAATGGTGGCGGCATCAAGTATTTCCACGCCAACTCGACCAAGGCCGACTCGGTTGCCAGTGGTGCCGATTCCGTCGCCGTGGGTCCGAACGCCCAGTCCAGCGGCAATGGCTCCGTCGCCATGGGCGAGGGCGCCAGTGCCACGGCCGATGGCAGTGTGGCCCTGGGGCAAGGCGCCAGCGACAACGGCCGTGGCGCGGAAAGCTACATCGGCAAGTACTCCAACGCGGCCAACGCCAGCGTCGGCACCGTTTCGGTGGGCAATGCCGCCACCGGTGAAACCCGTACCCTCAGCAACGTCGCCGATGGCAAGCAAGCCACCGATGCGGTCAACCTGCGCCAGCTCGACGGCGCCGTGGCCGAGTCCAAGCAGTACACCGACGACTCCATCCAGAACGTCAACACCCAGGTCGCCAACGTCACGACCAACGTCAGCAAGCTCGACAACCGGGTGACCAACGTCGAGGGCGACGTGAGCAAGGTGCAGAACGGCACCGACGGCATGTTCCAGGTGAACAACACCAGCCACCTGCCCAAGCCGAAGTCCACCGGGGCTGATTCGGTTGCCGGCGGTGCCGGCGCCGAGGCTGCCGGCGCCAACAGCGCGGCCATCGGCACCCGTTCGCGGGCGAGCGGCCAGAACGCCACGGCACTGGGCAATGGCGCCAAGGCTGGGGCAGACAACTCGGTGGCGCTGGGTGCGAACTCGACGGCCGATCGCGCCAACAGCGTGTCCGTCGGCAGTGCCGGCAACGAACGGCAGATCACCAACGTGGCCGCAGGCACGGCGCCGAGCGATGCGGTGAACGTCAGCCAGTTGCAACAGAGCATGGGTGACATCTCCAACCAGTTCTACGACTACACCGACTCCCGCTACAACGCGCTGCGCCACGACCTGAAGAAACAGGACGACATCCTCAGCGCCGGCATCGCCGGGGCCATGGCCATGGCGACCTTGCCGCAACCCTACGTACCGGGCGCGAGCATGGCCGCCGTCGGCCTGGGCAACTACCGCGGACAGGGCGCGCTGGCCGTCGGCGTCTCGCGGATATCCGACAACGGCAAGTGGGTGACCAAGCTGCAGGCCACTTCCAGCACTCAGGGTGATGCCGGCATTGCCGCCGGTGTCGGTTACCAGTGGTGAGTTTTTCCATCCGGGCCCGGCTTCGGCCGGGCCGTCCCCAGGAGATCAAGATGAACACTTTCAAATCCCCCGTCGTACGTACCCTGGCCATGGCCTGCGCCGGCCTGCTTCTGGCGGCCTGCGGCAACCTCAGCACCGTCGACCAGCAGGGCCACAGCAGTGCACCGAAGTTCCCCGCCATCGGTGATTCCTATCGTCCGCAGGGTAGCTACGTGAACCTGGAAAACCTGTTCAAGGTTCAGCCGGGCATGGCGAAGGCGCAGCTCTACGAACTGCTCGGCGCCCCTCACTTCAACGAAGGCCTGTTCGGCGTACGTGAGTGGGACTACATCCTGCGTTTCCGTCGTGCCAATCAGGCTGACCTGGTCTGCCAGTACAAGGTGCTGTTCGACAAGGACATGCAGGCGCAGAGCTTCCTGTTCCTGCCCGCCGACTGCCTCGGCCAGCTCAAGCCCGCGCCTGTTGCCGAGCCCGCCGTCCAACCGGCGCAGCGCGTCACCCTGGCCGGCGACGCGACTTTCGCCTTCGGCAGCGCCAGCCTGAGCGACGCCGGCCGTGACAGCCTCGGACGCCTGGCTGTACAGCTCAAGGCGCAGCATCCGCAACGGATCAGCATTACCGGACACACCGACCGCCTCGGATCGCCGGCCTACAACCTCGACCTGTCGCGCCAGCGCGCCGAGGCCGTGCGCGACTACCTGGCCGCTGCCGGCGTGCCGGCGGCGCTGATGCAGGTGCGTGGCGTCGGTGCGGCCGAGCCGCTTGCTGCCTGCCCGGATGCACCGCGCGCTCAGTTGATCCGTTGCCTGGCGGCGGACCGCCGGGTCGTCGTTGAATCCAGCGCCAGCCTGGCGCAAACCCATCAAGAGTGAGGAACGAGCCATGACTACTCACAGCAAATGGCTGACCGCGATGCTCCTGCCGTTCTGCCTTCTGTCCGGCTGCAAGGGCAGCGACCAGACTGCCGCAACCAACGTCACACCCGCCAAGGCCCTCGGCACGCTGGAATACCCGGCGCTGCCGGTGATCCGTAACGCGCTGTTCAGCATGACGCCCCTGGTGGACGGCAAGCGCAATCCGGCGGTGATGCAGCATATCTGCGGCCTGGCCCGCGGCGAGACCAGCCAGGCGGAGGTCGATCGCTTCGTCGCGGCCAGCGGTGAAAACAGCGAGAACCTGAAGAAGAAGGGCGGCGTGACCGCATTGCTGGTCAGCGGCAACCGTACCGGGCAGCAGATCGCCTGTGCCGCCTACCTGGCGACCGCGCCGCTGATCCAGGTCGACGGCAACGAGTTCCTCGCTGATGGCAAGAGTACTGATGGCAAGCTGCGGATCGACCAGGCGCGGCTGGCCGAGGTCATGGCGGTGCGTATCGCCCTGGCTCGTACCGACGCCGAGTACTTCAGCCTGATCGCCGACAAGCTGCAGCAGACTCCGGGCCTGACCGACGCCCAGTACCAGGCGCGCACCCGCGAGCTGTTCTCCGAACTCGCGCCGGCGTTCCTCCAGCGCGTAAAGCAGCAGATGCCCTTGCCGGGTACGCGCTTCAATATCAAGCGCCTCGATAGCCAGCGGTTCGCCTTCGGCACTTCCAATGGTGGGGAGTACGAGTACAGCAACGATGGCATGACCCTGCGCCAGGACAACATCACCTGGTACGGGGAGGGCCAACTGATGGGGCAGCGCCGCACGCTGAAGATCGCCTACTACCCCGAGGCAGTGACCCAGCGGCTGGATAAGGAGCAGTACTGAACGAAGGCGGCGCTTGAAGTGAACCTGCGAGGTGTGAAAACACCTCGCATTTTCACGACTGCGATACGCTGATCTGGCCTCGGTGTCGGTAAGCAGAAGGCCCGCACGGCAGACGCGGAGGATCAGCTATGCCGGCGAGGCGATTCTGGCCGGCGGCTCGTCAGCTAGCGGCTATTCGATGAGGTTGTGGTTCTTCGCCCAGATCATCGCGTCGTAACGGCTGGAAACACCGAGCTTGGCGAAGATGTTGCGCAGGTTCCACTTCACCGTTTCCAGGGTGATGTCCAGCGTATGGGCGATGCGCTTGCTCGACATGGCCTGGGCCACCAGCGCGAGGATGTCGATCTCGCGCTTGGTCAGCACGGCCTGGGTCTTCGTCGGTAGGGCGCGGCGCGGGCGGGGAGCGCTGGCGTTGACCGCGAAGGGGTCGTTGAGCTTGGCGAGCAGTTCCTCGGTGTAGGCCAGCACCTCGCCTTCCACCGCCTGCTCCTCGACCAGGCGGGCGAGCAGTCTTTCCGCCAGCGGACCTTCATCGATGAAGGTGCGGACCAGGCCGAAGCGCTGTCCGTCGCTGACCGCCTGGCGTGCGCGCTGCAGGGCTTCGTCGGGTCGCTTGAGGTCCTCCAGGGTGGAGGCCGCGAGCAGGTCGGCCAGCACCGCCATGCGGCCGCGATCGAAGGCCTTGGCGTAGGCGCGAACGATCTCCAGTTGGGCCAGGGTCTGTTCCGAGTCCTCGGCCTTGAGAACGCGGGCGCGGGCCAGTGCGGCAATCGCCGGCAGTTCGGCACGGGCGCCGCGCTCGGTGCCATGCTGGCGTGCCAGTTCGTCGAGGGTTTCCAGCAGTTCGCCGGCCCGGCCGCGGCTGCCCTTGAGCAGCAGTACGCGGATTTCCTCGCCCAGCAGTTGCGCCACCGGGCGGACCTGGCCAAGGCAACGCAGGTGGGCGATCTGCTGTTCGAGGAACGCCAGCGCGGCCTCGGAGCCCTTCTGCAAAAGATCCAGGCGTACGCGGGTGACGTTGGTGCGCACGATCACGTCCGGCACGGAGGAATGCAGCAGGCCGAAGCGGTTGGCGATGGTCTCGCGGGAGTCGTCGATGCGGTCGAGTTCGTAGAAGACCTCGGTCAGGGCGCTGGCGCAGAGGTTGGCGCAGATGGAGCGGTTGCCGCCCTCACGGGTGGAGTGCTCGAGCAGCTGCGAACCGACCTTCTCGAAATCGCGGAAGTTGCCGGCGGCGACCAGGTTGGTGGCGCTGGAGAACTCCGCGACCATGGCCATGTCGTTGCCACGGTCCTCGGGAGGAATCGGGTGCTGGTCGAACAGCCGGCGGGCGTCGCTGTAACGGCCGGCCGCGGAGTAGGCGACGGTCAGCGCCGACAGCAGCACGTAGCGCAGGAAGGGGTTCTCCACGCTGGCATCGCGCAGCGGCTCCAGCAGTTCGATGACCAGATCGGTGTCGTCGTCCTGCACGGCGATGGCGGCACGGATCATCGGCAGGCCGTTGGCGATTTCCGGCAGCCCCTGCAGGTCCGCCGTGCTCAGGTGTTGCAGCCAGGCCTTGGCCCGAGCCGGCCGCGAGGTCAGCGACACCGTCAGGCAGGCGAGGAAGAGCAGGCGCTTGTGGCGTAGCAGCACCTCTTCGGGCAGGCGCTCCAGCAGGTGTAGCGTGGGCCCCAGGTACTCCAGGCTCCAGGTCGAGGGCGCGGTGCGCTCGATGACCTGGGTGGCGAAGTCCAGGTCCTCGCCCAGGCTTGCGTGGCGCACGGCTTCGGTCAGGCAGCGGTGCTCGGCGAACCAGCGTGCCGCGCGCTGGTGCAGTTGCTTCTGCAGGTCGCCGCCGTGGCGGGCCAGGCGGGTGGCGAGGAACTCGCCGAACAGTGGGTGCAGGCGGTACCAGGCGAGGCGGTCGTCGGAGTCGACACGGTAGATCAGCAGGTTCTCGTCCTCCATGCGCTTGATCAGCTCGGCGGCGTCGGCCCTGTCGGTCACCGCGCGGGCCATGGCGGCGTTGAAGCGGCGGAACAGCGACAGCGCCTCGGCGAACTCCACCAGTTCGGCCGGCAGGTGCTCGACCACCTCTTCGCTGAGGTAGGTCTGCAGGTCGCTGGAGCGCCAGATCAGGTCATGCAGGATGGAACGGGTGTCGGGGCGGTTCTTCAGCATGATCACGATCAGCTGCAGGCAGGACGGCCAGCCGCTGGTGAGTTCGTGGATCAGGTTCAGTTCGTCGGCGTTGAGCTTGTCGCGGCCGAGGTTCTCCTCGACGAAGGTACGCGTCTCGGCGGGGTCGAAGGGCAGGGTGACGCTCTCGATCTCCACCACCTGCTGCATCACTCGCAGGCGCGACAGGCTCAGCGGTGGCGCGACCCGAGAGGCGATCACCAGGTGCAGGTTGCCGGGGCCCTGGTCGAGCAGTTTCTGCACCAGCTTGTGGGCCAGCGGCACCTCGACATGGTGATAGTCGTCGAGGATCAGGTAGAGCTCCTTGGACAGGTTCTCCGCGGCATCGACGATGGCGGCGATGGTGGCGTCCATCGCGGTGGCGGTGCCGTCTTCCTGCAGCAGGTCGAACTCCACGCCGACGCCCAGCCGGCGCAGCGCTTCGATCAGCGCGGTGCAGAAGGGCGCGTAGCCCTTGTCGTCGGCGGTCAGCGAGATCCAGGCAACCTCGGCGCCGGCCTTCAGGCGGGCCTGGCGCCATTGCGCCAGCAGGGTGGTCTTGCCGTAGCCGGCGGCGCCGGTGATCAGCGCCAGGCGGCACTCGTGCATCTGGTCGAGCTGGGCGATCAGGTTGGCGCGCGGCACGTGCTTGGTGCCGATGCGCGGCGGGGAGAACTTGGTCGACACCAGGTGTCGGGCGGGATTTATTGTCATTTTTTCCCTGACGCTTGATGGTTGGCCGCGAACGCCGGCCCTTCTCGGGGGCGGTGGCGCGGTCAGGCATGAAGGTGCAAAGGCGACCGTACTGGAGTGTCTGGAGAGCGTCAAGGACCGTCAATCCCGCGCTTTTTCGAGGCCCCGGCGGACGTCCGCTACCCCCTAAAAAGGGGGTGGGACGCCCGCGCCAGACGCTGCCTAAGCTCGACGGCCGGCCGCAGTGGCCGTACGAATCACGAACCTGGGAGAAGCACGCGCATGAATCTGCACAACAAGGTCGCCATCGTCACCGGGGCCGCTTCGGGGCTCGGCCTCGCCACCTGTCGCGCCCTGGCTGCCGCCGGCGCGCGGGTGGTCGGCCTGGACCTGCAGCAGGAGCGCCTGGACGCCGCGCTGGGCGGCGAAATCCGCGGCATCGCCGTCGACGTGGCCGACGAGTCCAGTGTCAGTGCCGCCATCGAGCAGGTGGTGGGCGAGCTGGGTGGCCTGCACGTGGCGGTGAACTGCGCCGGCATCCTCGGCCCAAGCAAGACACTCTCCAAGGGCCAGCTGTTCCCCACCGAACTGTGGAACCGCGTACTGGCGGTCAACCTGACCGGCACCTTCAACGTCATCCGCCATGCGGCCCTGGCGATGAGCGCCAATGAACCGGACGAGGGCGGCGAGCGTGGCGTCATCATCAATACCGCGTCCGGCGCCGCGCGCGAAGGGCAGATGGGCCAGGCGGCCTACAGCGCGAGCAAGGCCGGGGTTATCGGCATGACCCTGCCGATCGCCCGTGACCTGGCCGAGCATGGCATCCGCGTGGTGAGCCTGGCGCCGGGCCTGTTCGAGTCGGGCATGTCCGCCGGCATGCCGGCGAAGGTCTCCGAAACCATCGTCAACAGCCTGTTGTTCCCCCGGCGCATGGGCCGGCCCGAGGAGTTCGCGGCGCTGGTTCGCCACGTGGCCGAGAATTCCTACCTGAACGCGCTGACCCTCGACATCCAGTGCGGCACCCGCTGAAACCGCCGGGCGGCGCTGGCTGGCGCCGCCCGAACCTTCAGGCCGGCTCGGCCTGAACCTGCAGGCCTTCCAGCACCTGGCGTAACGCTGCGGGCAGGGGCACCGGGCGGCGCGTTTCGCGGTCGACGTAGACGTGCACGAAATGCCCTTTGGCCGCGCAGGTCCGCTCGTCATTGCGGAACAGCCCGATCTCGTAGCGCACGCTGGAGTTGCCGATGCTCGCCACGCGCAGTGCGGCGTTGACGGTATCGGGGAAGCTCAGCGAAGCGAAGTAGTTGCACTGCGTCTCGATCACCAGGCCGATGGTGTCGCCGGCCAGGTAGTCCAGGACGCCATGGCGGATCAGGTAGCTGTTCACCACGGTGTCGAAGTAGCTGTAGTAGACGACGTTGTTGACGTGGCCATAGACGTCGTTGTCCATCCAGCGGGTCGGGATTGGTTGGGCGTAGGCGTAGGCTTCCAGGACTTCGGGTTGTGGCTTGCTCATGCTGAGGTTTCCTCGGTGGCGGCTTCGCTGCGCAGGCGATACCAGGCGACGCCGTCGCTGTCGGTCTCGACTTCCAGTTCGCCGCGATGCAGCAGGTGGTTCAGGTGCGCCAGGCTTTCCCCGGTCGCCAGGCTCATCAGGCTGCCGTCGGTCATGGGTATCGGCCGGGAGAACAGCAGTTCGAAGGTATCGATCGCGCGCCGTGGCCGCTGCAAGCCCTGGCGCAGCCGTTGCAGCGTGGCGAGCAGGCTGTCGCGCAACTGGTCCAGGCGGGCGTGCAGGCCATGGAAGGGTTCGCCATGGGCGGGCAGCACCAGTACGTCGTCGGCGATGCGCTGGCGCAACACCACCAGCGAGACCAGCCAGTCGCCGATCGGGTCGGCGTCGGGTTCGATGGGGTGAACCGAAAGGTTCGACGAAATCCTCGGCAGCACCTGGTCGCCGGTGATCAGCAGGCGCCGCGCTGGATCGTACAGGCAGGCGTGCTCGGGGGTGTGGCCGGCGCCGACCACCACTTCCCAGTGGTGATTGCCGATCCGCACGGACTCGCCGTCGCGGATGCGCCGGAAGCTGTCGGGCAACTGCCAGATCATCCGGCCGAAATTGCCGAAGCGTGAGCGGTACATCGCCAATGCATCCTCGTCCCAACCGGCCCGGCGGTAGAAGGCCAGCCCCTCGGGTGGCGCCTCGCGTCCGGTATCGCCGGCCAGTACCCGGCACTGCATATACTCCAGGCGGGTCATCCACAGGCGGCAGTCGAAGCGCGCGCAGAGCCAGCCGGCGAGGCCGACATGGTCCGGATGCAGGTGGGTGACCAGCACTCGCTGCAGCGCCCGCCCGTGCAGTGCACCATCGAACAGTTGCTCCCAGGTCTGGCGCGCCTCGGGGCTGTTGATGCCGGTGTCGACCAGGGTGTAGCCGCTGTCGTCGTCCAGCAGCCACAGGTTGATCGCTGCCAGGGACAGTGGCAGCGGCATGCGGGTCCACTGCACCCCGGGCGCCACTTCACGCATCTCGCCGAAGGCCGGACGGGGGCCACAGGGATAGGTCAGCCCGCCGTCGTGCCGGGGCCGGTTGTCGTTGTCCATCGTCGCTCCTTGGTGATCGCCTGCCGGCGGCCGCTGTGCGCGCCGGCCAGGTTGTCAGGGTGGCCGCGCGAGGAGGGGGGGAGTGCCCCCAAAAAAAGGGGGGGAGTGCTTTCGTCGGCCGCTGGCACCCTTGCTCCACTCGATCACTGATTGAGCGTCTTCCTGGCTTCGCGCCATCGGCCCGCGGCCTGGATATCGAGGGGAGAGAGGACACACACATGGCCAACGACAAGAACAAGATGATGAAGAATCAGCCAGCTGTATCCCAGGCACTGAGCGCGAGCGTCCTGGTGTTGTGCGCTTTGGGTGCGGGCAATGCCCGGGCCATCGAGATCGATACCGGTAACCCGGACCTGCAACTGCGCTTCGACAATACCTTCCGTTACAACCTCGGCAAGCGTATCGACGACCAGAAGCAGGCGATCCTGAAGAACCCCAACAACGACGATGGCGACCGCAATTTCAAGAAGAACAGCATCGTCGCCAACCGCATCGACATCCTCAGCGAGAGCGACCTGGTCTACAAGCAGAAGTACGGTGCGCGCGTGAGCGCCGCGCTCTGGTACGACGATGCCTATGCCGGGAGCCTGGACGGCGACAACACCGCCACGTCCAACCACCTCAACGGCGACGGCCGGCCGGCGCAAGGTCTGAGCCGCTACGCCAACCGCTACTACGAAGGCCCCTCGGGCGAAATCCTCGACGCCTTCGTGTTCGGCTCCTTCAACCTGGGTGACTCGCCGCTGCAGATGCGTGCCGGCCGCCACACCGTCAACTGGGGCGAATCGCTGCTGGGCAGCGGCGCGATCCACGGCATTTCCTACGGCCAGGCGCCGCTGGACCAGGGCAAGGCCCTGGCGCTGCCCGGCATCGAGGCCAAGGAGCTGTACATCCCGCGCACCCAGCTGTCGACGCAGCTGCAGGTCAACCCGGAGCTGTCGTTCGCCGCCCAGTACTTCCTCGAATGGCGGCCGTCGCGGGTGCCGGAGGCGGGCACCTACCTGGGCTTCTCCGACATCTACCTGCAGGGTGGCGAGTCGTTCATCCTCACCCCGAACCTGCGCGCCACCCACGGCGACGACATCGAGCCGCATGACTCCGGCGACTGGGGCGTCATGGCACGCTGGACCCCGGAGGCGCTGGACGCCACCCTGGGCCTCTACGTGCGCCGCTTCTCCGACACCCTGCCGCAGGTCATCCTGCTGCAGACCCGCAAGCCGCAGTACTTCATGGACTACGGGTCGGACATCGACATGTACGGCTTCAGCCTGTCCAAGGAAGTCGCCGGCATCAGCTTCGGCCTGGACCTGAACTATCGCCACAACATGCCGCTGGTGAGCAGTCCGGCGCGGGTGACCAAACTGTCCGCGCTGCCGGACCGTGGCGACATCCTCGGCGCCCGTGGCGACACCGTGCACGGCGTGCTCAACGCCATCGGTTCGGTCAGCTCCACGCCGCTGTTCGACGCCGCTTCCTGGGCCACCGAACTGACCTGGAGCCGCTGGGTGTCGGTCAATGACGACCCGCTGAACCTGTTCAAGGGCAGCTCGCAGTACAAGGCCGTGTCGACCAACATCGACGCCGTGACCCGCAACGCCTACACCATGGCGGTGAACTTCACGCCGACCTGGTACCAGGTGTTCCCGGGCGGCGACCTGAGCATGCCGCTGAGCTACTCGGTGGGCCTGCAGGGCAACTCGGCGGTCGCCTCCGGCGGCAACGAGGACGCCGGCAGCTATGCCGTCGGCATGGCGCTGGACCTGTACAGCCGCTACCGCTTCGACCTGAAGTACGTCGACTACTTCGGCGACTTCTCGAAGAACGCCAACGGCGCGGCCCTCACTCCCAGCGGCAGTCAGTCCCTGCTCGAGGACCGTGGCGCCCTGTACTTCACCTTCAAGACCAGTATCTGAGTGCAGAGCGTGTCGCGTGCGGAGCCAGCCCGGCTCCACGCGTGAAACGGCGGCGGGCGCCCGGCGTCCGCCGCACCGCCCCGGCGACTTCCTGCCGGGGCACAACCGATGTGAGGGCAACAGATGTTCAGAAGAATCCTCGGCGTTCCGCTGGCTTTAGGCTTGGCCGTACTGGCGGGTGCGGTCACGGCGCAGCCGGCCTTCGTCGCACCCATGGACGTTCCGGCGCCGGCAAGCGCCCTGGCGCTGAAGGCGCCGCTCAACGCACTGGCCGTGGCCGGGCAGCGCCTGGTGGTCGCCGGGCAGCGCGGGCACATCCTGTATTCCGACGACGGTCAGAGCTGGACCCAGGCCGCGGTGCCGGTCAGCTCCGACCTCAACGCCCTGGCGTTTCCCAGCCCCCAGCAGGGCTGGGCGGTGGGGCACGAAGGCGTGATCCTGCACAGCGCCGACGGCGGCCACAGCTGGACGCGCCAGCTCGACGGCCCGCAGATCGCCGAACTGCTGCAGCGCCAGTACGGCCGACCGGCCAACCCGGACGACCCCGACGCGGCGCGCCTGCAACACGAGGCCGAGCTGGCCGTTGCGCAGGGCGCGGACAAGCCGCTGCTGGACGTGTGGTTCGAAGACGACAAACGCGGCTACGCCATCGGCGCCTTCAACCTGATCCTGCGCACCGAGGACGGCGGCCAGCACTGGACGCCCTGGCTCGACCGCGTGGAAAACCCGCGTGGCATGCACCTGTACGCCATGCGCCCGGCGGCCGGCACGCTGTTCATGGTGGGCGAGCAGGGGCTGGTGCTCAAGTTCGACGCCCGGCAGCAACGCTTCCGCGCACTGGAGCTGCCTTACCAGGGCACCCTGTTCGGCATCGTCGGCACGCCCGAGGTGGTGCTGGTCTACGGACTGCGCGGCAACGCCCTGCGCAGCACCGACGGTGGCGCCAGCTGGCACAAGGTACAGACCGGCACCGACGCCGGGCTCAACGCCGGCACCGTGCTGGCCGACGGTTCGATCGTCCTGGGCAGCCAGTCCGGCGAGCTGCTGCGCTCCACCGACCAGGGCGCCAGCTTCCACCCGCTGAAGGTCGCGCGCGCGGCGCCGAACTTCGCCGTGGCCGCGGCGCCGGGCGCCAAGGTGGCCCTGGTCGGCCTGGGCGGCGTGCGCCTGGAAAGCCTGCAATGAGAACACCAGCATTCGGGGTAACGTGATGGCTATCGACAATTCCACCGACCACCTGCAGACCATCGCCGACCTGCGCGATTTCGATCACGCGTCGGGCAGCCGTCTGGAGCGGTTGATCTTCAACCACCGCCTGGTGGTGGTGCTGCTGTGCCTGCTGGCCACCGCGCTGCTGGCCTGGCAGGCACGCGGGCTGACGCTGAACGCGGCGTTCGAAAAGACCATCCCGCACAACCAGCCGTACATCCGCAACTTCCTGGAGTACCGCGACGAACTCAAGGGCCTGGGCAACGCCGTGCGCGTGGTGGTGGAGAACCGCAAGGGCGACATCTTCGACCCGGCCTACCTGCAGGCCCTCAAGCAGATCAACGACGAACTCTTCCTCACCCCGGGCGTCGACCGCGCCAACGTCAAGTCGCTGTGGATGCCGGTGGTGC
Organism: Pseudomonas macauensis; assembly: GCF_047902425.1. Classification (NCBI taxonomy): domain Bacteria; kingdom Pseudomonadati; phylum Pseudomonadota; class Gammaproteobacteria; order Pseudomonadales; family Pseudomonadaceae; genus Pseudomonas; species Pseudomonas macauensis. The sequence continues at coordinate 3,179,662 of NZ_CP138377.1, read as the reverse complement.
GCTGGAACGAGGTGACCGAGGAGGGCTTCGCCGGCGGCCCGGTGATGCCCGACAACTATTCCGGCACCAATCAGGACATCGAGCAGCTGCGGCAGAACATCGGCCGCGCGCAGCTGCTGGGCAACCTGGTGGGCGGCGACTACCGCTCCAGCATGGTGTTCGTGCCGCTGCTGGACAAGGACGCCGACAGCGGCAAGCCGATCGACTACTGGGAGCTGTCCAAGCGCCTGGAGACGATCCGCGCGAAGTATTCCGGAGCCCAGGACGGCGCCGACATCCAGGTGCGCATCGTCGGCTTCGCCAAGGTGGTGGGCGACCTGCTCGACGGTCTGCGGCAGATGGTCCTGTACTTCGCCGTGGCCGCCATCATCGCCGCGCTGATCATCTATGGCTGGACCCGCTGCCTGCGCAGCACCGCGCTGGTGCTGGGCTGTTCCTGCGTGGCGGTGCTCTGGCAACTGGGGCTGATCGCGCTGCTGGGTTACGAGCTGGACCCGTACTCGATCCTGGTGCCGTTCCTGGTGTTCGCCATCGGCGTGTCCCACGGGGCACAGAAGATGAACGGCATCATGCAGGACGTCGGCCGTGGCACCCACCGCCTGGTGGCGGCGCGCTACACCTTCCGCCGCCTGTTCCTCGCCGGGCTGACGGCGCTGGCCGCCGACGCAGTGGGCTTCGCGGTGCTGATGCTGATCGACATCCCGGTGATCCAGGACCTGGCCATCACCGCCTCGATCGGCGTGGCGCTGCTGGTGTTCACCAACCTCATCCTGCTGCCGGTGATGCTGTCCTATACCGGTGTCAGCGCCAGCGCCGCCGCGCGCAGCCTGCGTGCCGAACAGCGCAGCGCTGGTGGCGTCTGGGCCTTGCTGGAGCGCTTCACCGAGCGCCGCTGGGCCACGCCGCTGCTGATCGGCGCCGCTCTGCTGGGGGCCGGTGGCTTTGCCCTGAGCACGCAGCTGAAGATCGGCGACCTCGACGCCGGGGCGTCCGAGCTGCGTCCGAACTCGCGCTACAACCTGGACAACGCCTACATCACCAGCAAGTACTCGCTGTCCAGCGACCAGTTCGCGGTGATCGTCAAGACCCCGGCCGAAGGCTGCCTGGCCTACCAGACGCTGGTCGAGGCCGACCGCCTGGGCTGGACCCTGCAGCAGGTGCCGGGGGTGCAGAGCACGGTGTCGCTGGCCGACGCGGTGCGCAAGATCACCGCCGGTTCCTACGAGGGCAGCAACAAGTGGCTGACCCTGTCGCCGAACCAGGACGTGCTCAACTACGCGGCGCGCACCGCCAGCACCACCAACCCGGAGCTGTTCAACACCGAGTGCTCGATCATGCCGGTGGTGGCCTACCTGGCCGACCACAAGGCGCAGACCCTGGAACGAGTGGTCGAGGCCGCCGCGCGCTTCGCCGCCGAGCACAGCACGGCAGAGCACCAGTTCCTCCTCGCCGCCGGCAGCGCCGGTATCGAAGCGGCCACCAACATCGTGGTGAAGAAGGCCAACCTGAGCATGCTGCTGTACGTCTATGCGGCAGTGGTGGTGCTGTGCTTCATCACCTTCCGCAGCTGGCGCGCAGTGATCGTCGCGGTGGTCCCGCTGGTGATCACCTCGGTGCTCTGCGAGGCGCTGATGGTGGTGCTGGGCATGGGCGTGAAGGTCGCCACCCTGCCGGTGATCGCCCTCGGCGTGGGCATCGGCGTGGACTACGCGCTCTACCTGCTGAGCATCCAGCTGGCCAGCCAGCGCGCCGGCGCCACGCTGGTGGAGGCCTACCGCCACGCCCTGCGCTTCACCGGCAAGGTGGTCGCCCTGGTGGGCGTGACCCTGGCCGCCGGCGTGATCACCTGGGCCTTCTCGCCGATCAAGTTCCAGGCTGACATGGGCATCCTGCTCACCTTCATGTTCGTCTGGAACATGCTGGGCGCACTGGTGCTCATCCCGGCGCTTTCCCATTTCCTGCTGCGTGGCGTCGGTGCCTCCGGGCTCCGCGCCGCGTGCAGCGTCGTTACCACGCCGAAGGCGAGCGTGAGCGAGCGGCGCGACGAACCCGTCGCCCGTTGCGTCTGAACCCGCCGCGAACGGCGTCCCTGATGAATTGCACTGTGAGGTAAGCAAGATGAGTGATACGTCCGCGATCTTCCTGAACGAACAGGAGCGGCTGATTCGCGACAGCGCCCGCAAGGTTGCCGCCGAGGTTCTGGCGCCAACCGCCGCCGAGCGCGACCGCACCGGCGCCTGGCCCCGCGAGGAGCTGGCGGCCGTGGCCGAGCTGGGCTTCCTCGGCATGCTGGTGCCCGAAGCCTACGGCGGCTCCGGCGCCAGCTTCGTCGAGTATTGCCTGGCGATCGAGGAGTTCGCCGCCGTCGACACCGGCTTCGCCACCCTGATCCACGTACACAACTCGGTGGGCCTGACCATCGCCCGCCTGGGCAATGAAGAGCAGAAGCGCAAGTTCCTGCCGGGCATCGCCGACGGCAGCCGGATCGGCGCCTTCCTGCTCAGCGAGCCCCACGCCGGTTCGGACACCGCGGCCTTCCGCACCAGCGCCCGGCGTGAGGGCGACAACTACGTGCTCAATGGCAGCAAGCAGTTCATCTCCAACGGCAACGAGGCGGGCGTCGGACTGGTGCTGGCGGTGACCGACCGCAACGCCGGGAAGAAGGGCAGCAGCCTGCTGATCGTCGAGCCGAAGGTTCACGCCGGCTACGTGGTGACCCGCGTGGAACACAAGATGGGCCAGCGTTCGGCCCAGGTCGCCGCCATCCAGCTGGACGAGTGCCGGGTGCCAGCGGAAAACCTGCTGGGAGCCGAGGGCTCCGGCTACCGCAACGTGATGGGCTCGCTGTCCGAAGGCCGCGTGGCGATCGCCGCCGTGGCCACCGGCACCGCCCGCGCCGCATTGCAGGCGGCGGTCGGTTATGCGCAGGAGCGCGAAGCCTACGGCGCGCCGATCATCCAGCTGCAGGGCGTGGCTTTCGACCTGGCCGACATGGCCACCCGGGTCGAGCTGTCGCACCAGTACCTGGTGCATGCCGCGCGCCTCTGCGAAATGGGCGTGCCCTGTGCCAAGGAAGCCTCGATGGCCAAGCTGTTCGCCAGCGAGATGGCCGAGAAGGTCTGCTCCGACGCGCTGCAGATCCACGGTGGTTACGGCTACCTGGCGGACTTCCCGGTGGAGCGCTACTGCCGCGACGTACGGGTGACCAAGATCTACGAAGGTACCAGCCACATCCAGAAACTCATCATCGCTCGCCACCTGGCTTGAGGCGCGCCCTCCGACAGGGAGGATGCGCATCACGGTCCGGCTCAGGCCGGACCGGCGCCGGAGTTGCACGGTGGCACCGCACTGGGGAAGGGAGAGGGCAGATGCATAACGAGATGCCGAGCGAAGCACAGCGTCTGGCGGTAGCGAGTTTCCGCAAGTTCCTCGACAGCGAGGTGGTGCCGGTGGCGCGGGAGTTCCGCGACCGCAGCCTGCCCAAGGGGCGCATGCGCGAGTTGGCCCAGGGCATCGCCGAATTCGGCCTGCCCGGCGCGAGCATCGCCGAAGAGCAGGGCGGCCTGGGCCTGGCGCGGCTCACCGAAGCCATGTTGTTCGAGGAGCTGGGGACGCTGTCGGCGGACGTGGCCCTGTGCGTGAAGACCAACAAGGCCGTGGCCGCCTTCCTCGCCGGCTTGCCGGCGCAGCGGGCCGCGATTCGCGAACGCTACCTGCCGGATGTCCTCGGCGGCCGCAGCTTCGGTGCCTTCTGCCTTGATGCGGGTGCCTCGACGGATACGCCCCGAGTGACGGCCCGCCGCGAAGGCGAGGACTTCATCCTCGATGGCGAGCAGACCTGGGTGGCCAACGGGCACTACGCGGACTTCGTCATCGTCGCCGCGCGCACCGACGACCAGTGGGTGCACCTGCTGGTGGACCGCCGCGCCCATGGCTTCGTCACGCGCAACGCCGAGTGCATTGCGCTGCATTCCCAATCCACCGCCCAGGTCTTTTTCAGCCAGACGCGGGTGCCGGGCTGCCAGTTGCTCGGTGAGGATGGCGTGGGCCTGCAGGACAGCCTGCGGGCGCTGGACGTGGCGCGCATCGATACCGGCCTGCTCTGCGTGGGGCTGATGCGCGCCGCGCTGGAGGCCAGCCTCGAACCTGCCCGACAGCGCCTGGCGGGCGCGCCGGACACCTTGCTCGCCGCCCAGCTCGCCGAGATGGCCACCCTGGCCGACGCGGCGCGCCTGCTCTGCCGGCGGGCCTATGGGCTGATCGATGCAGGCCTGCCGTACGATCCGCAGGTGTCCATGGCCAAGTGGTATGCCAGCGAAATGGCCGTGCAGGTCTGCCGCAACGCCGTGCAGCTGCAGGGCGCCGACGGCCTGTCGCGGGCCGGCGAGGTGGAACGCCTGGTGCGCGAGGCCCTCAGCCTGCCGTTGAGCGACGGCGTCACCGATACTCACAAAATGCTGATCGCCCGGACCTTGCTGGGCATCTCTACACCGATATGAGCTACGCCGATCCGAAGCGCAGCGCGCCGGTCGGACATCGACGATAAGGACGTAATGACCATGCAATGCCGATATCTCCCGCTGTCCCTGTTGGCCGCCCTGGTGGCATTCACCGGCCAGGCTTCGGCCGCCGAGCCCGTCGCGCCGCTGCCGGCGAGCCCGGCCACGATCGCCGCCAACCACGCCGTGCTCGGCCGCCTGCCGTTCGCCGACCGGCAGGACTTCGACGACGCCAAGCGCGGGTTGGTGGCAGCCTTCGCCGGGAGCATCAAGGACGCCCAGGGCAACGTGGTGTGGGATACCCACCAGTACGATTTCCTCGCCGCCGAGAAGGCGCCGGACAGCGTCAACCCCAGCCTCTGGCGCATGGCACAGCTCAATACCCATGCCGGGCTGTTCCAGGTCGCCGCGCGCCTCTACCAGGTGCGCGGGCTGGACCTGGCCAACATGACCATCATCGAGGGCGACGACGGCCTGATCATCATCGACCCGCTGATGGTGGCCGAGACCGCCCGCGCGGCCCTCGACCTCTACTACAGCAAGCGTCCGCACAAGCCGGTGGTGGCGGTGATCTACAGCCACAGCCATCTCGACCACTTCGGCGGTGTGCGCGGGGTGATCGACGAGGCCGACGTGCGAGCCGGCAAGGTGCGGGTGATCGCTCCCGATGGCTTCATGGACCACGCCATCAGCGAGAACGTGCTGGCCGGCACCGCCATGCTGCGCCGCGCCATGTACCAGGGCGGCAGCCTGCTGCCGCGTGGCGAGCAGGCGCTGGTGGACAGCGGCCTGGGCAAGGCGGCGCCGCGAGGCGGCAGCGTCGGCCTGATCGCCCCCACCGAACTGATCCGCAAGCCTCAGGAAACTCTGCGGATATCCGGGGTCGATCTGGAATTCCAGCTCACCCCCGGCACCGAGGCGCCGGCGGAGATGAACCTGTACCTGCCGCAATGGCACGCCCTGGGCATGGCCGAGAACGCCACCCGCATGATGCATAACGTGCTCACCCCGCGCGGCGCGGAGGTGCGCGACGCCAAGGCCTGGTCGAAATTCCTCGACGACAGCCTGGTGCGCTACGGCGACAAGGCCGAGGTGATGTTCGTCCAGCACAGCTGGCCGACCTGGGGTGGCGAGCGGATTCGCACCGAACTGGCCGACCAGCGCGACATGTACGCCTTCATCAACAACCGCACCCTGCACCTGCTGAACCAGGGACTGACGCCGCTGGAGATCGCCGATGCGGTCAAGCAGCTGCCCGGCGAGCTGGACCGCAAGTGGTACCTGCGCGGCTACTACGGCAACCTGGCCTTCAACGTGCGCGCGGTGTACCAGCGCTACCTGGGCTTCTACGACGGCAACCCGGCCAACCTCGCGCCGCTGCCGCCGGAGCAGGCCGACAAGCGCTACGTGGCGGCCATGGGCGGCGCCGACAAGGTGCTGGGCCTGGTGCGCCAGGCCATGGAGCAGGGCGACTACCGTTGGGCCGCCGAGCTGGGCAACCGCCTGGTCTTCGCCGAGCCGGACAACCGCGCCGCCCGCGAGGCCCAGGCCGCCGCCCTGGAACAGCTGGGCTACGCCGCCGAGTCGGGCGTGCAGCGCAACATGTACCTGGTCGGCGCCAGCGAGCTGCGCAACGGCCTGCCGCCCTACAAGGGCCGCCCGGTGGAAGACCTGGTGCGCGCCGCGACCCCGGCGATGTTCTTCGACCTGCTGGCCGTGCGCCTGGATTCGGACAAGGCCCTGGGCCACGACATGACCCTGAACTGGGACTTCGACGAGCCGGCGCAGTCCTTCGCCCTGACCCTGCGCAATGGCGTGCTGACCTACCGAGAGGGGGCCAGCCATGCCAAGCCGGACGTCAGCCTGCGGATGAGCAAGGCGACCCTCGACCGAATCGCCCTGAAGCAGCTGGACTTCCCCACCGCACTCAAGCAGGATGCGCTCAAGTTGGAGGGCGATGCCGGCAAGTTCAAGGCACTGATGGCTGCGATGTCGAGCTTCGACCCCATGTTCAACATCGTCACCCCCTGAGTGTCCATGCCCCGCAAGCCCATCGACAAACCCGCGCAGGAACCGGCCGAGCCGGTCCTGCGCGTGGCGCTGCCGGCGCCCCAGCGCAAGCGCCCGCGCCAGGCGCGCTCGGTGGCGCTGGTGGCGGCGCTGAAGATCACCGGCCGGGAGATCCTCGAACGCGAGGGCAGGGCGGCGCTCACCGTACACCGCCTCGCCGAACACGCCGGGGTGGCCATCAGTTCCATCTACGAATACTTCCCCACCATGGAATCGCTGGTGGCGGCGATCTTCGACGACTACCGCAGCGAGGCGCGGGTCGAGGTCATCGCCAGCATTCGCGCGCTGCCGGATTCCGCCTGCCTGATGGATGGCATCGAACTGCTCCTGCACACCGGCCTGGCCGCGCTGCAGCGCTGGCTGCGGCTGGACTCCGAACTGAGCATCAAGACCGCCTACCAGGCGGAGCTGGTGCGCCTGGACATGGTGCGCGGGGATGGCTTCTGGGTGTCCCAGGTGATCCCCGCGCTGGTCGAGCGATTTTCCACCGAAGTGCGGGTGCGCGACCGCGAGCTGGCAGGTTTTCTCGCCTACCAGGCGGTGACGGCGCTGCCGCGCGCGCTGGTCATCGAGCGCCCCGACTTCCTGCAGCAGGAACAGACCGTGCGCCTGCTGGCGCGCATGCTCCATGGGCTGCTCACCGCGGATTCGGAAAGCGTCTCCGAATCCTGATAAAAGTCGTTTTAATTCAACGGCTTGTCTATCACAAGAAACATCGGGAATCCGGAACAGCACAGGCCTGCCAGTCCCTAGACTGGGTTTGCCATGAAGGCTGCCCGCGGCGGGCAGCCGGTCCTTCGTGCCGGCGGCGGTACGAAGGGTGCAAGCGAGGACCCGGAACAATGACAAGAACAATCGACGAAAAGGTCGACCTGCTGCTCAGCGACCCCGTCGCCCTGGTCGGCCATTCCCGCCAGGCCTGGAACGAACTGCCCCGCACCGAGATCGACGCCCTGCAGATACGCGCCCTGCAACGCCGCTTCACGCAACTGCGCGAGCGCATCCCGGTGCTCAAGCGCCTGGCCGATGCCGAGGGCGTGGAGCGCATCGAGCGGCTCGAAGATGTCGTCCCGCTGCTGTTCGAGCACACCGTCTTCAAGTCCTACCCGCCGTCACTGCTGGACAACAACAACTTCGCCGCGATCAACCGCTGGTTGTCCAAGCTGGTGACTCCGGAGATCGGCGAAGCCCTGCTGGCCGCTGACGTGAGCGGCTGCGAGGGGCTGGACGACTGGTTCGAGGCGATCGACGCGCAGGTGCCGCAGCTGTGCCTGAGCCATACCTCGGGCACTTCCGGAACCCTGTCGTTCCTGCCGCTGGGCACCCGCGAATTCGAGAAGGCGGCGAGCGTGCGCCGGCTGTTCGCCTGGGACATGCAGGGCCCGGATACCCCCGATCCGCAGTTGCATGCGCTGTACCCGTACTACCGCAAGGGCTACCTGAGCCACGTGCGCGGCAACATGGCGCTGATGCGCGGCCTGCTGCCGAGCCTGGACAACTTCCACCCGGCCTATCCTGCGACCCTCTCCAGCGACGTGCTGCACCTGGGCGCCAAGGTCCGCGCGGCCCAGGCCCGAGGCACCCTCGACCGCCTGCAACTGAGCCCGGCGCTGCTGGCGAAGAAACAGGCCTACGACCAGCTGCAGGCCGAGATGCCGCAGCACCTGGCGGCCTTCTTCGAGGAGATGACCCAGCGCCTGAAGGGCCAGCGCGTCTATATCGGCGGCACCTGGAACCTGCTGCACAACATGGCCAAGGCAGGGCTGGCGCGCGGCCTGGAAGGGGTCTTCCACCCCGGTTCCTTCATCGCCACCACCGGCGGCGCCAAGGGTGTCGTGCAACCGGAGGGTTGGCGCGAAGAGGTGCTGCGATTCACTGGCGCCCAGCGCATCAACGAGACCTACGCGATGTCCGAGGTGGTCAGCGGTTCCCACGCCCTGTGCGACCACGGCAACTACCACTTCGCGCACACCGCGATTCCTTTCGTGCTCGATCCGGAAACCGGTGGAACCCTGCCGCGCAGCGGCCGCCAGACCGGCCGCGCAGCCTTCTTCGACCTGGGTGCGGAACTGCGCTGGGGCGGCTTCATCACCGGCGACGAAGTCACCGTCGAGTGGGACGCGCCTTGCCCCTGCGGGCGCCACAGCCGCTATGTGGTCGGGCCCGTGCAGCGCTACAGCGAGAAGAACGGCGGCGACGACAAGATCACTTGCGCCGCGTCCGAACAGGCCCATCGCGAAGCGATGGACTTCCTCAGCACGCTGGAGGCCTGAGCCATGAGCCATCCCATCGCACCGATGATTATCCGTGGCGAGGTCATCACCGATCACCTGATCGAGGTCGGCGGCCGCGGCGGCGACCTGACCTTCCTCACCCCCGACGCGCACCGCTACCTGGACCGCCTGCCGCTGGGCAACCCGGCGAAGCTGGCCGACCTCTACGCGCTGAGCTTCGAGGACATCCTCGACTACTGCGAGGCCCTCGCCGAGCGCCTGGACTTCGCCAGCAACCGTTACCTGCAGGAAGCCTGCGAGCTGTCCTACCTGACCGCACCGACCACCCCGACCATGGTGCGCGGCGCCTACATGAACCTGCGCCACCTGCTGACCCGCGAGGCGATCATCGAGATGGCCGAGAGTACCGTCGGCATCCCTTACCTGGAGGGCTGGGTGCGCCAGCGCCTGCTCGACGGTACCGAGCTGGAGACCCGCTGCTTCGGCTCCCGTGCGCTGCACATCGTGGCCGGCAACGCGGTGGCGTTGTCCCTGTGGACCATCGTGCGCAACATGGTCCTGCGCAGCGATGCGATCATCAAGGCGCCGTCCAACGACCCCTTCACCGCCCTGGCCATCGCCCGCACCATGATCGACATGGCGCCCGACCACCCGTTGACCAAGCACCTCAGCGTGGCCTACTGGAAGGGCGGCGACCAGGCCCTGGAGCAGCGCCTGTACCAGCCGCAGAACATCGAGAAGATCGTCGCCTGGGGCGGTTTCGCTGCGCTCAAGCACGTCACCCGCTACATCCAGCCGGGGCTGGAGCTGATCTCCCTGGATCCCAAGCGCAGCGCCAGCATCATCGGCAGCGAAGCCTTCGCCAGCGAGGCCAGCCTGCGCGAGGCGACGGTGCGCCTGGCCACCGATATCGGCGTGCTGAACCAGAAGGGCTGCGTCTGCTCGCGGGTGGCCTACGTGCAGAGCGGCACCGACAGCGCCGGGCTGGAGCGCCTCAACCGCTTCGGCCAGTACGTCTACGAGGCGCTGCTGGCGTTGCCCAACACCGTCAGCACGCGGCCCAAGCGCTATGACCCGGGGCTCAAGGCCCACGTCGACGCGCTGCGCCTGGATGACGACTGGTACCGGGTGATCGGCGGCCGCGAAGGCGAGGGCGCGATCATCTGCTCGCAGCTGCCCGAGGCGGTGTCCTTCGCCGCCAGCCTGGACGACCGCACCGCCAACCTGGTGCCGGTGGATTCGCTGGAGCAGATGCTCGATGCGGTCGACGCCTACACCCAGACCGTCGGCGTCTACCCCGAGGCGATCAAGGACCGGATCAAGGATGTGCTGCCGTTGTACGGCGCGCAGCGCATCGTATCCCTGGGCTACGCGGCAGCGATGAAGTTCGCCGCCCCGCAGGACGCCATCGAGCCGATGCGCCGCATGGGCAAGTGGATCAGCAACCAGATCGCCTCGCCGGAGACCACCCCGGCGCCCTGGCTGCGTCCGTCGCTCTGAACCCCGATCCCGCCGCCACCCGCACCGGGCGGCGGCGCAACCTTGCATGGTCGGCGCCGCCGGCCCGGTTTTCGTATCAGGAGTCATCCATGTCCCAATGCCTCAGCTACGCCGCCAGCGCTGCCCGCGCACCGCTGGCTCCGCTGCGCATCGACCGCCGCGAGCTGCGCGCGGACGACGTCGCCATCGAAATCGCCTACTGCGGCGTGTGCCATACCGACCTGCACTACGCGCACAACGACTGGAACAACACCCTCTTCCCCTGCGTGCCCGGCCACGAGATCGTCGGCCTGGTCAGCGCCGTCGGCCCGGCGGTCAGCCGCTACAAGGTGGGTGACCGGGTGGCGGTCGGCTGCCTGGTGGACAGCTGCCAGCACTGCGCCGCCTGCGAGGCGAACGAAGAGCCGCACTGCGAACACGGCGCCACGCCCACCTACAACGGCCGCGACCGGCAGAACGGCGAAGTGACCCTCGGCGGCTATTCGCAGAACATCGTGGTCAGCGAGCGCTTCGTGCTGCGCGTGCCCGAAGCGCTGGACATGCGCTTCACCGGCCCGCTGTTGTGCGCCGGCATCACCGTGTGGACGCCCCTGCGCGAGCACGGCGTGGGGCAGGGCAGTCGCGTCGCGGTGCTCGGCCTGGGCGGCCTCGGCCACCTGGCGGTGAAGCTGGCCGTGGCCCTGGGCGCCGAGGTGACCGTCATCACCAGCTCCCCCGGCAAGGCCGACGACGCCCGTGCCCTCGGTGCCCACGACGTGCTGCTGTCCAGCGATGCCCAGGCGATGAAGGCGGCGGCGAACCGCTTCGACTTCATCCTCGACACCATCCCCCGGCAGCACAACCTCAACCCCTACCTGATGCTCCTCGGCCGCCACGGCAAGCTGGTGCTGGTGGGCGCACTGGAACCGCTGGAGCCGATCCACGGTGCGCTGCTGGCGCGCAACAACCGCTCCATCTCCGGTTCGCTGGTCGGCGGCCTGGCGCAGACCCAGGAACTGCTGGACTTCTGCGCCGAGCATGAGGTGCTGCCGCAGTGCGAGCTGATCGCCATGGAGGACATCAACGCGGCCTTCGAGCGCATGGAGCGCAACGACGTGAAATACCGCTTCGTCATCGACATGGCCTCGCTGCGGGACTGAGGCACAGGCACGATCCCCCCACAAGGGGAGGGGCCGGTGAAAGGGAAGGGCGGACTACTCTGCCCTTTCATTCATGCCGGAGAAAACCCCCATGCGGATGCCCCATGCCCTCAGCGCCGTCGCGGCAAGCGTACTGCTGACGACCTGCCCCGTCGCCCTGGCCAGCGAGGCCGCGCCTGCCGTGGACGCGCAGGCGATCAGCGACGCCTACGTCTACCTGCTCGGCCGCACGCTGGTGCTGCGCCAGCAGCGCATCGACCTGAGCGAAGGCATGGGCTGGAACAACCTGGTCCACCGCAAGCCCGGTGCGGTGGACTGGCCCAACCCCAACCTCGATGTCGCCTATTCCGAAGCCTGGCTGGCGCTGGACGAGCACAGTTGCACGCTGCTCGGCGTGCCGAAGGTCCAGGGCCGCTACTACACCGCCCAGGTGCTCAACGGCTGGGGCGAGACCCTGGCCAACGTCAACGAGCGCACCTACCCCGAGCGCCCCGACGGCCAGTTCGCCTTCTGCCTGAAGGACGCGCAGGTGAAGCTGCCCGCCGATGTCCGTCGAATCGACCTGCCGGTACGTAGCGCGCGCCTGCTGACCCGCGTCGAACTGGGCGCCGACCCGCAGGGCGCCGAACGCCTGCAACGCGCCTTCACCCTGCAGCCCACCGGCAAGCCGGCGTTGCCCCAGGTGCCGTCGGTAGCGGACTTCGCCTGGCCGAAGCTGCCCGGCGTGGAAATCTTCGACGGCGCCGAGGCGGCCCTGGCCGAACCCGATATCAACCCCGGCATGGCGCCGCTGCAAGCCAAGGTGCGCGCCGTTGCCGCCGCGATCGGTGACCCGCAACAGCGCCAGCGCATCGACCAGATCATCCGCAGCCGCGCCTACGCCGATCTCGCCAAGGCCTCGCCGACCCTGGGCGGCGGCACCCAGCGCAACGGCTGGTCGCGGCCGCCGGTCAGCGGCACCTATGGCAGCAACTACCTGACCCGCACGCTGGTGAACTACGGCGGCATCTGGGCCAACACCCGCAATGAGGTGAACTACTTCCGCGGTGCGCTGGATGCCGACGGCAAGCCCCTCGACGGCGGCGCCAGCTACAGCCTGACCTTCCCGGCAGACCAACTGCCAGCCAGCCAGGCAGAGTACTTCTGGTCGATTACCGCGACCGACGCGAAAAGCTTCCGCGTACTGCCCAATCCGCTGCAGCGCTTCCTGCTCAACAACCACTCGCCGCTGACCTACAACGCGGACGGGTCGCTGACGCTCTACTTCGCCCCGCAGAAACCCGCCGGCGCACCCGAGGGCAACTGGCTGCCGACCCGCGCCGACCTGCCATACCGCCTGGTGTTCCGCTACTACGGCGCCAAGGGCGCGGTAGCGGACGGCAGCTACTTCCCGCCGGCCATCGTCAAAGGTTCCTGATGACATATCGACAAGGAGAACGTCCCATGTTCAAACCCCTGCGCCTGGCGACCACGCTGGCCCTGCTGCTGGCGGGCGCCGCCCATGCCGCTGATGCACCGGTGCCGGTCACGCTCGACAATTTCGTGCGTGCCGAGTCGGATCGTTATTTCGCCCTTACCGCGCAGCGCGGCGGCTTCGGCCAGTTCGTCCATTGGCGCGAGCTGATGCCGGTGGATGCCAAGACGGTGGTGCGGCCCAACCGCGACACCCTGTATTCCACCGCGGTCTTCGACCTGGACGCCGGGCCGGTCACCGTGGAGCTGCCGGAGGCCGGCAAGCGCTACCGTTCGCTGGCGGTGATCGATGAAGATCACCATGTGCTCGCCATGCATTACCGCGCAGGACGCTACCGTATCGCCCGCGAGGACGTCGGCACGCGCTATGTGTTGCTCGGCGTACGGACCCTGATCGACCCCTCCAGCAAGGAGGATCTGCAGCAGGCGCATGCACTGCAGGACCGCATCAGCGTGAGCCAGCCCGGCGGCCCCGGCCAGTTCGCCGTTCCCGCCTGGGACAAGGCCAGCCAGGACCGCCTGCGCGCCGCGCTGATCGTCCTTGGTACGACAGTGGGGGATTCGCGTGGCATGTTCGGCGCGCCGGGACAGGTCGATCCGCTGCGGCATCTGGTCGGCAGCGCCATCGCCTGGGGCGGCAACCCGGAGCGGGACGCCTTCTACCAGATCGTCACGCCGCCACGGAACGACGGCGCCACCGCCTACCGCCTGGACGTGCCGGCGGTTCCGGTGGGGGCGTTCTGGTCGATCAGCGTCTACGATGCGCAGGGCCGTTTCCAGCGCAACGAACTGGGCGCCTATACCCTGAACAACCTGACGGCGCAGAAGGGCGAGGGCGGCAAGGTCAGCGTGCGCTTCGGTGATTGCAAGGCGGGGGTGGTGAACTGTCTGCCGATCATGCCGGGGTGGAACTACATGATCCGCTACTACCTGCCGCAGCCGGTGATTCTCGATGGCGGCTGGAAGATGCCGGAGCCGCAACCGCTGTCCTGAGGTGCGGCTGGCGGATCGCGGACGGAGTCCGCTCCTACGGGGGCAAGGGCCCCTCACCCTAACCCTCTCCCGCACGCGGGAGAGGGACCATTCGGCGCAGGATGAAGCCGCGGTGTCAGCCTGTACGGACAACTCCCTCTCCCTCCGGGAGAGGGCTGGGGTGAGGGGGGACACCCAACTGCGGACTTCCCGGAAAGGGAAGTTGCCCCATGATGCCATGCTTCACAGGTATCTGTAGGAGCGAGCTTGCTCGCGAACGGATCCGCAGTGGGGCTGGTTCGCGAGCAAGCTCGCTCCTACAAAAGCAGGGCGGGCCCTCGGGCCTCAGGACACTCGCCGCGCCTTGTCCTTCCAGTACTTGTCCCGCACCTGACGGCGCAGCACCTTGCCCACCACGCTCACTGGCAGGGCATCGACCAGGATGATGGACTTGGGCGCCTTGAAGCGTCCCAGGCGTTCCTTGACGTAGGCCTGCAACTCCTCGACCGAAACCTGCACACCGGCCTTGAGCACCACCTCGGCGTGTACCGCCTCGCCCCATTCCTCGTGGGGGATGCCGACCACCGCCGAGTTGGACACCGCCGCGTGGGCGTTCAGCGCCGCCTCGACTTCCACCGCGTAGACGTTGAAGCCGCCGGTGATGATCATGTCCTTCTTGCGGTCGACCAGGAACAGGAAGCCCTGGTCGTCGATGTAGCCCAGGTCGCCGGACTTCCAGAAGCCATTGCTGAACTCGTTGGCAGTGCCTTCGGGGTTGCGGTAGTAACCGCCGATGGTGCCGCGCGAGCGCACCCACAGCTCGCCGGTCTGGCCCAGGGGCAGCTCCTTGCCGTCTTCGTCGACGATGATCACCTCGGCGGCCGCCGCGATGCGCCCGGCGGAGCCCAGTTGCTGCTCGCTGGCGCTCAGGTGCTCGGCCTTGCCCAGGATGGCCACCGCATGCAGGCTCTCGGTGGCGCCGTAGATCTGCATGAAGATGTTGCCGAAGCGCTCCTGGGCCTGGCGCAGCTTGGCCGGGCTCATCGGCGCGGCGCCGTAGGCCAGGGTCTGCAGGGAGCTCAGGTCGTAGTGGCTGGCCTCGGGCATTTCCAGCAGGCGATAGACCATGGTCGGCACCAGCAGGGTCATGGTGATGCGTTCCGCCTCGATGTTGCGGCACAGCTGGACCATGTCGGGCACGTTCTGGGTCACCGTGCAGCCGCCACGGAACAGCGTCGGCAGCAGGCCCAGGCCGGAACCGTGGCTGATCGGCGCCATGTGCAGGAAGCGGGTGTCGGGCTGGTAGGGCTGCTCGCTCTCCATGTACATCGAGTCGCGCAGGGCCAGCCAGTTGTCGGTGGTGTAGGTGGCGCACTTGCCCTGGCCGGTGGTGCCGCCGGTGAAGCGGTAGACCAGGGCGTCATGCTGGATGTCGTTCTCGACGTCCGGGTTGGCGTCCGAGACGCCTTCGAGCAGGTCCCAGAAATACAGCAGGCCGTCGCGTGGCGTCGCCGGCGGGTCCATGCACACCACCACGATGCCCAGTTCGCGGAGCATGGGGAAATGGCTGTCGAGCAGGGCGTTCTCGATGAACACCACCTTCGGGCGGATGAACTCGACCTGCCAGCGGTGCTCGTCGAAAGCATCGCGGTAATTGGTGTACGCCGCCGCGGCATCGCCCTTGAGCGCGGTCCAGGCGTGCAGCAGCGCGATGTTGTCGTTTTCCAGGATGCACAGGTAGGCGTCACCGCGACGCAGTTGCAGGCGCTCGCGCATCATGTTGACGATGCGGTTGGTCAGGGCGTGCAGTTGGCGGAAGCTGTAGCGGCGGTTGCGCTCGATGTTGACCAGGGCCTCGCGCTCGCCGAAGCGGACCGCCAGGTTGCCGATGGTTCGCGAGAAATTCATGGTTGTCATTGTTGTTCTCCATCTCGGGGCCGTCGCGGAACCGGCCCATGATAACCGCGCCCCTGGGGGCGCCGCATGGCGTTTGGTCGTTGCGCGGATGTACGAAAGCCCGGCCGCGCGGGCCGGGCTTGCGTTGGCAGTCGCCCGCGCCGATCAGGCGCCCTTGAGGGCTTTCATCGCGGTATCGATGAACAGGCCGACCTGCTGGTTGGCATCGTTGCGCGGGCCGGCGCTGCTCCAGTCGGTGATCTGCTCCAGGTGTGCCTGCACGTCTTCCGGGGTCAGCTCGCTGCCCAGGAACACCGGCGTGGTCTCTTCCATGCGCACGGCGGAGAACACGCCGGCGCCGGCGCCCAGCACCAGCTTGGTCGGTGCCTGCTCGCTGACCAGGAACAGCGCGCCCGGGCTGACCTGCTCGGCGCGGCTGGCCTTGAGCAGCTCTTCCGGCATCACGTCCTCGGTCATGCGGGTGGCGGCCATGGGCGCCAGGGTGTTGACGTGGATGTTGTTCTTGCGGCCCTCGATGGCGAGCATGTTCATCAGACCCACCAGGCCCATCTTGGCCGCGCCGTAGTTGGCCTGGCCGAAGTTGCCGAACATGCCGGCGGCCGAGGTGGTCATCAGGATGCGCCCGTAGTTCTGCTCCCTCATCAGGTCCCAGACGGCCTTGGAGCAGTACATCGAGCCCAGCAGGTGGACGTTGAGCACGGCATGGATGTCGGCCAGCTCCATCTTGGCGAAGGACTTGTCGCGCAGGATGCCGGCGTTGTTGATCAGGATGTCGACGCGGCCGAAGGCCTCGACGGTCTGCCGGACCAGGGCCTGGACCTGCTCGTAGTCGGCGACGTTGGCGCCGTTGGCGATGGCGTTGCCGCCGGCCTTGCGGATTTCCTCGACCACGGCCTGGGCGGCGTCGGAGGAGCTGCCGGTGCCGTCGCGGCTGCCGCCGAAGTCGTTGATCACCACCTTGGCTCCGCGCGCGGCGAGTTGCAGGGCGTGGATGCGGCCCAGGCCGTTGCCGGCGCCGGTGACGATGGCGACGCGATCATCGAAACGAATGGTCATGCTGTGGTTCCTCATGGATCTTGTTGTTGTCGCGACGGGAGCGAGGTACCGCTCCCGTCAAGGATAGTGATCAGGCGCGGGCAAAGATGCCGACGTGCTCGGTGGACTCCTCGACGCGCCAGAGGCCGCCGCCGTTGCCCTGCAGGGCGATGCGCGCGCCCTCGACCTGGCGCTTGCCGCAATTGCCACGCAGTTGCTCCACCAGTTCGAAGATCTGCCCGATGCCGGTGGCGCCGATCGGGTGGCCCTTGGATTCCAGGCCGCCCGAGGGGTTGACCGGCAGGCGTCCGCCCAGAGTGAAGTCGCCGCGCTCGGCCATCACGCCGCTCATGCCCGGCTCGCTCAGGCCCAGGGCCTCGATGGAGAGCAGCTCGCCGATGGCGGTGGCGTCGTGCACTTCGGCCACGTCGACGTCCTGCGGGGCGATGCCGGCCTGTTCGAAGGCGGCCTTGCCGGCCAGGTGCGTGCAGCCGTTGGCGAAATCGTCGGCGGCGCGCGCGGACGCCGAGCGCACCACGCTGGCCAGGACCTTGATCGCACGGCTCTTGTCGAAGCCGTATTTCTTCAGCGCCGACTCGGTGCAGAGGATCGCGGCGGCAGCGCCGTCGGAGATCGGCGAGCACATCGGCAGGGTGATCGGGTAGGTGATCGGCGGCGCGGCGAGGATTTCCTCGATGCTCATGGCATTGCGGTACTGCGAGCGCTCATTGTGCACCGAGTGCCCGTGGTTCTTCGAGGACACCGCCGCCAGCTGGCGCTGGGTGATGCCGAAGCGCTCCATCAGGCCGCCGCGGCCGAGGGCGGCGTAGACGTCCATGAACGGGCTGTAGGGCTTCTCGGACTGCGAGCCGGGCGGCGGGATGATGCCCTTGCCCATGGCGGCCAGGTAGTTCCTGTTGTCCTCGAAGGTCTCGATGTCCCAGGCCGACTCGAAGGCCGAGAACATCTTCTGCTTGTCGCTGTAGAACATCTTCTCCGCACCGACGGCCAGGGCCACCTCGGCGGCGCCGGCGCGCAGCTGGGTGACTGCCAGGTTGAAGGCGTGGCTGGAGGAGGCGCAGGCGCCCTCGATGTTGAAGATCGGGATGCCGTCCAGGCCCAGGGGCAGCAGGGCGACCTGGCCACGGATCATGTGCTGGCCGTCGAAATGGCCCTGGGTGCAGTTGCCGTAGAAGGCGACCTGGATCGACCGGCGATCGCAGCCGGCGTCCTTCAGGGCGTCCTCGACGGCCCAGGCGGTGAGCTGCTTGACGCTCTTGTCGGCGTGTCGGCCGAAGGCGGTCATGCCGACGCCGACGATATAGATGTTTTCCATCGCTTCCTCGAAATGCTCGGTGGTGGGGCGGGATCAATAGCCCTTGAAGGCCGGTTTGCGCTTCTCCGCGAAGGCGCGCAGGCCCTCGGCGATGTCGTAGGAACGCTGGTGGTTGCGCAGTTCCAGTAGCTCGTGGCGCAGGGCATCGGCGCGGGACTTGTCGGCGGCCTCGTCGGCCACGCGCTTCATCCGCCGCAGCACCAGCGGGCTCTTTTCCGCCAGCTTGTCGCCGATGGCCTGGACGCGGGCCAGCAATTCGCCGTCGGGCACCACTTCGCTGACCAGGCCGTAGGTCTTCATATCCTGCGCCGGCAGCGAGTCGCCGGTGAACAGCAGGTACTTGGCGACGTTTTCCGGGATCTTGCGCGGCAGGATGGCCGCGCCACCGCCGCCGGGGAACACGCCGAAGTTGGAGTGGGCGTCACCGAAGCGGGCGCTTTCGGCGGCGATCACGAAATCGCAGCACAGCACGGTCTCCAGGCCGCCGGCCAGGGCCAGGCCGTTGACCGCGGCGATCACCGGCTTGGGGAACACGCGCAGGCGGTCGAAGAAGGCGACGATGTTGTCCAGCAGGTCCATTTCGCCGGGCTGCGGAGCGCCGGCGACCTTGAGGTCGGCGCCGGCACAGAACGCCGTGCCGGTGGCGGTCAGCGCCACCACGCGCACGTCGGCGTCGACTTCCCAGGCCTTCAGGCATTCGACCATGGCCTGGAGCATCTCCGGGTTCAGGGCGTTCATCGCCTTGGGACGGGAGAGGGTGATCCAGCCTACCTGGCCTTTCACTTCAAACTTAACGGATTCGCTCATTTCTGCTCCTCGCGGACGGGGGTCGATACGGTCGATTTGCACGTTACGCCAGCCAATCGGCGCCGCTCCCCCCCCCTTGCGGACGGGGTCGGCGGCGCAGGGGCTGGTGCAGGATGGACGTGGCCGTCGAGGAAAGGGCGCGGCGGGGCGGACGGCATGCGCCGGGCCCACCGTGCCTTTGGCCAGTACCCAGAAGAGCGGAGCCACGGGTCTGCGTGCGCTACCGCCGTCCGCCTAACGCCAGAGCAAGGGCTAACAAGAAGATGCAAAGCTCGCTGATGAACTCCGACGACCTGCTGGTCGCCACCAAATTCTCCCCGCCGCGCCTCAATACCCGGCACATTCCGCGCGCCCAGCTGCTGGAGCGGCTGCACGAGGCGCGCCTGGGCAACCTCACGCTGATCACTGGCGGCGCCGGCTTCGGCAAGACCCTGCTGCTCGCGCAGTGGCGCCAGGCGCTGCTCAAAGAAGGACTGGACGTCGCCTGGCTGTCGCTCAGCCATGACGACCGCCAGTACCCCAGCTTCCTCGCCTACCTGCTGGCCGCCCTGCAGCGCCTGGGCATCGCGGTGGAGTCCGGGCTGGCCCTGGACGAAGCCGGGGAATCCACGCTGGCGGCGCTGGTGGCGCTGGTGACCCGCCAGGCCGAGCAGGCCGGGCGCGAGCTGTACCTGCTGATTGATGACTACCACCACGTCGAGGCGCCGCTGGCCCACCGTCTGTTGCAGAAGCTGCTGGACCATTGCCCGGCCAACCTGCACCTGGTGATCGCCTCGCGCAGCACGCCGCCACTGAGCCTGGGGCGCCTGCGCATGCAGGGCCAGGTGGCGGAGATCGACTTCGCCGAGCTGCCCTTCGACCTGGAGGAAACCCGTGCCTTCTTCGAGCGCAACCTGGGCAGCCTCAGGCTCACCGCCGACGAGGAACAACTGATCCACGAGCTGACCGGCGGCTGGCCGGCCAGCCTGCAACCCATTGCCACCATGCTGCGCATCCGCCCGGCGCGGCGCCCCAAGCTGCGCTCGCTGCTGTGGAAGTCCAGCGACCTGCAGGCCTACCTGGCCGAGGACGTGGTGGCGTGCCTGGCGCCGGAACTGATCGGGCTGCTGGAGCAGCTGTCGCCATTCCGTCGCTTCAACGCCGACCTGGCCACCTTCGTCACTGGCAGCACCCAGGCCGCCGCGCTGATCCAGCGTGCCGAGGACGAGAACCTGCTGATCTACCGGGTCGACTCCGAGGACAGCATGCCCTGGTACCGTTTCCACCCACTGTTCGGCGAATTCCTCGGACAGCGCCTGGCGATGCGCGGCGCGGCGGCGGTGGAGGCGCTGCACCGCCGGGCCAGTCAGTGGTTCGCCGAACATGAGCTGCTGGTGGAGTCAGTGCGCCACGCCAACCTGGGCGGCGACCTCGACTTCGCCGTCGCGGCCATGGAGCAGGCCGCCAGCACCGCCTGGAGCATGGCCTGCATCAGCCCGATGCTGCACCTGCTGGAGCGCCTGCCGCAGGAGACGCTGTTCGACCATCCACGGCTGTTCATCGTCGGCTGCCTGACTTACGCCTTCACCGCTCGCCCGGAGAAGGCCGAGCGCTGGCTGGAGCAGATCCGCCGCACCGAGGCGGCGAAGAATCCCGCGCTGTCCTCGCGCTTTGCCCTGGCCGACGCCGCCATCGCCCTGCAGCTGGACAATCCCCGGAGGGTCATCGGCCTGCTGGAGCCGGCGCAGCGGGCGCCGCTGGAGAACCGCTCGCTGCGCTACATCAGCCTGTCGGCCCTGGCCACCGCCTATCTGCTGCTGGGCCGGGTGGACGCCGTACACCGGCTGCACGAAGACAACCCGATCCTCGCCGAGGACCGCGACAACGACATGGCGCTGGTCTACGAGAGCACCCTGATCCTCGCCCTGCTGCGCGGGGGCGACGCCGCCGAGGCGGCGCGCCTTGGCGGCAACCTGCTGGCGCGCGCCGAGGCGGGCTATGGGCGCAGCTCGGTGTCGGCCAGCCTGTGCGCGGCCAATCTCTGCGACGCCTACTACGAACTGGACCGCATCGACGAGGCCCTGGCGGTGCTGGCCAACCGCAACGGCATCCTGCAGTCGTCGATGCCTGACGTGATGGCCCGTGCCTCGGTGTGTCGCGCACGGATCGCCGCGCTGCGCGAGTCGCCCCAGGCGCTGCAGGAGTTCCTCGAGGCCCAGACCGCGCACTTCCACAAGCTCGGTCTGGATCGACCGCAGGCGCTGATGCTGGCCGAGCAGGCCAAGACCTGGCTGGGCCAGGGGGACTTGCGCCGCGCCTCGGAGCGGGTAGTGCGTCTGGAAACCCTGGCCGAGGGCTACCGTGGCGATTGCCGCGACGAAGTAGCCACGATTGCCGCCTTCGCCAGGGCGCGCCTGGCCCTGGCGGAGCGCGAGCCGGCCCGGGCGCTGGAGTGCCTGGCGCGAGTGGGCGGTTTTGCCGAGCGCTATGGCCGTGGCCGCACGGCGGTGAAGGCGCGGCTGCTGGCGGCTATCGCCCATGCCGACCTGGGGCAGGAGCAGGAGGCCATGGACTGCCTGGCGGCAGTGCTGCAGGACGCCGCGCGCTTCGGCCTGGTGCGCACCCTGCTCGACGAGGGGCCGCGCCTGTTGGCACTGCTCGAACGACTGGCCGAGGAGGGCGGGCTGGAAGGCCCTTGTGCCGCTTACCTCGACGAGCTGCTGGCCCGTGGCGGGCGCGACGCGGAAGAGGTGGAACCGGTAACCGCCCGCCGTGCGCCGGGTGCCGAGCCGCGCAGCATCCTGACCCCGCGCGAAGTGGAAATCCTCGGGCTGATCGCCCAGGCCATGTCCAACAAGCGTATCGCCCTGACCCTGAACATCACCTTCGGCACGGTGAAATGGAACGTGAAGAACATCCTCGCCAAGCTCGGCGTATCCAGCCGCTATGCGGCGATTTCCCTGGCTCGCCAGCAGGGGGTGATTCCCTGACGTCCGGCCGCTCCCCTACCAAGAGGGGAGGCGCGCGCCATGTGGCCGGCGGGCACTCTGGCCACATGGCGCACGTGCCTGCCCGGCTCGTCGCAAAGCACCACATCGGCAATCCGCCCCCTTCGTGAGGAAGAATATGAGCGATACATCCGCAGTGTTCCTGAGTGAACAGGAAGTCATGATCCGCGACGCCGCCCGCAAGGTGGCCCAGGAAGTGGTCGCGCCGACTGCCGCCGAGCGCGACCGCACCGGCGCCTGGCCGCGTAACGAACTCAATGCCATCGCCGCACTCGGCTATCTCGGCCTGCACATCCCGGAAGAGTACGGCGGTGTCGGCATGGACTTCGTGGAGTACTGCCTCGTCATCGAGGAATTCGCCGCCGTCGACGCGGGCTTTGCCACCGTCCTGCACGTGCACAACTCCGTCGCCTTGTCGATCTTCCGCGAGGGTACGGAGGAGCAGAAACAACAATGGTTGCCTGCCATGATCCGCGGGGAAAGGATCGGCTGCTTCCTGTTGAGCGAACCGCACGCCGGTTCGGATACCGCGGCCTTCCGCACCTCGGCCCGCCGCGACGGCGATCACTATGTGCTCAATGGCAGCAAGCAGTTCATTTCCAACGGCGGCGAAGCGGGCGTGGCCATCGTGGTGAGCGTCACCAACAAGGACGCCGGCAAGAAGGGCGTCAGTCTGATCATGGTCGACCCCAGCGCCCCGGGTTACGTGGTTGCGCGCAATGAGGAAAAGATGGGGCAGCGCACGGCCAACCTGGCCGCGATCCAGTTGGAGAACTGCCGTGTGCCGGCGGGCAACCTGCTGGGCGCGGAAGGGACCGGCTACAAACACATCATTGCCAACCTGGACGAAGGCCGCGTGGCCATCGCCGCGCTGGCGACCGGCGTTGCCCGTGCCGCTCTGGAAGCCGCGGTGAAATACGCGAAGGAACGCGAAGCCTACGGCGCGCCCATCATCAATCTGCAGGGCGTGGCCTTCGATCTGGCCGACATGGCGACCCAGGTGGAAGTGTCGCACGTGTACATGCTGCATGCGGCGCGCCTGTGCCAGGCCGGCATCCGCTGCTCGAAGGAAGCCTCGGCAATCAAGCTGTTCGCCAGCGAGATGGCCGAGAAGGTCTGCTCCGACGCGCTGCAGATCCACGGCGGCTATGGCTACCTCAACGACTTCCCGGTCGAGCGCTATTACCGCGATGCCCGCGTGACCAAGATCTACGAAGGCACCAGCCACATCCAGAAGCTGATCATCGCGCGCAATCTGGGCTGAGCCCGGCACGCGCGCATTGGGAGAATCGCATGACCGACGCTTCGCTACGCCTTGAGAAGATCGGCAGGACCGCGCTGCTCACCCTGAACCGCCCGCAGCGCCGCAACGCGCTGGACGCCAGCCTGGCCCAGGCCTTGCTGGAGGGCGTCGAGGCGGTGCGGGCGGACAACTCGCTACGCTCGCTGGTGCTCACCGGCGCCGGTGGCTCCTTCTGTTCGGGGGCCGATCTCGCCGATGACGGCGCCCATGAGGACCCGGCGTTCTTCGGCCGTGACCTGGTGCTGAGCCACCAGCGCTGGCACACCGCCCTGGCGACACTGGAAATGCCGGTGATCGCCGCGGTGGACGGTGCCGCGGTGGGCGCGGGGTTCTCCCTGGCCCTGGCCGCCGACTTCGTCTTCATGACGCCGCGCGCCCGGCTGCTGCCGTCCTTCGTCGGCATCGGCCTGGTTCCCGACCTGTCGCTGCTGTACAGCCTGCCGCGCCTGGTGGGTCTGGCCAAGGCCAAGGAAATCCTCTTCTCGGCACGCCCGGTGGCGGCGCAGGAAGCGCTGGAGCTGGGCATCGCCCAGGCGATACTGCCCGAGGACAGCCTGCTGGAGTCGGCCCTGGCCTATGCCCGGCAGTTCGACGAGGCACCGCGCAGGGCCCTGGGCTTGACCAAGACCCTGCTCAATCGCGCCTTCGAGACCGACCGCGAGGCCATGGCCCAGCTGGAAGCCGCAGCCCAGTCGCTGTGCGGCAACAGTCTCTACCATGCCGAGGCGGTGCGGCGCTTCCTTGGCAAGCAGGGGCCGGCCTACGCCGGGGCGGTACTGCCCGGCTAGCGCCGGTGCCTGCGGTACAAGGAGCCGGGTTTCCCAGGGAAACCCGGCTTTTGCCATTATTGCGCCACGTCGCCTGGGCGCCCATGCGGCCGGCGCCATGTCAGGATGGGGAAGATGCGGAGGCCGGGCGGCCGCCACCCCATCCTATTGGGGAGGGGCCGCCCATGGTGGGTATCCCTATGCTGGAGGCTCACTGGCGCAGGCCGGGTGTGGAACCCGCCGCGGGCGCCGCCAACGCAGAGATCGAGGAGAAGCAGATGGGGCAGAAAGTAGTGGTCGCCGGGGTTGGCATGATCCCGTTCGTCAAGCCGGGCCAGAACGAGAACTACGTGGCCATGGGCGAGCAGGCCGTACGCCTGGCGCTGGCCGATGCCGGCGTCGGTTACGAGTCGATCCAGCAGGCCTACGCCAGCTACGTCTTCGGCGACTCCACCTCGGGCCAGCGCGTGCTCTACAACGTCGGCATGACCGGCATCCCGGTGATCAACGTCAACAACAACTGCGCCAGCGGTTCCACCGCGCTGTACCTGGCCAACCAGGCGATCTCCAGCGGTATGGTCGACATCGTCCTGGCCTTCGGCTTCGAGCAGATGGTGCCGGGCGCCATTCCCAGTTCCTTCGCCGACCGTCCGAGCCCGCTGGAGCTGTTCCTCGACCAGTGCGACGCGGCCATTCCGGGCGCCGCGCAGATTCCGGCGGCCCTGCGGATCTTCGGCAGCGCCGGCGTCGAGCACATGAAGCGCTTCGGCACGCCGCTGGAGACTTTCGCCAAGATCCGCGCCAAGGCCAGCCGCCACGCGGCGAACAACCCCAAGGCGGTGTTCCGCAAGGTGGTCAGCGTCGAGGACGTGATGGCTGATCAGGTGGTCTGGCCGGAAGTCATGACCCGCCTGATGGCCTGCCCGCCGACCTGCGGCGCGGCGGCAGCGGTGCTGTGCAGCGAAGCCTATGCGCGCAAGCATGGCCTCGACGGCAGCGTGTGGATCGCCGGCCAGGCGCTGACCACCGACGGCGCCGAGACCTTCCGTTCCGGCGACATGCGCGACGTGGCGGGTTACTCCATGTCCCGCGCTGCGGCGCAGAAGGCCTACGAGCAGGCCGGCCTCGGTGCCGAGGACGTCAACCTGGTGGAGCTGCACGACTGCTTCGCCCAGAACGAGCTGCTGACCTATGAATCCCTGGGCCTGTGCCCGGAAGGCGGTGCGCAGAAATTCGTCGATGATGGCGACAACACCTACGGCGGCCGTTACGTGGTCAACCCGTCCGGGGGCCTGCTGTCCAAGGGCCACCCGATCGGCGCCACCGGCCTTGCGCAGTGCACCGAACTGGTCCAGCAACTGCGTGGCCAGGCGGAACAACGCCAGGTGGAAGGCGCGCGCGTGGCGCTGCAGCACAACATTGGTATCGGCGGTGCCTGTGTGGTCACCCTGTATCGCAAAGACTGACCGGAGGCGATGATGGATTTTCAACCTGATGCCAATTTGCAGGCCTTCCGCGAGGAGGTTCGGGCGTTCATCGCGTCGCGCGTTCCGAAGGAACTGACGGGGTTGCCGCGCTGCACGCGTTCACCTCGCGATCAAGTGCTGCGCTGGCAGAAATTGCTCAGCGAACAGGGCTGGAGCGCTCCCTATTGGCCCAAGGAGCACGGCGGCAACGGCTGGACGGTGCAGCAGCAGCTGATCTTCGATGAAGAATGCGTCGCCCATGGCACGCCCACGCTCGATGGATTCGTGCACACCCTGCTCGGGCCGGTGTTGAATGTCTTTGCGACACAGGAGCAGCGTGACGAGCATCTGCCCGCGGTGTTCCGGGGTGAGCGCTTGTGGTGCCAGGGCTTTTCCGAGCCGGGTTCCGGATCGGACCTCGCGTCGCTGAAAACCCGCGCGGTGCGAGACGGCGATCATTACGTCGTCAACGGCCAGAAGATCTGGACCAGCTATGCCCACGAAGCCGACTGGATCTTCCTGTTGGTGCGCACGGATACCGAGGTGAAGAAACAGGCGGGAATCAGCTTCCTGCTGGTGGACATGAAATCCCCGGGTGTGAGCGTGCGGCCGATTCGCAGCATCGACGATGCCCATCACCTGAATGAAACCTTCTTCGATAACGTCCGGGTTCCCGTCACGAATCTGGTGGGCGCGGAGGGCCAGGGTTGGGCCATTACCAAGTTCCTGCTCAATAACGAACACGCCTTTGCGGCGGACTTGCCCGCGCTCCGGCGCTATATGCGCGAACTCCGTGAGTTCGCCAGCAAATTGCCGGTGGACGGCACGCCGCTGATCGAGCGCCCGGAGTTCGCCTTGAAGCTGGCACGGCTGGATGCGGAGCTGCAAGCGATCGGGATGCTGGTGCAGCGGGTTGCGCAGTTGGAGCAGCGACACGATCCCTCATCGCCGATTCTGGGGTCGATGCTCAAGATGCGCGGTACGGAGTTGCAGCAGCGCCTCACCGAGGCGCAGGTCGAGGCACTGGGCAGCTATGGCGCCGTCGCCTATGCGCATCCGCATGCCGAGGCGCCGGAGCGGCCGTACCCCCTGCAGCAACTGGCGCGCGGCATTGCCAACGACATGTTCTTCCGTCGCGCTTCCACTATTTACGGCGGCACCAGTGAGGTGCAGCGCGGCATCATCGTCAAGATGCTGTTCCAACTTTGATCAGGATGGGGTTATGGACTTCGTATTGAATTCTGAGCAGCAGCTCCTCCAGGACAGCGTTCGACGCTATATCGACAAGCAGTACAGCTTCGAGGCGCGCACCGCGCTGGTAAAGGCCGGGCGCAACGGCAGCGCCGACAACTGGGGCATCTTCGCAGCCAATGGCTGGCTGATGGCCGCGCTGCCCGAGGAGCATGGCGGGTTGGGTGGCTCGGTGCTGGACAGCGTGATCATCGCCCAGGAGCTGGGCCGCGGCCTGGTACTGGAACCCTTCCTCGGTTGCGCCGTGCTGGCCGCACAGACGCTGCTGGCCAGCGCCGCCGAGGAACAGAAGGCACGTTTGCTGCCGCAACTGGCCGACGGCAGCCTGCGCATCGCGCTGGCCTACGCCGAGCCGGCTTCCCGTGGCATGCCGGAGCCTGTGGGCCTGGTCGCCGAGCCCCAGGGCCAGGGTTACCGCCTGAGCGGGCGCAAGACCCTGGTGCTGGGTGCGGTGGATGCCTCGGCGTTCATCGTCTCGGCCAGCATCCCCGGCGTGCCGGGCATCAGCCTGCTGCTGGTGGACGGCGCCAGTGCCGGCCTGGGTCGCCAGGCGCTGCGCCTGCATGACGACACCTGGGTCGAAGAACTGACCTTCGATGGTGTGCAGGTCGGCGCCGAGGCGCTGCTGGGCCAGCCCGGCCAGGGCCTGCCAGCACTGCGCGTGGGCCTGGCCCAGGGCACCGTGGTGCTCTGCGCCGAGCTGATCGGGGCGATGGAAAAAACCATCGAAGTCACCGCCGAATACCTCAAGGTTCGCCAGCAGTTCGGCGTGGCCATCGGTAGCTTCCAGGCCCTGCAGCACCGCATGGCCGACATGGCCGCCGAACTGGAACTGGCCCGCTCGATGCTGCACGGGGCGCTGGCCTCGCTGGCCAACGACGACGAGGCGACCCGGCAGAAGACCCTGTCGGCCACGAAGATGCTGGTCTGCCGCGCCGCCAAGTTCGTCTGCGGCCAGGGCATCCAGCTGCACGGCGGCATCGGCATGACTGAGGAATACCTGGTCGGCCACTACTACAAGCGCGCGATCGTCGCCGACCTGCAACTGGGCAGCAGCGACCGCCACGAAGCCGCCTGCGCCGCCGCCCTGCAGGCGGAACTGCGTGGCTGACGCCCCCAATCCTTGCGAGTGAAAACAATGAAAAAGAGCTACGAAAGCATCGCGCAACTCAAGGCCCTGGTGGGCGAAGTCATCGGCAGCAGCGAGTGGCTGACCATCGACCAGGCGCGCATCAATACCTTTGCCGAGGCCACCGGCGACCACCAGTGGATTCACGTCGACCCCGAGCGCGCTGCCAAGGGGCCGTTCGGCAAGCCGATCGCCCATGGTTTCCTGACCCTCAGCCTGCTGCCGCCGCTGATGACCGACGCCTTCGAGATCCGCGACGTGAAGATGGGCGTCAACTACGGCCTGAACAAGGTGCGCTTCGTCCAGCCGGTGCCAGTGGACAGCCGCGTGCGCGGGCACTTCCGGGTGCAGGCGTGGGAGCCGCTGGAGGGCAACGGCGCGCAGATCACCTACGAAATGACCATCGAGATCGAGGGTGCGGCCAAGCCGGCCTGCGTCGCCGAAGCCATCCTGCGGGTGTTCGCCTGAGCCCCGTGGCCGGCGAACCGAAGTGCGAGAACCCATCATGAGTCAAGAACAACAACCCCGCGGCCCGCTGCACGGGCTGCGCATCCTGGAGATCGCCGGCCTGGGTCCGGCGCCGTTCTGCGGCATGCTGCTGGCCGACCTGGGCGCCGACGTGGTGCTGGTGGACCGACTGCAGGCCGGTCCCGAGGACCTCGACCTGGAGCGCCACGCCGTGACCAACCGCGGCAAGCGCTCCATCGCCGTGGACCTGAAGAGCCCCGAGGGCGTGGCCACCGTGCTGGACCTGGTGGCCAACTGCGACGCGCTGCTCGAAGGCATGCGCCCGGGCGTGATGGAACGCCTGGGTCTGGGCCCGGAGGTCTGCCTGCAACGCAACCCGGCGCTGGTCTACGGCCGCATGACCGGCTGGGGCCAGCAAGGGCCGCTGGCCCAGGCGGCCGGCCATGACCTCAACTACATCGCGCTCTCCGGCGCGCTGTGGTGGTCCGGGCAGCCGGGCGAGGCGCCGATGACGCCGCCCAGCCTGGTCGGCGACATCGGTGGCGGCGCGCTGTACCTGGCGGTGGGCATCCTCGCCGGGGTCATGAACGCCCGCGCCACCGGCCAGGGCCAGGTGGTGGACGCCGCCATCGTCGATGGCAGCGCGCACATGCTGAACCTGATGCTCGGCCTGAAGTCGGCCGGGCAGATGCACAACGAACGCGGCCGCAGCCTGCTGGACGGCCCGCACTGGTACCGGACCTATCGCTGCGCCGACGGCCACTTCATCTCCGTGGGGTCGGTGGAGCCGCGCTTCCACAAGCTGTTGCTGGAGAAGCTGGGCCTGGCTGACGATCCGCACTACGCCAACGCCTACGATCCGTCGCGCTGGGAGACGCTGCACCAGGGCTTCGCCGAACTGTTCGCCACCCGCACCCGCGACCAGTGGTGCGAGCTGCTCGAAGGCAGCGACGCCTGCTTCGCCCCGGTGCTGGACATCGACGAAGCCGCGCAGCACCCGCACATGACCGCGCGGGGCGTCTATTCGCGGGTCGACGGTGTGCTGCAGGCCAACCCGGCGCCGCGCTTCTCGGCGACCCCGGCGGCCGCACCGGGGCCCGTGCCGGTGCGCGGCGCGGCCGGCGAGGAGATTTTGCGCGACTGGAACCTGCGCTGAGCGGACCACCCAGGCGCGGCCGCAACGCCGCGCCCCACGCCGCCGGGCGGTGACTTCCGGCGGCGCTGAAACGCTTTAGGAGCGATGCATGGACAACAACAATACGACGACCTTGCTCCATCGATTCCTCCACTGGGAGGAGACCCTGCCCGACGCCGTCTACCTGAGCCAGCCGGTGGGTGAGGACGTATTCGACTACAGCTGGCGCGAAGTCGGCGACCAGGCCCGGCGCATAGCCGCCTACCTGCGCGGCCTGGACCTGCCGGCGGGCAGCGCCGTGGCCATCCTCGGCAAGAACAGCGCGCACTGGATAATGGCCGACCTGGCCATCTGGATGGCCGGCCACGTTTCGGTGCCGCTCTATCCGACCCTCAGCGCCGAATCCCTTGCCTATGTGCTGGATCACGCCAACGTACGGCTGGCCTTCATCGGTCGCCTGGACGTCTGGGACGAGGGCCGCCAGGCCGCCATCGCGGGAGTGCCGCAAGTCGCCCTGCCGCTGGCGCCGGCGCTGCAGGCGCCGAGCTGGGAAGAACTGGCCGCCAGCCACGCGCCCTTGCGCGAGCTGAGCCTGCCGCGTCCCGAGCAGCTCGCCACCATCATCTACACCTCCGGCACCACCGGCATGCCCAAGGGCGTGATGCACAGCTTCGGCAGCATGTACACCTACGCGCAGCTGGGCGGCGGCGACTTCTGCCAGCTGACGCCCGACGACAGCATGCTGTCCTACCTGCCCCTGGCGCACGCCGCCGAGCGTTCGTCGGTGGAGTCCAACTCGCTCTGCCACGGTGTGCGGGTGCTGTTCAACGAAAGCCTGGAGACCTTTGCCCGCGACCTCTGCCGGGCGCGGCCGACGGTGTTCATTTCCATGCCACGACTGTGGACCAAGTTCTACCAGGGCGTCTGCGCCAGGCTCGGCCATGAGCAGCGCGAGGCCCTGGCCGGCCCCGACGCGGGGCCGCTGAAGCGGCAGATCCTCGGCATGCTCGGCCTGGACCGCACGCGCATCGCCTTCACCGGTTCGGCGCCGCTGCCGGCGGAGATCGTCGACTGGTACCGCAACCTCGGCCTGGAGCTGCTGGAGGTCTACGGCATGTCGGAGAACTTCTGCTACTCGCATTACAGCCGGCCGGGCCAGGTGCGCCTGGGCTACGTCGGCCAGGCCCTGCCCGGGGTGGAGTGCCGGCTTTCGGCGGAAGGCGAGATCCTGGTGCGCAGCCGGACCCAGATGATGGGCTACTATCGCGACCCGGAGCTCACCGCGCAGACCCTGACCGAGGACGGCTTCTTCCACACCGGCGACCGTGGCGAACTGGACGAGCAGGGCCGGTTGCGGATCACTGGGCGGCTCAAGGAACTGTTCAAGACCAGCAAGGGCAAGTACGTCGCGCCCGGACCGGTGGAGAACCGCCTGGTCAACGACCTGGTGGAAGCCGCCTGCGTTACCGGCATGGGCCAGCCGCAGCCGTTCGCCTTGCTGCTGCTGTCACCCGACGGCCGTTCGCGGCTGACCGATGAGGCCGGGAGGGAGATCCTGCGCGGCGAGCTGCTGGCGTTGCTGGAGCAGGTCAACGCCAGCCTCGAGCCCCACGAGCAGCTGGACTACCTGGTGGTGGTCAAGGACGTCTGGACGGTCGACAACGGCTTCCTCACGCCGACGCTGAAGATCAAGCGCAGCGTCATCGAGGATCAGTACCAGCATCGCGCGGCCGCCTGGCTGGCGGCGGGCGAGCCGATCCTCTTCGAAGCGTCCTGAGCGCCTCTCCCGGCCCCTCCGTAGATGGGGGGGAGGGAGCGGGGTGGGGCCCGGTACTGTCGAGTCCATGCCCGGTGGCTGCCTCAAGCGCAGCGCCGGGCTCCGCGAGTAGGCCGCCACATCGAGCGGCGGCGGTCACGACAGTACAAGGAGCAGGACCGATGAAAGTCAATTTGCCGAGCCAGGAACAGAAGCTGGCGGTGGAGAGTTTCCGCAAGTACCTGGAGGCGGAAGTCCGCCCCGTGGTGCGGGAGTTCCGCGACCAGCACATCCCCAAGGCGCGCATGCGCGAGATCACCCAGGGCATCGCCGAGTTCGGCCTGCCCGGGGTCAGCGTGGCGGAGGAACACGGCGGCCTCGGGCTGTCGCTGGTCACCGAGGCGATGCTGTTCGAGGAACTCTGCGCGGTGTCGGTGGATGTCGGCCTGTGCGTGATGATCAACAAGGGCATGGCGGTCACCCTGGCCGAGCTGCCCCCGTCGCAGGCGCACCTGCGCGAGCGCTACCTGACCGACATCATGGCCGGGCGCACCTTCGGCGGCTTCTGCATCAGCGAGCCGGACGTGGGCTCCAACGTCATCGACATCAAGGCCACCGGCAAGCGCGATGGCGACAGCTTCATCGTCAACGGCGAGAAGACCTGGATCTCCAACGGCCACTACTCGGACTTCCTGATCACCACCGTGCGCACCGGCCCCAACGAGCTGTCGCACATCCTGGTGGACCGCGAGGAGCACGGCTACCAGAGCGCCAACATCGACAAGATCGCCCTCAACGGCCAGTCCACCGCGCAGGTGTTCTTCGACCAGGTGCGGGTGCCGGCGCGCAACGTCGTGTGGGAGGAGGGCTCGGGCCTGAAGAACACCATGAAACTGTTCGAGAAGGCCCGCGCCAACGTCGGCATGCTCTCGGTGGGGCTGATGCGCGCGGCGCTGGAAGCGTCGATCCGTTACTCCCAGGAGCGCCACCAGTTCGGCAAGCCGATCGCCGCGCACCAACTGGTGGCGGCCAAGATCGCGGAGATGGCGACCCTGCTCGATGCCGCGCGGCTGATGTGTTTCCGCGCGTTCTCGATGATGGATGAAGGGGTGCGGTGCGACGTACAGTCGTCGATGTCCAAGTGGTTCGCCACCGAGATGGCGGTGAAGGTGTGCCGCGACGCGGTGCAACTGCACGGCGGCAACGGCCTGACCAAGGAGTTCGACGTCGAGCGCCTGGCCCGCGAAGCCATCGTCATCCCGATTCCGGACGGCACCACCGAGATCCAGAAACTGATGATCTCCCGTGCCCTGACCGGCATCTCGGCGTTCGTCTGAACGCCCCTGGCCGGCGCCGATCCGTCCTGTTGGGGAGGGGAGGCGCCGGCCGCCGGGCGCCTATGCTCGACCCCGGCACGGCGCGCCAGCCGCAAGGCAAGCGGGCCACGGACCTACCAGAACTGAGGACAAGCACAGATGAGTCAGAAAGTCGTAGTCGCCGGCGTCGGCATGATCCCGTTCATGAAGCCGGGGCAGAACGAGACTTATGTGGCCATGGGCGAGCAGGCCGTGCGCCTGGCGCTGGCCGATGCCGGCGTCGGCTACGAGTCGATCCAGCAGGCCTATGCCAGCTACATCTACGGCGACTCCACCTCGGGCCAGCGGGCGCTCTACAACGTCGGCATGACCGGCATCCCGGTGATCAACGTCAACAACAACTGCGCCAGCGGTTCCACCGCGCTGTACCTGGCCAACCAGGCGATTGCCGGCGGCATGGCCGAGGTGGTGCTGGCGGTGGGCTTCGAACAGATGAATCCCGGCGCGCTGGGCGACACCTTCCATGACCGCCCGTCACCGGCCGACCTGTTCCTGCGCCAGGCCGAGCGCGTACCCGAGGCCGCGGGGCTGCCTGCCGCGCTGCGCATCTTCGGCAGCGCCGGACTTGAGCACATGAAGCGCTTCGGCACGCCGCTGGAAACCTTCGCCAAGATCCGCGCCAAGGCCAGCCGCCACGCGGCGAACAACCCCAAGTCGGTGTTCCGCAAGGTGGTGACCGCCGAGGACGTGCTGGCTGACCAGGTCCTCTGGCCCGGCGTGATGACCCGCCTGATGGCCTGCCCGCCGACCTGCGGCGCGGCGGCGGTGGTGCTGTGCAGCGAGGCTTACGCCAAGCGCCACGGCCTTGACGGCAGCGTGTGGATCGCCGGCCAGGCGCTGACCACCGACGGCCCGGAGACCTTCGGCGACGACCTGCGCAACATTGCCGGCTACTCCATGTCGCGGGCGGCGGCGCAGCAGGCCTACGAGCAGGCCGGCCTCGGCGCCGAGGACGTCAACCTGGTGGAGCTGCATGACTGCTTCGCCCATAACGAATTGCTGACCTACGAGGCCCTGGGCCTGTGCCCGGAAGGTGGCGCGCAGAAGTTCGTCGACGACGGCGACAACACCTACGGCGGCCGCTACGTGGTCAACCCGTCCGGCGGTCTGCTCTCCAAGGGCCACCCGATCGGCGCCACCGGCCTTGCGCAATGCACCGAGCTGGTCCAGCAGCTGCGCGGCCAGGCCGAACAGCGCCAGGTGGAAGGCGCGCGCGTGGCCTTGCAGCACAATATCGGCATCGGTGGTGCTTGCGTGGTCACCCTGTACCGCAACGACTGACGGGCCGAGATGGATTTTCAGCCGGGTGCCGGGCTCGAGGCGTTCCGCCTGGAGGTCCGCGACTCCCCGCTGGCGCGCATCGGCACCGACGTGAAGAAGCAGGTCGGTATCAGCTTCCTGCCGGTGCGCATGAAGAGCCCGGAAGTCAGCGTCGCCAAGGCGCCGTTCCGGCTCTAGACAACGCCTGCAAGCCCCGTTCGACCCGCGCTTGACGCCGCAGCCCGCAAGGGTTGCGGCGTTTTTGCGTGGGGGTTGGGCGGACGCCCGGCGGGCCCCTCCCACCCCCATGCCTATCGGGGGGGGCGAGGGGGCAGGGGGCTTGGATAAAACATCATCCAGGAGCCGGCCATTCCGGCTTGCGCGAGTCGACCGGGCGTCACGCTCCTTCGCCCGGTCGGCAGCCGCCGGCGCCGATCCCGTAGGCAGCGCGCGCCCCAGGGCGACGCTCAACCCCCCAAGACGAATAGGTGGAGACATGCAAAAACCGACAAGAACCCTGCTCGCGGCCGCCCTGCTGGTCGCCCATGCAGGCGTGCTCCATGCGGCGGTATCGGCGGAGGAGGCCAAGGCACTGGGCACTACCCTGACGCCGATCGGCGCCGAGAAGGCCGGCAACCAGGACGGCAGCATCCCGGCCTACAGCGGCGGCCTGACCACGCCGCCGGCCAGCTTCGACAAGGCTTCCGGCGTGCGCCCCGATCCCTTCGCCAACGAGAAGCCCGTGCTGTCGATCGACGCCAAGAACGTCGACAGCCACGCCGACAAGCTCACCGAGGGCGCCAAGGCGCTGATCAAGAAGCTGCCGGGCTACCGCATCGACGTGTACCCGACGCACCGCACCGTGGCCTATCCGCAGTTCGTCCTGGACAACAGCGTGAAGAACGCCACCCGCGCTTCCCTGGCCAGCGATGGCTACACGCCGCTGAACGCCGCCGGTGGGATTCCCTTCCCGATCCCGAAGAGCGGCGTAGAGGCGATGATCAACCACATCGCGCGCTACCAGGGGATTTCCTACGTCATTCCCAAATACCTGGCCTTCAACATCGACGCCGCCGGCAAGCGCGTGCTCTCGACTCAGGGTGTGTGGACCCTGGAAAGCCCGTTCTACGACGTTTCCCGCAACCCCGACCCGAGCATCTACACCCGCGCTCGCGCCAACTACACCGGCCCGGCCCGCCGTGTCGGCGAGGCGATCATGACCTTCGAGAGCATCGAAGGCCTGAAGGGCCGCCGCGCCTACCAGTACCTGCCCGGCCAGCGCCGCGTGCGCCTGGCCCCGGACCTGGCCTACGACACGCCCAACCCGAGCACCTCGGGCATGTCCACCGTGGACGACGTGAACCTGTTCAACGGCCGCATGGACCGCTACGACTGGAAGCTGGTGGGCAAGAAGGAGATGTACGTTCCCTACAACACCTACCGCTTCACCTACGCTGCCGACCCGGACAAGGTGTTCGGCGCCAAATTCATCAACCCTGACTACGTGCGCTGGGAATTGCACCGCGTCTGGGTGGTGGAGGCGACCCTCAAGCCCGGCGCGCGCCACATCTACGCCAAGCGTACCTTCTACCTCGACGAGGACAGCTGGGCAGTGCTCGCCGATGACCAGTACGACGGTCGCGGCCAATTGTGGCGCCCTGGCTTTGCCTATCTGGCGCCGCTTTACGACGTTCAGGCGATCAACTCCACCAATACCGGCCACTACGACCTGATCGCCGGCAGCTACTACATCAACCTGTGGCCGAGCGAAAACGGCCTGAAGGTCTCCGAGACCATGACCTCGGACAACCAGTGGACCCCCGACAGCCTCGCCGGCGCCGGTATCCGTTAAGACCTTTCGCGGTTGAGCAAAAGACAACCGGGGCCCTTGGGCCCCGGTTTTCGTTTCAGCCAGAGAAAGAAGGAACCGGGCGGCAGGACGCCGCCCGGTGAAGGGCTCAGAGGCTGCCGACCAGGTGGCCGCCGTCCACCGCCAGTACGCTGCCGGTCATGAAGGCGCCGGCCTGGCTCGCCAGCAGCAGGAAGGGACCTTCCAGCTCGGCCAATTGGCCGAGGCGGCGCAGCGGCACGGCGTCGTTGATGTAGGCCTGGCCCTTGGCGCTGTCGAAGTAGGCATCGTTCATCTCGGTCTTGAAGTAGCCCGGGGCGATGGCGTTGACGCGAATCTCGTAGCGTGCCAGTTCCAGGGCCAGCGAGCGGGTCAGCTGGACTACCCCGGCCTTGGCCGCGCAGTAGTGGCTGTAGCCAGTGCCTACGCGCAGGCCGAGGATCGAGGCGATGTTGACGATGCTGCCGGGCGCGCCGGCACGGACCAGACGCTGGGCCGCGCACTGGGCAACGCGCCAGACGCCGTCGAGGTTGGTGGCGAGCATGGCGCGCCAGTCATCCTCGCTGACTTCCAGCACGCGCTGGCCGTTGCCGATGCCGGCGTTGTTGAGTACCGCATCGACCACGCCGAAGGCCTCCTCGGCGGCGTTGAAGGCCGCTTCCACACTGTCGCGGCAGGTGACGTCCAGGGGCACGGCGAGGGCGCTGCCGCCCTGGGCGGCAATGTCCTCGGCCAGGTGCGCCAGGCGCTCTACCCGCCGAGCGGCGAGCACCACCCGCGCGCCGGACTGTGCGGCGACTTTGGCCAGATGCGCGCCGATACCGCTGGACGCGCCGGTAACCAGCACGGTTCGGCCGGCGAGGGAGAAGCGCTCGCTCATGGGAACACCTCGAACAGGCCGGCCGCACCCATGCCGCCGCCGACGCACATGGTCACCACCACGTACTTCACACCGCGGCGCCGGCCCTCCAGCAGGGCGTGGCCGACCATGCGCGCACCGCTCATGCCGTAGGGGTGGCCGATGGCGATGGCGCCGCCGTTGACGTTGAGCCGGTCGTTGTCGATGCCCAGCTTGTCGCGGCAGTAGAGGACCTGGCAGGCGAACGCCTCGTTGAGCTCCCACAGGCCGATATCGTCCACCGTCAGGCCGTGCTGCCGGAGCAGCCTGGGTACGGCCAGCACCGGGCCGATGCCCATTTCCTCTGGCGCCAGGCCCGCCACGGCGATGCCCCGGTAGGCGCCCAGCGGTTCGAGGTTGCGTTGTTCGGCCAGGCGGCCGTCCATCAGCACGCAGGCGCTGGCGCCGTCGGACAGCTGGCTGGCGTTGCCGGCGGTGATGCAGCCGCCCTCGATCACCGGCTTCAGGCCCTGCAGGTCGCCGAGCACCGTCTGCGGGCGATTGCCCTCGTCGAGCGACAGGCTGACCTGCTCGTGGCGGGTAGCCCCGGTGGCCTTGTCCAGTACCTGGCGGGTGACGCTCACCGGGACGATCTCGTCGGCGAACAGGCCGGCGGCCTGTGCCGCGGCGGTGCGCTGCTGGGATTGCAGGGCATAGGCGTCCTGGGCGTCGCGGCTGATGCCGTAGCGCGCCGCCACCAGTTCCGCAGTGCGGAGCATGGGCATGTAGGCGCTGGGCGCCAGGCTCAGCACCTGCGCGTCGTGGTATTCGCCGACCCATTCCATGTGGCGGTTCTGCACCAGGCTGATGTGCTCCTGGCCGGCGCCGATGGCCACCTGCATGCCGTCGACCATGATCTGCTTGGCGGCGGTGGCCACTGCCATCAGCCCGGAGGCGCACTGGCGGTCGA
Organism: Pseudomonas macauensis; assembly: GCF_047902425.1. NCBI lineage: Bacteria > Pseudomonadati > Pseudomonadota > Gammaproteobacteria > Pseudomonadales > Pseudomonadaceae > Pseudomonas > Pseudomonas macauensis. The sequence goes on along the minus strand of NZ_CP138377.1, from coordinate 3,142,125 downwards.
GGGTCTGGCCGCTGACCGACTGCGGCAGGCCGGAGGCCAGCGCGCTCATGCGCCCGAGGTTCCAGCCGGCGGTGCCGGCAGGCATGGCGGTGCCCATCACCAGGTCCTCGACCTCGGCGGCCTCGATGCCGGCGCGTTCGACGGCGGCACGAATGGCGAAGGCGGCCATGCTGGGCGAGGTGGTGATGTTGAAGGCGCCACGAAACGCCTTGGCGATGGGCGTGCGGGCGGTGGAGAGGATGACGGCTTCTTTCATGGGATTTTCCTTGGGGCAGGTGCCGCCACCCGGAGGTGGCGGCGGGAAGGTCAGAAGGTTTCGATGCGGGTGCGCCCGGCGGCCACCAGGCGCTGCAGCAGCGGTGCCGGCTGGAACCAGCGCTGGCCGTGCTCGCCGAGGCTCGCCTGGTAGGCCAGGATGCCGGCGAGCACCTTGTCCAGGCCCAGTTGCTCGGCGTAGTGCAGCGGCCCGCCGAGGTGCGCGGGGAAGCCGTAGCCGTTGATCCACACCAGGTCGATGTCGCTGGCGCGCAGGGCGATGCCCTCGTCGAGCAACTGGATGCCTTCGTTGATCAGCATGAACAGGCAGCGGTCGTGGATTTCGCTGGCATCGATCGGGCGCCTGGGGATCCGTAGCTCGCCAGCCAGGCGTTCGGCCAGCGTCGTCACCGCCGGGTCGTCCAGGCGCTGGCGGCCTTCATAGCGGAAGAAGCCGGAGCCGGTCTTCTGCCCGTAGCGGCCCTGGGCGTAGAGTTCGTCGCCCAGGCGGCAGTAGCTGGGATCGTCGGCGAAGGCGGCGCGGTTGGCCTGGCGCACCAGGTAGTTCACGTCGATGCCGGCGAGGTCGAGCATGCTCAGCACGCCCATGTTCAGGTCGATGCCGGTCAGCACCGCGTCCACCTGGGCTGGCGTGGCGCCTTCGAGCACCAGGCGCATGGCTTCGCGGGCATAGGGTTCGAGCATGCGGTTGCCGATGAAGCCGAAGCACACCCCGGAGACCACCGGCAGCTTGCCGATCCGCCGGGCCAGCTTGAGAGTGGTGGCGAGCACCTGCGGCGCGGTCTCGCGGGCACGCACCACTTCCAGCAGGCGCATGACGTTGGCCGGACTGAAGAAGTGCAGGCCGATGACGTCCTGCGGGCGCCGGGTCACCGCGGCGATGGCGTCGACGTCGAGGCTGGAGGTGTTGGTGGCCAGGATGGCGCCCGGTTTGCACACCTCGTCGAGGGTGCGGAACACCTGCTGCTTGACCTCCAGTTTCTCGAATACCGCCTCGATCACCAGGTCGGCGTCGGCGATGTCGGCATACTCGAGCGTGCCCCGCAGCAGGGCCATGCGCTGCTCCAGTTGTTCCTGGCTCAGCTTGCCGCGCTGGACGCTGATCTCGTAGTTGCGCCGCACGTTGCCCAGGCCACGCTGCAGGGCGTCGGCCTGCTGCTCCAGCACGGTCACCGGGATGCCGGCGTTGGCGAAGTTCATGGCGATGCCGCCGCCCATGGTGCCGGCGCCGATCACCGCGACCTGGCGGATCGACCGCAGCTCGATGGCCGGGTCGATGCCGGGCACGCGGCCGGCTTCGCGCTCGGCGAAGAACACGTGGCGCAGCGCCTGCGACTGGCGGGAGGCTTCGGCCTGGCGGAACAGGTCCTGCTCGCGGACCAGGCCTTCATCCAGCGGCAGCACGCAGGCAGCTTCCAGGGCGGCCAGCACCAGGCGCGGGGCGAGGCGGCTTTTCCAGCGCGCCTCGTGCTCGGCGCGGTAGAAGGCGAAGAAGTCCTCCGGCAGCTCTGCGCCCGGGTTGGGGTAGGGCGCGGCGGGCTGCGCCGGGGCGCCCCGTGCCAGCAGGTCGCGGGCATAGCCGCAGGCCTGCTCCAGCAGTTGCTCGGGACCGTCGGCCAGGCAGTCGAACAGGCCCAGCAGGTGCGCGCGCGAGGCGTCCAGCTGCTCGCCGGAGAGGATCATGTTCAACGCCGACTCGGCGCCGATCAGCCGCGGCAGGCGCTGGGTGCCGCCGGCTCCCGGCAGCAGCCCGAGGTTGATCTCCGGTAGGCCTATGCGCGCGCCGGGCTCGCCGATGCGGTAGCCGCAGGCCAGCGCCAGTTCCAGGCCGCCGCCGAGCGCGAGCTTGCCGACGGCGGCGATCAACGGCTTGTCGATGCGCGTCAGGCGCAGCAGCAGGCCGGGCAGGTCAGGGGCGGCGTGGGAGGCGGGGCTGCCGAATTCGCTGATGTCCGCGCCGGCGCTGAACAGGCCATTGGTGCCATGCAGCACGATGGCTCGCACCGCGGGGTCGGCGGCGGCGCGCTCGCAGGCTTCCAGCAGGGCCGCGCGCAGCGGCTGGCCGAGGGCGTTGACCGGCGGGCGGCTCAGACCGATCAGGGCCAGTTGGCCGTCCAGTCGGTAATGCACAAGGGGATTCATGATGTTTCCTCGTCGGGGTGGAGCGGGTGTCAGAACCAGCGGTCCTGCATGTCGTGGCTCAGGCGGTTGCCGTTGATGAGCAGGCGGGCCTGGGCCTCGATGGGCGCCAGTTCCCAGTCCATGAAGTAGCGCGCCGCCTGCAGCTTGCCGCGGTAGAAGTCGGCCTCGCCGCCGGCGGTTCCAACCTGCAGGGCGCGGCTGGCGATGACCGCCATGCGCAGCCACAACCAGCCGACCAGCACGCGACCGAACAGGTCGAGGTAGGCGGTGGCATTGGCCAGGCCGAGGTTGGCGTCGGCGGCGACCTGTTCGCGTAACGCGGCGGTCGCCTGTTCGAGCGGCTTCAGGGCGGCGGCCAGGGCGTGGGCCAGCGGGGCGCAGGTTGCGTCGTCCCGTGCTGCGTCGATGCTCATGCGCACCAGGGCGAGAAACTGCCGGTAGCCGGCGCCGTCGCGCTGGTCCAGCTTGCGGCCCAGCAGGTCCAGGCCGTGGATGCCTTCGGTGCCTTCGTGGATCGGGTTCAGGCGGTTGTCGCGGTAGTACTGTTCCAGCGGGTACTCGCGGATGTAGCCGGAGCCGCCCAGCACCTGGATGCCGATATCCGAGGCGATCACCCCGTAGCGCGAGGGGTAGGACTTGACCATCGGGATCAGCAGGTCGAGCAGGTCGGCGGCGGCCTGGCGCTCGTCGGCGTTTTCGGCGGTGTGAGCATCCTCGAACAGGCTGCTGGCGTACAGGCACAGCGCGAGGCTGCCCTCGGCGTAGACCTTCTGTTGCAGCAGCATGCGGCGCACGTCGACGTGCTCGACGATGCGCACCTGCGGGGCCAGCGGGTCCTTGGCGCCCGGCAGGCGGCCCTGGGGGCGCTCGCGGGCGTAGTCGAGGGCATGGATGAAACTCTGGTAGGCCAGCACCGAGGCGCCCAGGGCAACCCCGATGCGCGCCTCGTTCATCATCTGGAACATGTACGCCAGGCCCTTGTTCGGCTCGCCCACCAGGTAGCCGACGGCGCCGTCCCGTTCGCCGAAGTTGAGCACGGTCGAGGTGGTGTTGCGGTAGCCCATCTTGTGCAGCAGGCCGGCCAGGGCCACGTCGTTGCGCGTGCGGTCGTCGAGGAACTTGGGCACCAGGAACAGCGAGATGCCGCGGGTGCCGGCCGGCGCGCCCTCGATGCGGGCGAGGACCATGTGCACGATGTTCTCGGTCAGGTCGTGGTCGCCGCCGGAAATGAACATCTTCTGCCCGAACAACCGGAAGCTGCCATCGGCGGCAGGCCGTGCGCTTGTGCGCAGGTCGCCCAGCGCCGAGCCCTGGCCCGGCTCGGTCAGCGCCATGGTGCCGCTGAAGCGGCCGTCGAGCATGGCCGGCAGGAAGCGCTGGCGCAGGCTGTCGTCGGCGAAGCTCTTGACCAGGTTGGCTGCGCCGATGGTCAGGAAGGAGTAGGCGACGGTGGCGATGTTGGCGGCGTTGAAGTAGGCCATGCTGGCCCGCAGGATCACCTCGGGCAATTGCAGGCCGCCGTCGGCGCAGTCGTGGTGGGCGGCGAGGAAACCGGCCTCGGCGAAGGCGTTCCAGGCGCGCCGGGTTTCCGGGATCAGCCGGACCTTCTCGCCGTCGAAGGTCGGTTCCTGCTGGTCGCCTTTCTGGTTGTGCGGTGCGAAGTATTCGGCGGCGATGCCGCGCGCCGTCTGCAGGGTCGCATCGAAGACCGCCCGATCGTGTTCGGCGTAGCGCGGGCGTTGGAGCAGCGCGGTGGTGTCGAGCAACTCGTAGAGCAGGAAGTCCAGCTCGCGTTCGTTGAGCAGCTGATCGGTCATGGGGGCCCTCGTTGGCAGGCGCGCGTGATGGCGGCCACGGGACCCGCGGCCGGGTTGGCGTCCAGTGAAACAGGAGAGCGGCAGGTGGCGTTCCCCCCTTTATGAGAGGGCGGCGGGATGGCCGGGCGTTCGCGGGGGCGGCAGGCAGGCCATGGCAGCGTGCGGGGCAGGACGGTGCCGGCGCCCCCCTCCATTAGTGGGGACCAGGCGGGGCAACTGCGTCGCTACCATCGACGGCGAGCGGTCCCGACGGCTCCATGGCCACAGGGGGCCGGCCTACGCACTTGCAGAGAACGAGCATGAAGACAATCGGAAAACGCCTGGCCGGGCTCGCCCTGGCGGCAACCCTGGCGGGCGCGGCGTCCTTCGCCCAGGCCGCCGACAAACCGAACATCCTGGTGATCTTCGGTGACGACATCGGCTACTTCAACCTGAGTGCTTACAACCAGGGGATGATGGGCTACGAGACGCCCAACATAGACCGCATCGCCAGGGAGGGTGCGCTGTTCACCCATGCCTATGGCGAGCAGTCCTGCACCGCCGGCCGCGCCGCCTTTGCCCTCGGCGAGCACCCGTTCCGCACCGGCCTGCTGACCATCGGCATGCCCGGCGACGAGCACGGCATCCCCGACTGGGCGCCGACCATCGGCGACGTGATGAAGCAGCAGGGCTACGCCACCGGGCAGTTCGGCAAGAACCACCTGGGCGACCGCGACAAGCACCTGCCGACCAACCACGGCTTCGACGAGTTCTTCGGCAACCTCTACCACATGAACGCCGAGGAAGAGCCCGAGACCTACTACTACCCGAAGGACCCGGAGTTCCGGAAGAAGTACGGGCCGCGCGGGGTGATCCACTCCTACGCCGACGGCAGGATCGAGGACACCGGCCCGCTGACACGCAAGCGCATGGAGAGCATCGACGACGAGTTCCTGCAGGCCGCGGAGAACTTCATCGACAAGTCGCACAAGGCCGACAAGCCGTTCTTCGTCTGGTTCAACAGCACCCGCATGCACGTCTGGACGCACCTGAAGAAGGAGTCCGAGGGCAAGACCGGCATCGGCCTGTATCCCGATGGCATGGTCGAGCATGACGCGCTGGTCGGGCAGTTGCTGAAGAAGCTGGATGATCTGGGCATCGCCGACAACACCATCGTCATCTACACCACCGACAACGGCGCCGAGAAGGTCAGTTGGCCGGACGGCGGCACCGCGCCGTTCCATGGCGAAAAGGGCAGCACCTTCGAAGGCGGACACCGTGTGCCCCTGCTGGTGAAGTGGCCGGGCGTGATCAAGCCGGGCAGCCACTTCAACAACATGATCGCCCACAACGACTGGATGCCGACCCTGGCCGCGGCGGCCGGCGACCCTGACCTGGTGGCGGAAATGGCCAAGGGCGGCGCGCTCAACGGCAAGCAGTTCCGCGTGCACCTGGACGGCTACAACTTCCTGCCGTTCTTCAAGGGCGAGACGCGGGACAGCCCGCGCGAGGAGTACTTCTACTTCTCGCAGAACGGCGAGCTCAACGCCGTGCGCTGGAAGGACTGGAAGGTCAGCTTCGCGAAGAATAACGGCAGCATCGCCTCCGGCAGCCGCAGCGTCTCCAACTGGCCGGCCCTGACCAACCTCAAGGCCGACCCGTTCGAGTCCGCCGAGGAGGAGTCGAAGATGTTCACCCGCTGGATGGGCGACCAGATGTGGCTGTTCGTGCCGATCAAGGCCGAGCTGCAGAAGTTCATGGCGACCATTGCGCCATACCCGTTCCAGCCGGGCGTGAGCATGAACGCCGCGGGCATCAACTACCAGAGCCTGGAAGTGAAGCGGGCGCTGACGCAGCTGCAGAAGCTGTCCTCCTCGGCCGCTGGCAACTGAGCCGGCCATCCCCCCAGCCTCCCTTAGGGGGAGGGGAGCCACGGCGAGGCCCGCCCCTATAGTGGCCACGCTGGCTGGGGCTGGCCCACCTCGGGGCTGTCCCCCTTTCCGTGACCGGGCCGCAAGGCCCGGTTCTTTTTTCAGGAGTGCCCCCGATGAAAGTCCTCGTAGCGGTCAAGCGCGTGGTCGATTTCAACGTCAAGGTCCGCGTCAAGGCGGACCAGAGCGGCGTCGATCTCGCCAATGTGAAGATGGCCCTCAACCCCTTCTGTGAAATCGCCGTGGAAGAGGCCGTGCGCCTGAAGGAACAGGGCGTCGCCAGTGAAGTCGTGGTGGTCTCGGTCGGCCCGAACGCTGCCCAGGAACAACTGCGTACCGCGCTGGCGTTGGGCGCCGACCGCGCCACCCTGGTGGAAACCGAGGCGGAACTCGGCTCGCTGGCCATCGCCAAGGCGCTCAAGGCGCTGGTGGACCAGGAGCAGCCGCAGCTGGTCATCCTCGGCAAGCAGGCCATCGACAGCGACAACAACCAGACCGGCCAGATGCTCGCCGCACTCTGTGGCTTCGCCCAGGGGACCTTCGCCTCCAGGGTGGAGGTCTGCGGCGACAAGATCAACGTCACCCGCGAAATCGACGGCGGCCTGCAGACCGTCGCGCTGAACCTGCCGGCGATCGTCACCACCGACCTGCGCCTGAACGAGCCGCGCTACGCGTCGCTGCCGAACATCATGAAGGCGAAGAAGAAGCCGCTGGACGTGGTGACCCCGGACGCCCTGGGCGTTTCCACCGCTTCCACCGTGAAGACCGTGAAAGTCGAAGCTCCGGCTGCCCGTAGCGCCGGCATCAAGGTGAAGTCGGTGGCCGAACTGGTCGAGAAACTGAAGAACGAAGCGAAGGTGATCTGATGGCTGTCCTGGTTGTTGCTGAACATTCCAACGGCGCGCTGGGCGCCGCCACCCTGAACACCGTCGCCGCCGCACAGAAGATCGGTGGCGACATCCACGTACTGGTCGCGGGCCACGACGTCGCAGGCGTCGCCGAGGCCGCCGCCAGGATCGCCGGGGTTTCCGGCGTGCTGGTCGCCGACAATGTCGCCTATGCCCACCAGCTGCCGGAGAATATCGCGCCGCTGGTGGCCTCCCTGGGGGACGTCAGCCATGTCCTGGCTGCTGCCACCGGCAACGGCAAGAACTTCCTGCCGCGCGTCGCCGCCCTGCTGGATGTCGACCAGATCTCCGAGATCATCGAAGTGGTCAGCGCCGACACCTTCAAGCGTCCGATCTACGCCGGCAATGCTATCGCCACCGTGCAGTCCTCGGCGCCGGTCAAGGTGATCAGCGTACGTACCACGGGCTTCGACGCGGTGAGTGCCGAGGGTGGATCGGCCAGCGTGGAGACGCTCAACAGCGTGTTCGACTCGCGCACGTCGTCCTTCGTCAGCGAGGCGCTGGCCAAGTCCGACCGTCCGGAGCTGACCGCTGCGAAGATCGTGGTTTCCGGCGGCCGGGGCATGGGCAACGGCGACAACTTCAAATTCCTCTACAGCCTCGCTGACAAGCTCGGCGCCGCTGTCGGTGCTTCCCGCGCCGCGGTCGACGCCGGCTTCGTGCCCAACGACATGCAGGTCGGCCAGACCGGCAAGATCGTCGCGCCGCAACTGTACGTCGCCGTGGGCATCTCCGGTGCCATCCAGCACCTGGCGGGCATGAAGGACTCCAAGGTGATCGTTGCGATCAACAAGGACGAAGAGGCGCCAATCTTCCAGGTCGCCGACTACGGCCTGGTCGCCGACCTGTTCGAAGCCGTGCCGGAGCTGGAACAGGCCGTCTGAGGCCCAGCCCCATCCCTAAGTACGCCAACCGAGCGGTCCGCTTCAGCCCAGGGGGAAGGGCGGATCGCTCTGCGATTGTCATCCAGGAAAACGGAGGCACCATGCGGACCCTCACTTTCAACACGACCCCTTCGATCTGCATCGAGCGTGGCGCCGCCGGGCGCCTGGCCGAGCGCGTGCGCGCCATGAACTGCCGCTCGGTGCTGCTGGTCACCGACCCGGGCGTGCTCGCCGCCGGGCTGATGCAGCCGCTGATCGACGGGTTCGCCAAGGCCGATATCCCGCTGCGCGTGTTCAGTGACGTTCAGGCCGACCCGCCGGAACACGTCATCCAGGCCGCCGTGCAGGCCGCCTTGGCTTGCTCCGCGGACTGCGTGATCGGCTTCGGCGGCGGCAGTTCCCTCGATGCGGCCAAGCTGGCGGCGCTGCTGGCGCGCAGCGGCGAGTCCCTGGCCAGTGTGTACGGCATCGAACAGACCCGTGGCCCGCGCCTGCCGCTGATCCTGGTGCCGACCACCGCCGGTACCGGTTCGGAGGTCACCGCCGTTTCCGTCGTCACCACCGCGTCGGGAGAAAAGAACGTCGTCATCTCGCCGATCCTGCTGCCGGACCTGGCGGTGCTCGACGCCAGCCTGACCCTTGGGCTGCCCACTCACGTCACCGCCGCGACCGGCATCGACGCGATGGTGCACGCCATCGAGGCCTATACCAGCCGCGAGCGCAAGAACCCGATTTCCGATTGCCTGGCACGCGAAGCCTTGCGCCTGCTGGCGGGCAACCTCGAACGCGCGTGCAGCAACGGCGCCGATGTCGAGGCGCGGGAGAACATGCTGCTGGGGGCTTGCCTGGCGGGCATGGCCTTCGCCAACTCGCCGGTCGCCGCCGTGCACGCGCTGGCTTATCCGCTGGGGGCGCGCTTCCATGTGCCCCACGGGCTGTCCAACTCGCTGGTGCTGGCTCCGGTGCTGCGCTTCAACCTGGACGTCGTGGCGCCGCTCTATGCCGAACTTGCGGACATCGTCCTTCCCGGCCTGCAGGGCGACGCCCATGGCAAGGCCCGCGCGCTCGCCGAGCATTTCGCCGAGCTGCCGGCGCGGCTGAACCTGCCGACCCGTCTGCGTGAAGTCGGGATTACCGAACAGGACCTCGAGGCCCTGGCGCGGGATGCCATGAATCAGACACGCCTGCTGGGCAACAATCCGCGCGTGGTCAGCCTGGACGACGTGCGGGCGATCTACCGGGAGGTGCTATGAGCGACCGCAAGCCGCGTCCGCGCCGTGGTGACTTCGTGCGTTGCTACGAGATCACCACGCGCTGGGGCGACCATGACTCCTATGGCCATGTGCAGAACGTCGTCTATTACTCGTTCTTCGACTCGGCCATCAGCCAGTTCCTGGTCGAGTGCGGCACGCTGGACATCGCCAGCAGCCCGGTCATCGGTCTGATAGTCGCATCCAACTGCACCTACTTCGCCTCGATCACCTTTCCCGACCGGGTCACCGTTGGCCTGCGCATCGCCCACCTGGGTAACAGCAGCGCGCGGTACGAACTGGGTGTGTTCCGCAATGACGAGGACGAAGCCTGCGCGCGGGGGGAAGTGGTCTACGTCTATGTCGAGCGGGACAGCCAGCGATCAGCCAGCATCCCCGAGGCGATTCGTGGCGAGTTGATCGAACTGGCCAACTGATCGGCCCTCACCGGCTCTACAGGTCTGCGCCGGGTTCCCGGCCGCTCGCGCGGCAGCTCCTGGCTGGGTCTTTGGACATTGCCTTCGGTGTGCTCAGTCGGTGCAGATGTCGAGAATGGCCCGCGCCGCCGCCGTGGTGCCGCGCGAGGCTTGCATCTGCTCGCGTACGGCGGCCAGGCGTTGGCGCATTGACGGGTCGGCGAGCAGTTCGGCCAGCGCTTCGGGCAGTGCGGCGAGCGGGTCCTCGTAGCGCGGCAGGTAGCGCGCCACACCCACTTCCTCGGCGCGCCGGGCGTTGTCGTGGCCGTCCCAGCAGTAGGGGATGATGACCGACGGCAGGCCGAAATACAGCGCCTCGCAGAAGCTGTTGTTGCCGCCGTGGTGGATGAACAGCTGGCATTCGCGCAATACCGCCGGCTGCGGGAACCAGCTGTCGAGATAGACGTTGTCCGGCACCGTGTCGTAGTGCTCGCGGTAGGCACCGACGTTGATCAGGAAGCGGTAGGGCAATTGCGCCACGGCGTCGATCAGCCGGCGCATCATTGCCACGTCGGCGGCGCCGAGGCTGCCGAAGCTGACGTAGATCAGCGGGGCGTCATCGTGCCGGGGGAACTGCGGCGGGATGTAGGGCGCCTCGCTGCGTACGCAGCCGTCGAGGTACAGGTAGCGCTCGGCCGGCAGCGGATTGGTGCGCTCGTAGCGCACCGGCGTCGGCGACAGCAGCAGGTTGAGCCAGGGCGAGTCTTCCAGGAACTGGCCGGCGGGCAGAGCGGGATGGCCGCATTCGGCGAGGAAGCGGGCGAAGCGCTCGTGGGTGGGTTTCACCGCCTGCAAATAGCGTTCGCGGAAGGTCGCGCAGGCCTGTGGGTCCTGGCTGCTGGCCCCAGACAGATAGGGCGGTACGGCCGGGTCCGGCAGTTCGGTCTCGGCGCAGGAGACCATCCGCACCCAGGGGCAGCCGGCAGCGGCGATGGCGGGGAAGGCCACCACGTTGTCCAGCACGATGGCGTCGGGTTTGAGCCGGGCGAGCAGTTGCTGCAGCGGTCGCTCCGACTCGATGGCGGTGTCGATGATGGCTTCCCAGGCCGGCGCCACGTAGCTGTCGATCTGCGCCAGCGGCGTCTGGTCGAAGTAGGGCACGTTGCGCTCGATGAAGCGCTCCCAGTAGTGCTGGTGGTCGGCGGCGGAGAGCGGCGAGTCCAGTTGCAGCGGGTACTCGGCGAAACCGTACTCGGCGAAGATGCCCTGGAAGTGCGAGTGGCAGATGAACACCGGGCGCGCGCCGAGCTCGCGCAGCGCCTGGGCGATGCCGATGCAGTTCAGCGCGGCGCCGAAGCTGGCCTCGGGGAAGAAGGCGATGGTTCTTGTTCTTTGCGTCATGGGCGCATCCGGGAGTTGCTCAGAGCCTGTTTACGATCTGCTGCGCGTCGGCATAACTGCGTTAAAAACAGGCTCGGATTGCTCATTTACAGCTCGTAAACTCCGCATCCTCGCCTGTTTTTGCCTTGTTCTGCTCTAGCTCGCGAGATCGTAAACAGGCTCTCACGGGCACTGCGTGAAACTGATACTGCATTTTTTCGCTAAAAAAAACACCGTGATCGAAAAATAGTTACCGGCGTGCCCCGGCGAAGGACTGCGGAATCCCGCGGTTGGCGGTCTGCGGACGCTGCGCCGCGGACAGCCGCAGGTGCAGGCGCATCAGGTCGGCGGCGACTTCCAGCTGGCCGCGCTCGATCTGCTCGATGATCCGCAGGTGCTCGCGCAAGGCCTCCTGCAGGCGGTGCACGCTGACCATCGGCAGCAGGTTAGGGAGGCGGCGCAGGCGCTGGTGTTGCAGCAGGGCGTCGCCGACGAAGCGGTTGCCGCAGCCCTGGGCGATCAGTTCGTGGAAGCCGATGTCCAGCTCGCGGAACTGCGCGACGTCGAAGCGTTCGACGGGCGCCGCCAGCAGCTCTTCCATGGCGCCGCGCATCAGCGCCAGGCGCGCCAGGTCCGGGTCGAAGCCGGGGGCGAGCAGGGCTTCGGGTTCGAGGATCAGGCGGTAGCGCAGGCTGTCTTCCAGCGCCGCGAGGTTGTTCAGCAGCGGGCGGAACGACCAGCTCTGTCCGGCGCCGCGCTCCAGCACCTGGTCCTCGCTGAGCTGCGCCAGCACCTTCTGCGCGGCGGCGCGGTTGATGTCGTAGCGGCGCATCAGCTCGCTGGCGCTGAGGCTGTTGCCCAGCCGTCCGGCCATGCGGTCGCGCAGCACCGAGGCGGCCAGGGCTTCCTCTTCGGCCTGGGGCAGGGCGGGGCCGAGCACCTGGGCGGAAGGGTCGGCGGCGAGGCGGTAGCCCTTGCCGGGCTCATGGGCCACCAGTTGCTGCTCCAGCAGCAGGTCGAGCCCCGCGCGGATCAGTGTGCGCGACACCCCGAAGGTGCGCGCCAGTTGCTGCTCGGACAGTCCGTCGCCATCGCCCAGGCCGGTGTCCTGGGCGTGCTCGATGATCCGCCGGGCCAGTTCCAGGTGGTTGGTGCGCGGTCTTTTCTCGGTGTCCTTGCTCAAGCGGCGTTCTCCAGCGGGGCCCGTGGTAAAGGGGCGACCCCTTATGCCACAGCGAGGGTGGTCCAACAAGAATGTGGAAATGGTTGTAGGAAATTGTTGACTTCGCCAGTGGTTCGGTTTTTATTTTGAAAAAAAGACATGTAGTACGCTTTTCGTTCCGCTGCCGTCGACACAACAACAACCAATCGTCAGGTGCGCAAGATGAAGCTGAAGACCATGCTCTACGCAGGGGCGACCCTCGCGCTCACGCTGTCCGCCACCACCGCCAGCGCCAAGGATCTGGTGATCTCCATCTGGGACGGCTACATGGCCCCGGACAACCTGGAGAAATTCCAGAAGGCCACCGGCCTCGAAGCCGACAAATCCCTCCACGCCACCAACGAAGAGATCATGGGCAAGCTCATGGCCTCCGGCGGCGAAGGCTACGACGTGGTGTTCGTTTCCTCGCCCTTCGCCGAGATCCTGCACAAGCAGGGCCTGCTCGCCGAGATCGATCCGGCCAAGGTGCCGAACCTCAAGAATCTCTACCCCGAAGCGCAGAAGCTCGAATACGACCCGGGCAACCACTTCTCCGTGCCCTACACCTGGGGCACCACCGGCATCTGCTACCGCTCCGACAAGGTCAGCCCGGCGCCGACCAGCTGGAGCGACCTGCTCAAACCGTCCGACGCCCTCAAGGGCAAGACCACCATGCTCGCCACCGACCGCTGGCTGCTGGGCGCTGGCTTCCTGGCCAACGGCTGGTCGGTGAACGACGGCAATCCGGACCAGATCAACACCGTGCGCGACCAGCTGATCGCCACCAAGAAACGCCTGCTGTCCTTCGACGACACCACCTTCTACTCCAAGCTGGCCTCGGGCGAAGCACTGATGGCCCATGCCTGGGACGGCTGGTGCAACTACGGCACCCAGGCCAACGAGGCGATCAAATTCGTCGTACCCAAGGAGGGTTCCGACCTCTGGGTGGACACCATGGTCGTGCTGAAAAGCTCGAAGAATCCCGACGCCGCCTACCGCTTCATCAACTACATGCTGAAGCCGGCGAACCACGCCTGGGTCGCGGAGAACATCCTCTACAAGGTGCCCAACCAGGCGGCGATGGCGACCCTGAAGCCCGATCTGCTGGCTAAGTACCCGAACCTCACCACCACGCCGGCCGAACTGGTCAAGCAGCAGCAGTTGCGTGATGTGGGTGGCTCGACGCAGAAGGCGTACACCCGCGCCGTAACGGAAATCATGGCCGCTCAGTAAGGCCGATGGGGCGTCGCACTGGCGCCCCGCAATTCTCTCCGGAATAACCCTGAAGCACCCCGCCTGGCGTGGGGTTGGGGGAACTACGCATGACCGCTTTATCCGCCGACCGCAAATTGTCGGCCTGGCTGCTCGCGCCCGGTCTGGGCTGGCTGGCCCTGTTCCTGCTGCTGCCGTGCCTGCTGGTGCTGCTCTACAGCTTCCTGGAGCGCGGTGCCTATGGTGGCATCGACTACGTGTTCACCTGGGAAAACTACCGCCGCGCGGTGGACCCGCTGTACCTCGATATCCTCCTGCGCTCGGCCAAGATCGCCGGCCTCGCCACGCTGTTCGCGGTGCTCATCGGCTACCCGGCGGCCTACGCCATCACCCGCACCACGCCGCGCCGGCAGGCGGTATACCTGTTCCTGGTGATGCTGCCGTTCTGGAGCAACTACCTGATCCGCACCTACGCCTGGATCGTGCTGCTCAACCGCGAAGGCCTGCTCAACCGACTGTTCAGCCTGCTGGGCTACAGCGGCGAGCCGATCAGCCTGCTCTACACCGACGCCACTGTGGTGCTCGGGCTGGTCTACAACTACATCCCCTTCGTCATCCTCGCCATCTACAGCTCGCTGTCGCGCATCGACAATGAGCTCTGGGAAGCCTCGCGAGACCTCGGCGCCTCCGGCTGGACCACCTTCCGCCGGGTGATCCTGCCGCTGTCGGTACCGGGCGTGGCCGCCGGCGCGGTATTCGTCTTCGTACTCTCCATCGGCAACTTCATTACCGCCGACCTGCTGGGTGGCAAGCAGGTGCAGATGGTCGGCAACCTGATCTACGCGCAATTCCTCACCGCGCGGGACTGGCCTTTCGGCGCGGCGCTGAGCTTCTTCCTGATCGGCATCATGCTGCTGTTGCTGTTCATCCAGGCCATGGTCTCGCGCCGGGCCCAGGGCGCGGAGGGCGAACGCCATGCGTAACTCATCCGGCATCGCCCTCGGCACACACCTGTGGCTGGTGTACGCCTTCCTCTATGTGCCGATCCTGGTGCTGATCCTGCTGTCGTTCAATGCCAGCGGCCTGCCCACCGCGTGGGGCGGCGCGTCGCTGAAGTGGTACGCCAAGCTGCTGGCCAACGCGTCGATCCAGCATGCGGCGCTGAACACGCTGATCGTCGCACTGACCTCCACCTTCATCGCCTGCGTGCTCGGTACGCTGCTAGCCCTCGGCGTGGAGATGCGCGCGCGCAACAGCGGCAAGAAAGGCAGCAACCTCGCCGACACCCTGCTGATGGCGCCGATGATCATTCCCGACATCGTCCTGGCCATCGCGCTGCTGAGCTTCTTCAACCTGCTGAAGATGAGCCTGGGGCTGCACTCCATCATCCTCAGTCACGTGGTGTTCAACATCGCCTTCGTCTGCGCGGTGGTGCGCACCCGGCTCAAGCACTTCGACTATTCGATCCTCGAAGCCAGCATCGACCTGGGCGCCGGCTGGTTCACCACCGCACGCCGGGTCCTGCTGCCGGCGATCTTCCCCGGCGTACTGGCGGGCGGGCTGCTGGCGTTCACCCTGTCGGTGGACGAATTCATCATCGCCTTCTTCAACTCCGGCTCGGGCAGCGCGTCCACCACGCTGCCGATGCAGATCTACTCGATGATCCGCTTCGGCGTGACCCCGGAAATCAACGCCCTCGCCACTCTGGTGATGCTGGTCAGCTTCACCGCGCTGTTCGCTTCCCAACGTCTGAACAAGGTGCCCAAAGCCCATGACTAAGTCATCCGACCTGCTCGTGCTGGACCAGGTGAGCAAATCCTACGGCGAGGGCCTGACGGCGGTGGACCAGGTGTCCCTGGCGATCCGCGAGAACGAGTTCTTCGCGCTGCTGGGCCCGTCCGGCTGTGGCAAGACCACGCTGATGCGGATGATCGCCGGCTTCGAGACACCGACCTCCGGCGCCATCTATCTCAACGGCCAGGACATCTCGCCGCTGCCGCCGAACAAGCGCCCGTTGAACCTGATGTTCCAGTCCTACGCGCTGTTCCCCAACATGACCGTGCGCGGCAACATCGCCTACGGCCTGGAGATGGAGAAGCTGCCCGCTGGTGAAATCCGCCAGCGTGTGGATGCGGTGCTGGACACCGCGCAGCTCGGTCCGCTCGCCAACCGCCGGCCGGACCAGCTCTCCGGTGGCCAGCGCCAGCGCGTCGCCCTGGCCCGCGCACTGGTCAAGCGTCCGCGCGTGCTGCTGCTGGACGAACCCCTCGGTGCGCTGGACAAGAAGCTGCGCGAGAAGATGCAGCTGGAACTCAAGCGCCTGCAGCACGAGAGCGGCATCACCTTCATCATGGTCACCCACGACCAGGAAGAAGCCCTGGTCATGTCCGACCGCATGGCCGTGCTGCGCGACGGCAAGGTCTGCCAGTGCGGCAGCCCCAGCGAGCTCTACGAGAACCCGGGCAGCCGCTTCGTCGCCGACTTCATCGGTGTCAGCAACCTGATCGAAGGGCGCCGCGTGGGCACCAACCGCCTGCAGGCCGGCGACCAGGTGCTCAGCATCGAGACCACCGCCGAGTCGAGCCCCGAGAGCGTGACCCTGGCGTTGCGCCCGGAACGTCTGCGCGTGCTCACCGACGCCACGCCGACCACCGACAACCAGGTCCATGGCGAGGTGGCGGAGGTCGCTTACCACGGCCTGGACACCAACCTGCACGTGAACACGGCGCTCTCCAGCAAGCCGCTGATCGTCCGCGTGCCGTCTTCGGACTACGACTTCTTGCGCCTTGCCGCCGGCATGCCGGTGCGCCTGGGCTGGGATGCGCGGCACGGCCGCGTGCTGACTCACTGATTGCTTCAAGAACAAGACTTACAGGAGAGCACCATGAGTAGTGAACGCAAGGTCATCGCCTTCTTTCCCGAGGCCGCCTACGGCCCGGCCCTGAACTCCGTGGGCATCGCCCAGGCCTGCGAGGCGCTGGGGCACAAGGCGGTGTTCCTCACCGATCCGGGGATGACCGGGGTCTATTCCGCCTACGGCTTCGAGGAGCATTACGTGAACATGTCCGAGCCGATGCCGGCCGAGGAGATGGCGCGCTACTGGTCCGACTTCATCAATGGCCACATCCCCAACTTCCGCAAGGCGCCGATCGACCAGCTCGACAACTACGTGAAGGAATGCTGGGAGGCCATCGTCTCCACCTCCAAGTGGGCGCAGAAGGAGTTGCCGGCGATCCTCGACCGGATCAAGCCGGACCTGATCTGCGTGGACAACGTGATCCTCTTCCCGGCCATCAAGCATTACGGCAAGCCGTGGGTGCGGATCATCTCCTGCTCGGAAAACGAAGTGCATGACCCGGACATCCCGCCGTATCTGTCGGGCATGAGCGTGGAGGACAAGGACGGTCACGCGCGCTTCCAGAAACGCTTCGAAGAAGTGATCGCGCCGATCCATGCCGACTTCAACGACTTCCTCGCCCAGTGCGGCGAGCGGCCCTATCCGCTGGGCACCTTCTTCGAAGAGTCGCCCTACATGAACCTGCTGCTGTACCCGGACCCGGTGAAGTTCCAGCGCCGCCATCCGTTGCCGGCGCGGCAGTTCCACTACCTGCAGGGCTGCGTTCGCACCGACAAGCCCTACGAGATCCCGCAGTTCAAGGCGCACAACGACAAGCCGCTGCTCTATGTCAGCTTCGGCAGCCTGGGCTCGGGCGATGTCGATCTGCTCAAGCGCCTGGTCACCACCATCGGCAAGCTGCCGTACCGCGCGCTGTTCAACGTCGGCGAGCACGTGGAGAAGTACACCGACCTGCCGGACAACGTGATCGTCTCCAACTGGTACCCGCAGCCCTCGGTGATCGCCCAGGTCGACGCGGTGATCCACCACGGCGGCAACAACAGCTTCACCGAGTGCCTGTTCTTCGGCAAACCGGCCATCGTCATGCCCTACGTGTGGGACGGCCACGACAACGCCATGCGCGCCCAGGAAAGTGGCCACGGCCTGCGCATGGACCGCTACGAGTGGAGCGAGGAGGACCTGGCGCGCAACATCGCCCAGCTGCTGGGCGATGACCTGATGAAGGAGCGCCTGGCGCGCACCAGCGACTACATGCGCTCGCGCAAAGGGCCGGAGGACGCCGCGCGTATCCTCGACCAGCTCATGCAGGGCAAGGCGGTGAACCATGCCTGAGTTCAAGGCCGACAGCAGTGCGCCGCACATCCGCGGCGCCCGCGCATACGACGACCTGGTGGACTGGGGCGTGCAGTCCGACGCGCTGGAAGGCGTCTCGCACTCCAGCGGCCGCCTGCTGTTCAAGGGGCCGAACAACAGCCCGGAAACCGGCCTTTGGGTCTGCACCCCTGGACGCTGGCGGCTGTCGATCCCGCGCGACGAGTTGTGCCACTTCGTCGCCGGCCGCGCCACCTACCGCTCCGACGAGGGCGAGGTGATCGAGGTCGAGCCCGACACCCTGGTTCTGTTCCCGGCCGGCTGGACTGGCGAATGCACCGTGCATACCACGTTGCGCAATCTCTACATGCTGGCGTGATTTCGTAGGGCGCATAACGCCCCAAGCGGTATCCGCCGTCGATCCTGCGCCGAACCCCTCGGCGGATAACCGCAAGCGGTTATTCGCCCTACGCCTTATCCGACCGCCCAAGTGGGTGGCCATTGCTGGAGAAAGACATGAAGACCCCCGTTATCCACCGCCCGTTGCAAGTCACCGAACTCAAGGACTGGGGCGTGATCCCGACCATGCTGGAGGGTGAGTCCCACGTCAGCGGCGTGGTGCTGCACAAGGGGCCCGAAGGCCAGTCCGAATGCGGCATCTGGCACTGCACGCCGGGCAAGTGGTTCTGCCACGTCACCAGCGACGAGTTCTGCCACTTCCTCGAAGGCCGCTGCACCTATGTGCACGAGTCCGGCGAGGTAATCGAGATCGAGCCGGACACCGCGGCCTTCTTCCCCAAGGACTGGAAGGGCGTGTGCACCGTGCACGAGACCATCAAGAAGGTCTACATGATCCGGTGATGCCATGAACCTGCCCCTGGAAACCACCCGTGCCGCAGCCCGCGAGATATTTCTCGCCGGCTGCGGCCATGCTGGCCGGCCCCTGCTCGCGCTGCCGGCGGATGCCTCCGCGCGACGCTACTTCCGCCTGGAGGGGCAAGGTCTGCTGCTGATGGATTCGCCGCCCGGCGCCGAGCCGTTGGCACCCTACCTGCGGGTGGCGCAATTGCTGCGCGGCTGCGGGCTGTCGGCGCCGAAGGTGCTGGCCGCGGATGTCGAGCTGGGCCTGGCGCTGGTGGAGGACTTCGGTCACGCCACCTACACCCGGCTGCTCGCCGTCGGCCATGATGAAGCGGCGCTGTACCGCCTCGCCGTGGACGCCCTGGTGCGCCTGCATCGCGCCGGCCCCCAGGCCGCCGAAGGCGTGCCGGCCTATGACGGCCAGAAGCTGGGCGAGGAGGCGGCGCTGTTCATCGACTGGTACGCGCCGCTGCTGGCGGGGGAGCGCAACACCGCGCGACTGCGCGAGGCCTACCTCGACACCTTCGCCAGGGTTTGTCGTGACGTCGCCATGCGCCGCGAGGTGCTGGTGCTGCGGGACTACCACGTCGACAACCTGATGCTGCTGGCCGACCGCGAAGGCGTCGCCGCCTGCGGCCTGCTGGATTTCCAGGATGCCCTCTGCGGCTCACCGGCCTATGACCTGATGTCCCTGCTCGAAGACGCCCGTCGCGACGTGTCTGAAACGCTGCGCGTGTCCTTGCTGGCCCGCTACCTGAGCCAGCGCCCGGAAGTCGATGGCCGCCGCTTCATGGCCGACTACCAGGCATTGGCCGCGCAGCGCCACGCCAAGGTGCTGGGCATCTTCGTGCGCCTGGCCCGGCGGGACGGCAAGAGTGGCTACCTGAAGCACCTGCCGCGCGTGCTCGGGCTGTTCCGGCGAGCGCTGGACAGCGAGCCCCTGCACCCCTTGCGCGACCTGCTCGATGCCGAACTCCCTTCCTGGCGCCAGCCGCTGCCCGGCGAATTGCTCGCCGAACGTCTGGCCACCCACTGAATCTTGCGGAGCATTCCATGACCGAATTCCACAGCGCTTTCCATCCCGATTCGCCCCTGCGCTTCATCGGCCCGCACTACCAGCGCGCCGCGACGCATCGCCTGCGCGACATCATCAATCCCGCCGACCTGACCACGGTCGGCCGCATTGCCCTGTGCGATGGCGAGGACGTGGATGCCGCCATCGACGCCGCCAACGCCGCCCAGCGCGAGTGGAAGCGCGTGGATGCGAAGTCCCGCGCGGCGATCCTCCATCAGTTGGCCAACGCCATCGAAACCGACCAGGCCACCCAGCGCGAAGTGGCGCGGCTGATGACCCTGGAAATGGGCAAGCCATTCCCGGAGGCCATGGGCGAGCTGGCCAACTGCGCGCCGATCTTCCGTTACTACGCCGAGATGGCGCGCGACGAGGCTGGCAAGGTGGCCGGTACCACTCAGCTCGGCTCGTTCCAGCATGTGCGCTACGAGCCCTATGGCGTGAGCGTGCACATCATGCCGTTCAACTTCCCCATCCTGCTGATGTGCTGGACTCTGGCGGCCTCGCTGGCGGCGGGCAACGCCTGCATCGTCAAGCCGGCGGAAAGCACCACACTGTGCACCCTGAAATTCATGGAGCACTTCAAGGTGCTGCCGGCGGGCATGGTCAGTTGCGTGCCGGGCGATGCCAGCACCGCGCAGCGCCTGGTGCAGTCCGAGCGCACCCACGCCGTGGCCTTCACCGGCAGCGTCGCCGCCGGCAAGGCAGTGGCGGTGGCCTGTGCCGAGCGGATGAAGCCTGCAGTGATCGAGGCGGGCGGCAGCGACCCGATGATCATCTCCCGCCACGCGCCGCTGGAAGTGGCGGCGGCCGGCGCGGTGACCGCTGCCTTCCACCTGACGGGGCAGATCTGCACCTCGGCCGAGCGCTTCTTCGTGGTGGACGAGATTCACGACCAGTTCGTCGCGCGCTTCGCCGAACGCACCCGCGCACTGCGCATCGGCCATGGGCTGGAACGCTCGGAGATCGGTCCGCTGGTGAGCGAAGCGGCCCGCGCCAAGGTCATCCGCCTGGTGGACGACGCCGTGGCCAAGGGCGCCACGTTGGTCTGCGGCGGGCGAATTCCGCCGCAATTCCCGGTGGGCTGGTACTTTGAGCCGACCATCCTCACCGACGTCACCCCGGCCATGGCGATCTTCCACGAGGAGTGCTTCGGCCCAGTGGCGGCCATCTGCAAGGTGAAGGACTTCGACGAGGCCGTGCGCCTGGCCAACGATTCGCCGTTCGGCCTGGGCGCTTCGCTGTTCTCCACCGACCTGGCCGAGGCCATGGAAGCGGCGGACCGCCTGGAAGCTGGCATGGTCTGGGTGAACAACCCGCTGATCGACAACGACGCCTTGCCCTTTGGCGGCTGGAAGATGTCCGGCATGGGCCGCGAACTGGGCCGCCAGGGCCTGGATGCGTTCCGCCGCTCGAAGATGGTGATCATCGACCACCAGCCGCAGATTCACTCCTGGTGGTACCCCTACGGGGATGAGGTGTTCTACCAGGGCTGAAATGAGGCTCAGGCGCGGCCCAGTCTTTCCAGGAGTCGCGTCTTTACCTCGGGCCACTCGCTGTCGATGATGCTGAAGCGCACCGAGTTGCGCTTGCGGCCGTCGGGCATGATGCGCTCGTGGCGGACGATGCCCTCCTGCACTGCACCCAGGCGCAGGATGGCGGCGCGGGATTTTTCGTTCAGCTCGTCGGTGGTGAACTGCACGCGCACACAATCGAGTTCCTCGAAAGCGTAAGTGAGTAACAGCAGCTTGGCCTCGGTATTGATCGGCGTGCGCTGCGCCGACAGGGCGAGCCAGGTGTGGCCGATCTCCAGCTTGCGGTTGATACGGTCGACCTTCCAGAAGCGGGTGCTGCCGACGATCTTCCCTGTGCGACGGTCGAGGATGGCGAAGGGCAGGACGGTGCCTTCCTCCAGGCCTTTTTCGGCCTTGGCAAGGTAGCTTCCCACGGTGTCCGGGCCAGGCACCACGGTGACTTTAAGGTTCCACAATTCGCCATCGGCGGCGGCCGCGAGCAGGGCGTCGGCGTGCTCGGCGCGCAGGGGGATGAGTTCGACATGATTGCCGGGCAGGTGCGGGCAGGCGAGGGCGGGCATGCTGTTGAGCTCTGGGCGGAACGAGCCTGAAGCCTACCGGAAACGGCGTGCGTTTCGAAGGAGCGGGTCTTGCCCACACAAGTACATGCCGCGGATTGAAACCTTGCAGGTGACTGTCTTGGACGGGCGCCAGATCCATGGGAGTCATTCCTGACAGCTTGGTGCCATGTCAGGATTTCGCGAACGTAGTGAGCTCCTGCGAGAGCCGATCCCTACGTAGGAACGGACTCCCGCCGCGATGGCAGCCGCAGGCCGCCGCCCAAGGCCCGCCCTCAGATATGCCAGATCTGCAGGTCCTTGATCACGCAGACCGAAGCATCGGTGGCCAGCGTGGTGTCGGTGAAATCTACCTGGTTGTAGACGCCGCCATGGAAATCGAAGGTCTGCGCTGCCCAACTGGCGTCCAGCGGCATTGAGGGCACGCTGGAGGTGCGGCCGTTGCAACTGGCCTGCACGCTGAGCATCAGGCTGGACGTGGCCAGGATCAGGATGTCGAAGTCCGAACCCAGCGGCACGTTGTCCAGCACCGTGCTGTTCACCGGGGTGGTCTGGTTGAAGTTCTGGCGAAAGCCCATGGTCAGCTTGCCCTTCTGCCAGAACACCTTTAGCAGCGGGCTGTCGTCGTTCTTCACGTGCATCTGGGCCACCACCACCTTCTGCGCCGAATTCACCTGGGTCACCTTCATCAACTGATGGTTCACATGCTCGGTAGCGCCGGTCAGGCTCCAGTAGATGGGCTCCTTCCATTCGCAGCGAGTCCGGTGGACGCTCTTGCTCGCCGCTCCCTTGGTCGGCGCAGTGAGCTGCAGGCTGCCGTCCGGTAGCCGGGTGACCAGCTCCGGATACTGCTCTAGAGCCACGGGACCGGGAACTTCAATAGCCAGCGTGTCGGTAGGTGTCTTTCCCACTGGCAGCGCGATATTGAGGTTGTCGATATTCACGTTCATACCGGCACTCCTTCCTTCGTCGGGGGTGCTGGCTTTGACCGGACTTCGCCCTGCCGTGTCGATTTTTCGGCCGAGCGGTCATGGTGGCTCTCGGCCCCTGTGAACGCCTTGCGTTACAACCGGGGAAAGGCTGGCACAGGAAAGCCTTCAGTAGTGGCTTCAGCGGCCCGGCAGCATCGGGGTGAGGTGCAGGATGTTCAGCAGGTGCGGGACACGCAGCGGGTAGCAGGCCTGCAGGCGCACGCGAGCTTCGGAGAGGGTCATGTGACGGGAGAACGAGCGGAGAACGGTCTTGCCCAGGCAGTGACCGTCCTGAAAATGTACGAGGAATTCATTCATGGCGAAGCGACAGCGGAGAAACACGCACAAAGTGGCGCACAGGCCACGAATGATAGCGGCTCCCGCTGTCCTGGCGTTGCCATAAATCATCCTTTACCGGGCTGCGCAGACAACTGATCCGACGACCGGCGGGTCGCAAGGCGGTCAACGTTCTGTGGCGTAGTCCAGGCGCATACCGAAGGCATGCATGAAGAACGCTGACAGCTGCAGTTCCAGCGTCTGCGCGTTGAGCGATGCCAGGTGCGAAGGTTGCCGCCGGGTACGCCGGCTGACGGCAGTGAATTCCTCATGGACGATGCCCTGCGTCAGCGGGTCGGCGATGAGGCGATAACAACTGTCCGGCAGGTCCTCGCGCTGCCTGGCGAGCAGGCTGAGTTCGGGGTGGCCATCGGCATTGGTGATCAGCTCCACGCTACAGCGCAGGCCTCGGTCGCGGGCGAAGCGTGAGGCTTCTTCGAATGCGGGCAGGGCCTTCTGCAGGACCTGGATTTCGAAGGCGAGGAAGAACTGATCGTCGAAATCGACTTCCGGGGTGTTCCGGGTTGCCTGGTTATGCATCGCCGGCCTCTCCTGTGTCGATGAATCAATGAAACCCGCTGCGAGCGTCGGGATCGCGTGGGTTTCGTCATCGCGGCATTGCAGCAACTACAACGCACACATCAGTCAGCCGGCAATGCCATTCTCCTGAACGAAAAGCCATCTCACTTAAGCGCCGGCGCACTGTCAATGAGCAATCCCGCATAAGGGCGGAGACGGAAATAGCCAAGCGCTCTGCCGTATGGCGTGGCGCGGGCCAGGAGCAGGAACGACGGATTATGCGAGGGGTGTAAAGCTGACGTTACACCTCGTCACCGCCCACCTGGACTTCGGACGGGCGGCTAAGGCATGGTCGTCAGAATGCGAAATCATCCATGGCCAGGGCGGCATCACTGCCGTCGATGATGCTCTGCGCCAGTCCCGGTGCGCGGGTCAGGACATGCCCGGCGTAGAACTGCGCGGTGCGCAGCTTGGCGCGGTAGAAGGTGGCGTCTCCGCTGCCGGTGGCCAGGTGCTGCTGGGCGATCCGCGCGGCGCGTGCCAACTGCCAACCGCCGGCAACGATGCCGAACAGCTCCAGCAACGGTACGGAGCCGAGCGCAACCAGGCGCACCTGGTGGTCGTAGTGATTGACGACGAAGGTCACGGCGTCATCCAGGGCATTGACGGCCAGGAACAGGTGGTGCCGGATGCCTGCCAGTTGCGCGTCCTCGTCCGGCAGGCCGCGTTGGGTATCGCGTATCGCCGTGATCAGCGCGGCCGCCGCTTCGCCCCGGTCGCGAGCGATCTTGCGACCGATCAGATCGATGGCCTGGATGCCAGTGGTACCTTCATAGATCGGGGTGATCCGCGCGTCGCGCAGGTGCTGGGCGGCGCCGGTCTCCTCGATGAAGCCCATGCCACCGTGGACCTGTACACCCAGGGAGGCAATGTCCACGGCGTTTTCCGTGCACCAGCCCTTGATCACCGGGATCATCAGCTCAACGAAGGCCTGTTTCCTGCGGCGCACAGCGACAGTGGGATGGCCGTGGGCCTGGTCCATGGCCAGCGCCACTTCGCAGGCCAGGGCGCGCATGGCCTCGATGCGCGAACGCATCGACATCAGCATGCGGCGCACGTCCGGGTGGCGCAGGATGGCCACCTTTTCTCGGCTGGAACTGCCGGTTTCGACGCCCTGGATGCGCTGGCGGGCGTAGCTCACCGCGCGCTGGTAGGCGCGCTCGGCCAATCCGATGCCTTCGATGCCGACCGAGAAGCGGGCAGCGTTCATCATGATGAACATGTATTCCAGGCCACGGTTCTCTTCGCCTACCAGCCAGCCGGTGGCGCCGCCGTGGTCACCGAAGGCCAGCACGGCGGTAGGGCTGCCGTGGATGCCGAGCTTGTGTTCGATGGACACGCAGCGCACGTCGTTGTGCTCGCCCAGGCTGCCATCGGGGTTCAGCAATACCTTGGGCACCACGAACAGCGAGATGCCTTTCACGCCCTCCGGCGCGCCGGGTACGCGGGCCAGCACCAGGTGAACGATGTTGTCGGTGAGGTCGTGCTCGCCGTAGGTGATGAAGATCTTCTGCCCGAACAGCTTGTAGGTGCCATTGCCACGCGGCTCGGCGCGGCTGCGCACGGCGGCGAGATCGGAGCCGGCCTGGGGCTCGGTGAGGTTCATGGTGCCGGTCCATTCGCCGCTGACCAGCCGGGGCAGCCAGGTGCGCTTGAGCTCGTCGGAGCCGCGCAGTTCGATGGCTTCGATGGCACCGCGAGTGAGCATCGGGCAGAGGCCGAAGGCCAGGTTGGCGGCGTTCCACATCTCCTCAACCAGCGTCGAGATCAGCCTTGGCGCGCCCTGGCCGCCGAAGTCGGCGGGGCCGGAGAGGGCGTTCCAGCCATTGGCGGCGAACTGTTCGTAGGCCGTGCGCCAGCCCGGGGCGGTGCTCACCTGGCCGTCCTGCCAGCGTGCGCCGTGGCGGTCGCCGACGACGTTCAGCGGCGACAGCACGCCCTGGGCGAAGCGTCCGGCTTCGTTGAGGATGGCCGCCGCCAGTTCGGCGTTCATGTCCTGCTGTCCGGGCAGCTCGGCCAGTGCGTCCAGCAGGTGCAGCTCGCGCAGGATGAACTGCATGTCGCGCAGGGGGGCGATGTATTCACTCATTTCGGAACTCCTGTGCAGCCTGCTGTGCGGTCGGGAGGCGTCGGTCCACGCTCAGGCGGATACCGGGGAATCCAGCACCTCCTGCATCGAGCGGGAGGCATTTTGGGGGCGCTAAAGAATGGACCTGCGCAGGAGGGCGGAAGTTTTCACCATCGGCGCGGAACTATGTCAGGGCGGGCGTTTCCGGGGCAGCATGGCTCGTGGTAGAACTGGCGCCCCGCTGACCGTCGATGAATGACCCGCATGATCGAATTCAACAACGTCACCGCCTACCAGCAGCAGACCCGTGTGCTGGATGGTTTTTCCCTGCACATTGGCGAAGGCGAGAAAGTCGCCATCCTAGGCCCCAACGGCGCCGGCAAGAGCACGCTGCTCAAACTGATCAGCCGCGAGCTCTACCCGGTGGATCGCGAGGGCAGTTCGCTGTCGTTGTTCGGCCTGCAGAACGTCACGCTTTGGGACCTGCGCAGCCGCATCGGTTTCGTCTCCCAGGACCTGCAGGAAGACTACACCCCCTTCACCCAGGCGCTGGACGTGGTGATTTCCGGCTTCTTCGGCGCCATCGGCAGCCACGGTCACCTGCAGCCCACGCCGGAGCAGGTCGAGAAGGCGCGCGAGCTGCTCTCCACCGTGGAGATGGATGGCTACGCCGATCGCATGTTCCAGCGCCTCTCCACCGGGCAGAAGCGTCGCCTGCTGCTGGCCCGCGCCCTGGTGCACGAACCCCGCGCGCTGATCCTCGACGAGCCGGCCAACGGCCTGGACATGGGCGCCAGCCTGCAGATGCTCAAGCTGCTGCGGCGCTTCTGTGGCGAAGAGCACGCCATGATCATCACCACCCACCATATCGACGAGATCATCCCGGAGATCGAGCGGGTGGTGCTGATCGCCCAGGGCAAGGTGGTCGCCGACGGGCCCAAGGCGGAGATCCTCACCAGTGAACACCTGTCCGCGCTGTACCACGTGCCGCTGAAAGTCACCGAGCAGGATGGCTGGTACCGCTGCTGGCATGCGTGAAAAGGAGCGGGCTTCTTCCGTGGCTGGCTTCGTGTCGCGAACCCGAGATGGAACCGGATTAACCGGCGGAATCGCGAGCCGGTATTGCACCGGACTAACCGTTATCGAGCTCCCAGACCGCGCAGGTACTCCCACGGGTAGATACCCCGGTCGTGGCCGTCATCGAACACCAGTTGCACGCCGTAGCCTTGCAGGTTCAGCTCCTGCAGGACGACGCTCGCCGGGACCAGATCGATCCGTCCCTGCAGCCGCGCCGCCCGGCATTGCGAGCAGGGACAGGCGCCGCGCAGGCGGGTGAAGGCGATGCACTGTTCGACACCATCGTTCCAGCGGATGCGCAATTCAGCGTCGGTGCTGGAACGGTGCAGCGTGACGGGCGTGTTCATGCCGATTGTCCCAATTGAGTCAGGGCGATGCGCACGGCCTTGCGGACTTCCGGGTCGCCATCGTGTTCGGCATTGCGCAGCGCGTCGATGGCGTCGCCGCTGCCCAGCTCGCCCAGGGCCAGCGCGGCTTCCTTGCGCAGGTTGCTGATGCCGTGGCCGAGTACCACCTTCAGGCCTTCCAGCGCCGGTAGATAGCGAAGCTTGCCCAGCGAACGCGCGGCGCGCAGGCGCACCTGCCAGAAGTCGTCTTCCAGTGCCCGCACCAGGGCATCGCCGGCTTCCGGCAGCGCCAGTTTGCCGAGGGTGCCGGCGGCTTCTTCGCGCACCTGCCAGGCCGGATCGGCCAGCGCCGCCTGCAAGGCGGGCAGCACGCTGGCGTCGATGGCCAGGCCCAGGGCGCCGGCGGCGGCACGGCGGACTTCGGCGTCCGGGTCGTCGCGGGTCAGGCGCGCCAGGTGCGGCAGGGCGTCGCTGCGCTTGAGCCAGCCGAGGATGCCCACGGCTTCGCGGCGTACGCCGGCGTCGGTGTCTACCAGTGCGTTGAGCGCAGGCTCGGCAGCCTCTTCCAGGCGCAGCTCGCGCAGGGCCCGCAAGGCGCTACGGCGCACGAAGATATCGGCGTGAGTTGCCCAGGGAAGCAGGCGCACGCCAGCTTCGGCGGTCTTCAGCTCGCTCAGACTCTGGGCGGCGGCTGTGCGAACGTCGTCGTCGCTGTCGGCCAGGGCCTGGCAGAGGGCGTCCACCACCTCGGGTTCTTCCCAGGCTTCCAGCAGGCGTGCGGCTTCGGCGCGGACGTTGGCGGCTTCGTCACCGATCAGGGCCGCGGCGAGCCAGGGCAGGCCGTCGGGATCTTCCAGGTCGGCCAGTTCGATCAGGGCGATGCGGCGCACGCCGGCGTCGGCATCCTGCAGGCGCGGTTGCAGGTCGAGAATGTCGGGGTTGTCGGTGCTCAAGTTGAAGGCAGTCATATGGCGAATCGCGGTATCCGTTGTGAAGTGGGCAGGCCCAGGGGCGTCAAGCGTGGCAGCTGACGGCCGTCTTCGTGGCGCAACAGTTCCAGGCAGTGACGCTTGAGCCGGGAGAATTCCGGCGTGGTGAGCAGGTCGGCGTGGCGCGGGCGCGGGAAGTCGAGGCGGATGTCCTCGAGGATGCGTCCGGGCCGCGGGCTCATCACCAGGATGCGGTCGGCGAGGAACAGCGCCTCGTCGATGTCGTGGGTGATGAACAGCACGCTGGTGCGCAGGCGCGTCCAGATGTCCAGCAGCAGCTCCTGCATCATCATCCGCGTCTGCGCGTCGAGGGCGCCGAAGGGTTCGTCCATCAGCAGCAGGCGCGGCTGGTTGATCAGCACGCGGGCAATTTCCACGCGCTGCTGCATGCCGCCGGAAAGCTGCGACGGCCAACGATCGGCAAAGCCATTCAGGCCGACCAGCTGGAGCATTTCATCGGCCTGCCTATGGCGCTCGGCGCGGGGAACGCCGCGCATCTTCAGGCCGAAGGCGACGTTGTCGCGCACCCGCCGCCAGGGCAGCAGGGTGTGGTGCTGAAACACCATGCCGCGCTCGGGCGAGGGGCCGGCGACGGCGCGGCCGTCCACTTCCAGCTGGCCGGCGCTGGGCGCCAGATGCCCGGCCAGTGCGCCCAGCAGGGTGGACTTGCCGCAGCCGGACGGGCCGAGCACGCAGACGAACTCGCCTGGCTCGATGGCAAAGCTCAGGGATTGCACGGCCTCGAAGGCGTCGCGACCGCTGCCCAGGTGGATCGACAGGCCGTCGACGCGCACGCGCCCCGGCGCGCTGGCGGGCAATGTCATGGCTTGCCTCCGGCCTGGCGCTGCCAAGGTGTGACGAAGGCGCCCAGTTGGCGCACCAGCAGGCTGCTGGCCATGCCGAGCACGCCGATCAGCAGCATGCCGACAACGATGTCGGGGTAGTTCTGCAAGGTGTAGGACTCCCAGGTGTAGTAGCCGATGCCCCATTGCCCGGAGATCATTTCGGCGGTCACCAGGCAGAACCACGAGGTGCCCATGCCGATGGCCAGCCCCGTGATGATGCTCGGCGTCGCGCTCGGCAATACCACTTCGAGCAGCAGCGCGAGACGGCTCGCTCCCAGGCTGCGGGCGGAGGCGAGCAGGCGCGGGTCGACCGCCTCCACGCCGTGGATGGTGTTGAGCAGGATGGGGAACAGAGCCCCGGTGAAGGTGATGAAGATCATCGACAGCTCGGAGCTGGGGAACATCAGGATCGCCAGCGGGATCCACGCCACCGCCGGGATCGGCCGTAGCACCTCCAGAGGCGGCAGCAGGCTGTCGCGGGCCCAGCGGCCACGGCCGATGATCAGCCCGAGGAGGATGCCGGCGACGGCGGCCAGCAGGTAACCGGTGAGCACCCGCAGCAGGCTGCTGCCCAGGTGGCGGCCGAGCTTGCTCGATTGCGCGAGGTTCCATGCCGCGTCCAGCACGTCGCGCGGGCCGGGCACGTTGGCGAAGGTGACCACGCCGAGGTTCACGTGGCGCGCACTGAGCACCTGCCACAGCGCCAGGCACACCAGCAGCGAGGCCAGGCGCAGACTCCAGCGGGTGAGGGTGGGTGTGTTCATCTGCGTATCTCCTGCAGCCCCGGCGGGTTGGCACCGGGGCTGGTCTTCAGGTCAGCGGCTGGCCACGGCCTGCTGGCTGGCGCCGGCAAAGTCGGCCACCTCGCCGCCGT
Source organism: Pseudomonas macauensis (assembly GCF_047902425.1). NCBI lineage: Bacteria > Pseudomonadati > Pseudomonadota > Gammaproteobacteria > Pseudomonadales > Pseudomonadaceae > Pseudomonas > Pseudomonas macauensis. The sequence goes on along the minus strand of NZ_CP138377.1, from coordinate 3,112,450 downwards.
GCTGGCGGGCGAAGGCGTCGGCCTGCTCGCGTAGCAGGAAGGCATCCAGCGCGCCGTCCTTGCCGCGCACGAACCAGGCCTGCCCGGCGAGCAGCTTGATGCCACTGTCGCTGGCCTGGGCATATACCGCGCGGATGTCCTTGCCTTGCTTCTTCAGTTCGGCGAGTTGGCCCAGTGCTTCCTTGGCGGAGGCATAACTGCGCACCTTCGGCTCACCACGAACCCAGATCTGCGCGACCTTGCGGGTGTCGGTGATCGGCTTGTGGGTCAGCGCATCGTTGCCCAGCAGCGGCTGCTGCGCGTAGTTCTGCAGCGCCTGGTCGTAGTCGGCACCGGCAGCCTTGAAGGCGGCGCGGATGTAGCGGTCGTCGACGAACTGCTCGACGTTCAGGCCGCGGTCGGCCTTCTTCAGCAGCTTCAGGGTGTCGATGGCGGTGGCTACGGCCTGGCGGTATTCCGGCTTCCAGGTCAGGTCGCGGGTCTGCAGGCCGAGCGGGCCGTGGAACAGGTAGTTCACCTCCGCGGGGATGCCGGCGACCTTCTCGATCAGCTCGCTGTACTTTTCCGGGTCCTTCGCCAGCAGTTGGTTGGCCTCGTAAGTGGCGCGCAGGTAGGCCTCGACGATTTCCGGATACTTCTGCGCGTAGTCGGCTTCCACCAGCGCCCCATGGAAGGTCGGCGCCTTGGCTTGCGAGCCGTCGTAGATCTTGCGGGCGATGCCACGGCTTTCGAACAGCTCGGCGAAGGGCACGAAGTCGGCGTGGGCGGCGATCTTGTTGGCCTGCAGGGCGGAGCCGGCGACTTCCGGCGGCTGCGCGATGATGGTGACGTCCTTCTCCGGGTCCCAGCCCTGGGCGGCGATGGCACGCAGCAGCAGGCCATGGGCGGTGGAGGCGAAGGGCACGGAGATGGTCTGGCCCTTGAGCTCGGCGAGCGACTGCACCTTGGACGAGGCGGGCACCACGATGCCGTTGCCACTACCCTCGATGCTGCCCGAAAGCACGCTGATGAACAGGCTGCGCTTGCCGGCGGCCTCGTGGGCGACGCCGTTGAGCGAGCCGGGGAAGTCAGCCATGGCGCCGAAGTCGAGCTTGCCGGCGAGCATCTCGTTGGTCAGCGGCGCGCCGCTGGTGAAGTTCTTCCACTGCACGTCGTACTGCGCGTCCTTGTACGGGCCGTCGTGGGGCAGGTACTTGTCGAGCAGGCCGAGTTCGCGGATCAACAGGCCGCCGGCGGCGCAGTTGATGGTGGTGTCCTGGGTGCCGATGGCGACGCGGATGGTCTCCGAGTGTGCCGAAAGGCTGGCGATGGCAAGCGCGAGGCCGGCCAGGGTGGTGCGCAAGGTCATGGGTGTTCCCCTCGAATCGTGAGTGTTGGAATCGTCTCCGCCGCAGGCCTTGCGGTGGGAAACGAGGGGCGGTGCATCAGGCGTCCGGTCGTTGGCCGGTTGCTTTTTTCTTTTCGTAGGAGCGAGCTTGCTCGCGAATGAAGGTCCGCTGCGGGGGCTGTTCGCGAGCAAGCTCGCTCCTACAGGGAAACTTCGTTGCGGAAACTCAACGCAGCAGGTACGGAATCTCCACCTTCACCGCGCCGGTCGGGCAGTCTTTCTCGCAGGGCATGCAGTACCAGCATTCGTCGAAGGCCATGTAGGCCTTCTGGGTGGCGGGGTTGATCGCCAGCAGGTCCATCGGGCAGACCTCGACGCAGACGGTGCAGCCCTTGTCGGCGATGCACTTGTCCTCGTCCACCGTCACCGGGGCGCTGGAGCGGAAGAAGATTTCCTGGGGTTGGTAGGCCATTGCACGCGGTCCTCATCGTGTTGCTTTGCCGGCCGCCGTGGCGGCGGGCTGGTTGTTCAGGTCGTGGGTTCGGCGCGGTGGCTCGTGACCCTCTCCCCAGACCTCTCCCAGAAGGGAGAGGGGGCTGTTCGGAGTGGTGGATGTTTCCGTGCTCGCCGGCTGACTCCGATATCGCCGCTGGCGCCGGACAGCTCCCTCTACCGCTTGCGGGAGAGGGCGGGGGGAGAGGGGCTCTTCGGTCCGCCGAAAACTCTCAAGCCGCCTCACTCTTCACCCGCAGCCGCTCATACGCCTGCTGCTCATCCTCATCCAGCGAGATCACATAAGGCTCGATGGGCTTCTTGAAGCTGGTCATCTCGCCGTCCTCACCCTTCTTCAGGTGGGCATGGCAGAACCACTCGGCATCGTTGCGCAGCGGGTAGTCCACACGGTGGTGGTACAGGCCCCAGCGGCTCTCGGTGCGGAACAGCGAGGCACGGGCGGCCATTTCGGCGCAGTCGCGGATCACGCTGACTTCCATGGCGCGCATCAACTCGTGCGGGTTGTTCGCCTTGAGCTGGTCGAGGTCGCGGGCGATTTCGGCGAAGCGCTGCAGGCCGATCTCCATCTTCTTCGTCACCTTGGGCGGCTGCAGGTAGTCGTTGACCATCCGGCGCAGCTTGTACTCCACCTGAGCCGGCGGCAGGCCGTGTTCGCGCTTGAGCGGAGCGAAGACGCGTTCGCGCTCGCGCTCGACCTGGGCGGAGTCGACCTCGGTGAACTCGCGGCCGGCCACGTACTGCGCGGCATTGCTGCCGGCGAACCAGCCGTAGGTGAAGGCGCCGAGCATGTAGTTGTGCGGCACGGCGGCCATGTCGCCGGCCGAGTAAAGGCCCTTCACGCTGGTCTCGGCCTTCTCGTTGACCCACACGCCCGAGGCGGAATGGCCGGAGCAGAAACCGATCTCGGAGATATGCATCTCCACCATCTGCTGGCGGTAGTCGGTGCCGCGATTGGCATGGAACTGGCCACGGCTGGGGCGCTCGTTGCTGTGGAGGATTTCCTCGATGGTCTGGATGGTCTCCTCGGCCAGGTGGTCCAGCTTGAGGAACACCGGGCCGTTGCCGCCTTCGAGTTCCTGGTGGAACTCCCACATCATCTGGCCGCTCCAGTAGTCGCATTCGATGAAGCGCTCGCCCTTGGAGTTGGCGGTGTAGCCGCCCAGCGGGCCGGTAACGTAGGCGCAGGCCGGACCGTTGTAGTCCTTGATCAGCGGGTTGATCTGGAAGCACTCCAGGTTCGAAAGCTCCGCCCCGGCGTGGTAGGCCATGGCATAGCCATCGCCGGCGTTGGTGGGGTTCTCGTAGGTGCCCATCAGGTAGCCGGAAGAGGGCAGGCCCAGGCGGCCGGCGGCGCCGCAGGCGAGGACCACGGCCTTGGCGCGGATCACCTGGAACTGCGCGGTGCGGCAATCGAAGCCGAGCAGGCCGTTGACCGCACCTTCGGCATCGGTGAGCAGGCGGGTGACCACCAGGCGGTTGGTGATCTCGATGCGCGCGCGTTTGAGCTGGCGGTACAGCACCTTCTTGATGTCGTGGCCCTCGGGCATGGGCAGCACGTAGGCACCCATGTGGTGGACCTTCTTCACCGCGTAGTCGCCGACCTCGTCCTTCTCGAACTTCACGCCCCAGCGGTCCAGCTGCTGCAGGGTCTCGAAGCTGTGGGTGGCGTAGGCATAGACCGCCGCCTGGTTGACGATGCCGTCGTTGGCGACGGTGATTTCCTTGGTGTACTGCTCGGGCGTAGCGTGGCCGGGAATGATGGCGTTGTTCAGGCCGTCCATGCCCATGCTGATGGCGCCGCTGCGTTTCACGTTGGCCTTGTCCACCAGCAGCACGCGCAGCTCGCGGTTGGCTTCCTTGGCCTTGATCGCGGCCATTGGGCCGGCGGTGCCGCCGCCGATCACCACGATGTCGTAGGCGAGTTGCTTGTCCTCGGGAACCTGGGAGAGGTCGAACTGGCTCATTGATGCTGTCCCTTGTGGCGGTCGATACGCAGGCGGTACTGGAAGGCATCGCCGCGGTAGTAGAGGTGTTCGTAGTCCAGCGGCGTGCCGTCGGCGGTGTGGGTCAGGCGCTCGATGCGCATCACCGGCGAGCCTTCTTCCACTTCCAGCGCGCCAGCCAGTTCCGCGTCGGCGAGGATGGCGTCGATGGCGAGGTCGGCATGGCCCAGGGGCAGGGCGCAGTCGTTTTCCAGGATCAGGAAGATGTCGCGGCTGACCAGGTCGGCCTTCTCCAGGCGCTTGCCCACGGCCTCGGGGAGGTAGGTGATTTCCAGCGACACCAGCTCGCGGTTGACCAGGCGGGCGCGCTTGATCTGCACCACGTTCGCGCCCTCGGTCACCTGCAGGCGCGTGGCGACCTGGGCGTCGGCGGGGATGACTTTGAAGCTGCGCAGACGGTTGATCACTTCGTAGCCGCGCTGGCTCATGGATTCGCCCAGGCCCTGCAGGGTGCTGACGTTCTGGAAGGCCTTGGGCTTGGCAACGAAGGTGCCCTTGCCGTGGATCTTGAAGATCAAGCCTTCCTTCTGCAGGTCGCCCAGCGCCTGGCGCACGGTGATGCGGCTGACCTCGAAGGCCTTGCCCAGCTCGGCCTCGGAGGGCATGCGGCTGAGCGGCGGATAGGTGCCGTCGAGGATGCGGGTACGCAGCAGCTCCTTGAGCTGGCTGTAGAGCGGAACGGGGGAGAGCGGGAGTAATTCGGCCATAGCTCATAACTTGTTATGACGAGTTGAGTGACTATAGATGGAATAACCGCGAAAGATGAAGGAACCAATTTGCATATCGTTATATGGAAGGGCAACGATTAGTTGACTGCAATGGTTGGTGAAGCCGCCCTGTTTCTATAGAATGCGCAAACGTTTCAGCAGACCATGCATCCCTCCCACAACAAAAGCCAAAGCCGAAGGCTTTGCGTGTCTCTCTGCGCAGGACGTGTCTCCCGCTCCATCGAACCGGTCCCAGAAGCCGGCGGAGGAGGGAGGTGAGCCCTGTTTCCATCCCGTCGTACTGTCGCCCTGGCTTCCCATGAAGTCCGGGCCTTCACGCTGCATGACGCCGGTGGGGCAGGCCAAGCCCTAACGACGAGATTCATCCCATGATCAAGAAAGTGAGCGGGGCGCTGCTCGGCCTCGCCCTGGCAGTGAATTGCGCGCCGGCCTTCGCGGCCGAATCCAAGAAGGTCGATGTGCTGCTGATTGGCGGCGGCATCATGAGCACCACCCTGGGCGTCTGGCTCAACGAGCTGGAACCGGGCTGGTCGATGGAGATGGTCGAGCGCCTGGACGGCGTCGCCCTGGAAAGCTCCAACGGCTGGAACAACGCCGGTACCGGCCACTCCGCGCTGGCCGAGCTGAACTACACGCCGGAAGACAAGGACGGCAAGGTCAGCATCGCCAAGGCCATCGAAATCAACGAATCCTTCCAGGTTTCCCGCCAGTTCTGGGCCTGGCAGGTGAAGAACGGCGTGCTGAAGAATCCCCGTTCCTTCATCAACTCCACGCCGCACATGAGCTTCGTCTGGGGCGACGACAACGTCGCCTTCCTCAGGAAGCGCCATGAAGCGCTGCAGGCCAGCCCGCTGTTCCGCGGCATGCAGTACTCCGAGGACCCGGCGCAGATCGCCAAGTGGGTGCCGCTGATGATGCAGGGCCGCGACCCCGCGCAGAAGGTCGCCGCCACCTGGTCGCCGCTGGGCACCGACGTCAACTTCGGCGAGATCACCCGCCAGTTCGCCGGCTACCTGCAAAGCAAGCCGAACTTCGCGATGAAGCTGTCCAGCGAGGTGGAGAACATCACCCGCAACGACGACGGCACCTGGCGCGTCGAGTACAAGAACCTCAAGGACGGCAGCGTTACCGAGACCGACGCCCGGTTCGTCTTCATCGGCGCCGGCGGCGGCGCGCTGCGCCTGCTGCAGAAATCCGGCATCGAAGAGGCCAAGGACTACGCCGGTTTCCCGGTGGGCGGCTCCTTCCTGGTCACCGAGAACCCCGCCATCGCCCAGCAGCACCTGGCCAAGGCCTACGGCAAGGCGTCGGTCGGCGCGCCGCCCATGTCCGTGCCGCACCTGGATACCCGCGTGCTCGACGGCAAGCGCGTGATCTTGTTCGGACCCTTCGCCACCTTCTCCACCAAGTTCCTCAAGGAAGGCTCCTATCTGGACCTGCTGGCCAGCACCAACGTGCACAACGTCTGGCCGATGACCCGCGTGGGCATCGACGAGTACCCGTTGGTGGAATACCTCGCCGGCCAGTTGATGCTCTCCGACGAGGACCGCCTTGCCGCGCTGCGCGAGTACTTCCCGCAAGCCAAGGCCGAAGACTGGCGCCTGTGGCAGGCGGGCCAGCGCGTGCAGATCATCAAGCGTGACGCCGAGAAAGGCGGCGTGCTGAAGCTCGGCACCGAGATCGTCTCCTCCGCGGACGGCAGCATCGCCGGCCTGCTCGGCGCTTCGCCGGGCGCCTCCACCGCCGCGCCGATCATGCTCAGCGTGCTGGAGAAGGTGTTCAAGGACAAGGTCGCCAGCCCGGAATGGCAGGCGAAGATCCACCAGATCGTTCCCAGCTACGGCACCAAGCTGAACGACAGCCCGGAGAAGACCCAGCAGGAATGGGCCTACACCAGCGAAGTCCTGCAACTGGACCCGCCGCCGGCCATTGCCCCGGCTCCCGCCGTGCAGCCCGCCGCTGCAGCACCGGCCGAGAAGGCCGCCAACGACATGGCGCTCTGAACGACGATCCGTCGTCTCCTCGATACGCAAGGCCCGCCAATGGCGGGCCTTGTGCTTTGTGGCTCAGACCCGTTTTTCGAGGCATCGCGCCAGGCCATCGACCGCACGCTCGAGTTCATCGGGCGTGTAGGCGGCGAAGCCCATGAGGAAGCCCGGCTGCGGCGGCCGGGCAACGTACAGGCCGCTCAGGCCCAGCAGTTCGATACGCGCGCCGCGCGCGGCGGCGATGACGACGTCTTCCTCCAGCGCGGTGGACAGCAGGCAGGGCATCTGCAGGCCGCCCGCAGGCACGCGGGGCTGCACAAGCCCGCCGAGTCGCCGCTCCAGCAGCTCGGACAGCAGGGCGAGGCGTTCGGCGTAGAGGCCGCGCATGTGGCGCACGTAGGCGCCGAAGTGCCCGCCGCTGATGAAGCGCGCCAGGGTCAACTGCGCGACGGAGGCGGTGTGGCCATCCTGCAGGGAGCGGGCGATGGTCATGGGCTCCACCAGTGCGGGCGGCAGCACCAGGTAGCCGACACGCAGCCCCGGGAACAGGGACTTGGTGAAGGTTCCGATGTAGAGCGTACGGTCATGGGCGTCCAGGCCCTGGACGCAGGCGGTCGGCTTGCCGGCGTAGTGGAATTCGCTGTCGTAGTCGTCCTCGATGATCCACGCCTGCGCTCGCTCGGCCCACTCGATCAATGCCAGCCGGCGCTCCAGCGAGAGCGTTGCGCCGGTGGGAAACTGGTGCGATGGCGTCAGGTATACCGCCCTGGCGGAGTGAGGCTGGGCGAGCAGCCGGTCGACCTCGATGCCATGCTCGTCGACCGGAATGGCCTGGCAGTCGAGCCCCGCGGCGACGAATGCCTTGCGCGCGCCGTAATACACCGGGTCCTCGACGAATATCCGCTCGCCCGCGTCCAGCAGGACGCTGGCGCACAGCCTCAGGGCCTGCTGGGAGCTGGTCAGCACCAGCACCTGTTCCGCCGTGGTGCGCGCACCACGCTCAAGGTTCACATAGTCGGCGATCGCGCGCCGCAGTGGTTCGGCGCCCTGTGGATCGCCGTGCATCAGGGCCCTGGCGCCGAACTCCTTCAGCACCTGGCGCTGCAGGCGCTCCCAGGTCGGCAGCGGGAAGGTGCGCGTTTCCGGTACGCCCGGCGCGAATGGGCGCGGCGCTAGCTGCTCGCGGACACCACCGTGATGGAGCATTGCCTGGCCTCGCAGGCTGAGCCGTGCCGTGCCCGCGCTGGCCTGGCGCGGCCGCCTGGGGGCGCGCCGGCCGGGGGAAAGGCGGGTGGCTTCGGCGACGAAGCTGCCGCTGCCGACCCGGCGCTCGATGAAGCCCTCGGCGTGCAGATGGCTGTAGGCCGATTCGATGGTGTCGCGGGAAACGCCGAGGGAACTGGCCAACTGGCGCGAGGCGGGCAGCGGCGTTCCCGCCGTGAGCGCACCGTCGAGGATCAGTTGGCGAATGGCGCGCTGGATCCGTGCGTGCAGCGGCAGCGCCAGCAGTTCCGGAAGGACCAGCCGCGCCTTGACCGATTCGAGTAGGGAGTTCCTGAACAATTGGTCTGCTCGTTATTCATCTATTGGCAGGGCTATCCATTCCATTAGGGCGCTATAAATCAGTCCCGGTCAAGCCGAAGGGCTCTGGCCCGGGCGATGTGAGCGGCAGCCGGCCGCACGTCGCGTATACAGGAAGGGACAGTTCCCGCAGTAGGGAAGGAGAGGTGACATGACCGCCATACAACAGCTCATATCCATTCGCCCGGTGGTGCAGGAGGACTTCGAGACGTGGTCCGAGTATTGGGGCAAGTACCAGGAGTTCTACGCCGTGAACCTGGGCGAGGAGACGACCCGGACCACCTGGGCGCGCTTCTTCGATACCGCCGAACCGGTGCATTGCGCCGTGGCCACCGACGGCAAGCGGCTCTTCGGGTTCGTCAATTTCGTCTTCCATCGCTCGACCTGGGGGCGCAACGACTTCTGCTATCTGGAAGATCTCTACGTTTCGCCGAGCGTGCGTGGGCAGAAGATCGGCAAGAAGCTCATCGAATACGTGCAGTGCCAGGCCCGCGAGCGGCAGTGCGAGCGGCTGTACTGGCACACTCAGGAAACCAACCATACGGCGCAGCGCCTGTATGACTGGATCGCCGAGCGACCTGGGGTGATCGAGTATCGGATGGCGCTGGACAGCGGGCGCTGACGGCCAGGGCGGCGGTGCAAGGCGCCGCTGCCCTGCGGGCTCAGATCGACGCAGCCCAGCGTTGCGACCCGTCCGGCGCCTGTCGAACATCGCGGCCGGCTTGGGCCTGAACCACCGCTGAACGAGGAGGGGGCGCTCAAGGCCGCACCATCCGGCACTCATAGCTTTTTACCGCACCGGCCGATCGATAACTCCAATGGATCGGTCATAGCGCTGTCGCTCATTTGATCTATCTTCTGATGGGTTAAGCGAATCCATAGCGCCTTCGCATGGGCGCAGACGAGGAGCCTGTGATGAGTGACGAGAAGAAAGCCAGCTGCCCGTTCAACCACGCCGCTGGCGGCGGTACGACGAACCGTGACTGGTGGCCGAACCAACTGAGGTTGGACCTGCTCCACCAGCATTCCTCCAAGTCCGACCCGATGGAGGAATCCTTCAACTATGCCGAGGCCTTCAAGAGCCTCGACCTGGCTGCGGTCAAGAAGGACCTGACGGCCCTGATGACCGACTCCCAGGAGTGGTGGCCGGCCGACTTCGGCCACTACGGCCCACTCTTCATCCGCATGGCCTGGCACGCCGCCGGCACCTACCGCATCGGCGATGGCCGGGGCGGCGCGGGGCGTGGGCAACAGCGCTTCGCCCCGCTCAACAGCTGGCCGGACAACGTCAGCCTGGACAAGGCCCGCCGGCTCCTCTGGCCGATCAAGCAGAAGTACGGCAACAAACTGTCCTGGGCCGACCTGATCATCCTCACCGGCAACGTCGCGCTGGAATCCATGGGCTTCAAGACCTTCGGCTTCGCCGGCGGTCGTGCGGACGTGTGGGAACCGGACATGGACGTGTACTGGGGCGACGAGAAGACCTGGCTGGGCGATGAGCGCTACACCGGTGACCGCGACTTGGAAAACCCGCTGGCCGCCGTGCAGATGGGCCTGATCTACGTGAACCCGGAAGGCCCCAACGGCAACCCCGACCCGCTGGCCGCCGCCGTCGACATCCGCGAGACCTTCGCACGCATGGCGATGGACGACGAAGAAACCGTGGCGCTGATCGTCGGCGGCCACACCTTCGGCAAGACCCACGGTGCGGGCCCGGCCGACAACGTCGGCGCCAACCCCGAAGCCGCCCCCCTGGAAGAACAGGGCCTGGGCTGGCGCAGCACCTACAAGACCGGCGTCGGTGCCGATGCCATCACCAGCGGCCTGGAAGTGGTCTGGACCAACACCCCGACCCAGTGGAGCAACAACTTCCTGAACATCCTGTTCGGCTACGAATGGGAACTGACCAAGAGCCCGGCCGGCGCCCACCAGTGGAAGCCGAAGAATGGCGCCGGGGCCGGCAGCATTCCGGACCCGTTCGACCCGAACAAGCGCCGCGACCCGACCATGCTCACCACGGACATCTCGCTGCGCACCGACCCGATCTACGAAAAGATCTCCCGGCGCTTCCACCAGAACCCCGACCAGTTGGCCGACGCCTTCGCCCGCGCCTGGTTCAAGCTCACCCACCGCGACATGGGCCCGCGCGCCCGCTACCTGGGGCCGGAAGTCCCCGCCGAGCAATTGATCTGGCAGGACCCGATCCCCGCCGTGGACCACCCGCTGGTGGACGCCAACGACGTGGCCGCGCTGAAGGCCAAGGTGCTGGCCTCCGGTCTGACTGTCTCCGAGCTGGTTTCCACCGCCTGGGCCTCGGCCTCCACCTTCCGCGGCTCCGACAAGCGCGGCGGCGCCAACGGTGCGCGCATCCGCCTGGCACCGCAGAAGGACTGGCCGGTCAACCAGCCGGAACAACTGGCGAAGGTGCTCAAGGTGCTCGAAGGCATCCAGGCTGATTTCAACAAGTCCGCCTCCGCTGGCAAGAAGATCTCCCTGGCCGACCTGATCGTGCTGGCCGGCGGCGCAGCCGTCGAGAAGGCGGCGAAGGACGGCGGCCACAACGTGACCGTACCCTTCACACCGGGTCGCATGGACGCCAGCCAGGAGCAGACCGACGTGGACTCGGTCGGCATGCTCGAACCGCGCGCCGATGGCTTCCGCAACTACCTCAAGGCCAAGTACCCGGTGCTGCCGGAACACCTGCTGGTGGACAAGGCCCAGCTGCTGACCCTGACCGCGCCGGAAATGACCGTCCTGGTCGGCGGCCTGCGCGTACTGGGTGCCAACGTCGGGCAGTCGCCCCACGGCGTGTTCACCAGCAAGCCGGGCACCCTGAGCAACGACTTCTTCGTCAACCTGCTGGACATGGGCACGGTGTGGAAACCGACCTCGTCCGCCAACGACCTCTACGAAGGCCGCGACCGCAAGAGCGGCAACGTGAAGTGGAGCGGCACCCGTATCGACCTGGTGTTCGGCTCCAACGCACAGCTGCGCGCCCTGGCGGAGGTGTATGCCTGCAGCGATTCCAGGCAGAAGTTCGTCGATGACTTCGTCAAGGCCTGGACCAAGGTGATGAACCTGGATCGCTTCGATCTGCGCTGATCCTCGGTAAAAGCAACTCTTTGGTAAAACCAACGCCCCGCGAGCGCTATCCGGCTCGCGGGGCGTTTTGTTTTCTACCTCGGCTATCAGCTCGCAGCATGCAAAATCAGCGCGGGTTGTACTCCACCTGCACCATTTCCCGCGTTCCGGCCGCCACGTCGTAGATGTGGTAGTTGTTCATCATCCGCCCGTACAGGTGCAGGCTGACGGCGCGCGGGCGTTCGGCGGGGACACCGGTGATGTGGATGTGGTCGGGGTTGGGCACGAAGCTGGTGACCGAGCCCGGCGGCAGCAGGATGACGCCGCCGCGTACCAGTTCGATGCCGTCGTCGCGGCTGCGGTCGGGCGACAGGCACACGTAACTGCGTTCTTCCAGTACGCCTTCGACGATACCGACCACGCCCCAGCTGCCGTGGTCGTGCACCGGCGTCCATTGTCCCGGTGACCAGACCAGCGCAAAGAGCGACAGGCCGGCATCCTCGGCGCAGTAGATGAGGTTGCGCGAGTAGTGCGCAGGGTCTGCCCGGTAGTGCTCGGGTTCGAGGAAGTCCACCGCGTGGTCGATCAGCTCCATCATCGACGGGGCGAGCGCCATGACGCACTGGCACGGCTCGGATTCGGCGTGGCTGAGTTCGACGGCGTGTTCGATGAAGCGCGAGAGGATGGGGTGTGTCATTGGGCCGGCTCTCCGGAAGGTTCTGCGCAGTACCTGGACTGAACCTTCGGCCCGAGAGGCGACCACGCTCCCGATGAGGAAGAAAATCCCCAGTCGTAACCACTCTAGCTGGCTTTCCATGGCGGCGCCGGAGCACGCAAAAAGGCCGGCACCTCGCTGGAGGTGCCGGCCCGTGGGGCTTGCGCGTTGCCTTACTTGGCGCCGCTCAGGAGGTTGTAGCTGGTGATCAGGTTGCGGTAGTCCGGGATGTGGTTGGAGAACAGCGCGGCCAGGCCTTCGATGTCGTTGCGCCAGTCGCGGTGCAGTTCACAGGCCACGCCGAACCAGGTCATCAGTTGCGCGCCGGCGGCTTCCATGCGGCGCCAGGCGGCGTCGCGGGTCATTTCGTTGAAGGTGCCGGAGGCATCGGCCACCACGAAGACGTCGAAACCTTCGGCCAGGGCGGACAGCGCCGGGAAGGCTACGCAGACCTCGGTCACCACGCCGGCGATGATCAGTTGCTTCTTGCCGGTGGCCTTGATCGCCTTGACGAAGTCTTCGTTGTCCCAGGCGTTGATCTGGCCTGGGCGGGCGATGTAGGGCGCGTCCGGGAACATTTCCTTCAGCTCCGGCACCAGCGGGCCGTTGGGGCCGGTTTCAAAGCTGGTGGTGAGGATGGTCGGCAGCTTGAAGTACTTGGCCAGGTCAGCCAGGGCCAGCACGTTGTTCTTGAACTTGTCCGGTTCGATGTCGCGAACCAGGGAGAGCAGGCCGGCCTGGTGGTCGACCAGCAGGACGGCGGCGTTGTCTTTGTCCAGACGGTTGTAGGTGGTGTTGGTCATGTTGAAATCCTCGATTTGCTTTCAGTGGGTGCCCGGCGTACCGGAGTCTCGCTGCAGTGCGTCACTGCATGGGGAAAAGATTAAAATCGACACCCTTGGTGCGCTAGACTGCAAAAATCATCTCTAGCGTTCTATTTAAGGAACGGAAATGGAAGACCTGAACTCCCTGTACTACTTCACCCAGGTGGTGGAGCACGGCGGTTTCGCCTCGGCCGGGCGTGCGCTGGACATGCCCAAGTCGAAGCTCAGCCGGCGCATCGCGGAGCTGGAGGAGCGCCTCGGCGTGCGCCTGCTGCAGCGCACCAGCCGGCACTGCTCGCTGACCGAGATCGGCCAGGCCTACTACCAGCGCTGCCTGGCAATGCGGGTGGAAGCGGAGGGCGCGGCGGAGGTGATCGAGCGCAACCGCAGCGAGCCGCGCGGGCTGGTGCGCCTGGCCTGCCCGACGACGCTGCTGAACTCCTGGGTGGGGCCGATGCTGTCGCGCTACATGCTCGAGTACCCGGCGGTGGAGCTGTTCATCGAGAGCACCAACCGGCGTGTCGACCTGCTCCACGAAGGGTTCGACGTGGCCCTGCGGGTACGCTTCCCGCCGCTGGAGAACACCGACATGGTGATGAAGGTGCTGGCCAACAGCACCCAGTGCCTGGTAGGACACCCGGACCTGCTGGCCCGGTTGCCGGCGGACTTCCGTCCCGAGGACCTCGGCACTCTGCCGAGCCTGCACTGGGGCGGCTCGCAGCGCGAATACCAGTGGGAACTGTTCAATCCCGAGGGGGAACGGCTGGTGATCCCGCACCGGCCGCGCATGGTCACCGACGATCTGCTGGCCCTGCGCAACAGCGTGGTGGCGGGCGTGGGCATCGCGCACCTGCCACGTGTAGCCGTGCGCGAGGACCTGGCCTGCGGCGCGCTGGTGGAGCCGCTGCCCGGCTGGATGCCCCGTTGCGGCATCGTCCATGCGATCTTCCCGTCACGGCGCGGCCTGTTGCCCTCGGTGCGTACGCTGATCGACTTCCTGGCCGAGGAGTTCGCTCGCAGCGATATGGCCTGAGTGCCGGTCAGTTTCTCAAGGCGCGCCCCAGTACCTCGGCTGCCGCGTGGATGGAGGCTTCGTCGTAGGGCGCGAAGCCCATCACCAGCCCCGGCGCGCGGGGCCTGGCGCTGTAGGGCGTGAGCGGCAGCAGGTCGATGCCGGCGGCGCTGATTCGGGCGTAGGCGGCGGCTTCGTCGTCCAGCTCCAATTCCACGGCGATGTCCAGGCCGGCGCGGATTTCCGGCACCCGGATCAAGCCGCGCCAGTGTCGCTCGGCGGCCTCGGCGAAGGCTTCCGCTCGCGAGGCATAGAGCTTGCGCATGCGGCGTACGTGCCGGTCGAAATGGCCCTCGCTGATGAAGTCGGCGAGCACTGCCTGGCCCAGGCTGTTGGCGTGTCGGGCGGTGAGGGCGGCGGCGCGGGTGAAGCTTTCCACCAGTTGCGGCGGTAGCACCAGGTAGGCCAGTCGGATCGCCGGGAACAGCAGTTTGCTGAAGGTGCCGGCGAGGATCACCGAGTGGCTCGCTCCCGGCATCGAGCGCAGCGCCGGGATCGGTTTGGCGATGAAGCGGTACTCGCTGTCGTAGTCGTCCTCGAACACATAGGCATTGCGCTGGCTGGCCCAGCGCAGCAGGGCGAGTCGGCGCGCCGGGGACATCTCGCCGCCCAATGGCGCCTGCCGCGACGGCGTAACGTAGGCCAGGCGAGCGTCGGCAGCCAGGCGGATGCCGTCCTCCACCCGCAGGCCGTCGTGGTCCACCGGCACGTCCACCCGCGCAACGCCGGAGACTTCCATCAGTTGCCGGGCGCCGGGATATCCCGGGTCCTCCATCCAGACCTCTTCCCCCGGCGGCACCAGCAGCCGCAGGCACAGGTCCAGCCCTTGCTGCACGCTGCCGAGAATGACGATGCAGTCGGCGCCCACCTGCACGCCGCGGGCAATGGCCAGGTAGTTGGCGACCGCTTCGCGCAGCGCAGGCAAGCCAGCCGGGTCCGCGTCCAGCAGGGCCGGTAGCCTGGAGCTGCGCAACTGGTGCAGGTGCAGCTTGCGCCACAGGTCCACCGGGAAGGCGCCGACATCGCCCCGATGGGGGAAGAACGGCCGCATCCCCGGCGTGACGCTGCGCCGGGCGAAGATCGGCTTGATCGCATTCAGCCGCTCTATCCATGGCGTGTCCGGCGGCGGGACAGGCAGTTCGGCAGTGGGGGTGATCTTGCGCCGGACATAGCCACTGCCGAGGGTTGCATCCGGCAGCACCTCACTGACCTGGGTACCACTGCCGGTGCGCGCTTTCAGGTAGCCCTCGGACAGCAGTTGCTGGTAGGCCGCCTGCGCCGTGCCCCGGGCGACCTTGTAGTGCTCCGCCAGCGCGCGGGTGCTGGGCAAGGTGCTGCCGCCGGGCAGGCGCCCGCTGAGGATGGCTTCGCGCAGTGCTTCGTACAGCCAGCGTTGCAGGGTGACGCCCGGCTCCGGGGCGCCGAGGGGAAGGGAAACGACCAGGGGAGCGTTCTTGTTGGCGGGCATGACCGGTCTCTCGAAGTGGACCAGTCATTTTAGAGGGAATTGGATCAATACGCTGGCCACACTCGCCCGCACAATGCGTCCCGTAGTCCGGCATCAGGCCGGTGAGTCCCCTCCCCACGACCTCTTTCTGGAGCACATCATGAAACAACAGATTCTGATCATCGGTGCCGGATTCGGCGGCCTCTGGAGTGCCCTCAGCGCAGTGCGCCTGCTCGACCAGCAGCGCGCGGACGTAGCGGTCACGCTGCTCGCGCCGCAGGCCGAACTGCGCATCCGCCCGCGCTTCTACGAACACAACGTCGCCGGCACTACCGCGCCGCTGGGTGAGCTGTTCCAGGCGGTCGGCGTGAACTTCGTCCAGGGCAGCGCCACCGGCATCGATAGTCACGCACAGCGCGTCCGCTACAGCAGCGTCAACGGTCAGGTGGGCGAGCTGGCATACGACCGCCTGGTGCTGGCGGCCGGCAGCGAAGTGGCGCGCCCGGCGGCCGCCGGCATCGAGCGTCACACCTTCGACGTGGACAGCCTGGAGTCGGCGCTGAAGCTGGAAGAACACCTGCATGCGCTGGCCAGCCTGCCGGAAAGCCCGGCACGCAATACCGTGGTGGTGGTGGGCGGTGGCTTCACCGGCATAGAGACCGCCACCGAAATGCCCGGCCGGCTGCGGGCGATCCTCGGTGAGGACGCTGCGGTGAACGTCATCATCGTCGATCCGGGCCAGCGCATCGGCGCCGCCATGGGCGACTCGATCGCCGAGATCATTGCCCACGCCAGCGAGACCCTTGGCGTGTCCTGGCGCCTGGGCGCCCCGGTGAGCTCGGTGGACGAGCACGGCGTGACCCTGGCCAATGGCGAGCGCATCGAGACCCGCACGGTGATCTGGGCCGCCGGGGTTAAAGCTTCTCCGCTCACCGCGCAGATCGATGCACCGCGTGATCCCCGTGGTCGCCTGCACGTCGACCGCAACCTCAAGGTGCTGGGCCAGGAGCGGATCTACGCCACTGGCGACACCGCCTACGCCGCGACGGACGACCTGGGCAACTACGCGCTGATGACCTGCCAGCACGCCATCTCCCTGGGCCGCTCGGCGGGCAACAACGCCGCCGCCGACCTGCTGGGCATCGCACCGATTCCCTACAGCCAGCCCAAGTACGTCACCTGCCTGGACCTGGGCGGTTGGGGCGCGGTGTACACCGAGGGCTGGGACCGCCAGATCAAGCTGACGGGGGAGGAGGGCAAGCAGCTCAAGACCCAGATCAACACCCAGTGGATCTACCCGCCGGCGGCCGATCGCGCGGTTGCGCTGGCCGCAGCCGACCCGCTGATCCCTGTGGTGGCGTGACCGGACACTGGTGAGCAAGGCAGAGAGCCGCACCTGAACAACGTGCGGCTCTTTTGTTTCCGGCATCGGCAGCGGCGGCGCTTTTCTACCACCAATCAGGGTGGTTTCAGTGTTCCAGGAATGGAACTGTGAGGGCCACTTCGTGGATCTAGCGGGAGCGTCGTTGCGCAACTACCGTTACTGCCGTCAGTTGCGGGAGGTGCGCAATGAAGAAGATTCTCGGTGTTTATTCCAGCCCCAGGCCCCATTGGGTGGGTGACGGATTTCCGGTCCGCACGCTGTTTTCCTACGACAGCCTTGGCAAGCACATCAGCCCCTTCCTGCTGCTCGACTTCGCCGGCCCGCAGGACTTCCCGCCGACCACCGCGCGCCGGGGCGTAGGGCAGCATCCCCATCGTGGTTTCGAGACGGTCACCATCGTCTACCAGGGCGAACTGGAGCACCGCGACTCCACCGGAGCCGGCGGGCGTATCGGCCCTGGCGACGTGCAATGGATGACGGCGGCCGCGGGCATCCTCCACGAGGAGTTCCACTCCGAAGCCTTCGGCCGCAGCGGCGGCACCCTGGAAATGGTGCAGCTGTGGGTCAACCTGCCGGCGCGGGACAAGATGTCGGCGCCGCGTTACCAGACCCTGCTCGACAGCGCCATTCCCGTCATCGAACTGGCCAATGGCGCCGGCACGCTGCGCCTGATCGCAGGGCAGTTCGACGGCCGGCAGGGGCCCGCGCAGACCTTCACACCGATCGATGTCTGGGACCTGCGGATCAAGCAGGGCATGCCGGTCAGCCTGCCCGTGGTGCCGGGACGCACTGCGGCCCTGGTGGTACTGCACGGCACGCTGCTGGTGAACGGCAGCGAAGTCGTGCGCGAGGCGCAGACGGTGTTGTTCGACCGGGCAGGGGAGGAGGTGGTGCTGGAGGCGAACGGCGAGGCGCATGTGTTGCTGCTGGCCGGTGAGCCCATTGACGAGCCGATCGTCGGCTACGGCCCCTTCGTGATGAACAGTGAAAGCGAGATAGGTCAGGCGATTCAGGACTTCGAGAGTGGTCGGTTCGGCCAGCTGAACGACTGACGGTCACGGTGTCGATCAGGTGCGTATCTAACCTGATAAATCCCCCGCACTGGAATGTGGGGCCTGCGGTTCAGCCGCCGGGGCCTGGACGGCCTTGATCCTGCGAAAGAGGAGAGGACCATGAGCAATTTTGCACAAGTCGCCAACTTCAACGGCCAGATTCCCAAGATCGATCCCAATAACGCCGCGATGCTGTTGATTGACCATCAGAGTGGTCTGTTCCAGACGGTCAAGGACATGCCGATGACCACGCTGCGGGCCAATGCCATCACCCTGGCGAAGATCGCCACGCTCGCCAAGATCCCGGTCATTACCACCGCCTCCGTGCCGCAAGGTCCCAACGGCCCGCTGATCCCGGAAATCCACGAAGCCGCGCCGCATGCCTAGTACGTGGCGCGCAAGGGTGAGATCAACGCCTGGGACAACGCGGACTTCGTCGCCGCGGTGGAAAAAACCGGCCGCAAGCAACTGATCATCGCCGGCACCATCACCAGCGTGTGCATGGCGTTCCCCAGCATCAGCGCGGTCAACGCCGGTTACCAGGTCTTTGCGGTCATCGATGCGTCCGGCACCTATTCGAAGATGGCCCAGGAAATCACCCTGGCCCGCGTGGTCCAGGCCGGCGTGGTGCCAATGGATACCGCCGCGGTGTGTTCCGAAGTTCAGCAAACCTGGAACCGCGCGGATGCCGCCCAATGGGCAGAGACGTATAGCGCCGTGTTCCCGCACTACCAATTGCTGATCGAGAGCTACACCAAGGCACAGCAGGTCGTGGCCAATCACGAAGTGCTGGACTCGCAACGCTGAATCCCCCTTGCCCAGCGAACCACGCTGGGCATTCAACCTGAGAACGAGGAAACGCCATGAGCAAGCCCTACGTCCGTCTCGACAAGACCCAGGCCGCCGTATTGCTGGTCGATCACCAGACCGGTCTGCTTTCGCTGGTTCGGGATATCGAGCCGGACAAGTTCAAGAACAACGTCCTGGCCCTGGCTGACCTGGCCAAGTACTTCAAGCTGCCGACCATCCTCACCACCAGTTTCGAAAACGGCCCCAACGGCCCGCTGGTGCCGGAGCTCAAGGAAATGTTCCCGGATGCTCCCTACATCGCCCGTCCGGGCAACATCAACGCCTGGGACAACGAAGACTTCGTCAAGGCGGTCAAGGCCACCGGCAAGAAGCAGCTGATCATTGCCGGCGTGGTGACCGAAGTGTGTGTGGCCTTCCCGGCACTCTCGGCGCTGGCCGAAGACTTCGATGTGTTTGTCGTGGCGGACGCTTCCGGCACCTTCAATGAAGTCACCCGCGATGCCGCCTGGCGCCGCATGGAAGCCGCCGGCGCCCAGCTGATGACCTGGTTCGGCGTGGCCTGCGAGCTGCACCGCGACTGGCGCAACGACATCGAGGGTCTGGCCGCGCTGTTCTCCGCGCACATTCCGGACTACCGCAACCTGATCACCAGCTACAGCCTGCTGACCGCAGCGAAGTGATCCAACCGCGAGGAGCCATGCCTGAGTGCATGGCTCCTCGCCCGGCCTGACAGGCCCTATCGAATTGGGAATTTCTCCATGGCAGAACCGACAGTCCGTGCGTCCTTTGCAGGCGCGGCATTCCAGGTGAAATTGAGTGACGGCGAGCATGAGTGGCTCGGCGATGTTCCCGCCGGGTTGGGCGGTGGCGACACCGGCCCTTCGCCTCACCAGCTCCTGCTGTCCGCCCTGGGCGCCTGCACGTCCATCACGGTGGCCATGTATGCGCAGCGCAAGGGCCTGCCGCTGGAGTCCATCGATGTGGATTTGAAGGTGCTGCAGGAGCGGCCAGGGCACACGGAGATCGGGCGCGACATTCGCCTGGCCGGTGTGCTGACTGAGGAGCAGCGCACGCGCTTGCTGGAGATTGCCAATGCCTGCCCGATTCACAAGGTGCTGAGTGGTGAAATCGTCATCACCAGCCAGTTGGTCGAGTGAGGTCAGTGCAGCCGACAGTCCTGGTCGTGAGTATCCCGGTGGCTGGGGAGATCTGATGATGAGTACACACGAAACCCAATGCGAGCTGTCATCTTCCGCCGATTGCCCGATGAATAACGGCGTTCGGGCGATTCAGCGGGTCGTTTCGCGCACTGCCGAGGTCGGCGGTGGCATTCCCGTCAGTCGGCTGCTGCCTTCCCGGCAGCGACGCATGGTCGGGGCCTGGTGCTTCCTGGACCATGCCGGGCCGGCTGTCTTCACCTCCGGAAGTGGGCTGCGGGTCGGGCCGCATCCGCATATCGGCCTGCAGACCTTCACCTGGATGATCGCCGGTGAAGTGCTCCATCGCGACAGCCTGGGCAATGTCCAGGTGATCCGCCCGGGTCAGGTGAACCTGATGACCGCGGGTCATGGCATTACCCATACCGAAGAATCCCTGCCGGGCGAGGCGCAGCTGCATGCGGTGCAGTTGTGGATCGCCCTGCCGGCCGCCGAGCGTGACCGGCCGCCGATGTTCGACCACTACGCGCAATTGCCCCAATGGCAGGCGGACGGCTTCGAGCTGACGCTGCTGGCCGGGAGTTTCGGGCAATACACCGCGCCCGCCCGTACCTTCTCGCCGCTGGTGGGGCTCGACCTGGCCGCGAAGAATTCGGCAGGGACCCGGCTGGCCCTGGAACAGCGTCATGAATACGGCGTCCTACCGCTGACCGGAGAGTGGAGTATCAATGGCGAGGTCTTTGCCGCCAACGAGTTCGCCTATCTCGGTCGCGGCCTGACGTCGCTTGATCTTGAGGCACCGGCCGGCGCCCGTGCCGTGCTGCTCGGTGGCGAACCCTTTGCCGAGGAGATTTTCCTCTGGTGGAACTTCGTCGGGCACAGCAAGGCGGAGATCGCCCAGGCCCAGCGCGAATGGGAGGAGGGTAGTGCCCGATTCGGCGAGGTGGCGGAGTTCGACGGGCCTCGCCTGGTTGCTCCTCCGCTTCCCTGGCGTGCCTGAGGATGGCGACCATGAAGACCCCGCTTGTCGAGCGAGGCGTGCTGTTGTGCCCATTGGGGATTGGCCTGCTGCTGGCGTTACCCGCCCAGGCCGACAACTCCCTGGGGCAGAAGGACAACATCTTCACCGGCGTCAACGACCGGCAGGCCGTCGAGCTGACCATCCCGCCGGGGCTGGTGGAAGGTTCGCGGCTGGATGGCCTGGTGAGGAATTACTATTTGCAGCGCGACAACCATTCCGACCTGGTCACCAGCAATCCCACCGAGTGGGCGCAAGGCTTCCTGCTCTCCTTCAGGTCCGGCTTCACCGACACGCCGATTGGCGTCGGGGTCGATGCCCACGGCTTCCTGGGGCTCAAGCTGGACGGCGGTGGCGGCAGCGGCGGTGCCGGCCTGCTGCCCCTGGACTCATCCCGCAAGCCCGAGGACGAGTTCTCCAGCGCGGGAGCCGCGCTCAAACTCAGGTACCTCGACACCCTGGTGAAGGCCGGCGATCAACTGGTGGAAAACCCGCTGGTGGCCAGCGGAACGAGCCGCCTGTTTCCCCAGGCCTATCGTGGCGTCACGCTGAAGAACCATGGCCTGCAGGACCTCTGGCTGGACGCGGGTTTCGTGGAGTCCACGCGTTTGCGCAATCAGAGCGGCCACAGCCACCTGGTCACCGCCTACGGCGCGCGGAACAAGGCCGGCGTGCTGGCGGATCGCGAAAGCCCCCACGTGGGGTGGGCGGGCGCCATTTACAGCGGCCCCTGGGGCGTGCAGCTCTCGACCTATGCCGGGCAGCTCACGGATATCTGGAATCAGTACTACCTGGGCATCTCCGATGCCATCCCGGTCACTGACAAGCTGGTGCTCAAGCCTTACCTGCACTACTTCAAGACGCGAGACGAGGGCCGCAGCCAGTTGGGGACGATCGACAACGACACCTACAGCGCCGGGCTCGCTGCGACCGCCTATGGGCAGACCGTGACCCTTGGGCTGCAGAAGGTCGATGGCCGGACGCCCTTCGACTACCTGGCGCAGAATGACCGGATCTTCCTTTACCTGAGCAACTCCCAGCAGTTCGCCGACTTCAACGGCCCGGGAGAAAAATCCTGGCGGGTGCAGTACGAAACGCCCTTGGCTTTCCTGGGCGCGCCGACGCTGCAATTCATCGCGGCCTATACGCGGGGTGAGGCGGACCTGACCCGCGTCGATCCCAACAGCGCCGGCTATGGCTACATCTACAACCCGGACGGCAAGAACGCCAAGCACTGGGAACGCGACCTGGCCTTCAAGTACCAAGTGCCTTCCGGAGCGGCGAAGGACCTGTCGCTGACCGTGCGCTGGGCCGCCCATCGCGAAGGTGACGGCTATACCGCGCCGGGCAACACCCGAGGCAACTCCAGCGCCGATGAGTACCGCCTGATCGTCGATTACCCGGTCAGCCTGTTCTGAGATGGCGTATCGGCTGTTTTTCCCGTCTTGCGATCCCGAAGCTCCGGTAGCCGAAGCGCACTGGGCCCTCGCACTGAATGCCTGATCAGTTTCCGCAGGCCGATTGGCAATCCCTGGGCAGCGTTTGCCCGGCGGACTCCTGTTGCCGCCGTCCCGAGGGCGGGGCGTCACCGTTCATGAGCAGGTTCGAAATGTTGTTGGCGAGTGTCCATGTTTGATCTGAACGACCTGTTCCTCTACGCCAAGGTGGTCGAGCACGGTGGCTTCGCACCCGCCGGGCGGATGCTGGGGCTGCCCAAGTCGCGCTTGAGCCGACGGGTTTCACGGCTGGAAGAGCGCCTGGGCGTACGCCTGATCCAGCGTTCGACCCGGCACTTCGCGGTCACTGAAATCGGCCAGGAGTATTACCAGCACTGCGTGGCGATGATGGAGCAGGCCCTCGCCGCCGAGGACACCATCGAACGCAGCCGGGCCGAGCCGCGCGGCATGGTCCGGGTGGCCTGCACGACAGCGCTGCTGGATGCGCGAGTTGCCACTATGTTGGCGCGGTTCATGGCCGAATGCCCGGTAGTGGAATTGCTGGTGAAGAGTTTCAATCGCCGTGTCGATGTCATCAGCGAAGGCTTCGATCTGGTCCTGAGCGTCCGTCATCAGCCACTGGAAAGTAGCGAACTGATCATGCGCAAGCTGGCACAGTGCCGATACTGCCTCGTGGCGGCACCCAGCATGCTTTCCAGCGCGGGCCCGGCGCTGGGCCCGGCGGATCTGGTCGAGCTGCCCAGCCTCTGCTGGGGGCCGAATGTCCAGGATTATGTCTGGGAACTGGACGGGCCGAACGGCGCCTCGGCGTCCATCCACCTGCGTCCACGCATCGTGTCCGACGACGTATCCGTATTGCGCGAAGGGGCGTTGGCGGGGGTAGGGGTGGTGCTGCTTCCGGAGGAGGTCGTGCGCGAGGACCTGGCCAGCGGCAGGCTGGTCAATGTACTGGACGACTGGGCACCGAAAATGGGAGACGTGGTCGCGATCTTCCCCTCCCGGCGAGGCCTCATGCCCGCGGTGCGCAAGCTGATCGACTTTCTTGCCGAGGCATTTGAAGAGGAGCCGGTGGCTTCCTGAACAACCTGCTGGTTTCTTTCTATTCAGGCTATTCAGGCTATTCAGGCTATTCAGGCGCCGTAGCCGCCTCTACACGCAGAGCGGCTTGCTGAAGCTGCTCTTCCAGCGCGGCAATCCTGATGGCCTGGTCTCTTGCCAGTTGTTGTGACAGGCGAAGCTCATCGGTGAGTTCCTGGTTTCGCTCCTCGATCTCGATGCGCTGCCCGTCGAGCCGCGCCTTGTCCTGCCGGAGCACTTCGGAGGCCAGCGTTTCGCGCATGAGCTGCTGGTGCTTCGCTTCCTGCTCGTTGCGCAGTAGCCGTGCCTCGGTGAGCAGCCGCTCGTTGTCGCGATTGAGCTGGGTCAGTTGGTCCTGGCGCACGATCATGGATTGCTGCAATTGCCGGAGCTCGGCACCCAGTTGCTGGACCTGGCCGTCGTGCTGCCGCTGTTCCTGCTCCCGCTGCTCCTTGGCTGCCTGGCGGAAGTGATCCAGCGCCAGACGGGCATGATTGTGCTTTTCCTCGAGCGAAAGGATCTGTGCATCCCGCTCCCGCAGGCGGGTCTCCAGGTCGCTGCCCAACTGGCGAAGCCGGGCGTTGGCCAGGTCAGCCTGATGCTTCTGTTCTTGGGCGGCCTGGAGCTGGCTGCGAGCATCCTGCAGCTGGGTTTCCATGGCCTGGAGGGAGCCTTTCAGCAGATCGATCTGCGCCTGGGCGTTGCGCACCTGCTGCTGGTAGTCCAGGCGTTCGCGGGAGAGGGCAGCCCGGTCTTCCGCGACGGACTGCCGAGCCTCCTGCTGCAACTGGCCGGCCAGTTGCGCCACCAGTTCGGTCAGGTCGTCACTGAGCGAACGAGGCTGCCCGCTACGAGGCGCATTTTCCGCTTCTATTTCCTTCAGATAACGATGGATCGTGGACTTCGACCCCGTGTTGCCCAGCTCGACGCGCAAGGCATCGATGCTCGGATTTTCTCCGCGCGCCAGTATGGATGAGCGTGCCTTCTGTACCAGAGCCTTGGTAATTCCGCCGCGCGCCATGGGGTCTCCGACGATTTCGTAGTGTGGTATGTAATATGTAAATACATAGCATTTTATCAAGGATAATCAATGTTTGTACTGAAGAAACTGAGCTTGGATAATCACGAATTATCACGTGTGATGGCCGAAACCAGCGTCAATGGCGCCAAGGACCGGTACAGATAAAGGAGGAGGGCGGTGATGCCCCAGGGGTTGGAGCGGTATATAGAAGCGGCCACGCGCAGCAATACGCGGCGGAGCTACCAGGCCGCCATCGAGCACTTCGAAGTCAGTTGGGGAGGCTTCCTGCCGACGACCAGCGACACCATTGCCCGCTACCTGGCCGACCATGCCGGGGTGCTCAGCGCCAACACGCTCAAGGCCCGGCTGGCGGCGCTGGCACAGTGGCATGTCAGCCAGGGCTTTCCCGATCCCACCAAAGCACCGATCGTGCGCAAGGTACTGAAGGGGATCCGCGTGCTACATCCAAGGCCGGAGAAGCAGGCTCAACCGTTGCAGCTGCAGGAACTGGAGCTGTGCGTTCAGTACCTGGAGCAATCCGCGTTGTCAGCTCACCAAGCGGACGATGCGCCACGGCGCCGGCGCTGCCTGCGTGACCGGGCACTGATCCTCATGGGCTTCTGGCGGGCGTTCCGCAGCGAAGAGCTTTGCCGGTTGCAGATCGAACACATCGAGGTCACGCCAGGAAAAGGCATGACGATCTATCTGCCGTGGAGCAAGACCGATCGGGAAAACCTCGGCCAGACCTTTCATACGCCGGCATTGGCCCGTTTGTGCCCGGTACAGGCTTACCAGGACTGGATAGCCGAGCTTGGAGGACAGCAAGGGCCGGTTTTCCGAAGCATCGATCGCTGGGGACACGCGAGCGAAGGTCCGCTGCATCCAAACAGCGTCATTCCGATACTGCGCACAGCATTGCGCGAATGCGGCATTCCTGCAGAACGTTACAGCAGTCATTCACTAAGGCGTGGTTTCGCGACCTGGGCAACTCGCAGCGGTTGGGATCAGAAGACGCTGATGAGTTACGTGGGCTGGCGAGATCCGAAATCGGCGCTGCGCTATGTTGATCCAGCAGGTTCGTTGCCAGGCCAGTTCGCAATAACCTGAGCCGAATGCAAATTGCGTCGAGTGTTGCGAATGACGTGTCGGAAGTCGGCGGCGACTGAAGTGAATCAGGTATCGGGTTTAATCAGGGCAAGCAGGCAAGTCGGTGAGGCAGACTGCAAGCGAACGAACGAGATCCAATGGAATTGGCCAGGTTCCTGGCGTGAAATCCATAGGGGGAAGCCTCGCATCGGCCAATCCTTAGATTCGCATAATGTATATTATGTTAAATTGCATATTGCGTAATCGGCGCGTGGACCGATCCAGGTAATGCACTCACCTTCGGTGATGATCGTGGCGTCCTCGATGATCGAGTGCGTCCGTCCTTCATGTTTGCTACGTGGACGGTGCTGCCAGAGGTGTTTCATTGCAGTCTTCCCGACGCAGTTAAACGCCGCCGGGTTTGCCAGCAGCTCCGTTATGTGGCGTGAGCGCTGTCGCGCAGCACAAAGCTCATACTCTCTCTTGACGCCCCAGCCACCCGGATGGAGATCAGTTCTCCGTCCGGGCCCCTCCAATCAGATCAGGCAACGCTGGAGTCCTGTTGCCCCACCAGATGCTTGCCCAGCGGAGTCTTGCCGAAACCATCTGCGGCCAAAGTCTGCTGTGCCGGCTCTTCCGGGCTCAGGTGCGTGCCCAGAGGCGTTCTGCTGAAGCCATCTTCTGCAAGTTGCGGTGCTCCACTCTTGCCAGCCATGGGCGCCAGCTGGAAGCAGACGTTGCCGTCCGCGCAACTTTTCTCGGCAGCGTTCACGTGTATGGCAACACCGGACAGGACGAAGGCGATGGCGGTCAGGCAGGTTTTCAGGTTGTTCATGGCATTGATCCTCGAGCATGGAAGGGAAATCAGGACAGGATCGAAGGCAGCCGGGAGCTGTGCTCCGTGGCGTACGCCGATCTCCTGATGGGGCCCATTGAATGCCGTCGAGGTATCTCTAGAGTGTCGAAAAGAAGTGCCGCCATGTGCTCAGGTGTCAGAGCAACCTAACGACACAATGGAATACAAAGCCTTGTCCCGGATGTACTCGCGCCATGTGCAACGGTCTCGGCTACGCTGCCTACTCCTGCATGTGGACGTAGATGGCTCGGGCTGTACGTCCCCTTTTCATTGGGGATTCAACCGGTGAACGCAACACCTTTCGCCCCGAACTGACCAGTCAATTCATGTGTACCGAAGGTTGGTGATATCGATGGAAACCAACAATTGTTCTTCGATCGCCTGGCCGCGCTCATCTCGTCGATAGGCGCGCCGTTTGCCAGGAATGCGCAGCCCATCGGCTTCTATATAATCGTGAACATACTGGGCAGCAGGCAGCGTTCCGCTGATGTCGACGGAATAGTCGTGCCGCCGCAACAGGAAGTCCTCGCCGAAATAGTAGTCCTGCGTCGAGGAGTGCGTAGCCACGTTCTCCGGGAAATACACCCTTAACCGACGCCAGTGTTGGCCACCCTCCTCCCATGGAGAAAGCTCTTCCACCTTGACACCTGGAAGGGTGAACAGGAATGGCATGGTGAGATAGGACCAGAGCGCATAGCCGTTGAAATACGCTCGATGAAGCGGGTCCCACGGCGTCGTTTCGCCGTGCCCGAGGAATGACTCCCGGGGGTTCCACCGTTCCGCCACTACGTCACCATTGGTGTTCTCGATGGCGATGCGATTGGGCGTGTAAGCCGTACGTTGATTCGGTGCCCCGAATGGCATGACCGAGGCTCGCTGCTCATGCAGCCAGACAGCCATCTCCCTCGCGGTGCTGTCCTGGGTCAGCCCCTTCATACCCCACAACGAGCCGCCAGTCACAATGCTGGCGCGTACTGTACTGAGCTCATTCCAGCGATCCAGCCCGCCGTGGGCGGATACCACGCGATCCAGCAGATCGCAGTTTTCATCGTTCATCGAGGCAGCCCTCTAGGATTTGGGTCGAACCAATCCGGCGTCACCTACGATGCTGTTCAGCAGAGGGTGACTCTCCAGGTTGGGTGGAACTGGAGAGCAGAATGCAGCGCCTTGGCAATAGCTTAAATGACGTATAGGGTCGTGATTCAGGACATTTCAGGATCGAACATGCACCGTATCGGCGATCTGCTGACGGACGAATTAGCGTATACGTGTGGTCGCCGGAGTTGAATGCTGCGGGCAATTCGTACGCCGGGATGGCGGCGCTTGAGCTGCTGAGTTCGCGGATCAGGTGGTCGGTGTTCTGATCAACGGACTTCCTTGCTCTGCTCTCGTCTCACTCAAAAAGATGTTGTGCATGCATCGCTACGGCTTTCGCTGAAATCAGCTCGTTGCGCTCACTGGTCCAGGCTCTCTGATAAAGTTCGCGGACAACATCCAGCCAGTGCGCGCTACCGTCCCCGTCGGTCCCCACAAAGATGGCCCCACCATGGGCACGATATTCATCACGGGTGGTCGATGCGACTCGAGCGAACTGCATCGCACGGGTTACCAGTGATCCGTGATCCACGGATGGACAGGTTCCGTTGATCGCAGCGGGAGCCTCGACGAACTGGGCGGAATGCACCGTCACACCGTCCCTGAACAGGAGGCACAGCATTTGATTGCCATGCCCGCCTGCGGATTTGGCGGGCTCCGGTATGAATCCCGAGACGGGAAAGACGCCGGTCGAGGCCATGATGATGGTTTCGGCCACGGCGTTGACACAAGCGCGCATGTTGCTCGCTCCTGCGTCTTTACAGGCCGTCACCGTCCACCGGGATAGCTGATAGATCGAGGGGTTGAGCATGTAGGTCTTAACGCGCACCCCAGTGTCGTAGTAATCGCAGCGTTGTACGGGAAAACCTTCCCAGCGAGGAAAGTCGATGACGGCAGCATCACAGCGACGAGGCTTGCCGCCTATCCTTGTGCTGAAGATCTTGCGCGCCTCCTCCAGCCCCACCCTATCCCCAGCGCTATTGGTGATAGCGGTTGAGGGGGGTATCGGTACGGTACTCGCTGACGCTGGATGAAGGTCGTTCGGTGGGGAGACTTCGTCCGATGGTGCCGGATTCTCGACCGGGCTGGGCTGGTCAGGCTTCCGATCGTCGCGATTCCACTCACTGGCCACGGCAGGTGCGGTGAACAGGCTGACGCTGAGCAACAGCAGTAGCGCTTTCATGCCGACCTCCTTGCGGCAGCAAGCGCTCCATGCCGGAGCGTCGTCTGCAGCAATACCGCAACTCTAGTTTCATCCCCATCGCGCTGTGGAATAACCGATCTGTGGTCGTACGAGTCGGCGGAGAGTCTCGTGCCCTACCCCTGCGTTTGGCGCCCTCCTCCTCAGCCTTCGAGATCACCGTGGCGAATGGCGATGGTGATGGCCTGGGCCGTGGTTGCAACGCCAAGACGGCGACGCGCCGAACGCAGATGGTTTTCTACCGTGCGCTCCGACAGCCCCAAGGTTGCGGCGATATCAGCCTGACGTCGGCCTGCTGCAGTCCACGCCAGGACTTCGCGCTCACGCTCGGAAAGTTTCCTGTACACCTCGCCTACCGGCGCCTCGAGCATCCGGCGTGCGGAGAAGAACGCAGCCCTGGCCACAATGCTCAAGGCCAGGCGAACCCGGGGAGCCGATTCCACCTGTTCTCCGCCAAGACTCATGGCGCCTTCAAGCCCCAGCGGACCGAATACCGGTATTTGCAATCCATGAACGCCTGGTCCCACCGGCGTACGTACCACCCGGTAAAGCTCGCCACCATTACCCTTCACCTTGCTCCAGTAAAAGGGCTCGCGGGCCTCCAGGATATGGCGGGTTACCGGACAGCGCCGGACATAGGTCTGTGCGTCGACCGTAGCCTGGTCATCGAACCAGTTACCCTCCACCCAGTAGATGCGTTCGACCACTTCGTCCCGTGCCGATGTAGCGGAAAACAGGAGGAAGCGGTCGTAACCAAAGGGTGTGGCAAAGGCGCGGACCGACTCCTGGATCACCGAAAGCGTTTGAGCACTCTCGATCGCAAGGACGGCTCGAAATGCCGCCTCGGCCACGTCCTGAGTCACCCCGCTGCGACCTCTTTCAGCAACGCGGCGGCCGCCAGCTTGCCCAGGGCGTTACCCGCGAGTGGGCTGTCGCCGGTGAGCAGTTTCCGGTCCTGGTGGGTTGCACCCGAGATGTCCTTGTTGATGATCTCAAGGCCCAGCGCCTTCAGTTCTTCCCCGAATTTCCAGGTCAGATGGCCGGGCATGTAACCGATGTCAGGGGTCTTCGCGTCCAGATCATCGGGAAACGCGCAGATCTTGTAGCCGTTGTAGATGCAGGTGTCCCGGCTTTCACCGATGCCTGCTGCGAGCAGAGCTGCGGGGCCATGACAAAGAGAGATCACGAATTTGTCGTTGGCCGTAGCCCACTGAAGGACCTTTTTCACGTCTTCGCTCTTGGGCAGACCGATCAAGGCGCCGTGCCCGCCAGGAATGAACACGCCGATATAGTCGGAGTCTTCGCCCAGCTTCTGCTCGATCACATCGGCCAGCTTGAGTGGAGTCTTGAACTGGCCGCGATATTTGGCGTACTGCCCTTTCACCTCGGCATCTTCGGAGGGCATGGCCCAGTACTCGAATTTGACCGGGTTTCCGGACAGGGTGGCGATATCGAAGGCAAACCCGGCCTTGTCCAGGTGGTACATGGGCAACAAGGTCTCTACGGGGTGGTTTCCCGTCGAAAACAGGGTGCCGTTGTCCGTCAGCAAATAGCGCTCATCGGCCCCGATCATCAGGACCTTCCAACGCCCGCCGCGATAGGGATTCGGATAGTCGGCGCCACTGAGGTCGGATCTGGGGGACGTGAACTGGCTGAGCGAGTACGGCGAAGGGAAAAAAGCATTGTCCTCGGCCAGGTCAGGGGTCGGGCGCTTGTCGTCAGTCGGTACGGTAGCCATGGTTTTCTCCGTCGATCGGGTCGATTACTGGAGCAATGCTAGGGAGGCGTAACACCGCCAGACAATGAGGGATTTCCCTCAACGGTCCATGCGGAGCACGCGAGCCTTACGTTGACCTGAGCTGCGCTGGGTGAGTCTAGTCGAGCAGACGTTGCGTCATCCGGCCCCTGACTGACGGGAACTTCAGCTCTGGGCCGCCCCGATACCAGACGGCAGGTGCTGTGCGCCCTCCCCCTACCCTTGCACCAACGAACTCAACACCGCCCGCAGCTTTCCGGGGCGTACCGGCTTGTTCAGCAATGGGATGTCCAGCCGTTGCAGGGCGCGGCGGCACTCGTCGCTGCGGTCGGCGGTGATCATCACCGCGGGAATGCTGATCGCGTATTTTTCGCGCAGCGCCTTCACGACCTCGCAGCCGGTGAGGCCGTAGTCCAGGTGGTAGTCGGCGACGATGATGTCCGGCGCCTCGGAGTCCAGGGCGGCCACCGCAGTTTCGAAGTCCGTCGCCGTGAGGACTTCGCAGCCCCATTGGCCCAGTAGCGCGGACATGCTGTAGAGGATGGCCTCTTCGTTGTCGATCACCAGCAGGCGTCTTCCCGGCAGCGGGTCGCCGATACCCGGGCGTGGCGTGCTGGGCGCCGGTTGATGGACCGGAACTTCGTCAGCCAGAGGGACTTCGATGGCGAACAGCGAGCCGCGCCCCAGGGTCGAACTCACCCGGACGCTGCAGCCCAGCAGGCCGGCGATGCGGTCGACGATCGCCAGGCCCAGGCCGACGCCCTGACGCTCGGCGGCGCGGCCGACATCGAGCTGGTTGAACTCGCGGAAGATCGCCTGCAGTTGATCGGCGGGAATCCCCCGGCCGGTGTCCCAGACCTCCAGGCGCACGCTGTCACCGCGACGGCGGGCCGCCAACAGTACGCCGCCGTGCTGGGTATAGCGGCAGGCGTTACTGAGGAAGTTACGCAGGATGCGCGAAACCAGGTGCGCGTCGGTGCGTACCCGCAGGTCGGGGATGCGCGCGCGCAGTTGCAGGCCGGAGGCGCGGGCCACACTGTCGAACTCCGAAGCCAGCGGGCCGAGCAGCTCGCCGAGGTTCAGCGATTCCGGCTCGGCGCGGATCGCGCTCTGGTCCAGGCGGGAGATTTCCAGCAGGTCGCTGAGCAGGTTCTCCGCTCCTTCCAGTGCCTGATGGGTACGCTCCACCAACTGCCGCTCGGATGCTGGCAACTGCCGCTCGCGCAGGGTCGAGAGCAACAGCCGCGCGGCGTTCAGGGGTTGCAGCAGGTCATGGCTGGCCGCCGCCAGGTACTTGTCCTTGGACAGGTTGGCCGATTCGGCGGCGTCACGGGCTTCGCGCAGCTGCTGGTTGAGTGTCTCCAGTTCGCGGGTGCGGGCGGTGACGCGCTGCTCCAATTCCTCGTTGAGGCTCTGCAGGCGCTGCTGGGCCTGGACGCGCTCGGTGATGTCGGCGACGAAGCCTTCCACCAGGCCTTCTTCGTCCGGCTTGAGCAGCAGGTTCATCAGCACGTCGACGTGGCTGCCGTCGCGCCGCAGCAGACGCGTCTCGTAGCCGAACAGGCCGCCACGCTCCTGCAACAGGTCGCGGATGCGGCGCAGCTCCGCCTCGCCGCCGGCGAAGAGCTGGCTGGCCATGTCCTGGGGGCTCCACAGCACCTGCTGCGGGTCGTCGTAGCCGAGCATGTGCGCCAGTGCCGGGTTGGCGGCCCGCAGTCCCTGGCTCAGGCTGGCCTGGAAGATGCCGTGGACAGCGTTCTCGAACAGCCATTTATAGCGGTTGCGCTCGGTTTCCAGCTCGTCCAGGCGCGCCACCAGCTCGGGGTAGTGGCTCTTGCGCGCGGAGTGGCTGCCCAGTCCGAGCAGCCCGGCCAGGGCCTGTTGTTGCTGTTGCTCGTCAGAGGGCCTCGCCATACACCACCTCGACGTCGCGCTGGCTGGATTCGCGAGGGTTGGTGAGGATGCACGGGTCCTGCATCGCATGGCGCGAGAGGAAGGGAATGTCCGAACTGCCGACGCCGTGCAGGCCGAGGCTCTCGTGGAAGCCCACGGCGTTCTTCAGGGCGATCAGGTGTTCTACCAGGCGTTGGCGTACCTGGGCGTGGTTGAGACCACGGCAGTCGATGCCGAAGGTCTCGGCGATCACCTTGAAGCGCTCGGGCGCCGCGCTGTAGTTGAAGGCCACCACGTGCTCCACCAGCACGGCGTTGCACAGGCCGTGAGGCAGGTCGAGATAGCCGCCCAGGCTGTGGGACATGGCGTGCACCGCGCCGAGGATCGCGTTGGAGAACGCCAGCCCCGCCTGCATGCTGCCCAGCATGATCTTCTCGCGCAGGGCGATGTCCGAGGGGTTGGCGATCATCTGCACCAGGTTGCCGTTGATCAGCCGCATGGCCTCCAGTGCGTGGGGGTCGGTGAGCGGGCCGTGGCCGGTGGAAACGAAGGCCTCGATGGCGTGCACCAAGGCATCGATGCCGGTGCAGGCGGAGAGGAACGGGTCCATGGTCAGGGTGGTTTCCGGGTCGATCAGCGACACGTCGGGCACCACGGCCTTGCTGACGATGGAGAACTTCATCCGCTCGTCCTGGTTGGAGATGATCACGAACTGTGAGACGTCCGCCGAGGTGCCGGCGGTGGTCGGGATCAGGATCAGCGGCGGGCTGGGCACGCGCAGGGTATCCACACCCTCGAATTCAAGGATGTTGCGGCCGTGGGCGGCGACGATGCCGATGCCCTTGGCGCAGTCCATGGGGCTGCCGCCGCCCACCGCGACGATGACGTTGCAGCCCTGGCTACGATAGAAGTCGGCGCCGCGCATCACCTCTTCCACGCGCGGGTTGGGCGAAACGTCGGTGTAGCGGCAGAAGGGAATGTCCTGGGCGGCCAGGCTGGCTTCGATGTCGGCGACCCAGCCGGCGGCGAGTACACCGGGGTCCGACACCACCAGCACCTTGCGGGCGCCGAAGGTTTTCACGTAATTGGCGACATTGTGCCGGCATCCGGCACCGAAAATGATCTCTGGCGAGACGAATTTGCGCAGCTGGCTGAGCTCGTGGGACATCGGGGGCTCTGTCGTTATTGTTATGGGATATTTCCGGCAGCCTACTGCATCCGTCAGGTATTGCAATGCGACCTTGGCAGACGCTTCAGACAGCCAGCAGCGCCTGGTAGAAACGCCACTCCGCCTCCAGCGCATGGGCGAGATTGGCGCCCTGGCGGAAACCATGGCGCTCACCGGCATAGCGGTGCACCGCCACCGGCACACCGCGTTGGCGCAGGGACTCAGCCATGGCGTCGGTCTGCGCCGGCACTACCACGGCGTCCAGCTCACCCTGGAAGAAGATCACCGGCGCACGGATATGCCCGGCCAGCAGCACCGGCGTGCGCTCCCGGTAGCGTTCGGCGTCCTGCTGCGGGTCGCCGATCAGCCAGTCGAGGTAATCCGCCTCGAACTTGTGGGTCACCCGGGCCAGCGCCTGCGGATCGCTGACGCCATACAGGCTGGCGCCGCCGCGCAGACCCGTGAGGCGCGCCAGAGCCATCAGCGCGCTGTAGCCACCGGCACTGGCGCCGCGCACGAAGACCCGTTGGCGGTCGATGCGCCCGCTCTGGGCGAGGAAATCCAGCGCCGCGCCGATGTCCTCCACTTCCACCTGCCCCCAGCCCAGGTGCAGGCGCTCGCGATAGGCGCGGCCGTAGCCGCTGCTGCCGCGATAGTTGAGGTCCGCCACGGCGAAGCCGCGACGGGTCCAGAACTGGATGCGCCCGTCGAACACCGGGTAGCTGGCCGAGGTCGGGCCGCCGTGCAGGAACACCACCAGGGGCGGTGCTTCTACGTCGCCGTAGGGTGGGTAGAAGAAGCCATGGCCACACTCGTCCTCACCCACCGGATAGTGGAAGGTTTCACCACGGGACAGCTCGGCCTCGGCCAGCGGCTGCTCACCGCCGGCCAGTACCTGGGTGGCGCCGTCTACCCGGCGGATGGCCAATAGCGTCGGCAGGCGATCCGGCGCGGCGGCGATGCAGTAGAAGTGCCGCTCATCCGCCGCAAGGGAGCGGAAGCGGCTGTACTCCGGTGCGAGCCGGCGTTCGCCACCGTGCCCGTCATAAAGCATCAGCACACCGCATCCGTCTTCGTAACGGGTTGCCAGCAGGCTGCCGTCCGCCAGCGGCAGGAAGGTGCGCCCGCCCAGTTGCCAGGGCGCGCTGGCGTGGTCCGCAGCCGCAGCCTGCCAGCCGCCGGGGCCTTCGTGGTACGGCTGCCAATAGCCGGCGCGGTCGCTCAGCCAGTGCAGCCGGCCATCGTCGGCGAAGCGTGGCTGCTGGATGGATTCGTGCCGGGTCTGCCCGGCCAGGCAGCGTTGTTCGCCGGCGAAGGACTCGACCAGGCGGGTGCGTGTCCAGGGTTGTTCGGGACGGTCCCATTCCACCCAGGCGATTCGTTCGGCACTGCCGTCGGCCACGGGCGAGGCATAGAAATCCGCGCCTGTGGCGATCACCCGCCGCCGGCCATCGGCATCCAGGCGGACGATGCGGTGCTGCACCCCGCCGCTACCGCCCTCCTCCTCCACCGCCAGCAGCGCGTTCCAGGCGGCGACGTAATGCAGGTCGCCGTAACGGCAGTCGTTGCGATGGGTGATGGCGCGGGGTTCGCCGCCCAGGCGCAGCCAGCGCACCTGCTGGTCGCCCTCTTCCACCCAGGCCACGCCGTCGGCCGTGGCGCAGCAGGAACCGCCGCCGTACTCGTAGACGCGGCTGCGCACCGACGCGCCGGGGGGAGTCAGTTCGCGGGTCTGCCCTTCACAGCGCAGGAACAGCCGGCAGCGTGCGCTGGCGGGGTCGAAGGCGGCCCACAACAGGCCGCCGTGGGCAACGTGCAGCTCGGCGAAGTCCCCGGCGGCGGCTACCGCGCGTTCGGCGCTCCAGTCGTCGCGGCCCACGCTCAGGCCTTGCAGATCAACTGCGAGGCGCGCTCGTTGCGCCAGGTCAGCTGGTCCAGGGCCAACGGCGCCTCCTCGGCCTCGCGGCGGGCGTCGAGGATGATGCCGTGGTGGGCCGACTTGGCGCACACCGGGTCGGTCGCCTCGGCATCGCCGGTGAGCATGAAGGCCTGGCAGCGGCAGCCGCCGAAGTCACGCTCCTTCTCATCGCAGGAGCGGCACGGCTCCGGCATCCAGGCATCGCCGCGGAAGCGGCTGAAGCCGAAGGACTCGTACCAGATGTGCTGCAGGCTGTGCTCGCGCACGTTGGGGAATTTCACCGGCAGTTGCCGCGCGCTGTGGCACGGGAGCGCGGTGCCGTCCGGGGTGACGTCGAGGAACACGCTGCCCCAGCCGCCCATGCAGGCCTTGGGGCGCTCCTCGTAGTAGTCCGGCACCACGAAGATCAGCTTGCACGGGTTGCCTTCGGCGGCCAGGCGCTCGCGGTACTCGGCGGTGATGCGCTCGGCGCGCTTTAGCTGCTCGCGGGTCGGCAGCAGCCCGGCGCGGTTCAGTTCGGCCCAGCCGTAGAACTGGCAGGTGGCGAGTTCGACGTAATCGGCCTCCAGTTCGATGCACAGCTCGATGATGCGGTCGATGCTGTCGATGTTGTGCCGGTGGGTGACGAAGTTGAGCACCATCGGATAACCGTGGGCTTTCACCGCGCGGGCCATGGCTAGCTTCTGGGCGAAGGCCTTGCGCGAGCCGGCGAGCAGGTTGTTCACCTCCTCGTCGGCGGCCTGGAAGCTGATCTGGATATGGTCCAGCCCGGCGTCGGCGAACTCCTTCAGGCGCTGCTCGTTGAGCCCGATGCCGGAAGTGATCAGGTTGGTATAGAAGCCGAGCTCGCGCGCGGCAGCGATCAGCTCTGCGAGGTCCTGGCGCACCAATGGTTCGCCGCCGGAAAAACCCAGTTGCGCCGCGCCCATCTCGCGGGCCTGGCGGAATACCTCGATCCACTGCTCGGTGGAGAGCTCCTCGCCGCCCTTGGCGAAGTCCAGTGGGTTGGAGCAGTAAGGGCACTGCAGTGGGCAGCGGTAGGTCAGCTCGGCCAGCAGCCAGAGCGGCGGCCCTACCGGCGCCTCAGCGCAGCTCGATCCAGAATTGCGCATGGGCCACCTCGAGGAATGCCAGGATGTCTTCGTCGATGCCCGGCACACCGGGGAAATCGGAACGCAGGCCGTCGATGATGCCGGCGACGTCGGATTGACCGTCGACACGGCCGAGGATCGCCCCGGCGCTGTCGTTGAGCTTCACCATCCCCTCAGGATAGAGCAGCACGTGGCAGCCCTGGGCCGGTTCGAATTGCAGGCGGAAGCCCCGGCGCAGCACCGGTACGCTGTCCAGCGAAGGCAGACTCATCACAGCAACCCCCTGTGCCATACGCGCTCGGTCGTCACCGTGTGGTACGGCGGGCGCTCCAGTTCATAGGCCATGCTCATCGCGTCGAGCATGCTCCAGAGCACGTCGAGCTTGAATTGCAGGATTTCCAGCATGCGCTCCTGGGCCTCGCGGGTGCGGTAGTGCTCCAGGGTGATGCGCAGGCCGTGCTCCACGTCGCGACGCGCCTGGGACAGGCGCTTGCGGAAGTAGTCGTAGCCGGTGGCGTCGATCCAGGGGTAGTGCTGCGGCCAGCTGTCCAGGCGCGACTGGTGGATCTGCGGGGCGAACAGCTCGGTCAGCGAACTGCTGGCCGCTTCCTGCCAACTGGCGCGGCGGGCGAAGTTGACGTAGGCGTCCACCGCGAAGCGCACGCCGGGCAGCACCAGTTCCTGGGACAGCACCTGCTCGCGGTCCAGTCCCACGGATTCGGCCAGGCGCAGCCAGGCCTCGATGCCGCCCTCCTCGCCCGGCGCGCCGTCATGGTCGAGGATGCGCTGCAGCCACTCGCGGCGCACGTCGCGGTCCGGGCAGTTGGCGAGGATCGCCGCGTCCTTCAGCGGAATGTTCACCTGGTAGTAGAAGCGGTTGGCCACCCAGCCCTGAATCTGCTCGCGGCTCGCGCGGCCCTCGTACATGGCCACGTGGTACGGGTGGAAGATGTGGTAGCAGGCGCCCTTGGCGCGCAGCGCCTGCTCGAATTCGGCGGGGCTCATGGCTTCACGGGGCATCGCGGCGCTCCTTCTACAAGGGCCGTCAGAGGTAGATGTTCATGCCATCGAACGCCACCTCGATGCTGTGCGCGTCCAGTTCGGCGCGCTCGGGCGAGGCGATGTCGAGGATGGGATTGGTGTTGTTGACGTGGATGAGCACCTTGCGCGGTCCGTCGATGCCGTCGAGCACCTCGATCATGCCGCCGGGGCCGCTCTGGGCCAGGTGGCCCATCTCGCTGCCGAGCTTGTCGCCCACTTCGCAGACGCGCATTTCGTCGTCGCGCCACAGCGTGCCGTCCACCAGCAGGCAGTCGGCGCGGCGCATCCACGCAAGCAGCTCGTCGTCCACCTGCCCCAGGCCGGGCGCGTAGAACAACTTGCCGCCGGTGGAGAGGTCTTCGACGAACAGGCCAATGTTGTCGCCCGGATGCGGGTTGCCCCGATGCGGCGAATACGGCGGCGCACTGCTGCGCAGGGCAATGGCGGTGATGCGTAGGCCCGGGCAGGCCGGGATGACGAAGGGCTCGGCATCCAGCGCGATGAGGTTGTGCTTCAACCCGCCGTTCCAGTGCGACAGCATGGGGAACAGCGGGAAGCCCGTGGACAGGTCCTGGTGGACCATCTCCGTGCACCACACCTCGTGCGGGCAACCCTCGCGCAGGCTGAGCAGGCCGGTGGTGTGGTCGATCTGGCTGTCCAGCAGGACGATGGCGGCAATCGCCGAATCACGCAGGCGCCGCGCCGGCTGCAGCGCCGGGAAGGACGCCAGCTGGGCGCGGATGTCGGGGGAGGCGTTGCAGAGAATCCAGTTCTCGCCATCGTCGGACAGCGCGATGGACGACTGGGTGCGTGGCTGTGCGATCACGCTGCCGTCGCGTACGCCGCGACAGTTGCGGCAATTGCAGTTCCACTGGGGAAAACCGCCGCCGGCGGCCGACCCGAGAATTCGGATGTGCATGACAGTGCCCCGTGGGCAGGGGCCCCGGCGGACCGGGGCCGAGTGGATCAGCGGTTGGCGAAGTACAGGGTCACTTCGAAGCCAAGGCGCAGGTCGGTGAAGCTAGGCTTGGTCCACATGGGTCTGTCCTCTTGTTGTAGGGATGTCGTACTGGCATCGCACCGGTTGTTCCGGTAGATCGAGTTAAACACCGGGGGCAGAGAGGCCGAATGATACTTTCGAAGGAGATTCCCCCCTGATTTGGTAGTGAGTGCGCGCCTTGCGGCGTAGGGCGTACAACCGTTCGCGGTGGTACGCCGTTAAACCTTAGTTCGCCGTTGGCGCCTTGGTCGACTTCGGAGTTGCCTGAAGGTCGGCGGTTCGCGAGCAAGCTCGCTCCTACAGAAAAGCACCGGGCCCGCTTTTCGTAGGAGCGAGCTTGCTCGCGAACAGAGAGGCATCCGGAAAAAAGAAAACGCGACCGGAGTCGCGTTCGACGAAGACCGTCGCCCGAGGAAGTGGGCACGGAAGCGGACGGCCGCCCGAACGGGCGCGTCGAGACAAGGGATGCCCGGTCGGCGGGCACACCGGAGGTGGGAACCGGCGAGCCCGATGGGGGAAGGCTCGCCGGCTTGCTACTCGGATCAGCCGGGGATCAGAAGAAGCCCAGCGGGTTGATGTCGTAGCTCACCAGCAGGTTCTTGGTCTGCTGGTAGTGGTCGAGCATCATCTTGTGGGTCTCGCGGCCGACGCCGGACTTCTTGTAGCCACCGAAGGCGGCGTGCGCCGGGTACAGGTGGTAGCAGTTGGTCCACACACGGCCGGACTGGATGCCCCGGCCCATGCGCCAGGCACGGTTGATGTCGCGGGTCCACACACCGGCGCCGAGGCCGAATTCGGTGTCGTTGGCGATCGCCAGGGCTTCGGCTTCGTCCTTGAATGTGGTCACGCCCACCACCGGGCCGAAGATTTCCTCCTGGAACACGCGCATGCCGTTGTGCCCCTTGAGCAGGGTCGGCTGGATGTAGTAACCGCTGGCCAGATCACCCTCCAGGCGCTCGCTGGCGCCACCGGCGAGCAGCTCGGCGCCTTCATTCTGGGCAATGTCGAGATAGGACAGGATCTTCTCGTACTGCTGCTGCGACGCCTGGGCGCCGACCATGGTCTCGGTGTCCAGCGGGTTGCCGCGCTTGATCGCCTTGATCTTCTTCAGCACCTCGGCCATGAACGGCTCGAAGATGGACTCCTGCACCAGCGCCCGCGACGGGCAGGTGCACACCTCGCCCTGGTTGAAGAAGGCCAGCACCAGGCCCTCGGCGGCCTTCTCGATGAAGGCCGGCTCGGCCTGCATGATGTCCTCGAAGAAGATGTTCGGGCTCTTGCCGCCCAGCTCCACGGTGGACGGGATGATGTTCTCCGCCGCGCAGCGCAGGATGTGCGAGCCGACTGGCGTCGAGCCGGTGAAGGCGATCTTGGCGATGCGCTTGCTGGTGGCCAGCGCCTGGCCCGCTTCCTTGCCGAAACCCTGGACGATGTTCAGCACGCCCGGCGGCAGCAGGTCGCCGATGATCTCGGCCAGCAGCATGATCGACAGCGGCGTCTGTTCGGCCGGTTTGAGCACCACGCAGTTGCCGGCGGCCAGGGCCGGGGCGAGCTTCCACGCGGCCATCAGCAGCGGGAAGTTCCACGGGATGATCTGCCCAACCACGCCCAGCGGTTCGTGGATGTGGTAGGCGACGGTGTTCTCGTTGATCTCGGCGGCGCCGCCTTCCTGGGCGCGGATGCAGCCGGCGAAGTAGCGGAAGTGGTCGGCGGCCAGGGGCACGTCGGCATTCAGCGTTTCGCGCACGGCCTTGCCGTTGTCCCAGGTCTCGGCGACGGCGAGTTGTTCCAGGTTCTGTTCGATGCGGTCGGCAATCTTCAGCAGGATCAGCGCGCGGTCCTGCACGGAAGTGCGGCCCCAGGCGTCTGCTGCGGCGTGGGCGGCGTCCAGGGCAAGCTCGATGTCTTCGGCGGTGGAGCGCGGGAACTCGGCGATGACTTCGCCGTTCACCGGCGAGGTGTTGCTGAAGTACTGGCCCAGAACCGGCGGGACGAACTCGCCACCGATGTAGTTGCCGTAGCGCGGCTTGAGGGTGACAACGGCGCCGGGGGCTCCGGGTGGGGCGTAGATCATGGAAAAGCTCTCCTGTCGGGTCCCAGCCTGAATCGGCCGGGTCATGGAGCGATCTTAGGCAGCGCCCTTCCCGGCCCGGAATGCACCCATGGGAGTGATGGGGTACTCATTTGGTAGTAGAGGCGGCGAGCGTCGCAGGTTGTAGGGCGGATAACCCGGAACGGGTTATCCGCCGACGCAACCACGGCGGATAACGCTGTCGCGTTATGCGCCCTACGGTGCTCATTTGGTAGTAGATGTGGAGCGTGGGCTCTTCGTAGGAGCGGACTTTGTCCGCGATGCTTTCTGGTTGGGTGTTTCTGCGCCGCTTCGGTGTGTGCTGAAAGTCCTTGTTTCGCCCCCTCGGGCGAGTCACTTCTTCCAAACGCCGAAGAAGTAACCAAGAAGGCTTGCCCCTGCATCCGGGTCCCGCTTCGCGGGACTCCCCTCGTTCCATCGAAGTTTCAGGGGCCCATCGCGGCTCTCGCGGCATCCATGCCGCTTAACCCCTGAAACTCCGATTCCACTCGGCCTCCTGAAGGGGCAGTCCGGAGCGTGCGGATGTTTTTCTGGAAGTCTCATAAGAGCCAGGGCAATGCGGCGGACCGGCTCGCGTAGGAGCACATCCCTAGCCCGCAAAAACAAAAGGCCGGCTCAACGGCCGGCCCCCTGCTCACCTCACAGCAACCTCACTTTTTCGCCACCAGGTCTTTCGGCAGCTTGAAGGTCCAGATCATCCCGCCCTGGTCCAGGTCCTTGATCCGCTTGGCCACCTCGCCACCCCACAGCGGTACCGCACCACCCCAGCCGGAGAGCACAGTCACGTACTGCTCGCCATCCATCTCCCAGGTGATCGGCGAGGCGATCACGCCCGAGCCGGTGTTGAACTCGTAGAGTTTCTTGCCGGTCTTGGCGTCGAAGGCCATCAGGAAGCCCTCGGGGTTGCCGGTGAATACCAGGTTGCCGTGAGTTGCCAGCACCCCACCCCACAGCGGCGCGTAGTTCTCGTAGCGCCATACCTGCTTGCCGGTCTTGGGATCGATGGCGCGCAGCACGCCAATGTACTTCTCGTTCAGCGGCTTGATGGTGAAGCCCGCGCCCAGGTACGCCGCACCCTTCTTGTAGGCGATGTTCTCGTTCCACATGTCCATGCCCCACTCGTTGGAGGGCACGTAGAACAGGCCGGTGTCCTGGCTGTAGGCCATGGGCATCCAGTTCTTGCCGCCCAGGAAGGACGGCGAGACGAACACCGAGGAACCCTTCTCGGTCCCCTGCCCCGGCGCGCCCGGGCGGTGGGCGTCGTCGTAGATCGGGCGGCCGTCCTTGTCCAGGCCCTTGGCCCAGGTCACCTTGTCGACGAAGGGGAAGCCGCGGATGAACTTGCCGTTGGTGCGGTCCAGCACGTAGAAGAAGCCGTTGCGGTCGGCGGTGGCTGCGGCCTGTACGGTCTTGCCGCCGTCCTGGTAGTCGAAGGACACCAGCTCGTTCACACCGTCGAAGTCCCAGCCATCGTGCGGGGTGGTCTGGAAGTGCCACTTGATCGAACCGTCGTCCGGGTTCAGCGCCAGGCGCGAGGAGGAGAACAGGTTGTCGCCCGGACGCAGATGCGAGTTCCACGGCGACGGGTTGCCGGTGCCGATGAACAGCGAGTCAGTGCTCGGATCGTAGTAGCCACCCAGCCAGGGCGCGGCACCGCCGGTCTTCCACAGGTCGCCCGGCCAGGTCTTGCCCGCTTCGCCGCCGGAGATGCCGTTCTCGATGGCCTTGCCGTCCTTGTAGACGTAGCCCATGTGGCCTTCCACGGTCGGGCGGCTCCACAGCAGTTCGCCGTTGGTGGGGTTGTAGGCCTCGATCTTGCCGACCACGCCGAACTCGCCGCCGGCCACGCCGGTGATCAGCTTGCCCTTGGCGATCAGCGGCGCGGCGGAGATCGAGTAGCCGGCCTTGTAGTCGGCCACGGTCTTCTTCCACACCACCTTGCCGGTGTCCTTGTTCAGCGCGACCAGCTTGGCGTCGAGGGTGCCGAAGATCACCAGGTCGCCGTACAGGGCCACGCCACGGTTGATCACGTCACAGCAGGGCATGATGCCGTCGGGCAGGCGCGCATCGTACTGCCACAGCTTGCGCCCGGTGCGCGCGTCGGCGGCGAACACCCGAGAGTAGGAGGCGGTGACGTACATCACGCCGTCCTTGATCAGCGGTTGCGCCTGCTGGCCGCGCTGCTTCTCGCCGCCGAACGACAGCGCCCACACCGGCCGCAGCTCCTTCACGTTGTCGCTGTTCAGCGTGTTCAGCGGGCTGAAGCGCTGGCCCTGCTGGTTGATGCCGTTGACCACGACCTGGTCGGTGCGCTTGGCGGAATCACTGATGTCCTGGTCGGTGACCCCGGCGTGAGCGCCCAGGGTGGCCAGGCTGATGGCGGTGAACAGCACGGTGCGGGCGAAAGGTTGAAGCTGTCTCATGGCGTGCGCCTCTGCGATTGTTGTTGTACCCGGGAAAATGTCCCGGTCTGCCGCAGATTCTTGGTTTGGTGCGGCGGGCCAACAATTGAACGCAGTGCCGAATTTCCTAGTTCCTTGGTAGCAATACCGGGCTGCAGAGGCGCGAAATTCGGGGCTTGCGTAGGAGCTCAGAGGGTGGATGTCCCCTTGTAGGAGCGAGCTTGCTCGCGAACCGGATTGACCGGCGGTCATGGTGCCCTGGATGAACTCGGCGACCCTCTCCCAGAGGGAGAGGGAGTCATTCGGCGCGAAGGGGGGGACACAGGAGTTCATCCTGCTGGAAGGTTCGCGAGCAAGCTCGCTCCTACAACAGGGTCGGAGCGGCAATCAGCAAGGCCGCTCCAGACAGCCCCCTCTCCCTCCGGGAGAGGGTTGGGGTGAGGGCAACGCCGGTGCGCCGGAACATCCGGCAAGGCTTTACTGCTTGTCCACGCGGGGTAAAGCCTTCTGCTCATACCGCGGATAGAGATGGCTGACGCTGCGGATCAGCTCATAGCGCGTCAGGCTGACCCCGGCGAAGCGCTCGGGGATCGGCGTGCGCAACAGGTCGTTCATGTCCGCGCCCTGGGCGATGCCGTCGCGCATTACGTTATCGAGCCAGCCGAGGTAGTCGCGCATCTGGGCAAACGGCGCAGCATCCGTGGCGATGGGCCCGTGGCCAGGGACGATCAGTTTCCACGGCAGCTTCTGCAAGGTGTCGAGATCGCCCAGCCAAACGTCGAGGCCTGGGCTGTTGGGCGTGGTCAGCGCACGCTGGTAGAACACGATGTCTCCGGCGAACAGCACGCCGGTGCTCTCGTCGAGGATTGCCAGGTCCGCACCGGTATGCCCGCGCAGCCCCACCAGCCGGAACCTGTGACTGCCCATCTGCACGATGCCGGGCTCCACCGTCTCTGTAGGCAACACCACTTCCGTGCCGCGCATCCAGTCGCCCACCAGGCGGTACATGTTCTCCGCCATGGCGTTGCCCTGCTCCTTGAGCAACTTGCCGGTGCCGGCCAGCGCCCCGATAGGCACGTCGATAAAGGCCTGGTTGCCCAGCACGTGATCGGGGTGATGATGGGTCAGCAGAACCCCCTTCACCGGCTTGCCGGTGGTCTGCTGGATCACCGTACGCAAGGCTTCGCCATAGCGTTTCGAGGGGCCGGTGTCGATCACCAGCACACCATCGCCGGTGTCGATGAAGACGACGTTGACGATGGCGCCGCCATTGTCCTTGCCGAAGTTGTCGGTGCTGCCTTCCACCAGCCAGGTGCCGTCGGCGATCTGCCGGGGTTGAAGGTGGTACTGCAGGTCGGCCAGCGCCGGCAGGCACAGGCACGCGAGGGCGATCAGCAGGAAACGCATGGACACCTCGTCAAGGCAGAGCGGCCTGGAATTCGTTGCCGTTGTTGTCGTGCAGCCAGAGTTCGGTGTGCGGGTGGCCGCGCACTTCGAAGGTGAACGTCGGGTTCTCGCTCACCGCCGGGAACAGGTCCAGCCGGGCGAAGACTTCCCCGCCCGGCCCACGCAGCTCGGCGTGGTCCAGGTAGAACTCGGGGATGCCGCCGACCAGGCCATTGTCCATCGGGTGCGACACCGACAGGCGCACCCGGCTGTACTCGCCCCTGGGATAGGACTC
Organism: Pseudomonas macauensis; assembly: GCF_047902425.1. Lineage (NCBI taxonomy): Bacteria > Pseudomonadati > Pseudomonadota > Gammaproteobacteria > Pseudomonadales > Pseudomonadaceae > Pseudomonas > Pseudomonas macauensis. The sequence continues at coordinate 3,067,915 of NZ_CP138377.1, read as the reverse complement.
GCCGTGGACCTGGCCGAGCCTGTCCTCCCACCCCGGCTGTGCGCGCACTACGCTGGGCGCCGTGCAACCGCCGCCGGCGGCGTCGATCCAGGCTGAGCCGACATGCCAGACGCCCTTCTCGTCCCGCAGGGCGGCGCGGATCGGCGTGGCCTGTTCGATGCGGATGCGTACCGCCAGCAGCGGCTCCAGGTGCTCGCCGGGATAGAGTGTCAGCACATGGGGAATCGGGTTCAGCTCGGCCCACAGCAGCAGGCGGTCGAAGCGTCCCGGCAAGGCACGGGCGTCCACTTCCACCGGCACCTGCCGGGAATCCTCGGCGAACGGCGGCACGCCCAGCTTCACGCGCTCGTCGAAGACATAGGGCTCACCATTGAGGAGCCGCTTGTGGTGGTACTCCCACATCACCGAGGGCAGCGGGTCGCCCTCCACCGCCGCCGCCAGCAGCGGCAGTGCGCACATCCCGAGCAGCACGTGGCGCCTGTGCATCCTGTTTCCCTCACTGCACGTCCTGATAAAGCCCCGGCAGTTCGTAGCGCACGCCGTAGGCCGCATAGAGCTTTTCCATCTCGCCGCTGCGCACCAGTTCTTCCAGTTCGCCGTCCAGGGCATTGGAGAGCTGGCGGTTGCTTTCGTGCACCGCCATGCCGATGTCCCACTCGGGCTGGCCGAGGTTGGGGTAGGTATTCTCGGCGTTCTTCAGGTGCTCATCGGCGGCCTGGGCGCGCATCCAGTCCAGCTCGCCGCGCAGGGCCATCACCGCATCCACCTTGCCCGCGCGCATGCCGTCGAAGGCCGCCTGGGTGCTGGGAAAATGCACGGTCATGCGACTGAGCTGGCCGCCCAGCACCGAGGTCAGGTAGAAGGACGGCACGCTGTCCAGTTCAACGCCGATGGGGTGTTCGCGGAAGGCCGCGATGGTGTCCACCTTCGGCAGCCGCCGGTCATCGTTGACGACCTGCCAGCGTTCGCGCTGGTAGGGGCCGAACATCACCACCTGCTCATTGGCGAACTCGCCCACGTCGTTGCGCCGGTTGGCGTATTCGCGGTCGTAGGGCACGCGCAGCATCACGTCGGCGACCACGCCGGGGCGCAGGTAATGGCCCTTCCAGATGAAGTTGCGCAGGTCGTCATCCAGACGCTCGCCCGGCGTGACCCAGAGGAATTCCGCGCGCAGACCCAGCCCGCTGGCCAGGCGCGTCGCCAGGTCGATATCGATGCCGCGCGGCTGCCCGCCCTGCATGAAGCTGTAGGGCGGGAAGTTCTCGTACACGGCCACCCGCAGCACGCCGCTGGCGACCATGTCCTCGTAGGGGCGGACCTGTGCCTGAGCCTGCCCCAGCAGCAGGCTCAGGACCACGCCGAACAGCAGCTTGAGCAGGCGCATGGCGGTCACTCGTCTACGTGCACGCTGTCCAGGTAGGTGCGGATCGCCCAGAGGCCTTCCTGGCTGATGTAGTCGGCCATCTTCGGCATGTACACGGCGCCGTCGCGCACCGCACCGTTGATCACGCGCTCCTTGAACCACTCGTCACCCTCGGCGCCGACGTCGAGCTTGCGCAGGTCGGGGGCGATGCCGCCGGACTTGGCTTCCAGGCCGTGGCAGCGCGCGCAGTTCTGGTTGTAGGCCGAGGCGCCGATCTCCACCGCCTTGGCGTGGTTGGCGTAGGGTTCGCGGTAGGGGTTGGTGTCGCGCCATTCCTTGCCCAGAGGTTCCAGCCCCGTGGTATCCACTGCCTGGGGCGTCACATTGCCGTGGGACAGGGCCAGGCCCGAGGCACTCAGGCCAGCCAGCAACAGCAGGCCGCACAGCACGTTCTTGTTGTTCATCACTTCATCCTCTCATCGAGATGCTTGGCAAGGCTCGGCGCCCGGAGCGGCGACCGTGATGACGATGGTAAGAACGCTTGCTCGCAGGCCGAATCCTGCTTTGGGTGATGCCATCTACTCCCTTGGTACTAGGGCGACGGGAGGCCAGGGGCCACAGCGCCCGCAGGGCGTACAACCGTTCGCGGTTGTACGCCGATACACCTCGCCATGGAACCGCCCCCTGGGGTCAGACCCGGAGCGCCCTGGAGCCCAGGCTGATCGGCGTATAACGCGGAGCGTTATACGCCCTACGAGTGGGAGGCCAGGGGCCTCTGCTACGCAGGAGCGCCCGTAGGGCGTACAACCGTTCGCGGTTGTACGCCGATACACCTCGCCATGGAACCGCCCCCTGGGTCAGACCCGGAGCGCCCTGGAGCCCAGGCTGATCGGCGTATAACGCGGAGCGTTATACGCCCTACGCTCCTGGCGACCACGCGATGTGGAGGGGTTTCCCCGAGCATGCGGCTAAGGCGCACCACGACAGCTGTCGACACACCCCGCCGGGGCATGCCGCTCGACCGGACTCGGATAGCTGTTGCGGGCATAGAAGAAATCGAAGCCGAGCAGGCTGAGCATCAGCAGGATCGGCAGGACGAGAGTGACGGCGATACGCATGGCGACCTTTCTCTTCGGGTTCTTGTAGGGCCATCCTAGGTCGCGGGCGTGGCGCGCAACCTACTACCTTGGTACTGCCTCAACGGTACTTTCTGCATATTTGCCGCACCCCGCGCGATTCCTATGCTGGCCGCACAACAACAAGCCGGCCCCAAAGGAGTCGCCCATGCGCCAGTTCCTATTGCACGGCGTGGCCTACCTGCTCGCAGTGGCCTGCGCCGCCTCGCTCAGCCTCGGCGTGCGCGCTGGCGAGGTGCCCGTCCTGGAGGTCCGCATCGGCTACCTGGGCTACACGCCCGATCCCGGCCCGCTGCTGTCCAACGTCATCCCCGAGCCCACCGACGCAGGCCTGCGCGGCGCGGAGCTGGCGATCACCGACAGCAACAGCACCGGGCGTTTCCTCAAGCACCGCTACAGCCTCGAAGCCGCCAGCACCGACAGCCCGGAAAAGCTGCTGGCCGAAGCCAAACGCCTGCACGACGCCGGCCTGCGCCTGTTCGTGGTCAACGCCCCCGCCGACACCCTGCGCCAACTGGCCGCCGCCCTGCCCGATAGCCTGCTGTTCAACGCCGGCGCCGCCGATGACGAGCTGCGCGCCAGCCAGTGCGCGCCGAACGTGCTGCACACCCTGCCCAGCCGGTTGATGCTGACCGACGCCCTCACCCAGTTCCTGGTGCTGCGCAAGTGGACGCGCTGGCTGCTGATCGTCGGCCAGCGCCCGGAAGACGCCGCCTATGCCAACGCCCTGCGCCGCTCGGCCAAGCGCTTCGGCGCGAAGATCGTCGAGGAAAAGCCCTTCACCTTCGCCAACGACCAGCGCCGCAGCGCCCAGGCCGACATGGCGCTGTTCACCCAGTCCAGCGAGGACTACGACGCCGTGCTGGTGGCCGACGAGCACGGCGACTTCGGCGAATACGTGCCCTACAACACCTGGCTGCCGCGCCCGGTGGCCGGCACCCAGGGGCTGGTCGCCACCGGCTGGCACAAGACCGTGGAAACCTACGGCGCCGCACAGTTGCAGAAACGCTTCGAGGAACACGCCGGGCGCTGGATGAACGACCGCGACTTCGCCGCCTGGATCGCCGTGCGCAGCGTCGCCAGCGCGGTCACCCGCCTGCATGACGCAGAGCCCATGGCGGTCCGCAAGCTGTCGCTCTCCCCCGAGCTACCGCTGGACGGTTTCAAGGGCTACAAGCTCGGCTTCCGCCCCTGGGACGGCCAGCTGCGCCAACCGATCCCGCTGGTGCAGCCGCGTGCCCTGGTCAGCACCTCGCCGCAGGAAGGCTTCCTGCACCCCGCCAGCGAACTGGACAGCCTTGGCCTCGATGCTCCGGAAAGCCAGTGCCACCTCGCCGACGCCCAGCCATAAGGAAACTGCCCATGAGGACCGCTGCCATGCCCTGCCCCGCCCTGCCCCGCCTGCTGGCCCTGGCCTGCCTGGGCGCCGCGCTCTACCAGACGCCGCCGGCCTTCGCCGCCACGGCCTACGTGTCCAACGAGAAGGACAACAACCTCAGCGTCATCGACCTGGACAGCATGACCGTCACCGGTACCATCGACACCGGCAAGCGCCCGCGCGGCCTGGCGCTGTCCCACGACAACAAGCTGCTCTATATATGCGCGAGCGATTCGGACACCGTGCAGGTGCTGGACCTCGCCACCCGCAAGATCATCAGGCAGTTGCCCTCGGGCGCCGACCCCGAGCAGTTCGCCCTGCACCCCAACGACCGCTGGCTGTACATCTCCAACGAGGACGATGCACTGGTCACAGTGGTCGACACCCAGACCGCCCAGGTGCTCGGGCAGATCGACGTTGGTGTCGAGCCCGAAGGCATGGCGGTGAGCCCGGATGGCAAGTGGGCGGTGAACACCAGCGAAACCACCAACATGCTGCACTGGATCGACACCTCCACCCAGAAGCTGGTGGACAGCACCCTGGTGGACCAGCGCCCGCGCCACGCGGAGTTCACCCGCGACGGCTCGCAGGTCTGGGTTTCGGCGGAGATCGGCGGCACCGTCAGCGTGGTGGACACCGCCAGCCGCAAGATTCTCAAGACCCTGCGCTTCGCCATCCAGGGCGTGCACCCGGACAAGGTGCAGCCGGTGGGCGTGAAGCTGACCGACGATGGCAAGACCGCCTTCGTCGCCCTCGGCCCGGCGAACCATGTGGCGGTGGTCGATGCCAAGACCTTCGAGGTCCTCGACTACCTGCTGGTGGGCCGCCGCGTCTGGCACCTGGCGTTCACCCCGGACGAGAAGACCCTGCTGGCCACCAACGGCGTCAGCGGCGATGTGTCGGTGATCGACGTGGCCTCGCGCAAGGTCAGCAAATCCATCAAGGTCGGCCGCTATCCCTGGGGCGTGGTGGTGACGCCATGAACGCGCTCACTGTCCGCGACCTGAGCTTTGCCTACGGCCCACGACGCGCCCTCGACGGGCTGGACTTCGAACTGCCCGCCGGGCGCTTCACCGCACTGCTGGGGCCCAACGGCGCCGGAAAATCCACCCTGGTAGCCCTGCTCACCCGCCTCTACGACCTGCAGCAGGGCGAGATCGAGGTGCTCGGCTGCAGCCTGCGCCGCCAGCCGCGCCTGGCCCTGCGCGAACTGGGCGTGGTGTTCCAGCAGAGCACCCTGGACCTGGACCTGAGCGTGGAGCAGAACCTGCGCTACCACGCCGCCCTGCACGGCCTGCCGCGCCGCGTGGCGAACGAACGGATCGACGCCGAACTGGCCCGCCAGCAGTTGCAGGAGCGCCGTCGCGACAAGGTCCGCGCGCTCAATGGCGGGCACCGCCGCCGGGTGGAAATCGCCCGCGCCCTGCTGCACCGCCCGCGCCTGCTGCTGCTCGACGAGGCCAGCGTCGGCCTCGACCCGGCGGCGCGCCAGGCGCTCAACGAACATGTACGGCGGCTGTGCCGGGACGATGGCCTGGCGGTGCTCTGGACCACTCACCTACTGGATGAAGTCCGTGGCGAGGACGCACTGCTGGTGCTCGACCGTGGCCGCCTGGTCGCCCGGGGCGAAGCGCGGGACATCTGCGCGCCGGACGCCGGCGACCTGGAACGCACCTTCGACCGCCTGACCCGCCTGGAGGCCTGCGCATGAGCGCCCTGGAAAGCCCGCGCTTCGGCCCGGCCGCCTACTGGCAATGCCTGCGCGGCATCGTCGTGCGCGAGTGGCTGCGCTTCGTCCTGCAACGCTCGCGTTTCCTCAGCGCGCTGGTGCGGCCGCTGCTCTGGCTGCTGGTGTTCGCCGCCGGCTTCCGCGCTGCGCTGGGTATCTCGATCATCGAGCCGTACGACACCTACGTCACCTACGAGACCTACATAGTGCCGGGGCTGTGCTGCATGATCCTGCTGTTCAACGGCATGCAGGGCTCGCTGTCGATGGTCTACGACCGCGAGATGGGCAGCATGCGCGTGCTGCTCACCAGCCCGCTGCCGCGCGCCTTCCTGCTGGCCAGCAAGCTGTTGGCGACGGCTCTGGTGTCGCTGCTGCAGGTCTACGCCTTCCTGCTGATCGCCTGGCTCTATGGCGTTCAGCCGCCGGCGCTGGGGTTGCTCGCGGCGCTGCCCGCGCTGCTGCTCGCCGCGTTGCTGCTGGGCGCGCTGGGGTTGCTGCTGTCCAATGGCATCCGCCAGCTGGAGAACTTCGCCGGGGTGATGAATTTCGTCATCTTCCCGCTGTTCTTCCTCTCCTCCGCGCTCTACCCGCTGTGGAAGATGCGCGAAGCCAGCCAGTGGCTCTACTGGCTGTGTGCGCTCAACCCGTTCAGCCATGCCGTGGAACTGGTGCGCTTCGCCCTCTACGAGCGCTTCAACCCGCTGGCGGCGGGCGTCTGCCTGGGCCTGACGCTGCTTTTCGCCGGGCTCGCCGTGCTGACCTTCAACCCGCAACACGCGGCGCTGCGCAAGGGGTGAAATCTACTACTTTGGTACTGGTTCGCCCCTCCGGACGTCGAATTTCCAAAGCCCCACAGCTGGCATGTAATGGCCACTACAAAAAGAACGATTAGAGAATCCGCCATGCCTCGCCTTGCCACTGCCCTGAATGGCCACGTGAGCGGCTGCCTGTCCGCGTGCCTGCTCAGCCTGGCCCTCGCGCTCCCGACCGCGCAGGCCGACGATGCGCCGCTGTTTTCCGCCGATGGCTATCGCCTGACCCAGTACCGCAGCCCGACACCGCCGTCCGCCGACCACGCCACCACCCTCGACACCACCGCCCTGCAGGCGCTGCTCAAGCGCGAGCCACGGACCAAGCTGGTGGATGTCTACCGCCGTACCTTCCTCAATGGCCAGTTCGTCGAGGACGAAAAACACCGCAACCTGCCCGGCAGCCTGTGGCTCGCCAACGTCGGCACCGGCACCCTGGAGCCACGGTGGCAGGCCTACTTCGAGCAGAATCTTGCGCGCCTCACCGAGGGTGATGCGAAACGCCCGCTGGTGTTCTACTGCCGTTCCGACTGCTGGATGAGCTGGAACGCCATCCGCCGAGCGCATGCGCTGGGCTATGCCAGCCTCTACTGGTACCGTGACGGTATCGACGCCTGGGAACAGGCGGGACTGCCCCTGCAGGATGCGCAACCGCAACCCCTTCCGTGACACTTGAAGTAGCCTGCGACCGCAAGCCGCTCGCCACCCATAACGACAACAACGAGGTGTAGGCCATGTACAAGATCCTGATCGCCGACGATCACCCGCTGTTCCGCGAGGCCATCCACAACGTCATCGCCGAGGGCTTCCCCGGCAGCGAAGTGATGGAAACCGCCGACCTCGACAGCGCCCTGGGCCTGACTCAGGAACACGACGATCTCGACCTGATCCTGCTCGATTTGAACATGCCCGGCATGCACGGCCTGAACGGCCTGATGAGCCTGCGCAACGAGGCCCCGACCATTCCCGTGGTGATCGTCTCCGCCGAGCAGGACAAACAGGTGGTGCTGCAAGCCATCACCTACGGCGCCGTGGGCTTCATCACCAAGTCCTCGCCACGGGTGCAGATGACCGAAGCCATCGAGCAGATCCTCAATGGCAACGTCTACCTGCCCTCGGACATCATCCGCACCCAGCAGAGCTCGCCGCGGCGCAGCAACCACGAGGAGCACGGCATCCCGTCGGAGCTGCTGCAGGCGCTGACCCGCAAGCAGCTCCTGGTGCTGGAGCGGATGACCAAGGGCGAGTCGAACAAGCAGATCGCCTACAACCTGGAGATCGCCGAGACCACGGTGAAGGCCCACGTCTCGGCGATCCTGCACAAGCTCAAGGTGCACAACCGCGTGCAGGCCATCCTCAGCGCCAGCGACATCGACTTCTCCGCCTACCTGCGCCGCTGACACCTCATCCCCCCACAAACGAAACGGCTGGCGAACATCGGAATGTTCGCCAGCCGTTTGCCGCCGCGTGTCGCCCTGCTCAGTCGGTACGGTCCAGCAGGTGACAGAGCGCGGTCTTCAGCTTCATCGGCCTGACCGGCTTGTGCATCAGCATGTGGCCCAGCTCGCGGACCTGCTGCTTGAGCTCGTTGCTGTGGTTGGCGGTGATCATCAGCGCCGGTAGCGGCGTGCCGCGCCGGGCGTTGATCGAAGCGACCGCATCGACGCCGTTCAATCCGTCATCCAGGTGGTAGTCGACGATCAGCAGGTCGGATTCGGCGTGGAAATTGTCCACCTGGCGCGCCAGGTCCTCTTCCGACAGCGCGGTCACCACGCGGCAACCCCAGGTTTCCAGCAGGGTGCGCATACCGGCGCAGATCGAGGCGTCGTTATCCAGCACCCACACGCGCGAGCCGCGCAGGCGCTCCACCAGATCCGCCGCCGGGCGTTCCGGCTCCGGTGTGGCGCGGGCCACGCGGCGCGCCAGGGGTACTTCGATGGCGAAGCGCGAACCCTTGCCAGGCACCGATTCCACCTGGATGCGGTGGCCGAGCATCCGCGCGATCTTCTCGACAATTGCCAAGCCCAGCCCCAGCCCACGGTCCTGGTTCAGGCGTTGCACGTCGCCGCGCTTGAACTCCTGGAATATCTCGCCGAGCTTGTCCACGGCGATGCCCACGCCGGTATCCCAGACCTCGATCCACAGGCTGTGCCGACGGCGCCGGCAGCCCAGCAGCACGCGGCCCGAGGGCGTATAGCGGATGGCGTTGGTCAGCAGATTGCGCAGGATGCGCGCCAGCAGCTGCATGTCGCTGCGGACTTGCGCGCCACAGGCGACGAAATCCAGCGCGAGCCCTTCGCTGGCCGCCACCTGGCGGTATTCGGCGGCGAGGTTGTCGAGCAGTTCGCCGACGTCGAACGAGGCGATGTCCGGCTTGATCACCCCGGCGTCCAGCTTGGAAATCTCCACCAGGGTGCCGAGCAGGTTCTCCACGTCTTCCAGCGACTGGCTGATGTTGCGCACCAGGGCTTCGCCGCTGCGCTCCTGCAGCGCACTGGTGAACAGCCGCGCGGCGTTCAGCGGTTGCAGCAGGTCGTGGCTGACGGCAGCGAGGAACTTGGTCTTCGACAGGTTGGCCTGCTCCGCCTCGCGCTTGGCCTCGCGCAGGCGCGCCTCGACCTGGCTGCGCTCGTCGATCTCGCGCTTGAGCTGGTCATTCAGGCTGGTCAGCTCGGCGGTGCGTTCGCGCACCCGCTGTTCGAGGTTCTGGTAGGCCTGGTGCAGCGCCTCGGCGGTGCGGCGGCGCTCGGTGATGTCACGGATCAGCACGAACAGCCCGCACACCGTGCCGTCGGCCTGGCGGTTGGGCACGTAGGAGCGCTGCATGTAGCGCTCCTGCCCGGAGAGATTGGTCTCGGCGATCTCGAAGGTGACGCTCTCGCCCGACAGCGCGCGCTCGAAGTACGGTTCCAGGCGCTGGCAATGGTCCTCGCTGTGCACGTCGCGCAGGTTGCGCCCGAGCATCGAACCGCTGGGCCAGCGATACCATTCCTCGTAGACCTTGTTGGTGAATTCGTAGTTGAGTTCGGCGCTCAGGTAGGCGATCAGCGCCGGCACCTGGTCGGTGATCAGGCGTATCCAGCGTTCGCTCTCGCGTAGCGCCTCGGCGTTGCGGTAGCGCTCGGTGATGTCGGTGAAGGTGTTGACGAAACCGCCGGTGGGCAGCGCGTGGGTGCGGATTTCCAGCATGCGGCCATCGAACAGGCGCTGCTCCAGCACGCCTTCCGCGCTGCCGTGGCGGGCGCGGCTGCGCGGGGTCAGCAAGGGCAGTTCGCTGTCGGCCATGACCTCGGCGAAGGGCCGGTGCGCCTCGATCGGCGCCAGCCCGCAGAGTTCCAGGAAACGCCGGTTCCACAACTCCAGCGCGCCATCGGCGCCGACCATGGCCACGCCCTGGGACAGGTTGTCGACGGCGCGCTGCAACAGGTGCGACTTCTGCGCCACCGCCTGTTCGCGGCGGGCCATCTCGCTCTGCTTGATCTCGGTGATGTCGCTGTAGAGCACCACCAGCCCGCCGTCGCGGGTCGGCCGCTCGGTGACGCGCACCCAGCGGTCGTTGCGCAGCCGATAGAGGGTGTGTTCGTCGTCGCTGCTGCGCTGCTCTTCGACGATCAGCCCGCTGCTCTGCGCCAGCCGCCGGACTTCGGTGAGCCGCGTGCCGGCGCCGACGCGGGCGCGGGTCTGCGCCCAGAAGGCGCGGAAGCGTTCGTTGTAGAGGACGATGCGCTGTTGCGGGTCGAACAGCACGAAGGCGTCGGAGATGCTTTCGATGGCGTCCAGCAGGTGCTGGTGCGCGGTCTCGGCGCGCAGGCGCGCATCGCTGAGCAACTGGTTGCTGGATTTCAGCTCGACCATCGCCTCGCTCAATGCGTCGGTACGTTCGCGCACCTGCTCGGCCAGCACCACGGAGTGCTGGAAGGCGCCGTAGGCGTTGTCGCCACGCGAGGTGGCCGATTCCACCCGCTCGATCAGCGCCGCGTTGATCCGCTGCAACTTGCGGTTGTCGCGCTCCAGCTCCTCGATGCGCGCCCGCAGTTCAGCGTCCGCCGTTGCCCCTGGGACGGCCAATGGCGACACCGGTGAAGGTCTGGTTGATGTGCATGCCATTGAACTGCTCTCCGTAGGTGTTGAAGCCGATCACCTGCTGGCTTCGGAGAAACTCGGCGGTGGCCTCGGTATCGCCGGCCACTTCCAGCTCCAGGCGGCGCAGGAAGCAGTCGCAGCCGATGGTCAGGAGTGGCGGGCCGAGGCGTTCGTGCAGGCGCTGGAACTGCGCCTGCAGCCCCGGCAGCAGCGGCCCGGTACGCATGGCGGTAAGGACGATGCCGTTCTCCACCGCGCAGTAGAAGGTCAGGCTGAGGTCGTCGTTGATCTGCTGGATCGAGCGTACGTAGAACTGGTCGCGCACCCGCACGGCCAGCGGATGGCTGGGGAACAGGGCGAAATCGAGCTGTTCCAGCGGCGTCCCGACCAGCCGCGCGTATTCCAGCGCGGCGGGCTCGGCGTTGAGTTCCAGCACGCGGCGGCTGTCGCTGTCGGCGCGGGTCACCACCAGCTTCTCCTCGCTGGGCAGCACGTGGTGGGTGGTGAACACCTCGAAGTCCAGCCAGGTATTGAACAGCACCACCACCGCGGCGCCGGTGTGGAACTGGCCCTGGTAGTAGACGTGAGTGTGGGTCAGGCGGTTGTCGTCGCCGGCCGAACCGCCGAAATGCGGGATGGCGCCCAAGGCGGCGCTGAGCGCGGCGAGCACCACTTCCTCGCGGCTGGAGAGGCCGTCAAGCAGGGTCAGGGCGAAGCTGTGGTCCTTGATCGGCGCCAGCCCGGCGCTGCGGCAGTCGGCCACCAGCGACTCGACCATCTGCTGCGCGTCGATCAGGCTGAAGCGCTCCATCTCGTCCACCAGCGCACAGGAGATGGCGAAGCTGCGCAGGTCGAAACCCACGGCGGTGATGCAGCCGCGGCCGTAGCCCTGTGGGGTGATCTCCCCGGCGGTGGTGCAGCCCACCAGGTCGATGCCGCCGAAATACTGCTCCAACGCGCCGGCCAGGCCCGGCAGGTCGTACTCGGCCGAGCAGAAGAACAGCACGAAGCCCAGATGCGGATGGATCAGCTGGCGCGCCAGGTCCTGGGCGACTTCCTCGACGTCGCGGGCACTGGACATGCCGCGAACGACCCCTTGTGTTTCGTGCATGGCGTGCGCCTGGTCAGGATATCGACGTTGGCATTCTACGAAGCGCCGGGGGTGTGACCCATGCTACTTGGGGCGTGGTGGGCACCTCCGAAAGTAGGACGTGCAGGCCATACCGGCGGATCGCGGGCGGAGTCCGTTCATACGGTGTGGCCGCGCTGCGAGCTGCTTTCGTAGGAGCGGACTTCGTCCGCGATGCTCTTTCTTTTCGCAGGGCGCATAACGCCAAAGGCGTTATCCGCCGCTTTGGCTTTGGGTGTTTCTGCGCCGCTTTGGCGTCGCTGGGAGATTTTGTTTCGCCCCCTCGGGCGAGTTACTTTCTCAAACGCCAGAAAGTAACCAAAGGGCTCGTCCCGACATCCGGGTCTTCGCTTCGCTCAGACTTCCCTCGCTCCGGTATCGCTCCGAGGGTCGGCGTAGAAGGGCCATCCCTGGCCCTTTACGCCTCTCGCGGCATCCATGCCGCTCGCCCCTCTGCGCAATACCTCCACTCGGCCTCCTGACGGGACTCTGCGCGCGCCTGATACCTTGGCTGCTTCATGCTGGATTTCTCTTCGTAGGATGGCGTGGAGCGAAGCGATACCCATCACGGCGCATAACGCTGCGCGTTATGCGCCCTACGGGCGTTCATCCTGCAGCGTGGGTGCTCGCGGACAAGGGCTAGGCGCCCCGTCTCTCCTACGGGAGCGCAGCTTCTACTCTGGCTCTATAAGACTTCCAGAGAAATATCCGCACACTCCAGAACGCCCCTTCAGGAGGCCGAGTGGAATCGGAGTTTCAGGGGTTGAGCGGCATGGATGCCGCGAGAGCGTCGTTGGGCCATGGATGGCCCGTCGACGCGGGCCCCTGAAACTTCGATGGAGCGAGGGAACCCCGGCGAAGCCGGGGCCGGATGATGGGGCAGAGACCTTTGCCTACTTTGCGTCGTTTGGCAAAGTAGGTCGCCCGAGGGGGCGAAACAAGAAACATCCGAGCACACAGAAGCGGCGCAGAACACCCAAACGAAAATGACCGCGGACAAGGGTCAGCACCGGGTCATCCCACCGGCCAAAACATCAACGTCACCCCCAACATCCCCGCATAGAACCCCGTCTCCACCGTCTCCGTCCACGGCTGAATCCCTCGCAGCGCGCCGTAGACATGAACCACCACCATGAACCCCGCCACCGCTGCCAGCACCTCGAACGTCGTCACCAACGCCTCCCCCGTCAGCGCCGCCCGCAGCATCAGCCCCTCGACGATCAGGATGAATGCCCCCAGGCAACGCCCGAAGTACGCCGCCAGGTCCGTGTGCTCCGGCAAGGTCCACTGCATCACCCGCGCCCACGTCAGCGGCACGAGGAAGATGGGCAAGGCGAACGCCAGCGTAGTGGCGATGGCTAGAACCAGCAGGTAACTCTGCGCATGCGCGCTCCACAGTCCGATCATGGGAAACCTTCCGTGAGACGAAGAAAAAAGGCGGGCAACCCGAAGGTCGACCCGCCGAAATGGAGCCAAAGGAGTTTTGGGGGAGTTACCAGTTGAGCACCGCGCCCACGGCGAAGGTGTCGGTGTCCTCGCTGACGGTGGAGCCCTTGCGCCCGTCGATCTCGTAGACGTTGTACTCGGCCACCAGCTTCAGGTTGTCGTTGATGGTGCGGAAGTAGGCGACGCCCTTGGTCGAGTAATCGGCAGCGGTGCCCAGGCCGTTGCCGTCGTCGCGGGTCTCGCCGAAGGACAGCGCCATGCGGTTCTTGCCCCAGGTATAGGAGCCCTGCAGCAGCATGCCGTTGCTGTCCACTTCACGCAGCGCGGCTTCGCCGGCGTTGTTGGTGAAGAAGGGGTTGATGCCCTTGGCGGTGAAGCCAGAGCCGGTCAGCGAGACGCCGCCCATCTTCGCCTGGATGCCATAGCCCAGGCCCTTGGAGGTGACGTTGTCGACTTCGTCGTTGGTGTTCTTCGAGGTCTGGTAGGCGCCGTTGACCCAGCTGTAGATCTGCGCGCCGGCCAGGTCGAACTGGTAGCTCACCTCGCTCTCGTAGCGCGGGTTGTCCTGGTAGGCCTTGTCGTCGAGGCCGTCGCTGGCGTCCTTGTCGATCTGGTTGGTGTCGATCGGGTCCATGATGCCGACCGCGACACGCAGGCCGTCCACCAGGTTGTTGTTGCGGTAGGTGATCTGCGAGGTCGGGAACGGGTACGGGTAGCCGGTGCCGATGTTGCCGAAGGACACGCCCTTGCCGTCCACCAGGCCCAGGGTATCGCTGGCGTTGCCGAAGCCGGCGAGCAGTTCGTCGAGGAAGATGTTGGAGCGCGAGAACAGGCCGAAGTCCTTGCCGATCAGCACCTCGCCCCAGTCGCCGGCGACGTTGCCGTAGAACTGGCGGACGTCGATGGCGGTATCGGTGCCGTCCTGCTCGCTGTCGTTGATGGTCACCCAGAACGAGGAGCGCCCGGTGAGGGTCAGGTCGTCGACTTTCTTGCCGAAGTTGAAGCCGATGTAGTTCGGCAGGAAGCCCATCTTCACCCGCGACTGGCGGCGGTCGTAGGTTTCGCCGTTACGGTCCACGTCGCTGTTGACGTAGAAGGCGTTGAAGTAACCGTCGGTGGAAAAGGTGGTGTCGTCCTTGTCGTACAGCTTGATGTCGGCGACGGCCGCCTGCAGGAAACCCAGCGCCCCGAGGGAGACCAGGGACAGGGGCAGGAAACGGCGAATGGCGGTGTTGTTCTTGTTCATGACGCGCTCCGCGTGGGTGGGACGACTGCGGTTCAGTCGTGGCGGAGGCGATTATCGAAACGCGACTGCGCCGCCCATACGCTGCCTTGGGCGCGGTTCGCTGCTGCCTTGGCCGGGGCGTGGGGACTGCTGCGCAAGGCCATGAAACGCCCCCGACGGCAGGCCAGGGACCTTGGACGGAACCGGTAGCGGCACTTTGGTGGCAGCCCGTCCGGAGGCGGACAAAAGTCGCACGAAGGCCTCCGTCACGATGGGGCCCGGAGGTGTCACAAGGATGAGGTCAGGTGCGGTTGGCGAGCAGCCACCAACCGCCGCTGGCAGCCAGCAGCTCGGTGTGGGCTGCCTTGAGGTCGGCGCGGGTCAGGCGGCGTGCGGCGTTGATCAGATGTTCGTGGTGATCGTCGGCGACACCGGCGAGGCGGTCCTGCCAGGCGTCGACGGGGCCTGCCAGGGTGGCGGCCAGACTCTGCAGGTGCTGTTCGGAAATGCCATCCAGCGGCGCAGCATCAAGGAAGTCCTGCAAGTGCTGCAGCAACTCGTCAGGGCCTGCGTGGGGCGATTGCACGGCAAACAGCACGCCACGCCAACCGGCAACCTGGCGGAAGCCGCAGTACAGCGCATAGCCCAGGTTCAGTTCGCCGCGCATACGCTGATGGAAGCCGGGCTCCAGCACACGGGCGAGCAGCCGCCAACGGGACTCGATGGCCGCGTCCCGATCGGGCACGGGGCAGAACAGCAACAGAGCCGCTTCCCCCCCGCCCGCCCCGCGCTGCCAGTGGCGCCCGCCGGGCAGCGCAGGAGGAAGTAGCGGCTCGGCGGCAGGCGCGCCGGGCACCGGGGCGTTTGTCGGAAGCGTTGCGTGCTGCTCCAGTAGATCCCAGCGGGCAACCGCCCAGTCGGGAGCTGCCATGGCGTTTCCCGCCAGGGCCGAGGGCAATGCGGCGAGCAACTGGCGTATCGGCAACTCGGCGGCCTGACGCTGGCGCTCACGCTGAAGCAGACGCTCGCCCTGCTGCAGTACCGCCGAAGGTGGCTGTTGTAACACCCTCAACGCCTCGACCAAGGGCTCGTCCAGCCGGTCGACCGGTCCGCTTACCGAGAGGGCCCAGTCGGCGCCCTCCTCCTCAAGCCGCAACGCCACACCGCGTAACCGCGCCTGGCCAACGAGTGGCCGCAAGGCCAGGCGCATGGCGAGGAAGTAGCTGCGGCAAGGGCGCGCCGGGAAACGCCAGCGCAGGTGCAGCGCGCCCGCCTTGGCAGTGCTGGTTGGCAAAGGCGCAGGAAAGCGCCAGGAGTGTGATCCCGGAA
Organism: Pseudomonas macauensis; assembly: GCF_047902425.1. Taxonomy (NCBI): domain Bacteria; kingdom Pseudomonadati; phylum Pseudomonadota; class Gammaproteobacteria; order Pseudomonadales; family Pseudomonadaceae; genus Pseudomonas; species Pseudomonas macauensis. The sequence continues at coordinate 3,052,288 of NZ_CP138377.1, read as the reverse complement.
CAACGCTTTGCAGGCTCGCTTCGGCGAGCATCAGCGGGAAGCCGGCGACCTCGACCGGCAGCCCCTCGATATCCGGCGCCACCAGCAGGCGAATCATCGGCGCCCTGGCGAGCCTTTCCAGCCAATTGGCGTCCGCAGCAGCCGGCAGGCCACGCACACGCAGGCGAAGTTGCTCCAGCGCTGGCAGACGCTGGAGATCGCCCAGGCTGGCCGTGCCGCATTCGCACAGGGCCCGAAGCCAATCGAGAAAGGCGGCCTCCACGACAGCGGCGGCACCGACATCCGCCAACTCAAAGGTCACCGCCAGCAGCGTTTGTTCCTGGGCGCGATAGACGACTCTCAGGCTGGCCTCATCCGCCACCCCACGCTCGCCCAGCCAGGCCAATAGGCTGCCGGGAGAGTCGTCGCCAAGGCGCTCACCCAGATTTTCCAGGGCCTGCTCGGCGCAGGCATCCAGGCCATCGAGCACGAGCGCGAGCACCAGGCGCGGGGCTCCGGGCAGTTGCAGGGCGAGCGAGTCCTGGATCAGCGGCAGCAACGGCAGCGCGGCCGCCCGCTCCGTTACAGGTTGCGCCGGCCAGCCCAGGCAATCCCGTTCGGCCAGTGCCTGCAGCGCATCCAGCGACTGCGGGCCGTGCAACCACAGTTCCATATTGCCGGGATGATAGTGCTCGCGATGGAAGTGAGTCAGTGCGTGCTGGAAAGCCTCGCTCTCCACCGGAAGGCTGGCGCGTCGGCCGGCCACGAAGCGTCGCAGCGGATGATCCTTGGCAACGGCGGCGGCCAAGGCCGCATCGATCAAGGTGCCGGCATCCGCCGAGCGGGCGATGTACTCGGCCTCCAGAACTTCGCGCTCGCTCAGTTGCGCGGCCTGATCGAGCAACGGCCGGGCCAGCATGTCCACGAGACGCGCCAGTCCATCGCCCAGATCGTTGGGCGCCACTTCGAAGAAATAATCGGTGGTGCGCGCCTGGGTGCTGGCATTCAATCGCCCGCCGCGCCCCTGCACCCAGGGCATCAGCCGCTGCGCCGAACGGTGGTTCGCGCTATCGAGAAACAGCAGGTGTTCGAGGAAATGCGCAAGCCCCGGAAAATCCTCCGGCTCGTCATGACTCCCCGCTGCGACCCGCGCCAGGGCGGCGGCCTTCGGCGAATCCGGCGCATGCACGAGCACGACGCGCAGGCCGTTGGCCAGGCGCAACTCTCGTGTCGGGGCGGAAACGGCGGTCATTTCGCTGACGGGCTCCGGTGGCGGTACAACTGTCGCCACCTTAGCGGCATTGCAGGGGAAGAAAAATACTTCCTTGGGCAGGGTGCAGTCTTGCCATGCGCGGCGCCCCTCCGCCGTCATCGCAGGAAGGGTGCGATGTTCTCCAGGGCACGGCTGACGTAGAACTCCTTCTCCCCCACCGGCGCGGCATGGAACAACACGCCCCGCGCCGCCTCGACATCCGCCAGGCGGGCGATGAACCAGGCCGCCAGGTACTGCGAGGACAGGCACCCGCCAGCCGTCGCCACGTTGCCCTTGGCGGTGAACGGCTGGTTGATCACGGCGATGCCCGCTTCCTCCACCCAGGGCTTGGTGACCAGGTCGGTGCAGGCAGGAACGCCGTCCAGCAGGCCGAGTCTGGCGAGGATGAGCGTTCCCGAGCATTGCGCGCCCAGCAGCTGCCGCGCTGGGTCGAAGCGGAGCCGCGACATCAGTTCGGGCGACGCCACCACGTCGCGCGTATTGACTCCGCTGCCCACCAGCACCGCATCCGCCTGGCAGGCGTCCTCCAGCGTGGCCTGCGCCTCGAGCGCCAGCCCGTTCATCGAGCGCACCGAGCGTTTGGGGCTGGCGATGGAGACCCGCCAGTTCGGGCGCTTCACGCGATTGAGCAGATTGAAGGCGATCAGGGAGTCCAGTTCGTTGAACCCTTCGAAGGTCACAATGGCGATGTGCATGGCTACCTCGCACGATCTCGGCGGTGGGGCGGATATGCGCCCTGCTCCTGGCATCCCGCTCTTTGGCGGGCACGAAAGAATGCGGGCCTGCGTTAAGTAGGCCCGCATTCCTTGTACTCCAATGTCTGCTACCGCGACATCAATTGCGATAGCGTGCAGCAGGCGTACTCAGCGACAGGTTGGGCATCAGCTTCTGGCGCGCCGCCTCGTAGTCGTTCAGGTCGGTGATTTCCGGAAGGGCCGGTATGGTGGCGAACTCGCCCTGGTCGAAGCCGGCCAGCGCCGCATCCACCATGTCTTCCGCCTTCATCACGATGGCTTCCGGCAGATACTCCAGCGGGGTTCCCGCCACGCCCCAGAAATCGGTGGCCGTTGCGCCGGGCAGCACCACCTGCACCCTGACGTTCTTGTCCGCCAGCTCATGGCGGAGGGATTGACTGAACGCCAGGACGAACGCCTTGGAGCCGCCGTACACGCCGTTCAGCACCTCCGGGGCGATGGCGACGATGGACGCGATGTTGATCAGGGTGCCGCCACCCCGGGCGACGAAACCCGGCACCACCGCATAGGTCAGGCGGGTCAGCACGTTCACGTTGAGCGTGAGCAGCTCTTCCAGTTTGTCGACATTGGATTCCAGCAGCGGCCGGGTCGCGCCGACGCCGGCATTGTTCACCAGCAGGGAGATGCTGGCATCGGTCCTGAGCAGCTCTTCGACCCGCGCCAGGTCGGCTCGGTCGGCCAGGTCGGCGACCACCACCTCGACGGAGCGGCCGGTTTCGTCGCTCAGGCGTTGGGCCAGTGCATTCAGGCGGCCGCGATTGCGGGCGACCAGGATCAGGTCATGGCCACGGCGGGCCAGGCGCTCGGCATAGATGGCGCCAATGCCGGAGGATGCACCGGTGATCAGGGCGGTGCCGGGATGGGACTGGGTCATGTCGGTTCTCCAGGTTGGGGGGTACTGGAGATCAGGATGCGACGGCTTGGCGATATCTCAAATGACGTATAAGGTAGTGATTCAGGACATAGGAGTATCGACTATGCATCGCATCGGCTACTTGCTGACTGACGGTTTCCAGGTGCTCTCCCTGGCCACCCAGACGGTCTTCGAATTCGCCAACCTGGTCGCCGGGGAGCCGTTCTACAGCGTCGAGAACTTCTCCCCGGCCGGCGGCCTGGTGCGCTCCTCGCTGGGACTTGCCCTGGAAACCCGCCCCCTGCAGGCGCCGGGGCTGGCCGATACCTGGATAGTGGTCGGGGTCAACGATCCCGTCACCAGCGAGACGCCTACCGCCGTGCTCGATTTCGTGCGCCGGGCTGGCGGCCAGGCGCGGCGGACCGTCGGCGTCTGCACCGGCGGCTTCATTCTCGCCGAGGCGGGCCTGCTGGCCGGGCGCCGCGCGACGACCCACTGGGCCTACGCCCAGGCGCTGCACAAGCGCCATCCGGACATCACCGTCGAGGACGACCGCATCTACATCGTCGACGGCCCTATCTGGACCTCGGCGGGCATGACCGCCGGGCTCGACCTCGCCGTCGGCATGGTGGAGAAGGACCTGGGCGCGGACGTGGCCCGCTCGGTGGCGCACAAGCTGGTGATGCACCAGCACCGCTCCGGCGGACAGTCGCAGCACTCGGAAATGCTCGACCTCGCGCCCAAGTCGGACCGTATCCAGAGCGCCCTGAACTACGCGCGCAACCACCTGAGCCGCCCGCTCAGCGTCGAGGAGCTGGCGGACTTCGTGCACCTGAGCCCGCGCCAGTTCACCCGCGTATTCACTGCCGAAACAGGACAATCCCCGGCCAAGGCCATCGAGGGACTGCGCCTGGAAGCCGCCCGGCTGATGATCGAACAGAGCCGCCACTCCCTGGACGTAGTGGCACGGGAAGCCGGCTTCCGCGATCGTCGCCACCTGCGCGAAGCCTTCATCCGCGGCTTCGGCGTCCCCCCGCAGGCGGTACGCCGCGATGCTCGCCGGGTGATGGCCGACCGGCCTGGGGCTGCTGAATCCGGGGCGTAATGGGCCGAGCACGAAGCTGCGCCCAGAGAGTTCAACACAATCGTCCAAGACAACCGCCCGGCGCGCACGATACTTGCCAGCTCAACGAAAAACCCACGAGGAGCCGGGATGAACCGCAACGATCTGCGCCGCGTCGACATGAACCTGCTGGTGATCTTCGAGTCGCTGATGTTCGAAAGGAATCTGACCCGCGCCGCCGAAAAGCTCTTCCTCGGCCAGCCCGCCGTCAGCGCCGCGCTGGCCCGCCTGCGCGACCTCTTCGACGACCCGCTGCTGGTGCGCAACGGCAAGGGCTACGAGCCCACACAGCGTGCCCTGGCGATCCTCCGTGAACTGCAGCCGGCCATGGACACCATTTCCAGCGCCGTCAGCCGCGCCCGTGAGTTCGACCCGGCGACCAACCGCGACACCTTCCGCATCGGCCTGTCCGATGACGCCGAGTTCGGCCTCTTTCCGCAGTTGCTCAGGCAGATACGCGAGGAAGCACCGGACGTGGTCGTGGTGGTGCGGCGGGTGAACTTCCTGTTGATGTCGGCGATGCTGGCCTCGGGGGAAATCTCCGTCGGCGTCAGCTACACCACCGAGCTGCCGGCCAACGCCAAGCGCCGCAAGCTGCGCGACATGAAGGCCAAGGTGCTGCGCGGCGACGATCGTCCCGAGGCGCTCACCCTGGATGACTTCAGTGAGCGCCCCCATGCGCTGGTGTCGTTCTCCGGTGACCTGTGCGGCAACATCGACAACGACCTGGCCAGAGTCGGACGCACTCGCCGCGTGGCGCTGGCGGTCCCGCAGTTCAGCGGCCTGCGCTCGATACTGCCGGGCACCGAACTGCTCGCCTGCGTCCCGGATTATGCGGCGGCGGCTCTCATCGACGGCAGTCGCCTGCGTGCCGACGACCCGCCCTTCCCCATCGCCACCTCGGAGCTGTCCATGGTCTGGGGCGAAGTCACCGACAACGACCCCGCCGAGCGCTGGCTGCGCAACAAGATCGTCGAACACATGGCCGAGCCGGGGGCCTGAGGGTCAGCGCCCAGGCTCCGCATCGGACTTCCGAGCCTCAGTTGACTTGCACTGTGCTTTTCGTCGTGCGCGAATGCACCAGGAACAGCAGGCCCAGGGCGTAGCCGAACTGGGTCACGGAGACGATCAGGCTGGCATGCCACGAAACAGACGCCTGAAGCGGCACCCGCCATCAGGGAGTGCGGGTGCCGCTCAGAAGCCCGCAGCAGGTCAGAACGCGAAGCAGGAGCAGCCGAAGGCGCCCCAGAAGCCCTGGAAGTCACTCACTGGCACATTGGACTGGCGCGCCCGCTCGTGGCTGTGGCCATGCACGCCGCAGGAGCCGGCGCACTGGTGCACGGCCTGTTGCAGCGGCGCCTGCGGGCGCCAGTGCCCCGGCACCTTGGCCACCGGCGACCAGTCCGGCAGCACCGGCAATTGCGGCGGGCCGAGTTTGTCGAACTCGGCGGCGGCATACACCACCTTGCCATCGACCACAGTCAGCACCGACTCGATCCACTTGATGGCTTCTTCCTCGACGCTGAAGAAGTCCGCCGACAGCGCCACCAGGTCAGCCAGTTGGCCCACCTTGATCTGGCCCTTCTTGCCCTGTTCGGTGGAGAACCAGGCGCTGCCGTGGGTGAACAGCTCCAGCGCAGTGGCGCGCGGCAGGCCCTGCGGGTACAGCTCCATGCCACCCACGGTCTTGCCGCTGACCATCCAGTACAGCGAGGTCCAGGGGTTGTAGCTGGAGACGCGGGTGGCGTCGGTGCCGGCGCCCACCGGGACGCCTTCGCTGAGCATGCGCTGGATCGGTGGCGTGGCCTGGGCAGCCTGCTTGCCGTAGCGGTCGACGAAGTATTCGCCCTGGAAGGCCATGCGGTCCTGGATGGCGATTCCGCCGCCCAGGGCCCGAACGCGCTCGATGTTCTGCGGCGTGATGGTCTCGCAGTGGTCGAAGAACCAGTGCAGGCCATTGAACGGAATGTCGCGGTTGACCTTCTCGAACACGTCGAGCATGCGCGAGATGGATTCGTTATAGGTCGCGTGCAGGCGGAACGGCCAGCGCTGTTCGACCAGGTGGCGCACCACCGGCTCCAGCTCCTGCTCCATGGTCTGCGGCAGGTCCGGGCGCGGCTCGAGGAAGTCCTCGAAGTCGGCGGCGGAGAACACCAGCATCTCGCCGGCGCCGTTGTGGCGGAAGAAGTCACTGCCGTCGCCCGGCTTGACGATCTTGCTCCAGTTCTGGAAGTCCTGGAGTTCTTCCTTGGGCTTCTGGGTGAACAGGTTGTAGGCGATGCGCACGGTGAGCTGGCCCTGCTTGGCCAGTTCCTGGATCACCTGGTAGTCGTCCGGGTAGTTCTGGTAGCCGCCACCGGCGTCGATGGCGCTGGTCAGCCCGAGGCGGTTCAGCTCGCGCATGAACTGACGGGTGGAGTTGACCTGGTATTCCAGCGGCAGCTTCGGCCCCTTGGCCAGGGTGGCATAGAGGATTGTCGCGTTGGGCCGGGCGATCAGCATGCCGGTGGGTTCGCCGTTGCCGTCGCGGACGATCTCGCCGCCGGGCGGGTTCGGCGTGCCCTTGGTGTAGCCCACGGCCTTGAGCGCGGCGCGATTGAGCAGCGCGCGGTCGTAGAGATGGAGGATGAACACCGGGGTGTCCGGCGCCGCGCGGTTGATTTCCTCCAAAGTGGGCATGCGCTTCTCGGCGAACTGGAATTCGTTCCAGCCGCCTACCACCCGCACCCACTGCGGCGTGGGCGTGCGCTCGGCCTGGTCCTTGAGCATGCGCAGGGCGTCGGCCAGGGACGGCACGCCTTCCCAGCGCAGCTCCAGGTTGTAGTTCAGGCCGCCACGGATCAGGTGCAGGTGCGAGTCGTTGAGGCCGGGAATCACCGTGCGCCCTTTCAGGTCGATGACACGGGTGGCGCCGCCACGCAGGGCCATGGCCTCGGCGTCGGTGCCCACGGCGACGAACTTGCCATCGGCGATGGCTACGGCGGTGGCGTAGGGCTTCTCGCGATCGACCGTATGGAAGCGGCCGTTGGTCAGGATCAGGTCGGCATGGTTCATGCTCAAATCCTCAGCGCTGGAGGAAGGCCAGCAGGTCTTCGTTGAGCTGCTGAGCGTGGGTGACGGCGAAGCCATGGGGCGCGCCGGCATATACCTTCAGTTCGGAGCCCGCAATCTGCGCGGCGGCCAGCTTGCCGGTGGTCTCGAACGGTACGATCTGGTCGTCGTCGCCGTGGATCACCAGGGTCGGCACATTCACCTTGGCCAGGTCTGCGCGGAAGTCGGTTGCCGAAAAGGCGGTGACGCAATCCAGCGTGCCCTTGAGCGAGGCCAGCAGGGCGATGTTCAGGGTCTGGGTCAGAACGCCTTCGGAGACCTCCTGGCCATGGTTGGTACCATAGAATGGCGCAGCAAAATCGGCGATGAACTGGGCGCGGTCCTTGAGCAGGCCGGCCTTGATACCGTCGAACACGGCGGCGTCCACGCCCTGGGGGAAATCGGCGGTGCGGCCGAAGATCGGCGTCACCGCGCCCAGCAGCACCAGGCCGGCCACACGCGAAGTGCCATGGCGGCCGATGTAGCGGCTGACATCGCCGCCGCCCATGGAGAATCCGACCAGCGTCACGTCGCGCAGGTCCAGGTGTTCGATCAGGCCGGCGATGTCATCGGCGAAGGTGTCGTAGTCGTAGCCGTTCCACGGCTGGCTGGAGCGACCGAAACCGCGACGGTCGAAGGCGATGGTGCGATAGCCGCGGCTGCTCAGGTACTCCATCTGGTATTCCCACATGTCGCCGTCCAGCGGCCAGCCGTGGCTGAACAGCACGGGTTTGCCGCTACCCCAGTCCTTGTAGTAGATCTCGGTGCCGTCACGGGTTACGAAAGTGCTCATGGAAAACTCCTTTGCCTGCCGTGCAGGTCGTTGTGGGACGGGCGCCACGCAGGACGCCTTGGAGGGGAAAATCAGTTGGCGCGCAGCCAGCCGGCGCAGCACCGGGTCACCCAGGGCATGATCAGGAACACCACCGGCACCACGATGCAGAATGTGATCAGCAGGTTGCTCGGCACCACGCCGCGCAGCGCCGGGTAACGCTCGAAGACCGGAGCCCAGAGGTGCGGAACGAACATGGTCAGCGGGCAGATCACCAGGTAGGTGAGCACTGCCTGCTTCCACTTGGGTGGCGGGCGGACGTTGCCACGGACCGGGGTGAACCAGAACTCGGCGTCATCGTGGATCAGTGGGTGATCGCCCTCTTCCAGCAGCGGCGAAACCTCGGCGATCAGGGCCGCGCGCTCGGCGGAATCGATCCAGGCCTGCAACTGCGCTGCCTGGGCAAAGCGCACCACGGTGGTGAACATCGCGCCCTCGGCGTCCGGGCGGATCACGTTCACCCCCAGATGGCCAGGCTGCCGGCGCGCGGCGGCCACGGTACGGCGCAGCCAGGCCTCATAGCCGGGCAAGGCCTCGCAGCGCACCTTGTGGTGGACCACCAGCGTCACCACGCTGTTCAGATCGATCGCTTCGGCGCTCATGGAATTCCCGGCGGCTGAGGTAGATGCAGCCACTATGACGGTGTGGCCGGGGGCGCTATTGGATGCATGTGCTGCATCACCTCCGGCGGCCGGGTTCAGCTCATTGCCCTGGATGAATAGGGAAGCGGTCAGTCGGATGCCATCTTCAGCGCAGCGTCTCCAGGCACGCGCGCGCGGCCATGAGGTCGGGCGTCCCCAGGCCTTCTTCATAGCGACGGTAGACAGGGTCCAGCAGCGCCATCGCCGCCTGTCCCTGCCCTCGGTCACGCCATACCTCGGCCAGGGTGGTCGCGCTGCGAAGCTCCCAGGCAAGCGCGCCGCCTCTGCGCGCCAGCTCCAATGATCGGGCCAACAGCGCCTCGGCCCCCTGCGCATCCGCCTCAAGCAGTTGGCAAGCCTCAAGTCGAAGCATCTCCGATGCACACCATCCAGTGGCGCCGATGCTGCGCCTGATCGATACCGGCGGGCCCTCGCACGCCTCCGTCCCCCTGAGGGTCATGACGATATCCCTGACCAACCCACTTGCCGGCAGCGTGGGCTCGGGAAGCGCCTCGCAGTGCATCACCCCGGCATAATGCTGCGCCCAGTCGGTGAACAACGGGATGGAGTGGCGCGAGGAGGAGTCGAACAGGAGTTGCAGGCGGCGGGAAGCCGTCTCGTAGTCGCCGTTGTAGTAGGGAATCACGCAGCCGGCGGTGGCCAGCGAGTAGGCTATCGATGGGGTGTGCTCCAGCTGGCAGGCCAGTTCCAGGGCCTGCTGCACTCGCTGTTCGGCCCGTTCAGGGTAGCCGCGCAGCCAGAGGATACGTGCCAGGACGGTGAGCGATGCCACCCGCTGCTCGTATTGCACGCCCATGCAGAGCGCGAAGCGGTTCGGACGGTTTTCACGCTCGAGCGTCTCCAGCACTGTTTCAGCCAGGCGATGGGCCTGCTCCTGCATCCCCGAGTAATGGAGCGCGAGGACCTTTAGGCGTTGCGAGCTGACCGCCAGCTCTTCACCACGGCCCTGGGCCAACTGGTCAAACTCTTCGCTCAGCGCGAGGGTATGCAAGTACAGTCCGGAGCGCAGGTTGGCCGCGACCTGGCCCGAAATGGCATGGAGCATCGCGCCCAGGTCACCGCCTCTCTCCGCGAGCGCCCTGGCGCTCTGGAAGGCCCCGATGGCTTGCGCGGAAGCGATCTGACCGTGGTAGGAGCAGTTGCCCAGCGCCAGTTGCAACTGCGTCGCCAGTTGCAGAGCCTCGTCGCTTTCAGCGTCGAAAGCCGCGGTAAGCAGCCGGAGGGCACTGACCACATAGGAACCAAACTCGTGCAGGAGAGACATCTCCTGCCAGATTGGCGCCGAGCAGGCCGTCAAGCGGATGGCCAAGGGGTGGCTCACCCCGGCATCCAGTCCCCATTTCAACGCCGAGCGCAGGTCACCCAGCCACCTGGCATATCGCTCCAGCCAGCGGCTGGTTGGCAGACTCTCCCATTCGAGCTGCGCTTGTTTCATGCGCGCCATGCAGATCCCGAGGTGCCTGACCCGGGTCTCATGCAGCTCACCCGCCTCGCTCAGTTTTTCCAGGGCATACAACCGGGCCGGCTCAAGCAGGCGATAAGCGCACTCGTCATCGCTGACCTCGACGCTGATCAGCGACTTCATCGTCAACTGCAGGATCATCAGGCAACCGGCCCCGGGATCACCCGAGTGGCCAAGTAGCGTCGCGGCGGAATCCAGGGAGAAACTGCCGCGAAACACTCCCAGGCGACGCAGGCTCGCCTTCTCCTCGGCGGACAGCAGCGCGTAGCTCCAGTCGAACACTGCGCGCAAATGCCGGTGTCGTGGATGGTCGCCCTGGGCGCCGATGGGATAGTCCAGGTAGTCTCCGCCGCCAAGCAGCTTCGCACCGATGTCCCGTTCGCCGGCGATCTGACCCGCGGCCAGTTCGATCGCCAGCGGCATGCCATCCAGTCGATGGCAGATATCGACCAGGCGCGGCAGCTCTGCCGCACCGGGCTCGAAGCTTTCGTCGATGCTCCTGACCCGCTCGACCAGTAGTGCGAGCGCGGGGTAAGCGAGCGCCTCGGCAACCTCGGTGATCTGCATCGGCGGAATGGCCAGCGGCGGCAATCGATAGATGCGCTCGTGCGCGGTACGCAATGCCTCCCGACTGGTGGCAAGCACATGAATCCCCGGAGCGGAGCACGCCAGGCACTCGATAAGGTGCGCCGCCTCCCCGACCAGGTGCTCGCAGTTGTCGATCAGCAGGAGCATCTGGCGTGTGCCGACCTGCTCGCAGAGCGTCTCAAGCGAACTGCCTGCTTGCCCGGGTATGCCCAGCAGCGCGGCGACGGTGCTGGCGAGTGGCCCGGCATCCTGAAGCAGCGTGAGGTCGAGCATGCGGATCCCATCGCGATAGCGGCCGATCAGCTGCTCAGCCACCAGCAGGGCGACACTGGTCTTGCCGATTCCCCCGCTGCCCACCACACAGACGCAGCGGCAACTCTGCAACTGGCTGATGATATGCGCGACCTCCTGTTCCCTGCCCACCAGGCGGCTGCGCCGCGCGGGCAGGTTGTGCTGGCCCGAGGGGTCCATGCTGGCCATCGGCGGGATGCTGCCAACCCGGCTGATCGGAGCGACGAAGCTGTAGCCCCGCAACGCCACGGTCACTATGTAGCGGCGCCCTTCCTGGCCATCCCCCAATGCCTTTCGCAAGGCGGCCATGTGCACGCGAAGGTTGCCCTCGTCGACCGCCAGGCCGGGCCACGCCCTGGCCATCAGATTGCGCTTGGCGACGACCTCGCCGGCATTCTCCATCAGCACGAGAAGCAGGTCGAAGGCTCGCTGCCCCAGACGCAGCGGTCGGCCACTGTCCAGGATCGAGCGTGACGCGGGATAGACCACGTAGGGGCCGAAGCACAATGCGGACTCGACCGGTATCAGTTGTTCTTTTCTCATCGTTACCAACAAGTCCTGCAGGCAGGCTGGGTGCCGGCCTCTTTCTGGCGAGAGGCCTGCAATGCAACTCAGCAGAGCTGCCGTCTTCGTTTTATTGCAAAAAGGGTGAGCTGCCGAGGGCTCTTCATAAAAATTAACAACCCCTTGCCGCGCTCGTGCTGTATGACGGCCGCGCCATCACAACGCGCCTGGGCGCCAGGCAAGCGCCCGCTTAATGAGCTTTAACCGGCCTTAACTGGCTACTCCGTTCCTCCCTGAGAAAGATAGCGATACGTCTTGACCAGCGAGAACACCCATGCCGAACCCGAGTATCGAGCGATTCACCCGGCACGCCGAACCACGCAAGCTCTCCTGTCAACAGGAAGAGCACGCGTTGAAGCTCATCCTCACGAACCTGGAGAGCGGCATCACTGTCACCTGGCTGGCGGACGCCTGCGCACTGTCCAGAAGCGACTTCTCGCGCAAGTTCAAGGTCAGCACCGGCCACTCGCCGCAGGAATGGGTTCGGCTCCAGCGGGTGGAAAAAGCCAAGCGCCTGCTGGCCGAAGCCGATCGGCCACTGGCGGAAATAGGGCTGGAATGCGGCTTCTACGACCAGGCGCATTTTTGTCGCGTGTTCAACCGCCTGACGGGCATTTCTCCCAGAGGCTGGATACACCACGCGCGGGCCTGCTCCCCCGGCGCCGATTGATAACCGTGCCGCTGGGCGACTGGGGGAGGACTGCCGGCAACGCTCTTCCACATCGGCAGTCCTGGAGCGCGCTCTATCGAACCCTGCGTCACGCCGCCGGGCTGGCGGCGTCCCGCCAGCCGCCGGAGTTGCCGTCAAGCGCATAGGCGCGGGCTGTGTGGAGCATCCGGTAGCGCACGCCGCGCTCGCCCTCCTCCACCAGCAGCAGCGACTTGTCGGCCAACTGGCAGAGCACCGCCAGGATCCGCTCGCGGCACAGGCGGCTGTCCTCCAGCGCGCTCACGGCCGCATCCGGGGTGAAGCTGCCGCCCAGTCGCGCGAGCAGGCGCAGGCAAACCTGCTCCGTGTCGCTGAGCAGGTCAAAGCTCCAATCGTATGTGGCGCCCAGGCTGCGTTGCCTCGCAGGGGCAGTCCGGCGGCCGGGCATATGCAGAAGGAAACCGCTGTCGAGCAGCTCCGGCAGCCCGGCCAGGCCCAGGGCATCGATCTGCCGGGCGGCCATCTCGATGGCCAGTGGGATGCCATCCAGACGTCGGCAGATTTCGACTATCGCGCGCACCTGGACCGGGCTCAGCCCCAGGCGGCCGTGCACATCGCGAGCGCGCTCCACGAACAGTTGCACTGCCGAACAGCACATCGCCCCGATCAGCGATACCTCGTCGTCGGCGGGCACTTCCAGCGGCGGCAGGCGCAGTACGTTTTCACCCTCCGCCCGCAACGGTTCGCGGCTGGTGGCCAGCACGCTGAGTGCAGGGTACTGGCGCAATAGTCGCTCGACCTGCTCGGCGCAGGCACAGGCCAAGTGCTCGCAATTGTCCAACACCAGCAGCAGCCGCCCCTTGCCGGCCACTTCGAGCTCCGTGGCGAGCAAATCGGCCAGGGCCTCTGGCGTGGAAACCGGCGACAGGTCGAGGAACAGGATGGCGCTGTACTGAGATTGCAGCGACTCGCAGGCCTGGATCGCCAGCGAGGTCTTGCCCATTCCGCCCGGCCCCACCAGGGTCAGCAGGCGGGTGCCCGGCAGCTGTTCAAAGAGGTGCCGGGTCAGTCGCCTGCGCCCCACCAGCCCCACCAACAGCACAGGCAGATTGCCGACGGGCGCTCCCTGGTTCGGCTGCGCCTGCAGCGTCTCGACAACACCGACGAAGCCGTAGCCACGCAGCGGCACGTTGGCGATGTAGCGTTCGCCGGTGTGGCCCTCGCCCAGGGCGCGGCGCAACGCGGCGATGTGCACCCGCAGGTTGATTTCCTCAACCACGGTGGAGCCCCAGACACGGGCAATGATGGTCTCCTTGGCGATGATCTCGCCGGGCTGAGCCACCAGTACCAGAAGAATGTCCAGGGCGCGGCTGCCAATGCGCACCGGGCGGTCACCCTGCAGCAGTTGGCGTTTGTAAGGGTGCAGTTGGAAGCGGCCGAACTGTAGTACCGTTTCTGTGCCGATCTGCGTGGGTGCGCTCATGTCATCTCGCGCCTTGCCCGCTCCGAGCGCTCTAGTACGGAGCATCCGGGCGATTCTGGGGGCGGCTCCTGTCTGTCGATAACCCTATTCTCCGGTCTCTGGATGACGGCGCAATTCGGCCAGAGGGAAGGAGACGGCCAAGAAGGCTACGTCAGACGGTCAAGCAGCACCAAACTGCTGGCGATACTGGCTGGGCGTCATGCCGATGCGCTCGCTGAACACCGCGCGCAGGTGCCGGGCACTACCGAAGCCGCTGCGGCAGGCTACCACCTTCAGTGGTAGGTCGGTCCTTTCCAGCAACCGCCGCGCGTGCTCGATGCGGGCATTCTGCAGGTACTGCATGGGCGTCAGCTTCACTTCGCGCTGGAAGGCGCGGGAGAAGTTGCGCGGGCTCATCGCCGCCAGCTCGGCCATGCGCTTGATGGTATAGGGCTCCTCGATGTGATCAGCCACATAGGCCTGCACCCGCGCGATCGCCGAGCCATCGCGCATCACCGTGGCCAGTAGCGGTGCAAAAGGGGTCTGACCGCCCTGGCGCTTCATCACTACCAGCAGCACCTTCGCCACCTCCAGCGCCAGTTCCTTGCCATGGTCCTCACCGAGCACCGCCAGAGCCATGTCGATTCCGGCGGTGATGCCGCCGGTGGTGATCAGGTTGCGGTCAATCACGTAGATCCGCTCGGCCTCCACCAGCGCGCAGGGGAAGCGCTGTGCCAGGCGTTCCTGGTAATTCCAGTGGGTGGTGCAACGGTACCCGTCGAGCAGGCCGGCGTCGCCCAACAGGAACGTCCCCGTGCAGATCGCCCCGTAGCGCCGCGCACGTCCCGCCGCCTTTGGCAGCCAGGCACTCAGCGCCGGTTGAGGGATGTTGTAGGCACCGGGTCCACCTGGCACCAGCAGCAGATCGACGTCAGCTTGCAGTTCATCCAGAAGCAGGTCGGCCAGCATCTTCACGCCACAGGAGCTACGAACCGGCTCGCGGCTCTCTGCGACGGTCAGCAGGCGGTAGTGATGCTCCGGAGCGAGAAAGCGATTGGCGATGGAAAACACCTCCATCGGCCCCGATACATCGAGCATGAGCACATCACTGTAAAGCACCATCACAACTGTTTTCATCGCACTACCGTCCAACTCCAACCACCCTCACACCATCACAAGATCGCAGCGCCGAATGGCTGGACTGCGTAACAACCTACACAAAACAGCCATCTTACCTGCGACGTACACAGCGCGTCTGCGCCGAGCACATCAGTCCAATAATCCTTACGCCCCGTCGGTGATAGTGATTCCATCGCGCCGGCGACCAGCTGGCGCGCCCTTCTGCGCCAGCCGGCGCGCCACCGTCCCAGGAGAGCTATCCATGGCTATCGCTTCCGCCGTTCCCGGCAAGACCCTGCTGAACCCGACCGACCACACCCTGATCATGATCGACCACCAGTCGCAGATGTCCTTCGCGACCAAGTCCATCGACGCGGTGACCCTGCGCAACAACGCAGCGCTGGTGGCCAAGGCGGCGAAGGAATTCGGCGTCTCCACCATCCTCACCACCGTTGCCGAGAAGAGCTTCTCCGGCCCGATCTTCGACGAGATCAAGTCGGTGTTCCCGGAGCACAACGTCATCGACCGCACCAGCATGAACACCTGGGAAGACCCGCGCATCGCCGTCGAGGTGAACAAGCACGGCAAGCAGAAGATCGTCCTCGCCGGCCTCTGGACCTCGGTGTGCATCGTCGGCCCGGCGCTCTCGGCCATCGACCAGGGATTCGAGGTGTACGTGATCGCCGACGCCTGTGGCGACGTGTCCACCGAGGCCCATGAGATGGCCCTGCAGCGTATGATCCAGCTCGGCGCCCGCCCCATGACGTCCCTGCAATACCTGCTCGAACTGCAACGCGACTGGGCCCGTGGCGAGACCTACGACCAGACCGTGAAGACCTCCATCGCCCACGGCGGCGCCTATGGCCTGGGCCTGATCTACGCCAAGACCATGTTCAACGCCAGCGAAGGTCACTGAACCTGAGCAGGGAGCGGCACCGCCGCTCCCTTTCCTTTAACTAGTCATCGAATACCCCCTCAAGGCTGTGCTCTGAATCCGTTATCGACAGCCTCGCCCGCCTCCGCTTCAGCCCGGAACAGCAGCTCCGTCTCCATCACCAGTGCCAGTGCCAGTGCAATAGCGCCGGCGGCCATGGCGAACAGCAGGGTGTAATGACCGTGGCTCGCGCTGAACAGCGCCGAAAAGGCGCGGAGCGCTGCTCGCCAACAGCTCGCAGGTGCTGCGCCTTACCTGCCGAACCGACGCAATTCGAAGAAGGTCCGGGCATTCGTCGACTTCATTGCCGCACGCATCGGCGATCCACCGTACTGGCATCATCTGCACACTGAAACACCCCGCCCAACGTGCGCAGGAGTAATGGCGCGCGGGCGGCCGGCAGTGCACGACCGGGCAACCATCGCGCCATTGGCCAATCCGGCACATCGATACAAGACACCCGGCGGCGCATGGACCATCCTCAAGATTCCTCAACAGATCTGGAAGGTGACGCCATGCCCCGCTCCTCGACCGACTGGGCGCTGCTGTACCTGCGCGTGTCCGGCTGCCTGCTCCTGCTCTGGGTCCATGGCCTGCCCAAGCTGCTGAATTTCAGCCATGAGCTGACCGTCATCGAGGACCCGTTCCACTTGGGGGCCGTGCCGACGCTGAGCCTGGCGATCTTCGCCGAAGTGATCTGTCCCCTGCCGATCATGCTGGGCGTGCTGACCCGTCTCGCCTGCCTGCCGATCCTCAGCGTGCTGCTGGTGGCGCTGGTCTTCGTGCATCCGGAATGGAGCGTGGCCGAAGGGCAGTTCGCCTGGTTGCTGTTGATCATCTTCGTCACCCTGCTCATTGCCGGGCCCGGTGGACTCTCTCTGAGCGGCAGATTCTCGGAAGGGCGGGCGGTGCCAGCGTGGCTGTCCTGAAGCGCCTTCTCGGCGATCGCCTATACCTGACTCACCAATCCCTTCCCAAACCCTGGCGCTGACCATGTCCCAATCCTCGACCGCCTCGTCTCCCTGGAGCCCGCTGCGCCAGACCACCTTCCGCTGGCTGTGGTTGGCCAGCATCGCCTCGAACATCGGCACCTGGATGCACGAAGTGGGCGCCGGCTGGCTGATGACGTCACTGTCGGCCAGCCCCCTGAACGTGGCCCTGGTGCAGGTGGCCGGCTCCCTGCCGATGTTCTTCCTCGCGCTGCCGGCCGGCGCCCTGGCCGATATCGTCGACAAACGCCGCTACCTGCTGGGCGTGCAACTGTGGATGGCGGCGGTCGCCACGCTGCTGGCCGCACTCACCCTGCTCGGCCTGACCACGGTCTGGCTGCTGCTGGGATTGACCCTGTGCATGGGCATCGGCACCGCGTTGATGATGCCGGCCTGGAGCGCGACGACTCCCGAGTTGGTGGACAAGGGCGAACTACCGGCGGCGGTGGCGCTGTCCAGCGTCGGGGTCAACCTGGCACGGGCGGTCGGCCCTGCCATCGCCGGCGTGCTGGTCAGCCTCGTCGGTCCCTGGCTGACCTTCGCCCTGAACGCCCTGTCGTTCTTCGCGGTGATCGGCGTGCTTTGGGCCTGGAAGCGCGAAACCAGGCCATCGGTGCTGCCCGCTGAACGGTTGCTCGGCGCACTGCGCGCCGGCTGGCGCTACAGCCGCAGCTCCCGCCCCCTGCAGGCGGTGCTGGTGCGCGCGCTGGCGTTCTTCCTCGGCGCCAGTGCCGGCATGTCGTTGCTGCCGTTGATCGTGCGCGGAGAGCTGCACGGCAGCGCCATGGACTTCGGCCTGCTGCTGGGCAGCGTCGGCGTTGGCGCGGTACTGGGCGCCGCGTTCCTGCCGGCTTTGCGCGAGCGCCTGGGGAGCGACCGCCTGGTGGTGTTCTCCAGCGTGGTCTATGCGCTGGTGCTGATTGCCCTGGCGCTGCTGCGCAACCAGTACCTGCTGGTCCCGGTGATGCTGCTCAGCGGCGCGGCCTGGATCGCCGTGCTGTCCAGCCTGCAGGTGGCGGCCCAGACCTCGGTGCCGGCCTGGGTCCGGGCGCGGGCGCTGGCCGTGTACATCCTGGTGTTCTTCGGCAGCATGGCCGCCGGGGGCACCCTGTGGGGGTTCGTCGCCAGCCGCGCCTCGATCACCCTCGCGCTGCTGTGCGCCAGCGCGGTGCTGCTGGCGGGGCTGCTCGCCAGCCTGCGCTTCCGCCTGCCCGTCACCGAGGCGGAAGACCTGGCGCCGTCGCTACACTGGCCGGCGCCGATCCTCGTCGAAGGCGTGGACCAGGAGCGCGGCCCGGTGCTGATCACCCTGGAATACGACATCGATCCGGCCAAGGCCGACGCCTTCCAGCAGGCGATGAAGGATGTGCGCGGCATGCGCCGGCGCAACGGGGCGATTTCCTGGGAACTGGTGCAGGACAGCGAGAACCCGCGCCATTGGCTGGAATTCTTCATTGATGAGTCCTGGCTGGAGCACCTGCGCCACCACCAGCGGGTCACCCGCGGCGAACTGAAGATCGAAGCGGCAGCGCGCCAGTTCCAGACTCAGGGGGTGGACATCCGCATCCGGCATTACCTCAAGAGCGCCTGAGGAGCCGCAGCTACAGAGAACGAAGCTCCGGGACCGCAAGGTCCCGGAGCGGCGGCAAGCCTCAGACGGCCGCTTCGAGGCTCGGCACGGCCTCGAACAGGTCGGCGACCAGACCGTAGTCGGCAACCTGGAAGATCGGCGCCTCTTCGTCCTTGTTGATCGCAACGATCACTTTCGAATCCTTCATGCCCGCCAGGTGCTGGATGGCACCGGAGATGCCCACCGCGATGTACAGCTGCGGTGCGACGATCTTGCCGGTCTGGCCGACCTGCATGTCGTTCGGCACGAAGCCGGCGTCGACCGCGGCGCGGGAAGCACCGACAGCGGCGCCCAGCTTGTCAGCCAGGGCGTAGAGGATCTTGAAGTTGTCGCCATTGCCCATGCCGCGGCCGCCGGAAACGACGATCTTGGCAGCGGTCAGTTCCGGACGGTCGGACTTGGCCAGTTCTTCGCCCACGAAGGCGGACTTGCCGGCGTCAGCCGGGCCGGAAACCGCTTCAACAGCAGCGGAACCACCTTCGGCAGCAGCGGCGTCGAAGCCGGTGCCACGTACGGTGATGACCTTGACGGCAGCCGAGGACTGCACGGTAGCGATGGCGTTACCGGCGTAGATCGGGCGCTTGAAGGTGTCGGCGCTGACCACTTCGATGATCTCGGAGATCTGGTCGACGTCCAGCAGGGCGGCGACGCGCGGCAGGAAGTTCTTGCCATTGGTGGTCGCCGGGGCCAGCACATGGCTGAAATCGCGGGCGATGGACGCCAGCAGCGGAGCAACGTTCTCCGGCAGCTGGTGAGCGTAGGCAGCGTTGTCGGCGACCAGCACCTTGGAAACACCAGCGATCCTGGCGGCGGCTTCGGCCACGCCACCGACCTTCTGGCCAGCGACCAGGATGGCGATATCGCCACCGATCTTCTGCGCAGCAGCGACGGTGTTCAGGGTGGCAGCGCCCAGTGCGCCGTTGTTGTGCTCAGCGATTACCAGGATAGCCATCAGATTACTTTCGCCTCGTTCTTCAGTTTCTCGACCAGTTCGGCAACGGACTTGACCTTGATGCCGGCGCTACGGGCAGCCGGAGCTTCGACTTTCACGGTCTTCACGGTGGAAGCGGTGGAAACGCCCAGGGCGTCCGGGGTCACCACGTCCAGCGGCTTCTTCTTCGCCTTCATGATGTTCGGCAGCGACGCATAGCGCGGTTCGTTCAGGCGCAGGTCGGTGGTGACGATCGCCGGCAGGTTCAGGGCAACGGTCTGCAGGCCGCCGTCGATTTCACGGGTGACGTTGACCTTGTCGCCAGCAACGATGACCTTGGAGGCGAAGGTGCCCTGGGCGTAGCCGGACAGCGCAGCCAGCATCTGGCCGGTCTGGTTGTTGTCGCTGTCGATGGCCTGCTTGCCGAGGATGACCAGCTGCGGCTGCTCTTTGTCGACCAGGGCTTTCAGCGACTTGGCGATAGCCAGGGAGCTCAGTTCTTCGTTGGTTTCAACGAGGATGGCGCGATCAGCACCCAGAGCCAGCGCGGTACGCAGTTGCTCCTGGGCGGCAGTCAGGCCGACGGAGACCGCAACGATCTCGGTGGCAACGCCTTTCTCTTTCAGGCGAACGGCTTCTTCCACGGCGATTTCGCAGAAGGGGTTCATGGACATCTTGACGTTGGCGAGATCGACGCCGGAGTTGTCCGCCTTGACGCGGACCTTGACGTTGTAATCGACCACGCGCTTTACCGCGACCAGTACTTTCATCAGTTATTTCCTCGGCTAACGCCGGCTTGCATCGGCGCTGCGGTTGGGGAGCTTCGCGAGCAAGCTCGCTCCTACAGATCCGGGCTTGCGCCGGTGCGATTTTTTGTAGGAGCGAGCTTGCTCGCGAATGGTGTCAGGCCACATCCATCAAATGGACGAAGGCCTCCAAGTGATGGTCGTCGTCGCCGAACTGGTGGCTGATCATCACCAGGTGCTTGGCGTAGTGCGAACCCAGGTATTCGTCGGTCAGGCCGATGCCACCGTGCAGCTGGATGCATTGCTCGGCGATGAAGCGTCCGGCGCGGGTGACGATGTACTTGGCGGCAGCCAGGGCGCGGCTGCGTTCGGCGCTGTCCGGCTGGTCGGCGACGCAGGCGGCAAGGATCGCCATGCTGCTGGCCTGGTCAAGTTCGGCGCGCATGTCCACCATGCGGTGTTGCAGCACCTGGAAGGAGCCGATAGCGACACCGAACTGCTTGCGGGTCTTCAGGTACTCCAGGGTCAGCTCGCAGGTCGCCTCCATGGCGCCCACCGCCTCGGCGCACTGGGCGGCGATGGCGCGTCCCTGCTGGTAACGCAGCGCGTCGAAAGCCTGCCCCGGCTCGCCCAGCACGTGCTCGGCGGAGACGAAGGCACCGTCCAGGAACAGTTCGCAAGCCTTGAAGCCATCGGCGGTCGGGTAGACGCGACGCTTCACGCCCGCTTCGGCCGGATCGAGGAGGAACAGGCCGATGCCCTGCTGGTCATGCTCGCCGCCGGCGACGCGGGCGGACACCAGGATCAGCCCGGCGCTGTGCCCGCCGATCACCGCGACCTTGCGCCCGGACAGCCGCCAGCCGCCGTTCACCGGCTCGGCGCGGGTCGCCACGGTGTTCAGTTCGTAGTGGCTCTGCGGTTCCTCGAAGGCCACCGCCAACTGCAGCTCGCCACTGGCAACCTGAGTGAGCAGCTGGTCCTTCTGCGCGTCGCTGCCGAGTTGGGCCAGCAGGCCGCCGGCAAAGACCACCGACTGCAGGTAGGGCTCCAGGCACAGGCCACGGCCCAGCTCGGTGTGCACCAGCATGCTGTCCACGCCGCCGCCGAAACCGCCGTAGGCTTCGGGCAGGGACACGCCGGTCAGGCCCAGCTCCCCGAGCTGGCGCCAGAAGTCGGCGCTGAAGCCCAGCTCGCCACGGCGATAGGCCTCGCGCTGTTCGAATCCGTAGGCATCACGCACCAGACGCGCCGCCGTGTCTTGCAGCATCTGCTGCTCTTCAGTGAGTTTGAAGTCCATGGTCGGCTGCCTCTCAGAGTCCGAGGTTCACTTTGGAAACGATGTTCTTCTGGATTTCGTTGGAGCCGCCGTAGATCGAGAGCTTGCGCATGATGAAATACTGGCTGGCAGCGGTGGCGCTGTAGTCGGTGTGCAGCAGGTCGCCCGAGCAGGCTTCCATTTCCTCTTCGAGGAACGGTAGTGCGTAGGGGCCGACGGCCTTGCGCAGCAGGTGGGTGATGGCCTGGCGGATCTCGGTGCCGCGCACCTTGAGGATCGAGCTTTCGGCGCCGCTGCCGCCGCCTTCACGGGCAGCGGCAAGGATGCGCAGGTTGCTCATCTCGGCGGCCATCAGTTGCATCTCCAGCTCGGCGATCTGGGCACGGAACAGCGGATCGTCGATCAGCGCCCTGCCCCCCTTCCGCTCACGGGCGGCGATGGCCTTGAGCTGGCGCAGCAACTGCTTGGAGAAGCCGATGCCGGCAAGGCCGGTGCGCTCGTGGGTGAGCAGGTACTTGGCGCAGGTCCAGCCGTCGTTCTCCTGGCCGACCAGGTTGGCCACCGGCACCTTTACGTTGTCGAAGAAGACTTCGTTGACCTCATGCTCGCCATCCAGGGTGATGATCGGGCGCACGGTGATGCCTGGGGATTTCATGTCGATCAGCAGGAAGCTGATGCCACGTTGGGCCTTGGCCTGCGGGTCGGTGCGCACCAGGCAGAAAATCCAGTCGGCATGCTGGCCCATGGTGGTCCAGGTCTTCTGGCCGTTGACGATGTAGTGATCGCCCTCGCGCACGGCGCGGGTCTTCAGGCTGGCGAGGTCGGAGCCGGAGCCCGGCTCGGAGTAGCCCTGCGCCCACCAATCGGTCATGTCGAGGATGCGCGGCAGGTAATGGGCCTTCTGCTCCTCGGTACCGAAGTTGATGATCACCGGGCCGACCATCACTGCGCCGAACGGCAGCACACGGGGCGCGCCGGCAATCGCGCATTCTTCCTCGAAGATGTACTTCTGCACCACGCTCCAGCCGGTACCGCCGTACTCCACGGGCCAGAGGGAGGCGTGCCAGCCGCGATCGTTCAGGGTGCGCATCCAGAAGACGTTGTCTTCCTTGCTCAGGCGCTTGCCGAGCTTGACCTTGGCGGCCAACTCGGCCGGCAGCTTGTCGCGCAGGAAGGCCCGCACTTCCTCGCGGAAGGCCAGCTCTTCGGGCGTGTAGTGGATGTCCATCGAGGTGTTCCTCAGACCTGTTGTTCTTGTCGGCCGCGCAGGCGCGACGGGTTGGGTTCTGCCGTCGAGTATCGGGATGCGGCGCGGGGCTGGCTGTAGTTCGTTCGGACCAATTTCGGGGTGGATCTTTCGGCTGCCGAAAAAGCAGAAAGCCCGCGCGGCACAGGGCCGAGCGGGCTATCCAGGCACGCGGAATATCACGTAGGGCGTACAACCGTTCGCGGTTGTACGCCGATTCACCAGGATTGCAGGGCGCTTCGTAGCCGATCCCGGAACGCCCTGAGGCCAAGGCCAAACGGCGTATAACGTCGAACGTTATACGCCCGACGTCTCAAAGCACCGCTTCACTCCCCAGGAAGGCCGTGACCTGGCTCGACAGCGTGCCGCCATTGCCATGCAGCAGGGCGATATCGGCCTTCTTCAGCTGTCGCGCGCCTGCCTGGCCACGAATCTGCGTTACCGCTTCGAGGATCAGGAACATCCCGTACATCCCCGGATGCACGCAGGACAGGCCGCCACCGTTGGTATTCACCGCCAGCTCGCCGCCGGGAGCGATACGCCCACCCTGGACGAAGTGGCCGCCCTCCCCCTTGGCGCAGAAACCGAGGTCTTCGAGGAACAGGATGGTGTTGATGGTGAAGGCGTCATAGAGCATCACCAGGTCCACATCGGCGTGGCTCACGCCGGCCATCTGCATGGCACGCGGACCGCTTTCCGAGGCGGCGGTGACGGTCAGGTCGGGCATGCACACCACCGAGCGGTGCCATTGCGCACCGGCAGCGCCGAGGAAGTACGCCGGCTTGTTCGGCAAATCTCGGGCGCGATCGGCGCGGACCATGATGCAGGCGCCGGCGCCGTCGGTGACCAGGCAGCAGTCGGCGGCGCTCAACGGATCGCTGACCATCCGCGCCGCGAGTACGTCGTCCATCGTCAGCGGACCGCGAGCAAAGGCCTCGGGATTGAGGTTGGCCCAGCCCCGCGCGGCCAGCGCCACTTCCGCCAGTTGCTCGCGGGTGGTGCCGTACTGGTGCATGTGCCGGCTGGCCGCCAGCGCATAGGAAGTGATCGGATGGCGTGGCTTGTACGCCGTCTCGTGCCACTGCGGTTCGCTCATCGACACCAGCTTGCCGCCGGCGGTGCGCTGGTTGGAGCCGTAGCAGATCAGCGCCACGTCGCACAGCCCGGCCTGCAGCGCCAGGGTCGCCTGCAGCAAGTGCCATTCGAAGCTGGAGCCGCCGACATTGGTGCCATCGACGAATTTGGGTTTGATGCCGAGGTATTCGCACACCGACAGCGTCGGGAAGGCATGGGAACTGGTGGCGGCGAATACCGCGTCGACGTCGGAGAGTTTCAGCCCGGCATCGGCGATGGCCTTCAGCGAGGCCTCGCCGAGCAGTTCCATGGCGCTGAAGCCGTGGGCCTCGCCGATGCCGGCGCTGCCGATACCGACGATGGCGGTCTTGCCGCGGAGGGACGAATTCATGCCTGCACCTCATCGATCACGTCGAACACCACGAGCGCCTGCCCGTCTTCCTCGATCACCCGGGCCTTCACGCGGCTGCCGATGGGCGCGGTTTCGCGGCCTTCGATGCGCGACATCATGCGTACGCCCTCGTCCAGGTCGATCAATGCCACGTTGTGGCTGGCGTTGCGCGAGCGGTTCACGGTGATGGCGTAGATGCGTCCGGTGCCGGCGGCTTCGACCCATTCCAGGTCGGTCTCGCCGGTGCCGGGGATGGCCACCCGCGGGTAGAACACGTAGCGGCCACTGGAGACGCTGCGCTGCAGCATGAAGCGGCCCTGCTGGAGGAACCGCTGGTACTGCGCCTCCGGCCCAACGGGCGCGGTGGCTTGGGAAGTCTCGGCCATGTCTGGCTCCTGGGTCACTGCGTCCGGCCGTGCAGGCTGCGCGTGTTGTTGATGAAGGTGCCCTTGCCCCGCGCCACCAGGGTGTCGCCGTCGAGCAGGCTGCAACTGGCCACGCTGATGCTGCGGCCAAGCTTGTGGATCTGCACCTGGACCTCGATCCAGCGCCCGGGCAGCGCCGGGCTCAGGTAGTCCATGTCGAGGTTGATGGTGGCCGGCGGCAGCTCGGAACCTGCGGTCAGCTTGATCGCGGTGCCAAAGCCGGTGTCGGCCAGGGTGGCGAGAAAGCCGCCATGGGCGATGCCCAGCGGGTTGAGATGTTCCGGCAGGATGCGCGCGGCGACCATCCGGCGTTCCAGGTTCACGTACATGCCACCGCAGTTGTTGACGAAGCCGGGACGGGCCATCGGCTGGAAGCCAGGCGGCAGCTCCGGCTCGCAGCCGGGCTCGACAGGGTCTTGCGAATTCACGGGAAGATTCATGGCAATGCTCAGAGTCCGAGTATCTGCTTGGCGATGATGTTGCGCTGGATCTCGCTGGTGCCGCCGTAGACGGATGTCTTGCGGTAGTTGAAGTAGCGCGGCAGCAACGCCGCCAGCTCGGGCGAACCGGGATTGGCCTCCACGTCGCGACCACGGTTCTCGGCCCAGGTGTCACGAACGAAGGGCCAGCCCCGTGGTCCGGCCACCTCGATCGCCAGCTCGCTGATGGCCTGCTTGGTTTCGGTGCCGACCAGCTTGACCATGCTGGAGGCGGCACCCACCGAACTGCCGGAGCGCTGCCCGGAAAAAAGTCGCAGTTCGGTCGCCTCCACGGCCTCGACGCGAATCGCCAGTTCGCAATAGCGCCGCTGGAAATCGAGGTCCTCGGCCATCGGCCGGCCGTCGTCGCCGGGCAGGCGTTCGGCCAGCTGCAGTACCTGCCCCAGCTGGTAGCGCAGTGCTGGTCCGTAGCTGTTGCCGCGTTCGAATTCGAGCAGGTACTTGGCGCAGGTCCAGCCTTGACCTTCCTCGCCGATGCGGTTGGCCAGCGGTACCCGCACATTGTCGAAGAACACCTCGTTGACCTCCTGCTCCCCCGGGTAGGGGCCATCCAGCAAAGGCAGCGGACTCACGCGGATGCCGGGGCTCTTCATGTCCACCAGCAGGAACGAGATGCCGGCCTGCTGCTTCGCCTCCCGGCTGGTGCGAACCAGGCAGAACATCCAGTCCGCCCACTGCGCGTGGGTGGTCCAGATCTTCGAGCCATTGAGCAGGTAGTCGTCGCCGTCGCGCTCCGCGCGCATCTTCAGGGCCGAAAGATCGGAGCCCGCTCCTGGCTCGGAGTAGCCCTGGCACCAGAAGATATCGGACGACAGCGTCGGCGGCAGGAAGCGCGCCTTCTGCGCTTCGCTGCCGAAACGCATGATCACCGGCGCCACCATCTTGATGCCCATCGGCGAAATCGGCGGGCAGCCGGCAGCGGCGATTTCACACTGGAACAGGTAGCGCTGCGTCGGCGTCCAGCCCGGGCCGCCATGCTCGGCGGGCCAGTCTGGCGCGGCCCAGCCGCGAGCGTGGAGTTTCTTCTGCCAGCACTGCTGGCCAAGCTTGTCGAGGAAGCCGTTCTTCGAGCGTCGCATCAGCGCGCGCAGCTCGTCGTCGAAGGCCTCGTAGATCCAGGCTCGCACTTCTTCGCGGAAACGTTGTTCTTCGATGCCGAATTGCAGATTCATGCCTGTGCCCTCCGCGTTAGCGCCAGGCTGGCGTACCGGCGCACGTGGTGGTCGAGGGAGCCGAACTGCTGCTCCATCACCGTGGCCCGCTTGAAGTAGTGCCCCAACGCCAGCTCCTCGGTAATGCCCATGCCGCCGTGGATCTGCACCGCGGCCTGGCCGACGAAGCGCAGGGCCTTGATGGCCTGCGCCGTTGCCGCGCAGGCAGCGAGCGCGAGATCGGCGGGTGATGCCAGGGCGCGCATGGCCGCCAGATAGGTCAGCGACAGCGTCTGCTCGATCTGGATATGCATCTCCACCATGCGGTGCTGGAGCACCTGGAAGCTGCCGATGGGCACGCCGAACTGCCGCCGCTCGCGGGCATAGGCCAGGGTGTCGGCGAGCATCCGCTGCATGCAGCCGACCGCCTCGGCGCAATGCGCCAGCCGGGCCTCGTCGAGCACGCCCTGCAACAGGGCAAAGCCCTGACCTTCCGGCCCCAGCAAGGCGCTTTGCGGCACCCACAGGTTGTCGAAATGAATATCGGCGGCGCGGCTGCCATCCACTGTCGGATAGTCCAGGCGCCGCAGCCCCTTGGCATCGTTCTCGACGAGGAACAGGCTGATGCCGTCGCGCTCGCGCGAGGTGCCCGCGGTGCGCGCGCTGACCAGCAGATGGCTGGCCCAGGGTGCGCCCAGCACCAGGCACTTCTTGCCGTTGAGACGGTAGCCCTCGGCCTCCCGCTGCGCGCGACAGGCAACATCGTGCAGGCAGTCGCGCCCCTGCTCTTCCCGCTGCGCAAGGGCGATACGCAGGTCACCGGCGATGATCTGCGGGATCAGTCGCTGCGCCTGTGCCCCACCCACCCGCTGGAGCAGGCCGCCACCAATCACCACGGTGGACAGGTACGGCTCGACCACCAGCGCGCCGCCGAAGGACTGCATGACCAGCAGGTTCTCCAGCAGGCCGCCACCGAGCCCGCCATGTTCCTCGGCGAAGGATGCCCCCAGGACACCCAGGTCCTCCGCCAGGGCTTCCCAGCATTGCGGCCGCCAACCGTCAGCGGAGTTCACCGCTTCCATGCGCTGGGCAAAGCCGTAATGCTCGTCGAGGAATCGCTGCAGACTGTCCTGCAGCAGTTTCAGCTCCATCGTCAGTTCGAAGTCCATGGCGGCCTCAGCAAGCCAGTGCCCGCGCACGTTCGAGAGCGGCGCGGCAGTCGTGGACCATGCGTTCGAGCAGTTCGGCGCAGGTCGGGATGTCGTCGATCAGGCCGACGCACTGGCCGGCGGTGACGATGCCGTCGTCGGACGCCCCACTCTCCAGAGCGGCACGACCACGGGCGCCGGCCACCAGGTGGCGGATATCCTCGAATTTCGCGTTGCCGCGCTGCTCGATGCTCACCACTTCCTCGGAGATCGGGTTGCGCAGCACCCGTGCAGTGTTGTGCAGGGTGCGGAAGATCAGCCGGGTATCGCGCTCGGTAGCGCCGACCAGGGCACGCTTGATGTTCTCGTGGATCGGCGCCTCGCGGGTGGCGCAGAAGCGTGTGCCCATGTTCACCCCTTCCGCCCCCAGTGTCAGGGCGGCGGCCATGCCGTCGCCGTCGGCGATGCCGCCCGACGCGATCACTGGCACCTGCAGGCGGCGCGCGGCCAGCGGGATCAGCACCAGGCCGGGTACGTCGTCCTCGCCGGGGTGGCCGGCGCATTCGAAGCCGTCGATGGACACCGCGTCCACCCCCAGGCTCTGCGCCTTCAGCGCATGGCGCACGGCCACGCACTTGTGGATCACCGTTATGCCGGCGGCCTTGGCCTTTGCGATGTACTCGCCGGGGTTGTTGCCGGCGGTCTCCAGCACCTTCACACCGCTGGCGATGATGACGTCCAGGTATTGCTCGTAGGGCGGCGGGTTGATCGACGGCAACAGGGTCAGGTTGACCCCGAACGGCTGGTCGGTCAGCGTGCGGCAACGCTCGATCTCGGCGGCCAGCGCCTCCGGGGTCGGCTGGGTCAGCGCGGTGAGGATGCCCAGGCCGCCGGCGTTGGAGACGGCGGCGGCCATCTCGGCACGGCCAACCCACATCATGCCGCCCTGGATGATCGGATAGCGGATGCCGAGCAGTTCGGTAATGCGTGTCTTCATGAGAGTTCTCCGCGTATCACTGGTCGAAAACGATGACCGAGCGCGCCAGTTCGCCACGGCGCAGCTCATCGAAGGCTTCGTTGATATGCTCCAGCTTCAGGCGCTGGGAAATCATCTCGTCGAGCTTGAGGCGGCCCTGCATGTAGAAGTCGACCAGCCGCGGCATGTCCACCGGGAAGCGATTGGAGCCCATGAAGGAGCCCTGGATGCGGCGCTCGCCGAGGATGTCGAAGCCGTGCAGCTCGATCTTCTGCCCCGGTTTGATCATGCCGATCACCGTTGCGCTGCCGCCGCGGACGAGCATGCCGAAGGCCTGCTCGAAGGTCTGCTTGAGGCCGATGCACTCGAAGGCATGGTGCACGCCACCACGGGTCAGCTCGAGCACCTGCTTGACCACGTCGCCCTCGCTCGCGTTGATCACGTCGGTGGCGCCGAAACGACGGGCCAGCTCCAGCTTTGAGTCGAGCCGGTCGATGGCGATGATCCGCCCCGCCCCGGCCAGCACGGCGCCATTGATCGCCGACAGGCCGATGCCGCCGCAGCCAATCACCGCCACGGTTTCGCCAGGGCGCACCTTGGCGGTGTTGAACACCGCCCCCGTGCCAGTGATCACCGCGCAGCCGAGCAGCGCCGCGCGGTCCAAGGGCATGTCCTTGCGGATCGAGACGCAGGCATTCTCGTGCACCAGCATCTGCTCGGCGAAGGACGACAGGTTCATGAACTGGTTGACCGGCTTGAGGCTCTGGATCTCGCTCAGGCGCGGCTCGTCGTCCTTGCCGCGCTTGGTGTCGGGTGACACGCACAGCGAAAGGTGGCCGGTCACGCAATGCTCGCAATGCCCGCAGTAGGCCGACAGGCAGGTCACCACATGGTCGCCCGGTTTCACCGAGCGCACCTCGGAACCGACCTGCTCGACGATGCCGGCCGCCTCGTGACCGAGGACCACCGGCATGGGGAACGGATAAGTGCCATCGACGAAGTGCAGGTCGGAATGGCACACGCCCACGGCCACGGTGCGGATCAGCACCTCGCGCGGTCCCGGCTTGCTGATGGCGACGTCCTCGATGACCAGCGGGGTGCCCGGTTGACGCAATACAGCTGCTTTCATGACTACCTCGAAAAGAGATCGGCCCGGCGTGACGGAACCCGTCCGGCGCGGCCGGGCCGGAATCAGCGGGTGATGAGCGAAGCGACGATCTGTTTCAACTGATCGACGTAGGGCGGGCGCATCAGGTCCGGGCCCTCGGCCGGGCGGAAGATCGCCTTGGCATGGCTGAAGGTGCGGAAGCCATCGCGGCCGTGGTAGGCGCCCATGCCGCTGGGCCCCACGCCGCCGAATGGCAGGCTTTCGACAGCGACATGCTTGAGCACGTCGTTGAGGGTGACGCCGCCCGAGGTGGTGCGGGTGAGCACGTACTCCTCCTCCGCCGCGTCGCTACCGAAGTAATACAGGCCGAGCGGACGCGGATGTGCGTTGACATAGGCGACCACGTCGGCGATCTCCTTGTACGGCTTGACCGGCAGCAGAGGACCGAAGATTTCGTCCTGCATGACGCGTAACCCGTCCGCCGGATCGATCAGCAGGGTCGGCGCGATCTTGTGATGGGCCTGGTCGCTGAAGTCTTCGCCAGCGGGATTCAGCTCGACCAGTTCGACACCGGCCTCCCGAGCCTCGCTCAAGTACCCCAGCAGGCGCTCGAAATGCCGTGCATTGATCACCGAGGTGTAATCCGGATTGTCCTTGAGTGTCGGGAAGTAACCGGCCAGTACCGCCTTGGCGATGGCGATGAACTCTTCCAGCGATTCCTCGGGAACGAAGACGTAGTCCGGGGCCAGGCAGATCTGCCCGGCGTTGTGCATCTTGCCGGTGATGACCTTGGTCACCGCGGCCTTGAAGTCGGCCGAACGGGAAATGATGGTGGGCGACTTGCCGCCCAGCTCCAGGGTCACCGGTACCAGGTTCTCGGCGGCGGCGCGCATCACTTGCCTGCCGATGCTGGTGGCGCCGGTAAACAGCAGATGGTCGAATGGCTGGGTGCAGAACGCCTGGCCGACATCCGCTCCGCCAGTGACCACCGCGACCTCGTCCTCGGCATACACCGAGCGAATCATCCGAGCCATCAGCGCCGAGGTCCGGGGCGTGAACTCGGAGGGCTTGATCATCACCCGGTTGCCCGCCGCCAGGGCGCCGGCCAGGCCGCCGAAGGCCAGGTTTACCGGGAAGTTCCACGGACTGACGATACCCACCACACCCAGGGGCTGGTACTGCACCCAGGCGTCGCCACGATCACTGTGACGTTGCTCCGGCTTCATCCACTCGGCCAATTGGGCCTTCGTCTGCTTCAAGGTCATCAGCGGCGACAGGACCTCGGTCACGCGGCTGAAGTCCTTGCTTCGATGGCCAAAATCGGCGGCCACGGACTCGACGATCTCTTCCTGGTGATCGACCAGCAGGCCGATGGCGCGGTCGATCAGTTCGATACGCTGCTCGGCCGAAGACGGGCCGGCCGCGAGAAAGGCGCTGCGCTGCCTGTCGAGAAGCGCACGGATCTCCGTGCCGTTCGGGTGGTCATACGCGCTCATTGCAAACCCCTCATTGTTGTTGTGTCTGGTTTCACCGCTCAGGCGTTATCGCGCTTGGCGGCGGGCCACTGATAGAGCGGCGCCTCCTTGCGAGCAAAGCGCCCGGCAGCCTCCTTGAGGTAGGTAGAGGCCATGCTCACCGCCTGGTTACTGGCTTCGGCATCGAGCATCGTGAGCAGGTCGCTCTCCAGTGAGACGCCAAGAAGACGCTTGGTCATGCTGAAGGCAGTGGGCGACAGGTTGGCCATGGCTCGGGCCAGCTCTTGGGCGCGAGCGCGGAAGCTGTCTGCCGGATGGACTTCAAGGGCGATGCCCAACTGCTGGGCTTCCTGCGCGGAAACTTCGCGGGCGGAGAAGATGATTTCCCTGGCTTTCTGCAGTCCGACGATACGCGGCAGCGTATAGGACGCCCCCAGATCCGGCCCCAGGCCAAGGCGGGCAAAGGACATGCAGAAACGCGCCCGCTCAGAGGCAATCAGAAAATCCGCCGCGAGCGCGATGCTGAAACCTGCACCGTAGGCAGCACCGTCAACCGCAGCGATGATCGGCTTGTCAAAGTCGACCATGGCCATCAGGAGGCGATTGTTTTCCTCCATGCGGCGCCGGACATTCGCGGCCTCGATGTAATCGCCCTGCATGTTGCCGATGTCGCCACCGGAGCAGAAATCGTTTCCAGCGCCAGTGAGCAATACCGCTCGCACTTCAGGATTGCGTCGCAGATCCGTCAGTGCGTCGAGCAGCTCGGCAAACATCTGCGGGATCAGGGCGTTCTTGCGCTCGGGACGGGCCATGACCAGAGTGGCCAGGCCGTTGTCGATGGACAGGTCGATGGTCGACGCATTCATGGCAGGTCTCATTCCGTTTCCAGGGGGCGGTGGGTCGGTGGTCGAGCGCGCCGGCAGTCCCCGAGGGACCGCGGCGGGCGGATCGCTTACAGCGTGCGGGCGATGATTTCCTTCATGATTTCGTTGGAACCGCCGAAGATCTTGCTCACCCGCGAGTTCACGAACTGACGCGCGATCGGGTACTCGATCATGTAGCCGTAGCCACCGTGCAGCTGCAGGCACTCGTCGATGATTTCGCAATTGCGCTGGGTGGCCCACCACTTGGCCATGGCCGCCGTTTCGGCATCCAGTTCGCCGTTGAGCACCTTGACCATGCAGTCGTCGATGAAGGTACGGGCGATGGTGTAGGTGGTCCGCATCTCGGCGAGCTTGAAGCGGGTGTTCTGCATATCCAGCAGCGACTGGCCGAATACCTTGCGGTTGCGCACGTACTCGACGGTGTCGTTCAGCGCGCGCTCCATGCTGCCCAGCGCGCCGAGGGCGATGATCATGCGCTCCTGCGGCAGCTGCTGCATGAGCTGGATGAAGCCCTTGCCCTCCTCCGGGCCCAGCAGGTTTTCCTGCGGTACGCGCACGTCGTCGAAGAACAGCTCGGCGGTGTCCTGGGCCTTCTGGCCGATCTTCTCGAGGATCCGGCCACGACGGAATCCGGGCAGGTCCTGGGTCTCGACCACGATGATCGAGGTGCCCTTGGCGCCCTTCTCCGGGTCGGTCTTGGTCACCACCAGGATCAGGTCGGCGTGGTAGCCGTTGGTGATGAAGGTCTTCGAACCGTTGATGACGTAGTCGCTGCCATCCTTCACGGCGCGGCACTTGATGCTCTTGAGGTCGGAACCGGCACCCGGCTCGGACATGGCGATGGCGCCGACCAGCTCGCCGCTGGCCATCTTCGGCAGCCACTTGAGCTTCTGCGCCTCGCTGGCATAGCGCAGGATGTAGTGGGCAACGATGCCGCTGTGCACGTTGGTGCCCAGGCTGGCGGTCACCTGGCGGCTTTGCTCCAGGGTCAGGATCGCGTCGTGGGCGAAGTTGCCGCCCATGCCGCCGTACTCCTCGGGAATGCTCAACAGCAGCATTCCGCACTGGCCGGCGCGCCGCCAGGTTTCACGGTCGACGTGCTGCTGCTTGGCCCAACGCTCTTCGTGGGGCACCTGTTCTTCGGCGACGAAGCGCCGCACGGATTCCTGGAAGATGTTCAGGTCTTCAGTGATCCAGGGGGATTTGTAGGCACTCATGGGGCATTCCTCAGGAGACGCTTGCATCGGGTATCGGACGTGCAGCCGTGCGATACCGAGGAGGTACCGCAGGGCGCTTGACGGAGGGGCTTAGAAGTTGCCGCCGGGGCCGCCGCCGCAGTAGATGGTCTGGCCGGAGCAGTAGTTGGATTCCGGCAGGCAGAACAGCACCACGGCACCGGCAGCCTCTTCCGCCTTGCCCGGACGGCCGAGGGGAATGGTGGTGCTGAGCGCGTCGAGACGGGCCTTCTGCACGCCGACCCGGATCTCGCGACCCTCGATGTTGACGGTCTTGCTGTCTTCGCCGGCCAGCGCCTGGGTCAGGCGGGTATCGATCACCCCGAAGGCCACCGCGTTGACGTTGACCTTGTAGCGGCCCCACTCCTTGGCCAGCGCCTTGGTCATGCCGAGGATGCCGGCCTTGGCCGAGGAGTAGTTGGCCTGCCCGGCGTTGCCCCCGGCGGCGCCGGAGGAGATGTTGACCACCTTGCGCAGGACCTCGCGGCCCTCGGCGGCGTCTTTCTTGGCCAGCTCGCTGAGGATCGGCTGGGCAGCGCGCAGGATGCGGAACGGTGCGGTCAGGTGGCAGTCGATGATGGCGCCCCACTGCTCGTCGGACATCTTCTGGATCACGTTGTCCCAGGTGAAACCGGCGTTGTTGACGATGATGTCGACGCTGCCGAAGTTATCCATGGCGGTTTTCAGGAAACGATCGGCGAAATCGGTTGCGGTGACGCTGCCGATGCAGGCGATCGCATCGCCACCGGCGGCGCGGATATCGGCGACGGTTTGTTCCGCCGGCTCCTGGTCCAGGTCATTGATGACCACCCGCGCACCCAGCGCGGCCAGCTGCAGCGCGACTTCACGGCCGATGCCGCGGCCGGAGCCGGTGATCAGGGCGACTTTGCCGTCGAGTTTCTTGTTCATTGCGTTCTCCTGTTTCAGGCGTCCAGGGCCACTACGGCTTCGCCGGACAATTTGATTTCACCCGCCTGGTTGCGGGTGGTGATTTCCACGCGTACGGTGCCGGCGGCTTCGTCCTTCTCCAGCACGCGGCCGGAGCAGGTGATGGCGTCGCCCAGGTGGGTAATGGCGGCGAAGCGCACGGAGAATCCGCGCAGGCGCTCCTGCGGCACCCAGTTGGTCAGTAGCCGGCCCAGGTAGGCCATGGACAGCATCCCGTGGGCGAACACGTCCGGCATGCCCGCCTTCTTCGCGAAGTCGATGTCGACGTGGATCGGGTTGTGGTCCCCCGAGGCGCCGCAGTACAGCGCCAGGGTGGTGCGATTCACCGGCTCGGTGGTGAAGCTCGGCAGTTCGTCGCCGACGGCAATTGCATTCAGGTTCACGCTCGGCTCCTCGTTAGTTGCGTACGACCAGGCTGTTGCGCAGTTCCGCCACCAGCTCGCCTGCGCCGTTGGTGACGCGGGTCTCGCGCACCACGAACTCCAGGGCGCCGCCCTTCTTGTCGTAGATGTCGACGATCTTTGTCTCGAAGGACAGGCGCTCGCCGGCAAAGGCCATGCGGTGGTAGGTGAAGCTCTGCTCGGCATGCAGGATGCGACCGAGGTCGATGTTCAGGCGCTTGAGCACCGAACCCGAACCGCCGGCTTCCATGTCCAGGCAGAAGAGAAAGGTCGGCGGCACGGGCAGGCCGGGGTAGCCGGCGTCACGGGCGGCGGTCTCGTCGCTGTAGCGCGCATCCGCCTGGCCGGTGGCTTTGGCGAAGAAGCGCAGGCGCCCCGCCTCGACCAATTGCGTGTGGCTGGAAACCACCGCGCCGATATGGCTCTTGTCGATCATGCTCGCGTCTCCCGGATCACTGGCGCTGGAACAGGGTGACGACGCAGGCGCCGCCCAGGCCCAGGTTGTGCTGCAGGGCGAAGCGCGCGCCGTCCACCTGGGTGGAGTCAGCGGTGCCGCGCAGCTGACGGGTAAGCTCGAAGCACTGGGCGAGGCCGGTGGCACCCAGCGGGTGGCCCTTGGACAGCAGGCCGCCGGAGGGATTGGTGACGATGCGACCACCGTAGGTGTTGTCGCCGTCGAGGATGAACTTCTCGGCGGTGCCTTCGGGGGTCAGCATCAGCCCTTCGTAGGTGATCAGTTCGTTGGCGGTGAAGCAGTCGTGCAGCTCCACTACCTGGATGTCCTGCGGACCCACGCCGGCCTTTTCGTACACGGCGGCAGCAGCGTTGCGAGTCATGTCGTAGCCAACGACCTTGCGCATGTCACCTTCGTCGAAGGTGCTGTTGCGGTCAGTGGTCATGGCCTGGGCGGCGATCACCACGTCGGTGCGCAGGCCATGCTTCTTCGCGAAGGCCTCGGAGCAGACGATGGCGGCGGCCGCGCCGCAGGTCGGCGGACAGCACTGCAGGCGAGTCAGCGGATCGAAGATCATCGGCGAAGCCATGACTTCCTCGACGCTCACCACGTTGCGGAATACCGCCAGCGGGTTGCGCGCGGCGTGCTGGCTGGCCTTGACGCGGATGCGGGCGAAGGTCTCGCGGCTGATGCCGTACTCCTTCATGTAGGCACGCCCGGCGCCGCCGAAGAACTGTGCGGCACGCGGCGCCTGCTCGTCGAAGCCCTGCACCTGCTGCATGGTCTTGGCAAAGCGGTCCATCGGACCGGTGCGGTCGGTATAGGCGCCTTTCAGCGCGCCGGGGACCATCTGCTCGAAACCCACGGCGATAGCGCATTCCACCGCCCCGCTCTCGACCGCCTGGCGCGCCAGGAACAGTGCGGTGGAGCCTGTGGCGCAGTTGTTGTTGACGTTGATCACCGGGATGCCGGTGAGGCCCACGCCGTACACCGCGGCCTGGCCGCAGGTGGAATCGCCGTAGACATAGCCGACGTAGGCCTGTTGCACCAGGGCGTAATCGACGCCGGCATCGGCCAGCGCGGCCTTGGCCGCGTTGGCGCCCATGATGTGGTATTCGTCGCTGGCGCCAGGCTTGGTGAAGGGGATCATGCCGACCCCGGCCACCACTACTTTGTTATTCATGTCGTTCTCCTTGGGGATGCTTCGTGCAGCGCGCCATCAGTTGACGGCACGTTTCTGGTCTTTCCAGTAGGGGGCGCGCAGGTCGCGCTTGAGGACCTTGCCGGCCGCCGAAAGCGGTAGCGCAGTCACGAACTCGACGGTTTTCGGGCACTTGTAGCCGGCGATGTGCTGGGTGCAGTGGGCGCGGATGTCGTCGGCGCAGACGTCGCTGCCTTCGCGCAGCACCACTACCGCGTGCACCGCCTCGCCCCAACGCTCATGGGGGATGCCGATCACCGCGCAGCTCTGCACGGCCGGGTGGCGGGCCACCACGTTCTCGACCTCGGCGGAATACACGTTCTCGCCGCCGGTGACGATCATGTCCTTCAGGCGATCGACGATGAACAGGAAGCCGCGCTCGTCCATGTAGGCACCGTCGCCGGTGTGCAGCCAGCCATTGCGCAAGGTCTTCGCGGTTTCTTCCGGGCGATTCCAGTAGCCAAGCATGACGTTGGGCCCGCAGACGATGACCTCGCCGACCGTGCCGCGGGGCACCTCGTTGCCGTCCTCGTCCACCACCTTGACCAGGCCGCCATAGCCGCCGCGCCCAGCGCTGCGCACCAGCCCGCTGGCGATACCTTCGGCCTCGTGGGTCCACTCCGGGCTGATGGAGATCACCGGCGAGGACTCGGTCATGCCATAGGCCTGCATGAATGCCACGCCCGGAAGTTTCGCCAGTGCCTGTTCCAGCACGGGCAGGGAAATCGGCGAGGCGCCGTAGGCCATGCGCTTGAGGCAGCTCAGGTCATGGCGTTCGAAATCCGGATGGTTGATCACCGCCTGCAACATGGTCGGCACCAGCAGCATTTCGTTGATGCGTTCGCGCTCGATGGTCTGGATCACTTCCAGCGCATCGAACATCGGGATGAAGACGTTGACGTCGCCGCTGATGACCTGACTGAGGCAGCGCGCCATCGCAGCGGTGTGGAACATTGGGGCCGCGTGCAGGGTCCGGGAGTTTTCCTCCGTCGGAAACTCGGCAAGACGCGCCACGGCGGAGGACCAGAGGTTCATGTGCGACTGCATCACGCCCTTGGGCAAACCGGTGGTGCCGCCGGTGTACATGATCGAAGCCAGGTCGTTGCCACCACGCATGGCATCGGCGACTGGCTCGTGGCGGGCGATCAGGTCCTCGAAGGAGTGCATGCCCTCGGGCGCCTCGCCGTCACCAACGTGGACCAGCAGTGGGGCGCACTTGGCGCCGGCGCGAATGCCTTCGGCCAGGTGCAGGAAATGGTCGTCGATCAGCAGGATCTCGGTCTGGCAGTCGTCCAGGGAGTAGACGATCTCGGGCACACTCCAGCGGATGTTCACCGGGTTGAGCACGCCGCCACCCCACCAGGTGGCCAGCATGTACTCCAGGTAACGGTCGGAATTCAGGGCCAGCATGCCGACCCGGTCGCCGCTGCGCATACCCAGCGCCTGCAAGGCCGCAGCCAGGCGCGAGACGCGTTCACCCTGCTCGCGGAAGGTCCTCGTACGACCGCGGAAGATGGTCGCGACGTGGTCGGGGTCCTGCTGCAGCATGCGCTGCAGGCCTTGGGTGAGGTACATGGCAGGTCTCCAATGGATGTTGTTCTTGTGGGTTCGATACTAGGGAGCGCCGCCGGCGACGGCGTCGGTCGAAGGGATGAAGCTGCGGTGGTTTGGCGGGTGGTTCGAATGAACTAGAAGCTGGGAGTCGGACGGCGTCGGGTGGTTCGCGAGCAAGCTCGCTCCTACGAAGAGCGGTCCGGCGCATGCCTGTAGGAGCGAGCTTGCTCGCGAACCTGCCAATGACGTCGGCCTTGTCGGCGGATCGCGGATAAAATCCACTCCTACGGGTTTAGCTCTGCACGGCTTTCGTAGGAGCGAATAAAAAAGGGCCGGGCGTCCGAAGCCGCCCGGCCCTCCCCCGTACAACCCTGTCTCAGCTCGCCAGCACTTCCCCCAGCGAAGCCGCGCGGCCCGGCTCCATGCTGGTCCGGTCGGCCAGCACCAGGTCGGCGCACTTCTCGCCGATCATGATGGTCGGCGCGTTGGTGTTGCCGCCCACCTGCAGCGGGATTACTGAAGCATCCGCCACCCGCAGCCCCTGCACACCCCGCACACGCAGCTGCGGGTCGACCACCGAGTGCTCGTCGCCGCCCATCCGGCAACTACCCACCGGGTGGTAAACGTTGTCGCAATGCTCGCGGATCATTTGCTTGACCGCCTCGTCGTCGCTGCCGTCGAACTTCAGGTGACCATGGAACAGCGGCCGTCCACCGAAGCGCGCGAGCACCGGCTGTTCGAGTATCTCGTGCACCAGCTTGACGCCCTTGAGCATGGTGGCCATGTCGCGCTCGTCCTTCAGCAGGTTCAGCTCGATCTGCGGGGCATCGCGCATGTCGGCGCTGGCCAGGTGGATCTGCCCGCGACTGTGCGGACGCAGCACGCAGACATGGACGGAATAGCCGCTGCCGTAGTGGAAGGTGCGCCCATGGTTGTCGCCGGAGGACATCACGAAGTGCAACTGGATGTCCGGATCCGCCAGGGCGGGATCAGTCTTGAGGAAGGCGCCGGCCTCGGTGAAGGTGCGGGTGAACAGGCCACCGCGCTCGCGCTTGTACTTGCGCCACTGCCACAGGTAGCTGAGCGCACCGCGAACGGTCACGCCGAACAGGTCGGTGCTGAAGATGCGCTTGTGCAGGATCAGGTCCGGGTGTTCCTGCAGGTTCTGCCCTACCTCGGGCGCATCGTGCAGCGGGGTGATGCCCATCTGGCGCAGATGCGCGGCCGGGCCGACTCCGGAGACCATCAGCAGCTGTGGTGATATCAGGGAGCCGGCGCAGACGATCACTTCCTGCGACGCGTGCAGCGCCAGTTCCTTGCCCTCTCGCTCCACCAGCACGCCGGTTGCCCGCTTGTCCTGGAACAGGATGCGCAATGCCCGGGTGCCCGTAAGCACATGCAGGTTGGCGCGGCCGCCACTGTGCGCCGCATCGTCGGCCTTGCCGCGGTGCAGGTAGGCACGCGCCGCGTTCCAGCGCTCGCCGTTGAACTGGGTGACCTGGAAGTACCCTACCCCCTCCTGCCGCGGTCCGTTGAAGTCGTGGTTGTACGGGTGGCCGGCAGTAGCCGCCGCCTCGATGAAGTGCCGCGCCCAGGAGCACGGCGAACGGGGATCGGTCACATGCAGCGGGCCGCTGCCGCCGTGCAGTTCGTCATCACGGCCGGCGACGCGCTCGTTGTTCTCGGCGCGCTTGAAGTACGGCAGCACCTCCTTCCAGCTCCAGCCCTCGCAACCCAGGCGCGCCCAGCCGTCGTAGTCCGACGGAGTGCCGCGCAGGTACAGCATGCCGTTGATCGACGAGCTGCCGCCCAGTCCCCGGCCGCGCGGTAGGTAACTCGCGCGCCCGGCCAGGCTCGGCTGTGCGGTGCTTTCGTAGGCGTAGTTGTAGTCACACTTGCGCGGGATGGTCAGTGCCAGGCCCACTGGCACCGTGACCTTGCCGTGGTGATCATGGCCGCCGGTTTCCAGCAGCGCCACCGTGCAGCCGGCGTCTGCCAGGCGGCTCGCCACGGCGCATCCGGCCGAGCCCGCGCCGACCACGATGTAATCGAATAGCCGTTCCATCTTTTTCACCTTTCTTGTTGTTGAGGACGGGGCGCGGGTCAGATGATTCCGGCGCTCTTCAAACTGGCAATGCGCGCGTCCGGCACGCCCCAGTCACGCAGCACGGCTTCGCTCTGCGGCTCACCCTGAGGCAGGGTCGGGGTTGCCGCCGGCGTGCGGCTGAAGCGCGGAGCCGGCGCGGGCTGGAGCACACCACCGAGTTCCAGGTAGGTACCGCGCGCTCGGTTGTGCGGGTGTTCGGCGGCCTCGGCCCAGTCCAGCACCGGGGCAAAGCAGGCATCGCTTCCTTCCAGCAGCTCGCACCATTGGGCGCGGCTGCGCTGGAGGAACAACGCGGTGAGCTTCGCCTTGAGTTCCGGCCACTGGCGCTTGTCCATCTGCTGCTGGAAGTGCGGATCGTCGATGCCGCAGCGTTGCAGCAGCTCGGCATAGAACTGCGGCTCGATGGCGCCCAGGGCGATGTACTGGCCGTCGGCGCACTGGTAGGTGTCGTAGAAATGCGCACCACCATCGAGCAGGCTGACGCCACGCTCGTCACTGAGCCGGCCGGCGGCGCGGAAGCCGTACATCATGGCCGAGAGCAGCGCGGTGCCGTCGGTCATGGCCGCA
This sequence comes from Pseudomonas macauensis, assembly GCF_047902425.1. Classification (NCBI taxonomy): domain Bacteria; kingdom Pseudomonadati; phylum Pseudomonadota; class Gammaproteobacteria; order Pseudomonadales; family Pseudomonadaceae; genus Pseudomonas; species Pseudomonas macauensis. The sequence continues at coordinate 3,012,235 of NZ_CP138377.1, read as the reverse complement.
TCCACCACCTGGCCGTGCCCGGACTGCCTTGCTTCCAGCAGCGCGCAGAGCAGCCCGAAGGCGAGCAGCATGCCACCACCACCGAAGTCACCGATGTAGTTATGCGGCACCACTGGCTTCTCGCCGGGCCGGCCGATGGCGTGCAGCGCGCCGGCCAGGGCGATGTAGTTGATGTCATGGCCCGCAGCCTGGGCCAGCGGACCCTCCTGGCCCCAGCCGGTCATGCGGCCGTAGACCAGTTTCGGATTGCGCTGCAGGCACGGCTCCGGCCCCAGGCCGAGGCGCTCCATCACACCGGGGCGGAAACCCTCGATCAGGGCATCGGCGCCTTCCACCAGTTGCAGCAGGGTTTCGACGCCTTCGGCCTGGCGCAGGTCCAGGGATATGGCGCGGCGGCCACGGCTAAGCACGTCGAAGCGCGCTCGCTCGCCCAAGGCCTGGCCGGGGCGTTGCACGCGGATGACCTCGGCGCCCATGTCGGCCAGCAGCATGGCGCAGAACGGCGCGGGCCCCAGGCCAACCATTTCGATTAACTTCATTCCCGTCAGCGGGCCCGCCATCGCATCGCTCCTGTCTGGCTGCGCAATCACCGGATCATCCGGCGGCTACCCAGCCTAGCGGCGCGCCATCAGCCAACAATGGTTCGAAGGGACGAAAGTCCCAGCTAGTTCTTCGGGCGACTGGCGTGCCTCAAACTTCGCTTAGTTCGAATGGACGACTGCGTCTCTTGCGCCGCCCGTGGCAAGATGCCGTACTTGAGAACAACAAATAAGCCGGAGGTGGCGCCCCAGAGCCGCCAACCGACCGGCCAGCGGAGTCATCATGTCTGCCCAAGTCCATCCGCCGCGCATCCTGGCGAGCAAGTTCGCCGTACCTGTGGCTGCCAGTACCCACCTGCTCCGACAGCACCTGCTGGACCAGATGGAACAGGCCGATGCCGCGCGCCTGATCCTCGTCCGTGCCGCCGCTGGTTTCGGCAAGACCACCCTGCTGCAGCAGTACCGCGAGCGCTGCCTGGCCACCGGCCGCCAGGCGCTCTGGCTCAACCTCGACGCCGCCGACAACGACCTGCTGCGCTTCGTCGCACACCTGTCCACCGGCCTGCGCCAGCTGGACGGTGCCGCGCCCATCGAGGAGCCGGGGCGCACGCAAGCGATGCAGGACCTGCTGGAAGAGTTGTCCGACCGCACCCTGCCCTTCGCCCTGCTGTTCGACGAGTTCGAAGCCGTGCACAACCCGGCGGTGCTCAGCTTCGTCCAGCAACTGATCGACGCCCTGCCCTCCTGCGGCGTACTGCTGATTGCTTCGCGGGCGACGCCGGACATCGGCCTGGGCCGCATCCGCGCCCGTGGCCAACTGCTGGAGATAAACCCTGCCGCGCTACGCTTCTCCATCGAAGAGGCGACCCGCTTCATCCGCGACAAACGCCAGTTGCCGCTGCGCGACAACGAGATCGCCACCCTGCACCGCTGCACCGAGGGCTGGATCACCGCCATCTACCTGGCGAGCCTGTCACTGCAGGGTCGGACCGACCACGCGGCGTTCGTCGCCAGCTTCTCCGGCAGCAACCTGGAGCTGGCCGAATACCTGGCCGAAGACATCCTCGCCCGGCAGAATGACGAATGCCGCGACTTTCTCCTGCAGACCAGCGTGCTCGACCAGCTCAGCGCGCCGCTGTGCGACGCCGTCACCGGCCAGGGCAACGGGCAGGCCATGCTCGCCTATCTGGAACGCGCCAACCTGTTCATCTTCCCGGCGGACAACGAGCACCAGTGGTTCCGCTACCACAGCCTGTTCTCCAGTTACCTGCGCGATGCCCTGGAACGCCGCCAGCCGGGCCGAGCCATCGAACTGCACCGTACCGCGGCGCAGTGGTACCTGGCCCAGCAACGTCCGGTGCCGGCCATCGACCATCTGTTGCGCGCCGGCGCCCGCGAGGATGCCACCCGCCACCTGGCCCGGCATATCGCCGACTTCATGGACGTCGGCCGCTCGCGCCTGCTGCTGCGCTGGCTGGACCAGATACCCGCCGAGGTGCTCAAGGACTACCCGACCCTGTGCCTGGGCTATTCCTGGACCCTCGCCCTGCACCGCCGCTACGCCGACGCCCTGCGCAGCATCGGCCTGCTCAAGCGCGATACGGCCGACGGCGAACAGCCGGTAGCGCTGGAAGCGGAGACCATCCGCTGCCTGCTGCTGGCGCTCACCGACCAGGTCGAGGAATGCTGCGAGGCGGGCCTCGCCCACATCCAGCGCATACCTGACGACGAACAATTCCAGTACGGCGTGATCGCCAACTCCCTGGCCTACAGCCTGGTTTCCACCGGCCGCTACGAGGAGGCGCGGCGCCTGTTGTCGCGGGCCATCCTGCGCTGCTCGCAAAGCCGCACCGAGTCCATGGGCAGCGTCGCCAGTTGCATCGAAGGCGTGCTGGACATGATCCAGGGCCGCCTGGGCAATGCCGTGGCGCGCCTCCAGGCGGCCGCGCAGCGGCAATCGGAAGGCGGAGTGGAGAAAGTCCTGGCCGGGCGCCCGTCGCTGGAAATCACGCTGTCCACGGCGCTCTACGAAACCGATGCACTGGAAGAAGTGGCACAACTGCTCGGCGAAGTGCTGCCCACCGCCAAGGAAAGCAGCCCGCCGGATTCGCTGATCTCCTCCCACGTGCTGCTGGCACGCATCGCCCTGCTGCACGGCGACCGCGACAGCTGGCTGCGCCATCTGGCCGACCTGGAACAGATCGGCCAACAGGCCGGCTCGGCGCGGGCGATCTGCTCGGCCTGGCTGGAGCGCGCACGCATCGCCACCCTGGAGAACCGCCTGGACGCGGCCGCGCAGTCGCTGCGCTACGCCGAGCTGCACGGCGACTGGGAGCGCCCTGGCATCCTGTTCAACGGCAACAACGTCGACACACCGAGTATCGCCCGCCTACGCCTGCGCATCGCCCAGGGTGACTACGCCGAGCCGGAGCGGCTGCTGAGTGAAGCCATGGCCACCGCCCAACAGCGTCAACAGCATCGCCGCGAACTCAAGCTGCGCCTGCTCCATGCCCTTGCACTGGACGGCCTTGGCCGGAGCGAGGCAGCGTTCGAAGAACTGACCGAGGCACTGCGTTTCGCCAGTCACGAAGGCTTCCTGCGAACCTTCCTCGACGAAGGCCAGAGCCTGGGCGCCCTGCTGCAACGCTGGGCCGTACCCTGCCAGGCGCAGAGCCGCGCCCTGGGCATCGAACCGCGCTTCCTGGCGACCCTGCTGCAACGCTTCGCCGGCACCGGCGAAACCCAGACGGCGGGCACGGCAGCGGGGGCCGGCGGTGACGCCCTGACCAGCCGCGAGATCCAGGTAATCCGCCTGCTGGCCGCCGGCCATCGGAACAAGGTGATCGCCGAGAAGATGTTCCTCTCCGAATTCACCGTGAAATCGCACCTGCGCAACATCAACGCCAAGCTGGGGGCGCAGGGACGAACCGAAGCGGTGGCAATTGCGCGGGCGCGGGGACTACTGGATTGAGGCCGCTGTCGTAGGGTGTACAACCGTTCGCGGTTGTACGCCGATACGCCAGGTCCATCAGTTGGCGCATTGGCCGAGCCTGAAGACAGATGCTCAGCTTGAAGTCCGTCTGGCCGGAACCAAAGTCAAACGGCGTATGACGCAGAACGTCATGCGCCCTGCGTTCCCATCGCTGCTCTCGTAGGAGCAACTGTCTTCTACCGGGTTAATCCCTGCCTGCGCTTCCCCCTCACACCAGCCCTCTCCCTCAGGGAGAGGGAGCCGTCCGTGCCGGCTGACACTACGGTTTCATCCTGCACCGAATAGTCCCCTCTCCCGCTTGCGGGAGAGGGTTAGGGTGAGGGGCCCTTGATCTTGTAGGAGCGGATCTTATCCGCGAAAGGCCCGACACCACGCGGCCCTGGTGTGAAGCCGATCAGTTGCCTAGCGCAGCACCGACGAAATCCTGCAACTGGCGACGGACCAGCGCCAGGTCAATGTGCGCCGGGTTGAGCAGGTACTGCAACATCACCCCGCGCATGGCCCCCAGGACCAGCGCGGCCCCGGCGGCCGGGTCGATCTGCGCGCGGATCTCGCCCTTCTCGATGCCATGCCGGACCTGCCCGGCCAGATAGTCGACCACCTGCGCGTTGTACTCGCCCAGCACTTCGGCGGTGTCCGAATCCTCGGTCACCGCCTCGGCCATCAGTGCCAGCAGGCAGCGGTTGTTCAGCCACTCGTCCTCGTCCGGCGAAAGATAGACGCCCACGAAGCCGATCAGCGTCTGCAGGCCACGAGCGAAGCGCGGCGCAGCGCGCACTTGGTCCATGAAGCAGGCATTGGCGTGCCCCGCCAGGGCTCGCAACAGCTCGGCCTTGGTGCCGAAATGATGGGTCGCCAGGCCACGGCTGTAGCCCGCCTCGATACCCACCTCGGCCAGGGTCATGCCGGCCCAGCCCTTGCGCGCCACGATGCGCCGTGCCGCCTCGAGCATGCGTTGCTCGGCTTCGCTGCGGCGCTCCTGCTGGGTGCGCCGCTGCGGCGCCGGTTTCGCTGCGGGGGTTTGCATGGGGAAACTACCTCATCTGCCCGTGAATCGTGGCTCGCGCCGTTCGGCCATGGCCAGGGTGCCCTCGGCGAAGTCATCGCTGCGGATCTGCCAAGCCTGCTCGTCGGCCTCGCGCTCGACCGCCCGTTCGACCTGCTCGGCCAGCCCCTGGCGCAGGGTTTCCCGGGTCGACATCAGCGACAGCGGCGCGCACAGGGCGATCTCGCGCGCCAGGGCGAGCGCAGCTTGCCGTTCCTCGCCGGCCGGCGCAAGTACGTCGGCCAGCCCGATGCGCACTGCTTCGGCACCATCGATACGACGCCCGGTTGCCAGCAGCAGGGCCGCCTGCTGCTGGCCGAGCAGGCGCGGCAGTGTGACGGAAAGACCGAAACCGGGATGAATGCCCAGGCGATTGAAGTTCGCCGAGAAGCGCGCCCGTTCGCTGGTCACGCGGAAGTCGGCGAACAGTGCAAGGCCCAGTCCACCGCCGACGGCCGCGCCCTCCACCACGCAGATCACCGGCTTGCGCACGCGGAACAGCCGCACCGCGAAGCGATACAGGCGTCGCGGGAACTCCGGGTCGCGCTGTTCATCGCCGGAGAAGTCGGCGCCGGCGCAGAACACCTTGCCCTGCGCCTGCAGCACGGTGACCCGGCATTGCTCCAGGTTATCGAGGTAATCGAAGGCGGCGGCCAGGTCCTCGATCAGCTCCTTGTCGAAATAGTTGTAGGGCGGGCGGCTGAACTCCAGCACGGCGATATGGCCCTGCAACTCCAGGGACAGACCGCGCCCCGGGGTGAATCCTGGCGTCACTGGCATCTTGCTCTCCTCGACGATGTAACGACCGGACACAGCTTGCCCGGATATGAAAGTTGCTGATAGGTTATTTACTTGCTTGCTAACAAGCAAGTTTAATGAAGATACATCTCCCCTCTTCTGGAGTACGACAACGATGCAGGCACTCGACATACGTCCCTGCCGCCTGGATGCCGACTGCGAGGTACTGCGCCAGCAGGTTCGCACCTTCCTCGCCGAGGCGTTGCAGGATATGCCGCCGGCGGAGCGCGCCAAGAACTGGAACGGCGCCTGCCCCGCCTTCAGCCGCAGGCTGGGCGAGCGCGGCTGGCTCGGCATGACCTGGCCGCGGCGCTACGGCGGCCACGAGCGCAGCGCCCTGGAGCGCTACGTGGTGCTGGAGGAACTGCTCGCCGCCGGCGCGCCGGTGAACGCCCACTGGATCGCCGAGCGCCAGAGTGGGCCACTGCTGATGCGCTTCTCCCCTGAAGTGCTGGCACCGCGCATCTGCCCCGGTATCGCGCGCGGTGAAATCTACATCGGTATCGGCATGAGCGAGCCGGACGTCGGCTCGGACCTGGCGGCGGTGCGCACCCGCGCGGTGAAGACCACCGGCGGCTGGATCGTCAACGGCAGCAAGGTGTGGACCACCGGTGCGCAACGCTGCCAGTACATGGTGACCCTGCTACGCACCGCACCGCGCGACGAAGCGAACCGGCATGCCGGACTGTCCCAGTTGCTGATCGACATGAGCTCGCCCGGCGTGACGGTGCGGCCGATCTACAACCTACTCGGCGAACACGACTTCAACGAGGTCTTCCTCGAGGACGTCTTCGTGCCCGACGACTTCGTCATCGGCCAGCCCGGTGATGGCTGGCGTCAGGTCGGCGCGGAGCTGGCCCTGGAGCGCAGCGGCCCGGAGCGCTACCTGAGCAGCACCCAGCTGTACCTGGAAATGCTCGACGCCGCCGCCCAGGGCGACAGCCACCAGAGCATCGGGTTGGGCCGCGTGGTCGCGCGCTACGCGGCATTGCGGCAGATGTCCCTGGGCATCGCCGGCATGCTCGCCCGTGGCGACAACCCGGCGGTCGCGGCGGCGCTGGTCAAGGACCAAGGGGCGCTGCTGGAACAGTCGCTGCCGGACCTTGCCCACGACCTGTTCGGCGGCCGTTGCGAACCCGGCTCCAACCTGGAACAGGTGATGCGCTACGTCACCCAGGTGGCGCCCTCTTTCTCCCTGCGCGGCGGCACCCGCGAAATCCTCCGCGGCATCATTGCCAGAGGCCTTGGACTGCGATGAATCCGACTCCCGTGAAACCGGAGGCCGCCGCTGGCGAGCCGTCCGAACTGCAACGCCTGATCGCTGACAGCGTCGAGGGCCTGTTCGCCGACCTGATCGACGCCGAACACCTGGCAGCCTTCGAGGCCGGCGACCATGACCCCGAACTCTGGCAGCGCGTGGCCGAACAGGGTCTGCCTGCCGCACTGGTCGGCGAAAGCGCCGGTGGCAGCGGCGCCCGCTGGAGCGAAATCGGCCCGTTGCTGCGGGCCATCGGCTACTGGCAGGCGCCGTTGCCGCTGGCGGAAAGCATGCTGGCCGGGGCCTTGCTGGACCGCGCCGGGCTGGCGCTGCCAGACGGTCCGCTGACCATTGCCGAGACCGGTCGCCACGGCGAATTGCGGTTGTGCCCTGACAGCCAGCGTCTGAACGGCGTTCTCGCGCGCGTGCCATGGGCCCGCGACTGCCGCTGGCTGGTGGTCAGCGGTCTGGACCGGCAACTGGCGTTGGTCGACCTGCGGCAGGCGGCGATCCGCCTGGATAGGGGCAGCAATTTCGCCGCCGAACCTCTCGACCGCCTGCACTTCGAAGGCGCCGAGATCGCAGCGCTGGCGCCACAACCGCTCGGCGAAATCGATGCGCCACTCTGGACCCTCGGCGCCCTGGCGCGTGCCTGCATGCTCTGGGGCGCTCTGGAAGCGACCCTGGACAAGACCGTGGAGTACGCCAACCAGCGAGTCCAGTTCGGCAAGCCCATTGGCCGCCAGCAGGCCCTGCAGCAATACCTGGCGCAACTGGCCGGGGCCATCGGCGCCGCGCGCATGGCCTGCCAGGTGGCCCTGGACAGCGCCGACGCGGCATTTGCCGGCGAGCCCGGCGGCGCCCACCGTCTGCGGTTCGACGTCGCGGTGGCCAAGGTCTGCGCCGGTGAAGCGGCGACCCTGGCCTGCTCGGTGGCGCACCAGGTGTTCGGCGCCATCGGCTTCACCCGCGAGCACAGCCTGCACCAGGCGACCCGCCGGCTGTGGTCCTGGCGCGATGAATTCGGCAGCGACAGCCAATGGGCCCTCCAGCTCGGCGAAGCGGCGATAGACGCCGGCTCCGCCGGCTTCTGGAACGGCCTCTGCGAACGCAGCCTCTGAACCATTCTCCGGAGCGCCCCGAGGCGCTCCGCTTTCCCAAGCCCAGCGGGCATTCCGCACAGGAGCCTTTCCCCATGAGCGATAAAGTCATCGTGGCCGGCGTCGGCATGATCCCCTTCACCAAGCCGGGCGCGAGCCCCAGCTACACCGAGATGGGCGCCGAGGCGTTGCGCCTGGCGCTCAAGGATGCCGGCATCGAGTACGACAAGGTGCAGATGGCCTTCGCCGGCTATGTCTACGGCGACTCCACCTGCGGTCAGACCGCCATCTACGAAGTGGGTCGCAGCGGCATTCCGATCGTCAACGTCAACAACAACTGCTCCACCGGCTCGACCGCGCTGTACCTCGCGCGGGCGGCGGTACAAAGCGGCCAGGCCGACTGCGTGCTGGCGCTGGGCTTCGAACAGATGCGTCCGGGCGCGCTCAAGTCCAACTGGGACGACCGTCCGGTGACCCGCGAGCGTTTCCTGCCCATCGTCGATACGCTGACCAGTGACGCCGGCGACTTGCCGGGCACCCTGCGCACTTTCGGCGGCGCCGGCCGCGAACACATGCTCAAGTACGGCACCCAGCTGTCGACCTTCGCGGCGATCCGCGCCAAGGCCAGTCGCCACGCGGCCAACAACCCGCTGGCGCTATTCCGCAAGGTGGTCACCACCGAAGACGTCCTGAACGACCAGGTCATGTGGCCGGGCGTGATGACCCGCCTGATGGCCTGCCCGCCCACCTGCGGCGCCGCTGCAGCGATCGTCTGCTCCGAGGCCTTCGCGAAGAAGCATGGCCTGCGCAGCGACGTGGCGATCCTCGCCCAGGCGCTGACCACCGACCCGGTCGAGTCCTTCGATCCACCGTCGATGATCAGCTATGTCGGTTTCCACATGGCCCAGGCCGCGGCGCAAAAGGTCTACGAGGAATCCGGCTATGGGCCCAAGGACATCCGCGCAGTCGAACTGCACGACTGTTTCGCGCACAACGAACTGCTCACTTATGAGGCCCTTGGCCTGTGCCCGATCGGCGGCGCGGAGAAGTTCATCCTCGACGGCGACAACACCTACGGTGGGCGTGTGGTCACCAATCCCTCCGGCGGCCTCCTGTCCAAAGGCCACCCGCTGGGCGCCACGGGCCTCGCGCAGTGCTACGAGCTGACCCACCAGCTGCGCGGCAGCGCCGGGGCGCGCCAGGTCGAAGGGCTGAACATCGCCCTGCAGCACAACCTCGGCCTGGGCGGCGCCTGCGTCGTCACCCTGTTCGGCAAGAACTGACCCATAGCACGGCCGTGTCGATCACGGCCTTTTTACCCAGGAGAATCCCGTGAGCAAGAAACTCTCAGGCAAAGTCGCCATCGTTACTGGTTCCGGTCGAGGCATCGGCCGCGCCATCGCGCTGAAATTCGTCAGTGAAGGGGCGAAGGTCGTGATCAATGACCTCGACCAGGAGCCGGCCGACGAGGTGGTCGCGGAGATCCGCGCCCTCGGCGGCGAGGCGGTCGCCTGTTGTGGCAACGTGACAGCCGCGGACTTCGGCGAGCGCTGCGTGAAAACTGCCCTGGATACCTTCGGCCGTCTCGACATCATCATCAACAACGCCGGTTTCACCTGGGACAACGTGATCCAGAAGATGTCGGAAGAGCAGTGGGATGCGGTCGTCGACTGCCACCTGAAAGCTCCATTCCTGCTGTTGAAAGCGGCCTACCCCTACTTCCGCGAAGCCTCCAGGGCCGAGGCCGAAGCGGGCGAAGTGGTGTACCGCAAGGTGGTCAACATTTCTTCCGTTTCCGGCACCCAGGGCAACGCCGGCCAGATCAATTACGCCGCGGCCAAGGCCGGCATCATGGGCCTGACCAAGACCATGGCCAAGGAATGGGGGCGCATGAACATCAATGTGAACTGCGTTGCCTTTGGCGCCATCGAGACTCGGCTCACCCAGCCGACAACCGAAGAAAAGACTGTGGCCGTGGAAGGTCGCGACATCAAGGTCGGCGTACACCCCGATCGCATTGCCGCGGTCTATCGCGACACGCCGCTGGGTCGCTTCGGAACCGCAGAGGAAGCCGCCGGATCGGTGTTCATGTTCTGCATTCCCGAATCCAACTTCGTTTCCGGGCAAACCATCATCTGCGGTGGCGGCCGAGGCGGCTTCTGACCGGTCGCCGGTCTAGTCGATAGGCTTGCGCCACCCGGCGCGTCCCGGATCGGGCGCGCCGGGCCGGCCAGCGCGAACGGCGAATCAGCCGCCAGCGTTGGCCAGCAGGCGCCGGGCCCGCCCCAGCACCGGAGCGTCGACCATCTGCCCATCGACCTGGAACGCCGCCGCACCACCCTGCGCGGCCTGCAGTACGCGCCGGGCCCAGTCAAGCTCCTCGGCACTGGGCGCCAGCGCCGCATGGACGACACCGACCTGCTTCGGATGGATGCACAGCGCGCCCACCAGACCGAGATCGCGACCATGGCGAATGGTCGCCGCCAACCCTTCGGCGTCGTCGAATGCCGGGTAGACCGTATCCAGTGGCGGCTGCAGGTCATTGACCCGCGAGTGCAGCAACAGGCTCAGGCGAACCTGATCGTAGACGCTGGCGGCGGCCGGGGTGCCGTTGCTCATGCCGATGTCCAGGGCGAGGTCGAGCCCACCGAAGGTCAGGCGTTCCACACCTTCACAGGCGGCGATTTCCCCCAGCGCGAGCAGGCCCCGCGCACTCTCGATCAAGGGCCAGACCGGTTTGCCACAAGCCACCGCCACGCGAACCTGGGCGGCTCGTTCGGCCTTGGGCAGAAGAATGCCGGCGACGCCCGGCAGACGCCCGCAAAGTTCGAGGTCGGCGGCCTGCTCGGGATCGCCGGCGGCATTCACCCGCACCAACACCCGCGCGGCCGGCTCGGCGGCAAGGAACGCCGCCAGATTGTCCCGCGCCTTGGCCTTGAGCGCGGACTCCACGGCATCCTCAAGGTCGATGATCACCGCGTCCGCGCCACAGGCCAGGGCCTTGGCAAAGCGCTCCGGGCGACTGCCGGGTACGAACAGGGCGGTTCGGACAATCGAATTCATCAGGTTCTCCTGGTTCATGCCGCACCCTGCTCATGCAGGCGCTGGATGTCACTGGCGGTATAGCCCAGTTCCTGCAGCAGACTGTCGGTGTGCTCGCCGAGGGCCGGCACCGGGTCCATGCGCGCGGCGAAGGCGCTGCTTCGAGCGGGCGGCAACAACGCCGGCAAACGGCCGACCGGACTGTCGATCTCGCGCCAGCCGTCGCGAGCGGCAAGCTGCGGGTGCTGCCACAGGCCGCGCATGTCGTTGACATGGGCATTGGCGATCTGCGCCTGTTCGAGACGCTCGACCACCTGCTCCGCCGTCAGGCCGGCGAAGGCCTCGACGATCAGCGCGCGCAATGCATCGCGGTTGGCGACCCGCAGGCTGGTGGCGGTGAAGCGGACATCGTCGGCCAGTTCCGGCCGCTGCAGCACGATGTCACAGAAGGCTTTCCACTCACGTTCGTTCTGCACGCCGAGCATCACGCTGCCACCATCGCCCACCGGGAACGGGCCGTAGGGATAGATGGTGGCGTGGGCGGCGCCGGCGCGCGGCGGCGGGTTCTGGCCCTCGAAGGCGTAGTACATCGGGAAGCCCATCCACTCGGCCATGCTCTCCAGCATGGACACCTCGACCCGGCTGCCCTGCCCCGTGCGTCCGCGCAGCAGCAGTGCCGAGAGGATGCCGCTGTAGGCGTACATGCCGGCGGAGATGTCCGCGATGGAGCAGCCGGCCTTGGCCATTCCGTCGGCACCGGGACCACCGGTGACCGAGAGGAAGCCGCTTTCACTCTGGATCAGCAGGTCATAGGCCTTCTTCTGCTCGTAAGGTCCGCCCTCGCCATAGCCAGAAATGTCGCAGACGATCAGTCGCGGAAAGCGTTCGTGCAGGGCCTCGAACGACAACCCCATGCGCGCGGCGGCGCCCGGCGCGAGGTTCTGCACCAGTACGTCGGCACGCTCCAGCAACTGCTCCAGCACGGCTTGCGCCGGCTCCTGCTTGAGGTCCAGGGCCAGGCTTTCCTTGGAACGGTTGGTCCAGACGAAGTGCGAGGCCATGCCGCGCACGCGTTCGTCGTAGCCACGGGCGAAGTCGCCGACGCCGGGGCGTTCGACCTTGATCACCCGCGCGCCGAGGTCGGCCAGTTGGCGGGTACAGAACGGCGCGGCGATGGCGTGTTCCAGGCTGATGACGGTGATCCCGTCAAGGGGACGCGAACTCATGGACAACTCCAGGCGCCGGGCCATTGGCCGGCACGATGATTCGGAAGATCCGGGCGGCATCGCCGCCCGGGACGAACTCAGGCGAAGACGTTGACCTGCTGGAGTCCATGCAGGCGCCAGGTGGCGTCGATCAGCCGCGTAGCCTCGGCGTCGCCACGAGCGCCGGCGAAGGTCAGCAGGCGGCGGAACTTGTCCTCGAGTTCCCCGCGGGTCAGCGTGTTGCCCGGGTCGCCCTTGGGCTCATCGATGGCTCCTTCGAGACGGCGGCCGTCGGTGGCCAGCACCTCGACCCGGCCCAGCCAGCGTTGCGGGTAGGCGCCGTCGACCTCGGGGTCGAGCTGCATGGAGACCTTGTCGCGGAAGGCCGCGACGCGCGCGTCCTGCAGGGCGAACTCCTCGAACTCCACCAGCCCGGCCTTGCCGTGCACCGCGATCAGGCCCAGCACGGTGCCCATGGAGAACTTCGCCTGGTGCACGCTCTGCGGCACCACCACGCGACCGAGCACGTCGATGGCGCCCTGGTGCACGCGAGTGGTGACATGTGCGATGTCTTCATGACCCAGGCCTTCGCGCTGCATCAACGCGAGCAGCGCGTCGGCGGCCGGGTGCGTATGGCGGCAGGAGGCGTGGAACTTGAAGGAGGTTTCGGCCAACGCCCAGCGCGTGCCCAGACCGTCCACCAACCAGCGAGGGTCGGCGTCGCTGGACATCCCGGCGGCCATGCCCTGCTCGCCTTCAAGGATGTTCTGCGCACCGGTCAGACCCTCGGCGGTCAGGTAGGCGGCCAGCAGGCCATCGGCGGCGGCCTTGGCAGTGTGCAACTGCTTGGAGTCGGCGGCGTCGCGCAGGAATTCCCAGAGCCCGGCAGCCTGGGTCCCGGCGCTGCCCAGGCAATGCACGAACTGGCGGCTGTCGAAGCCCAGCAGCTTGCCCACTGCCACCGCTGCGGCCAGGGTGCCGACCGTGGCAGTGGTGTGGAAGATGCGGTAGTGCGAGCGGCCGAGGAATTCGCCGATGCGGATGCCGGCCTCGTAACCGGCGACGCTGGCGAGGATCAGTTCGCGGCCGGACTTGCCCAGATCCTGGGCGGCGGCCAGGGCCGCCGGGAAGACTACGGTAGCCGGGTGCAGCACGGAGCTGTTGTGCAGGTCGTCCTGCTCCACCAGGTGGGAGCTGGCGCCGTTCACCAGGGCGGCGAAATAGGCGCTGCTGCTGGTGCCATCGACCAGGATGCGGCTGTTGCCGTCCGCCGGGCCCATCTGGCGGGCGTAGCGCTGGAACAGCGGGATCGGGTGACGACCCTGGCTGGCCAGGGCCGAACCCAGCCAGTCGAGGAACAGGTCTTCGGTGCGCTCGACCACTGCCTGCGGCAGGTCCTCAAAGCGCAGGCCGGCAAGGAACTCGGCCAGGGCGTGGGTATTGTTCATGGTGTTCTCGCTCTCGGGCACGCCAGCATCAGAAGGAACGCGGCAGTTCGAGCAGGTGCTCGGCCACGTAGGACAGGATCAGGTTGGTGGAGATGGGCGCCACCTGGTAGAGGCGCGTCTCGCGGAACTTGCGCTCGACGTCGTACTCGCAGGCGAAGCCGAAGCCACCGTGGGTCTGCAGGCAGGCATTGGCCGCCTCCCAGCTGGCCTTGGCCGCCAGGTACTTGGCCATGTTCGCCGCGGCCCCAGCATTGCGACCGGCGTCGTAGTCCGCGCAGGCCTTCCAGCGCATCAGGTCGGCGGCTTCCACTTCGATGTGCGCTTCGGCGATGGGGAACTGCACCCCCTGGTTCTGCCCAATGGGGCGGCCGAATACCACGCGATCGCGGGCATACTGGCTGGCCTTCTCGATGAACCAGCGGCCATCGCCGATGCACTCGGCGGCAATCAGGGTGCGCTCGGCGTTGAGGCCGTCGAGGATGTAGCGGAAGCCCTTGCCCTCCTCGCCGATCAGGCTGCTGGCGGGGACTTCCAGGTTGTCGAAGAACAGCTCGTTGGTCTCGTGGTTGACCATGTTGGCGATAGGCTGCACGGTCAGGCCGTTGCCGATGGCTTCGCGCAGGTCGACCAGGAAGATCGACATGCCCTCGGCCTTCTTCTTCACCTCGGCCAGCGGCGTGGTGCGGGCCAGCAGGATCATCAGGTCGGAGTGCTGGATGCGCGAGATCCACACTTTCTGGCCATTGATCACGTACTTGTCGCCCTGGCGCACGGCGGTGGTCTTGATCTTGGTGGTGTCGGTGCCGGTGGTGGGCTCGGTCACGCCCATGGATTGCAGGCGCAACTCGCCACTGGCCAGCTTGGGCAGGTAGTAGGCCTTCTGCTCCTCGCTGCCGTTACGCAGCAGGGTGAACATGTTGTACATCTGCCCGTGGATGGTCCCGGAGTTGCCGCCGCAGCGGTTCACTTCCTCGAGGATCACCGAGGCTTCGGCCAGGCCAAGGCCGGAGCCGCCGTATTCCTCGGGGATCATCGCCGACAGCCAGCCGGCTTCGGTCATGGCGCTGACGAAGGCCTCGGGGAAGCCCTTCTCGTCGTCGATCCTGCGCCAGTATTCGGCGGGGAACTCCGCGCAAAGGGCGCGCACGCCGTCGCGGATGGCCTGGATTTCTTCGGGGGTACTGCTCATGCGATGTCCTCGGTACGTCGGGCGGTCGCCATGCGGCCGCGTCAGGTTTCAGTCGAATTCCACTTCGCCGCTCTGGGCGATGCCGGCGCCATTGCCGGCCCATACCTCGGCCTTGCCCGGCGCGAGCAGGCGCCCGCCGAGCTCGAAGGCTTCCGGGCAGACCAGCGGGCGCAACCCACGGAAGGCGAAGCGCCGCAGGCGTGCCTGCGGGTTGGCGCGGCAGAAGGCGCGCAGGTTCAGGGTGGCAATCAGCGGGCCGTGGACCACCAGCCCCGGATAACCCTCGGTTTCGGTGACATAGGGCCAGTCGTAATGGATGCGGTGGCCGTTGAAGGTCACCGCCGAGTAACGGAACAGCAGTACCGGCGAGGGCTCCATGGCCTCGCGCCAGGCGCCGGACGGCAGGGCTTCGCCGCTGGCGAGCTTGGGCGGCGTCGGTTCGCGGTAGACGATGTCCTGCTCCTCGCGAATCGCCAGGTGATCGTCCTGCAGGTAGTCGTGGCGCAGGGTGACGAACAGCAGCGAGCCGGTACGCCCATGCTTCTCCTCGACCTTGAGGATGGTGGTCAGCCGGCTGGCCTTGCGGCCTACGCAGAGTGGCGCATGGAACTCCAGGCGGCCACCGGCCCACATGCGGTTGCGCCCGTCCGCCGGCGGCAGGAATCCACCGCGCGCCGGGTGTCCGTCGGCGCCCAGGCCGGATTCGGGCTCGGCATCCTGGAAGAATGCCCACTGCCACAACGGTGGCAGTGCTTCGCCGGTTCCTGGAGCCGCCTCGCCGAGCGTGGCGGCGAGGCGACGGACCAGCACCTCGCTCAGTTCCTCGTGGCGCTCCTGGCTACGACCGATCCAGGCGGTATAGGGGGAATCGCTCATCGCAGGGCTCTCCGTGTTGAAAATTTCATGCAGCATGCAGTGCCTCTTGCGTTCCGAGAATCTGCATTTTCATAATCCAGCGTTAAGCAAATCCGAACGCCAATTTCAGGGCCGCCCATGCATTTCGATCTCGCCGACCTGCGCCTCTTCGTCCATATCGCCGAAGCCCCCAGCCTGACCCAGGGCGCCCGCCGTGCGCACCTCTCGGCGGCCGCCGCGAGCGCGCGGATCAAGGCTCTCGAAGGTCAGCTCGACTGCCGCCTGCTGTACCGCGACAACCGTGGCGTCGAACTGACCCCGGCGGGCCAGCGGCTGCTGCAGCATGCGCGGCTGATCCTGCGCCAGGTGGAGCACCTGAAGGACGACTTCAGCGAACAGGGCGGGGACCAGGTCGGGCACATCCGCATCTTCGCCAACACCACGGCGGTCACCGAGTTCCTGCCCGAGCTGCTGGCGGGCTTCCTCGCCGTGCGCCCTGGCGTCAGCGTCGACCTCCAGGAACGCCTCAACCGCGATATCGTCCGCGCCATCCTCGACGGCTCGGCCGACCTTGGCATCGTCGCCGGACCGGTGCGCGCCGAGGGGCTGCAGGTGGTGCACTTCAGCACCGACCGACTGGTCCTGGCGGTGCCACCGGGGCATCCACTGGGCCGGCTGCGCCGGCTCACCCTGGCTGACACCCTGGACTTCGCCCACATCGGCCTGCATGAAGGCAGCACCCTGCAAAGCTTCCTGCGCGAGCAGGTGGAGCGCGTCGGCGGCAACCTCAACCTGCGCATCCAGGTGGCCAGTTTCGAAGCCATCTGCCGGATGATCGAGGCCGGGGTGGGCATTGGGGTGATCCCGGAGACGGCGGCGCGTCGCCACAGCCGCACCATGAACCTGCAGATCCTCGCCCTGGACGAGCCCTGGGTGGTACGCGAACGCAGCGTGCTGCTGCGTGACCGCGAGGCCCTGCCCGGCTGTGCCCGGGCGCTGGTGGACCTGCTGCGGCAGACCGGCGACGGTCGCTCAACCGAGCAACCCCAGTGACTTGGCACGGACGATGGCCTGGGTGCGCCGGCGCACCCCGAGTTTCACGTTGATCTTCTTGGTGTGCGTCTTCACGGTATTCAGGGAAATGAACAGGCTGTTGCCGATCTCCTGGTTCGACAGGCCCTCGGCCAGCAGCCGCAACACCGCCACCTCGCGTGCGGTGAGGCCGTGCCCGGAGCCATCGGGCGTACCGCCTGGCCCCGCCGGCAGCAGGCCGGAAAGCTGCTCGATCGGCAGGCTGCCGGCCAAGCGCTCCAGCGCGTGCTGCGCTTCGCGCGCCAGGCCATGAAGTTCCAGGCACTGGCACTCCTCCTGTAGCCGGCGCAGACGTTCGCATGCCACCTCCGGGTTGCCGCAGCCGGCCTCGGCGAGCGCCAGCAGATAACGCAGGCGCTGCGGCAGCGACGGCGTGTGTAGCGGCGGCACCGCTTTCTGCGCAGCCAGCGCCTGGCCTTCCTGACGCAGGCGCTGCCACTGCCCCTGGCGCGCCAGCAGGCGCAACCGCAGGCCCTGCAGCGGCAGCGCATAGCAAACCGGCTGCACCCGCCAACGATGCATGCAGCGTTCGGCTTCCTCCATCCTGCGATCGGCGCCCAGTGCATCGCCACCTCGCGAGGCGACTTCGGCGAGACCGATCAGGCCATGCAGGATGCACGGATCGGCGCAGGCGCGAGCCTGCGCCACGCCGCCTTCGAGGACGGCTTCGGCGCCGGCCATGTCGCCCTGGATCAGCAGCAGCTCGCCACGCAGGAAGGCCAGGCGCCCGATCAGCAACCCGTGTTCCTGACTGGTCGCCGCGACGCGCTCGCAGCAGGCGTCCAGCAGCGTCCGGGCCTGCCCCACCTCGCCGCCGAGCAGGGCCAGGCGGATGCGGTCGCAGTCGAGCAGCACTTCACTGGCCAGGCAGCCACGGCGGCGCGCCAGTTCCAGCGCGTCCTGCAGTGTGCGTCGCGCTGCCTGCGGCTGGCCCCCGGCCATGTCCAGGCGCGCCAGGGTGGTCTGGCATAACAGCACCGAGCGCCAGTCGCTCGGGTCGAGTTCTTGCAGGGCGGCACTGCAGCGTTCGCGCGCGTCATCCAGGCGCCCGCGCATGCCGTCCAGCGCGCCCCGCAGGGCCAGCCAGTTGGCCAGCAGGCGGCGGTTGCGCGCGGCCTGGGCTTGCGGCAGGAAGTCGCTGAGGCGCTCGATGCAGGCCTCCGCCTCGTCCAGACGCCAGCTGAACAGCAGCGCACGGGCGTTCAGGCAGATCAGTCGGGGAGTGCTTTCCATCAGCGCGGCGGGGAGCTTTTCGCGCCAATCCAGCAGCAGTCGCAGGTGGTCGCCGGCGAACAGCCAGTCCATGTCCAGGCGGTCCATGTAGCTGGCGGCGACTTCCGGCTGGCCAGCGCCCAGCGCCAGCTCGATCGCCTCGTTCAGCCAGCCGGCCTGGCTCAGCACGTTGCAGGCGCGCAGGCGCAGGCGGGTCAGCGCCGGCCCCTGCAGGTGGCCCTGCAGTGCCTTGGCGACCAGCGGTGGCAGGCGGAAACAAGTGGCTTCGCCATCCAGCGCAAGGAAGAACCCCTGGCCGTGGCGCAGCTGGTCGAAGCGCTCACCGCCCCCCTCCTCCCAAAGGCCGGCACAGATTTCCCGGTTGAAGCGCGGCAGGTAGGCCAGGCCGCAGAGCATGTCGCCAGTCTCTGCGTCGAGGCGGCCAAGCAGCTCCTGCGACAGGTACGAGCGCAGCCAGGACGCCACTTCACCCGGCGCATGCACGCCGTCGCGTGCGCTGAGCAGCAGGCGCACGCCGGCGCACCAGCCCTGGGTGGCGGCCCACAAACGCTCGCGGCAGTCCGCGTCGTACCCCTGAGCCAACGCCAGCGTGTCGCTTTCCTCGCGGCTGAACGCCAGCTGCGCGATGCCCAGCTCGCACAGGCGCTCGTCGAGCAGCAGGCGCGAGAGATTCCATTGCGGGCGCTGGCGACAGCTGACCAGCAGGTAAAGCGGTGTTTCGCTGAGGCTCAGCAGGCGCTGGAGCCAGGCGTCGAGGTCCGCGTCGGGGTCTTGCGGATAGTCGTCCAGGACCAGCCACAGCGGTTGCCGCCGCAACTGCAAGGCCAGCAGCACGCTGGTCGGGTCTGCCTCCTGCAGGCCCAGGCTCTTGGCGATCCGGGCGCATGCGGCCGCCACTTCCAGCCGCTGACCGGCACAATCCAACCAGATTCGTGCACAACTGGCCGGCAGGCGCTCCAGCGCGGCACGGGCCAGCGCACTCTTGCCGTAACCGGCGGGAGCGCAGAGCAGGTTCAGGCGGCGAGGAGATTCCAGCAGAGCTAGCAGCAGCGGCTCGCGCGGCAGTTGCGTGGCAGGCAAGGACACCGGCGCACCGGCGGCAATGGCGGAGAAACTGGACATGGCGACACCCGTTTTCGTTGTAATTCGTGCTGCGTCTGGGTGTCAGCAGAGCATTCGGCAATGGCGGGGAACAATCGGTCGTTCGGACTAGCCGAGAGGACTAGTCCGAGGTATGGCGCCGCCCCTTACCGGCAGACGGCGCCGTGGGGCTTAGCGGATACCGGCGTTGCGCAGGGCCGCTGGTGTGAAGTCGGTCATGCTTGGCTGCGCGGTGTAATCGATGCCGCGCCGCGACTCGTTGATCATCGCCATCGCCAGGTAGCGGCCGGCGATCAGGTCATTGAGCGCATTCACCGCGTAGACTGCCGTGCCTTGCTGGTAGTCGTTCACCGCGAAGCCTTCGCCGACGCGCCAGAGCTGGCCGCGTCCGTCATAGGCCTCGGACTCCACGGCCTGCCAGGTGTCCTCGTCGAAGTAGAAGCGACGGGTAGCGTAGATGTGCCGCTGGTTAGGCTTCAGGGTGGCGACCACTTCCCACACCCGGTGCAGCTCGTAGCGCGCCAGGTCGGGGTTGATGTGACCGGCCTGAAGGATGTCGGCGTACTTGAGCTTGGGCGACCACAGCCGGTAGTTGTTGTAGGGAACGTACATTTCCTTCTTGCCCACGAGCTTCCAGTCGTAGCGGTCCGGTGCGCCGTTGTACATGTCCGCGTCATCGGAGGTGCGCAGGCCGTCGGCGGCGGTGCCGGGACCGTCGTAGGCCACCTGGGGAGCCCGGCGGACGCGGCGCTGGCCAGCGTTGTAGACCCAGGCCAGACGGGGTTCCTTGACCTGGTCGATGGTCTCGTGGACCAGCAGCACGTTACCTGCCAGGCGCGCCGGCGCGGTGACCCGCTGCTTGTAGAGGAACAGCACGTTCTCGGTCTGCTTCGGATCGGCATCCTTGATCAGCTGCGGGTAGCCAAGGTCTTCCTCGAACTCCACCGCCGTGAACGAGCCGTTGGTCTGCGGCGTGGCCTGCGCGCTCAGGCGGCGCTGGTTGGGGCCGCGGTAACGGGTCATGTGGTTCCAGACGATTTCAACGCCGTTCTTGGGAATCGGGAAGGCATAATTGCGCCCCTTGAAATTGGCCAGGCCATTGCCGCCGTCCACTTCCTCGGTATTCAGCGCGCTGACCTTCACCGCGTCGTAGATCGACTGCGGGCTGGAGGCGGTACGGCGGGTCACGTACACCGGAATGCGGTAAGTGTCCGGATAGCGCTTGAACATGGCCATCTGGCCGTTGCTCAGCTTGTCCTTGTACTTCTCCGCCGTGGCGGCGGTGATCACGAACAGCGGCTTGTCATCGGGGAACGGATCGCTGAGGAAGCCATTCTCCACCGCTGCCGCGCCCGGCTTCAGGCCGCCGGTCCAGGCCGGGATGCTGCCGTCGGCGTTGCCCGCCTTCTCGCCGCCCAGCGGCGTCAGGGTGGCGCCGAGCTTGGCCGCTTCCTCAGTCGAAACTGCGGCGTGTACCGAGCTCGCCAGGAGGCTCAGACCCAGGATCGTGCCCTTCATCAAATTCATCATGTGCATGCTGTTCACCTGCTCAGAAGTTCACGCCGACGCTGACTGACATGTAGTCGCGGTCGGTCATGGTGTTGTAATCGCCACCGAAATAGTTGGTGTAATTCAGGCTCGCGGTGTAGGTGTTCTGGTAGTCGGCATCCAGGCCCAGGCTGATGGCCTTGGCGCCTTCCTCGAAGCTCGGTCCGGTACCGTTGATGTCATGCGACCAGGCGACGTTGGGCTTGAAGTTGATGCCGGCGATCACGTTCGGGTAGTCGAGGACGCCGCGCACCCGGTAACCCCAGGACTCGCTGGTATAGAAGCCCTTGTTGTTGCACTCCTGCTGCGGGTTGCTGGCGTTGGGCTTGCCGGGGTTGGTTCCGACGCAAACCGACTGATCGACCAATTCGCCGGCGCCGAAGGTCGGACTGCGGCCAAAGCGCAGGCTACCGAGGGAGTCATCGATGCCGCTGATATGGTCATAACCCACCTCACCCACCAGGGTCAGGCGCTCGGCGCCCATGACCTGGTCGATGAATTTGGTGGCAGTGACCTGTATCTGGGTGAACGGCAGGCGTTTGTAGCCCTGGATGTCCGCGCCGGGGGCGTTGACCGCCTGGCCGTCGAGGAACACCGGCGACACCGCCGTGGTCACGCCGTTGACCTTGCCAACCTGGTTCACCGCGGCGAGGTTGAGGTCGCCGGTGTTGATCTGCATCGGCATGTTCGGCCGGTAGCTGATCTCACCGCCCAGTGCGACGCCGGAGACGTTGGTCTGGAAGCTCAGGCCGTACAGGTGGATGTCTTCGGGGTAGTCGACGAAGTAATTGGCGCCCCGCACGCGGTTGGTTGTGGTCAGTGCCGTGGAGGCACCGGCAAAGGTGGTGCGGGTGAAACTCAGGTAGGGGTTGCGGCTGTGATAGTTCATCACGTACGCGCCCAGCTCGGTGTCGTTGAGCTCCGGCAGGAACCAGCGCAGGGCCAGGCCGTACTGACCGGAATCGCCCGGTTCGTTGTCGTCGACACGCGGGATGTAGGCGTTGGCGCGGTTGCCCGCCACATCGAGAATGGTACCGCTGTTGGCGCGCGGATCACCGGGAGCGAAGTCCGGGCCGGCGATCACCAGTCGGTCGTTGCACCCCTTGGCCACGGCATCGGCGGCGAAGAAGGTGCCGCAGTTCTCGGTGACCGTCTTGTCCCACTTGATCTGGTAGAAGCCCTCGGCAGTGACGTTCTCGCTCAGCCCCTGGGAGAGATAGAACAGTTGCACCGGCACCAGCGCTTCCTTGACCTCGGCGCCGGGGCGACGCAGTGCGGAGACGTCCACCGGGTTGATCGAGTTGATCGAGTTGGGGATGAAGGTACTCTCACCCCAGCTCACCACCTGCTTGCCGAAACGCACGTTGCCCGGCAGATCGCCCAGCTGGTAGTTGTGATAGACGAAGGCGTCGAGGAACTGGGCGCCCGAGGCGCTGGCCGCCTGGTCGCGACCACGGTCGTCGATGTTGTAGTAGCGCAGGTCCTCGTCCTTGAGCTCGAAGTCATACCAGTACTTGCCGCGCAGGAAGGCGCCTGAATCGCCGTACTTGAGCTCCAGGTCGTGGGTGCCCTTGAAGATCTTCGAGAAGGTATCGCCCTTGCTGAAGTTCAGCCGGCCATCGTCGTTGGTCCGCGAGGCAGCCGTGCCCTTGGCGCCGACCACATTGAAGTTGGAGACGAACTTCGGGTCCGGATTGCGCAGGGCCCAGCTGGTGCCCAGGGAAAGCGACGAGTCGAATTGCCCTTCGATCTCGCCGATGTTGAAGCTTACGGCTTGCGCCTGTGCAGTCCAGGCAAGCGCCACGGCAACGGCCAGGGCCTGCGGTCGGAAGCTTCCGCGCATTGTTATTGTTGGCATGCGGTACTCCAGTGATCCTTGTGTTGGAGTACGCATGCTGTCAGCCGCCGATACCGCGAAAAACCGCCTGAACAGGTGATTTTTCGCCTCACCCGAGTGGGTGGCAGAAACCGGTTTCACAGCCATTCACCCGTTGGCGTCGTGCGTTGCTTCCGACGCCAGCGAAACCCGCGATACCCTGCGTAACACCCGCCAGAAACACCCCTCCCGCGCCCTTGGCGAACCACCCCATCGGGTGATTTGCACGCTCTGCCTTGCCGCGTTCAATGACGCCCAGTGCCCAATCCCCTGCGGCAAGGGCCAGCCAACCACAACAACAAGCATCACGGAGAACCGTGCTATGACTCGCAATCGCAGCTGGCTACCGCGGCTCGCCATGGCCGTCGGCCTGCTGGCTGGCGCCGGAGCCCAGGCCGCCGACAAGCCGAACATTCTGGTGATTTTCGGCGACGACATCGGCCAGACCAACATCAGCGCCTATTCGCAAGGGGTCGTCGGCTACCACACGCCGAACATCGACCGAATCGCCAAGGAGGGCATGCTGTTCACCGACTACTACGCGGAGAACAGCTGCACCGCCGGGCGCTCCACCTTCATCACTGGCCAGGCCTCGCTGCGTACCGGCCTGACCAAGGTCGGCATCCCCGGCTCGCCGGTGGGCCTGCAGGATCGCGACATCACCCTGGCGCAGGCCCTCAAGGGGCAAGGCTACGCCACCGGCCAGTTCGGCAAGAACCACCTGGGCGATCGCGACGAATACCTGCCCACCAAGCACGGCTTCGATGAGTTCTTCGGCAACCTCTACCACCTCAACGCCGAAGAGGAGCCCGAGCGTCCGTACTGGCCGAAGGACCCGCAGAACCCCTACGTCCAGCACTTCTCCCCGCGTGGAGTGATCCATTCCTTCGCCGACGGAAAGATCGAGGACACCGGGGCGCTGACCAAGAAGCGCATGGAAACCATCGATGACGAGACCACCCAGGCGGCGATCAACTTCATCGACAAGCAGGCCAAGGCCGACAAGCCGTTCTTCGTCTGGATGAACACCACGCGCATGCACCTCTACACCCACGTGCGCGACTCGATGAAGGGCCAGAGCGGCATGCCCGGCAACGAGTACGCCGACGGCATGCTCGAACACGACGGTGACGTCGGCAAGTTGCTCAAGACCCTTGATGACCTGAAGCTCGCGGACAACACCATCGTCATCTACACCACCGACAACGGCCCGAACCGCTTCACCTGGCCGGATGCCGCCACCTCGCCGTTCCGCAACGAGAAGAACTCCAACTACGAAGGCGCCTTCCGGGTGCCGGCGATGATCCGCTGGCCGGGGCATATCGGAGCGGGCCAGGTGTCCAACGAGATGTTCTCCGGATTGGACTGGTTCCCCACCCTGCTCTCCGCCGTGGGCGTGCCCGACGCCAAGGAGAAGCTGCTCAAGGGCTGGGCGCCTTCGTCCGGCGGGCCGACCTTCAAGGTGCACCTGGATGGCTACGACCAGCTCGCTTACCTCACCGGCAAGGCGAAGAAGAGCGCGCGCAATGATTTCTACTACTTCAACGACGACGGCCAACTGGTGGCCATGCGCTTCGGCGACTGGAAGGTGGTGTTCTGCGAACAGCGCAAGCCTGGCGGCTTCGAAGTGTGGAGCGAGCCCTTCACCTGCCTGCGCGTTCCCAAGCTGTACAACCTGCGCATGGACCCCTATGAAACCGCCGACATCGTCTCCGACCAGTACTACGATTGGCTGACCAAGAACGCCTATCTGGTAGGCATCGGCACCATGAAATCCACGCAGTTCCTGCAGACCTTCCTCGAATGGCCGCCGAGCCAGCGCCCGGCCAGCTTCACCATCGACCAGGTGCAGCAGTCGATCTACCAGAAGATCGCCGAGAAGATGAAACAGCAGCAAGCCGCTCCACAGAAGCAGTGATCCACCCGCCACGCCCCGCCGGGGCGTGGCATCCCCTCCCAACAGCCAAAGCCCTCCAGCCCGCACCAGGCAGCGCGCGGTGAGCGCGCAGTGACGGCATTGCCTGGTGCAGGCATCCCCTGCGTTTTCATTTCGCGACAACCCCGTAGCAGACCGTCAATCCAGCCATACTCTTCGGGCCGGTAGCAGGGCATCGCCTGCCGGATGAATCGCCACGGAGAGGTTTCATGCTCGACTTCACGCTCAATGCACTGCGTACCAACCCCGAGATCGCAGTCTTCCTCGCCATCGCCCTGGGGGTGCTGCTGGGGCGCCTGCACTTCGCCGGGTTTCACCTCGGCTCGGTGGCGGGCGCGCTGCTGATGGGGCTGTTGATCGGGCAGCTCGGCCTGGAGGTGCCCCATGAGCTGAAGGCGGTGTTCTTCGCCCTGTTCATCTACGCGGTCGGCTTCAAGAGCGGGCCGGAGTTCTTCGGCAGCCTCAACCGCGGCACCCTGAAACTGGTGCTGCTCTCGGTGGTGCTGTGCGCCACGGCCCTCGCCACCATCCTGGCGATGTACGCGCTCTACGGCTTCGACGCGGGCTTCACTGCCGGCCTGGGCGCCGGTGCGCTGACCGATACCGCGATCATGGGCACCGCCAGCAGCGCCATCGCCCAACTGGGCATCGATGCAGCGGCCAAGGCCCAGCTCAACAGCCACATGGCGGTGGCCTATGCCATTACCTACCTGTTCGGCACCATCGGCCTGGTGGTCTTCGTCGGCAGCGTCGCGCCCTGGTTGCTGGGGGTCGACCTGCGCACCTCGGCACGCGAGCTGGAGCGCGAGTTAGGCATCGAGCGCAACGAGGACGCCATCAGCATCCCGTACACCCGCATCGTGGTGCGCGCCCATCGCCTGGAGACGCCGGCGGCGATCGGCCTGAGCATCGCGGATATCGAGGCGCTGCATCCAGCGCTGAGCGTGGAGCGCGTGGTGCGCGGCGAACGCATCCTCGAGCGTGACCCGGGGTTGCGCCTGGAGGCCGGCGACATTCTCGGCGTCTATGCCTTGCGCGAGGCGGTGGGCGACCTGAGTCATTGGGTGGGGCCGGAGGTGGATCACGCCGAAAGCCTGTCCTTCCCCACCCGCAGCGCGGATATCGTGCTGACGTCGCGCCGACTGGCCGGCCGCAGCATCCACCAGATTCATGCGGACCTGGTCGGCGCCCAGCGCATGGGCTGCTTCATCACCACCATTACCCGCCAGGGCCTGGAGCTGCCGCAACTGCCCGAGACGGTACTGCGCCGCGGAGACGTCATCAGCCTCACCGGCCGTACCGCCAGTGTCGAAGCCCTGGCCGCCCAGCTGGGACGCATCCGCGAGAGCAACTACAAGAGCGATATCGCCATCCATGCTCTGGGCATGGTGCTGGGTTCGCTGGTGGGGCTGCTGTCCACCCACATCGGCATGATCCCGGTGGAGCTGGGCATCGGCGGCGGCGTGCTGCTCGCCGGCCTGCTGATCGGCTGGTACAACTCGCGCCACCCCGAGCGGGGCTCCTTGCCTCCCGCGGCACAGTGGGCCTTTTCCGAATTCGGCCTCACCGCATTTGGCGCCGTGGTCGGCCTGCTGGCGGGCCCGGCGGCGCTTGCCGCCATCCGCGACCAGGGCCTGGCGCTGCTGGTCGCTGGCGCCATGGTCACGCTGATCCCGCCACTGGTGGCGCTGTATTTCGGACGCTACGTGCTGCGCCTGCACCCGATGATCCTGTTCGGCGCCCTGGCCGGGGCGCAGACTGAAGCGGCCTCGATGAACCGGATCATCGAGCAGTCCGGCAGCAATACCCCGGTGGTCGGTTTCACCGTGTGCTACGCCATCTCCAACGTGCTGCTGGCGGTGTGCGGGCCGATCATCGTCGCGCTGACGGCCGGCTGAGCGATCACTGTCGCCAAATGAGAACCCCATACCCCTTGGCATTTGAACCACAGAGGCGCTGGTCTAGCCTGCACATAGCGAAACAGACGACACGGACAGGCCACGCGCCGTCGCCCCCAGGCAAAAGGAGCCCCCACGATGAGCAGCCGTAAATTCCTCGAGATCAGCAGCGCCCGCGATTACCTGGACGTGCTGATCCGGGCGGGCCTGATCGCCGGCCTGGTGATCTTCTGCTACGAGATCTTCCGCCCCTTCCTCGGCGTCATGCTGTGGGCGGTGATCCTGGCGGTCACCCTGTATCCGCTGAATACCCGTATCGCCAACGGCATCGGCATCTCCCCCGGCAAGGCCGCCACACTGCTGGTGCTGCTCGCCCTGCTGTGCCTGATCGCCCCGCTGGCCTTCCTCGGCGAATCCATCGCCAGCTCCGTGCAAGTGGCCCTGCACTCAGCCCAGGACTGGAAGCTGGAAATTCCCCCGCCCACCCCGTCGGTGCAGGAGTGGCCCGTGATAGGCGAGCCGTTGTTCCGCATCTGGAACCACGCCTCCGGCGACCTGAGCTGGGCCTTGCAGCAGGTAGCGCCGCACCTGAAGGACCTCAGCAAGGCGCTGCTGGTGAAACTGGCCGGAGTCGGCACCGGGGTTCTGGTGTTCGTCGCGGCCCTCATCATCGCCGGCGTGATCATGGCCAACGGCCAACGCGGCGCCCACCGTGCCACGGCCATTGCCCAGCGTATTTTCAGTCCGGAACGGGGTCAGGAACTGGCCACACTGTGCGCGGCCACCATCCGTGCGGTAGCCCAGGGCGTAGTGGGTATCGCCTTTATCCAGATGCTGCTGATAGGCGTGGCACTGGTGCTGATGGGTGTACCCGGTGCGGGCCTGATCGCTCTGTTCGTGTTGCTGCTGGGCATCATGCAGCTGCCGGTTCTGCTGGTCACCCTGCCGGTGGTGCTCTACGTCTTCAGCCAGGATGGCGTCGGCGCCACCACCATCATCTTCGCCATCTGGACCCTCGCCGCCGGCCTGTCGGACAACGTGCTCAAACCCCTGATGCTGGGACGCGGCGTTGCCGTGCCGATGCCGGTGGTACTGATCGGCGCGCTGGGCGGAATGATCAGCAACGGCATCATCGGCCTGTTCATCGGGCCCGTAGTGCTCGCCGTTGGCTATGAGCTGTTCAACTCCTGGGTGGACCAGCTCGTGGTGAGTCCGCCGGTAGCGGAGCCCGACGACGATAAAGCCGAACAGGGTGACAGCGCTCATTGAGCGCCTTGGAGCCTGACGGCCGGTAAATCGTCTCTCTACTGGCAACCAAGGCCCCTGGGCATCAAGCAACGCCCAGGGGCCTGCTTGCTTCAGGGCCCGCCGAGGAACCAGCGATAGTACGGGTTATCCCCCTCCTCCCGGGCGATCTGCCGGACGTCCCGCGCCCAGGCCTCGCGCTCGCCACGGTAGGCGTGCAGGCTCAGGCCGTAGAAGCGGCGCAGGCTCTGCCATTCATTATCCACCGCGCCACGGAACGAGGGTTCGGCGTTTTCCAGGGGCGGCGCCGAGCGCAGGGCGAGCAGTGTCGGCAGTACGCGGGTGATTTCCCGCGAGCGCACCCAGGGGGCGTATTCGATGCGTGGCTGGTCGTCGGTCACTGCCGGGGCGTCGCCGGCATAGCGCTCAAGGCCGTTGCGATCGGTGATCCAGGTGGCCAGGAGGGCTTGCGGCGAATCGACCCCCACTGCGCCCAGGGCCGCCGCGATCTCGGGTTGCTCGAAGCGCTGGCGGATGCGCGGGACATCGAGCTGCAGCGGTTGCAGCGAGCCCACCAGCAGCATCTCGTGGAACTCGGTGGTCCACAGTGACGCATAGGGGAATACGTCGATGAAGCTGCGCACCAGCGAACGGCTGTCTTCGTCGTTCTGCGTCGGCAGCGGCAGCCACTGGGCGACCACGCCATTCTCCTGCAGGCGGCGGGCGGCCAGCTGGTAGAAGTCCCGCGAGTACAGGTTGACCACGCCGGCGGCCGAAGGCGGCGGCGGTTCCAGGGTGATCATGTCGTAGCGTTCGTCGCTGCGCAGCAACTCGCGGCGGCCGTCACGCAGGCGAATCTCCAGGCGTGGGTCCTTGATCGCGCCGAAGGTGCCCTGGAAATTCGGCGCGGCGGCCAGCACTTCGGGCAGCAACTCGGCCACCACCGGATGCTCCAGGTCGCGGTAGCGCAGCATGGCGCCGGCGGTTATGCCAGTGCCGAAACCGATCACCAGCGAGGAACGCGGCTCGCCCCGGTGGATCAGCAGCGGCAGCAATGCCTGCAGGCGCATGTAGCGCAGCGACGGCATGGCGTCACCGGTATTGGACACACCCTGGATGTACAGGCGGTTGAAGCGCCGGTCACCCTTGCCCTGCTCCACCACGGCGACGGTGCCGCCACGGCCTTCCTGGTAGAAGGTGATCTGCCCGTTGCGCGCCGCCGGCATCAGTTCGGCCAGGTGGCGTGGCGGCGTCAGCACTGCGGTCGCCAGGGTCGCGACGGCAATCGCCAAGACCGCAATGCGCCCGCCCCTGCCCACGCCGACGCCGCGCCAGACAGCCAGCAGGCCGATGACGGCGGCCAGGATGGCGAGCAGCGCCAGGGTACGCACCAGGCCCACCGCCGGCACCAGCACGAAGCCGGTCAGCACCACGCCGAGGATGCCGCCCAGGGTGTTCAGCGCCACCACCAGCCCGACATCGCGGCCGACATGCCCGGAGTCCACCGACAGGCGCAGCGCCAGGGGAAATGCCGCGCCCAGCAGAGTGGTCGGCAGGAACACCACGCACAGCGCGGCCACCGCGAAGCGCGCGGACATCCCCGCCAGCTCGCTGCCGCCCAGGCTCAGCACCATCATTTCGACGCCGCTCTGCGCCGCCACCAGCCACTGGCCGAGGCCGGCGATCTGCAGGATGGCGAGCAGGCCGGCCGCCGCGATCAGCACCGCGAACACACCCCAAGGGTCGCGCAGGCGGTCCGCTCGGCGGGCATACAACGCGCTACCCAGCACCAGGCCGAGCAGATAGGTGGCCAGCACCACCGCGAAGGCGAAGGCGCGGGTGCTCATGAATTGCACGATGGACTGCGTCCACACCACTTCGTAGCCCAGGGCGACACCGCCGGCGAGGCAGTACAACGCGGTTGCCAGGCGCGCCGCCGGGCTGCGCTTCCCGGTCGCTGCGGTGGGCTCGGCCACAGTCTCGACGGCACCGCGCTGGGCGATCAGCGCACCCACCGCGGCCACCAGGTTGAGGACGGCAGCAGCACAGGCGCTGCCGATTACGCCGAGCGCCGGCAGCAGCAGAAAAGCTGCCAGCAGGGTTCCCGCGATGGCGCCCGTGGTGTTGGCGGCGTACAGCCCGCCGCCGGCACGGCCCATCTGCTGGGTGTCAGGTTGCACGGCGCGCATCAGCACCGGCAGCGTGCCGCCCATGAAGAAGGCCGGTACGCCAACCAGCAGGAACGGCAGCAGCCAGGCCAGCAGGCCGACGCTGTCCTCCAGCCGCGCGAAGGGTTCTGCCGACGCCGAGAGGGCCAGCGTGGCGCCGACGCCGAGAATCGCCACCAGCAATTCAAGGCCCGCATACAGGAGAACCGGACGCCGCAGGCGATCGGCCCAGCGTCCGAAGGCCAGGCCACCCAGGGCGAGGCCGGCGAAGAATGCACTGATCGCCGTGGTCACGGCGAAGACCTCGACCCCGACCACCAGCGACAGCTGCTTGACCCACAGCACCTGGTAGACGAGTGCGGCGCCTCCGGACACGAACAGCAACAGCGCGGGGATCAGCAAACGCGCCTGTTTTTCCTGGCGAGTGGTGCGTTCTGCGCTGCGCGAAGAACTCATGCGAGAGGAGTCGGCGGCTGAGGACATCGGGTACGCCTTGTCAGACAGAGGAAAGCCCGCGACGGACAAGTCCGTCGCGGGCCTGATTCGGACGCCTGCGCAGGCGTCCACTACGCACAACAGGTTACTTGGCTTGTTTCATTTTCGCTTCGATCTTCGCATCCACATCCTTGCGGATCTGATCGATGCTGAAGCTCGCCGGACGCTGGCTCGGCGGATAGTCGACAAAGGTCTGCAGGAAGGCCGCAGCCTTGCGAGTGCCCTGGAAGAGCAGGTAGTCGTTCTTGGTCAGCCAGTCGTAGTACTGGTCGGAGACCACATCCGCCCGCTCATACGGGTCCATGCGCAGGTTGAACAGCTTAGGCACGCGCAGGCAGGTGAACGGCTCGCTCCAGACCTGCAGACCACCCGGTGCGCGCTGTTCGCACCAGACAATCTTCCAGTCGTTGAAGCGCATGCCTACCAACTCTGCCTCGTCGTTGAAGTAATAGAACTCCTTGCGTGCACTCTCGTTGGACTTGCCGGTCAGGTAGTCCAGCTGGTTGTAGCCGTCCAGGTGCACCTTGAAGTTCTTGCCGCCAATATCCGCACCCTTGAGCAGGCGTTCCTTGATGTCGGTATCACCCACGGCCGCCAGCAGGGTCGGGAACCAGTCCAGGCCGGAGAACATCTGGGTGGAAACGGAGCCCGGCTTGATGTGGTTCGGCCAGCGGATCATCGCCGGCACCCGGTAGGCGCCTTCCCAGTTGGAGTTCTTCTCGTTGCGGAACGGAGTGGTTGCCGCATCCGGCCAGGACCACTGGTTCGGGCCGTTGTCGGTGGTGTAGACGACAATGGTATTGTCGGCGATCTTCAGGTCGTCCACCGCCTTGAGCAGCTTGCCGACGTCGCCGTCGTGCTCCAGCATGCCGTCGGCGTAATCGTTGCCCGGCATGCCGCTCTGGCCCTGCATGGACTCGCGCACGTGGGTGAAGGCGTGCATGCGCGTGGTGTTCATCCAGACGAAGAACGGCTTGTCGGCCTTCACCTGTTTGTCCATGAAGTTGATGGCGGCCTGGGTGGTGTCGTCATCGATGGTTTCCATCCGCTTCTTGTTCAGCGGGCCGGTGTCCTCGATCTTGCCGTCGGCGAAGGAATGGATCACGCCGCGCGGCGAGGCGGCCTTGACGAAGGCCTGGTCATCCTTCGGCCAGTACGGGCGTTCCGGCTCTTCCTCGGCGTTGAGGTGGTAGAGGTTGCCGAAGAACTCGTCGAAACCGTGGTTGGTCGGCAGGTACTCGTCACGGTCACCCAGGTGGTTCTTGCCGAACTGGCCGGTGGCATAGCCGTGGGCCTTGAGCGCCTGGGCAATGGTCACGTCGCGCGCCTGCAGGCCGACCGGAACGCCTGGCATGCCGACCTTCGACAGGCCGGTACGCAGGATCGCCTGGCCGGTGATGAAGGTGGATCGCCCGGCGGTGCAGCTGTTCTCCGCGTAGTAGTCGGTGAACATCATGCCTTCCTTGGCGATGCGGTCGATGTTCGGCGTCTGGTAGCCAACCACGCCGAACGAGTAGGCACTGATGTTGGTCTGGCCGATATCGTCACCGAAGATCACCAGGATGTTCGGCTTGTCGGCCGCCTGGGCTACGGAGCACCCCACTATCGCCGTCGCCGCGAGGGCGAACCGCGATATCCATTTTCCCGTGCGCTTCATTGATGTTTCTCCATTTCTCTTACTGAGTCGTATCCGCGACTGCGCGCAGGGAGACGCCAACAGCTCGGCTGGAATCCCCCGTACCCCTGCGGTGTCCTGGCATTTGCCCTGTTACTGGTCGAACGGATAGACGCGCTTCCATTCCGTGGCCATGTCCACGACCACCCAGCCCTTGCTCTTCGCCTCATCGAGCGCCTTGTCCAGGCGACCGACCTTGCTTTGCCGGTCATAGGCCCATTCACGCTGGGCGTCGGTGTGGTGGACCAGCGCGGCCAGGCGCTTGCCCTTGCCCGCCATGGTCCACTGCAGCATCTGCAGGTCGCCGTCGGAGTTGCCGAAGGCCAGGATCGGCCGGCGGCCGATGATGCTGTCGATGCTTTCCGGCTTGCCCGGACCGTCATCGTTATGGACCAGCTTGGGCAGGCGCTGGATCGACAACTGCCCGTTGTGGTCCTCGAAGCGGCCGCCCAGCGTGGTGCCGATCACCTGTTCGGGCGGAATGCCATAGACCTCCTCGGCGAAGGCACGCATGAACGCGACTTCGCCACCGGAGACGATGTAGGTCTTGAAGCCATTGGCACGCAGGTAGTCGAGCAGCTCCAGCATCGGCTGGAACACCATTTCGGTGTAGGGCTTGTGGCTGCGGGGATGCTTGGCGCTGGCGAACCAGCGGCGGGCATTGCCGATGAACTCGTCGGTGCTCATGCCCGCGTGGGTAACGGCGACGATTTCCAGGATGCCCTTCATGCCGCTTTCGGCGAGCGCCTTCTGATCGTTCTCCAGCACGGCCTTGAACGGCTGCTGGGTCTTCCATTCCGGATGCTGCGGCGCCTGCCGCTTGACCTCTTCCAGGGCGAACAGCACCTGGAAATACATCGGTTGTTCGCTCCACAGGGTGCCGTCGTTGTCGAACACCGCGATGCGTTCGGCCGGCGGTACGTAATCCGGGCCGCCCTCGCGGGTCACCGCCTCGACGAAGCCCTCGATGGCCTGGCGCGACTTGCCGTCGTTCCAGGATGCCAGGTCGGCGGCCTGGCTCAGCAGCGGCAAGGCCAGCAGGAGGGTGAACAACCAGCGTGAAGCAGCGTGACGGTGCATGTAACGTCCTTGATGGGTACCGGCCCGGTTCAATGGCTCACGGGTTCAGCGGCTTCAGGCCGTGTTTCCCCGAGGAGATGTTGGAGTGCTGGGCAGTGGCCTGCCGCAGCTTCGGCAGAGCGTCGATCAGCTCGGCCGGGGCGCCCTCGCTGCGACCGCGCCCGTAGCGAGTCCTGAGAAAACCTAGCAAAGGTTTGCGCACAGCGTCGGACAGATCGCACATGTGTTTACTCATTTCACGACAACCGCTGGTCCGACGAATCCACAGGTAAAGCGCGCCCAGCTCGGTCGGCGTGCCTTCGAGTTGGCTGCGAACCTGCTGCCAGGCGTATTCCGGAGACTCCAGCCAGGCCTGGCGGCGCACCTGACGCCAGCGCCTCCATGTGCCAATCAGCGCGCCTCCCCATGTGCGCCAGGCGTAGCCCGCCCCGCCCACGAACAGCAAGGCGCCGAGCAGGAACAGCCAGTGCCCGGCGATGCGCACCTGCGTCTTGCGGCCCAGTTCGCGCAGGTCCTCGGTGATCGAGAACGGCGCCTGGTAGCCAGCGGCGGCCGCCGCCTCGATCTCCAGCGCCGGCACCGAAACCGTACGAGCCTCGCCGCTGGCGGCGTCCCACCAGTGCAACTCGATGGCTGGCAGCTGGTACTTGCCCGCCTCCTTGACCACATAGCTCACCGCATCGTCACGCATGCCGCCGTTGACACCGCCACGACCGTCGCTCAGGGGCCGAACGCTGGGCGGCTGGACGTAGCGCTGCAAGCCGCTGATCTCGGCGAAACCGGGCGGTGGAATCAGCATCGCTTGCGCGCCCACGGCCTCGACGTGCAGGCGTCGCTCGATGCTGTCGCCGACCCGCAGCGGCTCATGGGAGCGTTTGAGCGTCTGGGTCAGGGTGACCTGCCGCGCCACCAGCCGCTGTACGCCCTCCCCTGCGCCCGCCGGCTGCCGGGCGACGAAGCGCTGTTCAGCGCTGTGCACGGTGACCGGGCCGTTGCCCTGGCCGGGCGTGACCTGGATGTCCAGCGCAGGTATCACGAAGGAGCCTGCCTGTTGCGGGGTGATCTGGTAGGTGAAGCGCAGGCCGAAGAACGGCTTGCCGTCGATCTCCTCGTTCAGGTGAACGGCTTCGCCGCCGGGGTCGGAGACCACCGCACCGTCCAGGTTCAGCTTGGGCAAGCGGGGCGCAGCGCTGAACCAGGTGTCCACCAGCAGATCGACCTGCAGGCTGACGGTGCCGCCGACCAGGGCCGAGTCCGCTGGCAGCAGTTGGCTGCGTACCCTGACGTCCGGTCCGGCGGTGTTTTCGGATTCCGCGGCCAGGCCCCAAAGCGGCACCAGCAGCATCAGCAGGACGGCGAGCAGCCTCATGGCGCGGTCTCCCTGGCGGCATCCTGCAATTGGAACTTGCGCCGCAGGAACTGCTCCGGCGACGTCGTCAGGTTGTTCAGCCACAGCTGGTCCGAGCTGGCCTGCTGACTCTTCATTTGCACCGTTTTGCCCTTGCCGGTCTTGTTGTCGAACTCGATCTTGTCGGCCTTCTCGTCCGGCGGCCCGGCCTCCTGCTGGTCGTCGCGGTCCTTCAGCAGCGCCTGGGCCAGGGCAAGGTTGGCCTGGGCTTCGGGGAAGTCCGCCTGTACCCGTAGCGCCTGCTGATAGGCCGCAATGGCCTGCTCGAACTTCGACAGGCGCACATAGGTATTGCCCAGGTAGAAATACCCCGGCGCACTGTCCAGGCGGGCGAAACTGGCCAGCGCAACGTCGAATTCGGCGGCGCGGTAGGCGGCCAGCCCCTTCCAGTAGGCGTCGTCGAAATGCTCGGCCGCCTGCGGATAGTGCCCGTGCTCGAAGGCCCAGCGGCCCTGCTGATCCGGGGTGAAGAAAGCATCCGCCAGGGCGCCTGCGTGTGCAGGCTGCGGCGGCAAGCCCAGGCCCAGGGCCAGCAGCACGCCGCTCAGCCAGTGCACCCGCCAGCCACGGCGCACGCTGAACAACGCCAGCAATAACAGCGGCCAGCACAGCCAGTAGCCGGCGTCTTTCCAGTGCACCGTCTGATCGTCACCGCGCACCGCCTGGAAGTGTTGCTGAGCGTGCAGCTCGATCCAGTCCAGCACGTCGTCATTCAAGGTCAGGCTGCCCAGGGGCGCATTCGCCGCATCGGCCAGACCCTTGAGACCCTCCGCGTCGAAGCGGCCGAGTTGCGGCCGGCCCTGGTCATCGAGCCGCGATTGGCCATTGGCACCAGGCAACAGGCCGCCATCCTGGCTACCAACCGCCAGCACCAGCACCTGCAGGTCGCTGCCCTGCAGCTCCTGGCCGATCGCATCGAACTGGCTGGCATCGGCGCCGTCGGTGACCAGCACCAGGGTGCCCGGGGACTGTTCGGCCGCCAGCAGGCGCTTGGCGAGGCGGATGGCGCCCAGTGCGTCCTTGCCGCTGCGCTCGATCAGGCGGGTCGACAGGGCTTGCAGGAAGCTGTCGAGCAACGCCGGATCGTCGGTGGCCGGCAGCACCAGATGGGCGCTGCCTGCATAGGCGAGCAGCGCGACGCGACTGCCCGCGCGGCGCTGGATGAGGTCGTGCAGCTTGTGCTTGGCGGCTGCCAGGCGCGAGGGCGGCACGTCGTCGGCGTCCATCGAGGCGGACAGGTCCACGGCAAGAATCAGCGGCGCGCGGTTGTCGAGGAAGTCCGGGCGGTCTTGCTCCCAGGTCGGGCCGGCGGCCGCCACGCCGCCCAACACCAGCAGCGCGGCCAGGAGATGCACCGGGCGCAGGCGCTGGTTGTCGCGCGGGGTGATGACCAGGTGCTTCAGCAGATGCGGCGCGATAACGCCATCGAGCCGGCGTACCAGGTCATGGCGACGCGCCCACAGCAGCGGCAGGAGCACGCCGGGGATCAGCACCAGCAGCCACAACGGACGCAGGAAGTGGAAGGCGCTCAGGTCGATGTCCATCTCAGCCCTCCTCTACCCTGGCTCGCCGCCGGCGCGGCGCGCTGACTCGCGAGGCCAGGGCCGCCACACCGTGGGCCAGCGACAGCGCGAGCAACGCCGCCCCCAAAGGCAGCCAGAACAGGTCTCGCTTGGGCTGGTGACTCAGGGTTTTCACGCGGTGCGGGGTGATCTGGTCGAGAGTCGTGTAGACCTGTTCCAGGGCATCGCGGTCGCCGGCGCGGAAGAACCGTCCACCGGTGGTGGTGGCGATGTCCTGCAGGGTTTTCAGGTCGACCTTGGCGTCGCCGGTGGCCTCGGGGTCGCCGATACCGATGGTGTGCACCACGACGCCATGGTCGCGGGCGATAGCGGCGGCGTGGTCCGGGGTGATGGCGCTGCCGGTGTCGTTGCCGTCGGTGAGCAGTATCAGCACCTTCTCCTGTTCCTGGGCGTTGTCGAGCAGCTTCACCGTCAGGCCGATGGCATCGCCCAGGGCGGTGTTCGGCCCGGCCATGCCGATGCCGACTTCGTCGAGCAGGATGCCCAGGCTGCCGTGGTCCAGGGTCAGCGGCGCCTGCGGGTAGGCCGCAGTGCCGAAGACGATCAGGCCGATGCGGTCGTCCTTGCGCTTGGCGATGAAGTCGCGGACCACGTCCTTCACGGCCGTCAGGCGATCCACCCGGGTACCGTCCGGCGCGCTGTAGTCCGTGGTCTGCATGGACTGCGAGATGTCGATGGCCAGCATCAGGTCGCGGATCGGCTGCTCGTGCTCGATGGGCTTTTCCACCAGTACCGGCCGCGCACACGCGGCGAGGACCAGCGCCCACACCAGCAGGTTCAGCGGCAGCTGCCAGCGCCCCCCGCTGGCACTGGCGCTGCCCGGTACCTGCCCGGCGGCCTGGCTCATGGCCGCGAAGAACGGTACGCGTAGCGCGCTGCGGGCCTCGGCATAGCGCCCCAGATAGCGGTACGCCAGCCAGGGCAGCGGCAGCAGGAACAACAGCCAGGGATAGTCAAACTGCCACACGGTGAGCCTCGATCCATTGCCGGCTCACGCTGAGCAGCGCGTGCACTTCGTGATCCGCCAGCGCCGCAATGCGCTCCGCCGGGGCGTAGGCCAGCAGCGCCAGGCGCTGGGCGAAATCCGCCGGCACTGGCGCCGTGCCATGGCGCTCAAGGAATACCTGCCACTGGCTTCCCCCCAGACGCGCAGCCGCTTCCCCCGCCGGCATCGACAGGGCTACGCGCTTCACCAGTTGCGGCAGCTCGCGCAGCGCGCCCAGACGGCCCTGCGGGTCGTTCAGCGCCTGCGCCAGCTCGTCGAGCCGCGCCAGTGCCTCGCGCCGGTAGCGATCGCGCCGCCAGCGCAGATAACGCCAGACGCACCCGGCCAGCAGCAGCGCCAGCAGAATGAGCGCCAGCACCAGCCAGCCCCAGGTCTGCGGCCAGTAGCTGGCTGGCGGTACCGGAAGCGCCAGCTCGCGCAGTTGATCGATGCTGGGGACGTTCGCCGTGCTCATCGCAGCCCCCCGGTCAGGCGGCCCAGCTCGGCGCGCAGCTGGTCGAGGCTGTCACGCCCGGTGCTGAACATCATCAGCGGCACCTGGCTGCGCCGCAGCAGGGTGGCCACGCCCTTCAGGCGACCGGAGAGGAATTCGCCCAAGGGGCGGTGCACCTGGCGCCGCTCCACTTCCAGCTCGACCTGCAGCTCACCCTGGGTCACCGTCACCCGTCCGCGATCGGGGATCTTCAGTGCGATGGGGTCGAACACCTGCAGGGCCAGCACGTCGTTGTGACGACTGAGCTGGCGCAGCAGCTGCAGGGTCTGCTCGGAAACCCCGGCGAAGTCGCTGACGATCACGATCAGGTGGTCGTGCCCGGCGATGCCCAGGCATTCGCGCAGTACCCGGTCCAGTTGGCCGGGCGATGCGTCTTCGGTGCGCGTGGCCCGCAGCGCGTGGTTGTAGCGGACGATGGACGAGCACAGCGCCTCGACCCGCGCCCGGCTGCGCAGCGGTCGTACGTGTTCGACGTGATGGTCATCGAAGACGATGCCGCCCACCCGGTCCCCGGCGTGGAACGCCATCCAGGCGCCGATGGCGCCCAGCTCGGCGGCCGTCACCGACTTGAAGTTGCGCTGGGAGCCGAAATACATGCTCATGCGCTGGTCGACCAGCAGCAGGGTCGGCCGGTCGCGTTCTTCGGTATAGCTGCGTACGAAGGGTTTGCCGTAGCGCAGCGAGGCGCGCCAGTCCAGGTGGCGCAGGTCGTCGCCGGGGTTGTACTGGCGCAGCTCGTCGAAGCTCAGGCCACGGCCCCGCAGGCGCGCGGCGTGGTTGCCGGACAGCACGCTGGACAGCGGTTGCCGCGAGAGGAAACTCAGGTCGCGCACCCGGTGTTCCAGCAGCATCAACTGCGGCAGCGAGGCGTAGACGAATCCGTCGGCGTCGGGGCGTTGCTCCTGCATGGCCGCGTCCTTACGCCGGAACCGCCACTTTATCGAGCAGGCGATCCAGCACCTGGTCGGCGCTCACGCCATCGGCCACCGCGTCATAGGACAGCAGCAGGCGGTGACGCAGCACCGGATGCAGCACGGCGCGAACGTCGTCGGGCGAGGCATAGTCGTTGCCGTCGAGCCAGGCGTGGGCGCGCGCCACCCGGTCCAGGCTGATGCCGCCGCGAGGGCTGGCGCCAACCCTGATCCAGCGCGCCAGGTCCGCGTCGTAGTCGGCGGGCCGGCGCGTGGCGTTGATCAGATCCATCAGGTAGCGGTCCAGCGGCTCGGACACATGCACCCGGCCCACTTCGCGGCGCGCGGCGAAGATCACTTCCTGCGGCAGTTGCTCGGGCCGTTGCGGCACCCCGCCGCTCTGCTGGCGCTGCTCCTCTTCGCGCACCAGGCGCAATACCTGGGTCTCGTCCTCGACCTTGGGATAGTCGATGAGCAACTTCATCAGGAAACGGTCCATCTGCGCCTCGGGCAGCGGATAGGTGCCTTCCTGCTCGATGGGGTTCTGTGTGGCCAGCACCATGAACAGCCCTGGCATGACGTGGGTCTGCCCTGCCACGGTGATCTGCCGCTCCTCCATGGCCTCCAGCAGTGCGGCCTGGACCTTGGCCGGCGCGCGGTTGATCTCGTCGGCGAGGATAACGTTGCCGAACAGCGGGCCGGGCTGGAACTTGAGCTGGTTGCCTGACTCGGTCTGCTGGAGGATCTCCCCGCCGGTGATGTCGGAAGGCAACAGGTCCGGCGTGAACTGGATACGGCTCATCTGCGCATCCAGGTGCGTGGAAAGCGCCTTGACCGTGCGGGTTTTCGCCAGCCCCGGGAGGCTCTCCAACAGCACATGGCCGTTGGCCAGCAAACCCAGCAGGATATGTCGAATGCCCTGCTGCTGGCCCAGTACCTGCGATCCGATGCTGGCTTCCAGGTTGGCGATCTGCTCGCGAGTGTTCACCTTGTTCTTCCTTGTTCTGCGTTCGTTCGAGTCGGTTGTGCGGCCGCTGTGGCGCGCTCCGACGCCCCCAAGTGACGCGTTAGCATAGCCTGTTCAGCCGGCAGGCAAAGCCTGGAGTCTTCCTGCAACGTGTCGCGAAATGAATAGATCAATTGGCGTAAATCGCGGCCCGGTTCTCCTTGAGAGGCTGACAGGCCGCAGGAGCCTCTTAAGGATGTAATGAAGACGTCAACGATCAGGAGTATCTGTCGGGGCGCCGTTCTGTCGCTGAAAGTATTTGCCATTCTGACGATGGACTGCCTGCACGCGCCGCCTACACTCTCCTGTGGCTGGGCGATCTGAAGGCGAGCGATCCGACTCGCATACCGGCACTGCGTCATCGGGGGCTACGAGAACGGCGCGCTGCAGGCACTGGGCGACGGTGCAACGTGGTGATTCTGAGACCAGCCGCAACATATTCATGACAAGCAAACTGCTATCACCTCCCTTGCCTGATCCCATGACCGTTAAGGAGCATTACGATGAAGTCGAAGTTTCTGCTGGCCACGCTGTGCGGCGCGTCCCTTGCGCTGTCAGGTTGTGCGAGCAAGTACGTGGAGCCTGAGCAATATTCCGGGTTCCTGAAGAACTACAGCATTCTCAAGGAAGAAAAATCGCCCTCCGGCGCAGCGGTCATGCGCTGGATCGATCCGAACGTGGACGTGAAGCGCTTCTCCAGCGTCTATATCGAACCCAGCCAGCTCTACCCGCAGCCACAGCCCACCGAGAAGATCCCGGCGAGCACCCTGACGGGCATCACCCAATACTATGACCAGGCGCTGAAGACCCAATTCTCCAAGGCTCTGCCGCTGGCCACCGGCCCCGGCCCGGGCGTGCTGGTGGTGCGCCCGGCGATCACCGCCGTCAGCGCCTCGACCAAGGGCCTGCAACCCTACGAAGTGATCCCGATCGCCCTGATCGCGGCCGGCATCAGCACCGCCACCGGCATTCGCGACCAGGACACCAGCATTGCCACCGAAGCCGCCTTCCTCGACGGCGGCAGCAACAAGGTGGTGGCCGAGGTCGTGCGCAAGGGTGCCGGCACCGAGCTGGAGAACTCGTCCCAGGTCATGCAGGCCAAGGACGCGCGCGCCGTGCTCGATGGCTGGGCCTCGGATATGCTCAAGTCCTACCAGACCCTCAAGAACAAGTAAGCCGACCGGCCCGGACGCGACCGCGCGTCCGGGCCTCGTTTGCGCTTTTGTGTCAGCCCGTAATACTTTTCCTACTCCGTAGCCGAGCTCCTGGCAGGTACCAGGGCTTGCAGCGCCCCGCTCGACCGTAATTCGAATCAGTGTGATCACATGGACAGTATCCGCGGCACCGCTTTTCTCCAGTTTGGCGAACTGCTCTCCGAGCAGGGCGCATCACTGCGCGACCACCTTACCCCCCACCGCGTCAACCTCGACGTGGTCGGCGATTTCGAGAAGAAGTTTTCCTACAAGAGCCTGGTGCAGATTTTCGAGGGCAGCGCCCACGCCATCAACATGCCGGAGCTCGGGCTTGAGCTGGCGGCCCGCCAGGGCTCCTCACTGCTCGGCCCGCTGCAGCACCTGGCACGCTCGGCGCCCACTGTGGGCGATGGACTGGTTGCAGTGCTGCGCTACATGCACCTGTACAGCCCGTCGATCCAGTTCCGCCTGGAGCGTCGACCCGGCAGCGCGATGCTGTATTTCGAGAACACCCTGCCCTGCAACGAGGACATCCCGCAGATCGTCGAGAAGTCGGTACTGCAAGGCAAACTGCTGATCTCCGAACTGATGGGCGCGGCCTTCCGCCCGCGTTCGGTGCTGCTGCGTCATCAGCCCCAGGCCGATATCGCGGTTTATCGGCGCTACTTTGGCTGCCCGGTCCTGTTCGGCCAGGCCCACAACGCCCTGGCCCTTTCGCCGGTGTCGCTGCAACGCCCGTGCATCCAGCACGACGCGGTGCTGCACGCCATCGTGCGCTTCTACCTAGAGGCCCAGAGCAGCGAGGACGAAAACCTGCGCAGCAAGATGGAGCGCCATATCCAGATGCTGCTGCCCAGGAGCCGCTGCAATCTCCAGCAGGTCGCCCGCAACCTGGGCCTGAACCCACGCACCCTGCAGCGGCGCCTGGCCAGCGAAGGCGTCGACTTCGAGGGCCACGTCGAGCAGATCCGCCGCCAGCAGGCCGAGCAGTTGCTGCGCCACACCAACCTGACAGTGGGCCAGATCGCCAGCGAGCTGGGCTACAACCGTACGGCGTCGTTCTGCCGTGCGCACCTGCGCTGGTTTGGCATGTCACCGCTGGAGCACCGTCGCCTGCATGGCAAGTGCCCGCTGCATAGGCTCGAGTCGGCGAACGACTGATCGGCGCCATAGGTGGCAGCATCGCCTGAGCGAGCAGCCGTGACTCAACGATCCGTGTCATACAGCGTCTATCATCAAGCCCGGTTGCCGTCAGACTCACGGATCGAAGCATGGCCAACATACTCCTCATCGATCAGCAGCCGCTGAGCGCCCTGGGCGCCGAGACCGCCCTGCGCAACGCCGGCCACGACGTAATCGGCGTCGCCCGGAACGGCCTCGACGGACTCACCGAATTCCGCACCCGTGCACCCGACCTGGTCGTGCTGGAACTCGACATCCCCAAGCTGGGCGGCCTCGATGTCATCAAGCGGATCGTCGCCAGGAAGACCGCCACCCGCGTGCTGGTGCTGACCTCGCTGCCCGCCGATGTGTACGAGCACCTCTGCCTGGCGGCCGGGGCGGCGGGCTTCGTGCCCAAGGACGACTCGCTCGAATCCTTCCTCGATGCGGTAGCCAAGGTGCTGTCCGGGCGCACCTATTTCCAGGCCAAGGCCATTCACCTCGAAACTGGCGCAAGCGCAGCCGAGGGCGCCGGGGAACAGTTGACGGCGCGGGAGGTGACCGTGCTGCACTACCTCGCCGAAGGCTACCGGGTGAAGCAGATCGCCGGTGAGCTGGCGATCAGCGACCGCACCGTCAGCACCTACAAGACCCGCCTGCTGGAAAAGACCGGCACCCGCTCGCTGGTCGAACTGCTGCAGGTCGCCGCGCAACGCGGCTTGCTCGAGGAGCGCCCGGGCCTGCCGAAACAGGTCGCCGCCGCCGGCAAGCTCGCCGCCCCCTTCAATGACCTGCTCAACCAGATTCCCTTTCCCATCTGCCTGCGCGCGCCAGATACCCGGATTCTCGCGGCGAACCAGGCCTTCCTGCAGAGTCTCGATCTGACTCTGGACCAGGTGCTGGACGCCCGGCAGCGCGATTTGGGCATCATTGATGAGGAGCACCTGGCATACGCGCGCAAGACCTTCGAAGCCGCCGTTGAAAAGCGCATCCCCTACATGATGGTGGCCGTTGTTTATGTACGCGGCCAACGACGGGTCTTCAGGCACAGTGGCTATCCGGTACTGGACGAAAACGGCGAGCTGCTGGGTATGCTGTGTTCCTCCGTGGACCTGGACGAGGAGACCCAGCAGGTCCAGTCCCTGCGCGACCAGCTGACCTATGTCTCGTCGATCCAGAAACGCCGCGGCCACTACCTGCTGCAGCAGGGCGAGGAAATCGCCGGCAACATCGCCAGCGTGCGAAGAATCCGCCGGGAGCACGGCCGCGACGAGATCGACACGCTCCTGGAGCGCATCCTGGAGGCCGTGGCGATCGTCTCCGAGCTGATCCGCCTGGAACAGCGCGAGATGCCGTTGGCCCCCTTCCCCGAGGACCTGAACGAACTGACCCAGCGTCACCTCCAGGGCCTGGATGGCGAAATGGTTCCCCCCTGGACTCTCGCCAAAGCGCCCTCCCGTCCCCGTGGGTGGATCGACGCGGTTCGCTACGGTTCTCTGCTCAAGGCCCTGCTCCTGCACATGCGGCATGTGGGGGCTGTGGGCGCTGCGATCCGACTCGAGTCCCTCGAACAGGAGGCCGGACAGGTGGAGTGGACTCTGCAGCTCAAAGGTGACATCGCAGCGGACGGCAAGCGCGACGCGCCGATCATCTACCTCGCCCTGGCCGATGAGCTGAGCGATCTGCTGCACGGCAGCCTGCGGGTCACCAGGGACGATGCGCAGGTCTTCGAGGCAGTCGTCGTGATGAACGTCCCCATCGCATGAAGCCCCCAGGATAGGAATCGCACTACAAGGCATTGCCTGAACGCACGCTTACCCGGCTTCGGCCCGAGGCGAATCATTTCTCCTAGCTAACGCACTCAGGAGAATTCGATGAGCACTCAATCGAAGGCGGGAAAAGGACACCCTTGTTCACCGCTCACCACACTCTGCATCGCTGTCGCCCTGGCTTCGGCCGGGGCCAGCTTCC
This sequence comes from Pseudomonas macauensis, assembly GCF_047902425.1. Lineage (NCBI taxonomy): Bacteria > Pseudomonadati > Pseudomonadota > Gammaproteobacteria > Pseudomonadales > Pseudomonadaceae > Pseudomonas > Pseudomonas macauensis. Next base: position 2,968,685 of record NZ_CP138377.1, on the reverse strand, counting down.
CGGTGACCTATGTACTCGCCGACAACCTGCCGCAAGGAGGCCAGGTCATCGGCGGCCAGGCGACCATCACCCAGCAGGGCAACAGCATGGACGTCAATACGTCCACGGCCCGCACTGCGATCAACTGGCAACGTTTCAACGTCGGTGAGGATCATAAGATCACCTTCAACCAGCCAGACGGCAAATCGGTCACCCTCAATCGCGTCATCGGCAGCGACCCGTCGAAGATTTACGGGGCGGTCACCTCCAACGGCCAGCTGATCCTCGTCAACCCCAATGGCATCATGGTCGGGCCCAAGGCGCATATCTCTTCAAGCGCGCTAGTCGCCAGCGCCGGCTTCCTGACCGAGGAGCAGGCCAAACAGTTCGCGCAGACCGGCAAGCTGGACATCGCCCTCACCGGCAACGTCACCAACCAGGGCCGCATCACGGTGCACGACAATGGCATGGTGGCCCTGCTTGGCGCCCAGGTGAACAACGCCGGGATCATCCAGGCACGCAAGGGCATGGTGCAGCTGGCAACCGGGCCGCAGGCCACCCTGGACTTCCACGGTGACGGCCTGTTGAACATTGCCGTGAGCGGCGAGCCTGGCGAGAAAGGCAGCGTCAATTCGGACGTTACCGGTGGCGTGCACAACAGCGGCGAGATCGACGTCGGCAACGGCACCGTGGCCATGAGCGCCGCCCGCGCGGCCAAACACCTGGACTCGGTGATCAACATCGGCGGCAACGTCGTGGCCGACTCGGTCACCAATGATGGCGGCACCATCGTGCTGGGCAGCTCCGCTCAGACCAACATCACGGGCAACCTCAGCGCTAAAGGCGTGAATGGCGGCCAGATCAAGGTGCTGGGTGATGAAGTGAACGTTGCCGGCACCGCGAAAATTGATGCCAGCGGCACCCAGGGCAGCGGCGGCAAGGTGCTGGTAGGCGGAAGCTTCCAGGGCAAAGGGCCCGAGCAAGCGGCCAAGAACACAACCGTTGCCAAAGGCGCTCAGCTCAAAGCGGACGGCAAAACCGATGGCGGCCAGGTGGTCGTCTGGAGCGACGGCAAGACCCATTTCGGCGGGACAGCCAGTGCCCAGGGCGCCCAAAAAGGCGGCGAGGTCGAGACATCTGGCAAACAGCTGACAATATCGCCAGAAGCAGAGGTCAACGCTTCAGGCGGCCAACAATCGGGCACATGGCTGCTCGATCCGGAAACGGTCAATATTGAAGCAGATGGTGGCGCCCCTGGCAGCGATACAGTTTCTGCAGCCGCTATTGTTAATTCCCTGAAAAACCAAAACATAACCATCAGCGCGAATAATCGGATCAACGTCAATTCTGCGATAGTCGCCCAAGATGCTGGCTTCCATGTACTAAAGCTACAAGCAAACGGCACAGTTAAACCATTGACTGATTATGTTGACACCAATAATCCATTCAATGATGCCAAACGTAACGACAGCGGCTCGATTTACATCAATGCACCCATTCTCCTGAAAGACGGACATCTCGTCATTCTGGCAACTGGCGATGTCATGCTCAAAAACACTACGGGGCAAGCAGCTGGTGATGCGGGATATATGGGGCGCGCAATCATCGACGTTGGCAGCGGAACCATTTGGATCAAGACATCTAATAGTGGCTCAATTATCCAGGATGACGGAACGGCGCTCATAGGCAAAAAGATTGCCGCTGAAGGTGCCAGTGTTCTGCTTGACAGTTCACTGAATCATGCCGGTACGTTAGCCGGGAAAGCTAGCAACGGCAAATTCATTTACAACCAAACCTCTTCTGCCTCACAGGTAAATACTGGAACAGTTGAGAACCCAGGAGTCAGTGGCGAGAGCATGACGGGGGTTGGCTCTACCACTATCAAAAAAGTGGGTGAAACTGTTTTCAGAGAGCACAACCAAGAAGTTCATCCTCTGGCTCCTGCCGATGGCTCTGAATTCCAATACCTTGTCTTCGAGGCGGGCGCTGTTGTTAATAACAAAGGTAATGAAGTAGCCAAAGACTCTTTCTATTACATCACCTCGCTCACCTTCGTCGAGCCAGGTGTAAATCCCGTCACCTGGGTCATAAGCGCAACGAGCGGCGGTGTAACCGTTACTCGAAATGGCGTGAATACCAACGGCGTGCTACCGCCAGGATTTAGTTTTGGGACTAATCAAGGCCAGGTATCGTACACAAACAATGGCATTGGCGTTCAAAATGGTGCTGGAGACATCAACAATCCAGTCAACCCCGACGGCATCAACCGTAACTATGCAAGCGGCACATCGGACAAGTTACTCGTTGACCTCGGTAGTTCAACAAAATCAGTCACCGCTGATCTCGCAGGGCTTTCCAACGGCAACCCTTATGACCAAGCCATTGTGACTTTCCTGAGTGGGCAAGACACCAGCAAGGTCGGCGGGGTCACGCTAAAAAATCAAACCGCTCAACTTGAAGGAAAAGTGCATGACGTCCAACGGGAGTATGGGGACGCCAACCCTGAGTTTCAGGCCTCCGTGGGACTGACTGCCGGCGCATCCGAAAACAGCAAAGCGGTGAAGGGTGTGGACGACTTCGTAGATCGTCAGCTCAACCAGAACCGTTTTGACACCAAGGTCGAAACGAGCACTGCTGCCAACGAACATTCCGATGTTGGCCAGTATCAAGTCGAAGGCAAGGTGCTGGCAGACGGCTTCGTTGGTAACCGCTACCAGACCTCTGTCCAGGCGGGACAGCTGATCGTCAACCCGGCTGAACTCACCGTGACCGCCAAGGACAAGAGCAAGATCTACGGCGATGCCGATCCGAAGCTGGACTATGAACTCTCCGGCGCCAAACTCGGCCATACCTCGGACGACCTGCTCAACGGCGGAGCCCTTTCCCGCCAGGCTGGCGAGAATGTTGGCCGCTACGGCATCGACCAAGGGCAGCTGGATCTGAACAATGGCCTGGGTGGCAACTACAGGCTGCGGTTCGTCGACGGGCAGTTGCAGATCACCCCCGCGACACTGGATGTCCAGGCGGATAACCAGAGCAAAGTCTACGGCGATGCCGATCCGTCGCTCACCTACCAGGTCACCGGTCTGAAGAACGGTGATAAGCAGACTGACGTTGTCGGCGGTGGTGGACTCAAACGCGATGCCGGCGAGAACGTGAGTACCTACGGGATCACCCAAGGCGACCTGGCACTACTCAGCAGCAACTACATCCTGCGATTCCACGACGGGATCTTCAGCATCACGCCGGCCGAGCTGACTGTCACGGCCAATAAGCAGTCCAAGGAGTACGGTGATTCTGACCCGGCACTTACCTTCGAGGTGACTGGGCTCAAGCGCGACGACACCCAGTCGAGTGTGCTGAACGGCGGCACCCTGCAAAGGGATGCCGGCACTGACGTCGGTCGATATGGCATTCACCAAGGCACCTTGGATCTGAACGCAGCAGCCGGTCAGAACTATGTGCTGCGCTACGTGGACGGAGATTTCTACATTACCCCCGCCACGCTGACAGTCCAGGCCGATGGAAAGACCAAGGTGTACGGCGATCTCGACCCAGCCCTCACCTACATCGTCAGCGGTCTGAAGAATGGGGATACCCAGGCCGACGTTCTCGGCGGTGGGCTGGCGCGCGACCAGGGCCAGAATGTTGGCACCTATGGCATCCGTCAGGGAGATCTCGATCTGACGTCTGGGAAAGGCCAGAACTATGTCCTGAGCTTCACGGGCAACGATTTCAAAATCACGCCCGCGACACTGACAGTGTCCGCCGATGACAAGACAAAGGTGTATGGCGAACTCGATCCTGAACTGAGCTATAAGGTCTCGGGCCTGAAAAATGGCGACAAACAGAGCGACGTGCTCGATGGCAAGGGGCTCGGCCGCGACCCCGGTCAGAACGTGGGTGACTACGCCATTCGCCAGGGAGAGCTGGGGCTCAGTGAAAACAGCAACTATGTGCTGACCTTCGTTGACGGAAAACTCGCCATCACCCCGGCCACCCTGAAGGTCAAGGCTGAGGACAAATCCAAGGTCTATGGCGATGCCGACCCTGCGCTGACCCAGATCGTCTCAGGGCTGAAAAACGGCGATACAGCAGCCGACGTGCTGAAAGGCGCGCTCGGTCGGGAAGCCGGCGAGGACGTCCGTGCGGGTGGCTACACAATCCACCAGGGCGAGCTTGGCCTGAACAATACCCAGGGCAAGAACTACGTTCTGGAGTTCGAGGACGGCAAGCTGACCATTACCCCCGCCAGCCTCACGGTAACTGCGGATAACACGGGCAAGGTCTATGGCGATCTCGACCCATCGTTGAGCTATCAGGTCAGTGGCCTTAAAGGAGCGGACACAGCAACCCAGGCGCTGGCAGGCCAACTGGCACGCCAGGCCGGTGAGGATGTGAAAGATGGGGGCTATGCCATCAACCAGGGTGATCTGGGACTGACTGGCAAAGCTTCACAGAACTACATCCTCAACTACCAGGGCGGCACCTTCACCATTACCCCCGCCACCCTCATGGTGCGCGCAGACGACAAGACCAAGGTCTATGGCGAGATCGATCCTGCGCTCAGCTATCAGGTCAGCGGGCTGAAGGGTGGCGACCAGCAATCTTCAGTGCTCAGCGGTAACATCGCTCGCCAGGCCGGCGAGGATGTGAAGGCCGGAGGCTACGCCATCGGCCAGGGCGACCTGAAGAGCACGAGTCAGAACTACCTTCTGCAGTATGTGGACGGCACCTTCACCATCACGCCTGCCACCCTGCAGATCGATTTCGACGACCACTCCAAGGTCTACGGCGAAATCGATCCGTCCCTGACCTACCGCGTGAGCGGGTTGAAGAACGGCGACAGTGCGGCTTCCGTGATCAGCGGAAGTGCAGGCCGCGCAGCCGGCGAGAACGTCGGCAGCTACGGCATCGGCCAAGGCTCGCTGGGCTCAAACGGCAACTACATCCTGACCTTCAACGAGGGCAAGCTGGCGATCACCCCGGCCGAGCTGACCGTCACCGCCGACCACAAGACCAAGGTCTACGGCGACCTCGACCCGACGCTCACCTACAGCGTCGCCGGCCTGAAGAACGGCGACAGCGCCGCCTCGGTCACCACTGGCAGCCTGGCGCGCATCTCTGGAGAAAACGTCACGCCTGAGGGTTACGCCATCACCCAGGGCAATGTCCGTCTCACCAGCAGCAACTACACCATGGTGTTCAAGGACGGCAATCTGCAGGTCACGCCCGCCCCGCTGCAAGTGACGGCAGACAACAAGACCAAGCGCCAGGGCGAAAGCGATCCTGCACTGACCTACAGCGTCTCAGGCATGAAGCGCGGCGAGTCGACAAGCCTCGTGCAAGGACAGCTGTCGCGAGAACCTGGTGAAGAAGCTGGCCAGTATCGCATTGGTCAGGAAGGCAGCTTCAGCGCCGGCACCAACTACACCGTGACCTTCAAAGACGGTGCGATGACCATCACCGGCCAGCTGGCGCCAATTCCTCCTGAGCAGCCCGGCGTGCCGCTGTTGCCGGTCACCTCGCAGTCCCCAGGTAACGCGCGCTGTATCGCCGTCGAATCGCCATCTGCTGTCTCAGCCAATTACTCGGTCTCGCCGGCCGTGATTCGCACCTACGCCGTGCAATTGATCTGTAAACCTCGCTCCTACGGCGAAAAAACCAGCACCGTGCCGAACATCCAGGACGTGCTGAGCTACGCCAACAGTCACTTCAAGGATGGCAAGTTCATCGTCCCCGATTGGAACCGGAGCGTGATCCCGCATGACCTCAAGGCTCCGGCCAAGGGAGGGAAATAGCCATGAAAACGCATCCGTCGAACTTGAGTAGGCTGGCTGTGGCAGTGCTTTCAGGACTGCTGCTCATCAGTGGAACCAACGCAATCGCTGCCCCGTTGGGGCAGCTCAACCCCGGCCGGGTAGAGGTTCCGGACAGGACTGGCAACCGCTCTTCTGCTACGCAGATGCCCGGCACGCTGGAACTGCCTGAAACCGTCATCACTCCTGAAATTGAAGAGGCCCCGCAGGAGATGACCGCCCTACCCGGCCACATGACCCGATTCCTGGTAACCAAGGTGAACATCGTAGGTGCGAACAGCTATCCCGTCGGCACCTTTGACTCGGTGGCCAAACGCTTGGAAGGAAACCAGGTCAACCTGCAGGAGATCCATGCTGTGGTCGACACGATCACGCACCGCTATCGCAAGGCTGGTTTCCTGCTTGCCAAGGCCTACATCCCACAGCAGCGCCTGGAGGGCGGCGTCCTCACCATTCAGGTCTTTGAGGGCAATGTGAACGATGTGACCTTCACTGGCCCGACAAACAAAGCTTTGGAGCGTTACGCCGACAACATCCGCAAAGAGACACCCCCTACGAGCAAGACCATCGAGCGCAACCTACTGCTCATGAACGACGTCTCGGGTAACGATAGTCGTGGGATGCTTCAGGCATCTCCTGTAGAGAACGGCACCGACCTCGCTGTCGAAAACGCCCTCCGTAAGTACGAAGGCTTTTTCGGCTTCGACAACAGAGATAGTCGCTACTTTGGGCCCTGGCAGGTCTACGGTGGGGTCGGGGTCAACGACCTCTCAGGGCGTGGCGACCACCTGGGTATCCGCGCCGGCAAATCGATTGAAGGCGACAAGATGACCTTCTTCGAGGGTCAGTACGAGTTGCCGGTGGGTAGCAAAGGGGACGTGGTGAGCTTCCTGGCCCAGCACAACGATGGCCATGCCGACACCTACTCGTTCCTCAACGCGAACAGCTCCGGCGATACCTTCGCGGTGCGTATCACTCGACCCTGGATCCGTCAGCGCGACGAGACCTTCAAGACCTCTGCGGCCTTCACCTACTACAACGGCACTTCCGAGTACCTGGACGACAAGAGCCTGCCGCCCTCCAGCGAAGACCGCATCCGTGCGGTCCGCCTCGGCGCAAGCTACGACTGGTTCGATGCCTTCGGCGGAAAGAACCTGGTCAAGGCCGAGCTGAGCAAGGGGCTGGCGATCATGGGCGCCAGCAACGAGGGGCGCGCGAACCCGTCCCGCGAGGGTGGCGAAACCGACTTCAGCAAGCTCCAGGTCGACGCCCAGCGCCTGCAGGACCTGTCGATGCTCATGGATGGCCTGAACCTGTACATCGCCGGCACCGCGCAGACCGCCTTCGGTCAGCGGCTGCTCTCGCCCGAGCAATTCGGCGTCGGCGGCAGCGAGTTCGGCCGTGGCTACGACCCGTCCGAGATCACTGGTGACAGCGGCTTCGCGCTCAAGACCGAGCTGCAGTACAACCGCATCCACACCCTGAAGAACTACGCGGTCCCGACCCAGTACTACACCTTCTGGGACTTCGGTAAGGTCTGGAGCAAGGACCCCACCTGGGTCAGCAGCGAAAGCCTGTCCTCCACCGGGGTCGGCGCCCACTACAACGTCTACCCGGATACCTACGTCTCGCCGGAGGTCGCCTTCCCGCTGACCCGCTCGGTGTCTGCCAAGGAGATCGACCATGACAACGGCAAGGCGCCGCGCTTCTACATCAACTTCCTGAAGCTGTTCTAGGGACGGGAGGACAATGCCATGAAACCGCCATTCGACCCGCCCCGTACCATCCGTAGCGCCTCCTTCAACAACGACATCGCGGCCGAACTGTTGCTGGAGCTGCAGCGCCGCTACCGTCCGCCACCCGCCCTCGCCGCCCGCATCCTGGACATCGTGCAGCACATGGATGATGACGCCCGGGCGCTGGAGGCCCTGTATCAATCCATCGCCCAGCGCGAACTTCTGCTGATCCGCCGGGCCTAGCCGTGCAACGGGACGGTGACACCGGCGAGCCCCGCTTCTCCCGGCTCACCGTTCCGCTTGCGGGAAAGAGCCAGGAGCTCCTGCCTGCGCCACTCATCCCGGGACGTTTCAGAACTTGTTTCTTTTCACGACAACCGATTTTCGGGAATTGAGAAGAATTCACCATAAACAGCAGCGTTTTTCATGGAAATCGCACGATCCTGCAATGCCACAAAAGTTCTCTCTGAACACCAATGACTGTCGCAAAATGTGCACCGCCGGCCGAATCGATTTGCATCTCATCTCTCAGCTTCTAGGCTGTCGTCCAACACTGGTACCCGCCCCATACTGGCTCATTGCCCTGCAAGACCTGCGAGGCAGAGCCTCCCACCCATCCGGATGCGGGGAGCCATCAGCCAGAGTCAACAGCAGAGGATGCTCATGAAGGGAAACAGGAACCATGTCGCACGGATCAGTTTGGCGTCTCTGTGTGGACTGTTTGCCGGACAGGCGTTTGCCGGCGGCATTCTGATCTACGAAGCCGGACAGGAAGGCGCCGGCCTGGCCAACGCCGGCTCCGCCGCCCTGGCCAGCGACCCCAGCGTGTTGATGAGCAATCCCGCGGGTATCACTGAGCTTTCCGGTACGCAGATCAGCGCCAACGCACAGGTCATCCTGGGGGACGTCCGTTTCTCCCGTGATGACAACAACCAGTTCAGCGGCAACGAAGGGGGCAACGCCCTGCAGTGGCTGCCCGGCGCCAGCTTCTTCATCAGCCACCAGATCGACGAGCGCTCGGCGATCGGCTTTGGCATGTACGGCAACTTCGGCCTGGCGCTGGACTACGACGATGACTGGGCGGGCCGCTATTTCAGCCAGGAAACCGCAATCATCGGCGTCTCCTTCCAGCCCACCATCGCGCACAAGTTCACCGACGACCTGTCCATCGGCATCGGCCCGCGCATCCTCTACGGCTATTACCGCAGCGAAATGGCCATCAACAACAACCTGCTGGGCCTGGTGGACAGGCCCGACGGCCAGCTGGAATACAAGGACACGGACACTGGCGTCGGGGTCAACCTCGGGCTGCTCTACAAGCTCAATGAGCGCACCCAGGTCGGCCTCGCCTACACCAGCAAGGTGAAGCTGGAGTTCGAGGACAGCCCGGACGTGCGCAACGTCAGCAATCCGATCATCAACGCGGCCCTGAACCGCCTTGATGTCGACTCGCTGGAACTGGACATGAACGTGCCGCAGACCGTGGTGCTGAGCGTGGCTCATCAGCTCGACCCGCAGTGGAAGTTGCTCGGCAGCCTGGGCTGGCAGGACTGGAGCGACTTCGGGCAGATCGGCGTGGAGGTGGACGCCAACGCCGCGGGTGTCGACCGCACCGTCGACCGTCAATACAAGGATACCTGGCACGCTTCCGTCGGCGCGCAATACCAGGCCACGCCGAGGCTGCGCTGGAACATGGGGCTGGGTTATGACAGCTCGGCGGTCGACGACAAGGACCGCACCGTCGACAACCCCATGGCCGAAAACTGGCGCCTGGCGACCGGGATGAATTACCAGGTCGACGAAGGCTTGGACCTGCACCTGGCCTACACCCTGGTGTGGCTGGGCGACATGGACGACGAACAGACCAAGTCGCGCTCGGGCACCACGCTGTCGGGCACCTACAAGAACGCGGCCCTGCACATCATCGGCGGTGGTGCGACCTGGCGTTTCTAGCGGCTCCCTCTTGACCCCACTGAATACCGAAACCCTCCACAAGGAACGTTGTAATGAACTGGAAACTGTTGGCGCTGCCGCTCTGCCTGACGGCCCTGACCCTCACGGGGTGTGCCAGCAAGTACGTTGAGCCCGAGAAGTATTCGGGTTTCCTGAAAGACTACAGCGCGCTTGAAGAAGACAAGTCGCCCACCGGTGCGCCGGTCATGCGCTGGATCCAGCCGGACTTGAACGTGAACCGCTTCTCCAGCGTCTATGTCGAACCCAGCCAGCTCTACCCGCAGCCCCAGCCCACCGAGAAGATCCCGGCGAGCACCCTGCAGGGCATCACCCAGTACTACGACCAGGCACTGAAGACCCAATTCTCCAAGGCCCTGCCGCTGGCCACCGGCCCCGGCCCGGGCGTGCTGGTGGTGCGCCCGGCGATCACCGCCGTCAGCGCCTCGACCAAGGGGCTGCAGCCCTATGAAGTGATCCCGATCGCCCTGATCGCGGCCGGAGTCAGCACTGCCACCGGTATTCGCGACCAGGACACCAGCATCGCCACCGAAGCGGCCTTCCTCGACGGCGGCAGCGGCCAGGTCGTGGCCGAGGTCGTGCGCAAGGGCGCAGGCGCGGAGCTGGAAAACTCCTCCCAGGTCATGCAGGCCAAGGATGCCCGCGCCGTGCTCGATGGCTGGGCCTCGGACATGCTGAAGTCCTTCCAGGCGCTGAAGCGCCGTTGACCCCGGACTGACGAACCCGCTCCCGGCCCAGGCCGGGGGCTCCTGCATTCCCAGACGGGGCCCAGACGTGCCCCAGTCAAAGAAGTACCACCTCAAATATCGCTGGCAGTTACCTGGAAGGTACAGCGTAAGAAGCAAGAAGGAGCTTGAAATGAAAGTAACCGCTCGATCCTCGATCCAGTCCGGTAGCCAGGCAGCAGGCATTTGGAAGTTCAGCACGTCCTTCCTCCTCGCCGCCGCCATCTCGATGACCACCCAGGCCTGGGCTGCCGAGGCAGCCAAGCCGGCATCGGATGCCACCAAGGCTGCCAACGACGCATTGCTCCAGGAGCTGCCGTTCAACGACAAGACGTCGTTTGAACTCGCGCACAAGGGCTTCATCGCGCCGCTGCCTCAGGAGCCGATCAAGGGGCCGTCCGGCAATATGATCTGGGACCCGGCCAAGTATGGTTTCATCAAGGAAGGTGAAGCAGCTCCGGCAACCACCAACCCGAGCCTGTGGCGGCAGTCCCAGCTGATCAATATTTCCGGTCTGTTCCAGGTCACCGACGGCATCTACCAGGTGCGCAACTACGACCTGTCGAACATGACCATCGTCGAGGGCAAGAGCGGCATCACCATCTTCGACCCGCTGATTTCCTCCGAAACCGCCAAGGCAGCGCTGGAGCTGTATTACAAGCATCGGCCGAAGAAGCCCGTGGTGGCGGTGATCTACACCCACAGCCACGTGGACCACTATGGTGGCGTTCGCGGCGTGGTGGACGAGAAAGACGTCAAGGCCGGCAAGGTCAAGATCTACGCGCCGCTGGGCTTCCTCGAACACGCCGTGGCCGAGAACGTGATGGCCGGCACCGCGATGAGCCGCCGCGCCAGCTACATGTACGGCAACCTGCTGCCGCCGAGCGAGACCGGCCAGCTGGGCGCCGGCCTGGGTACCACCACCTCCGCCGGTACCGTGACGCTCATTCCGCCGACCGACATCATCAGCAAGACCGGTGAGAAGCGGGTGATCGACGGCCTCACCTACGAGTTCCTCTACGCGCCGGGCAGCGAGGCGCCGGCCGAGATGATGTATTACATCAAGGAGAAGAAGGCCCTGAACACGGCCGAGGACTCCACCCACACCCTGCACAACACCTATTCGCTGCGTGGCGCGAAGATCCGCGAGCCGCTGCCCTGGTCCAAGTACCTTAACGAAGCGCTGAAGATGTGGGGCGACGACGTACAGGTGATGTACGCCATGCACCACTGGCCGGTCTGGGGCAACAAGGAAGTCCGCGAGCAGCTGTCGTCGCAGCGCGACATGTACCGCTACATCAACGACGAGACCCTGCGCCTGGCCAACAAGGGCTTCACCATGACCGAGATCGCCGAGCAGGTGAAACTGCCCAAGTCGATCGCCTCCCGATTCTCCAACCGTGGCTACTACGGCTCGCTCAACCACAACGTCAAGGCCACCTACGTGCTGTACCTGGGCTGGTTCAACGGCAACCCCGCCACCCTCAACGAGCTGCCGCCGGACGAGGAAGGCAAGCGTTACGTCGACATGATGGGCGGCGCCGATGCCGTGCTGAAGAAGGCCAAGGAGTACTACGACAAGGGCGACTACCGCTGGGTGGCCGAAGTGGTGAACCACGTGGTGTTCGCCGACCCGAGCAACCAGGCCGCGAAGAACCTGCAGGCAGACGCTCTGGAGCAACTGGGCTACCAGGCTGAAAGCGGCCCGTGGCGCAACTTCTACCTCACCGGTGCGAAAGAGCTGCGCGAGGGCGTGCAGAAGCTGCCGACCCCGGACACCGCGAGCCCCGACACCGTGAAGGCCATGGACCTGGACCTGTTCTTCGACTACCTGGCCATGCGTCTGAAAGGCCCGGAGGTGGCGGACAAGCACATCGCCCTCAACCTGGACTTCACCGACCTGAAGAAGAAGTACCTGCTGGAGATGGGCAACGGCGTGCTGAACCACACCGAAGGTCTGCAATCCAAGGACGCCGACGCCACGCTCAAGCTGACCCGCGACACCTTGAACAAGCTGATGCTCAAGCAGACCACCCTCAAGGACGCGGTGGCCTCGGGCGAGCTGAAAGTCGACGGCAACCAGGACAAGCTCACGGAGCTGATGAGCTACATGGATAACTTCGACTTCTGGTTCAACATCGTCACTCCCTGACGCTCCTACCGATGCCTGGAGGCATCGCTGGCAAACCATCGGCCCTGGCCGGTGGTTTGCCTTTTTTCACGACGGACTGGCGTCATGGGGCAGTCCGGGACTCGCACGGCCCCCAGCGCCGGACGCGTCAAGCAGGAAGCTACAGATCATGGACACAATTCGCGGCACGGCCTTTCTACAATTTGGCGAACTGCTTTCCGAACGTGGCGCGTCGTTGCGCACGCACCTCGCGCCCCATCGCATCGGCATGGATGTCGTCGGCGACTACGAGAAGAAGTTCTCCTACAGAAGCCTGGTGCAGATTTTCGAAGGCAGCGCCCATGCCCTGGCGATGCCTGAGCTGGGAATGGAACTGGCGACCCGGCAGAAATCCACCTTGCTCGGGCCGATCCAGCACCTGGCGCAAACCGCGCCGACGGCCGGTGACGGCCTGATCGCGGCCGTACGCTACATGCGTGTCTACAGCCCCTCGATCATTTTCCATATGGAGCGCCGGGGCGACAGCACCCTGCTCTGCTTCGACAATGCCCTGCCCTGCATCCAGGAAATCCCGCAGATCGTGGAGAAATCCCTGCTGCACGGCAGGCTGCTGATGACCGAACTGCTGGGCATGCCACTCAAGCCGACCGCAGTGCTGCTGCGTCACCAGCCGCAGGCGCCGGCTTCGGTCTATCAACGTTACTTCGGTTGCCCGGCGCTGTTCGGCCAGGACCATAACGCGCTGGCGATCAGCCTGCGGGACATGCAACGTCCCTGCGTCCGGCATGATCCCATGCTGCATTCGATCGTGAAGTTCTACCTCGAAGCCCACGCCAACCCCGACGAAAAACTCGGCTTCGAAGTGGGCCGGCACATTCAGGCGCTACTGCCCAAGTATCGCTGCACCCTGGAGCAGATCGCGCAGATCCTCGACCTGCATCCCCGGACACTGCAACGACGCCTGGCCAACGATGGTATCGACTTCGAAGAACACGTCGATGAAATCCGCCGGCGCCGAGCGGAGCAGTTGCTGGGGCAGTCCGATCTCAGCGTCGGACAGATAGCCCATGAATTGGGCTATCGGCGGGCCACCTCGTTCTGCCGTGCTCATCAACGCTGGTTCGGCATGCCGCCGCTCGAACACCGGCGGCTGCTCAGGGCGTTGTGAGCGGCAATCCCGGCGACACCGGATAGGTGCTGGCCGCATCGGACAGGGCTCTCCTCAACGGCGGCGCCCTGCCCGATTCGGGGCTTACTGTGCCTGTACCGGCTTCCAGTCCAGCAGGTGATGGGTGAACCCAAAGCTGGCCGACTGGTAGTAGCTGATCGCTCGCTCCACCAGGGGATCGTCGGCTTTCGCAGACACCTCCTCACTGGCGCCAAGGGCCTGGTTGTGACGGCGCAGCGCTGCGCGCGGGCTGAGGATCGCGAGGTCCTTGCCGTCGAAGAGTCCCAGGTGCTGGTAGTTGCCGATCACCACACGCGGCGGCAGCGTGTTTTCCGCCATGAGGTTGCGACCGTAGAAGGTCGACGCGTAGCTCACGTTCAGGATCGACAGCAAGGTCGGCGCGAGATCGAGCTGGCTCGCGAGCTCCCCGCGCTCCCCGGCGGGCAGTAGCTTGGGCGCATAGATGAACAGCGGGATCTGGTAGTTCGCAACCGGCAGGTCTTCCTTGCCCGCGCTGCCGGCAGTGTGGTCGGCGACGAAGACGAAGATGGTGTTGTCGAACCACGGCTTGTCCTTCACCGCCTGGAGGAACTTGCCGATTGCGTAGTCGGTGTACTTGACCGCGCCGTCACGACCATTGCCCGAAGGGATGTCGATACGGCCATCCGGGTAGGTATAAGGACGGTGGTTGGACGTGGTCATCAGCTGCAGCAGGAACGGCTGGTTCTTCGCGAAGTCCTCGTCCGCGAGCTTGACGGCCTGCGCGTAGAGGTCCTCGTCGCTCATGCCCCAGGCATTCTTGAAGTGGATATCGGATTCCTGGACGCTCGACTGATCGACGATTCGATAGCCGTTACCGCCGAAGAAGGCGTTCATGTTGTCGAAATAACCACGGCCGCCGTACAGGAAGACCGCGTCGTAACCAATGGCGCTCAGCTGCTGGCCCAGGCTGCCGAAGCCGCTTTCGCGGCCAATGCGCTTGACGATCGAGCGGCCCGGAGTGGGCGGAATCGACAGCGTGATGGCTTCCAGGCCACGGTCGGTGCGGGTGCCGGTGGCGTAGAAATTGTTGAAGTAGAGGCTGTTGCGGCGCAATTCATCCAGGTTCGGTGTGAGGTTTCGCCCGTCGCCGTTACTGCCCAGGTACTTGGCGCTGAGGCTCTCGATCGTCACCAGAACGATGTTGTGCTTCTTCGGCGCGCCCTCGTTGGAAATGGTCCTGCGGATATCCATCGGGTCGGTGCCGATGAAGCGCGCATTGGGCTCGGCCAGTTCGGCGCGCATCTGCTGAGCCACTTCCTCTGCGGGCAGCGTCGCGTAGAACTGCGGATAGTCCAGCTCGTTGTTGCGGAATGCGGCGAAGAACTGATACGGGCCGTTGCTCTCCAGCTCGCGGGCGTAGGTGTTGCCACCCTGGGTCCGCGGGCGGTCCTGGTCAACCAGGAACCCGGCGAGCAATGCCATCAGCACAAGCCCCACACAACCCAGGAGACGACGGCGGAACGCCGGGACTTCCGAGGCGCAGATAGCCCGCAAGGCCTTGAACAGTCCAAGGGTCACGACCAGCGAAGCCGCGGCGAGGATGCTCAGGAGCAGGCCAATGGGATAGGACTCGAGAATGTTGTTCAGGACTTCATCGGAATAGACCAGGTAATCGACGGCGATGAAGTTGAAGCGAACCCCGAACTCATCCCAGAACAACCACTCGGCCACTGCCGTGAACAGCATCAGGTAAACGCTGGCGAAGACCACTGCAGCAAGAATCCAGCGCCAGGACGCCTTGCGCCAGAGTCGTGCCGGCATCATCTGCAGCACTACTCCGAGAGGTAGCAGCGCATAGATCAGGAAGCTCAGGTCGTAGAGCAGGCCAATGGCGAAGACCGCCACATGCGCCGCCCCCAGATCCGACAGGTGACCCACCATCAGAACCACACGTGTCAGGAAGAAGACGATCAGCCACAACACGGCGATCAGCGCGAGGAAGCGCGTCGGGGCCGAACGGAGAAATTGCATGGGTACTTCCTTATCGTTATGCGCAGGCCCTTGCGGTCTCCAGCGCTTTTAATGTGCCGAAACCGGCAAGTGGCCGAGACTGTACGCCATGGAAGGAAAAGAAATTGTCAAATAGGATGCGAGCCAGGAGCGGTCACGGTTCGCCGTGATATCCGGTATTCAGCCAAACCCTCGGGTGCCATCGCTCGCTTGAGGTCTGGCCCTGCCGACCGGTGTCACCACGACTTTTTCACATGCCCTTGACGAGACCTTGATCGCGCCACTCGATAATGGCGGCATCTGTCGAGCCCGCGCCCATGAACGAACCCCAACGCCTGATTGCCTCTGCCACAGACCGCGAGAACGATGGCGTTGCCAACAACACGCTGCGTGCCTTCATACGCACCCGCATTGCCGAGTGGCGGAAGAAACGCCTGCTTCGGCTGGCCCTGCGCGTTGCGGAAGAGCCGATACTCATGCTCGATGTCTCGCAATCACCAGGCACCTTCTGGCCCGTGCTGCTGGAGCACGGCAACCGGATCATCGTCGCGACCTCCCCAGCCGCCGAGTCCCTGCTCGCCACCCACCAGAAATTGCCCAATGCCATGGCGCAACGCATCAAGGCCATGCCGGGGCCCCTGGACTACTCCGAACTGGGGGCGGGTTCGGTCGACTGCGTCCTGATCTCCGACGTCCCTCCGACGGAATGCAACGCAGCCACCATCGGCTTGCTGGGTCAGTTGCACCCCATCACCCGGGACACCGTGATCCTTTTCGCCCGAGTCGGCCGCCAGCGCTCGGCGAAAGAAGTGGAGCAACCCTGCCCCTGCGGGTCGGACTCCGAGTCCCATGCCACGACTCAGCCCCCCACCAGCGCCAAGGCCCTGGAGCAGGCGTTTCAGCACGTCGGCTTCTCGCAGATCAAGCACTACAACTTCCTGCCCGGCGTGGATGGCATTCGCGTTTACATACTCAGGAAGTAGCTGATCCCAACGAGGCTTCCGCGCAGTCTCCCGCACACTCCTGCCCCTCACGCCTTGCCCGGCGCGCATCCACGCATGTGTAACGCTCGCCTATCAAATGAGAATGACAATTTTTTAACAGCCTTCAAGCGATCATCCCCGCATTCACCCTGCCACGCCCTCGATCGGGCGTGTGACATCACCTATCCGGAGTGACGATTGATGAAAGTACGCGGTGCCTCGTGGGTCTTCCTGGGAGCAGTTGGAGTAGCGGCACTGCTGGGCGCGGGCCCATCCTTCGCCGCGTCGGACAGCGACGGCATCGTGGTCTACAACGCCCAGCACGAGTCCCTGACCAAGGCCTGGGTCGAAGGCTTCACCAAGGAAACCGGCATCAAGGTCACCTTGCGCAACGGCGACGATAGCGAACTGGGCAACCAGATCGTCCAGGAGGGCAAGGCGTCCCCGGCCGACGTATTCCTGACCGAAAACTCCCCGTCGATGGTCCTCGTCGACCATGCCGGACTTTTCGCCCCGGTCGCACCCGCCACCCTTTCCCAGGTTGCCGCGCCTTACCGGCCAGCCAACGGCCGCTGGGTTGGCATCGCGGCTCGCTCCACCGTCTTCGTCTACAACAAGAACATGGTGAAGGAAGCCGACCTGCCCAAATCGCTCCTCGACCTGGCCGAGCCGCAATGGATCGGCCGCTGGGCTGCTTCTCCTGCTGGCGCAGATTTCCAGGCCATCGTCGGCGCTCTGCTGGAACTGAAGGGCGAGGCTGCAACCCTCGAATGGCTCGAGGCGATGAAGGCCGGAGCCAAGGTCTACCGGGGCAACAACGCCGTGCTCAAGGCGGTCAACGCAGGTCAGATCGATGGTGGCGTGATCTATCACTACTACTACGTCGGCGATCAGGCCAAGACCGGCGAGAACAGCAACAACGCCGCACTCCACTACTTCAAGCACAAGGACCCGGGCGCCTTCACCAGCCTGTCCGGCGCTGGCGTCCTGGCGTCCAGCAAGCACCCCAAGGAGGCCCAGGCGTTCCTGCAATGGATCACCGGCAAGCAGGGCCAAGCCGTCCTGCGCGACGGCAAATCGTACGAATATGCCGTGGGTGAAGGCGCGCAGTCGAACCCGAAGCTCGTCCCGCTGGATCAGCTGGACGCTCCGCTCGTCGACGTGTCCAAGCTCGATAGCCAGAAGGTCGTGGACCTGATGACCCAGGCGGGCCTGCTGTAAGTGACTGCCCAACAGTTCGGGCCACGGGCCCGTACCGATAACGCCACGGGGGCGGCGACAACCGCAGCGGTGGCGCGCACTCGGCGCCGACTGCGCAATGGTTCCGGCCAGCAATGGATGCTGGCCGTCGCGCTTTTGGTATCGGCGTTCGCGGTACTCCCGCTGGTTTTCGTTGCGAGCGCAGGCGTTCAGGCCGGCTTTCCGCTCATCGCCAAGCTGGTGTTTCGGCCACGGGTCGCAGAGCTGCTGTACAACACGCTCCTGCTGATCGCACTGACCGTCCCGCTTTGCGTACTCCATGGCGTAGCGATGGCCTGGCTGACCGAACGAACCCGGCTTCCCGGCCGGCGGCTCTGGTCCCTGCTGGTCGTCGCCCCGCTGGCGATTCCGGCGTTCGTCCACAGCTACGCCTGGGTCAGCCTCGTGCCATCGTTGCACGGCCTGCTCCCGGCCGTTCTGGTCTCGGTGATCGCCTACTCCCCCTTCATCTATTTACCGGCGGCAGCCGCTCTCCGACGCCTGGACCCAGTCCTTGAAGACGTGGCCGAGTCGTTGGGAGAACAGCCTTTCACCGTGTTCCGGCGTGTCGTCCTCCCGCAGTTGCGTGTCGCCATCTGGGGCGGATCGCTGCTGGTGGGCCTGCATCTGCTCGCGGAATACGGCCTCTTCGCACTGATCAGATTCGACACCTTCACTACGGCGATCTTCGACCAGTTCCAGTCGTCCTTCAGCGGCCCCGCCGCGAACATGCTGGCCGGCGTCCTGGCCCTGGCCTGCCTGCTGATGCTCACCCTGGAATCGGGCACCCGCGGCTCGGCCCGCTACGCGCGCATCGGCGCCGGCAGCCCGCGAGCGCCCCGACAGTACCCGCTGGGCAAAGCCTGCTCAGGCATCGCTCTGCTGCTGTGCACAGCCTTCACCGCCCTTTCGCTCGGCGTTCCACTGGTCACTCTGGGGCGCTGGCTCGCCGCAGGCGGGATCGAGGTCTGGCGCTCCGAGGAACTCCTGGTCTGCCTGGGGCAGACGGTGCTGCTCGGCGCGGCAGGAGCGTTGCTCACGACCATCGCCGCGGTGCCGATCGCCTGGATTTCCGTGCGCGCGCCGAGCAAGCTCCAGCGCCTGCTCGAAGGCAGCAACTACGTGGCCAGCTCGCTACCGGGAATCGTTGTCGCGCTGGCGCTGGTCAGCCTGACGATCAAGTTCGCCCAGCCGCTGTACCAGACCGTATTCACCGTGCTGCTGGCCTACGTGCTGATGTTCCTGCCCCGCGCGCTGGTCAGCCTCCGCGCCGGGCTCTCCCAGGCGCCCGTGGAGCTTGAGAACATCGCCCGCAGCCTGGGCCGCTCCCCGATGCAGGCCATCTGGGGTGTCACCATCCGCTTTGCCGCACCCGGCGCTGCGGCGGGCGTCGCCCTGGTGTTCCTGGCGATCGTCAACGAGCTCACCGCCACGCTGCTGCTGTCACCCAGCGGCACCGCAACCCTGGCCACGGCCTTCTGGGCGAAGACCAGCGAGATCGACTACGTCGCCGCGGCGCCGTACGCACTGATGATGATCCTGCTGTCCGTTCCGCTGACCGGGCTTCTTTACCAACAATCCAAGCGAGTAGCAGGCCGATGAGCCCTCTTGAACTCAAGTCCGTCTCTCGGTTCTTCGGCGCATTCACAGCGATCGAAGACTTCAGTTTGTCGGTACCGGCGGGCGGCCGGGCAGCAATCGTCGGTCCCTCCGGCTCCGGCAAGACCACCCTGCTGCGCCTGATCGCCGGATTCGAAGTCCCCGACCAGGGCACCATCACCCTCGGCGATACGACGCTGGCGGACGCGACCACCTTCATTCCTGCACATCGCCGTCTCATCGGCTATGTGCCGCAGGATGGCGCGCTGTTCCCGCACCTCTCGGTGGCCGAGAACATCGGCTTCGGACTGCCCAGGAACATGGCTACCCGCTCGCAGCGCATCGACGAGTTGCTGGAGATGGTATCCCTGAACAGCGATATGGCGCAGCGTTGGCCCCACGAACTCTCAGGTGGACAGCAACAGCGAGTGGCGCTGGCCAGGGCCCTGGCGCAAAGCCCCAGGCTGATGCTGCTCGACGAACCCTTCTCCGCCCTGGACAGCGGCCTGCGCGCCTCCATGCGCAAGGCAGTCACCCAGGTCCTGGGCGATGCCGGCGTCACCGCGATCCTGGTCACGCATGATCAGGAAGAGGCGCTCTCGTTCGGCCATCAACTCGCGGTTATCCGCCAGGGGCGCCTGATCCAGGCAGGCGCCCCCAAGGCGCTGTACTTCCGACCGGTCGACGAAGACACAGCCACCTTCCTGGGAGACGCCTTGGTGTTTTCCGCCGATGTCCAGAATGGCTGGGCACAGTCCCCGCTCGGCAGGATCCGGGTCGACAGCCCGAAAGCCAACGGATTCGCGCAGATAATGCTGCGTCCCGAGCAGATTCACCTGCGACACGGCGAGAGGCTTGCCCACGGCGCGGACGGCTGCTTTGGTACGGTGCTGAGCAGCGACTTCGGCGGCGACAAGTGTTCGGTCATGGTTCAGCTTGAAGCGCCGCAAGAAGAATCCCCCGGCAGCTCACCTGCCCTGTCGATTCACGTCAGGGTACCGGCGATGGACTGTCCCGACATCGGGACTCGCGTGCATATTGGCGTCAGCGGCGGCGCCCACCTGTTCCCCGCCCGATAGCCATCGACGCATGGCATCACCACTCCGATGGTGATGCCATGCCGTCTGAACGATCGCGAATTTACGTTTCCCTCGCCTCTCAGGCAAACGCCGTTCCTCTACACCTACGAGATACCCGTCGGAAGAGTTACCCTGCGCCTGTACGTGAAGGAACGGATCAGGCCCGCCGATCCCTTG
Source organism: Pseudomonas macauensis (assembly GCF_047902425.1). Taxonomy (NCBI): domain Bacteria; kingdom Pseudomonadati; phylum Pseudomonadota; class Gammaproteobacteria; order Pseudomonadales; family Pseudomonadaceae; genus Pseudomonas; species Pseudomonas macauensis. The sequence continues at coordinate 2,948,087 of NZ_CP138377.1, read as the reverse complement.
TAGAAGCGAGCTTGCTCGCGAGCCTTAGCAGGCAGCCACACCGTCATAATCGATGAAATGACGCCACAGCACGCAGCGTCGCATGCGCTCCGATCTGGACATTGCACCCGCAGGAGCGGACCCCGTCCGCGATGGCCGCCGTCTCAACACGCACTACGGGTTCGGGTTGGGTTGGAGGCCCCCCGCACCCAGCCCAACTTTCCCGCGCGCAAAAGCAAAGCCCCCGGCCAGCTTTCGCTAACCAGGGGCTTTGGGATAGGAGCTTGACGATGACCTACTCTCACATGGGGAAACCCCACACTACCATCGGCGATGCGTCGTTTCACTGCTGAGTTCGGGATGGGATCAGGTGGTTCCAACGCTCTATGGTCGTCAAGCAATTCTTTAGGACGCTCGTGGCATTCGCACACGCTCATCCAGATTCGGGTATGTGACAGTCATTTGCGGTTCACACGAACTTTCGGTTCGTCGACTTCACCATCGAACACACAAATTGTTTGGGTGTTATATGGTCAAGCCTCACGGGCAATTAGTATCGGTTAGCTCAACGCCTCACAGCGCTTACACACCCGACCTATCAACGTCGTAGTCTTCGACGGCCCTTCAGGGGAATCAAGTTCCCAGTGAGATCTCATCTTGAGGCTAGTTTCCCGCTTAGATGCTTTCAGCGGTTATCTATTCCGAACATAGCTACCCGGCAATGCCACTGGCGTGACAACCGGAACACCAGAGGTTCGTCCACTCCGGTCCTCTCGTACTAGGAGCAGCCCCTCTCAAATCTCAAACGTCCACGGCAGATAGGGACCGAACTGTCTCACGACGTTCTAAACCCAGCTCGCGTACCACTTTAAATGGCGAACAGCCATACCCTTGGGACCGGCTTCAGCCCCAGGATGTGATGAGCCGACATCGAGGTGCCAAACACCGCCGTCGATATGAACTCTTGGGCGGTATCAGCCTGTTATCCCCGGAGTACCTTTTATCCGTTGAGCGATGGCCCTTCCATACAGAACCACCGGATCACTAAGACCTACTTTCGTACCTGCTCGACGTGTCTGTCTCGCAGTCAAGCGCGCTTTTGCCTTTATACTCTGCGACCGATTTCCGACCGGTCTGAGCGCACCTTCGTACTCCTCCGTTACTCTTTAGGAGGAGACCGCCCCAGTCAAACTGCCCACCATACACTGTCCTCGATCCGGATGACGGACCAGAGTTAGAACCTCAAGCATGCCAGGGTGGTATTTCAAGGTTGGCTCCACGCAGACTGGCGTCCACGCTTCAAAGCCTCCCACCTATCCTACACAAGCAGGCTCAAAGTCCAGTGCAAAGCTACAGTAAAGGTTCACGGGGTCTTTCCGTCTAGCCGCGGATACACTGCATCTTCACAGCGATTTCAATTTCACTGAGTCTCGGGTGGAGACAGCGCCGCCATCGTTACGCCATTCGTGCAGGTCGGAACTTACCCGACAAGGAATTTCGCTACCTTAGGACCGTTATAGTTACGGCCGCCGTTTACCGGGGCTTCGATCAAGAGCTTCGCTTTCGCTAACCCCATCAATTAACCTTCCGGCACCGGGCAGGCGTCACACCCTATACGTCCACTTTCGTGTTTGCAGAGTGCTGTGTTTTTAATAAACAGTCGCAGCGGCCTGGTATCTTCGACCGACATGGGCTTACGCAGTAAATGCTTCACCCTCATCGGCGCACCTTCTCCCGAAGTTACGGTGCCATTTTGCCTAGTTCCTTCACCCGAGTTCTCTCAAGCGCCTTGGTATTCTCTACCCGACCACCTGTGTCGGTTTGGGGTACGGTTCCTAGTTACCTGAAGCTTAGAAGCTTTTCCTGGAAGCATGGCATCAACCACTTCATCATCTAAAAGACGACTCGTCATCAGCTCTCGGCCTTGAACACCCGGATTTGCCTAAGTGTTCGGCCTACCACCTTAAACTTGGACAACCAACGCCAAGCTGGCCTAGCCTTCTCCGTCCCTCCATCGCAGTAACTAGAAGTACAGGAATATTAACCTGTTTCCCATCGACTACGCTCTTCAGCCTCGCCTTAGGGACCGACTAACCCTGCGTCGATTAACGTTGCGCAGGAACCCTTGGTCTTTCGGCGTGGATGTTTTTCACACCCATTGTCGTTACTCATGTCAGCATTCGCACTTCTGATACCTCCAGCAAGCTTCTCAACTCACCTTCACAGGCTTACAGAACGCTCCTCTACCGCGCATCTTGCGATGCACCCGTAGCTTCGGTGTGTGGTTTGAGCCCCGTTACATCTTCCGCGCAGGCCGACTCGACTAGTGAGCTATTACGCTTTCTTTAAAGGGTGGCTGCTTCTAAGCCAACCTCCTAGCTGTCTAAGCCTTCCCACATCGTTTACCACTTAACCACAACTTTGGGACCTTAGCTGACGGTCTGGGTTGTTTCCCTTTTCACGACGGACGTTAGCACCCGCCGTGTGTCTCCCACGCTGACACTTCCAGGTATTCGGAGTTTGCATCGGTTTGGTAAGTCGGGATGACCCCCTAGCCGAAACAGTGCTCTACCCCCTGGAGTGATACGTGAGGCGCTACCTAAATAGCTTTCGAGGAGAACCAGCTATCTCCGAGCTTGATTAGCCTTTCACTCCGATCCACAAGTCATCCCCTACCTTTTCAACGGGAGTGGGTTCGGTCCTCCAGTCAGTGTTACCTAACCTTCAACCTGCTCATGGATAGATCGCCCGGTTTCGGGTCTATACCCAGCGACTAAATCGCCCTATTAAGACTCGCTTTCGCTACGCCTTCCCTATACGGTTAAGCTCGCCACTGAATATAAGTCGCTGACCCATTATACAAAAGGTACGCAGTCACCTAACAAAGTAGGCTCCCACTGCTTGTACGCATACGGTTTCAGGTTCTATTTCACTCCCCTCTCCGGGGTTCTTTTCGCCTTTCCCTCACGGTACTGGTTCACTATCGGTCAGTCAGTAGTATTTAGCCTTGGAGGATGGTCCCCCCATATTCAGACAAAGTTTCTCGTGCTCCGTCCTACTCGATTTCACTTCAAAGAACCTTTCACATACGGGGCTATCACCCACTATGGCCGCACTTTCCAGAGCGTTCTGTTAGATTCAAAGAAGCTTAAGGGCTAGTCCCCGTTCGCTCGCCACTACTAAGGGAATCTCGGTTGATTTCTTTTCCTCAGGGTACTTAGATGTTTCAGTTCCCCTGGTTCGCCTCTTGCACCTATGGATTCAGTACAAGATACCTAGGTTATCCTAGGTGGGTTCCCCCATTCAGAGATCTCCGGATCAAAGTCTGTTTGCCGACTCCCCGAAGCTTATCGCAGGCTACCACGTCTTTCATCGCCTCTGACTGCCAAGGCATCCACCGTATGCGCTTCTTCACTTGACCATATAACCCCAAGCAATCTGGTTATTGTCTCGAACGTGAAGACGACATTCGCCGAAAATTCGCGCTTGAACTCGCAAATTTTACCTTGACTTGAATAATCACCAGTGAAAGAGATTATTCAGTCTACTTCTATCACATACCCAAATTTTTAAAGAACAGTTCTGGCACAAAGTCCAGACAGCAAGGTTCGTTACACCGAACATTCCTGTCTGAGCTTTCGACGATTTAGAGATGGTGGAGCCAAGGAGGATCGAACTCCTGACCTCCTGCGTGCAAAGCAGGCGCTCTCCCAGCTGAGCTATGGCCCCATCGGATCAGCAGCACACCACAACAATTGGTGGGTCTGGGCAGATTCGAACTGCCGACCTCACCCTTATCAGGGGTGCGCTCTAACCAACTGAGCTACAGACCCAATCGTCTAACCAGTGAATCAAGCAATTCGTGTGGGAGCTTATGAAGAAGCTGCGATCTTCGATTAAGGAGGTGATCCAGCCGCAGGTTCCCCTACGGCTACCTTGTTACGACTTCACCCCAGTCATGAATCACTCCGTGGTAACCGTCCCCCTTGCGGTTAGACTAGCTACTTCTGGAGCAACCCACTCCCATGGTGTGACGGGCGGTGTGTACAAGGCCCGGGAACGTATTCACCGTGACATTCTGATTCACGATTACTAGCGATTCCGACTTCACGCAGTCGAGTTGCAGACTGCGATCCGGACTACGATCGGTTTTGTGGGATTAGCTCCACCTCGCGGCTTGGCAACCCTCTGTACCGACCATTGTAGCACGTGTGTAGCCCTGGCCGTAAGGGCCATGATGACTTGACGTCATCCCCACCTTCCTCCGGTTTGTCACCGGCAGTCTCCTTAGAGTGCCCACCCGAGGTGCTGGTAACTAAGGACAAGGGTTGCGCTCGTTACGGGACTTAACCCAACATCTCACGACACGAGCTGACGACAGCCATGCAGCACCTGTGTTCCGATTCCCGAAGGCACCCTCGCATCTCTGCAAGGTTCCGGACATGTCAAGGCCAGGTAAGGTTCTTCGCGTTGCTTCGAATTAAACCACATGCTCCACCGCTTGTGCGGGCCCCCGTCAATTCATTTGAGTTTTAACCTTGCGGCCGTACTCCCCAGGCGGTCGACTTATCGCGTTAGCTGCGCCACTAAAATCTCAAGGATTCCAACGGCTAGTCGACATCGTTTACGGCGTGGACTACCAGGGTATCTAATCCTGTTTGCTCCCCACGCTTTCGCACCTCAGTGTCAGTATCAGTCCAGGTGGTCGCCTTCGCCACTGGTGTTCCTTCCTATATCTACGCATTTCACCGCTACACAGGAAATTCCACCACCCTCTACCGTACTCTAGTCAGGCAGTTATGGATGCAGTTCCCAGGTTGAGCCCGGGGATTTCACATCCATCTTACCAAACCACCTACGCGCGCTTTACGCCCAGTAATTCCGATTAACGCTTGCACCCTTCGTATTACCGCGGCTGCTGGCACGAAGTTAGCCGGTGCTTATTCTGTTGGTAACGTCAAAACAGCAAGGTATTAACTTACTGCCCTTCCTCCCAACTTAAAGTGCTTTACAATCCGAAGACCTTCTTCACACACGCGGCATGGCTGGATCAGGCTTTCGCCCATTGTCCAATATTCCCCACTGCTGCCTCCCGTAGGAGTCTGGACCGTGTCTCAGTTCCAGTGTGACTGATCATCCTCTCAGACCAGTTACGGATCGTCGCCTTGGTAGGCCTTTACCCCACCAACTAGCTAATCCGACCTAGGCTCATCTGATAGCGCAAGGCCCGAAGGTCCCCTGCTTTCTCCCGTAGGACGTATGCGGTATTAGCGTTCCTTTCGAAACGTTGTCCCCCACTACCAGGCAGATTCCTAGGCATTACTCACCCGTCCGCCGCTGAATCATGGAGCAAGCTCCACTCATCCGCTCGACTTGCATGTGTTAGGCCTGCCGCCAGCGTTCAATCTGAGCCATGATCAAACTCTTCAGTTCAATACTGCTTGGGTTTTGCGAAAACCCTAAACTTGGCTCAGCAATCGCACGCTCTATTTAAAGAGCTAAAACTCTCGAATTCACGAGTGTTACTTGCGTTGCTGATAATCAGTCGATCATCAGTCTTACATCACAAGCACCCACACGAATTGCTTGATTCGACTTGTTAAAGAGCAGTTGGTCAAGGCTTTCGTCTCAACCGAGGCGCGCATTCTACAGCAGCACCTCATCTTGTCAAGCGTTGTTTTCGAAAATTTTCTTTTCTACTCAACCGCTTGCGCTTCGGAGAAGGAAACCTTCTCACCAGCGGGAGGCGCATTCTACAGTGATCAAACTCACTGTCAAGCACCTCGATGATCTTCTTTTCGACTCACTGCCGGAGCAGCGAATGAACAGTGGCAAGTGATTCACCTGCCGGACCACCACTCTCAGCTTCGAATCTTTGTAAGTGCTTGATTTTCAAGCTCTTTCAGCGCTTCGTCGCTGGGAGTGGTGCGCATTATAGGGACTTAAAAAGACCCGTCAACGACTTTTTGCAGAAAGATGACAAATACCTGCCTGCCGTTCTCTATATATAGAAGAGCAGATAACCAATGAATGAAGACACCACGGAAATTGCCCCAAGTGAACGGCACGAACTTCGAGCAGCTTGTATGGCCCGCCGAGCTATCATGATGGCGGCGCCCACCCGCTCCCTGGGCCGGATGGTCTACTAGGAGACCCTGTGTGAATCGGATTCAACTGCTCATCGCCTCCTGCTTGTCAGCGACTTCACTCCTCGCCTTTGCCGAAAGCCCTCAGACATTCCTGCAAGGCCGTGTTTATGAACTGCGCCGGGATACCTCGCCGCCGTTCTGCTACGAATGGGCAACCGGCTTGCCGAATGGCGTCTGGGGCAATGGCGGGGACTATGGGCAGAAGACGGAGAAGCTCATGGGCAATGGTGCAGTCCTGATTGCCTCGGCAACCTACAAGCCCACCGGAGAGGTGGTCTCCCACTCGTTCTATAAAAGCAGGGAAGCCTGCCAGAAGGACCTTTCCAGAAGGCCGGAATCGATTCCACTCGTAGCCGCCACATCGATGCCAGTGAAAACCGCCCCCCTTGGGCAAAGCTCGACATACGTCGACCGCTTGCAGCGCGATTTCGGGCAGCGAATCTATTTCAGCTCGCCCACGGCGGAGACGATCATCAAGAAGATCAACATCGACTGCCGGGCCCCGGACGGCCGCTACCTCCCGCTGTACAACGCTCTGCTCGCGCGACTGAATGAAGCAAACACGCCCGATGCCTGGATGGAAACCAGCGTGGTCAACAGGGGGAGGAACATCCAGGTCTTCGACAGCGTTCGTCTGAAGAATGGAAAGGAGCTCACCCCCCAATTGACCCTGGAAATCAATGAATGGGGCGCCGTCGAAACCCACGGCGTCCGGCCTGAAGCCCTGTCGAATGCCTGCTTCGGCTCATACGGCCCCATCTGGAAGATCTGATCCAGACGCTCCGCCGCGACCTGCCGCAGCCAGGACCCACGGACCGAACCAGCAACGCCCAGGCCTCGTAAACCTTTGAATCTCTTGACGTTGCATTACGAGGCAGGCTTATCTCCCCTAAGCTTGCCGGCCGGCAAATTGCCACGGATCACCCATACTCACCCTACGTCATTGATTTGTGGCGCATTCCAACGACACGTGCCTCACGCCTGAACATCATCTGCCGCTTCTGCCGCGGGTCCCTTGCAAGGGACTCCCGCAGCGAGTGCGTGGAGCTGGGCAGGCGCAGCGAGGCCGACAACCTGCGGCTTTCAGCAGGTCGAGGAACGCTTGCGGCCCCGTCGTCATCGCTATCGCCACATACATTTGGAGAAAACATGAAGAAACACGCGGCACTGCTTCCCCTGTTCGTCCTTCCGCTGCTGCTGGGCGGCTGCTCGAGCAACAAGGTCTCGAGCGAAGACTATTCCGGCTTCCTGAATGACTACTCGCACCTGAGCGAGCAGGAAAACGCCTCCGGCGCCAAGGTCATGTCCTGGGTCGACCCGAACCTGAATCTGAGCCGCTACACCAGCGTCTACATCGAACCGACGCAGTACTTCCCCAAACCGGCGCCGACCGACAAGGTCTCCCAGCAGACCCTCGACCAGATTTCCGCCTACTACACCCAGGTGCTCAAGCGCGAGTTCGGCCAGGTGCTGCCGGTGGTCAACCAGCCTGCCAGCGACTCGCTGGTGGTGCGCGCCGCCATCACCGGGGTGAGCAGCCATACTCAATCCCTGCATGCCTACGAAGTCATCCCGATCGCCCTGATCGCCGCCGGGGTGAGCACCGCCACCGGCATCCGCGACCAGGACACGGTGATCGCCACCGAAGCCGACTTCCTCGATGGCCGCACCAGCAAGGAAGTGGCCCAGGTCGTGCGCAAGGGCACCGGACAGTCGCTGGAGAACGACAAGCAGGCCATGACCGCCAACGATGTGAAAGGCGTGCTCGACGGCTGGGCCAAGGACATGCGCCTGTCTTACACCAAGTTGCGCGCGCAGCAGTGAGCGTTACTCGGATTACCCGGCCGGACGACGTTCCGACCGGGCTTGAGAACAGAATCGGCACTCGGGGCAGCGAATCCCGAGGAGCCGCAAGGGAGCTGATGAATGCCACATGATGGAAGCCTGTTGCAGGCGACGGTGATTTTCCTGCTGGCCGTGGTGGTTCTGGTGCCACTGGCACAGCGCCTGAAGCTTGGTGCGGTGCCGGGCTATCTGCTGGCCGGCATCCTGATCGGCCCCTCGGTGCTGGGTCTGATCAGCAATCCGCAGAACGTCGGCAAGCTCTCCGAAATGGGCGTGGTGATGCTGCTCTTCATCATCGGCCTGGAGCTTTCGCCGCGCCGGCTATGGATGATGCGCCGCTCGCTGTTCGGGGTCGGCTCCCTGCAGGTTGGCGTGACTGCCGTAGTCCTTGGCCTGCTGGCCTATCTGCTGTTCGGCCAGTCACCGGCCGCCGCCCTGGTGCTGGGCGTGGGCCTGGCGTTGTCGTCCACCGCCTTCGGCCTGCAGGTGCTGGCCGAGCGCAAGGAACTGAACAAGCCCCATGGCCGCACGGCCGTGGGCATCCTGTTGTTCCAGGACATCGCCGCCATTCCGCTGATCGCCATCGTGCCGCTGCTGGGCGGCGCCGGGGACAGCGCGCCGGATGCCGGTATACGGCCGCTGCTGGCGGTAGCAGTCGGGATCGGCGTGGTAATCATCGGCGGCCGTTACCTGCTGCGGCCGGTATTCACCTGGGCAGTCGGCTCCGGACTGCGCGAGCTCTCCACCGCCACCGCCCTGCTGGTGGTCCTGGGCACTGCCTGGATCATGGAGCACGTCGGCGTGTCCATGGCGCTGGGCGCCTTCCTCGCCGGCATGCTGATGGCCGAGTCGCAGTTCCGCCATGAACTGGAATCGCAGATCGAACCGCTCAAGGGCCTGCTGCTCGGCCTGTTCTTCGTCGGCGTGGGCATGACTGCCGACCTGCGCCTGCTGATCGGCCAGCCGCTGCTGGTTCTGGGCGTGACCTTGCTGCTGGTGGGCATCAAGTTGCCGCTGCTGGTCGGCCTGGGCCGCCTCTTTGGCGGCCTGAACCGTGCCGGCGCGATATGCCTGGGCGTGGTGTTGGCATCGGGCGGCGAATTCGCCTTCGTGGTGTTCAAGCTGGCACTGGATCACCGCCTGCTGGAGCAGCAGGTGCACGATGTGCTGGTGCTCGCCATCACCCTGTCGATGGCCGTGGTGCCGCTGGTGATGATGGCCCTGGCGCGCCGGATGAGCGACGAGACGACAGAGACTGAGGCTCCGGAAGGAACACCGGAGGTGGATGACCAGCCCAGGGTGGTGATCGCCGGCATGGGCCGCATGGGGCGTGTGATCGCCAAACTGCTGCAAGCCCAGGACGTGCCGGTGGTAGCCCTGGACACCTCGGTGGACGCGCTGCGCCGCCAGGGCAAGGAAGGTGGCGTGCCGGTCTTCTACGGCGACCCGACGCGCCCGGAAATCCTCCATGCCGCCAAGGTCGGCGAGGCCGAGCTGGTGATCGTCGCCACCGACGATCCGGAGATCAACCTGAATACGGTCGATGCCCTCGCCCGCCTCTATCCACATACCCGGGTGATCGCCAGGGCGAACAACCGCCAGCAGGTCCTGCAGTTGCTCGACCGGGGCGCCAACCCGGTGCGCGAGACCTTCCATTCCAGCCTGGAAATGGGCCGCCGGGCCTTTATCGAGCTGGGTGTGAGCGAGGAACAGGCCGCCGCGTGGGTGCGCCGCTACCGACAGCAGGAAGCGCAATGGCTGCTGGATTTGCACCGGCAAGGCCGCAGCGACGATCCGGATGGTCGCTTCGGCGACGACAGCAATCCCGTCGCCGGTGTGACATCGCAGCCCCGGAATCAACCCTTGGAAAGCGCCGCTCGGCGCGATGACCGTCCGACCTGAAGGGTCGCTCTGGAGGAAAACCATGCAACCCAGTTTCAAGCTCGATAGCGCCCTGTCGCGAGGGATGCTCGACGTCCTCATCAAGGCCGGGCTGATCGCCGTCCTGGTGATCTTCTCCTTCCAGGTGTTCCAGCCCTTCCAGGAACTGATGATCTGGTCGGTGATCCTCGCGGTCACCCTTTACCCGCTGCAGCGTTGGCTCAAGGCGCGCACCGGGCTGAAGGACGGCCACGTGGCGACCCTGATCGTCCTGTTCGTCCTGCTGGTGCTGCTGGTGCCGATCTACCTCCTGGCGATCAACATCGGCGACTCCCTGGACAGCGTGGTGACGCTGCTCAAGAGCGACACCCTGAGCATTCCTGCACCGCCCGAGTCAGTGGCCACATGGCCGCTGATCGGCCCGCGCCTGTACGCGGCCTGGCAGTCGGTATCCGGCGGCCTGAGCGAGGTGGCGCAACACCTGCTGCCTTACCTGAAGGGCACCGGTCGCGTGCTGCTGGGTGCCGCCGCCAGCGCCGGCGGCGCCTTCCTGCTATTCATCGCGGCGGTCATCATCTCCGGCATCATCATGGCCTTCGGTGAAAACGGCGAACGCGCGGCGCAACGCATCGCCATACGGGTCTCCAACGTGGAACGCGGCAAGCACATCGCAACCCTGTGCACCGCCACCATCCGCGCGGTCGCCCAGGGGGTGATCGGTATCGCCTTCATCCAGATGCTGCTGATTGGTGTCGGCTTCGTGATCAAGGGCGTGCCGGGTGCGGGCATCCTGGCAATTGCCATCCTGATCCTGGGCATCGCCCAGGCGCCGGCGACCCTGATCACCCTCCCGGTGATCGCCTACGTCTTCTCTACCGAAGGCTTCACTGCCGCGACCATCACCTTCGCCATCTACTCCTTCGTCGCCGGTCTCGCCGACAACGTGCTCAAGCCGCTGCTGCTGGGCCGCGGTGTCGACGTGCCGATGCCGGTGGTGCTGATCGGCGCCCTTGGCGGCATGGTGGTCAAGGGTATCATCGGCCTGTTCATCGGCCCGGTGATCCTCGCCGTGGCCTACAACCTGTTCTGGCAATGGGTCGACCAGCAGGAACCGGAAAGCGCCTCCGAGTCGCCCGAATAAGCCAAGGATTGCCATGCCAAAGCGTGTCAGACGCTGCACACTCATCTTCGCCACCCTCCTGGCCGGCTGCACCCAGGTCGGCCCGGACTTCCAGCCGCCGCAGGACCCGTGGCTGGCCGGCTGGAAAACGCCGCTGCTGGAGCAGGCGGGTCGCAATGCCAATGCCCCGGACCTGCGCCGGTGGTGGACGGTGTTCGCCGACCCGACCCTGGACGCGCTGATCGCCGAAGCCGACGCGCACAACACCAATCTGCGGGTGGCCGGCCTGCGCATCGCCGAGGCGCGCGCGCAGCTGGCCATCGCCGAAACCGGGCGTTATCCGCAGTTGCAGCAGATCCGTGGCGAAAGCCTTTACCTCAAGCAGAACCAGTCCGGCGCGCCGACCGCCCGTGACTCGGTGTTCTGGCAATCCAGCACGGGCTTCGACATCGGCTGGGAGATCGACTTCTGGGGCCGTTTCAGCCGCGCCATCGAATCCGCCGACGCCGCCTACTTTGCCTCCGAGGCCAACTACGCCGACGCCATGGTGCTGCTGCGTGCGCAGGTCGCCGACACCTACTTCGGCCTGCGCACCGCCGAGGCACGCCTGGACATCGCCCGCGAGAACGCCAAGCGCCAGGAGCGCAGCCTGGAGATTACCGAGCGGCTGTTCCGCCACGGTGAGAACGACGAACTCGACTGGCAGCAGGCCCGCACCCAATACCTGGCGACCCAGGCCACCATCCCCGAGTTCGAGAACCAGGTGAACGCCCTGCGCAACATTCTCTGCGCGCTGCTCGGGCGACCGCCGGGAGCGATGCCGGAGCTGGCCGCGCGCCACGGCCGACTGCCGCTGCCGGACCGGGCGATTCTCCAGGACGTGCCGGCCAACCTGTTGCAGCGCCGCCCGGACATCCGCGCCGCCGTGCAGGCGGTGGCCGCGCAATCGGCGCTGGTGGGGGTCGCCGAAGCCGACCTGTATCCGTCGATCAGCCTCCTGGGCAGCATCGGCTGGAGCTTCGTGTCGGCCAACAACCTGCCGGACAGCTTCAACCTCGCCGCTGGCCCGAGCCTGATCTGGAACCCCTTCGACTATGGCCGGCGCAAGAACGCCGTGCGCGTGGAAGACGCGCGCCTGCAGCAGTTGATCGAGCTCTATCACCAGGACGTGCGTAACGCCGCGCGCGAGGCCGACGACGCCGCCAGCGGCCTGGTCCGTTCGCTGCAGAGCGCGGGCATCCGCGAGCAGGCCTCACAGGCCGCCCAGCGCTCCCTGAGCCTGGCCAGCTCGCAGTATCGCGAAGGCTTCGCCGACTTCCAGCGCGTGCTCGACGCCCAGCAACTGCTGCTGCAACAGCAGGACGGCTACCTGGTCAGCCGGGGCAACGCGGTCAGCAGCCTGGTGGCCCTGTACAAGGCCCTGGGTGGCGGCTGGGATAGCCAACGCGCGCCCATCGACCCGGCCACTCGCCAACAGATGCAACAACGAACCGACTGGGGCGACCTGCTCGACGAGCCTGCCCCCCAGAACCCCACCAGCACCGCAGGAAAAGGTGAGCAGAAATGAGCGACGCCCCCGGCACGCCGACCGCACAACAGCCGGCCCCTACCCCAGGCAAGTCCTCCCCCGACCGTGGAATGCGCGTGGTATTGCTGCTGATCGTCGTCAGCCTGATCTGGTACCTGCTCGCCGACCGTTTCACCCCCTACACCCAGCAGGCGCGCCTGCAGGCCTACGTGGTCCCGGTGAGTGCCGAGGTGGCGGGCCAGGTGAAGCGCGTAGCGGTGGGCAACAACCAGGAAGTGCGCAAGGGCGACGTGCTCTTCGAGCTGGACCAGGAGCAGTACCGGATCGCCCTGTCGCGGGCCGAGGCTGACCTGGATACGGTGCGCCGGCAGATCGGCGCCAGCACGGCCGGCATCGACTCCGCCCAGGCCGGGCTGGCCGCGGCGCAGGCCAACGAGCGCAAGGCGCGGCAGGACTCGGAACGCTTGCAGCGGCTGTACCAGGAAGACCCCGGCACCGTTTCCGTGCGTCGCCTGGAAAATGCCCAGGCAAACCGCGAACAGGCGGCCAGCCAGGTGGCGGCCGCACGCGCCGAAGTCGAACGCGCCCGCGAACAACAGGGCGGCCATGACGAGGACAACGCCCAGTTGCGCAGCGCCACGGCGAACGTGCAGAAAGCCCGCCTCGACCTGGCCCGCACCGTGGTGCGCGCCGACTCGAACGGACTGATCACCGACCTGCGCACCGACGTCGGCCACTACGTCGGCCCCGGCAGCCCGGTGATGACCCTGATCGCCATCCATGACGTATGGATCAGCGCCGACATGACCGAGAACAACCTCGGCCACCTGAGCACCGGCAGCCCGGTGCTGGTGGTGCTCGACGCCCTGCCCGGCGAGCTCCTGCGCGGCCGCATCCGCAGCATCGGCTACGGCGTGAGCGTCGGCCAGAGCACCCCGCCGGGCTCGCTGCCGACGGTGCAGAACAGCCGCGAGTGGCTACGTTCGGCGCAGCGTTTCCCGGTGATCGTCGAACTGGACCGCGACCAGCCGCTGAACACCGCCGCCCTGCGCGTGGGCGGCCAGGCGGAAGTCATGGCGCTGCCCAGCGAAGGTAATCCGCTGAACCTGATCGGCCGCCTGTTCATGTGGCTGATGAGCTGGCTGAGCTATGCCTATTGAGCTGCGGCGCCGGCGCGCGCTGAGGCTGGCCTGGGGTGTCGCGCTGTGCCTGGCGGCCAGCTACGGCATCGGGCTGCCGATTCCCTTTCTCGCACCGGTACTCGCAGTCCTCCTGCTGGCCATGCGCGCGCAGGCTCTGCCGCTCAAGGCGGCACCCGCCCTGGCGATACTGGTGTTGCTCAGCTGCGGCATCGGTTTGCTGCTGATCCCACTACTGCGCCATGCCCCGCTGAGCGGCGTGCTGCTGGTGGGCGTTGGGCTGTACCTGGTCTTCCGCTACGCCCTGCGCGGCGGCAATGGCCTGCTGGCAAACCTGCTGGTGGTGGGCCTGACCATGATCGCCGCGGCGGGCACCAGCGACTTCACCCTGGCGTTGTCGGTGGTCGAGGCGCTGGCCAAGGGCATGCTGCTGGCCGTGCTGTGCACCGCCGTGGCCCATGCGCTGTTCCCCGAGCCGGCCAATGCGCCCTCGCCCCCTGCCCCGCCATTGCCCACCGAGGAAGACGCCGGCTGGATCGCCCTGCGCGCCGTGCTGATCGTGATGCCGGCCTTCCTGCTGGCGATGATCGCGCCGGATCGCTTCATGCCGCTGATCATGAAGTCGGTGAGCCTCGGCCAGCAGGCCGGCGAAACCCGCGCGCGCCACGCCAGCCGCGAACTGATCGGCTCCACCCTGCTGGCCGGGCTGCTGGCGATCCTGGTGTGGGGCGCGTTGAGCTTGTTCGTCGACCTCTGGATGTTCTTCCTCTGGGTGCTGCTGTTCGCCCTCTGGCAGGGGCGCCGGCTCTACGCAGCGGTGGCCACCCGGCAGAGCCCGGCATTCTGGGTCAGCTGCCTGACCACCATGCTGATCCTGCTCGGGCAATCCGTGCAGGACAGCGCGTCAGGCCAGGACGTCTACCGCGCCTTCGCCGTGCGCATGGCACTGTTCCTCGCGGTGTCGCTGTACGCCAGCGGCATGCTGATCTGGATCGACAGCCGCCGCGCGCGGACGGGTACGGCCTAGGGCTGCCAGTCGACCCCGGAGTCGCTGAGGTAGGCATCGACAGCCGCGCCGACCGTGGGGTGGAAGGCGCTTTCTCCCATGCGTTCGAAGAGTTCGAAGCGCTTCATCTTGTCCTTCACCGGGTCTTTCATCTCCGCGAACTGCAGCTCCACGCCGCGCGCCTCCAGGGCTTTGTCCAGTTCAGCGAGCATGTCGGCGGAGGTGATGTCGATGCTGGTCACCGGCTCAGCCGCGATCACCAGGCGCTGCACCGGCGTGGGCGACTGGTCGACGGCCTCCAGCACCGTGTTCTGGAACTGCTCGGCGTTGGCGAAGAACAGCGGTGCGTCCCAGCGGAACAGCACCAGCCCCGGGATGCGCCGGGCCTGCGGGTAGCGCGCCACATCGTGGTAGCCACGGGTGCCCTCGACCCTGCCGAGCACCGCGAAGTGCGGCCGCCAGCCGTCCCAGAGGAACTCGATCACCGAGATCACCACCGCGATACAGATCCCCGGAATGGCGCCAAACACCGCAACGCCGACGAAGCAGGTGAAGGACAGCCAGAACTCCCACTGCTGCATGCGGAAGATGCGCTTGAGGTCGGCGAACTCGAACAGCCCCAGCGCCGCCGCGATCACCACCGCCGCCAGCGCGCTGTTGGGCAGGTGTTGCATCAGGTTGGGCGCCACCAGGAGCAGCAGGGTAACCGCTAGGGCGCCGATGATGCCGGTGAGCTGGGTCTTCGAGCCGGCGGCCTCGGCCACCGGCGTGCGCGACGAGCTGCTGCTGATCGGAATGCCCTGGAACAGCCCGGAAGCCAGGTTGGCCACGCCCAGGCCGAACATCTCCTGGTTCGGGTCTACCGGCGTCTTCATCCGCGCGGCGTAGGTGCGCGACAGCACGCTGGTGTCGGCAAAGGACACCAGCGCCACCGCCACGCCGCCGAGCACCACTTCCATCAGATCGATACCGGTCAACCAGGGTATGGAGAAGGACGGCAGCCCCTGGGGCAACTCGCCGAGCACCTTGACGCCCAGGCTGCCGAGGTCGAACAGGCTGACCGACAAGGTCGCCAGCACCACCGCGATAAGAATGCCCGGCAGACGCTGGTAAGGCTTGAGCAGCAGGATCAGCACCAGGCTGCCGGCACCCACGGCGAAGCTCGCCCAATTGGCGCGGTCATCGAGCAATGCCTGCCCCAGGCTCCAGAGATCGCGCAGCGGCCCCTGGCTGTCGACCGACAGGCCGAACAGCTTGGGCAACTGGCTGATCAGCACCGTCAGGGCGATGCCGTTCATGTAGCCGTAGCGGATCGGCTTGGACAACAGCTCGGTGATGAAGCCCAGGCGCAGCAACCCGGCGACCATGCAGACCACCCCGGACACCAGCGCCATCAGGCTGGCAATGGCAATGGCGCGCTGCGGATCGCTCGCCGCGTACTGCACCACCACCGCGAGGATGGGCGCGGCCAGCGCCGAGTCCGGACCGAGCACCAGAATCCGGCTCGGGCCGAACAGCGCATAGGCCAGCAGCGGGATGATGGTTGCGTACAGACCATAGATACCCGGCACGCCGGAAGCCTCGGCGTAGGCGATGCCCACCGGCACCAGCATGGTGGTTAGCACCAGCCCGGCCGCCAGGTCCTTCGGCAACCACGCCATCTGGTAATGCCGCAGGGTGACAAGCCCCGGCAGCCAGCGCTGCCAGTTGAAACCTGAGTGTTGCGGACGCGAGGAGGATCCCGGATGGGACGTATCGGACATGAACGAATGGCTCCAGGGCAAGAACGGCGCAGGAAAGGCATCGCGCAATGGAGACCTTTCCGTCCTTCAGCGTAGAACAGCCCGACCCATCGTAGCGCTATGCGGCTCTCATAGGTTTTCGGGAGTGGACGGCACTCATGCCGTTTTCGAGCGGACGGTGTCACTGGCGGCCAGCGCCAGAAGTGGGCACTCATGGACGGAAGTTCTTGGACCATAATCGTCAGGCCACGCACTTCACGACCGTTATCAACCCCAAGGACAGCGCACCATGGCCAAATACCTGATTTCCTTCCCCAGCGCGGCAATGATTGTCCCCGACGGCGAGTTGGAGGCAGTAAGCCGCGACGCGCACGCAGTAATCGATGAGGCGAAGGCCGCCGGCGTATATATCTTTGGCGGCGGCATCGACGAAGACGTGCCGCCCATGCTTGTCTCGGCTGACGGTTCGGTCGCCAAGGGCGGCTACCCTTGGGCTCCCCCGCTGAACGGCGGCTTCACCGTGCTGGAACTGCCCTCTCTCGAGGAGGCCGTCGCATGGGCCGCGCGTATTGCGAAAGCCTGCCGCTGCCAACAGGAGCTCCGCGTCTTCGGGTTCGATCCGAGGTCTTAAGGGGCGCTAAATTCCGCCTGACACGCCAGGCAGCGTTGAGTTGCCTGGCGCCAAGGTGGCAGGAATGACTCCCAGACAGCACAACTCGCCCAGGGTCATCCCTGCAGGCGCCTCGTCACACCGTGCGCAAATCGCGCTTGAGCAGCTTGCCCGAGGCGTTCAGCGGCAGGCTCTGGACGAACTCGACATGGCGCGGAACCTTGTAGTTGGCCATGTGCTGCCGGCACCAGGCGATCAGCGCATCCGCCGTCAGGTCGAGGTCGGGGCGCAGTATCACGAACGCCTTGCCCACCTCCCCCTGGCGGGCGTCGGGAACGCCGATCACCGCCACCTGCGCCACCGCCGGATGTTCCATCATCAGGCGCTCTACCTCGGCCGGGTAGCAGTTGAAGCCGCCGACGATGAACATGTCCTTGAGGCGATCGGTGATCCTGAGGTACCCCCGCTCGTCGATGGCACCCACATCACCGGTATGCAACCAACCCTCGGCGTCGATGGCTTCGGCGGTGGCCTGTACGTCGTTGAAGTAGCCGCGCATCAGGTTGAAGCCCCGGATCAGCACCTCCCCCACCTGGCCGCTGGGCAGCGCCCGCCCCTCGTCGTCCACGCAGCGGATCTCGATGCCCTCCAGAGGCCGGCCGCAGGTGCTGGCCACAGTCTCTACGTCATCACCGGGCCGGCACAGGGTCGCCAACCCGCAGCTCTCGGTCAGGCCGTAGGCGGTCAGCACGCTGGCGAAGCCCAGCTCACTGCCCATGCGCTGCACCAGCACCGGCGGCACCGAGGCCGCGCCGGTCACCGCCACCCGCAGCGAGGACAGGTCGAAGTCGCCGCGCCGTGGGTGTTCCAGCATGGCCGAATACAGCGCTGGCGGTCCGGGCAGGAAGGTCACCCGATCCCGCTCGACGCGCCGCAACACCTCTTCGGCGTCGAAGGTGCGCTGCGGCAGGATGGTCGCGCCACGGATCAGCGCCGCCAGCCAACCGGCCTTGAAGCCGAAGGCATGGAAGAACGGATTGACGATCAGGTAGCGATCCTCGGCACCAAGGCCGACAGTCTCGCCCCAGTTATCGAACAGCCGCAGGTTCTGCCCGTGGGCGCAGAGCACGCCCTTGGGATAGCCGGTGGTGCCGGAGGTGAACATCAGGTCGCTGAGGCTGTTCTCGTCCAGCGCGTCGATGCGTGCGTCGAGCGCGGCTTCGGGGATCGTTTCGGCACCGGCGAGGAAATCGTCCCAGCTGGTATCACTGTCGCGCGCCTGTTCGATGACCACGGTGCACTCCAGATCGACCAGCACCTGGCCGGCCAGCAGCTCCGGGTAATAGCTGCCGAGGAACTCGCCGACGCTGAACAGCACCCGCGCGCCGCTGCGCCGCAGGATGTCCGCCGCCTCGGCTGCCTTCAGCCGCGTGCTCAGCGGCACCAGCACCGCGCCGGCCATCAGGCCACCGAGGGCCGCCAGCAGCCAGCGGTGCCCATTCGGTGCCCACACGGCGACCCGTTCCCCCGGCGTCAGGCCCAGCGCGAGCAAGGCCTTGCCCATCTGCCGGGAGCGGCTTTCCAGCTCGCCGTAGGTCAGGCGCAGGTCGCCCTCGTCGACGGCGATGTGCTCGGGAGCGCGACGCGCGCTGCGTACCAACGCTGCAGGAATGCTCCGCGCCGGCATCATGGCTGCACCTCCACCGCGTCGGCGTACACCGGGTAGTCGGTGAAGCCACCGGCCCCCGGGGTATAGAGAGTGGCGCGGTCGAAGCCTGCCAGGGGATGGCCCTCACGCAGGCGCGCCACCAGGTCGGGGTTGGCGATGAAATGGCGGGCGAACGACACCGCCTCGCCCTGCCCCGCGGCGATGGCCCGGGCGGCGTTGGCGCCGTCGAAGCCGTCATTGAGGATCAGCGCTCCGCTGAAATGCCGTCGCGCCAAGGCGAAGGCATCCAGCCCCGGCTGCGGCGAGCGGCTGACCTGCAGGTAGGCCAGGCCCAGCGGATCGACGGCGTCGAGCAAGGCCCCGTAGGTGGCGAGCGGATCGTCGTCCTGCATGTCGTTGTACGGATTGCCCGGGCAGATGCGCAGGCCGACCCGCCCTGCCCCTATCGCCTCGGCCATGGCTTCGAGGGTTTCCACGACGAAGCGGATGCGCCGCGTCAGCGAGCCGCCGTAGCCGTCGCTGCGCTGGTTGCTGCCCGCCAGGAGGAACTGCATCGGCAGGTAGCCGCTGCTGCAGTGCAGTTCCACCCCGTCGAAGCCGGCCGCGCGGGCGTTCAGCGCGGCCTGCCGGTACTCATCGACGACGCCTGCGACCTCGCTGGTCTCCAGCGCGCGCGGCACCTCCATCGGCACCATGCCGTGGCTGTCGCTGTACAGGCTGCCGCGTGCGGCGATGGCGGACGGTGCCAGCGTCTCGGCGCCTTCCGGCTTGTTGTGGCGGCTGGCCGCCCGGCCGACGTGCATCAGCTGGAGCACGCGGCTGGCCCCGCCCCGCTCGCCGATGGCGGCGTTGACCCGTCCCCAGGCGCCGATCTGCGTGGGCGTGGCGATACCCGGCGTGCGGCAGTAACCCTTGCCGTGCACGCTCGGGTAGGTGCCTTCGGCGATGATCAATCCGGCGTCGGCACGCTGGCTGTAATAGCGAGCGTGCAGCGCGTCGGGGGCATCGTCGGCATCGGCGCGGCTGCGCGTCATCGGCGCCATCACGATGCGGTTGGCCAGTCCTAGCTCGCCCAGTTGTAGCGGTTCGAACAGCGCGTCCAGCGCGCGAGAGGAAGAGCCGGCCATCAGCGCACCTTGATCCGCGGTGCGCTGGAACCCCGGCGCATGGTGTCGAGGAACTGCTCCAGCGGCGCCGGCTCGGCCACCTGCGGCAGGGCATCGTCGGGTTTGTTGCTCCAGAAGGTCTTCCAGGTCGGCCAGAGGTCGTGCCAGGAGCCGTCATAGGGCTCGCGGCCCGGCCAGCGCATCTTCTTCTCGCCGATCGGCGGGCGGTTCAGGTCGGTGGCGTAGAGGTAGCACGGCAGGCGGCGGCGGAAGTACCAGCGCCCGTCGATGCGCTGGTAGTCGTCCCAGTAGAGCATCTGCATGATCACCCATTCCGGGCCGGCTTCATGCTCGTTCTTCGAATAGACCACGCCGCTGGCGTTGTCGGCATCGCGGAACTCGATGATGTGCCCGCCGATATGGTGCGAGGTGGTGCTGAACTGCAGGCGCAGGGTGTCGTCCATCCAGGCCTTGAGGTGGGCGCGGCCGACCTGGTCCTTGCCGACCCGCACGTCCTCCGGGAACAACCCGACCCAGGCATCGAGGTCACGCATATCCAGGGCCAGGGCGTACTTGGCCGGCAGCATGCGGATCTGCTCCAGCGACTCCAGGCGATCCAGGCGCTGTTCCAGGCTCATTTCATTCATCGGTTTCTCCATGGTCTGGGCTCAGCGCTGCGAGGAAATGTTGCCGCCGTCGACGACGATTTCCGCGGCGTTGATGTAGCCGGCCTCATCGGACAGCAGGAAGCGCACCACGCGGGCCACTTCATCGGGGCGGCCAAGGCGGCCGAGCAGGATGCGCCGCTCGAACACACCGGGGTTGGCTTTCGCGATCGGCTCCACCATCGGCGTGAGGATCTGCCCCGGCGACACCGAGTTGACCCGAATGCCGTCGGCGCCAAGGGCATCGGCCAGGGAGCGCACCAGCGACAGCAGGCCGCCCTTGGAAGCGCTGTAGGACGGGATCAGGCCGTTGCCCAGGGTGGCGTTGATCGAGGCGATGCCGACCACCGAGGAACCCGGATTGGCGCGCAGGTCGGGCAGCATTTCCTGGACCAGCAGCGCCATGGCCCGCAGGTTGACGTCGAGCACTCGGTTCCAGCGCTCCACGGTGAGTTGCTCGATGCCGCTCTGGTCGACCATGCCGGCGGCATGCACCAGGCCGCCCGGCGCACCCAGTGCCGTGCGGGACGCCACCAGGGCCGGCGCGATGGCCGAGGCGTCGCACAGGTCGATGCCCAGACCCAGGCAGCGCACGCCGAAGGTTTCGCCCAGGCGCGTGGCGACTTCGGAGGCCTTCTCGGCCTGCAGGTCCCAGATGGCCACGGGGCGGCCGACGGCGGCGAGCGCCTCGGCGCAGACCAGGCCGATGCCGGAAGCGCCGCCGGTCACCACCACCGGGCTGGCGGGGGAATTGAGCTGGATATTCATCGGATCATGCCTCCTGGGCGGCCGCGCGGATTTCAGTCGAGGTCGCCGAGGTGTAGTCGGTGGCGCCCACATTCAGTTCACAGGTCTTGCCACCATCCACCACCAAGCTCTGGCCGGTGATGTAGGAGGCCTCGTCGGAAGCCAGGAAGAGGATCGCGTTGGCCACCTCCTCCGGTTCGCCGATGCGCCCCAGCGGCACGGCGCGGGCGGTGCCCTCGGCCATCTGCGGATTGCGCATCGCCTCGCGGGTACCCTCGCTCCAGACGATGCCGGGGATCACCACGTTGACGCGGATCTTCTGCATCGCCCCTTCAAGGGCCACCGCGCGGCTGAAATTCAGTACGCCGGCCTTGGCCGCGCCGTAGGCGCTCAGTCCGGGGCTACCGAGCAGCCCGGCCACCGAACCGAGGTTGACGATGGAGCCACCGCGCCCCTGCATGGCGCGAAACGCCGCGCGGGTGCCGAAGAAGGCCACGTCGAGACTGCCGCGCAGGCACTTGTGCCACTCGGAGGTTTCCAGCCCGGAGAGCGTGCCCCAGGTGTAGTTCACGGCGTTGTTGACCATCACATCGAGCTGCCCGAAGCGCTCCACCGTCGCCGCCACGGCGTTGTCCACCGAGGCCTCGTCGGTGACGTCGGCCTGCACCCAGTCGGCCTCGCCGCCCCGCGCGCGGATCTGCGCCACCACCAGTTCCAGCGGCTCGCGGCGCCGGCCGCAGACCATCACCCGTGCGCCCTGTGCAGCGAACAGCTGCGCCGCCGCCGCGCCAATGCCGGTACCGGCGCCGCTGATCAGTGCCACTTTGTCTTGCAGTCGTCCAGTCATCTACTTGTTCCTCTTCAAAGCATCAACATGCCGCCGCTGGCGGCGAGGGTTTGTCCGGTGAAAGCGCTGGAATCGTCGCTGGCGAGGAACAGACAGGTCTGCGCGATCTCCTCCGGCTCCAGCATTCGTCCCAGGGGTATCGCGCGCTCCAGGGCCTGGGCCCATTCGCGGGAAATGGATTGCATCATCGGCGTGCGGGTCGGCCCCGGGCACACCGTGTTGACGCGGATGCCGCGCGGCCCGAGGTCGCGCGCCAGGCACTTGGAGAAGCCGAGCAGCGCCGCCTTGGACGCGCAGTAGGCCAGCGGCCCCTCGCCGGTCAGCGCCGACAGGCTGGCGATGTTGACGATCGAGCCACGGCTGCCGCAGGCGATCATCAGGCGCACCGCCGCGCGGCTGCAGTGGAAGGCGCCGTCGAGGTTGATCTTCAGGATGCGCTGCCAGCCGTCATCTGTGAGGTCGACGATCATGTCGGTGAATACATCCGGCTCCTGCCCCGCGGCGAGCTGCGCAGTGCGCTCGCCCAGCCGCCGCTGGTAGTGCTCGAAGCCATCGCCCGGCACCTGGCCGAGACCGGCGTTGTTGACCAGCACATCGAGCCGGCCGTAGCGCTCGCGCACTGCGGCGAACAGGCGCTCGACGGCCGCACCATCGGCGATGTCGCAGGCCGCCGCCATGCAGCGCTCGCTACCCGTCAAAGCCTGCCGGGCGCTTTCCGCCGCCGCGCCATCGATATCCGCCAGCACCACGCTGGCGCCCTGCTCGGCGAACAGGACGGCGGTGGCGCGCCCCATGCCCGAGCCCGCGCCGGTCACCAGCGCGACTTTGTCCTTGAGTTTCATCGGCTGCCCTCCGCTCAGATCAGGTGCAGCTGGCTGCGCGCCTGCTCGGGCACTTCGTCGAGCTGGCGCCAGCCGCTGGCGTGACGCTCGAAGACCTTGAGGGTTGGCGCCGGCAGTGCGGCGACGTCGGTATAGAACTGCTCGTACCACTCGCGCAGCTGGTACACCGGGCCGTCGCCATCGCACAGCAGCGGCTTGTCGATCCGGCGCTTGCCATGCCAGATCTCCACGTCCTGGAAGAACGACTTGTGCGCCTGCTCGGCATAGGCCTCGGCAATGGCCAGGTTCTGCTCCTCGGAGAAACCCGGCTGCTTGCGCACCTTGACTGCGTAACGCAGCTCGAAGCTGTTCTGGTCTATCGGCACGTGGCAGTTGAGCAGCAGCGTGTCGATGGTCTGGCCACCGGTCTGCGCACTCATCCGGGTGACGTGATAGGCCGGACCAAAGTAGGCGCTGTCGGCGCGCAGGCCATTGCCGAGCAGTTCGCTCTCCTCGCCCTGAAACATCTGGTAGCCGATATGGCCGTCGAAAGTGTTGCAGAAGTAGCTGGCCGGCGAGCCGTGCACCGGGCCGAAATGCGCGCAGTCGGCGAGGTTGTCCACCAGCTCGCGGCAATTGGTCTGGATCACCATCTTGCGCATGCGCCAGTCGGTCCACTCCCGCGAGAAGCAGGCCTCGATGCGCGGGATGCGCACCGCCGGATCGGGCGCGCCGCCCTCGGCGTCGTGCCAGACGAACAGCAGGCTGTTTTCCTCCAGGGTCGGCCACGCCTTGATCCGTGCGCGTGGCGGAATGCGCTGGCAGTAAGGGATGGCCGTGCACTTGCCGTCGGCGCCCCACTGCCAATGGTGGAACGGGCACACCACGTCGTTGCCACGCACCTCGCCACCGCTGAGATCGGCGCCCATGTGCGGGCAGTAGCCGTCGAGGATACGAATGGTGCCGTCCTCGCCGCGATAGGCGACCAGACGGGTGCCGAAGATGTCCAGGCGATGCGGTTTGCCGTCGGCAAAGTCAGCGGCCAGGCCCAGGCAGTGCCAGCCACGGGCGAAGCGTTGCGGGTAGAGTGCGGGCGCATTGGTCGGCGATTCCATGCTGTTCTCCAGGGTGATGGATGTCGTGCCGAACTATCGAACAGGGCCCAGCGGGCAACATCCCCGCCGAGGACTAGCCCACACGGGTGAGATGGCCCGACGCCCCGCGCGCCACCGCACATCCTCCATACGGACGATGTCGACGAACTCCGGGCAAACCAGCCTTGGGGAGCCCATCAGAAGGCTCACCCGGTGGAGGGAAGAACATGCACGGCACCGATATTTCGCTGGACAGCCTGAGCGCCCTGATCGACCTGATCTACGAAGGCGCCACCGAAGCCCTGCCCTGGCAGCAGAGCCTGGAGCGCCTGCGCGCGGCCCTGGGCGCCAGCTACGCGACCCTGATCCTGCGCCCGGCGAAACCCGGCGCGCCGGGTTTCATGGTGAATGCCGGCGCAGTCTCGACCTGGGCCGTGGACGCTTACGAAGGCACCTTCTACGCCCTCGATCCCTTCATCGACCTGCCCTCGGGCGAGGTCCATACGGTGACGGAAATCCTCGGTGAGGACGGTTGGCGCGAATCGGCCTTCTACCAGCAGTTCAACGCCCCGCTGGACATCTTTCACATCCTCGGAGCGGACATCCCCGGCCCCGACGGCGGGCAATGCCGCCTGCGCATCAGCCGCTCGCACGGGGCCCCGGCCTTCGATGCCGCCGACAAGGCGTTCTGCACGCGCCTGCTCTCCCACCTGCAACGCGCCCTGAGCTTCTATGAACGGCTGGAACGCAGTGAGGTGGAGCGGCGCCTGTATGCCTCCGCCGTGGAGCGGATGCGCATCGGCACCCTGATCCTCGACGGCCACAAGCAGGTGCTCGAAAGCAATCAGGCTGCCCAGGAGCTGCTCGCGGCCGGCGACGGCCTGCAAGTGCTCGAAGGCTGCCTGCAAGCCAGCGTCGGCCGCGACAACCAGGCCCTACAGCGGCTGATCAGCCAGGCCCAGCAACGGCGCCAGCCCAACGGCCCGCAAGTGGCGGAAGCGATCATGCTGACGCGCCCTTCCGGCCGCCCGGCGCTGGGCGTGGTCGTACAGTGCCTGCCGGGCCGGGAACAGATGGAGAGTGGAGAAGCCCGGGTGGCGGTGTTCCTGCGCGATCCCGAACAGACCGCCAGCGTGCCGCAGCAGCCATTGCGCCAACTGTTCGGCTTCACCCCGACCGAGGCGGAGCTGGCGGCGCAGCTGGCCAACGGGCTGTCGCTGGAGGATGCCTGCGCGCGCATGAGCATCAGCCGCAACACGGCCAAGTCGCACCTGCGGGCGATCTTCGGCAAGGCCGGGGTCAACCGGCAGAGCGAACTGGCGTGCACGCTGCACGGCAGCGTTGCCTTTCTCTGCGGCAATCCCTCGGCCGGCTGACTCCGCTCAGCAAGCGCAGCGCCGAAGCGCCAATGCAAAGACTCCCCGGTATCGAACACCGGGGAGCCTCCTGCCGTCAGCCCTGCATCGCGGCGTGACGGCCGGCCTGGCGGCCGAAGAAACTGGAATCCGCCAGCGACAGACCGGAGCTGTAGCCGCCGCCCCAACGCGGCAAGCCGCAGGTGGTTCTACCGGCGGCGTAGAGCCCGGCGATGGGGTCGCGCTGCTGGGTCAGCACCTGGCCGGTCGGCAGTGTGTCGAGCCCGCCAAGGGTGAAGTGCGGGTAGAAGGCGTAATCGAAGCGGCAGTCCAGGGCCACGAAAGGCGGCTCGTCCAGCGGCTTGAGCCATTTCTCCGCCTTGTGGAACAGCGGGTCGCGGCCCTCGGCGGCATGCCGGTTGAAGAACGCGACGCTCTCGGACAGAGTGCCCGAAGGCAGCCCCAGCTCCTGCTCCACCTCTTCCCAGGTCTCGCCAACGGCGCCGATGTCGATGCGGGTGAACTCGGCCGGACGCTCGAAGCAGGCATTGTCAGCCAGCAGGAAGACCCGGTCCCCGCCCTGGCGCAGAATGTGATGGCCGATGCGGCCGTGGTAACAGTCTTCGTTGATGAAGCGCTGGCCACGCTGGTTGACGAAGATACCCTTGACCAGCGATTCCGGCGCATAGAACGGCAGGCTGACGAAGGCCTCGTCCATGTGGATCGCCGCGCCGCCGACACTCATGCCCAGCTGGATGCCGCTGCCATCGTCCCCCGGCGTGCCGATCGGGTTGTCGTTGTGCATCAGCTGCGGGGCATGGCGACGCACCATCTCGCGGTTCATCACGAAGCCACCGGCGCAGAGGATCACGCCCTTGCTGGCGCGAATGAAGCGCTGCTGGCCATCGCAGCGCGCCACCACGCCGTGGACCTTGCCCGCGTCGTCGGCGATCAGGGCCAGTACGCGGCTGTCATAGCTCACCTCGACGCCGAGCTCGACGACACGGGCCGCCAGAATGTCCATCAGCAGGCGACCGCCACCCCAGCCCTCCCACTGCAGCGTATGGCCTCGCGGACAGGGTCTGGCTCCGGCCGCGAAGGGCCAGGCCTCCTCGCTGCCGGACCAGATCAGGCAATCGTCGGTGACCGGCTCCACCATTTTCTGCGGGAGGAAGGTGTTCTTGTAGGGCACGCCCTGGGCCACCAGCCAGTGGTAGTGGTCCAGGCTGTTGTCCGCGTAGAGGCGCGCCTTGGCTTCGTCGGCGTCAGGCCCGCCGGCCATCATCAGGTAGCGGTACAGGTCCTCGGTGTCGTCGCTGAAGCCGGCGTTGCGCTGGGCCGGGGTGCCGCCATTGCCGCCGAGGTAGATCTCGCCACCCGAAAGGGCACTGGTGCCGCCGCTGCCGGAGGAGGCCTCCAGCAGCACGACGCCCGCCCCCGCACCGGCGGCCTCGATCGAGGCGCAGGCGCCGGCGGCGCCGAAGCCAACCACCAGCACCTCGGTTTCCTGGTCCCAGGCGGGGACCTCATGCAGACGACAGGGGCGGTTCACGGAGAACGGGGATGACATGCAGATGCTCCTTCTTCTTGTTGTTCTGGCAAATGGACCTGCGGGCCGAGGTCGAACAGAAGCAGCGGAGATCGGGCGAAAACGGAGGCCGACGCCGTACCGCCCCGACGGGCAGGGACGCCCCACCTTACCGACTGCGGTAAGGACGGCCCTCGTCCGATTGAACTAGCCACGGGGCAACCCGGCATGGGCACGCTGATGATGTACTGCCGGGCCACGGCTGGATGGCGGCCTTTGCCGCCGGGCGGGACGGATTGCCTTTTGCAGGAAGCGCCGCTTAATCTCGTCGGCGCTTTCCTACAACAAAAATAAGAAATGGTTCCAAATGGCACACTCGCTTTCGCTCGACCAGTTCAGCGGGATGCTCGGCAATCTCTATCAGGGCCCTCTGGAGTCCACGCCGTGGCAATCCTTTCTCAACCAGCTCAACCAGTTCCTCGACGCCAAGTACGTCACCTTCATCCTGCGTCCACCCAGTGACGAGAACGAAGGACTGATGGTCAATGCCAACGGCAGTTCGGCCGAAATCGTGGCCTCCTACAGCCAGTACTATTTCAGCCTCGACCCGTTCGTCGACCTGCCCAGCGGCCAGGTCGTGACCATCGATGAATTCATCTCCCAGGAGGCCTGGCTGGCCTCGGAGTTCTACCGCAACTTCGCCGCACCGGCGGGGGTGTTCCATATCCTCGGCGCCGACATCCGCACCAGCGACGGCGCCCTCTGCCGCATCCGCGTCTGCCGCGGCATCGAATCCCCCGCTTTCACCGAGAACGACAAGGCGCGGCTGGCGTATTTCGTGCCGCACCTGGAGCGCTCGGTGGTACTGCACACGCAGATGAACCGTATCGAGACCGAACGCAACCTCTACGCCGGCGCGGTGGACCAGTTCGCCGTCGGCACCATCATCCTCGACGAGACCGGCAAGATCCTGCAGACCAACCAGGTGGCCGAGAACCTGCTGCGCGAAAAGGACGGGCTGAAGATCAGCGGCGACAACCTGCAGGTCGGCACCCCGCGCGACTGCCAGGAATTCCGCCGGCTGGTGAAGCAGGCCCTGCAGTCGCAGAAAGGCTCGCAGCCCTCGGTGGTCGAGGCCATGCGCGTGCAGCGTCCCTCGGGGCGCTCGGACCTGGGGATCATCGTGCGCTCGGTCCCCCTGAGCGAGTGGAACGAAGGCAAGCACTGCCCCTCGGTGGTGATCTTCGTCAGCGACCCGGAACAGGAGGCCCGCGCACCCCAGGAAATCGTCCGGGCGCTGTTCGACCTGACCCCGGCCGAGTCCCAACTGGCGATGCTGCTGGCCAACGGCCTGACCCTGGACGAAGCCTCCGACGAGCTGAACATCAGCCGCAACACCGCGCGCGCCCACCTGCGCTCGACCTTCTCCAAGACCGGGGTGACCCGGCAGACCATGCTGGTCCGCCTGATACTGCGCAGCGTCGCCTCCCTGGGCTAGTCCCAGCGGACGATTTGCTCATCGGCCTCCGCGACTACCGTTCGAAACCCGGGGTTAGTCGATGAGGCCGAAGTCATGTCGAGGTTCATTCCGCTGCTGATCACGATTGTCATCTGCGGCAGCCTGCTGGCCGCCCGCTACATGCTGGACAGGTACGAAGCCTCGGCGAAGCAGGCCCGCCTGGACGCGCCGTGCAGCGTGGGCAATTGCCTGCGGCAGCTGCCGTAACCCGGCACCGCGTCCAAACCCAGAACCCTACCGGCCGAAGCGCCCATCGCGCGCCTCAACATTGCTGCACACAATGCACTTATCATCTGCAATTCCCCCATCTAGTGCTTATAGCCTGGATAATTAGACTGCCGATCATCGTTCACAGTCAGAGGGAAAAACGATGATCGCTCGTGTAACGCTGCAACAGTTCGGTGGACCGGAGGTGCTTCGGATCAGCCAGGTCGAAGGCCAGCAACCCGGCCCGGGCGAGGTCTGGCTGGAACAGGCGGCCATCGGCGTCAATCCGCTGGACGCCAGCCAGCGCTCGGGAGCGGTGAAGATTCCCCTGCCGGCCACGCCGGGGCTCGAAGGCGCGGGCATCGTGGCCGCCGTCGGCGCGGGTGTCACCCAGGTAGCGGTCGGCGACCGGGTCGCCTATGCCACCGGCCCCCTGGGCGGCTATGCGAGCGGGCGCCTCTATCCGGCGGAGCGGCTGGTCAGGCTGCCTGAGGAGCTGGGTTTCGACGAGGCGGCGGCAGTCCTGTTCAAGGGCATCACCGCGCAGTACCTGCTCAAGACCACCTACCCCGTCGGCCCCGGCACGCGGGTGCTGATCTACGGCGCCGGCGGCGCGCTCGGGCAGATCATGGTGTCCTGGGCGAAGCACCTGGGGGCCTTCGTCATCGGCGTCGTATCCCGCCAACAAAGCGTCGAGCGGGCATGGGAGGCAGGCTGCGACGAGGTACTGGTCTTCGATGCCCAGACCCTGGCCGGACAAGTGCTCGACCTCACCCAGGGCCGGAAGGTCGACGTGGTCTACGATCCCATCGGCCGGGTTTCCTTCGCCGCTTCGCTGGACTGCCTGCGCCCCCGAGGCCTGCTGGTGAGCTTCGGCATGACCAGCGGCGCACCACCAGCGGTGGAACTGGCCACGCTCAACGCCAAGGGTTCGCTGTTCCTCACCCGCCCTTCCCTGGCGGCGCACACGGCGACCACCGAGGAATACCAGGAGCGCGCGGGGGACGTGTTGCAGGCCGTCGCCGCGGGTATCATCCGGCCTCGGGTCTGGCAGCGCTACCGGCTCGCCGACGCCGCACGCGCCCATGCCGACCTGGAGGCCGGGCGCTCCGAAGGAGCCATGGTGCTGGTGCCGTGAAGCGTGTGCGCCCGATCAATGGATTCACCAAGCTGGGAGCCTTATGGATCTGTTCGATAGTCGACAGGCGGATGAACTCGCCACCCTCCTGGCGCTGTTCGAGCACGGCTCCTTCGCCGCCGCGGGCAGGGCCCTGCAGCGCCACCCCTCGGTGCTGTCGAAACGGCTGAGCGCGCTGGAGCTGCGCCTGGGAATACGGCTGGTGGAACGCACCACCCGGCAACTGCGCTTCACCGGCGAAGGCTTGCGCCTGGCCGAGCGCCTGCGCCACGCCGCCAGCCTGATCCAGGAAGCCCAGGAAGAAGCCACGCACAACGCCGCCCAGGTGCAGGGACGCCTGCGCGTCGCACTGCCGTCGGCGATGGGCCGGCTCTGGCTGAGCCCGATCATCGCCGGCTTCGCCCTCGCGCACCCGAAGGTTTCCCTGGACATGGAGTACTCCGAGCGCATCGTCGACCTGGTCGCCGAAGGCTTCGATGCCGCCATCCGGGTTGGCGAACTGCCCGACAGCCGCCTGGTCGCGCGCAAGCTCTGCGCCAGCCACCGCATCCTCTGCGCCGCGCCGGACTACCTGGAGCGCCGTGGCAGCCCCACTACGCCCGCCGAGCTGACCGGGCACAACTGCCTGGGCTTCACCGGCCTGCAGTCCTATCCCGACTGGAAGCTCACCTGCGACGGCACCCAGCAGACCGTCAGGATCAACGGCACCCTTACCAGCAATGACAATGAGGCGCTGCTGTCAGCCGCGCGCACCGGCATCGGCATCCTGGTCGGCGGCGAATGGCTGATGAAGCGCGACCTCGATGCCGGGCGGCTGGTCCGCGTGCTGCCCGGCTGGCGACTCGACGCGGAGGCTGGGGTCTACCTCGTCCGCCCGTCATCGCGCTACGACACGGCCACCGCCGAAGCGTTTCGCCGCTGGATCGAGGAACATTTCGTCAGCGGCGCGCCCTGGGCGTGAGCTGTGGCGCCTGGCTATGGCGCCTTGTCGGCCAGCGACTCCAGAAGATCGGCGGACGGCACGAAGTACAGGCTCCCCGTCACCGCCTTGCTGTAGTCCAGCAGGCGATCGTAGTTGCCCGCCGGCCGGCCAATGAACATGTTCTGCAGCATTTCCTCGATCGGCTGCGGCGAGCGGGCATAGCCAATGAAGTAGGTGCCGAACTCCCCTGACCCAGGGCGGCCGAAGGGCATGTTGTCGCGCAGGATCTTCACCTCCTGCCCGTTCTTCTCCAGGGTGGTCAGGGAGCTGTGCGAGCAGCTCGGTTTCACCGAGTCGTCCAGCTCGATGTCCGACAGCTTGGTGCGCCCGATGATGCGCTCCTGAGCTTCAGTGGAGAGTTCGTTCCAGCCCGCCATGTCATGCAGGTATTTCTGCACCAGCACATAGCTGCCACCGGCGAAGCCCGCATCCTCCTCGCCAATGAGGGTGAAGTGCGCCGCCTCGCGGCCGACCGGGTTCTCGGTGCCATCGACGAAGCCGACCATGCTGCGCATGTCGAAATAGCGGAATCCATGGACTTCATCCACCACGCTGACGGCATCCCCCAGCCTGGAAAGCAGCAGTGTCGCCAGTTCGAAGCAGAGGTCCATCTGCTCCGCGCGGATATGCAGCAGGAGATCACCCGGTGTGGAAACGGCGACACGCTCGCCAGCGCCGATTTCGCGGAACCTGTGCAGCGACGCAGGACGCGGCGCACCGAACAGGGCATCCCATGCCTCGGAACCAAAGCCCACCACGCAGGACAGGTTGCCACTGGGTACGCGTTTGCCGACCGAACGGACCAGGGCCGCCACGTCGCCGCACAGCGAACGCACCGAATCCAGGTGCTCCTCGCCGGGCGTCAAGGTTGCGACGAGGAAGATCGCGCTACGGGTGATCGGGCTATCGACCGCTTGGGGTACAGGTGAATCGTTGGTCATTTTTCCATCACTCGTCATCGGACTGGGTGCGGTTGAGACTATCAGAGATGGCGGTTTGCGGCGGCTGTTCTCGGTCAACAGCGGGCGGCTGGCGCAGGCCATGGCATCTGGAATTGAGCTAGTCTCACGTTGGCTGAACGCATCGAGCCAAGGGAATTGTCGGGATGCCGAGAGAACGGGCGCCCCCTCGTTCAGGGCGCCAGGCAGGCTTCCCGTCAATGGCGGATTCAGCAACATCGCCCAAGGAGGGTAACGGCAGGTGCATCCACTCATACTCCCCATGGCCGTCCATGTAGCGCTTACCGCTTTTCTCTACGTGCTGCTAACCATCGCGCGGGCGCCGAAAGTCTGGGGTATCGGCAAGAGTCCGGATGGGAGCAATCCCTGGGCAACGGTAGAACCCCGCATCAGCGCCAACCTGTCCAATCAGTTCGAATGGCCGGTGTTCTTCTACGCCGCTTGCCTGCTGCTGATACAGAGCCATCTCGAGGTCGAGGCTGCAGCCTGGTTTGCCTGGGCTTTCATTGCCGGACGCGTGGCTCACAGTTGTGTGCAGATACTTACGACAAATATTCGGTTGCGCGGCCTGGTCTTCACCATCAACTTCGTCGCCACACTGGGTATGTGGATCGTCGTTCTTTACCTCCACGCGAAGGACCCGGCCTGACGATCCATTCAATAGGGGGCGCACCATTGCAGACGCCGATTCATTCTTCAGGAAGTTCGCCATGACAGACTCGAAAGACAGGACGGAAGCCGACGGAGACCTGTCGCAGATGATCATAGGTCTCGGGCCCTGCACCTATCTGCTGCTACTTCTGATTGCCCTGATCCTCGTATTCCCCTTCCTCGAAGAAGGCCTGTTCCCCCGCACCCTGCTCGGCATCCTGTTCTCAAGCGTGCTGCTGGTAGGGGCATTTGCAACTCCGCAGTCCCAGCGCGGGCTCGTCGTCAAACTGGGCTTGGCGTTATTGGGGATCGGCCTTCAATGGACGGCGCTGTGGACCTCGAACCTGGCGCTCCTTCACCTCGCCGGAATGGCCTATGCGGTATCACTGTTGGTATCGATAACCGGCGTGCTCCGCTATGTGCTCAAGCGCGGGCTGATCACTGCGGACAAGCTGCACGGCGCGCTGTCCGGGTACATCATGCTGGCCTTTGCCTGGGCCTTTATCTATGCCCTGACAGAAATGGACGCAGCTGCCTCGTTCGGCCCCACCCGCCTGGACTTCACGCAGACCGGCACCTTCTTCAAGCTGATCTATTTCAGCTTCACCACTCTCACCACCACCGGCTACGGTGACATCGTGCCGCTGACCAATCACGCCCGCTCACTGGTGATGATCGAAGAGTTCACCGGGGTCTTCTACGTCGGCGTCCTGATCGCACGGCTGGCCGGCCTCTATCCGTCGCCGTCGCCCCGCTGACGGCTGGCCGCAATCAATCCGGGACAAACTTCCGTCGTATTGCTCAATAGCCATCGGCAATCGAAAATAGCGCCGACCCAAAGAGAGGTGACCCGCCATGATCCTGCGCGGTATGGCACAGATGCACATCGACGACCTGCCCGCCCGATTCCAGGCCCTGCTGCGAGAGTGTCCCGGCATGGAACCGTCGGGCTTCGTCTGGGTGGTCTTCTACCAGGGACGCCTGTTCGGCGCCTATCCCGATGCCGATCTCGCGTTGCGCAAGGTGACCGAAATCGAGCATTGCATCAGCGAAGACGAAGTGCCCAAGGCGCAATGCTGACGCCCTCCCCGTCGCCCTCCCCTTATCCAGCCAGGCGCCCCTAGATGCTCCCTCATGTTCCCAAGCCTCGCAGCGCCAAGAGATCGCGTCTTCACCTGTTGCGCGGGCGCGTCGGGCTTGGGCTCGTCGCCGGCCTTTCCGTGCTGGCGGGCATGACCGATGCGATCGGGTTCCTGGCCACGGGCGACTTCGTGTCCTTCATGAGCGGCAATACCACCCGGCTCGCCGTCGCCGTGAATGACCACGACCTGACTACGCTCGGACGGCTATCGCTCGCAGTGCTGTGCTTCGTGGCCGGCAATGCCCTGGGGGTCGTCCTGGCCCGCGGTTTCAAGCGGCGCGCCACGCCTTTGCTCATCGTCGTCGCGGTGCTGCTTGGCTTCGCCGCCGTCTGGCCCGAGACGCGGAACCTCCCGGCCTTCGTTGCGGCAATCGTGTCGATGGGGATGCTGAACGCGGTGGTGGAACAGGTGAACGGCATGCCCATCGGCCTCACCTACGTGACCGGTGCACTGTCCCGCTTCGGCCGTGGTCTCGGGCGCTGGCTGCTGGGCGAGCGCAACAATGGCTGGCGGGTTCAACTCGTACCCTGGAGCGGCATGTTGCTGGGCGGTGCGGCGGGTGCCTTCCTGGAACATCACCTGGGGTTGGGCGCCATGGCCGTGAGCAGTGCCTTGGCCTGCGCACTGGCCGTGATCGTCTACTTCGTCCCGCGCTCCTGGCAGTTGGGCTACATGCCCCGCTAGACGAGCACCTGCCGGGTGGTGGCGATCAGCTCGTGCACCTGGCGCTCGACCTGCTCGTCCGTGGGGCTTTCCGGTCCCCGGCCGCGCGGGCATGGCAGGCTCGGCGTCGTGCCGAACAGGCGGCAGATCAACGGACGCTCCTCGTACACCTCGCAGCCCTGCGGCCCCAGGTGCACGCAGTTCCAATGCGCCAGGGCGGCGTCATGCTCGGCGTCGCTCTTCACGGGCAGGCGCGACATCTCCTCGGACGACGCGGTCACCGGCCCGCAGCAATCGTGGCAGCCCGGCACGCAGGCGAAACTCGGGATCTGCCGGCGCAAATGGTCGATCTTTCGACGGGTCGTGCAACTCACAGGATGTCCCAGCCCACAACGTTGGCCGGCATTCGCGGATAGGGATCGTTCACTGGCATGGCGGCGCCTCCAAATGGCTCGGCGGGTTCAGAGATGGATTTCCACGTTCTTGATGCCAAGCTCGCGCAGCTCGACGATCAGGCCATCCAGGTGCGCAAACGACTCGACCTGCTCGCTCTCATCCACCAGGAAAAAGCTGCGCCCCGCGTCCTTCTTGAAGAACACGATCCACTCTTTCGTATTGGTCGGGTTTGCGATCACGTGCGTGTCGAAGGATATGCCTGCGGCATTCCGGGCTTTCACATCGTTGCGCTTCACTCAAATCACCTTGCTACGTCCGCACTTCCATCTGTCTACCTACCAGGATTGTCGCCGAATCGACACAGACTGGCCTGGCTGTCGGCCCGCCTGCTCAAACGCTCTCCATGATCGTTACATGATAACACCCCATGCCCGATTCGTTGGAGGGGGCGCAGGCTGCGACACTGACGCTGCACCGCTCTTGTAGGAGCGGACTCCGTCCGCGATGGTTCGGCACGGGGCTTCTGGTCACCATCGCGGATGAATCCGCTCCTACGGTTGAGTACCGCGACCAAGCCTTCCATGAGCGGCTCCAAGGCCCAACGGCTGACGGTTGGATGGAGCGAAATCTGGCTCAAAGTGCAATGCGCTTCCAGTGCAGAGATAGACGTATAATCCCGCCACTTCATTGGGCTTGAGCCCTAAGGTGATTGGCGAAATGCGGTTCAGTCCGGGCGTGCGCAATCCTTCGTTGTTGTCCTCCGCACTGCTGTTCGGGGGCCTGGTTGGCTGGTACGTCGGTCGGCTGGTCGGCCTGTACGGCGATGAGTGGTTTGCGGAGCCCGAATACGGATTTGAAGCCCTGGCCGCCTTCTGCGGAATTCTTTGCGGAGCGTTGTTCGCCTACACCCAAGGTAAAAGCGTAGTGCCGAGGATGGCCGGCTTTTTCTCCGCTGCATGTTTCGTCCTGGCCATGTTCGGCTATGCCCGGTACTCCAGCGACATGCCCCCGCATGACCTTCACCTGGCCACCTATCTGCAGGATTTCATCCGCCAGACCCTGGGCTTGTGGCTGTCACCGATCATCGGCGCCGCACTGGTGTCGCTGTTCCGCGCGGTCCTCCACTAACCAACCGGGTTTTCACAGTGAAAGGTGTAGCTTGATCACTCCCTTTCATCGGCGAAGCGTCATCCATGTACGCAAGACTCAAGCAGTGGGCCCGCTCGATCAAACGGCAAACCATGATCCTGTGGTTCTGCTGGAAGCACCCGGAAACACCCCTGCCCGTCAAACTGCTGTGCCTGCTGGTGGTTTCCTACGCGCTGAGCCCCATCGACCTGATTCCGGACTTCATTCCGGTATTGGGGCTGCTGGATGACCTGGTGATCCTGCCGGCGTCCATCTGGCTGATCATCCGCCTCATTCCCGCGCCGGTGTATGCGCAGAGCAAGCAGCAGGCGGATGACTTCGAGCGCGCCAGCTCACAGCGCCCCCGCAGCACGGCCGCCGCCGAGGTGATCGTCGCGATCTGGCTGTTGCTGGCCGTGCTGTGCTACCGGTGGCTATGGGGCTAGGTCAGGCCTTGCAGCTGGGCTGCTGGGTGAAGGTGCGGCGCACGTCCACCGGGCCCACGTGCTCAAGGGTCTTTCGACCGATCAGCACCGGGTAGATCATGTTCTTGCGGTCACGCAGAGAGAACTCTTCGTCGAGCAGCTGATTGCCGATGCAGATCTTCATCGACACCACCGGCCGGTGGTCCGCTCCGCCAGCGCCGCGAACCTTCACTTTGCGCAGTACGGCGCGCTCGAACGCCTGGACGCTCTCCTCCCCGGTGTCGCTGTTCCTGGCGACGACCTTGAAGCGTACCCACTTCTTGCCGTCTTTCTCGAAGTATCCGATGTCCTTGGCATCCATCGACGAGGTCAGCGCGCCGGTGTCGAGCTTGGCCTTGACCGGAATGCCCTCGGGATAGATTTTCGCTTCCTCGATCCAGCCCCGAACCGGCAGCTCTTCCGAGTGGGCTTTCATCGGGGTGGCAAGGGCCAGCAGAAGCATGGCGGCTGAGAGGGAATTGATCGGCACGGCTATGGCTCGTCGGTTGACTGTGTGCGGCCATGATCGGGGCCGGTGCGTCAAGGACGAGTCAAAAGCAGGTCAAGAAAACGGATGACCTGCCCCGCCCCTCATTCATGCTCTTGGACGCAGCGCTCCGCTCGAATCTGCGGAAAGTGGATAGAACGAGAACCCGGCTCTCCCCAACACTAGCCATGCGTCGACCCACAACGAGGTCGACTTCCTTCCTGTGCCTTCCATCCAACCATTAGAGGCTTGCATGAGCACCCCCGCCGATCAGCTGAGTTCCTGGCTGAAGCAACACCAGATCACCGAAGTCGAGTGCGTCGTCAGTGACATGACCGGTATCGCCCGCGGCAAGATTTCCCCGACCAACAAGTTCCTCGGCGAGGGAGGCATGCGTCTCCCCGAGAGTGTGCTGCTGCAGACGGTCACCGGGGACTATGTCGACGACGATATCTACTACGACCTGCTGGACGAAGCGGACATCGATATGGTCTGCCGTCCCGATCCGGACGCGGTGTTCGTGGTGCCCTGGGCCATCGAGCCGACCGCGATGGTGTTCCATGACACCTACGACAAGTACGGCAACCCCGTCGAGCTGTCGCCGCGCAACGTGCTCAAGCGCGTGCTGAAGCTCTACGCGGACAAGGGCTGGAACCCGATCGTCGCGCCGGAAATGGAGTTCTACCTGACCAAGCGCAGCAGCGACCCGGACTTCCCGCTGGAAGCCCCGGTGGGCCGCTCGGGCCGTCCGGAAAGCGGCCGGCAGAGCTTCTCCATCGACGCGGCCAACGAATTCGACCCGCTGTTCGAAGACGTCTACGACTGGTGCGAAGCCCAGGGCCTGGACCTGGACACCCTGATCCACGAGGACGGTCCGGCGCAGATGGAGATCAACTTCCGTCACGGCAACGCCCTGAGCCTGGCGGACCAGATCACCGTGTTCAAGCGCAGCATGCGTGAAGCGGCGCTCAAGCATGACGTGGCGGCGACCTTCATGGCCAAGCCGATCACCGACGAACCCGGCAGCGCCATGCACATTCACCAGAGCGTGCTGGATATCGCCACCGGCAAGAACATCTTCGCCAATGCCGATGGCTCGATGAGCGAGCTGTTCCTGCACTACATCGGCGGCCTGCAGAAGTACATCCCGAAAGTGCTGCCGATGTTCGCGCCAAACGTGAACTCCTTCCGCCGCTTCCTGCCGGACACCTCCGCACCTGTGAACGTCGAGTGGGGCGTGGAAAACCGCACGGTCGGCCTGCGCGTCCCCGCTGCGTCCCCCGAAGCCATGCGCGTGGAGAACCGCCTGCCCGGCGCCGACGCCAACCCCTACCTCGCGCTGGCCGCCAGCCTGCTGTGCGGCTACCTGGGCATGGTCGAGCGGATCAACCCCAGCGCCCCGGTCGAAGGCCGCGCCTACGAGCGCCGCAACCTGCGCCTGCCGATCACCATCGAGGACGCGCTGGCGCACATGGAAGAGTGCCAGGTACTGGAAGACTACCTGGGCCGCAAGTTCGTCCAGGGCTACGTCGCGGTTAAGCGCGCCGAGCACGAGAACTTCAAGCGCGTGATCAGCTCCTGGGAACGCGAGTTCCTGCTGCTGAGCGTCTGACGCCCCCGCCCGCCAAAGCCTACCGGCGGCCTCGCGAGCCCGCCGGCAGGTTCCTGGAATACCTACAAGAAAAGGAGTCCGCATGAGACTGCTCAAACCCCTTGCGGCGTTGGCTTTTGCCGCGCTGGCGCAGAACGCCCACGCTGAGCCGACGGTCAGCATCTACAACTGGACCGACTACATCGCCCCCGACACCCTCGCCGGTTTCCAGAAGACCACCGGCATCAAGCCGGTCTACGACGTCTTCGACTCCAACGAGACCCTGGAAGGCAAGCTGCTGGCGGGCCGCTCGGGCTACGACGTGGTGGTGCCGTCCAACCACTTCCTCACCCGCCAGGTACAGGCCGGGGTCTTCCTGGAACTGGACCGCAGCAAGCTGCCGAACTGGAAGCACCTGGACCCGACGCTGCTCAAGCTGCTGGAGCAGAACGACCCGGGTAACAAGCACTCGGTACCCTACCTGTGGGGCACCAACGGCATCGGCTACAACGTCGAGAAGGTCAAGCAGGTGCTGGGCGTCGACAAGATCGACTCCTGGTCGGTGCTGTTCGAGCCGGAGAACCTGAAGAAGCTCAACGCCTGCGGCGTCGCCTTCATGGACTCCGCCGACGAACTGATCCCCTCGGTGCTCAATTACCTGGGCATGAACCCCAACAGCACCAACCCGGCGGACTATGCGAAGGCCGAGGCCAGGCTGATGGAGCTGCGCCCCTACGTCACCTACTTCCATTCCTCGAAGTACATCTCCGACCTCGCCAACGGCAACATCTGCGTGGCCTTCGGCTATTCCGGCGACGTGTTCCAGGCGGCCGCTCGGGCCAAGGAAGCCAAGAACGGCATCGAGATCGCCTACAGCATTCCCAAGGAAGGCGCCAACCTCTGGTTCGACCTGATGGCCATCCCGTCGGACGCGAAGAACCCGGACCAGGCCCTGGCGTTCATCAACTATGTGCTGGAGCCCAAGGTCATCGCCGGGGTCAGCGAGTACGTCGGCTATCCCAACGCCAACGCCGACTCCAAGGCCTTCCTGGACCAGGAGACGCTGAACAATCCCGAGGTCTACCCGAGCCAGGCCGTGCTCGACAAGCTGTACATCTCCAACGCTCCGCCGCCGAAGATCATGCGTCTGATGACTCGCAGCTGGAGCAAGATCAAGTTCAACCAATGACCCGAGAACGTCCCATGAATCATGCCGGCGAACACGCCGCGTCCTATTACGCGGCCACTGCGCGCGACAAGCAGACCTACCCAGCCCTCGAGGGTGAGGTCCAGGCGGAGGTCTGCGTCATCGGTGGCGGTCTGACCGGCGTCAACACGGCACTGGAGCTGGCCCTTCGGGGCCACTCCGTGGTGCTCCTGGAAGGCCGTCGCATTGGCTGGGGAGCCAGTGGCCGCAACGGTGGGCAACTGATCCGCGGCATCGGCCACGACGTCAGCGGCTTCGCCAAGTATGTCGGCGAAGATGGCGTCCGCTATCTGGACCAGGCCGGTTTCGATTCTGTGAAGCTGGTGGCGGAGCGCATCAAGCAGTTCGACATCGCCTGCGACCTGCGCTGGGGCTTCTGCGAGCTGGCCAATACGCCTGCGCAGTTCACCGCCATGGCGGAGGAGCAGCGCGAGTTGCAGTCGATGGGCTATGCGCATCAGACCAGGCTTGTAGGCGCCGGCCAGATCCATGACGTGGTGGCCAGCGACTGCTATGCCGGCGGGCTGATCGACATGGGCTCGGGCCACCTGCATCCGCTCGACCTGGTGACAGGGGAAGCACGGGCGGCCAGTAGCCTGGGGGTGAAGATCTTCGAGCAGAGCCCGGCACTGCGCATCAGCCACGGCAATTCGGTCACGGTGCACTGTGCCAACGGCCGCGTGCGGGCGGACAAGCTGGTGCTAGGCTGCAACGCCCACCTGGAAGAACTCGAGCCGCGCCTGACGGGCAAGGTCCTGCCGGCGGGCAGCTACGTCATCGTCACCGAACCGCTCGCCGAAGAGGTCGCAGCGAAGCTGATCCCGCAGAACATGGCGCTGTGCGACCAGAAAGTGGGGCTGGACTACTACCGGCTGACCGCCGACCGTCGCCTGCTGTTCGGCGGTGCCTGCCACTACTCCGGGCGGGACCCGGCGGATA
Source organism: Pseudomonas macauensis (assembly GCF_047902425.1). Lineage (NCBI taxonomy): Bacteria > Pseudomonadati > Pseudomonadota > Gammaproteobacteria > Pseudomonadales > Pseudomonadaceae > Pseudomonas > Pseudomonas macauensis. The sequence goes on along the minus strand of NZ_CP138377.1, from coordinate 2,907,783 downwards.
TCGGCGCCTACATGCGGCCGAAGATGCTGAAGGTCTTCCCGCAGCTGACCAATGTGCGCATCGACTACCAGTGGGGCGGCATGATCGGCATCACGGCCAACCGCTTCCCGCAGGTGGGCCGTCTGGCCCAGCACCCGAATGTGTACTTCGCCCAGGGGTACTCGGGGCACGGCCTGAACGTGACCCATTGGACCGCCAAACTCCTGGCCGAAGCGATTTCCGTAGGCCAGAGCCAGGGACTGGATGTGTTCAGCGCGGTGCCGCACCTGACCTTCCCGGGCGGCAAGCTGCTGCGCTCGCCCCTGCTGGCGATGGGAATGCTCTGGTACCGGATTCGAGAGGCAATTGGCTGAATAAGCCAGGCGGAGCCTTGCAATGCCGAGGGGGCTCCGCTTTTTTTCAGCTCGGCAGCATGCTCACGGCGCAGCGCTCGGCTCCGCGCTTGAGCGTCGCCTTCGGATACTCGCCAAAGAGCGCCTGGTAGGCCTGGGAGAATCGCCCCAGATGCCAGAACGACCAGCGCATCGCGATCTCCGCGACATTGACCCCGGCGCCACCGGCGGCCAGCAGGTCACGCCGGGCAGCGTTCAGGCGGCGATTGCGCAACCAGACGGTGGGCGGCATGCCGGCATACTGGACGAACGACTGCTGTAACTGCCGCACCGAGACGCCGGCAATCTGCGCCAGCTCCGGGACGCCGAAGCTGTCCTGCGGACAGTCGTTGACCACCTCCTTCACCCGCTCGACGACCCGCTTGGCACTGCGGTCGGAGCGACGGCGCTGCCCTACCTCCACGGCCTCGTCCAGCAACGAGAAACAACCCTCGGCAACCTGCTGGGCGAATCCGGGCGCATCCACATTGACGTTGCCTTCCACGGCCCCGGCCAGCAACTGGCTCAGGGAGGTGGCAAAGGCGCTGCAATTCGCCGAGCGCAGCGGCTGCAGCACCAGGCCTTCGAAGTCTGCGGCGGAGCGTCCCCAGGTGGAGGCGTCCTTCAGGACCACAGCGACTTCACGGTAATTCTCGGGAGTGACCCAGGCGTTGTGCGTGTGCCCATCCAGCAGGTAGAGGGCGCTGTCGTTCATGTCGAAGCTGAACACCAGGGTATCGGCGGGGGCATGGAATTCCTGCTCGACCCGCAGGTTCATGCGTTCTTCGTAGAGCTGGACCGCGCCCGTCTCCGCGTGCACGAGGCGACCGCAAAAGCGACCAGCTGACATCTGCGTGTACTGCTCTTCCCAACCCGGCAGCACCGCACGCGGCTCGTCAACCTCGCGAGCCTCCATCACCTTGATCGCCATCACACACCCGGATATTTATTAATATTATTAACTATTAGACTACCAATCGGTGACATCCGCACGCAACCAGGGCGGTGCCAATCATCATGGATCGTCAATGTTCTGCACACGGCAGGATTATGACCCAATACGCCGGAATCCAGCACGCTTTACCTGACCGACTACCCAACGTCCTTGTCATAGAGCTCCGTCATTTCATCCCTGAACGCCTGGATCAGCGGCTCGCGGGTTCGCCCGTTCTTCATGATGAGCGAGAATTCGGCCTGATAGCCAAAGTGCTCTGGTAGGAGCCTGATCAGCCGGCCCTGCATCTCCCACTGCTGAGCCAGATGATCCGGCAGATAGCCGATATAGCTCCCGCACAACACCAGGATCAGCTCGGCCTCCATGCTGTCGATAGTGGCGGAGCACTCCTTGAATCCGTGCCGTGCCACTTCCGCGCTCGACCAGTAGCCCCGTTTGACCAGGGCGTGCTGCCTGATCGTCTCCGGGGTCTTGCGCAACTCCCGTGACAATGGATGCCTGTCGCTGCAATACAGCCAATGTTGTTCGATATAGAGATCGATATATTTCAATCCGCTCATCTTCGTCGGCAACGAGCCGATTGCCAGATCGATCTTTCCTTCCAGGACTTCCCGTTGAAGTTCGAAAGGACTCAGCACTTTAAGATTGACATGCACCTTGGGGTGCTTCGATGCAAAGTTCCCAAGCAGATCCACTATGTTGACCTGCTTGTCGGTGATCATGGAATCGAGTATCCCTATTGAAATCGTCCCGCGTAACTCGCCCTTCAATTCAAGCACATAGTTCTCGAAACCATCGATCTGGTTCAAGAGATTCTGCGCCTCATCGTAAATCAACTGCCCTTTACTGGTCAGGCTGAACCCTGATCTGCCGCGGCTGCACAGTTGCATGCCAAGCTGCGCTTCGAGCTGGCTCATATAGCCGCTGATGGCCGGCGTCGACATGTTCAGGTCCTGCTGCGCCGCAGAAAATCCCTTGTTCCTGACCACGGCAACAAAAACCCGCAGCAGACGAATGTTGTATATGTTCTCTTTCATCCTGCACCGAGCACGCCATTGACCCGCCTTGTTCGCACAATGCCGAAAGCCTGTCAAGAATCATGGAATTATATTCACAATATCATTAACCAAGCGCTTCACGATCCGCTATTTATCCCGGACTGAACAGCCGATTAAATGAAGCGCGACGCCATATCGACAGTCCATTGCGCTGAATGCATATGTTTCAAGACTGTTGCCTGGCACTGAACAACAAGAAACGGCAACGCTTTCCAGGCTTGCGACAACTGCGGGGGTAACCATGTCCGACTCCAGACTCAAAACCAACTTCTCGGACGGGACTTCATACGACCCGCAGAAGCGCCCGAGATTTAACGAAATCGCGAGCTTCATGCGTGCCCCGGTCGCGGACACGCTGGATGGGGTCGATATCGGCCTGATTGGCGTGCCGTTCGATGGCGGCACCTCGTTCAAGCCTGGCGCGCGCCTCGGCCCCCGTGGAGTCCGGCAGCAATCCTGTCTGATGCGCACCCGGAATCACGCCTCGGGCATTGCCCCGTTCGACCTGTGCAACATTCGCGATCTGGGCGACGTTTACCTCGATCGCATGTACAACATCGAGGACGCCCATGCCTGCATCGAGAACTATTACCGGGAGATTTGCGCGCGCAATATCATGCCGCTCACGGTTGGCGGGGACCATTCGATCACCTACCCGATCTTCAAGGCGCTGGCGAAGGACGGCCCTATCGGCATGGTCCACATCGACGCGCATACCGATACCTGGGACAGCCTCTACGGGTCGAAATTCTTCCACGGGGCGCCGTTCCGCAGAGCGGTCGAGGACGGCCTTCTCGATCCACTGCGCACCATCCAGATCGGCATCCGTGGCTCCGAACATTCGGGCACCCCGAACTACAGCCTCGAATGCGGCATGCGGGTCATCTTCATCGAGGAGTTCGACGACCTCGGCGTCGAGGGCGTGCTCAGGGAAGTAGGCAGGGTCGTGGGTGACGGCCAGACTTACGTGTCATTCGATGTCGACGGACTCGACCCTGCCTTCGCACCCGGAACCGGCACCCCCGAAGCCGGCGGCATCTCGATGCGGGAAGCCATGCGCCTGCTGAAAGGACTGCGCGGACTCAACCTCATCGGAGGCGACGTGGTGGAGGTCGCTCCGGACCTGGACCCTTCCGGAATAACTGCCCTCAATGCCGCGACGCTGATGTTCGAGCTGCTTTGTGTCCTCGCCGATGCACGCGTGAACCGATAGCGGATGCATCCTGTCTTCGCCCTTACAGTGAAATCGCCCCATGACCGACCTGACGTATCGCCCTGCCGTACCTGATGACGCTGCCCTGTGCATCACGATCCGCGGACTGACGAGAGAAAACGCCTTTTCCGAGGAGGAGCTGCGTGCATTGGGCATCACCGCCGAGTCATGGAGCCGTGGTATCCAGGATGGCAGTTGTCCCGGCTTTGTAGCCTGCCGGGAAGGCCGGATGATCGGCTACTGCTTCGGCGACGTGGAATCCGGTGAGATCGTCGTTCTCGCCCTGCTCCCCGCCTACGAGGGACAGGGAATCGGCAAGACCTTGCTCGGACTGATGATAGAGACGCTGGCGCGCCAAGGATTCAAGCGCCTGTTCCTGGCCTGCTCCAGCGATCCGAAGGTTCGCTCCCATGGTTTCTATCGATACCTGGGCTGGGTGCCGACTGGGGAACGGGATGAGTACGGCGACGACATCCTGGAACTCTCGGTCCACTGATCGCTGCTGCTTGTCTTCAGCGGCGTCGTCCACTCGGGCGACGCCCTCAGTTCCAGCCAGACTTCGCCTCCCCTGGAATGGAGAGCTCTTCTGCCTCGTACTCAGGCTGCAGGGCCATCGAAAGATGGCCTGTCAGCGTGAGTGTCCAGGCTCCGTGGCCCTACTTGTGCTTATGTTTGTGCTTGTGGCTCGACTTGTGGTTGTCATGGTGGTCGTTGTCATCGGCCAGGCTATTGCCAACGGCGCTGCCCGCAGCACCACCCAGGCCGGCACCGATCGCGCCGCCCGTGGAGCCCCCCATGCTGTTGCCGATCACCTGCCCACCGGCGGCGCCAAGCCCGCCACCGATGGCCGCTTCGGTCTTCTTGCCGTCCTTCGCCGTCACCGCGCCACCCGCGGCGCCACCGACGCCTGCGCCGATCGCCGCACCGGTGCTTCCACCAACGGCCTGACCGACCACACTTCCCAGAGCCCCACCCAGGCCGCCGCCGACCGCCGTGTTGGCGGTTTCACCCGCGACGACGCCCTGTGACGCCAGAATGGAAAATGCCAGTGCAGTGAATGATTTGCGCATGATTCAAGCCTCAAAGTGTATACATGAGGCAAAAGTCTGTAGGACGAAACGCGGCAGGACAACGCGTCTTCGGCTATTCATGGACCTGAGTCAATAATCCTCCGGGACAAATGGCCGCCCGTCGGGCCAGCGCCCCCGCGCAACCTGCCAGCACCCGGCTCAATGCCGGGTGCCAGTTTCGTCAGTCCTCGGTGCTCACTCATCGTCCCGCGCGGGAATCCACCACTCCTCGCCCCGCACCGTGCGGATGTACTCCGGCCAGCGGAAGCGGTGCGGCACCTGGAAGTCCTTCGGCAACAGCGGCGCCTGCCACTGCGTGCCGCCAATGCCACCACCGGTGCGTTCGTTGAACTCGCGGGTGGCCTCGGCCAGCAGGTCGGGCTCGGTGAACAGTTCGATCAGCGTGCTGCCGATGGTTTTCGACGCCACCTCGATCATCGGGTCGATGGTCTCGCGGATGCCACCCAGGGCGTTGGCGACCCAGTCCGGGTAGGTGTAGCCGGCCGGCGCCGACAGCATCGGCCGCGCCACATACAGGCGCACGGTCGGGCAATGCCAGGTGTACTCGGGGTAATCGTCCGAGGTCAGGTACTTCTGCCAGGCCGGCATCTGCAGGCGCAGCTGACGCTCGCACTCCTGGGGTTCGACCAGGGCTTCGGTGGCCGGCAGGAAGGGCTCGTCCATCGGCTCGAGGCCGAGGTTCACCTGGATTTCGCGAGCAACCGCAATCGCCGCCTCGCCCCAGGTCGGCGCGCCGATTTCGGCCAGGTTGTCGTAGCAGGCCTGGGCCAGGGCGTGGTTGGCCAGGCCGCCGCGGGATTTGCAGACCCAGGTCTTCTTCCATTTGCAGCCGGTGGCCAGTGCGGCAGCGGCCGCGTTGTTGTCCATCACCGTGGAGATAGTCTCGGCCTGCTCGATGGAGTCGCAGCGCAGCAGGTACTGGATCTGCGAGATGTGCGGCGGCAGGTTGTCGGCGGTAGCTTGGCCGGCGGTGAGGATGGCTTCGTTGAAGCTCCACAGCCCGGTGAAAGGCAGCGTCGAGCGGCGCAGACTTTCGTTCAGGGTGTAGAAGTGCACCAGCGCGTCGTTGGCGCCCGGCGCACGGGCCGCCAGGTGGTTCTGCGGGATCGGGCTGTAGCGGTCGGCGGCGATCCAGTTCTGCGGGTCTTCGCAGGTGAAGGTGTAGATGTACGAATAGGCGATGCCGCAGTGGGTGTCCCAGGTGGTGGTGTTGTTCAGCGGCAGCATGTAGGTGGGGTGGAAGCTGACGGCCGCGTCGATGTCGTCGTAGTAGCCCTTGGCGGCATGCACCGGCTTGGAGGCACGGAGCTTTTCCGCCGGCTCGCCGAAGAACTTGAGGGTGCCCTTGATGCCGAACTCCAGCATCGCCGCCTTGGCCGCCAGTACACCGCCCAGGGCGCTCATGCCCAGCGCGGAGTGCGGGTCGGTGTGGCCCGGCGCGTACTTCGACAGGCCCTCGCGCGGCATCGGCCGGGTCGCCGCCGCCTGGCAGTTGCCGGGTACCGCGTCGTACTCGGCGTAGGTGGCGAGCACCGGGCCTTCGCCATTGCTGAAGGTAGCGACGAAGGCGGTGGGCATGCCGCCGCTGCCCTCTTCCACCGTGAAGCCTTCGCGGCGCAGCAGCTCCACGTACCAGGCGCAGGACTTGTACTCGCGGAAAGCCGGCTCGGCGAAATGCCAGATCACCTGGTGCCAGTCGGACAACTGCTGGCGGTGCTCGTCGATCCACTGCTGGACGTAGGCCTTGAACTTCGACATGGCGGGCTTCCTCATCGTTGCCTGTTGTTGTTGTCGTGTGGCCTAGTATTGGTGAAGCCAAACTCACAACAAGCGAAACAATTTGGCCTCTTTGTCCAGATAGTTTCACCATTCACCGGTAAGACACCGGCCAGGAAGCCCCATGCACTTTCCCTCGATGACCGCCCTGCGCGCGCTGGACGCCGTGGCGCGGCTGGGCAGCGTCTCCGCCGCCGCCACGGAACTGAACCTCACCCGCAGCGCGGTGAGCCACCGCATCGCGACCCTGGAGGAACGCCTGGGCTTCGCCCTCACCGAGCGCACCGGGCGCGGCATCCGCCTCACCTACCGGGGCGAGCGCTACGCCCGCGACGTGCGGCGCATCCTCGCCGAGGTGCAGTTGGCCGGCAGCAGCTTCGACGAGCAGCAGGTCATCGGCCGCCTGTGCGTCAGTTCCAATCCAGGGTTCGCCACCTACTGGCTGTGCCAGCACCTGGGCGACTTCCTCGCGCAGTACCCGCAGGTGCAACTGCACGTGGTCACGCCCCGCGTGCCGCAGGACACCAGCGCGGCGGAGGCCGACCTGTTCATTGCCTACGGCGCCGGCGACTGGCCCAACCAGATCGTCGAGCCCCTCGTCGCCCTGCACTTCTTCCCGGTCTGCAGCCCCCGCCTGCTCAACGTCCGCAACAGTCTGAAGTCCCCGGCCGACCTGGCCGGCCATACCCTGCTGCACATGAACGACTTCGCCGATTGGCGCCTCTGGCTGGGTGCGGTCGGGGCGCGGGACATCGAGTTCACCTCCGGCGTGCTGTTCGCCGACGCCACCAGCACCATCGCAGCCTGCATCGCCGGCCAGGGCGTGGCCATCGGCGACAACCTGCTCAGCGGCGACGCCCTAAGCCGCGGCCTGCTGGTGCGCCCCTTCGACATCACCATCCAGTCCAACCGCAACTACTACCTGGTGACCGACCCGGTGAAGGCCGAACGCGCCGTGGTGAAAGCCTTCAGCGAATGGCTCAAGACCCGCGTCGCCGCCACCACCCAGAGCGCCATCGACCTGGACCAGCCGCCGCTGGTGTTTCCGCAGGAGACCCCGTGAGCCGGGCGGCAGCGCCGGCCCGGTGACCTTGTGCCCACCGACTACTGGGCTGCAACCGGAATCCCACCCAGTCGCTCCAGGGCCAGGTCGTAGTCGAAGTCTTCGATAGCCGTGGCCAGCTCCCGCAGGGCCGCCAGTTCGTCCTGGCCCCGGTAAAGGCTGCAGAGTCGACCGACAAGCTCCCCGGCGCGGGTGTCGCTGCGCATCAGCAGCTCCCGCAACTGGCGCATCAGGGCCGCGGCCTGGCCCGGATCGGCAGCACCAGCCACCGATTCGGCCTCGGTACTGGCAAGGAAGCTCGCGAGTCCGTTCTGCACAGGTGTCAGCTCCGTCTGCACATCCCCCAGCAGCTCGGCGATGCGTTCTGCGGGCGCCTGTATACGGCAGCCCTCCTCCAGTGCCGCCGCGGCACCCGCCAGCGCGGCAGCGCCAATGTTGGCGGCTGCGCCGCGTAGCGAGTGGGCGGCCCTGCGTTCCGCCGTCGGGTCGTCTTGCCCATCGATGGCCTGGAACTGCGCGATGAAGTCGCCGTAACTGGACTGGAACCGGCGCAGCAACCGCTCATAGAGCGCCTGCTTGCCGGAGCAGGTCACAAGGCCGGCTTGCACGTCGATGCCGGGCAGGCTGACTTCCTGCGGTTTCGTTTCGCTCGGCACCTGCACAGCCTTCGACCTCTGCGCGCGGTACGGGGGCAACCAGCGGGACAGGGTGAGGAACATCGCCGGCGGGTCGATCGGCTTGGCGATGTGATCGTTCATGCCGGCCAGCAACGCCTCTTCCCGGTCACCGGCCATGTTGTTGGCGGTCATCGCGATGATTGGCAACTGGCTCAACTCCGGACGCTGGCGCAGCGCGCGGGTCGCCGAATAGCCGTCGAGCACCGGCATCTGGCAGTCCATGAGCACGCCGTCGAAAGCCTGGTCGGCCGCCAGGCGATCGAGTGCCTCCTGACCATTGCAGGCCAGCACCACTTCGATGCCGGCGTCACCCAGCAGCTCCAGGGCCAGTTCCTGGTTCAGCTCGTTATCCTCCACCAGCAGCACGCGGCTGCCGGCAACATCGGCCAGGGCCTCCGCCGTGGCGCTTTCCCGCTCGCGGCTGCGCGGCTCGGCGGTGCTTTCCCTGCCCAGGGCGATGTTGATCGCTTCCAGCAGGGTCGAGGGCGTTACCGGTTTGGTCAGCACCGTGCCCAGTTCGACACCCCGGTCCTGCGCGGCATCCAGGGCTTCTTCGCGGCCGAAGGCGGTCACCATGATCACCGCCGGAACGCTCTCGCAATGGCCCGTCTGCAAGCGCGCGACGACCTCGATGCCATCCACCACCGGCATCTGCCAGTCGACCAGCACGAGTTGATACGGAAGGCGCTTCTGCTCGGCCTCGGCGATCCACTCCAGGGCTTCAGCGCCGTTGCGCGCGATGTCCACCTCCAGCCCGTAGCTCAGCGCCATGCCCGAGAGGATCTCGCGGGCCGAGGCGTTGTCATCCACGACCAGCGCCCGCACACCGAGCAACTCGTCCGCCCGCAGCATGCGCCGTGGCGCAGCGGCCGGGTGGGCGCCGAAGCGTGCATGGAAATGGAAGACCGAGCCCTTGCCCGGCTCGCTGTCGACCCAGATGCGTCCGCCCATGAGCTCCACCAGGCTCTTGCAGATCGACAGCCCCAGGCCGGTGCCGCCGTAACGGCGCGAGGTCGAGGAGTCGGCCTGGATGAAGGACTGGAACATGCGCCCGCACTGCTCGGCTGTCATGCCGATACCGGTGTCGCGGACCCAGAAGTGCAGCTCCGTCTCGTCCTCGCCGAGCGCGACCGGCTCGATGCCGAGAACGATCTCCCCACGCTCGGTGAACTTCACCGCGTTGTTGCCCAGGTTGAGCAGGACCTGGCCCAGGCGCAGCGGATCACCCACCAGGGCCGTGGGCAGATCGTGGCTGAGCTGGAACAGCAGCTCCAACGACTTCTCTTCCGCCTTGAAACCGACCAGGCCGGAGAACTGTTCGAGCACGTCCTCCAGGCGGAACTCGACATGTTCCACCGACATCATCCCGGCCTCGATCTTCGAGAAGTCGAGGATGTCGTTGATGATGCCGAGCAGCCCTTCGGCGGAACGATGCACCTTCTGCACGTAGTTGTGCTGCCGCGCGTCGAGCCCGCTCTTCAAGGCGAGGCTGCTCATGCCGATGATCACGTTCATCGGCGTGCGGATTTCATGGCTCATGTTGGCCAGGAACTCACTCTTGGCCCGCGTCGCCTCCTCGGCCAGCTCCTTGGCGCGGCGCATCTGCTGCTCGGCCAGCTTTCGCTCGGTGATGTCGTACAACCAACCCAGCACGGCGAATTCACCGTGGTGGCGGATGGGCAGGTAAGTCGCCTGGATGTCCCGCTCGCCCCCCTTGCGGTCGTACAGGCGTACCTCGCGCTCCAGCATCCGCTCACCGGCAAGCATGTGGCTCCAGATCGTCTCGCGCTCGGCCGGGTCGACATAGAGTCCGCGCGCCTCGTCGCCAGCCTGGAGCCCGAAGTTCTCATGGAAGGCTGGATTGACCAGATGCAGATGCTCCTGGGTCGAGATAGCAACGCTGACCGGGCTGCAGTCGAGGATGTACTGCAGGCGCTTTTCGCTCTCCTGCAGGGCCGCTTCCATAGCGCGCCGTTCGCTGATGTCGCGCACCGAGGCGCACACGCAGACGCCGTGGCCGAGCAGGTCCGGCAGCGGCGCCAGGGCGATCTCCACGGAGAACCGGCTACCGTCCTTGCGCAGGCCATGCAGGTCGGCGATGCCCCGGCCCATCTGGCGGCTGCCCTGCTCGTCCATGAAGCCGTGGCGCTGCTGCACATGGTGCTCGCGATGAACCTCGGGCACCAGTTCATCCACCGAGCGCCCGAGCAGCTCGCCCTGGGCATAGCCGAACAAGACTTCCAGCTTGGGGTTGGCCAGGATGATCCGGCCGCTCTGCTCCACCACCAGCATGCCGTCGGGCGCCGATTCGAGGATGCCCTGGTACCAGGCCTTGGTGGCCTGGATTTCCTGCTGCTGGGACTCCAACTCCTGCTTCTGCGCCTGAAGGTCGGCGGCCTGGCGCTCCATCAGCTCGGCCTGGGTCAGGGTTTCCGTCAGCAACTGCTGGGTGCGCGAGGTGCGTTCGAGGATTTCCAGGTTCATGGCGAGCAACGGCAGGAATTCGTCGAGCAGCGTGCGTCGGCTCGGGCTGAAACCTTCCAGCACCTCCAGCGCGAGCACGCCCACCAGGCGCTCGCCGTGTATCAGCGGCAGCACTTCGAGGAACTGCGGAGGCGCGTATTCTCCCTCCAGGGCGCGCTCGGGATTACGCAGGTGGATCGGCTGCCGCTGTTTCGCGCACTGGCCGATCAGCCCCTGTCCCACTGGCAGGCGCCGGGGCAGATCGGCCGGCGCCGCGTAGCTGCCCAGCAGTACCAGTTCATGGCTGCCCTCCTCATGGACATGCACCGAGGCGCGGCGCAGCCCCAGGGGCGGAGCCAGTGCCGCCAGGGTCCGGTCGCCCAGTGCATTGGAGCCGGCAACCGACTGCATTTCGCTGCTCAGCGTCGCCACCTGGGTCTTCACCCAGCGCTGGTTGGCCATCTGCCGGGCCTCGGACTGCAACGCGGTGATCGCCCGCGCCATCTCGCCGACTTCGTTGGGGTAATCCTGGAACGGAACCTCGACGCCGAGCTCCCCCTTACTCAGGGCATCCACCGAGTAGCGCAGCTGGTCGGCCGGGCGGCGGATCGACAGACTGATCAGGATGCCGAACAGCACGCCGCCGCCCACGCCCAACGCCAGCAGCCAGAAGGTCAGCTGGACGCTGTGGTGAAAGCGTTCCGAGGCGAGATTGACCTCCAGGTCCGCCCCCTTGCGCTTGATCTGAGCCACCTCGGCCAAGGCCTGGTTGGCCACCTCGGCAGGACGCTGCAACGCCGTGGACGAAAGCAGCGAGATAGCCGCAAGGTCGGTAGGCTTTCCTTCACCGGCAGGCTGGTCGTTCAGCTCCACCACCCGATCCACCTGCGCCTGGTACTCCTCGTAGGCGGATTCGAAGCGGATCAGTTCCTGTTGAGCGCGGGCTCGAGAGATGAGCGGGCGGGCCTGTTCGATTTCCTCGCGGAGGGTCGCCTTGCCTTCGTTGAAATCCCTGATCGCCTGCTCTCTCCCGCTCTCATTGGTGGCGAGCACGATCTGCCGGACGTTTCTACCCATACCCGCCAGCGCGACGCGGGCCGCCTCGATGTGCGAGAGGCCGAGCATTTCCTGCTCGTAGATCTGGTTGATCTGTTCGTTCTGCTTGCGCTGGACGTTCAGGCTGTACAGCCCGAGGAACAGCGCGAGCAGCAGGATGCCACCGAAACCCAGCACCAACCGGGTACGCAGCCGCAGACGCTGAAGATAGTCGAGCGGTGTCACCATCGTGCCGCCTCCTGGCAGAGCTGGCGTGTTTCGGCCGGGTCAGGTCTTCCCGGCCAGATCGCTGTCACGGTCGCAGAAGCGCTCGGCGATGCCGCGGAACTCATCCTGCAAGGCGATGAAGGCATCGACGATGTCCGGATCGAAATGCAGGCCGCGCTGGGAGCGGATGAACTCCGCGGCGCCCTCATGGGGCATCCCGGTCTTGTAGACCCGCCGGCTGATCAGCGCATCGTAGACATCGGCCACCGCCATCAACCGTGCCGACAGCGGAATCGCATCGCCCGCCAGACCCTGGGGATAGCCCGAGCCATCCCATTTCTCGTGATGTCCATAGGCGATCTGCTTCGCCAGCCGGAGGAAGGGAACATCCATGCCCAGCCGCGCCTCTGCCGTCTCCAAGGCCTCGAGCCCCAGCGTGGTGTGCGTCTTCATCAGCTCGAATTCCTCGGCGGTGAGGCGGCCGGGCTTGAGCAGGATGTGATCCGGGATACCGACCTTGCCGATATCGTGCAGCGGCGCCGACTTGAACAGCAGGTGGCGGGTTTCCTCATCCAGTTCGGCGGCAAAGCGCGGATGCTGTTTCAGGTGTTCGGCCAGTGCGCTGACGTAGTGCTGGGTGCGGCGGATATGGTTACCGGTTTCGTTGTCGCGGGTCTCCGCCAGGGAGGCCATGGCCAGAATGGTCACGTCCTGGATGGCCGCCACCTCGCGGGTGCGCCGCTGCACTTCCTGTTCCAGGAAGTCATTCTGGTCGCGCAGGAAGTCGTTGGCAGCCTTGATGCGCAGCTGGTTGTCCACGCGCATCAGCACGGTCGGTGGGTTGATCGGCTTGGTCAGATAGTCCACCGCGCCGAGCTCCAGGCCACGCACCTCGTCATCGGTGGCGCCCTGGGAGGTGATGAAGATCACCGGGATATGCCGCGTGGCCGGTTGCTCCCGCAGGCGCCGACACACCTCGAAGCCGCTCATGCCCGGCATCATCACATCCAGCAGGATGAGGTCCGGTGGTTCGTCGGAACTGGCGATCTGCAAGGCCTTCTCACCGCTCCTGGCGGCCTTGACCCGGTAAGGCAGCTTGAGCAGCTCGGTCAGCAGCGTGAGATTCTCGGGCGTATCGTCGACGATCAGGATCGTCGGCCTGACAACGGGACCAGGTGCATTCATTGACCATCCTCCGCCGAAGTGGACGCGCCCGCGGCAGATCCAGCCCTGGCGCAGCCGAGAGTATAGCCACTGCCCTGGCCGGCGACGGCGCATCATCCGGGCCCGGCAAAACGAAAAAAGCCCCTTGCCTGGGCTGGGCAAGGGGCTTTTCTTCGAGGGCGATCAGCCTTCCAGGCTTTGCTTGAGCGCCGCCAGGCCATCGACATAGATGCCGGTGAACAGCGTGGTGGCTTCCGCGTCGCTGATGCCTTCGGGGGTGAACGAGCCAAACCATTCCACGCGGGCGCCCTTGCCATCGCTGCCAGCCGCCACACGCAGGGTCGACTGGTAGTCGCGCACCGGCGCCGGGCCCTGGAGGATGGTGTAGCTGTAGCTGCGGCTGGCTTCGTTGAAGTCCAGCAGGCGCTCGATGATGGTGTCGCCGTCGACGCTCTTCAGGGTGCGCACGCGGCCCCCTTCGCTGAGGGCGCTCTGCGGGATGAAGGGCAGCCAGTCGGGCAGCGAATCGAAGCCGCCGATCAGTTGCCAGACTTTGTCGGCGTCGGTGTTGAGATCGATGAATGCAGTGGCCTTGGCCATGATGTTTCTCCCGGGGCTCTGGCCCCAATGATTCGATGATTCAGTGAACTGAGGATTCGAGGCTGGCCGCCGGGCCTTGTGCCCGGCGGCGCGGAGGTCAAACGGTGGGGACCGGCGCCACGGCGCTGATCAGGCCCTGGGCGCGCAGGTCGCTCCAGAACGCGGCCGGGATGGCGGCGCTGAGCGCAGCGTGGTCTTCGTTGGCGTGCAGCGGGCGGGTCGAGCCGGGGATCGCGGCCACCACGGCCGGATGGGCCAGGGCGAACTGCAAGGCAACAGCTTTCACGTCCACGCCATGGGCACGGGCCACTGCGCGGATGCGTTCGAGCTTGGCCAGCACGGCCGGGCTGGCCTTCTGGTACTCGAAGTGCTCGCCACCGGCGGTCACACCGGAGCTGTACGGGCCGCCGACGACGATGCCGACGCCCTGCTCCAGCGCCTGCGGCATCACGCGTTGCAGGGCACGTTCATGGTCCAGCAGCGAGTAGCGGCCGGCGAGGAGGAAGCCGTCCGGGCGCGGCTCGTCCAGGTCGAGGGTCAGTTCGATCGGCTCGACGCGGTTCACGCCCAGGCCCCAGGCCTTGATCACTCCTTCTTCACGCAGGCGAGTGAGGACACGGAAGGCGCCGGTGCGGGCGATCTCGAACTGGGTCAGCCATTCGTCACCGTAGAAGTCCTGGGCGATGTCGTGGATCCAGACAATGTCCAGGCGGTCGGTGCCAAGGCGCTTCAGGCTGTCTTCGATGGAGCGCAGGGTGGCGTCGGCGCTGTAGTCGTTGACGATGCGGTTGCGGTTGCCGTGTTCGAACAGGCCGCTCTTCTCGCCCAGTTCGCGGGCCGCCGGGTCTTCCAGTTCGTCGAGGATGATGCGGCCGACCTTGGTGCTGAGTACGTACTCGTCACGCGGACGGTTGGCCAGGGCGGCACCCAGGCGGGTTTCGGAAAGGCCGGCGCCGTAGAAGGGCGCGGTATCGAAGTAGCGCACGCCGTTGTTCCAGGCGGCGTCGACGGTGGCCTGTACCTCCTCGGCGGGCACGGCGCGGAACATGTTGCCCAGCGGCGCGGTGCCGAAACCAAGGCGGGTGGGGATCAGGGACTTGAGACTCATGACGGGGTTCTCCGGGTTGGGGGGAGTCGCTTGTGAACTCCAGTGGCGGCAATCCTATGCCCGCCCAACCGAGACCGTCCAAGTCATAATTTGACAGACTTGAGACCCATCATGTCATATCCCTCACCCTGCCCAGCCCTGGTGATTTTGCCGGGAAGCGCCGCTCAGGCTTGCGAGCAGGCCAGCACCACCTCGCGGAACTCGCTCACGATCGGCCGCAGATCAACCCGGTGCCAGGCCGCCCACAGGCCGGTGCTCTGCCCCAGCCACGGCAGCTCGCGCAGCACCACGTTGGGATTGCGCTCGCCGCCGATGCTCTGCTGGATCAGCGCCAGGCCCAGGCCGGCGGACACCAACCCGAGGGCGCTCAGCGGCTCGGCCGCCTCCAGGCGGATCTGCGGGGTGAAGCCGGCTTCCACGCAACTGGCCAGGAACTGCTCGCGACGGCTCTGCTGCAAGTGACCCTCGACCATGATCCAGTCCTGCTCGTGCAGGTCGGCCGGCTCGATGACGGCCTTGTCGGCGAGGGGATGCCCCAGCGGCAAAGCGAGGTGCAGCGGGTCGTTGAACACCGGCGAGGCCAGCAGGTCCGGGTCGTCGGCCATCGGCGGCTCGCAGACCAGGGCGATATCCAGGCTGCGCTGGCGCAGGCCTTCGAACTGCTCCTGGGCCGAGAGGTTGTAGAGGGCGATGTGGATGCCCGGTCGCTCCTCACGCACCCGGCGCAGCGCATCGGGCAGCACTCCGGCATGGATGGCATGGCTGACGTAGCCGACGCACAGCCCACCCGTCTCGCCCCGGCCCAGCCGGCGGCCGAGGGACTCCAGGCGCTCGGCGTGCTTGAGCAGCGCCTTGGCCTCATGCAGGAAAGTGCGTCCATCGGACGTCAGGCGCAGTCGCTGTTGGCTACGCTCGAACAGTTGCAGGCCGAGGCGCTCCTCCAGTTGGGCGATCTGCCGGCTCAGCGGCGATTGGGAAATGTGCAATTGCTCCGCCGCCTTGCCCACGTGTTCGACTTCGGCCACGGCAACGAAATAACGGAGCTGTCTGAGATCCAGCATATGACCTTCTAGGACTCAAGTATGTCGAATTAAGTTATGTACGATCTTACAGGCCACCCCTAGGATGCCGCCAGATCCAGTCGATTACCGGCGCATCCCGTGCCCCCTGGATGAGGATTACCAACATGCAGATCGATCTCGGCGGCAAGACCGCCATCATCAGTGGTTCCACCGGCGGCATCGGCCTGGGCATCGCCCGCCAGCTGGCCGCTTCCGGCGCCGAAGTCGTCATCGTCGGCCGCAACGCCGCCTCCGTGGACGAGGCCGTGGCCGGCATCCGCGTAGCCAAGGGCAAGGCCCGTGGCGTAGTCGCCGACCTGGGCAATGCCGCCGGCGCGCAAACCCTGTTCGCCGCCGAGCCCCACGCCGACATCCTGGTGAACAACCTGGGCATCTACAACGATGTCGATTTCTACGACACCGACGACCAGGACTGGCTGGACTTCTACGAAATCAACGTGCTTTCCGGCGTGCGCCTGGCCCGCCACTACACCCCTGGCATGGTCGAGCGCGGCTGGGGCCGGGTGATCTTCCTGTCGTCAGAGTCGGGCGTCGCCATCCCCGCGCAGATGATCAACTACGGCGTCACCAAGGCCGCCAATCTGGCCGTTTCCCATGGCCTGGCCAAACGCCTGGCCGGCACCGGCGTGACCGTCAACGCTGTTCTCCCCGGTCCGACCTTCACCGAAGGCGTGGCCAACCTGGTGGCCGACGCCGTGCGCGAGTCCGGCCGTACCCCGCGCGAGGAAGCCGACGCATTCGTACGCCGCGAACGCCCCAGCTCGATCATCCAGCGCGTCGCCGAAGTCGACGAAGTGGCCGCCCTGGTCACCTATGTCGCCTCGCCCTTCTCCTCCGCCACCACCGGCGCGGCACTGCGCGTGGATGGCGGCGTAGTGGACAGCCTGGCGATCTGAGCCGACTACCTCAGGCGTCACCTCGTCTGATCCGCTGAACCAAGCCCCGGCCAGCAGGCCGGGGCTTTTTGTTTGTGCGCGCATCACGCAGGCACTTGTTTCAACCCGAGCCGCGCGGTCCTTTCCTTCCCCCATCGAGCCAATGACCCGACATAACACAACAAGAACGCCCCGGACGCGACGCGCCCGAGGCTGAAGACCACCAGCAATAAGGGAAACGAAAAAAGCCGCCTCGCATGGAGACGGCCTTCTCGAACAGCCTTCGCGAGCGGAATCAGGCACTGTCGCGCGACGCGCTATCCGCCGTTTCAAGCGTGACCTTCTGCGCCTTCCCCAGCCATACCAGCAGCAGCCCGGCAGCGGCCAGCAAGCCGCCGGCCATTGGCACCGCTGCGTAGCCAAGATTCAGGCTGATTACCCCACCGCCCAGTGCCGCGCCCACGGCATTGCCAAGGTTGAAGGCACCCACGTTGATCGACGAGGCAAGCCCCGGGGCCTCGGCGGCGGCGTGCATCACGCGCATCTGCAGCGGCGGCACCACGGCGAAGGTGGCCACGCCCCACAGCAGCAGGCCCACGGCAGCGCCCACATGGCTGCTCAGGATCAGCGGCAACAGCAGCATGATCACCGCCAGCGCGCCGAGGAAGATGCGTGCCGAGCCATCCAGCGACCAGTCGGCAAGACGGCCGCCCAGGCTGTTGCCGAGGGTGAAGCCGACACCGATCAGCACCAGCGCCAGGGTGACGAAGCTGTTCGAGGCGCCGGTCAGCTCGGCCAGCACCGGGGCGACGTAGGTGTAAAGGGTGAACATCGCGCCCGCACCCAGCACCGTGGTCGCCATCGCCAGCAGCACGCTGGGCCGGGCAATCACTGCCAGCTCACGGCGAACGTGAGGCACCATGCCGCGTTCGCCCTTGGGCAAGGCGAACCACAGCGCCGCCATGGCCAGCACACCGAGCCCGGCGGTGCCGGCGAAGGCCAGGCGCCAGCCGACCTGCTGGCCAACCCAGGTGGCCGCCGGGACCCCGCCGATGTTGGCGATGGTCAGACCCATGAACATGGTCGCCACCGCGCTCGCCCGTTTGTCCCTGGGCACCACGCTCGCCGCCACCACCGCGCCAAGGCCGAAGAAGGCGCCATGGTTGAGGCTGGTGACCAGCCGCGAGGCGAGCAGCGTGTAGTAATCCGGCGCCATGGCCGAAAGCAGGTTGCCGACCGTGAAGATGGCCATCAATGCCATCAATGCGGCGCGCTTGCCGAAGCGACTGAACAGCAGGGTCATCACCGGAGCGCCAACCATGACGCCGACCGCGTAGGCGGTGACCAGCATCCCCGCCGTGGGGATGCTGACCTGCACGCCATCGGCGATCACCGGCAACAGCCCCATCGGAGTGAACTCGGTGGTACCGATGCCGAACGCGCCAATGGCCAGGGCGAACAGAACCCGACCGGATTTCATTTTCCGCTCTCCTGGGCCCCGTATTGGGCGGGGTCGATTTCCGTCAGCGGGCCCTGCATGCGGTAGAAGCTGAGGTCCGTGGCAGTGAAGAACGCCTGCGAGCGCCCGTTGGCGAAGTCGTCGACGTGCACCACGGTAGCGCCGTCGGCTTCCTGCCAGGAGATCACGTAGACGCCATCGCCAATTTCCTGCCACTGGCAGGCCGCCTCGCCACGGGCACCGGCGTAGGGGCCGGAGACGATGGCGTAGCGGATGCTGTTACCGTCCGCCGAATAGAGGTTGTGGGCGGACAAGCCGTCGTAGTCGACGCGGAAGCCGCGGCCGGCGAATAGCGGGTGCGAGGTTTGGTCAGGTTTGCTCATTTGATCGCCACCGGATTGATGTTGACCTGGGTCGAACCGACGTACAGCGGCTGACCGAGGACGAAGAGGAACTCCCAGGCCTGGTCGCGCACCAGGGCGCGGCTGTCGATCAGTTCCAGGTTGTAGATGCCGCGCTTGGCGAGCAGGTACTGGTTGACCGGGAACTCGTCCTTGCCATGGGGATTGGGGTAGACCTCCGAGGCCCAGGTGTCGCCACCGAAGGCGACGATACCCTGGTCGGCCAGCCACTTCGCGGCCTCCATGCCGATGCCTGGCTCGACTTCGAGGAACTGTTGGTTGTCCTTGCCGATCAGTTCCAGCCAGCCGGTGTTGAACAGCACCACGTCGCCCTTGCGCAGGGTGAGGCCTTCCTTCTTCAGCACCGCCTGGATGTCGGCGACGCTGAACTCGGTGCCGCCGGGGACGATGGCCTTGCCGTAGTGCGCGGTCATGTCCAGCACCACGCCACGGGTCACGAACGGCGGGACCTTCTCGATGCCGAGCTTCTTCACCCCTTCCACGGTGACGAAGTCGGCGGCCTTGTTGCCGTTGTAGTAAAGGTTGTCGATCCCGATGTGGCCAATGCCGTTGAGCTGGGTGCCAACGCCGGTCCAGGCGTTCACCAGTTCATCGTTGAAGGTGAACTTGTTCGGGCCGAGGGACTGCCCACCCTGCTCGCCCGGCTGGATGTTGTAGAGGTTGAAGCTGCGGTGGCGGAAGGCCGGCAGGTTCTTGTCCACGGGCACGGCCAGCGGGTAGGTCTTGCCGGTCCTGACCAGTTGCACGGCCTGCTTCGTCACTTCGGGGGTCAGCAGGTTAGCGGCACCGATTTCATCGTTGGCGCCGTAGGCGGATGGGTACCAGTCCGCGGCGGAAGCAGTCTGCACGGCCAGCGGCAGCACAGCGGCCAGGGTGAGTGTTGCAAGGGCTTTCATCTTCGAATTCCTGGGTGGGTTCAGGCGGTCGCGGCGACGGCCAGGCTGGGGTAATCGGTGAGGCCATGGGCACCACCGCCGAACAGGGTTTCGCGCTGGTGCGGGTTGAGCGGCGCGCCCTGGCGCAGGCGTTCGGGCAGATCGGGGTTGGCAACGAAGGGCCGGCCGAAGGCGATCAGGTCCGCCCAGCCTTCGTTCAGCGCGGCGTTGGCGCGCTCGGCGGTGTACTTGCCGGCGTAGATCAGGGTGCCGGGGAACACCTCGCGCAGGCGCTGCTTGAATTCCAGTGGCATGTGCGGGGCGTCGTCCCAGTCGGCTTCGGCGATGTGGATGTAACCCACGCCGATCTCGCCCAGCAGACGTGCGGCGGCGAGATAGGTGGTTTGCGGATCGGCGTCGACGCAGCCGTTGAGGGTGGTCAGCGGCGCCAGGCGAATGCCGACGCGGCTCTTGTCGCTGGTGCCTTCGATCAGCGCCTGGGCCACTTCGCCGAGGAAGCGCAGGCGGTTCTCCAGCGAGCCGCCGTACTGGTCGGTACGGTCGTTGGCATTGGAGTCGATGAACTGGTTGACCAGGTAGCCGTTGGCGGCGTGCAGCTCGACACCGTCGAAGCCGGCAGCCATGGCATTGCGCGCGGCCTGACGGTACTCATCGACGATGCCCTGGATTTCCTCGGTCTTCAGCGCACGCGGCTTGGAGGCCTGGACGAAGCCGGGGGTGCCGTCGGTCTCGGCGACGAAGACGTTGACGCCCTCGGCCTGCATGGCCGACGAGGATACCGGCGCCTGGCCATCGAGCAGGCTGATATGGCTCAGCCGGCCGACATGCCAGAGCTGCGCGAAGATGCGCCCGCCAGCGGCGTGCACCGCCTGGGTGACCTTGCGCCAGCCGGCGACCTGTGCAGGCGAATGGATGCCTGGGGTCCAGGCATAGCCTTTGCCCAGCGGGGAAATCCAGGTGCCCTCGCTGACGATCAGGCCGGCGCTGGCGCGCTGGGCGTAGTACTCGGCCATCAGCTCGTTGGGCACGTCGCCCGGCTGGCTGGCGCGGGAGCGGGTCATCGGCGGCATGACGATGCGGTTGGGCAGTTCAAGGCCGCCCAGGGAATGGGGTTGGAACAGCGGGGATGCATTCTCAGACATTGCAGATCTCCTCCAGCGGCGCGGCCGCCGTGGTCGATTGGGCATGGAATTCGGGCAGCACGCACTCGGCGATCTCCTGCAAGGTCTCGTCGAGGGGCCGCAGGTTGCGGCGCAGTTGCAGGCCGACGTGGTCGACGCCGGCGGCACGCAGCGCACGCAGTTCGGCAGCCAGCGCGTCACGGCCGCCACGGAAACCGAAGCGCCAGCGCCGCAGGGGCTCGTCGGCGCGCTCGGCCAGGTCCAGGTGGATGAAGCTCGAATAGGGTTTGGCTCCGGCCACCGCACGCCAGTTGGCGACGCGACGCTGGTGGTCTTCCGGCGTGCCGGGATAGGCCAGGCAGCCGTCGAGGTTCGCGCCGATCCAGGCCGGGCTCTGCTGCGCCAGCCCCGCCACCAACAACGGCAGCGGTGAAGTCGGAGCAGGCAGCACGGCCATGCCTTCGGGCAGGCTCGACCGCGCGGCATCGCGCAGCAGTGCGATCTGCTCGCGGAAGTTGCCGCCGCGGCCTTCGAAGTCGCGGCCGAACAGCGGGTACTCCACCGGCCGGTCGCCACTGGCCACGCCGAGCAGCAAGCGGTCGCCGCTCAGGCGCTGCACGGTCGCGGCCGACTTCAGGGTCAGCAGCGGCTCGCGGATCGGCAGCACCACGGCAGCGGTGCCGAGCAGGATGTCGCGGGTGACGCCAGCCAGGTAACCGAGGTAGGAAAACACCTCGAAAACCTGGGCGGCATCGCCGAACGACGGGTCATAGAGTGGGACGTCGCGCACCCACAGGGCACGGAAGCCGAGGCGGTCGGCAAGCTGGGCGAGCTTCGCGTGCTGGGCCAGGTCCGGCTCGCCGTGGCGGCGTCCGGCCTGCTGCCGCGCCAGTTCACCGGCAGGCGTCCAGTCGTTGTCCAGCGGAGCTTCGAGGCCGACGCTGAAGCCGCCGGCAGTCAGGCGATCCATAGGTGCGGACATGGCGATCAATCCCAGATCGGAGCCAGACCTTCCGGGCTGACTTCACGGCCATTTCGCTCCAGCGTGGCGATCTTCGCCATGTCGTCGGCATCCAGGCGCAGCTCCTGGGCGAGCAGGTTGCTGGCCAGGTTCTCGCGGCGGGTCGAGGACGGGATCACCGCGTAGCCCAGCTGCAGCGCCCAGGCCAGCGCGACCTGCGCGACGGTGGCGTTGTGCTTGGCGGCGATCTCGGCCAGCAGCGGGTCCTTCAGCACCTTGCCGTAGGCCAGGGTCATGTAGGAGGTGACCTTGATGCCCTGCTCTTTCAGGAACGCGGTCAGGGCCGGGTTCTGCAGGTAGGGGCTGAGTTCGATCTGGTTGGTGGCGATCTCGCCCTCGCCCACGGCGGCGATGGCCTGGCGGGTCAGCTCGATGTTGAAGTTGGAGATGCCAATCTGGCGGGTCAGGCCCAGCTTCTTGGCTTCGGCCAGCGCAGCCATGTACTCGCTCAGCTCGACGCCATTGCCCGGCGCAGGCCAGTGGATCAGGGTCAGGTCGACGTGGTCGGTGCGCAGCTTGGCGAGACTGTCGCGCAGGCTGGGGACCAGCTTGTCGGCGGCGTAGTTCTCCACCCAGATCTTGGTGGTGAGGAACAGCTCGGAGCGCGGCACGCCGCTCTCGGCGATGGCCTGGCCGATGTCGGCCTCGTTGCCGTAGATCTGCGCGGTGTCGATGACGCGGTAACCCAGCTCGAGCGCGGTGCGTACCGAATCGATGACGGCCTGGCCGGTCAGGCGGAAGGTGCCGAGGCCGAAGGAAGGAATGCTCATGTTGGGGCTCCAGGAAGGTTGATCGTTCCGATGGAGCCCAGTCTGCCGGCTTCGCTGTCAGCGATTAAGGCGCCGGCGCGGCAAAGTCTTTTGACTTCAAATCATGAGTGGTTGAATTGCACGTGATTCGAACGCAAATCTGATCACCCCAGCGTGGCGGCAAGTTCTTCGAGCTGGGTGATGACAGTGTTCCAGCCGTCGAAGAAGCCCATCTGCTCATGCTGCTCCCGCGAGGCGTCGTCGGGGTGCATGACGTGGGCGGTATAGCGGCAGCCGGCGCCTTCGTCGGTCATCGTGATGATCGCGGTGAAGCCCATCCAGGGCGTGTTCGGCCGCCAGCCTGCGGTGAGCATCGAGGTGAACACCAGGCACTCGCCCGGTACGACTTCGAGGAAGCTGCCGGGGTTGTCACTGACGCCGCCATCCGGCCCTTTCATCAAGGTATGGAAAGCGCCGCCGGGCTTCAGGTCGAAGGCCAGTACCTCGGTGGTCCAGGGCTTGGGGCACCACCACTGCCTGAGCAACTCGGGTTCCGACCAGGCGCGCCACAAGGCGCTGCGCGGGGCGTTGAGCACACGGGTGATGATCAGGTCGCGCGAGTCGTCGCGTTCAGTGTTCCGGGTCATGGTCCTGCTCCTCTTGGTGAAGTTGTTCGACGAATTCGGCCATGCGATCCGAGCGCGCTTCCCACAGGGCACGCTGCTCGGCGAACCATTGCTCGGCCTGGGCAAGCCGTTCCGGCACCAGCTCGCAGGTGCGGGTCCGACCGTTCTTGCGGCTGCGGATGAGCCCGCTGCGTTCGAGCACCGTCAGGTGCTTCATGAAGGACGGCAGCGCCATGTCGAACGGCGCCGCCAGCGTCGACACCGACTGCGCGCCGAAACCGAGCGCGCCGATAATGGCGCAGCGGGTGGGGTCCGCCAGCGCCTGGAACACGTCGCTGATTGCCGCTTCATAGTTAGCCATATGGCTAACTATAGGTCAGTGGTGGGCTTTGCCAAGGACTTTTTGCGGGCGGCCGGAAAATCAGGGTTCGATTGTCTATGCATGAAAGGGCCGTTTCCGGCCCTTAGCTGCCAGTCGAGAGGGGCAGAAATCGGCGCAAAAGTGCTCCATGGACACACTGCCGATGACCTCCTAAGCTGCAATCAGGCCGTTTCGCTTACCTATGGCTACAGAACACGCGTCTCGGCAGACGCACAAGGAAGACATCATCGTGAAGTCAGGGATCATATCGGTTCTGGTCTTTACAATTGCCGGCCCGGTAATTGGCCTTCTAGTTGCCTTTCATGGAAACCCGGTGGTTTTAGTTTTTCCATTCACCATTATTGGCGCATTCATTCTTGGCGCTCCCGCAGCTGCTTTGGCTGGAGTTGTTTTTTCCGTACTTTTTATCACTACCACCAAGATATTCAAGCCAGAATACATATGATACAGCTCGGGCGCATTGATTGGCGGAATAGCCGGCTTAATCTCAGCATTTATTTTTCAAGCATTCACCAAAGGAGCTAGCGCTGGTTCTTTCTATCTATTATGCATTGTGGCAGGCGCCGCGTGCGGCGCTCTTCGCTGCATGCTTCCAATTGATCCACAAGAATGATGGACCTCAGTTGGTCGCGGGGTTCGCGCTCCCATCTTGGAGCGATGATTCTTGGGCGCTCTCTGCCCGTCGTGACCAGCAAGAATCGACCACCGTCCCCGGCCGTTGCCGAAGGCGTGAGCTGACTGATACCAAGGAGGGAAAATGAAAGCTAGCAAATTCTTGATAAAGTACTTCTTTGTAAGTCTTCTGGTTGCAGTTTTATTGGCGTCCATAAATTTTGGCCGATCCGGAAATAGCACTTTTCTTCACTTGTTTGCACAACTGACTGTGCTGGCTGGCTTGTTATTCAACCACATCAAAGACAACTATGGAAAAATAACAGATCAGTACATGCAGAGGATCGCTGTTGGCGTTTGTCTCCTTAGTTTTTTGTTCATTCCAGCCTTCTCAAAGCATGTGACCTTGGCTGCTGCTTTAGGCTATTTCCTAAGCTTTGCTGCCATCAACGCGATAGCGGTCTATCTGATTTCTTTTGTTTCAATAAAAATTATCGAGAGCGCGCCCGCAAAGCCTGACGACTGAGGCATGGCAGAAGCATGCCCTTCGGCTGTTTGGGGCGGAAACAGTTCGATAAAGCGTCCGCGCCTGGCCGACCTGGAAGCCTGCGGGCAGATGGCGCAGGCCCACCCAGACTTCGTCGAACGACTGAAGGCCAACGCGCCGCTGAACGACGCCCCGCGCGAAACCTTCTTCGGTGATGATGGCGCGGCTACACCGACTATCCGATCCCGAAGGACGCTGTCGTTGCCTGAGCGATCACGCCAGAGCCCTCGGGCAGCCACCCGAGGGCCCTGGCGAGATCAGGTCAGCCCTCCTGCCCCAGCGCCACGCGGGTAGCGTGCTCCGGGCTCTTGCGCTTGATCAGGTAGAAGGCCAGGTAGCACACCGCCATGAAGCCGAAACCCCAGTACAGCGAGGGTCGCTGGGTCGGATCCATTGCGAGGAAGACGAACAGCGAGCAGCAGATCAGGATGCACGCCACCGGAAGCAGCGGGAACAGGGGCGCGGCGTACTTTAGGTCGACCACGGTGCCGCCCTTGGCCATGTGCTCGCGGCGGAAGCGGTACTGGGCGTAGGCGATGACGATCCAGGTCACGGTACCGGCCATGCCGCTCACCGCGGTCAGCACCATGAAGAGGGTGTCGGCGGCAACCACGCTGGTCAGCAGCGAAAGCAGCGAGCAACCCAGGGTGATGAGCAGCGCGTACAGCGGTACGCCGCGCTTGCTCAGCCGGGTCAGGACCTTGGGCGCCATCCCGCTCTTGGACATGGACCAGAGAATCCGCGTGGAGGCGTACAGGCCCGAGTTGGCCACTGACAGGATGGCGGTGAGGATGACGAAGTTCATCAGGTCCCCGGCGTAGGGAATGCCGACCATGTCGAATACCTGCACGAATGGACTCTCGACCAGGCCCGCCTGCTGCCAGGGAATGATCGCCGACAGCACCACGATGGCGAGGACGTAGAAGATCAGGATACGCAGGACCACGTTGCGCACCGAGCGCGGAATGCTCTTCTCCGGCTGCTCCGCCTCCCCCGCCGCGATGCCGAGGATCTCGCAGCCCTGGAAGGCGTAGACCACCGTCATCATCACCGCGAACACCGCCGACAAGCCGTTGGGGAACAGGCTGTCGCCCAGCAGGTTGTTCAGCATCGGCGCCGGCGCGCCGTTGCCCAGGCGGATGCCGCCGAAGATCACCAGCACGCCGATCACGATGAAGGCCAGGATGGCCACCACCTTGACCCCGGCGAACCAGTATTCCGCCTCGCCGAAGGCGCGGGTGGCCAGGGCGTTGAGGGAGAACAGCAGGACCACGAAGATGGCCGACCAGACCCAGATCGGCACGTCGGGGAACCAGCGTTCCATCAGCATGCCGGTGGCGGTGAACTCCAGGCCCACGGTGGATACCCAGCTCATCCAGTACACCCAGCCGATCATGAAGCCCGTGGCAGGGCCGATGTAGCGCGTGGCATGGACCTGGAACGAGCCGGATACCGGCATTTCCACCGAGAGCTCACCGAGGCAGGCCATCACCAGGTACATCAGCAGGCCGGCAACCAGGTAGGCGAGTATCGCGCCCATCGGCCCGCCCTGGTTGATGATGACGCCCGAGCCCATGAACAGGCCGGTGCCGATCACGCCCCCGAGCGAAAGCATGAAGACGTGGCGCCGCTTCAGGGCGCGGGTGAGTTGTGCGCCGTCCCGTGACTTAATCATGGCGCACCTCCTCTCGCCCGGGCAGGGCGTGCGAGGGTAAGGCTTGGAACGAATCGAGGCCGTGGTACGGCGGGCAGATCAGTGAAACCACCTCATGGGTCATGCTCGATAACATCTTGTTGTCCTCTTTATTGCGTATCGGCAGTGGTTTTCGGCGAATCGCCTGGGATGTCGCTCAGCGCACTTCAGGCAAAGCGCTGGGCGGCGAAGGGTTCGGGGGAGGTGAAGGTGGGTTCTCCACACATGATCTCGGCCAGCAGGCGCCCGCTGACGGGGCCCAGCGTCAGTCCGTGGTGGGCGTGGCCGAAGTTGAACCAGAGCCCCGGATGACGCGGCGCCGGGCCGATCACCGGGCGCATGTCCGGCAGGCAGGGCCGGCGGCCCAGCCAGGGTTCGGCGTCGAGGCGACTGCCGAGGGGGAAGAGTCCCCGGGCGAGCCGCTCCACCCGGCGCAGCTGGATCTCGTTCGGCCCCGCCATGGGGTCGGCGAACTCGATGCCGGTGGTCAGGCGGATGCCCTGGCTCATCGGCGCCAGCACGTAGCCACGCTGGCTGTCGCACAGGGTGTGCTGCAGCTCCGCTTCGGCGGCGGCGTAGTGCATGTGGTATCCGCGCTTGACCGCCAACGGGATGCGATAGCCCAAGCGCCGGCAGACCTCGGCCGAGTCCGCGCCCAGGGCCACCACCAGGTCAGTGGCTACCACGTCACCATCGCTGCTGCCGACCCGCCACAGGCGCCCTCTCCTGCCCAGGCTGTCAGCGTCACCATGCAGCAGCACCCCACCGCGATTGACGAACAGCGCCGCATAGCCGCGCACCAGGGCGCCGGGGTCGCGGACCGTCTTCGGGTCGTGCCAGTGGATGGCGCCGAAGGCCGCGCTGCCCAGGGCCGATTGCTGCCGTTCCAGTGCCGTGCGGTCCAACAGGCTGGAGCGCAGCCCGAAGCGCTCCAGCTCAGTGGCCTCCGCAGCGGCCCGCGCCAGGGCTTTGGGGGTGCGGTACAGGTCCAGCCAGCCGCGCGACTGGATCAGCGACTCCAGCCGCGCCTCGGCCACCAGGCGGTCGTGCTCCTCCACACTGCGCTCCACCAGGGGCAACATGTCGCGAGCAGCTTCCTGAAGTCGACGCGGCGAGGAATTGCGCCAGTAGCTGAGCAGCCAGCCGGCGATCTTCGGCAGGAACAGAGGGTTGTAGCGCACGTCCGGTTCGCGGTTCAGGCCGTAGCGCAGCAGCGCCAGGGGATCGCGCGGAAAGGCGTAGGGCACCACGCTGGAGCGCTCGATCAACCCGGCATTGCCGTGGCTGGTGCCCGATCCCGGCGCCGCCCGGTCCACCAGGCAGACACTGCGACCGCGCTCCTGCAGATGGAGCGCTGTGCACACCCCGACTATCCCGGCCCCGAGCACTATCACATCGCAATCCATGAACCTTCCTCATGTTGGGGCGCGATGGGCAAAGCTCCGCCCTCCCCGCGCCTGCCCGTGGGCATGCAGATTTTCGTCGCGCGCGCAGGCCGGCCCGCAGGAGCTGTCCCGGCGCGAAAAATTCAACTCAGTCTGGGTGCCTGAACCGGTCAGGCTGGCGTGATGCCGGAGGCGCGATCAGCCGACGCGCCAGATACCGAAGTGCTTCATGGGAACTCCCGCGTATCCGTTACCGGGATGGGTTGAAGGGCGTGGTGTAGCCGACGAACTCGTTGTGCAACTCGGCGATGGATTCCAGGCGTTTCTCCACCTCCGGCCCCATGCGTTTGAACACATCGTTGACCAGCAGGTTGACCAGCGACAGCATCGGCGCGTCGGAGCTCCAGAACAGGTTCAGCTCCGTGGGCACGCGGAACACCTCGCTCACGCAGGGCTCGGCCCAGTCGCAGTACTCGTCGGTGATCAGCGTGACCGGAATGCCGGCCTCGGTGGCGCGCTGACAGAGCAACATCGCGTGACGGGAATAGCGCCGGGTGTCGAAGACCAGCAAGGCGCTCTGGGCGGGATCGCTGAGCAGCACATCGCTGAAGTTGCCGGCGGCGCCGTCCACCAGGCGCACCCCTTCGCGCAGGTACTGCATCAGGTGCACGAAGGACATGGCGATGCCGCGCTCGGTCTGGAAGCCCGCGGCGAACAGCCAGGTGCGGCTCGCCAGGCGTTCGCACAGCGCCTGCCATTGCTCGGTCCGGGAATACTCGTAGACGCGCACCAGGGCCGCCATTTCCAGCTCCAGGCTCTTCGAGGCAGCCAGCGGCGCGGCATCCTCCTGTCGGCGGAACTCTTCCAGGCGATCACCGATCAGCCAGGGGCTGTCGCCCAGGTCATCCTTGAGGTCGGCCTTGAGGGCCTTGAAATGCGCATAACCCAGGGCGCGACAGAAACGGCCCACGGTGGACTCGCTCACGCCCAGCTTGTCGGCGATGGACGCCGAGGTCTCGAACGGCAGTTCGGTCAGGTTCGCCAGCATGTAATGGGCGATCGCCCGGGATGACGCGGCCTTGGCGGTCAGGTTGTCCTTCAGGCGTTGCTTGATCGAACTGTCCATGGGTGCTCCTTCGAGGTGGGAGCAACAATGGTGGATTTCTGGCATTAAGTCAAACAATGCAAGTTAACTTGCAATTCACATGAGTCCACGAAGACACGGCCTGCATGAACAGCGCTTGGCGAATGTCCGCCTGCTCGCCACGATCAGCGCCTCTCGTCGGATAAAACAATTACGGCATTTTTATATGCCTAAATTGATTTTGCAGTATCACCGACCACCAGAGGCCACCGTCATGAAACTCGGATCATCGATACTCCTCGTGCTCGTCACCCTGTTCTGCGCCCCGACCTTCGCCGCCAGCTATGCCAGCACCAGCGCACCCACGGCCTCAGCCGGAGCCCTGGACAACCGTCTGGCCTTGCGCGACCTGTGGCAGGAACACATCTTCTGGATTCGCGACTACGTGCAGGCCAACCAGGCCGGCGACAAGGCCCAGGCCAAAGTCGCCGCCGACCAGGTGGTGGCAAACGCCACGACCATTGCCAACGCCATCGCGCCGCTCTACGGCCAACCCGCCGCCGACCAGTTGCTCAAGCTGCTGGCCGGCCACTGGACCGCCGTGAAGCACTACAGCGACGCCAGCGTCGCGAAAGATGCCGCCGGGCGCAAAGCCGCGGTTTCCGAGCTCACCGGCAATGCCGGCGCCATTGCGAAATTCCTCGCCAAGGCCAACCCCAACTTGCCCGAGAAGGACCTGGTGGCCATGCTCAGCACCCATGGCGCCCAGCACATTGCCCAGATCGACCAGTTCGGCGCCCATGACTACGCCGGCGAAGCCAAGACCTGGCAGGCCATGCGGCATCACATCCTGATGCTCGCCGACGAGCTGAGCGCCGCCCTGGTCAAGCAGTTCCCGGACAAGTTCTGAGCGAGGTACACGAATGCTTCAAGGAATGGGCCGCACCCAGCAAGACCTGCTCGCCGCCCTGCTCTACCGGGCGGGCGGTATGAGCATCGACGAGTTGGCCGAACAACTGGCGGTCACCCGTACCGCCGTGCGCCAGCACCTGGCGGCGCTGGAGCGCGACGACCTGGTGGTACGCGGCCCCACCCGCCCCACGGGGAGGCGTCCGGAGCAGTTGTACCTGCTCAGCGCTCACGGGCGGGAGTTGTTCCCCCGCCAGTACCAATTGCTCGCCGACTTGCTGATCGGCGAGATCGCGCAGCTCATCGGGCATGACGCCTTGCTCGGGATAATGCGCAAGCTCGGCGCGCGCCTCGCGGCTGAGCTGGAGTCCGAGCAGGTAGCGGAGCCACGGATCGTCGAACACCTGAACGACTCCGGCTACGAAGCGCAGATCATCGCCCGCAGCTCCGGCGAGCTGGAGATCGTCGCGCACAACTGCGTGTTCCACCACCTGGCCGATCGCTACCCCGAAGTCTGCGAGCTGGACCTGACGCTGATCGGCACCCTCGGCGGGCACCCCGTCGAACACCTCGAATGCATCCACCGCGACGGCGAAGTCTGCCGTTTCCACCTGAAGAAGCAGGCGGAAGACGACTCACACTGACAGCCTACTCTTCGGAGCGCTCAGTGCTATCCCGGTCTCGCTCGTAGTGCCGCGAAAGCGGGAACGCTGGCAGCCAGGCCTCGCGGCGGATGGTCCAGAGTTCGTAGGTGGGCTTGAACTGGTCCGGGGCGTCCAGCGAGCCCAGATTCACCTCGATTTCATCGCCACTGCGCCCGAACACCGACGACCCGCAACGGGGACAGAAATGCCGCCCGGCGTACTCATGGGTTTCGCCTTCGACCGTCACCGCGTCCTGGGGAAAGATCGCCGACGCGTGAAACAGCGCGCCATGATGCTTGCGGCAATCCAAGCAGTGGCACAGGCCGACCCGGTAGGGGCGGCCTGTGGCCACAAGGCGGACGTTGCCGCACAGGCAACCGCCGGTGAATCGTTCCACGCTGCACCTCCTCTGACATCGCGTGTCAGGGCTGTTTACGAGAAAGCCCTTCAGGCTTCGCGAGCCCCCATTATCCCCGGATTAACGGGAGCGACGGAAAGACTGTGACGACTTACGGTGTCGCCTCGACGGCACGAGCCCAGGCCTGCAGGGCCTCACAGGCGGCCAGGGCAATCTCCTCATCGCTGCGGCCACTGAACTGCCGCTCCACCGCATCCGCCGCGATAAGCCCGGCGACCGTGGGTTGGCCGACCGCATCGGTCAGGTCCAGCCACTCGACCCAGCTCGCCGGCGTGTCGTACCAGCGCAGATAGCCGCTCGGAGAGCATGGCCACCAGCGCTGGTCGAACTGCAGCACGACCTTCTCCAGCATCCCCATGCCCAGATGGGACAATGCCTCCCGTTGGGGCTGCGGCAGCTCGGGGAGGAACTCCAGGGTCTTGAGCACGCCGAGCGGCACGGTACAGATGCAGAAGTCGCCGCGCTCGTCATTCACCCGCACGTCGCCGTTGTGCCAGTCGATCCGAGTAACGGGTTGCCCGAGCCGGATGTCGAGCCCGGTCGCCAGATGGTCGATGACCTGGCGATAGCCGTCGGGAAGGAAATGATCGTCGTTGCCGACCCCCTCCTCGTCGAGCGACTCCACCGACAATTCCGCCAGCGGCCGGCAGGCCTCGATGATCAGGTTGCCGTCGATGGCGTAACGCGTCGCGCGCGCCTGCTCCGGCGTCAGACCGGCCAGGTAGCGCTCAACGCCCTCGGCCAAGGGAAGACGCCGATCTATTCCCTGGCGAAGCGCCTCCCAGGCGGCCTCGATGCCATCGACCGGTCCGTCGCTGGCCGCCGCCAAAGGCTGGTTGAAGTCAGTCCCGACCAGGCGCACCCCGAGCCGTTCCGCCTCGCGGGCCACGGCGTTGTCGCCGAACTGCTGCAGCCAGGCGGCGCCGACATCCACGGTCACCGGCCCCAGTTGCAGGCTGTGCGTGCGGCCGCCAATGCGCTCCCGCGCTTCGAGCACGACGCAGTCGATACCCTGCGCGCCAAGGTGGCGGGCGGCACCCAGGCCCGCACATCCGGCGCCGATGACGATGACTCGTCGGGCGCCGGCACGCACCGCCAGGTCCGCCGCGCGAATACCATCGTCCCAGGCGCCATGGACCATGGCCGGCGCCTTGGGGTTGCAGGCCTCGCCGGCGATCGCCAGACAACCGCCCAGGCACTCGCCCAGGACTGAGCGATGCGCTGGCGTCCCGCCGGGCAGAAGCGTGCTGTACGCGCCCAGGGAATACGGATCATGGCTCCAGTGGGTGACGTGCCAGGCGATGGGACGGTGCACAAGCGACTCCTTTTCGGGGTGCAGGTTGTTCATGGACGAGAGCTTCCTTGCGGCTCGGATGGCTGGGGTGGATCGGGACACTCAGTTGCCGGCCGACACGCCGCGATCGATCGCCAGGTCCGCCCCCGTGATCGAGCGCGCATGCGGTTGGCAGAGGAAGAACACCAGTTCGGCCACTTCGCCGGGCTGGATGAACGCGGCCCTGTCGCCCTGGGGATACTTGGCGAGCAGCTCGCGATAGTACCCCTGGGGGTCACCGGCGCCGTAGCGCTCCGCCTGGAAGCGCAACATGGGCGTCTCGATGTCGCCCGGCGACACCGTGTTGCAACGAACGCCGAAGGGCGCCAGGTCCAGGGCCAGCGTCTTGCTCAGCAAGGTCACCCCGCCCTTGCTCGCGCAGTAGGCGGCGGCATTGCTGTTGCCCTGGCGGCCGGCATCGCTGGAGATGTTCACGATCGCCCCTTCGCTGTCCTTGAGATGCGGAATCGCCGCCGAGCACATGAAGAAGGTGCCCTTGAGGTTGACGTCCAGAACGATATCGAAATCCTCTTCACTGCAGGCCTCGACCGGCCCCTCGCGCCATACTCCGGCGGCATTGACCAGCGCATCGAGACGCCCCGTCGCCTGCACCGCATCGGCCACGACCCGCCGGCACTCGGCGGGCTGGCGGATGTCTCCCGCGCTGTAGCCGGCCAACCATTTCGACTCGTCCAGGCGCCGTAACGCCTCGTCGTCCAGGTCGGTGGCGAACACCTGCCACCCTGAAGCGGCGAAGCGTTGCACCAATGCCTGCCCCACGCCGCCGCAGGCGCCGGTTACCAGAACCACTGGCTTGCTCATCGATATCTTCCTTCAAGAACTCGGGCGCGAACCGACAGCCGCACCAGGCGACCGGGTAAGCGCCTGGACGCTCATGGCGCCTTGTTTTCGATCAGGCAGTTGCCGCCGTCGACGACCAGTACTTCACCGGTCACATAACTCGCCTCCGGCGACGCCAGGAAGGCCACCGCGGCGGCGACTTCCTCCGGGCGCCCGGCCCTGCCGACGGGAGTATGACGGCCGGCGACGGCCTCCTCTTCGGTGGAGGATTCGGTGGCGATCCAGCCGGGCGCCACGCTGTTCACAGTGATGCCGTATCGGGCGACTTCCAGCGCCAATCCCATGTTCATCCCCACCATCCCGGCCTTGGCCGCGCTGTAGGCCGCCTCGCCGGGGTTGCTGCCGCGGGTGCCGGTGGTGGAGCTGATCTGCACGACCCGTCCGTAACCCCGAGCCTGCATGCCCCGCAGTACGCCGCGGGTCAGCAGGAAGGCGGTGGTCAGGTTCCGGGACAGTGACAGGTTCCATGCGGCGAGGTCGGTATCGGCCACATCGGCGAAGGGCTCCGGACTGCCCTGCATGGCCATGCCGGCGTTATTGACCAGGATGTCGATCCGGCCCCAGACGGATTCGGCCCACTCCACCAGCGTGTTCACCTGGGCCTCATCGGTAAGGTCCGCCGTGCGTCCTTCGACCTCGAAACCTTCGGCGCGCAGCTGTGCCACACGGTCGAACAGGCGGGCGCTGCTGGCGGTAACGATGAGCTTCACCCCGCATTGCCCGAGCCGCCGGGCGATCGCCATTCCGATTCCCTGTTCGCTGCCGGCGCCGCTGATCAACGCGACCTGGCCCTGCCATTGTGCATTCAGCATCTCAGCCTCCTTCGATTGCGATAGTGCGAGCCAGATTAGGCTCGTCCTGGCCATCGAAAAAGACGATTACCATCAGTTATTCTGACAACCGACCAGGCTCGCATCGGGTATTCAGTGCGTATCGGCCATATCAAAGCCGTGCATCCCCATGTCGGCGGGGATCATCATCAGGATTATTGAAAACAATGGCCTTCTCCAGCGACTCCCTCTCGATCTTCCTCGCCGTGCTGGACAGCGGCTCTTTCTCCGCTGCGGCGCGCAAGCTCGGTCGCGTGCCATCGGCGGTCAGCATGGCCATCGCCCAGCTGGAAGCGGAGCTGGACCTCACGCTGTTCGACCGCAGCACACGCAAGGCATTGCCCACCGCCGCCGCGCTGGCCCTGGAGCCCCAGGCCCGGCAGGTGATCTGCCAGCTGAACCTGCTGGATGCCCAGGCATTGCAGCTGCACAAGGGGCTCGAACAACGGCTGAGCATCGCGATTGCCCCGGAGCTGCAGACCGGGCGCTGGGGCGAGCCGCTGGCGACACTGGCCGAGGAGTTCCCCGGACTGGAAATCGAGGTCCGCTCGGCCACGCAAGCCGAAGCCGTACGCATGCTCCACGAAGGCGCCGTGCAACTGGCGCTGGTGTTCGAGCGCCCCGGCATCGATGAGCGCGAGTCCTTCCTCGAAGCGGGCAGCCAGTTGCTCGTCGCGGTCGCGTCTCCGCAGCACCCCGTTGCCCGGCAGGGTGACAGGCCATTGCGCGAGGAAATGCTCGCCGAACAGCGGCAGATCATCGTGTCTTCGGGCACGCCCACCGGGTCGGACCCACGCATGGTGCTGTCGCGGCGCATCTGGTTGACCGACAGCTACCTGGCCACCCTGGAGTTCATCCAGTCCGGCCTCGGCTGGGCCTACCTGCCGCAGCCCCTGGTACAACCGCTGATCGCTTCGGGCGCGGTCACGGAAGTCCGCTTCGACAACATGGCCAGCAGGCTGCGGCTCTGGGTCGATGTCATCTGGATGAAGTCCCGGCCGCTGGGCCTGGGTGCCCGGCGCTACCTCGATCTCATGCGCCAGGTATTCCGGGACGAGCCACCCAGATCCTGAGTTCCCGTGCATCCCCACGGGCGAAAATCCGCCCCATCTGGCCAGGCACGCCGAAAAAGTGCGAAGATCGCCCAAAATCGTTAACACGAGTAACCGTGACCGCATGGCCAAGAAAAGCGCTTCCGCCCTGCCCCTCGACGACGCGCCTCAGGAGGCCGCCAGCGCGGCCCTGAGTTCGCCTTTGGACAACTACGTCGGCTACGCCCTGCGCCGTGCGCAGCTGTCCGTCTTCCAGCACCTGGTGAACGAACTGGCCAAGTTCGACCTGCGCCCGGCGCAGTTCACCGCCCTGGCGATCATCGAGAGCAATCCCGGGCTGATGCAGGCTGACCTCGCCCGCGCCCTGAGCGTCGAGCCGCCGCAACTGGTGCCGCTGCTGAACAAGCTGGAAACCCGTGCCCTTGCGGTGCGCGTGCGCTGCAAGCCGGACAAGCGCTCCTACGGGATCTTCCTCAGCAAGGCGGGCGAAACCCTGCTCAAGCAACTCAAGGACGTCGCCCTGCAGAGCGACCTCGAAGCCACCGCCGGCCTCTCCGACGCCGAACGTGAGCAACTGCTCGGCCTGCTGCAGAAAATCCATACCCCCGCGTAATTCCCCTCTCCGTTCGCCCTGCCGTTCGCTGATCGCGCCCCGTCTACCGCCCCCGGCGGTGGACGGCCGTGGCGTTGACGAATCCGTTCAAGCCTCCTAGCATCAAAATTAGTTAATTAAATTAACTAGATTCTCCTACAACAATTACAAGAGCACTTCTGGCATGAACGACATCCCGTCCGCTCCACTGGCGCGGCAAACCGCTGCCACTCGCCTCACCATCCTGCTGTGCTTCATCGTCGCCCTGCTGGAGGGCGTCGACATCCAGTCCTCCGGCATCGCCGGACCGGGTATCGCCGCGCATTTCGGCCTGGACAAGGTCCAGCTCGGCTGGGTATTCAGCGCCAGCATCCTCGGCCTGCTGCCCGGTGCCTTCGTCGGCGGCTGGCTGGCTGATCGCATCGGCCGCAAGCGCGTGCTGACCGCCGCAGTAACGCTGTTCGGCCTGTTCTCCTTGCTCACCACCCAGAGCGGGAGCCTCGACAGCCTGCTGGCGGCGCGCTTCATGACCGGACTGGGATTGGGCGCGGCACTGCCCAACCTGATCGCCCTGACCTCCGAGGCCGCCGGCAGCGCCCAGCGCGCCACCGCAGTCAGCCTGATGTACTGCGGTGTGCCGCTGGGCGGGGCGCTGGCCTCGCTGGCGGGGATGTCGGCTGGTGCGGAGCGCTGGCAACTGGTGTTCCACATCGGCGGCTGGGCGCCACTGCTGGTGGCGCCGCTGCTCTACCTGCGCTTGCCGGAGTCCCCGGCCTACCTGCGCCCGGGCAACGAGCGCCAGCGCATCGGCGTGTACCAGGGGCTGTTCCGTTCGGGCCAGGCCCTGCCGACCCTGCTGTTGTGGCTGAGCTGCTTCTTCACCCTGATGGTGGTGTACATGCTGCTCAACTGGCTGCCCTCGCTGCTCATGGGTCAGGGCTTCAGTCGCGCCCAGGCCGGCAGCGTGCAGTTGCTGCTGAACCTTGGCATGGCGCTGGGCTCGGTACTGGCCGGCGTGCTGCTCGACCGCTGGCGGCCGACCCTGCTGGTGACCCTGATCTACGCCGGCATCCTCCTCGCCCTGGCCGGTCTGGGCTCGCTGGACGGCTTTGTCAGCATGCTGCTGGTGGGCTTCGCCGCCGGCTTCTTCGTGCTCGCCGCGCAGCTGGTGCTCTATGCCCTGGCGCCGCAGTTCTACCCCGCCGGCATCCGCGCCACCGGCGTCGGCTCGGCGGTCGCCGTGGGCCGCCTGGGCTCCATCGGCGGGCCCCTGCTGGCAGGCCAGATGCTCGCCTCCGGCGCCGGAGCAACAGGCCTGATGGCGGTTGCCGCCCCCGGCATCGTGGTTGCCGCCGCCGGGATCATTCTTCTGCTCCGCCACCGATCCGGCACTGCCAGCGACTGACACCCCGCCGAAGATAACGACAAGAAGCGAGCCCCCGATGGACAGATACCTCGTGGCGGTCCTCGCCGCCTGCCTGGCGCCTGGCGCGCTGGCAGGCGGTTTCCTGGACGACAGCAAGGGCAGCCTGGCGCTGCGCAACTTCTACATGGATCGTGATTTTCGCAGTGGCAGCGGGCAGTCCCAGGCCCGCGAGTGGGCCCAGGGTTTCACCCTGAAGCTGGATTCGGGCTATACCGACGGTCCCGTCGGTTTCGGCCTGAGCTTTCTGGGCATGGCCGGCTACAAGCTCGACTCCAGCCCGGATCGCACCGGCACCGGGTTACTGGCCTACGACCCGGTCAGCCGCGAAGTGGACGACCAGTACGCCAAGGCTGGCCTTACGGCGCGCCTGAAGGCATCGCGCAGCGAGCTGCAGCTGGGAACCGTGCAACCGCTGCTGCCGATCGCCTACCCGATCACCGCACGGCTGTTCCCGCCGGTGTTCCGTGGCGCCTTCCTGCAGTCCCGCGAGTTCGACGCGCTGACGTTGCATGGCGGCTATTTCGACCGCCAGAAATTCCGCGACTCCAGCAACGACGACAAGCTGCGGGTCAGCGCGCCGAACAAGCGCTTCAACGGCACCGCCGAGTCGGACTTCTTCGGCTTCGGCGGCGGCGAATACCGGATCAGCGAACAACTGACCGGCAGCTACTACTTCGCCCAGTTGCGCGATCTGTACCGCCAGCACTACGCCGGCCTGACCTACACCAGTCCGCTGGGGCCCGGCCGGCTCAAGGGCGAAGCCTTCTACTTCCGCAGTACCGAGGATGGCGCCGCCGCAGCCGGCCCGGTGGACAACGGCAACCTCAACCTCAACCTGTCCTACCAGCTGGGCGCCGACACCCTGCGCCTGGGCCACATGCGCCTGAGCGGCGACACCGGGATGCCTTACCTGTCCGGCACCGACCCTTACCTGATCGTCGGCGGCAGCCTGGTCTCGGAGTACGTCAATCCGGACGAGCGCGTCTGGCAACTGCGCTACGAGCACGACTTCGCCGCCCAGGGCCTGCCCGGCCTGACCGCCCTGGCGCGGGTGGTGCACGGCGATAACGTGCAGCTGCCGCAGTACGACTGGCGCGGCCGCGAATGGGAGCGCGACCTGGAACTCGGCTACGTGGTGCAGTCCGGCAGCCTTGCCGGTCTCGGACTGCGACTGCGCCAAGGGCACTACCAGAGCGATTTCGCCCGTGACGTGGACGAAGTGCGCGTGACCATCGATTACAGCCTTGCGCTGTGGTGATCGTTAAGAAACCTAATCAATCAGGAATCCCCCATGCCCCTACCCGGACTCTTCAGCGCCTTCGACGACGCCCTGCTCGTCGAAGCCGTCCGCACACCCTGGATCGACTACCGGGGCGCCCTCTCCACCGTCTCGCCGACCGACCTGGGTATCCACGCCGGCCGCGCTGCGCTGCAACGCGGCGGCGTGGACCCGGCCGGCATCGACAGCGTACTGGCCGGCAACATGGCCCAGGCCAGCTTCGATGCCTACATGCTGCCGCGCCACATCGGCCTGTACTGCGGCGTTCCCCAGCACGTCCCGGCGCTGGGCGTGCAACGCATCTGCGGCACCGGCCTGGAACTGCTGCGCCAAGGCGCCGAGCAACTCCAACGAGGCCAGGCCCGCAGCGTGCTCTGCGTGGCCAGCGAGTCGATGTCGCGCAATCCGATCGTCAGCTACAGCCATCGCAACGGTTTCGCCCTGGGCCAGCCGGTGGAGTTCAAGGACTTTCTCTGGGAGGCGCTGCTCGACCCGGCCGTGGGCCTGAGCATGATGCAGACCGCCGAGAATCTCGCCCGCCGCTACGGCCTGCGCCGCGAGGACGTGGATGCCTATGCCCTGCGTAGCTTCGAACGGGCCTTGCGCGCCCAGGCCGAAGACTGGTTCGCCGGAGAAATCCAGGAGGTGATCGAGCAGAGTTTCGAGCAGCCCGGCCTCGTCCCGCGCCGGCTGAAGCTGGCCAGCCGCCAGGCGCGCGCAGCCCAGGACAGCCATATTCGCGAGACCTCCGCCGAAGCACTGGGACGCCTGAACGCGCTCTACCCGGACGGCGTGCAGACCGCCGGCAACAGCTGCGCCGTGGTCGATGGCGCCGCCGCCGCGCTGCTGATGACTCGTGCGGAAGCTGGCAACCGGCCGGTTCTGGCCCACGTGCGTGGCGCCGCCGTGGTGGGT
Source organism: Pseudomonas macauensis (assembly GCF_047902425.1). Taxonomy (NCBI): domain Bacteria; kingdom Pseudomonadati; phylum Pseudomonadota; class Gammaproteobacteria; order Pseudomonadales; family Pseudomonadaceae; genus Pseudomonas; species Pseudomonas macauensis. The sequence goes on along the minus strand of NZ_CP138377.1, from coordinate 2,868,768 downwards.
GTCGACCCGGCGTACATGGGCATCGGCCCGGCGCCGGCGATCCGCCGTCTGCTCGACGGCTGCGGGCTGCGTCTGGAGCAGATCGGCCATTTCGAGATCAACGAAGCCCAGGCCGCCCAGGTGCTTGCCGTGCAACGCGAACTGGAACTGGACGACGAACGCCTGAATATCCATGGCGGCGCCATCGCACTGGGTCACCCGCTGGCCGCCACCGGCCTGCGCCTGGCCCAAACCGTGGCCCGGCAGATGGCCGCCAGCGGCCGTCGCTATGGCATCGCCTCCGCCTGTATCGGCGGCGGCCAGGGCATGGCCGTGCTGCTGGAAAACCCGCAGCCCAGCGCCTTCAACTGAGCCCCTGCTGTGCGGCGCCCTCCTGGCGCCGCCTTTCTTCCGGCCAAATTTCACACATAAAAAAACGGGCCGCCGTGCTATCACAAGGCGGCCCGTTTCGTTCGCTCAGGCTCAGGGGGCGGGGATCAACCGTGCATCTTCACCCCGGTACAGGCCTTCGATCAGCTCGGCCCGCGAGGCCAGGATGGCGCGCTGGTTCAGCGAGCCCTTGTCGGTGATCTCGCCGCGATCGATGGACGGCGCCTCATCGAGCAGCGCAGCCCAGCCGAAGAAGTTCGCATTGCCGGTCGCTTCCCGGTTGAGTTGCCCCAGCCACTCGCTGAACCAGGCGCGCACTTGCACGCTGCCAAGCACCTGGGCATCGCTGGCATCCGCCCCCAGGCCGGCCAGCGCACGGCACTCGGCCATGCGCGGAAACACCAGCAACCCCAGGCTCGGACGGTTGGGCGCCAGCACCACCACATCCTGCACGTAGCGCGCCCCGGCGAGCACCGCGCGGGTGCGCAGCGGGCCGACGTTGACGAACACGCCGGAGGACAGCTTGAAGTCCTCGGCCAGGCGGCCATCGAACATCAGACCCAGTTGCGGTTTGGCGTCGTCCGCCAGGCGCAGGGCGTCGCCGGAGCAGTAGAAGCCTTCCTCGTCGAAGACCTCGGCGTTCTGCTCGGGGCTGCGCCAGTAACCGTGCATCAGGTTCGGGCCCCGGTAGCGCGCTTCCAGCTTGCCCTCCAGCGGCACCAGCTTGACCTCGCAACCCGGTGCCGGCAGCCCGACGTAGCCCGCCACGGAGAGCGGACCGGTGGTAAACGTGCAGGACGGCGCCGCCTCGGTCATGCCCAGGCCGGCCATCATGCGGATGCGTTCGCCGCAATGGGCCTCGGCCAGGCGGTCGAGGCGGTCCCAGATATCCTGGGACAGCCCCGCTGCGGCGAAGAAGAACAGGCGAATGTGGGCAAAGAAGCGCTCGCGCAGTTGTGCGTCGGTCTCTAGCGCCCCGGCCAGTTCCTCCCAGCCGCGCGGTACGGTGAGGTAGGCGGTGGGCGAGATTTCCTTGAGGTTGCGCAGCGTTTCGGCGAAGCCCTGGGGCGTCGGCCGACCGCCGTCGATGTAGAAGCTGCCGCCGTTGTAGAGCACGATGCCGAGGTTGTGGCTGCCGCCGAAGGTGTGGTTCCACGGCAGCCAGTCCACCAGCACCGGCGCCTCCCTGGCGAACTCGGGGAAGGTCTGCAACAGCATCTGCTGGTTGGCGCAGAGCATGCGCTGGGTGGTCGGCACCGCCTTGGGCAGCTTGGTCGAGCCGGAGGTGAAGAGGAACTTGGCGATGGTGTCGCCATCGGTGGCTGCAAAGGCGGCATCCGCCTCGGCGCAATCCCCGGCCTGCAGCAGGTCGGCGAAGGCGCGGCACTGCCGGCCGGCGATCTCGCCCCGGCCGAACAGCAGCGGCACCTGGGCATCGATCACGGTTTCGATGGCACGACGGAACGGCGTGGCATCGGCGGCGAACACCAGGCCCGGCTGCAACAGGTCGACGATATGGCGCAGCTTGGCCAGGTCCTGGGAAACCAGCGAATAGGCTGGCGACACCGGGCAATAGGGAATGCCGGCGTACATCGCGCCGAAGGCCAGTTGCAGGTGCTCCAGGTCGTTGCCCGAGAGGATCAGCAGCGGGCACTCCGGACCGAGCCCATAGGCCAGCAGGTTCTGGGCGATACGCCGGGTGCTGTCGAGCATCTGCGCGTAGCTGATGCGGCGCCACTGTCCGGATTCGTCGCGGGCGGCGACGAAGGTCTGTTGCGGCCGCTCGACGGCCCACAGTTGCAGGCGTTCAAGCAAGCGTTCGGGCAGCGGCTCCAGCGCTTCGCGGGCGCGCATGTAGAGGGTACCGTCGGCCTCGCGCCGGACTTCCACTTCGGGATGGCCGATGGCGACCGGTCGATAACGCGGCCGGGTATTGGATTCGAGGTTCATGGAGTGTTCTCCATCGAGACACGCCGCCGGGCCCTTCGGCGCGGCGGCGGAAATCTTGTTCTTGTTCTGCTCGGCGTCCTGCCGGGCGCTCGGATCGGAAACTCAGATTGGATAGTGGCGCGGCGTGGTCTGCAGGGTGATCCAGCGCAGTTGGGTGAAGTGATCGAGCGCGGCGCGGCTGCCGAAGCTACCGTAGCCGCTGGCCTTGACGCCACCGAAAGGTATCTGCGCCTCGTCGTGCACGGTCGGGCCGTTGATATGGCAGATACCCGACTCGACGCGCCGCGCCAGGTTCAGTGCGCGGGCCTGATCGCGGCTGAAGATCGCCGCCGACAGGCCGTACTCGCTGTCGTTGGCCACCCGCAGGGCCTCTTCGTCGCCGTCCACGCGGATCACCGAAAGCACCGGGCCGAACGACTCCTCGGCATACAGGCGCATGTCCGGTGTCACCCCGTCCAGCAGCGCCGGCTGCATCACCGCACCCTCGCATTCACCGCCGCAGAGCAGGCGTGCCCCCTTCTCCACCGCGTCGTCGATCAGCGCGCGAATGCGCCGGGCGGAGGCTTCGTCCACCAGGCTGCCAAGCACCGAGTCCGGCGCGGCGGGATGGCCGGCGCGCAGGCTGGCGGTCTTCTTCGCCAGGCGTTCGACAAAGGCGTCTGCCACGCGCGCATCGACGATCACGCGCTCGGTGGACATGCAGATCTGCCCCTGATTGAAGTAGCCACCGAAGGCAGCAGCTTCAACGGCGGCGTCCAGATCGGCATCGTCCAGCACCAGCAGCGGTGCCTTGCCGCCCAGCTCCAGCAGCGCGGGCTTGAGGTGACGCGCGCTGAGCTCGCCGATGATGCGTCCGACACGGGTCGAGCCGGTGAAGTTGACGCGCCTGACCGCCGGATTGGCGATCAGCCGGTCGACCAGTGCGGCGGCGTCTTCCGGAGCGTTGCTCAGCACGTTGACCACGCCATCGCCCAGGCCCGCGTCATGCAGCACCTGGCCGATCAGCCGGTGCACCGCCGGACACTGTTCGGACGCCTTGAGCACCACCGTGTTGCCGCATGCCAGGGCCATGGCCACGGCACGGGTCGCCAGGATCACCGGGGCGTTCCAGGGAGCGATGCCCAGTACGACACCCACCGGTTGGCGCATGGCCATGGACAGGGAGCCGGGCACATCGGAGGGGATCACCTCGCCCAGCACCTGGGTGGTCATGCCGGCCGCTTCGCGCAGGATGCCGGCGGCCAGGTGCACGTTGAAGCCGTACCAGTTGGCCATGGCGCCGGTTTCGCGGGCGCCGGCGGCGATGAACTCGGCGCTGCGCGCGTCCATCAGCCGCGCCGCCTCAAGCAGGCGCGTACGACGCTCGCCGGGGCCCAGCGCGGACCAGGCGGGAAATGCCGCAGCAGCGGCGGCTACGGCGGCATCGGCATCGTCGAGGGTGGCCGCAGCCGCGACGCTGGCCGGCGCGCCCGTCAGCGGGTCGAGCCGGGTGAAGGTGCGTCCGTTGCTGGCAGGCAAGGCCCGTCCGCCGATCAACAGCGAGACTTCGTTCATGCAGCGATTCCTCTTGTCGTTGTTATGGCCGCGGGGCCTGTGCCCCGCGGCGGCGGCTCAGCGGCGGTAGGCCTGGAGGCCCGGCTTGATGCTCTTTTCGTCGAGGAATTGCTTGAGGCCCTGCTCGCGGCCATGCTCCGGGTCACGCAGCTGGGCCTGGTCGAGCTTGGCGTAGAGGTAGTCCTCGTTCTGCTCCCAGGTCAGCTCGCGGCAGCGCTTGAAGCCGTTCTTCGCCGCGCGCAGCACCACCGGGTTCTTGTCCAGAAGATCTGCGGCCAGTTCCAGCACCGCCTCGCGCAGTTGCGCCAGCGGCACGCTGCGGTTGACCAGGCCCATCTCGGCAGCCTTGCGGCCATCGAAGGTCTTGCCGGTCATGATGTAGTACAGCGACTCGCGATGGCCCACGGTGTCGGCCATGGCCTTGCTGACCAGGTTGCCCGGCGGGATGCCCCAGTTGATCTCGGAGAGGCCGAACACCGCCTCGTCCGCGGCGATGGCCAGGTCGCACGCCACCAGCGGGCTGAAACCACCGCCGAAGCACCAGCCGTTGACCATGGCGATGGTCGGCTTGGAGTACAGGCGCAGCAGCTTCCACTGCCATTCGGAGGCGTCGCGGCGGATGCGTTCCTGGAGGATCTCCGGACCGGCGTCCACTTCCCGGAAGTATTCCTTCAGGTCCATGCCCGCGGTCCAGGCTGTGCCGGCGCCGGTCAGCACCAGAACACGCGCGTCGCCATCCTGCTCCACGGTTTCCAGCACATCGCGCATCTCGCGGTTGAGCGTGGGGCTCATGGCGTTGCGCTTTTCCGGACGGTTCAGGGTAACCCAGGCGATGCCGCCCTCCACTTCCACGGTTACGGTCTGCCAGCGGCCTTCGTACTTGTTCATGTCTCACCTGTGTTCTTGTTTGGCTTGGTGAGGGAAAACTATCTCGCCCAATTAGTTATGTCAATTAACTATATTTGCCAATTCATTTGACGCGAGCACCTGCCTTGGCGAACGGCCGAGATGAAAACCTCGGTATCAAGGGTCAACAAGGAGATCGCCACCGACATCGCTGCACCCTTAGCGAGACAGCGCTGTTAGTTAACAAAAATAATCATGGAGAATTTCAGGGGACAGGACGCCAGCGCAACGGGGTGACGCGCCAGAAGCTCGGCATCACTCCGCGGCCACGCGGTTTGGCGGAACACGGATCTGGCCCTGCGGCGGTTATCCAGGCGCAGCGCAAATCAGCGCTCGAAACGGAGCGAATCCGTCAGCAGTCAGCAGGCGAGATGCCGCGCCCGGCTCGACGTCGATACGTCACCAGGCGTGGGCGATAGCGGCCGTACACGGGCTCAGTCAGGGGCGACTGCGCCCTGCACCGCTCGGAGGAAAACGCCGCGCAAGCAGCCGTACCTCCAGACGATGCAGGCGATGGATGTCGGCGATCAGGGCAACAGCCGGCTGATGGAAGGCACCGGCACGTAGCAGCTGGGGTAGCTGGCGTTGCAATAGACGGTACTGGCCAGGGCAGCCGGCTTGGGCTGGACCAGTAGCAGGACATAGGCCGCGCAGAGTGCACAGAGAACCGCAGCCAGGCAGATTTTTTTTGTTTTCATTGCCTTCACCGCCCTTCAGGGAGAACCAGGGGTGGTTCGAGACTATGAAAAAGGTGCGACGTATCGCCTCGTCCAAATGGACTAGCCCCCCCCTCAACCGCCACGCTCACGACATCCGCCGGCCAAACCCGAGGGAAACGCAGACGCTCTATATCGCGTTTTCAGGGTGAAGTCAGCGGCTCTCGGTACCCGTCCAAGTCGACGGACGGGCAATTTCCAACAGGCCCCCAACAATCGAGCAAACGTGCATTGAACGACGTTCGGGGGCTCTGCTACGCTGCGCCGATCCAGGCCGCCACGAAGGACCGTCATGCGCCGGCTCTCCATTTTTCTTGTCTCCCTGCTCCTGCTCACGGGCTGTAGCGGCCCCGGCTATTTCGAACCCATTCCCCCCAGCACTCCGGATCGCGCGACGCTCTACCTGTTCCGTCCCAAGGCCGATAATCCGGGCAGGCAGCCCCTGCGTTTCTCCTATCCGGACATCCTGATCGACGAACAGAGCGTCGGTACGCTCGAGTTCAATTCCTATCGCCGCATCGAGCTGGCGCCGGGCAACCACAACCTGCGCGTGACCGGCCTGACCCGCAAGGCGAGCTGGGAACCCCGCGACATCAAGCAGGCCTTCAGCATCGCGCCGGGCGAGATCAAGTACCTGAAGCTCGACGTGCGCTTCAACCTGAACGAGATGATGCTCGGCAACCCCGGTCCCAGCTACCTGATCCGCGTGACGCCCATGCGTCCCGACGACGCCATCTACCAGATCCGCGAAACCGAACCTCAAACACCATGAAGCAAGGACTCACCATGAGTGCATCCCGTTTTCTCTTCCTGCCGCTGGCCGCCGCTGTGCTGGTCGGCTGCCAGACCCAGGCCGACAAGCCGCTGAACACCGAGTACGACCGTACCGAGACCGTCGCCAAGGGCGTACCGGGCGGCGCGATCACCGAGACAGAAGAGCTGCAGGCCACCGTTTCGGCCATTGACGCAGGCAAGCGCACCTTCACCCTCAAGGACGACCAGGGCAACAGCCGCACCATCCAGGCACCGCCGGAGATGCGCAACTTCAACCAGCTCAAGGTCGGAGACCGGGTCAAGGCAGTTGTGGTCATGGAGCGCGTCGTCTACCTGCGCAAGCCCGGCGAAGCCGCCGTGGACGGCGCCGCCGGCATGCTGGCCACCTCGCAGCTCGGCGCGAAGCCAGCCATGGTCTCGGCCGACACCATCGAGATCACGGCCCTGGTCAAATCCCTCGACACCACCCAGCGCACCGCCACCCTGCAGCTCGCCGATGGCGGCCTGCACACCGTCAAGGTTCGCCCCGACGTGGAAATGAAACCCGACTACATCGGCCGCCAGGTGGTGTTGCGCATCACCTCCGCCGTCGCTGTCAGCGTCGAGCCGCAGTAACCCCGAAACACCGGCGCGCCGCTCCCGGCCGCCGGTGTTTCCTCTCCATTCGCGCCGCACCGCACCGTCCATCCGCGCCTGTGGGCCCTCCCCGGTTTTCCCTTCGCCCCCTGCCCGTATCCCGCTGAAACTCACCTATCGTGAATGATGGCGGTCGATCGTTGTCGGAGACTCCGGCACCGCAACGAAGATCGCCCCGCCCCTTCCTGTGGCTTAGCGGCCGCGGGGACGGGGAGTCGGCTGTCGGCGGCGCACCCCGCTTCCCGGCAGGGTGAAGGACGCGATGGGAGGCCACATCCCACTCGCCGCAAACCCACCCTGGACCACGAAGGCATCGATCCGGTCTTCGGTATGATGCACAGCCCCATCCTGATGCGCCGTCATCCCTTTCGACGGGCCGGGCCCTGGACGCGGCCTGTGGCTGCGCCCTCCCTGCCGGACCGAACGCCAGGAGGAACACGTACATGAGCGCAATTCACATTCATCCGTCAGTGGACAACGGCATCCGCCCGGAACAGCCCGGCTTTGCCGGCGGCACGCTGCAGTGCCTGTGCGCGACCGACAAGGTGGAAGTCACGGTCGGCGCCCAGACCCTGCACAACCATGCCTGCGGCTGCACCAAGTGCTGGAAGCCCGCGGGGGCGACCTTCGCGGTGATCGCCGTGGTACCGCGCGACAAGGTCAGTGTGGTAGCCCATCCCGAAAAGCTGCAGATCGTCGACGAGAGCGCCGTCATCCAGCGGCACGCCTGCCGAGACTGCGGCGTGCACCTGTTCGGCCGCATCGAAAACAAGGGGCACGCCTTCTATGGCCTCGACTTCGTGCACACCGAACTCTCCCCGCAGGAAGGCTGGTCAGCGCCTGGGTTCGCCGCCTTCGTATCCTCGGTGATCGAGAGCGGCACGCCGCCCTCGCAGATGGAAGCCATCCGCCAGCGCCTGCGTGAGCTTCACCTGGAACCCTATGACTGCCTGTCGCCGCCGCTGATGGACGCATTGGCCAGCCACGCCGCCAAGCAGAAAGGCACCTACCGCGACGCCTGACCGCCCTCGCCAACCGCCGAAGCCGGAACAGGACCAGGACGGCTCCGGCGGTTGCGGCAGGCCCATTTCTTCCCTCTCGCGGGCGGTCAGCGCCCCCTCTCCGCGCCTCTCTACGGCCCGCTGTCGGTTTCAGGATGCGACGTGTCGTTCAGGTGCAATCCGCCGGCAGGGGGGATGGCAAGCTTCCATACTGTTAAGGACCAGGTGCGCCCAGATGCCTGGCCGGATAACAAGAATGGCGCTCCGAAGAGCCACGCGCCCGTGACGTGGCCGGCACGCCGCAGCCGAAGAGTTCCGAACCGCTGCCGGGGGACGGCAGGCGCGTTCGCGATGTCGAGGTTCGCTGAATGTCTGATGACTCGCTCCACCTGCCCCTGATTCACGACGTGCTGGAACGCCAGAAGGCCACTCCCGGTGCCTTGCTGCCGATCCTCCATGCCATCCAGGACGGCCTCGGGTACATCCCCGATGTCGCCGTTCCCGAGATCGCCCACGCCCTCAACCTCAGCGTCGCCGAGGTACGCGGGGTGATCAGCTTCTATCACGACTTCCGTACCGCCCCGCCCGCCCGGCATACCCTGCGCCTGTGCCGGGCCGAGTCATGCCAGAGCATGGGCGCCGAAGGCCTCGCCGCGCAGCTGCGCGAGCAACTGGCGCTGGACGACCACGGTACCAGCGCCGACGGCCAGATCGCCCTGCGCCCGGTGTATTGCCTGGGCGCCTGCGCCTGCTCGCCGGCCCTGGAGCTGGACGGCCGCGTGCATGCACGCCTCACCCCCGAACGCCTGCGTGAGCTGGTGAACGGCTGCCTGGAGGACGGAGCATGCTGAAGCTGTTCGTTTCCTGCGATTCGGTCGCCCGCTCGGTGGGCGCCGACGAGGTCGCCGCCGCGCTGGCCGCCGAGGCCGAGCGTCGTCAATTGTCGATTCAGGTGCAACGCACCAGCTCCCGCGGCCTCTACTGGCTGGAGCCGCTGGTCGAACTGGAAAGCGCCGATGGCCGCCTGGGCTTCGGCCCCATCACCGCAGCCGAGGTTCCGGCTCTGCTCGACGCCCTGGCCGGTGACCCCGCCAGCCATCCCCGCGCCCTCGGTCCGGTGGAAGACATCCCCTACCTGAAGACCCAGCAGCGTCTGCTGTTCGCCCGCGCGGGCATAACCCGGCCGCTGTCGCTGGACGACTACCGCGCCCACGGCGGCTTCGAAGGCCTGACCCGCGCCATCGGCCTGGACGGCGCCGAGATGGTCGCTGCAGTGCTCGACTCCGGCCTGCGCGGTCGCGGCGGCGCGGCCTTCCCGGCCGGCATCAAGTGGCGCACCGTGCGCGACGCCCAGGCCGCCCAGAAATACGTGGTGTGCAACGCCGACGAAGGCGACTCCGGCACCTTCGCCGACCGCATGCTGATGGAAGGCGATCCCTTCCTGCTGATCGAAGGCATGGCCATCGCCGGCCTCGCCGTCGGCGCGACCCTGGGCTACATCTATGTACGCTCCGAGTACACCGACTCCATCACCGCCCTCAACCTGGCCATCCAGATCGCCCGCGACGCCGGCTACCTGGGTGAAGACGTGTGCGGCAGCGGCCGCGCCTTCGACCTGGAAGTGCGGATGGGCGCCGGCGCCTACATCTGCGGCGAGGAAACCGCCCTGCTGGATTCCCTTGAAGGCAAGCGCGGCGTGGTTCGCGCCAAGCCGCCGCTGCCGGCGCTGCAAGGCCTGTTCGGGCTGCCGACGCTGGTGCACAACGTGCTCACCCTGGCCTCGGTGCCGGTCATCCTGGCCAAGGGCGCGCAGTTCTACCGCGACTTCGGCATGGGCCGCTCGCTGGGCACCATGCCCTTCCAGCTGGCCGGCAACATCCGCCACGGCGGGCTCGTCGAGCGCGCCTTCGGCCTGACCCTGCGCGAGCTGGTGGACGGCTACGGCGGCGGCACCGCCAGTGGCCGGCCGCTGAAGGCCGCACAGGTGGGCGGCCCGCTGGGCGCCTGGGTGCCACCGTCGCAGTTCGATACGCCGCTGGACTATGAGGCCTTCGCCGCCATGGGCGCGATGCTCGGCCACGGCGGCGTGGTGGTGGCTGACGACAGCCTCGACATGGCCCGCATGGCGCGCTTCGCCCTGCAGTTCTGCGCCGAAGAATCCTGCGGCAAGTGCACCCCGTGCCGCATCGGCTCCACCCGTGGCGTGGAAGTCGTCGACCGCCTGCTGGCGGCGCCCGACGCCCGTGCGCGGGACGAGCAGGTGATCCTGCTCAAGGACCTCTGCGACACCATGACCTACGGCTCGCTCTGCGCGCTTGGCGGCATGACCGCCTTCCCCGTGACCAGCGCCCTCAAGCACTTCCCCGCCGACTTCGGTCTGGAGTCCCAGGAGGCCGACCAATGATCAACTACTTCGACCCCGCCAGCTCCAGCAGCAGCGAACTCGACCTCGGCACCCCGGCCCGCGAGAGCGACGTGCAGGTCAGCCTGAGCATCGACGGCCGCGAAATCAGCGTCCCCGCCGGCACCTCGGTGATGCGCGCCGCGGCGCTGGCAGGCACCAGCATTCCCAAGCTCTGCGCCACCGACAGCCTGGAAGCCTTCGGCTCCTGCCGCATGTGCCTGGTGGAGATCGACGGCATGCGCGGCTACCCGGCCTCCTGTACCACGCCGGTTACAGAAGGCATGGTGGTGCGCACCCAGACGCCGAAACTGGCCAGCCTGCGGCGCAACGTCATGGAGCTGTACATCTCCGACCACCCGCTGGACTGCCTGACCTGTCCAGCCAACGGCAACTGCGAACTGCAGACAGTGGCCGGCCAGGTGGGCCTGCGCGAAGTGCGCTACGGCTACGAAGGCGCCAACCACCTGAGCGATGCGAAGGACGTCTCCAACCCCTACTTCGACTACGACCCGAGCAAGTGCATCGTCTGCAACCGCTGCGTGCGTGCCTGCGAAGAAACCCAGGGCACCTTCGCCCTGACTATCGAAGGACGCGGCTTCGAATCCCGCGTGGCGGCAGCCGGCGGCGAGAACTTCCTCGATTCCGAGTGCGTTTCCTGTGGCGCCTGCGTGCAGGCCTGCCCCACCGCCACGCTGATGGAAAAGAGCGTGGTCGAGATCGGCCAGCCCGAGCGCAGCGTCATCACCACCTGCGCCTACTGCGGCGTGGGCTGCTCCTTCCGCGCCGAGATGAAGGGCAACCAGCTGGTACGTATGGTCCCGGACAAGAACGGCCAGGCCAACCACGGCCACTCCTGCGTCAAGGGCCGCTTCGCCTGGGGCTACGCCACCCACCCGGACCGCATCACCAAGCCGATGATCCGCAAGCACATCAGCGACCCGTGGCAGGAAGTCAGCTGGGACGAGGCCGTCACCTACGCCGCAAGCGAATTCCGCCGCATCCAGCAGAAATACGGGCGCGACTCCATCGGCGGCATTACCTCCAGCCGCTGCACCAACGAAGAGACCTACCTGGTGCAGAAACTGGTGCGCGCAGCGTTCGGCAACAACAACGTCGACACCTGCGCCCGCGTCTGCCACTCACCCACCGGTTACGGCCTCAAGCAGACCCTGGGCGAATCCGCCGGCACCCAGAGCTTCGACTCGGTGATGCAGGCCGACGTGGTGCTGGTGATGGGCGCCAACCCCACCGACGCCCACCCGGTATTCGGCTCCCAGCTCAAGCGCCGCCTGCGCGAAGGCGCCCAGTTGATCGTCATCGACCCCCGGCGCATCGACCTGGTGGACTCGCCCCACGCCCGCGCCGAACTGCACCTGCAGCTGCGCCCCGGCACCAACGTGGCCATGCTCAACGCCCTGGCCCACGTCATCGTCACCGAAGGCCTGGTCAACCAGGAGTTCGTCGATGCCCGCTGCGAGGCGGCGGAATTCGCCCGCTGGCGCGACTTCGTCAGCCTGCCGGAGAACGCTCCCGAGGTGCTTGGCCCGGTCTGCGGCGTGCCCGCCGAGGAAATCCGCGCCGCCGCCCGCCTCTACGCCACCGGTGGCAACGCGGCCATCTACTACGGCCTGGGCGTCACCGAGCACAGCCAGGGCAGCACCGCGGTGATGGGTATCGCCAACCTCGCCATGGCCACCGGCAACGTCGGCCGCGAAGGCGTCGGCGTGAACCCGCTGCGCGGCCAGAACAACGTCCAGGGCTCTTGCGACATGGGCTCCTTCCCCCACGAGTTGCCGGGCTACCGCCACGTCTCCAACGAGGCCGTGCGCGCGCAGTTCGAACAGGCCTGGGGCGTGACCCTGCAGCCCGATCCGGGCCTGCGCATCCCCAATATGTTCGAGGCAGCCCTGGGCGGCACCTTCAAGGCGCTGTACTGTCAGGGCGAGGACATCGCCCAGAGCGACCCCAACACCCAGCACGTCACCGCCGCCCTGTCGGCCATGGAATGCGTGGTGGTGCAGGACATCTTCCTCAACGAGACGGCGAAGTTCGCCCACGTGTTCCTGCCGGGCAGCTCCTTCCTCGAAAAGGACGGCACCTTCACCAACGCCGAGCGCCGCATCTCGCGGGTTCGCAAAGTAATGGAACCGCTGGGCGGCAAGGCCGACTGGGAAGGCACCGTGGCCCTGGCCAATGCCCTGGGCTACCCGATGAACTACACGCACCCGTCGCAGATCATGGACGAGATCGCCCGCCTGACGCCGACCTTCACCCGCGTCAGCTACGCCGAACTCGACCGCCATGGCAGCCTGCAGTGGCCGTGCAACGACGCTGCGCCCGACGGCACCCCGACCATGCACATCGAAGAGTTCGTGCGCGGCAAGGGACGCTTCATGCTCACCGGCTACGTGCCCACCGACGAGAAGGTCAACGCCCGCTACCCGCTGCTGCTGACCACCGGGCGCATCCTCAGCCAGTACAACGTCGGCGCCCAGACCCGGCGCACCGACAACGTCGCCTGGCACGAGGCAGACCGCCTGGAGATCCACCCCAGCGACGCCGAGACACGTGGCATCCAGAATGGCGACTGGGTCGGCGTGGGCAGCCGCGCCGGGCAGACGGTGCTGCGCGCCAAGGTCAGCGAGCGCGTGGCGCCCGGCGTGGTCTACACGACCTTCCACTTCCCGGAATCCGGCGCCAACGTGATCACCACCGACAACTCCGACTGGGCCACCAACTGCCCGGAATACAAGGTCACGGCGGTGGAAGTCACGCGTGTCTACGAGCCCTCCGAGTGGCAGAAGCGCTTCCAGTCGTTCAGTGACGAACAGCGGCGCCTGCTCAAGGAACGTCGCCACGCGGAGAAAGCCGAGGCCCGCCGATGAGCATCGAGAACCTGATCAAGATGGCCAACCAGATCGGCCTGTACTTCGCCAGCGAGCCGGACCGCGCACAGGCCGTGCGCGGTGTGCAGCAGCACCTGCAGAACTTCTGGACTCCGGCCATGCGCCGCGACCTGATGGCCTGGCAGGAGCAACACCCCGACGGCGACCTGCACCCGCTGGTGCGGGCCGCGCTGACGGAGTCGACCGAGAAGGCGTAGCCCCTCGCCTGCGCCGTGTCTGTCCGGAATCACCGTTCCGGGCAGGCGCGGCGTTGCCTCGTTCCGCTTTAATACCCCCAGCCGGCCGCCCCTCGAACTCACCCCTGCCGGACGATATCGACCGAAATCTCCACCGCCGCCACCGTGCCCCGGTTCTCCAGCCAGTGAGTGGTATTCCGGTCCTCGGGCCAACCCACACCCGGCCCGTAGTCCGTGGCGACGCCATTGCGATGGTCGGTGATGGTGCCCTGCAGGATGAACACCGTGCCGGGCCTGTCCTTGTGGTCATGGACCGGCCCGAACACGCCGCCCGGCTCGATGGTCACCTTGCGCATCCGCAACTGCCGCCCGGCCATGCCCTCGATCTCCGGGCCAAGGTCGATCGCCGCCAACAACTCCACCGTCACACCACGCGTGTCGGGTGCCACCTGTTCGTCGCTCATCGTGATCGCCTCATCGTGCCGAAAAACCCAGGGCTGTTTCTTTCAGTGAAGCCCCGCTTTGGCGTTCAGGAAAGCAACGGGCCCTCAGTCGGCCAGAAGGCAACGAAGGGGCGTCGGCCAAGGAGTGCACAAGGTTCGGCGAGCAGGTCCAAGGCACAGCACCCGTTCGACCGCTTCGCGTTTGAAGGAATCAGGAAACATCTTCTGGTCTGGGTCATGCCCCCTTATGGTGGACTTATCCTCCAAAAGTCAGTGTCCACTCAGCCCGCGACAGACCACTAAGCCGATGACAAGGCCAGGGTGGGCCTGGCCTCCATGACGGGCTACCAGTCGTAGCGGTAGCCGATGTTGACGCCAACCGGTTGTTCGACCTCGTCGCCCTTCGCCGCCTCGGCTTCGACGTACACCTTGTGCTTCTCGCCCAGGTTCAGTTGGGCTCCGACACCGATCTCAGTCCGCGAGCCGGGCAAGGCGTTGTCCAGCTTCACGACGTCGTTGACCTTCACGTCCGCATTGCCCTTGAACTCGTGGATCTGGTTGATCTTGACGAAGGGTTGCAGGCTGCGGCCCTGGTCGAGCGGGATGAACTTGCCGAAGCGCGCGCCGATCCGTCCTTGCAGGCTGTCCATGGCCTCGCCGTCGACTTTCATGCCATCGCTGGAGGTGTAGTCGGGACCGTCGACACGCGATGCGCTCAGTTGCGCCTGCGGCTCGACGAACCAATCGTTCTCCAGCTTGATGTGCTTGCCCGCCTCGACGCTGATCCCGACGCCTTTGCCGGAGTAGTCGCCCTTGACCGAGCGGCCGAGGTTGTTCGGCATCTTCACGTCGGCATCGAAGTTCTGGAGCTTCGCCACGCCGTCGACGTACCAGCCGTCCTCGCGCAGGTAGGTGCCATAGGCGCCTACGCTGGTGGCGTCGACCTCACCCTTGGCGCCCTCGCCAAAGTCCATGTCGGCCTTGCTGGCGCCGACCATCCCGCCGACGTGCAGCTTGCCGCTGGCCAGGGGAATGGCCTTGTCGGCACCGACCTGCACGCCCTGGATGTCCTGGTCGAATTCACGGCTCTTGCCGCTGTCGACTTCGAAGCGTTTGCCCAGGCCACGTACCCAGACGCCGCCTTCTCCCTTCTCGCCACGGATATCGCCCAGGCGCTGGTTGAGGCTGTCCATTTCCGCGTTGAACAACAGGCTGGTTGCGCTCTGCATCCCCAGGGCGGCGTTGGCGCCCTTCGACAGGTCCTGAGGACGGGGTTCGGGAAGCGCGGGGGTGACCGGCGGGATCGGGGCGACTCGATCGTCCGGACCAGTTGGATCGGCGGGTTCGCCTGGTTCGGTAGGATCAAGCGGATCGACTGGATCCACAGGGCGAGTCGGATCGCTCGGCTCACCCGGCTCGGTCGGCACTACGGGATCGGTGGGCACCAGGTCGTGATAGGCCAGGTACCAGTCATCCGCGCTTTGCGTCAGGTTGTAGCGGTAGGCGCCAGCGTCAACATGGCCGCCCTTCAGATCGAAGCTGGCGGAGCCGCCGTTGGTGTCGACGACCTTGAGCGCATCCAGGTGCGCGGGCTGCTTGCCGCTGTCCTCGATGGCCAACTGGTGAGCGCCGCGGGCGGTGCCCTGCACCACCAACTGATCGCCCTGGCGTTCGGCGATGTCGGTGTTCATGGCGAAGGTGCCGCTGCCGTCGAGGTCCCCCTCCACGGTCAGGGTCTTGTAGCCGTTGCCCGGCTGGAAGGCCACCGTGCCCTGGGTGTCCAGTTGGCCGACATTGGAGTTGCCGGTCATGGTCCACTGGCTGGTGGGATCGATACGCATGGCGTCGATGTTGCTGCCGGTGCCGGTCCATTGCGCGCTGTTTTGGAGATTAACGTTGGCGGAGCTGGACGTGGTGAAGAGGCTTTCCTCCACCCAATCGTCGCCCTCCTGCACCCAATGGGTTACTTCTCCTTCGGCACGGTCGCTTCGGATGTCCCCCGACAGTTGGCTGCCATCGACATTCAGCGTCAGCTTGCCCTGGTTGATGACATCCGCCAGCACGCCATTGCCGCTCTCGACCCGCCCGTTGTTTTTGACATCGACGGTCAGTTGGGCGAAGTCCTGAACTTCCACGGCCGTGCCTTGTTCACTCTTCACCAGGCTGTTATCGACCGTCACCGTGTTGTCGGCGGGGAGTTCTGGAAAATACTGATTGGAGGCTCGAATCCCGACATCCTGCCCGACCACGCTGCTGTCATTGCGCAAGGTGACCGTGGCGGCTGCGTTATGGAGGTTCGCGCCTATGGCGGTTTCCTCCGAATTGTCGGTGCTCGCGGCGATATGCGATCCGTCCAGCTGGATATCCGTCTTGCCGCTACCCCAGATGTCCAGCCCCGACGTGGCCCCTTGATACTGGGAGCCATCGTTGAAACCGGAGTGCACAGTCACATCGGTATTCTTCAATATCACTTGTGCCTGAGATGTGGGGGACGAGTTATCCACCCCGACACCGAATAGCCCTCCCTTTTCGCTACCCACCTGTATTTGCGAGTTTTCAATGGTGGCGGAAGCGGTATTTTCGGAGTCCATCGACATGCCAGTTGACAACCACACCCCCATGTCATCGGCATGCAGGGTGCTGTTTGTCATTTCGAGCTCTACGTTACCGCTGATCTCCACGCCACGGCCCGCATTCAGGCCGTCCTCGCTGCCGAACTGACTATTGTCGACCTTGAAGGTTTGTATGGGCGAGGGCTCCGAGTTGAACGATTCATTATGTCCTTGCAGATAGGCAAAGGGCGACGAAGAAGTGGCGTAATCAAAGGTGGAACCACTGATTTCC
Source organism: Pseudomonas macauensis (assembly GCF_047902425.1). Taxonomy (NCBI): domain Bacteria; kingdom Pseudomonadati; phylum Pseudomonadota; class Gammaproteobacteria; order Pseudomonadales; family Pseudomonadaceae; genus Pseudomonas; species Pseudomonas macauensis. Next base: position 2,852,089 of record NZ_CP138377.1, on the reverse strand, counting down.
GCGTGCGACGGTCCATCGAGCTGCACCGCGCCATGCACCGTGGAATCCTTCACCGTCACTTTGCCCTGGTCACCGCCCATGACCCAGTCGACCTCACTGCCCATCAGGTTGAGACTCGAGCCCGCACCTTGCGCAATCACGATCGAATGATCGGAAACATGGGAATTGCGCAAGTTAACCGTACCGCCATCGATGGCTACCGCTGCCCCCGTCATGTAGTTACCGGGGTCCGCGCTGATATCGAGGTTCTCCCCGTCCACCACGCTGTCAGTTCCCGTCGCCAGGATGGCAACCGATGGTTGGCCGGAAGGCCAGACGGCAGCCCCCGATGTATATAACGTCGAATCGTCTATACGGACCGCGCCCCCCTGTTCGGCCAGGACGCCGACGGTACCTGTCGCATTGGCCTGGATATTCATCTCGCTGACCGAAACGCTATTGCCGGTTGCCCGAACGCCCACCGTATCGGGATTGTCCAGCACCATGGGCGGGGGAGCGCCCAGCAGTCGTGGCGAGGCCAGTGGTTCGGGCTGCGGCCCGATGTCCAGCCCTGCCGATGATGGTTGTTTCAGGTCCTCGGCATCGACACTGACGACGGCATCTTCAGCCTCCACTTCAGCGACCTTGAGGGAGAACAAGGCTGCCATTGCCATGCCAATGGAGTGCGCCAGGCGGTTTTTCCGCATGCGCTCGAGGAACAGGGAAGAATGGTTGGATTTCATGATGACCTCCACGAAATGGGTGGTTAGGTCATCAGTGTTCGCCTCCTCTTTTCATATATCTGTCGGAGTTGCCTTATCCGCGCCTCGGAGCTTGTCGGAGTGCGGATCGTCTACGCTAGGCATGTCGCGTACCAAGGAGACGGACATGGCTCGGGTCGTAGTGGTCGAGGCGCTGCCGGCAATCCGCCAATGCCTGGAGTCGCTGCTCGAACGGATGGGGCATAGTGTGGTGGGCAGTGTCGCGGATGGCCGCGAGGGGCTGGATCTGATCCGGCGCTGCCAGCCGGACCTCTCGATCCTCGCGCTTTCCACACCGGGGAGGAGCGGCCTGGACCTGGTGCACCGCGCCGCCAGCCGTCATCCGGACGGACGTATCCTCGTCTACACCGCGCTGAACGCTGAGCAGTTCGCGCCGCTGTGCTTCAAGGAGGGCGTCAGCGGTTTCGTCAGCAAGCAGGAAGATCTCGATGTGCTCGAAGCCGCCATCGACAGCGTATTGAAGGGGCGCAGCCATTACCCCGCCGTCGCCCTGGAGATGCCCGACGGCGGCGAGTTGGCAGCGCTCTCTCCGCGGGAACTCTCCGTCCTCCAGCTCCTCGCCGAAGGCAAATCCAACCAGGCGATCGCCGACACCCTGTCCATCAGCTTCAAGACCGTGAGCACCCACAAGACCCACCTGCAGGAAAAGCTCCACGTGCGCTCGCGTCTGGAGTTGGTGGAATTGGCGCGCCGCCATGGCCTGGGGGAACCGGGCCAGGCGAACGGCTATGTCACGGAGGATCTGCCAGCCCAGTGGCACGAGCAGGTCGTACGCTTGCGGGCGATGCTCGATGCCGCGGGGCACCCGATGTTCCTGCGGGACCGGGACGGTCGGCTGCTGCTGTGCAATCAATCGTTCCTGGACTTCTACCAGGTCGGCGCCGAAGAGGTGGCGGGCCAGGATTTCCTGGCCGCCCAGTGGTTCGACGAACCGGAGCGCCAGCGTATCGGCATGGGCTACGAACGACTCCTCTCGGAAGAACAACCCTTCAACCTGGAGCGCACGTTGACAGTGCGCGGGGCCCTGCGCTTGCTGCACATCTGGGGCATGCCGTTCCGGGACGCCAGCGGGCAGGTCATTGGCATCGTCGGCGGCATACGCGACATGACGGAACAGGCGCAGCTGATGGCCGAGCTGCGCCATGGGCGTCGCCAGGCGGAAATTGCCAGTGAGGCAAGGTTCGAGCTGTTCGAATCGATCATGACGGAACTTGACGATGCGCTGGCCATCGCGCGCGACCAGGCTGGCGCTACCCGCTCGCTGGAGGCGCTCGAGAGGCTCATGCAGCGCCTTGCACATCTCGCCCACCTGGCCAGGGCGCACAACCCTCCCGAAGAGGCGTGCGACGTTCTCGGCATCAGCGTTCCGCTGCTGAAGCGGTACCAGGCCAGACTGAGAACTCAGGGGGCAGCGGCGGCCCACGCCTGGATCGCCGTGGACAGGTATCGGGAACTGCTGGAAACGCTGTGCCAGATGACTGGCATGGCACCGGCGGCGGAACTGACCCTGCGCCGCAGCAGCCATGGCGTGATAGAGATCCGCCTGACCCTGGCAGGCCGACTGCCCGACCCTGAGCCTTCGGCGATCCTGCTCCGTATCGCCGAATTGCTGGCCAAAGGGCTGGGAGGACAGCTCGAACGGCGAGCCGGCCCACAGGTGCAGCGATTCATCCTCACTCTTGAGTTGGAGGAGGCAACACAATCATCAATCGCTTCCTGTGATTCAGCTTGACTGGCGGTCTTGTTCGCATCTGAACGCAACACTGTCGTCAAATGCTTATATAGGCGACGAGCACGTTCGCATACCCTTTCCGGTGACCCTAAAACGCCGGCGGCCCTGCGCGATGAACAATCCCGGTGGCCGGACGACCGAGTCGTTTCAGTCCGCTGAAGGAAATACGCATGCTCAATTACGTCGCGCTAGGAATCCTTATCGCCGTTGCCCTGATCCTCTTCTACGGCATCATCGTTCTCCACGACATCCCCTACGAGATCGCCAAGGAACGCAAGCATCCCCATCAGGACGCCATCCACGTCGCAGGCTGGGTAAGCCTCTTCACCCTGCATGCGATCTGGCCATTGCTATGGATCTGGGCGACCCTCTACCGCGAAGACCGCGGCTGGGGCATGAGCAGTTCATCAATACCCGCCACCGAGGGCGAGCTGGAGGCCCTCAAGGCCGAGCTGCTGGAGCTCAAACGCACGCTCGGCACCAGCCACGAACAGCCGCACGGGGACGTCTGACATGGAAACGTTGCTGCTGCTCAGCTATGCCGCCCTGTGTGTGGCGATCTTCAAGATCTTCAAGATTCCGAAGAACAAGTGGACCATCCCGACCGCCGCCCTTGGCGGTGTGGTGCTGGTTGGCTGTCTGGTCTTCCTGATGAACTACAACCACCCCTACTCGGAAGTCACCCGCGCCTACTTCATCAGCACGCCGATCTCGCCCAACGTCAGCGGCCAGGTCATCGAGGTGCCGGTCGAGCGCGACCATTCGGTGAAGAAAGGCGAGGTGCTGTTCCGACTCGACCCGACGCCCTTCGAGAGCAAGGTGAAATCGCTGGAGGCGCAACTGGTCTCGGCCAAGGCCGATGTCCAGCGCGCCGCTACCCTGGTCGAGCGCAACGTCGGCAACCGTCGCGACCTGGACCAGGCCACTGCCCGGGTCAACGATCTGGAGGCGCAGCTGATGGGCGCCCGCTACAACCTCGAAAGCACCACCGTGCGAGCGCCGGCGGACGGCATCGTCTCGCAGTTGTTCCTGCGCCCCGGCGTACGCGCAACCCGCTTCGCAACCCGCCCCTCCATGGTCTTCATCCCCGACCAGGAGCGCTACTACGTCGCCTGGATGCGGCAGAACGGCCAGTTGCGTATCCAGCCCGGCGAGGCGGCGGAGATCGCCTTCGACGGCCTGCCCGGCCAGGTCTTCCAGGCCAAGGTCCGGCGCATGCTGCCGGTGATCGGCGAAGGCGAAATCCAGCCGGGCGGCAGCCTGGTCAGCTTCAGCAACTCACCGCCCCCCGGCCGGGTGCCGGTGATCCTCGACATTACCGACCCTGCCTTCGAGCAGTATCGCGCCGGCCTGCCCGGCGGCTCCTTCGGCCAGGCCGCGGTGTACAGCGAGCACGCCCACGAGTTGGCGGTGATGCGCAAGATCCTGCTGCGCATGTCCTCCTGGCTGAACTACATCTACCCCTTCCACTAGCCTCGATCACTGATGTGCCTGCTGGCGGCGCTGGCTCGCCTCGCCGACCAGCCGGTAGGCCACGTAGTACTTGTAGATGTTTCCGACCGTCTCACGCGCGGCGGCATGCTCGACCCGGCAACAGCCTGTCAGCCGCCCAGGGCGATGATCGCGAACAGCAAGGCGGTGCCCACGACTGCCAGCGCCCCGCCGCCCACCCAGGGCGTCCCACCGGAGTAATGTGCCAGCACCCAGCCGGCGAGGAAGAGCATCCCCAGCGCCACCAGGTTGGAGAGGCGGATGGCCAGTCCGGTCTGGTCGATCAACAGGAACGGAATGACCAACGGGAAGGTCGCCAGCACCACCAGCAGGAAGGTGCCCAGCGCTCCCTTGAAATCCTCCAGGTCCAGCCGCGCGCGAACCGGGCTTGCGTTGGCCAACAGGCGAACCCGCAGCATCTCCAGTGCGTCCGCTCCCGCGGCCTGGGCGATGCGTGGCGGCAAGGCATCGGCGATGAGGTCCTGGCCTTCGCGCGGGTCTGCGCCGCTGCCCAGCCGGGACAGGAGGGTCCGGCTACGCGTGCGCTCGGTCCAGGTGCGCAGCAGGTAGATCACGGCATCGGCCAGGCCCCAGGCGAGGTTGCAACCCAGGGCCGCGATCAGCATGGTTCGCGCCTCCTCGCGGCCCGCCGTGGCAACGCTCAGCGAGCCGATGAAGGTCATTGCCATCAGCAAACCGAAGATCACTTCGGTAACCCGGTCCACGGGGTCGAGAACCCGCTGCCACATTCCAACTCGAGGTCTGTCCATCGCACCCTCTCCAGAGCGGCGGACGAAGCGTGCCGTCCGCCATGCATTCGCTGAATCAGAGACTGCGCAAGCCGTTGTACGGAAGGTACCCGGCGGTCCGTAGGCCAATCGCCGTTGCGGCGAAAATCAATGGCTCCAGGCAAGTAAAGACGCTGCGACCCACTCGCGCTTGCCTTGGCGAACAGAATCTCTCCAGCACAGGGAACGGCGGGTATTTCATCGAACTGATCCGATTCGGTCGTTCGGGAGCGTCCTTGGGTAGCCAGTGGCAGATTCATGCCTAAACTTCCTCGCAACCCTTCTCGCACAAGCCAGCGGTGTGGCCTGCGGAGAACAGAACATCCGGAACACTACGAGGACGCCCGGATATGAGCAGTTTGTTCGACGCTATCGTTCTCGGTCTGCTGGCAATACTTCCCTTGATCAATCCACCGACGACGGTGGCGCTGTTCCTTGCCCTGTCCCATGGGTTCAGCCGGGAGGAAAAGAACAGGCAGGCGCTGCTGACCGCCTTCTACGTGTTCATCATCATGATGCTCACCTACTACATCGGTGAACTGATCATGGATGTCTTCAATATCTCCATCCCCGGCCTGCGCATCGCCGGGGGCGGAATCCTCTGCATCATCGGCGGCAGGATGCTGTTTCCCCAGCCCCTTCCCCCCTCCTCCTCGCAGGAAGGCAATGCCGAACGCAGCAGCTTTGCCTTCATCCCGCTGGCCATGCCCAGCACGGCCGGCCCGGGCACGATCGCGATGATCATCAGCGCCTCCGCCACCCTCAAGCACAACACGAGTTTTCCGCAGTGGGTGTTGCTGACCGCGCCGCCACTGATTTTCCTGTCGGCGGCACTGACGCTCTGGCTCTGTTTGCGCGCCTCGGACTGGATCATGAAGATGACGGGCGAATCCGGTATCGACGCCATCTCCCGCTTGATGGGCTTTCTGCTCGTCTGCATGGGCGTTCAGTTCGCCATCAACGGCTCGGTGGAAATCGTGCAGGGCATCATCAACAACAACCTGCACCTCACCCAGCCCTAGCCGCTTGCCAAACGCGGCGCCGGCCCGAACGACCGGCACCGCTCTGCCCCTCAGGCCCTGACCTGGCGCACCGGCGCCCGGCTGCGCTGCTGCTCCTCCCAGTCGCCCACCACGCCCACCGGTACGTCCGCCGGTGCCAGCATCTCGCGGCCGCGCACCAGGTCGGAGGCGCGCTCGGCGAGCATGATGGTCGGTGCGTTGAGGTTGCCGTTGGGCTCGGTGGGGAACACCGACGAGTCGATCACCCGCAGGCCCTGGAGGCCGCGCACGCGCAGTTCGGAATCGACCACCGCCAGTTCGTCCTCACCCATGCGGCAGGAGCCGCAGGGGTGCATGGTGCTTTCCATGTTGGCGCGGACGAAGGCGTCGATCTCCTCGTCGGTCTGCACCTGCGGGCCGGGCGCCAGTTCCTCGCCACGGAAGCGGTCCATGGCCGGCTGGCCGATGATCTCGCGGGTCAGGCGCACGCAGCGGCGGAAGCCTTCGCGGTCCTCTTCGCTTTCCAGGTAGTTGAAGCGGATTTCCGGGTGCTGGTAGGGGTCGGCGGAGACGGCGCGCACGTAGCCCCGGCTCTTGGGCTTGTTCGGCCCGGTGAGGATCATGAAGCCGTGGCCCTTGAACGGCTTGTCGCCGTCGTAACGCATCGCCGCCGGCAGGAAGTGGAACTGGATGTCGGGCCAGCGCAGGCCTTTGGAGGAGCGGATGAAGCCGCCGGCCTCGAAGTGGTTGCTCGCCCCCAGGCCATCCTTGAACAGCAGCCAGCGCAGGCCGATCAGCGCCTTGCCCAGCAGGCTCATCTTGCCGTTGAGGGTCACGGGCTCCTTGCAGGCGTACTGGATGTAGATTTCCGAGTGGTCCTGCAGGCTTTCGCCCACACCGGGCAGGTCGTGCAGCACCTCGATGCCGGCCTTGCGCAGCACCGCCGCCGGGCCGATGCCGGAACGCTGCAGCAGGTGCGGCGAGCCGATGGGGCCTGAGCTGACCAGCACTTCGCGGTTGCAGTAGACGGTGTGGGTCTTGCCGCCCTGGTCGTACTCCACGCCGGTGGCGCGCTTGCCTTCGAGGAGGATGCGGCGGCTCATGGCGTGGGTCACCACGGTCAGGTTCGGCCGCTCCATAGCCGGGCGCAGGTAGGCGTTGGCGGTGGACCAGCGCACGCCGTTCTTCACCGTCATGTGCATGGCGCCGAAGCCTTCCTGCATGTAGCCGTTGCAGTCATCGGTCTTGATGTAGCCGGCCTCGGCGCCCGCCTCGACCCAGGCGCCGTACAGCGGGTTCTGCATGTTGTTGCCGTTGTTGGTGGAGAGCGGGCCGTCGGCGCCCCGGTAGTCATCGCCGCCGAACTTGTAGCCCTCGGCGCGCTTGAAGTACGGCAGGCAGTTGCGATAGCCCCAGCCCTTGGCGCCGAGGGATTCCCACTCGTCGAAGTCGTAGGCATGGCCGCGGATGTAGACCAGCCCGTTGATCGACGAGGAGCCGCCCAGCACCTTGCCGCGCGGGCAATGCAGGCGGCGGTTGTCGAGGTGCTTCTCGGCGGCCGTTTCGTAGCGCCAGTTGTACTTCCTGGTGTTCATCGGGATGGAGAAGGCACTGGGCATCTGGATTATCACGCTGCGGTCGCTGCCGCCGAACTCCAGGACCAGGACCGAGGTACGCGGGTCTTCGCTCAGGCGATTGGCCAGGACGCAGCCAGCCGAACCCGCACCAATGATGATGTAGTCGTATTTGTTGGTCATTTCGGATCTCTCTGGCGCGGGGGGCGCGCCCTTCGGTTACCAGGCCTTGCCCGTGGAGAAGTGCGGAGTGGTGCTCTCGATGTCGCGAATGAGGCGTTCCTCTTTCGCCAGGTCGAGCGACAGGCACAGCAGGTAGTAGGCGACGCCGGAGACGATCAGCCCGACCAGCCAGGCCATGTCGACGCCACCAATCATCTTCGCCAGAGGGCCGACGAACACTTCGTCGGTGCCGTTGTAGAGGGTGAAGAACGGGATCATCACCACGAAGCCGATCAGGTAGGCGATCAGCCCACGGCTGCCCCAGTGGCCGTAGATGTTGTCGTTCGGCAGGAAGAAGTGCGGGATGGCGTAGCGGCCCTTGCGCACGAAGAAGTAGTCGGTGAGGTTGACGGCGGTCCAGGGCACCAGGAAGTACAGCATCACCACCAGGTACATGTTGAGCACCGACAGGCCCGAGCCGGAGGCGTTGATGGTGACGGCCATGCCCAGTTGCAGCACCACCACGAAGAGGATCGCCCAGATGCGCACGCGGGGGGTCGGCTTGATCTTCCTGAACGAGTCGACGCCGGTGAGGGTGGTCAGCTTGGCGCTGTAGATGTTCATCGCGATGACCGGCAGGAAGGCCAGGATGGTGACGGCCACCATCAGGGTGCCCAGCTGCGGTGCGAACCCGGCACCCACGGCATTGAGCGCGACCAGCACATCGGTGGCGTGCAGGTGTTCGGCCAGCCAGCCGCCGACCGCGATCATCCAGGCGCCGGACAGCGAAGCACCGAGGAACACCGCGAGGATCAGCTTGCCGCTGGAGGTGTTCTTCGGCAGGTAGCGCGAGTAGTCCGAGACGTAGGGTGCATAGGCGATGTTGTAGCTGGCGCCGGCGGCGAACTGGGCGACGAAGCCGACCCAGGTGAAGCCCAGGGCGACGGCCTCGGTGCCGCCCGCCGGAGGCGGCGCGGACTGGACCCAGCCCATCAGCACGGCAAGCGAGAGCAGCCCGTAGAGCGGCAGCGAGAGGAACAGCGACCACTTGAAGGTGCGGTGCATCCAGTCGTGGCCGAGGATCGCCAGCAGGGTCGCCGGCACCGTCACCGCCAGGGCCACCTGCATCGGTCCCCAGTGGAACAGCGTGTTGAGCCCCTGCATCATCAGCACCAGGTTGACGATGTTGAAGCCGGCGAAGACGAACAGGGTGGCGAACAGCACCAGGATGACCCCGCGATAACCGAACTGCGCGCGCGACTGGATCATCTGCGGCAGGCCCAGGTGCGGGCCCTGGGAGCCGTGGAAGGCCATGAACAGGGTGCCGAACATGATGCCGAGGGTGCCGGCGATCATGGTCCAGAGGGCGTTCAGGCCGACGCTGGGGCCAACGAAGCCGATGGTCATGGTGAAGAAGGTGAAGTTGCCGACGAACCAGAACGGGCCCTGGGTCGACAGTTTGTCGGTGCGCTCGTGCTCCTCGATGAAATCGATGGAGTGCCCTTCAATTTCCAAGCCGCGCGCGCCTTCGGCAAGGGGAGCTGACTGCGAATCTGCTTTCATGGTTCTCTCCGGATTGTTCTTGTATGGAGTCTCACCAGCAGGCACTGCACCTGAGATCGAGTCTGTTACGACCCGTGCTGCAGGTACAGCGCCCCGTGCATCAACGGTATGGCGATTTGCCAGGCGGCCCGATCAGGGCAAGGTGATCCACACCGCCTTGGTTTCCAGGAGGTAATCCAGCTGTTCCGATCCCATGTCCTTGCCGTAGCCGGACTGCTTGTAGCCGCCGAAGGGCATGCTCGGGTCGAGGGTGCTGTGGGCGTTGACGTAGACGGTGCCGGCACGCAGGCGTGGGATCAGGCTGTGAACCTTGCCCAGGTCGTTCGAGTAGAGGGCCGCGGCCAGGCCGAACTCGGAATCGTTGGCCAGCGCCAGCGCCTCCTCCTCGTCGTCGAAGGGTGCGGTGACCAGCACCGGGCCGAAGATTTCCTCGCGGACCACGCGCATGTCGTTGCGGCAGTTGGCGAAGATGGTCGGCTGCACGAAGAAGCCCGACCCTTCGACCGCCTCGCCGCCGTAATAGACCTCGGCGCCCTCCTCCTTGCCGGCCTGGATGTAGGCCAGCACGCGCTCCTGCTGCTGCCGGGACACCATAGGGCTGATGAAGCAGTCAGGGTCCAGCCCCGGCGCCAGCTTCAGGCTCGCGGTGTAGTCGGCCAGCTCGCGCAGGAATTCGTCATAGACGCTGCGCTGCACGTAGGCGCGGGTGCCGGCGTCGCAAACCTGCCCGGAGTTGAAGAACACGCCGTTGGCCACCGCCTGGGCGGCGGCCTTGATGTCGGCGTCGGCGCAGACGATCACCGGCGACTTGCCGCCCAGCTCCAGGGTCAGGCGCTTCATCTGGTCCATGGCGGACTTGCCGACGTTGCAGCCGACCGGGGTGGAACCGGTGAAGCTCAGCTTGTCGATGCCCAGGTGCTCGGCCATCGCCGCGCCGACCACGCTGCCGCGACCGCTGACGATGTTCACCACGCCATCGGGAATCCCGGCTTCCTGCACCAGCTCGGCGAAACGCAGCGCCGACAGCGAAGTCAGCTCCGCCGGCTTGACCACCACGGTGCAGCCGACCGCCAGCGCCGCGCCGAGCTTCCAGGCCATGGTCTGCAGCGGGAAGTTCCACGGCACGATGACGCCGACCACGCCCACCGGCTCCTTGCGGGTGTAGGCCACATAGTTGCCCGGCAGCGACGGTTCGACAGTGCGGCCGTGGATCTTGCTGGCCCAGCCGGCGAAGTAGCGGAAGGTGTCGATGGTGCCCTGGATGTCCACGGCCCGCGCCTGGGCCACCGACTTGCCCATGTCGACCGATTCGATCTCGGCCAGCTCATCGCCGTTGGCCTCGATCAGGTCGGCCAGGCGATGCAGCAGGCGCTCGCGCTCCAGCGGCTTGAGCTGGCTCCAGGCGCCGCCGTCGAACTGCGCGCGGGCTGCCTGCACGGCGCGGTCCAGGTCGGCCGCGGTGCCCATGGGGATGCGGGTCAGCGCGGCCTCGGTGAAGGGCTCGATGACCTGGGCCGTGGCGCCGTCGCTGGCGTCTACCCAGGCGCCGGCGATGAACATTTTCTGCGGCTTGGAGAGGAAGCGCTGGGTGGCTTCGGAGATGCCGTAGCGCTGCAGATACTCTTTGACCTTGGTGTCCACTCGGGTGTCCTCGTTGCGGGGCGGGCACTCGCGCCCGCCGGTTGCAGGGCGGTGGGCCGGGCTCAGCGAACCTGGGCGCGGGCGTGGAAGATGAAGCCGATGCTGTTCATCAGCAGTTGCGCGGCGAGGATCGAGGTGACACCGGCGGGGTCATAGGCCGGCGCGACTTCCACCAGGTCCATGCCGACGATGCGGCCGTGGCTGCGCTTGGCCAGCGCCTGGATGATTTCCAGCACCTCGTAGTACTGGAAGCCGCCGTGGCTGGGGGTGCCGGTGCCCGGCGCGATGGACGGGTCGAAGCCATCGATGTCGATGGTGATGTAGTAGTTGCGGTCCTGCGGGATCATGTCCACCACTGCGTCGCAGCCCAGGCGGCGCACATCACGCACCGAGAGGATCTGCGAGCCGGCGTCGCGGGCGGCGTCGTAGTCGGCGCGGTTGGACGAGGACACGTTGCGGATGCCCATCTGGGTCATGCCGACGATATGGTCCATCTCCGAGGCGCGGCGCAGCGGGTTGCCGTGGCCGAAGCGCACGCCGTGGCGCTCGTCGACGAAGTCCAGGTGCGCATCGAAGTGCACGATGTGGATCGGGCCGCGCCCTTCGAAGGCCTTGATCACCGGCGCGTGGATCGAGTGGTCGCCACCCAGCACTACCGGCATGGCGCCGGACGCGAGGATCTGCCGTACGGCCGATTCGATGTTGGCGTTACTGGTTTCCATGTCGGTGTGCACGATGTCGGCATCGCCCACATCCACCATGCGCACCTGGTCTTCGGTCAGGTAGGTGGCGTCGTCTTCGTGGTCGTAGGCGCCGGAGTGGCCGAAGGAGAACAGCGTGGATGCCTCGCGGATGCCGCGCGGTCCGAAGCGGGCGCCGGAGCGCCACTGGGTGCCCATGTCGTTCGGTGCGCCGAGGATGGCGACGTCGGCGTCGATGGCGTTCCAGTCGGTACAGATGGGCGACTTGGCGAACGTGCAGTGCCCGACGAAGGGCAGGTTCAGACGGCCGGATTCATAACCGTGCTTTGCCATGTTCTTGCTTCTCCAGTTCTTGTTCTTGGCGGGAGGCGTGCCGACGGGTCGACCGCCGTTGGATCGACTATGGGCGCGGATGGGTGATGGAAAAATGCGCAAGTTCAGATACTCACATCGGCTATCCCGAAGTATTCGCAACAGCCCTTCCCTATTCCTCGCGCCCGCGCGCGCCCCTCTACGGCGGCGCTTTCGGCCTGTCTTTCCGCTCACCGAAGCCAGCACCGGGCGCGTGTTTCAGTAATATTCCGGCGATACCGCAGCGGCGCCTGGCGTTGCGCCGCGCCGGGGCGCCGGTTTACCTTGGCAAAAACAATTCGATCCAGGGCTCATATCAGCTTCTGCGATGTGAAACCGGACGGGAGGCCTGCGTGATCCAGCTGCACGACGTCGACCTGAAGCTCCTCAGGGTGTTCGCCACCATCGTCCGCTGCGGCGGCTTTTCCGCCGCCCAGGCCGCGCTCAATGCCGGCCAGTCGACCATCAGCGAGCAGATGACGCACCTGGAGACGCGCCTGGGGGTCAAGCTCTGCCAGCGCGGCCGCAGCGGCTTCCGCCTCACCGAGCAGGGCGTCGCCATCCACGAGGCCACCCAGCGCCTGCTGTCCGCCGTGGAGGGTTTCTGCATGGACGCCGACGTGCTCAAGCAGCACATCAGCGGCAAGCTCAACCTCGGCATCATCGACTCCACCCTGACCGACCCCGACTCGCCGCTGCCGCGCACCACCCAACGCTTCGTCTCGCGCGGCCACGATGCCCACCTGAACGTCTACATCGGCGCCCCGGCGGAACTGGAGGAGCGCGTGCTGGACGGCCGACTGCACCTGGCCATCGGGCACTTCCCGCTGCGCGTGCCGGGGCTCTCCTACCTGCCGCTGTACCAGGAAGCCCTGGGCCTCTACTGCGGCCGCCGCCACCCGCTGTTCGCCAGCCAGGAGAAGAACGGCCGCCTGCTGGAGGAAGTCCGCGCCTGCCGCATCGTCGCGCGCGGCTACATGCAGCAGTACGATCTGGAACAGCTGGGCGTGAGCAAGGCGGCGGCGACGGTGGAGAACATCGAGGCGGCGGCGATCCTGATCATTTCCGGTGCCTACATCGGCTTTCTTCCGGCACACTTCGCCGAACAGTGGGTGAAGACCGGCGAGATGCGCCGCCTGGGCGCCAGCGCGCTGAACCTGATGTCGCCGTTCGACGCCATCACCCGCCGGGGCGTGGCGCCGCCGCCGATCCTGCGCGCCTTCCTCGAAGACCTGGCGGCCTCCTCGCGCCAGAGCGGCCACGCCTGACCCCACACCCGATTCAGCCTTTCGCAGGACCCTAAATGCGCATCCACGTCAGCTTCATCGACCGCGTCGGCATCACCCAGGAAGTCCTGGCCCTGCTGGTCGGCCGCAACCTCAACCTCGACGCGGTGGAGATGGTTCCGCCGAACGTCTACATCGACGCCCCGGCGCTGAGCTTCACGGTGCTCGACGAACTGCGCGGTGCGCTGCTGCAAGTGCGCGGGGTGGAAGCGGTGACCGTGGTCGACATCCTCCCCGGCCAGCGCCGCAGCCTGCAGCTGGACGCGCTGCTGGAAGCGATGAGCGACCCGGTGCTGGCGGTCGACACGGAAGGCCGCGTGCTGCTGGCCAACCCGGCGCTGCTGCAATTCTGCGAGCAGCCGCCGGAGGGCCGCCTGCTGGCCGAACTGTTCGACGACCCGACGCTGGCCGCCACCCTGGTGGAGCAGGGCTTCCGCCTGCCGCTGGGCGAAGTCACCCTGCGCGGCCAGGCGCTGCTGCTCGACGCCGTGCCGATCCACGAGAACGACAACCTCACCGGCGCCCTGCTCACCCTCTATCCGCCGAACCGCATCGGCGGCCGCCTGGCCGCGCTGCATCACGACCATGCCGAAGGCTTCGATGCGCTGATCGGCGATTCGCAGCCGGTGCGCGCCCTCAAGGCACGCGCCATGCGCGTGGCCGCACTGGACGCACCGCTGCTGATCCACGGCGAAACCGGCACCGGCAAGGAACTGGTGGCCCGCGCCTGCCACGCCGCCAGCGCGCGCAGCGCCCAGCCGTTCCTCGCGCTCAACTGCGCTGCATTGCCGGAAAGCCTGGCCGAGAGCGAACTGTTCGGCTACGCCCCCGGCTCCTTCACCGGCGCCCAGCGCGGCGGCAAGCCCGGCCTGCTGGAACTGGCCCACCAGGGCACGGTGTTCCTCGACGAGATCGGCGAGATGTCGCCCTACCTGCAGGCCAAGCTGCTGCGCTTCCTCAGCGACGGCTGCTTCCGCCGCATCGGCGGCGACCGCGAGGTGAAGGTCGACGTGCGCATCCTCAGCGCCACCCACCGCGACCTGGAGAAGATGGTCGGCGAAGGCAGCTTCCGCGAGGACCTGTTCTACCGACTCAACGTGCTCAACCTGGAAGTGCCGCCGCTGCGCGAGCGCGGCCAGGACATCCTGCAACTGGCCCGGCACTTCATGCAGCAGGCCTGCACGCAGATCCAGCGCCCGCCGTGCCGACTGGCCGCCAGTGCCTTCCCCGCACTGCTCGGCAACCGCTGGCCGGGCAACGTGCGCCAGTTGCAGAACGTGATCTTCCGCGCCGCCGCCGTGTGCGAGGGCACGCTGGTGGAGATCCACGACCTGGACATCGCCACCGCCGTGGCGCCCCTGGCCAGTGGCGAGATCGGCAGCCTGGAGGAAGCCGTCGAAGGCTTCGAGAAGGACCTGCTCAGCCGCCTCTACGGCAGCTACCCCTCCACCCGGCAACTGGCCGCGCGCCTGAGCACCTCCCACAGCGCCATCGCCACCCGCCTGCGCAAGTACGGCATTCCCGGCAAGGCCTGAGCCCGCGCCAAGCGCTCAAGGACGGGCCTTGAGCGCGACCGTATTGATTTAAATACATCGTATCGTTTTCCATACAAAAGCATCTCCACCACGCCCGGCGCGGCCTATCTGCCGGGCGCTGGAGGCCGATCAGGACAAGTCGTATCGAATTCAATACAGAATCATCATCCAGATCACCCTCAATAACGCCTAACTTATTGATTTATAAATAAAATATAAAACTGGCATCCGCCTTGCTCTTTCCTCCTCGACACCGCTCGTTACCCGACACGAGCCCATCCCAAAGCCCGCCCGAAGAAGCGGCGAGTCTGACCCCGAGGAGTTCCCATGAGCCAAGTGCGCTTTACCGTCGAACACGAATGGCTGCGTCTGGATGCCGATGGCCTGATCACTGTCGGCATCACCCACCATGCCCAGGAAGCCCTCGGCGACGTGGTCTTCGTGCAACTGCCCGAACCGGGCACCTACAGCGCCGGCCACGAAGTGTCGACTGTGGAATCGGTGAAAGCGGCCAGCAACATCCTCATGCCACTGGACGGCGAAGTGGTGGAAGTGAACACCACCCTCGAAGGCACCCCGGAGCTGGTCAACGAAGACGCGCAGAACGGCGGCTGGTTCTTCCGCATGCGCCCCAGCGACGCCGGCCAGTTCGACGCGCTGCTCGACGAAGTCGCCTACCAGCAACTGATCAGCGCCTGAGGAACCCACCATGGCCAGCCATGACAATGCCCTGGGCACCCAGGACGAATTCGTCGCCCGCCACATCGGCCCGCGCGACAGCGATGTCCGCGCCATGCTCGAACTGCTCGGCTACGCCGACCTCGACGCACTGACCGCCAGCGTCATCCCCGACAGCATCAAGGGCACCTCCGTGCTCGACCTGCCGGCCGGCCAGAGCGAGGCCGAAGCCCTCGCCGCGATCAAGGCGATCGCCAGCAAGAACCAGCTGTTCAAGACCCACATCGGCCAGGGCTACTACCCCTGCCACACCCCGGCGCCGATCCTGCGCAACCTGCTGGAAAACCCGGCCTGGTACACCGCCTACACCCCCTACCAGCCGGAAATTTCCCAGGGCCGCCTGGAAGCGCTGCTGAACTTCCAGACCCTTGTCAGCGACCTGACCGGCATGCAGATCGCCAACGCCTCGCTGCTCGACGAAGCCACCGCCGCCGCCGAGGCCATGACCTTCTGCAAGCGCCTGTCGAAGAACAAGGCCGCCCAAGCGTTCTTCGCCTCCGTGCACTGCCACCCGCAGACCCTCGACGTGCTGCGCACCCGCGCCGAGCCGCTGGGCATCGAGGTGGTGGTCGGCGACGAGCAGGCGCTCACCGACTTCAGCCCCTATTTCGGCGCCCTGCTGCAGTACCCGGCGAGCCACGGCGACGTGCTCGACTGCCGCGCGCCCCTCGCCGGCTTCCATGCCACCGGCGCCCTGGTGGCGGTAGCCGCCGACCTGCTGGCGTTGACCCTGCTCACTCCGCCGGGCGAATTCGGCGCCGACGTAGTCCTGGGCAGCGCCCAGCGCTTCGGCGTGCCGCTGGGCTTCGGCGGTCCGCACGCGGCCTACTTCGCCACCCGCGATGCCTTCAAGCGCGACATGCCCGGCCGCCTGGTCGGCGTCTCCATCGACCGCTTCGGCAACCGCGCGCTGCGCCTGGCCATGCAGACCCGCGAGCAGCACATCCGCCGCGAGAAGGCCACCAGCAACATCTGCACCGCGCAGGTGCTGCTGGCCAACATCGCCAGCATGTACGCCGTCTACCACGGCCCGAAGGGGCTCAAGCGCATCGCCCAGCGCATCCACCAGCTGACCGCCACCCTGGCCCTGGGCCTGGCCAAGCTGGGCGTCAGCGTGGAGCAGGACCACTTCTTCGACAGCCTGACCCTGGTTCTCGGCGATGCCGGGCAGGTCGCCGCCCTGCACGAGCGGGCGGTCGCCGCGCGGATCAACCTGCGCCGGATCGACGCCTTGCGCGTCGGCATCGCCCTCGACGAAACCACCACCCTGGCGGATGTCGAACAACTCTGGGGGCTGTTCGCCAACGGCCAGGCCGTACCGGACTTCACCACCCTCGCCGCCTCCGCCGCCAGCCGTCTGCCGGCCAAACTGCTGCGCCAGTCGGCCTTCCTCGCCCATCCGGTGTTCAACCGCTATCACTCGGAAACCGAGCTGATGCGCTACCTGCGCAAGCTGGCGGACAAGGACCTGGCGCTGGACCGCAGCATGATCCCGCTGGGCTCCTGCACCATGAAGCTCAACGCCGCCAGCGAGATGATCCCGATCACCTGGGCGGAATTCGGCAACCTGCATCCCTTCGCGCCGGCCGAGCAGGCCGAGGGCTACCGCGCCCTGACCCAGGAACTGGAGGCCATGCTCTGCGCCGCCACCGGCTATGACGCCGTGTCGCTGCAGCCCAATGCCGGCTCCCAGGGCGAGTACGCCGGCCTGCTGGCGATCCGCGCCTACCATGCCAGCCGTGGCGAAGCGCACCGCGATGTCTGCCTGATCCCCTCCTCCGCCCACGGCACCAACCCGGCCACCGCACAGATGGCCGGCATGCGCGTGGTGGTCACCGGCTGCGACGCCAAGGGCAACGTCGACATCGACGACCTGCGCTTCAAGGCCGAGGAATACCGCGACCGCCTGGCGGCGCTGATGATCACCTACCCGTCCACCCACGGCGTGTTCGAGGAAGGCATTCGCGAGATCTGCGCCATCATCCACGACAACGGCGGCCAGGTGTACATCGACGGCGCCAACATGAACGCCATGGTCGGCCTCTGCGCGCCAGGCAAGTTCGGCGGCGACGTCTCGCACCTGAACCTGCACAAGACCTTCTGCATCCCCCACGGCGGCGGCGGTCCGGGCGTCGGCCCGATCGGCGTGAAATCCCACCTGGCGCCCTTCCTGCCGGGCCACGGCGAGCAGCTGGAACGCAAGGTCGGCGCGGTGAGCGCGGCGCCCTTCGGCAGCGCCAGCATCCTGCCGATCACCTGGATGTACATCCGCATGATGGGCGGCACCGGCCTCAAGCGCGCCTCGCAGCTGGCGATCCTCAATGCCAACTACGTGGCCCGTCGCCTGGAGGAGCACTACCCGATCCTCTACAGCGGCGGCAACGGCCTGGTGGCCCACGAATGCATCCTCGACCTGCGCCCGCTCAAGGACAGCAGCGGCATCAGCGTCGACGACGTGGCCAAGCGCCTGATCGACTACGGCTTCCACGCGCCGACCATGTCCTTCCCGGTGGCCGGCACCCTGATGGTGGAGCCCACCGAGAGCGAGTCGAAGGAAGAACTGGATCGCTTCTGCGACGCCATGATCCGCATCCGCGAGGAAATCCGCGCGGTGGAAAGCGGCGAGCTGGACGCCAGCGACAACCCGCTGAAGAACGCCCCGCACACTGCGGCGGAACTGGTCGGCGAATGGACACACCCCTACAGCCGCGAGCTGGCGGTGTTCCCGGTCCAGAGCCTGGTCGACGGCAAGTACTGGCCGCCGGTGGGCCGCGTCGACAACGTCCACGGCGACCGCAACCTGATCTGCGCCTGCCCGTCCCTGGAAAGCTACCAGGAAGCCTGAAGCCGCACGGCGCGCCCGGCGGTGGCCGGGCGCGCCTCACCCGACATTCGTGAGGTAACCCCATGTTCAGCAAGCACGACCAGATCCAGGGCTATGACGACGAACTGCTCGCGGCGATGGACGCCGAGGAGGCTCGCCAGGAGGACCACCTCGAGCTGATCGCCTCGGAGAACTACACCAGCAAGCGCGTCATGCAGGCCCAGGGCAGCGGGCTGACCAACAAGTACGCCGAAGGCTACCCGGGCAAGCGCTACTACGGCGGCTGCGAGCACGTCGACAAGGTCGAGCAGCTGGCCATCGACCGCGCCAAGCAGCTGTTCGGCGCCGACTACGCCAACGTCCAGCCGCACTCCGGCTCCTCGGCCAACGCCGCTGTTTATCTCGCCCTGCTCAACGCCGGCGACACCATCCTGGGCATGAGCCTGGCCCACGGCGGCCACCTGACCCACGGCGCCAAGGTCTCCTCCTCCGGCAAGCTGTACAACGCCATCCAGTACGGCCTGGACACCGCCACCGGCCTGATCGACTACGACGAAGTCGAGCGCCTGGCCGTGGAGCACAAGCCGAAGATGATCGTCGCCGGCTTCTCCGCCTACTCCAAGACCCTCGACTTCCCGCGCTTCCGCGCCATCGCCGACAAGGTCGGGGCGCTGCTGTTCGTCGACATGGCCCACGTCGCCGGCCTGGTCGCCGCCGGCCTGTACCCCAACCCGCTGCCCTACGCCGACGTGGTCACCACCACCACCCACAAGACCCTTCGCGGTCCGCGTGGCGGCCTGATCCTGGCCAAGTCGAACGAAGAGATCGAGAAGAAGCTCAACTCCGCCGTCTTCCCTGGCGCCCAGGGTGGCCCGCTGATGCACGTGATCGCCGCCAAGGCGGTGTGCTTCAAGGAAGCGCTGGAACCCGGCTTCAAGGACTACCAGGCCCAGGTGATCAAGAACGCCCAGGCCATGGCCTCGGTGTTCATCGACCGCGGCTACGACGTGGTCTCCGGCGGCACCGACAACCACCTGATGCTGATCAGCCTGGTGAAACAGGGCCTGACCGGCAAGGAAGCGGACGCCGCCCTGGGCCGCGTCGGCATCACCGTGAACAAGAACGCCGTGCCGAATGACCCGCAGAGCCCGTTCGTCACCTCCGGTATCCGCATCGGCACCCCGGCGGTCACCACCCGTGGCCTGCAGGAACAGCAGTGCCGCGAACTGGCCGGCTGGATCTGCGACGTACTGGACCACCTGGGCGACGCCGACGTCGAGGCCAAGGTGGCCGGCCAGGTCGCTGGTCTGTGCGCCGACTATCCGGTTTACCGCTGAGATTGGCCTGACCTGTAGGAGCGAGCTTGTGACCCACAGGGATGTGGGGAATGCCGTTATCCGTAGGGAACGGATTCGGCCTCGCGAACGGCCTCGCAGCGGGACTGGTTCGCGAGCAAGCTCGCTCCTACAGGTAAAGCGCAGCGATCCGAGACTTCTGGAGCCTCCCCCATGTCACTCAGCGTCTTCGACCTGTTCAAGATCGGTATCGGCCCCTCCAGTTCGCACACGGTCGGGCCGATGCGCGCCGCCGCGCGCTTCGTCGATGGCCTGCGCCGCGACAGCCTGCTGGACGCCACCCACAGCCTGCGTGTGGAGCTCTACGGCTCGCTGGGCGCCACTGGCAAGGGCCACGGCAGCGACAAGGCGGTGCTGCTCGGCCTGGAAGGCGAGCAGCCCGATAGCGTCGACACCGAAAGCGTCGAGCCGCGCCTGCAGGAAATCCGCCGCAGCGGCCAGTTGCACCTGGGCGGCGAACGCCAGATCGGCTTCGTCGAGAAGGAGCACCTGGCGCTGATCCGCCGGCCGCTGCCTTACCACCCCAACGGCATGATCTTCCGCGCCTTCGACCAGGCCGGCCTGCAAGTGCGCAGCCGCGAGTACTACTCGGTGGGCGGCGGCTTCGTGGTCGACGAGGAAGCGGCCGGCCACGACCGCATCGTCGCCGACCGCACGCCGCTGCGCTTCCCCTTCCGCACCGCCGGCGAACTGCTCGACCAGTGCCTGACCCACAGCCTGTCGATCAGCGACCTGATGCGCGAGAACGAACTGGCCTGGCGCAGCGCCGCCGAGACCAGCGCGGGCCTGGCGCGCATCTGGCAGGTGATGCAGGACTGCGTGCGCGCCGGCTGCCGCAAGGAAGGCATCATGCCCGGCGGACTCAAGGTGCGGCGCCGCGCCGCCGGCCTCTACCGCCAGCTCAGCGAGCGTCCCGAAGCCAGCCTGCGCGACAGCCTGAGCGTCCTCGACTGGGTCAACCTCTACGCCCTGGCGGTGAACGAGGAAAACGCCACCGGCGGGCGCGTGGTAACCGCGCCCACCAACGGCGCGGCCGGCATCGTCCCGGCGGTGCTGCATTACTACAGCCGCTTCGTGCCCGGCGCCAGCGACGACGGCGTCGAGCGCTTCCTGCTCTGCGCCGCCGCCATCGGCATCCTCTACAAGGAGAACGCCTCCATCTCCGGCGCCGAGGTCGGCTGCCAGGGCGAGGTCGGCGTGGCCTGCTCGATGGCCGCCGGCGCACTCTGCGAAGTTCTCGGCGGCACCCCGCAGCAGGTGGAGAACGCCGCCGAGATCGGCATGGAACACAACCTCGGCCTGACCTGCGACCCGGTCGGCGGCCTGGTCCAGGTGCCCTGCATCGAACGCAACGCCATGGGCGCGGTGAAGGCCATCAACGCGGCGCGCATGGCGCTGCGCGGCGACGGCCAGCATTTCATCTCGCTCGACAAGGTGATCCGCACCATGCGCCAGACCGGCGCCGACATGAAGAGCAAATACAAGGAAACCGCGCGCGGCGGCCTCGCAGTCAACATCATCGAATGCTGACCCGGCCGCGCGCCCACTGACAGTCCGTACGATTTGGAACCGGAGCCCGACATGACCACCGAAACCCTCGCACACACCCCGCTGCACGCCCTGCACCTGGAACTCGGCGCCCGCATGGTGCCCTTCGCCGGCTATTCCATGCCGGTGCAATACCCCCTCGGCGTGCTCAAGGAGCACCTGCACACCCGCGAGCAGGCCGGCCTGTTCGACGTCTCGCACATGGGCCAGATCATCCTGCGTGGCGAAGACGCCGCGTTGGCCCTGGAAAGCCTGGTGCCAGTCGACATCATCGGCCTGCCCGTCGGCCTGCAACGCTACGCGCTGTTCACCGATGCCGAGGGCGGCATCCTCGACGACCTGATGGTGGCCAATGCCGGCGACCACCTGTTCCTGGTGGTCAACGCCGCCTGCAAGCAGCAGGACCTGGCGCACCTGCGCAAGCACCTGGGCGACCGTTGCGAAATCCAGCCGCTGTTCGAAGAACGCGCCCTGCTCGCCCTGCAAGGCCCGGCGGCGGTCACCGTGCTGGCCCGCCTGGCGCCACAGGTGGCGCAGATGACCTTCATGCAGTTCACCCGCACCCAACTGCTCGGAGCCGACTGCTACATCAGCCGCTCCGGCTACACCGGCGAGGACGGCTTCGAGATTTCGGTGCCAGTCGAACACGCCGAAGCCCTGGCCCGCGCCCTGCTGGCCGAGCCGGAAGTCCAGCCGATCGGCCTGGGCGCGCGCGACTCGCTGCGCCTGGAAGCCGGCCTGTGCCTCTACGGCCACGACATGAACACCCAGACCACGCCAATCGAAGCCTCGCTCGGCTGGGCGATCTCCAAGGACCGTCGCGCCGGAGGCGCACGTGCCGGCGGCTTCCCCGGCGCCGAGCGGGTGCTGGCGCAACAAGCCGAAGGCGCTGCTCGCAAGCGCGTCGGCCTGCTGGCCCAGGAACGCATGCCGGTACGCGAAGGCGCGGAGCTGGTGGACGCCGACGGCCAGGTGATCGGCCAGGTGTGCAGCGGCGGCTTCGGCCCCAGCCTGGGCGCGCCGGTCGCCCTGGGCTACCTGCCTGCCGAATACAGCACCCTGGGAACCGAAGTCTGGGCCGTGGTGCGCGGCAAGCGCGTGCCCATGCAGGTGGCCCGTACGCCCTTCGTGCCGCAGCGTTACTACCGCGGTTGATCCCCACCCGCGTTCCGGGCTCGCCCCGGAACGCCTGCTGTCAGGAAGCCTCCATGAGCACAGCAACAGCACCGCACAAGGTGGAAGTCGGCGTGAAGCTGCGCGGCGCAGAAAAGGTCGCGCGCATTCCGGTGAAGATCATCCCCACCGAGGAACTGCCGAAGAAGCCCGACTGGATTCGCGTGCGCATCCCCGCCTCGCCCGAGGTCGCCCGCATCAAGCAACTGCTGCGCAAGCACAAGCTGCACAGCGTCTGCGAGGAAGCCTCCTGCCCGAACCTGGGCGAATGCTTCTCCGGCGGCACCGCCACCTTCATGATCATGGGCGACATCTGCACCCGCCGTTGCCCCTTCTGCGATGTCGGCCACGGCCGGCCGAAGCCGCTGGACGTCGACGAGCCGAAGAACCTCGCCATCGCCATCGCCGACCTGCGCCTG
Source organism: Pseudomonas macauensis (assembly GCF_047902425.1). Taxonomy (NCBI): domain Bacteria; kingdom Pseudomonadati; phylum Pseudomonadota; class Gammaproteobacteria; order Pseudomonadales; family Pseudomonadaceae; genus Pseudomonas; species Pseudomonas macauensis. Next base: position 2,829,446 of record NZ_CP138377.1, on the reverse strand, counting down.
AAATACGTGGTGATCACCTCGGTGGACCGCGACGACCTGCGTGACGGCGGCGCCCAGCACTTCGCCGACTGCCTGCGCGAGATCCGCCAGCTGTCTCCCGGCATCCAACTGGAAACCCTGGTCCCGGACTACCGCGGCCGCATGGATATCGCCCTGGAGATCACCGCCCAGGAGCCGCCGGATGTGTTCAACCACAACCTGGAAACCGTGCCGCGTTTGTACAAGTCCTCGCGTCCGGGTTCCGACTTCGAGTGGTCGCTGGACCTGCTGCAGAAGTTCAAGCAGATGGTCCCCCACGTACCGACCAAGTCCGGCCTGATGCTCGGCCTGGGCGAAACCGACGAGGAAGTCATCGAAGTCATGCAGCGTATGCGTGAGCATGACATCGACATGCTCACCCTCGGCCAGTACCTGCAGCCCTCGCGCAACCACCTGCCGGTGCAGCGCTTCGTCCACCCGGATACCTTCGCCTGGTTCGCCGAGGAAGGCGCGAAGATGGGCTTCAAGAACGTCGCTTCCGGCCCGCTGGTGCGCTCCTCGTACCATGCCGACCAGCAGGCGCACGGCAACAGCATTCGCTGATGGCTCGGGCAGGGATGCCCGCGTGCTCCAGGATCGAACGTTGTCCTTGACCTCGGCTCGCCTTTGTCTGGACGAGCCGGCCCAACGGCAACCGAGGGTTAAAAACTACGAAGGATTTCGGATGGAGACCTCATCATCGGCGTCGTTGCGCTTTTCCGACCGCGACCGAAAGTGTTATTGATGTCTTTCAATCATCAATCCTCCGTTCGCCCCGATGAGCATCAACTTCGATCTAGACGATCTGCAAGCGTTCCGGGCCATCGTTGAAAATGGCAGTTTTCGCAAGGCCGCTGAGGCGGTGAAGATCACTCAGCCGGCTCTTAGCCGTCGTATCGAGAAGCTGGAATCCGCCTTGAACGTGCGCCTGTTCGACAGGACTACCCGAAAGGTCAGCCTGACGGCCGTGGGCCGCGCCTTCGTGCCGGAGGTCGAGCGCGTGCTCGACCAGCTGGACAATGCGTTGATGAGCATTGCGGATGTCGCCTCCAGCCGAATGGAGCGCGTCACCATCGCGTGCGTACCGTCGGCCGCCTACTATTTCATGCCAAACGTGATCAGCGAATTCCATCGCCTGTATCCACGCATCAAGATCATGGTGGTGGACTCCAGCGCGCATGAGGTAAACGTTGCCGTAGCGAGTGGCGAAGCCGATTTTGGCGTCACCTTCAGTGGAAATCTGAGCCCGGAAGTGACCTTCGAGCTGCTACTCGAAGAGCGCTACGTGATGGCATGCCGGCGCGATCATCCCCTGGCGAATCGACACGCGGTGAGCTGGTCCGAAATGTATGAGCATGACTACATCTCACTGGACAAGACATCGGGCAACCGACTCATCCTGAGCCAGGCCTTGAAGCGCCTGTCCCCATCCCGACACAGCATCTGCGAAACGCGACATGTCACGACCGCGATAGGGCTGGTGGAAGCTGGGCTGGGCGTGGCAGCCGTACCGTCCATAGCCATGCCCCGCACCCACCACCCCGTACTCAAGGCTGTTCCATTGGAGGAGCCGGAGGTCGTACGCAGCGTAGGTTTGATCAAGCGCCGCGGACGCACGCTGACGCCCGCTGCGCTTGAGCTGGAACGGCTTGTCAGAAGTACGCCGGTGAAATCACTGGGGGACTGAGTCCAGACCTGTGGATTGCACGATAGGTTGCGCTGCCGCAGACGACAGGTACGACAGCAGCTCCTTCGCCTTCTCCGGGTGTTTCGCATTGCGGGGGACGCCGGCGGAGTAGCGGGTAACCGATTGCAGGCTTTCAGGAATCTTGCCGACGAAGGTAACCCCAGGAACAGGCAGCAGCTCGGCGACCTGCTGGAAACCGACCTCGTATTGGCCCGACGCAACAACCGAGGCAACCGGAATCCGCTCGATCATCTTCGCTTTCGAGCCGACCTGCGACTCCAGCCCAAGTCTCCGGAACAATTGGCTCTTGATGTAGACCCCGCTGGCGCTGTCCGAATAGGCAATCGACCCTGCGTCCAGCAGGCTTTTCTTGAATGCCTCTTCCGTATCGATCCTGGGCTTGGGAGCTCCCTGCCTGACCACCATGCCGATGCGCGAATCCGCCAGTTCCACCTTGGAAGCCGGATCCACCACGCCCTGCTTGATGAGGTCATCCAATGCGTAGCCGACCATGATCACCACATCGGCATCTTCCCCCCGCGCCAGACGATTGGGGATCGCTTCGCGAGCTTTGCCCATGGATGGACCGAGAATGGTCTGGATCGTGTCACCGCTGGCCTGCGCATACTTCGGGCTCAGCCGCTGGAAGGCCGCAGTGAACCCTCCCGAGGTCATGACGTTCAGCTCTTCTGCATGCGCGGCAGTGTTGAGCGTACAAAGGCCAATTGTTAATACGGCAAGATGCTTTTTCAGTACGTTCATTCAGGACGCTCCTCGATCAGACAGGAATGGGAGTACGCGAGGAGCTTCCGCGGTAAAGCACCAGGGTCGAGCAAAGCGCACAGATAGCGGCGAAGGTCATCCAGTAGCCAGGCGCGCCTTTATCGCCGCTCAGATGAATGAGCCAAGTGGAAATCGCGGGAGTGAATCCGCCAAACACGGCGGTCGCCAGGCTGTAGGCCAGCGAGAAACCAGCGACCCGGACTTCCACCGGCATGATTTCGGCGAGCGCCGGAATCATCGCCCCGTTGTAGAGGCCGTAGATGAACGAAAGCCAGAGCAGTACCTGCAGCATGTGCCCGAAGCTCGGGGCCTGAGCCAGGAATGACAGCGCAGGATAAGCGGTGAAGATGGCCAGCGCAGTCATTGCGATGAGCATGGGCTTGCGTCCGAACCTGTCACTCAGATGCCCGCCGATGGGCAGCCAGACGAAGTTAGAGATACCGACAAGCAGAGTGACGAGCAAGGCGTCAGTGGTGCTCAGGTTGAGTACCGTTTTGCCGAACGTAGGCGCATATACCGTGATCAGATAGAACGCCGTGGTCGTCATCGCCACCATCAGCAGACCTGCCAGGACGACGCGCCAGTTCTCGCCCAGCGTGGCGAATACCTGCTTCATGGTCGGACGCTGGGAACGCCGGGCGAACTCCTCGGTTTCCTCCAGGCTGCGACGAAGCACGAAGATGAAGGGAACGATCAGGCAGCCGATCGCAAAGGGGATTCTCCAGCCCCAATCCGCGATCATCGCGGGCGGCATCAGTTGGTTGAGCCCGTAGCCCAAGGCGGCCGCAACGACAATCGCCACCTGCTGGCTCGCGGACTGCCAACTGGTATAGAAGCCTTTTCGCCCGGCAGTTGCCATTTCCGCCAGGTAGACCGAGACGCCTCCCAGTTCAGCGCCAGCGGAAAAGCCTTGGAGCAATCGTCCGACAAGCACCAGCAGGGGCGCCCAGAAACCGATGCTGGAATAGCCCGGCACCAGAACGATCAGCAAGGTGCCACTGGCCATGATCGAAAGCGTGACGATCAACCCCTTCCTGCGGCCGACATCGTCAATGTAAGCCCCAAGAATCACCGCCCCCAGCGGGCGCATCAGAAAGCCCGCGCCAAAGACAGCGAACGTCATCATGAGCGAAGCAAATTCACTCGAAGCGGGGAAGAAAACGGCGGCTATCTGCGTGGCATAGAAGCCAAAGAGAAAGAAATCGAATTGTTCGAGGAAGTTGCCCGAGGTGACGCGAAACACGGCGCCCGCCTTGGATCGTGTGGATGACGAGCCCTGTTTGAGGGAGGCATGCATAGGTAGTTTCTCCAGCGATCTTATTTAGGCTTGTTGGCGCTTGTGGTCGCTGGATTCTGCTCGACACACTTTGAAACGATAAGTGCTATGTTTGCATGCATTGATGCATGAAATTTATCAGTCCGTCATTTTCTCCATGCGCCAGACACTCGATCCGATGCCGTGCTCAGGAGCTCGGGCGAGCCTTGAGCGGGCGGCTCGCCCCCCAGTGCAGCCCTGAGCATCGAGGCCGGAGCACAAGAGCCGAGCAAAGCGCGAATTCGAGCAGAAACGGACGGCAGGCGAGTTCGTCCAAGGTGCGTGGCGGGGGCTTGAATCCGAATCCGTTTTTGGTAAATTTTTCCTGCCGTGTGGTTTGGAGAGCAGCAACCACGCGGCACAAGGCCGTATCGATGGGGTACGGCCTTTCTTGCTTCCGAGTGCTCTGAAGTCTCTCTGCGGAGGTCATCATGAACACCGCCCCTCTCCCCTCGCTCGTTTGCCGCATAAACCAGAACATCAATGCCACCAGTGCCGCTATCCGGGAGCTTGCAGCCTGGGCAGAGGCAAGCGGTTCTGTAGACACTTCAGAAGCCGTCCGGCGCCATCTGATGGTCCTGGAGGCCAACTCCCAAGCTATCAGCGAAGCGTTGGCAGAGCTGATTGCGCGGCAAGCTGGAAGATAAGCCTCGGCGCCCGCAGCAGAGCGGCTACTTGACTGAGTAGCCGCTGCCAGCTCATCCGTTTGATCGTCAATGCACCATCGGTGGGTCGACCGCGGTCACCCGATGCGACAAGACCCCAGGTGAATACCTGGGATCTTTGATTTTGGCTTGCGGTCTGGCGGTGCCTCAGACGTGAGGCACATCAATCCGACGCCACGACTTCCATTGACGGGCTGAGCTCAAGCGAGCGGTCCAGGTTCAAGTCTGCTGGAAGCAATAGGCGGCAATCTTGTTGCCATCCAGATCACGGAAGTACGCCGCGTACGCGTTTTCCTTCCAATTACGGGGACCGGGGGTACCTTCGTCCCTGCCACCACAGGCAAGGGCGGCAGTGTGAGCGGCATCGATAGCGGGCCGGTCGGGCGCCTCGAAGCTCACGGTGACGCCATTGCCGACAGTCGCGGGCTCGCCGTTGGCAGGTTTCAGCACAAAGAACGAGGGAGCGTCGACGCCCCAGATGGAGCCATTCTCGCCGAGGTCGGCGAGACGCTTCATCCCCAGCTTGCCGAGGACTTCGTCATAGAAGGCCCGAGCCTTGGGCAAGTCGTTCGTGCCAACTGTTACATGTGTGTAGATAGACATTGATCTCTCCTTACTGGTCATTGGAAATGAATGACGCTGCGAATGCTCTTGCCCGCATGCATCAGTTCGAACGCCTGGTTGATGTCGTCCAGACCCATGGTGTGAGTGATGAAGGTGTCCAGTGGAATGTCGCCCTTCTGTGCCATCTCCACGTAGCTCGGCAGTTCACTACGGCCGCGTACACCGCCGAAGGCCGAGCCGCGCCAGACACGCCCGGTGACCAGCTGGAACGGCCGGGTGGAGATCTCCTGGCCTGCCCCGGCCACGCCAATGATCACCGACTCGCCCCAGCCCTTGTGGCAGCACTCCAGCGCCGCGCGCATCAGTTGGACGTTGCCGATGCACTCGAAGGAATAGTCCACCCCCCCATCGGTGAGATCGACGATCACGTCCTGGATCGGCTTGTCGTAGTCGCGCGGGTCGATGCAGTCGGTGGCGCCAAGCTGGCGAGCGATCTCGAACTTCGCTGGATTGATGTCGACGGCGATGATCCGCCCGGCATTCGCCTTCACCGCGCCGATGATTGCCGACAGACCAATACCGCCCAGGCCGAAGATCGCCACGCTGGAACCCGCGTGCACCTTGGCGGTGTTGAGCACCGCGCCGATTCCGGTGGTGACACCGCAGCCGAGCAGGCAGACCTTCTCCAGCGGGGCGCTCCGGGGAATCTTCGCCAATGAGATTTCCGGCAATACGGTGTACTCGGAAAAGGTCGAACAGCCCATGTAGTGGAACAGCGGGCGCCCTTCGTAGGAGAACCGCGTGGTGCCGTCCGGCATCAGGCCTCTCCCCTGGGTCGTTCGGATCGCCTGACACAGGTTGGTCCGGCCGGAGCGACAGAACTTGCACTGCCCGCACTCGGGTGTGTACAGCGGGATCACGTGGTCGCCGACCGCCACCGAGGTCACTCCAGGGCCGACCGCCTCGACGATGCCGCCGCCCTCATGGCCGAGAATGCTCGGGAAGATACCCTCCGGATCGGCGCCAGACAGGGTGTACGCGTCGGTATGACAGACGCCGCTGGCGACAATGCGCACCAGCACCTCACCGGCGCTGGGCGGAGCCACGTCCACCTCGACAATCTGCAATGGCTGCCGCTGTTCGAAGGCGACGGCAGCTCGGGATTTGATCATGCCTGTATCTCCTGGTCCGGGCCGCCCCGGCCTGTAGTCCGGGGCGGCCGCACGGATTCACTGGTTGGCGAGGACTCGGTCGACGGTGGAGAGGATTTCGCCGGAGCGCAGTTGCTCGGTCACCGCGACGATGTCCGGATAGAAAGCACGGTCCTCGTCGGCGCGAGGCACACGGCTGCGTACCAGGTCATAGAGCGCACGGGTGGCGCTGGAAGCCTTGCCGAGATCGTGGAAGTCCAGTGCCTGACAGCCAACCATGATCTCGATGGCCAGCACCGACTCCAGCTTGCGCGACACCTGGTAAGCCTTGACCGCAGCATTGAAGGCGAAGCTCACCGGGTCCTCCTGGTTACCGCATGTGGACACGCTGTCGATGGTGGAGGGATGCGACAGCACCTTCATCTCGCCGAGCAGCCCTGCGGCGGTGTATTGGATGATCATGTAGCCACTGTTCAGGCCCGGCTTGCGCACGAGGAAAGCCGGCATCTCACTGAAGTGCGAGTTGACCATGCGGTCCGTGCGCCGCTCGGAAATCTTCGCCAGGTTGGTCAGCGCGTTGCACAGCGTGTCGGCGGCGATGCCGATATAGGAGCCATCGAAGTTCGCCCCGGATATGGCAATGCCATCGTCCTCGCTGGTCGGGTAGATCACCGGGTTGTCGCCCGACGAGGCTATCTCGTTATCGACGCAGGTCTGGGCATAGGTGATGAACTTCTTCGAGGCGCCGTGCACCTGGGGAATAGCGCGCAGGCTGTAGGTGTCCTGCAGGCGGTAGTCAATGTTTTCCTCGATCAGCCGGCTGTCATCCAGCAGGCGCTTGATGTATTGGGCGGTCTGCGCCTGTTCGGCATGCGCCTTGACCGAGTGGTAACGCGCATCGAAGGCGCGAATGGTGCCTTTCAGCGCCTGCAGCGAGACTGCCGCGGCGACGTCCGCTGCCTGCGCGGCCTGGTTGGCGTTGTACTGTGCGAGTGTGGCGATGGCAGTCACCGAAGTGGTGCCGTTGAGCATCGCCAAGCCTTCCTTGCACTGCAGCGAGATCGGCTGCATGCCGACTTGGCGCAGCGCAGTCGCGCCGTCAACCCACTCGCCGCCGGCGACGCTGGCCTTGCCCTCCCCGATCAACACCAGCGCCAGGTGACCTTCCGGGCCGAGGTAGCCCACAGAGCCTTCGCCGGGAGCGAAAGGCAGCACATCGTTGTTGAGCAGACCGGCGATCTGCTCCAGCAACTCGATGCGCACGCCCGAGTAGCCCTTGCCGAGACTGACCAGAATCATCAACTGGATGGCGCGCACCTGCTCGCGATTGAGCGGCTCGCCAACCGATACCGCGTGGGAGCGAACGATGTTCACCTGCAATGTCTGGGCGTCCTCCGGCGAGATTACGTGACGCACGTTGTCGCCAAAGCCGGTGGTCACGCCGTAGACCAGGCGGTTCTCGTCGAGGAAACGCTCGATCAGCCGGCGCGAACGGTCAACTCGGGCGCGATAGGCGTCGGAGAAACTCACCTTGGCCCCGTAGCGGGCGACGGCGATGACCTCCTCGATGGAAGGTCTGGCGTTGTCCAGTACCACATTGGAAATGTCTTTCGGATGAATACGCATTGCGTTGCTCTCTCTGCTCATTAGCCTTTTTCAGGGCGTAGGAAGCCCGTCCCGTGCGAAGACAGGCGAAAAAACAATGGGGTTGGTCGGGTGTCAGGCCTGGCTCAGGATGAACCGGCTGAAGCGCTCCGAGCGCTGCTCTCTGAACATCTCGTCCGGCGTACCCTGGGCCTCGATCTGCCCCTGGTTCATGAACACCACACGGTTGGAGACGTTGCGTGCGAAACCCATTTCATGGGTCACCACCAGCATGGTCCGGCCCTCTTCGGCCAGACTGCGCATGACCTTCAGCACCTCGCCGACAAGTTCCGGATCGAGCGCCGAAGTGGGTTCGTCGAACAGGATCACCCGCGGCCGCATTGCCAGGGTGCGGGCAATGGCCACGCGCTGCTGCTGACCGCCGGACAGGAACGCCGGGTAGTGATTGCGCTTGTCCGCCATGCCGACCTTCTCCAGCAGCGTCTCCGCCTCGGCGATGCACTCTGCTCGCGGGCGCTTCTGTACATGCACAGGCCCTTCGATGACGTTCTGCAGCACGGTCATATGCGACCACAGGCCAAAGTTCTGGAACACCATGCCCAGTTCCGGGCGGATGCGGTCGATCTGACGCCGGTCGGCGGGTACCAGCATCTGGTTGCATCCGCGTTTGAGCGCTACCTGCTCGCCAGCGACACGGATCTCCCCCGCGTCGGGGATTTCCAGCAGGTTGATGCAGCGCAGGAAGGTGCTCTTGCCGGAGCCGCTTGAGCCGAGGATCGAAACCACATCGCCTTCGTAGGCGTCCAGCGAGATACCCCTGAGTACCTCGAGGTCGCCGAACGACTTGCGGATATGCTTCACCTGCAGGATCGGATCGTTGCCAGTAGCCATGCCAGTTACCCTCTGCGCACGCCAAGTGCGTAATTTCTTGTTGTAGGACGGGTGGTAGCGGGTGCCTTCGGGGACAGCCAGCGCTCTACCAGCGCCAGTGAGCGGACGATCAGGTAGTTGAGAACCAGGTAGATCAGCGCAGCGCAGAGGAACACCTCCATCGTCCGATAGGTCTCGGAAATGATTCGCTGCGCTACGCCGGAGACTTCGTAGACAGTCACCAGGCTTGCCAGCGAGGTCGCCTTCATCATCAGGATGATTTCCGTCGAATAGGCCGGCAGGCAGTTGCGCAACGCCACCGGGATGATGATCCGTCTCGCCAGAAGCCAACCGGACATCCCCGCTGCGCGTCCAGCCTCGATCTGCTGCGCCGGCACCGTCAGCAGGCCGCCACGGAAGATTTCCGCCATATAGCCAGCAGTGCACAGCGCCAGCGCGATCACCGCGCAGGTGGCCGGCTCGCGCAGCACCGGCCAGAGCAGGCTCTGGCGCACTGCCGGGAACTGGCTGAGTCCGTAATAGAGCAGAAACATCTGGATCAGCAGCGGCGAGCCGCGAAACAGGAAGATGTAGCCACGCGCGAGGTGCCGCAGCACGGCGAACTCGCATACACGCGCCCAGACCACCAGCATCGCCAGCAGCGTACCGAGGGTGACCGAAGCGACGAACAGCACCAGCGTGGTGGGCAAGGCCTGCAGCAGTTGCAGCAGGGTGTCGCAGAGGAAAGCGAAATCGATGGACATGGCCCGCTCCTATTCAGCTGCGGCGGAAAGTTCTGCCGACTCGCAGCTCAGCTCGCGAGAAGACCAGGTTGGAAAGCGCGGTGAGCATCAGGTACAGCGCGCAGCCACTCAGGAAGAACAGTACGAACTGCCCGGTGGACGAGGCCGCCACCCGACTCGCACGCATCAACTCGACCAGCCCGGTGACGGAGATCAGCGCCGAATCCTTCAGGCTGATCTGCCAGACCCCGCCAATACCTGGCAGCGCAAAGCGCAGTATCTGCGGCACGATGATCCGCCGGAAGCGCAGCAGGGTCGGCATGCCGATCGCTCTGGCCGCCTCCAGTTCGCTGCGCGACACCGCCTGGAAGGCACCGCGATAGACCTCGGCCTGGTAGGCCCCGGACACCACGCCAACCGCCAGCGCACCGACCAGGAAGGCGGGCATGCTGATGAAGCCGCTGGTGCCGAACAACCGGCCGACGCTGCTCACCAGCGCCGAGCCGCCGTAGTAGAAGAGGTAGATCACCAGAAGCTCCGGCACACCACGGAACACCGTGGTGTAGGCATTGCCAAGCATGCGCAGCAGACTGCTGTGGTGCAGCTTCGCCGCGGCCACCAGCGCACCGAGCACGGCGCCGACCAGTAACGCACCCAGCGTCACCAGCACCGTCATGAGCGCGGCCATGAGCAGCACACTGCCCCAGCCTTTCTCGCCAAAACCAATCAAATCGATCACGTGTACACCCACCGAGAACTGCGTCAGGAGAGCGGCCGGCATGCGCGGCCGCGGGAGTACCCACTCCATCGGCGCGGCGCCCTGCGTGATGGCGTCCGCCGATGGATCACCCGGTCACTGGCTGGGTGGCGTGAAGTCGTGATGGAACCACTTCGTGCTCAGGCGATTGATCGTGCCGTCGGCAATCATCGACTCGATTGCCGCATCCAGCTTGGCCTTGAGCTCCGGCTCGCCCTTGCGGATGCCGAAGGCTTCGCCCTCGCCCCAAATCGGCCCGTTGATCGCCGGGCCAACCAGCGTGAGCCCGCTGTCCGTGGCCCGCTGCATTTCTCCGGCGAGGAACCCGAGATCCTCGAACACCAGGTCTACCCGCCCGTTCTTCAGATCCATCAGCGGCTCCGGCGGCGTCTTGTAGTCACGGATGGTCGCCACCTGGCCGAACTGGTCGTGGATGAATTTGCTGTACACGGTGCCGGAGACGATGCCGATCAGCTTGCCCTTGAGCTTGCCGCGCAATTCCTCGACGGCTGGCGTATCCAGTTCGGGATTGCCGCGCAGGTGCAGGGTCCCCTTGCCCAGGTCGATGCCGCTGGACTGCAGGGCGATAAAGGTGGCCGGAGCCTTGGTGTAGGGGCGGGAGAAATCGATGACCTTCTTGCGCGTCTCGCTGATCGCCAGAGCGTCCATCACCACGTCGAATTTTCCGGCCTGCAGACCGGGGATCAGCCCGTCCCAGTCCTGGGCGACGATTTTGCATTGGAGCTGCATGCGCTCGCAGAGCACCTTGGCCATTTCCGGCTCGAAGCCATCGAAGCTGCCATCCGGCAGCGTGCGGTTCCAGGGCTCGTAGACCCCTTCTGTAGCGATCTGGATGCTGTCCAGTTCCTTGGCCAGGGGGCTCAGCGAGTAACTAGCGAACATCATCAACAACGAGCAGGCTGCGAATCCGACTTTCTTGTTTTTCATTTTTGTATTCTCCGATGCGAATCCGGTGAGGGTCGTAAAGGGCACGCGCGGCAAGGCAAATCACAGGTCGGTTGTTGCATGGGCAATGGTCGAGTCGATAGGCGCTCCATCCATACAAGGTCGATTTTCGGTCGGCACCGCCGACATCACTTCTTCAGGTCCAGTACCACCGGGGCGGTCGGCCTTGCGCAGCACAGCAGGACCTGTCCCGGTTCGGGGGCCTCCAGCGGCGCTTCGCTGTACTCGACGCTGCCGCTGAGCAGGGGCGTCAGGCATGAATTACACAGCCCGGCCCGGCAACTGAAGGGCGGCGCGAAGCCCGCCTGCTCGGCGAACTCCAGCAGCGATGGACAGGACGCATCCCAGGCAACGGATCGGCCGGAGGGCTCGAAGCGCACCGTCAATTCGCCATCGAGCAGTGGCTGCGGCTTTACGGGTGCCGGCGCGGTTGGTGCTTCGTCGGCCTCGAGAATGGTCGCCGGACCGAAGAATTCGTAGCGAATCCTCGCCCTGTCGATGCCCAGGCCGCGCAGCAGGCGCCAGTTCGCCTGCATGAACGGGCGAGGCCCGCACAGGTAGACGTCGTAGTCGTCCAGCGGAAGCAATGCCTGCAGGGTCTCTCTGCTGACCAGCCCGCAGCTATGGTGATAGCCGCGCTCCAGGTCCTCCGCCGTCGGCACGCGATAGCAGAAGTGCACGACGATCCCGGCACGCGTCGATGCCAACTCCAGCACCTCTTCGCGCAGCGCGTGGACGGCGCCATTCTCACAGGCGTGGATGAAGTACACCGGACGCGCCGATCGGGTCGCCAGGCGATGCAGCATGCTCACCATCGGCGTCAGCCCCACACCACCGCTGAACAGCAGGACCGGCCGCTCGCTGCTCTCGTCGAGGACAAACTCACCGGACGGTCCGGCGATATCCAGCTCTCCGCCGATCTCCACCGCATGGTGCAGGAAGCTGGAGCCGATACCCGCCGGCAGGTCGGGAAGATGCGCAGGGGGCAGTTCGTGCTTCACCGAGATACGCAATTGCGAATGGTCATCCGGGTCACCGGACAAACTGTAGGCCCGCAGGACCTCCGGACCGCCCGGTTGTGGAATCCGCACCATGATGAATTGTCCCGGGCGGAACTCCACATGCGCGTCGTTCATCGCGGGCCTGAGCACGAACGAGGTGATCGACGCGCTCTCCCGTACCTTCCCGGTCACCTGGAAGCGCGCGAAACCCTTCGCGGCGGGAGTCGGCTCACGCATGGACTGTGACCTCGTCGACTTTGCGCAGGCCAACGGCCTCCTGCTCCTCACGGATCAGTCGCTCGATGCCTCGGCGGAAACGCAGCGGGCCGGAGTCGATGGCCAGGTCGATGTTCGGCGTCTGGCGGTTCTTCATCCCGGCATGCACGGCGGCGAGCACCAGACGGTCTTCCTCGAAGGCACGGCGCACGTCGGCGGCGAACCGCCGGGACACGTCCTCGTCGTCAGCGTCGAAGTTGCGCAACTGGAACCAGTAATAGCGGGTGCGATTCTCGTCGACCGGCGTCATGAAGTTGTACGAATCCATCAGGAACGCCTGCTCGTGCATCGGCGCCCCTTCGCCACCGCTACCGGCCGGGGTGTGCACGCCCTTGATGATGGCGTGGGACGGATAGCGCACCTCGTAGTACTGCAGCCGGTCGCAGCGGCCCTGGAACTTCAGGTACTGCCGATAGAACGGCGCCACTTCAATGTCATGCAGCCAGCGTGACACCACCACACCGTTGTCGTTGACCCGGGTTTGCAGCGGCTCCGATTCGCAAGCCGAGGTACCGAAGGTACTCTGGTGTACCCAGGCGACATGGGAGGGATCGAGCAGGTTGTCGGTCATGTACAGGTAGTTGCACTCGACGGTCATCGAGTCGCCACGATTGACGCCCCAGTTCGGATCGTCCCACTCCGGGATATCGAGCAGCTTGGCCGGATCGGCCAACTGCGGATCGCCCATCCACAGCCAGACCAGGCCGTAGCGCTCCTCCACTGGATAGCTGCGAACCTGCGCGGCCTGCGGCACCCGCGGCACGCAACTGGCCTTCACGCAGGCGCCGGAGCAGTCGAACGTCAGTCCATGGTAACCACACTCGACCAGATCACCCTGCAGGCGCCCCATGGACAACGGCAGTTTGCGGTGCGGGCAGGCGTCTTCCAGAGCGACGACAGTGCCGTCGGCCTTGCGATAGAGAACGACGGGCTCACCCAGCAGAATGGTCGCGTGCAGGGCCTGTTTCACTTCACTGTCCCAGGCGGCTGCGTACCAGGCGTTTTTCAGGAACATGTCTCATGGCTCCTCTTGTTGTTATTCGAAGCGAGCTTCTTGAGGGAGAGCGTAGGAGCGTGAGACCCAAAAGAATAGATATCCTTTCCTGTTGCTTATTTAAGATTTTCTAAAATATAAATGGCGCGATTCTTGAGCCCTCAGGAGCCACCATGAGCCACCTCCCCCCTTTGCGCGCACTGGAGATATTCGAGGCCGTCGGCCTCTGTGGCAGCATTTCCCAGGCCGCCAAGCGCCTGGGGATTTCCGCCGGCGCGGTCAGCCAGCAGATGAAGCTGCTGGAAGACGCTGTCGGTATCAGCCTCACGGTCAAGGATGGTCAGCGCCTGCGCCTCAACGCGGTTGGCCAGCGCTTTCACGAAGGCTGCAATCAGGCCTTCGAGCGACTGCGGGCCGCGACAGCAGAGTTGGAGCGCGCGAAGAACGCCAACAATCTCTACGTCAGCGCCCTGCCTTCGCTGCTGTCCAAATGGCTCGCGCCGCTGGTGACCGAGTGGCAGAGGGAGTTTCCGGCACTGAGCGTCTACCTCGACGGCACCCACACCGAGCCGTCTCAGTCCGAGGCCAATGGCGCGGACTTTCGCATCAGCTATGGCGAAGGCATCCACGATGACCAGCACACCATCGAACTCTTTCGCGATTGCGTGGTACCCGCATGCAGCCCTGCCCTGCTTGCGACCGCGGTGCCGCCGGAAGCTGCCGGTAGCCTGCTCGAGTATCCGCTGCTAACCATCGACTGGCGCCCCAGGTTCGACTCGCCACCCTCATGGGCGGAGTGGTTCGCGTTGAATGGCGTGCATGGCGCATCCATCAGCAACAGCAGGGTCTACTCGCTTTCATCCATGGCCATTGAGGCGGCCATCCAGGGGCAGGGTCTGGTGCTGGCCCAGTACTCGATGATCAGCGGGGATCTGGCGCGCGGCCAGTTGATCGTTCCATGTCTTCGCGCTCTGCCAATGCCCGCGTCGTACTATCTGACCTGGAACCGGAACAATTTCCACAAGGCACAATGCCGGGACTTCCAGCGCTGGCTGATCGCACGCGGACAGGACCAGCAACGCATGACGAACGAACTGCTGGGTTCTGCCTGAGAATGCAACAACTCCAGGGCCTGGCCATGAGCGCCCATAAAAACAGCGAGGCATTCTCCAGAGGCCGCATCGGTCATCAGGGCAGAGCGAAAATTGGCAGACTGTGGTCCGTAATCAGCACACGAACCATAGTCCGCTATCGGCCAATAGCGGACATGTACCGACGCAGCCTTGGACGAGACCCAACCAGCGTCAGACTTGCTAAGCCCGTAGCTTTCGCCATTCGCTCCAACAGTCCTCCGCGACAATATCCGCATAACCGCGCTTGCCTTCCATCTCGAGTGCAGTGCTGAAAGGGACTGCGACGCAGGTCGCCTGGTCGCGAATAGCGCAGACCTCATCTTCTGTGAGCGGGGAGCCTTTTTTGCTCTCGGCGGCGGTAAGTAGGGCCACCAACGGGGGAATAAAAACGAGGCATAGTGGATCAGTTGGCATCATAGAACTCCGCGGTTATCAACTGACCATATCGGCCGTGCCTAAGCAGAGCAAATGCATTTACCCGGTAACGGCAGGTCTGAGCCGCACACGAGTGTCCGCTTTGGGTCGGTAGTTGCCATTCAGCAACTGAGACGCGACGTTCTCGTTAGCCGGAATGGAAGGATTGGCTGCTCGCGCTAACCAGCTACTCTGCGATGACCACTAAGGGGCAATTGAAAGTCCCACACCACTGTGCGTTACAGGTGGCTAGCTTCCTGTGCGAGGCGCGCCCCGGAAGTGCCGTCTGGTGGAAATCCGGCAGGTTTCCCGGGCCTGCCTGTCGTGCAGCAACCCCGACAAAGAGTGCCGGGTGAGGCTTTCACCAACTGGACTAATCCCGCTGAGCATTCGAAAAACCTTCGCCTGGATTGAGCAATCCAAGCTCCAGGAGTAATGGCACCATTTTTACGCCACGATGACGCGCGGGACCGGACGAGATTTTGCGTTTGCAAACCGCGAATACGATCAGGCCAATACAGACCATTTCGCGGTGTAGTCACGAATGCTCCCCCTCGAGCCGCACATGCCGGCACGCCATGAGCAGCGTCAGGTCGTAGAGGATCTTGAGCACGCCGCAGGCAAGCAGCGGCGCGGTGAGCCACCCCAGCCCGATCAATCCGCTGGCGATGGTCGGCGCGATGGCAGCGGCAAGACTGCGCGGTACCGCCGTCAGGCTCGCGGCAGCCGCTCGTTCGGCCGGCGTGACGACGGCCATGACGTAGGCGCTGCGCGTGGGCACGTCGAGCTGCGACAGGGCGCTACGCAGCAACAACATGAGCAAGGCCAGCGGCAACGACGGCATGAAGGCTGCCGCGATCAGGCACATGCTCGACGGAATGTGCGTGAAAACCATGGTGTTCAGCAGGCCGATCCTGCGCGCCAGTGGCGCCGCCGCCAGTTGCGAGCCGGCGCTGAGCAGGCCCGTGCAGAAAAAGAACTGACCGGCCGCGCCGATGGAAAGATCGAAGCGCGCCATGAGCCAGAGCGTCAGCAAGGCATTGACCACCAGGCCGCCGGCGAACGCGTCGACGCTGAACAGCAGCGCGAGGCGCACGACGATCCAGCGCGATGGTCCCAGCGGCGCGTGGGCGGCGGTCGAGGCCGAAGGGTGCGTGGGCAACTGCCGGTACAGCGCGAGGATCGCCAGCCCCGCCAGTGCGTAGAGGACGAACATGCCGCGCATGGCCGGGAGCGCGTCGACGCCGAGATGTCCGGCAATCCATTCCGGTGCTCCGGCCAGCAATGCCCCGAGGGCGCCGGAGAGCGCTCCGACCAGGCTGTACCGTGCGAACAGCGACGTGCGCGCCCGCGCTTCCGAGGCTTCGGCCAGGCAGGCATGCTCGATGGGCAGGAACAGACTGACATCCCCCGCACTGGGATTCATGGTGCCAAGGAATGCCACGATGAGCAGCGGCCAGAGCGTCGAGAAGCTGGAAAAGCCGATGCCCGTTGCCACCATCACCCCGGCAGCGACCAGCAGCAGCGAGCGACGCGCAAAGCGATTGCCCAGCATGCCGACCAGCATCGTGGCGATCGCCGAGCCCAGCAGCGTCGAGGTGCTGATCAGCCCGACCGAGAGGGTCGACATGCCCAGTGCGAGCAGATAGGCCGGCAGCAGCACCGCAACGAAACCGTCGCAAAAGCCCCGCAGACTCCTCGCCAGCAGCAGCCGCCATACGCCGGCCTCGACGCCTGTCAGCGCCAGCCCTGATCCTAGGCGTGTGATGAGTGGAACCATGGCCGGCCTCCCGAGGTGCATCCGTCTCTCGAATACGGCTTACCCTTTGGATGAAGTATCACTATAGTAGATATCACAACCAAATACGTTGAATACTCTACATGAATACTTGGCTGCTTCTGGTGCTCGGCCTGCCGACTGCCAATTCGACCGAGCGCATGCGTGCCTGGCGAGCGCTCAAGGCCTGCGGCGCGGCGGTGCTGCGCGACGGGGTGTACCTGTTGCCAGAGCGCGTCGGCGGACGGGAAGCCCTCGAAGCCATCGAGCAGGAGGTGCTCGCCATCAGTGGCACCGCCTACCTGCTGACGATCAGTGAACCCGGCGAGCGATTCATCCCGCTGTTCGACCGCAGCGAGGAATACGCCAGGTTGCGCGCCGATATCGCCAACTGCCTCCGCGAACTGACGGACGAGAACGCCCTGCAGACCGCACGGCAGGTCCGCAAGTTGCGCAAGGCATTTGCCCAGTTGACCGCCATCGACTTCTTCCCCAGCGAAGCCAGGCAGCTCACCGACTCGGCCCTGCAGGCGCTGGAAACCGCCATCAGCCGCGCCCTCGCGCCGGACGAGCCGAGCAGCCATGAAGAGACCATCACGCCCTTGGCACCGGAAGACTTCCGGGGTCGCCGCTGGGCGACACGCAAACGCCCCTGGGTCGATCGCCTCGCCAGCGCCTGGCTGATTCGCCGCTTCATCGACCCCACCGCGCAGATCCTCTGGCTGGACTCCCCGCGCGACTGCCCTGCCGATGCGCTGGGCTTCGACTTCGACGGCGCCACCTTCAGCCATGTCGGACAGCGCGTCACCTTCGAAACCCTGCTGGCCAGCTTCCAGCTCGAAAGCCCCGCCCTCAAGCGTACCGCCGCCCTCGTGCACTACCTGGACATCGGTGGCAGCCAGCCCGCCGAGGCATCGGGCATCGAGCGCGTCCTGGCCGGGCTGCGAGAAAGCATCAGCGATGATGACCTGCTGCTACAGGCAGCCAGCGGCATCTTCGATGGCCTGTTGACCGCATTCGCTACTGACGAGAAGAACCATGACTGACTCCACCACGCCTGCCGCCGAGAAGGCGATCGCCCCTGGGGCGCCCATCAGCCTGTTCGAGGCCTTCCTGTTCTGGCTGAAGCTGGGCTTCATCAGTTTCGGCGGCCCGGCGGGACAGATTTCGATCATGCACCAGGAGCTGGTGGAGCGCCGCCGCTGGATCAGTGAGCGCCGGTTCCTCCATGCCCTGAACTACTGCATGCTGCTACCGGGACCGGAAGCCCAGCAGCTCGCCACCTATATCGGCTGGCTGATGCATCGCACCTGGGGCGGCGTGATCGCCGGTGCGCTGTTCGTGCTGCCGTCGCTGTTCATCCTGATCGGCCTGTCCTGGGTCTATGTCGCCTTCGGCGAAGTGCCGGTGGTGGAGGGCATCTTCTACGGCATCAAACCCGCAGTGACGGCCATCGTCGTCCATGCGGCGCACCGCATCGGTTCGCGGGCCCTGAAGAACGCCTGGCTATGGGCTATCGCGGCGGCCTCCTTCGTCGCCATCTTCGCCCTCAACGTGCCCTTCCCGGTTATCGTGCTGATGGCCGCGATCCTCGGCTACATCGGCGGGCGACTGCTGCCGAGCCAGTTCGCCATTGGCGGCAGCCATGGTGCAGCGAAGGCCAGCTACGGCCCCGCGCTGATCGACGATGACACCCCGACGCCCGAACATGCGCGCTTCCGCTGGGGGCGCCTGCTGCGCCTGGCGCTGGTCGGCGCCGCCCTCTGGCTACTGCCCATGGGGCTGCTGACGGCCTCGTTCGGCTGGGAAGGAACCCTGACGCAGATGGGCTGGTTCTTCACCAAGGCGGCCCTGCTGACCTTCGGTGGCGCCTATGCGGTGCTGCCCTATGTCTATCAGGGCGCGGTCGGCCATTACGGCTGGCTGTCGCCCACGCAGATGATCGATGGCCTGGCCCTGGGCGAAACCACGCCGGGGCCGCTGATCATGGTGGTGGCGTTCGTGGGTTTCGTCGGCGGCTACGTGCACCCGATGTTCGGCGCAGACCACCCCTTCCTCGCCGGTGCCATCGCCGCGAGCCTGGTCACCTGGTTCACCTTCCTGCCGTCCTTCCTGTTCATCCTCGCCGGCGGGCCGCTGGTGGAGTCGACGCACAACGAGCTGAAATTCACTGCGCCGCTGACCGGCATCACCGCGGCGGTGGTCGGCGTGATTCTCAACCTGGCGGTGTTCTTTGGTTATCACGTGCTCTGGCCGAAGGGTTTCAGCGGCGCCTTCGACTGGCCTTCGGCCGTGATTGCCATCGCTGCGGCCGTGGCCCTGTTCCGCTTCAAGCGCGGCGTGATCCAGGTCTTGTTCGCCTGTGCCCTGGCCGGGCTGGCGGTGCATTTGCTGCGCGGCTGATCGCCCTGCCGGCCAGCCCGACTGGCCGGCTCCCCCCTACCTCTCGATTCGTACGGACGGGGCGACCCTATCGGGCATGACCACGACGCCCCATCATCGACAGAAGGTACCGTGCCGGCCCGAACTTCATGTGGCCGGTGCGGTAGTGCTCGTCATGAGCCTTGCCAGAAGCGTCAGTCCTTCCGTCAGCTCTTCGAGCGACGGGCCACCGAGACAAAGGCGAATACCTGCCGCCTGGTCACCCGGGTCGACCATGACCGATTCGGGCGGTGTCACCCTGATCCCCACCGAGGCGGCCGCAGTCGCCAGGCGATCGGAAGCGTCACGGGGCATCGGCAGCCAGATGTGATAGGCATCCGGATGCGCAACGAACTCGACCGCGCCAAGGAGCGAAACCGCCAGGTTCGACCGCCGGCGCGCTTCATGGCGCAAGTCCTGCGGGATGGCCGCGATGACGCCGCTGGATAACCACTCCTCCACCACGGCACAGGACAATGGCGACGGCGCCATCGGGACGTCCTGCAGGACTTCCTGCGCTGCGGCGGTCATTTCCGCCGGCAGCGTGAGCATACCGATCCGGAGTCCCGGTCCGATCGACTTGGACAGCCCATTGACGTGGAAGACACGCTCGGGAGCCAGTGCAACGAGCGCTGGCGCCACGGGCGGCCCCAGCGCGTAGACGCCATCCTCGATGATCCAGGCTCCCGACCTCCGGCAGACATCGACGATAGCCTGCCTGCGCGCCATGCCCATGGTTGCCGTGGTCGGGTTGTGCAGCGTCGGCGTGAGGTAGACCGCTCTGATAGCGGTGGATGCGAGGCCTTCGAGCGCTGCTGCGAGCGCCTCCGGCAGCATCCCCTCTGCATCGATCGCGACGCCTTGCATCCGATAGCCTTTGCGCCGCGCCAGCGCTATCGCACCGGGATAGGTGACGCGTTCAGTCAGGATCACCCCGTGAGGGCCGCAGGCCAGATCGAAGGCCAGCGAAATGGCCTGGCGGGCATTACTCGTCAGCGCCAGGTTCGCCGGTTCGACCCTGACACCGAGCGTTTCAAGCCAGCGCGCCAGCAGGCGCCGATGCTCCAGGTGCCCGGCGGGCGGCGAGTAGAGATTGAGATGATCGGCGTCGATCTTCCGCGCGACCCCGGCCAGGGTCCGGGCCAGAAGTCGCGCCGACAGCATGGCCGGCGGCACATTGGAGGAAAGATCGATCTCCCGGTCTTCATGGGCCTGGCGGATTGCCACGAACATGCCCCGGCCCTTGACGCTGCGCACCAGTCCCCGCCGTTCGAGGGCGGCGTAGGCCTTTGTCACTGTCCCCAGGCCGACCCCCAG
Source organism: Pseudomonas macauensis (assembly GCF_047902425.1). Classification (NCBI taxonomy): domain Bacteria; kingdom Pseudomonadati; phylum Pseudomonadota; class Gammaproteobacteria; order Pseudomonadales; family Pseudomonadaceae; genus Pseudomonas; species Pseudomonas macauensis. The sequence continues at coordinate 2,808,989 of NZ_CP138377.1, read as the reverse complement.
CTGCCAGGCGAGATCGCGATGGGCCGGCAGACGATCGCCCCCCTTCAATTGCCCCTCGATGATGTCGTCGGCCAGTGCCAGTACCAGCCGCTCGGCGACACTCGCGTCGATCTCCGCGAGGCGCGGCATCCAGGGAGATTGAAGAAGCATGTTTACCGTCCAGTGATTAATAGTGTCGCGTGACACTATTTAAATAGATCAAAAGTGTAACGTGCATTAGGGTTGTCTGCGACATGCAACCGTTTCACCAACCGCCTCGCTGCAATGACGGGGCAACGGAGGGTCAGATGTTCAGCCATGTGACTGTTGGCGCGCGGGACCTCGAGCGGGCCGGCCGTTTCTATGATGCCACCCTCGCACCGCTCGGCCTGACGCGCCGCACTGTCGTGCCCGACGGCGGACCTCCGGCGCTTTGCTGGGTGACAGCGACGGCCCCGCTGCCACGCTTCTACGTCTATATCCCGCGCAATGGCGAACCCTCCACGGTTGGCAACGGCAGCATGGTCGCCTTTCTGGCCCTCTCGGAAGCGGCGGTGAAAGCCGCCTACGCGGCGGGCCTTGCGAGTGGAGGGATGGACGATGGCGTCCCAGGACCACGTCCGCACTATGGCGCTGGCTATTTCGGCGCGTACCTGCGCGATCCCGAGGGGAACAAGGTCCACATCGTCTATCGCGGAGACATCCAGGCATGACGCAGCAGTCGCGCGCGTCCGGCCTCCTGCATGCGTCACGGAGGTTGCCTCAATGATCGGCAGCCCTATCGCCCTCGCCTTTGGCTCCTACTTTCTGGCCGCTGCCAGTCCGGGCCCCAGCAACATGGCAATCATGGGGACTGCAATGCGGGACGGGCGCATCCCCGCCCTCATCCTTGCGTGCGGGGTCATGACGGGCTCGCTCGCCTGGGCAATCCTGGCGGCGACCGGCATCTCCACCCTGCTGGCCACCTATGCCAAGGCGCTTGTCGTCATCAAGGTGCTTGGCGGCCTCTATCTGCTCTACCTGGCGGTGCGCGCCGGCAGGTCCGCCTTGCAGCAGACCCTGGATATCTCCCGCGCGGACACGTCACGAACGCCGCCGCGCTATCTGCCCCTGTACCGCCAAGGCGTGCTCATGCACCTCGGCAATCCGAAGGCGATCATGTCCTGGATGGCGATCATGTCGCTGGGACTGCGGGAGAACGCCCCCAGCGGCACCTTGCCGGCAATCATCGGCGGCTGTGCCGTGCTCGGGATCATCATATTCGGTGGCTACGCCATCCTCTTTTCGACCACCCGGATGATTGCCTTCTACGCCAGGCTCGGCCGCTGGATTCAAGGGCTCTTCTCGGCACTGTTCGCCGTCGCGGGGTTGAAGCTTCTGGTATCCCCAGACTGATGCCCGGATGCGAGTCGAATCGATTGCCCCATCAATACCCATATCGCCACGAATGTGAGGAGCGCTGTTGTGACCTATGAGTTTCAGATGATCGACGTTTTCGGCGCGGAACCTCTTTCCGGTAACCCGCTGGCGGTCGTCATGGGTGCCGATGCGCTCAAGACCGATGACATGCAGCGCCTGACCCGCTGGTTCAACCTGTCGGAGACAGCCTTCCTGCTATCGCCTACGCACCCGGCGGCAGACTACAGGGTCAGGATATTCACGCTGGAAAGAGAAATGCCTTTTGCCGGGCACCCGACATTGGGCAGCTGCCATGCCTGGCTTTCCACTGGGCAGGCGCCGATGAAAGAGGCTGAAATCGTCCAGGAGTGCGGCGTTGGGCTGGTGACCATTCGCCGTGACCAGGGGCTGCTGTCCTTTGGTGCGCCGCCGCTGATTCGTTCCGGTGCTCCCTCGCAGGAAGAATTGAGCGAAGCGGTTCAATTCCTCGGGATCGAGCCGCACGAGGTCATGGATGCCGCCTGGGTCGACAACGGTCCTGGTTGGCTGGGGATCAGGCTGGCCTCGGCGGAACAGGTGCTCGCCCTGAATCCGCAACGCCACTGGCCGCGCAGGATCGACATCGGCGTGGTCGGAGCGCATTCCCATGGCGATGCCGCGTTCGAAGTTCGCGCGTTCTTCAACAATCATCTGGGCAGCATCGTCGAGGACCCGGTCACGGGAAGCCTCAACGCCTCGCTGGCGCAGTGGCTGTCCTCCACCGGCGTGATCGAAGAGGCCTATATCGCCGCCCAGGGCACTCGCCTCGACCGCAAAGGACGCATTCATGTGGCGCGCGACAGCGACGGCCAGTTCTGGATCGGCGGCAAGACCCACACACAGGTTAGCGGCCGACTCCAGGGGCTCCCGTGAGCGTCAGGTATGGTGCAAGCCGCGCGGGAAACAAGGGTGGTCCCGGCAAGCGCCGAAGGCCGCTTCGAAGAAAGTCACCCACTCATCGATTGAGTTCAAACAAGGACTGCCCAACATGTCTTCGGCTCCGGAAAGCCACCCCGTATCCGCCACGGGCACCCTGAAAATGCTGGTGCGCTACAAGGCCTGGGCGAATCAGCTGACGTTCGAAAGCGTGATGAACCTGCCCGCTGGCGAGGCGCTTCGCCCGAGGCAAACGCGCTTTGGAAACATGGTGCATACGCTGAACCACGTTTACGTAGTGGACGACATCTTCAGGCATCACCTGCAAGGCAGGAAGCACCCCTACACCGCCCGCAACACCGAACATCCGTCTCCGCTGGGCGACCTCTGGCACGCGGTTCAGGCGATGGACCGCTGGTACATCGAGCTCGTCGACTCCTGGTCGGCCAAGGACCTGTCGAAAGTCGTCCATTTCGAGTTCGTCGGAGGGGGAAAGGGCGTCATGACACAGGAAGAAATCGTGCTGCATCTGGTCAATCACGCCACCTATCACCGCGGTTTCGTCGGCGACATGATGTATCAGATTCCCTTCACCCCACCCTCGAACGATCTCCCCGTATTCATCCGGGACCACTATCGCAAGGCTCGGTGAGCCTCGCCGCATTGGCAAGCTGGCGTAGGGCGTATAACGCTCCGGGGGCGATCGCGGCACGACTGACGAACGAGGTGTATCGGCGTACAACCGCGAACGGTTGTACGCCCTACGCTCCCGGCCGTTCCGATCATTCCCTAGGAGAGACGGGGGCGCCTAGTCCTTGCTCGCGAACCGCACGGCACGATGTCCCTCGTGGACAGGTGCCACGCCCCGTACTCACCCCAGAATCAGATACGCCTTGCGCACCTTCTCGATGATTTCCCACTCGCCCTGGGTATTCGCGGCGAAGTAGATCGAGTCCCCGGCCTTGAAGGCGATGGGCTCGCCGCCGTCCGGGGTGAACACGCCGCGGCCTTCGATGAAGTAGCTGTACTCGGCCTGCATGATGGCGCGGCGCAGACGGCCCTGAGAGCACTCCCAGAAGCCGCTGGAAGCATTCTGCGAGGCGAGTTCCTGATGCGCGGCAGTGCTGGCCATCGGGATCGGTTCGCCAATCGGGATGCCGGCCCGCGCGGGCTCGGAGAACTGGGCATTGTCGAGACGGAACAGTACGGGGGTCATGGGATTTCCTCAGGCTTTGTCTTCAAGTCCAGCGGGTGCAAACCGGGCCATCAGTAAGTCGAACGGATTCGCCGGCTTGCCGTTGAGTTCGGCGCGTTCCTTGCGAATCACGGCCTTGCGCACCATCGAGCCACCGATGAAACGCACCGGCTCGGGCGGGAACGGCTTGCAGCGGCGGCCGACCAGGGCGCAACCGCTCCACGGGTCCTTCCGCCCCAGTGCGAGGCTGGCCAGGATGCGCCCACCCAGGCGGCTCGGGCCGACGCCATTGCCGCTCCAGCCGATGCCGTAGTGGATGTTGTCGCTGCCGGCAATGCGGCCGAACACCGGCAGGCTGTCGTAGGTGCGGTCGATCGGGCCGGACCAGGAATGGGTGATCAGCGCGTCGTTGAGCATCGGGTAGGCGCGGCGCAGGTCGGCTTCGGTCAGGGCGATGCCCTCACGGTCTTCGCTGAACACCGGCCCCATCTTCGAGCCGTAGCTCAGCGAGCCGGTGCCCTTGCCGAAGGCGATGCGCTCGTCGGGCGTGGTGCGGTAGTAGTCGACCAGCAGCTGCGAGTCGGTGATGGCTTCCGCCCCGCTCCACCCCATGCTTTCCAGGCGCTGGCCCAGCGGCTGGGTCACCACGATGGAGCTGCCCACCGGCACGAACAGCTTCGCAAGCTCCGGGATGGCGGCAGACCAGGCGTTGGTCGCCAGCACCACCTGTCCGGCTTCAACCCGGCCGTTCGCCGTGAGGAGACGCACCGGGCGCCCCGGCTGAATCTCGGTAACCGGCGTGTTCTCGAAAATCTCGACGCCCGCTTCGAGCGCCACGCGCCGCATGCCACGGACCAGGGCGGCCGGCTGCACGGTGGCATTGCTGCGCTCCAGCACGCCGGCAATGTGCACGTCGGACCCGGAGCGCCTGGCCACCTCCTCGCGGGACAGCCGTTCGAACGGGTGGAAACCCAGGCGCTCGCAGGCGGCCAGGGTGGCGTTCCAGCTATCGACGTGGGCCTTGCAGGTCGCCGTCCAGAGCCAGCCCTTCTGGCGGAAAGCGGCGTCGATCCGGTGGCGTTCGCAGAACTCGCCCAGTTCCTGGATCGCGCGCTCCGCGCTGGTCGCCAGGAAGGTCGCCTGCTCGCTGGAACAGAACGAGGTGAGCGACTGGATCTTCGGCCACCAGGACATCACGAACCCGCCATTGCGTCCCGACGCACCACCGCCGCAAATGTCCTGTTCCAGCACCAGGACCCGGCAATCGGGCTCGTGCTCCTTGATCGTCAGCGCAGTCCAGAGGCCGACGAAGCCTCCGCCGACGATCACGATATCGGCCCGATGGTTGCCCGAGAGCGGGGACGGCAACTTCAAGTCGGGCTCGGCGGAGAGCATCCAGAAACTGCGTTTCAGCGGCGGCACGGCTGGGAATTTCATGGCAGGTCCCTTGGCAGGTGAAATCGTCGGTCGCGCCAGCCAGGCGATACCCATCCCGGCAGGACAACCCGGTGGCTGGCGATGGGTCCGGAGGCTATCCGCAGGCAATCTAAAAAACAACGATATTTTTTACTTTGAGAAAATTTATAAGTTATTTTTTAACAAAGCAGATTTCTCCTATTTATCGTCCTTTTCTTCCTAGCCGACCGCTCGCCGGCCCCCGAACAATCTGCCCAGGCCGGACACATCGGCCGTGCTGACAAGACAGGAGGGACCGCCGTGGACATACAGCGCAAAGGCCGCAACGCCCGCTACAGCCAGTGCGTGCGCTTCAACGACTGCATCGAAACCTCGGGCATCGTCGCCCGTGATACGAGCCTGGACATCGCCGGGCAGACCCGCGATGTGCTGGAACAACTGGAGGCCGTCCTGGCCCTGGCCGGCGTCGACAGGGGCCGCCTTATCCGGGTGCAGATCTGGCTGGCCGACATGGCCGAGTTCGACGCCATGAATCGCATCTACGACGCCTGGGTGGACCCGCAACATCCGCCGGCGCGCGCCTGCGTCGGCGCGTCCCTGGCCGACAGCCGCTACCGCCTGGAGATCCAGGCCAGCGCGGCGGCCTGACAGCCCTTTCCGTAACAGCTCTCCCCCTCATTAGAAGAACAACCACACCTGGAGGTGCCTGTGCTGCATGACGTCGTCTTCCTTGACCGTGACGCTTTCTCCGCGAGCGTGAAGATCCGGGAACTGCCCTTCCCCCACCGGTGGAGCTGCCACGACTACACCGCGCCCGACGAGATGGTGGCGCGCCTGTCCACCGCCACCGTGGCCATCACCGGCGGCGTGCCGATCTCGGTGGCGCAACTGGAGCAACTGCCGTCGCTGCGCATGATCTCGCTGGCCCTGACCGGCACCGATATCGTCGACCTGGACTACTGCCGCCGGCGCGGCATCCACGTCACCAATGTCCCCGGCTACGGCACCCACACCGTGGCCGAACACACGCTGGCGATGATCTTCGAGCTGCTGCGCAACGTCGGCCGCTACCACCGCCTGCTGATGGATGAACGCCAGCGCGGCCAGGCGCTGCAGCCGTTCTACCTCGACTACCCGATCCGCGACCTGCGCGGCAAGGTGCTGGGCATCGTCGGCCATGGCCCCATCGCCCAGCGCCTGGCCGACCTCGCCTCGCGCCTGGAGATGGACGTGTACTTCCACGACCGCGACGGCCACTACCAGGGCGAGCGCTACCTACCCCTGCAGGCTTTGCTCGCCCGCAGCGACGTGGTCTCCCTCAACTGCCCGCTGACACCGCAGACCCGCGGCCTGCTGGGCCGCCAGCAGTTCGAATGGATGAAGAAAGATGCGGTGCTGATCAACACCGCACGCGGTGCTGTGATCAACGAGCCGGACCTGATCTGGGCACTGCAGAACGGCGAGATCGCCGGCGCCGCGCTCGATGTCGTGACCCATGAGCCGCTCACGCTCGATGAACCGCTGCTGCACCTGGCCGCCACCCACAACCTGATCCTCAACCCCCACGTTGCCTGGAGCAGCGCCGAAGCCATGCAAGGGCTGCTGGATGCCGCGCTGGACAATGTCACGGCCTTCGTCACCCGGACGGCCTGATCGCCCTTCCTTACCCTGACAAGAACAACAAGAGGTAAGTCATGCAAAGCGTCGATATCTCGAATTCCCCTGCCTCCGAACACTCCCGCGTACGCCCGCTGCACCTCCAGGCCGCGGTCGGCGGTGTCGGCGGCCAGTTCTGCGATGGCTATGTGCTGGGCATCATCGGCATCGCCATCAGCCTGGCGACCACCCCGCTGGGGCTGGATGCCCTGTGGCTCGGCCTGCTCGGTGGCGCGGCCCTGATCGGCCTGTTCCTCGGCAGCCTGCTCACCGGCCCGCTGGCCGACCGCTACGGGCGCAAGCACATCTATCGCTGGAACATGGCGCTGTTCTTCGGCGCCTCCATCGCCCAGTTCTTCGTCCAGGACGCCCAGCAGCTGCTGGTCCTGCGCCTGCTGCTGGGCTTCGCCCTGGGCTCGGACTTCGTCGTCGGCGTCTCGCTGGTGGCGGAGCTGGTGCCCCGGCGTTTCCGCGGCCCCCTGCTGGCGTTGATGGCGGTGTCCTGGACGCTCGGCTTCACCCTCTCCTACATCGTCGGCTATCTGATGCAGTCATGGGGCGATGACGCCTGGCGCTGGATTCTCGCCAGCAGCGCGGTGCCGTCCCTGTTGGTGCTGCTGGTGCGCCAGGGCACACCGGAGTCGCCACTATGGCTGATGAAACAGGGCCGCCATTCCGAAGCGCAGCGGGTCATCGAACGCCTGGGCGGCTGTGACCTGCCGGAGGACGAACGCGGCAAGGCGAAGGCCTCCTGGGGCCAGCTGTTCAGCCCGGAACACCGGCGCCGCACCCTGGTCGGCATGGTGTTCTACACCTGCCAGGTGATCCCCTACTTCGCCATGAGCACCTTCATCCCGAGGATTCTCGACGCGTTGAAGATCGAGGACAGCTACACCGGCGGGCTGATCTACAACATCTTCCTGCTGGCCGGATCGGTGGTCGGCCTGCTGCTGATCAACCTGCTCACTCGTCGCGCCTTCCTCATCGGCACCTTCAGCATCAACGCCGTCGCGCTGTTCGTCCTGGCGAGCTGGAGCGGCATGCCGGGGCTGTACGTGGTGGGCGTGTTCGCGGTGTTCGCCTTCGTCATGGCGGCCTCCGGGGTGCTGGAGTTCGCCTACACCTCCGAGCTGTTCCCCACCGAACTGCGCGCTTCGGGCGTCGGCATCTCGGTGGCCGCCAGCCGCATCGGCGCCGCCTCCTGCACCTTCATCCTGCCAGTGGTGATGGAACGCTTCGGCGCCTCGGCGGCGATTGGCATCTGCGTCACGGCGCTGGTCATCGGCGCGCTGGTCTGTCAGCGCTGGGCGCCGGAAACCAACCCGCGCTACGTGGGCTGATCCACTGCGCCAACCCGGCCCGCCAGCGCAATACGTTGGCGGGCCGTTGGCGTTCTCTCATTGCAGACGTTCGGCGTTGTGCCGCAGCTTGCGGAACAGGTGCGGGGTCTCGCCATAGCTCTTGCGGAACTGCTGGATGAAATGCGAGGCGTCGGAGAAGCCCGTGGCATAGGCGATCTGCGTCACGTGCAGGCTGGTGTCGCTGAGCAGCTTGCGCGCTTCCTGCAGCCGCAGCTTGCGCCAGAACTGCGCGGGCGGCTGGCCGGCATTGGCCAGGAAGGCACGATTCAACTGCCGCTCGTTGCTGCCCAGTTGCAGGGCCAGCTCCCGGATCGTGCAATGGCTGTCGAGATGCGCGCGCATGTAGTCGAGCGCACGGTGCACCAGCGGGTCCTGGTAGACATGCGCCACGCTGTTGTCGGTGCCGCGCCGGATGTCCTCGTCGGCCACCAGCAGGTATTCCAGGCTCTTCTGCGCGCGGCGCTTGCCGCAGTGACGGCCGATGATCTCCGCCGCCAGTTCGAACGCCGAACCGCCAGGACAGGTGAATACGCCGTTGTCCTCGATGTAGCTCTTGTCGACCACCGTCTGTGTCTCCGGGAACATCGCAGCGAACTGCTCCTGCACGGTGAAGTGCACCGCGCAGCGGCGCCCCTTGAGGATGCCGGCGAGGCCCAGGGTGAAGTAGGAAGCGCACAGCGCCACCAGCGGCACCTTGCGCGCGTGCAGGCGGCGGATGTAGTCGAGCAGCGCAGGCTCCGGGTTCATCACCCCGGACAACAGCCCGCCGGCCAGCACCACGTAGTCGTATTCCGCATCCGGGTCCAGACGCTTGGTCGGCGCAATCGGCAGGCCGCAGCTCGCGCTGACCGGCGCCCCCGTCACGCTCAGCCATTCCCATTGGCAGAGGATCTGCCGGCTGTCGAAGGAACGGTCGGCGGCGAAGCGCAGCGCGTCGACGAAACCGGCCACCGGGGTCAGGGTGAACTGATCGATAAGGACGATGGCAACCCGCAGGTCAGGCTTGAGCACGTGCTCGAGCGACTCCTCATCTGGCACTGGGTGGCTTGGGTTCATCGGCGGTCGGGGCGATAGGCAGGTCGGGGAGTCATCCTATTCGCAAGCCATGCGAGCGGACAACAAGGGGCACGGCCCCGTACCAATTTCGGATGTCCGGGCTGTTCGACAGACAGGCCAGCCACGATTAAGCTGCCGCCCCCCTTCACAAGGAGTGCCAGCAGGATGGCCGGGTCTTATCAGGGAAGCTGCCTGTGCGGCGCGATCAACTACGAACTGCTCTCCCCGCCCAAGGCGTTGAGCCACTGCCATTGCCGCCAGTGCCGGAAAAGCCACGGTGCGGCATTCGCCAGTTACGCCAGCGTGCCGCGCAGCGACCTGCGCCTCCTCAAGGGTGCGGATGCACTCAAATCCTACGCATCGTCCGAATCCGTATTGCGGCAGTTCTGCAGCCATTGCGGCTCGTCGCTGTTCTGGTCGAAGAGTCAGGGGGAGTTTTCCGAGTGGATCTCGATAGCCCTCGGCACCCTGGACACGGCGTTCGCCTCGCACAAGCAAAGGCATGTTCAAGTCGCCTCTAAGGCGCCTTGGTTCGAGCTGTCGGATCACTGGCCGCAGAGCGAGTGACCGCCTTGGTGCGAGAGCCTTCGCTGGCCAATGGCAGCAGTCGGCGGTGCGGTCATGCGCTGCGCTGAGTGGGTGGCTGCAGCCGCAAGCCATCAGGCCAGCGGCTGCTTCTGCGCCCCTAGAACAGATATTTGAACCCCACCATTGCATCGTAGCCGTGGCTGTCACCGTCGAAGGCCTCGCGGTAGCCAGCGGAGACGGTGAAGGTCACTTTCTCACTGGCCTGGTGGTCGACGCCCAGGTTCACCTCACCCCAGGTGCCATCAATGTCGGCCTCGAAGGGGATGTATCCCGACTGCGACGAGAACTCGGTTTTCGGCTGGCCCTTGAACTCGTGCCAGACGCTGGGACGGATCCAGCCCTGAGTACGACGGCGGCTCTTGTCGCTACCTTCTGTTTCCCAGTCCTTCGCGATGCGCACACCGAGACGACCAATCAGGGATTCCACGTCCCGGAAGCGCACATCGGCTCCGACGTCGTCACTGTCGTCGAGATCGACGTAGCTATAGATCACCTGAGCCTGGGGCTCGATCCACAGGTCCTTGTCCGCCTCGAACGGATAACCTCCTTCCAATGATGCCGTGTAGCCCCATCCATCCGTTTTCAGCTTGGACAGCTCATTCGGGCGAGCCTCGATGTCGTACCGGGTAACCTGCAGCACGCCGTCCAGATACCAGCCCTCCGGGCCGAAGTGCGTCCAGTAACCACCCAGGCTGTATGCCCGCAGCGTATCGTCACCGGCATTGCCGCCGGTGTAATGGCTGACACCGGCATCCATGCTGCCAATGGCCAGGGATAAGCCGGCCTGGTCGTGACTACCGTCGGTTCGCTCCTTCCGGTACAGATCGGCGCCGACCTGGAAGGCCGTCAAATCGTAGTTGTACTCAGGGGTGTCGCCGACAGCGTCCTTCCGGTCGCCGTCCTGCTTGCCGCTCCGATAGATAACCCGCCCCCAGCCCAGAGATGGGCCCCAACTCGCCTCATCCTCTGCCGGTCGTTCCTGCCAGGCGGTTGGTCGCTCCTCACCCACACGCTCGTGCAGGGTATCGACCATCGTGCGGCCGTAAACAAGGGCCATCGCCGGAATTGCCCCGTACAAGGACACCTCGGGACGGAAATTCGGGGTGGGCGGCTCCGGTGGCGGGGTCGGAGGCTCCGGCGGAGTGGGAGGATCAGGAGGCGTCGGTTCGATATCCGAGCGCAGGTACCAGGTCTGCGTGCCCGTACCATCCGGCGCGCCACGATAGAGCTGGTACTCGTAGGGGCCAGCCACCACACGCCTGGCCAGGCTGAAGGCGTTGGCGTCGCTGGCAGCGACGGCCGTATTCAGAAGGTTGACCACGGCAATGCCGTTGCCTTCGGTGAGTTCGCCTCTGCCTCCTACGTTGTTCACCAGCAGTCCGGTGGCGCCGCCACTGCCCGTAGCGGTGGAATCCACCACCAGCATGTCCGAGCGGCTGTTGATGCCCCCCTCGTTGAGTTCGGTATTGAGCAGCAGGCGACCGCCATTGGAGACAAACACACCACCTCCATTGCTGCCGGCTACCTGGGCGTTACTGATAAGCAGCACATTCCCAACCGCGCCGCCCCCACCCGTCAGATCGATAAGCCCACTATTGATAAAGTTGCCTACGCCCAGCAATTGGCCCTGCACCGCCCCGCCTTGCACCGGGGCATTGGCGGTTTGTCCCAGGGGTAGGTAGGCGCCCGTCGTGTCGAAGGTCTGGATACCACTGCCCGGCTGGGCCGCCAGGGTGAGCGTACCGCTGTTGTCGATACTGTTGCCGCTGGCAGTGCCGAGATTGCTGACTGCCACGCCCCAGGTATCACGGGTGCCATCGCCGTTGCTGTCGACGAAGTTGCGCAATGCCCAACTGCCCTGGTTGGCGATACTGACCTGCGAAGTCCCTGCATTGATCGACCCGACAATCGCCCCGGCATTGTCGATGGTCACGGTGGCATCGGGGCCGCTGGCATCTCCCAGAACAGCCCGATCACTGAGTGCACCGATGGATCCGGTATTGGTCAGTGTCTGAGTCTCACCGGCCAGGGACACGCCCGTACTCTGGCCCCAGCCACCGAGGATCGCCGCGCTGTTGCTGACGCTTACCGCCCCCCCGACAGTCAGTGCGTCGATGCCCGAGGCGACGCTGCCGTGGGTCGTGATATTGCCGCTGTTCTGCACGTCAATGCTGGCTGCTCCAGAGGCTTGGGCCAGTATCCCCTGACTATTGGTGTCGCCCAGAGTGGTAATTGCCCCCCGGTTGATGATCGTCTGGTTGCCGGTCACCGACAGGGCCCGGATCCCCCGTTGCCTGTCGCCCCTGGCAATCAGCTCACCCCTGTTGTCCACCGTGACGAGGCCTTCACCGGTTCCCGATTTGTAGGTAGTGCCGGCGAGGATGGCGGCACCTGATCCATTCACATCGATCCGAGTCCCAGTGAAGGTGACACTCACATCCTTCCCGCTGCTCTGCGCCTGCAAGCCATAAGCGTCGATGCCGGTGCCTACTCCGCCCGAGCCCTCGGAATGCGTAGTGATGGTACCGGTGGAACTGACCGTTACCCTTCCTTGCAGCGAGGTGGCGTAGATGCCGTTGGCTTGGGTGCTGAGTGTTTCGAGCTTGTTGCCGGTGTAGTTCACCGTCACGTCGCCATCGGTCGAGTCCGCACGGATGGCGCCCGCCCCAGGTCCGGCAGTGGTGATATCGCCGCTGTAGTTAACCTGCGCGTCCTGGGCAGCCGCGATGATGATGCCGGCCCCCCGAGTCGAATTGGGCCCGTTCAGCACGGTGATGTCGCCGCTGCCGGTCAGGCTGAAGTTGCCCGTACCGCGCTTGATGACGTAGATCCCGCGCGAGCCGACCAGATCGGTGGAGTTCCCCACCACCAGATCGCCGTCGTTCTGGATACTGATATCGCCAGTCGCACCGACGTTGTCGTTGACGTAAATGGCGTGGCCGTTGTCGCCGGTCGTCGTGATGTCGCCGCTGTTGACGATATGGATGCTGCCGGTGGTTGAGAGAGAGCGGATACCGAAGCCGTTCTTGCCGTCGGTAGTGATGCGGCCTGTATTGCTGAGGTTGGTAGTACCCGTACCACCCTCCGTGAAGATGCCGAAAGCGTTGAGCCCCCTACCGCTAATGGTGGCGGCGTTGCTCACCGCCGTGTTGCCGTTGATGGCCCTGGTGTGCAGGCCTGCGTGATTACCGGTGCCGGCCTGGGGGTCGTTCTCGTCGTCAATGTTCGGATCGCCGCCGGAAAGCGGGTCGTTGTTGTCGACAGTCAGTTTCACGCCTGCCCCGACAGTGGCATTTACGTTGCCACTGCCAGCAGCCTTCAACCAGATGTTGTTGCCGCCATAGGTGGTAATGGAGCCCGTTCCCCCGTGCTGGAAGCTGATGTCGCCACCTCCGCTGGCATTGATATCGATCCCGTCGTGCTCAGTGCCTGGCACGCGGTTTTCGATGCTCACTTCAGCGCCATCGCTCACCACGAGGGACGAGGTTCCGGAATTGGTATTGATGATGGCCACTGCATCCTGGCCACTGCCAGCCAGACGGACAAGGTTGCTTCCGCTTTGGAAATTGATTAACGCCTGTCCGAGCCCGGCACTACCGCCAAGTATCTGGGCCTGAACGGCACTTGCCGCAGTCGGGGGCGAGCTCTGAATACTGGTGCCGTTGAGCAGGATGGTGGAGGCTGCGTTGGTCGATCGACTGAGCAGCGAGTTGCCCGCACTGGTTGTGACCTGGGTGCCGGAAACGGTCGTGATTTCCGCTGCGGTCCCGCTCGCAGGAGTGCATGTCTGGGTGGTCGTATAGATTCCGCTCTGTTGGCCGCAGACTGCATGCGCTGACTCGGGCAACAGGGCCAGGGCAAAGGCATTGGCGATGGCAATGCCAAGTGCAGTCTTGACGGCGTGAGGGCTGGAATGCCGCACGGTTGGCGGGGGCATGGCGAACCTCCTTGTTCCGGATACTTCAGTGGCAGTCGCTGCCTCGACCGCACGTCGTACCTCCCTTCTCGTCGCGCACTTCCGCCGTCGGCAATTGTAAGGCAACCATAGCCCAGTGTTTCAGAATCGCAACAGTGAGTGGAGCGATTGGGTATCTGAGTTGCGTTGGAAGTCCGCTTTGGGTCGGCCTCAGCCACTCACAACAAGCGGTAGTTGGTCAGTGGCAGACATACATGGATCTGCCCATTCCACATCCCCTCACTACCCCGTCAGAGCGCCACTCAGAGCAACTCGATGCCGAACCGCCGCACGAACAGCGCGAACAGCCCGAAGCACGCCATGGTGATCACGATGCAGGCGATCAGGGTCGGCCAGAAGCCCAGGCGCGGCAGCAGCAGCGGGAAGGCCAGGAACATCGGGAGCGTGGGCACCACGTACCAGAAGGTGTACCAGGCGTGGTTGGCGATCTTCTCCTGGCTCTGCTGTTCGACGTAGAGCCAGATCAGCGTCAGCACCGTGACCAGCGGCAGTGCGGCTACCAGACCGCCGAGCTTGTCGCTGCGCTTGGCCAGTTCGGACACCAGCACCACGATGCCGGCGGTCAGGAAGTATTTGGTGATGATCCAGGCCATGGTTACTCCAGGGGGCTCGCGGGTGGGGCGCTGCGGTCTGGCTGGCATCCTATCCAGTCCCGGCACCGTGTAGAAGCCGCCTGGTCATCGACCTGGATCGAACACGCATTTCCCCCTCGCGGGCGCCCCCGCCCGACCTCCCCAGCCCCGAAGCTGACAGATTTGTCACCTGCGCCTCATCCAGCCGTTATCCGCGCTCCCTCACGATGCCCGTGGCCCTCGCCACGCCTGGGCGAAAACAACAACAGCAGGCGGTGACAACCACCCTGCCCTTAGGAGCACAACATGTACCGACGCAAACTCCCCCTGGCCACATCCTTGCTGGTCCTGGGCGTCACCACGCCGGCAGTCCACGCCGAGGCTCAACCCGAAGAGAAGGCCGAAGGCTTCCTCGAAGGCGCCAGCCTGGACATCCTCACCCGCAACCTCTACTTCAACCGCGACGCCCGCAAGGGCCAGTCCATGCCGCCTCGCGGCAACGGCTACTCGGAAGTCTGGGCGCAGGGAGTCATGGGCAAGTTCGAGTCCGGCTTCACCCAGGGCACGGTCGGCGTGGGCGTGGACGCCTTCGCCATGCTCGGCTTCCAGCTCGATACCGGCGACGGCCGCAACGGCGACGGCAGTTCGGTGGATGTACTGCCCACCGACAAGGATGGCCGTACCGAGAGCAACTACGCCAAGGCCGGCGGCGCCGCCAAGGTGCGCCTGTGGGACACGGTGCTGAAGGTCGGCGACGTATTCCCGGAGACGCCCGTGGTGCATTACGGTGACTCGCGCCTGCTACCGGAAAGCTTCCGTGGCTTCACCCTGCAGAACACCAGTCTCGACGGGCTGACCCTGCAGGGCGGCCGCCTGCACTCGATGAGCCAGCCGCAGTCGCGGCAGATGGACGACGGCTTCGAGACCTTCTATGCCGGCCCGGTGGATTCGCCGTGGATCGCCTACGGCGGCGGCGATTACAGCATCAACGACCACGCCAGCGTCAGTCTCTACAGCAGCCGGCTGAAGGACGCCTGGAACCAGTACTACTTCGGCAGCGCGCTGAACTTCCCGCTGACCGAGTCGGTGGAGCTGTTCGGCGGCTTCAACTACTACAAGTCGCAGGACGAAGGCCGCGAGCTGCTCGGCGAGTTCAACACCAACATCTGGAGTGCCAACACCGGCGTGCACTTCGGCGCGCACCGCGTGACCCTGAGCTACCAGCGCAACAACGGCGACAACGACTTCGACTACCTGCGCCAGGCCGACTCGATCTACCTGGACAACTCCATCCAGTACAGCGACTTCAACTCGCCGAAGGAGAAGTCCTGGATGGCCCGCTACGACCTCGACATGGCCAGCTACGGCGTGCCCGGCCTGAGCTTCATGACCCGCTATGCACGCGGTAGCGACGCCGACTATTCCAATGCCAACAGCGTGTACATGCGTGAGGACGACAACGGCAATCCGCTCACTGACCAGAAGCGCTGGGAGCGCGACGTCGAGGCCAAGTACGTGGTCCAGACCGGCAGCCTGAAGGACCTGTCGCTGCGCGTACGTCAGGCCACTACCCGGGCGACGGCCTTCGAGTCGGATCTGGATGAGGTGCGCCTGATCGTGGAGTACCCGCTGTCGTTGATGTAAGCCGATACGCCGTGGCGCCTGGCGGACAGATGTCGGAATTGTCAGCTGCGGCTCAGCGTCCTGTTAGGTACCAAGGCGTATAACGGAAAGCATCACCACCCCACGGTCATGGTGATGATCTTCCCCGCAGTACCGCTCCTCTTTCTGGCGCTCCACGTGCCCCTTTGGAGAGAGAGGAACACTCGGCGCCCGAATGGGCGCCTTTTTTTGGCCCTGCCCCCCTCCACTCCCCGGGCCGGCACCGCTGGGCAACTTCAACGCGATCAGCTCCCCGGTCGCTGTCGCCTGTAGGTCAGTTGAAAGACATCCAACTGGAGGTCGTAGTACCAGATCCGCTCGACCATGCCACCCTGCAACTGGACAAAGGCGATCTGGTCCCCCCGAGGAACCAGTCGCGGGCTACTGGAAAGCGGACTGCCTCCCGCATACTGGCGGCGAAAGTCCGTCATGCGATCGAGCACCGACTTGGTATGCAGGGGCATACCGTCAGAGGCTATGAACAGCAGGCTGCCGTCGGTAGTCCAGGCGACGTAGCGATCAGCCACTTCGTCATAGGCCAGTGAATTGATGTCGATGTTGTCCAGGGAGCGGAAGTCCAGCCAACGCCCTGCGTTGGTATCGTAGCGATAGAGGAACCCTTCACCGCCAAGCGAGACGAGAGTGACAAAATGGCGCTTGCTGTCGTAGGCAACCGCTGTCGGCCAGGAAAGGCGCGGGAAGTTGTCCGGCATCTGCAATTCCACCTGCCTCGAGCTGGCGGGGTCGAACACAGTGAAACTATGGCTGACGATCCGGTAGATGCGCTTGTCCTGCTCTGACTTGACGGACTTATCGGGGGACAGGATGACCTGCGCGGTGCCATCCACAGGCCCCTCCAGCGACCATCGGACCTTGTCGAAATCACCATCGGTGAGATCGAAGCGCATGCCCCTGACAGGCGCCTGAGGTTGCTCACCTTGCACGGTGAGGCTGGCTTGCGGAGGGTCGAGCCTGTCTACGGTAATGATATTGGGCAGCGAGTACTCACCACGGAAGACATCCACCTTCTGGATGCCGAATAGACTGTTCACGCCATTGAGAAGCGAGGCGAAGTCCGCGCTGTCCTTCCTGTAGCTATAGGGCAGCTTGGTGCGGTAGACGGGCACCGGGGGATTGCTGCGCACGCTCGAAGGCTCATAGCTCGAGATCAAGATGCCATTGATGAGCGTCCCTTCGCCGGCGTTTACCCTCCAGGCGATCTTTTCGTAGCTGGTCAGCACCAGCAGGACGGACTTGCCAGGGCGATTGATGAACACATTCACCACCGTTCCATTGGCTGCCTGGTCCTTGGCCTCATACCCGGAAATGACCACGACTTCGGCATTTTCAGCCAGGGCCGCGGGTGGCTTAGCCACGGACTGTGGGAGCGCACCGTCGTCGAGCCTTAGCGCAGCAGCGGGCACGGAGGCTGCCGGATTGACGATCGGCCTTGCCGGGGGACTCAAGCGCTGACTCATCAGCACGCGGTTCAGCCGGTGCTCCTGGTAATAGAAGTAAGCCAGGGCGGCGGTGGCCATGATCAGCGCCAGGCAGGTGGCGAGGAGCACCCAGACCAGGACATCTTGCGGACGCGCAGGCGGTGCGCTGGCAATAGCGGCCCGCGCCCGTGCCTGGGCGGCGAGCGCCTGCTCGACCTTGGCATAGATGGCCCCGCAGTTGGGGCAGGCATTGCTGGTCTGGGCATCAGCGAACTGATGCACGTAGCCGCATTTCAGGCAGGTCTTGTCCATCAGCACATCCTTGTGAGGCTGTACTGAAGAATATGGGAGTCCGCCGATTTCACAAGGCGGAGCACGGCAACCCGGCAGATGGTCGAGGATGCTGCCAATCACCACGCTGGCCACGCACGTGGGGCGGAGTTCGAGGTTATCCGTCGTTTGACCTTGGCTGCCGGTCCGCTCGGGTCCGAGCCCGGAGCGGTGAAGGCGCCGGGCTCGGCAACGAAGTTGGCAATGCGATGGGGTAACGGCGTATCACCGCGAGCGGTTTTACGCCCTGGGCGGATCAGGCTTCGGCCGCATCCGCATCCTCCGCCTTGCGGTGCATCCACTGATACAACGCCGGCAGCACCAGCAACGTCAGGGTGGTGGACGAGAGAATGCCGCCGATCACCACCGTGGCCAGCGGCCGCTGCACTTCCGCGCCGGTGCCGGTAGCCAGGGCCATCGGCACGAAGCCCAGGGAAGCCACCAGCGCCGTCATCAGCACCGGTCGCAACCGGGTCAGCGCGCCCTCGCGGATCGCCGCGTCGAGGCTGCGGCCCTCCTCCCGCAGGCTGCGGATGAAGGAGATCATCACCAACCCATTGAGCACCGCAACGCCCGACAAGGCGATGAAGCCGACGCCGGCGGAGATCGACAGCGGGATGTCCCGCAGCCACAACGCCACCACGCCACCAGTCAGGGCGAAGGGAATGCCGGTGAACACCACCAGGCCGTCGCGCAGGTTGTTGAACATCATCATCAACAGTGTGAAGACCAGCAGCAGCGCCACCGGCACCACGACCTGCAGACGTTGCGCGGCCGATTGCAGCTGTTCGAACTGGCCGCCCCAGGTGGTCCAATAGCCGGCCTGCAGCTTCACTTGCTGCTCGATCTTTCCACTGGCCTCCGAAACGAAGGAGCCGATATCCCGCCCGCGCACGTTGGCGCTGACCACCATCAGGCGCTTGCCGTTCTCGCGGCTGACCTGGTTCGGCCCTTGGATCAGTTCCAGGCGCGCCACTTCGCCCAGGGTGATGAAGCCGATGCGCGAGTCCGTGGCACTGGCCGGGGCCGGCACCGGAATCAGCATGCGCGACAGCGCATCGATGTCGCTGCGCAGGTTCTCCGGCAGGCGCACGATCAGGTCGAAGCGGCGGTCGCCCTCGAACAGCGTGCCGGCCTGGCGACCGCCCACGGCCACCGCCACGGTGTCCTGAATGTCGCCGACGTTGAGCCCGTAGCGGGCCGCACGCTGGCGGTCGATGTTGACCGTGAGCACCGGCAGGCCGCTGGTCTGCTCGACCTTCACTTCCGAGGAGCCCTGCACCCGGCGCAGCACGCCGGCGATCTGTTCGGCTGTCTGGTTGAGCACCGCCATGTCGTCGCCGAAGACCTTCACCGCCACGTCGCTGCGCACGCCGGAAATCAACTCGTTGAAGCGCAACTGGATCGGCTGCGACAGCTCGTAGGCGCTGCCTGGCACGCCGTTGGCGGCGTCCTGGATTTCCGCTTCCAGCTGCGCGCGGGACTTGTCCGGGTCGGGCCACTGGTCCTTGGGCTTGAGCATCACGTAGGCGTCGGAGATGTTCGGCGGCATTGGGTCGGAGGCGATCTCGGCGGTGCCGGTGCGGCTGAACATGCGCTCGACCTCCGGCACCTTGGCCAGCACCTGCTGCTCCAGGCGCTCCTGCATCGCCACCGACTGCGACAGGCTGGTGCCCGGCGTGCGCAGCGACTGCAGGGCGAAGTCACCCTCGCCCAGGCTGGGCACGAACTCGCTACCCATGCGGCTGGCCAGCAATGCGGAGAGCACCACCAGCACGGTGGCGCCGGCGAACACCCAGCCACGTCGCGCCATCACTGCGTCCAGCACCGGCTCGTAGGCACGGCGCGCACTGCGCATCAGGACGTTTTCCTCTTCCTTGACCTTGCCGCTGATGAACAGCGCAATGGCCGCCGGCACGAAGGTCACCGAGAGGATCATCGCCCCCAGCAACGCCAGCACCACGGTGAAGGCCATGGGGTGGAACATTTTCCCCTCGACCCCGGTGAGGGCGAAGATCGGCAGGTACACCACCATGATGATCAACTGCCCGTAGATCAGCGCGCGACGCGCTTCCTTCGAGGCGGCGAAGACTTCGTGCATCCGCTCGCTGCGGGTCAGCATGCGGCCGTAGTGCTGCTGCGCGTGGGCCAGGCGGCGGATGGCATTCTCGACGATCACCACGGCGCCGTCGACGATGATGCCGAAGTCCAGCGCACCGAGACTCATCAGGTTGGCGCTGATGCGGTTGCCGAACATGCCGGTAAAGGTGAAGAGCATCGCCAGCGGGATCACCATCGCCGTGATCAGTGCCGCGCGAATGTTGCCCAGGAACAGGAAGAGGATGGCGATCACCAGGATCGCACCCTCGGTGAGGTTGCGCTTCACCGTGGCGATGGCCTTGTCCACCAGCTGGGTGCGGTCGTAGACGGTGACTGCCTTCACCCCCGTCGGCAGGGTGCGGTTGATCTCCGCAAGTTTCTCGGCGGCGGCGCGGGCGACGGTGCGGCTGTTCTCTCCGATCAGCATGAACACGGTACCGAGCACCACTTCGCGGCCGTTCTCGGTGGCGGCACCGGTGCGCAGCTCGCGGCCCAGCTCCACTTCGGCGACGTTGCGCAGGCGGATCGGCGTGCCGTCGACGTTGGCCACGACGATGTTGGCGATGTCTTCCAGGCTGCCCACCTGCCCGGGCGCGCGCACCAGCAACTGCTCGCCGTTGCGTTCGATGTAGCCGGCGCCGACGTTGGCGTTGTTGCGCTCCAGCGCGGCGATCACGTCCGCCAGGGTCAGGCGGTAGGCGGCCAGCCGGCGGGTATCCGGGGCGACCTGGAACTGCTTGGCGAAGCCGCCGATGGTGTTCACCTCGGCCACGCCGGGTACGTTGCGCAGCTGTGGCTTGACCACCCAGTCCTGGATCACCCGCAGGTCCGTGGGCGTGTAGGGCGTCCCGTCCTCCTTGCGCGCGCCCTCCTCGGCCTCGATGGTCCAGAGGAAGATTTCACCCAGGCCGGT
The DNA here is from genome assembly GCF_047902425.1 of Pseudomonas macauensis. NCBI lineage: Bacteria > Pseudomonadati > Pseudomonadota > Gammaproteobacteria > Pseudomonadales > Pseudomonadaceae > Pseudomonas > Pseudomonas macauensis. The sequence continues at coordinate 2,788,433 of NZ_CP138377.1, read as the reverse complement.
GGAGATCGGCCCGAGGGCGGATTCCACGCCTTCGGGCAACTGTTCGCGGGCCTGTTGCAGGCGCTCGTTGACCAGTTGGCGGGCGAAGAACAGGTCGGTGCCGTCCTTGAAGATCACCGTCACCTGGGACAGCCCCGAGCGGGAGATCGAGCGGGTCTGCTGCAACCCCGGCAATCCCGCCATGGCGGTTTCCACCGGGTAGGTGACGCGCTGCTCGGTCTCCAGCGGGGTGAAGCCCGGCGCCGACGTGTTGACCTGCACCTGCACGTTGGTGATGTCGGGCACCGCGTCGATGGGCAACTTCTGGTAGCTGGCGATACCCAGGCCGGCCATGCCCAGTACGGCGAGCAACACCAGATAGCGCTGCTCGATGGCGAAACGAATGATGCGTTCGAACATGCTGGCGTCCCGTCAGTGAGCGTGGGAAGCCGAGCTTTTGCCCAGCTCCGACTTGAGGACGAAGCTGCCCTCGCCCGCCACCTGGTCCCCTGCCGCAAGCCCCGCGAGCACCTCCACCTTGCCGGCGCTGCGCATGCCCAGGTCGACCGGGCGCACGGCGAAGCCTTCGGCGTTGCGCACGAAGACGCTGGGCTTGCCCTCCACCTCCTGGATCGCCTGTTCCGGCACCGCCACCGCCACCTGCCGTGCCCGATCGCTGACCCGCACGTTGACGAACAGGCCGGGGCGCCAGGCGCCGTCGGGGTTGGCCAGGGTGACGCGGGCCACGGCGCTGCGGGTCTGCTCGCCGAGCAGGTTGCCGACATAGCTCACGCGGCCGTCGACCTGCATGCCCAGGTCCGCCGCCTCGACCCGCGCCGGCTTGCCCACCTGCACCCGCGCCAGGTCCTGCGGGGCGACGCTGAAGGTGGCCCAGACCCGCGACAGATCGGACAGGGTGAAGGCGGCGGTGGCCTCGCTGACCACCTCGCCCGGCACCAGGTGCTTCTCCACCACCACGCCGTCGAAGGGCGCGCGCAGCTCGTAGCGATTGCCGCCGGCGCTGGCCGACACGCCGCTCAGGGCATTGGTCTTCTGCCGAGCATTGGCCAGGGCGATCTGCGCCTCCTCCAGGTCCTGCCGGGCTTGCAGGTAGTCCTGCTCGGCGGAGATCTTCTCCTGCCAGAGTTCACGCTCGCGCGCGAAGGTCTTGCTCGCCAGGCTCACCCGGCGCTGGGCCGCGGCCAGCTCGCTGCGCAGTTCGGACACCTGCTGGCTGGCGATCACCGCCAGCAGCGCGCCCTGCTTCACGCGCTGCCCGAGTTCCACTGCCACCGACTCCACCACGCCCGGCGTGCGCGGCACGACGTGGGCGGTGCGGTCCTCGTCGAAGCCGATTTCCCCTGGCAGGCTGAAGGCCTCGTCGAGGGACTGCGGGCCGGCGCTCACCAGCTGGATACCGGCAGCGCCGATCTGCTCGGCACTCAGGTGCAGGCCTTCGCCCTCCGGCTCGGCCGACTCGGCATGGGCATGCTCGCTATCGGCGTGACCGGCGGATTCGCCATGACTGGCCGAGGCGGAACTGCCGTGGTGTTCACCATCGGCATGCGCCGCATCGTCCTGGTGCCCGGCCGGCGGACGCTCGCCGATCTGCCAGGTGAAGGCGCTGACGCCCAGTACCGACGCCAGTATCAGGGCGCCGGCGAGGTGGGTTCTCTTGATCATGGGGACTCCGCGGAAGGTCCGGCGGCGACGCGCGGGCGTCAGGCGCCGGGACTGATGAATAGGGGATTCAGGTACCGGATCAGGTCGTGGATGCACCAGTGTCCGGTGGGCCATTGACGGGTCGGCGCAACGGCGGGCGTGGCCAGCAGGGCGAGCGCGAGGCCCAGGCCGGCGCGCCAGCCACTAGGGCGCCGCCGCACCGACATCGCCGTAGACCCGCTCGATCCGCCCCCAGGCATCGCTGACCTGGGCCAGGGCCTGGAGGTACTGGTCGCGGGCGGTGATCAGGGTGCGCTGGGCGTCGAGCACTTCGAGGAAGCTGAACTTGCCCATCTCGAAGCCACGGGTGGCGCTTTCCACGGCAGTCTGCGCGCTGGGCAGGATGGTGCTGCGGAAGGCTGTCACCTCCACCTGCGCCGTGCTCCATTGCTGCAGGGCCTGCTGGGTTTCCTGGCGCAGGCGCAGTTCGGTGGCGTTGCGCAGGTCGCGCGCCTGGTCGGCGCGGCGAGCCTCGGCGAGGATGTTGCCCTGGTTACGGTCAAACAGCGGCAACGGCACGCTCAGGCCGATCACCGCAATGCGGTCGCTCCTGCCATCCTCGATGGCCTCCTGGCTGCCGAGGCTGACGTCGAGGTCGGGGATACGCTGGGTCCTCGCCAGCGCCAGGGCCGCCTCGCCCTCGTCGATGCGGGTCCGCGCCAGGCGCATTTCCGCGCTGTCGCCCAGGCGGCGCAGCAACTCATCGCTGCCGGGCAGGCGCGGCAGGCGGTCGGCGACGGCGCTGCGTACCGCGCTGAAATCCGCTGCCGGCAGGCCCATCAAGGCGGCCAGGTTCTGATAGGCATCGGCCCGTTCGCGCCGCGCCCGCTCCTGCTCCAGGCGCACCTCGGCCAGTTGCACTTGCGCACGGTTGGCTTCCAGCGGCGCGGCCTTGCCGGCACGCACCCGCCCTTCCGCCGCCGTTACGCCGCGCTGCGCCAGCGCCTCTGATTGTTGCGCCAGGCGCTCTCGCTCCTGGGCGCGCAAGGCGCCGTAGAAGCCGGCAATCACCGCACCACGCAGCTCATTGCGGCGCACCTGAACACCCAGCGCGGCGGCGTCCTGGCCGCGTTCGGCCAGCGCCACCCGCGCACCGCGTTTGCCGCCCAGCTCCAGAGGCTGGCTGATGCCGACGGTGGTGGTGCGGTTGGCGGATTCGGTGCCCTCCTGCTCCCAGGACAAGGTCGGGTTGGGCAGCAGCCCGGCCTGTTCCCGCAGGCCCTGGGCGATGCCGATGTCGCGGCCGCTGGCGGCAAGCTCGGGATTGTTGGCGAAGGCGGCCCGCAGGGCCTCGTCGACGCCAATCTCGCGGCCCTGGGCCGCGCCGCAGAACAGCACCAGGGCCATGACCCAACAGGCCCTCGGCGGCCAGCGGAAAACCTCTCCAGAACGACTCGAACGCACAGTGAACCTCGCGCAGTGGATTTAACTTCGACGGCGCACCGTCATTTCCACCGGCGAATCTAGAAGCGCCTCTCTAGCGACAAGGTGACTGGATAATTACAAACATGTAATTAGCCAGCCGACTCACTCTCGTTGTATGTATTTAAAAAGGACCTTGCGCTGTTCCATGTAACTTCAGGAAACAATTGGCGAGTTTCAAGCGCCCTCCGGACAACCATTACATCCTCGTTAAATCAACAACTTACAGAATTAATACGCAACACTTCGCGCACTGCCGACACGGTTGACCCTGAAGTCGCTACAGCTCTTAGACTGCGCGCCCTCCACCCGCCGCAGCGAACTTTCCTGCCGGTCTGAAATAGCGCGGCGCCATTATCGAAGTCATTACCGGGTAACTCACCAATGAAGATCCTGCTCATCGAGGACGACCACAAGACGGCCGATTATCTGCAACAGGGACTGACCGAAAGCGGCTATGTGGTCGACCGCGCCGACAACGGCGTCGACGGCCTGCACCTGGCCCGGCAGTGCGCCTACGACCTCTTGATCCTCGACGTGAACCTGCCGCAGATGGATGGCTGGGAAGTGCTGGCCAGCCTGCGCCAGCAGAGCGACATGCGGGTGATGATGCTGACCGCCCGCGGCCGCCTCACCGAGCGCGTCAAGGGCTTCGACCTGGGTGCCGACGACTACCTGCTCAAGCCCTTCGAATTCCCCGAACTGTTGGCACGGGTACGCTCGTTGCTGCGCCGCAGCGAACGTATCGAGCAGCTTCAGGTGCTGCAGATCGGCGGCCTGGAGCTCGACCCTGGCCGTCACCGTGCCTATCGCGACAGCCAGCGCATCGACCTGACCAGCAAGGAGTTCGCTCTGCTGCACCTGCTGATGAGTCGCAGCGGCGAAGTGCTTTCGCGCACCCAGATCATCTCGCTGGTCTGGGACATGAACTTCGACTGCGACACCAACGTGGTGGAGGTCACCGTCCGCCGTCTGCGGGCGAAGATCGACGATCCCTTCGCGGACAAGCTGATCCACACCCTGCGCGGCGTCGGCTACGTGCTGGAAGCACGGACGTGAAGCCGGCCAGCCTGTCGCTGCGCATCGGCCTGTGGGTCGGGCTGCTCGGCTCGGTGCTGATGCTCCTGCTGGTGGCGCTGGCCTACCTGGCGCTCGATCACCAGCTGGATGTCCGCGCCATGCGCGCCCTGGAGGACAAGCTGGGACAACTGCGCCACAGCCTGGACGTCGACCCCGGCCTCGCAGCCCTACCCCTGCGCGGTTACACGCTGAAGGATCAACTGATGGGCCACGACACCCTCAGCGCCGCGCTGCTGGGGGTACGGCACGGCCAGCCGGCGCTCTTCAACAGTGGCCGGGAGGCGGACCTCGCCACCCTGGACGATTTCGCCGGCAGCGGCCCGCCCTTCGGCTGGAGCACCGAGGATGGCCGTCGCCTGCTGACCGGACGAAGCCTGGTGCGACTGCGCGACGGCAATTCCGTGCGGGTTTTCCTGACCCTCGACCGCCGCGACGACGACGCCCTGCTCGGCGCCTTCCTGCGCTCTGCGCTGCTGGCAATGCCGCCGTTGCTGCTGCTGATCGCCCTGGGCGCGCGTCTGGTGGCCAAGCGTGGCCTGCAACCCTTGCGGCGTTTCGGCAAGGTCGCTTCGCTGGTTTCCACCGAGGACCTCAGCCATCGCATCCCGGTGCAGCGCCTGCCCCGTGAACTGGGCGACGCCGCGCGAGCGCTGAACCTGATGCTGCACCGTCTGGACAATGGCGTGCAGCAGCTCACCCAGTTCTCTGACGAACTCGCCCATGAGCTGCGCTCGCCGATCAGCAACCTGCTGGGCAAGGCCCAGGTGACGCTGTCGCGGCCACGGCAGAAGGAAGAATACGAGGCGGTGCTGGCCTCGGGCATCGAGGAGCTGGAGCGGGTCACCCGCATCGTCAGCGACATGCTGTTCCTCGCCCAGGTCAGCCACCCCAAGGCGTTGCTGCCCAGGGAACCAGTGCGGCTGGATGAGGAAGCGCACAAGGTCGCCGAGCTGTTCGCCTTCAGCGCGGAAGAGAAGGCCCTGGCGATCGATATCGACGGCCACGGCTGGGTGCTGGGCGACCGCCTGATGATCCAGCGGGCCATTTCCAACCTGCTGTCCAACGCCATCCGCCATACGCCCGCAGGCGGGCGCATCCGGGTGCGCGTCGAAGCGGCTCAGGACGCGGTAGCCCTCCGGGTGGAGAATCCCGGTGCGGGTATCGCGCCACAGCACCTCGCGCAACTCTTCGAGCGCTTCTATCGGGTGGACAAGGGCCGCTCGCGCGCCGACGGCGGCACCGGACTGGGGCTGGCCATCGTGCGCTCGATCATGGAGCTGCACCAGGGCACGGCCAGCGCCGAGAGTTCGGAGCAAGGCCCGACGCGCTTCTGCCTCAGCTTTCCGCCCTTGCCGGAGTGAAGTCCTCAACGGGTGGTGCGGCAGGCCACCCGCTCGGCGCGGTACTCGATGGTCTGCAGGTCGCCGAAGGAATCCTTGTAGCTCATCTGCACCGGCACCACGCCGCAGTCGCTGCTCATGGGCGTCACTGCCACCACTTCGGCGATGTCCAGGTTCATGCCGTAGGTGTACTGCTTCACCTCGGCCAGTTGCTCCGCGCTGGTCTGGCGAGCCTGCATGACCTGCAGGCGGGCCTGTTCCATGCGGGCGAAGGTGATATCGCCGCCGCCATCGGCCAGCGCCAGGGTGGACGTGCCCAGCAGGGCGGCGAGCAGGAGTACGCGTTGCAGTTTCATGGCAGTCACCTCGTCGGTGTGGTGGGGAATGACTCCACCTTACGGCGCGGTCCCTAACGGCAAGCTGAGGCCAGCATGACGATTCGGTAATCCTGCCGATTCAATCGTTGCCGCCGCACCAGGCCGCCCTCTACACTGCGCACCATGAGTCGTCGCCTGCGGTTATTGATCATCCTGCTGCTCAGCCTTGCGCTTCCCCTGACCGGGATGGCGGGCATCGAGGCGCCGACCGAACCCTGCCCGATGCAGAGCTTGGACATGACCCAGATGGCGGGCATGGACCAGGACTGCTGCCAGGACCTGGGCAAGATGACCCAGCACGGCAAGAAGGACTGCAAGAGCGGGCAGGAATGCAAGACCGGCAGCCTGTTGCAGGTCAGCGTCCTGAAGACCGCGCCTCCCGCCGCTACGCCCCAGCGCCCCGCGCCCTATACCGAAGTAGTCCTCAGCCAGGCGCCTGCCGACCTCTGGCGACCTCCCTGCACCTGATTCCTCTCTCGATCTGAACCCCGCCCGCGCCCCTGGTGGCTGCCGGGTGGCTTGCGCCTATGCGCTGGTTTTCCAGAGGAATCCACATCGTGACGCCCATCCGACTCCATCCGGGCTGGATGCTGTTCGCCCTGCTGTCCAGCCTGTCCGCCCAGGGTGCGTCCCTGTCGCTGGACGACGCCCTGTTGCTGGCCGAACGCAACGCCCCGTCCCTGCTCGCGCAGAGCGAAAAAGTCTCGGCGGCGAAAAGCGCCGCCATCCCCGCCGGGGAATTGCCCGACCCCAAGCTGAACCTGGGCCTGCAGAACGTCCCCATCGAGGGCGATGAGCGCTGGACCACCCAGCGCGACAACATGTCGATGCAGGTGGTGGGCCTGATGCAGGAGGTGCCCAACCGCGACAAGCGCAAGGCCCGCATCGAGACCGCGCAGGCCGCCGTGGAACGCGCCGACGCCGAGGCCGGCGTCGAGCGCCTGAAGGTCCGCAGCGCTTCGGCGCAAGCCTGGATCGCGGCCTATACGCTGCAACGCAAGCTGGCCATGTTCGATGATTTCTACCGCGAGAACCGCCTGCTCGATGCCACCGTCCGCGCCCGCCTCGCCAGTGGCGGCGCGAGCACGGTCGATGCGGTGGCGCCGCGCCAGGAAGCCGCGCTGCTGGATGAGCAGAAGGATGACCTGCTGCGCCAGGCCGCCCAGGCGCGGGCGGCGCTCAAGCGCTGGATCGGCCAGGATGCGCCGCCGGAGCTGGCGGGCGACTTCCCGCATTGGCCCATCGATGCCTCCCACTCCTTGCAGGCACTGCACCAGCACCCGGAACTCGCCGCCTACGGCCCCATGACCCGCGAGGCCGAAGCCCTGGTGCGCGAGGCGGTGGCCGAGAAGAAACCGGACTGGAGCTGGGAGGTGGATTACCAGCGCCGTGGCCGTGAGTTCGGCGACATGATGACGCTGCAGGTCAGCTTCGACCTGCCACTGTTCACCGGCACGCGCCAGGACCCGAAGATCGCCGCGCGGCGCGCCCAGGTCCGGCAGCTGGAGGCCGAGCGCGAGGCGCTGGCCCGCGAGCACGAGCAGCAACTGGAGGACGACCTGGCCGAATACCGGCGCCTGCAACGCGCCGTCGAGCGCAGCAGCGCAACCCTGGTGCCGCTGGCCGAGGAAAAGGTTCGGCTGGCCCTGGCCGGCTACCGCGCCGGCAAGACCGGGCTCGACGAGGTGGTCAGCGCGCGCCAGCAACAGGTCGAGGCACGGCTGCGGCAGATCGACCTGCAAGGCGCCCTGGCACTGGTCGCGGCGCGTCTCTACTTCACCTACGAGGAGGGCCGCGCATGAGCCGTTTCCCCTTGAAAACCTCCCTCCTGCTGGTCCTCGCGCTGTCCGCCGGCGGCGCTGGCGGCTACTGGCTCGCCCAGCAAGGGCACGCCCCGGCGAGCGCGGCTCCCGCCAGCACCGAGCGCAAGGCGCTCTACTGGTACGACCCGATGGTCCCGCAGCAGCATTTCGACGCGCCGGGCAAGTCGCCATTCATGGATATGCAACTGGTACCCAAGTATGCCGATTCCGCTGCTGCTACTGACAGCACGCCATCGGTGCGCATCGAACCGGGCATCCAGCAGAACCTCGGCATGCGCCTGGCCACGGTCAGTCGTGGCAAGCTCGACCGTACGCTGCAGGTCACTGGCCTGCTGACCTTCAATGACCGCGACGTGGCCCTGTTGCAGGCGCGCGCCGGCGGCTTCGTCGAGCGCGCCTACGCCCTGGCGCCGGGCGATGTGGTGAAGGCCGGTGCGCCCATCGCCGACATCCTGGTGCCGGAATGGGCCGGCCTGCAGGAGGAATTCCTCGCCCTGCGCGGCGCCGGGGAGCCGGCGCTGCTGGCGGCGGCACGGCAACGCCTGCTGCTGGCGGGAATGCCGGCCGCGCTGGTCGAGCAGGTCGCCCGCAGCGGCAAAGCCCGTCCGGTGATCACTCTGGGCTCGCCGATCGCCGGAGTGATCCGCGAACTGGAGGTGCGCCCCGGCATGAGCCTGGCGGCCGGCGCACCCCTGGCGCGGATCAACGGCCTGGGGCAGGTCTGGCTGGAAGCGGCGGTGCCGGAGAGCCAGGCCGGAGGACTCAAGGTCGGCCAGAGCGTCGATGCCCGTCTTCCGGCGTTCCCGGATCGCCCGGTGAGCGGCACCCTGGCCAGCATCCTGCCGGAAAACGACCAGCAGAGCCGCACCCTGCGCCTGCGCATCGAACTGCCCAACCCCGACGGCCAACTGCGCCCCGGCATGACCGCCCAGGTCAGCCTCGACCTCGCCGGCCAGGCCAGCGTGCTGCAGATTCCCAGCGAAGCGGTGATCCGCACCGGCAAGCGCAACCTGGTGATGCTGGCCGAAGACCAGGGCCGCTTCCGTCCGGTCGAGGTTCGCCTGGGCCAGGAAAACGACGGCCTGGTGGCGGTCCTGCACGGGCTGGACGAAGGCCAGCGGGTGGTCGCTTCCGGGCAGTTCCTGATCGACTCGGAAGCCAGCCTGAAGGGCATCGAAGTGCGAACCGCCGAGCCTGCGGCCACGGCGCCCGCCGTGCATGAGGCGAATGGCCGCATCGTGGAAATCTCCGACCAGGGCCTGACCATCAGCCACGGCCCGTTCAACACCCTGGGCATGCCCGGCATGACCATGACCTTCGCCCTCGCCCGCCCGGAACTGGCGGCGGGCCTGAAGGCCGGCGACCGCGTCCGCTTCGGCGTCAGCCAGGGCGATGCGGGGTTGGTCATCGAGCAGGTCAGCAAGCAGGAGGACCGGCCATGATCGCCCGACTCATACGCTGGTCGGTGGCCAACCGTTTCCTGGTGCTGCTGGCCACGCTGTTCATCGTCGCCTGGGGCCTGTGGTCGCTGCGCAGCACGCCGATCGATGCGCTGCCGGACCTCTCCGACGTGCAGGTGATCATCCGCACCAGCTATCCGGGGCAGGCGCCGCAGATCGTCGAGAACCAGGTCACCTACCCGCTGGCCACCACCATGCTGTCGGTGCCTGGGGCGAAGACGGTGCGCGGGTTCTCCTCCTTCGGCGACAGCTTCGTCTATGTGCTGTTCGAGGACGGCACCGACCTCTACTGGGCGCGCTCGCGGGTGCTGGAGTATCTCAACCAGGTGCAGTCGCGCCTGCCGCCCACCGCGAAAACGGCGCTGGGCCCGGACGCCACCGGCGTCGGCTGGATCTACCAGTACGCCCTGGTCGACCGCACGGGCCGGCATGACCTCGCCCAGCTGCGCGCCTTGCAGGACTGGTTCCTCAAGTTCGAGCTGAAGACGGTGCCGGACGTGGCCGAAGTGGCCACCGTGGGCGGCATGGTCCGGCAGTATCAGGTCCTGCTCGATCCGGTGCGGCTGGCCAGCCTGGGCATTACCCAGGGGCAGGTGATCGAGGCGCTTGGCAAGGCCAACCAGGAAACCGGCGGCGGTGTGCTCGAACTGGGCGAGGCCGAGTTCATGGTGCGCGCCTCGGGCTACCTGAAGACCCTGGCGGACTTCCGCGCGGTTCCCCTGCGCCTGGCCACCAACGGCAGCCCGGTCACCCTGGGCGACGTCGCCAGCATCCAGCTCGGCCCGGAAATGCGCCGGGGCATCGGTGAGCTGGACGGCGAAGGCGAAGCGGTCGGCGGAGTGATCGTCCTGCGCAGCGGCAAGAACGCCCGCGAAGCCATCGTCCGGGTGAAGGACAAGCTTCAGGCGCTGAAGAGGAACCTGCCCGAGGGCGTGGAGATCGTCACCACCTACGACCGCAGCCAGTTGATCGACCGCGCGGTGTCCAACCTCAGCCACAAGCTGATCGAGGAATTCATCGTGGTCGCGCTGGTCTGCGCCGCGTTCCTCTGGCACCTGCGCTCGTCGCTGGTGGCCATCGTCTCGCTGCCGGTGGGGGTGCTCATCGCGCTGATCGTCATGCGCCACCAGGGGATCAACGCCAACATCATGTCCCTGGGCGGCATCGCCATTGCCATCGGCGCGATGGTCGACGCGGCGGTGGTGATGATCGAGAACGCGCACAAGCGCGTCGAGGCCTGGCACGCAAAGCACCCGGACACGCCACTCACGGGCGAGCAGCACTGGCGGGTGATGACCGAGGCGGCCGTGGAGGTCGGCCCGGCGTTGTTCTTCAGTCTGCTGATCATCACCCTGTCGTTCATTCCGGTGTTCACCCTGCAGGCGCAGGAGGGCCGCCTGTTCGGCCCGCTGGCGTTCACCAAGACCTACGCCATGGCCGGGGCGGCCGGACTTTCCGTGACCCTGGTGCCGGTGCTGATGGGCTACTGGATTCGCGGCCGCCTGCCCTCGGAGCAGCGCAACCCGCTCAATCGCTGGCTGATTCGCCTCTACCAACCGGCACTGGATGCGGTGCTGCGCCGGCCGCGCGCGACACTGGCGGCCGCGGTGGTGATCTTCCTCACCGGGCTCTGGCCGCTGTCCCAGCTGGGCGGCGAGTTCCTCCCGCCGCTGGACGAGGGCGACCTGCTGTACATGCCGTCCGCCCTGCCCGGCCTCTCCGCGCAGAAGGCCTCGGAGCTGCTGCAGAGCACCGACCGCCTGATCAGGAGCGTGCCGGAGGTGGCCAGCGTGTTCGGCAAGGCCGGGCGCGCCGAGTCGGCCACCGACCCGGCGCCGCTGGAGATGTTCGAAACCACCATCCGCTTCAAGCCCAGGGATGAGTGGCGGCCGGGCATGACCAGCGAAAAGCTGGTGGAGGAACTGGACCGCGTCGTGCAGGTGCCGGGCCTGACCAACATCTGGATTCCGCCGATCCGCAACCGCATCGACATGCTCGCCACCGGCATCAAGAGCCCCATCGGGGTGAAGGTCGCCGGCACCGACCTGGCCGAGATCGACCGTGCCGCCCAGGCGGTGGAGCGGGTGGCCAAGGGCATTCCCGGGGTGACCTCGGCGCTGGCCGAGCGCCTCACCGGCGGGCGCTACATCGATGTCGACATCGACCGCCAGGCGGCGGCCCGCTACGGCCTGAACATCGCCGACGTGCAGGCCATCGTCGGCAGCGCCATCGGCGGCGAGAACGTCGGCGAGACGGTGGAGGGCCTCGCCCGCTACCCGATCAACGTGCGCTACCCACGCGAGTGGCGCGACTCGCTCGATGCACTGCAGCAACTGCCGATCTACACCGCCCAGGGCGGCCAGATCACCCTGGGCAGCGTGGCGCGGGTGCGCATCAGCGAGGGACCGCCGATGCTCAAGAGCGAGAATGCCCGCCTCTCCGGCTGGGTCTACGTCGACGTGCGCGGCCGCGACCTGGCCTCGGTGGTGGCGGACCTGCGCCAGGCGGTGGAGCGTGACGTACAGCTGGCGCCGGGCACGAGCCTGAGCTACTCCGGCCAGTTCGAGTACCTGGAACGCGCCAACGCCCGGCTCAAGCTGGTGGTGCCGGCAACCCTGGCGATCATCTTCGTGCTGCTCTACCTGACCTTCGGCCGCTTCGACGAGGCGCTGCTGATCATGGCCACCCTGCCCTTCGCCCTCACCGGCGGGGTGTGGCTGCTGTACCTGATGGGCTTCAACCTGTCGGTCGCCACCGGAGTCGGCTTCATCGCCCTGGCCGGGGTCGCGGCGGAGTTCGGGGTGATCATGCTGATCTACCTGAAGAACGCCTGGGCCGAACGCCAAGGTCCGGGCGACGCCACGGCGCTGCTCGCGGCCATCCGCGAGGGTGCGGTACAGCGTGTACGCCCCAAGGCCATGACCGTGGCGGTGATCGTCGCCGGCCTGCTGCCGATTCTCTGGAGCAGCGGCACCGGTAGCGAAGTGATGAGCCGCATCGCCGTGCCCATGGTCGGCGGCATGATCACCGCCCCGCTCCTCTCCCTGTTCGTCATCCCCGCCGCCTACTGGCTGATGCGCCGTCGCCAGGCCGCTGCGGCAACCCAACCCCACTCTGGAGAAATCGCATGAACATTCGCTACCTCTCGGCAGCCGCCGTACTGCTCGCCCTTTCCGCCCCGGCGATCGCCGAGGACACTGCTGGTATGAACATGAGCGGCATGAAGATGAACGGCACGGACATGAGTGGCATGTCTATGGAAACCCCTCAAGCGACGCCCGCCGCCCACGCCGAAGGCACGATCAGGGCGATCGATGCCGCCCACGGCACGGTCACGCTGGCCCACGGCGCGGTGCCGGCCTTGCAGTGGCCGCCGATGTCCATGGCGTTCAAGACCCGTGCGGGGCAACTGGACGGCCTGAAGGTGGGCGACAAGGTGGCGTTCGACTTCCGTACCGGCAACGGCGGCGCGTCGATCGTGAACATTCGCAAGCAATGACGCCCAGCTGAGGGCAGCACCTGTCCGCCGCTGATGCAGTGGGCAGGTGTCTCGGCGCGACAGTCTTTTATTTCTTAAATACCAAGAAAATTCAAATATATATTCCATCAGGTTATCAGATAGACCGATTCATTCTTTCTCCGCATCCCCCGCTTCCTGCCAGACTCGGCCTCGCCGACGGGCCACCCCCGCGGCTCTATCGCGGGCCTCTCACACCCTGAACGCCCGCTCTCGATCATAGGGAAGCGTGCCGGATTGGCGCGTTCCGAAAGGAGCTGGAAATCCATGAAGAAACTCACTGCCGTTACCGCCCTCGCCCTGGCCGTACTCTCCGGCCTGGCCCACGCCGACCGTCTGGAGGACATCAAGAAGGCCGGCGTACTGCGAGTCGCCGCGTTCGACAGCAACCCGCCGTTCGGCTTCGTCGATGCCAAAAGCAAGCAGATCGAAGGCCTGGACGTGGATTACGCCAAGGCCCTGGCCGACAAGCTGGGGGTGAAGCTGCAGGTGCTGCCGACCAACCCGGCCAACCGCATCCCGCTGCTGACCGCGAACAAGGTCGACCTGGTGCTGGCCAACTTCACCATCACCCCCGAGCGCGCCCAGCAGGTGGATTTCAGCATCCCCTACTTCTCGTCCGGCCAGCAGTTCATCGTCAAGAAAGGCAGCCTGAAATCGCCGGAAGACCTGAACAAATGGCGCGTCGGCGTGGACAAGGGCACGGTCAACGAAGGCGTGCTGCGGGAGAAATTCCCCGGCGCCAAGGTCATCGCCTACGACGACACCCCCTTCGCCTTCACCGCCCTGCGCAACGGCCAGGTCCAGGCCATCACCCAGGACGGCCCGAAGCTGATCGGCCTGCTGGCCAACGTGCCGGACAAGGACAAGTACGAAGTGCCGCCCTTCACCATTTCCAATGACCTGATCGGCGTCGGCATTCCCAAGGGCGAGACGGCCCTGACCGAGTTCGTCAACCAGAGCCTGCAGGACCTGGAAGCGAACGGCCAGGCGCAGAAAATCTACGACACCTGGTTCGGCCCGGACACCAAGACCCCGCTGGCGCGCCTGTACAGGATCGGCGACAAGAGCTGATTCCGCCGCCCGCACCGCACTACCGCACGCCCCACGCACCGTGGGGCGTTGCCGTTTCTTCCCCTTGTCGATGGAAACCTTCCGATGTTCGGCGAACTGCTCGCCCAAACCTATCTGAGCTGGTTGCTCGACGGCTTCCTGCTCACCCTCGGCATTTCCCTGTTCTGCTGCGCGCTTGCCACCTTGCTCGGCGCACCGTTGGCCGTGGCGCGGCAGGCGAAATCTCGCTGGCTGTCATGGCCTGCGCGAGCCTATCTCGCGCTGTTTCGCAATACGCCGCTGCTGGTGCAGCTGTTCTTCTGGTACTTCGGCGTGCCGGCGCTGCTGCCGGAAGACTTCGTAGTCTGGCTCAACACGCCCCATGAGCTGGGCGGGCTGAGCTGGCCGTCCTTCGAATTCCTCGCTGCCGCCTGGGGCCTGACGCTCTACACCACCGCCTTCATCGCCGAGGAGTTCCGCGCCGGGATCGCCTCGGTCAGCCCGCAACAGCGTGAAGCCGGCATGGCGCTAGGGCTGCGTCCGCTGCAGCTGTGGCGCTGGGTGATCCTGCCGCAGGCGCTGCGCACCGCCTTGCCGCCGCTGATGGGCCAGTACATGAACGCGCTGAAGAACTCCTCGCTGGCCATGGCCATCGGGCTCGCCGAGCTGTCCTACGCCTCGCGCCAGGTGGAGACGCAGACCTTCAAGACCTTCCAGGCCTTCGGCATCGCCACCCTGCTGTACATCGGCGCCATCGCCTTGATCGAGGCGCTGGGCCAGGCGCTCCAGCAGACCCGCCGCTACCGCCAGGGAGCCTGACATGGACTTCTCCGTCATCCAGGACAACCTGTCCTACTTCCTCATCGGCGCGTACCCGGACGGCCCGCTGGGCGGCGCCGCGCTGACCGTGATCCTGGCGCTGGCCTCCGGCATCGCCTCGGCCATCATCGGCCTGGTGCTGGGCATCGCGCTGTCGGTATTGCGCGGCAAACCACGCCTGCTGCTGGTGGCGTTCCTCGGGTTCTTCCGCGCCATCCCGGTGCTGATGCTGATCTTCTGGACCTACTTCCTGCTGCCCATCGTCCTGCACATCGACGTCCCGGCGCTGGGCACCGTGGTCTGCGCGCTGTCGCTGATCGGCGGGGCCTATCTGGCGCACTCGGTGCATGCCGGCATCGAGAGCCTGCCCAAAGGCCAGTGGGACGCCGCCCGCGCCCTCGGCCTGCGCCCGTGGCAGGTGCTGCGCCTGGTGATCCTGCCGCAGGCGCTGCCGATCATGCTGCCGTCCTTCCTCAACCAGTGGGTCTCGCTGATCAAGGACACCTCGCTGGCCTACGTGATCGGCGTCGGCGAGCTGTCCTTCGTCGCCACCCAGGTGAGCAACCGGGTGATGGTGCATCCCACGGAAGTCTTCCTGTTCGTCGCCCTGCTCTACTTCGTGCTGTGCTCCGCGCTGGACCTCGCCGCCGCGCTGCTGGCGCGGCTGACGCCGGACTATCGCAAGGCCGTCTGAGCACCACCATGAACGAAAAACCCCGCCGGCGAGGCGGGGTTGGTCGTGATCAGAGAATCGAGATCGGGTAGTCGACGATCAGCCGGAACTCGTTGACGTCACCCTCGGCCTGGTCGGCGTTGCCCCGGTGGATCGCCTCGCGCAGGCGCAGCGACAGGTCCTTGGCCGGCCCGGATTGCACCACGTACTTGGCTTCCAGGTTGGTCTCGTGGTGCTTGCCGTCCTCGCCGTAGTTGTAGCCACGGTATTGGCTGTCGGCTGCCATCTTCGAGCCGTCGATGCCATGGCCGTTGACGTAGCGCGCCATGAAGCTCAGGCCGGGTACGCCGTAGCTGCTCATGTTGAGGTCGTAGCGCGCCTGCCAGGATTTCTCTTCCGGGCCGTTGAAGTCCGAGTACTGGATCGAGTTGGCGAGGAAGATCGAGTCGGCGGTATCGCCAGGCCCATTGAGGCCGAAGGCGACGTAGTCGAACGGCGTGTCGCCGTGGACCTTCTGGTAGGCCAGGGTGACGGTGTGCGCGGTGAGGAAGTTGTAGGCAGTGGCGAACGACCAGGTGGTGTTGCTGATCTCGCCGGCCTTGGCGCTGCCGTCGTCGTTGGTGCGGTAGATATTGAAGTCGAAGTTCAGCGACTGCTGATCGGCCAGCGGCAGCGTGTAGTTGGCGTTGCCGTAGTACTGGCGCCACACGTCTTCCAACTGGGAGGCGTAGAGCGACAGGCTCAGGCTTTCGTTGACCGCGTATTTGCCACCGACGTAGTCGATGCTGCTGGCCTCGACGTTGGCGTAGGAGGCCCAGATACCGTGGTCGCCATTGGTAGTGACCGGTCCGTTGCCGCCGGTGAAGTGGCCACCGTCCAGGTCCAGCCCGTCGATCTCGCTGCTGAGCAGGTTGAAACCGGTCGCCGTCTGCGGGAACAGGCGGCTGCCGCCAGCGGCAAACACCGGCGCCTGGGGTTGCAGGTCGCCCCAGCGCAGTTCGGTCTTCGACACCCGCAGTTTCAGCGCGCCTCCGGCGCGGCCGTATTCGCTTTCGGGGGAGCCGTCGTCGCGCACCGGCAGGTTGCCGGTGCCGGAGGTGCCCGCCCCGCCATCCAGGCGGATACCCCAGTTGCCGAACGCCTCGACGCCGAAGCCCACCGTGCCCTGGGTGAAGCCGGAGCTGTAGTTGAGGGTGAAGCCCTGGGTCCAGTCGCGGCGGTCGCGGGCGCCGGACTTGCGGTCGCTGTTGTAGTAGTAGTTGCGCAACAGCAGGTTCGCGCTGCTGCCCTCGATGAAGCCGGTGGCCTCGGACTGGTCGGAAACGGCGGCCGCATGGGCCAACTGGAACGGAATGCCGGCGACCAATGCGCCGAGCATGGAGAGACGGAACGCGGACATCTTCTACCCCTTTGTTGGAATTATCCTGGCAGGTGTTCAAGCGCAACTGACGCAATGGTTCTTATGCTGTTTCTGCACGTCACAGAACGGGCCAAGAGATAACAATCCGGGTACTTCGCCACCAACAAGCCACGTCGATACTCAATATCAGAACAATCGATTCAGTATCCGCCGGGTAGGCCATTAAGATTGGCCCAGATGAACAGCACGTGCTGCCGGACGCCCGCTCCAGAGCGGTCGGCAGACTGCTCCACTTCATCGTCCTTTGGTTTGGCCGCCTCCCCCAGGCGGCTTTTTTTATTGCCCGCAAAAATGCTCAGGACGTACGTTCCGTTATTGATCGGGGGTTTCACGCGATGAACTATCGGCAGCACTTCGCGAGTTGTTATTCGAATCAAGCCTTGCTCTTCGCGCTGAACTGAAGCGCCGGTTCCCACATGTTCCGCCACGGGATCGGGCCACTTGCCTGGCGAAGCATCAGGGTCGTCCCAGTGGCCGGCGAATGCCCGCTTCCGCCGTTCGTCCCTTCCTTTCGGAGTCACTTGCGCAAAGCAAGTCACCGGATTAGATTACAACCATAATATTTAGCCAAGGCGCTTTCCCCTCCGCTTTGCAGAGGCCGTTTCAGAGCGCCCTGATTAGATGACGATATTAATCTAAAGAGGTTGACCGCCATGCGCAAAAGCCGCTTCGACCACATGCCCTGCCCCGTCGCCCAGGCGCTGGACCTGGTCGGCGACAGCTGGAACGTGTTGATCCTGCGCGAAGCCTTCTATGGCTCCAGCCGCTTCGAGCAGTTCAGCGCCCACCTGGGCATCGCCAGCAACGTGCTGACCCGCCGGCTGCGCGCCCTGGTCGACAGCGGCCTGCTCGAGCGCAGCCGCTACAACGACCACCCGCCGCGTTACGAGTACCTGCTTACCGACGCCGGCCGTGAGCTGCGTCCGGTGCTGCTGACCCTGCTGCAGTGGGGCCAGCGCCACGCCGCTGGGAGCGGCGCGGTGCAACTGATCGATACGCGCAATGGCCAGCCGGTACAGATCGCCCTGGTCGATGCCGAGAGCGGCGAGCCCATCGGGCCGCAGCACCAGATCCGCCGTCGCGACGGCGCCCTGCTTTCCCCCACCCACGCCTGAACGAACGGTAGCCGCCATGAACCAGCCCGTCTCCATTGTCTCCGCCCCGGCCGCCGACACGGTCAAACCCAGATCGCGCAAGGCGCTCAAGCTGGCCGTCGTTGGCGCGGCGCTGCTCGGCGTCGCCGCCTATGCCGGTCACTGGTGGCTCGACGCCCGCTTCCTGGAGGAAACCGACGATGCCTATGTCGGTGGCGACGTCACCGTCATCAGCCCACGCGTGGCCGGCTACATCACCGAGTTGAAAGTCAGCGACAACCAGTTCGTCCACGCCGGCGACCTGCTGGCGCGCATCGACGACCGCGATTACCGCGCGGCACTGGCCAAGGCCGAAGGCGCGGTGCATGCCGAGCAGGCGCTGCTGGTCAACGTCGATGCCCAGGCGGCGCTGCAGGACGCGCTGATCCGCCAGAGCCAGGCGGAAATTGATGCGGCCAGCGCCGAGGAAACCCGCACCCGCGACGACCAGCGCCGCTACGCCACCCTGGTGCGCACCAACGCCGTTTCGGTGGAGGCCGCGCAACGCGCCGACGCCAGCTGGAAAACCGCTCGCGCCAACAGTGACAAGGCCCGTGCCACCCTGCTCGCCGCGCGCCGCCAGCTGGACGTGATCCAGAGCCAGCGGCAGCAGGCCCAGGCCGCTCTGGAGCAGGCCGTCGCCGAACGCGACCGGGCCCGGCTGGACGTGGGCTACACCGAGCTGCGCGCGCCGGTGGACGGTTACATCGGCAACCGCCGGGGCCGGGTGGGCGGTTATGTTTCCGCCGGCACCCAGTTGCTCGCGGTGGTGCCCGCACAAGGACTGTGGGTGGACGCCAACTTCAAGGAGGACCAGTTGGCGCACATGAAAGCCGGCCAGGCGGTGACCATCGAGGCCGACATCCTGCCGGGCAAGGTCTTCCACGGCCACCTGGACAGCCTGGCGCCGGCCACCGGCGCGCAGTTCAGCATCCTTCCGCCGGAGAACGCCACCGGCAACTTCACCAAGATCGTCCAGCGCGTGCCGGTGCGCGTGCACCTCGACGCGGCGGACGGCAAGCTCGGCGACCTGCGCCCCGGCCTCTCGGTGGTGGTCGAGGTGGACACCCGCGAACACCGCCACGAGGTCGATCCGCGCGTGGCCCAGGAGCAGCGGCCGTGAACTTCTGGTCGGATGACGTGGTGGCGGTCGAGAGCCTGTCCACCCGGCAGAAGGTGATCGCCTTCGCCTGCATGTGCGTGGGCATGTTCATCGCCCTGATCGACATCCAGATCGTCTCCGCCTCGCTGCGCGACATCGGCGGCGGCCTCTCGGCGGGTGCGGACGACATCGCCTGGGTGCAGACCAGCTACCTGATCGCCGAGATCATCGTCATCCCGCTGTCCGGCTGGTTGTCCAAGGTGATGTCCACCCGCTGGCTGTTCGCCGCCTCGGCCCTGGGCTTCACCCTCACCAGCCTGCTCTGCGCCATGGCCTGGAACATCCAGAGCATGATCGCCTTCCGCGCGCTTCAAGGGTTTCTCGGCGGTTCGATGATCCCCATGGTGTTCACCACCGGCTTCCTCTACTTCGACGGCAAGCAGCGCGTGGTGGTGGCCGCCACCATCGGTGGAATTGCCTCCCTCGCACCAACCATGGGCCCGGTGGTCGGCGGCTGGATCACCGACATTTCCTCCTGGCCCTGGCTGTTCTACATCAATCTGGTGCCCGGCCTGTTCGTCGCCATCGTGGTGCCGATCATGGTGCGCATCGACAAGCCTGACTGGTCGCTGGTGAAAGGCGCCGACTACCCGGCCATGCTGCTGATGGCGGTATTCCTCGGCTGCCTGGAATACACCATGGAGGAAGGCCCGCGGTGGAACTGGTTCAGCGATGACACCATCCTCGCCACCGCCTGGATCTCCGGCCTTACCGGCGTGGCCTTCATCGCCCGCAGCCTGACCTCGAAGAACCCCATCGTCGACCTGCGCGCCCTCAAGGAGCGCAACTTCGCCCTGGGCTGCCTGTTCTCCTTCGTCACCGGCATCGGCATCTTCGCCACCATCTACCTGACCCCGCTGTTCCTCGGCCGGGTGCGCGGCTACAGCGCCCTGGACATTGGCCTGGCGGTGTTCTCCACGGGCATTTTCCAGGTCATGAGCATCCCGATCTACGCGGCCCTGGCCAAGCGCTTCGACCTGCGCTGGATACTGGCGCTGGGCCTGGGCATGTTCGCCCTGTCGATGTGGGAGTTCTCCCCCATCACCCATGACTGGGGCGCCGCCCAGCTGATGCTGCCGCAAGCGCTGCGCGGCATGGCGCAGCAGTTCAGCGTGGCCCCCACCGTGACCCTGGCGCTCGGCTCGCTGCCGCCGGCACGACTGAAACTGGCCTCCGGGCTGTTCAACCTGATGCGCAACCTGGGCGGGGCCATCGGCATCGCCGCCTGCGCCACCGTGCTCAACGACCGCACCAACCTGCACTTCCTGCGCCTGGCCGAACACCTGAACGCGCGCAACGAAGCCCTCGGCGACTGGCTGGCGCCGCACTGGGAATCCGCCGGGGAAGTCAGCCAGCAGGCCCTGCGGCAGCTGTGGAACCTGACCTTCCGCGAAGCGCAGACCATGACCTTCTCCGATGCCTTCCTGATCATCGGCGTGTGCTTTGCGGTCACGCTGCTGCTGATCCCGCTGATGCACAAGATCGCCCCGCCGTCGCAGCCGTCGGCCGACGCCCATTGAATGGCGCAGAAATGAAAACAGGGTGACCCTGGTCGCCCAGGAATCACCCTGCCTGTATTGCCACGTATCAGGTCGGCAGCAGACCCGCCTTGGCCGCCATGGTCAGCGCCAGGTCCTCGATCATGTCTTCCTGGCCGCCCACGGTGCCACGGCGACCCAGCTCCACCAGCAGCTCGCGGGCGGAGATGCCGTAGCGGGCCTCGGCGCGCTTGGCGAACAGCAGGAAGGAGCTGTACACGCCGGCATAACCCAGGGTCAGTGCATCGCGGTCGAGGCGGATCGGGTGGTCCATCATCGGCACCACCAGGTCTTCGGCGACGTCCATGATGCGGTACAGGTCCACGCCGCTGTCCACGCCCATGCGCTTGAGCACGGCGACGAAGACTTCCAGTGGGGTGTTGCCGGCGCCGGCGCCCAGGCCCGCGACCGAACCGTCGATGCGCGCGGCACCGGCCTCGATGGCGGCCAGGGAGTTGGCGATGGCCATGCCCATGTTGTGGTGGCCGTGGAAGCCGATCTCGGTGTTCGCTTTCAGCTCGGCGCGCAGCAGGCCGATCTTCTGGCTGACTTCATCGGGCAGCATGTAGCCCGCCGAATCAGTGCAGTAGATGCAGTTGGCGCCGAAGCTTTCCATCAGCCGCGCCTGTTCCAGCAGCTGCTCGGCGCTGACCATGTGCGCCATCATCAGGAAGCCCACGGTATCCAGGCCCATCTCGCGGGACATGCCGATGTGCTGCTCGGAGACGTCCGCCTCGGTGCAGTGGGTCGCCACGCGGATGGTGGACACGCCGCAGCCATGGGCCATCTTCAGGTGCTCGACGGTGCCGATGCCCGGCAGCAGCAGCGCCGAGACCTTGGCCTGCTTGAGCTTGGGAATCACCGCCTCGAAGTATTCGCGGTCGGTGTGGGCCGGGAAGCCGTAGTTCACCGAGGCGCCGCCCAGGCCGTCGCCATGGGTGATCTCGATCAGCGGCACGCCGGCCTCGTCCAGGCCGGTGGCGACGGAAACCATCTGCTCCAGGCTGATCTGATGGCGCTTGGCGTGCATGCCGTCGCGCAGGCTCATGTCGTGCAGGCGGACCTTCTTACCTTGCAGGTTCATGCTGATTCTCCTTAGCGGGCCGGCAATTGCAGGGCGCCCTGGTGGGCTTGTTCGGCGAACATCTCGGCGGTGCGCAGACCGGCGGCGGTCATGATGTCGAGGTTGCCGGCGGACTTGGGCAGGTAGTCGCCCAGGCCTTCCACTTCCAGGTACACCGAGACGCGGTTGCCATCGAACACCGGGCCGTTGATCAACTTGTAGCCCGGCACGTAGCGCTGCACCTCGCGGATCATCTCGTGCACCGAGGCGCGGATGGCCGCCTGGTCCGGCGCGGTCGCAGTCAGGCAGTGAATGGTGTCGCGCATCATCAGCGGCGGCTCGGCCGGGTTGATGACGATGATCGCCTTGCCTTGCTTGGCGCCGCCCACCTGCTCGATGGCGCCGGCGGTGGTGCGGGTGAATTCGTCGATGTTCTTGCGCGTGCCCGGCCCGACCGAACGGGAGGACACGGTGGCGACGATCTCGGCGTAGTCCACCGGCTGCACCCTTGAGACCGCCGCCACCATCGGGATGGTGGCCTGGCCGCCGCAGGTGACCATGTTGACGTTCATCGCCAGGTTGCCGGCGTGCTCGGCGAGGTTCACCGGCGGCACGCAGAACGGGCCGATGGCGGCCGGGGTCAGGTCGACCATGATCACGCCCAGCGCGTTGAGCTTGCGGCTGTTCTCGGCGTGGACGTAGGCGGAGGTGGCATCGAAGGCGATGCGGATGTCGTCGTCCAGCACGTGCGGCAGCAGGCCGTCGACGCCGTCGGAAGTGGTCTTCAGGCCGAATTCACGGGCGCGCGCCAGGCCGTCGGAAGACGGGTCGACACCGACCATCCAGACCGGTTCGATCCACTCGGACCTGCGCATCTTCATCAGCAGGTCGGTGCCGATGTTGCCGGGGCCGATGATCGCGGCCCTGAGTTTCTTGCTCATGGATGACTCCTATGCACGGAAGGACACCTGGGCGCTGCCCAGGCCGTCGATGTCCAGTTCGAAACGGTCGCCTGCCTTCGCCGGTTCCAGTGGTACCAGCGAGCCGGAGAGGATGATTTCGCCGGCCTTGAAGGGGATGCCGAAGGCGCCCAGGGTGTTGGCCAGCCAGGCCACGGCGGTGAGCGGATTGCCCTGCACCGCCGAGCCCAGGCCCTCGCTGATCTGCACGCCGTTCTTGCGCACGCGCATGTGCAGGTTGGGCAGGTCCAGCTCACGCGGGTCGCGCTCCACCTCGCCGAGCACGAACACGCCGCAGGAAGCGTTGTCGGCCACGGTGTCCTGGATGCGGATCTTCCAGTCGTGGATGCGCGAGTCGACGATCTCGAAGCAGGCCATCACGCATTCGGTGGCCTCCAGCACGTCGGCCTCGGTGACACCGGGACCCTTGAGGTCGCGCTTGAGGCGGAAGGCGATCTCGCCTTCGGCGCGCGGCTGGATCAGGCGGTTTTCCGACAGCGAGATGTCGGCGCCGTTGGCGAACCACATCTTGCGGGTGATGAACCCGAAGTCCGGCTGGTGCACGTTGAGCATGCGCTGCACGGCCTCGGAGGTGACGCCGATCTTCTTGCCCACCAGCTCGTCGCCGTCGGCCAGGCGCCGTTGCAGCATGTGCTGGGAGATGCGGTAGGCGTCCTCGATGCCGATCTGCGCCCAGCGCTCGGTCAGCGGCGCCAGGGTGCGACCCTCGACCAGGGCGGCGTAGAGTTCGTCGGCGTGCTGCCGCTGGAGAACCTCGCTCATGCCGGGGTCTCCTCGAGGAAGGCCAGCACTTCGCGGTTGAACAGCGCACGGTGCTCGACCATCACCCAGTGCCCGCACTCGCTGAGCAGCACGAAGCGGATGTTGCGGCAGGCGTCCATCAGCGTCTGCGCGCCGCTGGACGGGCAGAATTTGTCGTTCATGCCCCAGAAGCCGAGGATCGGGCAGGACAGTTCGGCCACGCGCCCGGCCAGGTTCGGCACCTGCATGCGGGTCAGCACGCAGCGCGGCTGCTCCAGCACCACGGCGACGCGCTCGTTGACCGTCTCGTCGCTGATCTGCGAGGGATCGAATAGCTGCAGCGAAAGCAGGCGGCGCATGCCGTCGGCGTCGTTCAGCTCGCCGTTGGCGAAGGCGGCGCCCATCTTCTGGATGCCTTCCATCTGCAGGTAGTACTGCTCCTTCTCCATCAGCCCGCCGGGCGCCATCAGCACCAGGCGCGCGATGCGCTGCGGCTGGTCGAGGGCCATCTTGATGGCGATGGCGCCGCCCAGGGAGTTGCCCACCAGGGTGCAGCGCGGGATGTCCAGGGCGTCGAGCAGGCCGAACATGGCGTCGACGAAGAAGTCCAGGGTGTAGTCGGTTTCCGGCTTGTCGCTGGCGCCGTAGCCGGGCAGGTCCGGGACCAGCACGCGATGGCCGGCGGCGGCGAATTCCGGGTAGTTCAGCTTGAAGTTGCTGTGGCCGCTGGCGCCGGGGCCGCTGCCATGGATGAACAGCACGGCGTCGCCGCTGCCGTTGTCCAGGTAATGCAATCGGAGTCCGTCGTTGAGGGTGACGAAGTGCCCTTGCGGCAAGGCGGCCATGGCGTCGCTCCAGGGAGGGGAATGTGCCGGGATTATTTCGGCGCCTGGGAGGGCGACACATCGTCCGAGAGGACTACGGGGGATTTCGTGCGCGATGACCACCCATCCTACGGGCTGATGCCGCCAGGAAAGTCCGTGCCTACGATTCCCCCTCACCCCAGCCCTCTCCCTCCGGGAGAGGGAGCCGTCCGAACCGGCTGACGCCATGGTTACCTCCTGCACCGAACGGTCCCCTCTCCCTCCGGGAGAGGGCTAGGGTGAGGGGCCGAAGGCCAGCCACGCGCCAGGCTCAACCCTGGCGCAGGGCGTACAACCGTTCGCGGTTGTACGCCGATTTACCTCGCCTACCGCCAACACCATGGTCGAACATAGGCGCCGCCCTAGTCCCTTCGGACGTGGGCGCGAGAGGCCGGCGCGCCTAGGCTGGAAGCCTTCCCCATCGAGGAGCGGACATGACACGAGCATTGGATTTCAGCGGCCAGGTGGTGCTGGTCACCGGCGGCGGCAAGGGCGTTGGCCGGGGCATCAGCCAGCGATTCCTGGAACAGGGCGCCGAAGTGGTGATCTGCGGACGCGAAGCCCCCGCGCAACTGCCCAGCCACGCGGGGCGCGAAGCCTGGTTCATCCCCTGCGACGTGCGCGACTTCGAGCAGTTGCAGGCGCTGATGGCCGCCATCGACGAGCGCCACGGGCGCCTCGACGTGCTGATCAACAATGCCGGCGGTGCACCCTATGCCGATGCCGCCGATGCCTCGCCGCGCTTCTCCGAGGCCATAGTACGGCTCAACCTGCTGGCCCCGCTGAACCTCTGCCAGCTGGCCAACCAGCGCATGCAGAAGCAGGCCGGCGGCGGCGCCATCGTCAATATCTGCAGCGTCAGCGCCGTGCGCCCCTCCCCCGGCACCGCCGCCTACGGCGCGGCCAAGGCCGGGCTGCTCAACCTGGGCCGTTCGCTGGCGGTGGAATGGGCGCCGAAGGTACGGGTGAACGCCGTGATCGGCGGCCTGATCCGCACCGAACAGAGCCACCTGCACTATGGCGACGAGGACGGTATTCAGCGCGTGGCCGACACCATTCCGCTGGCGCGCCTGGCGGAGCCGGGCGACATCGGCGATGCCTGCCTGTACCTGGCCTCGTCGATGGCCACGTATGTCAGCGGCGCCGAAATCGCCGTGCACGGCGGCGGCGAGCGGCCGGCCTTCCTCGAAGCGGCGCAGGGGTAAGCACATGCTCAGCGCCCGTCACGAACTCATCCTCGACCTCAACCCGGACGCGGCCTGGAACCGCCTGCGCGACCTGAGCCTGGCGCCGCACTACGTGCCCGGCCTGACCGGCTGCGAATTCCACCCCGGCCCCCGTGACGGGCTGGGCGCCAGCCGCCGGGTGCTGATGAAGCGCGGCTTCCTCGATGAAAGCGTGGTCGAGTGGCGCGAAGGCCAGGGCCTGGTGCTGCGCCTGCACCGCGCCGAGCAGGGACCGCCCTTCCCCTTCCGCGAGGCCAGTTTCCGCTACGCGCTGCACCCTGAAAGCGGTGGGCGTACCCGTTTGAGCCTGAGCCTGGATGGCGAGCTGCGTGGCGGTCGTCTTGGCGAATGGTTGCTGGCTGGTGCGCTGAAGAAGACCGTGGCGAAGATCGCGGTGAACCTCAAGGCGTTTTACGAAACGGGCAAGAGCCAGAATCCGGATTACGCTGGCTGACCTTGAGTGTCGTCCGTGAGATGGACGTGCGCAGGAGCGCAGCATCCCTGTAGGAGCGAGCTTGCTCGCGAACAATCCCCGCTGCGGGGCCTGGGTTCGCGAGCAAGCTCGCTCCTACGAAGAACAAAAGCACGTCCCGGCGGTTAGTCCCGTGCCACCTCGAAATGCCCGCGGAAGGTCGTCTCGACGATCCGCCACTGGCCGTCGACGCGCCGGTAGCGGTCCTGGTAGAAGCCGCCCAGTTGGCGGGTTGACCCGGTCTCGCCGTCGCGGTTCTGGTAATGCAGGGCCCAGCGCGCGCGGGCGTTGTCGGCATCCTCCAGCTCGATCTCCGGGTTGGCCGCGTGGTGCAGGTCGATCACCCGTGGCACGCAGGCCAACTCCTGGTACAGCGCCAGGAACGGCTCGCGGTCACGGAATACGCCCAGCGGGCCGTAGTCGATCAGCACCTCGCCGCCGGCGAAGCACGCGCGAATCGCCTCCACGTCCTTCAGGTCGCAGGCATTGAGGTAGCGGTGCTTGAGTTGGCGGATGGCTTCGAGCGCCTCCAGGCGCTCGAGTCGTTGTTCCAGGTTCATTCCGGTCTCCGTTCCACGTTGAGGTCACCCCAGTAGGCTTTCATCGAACGAATGCGGCCGTGGGCGTCGAACTCCATCACGTCGATCACGTGCAGGCTGCAGGGTTCGCCGTTCCAGATCAGGTCGACACGGAACGGCATCGCCCCGCAGCCGTTGCCGGTGACCCGCACCGGCCCGGTGAGCTGGGCGCTCGCCTCGGCGCGGCCCAGGCCCTCGCGGTAGAAACGGGCGATGGCCTCGATCCCGACCAGGGGCTTGGCGCCCACCGGGTCCTCGACCACCGCGTCATCGGCGTAGAGCGACAGGATGCCGTCGATGTCGCCGGCATCCACCAGTTCCACGTAACGCGCCATGCGCCGGCGGACCAGTTGCGCGTCCATCAGGCCACCTCGAACAGCGCGGCCGCGCCCATGCCACCGCCGATGCACATGCTCACCACCACGTAGCGCACGCCGCGGCGACGACCTTCCAGCAGCGCGTGACCGGCCATGCGCGCGCCGGACATGCCGAATGGATGGCCGATGGCGATGGCGCCGCCGTTGACGTTCAGGCGCTCGTCGGGGATGCCCAGCTTGTCCTGGCAGAACAGCACCTGGCAGGCGAAGGCCTCGTTGAGCTCCCACAGGCCGATGTCGTCCGCCTTCAGGCCGTGGCGCTTGAGCAGCTTGGGTACCGCGAAGACCGGGCCGATGCCCATCTCGTCGGCGTTGCAGCCGGCCACCGCCAGGCCACGGTAGATGCCCAACGGCTGCAGGCCACGGCGCTCGGCTTCGCGGGCTTCCATCAGCAGCGAGGCCGAGGCGCCATCGGAAAGTTGCGATGCGTTGCCGGCAGTGATGAATTGGCCCGCCCCGGTCCACTGGCCGCCCTGCCATACCGGCTCCAGCGCAGCGAGGCTAGCCAGGGTGGTGTCGGCGCGGTTGCATTCGTCGCGGTCGATCAGCACGGCTTCGTGACGGCTCTCGCCGGTGGCCTTGTCCACCACCAGGCGCTGCGCGCGCATCGGCAGGATCTCGTCGGCGAACAGGCCGTCGCGCTGGGCTGCGGCGGTGCGCTGCTGGCTGCGCAGCGAGTAGGCGTCCTGGGCTTCGCGGCTGATGCCGTAGCGGGCGGCGACGATCTCGGCGGTCTCGATCATCGGGATATAGGCCGCCGGGTCGCGTTCCAGCACGATCTGCGACTGGTTGCGGTAGGCATTCTTGTGCTTGTTCTGCACCAGGGAGATGGACTCCAGGCCGCCGGCCACGGCGATGTCCAGCTCGTTGCAGGCGATCGACTTGGCGGCGATGGCGATGCTCATCAGGCCGGAGGCGCACTGGCGCTCCACCGCCATGCCGGCCACGCTCGACGGCAGGCCACCGGCAATGGCGCAGAGGCGGCCGAGGTTGTAGGCCTGGGTGCCCTGCTGGGCGGCGGCGCCCATGATGACGTCCTCCACCTCGCCCGGCTCGACGCCGGCGCGACGCACCACCTCGGCCACCACCGCGCCGCCCATGGCGGGCGCCTCGGTGTCGTTGAAGGCTCCGCGGAAGGCCTTGCCGATGGCGGTACGGGCGGTGGAGACGATGACGGCTTCTCTCATTGCGAATCCTCAGGTAGTTCCGGGTTTCAGCCTTCGTAGGGCGCATAACGCGCCAGCGTTATCCGCCGACCCAAGGCCGGCGGATAACCTGTTCCAGGTTATTCGCCCTACGAGCAGCTCCTCAGACGGGGTAGCTCTTCAAAGTGGGAAGTAACGGCTGATGGTGTCCACCACGCAGCCGGGGCGGTCTTCGCCCTCGATCTCTACGCTGACGCGCACGGTGGACTGCACCGCGCCCTTCACCGCCTCGGCGGCGACCAGCTCGGCGCGGCCGCGCACGCGGGCGCCGGCCTTGACCACGTTGGGGAAGCGCACGCGGTCACAGCCGTAGTTGACGCCCATGGAAATGCCGCGCACCTCGACGATCTGCGGCAGGAACAGGTTGACCAGCGACAGCGTCAGGTAGCCGTGGGCGATGCAGGTGCCGTAGGGGCCGCTCGCCGCGCGCACAGGGTCGACATGAATCCACTGATGGTCGCCGGTCGCTTCGGCGAACTGGTCGATGCGCGACTGCTCGACGGTGATCCAGTCGCTCTCGCCGAGGACTTCGCCGACACAGGCCAGCAGCTCTTGCGGATGTTCGAAGACGCGTGCCATATCAGGCCCTCTGGCTGGAGACCGACAGCACTTCGCCGGTCATGTAGGAGCTGTAGTCGCTGGCCAGGAACATCATCACGTTGGCGATTTCCCAGACCTCGGCGGCACGGCCGAAGGCTTCGTTGGCGGCCAGCTTGTCCAGCAGCTCCTGCGGCGCGGATTTGCGCAGGAAGTCGTGCAGGGCGATGCTCGGACTCACCGCGTTGATGCGGATGCCGTGCTCGGCCGCTTCCACGGCGGCGCAGCGGGTCAGCGCCATCACCCCGGCCTTGGCCGCGGCGTAGTGGCTCTGCTCCTTCTGCGCGCGCCAGCCGAGCACCGAGGCGTTGTTGACGATGGCGCCGGCGCGGCGCTCCATCATGTACGGCAGCATGGCGCGGGTCATGCGCATGGTGCCGGTGAGGGTGACGTCGAGGACGCGGTTCCACTCCTCGTCGGTCATCTCCACCAGCGAGCGGGAGCCGCCCAGCCCGGCGTTGTTGATCAGCACGTCGACGCCGCCCAGACGCTCCTCGGCGGCGGCCACCAGGGCGCGTACCTGTTCCTCGTTGGTGACGTTGCAGACCTGCCCGTACACCGCCTGCAGGCCGCAGGCCTGGCGGATGCGCTCAACAGCCTCGTTCAGGCGGCCCTCATGGATGTCGCTGATCATCAGCGCGCGGCAGCCTTCCTCGGCGGCGCGCAGGGCGGCGGAAAAGCCGATGCCGGCGCCCGCGGCGGCCGTGATCAGCACCGACTTGGCGCGCAGCAGGCCACGGCCGGATACGTATTCGGGTTTGAGCATGGTATGTCTCCTTACTGCGGGACCTGGCGGGCCACCTTGGGTTCTTTGGGCAGGCCGAGGGCACGCTCGGCGATGAGGTTGCGCTGGATCTCGTTGCTGCCGCCGTAGATGGTGTCGGAGCGGCTGAACAGGAACAGGCCCTGCAGGCGGCTCAGCTGGTAGGGGCCGCCGTCGAGGATTTCCGCCTCGGCGCCGAGCACGTCCATGGCCAGCTTGCCCAGGCGCGCGTGCCAGTCGGACCAGCACAGCTTGTAGATCAGCGCTTCGCGGCGCAGGCCGGTGTTCTGGTCGCCCGAGAGCATGCGCAGCGAGTTGTAGCGCAGCACCTTGAGCCCGCCCCAGGCCTCGGCGAGGCGCTGACGCAGCAGCGGATCGCGGGCGGCGCCGTTGGCGCGGGCGATGCGGATGATCTCGTCCAGTTCGTTCTGGAACTGCATCTGCTGGCCGAGGGTGGACACGCCACGCTCGAAGCCCAGCAGCGCCATGGCGATCTTCCAGCCGTCACCCGGCGCGCCGAGCAGGTTCTCGGCGGCGGTCTCGGCGTCGTCGAAGAACACCTCGTTGAATTCGGAGGTGCCGGTCAGTTGTTCGATCGGCCGCACGGTGATGCCCGTCTGGTTCATCGGCACCAGCAGGAAGGCCAGGCCGTGATGGCCGACACTGCCCTGCTCGGAGCGGGCGATGACGAAGCACCAGTCGGATTCGTGGGCCAGCGAGGTCCAGACCTTCTGCCCGTTGATGCGCCAGACGTTGCGCTCGGCGTCGAAAGTGGCGCGGGTCTTAACGGCAGCAAGGTCAGAACCGGCGCCCGGTTCGGAGTAGCCCTGGCACCAGAACTCACGGCCGCTGACGATACCCGGCAACAGGCGGCTCTTCTGCTCGTCGGTGCCGAAAGCGGCAATGGTCGGGCCAGCCAGGCCCTCGCCGATGTGCCCCATGCGGCCGGGGCCGCCGGCACGGGCGTATTCCTCGTGGAAGATCACCTGCTGGTTGATCGACAGGCCGCGCCCGCCGTGCTCCTTGGCCCAGCCCACGCAGGTCCAGCCGCCCTCGGCGAGCTTGCGTTCCCAGGCTTTGCGCTCCTCGGGGAAGCTGTGTTCGTCGCCCGGGCCGCCACGGAAACGCAGCGGCTCGAACTCGCCACGCAGGTTGTCCGCCAGCCACTGGGCGACTTCAGCGCGGAAGGCCTCGTCGGCGGCGTCGAATCCGATCTTCATGGGCGGTCCTCCAGGATGGCGGCAGCAATGCGCTCACGGTGCCAGGCCGGCGTGCCGAACAGGCTCTCGCTGGCGCGGGCGCGCTTGAAATACAGGTGCGGGTCGTATTCCCAGGTGAAGCCGACCCCGCCGTGCAGCTGGATCGACTCGGCGGCGCCATGGAAGAAGGCTTCCGAGGCCTGGGACTTGGCCAGCGCAGCGGCCAGCGGCAGCTCGGCGGCGAGCGCGGCATCACCCTGTTCGTCCAGCGCCTCCTGGGCCACGCAGGCGGCGTAGTAGAGCGCGGAGCGCGCGCATTCCACCTGCAGCATCATGTCCGCCATGCGGTGCTTGAGCGCCTGGAAGCTGCCCACCGGGCGGCCGAACTGACGGCGTTCCTGGGTGTAGGCGACGGTCAGGTCGAGCGCCTGTTGGGCGCCGCCAACCTGCTCGGCGGCCAGGGTCACGGCGGCCAGCTGCAGCACCTTGCACAGCGCCGGCCAGGCGGTGCCAGCCGCGCCCAGCAGGGCCTCGGCGGACAGGTAGAGACCGTTCAGCTCGACCTCGGCCAGCTGGCGGGTCTGATCCAGCGTCGGCAATGCGCGGCGCTGCAGACCTTCGCTGGCGGCAGGCACGGCGAACAGGCAAATGCCCTCCTCGCCTTGGCTGCCGGCCAGGCGTGCGGGGATCAACAGCAGGTCGGCGCTATGGCCGTCGAGCACCGGACGCAGGCGGCCGTCGAGGACGAAACCGTCGCCTTCGGGGCGAACCTGCACCTGGACCGAGCCGGCCTCCGGCGCACCTTCGGCACCCAGCGCCAGGGTGGCGGTCAGGCTGCCTTCGGCCAGGCCGGGCAACCAGCGGGCCTGCTGCGCCTGGCTGCCGAGCACGCGCAGCGCACACACGGCCAGGGTGCTGGCGAAGAACGGCAGCGACGCCAGGCGACGGCCCAGTTGCTCCTGGACGATGGCCAGCTCGACGAAGCCCAGTCCCAGGCCGCCGTGGGCCTCGGGCACCAGCAGCGCCTGCCAGCCGAGTTCATCGCGAATGCGCTGCCAGAGCGCCAGGTCATGACCGCCGGCGGCCATCGCCGCGCGCACGGCGCTGGAGGGTGAAGCATCGGCGAGGAAGCTTTCCGCGCTGTCGCGGATCATCTCCTGCTCGTCGGTAAAGGCGAATTCCATGGGAAGCGGCCCTGTGGGTTCAGATGCAGGGCAGTCTGGCGGGAGATGGCCGGGCGGGAATCGTCCGAATGGACGTGGGGGAAAGCGATGATTTTTTGGGGATGGTGTAGGGGCGAGCTTGCTCGCGAGCCCTTGGCCATAGAGAGAAGGAGCCGTTCAGCGCGTTGGGGATGGTCCGACGTTCAACCTGTGGGAGCAACTGTCTTTTCCGGCGAGTCCCGAGCTGGGCTTTCCCCCTCACCCCAACCCTCTCCCCCTGGGAGAGGGAGCAGTCCGTACCGGCTGACACCGTGGCCTCCTCCTGCACGGAACCGTCCCCTCTCCCGCTTGCGGGAGAGGGTTAGGGTGAGGGGCTTTTGATCTGGCAGGAGCGGACTTTGTCCGCGATGCGGACCATCGCGGATGAATCCGCTCCTACAAGGTCGCGCGGTGGATCAAGTGCCGTACACCTTCTGCGCCGGCACGGCGCGTTCGATCAGCTCGTCCACCACGCCGCCGATTTCTTCCGGCAGCCAGCGCGCGCCCTTGTCGCGCTCCGGGCCGCGGCGCCAGCCGTCGCCGATGGAGAGCTTGCCGCCTTCCACCTCGAACAGGCGGCCGGTGACGTGCTGGGAGCCTTCGGAAACCAGCCAGGCAATCAGCGGCGCGACGTTTTCCGGGGCGAAGTGGTCGAAGCCGTCTTCGGGCTTCTTCATCACGTCGGCGAATACCTGCTCGGTCATGCCGGTGCGCGCGGCCGGGGCCAGAGCGTTGGCAGTGATGCCGTAGCGCGCCAGTTCCGCCGCCTGCACCAGGGTCAGGGAAGCGATGCCGCCCTTGGCCGCCGAGTAGTTGGATTGGCCGATGGAGCCCTGCAGTCCGGCGCCGGAGCTGGTGTTGATGATGCGCGCCTGTACCTTCACGCCAGCCTTGGCCTGGTCGCGCCAGTGGTGCACGGCGTGGCTGGCGATGCAGAAGTGCCCCTTGAGGTGCACGTTCATTACGGCGTCCCAGTCAGCCTCGGTGAGGCTGGCGAACATGCGGTCGCGGCAGATGCCGGCGTTGTTGACTACGGCGTGCAGGTCGCCAAAGGCGTCGATGGCGGCGCGGACGATTTCGCCGGCTTCGGCGTAGTTGGTGATGTCGTGGCTGTCGCCGATGGCCTGGCCGCCCTGGTCGCGGATCAGGGCGACCACGCCGGCGACGGCTTCGCGGTTGATGTCGTTGACCACGACCTTGGCGCCTTCGGCTGCCAGGGCCAGGGCATAGGCGCGACCGAGGCCGCCGCCGGCGCCGGTGATGATCACGACGCGGTCTTTGCAGATGGACATGGGGTTCTCCTGAGAGTTGAGTGCAGGCCGCGAGCGCTCTCTCCCCAACCCTCTCCCTGAAGGGAGAGGGGGCCGTCCGTGCAGCGGAGAAGGCCTGTCGCTCGGCCCGCCCACGTCGCGTCCTGGGAGAGTGGTCGCGTTACAGCCGTTCGATGATCGTCACGTTGGCCTGCCCACCACCTTCGCACATGGTCTGCAGGCCGTAGCGGCCGCCGCTGCGTTCCAGCTCGTGGAGCAGCGTGGTCATCAGGCGGGTGCCGGTGGCGCCCAGCGGGTGGCCGAGGGCAATAGCGCCGCCGTGGACGTTGGTGCGTTCGTGCGGGTAGCCGGTTTCCTGCAACCAGGCCATGACCACCGAGGCGAAGGCTTCGTTGATCTCTACCCGGTCGATGTCGTCCAGGCGCATGCCGGCCTTCTTCAGCGCGTACTCGGTGGCCGGGATCGGTGCGGTGAGCATCCACACCGGGTCGTCGGCGCGTACGCTGATGTGGTGGATGCGCGCGCGCGGCGTCAGGTTGTAACGCTTCAGGGCGCGCTCGGAGACGATCAGCATGGCGCTTGCCGCATCGCAGGTCTGGCTCGATACGCCAGCGGTGACGCGGTCACAGCCGAACAGCGCTTCCAGCTCGGCCATCTTCTCAAGGCTGGTCTGGCGCGGCGTCTCGTCGTGCAGCACGCCGGCCAGCGGGACGATCTCGCGGGCGAAGTGGCCGGCCTCGATGGCGCGCAGCGCGCGACGATGCGACTCCAGCGAGTAGGCTTCCAGCGCCTCGCGGCTGAGCTGCCACTTCTCGGCGATCATCTGCGCCGAGCGGAACTGGCTCGGCGGCGTGGAGCCATAGCGCTTCACCCAGCCTTCGGAGCCGCTGAAGGGATCGGTGAAGCCCAGCGGTTCGGCAGCGGTCATGGCCGAGGAGATCGGAATCTGCGTCATGGTCTGCACGCCACCGGCGATCACCACGTCCTGGGTGCCGCTCATCACCGCCTGGGCGGCGAAGTGCACCGCCTGCTGCGAGGAGCCGCACTGGCGGTCGATGGTGGTGCCGGGCACGCCCTGGTCGAGGCCGGCGGCCAGCCAGCAGGTGCGGGCGATGTCGCCGGCCAGCGGGCCGATGGTGTCGACGCAGCCGAAGATGACGTCGTCGTAGTCCGCGTCGGGGATGCCGTTGCGCTGCACCAGTTCGCGCAGCACGTGGGCGCCCAGGTCGGCGGCGTGGATCTGCGACAGGCCACCCTTGCGCTTGCCGGTGGGCGTGCGCAGGGCGTCGACTATGTAGGCTTCTGCCATTTCGTTCTCCTCAAACCGCGAAGGTGTGGCCGGCGCCGGCGCTGATCGCCCCGCCGAACAGCGCCTGGCACAGCCGCGCCTTGTGCAGGCTGCGGTCGCCCCAGACCTTGTCCAGGGCCCAGGCGCGCTTCATGTAGAGCTGCAGGTCGACTTCCCAGGTGTAACCCATGGCGCCGTGCACCTGGATGGCGTTCCTGGCCGCCAGCTGGGACGCCTCGGAGCAGGCCAGGGCCGCCTGGGACACGTGCAGGTCGGCCTGCGGATGGCCCTGGGCGAGGGACTGCGCGGCGCGGTACAGCGGCGCCTTGGCGAACTCGATGAGCACCGCGACGTTGGCCATCAGGTGCTTGACCGCCTGGAAGCTGCCGATGGGCTTGCCGAACTGCTTGCGCTCGAAGCTGTAGTCCACCGCCAGGTCGACCATGCGCCGAGCCAGGCCCAACTGCTGCGCGGCGCAGGCCAGGGCGCCACGCTCGAAGGCAGCGGCCCACAAGGCGCGGGCCTGATCGCCGCTGGCCACGCGGGTGGCTTCGCTGGGCGTCCAGGTCACGCTGTACAGATGGCGCGACGGGTCCAGCGCCGGGTTGCGGGTAAGCTGCACGGCGTCACGCGGTACCGCGTGGATTTCGTCGTGGTTGCCGAGGATCAGCAGGTCGGCGACGTGGGCGTCGGCCACCAGCAGGTTGTCCGGGTGCCCGACCGCCAGGCGTGCCTCGCCGGAAGCGATACGGCCCAGCCACTGGCTCTTCAGCGCTTCCTGTTCGGCGCCCAGCGCGGCCAGCAGCGGCGCGCCCACCAGTACGGTGTCGAGCAACGGCTCGGCCAGGGCGGCGTAGCCGCACTCCTGGGCCGGCAGCATCCAGTCGGTTTCGTCCAGGCCCAGGCCGCCGTAGCTCTCCGGCAGGTTCAGGGCGGTCAGGCCCAGCTCGGCGAGCTGCGCCCAGAGTTCGTCGCTGCGGCCGCTTTCGCTGTCCCACAGTTCGCGCAGGCGCTCCGGGGTCACCTGGTTGGTGAGGAAGGCGCGCACGCTGTCGTGGAAGCTCAGTTGGTCATCGTTGAAAGTGAAGTCCATGGTCCTGGCTCCTCAGGCGCGCGGCATGCCGAGCATGCGTTCGGCGATGATGTTGCGCTGAATTTCGTTGGTGCCGGCGTAGATCGGGCCGGCCAGGGAGAACAGGAAGCCGTCCAGCCAGCGGCCGACCTCGCCCGCCAGCGGCGCTTCGGGCAGCAGTTCGGCGCGGGCGCCGAGGATGCTCAGGGCGGTGTCGTGCATGCGCTGGTCCAGCTCCGACCAGAAGATCTTGTTGGTCGAGGATTCCGGGCCGATGCGGCCGCCCTGCTGCAGGCGCGAGGCGGTCATGTAGGTGCTCAGGGTGTAGGCCTCGGCGTCCAGCCAGGCGCGCATCACCGCCTCGCCGATGGCCGGGTCGCGGTCGGCGGCTTCGCGGTTCTCCAGGTACAGCTGCAGCAGGCGCCGCGCGGTCTCCTGGAAACGGGCCGGGGAGCGCAGCATCAGCCCGCGTTCGAAGCCGGCGGTGGACATCGCCACGTGCCAGCCCTGCCCTTCGCCACCGAGGACGTTCTCCACCGGCACCTTCACATCGTCGAAGAAGATCTCGGCGAAGCCTGGCAGGCCGTCGAGCTGGGCGATCGGGCGCACGGTGATGCCCGGCGAGCTCAGCGGCACCAGGATGAAGGTCAGGCCGTGGTGGCGGCTGGAGGCCGGGTCGGTGCGGAACATGCCGAACAGCCAGTCGGCCCAGACCGCGCGGGTCGACCAGGTCTTCTGGCCGTTGATCACGTAGTGGTCGCCGACGCGCTCGGCGCGGGAGCGGATGGCCGCCATGTCGGAGCCGGCGCCCGGCTCGGACCAGCCCTGGGCCCAGACGTCCTGGCCACGCGCCATGCGCGGCAGGAAGCGGGCCTTCTGCTCCTCGGTGCCGAACTCCATGAGGGTCGGGCCGAGCAGGAAGATGCCGTTCTGGTTGACCCGGCCGGGGGCGCCGGCGCGGTAATACTCTTCTTCGAAGATCAGCCACTGGATCAGGTCGCAGCCGCGGCCACCGTAGGCTTCCGGCCAGGTCACCATGCCCCAGTGACCGTCATGCAGGCGAGCTTCCCACTCGCGGTGCAGGCGGAAACCCTCTTCGGTGTCGTACGAGGGCAAGGGGTTCTTCGGCACGTTGGCCGCCAGCCAGGCGCGGACTTCCTCGCGGAAGGCCTGTTGCTCTTTGTTGTAGTTAAGGTCCATGGGCTGTGCCTGTGGTTGATCAGTTGAATTGCGCTTCGCGCTTCTCCACGAAGGAGTCACGCGCTTCCTGGGAATCCAGCGAGCGGTAGGCCTCGAGGGTGAAGCCCTGCTCCCAGCGGTATTTGTCTTCGAGGTTGCCGTCCTCGATGCCGGTCAGCGCCTCCTTGGCCAGGGCGATCATCGCCGGGCTCTTGGCGGCGATCTTGCGCGCCACGTCCAGCGCTGCGTCGCGCAGCTTGTCGCGCGGCACCACGCGCTCCACCGCGCCCAGGCGGTAGGCCTCGTAGGCGTCGATGGGTTCGCCGGTGAAGTACATGTGGCGCACCTTCTGCACCGGGAACAGGCGCTGCAGGTGGGCGCCGCCGCCCATAGCGCCACGGTCCACCTCGGGCACGCCGAAGGTCGCGCATTCGCTGGCGACGACGATGTCCGCCGCGCCGCACAGGCCGATCCCGCCCCCCAGGACGAAGCCATGCACGGCGGCGATCACCGGCTTGGGATTGCGGTGCACGGCCTTGAAGCTGTCATAGTTGCCCTTGTTCACCGCGACGATCAGGTTGCCGTCGGCAGCCAGTTCCTTGATGTCGACGCCGGCGCAGAAGCCCCGGCCCTCGGCGCGGATGACGATGACCCGCACCGCGTCGTCGCGGCCCAGGCGTTCCAGCTCGGCGGCGATGGCCGCCCAGCCGGCGCAGTTGAAGGCGTTCACCGGCGGACGGTCGAACACCATCTCGGCGATGTGTTCGTTGATCTCAACGCGAAACGGCAGCATGGAGGCTCTCCTGGGAGGGTTGCGGTTCTACCCGGCGGGCCAGCTCGGAAAGCCGTGCCTCGGCCTGGGCGACGATGTTCTGGATGATTTCGGCGCACGGCGGACGGCTGCCGAGCAGCGCGGCGACCTGGCCGGCGGGCAGCACGCCGTCTTCGGGCTGGCCGTCGACCATGGCCTTCTGGATCACCATGGGCGCGTTGGCGGCCAGCAGCGCCTGGGAAAGCGTCAGCTCGCCACGGTTGCGCAGGGCCTGGAGCATCTGCGCCGGACTGATGCCAGAGTGGCGGCGGTAGGCCAGCGCGCACTGCACGGCGAGGCCAAGACGACGCCAGGGGCCGGCGGCCTCCAGGGCGTCGAGCA
This sequence comes from Pseudomonas macauensis, assembly GCF_047902425.1. Lineage (NCBI taxonomy): Bacteria > Pseudomonadati > Pseudomonadota > Gammaproteobacteria > Pseudomonadales > Pseudomonadaceae > Pseudomonas > Pseudomonas macauensis. The sequence goes on along the minus strand of NZ_CP138377.1, from coordinate 2,750,686 downwards.
ATTCGTTGCGGATCATCCGCTGCGGCAGACCGTCGAGGGCGCGGCTGACGATGACCTTGGCCGGGTCCTTCACACCCAGGTAGCGCGCCAGGGTGGCGTCCGGTACCGGGCTTTCCTGGCTCATCAGAAACCGCGTGCCCATGGCCACGCCCTCGGCGCCCAGAGACAGCGCGGCCACCAGGCCGGCGCCGTCATGGAAGCCGCCGGCGGCCACCACCGGCACCTGCACGGCCTCGCGCACCTGGGCCAGCAGCAGCGAAGTGGGCACCGAACCGGTGTGACCACCACCCTCGCCGCCCTGCACGGTGACGATATCGGCGCCCATCTCCACGGCCTTCTGCGCATGTTTGAGCGCGCCGACGGTGGGCATGCAGATCACCCCGGCCTCTTTCAGGCGGGCAACCATCTGCTTGCCCGGGGAGCGGCTGTAGCTCACTGCCTTCACACCGTGGCGCAGCACCAGCTCGACGATCTCGGCGGCGTTGGGCTGGTACATGTGGAAGTTGACGCCGAACGGCGCCGACGTCAGCGACTTGGTTTCGAGGATCGCCGCTTCCATCTGGTGCGGTTCGATGGTGGCGCCGGCGAGGAAGCCGAAGGCGCCGGCGTTGCCGGTGGCGGCCACCAGGCGCGGATCGGCCACCCAGCCCATGGCGGTCTGGATGATCGGGTAGCGGCAGCCGAGCAGTTGGGTAACGCGGGTGCTCAGGTCCAGGCTCATCGACCGCCCTCCACCGGCTCGCGCTGCGAGCTGGCCATGGCGCGGGCATCGTAGCCGCCCAGGCGGTCGCCGCTGACCAGTTCGTTGTGGGCATGGGCGAAGTGGTGCAGGCCGAACACCATGTCCATGGTGGCGCGCTTGCCCATCAGGTCCTCGGCGTTGTTCACCGCCTGCTTGGCCAGCTGCAGGCCCAGGCGCGGCATCTCGGCCACGCGGCGGGCCATGTCCAGGGTCACGTCCAGCAGTACGTCGCGCGGCACCACCTTGTTGACCATGCCCAGCTGCCAGGCGCGGTCGGCGCCCAGGCGCTCACCGAGGAAGAGGAATTCCTTGGCGATGCGCGGGCTGAGTTCATGCACATGGGCGAAGTACTCGACGCCGGGGATGCCCATGCGCACCACCGGGTCGCGGAAATAGGCATCGTCGCTGGCGACGATCAGGTCGCAGACCCAGGCCAGCATCAGCCCGCCGGCGATGCAGGCGCCCTGCACCATGGCCACGGTCGGCTTGGGGATGTCCCGCCAGCGCCGGCACATGCCCAGGTAGACCTCCTGCTCGCGGGCATAGAGGAACTCGCCGCCAGGCTTGTTCACGTGGTCGTACCAGAGGCTCGCGCGGTCGAAGCTCTCGTTCACGTCACGGCCCGGCGTGCCGATGTCGTGACCGGCGGAGAAGTGCTTGCCGGCACCACGCAGGACGATGACCTTGACCGAATCGTCGTCGCAGGCGCGGCGGAAGGCCGCGTCCAGCGCGTAGGTCATCTTCGAGTTCTGCGCGTTGTGGTACTCGGGGCGGTTCATGGTGACCAGGGCCACCGGCCCCTGCACCTCGTAGAGAACGACCTCTTCGACTTCGCTCATGACTACGCTTCCTTGGCGCTGCGCAGCGCCGGCGGGTTGTCCTTGAGCTGACGGCCACGCAGGTTGTGCGGGTCGAGCTGCTGCAGGATCGCCAGCTGCCCGGCCGACGGCATCGCGGTGGTCGGGATCTGCGCCGGCAGGGCCAGGTCGAAGCTGGTGTTGTCCAGCACCTGCGCCAGCTCCACGCCCGGATGCAGCGAGCGCACGCGCATCTGGCGCTGCGGGCCGCCGAAGTCGAGCACGCAGAGGTCGGTGACGATCAGGCGGATGTCGATGTCGTCCAGCGACCAGCCACGGGCCAGGCGCGCCGGGTTGTAGCCGACCGAGGCGACCATGTCGACTTCGCCTTCGACGAACACCCGGCGGCTGTGCGACGGCACGAAGAAGGAGTTGGCGTGGCTGATGGAGTTACCCGGGAAGCCGCGTACGCCGAGCATCTGCGCCTTGGGCTTGGCGTAGTCGCCGATGCAGGAGATGTTGGCCTGGCCGAAGCGGTCGATCTGGGTCGGGCCGACCAGCGCGTGGCGGCGGCCGCCCCAGACGTTGTCGAAGATGCGCGAGAAGCCCATCCAGCTGTCGAACTTCGGCACGTAGCCGTTGCGGGCGCCCAGCGGCACCGGTTCGGCGACCATGAAGGCCTCGGAATCGGTCATCAGCAGGTCCGGGTTGCTGGTCAGCATGGCCAGGGAAGCGGCCAGGCGCGGGACCACGCCGATGCCGGTGGCGAGCACTTCGCCGTCGTCACGCCAGCACTCGCTGGCGGCGCAGATCAACAGCTCGGCGAGGCTGCAGGAAGCGTTTGCGTCAGTCATGGTCAGAACACCGGCAGGGGCAGCTTGCGGAGAGACTCGAGCCCACCGACCTTTTCCAGGTAGGCGGCTTCGCCGTCGCGGATGAATTCGTCGTAGTAGCGCTGCCAGCCGTCGTCTTCCTGGGCGGAGGCGTTGTAGCGCTGGAAGTGCGGCATGTCGAAGCCGTACAGCGGGGCACAGGAGCTGGGATGGGCACCACCGGGGACGTGCACCACGCCGTCGGTGAGGTTGCGTTCCCAGAACACGGTGCGTGCCGCCTGCGGGTTGGCGTGGAAGTGCGCGGACTCCACCAGCTCGTCGCAGCTGACGAAGGTCTTCGCCGCGGCGCGGACGAACAGGTCATCCATGTAGTGGTCCGGCCCTTCGATCTGGCAGACACCACGGGCGTCGGCACGGTCGACGTGGACCAGCGCCGCGTCCAGCTTCAGCGCCGGCATCGCGACCCAGTCGCGGCCGTCGGCGTAGGGCGAGGACACCAGCTTGATCTGCGGGTTGTGCTTGAGCACGTCGGTGCCCAGGCCCACCGCGGTGGGAATGAACGGCACATTCATCGCTGCGGCGCGCAGGCCCAGCAGCATCATGCCTTCGTCGATCTCCATCACCTCCAGCTCGCCGGCCTGGCGGGCCTTACGGAAGTAGGGTTCGAGCGGGATGAAGTCCAGCGAAACGAAGGCGAACACCAGCTTCTTCACCTTGCCGGCGGCGCACAGCATGCCGACATCGGCGCCGCCGTAGGCGACGACGGTAAGGTCCTTGAGGTCCGAGCGAACGATCTCGCGGATCAGGGCCATGGGTTTGCGGCGCGGGCCCCAGCCACCGATGCCGATGGTCATGCCGTCGCGCAGCTGGGCGACCATCTCGGCCGCCGTCATGCGTTTATCCATGTTGAACTCCTTACTGGCGGCCGACGCTGAAGTCGTGGCCCCAATGGCTGACCACGGTGCTTTCGAAGGGCGTGTGCGCCTCCCAGTCCACTTCCAGGCCGCCGTGGCCGTACTCGATGTCGAACCCGCCGGGGCTCTGCATGTAGAACGAGACCATGTGATCGTTGGTGTGCTTGCCGAGGGTGGCCGAGAGCTTCACGCCGTTGGCGTGCATGCGGTCCAGGGCGCGGCCCACGTCGTCCAGCGACGCGGTCTCGAGCATCATGTGCACGCAGCCGCTGGGGATCGGGCACTCGAAGATCGCCAGGGAATGGTGGCGGGCGTTGTTGCAGTGCATGAAGTGGATGCGCTTCTCCGGCTCCTGCGGATCGGGGGTGAAGCGCACCTTCATCAGGTCGGAGAGGCCGAAGCCCATCACCTGCTCATAGAAATCGCGGCAGCGCTCGAAGGCCGGCGCCGGCAGCACCACGTGGCCCATGCCCATGGAGCCGGTGACGAAACCGCTGACACCCGCCGGGGAAACGAAGGGACGGAAGTCCTGGCACGGACCCCAGAACAGCTCGTGGCGGTTGCCGTCGGGATCGCGGAACAGCGCCAGTTCCTGGACCTTGCGCAGCGCGCAGTCGGCGGCGCTGCCACGGACGACCTCGACATCGGCCTGGGCCAACTCGGCAATGGCCTGCTCGAAGGCGGCCTTGCCGGCCACTTCCCAGCCGCTGGCACCGTAGCCGTCGCGCTCGTCCTGCAGCACCAGCACGCGGTAGTGACGCTCGTCCATCTTCAGGTACAGCGCGCCTTCGGGCGCGGCGTCATCCACCATCATGCCCAGCACCTGGCTGGCGTAGCTGCTCCAGCGCGCAAGATCGCTGGCCAGGACGGTCACGTAGCCCAGTCCGCGGATATCCATGGTGTTCTCCTCATCGTTATTGCCGCTCCGCCTGGCGGAATGGCCGGTGATGAGGATTCAAACAGCGCGGGCTTACCCGAACATCGTCCGATGGGACTAGCGCCAAAGGGGCATGCTGCGGGCGATTGAGGGCAACGACGGGATAACCGAAGGGGCATCGCGGCATAGGCCAAACGGACGATTTGCCGTCGGCTGGCCGCATCGATACTCCGCCCACGACAATAAGAAGGACGGGCACGGCACATGAACCCATCCACTCCCGACAGCCAGGCGCTGTGCGCCCGCGCCGGCATCGACGCCGCCGCCCTGGGCGAGCTGCTCGACCTGGTCTACCGCGGCCCGCAGGAGAGCACGCCCTGGGCGAGCCTGCTGGAGCACCTGCGCCAACGCTGCGGCGCCAGCTACTTCACCCTGGTACTGCGCAACCCCGCGCAGCAGCGGCCGGGGCTGATCGTCAACGCCTCGGTGCACGGCCCGCACCTGCCCGGCGAGCCGTCGTACAGCGAGCACTACTATTCCATCTGCCCCTTCCTCGACTGGCCGGTAGGCCAGGTGGCCAGCGCCGACCAGGTGATGGGCACCGAGGTCTGGCTGGAGCATGAGTTCTACCGTCAGTACCTGGCGCCGCTAGACCTGCGCTATGTACTGGTCGCCCACATGCGTACGCCGGGCGGCATGCACTGCGCGCTATTTGCCTGCCGCGGCCCCGAGGGCGAAGACTTCAACGAGGCGGAGCGGGCCCTGGTGCGCCTGCTGCTGCCACACCTGCAGCAGGCCGTGGACCTGCAATCCACGGTGGACCAGCTGGAATCCGAACGCCGCCTCTATGCCGTGACCATCGACCGCCTGCTGGTGGGCACGGCGATCCTCGATACCCAGGGCCGGCTGATGCGCTGCAACGACGCCGCGCAGCGCCTGCTCGACAGCCGCGACGGCCTGGAGTGCCGGCAGGAACGCCTGCACGCCTTCGGCCGCCAGGACAACCGCAACCTGCAGAACGCCATCCAGGCCGTGCTGCAACGGCGCGAAGGGGCGGACGATGTGGAAGTTCTGGCGCTATCCCGGCCCAGCGGCGGGATGCCGCTGAACCTGCTGCTGCGGCCCCTGGCGCTGAACCACGAAAGCCACGGCGAGGCCCGCCAGCCGGCGCTGGTGGTGTTCATCCGCAACCCGGCCGACTCGCCCCGCGCCTCGCGTACCCTGCTGCGCAGCCTGTTCCAGCTGACCCGCACGGAAACCGAGGTGGCGATGCAGATGATGGACGGCCTGACCCTCGACGAGACCGCCGACGCCCTGGGCGTATCGCGCAATACCGTGCGTGCGCACCTGCGCGGCGTTTTCGCCAAGACTGGCGTGACGAGGCAGGCGGAGTTGGTGAAGACGCTGCTCAACAGCGTGGCGTCATTGGCATAGGGCGTATAACGCTCCGCGTTATACGCCGATTGGCCTTGGCCACGCCTTGCACGGGGTAGAGCCGGCCCCCCCCTCGCCAAGCCCGACCACGACGCAAGCGATAGCGTCGGTGTATCGGCGTACAACCGCGAACGGTTGTACGCCCTACGCCAGGCTCAACCGTTGCGCGTTATTCGCCCAGTTCATTCTGTAACGTGGGTGCAGTGGTGAGACTTCACGGACAAGGGCTAGGCGCCCCCGTCTCTCCTACGGGGACGCAGCTTCCACTCTGGCTCTGAATTTAAAGACTTCCAGAGAAATATCCACACGCACCGGAGCGCCCCTTCAGGAGGCCGAGTGGAATCGGAGTTTCAGGGGTTGAGCGGCATGGATGCCGCGAGAGCGCTGTCGGGCCAGGGATGGCCCGTCAGCGCGTGCCCTGAAACTTCGATGGAGCGAGGGTATTTTTCGCCTAAGCGAAAAACCGGATGCAGGGGCACAGACCTTTGCCTACTTTGGGTCGTTTGCCAAAGTAGGTCGCCCGAGGGGGCGAAACAAAATCTCTCAGCACACGCTGAAGCAGCGCAGAAACACCCAAAGCCAAAGCGGCGGATACCGCCTTAGGCGTTATTCGCCCTACGAAAAGAAAGAGCATCGCGGACGGAGTCCGCTCCTACGGGGCTACAACAATCAGACCGGCAGCCCCTCCGGCACATTGAACGCATAGCTCTTCTCCTCGCTGCGCCGCTCGATGCGCCAGCCATCAGCGGTCCGCCGGTACCGATCGTGATACCAAAGCCCGAGGAAAAAGGTCTGCCGAGTCCCATCAGCCAGGTCCATCTGCATCGGATTGAAGCAGAGGATGCGCCCGCTGGCCTGGTCGCCATCCAGCTGGATGGCGAAGTTGGAGATCATGTGCTGATAGGCCGGGAAGAGGCCCAGCGCCTCGCGCAGCCAGTTCTTCATCGCAGGGTAATGCCCGTCGATGCCACCCATGGCGCGATAGTCGATGTAGGCGTCGACGCTGAACACCCGGTCCAGCGCATCGAAGTCGCGGCTGTCGATGGCGGCGGAGTAGTCCACCGCCAGTTGCTGGATCTCCAGCCGATCCGAAATTTCCTGCAGGGACAGCATGTCATCCTCCTCCGAACTCAATCACGACGTGAGCGATAACCCCGGAGCAGCGGCGTACAACCGCAAACGGTTGTACGCCCTACGCCGAGATTGAGCTTTGTGTAGGGCGTATAACGCTCCGCGTTATACGCCGATCAGCCAGGGTCACGCCTCGCACGAGATCAAGCTGGAAACCATTGCAAAGCTCGACCACGACGCAAGCGAAAACCCCGGAGCCTCAGCCGAAAGTGGCACCAGCCAGCATGCCGCCATCGACCACGAACTCGGCGCCGGTGCAGTAGCTGGATTCATCACTGGCGAGGAACAGCACCAGCCGGGCCACCTCCTCCGGCTGGCCGATACGCGGAATCGGCAGGCCGCTGTAGAAAGCGGAAGGATCGAACTCGGCCATCTCCGGCGGGCGCGCCATGGGGGTGTCGATGCCGCCCGGATGCACCGAGTTGACGCGGATTCCGTAGCGGCCCAGCTCCAGCGCGGCGGACTTGGTCATGCCGCGCACGGCGAACTTGCTGGCGACGTAGGCGCTGCCACCGGCCACGCCTTCCATGCCCGCCGTCGAGGAAAGGTTGACGATGGAGCCGCCACCGGCGCGCTTGAGCGCCGGCAGCACAGCCTTCATGCCCAGCCAGCAGCCGACCTGGTTGACTTCAATGACCTTGCGGTAACTCTCCAGCGAGCACTCTTCCAGCGGCGCCAGGAGCAGGATGCCGGCGTTGTTGACCAGCACGTCGAGCCGGCCGAAGTGCGCTTCAGCCGCCTGCACCGCCGCATCCCACTGCTGCGCCGAGGTCACGTCCAAGTGCTGGTAGAGCGCAGCATCACCCAGCTCGTCGGCCAGGCGCGCGCCCTCCTCGTCCAGCAGGTCGGCGATCACCACCCGGCCGCCCTGCTCGACGAACAGACGCGCTTCCGCCGCGCCCTGCCCGCGCGCGGCGCCGGTGATCAGGGCTACCTTTCCTTCCAGTCGCTTCATGCTCTTGCCTCCTCGGCGGCCTGCCCGGCCTTTTGCGGATAGCCAGCCAGCAGGCGGCTGGCCAGTTCGTCCAGTTGTGCGTCGTCGAGATGATTGATGCCGGCCGCGCGGGCCCGCCCGCCGCCGGTGGGAAAGCCCCGGCAGAAGGCGTCCGCTGCCAGCGCTGCGCCCGCCGGAACGCGCAGGCTGAACAGCCAGCCGCCCTCGGCCTTGGCGCTGAGCAAACCGATGGCCCGCTGCGGTTCGCGGCTCGCCAACTGGTTGGCCAGTACCCCGCTCACCCGCCGCGCCCAGGCTTCAGTGGGCAGGCGGTAGAGCAGCGCGCCCGCCCCCTCGCGCCACGGGCTCTGGCCTTGCGCCGCCGCCATGTCGGCGGCGTGGGCGGCACGCAGCGTGATGAAGCTTGGGCTGTTCCGGATGAAGTCGAGCGGGTCCTCATAGGGCAGCAGCTCGGCGGCCAGCCGCAGCGGGTCGAAGTGCAGGTCCGCCAGGCTTTCGCCGTAGGCGTTGTAGTTCAGCAGCAGACCCAGTTCCTCCAGCGCCGCGACATCGGCGGCGGCCAGATCGTGGCGCTGCGCCAGGGCCCGCGCCGGACCGGCCAGGCCATCGCCGAAGGCCGCCGCCACCGCCCAGCGGTGGAAGCGGCCGTCGAGGTAGCGATCGACCAGGATGCTGGTGCAGACGTCGGCGGCGGTGTCGATGAAGGACTCGAACGCCGCGTGCTCGGGCAGCTCGCCGGCATGGTGGTGGTCGAAGTAGCGCAGGCGCGCGCCGGCCTCCAGCAGGCGTCGGGTGTCGTCGTGGTTCTGCGCGTGGGAGATGTCCAGTACGGTGACCCGCTCGCCAGGGCCGGCCTGGACCCGGCGCAGCAGGTCGATGTCGCGCTTCACCCCGCTGACCAGGCGCACGCCGGCGTCCAGCTCCCCGGCCAGGCGCAGCTGTTGCAGGGCGCAGAGGCCGTCGGCGTCGCCGTTGAAGGCGCAGTGGTCGATCAGGCTCATGTCCGCACCTCAGTACATCAGCTCGCCGCCATTGGCGTCGAGCTGCGCGCCGTTGATCGCGCTGGCGTAGTCCGAGGCGAGGAACAGCGCGGCACGGGCACACTCGTCATCGGTGCGCATGCGCCCACCGGGAACGCCGGCGCTGAACTCGGCGCGCACCTGTTCCTCGCTGACGCCCCGCGCAGCGGCGGTCTGGCGCACCACCGCCTGCACCGGCTCGCCCCACATCCAGCCGCAGGCCAGGGCGTTGACGCGCAGGCCGTGCACCGCCTGTTCGCTCGCCAGGTAGCGCACCGAAGCCGCCAGCGCGGCCTTGGACGCCGCGTAGGCAGCGCCACCCTGGTAGGGCTTGCGCACACCGAGGGTGTTGATCATGACGATGGCGCCGTCGCGTTGCGCCTGCATCGTCGGCAGCACCGCCCGGCTCATGTTCAGCGAACCCAGCAGGTTGACCTCCAGGGCCTCGCGCAGCGGCTCGTTGTCGCCCTCCTCCACGGCCTGGAAGCCGCCGTGGGAGAAGGCGCTGTTGATCAGCGCGTCGATGCGCCCGAAGCGCGCCACGGTGGCCTGGGCGAAGTCATTGCAGGCGGCGGGATCGGTGACGTCGGTGGGCAGGCGCAGCACTTCGCAGTCGGGGGCGATGGCGTGGATGCGCGCCTCGGCCTCGATCAGCCGCGCTTCGTTGCGCGCGCCGATGGCCAGGGCGCGCGCGCCTTCGCGGGCGGCTTCCAGGGCCAGCTTGATGCCCAGCCCCGGACCGATGCCGGAAACCATCACAACCTTGTCTTTCAGCAACATGGGAATCTCTCCTGTGTAGGGATCAGGCCTGGATATGCCGGCGGCGGTATTCGGCGTAGTCGCGTTCGAGGGCGGCCTCGTCGAGACCGAACTGTTCGGCGCTGTACTGGTGGGCGGCGCGCTTCTCGCGGCCGTTGTCGGCCAGCCAGCGCTGCATGGCCGCGCGGCAGTCCGGCGTCAGGTCGAGGCCGGCGAAGGCGTAGATGCGCTCGACCACGCCGAGCGGGTCGCTCAAGGTGTCCTCGAAGCGCACGTCGAGGAAGCGCCCGGCCGGCAAGTCTTCACGCACCTGCATGGTGTGGCGCAGGGCGCGGGCCATGCGCTGGTTCCACTGGCTGCCGACAGCGCGCGGGTCCACCTGCTCGCTGTAGAGCTGCCAGAGGGTATGGATAAAGCTGGCCAGGGACGGAATGGTCTTGCCCGGATCGCGGTGGGTCAGCACCACCTGGGCGCGGGGGAAGACCTCGAACAGCAGCTCGACGGTGTGCAGGTGCTGCGGGCTCTTCAGCAGCCAGCGGCGCCCCGGCGCGACGCCCCGAAGGGCCTGCTGCCATTGCAGGAACTGCAGGGTCTTCTTCAGGTAGCGGTAGACCTGGGCCTGGTCCTGGCGGTCGAGCCAGGCGGTGTAGCTCGGCACGTTAACGTAGGAGTCCATGGCGCAGAGGAAGGAGTGCTCCATGAGCATGAATTCCTCGTCCGGCTGCTCGGCGTCCAGCGGGTGGATGGCCAGCAGTTGCGGCAGGAACTCGATCATCCCCGCCACCTCCATGCGCGCCCGCTCGATGCGCTGGACCGGCGCTTCGACCGCCTCGCCGGCAAGCGGCGCCGGGTAGCGGGTTTCCCACCACTGCGCCTTGCTGAACTGCGGGTCCACCGCCAGGGTGCGCTGCAGCAGCGTGGTACCGGTGCGCGGCAGGCCGACGATCACCAGCGGGTCGTCGATGGGCTGCTGGAGGATTTCCGGGTGACGCTTGCAGTAGTCCTCCAGCACCAGGCGGTTGACCAGTTGCGCCAGCAGCTTCTCGCGCAGCAGCGCGCGGCCCTGGGCGGAGAGTCTGGCCTCGTCACGCAGGGCGACGGCGAGCACGTCCAGCGCCTCGCGGAAGTCGCCTTCGCCGAAGTCAGCGAGCCCCCCTGTACGCGCGCTGGCCTCGGCCAGCAGGGCTTTTGCGGAAAAATCGTCCATCACACCAGGTCCTTGAGTTCGGCGAGCTTGAGCACGCGGGTCGTCGGGTGCACCGGCTGCTTCGCGCCAACCCAGCGCAGACAGAGGGTGCCGTGGGGGTGGCCAGCGGTTTCCAGCCAGTTGGGCAGGCCCGGGTCGCGAGCGCTGAGGACGATGCGTACGCCGCCCTCCCCGTCGAGCTGCGCCGAATGCTTGTTCAGGCAGATGCGGTGGTAGCGGTAGTCCAGCGACTCCATCCAGTAGTTGTTGATCTGCAGGTTCCAGAAGTCGCACTCGGGCACCCGGTCGACCTCGATCACCAGCGCCTCGTCCTCGGCCAACGCCCAGTAGGAGTGGTAGTAGATGATGTTCGGGTCGCCGCCGACCGACTGGCACAGCCCCTGGTCCGCCAGCGGCAGCTGGTTGGCGTGGGCCTGGTAGCCCTGGGCCCAGTCGGCGAACAGCCGCGCGGTGCCCTCGACGAACGAGGCGGCGCGGGTCAGCCCCTGCTGCAGGCGCTGCGGGGTCAACGGCTCGGGGGCCTGGCCGCCATCGAGGCGCTCGATGCGCAGTTGCGCCGGCTGCTCGGCGGCGCGGTCGAGGAAGGTCTGGCGCACCACCAGCGCGTTGCTCGCGGCCTCCATCGGCAGCCAGTTGCCAAGGGCCGGCCGGTGCTGACTGAGGATGATCTCGAAGTTGCCATCGGCGTCCAACTGCAGCTGGCTGGCGTCGATGAAGCCGGTCTGGATCATCTTGCCGTCGGTCTCGTAGCCGCCCTTCTGGGTGCCGAAGCTCAGGTAGAACACGCTGCCCCGACTGCCGCTGACGCGGTACTGGTGCTCGCCATTGAGGCGGGCGTAGCGGTACAGGTTGTCCGGGTTGTCGGCGCCGATCTTCGCCGTCTCGTGGGAGGGCGTGATGAAGCCAGGGAAGTCCGGGTCGGCGAACTCCAGGTGCATTTCCAGGGCGATGCGCAAAAGGCGGGTCAGGTAGCGGAAGCCTTCGGCGCGGGTCTGGCCGTCGGCGGGCGCCTCGGCGCGCAGTATCTGTTCGCCGCTGCGGCGCAGTTGTTCGCAGAAGAGGTTCCAGCTTTCGCCGCTGATGACCTCGTGTTCGATCCTGTCGGTGGGCATTTCGGTCTCCTCCAGTGGGCCTGTACAGACCATAGGGAGGTGCGGCATGCGGATTCTTCGTCCGAGCGGACGAGGAGCGCGAAGACGCTTGCGCCGAGTATCGACTCTGACGCGTCGCGCGGTGCGATGCGCACGTCTGGAGGAAGACTCCCATGAGCACAGAGAAGAACCTGGTGCGCTCGCTGAGCGTGGAGATCGCGGCGCCTGCCGAGCTGGTCTGGTCGATCCTGGTCGACCTGCCGAGCTACCCGCAGTGGAACCCCTACACCGTCAAGGTGGAATCGAGCCTGCGCCTGGGCGACCCGGTCAACCTGTTCCTGCCCGACCCGACCCGTCCCGGCGAGTTGTTGCACGTGGTCGAGTACCTGGCCGACTTCGAACCGCATCGCCTGCTCGCCTGGGAAATGATCGCCAGCGCCGACAACCCGGATGCCGCGCGCCGCGAGCAAATCATCGAATCCACCGGCCCGAACAGCTGCCGCTACCAGACCACCGATCAGTTCCTCGGCCCTACCGCCGATCAGGTGATGGCCAACCATGGCCCGTGGGTCAAACAGGGCTTCGACGCCGTGGCCCTGGCGGTCAAAGCGCGTGCCGAGGCATTGAACGCGGTACCGGCCTGAGTTTGGCCGTCGCGGTTTTTTCGTCCGCTCGGACGAAGAACCCGCGACGGCGCATTACCTACCGTGGTGTCACGCCGACCCCGAGGACGGCAAGACACGAGGAGGTAAGTGATGTTGAGTCATCTGCAACGGCTGGAAGCGGAAAGCATCCAGATCATCCGCGAAGTGGTCGCCGAGTGTGAGAACCCGGTGATGCTCTACTCCATCGGCAAGGACAGCGCAGTGATGCTGCACCTGGCGATGAAGGCCTTCGCCCCGGGCAAGCCGCCCTTCCCCCTGCTGCACGTGGACACCACCTGGAAGTTCCGCGAAATGATCGAGTTCCGCGACCAGACCGCCAGGCGCCTGGGTCTGGAGCTGCTGGTGCACATCAACCCCGAGGGCGTCGAGCGCAACATCAACCCCTTCGAGCACGGCTCGGCGCTGCACACCGACATCTGGAAGACCCAGGGCCTGAAGCAGGCGCTGGACCACTACGGCTTCGACGCGGCCTTCGGCGGCGCGCGCCGCGACGAGGAGAAATCACGGGCCAAGGAGCGGGTGTTCTCGATCCGCTCCGAGCAGCACCGCTGGGACCCCAAGCAACAGCGCCCCGAGCTCTGGAAGCTCTACAACACGCGCAAACGCAAGGGCGAGAGCCTGCGGGTGTTCCCGCTGTCGAACTGGACCGAACTGGACATCTGGCAATACATCTTCCTGGAACAGATCCCCATCGTGCCGCTGTATTTCGCCAAGGAGCGCCCGGTGGTGCGCCGCGACGGCACCCTGATCATGGTCGACGACGACCGCCTGCCGCTGCGCGACGGGGAGACCCCGGAAATGCGCAAGGTGCGCTTCCGCACGCTGGGCTGCTACCCGCTCACCGGTGCCATCGACAGCGACGCCGACGACCTGTCGGCAATCATCCAGGAGATGCTCGTCAGCCGCACCTCCGAACGCCAGGGCCGCCTGATCGACAGTGACTCGGCCGGCTCCATGGAGAAGAAGAAACAAGAGGGGTACTTCTGATGAACGCCATCACCCAATCGGCGCGCGACGACCTCGGCGCCTACCTGGCGCAGCAACAGCACAAGCAACTGCTGCGCTTCATCACCTGCGGCAGCGTCGATGACGGCAAGAGCACCCTGATCGGCCGCCTGCTCTACGAGTCCAAGGTGCTCTTCGAGGACCAGCTCGGCCAGCTCGAAGCGGACTCCAAGAAGCTCGGTACCCAGGGCGAGGAACTGGACTTCGCCCTGCTGGTGGACGGTCTGGCCGCCGAGCGCGAACAGGGCATCACCATCGACGTGGCCTACCGTTTCTTCGCCACCGACAAGCGAAAGTTCATCGTTGCCGACACCCCCGGCCACGAGCAGTACACCCGCAACATGGTCACCGGAGCCTCCACCGCGGACCTCGCAGTGATCCTGGTCGATGCCCGCCAGGGCCTGCTGGTGCAAACCCGCCGGCACAGCTACCTGGTGTCCCTGCTGGGTATCCGCAAGGTGGTGCTGGCGATCAACAAACTCGACCTGATGGACTACTCGCAGGAAGTCTTCGAGCGCATCGAACGCGACTACCGCGCCTTCGCCACGCAGATCGGCCTCGACGACATCCAGTGCATCCCGCTCTCCGCGCTGCGCGGCGACAACATGCTCGAAGCCAGCCCGAACACCCCCTGGTACCAGGGCCCGAGCCTGCTGCAATACCTGGAAAGCGTACCGCTGGAGGAATCACGGCAGAGCCAGGCCGCGTTCCGCCTGCCGGTGCAATGGGTAAACCGACCGAACCTGGACTTCCGAGGCTTCAGCGGCAACATTGCCGCCGGCAGCATCCGCGTCGGCGAGCGCATTCGCGTGCTGCCCTCGGGCCAGCAGAGCGTGGTCAGCGGCATCCTCGGTACCGCCGGCCAGCAGGATGAAGCGGTCTGCGGCCAGGCGGTGACCCTGACCCTGGAAGACGAGATCGACATCAGCCGTGGCGATCTGATCACCCCGGCCGACGCCCCGGCGGAAGTGGCCGACCAGTTCGAGGCCACCCTGGTGTGGATGGACGAGGACGCCCTGCTGCCCGGCCGCCCCTACCTGCTGAAGATCGGCACCCGCACCGTCGGCATGAGCTGCACCAGCCTCAAGCACCGGGTCGACGTGAACAGCCTGGAACACCTGGCCGCGCGCACCCTGGAGCTGAACGAGATCGGCGTGTGCAACCTCAACCTAGACCGCCCGATCGCCTTCGATGCCTACGCCGATAACCGCGACACCGGCGGTTTCATCGTCATCGACCGACTGAGCAACCGCACCGTCGGCGCCGGCATGCTGCACTTCGCCCTGCGCCGCGCGCAGAACGTGCACTGGCAGGCCATCGACGTGAACCGCGAGGCCCACGCTGCGCTCAAGGGCCAGACGCCGCGGGTGCTGTGGTTCACCGGGCTGTCCGGTGCCGGCAAGTCGACCATCGCCAACCTGGTGGAGCGCAAGCTGCACGCCCTCGGCCGGCACACCTACCTGCTCGACGGCGACAACGTGCGCCACGGCCTGAACCGCGACCTGGGCTTCACCGAGGCCGACCGCGTGGAGAACATCCGCCGCGTGGCCGAGGTGGCGAAGCTGATGCTCGATGCCGGGTTGATCACCCTGGTCTCCTTCATCTCGCCGTTCCGCGCCGAACGCGACATGGCGCGCAACCTGGCGGGCGAAGGCAACTTCCTGGAGATCTTCGTCGACACGCCGCTGAGCCTGGCCGAGGAGCGCGATCCCAAGGGGCTGTACCAGAAGGCCCGGCGTGGCGAGCTGAAGAACTTCACCGGCATCGACTCGCCGTACGAGGCGCCGCTGACGCCAGAGATCCGCATCGACACCCGCCATGAATCGGCGGAAGCGGCTGCGGAGCGGATCGTGGAGATTCTGCTCAAGGGTTGATCCGAGCGGTAAGGCATCCAGGCCCGCTCCCGCACCGGGGCGGGCCTTTGTTTTTCGTAGGGCGGACAACGCCTTAGGCGTTATCCGCCGTTTTGGGGGCGGTGTTTCTGCGCCGCTTCGGCGTGTGCTGGAAGATTTTGTTTCGCCCCCTCGGGCGAGTTACTTTCTCAAACGACAGAAAGTAACCAAAGGTCTTTGCCCCATCATCCGGGTCCCGCTTCGCGGGACTCCCCTCGTTCCATCGAAGTTTCAGGGGCACGCGCTGACGGGCCATCCCTGGCCCGACAGCGCTCTCGCGGCATCCATGCCGCTCAACCCCTGAAACTCCGATTCCACTCGGCCTCCTGAAGGGGCGTTCTGGAGTGTGCGGATATTTCTCTGGAAGTCTTATAGAGCCAGAGCAGAAGCTGCGCTCCCGTAGGAGAGACGGGGCGCCTAGCCCTTGTCCGCGAGCACCCACGCTGCAGGATGAACGCCCGTAGGGCGCATAACGCGCAGCGTTATGCGCCGTGATGGGTATCGCTTCGCTCCACGCCATCCTACGAAGAGAAATCCAGCATGAAGCAGCCAAGGTATCAGGCGCGCGCAGAGTCCCGTCAGGAGGCCGAGTGGAGGTATTGCGCAGAGGGGCCAGCGGCATGGATGCCGCGAGAGGCGTAAAGGGCCAGGGATGGCCCTTCTACGCCGACCCTCGGAGCGATACCGGAGCGAGGGAAGTCTGAGCGAAGCGAAGACCCGGATGTCGGGATGTAGGAGACAACCACCAGGCAAAAAAAAGCCCCGCGGGTAGATTCCCCCGCGGGGCATGACCAGCCAAAGGATTCGGTTGTATCAGCTCGCCGCCAGCTCCCGCAGGGCAGCCTTGGTGACCTTGCCCGCGGCGTTCAACGGTAGCGCATCGAGCAGCATGGCCCGGCGCGGGGCCTTGTAGTTGGCCATGCGCTCGCGGCACCAGGCGAGGAAGGCGTCGAGGTCGATGGATTGCCCCGCCGCCGGCAGCAGGAAGGCCATGGCCACCTCTCCCAGGCGCTCGTCGGGGATGCCGATCACCGCCGCCTGGGCCACGCCCGGATAGCCGAGGATGGTCTGCTCGATCTCCGCCGGGTACACGTTGAAGCCGCCGTTGATGAACATGTCCTTGAGACGATCGGTGATGCGCAGGTAACCGCGCTCGTCGAGCACGCCGACATCGCCGGTGTGCAGCCAGCCGTCGGCGTCGATGGCTTCGGCGGTCGCCTCGGGGTTGCCGAAGTAACCCCGCATCAGGTTGTAGCCGCGCACCACCACTTCCCCCGGCTCGCCGGTCGGAACGCTGCGGCCCTGGGCGTCCACGCAGCGAACCTCGACTTCCGGGAAGGCGCGGCCGCTCGTGGTGGCGATGGTCTCGGCGTCGTCACCCGGACGGCAGATGGTGACGAAGCCGCAGGTCTCGGTGAGGCCGTAGGCGGTGACGATGGTCTCGAAGCCCAGTTCGCTGCGCATGCGCCGGACCATTTCCACCGGCACCGAGGCGGCGCCGGTGACGGCCACGCGCAGCGAGCTCAGGTCATGGTCGCCACGGCGCGGATGGGCCAGCAGCGACTGGTACAGGGTCGGCGGGCCGGGCAGCACGGTGACGCGCTCGGCGGCCACGCGTTCGAGCAGCACGTTCACGTCGAACACCTCCTGCGGCAGGATGCAGCAGCCGCGCATCAGCGCCGCCAGCCAGCCGGCCTTGTAGCCGAAGCTGTGAAAGAAGGGGTTGACGATCAGGTAGCGGTCGCCCTGGCGCAGGCCGACCATTTCGCTCCAGTCGGACACCAGGCGCAGGTTCTGCCCGTGGGCGGTCATCACGCCCTTGGGTTTGCCGGTGGTGCCGGAGGTGAACAGCAGGTCGCACAGGTCATCGGCCGTGACCTGCGCCTGGCGCTCGTCCAGTTGCGCTTCCTCAACCGTCTCGGCCAGCGCCAGGAACGCTTCCCAACCCAGGGCACCAGCACGCTCGCCGCGCAGGATCACCCGCTGGCGCAGTGCCGGCAGCTCCTCGCCATCGAGCAGCGCCGGGTAATCGTTGCCAAGGAAGTCGCCGATGACGAACAGCAGGCTCGCGCCGCTCTCGCGCAGCACCAGGCCCGCCTCGGCCCCCTTCATGCGGGTGTTCAGCGGCACCAGCACGGCGCCCACGCTGTGCAACGCGGTGGCCGCGACTATCCATTCCCAATGGTTCGGCGCCCATACCGCGACCCGCTCGCCGTGGCCGATGCCCAGCGCCAGGAGCGCGCGAGCGGCGCGGCGGCGCCACCGGTCAAGCTGGCGGTAGCTCAGGCGGACGTCGCCGTCCTCGATGGCCGGCTGTTCGCCATAGGCAGTCGACGCGGCGCTAAGCAACTGGGGGATAGTCAGGGCGGATTGCGGGCAGGTCATGGCAGGGAACTCACGAACGAAAACCGAAGAAGGGCCGGCGTAATGCCGGCCCGATGCCTTGAAGACTCAGGCCTGCGGCGGAGCGAAGCGGCGGCCGGCGGAGAAGCCGCCGTCGACGGCGATCATCTGCCCGCTGACGAAGGAGGCGTCGTCGGAGGCGAGGAACAGCGCGGCCTTGGCCACCTCCTCTGGCTGCCCGGCGCGGCTGAGCATGTGCTGCGAGGCGAAGAAGGCGTGGAAGGCTTCCTGCTCGCGCACCATCTGGGTCATGGGGGTTTCTATCAGGCCCGGGCAGAGGCCGTTGACGCGCACGTTGGCATGGCCGTAGTCGATGGCCATGGAGCGGGTCAGCTGATTGATGCCGCCCTTGGCGACGTTGTACGCGACGTTGCCGTCGCAACCCTGCAGACCGAAGATCGAGCCGATATTGATGATCGAGCCGCTGCGCTGGGCAACCATCTGCGCCACGGCGTGCTTGCTGGTGAGCATGCTGCCGGTGAGGTTGATGTCCAGCACGCGCTGCCACTCGCTGGTGGGCGAACTGGTAACGCTACCCTGGCTGGCGACGCCGGCGGCATTGACCAGTACGTCGAGGCGACCGTAGCGCGATACCACGTCGCCCATCACCTGCTCGACGTTGCTCTCGTTGCGCACGTCCAGGGCCATGAACAGGCCGGGGAACTCGGCGGGAGCGCTGCCCACGTCCAGCCCCACTACCTGGGCGCCTTCCGCGGAAAAGCAGCGCGCGCACGCCAGGCCGATGCCCGATGCCGCGCCAGTGATCACCGCGACCTTGCCTTGCAGTCGATTCATTGCGTACCTCTGGTCTTGTTGTTCTGAGGGTGTCCTGCGGAGAAAGTCTAATCAGCCGTAGGAGGATGGTGATCGTCCATTGAGACTAGCCAGGTGGCAAGCCCGGACATCGCTCACGCCCGCCGGGAACGCAATGGCCCCGGCGGCGTCTCAACCCGCTACGCCAAACCAGCTCTTCACCACGCGAAAATCCGCCGGGATGGGCGTCGTGAAGTTGTCGAGCACGCGGCGGTAGCCGGTCGACAGGATCAGCCAGGCGCCATCGCGCTTGACGTATTCGTCCTGGTAGAACGCCGTGCCCTGCACGATCCAGTCGTTATCGAGATCGATCACCTGGTCTTCCAGGTACCACACGCCACGGGCGCGATCGGGGCCGACGAGTTCGATCTCGGGATGGTGTCCCTGGTGCTTCGACAACAGGGTCGGGCGATCCATCATCCCTTTCAGCCCGGCGATGAACGCGTCGCGGCCGACGAAGGCGTAGTTGCCGCTGTCCAGCTGGGTGGTGACGTCCTCGGCGAGGCAGCTGGCGAACAGCGCCCAGTCGTGGGTATCGATGGCGCGAAAGTAGCGGTACTTCAGTTGGCGGATCTGCTCAATCTCAAGAAGGACTTCGACGGACTCGGCCATCTGCTTGTCTCCGATGAGGGGGGAATCACGAGCCTGTCAGCGAGCCTGCAGCCGATCATCGTCCAAGGGGACTAGCCCTAGTCCGATCGGCCGATTTCCACCATCCCGAACGATGCAAGTCTGCCCTTCCCTGCCTCACCGCAGGTCCTGCCAGGAGGCTCGCCGCCGCCCCATCCGCGACGCTCGGGTGGTTACGGGCGGTGCCGCCTCCTTACAACAACAATAAGGAGACATCACGCATGAACATGCTGCAAGGCAAGGTGGCGCTGGTCACCGGTGGTGGCCAGGGTGTCGGCCAGGGCATTGCCCTCGCCCTCGCCGCCGAGGGTGCCAGGGTCGCCGTGGCGGGTCGCACCCGCGCCACGCTGGAGCAAACAGTGGAAGAAATCCGCCAGCGCGGTGGCGAGGCCCTCGCGGTGGAATGCGACGTGATGAGCGCAGCCGATCTGGATCGCAGCGTGGCCCAGGTAGTGGAGGCCTTCGGCGGCCTCGACATCCTGGTCAATAACGCGCAGATCGTGCCGCTGGGGCGCATCCTCGACGTCAGCGACGAGGACTTCATGAAGGGCATCGACTCGGGGCCGATGGCCACCCTGCGCCTGATGCGCGCCTGCTACCCCCACCTCAAGGGCAACGGCTCAATCGTCAATCTGGCCTCTTCCGCCGCCGTGCGCTGGGATGCCTCCGGCTACGGCCACTACGCCGCCACCAAGGAAGCCATCCGCTCCCTGAGCCGCGCCGCCGCCTGCGAATGGGGCGTGGACGGCATCCGCGTCAACGTCATCGCTCCTCACGCCCTGTCGCCAGGGCTGCGCGGCTGGGTGGACGCCCATCCGGCAGAGGCCGAGGCGTTCTTCCAGAGCATTCCGTTGCGGCGCGTCGGCGATTGCGAGGCCGACATCGGCCGCACCGTGGCCTTTCTGGTCAGCGACAACGCCCGCTACCTGACCGGCGCCACCATCCCGCTGGATGGCGGCCAGGCCTACTGGGGTTGAACAAGGAGATTTCCATGCAACGTCTGGCAAACAAGATCGCCATCATCACCGGAGGCGCCCGTGGCATGGGCGCCGAAACCGCCCGCCTGTTCGTCGCCGAAGGCGCCCACGTCATCATCGCCGACCTCCTGGAGCAGGAAGGTGCGACCCTCGCCGCTGAGCTGGGCGAAGCAGCCAGCTTCCAGCGCCTGGACGTCGGCTGCGAGGAAAACTGGCAGCGCCTGGTGCAGGCCACTCTGGAGCGTCACGGGCGAATCGACGTGCTGGTGAACAACGCCGCCGTGCTGGTGTTCGGCGCCATCGAGCAACTGTCCAAGGCGGAGTTCGAACGAGCGCTGTCGATCAACCTGACCGGCACCTTCCTCGGCATCCACAGCGTGGCGCCGATCATGCGCGAACAGGGGTGCGGCTCGATCGTCAACATTTCCTCGGTGGACGGGCTCCGCGGCGTCAACGCCCTGGCCGCCTACGTGTCGAGCAAGTGGGGCGTGCGCGGCCTGACCAAGGTCGCGGCGCTGGAGCTCGGGCCACACGGCGTGCGGGTCAACTCGGTGCATCCAGGCGGCGTCGATACCCTGATGTCCAACCCCACCGGCGCCACGCGCGACGAACTGGCCGGGCAGTACCGCACGGTGCCGCAGCAGCGCATCGGCGCGCCGGAGGAAATCGCCCGCGCCACGCTGTTCCTCGCCAGCGACGACGCCAGCTACTGCAACGGTAGCGAGTTATCGGTGGATGGCGGCGTGGCGGCCGGCGCCTACTACCCGGGCCTGCCGGGCTCGCCGATCTGAGCTGCTGCGGGCAGCCCCGGACCAAGGGGCTGCCCGCACAACCTCTCGCCAGACCTCTCGCCAGGCCAATCGCCAGCCACCGCTGGCACCACAGCACTCACCCCACTGCCAGCCAGGCCGACCTCCCGAGTCCCCCGGTCAATTCGCCCGACCGTCCATAAATCAGGCAAAAAAAACCCGGCCGAAGCCGGGTGAAGGAAGGGGCGGCACAAGCCCCACACTCGAGAGCAATTCAACAAAAACCATCAATCGGGGAAGCGCACCCGCACCTCGCGGCTGCCAGCGCGACCCTGGCAGGCCAGCGTCCAGCCTTCGGCGATCTCGGCGGCGCTGAGCACGTCGTTACGCGGCAGCAGCACCTCGCCCTGCTCCACCTTGCACATGCAGGCACCGCAGAAGCCCTCCTCGCAGGAGGCCGGCGGCGCAAGGCCAGCGCGGCGGCAGCTTTCCAGCAGGGTTTCACCGGGGATGCAGGCCACCTGGTGTTCGGCACCGTCCAGCGCCACCACCAGGCTTTCCGCACCGGATTCGACGGCGGCGCTGCGGGCCTCTTCGCTAGCAGCTTCCTGCGCGTCCGGATCGGGCGGCGAAACGAAGCGCTCGACATGGATATGCGCCGAGTCGACGCCTTCACGCAGCAGCGTGCTTTCCACCGTATCCATGAACGGACCGGGACCGCAGATGAAACACTCGGCCTCTTCCCAGCCGCGCAGCAGATGACGCACGTCGCTGGCGGCGAGGAAGCCCTGCAGGTTGTCCAGCACGTGGATCACCTGCAGGCGCTCGCCATGCTCGGAGACCAGGCGACGCAGCGCGTCGCGGAAGATCACCGAGTCGGTATCGCGGTTGGCGTACACCAGGCGGATGCGGCAGTCGCGATGGGCCAGCGCCTCGCGCAGGATGGAGAACACCGGAGTAATCCCCGACCCGCCACCGAACAGCAGCAGGTCGCGCGTCACCTCGCCGAGATGGAAGTGGCCAGCGGGCGGCAGCACGTCCAGTTCGTCGCCCGGACGCACGCGCTCGTTCATCCAGTTCGACACCCGGCCACCGGCCACACGCTTGACCGTCACCCGCAGCGTCTCGTCCAGCCCGGGCGTGCTGGACATGGAGTAGCAGCGCGTCAGAGTCTTGCCGTCGAGCGCCACGCGGAAGCTGAGGAACTGCCCGGCGCGGTACTTGAAGCGCCCGGCCAGTTCCGCCGGCACACGCAGCACCAGCGAGCGCGCGTCGGCGGTTTCCTCGATGACGTCGGCCACCTCCAGGCGGAAGGTGCCGGCGACGGTTGGCTCCGCTTGCGGCGCCAGGGTCTGCGCACTGCCCATCGCCACGCTCCGTCAGACGCCGCTGATCAGTTGGGCGTTGTCCACACGCAGCTCGGCGCCGCTGATGAAGCGCGACTCATCCGAGGCGAGGAACAGCACCACGTTGGCGATATCCCGCGGCGCGCACATGCGGTTCATCGGGTCGGCGTCGAGCGCCTCCTGGGGAATCGGCTGACCACCGGCCAGGGCCTGGGTCATGGGGGTGTTGACGCCGTCCGGGTGCACGCTGTTGCAACGGATGCGGTAGCCCTGCTGCTTGCAGTGCACGGCAATGGAGCGGGTCATGGCCGCCACCGCGCCCTTGGAGGCGGAGTAGGCGCAGAACGCCGCCATGCCGCCCAGGGCCGCCACCGAGGACATGTTGACGATGGAGCCGCCGCCGGTTTCCTTCATCGCTTCGATGGCGTACTTGCAGCCGAGGAAGTAACCGTCGCCATTGATGGTCTGCACCTTGCGCCACAGTTCCAGGCTGGTGTCCTCAATGCTGGCCACGGCCAGGATGGCGGCGTTGTTGACCAGCACATCGAGACGGCCGAAGCGCTCCACGGTGGTCCTGATCACGTGTTTCCAGTCGCTTTCGCTGGCGATGTCATGGCGGATGAACAGCGCGTTGTCGCCGATCTCGGCGGCCACGGCGCGGCCGGCCTCCTCGTTGAGGTCGGTGATCACCACGCGGGCGCCTTCGGCGGCCAGCAGCAGGGCGTCCTCGCGGCCGATGCCGCTGGCCGCGCCAGTTACGATGCACACTTTGCCTTGAACTCGATTCATGCTTGTTTTCCTTCAGGCGGTTTCAGGGATGGCGGCAGGCACGCGGGACGCCGCATGGACGGCGGCGCGACGGCCGGAATACACACAGTCGGCGATGGACAGGCCGGATATGTAGAGGTTGGAGGCAACACCCACGGCGTTGCGGCCGGCGCTGTACAACCCCGGAATTGGCGTACCGGCGTTGTCCAGCACGCGGCCGCTGCGCTCGCAGATGCGCAGGCCGCCGAGGGTGATGGCCGGGCACGGGTAGAGCTTGCTGTCGACGGACAGGTCCAGGGCGTACCAGGGGCCGTCGTCCAGGTCGGCGAGCATCGCCGGGGACTTGCCGAAGGCATCGGTATGCTCGCCGCGGGCGGCGCGGCTGTATTCCTCGAGGGTGTGCCGCAAGTTCTCGGCCGGCACGCCGATGGCGCGGGCCAGGGCGGCAGGCGTATCGCCACGGCGGCGGTTGAACAACAGGTTGAGCAGCACCGGCAGGCGCTGGAACGACCAGACCTTGCCCGGCCCCACCTGGCGCAGGGATTCCTTGAGCAGCGCACGGTCGAGGATCAGGATGGCGCGGCCGCCCTGCTCTTCCACCATGGCGTGGCCGAGGGTGGCGCCGTAGACCTCTTCGTTGCAGTAGCGCTCGCCCCGGGCGTTGACGATCACCCCACGGGCCCAGGCCAGCGGCGGGTTGATGAAGCGCCAGGCACTGATCTTCTCCAGGCGCTGCGCCGCGGCGCCCACGCCAAGCCCCAGGCGGATGCCGCTGCCGTCGCACCCCGGCGTGCCCAGGGGCAGCGCGGGCAGGTACTGCGGCGCATGCTCGGCGACCATCTCGCGGTTGAAGACGAAGCCGCCGGCACTGAGCAGCACGCCCTTGCGTGCGCGGATCAGGATCGGCTCGGCGTGATTCAGTTCGATACGGCGCAGCGCGGCGATCAGGCGCTCGGCCAGCGGCGGCGCGTAGGGATGCACGGCGGTGGCCATGCGCCCCAGCCAGGCATGGCGGCGCGCCGCCAGGCTGCCCGGCGGCAGGCGCCAGGCTTCGACGCCGACCACGGCGCCGCTGGCATCCTGCACCAGCCGGCGCACCTGGCACTGGCTGTAGAGCTGCACGCCTTTTTCCTTGGCGGAGGCGCGCAAGGCACTGAACAGCGCCGCCCCGGACATGCCGGCACCCTTGGTGCGGTGCCCGCGCGGAGCCGGACGAGCCAGGCTGGCATAGGCCGGCACCGACTCGTTGCCCGAGTAGTAGAGGTAGTAGCGATCGCTCGGATAGGAGGTCTTGTGCGGCGGCACGCTGGCCTCGAAGCGCGCGCCGTGGCGCTCCAGCCAGGCCAGTTGCTCGACGCTGCGCTCGCAGAAATCGCGCAGGGTCTCGGCCTGCACGGCGTCGCCGACTTCACCACGCAGGTAGCTGAACATGGAGTCTGCGTCGTCGTTGTAGCCGGCGCGGGCCTGGTACGGCGTACCGCCGCCGGCATAGACCACCCCGCCGCTGCGCGCGGTGGCGCCGCCACCGGTGAAGCGGTCCAGGGCCAGCACCTCGAGGCCGCGCTCGCGGGCCTCCAGGGCGGCGCAGGCACCGGCGCCGCCGAAGCCGACCACCAGCAGGTCGGTCTGCGCGTGCCAGTTCGGCTGCGCGCCCTCGCCCATACGCAGCGGAGCGATCGGCCCGACGCCGTTCATGGTTTTCAACCCGCGGCCGCCACGTTCACCGGTTGCACGGCGACGGCCGTGGTGTAGGTGCCGTTCACGTAGATCAGCGGGGTGATGCGCGGGTTGTTGCGGATCTCGCGGATACGCCCGATGAAGATGGTGTGGGTGCCGTAGGTGAACTTGCCGTCCTGCTCGCAGATCACGCTGGACTGGGCGTCGGCCAGGTACGGCACGCCGCACTCGGAGGCGCGCCAGTCGCCGCTGGCGAAGCGGCCCTCGCCTTTCACCGGGCCACTGCACAGGTGCGACAGATGCTCCTGCTCCTGGCCGAGGATGTTCACGCAGAAGTCCGCGCCGGAATCCAGCACGCGGTGCAGCGAGGCGGTCTTGTTCACGCAGATCAGCAGCGACGGCGGCTCGGTCGACAGCGAATCGACGGCAGTGGCGGACATGGCGAAACGCTCGCTGCCATCGCTGGTGGTGATGATGGTCACCGACTTGGCCAGCCGGCGCATCGCCTGGATCATGTCGGCTTTCAGATTGTCTTGGCTCATCGCACGGGACCTCGCTGGGCTGGTTGGCTCTTGGTGTTGTGCGATGAATTCTGTGACCGGCCCCGGGCCGCAACATCGTCCGAGGGGACTAGTCGCCCCGGCGTGCCGAAGCCTCGGCGGATATGGTCCGTTTGTAGGATGTCGAGCCCGTTGTGCGTTGTTCAAATGCCCGTGAAGGCCCCTGCGTAGCTGCGCGGTGGGCAAGCGCAGGCCCTGCGGGGCGACCACAGGAGAACAACAAGATGCTCGACCAGGATTTGATCCGCCAGCGCCTCCGCCAGCGCGCCCGCGAACTGGTGCCGGTGCTGCGCGAACGCGCCGCCGACGCCGCACGCCAGGGCCAGCTGCCGGAGGAAACCCTCCGTGATTTCCACGAAGCCGGCTTCTTCCGCATCCTCCAACCGGCGCGCTGGGAAGGCTACGAGCTGGAGCCCAAGGACTTCTTCGAAGTGCAGATGACCCTCGCCGAGGGCTGCATGTCGTCCGCCTGGGTACTGGGCGTGGTGGCCATCCACAACTGGCAGCTGGCGCTGTTCGATGACCGCGCCGCGCAGGACGTCTGGGGCAAGGACTCCAGCGTGCTGATCTCCTCCTCTTATATGCCGGTGGGCAAGGTCACCCCGGTGGAAGGCGGCTTCCGCCTGTCCGGTCGCTGGGGCTTCTCCAGCGGCAGCAAGCACTGCCAGTGGGCCTTCCTGGGCGCCATGGTGCCGCCGAGCGAACCGGGCGGCGCGCCGGACTACCGTACCTTCCTGGTGCCGCGCAGCGACTACCAGATCCTCGACAACTGGAACGTGATGGGCCTGGAAGCCACCGGCTCCCACGACGTGCTCGTCGAAGACGCCTTCGTCCCCGACTACCGCACCCACCGCGCCCTCGACGGCTTCATGCAGAACAGCCCGGGCAATGCGGTGAACACCGCGCCGCTGTTCCGCCTGCCGTTCGGGCAGATCTTCGTGCGCGCGGTGTCTTCCTCGGCCATCGGCGCGCTGCAGGGCGCGGTGAACCTGTTCGTCGAGCACAACCGTGCCCGCGTCGGCGTCAACGATGGCCGCAAGATGGGCCAGGACCCGGGCGCCCAGCAGGCGCTGGCAGACGCCATGGTGGTGGCCGACGAGTGCCGCACCGTGCTGCTGCGCAACTTCGAGTTGATGATGCAGCGCGCCCGTGACGGCGAGCCGCTGACCATGCCCGAGCGGGTGAAGATGCGCTACGACTCCGCCCTGGTGGCGGACAAGTGCGCCCGCGCAGCCGGCGCGCTGATGTTCAACAGCGGTGCCTCCACCATCTTCCGCGAGCACCCGATCAACCGCGCCTTCCGCGACATCCACACCGGTCGCGCGCACGTCGCCAACAGCCCGGCCAAGTACGCCTGGAACCTGGGCGGCGTGAGCATGGGCGCGGACTCCACGGACTTCTTCCTCTGACGCAGCCCCCTGGGGCTCAAGAACCATCCGGCATTTCGGCGTAGTCCATTCGGGCGATTCCGAGGTGCCGGCGAACACAGAACATGGTCCACGAGGCTGATCCCGTCGGCCAACAATTCCAACAAGGGACGCATCCCATGAAATTCTCTCTGATCTACGAAGCCCAGACCCTGGACAGCACCCGTGAAGGCGACCGTCGTGTCTTCGATGACACCGTCGAACAGGCCGTGCTGGCCGACAAGCTCGGCTTCGACACTTTCTGGTGCGTGGAGCACACCGCGCTGACCAACTACTCCCACATGTCCGCCCCGGAGACCATGCTGGCCTTCGTCGCCGGCAAGACCGAGCGCATCGGCATCGGCCACGGCGTGGTCTGCCTGCCGCCGGCGATGAACCACCCGGTGAAGGTCGCCGAGCGCATCGCCACCCTCGACCTGCTGTCCAAGGGCCGCGTGCACTTCGGCGTCGGCAAGGGCGGCACCCAGCAGGAAGCCGGCACCTTCGGCTACGACCTGGCCACCCTGCAGCCGCAGATCGACGAAGCCATGTACCTCATCCCGAAGATGTTCGTGCAGGACGAGATCGAGCATAACGGCGAATACGTGAAGATCCCCAAGCGACCGATCCATCCCAAGCCCTATCAGGACCCGCACCCGCCGATGTACCTGGCCTGCACCAACACCGAGTCGCTGAAGAACGCCGGCGGCCGTGGCATGGGTGCCCTGGTGCTGGGCTTCGGCGGCCCGGAAGAGATCGCCAAGAAGGTGGCCGTGTACCACGAAGCCTGGGACAATCGTGACGAAGCGGACCAGGTCGGCTTCCGCCCCAACCGCCACATCGCCGCGCTCTGCCCGGCCATCGTCCTGGACGACAACGAGAAGGCGCGCGCCATCGGTATCCGTGGCCAGCGCTACTTCATGGAATCCCTGGCCTACTGGTACGCCGGCGGCGAGCGCCCGGACCCGGCCAAGTGGCAGGACGACACCTTCGTCGACGGCAACGGCCAGGCGGTGATCCGCTCGCGCTTCGCCTCCGAGGAAGTCTCCGTGGACTTCTCCGACCCGACCATGGCGATGATGAACCCCAACCACGCCTACGGCACCGTGAACGACTGCATCGGCTACGTGCAGCGCCTGATCGACGCCGGCGCCGATGAAATCCTCTTCATCTGCCAGATGGGCACCGTGCCGCAGTGGGCGCAGCTGGAAACGCTGAAGAACATCGGCGAGAAGGTCATCCCCTACTTCCGCGACAAGGCCAGGAACGCCTGATTCGAGGATCCGACCCGCTCCTGGCGGGTCGGACAAGGGATGCACTGCACGGGGCGGCGCCGGTTTCGGGCCGCCCCGTTTGCGCTTTGCCTCAGCGCATTGCGTCGATCAGCCCGCGGAACTCCTGCTCCGAGAAGCCGTGCAGGGTCTGCGTGCGAATGTTGCCCAGTGACGCCACCTTGAGCAGCAGTGTGGTGGCCACGTCCTCCGCGCCTTCCACGATCAGCACCATGTCGTAGCCGCCCGTCGTCCAGTAGGCAGCCTTTACCGAGATACCGAGTTGTTCGGCCATTGCCCGGAAGGCGGTGTAGCGGTCCGGCGAGTCCTTGACGTTGCGGATGCCCTGGTCGGTGAAATTCACCAGGGAAATGAAGGTAGCCATGGTTCAGCTCCTGTCGAATGCAGCGGCGACGGTCGAGGGTGCGGAAGCCACTGCACCGGAAGAAGACCGCCACCCTTCCCGACGTGCATGCACGCGACATCCCTGCCATCGCGAGCCACGTCGACCATCACCCATCCGACGACCTCCATAGAACAGGCTTAGCAGCCCCAGCGGGCCCTGCACGACCGCTGATCCGTTGCCCCAAGGGCGAGCGCCGAACGCCCACCTATACTTTTCAGCCCAGGGACCGGCCGTTGGCTCCCGCGGCCGGTCCAGACACCCCAAGCCCACACGGAGAACGGAAATGTCCCTACGAATAGGCGATGAAGCCCCCGACTTCAGCGCAGACAGCACCGAAGGCACCCTGAACTTCCACCAGTGGATCGGCGATCACTGGGCGATCCTGTTTTCCCACCCGAAGGACTTCACCCCGGTCTGCACCACCGAACTGGGCTACGTGGCCCGCCTGAAGCCGGAATTCGACAAGCGCAACACCAAGGTGGCGGGCCTGAGCATCGACCCGGTCAGCGATCACCTCGCCTGGGTCGGCGACATCGCCGAAACCCAGGGCCACGCCGTGAACTTCCCGTTGATCGGCGACGATGACCTGAAGGTGGCCAAGCTCTACGACATGATCCACCCCAACGCCAGCGGCGGCCCGCGCACGGCGGTGGACAACGCGACGGTGCGCTCGGTGTTCCTGATCGGCCCGGACAAGAAGATCAAGGCCACGCTCACCTACCCGATGAGCGCCGGACGCAACTTCGACGAAATCCTCCGTCTGCTCGACGCCATCCAGCTCAACGCCAAGCACACGGTGGCGACGCCGGTGAACTGGAAGCCGGGCGACGATGTGATCATCCCGACTTCGGTGTCCAACGAAGACGCGCAGAAGAAGTACCCGCAAGGCTTCAAGACCCTCAAGCCATATCTGCGGGTGGTCGCCCAGCCCAAGTGACGCCCTCGGCCCTCCCGGAAGCGGGAGGAAGGCGCTTCACCGGCCGGCTAGTCCGCACAGACGATGGCGCCGGCCGGCACCCCATGCAT
Organism: Pseudomonas macauensis; assembly: GCF_047902425.1. Taxonomy (NCBI): domain Bacteria; kingdom Pseudomonadati; phylum Pseudomonadota; class Gammaproteobacteria; order Pseudomonadales; family Pseudomonadaceae; genus Pseudomonas; species Pseudomonas macauensis. The sequence goes on along the minus strand of NZ_CP138377.1, from coordinate 2,721,333 downwards.
GGTTGCAACTCTTCGCCCGAACGGGTCATGTCGAGAACGAGGAGCTTTGCCATGCAGAAGGTCATCTATCTACTTTGGCGTGACAGTCGCACCGACGCCGAGGATTTCTTCCGGCAGCTGCGCACGGAGCTGACCGATCGTCTGGTCCGCCTGGGTGCGCACAACGTGCAACTCAACCTGGATGACGCCGACGTGCGCCCGGCCGACGGCCTGCGCCAGGAACAGGCCGGCGCGCTGCCGCACGCGGTGGTGAGCTTCTGGCTCGACAGCGCCGTGGGCGAATTCCGCCGCCCGTACGACGAGGCGCTGCAGGCTGCCTGCTCACGGATCGCCGGCTACCTGGTCTGCGAATCGGTGCCGATCCCCAATACCCGCTTTCCCGCCCAGGCCGGCCAGCGCACCCACGGTTTCTCCCAGCTGGCCTTCCTGCAACTGCCGCCGCGCCTGACGCACACGGCCTGGCTGGACATCTGGCAGAACCACCACATGCGGGTCGCCATCGATACCCAGGACAACTTCCTCTACGTACAGAACCTGGTGGTGCAGGTACTCACCCCCGGCGCCACGCCCCTGGCGGCAATCGTCGAGGAATGCTTCCCGCCGGCAGCGATGACTGACCCGATGGCCTTCTTCGACGCTCCGGGCGACGAGGAGAAGTTCCAGCGCAACCTCGCGATGATGATGGACAGCTGCCAGCGCTTCATCGACTTCGACCAGTTGGGCGTGGTGCTCACCAGCCAGTACACGCTCTAACGTCGCACTCCGGGCGGCGCCCAGGCTCCGCCCCTTCGCGGCTGCCATACTCAATGGCATGAACCGCGCCATCTTCCGCTTCTACGAGGAGCTCAACGACTTCCTGCCCGCCGACCGCCGCCGGTGCGAGTTCGCTTGCGCCTGCCCGGACGGGGCGACGGTCAAGCACATGATCGAGGCCCTGGGCGTGCCCCACACCGAGGTGGAGCTGATCCTGCTCGATGGCGAATCGGTGAACTTCGACCGCGCGATCCTCGATGGCGACCGCCTGGCGGTCTACCCCATGTTCGAACGCCTGGACATCAGCCCGCTGCTGCGCGTGCGGGCCAGCCCCCTGCGAGTCCTGCGCTTCGTCGCCGACGCCCACCTGGGCGGCCTGGCGGCGCTGCTGCGCATGAGCGGCTTCGACACCCTGTACGAGAACGCCTTCGACGACGGCGAGATCGCCGAGATCAGCGCGCACCAGGGACGCATCGTGCTCACCCGCGACCGCGAGCTGCTCAAGCGCCGGATTATCAGCCACGGCTGCTACCTGCACGCGCGCAAGTCACGGGAGCAACTGGCGGAGCTCTTCGAACGACTGGACCTGGCCCGCAGCGCCCGCCCCTTCAGCCGCTGCCTGCGCTGCAACCACCCGCTGCGCGAACTGCCGGCGGAACAGGCACGCTTACGGGTGCCGCCGAAGGTGGCCGAGCGGCATGCGCGGTTCCTGTCCTGCGACCATTGTGACCAGGTGTTCTGGCAAGGCTCCCACTGGCGCAGCATGCGGGCGTTGCTGGAGCCGCTGCTGCGCGCGGACTGTTCGTAGAGCCAGCAGGAAGGCCTCATGCCCAGCGCTTGTAATCGGCCAGGAACAATCCTGGCCAGTTCCCCAGGGTAGCCCGGAAATTCATTGCGCAAGCCAACGCCTACGCAATGAACTGGGACTGGTTATCGGTCGCCGGGACGCGCCTTCTGCACGCCGAACACTTCCATCAACTCCTCAAGAAAGGCGCTTACCAGCTCACCAGGACGGGATGAGCGACGCATGGCGGCCTGGAAGTCCACTTCATAACGCAGGAGATCAGGATTCAACGCACACAGTTGCTGCTGCTCGACGTGCCTGGTTGCGTAATGCTCGGGCAAGAAGCCCAGGTGCTGGCCGGAAAGTATCAGCAGGGCTGCACCGTCCATGCTGTCGGTCAGCGCGGTGAGTCGCTCCAGTGCCGTGGGAGCCGGCATTTCCGGAAGCGGATGGCTGGGCCAGACCCATTCGTGCTCGGCGACATCGCTGTGGCCCAGCTCGCCAGCAGACCGGTACAGGGGATGGGTGACGCCGCAGTAGGCGATCTGGGTCTCACGGAACAACGGCTGATAGTCCAGGGTGTCAAGGCGGCGCCAGAAGTAGCCGATGGCAAGGTCGAGATGCCCGTTGATGAGCTTCTCTTCAAGAAAGGACGAGGACAGTTCGGTGAACTGGAAGAACAGGCCCTGATGGCGCGCGCGCAAGCGTGCGACAGCGAGGGCGATCTGCTTGTTCGCCTGCGGGTCGATCTGCCCCAGCAGGCCGATATTGAGGGTGCCACTGAGGGTACGGTTGATCTGCTGCACTTCGAGCCGAAAGCCCTCGGCGGCAGCGAGCAGACGTCGCGCCGCATCGAGGAACTGGCTGCCCTTGGGCGTCAGGGCGAAGCCCGCACGACCGCGCTGGCAGAGCCGGAAGCCAAGGCGTGTCTCCAGCGATGCCAATTGGGCACTGATGGTCGGTTGAGTGGTATTGAGCGCCCCTTGCGCGGCGGAGATACCGCCCGCCTCGACCACGGCGAGAAACACCCGGATCAGGCGGATATCCAGTTCCGATACGTTACCCAGCATCTCGAACCTCAGGCGGCTTATATAGACAGCGATCTATGTGAACAGTGGGTGCGCGTTATTTTATGGCGCGGTGACTACGCCTAGATTCTGACTTCGACGGCACGGATTTGCGCAAGTGTAGGGACGCAAAAGGCAGCTGTCACCGGCGGTTCAGGCTCGGCTGCGCACGACGCGCGCGCCATTCCCCGTCGCTGCCAGCCGCTAGACGCGCAGCATAGATGGACTCCATATGTAAGTGACCGTATCGAATCCTCCACAAGAACAATATTGCGTTTAGCAGGAGCGCTCCCATGTCCGGGTCCAGCCATACCGCCCATACTGCCGAAACCGGCACAGGGCTGGCCATCGAAGGCCATTCCATCGATTACATCCCGCAGTCCGAGCGCCATGCCCGACTCTCCAGCCAGGGGCCATTCTGGTTCCTGGGCAATTTCCATTTCTTCACCATTTCCATCGGTTTCGTCGGACCGGGCCTGGGCCTTTCGGCACTGTGGACGACCCTGGCCGGTGCGCTCGGAATCATGTTCGGCACCCTGTTCATGGCATTCCATGGTTCCCAGGGACCGGAGATGGGGCTGCCGCAGATGATCCAGTCGCGAGCCCAGTTCGGTTATCGCGGAGTCGTGCTGGCCCTGTTGGCCACGCTTTTCGTATTCGTCGGTTTCAACGTGGTCAACGTCTCGCTGATCATGGACGGCCTGCACAATGTCTTCGGCCTTGAACCTGTGCCGGTGGCCTGTACCGTCATTGCCGTGGGCGCCCTGCTGTCGATCTATGGCCACGACCTGATGCACAAAGCATTCAAGTGGGCGCTGATACTGACTTTGCCGCTCTACTCGCTGGTGACGCTTGCGCTGATGTTCGGCGCCGGGCAAAGCGATGTACCGGCCGCACAATCGAGCCACCTGGGCTTCAACTGGGTCGCCTTCGCCACCCAGTTCGCCATTGCCGCCAGCTACAACATCTCCTACGCACCCTACGTGTCGGATTACTCGCGTTACCTGCCCAGGCACACCAGCCGCGCCAGGCTGATTGCCGCGGTGTTCCTCGGCGCGTCGCTGTCGGGGGCCTGGATGATCGGTCTGGGCGCCTGGCTGGCGCAGTTGCTGCAAGCATCCGATGCGCTGGTGGCGCTGGATCGGGTCGGGTCTTCGCTGCTGCCAGGGCTGGGCCATGTCCTGGTGCTGGTATCGGTGGCCGGATTCCTGCCGGTGATCGCCCTGAATACCTACAGCGCCATGCTGACCCTGCTCACCGGAGTTGATTCCGTGCGTCGAATCACTCCCACGCCACGCGTCCGGGTGCTGTCGATCCTGGTCATTACCCTGGTCCTCCTGGCGTGCGTCCTGTCGATTCGCGGCAACGGCATTTCCATTCTCAATACCTTCCTGGTGCTGATGCTGTACTTCCTGGTGCCCTGGACCGCGGTGAACCTGGTGGACTACTTCGGCGTGCGCAAGGGCCGCTACGCCATCCCTCACTTCTTCACCCCCAACGGCATTTATGGCGCCTGGCAGATGCGCGGCATCCTGGCCTATGTGGTGGGTTTCGTCTGCATGATCCCGTTCTTCTACATCTACGACGCCGCAGCCGGAAAGGAGGTCTTCGTAGGCCCCATCGCGCGGATGCTCGATGGCGTGGACGTGGCCTGGCTGGTAGGCCTGCTGGTATCCGGCCTGACCTATTTCATGCTCAGCCGCTCCCTGGACCTGGACGCGGAGCGCCGGGTGGTCGACGCCATCAGCGAATCTGACATCCTCGCCATGGCCGGCGAGCGCCAGTGACTCCAACAGCAGGAACCTCATCCATGATTGCTTCGAAACCTGTCACCGTGGCCTGTTGCCAGTTGGCGCCGAGCGTGGGGGACCCCGCCCACAATCGACGCACCAGCGAACGGGCCATACGCACCGCCGCACTGCGGGGCGCACAGGTGATCGTATTGCCCGAACTGGCGCAGAGCGGCTACGTGTTCCGCGACCTGGCCGAGGCGCTTGCGCTTTCCGAAACGCAGGAAGGTCCGACGCTACAGCTGTGGCAGGGACTGGCGCGGGAGTTGGGCATCGTCATCGTTGGCGGCTTCTGCGAGCGGCTGGATGGTGACCGGGTAGCCAACAGCGCAGCACTGGTTGATGCCACTGGCGTGCGTACGGTCTATCGCAAGGCTCATCTGTGGGACGGCGAAAACGCCATCTTCACCGCTGGCAATGACGCGCCGCCGGTCGTTGAAACGGCCTTCGGGCTAATCGCGGTGATGATCTGCTACGACCTGGAGTTTCCCGAATGGGTGCGCCTGCCCGCCCTGGCCGGTGCCGAACTGCTGTGCGCCCCGGTGAACTGGCCCTGGGGTCCTCGCCCGAACCAGGAGCGCCCGGCGGAAGTGGTTCGCGTACAGGCCAACGCGTCGGTCAACCGACTGTTCATCGCCGCATGCGACCGACACGGCAACGAACGCGGAGTGGACTGGGTACAAGGCTCGGTGATCGTCGATGCGGATGGCTTCCCGCAAGCGGGTCCGGCAGAGGACGGCGGCGAGCAGATACTACTGGCCACGCTGAACCTGGCAGAAGCACGAAACAAGCGAATCAGTCGCCACAACCATCTCCACCAGGACCGCCGCCCCCGCCTCTATGACAAACAAGGGTTGCTGGGCACATGAGCGCAGCCAACCCGCCTTCTGGCCTGCGGGCAATCGTCAGCCTCGGGTCGATCGCGGCCGCACGGCTGCTTCTTCTCCCCGAAGCAGCCGTGCGCCCCGCGTTCAGATGTCCGTGATGCGCGCCAATCCACCGGATTTCCCGGCCAGCTCTTCCCGAGCCCTGCGGCGGGAGACGAGCAGGCCGGAACAGACCACGACGAGGGTCAGCAAACCGGTGGCGATGACTTCGATGCGGTGGTCGGGGCGGAAGAACATGACCACCAGCACGCTGAGGATGAAGGCGATCACCCCCCAGGTCAGCCACGGGAACAGCCACATGCGGTACTGGATGGCCTTGCCCTCGGCGGTCAGGCGCTTGCGCATGCGCAGTTGGGAAATCGCGATCACCAGGTAGACCAGCAAGGCGATGGAGCCGGAGCTGGCCATGAGGAAGCCGAACACCTTGGATGGAACCAGGTAGTTGGCGATCACGGTCAGGAACGCCGCACCGGTGGAGAACAGCACGGCGTAGATCGGCGTGCCGCTGCTGGTGGTCGCCTGGACGCACGCCGGCGCATCGCCACGGCGGCTCAGGGAATAGAGCATGCGCGAGGCGGTGTAGAGGGAGGAGTTCAGGCAACTGGTGACCGAGGTCAGCACCACCACATCGATGAGCGCCTTGGCGTGGGGCACGCCGAGGATCTCCAGTACGGTCGCGTAGGAGCCCTCGCTGGCCAGGCGCGGGTCGGTCCAGGGCACGAGGGCGACGACGATGAAGATCGACAGGATGTAGAACAGCGTGATCCGCCAGATCACCGAATTGGTGGCCTTGGAAATCTGCTTTTCGGCCGCGTCGGATTCGGCGGCGGCAATGGTCACCACTTCGGCGCCGAGGAAGGAGAACATGGTGATCAGCATGGCGCTGAGCACGGCGCCGAAGCCGTTGGGCATGAAGCCGCCGGTATCCCACAGGCGCGAAACGCCACTCACGCCGGTATTGGGCAGCAGGCCGAGGATGGCGCAGGCGCCGAGGATGATGAAGCCGACGATGGCCGCCACCTTCACCAGGGCCAGCCAGAACTCGAATTCCCCATAGTTCTTCACGCTGAACAGGTTGGTCGCGGTGAGCAGCAGGGTGATGGCCAGCGACAGTACCCAGATATCCAGCTGGGGTATCCAGGAGTTGAGGATGGTGGCGGCAATGTTGGCTTCGATGGGGATCACCAGTACCCAGAACCACCAGTACAGCCAGCCGATGGTGTAGCCGGCCCACTTGCCGATGGCATGGTCGGCGTAAGTGGAGAAGGAACCGGTATCCGGCGAGGCGACGGCCATTTCGGCCAGCATGCGCATGACCAGCACCACCAGGGCGCCGGCGAAGATGTAGGCCAGGATGGTAGCGGGGCCGGCTTCGGCGATGGCGCGGCCGGAACCGACGAAGAGGCCGGCGCCGATCACACCGGCGATGGAAAGCATGGTCACGTGGCGGGACTTCAGCCCGTGACTCAGGTTGTTCTTGTCTGTCTGCATGGCATTACCTTTGTTCTTGTCGTGCCCGGAGAACGGCGCGGCTCTCCGTGATCACCTGGCGCGAGCCCAAAAAGCCCGCCCTGCCCCGGCCGGTAGCCGGGGCAGAAACGGGTTGAGCAGGGGACCAGGGGTGACGCTCTAAAGCCTTATGCCAACTCGTCGAAGCACTCGCCGATGATGGCCAGGCCACGCTGCAGGTCGGCATCGCTGACGGTCAGCGGAACCAGGATGCGCAGGACGTTGTAGTAGGTGCCGCAGGAGAGCAGGATCAGGCCCTTCTCGCGCGCCTTGGCCACCACCTTGCCGGTCAGCTCGGCGGCCGGCTTGTTCAGGTCGCCGCCCTCGAACAGTTCCACGGCGACCATGGCGCCGAGGTTGCGTACCTCCACCAGGCTCTTGTGGCGCTCGCCGATCTGGCGCAGGCCGCTGCTGAGGATTTCCCCCACGGACTTGGCGCGATCCAGCAGTTTCTCGCTCTCGAAGGCCTCGATCACCGCCAGGGCGGCGGCGCAGGAAACCGGGCTGCCGGCATAGGTGCCGCCCAGGCCGCCAGGGGCCACGGCGTCCATGACCGCGGCGCGGCCGGCCACGCCCGCCAGGGGGAAGCCGCCGGCGATGGACTTGGCGAAGGTGGTCAGGTCGGCGGCGACGCCCATCTGCTCCATGGCGAAGAAGGTACCGGTACGGCCGGCGCCGGTCTGTACTTCGTCGGCGATCAGCAGGATGCCGTGCTCGTCGCACAGGGCGCGCAGGCGGGCCATGAAGTCCTTCGGCGCCACGTTGAAGCCGCCCTCCCCCTGCACCGGCTCGAGGATGATCGCGGCGATGTCGCGGGGTGCGGCGTCGTTCTTGAAGATGCGCTCGATGCTGGCCAGGGATTCGTCGACCGACACGCCGTGGAGCGCGTTCGGGTACTGGGCGCGGAACACGCCGCCGGGCATCAGGCCCAGGCCCGCGGAGTACGGCACCACCTTGCCGGTCAGCGACAGGGTGTACTGGGTGCGGCCGTGATAGGCGCCGGTGAAGGCGATCACGCCGTTGCGGCCGGTGGCGGCGCGGGCGATCTTGATGGCGTTCTCGACGGCTTCGGCGCCGGTGGTGACCAGCAGGGTCTTCTTCTCGAAGTTGCCCGGCAGCAGCTGATTGATCTTCTCCGCTAGGGCCACGTAGGGCTCATAGCCGAAGACGTGGAAGCAGGTGTGGGTCAGCTTGGCCAGCTGCTCCTGCACGGCGGCCATCACCTTCGGGTGCAGGTGGCCGGTGTTCAGCACGGCGATGCCGCCGGCGAAGTCCAGGTACTCACGACCCTCGACATCCCACACGGTGGCGTTCTCGGCGCGCTCGGCGAAGATCTGGTGGATCTGGCCGACGCCACGGGGAATGGCGTCCATGCGGCGTTGTTGCAGGCTCTGGTTGGTATTCATCGTTGACTCCGGTAGTGCGATCGCCCTGCACGGGCCACGGCCCATGCAGGGAAGGTGGATGGTTGGCCGTGCTTACACGCCGAGGCAGAGGTACTTGACCTCGAGGTAGTCCTCGATGCCGTACTTCGAACCTTCGCGGCCCAGGCCCGAGGCCTTGATGCCGCCAAAGGGGGCGACTTCGTTGGAGATGATCCCGGTGTTGACGCCGACGATGCCGTACTCCAGCGCCTCGCCGACACGGAACACACGGGACAGGTCACGGGCATAGAAGTAGGCGGCCAGGCCGTACTCGGTGTCGTTGGACAGGGCGATGACTTCAGCCTCGTCCTTGAAGCGGAACAGCGGCGCCAGCGGGCCGAAGGTCTCGTCCTTGGCCACCAGGGCGTTCTTCGGTACGTCAACCAGGATGGTCGGCTCGAAGAAGGTGCCGCCCAGGGCGTGCGGCTTGCCGCCGGCGACCACCCTGGCGCCTTTGGAAACGGCGTCGTCGATATGCAGCTGGACCTTGGCCACGGCCTTGGCGTCGATCAGCGGACCGGTGGTGATGCCCTGCTCCAGGCCGTTGCCGATGTTCAGCCTGGCCACGGCGGCCTGCAGCTTCTCGACGAAGGCGTCGTACACGCCGTCCTGGATGTACAGGCGGTTGGCGCAGACGCAGGTCTGGCCGTTGTTGCGGTACTTGGACACCAGGGCGCCTTCGACGGCGGCGTCCAGGTCGGCATCGTCGAACACGATGAAGGGCGCATTGCCGCCCAGTTCCAGGGACACCTTCTTGATGTCCTTGGCGCATTCGGCCATCAGCTGGCGACCGATTTCGGTCGAGCCGGTGAAGGTCAGCTTGCGCACGATCGGGTTGCCGGTCAGCTCACCACCGATTGCACCGGCATTGCCGGTGACGACGCTGAACACGCCTTTCGGAATACCGGCGCGCTCGGCCAACTCGGCCAGGGCCAGGGCGGAGTAAGGGGTCTGCAAGGCGGGCTTGAGCACCATGGTGCAGCCGGCGGCCAGGGCCGGGCCGGCCTTGCGGGTGATCATCGCGGAGGGGAAGTTCCACGGGGTGATGGCGGCGGTCACGCCGATCGGCTGCTTGATCACCATCAGGCGCTTGTCCGGCTGGTGGCCGGGGATCATGTCCCCGTAGACGCGCTTGGCTTCTTCGCCGAACCACTCGAGGAAGGAGGCGGCGTAGGCGATCTCGCCCTTGGCTTCGGCCAGCGGCTTGCCCTGCTCGATGGTCATCAGACGAGCCAGGTCATCCTGGTTCTCGATCATCAGGTCGAACCACTTGCGCAGCTTGTTGGCGCGCTCCTTGGCGGTCAGCGCACGCCAGGCCGGCAGGGCCTTGTCGGCGGCTTCGATGGCGCGACGGGTCTCGGCGGCGCCCATCATCGGCACGCTGCCGATGATCTCGTGGGTGGCCGGATTGCTGACCTGGACGGTCTGGCCGTTGTCGGCATCGACCCAGGCGCCATCGATGTAGGCCTGCTGGCGGAACAGAGTGGGATCTTTGAGTTGCACGCGTGTCATCCTCGGGGTTGGACGGCGGTGACGTCGGCTCAGCCGGCGGCCCGCTGCTTGTTATCGGTGGCCTTGACGGTGAAGCCGGCCTGGCTGCCGTCGATCTGCTCGCGAACCTTGCCAACGATGTAGGCGCCGATGGGGATCGCCGAGGTCGCAGCGGGCGACGGTGCGTTGCACACGTTCATGCTGCGCGGGGTGTTCACGAAGAGGAAATCGTCGATCAGCTTGCCGTCGCGGGACACTGCCTGGGCGCGAACACCCGCCGGGTAGGCAGTGAGGTCGGCCTTTGTGATGCTCGGGCAGTACTTCTGCACTTCCTTGAGGTAGCCGCCCTTGAACAGGGAGTTCTTCATCTCGATCAGGCCGGGGCGCAGGTTCTTTGCCAGCACCTTGAGGATGCCGGGGGACGTCAGGGTCTCGAACAGGTCGGCGACGGAGATATCGGACTTGCGGTAGCCCTCGCGCTTCATGGCCAGCACCGCATTCGGGCCGACGGTGACGGTGCCATCGATCATCCGCGTCAGGTGCACGCCGAGGAACGGCATGGACGGGTCCGGAATCGGGTAGATCAGGTGGTTGACGATCTGGTTGTGCTGCTTGGGCAGCAGGTAGTACTCGCCGCGGAACGGGCAGATGATGAAGTTCGGCTCGATGCCGAGCATGCGCACCACGCGGTCGGCCATCAGGCCCGAGCAAGTGATGAGGTAACGACCGTGGAATTCGTCGCTGCCCGTGCGCACCACCACTTCGTCGGCGCGCTCGTCGAGCCCGGTGACTTCGGCGTTGTAGCGGATCTCGCCACCGGCGTCCTGGAACTCGCGGCCCATGGCGGCGGTGACTTCGGCGTAGCTGACGATGCCGCTGGAGGGCACGAAGATGCCACCCATGCCGACGATGTTCGGCTCACGCTCGCGCAGTTCGGCGGCGGACAGCCAGGAACGCTCCAGGCCATTGGCGGCGGTGCGTTCCCAGAGCGCCTTCATGCGCTCCATTTCCAGCTCGTTGGTGGCCACCAGCAGCTTGCCGCATTCGTCGAAACGGATGCCGTGCTTGTTGCAGAAGGCCTTGGTGGCCTTGTTGCCTTCCAGGCAGAAGCGCGCCTTGAGGCTGCCCGGCGTGTAGTAGACGCCGGCATGGATCACGCCGCTGTTGTGGCCGGTCTGGTGCCGGGCCGGGCCGGATTCCTTCTCCAGCAGGAGAATCCTGGCGTCCGGGTAAACCTGGGTCAGCTGCATGGCCGTGGACATGCCCACGATGCCGCCGCCGATGATGATGAAATCGTACACAGCCATTACCTCGCGCCGGGGCGCTGCAAATCGATACGCGGTCCGCATCGGCCCAGCCGCCTCGATGGCGGGGCCGACGTTTCCGGACACGGCGAAGAGCCGCCCGGGGCGGCCCTCCAGCCTGCTTGCCTGATTACTGACCGCGCAGGTAGCGCGGCTTCTGGTAGCTAATGTAGCCACGCTGGCGCATCAGTTCGCGGCGCAGCCCTTCGTGCGGGGTGAAGCGGTCGCGGCCATGCAGCCAGAACAGGTTGTTGATCAGCAGGAAGCTACCCACCGGCACCGGCACCGACAGCTTCTGCGCGCTGCCCTCGAGGGATTCGGACAGCGCGTTCAGCCAGATGCCCTCCTCGAAGTTGGCCGGCTGCACGAACTGGTCGATGTAGCGCATGGTCGGGCGGCCTTCGGCGTCGGTATCGAACACCGGATGGAACACGTCCTCGGTGACGTTCTTGCTCGGCGGCGCGGTCCAGCGCATGTCGCGGCGGGCCAGCGGGTGGCGGAAGAACTCGTCGCACTGCTCCCAGTCGTCCAGGTGCAGCAGCAGGGAGTTGCCGCCTTCCATGTTCTTCTCGTCGATCTTCAGCATCAACACGTAGTCGGTGATCTGGTTGACGAAGGTGCCGTCGTTGTGCAGCTCCATGACGCGGTGCGGCTGGCGCAGGTAGCTGTCGGAATTGTCGGTGTTGACCACCACGAAGCGTGCGTAGAACTGGCCGCTCATGGCGTCGTAGTTGGAGCGGCCGATCAGGTGGGCGCAGGCGGTGGTGAATTTCACCATGTCCTCGGCCTGGCTCACGTCATCCAGGCCGACGGGCTTGATCAGCATGCCGCCGGTAGAACGACCGAGGATGGTGTTCAGCAGCACCGGGCGCAGGGTGCCTTCGCAAAGCTGGTCGAGGATCTCGCCGAAACGGAAGCGCAGGAAGGATTTGTACTCCAGCGCCTGGACCGGCCACTCGGCCACGGCCTTGACGAAGGCGTCGACGGTTTCGCGGGCGAAGGTCAACTCCAACAGGCGGGGCGACTGCTTCGAGGGGGCGACGGTGTAACCCCGGGTCTCGTGCGGCAGCGGCATCACAAGGTCCTCGATCTTCGTAAAGGCGTTCATGGCGGTGTCCTGGCATAGGGGATGGATTGGGCCGTCCAGCAATGACCTGGATCAGGCGGGCGATCAAAAAATATCGCCATCAAAACAAAATGTCTACATTTTTATAAAACAAATTCAATTCTCTAATCTGTCTATTGTTTTTCGTCCATACGACGTTTCGGTATGATCCGCAAAACGCTTTGAGGAACAGGACTTTGGAAGCTCTCGCTCCCCGTCAAAACTCGGCATTCAGCGGGTATGAGTGGCTCAAGCAGGACATCATCCGCGGGGTGTTCAAGCCCGGTGAAAAGCTGCTGATGAGCGCCCTGAAAGAGCGCTATGACCTGGGCGTCGGCCCCCTGCGCGAAGCCCTTTCGCAGCTGGTAGCGGAAAAACTGGTGGTCGCCATCAGCCAGAAGGGCTACCGCGTGGCGCCCATGTCCCTGGAAGAGATGCAGGACATCTACGATGCCCGCGCCAATCTCGAGGCGATGATCGTCGGCCTCGCCATCGAACGCGGCGACGATGCCTGGGAAGCCTCGGTGCTGGCCCAGTCCCACACCCTGGCGAAGGTGATGGAAGTGAAGACCCGCGAGCAGCGTCTGGACGTCTGGGACCAGCGCCACAAGGCCTTCCACACCGCCATCGCCTCCGGCTGCGGCTCCAAGCACCTGTTGCAGGCGCGCACCTACCTGTTCGACCAGGCCGAGCGCTATCGCCATCTGTGGCTGACCCAGACGGTGTTCTCCGAACAGGCCCTTGAGCTCAAGCGCCAGGAGCACGCCGCGCTGGTCGACGCCATCCTCACCCGCGACGCCAAGCGCGCCAGCGAGATGATGCGCACCCACCTGATGACCCCGGTGCCGATCATCGCCCAGATCATGCAGGCGAACGGCACACGCTGAGCCCCTGCGGGCTGGGTACACGCTCAATCGCGATAGCTCGAGGCGCCGCTTCGCATCGCGATTGAAACCACGCCCCTTCGCCCGATCCGCGTCCCAGAGCGCCTGTGCATCCAGGCGCAAAAAGCCGTACACCCAACGGCAATCCCGCCCGACCGACTTTCCTTACCGTCTTGGAGCCTCCCAACTCCAACAACAAGAAAGGTACGGTCATGGCTGGAGCACTCTCGAATCACGAATCATCCCCTGAACAGTCCCATTCCCAAGGCGCGGTCCCGGACTCGCAACGGCTCGGCCGCGGCTCCCTGACCATGGCCTGGTGGGGCATCTGCAGCGCAATGTTCTACCTGGTGGTGGCCGCCGCCCTGGCCATGGGCTACGGCACGCTGAACGCCATCATCGGCCTGGTGCTGTCGGTGATCAGCTACGGCCTGATCAACGCCGTCATCAGCCGCCACGCCATCGCCACCGGCCTGTCGGTGGCGCAGTTCTCCCAGGTGCTGTTCGGCCGCACCGGCGCCGCGCTGGCCACGCTGGTGTTCAGCGCCACGGCCATCTACTACGCGGTCTTCGAAGGCTCGGTGATGGCGGTAGCGCTGCATCGCTACCTGCCGGGCCTCGAACTGCATGCCGCATTCCTGCTGGTAGTGGTCTACAGCGTGCTGCTGATCTTCGGCAATGCCCTGCGCTGGCTGGACAAGCTCAACGGCGTACTGCTGCCCTTCTACCTGCTCGGGCTGGTGGCGGCGGTGGTCATGGCCATCGGCGAATACGGCTACTCCTCCGCCTGGCTGGCCCTGGCGCCCGAGGGCGGACCGGTGCCCCACGGCTGGTGGAACTGCTTCACCTACTTCATGGGCGTCTGGGTGCTGATGATGTACACCTGGGACTACGCCCGCTTCGGCCGTCAGGAAGACAGCCGCTACCACGCGCGAATCAACTTCGGCATGCCCTTCTACTGCGTGGCCTTCCTGCTCAACGGCCTGGTGGGCATCTTCCTCGCCGCGACCATCCCCACCGAGGGCGGGTTGAGCGAGGTCTCGGTGGTACTGGCGATCATCCAGCTGATGGGGCTGGGCGGCCTGCTCTTCGTCTGGATCAGCCAGACCCGCATCAACACCGGCAACTTCTTCCTCGCCGCCACCAACCTGCAGGCGTTCGCCGGTCACCTCGGCCTGGCTCGGGTTCCCTACGTGGCCTGGGCGCTGCTGACCGGCGCACTGGTCTACCTGCTGATGCTGTTCGACGTATTCAGCTACATCCTCCAGGCGCTGGCCTACCAGAGCCTGCTGATCGTCGGCTGGGTCGCCATCGCCCTCGCCCACCTGCTGGTCACCCGCAATACCCGCTATCGGCTCGACGGTCTTCCCGCCTTCCGGGCCAGGGGCCTGTTCGCCTGGCTGGCTTCCGCTGCCGTGGGCATCGGGCTGCACCTGTGCGGCATCGCCGAGCTCGCCACCGCCTCGGCGCCGGCCGCCTTCCTCGTGGCCTTCCTCGGCTATCTCGCGCCCCTGCTGTCGCGCCGTGCCCAGCCCCAGGGCGACCTGGGCTGATCTTCGGCCGCCCGCCGGGCGGCCCCTCCCTGCAAGCGAACGTTTCTACAACCACAAGAACATCTGGAGCGGTTCATGCACCCGCAACGCACTCGGCTTATCTCGATTTTCGCCACGCTGTCCGTCCTCGCCCTCGGCCTGGGGCAGCCCGCCGACGCCGTGGAAATCACCGACAACCTCGACCTCGGCGGCGCCCTGCGCGGGCGTCTGGACCATGACCCCGACCGCGACATTTCCGAGTTCAGCTTCGACACCTTCTTCCTCACCGCCGACTACCACTCCGACAGCTGGATAGCGGCCGCCAAGTACCGTTTCTACGGTGGCGACTACCCCTACGACTACACCGACCGGGTGGGCGATATCGCCTTCGCCGAATACGCCTGGGTCGGCTACCGCTTCACCCCCGAGCAGCAGCTGCAGGTCGGCCAGACCGCGATCCCCTTCGGCCTGGCGCCCTACTTCGGCAGCACCTTCTTCGAGACCCTGGGCAACGTGATCGGCCTGGAAGACACCCAGGACATCGGCTTCAAGTACCTTGCCCGGCACGGCAGCTGGGACCTGCAGGCGGCGTACTACCCCATTCCCGCCGAGCAGGGCCGCGGCACCAGCCGGGGTGGTCGCACCTACGGCACCAGTGTCGCCAGCGCCGATGACTACGTGGTGGACGGCAGCGACAACCACGAGCAGGACATCCTCGTCGGCCGCCTGGCGCGGACCTACCAGGCCGGCGACTGGAGCGGCGAGGCTGGCGTTTCGCTGCTGGCCTCCACCCTGGACAACCAGGACACTGGCCGCGACGGCCATCGCACCGCCGCAGCCCTGCACGCTACCGCGCAGAACGGTCCCTGGGGCTTCCAGGTTCAGGCCGCGCGCCAGCAGATGACCCCGGAGAATCCCGGCGACGACCGTCTGGTGAGCTTCGGCAGCTTCGACGGCACCTTCAACGTCGCCGCCAAGGGCAACCTCTACGTGGCGGACCTCAGCTACAGCCTGCCCGGCCAGTACGGCTGGTTCTCGGGCGTCAAGCTCTACGCCAACTACAGCCTGTTCGACAAGGACGAGTCGGACTTCCGCGACTCCCAGCGCTTCATCGCCGGCAGCTCCTTCACCCTCGGCCCGTTGTGGATCGCCCTGGAATGGCTGCACGGCAGGAACGACCCGTACATCGGCGGCGGCAGCTACACCCAGAGCCTGGGTGCGGGCGGCACCGACCACTGGGAGAACCAGCTGTACAGCAACATCGGTTACTACTTCTGAGGTGCGCCCGGGCAGCTGACATGCGCCTTCACAAGCGATGTCGGCGCCCGTCCCGCGCCTGGATCCGCGCGTTCGCCCCCGCCTCGCGGGGGCATCCCCTTGCTGACTGATCGCCCGCCTGCGCAGTGCGCCAGAACGCAACAACCAGTGCACCCAGCGACAAGCCAGCCGCCCCCGCCGGCCGTAGCGTATGCAGCAAGGGTCGTACAAGAACGACCCTCACCCGAAACATAAAAACAAGCGTTGGTGCCCCATGAAAACAGTTGATCCCATCACTCTCGCGGTCGTTCGCGGCGCGCTGGAAACAGCGCAGCGCGAGATGACCCTGACCCTGGAAAAGACCGGCCGATCCAGTGTGTTCAACCTGGCCCATGACTATTCCAATTCCCTGTTCGACCACCTCCCCGAGATGATCCTCCAGGGCCAGGACATCCCGATCCACCTGGGCTCGCTGATTCCCGCCATGAAGTGCGTGGCCGGCTTCTTCGGTGACGACATCGCCGAAGGCGACGTGATCTACCACAACGACCCGGCCTACAAGGGCAGCCACATCCTCGACTGCTGCATGTACAAGCCGGTGTTCTACAAGGGCGAACTGGTGTTCTGGACCGTCTGCAAGGGCCACCTCACCGACATCGGCGGCCCGGTGCCGGCCGGCTACAACCCCGACGCCAAGGAAATCTACGCCGAGGGCCTGCGCATCCCGCCGGTCAAGCTGTGGGAAAAGGGCAAGCGTCGCGAAGACGTGATCAACCTGATGCTCACCAACATGCGCGCCCGTCCTTACCAGGAAGGCGACCTCAACGCCCAGTACGGCGCCTGCAAGGTCGGCGAGCGCCATCTGCTGGAGCTGCTCGACAAGTACGGCGTCGAACAGGTCCGCGCCTGCATCGCCGAGCTGAAGAACATGGCCGACCGTCACATGCGCGCCCTGCTGCGCGACGTACCGGACGGCCACTACAGTGGCACCGCCGTGCTGGAAGACTCCGGCCACGGCCTGGGCGAACTGGCCATCACCGCCCACGTGGAAATCCGCGGCGACGAGGCTCGCATCCGCATCGAGAGCCCGCCCCAGGTGCCCTACTTCATCAACTCCTATGAGGGCAACTCGGTCTCCGGCGTCTACCTCGGGCTGATGATGTTCGCCCAGGTCGCCCCGCCCTATAACGAAGGCCTGTACCGCTGCGTCAGCGTCGACGTCGGCCCCCGGGGCACCCTGTGCAACGCCCAGGAACCCGCACCCCACGTCAACTGCACCACCACGCCGATGGAAACCCTGGCCGACGCCGTGCGCCTGGCGCTGGAGCAGGCCTCGCCGCAGCGCGTCACCGCCTCCTGGGGGCATGCCAGCGGCATCAACATCGCCGGCCTGGACCCGCGCAACGCCAACAGCGAATACGTGACCATGGTGCTGGCCTCGATCATCGCCGGCGCGGGCGCCAACAAGGTGATGGACGGCTGGCACGCCTGCGGCCCGCTGTGCTGCTTCGGCGCCCTGATGAGCGGCGATATCGAGTTGCTGGAGCATGCCTACCCGGTGCTGATCCACCGCTACAGCCTGATGGCCGACAGTGGTGGCGCCGGTGAATTCCGCGGTGGCTCCGGCACCCGCCTGGAGATCGAACCGCTGGAGCACGCCATGACCGTGGTCGGCTTCGGCGAAGGCCGCCAGTTGCCCACCGCCGGCGCCGCCGGGGCGCGCAACGCGATGCCCGAACCCAAGCTGGGCCGCCTGATCCATCGCCATGCCGACGGCGAAGAGGACCACTACGTACAGAACCCGATGCTCACCATCCAGCCCGGCGAGCGGATCATCAACATCAACCCCGGTGGCGGCGGCTACGGCGACCCATTGCGCCGCCCGGTGGCGGCGGTCCTGCAGGACGTCCGCAATGGCCTGGTCTCGCCCCAGGGCGCGGCCCTGGAGTACGGCGTGATCCTCGACGCCGAAGGCCACCTCGACGAAACCGCCACCCGCGCCGCCCGCGGCCAGTTCTGACCGGAGATCCAACATGCGCAACCAATATCGCCTGGGCATCGACGCCGGCGGCACCTTCACCGACTTCATCCTGGCCGACCGCGACGGCGGCGTGCAGCTGTTCAAGGCACCTTCCACCCCGCAGGACGGCACCCTGGCCATCCGCGCCGGCCTGGCGCAGATCGCCGACGCCACCGGCCGCACCCCGGCGGAGATCATTGCCAACTGCGACCTGTGCATCAACGGCACCACCGTCGCCCTCAACGCGCTGATCGAACGCACCGGCGTGAAAGTCGGCCTGCTCTGCACCGCCGGCCACGAAGACAGCCTGGAAATCCGCCTCGGCCACAAGGAAGAAGGCCACCGCTACGACGCCCACTACCCGCCGGCGGACATGCTGGTGCCGCGCCACCTGCGCCGCCCCGTCGGCGGCCGCATCCTCGGCGACGGCCGCGAGCACAGCCCCCTGGACGAACGCGCGGTACACGACGCCATCGACTACTTCCGCGCCGAGGGTGTGGAGGCCGTGGCCATCTCCTTCGTCTGGTCGGTGCGCAACCCCAGCCACGAGAAGCGCGCCGCCGAACTGGTGCGCGCCGCGCTGCCGGGCGTGTTCATCTGCACCGGCTACGAAGTCTTCCCGCAGATCCGCGAGTACACCCGCACATCCACCACCGTGGTCAACGCCTACCTGAGCCCGGTGATGGCGCGCTACGTCGAACGCATCGACGCGCTGTTCGAGGAGCTCGGCACCCAGCAGCCGGTGCGCTACTTCCAGTCCAACGGCGGCCTGGCGCCGGGCAACGTGATGCGCGAGCGGGCGGTGAACGCCATCAACTCCGGCCCGGCCTCCGCGCCCCAGGCCGGCCTCTCGGTGGCGCGCCCCTTCGGCATCGACAACATCATCACCGTGGACATGGGCGGCACCTCCTTCGACATCACCCTGACCAACGCCGGGCGCACCAACTTCAGCAAGGACGTGGACTTCCTCCGCCAGCGCATCGGCGTGCCGATGATCCAGGTGGAAACCCTCGGCGCCGGCGGCGGCTCCATCGCCCACCTCGACGAGTTCGGCATGCTCCAGGTCGGCCCGCGCAGCGCCGGCGCCAAGCCGGGCCCGGTGTGCTACGGCAAGGGCGGCAGCGAACCGACCGTGACCGATGCCAACCTGGCCCTGGGCTACCTGCCGGACGGCGCCCTGCTCGGCGGCACCATCCGCCTGAACCGCCAGGCCGCGCTGGACGCCATCCGGCAGAAGATCGCCGATCCACTGGGCATCAGCATCGAACGCGCAGCCTTCGGCATCACCACCCTGGTCAACCTGAACATGGTCAACGGCATCCGCCGGGTGTCCATCGAACGTGGCCACGACCCGCGCGACTTCGCCCTGATCGGCGCCGGCGGCGCGGCGGGCATGCACGTGGTGCGCCTGGCCGAGGAAATCGGCATCCAGACCGTGCTGATCCCCAAGGTCGCCTCCGGTCTGTGCGCCTTCGGCCAGATCCTCTCCGACGTGCGCTATGACCAGCTGACCACCCTGCCGATGCGCCTGGACGCCGGGCACGTCGACCTGGAGCAGCTCAACCGCGCCCTGGCCGACCTGCGCCAGCAAGGCCTGGTCAACCTGCGCGACGACGGCTTCGGCGACGAAAGCAGCAGCTGCCACTACACCCTGGAAATGCGCTACCTCGGGCAGATCCACGAGTGCAGCGTGGAGCTGGAGGCGCACCAGCTCGACGAGGCCGGCCTGGCCGCCCTCTGCGAGTCCTTCCACGACCGCCACCAGAAGCTGTTCTCCTACAGCGAACGCGAAAGCCCGGTGGAACTGGTCAACCTGGAGTGCTCGGTGATCGGCCACCTGCCGCGTCCGCCGCAACTCGAACTGCAAGGCCCGACCAACCCGCCGCCGGCGGTTCCGGACAGCCTGCGTCCGATGCTGTTCAGCGCCGACGGCGAGTTCCAGTCAACCGCCGTGTTCAACGGCAACCGCCTGCAGCCGGGCCAGACGGTCCAGGGCCCCTGCGTGATCGAGGAGGACACCACCAACATCGTGGTTCCACCGCTCTGGCAGGCGACGCTCGAACCTTCCGCCACTTACCGGGTGACGCGCTGCGCTTGATGCAGTCCTGAATCACGCGGATCATTGGCCGATACACAGCGCGGCAGGCTCGACCTGCCGCGCTGTCCTCACAAGAGCAATAAGCACGAGGACACGCCATGCCCCATGAGTTGTCGACCGCCCGCTGGTCGCAGCATGAACGCCAGGCGCGCTGGGCCGAGGCAATCAGCAGTACCTATTTCCCGCTGTCGCTGCAGTTCGACGGCGACCAGCCCTTCGACGGCCACCTGCAGGTGTGGGATACCCCCAGCAGCCCCGTCAGTCTGTCCCGCCTGCGCTCCAGCACGCTGGGCTATTCGCGCAGCAAGGTGCAAGCCGGCGAAGACCGCGAAGCCTTCTACCTGGTCACCGTGCCCCGCTGTACCGACGTGCATTTCGAACAGGACGGCCGACAGCTGAGCTGCTCCCCTGGCGGCTTCATCGTCGAACGCGGCGATGCGCCGTACCGCTTCCATTACGCTGCCCAGAACGATCTCTGGGTGCTCAAGCTCCCCGAACGTGCGCTCAAGGGCCAACTGCGCGGGCCCGAGCGTTACACCCGCTACTGCTTCGATGCCGAGCGTGGCCTGGGCCGGCTGTTCGTCGAGCAGCTGGCGTTGTGCGCCACCCACTTCGACGCCTGCCCGCCCACCGCCCACCACCTGTTGCTGGAACAGACCCTGTCCATCCTGCTGCTGGCGCTGCAACAGGACGAGCGCGTGCTCAACAGCGAAAGCTCCAGCCTCAGCGCCCTGCACCTGCAACGGGTCGAACAGTTCGTAGCGCAGAACCTGGGCGACCCGAACCTCTCCCCGCAATCCATCGCCAACGCCTGCGGCCTGTCGCTGCGCTACCTGCACAAGCTCTTCGCCGCCACGCCCTACACCCTGGGCGAATGGGTGCGCCAGCAACGCCTGGAAGCCGTGCATCGCCAATTGCGCGACCCGCACTGCCACCTCTCCATCGGCGAACTGGCGTATCACTGGGGTTTCAACGATCAGGCCCAGTTCACTCGGGCCTTCCGCCAGCGGTTCGGCTGCACCGCCCGCGAAGTGCGCGGCGCACACGCCCACTGATCCCGAATGCTGCGAACCACCACGGGGCATTCGCCAGGACAAGCAAGTGCCCCTTCGGGTCGATGACCGCGGGTGACGAGGGCTGGCCAGCGGCCGCCAGGAAACGGCAGACTGTCCATGAAGTTCCAGGAGCCCGCCATGGACAGCCACAGCCCGCCCACCCTGCGCACCGCGCGTTTGCTGCTCACGCCCATTCAACTCACCGATGCGCCAGCCATCCAGCGCCTGTTCCCGCACTGGGAAGTAGTGCGCTACCTGGACCGCCGCGTGCCCTGGCCTTATCCGGACGACGGCGCGCGGGTCTATGTGCGCGACGTGGTGCTGCCAGCCATGGCCCGTGGCGAGGAGTGGCACTGGATGATTCGCTTGGACAGCGAGCCGGAAGGCGCCATTGGCAGCATTTCGCTCTTCGATCAGCCCGGCAACCATCGCGGCTTCTGGCTGGCGCCAGCGTGGCAGGGCCAGGGCTACATGAGCGAGGCCTGCGAAGCGGTCAATCGCTTCTGGTTCGTGACGCTGGGGCGGCCGCTGATGCAAGTGCCGAAGGCCATCGTCAACGAAGGGTCGAGGCGTATCTCCGAGCGCGAAGGCATGCGCCGGGTGGGCCGCGACGAAGGTCACTTCGTCAGTGGCGTGCTGCCACGGGAAACCTGGGAGCTGACCCGCGAAGAGTGGCTGGCGCGCCATGCAGCCGACTGAACAGGCCTGGCAGGGCGAACTCTGGCTGGGTGCGGACTTCTGCCTCGTCGCCGGCACCACCGGCCACGCGCGGCCCCACGCCCACTATGCTCACCAGGTGCTGATGGCCCGCGCGGGCGATGTGAAGGTGCTGATCGATGAGCAACCCTGGCAGGGGCCTTTACTGATCATCGCCTCGAACCAGCGCCATGCAATTCTCGACAGCCACCAGCACGCCGTCACGCTGTTCGCCGAGCCGCTGGCCTTCACGCTGGACGACCTTGAAAGCGTCTGCCGGCAAACCGGACCGGACCTGGAAGCCCTCGCCGCGCAATTGCGGGCACTGCCCCGGCGCGAGCTCGATCCACGCCTGGAAAAGGCGCTGCAACGGCTCCGCGCGCTGGATGACGGCGCCCTGCCCGCCCAGTCCCTGGCCGAGGAAGCCTCACTCTCGCTGAGCCAGCTGGAGCGGCTGTTCAGCGGCACGCTGGGTCTGTCGGTGCGTCGCCTGGTGCTCTGGCAGCGGCTACGCCAGGCGCTGCGGCTGGCCATGGCCGGCGACAGCCTGACCAGCGCAGCCATCGCGGCGGGCTTCGCCGACTCCGCGCACTTCTCCCGCAGCGTGCGCAGCCAGTTCGGCATTCGCGCCGACCTGACGCTGCGCCAGTTGAAGCTGCGCCTACTCGATTAGCGCGCGACGCAGCTCTGCCGACAATTGCGGGGGCAACGCTGCCGCCTGATGTGCTGCATCGACACGGCGAAACGGCTCGGCGAGTTGCGCGAGGTACCCCACCGGATAGTCGGGGCGGTCGCCGATCCCCAGGTCGTCCTCCGCCAGCCGGTAGTCCGGCAGGTACAGCGCGGTACCCAGCAGGCGATCCCAGAAGCTGAAGAACAGCGCGAAATTCACATCCCCCGCCGTGCCGTATTTCAGGTGGTGCAGACGATGCAGCGGCGCCCAGGCGAACAGGTGTCGCAATGCGCCGATACGCATGTCGACGTTGCTGTGCTGCAGCAGCAACTGGATGGCGATGGCGAACGCCAGCAGCGCCGCAACCTCCACGGGAATCCCCAGCAACAGCAATGGCAGCGTGCCGCCCAAGGCTTCGAGCGCCTGGTGCAGAGGGTGCTTCATCAGCCCGTTGAAGCCGTACATCCGCGCGACGCTGTGGTGCACTGCATGCAGGCGCCACAGCAGCGGCGAACGGTGGCTGGCGTAGTGAACCAGAGTGATGCCGAGATCAGCGATCAACAGCGCCGCCAGCAACTGCAACGCCAACGGCCAGCCGCTGGGCCACCACCCGAAGTGCGGCAGCCACAGGGCGACAAGCGGGATCGCGGCAATCCCCAGGGCGTTCAGCGTCTCATTGACCAGCGCATGCAACAGGTCGCGGCCACCATCCCCGTGGCTCTCGTTCCAGGCGGCTCGATAGGGCCGGAGCCGCTCCGCCAGGAACGCCAGCAGGATCGCCAGCGGCAACAGCGCCGGCAGGCAGATCAGTGACACGCCTTCGCCGACAAGGTACAGGGCAAGGCCGATGAAACCGAAGAAGAACGCAGGGGCGTAGAGGTATCGCATGGGGCAACTCCAGTGCAGTGGGAGTCGCCAGTGTTGCCGCCGCGCCGTCAGCCGCGCTTGAACAATCCGCGCATGTTCCCTGCTCAGCGCCGCCAGGCACACCCCAACGCGCTGAGCGCCAGGATCAGCGCCGCGCCCGCGTAGGCCCAGAACGCCGGCACCTGCGGCAACAATACACCGGCGAGGATTGGCCCGAGTCCCGCGCCGATGTCCCGCCACACGGCGTTGCCAGCCAATGCCTGGATGCGCGCCTGGGGGTTGCGCTGCGCCACCAGCGTCACCACCAGCGGCAATTGCAGCGCGCGCAGCACCAGCACGAAGAAGGCGCCGACGAACAGCCAGTAGCTGCCGAACATCAGCAACGCCAGCGAGGTAGCCAGGGACAGCACCACCAGCATGCGCAGCGCGCCGAAGCGATCGGCCAGGCGCCCGCCGAAGGGGCTGAAGAGCATCTCGCTGAGGTAACGCACCGCCATCAGGATGCCGGCTACCAGCACGCCGGTGCCGCCCAGGTGCGTCTGCGCGTACAGCGACAGGCCGAAGACGAACAGGCCGTCCAGCGTGACACCCTCGATGAAGGACCAGGTGGCAATGCTGTCCGGCAGGCGCAGGCGGCGCCCGTTACTGACCGGAATCTGGTGGCCCGTGGCAGGCAGCGCGCGGGCGCGCCAGAGCCCGCACAGGGCTGCCACGCACAACACGAAGAACACGCTGCGCGGCCCGAAGGCCTGGGCCATCACCGCGCCCAGCGGCAACGCCAGCATCGGCCCGATGGACAGGGTCGCCCGCGAACGCCCGGCGCGGCGTGCGGCGCCCTGGGCCTCGGCGGTGGCGAGGGTCTGGGTGCTCAGGTTGAAGGTGGCGAAACACAGGCCCCAGACCAGGCGGAACACCAGCAGCACGGCAAAACCGGAGAGCGTCGCCGAGGCCAGCGCGCAAAGGGCCGTGGCGAACGCGGCAAGGCTGCAGGCGGTGCGGTCACCATGGCGACCGTAGAAGCGCACCACCCAGCCATAACCGACGATGCGCACCAGTCGATTCGCCGCCAGCAGGATGCCCGCTTCCACCAGGGTCACGCCGAAGTCCGCGGCGTACATCGGCAGCAGCAGGTAGAGCAGCACGTCGGCGGGCAGGCACAGGCCGAGCACCTGGGCGGAGTTGCGCGAATCTCGGTCGGCGCGGCGCAGCGGCGCCAGCTCGGCAGCGGACGACATGACAGTCTCGTGACGGCGACGGGGCCCGCAGGATAACCCGGTACCCGGCCCGCAAGACAAGCCTTGCGCTCGCACCCGCCGTTATCGGCCTGGCCGATGCCCACCTGCGATCAATCGATTGGAACGAAAACGACAAGACCCCGAGCATGGCCGCACGTTCAAACAACAACAAGGAACTGCCCATGCCTGCCCGATTCCACAATCCGGTCGCCACCGTTTTCGGCGGCGGCAGCCTGGACCGCATCGCCGACCTCTGCCAGGGCAAGGTCGCCCTGGTGACCTTCCCTGAAGCCGCGCAGCTGGGGCTGATCGAGCGCGTCCGTGGCCTGCTTGGCGAACGCCTCGCCTACGTCATCGACGACGTGCAGCCCAACCCCGACGTGGCCTGGCTGCGTGATGTGCACGAACGTTTCTGGCGCGAAGCGGCGGACTGCACCACCGTGTTCGCCCTCGGCGGCGGCAGCGCTATCGACACCGCCAAGGCGCTGATCGTCGGCACCGCTTCCGGCCGCTTCGACGAACTGCTCGACCTGCTGGCCGCCGGCAAGCCCTTCGTCCCGGCGCGGCACAAGACGCTGATTGCCGCGCCGACCACCGCCGGCACCGGCAGCGAAGTGACACCCTGGGCGACCATCTGGGACGCGCAGCAGCAGAAGAAATACTCCCTGCACCTGGACTGCACCTGGCCGAAGGTGGCGCTGATCGATCCGGACCTGATGCTCAGCGTGCCCGCCGGGGTGACCGTGTCCACCGGGCTGGACGCGCTGTCCCACGCGCTGGAATCGATCTGGAATCACAACGCCAACCCGATCTCCGACACCTTCGCCGTCTCCGCCATCGAGGACATCCTCGACTGCCTGCCGCGCCTGCAGCAGGACCTGGGCAGCCGCGAACTGCGCTCGCGCATGGCGCTGGCCGCACTGAAGGCCGGCATGGCCTTCTCCAACACCAAGACGGCGCTGGCACACTCCATCTCCTACGAAATGACCCTGCGCCACGGCCTGCCCCATGGCATCGCCTGCTCCTTCACCCTGCCGCTGGTGCTCGGCCTGGCCTGGGGCCGCGACGCCGACCGCGACCACACCCTGCAGCGGGTGTTCGGCAGCGACCGCGCCGGCGCGCAGCAGCGCCTGCGTGAATTCCTCCATCGCCTCGGGGTCAAGACCGAGTTCGGCGATTACGGCGTGACTGCCGCCGAAGCCGAAGCGATGATCGACTTCGCCATGCAGGGCGCGCGCGGACGCAACTTCATCGGCTCGCAAGCCGCCTGACGCCGTCCCCCAACGGGCGGCCCCAGCGCCGCCATTTCCTGTTGCACCGAACAAGAGTGCCGACACGCCGAGCCTTGCGCCGGCGCGAGCGAACAAGAAGGAAACCGCCATGAACCGTGCACAAACCCTGTCTGGTCCCGTCTCCGCCGTAACACCGTTCCGCGTCGCCCAGTGGCGCATGCTGCTGGCCGCGATGTTCTGCTACCTGTTCTTCTACACCGGCCGCCAGACCTTCGGCTTCGCCATTCCCGGTATCCAGGCCGAATTCGGCCTGAGCAAGGAAACCCTCGGCTGGGCCTCCAGCGCCATGCTGTGGATGTACGCCATCGGCCAGGCAATCAACGGCAACCTCGCCGACAAGTTCGGCGGACGGCGCATCATGAGCCTGGGCGCGGCGCTGTCCTGTGCAGCGAACTGGGTCACCAGCTTCGCCGGCGGCTTCGCCAGCCTGGTCCTGCCCTGGGGCATCAACGGCTACTTCCAGGCCCTGGGCTGGGCACCGGGCAGCCGCCTGCTGTCGAACTGGTGGAGCGCCGCCGAGCGCGGCAAGGTCTATGGCTTCTATGTGTTCGCCGCCGGCTGCGCCTCGGTGCTGTCCTACGTCACCTCCGTGGTGGTGATCGACGTCCTGCACCTGGAATGGCGCTGGATCTTCCGCCTGCCGGTATTGCTGATGCTCGCCGGCGGCATCGTGTTCTACCTGGTGGCCCGCGAACGCCCGCAGGACATGGGCTTCGAACCGCTGACAGACACCGGCGTGGCAAACGCCGAAGACCGCGCCAGCGAAGCTGCTCACGGTGAAGAAGAATCCTCGACGCAGCGCTACCTCGCCGTGCTGAAGAACCCGCGCCTGCTGGTGGCGGCGCTGTCCCTGGGCTTCCAGAACGCCGCGCGCTACGGGCTTATCGTCTGGGTGCCGGTGCACTTCCTCGGCGCCAACTGGCAGAAAGGCCAGAGCTTCATCGACCCGAAGTGGATCACCATCGCCCTGCCCGTCGGCATGGCCGTCGGCGCGCTGAGCAACGGCTGGGTGTCCGACCGCCTGTTCGGCAGCAAGCGCTACCGCGCGATCATGCTCTACATGGTGCTGGGCGCCCTCACCAGCCTGTGGATGTGGAGCCTGCCGGCGCACAGCGGAGTCGGCCTGCTCGCGCTGTTCCTCTGCGGCTTCTTCGTCTACGGCCCGGCCTCGAGCTTCTGGGCGCTCTGCCCTGACCTGGTCGGCGCGCGCCGCGCTGGCACCGCCACCGGGATCATGAACTTCTCCTCGTACCTCTTTGCGGGTCTGGCCGAACCCCTGATCGGTCGCATGCTGGACACGACCGGCAATACTTCACTGATCTTCATCGTGGTCACCACGGCCTGTGTGTGCAGCGCAGTGGTTGCCCTGTTCGTCCGACGCTGAGGGCACGGCCATGCGGCAAGCCTTCCTGAAAGAGAACCTTCATGTACCAGTACCACAAGTGGTTGCGCTCCTTTCATGCCGTGGCCCGCACCGGCAGCTTCACCCAGGCGGCGGCGCTGCTGAGCGTCGGCCAGCCGACCATCAGCGAGCAGGTCAGCGGCCTGGAGAAGCGCTTTTCGGTGGAGCTGTTTCACCGGCGGGGACGCTTCATCGAGCTGAGCCCGGCTGGGGAGCAGCTCTACGCGATCACCCAGGGCCTGTTCGGCCAGGAGGACGAAGCCTTGCAACTGCTGCAGAGCTTCCAGCAGCGCAAGCAGGGCATGCTGCGCCTGGGTGCGGTGTCGCCGCCGATCGCCATGAGCCTGACCTACTCGCTGATGCAGCGTTACCCGGACATCGAGCTGGAAACTTCCTTCACCAGCGAGGCCGGCACCCTGGAGCGGCTGTACAACTTCGACATCGACGTGGCGATCCTCGCCCTCTCGGAATTCGACCAGCGTCTGAGCACGCAGCTCTACCGCACCTGCCCGATCCTCGCGGTGGTGCGCGACGACCATCCGTGGGCGCAGCAGGACTCGGTCAGCGTGCAGGAGATCGCGAAGGAGCGCGTGGTCCTGCGCGAACCGGCCTCGCGCACCCGACAACTGGTGGAGGAAGGCTGCCGGCGGCACGGCGTGGAACTGGACTGCGCGATGCAGCTGAACAGCCGCGAAGCCATCGTCCATGCAGTGGTGCACGGCATCGGCGTGGGCTTCGTGTCGGCGGTGGAATACGCCGACCGGCCCGGCACACGCTCCATCGCCTTCGCCGAGGACCCGTTCCACATCAGCTACTACCTGTGCTGCCTGGGCATTCGCCGCAACCGGCCGATCATCGCCGAGCTGTTCGACTCCACGGCCTGACGCTCACTTTCAAGACCCCATGAACCGGCGAGCCCGCGCCTCGCCGGCCGGGCCTCGCTCATCCTGCTGCCTCTTAACGAATAAACCCCTCACTGGAGTATTGCCATGCACTACCAGCAACCCAAGCAACTGCAAGCCGCCATCCTCGACTGGGCCGGCACCGTGGTCGACTTCGGCTCCTTCGCCCCGACCCAGATCTTCGTCGAAGCCTTCGCCGAATTCGGCGTCCAGGTCAGCCTGGAAGAAGCGCGCGGCCCGATGGGCATGGGCAAGTGGGACCACATCCGCACCCTGTGCGACATCCCCGCCATCGGCGAACGCTACCGCGCGGCGTTCGGTCATCTGCCTACCGACGACGACGTCACCGCCATCTACGAACGCTTCATGCCGCTGCAGATCGAGAAGATTGCCGAGCACTCGGCGCTGATCCCAGGCGCGCTGGACGCGATTGCCACGCTGCGCAAACAGGGACTCAAGATCGGTTCCTGCTCCGGCTACCCGGCGGTGGTCATGGAAAAGGTCGTCGCCCTGGCGAAGACCAACGGCTACATCGCCGACCATGTCGTCGCCACCGATGAAGTGCCCAATGGTCGTCCGCACCCGGCACAGGCGCTGGCCAACGTGATCGCCCTGGGCGTCAACGATGTCGCGGCTTGCGTGAAGGTCGACGACACCTGGCCGGGCATCCTCGAAGGCCGCAGCGCCGGCATGTGGACCGTGGCGCTGACCTGCTCGGGCAACGCCCTGGGTCTGACCTATGAGCAGTACAAGGCGCTGCCGGCGCACCAGCTGGAACAGGAACGTAAGCGCATCGGGCAGATGTTCGAAGGCTCGCGCCCGCACTACCTGATCGACGCCATCGCCGATCTGCCGGCGGTGATCATCGACATCAACGCCCGCCTGGCGCGGGGCGAGATGCCGCAGAGCTGCTGAGCCATGGAATGAAAAGGCCCGTCAGCGACGGGCCTGAATCTGAACATGACGTCTGCTTCGGGTCGGTAGTTGTCCATCAGAAACTCACACACGAGGCAGGGTGCCACGTTCTCATTAGCCAGAATTGAAGGGTTTTCCGCTCGCGCTGACTCGCTACGCTGCAGTGACCACAAGGGATGGAGGTAAAAATGGAAACGTCACCCGCTTTGGTCACTGCGTGCAGTGCAGGAAAATGGTTCCCGACCTACATGTACGTGCAAAGCACCCCAGGTGGTTATCTGTTTTCTATCGAGATCGGCACGGCAGGCAATTGGAAATTGAACGTCCAGCACCAATATGCATTACAGGTGGCCAGCTTTTTATGCGAAGCACGCGCCGGAAGCGTCGTTTGGTGGAAACCCGGCAGGTTTTCTTGGGCCTGCCTGTCGTGCAACAAACCCGACAAAGAGGGCCGTGTGAGGCTTTCACCCACTGGCCTAACTCCACTGAGTATTCGAAAAACCTTCGCCTGGATTGAGCAATCCAAACTCCAGGAGTTCGGCCGTGCTTGGGTATCTCGGTTGGTTTGAAGAAACGCCTCACAGGGTGGAGCTTCCGCCTTGGAGCGGCTGCTTTGTCCGATAGCGGCATTTTGCGAACGACCGCTTGGGGTCGGTAGCTGGCGCTCTCCAGAGGCTGCAATCGGCCAGAAGCGGCCTCTCGCAGCGAGTACGTATTTCGTTGTACAACCAGCTTCAAGGACACCAGCTCAAAGGCATTCCAAACGCTTCTGCAACACGAGCCAGCTTCTCAGCGGACTTGGCAGAAATAGCGAGAGGCGGCTCTTTGATCATGTAGAACAGATGATCAATGGCGATGCCCGCCTCGCCGTGTGCAAGGTAGTCCAGAACGATTTCTGCCCCATTCTCAAGACCCGCCTGAGCCAGTGGATGGTCATCAGGTATGGGGCCGAGTTGCGCATAGGCAGCGGACATCAATGCAGAGACCTCATTCAACACTTCGCAGAGGTCTGCATGTAGCTTAGGGCTCAGCTGACTCATTTCGCCTTATTCCCTGCGGTCAGCGGTTCAGTTTGTATCGCAAGAACCTGAAATGCCAAAGCGATGATTCTGCAAAGGGCTGCAATTGGTTGAATCCACAGCCAGAAGCGGACGCTCGCCGGACAGAAACAACCTTTCGCTCACTCATGTGGATAAGGCAAGTCATCTGTCGACCGGTGCCAAATAGAATCACGAGCTCGACCAAGCTCTGCATCGTATCTTTTGCAAAGCGACTCGATAACTGCTTTATCAAGCGCCTGATCCGAATTTGAGATCGTCTCACCACAAGTCAGGTACAGGTACAACGCAGCTAACTCCTCGAGTCTTGACGACTCGGATTGCACCTTGAACCGCGATTCATCTACCTCACAGGCATGGATCTCTACGGAAGGGGCATCGCTCTCTCTGTCTTTCATATGCAGTAACGTCCAAGAGCGACTGTTCACAGGGTACGAATCACCTTCTGTGTCCACGTTTCGTCCAGGGCCAAAAAGTAGATCCAGAAAGCACCTGAAGTCTGGACGATCTGCAACGACCACCACCGTATACATGAGCTCCTCCATCATCTGAATTGCTACCCTGCGTTCAGGGAGGCATGAGTCAACGCGGCAATTTTTAATAGCCTGGAAGCAGACGCGTGAGCTATTCCAGCGAGCGAAGCATGTCCATGAACATCGGGTACGACAAATCATGTACCTGCCCATCATCAGCGACTAGGCAACCTGCAGCGCCGGCAAACAACTCCTGCTCATGTGCAGGTATGTTCAAGCTACAAACGGTCCGGTAGCGGAACAGCCAGCCGCTGGGGAGACGGCCGCAAACCTCCACAGTCTGCTGATAGCCCTCAACAGACAGTGGCCCGGAACCATGTGCCTGAGCACGGACGCACGCCTTGCTTCGGGAAGACTCGCTGTTCATTTGTATTCGAAATAGATGACGTGGGAGCCAAGTCTACTCAATGTCCTGAAAATCCGGATGTCAGCTATGGGTCGGTAGCTGCTTCTCCTCAGAGGCAACAATCGGCCAGGAGCGGACTTTGCTTAGCGAAGCGAAAATCTGCTATTCAACCTACTGAATTGTGAGAGATCACCATGCGCCGTCCTAATTACTCAGCCGCGTTCATGAACAACACAAAGTGGCGCGAGCTACTGAGCCTCATTCGTCGTATTGGCATTCAGTTTGAGGTGGCATACGTAGGCGAGGAGCGCTTCCAGACCGCATACGCTCCCCCCGAGAGCTTGCTGAAAAATACCTACATCGCTGATCCAGGCCTGGCTGGTGGCCCGACAGAATATTCGGATATTTACTCCATACGTATTCCGAAAATATCGCTGATTCAGAATCCCAAAACGGGTGAGAGGTTACCGAGCACTGGAGTAAGCGACCAATTCCTAGCGGAAGCATCGCTACTTGGTGTCCTACCGCTCGAAGAAAAAGACGGGTTTATCTATGTGCATGGCTACAGTCATCGCGTTCACTAACCAGCGACGAGGCTGAGAGTCTGCTTCAGGCCGATTTTTGCTCCTCACAAGTGGCCGCTTCGGGTCGGTAGCTGACCGTGATCAGGTTTCGTCCTAGATAGATGAACCACAGTCCCAAAGAGAATCATTTCAAGCTGGATCAGGCCGTCTACACTCAGCGCAGTCACAGCATGTAGAGGCAGGAAACTCGATGCTCAGATGGCCTTCTGTCGTACTTCTTTCATCTATTGCCGCAGCGGCCATTGCCGACGACGTACCGAATGCCGTTCAAGCTTGCGCGGTCTGCCATGGAGTGCATGGCGAGGGGACCGCACAAGGTCCGGTGCTGGCCGGGCTATCGGCCAGCTACATCTCCGCACAAGTCGCGAACTTCAACTCAAGACGGCGCAGCAACTCGCTGATGGGGCCGATGGCTGAAGCCTACGCCTCGGCCGATCTGCTGCAGCCTGCCGCAATCTATTTTGCGGCTCAGGGCAAGCCACCACCCATGCTGCAGGTGCGAGGCCAGAACCTCGCTGCCACTCCGGCGGAAAAGCTCTATTACCAGGGCGACATGGCGCGCGACATTCCAGCCTGCTTCAGTTGCCACGGCCCCTCCGCCATCGGAGGCGGGCCCTTCCCCAGACTCGCCGGACAGCAGGCGGCCTATCTGGAAGCCCAGCTGCACGCCTGGCGCAAGGGTGAACGCAGCGGCGATCCCGACGGCATGATGGCAGCCATCGCCCAGCGCCTGAACGACAAGGACATCACTGCGCTGGCCAGCTATCTGGCGGCGATTCGCTGAGGAACGCTCATGAACAGGCCCATACTCTACCTGTCGCTCGCGGGATGCATCGCGCTGCCCGTCCAGGCGGCCGACGCAGTGACCACCGCCATGGAAGAAATCGCCGCGCACCCCAAGGCCAGGGACGCCCATTACTTCACTCCGCGGGACCTTTCGAAAATCCCGGACGGTGCCTTTGGTGACAAGATTCGCCTCGGCTATCAGCTGATCGTCAATACCCAGCAGCTCAAGGGGCGCTATGTCGGCAACCAGCTGAATTGCACCAACTGCCACCTCGATGCTGGCACCAAGGCCTATGCCGCCCCTCTGTGGGCGGCCTACCTGGCCTATCCGGCCTTCCGCAAGAAAGACAATCGGGTGAACAATTTCGCCGAGCGCGTCCAGGGCTGCTTCAACTACTCCATGAACGGCAAGGCTCCCGAGCTGGGCTCGCCCGAGCTGGTGGCTATCTCCGCCTACTCCTACTGGCTGCTGATGGGCGGCCTGCTGGACATGTATGGCATGCAGGACAAGCCGGTACCCGAGCTCAGCGATGAAGCGTTGCAACACGGTGGCCGCGACGAATCCTTCAAGCTGCCTGGCCCCCTGACCGGCAAGGTGAAGATGGAAGGGCGCGAACGGATGCCCGGACGCGCCTTTGCCGCCCTGCCCGAGCCACCGCAGACCTACTCGCCGCAGCGCGGCGAACAGGTTTACGCACAGCACTGCGCCGTCTGTCACGGCGAGCAGGGCGAAGGGCGCAAGATGGCTGACGTGCCGGTGATCCCGGCCTTATGGGGAGCCGACTCGTATAACTGGGGCGCGGGCATGCACCGCGTCAACACGGCGGCCACCTTCATCTACGAAAACATGCCGCTGGGCAAGGCCGTGCAACTGAACGTCCAGCAAGCCTGGGACGTGGCAGCCTACCTGAACAGCCGGGAACGGCCACAGGACCCGCGCTTCGACGGCGATGTCGCCAGCACGGCCAAACGCTTCCATGGCTCCGATCAGGGTTACTACGGCCAATCCGTCGATGGCGTGCTGCTTGGCAGCAAGGCATTTCCGGCCGGCGTCGGACATTGAGCCGGAATGCTCTACCAACGCACTCAGGCCCGAGAATCCGACAACCAGAGGGGGACTCCATGACATCAATACTGCTCAAGGTAAAGCACGAGTTCATCAAGGCGCTGCCGCCGACGATCTTCTTCTTTGTCATCCTGCACATCGTTGCCGCCATTCGCGCGCTCATGCTCAAGGGCTCCGGTGTTCCGCTGCCGGTGACTGCCTCGGTTCTGATCGCCTCCCTGGTGCTCGGCAAATCGGTACTGGTGGCGGACATGCTGCCTTTCATCAATCGCTTTCCCGAAAAGCCGCTGATCTGGAACGTCACCTGGAAGACCGTGATGTACGCCCTGGTCGCCCTGTTCGTGCATTACCTGGAGCGGCTTTACGAATATTGGAAAGAAGCCCCCAGCCTGATAGACGCCAACTCAATGCTATGGACGTCCATGAACTGGCCGCGCTTCTGGGCCGTCCAGATACTGCTCGTCACCCTGATCTTCATGTACTGCGTCATCTCGGAACTGGCGCGCGTGATCGGTCATGAGCGACTCAGGAAAATGTTCCTCGGACCACTTCCACCCCGACTCAAAGACGACACCCCGACGCAGTGAGACCCGAGTCCGGCGGCAAGCTCGACACTGAGTAGTAAGCCTCCAGAGCGGGCCAGGCCTGGCCATGCTCTCGGCGCGCATCAATGGCCCGCAATGCTTGACGCGGGGCTGCCGTAACCTCGATGCGCGATGAGTTGGCTCTGACTTCGCAGGTGCAACTGCAAAACAACCAGAGCTCCAATCGACCGCTGAGTTTTCGTGCGATACGTCCGCTTCAGGTCGGAAACGGGCGTCGATTCAGCAGTAGAGGTCGTTCTGCGTCACCGGAACTGCGCCTTGCGACGCTGGATAGCCAAACGCCCAGAGGCTCTCGCGACTACGCGAGAGCCTCTGGGATTTCCAATGCCAGGTGCCACGGATTGGCGATACGGGATCAGGCTCAGAAGCTCACGTTGAGCCCCAGGCGCAGGCCGTTGTCCTTGTAGCCGTCGCCGAACTGCCCGGAGTAACCCAAGCCCACCGTGGTGCCGCTGGCAACCTGCGCGGTTACGCCCAGTTGCGCCAACGCAGTGTCCTGAGCCAGCGGCGTGCCCTTGACGGTGAACGCGTCTCCACCGGCAAACGACAGTTGGCGCTTCGGGTCAAGGTCGTCGAACGCATGTTGCCAGCCGAGCGTGCCTTGCAACGCAAGCGGAACCGAGCCCACCGTGGTCAGCGCCGTCGAGGCGTGCAGGCCGAGGGTGCCGTAGGTCACCTCGTCCTTCTCGCTGTCGCCGCGCAGGGCTGTGCTGCCGCCGTGTTCCTTGAAGCTGTCACTGTCGACCTTGACGTACGCCAGACCGGCGAAGGGTTCCAGGGTGAAGTCGCCGGCGGCGATGGCGTAGCCCAACTCACCGAAGAGCTGCGCGGTGTTAGCGTCGTAGCTCGCCTTCTCGTGCTCGACAAGGCCGCCAGCCTGGACGTGACGGCTACTGTCGATGTCGTTCCAGGCGTGCGAGGCGCCCAGGCGCAGGTTGATGGCATCCCACTGCCCGGAAGCGAACAGCGTCAGCGAGATGCTATCGATCTCGGCCGAGGAGCTGCGAGCGTCGACGTCGAGATTGCTGGAGCCATAGCCCGCCGCCACGCCGACGCGCCAGTTATCGCCCACCGGCAGATCGATGCCCAGCAGAGTGCCGCGGCTGTCGTGGTCCAGGCGCGCGGTGTTGCTGTTGCCGCCGTTGTCCCCCCAACCGCCGTACCCTTGCAGCCAGAAGGTCATGCCGCTGTCGGCGTCGGTGTGCAGGATGGCATCGGTCGACGCTTGTCCCTGGGCCGCGCGCAGGCGTTGGCCAATGGCATCGCGCACATAGCGGCTGTCATCGAACAAGGCGCCCTGAGTGCTGGCATGCAGCTCGCCGGAGAGGCTGTCGTAGGCGCCTTGCGCTTGCTCGACGGTGAGCGCGCTGACGGCGTTGTACAGCGTGCCCGAGCCCAGCGATTCGACGCCGGCAGCGGCCGAGCGCTGGTTGTAGGTGCGGCCGACCGCGATGAAACTGACCTCGTTGCGCTCCAGGGTCAGTTCTACACCGTTTGCGCTGTAGGCCAGCTCCGGCGTGAGGAACGCCAGGTTGCTGCTGACGCTCGCGAAGGTGCCGTTGAGCGCCTCGGCCTGGATGATGCCGTAGGGGGTGCTGGGCGCCCAGTCACCCGCGCCGGCGAGAACCTTGAGGTTGGCGCCGGCGACACTGACGGTGCCGGTAGAGATCAGCTTGTCGGAGCGGCCGTCGGGATTGGCTTCGATTTCCAGGTTCGAGTCGGCGGCGAAGTTGACGTTGCCGTCGACATGCAGGGTGCCGATGGAGTTGCCCGGGCTGAGTGTGGCGCCACTGGCGAGGTCGACGCGGCCGATGATATTGCCGTGGCCGCCGAGCAGCGCGCCGCTGGCGACCTGCACGTCGCTGGTGAGGCTCGCCGTGCTGCCGCTGTGGCCGCCGATGATCAGGCTGCCCGCGTTGACCTGGGTGCCACCGGCGACGCGGGACTGGCCGTTGAGTAGCAGCTTGCCGTTGCCTGTCTTGCGCAGGCCGCCGGCGCCGCTGAGGCTGCCGTCGTAGAGGCTGTTGGCGTTATTGCTGCCGACCTGCAGCTCGCTGCCGGAGCCCAGTGCGAGATCACCCTCGCCGCTCAAGGCGCCCAGGACGGTGATGCCGCCGACACTGACGGTAGCGGCATCGCAGACGTTCAGCCTGACATTGCCCAGGGCATTGTCGCCGCTCAGGGTCAGGCTGCCGTCGAGGATGTTCAGCGCGCCGCTGAAGCTATTGTCGCCGCTCAGGGTCAGGTTGCTGGCGCCCTGCTTGGTCAAC
The DNA here is from genome assembly GCF_047902425.1 of Pseudomonas macauensis. Classification (NCBI taxonomy): domain Bacteria; kingdom Pseudomonadati; phylum Pseudomonadota; class Gammaproteobacteria; order Pseudomonadales; family Pseudomonadaceae; genus Pseudomonas; species Pseudomonas macauensis. Next base: position 2,685,143 of record NZ_CP138377.1, on the reverse strand, counting down.
GCACCGCTACCGCTGACGACTCCGGCCAGGCTCAGGTCATTGCTGCCGGCCAGAGTCAGTTCACCGGCGAGCGTGACGGAATTGTGCAGAGTAAGCGCCGCGCTGTTGTCCAGCGTAGTGCCGCTCGCAGCAATCAGTTTGCCGCTGCCCAGGGCGCCAGCGTTGCCCAGCACCAGCTTGCCACCATTGAGCAGGGTACCGCCGCTGTAGGTGTTGGCGCCGTTGAGCGCCAGGGTGCCGCTTCCGTTCTTGGTCAGAGAGCCGTTCCCGTTGACGTCGCCGTTCAGGGTCAAGTCGTGGCTGCCGGCCACGCCAAGTCCGCCATCGAGCCTGAGCGTATTGCCCAGGGCCAGCGCTGCGCTGTTGTCCAGCGTGGTGCCGTTGGCGGCGATCAGGCCGCCGCTGCCCAGGGCGCCGGCGTTGCCAAGCACCAGCGTGCCGCCATTGAGTTGCGTACCACCGCAGTAGCTGTTGGCCGCGTTGAGCACCAGGGTGCCGCTGTCGTATTTGCCCAGCGTAGCGCTGCCGCCGAGGGTGACGTCGAGGATGGCCGTGGCGTTCGGATCGACGCGAATCGCGGCAGTGCCCAGCGAACCGTTGACCAGGTTCAGCCCCCCTGCCGTGCCGCTCTGCAGGCGATAGCCGTTGGTGACGAATTGCAGGCCGTTGGTGGTTTGCGTGCCATTCACGGTCACGGTGCCCGCAGCGCCCTGGAACACCGCGAAGCTGTTGGCCCACGCCTGGTTGGTGGTGCCGTTGACGTCGGTCCAGTTGTTGCTGCCACTGTTCCAGGTGCCGCTGCCGCCCTCCACTGAACCGTTGGCGGTCAACAGGTTGCCGTCCCAGAACTGCACGGTGGTACCCGGCATGGACACCAGCAGGTTGACCTGGTTGGCCAGTGCGGTTTGCAGGCTCAGGTCGCCCGACGTGACGCTACCGGGCAGGCTGCCGAGGAGCATGCCGTTGTCGGTCAGGCCGCCAGCATAGTCGAAGAGACGGTACACGCCGCTGCCGAAACCGCCGGCGTCGCTGACGTTAAGGGTGCCGTCGAGGGTCAGGTCGCCGCCGACATTGACCAGCGCGCTACCACCACCGGAGCGCGGCGCGCCAAGGCCGGCATCGAAGCTGGCGTTGGCGTTGAACACCAGTGAGTTCACCGACAACGTGCTACCGCTGGCACCCGCCAGGTGACCGCCGTCGGCGATGGTCACTGCTCCGCCGAGCGAGCCGCTACCAGCCAGCGTGCCACCGTTGTTGACCTGGACTATGCCACTATCCAGCGAGCCGTTGACTCGCAGCGTGCCGGCGTTGACGGTGGTGCCGCCGGCAAGGGTATTGTTGCCGGCCAGGGTCAGTGTGCCCGTGCCGAACTTGCCAAGGAAGCCGTTGCCGGCCAGGACACCGTCGAAAATACTGCTGGCGTTGGTGCTGCCGATGCTAAGGGTGTTGCCGAACCCGATCAGTGCGGTACCGCCGCCGGTCAGGCTGGCCACGCTGCCCGAACCACCCAGGTTGAGGGTGGCGGCGTTGCCGAGATTGACCCCGGCGTTGCTACCCAGCGCCGAGTTGCCCAGCGTGGTCAGGCTGCCGGCCTGCACGTCGAAGGTACCGCTGAAGGTGTTGTCTCCGCTCAGTGTAAGGTCGGCGAGGCCGCTCTTGGTCAAGGTGCCGCCCCCGGCAATCACTCCGCCGAGGGTCAGGTTGTTGTTGCCTGCCACATTGAGGCTGGCATTGACGTTGACCTTGTTTGCCAGGACCAGCGGCGCGCTGGTACCGAGGGTAGAATTGCCAGCCACGGTCAACGCGCCGGAGCCCATGCTTGACGATGTGCCGAGGGTCAGGGTGCCGGCGTTGAGCCGCGTGCCGCCCGAATAGTTACTGCTTCCGTTGAGGGTCAGGTTGGCCGCGCCGTTCTTGATCAGCGCGCCACTACCGCTGAGCACGCCACTCAGAACCAGGTCGTTGGTGCCGGTATTGGTCAGGTTGGCGTTGAGCACTACGTTGTTGCCCATCGACACTGCAGTGTCGCTCTCCAGCGACGAGGCGCCAGCCACGGTCAGGTTGCCCAGGCCAAGTGCGCCATTGCTGCCGGTGGCCAGGGTGCCGGCATTGAGGGTAATGCCACCGAGGAAGCTGTTGGCGCCGGAGAGCGTCAGCCTGGCCGCACCGCTCTTGGTCAGTCTGCCAGCGCCATTGATCGTCCCGTTCAATGTCAGGTCGTTGCTGCCGGTGATGCCGAGGTTGCCGGCCAGGTTGATGGCGTTGCTCGCACTGAAGGCACCGTTGGCATCCAGGGTGGTGCCATTCGCGACGTTGAGGGTGCCGGAGCCCAGCGCCGAGTTCGACGCCAGAATCAATCCGCCTGCGTTCAGCGCCACTGGGCCGAGGAAGGTATTGTTGCCGCCGAGGGTCAGGTTGGCCGCGCCATTCTTGATCAGCCCGCCGCTGCCGTCGAGCACACCGCTGAGGGCCAGCGCATTGCTACCCAGTACGGTGAGACTGCCGTTGAGCATGGTGGCGTTGGCCAGGGTTACAGCGGTGTTGCTGTCGAGCTGCGTGCCAGCATTGGCGACCAACGTGCCGGTGCCCAGCGCGCTGTTATTACCGACAACCAGCGTGCCGCCATCCAGCTGCGTGCCGCCGCTGTAACTGTTGGCACCGTTGAGCACCAAGGTGCCGCTGTCGAGCTTGTTGAGGATGCCGCGGCCATTGATGTTCACGCCGAGCGTGGCAGTCACGCCTGGATCGACCCGCAGCGCCGTGGTACCGCCGCTGCCGTTAACGGCGGTCAGTTGCCCCGCCGTGCCGCTCACCACGTTGTAGCCATCGGTGAGGAACTGCATCCCGGTGAACAGGTGCGTGCCGTTGACCGATACCGTGCCGGCCGAGCCCTGGAACACCGCGAAATCACCGGCCCAGGTCTGGTTCAGCGTACCGTCGACGTTGGTCCAGTTGGTGCCGATGGCACTCCAGGTGCCGCTGCCGCCCTGCACCACGCCATTCGGGATTGTCTCGCCACCATCCCAGAAGCGGATAGGGGCATTCGGCGCGGACACCAGCAGGTTGATCTGGTTGCCGACCGAGGTCTGCACCACCATATCGCCAATGCCATAACCCGCAGGCACGCTGGCCACGATCAGGCCGTTGTCGATCAGCGAGCCGGTGTAGTTGAACAGGCGGTAGACACCCACGCCGAAACCGCCGGCATCGGTAACGTTGAGGTTGCCATCGAGGGTCAGGTGGCCACCGATCTCCATCAGCGACGATGTCGACGGCGCCGCGAGACTGGTGTCGACATTGCTGTTGGCACTGAGCACCAGCGACGCGGCGGACAAGGTGTCGCCCGAAGACAACGCCAGGCGACCACCATCGTTGATGGTCATCGCGCCCAGCGCCGATCCGTTGCCGCTAACGGTGCCGCCGTTGTTGACATTGATCTGGGCGCTGGCCAGGGAGCCGGCAAGATTCAGCGTGCCGCCGTTGACGGTGGTGTTGCCGGTAAGACCATTGATACCGGTGAGGTTCAGCGTTCCGCTGCCGACTTTGGTCAGGCCCCCGCCACCACGGAGGTCGCCGTCGAAGGTGCTGGTGCTGCTCCCTCCCCCCACGGTCAGGGTGCTACCGCTGGCGATCTGCACGCTACCGCTGCCGCTCAGTGCCTTGAGGTTGACGCTGCCGCCCAGGCCAAGGCTGGCGCCAGCATTGATATAGGCTCCAGAGGTATTGCCCAGCGCACCGCTGCCCAGGGCAATGACGCTGCCCGAGAGGATGTCCAGCGCGCCGGTGAAGGTGTTGTTGCCGCTGAGCGTCAGATCATTCAGGCCGTTCTTGACCAGGTTGCCGGCACCATTGATCGCGCCGCCGAGCATCAGGTTATTGTTGCCGGCCACAGTCAGATCGGCGTTGAGCGTGATGTTGTTGCCGAAGCTGTAGGCGCCGCCGCTGACCAGTGTACCGGCTCCGCCGACAGTCAGGGTGCCGCTGCCCAAGGCCCCGGCCGAGCCCAGTGTCAGCGTGCCCGCATTGAGCACGGTGCCGCCGCTGAACGTGTTGGCGCCGCTGAGGGTCAGGTTGGTCGCGCCGGTCTTGGTCAACGGACCTGTGCCGCTGATCACGCCACCGAGGATCAGATCCTGAGTGCCACCGACGTTCAGCCCGGCATTGAGGACGACAGAGTTGCCCAGGCTGACCAGCACTGATCGGCTGTCCAGGCTCGCCGCACCGTTGACCGTCAAGGCTCCGCTACCCAGTGCCGCGCTATTGCCGACGGTCAGGGTTCCAGCGTTCAGGGTGGTGCCGCCGACGTAGGTGTTGGTGCCATTGAGGCTCAGATTCGCCGTGCCGTTTTTCACCAGGCTGCCGGCTCCGGCGACGGTTCCGACGAGGGTCAGGTCAGCACTGCCGCCCATATTGAGCGCGCCGGCGAGGTTGATCTGGTTGCCCAGGCTGACGGCAGTGCCGGCATCCAGCGTGGTGCCGGTCGCCGCGCTCAGCACACCGTAGCCGAGGGCGGTGTTGTTGCCGACGACCAGTTTGCCGGCGTTCAAGGCGGTGTTGCCGTAGTAGGTGTTGGCGCCGTTGAGAACCAGGTCGGCGGGGCCGCTCTTGATCAAGCTACCGACACCGGCGATCACACCCGTAAGGGTCAGTTCGTTGCTGCCCCCGAGGGTCACGTTGCCGCCAAGGTTGACGTTGTTGGCCAGGCTCGATGCGATGTTGGCGTCCAGCGTGGTGCCGTGGGCTGCATTGAGCACACCGGTGCCGAGAGCGGTGTCGGAACCAACGACGAGTGTCCCGGCGTTCACCGTCGTAGGGCCGGTGTAGGTGTTGTGGCCGGTCAGGGTCAGGATCGAGGACCCCGTCTTGATCAGGTTGCTGCCGCCACTGATCACGCCGCCGAGGGCCAGCGGATTGGCCCCGCCGACGGTGAGGTTGGCGTTCAGCGCAATGGCGTTGTTCAGCGTTGAGTTGGCACTGCTGTTGAGCGTGCCGCCCGAACCTCCCACTGTCAGCGTGCCGCTGCCAAGGGCTGCAGCGTTGCCGACCGTGAGGCTGCCGGCGTTGAGCGCGGTGCCACCGGTGAAGGAGTTGACGCCATCGAGGGTCAAGTTGGCCGTGCCGTTCTTGACCAATTGGCTAGCGCCACTGATGACGCCACCCAATCTCAGGCCGTTGCTGCCGCCGAGGTGCAGGTTGCCATTGAGCGCGACGTTATTGTTCAGGCTGACGGCGGTGTTGCTGTCCAGGGTCGCGGCGCCGGCGACGGTCAGGTTACCGCTGCCAAGTGCGCCGGCGTTGCCAACGATCAGAGTACCGGCGTTCAGTGTGGTGCCACCGAAGTAGGTGTTGGCGCCGTTGAGAGTGAGATTGGCCGTGCCGTTCTTGGTCAGCCCGCCGCTGCCGCTGACCACGCCACCCAGGGTCAGGTTATTGCTGGCGGAGACGTTCAGGTTGCCGCCGAGGTTGACGGCGTTGCCCAGCGCCACCGTGGTGCTCGCGTCGAGCGTGGTGCCGGTCGCCGTGGTCAGCCCACCGAGACCCAGCGCTGTGTTGGAGCCGAGGGTCAGCGTCCCGGCATTCAGCTCGGTGCCACCGGAGAACGTGTTGGGGCCGCCAAGGGTCAGGTTCGCGGTGCCGTTCTTGATCAGTTTGCCGGCGCCGCTGATGACGCCGTTCAGGCCCAGCGCCTGAGTGCCGCCAACGGTCAGGTCGGCCGCCAATGCGACCGGGTTGGCCAGAGCCACTGCGGTGGCCGCATCCAGGGTGGTGCCAGCCGCCGCATTCAAAGTACCCGTACCGAGAGCGGTGTTGCTGCCGACCAACAAGCTGCCGCCGTTCAGTGCCGTACTGCCGCTGTGGGTGTTATTGCCGCTCAGGGTCAGGCTGGAGGGGCCGTTCTTGACGAGGGCGCCAGTGCCGGACAGCACGCCGGACAGGGTCAGGCCATTGGTGCCCTGCAGGGTCAGGCCGCCCGCGCCCAGGTTGATCGGGTTGGACAGCGACAAACCGGCATTGCTGGCCTGGAGGATCCCGCCGTTGGAGGTCAGCACACCGCTGCCGAACGCGCCATCGTTGTTGAACAGCGCGATGCCGCCATTGAGCGTGGTCGCCCCACTGACCAACGGCCCCAGCAATGTCCAGGTGCCGCTGTTGAGGGTCAGGTTGTTGAAGTTGACGTAGGTGGCGCTGGACGCCGTGCCGGTGCCGGAGGTACCTCCGACGACTCCAAGCGGGTTCTGTAGTATCAGGGTGTTGCTGCCGCCCGCACCACCGTCGATGGTCCCGGTGGGAGCGAAAGTCAGGCCGACGCCGTTCAGGCCACCGAGGCCCTGACTGGTCTGCACGCCGTCTCCGAGGTTAACGCTCGAACCGGTTATGGCGTAGAAGGTGTTGGTGCTTCCCGCGCCCAGCGACACGCCGCCGTTGATGTTACCGGCGTTGGTAAAGGTGTTGCCCGCAGCCGAGGTCTCGAACGCCACCCGGCCGTTGATCGTGCCGTTGGCCCTGTTGCTCATGTTGACCTGCGAGCCGCCGTACACGCCGACCACCGGGGTATCGGCCAGGGTGATTCCACCCACCGACAAACCGGTCGAGGTGATCGTACCGTCGTTGGTGATGTTGGTGGCGCCCCCCGCCGCGTTGTTTACCCCAATCGCCAGCCCATCGATGCTGGTCAGGCTCTGGCCGAGCAGCATGCCGGTGCCGCGAATGATCCCGCTGACGTTGTTGGTCACACTGACTGCGCTGGCGGCCCCTGTTCCGATGAACGCGCCGCCACTGAGCTCGGACACCAGGCCCAGCAGCGCCGGGTCGATGGTGCCGGAGTTGTTCAGGCTGATGTTGACGCCAGTCAGGTTGAGCACCTTGCTACCGGCCGCCGCGTTCATCTGCGCACCGGAGTTGACGTTGATCGTCAGGCCGCTCGTAGCGCTGCTGAAATCGTTGAGAAACAGCGGCAGGCTCGGAACGCCGGTACAGGTGACAGTAATGCCGGCGGTCGAACAGGTGGCTTGCGCCGGCTGGGTGAGTGAGGCCCCCAGCAGCAAGACCGGTAGCGCCAGCTTGCCGAGAGGTCGAGTGCCTTTGCGGCAGCGCTTGCTGTATTCGTGGGTGACAGTCCAGCAACCCAACGAGGCATTCCAGACCAAGGCGAAAACATGGTTCATCGCGTGCACTTCCTTGTGACTTGAAACGACTTCCCACCGCAACGGGATGGGCTGGCGTCGCGGAGCGCCAGGGCAGATCAAATCAACGCCTGTTTGATATCACTTGGCCATTTTTCGGGAATGCTGCCCTGGAGCGGTTCGAGTGCCCCCAAAGATTCACAAGAAAACGCTGATGGAGGGCGTGCAGTTCCGTAATCACGCAGGACAGTTTCAACAGCCGCTTTTGTCCGCGATGGCATGGGATGAGCCACCGCAAGATACCCAGACGCACAGGGCCACCCCATACGGCAACTGTCGTATTTTTGGCGACGGGATTACGCGATGCCCTCAGCCTGTTCAACGTCACCCTGACAGTACTGAAGGATTGCTTCATCGACAGCGCCCCGGATACAGGAGCCGGAAGCGGCGTGCAGCGCGGATCTACCTGCTCAGGCGCCGCCCCACCCTCCCTCACCGAGGGTAGCCACTGCTGCCGAACTCACCGCGCTGCCTGCCATTGCCGGGAAAAGCGTCGTCACATTGCTGCTTATGCTGATGCTTCCACCGGCGGGCACGCCCCTTTGAGCTTGCTTTCATCCTCGGTGACCAACTCCCGCAACGTATCAAGAAACAGCTTGATCACCGGCGAGTCGTCGTCCGCACGATAGGTGGCATACAGGGGCACTTCCGGCAGCGCGGGTGTCAGACGTCGAAACACCAGCCCAGCGGGCGCCATCGGCTCGATGGACGCTGGCAACAGCGCCACGCCGAAACCGGCCCGCACCAGGCTGAGCAAGGTTTGCACCTCGATCACCTGCTGGCGGATTTGTGGTGTGAACCCAGCCTTGATGCAGCACTGATAGAGGAAGTCGGCAAAGCGCGACTGCTTGAGCTCCAGCGCCACGAAGGGCTCCTGCGCCAGGTCCGCCGGCGCCAGGCTGTCGCGCCGGGCCAAGGGATGATCGGCCGGCATGACCACCCGGATCGGCTCGTAGAGCAGCAATTCATTACGCAACTGTGGATCGTCGTAACCGACCCGGAACACGCAGGCATCGATGCGTTTTTCCTTCAACGCCTTGACCTGTGCCGCGGGGGTCATTTCATGCAGGCGCCAGGACACCTGCGGATAGCGCTCGCGGAAGAGGTGCAGGGCCCGTGGCAGCACGCCGATCATCACCGAGCTGATCATGCCGATTTCCAGCTCGCCCACCTGGCCTCGACCGGTCTGGCGAGTCAAGGCCAGTGCACGCTCAAGTTGTTCGAACACCAGTGGCGCCTGCTCCTTGAGCATCTGCCCGGCCGCTGTCAACTCGACCCGATGGTGGCTGCGCTCGAACAGCGGCGTCCCCAGTTCCTCTTCCAGCAGCCGAATCTGCTGGCTCAGCGGCGGCTGGCAGATGTGTAAACGCGCGGCAGCGCGCCCGAAGTGCAGCTCCTCGGCCAGGGCCATGAAATACCGCAGCAAACGCAGGTCCATGAAGGTTACCCCAGGGTCAGTGGTGTCGAGCGCTGGCGCACGCCGGTCAGGCTGAACAGGGCATTGGCGATGGCCGGCGCCACCGCCGGGCTGCCCAGCTCACCGACGCCGCCGGGCCTGCCCGGCTCGCCGTCCAGCACCAGGATGTCCACGGCCGGCATGTCCGACATGCGAGCCACCCGGTAGTCGTGGAAGTTGCTCTGCACCACCCGCCCCTGCCTGATGTCCATGCGATCGAACAGCGCGTGGCCGAGGCCCCACATCAGGCCACCGTAGATCTGCTCTTCGACACCCGCCGGCGACACCGCCAGACCGCAATCGACCACGCAGGTGAGCTTGTCGACGCTGATTGCCCCGTCCTTTCTGGAAAGCCTGGCGACCACTGCAATAAAGCTGGTGTAGCCCTGGTTGGTGGCAATTCCCAGTGCCGTTCCCTCCGGCAATGGCTGGCCCCAGCCGGCACGCTCGGCGGCGCGTTTGAGCACCGCGACATGCCGGGGCCGTTCGTGCATGTTGGCCAGGCGAAACGCCAGCGGATCCTGCCCGGCCCCATGGGCCAGTTCGTCCATGAAGCTTTCCACGGCGAACACGTTGGGGATGAAGCTCACCGAGCGATACCAGCCGCTGGGCACTCCGCTTTCATGCCTGACCCAGGCCAGGTCCAGGTTCGCCGGGCGATAGGCGAAATCCCACGCAGTAATGGCTTCGGTGGTGCTGTAGTCCATGTGGTCCGGACGCTCGAAATAGCCCGGCTCCCACTGCTCCGGCGAGGCCGGCGATACCGCGTTGAGTTGCAAGGCGGTCAGGCGTCCGTCAGCGTCCAGAGCGCCCCTGGCCCGGTGCAAGGTGGCCGGGTGCATGAACAGCGCGCGCATTTCATCTTCGCGGCTGTTCATCAGCTTGACCGGCACCCCGGCCTGTTTCGCCAGATACGCCACCTCGAACAGCCAGTACTTGGACTCGCGCGCACCGAAACTGCCGCCGGACACCAGCTCATGGATGGTGACCCTGTCCTTGGCGATCCCACATACCTTTTCCGCGGCCTCCAACGCCGACGACGGTACCTGCACCCCGCCCCAGTAGGTGATGGCGTCGCTCGATACCTGTGCGGTGATGCACACCGGCTCCAGTGGGTTCTGCACCTTGTACGGCATGCGATAGTCGGCTTCGAGCAGCTTCGCGGCTTTCGGCCATTGCGCCGTCACGTCCCCCGCCGCCAGTGCGGTAACCCGTTGCGCGGCCTTGTCGTCGATGGCCGCTGCCTGCGCGGCCGCCAGTTGATCGCTGTCGAACCCGCCCAGGGGCGAATCGCTCCATTGCACCTGCAATAACTCGCGCCCCTGGCGGGCAGCCCAGTAGTTGTCGGCCAGGACAGCGACACCTTCCTGGTTGCCGCCCAGCACATCGGGCCTGCCCGGAATCGCGATGACCTTGCGCACGCCTGACACCTGCAGCGCCGCGCTGGAATCCAGCTTCAGCACTTTCGCCCCGATCACCGGCGCGCGCTGGACCACCGCCACCAGCATCTGCGGCAGCGTCACGTCGATGCTGTAGGTGAATCGCCCGCAGACCTTGGCCGCCGCATCCCGCTTGTGCCGCAACTTGCCGATGTACTTGAACTGCTTCGGATCCTTCAGCGTGACCTTGGCCGGTGCCGACAATTGCGCGGCGAGCCCCGCCAGTTCACCGTAACCGCAGCTACGCTGACTGGCGGCATGCAGCACCCGTCCGTCTTCGGTCGAGCAACTGTCCGGAGTGACACCCCACTGCCTGGCCGCCGCGGCGATCAGCAGCGCGCGGGCGGTCGCGCCAGCCATGCGCAAGCGCTCGTACTCCAGCGAAACGCTGGTGCTGCCCCCCGTGGAGTAAACCTTCCAGATCGGATGGATGTAGGCCTCGAAGAACGGATTTTCCGGCGTGATCACCTGCACGGTCATCGGGTTGACGTCCAGTTCCTCCGCCACGCACGCGGCCAGGGCGGTCTGGGTTCCGGTGCCGGAATCGTGCTTGTGCACCACCAGTTTCACCGTACCGTCGGGCAGCACCCGGACCCAGGCATTGGGCTCGAATTCACCGGTCGTGGCCTTGGGGGCCGCCGCCGCGTCCGTGGGCAGATACAGCGCAATCGCCAGACCGGAAGCGACGGTGGCCGCCTGCTTGAGAAAACGCCGGCGCGACGGTTCGACAGGCATGTCGTCGACAAGTCTCATCACGCCTCCTTCGGCGCGGACGCCGCACGCTTGATGGCTTTGTTGATCCGCCCGTAGGTACCGCAGCGGCACAGGTTGCCGGACATGGCGTTGCGGATCGAGTCATCGGTGACTGCCGCGCCCGTGTTGATCAACGCCGCAGCGGACATGATCTGGCCGGATTGACAGTAACCGCATTGCGGGACATCTTCGGCAACCCAGGCCAGCTGCAACGGATGCTGGCCAGTCGGCGACAGGCCCTCGATGGTGGTGATGCTGTGTCCCGCCGCGGCGGCGACCGGCAGTTGGCAGGAACGCACCGCGACACCGTCCAGGTGCACGGTACAGGCGCCGCACAGGCCCATGCCGCAACCGAATTTGGTGCCGGTGAGCATCAAGTGGTCGCGCAACACCCATAACAGCGGCATGGAAGGCGATGTCCCCGCCAGCTCGTGTCGTTCGCCGTTTACCGTCAGTTCGATCATTGTCAGGCTCCAGGAGAGCGGCCCGTCTTTGCGCGGGCCTGGTGACCGCATAGTGGGAACCCGAGGAAATTCGGGCCAGCAACGATTTCTGCCATCGTCTGTAAGCAGGACTAACAGCATGTACAAGCGATACCCGTCGGTGCAGTCCATGAGCGCGTTCATCCAGGCCGCGCGCAGCGGCAGCTTCTCGAGCGCGGCGCGCAAACTCGACCTGACCCACAGCGCGATCAGCCAGCAGATCCGGACCCTGGAAGACTTCGTTGGCCAGCCGCTGTTCGTGCGCGAAGGCGGCGGCAGCAAGCTGACCGACGCCGGGCAGTTGTTCGCCAGTGTCCTGTCAGACGGATTGGCGCAGATCGACCGGGCGCTGTCTTCGGTCAAGAACCGAAGGGTGGCGCAACGACTGACCCTCGATGTGGACAGCGAGCTGGCCCAGAGCTGGCTCAATCCACGGCTACCGGAATTGCTCGACTCGCTGCCTGACCATGAGGTGGTGCTGCTCTCGAAGCCGCGCACGGATCGCGGCGCCTTCGAGCGAGTGGACCTGGCATTGCGCTACGGCTATGGCGATTGGGAAGACTGCGAGATGACGCAGATCTGCGGTGATCGGGTCATGGCGGTGGCCTCCCCTGCGTTGATCGAGCGCCATGGACTGCAGTTGCCGATCACGCCGGCCCAGGTACTGGAGTTGCCGCTGCTGGGATACACGCGACGCTCGTGGATTCCATGGCTGGATGCGGCAGGGATGGCGCCGGTCGAACCGGGCGCACGGGTGGTGTTCGACAATGCGGCGAACCTGATCGCAGCAGCCGAGGCCGGGGTCGGCGCAGGATTGGTACGCGGCCTGCTGGCGGCGGACGCATTGCGCGCCGGGCGTCTGGTGAAACTGAACGCGGCCGAAATTCCAGCGCATTACAACCTGTATGCGGTATGGCCGCCGGGGCAAGCCGAGCGAGTGGCGCCGGTGGTCGAGGCGATCAAGCAGCTGGCTTCGCAAACACGGCGCTGACCCCGTCGCCGGCACGCCAGCGGCCGGCGGCAAAACCACGAAAGCAAGAACCCCATCAGCCGGAATGGGCGGACACCATCGGTTGGTGCCCCCTATGGCAGCGTGTTCCTTGCAGGTTGCGAGCACACTCGCTCCCAGGCTGCCCTCGAAAACGCCGCTTCTCCATGGCGGGGAAGCGACGCTTTCCCCGGGTCGGCCTTCCCCATATCGAGCGCATATCAACACCCCTCCCAATTAATATTGTACGAACGCCTCACCGCCTTCCAATACTCCCCCCCCAGCAGCCAGCGTCCCACGTCGGATGCGACCAGGCGGGGGAATGCGCACGTCTCTTGCGCATAGAAACGGCCGATTTTCCGGGACGTGGTTGCTGCGAACCGCAAGGTTCCCTTCCCGCTATCAGGAGATCGACTTCAATGATCATCGATATCAGCTGCTATCCAACCGATCAGGTTGACCTAGCCTGGCGGCATGACGGCGACCCGTTCACCGGCGAGCGTCTGCTGGAGATGATGGATGGCCCGTACATGGTCAACGGCAAGCCTCGCCGCATCGACAAAGCCTTCATCCAGCCGCCGCAAGGCAACACCATCTACACCTGGACCGACGGCGAACTCAGCGGTCGCGAATCCATCGACGCCTACATGGCCTACACCCTGAAGATGGTCCAGACCTACCCGGACCGCTTCATCGGCTGCTTCGTCTACAACCCGCGCTGCGGCGTGGAAAACGGCGTCGAAGCGATCGAGCGCTACGTCAAGGAACACGGCTTCAAGATGGTCCAGATGCAGGCCAACATGCACGCCTATCGTCCGGACCGTGCGCTGGACTGGGTGCGCCCGGCCTTCGAGAAATGTGCGGAACTGGGTATCCCGGTCAAGCTGCACACCGGCGATGGGCCTTACAGCATCCCATCGGAATGGGTTCCGATGATCAAGGAGTTCCCCAACGTCGATTTCATCATGGCCCACTTCGGTGTGCAGACCGGTGGGGTCTACGTGTTCGAGCCGATGCAATGGGCGATGGAACTGCCCAACGTCTACTGCGAGTCGGGCTGGTGCCTGCAATCGCGGATCGTCGAGTTCGCCAAGGTCCTGCCGACGCACAAGATCCTCTTCGGCACCGACACGCCGCCGAACGAGCCGGGCATGTGGCTGCGCCTGCTGGAAGTGCTCTGCCATGAGCCGCCCCAAGGTCTGAACCTCGATGAGGACACCCTCGAAGACTACCTGGGCAACAACACCGCACGGATGATCGGGCTCGAACCGACCCCGCCGCCGCGTTCCGTTTCCGAAGCCGAGGCGCAACTCAAGCGCCCTGTCACCACTCAACTGGCCAGGAGCTGAACCGATGATCATCGATACCCATCTGCACCCCACCAACCTGGTCGACGAGGCCTGGCGCCACACCGGCGAACCCTTCACCGGCGAGCGCATGCTCAAGCTGATGGACGGCCCTTACATGATCAACGGCAAACCACGCCGCATCGACATGGGCTTCATCCAGCCGCCACCGGGCAACACCGGCTATCGCGACGGCAACCGCCGGGGCCGTGAAGGCGTGCGCGACTACATGTCCTATGTCGCCGAACTCTGCGTGAAGTACCCGGACCGCTTCATCGGCAACTTCACCTTCAACCCGCGCTGGGGCCCGGAAAACGGTGCGGCGGAGCTGGAATTCCACGTCAAGGAATACGGTTTCAAGATGCTCAAGCTGCACGCCAACATGCACGGCTACCGCCCGGACCGCGCACTCGACTGGCTGCGCCCGGCCATGAAGGTCTGCGCCAAGTACAACATCGTGGTGCTGATCCACACCGGCGACGGGCCCTACACCATCCCGACGATGTTCTACCCGATCATCCGCGAGTTCCCGATGGTCAACTTCATCATCGGCCACTTCGGTATCCAGACCGGCGGCAATTACTCGTTCGAGGCGTTCTGGATGGCGATGGACACGCCGAACGTCTACTGCGAGTCCGGCTGGTGCTTCCAGTCGCGCATCGTCGAGTTCGCCAAGGACCTGCCGCGCAACAAGATCGTGTTCGGCACCGACTCACCGCCGAACGAGCCCGGCATGTGGCTGCGAGAACTGGAAGTGCTGTGCTCGCCTGCTCCCCAGGGCCTGGGGATCGACGAGGACCACCTTGAGGACTACCTGGGCAACAACATCGCCCGGTTGTGCGGCATCGAGCCTACACCGCCACCCAAGGACCTGATCGAGGCGGACCTCCGTCTGAGCACGACCTACCTGTAACACAGCGGCAACTTCCAGGCGCACAGATGAACCGGCGTTCGATCGAGCAGGCCGACGGCCTCTCGATCAAACGTCGCCCTCAGCCCTGCGCGCCTGCTTTTTCAAGAGGTGAAGCTATGCCCCTCTCAACGCTCGGCGATACCCAGGACTTCCACGCCTTCATCGATACCTATCGCCGGCAGTATCCGGACGATGTACTCACCGTTCAGTCCCCCCTTTCCGCCGACCAGGAGGTCACCGCCCTGGTCGATGCCCTGGCCGCGCAAGGCCGCGACCCGCTGTTGATCTGCGAAAACGTCGGCACGCTCGGCGTGCCGGTGGCCACCAACCTGTTCGCGTCCAGGACCCGCATCGCACGAATCTTCGGCGTTAGCCCGGCGCAGCTGCACGAAACCTTTCAGAACCGCGCCAACCATCCGATCCCGCCGCGCTACGTCGAAACCGGTCCGGTACTCGACGAGATCTTCGAGGGCGAAGCGTTGGACCTGGCGCTGCTGCCGATGCTCAAGCATTTCGACAGTGACAGGGGGCCGTACATCACCAACGCGATCATCATCGCCGAAGACCCGGTCACCGGCATCGCCAACATGAGCTACCACCGCTCGATGCGCCACGCCCGGCAGACCCTCGCCACCAGCCTGCATTCCCGTGGCCACCTGTGGCGCATGCTGCAAAGCGCCCGTGAGCGCGGCGAAGAACTGCACGTGGCCATGGTGGTCGGCGCTCACCCGCTGTTCATGCTGGCCGCCGCCGCGCGGCTGCCGTTTGGCAGCGACGAACGCGCAGTGGCAGGCGGACTGTTCGGTGCGCCGCTGGAACTGGTCAAGACCCCGCGCTATGGCATCGGCGTGCCGGCCTACGCCGAGTTCGTGCTGGAAGGCGCGATAGACCCGGCCGGGTATGCCGAAGAAGGTCCATTCGGCGAGTTCAGCGGCTACTCCTCGGACCGCTCGACCAACAACGTCCTGCGGGTCGACACCCTGATGCGCCGCAAGGACGCCTGGCTGGTGGACGTGGTCGGAGGGCGCTATGCCGAGCACCTGACCCTGGCGAGGCTGCCGCGGGAAGCGGAGATGAGCGAGAAACTCAAGGCGCGCTTCCCCGCCGTCACTGCGGTGCACTACCCCAACTCCGGTACTCACTTTCATTGCTACGTGGCACTGGATCAAAGCCGCGATGGCGAAGCGCGGCAGATCATGCTCGCACTGCTGGGTTGGGACCCGTACCTGAAAACCGTGATCGCGGTAGACGGTGACATCGACATCACCGATGACAGCCAGGTGCTGTGGGCGCTGGCCACGCACTTCCAGCCCCACCAGGACATCTTCGTTGTCGACGGTTTGCCCGGCAGCCCGCTGGATCCCTCATCCTCCGTCAACGGCACCACGTCGCGGATGGGCCTGGATGCCACCCGTGGTTCGGGATTCGACGGAATCAAGGCGCAACTGGACCAGAAGGTGGTCGAGCGCGCGCATGATCTGCTCAGGAGCATCCAGTCATGAACCGCCAGCGGATGGTGGTCGGCATCAGCGGTGCGTCGGGCTTCATCTACGGCGTGCGGCTGCTGGAGTTGCTGGCCGAGCTGGACATCGAAAGCCACTTGATCATCAGCCGTGCCGCGCTGCTGACCATGGCCCATGAAACCGACTACAAACTGGCGGACGTCACGGCACTGGCCAGCCATTACCACCGCGCCGACGACGTGGCCGCCGGCATCGCCAGCGGCTCGTTCCGCTGCCTGGGCATGGTGGTCGCGCCCTGCTCCATGCGTACCCTCGCGGAAATCGCCACCGGTACCTCCACGGGCCTGATCGGTCGCGCCGCCGACGTCACCCTCAAGGAACGCCGGACTCTCGTGCTGATGGCCCGAGAGACGCCGTTGACCCTGGCGCACCTGCGCAACATGACCGCCGTCACCGAGATGGGCGGAATCATCGCCCCGCCGGTTCCCGCCTTCTATGCCCGTCCGCAGACCCTTTCGCAAATGGTCGATCACAGCCTTGGCCGTGTCCTCGACCTGTTCGGCCTAGACGCCGGTACCACGCTGCGCTGGGGTGAACCCGGCCCAGCGCCCACTGGCCATTTCTCCCCATCGAAGGAGCTCGCATGAACAGTCCACTCCAGCAACCGACCCCGAACCGCAAGATTCCGGTGACCATCCTCACCGGCTTCCTCGGCGCCGGCAAAACCACGCTGCTCAACTACATCCTCAAGGAAAACCACGGTCGCAAGATTGCCGTAATCGAAAACGAGTTCGGCGAAGTCGGCATCGACGGCGACCTGGTGCTCAGCTCCGAAACCGAAGAAATCTACGAGATGGTCAACGGCTGCGTGTGCTGCACCGCTGAGGTCCGCGAGGACCTGGTGCGCATCGTCCGCGAACTGGTGGCACGCCCGGTGCGGCTCGATCACATCCTGATCGAAACCAGCGGCCTGGCCGATCCGTACCCGGTAGCGCAGAGCTTCTTCATCAACGACCCGATTTCCGAAGAAGTGGAGCTGGACGCCATCGTCGCCATGGTCGACGCCAAGCACATCACCCAGCACCTGGAAGATCTGCAACTCGACGGCGCCGACAACCAGGCCGTGGACCAGATCGTCTGTGCCGATCGGATCGTCATCAACAAGATCGATCTGGTCAGCGATGCCGAAGTGGCGAGTCTGAGCGAAAAGATTCGCGGCTTGAATGCCACCGCGGATCTGGTGACCTCCAGCTACGCCGAAATCGACCTGTCGAAGATCTTCGGCGTCGGAGCGTTCGAAGCCACCCAGAAGCTGATGGAAATCGGCTCCAACCACGATCACCACGCCGATGAGCATCATCACGATCACGACCACGATCACGATCACGATCACGATCACGACGATCTGGCGCATGAGCATGATCCCAGCGTTTCCTCCGTCGGCATCGCCGTGGATGGCGCGGTGAACCTGGGCGCCTTCCACCGCTGGATCAGCGAACTGCGCGTCCAGCAGGCCGACAACCTCTACCGCATGAAAGGCGTACTGGCGGTCGAGGATCAGGACCAGCGCTACGTGCTGCAAGGCGTGCACAGCCTCATCGAGTTCCGCGCCTCCACCTCATGGGGCGCGGAACCGCGCTCCAGCAAGATCGTGTTCATCGGCCGCGACCTGGATCGTGCGGCGCTGAACCAAGGATTCGCGGCCTGTCTGGCCGGCTGAGAAAAAAGCATCGGCGCCGGTGGATGGCGGCTCCGGGCACGCAGAACGAATACCCCTCTCTACCCAATAAAAACAGCAAGAGGTGATTCCCCATGTCGTCAGCCAGTACCGTCTCCACCGTCCACCCGGTCGACCAGATACTGCCGGTCCGCCAAATGCTCACCCTCGGCCTGCAACACATGGCCGTCTCGTACATCGGCGCCATCGCCGTGCCGTTGATTGTCGCCAGCGCCTTGAAAATGTCCGAAGCCGATACCGTGGTACTGATCAGCACCACACTCTTCTGCTCCGGGATCGCCACCCTGCTGCAGTGTGTCGGCTTCTGGAAATTCGGCGTGCGCCTGCCGATCCTCCAGGGCGTGGCGTTCAGCAGCGTCGGCCCGGTCATCGCCATCGGTAGCGACCCGCAGGTAGGTTTCGCCGGGGTTTGCGGAGCGGTGATCGGCGCGGGGATCTTCACCCTGCTCGCCGCGCCGCTCGTGGGTCGATTGCGGCGGTACTTCCCGCCGGTGGTCACCGGCTGCATCGTCACGGTGATCGGCCTGCAACTCTTCCCGATTGCCTATGAATGGATCGGCGGCGGCCGCCACGCCAGCGATTTCGGCGCGCCGACCTACCTGGTCGTCTCCGTGGTGGTGCTGGCGACCATCCTGCTGGTGAACCGCTACGGCGGCCCGCTGATGCGCAACATGGCGGTGCTGATGGGCATGTTGGTGGGCGCGGGGCTCGCCTACGGACTGGGCATGGGCAGTTTCCATAGCGTTCAGGAAGCGCCCTGGCTGACCGTGCCCTACCCGTTCCACTTCGGCCTGCCGACCTTCAGCCTGATTCCCATCGCGACCATGGTGGTGGTGATGATCGTGCAGATGGTCGAGTCCATGGGGCTGTTCGTCGCCATCGGCGACATCGTCGACAAGCCAGTGAGCGAGAAACAGGTGATCGGCGGCCTGCGGGCCAACGGACTGGCGAGCACCATCGCCGGCATGTTCGCAGCGTTTCCCTTCATTGCCTTCATGGAGAACGTCGGGCTGGTGATCCTCACCGGGGTGCGCAGCCGCTGGGTGGTGGCGATCAGCGGGCTGCTGATGTGCTCGGTGGCGCTGGTGCCCAAGGCCGGGGCGATCATCGCCTCGATGCCCACCGCAGCCCTCGGTGGCGCCGGGGTCGCCATGTTCGGTGTGGTCGCGGCAGCCGGGATCCAGACGCTGGCCAAGGTCGATTACGAACGCAACCGCTACAACGTCCTGATCGTCGGTTTCACCATCGTGGCCGCCCTGGTGCCGGTGATGGCGCCGACCCTGTTCAAGCAACTGCCCGAGTGGTCTCAGCCGTTCCTGCACAGCAGCGTGGTGATCGCCTGCCTGGTGTCGGTGCTGCTCAACGCGGCGCTCAACGGCGTCAGCGCCCCCGACAGTACAGCCAGCAAGTCCGCCTCCCACACCCTCTGACTGGAGAAGCCCATGACTCAACTTCAGAACACCCTGATCAAGAACCCGCAGGCGGTGATGACCGGCTTGCGCGGCCCGCTCGCCCGGGCAGGCAACGTCGACATCCGCATCATCGACGGGCGCATCGCCGAAATGGCGGAAGGCCTGACGGCGCAACCCGGCGAGCGGGTGATCGACGCCCGTGGATCGGTGGTGTATCCGGGCTGGATCAACACCCACCATCATCTGTTCCAGAACCTGCTCAAGGCGGTGCCGGAGGGTTTGAACCAGGACCTGCAAGGCTGGCTGGCCAGCGTGCCCTATCCACGCCTCAACCGCTTTACCCCGCAACTGGCGCGAATCGCCGCGCGCCTGGGCATGACCGAGTTGCTGCTCTCCGGGGTGACGACCTGCGCCGATCACCATTACCTCTACCACGCCAACGGCACCACCGAGTCCGGCGACCTGCTGTTCGACATGGCCACCGAGTTCGGCATGCGCTTCGTCCTGTGCCGGGGGGGCGCGCTGGAGTCGGCAAGCGCCCATCCGGGGTTCTCGAAAACAGCGCTGCAACCGGAGACACTGGACCAGATGGTCGGCGACATCGAGCGCCTCAAATCGCGGTATCACCAGGACACCTCGGATGCGATGCGCCGGGTGGTGGTGGCGCCGACCACGCCGACCTTCTCGCTACCGCCGACACTGCTGCGCGAACTGGCCCACTCGGCACGCGGCCTCGGTCTGCGGCTGCACACGCACCTTTCGGAGACGCAGAACTACGTCAACTTCTGCCGCGAGAAGTACAACTGCCTGCCGGTCGAATTCGTCGCCGAACACGAATGGCTTGGCCCTGACGTCTGGTTCGCCCATGCGGTGCATATGCAGCCGGCGGAGATCCGCATGCTCGCGCAGACCGGCACCGGCATTTCCCACTGCCCGGTCAGCAACGCGCGGTTGGGCAGCGGCGTCGCCCCGGTGCCACAGATGTACGAGGCCGGCGTACCGATTTCCCTGGGGGTGGACGGGGTGGCCTCGAACGAGTCCGGGAGCATGGTCGGCGAAGCGCATACCGCATGGCTGATCCATCGCGCCGAGCAAGGGGCATCGGCCACCACGGCCGAGGATGTCATCCATTGGGGGACGGCCGGGGGGGCGAAGGTGCTGGGACTGGGCTCGGTTGGCACACTGGAAGTCGGGCAGGCGGCCGATCTGGTGATCTACAGCCTCGATCACCCGCGCTTCTTCGGTTTCCACGATACCGCGCTGGCACCTGTGGCCGCGGGCGAGCCGATTACCGTGCGCTACAGCATGGTCGGGGGGCGGCTGGTGGTCGACGACGGCGTTATTCCTGGCCTGGACCTGGAGCGCATGCGCGCCGAGGCCTGGGAAGGGGTGCAGCAGTTGATGCAGATCGACGACTGATCCACTCCCTCGTAGGAGCCGGCTTGCCAGCGCTGGCTGGCCTTCAGGCCGGACTCCTACGGCGCTCCCCCTCGGGACAACTCGATATGTCCGGCTCCCTGCGCCGTGCCAGTAGACGCACGTCCTGCGCAAAGCCTCACCGAGAAGAACAAGAAATTCCCCGAGTCGAACGGGGTGATGACTCAAGGAAAACAGAAGATGCAGAAATGCACGTTACCTGCCTGGCAGGCCATTGCCGTCGGTGTTCTGTCGTTGGCTGCGGCCAGTTCAGCGCAGGCGTCCGAGTGGAGCGACAGCTCTATCAGCTACTTGTACGGCACTCGCTTTGCCGAGCCGGGCATCGATGATTCGATCGCCAAGAACATCGTCGAATTCACCTATGTTGATGGGTACCAGTACGGCGGCAACTTTCTCGACATACAGGCGCTGTTTTCTGACAGCAACGATCCCGCCGAAGATAGCGACGACGGCGCCACGGAAGTGTATGTGGTCTATCGCCACCAACTGTCGCTCAATAAAATTTCCGGCCGGGACTTCAAGTGGGGACCTGTTCGGGACTGGTCGCTATCGGCCGGCCTCGACTGGAACACCAAGAACACCGCTTTCGCGCCAGAGAAACGCATGTTCGTCGTCGGCCCGACCATCAATTTCGACGTACCGGGTTTCTGGGACCTGAGCCTGATGTACCGCACCGAGAAGAACCACAATGGTTTGCCCTTCGCCCGCGAGCACGATATCCGCTTCGACGATACCTACTACGTGGAAACCGCTTGGGACACTCCCTTCCAGCTCGGCTCGGTATCCCTCAAATTCAAGGGTTTTGCCAACTTCGTCCCGCCCAAGGGCAAGGACGGCTTCGGTCACGACACCGTGAGCGAGACACTGGTACACGCTGCCGTGCTCGTAGACGTGGGCGAGCTGACGTTCGGCAAGAAAAACACCCTCTTCGCCGGGGTGGGTTACGAATACTGGAAAAACAAGTTCGGCAACAACTCCGCCAATACGCCCGGCACCGAGGCCAATACACCGTTCCTGAACCTGGAATGGCATCTGTAAGACCTCATCACCCCAAAATGGGGCATCGAGGAGGCCTTGCTGTATAGCCTCCATCAGCCCGCGTGCGCTTGAAACCGACAGGGAACGCCTATCAAGGTGACAGGAATTTGCGAATCGCCTGGATCGTCTGAGTAGGCGCCTCCTCCATCAGCCAGTGCCCGGCGCCGGGCACCACCACTTCGGTGACGTTATCGGCAGCATTGCGCATGACGATGGCTTCGTTGGCGCCGAAGGACTTCTCACCGCCGACCGCAAGCACCGGCATTGTCAGGCGCTTCTTGTTCGACGCTTCGTTGTCCACGGCATCCTGGCGGATGCTGCGGAACTGGGAGAAGGCGGCGTGCATCGCACCAGGGCGGGCGTAAAGTTTCGCGTAATGCTCGCGAGTGGCCTCATCCACCTTATGCGGATCGCCGGCGAAATCATTCCAGAAGCGATCCAGATAGATCCGCTCGCGCCCGGCCACCAGTCGCTCCATATCGGCCCCACCGAAGTCGAAGTGCCAGAGCAGCGGGGAACGGACGATGTCATTCCACGGCGGGATTCCGGGGACCGGAGCGTCCATGACCACCAGCCGCTCGGTCCGCTGCGGATAACGCGCCGCATAGGCGTAGGCCACCATGGTGCCGATGTCATGGCCGATGACCACCGAATGTTCGATACCCAGCGACGCCAGCACGGCGCGGACATCGCCTGCCTGGGTCTTCTTGTCGTAGCCGCCGGACGGGATCGATGACAAGCCCATGCCGCGCAGGTCCGGGACCACGACGGTGTGATCCTTGGCCAGATCCGTGGCCAGCGGAGCCCACATGTCGCCGGTATCGCCAAACCCATGAAGGAGCACCACGGCCGGCCCGGCTCCACCAACGCGCACGTGAAGGGTTGCGCCCTCTACCGCAACGTCCTGGGTACGAAAGGAGGCCGGGAACGCAACTACCCCGGCCTGGGCCGGAATGCTCAGGGTCACCAGCAGCGAAGCGCTCAGCAGGGTGCGAATCATCGTGGCATCTCCGGGGTGTCGACTGATGGAGCGTAGTTCGCTTTGCGACTCCTACACAGGATTGCTCTGACGTCCTGAGCCGCTACGGGAGCTGATGTGCCAGTGAGCGAGCTGTCCGGGCGCTCAGACACTCAATGCAGCCACTCATGCACCAGAAAGCAGCGCAATGCCTCTTTCAGGAGCGCAGATCACAGGAAAAAGCTCTTCGCAATCCACCTGGGCGCATTGCAGCTGCGCTGCAATGGCGGTTTTCCGGAGTTGGCACGGCATTCGCTTTTACCGATGCGTGCAGGAGTCATCCGGACCACCGGAAAGCGGCACCACAATCTGACAATGGATGACTAGGGTTCCGGCTCGCGCAGCGAGCGGCTGGTCCGAGAGTCATCGACCTCCAACGAGGTTACACGGCGGGACAAAAGCCCGGGAGACGAGAGCGACACGTGCCGCCCGACTCCTGCCCGCCCGACAACCGACCTGGAGATTGTCCATGCGCAAGCCCCTTCTGACCGCTCTGCTCGCCGCCGGTCTCGCCGCTTTCAGTCTCGGCGCCAGCGCCGCCGCGAAGAACAGCTTCAACCTCTGCTGGACCATCTACGCCGGCTGGATGCCATGGGAATACGCGGCCAGCCACGGCATCGTCGACAAGTGGGCGAAGAAGTACGGCATCGAGATCAAGGTCACCCAGCTCAACGACTACATCGAGTCGATCAACCAGTACACCGCTGGCCAGTTCGATGGCTGCACCATGACCAACATGGACGCCCTGACCATTCCCGCGGCCGGCGGCGTCGATTCCACCGCGCTGATCGTCAGCGACTTCTCCAACGGCAACGACGGCATCGTCCTCAAGGGCGAAGGCAAATCCCTGGCCGACCTCAAGGGCATGAACGTCAATCTGGTGGAACTCTCGGTCTCCCACTACCTGCTCGCCCGCGCGCTGGAAAACGCCCGCCTGACCGAGAAGGACGTGAAGACGGTGAATACCTCCGACGCCGACATCGCCGCTGCCTTCAACACCGAGGACGTGCAGGCGGTGACCACCTGGAACCCGATGCTCGCCGAAGCCCGCGCCAAGCCGGGCACCACCGAGGTGTTCAACTCCAGCCAGATCCCCGGCGAGATCATGGACATGATGGTGGTCAACAGCGCCGTGCTGAAGGACAACCCGGCGCTGGGCAAAGCCCTGACTGGAGCCTGGTTCGAAACCGTGGCGCTGATGCAGGGCGACAGCGCCCAGACCCGCGCCGCACTGGAGCATATGGCCAAGGCCTCGGGCACGGACCTCGCCGGCTATCAGAGCCAGCTCGCCACCACCAGGCTGTTTGCCACGCCGCAGGAGGCGCTGGCCTTCGCCACCAGTCCGAAGCTGCCGGCGACCATGGACAAGGTCGCGGCCTTCTCCTTCGCCCACGGCCTGCTCGGCGAAGGCGCCAAGAGCGCCGAAGCGGTGGGCATGAGCTTCGCCGGTGGGCTGTCCACCGGGGATGCGAAGAACCTCAAGCTGCGCTTCGACCCGACGTACGTGCAGATGGCGGCGGACGGCAAGCTCTGAGGCGCCTTCGGACAAGACCTTGCTCGTAGTCGAAGCGCCCTCTCCCTAACCCTCTCCCTGAAGGGAGAGGGGACTCGTTCGGTGCAGGTTGAAATCTTGGCGTCAGCCGGCACGGACAGCTCCCTCTCCCTTCAGGGAGAGGGCGGGGGAGAGGGAACGCTTCCCACGGAAATCCACAGGTACTAACCATGCGCCTGATCAACCGAACTCCCGACCGCAGCGGCCGCCTGTTCCTGGTGCTGCTGCCCTTCGCCCTGCTGCTGTTCGCCTACTTCACCGGGTCGGCGTCACGGCTGGCGGAGAACCCCAACGACAAGCTGCTGCCCAGCGCCGCGCAGATGGCCGACGCGGTCAATCGCCTGGCCTTCAGCGAAGACAAGCGCACCGGCGACGTACTGTTTTGGAAGGACACCGGCGCCAGCCTGCAACGCCTGGGCGTGGGTCTTGGCATTGCCGCGCTGCTCGGCCTGGTGCTGGGCATCGCTGCCGGCAGCGTTCCGCTGTTCGGCGCGCCGCTTTCGCCGCTGCTCACTGTGCTGTCGATGATCCCGCCACTGGCAATCCTGCCGGTGTTGTTCATCGTCTTCGGCCTCGGCGAGTTGTCCAAGGTGGTGCTGATCGTTATCGGCGTTGCCCCCTGCATCGCCCGCGACATCGAACAGCGCGCCCGGGAAATCCCCCGCGAGCTGCTGATCAAGGCGCAGACCCTGGGCGCCAGCACCTGGACGCTGATCCTGCGCGTGGTGCTGCCGCAGTTGATGCCGCGCCTGCTCATCTCCCTGCGCCTGATGCTCGGCTCGGCCTGGCTGTTCCTCATCGCCGCCGAAGCCATCGCCTCCACCGACGGCCTGGGCTACCGCATCTTTCTCGTACGCCGCTACCTGGCCATGGACGTGATCCTGCCCTACGTGGTGTGGATCACCGCGTTGGCCTGGCTGATGGACTGGGGTCTGCGCGCCCTCACCCGCCGCGCCTTCCCCTGGTACGAAGGAGGCAAGGCATGAGCTTCATTCAGGTCCGCAACGTCTGGCAGGAGTACGACGGCAACGTGGTGCTCGAACGCCTCAATCTCGAGGTGAACGAAGGCGAGTTCTGCACCCTGGTCGGCGCCTCCGGCTGCGGCAAGTCCACCTTCCTGCGCCTGCTGCTCGGCCAGGAGCGCCCCAGCCGTGGCGAACTGCTGCTCGAAGGCCAGCCGCTGCCGGGCGAACCCGATCCGAGCCGGGGTGTGGTGTTCCAGCGCTACTCGGTATTCCCGCACCTATCCGTGCTGGACAACGTCACCCTCGGCCTGGAACTGCCGCGCTCGCCGCTGCTCGGCCGGCTGCTGGGCAGCGCCAAGCGCGAGGCCCGCGAACAGGCCGCCACGCTGCTCGAACGCGTCGGCCTCGGCCATGCGCTCAAGCAATACCCGAGCGCCCTCTCCGGCGGCATGCAGCAACGCCTGGCGATTGCCCAGGCGCTGGTGATGAAGCCCCGCGTGCTGCTGCTCGACGAGCCGTTCGGTGCGCTCGATCCGGGCATCCGCAAGGACATGCACGCTCTGCTGCTGGAGCTCTGGCAGGAAACCCGGCTCACCGTGTTCATGGTCACCCATGACCTGGCCGAGGGCTTCAGTCTGGGCACCCGCCTGCTGGTCTTCGACAAGGTCCGCCACGACCCGCAGGCGCCCACCGCCTATGGCGCCCGCATCACCTACGACATCCCGCTCAACGCCGACCGCAAGGCCGCCCGCGCCGCCCTGCCCGAACCGCTCGCCGCGCGCCTGGAAACAGCCGCGCCGCTGCTCACGCCGGCCTACTGAGGAACCGACATGAACGACCTGCGCACCACTCTCTATGAAGAAACCGTCCCCGGCGGCGGCCACACCTCCTTCGTCCTCAAGCGCGGCCAGGTTCTACGCCTGACCGACCTGGAAGGCGGCGGCAACGTCAGCCTCCTGCTGTTCAACGCCGCCGAGAAAAGCGAGCGGCTGAACCTGCCCGACAGCCTCAAGTGCCAGCACACCGCCAGGCTGACCGCTGGCCATTGCCTGTACTCGGACATGGGCCGCGTGCTGGCCGCCATCACCGCCGACAGTTGCGGCTGGCACGACAGCTTCGGCGGCGTGCTCAACGCCGCCGAGGTGCAGGAAAAATACGGCGCGGGCCGCTACCAGGAACTGCGCAACGGCTTCTACCGCAACGGCGCGGACAACCTGCTGGTGGAAATGGGCAAGTGGGACATGCGCCTGCAGGACCTGCTGATGTGCCTGAACCTGTTCAGCCGCGTGGCCGTCGATGCCGACGGCTGCTTCCGCTTCAGCCCCGATAACTCCAGGGCAGGCGACTACGTGGAGCTTTACGCGCCAATGGACACCCTCGTCGTCCTCACCGCCCTGCAACATCCGCTGGACCCGAACCCGCAGTACGCCCCCAAGCCCATCGGCCTGACCTGGCAGCAGGTCGCGTCCGACGGCATCAGCGTGCTCTGCCGTACGTCCCGCGCAGAGAACAGCCGCGGCTTCCACAACACCGAACGCCAGTACCTGTAAGGAGCGCGAGCATGCCCATCGTCCCCAGCGACAAACATCCCGAAGCCTGCGTTTCGCGCACCCTGATTCCCGCCGGCGAACCCAGCCTCACCGAACTGAAAGCCGGGCAGACCCTGCGCATCCTCGACCTGGAAGGCAACCAGGCGGTGGACACGCTGTTCTTCAGTGCCGCCAACCCGCGCGAGCGCTACGACGTGCAGCGCACCCTGCGCAAGCAGGGGCAGGTCTACCTCAGCGCCGGCAGCGTGCTCTGGTCCAATCTCGGCAACCCGATGCTGACCATCACCGCCGACACCTGCGGCCGCCACGACACCCTCGGCGGCGCCTGCGCCCAGGAAAGCAACACCGTGCGCTACGCCCTGGACAAGCGCTACATGCACAGCTGCCGCGACAACTTCCTGCGCGCCAGCCTGCACGACGGTCGCCTGACCAAGGCCGACATCAGCCACAACATCAACTTCTTCATGAACGTGCCGGTCACCGCCGAGGGTGGCCTGACCTTCGAGGACGGCATTTCCGGCGCCGGCAAGTACGTCGAGCTGCTCGCGCACATGGACGTCATCGTCCTGATCTCCAACTGCCCGCAGCTCAACAACCCCTGCAACGGCTGGAACCCGACGCCGGCGGAGCTGCTGGTATGGGACTGAATCGGCGGCAGGCGGCAGGCGTTGGGCTGCAGGCGCTGCGGCGCTGGCTGTTCGCCCTCAGCCAGAGCCGCAGCGCCCAATGCAGCCCGACGCTGCGTGTGACCGGAACCTGTAGGAGCGAGGGGGACGCCATCGTTATTGCTCGCGAACAAGATCCCCTGGCACGCCGGCGCTAAGCGGGTTCGCGAGCAAGCTCGCTCCTACGAAAAGCGCTTCAGCGCCATGGACGACCGTGGTGCACACCGAATCATGGCGGGACGGCCCGCCACCCCATGGGGACGCCCTCATGTTCGACACGCTCCTGATCGCCAACCGCGGCGCCATCGCCTGCCGCATCCTGCGTACTCTTCGTGAGTTGCGCATAGGCGGCGTGGCCGTCTACTCCGAAGCCGACGCCGCCAGCCTGCACATCCAGCAGGCAGACCAGGCCATCAGCCTCGGCGATGGCCCGGCCTCCAGCACCTACCTGATGGTCGAGAAGATACTTGCCGCCGCCCGCTACAGCGGCGCCCAGGCCATCCACCCCGGCTACGGTTTCCTCTCCGAGAACGCCGCCTTCGCCGAAGCCTGCGAAGCCGCCGGCATCGCCTTCGTCGGCCCGACGCCGGAGCAACTGCGGGTATTCGGCCTCAAGCACACCGCCCGCGCCCTGGCCCGCGAACAGGGTGTGCCGATGCTCGAAGGCACCGACCTGCTGCCCGACCTCGAAGCCGCCCTCCGCGCCGGTGAACAGGTCGGCTACCCGGTGATGCTCAAGAGCACCGCGGGCGGCGGCGGCATCGGTATGCGCGTGTGCCGCTCGGCAGACGAACTGCGCGACGCCTTCGACGCGGTGAAGCGCCTGGGGCAGAACAACTTCAGCGATTCGGGCGTGTTCATCGAGAAGTACATCGAGCGCGCCCGCCACCTGGAAGTGCAGGTGTTCGGCGACGGCCAGGGCGATGTGATCGCCCTTGGCGTGCGCGACTGCTCGGTACAACGACGCAACCAGAAGGTGCTGGAAGAAACCCCGGCGCCCAACCTGCCCGCCGGCATGGCCGAGGCCCTGTGCGCGGCGGCGATCCAGCTGGCGAAAGCCGTCCGCTACCGCAGCGCCGGCACCGTGGAATTCGTCTACGACAGCCAGGCGCAGCGCTTCTACTTCCTCGAAGTGAACACCCGCCTGCAAGTGGAGCACGGCGTCACCGAACAGGTCTGGGGCGTCGACCTGGTGCGCTGGATGATCGAGCTGGCCGCCGGTGACCTGCCGCCCCTGGCCGAATTGGCCGCCGCGCTGAAGCCCAGCGGCCACGCCATCCAGGCACGCCTTTACGCGGAAGACCCCGGCCGCGACTTCCAGCCCTGCCCCGGCCTGCTCACCGCCGTGCAGTTCCCGGCGGCCGACGGCAAGACCCTGCGCATCGACACCTGGGTCGAGGCCGGCTGCGAGATTCCGCCCTACTTCGACCCGATGATCGCCAAGCTCATCGCCTGGGCGCCGACCCGCGAGCAGGCCAGCGCCGGACTCGACCGCGCCCTCGAAGGCAGCCAGCTCTATGGCGTGGAATGCAACCGCGACTACCTGCGGCAGATCCTCGCAGACGCGCCCTTCGCCAACGGCTCGCCCTGGACGCGCTGCCTGGAAGGCCTGCGCTACCGCGCGCAGACTTTCGAAGTACTCAGCGCCGGCACCCAGACCAGCGTGCAGGACTACCCTGGCCGCCTCGGCTACTGGGCCGTGGGCGTGCCGCCGTCCGGGCCGATGGACGACCGCGCGCTGCGCCTGGGCAACGTCCTTCTTGGCAATACCGAAGGCGCTGCCGCGCTGGAAATCACCATGAGCGGCCCGACCCTGCGCTTCAACACTGACGCGGTCGTGGCCGTCACCGGCGCAGCGCTGCCGGTCAGTCTGGACGGCGTCGAACAGCCGATGGATACCGCACTGTTCATCGCCGCCGGCTCTACGCTCAGCCTAGGCACCGTCGGCGGCGCCGGCGCCCGCAGCTACCTGTGCCTGCGCGGCGGCCTGCAAGTGCCGGACTATCTGGGCAGCAAGAGCACCTTCACCCTCGGCCAGTTCGGCGGCCACGGCGGCCGCGCCCTGCGCGCCGGCGACGTACTGCATCTCGCGGAGCTGGCCGACGACAGCCACGGCGCGAGCCTGCCGTCGCACCTGCGCACCGAACTGCCGCTAGTGCGCGAGATCCGCGTGATCTACGGCCCCCACGGTGCGCCGGAATACTTCACCCCGGCCTACATCGACACCTTTTTCGCCACCGACTGGGAAGTGCACTTCAACTCCAGCCGCACCGGCGTGCGCCTGATCGGCCCGAAACCGGAATGGGTCCGCGAGAGCGGCGGCGAGGCCGGCCTGCACCCCTCGAACATCCACGACAATCCGTACGCCATCGGCGCGGTGGACTTCACCGGCGACATGCCGGTGATCCTCGGCCCGGACGGCCCGAGCCTGGGCGGCTTCGTCTGCCCGGTGACGGTGATCGAGGCCGACCTCTGGCAACTTGGCCAGTTCAAGGCGGGGGACAAGGTGCGGTTCGTGCCCGCTTCCATCTTCGAAGCCCGTGAACTAGCGGCTCTTCGTAGGACCGAGGGGGGCGCCTCAGCCCTTGCTCGCGAACGCTTTCTGCCGGCGGTCCAGGAGCTGGGCGGGTTCGCGAGCAAGCTCGCTCCTACAGGAGAGACCAGCTCCGGCGCCGCCGGTTTCCCCTCACCCCAACCCTCTCCCTCAGGGAGAGGGAGCAGTTCGGCGTTGTCGGCGAGCACGGTGTTTTCCGGCAGCACGGACAGCCCCCTCTCCCGCTTGCGGGAGAGGGCGGGGGGTGAGGGTAGCCCGAGCACCTGGCTCACCTCCCCCATCGTCCTCGACCTCGGCCAGGACGACACCCGCCTGGTCGCCCGCCTCTCCGGCGACACCCACCTGCTGCTGGAAATCGGCCAGCCCGAGCTGGACCTGGTCCTGCGCTTCCGCGCCCACGCCCTGATGCAGGCGCTGGAAGCGAAGGCCCTGGCCGGCGTGATCGACCTCACCCCCGGCATCCGCTCACTGCAGGTGCACTACCAGCCGGAAACCCTGCCACTGGAAGTGCTGCTGGAAACCGTCGCCGGCCTGTGGGATGCCGTGTGCGCCGCCCAGGACCTCAAGGTGCCGTCACGGATCGTCCACCTGCCGCTGTCCTGGGACGACCCGGCCTGCCAGCTGGCCATCGAGAAATACATGACTACCGTGCGCAAGGACGCGCCCTGGTGCCCGAGCAACCTGGAGTTCATCCGCC
Organism: Pseudomonas macauensis; assembly: GCF_047902425.1. Lineage (NCBI taxonomy): Bacteria > Pseudomonadati > Pseudomonadota > Gammaproteobacteria > Pseudomonadales > Pseudomonadaceae > Pseudomonas > Pseudomonas macauensis. The sequence continues at coordinate 2,654,493 of NZ_CP138377.1, read as the reverse complement.
GCATCAACGAGCTGCCGGACCTGGAAGCCGTATACCGCACCGTGTTCGAGGCCAGCTACCTGGTGATGGGCCTGGGCGACGTCTACCTCGGCGCGCCGGTGGCCACGCCGCTGGACCCGCGCCACCGCCTGGTGACCACCAAGTACAACCCGGCGCGCACCTGGACGGCGGAGAACTCCGTGGGCATCGGCGGTGCCTACATGTGCGTCTACGGCATGGAAGGCCCCGGCGGCTACCAGTTCGTCGGCCGCACCCTGCAGATGTGGAACCGCTACCGCGAAGTCGCTGCGTTCAACGGCAAGCCCTGGCTGCTGCGCTTCTTCGACCAGATCCGCTTCTACCCGGTGTCGGCGGACGAACTGCTGCGCATCCGCCGCGACTTCCCGCTGGGGCGCTACCCTCTGCGCATCGAAGAAAGCGAACTGCGCCTGGCCGACTACCAGCAATTCCTCGCCGAGGAAGCCGAGAGCATCGCCGCCTTCCGCAGCCACCAGCGCGCCGCCTTCGACGCCGAGCGCGAACGATGGATTGCCTCCGGCCAGGCGCACTTCGAGAGCGAGGAAGCCGCCATCGACAGCGGCGAGGACGCCCCGCTCGGCGCCGGCCAGCACGCCGTCGAAAGCCACATCGCCGGCAACCTCTGGCAGGTGCAGGTGGAAGCCGGCGCCAGCGTGAAGGCCGGCGACATCCTGGTGATCCTCGAATCCATGAAGATGGAAATCCCCCTCACCGCCCCGCGCGACGGCGTGGTGCGCGAGGTCCGCGTGCAGCCCGGGTCGCCGGTGCGTGCCGGGCAGCGGGTGGTGGTGATGGAGGAGGCGTGATCAAAAACTGAAGAGCGCCCTCTCCCCAGCCCTGGCTACGCGCCCCGCTCCGAAGGGAGAGGGAGCAGTCCGGAGCAAGCGGCACCTTTCGAAGCAACCGGAAACTACAGCTGCGCCAAGAGACAAGCTGTGGATCGACCCCGACACCGCGCCGGAGCGCTCTTCCCCCTCTCCCTTCAGGGAGAGGGCCGGGGAGAGGGTATCCGCCCAGCACAGGAATCCCGACCATGTCCACCACCTTCGACCTCCGCCTCGCCACCCTGCGCACCGCCTACCGCGAAGGCCGCACCACGCCGCGCCAGTTGATCGCTGAGTTGCGCAACAAGGCCGCCGCGCTGAACCCGGACTATCACCTGTTCATCCAGCTGCTGACCCTGGACGAACTGGAACCCTACCTCGCCGCGCTGGACAACCAATCCCCAGACAGCCTGCCGCTCTACGGCATCCCCTTCGCCATCAAGGACAACATCGATCTTGCCGGCATCCCCACCACCGCCGCCTGCCCCGCCTTCGCCTATACGCCGGCAACCTCCGCGACGCTGCTGCAACAGCTGATCGACCTGGGCGCCATCCCGCTGGGCAAGACCAACCTCGACCAGTTCGCCACCGGCCTCAACGGCACCCGCTCGCCCTACGGCGAATGCCGCAACAGCGTGCTGCCGGAGTACCCGTCCGGCGGTTCCAGCGCCGGCTCCTCGCTGGCCGTGGCGCTGGGCGTGGCGAGCTTCGCCCTGGGCACCGACACCGCCGGCTCCGGCCGCGTGCCGGCAGCCCTCAATGGCTTGCTGGGGCTCAAGCCGAGCAAGGGCCTGCTGTCCACCCACGGCCTGGTGCCGGCCTGCCGTACGCTGGACTGCATCACCTACTTCACCGCCAGCGCCGCCGAGGCCAGCGAACTGCTGGCCCTCACCGCCCGGCCCGACCCGCTGGACGGGTACAGCCGCGCCAATCCCGCCTGGAATGACGCCAGCGCCTTCGGTGCGCCCAGGCCCTTCCGCTTCGGCGTCCCCCGCGCCGACCAGCTGGAGTTCTTCGGCTGCCATGAAGGCCCGGTGTTGTTCACCGACGCCCTCGATCAGCTCAAGGCCCTCGGCGGCGAGGCGCGAGAAATCGACTTCGCGCCCTTCCTCGAAGCTGCGCGCCTGCTCTATGAAGGCCCCTGGGTGGCCGAGCGCTACAGCGTGGCCGGAGAGCTGATCGAACGGGACCCGCAGGCGGTGCTGCCGGTGATCCGCGACGTACTGGCGAAAGCCCCCGGCGCCACCGCCGTGCAGGCCTTCCGCGCGCAGTACCGGCTGCAGGAGCTCAAGGCGCAGTGCGACGCGATCCTCGCCGACCTCGACTGCGTGCTGACGCCCACCATCGGCCGCCCGGTGACGCTGGACGAGTTGCACGCCGAACCGGTGAAGCGCAATTCCGAGCTGGGCTACTACACCAACTTCATGAACCTGCTGGACTACGCCGCCGTCGCCGTGCCCAGCGCGATCATGGACAACGGCCTGCCCTGGGGCGTGACGCTGTTCGGCCGCGCCTTCACCGACCAGTACCTGCTCGGCGTGGCCGACGCACTGCAGCGCCAGCACAACCTGCCGCTCACCGGCGGTAACCCGGTCTGCCCCGCCTCTTCCGCCAACCCTGCGCGCAATGACCGCGCGCGACTGGTGGTATGCGGCGCGCACCTCGATGGCCTGGCGCTGAACGGGCAACTGCGCCAGCGCGGCGCTCGCCTGCTGCGCGCCACTCACAGCGCGCCGGCCTACAAGCTCTACGCCCTCGCCGGCGGCCCGCCGCTACGCCCCGGCATGCTGCGCGTGGCCGAAGGTGGCGTGGCCATCGAAGTGGAAGTCTGGGAACTGCCCAGCGCCGAGCTGGGTTCCTTCCTTACCGGCATCCCGGCGCCGCTGGGGCTGGGCAAGGTGCAGCTGGAGGATGGCAGCTGGGAGACCGGATTCATCTGCGACGCCTGGGGACTGGATGGCGCCGAGGACATCAGCCGCTTCGGTGGCTGGCGGGCGTGGTTAACACGTCGCGGATAACGCCACGCCCCTTCTCGACCTGTCGAGGTCGCCGCCCACGGGTGTGCTGCCACGATCAGCGGATCGATCTATTGTTGCGCCGGCTCCCGCCAGGCCGGCGCAACAGCGAATCAATGGCTGCCCCATCCAGACGTCTGGAGCCCCATGGACGATCCACGGCCTGCCATGGTCCGAACGAACCTGGCAGAAACAGACCATGGGCAAGCTGCCATCGACTTCATCATCTCCGTATCACCCACGCCACTTTGGAATCAGTCCGGAACAGGAGATTGGAATTGATGCGGCTTGATCGAAGGCTGGCTGTTCACCATGCAGTAGAGCGCCCCTGCGAGTACCAGGCCCACCGCCCAACTGATGTCCGCCCCCAGCCAGTCCGCTACGAAGCCGGTGAAGAACGAAAGCTTCATGAATGGGACCGTGCCGATGATCGAGACGGCATACACCATTAGCGTTCGCCGATTGAAGCGCCCATACCGACCTTTGGGATGGTACAGCTCGCCCACCTCATACTGACCGCGACACACCCAGTAGTAGTCAGCCAGGTTGATCGCACTCCAGGGGATCAGCAGATAGAGCTGTCCAATCAGAATGTCCGCAAAGAAGGTGTCAAAGCGATACTGGGTGGCGATGGCGATCAGGGTTGCGGCTATGGTCAGCACGGCCATCACCAGCGCCTTTGCAGAAGCGGTGACGTATCGCAGCCCGCCAAAGGCTCCGAAGATCGTCACCGAAGACATGTAGGCGCTGTACAGGCAGAGCACGTTGTACTGGATCACCCCGAGGGCAATCACGCCCAACGCCAATGGCGCCCAGGGGCCGAACAGCGTGGCAATTGCGGTTGCAGGGTCATGCCCAAGCGCCGCCGGGATCGCAACGGCCACTAGAGCGCCGAGGGCCATCATGGCGAAAGAGCCCAGCGCGCAGCCGCAGTAGGTTGTCCAGAATGTGGCGCGAGTGCTGACATTGGCCGGAAGGTAACGCGAGTAATCCGCGACGTAGGGGCCGTAACCCAGCGTCCAGGATGCCGCCTGGGCGACAACCAGGTTGAAGGCCGTCAGCGAAAATCCCGCGCCCGTTGCCGTTGTCGATATCGCATCGCTGGGGTGCAACAGGATCAATGCCAGCGCGCTGGCGAATACCAGAGTCGACATCAGGCTCATCCACGCCCCTAGGCGGTGGATCAGCTCATAGCCTACGAAACCGATGATGAAGGTCAGGATGCCCACCACCACGATGGCCTGGTCATCGCTGATGGGGACCAGTGCCTTCAAGGCATCGCGCATCAGGACGCCACTGGCGGCCAGGAACAGCACCGCCGCCGTGACCATCACCAGCAAGGGAATCGCAGCGCCGTAGACACCGAATTGCGCGCGGCTCTGAATCATCTGCGGGACGCCCAAATGTGGGCCCTGGGCGGAGTGTGCGGCCATGAAGATGGTGCCGACGAGATTGCCGATCAGCAGGCCGAGCAATGTCCAGGCGAAGCTCAACCCTGAAGCGATACCCAGGGTGCCGACGACCAGAGCAGTCACTTGGAAATTCGAGCTGAACCAGATAGTGAACAACCGCCTGGGCGTGCCATAGCGCTCAGAGTGAGGGACAAACTCAATACTTCGCTTTTCAAGCTTCACGACCGCCTCCTGATTTATCCCAACGATTATCAGGTGACGATCGAGAGCTCTTCGGCCCGACTACGAACACCTCGTAGCTACTAACGACCCATGCGAACAGCGGTTCGTCTTCCCTTGAATAGCCTCCACCAGCTTCGGGTCGGAGGCTGTCCCTGGCCAGAACCCGCTACTTCCCCCAAACGGTCGCTCATGCACAGCAGGTATCGGCCGATGGGGTCGGGTGAGCTCAGACTGGGAATCGGCCGGTGTTACGAAGGCGCTCGCCGCGCACCGGAACAAGGCAGCGCGGTTACGTTCCGCCCCAGGCCGCACCGACCCCGCATCACCGCCCTTCCCTGCCTATCTCATTCAAATCAATTACTTGAGTGTGTTTCTCGCACCTGGCACGGCTCGTGCTTTTTGAATCCATGGATAATTGGATCCAAAAATCCAAAGGAGCGATCCCATGCGCCTGGTACCCACGCCGCGCCAACCCATGAGTGCCGAAGACGAGGCCTACGATTACCTCCTCGAGGCCATCTGCACCGGCCGGTTCAAGACGGGCGACCGCCTCGTTGCCGAAGACATCGCCAACGACATCGGCATGAGCCGCATGCCGGTGCGAGGTGCCTTCAAGCGCCTGGATGCCGAGGGCCTGGTGACCCTGCGGCCCAACCGCGGCGCCATCGTCAGCGGCTTGAACATCGAGGAGATGCGCGAAGTCTTCGAGATGCGCAGCGCCCTGGAAGGCCTGGCTATCCGCATCGCCGCGCCGCAGTTGACCGACCGTGACCTCTCGCGCCTGGAGCGCATGCTCGACGAGATGGACGACTACCGCGACGACAGCGCCCAGTGGGTCAGCCGTCACCGCGCCTTCCACGAATACCTGTGCAGCCTCGCCGGACGCCCGCGGCTGATGCGCCAGATCACCGCGCTGTACTCGGTGATCGAACCGCACATGCGCCTGTGGCTGCAGCACGTCGACAAGCCCATGAGCGCCCGCGAGGAGCACGCCGTGATCCTCGAAGCCCTGCGCTCGGGCGATGCCCGCGAGGCCGAGCGGGTGATCCGCGATCACATCGAGGGAACCATTCCCTCCCTGGCGAAATTCCTGGAGGCGCGGACCTCCTGAGGCGCAAGCCTTCTGAAAACCGAGCAAGTCCTTCGAAGCAACGGGCGCCTAGACCCGTACTTCTGTGTCCCTGAACTGCCCCTGGCAACCCACCCCGGAGAGCAACATGTTCGAACGCAGGATCCCGCAGTGCCTTCTCGCCCTTTGCCTGGCCGCCCCACTGGCGCATGCCGATGTGAAGATTCCCGATCGCTTGCAGAACGTCGACAAGGTGACATTCTGCGGCGGCATGGACTCCCCGCCCATGGGCTTCTATGACGCCAACCAGAAGCTCACCGGCGTCACCATCGACCTGGGCGAGGCCATCGCCAAGCGACTGGGCGACAAGAAGATCGAATGGCGCATCACGCCCTTCTCCGGGCTGATCCCGGCGCTGCTGGCCAAGCAGTGCGACATGCTGGTGGACCAACTGTTCGACAAGCCCGAACGGCGCGAAGTGATCGACATGGTCAACTACATGTACTCCAGCCAGGCGGTGGTGGTCGCCAAGGGCAACCCCGAGGGCATTCGCAGCCTGGACGACCTCTCCGGCAAGAAAGTCGCGGTGCTCAACGGCTCCACCATCCGCACCCTGCTCGACGCCCACAACGAGAAACTGACCAAGGCCGGCAAGCCGCCGATGAAGGTGGTGGTCTACAACACCGACACCGACGCCTTCCAGTCCCTGCGCATCCGCCAGACCGACGCCTACGGCACCACCGTGGAAACCGCCGGCTACTACCAGAGCATGGCGCCGGACCTGTTCGAGATCGGCGTGCCGGCCTTCGCGCGCATCCTCACCGGGCTGGGCATCCGCAAGGAAGACAAACAGCTCAGCGAAGCCGTCACCCAGGTCATCAAGGACATGCAGGCCGACGGCAGCTACGCGGCGCTCCTGGCCAAGTGGCACATCGAAGGCGACAAACTGGACTGAGGTAACGAGACATGAACTTCAGTTGGGACGTGTTCTGGCAGTACCTGCTGCGGCCGAGCGACATCTACCTCTACGGCCTGTGGCTGACCTGCGTGATCGCCGTCAGCGCCATGCTCCTGGGCTGCGTGCTCGGGTTGCTGGCGGCGCTGATGCGGCTGTCCTCCAACCCGCTGCTGCAATACCCGGTGCGCTTCTACGTGTGGCTGATGCGCGGCACGCCGCTGCTGGTGCAGATCGTCTTCCTCTACACCGCGCTGGCCGCCGGCGGCATCTTCCGCTTCGAGGACCTGGACCTGGGGCTGTTCATCCTGCCGGGCAACATCCAGGCGGCGATCATCGCCCTGGGCCTCAACGAAGGCGCCTACATGGCCGAGATCATCCGCGCCGGCATCGGCGCAGTGGACAAGGGCCAGTACGAAGCCGGCAAGTCCCTCGGCATGACCTTCCCCAAGCTGATGCGGCGCATTGTGCTGCCCCAGGCCTTCCGGGTGATCGTTCCGCCGCTGGGCAACGAGTTCAACGTGATGCTGAAGAACACCACGCTGGTCAGCGTGATCGGCGTGCAGGAACTGCTGCTGAGCACCCAGATGGTCACCTCGGCGACCTTCCGCGTGTTCGAGCTGTACCTGGTCGTGGCCATCTACTTCCTCGCCCTGACCACGCTGTGGGGCTTCTTCCAGCGCTGGCTGGAAGCGCGCTTCGGCAAATCCGACGGCCAGGCCGCCGCACCGAACCGCATGTTCGGCCGCCAGGCGATGAAACTGCTGAGGGGGCGTTGAGATGATCCCGGACATGAAAGACGTGGTGATCCAGGCCCGCGACGTGCACAAGGCCTTCGGCGAGCTGGAAATCCTCAAGGGCGTCTCCCTGGAAGTGCGCCGTGGCGAAGTGGTGGTGCTGATCGGCGCCTCGGGCTCGGGCAAGACCACCTTCATCCGCTGCATGAACCACCTGGAAGACATCCAGGGCGGCAGCATCCGCGTCAACGGCGAGCTGATGGGCTACCGCGAGCGCCCGGACGGCAAGCTGGTGCGCGACTCGGAAAGCAACATCGCCCGCCGCCGCCGCGACATCGGCATGGTGTTCCAGCGCTTCAACCTGTTCCCGCACATGACCGTGCTGGAGAACATCATCGAAGCGCCGACCCAGGTGCTCGGCGTGTCCAAGAGCGAAGCGCTGGAGCAGGCGCGCCGGCTGCTCGCCCGCGTGCGCCTGTCGGACAAGGCCGAGCACTACCCCGGCCAGCTTTCCGGCGGCCAGCAGCAGCGCGTGGCCATCGCCCGCGCCCTGGCGATGAAGCCGCAGGCCATGCTCTTCGACGAACCCACCAGCGCCCTTGACCCGGAAACCGTGGGCGAAGTGCTGCAGGTGATGAAGGAGCTGGCCGACGAAGGCATGACCATGGTGGTGGTCACCCACGAGATGGGCTTCGCCCGCGAAGTGGCCGACCGCGTGGTGGTGCTGCATCAGGGCGAACTCATCGAGGAAGGCCCGCCCGCGCAGGTCTTCGGCAATCCGCACCACCCGCGTACGCGGGAATTCCTCAGCCGTGTTCTCTAACGAATGATGAAAGGAAAGCTCATGCGTAATGGAGTTCTGCTGTTCACCCTGCTCGCCTGCGCCACCGCCGCGCACGCCGACGACAAGCTGGTGCGTTTCTACAACTGGTCAGACTACATGGGCCCGGACACCCTGAAGAACTTCGAGAAGGACAGCGGCATCAAGGTCCAGTACGACGTCTTCGACACCAACGAGATGCTCGAGGCCAAACTGCTCTCCGGCCACTCGGGCTACGACCTGGTGGTGCCGTCCAGCCAGTTCCTCACCAAACAGATCAATGCTGGTGTCTATCAAAAACTCGACCGCGCCCAGCTGCCCAACTGGAAGCACCTCGACCCGCGCCTGATGAAGCGCCTGGAAGCCGCCGACCCGGGCAACCAGTACGCCGTGCCCTACATGTGGGGCACCGTGGGCATCGGCTACAACCTCGACAAGGTCAAGGCCGCCCTGGGCGACAGCGCCCCGCTGGATTCCTGGGACCTGATCTTCAAGCCGGAAAACCTCGCCAAGCTGCACGGCTGCGGCGTGGCCTTTCTCGACGCGCCGGTGAAGATCATTCCGCAGGCGATGCACTACCTGGGCCTGGACCCGAACAGCAGCAACCCCGAGGACTACACCAGGGCCTCGGCGCTGCTGCAGAAGCTGCGTCCGTCGATCACCTACTTCAACTCTTCGAAGTACACCACCGATCTGGCCAACGGCGACATCTGCGTGGCGGTCGGCTACTCGGGCGACGTGATGCAGGCGCAGACCCGCGCCCAGGAGGCTGGCAAGAAGATCGACGTGCGCTACGTGATCCCCAAGGAAGGCGCCAACCTGTGGTTCGACATGCTCGCCATCCCGCGTGACGCGAAGAACTCCAAAGGCGCGCACGAGCTGGTGAACTACCTGCTGCGCCCGGAAGTGATCGCCCCGGTGAGCGACTACGTCGGTTACGCCAACCCAAACCCGGACGCCACCCCGCTGCTCAACCCGAAGGTGCGCGACAACCCCGGCATCTATCCCAGCGACGCAGTGATCGAGAAGCTCTACGTCTCCGCCGACCTGCCGCCGAAAATCCAGCGCGTGATCACCCGCGAATGGACCCGAATCAAGACTGACCGCTGAACCAAAGAGAGTTTTCCATGCTGAGCTTCTCTGCCCACGAATACCCCTACGCCTCCCAGCGCCAGAGCGTTTTTGCCCGCAACGGCATGGTCGCCACCTCACAGCCGCTGGCGGCCGAGGCCGGCATCGCCATGTTGCGCGCCGGCGGTAACGCCATCGACGCCGCCATCGCCACCGCCGCCGCGTTGACCGTGGTCGAACCCACCGGTTGCGCCATCGGCGGCGACGCCTTCGCCCTGGTCTGGTTCAAGGACCAGTTGCACGGCCTCGACGCCAGCGGCCATGCGCCCGCCTCCATTTCCATCGACAAGGTGAAAGCCGCCGGCTTTGAGAAGATGCCGGTACACGGCTGGCTGCCGGTCACGGTGCCAGGCATCCCCTCGGCCTGGGCCGAGCTGTCCGCGCGCTTCGGCAAGCTGCCCTTCGCCGATCTGCTGCAACCGGCCATCGCCCTCGCCCGCGACGGTTTCCCGGTATCCCCGGTGGTCGCCCACCAGTGGGAAATCGCCCGCCGCGAATACCAGGAAAGCCGCGCTGCCGTGCCGGCGCTGGAAGCCTGGTTCGACACCTTTACCGTCAACGGCGAAGCGCCGCGCGCCGGCCAACTGTTCCGCAACCCGGCCCAGGCGAAAACCCTCGCCGAACTGGCCGAGACGAAGTGCGAAAGCTTCTACCGGGGCGCCCTCGCCGCGCGCCTGGCCGAGCACTCCGCCGCCACCGGTGGCGAGCTGAGCGCGGCGGACCTGGCCGGCTACAAGCCCAAGTGGGTAGAGCCGATCAAGACCAATTACCGTGGCTACGACGTCTGGGAAATCCCACCCGCCGGCCAGGGGCTCATCGCCCTGATGACCCTGAACATCCTCCAGGGCTACGACTTCGACCAGCGCGACAGCCAGCTCACCTGGCACCGCCAGCTGGAAGCGATGAAGAAGGCCTACGCCGACGGCCTGCACTACATCACCGACGCCGAGCACATGCGCGTCAGCACCGCGGCGCTGCTCTCCGACGACTACGCCGCGCGCCGCCGCGCCGAGATCGGCGAACAGGCCGCCGAGCCCAGGCACGGCGACCCACACGCCAGTGGCACCGTGTACATCGCCGCCGCCGACGGCGAAGGCAACATGGTCTCCTTCATCCAGAGCGCCTACCACGGCTTCGGCTCCGGCGTGGTGCTGCCCGACAGCGGTATCGGCCTGCAGAACCGTGGCTCGGAATTCAGCCTCGACCCGGCGCATTCCAACGCCCTGGCGCCGGGCAAGAAGACCTTCCACACCATCATCCCCGGCTTCCTCAGCAAGGACGGCGTGGCCGTCGGCCCGTTCGGCGTGATGGGCGGCTACATGCAGCCCCAGGGCCACGTGCAGATGGTGATGAACCTGGTGGACTTCGGCCTCAACCCGCAAGCCGCACTGGATGCCCCGCGCTGGCAGTGGCTGGGCGGGATGAAGGTGGGCATCGAGCAGACAGCCTCGCGCGACCTGGCCTTCGCCCTCGCCCGCCGCGGCCACCAGGTAGAGGTGACCTGCGACCTGACCGACTATGGACGCGGCCAGATCATCGTCCGCGACCCGGAGACCGGCGTGCTCTGCGGCGGTACGGAACCCAGGGCCGACTCGCATATCGCGGTCTGCTGACAGCCATTGGCCAGGAGCCAACATGACCCTCAAAGCCATGCCGGCCAGCGAACTGGCCATTTCCCCGCTCGTCCTGGGCGGCAACGTGTTCGGCTGGACGATCGACGAGACCCGCTCGCTGCGCCTGCTCGACGCCTTCATCGACGCCGGCCTGAACAGCATCGACACCGCGGACATGTATTCGGCATGGGTGCCGGGCCACAGCGGCGGCGAGTCGGAGTGCATCATCGGCAAGTGGCTCGCACGCCACCCCGGCCAGCGCGACCGCATCACGCTGTTCAGCAAGGTCGGCGCCGAACTCTCGCCGACCCGCAAGGGCCTGTCGCGACGCTGGATACTGCAGGCCGCAGAGGATTCTCTGCGGCGCCTGCAGACCGACTACATCGACCTCTACTTCTCGCACTACCCGGACCCGGAAACGCCGCACGAGGAAACCCTGCGCGCCTACGAGGAGCTGATCGCCGCCGGCAAGGTGCGCGCCATCGGCGCCTCCAACTTCAGCCCGGCGCAACTGCAGGCGGCCAGGGCAACCGCCGACGAGCTGAATCTGCCGCACTACTCGGCGCTGCAGGTGGAATACAACCTCTACGACCGCGCCGGGTTCGAGTCCGACATCCGGCCGATGGCCATCGACCAGGGCTGCGCGGTGGTCACCTACTTCAGCCTCGCCTCCGGTTTCCTCTCGGGGAAGTACCGCCGCCTCGCCGACCTCGGCGACAGCGCCCGCCGCGAAGACCTGGAGAAATACTTCGATGAACGCGGCATGCATATCCTCACGGCGCTGGACCGGGTCGCCAATGAGCATGGCGCCAGCCCTGCGGAGGTCGCCCTGGCCTGGTTGCGGCAAAAACCGGGGGTCAGCGCGCCGATCGCCAGCGCCACCAGCGAAACCCAGCTGGCCGCCCTGGTTCGCGCCAGTCGCCTGAAGCTTGATGGCGAAAGCCTGGCGTTGCTCGAACACGCCAGCCGGTCGGGGGCGTAGGCTGCTTGCAAGCCCACTTGGAGGGGCACGCAGATACCTGCCAGAGTACGAAGGCTGCGCCCGTAAATCCCAACGCGGTGGCCTCTTCTGTTCTGGCGCGCGCCATGGGCCAGTCCGCTGATCAGAACACCGACCACCCAATCCGCGAACTAAGCAGCTCGAGCGCCGCCATCCCGGCGTAGGAGTTACCCGCGGCATTCAACTCCGGCGACCACACGCATACGCTAAATTGACCCGGCACGATCGCCACGATCCCGCCGCCCACGCCACTCTTGCCTGGCAGTCCCACGCGGTAGGCGAAATTCCCTGCTTCGTCATACAGCCCGCTGGTGGCCATGATCGAATTCACCTGCTGGGTCTGGCGCCGGGTCAGGATTTGCTCGCCACTGTGCTTGCAGAAACCATCGTTGGCCAGGAAACAGAAGGCTCGGGCCAGATCGAGGCAATTCATCTGCAGCGCGCAGTAGCTGAAATAACTGCGCAGTACGGTCTCGACCTCGTTATGGAAGTTGCCGAAGGACTGCATCAGGTAGGCCATGGCAGCGTTGCGCGCGCGGAACTGATACTCCGAATCGGCTACACGGGTATCGATCGATATGTGGGGATTGCCCGATAGGCGCCGCACGAAATCGCGCATCGACAGAATGGGGGCTGCGAAACGCGATTGGTTGATGTCGCAGATCACCAACGCCCCCGCGTTGATAAAGGGATTACGCGGGCGCCCGCGCTCGAACTCCAACTGCACCAGCGAGTTGAACGGCTGGCCTGACGGCTCATGACCCAGCCGCTCCCAGATGGCCTCACCGGAGTGGCCAATCGCCTGAACCAGGCTGAACACCTTGGAAATGCTTTGCACCGAAAACGGCACCAACGCGTCGCCTGCGCAGTAATAGCTGCCATCGTTGCCATAAACGGCGATGCCCAGCTGATGCGCCGGGACATCAGCCAGCGCGGGGATGTAGTCAGCCACTTTGCCCTTGCCGATCAAGGGACGTACTTCTTCGAGAATCTCGTTCAACAGCGTTTGCATGGAAGGCCCTGTTATAAGACCCCAGACGACGGCACGGGGCAGCATCCTTGACGCAGACCGAGCAGGAGAGATCACACATTCGACATCAAAATGGCGGCGGTGTATTTGCTGGATGAAATCCAACCGACCTGGAAACGAAAAAGCCCCGCATTAGCGGGGCTTTCGACATGGGCTTGGCCGTTACAAAGCTTGCACCTGATCGGCCTGAGGGCCTTTCGCGCCGTTAGTCACGTAAAAGCTGACGCGCTGACCTTCGTCCAGCGTTTTATAACCGGTACTCTCGATCGCTCGGAAATGAACAAAGACGTCCGCACCACTTTCAGGGGTGATGAAACCAAAACCTTTTTCAGGGTTGAACCACTTTACGGTACCTGTTTGACGAGTAGTCATGATGAATCTCCAAAAAGTTCATGCCATGCAACATGCAAGGCACGACTGGATGCGAAGTGAAGAGGGGCCGCAAAGATGGAGAATCACGAAGACAAAACATCGATCGGTGCCGCTAAACCGAGCAGGCAGGGAGATCACCATACAGACTTTGCATGGAATAGATAGGGAAATCTCAGGAATTTGCCGATATCGGTCGGACGGTCGGGAGTGAGCACAATATGTGCGTATAGTGGGTCGCTAGCCACCAACGTGGTGGCTCATCACCTCAGGTGAACTGATGTCCAATTCAGAAATTAAAACCGAGCGTTCGGAGCTGGATAAGAAAATTTCAGCATTTCTTTCTAAAGGCGGAGAGATTCAGGAAATTCCCGCCGGCAGGTACGGCCGCAAGGAGCCGTTCAAGCGGGCCGAGTGGACCATAGGCAAGAAAAAGCCGGAGGCTTGATCCTCCAGAAATGGAAAAGGCCGCACCTATCGATGCGGCCTTCTTGTTATGTGGCTCTCCTGAAGTTCGCCATGGGCCACGCCGAGCAAAGGCAGATTCCGGCCAGGAGCGGACGTATAAGACCGAGAAGAAAGGATTGTCGGCGGCATGGTTGATCCTTACCGCTCGATGTCGGACGGAACGGGATCCCCCATCGCCAGTACCCGCATTGGAGCAGCCAATGGCGTCCGCAACCTCTCCTGTTTCAGAGACCGAGCAACGGAAAACGCTTGGCGATGTCATCGCCGGTGAACGTGGCGACCCAGCCCTCGGCGTTGTTGAACAGGCGGATCGCCACGAAGTGCGGGCGCTCACCCATGTCGAACCAGTGGCGGGTGCCGGCCGGCACCGAGATCAGGTCGTTCTTCTCGCACAGCACGGCATAGACGTGATCCTCGATGTGCAGGGTGAACAGCCCGCGACCGGCCACGAAGAAGCGCACCTCATCCTCGCCGTGGCGATGTTCGTCGAGGAACTTGGCGCGAAGCTCGTCCTTCTGCGGGTGATCGGCATTCAGGCTGACCACGTCCACGGTGACGTAGCCCTCCTCCTCCTGCAGGCGGCGGATCTCGTGCTGGTAGGCGGCGAGCACCTCCTCCTGGCTGGCGCCGGGGGCGATGGGTGCGTTGGCCTGCCAGCGCTGGAAGCGCACGCCGACGGCGTTCAGGGTCGAGGCGATGTCCTCGGCATGAGTCAGCAGCTTCAGCGGCTGCTCGGGGCTCGATTCGTGGTAGACGGTCAGGCTGCTCATGGTCGGGCTACTCGATTCTCAAGGTTGTTCAGCGGGCGCCACGCAGGCTCAGCACCTTCAGCTCGCACTCGAAGAGGAACTCGAAGGCTTCGATCTGGCGCAGCGCGTCGCTCATGCGCGGCCCCCATGTGTACAGGCCATGGCCACGAATCAGATAACCGGGGCAGTCGGGATGGGCGTCGAGCCAGGGCTGCACCTTGGCGGCCAGGCGGGCGATGTCCTGGTCGTTGTCGAAGATCGGCACGGTGACGCGGCCTTCGTGGGTGGTGACGCCGGCGAAGGCCTTCTGCAGTTCGTAGTCTTCCAGCTCCAGGCGATCGCCGGGCGTGAGACGCGAAAGCACGGTGGCATTCACCGAATGGGTGTGCAGCACCGCGCCGATCTCCGTGCGCCAGGCATAGAGCTGGGTATGCAGCAGGGTTTCCGCCGAGGGCTTCTTCCCCGGCTCCAGGCTGTTGCCGGCGAGATCGGTCTCCAGCAGGTCATCGACACCCAACTGGCCCTTGTGCTTGCCGGACACGGTGAGCAGCGCACGGTCGGCCGCCAGGCGCGCCGAATAATTGCTGCTGGTGGCCGGCGACCAGCCGCGGCCGTAGAGGAAGCGCCCGGCTTCGATGATCTGCTGGGTGAGTGCGTCGCGGGTATCGGTCATGAAAGGTCGCAGAGGCTGCTGGAGTGGAATAGGCCGCCACTCTATCGACGACCCTGCACAACCCTAAATACCTTAATCGCATGAGGTAATAACCCGGCGGGAGGCCAGAAGGCCTGAGCCAGAGCGATCCTTGCCGTTCAGCATGGCAGTGGCTGCATTGCGAAGCGTGTTGATCAGCACGAGCGTCCGGCGACCTTTTTATTCCTTTCAATTATAAAAACCAGTAAAAATCATATTGGTATATACCAAATACTCTCCCCTTCAATACGCCCCATCGCAGTTGCCGGCCGCTGGCCGTATCGGAGAAAGGTTCCATGTTTGCCTTGCGGGTCATGCTCGAATACTTCCACCCCTGGCCCAATTCGGCCGGTTTCTACCTCGCCCGTGAACGCGGCTGGTACCGCGAGGCGGGGCTGGACGTAGAACTGGTGGTGCACGACCCCTACCACGGCGACACCCTCGACCACCTGGCGCGTGGCGCCGCCGCGTTCGGCGTGTTCCCCAGCAACCGACTGCTGGTGCGCCGCGAGCTGGGCCAGCCGCTGATTGGCGTGGCGGCGATCAACCACCGTGGCCTGGAGTCGATCCAGACCCTCACCGACAGCGGCATCCAACGGCCACGCGACCTGCAGGGCAAGCGCCTGGCGCTCAACCCTACACCGCGCGGCCTGGCCATGGTGCGCCATCTGGTAAGCCAGGACGGCGGCGATCCCGATGCAGTGGAGCTGGTGGATGCCGGCTTCCGCGAGCTGCGCCCCGAGGACCTGGCCGCCGGCCTCGCCGACGCCAGCTTCGGCGGTTACTGGGCCTGGGAAGCCTTGCTGCCCAGTTCCATCGCCAACGAACGCCGCGTGGTGCTGCCGGTGGACGAGATCGGCGCGCCGCCCTATCACAGCTACCTGCTGGGTGCTCGCGAGGACTGGCTGGACGCCAATGCGGACATCGCGCGGCGCTTCCTCGCCGCCACGGCACGCGGTTTCCTGGCGGCAGCGGCGGATCCCGAAGCCGCGCTGCCGGTCTACGAACGCACCATTCCCTACTTTCCCCACGAGATGCTGGCAGAATCCCTGCGGCGCATCGCGCCCAGCTGGTTGCACCAGGGCCGCTGGGGCGAACAGCGCGAGGAACTACTGCAGCCCTACGCCCAGTGGCTGCATGAATACGGCGTGCTGCGCGACCCGGAAATCTGGCGCGGCGCCACCAGCAACGCCTGGCAAGTGGAGAACCCAGCATGACGAAACGCCTGAGCCACGGCATGGGCCTGGACCCGGTGGAGCCCGATTGGCCGGCGCTGACCGAAGCGGAAGTCCGCGCGCTGCTCGCTGACTTTCCGGCCGCCGGCGACGAGGCCCGCCTGACCTGGCACAGCCCCCGGCCCTTCTCGGCCGCCGTGCTGGTGGAGACCGGCAGCGGCCCGCTGTTCGTCAAACGCCACCACCCGAGCGTGCGCACGGCTGAATGGCTGGCGGAGGAGCATGCCTTTTTGGACCACCTGGCGCGCCGTGGCGCACCGGTCGCCCAGGTGCTGCGCGATGGCCAGGGCCGCAGCGCCATCGAGCGCGACGGCTGGACCTACGAAGTGCACCGCAAGGCCGAGGGCCTGGACCCGTACCGCGACGCGCTGTCCTGGACGCCGTTCCAGCACAACGCCCATTCCTTCGCCGCCGGCGCCGCGCTGGCAACACTGCACCGCGCCGCCGAAGGCTTCGATGCCCCCTCGCGCAGCGCAGGTGTGCTGCTGAGCAACCTGAACCTGTTCGGCGCGGCGGACCCGCTGGCCGCCATCGAGGCGACCTTCCCCCAGGCGCCCGCCCTCGCCGACTACCTGCAGGCGCGCCCATGGAAGGAAACCCTCAGCGAGCTGCACCTGCCGCTGCAACGCGAACTGCTGCCCTACCTGCAGCGCCAGCCAGCGCTGTGGACCCACAACGACTGGCACGCCTCGAACCTGCTGTGGAGCGAGGACGGCCCGCAGGCGCAGGTGGTCTCGGTGCTGGACTTCGGCCTGAGCGACCGCAGCTTCGCGCTGTTCGACCTGGCCACCGCCATCGAACGCAACCTGGTGCCCTGGCTGGAGCTGGACCAGGGCCGCGCCGCCATCGCCGACCTCGATGCACTGGACTCCCTGCTGCAGGGCTACGCCAGCGTGCGCCCGCTGAGCCGCGACGACCTGCTCGCGCTGGCCGCGCTATTGCCGCTGGTGCACGCGGATTTCGCGCTGTCGGAAGTCATCTACTTCCACGGCATCCTCGGCTCGGCCGAGAGCGCTTCGCTGGCGTACGACAACTACCTGATCGGCCACACCCGCTGGTTCCTCGACAGCGAAGGCCAGCGCCTGCTGAATCACGTTCGCCACCTTGCGGCGAAGGTGAACTGAGATGAGCGAACCCCTGGTCACCGCGCACTGGCTGGCTGCCGCGCTGGACGACCCGCGCCTGTGCCTGCTGGATGCCAGCGTCGAACTCGCCGCACCGCAGTTCGATGGCGACTACCGCGTTGAAAGCGGATACGCCGGCTGGCTCGCCGGGCACATTCGCGGTGCGCGCCATGCCGATCTGCTGGACGATCTGGCCGCTGCCGATGCGCCCTTCAGCTTCGCCTTGCCGGAGGCGCAATCAGCGCTGGATGCCTTGCAGGGACTGGGTATCCATGACGACTCGCTGATTGTGATCTACGACCGCAGCGACGGTTTCTGGGCCGCGCGCCTGTGGTGGATGCTGCGCAGCCTGGGCATCGACGCGGCGGTGCTGGATGGCGGCCTGCGCGCCTGGATCGCAGCCGGTTTTTCGCTGGAAGCAGGCGAATCGCCCGCTGCCCGACGCGGGAAACTGTCGGCGCCGGCGCAGTACCGGAATGGCTTCTGGATCGACCGCCGCGACGTTGAACACGTCGTGGCGGGCGAAGCTGGCGGCACGCTGGTCTGCGCGCTGTCCGCCGCCCTGTTCGACGGCAGCGCCGTCACCCGCTATGCCCGCCGTGGGCACATCCCCGGCAGCCGCAACCTGCCCGCACGCAGCCTGTTCGACGACGACGGCTGCTACCGGCGTGGCGCGGCACTGCACGAAGCCCTCGCCGGGCTGCGTGGGGCCGAGCCGCCACTGCTGCTGTACTGCGGCGGCGGTATCTCCGCCGCCGCCCTCGCCCTGGCTTTGACCCTGACGGGGGAAACCCGAGTCGCGATCTACGACGGCTCGCTGCAGGAGTGGGCCGCAGAGCCTTCCCTGCCATTGACCACCGGAGCAGCTCCGGCCTGAGACCCCGTCAGCGGGCGATCACGACCAACACCCAAGGCCATCCGTTTCGCGCGGGAGGGGCTCGGCCCCGTGCATTCCCGGCGCACGCCCTGGCGATTTTCAGGAGCGTTCCATGCAGTACCTGCCGCGCCCCGCGCGCACGCGATTTCCCCTCAGCCTGCTGACCCTGGCCGTGCTGCTGGCCAGCAGTCCCGGCCATGCCGAGGACACCACCCTGGACACCGTCACGGTAACCGGCCACGACACCGACAGTTACGCCAGTAACCGCGCCTCGGTCGGTGGCTTCGGCGAGGCGCCGCTGCTGGACACGCCCGCGTCCATCTCGGTGTTCAATCAGGCCCTGCTCAAGGACCAGCAGGCGCGCCTGCTCAGCGACGTGCTGAAGAACGACGCCTCCACCGGCGAGGCCTACGCGCCGGTGGGCTATTACGAGAACTTCGAGATTCGCGGCTATTCGCTCAACGCCGCGAGCAGCTACAAGATCAATGGCCGCACCATCACCGGCGAGCAGAACGTGGCGCTGGAGAACAAGGAGCAGGTCGAGGTGCTCAAGGGGCTTTCCGGCCTGCAGAGCGGCGTGTCCGAACCGGGCGGCCTGATCAACTACGTCACCAAGCGCCCCCAGGACGTGCGCTCGGTAACCCTGGGCACGGACGACGAAGGCGGCCGCTACGTCGCCACCGACGTCGGCGCCTGGCTCGACAGTGAGCAGAGCGTCGGCGTACGGGTGAACCTCGCCCACGAGGACCTGCGCTCCTACATCGACCACACCGACGGCAATCGCGACTTCGCCTCGCTGGCGCTGGACTGGAACCTCTCGCCCAACGCCCTCTGGCAGTTCGACGCCGAATACCAGAACCGCCGCCAGCCCTCGGCACCCGGCTACCAGTTGCTCGGCGGGACCGAACTGCCCCATGGCATCGACCCACACGACCGCATCGGCTACCAGAGCTGGGCCGACCCGGTGCGCATCGAGTCGTTGAACCTCAACACGCGCTTCGAATACCGCTTCGACGACGCCTGGACCAGCACCCTCAGCGCCTCGCGCAGCCGCGTGGTGATCGACGACTACAGCGCCTTCCCCTGGGGCTGCTACGGCGTGCCCAGTTGTGCGGATTCTGCCGTGCCCAACTACTTCAGCCCCGAAGGCGACTACGACCTCTACGACTTCCGCAGCCCGGACGACACGCGCCGCAACGACGAACTGGAGGCCGCGCTGCACGGCCAGTTCGCCACCGGCTGGCTGCGCCACGAACTGACCGTCGGCACCTCGGCCTTCC
This sequence comes from Pseudomonas macauensis, assembly GCF_047902425.1. Classification (NCBI taxonomy): domain Bacteria; kingdom Pseudomonadati; phylum Pseudomonadota; class Gammaproteobacteria; order Pseudomonadales; family Pseudomonadaceae; genus Pseudomonas; species Pseudomonas macauensis. The sequence continues at coordinate 2,634,854 of NZ_CP138377.1, read as the reverse complement.
GCCGCGTGCTGGACAGCCGTCCGGAACTCAACGAGTGGGTCGGCACCGGCAACATCTACACCGGCATCGGCGCCGTGGCGCCTGCCGATGGCGAGCCCGGCCACAGCTATCGCCACCTCGACAGCCGCCAGTACGGCCTGTTCGCCAGCGACCGCCTCATCCTCGATGACCAGTGGCAAGTGGTCCTTGGCGGGCGCCAGGTACGCCTGGATGAGCGCACCTTCGACAGCGAAGGCAACACCACCCGGCACACCCGCCGCTCGGAGTTCCTGCCCAACGGCGCGGTGATCTTCAAGCCGCGCGAGGACATCTCGATCTACGGCAGCTACAGCAAGGGGCTTTCTCTGGGCGGCGAGGCCCCCTGGTTCGCCAGCAACGCCGGCGACACCCTGGCGCCCACCTCCTCGCGCCAGGTGGAGTTCGGCATCAAGCAGGAGCTGGCCGGCTTCGACTGGAGCGCCGCGCTGTTCCAGATCCACCAGGCGTACCAGTTCGCCCGGCCCAACGGCGACGGCACCTTTACCTACGTGCAGCAGGGCCAACAGAAGAACAGCGGGCTGGAGTTGTCGGCCAGTGGCCGGGTAACCTCCGCGCTGCAATTGAGCGGCAGCCTCGCGGCGATCCGTTCGCGGGTGGTGAACAGCGGCACGGACGACTACGAAGGCCACCAGGCGATCAATGTCCCGCGTCTGCGCGCCAGCCTGCAGGCCGACTACGCTCTGGCCGGCGTGCCGGGGCTCTCGCTGCTCGGCGCGGCGCGCTACAGCGGCGCCAAGTACGCCGACCGCGACGGCGCGGTGGAGGTTGGCGGCTACACCCTGTATGACGCCGGCGCGCGCTTCAGCACGCAGATCGGGGGCTACCCTACCGTGTTGCGGCTGAGCGTCGACAACCTGTTCGACAAGCGCTACTGGCGCGATGTCGGTGAATATTTCGGCGACGGCTACCTGTTCCAGGGTGCGCCGCGCACGGCTCGTCTGACGGCGAGCGTCAACTTCTGAGGTAAGCGCAACATGTCTGCTCTGGAAATCATCGCGGTGATCGTCAACGTGCTCGGCGTCTGGCTCACCGCCCGGCGCATCCGCTGGTGCTGGCCGGTGAACGTGGTGGCGGTGCTGCTCTACGCGTGGATCTTCTTCAGCGTGAAGCTCTACTCCGACATGCTCCTGCAACTGGTCTTCGTGGTGCTGCAGTTCTACGGCTGGTGGCAATGGAGCCAGGGCGGCAGCGACCACGACAAGGTGCGCGTGGAACGCCTGCCCTTCTCTACCGCCGTCTCCAGCTGCCTGGCCGGCGCCGTCGGCGCCCTCGCCCTGGGCTGGGCAATGCACACCCACACCGACGCCGCCCTGCCCTGGCTGGACGCCGCGCTGACCACCTTCAGCCTGGTGGCGAGCTTCTGGGCCGCGCGCAAGTACGTCGCCAGCTGGTGGCTGTGGATCATCCTCGACGTGATCTACACCGGGGTGTTCCTCTACAAGGCGCTGTACCTCACTGCCGGGCTCTACGCCGGCTTCGTGGTGCTGGCGATCTACGGCCTGCTGGCCTGGCAGCGCGAACTGCGCGATGAGCAGCCGGCGCTGGCCACCGGCAACTGAGGGCCGCCATGCTCTACCAGGCCATCCCGCCGCACTACGCGCGCATCCGCGACCAGTTGGCCGCGGACATTGCCCAGAAGCGCTTCCTCGCCGGGCAAAAGCTGCCGCCCGAGCGCGACCTCGCCGAGCGCTTCGACTGCACCCGTGTGACCCTGCGCCAGGCCCTGCAGCAACTGGAAACCGAAGGCCTGATCTACCGCGAAAACCGTCGCGGCTGGTACCTCAGCCCGCCGCGCATCGACTACGACCCGACGCGGCTGGTCAGCTTCATGGACTACGTGCGCCTGCAGGGCCGCGAGCCCCTCACCGAGTGCCTCAGCGCCGAACGCTGCCGCGCCGGCGCCTGGCTGGCCGCGCGAATGAACCTGCCGTCACCGGACGAACCCGTCTTCCGCCTGCACCGCCGCCGGCTGATCGACGGCCGCCCGGTGCTGGTGGAGATCAATACCCTGCTCGCCAGTTGGTGCCCCGACCTGCTCGACGCACGCCTGGATCGCTCGCTGACCACCGTGCTGCGCGAGCGCTTCGGCAAGGTGCAGACGCGCTGCACGCTCAACCTGCGCCTGGGCACCGTGAACGACGACCAGGCCGAGTTGCTGCAACTGGCCTCCGGCGCCAGCAACCTGGTGCTGGAACGGCTGAACTACGCCGAGGACGGCCTGCTGGTGGAGTTCGACCAGGAGTTCTGGCGGCCGGACGCGGTATCCGTGGCGGTGCAGGCGGATTTCCCGTCGCGGCCGTTATAGCTGAATAAGTAATTACCAAATGCTAATTCAGTATTTCTGGTTCTAACAGGATCGCGGCTAGGCTAGCTCCAACTTCACCGCAACCGGCTTGTCTGAAAGCCTTCTGGAGCCGCCATGGACCGCACCGACAACGTCATCGACCTCGCCCGCCACCGCACGCGCCGCCAGGCACGCCGCCAAGCCGAGCTGATGTGGATGATGTACGCGCAGCGCGCCGGCTACGACGCCTTCCAGATCGTCCAGCAGAGCCGCGACAGCGGCCGCCACGAGGCCTGAGCCGTGGGCCTGCCGCTCGCCACGGAGCTGCCTGCCGTGGCGTTCGACGCCACGACCGGCACGCCCGACGACCCCATCGGCGAACGGGTCGCCAGCAACCTGCTGCGCCTGCGCGCCAAGCGCAACCTCTCCCTCGACGGCCTGGCGCGCCTCTCCGGCGTGAGCCGGACCATGCTCGCGCAGATCGAATCCGGCCGCAGCGTTCCGTCGATCAAGGTGCTGTGCAAGATCGCTCAGGGCCTTAAAGTCTCGGTCGCCGCCTTCCTCGACGACCGCGCCTTCGAAGGCGTGGCCGTGCTGCCGGCACGGGAGAGCAAACGCCTGGTCAGCGGCGACGGCGCCTTCGTCAGCCGCGCGCTGTTTCCCTTCGACGTCTCGCGCCAGGTGGAATTCTACGAATTGCGCCTGCAGGGCCTGGCCATCGAGCACTCCACCGGCCACGCGCCGGGCACCCAGGAAAACCTGGTGGTCGCCCAGGGCGTGCTGGAGATCAGCGTCAACGAGGAACGCTTCCTCCTCGGCACTGGCGACTCCATCCTGTTCTTCGCCGACCAGCCGCACAGCTACCGCAACCCCGCCGACAGCGACGCGGTCGCCTACCTCGTCACCACCTACGCCGAACGGCTGGACTGATTCCAACCGTCAAAAAGCCAAAGGCCCGGCGGGTTTCCCCACCGGGCCTTTTCATTTCAGTGCGCCGCTATCAGCAGGTGCAGCACATCATCGGCATGCCGTTGCAGCTCATCATCATCGGCATGCCGCACTCCATCATCTTGTTCATCAGCATGCAGCAGTTCTTGAACATCTCCATGTTCATGCCCTGCATCGGCATCATCTTGCACATCATCATGTCGCCCTGCATGGAGCACTCCATCATGCACTTCATGGCCGGCATGCCCATGTTCATGCCCATCATCATCGGCAGGTTCATCATGCCCATCATCGGCATCATGGCCATGGCGGACTGGGACATGCCCATCATCATCATGTTGCCGCAGTGCATCATCATCGGCATGCCGCAGTTCATCATCATCGCCATCATCTCGGCGCTGTTGCGGAACATGGCCATTTCCATGCCCATGGCCGGCTTCATCTTGCACATCATGCCGTCGTCGAGCATCTCGCATTCCATGGTCGCCATCATCATCGGCATGCCCATCATCGGCATCATGGCGTTGCTGTTCATCGGCATCTGCATGGCGTTCATCATGGTGGAGCTCCCTGAATCGATAGAGTTGAGTGACTGCGAATGGGGCCGATTCTAGGAATGCGCAGCGGCGGAACAAGATGGCGAGGGAGCGGCGGGTTTCGCTGCATCAACTCGCGATTCTGTCTCGATGATGCCGGGGATGTTCGTTATGGTTTCATTTTCGTCGCGATAACGAATTCCAACACTTCAAGAGCGATCTTTTCGGCGATATGGATATCTCATCCAGTGCTTAGCAAAGAACCGTAGTGAATATTGAATCTAACCAACTCGCAAAAACTTCGTGGCTGGCCATAACCCACGGCCTAGAGCGCTTCGATGCACATTCCATGAATGCAAAATCAGGCATATGAGAATGCGTTTTTAATATTTAATGAAATAACAGGCGACCTTCTATAGTGGCGGTTTGGTTCAACTGTCATCACCGCAAGGAAGTCCCATGTTCCGCCATCTGCTCGCCGCCAGCCTCGCCCTGGCGCTGTTCGGCTGCGCCACCCCGCCCGCCCCTTCCGTTCATACCACCAACCCTTCCAGTTCGACCCTGCAGGGCGACCCGACCCGGCCGGCGCAGGCGCAGTGGCTGCGTACCGAGCTGTACTTCGCGCTGGGCCAGGAGGACGGCAAGGACAGGACCAGCGAGCAGCGCTGGCGACAGTTCCTCGACCAGGAAGTGACGCCGCGCTTCCCGGACGGTTTCACCGCCTACGACGCCTACGGCCAGTGGCGTGACCACGGCGCGCCGGCGCCGGAACGGCTGAGCACCAAGGTGATCGTGATCCTGCATGAAGACAGCGCCGCGCACGACAAGGACATCGAGGCCATTCGCCTGGCGTGGAAGCGCATCACCGGCGACCTCTCCGTGCTGCGGCTGTCGCAACCGGCGCAGGTGTCGTTCTGATGTTCCGCGAGACGCTGCACGACGGTTACGCGCAGGCGCTGACCATCGATGAGCCGATCTACCAGGGCCACACCGGCCAGCAGGCCGTGCAGGTATTCCGCAACCGCCGTTTCGGCCGCGTGCTGACCCTGGATGGCGTGGTGCAGACCACCGAGGCCGACGAGTTCGTCTACCACGAGATGCTCGCCCATGTGCCGATCCTTGCCCATGGTGCGGTGCGCCGCGTGCTGGTGATCGGTGTGGGCGACGGCGGCATCCTGCGAGAGATTGTGCGCCACGCCGGCATCGAGGAAATCATCGCGGTGGAGATCGATCCGCAGGTGGTCGAGCTGTGCCGCGAGCTGCTGCCGAGGCATTCGGCCGGCGCGCTGGACGATCCGCGCCTGCGGCTGATCTACACCGATGGCCTGGAGTACCTCGCGCAGAGCCGCGAAACCTTCGACCTGATCCTCTGCGACTCCACCGACCCGGGCGGTCCGGCGGCGAGCCTGTTCACCGACGCCTTCTACCGCAACTGCCAGCAGCGCCTGGGCGGCGATGGCATCCTCGCCACGCAGAATGGCGTGCCCTTCCTCCAGCCGGAGGAACTGGGCGGCACGGCGCGGCGACTGGCGGAGTCCTTCGCCGACTGGGGCTTCTTCCACGCGGCGGTGCCGACCTACATCGGCGGCAGCATGGCGTTCGGCTGGGCGTCCAACAGCGAGAAGGCCCGCCGCACCGCGCTGGAAACCCTGCGCCAGCGCTTCGCAAAAAGCGGCCTGGTGACCCGTTACTACACCCCCGAGGTACACCAGGCGGCGTTCGCCCTGCCGCGCTACATGCTCGACCTGATCGAGGCAGGGCTTCAGCGCGACAGCTGAGGGTTGCCCAGGCGCTGCGGCGTCCAGTCCGGGTCGCGAGCGCGAACCGGACTGCTGACCTGCAGCACCGCCGTGCCGAAGCGTTTCTTGAAGTCCGCGCCGATCTGCGTGATGGCCTGGCGCGTGTAGGGGTTGTCGGCATGGATGAGGATCAGCATCCGCGACGGCAGCTTCTCCGGCCCGCCACTGGGGCCGCGCCACTGGCCGTGCAGATCGAGCCAGCTGAGGCCATCGGGGAAGCGCGGCGTCACCTCGCGGGCGAGGAAGTCCTCCCACTGCGACAGCTCCACCGCCTCCAGGTACAGCTCCGTGCGCAGCATGCGCCGGCCGCTCGCCTCACCGCTGGCACTGAGCGTAGGCTCGTTCAGCCAAAGCCCTACCAGGGCCGCCAGCAAAACGGTCACGGCGCCGTTGCGCCAGAGTCGCTTCGCGCGCATCAGGCACCCTCTCCCTGCCAGTCTTCGGATTGCGCCGTACGCGGGCGCAGGATCAGTTGCAGCAGCCCGCCGAGCGCCAGTACCGCCAGGCCCAGCAAGGCGCCCCAGCCGACGTAGGCGACGCTGGAATACAGCATGTACAGGCACACCGCGAGGAAGCCCAGCGGCAACCAGGGATAGAGTGGCACGCGGATCGGCCGGGGCACGTCCGGATGGCGGCGGCGCAGGACGATCAGCGCCACGCTGCTCAGGCTGAGGAACAGCCAGTACACCGGCGTCATGTACTCCACCATGGTGTTGAAGCCATGGCCGCTCCAGCCACCCACCAGGACCAGCAGCAAGGCCACCACGCCTTCGGCGAGCAGTGCCGCGCGCGGTACGCCGTGACGCACATCCCAGCGGCCGAGGGCGCGCAGTGCCGGAACATCCCGCGCCGCGGCATAAGTCGTGCGGCTGCCGACGATCAGCGTCGAGTTGATGCTGGCGACGGCGGACACCACTACCACCGCCATGATCAGGCCGATACCCGGCGCGCCGAAGGCCAGCCCGAGCAACTCCAGCGCCGGCGCTCCGCTGGCGGCCAGACCGTCGAAGCCCAGGCCGCGAATGAACGCCCAGTTCAGCGCCAGGTAGATCAGCAACAACGCCGCCAGCGCACCGAGCATGGCGGTGAAGATGCCCCGGCGGCTGTCGCGCAACTCCGCCGACAGCGTCGCCGCGTCGCTCCAGCCACCGAAGGCGAGGAAGACATAGATGAGCGCAGCGGAGAAACCGGCAACACCCACCTGCTCCGGCTCGACCGGCGCCACAGGGGACGGGACGAAGCCGCGCCACTCCAGCCACAGGCCGGCACCGACGATGCCGAGGAAACCGGCCGCCACCAGCGCCACCAATCCGGCCTGAGTGCCGAGGCTAACGCGCCAGCCGATGAGATTGAGCGCCACCAGCGCGGCGACCAGCCCGCCCGCCAGCAGCACGTTGCCGAGCTGGCCGAGGCCGAGCAAGGCGCTGAAGTGATCGGCGAACAGGAACGCCATCAGCGCGATCCACCCGGTGTGCAGGATGGCGAAGCGCGACCAGGCGAACAGAAAGCCCACCCGCTGGCCGTAGGCACGTTCGAGGAAGTGGTAGTCGCCACCGGGATGGGCGAAGGCCGAGGCCATCTCCACGTAGCACAGCGCGCCGACCATCGACAGCAGGCCGCCGAGAATCCAGACCCCGTAGAAGTGCTCCTGACCGACGTTGAGCGCCACGGTGGGCGCGGTTTTCAGAATGTCGCTGGTGATCACCATGCCCAGCGTCAGCAGCAGCGCGTGAATGGCGCCCAGGTGCCGGCGCGGGCCGGCGTCGTTGTCAGCCATGAATCGACTCCGGAAAGCAGCGGGGCCGCAACGCGGCCCCCTGCGTCAGATCAGAAGGAGTAAGTGGCGCGGGCGTAGTAATACGCACCGTTCGAGCCGATCGGCGAAAGCACGTCGTACGGCAGGTTGCCGCCGTAGTTGATCTCCGAGCTGGAACGTTCCGGGTAGTTGTCGGTGATGTTGTTGCCACCCACTGCCAGGTTGAACTGCGGGGTGAACTTGTAGGCCACCTCGGTATCCAGCTGCCACACGGCGCCATAGGTCTGCTCCGGGTGGTAGCCGTCGCCGAAGTCGAACACGCGGGTGGTCTCGCCCTGCCGAGTCAGGCGGCCGAGCAGGTTCCACTGCGCATTGCTCCAGGTGGTGGTGAAGATGAAGCGGTCCTTGGGCGCGGCATCGGTGAGGGTGTTGCGCTCCTCCACGCCCACCAGCGCGTCTTCGCCGATCCCCAGGTCCGTCAGTTGCTGCGGGGTGCCCTTGGTGCTGCGTACCTTGGTGTGGTTGTAGGTATACGCGGTGGTCACGCCCAGCTGGCCGCCGACGAAGGGCTGGTGGTAGTTGAGTACCAGCTCCGCGCCATCGGTTCGAGTGTCGGCAGCGTTGGTGAAGAAGTTCACGTCATGCACACCGGCCACGCCGAAGTTGTCCTGGATGAACTGCTCCATGGCATCGCTGCCGATGCGTTGGGACAGGGTGATGCGGTCGTCGACGTCGATGCGGAACACATCGAAGGACAGATCGAAGCGGTCGTTCAGCTGTGCGGTCAGGCCCAGGCTGAAGTTCTTCGAGGTTTCCGGGTCGAGACTTTCCGCACCGAGCGCGCGGGCGATGGGATCGTTCACCGAGAGCACGCGGATATCGGTGAGCGTGCCGCCGTCACCGAAGTTGCTGGTGGTGTTCTGGAAACCAACCTGGGCCAGCGACGGTGCGCGGAAGTTGGTGGACGCCGCGCCACGCAGGGCCAGTACCGGGGTCAGCTGATAGCGCCCGCTGAGCTTGCCGGTAAGCTTGCTGCCGGCGTCGTCGTAACGCTCCCAACGCGCGGCGGCATCGACGAAGAACTGGTCGGTGATGTCGCCCGAGAGATCGACATAGGTGCCGAAGACGTTGCGGTCGATGTCCACCTCCTCGCTCGGGCGCAGGCCGGCGGCGCCGTCCGCGCCGACACCGTAGTACGAGGCCGCATCGCCGGCGGTGGTGATGTAGTTTTCGTAGCGGTACTCGCCGCCCAGCGCCAGCACGAACGGCCGCCCGGCAAGGCTCAGCTCGCGGCTGAGATCGAGGTTGGCGACGCTCTGGCGCAGTTCGTAGTCGCCTGTGTCGAACTTCGTCGGCGTGTCTTCGCCAAGGGACGCATTGAGGGTACGGCGAGTGGACGACTCGAAGCGGTTGCGACCGTGGGTGACGCTGGCGTCATAGTCCCAGGTGTCGGCGATCAGGCCCTTGTAGCCGAGGCTGGTGGAGAGGTCCAGGTTGTCCCCCAGGGACTGCGGCAGGTAGCCGTTGGGGTAGATCTCCGGGTGTTCGTCCGGGTAACGGTAGAACTCCGCGCCGGTGGTGTGGCGTTCGTTGTACAGGCCGAAGGCGTAGGCCTTGCCGTTGCCCAATGCCAGGTCACCATTGAACCAGGCGTTGACGTCCCGTGCCACGCCATCGCCCATCACGTAGTTGCGCTGCCCCGGGGTGTCGGCGAAGCCATCGAAGCCGGCGCGATTGGTGGGGTTGCGGTCGATGTATTCGGCGCCGCCGCGGATGAAGCCTTCCTCGCCCAGCTGGGTGCCAGCCTTGGCGCTGGTGTAGGAGTTCTGCCCGTCGGTGGTGGTGCGGTCGATGGCGTCCTGATGGGTATGGTAGGCGCCATAGCTGGTGGAGACTTCGCCGCCTTCCGGGGCATCGTCGAGGATGATGTTGATCACCCCGGCAATGGCGTCGGAGCCGTACTGCGCACCGGCGCCATCGCGCAGCACTTCGATGCGCTTGATGGCGCTGATGGGGATCGAGTTGAAGTCCACCGGGGCGGTGCCACGGCCGATCTTCGACGAGTCGTTGACCAGCGCCGAGGTGTGCTGGCGCTTGCCGTTGATCAGCACCAGCACCTGGTCCGGGCTCATTCCGCGCAGCTGCGCGGCGCGCACGTGGTCGGCGCCGCCGGAGTTGGACTGGCGCGGGAAGTTGAAGGACGGCAGCAGCGTCGCCAGGGCCTGGCCCAGTTCGCCGCCCACCGCGCCGGTGGACTTGAGGTCATCGGCGGTGAGCACGTCCACCGGCACCGGGGAATCCAACAGGGTGCGGTGGTTACCGCGGGCGCCGGTGACCAGGACGGTTTCCAGCTTGGTGGTGGCCTCGGGGGTCGCCGGGGTTTCCTCGGCGCGTGCGGAGGCCTGGGCGATGACCGAGGCCACCGCAACGGCAATAAGGGAACGGGATAACACGCGAAATACTCCTGTCTCGCTTAAAGAGCGCCACTCGCCGTTGGCGGCGAGTCCGGAACTCCGCTTGGGATATTTTTTGGCTCGAGCGGTTGGTGTCGGAAGTCCGGAAACCGCGAGCGACTGTTCCCCTCAGGTTGGAGAAAACAGTGCTCGGGAAAGCGCTCCAGGTGTCATGGCCGGTCACTCTTCGTGCGAAAAGGCGCGGCTTCTCGGTATCGCCGGTCATCCCTGACCAGATGGGGAAGGCGTCATCCTAGCCAGTGGCAGAATGCTTTTAAACGAATAAAAAATGCTTTGGTTATAACCAGTCCCCAGTGTTTCCAGCGCAACAGTGCCTGCTGTCTCGGCAGCAACAGCGCGACGCTCAATCGAACGCCTTGCGGGTCCATTCGTCCTCAGGAATAGCCAGCGCCTCACCGGAAAAACGCTCCTCGCGGAAAGGGTCGGCCTCGTTGTGGAAGCCGTTGCGCTCCCAGAATCCGGGGCGGTCAACCTCGCTGAACTCCAGTTCACGCAGCCACTTCGCGCTCTTCCAGAAATAGCGCCCGGCGATCACCAGCCGCAGCGGCCAGCCATGCACCGGGGTCAGTGGCTCTCCGGCGTAATGTGTAGCGAGCAGGCTATCCGGGCGCAGCAGGTCTTCCAGCGGCAGGTTGGTCTGGTAATCGTGGTCGGCGTGGGCCATGACGAACGCCCCGGACGGTTTCACGCCGTAGTGTTCGAGCAGGTCCGACAGGTGCACGCCGCGCCAGGCGGTATCGAACTTCGACCAGCGCGTGACGCAATGGATATCGCAGACCAGTTCGCGCTGCGGCAGCGCCAGCAGGTCGTCCAGGCTCAACTCCAGCGCTTGCGACAGAGCACCGGTGAGACGCAGACGCCAGGTCTCGCGCGAATAGTCCGGCACCTCGCCCTCATGGAGGATGGGAAAGCGCTCGGTCAGCACCTGCCCCGGAGGCAGGCGCGCGCCGTAACGCGTGTCGCCCTTGGGCGAGCGCGCCTTCTTCAGGCGCCCGGCCTTGTCGTGCATACCCTGCCCCTTCAGTTCGCCAGCGGAATCCACGGCGCCTGCGCCACCTTCTGCGCCTCGCCAAAGGCCGGCACCTTGTGCGCCAGGTCGCGGACGTTCTTCACGTCCAGGTCCAGCAGCTGCTGGCGGGTGATCAGGGTCGGCGGCACCAGTACCTGCTCGCCCGGATTCTCACCGGCGATGCGCAGCGCCAGGCTGCGCACGCTGATGGCGCCGGCCACTTCCGGATTGACCGCCGCGGTGGCGCTCCAGGCGCTGCCCTCCTCCTTCATGATCTGGATGTCGGCGGTGGAAATGTCGGCGCTGTAGATCTTCACCTTCTTGCCCAGCCCGGCTTCGTCCACGGCGATCTTCACGCCCTTGGCGAACTCGTCGAAGGGCGCGAAGAACACGGTGATGTCCGGGTTGGCGCGCAGCACCGCGCTGGCCTGGTCGGCCACCGAGTTGGCGATGGGCGCGTTGAGCGTGCCGAAGCGCGCCTTCTCGACGATGCCGGGGTTCTCGGCCTTCACCTGACGCCAGATTTCGTCGCGGCGCTCCATGGGGGTGAAGCCGTCGATGTACACGTAGCCGGCCTCGAAGGCGGTGCCGTTGTCCTGCAGCACCTGCTTGAGCGCCAGGCGCGCCAGCTCGCGGTGATCCTGCTCGACGCGGGTGATGCGCGGGTCGTTCACGTCGACGTCGAAGGTCACGACCTTGATGCCCTTGGCCAACGCCTTGTCGATCGAATCCTTGAGGGTTTCGGCGAGACCGAGCTGGACGATGATGCCGTCCACGCCCAGGTCAATGGCCTGCTCCAGCATCTCGCGCTGGGTGGCCGCCTGCTGGCGCGCATCGAACACACGCAGCTTCACGTCCAGCGCGCTGGCCTGCTTCTCCACCCCGCGCAGATAGGCCTCGGGGAAGTCGCCGGAGAACAGGTAGCCGACCAGGGCGATCTGCACGCCGCCCTTGTCGAAGGGTGCCGGCGCGCCGGGCAGCCCGGCCGCTTCGGCCGAGACGGCGCTGGACAGAAGCAGGCCGGCGGCGAACAGCGCGCGCAGGGATTTGGCGGGGGTGAACTTCATCCGTTGAATCTCCGAAATAAGGTGACGATCAGCGCCCGCGCCGGGCCAGACCGAAGGTGAACATCAGGGCCGAAACCAGCACGGCGCCTTTGACGAAATCCTGCGCGTAATACGGCGCGTTGAGCATGGTCAGGCCGTTGAGCAGGGTCGCCACCAGCACCGCGCCGACCAGGGTGCCGAAGGCGTTGGGCTTCTGCGCGCCGAGCACGGCGAAGCCGATCAGCGCGGCGCCGAGGGCGTCGAGAACCAGGCCGTTGCCGGAGCTGACGTCGCCGCGACCGAGGCGCGCTGCCAGCAGCAGTCCACCCAGCGAAGCGAGCAGCGCCGAAAGCACGTAGGCGAGCAGCTTGTAGCGTTCCACCGCCGCGCCGGCGAGGCGCGCGGCCTGTTCGTTGCCGCCGATGGCGTAGAACAACCGCCCAGGCCGCGTGCGTTCGAGGAACAGCCAGACCAGCAGTGCGCAGCCGAGCATGATCACCACCGGCACCGGCACGCGGTCCCATAGCTGGGCGCGGCCGAGGGCGAGGAACCAACTGGCGAAGGCACCCGGCGCTTCATCGCCGTTGGGCAGGGTCATGCCAACGGCGATGGAGCGGCCGCCGGTGGGGATCAGTTGCACGCCGACCACCAGGAACATGCTGCCGAGGGTGGCGAGGATGTCCGGCACGCGCATGCGCACGATCAGCCAGCCATTGAGCAGCCCGACCAGGGTGCCGAGGCCGAGGCTGATGAGGATCGCCGCCAGCGGGCCCCAGTCCAGCACCACCATCACGTAGCTGGCGGTCATCAGGCTCAGCGCGGCGACCGCGCCGATGGACAGGTCCAGCCCGCCCACGGCCATGCTCAGGGTCACACCCAGGGCAAGCAGCGCGACGATGGAAACCGACTGCAGCACCAGGAACAGGTTGCCGACCCGCAGGAAGGCCGGCTCCAGCAGTGCGAACACCAGTACCAGCAGGGCCAGCAGCAGGAGCAGCGCGTAGTGGATGAGGAAGTCGAGCAAGCGTGCGACGGGTGACGTCGCCGGGCTGCCCACGGCAGTTCTAGACACACACGGCTCCTTGGCGTGAGGGAATGGACGGGGTGAGATGGGCGACGATCTCGCTGCGCTGCAGGTTCTGCCGAGGCAGTTCGGCGACCACCGCCCCGTCGCGCACGACGAGGATGCGGTCGGCGATTTCCAGGGCCTCGTCCGGATCGCTGCAGATCACAAGCGTCGCGCGGCCTGTAGCACTGGCGCGGATGCGCTGGCCGATGTCGCGGCGGGCGCGAACGTCGACGCCCTGGAAGGGTTCGTCGAGGATCAGCACGCGGCCCCGCCCCAGCAGCCAGCGGGCAAGAATGACTTTTTGCTGGTTGCCGCCGGAGAGCAGATCCAGCGGGTGTTCAGGACCAGGCCCCTTGATGTCGAGTGCGGCGATCTGCTCGGCGACCTTGGCGCGCTCCGCGTCACGGTCGATGAAGCCGAAACGGGTGAAGCTGCGCAGGAGCGGCAGCGTCATGCTGGCGCGCACCGAGAATCCCGGCACTCGCGAGTTGCGCGCGCGGTCCTCGGCGGCAAAGAACACGCCGGCGGAGATGGCTTCACGCGGGGTGCGCGGCAGCCAATCGCGCCCGTCGAGGCGGATCGATCCGGCGTGGTGCTTGCGCAGGCCGAACAGTACTTCGGCGATCTCGCTCTTGCCGGCACCGAGCAGGCCGGTCAGGGCAACCACTTCGCCTTCATGCAGGTCCAGGTCGAAGGCCGCGCTCTGTGCTTCGAGCTGCCAGCCGCGCAGGGAAAGCACGCTTTCGCCCCGCTCCAGAGGCTGCAATTCCACCTCGCCCAACGCAGCGCCGAGCATGGATTCCACGGCGGCAGCAAGGTCCAACGGCGCCGTGAATTCGCCCACCAGACGGCCGTCGCGCAGCACCAGCGCACGGTCCGCCACGCGTTGCAGATCGGACAGCCGGTGGGAGATGTAGAGGATCGCCACGCCGCGCTCGCGCAGCCGGTCGATCAGAGCGAACAGGCGCTCGGCTTCGTGGGTCGAGAGCGATGCGGTGGGTTCGTCGAGGATCAGCAGACGTGGCCTGAGCGCCAGCGCGCGGGACAGGATCACCAATTGCCGCTCGGCGGTCCCCAGTGTTTCGATGGGCGCCTCCAGCGGCAACTGGAGGTCAAGCCCGGCGGCAATTTCGGCGGCGCGTTGCAGGGCCGTACGCGGTCGAAACAGCAGCGAGCCGGATGCGCCGCAGAGCTCGTCGAGCAGGAGGTTCTCCGCCACGCTCAGCCCAGGCACCACGCCCTGCTCGACCTGCTGGTGCACCGCGACTATCCCGTGGCGCCTGGCGTCCTGAGGCGAGGTGAAGCGCACAACCTGGCCGTCGATGCACAGCTGCCCGGCGTCATGCGAATGGGAGCCGGCCAATACCTTCACCAGGGTCGACTTGCCCGCACCGTTGGCGCCCAGCAGCGCAAGCACCTCGCCTTGACGGATATCCAGGTTCACCTCGTCCAGTACCCGATTGCCCGCAAACGCCTTGCTCAGATTCTGAAGGCGGAAAAACACAGTGGAGTCGGGCTGGCCGGGCATGGAGATCTCGCTGCGACACACAAGAGCGAGAGCGCCGTTTCAGAGCTTCGCCGTGGGAATTCCCGGCGATTCTTTTATTTCTAAATGAATCGAATCAACATATTTTTAATATTATTTATGCATATACTAAAAACCATCTGCTCGACATGGCAATGCACTGCCTGTCCAGCAACAGCGACTCAACCAGGCGGCAGATGAGTAGCACTCCACGCCAGTTGGAGCGGGAGACATCCGCTCCGGGTCGGTAGCAGCCACTGGTCGAGGGCAGCCAACGGCCAGAGGCGGACTTCTGTGAGAGGAAGGGTCGAAACCGTTCCTCGCTCCCGGCTCCGGCCTGGCATGTCCTCTAGATGCTGGGGAGAAGATGCCCATAACCGGCAGCGCGAGTGAAATCGGCCAGGCGCCAGAGACTTCCGTTCGCACCCCATGTGCCATCGGCGATGTCCGTCAGTTGTATCGACGTCATCAACATCCGCCCATCATCCGGCCCTGCGCATTGCTCGATGGCCTGGTGCAGGCCCAGCACGTATTCCTTGCGCATCTGCTCATCGAGGACGCCGGCAGGCACCTTGACCATGACGATGCAGGGAATGGCCTGAGCGTGCACGTTCGCGCCGCCGCATAGCCAATCGGCAGCCGGAACCTCCTCGATGAGCACCCAGCACAGGCTGCGCTGCCGTGGATCGCTGCCTATGCGCTCATGCGCGATGGCTGCCTCGCTGACGCGCTTCAACAGGCGCTCACGTTGCGGCTCGCTGAAAGCTCCGGTGGGTACCTTGATCAGGATGTTGGGCATGGCTGAAACCTTGGCGATGGATTGGATCACTATTGGGCCTGGCGTTCGCTTCCTGCAAAAGTGTCCGATCTGTCCTCTTTCGAGCATAATCAGCCAATGCATGATTTCACCATTCTGGTCATACCAGGAGCATTCGCCTCGAGCGTGGCCTCCACCCTGGACATCCTCGCCACTGCGGCAAACGTCGGCGAGCGACGCGGCCTGGCCACACCGCGCTGGCGGATTTGCGGTCCTCAACCGGGACCGGTGACGCTGGGTCATGGCTTGCTGCTGCACGTGGCCCCCATGGAGCCAGGCGTTGAGGACAGCTCCTGCTGGGTCATACCGGGCATTGGCGTCAGTGACTTCGACCAGCTCGAGCGACGCCTTGCGGAACCATGGGTAGCTCCCTTCCTCTCGGCACTGAGCAACCACATCGCGAACGGCAAGGAAGTTGCCGCGTCATGCTCGGCCGTCTTTCTTCTGCATGCAGCCGGGCTCCTGGATGGCAGGCGGGCGACAACCTCCTGGTGGCTGGCACCGCACCTGCAGACACTCGCACCGGGCTGCCGCGTAGACCCGGACTTCATGGTGCTGGCCGACCCACCATTGACTACGGCGGGTGCCGCCTTCGCTCAGACCGACCTCATGCTGCACCTGTTACGCCGGCGCCTTTCCCCTGAAATCGCCGACACGGTGAGCAAGGCGCTGCTGCTCGACCGTCGGCAACTGCAGTCGCCCTTCGTCATCCCCGCCATGCTGGTGCAAGGGAATGCCCTGATCTCGCGCCTGACCGCGCAGATCGAGGAATCGCTGCCGGAGCTTGCGGGAGTCAAGGCGCTCGCCGCGAGTGTCGGCATGTCCGAGCGGACCTTGTCGCGCCACGTCCACAAGGCGACGGGGCACTCCACTCGGCAGCTCATCCAACGGGTGCAGCTGAACAAGGCGCGAGCGCTTCTCGAATCCGGCCAGTACTCTGTCGAAGCGGTTGCGGCGCAGGTCGGCTATCAGGATCCAACGGCTCTCCGGCGCTTGCTGCGCCGCCTGCTGAACGCGACCCCACGACAATTGCGCCGTGGCTGAAGCGTAAAGGTAGAAGCCGGGGAAAGACTGGCACCACGCTTGAAGAGAACGCCCCTCTCCACTTCAGGGAGAGCGGCTGGGAGCGAGGGCCGCTTCCTGCAAAGCGCGCCAGTCCACTATGCGAGGAAAGGCCCCGGCCTCGGCCACGGGCAGCCCCGGCGCCACCAGGAAACCCTGCATGTAGGTGCAGCCATGCTCCAGCAGCCAGTCGCGCTGGGCTGCGGTTTCCA
Source organism: Pseudomonas macauensis (assembly GCF_047902425.1). Taxonomy (NCBI): domain Bacteria; kingdom Pseudomonadati; phylum Pseudomonadota; class Gammaproteobacteria; order Pseudomonadales; family Pseudomonadaceae; genus Pseudomonas; species Pseudomonas macauensis. Next base: position 2,618,278 of record NZ_CP138377.1, on the reverse strand, counting down.
CACCTTCGGCGATGACTTCCAGGCCCAGGTGGCGGCTGAGGTCGATGATGGTGCTGACCACCGCGGCATCGCGCCGCGATTCCAGCATGTTGGAGATGAACAGGCGGTCGATCTTCAGGGTATCCAGCTCGAAATGGCGCAGGTAGGCCAGGGACGAATAGCCGGTGCCAAAGTCGTCGATGGCGATGCGCACGCCCAGGGCGCGCAGTTGCCGGAGTTGTTCGCGGGTCAGCTCCAGGTCCTGCATCAATGCGCTTTCGGTAACCTCCACTTCCAGTTGCGAGGGCCGCAGGCTGAAGTTGTCCAGCACCCGCCGCAGGTCGTCCACCAGTTGCGGCATGCCGAACTGCAGCGGGCAGACATTGAGGCTGACCACCAGGTCGTCGCCGAAGCTCTGCCTCCAGGCACTGCATTGGCTAGCCCCCTCCCGCAGCACCCAGTCGCCCAGGCGGTTGATCAGGCGGGTTTCCTCCAGCAGCGGAATGAACACATTGGGCGCCACCGTGCCGGCCACCCGGTGTTCCCAGCGCAGCAGCGCCTCGAAGCCACGCAGGCGGCCAGTCTCGAGGTGGATCTGGGGCTGGTAGACCAGATGAAAGTCGTTTTGCTCGATGGCATTGCGCAGGCTCTCTTCCAGCATCAATCGGGAGCGGGCGCGGCCGTTCATTTCCGGCGAGTAGAAGCGGTACTGCTGGCGGCCGGCGCGCTTGGCCTCATACATGGCAATATCCGCCGCACGCAACAGGCCGTCCACACTCTGCCCGCACTCGGGGAAGCTGGCGATGCCGACGCTGGCACCTATGGTGACATCGATGCCTTCGATGCGATGACGCACCGAAACCATCTCGATCAGCTTCTCCGCCACCCGCGCGGCGTCTTCGGGGTGGTCAAGGCTGTCGAGCAACGCAGTGAACTCGTCGCCGCCCATGCGCGCCAGGATGTCATAGGGGCGCAGGCAGCTCTTCAGCTGTTCCCCTACCCGCCGCAGCACACGGTCGCCGGCCTCGTGGCCGAGGGAATCGTTGATCAGCTTGAAGCCGTCCAGGTCCAGGTAGAGCACCGCCATGCGCTTGCCATTGCGCTCGACGCGAGCCAGGGACGCTTCCAGAGCATTGTGGAAGCCGCGGCGGTTGAGCAGCCCGGTGAGGGCATCGGTGATGGCCTGGGATTCCAGTTGCGCATGGAGGTGGTGCACCACCGACATATCCAGGGCAATGACCACCATCGAGCGTTGCAGCCGTGGCAGGGGCGACGCCGACAGCGCCACCGGCAGGCGCTCGCCGCTCATGGTCTTGAGACTGGCGTCGTGCAGGCGGTAGGTCTCGTTCCGCTTCCAGTGGCGGTAGAAATCCGACAGTTTCCACTCGCCGCTCATCTCCGGGTGGGCGATCAGGTTCAGCAGCGGCTTGCCCTCCAGATCCCCCACCGAGCCCTGGAACATTTGCGCCGAGGCCGGGTTGGCAAAGCTGATGAGGCCGTCCTCGCCGACCACCAGGATGCCTTCGGCGGCGTTCTCCAGCACCGAGGCGTTGAAGGCGCGGGCGCTGTCCAGTTGCTGGCTGAGCTGCAGCAGGTCGCGCCGGTTGCGCTCATGGGCCAGCAGGGACTGGATCTTGAGGCGCAGCACCTCAGGGTCGAAGGGCTTGAGGATGAAATCCACCGCCCCGGACGAATAGCCGTGCAGCACGGCTTCATGGGTGTGGGCGATGGCGGAAATGAAGATGATCGGCGTATAGCGGGTCAACGGACTGCTGCGCATCAGCCGCGCCACTTCGAAACCGTCCATGTGCGGCATCTGCACATCCAGCAGCACCAGGCCGACCTCCTCCTCCAGCAGGCATTTCAGCGCTGCCTCGCCGGAATCCACGGTAAGCACCTGCCATTCACCGTGGTCCAGCAACGCTTCCATGGCGGCGAGGTTTTCCCGGCGGTCATCCACCACCAGCAGGGTGTTGGCTGCGGGGACCTCCTTAAGCTGCAGGTGCGCCATGGCGTGCTCCCGGTTGTTCCAGCCAGCGGTAAAGCATGTCCAGCAATTCCTGGCGACTCACCGGCTTGGCCAGGTAATCGTCGGCGCCGGCGGTGATGCATTTCTCCCGGTCGCCCTTCATCGCATGGGCGGTCAGGGCGATGATCGGGATGCTGCAGCCGTGCTCCTGCTTGAGCACGCGGGTGGCGGTGTAGCCGTCCATGTTGGGCATGGCCATGTCCATCAGGATCAGGTCGAAGGGTTCGCGCTGGAAGCAGTCGATGGCCTCCAGCCCGTCGCGGGCGGCGGTGACCTTCAAGCCGGTTTCATCCAGCAGGGCGCTGAGGGCGTAGATGTTGCGCACGTCATCGTCCACCAGCAGGACGCGGCCGCCTTCCAGCGGGTCCGACCACGAGCTGGTCTGCGGTTCGCGCAGGCCAGCGAGGAATCCCTGGACCGCCGAGCTGAGGTTTTTGAGGTCCCCGCCCGCCTTGGGCACAACCACCGCCGAATAGCGGCGCAAGCGTTGCAGGTTCTGCTGGTTGACGTCGACACCGGTGTTGATGACCACCCGCGAACCATCCAGCGGGCGTTCGCGGTGAAGGCTGTCGAGCAGCTCGAAACCATCCTGGTCAGGCAGGTCGAGGTCGATCACCAGGGCGGAGAAATTGTCCTCCGCGTAGGCCTTGCGGGCACCCTCGCCATTGGCACTGGCCACCACCTTGAAGCCCAGTTGCTCCAGATGCTCGCGATAGTGCTCACGCTCCACGTCCACGTCCTCCACCAGCAACAGCTTGTGCTCCGCCGGCGGACGGCCGCCCTCCAGGTCCTGGAACACCTGCTCCAGGTCCTCGCGGGCGATGGGTTTGACCAGGTAGCGGGTAGCGTCCTCGTTCCAGTCCTGGGGCTGGGGCACGCAGGAAATGATATTCACCGGGGTCGCGCGGTGGTTCGAATGGCTACGCACACGCCGGTAGATCTGCCAGCCACTGACGTCCGGCAGCAGGATGTCGAGGATGACGGCAGCGAAGCGCTCGTTCTGCAGCAACTCGATAGCCTGCTTACCGCTGCGGCAATGGACGCTGGAGAAGCCACGGGCCTGGGCTTCCTCGGCTATCACCGAGGCGAAGTTGACATCGTCTTCGACGATCAGCACCGCCGGCCCCTGGCCGCCACGCACCGGTTGTGCGGGGGGCTCATCGGCCTTCGGCTGGCTCGCACCCACAGCCACCGGCAGCCGGACGCTGAAGCTCGAACCCTGCCCCGGCACGCTTTCCAGGGTGATGGTGCCGTCCAGGGCAAGCACCAGCTGACGGGTGATGGCCAGGCCCAGGCCGGTGCCGCCGAAGCGCCGGCTGGTGGAACCATCGATCTGCTGGAAGGCCTGGAAGATGCGTTCGTGCTGGTCCTCGGGGATACCGACGCCCGTATCACGGACGACGAAGCACAACACTTCGCGCTCATCGACCGCCGCCGCCGGGTCCAGCTCCACGGACAGCTCCACCTCGCCCTGCTCGGTGAACTTGAGGGCGTTGGACAGCAGGTTGCGCAGGATCTGATGCATGCGCACCCGGTCGCTATGGATAACCCTTGGCACGCCGGCCTGGACATGGGTGGACAGGCGCAGGCCCTTGACCTCGGCCATGGGCCGCAGGCTGCCGTCCAGCTCGGCGAGCATGTCCTGCACATTGAGTGGCTCCAGCTTGAGCTGCATGCGCCCTGCCTCGACCTTGGCCAGGTCGAGCACGTCGTTGATCAATTGCAGCAGGTCACTGCCGGCGCGGTGGACGATATCGGCGTGGCGGGTCTGCTTCTCGGTGAGGTTGCCAGCCATGTTCTGTCGCAGCTGATCGCTGAGGATCAGGATGCTGTTCAGCGGCGTGCGCAACTCATGGGACATGTTGGCGAGGAATTCCGACTTGTAGCGGTTGGCGAGCATCAGTTGCTCGGCCTGGTCACGCAGTCGCTGCTCGGCGGCCTTGCGCTCGCTGATGTCGATGATCACTGCCTGCACAAGCCGTTCGCGGCCGGCGCGGATCGGCGACAGGCCCACCTCCAGGGGGATCATGTGGCCGTCCTGATGCTGGCCGAACAGCTCCCGGTTGCTGCCCATGCGCCGCTGCTCGGGCTTGCGCTGGAAGCCTTCGCGCAATGCCACATGGGCCTCGCGAAGAGCCTCGGGAAGGAGCATTTCCACAGACGATTCGAGCAGGTCATGACGGCTATAGCCAAACAGTTGTTCGGTCTGGCGATTGACCATGGCGATCCGACCACGGGCATCCACCAGGACGATGGCGTTGGGCGAGGCTTCGACCACCAGGCGGAAACGCTCCTCGGCGCTCTTGCGCGCCTGCAGGTCCACAAGGCTGAGCAGGTAGCGCCGGTCATTGCCGTGGTTGAAGGTGCTCAGGCTGAAAGCCACGGCAACCCGCTCACCATCCTCCTGCAAGGCCTCGATCTCCGTCAGGTCGGTGGGAGCCTGCCTGGCCAATTGTTGCGGCAGGTCCGCCAGGCTCGGCACGAACCGGCGCAGGTTCTGCCCCACCAGGCTCTCCGCCGCGCAGGCGAACAGTTCTCCGGCGCGGGCATTGGCCATCTCGATGCGGCCATTCTCCCCGCAGGTCAGGGTGGCCACCGGCAGATGCTGCAGCAGCAGGCGGAAACGCTCCTCGCGCTCGGTCAGTTCGGCGGTCGCCGACAGGCTGAGCTGCAGACTCCGCTCTCGCTGGTAGAGATAGCCCCCGACCAACAGGGCCAGCAACAGCGCGGCAGACAGGCCGGTCCAGAGGCTGAAGGTGATGCGATTGTTGCTCAGCATGGCCTCGTACTCGGCCGTGCTGCCCACTCCCAGGGCCCAGGTGCGGCCGAACAGCTTCAGCTCCTCGACCTGGTGGAAGCGTGGCTGGTGACCTTTGTCGGATACCTGCAGCATGGACTCGGAACTGCCGACATCCCTGAGATCGATGCTATAGAGGTTGCTCTGGGCCCCCAGGATGCCGGCCATCAGGTCGTTGATTCGAAAGGCACCGCAGACCATGCCAAGCAGCGCGGTGCGGCGCTCGTCGACCGAGGTGCTGGGCGCGTCCGGGCGGTACACCGGCATATAGAGGATCACACCGCTCTGCGCCTGCTGCTCGGTTTCCTGCCGGAGTTTCAGCGGCCCGGTGAGACTCACCTCGCCGCTTTCCCGGGCGAGGTCGAGAGCCGCCCGGCGCACCGGCTCGGTGAGCATGTCGAAACCCAGGGTGCGGCGGTTGCGCCAGTCCATGGGGCTGCTGTACTGCACCACGATGTACTCGTCCCGCGGCTCCGGAGGGATGATGCGGAAATCGCGGCGGCCCTGCTCCCAGATCTCGCTGACGAACTCGTTGGCTTCTTCGCGCTTCAGGTAGCGCGCCCACGCCAGCGCCTGGATGCCCGGATAGCGGTCCTGCAACTGCAACTGGTCAGTGGCCCGCGCCCAGTCCTCGGCCGACACCGCGTTAGTGCCGACGATCAGGCCGGACATACCGCGCAGAACCATCTCGTAGGAGCGCATCCGGTTGCTGACGCGATGGGCGATTTCCTCGGCCTCGAGCTTGAAACGCTGCTCGTACTCGGTACGGTTGCGCGCTTCCAGATCCAGCCACTGCCAGAGCACCAGCCCCCCGAAAACGAGCATCAGGGCGAGGGTTACCAGCAATGGCAGCAGGTATTGGCGGGATGGTGGGAATTGACGTCCGTCCATGTAGTCTCCTGTCCTTTCCCTGGCGGCCGCGCCTCTGGGGATGAGGGATGGCGGCTAAGGCGGGGCTCGATAAGGCCCTGCATCGCAGTCTAGACAGGAATGTAGGAACTGGCGTTGAGCCAGCATTCAAGCGACGAGCGGCAACAGCGCGACCAACGCCAGTCGTCTTCAGTCCCGTCTCGGATTCAGGATCGGAACTTCACAAAAACAAGTTCAGGATCGCCCTCATCCAGATTCTCTATCTGGCCGCTCCTGATAAAGCCGAGCTTCCCAAGCAGCCCCTGCATCGGCTCATTCGAGCGGTTCGTCGAGGTGAACAGTTTCGGCCCCCTGCACTGCGACTCCAGTACGCGGAGAATGGCGGACCCGACACCATGACGCCGCGCCGAGTCCCTCACTACGACGAGCGGGATGAAGGGCTGCTCAAAGAAGGAGTCGTTCAGTACGCCGTACCCCATCAGTACTGTGGCGTCGCTTGCATCCGCTGCTACCCAGCATTGGCCATTGGCTACCGCGTGTGCAATGTATGTCCGTCGCCCCGGTTCGCGCCGGGCGATCGCGTCCAGTTCAAATAGAGCATCGAGGTCGTCGCCCTGGGCGAGCCGTACGCTTGATTGGGGAACCATTGCTGCACTCTGTAATGGATGGGAGACGGCCAGTGTAATCGCCTATCAGAAGGCCAGCCCCCAATCGCCCCGCGACGGGACGGCAGAACACTGCAATGGGGCATCAGCGTGGGGATGACTCCAGGCCTTCATGACTGCCCGCCAACCGCCGCAATTCGCTCACATCGGCGAACCACTCATGGGATTGAAGCGTGCGGAATGCTTCATATGTCCCATATCCCCACGCAACCGCGCCAAACGCGATACCGGCCGTTGATGCCGCTTCCCCATCCGTCGGTTGGTCACCGATGTAGATGACCTCCTCTCGCGCCACGCCAAACTTCCGCATGACCCGGTGCAAGCGCGATGCCTTGCCGAAAATGGAAACCCCGCACTCGAGGGCACGGATATGCCGACAGCTGGAGCCCAGAATCTGCGTGACATTCTCTCTGGAGTTGGAGGACACCACCGCGAGAATCACGCCCTTCTCATCAAGATGGCTCAGGGTATCGGCAATGTCCTCGAAAAGCCGGATGGAGCTTCGATGCCTCTTCATCAGGCCCATGAAGGTTCGCGCCACCAGAGGCAGCTTCCAGCGCGGCATTCCGATATGGGACATGATCTCCCGGGCCCCTTGCTTGCGCAAAGAGTCCAACTCTTCCGGGTGAATCCGGCTGAACGCGTGCTTGTCAGCGACCTGGTTGAACACCGCGACAAAGAAAGGAAAGGAATCCGCGAGCGTGCCGTCGAAGTCGAAGATGGCAAGTCGGTATGACATAGGAGCGTTCCTTCCTGGAGTGCTGGCAGCCGTATCCGGACGGCTGCGGGTGCAGGGTGATCAACTCACCCGATTGAAGGCGGCATTATCCCCGCTTCGCAATCGACCCGCCACGAACCGCAAACACCTGCACCTCGACCAGGTACCCCTCCCCCAGGTCAGCGCCAACGCAAGCGCGAACCGGTTTCGGGTAGCCCTGCAGCCAGGCGTCGTAAATCTCGTTGACCCGATCGAAGTGGCTGTAGTCCGCGATCCAGATCTGTACGCGGGTCAGTTGCTCCTTGCTGACGCCGGCCTCGGCCATCAGCGCGTCAATAGTCGCCAGTACCTGCCGCAGCTGCCCCTGAACATCCTCGCGCGTATCGTCCGCCGCCACCCCGGCAGTCTCGAACATGGCGCCGTAGCTGACCGCCATGGACATCCTGTTGCCCGACGCATAACGCGTGATCATCGACGACTCCCTTATCCATCAAGTAGCGGAAAAAAGCACCGGGCGGCGCGGCGAGCGACCCACCCGGTGAAAATGACGGCCGTGAAGGGTCGTCTCCCGAAACGTCATCCCAGCTGGTTGATGCACACCACCTTGGGCTGGGTCATGTCCTCGTAGGCGAAGCGCACGCCCTCGCGCCCCAGGCTGCCGTACTTGGAGCCGCCGAAGGGCATGGCGTCGAAGCGATAGTCCGACGAGTCGTTGACCATCACCCCGCCGGCCTCAATGCGCCGCGACAGGCTGAGCGCCTTCGACAGATCACGGGTGAACAGCCCTGCGTGCAGGCTGTACTCCGGCGCGTTGGCGAGGGAAATCGCCTGTTCCAGATCCTCAAACGGCGCCAGCATCACCACCGGCGCGAACACTTCCTCGCGCCACAGCTGACTACCGTGGTCGACACCTTCCAGCACCGTGGGGGCATAGGCGGCTCCCTGGCGCTGGTGGCCGCAGAGCAGGCGGGCACCCTCGCCCAGCGCCTGGTTCACCAGATGCTCGGCCCGGCGAGCGGAGGCTTCGGTGATCATCGGCCCCATGTCGGTCTCGCGCCGCCCCGGATCACCCAGCACCATCGCGCGGGTCAGTTCGACGAAGCGCTCGCGGAAGGCCGCATAGATCGACGCATCGACCAGGATCCGCTGGGTCCCGATGCAGTTCTGCCCCGCGGCCCAGAAGGCGCCGGAAACGCAGGACTCCACGGTGGCCTCGAGGTCGCAATCCTCCAGCACCAGCACCGGCGCGTTGCCGCCCAGGTCCATGGCGAGTTTCTTAAGGCCGGCATTGCGGGCGATCTGCTCGCCCGTGGCGAAGCCGCCGGTGAAGGAAATCATGCGGATCTCGCGCACGGCGACCAGGGCCTTGCCCAGCTCCACGCCTCCAGTCGCCACCGTCACCACGGACTCGGGCAGACCGGCCTCGACCAGGTACTGCACCAGCTTGAGCGCGGACAGCGGCGCCAGCTCCGACGGCTTGAGGATCACCGCATTGCCGCCGGCAATGGCCGGCCCCAGCTTGTGAGCCACCAGGTTCAATGGGTCGTTGTACGGGGTGATCGCCAGGATCAGCCCCAGGGGTTCACGGGTGAACCAGCCCTGGCGCGATTCCGAGCCTTCGTAGGCATCGAAGGGCACCACCTCGCCGGCGTTGCGGCGGGCTTCTTCCGCGGAGAGCTTCAGCGTGTTGATGCAGCGCTTCACCTCCTTTTCCGCCTGGCGCAGCGTCTTGCCGGCTTCATCGACGATCAGGCCGGCGAAATCCGCAGCGTCTCGCTCGATGAGCTGTGCAGCCCGTTCGAGGATGCTGGCGCGGCGATGCCGGGGCTGCGCGGCGCTGTCACGCACGCCCTGGCGAGCGAGCGTGAGCAGTCGGGGGACGTCCTGGGCGCCCAGGTTCGGAACGCTGCCGACCAGCGTGCCGTCGAAGGGGCTGAACACGTCGATCTGAGTCGCCTCGGGAACAAGGGATACGGAAGTCAGGCTCATGCACTTCACTCCTCAGGCCTGACGGCCGGACGCATGGATGGCGACGATGTCCGACAGCAGGGCGAACGCCGTCTCGACACGGCCGGCACCGGGGCCGGAGACCGTCACCGCACCCAGCAACTCGGTGTCGAAGGCGACGGCGTTGGTGGCGCCGGAAATGCCCAGCAGGGGATGCCAGCTCGGCAGCAGGCGGGCCTCCACGCTGGCACTCACCGCGCCATCGGCTTCGCGGCGGGCGGAGCCGATCAGCTTCCAGCGCGCCCCCGACTCGCGGACCTTCTCGATATCGCTGCTGCTGATGCCGCTGATTCCGCTGCAGGCGACATCGCTGACCTGCAGGTGCGCGCCGAGCAATTCGTTGGCGAGGATCACGACCTTCAGGCGCACGTCATGCCCTTCCACGTCGGCCGTCGGGTCCGCCTCGGCGTAGCCCAGCTCTTGCGCCTTGGCCACGGCCTCGGCGAAGCCGAGCCCTTCTTCCATGCGCGTCAGCACGTAGTTCGAGGTCCCGTTGAGGATGCCTTCGAAACCCTGGACGCCGGAGCCCGCCAGGGTCTGCCGTGCCAGGCGCAGCACAGGCGTGCCGCTCATCACCGAGCCTTCGTACTCGAACGACACACCATTGGCCTTGGCCAGGCGCTTGAGCTCCTCGCCGTGCAGCGCGATCGGGCCCTTGTTGGTGGTGACCACGTGCTTGCCCGCCTCCAGGGCCCAGCGGCAGAAGGTCGCCGCCGGCTCGCCGTCCTTCGGATTGGTGAAGGTGGCTTCGGCGATGATGTCGGCCCCGGACTGCTTGATCACCGACTCGTTGAAGGCTTGCGCGGTGCCTTCGGGCATCTGCGCGAAGGCGCCCTTGACGGCCGGCAGCGCGGCAAGACTGGCCGCATCCAGGCCATTGCGGTCGATCACCGAGCCCAGGAAGAGATCGGTGACGCCAACGATCTTCAGGCTGAAACCCAGCTCCTGCTGCCAACGAGCGTTGCGCTCGGCGATCAGTTGAGCCAGGGCGCGGTTCACACCGCCAAAGCCAACGAGGGCGATCTTGTATTCGGTCATGGTTTGCCTTCCTTCTCAGGCGTTGTTCGATGTCGCTCAGCCTAAGAGTCGTCCCATGCCAGTTGAATATGGCAAAGCGCTGTATTTATTGGGCAATCTGACCAGTGCCGGACCGACGCAATACCTGGGCGCAGAATGAAAAACGCCGCCCGGACGAAGGTCCGGGCGGCGTCGGTATTCCCGCAGGCTTTGGCAGCAGGGTACGGCCGCGTTGGGCGGTTCAGATCACGGTGGACAGCACGAACGATGTCACCGTGTTCTCGACCCCCGGCATCGCCGCGATCTCCCGCCAGACGTGGTGCACGCGTTCCGGGCTGGCGGCCTCGACACGGAGCATCAGGTCGAACTCGCCACTGAGCACTTCGCACTGCACGATCTCCGGGATCGTTCGCAGCGCGGCCAGCACCTCCTCGCCGCGCATGCGATCGTAGCGGTAGACGAAGATCACCGCATTGATCAGCGACGAGGGACGCCGCCCCTCGCCCACCCGCAGGGTGTAACCCTGGATGGCGCCGTCACGCTCCAGGCGCTCGATGCGCTGGCGCACCGCGTTGCGCGACAGGTTGACCTTGAGCCCCAGCTCCGCATGGGCGATGCGCGCGTTGGCGGTGAGTTCGGCGAGGATGCGCTCGTCCAGGGGGTCGAGGATGCGCTTCATCGGCCGGCCCGCATCTGCATCAGTACCTCGTGCAACCCCGCCAGGTCATCGCGCGCCAGCACGGGTCCAGTGGCCTCGCCGCCTGTGGGCGACGGCACTGCACCGTGCCAGGCCCCCAGCTCCGCCAGCAGCGCCGCCGACTTCTCCGGCGCGAACTGCCCCAGGGTCACGATGGGCGCGCCGATGTTGCGCCGGTGCAGCCGCCCGGCGTAGGCGCCCGTCGCGGTATGGGGGTCCACCGCACTGCCGGTCTCGCGGAACAGCGTGATGATCTCTTCGCGGATCAGCGCATCGTCCACGGCATAGGAGTCGAACAGCATGCGCGCCTGCAACCACTGGCGGTTACCGATGCTCAGCTCGCCACAGTCGTCGAAGTGCTCCATCAGCGTCCGCGTCGCTTCGCCGTCACGCTCATACAGCTCCCAGACGAAGCGTTCGAGGTTGGAGAACAGCGAGAAGTCCATCGCCGGCGACAAGGTGCGGCTGGCGGAACCCCTGCTGTAGCGATTGCAATGGATGAACCGGTGCAAGGCATCGTTGCGGTTGGTAGAGACGATGATCTGGTTGATCGGCAGCCCCATTTTCTGCGCGATGAAACCTGCGTAGATCTCGGCGAAGCTGGCCGCCGGAATGCTGAAGCCGACCGGGCGGATGCCGCCGCCCAACTGCAGGGCCGCATGGAAGTAGAAGACGATCTGCGCCAGCACGCCGATCCAGTTGGTCGAGTTGAAGCTGATCGGAATCAGCTCGGGACAGGGCCATTCGCGCAGCAATCGCGAAACCAGCGATTGGCAATCGTCGAAACTGCCCTCCACGGCGACGCTGTAAACACTATCGGAATCCGCCCTGCGCATGACCTCCGACCGATCCGCCGGCGTGCCGGCCAGCGGATAGAGCGCCAGCAGGCGAGCCGTGGGACAGTGCCCCAGGGCCTCGATGGCCGCCACGGCGGTATCGCCATTGCTGGCCCCGACCAATACCGCCCGCTCGCAATCCTGGCCCAGGAAGTGCCTGATCAGCCGGGCCTGTAATTGCGCGGCGAAATCCTTGGAGGAGCGGGTCGGGCCGTGGAACAACTGCAGGACCCACTCGTTGTGGCCGATCTGCTGCAGCGGCGCAATCGCGCGATGGCGAAACCCCCGATAGCTGTCGCTGACCAGTGCCCTCAGGCTCGGCTCGTCGAGCGTGTCGCCGACGAAGGGAGCAATCACCCGCCAGGCCAGTTCGTCGAACGGCAGCCAGGACCAGCTGGCGATCTCCTGCGGACTGAACAGCGGCAGCGACGAAGGCACGTAGAGCCCGCCGTCCCCGGCGAGCCCGGAAAGCAGCGCCGTGCGGAAGTCCACGCTTGTCTCGGCGCCACGGGTGGTTGTGTACTGCATCGTCACTCCAGGTGGGTACTCATGATTGGCGGTGAACCAAGGTCACCAGCCAGTTGGAAAAGGCCTGGGCATCCGGGGACAGCGCCTGCCCCAAACCGCGCACCAGGTAAAACGACTCGCTGGCCTCGATGCGCTGGGCAAAGGGCGCCACCAGGCGCCCTTCCCGCAGGAGGTCCTCGACCAGTGACGAGCGCGCCAGGGCAACACCCAAGCCCAACTCCGCCATGCGCAGGGTGGAGACCAGGGTGTCGAACTGCAGGCCGCTCGAATAATCGACATCATCGGCGCCGGCCCGCTTCAGCCAGTAGCCCCAGCCCTCCTCGTAGCCCAGCACATGCAGCAGCGGCAGGTGCGCCAGGTCGCGCGCCTCGCGCAAGGGCCGGTCGGCGATCAGCGCGGGCGAGCAGACCGGAACCAGCAGGTCCCAGGTCAGGCGCTGCGCCTCGACACCCGGCCACTGCCCGCTGCCCCAACGAATCTCCAGATCGTCCTCGGCATCGAGCTCCTTGACCCACAGGTTGCTGATGTAGCGGATATCGACCTGCGGATGAGCACGACGGAACTCGGCCAGCCGGGGCGCCAGCCAGAAGTGCAGGAACGAGAGACTGCCGCGCACCTTCAATGGCCGCCGCTGGCGTTGCCCGAAGATTTCGTTGGTGCCTACCGCCAGCCGGCTGATGGCGTCCTGCACGACCGGCAAGTAGGACTGCCCCTCCTCCGTCAGCCCCAGCCCCCGGGGCAGGCGCTTGAACAACGCCACCCCGAGCTGGCTCTCCAACTGGCGAATCTGCTGACTCACGGCCCCCTGCGTGAGGTGCAGCTCCTCCGCCGCGTGGGTGAAGTTCAGGTAACGCGCCGACACCTCGAAGGCTCGAAGCCAGTTCAGTGGGGGCAAGGCTTTCTGGCTCAACGGCGGATCCTCATGGCAACTGTTCAAGCGGCCTAGTATCGCGCTGCTCAGGCGGCCTCGGAACCACGCGCCACGACTTCCAGCGACATCTGCCGACGCTCCCGGCCCTTGCGGGTCAGCCAGAACACGAAGTAGCACCAGGCGATGAAGGGCAAGCCGAAGTACAGGGCCACCCGCTGGGCCGGGTCGAAGGCGATGCCGACGCAGGACAGCACGCAGCAGAACAGCGCCGCCAGCGGTACGAAGGGATAGCCGCGCACGCGGAACTTCAGGTCCTCGACCTTGCCGCCGTTGGCCACATAGTGACGTCGGAAGGCGATCTGGCTGGCGGCGATGCTCATCCACACCACCACCACGGCCAGTCCGGAAATGGAGACCAGGGCGAGGTAGATGGTGTCCGGCGCGAAGACGCTGCTCAGCAGCGACGCCATGCCGCCGGCCATGCTCAGGACGATGGCGTTGAACGGCGTGCCCCGGCGCGACAGCGACGCGTAGCTGCGCGGCATGTTGCCCTGGTCGCTGAGCGTCCAGAGCATGCGCGCGGCGGCGTAAAGCCCGGAGTTGGCGGCGGACAGCAGCGCGGTGATGATGACGAAGTTCATGATGTCCGCGGCGTAGGGAATGCCGATCATCTCGAAGACCATCACGAACGGGCTCTCCACCACGCCAGCCTGCTCACGCGGCAGCAGGGTCGCCAGCACGAAGATGGTGCCGATGAAGAACAGCGCCAGGCGCAGCACCGTGGTGCGGATGGCCTTGGGCACGTTCTTCTCCGGATCGCGGGTCTCGCCGGCGGCGATACCGATCAGCTCGGTGCCGGAGAAGGCGAAGGACACCGCCAGCAGGGTCATGGCGATGGACCAGAAGCCCGTCGGGAACAGCCCCTCGCGGGTGAAATTGCCCAGCCCGATGCTGTGCGCCTGCTTGATTTCGAAGACGCCGAGGATGGCGCCACCGCCGACGATCAGGAAGGCGATCACCGCGAGCACCTTGACCAGCGACAGCCAGAACTCGGTCTCGGCGAAGGTCCGCACCGAGACGATGTTGCTGATGAACACGGCCGCTCCGAACAGCGCACTCCAGATCCACACCGGCGTATCCGGGAACCAGCGCACCATGAGCATGCCGGCGGCGGTGAATTCCGAGCCGATGGCAACCGTCCAGGTCAGCCAGTACATCCACGCCACCGTGTAGCCGGTGCCCGGCCCCAGGTAGCGGGTCGCATAGCTGCTGAAGGAACCAACTTCCGGCATCTGCACGGCCAGTTCGCCCAGGCACATCATGACCAGGTAGACCATGACCGCGCCGATGATGTAGGCGATCACCGCACCCAGCGGACCGGCCTGGTTGACGGTGTAGCCCGAGGTCAGGAACAGGCCGGTACCGATGACACCGCCCAGCGCCAGCATGACGATGTGGCGGGTCTGCATATCCTGCTTGAAGGAATGCGCCGAAGCATTTTTGCTTGTTGTTGTCTGCACGGACATGGTTGGACTCTCATGAAAGTTGGCGGGCAAGGACGTTGCTACGACCTCGTCTGGGCAGAGCGAATCGAGTTGCCTTGCGTCTTGTTGTTGTTCGATTTCATGAAGTGACGCCCGCCGCGATCGGCGAGCGCCACGCCGCAGGTCTCAGACCTGCAGCTCGATCGACCGGCTGGCCACGTCGCCGTGCCCTTCCGGTTCGCCGTCCCTGGCCTGTTCCCGGCGAACCGCGGCGCACGCCTGTGCGAGGTCCGCCAGCAGGTCATCGGTGTCCTCGATGCCCACGGAGATGCGTACCAGCCCTTCGGAAATGCCCAGGGCCAGGCGCTCCTCCAGGGTGTTCTCGACGTGACTGGTGGTGCGCGCCGGACCGTAGATGGTTTCCACGGCGCCCAGGTTGCCGGCGCGGTGGGCGTACTTCAGGCGCGGCAGCAGGCGGGCCACGGTCTCCATGCCGCCCTTGAGCACGAAACTGACGATGGCGCCGAAGCCGCGCATCTGCGATCGGGCTATCGCGTGGCTCGGATGCTGAGGCAAACCGGGATAGTTGACCGCCTCCACCAGGGGCTCGGTGCACAGGTATTCGGCCAACGCCCGCGCACTGGCCTGCTGCTGGCGCAGCCGGACGGCCAGGGTCTTGATGCCGCGGATGATCAGGTAGGCGGAAAACGGGTCCAGTGACGCCCCGTTGATTTCCCGGTAATGGCGAACCTGCGACATCAGCGACTCCGCACCGCAGACCACGCCACCCAGTACATCACCATGCCCGGAGAGGAACTTGGTCGCGCTGTGCACCACCACGTCGACGCCCATCGTCAGCGGGTTCTGGTTCAGCGGAGTGGCGAAGGTGTTGTCGGCCACCACCAGGGCGCCGACCTTCCGCGCCGCCGCGACCAGGCGGCGGATGTCCAGCACCTTGAGCGTGGGATTGGTGGGGGTTTCCAGGTAGAGCAGATCGCAGCCGGCGGCGATCTCGCGCTCGATGGCCTCGGTATCCAGGGTGTCGCACAGGCACACCTGCACGCCCATGCGCGGCAGGAACTCCTCGAAGATCTTGTTGGTGCCGCCGTAGCTGTCACGGGTCGAGACCACCCGCTTGCTGCTCGACAGGAAGGTATGCAGCACCGCGCTGATGGCGGCCATCCCACTGCTGAAGGCAACCGCCGATTCCGACTGCTCCAGCTCGCAGAGTTTGGCTTCCAGCGTGGCGACGGTCGGGTTGCTCATGCGGCTGTAGATATAGCCGGGCAGTTTACCCAGGGCGACGTCGTACCAGGCATCGATGTCCTGGTAGCCGTAGGCGGCGCTTACCACGATCGGAGTCTGAGTCGCATTGTAGGGGTGCTGGACCTGCTCTCCACTCCAGACCACCCGGGTACCGACTCCGGCACCGCTGCTGCGCTCGACATCTTCGTTCTTGTTCATATCCAGTTCCCGCACGACTGAGTTGACTACACCGATCCGGGATCGGTCTGCGGGGACTATAGGGACGCGCTCCGGATCTGAAAAACGATGGAATCCGGGTCTGAGAGGCGTTTTTTTTAATGGCTCCGGGTCAAGCCGTACGAAGTCGGACAGGACCTTGTACGCCCTCGCATGGCAAGGATCGGGACACCTCTGCCAATCGAGTCCTCCACTGCGCTCACGACGGAGAGATATAGCTCGAACGGAGCAATAAATTCCACAAAGATATTAGAAAAATAATTTTTATGTCGTTTTAATCTTTACCGATTCCCCGCCCATCCTGGAGCCCGTTTTGAAACTGTCCCTCCCCGTTCTCGGCCTTGCTCTGGCCGCCAGCTGCGCATCCGCCTTCGCCGGCACTACCCTCGATCGCGTCCAGCACCAGGGCGAACTGGTGGGCGTGCTGATGGAGAACTACCCGCCGTTTTCCTTCCTCAATGCCCAGAACCAGCTCGATGGCTTCGACGTCGACATCGCCAGGGCCGTGGCGGAGCGCCTGGGCGTCAAGCTGCGCCTGGAAACGCCATCCTGGGACGTGATCGCCGCCGGCCACTGGAGCGGCCGATACGACGTCTGCGTCTGCTCCATGACGCCCAGCCAGGCGCGCGCCCAGGTCTTCGATTTCCCGGTGAAGTACTACGAGTCGCCGGCGGTGATCGTGGTCAATGCCAAGGACTCGCGCATTGCCTCGGCCAAGGATCTGGACGGCAGGAAAGTCGGTGTGATCAGCGCTTCGACCTACGAGAGCTACCTGCGCAAGGACCTGGTCATCGAGGGCGCGGAAGACAAGCCGCTGAGCTACCCCTTCGAGCAGGTTGAGATCGCGCCCTACGACAACGAGACCGTCGCCTTCCAGGACCTCGCCCTGGGTAGCGGCGTGCGCCTGGACGCCATGGTCACCAACCTGGTGACGGCACGCGAACGGATCGCCCAGGACCCACGCTTCAAGATCGTCGGCCAGCCGCTCTATGGTGAGCCCAACGTGGTGGCCATCGAGAAAGGCGACCCGCAGTGGAACGCCAAGGTCACCGAGATCATCGGCCAGCTGCGCCAGGACGGCACGCTCGCCCGCATCTCGAATAAGTGGATCGGTACAGACATCACCCAATGAGCGCGTTCCAGAATCCTCCCTCCAGACTGCGCGACGCGCCGGCAGAGCCGCTGCTGGCGCGCCTGTTCGGCTTCCGTGCCCGGCTGTACCTGACCTGGGCGGTCATGCTCCTCCTGTGCGTGGCGTTTTTCCTCAGCTTCGACCTGAAGCTGGCGATCATCCTCGACAAGTGGCGCAACCTGGTGGGCGTCAACCTCGCGCCCAACGGTTTCCTGCAGGGGGCGGCGCTGACCCTGTTCCTCAGCTTCTGCTCGATCTGGGTCTCGTTGCTGCTGGGTTTCGTCACGGCGCTGGCCCGGTTGTCGAGCAGCGCCGTCGCCTTCGGCGTGGCCAGCTTCTACGCGTCCTTCTTCCGCGGGACGCCGCTGCTGATCCAGATCCTGCTGATCTACCTGGGCCTCCCGCAGCTGGGTGTGGTTCCGGGTGCCATCAGCGCAGGCATCCTGGCGCTGTCGCTCAACTACGGCGCCTACCTGAGCGAAATATTCCGCGCAGGCATCATCGGCGTGCCCCATGGGCAACGTGAAGCCGCGGCAGCCCTGGGCATGAACCGCACCCTGACCTTCTGGCGCATCGTCCTGCCGCAGGCCATGCGCACCATCATTCCGCCGACGACCAACCAGTTCATCTCGATGCTCAAGGATTCGTCGCTGGTCTCGGTGATGGGTGTCTGGGAGGTGATGTTCCTCGCCCAGTCCTACGGCCGCGCCTCCTACCGCTACATCGAAATGCTCAGTGCCGCCGCCCTGCTCTACTGGCTGATGTCCATCGGGCTGGAGCTGATCCAGGCCCGGCTGGAGCGCCATTACGGCCGGGCCTACGACACACGCCGCTGAATCCACGCGCGCACCTCCGACCATCGTTATTCAGGAAATCCGGATGTCCGACCCCAAACCCCTGCTCTTCGCCCTCTATGAACAAGCCAGCGTCGGCTGCGGCGGCGCGCCCAGCCTCTGGACCCACCCGGCCGATGAGCGCCTGCGCATCAACACCCTCGGCTACTGGACCGACCTGGCCCGCAGTGCCGAACAGGCCAACCTCGACATGCTGTTCTTCGCCGACGTGCTCGGCCTGTATGACGTCTATGGCGGCTCCCACGAGGCCGCGCTGAAGTGGGCAGTCGAGGCGCCCGCCAACGACCCGCTGCTGCATCTGCCAGCGCTTGCTGCGGTGACCGAACGCCTGGCCTTCGGCGTGACCATCAGCACCACTTACGAACACCCGTTCAGCCACGCCCGGCGCTTGAGCACCCTCGACCATCTGAGTAACGGCCGCGTTGGCTGGAACGTCGTCACCTCCTACCTGAGCAGCGCGGCGCGCAACTTCGGCCTCGATGAGATGATCCGCCATGGCGACCGCTACGCCCGTGCCGAGGAGTTCCTCGATGTGGTGTACAAGCTCTGGGAAGGAAGCTGGGCGGATGACGCGATGGTGGCCGACAAGCGCGGGCAGACCTATGCCCGCGGCGACCGCGTTCGCGCCATCGAACACCACGGCGAGCACTATCGGGTGCAGGGCGCGCATCTCTGCGCACCCTCCCCCCAGCGCACGCCGGTGCTGATCCAGGCCGGCTGGTCCGAGCGCGGCCGCGCCTTCGCGGCCAAGCATGCCGAACTGATCTTCATCGCCAAGTCGCGTCCGGAAGAAATCCGCGCCGGCCTGGAAGACATCTGGTCCCAGGCCGAGGCACGTGGCCGTGCCCAGGATGACATCAAATCGCTGACCGTGCTGCGCATCGTCACTGCCCGCACAGCCATCGAGGCGCAGAAGAAGTACGACCAGTTGCAGAGCAACTATCACCTGCAGGCGCAGTTGGTGAGCTATGCCGGGGACACTGGCATCGATCTCGACCGCTACGCCGACAACGAGCCGCTGACCACCGAGACCCAGGGGCTGACGTCCTACGTCATGCGCCCCGACGGCAGCGGCCAGCCGCTCACCGCCGGCGATGTGCGCAAGCGCTTCGCCCAGGTGACCCGGGGCAGCGACCTGATCCTGGTTGGTACCCCGGAGCAGGTGGCCGACCGCATCGAAGAGCACGCCCGCCTCTCCGGCACCAGCGGCTACATGCTCAATCCGCTGATCAGTCCCGGCACCTTCGATGACTTCGCCGAGTTGGTGATCCCCGAACTGCAGAAGCGCGGTCTCTATCGCACCAACGCGCAAAGCGGGACCTTCCGTTCACGCCTGCGTGCCGATCGCAGTGATCGCCTGCCACAGAGCGCTTACGGCGCGTCCTTCCGCTTCGAATGAAAAAGCGCGCCCAGAATGGGCGCGCTCCTTTACATCGTTGCAGACATCGATCCGGCACAGCCCGGCAAACACCCGTCAGTCAGGCGTGACGTCAGCTGGCGAGAAACTCCCGGCGCTGCGCCTCGTCCTGCTCGACCTGGCGCTCCAGGCCGATGAAGCGCATCACCCGCTCGCCGCATTCGCCATTGCGGATGCTTGCCGGTGCGGCATCGACCTGCACCTGGCCGTGCTCCATGAACAGCACCCGGTCGGAAATCGACATGGCGAAGTCCATCTCGTGGGTGACGATCACCATAGTCATGCCTTCCTTTGCCAGGTCGCGGATCACGTTGAGCACATCGCCCACCAGTTCCGGGTCCAGCGCCGAGGTCGGCTCATCGAATAGCATGATCGCCGGCGCCATGGCCAGCGCGCGGGCGATGGCCACACGCTGTTGCTGACCGCCGGAGAGCTGGTGCGGGTACTTGTTGGCATGGGCCAGCAAGCCGACCTTGTCCAGTAGCGCCAGGGCCTTCTGCTCGCAGATGTCGCGCCCGGCCAGGCCGTGGAAGCGCGGCGCCAGGGTGACGTTGTCGAGGATGGTACGGTGCGGGAACAGGTTGAAGTTCTGGAACACCATGCCGATGTGCTGCACGCCTTCACGCAGGCGCGCCGGGTTCGGCCTGCCGGCTTCGATGTAGGGCTTGCCGAAGAGCTGGGTGGCGCCGCCGTCGATGCCTTCCAGGCCGTTGACGGTGCGAATCAGCGAGGTCTTGCCGGAGCCGGACGGGCCGATGATCGACACCACCTCGCCGTTGCCGACGCTCAGGTCGACGCCCTTGAGGACTTCGTGGGTGCCGTAGCTCTTGCGGATGCCCTTGAGCTGCAACGCGGGCGGTGCACCGGCCGGGGCGGCCTCGCGGCTGGCCACGGGAGTTGCCGGGAGGTTCTTGCGCAGGCGTTCCAGGCGCTCGCCGGCCAGGGTTTCCGGCTTGCGGGCGTTGAGGTCCAGGCGGTGCTCCAGGTACTGCAGGCCCCAGCCGAACAGGGTCACGATCAGCACGTAGTAGATGGCGACCGCCGACAGGGTTTCCATCACCAGGAAGTTCTGCGCATAGAGGCGCTCACCGACCTGCAGCAGCTCGGTGAGGGAGATCACCGAGACCAGCGAGGTCAGCTTGACCACGGTGACGTACTCGTTGATCAGCGTCGGCAGCGAGATGCGGAACGCCTGCGGAATGACGATCAGGCGCTGGATGCCAATGCCGCCCATGGCCAGGGCGCGACCGGCTTCCTTCTGGCCCTTGGCCACGGAGATCAGGCCGCCGCGATGGATCTCGGCCATGTAAGCCGCTTCGGTCAGCACCAGGGCGAGCAGGCCGGAAATGAACGGATCGGACAGCAGCGCGCCGCTGGCCGGGAAGAGCTGCGGCAGGTTGTAGACGAACACCACCAGCACCAGCAGCGGCACGCTGCGGAAGAACCAGATGTACAAGGCCGTGGGCATGCGCAGCCAGCGCGAGCCGGAGAGCTTGGCACAGGCGAGGAGGAAACCCAGGACCATGCCGATCAGCCAGGTCAGGGCGCTCAGTTCGATCACCGTGACGCAGGCCTTCCAGAAATCCGGCAAGGAGAAAAGGGAGAAGAAGTAGGACCAGTCGAATTGCATGGAGACCTCGGCGAACGAGGCTGGCGCGAGGCCAGCCCCGTCTTTCATGTTGCGTTAAAGCGGAATCACTCGGTTGCCGGAGCGTCTTCGAGAGCGTACTTCTTCAGCAGGGCAGCGAATTCGCCGCTGTCCTTAGTCTTCTGGAAGGCGGTCTTGAGTGCGTCGTACAGCTCCTGGTTGCCCTTCTTCACGTACATGCCCAGGGTCTGCTTGTAGATCAGCTCGGTGGAGCTGACCACCACGCGGTCCTTGGAGCGCTCGGCGATCATGTGCGCGGCGCCGGAAATCTCCACCTGAGCCTGGACGTTCTTCGACAGCAACGCCTGGGTCACTTCCGGCGCGGACGGGTATTCGCTCACGCTGATGGCACCCTTGCCGTTGGGTACGCAGTAGGTCTTGGACAACTCCTCGAATTTCGGCACCCAGGTGGTGCCCTTCTCCAGGCCGATCTTCTTGCCGCAGAGGTCTTCAGGCTTCGCCGGGCGCTCCTTGCTGTCGGCCGGGACCATGATGGCTGCGCCGGTCTGCGCGTAGGGGATCGCCATGGCCTGGGTGGCACGCTCGGGGGTGACGTACATGCCGGAGATCACCGCGTCGAAGTGGCCGGCATTCAGGCCCAGGATCAGCCCGGAGAACTTGGTGTTCACGAAGCTCGTCTTGAGGTCCATGTGCTTGGCCAGCAGTTCGGCCAGCTCGGGGTCGGAACCCACCACCTTGTCGCCGTCATAGGACTCGAAGGGCGGATAGGTGATTTCCATGCCGACCTTGAACTGCCCCGGCGTGGCAGTCAGGGCGGCGCTGGCGGATTGCAGGGTGCACAACAGGGTGGCGCCGACAACGGCTGCGGCCAGGAGGGTGCGGGTGGTTTTCAGCATGGTGATTGCTCCAGTCTAGGGTTGCGCGCGGCTCAGTAAGGCTGCGTCTGTTTTTTCAGGTGGCCGAAGCTGGACGGTTTGCGCGCCCGCTCCGGCAGTGCCAGTTCGCCGTCGGCGACCTTGCGGCGCAGGTAGCTGTATGTCTGCAGCGCCTGGCTCCACATGTGCTCGCCGATGGCGATGGTTTCGTACTCCCGGCTGCCGTTGTCGAACTGCGGCAGCGGACGGATCTGCGTGTGGTAGTCGCAGGCGTAGAACAGCGGGAACGAGTAGCGCTCCTCGCGCACTGTGCGTACGCGGTGCGCGGTGGCCACGAAGGCGCCGTTGGTCATCACCTCCAGCATGTCGCCGATGTTCACCACGAAGGCACCCGGCACCGGCGGTGCGTCGATCCACTCGCCGTCCTCGTTCATCACTTCCAGGCCCGGCTGGGTGGCATGCAGGATGGTGAAGCACTCGTAGTCGGTATGTGCCCCGATGCCCGGTGCGTCCTGCGCTTCGCCATCGAAGGGGTAATGGATCAGGCGCAACTTCGACGGCGGCCGACTTACCAGCGGGTCGAAGTAGCCCTCCTCCAGGCCCAGGGCCAGGGCGAAGCCGTCGAACAGCTTGCGGCCGAGGGCGAACACCGCCTGGTAGTAGGCACTCACCTGCTGCTGGAAGCCGGGCACTTCCGGCCAGCGGTTCGGCCCCAGCAGCGGCGTGCCGGCCAGCACCAGCGGATCCTCGGCGGCCACTTCGAAGCCGACGTCGAAGGCTTCCTTGTGATCCGGCTTGCCCTTGGCGTAGACCTCCTCGCCCTCCGGGACGAAGCCCTTGTGGCTTTCCGAGACGCCGATGTAATGGCGCATCTTGGCTTCCAGCGGCTGGGCGAAGTAGGCCCGCGCGGCCGCTTGCAGGCCCTCGATCAGCTTCGGATCAAGACCGTGGTTGCGGATATAGAGGAAGCCCACTTCACGGGCCGCCTTGCCCAGTTCGGCCGCCACCGCCTGGCGCTCTTCCAGGCGTGCGCTGAACAGCCCGCCGATGTCGATGACGGGAATGGAGGTGAAGGCCCTGCTCGCGTGCTCCTGCATATTCGATGGCTCCATCAGTTCAGAATCCGGATTGGAGGAACCGCTGGAAGTGGCGACGCTCTTCGTCGGCCATCCAGCGGTTCAGCGCCCACAGATCGGCGATCGGGGCATTGGTGAAAGGCAGGTGATGCAAGTAGCCGTCCGGACCGAATTCCGGGGTCAGGGTGGTGATCTGCTGGCCGCGAGCCTGCTGGGCGCGCCATACGGCTTCCCAGTGCTTCTGGTGGAAGGCCAGTGCGTTGCTGTATTCCGGCGCGCCGGGGTGCGGCACTTGCGGCCCCTGGTCGTAGCCGACGCGGGCCTGGATGTGCTGCACGCGCTCGACGAAGGGCGTGAGGTCGTCGGCGGGGTCGTCGAGCAGGCGCTCGCAGACCACCACCCAGTGGCTGATGTCGGTGGTGAAGCGCAGCTCGGGAACCTGGCGGATCAGCTCGAGGGTCACCCAGGGGCTGTACAGCGAGCGCGCACGGTGAATCTCGAAGAGACAGGTCAGCTCCTGCGCGGCGGCCAGCTCCAGGGCGCGGCCGAAGAAGTCGACCTGCGCAGCCAATGGCCAACGATCGTTGCCGGCCAGGGTGTTGACCAGGCGCGGCGACAGCTCGGCGGCGTAGCCCAGCTTGCGCTGCAGGTCATCCAGATGCACCTGCGGGCTGGCCGACTGGTCGGGCAGCACATCGTGGGCGGTGAACAGGGTCGCGATATAGGGCACGCCCTCCGCGGCCAGCAGCCGTGCGTATTCGGCACGAAGGGCGGGATCCAGCGGCAGGCGCGCTTCCAGGCCGTCGAAGCCGGCCTCGCGCAGTTCGGCGATGGCCTGCGGCCAGCCATGGGTGTAGCCCCACAGGGTGCGGAAGATCTCGAGTCGCATGAACGAACTCCGGGCAGGGTGCGCCGCGCCGTCAGGCACGGCGAAGCATTCGGCGGGAAGTTCAGCGCACGGGCGCGACGGCTGAGAGCGTCAGGCGGCGAAACGAATCAGCGGACGTTGGGGAGGATGTCGAACGGGAGAACTGCGCAAGGATGGGCATGGTGATATTCCTCTGACAGACCGCAGCTTCGCGGGCCTGTACTCGCCGATTGTTGTTGTGTGCCCTGGCGTGTCGCCATCGGGCTTTGGCAGTAAGGAACAGCAGCACGGCCGGAGATTTTCAGACCCTCCGGTCCGCGTAAACCAAGACCTCTGCGGCTTGGTGTGGGTGCAGTTTTCGCAGCTTGGTGCGATAGGAAAAATAGCGCGATGCAAATAATTACTTCAGATTTTTCAAAAGTAATTTCCCTTATATGACGTGGAAAATTCGCTCAGTCGAAAGCAACGACGAACAGGCTCTCTAAGTCGCGGCTCGTCATGGTGGCGAGCCGCACAAGGTGAGGCGGAAAGCGCCTGACGCCGAAGCGACATCAGGCAGCCGGCTGCTCCTGTGGCTCGGCCGCTTGCAGCAACAGCCAGTCGATCAGCTCGCGCAATTGCGGCGACGTCTCGCGGCGTTCGGGATAAACCAGGTAGTACGCCGCACCGGTATGCACCTTCAGCTCGAAAGGCGTGACCAGGCGCCCGGCGCGAAGGTCGTCACCGATCAGCGCCCAGTCGCCCATGGCCACGCCGGCTCCCTGGGCGGCCACCGAAACGGCCAGGTCCAGGGTGTCGAAATGCTGGCCCTTGCCCATGTTGCTGACCCGCGTGCCGGCCACACGCAACCAGGCCTCCCAGTCGCGCTGGTCGCGAGTGGGGTGCAGCAGCATATGCCGCTCCAGGTCCGCCAGCGCGCTCAGCGGCAGCGGACCGTCGAGCAGTTGCGGCGCGCAAACCGGGGTCAGTTGTTCGTAGAACAGACGGTGGCAAGCCGGGCCCTCCTCCTCCTTCTGCAGGCTGTAGACCACCGCGGCGTCGAACTCCTCGCTACGGAAATCCACGGAGTGCTGCATGGTGGTGGTCAGCTCCACCGGCACGTCCGGGCGCTCCGCCTGCCATTGCAACAGGCGCGGCAACAGCCAACGCATGATGCAGGTGGGAGCCTTGAGCTGCAGCGCCTCACGCTTGCCGCCGACTTCTTCCACTGCTTCCTCGATCAGCGCGAACACCTGCTGGATACGCGGCAGCAGATCGCGGCCCTGGGGCGTGAGGGTCAAGCCTCGCGCCTGACGCTGGAACAACGAATAGCCCAGATGGCTTTCCAGACCGGCGATCTGCCGGCTCACCGCCCCCTGGGTGATGTGCAGCAGACCGGCCGCGCGGGTGAAGTTGCAGCATTGCGCGGTGACCAGAAAAGTGTGCAGGGCAGGCAAAGGAGGTAAGCGCTTCATCGTGGCTCAGGCATGAGGTGAAGACATACCTAGTATGACAAATTTTGGTTTGTCAGCGCCCTCCGCCGGCAGGTCCAATGCCGTCTCCCAGCGCGCACCTCGCCTGTACATGCTCGGCCCCGGCTTCCCTGGCGGATACACCGGGATGGCGCGCCAGACCGACGACCAACAATAAGGATGAAGTCCATGGCCACATGCGGCGAAGTACTGGTGAAATTGCTCGAAGGCTACGGTGTCGAGCAGGTGTTCGGCATCCCCGGCGTGCATACCGTGGAACTCTATCGCGGGCTCGCCCGCTCGAAGATCCGCCACGTCACGCCGCGCCACGAACAGGGCGCCGGCTTCATGGCCGACGGCTATGCGCGCACCAGTGGAAAGCCCGGCGTGTGCTTCATCATCACCGGCCCGGGCATGACCAATATCGCCACGGCCATGGCCCAGGCCTATGCAGACTCCATTCCCATGCTGGTGATCTCCAGCGTGCAGGCGCGCAGCCAGCTCGGCGGCGGGCGCGGCAAGCTGCACGAGCTGCCGTCGCAGAGTGGCCTGATCGCCGGTTGCAGCGCCTTCTCTCACACGCTGATGTCCGCCGACGAACTGCCGGCGGTACTGGCCCGCGCCTTCGCCCTGTTCCAGGCTGGAAGGCCGCGCCCGGTGCATATCGAGATTCCCCTCGACGTGCTGGTGGAAAACGCCGACGCGCTGCTGTCGAGCCAGCCGGTCAAGGTAGCCCGCGCTGGCGCAGCGCCCGAGGCTGTGGCCGAAATGGCCGACCTGCTCGCAGGCGCACGGCGTCCGCTGATCCTCGCCGGCGGCGGCGCCGTCGATGCAGGGCCAGCCCTGCAGCAACTGGCCGAGCGCCTGCAGGCGCCGGTGGCGCTGACGATCAACGCCAAGGGCCTGCTGCCCGCGCAACATCCTCTGCTGATTGGCTCGACGCAGTCCACCGACGCCACCCGCGAACTGGTCAACGAGGCCGACGTGGTGCTTGCGGTTGGCACCGAGCTGGGCGAAACCGATTACGACGTGACCTTCGCCGGCGGCTTCAAGATTCCGGGCGCCCTGCTGCGCATCGATATCGACCCGGATCAGACGGTACGCAACTATCCGCCCCGAGCCGCACTGGTGGCCGATGCCGGGCTGGCTCTGGAAGCCCTGCTGGGCGCCCTGGAAGGCCGGAGCCTGGCCGTCGAAACGCCGCACTGGGGCAGCAGCCGCGCCGCCAGACTGCGCGAGAAAGTGCTCTCCACCCTGGATGACACGCTGCGCGGCCAGACCCGCTTCCTGCATGTTGCGCTGGAGGAGCTGCCCGAAGCGGTACTGGTCGGCGATTCGACCCAACCGGTGTACACCGGCAACCTGACCCTGGACCTTGAAAAGCCGCGACGCTGGTTCAACTCCTCGACCGGCTACGGCACCCTCGGTTATGCATTGCCGGCCGCCATCGGTGCCTGGCTGGGTGACGCCACGCGACGCCCGGTGCTGTGCCTGATCGGCGACGGCGGACTGCAGTTCACCTTGCCGGAACTGGCCAGTGCGGTAGAAGCGCACGTACCGCTGATCGTCCTGCTGTGGAACAACCACGGCTACGAGGAAATCAAGCGCTACATGGTCAACCGCGACATCGAGCCGGTCGGCGTCGACATCTACACCCCCGACTTTGTCGGCGCGGCCAAGGCGCTGGGTTGCAAGGCACATCGCGCCAGCGACGAAGCGGCACTGCGCGCCGCGTTGCGCGAAGCCAGCGCCAGCTCGTTGCCGACCCTGATCGAGATCGACCAGGCGACCTGGATGAGCAGCCAGGGCTGACACGTCCCTCTCCCTGCCGCACCCGGGCGGCAGGGATCTTTCCGGGGAACTTTCCCCGCCACACGCCGGCTTCACGGCGCGTCTTTTTTTGTTGAACCGCTCTGTTGCGGGCCTTTCAGGGAAGGTCTGCGGCCCGCGCATGGGCGCACGCCAGCCATGCATGCAGAACATGGCTTCGATGACATTTTTTCGATTGTTGGCACCACGCCGAGGTCGCAGGATGACCCCGCCGAACAGCCTGCGCCCCCCGGATTCCGGGACCGCCAGACATATCCGGCAGGCGGGGGGCGACAGCCCCGACCTCCCGCCGCACACCCGCGACCTTCCTAAACAAAAGCGATAAGAGCAAAGGAGTCCCCGATGGGCGAGCGTGATTTCAGCAGAAGGCAATTCATCAAAACGGTAGGCGCTGCCTCGGTGGCCGCGGCTGCCCTGTCCATGCCTTTCATCCGGGCCAGCGCCAGCGATAATCGCTTCCAGGGCAAGACCCTGCGCCTGCTCACCTGGTCCGACGACACCGGCCTTGCGGCGCTGCGCAACATCGCCGCGACCTTCGAGGCCAAGACCGGTGCCAAGGTGATCGCCGACCGTACCGGCAGCACCTCGGAGATGGTCGCCAAGCTCAAGGCCGGCGGCGACCGCCCGCAGTACGACGTCATCACCCTGGCCGGCGTCGGCGCCGAAGGCCTGGCCAGCGCCGGGCTGCTGGAAAAACCCGACCTCAACCGCATCCCCAACCTCAAGGACGTTCCAGCCAAATACCAGACCGGCGCCGACGGCCACGGCATCGGCTACCTGCTGTGGTGCAACAGCCTGGTCTACAGCACCCGCACGGTGAAGGACGTACCCGACAGCTACGCGGCCTTGTGGGATGAGAACTACGCCGGCCGCCTGTTCCTGCCGCCGCCGAACTGGACCGAGGCCATGGATCTGATCATCATCGCCGCCAAGCTGGCCGGTGGTGACGAGCACAACATCGAACCCGGTTTCAAGAAGCTCGAAGAGCTCAAGGACCGCGTCATGACCCTGGGCGAAAACCCCAACCAGGTCGCCGAACTGTTCCGCACCGGCTCGCTGGATATCGGCGGCCTCTACGCGCCGGCGTTCTTCCCCAAGCAGATCCGCGACCCCAACTACGGCCTGGGCGCCACCTTCGGCATGAAGGAAGGCTTCTACACCGACCTGATGCTTTCGGTGCTGCCGAAGAACCGACCGGGCGACAGCGACCTGGCCCACGCCTTCATCGACCACTCCCTCGACCCCTACGTGCAGGGCAAGATGGCCGAGGACATCTTCAACGGCCCGGTCAACGCCAAGGCGGTCATTTCCGCCGAAGCGCGCAAGAGCCCCTACATCCTCACCCCCGAGCAGATCGCAGAGAAGGCGATCATGCACGACAACGCCTTCCTCTCCACCGTCCACGAACAGTGGATCCGCCGCTACACGGAAATCTTCTCTTCCTGATGCAGCCATGGCCGCCACGGCGGCCATGAATCGTCGCGCGCAAGTGGCCGGAACCACCTGCGCTCGATGCGGACATTCTCCGTTCTGACGAGAGACGCGATATGCAATCGAGCAATCCGACCCGCCCGGTCGGCGTGGCGCTGCTGCGCCCGGCCCGGGCGTTTTCACCGACGGCGCGTGCCTGGCTTTTCCTCACGCCGTCCCTGTGTTTCCTCATCGTACTCATCGCCGCCAGCCTGCTGGTGGTACGCATGAGCGTCGGCGAGAAAGGCGCCGAATGGACCGGCTTCAGCCTGGCCAGCTATGCCCAGTTGCTGCAGCCGTACTACCTCAAATCGCTGTTGCTGACGCTGCGCCTGGCCTTCTTCAGTGCGTTGATCGCCGTGCTGCTGGCGATCCCGGTCGGCTACAGCATGTCGCGCCTGCAATCGCCCCTGCTGCGGCGGATATTCCTCGCCGCCGTGCTGCTGCCGCTGCTGGTCAACCTGCTGCTGCAGAGCTACGGCTGGCTGGTGATCCTCGGCCCGGCGGGCATGCTCAACAAAGCCTTGCTGGCCCTGGGTCTGATCAAGCGTCCGGTGATGCTGCTGTACAACCAGAACGGCGTGCTCATGGGGCTGGTGCAGACCGCGTTCCCGCTCGCCGTGCTGCCCATTGCCAGCGCCATGCGCGGCATCTCGCGCAGCTACGAAGAAGCGGCCGCGACCCTCGGCGCCAGCCGTTTCCAGGTGTTCCGCCAGGTGGTGTTGCCCATGAGCCTGCCCGGCATTCTCACCGGCGCCACCCTGGTGTTCGCCTACAACGCCAGCAGCTTCGTGGTTCCGCTGCTGCTGGGCGGGCGGCGCGTGCCGATGCTCGCGGTGATGGTCCACGACCAGATCGCCCCGCTGATGAACTGGCCGGCCGCCTCCGCCGCCGGCGTGGTGCTGATCGTCACCACCCTGGCGATCATGACCCTGTCGGAAGTCGTCACCGGCCGTCGCCGACGCATCCTGGAGGCCTCGCAATGAGCAACCTGTCCCGTCGCCAACCGACCCTGCCGGGCGACACCGGCCGCTTCGCCCTGGTGCTCTCCGGCATCATCCTGCTGCTCGCCGTGCTGCCGATCCTGACCATGATCGTGATGTCCTTCAGCGGCGCGGCGAACCTCGACTTCCCGCCCAGCAGCTACAGCCTGCAGTGGTATCAGGCCGCCTGGCACACCTTCGTCTCGCCCGACGCCAGCGACGTGCTCAGCCTCGGCAAGGCGCTCACCACCAGTCTGCTGGTGTCCTGCCTGACGATGGTCCTCGCCACCCTGGTCGCCGTCCCCGCGGCCTACGCACTGACCCGCTGCGAGTTCCGTGGCAAGGCCGTCGCCCTGCAATTGATGTCGCTGCCGTTGGTGTTCCCCATGGTGGTGCTGGGCCTGGCGCTGCTGCTGGTGTTCGACAGCCTGCCGCTGCACCTGGACACCTCGCGCCTGATCATCGCCCACGTGATCCTCGCCCTGCCCTTCGTGGTGAAGAACTGC
Organism: Pseudomonas macauensis; assembly: GCF_047902425.1. Classification (NCBI taxonomy): domain Bacteria; kingdom Pseudomonadati; phylum Pseudomonadota; class Gammaproteobacteria; order Pseudomonadales; family Pseudomonadaceae; genus Pseudomonas; species Pseudomonas macauensis. The sequence goes on along the minus strand of NZ_CP138377.1, from coordinate 2,588,227 downwards.
ACGGCGGCCATGGTCGCCATCGGCAGCGAAGTCGAGGAAGCCGCGCAGATGCTCGGCGCCCCGCCGCTGCGCGCCATCGTCGATGTGGTCGTGCCGCTGATGCGCTCGGGCATCCTCGCCGGGATGCTGCTGGCCTTCATCGTCTCGTTCAACGAATTCACCGTGACCTACTTCCTCTACAACATCGACGTGATGACCGTGCCGATCTGGATGTACAGCCGCACCGTGTCCTCGCTTGACCCCACCGTTTTCTCGTTCGCCGTGCTGATCGTGCTGATCGACTTCGTCCTCATCTGGGCGCTGGAGAAGCTGGTTGGCGAAGGTGGCGTGTCGTTCTGATTCGAGGTGAAAAAATGAATGGATTGAATCTGCAAAACGTCGAGAAACACTACGGCACCGCCTGCGCCGTGAAGGACGTGAACCTGCACCTGCCGCAGGGCAAGCTGGTCTGCTTCCTCGGCCCCTCCGGCTGCGGCAAGACCACGCTGCTGCGCATGATCGCCGGCCTGGAAAGCCTCAGCGGCGGCGAGATCCTGCTGGACGGCGAAGACATCAGCCTCGTCCCGGCGCACCAGCGCAACTTCGGCATGGTGTTCCAGTCGCTGGCGCTGTTCCCGCACATGACCGTCGGCGAGAACATCGCCTATCCGCTGAAGCTGCGCGGTGTCGGCAAGGCCGAGCAGCAGGCGCGCGTCGCCGAGCTGCTGCAGATGATCCAGTTGCAGCAGATGGTCGACCGACCGGTGGCCAAGCTGTCCGGCGGCCAGCGCCAGCGCGTAGCGATCGCCCGCGCCATCGCCTCGCACCCCAAACTGCTGCTGCTCGACGAGCCGCTGTCGGCGCTTGACGCCAAGCTGCGCGAGTCGATGCAGGTGGAGATCCGCCAATTGCAGCAACGCCTGAATATCACCACCATCATGGTCACCCACGACCAGCGCGAGGCCATGACCATGGCCGATGTCGTGGTGGTGCTGGGCGAGCACCGCATCCAGCAGGTCGGCACTCCGATCGAGATCTACCGCAACCCGGCCAACGCCTTCGTCGCCGACTTCATCGGCTCGGGCAACATCTTCCCGGCGACCGTGCTGGGCCATGGCCGGGTCGAATTGCCGGGCGGCGCGGCACTGCATGCCGCCCATTGCCCCAGCATCCAACCGGGCGCCAGCGTGCGCATGCTGGTGCGCCCGGAGGACCTGCAACTGTCGACGGCACAGGCACCGGCGGCCAATCGCCTGGACGCTACCGTGACCTTCATCCGCGACATCGGCGCGACCATCGAGACCACTGTCGAGTGTTCCGGCGTCTCCCTGACCGCCCTCAGCACGCCCTGCCAGGACATTGGTCTGCGTGTAGGTCAGGCCGTGTCGGTGACCATTCCGGAACATGCCTGCCGCGTACTCAGCGCTTGACGCCACCGCGCCGGCGGCCAGAGGACCGCCGGCGCGGATGGCCACGGAAGGCCCCACTTCATGCAACGCCTGCTCGAAAATTGCGGCGCCCTGATCCGGGGAGGCTGCTCCGGACCTGGCTTCGGCGTCGTGCAGGCGCTGACTTGCGAAAGCATGCGCATCTGCCTGTTCGCGCGACGCTACGCCTGGTTGGCCGATAGCGGCTTTTTGTGAACGGCCGCTATGGGTCGGTAGCTGGCGCTCTCCAGAGGCTGCAATCGGCCAATAGCTGCCGCTGACATGAGCTGGGCGGCGTCGGCTCGTGACCGACACCGCCCAGGCTCGGCGCAGGGTAATGGCGCCATGCGGTGCTGGTGACACCGACGGCGGCATGCGCTCCTTGCGCATGACGATTACGGAGCCCGAACTTGAATCCCGGCTCCGATTTGCTGTCTTCCTGTCAGCAATACCGCAATGACTCATTCTTGCCAGGCCTCATCGCCGACGCCCCCATGGAAACGAGCCCTCCCCTCGATCCGACCTCAGGCGTCGATGCGGGCAGGACGCCCCGCCGTAGGTTGGTTACTCAGTGCGCGATTTCGACGCTGGACGTTTCCTCCCGGGCAGCGGCAACCGGCTGGCGGCGGATCCTGAACCATGCGGCGTACAGCGCCGGCACGAAGAAGATGGTCAACAGCGTCGCCACGGTGAGGCCGCCCATGATCGCGATCGCCATCGGCCCCCAGAACACGCTGCGCGTCAGCGGAACCATCGCGAGGACCGTTGCCAACGCCGTCAGCATCACCGGGCGCGTCCGGTGGATGGCCGCATCCAGCACCGCATTCCACGGGTCGCGTCCTTCGGCGATCTCGATCTGCACCTGGTCGATCAGGATCACCGCGTTGCGCATGATCATGCCGCCCAGGGCGATGATGCCCAGGATCGCGACGAAGCCCAGCGGCGCCTGGAATACCAGGAGGGCCGGCACCACGCCGATCAGTCCCAACGGCGCTGTCAGCACCACCATCGCCATGCGCGAGAAGCTCTTCAACTGCAGCATCAGCAGCGTCAGGATGGTGATCAGCATCAAGGGCGCCACGGCCAGCAGCGCCCGGTTGGCCTTGTCGCTCTCCTCCACGGCGCCGCCCACGTCGATGCGATAGCCCGAGGGCAGCTTCGCCTCGATGTCCTTGAGCAGCGGGCGGATTTCCTGGGTCACCGATACCCCTTGCTCGCCGTCCTTCACGTCGGCGCGCACGGTGATCGCCATGTCGCGGTTCCGGCGCCACAGGACCGGCTCTTCCAGCTCGTAGCGGACCTGTGCCACCTCCGAGAGGGGCACGACCGTCCCTTTCCGCGTGTAGAGGTTGATGTCCTTCAGCGTCTCCAGATCCAGGCGTTCCTCGGGCACCGCGCGGGCGACGATGTCGGTGAGGTCTTCATGCTCGCGCAGATGCGATAGGGTGGCACCGTTCATCAGGGTCTGGGTCGCCAGCGATACATCGGCCGGGGTGAGCCCCAGCGCACGGGCCTTGTCCTGGTCCAGCACCACCTTCAAGGCCCGCACCGGGTCGTTCCAGTCAAGCTGGACATCACGCACCTTCGGACTCGAAGCCACCACCTTCTCCACTTCGCCGGCGATGCGGCGGACCACCTGGGTGTCGGCGCCGACGATACGGAACTGCACCGGGAAGCCCACCGGCGGGCCCAGTTCCAGCCGGGTGACACGCACCCAGGCCTGCGGGAACTGTTGATCCACCTGAGCCAGCAGACGGGAACGCACGCGCTCCCGGGCCTGCAGATCCTTCGTCATGACGACGAACTGGGCGAAGGCCGGGTTGGGCAGTTCGGGATTGAGCGCCAGGTAGAAACGCGGAGCGCCGGCGCCGGTATAGGCGGTGTAGAAGCTGACGTCCTCGTCCTTCGCCAACACCCCTTCCAGGCGTTGCACCTGCTCGGCCGTGGCCGCGAAAGAGGCGCCCTCTTTCATGCGCAGGTCGATGACGAGTTCGGGTCGCGAACTGCTGGGGAAGAACTGCTGCGGCACGAACTTCAGGCCCGCCAGCGCCAGCGCCAGGGCACCGAAGGTCACCCCGATGACCCGCCAGCGACGCGCGATGGCCAGGTCGATCAGGCTTCGCAGCGCGCGGAAGAAGCGCGTGTCGTAGGGATCGCCGGCATGCTGCTGGTGACCGAAATCCTGCGGCAGCATCTTCACCGCAAGGTAGGGCGTGAAAATGCCCGAGCAGATCCAGGACAACAGCACGGCGGCGCCGACAATCCAGAAGATGCCACCGGCATACTCGCCCGTGGTCGATTTCGACAGGCCGATGGGCATGAAGCCCGCCGCAGTGATCAGCGCACCGGTCAGCCGCGGCATGGCGGTGGACTGATAGGAGAAGGACGCCGCCTTGACCCGATCCCAGCCGGCCTCCATCTTCACCACCATCATTTCGATCGCGATGATCGCGTCGTCCACCAGCAGGCCCAGCGCGATGATCAGCGAACCGAGGGAGATGCGCTCCAGGTTCCAGCCCATCGCCAGCATCAGCAGCGCGACACCGCCCAGCACCAGCGGCACCGAAGTGGCGACCACGATGCCGGTGCGCCAGCCCAGGCTGGCGAAGCTGACGGCGATCACGATGATCAGGGCCTCCATCAGCGAGCGCTCGAAGTCCCAGATGGCATCCTTGACCGTGGTCGGCTGGTCGGCCACGCGCTCCAGTTCCACGCCGTGGGGCAGTTCGGACTGGATCTTCGCGACGGCGACGTCCATCGCCTTGCCGAGCTCGACGATGTTGCCGTCGTCGCTCATCGAGATGCCAAGCATCAGCACCGGCTGGCCGTTGTGGCGCACGGTGTAGCTTGGCGGGTCTTCATAGCCACGGCTGATGGTGGTGAAATCGCCCAGTTTGATCGTCCGCCCGCCCGCCACGATCGGCACGTTGCGGATGTCGTCGAGGCTGGAGAACTGGCCGCTCACGCGCACCACCACGCGATCCCCGCCGGTGTCGATCTGGCCCGCCGGGAGCATGGCATTCTGGCTCCTGAGGCTGTCGGCGATGACCTGCGGCGTGACGCCCAGCGCGGCAAGGCGCGCGTGGGAGAACTCCACATGGATGCGCTTGGCCTGTTTGCCGATGACGTCGACCTTCTTGACCATCGGCACCTTCAGCAGGCTGCGCTTGATGTCTTCGGCCGCATCGGCCAGATCGCCCTGGTCGAATCCATCACCCTTGACCGCGTACATCAACCCGTACACATCGCCGTACTCGTCGTTGACGACCGGGCCGATGACGCCTTCGGGCAGCTCCAGGCGCAGGTCATTGAGCTTCTTGCGCGCCTGGTACCAGGCCTCGCGCTGGTCCGCCTTGGAAGTGCCGCCACGCACGGTCAGCGTCATGCCGCCATAACCCTGGCGGGCGAAGGTGACCACCTTCTCGAAGTGGTCGATCTGCTCGAATTTCTTCTCCATGCGGTTCAGGACTTCATCCTGGATCTGCTGGGCGGTAGCGCCCGGCCAGGCGACGCCCGCCGTCATGGACGGCACCGAGAAACTGGGGTCCTCCAGCTGGCCCAGCTTCGTGAAGCTGAACAGACCGGCAATGGCCACGACGAGCAGCAGGAAGAGAACGATGGCGCGATTGTTCAGCGCCCATTCGGTGAGATTGAACTTGTTCATCGCGCAACCACTGCCTTTTCTTCAGTGGCGCCGTCCGGCAGCGCCACCTCGAGCCCGGGCGACATCTTCTGCACGCCGGCAGTCACGACCCGTTCGCCTGCGGGCAGGCCGGAGAGGAGCACCGCCTCGTTGCGATAGCCCCACACCGCCACGGGGACCCGCTCGACCGTACCCACCGCGTCCCCGCCGGTCGGCTTGACCACCCATACCGCCGGCTGCCCGCTGCTTTGCGTCAGGGCCGTCGCCGGCACGGCCGCCACCAGGGTGCCCTCCATGACCCGCTGCGCTTCCAGGGTCGCGGTGGCGCCGAGCGGCAGTTGCTGCCTATCCAGAGGCTTCAGCCGCGCGCGGTAGGTCCGCGTCTGCGCCGAAGCCTGTGGCGACAGTTCACGCAAGGCGACGGCAAAGGTCTTGTCCGGCATGCCGGCCAGCGCCGCACTGAAGCTCGACTGCTGGAAGGTCGCGAGGCGGTCTTCCGGCACGTCCACCACGATTTCGGGGAGGCTCGGGTCGGCGATGGAGACCACCGACGCCCCTTCCGCCACGACCTGCCCGACTTCGAAACGGACCGCGGTGACCACGCCGCTGCGCGAAGCACGCAAGACCGTGTACTTGAGCCGGTTGCGCGCCAGCTCCAGCTTGCGCGCTTCGGCCTCGGCGTTCGACTGCGCGGTCCTGGCACTGGTGAGGGCACGCTCGTCGTCGGCAGCGCTGACCGAGCCATCGGCCTTGAGCGCACTCAGCCGCTGACGGTCGGAGTCGGCCTGGCGGGCCTGCGCGACAGTGGCGTCCCACGCTTGGCGCGCGGCCTCTTCGGCAAGTCGGTAGTCGCTGTCGTCCAGCACGGCGAGCACATCGCCTTCCTGCACGGATTGGCCGACATCGACCTTGCGCTGGACGACCTTGCCGCCTACACGGAAAGCCTGGTCCACCGCATAGCGCGATTGCACGGTGCCGACGTAACGATTGCTTTCGCGGGCGCTGTCGTAATGGAGTTCGACGGTGCGCACGGGCCGGGGTGCCAGCACGACCGGTTGGCTGGGACTGCATGCACAAAGCAGCGCGGCGGCAGTCATCACGCTGGCTGCGACTATTGAATTCTTCAAGACGATTCCTCGTTGTGGGCGTCGGTATTCAGGAAAGCGGTTGGGCGCTGCCGGCCCTTGCAGTCGGGGCCGCTGGCTCGAAGACTTGCCAGCCGCCGCCCAGCGCCTTGTAGAGCTGGACGCTGTCGAGCAGCAGGCGCGTGCTGCTGTCGTTGGCGTTCAGCCGTGCGGCCAGGCGTGCGCGCTGCGCGTCCAGCAGCGGCAGCAGGTCGACCTGCCCGCGGGTATAGAGCGACTGGGCGTGGCCGAGCGCGGCCTCGGCAGTGGCCGATGCAACCTGCAGCGAGGCCGCACGCTGGCGTTCCTGTCCCAGGGTGACGAGCGCGTTTTCCACGTCTTCGAGCGCCCGGGCGATGCCGTCTTCGGTGCGCAGCAGCGCTTCGCGCTGGCCGCTCTCGGCGACCTCGTTGATGGCGCGCGTGCGACCGGCATTGAACAACGGCATCGCGAGCAATCCCGCCACGTTGGTGAAACGGGCAGTGCCGAGGCTGACGCCGTTCAGCGCCAGGTCCTGGCTGCCGAAGGATGCGCCGAGGAATAGGCGCGGGAACCACTCGGCGGCGGCTTGCTGACGGCGAGCATTGGCTGCATCCAGTTGCGCCATCAGCGCCAGGACATCGGGACGGCGCTGCAGGAGCGCGGCCGGTTGCCCAGACTGCGGCTGGGGCACTAGCGCCTCATTGGCCGAAGGCACGATGGTGGCGGCATTGAAGGCCTGGTCGCCGATCAGCACCGCGATACGATGGCGCGCCACGGCCGCCAGGGTTTCCATCGGCGGAATCTGCGCGCGGGCGGAGGCCGCTTCGGTCTGCGCGCGCTCGACGTCGAAGTCGGTCGCCAGGCCCACGCGCTTGCGCGCGGTGACCAGGCGCAGCGTTTCGTCCTGCGCTGCCGCAATGGCGCGCAGCGTCTCGGCCTGGCGCAGCGCGCCACGCAGGGTGAAGTAATTGCTGGCGATGTCGCTCATCACCAGCAGGCGTACACCGCGCTCGCCGTATTCGGCCGCCAGCGCATCGGCCTTGGCGGCCGCCGCGCCAGCGCGCAGACGACCGCTCAGGTCGAGCTCCCAGGAGACGTCCAGTCCGACGCTGGCGGTTTTGGTATCCGGATACAGCTGCCGGGTGGCCGAGTCGTATCCGCTGCGACGGTCGGCGCCGCCAGCGGACACACCCACGCTGGGGAACAGCCAGGAACGGCTGATCGTCTCGCCGGCCCGCGCGGCGCCCAGACGCTCGGCGGCGATCCTGACATCACGGTTCTCGCGCATCGCGCGCTGCACCAGATCGGTCAGCACCGGATCGTCGAAGGCTTTCCACCATGCAGCCTCGGGTTCCATCTCGGAAGCCGTGGCGGCAGCGAATCGGGAAGGAAGCTCCACCGACGGCTTGGCCACCGGCGTGGAACAACCCGTCATGGCCAGCGCGATGCACGAGGCAAGCGCGCTGGCGAGCAGGAAGGAAGCAGGGCGCTCTGCGCGCTGATCGGCTATTCGCCTGCCACAGCGAACCGGCGAAGAGAGGGATGGGAATCGCAACATCAGTCTGGACTCACAGGGATTCGACAGGGCACGAGAGTGGGGCTTTACCGCGGCCAAGTTGTCAGCCGGAGGTCGCGATTCGGTCACCACGTCGAGCACCCGCTCGGGTTTCAGAGGTCACTCTTCGGCGGCGTCCGCGACCTGTGCGCCCGCCACGAAGGCAAGGTCGGACGCGATCGCGTGCAGCAGCTCGCTGGCGGAGGTGAATTCGAGTTGATGCCCGGTGACCAGGTTTTCGACGCGCCCCATGAATGCGGCCGGCGTGGCGTCGCTCTGGAGTTTCACCACGTAGGCGCGGCGGCTCGGATATTTGGATTCGGGGTTCAGGACCATCGCTACACCAGGGGATCGGGAAGTTCGGTGCCAGCCTAGGCCCGTCGCCGTTTCGAGTCGTAAGCGGAAGGTCGGGTTTCGGTCAGGACGGCCGCCTGCACGCGATGAGGGCCGGACGCAGCGATGGCCGGGAGGGAGCGAAAATCAGCTGCAGGCCAGGTCCCGGGCAGGCAGCAACGACCTGGCGCGCCTTGCCGGCTCGCTGTCTTCGGCTTCGGGGAGCCGTTCGACCAGCCTGGCCAATGCCTCCCGATCCTCGCTTGTCGCCTCGCATTGGGCGCACAGCTCGACGAGGGCGAGCAGCTCCAGCCAGGGAGCCTCCTGCGCACGAGCCTCCTGCACGGCACAGCTTACTGCGACGCTGGCGCTGTCACCCTGTCCTTGCGCCCGAGCAATTGCCGCCTTCAGTAGCAGCAGTTGCGGCAGATACACGCGCTCGCCCAGTTCGGCAGCCACGCGCAGCGCCTCTTCCAGTTCGCCTTGCGCGCCTTCGATATCGCCCGCCAGCAGCAGCGCCTCGGCGGCGTAGCCAAGTACCTCGCTGGAGCCGGCGCGCATGCCAAGGCCGGCATGGGCTTCGAAGGCCTCGCGTATGCGCCGGTGACCTTCGCGCGGCGAGCCCCGCCGGGCTTCGGCCCAGCCACGCCACCAACCGCAGGCCGTCCGTCCCAGGGCAAGCGAGTACTCGTCGACCAGCGCCTGCATGTCTTCCGCCAGTTCTCCCACGCGCCCGGCATTGCCCATGCGGACTTCGATCAGCAGTTCATGCCAGCAGGCGACCAGGCGGGTCATCGGCTGCCGCAACATCGCCGCCCGGGCTCGCGCCCGTTGCATGTTGTGGCGGGCCTGCCCGAGCAACCCACAGCGCAACAGCTCGATGGCCAGCAAGCCGAGCAGCATCACCTGGGGATCGGCCGCGACGACCTCGCCAGCGCCGATGTCCAGCGGCTCTGCGATGGAGAACGCGCGCTCCAGCCACCTGCGAGTGGCCTGTGTACGCCCCTGAAGATGCAGCACCTCGCTGTGCACGATGCAGGCGGCCAGCATCAGCTGCGGATCATTCGACAGGGACGAAAGCGCCTCTGCGCGCTCCGACACGGCCAGCGCTTGGGTATAGTCCCCGCGCAGACTCAGCAGATAGCCATAGCCGTGCAACAGACGTCCGCTCATCGAATGCCCGGGTGACTTTTCCAGCAGGGTGTATGCGCCGACGAAGGCGTCGTTGGCCTCCCTGCCAACCCCGGACATCTGGAAGGCCGCCAAACCTTCCAGCGTGGCCAGGGAAATCTCCAATGCATCGCGTTCGGCACCCTCCTCCGCTTGCTTCAACAGGGTGGTTGCGCGTTGGCTCAGGCCAAGCGTCGACGAAGGACTGAAGTGCAACAGTGCCGCTTCCATCGCCTCGGCGTAGTAGCGCAGAGCGATCATGGGCTGGCGTGCCCGGTCGAAATGCATCGCCAGTTCAGCCGCCGCCACGGGTACACCAGCGCAGCGCTCGCGTTCGAGGGCAGCTCCGACCTGACCATGAAGCTGGGCACGCACCTGGTGCGGCGTGCGCTCATACACCACCCGGCGGAACAGCGCATGGCGGAAGGCATAATGCGGCTCCCAGTCTTCTTCGGCGTCAGTGCCCCGCGAACGCGTCAGCCAGAGGTGCCCGCGGACCAGTTCCTCGCACGCGTGGGCGACCTCGACCAAGTCGCGCCCGAGCCCCCGCGAGACCGTCTCCAGGCGAAAATCGACACCACACACCGCGGCGGCCGAGAGCAACACACGCTGGTCCCAGTCGAGCCTGGCGAGGTAATTGTCGATGATGGCCAGGAGGCTCTCGGGCACGGCTACTTGCCCAAGCACGGCCTCGGCCCCGGAAGCCTCGCGTGTCTCATCGAGCACTTCGCCAACGACCGACGACACGAACAGCGGCACGCCGTCCGTGCGCTGATGCAAAGCCCGCACGAAGGATTCGTCGCGGGCGAGCGAGGGCGAAGACAGCGCGACATAGTCGGCGACCTCTGTCTCCGAGAACGGGTCGAGCATTATCTCGTCGCACAGCCGTTGCAGGCGAAGCTCATGGCGCAACGAGCCCAGCGGGTGATCGAGCGCCACCACTTCGGCGACCCGGAAGCTCGCCAGCCACATCAGGCGGATACGACCGCGACGTCGGGCAAGGTAGGCGATGAGCTGAACGGTGGCCCTGTCGCCCCAGTGCAGGTCCTCGGTCACCAGCAGGAGCGGCCGCTGCTCGGTGTAGCGCTCCAGCAGCTCGCCCATCTCGCGCAGCATGCGCTCCGGGCCGACGCCCGCCAGCTCGCGTCGGAGCCCGTCCCGCTCCAGGACGCTGCACAGCCAGGGCAGTTGCAGCAACCAGGTCGGCGCAACGGTGCGGAGCAGCTCGGGCAGCGCCGGATCGCTGCGGCACAGTTCCGCCAGCGCTTCCAGCACGGGCAGGTAGGGTTCGCTGGTGCCGAAGTGCTCGACGCAATGGCCACGCGCGCAGGCGACGCCCGCCAGGCTGCCGACAAACTGCTCGATCAGTGTGGTCTTGCCCATTCCCGGCTCGCCAGCCAGCCAGACCAGCGCCCGCTGACCGCCTTGCACCCGCTGCCAGGCGCCGTGCAGTTTCGATAGAGCGGCGGTTCTCCCGATGAATGACGACGCCGCTCGTGCGTCGACGTCCGGCACAGCCGCCTGTGCTGGCGCGCTTCCGCTCGAATGCTCCCGCGGAGTCGAGGCGATGAAGCGGTAGCCGCGACGCGACACGGTCTCGATGAAACTTGGCTGCCGAGGGTTGTCTCCGAGCGCCAGGCGAAGTTCGCTGATGGCCGTCTTCAGGACCGACTCGCTGACGAACCGGTGTCCCCACACCGCATCCAGCAAAGCGTCCTTTCTCAGCAGCGTGCCCGGTTCACGGGCAAGCGCACACAGGAGTGCGAAGGGCGTGGGCGTGAGCGCCACGGCCTGTCCCTGCCGGGTCAGGCAGGCATTGGCCTCGTCGAGTTCGAAATCGGCGAAACGGATCCGCAGGGGATCGGGATTGGGCTGCAGACGCGCCACGTTCGATACCTGTTGGCTCGGAAGATCTTTCATCGGTGCGTCTTCGACTCTATCGACGCAGCCCGCCGCAGGGCGCCATTGCGTCGCTCACGCGACATGGCCGCGCAGGGCACGACGCCCGCCCCGGACAGTGCTGGAGGCTGACGACCGGCGGCCTCAAAATAATGACACAACCACCAATATTGATACTAGTCTCATTTTTAACTAACCTGATCGCGCCTGACGATGGGACCTCGCGTCCCACGATTTCAATCACAACAAGGGCTCGGTATGAACAACAAGCAAACCTCCGAACTGCTTCCGGAAACGGTCGATGTACTGGTAATAGGCAACGGTCCTGCCGGGGCGACGCTCGCCGCGCTGCTGGGACGCCATGGCGTCAGGACACTGGTGCTGGACAAGACCCACGAGGTCATGCTGATGCCCCGGGCGATCGCCCTGGACAACGAGGCGCTGCGCATCCTGCAACTCGCCGGACTGGCGGAAGACGCCTTCGAGAAGATCGTGATTTCCGAAGTGCGGATGCACTCGCCGCTGCTCGGCCAGTTCGGCCGGGCCAACACCGCGGGCTGCATCGATGGCCACCCGAAGCTGGTGACCTTCTACCAACCCGATCTCGAGCACGCGATGCGCGACAAGGTCGCCCAGCTCGACTCCGTTACCAGCCTGGGCGGCTACGAGCTGGAGCGCCTGTCGGAACAGCCGGACGGCATCGTCGCCTCCGTGCGGGACGAACAAGGCCAGGCGCATTTCATCCGCGCCCGTTATCTCGTCGGTGCCGATGGCGCCAGCTCCAGGGTCAGAAGCCTGATCGGCCAGGACTTCGCAGGCGAGACCTATGCCGAGGACTGGCTGATCGTCGACGCCGGCAATCGGCACGCGTCGGCCATCGATCATGTCGAGTTCATCTGCGACCCACGGCGCCCTGTGCCGCATATGCCCGCACCAGGCGGCAGGGAGCGCTGGGAGTTCATGCTGCAGCCGGGTGAGACGCGGGAAGAGATGGAAAACCCGGAGAACATCGCCCGCCTGATCGGCCCCTGGGTCGACCCGCGAGAACTGCAGATCGAACGCAAGGCGGTCTATCGATTCCATGCCCGTTGCTGCAACAGCTTCAGCAAGGGGCGCGTCTTCCTCGTGGGTGATGCCGCCCACATCACGCCCCCCTTCGTTGGCCAGGGCCTGGTCGCCGGTCTTCGCGATGTCGCCAACCTTGCCTGGAAACTCGCCTGGGTGCTGCGCGGCCAGGCCAGCGCGTCGGTACTGGGCAGCTACGACCAGGAGCGTCGGCCGCATGCCAAGGCGATGATCGACATGGCCAAGCTCATGGGCCGCCTGGTCATGCCCAGAAGCAAGCCGGCAGCCCTCCTGACCCATGGATTGATGCGCCTGCTCGGGCTGACGCCGACCACCCGAAAGTACTTCGAGGACCTGGAGATCAAGCCGAAAAACATCTTCAGGCAAGGCCTGTTCAAGCGCCATCGCCGCGGCGACCGGCTGGTTCGGGGCGGCCTGTTCCCCCAGGCCTGGGTTCGCGATGCGCAGGGCCGGATTCACCTGAGCGACGGCGCACTGGGAGACAGCCTCGCCCTGGTGGGATTCGGCATCGACCCGATGGCCCAGCTCTCCCCCACCCAGGTGTCGTCCTGGCTGAGCATCGGGGGCAGCTTCCTCCAGGTGGTGCCATGCGGCCAGCGCCCGACAGGCAAGTCAACGACAGTGGAGGACCTGAACCACAGCCTCCTGCCGCTTGCGGCCAAGGGCACGCTGGTCGCGGTCCGCCCCGACCGCCACATCATGCATCACGCCCCGGCCGAAGAAGCGAGCGACCTGATCGAGGCATGCCGCGAACTGATGGCCAGCGACGGCTCCAATGCCGGTGGCGTTTCCGCTACCATCAGCGAGCCTCCCCGATTGCGAGCCTGACAATGCCGTCCCCCACCCCTTCGTCCGAAACGGACTCGCCTCAACCGCTCACGCGCGGCCACAAGAAGCGCGAACGAACTCGCCGCGGCTTGATCGATGCGGCGTTGCGGCTGGTTGCGCGAAAGGAGGTGGGGGAAATCGCCCTGCTCGAGGTCGCCACCGAGGCGGAAGTCTCCAACGGCACCATCTACAACTATTTCCGCACTCGAGAAGAAGTGCTCGAAGCCGCGGGCATCGCGATGGCCGACGAGTTTTCCGATGCCATTTATGCATTGAGCGCGGACGTGCGGAGCGGCGCCCAGCGGCTTTCGATCGGTGTGCGCATGTTCATACGCCGGGCCGCCGATGACCATCAATGGGCCAATGCACTGCTGCGCATCTTCCATTTCGACCAGGCGATTCGCTCGCGACTGGCCGCCCACGTGCTCGAGGACTTGCAGGAAGGCCTGCGGGAAGGCGCTTTCAGCTACGACGACGAAGGCATCGCCCTGGACCTCGTGGTTTCCTGCACCACCGGGGCGATGCGCTCGGTCGTCGAGGGGCGCGCGGTAGCCGACCATGACATGCGTGTCGCGGAAATGATCCTCAAGGCCCTGGGGGCCACGCCGGCCAGAGCCAGGAAGATCGCCAGCCTTCCACTGCCCACCGCCCCTGCAGGCACCTGATTGGCCCGCCACGGCGGGGAGCAACGCTGCGCCTGAATCCTGGCCCGCTCCCCGGAGTGGACTCAGCTTCGTCTGCCTGAACCATCGCTCAGCCCTGATCAGCCCCTACAGTCTGCCCATCACACCGCGGTGTCCTGCATGCGAGCCGGCATGGTCGGGTCACACAGCGTCGCGCGGGCGACAAAATTGAACATAATCGTTCAAAAATAACCCTCCAAAATAAGCAGCCAACCCAAGAGCAGCCAAGCATATAGCTGGAATAACAGCTTTACGCGGCAAGAAATCGAAAATTCTCGTTGACGGTAATTGAACATGAATGTTCAATATTATCCAGAACCGACTCTGGAGAGTGCACGTGAAACCCCTGAGCCCCGCGCAACGACGCATCCATCAAGCCGCCCTGCGCCTGTTCGCCGAACGCGGCGCGGCCGACGTGAGCATCAGCGACCTGGCGATCGAAGCCAATGTCGCCCGCGGAACCGTCTACAACAACGTGCCGAGCATGGAGCAACTGTTCGAATCGGTTGCCGCTCACCTCAGCGCCGAGATGCATGAACGGGTCAAGAAGAGTTTCGAGACCCTCGAAGACCCTGCCCAACGGCTCGCCAATGGCGTCCGCTTCTTCATCCGGCGCGCCCATGAAGAGCCCCAATGGGGCTCCTTCATTCATCGCTTCGCCATGAACGACGCGGCCCTGCGCGAGATGTTCGCCAGCCAGGCGACGAAGGACCTGCTGGAAGGATTCGCCAGCCAGCGCTACCGCTTCCAGCAGGACCAACTGCTCTCGGTCATCACGCTGATTTCCAGCGCGGTGCTGGGGGCGATGTTCCTGGTACTGGAAGGACACAAGGCCTGGCGCGAAGCGGGCACCGACACGGCGGAGCTCCTGCTCCGGGCGCTGGGCGTACCCTTCGAGGAAGCCAGAAGCCTGGCGACCACGGAGCTACCGGCGCTTCCCGCGATCGGCTAGATCCGTCGAATGGATGTGGTTGACGCCCCGTCAGACAGGGGGGCGCGGCCGACTTTTGCCTGAAGAAAGTTCGGAGAACAAGAACAATGACCAGCAGTGCTGCATTACTTCGACTGGCGACGCCTCAACCGGCCCGGCATCCCGCCCCCACGGTCAAGGCCCAGCGCCTCGCCCACCTGATCTTCGAGCGCCCCGACCTCGAGGAGGCGGCACGCTTCCTGACCGACTTCGGCCTGACGGTCAGCCAGCAGGATGCGGACACGCTCTATCTCCGTGCAGCCGACCCCACGCCCTATTGCTATCGCATCCAGCGCGCCGCCCGGGCGCGCTTCCTCGGCCTCGGACTGGAAGTAGGTAGCGAGGAGGATCTGGAGCGCCTGACGCAGGTGCCCGGTGCCTCCTCGATCGAAAAGATCCAGCATCCGGGCGGTGGCCGGCAGGTCAGACTGATCGACCCTTCCGGCTTCGTGGTGGAGGCCATCCATGCACAATCGCCCTGCGATCCGCTGCCGCACCGGCCGGCACTTGCGCTCAACTTCGACGAGAAGCAGGCGCGGATCAATGACACCCAACGCCCGCCGGTAGCGCCGCCCGAGGTGCTGAAGCTGGGCCATGTCGTCATCGAGGTAGCCGATTACCAGGCTACCTGCGGTTGGTACACGCAGCACCTCGGCTTCATTCCCAGTGACGTGCAGGTGCTTCCCGACGGCTCGCCGATCGTCGCGTTCATGCGCCTGGATCGGGGTGACACGCCGGCGGACCACCATACCCTCGCCATCGCCCAGGGCTTCATGGCGACCTACAGCCACAGCGCCTACGAACTCGTCGACGCCGATGCCGTTGGCATGGGGCAGCGCGTCCTGCAGGAACGCAGCTGGACGCATGCCTGGGGAATCGGCCGTCACATCCTGGGCAGCCAGATCTTCGATTACTGGCAGGACCCCTGGGGCGACAGGCACGAGCACTACTGTGACGGCGATGTCTTCACCGCCGCGCACCCCACCGGCGTTCACCTCGTCAGCGCTGAAGCCATGGCGCAGTGGGGGCAGCGAATGCCCAGGAGCTTCACCAAGCCCAAGCTCAGCCTGAGCAACCTGCTCGCCTTGCTGCGCAACCTGCGGCGCAGTCCGGACCTGACGCTGCACAAGCTGAAAGCGCTGATGCGCCTGTTTGCTTAACCCCACGTCAGCGCCCCGATGAATCTCAGCAGGCGAGCGGCCCTCCGAGTCAGCGCCGCCCTGGCGGGCTGTGCGCTCATCGGCGGCCCGACCGAGTTCGCCGCATCCCCACAACAAAGCCCCCGAACCCGCGAATACGGGGCAAACGACGCTCCAGGAGTGCCTTCAATGCCAGCCGTACATGTCGTCCGCTTCGAACACCAGAACACCGTCCAATGGGGCGTGATCCGCCAGGGCCGCATCACGCCGATTCCCGGCGAATTCGCCACGACCGGCGATTTCATCCGCCAGAACAGCATCGAGGACCTGGATCTGCTCACGGGCAACGAGTTCGCCGAGAGCGAGGTGAAGGTGCTCTCCCCCGTGACCCGCAACCAGCAGTTCGTGTGCCAGGGCGCCAACTACCGCCAGCACATGATCGAGTCCGGCATGGACCCCGACGCGAAGAAATTCAACATGATCTTCACCAAGGCAACCAGTTGCCTGGTGGCGGCCGACAGCGACCTGATCAAGCCGCGCAACGTGCGCTTCCTGGACTACGAAATCGAGCTGGGCCTGGTGATGAAGCGCCCGATCAGCAGCGCCGTATCGGTCACCGAGAACAACCTGCACGAGTTCATCGCCGGCGTCGTCGTCGTCAACGACTACTCGGCCCGCGACATCCAGATTCCGCAGATGCAGTTCTACAAGGGCAAGAGTTTCCGCACCTTCGGCCCCGTCGGCCCGTACCTCTGCCTGCTGGGCGAAAAGGACATGCACTACCTCAAGGCCCTGCAACTGCGCCTGACGGTCAATGGCCAGGTCCGCCAGGACGACAGCACCGCCAACCTGGTCTACGGCCCCGCCGAAACCCTCACCGAACTCTCGACGGTCCAGGACCTGGATACAGGCGACCTGATCGCCACCGGCACGCCGGCCGGCTGCGCCCTGTCGATCCCCTCTCCCGCCAAGCAGCGCATCGCCGCCCTGATGCCCGAAGCTACCAAGTGGAAGCTGTTCCTCAAGGCGCAGGAAAGCCGGTCGCAATACCTGAAGGTCGGCGACGTCGTCGAAGCGCGCATTCGCAGTGCCGATGGCGTGATCGACCTGGGGGTTCAACGCAATCGCGTCGTGGGAGAAGCCTGATGACCGTGCAGACACTGGCCGACATCACGGGGCTCGAAAGCGTCCCGCTGGCGGATCGCCACCTGGCCCCGAGCACCTACGAAGCCCTGCGTCGTACCGCCGAAAGCATTCCCGAAGCGCCGGCGTTGAGCTTCTTCCCCCAGGCTTCGGACTTCAGACACACCTTCGACTGGAACTACGCGCAGCTCTTCGCGGAAATCACCCGCGCGGCGAACGCCTTCCACGACCTAGGCATAGTGCCCGGGGAGGTGCTCGCCTTCCTCCTGCCCAACCTGCCGGAGACCCACTTCACCATCTGGGGCGGCGAGGCGGCCGGGATAGTCATGGCGATCAACCCCCTGCTCGAGGCCAGGCAGATCGCCAGCCTGCTGCAGTCGGCCAACGCCTCCGTCGTGGTGACGCTGGCGCCCACGCCCGGCAGCGATTCCTGGGCCAGGCTGGCCACGCAACTCGGCGACCTGCCAGCGGTGCGGCATGTCGTCTGGGTGAGCATGGAAGCCTACGTCGGCGAGCCGCAGCGCACCGCGCTCCGGGCCCTGGCAGAAAGGGAGCGAGCGCAGCACAGCGGTGTCTCCATTCATGACCTGCGCACGTTGATGGACGCCCAACCCGGAACCCATCTCAAGAGTGGCCGGCAGATTCGTCCCGACGAGCGCTCCTCCTACTTCTGCACCGGCGGCACCACGGGCATGCCCAAGATCGCCGCACGCACGCATGGCTCTGAAGTCTTCAACGCCTGGGCCATGGCAGCCCATCTGCAACCGCGCAGCAGTAGCCAGGTGATCTTCTGCGGCCTTCCGCTCTTCCACGTCAATGGCCAGCTGGTCACCGGGCTGATGCCCTGGGCCCTGGGCGATCACGTGATTCTCGGCACGGCGCAGGGCTACCGCGACCCCGAGGTCATTCCCCATTTCTGGGAAATAGTCGAGCACTTCGGAATCAACTTCTTCTCCGGCGTGCCAACCGTCTACTCGGCTCTGCTCAGATTCGACCCATCGACCCGCGACCTGTCGAGCCTTCGATACGCACTCTGCGGCGCCGCGCCGATGCCCGTGGAACTGTTTCGCGAATTCGAGCAGCGAACCGGCGTGCGTCTACTCGAAGGATACGGCCTGACCGAAGGGGCCTGTGTCTCCTCGGTGAACCCGCCCGATGGCGAGCGGCGTATCGGCTCCATCGGCATACGCCTGGCCTACCAGGACATGCGCGCGGTGATCCTGGGCGCAACCGGCGAATACGAGCGCGACGCCCATACCGACGAGGTCGGCGTCATCGCCATTTGCGGCCCGAATCTGTTCGCGGGCTATCTGGATGAAAGCCATAACCAGGGACTCTGGATCGAAATCGCAGGCCGACGCTGGCTCAACACCGGCGACCTGGGACGCCAGGACGCCGAGGGCTACTTCTGGCTGACCGGCCGCAAGAAGGAGTTGATCATCCGCGGCGGCCACAACATCGACCCGAAGCAGATCGAGGAAGTGCTGCAAGCCCACCCGGCCGTCGCGCTGGCCGCGGCGATCGGCAGCCCGGATGCCTATTCCGGCGAGATTCCGGTGGCCTACGTGCAATTGAAGCCAGGTCAGTCCTGCAGCGGCGACGAACTCCTGGCATTCGCCAGCGAGAACATCAGCGAGCGCGCCGCCGTGCCCAAACGCGTCGAAGTCTTGAATGAACTGCCACTGACGGCAGTGGGCAAGATATTCAAACCCGGCCTGCAACAACGGGAAGTCGTCTGCGTCGTCAAACGGGAAATTGCAAACCTGGGACTTCCGGACATTCCGGTAGAAGCCGTGCAGGACAACAAGCGCGGGCTGCTCGTGAACATTCACGCAGGAACGTACCAGCAGACACTGGCGCCGGTGCTGGGACGATACAGCCTGCAGATTCAATGGCGTGAGTGAAGCCAACTTACTTCGATAGATCGCAAGAGCACCGGCTATCGGTGCCATTCCAAGCCAGGTAACGGAAAACCACCCCAAGGGATCCTGACATATGCGCAGGCGGGCGGAGCTTTGCCTGCTGTTCACGCCTGCGCAATCCAACAAAAACAACAAGAGGTGAAAGATGCATCAGAAGCATTGCGTGAACCCTGAAGAATCCCTTCATCAACAGAGTTCGGGTTGGTTCAAGCTGGCCGTTAGCGCCGCATTGATCGGTAGTTCGACAACGGCACTCGCCAATGGCCTTACGCTCAACGAACAAAGCGCCAGCTCCGCAGGCACGGCCTATGCGGGAAGATCATCGTCCGCCCTGGATTCAAGCACGATATACGGAAACCCGGCCGGGCTGACCAAGTTGCGGCGCAGCGAGGTGAGCGGCGGCGCCGCTATTCTCGCGGTCAGTGACGATATCAGCGACGTCAAAAGCAATGCGTCGGGGACGAACAAGGGCGACTCCGTACCGACGGCGGTCATTCCCTTCGGCTACTGGTCGACACCCATCGATGAGCGCCTTTCGGTGGGACTCGGATTCTATGTGCCCTTCGGCCTCGTCAATGATTACGAAAGTAGCTTCCAGGGGCGCTACTTCGGTTCTTACAGCAAGACCCAGATCATCACCCTGCAACCGACGATTGCCTATCGCATAAACGAGCACCTATCGATCGGCGGCGGCCCGACCCTCAATCGCTTCGACGCAAAACTTCAGAACAATCTGGCCACCGGCAACCTGAACAACGGCAAGGAGACCCTGGTCACGATCAAGGGAGACGATACGGCGATTGGTTACAACATCGGCTTCCTGGTCGATTTCAATGAAACCACGCGTTGGGGCGTCACCTACCACTCCAAGGTCAGTTATAAATTAAAAGGCCATACGGAAGTCTCCGACTCGCCCGACTTTCTATCGTTGAACGGGAAATACAGCGCAACCGTAGACCTCGATACGCCGGAATCGCTGGACACCTCCATCACCCATCACTTCAACGATCGCTGGACCGGCTACCTGGGCACGACCTGGACACGCTGGAGCCGCCTGGGCAAATTCGAGGCCGTCAACTGCAACGTCTCCCCGATTGGCCAAGCCGCCGGCCTGGGACGCGTCGGTGAACAGCTGAACTGGCACGACACCTGGTCGACAGCAGTCGGCGCCTCTTATGAATTGAATCCCCAGTGGCTGCTGCGCGCGGGTTTCGCCTACGACCCCGCACCGGTTCGCAACGCCGACCGGAGCGTGCGCATCCCCGTCGCCAACCGCAAGTCCGTGACCCTGGGCGCCGCCTATTCGCCGAACACCGACATGACGATCGACCTTGCCTACGGTTACCTGTGGGACTCCGAGGCCTCGGTCAATCAATCGAGCGACTCCGGTCTTCAACCGGCGTACAGCGCCAAGTTCAATAGCAGCGCGAACGGGCTGGCCGTGCAGTTGACCTATCGCTACTGATCCGACGGATCGCGGGCTCCGAACGTCGCCGTCCCCTGGCAGGGACCGCGCGCCCGAGCCCGCCAAGCAGCCCCGGCAACAGCGATTAATCCGCGTTGTCGGAACGTGCCCTGACCCGCAGCCGGTGGTCATCAATTGGCTGTCGGCAGAAACCAGCGTTGCGTTGCGCGAATAATCAGTATCGTCTGCCGCGCCAAGCTCGACCTCTCATTACGGGCTGCTTCGGCTCTGCTACTGCAGCCAGACCCATTCAAGATCAGTTGGAAAATGGGGTTTCAGCATCCAATTAGGCCAGCCTATGAACAGACCTTTTCCTTGCCCCCGACTGCGTTCTACGTCGGCCAGGCGACTGGCAGAAAACGGCCAGGAGCGGGCACTCCGTCATTCCGAGTTCAGGAGCAGTTCACCTTGTCGTAGGTGACACAAGCCCTCGCTCGTTGTGGAAAGGCTGAGTGTGCTGTTGCGCCGCAGCGCATGCCAGCAGCGTCGCTTGGCGAGCATCACGCTTAGCGTCACGAGCAGCGTGAGCCCAAGACGCAGATCGCGGGTCAGTGCAGCGATAGTCATGTCGGAAGTCGTGAGCACGCGGTGAATCCAAATCGCGGGTAATGTCTATGGTTCACCTCTGGCAGGCGAACCATAGTGCGGTGCGCTCGATGCCTGGGTACCGGCCGGCCACGCACCGGCGCGCGCTTGTGGCGAAGCCAAGCTGGCCGACCCGAGCCTGCTGGTCGAAGTCATCGCCTGCGCGGCGCGCTGACCGGACTGGGCTGTCCGATCAATGGCGTCCACCGCCCCAGCCACTGGCCGTGCTCGCCGCTGGGCAGCTTGCCGGCAAGTAATTCCGGCAGCCCCGCGTGGACAAGAACAATAGGTTGCCCGTCACTGCTCAGGAAACTGAATCGCTACGCTTGCCTTCGGCGCTTTTTCTAGGGGGGTGGCTTGGTTCGTCCGCGCACGGCAGCAACGGTCCGGCAGCAGCCGCTCACCAGAGTCGGGAGTCGGCCGGAAACGACTCCTTCGGATCAAACCGGAAAGGCAGGCGTTGTCTGGGCACGACTGACACCTCTCAAGAAAGGAACCAGGTTCAATTTCGCACCCGCATACCGGTTCGCCGCGAATAAAGCGATCCAGGTGAGTCTCGCAACCGAATGTCACCCACTGCCAAGCTCCACGCAGAGTGTCTCAGTGGCCTGTGAAGAACCATGCCTCGTCAATAATCTGTACATTTCAATATTTTTGTACAAGTATTAGCAAAACAGACGATGAGCTGCCCCCATGCGCCAGTCACTTCTCTCGCGTGCAATTGTCCTGAGCATGGCGCTGTGGTGTGGCATCTGGAGCGCACCTGGATGCGCGGAATGGCAGCAGGATCTGCCAGGCGCGGTGCAGATCGGGCAAGGGCAGTTCACCTGGTTCGGCGTTCCGGTCTATCACGCGAGCCTCTGGAGTACGGCCAAGCCGGCCGGATGGGAACACCCCTTCGCGCTGGAACTGGTCTATCGGCGAGACCTGTCGCGGGACACGCTGGTGCAAAGCAGCATCGATGAAATGCGCCGTCTGGGTACCAACGACGAGGACCTGCTGACACGCTGGGCCGGCGAGATGCGCAGGGCCTTCGTCGATGTGCGCGCCGGACAAAGGATCACCGGTGTCTACCGGCCGGGCCAGGGCTGCAGCTTCTACATCGATGGAGCGTTTCGGCACGCGGTGGCTGATAGCGCATTCGCCCGGGCCTTCTTTTCGATCTGGCTGGACCGGCGTACGCGCAATCCTGAACTGCGCCGGGAGTTGCTGGGCCTGAACGGAGTGGATGAACCATGAATCTGAACTTCCGCTTGCTCCTGCTTTCGTGCGCCCTCCTGCTGGGCAGTTGCGGCAACGTCGGGGTCGAGAGATATGCCGCGCAGCGTCCCGTGCTGGACCTGCCAGTATTCTTCTCCGGCCCGGTGCAGGCCTGGGGCATTTTCCAGAAGCCTTCCGGCGAAGTAGTCAAGCGTTTCAAGGTGGATATCACCAGCCGCCGTGAGGGCGAGCGGCTGATCCTCGACGAGCGCTTCCTGTATAGCGATGGCACCCGCCAGCAGCGGGTCTGGACCTTGACGCCAGAAGGACACGGACGCTGGCGGGGGCGCGCCGCCGATGTCGTCGGCGACGCGTCCGGGGAAATCGCCGGCAATGCCCTGCGCTGGCGCTATCGCCTGAACCTGGAGGTGGATGGCCGGACCTGGGAGGTGAGCTTCGACGACTGGATGTACCTCATGGACGAAGACACCCTGATCAATCGCTCGAGCATGAGCAAGTTGGGCTTCGAGCTCGGCCAGGTGACGCTGTTCTTCCGCCG
This sequence comes from Pseudomonas macauensis, assembly GCF_047902425.1. NCBI lineage: Bacteria > Pseudomonadati > Pseudomonadota > Gammaproteobacteria > Pseudomonadales > Pseudomonadaceae > Pseudomonas > Pseudomonas macauensis. The sequence goes on along the minus strand of NZ_CP138377.1, from coordinate 2,565,535 downwards.
CCAGGCTGACGCACCGGGGAGCATCGAATGACGTTGCAGGAACTCCATGAGGCCGCGGCGGCCGGTCGGGTCGAAGGCCTCGACGTCGTATCCCTGGAAGGCGGCTTTTACATCGTCCAGGTGCGTCAGGCCAACGGCCTGAAACGACTCTGCGACGAAAGCGGACAGGTACTGCACCTGCGCTCCACTACCCAGGTCCGCACCTTGCTGGCCGGGCTTGGACCGCTCCCCTGCGAACTGATCCAGCACTGTGTCCACGACGAGATGGGTGCCGCCCGAGAAACGAGCGTACAGCCCCTGCGCATCCCGCTCTCCCTGGAGCCATGGTCGTGACGCACAAGACACGGCGGCTGGGGCTGCTGCTGGGCGACCAGCTCAGCTTCGATCTGTCGCTGTTCGATGCCCTGGACCCAGCCTTGGACGCGATCCTCATGGCGGAGGTGAATGAGGAGGCACGCTACGTGCCCCATCACCCGCAGAAGATCGTGCTGATCTTCAGCGCCATGCGCCACTTCGCCCAGGCATTGCGGGAGTGCGGCTGGCGAGTGATCTACACCAGGCTGGACGATGCCGACAACAGCGGCAGCATCGCCGGCGAAGTGCTCCGTTGGCATGCCATCCTGGGTGAACCGGCCGTGCACTTCACCGAATGCGGCGAGTGGCGGCTGGAGCAGGCGCTGCGTCAGTGCGGAATACCGCTGACCTGGCATGAAGATCGCCGTTTTCTCTGCTCCCGAGCCGAGTTCGTCCACTGGGCGGGTGATCGCCAGACGCTGCGCATGGAACACTTCTACCGTGAGATGCGCCGGCGCACCGGACTGCTGATGGAGCCCGACGGCCAACCCGTGGGCGGGCACTGGAACCTTGACGCCGACAACCGCAAACCCCTGCCCCGAGGCATGGCAGGGCCGTTCGCAGCCCGCTTCGGCCAGGACGCCATCACCCGCGAAGTGATGACGCTGGTAGCCGAACATTTCAGCAACCATTACGGTCGCCTCGACCGCTTCGACTACCCGGTGACTCACGGGCAAGCCCAGGAACTCTGGCAGCACTTTCTGGCGTTCGCCTTGCCGGCGTTCGGCGACTATCAGGACGCCATGGCCGAGGGCGAGCCCTATCTCTTCCACGCGCGCATCAGCGCCGCGCTGAACATCGGTTTGCTCGACGTTCGCCAACTCGCGACGGACGTCGAAGACGCCTATCGCCAAGGCCAAGCCCCGCTCAACGCGGCGGAGGGATTCATCCGCCAGCTGATTGGTTGGCGCGAATACGTCCGCGGCATCTACTGGTTGCGCATGCCGGATTACGCGGCGCTCAACGGCTTCGGCAATCACCGGCCGTTGCCCGAGTTCTACTGGACCGGCAAAACGGACATGCGCTGCATGGCCCAGGCGATCAGCCAGACCCTGGAGCTGGGCTACGCGCACCACATCCAGCGGCTGATGGTCACCGGCAACTTCGCCCTGCTGGCTGGCATCGCGCCGGCGGCCATCTGCGACTGGTACCTGGCGGTCTACCTGGACGCCTTCGACTGGGTCGAATTGCCGAACACCCTTGGCATGGTGATGCACGCCGACGGGGGCTACCTCGGATCGAAACCCTACTGCGCGAGCGGCCGCTACATCCAGCGGATGTCCGATCACTGTGGCGCCTGCCGCTACCGGGTGGACAAAGCCACGGAAGACGACGCATGCCCGTTCAATGCGCTCTACTGGCATTTCCTCATGCGGCATCGCGACCAGCTCGGCCGAAACCCTCGCCTGGCCATGCCATACCGTAACCTGCAGCGCATGGGCGATGAACGCTGCCTCGCCCTCTGGCAACGCGGTGAGGCGCTGCTGGGACGCCTGGATGCGGAGTTGCCGCTATGAAGAAAGGCCATCTGCCGGAAAAGACCTGCGCGGTCTGCGGCCGCCCCTTCACATGGCGGCGACGCTGGGCACGATGCTGGAATGACGTTCGCTATTGCTCCGAGCGCTGCCGGCGCTCACCAGCGAAGCGCCAGCTTCAGCATCAGGGGTAGCCAGACGGCCCAGACCAGCGCCAATACCATCGCCGTGGCGCCGCTGCCCCAGGGCAGGCCGACGCCGGTCAGCGAGGCGCCACCCCAGTAGGCCAGCGGCCCACCGGCCGCGCCCAACAGGACTCCCCGCCACACGGGGCTCGCGGCCCATGCAAGGCAGTGCCGTAGACCGCTGGCGAACACCAGCCAGAGCAACGCCAGCCATGCCGGCAGGATTTCGCCGTGAAAATCGAACAGGCCGAGCACACCCAACAGCACATCCAGCACACAACCGGCCACGCCAACCGTGAGGATTGCCAGGCACTCCCCTGCCCTTTGCCGGCACAGCCAGAGATGCGCAATCAGCCCGGCCGCCACCGCCGCAAGCAAGGCGACATGTTGCGTACCCAGCACGCACCCCCACCACCCCAGCTGTAGCCACAGGGCATTGCCAATCAGCCAGCCGCGGCGGGACATCAGGCTTCCAGGTGATCCACCAGGGCCGCCTTGCGCGCTGCCGGCCCCGCCCAGAGCAGGTGCGCCACGCCAATGGCACGCTCTTCGAAGCCGCCCTGGCAGTAGCACAGGTAGAACTCCCACAGGCGCTGAAAATGCTCGTCGTACCCCAGCTCCAGCAGCTCGGCACGCGACTGACGCAGGTTCTCGCGCCAATGCCGCAGCGTGCGGGCGTAGTCGGCGGCGAAGTCTTCGAGCTGCACGAGGCTGAGCCGCGTGTGGTTCGTGGCAGTCTGCAACAGTACGGTGATCGATGGCAGCGCACCGCCGGGGAAGATGTAGCGCTGGATGAAGTCTACCGAGCGACGAGCCTGCTCGTAGCGCTGGTCGCGGATGGTGATGGCCTGCAGCAGCATCAGCCCGTCGTCCTTGAGCAGCGCCGCGCAGCAACGGAAGTACTCGGGCAGGTAGCGATGGCCCACGGCCTCGATCATTTCGATGGAGACCAGCTTGTCGAAGCGCCCGCGCAGGTCGCGATAGTCCTGAAGTAGGAGTGTGACGCGATCCTCCAGGCCGCAATGACGGATTCGTCGCTCGGCGCAGGCGAACTGTTCCCGGGAAAGCGTCGTCGTCGTCACGCGGCAGCCGTAATGCGTCGCGGCGTAGAGCGCCAGGCTGCCCCAGCCGGTACCGATTTCCAGCAGGTGGTCTTCTGGCCGCAGGTCCAGCTTGCGGCAGATGACATCGAGCTTTTGCAGTTGCGCCTGTTCGAGACTCTGCTCGGGACTGGAGAACATCGCCGAGGAGTACATCAGGGTGGGGTCGAGCAGGCGCTCGAACAGGTCATTGCCCAGGTCGTAATGGGCCATGATGTTGCGCTGCGAACCGCGCCGGCTGTTACGGTTCAGCCAGTGCAGCAGCCTGAGCGCCGGGCGCCCCAGCCTGGCCAGCCCGCCCTCCAGCGCATCGAGTGCGTCGAGATTGGCGACGAACAGGCGGGTCACCGCCGCCAGGTCCGGACTGCTCCAGTAGCCCTGGATGTAGGCCTCGCCAGCACCGATCGAACCGTTGCAGGCGACCATGCCCCATACCGCCTCGTGCCGCACATCGATCACCGCTCGCAACGGACTGAGCCGGTCACCGAAATCCAGCACGGTTTCCCCATGACGCACCTGCAACCATCCCTGGCGCAACAGCCGCAGCCGCCCCATGACTACCTGGCGCAGCAGGCTTCCCGCCAGCGGGGCCGTGATTCCGGCCTTACCGGCGCTCAGTGTGGGGTCGGTCATGGTCGGACTCCTTCTGTACGATGTGCCCGACACTCAGGCAGACGTCGCTTGCCTGGTGGTCATGCACGGGGATGCGTTTGAGCAGCAGGCGCAAGGCCTGCCAGTAGATGGCGGTGACGGTGCGCAGGCTCATCCAGGGGAAAGCCAGCAGATGACGACGTAGCGCGGCGGCGTCGAGTGTCTGGCGTTGCAGGTCGAGGCTGGCCTGGAACATCAATCGCTCCTCATGCCAGTTCTCCATGTGCACGTGCACACGCGACTCCTTGATCAGGAAGCGCATGCGGTATTGCATGTGCCGGGGCAGGAAGGGGGACACGTGAAACGCCTTCGCCACCGTGAACTCCTGCGGTGCGCCGGACGCCACGGCAAACACGTAGTGGAAGCGCTCCCGCCAGGGCGTGTTGCGCACCTCGCAAAGAATGGCGGCCAGACGGCCATCGGCGTCATGACAGAAATAGAAGCTGACCGGGTTGAACCACAGCCCCCAACTGCGCAGTTGGGTCAGCAACTCGATTCGCCCCGTGGGCGCTTCGCCCAGAGCGTCGCGCAACAGACAACGTACCGCCTCCACCAGCGGCAGCCCCTGGCTCGTCCATGCCGGCAGATAATCGCGTTCACCCCAGCTCAGCGGCGCGAACCGGTTAGCCCGCAGCAAAGGCGAGAGCTGCAGCAACTGCGACTGTTCTGCCAGGTCCAGCAGGATCATGCCGACCGGATAGCGAAAGGCGTGCAGCCGCGGCAGCACCCGCCGGTGGCTGACCCAACCACGGCACAGGCTGCTGTTCATAGCCGCTCTCCAAAGTGATCGGCCACTTCCAGTGCGCTGACCACGCCGTCCTCGTGGAAGCCGTTGCCCCAGTAGGCACCGCAGAAGTAGCTGTGGTGACGCCCTTGCAACTCGGCGCGGCGCGCCTGTGCCGCCACGCCCGCCAGGCTGAACTGGGGATGGGCATAGTCGAAGCGCGCCAGCACCTTGGAGGGATCGATCTGCTCACTCTGGTTCAGACTCACACAGAAGGTCACCGGCGCGTCGATGCCCTGCAGAATGTTCATGTCGTAGGTCAGCGCGGCCGGCGCCTGCGTCGGCCCGCCGAGCCGGTAGTTCCAGCTCGCCCAGGCAAGACGTCGCCTGGGCAGCAGGCGCGTGTCGGTATGCAGGACGACCTCGTTGCTGGCGTAAGTCAGTGCGCCGAGCACATCGCACTCTTGCGGCGTAGGGGAATCCAGCAGGCCCAGGGCCTGGTCGCTGTGACAGGCGAACACCACCTTGTCGAAACGTTCGCAGCCGGCGGCACTGAGAATCTCCACCCCCTGCCCGTCCCGCTTGACCCGTTGCACCGGGCACGACAGCCGAATGCTCTGGCGAAAGCTCGCGCTCAAGGGTGCTACGTAGCTCCGTGACCCGCCTTCCACCACCCGCCACTGAGGCCGCTCGCTGACGGAAAGCAAACCGTGATTGGCGAAGAAGCGCACGAAGAACTGCAGCGGGAAATCCAGCATGCGCTCCGGCGACATCGACCAGATGGCGGCGCCCATGGGCACGATGTAGTGATCGACGAAGCGGGCGCCGTAGCCATCGGCTCGCAGATAGTCGCCCAGCGTCAACGACGCGGGAATGCGTTGCTCGGCCAGATCCTCGAGGGCCGTGCGATTGAATCGCAGAATATCCCGCAGCATTCCCCAGAAGCCCGGGGACAGCAGATTGCGCCGCTGGGCGAACAGCGTGTTCAGGTCATGGCCGTTGTACTCCAGCCCGCTGGCCGGATCGTGCACCGAGAAGCTCATCTGCGTAGGCCGAGAGGCAACGCCCAGGTGCTCCATCAGCTGGATGAAACGCGGATAGGTCCAATCGTTGTAGACAATGAACCCGGTATCCACGGCGTAACGCCGCCCCTGCCAGTCGACATCGACCGTGTGGGTATGCCCGCCGATCCAGTCGGCAGCTTCGAAGACGGTCAGCTCGTGCTGACGAGCCAGCAGGTAGGCGCAGGTCAGCCCGGAGATGCCGCTGCCAATGATCGCAATGCGCATGGTTCAGGCCTCCGCCGGCGGACGCGCCAACCGACGCCCCAGGGCTAGGCGCCAGCGTGCCGGCAGCCGGCCCAGCAGCTTCAGCGCCAGAACGAAGGCAAACGGGAAGACAATCTCCAGGGGACGGGAATCCAGCCTCGACACGATATGTTTGGCGGCACGCCGGGCTGGCCACAGCATCGGCATGGGAAAATCATTACGTCGTGTCAGCGGTGTGTCGACGAAACCAGGGCTGACCAGGGTGAGGTCGATACCCTCCTCTGCCAGATCGATCCGCAACGACTCCACCAGGTACCGCAAGGCCGCCTTGGAGGCACCGTAGGCACCGGCACGCGGCAGGGCCAACCAGGTCACTGCACTGCCGATGATCACCAGATGCGGGCGCTGGCAGTGGCGTAGCAAAGGCAACGCAGCCTCGATGCAATTCGCCGTGCCGATGAGATTGGTCGTGACCACGCGCTGCACCAAGGCGGCGCTGAAGAGCCCAGGTTCCAGGTATTCGCAGGTTCCGGCATTGAAGATGACGCGGTCCAGAACGCCCCATGCCTGCTCGATGGAGCGGCTTGCCACGGCGACCTGATCCGCGTCCGAGACATCCGCGGTGACTATCAGCACCTGCCCCGGATAGCGTTGCGCCAAGGTCTCGAGCGATTCCGCCCGGCGCGCCGTCAGCGCCAGATGGTGACCGTCCGCGAGCAACCGATCAGCCATGGCCGCGCCCAAGCCGCTGCTGGCTCCGGTCAGCCAGATGCGGCTCATGCCAGCCTCCGCTTGAGCCAGCCGATGACACCGCCCAATACCGGCAGATGCTCGTAAAGCAGTGCTCCAGCGTCGAAATAATCCCGGTGGTAATCGACCCGCTCGCTCCATCGCAGAAAGCTGCAGCCATCCAGGGCGATCAGCCCGCCGCCGGCCAGCCTCGCGTGGCGAAAGTGCAAGGTCCAGCGCAGGTACCCGCTGCCCTGCGCGACTTCGTCAAAACCATGGAAGTCGTAGCGCAGTTCGCGAACATTGACGTAAATCGATTCGAAATAGCGGCGAAGCTCGGCGAGCCCTTCCACCTGGTGCAGAGGATCCTGGAAGCACACATCCTGGCTATAAAGCTCATCCAGCCGGTGCAGGCTCGTGGCATCCAGCGTGGCGAAACGTTCGGCGAAGGGCCGCAGGAACGAAGACATGGGAAGCTCCGATAATTTCTGTACAGATTAAAAATTCTGTACAGGTATAATCGAAGCCTACGGCAAAAATTGTACAAATCAAGGGATCTTGTACAGTTATTTTGGTGCGGAATTGTTCCTTCCCAGGTCGGCGGTAGCCAATTGACGCTTGAGCTCGGCCACCTCAGCCTCCAGTTGCCTGACTCGTTCCAGCGCCGCGACCTCAGTACTGACATCGCGCTGGATGCCGATGAAATAGGTGAGGTGATCCGCCTCGTTGCGCACCGGCGTGATGGAGAGTTCGTTCCAGAACGGCGTGCCATCCTTGCGGAAGTTGCGCAGCACTTCGCGGCAGGGCTGGCCACTGCTTATTGCTTCGCGGATGGCCGCCAGCCCTGGTTGCTGACGCTCGGCTCCCTGGAGGAAGCGGCAATCGCGGTAGAGAATGTCGTCCACGGCATAGCCGGTCAGGCGCTCGAAGGCGCGATTGGCATAGATCAGGATGCTGTCATCACCCTCCTGCTCCGCCACCACGACACCGTCGTTGGAGGCTTCGACCATCAATTGCAGCAGCTTGGCGTTGATCATGGCGGCGTTCCCGTCCGGATTGGAATCATCCGCCTAGGGTAGTCGGCGAGCTTCGCGATGCCCAGCGCGGCCATGAGCGCCGGCGCTGGTTTACAATCTCCGCACCTTCGCCTCCGCTGGCCGCGCCATGAACGACATTCTCGAAACCGACCTGCTGCCCATGCGTGAGATCGTGCGCCTCACCGGCGTCAATCCGGTGACCCTGCGCGCCTGGGAGCGACGCTATGGTCTGGTTAACCCGATACGCACCGAGGGAGGCCACCGCCTTTATACCCGCAGCGACCTGCAGACCATCCAGGACATCCTGCTCTGGTCTGGCCGGGGTATGGCGGTCGGCAAGATCGGCGAGCTCCTCGCCAAATCCAAGCGCCAGGAACCGGAGCAGGCCGGCGACGAACTCCTGCAATGGCGCGAAGCCTTCGAGCGGGCCAGTGCGGCGTTCGACCTGGACGCGCTCGATCGTCTCTACGGCCAAGCCTACAGCCTCTATCCGCTCCTGACCCTGCTGGAGGACATCCTCCTGCCACTGTGGCGCTCCCTCCTGACGCTCAATGCCTTTGGCGCGCGCAGCCAATGGCTGTTTCTCGATGCCTTCCTGCGCGCCCGCGTCCTCATGCGCTTGCAGATGAACCGTCCCAGCGAAGCCTGCGTCCTACTGTCGGACGCCACGGGAAACCTCCGGGAGTTCGAGTTGCTGGCGACGGGACTTCTGCTCAGCGACGATGGAATCCAGGTTCAAACCCTTTCACCGGGCGCGCCGCTGGAGGAATTGCCACTGCTCTGCCAGGCGATCCAGCCGGCTGCCCTGGTGCTCCTGGCCCATGTCGCGCTAGCCGGTGAAGGGCTCAAACGCCTCGAGCGCCTGCAACTGGCGATTGACTGCCCGCTGGCGGTGACCGGCGAGGCTGCACAGCAGATATCGAGCGCGCTGTGCGATGTCCCCCTCGCCGATCTCGGCAGCAGCCCGGCCAGTGCTCGGCAGCGCCTGCGCGCTTTGGTGCAGGGAAAATTGCAGCTCTGAGTCGCCGCCTCTGAATCGCGCGAACCGCAGGCGAATCGGGTGAAGGTCGATACTCACCTGTGTCTTCGAACCAGCGACCCCATGGACCCGGTAATCTACGTATCCCTGACTCACACACCGATGCCAAGCAGATTTACCTGAAGCCTGTCTGAAGTAGTGTCCTCGATCAGTTCAGCTTGATTTAAGCGCAGCGGCTCAATGTGGAATCTCCCTCCAAGGAGACTCCATCATGAAGATCACTGCCGCTTCCCTGGCCGTGGCTGGCGCTCTTGCTGGCCCCGCACTGGCCCAGGCCCGAGAACTGAACCTGAGCACCACCCTTGCCGACTACAGCGGTAACAAGGCCTATCTGGCCATTTACCTGACCGATGCACAGGGCCAGTACCAGCGCACGCTTTGGGTGGCTGGCCGCAAGGCCAAGTATTACAAGCATCTGGGTGACTGGGCCCGCGGTAGCGGCCTGCGTGCGGCCGAGTTCGATGGCCTGAGCGGTGCCAGTGTCGGTAGCGGCGACACCCTGAAGGTTTCGGTGGAGGTGGCCGACAGCCTGATCGACGCCGGGTACCAGATTCGAATCGACAGCGCAGTGGAGGACAAGCGCTCCAACCGCGCCGAACTGAAGGTACCCCTGACCCTCGACGGAGCCGGCAAGGACAATGCCGGTAGCGGCTACATCTCCGCCTTCCGTTACGATCTTTGAGGACGGCGGCCACCATGCTTCGTCGACTGCACGCCTGGCCAGGCATCCTGCTGACTGCCCTGCTCCTCGTCTTGGCAGGCAGTGGAGCACTCCTCGCGACCCAGCCTCTGGCTGAGCGCCTGCAGGCGGGAGGGGAACCGCGTCGCAGCGTAGCCCAGATCGCCGAACGCGTAAGCCAGGAAGTGCCCGGCCTGGAACGGCTGGAGCGACGCCCCTCAGGCGTGCTGATCGCCTACGGCGAACAAGGCGCGGTACAAGTCTCTCCAATCGACGGTCATATCCTGGGCGCCTATGAGCCTTCCGCCATGTACCGTGTCGCCCGCTCGGTGCACCGCGAATTGTTGCTGGGCGAGCCGGGACACGCGCTGGTGGCGAGCGGCGCGGCGGGCATGCTCCTGCTGAGCCTTTCCGGACTGGCGCTGCTGGCCCGCCGCCAGGGCGGCTGGCGCAAGCTGGCGCGCCCCGTTCACGGCAGCGGCGCTTCGCGCTGGCACAATCAGGTCGGCAGGGGCCTGCTGCCCGTGGCGCTGCTGTTCGGTCTGAGCGGCATCTACTTGTCGGCAGAACACTTCGAATTGATCCCCACGGGTCCGGACCAGGAGCCCGCCCTCCCTGCTCGTCTGGCCCAGGGAGCTGCGCAGTCCCCCGGCAACCTTCAAGCATTGCGCCAGACACCGCTGCGGCAACTGCGAGAACTGGAGTTCCCGGCTCCCGGAGACAGCCAGGCGGCGTACACCCTCGGCACCGCGCAGGGCGACAGCTTCGTCGACCCGGTCAGCGGCCAGTTGCTGGGCTATCGGCCGCACACGTCGACTCAACGCTTCAATGAGTTCCTCTATCGCCTGCACAGCGGCGAGCTGCTGGGGGCGGCGAGCCCCGTGCTGGGTATGGCGGCCCTGGGAGTGCCCTTGTTAGGAATTACCGGCCTGCTGCTGTTCCTGCGCCGCCGGGGGACTCGGGTGCGCAGTACCGCGCAGGCGGCTGCCCACGATGCCGATTGCGTGTTGCTGGTAGGCAGCGAGAGCAATGGCACCTGGGCCTTTGCCAATGCTCTCCAGGAAGTACTGGCGGCAAGCGGAAGGCGGGTGCATGGCGCTGCGTTGAGTCACGGCGCGCGCGAGTTTCCGGCGGCGCGCGAACTGCTGGTGCTGACCGCCACCTATGGTGATGGCGGAGCCCCGCAGTCGGCAGCGGGCTTCCTGGAAAACCTCGAATGCCTTCGCCTTCCACCCGACGTACGCTTCGCCGTGCTGGGCTTCGGCGACCGACGATTCCCACGTTTCTGCCAATACGCCGCCGAGGTAGACACCGCCCTTGCCGGACAAGGCCTGCAACGCCTATTGCCGCGCCGGGACATGGAGGCCGCGCAGCTTCATGCTTTCACGGATTGGGTAAGTGAACTGGGCGACGCCCTGGGTGTGTCCCTGAAGATCGGAAAGGTCTGCGCACCTCGCCCTGAATCCCGGTTCAGGCTGGTGGAGCGACACTTGCACGATGCGCCCGGTGATACCCCGCTGGCGGTGCTGCGCTTCGCCCCGACCGACGGCCCCGCCAGCTACCAGGCGGGCGATCTGCTGGCGGTATACGCGCCGGGGGCCGATGCACCGCGCCAATACTCGCTCGCCAGCGACAGCCGGGACGGCGTGCTGGACATTTGTGTGCGCCTGCGTCGAGACGGGCTGTGCTCAAGCTACCTGCATGATCTCAGGCCAGGTGACGCAATCAGTGCCACGGTGCAGCCACACCGCGCGTTCCGACCGCATTCGGGGAATGCGCCACTGATCCTGATCGGCGCGGGTAGCGGCATTGCCCCTCTGGTCGGTTTCGTACGAGGGAACCTGCGCGACCGTCCGCTCTATCTGTATTGGGGCGGTCGCGTCCCCGAAGCTGGAGTGCCCTTCCAGGGCGAACTCGACAAGGCGCTGGCCGATGGCCGTCTGAATGACCTGCGCACTGCCTATTCGGCGGGGCCACAACGCACCTACGTGCAGGACTGCCTGCACCGGGACGCAACGGAACTTCGCCAACTGCTGGCTGCCGGAGCCCAGATATTGGTCTGTGGTGGGCGTGGCATGGCCGAAAGTGTCCGCAACGCGATCGATGAACTGCTGGGCCCATTGGCGTTGAGTGTTGAGCATCTCAGGGCCGGAGGACGCTACCGTGAAGACCTTTTCTGACCCCTGCACAGTGGATCGTTACGACTTCAATGGTGCGACCATGGGAACCCGCTACCGCGCGGTGCTCTACAGCGCCGAGGTACAGAACGAGGGAGAGTTGGCGCGGCAACTGGACCAGGCTGTCACGCAGGTGGATCTGCAGATGTCGAATTGGCGGCCCGACTCGGAACTGATGCGTTTCAACGACCTGGAGCCGGGCATCTGGATGACTCTTCCGAGTGATTTGCTCTGGGTGCTGCACACCGCGATTCAGGTTGGCTTGGCGTCCGACAGCGCATTCGACATCGCGGTAGGCGATCTGGTCGGCGCCTGGGGCTTCGGACCACCGGCTGGATTGGCCAAGGGTGGGGAACGCGAAGCGCTCAGGCGCCAGCCCGGCCCCAGCGCCGCGGCGGCACTGGAGTTCGACTTCGGCAGCGGCCGGGTACGCAAGCGTCACCGGGTACACCTGGACCTCTCCGGCATCGCCAAGGGCTTCGGCGTCGACCGGTTGGCGCGTTGCCTGGAGGATCGTGGCATCCGCGACTATCTGGTGAGCATCGATGGCGAATTCCGTGCGCGCGGAGGCAAACCCGGCGGCCAGCCCTGGACGGTGGCCATCGAGGCGCCTCAGGAAGGTGTTCGCACGGCCCTTGGCGTGCTGCAGATGGGCGACGGCGGGCTGGCTACTTCGGGTGATTACCGGCACTTCCTCGAACAGGAAGGCACACGCTACGCCCACACCATGGACCCACGTCTGGCCGTACCAGTAGCCAATGACGTGGCCTCGGTTTCGGTGTTGGCGCCAACCTGCATGCTTGCCGACGCCTGGGCCACCGCGCTGATGGTGCTGGGTCCCGAGCGCGGCTCGGCGATGGCGCGCGAGTACGGTCTGAGCGCACTCTTCCTGCTACGCGACAAGGGCGGACTGCGCCAGTTGTGGGTAGATGGCGACGGCGCAGTGGGCTGAGACCTACATCAGGTCGGCCGCCTTGCAGTACTGCCCTGATTGCCCCTTGGGAAATGCAAAGGTGGTCTCCACATAACGACGCGCATGGATGACCGGGGCAGGGATAACTTGAGGATCGAGCGGCTCGCCCCGGAAGCAGCGCAAATGATTGGTCACCATGTCGTACCCGGAAAGGCGACTGAACGCGACCCCACCGGAAAAACGCGGATTGATGTCCATCACCAGGGGCCGTTCACCCCCCACCAGAAACTCGATGTTGATGCAGCCATCGAGATCCAGCGTCGTGGCGATCTGACGAGCTGCGTCGATCAACGCCGGCTCGTTCAGCATTCTGACCGTAACCCCCGCACCGTTGGAGGTTCGCACCAACTCCTGTCGCGCCATTGCTGCCCACTGTCCGTTGTCGCGCCGCCGCACGATGTCCACGACGCACACGTCGCCGTCCAGTAACGGCTGGACGACGTAAGGGCGCCCCATCAGCTTCTTTCGCAGGTAAATCAAATCCTCCTTGTCGAGGATTCGCGCCAGCCCCTCGCTGCACCGGCCATCACGCGGCTTGGCGTGCAAAGGGAAAGGCAGGTCATCTACCGCGGGATTCTCCATCGTCCAGGTCGGGATGGGGTGAACGTCCGGATGATCTCTAAACGTCTCGAAGACCAACCATTTGTCCCGGCTGATGCGAACGGCTTCGGGAGGAGCCATGCACAAGATGATGCCCCGCGCTGAAAACGCATCTCGACACTGCGTGAAAGCATCGACCTCAAGATCAATGAGAGGCAGTACATGGCTTACCTGCTCCGCCTGGCAGATGTCCAGTACGCGGGCGACAAAGGCAGGCATGTCCCTGGCGGGGGGAACGCGATGGAACGCATCCAGCATGACGGACACAGCGCTCCACTCTCGAGGCAGTGTGCTGATGCCCACCACGCGCGCCTGCGGAGCGTGGCGAAGGGCGTGGATGACCGCCTCCGCACAGAAGGATCCTATGGCGGTTACCAGATAGGTCGACGAAAGACCTGAACGAGACTGAATGTTCAATTGAATACTCTGCCAGCGGTACGCCAATAAACACGGCAGAACAATGAAGTCCTTCCTTTCGCACCTTAACCTGGTTCCGCCTGAGCCATTTCGATCAAAGTTCGGAGGGGATCTTGAGTCTTCCAGACCGGTGCGCCTGCCATTCTCTTTCGCGCTTTGGGCCAGATGCTGCGCGCAAGACCTTAAGACAGTGTGAAGAGAGAGGGGCGTGCCTTGCCTTTGCCGAAGCACTCAGGCATGCCGGCAAGGTGAGACCCGTCGATGGCCGGGTGCCGGTGCGAGCGGTATGCGCACCACGCCTGGCCTCCCTTTTGTCGATGTCCCTGTAGCGACGTTGTGCAGCGACTAGACTTTATTGATCGCCCTCTGGTCGGGGCTTCAGCCATGCCAGACACCCGCCGCCCATCACCTCTTCCACAGGTTAACTGCCACGCCTGTTCGCTGAGCCGGCTTTGCCTTCCCGCAAGCCTGACGGACAGCGAAGTCGCGGAGCTGGACCGGATAGTCCGGCGCAATCGACCTCTGCACAGGGGCGAATATCTGTTTCGGGCCGGCGAACCCATGCGGCAGGTATTTGCATTGCGTTCGGGCACGTTGAAGACCTATCTGCTCCAGGCCAGTGGTGACCAGCAGGTGACGGGCTTTGTTCTGCCAGGCGAGCTGATTGGACTGGATGCTATCGGTGCCGCTGAGTTTCGTGGTTTCGCGGTGGCATTGGAGACGTCCATGGTCTGCGCTATCGACCTGCAGCAGCTGGAGGACCTGTCCGGACGTATCCCTGGTTTACGTCACCAATTGCTGCATATTCTCAGCCAGGGTATCCACGGAGAACACGAGCATATTCGTTGCAATCGTGAGCGGGCGGAACAGCGCCTTGCGCAATTCCTGCTCAGCCTTTCGGCACGCTATCAGCAACGAGGACTACGACAGGATCAGTTCACGCTCCCCATGACTCGCGGCGATATCGGCAATTATCTGGATCTCACACTGGAAACCATCAGCCGCTTGTTCACGCGTTTCGTTCAGGATGGACTGATTGAATGCCAAGGCCGGGAGCTGCGCCTGGTCAACCGCTCGGAGCTGTGTCGATTGAGCGGCATGGAGGAGCGGAGCATTTTGCCAAGGGGGGCCTGAGCTTTTCCCCTGGGCGCCTGCCGGTCGGCGGCTGAAGGCGATGAGATGGCGGCCGCTTGATCATGATCAAATTCATGTGTTCCTCCCGGCGTACAAGTAAGTCAGCGGCTCACCCGCTCAGAGGCGCCGTGCCAGGAGGTCTCCATGTCAACTCACTGCGAAGCATCTTGCGAATGTCCGGATGAACACTGGGTCGAGGCTCTGAATGACGGAAGCCATGTACTGATCCGTCCGCTTCGTCCCGAAGACCGAACGCGCGAGGCGGATTTCATTGCCAGGCTGTCTCCGGAAGCACGCCATTTCCGATTCCTGTGCACCATGAAGGAGGTCAGCCCTTCCCTGCTGGATCAACTGATGGCGGTCGACTTCAAGGACAGTGTCGCCTACGTCGCCCTCGCGCACCAGGAGGGAGAGCTGGTCGAGATCGGCATCAGTCGGTACGCGCGTGGGGCGGATCCCCAGCAGTGCGAATGTGCGGTGACCGTGGCCGATGCCTGGCGTCATCGAGGATTGGCCGTGGCATTGATGCGCCACTTGATCGAAGCGGCCAGACTGCAAGGCTTCAAGCAGATGTATTCGATCGATACGGCGGCCAACAGCGCGATGCACGAACTGGCGCGATTCCTTGGATTCAGCAGCCGCCAGGACCCCAGCGATCCCGCGCAAACCATTCATACCCTGCAATTGCAGCCAGCGCCGTAAGGCGGAGGTACTCATGCGTACGCAATTACTCTGCACCGGCGACGGCCGCTGTTACGTGCAGTTGGATCAATACCGGGTTCCTTTCGCCGATGAGCTTCAGGCTCGCGAATATCTGGAGCGACTCCATCAACGCCTCGCAGCACCCCATGAGTTGCCCACGGGCAACCGCCGTGAAAGTGAACGGCGGCACGCCAGCTGAGAGATATCCCGGGCCGCTGTCATGGTTTCCGGACCATGGGCCCTTTTCCGTCTCCTGTCCCTACCCACAACGAGCGAAGGTCACAGATGATTCTCGATGGCTCGTTGATGGACACCAGGCATACGCGGTTCTCCCAGCGATCCCAGAGAAACACATATTGGCTGTCCCCGCCGGCAGGCGTGTAACGAAGCTCCATCCAGGCGACACAGGCAATCGCCCAGATGGAGAGTAATACGACGAGCAGCGCGAACACCTTCATGGTATTGCCTCAGGGACGAACCGCCAGAATGCTGGAGTTGACGCGATACAACGTCTGCTCCGTGGTGCTGCCTATGATCTTCGTCAGCCCAGCGTGATAGAGGGTCCCCATGACGACGACGTCCATTTGCTGCTGGGCAGCGAAATCAGCAATGACTCGCATGGCCGGCCCCTTGGCCAGATGCTGGTAGGGACGTCCCACGCCGAATCGCGCGCCGATATCGTCCATGCGCTGGCGCGAGCGACCGCTCAACTGTTCAGCCACTTCCGGAGTCCAGGCTACCGGGCTTGCGGCATAGGCCAGAAAGCTGGAGCTCACATCGTAGGCCTGCAACAGATGCAGCTCCGCGTCGCATTGCTGAGCGAACTGCCGGGCTGAATCGACAATCCGGTCGTTCAGAGCATTGACCTCGGGCTCGTCCTGCGAAAGGTCGATTGTCGCCAGCACCCTGCGCGGCAACGGATGTGGCGCAAGGCTGACCAGGTGCAGTGGGACCGGGCACTGGCGGAGCAGTTGCCAATCCAGTGGGTGCATCAAGGTTCGGCCCAGCGTTGGCTCGTATTGCATGTCCTTGACCAGAAGATCGACCTGGCGCGTCGTTACCAGTTGAAGAATGTCCTCCAGTGGCTCGGCGCTCCAGATCGCCTCCGCACTGGCATCGATACCCTGCCCACGTAGCAGTTGAAGCTGATCATCGAGCCATGCCTGTCGGCGCTCCTGGATAGCTTCACGGGCACGTTGCTGAGTACTGTAATCGAGAAGCGCCAGGCCAGCTGGCATGCTCCCCAATGCCACAACGTGCAAGCTTGCGCCGAAGGAGCCGGCCAGGGCCTGCGCGCGCACCATGGCCGGGGAGTAGTAAAGGTCGGGATCGCAGATCAGGAGCAGACGGGCAAATGCGTTCATGATGCCTCCGGTGCGGGCACATGGGTGTTATGCCATGAGCCTGTGCCGCTCCAGTGCATCGTACCTTGATACCGATCAAGGGCGGTCCCGGATATGTCCGTCGAATCGGTCAAAGCGCTGCACAGGGCCGTCACGGATCGATGCAGGCCAGGCTCCGCCGAGTGGAAAACGCCGTTCGTCCCGCAGCCAGATGCGAGACGCCGGCACGCCGTACCACTGGCACAAGCGAGCCGCTCGTTGCGCGAGAGGAGCCGGAGCGGCGCAATACACAAGGTCAGGCAGTTGCTCGCTCAGGTATTCCCGAAGTCGCTCCAGTGGACAGGAGTCCAGCCCTGCCTTGGCGAGCAGGCCCAGTGTCCGCAACCAGCTCCGGCAATCGTCGGGAAGGTCGGCCGGGCTGGTCGCATCATGGATGAGCGACAAGCGCACCCACGGCATCCAGCAGGCGAACTCGTCGATTACCGCGGCCACGGCCAGTATTCCACCCTCGCAGGCGAAGACCAGCAGCCGGGAAGCGCCCAGCGGCAAGGGCCACCCCGTGCCGAACGGGCCGCGATAACCGAGCTGATCCGATGTCAGTGGCAGGCCTGGCTGGTGGGTGGCGACGATGAAGCGCCGATCTCGCCCGGGCAGGCTTACATAATCGAATGGACGAGGCTCCCGTCCGTCGTCATTCAGCATGCAGTACTGTCCGGGAATGACGGCCTCCGACTCACTGCTTTCCAACAGCAGACGCAGACACTGGATCGAGCCTGCAAGGGGCAGTACATCCAGAACTCGCACCCGGCAAACAGTCTCCCGTTCCATCCCGTGCCTCCACGGTGAGTGCTGGCGAGATACGCCCGCTACGGCTTCAGGCTAAGTAGCGACGGTCGGTCCGCCTTGATCGCCATCAACTTGCCTCCGGGAAAATGGATGCGATGCCCGAGACCGTATTTGATCGACATCAAAGTGCGCCCCCAGGGTGGCCGCAGAATCGAATGGCCTCCTCGTGAGGCGACCTTCATCCTGCGGAGGAATGCATCATGTCCGAGCCCGCAAAAAAAGTACCCGTCAGCACCATCCCCAGCCAACCGACCAAGGCCTCTGCGCATACCGCCAGCCATTACAATCCATGGCACCCCTTCGAGAACCTGCGCCGGCAGATAGACAACCTCTTCGATGATTTCGGCCGTACCCCTTTACGCCTTCCCTTCGGCCATAGCGCCTTCGATGCCGACCCATTCTGGCGCCGCGACCCGTTCACCCACGGCGCACCTGCCGTGGATGTCAGCGAGCAGGCAGAAGAGTTCAGGATCAACGCCGAGCTGCCCGGCATGGATGAAAAGGACATCGAGATCAAGCTGGCCAATGGCTGCCTGATCATCAAAGGCGAGAAGAAGGAAGAAAAAGACGAAGCACGCAAGGAGTACCACATTTCCGAGCGTCGTTATGGCAGCTTCGAGAGAGTGTTCCGGCTACCTCGGGAGGTGGACCCGGAAAAGATCCAGGCCCAGTTCAGCAAGGGCGTCCTGCAGGTGCAACTGCCCAAGCGCGCCGAGGCGGTTCATCCGGAGAAGATCATTCCCGTCAAGGCAGCCAAGTGAGGTGCAGGCGCCCTCCACGAGCGGGGGGCGCCATTCTTCAATTGCTACGGTCACGGTGCTGGAGGGCGCGGTACATGCCCCACGCGCACGCACTCTCCTGCCGGCCGTCAGTCGATGGATGCAGGTGCATCAGGGCGGCCGGATGCGCGTCGATTCTGCGCCGCGCCGGTGCTGACAATGCGCTGGCGGCGACGCTCTCCCGATCCGCCGCGCCCATTGACATGATCGAGGTACGCCATGAGCCAGATTCAGAAACTCCTGCTGATCGCTCACCCGGACCTGCACGACACTCCGGCGCTGGATCGCGCGACAGCCTTGGCCGCGGCCTGCGGCTCATCCCTGCACGTACTCGCTTACGTGGAGCCCTTCGCCACGTTCAGCCTGTTGGCGCGACACGTGCAGAATGATACGCGTGAGAGCCTGCTGTCGGCGCAGCGTGAGCGCTGGGACAAAGAGTGCCGTTTGCAGCGCGGGCGGGGAGCCGGAATCGATATGACATCCTCCGTCGCCTGGACGACCGATCGACGCGCGGACCTGCTCCAGGCCATCGGAGAGCTGCAACCGGACCTGGTGATCAAGGACATCCAGCATGAGCCGGCACTCAAGCGCTCATTCGTCACTCCGCTGGACTGGCATCTGTTGCGGGAGTGTCCCAGGCCGCTGCACCTGGTACATGACGCATGCCACCCGCTGCCTCGCCGGATCGTCGCGGCAGTGGATCCGGCGGATCCGCGAACCCTGATCAGCGGCATCAACGAGCAGATCATTTCGGCGGCAAACGGACTGGCCCTGCAATGCAGCGCCGAACTCCATCTTCTGTACATCTATGACTGCATGCCGGCCTACATGGCCAATCGCGGCGAAGGCACCGTCGCCTGGGTGGACCTGATCGAGGAATTGCGAAGCTCCCTGCATCAGTCCTTCGCCAGCCTGGCCGACCAGTACGGGGTCCCCCAGGAGCGACGCCACTTCCTGATGGGAACCCCGCTTCGTGGCATATCCCATTTTGCCCAGGAGAACACGATGGACATCGTGGTCATGGGGCGCGTACATCGCACGGGCATCGATCATCTGATCGGCAGCACGACGGAGCACATTCTCGATCAGATACCCAGCGGTGTGCTTGCCGTGGGCTCCGAAAGCTGACGCTTGAGCGTCGTGCGGCCCCAGGGTGCTTTGCCGGTTGGTGGAATTGCAGGCGCAGGTATACCGGACGGGCTGAAGTTGATGAGCATCAAGGTCGAGCCGCCTCCCTCGCTTCAGGCTGCAACTGAAGAGTAACCGGCAGCGGAGCAAGACAATGAGCCAGTACCAGAAAGTGTTCCTGGTCGCCGCCCCTCACTGGCAGCATTCACCTGCTTATCGGCGTGCCTTGGCGATTGTGCGAAGAGGCAACGCATCACTGCATATCGGGATGTTCTTCGAGCCGCGGCTGGGCCTGCCGTTCCTGATCGATCACCAGCGCGATGAACTGCTGACGCAGTGCCGTGCAGAACTGGAACGCGAAACCGAAGAGCTGCGCAGCAGCGGATTGGCCGTGACCTGTGAGGCCGTCTGGAGCGCGGAGCCTTGCAAGGAAATTCTGGAACGCGTGGCGATGCTCAAAGCAGACCTGGTGATCAAGAATGTGCACCACGAGCCAGCTCTGCGACGGGTATTCGTCACACCGCTGGACTACCGCCTGTTGCGCGCCTGCCAGGTCCCCTTGCACCTGGTTGCCGAGGCGCCACACCCATTGCCGCTCAAGATTGCAGCCGCACTGGATGTAGCCAGGCCGGAACTGCTCACGAGCGGGCTCAACGAGGGGATCCTCCAGGCCGCACGGAATATGGCCAACCTTTGCGGCGCCGAATTGCATCTTCTGCATTCCTGCGACCTGCCAACGGCCATCGATTACGACTCGGCGATGCTGAGCAGTAGTTGGGATACCAGTTATGCCGAGCAAGTACGAATCTCGCTCTATCAAACGTTCAACCATGTGGCCGACAAATGGGGTATTCCTGCGGAGCGCCGCCATTTTGTCCTGGGCCCAGCTGCTCAGGAAATCACGAGTTTCATGAACGACCATCAGATTGATGTGATGGTGCTGGGAATGCAACGCCGTCTGGGGCTCGACCGCATCCTGGGAAGTACCACCGAACGGCTGCTGTACCATGTTTCCGGCAGTTTGCTGGCAGTCGGCGCCGATGCGATATCCCCCCCAGTCATGCCGGATTAGGAATCACCGCCCCCAACCGTGGAGAGGCCCAATCAATAAACTGCCGCACCCTCGCCGACAACAACCGAGCATGCGGATAAACCATCTGGACAGGAATATCAGGTAGTTCGAACGCCGGCAGCAACCGCACCAGACGGCCATCGGCCAATTCGTCGGCGACCTGGTAATGCAGCAACCGGCTGATGCCGACACCTTGCTGGCAGGCCAAGCTGGCGACCTGAATCTGGTTGGTGGTCATGCGCGCCGTAACAGCCCGGGGCACGACATTGCCCTGCTCCAGGAATTGCCACTGCTTGCCCTGGGGTGCAAAGGCAACGCAGGCATGATCCAGCAGGTCCGACGGCTGCCGTGGGGTGCCGTTGGCGTGCAGGTATGCCGGGCTTGCGCAATGTACCAGGCGGGTATACCCCAACAGCGTCATCACCAGGGAAGAGTCCGGCAACTGCCCGATGCGAATCGCCAGCTCTATGCCCTCCTCCAGCAAGTCGACCAGGCGATCGAGCAGGATCAACTCCACCTGGATAGTCGGATGCAAAGCCAGGAACTCGTTGACCAGTGGCGCGACGTACCGGCGCCCAAACTCCACCGGTGCAGTGATGCGCAGCAGGCCACCCGGGCTTTTACGCCGGGCATCGAAGCCATGTTCGACCTCATCGAACTCAGCCAATATCCGTCGGCTCCAGGCGAGGAACTCAGCGCCTTCGTCGGTCAAGGCCAGGCGACGGGTATTGCGATTGAGCAACCGCGTGCCAAGGTGTTTTTCCAGCGCCGCGAGGGTCCGGACCACCGACGCCGTGGACTGTCCGGAGGCATTCGCCGCAGCACTGAGGCTACCGCTGTCGACAATCCGCACCAGGGTTGCCATCGCTTTCAATCGGTCCAACTTCAGGCCTCGTCTGTGCAGCAACTGCAATAGTGTTGTCAGCTTACAGGCATTGGTAAAACAGCGGCCAATGGACACACTGGGCGCATCCAGAGACTGTGTGGTTTCCCGCCATGAATGCCGATGCGTCAACCAGCATGCCCAACCCGTCGCCCATCCTAGCCTATGATCACATCGGCATCCGCGTCAGCGACCGCAGCCGAGCCCTTGCGTTCTACGAGGCGCTGGGATTCGTCGAAAGCATGCGGTTCAGCGACTTCGAAGCGAACGAGATGCTTGCCCCAAGCGGCGTACGCATCAACCTGATCTTCAATGGTGCCCGCCAGCTCAATGCCCACAACGTGCTGCTGGATGCGCCCATCAAGCTGCCCGGCATCACTCACCCGGCCTTCATCGTGGAAGACCTGGAGGCACTGCAGGGCTGGCTGTTGCAACAAGGCATCACCATCACCGAAGGGCCGCACCGGATCGGGCCTCGTCGCATTGCGCTGTTCATCCGCGACCCCGACGGCAATGTCCTGGAATTCAACCAGCTATTGGCCAATAACAAGGAAACGCCATGAAACTCTATGACCTGGAACTGTCCGGCAACTGCTACAAGGTCCGCCTGTTCGCCCACTTGGCAAACCTGGAACTGGAGATCGTCCCCGTGGACTTTCTCGGCGGCGAGCACAAGCGAGCGCCGCTGATCGACCTCAACCCCTGGGGCGAGCTGCCCATACTGGTGGATGGGCAGCGGGTGCTACGCGACTCACAGGCAATCCTGGTGTACCTGGCCGGCACCTATGGTGGTGCAGCCTGGTGGCCGGTGGAGCCCCACCTGCAAGCGGAAATCATGCAATGGCTTTCGACAGCCGCCAATGAGATCCAGAACGGCCCCTGCGCCGCACGGCTCGTGGACAAGTTCGGCTACAGCATCGACAAGGCCGACACCCTCGTCCGAGCCGGCCGCATCCTGCCGCTGCTGGACGCACACCTAGCGAAGCACGACTGGCTGGCGCTGTCCCGCCCGACCATCGCCGATTGCGCGGTGTTCCCCTATGTTGCGCTGGCGCCCGAGGGTGGTATCGACCTGGCGCCCTACCCCCACATCGTGCGCTGGATCGACAGGATCCAGCAGTTGCCCGGATTCGTGCCAATGCCGGGGATCTAGCGGAACCTACCGGTGTGCCTTGCATGCACCGGGACAGGCACTCCACGGTAAGCGAGGAGTGCCTGTCCAAATCGACAGTTTCGGATCGATAGCGGGCTCTGGGGCGGCTACCGGCCAGAAGCGGACCTTATTGGGACTTGCTTTTATTGGTCCCGACGAGGCAGCACCGTTGCTACCAAGCGCTAAAACACGTTTAGTCCGAGTTCCTAATAAATGGCGGCCTGTAGCATCACAGTTGGCGGGGATCGGTTCTATGCCTTGCACACGATGGCTGGCTGTGATCATGGGGCTTCTTGGCGACCGTTATGACCAACCTAAGCCCTAGTGCGGTTCGGGCGGCCCGCATGCTAGCCGCTGTGCGCGACGGTTCATGGTTCCTGAAGCGCGCCTCTTGTCCAGCGAAACCAGTAGGGCGTCTGCCTTGCTGCTTCTGACTTAGGGAATCGCCGATGCAGAAGAGTAAAAGCAGCTTGCCCACTGGGTACCTGCCCCAGCAGGCCACCATCTGCTCTGCGGTTGAGCCAGACTACTTGGCTTAGAGCCTGCGCCATCAGATCATGATCGATAAAAAGTCGTTTGAACCAATTATTCGACTCGCTCTCGACCCATTCGACGATATCGCGGCTAATCGCATGGCTCAGACCATTGCCTTCGACGAGCCGAGGCAACTCACTCCAGGCGGTCCATTGTTCGATGTAACGATCCGCTGAGTCTGGCGAGGCCTTGAACAAGGTTGGTGCTGGGCCTACAGCAGGGGTAGTTCGAGCCGCAGAGGCATGGATTCGATCCAGGGCGTTCAGCGTGTATCCGTGCATGCCGGAGAACCTGTCCCATTTTTGTGGAAGCAACAACCAAGCCTCCAGATCCTGCTCAATGGCCACGGTGCGTGCGAGCTCGCGGGGAAGATCCCGTCGTGGCCGAGAGTTGCGCAACCAAATACCTTCATCACCGTAATTATCATCAGCCATCACTAGCCAAGTGGACAGCTGCGGATTATCCAGCACTATCAAGTCCAGGCGGATCTGCTGTGGCAGGTTTTGCCGAAGTCGTTTGTCGATGTCTGACGCATGTTCTGGGGCGAGTTGGCGTAATAAGGGGATCAGGCTTTGTGCTTGCTCGATCTTGCCCAGGGCCACATTTCGGGCGAAAGCCGTCGTCACTAGAGCCTTACGCATGTCCGGACTGAGACCTGGGGTCTCGGACAAACGCACCATGTCTGCAGCTGACAACAGGTTGAAGGCGCGTGACGACTTGGCCTCCACCCTGTGATTCTGATGGATATCCATCAGCTCTTCGATTGTCGATGCCAGGTAGGTGCGGGCGACATTGACCCAAGGCGCAATATCAGTGGGTGATGCGTCAGCGAGCTTCGCAATGGCTCGCAATCGGGAGGAGGCATCGCTTGCAGGATAGGGCTGCAAGCTCTCGAGCAAGGCTGCCCAGGACATGTTGCGAATAACCATTCGCTGCGAGGCTATCGGCAATTGTCTGAACATCTGGCCAACGCCGGTAATCTGCTCTGCACTCATGTCTCTTGATGCCCAGCGAAGTGGTGCCGTAATGGCCCAGGCGGCGTATTCAGCCTGAGAAGCGCTGCAGCTTTCTACTTTCGCCTGCCAACGCTGGAATAGCTGATCCGCTCGTACGTCAGCTTCTCCAGTCGGTGTCAGTGTTTGAGCCGCCACTGCCCACTCGATGCCCCCATTTTCTTCGTAACGCTTCCAGGCCGAGCCTCTCAGGCGCGCATATTCTGGCAGCCGTACGTCATTTGCCTGAGCCAGGTGAGGAGCTACTGCCCATGGTGCGTCCGAAGCGGTCATCACCAGCTGCAACCAGAACCACTGAGGTGAATAATTGGCGGCGTCATCCAGCCAAGCATCAGCAGGAGTGGTGATTCTGCCGGCAAGGTCCAGACCTATAGTTGCATCAAGCTTCTCCTGGAGCGGATACACATCATCGACTTGTTCGGCAACCCATTGCAGCTGCTCCACGGCTTTAGGGGTGTCCTGCGAGTAGTTGTCATACGTCAGCCCAGCGCTATAAATCTCACGCATGCGCCAGTCCGGCAGATTGCGCCAGAGGCGGTACAGATCCAGGGTTGCCCCAATGCCATCAATCGCATGCCAGTGGTCACCGCCGGAGTAGAGAGAGTCGTACTTGCGCAGGGTAGCCTGAACCATTTCACCAGCACTCTTGTATTGCCCAGAGCAATACTCGGTAGGCCAGCCTAATGAGGGGAGCAGGATTAGCAGCACTGCGGCGATCAGGCGCGACATGGGATTTCCTTGAATGTAAAACAATCGTCCTTGAGCGCCCGGTGTTCGTCTATCGTGCTGGCGCGCCCTGTGCCCCTGACAATAGTCGGAAACCATTGAATCGTCCCGATCCGCAAATACGTTCGATCCTCACAATAGGTCTTTAGCAGCCCAATCCAAGAGTCGGCTTCTCGTCACCTTCCCCCCTCCGTCCGCTATGGGTCGGTATCGGCCTCTCATCAGGGGCAGAAACCGGCCAGTGGCGGACATCGGCCGGCGAACGCGAAGGGTGCTTCGCGTCTCCCGTCCCGTTGCCGCCCAATGCGAAGCGCGCTTCGCCCTCCGCCCCATCGCCAATGCGCGAACCCCCTGCCCCGCCGGCCTGCGCGCCGTGGCGCACGCCTGGCACGCTCTCTGCACTTTCTCCTTCGCGGGACCAATCTCGCCAACCTGATTCAAGGAGAAGGACATGCACGACATCGGCACATCCAGACCGGGCGGTTGGGGGCCTGGCTACAACGAGTTCGAACAGGAGCTGGCTGGCGAGTTCGGCCAGGAATTGGCAGGCGAATTCGAGTTCGAGTCGCAACTCGGATACGCCGAAACCGAGTTCGAGAACGAGTTTGAAAACGAATTCGAGACCGAGGTCTCGGGCGAGATGCAGGAGCTCGAACTCGCCGCCGAGCTGCTCTCGGTCAACAACGAGCAGCAGATGGAACAGTTCCTCGGCGGCCTCATCAAGTCCGTGGGCCGGGTCGCGACCAACTTCGCAAAATCCTCGGCGGGCAAGGCGCTCGGCGGCATCCTGCGCTCGGCGGTGAAGTCGGCGCTGCCGGTGGTCGGCGGTGCCCTGGGCAACCTCATCGTGCCCGGCGCGGGCGGCGTGATCGGCGGCAAGCTGGCCAGCATGGCCGGCAGCGCGGTCGGGCTCGAACTGGAAGGGCTCAGCAACGAGGACCGCGAATTCGAGGTGGCGCGCCGTCTCGTACGTATCGGCCAGCACGCGGCCAATCACCTGGTGAGCATGCCGCCGAACGTCCCGCCATCGCGGGCCGCACGCATCGCCTTCCTGCGCGGGGCCAACCAGGTCGCACCGGGCCTCCTGCCCGTCATGCGACAGATCGCACGCACCGGCATTGCCGCGGCACGCCAGAGCGCCACGCCGATCTTCGGCCCGGCCGGCGCGTCCGTGGGTACGCCGGTGCCCGCCTATGGAGTGCCCAGACCCAATGCCCAGGGGATGACGGACGCCTCGGCGAGCTGCCCAAATTGCGGGAGTGCGCAGAGCCAGGCTGCGAACGTACCGAGCAGCGGCGTCTGGCGCCGTTCACGCAGCGGCCGCACGATCATCCTGTATCTCGTCGCGCCTCGACCTGGTTATTGAGACCCCTCGGGAGGTGAGCGCGATGAACGCGTGCACCATGGCCTTGCGGCTGATCGAACAGGAAGTGCTCGGCATACGCGCACGTCTCGATGCGCAGTTGCCCTATGCCCTGCAGATGCCGATGGTTCCGGCGGCCAATGTGAGTGACGAAGCCATGTCGGCGATCGAGCGCCACATGCAGGCGGCGCGCCAGCAGTTGCGCGTGCGTATCGCGAGCTTCCTGCAGCGGTTGCGCAGTCTGCGCTCGACGCCGCAGAACATCGCACTCGCGCAGCGCCACTACGCGCTCCTGAAGCTGTACTTCCACGCGTCGCTCACGCACTTCGAGATCTTCGCCGAAGTGCTCACGCAGCGCAGTCAGCACGGCACGGGAATCTGGCTGTCGGGACTGGACGTCGCCGCCCAGGATGGCCTCAAGCAGCCGGGCGTGAACCTGCAGGCGCCGCCGGTGATCTGCTACGTGGAACGCGGACACGGCGGCGCAATCAGGCGCGCACGCACGCGTTTGCCGGGAGGCGGGGCCAACCCGGTGGCCGTGATCCGCATTCCGCGCGAACGCATGGTCGGCACCGGCATCGCCGCGTCGCTGTTCCATGAAGTCGGGCACCAGGCGTCGGCGCTGCTCGATCTTGCCAACAGCTATCGCCGGGCGACGGCAGCCAACGTCTCCCAGGGGCCACCCTGGTGGCGCGCATGGGATCGCTGGATCAGCGAGATCGTCGCGGATCTCTGGGCCGTTTCGAGGGTGGGCATCAGCGCGACCTGCGGGCTGATCAGCGTGGTGAGCCTGCCGCGCGCCTTCGTCCTGCGCATCAACCTGGACGACCCGCATCCGGCACCCTGGATTCGCGTCAAGTTGTCCGTCGCCATGGGCCGGGCGCTCTACCCGGACCCGCAGTGGGCGGACCTGGAGCAGATGTGGGAACGGCTCTACCCGCGCACGCAGATGAGCGCCAGCCAGCGCGGCGCGTTCGAGATGCTCGACCAGGCCATTCCGCAGTTCGTTGCCGCATTGCTCGCACTGCGCCCAGCGAGCCTGGGCGGGCGCAGCGTAGGCCGGGCGCTCAGCCTGCCGGGACGGCATCCACGACAACTGCTTGCCCTGTGGGAGCGAGTGAAGGCACGGCCGCAGCAGCTTCTCGCCGACACCCCGACGCTCGCCTTCGCGGTACTGGGCCAGGCGCGCTTCAGCGGACTGTTGCCGGCCAGCCAGGAACTGAAGGTCATCGCCGAACTGCTGCAACGCTGGGCGCTGGCCGGCTACCTGCCATGGAGCGCCGGCAGTGCCCAGTTGAGCGTGGTGCTGAACCAGCGCAAGGCGGGGTCGATTCCGTTTGCATCCAATGTCTGACCCGTAAGGAGACGAACGATGAGCAACAAATTCAACGTCAGCTTCAAGCTGACCAGCATCCCGATGACCGACCACGGGAAGTCCTTCGCGATTTTTCCCAACATAGAGGCGTATGAAGCTCCCGGAATCACGGTGACGGCGAACCCGAACGTCTTCGGCGGCGAATTCAGCCCGGAAGACGCGGGCTCGGAGCTCGAGATCACCCTGAGCCTCGGCAGGAACAAGAAGGAGATCCGGTGGCCCACACTGGCAAAGAATCTCGACCAGATCCTGGAGGATCTCGTCGACTTCAGTCAGTCCACGCGCGAAGTCAAAACCACCATCCTCCTGCAATTGGCCGGCGCGAGCAGCGTCACCCTCGTCGGCAGGATCCCCGAACCCTCGTCTGCCGAGACCGCGAGCCCTGGCACGGGCGACGGGGACGGTGACGACAACCCTCCCCCATCCGACAACACCCTCTACGAACCGAACTCAGCCCCGCTGCCGTCAGGCAGCTACAAGGTCAGGAACCCGATCACGCTGCAAAGGACGACTCGCCCGCTGACCGGTGACGTGGCGCTGTGGCTGATGATCAAGATGAACGCCGACAACCTCAGTTGGGAAAACTACACGGCCCAACTGGAGCTGCTGTTCGGCTCCGACAGCGGAGCAGGCCGTGAAATGCTCGAAAGCGCTCAGCATCTGAGCCGCCGCCGCTTCCTGCCCTTCACCGACACCGATGCCTACCGCGCGCTCAAGGTCGCCACCGAGGCATTCGTGGTTACCTGGGGCGGCGTGGTCCCGGACAAGCGCAACATCCATTCGGTCGCCGAACTGATCCGCAAGGATGCGACCGCCATCAGGCTCGCATCGGAGCGGCTCGGCATCGACATCAGCCAGGACGCGCTCGTCGAGACCATGGCCAGCCAGTACTTCGGCACGTCATCGCCACCGACCATTCCCTATCTCACCCGCGTGGTCGAGGGCCTGCGGGGTACGGACGCGGAGCCGCCCGTCCAGGCCGCCCTGGACGAAGCCTGGAACTCCCCGGACAGGAGGGAAAACCTGTTTTGCGGGGAAACCTGCCTGTGGCTGGCCCACCTGAACCAGGACTACTCGGCGAAACTGACCAGGCCTCCGCTCATCGAGCTGATCTGGAGCTATTGGATGGAGGAAATGCAGCTCGTGCAGACGATGAATGCGATTTCCCGCCGTTTCCAGAATGTGTCCAGCGGTCCCCGCGATCCGTTGGCCCAGTTCGAGCTCGATGCCGTGCGCCCGCTCAACAACGTCATCTGGGGCTGGGTCCAGGACGAACAACACCGCCTGCCGATCGAGCGCCGCGCCGCCGAGTACCAGCATGAATATGGCTTCCGCCTGTTCGGCCGCGCCGTACCGAGCACCCAGGCAGCGGACGTGCGCAGCAAGTTCCTCGCGGCCTTCCATACCCTGCTGAACCAGTGCGTGCCGTTCTTCCGCCAGACCGACGACACCACCGTGGTGCCGGACGGTTTCCCGCTCCTCAACGCACTGCGCGAAGTCCACCTGATCCTTTCGGAAGGCGCCCACAACCAGTTCCGCGACCTGCCGAGCACCTCGCGCATCGAGATGATGATGCAGCAGTGGATTCTCGCCCGGCCGGAAATGCGCGAGTTCCTGCCGCGCCGCGCGATGATCGCCTACCCCGAGCCGTGGATGCATTCGGTGGAAAGCATGCGCAAGCTGCAAGGCTGGGGCGACTCGAACACCTACCAGTTCTGGCAACTGGCAACGACCGGCGAGCAGATCGTCTCGTCCATACGCTGGGGCAACTGGAACGCGATCAACGACCCGAACAACGCGGCGAACTGGGCCATGTTCTTCCGCCCCGAGATCCAGACGTATATCCACTCCTATCGCGCCGTCACCGGCATAGACGTGAGCGCCGAACCGGTCGACGTGCAGGTGCCCGGCATTCACCTGTTGCGCCGCCTCCACGCGCGGCAGGGGATGAAGGTCGAGCGCCAGGGCATGGCGCCATGATCGACTTCGCCTCCACGCTCTACCTGGGGATGCAGCATCCGTCCTCGGAGACCGGCGGCTACGACGCACTCACGACGGGCACGCCAGCCTCGCTCGCGGTGTCGCCGCTCTCGGGCGAGGTGGCGGCACAGGCGGCGGCGCTCCAGGGCTGCGAGGCGGGCATGGTGGCGCCGTCGACGCTGCACCTGTCGATCGACCTGTTCGACCGGCTGGGGCGCAGCCACGCGATCATCGCCGACGAAGCGCTCTATCCGGTGATGCGTTGGGGGCTGGAGCGCATCAGGGGGCTCGGCGTTCCGGTCGCCTGGTTCCGCCACGGCGACCCCGCCGATCTCGCGCGGCAGATGCGGCAATTACCACGCGCACGGCCGCCGGCGGTCATAGTCGACGCCACCGGCATCGAAGGCTCGCCGACGCCGATCGGTCGTTACCTGGCAATCGTCCAGCGTCATCGTGGATTGCTGGCCATCGATCAAAGCCAGACGCTCGGCCTGCTGGGCGCGCGCCCTAGCGCATCGCATCCGTGGGGACGCGGTGGCGGCGGCCTGCTGTGCTACGCGGACATCGTGCCGGCGGCACCGGTGTTGTTGCTCGCCTCGTGGGCGAAGGCATTTGGCGCGCCACTCGCCACGCTCTGTGGCCCCGCCGCCCTGGTGAGTGAAATCGCCCGCGCTGGACCGACGCAATCGCACTGCAGCACCGCAAGCCAGAGCGCACTGCTCGCCGCGATGAGTGCACTGGCGATCAACCAGCGTGACGGCGAGCGTCTGCGCGCAGCGTTGTCGCGCCGGATTGCAAGACTCGACGACGGCCTGCGCTGGCTCATGCATCACCGCTTGCCCGACCTGCAGATACTGCGGCGCTTTCATCCGTTGCAGCAGATCCGCCTCGACTGCGCCGAACGAACCCTGGGCCTGCACGCGGCCTTGCGCGCACGCGGCTTTCGCACCGCCCTGCTGCGCCAGTACGGGCCTCACTATGCGCTGGCGTTGGTGGTGCGGGCCAACCATCGCACGGCGGACATCGACGCGCTGACCGCGGCCATGGATGCGTTGGCCCCCGGACTGCCGCAACGCCGGGGACATCCGGCCCGCCCCGTACCGAAGGAGGAAACCAGCCATGTTCAGAACCTTGGAGGGTGAAACACTGGAGCTCGCGCCCTGGCGCATGCGGCGCTTCATGCGGCTGCTCGCCGACGCGCGCCGCTACCCTGCCGGTACGCCGCCCCACGTGCTGCTCCAGGACCTGCGCCAGATCATCGCCCGCGCGCGGCGCGTGAATACCCAACCGCACATCGGCACGGCGCGCTTCCAGAGTACCGGTGCGTGCTGCAAGGCCTGTCTGCTCGCGCAGCAGAGGGAGGGTGTGCTGACGTTGTTGGGCCTTTCCGTCGAGTCCCTGCCCCAGGCCGCTTACCCACGGACAGGGGGCATGCCGGAGCTGGAGTTCGAGACGGCCACCCGGTCCGCAACCATCGACCTCAGCTGGGTGCGCTATAGGACCCTCGCCGCGGCGGTGAAGGAAGCAAGCGGGTCCGGCATCTACATCCTGCGGCGCGGCGATACGCCGGTCTACGTCGGGCAGGCGGTGAACCTGAAACGGCGCCTGGCACAGCACCTGTGGTGCTCGCAGCGGCATCGCGATTCAGGGCTCGCCGCCTGGGTGACCAACGTTCCCACGAAGGACCTCTCGGCCGTCGAACATACGCTCGCGCGGGCGCTCAGGGGGCGCGTGACCAACGAACTGCTGCAGAACAATCCGCTGGTTGTCGGCCCCGGCAAGCTGGCGATCACCCATCTCCTGCCCGCCGGCCTGACCTCTCGTCACATCAGCGACAACCAATTGATCCTGCCCAGCGGCGATCAATTCGAGTGGGAATCATGATCCTCGACTTCCATGTCCATGCTGGCGAGGGCGACGGCATGACCGGGCCCTGGGACACCTGCGCGCCGCTCGATGCCTATGTGCGACGCGCGCAGGCGGCGGGCATCACCCGTTCGGTGCTGCTGCCGGTGTTCCAGTCCGACTATGCGCGAGGCAACCGTGAGATCGCCGCCATCGTGCGTGCCAATCCACGTCGCTGGATCGGTTTCGCCATGGTGCACGCGGACCGCGACCGTGATCGCGTGCAGCGCATGATCGAAGAGGCCGTGGTACGGCTCGGCCTGCGCGGCATCAAAGTCCATCGCCACGATGCGCGCCTACATCGCCAGGTCTGCGACGCCGCCAGGCACTGGCGCCTGCCCGTGCTCTACGACCCCGGCGGTGAAACGGGCGCGCTGAGCCTGCTGGCCCAGACACATCCGGATGTCGCCTTCGTGTTCGCCCATCTGGGCAGTTTCGCCGACGACTGGGCTGCGCAACGACAGGTGATCGACCTGATCGCCCGCCACCCCAATCTTTTCGCGGACACCGCCGGTGTGCGGCGCTTCGATCTGCTCGAAGAGGCATTCGCCCGGGCCGGCCCCGGCAAGCTGCTGTTCGGCTCCGATGGGCCGTGGCTGCATCCCGGGCTCGAGCTGGCGAAAATCCGCGCGCTACGGCCTACGCCCGCCGGGTTCGCGGACATCGCCGGCGGTAACGCCATCCGCTTGATCAATCGGGCACGCGTACCGGTCGCCCCGGCGGCCTTGCGCCGAAGCCCTTACTGACCCGTCGTCTCCGGACCGCGCATCTGCCGGCGCAGCTGCAAGGCGCGCGGCGTGATCTGCAACAGTTCGGCGGCCCGACCGGTCGACCCGGCACGCCGCTCGGCGACCTGGACCGCCAGCGCCTCGGCGATCTGCCCGATCTGCTTCAGGCCCAGGCCGGCATCGAGCGCACGCTCCACGGCACGCTCGAAGGTCTTCTCCCAGCAGGGGTCCTGATTCGCTCGCTCAGCTTCGACCATGAGGCCATCGAGGCAGCCGGTGCTCAGCACGCAGAAGCCGCGCTGGCGCTCCGCCATGCGCCGCACGACGTTGCGCAGCTCGCGCACGTTGCCGCGATACTCGGCATTCACCAGTTTGCGCATCACTTCCGGCATGACCTCGGGCACGGCATCGCCCTGCTCGGCGAGAAAGTGCGTGACGAGCAACGGAATGTCTTCGCGTCGCTCGGCAAGGCTGGGCGCACGTATCGTCCATTGGGTGATGCGGAAGTACAGGTCGCTGCGAAAGCGCCCCGCGCCCACTTCCGCCTCGAGATCGCGGTTGGTCGCACAGACGAGGCGGAAATCCGACTGCCGCCAGTTGTCCTCCCCGACCCGCTTGTAGGCGTGCTCCTGGATCACGCGAAGAAGTCGCGCCTGCAACGGCAGTTCGAGTTCGCCGACCTCATCGAGAAACAGCGTACCGTGGTCAGCCAGACCGACCGCGCCTTCGCGCGCCGCGACGGCGTTGGTGAACGCGCCCTTGGCATGGCCGAACAATTCGCTGCCCGCCAACTCGGGGCTGAGGATGGTGCAGTCCACCACGATGAAGGGCCCGCGTCGGCGCTCCCGATCCAGATCGTGGATGAGCCGCGCCAGTAGCTCCTTGCCGCATCCGCTTTCGCCGAGCAGCAGGCAGGTGCCGTGTCCGAAGCGCCCCACTTCCGTCAGTGCGCGCAGGGTGCTGCGCCAGACGGGTGAGTCACCGACCGCTCGTCTCCTGAGCCAGCTGGAGGTCAGCACCTCCTCCATTTCCGCGAGGCGGGCCAGGCGCATCGCGACCTCACCCAGCAGCACCTCGTGGTCGGACGCCGTGACCAGGTCGCACACCGCTGCGGGCCACCAGGGCTCCGGGCAGCAGAAGTTGCGGGTAGCCCGGGTGCAGCCAACGATGAATGCATCCGGCAACGAAACGCCTCGCAGCCACTGGTTCGCCGCCGTGCGCACACGATCGGCGTGCGAGAACACCACCACCACCTGCAGGCCTTCGCCGCTGCCAGACAAATCGACATGCTCCGGCAAGCCGTGCTCGCGTAACGACTGGCCAAGGCGCTGCGAATCCTCTCCGTACAGAACGACGCGCATCTTGCACCTCACTCTGCGGTGTCTGAGGTGGCAACGCGCCAGGGTGTTGTCCTCAGGCTGCAACGCGGCACTGCTACGGTACTGTCGCCGCACCGTCATCTGTCGTTCATCGGCGGCATTGGGAAAAGCCGATCAATGCAGTCAGCCGGTCCGTTTTGTGCATTGCGCAAAACTCGAAATCAACCGCCTTCCAGTGGGTCGACTCGGTCCGGCTGTCTCACTAATGAAACGACAAAGCCCATGAAAGCTAGTACACGGCGTCGATTAAATAAAGGTCATCCGGGGGATCACCGGAGTGCGCTTGTATCCCTGCAGGAGCCACCCCTGCACGTAGGGCGTACAACCGTTCGCGGTTGTACGCCGCCACCCCCATCCCATCGTCAACTTCGTGATCGAACCTGGGGCAATCACCAGCCAGGCCCAACTCCGAGCAGACCGGCAACCAGGGTCAATCGGCGTATAACGCGGAGCGTTATACGCCCTACGTTTCCGGCGACCATGCGACTCCGACAAATGCCATGGAATCGTTCCGGCGACGCCGATGCTAGAGTGACGCTCCTGTTTTCCCAGCCTGTGAGAGTCCGATGACGACCGCCGCCTTCTATCCCGTGGGAACCCCTGGCCAACCCTGGGGCGAAACCGAGCGCACCCAGTGGCGCGCACGCCAGTCGCGCCAGCGCCGTTATGACGAAGACGTGCTGCCGCGCATCGAGGCACTCTCCGAGCGCTTCGAGAAGGTGGCCTATGGCCGG
Source organism: Pseudomonas macauensis (assembly GCF_047902425.1). NCBI lineage: Bacteria > Pseudomonadati > Pseudomonadota > Gammaproteobacteria > Pseudomonadales > Pseudomonadaceae > Pseudomonas > Pseudomonas macauensis. The sequence goes on along the minus strand of NZ_CP138377.1, from coordinate 2,531,350 downwards.
CTCGACTATGCCGGCGAGCGCTACACCCTGTACGCCCTGCGCAACCGTGACTGGAACGCCGCGCTGCCCGCGGCCCTGGTGACCGGTGGAGTGCACGGCTACGAAACCAGCGGCGTGATGGGCGCGCTGGGGTTCCTGGAAGAACGCGCCGCCGAGTACGCCGGCAAGGTCAACCTGCTGGTGGCGCCCTGCGTGAGCCCCTGGGGCTACGAGCGCATCAACCGCTGGAACCACGACGCCATCGACCCGAACAGAAACTTCCGCGCCGATGGTCCTGCGCATGAGTCGACCGCATTGATCGAACTGGTGGCCCCGCTGCGCGGCCAGTTCCTGCTGCACATCGACCTGCATGAGACCACCGACAGCGATGCCAGCGAGTTCAGCCCGGCACTGGCCGCACGCGATGGCAAGGTGTACGAACCGGAGTTGGTTCCGGATGGTTTCTACCTGGTCGATGACCGCGAGAACCCGCAACCGGCGTTTCAGCAGGCGATCATCGCCGCGGTCGAGCGGGTGACCCACATCGCGCCGCCGGACGACAAGGGCGAGATCATCGGCTCGCCGGTGGTCGCGCGTGGCGTGATCGAATACCCGCTGGCGGAGTACGGACTGTGCGCCGGCGTCACCGGTGCGCGTTACACCACCACCACCGAGGTCTACCCGGACAGCCCGCGCACCAGCCCCCAACAGTGCAATGAGGCGCAGATCGCCGCCGTCTGCGCGGCGCTGGATTACGCCCTGGCGCACGCCTGACGCCGTCGGCGGAAACGTAGGGCGTACAACCGTTCGCGGTTGTACGCCGATCCCCCCTCCCATCGCCAACTTCGCCGTCGGACCTGGGGCAATCCCGGTGCCAGGCTCGACTCCGAGCCAATCGGAGTCGAAGGCCAATCGGCGTATAACGCGGAGCGTTATACGCCCTACGTTCAACTCTCCCCCGAGCCAGCCCGCCTCACCGGGACGCATAACGCTTCCACCATAATGTAGTGAACACTACAAAAATAACGTATTGCCAATTTATGAAGTGCATTATACAAATAGAGCACACCAAGGGACGTCGCCATGCTCACACTCAAAGACCGCCTGAACTCCCCCGAAGTCGACCTCACCAAAGCCGAGCGCAAGGTGCTGCGCGCCCTGCTCGACGACTACCCGCGCCTGGGCCTGGGGCCGATGTCGCGCCTGGCCCGCCAGGCCGGCGTGAGCGACCCGACGATCCTGCGGCTGGTGAAGAAACTGGGCTTCGCCGGCTACAGCGATTTCCAGAATGCGCTGATGGCGGAAGTGGATGACCGCCTGCGCTCGCCACGCACCCTGCTCGCCGGACGCCGCGAGGGGATGAGCAACAACGACGCCTGGTCGAACTTCCTCAGCGACGCCAGCGAAGGCATCCAGCGCACCCTGGCGCTGACCCAGGCCGATGACATCCGCCTGCTCGGCGACTGGCTGCTCGATACGCGCACCCGCGTGTTCTGCCATGGCGGCCGCTTCAGCCGCTTCCTCGCCGGTTACCTGGTGGCGCACCTGCGCATGCTGCGCAGCGGCTGCCTGCTGCTGGACGATGGCGCCGCGCTGCCCGATCAACTCAACGACATCGACCGCCAGGTACTGGTGGTGGTGTTCGACTACCGCCGCTACCAGGCCCAGGCACTGGGCGTGGCCAAGGCCGCGAAGGCGCGCGGCGCACGTGTGGTGCTGTTCACCGACGTGTACGACTCGCCGCTGCGCGAGTTCGCCGACCTGATCGTCAGCGCACCGGTGGAATCGCCCTCGCCCTTCGACACCCTGGTGCCCGCCATGGCCCAGGTCGAAGCACTGATTGCCAGCCTGGTGGCGCGCATGGACGGCCACCTCGATGAACGCCTCGAAGGCATCGATCACCTGCGTGCTGCCTTCGGCAGCCACATCCTGGAGGAATAACCGTGTTCAGCCTGCCCCACCAATCGCCCCGCGACCTGCCGTACACACCGGGCCAGACCGCCATTCTGTTCGTCGATATGCAGAACGCCTGGGTAATCCCCGGCCGCGACGCTCATGTCGATCCGCAGACACACCGCTACTTCTACGATCGCGTCGAGGCGACCGTGGTGCCGAACCAGCAGCGCCTGCTGGCCGCGATGCGCGAGGTGGGCGGCGAAGTCCTGCACACCATCATCGAAAGCCTCACCGCCGATGGGCGTGACCGCTCGCTGGACCACAAGCTGTCCGACATGCACCTGCCCAAGGGCAGCCCCGACGCCCAGGTCATCGACGCCCTGGCGCCTGCAGAAAACGAAATCGTCCTGCCCAAGACGTCCTCGGGCGTCTTCAATTCCACCGCGATCGACTACGTGCTGCGCAACCTGAACACCCGCCACCTGATCGTCTGCGGCGTAGTCACCGACCAGTGCGTCGACATGGCCGTGCGCGATGCCGCCGACCGCGGCTATCTGGTCACCCTGGTGGAAGACGCTTGCGCCACCCATACCCCCGAGCGCCACCAGGCCTGCCTGGATGCGATCAAGGGCTATTGCTGGATCGCCGACACCGACACCGTGCTCGCACGAATCGCCGCGCTGGCCTGAAGCCAGGAGAACGCCATGAGCCACAACAATAAGAATCCCGGCACGCCGATGCGTCTGACCAGTTTCGTTACCACCGACCTCTGCGGCATCACCCGCGGCCGCTCGCTTCCCGAATCCGACGTCGCCGATCAGCTGGCCACCGGCTGCGGCTGGGTGCCCGCCAACAGCGCGCTGACGCCCCAGGACATCATCGCCGAGGACAACCCCTGGGGCAGCCACGGCGACCTGCGCCTGCTTCCCGACCCGGATAGCCGGGTGCGCCTGGAAAGCGGCCCCGATCAACAGGCGGCGACGCTGGACTACCTGCATGGCGACCTGGTGCTGACCGACGGTTCGCCCTGGTCGGTGTGCCCGCGCACTCTGCTGCGCAATGAGATCGCGCGCTATCGCCAACTCGATCTGCAGGTCACTGCGGCCTTCGAGCATGAGTTCAACCTGCTCGGCCTGCCGGACGAGCACGCCGCTGCCTTCTCCCTGCAGGCCCAGCGCCAGACCGGCAACTTCGGCGGCTGGCTGATGAGGGCGCTGGAGCAGATCGGCGCGGAGCCGGAAATGTTCCTGCCCGAGTACGGCCGCAACCAGTATGAAGTCACCTGCCGCCCCACCCAGGGTGTCGCGGCGGCGGACCGCGCCGTGAACGTGCGCGAAGTGACCCGCGAGATCGCCCGGCAGTTCGGCTGGCGCAGCACTTTCACGCCCCTGCTCGCCCCCGGCGCGGTGACCAATGGCGTGCACCTGCACCTGAGCCTGCAACGCCTGGATGGCACCCCGGTGTTCTATGACGAGGCCAGCGCCACCAACCTGTCCAGGCTCGCCGAGCACTGGGCGGCCGGTGTGCTGCGCCACCTGCCCGCACTCTGCGCCCTCACCGCGCCGACGGCCGTCTCCTATCTGCGGCTGAAACCGCACCACTGGAGCGCCGCCTACGCCTGCCTGGGCCTGCGCAACCGCGAAGCGGCGCTGCGCATCTGCCCGGTCGTGGACATCGGCGGCAAGCCGAAAGCGCGCCAGTTCAACCTCGAATTCCGCCCGATGGATGCCACCGCGAGCCCGCACCTGGCCATGGCCGCCGTACTGATCGCCGGGCGCCTGGGCATCGAGCAGGAGTTGCCGCTGTCGGCGGTGACCGATGTGGACCCGCACGGCCTCAGCGCTACGGACCGCGAAAAACTGGGCATCAAGGCCCTGCCGGGTTCGCTCGGCGAAGCCCAGCGACTGCTGATGGAGGATGGCGAGCTGTGCAACGAGCTGCCTCCGGCCCTGCTGGAAACCTACTTCTCCATGAAGCGGCAGGAGCTGACCCTGACCTGCGATCTCAGCGAAGAACAACTCTGTGAATCCTATGCAAAGTTCTACTGAATCCGGCCTCTACCAGCACCCGCCGTTCCGGATCGTCAATCCGCAGGGCAAGAGCCCCGTGCTGCTGGTTTGCGAACACGCGAGCCGCTACATCCCCGAGGCGCTGGGCCAGTTGGGCCTGGACGACGCGGCGGCCCACGAGCACATCGCCTGGGACATCGGCGCACTGGCCCTGGCCGAGGCGCTCTCGGCGCGCCTCGACGCCACGCTGCTGGTGGCCAATTACTCGCGCCTGCTGATCGACCTGAACCGGCCGCTGGCCGCGCCCGACGCCATCCCCGAGCACAGCGAGATCTACCCGATCCCCGGCAACCGGGGCCTCACGGCCGCGGCCCGGCAGGAACGGGTGTCGAGCATCTTCGAGCCCTTCCACCGGCAGCTCAGCGAGCTGATCGACGGGCGTATCGAGGCGCAACGTGCGCCGAGGCTGGTCGGGGTGCACAGCTTCACACCGAGCTACCGCGGCGAGCCCCGTCCCTGGGTCGCCGGCGTGCTCTTCGGCAAGGCCGACGCGTACGCCAACCGCATCATCGGCGGGCTGCGCCAGAGCGGCGAGGAAATCGGCTCCAACCAACCCTATGTCATCGACCCCCTGGAGGACATGACCGTCCCGGTACATGGTGACGAACGCGGCCTGGACGCCGTGCTGATCGAAATCCGCAATGACGGACTGCGGACCCCGCAAGGGGTGGAGACCTGGGCGGAACGCCTGGCTCCCTGGCTCTGAGGACCCTACCCGGCCGGCCATGTTCGACCGGCCGGGCAGGTTCTGAAAACAACAACAATTCAGCGCATACAGCGCCGAAACCTTAAAGCTGCCGTTCCCAGAGGAAGTGCCCCGTGGCTATCGAACAGTTCGGATACAAGCAACAACTCCGTCGTAGTCTCACCCTCAGCGACCTGGTGATCTACGGGATGATCTTCATGATCCCCATCGCGCCCTTCGGCGTTTACGGCTGGGTCCACGCGGACGCCCATGGCATGGTCCCCATGGCCTACCTGGTGGGCATGGTGGCGATGCTCTTCACCGCGCTCAGCTATGGCGCCATGGCCCGCGCCTTCCCCATCGCCGGTTCCGTGTACTCCTACGCCCAGCGCGGCATCCACCCCAACGTCGGCTTCATCGCCGGCTGGGTGCTGCTGCTCGACTACCTGCTGATCCCGCCACTGCTCTACGTGTTCAGCGCCCTGGCGTTGAACCACCTGTTCCCGGCGATCCCCAAGCTGGTGTTCATGCTGATCTTCCTGGTGTCCGCCACCCTCATCAACCTGCGCGGCATCACCCTGGCGGCGCGCTTCAACCTGCTGTTCCTGATCGCCGAGCTGGTGGTGCTGGCCATCTTCCTGATCGTGGGTTACCAGGCACTGCAAGGCGGGTTGGGCAACGGTCGCCTGACGATGGAGCCACTGCTGCAACCGGAGCATTTCAACCTCGGGCTGGTGATGAAGGCGGTGTCCATCGCGGTGCTGTCCTTCTTGGGCTTCGACGCGATCTCCACCCTCGCCGAAGAGGTCAAGGGCGACCCGGCGAAGCAGATCGGCCGCGCCTCGCTGATCGCGCTGTTCGTCATGGGCGGCATCTTCATCGTGCAGACCTGGCTGGCCACCGACCTGGCCGCCGGCATGACGTTCAAGTCGGCGGATACCGCCTTCTATGAAATCGCCGAAGCGGCCGGCGGCAACTGGCTGTCCACCCTGACCGCCGTATCCACCGCGCTGGCCTGGGGCGTGACCGTGTCGATCACCTCCCAGGCCGCCGTCTCCCGCCTGCTCTACTCGATGGCCCGTGACGGCAAGCTGCCGCGCGTGCTGGCCAAGGTCCACCCGAAATACCAGACCCCGCACATCAGTCTCTACCTGGTTGGCGTGCTGTCCCTGGGCATCGGCATCTACTTCCTCGACAGCCCCGATGTGCTCACCTCCCTGGTCAACTTCGGCGCGCTGACCGGTTTCTGCCTGCTGCATGTCGCGGTGATCAACCACTACTTCATCCGCCAGAAGTCCGGGCAGGTGCTCAAGCACCTGGTCTTCCCGCTGATCGGCCTGGTGATCATCGCCTACGTGCTGGTGAGCATGAGCTACGAAGCCCAGTCCCTGGGGATCGGCTGGATCGCACTCGGCCTGGTGTATCTGGTCGTACTGAACCGGCGCGGCAACGGCGCCGAGCTGGCCCGGGAGATCTGATCGCGCCTGTGCCGCCGTGAAGTTGATGGCGGTCTTTGACAGACGACGGAGCGTTACCCCATAAAGGCAAGGGCTGCCGGGCGCCATTCGATGAAGCGCGTCCGGCGGCCCTTTCCGCTTAGTCAGAACAGAAACCATGAGCACGAAAGAACAGGACACCTCGTCGTCATTCACCCTGGATCGCATCGACGAAGAGATCATCAGGATCCTCCGCCACCAGGGCCGCATTACCTACGGCAAGCTCTCGTCCCTGGTCCACCTCACGCCGCGTCCCTGCCAGGAGCGCGTGCGCAAGCTTGAGAAGCACGGGATCATCCGCGGCTACGGCGCCGTCATCGATGAACAGAAAATCGCCTCGGGCCTGTCGCTGCTGGTGCTGGTCGCCCTGTCGAACCAGAGCGGGCGCACCGCGCAGAAGGCCTTCGAGGCCTGTGTCATCGCCTGCCCGGAAGTGCTGCACTGCCAACTGATCAGCGGCACCTTCGACTACAGCGTACGCATGCGCTGCCGGGACATGGAGCACTACCGCGCGCTCACCGAGACCTGGCTGAACGACGAAAGCTTGCACATCGACAAGCTCGTCGCCCACCCCGAACTGACCACCATCAAAGAGTCGGCCAGCTAAGCGCCACACCTCCTCGCTCCGCCCTGCTCCCGGCCGAAAAAACGCCCGCCTGCAGGGCGTTTCCTTCACAGCAGAATCGGCTGTCCAAAGGACTCAATACAGCCGGATCGGTCGGCGCACCCCGGCATTACAGCCGGGATTTCTCCAGGCCGGGTGGGAGAATGGCGCTATCCCACACGAACAATGGCCCTCTCCGGCCGACCGCAAAACACCTGTCGAATGGACCTGGCGAGCATTGGCGTTCGGGATATCAAGCTGAAATTCCAATACCAATCAAATTAGCTGGAGGTCCCGCCATGACTCGCTTCGTCGACGTCCCCACGATGTCTCAACTGGTGCAGGAAATCGGAGTCGCACGCTTCATCGGCGAGCTGGCCGACACCATCCAGCAGGATTTCGTACGGTGGGAATCCTTCGATAAATCGGCGCGGGTCGCCAACCACTCCGACATCGGCGTCATCGAACTGATGCCGGTGTCCGACCCCGTGCGCTACGCCTTCAAGTACGTCAACGGCCACCCGCAGAACACCCAGCGCGGGCTCTACACCGTCATGGCCTTCGGCGTGCTGGCCGACGTCGAGACCGGCTACCCGGTGCTGCTCTCCGAGCTGACCGTGGCCACCGCCCTGCGCACCTGCGCCACCTCGCTGATGGCCGCCCGCGCACTGGCGCGGCCGAACTCGCGGCGCATGGCATTGATCGGCAACGGCGCGCAGAGCGAGTTCCAGGCGCTGGCCTTCCATTTCCACCTGGGCATCGAGGAAATCGCCGTCTATGACATCGACCCGCTGGCGACCGAAAAGCTGATCCGCAACCTGGCCGAATTCCCGAACCTGAAGATCATCCGCGCCAGCTCCACCGCCGAAGCCGTGCGTGGCGCCGACATCGTCACCACGGTGACCGCGGACAAGACCTACGCGACCATCCTGACTCCGGAGATGATCGAGCCCGGCATGCACATCAATGGCGTGGGCGGCGACTGCCCGGGCAAGACCGAGCTGCATGCCGACGTGCTGCGGGCCGGCAAGGTGTTCGTCGAGTACGAGCCGCAGTCGCGGGTCGAGGGCGAGATCCAGCAGATGCCGGCGGACTTCCCGGTGGTGGACCTCTGGCGCGTGCTGGCCGGCCAGGTAGCAGGGCGCGACAGCGCCGAGCAGGTCACCATCTTCGACTCGGTCGGCTTCGCACTGGAGGACTACTCCGCGCTGCGCTACGTGAACGATCAGGCGAGCCGGCTCAACCTCGGGCAGAAGATCGATCTGGTGCCCTGGGGCGAGGATGGCGAGGAAAACGATCCCAAGGACCTGTTCCGCCACACCCGCGCCAGCAAGGGACGCAAGGCACTGCGCCGCATCGCCTGATACGGCCTCATGAAAAAAACCGGACCCGATCATCGGGTCCGGTTTTTGGCGTGTTTCATGGAAAGCACTGGTCGGCGGGCAACGGAGAACGTGACGGGATCACCTTCCCCGCCGCACCGGCTCACATCACCCGTGCCGGATGCTGCACGCGCGGACTGCCAAGCTGTTCGCGCCAGGACGGCGGCTGGCGGTCGTCGCTGTCCTTGATGCCGTAGCGCAGCGCCAGTTCCGCGCTGACCAGGGTCTGTCCGGAGAGCTCAGTCAGCTTGGGGTCATCCAGCATCGCGCGGATGATCCGGCCGTTGAACTGCGGCGTCTCGGCCATCGCCAGGAAGGCCTCGTACTGCTCGGCCTTGGCCTGGCCGGCGATGGCGGTGCGTTCGGTCAGCTGCGGGCCGAGCCAAAGGGAAACCGCCGCGACCGCGCTGTTCTCGAAGTCGATGGCCATGTCCGCCGCCAGCTTGTCCACCCCGGCCTTCTGCGCCCCGTAGGCCGGGCCGTGCATGTAGCAGCCGGCGCCGAACGAGGAGACAAAGGCCATCAGCGCCTTCGGTGCGCGCAGCAGCAGCGGCGCGGCGTAATAGCTGGCGACGTAGGACGAGCGCAGGCCGACGTCGAGGATGTTCACCATCTCCAGCGGCTTCTCCCAGAACGGGCCGGGCTCGATCAACTGCTCGTGGATGAAGGTGACGTTGTTCACCAGCAGGTCCAGGCGCCCCTGCTCCGTCTCGATACGCTGGAACAGCGCGCGCACCTGCTCGTCGTCGCTGTGGTCGCACTGCACGGCGATGCCCTTGCCGCCGGCGGCGTCGATGGCCGCGGCGGTTTCATGGATGGAGCCGTGCATCACCTGGCCATGCAGCGTGGCGGCGCCGGACTGCAGCGAGCGGCCGCTGACGTAGACAGTCATGCCGGCGGCGCCCAGCGCCTGGGCGATGCCCTTGCCGACGCCACGGCTGGCGCCGGTGACCAGGGCGATACGGGGAGTCTGTTCAGACATTGTTCGAAGCCTCCTGGCTGGCGCGAGCGCGGGTCTGCTCGGCCTGTTGCTGGATGTGCTCGGCGGCGAGGAAACCGAAGGTCATCGCCGGGCCGATGGTGGAGCCCGCGCCGGGATAGGTGGTACCCATCATCGAGGCGGCGGAGTTGCCGATGGCGTAGAGGCCGTCGATGGCACTGCCGTCCTCGCGCAGCACGCGGGCGTTCACGTCGGTGAGCAGGCCGCCCTTGGTGCCGATGTCACCGGCATTGATCTGCACCGCATAGAACGGCGCCTTGAGCAGCGGCGCCAGGCACGGGTTGGGCAGCACGGTGGGGTCACCGTAGTAGCGGTCGAAGGCCGACTCGCCCTTGTGGAAGTCCGGGTCCTGGCCCAGTGCCGCATGGCGGTTGAAACGCTCCAGGGTGCGGGCGAGACCGGCGCCGTCGACGCCAATGGCGGTGGCCAGTTCGGCGATACTGTCGGCCTTGTGGTAGTAGCCGTGCAGATGTTTGGGCAGGCGGCTGTCGGGCATCGCATAGCCGGGCAGCAAGGCGCCGCAGGGGTATTTGCGGCGGAACTCGGCGTCGAACACCATCCAGCAGGGCACACTGCGCGCCTGTTCGGTGTTGTGCCCGTACATGGCATAGACGATGTCGGTGTAGGGCGCGGCTTCGTTGACGAAGCGCTGGCCGGCGGAGTCCACCAGCACGCAACCCGGCAGGGTGCGCTCGACGAACAGCGCGCGCTGTTTTTCCTCACCCTCGACATGGGTGGTCGGCGCCCACCAGGCGTGCTCCATCAGCGCGGTGGCCGCGCCCAGTGCCTGACCGGCGCAGATGCCGTCGCCGCTGTTGTAGGGCGGCGTCGCGCTCCACTGGCTTTGCGATGGCTGCGGATGGTACTGGCTGCGCATCGCCTGGTTACGCTCGAAACCGCCGGCGGCGATGACCACCCCACGTCGAGCATGCACCCGCAACGGGCGGCCCTTGTGCAGCAGTTCGGCGCCCACTACCCGGCCGTCCTCTTCCACCAGGCCCTGCAGTGGCGCTTCCAGCCACAGCGGTACCTGGCGATCGAGCAGCGAACGGCGCAGCGCGGCGACCAGGGCGTTGCCCAGGGTGAGGAAGCGGTCGCGCTTCGAGCTCAGGCGTCCGCCCAGGTCGCGCCAGTAGCGCCACAGGATGCGCATCGTCAGCCCGACCCAGCCGGGCCCGCGGCAGAGCAGCACGCGCGCTTCCTTCATGGTCATGGCGACGCGCCCCATCATCAGGGTGCCCGGCGACGGCTCGCGCATCCGCGCGAATTCATCGCCCAGTTCGCGGGCGTCGAACGGCAGCGGGTCCATGGAGCGGAAGCCCGGCTTGCCCCCCGGGACTTCCGGGTAATAGTCGGCGTACTCGGGCTGCGCCTCGAAGCGCACCCGGCTGTTGGCCTCCAGGTATTCGACCATGCGCCGGCCGTGTTCGACGTAGGTCTCGATGCGGCCGTCGGTCACCAGGTCCCGGGTCACGGTACGGATGTAACGAATCGCTTCCTGTGCCGAATCCTGGCCACCGAGGGCGGCGATCCGATGGTTGCAGGGAATCCAGATGCCGCCGCCGGACACCGCCGAGGTGCCGCCGTAGCGGTCGCTCTTTTCCACCACCAATACGTCCATGCCCAGGTCGCGGGCACGCAAGGCGGCGGTCATGCCACCAGCGCCGCTGCCCACCACCAGTACGTCACATTCATGGTCCCACTCGCGGCTCCGCTGGCCGCTCGCCCTTGCGTTCATGCGCTGTTTTCTCCGGGAGCTGGCGTGGGTCCGACCCACGCATCCTCGGCGATTTTTCGCGCAGCCCATGAGCCCGAACATCGTCCGATGGGACTAGCCCGGAAGGGCCTCGGCACCGTCTCGCTGGCGTAGTCCCTTCGGACGATGTTGGCGAATCCGGGTGACCACATAGTCAGCCCCGCCACATTCCCGCCAACACAGTTCCGGGTCTGGACAACCGTGCCTGCCCGAGCAGAGGACGAAATGACAAGAATAAGAATCGCCTTCCAGCCGATGCCCCTTGCCGTTGCGATCAGCGCCTCCAGCCTGTTCCTGGCCAGCCAGGCCCAGGCACTGTCGTTCGACGTAAACGACGACCTCAAGATCAACTGGAACACCACCGTCAGCTACGGCCTCGCCTGGCGTACCGAGAAGCGCGCCCACGCGCTCTCCAACGGTGGCAGCAACCCGGCGATCGCCAACATCGATGACGGCAACAACGCTTTCGATCGCGGCAGCTTGATCAACAACCGCGCCAGCTTCCTCACCGAGGCCGACTTCAAGTTCCGCGAGGACTTCGGCCTGTTCGCGCGCGCCTCCGGCTTCTACGACGACGTCTACCATCACAGCAACGACAACACGACCGGCACCTCCAACTGCCTGGCGTCCGGTCATTGCTCCAAGGCCGACGAATTCCCCGAAGACACCGTCGACCAGCACGGCGACCGCGTGCGCATGCTCGACACCTACGGCTATGGCAACTGGGACCTGAACGGACACGCCCTCAACGCGCGCGTCGGCAACCAGGTGGTGAGCTGGGGTGAAAGCCTGTTCAACGGCTTCGGCATCTCCGGCGCGATGAGCCCGGTGGACGCGACCAAGGCCAACGTCCCGGGCATCGAGATCAAGGAACTGTTCCTGCCGGTCGGCCAGGCGTTCGTCCAGTACAGCCTCACCGACGCGCTCGGCGTGCAGGCCTACTACCAGTACGACTGGAAAAAGACCGAGATCGACGGCGTCGGCAGCTATTTCTCGATCACCGACCAGATGGACCGCGGCGGCTACAGCGACGCCTTCGGCATGACCCGCCGCATCGGCGACGACAAGCCCAGCGACTCCGGCCAGTTCGGCGTGGCGCTGACCTACAGCGCCGAGCAACTGAACAACACCGAGTTCGGCCTGTACTACGTGCGCTTCCACGACAAGACGCCGCAGCTGGACTTCCTCAGCCACTGGAACCAGGCCGAGTACAACGTACGTTACTTCGACAACATCGACCTGTACGGCGCCAGCTTCTCCACCGTGCTGGGCGAGACCAACGTCAGCGGCGAACTGAGCTACCGCGACGGCCAGCCGGTGCTGGTGGATACCGGCCTGGTACCGCACCCGGTGCGCGCCAAGACCATGGAAGCGTTGATGTCCTTCATCCACTCCTATGGCAACCAGCCCTTCGCCGACAACGTCACCCTGACCGGCGAAGTGGGCTACAACCGCGTGCTGAGCAACGACAAGGCACCGAGCTTCGACGTGTTCGTGCCCACCGGCGCCGGCTACGCGCTGATCAATACCCCCAACACCGGCGAGCTGTACTACGACAAGTCCGCCTGGGGTTACACCCTCAACGTCACCCTTGATTACAACAACATCTTCAACGGCTGGGACCTCAGCGTTCCGCTCATCTACAGCCAGGCCGTCAACGGCAGCTCGTCGATGCCCGGCAGCTTCGGCCTGGGCGAAGGCGACGACCGCCTCGGCGTCGGCACCACCTGGCGCTACCTGAACAACTTCAGCATCGAGGCCCGCTACAACGTGTTCCTCGGCAATCCGAGCGAAACCGCACTGTCCGACCGCGACAACGTTTCGCTGACCGCGAAATACAGCTTCTGACCCAGCAGGAGGAGCCCTCCCATGAACCGCAAACCCCACTTTTCAGCTCTACTGCTGTCCGCCGGACTCGCTTGCCTGATCGGCCAGGCGCAGGCCAAGGTCAGCCCTGAAGAGGCCGCCCGCCTCGGCACGGAACTGACCCCCATGGGCGCCGAGAAAGCCGGCAACGCAGATGGCACCATCCCGGCCTGGTCGGGCAAATGGCGCGGAGCGCCGCCCCATGTGAACTACGCAGGGCCGGGCAACCGTTACCCCGATCCCTACGCCGACGAGAAGCCGCTGTTCGTCATCACCGCGCAGAACATGGAGCAGTATTCCAAGTACCTGACCGACGGCCAGCGCGCGCTGTTCAAGCGCTACCCCACCACCTTCAAGATGCCCGTCTACCCGTCGCACCGTGACTTCCGCTACAGCGAGAAGGCGGAAGAGCGGATCAAGGCCAACGCCGTCAGCGCGGAACTGACCCAGGAAGGAAACGCGGTGGCCGGTGCCTTCGGCGCCTCCCCTTTCCCGATTCCGAAGAACGGCAATGAGCTGATCTGGAACCACGCCCTGCAGACCCGCGCCTGGAGCGAGGAAGCGGTGTACGACCAGTCGGTGATCTACTCCAACGGCAACACCGCGCCGCAGACCGTCCACTACCAGATCTCCTGCCCCTGGTCGGACCCCAATGGCTCGGTCGAACAGTCCGCGGCCAGCGGCATCATGAGCCACTTCATGCTCACCACCCTGAAGCCCGTGCGCTCCAAGGGCGAGATCATCGGCGGCAACGAGTTCATCGACCCCATGGCCAATCCGCGCCAGAGCTGGCAGTACCTGCCCGGTACCCGCCGCGTTCGCCGCGCGCCCACCGTCGGCTACGACACCCCCACCGGCGCTGGCGGCTTCCGCGTCATCGACGAAGACCGCCTGTTCAACGGCGCGACCGACCGTTACAACTGGAAGATGATCGGCAAGAAAGAGATCTACATCCCCTACAACAACTACAAGCTCGACGATCCGAACGTGAAGTATTCGGATCTGCTCACGCCCAACCACATCAACCCGGACTACATGCGCTACGAGCTGCACCGCGTATGGGTGGTGGAAGCGACCCTCAAGCCCGGCGCACGGCACATCTACGGCAAGCGTACCCTCTACCTCGACGAGGACAGCTGGTCCGCCGCCCTGGCCGACAACTACGACAACCGCGGCCAGCTGTGGCGCACCAACATGCAGACCACCACCTATGCCTATGACATCCAGGTCAACCAGGCACGTGTCGCCCTGTTCCACGACCTGATCGCCGGCTCCTACCTGGCCGACCGCCTGTCCAACGAACAGCCGCAACCACAACTGAACACCGTCAAGTACGACAGCAACTACTTCACCGCTGCGAACATGCGCAAGCTCGGCCAGTAAGGCCACAGGGCCGGCCGCTCCTCCTTTTGGGGCGGCCGGTTTTTTTTCGCCCCGAATTCCTTTTTTGGCGCGGCGTTCTGCGTGCCAGTAACGATGACGCTCCCGTGCAGGACCCGCCCGGGCTCATCGCACCTGCGTCATGACTACCACCCCTCGATAAGGAACATCCCTCGTGGCCAAGCGATTGCTCATCCCTGCTGCCCTGCTCTGCCTGCCGCACACCACCGCCCTTGCCCTTGACCTCTCGCTGGATACCCCGCGCCTCGTCGGTGCGGACAACTTCCGCGACGTTGCCGGCACCACCCAGGCCGACGTCACCGCCAATGGCGGCGTCATGCGCTCCGGCGTGTTCTACCGTTCCAACGCACTGACCCTGAAGGGCAATGACAAGGCGATCCTCGAAGGACTGGGGATCGGCGAAATCTTCGACCTGCGCACCCCCGGCGAAATCGCCCAGGCGCCGGATGTCCTCCCCGCCGGAGCCCGCTACCAGAACATCAACATCATCGGCGGCGAACAGGTGAACCCGCCCCTCACCAGCCCCGAGGCGGCGCGTGAGTGGATGCGCGACCTGAACCGCGACTTCGTCACCGACGCCGGCCAACGTGCGCGCTACCATGACCTGTTCATGGAGCTGGCCAGCGCCGAAGACCCGGTGATCTTCCACTGCACCTCCGGCAAGGACCGCACCGGCTGGACCGCCGCCATGCTGCAATCCATTGCCGGCGTCGACTCGGCCACCATCATGCAGGACTACCTGGCCACCAACAGCTACAGCGCCGGCAGCATCAGCGCCACCCTGGCCAAGCTGAGCTCCCGCGCACCGGCGCTGGCCTCCGTCTATGCGCCGCTGCTGGGCGTGGAAGAAAGTTACCTGCAGGCCGGTCTCGACCAGATCACCCAGGACTACGGCACGGTCGACAACTACCTGAAAGAGGGCCTGGGCCTGGACCAGGAGACCATTTACGTGCTGCGCGGCAAGATGGTCCGCTTTGGCAGCCTGCCCGGCCAGGCGGGGCTCGCGGGCAACGCCGCGGCCGGCGCCGGCCTGCTGGCCGCCTTGCAGGACAGCGACCTCTCCGGCCGCTACAGCGCCTACAACTACTACCTGCAATCGGCCATCGATGCCGGCAGCCTGGGCGGCCTGGAGCAACGCGTCGGCGGGCAGATCCACGCCGACTCGGCCAGCTACCTGCTGCGCCAGACCCAGTTGATTGACAACGCCATCGCGCCCTACGCCAGCGGCCGCGACCTGCGCGAGGGCGAAAGCCAGCTGTGGATGAGCGCGCTGGCCAGCTACGTCGGCACCGATGGATCGTCCCATGCCTCCAGCAGCAACGAGCACAGCCAGGGCGCCCTGGTCGGCCTGACCCACCGCTTCGACAGCCAGACCAGCGCCCGCGCCGGCTTCGGCTACTCCAACGGCGACGTGGCCAGCTCCGGCGCCTCCGCCGACGCCGACCTCACCTTCATCACCCTGGGCGGCCGCTACGCCTTCGACAGCCTCGAACAGGGCGCCTACGCCGACCTGCGCCTGGACGCCGGCTACATCGACTACGACAGCCGCCGCGACCTCGGCTACGGCCTGGGCCGCGCCAAGGGCGACACCCAGGGCAGCCTGTACAGTGCCCTGGCCAACCTCGGCTATCGCACCCACAACGGCGACCTGACCCTGGAGCCGACCCTCGGCGTACGCGTCAGCCAGGTCCGCCTCGACGGCTTCACCGAAAAAGGCAGCGAGCTGGCCCTGGACGTCGACACCGTCGACAAGACCGTCACCAGCCTGGTCGGCGGCCTGAACCTGGGCTTCGGTCAGTCCCACGTCGGCGACTGGAGCCTGCAGCCGGGGCTGAACCTGGGTTACGAGCACGCCTTCGGCAATCCCGAGGTGAAGAGCCACGGGGCAGTCCAGGGCTTCGGCGTGGAGCAGGTCTCGGCCTTCAACGACCGCGACCTGTTCAAGGTCGGCGCCGGCCTCACCGCCCGCGCGGGCGCCGTCAGCGTCAGCGCCGACGTGCAGGGGCTGCAAGGCTCCGACAGCCACGGCCTGAGCGGCAACCTCAGCCTGGGTATCGCCTTCTAAGCGCAACACCCCCGAGGAGCCGAACCGGCTCCTCGGGGGGAAGGCAAAAGAAAACGGCCTGCACCGGAAAGTGCAGGCCGTTTTTTCTTGACGCTTTGACGACGGCTTAGCGTACCGCCGCAAAGCTCTCCGGCCGGTTCAGCACGCAACGAATACCACCGGGCAGCCCCATGCTCGCCACGCACTGGTTGCAGTGCGTGCAGCCGTTGGCGTAGCGCTCGCCGTGCTGCTGGATGTTGCGCACCAGGTCCGGGTCGCGCAGCAGTGCGCGGCCCATGGCGACGAAGTCGAAGCCCTCGCTCATGGCGCGCTGCAGGCTGTCGCGGCTGCTCACGCCGCCCAGGTACACCAGCGGCATGTCGGTGGCCTGGCGCACCCGTCGGGCCTGTTCGAGGAAGTACATCTCGGTATAGGGCGAGTCGGCGAACAGGCGGCCGCCGAACCATTTCATCGCGGTGCGCTGCAACGGGTTGGTCTCCAGCGGGATCATCTGCTGCAGCGGGCTTTCGCCACGGAACAGGTACATCGGCGAACGGCTGGTGAAGCCGCCGCTCATGACCAGGGCGTTGAGGCCATGCTCGGCCAGGCGCTGCGCGGCACGGCACGACTCGTCGATCTCCAGCCCCCCGGCAAAACCGTCGCTGAGGTTGAGCTTGGCCAGGATCGGGAAGTCGTCGCCCACTGCTTCGCGTACCGCCTCCAGCACTTGCAGTGGCAGGCGCAGGCGGTTGTCCAGGCTGCCGCCGTAGGCATCGCTGCGCTTGTTGGTGGCCGGCGAAATGAACTGGCTGAGCAGGTAGCCGTGGCCCATGTGGATTTCGATGGCGTCGAAGCCGGCGCGCTTCACGAAGGCCGCGGCGTCGCGGTATTCGTTCAGGGTCTTGCGGATGTCCGCATCGCCCATGGCGCCGGCGAAGGGTACGCCGGAAAACAGCCCGTACTGGTTGATGCAGGCGCTGGGGCCGCGCGGACGCGGGATGTTCTGCGGGCGGTTGCGACTGAAGAAGCCGCAGTGCGCCAGTTGTGCCGACACCGCCCCGCCCTCGCGGTGCACCGCGCCGGCCAGTTCGCTGAGCTTGGCGAAGACGCCTTCGTGCATCCACATCTGGTCGGGGAAGGTCAGGCCGTCGGGCGATACCCCGCAGTAGGCCACGGTGCTCAGGGCGACGCCGCCACGAGCCATACGCGCATGGTGCGCGACCAGGTCGTCACTGGGCACGCCGCCCTGGCACATGCCCTCGAAGGTGGCGGTCTTGATCACGCGGTTACGCAAGGCCAGGCCGGCCAGGTGGGCGGGGGCGAAAACCTTGTCCAGCGCGTCTTGCGGGGTCATCTCAAGCCTCCTGGGCCGGGGTGAAGGGGACGAACTCGACGACTTCCAGATCGAAGCCGGACACAGCCTTGTAGGGCGCCGGGAAGCTCATCAGGCGCATCTGGTGCACGCCCAGGTCGCGCAGGATCTGCGCGCCGACGCCGAGTGTACGCTGAGGGAAGTTCGGCGCCTGCAGGCGCGGCCCATGGGCCAGCTGGTCGAGTATGGCGGCGGCGCTTTCCTGCTGCGCCAGCAGGACCAGCACGCCGCTGCCTTCGGCGGCGATCCGCGCCAGGGAACGGTCCAGGCTCCATTGCTGCGGCCCGCGCGGCGGCTCGCCGGCCAGCAGGTCACGGAAGGTCTCCACCGCCTGCACGCGCACCAGCACCGGCTGCGCCGGATTCACCTCGCCGCGCACCAGCGCCAGGTGCACCACATCCTTGAAGGCGTCGTGGTAGGCGCACACGCGGAACGGGCCGTGGCGGGTGTCGATGCGGTATTCGCCACTGCGGGCGATGGTGCCCTCATGGAGAATACGGTGGTGGATCAACTCGGCGATGCCGCCGATGCGCAGGTCATGCTGCCGGGCAAAGGCGCGCAGGGTTTCGCCACGGGCGTTCTCGCCCTCCTCGTCGAGGATCCCGGCGAGCAGCGCCGCCGGTTGCAAGCCGGCCAGGCGGGCCAGGTCACAGGCCGCCTCGGCGTGACCGGCGCGGCTCATCACCCCACCAGGCAGCGCCCGCAGCGGGAAGACGTGACCGGGGCTGACCAGGTCCGCCGGGCCGCTGGCCGGGTCCACCGCGACCTGCACGGTGCGTGCGCGATCGGCGGCGGAGATGCCGGTGGTGATGCCTTGCGTGGCCTCGATGGAGACCATGAACCCCTTGCCTTCGCCACGCGGGTTGTCGGTCATCGGCTTCAGACCGAGTTCCTGGCAGCGCTCGTCGGTCAGCGCCAGGCAGATCAGCCCGCGCGCCTCGCGGGCGAAGAAGTTCAGCGCTGCGTCGTCGATGAACTCGGCGGCCTGCAGCAGCATGCCGTCGCCGCCATCATCCTCGCCGTCGACCAGCACCACCGGCTGGCCGCGACGCAGGGCTTCGATCAGGTGCAGTGGACTGTCCAGCGTCATGTCGGTCTCCTCAGGACAGGTTGCCGCGCAGCCAGGCCGCCGCTTCCGCGAGGTAGGCGGCGGCGCGCGGGGCAAAGGGCGCGAAGCTGGCAAAACCGTGGATCATGCCCTCGGCGCGTACCAGGGCGACTTCGGCGCCAGCGGCGCGGGCGCGCTCGGCGAAGGCTTCGCCCTCGTCGCGCAGCGGGTCGTATTCGGCGCTCATCAGCAGGGTCGGCGGCAGGCTGCCGAGATCGGCGGCGTGCAGCGGCGAGGCCAGGACGTCCAGCGGCGCGGGCCACTGGCCCAGGTACTGGCGCCAGAACCAATGCATCATCGAGGCTTCGAGGAAGTAACCTTTGGCGAATTCGCGGTAGGAGGCGCTGCCGCAGCTCTGGTCGGTCACCGGGTAGAACAGGCACAGCGCGCTCGGGCGCGGCCCGCCGCGCTGGTTGAGCAGGCGCGCGGCGGCAATGGAGAGGTTGCCGCCGGCGCTGTCGCCGGCCAGGGCCAGGCGCGAGGCATCGGCGCCCAGTTCGGCGGCGCGCTCGACCAGCTCGCAGGTGGCGCGGAAGCAGTCTTCCGCCGGACCCGGGAAGCGGGTTTCCGGTGCCAGACGGTAGCCCACCGAGGCGACTGCCGCGCCAGTGGCCTGGGCCAGGCGACGGCAGAGGTCGTCATGGGTGTCAATGGTGCCGGCGACGAAGCCGCCACCATGGAAGAACACCAGCAGCGGCAGACCGGCCTCGGCGCTCGGGCGGTACAGCCGCGCCGGCAGGTCATCGGCCAGGCGCAGTTCGCGCACCTCGGCCAGGGCAACGGGTTCGCCGGCCAGGCCCTGGTCGGCGAAGCTGCGGTAGGTGGTGGCATCGAGGGTGTCGAAGTCCAGGGCGAAGGCGCCGGCGAACTGGTCGAGCAGAGCCTGCATATGGGGATCGAGGGCCATGGTCACTCCTTTTAAACGTCGGCCATCAGGAAGACCGGATTGGTCTCGTCGAGAATGCTTTGCGTGCGTGCCTGCAGCGCAGGCTTGAAGTCGGGGTGCGGCAGGATCCAGAAGCGCTTCTGGTCGATCGCCTGGAACACGATCTGCGCCAGCTCATCCGCCGGCATGCCCTGGCGGATGCTCTGTTCCAGCACGGCGCCCAGCGCCGCGCCGGCGCCCTCTCCCGCCTGGTCGGAGGCCATGATGCGGCTGGCCACCGGCCCCGGGCAGAGCACCGAGACACCGACCGGGGAGCCGAGGGCGAGCATTTCGTGATGCAGCACTTCGGAGAGCGCCACCAGGGCCTGCTTGGTCACCGTATAGGCGGCCAGGAACGGGCTGGTGAGCAGGCCGGCGAGCGATGCGGTATTGATCACGTGGGCCGGACGGCCCTGGGCCAGCAGGGTCGGCATGAAGACCCGCAGGCCGTTGATCACGCCCACCAGATTGATGTCGAGCATGCGCTGCCATTGCGCCGCACTCAGCTCCCAGCTGGCGCCGGTCTGCATCACGCCGGCGTTGTTGAACAGCAGGTCGACACCGCCGAACTGCGCCAGCGCGGCGTCGCGCAGGGCCGCAAGGTCAGCCTCGCTGGCCACGTCGGTTACCCGCGCGAGCACCTCGCAGCCACTGGCGCGTAGCTCGCCGGCCAGGTCGTCCAGTCCGGCCTGGTCGCGGTCGGCCAGCACCAGGCGCAGGCCCAGTTTCGCCGCGTGCTCCGCCAGCCCCCGGCCGATGCCGCTGGCGGCACCGGTGATCACAGCCACTTGGCCTTGTCGAACGCTCATGGTCATTCCTCTTGGGTCAGTCCGTCGTTACCCGCAGGACCTGCTTGGTCCGGGCCAGGCCCTGCTGCAGGCGTGTATGGGCCAAGGCCACGTCGGCCAGCGGCAACTGTTCCAGGCGCGGCGGCAGCAGCGCGCCGCTGGCCAGCAGGTCGGCTACCCGTTGCAGGGTGGCGCCGCTGGGCATGCGGCTGTAGGCCACTGCGATGCGTACACCCAGGCGCTCGGCCACGGCCGGGTCCGGCGCGGCATCGCCCGGCGCCAGGGTGAGAATCGAGACGAGGATGCCGTTCCTGCGCAGCAGTCCCAGCGGATCGGGCAGACTTCCGCCGCCGATGCAGTCGAGCACCAGGTCGACGCCTTCGGCGGACCAGTCCCGCAGTACCGCGCCGATATCGTCTCGGCGGTAGTCGATGGCGCACTCGGCGCCCAGCGCGGCGACGTAGTCACGGTTGTCGGCGCTGCAGGTGGTGGCGACCCGCGCGCCGGCGTGCCGGGCGAGCTGGATGGCGAAACCGCCCACCGCACTGCCGCCGCCGTGCACCAGCACGTGCTGGCCGGCTTGCAGACCACCCTCGTCGAACAGTCCAGCCCAGGCGGCCAGGGCCGGGGTCGGGACCGCGGCGGCGGCGGCGAAGTCCAGCGCCTGCGGCATGCGCACCACGGAGGCGCGGGAGACGCAGGCGTATTCCGCGTAGGAGCCCCACTTGCCGGCGCCAATGTCGCTCTGGGCGAACACCGGGGTGCCGACCGGCAGGTCGTCCACGCCCTCGCCCACCTCGGCGACCGTGCCGGACAGGTCGAAGCCCAGCACCAACGGGAAGCGGTATTCGAAGAAACCGGCGAGATAGCCCTCGCGGCATTTCCAGTCGGCCGGGTTGACCCCGGCATAGCGCACCCGCACCAGCACTTCGCCGGGGCCCGGGCGTGGCGTGTCGACCTCGGCCAGTTGCAGAACTTCGGCGCCGCCGACACGTTGAATGATCACTGCGCGCATCAACGGGCACTCCGTTGGGCCAGGCCCAGGCCACGCTCGGCGTCGGACGGCAGGTAGAGCCCCGCCAGGGCCTGTATCACCGTATCGATGGGCTCGGCATCGAGGGTGATCTCATCGGGTATGCGGATCATCGAGAAATCCCGCGTCTTGTCGTTGTGCGGGCAGTAAATCGATCCCCTGTTTCCCGGCCATCGTCCATTCAGACGATGCCGTTACCGCCCTGGCTTGCAGAATCCCAACCAGGCCCTTGCCGCCACCCACCCCCTGCCTGCGGCATCTGATGGGAGAACAATAAGATGAGCACGCTGCACCGAATCGAAGCCCGCCCAGTGGAAGACCGCTACGCGCGCGGCTGGCACTGCCTGGGGCTGGCCAGCCAGTACCGCGACGGCAAGGCCCACCGCCTGGATGTCTTCGGCACCCGCCTGGTGGCCTTCCAGGGCGAGGATGGCCAACTGAACATCCTCGACGGCTACTGCCCGCACATGGGCGCTGATCTCAGCGAAGGCTGCGTGGAAGGCAACAGCCTGCGCTGCCCGTTCCACGAATGGCGTTGGGGCGCCGACGGTGTGTGCGACGACATCCCGTACGCCAAGCGCATCCCGCCGCGGGCGAAGATCAAGTCATGGCCGGTGATGGAGCAGAACCACCTGCTGTTCGTCTGGAACGACCCCGAAGGCAATCCGCCCATCGCCAGCCAGGCGATCCCGCGCATCGACGCCTGCTACGACGACGCATGGGCCGAGTGGGAAGTGGCTGACATCAAGATCGACACCAACTGCCGCGAACTGGTGGACAACGTCTCCGACATGGCGCACTTCAAGAGCGTCCACGGCGCGCCCATCGACGAGTTCAGCAACCACTTCGAAGCGCACACCGCCACCCAGGTGATGCGCGGCCGCAGCGCCCGCCTGTCCGGCGACAGCGAACTGACCACCGTGGCCACCTATTACGGCCCGGCCTACCAGATCACCGAGATGACCGGTGCCATGGGCGGCCAGCCGATCCATTCGATCCTGCTCAACTGCCACGTACCGATCGACCAGAACAGCTTCACCCTGCGCTACGGCGTGCTGGTGAAGAAGGTGCCGGGGCTGTCCGCCGAGGAAAACCGCGCCATGGCCCAGGCCTATGTCGAGCAGGCGCGCCTGGCGTTCTATGAGGACGTGGCGATCTGGCACACCAAGACCCGCGTCGACAACCCGCTGCTGTGCGACGGCGACGGCCCGGTGTACCAATTGCGCAAGTGGTACGAGCAGTTCTATACCAACGTTGCCGAACTGCCCGCGAACCTGGATGAGCGCAAGGACTTCATCGTGCGCGCCGCGCAGGCCGAGCCGGCCTGATCCACCCGTCCCCTGCCTTGCAGGACGGATTGCCTTCTGCGGAAAACGCCGATTCAATCTTGTCGGCGTTTTCCTACTACAAAAATAAGAAATGGTTTACCAATGGCACACTCGCTTTCGCTCGACCAGTTCAGCGGGATGCTCGGCAATCTCTACCAGGGCCCGATGGAGTCCACGCCGTGGCAATCCTTTCTCAACCAGCTCAACCAGTTCCTCGACGCCAAGTACGTCACCTTCATCCTGCGTCCGCCCAGTGACCAGAACGAAGGGCTGATGGTCAACACCAACGGCAGTTCGGCCGAAGTGGTGGCGTCGTACAACCAGTACTATTTCAACCTCGATCCCTTCGTCGATCTGCCCAGCGGCCAGGTGGTGATCCTGGATGAATTCGTCTCCCGCGAAGAGTGGTTGACCTCGGAGTTCTACCGCAATTTCCTCGAGCCGGTGGGGGTGTTCCACATTCTCGGCGCCGACATCCGCACCAGCGATGGCGCCCTGTGCCGCATCCGCGTCAGCCGTGGTGTCGAGTCCCCCGGTTTCACCGAGAACGACAAGGCCCTGCTGGCGTATTTCGTACCGCACCTGGAACGCTCGGTGATGCTGCACACGCAGATCAACCGCATCGAAACCGAACGCAACCTCTACGCCGGCGCGGTGGACCAGTTCGCCGTCGGCACCATCATCCTCGACGAGACCGGCAAGATCCTGCAGACCAACCAGGTGGCCGAGAACCTGCTGCGCGAGAAGGACGGGCTGAAGATCAGCGGCGACAACCTGCAGGTCGGCACCCCGCGCGACTGCCAGGAGTTCCGCCGGCTGGTGAAGCAGGCCCTGCAGTCGCAGAAAGGCTCGCAGCCCTCGGTGGTCGAGGCCATGCGGGTGCAGCGCCCGTCCGGACGCTCGGACCTGGGCATCATCGTGCGCTCGGTCCCCCTGAGCGAGTGGAACGAAGGCAAGCACTGCCCCTCGGTGGTGATCTTCGTCAGCGACCCGGAACAGGAATCCCGCGCGCCCCAGGAGATCGTCAAGGCACTGTTCGACCTGACCCCGGCCGAGGCGCAACTGGCGATGCTGCTGGCCAACGGCCTGACCCTGGACGAAGCCTCCGACGAGCTGGGCATCAGCCGCAACACCGCGCGTGCCCACCTGCGCTCGACCTTCTCCAAGACCGGGGTGACCCGGCAGACCATGCTGGTGCGCCTGATCCTGCGCAGTGTGGCCACCCTTGGTTAGTCCGAGCGGACGATTTGGCGGCCGGCCTTCCGAGACTAACGTGAGCAGCATGGGGTTAGTCGACGAGGCCGATGCCATGTCCCGATTCATTCCTCTGCTGATCGCGCTGGTCATCTGTTCCAGCCTGCTGACCGCGCACCTCATGCTCTGCCACTACGAGGACTCGAAACTGCAGGCCGCCCGCAGCGCCCTCCAGCTGCCAACCCCGCCCTGCATTCTCGGCAGTTGCCTGCGCCAGTTACCCTGATTCGCTAACGCAGGGCGTACAGCCGTTCGCGGTTGTACGCCGATACACCGAGCTCATTACCGGCTCCACGATCAAGCCTGGAGCGCCCGAAATCGCGGCTCCATACTTGGCTTCCAAGTGCTCGGCGACCACGGTGAAACGGCGTATAACGTCGAACGTTATACGCCCTGCGCACCGACAGCTGCGGGGCGGCCCGGCACAGCATGGAGATGCAGCATGGAATGGCTCGAACACCGTATTCCCCCGCCTCTGGTGGCGGTAATCCTAGGCATATTGATGTGGCTACCGGCCCGCCCACTGCCGCCATTCGGCGGCCGGGTGTGGCTGGCACTACTGGTGCTGCTGGGCGGAATCGCGGTATGCCTGGCCGGCGTACTGTCCTTTCGCCGCGCACGCACCACCGTCAATCCGCTGAAACCGGAAACCGCATCCTCGCTGGTAGTCGCCGGCATCTACCGCCACACGCGCAACCCGATGTACCTAGGCTTCGCCATCGTGCTGCTGGCCTGGAGCATCGCCCTCGCCTCCCTGCCTGCCTTGCTGGGAGTGGTTGCCTTCGTGCTGTACATGAACCGTTTCCAGATCGGTCCTGAAGAACACGCGCTGCGGCACCGCTTCGGAGCGAACTTCGACGCCTATTGCCGCCGGGTGCGGCGTTGGGTCTGAACACAGCGCAAGGTCCGTTACAGACCGTAGGGCGTACAACCGTTCGCGGTTGTACACCGATACACCACGCGTATCGGCAGCTTCACGGTCAAGCCCGGAGTGCCCGGCCACCATGGTCAAACGCCGGGGCGAAGCCTTTCAGGCAGGAGCCAACTTGCTCGCAAACCGCCCAACCGCAGACCTTCCTCAGGGCTTGATCCAAGGCTCGGCCTCGAAGGCGCGGTGCAGCAATTCGACGAAACCAGGCGCCGCAGGAAACTCGACATCGCCGATGCGGTTCACCGGCACTCCCGGCGTCCAGGAGTTCATCACCACGGCGCCGGTCAGGCCCGGCAGGTCCTGAAGGTCGATGCCGCGTGTGACCTGGCGGACGCCCAGGCGCTCCAGTTGCCGCTGGAGAATGCCCATGGTGGTGCCGGTAAGCATCTTCGCCTTCGGCCAGATCACCGTCTCGCCGTCCCAGAACGCCAGGTTCCAGATGGTTGCTTCACTGAAGCGGCCGCGATGGTCGACGAATGCCGCGTCGTCGAAGCCCGCGGAGACCGCCTCGCGCAGGTACCAGGTCTTGGCGATCTCGCCGACGTGCTTGAGTTCCGGCAGCACCCGCTCATGGCTGGCGATGGCCAGGGCCAGCGGACCCTGCGGGCCGTCCGAGGGCGGCGCGGTACGCACCAGCAACTCGGGCCGGTGCTCGGGGCCGGCGACGGTGAATTCGCCGGCGGGCGAGTACACCGTCGCCATCAGCGAAACATCCGCCGGTGCTTGCTCCAGCGCAGCGCGCAGGGCGGCACGGACCTCCTCGTCGGAGTGGCTCTGACCGAACAGACGCTGGGACGCGTTGCGCAGTCGTTGCAGGTGCAAGTCCAGGCCGCGAACACCACCGTCGCGCACCTGCATGGCGGTGAAGTGGGCGTAACCGGCGAAGGCCAGCGGTGCAAGGTCGTCGGCGCTGGCCGGCTGGGCGTTGCGTTGGGTGATGTAGGGATGGATGGCGGCTGACATGACGTGGGCTTCCTCTGCTCGATGATTTTCAAGTTGGCTTACTATCGAACTTTGACGAAGCCAGGAGAAACGAGTATTTCTCGACGGATCATCAAACAGGATTTGAAGATCGATGAGCCGCCCCTTTCCTGGCATCCGCTCCCTGCGCACCTTCGAGGCAGCCGGTCGCCACCTGAACTTCACCCGCGCCGCCGAAGAGGTCGGCCTGACGCCGGCCGCGGTCAGCTACCAGATCAAGGAACTGGAAGACCAGCTCGGCCTCGGCCTGTTCGTGCGCACCAGCCGCAGCATCCAACTGACCCCGGCGGGCGCGCTGTTGCTGGAAGCGGCGGCGGAATCCCTTGGCCTGCTGCACCGCGCCACCGTGCGTGCGCGGCGACTGGCGCGAACGTCCAGGCAGTTGCGGGTCTCGCTGACCCCGCGTTTCGCCACCCACTGGCTGCTGCCGCGCCTGCCCAAATTCCGCGCGCTGCATCCGGGGCTCAAGCTCAGCTTCGACGTCAGCGACGAGCTGCGCGACTTTGCCGTGGACGACATCGACCTGGCCATCCGTTTCGGCAGCGGACGCTATCCCGGCCTGCTGGCCGAGCGCCTGTTCGATACCCAGATAGTGCCGGTGTGCTGCCCGAGCCTGCTGAGCGAGGGGCCGCCCTTGCGCGAGCCGCGCGACCTGCTGGCCCACACCCTGTGCCATGTGGTGTGCGAGACCGAGGGCGCAGCCTGGCCGGACTGGTCGCGCTGGATGGCGGCGGCCGGCGTGGCGGATTTCGACGCCAGCGGCTGCGTCACCTTCGAGGACACCAGCCACGTGGTGCAGGCGGTGCTGGAAGGCGGCGCGGTCGGGCTGGTCGATCACGCCATGGTCGCCCGCGAGCTGGAGCAGGGCCTGCTGGTGCAGCCGTTCGAGTTGGGTGTGCAGGTTGCCGAGGGCTACGCATACAACCTGGTCTATCCGCAGGCCAGCGCGGACGACCCGCGAGTCAGAGCCTTCCGCGAATGGATTCTCGAGGAAACGGCCATCGGCTGATC
Source organism: Pseudomonas macauensis (assembly GCF_047902425.1). NCBI lineage: Bacteria > Pseudomonadati > Pseudomonadota > Gammaproteobacteria > Pseudomonadales > Pseudomonadaceae > Pseudomonas > Pseudomonas macauensis. The sequence continues at coordinate 2,504,441 of NZ_CP138377.1, read as the reverse complement.
ACCTCGGTCGGCTTGCAAATACCGGGCTTTCCTGCGAAAACCCACGCCCTCGCGGCGGTCATGCCGCAGCCGCATCACCGGAGAACGCCATGAGCAGCGAACTGCAGATCGAAGATATCGTCGTCGGCGACGGCAAGGCCGTGGTCAAGGGCGCCCTGATCACCACCCAGTACAAGGGCACCCTGGAGGACGGCACCGTCTTCGACTCGTCGTACGACAAGGGCCGCCCCTTCCAGTGCGTGATCGGCACCGGCCGGGTGATCAAGGGCTGGGACATCGGCCTGATGGGGATGAAAGTCGGCGGCAAGCGCAAGCTGTTCGTGCCCGCGCACCTGGCCTACGGCGAGCGCCAGGTGGGCGCGCACATCCAGCCCAATTCCAACCTGCTGTTCGAGATCGAACTGCTGGAAGTCCTCACCCGCGACGACTGATCCTCATGCCGGGACCGGCGCGCTTTCCACGCTGCGCCGCATGGCCAGGATCGCCGTCGGCCCCTGGGCCTTGCGGGTGAACCAGAGCACGCGGCTGACGCCTCGGGTGATCGCCACGTAGGCCAGGCGCAGTTGTTCGTCCTGCTGGGCCTGGTCGTAGCTGCTGGCGAAGAAGCCCGACGCCGCGTACAACGCGCTGCGCAGCGGGTGTTTCTCCGGCGGCGCGCAATCGTCGACGATGATCGCCACTTCCGCCTGCAAACCCTTGGCGCGGTGAATGGTCATGCCCTTCACCGGCAGCTTGCGATCCAGCTCGCCGAGAATGCTTTGCAGGGTCTCGTTGCGCCGGCTGAGCAGCAGTACGGCGGTTTTCTCCTTCGATCCACGCGCGGCAACGTGCTCGCACTGCTGGCGGATTTCCGCAAGCAGGATCGGCAGGTTGTTGCGCGCATCGAAGCGCTGCACCAGCTTCACCCCGTGATCGCCCGCCTCCGCTGACTTGAAGGCGCGGCAGGTCCTGGCCTGCTTGTTCGCCACCCCCACCAGCACCCGCTCGCCATCGCGGATCACCGGGTCGATGCTGCGGTAGTTGGTCTCCAGCAGCAGCACGCGGCTCTTGCGCCGGCCCTTGCTGGGGAAGTGCCGGTCGAAGTCCATGAACAGCTCCGGCGAGCTGCCGCGCCAGGCGTAGATGGACTGCCAGTCGTCGCCGATGGCCATCAGGCTGACCGCCTCGCCACGCTTGGCCAGGTCACGGTGCAGCGCCTGCAGCCACTGGACGATCTGCGGCGAGACATCCTGGAACTCGTCGATCAGCAGGTGCTGGAACGGCGCCAGGGCCTCGGCCGGCAGCTTGCCGTCGCCGAGCTGGTCGGTGAGGTGTTGGAAGGCCAGGTTGAAGGTCAGCAGGCCCTGCTCCTGCAGTACCTTTTCGAACCCCGCCCAGAACAGTTGCAGGGCCTCGACGAAGTGCCGCTCGCGCGCCGGGCAACCGAGCCTCGATGGCTGCAACCGAGCGATGCGCAGGCCGATGCTCTCGATGAAACCGGCCTGGGCGTAGAAGGCTTCGAACAGCGGCAACGCGATGAACTCGCCGGCCAGCTTGAAGGCATCCAAAGGCGCCTTGCCGATGCGTGGCGGCTTGCCGTCTTCCCCGGCTTCGGGTGGTGCCGGCAGGTCGAGCAGTTGATGCACCCGCACGCGGAATTCGTGCTGCTCGGCATAGCACTGCTGGTAGACCTGCTTGAGCAGGCGCTGCTGCGCGGGACGCAGGCGGCCGGCGAGCAGCGGGTTATCCAGCTCATCGGCCGGGGTGCGCTCGTCCAGTTGCTCGAACCAGCGCGGGCTCTTCAGCGCCACCTTGGCCAGGGTGCCCATGGCCGAGTGGAAGGTGCGCACGCACTGGCGGGCCTGTGCCGCGTCGAACGGATGGCCCCAGTAGCCGAGCACCTTCACCAGTTGCTCGCGCAGCTGGGCGCAGGACGCATTGGTGAAGGAAATCACCGTCACCCGCTCAGCCTCGACACCCAGGTGGCAGAGCATGTAGACGACGCGCAGCACCAGCGTCGTCGACTTGCCGGAACCGGCGCCGGCGAAGATGCGGGTCAGTGGATCGGGCGCGAGGATCATCGCCCACTGCTCGTCCGACGGCAGGCTGATGACACCGTGGGCGGCGGCCTGGGCCACGCGCTGGCGCATGTCGAGTGCGTGCTGTTCATCCGGCGTCTTGGCGGTTCCGTAGATGCCGGCGACAGCGGGGGCTCGTGGGCGCTTGGGCGGCTGCGCGTCGCCCTCCTTTTTGGCCTTCGCGGCACGCCTGGCCGGCGCCTTGGCTTTGCCCTTGGCCTTGCCGCGCCCACGGGGCTGCGGCTGCGCCGCTTCGCGTTCGGCGCGCAGGTATTCGGTGGTACGGGGAAAATAACGCGCCAGGGCCTCGGCAAGCAGGCGTTTGTAGCGTTCGACAGCAGACTCCATGGGCCCTACTCGATCAATTACAGCGTTGAATCATAAGCGCTTTGCGACAAGGACAGGCAATCGGATCAGCGGTTCCACAAGGCGATCAAAATTGATAACCATTAGCGATTGAATTAGAGTCGGACTCCCGCTTTTTCCGGCCCAGCCGCCCTGATGGATGACCTCATGTTCGAACTGGAAAATGTCAGTTTCAGCGTCCCCGGCCGCACCCTCCTGCAACCGCTGAGTCTGAAGCTGGCCGACGGCAACATGATCGGCCTGATCGGCCACAACGGCTCGGGCAAATCCACCCTGCTCAAGCTGCTGGCCCGCCAGCAACAGGCCAGCGGCGGAAGCATCCGCCTGGACGGCAAGCCGCTGCAGGACTGGGGCAACCGCGATTTCGCGCGCCAGGTGGCCTACCTGCCGCAGCAACTGCCGCAGACCGACGGCCTGACCGTGCGCGAACTGGTCGCCTTCGGCCGCTACCCGTGGCACGGCGCGCTGGGCCGTATCACCGGCAAAGACCGCCAGCAGATCGACCGCGCGCTGGACCTGACCGATACCCTTGCCTTCGCCGAGCGCCCGGTGGACCTGCTCTCCGGCGGCGAACGCCAGCGCGTCTGGCTCGCCATGCTGCTGGCGCAGAACAGCCGCTACCTGCTGCTCGACGAACCGACCTCGGCGCTGGACATCGCCCACCAGGTGGAAGTGCTCTCCCGCGTCCACGAACTCAGCCGCGAGCTGGGCCTGGGCGTGCTGGTGGTGCTGCACGACATCAACATGGCGGCGCGCTATTGCGATCACCTGATCGCCCTGCATGGCGGGCGCCTGCTGGCCCAGGGTACGCCGGCGGAGCTGATGCGCGGGGAAATGCTGGAAGACATCTACGGCATTCCCATGGGCGTGCTGAGCAACCCGGTGGACGGGTCGCCGATCAGTTATCTGCGTTGAGTTGACCGAGTCGTTTTTCGTCGGAGCGGACCTTGTCCGCTGAATCACCTGCGGCGTATTCCGGGCCCATCGCTTACAGCGTCGTTCCAACGCAGCGCCTGCGGCTACACCATTGCGTCGGTGCCGTACGGTTCGCGAGCAAGCTCGCTCCTACAGTCCAGCCCTGGCTTTGGAGCGATTTTCGTAGGAGCGAGCTTGCTCGCGAACAGAGCGCCCGCAGACGCTGGCCTCATAGGTCGCTCGCTTCCGGCAGCGGCTCATCGATCAGCGGGCAGTTGTCGCAGTTTCCGATACTGCCCAGCCGGTAGCGAATGCAGCACGTCCGCCGCTGCCGCCACAGCCCATTCGGCCGCTGCGCGCAGGACACCTCGACATACTGGATCGGCTTGAACAGTGGATTGCGCGTGCCATCCGGGCGGCGCTCGGTCTCCAGCAGTTCGCGACCATGCCCCAGCATCGGCGCCAACGGCGGCAGCTTGGCCATCTCGCCGATGAACCATTCGAAGTAGTTGCCCGCGTTGCTCCACAACACCCTGGGAGAAAGACGGACTTCGGCGGCGAGCGTGTGCACGAAGGGTCGCAGGTGATCTTCCAGCAGATGGGCAAAGCGCTGGAACGGATCGTCCGGCGGCGCGGCGAATGGCCCGCCCTCCCCCGGCAATTTGAAGGCTTGTGGAATCCCCTGGGCGTCGAGCACCACGTCCACGTCATCGAAGGCCAGCGGCAGCGTGTGGCCCAATACCAGCGCGGCGGCCACCACCGGAGGAATGAGCCGCACCAGGTACCACTTGGACCACTGCGAGGCCAGCGCGCGACGGTCGCCATCAGCGTGCGGCGGGTCGAAGCGGCGCAGCACGCTGTCGAGCATCTCCCGCTCCAGCAATGCGCGGGCGGGAATCGAGGGTCGCGGATCGTCGCGGGTCACCAGCACCTCGCGGTAGCTGGCGAACTCGCCGAAATACAGGGGCGCCAGGGCTGCGATCACCGGCAGCCCTCAGTCACGCCGAGAATCGCCGTCAGCACAGGCCGCAACGCTCGAAGAAGGTTTCCCGGCTCTGCACCATCAGCGCGGCGCGCTTGTGCGGGAAATCGAATTCCTTCTCGCGCCAGAAGCCCAGGCGCTGCATGTGGCCGATCATCCTGGCGTTGTCGGCGCGCGGCTCGGCGACGATGCGCTGGGTGCGCGGGTCGTCCAGCAGCAGGTAGTGCACCAGGGCGGTCATCCAGCTTTCCACCTTGTGCGGGCCGCGATGGCTTTCCTCGCCCACCAGCATGTGGATGCCACGGTCGTGATCGCCCACCTCGTAGAACGGCGCGATGCGGTCTTCCTTGGCCCAGTAGGCTTCGTAGTAGGCGAAGGGCTGGTCGTCGATGCAGCCGATCAGGGTGGTGGTGTGCGGGTCCGCAGCGGCCTTTTCCAGGTAGGCGCGGTGCTGCTCCAGGGTGCCGCCTTCCTGCCAGAACTCCAGCACGCGCGGGCTGTTCTGCCAGCGGTTGAAGCGCTCCAGGTCCAGGTCGATATCCAGGGTGCGCAGGGATATCCATTGCCCCAGCTTCGCATCGAAGCGTCGATAGACCTCGCCCTGCGGCTTGGGCGCACGCAGTGGATGGCGACGGCCGCTGCTCATGCGATAGACCTGCGGGTAGCCCGCGCTGGCCACGCCCTTGTGCCATGCAGCAGGCAGTTGCCAGAACGCCGCGCGCTCGATCTGCAGACACCCGCCGACTTCATCGCGATTGACCAGCCCTTGTGCGAAAGCCTCGGCCGGAACGTCGGCAGCGGCGAACTGCACGCGCTCGCACTGCGCATCGCTGGCGAAGGTCCAGTACGCCAGCGCCCAGAGTGCCTCCTCGGCCGGCGCGGAAGTCAGCTGCCAGCACTCGCCGTCACGTTGCGCGGTGAGCAGCGACTGGCCGTCCAGCAGCAGGGTCAGGCTTTGGGTGCCGTGGTCGGCGGTGAGTCTGCGGCCATCGGGCAGCGGCAGGGAAAAATCGGGCGTCATGGTGGGTTCCCATTCGTGAATGCAACGACCCCGCTCGTATGACGAGCAGGGTCGGCCGGAATTTAGTCGGCCCGGAAGAAATCTCTTCCGGGCCGCGTGGCTCAAGCGCTTTCCGCGGTCAGCGGGCGTGACGGTTTGTGCGCGGCTTCATGCGGCGGCAGGCGTTCGAACATCGACGCGGCGATCTCCTGGGCGCGGATCGGCAGCACCGACAGCAGCGTATCGCTCAGGCCGTGGCTGTCCTGGGTGAAGCCCTGCAGGTAGATGCCGGCGTGCAGGCGCTCATCGGCCAGCACGCGGTAGTCGCGGCCCACTTCGAAGTCGCCCAGGTACTCCTGCAACGGCGCGAGCAGCTCACGGTGGGACTTGCGCTCATAGCCGGTGGCGAGGATCACCGCGTCGTAGCGATGGGTTTCCACGGCGCCGGTGGCGCTGTCGCGCAGGGTCAGCTCGATGCCGCCGGCATCGGCGCGGGCCACTTCCACGTTGCGCCGGCAGAGGAAAGCGTGGCGGTCCACCCCGGCCACTTTCTGGCGATAGAAGATGCCGTAGATGCGCTCGATCAGGTCCAGGTCCACCACCGAGTAGTTGGTGTTATGGAACTCCTGGATGAGCTTCTCGCGCTCGGCCTTGGGTTCGTTGAACACCAGGTCGGTGTAGCGTGGGGCGAAGATTTCGTTGACGAAGGGGCTGTCGTCGGCCGGCTTGAGCACCGCCGCGCGCAGGACCATGTCGACCTGCACCGAGGGGTAGCTGTCGTTCAGGTCGATGAACGCCTCAGCGGCGCTCTGGCCGCCGCCGATCACGGCAATGCGCATCGGCTCGTTCTGGTTGCAGCGTTGCTGGGCCATGCATTCCAGGTAGCGGGCGTGGTGGAACACGCGCGGGTCGTCACGCAGGTGGCTGAAGGCGGAGGGGAAGCGCGGCGTGCCGCCGGTGCTCACCACCACGCTGCGGGCCAGGCGGAAGCGTTCGTGGCCGTGGGCATCTGCCGAGATCACTTTCACCAGCTCGATGCCGTCGGGGCCCTGCACCGGCTCGACGCGTCTGACCGTCTCGCCGCAGACGCGCTGCTCGGCGAACTGTTCGCTGACCCAGCGCAGGTAGTCGTTGTACTCCATGCGGCACGGGTAGAAGGTGCCCAGGTTGGTGAAGTCGATCAACCGGCCCATGGCGTGCAGGTAGTTGACGAAGCTGTAGGGGCTGGTGGGATTGCGCAGCGTTACCAGGTCCTTGAGGAAGGAAATCTGCAGCTCGCTCTGCGCCACCAGGGTGTTGCCGTGCCAGCGGTAGTCGGCCTGCCTGTCGAGGAACAGCGCGTGGTAGTGGCGACCCTCGCGCCGCGCCTGCTCCTGCAGGGCGATCGCCAGCGCCAGGTTGGAGGGGCCGAAACCGACGCCGAGCACGTCATAGGTCGGGGTGATCATCTGGGTCATGGTGCCAATGTCCTGTGTCGCGATGGCCGTGGGGCATGACGACGCGGAGTCGGCGGCTTACTGCTTTGCCCTGCCTGGGGTGCGTGTCCGGCACCCGTTCCTGCGTGTTGCCCATGATTTGCGCTGTCGATAGCGCGTTATCTGGAGAGACGAGGCAGGCTTGGCGAAATTTAGAATGATTCTCACTAAGTCATTAAAATTTCAGAATGACGAGCGGGTGCCAGAGATAGAAATTCGTGCGCAGGCCGCGTGGGACTAAATCCTGGCGCATGCCATGCGTCTGTGTATGTAAATGCGGTTCGCGAGCAAGCTCGCTCCTACAAAGAGCGGCCAGGCTCTCCCTGCAGGAGCGGGCTTGCTCGCGAACCAGAGACGACACGCAGTCGCCGGCGAACAACAACCGCTGTCAGTCCTGTCCGCCCCAGGCCTTCAGGCGCGCCCGACAATGTTTCATCGCGTTGACGATGTGCTTTTCCACCATGTCGCGGGAAATGCCCATGAGCTCGGCAATCTCGGCATGGCTGCAACCCTCGACCTTGCGCAGGACGAAGGCGCGGCGACAGGCTTCGGGCAGCTCCGCGAGGGCGCGCTGGAGCATCTGCAACTGCTGCTGCCGGCAGGCCTCCTCCTGCGGGCAGCGCTCGTCCAGGCCGCCTTCGTGGTCGAGGGTCTCCAGGTCCTGGTTGCGCCGCACGCGGCTGCGCCGGTGCAGATCGATACTGAGGTTCACCGCTGTGCGATAGAGAAACGCCCGCGGTTGCTCGATATTCTCCTCGCCCTTGCGGTCGAGCAGGCGCAGGAAGGCCTCCTGGCTGACATCGGCAGCCGCCTGGCGATCACCGAGGCTGCGATTCAGGTACAGGAACAGTTCCTTGTAGTAACGGATGAACGCGCTTTCCACCCCGTGGGCATCCTATGAAAAACCGTCGAGGCTGTAGGCGCCTGCTGACAGTCCGAGTCAGGCTTATTTATAATCACTCGCATCAACACGAAAGAAAAGTGTGATATTGGCCGCACCGCGGCCTGAACCGAGCCCCTGATGACCAACTCCCCCGCCCCGTTCGACGAGGACCGTATCAGCGACGAAGCTGCGCACTGGTGCGCGCGCCTGCACGATGCCGAGTGCAGCGACGCGGAACGCGCCGCCTTCGGACGCTGGCGCGCGGCTGATCCTCGGCACGAGGCGGAGTACCAGGCGATGCTGGAAATCTGGCAGCTCTCGGAACGACTGCCACCGACCCCGCACATCCAGCCGAATCTCGCTATCAGCCCCATGCCTGGTCGCGCTCGCAGCCAGCGCCGCCCACGCAGCGGCAAGCGCATCGCCGCCGTGGCCGCCGGCGTGCTGGTCAGCATCGGCGCGGCCTGGTCGGCCGGATGGTCGGCCGGGCTGCTGCCATCGCGCGTCGGCTACTACGCGGCACAGCCCACGCCGCGGATGGTCGAACTGGCCGATGGCTCGAAGGTGGAACTCAACAGCAACTCGCAACTGATCTTCGCTGACTTCCGCGACCGCCGCAGCGCCTGGCTCAAGAGCGGTGGCGAAGCCTACTTCCGCGTCACCCACGACACCTTGCAGCCCTTCTCGGTCTGGACCGACAACGGCAGCGTGCGAGTCACCGGCACGCGCTTCAACGTCTGGACCGACCAGAACCAGACGCTGGTCACCCTGCTGGAAGGTTCGGTAGTGGTCAGCCCGCCCGACAGCATCGACGGCAACAGCGCCCAGCTCACCCCAGGGATGCAGGCGCGCTACCTGAAGGGCAGCGCGCGCATCGAACTGGCCCAGGTCGCACCAACCGGCGCCATCGCCTGGACCGAGGGCAAGCTGGTGATCGACGACCTGCCCCTGCAGGCCGCCATCCCGCTGATCAACCGCTACCTCCGGCAACCGGTACTCCTCGACGACGCTGCCGTCGCCGCCATGCGCATCGGCGGTATCTACCGTACCGACGATCTGCAGGCACTGGTGGATTCGCTGCCCAGGGTGCTGCCGGTGGACCTGCGCAAGGACAACCAGGGTCGCATGGTTCTCGCCAGCCGCTACGTGCAGCTCTGATACTCGCCATGCGGGCATGTCGGGTAGCGGTGTGCCGTGCGGGTTCGCTCCTGCAAGGAGCACCCGGGTCCCGAACTGTAGGAGCGAGCTTGCTCGCGAACTCCAATGCGACGGAATCTGCCTTTCCCGACCGCACCAAGGATCAGCGCCCGCGCCCACTGAGCTCGATACTGGGGCGCCCCACTCGGATACACCTTCTTATTTGCGAACTTTTCGCAAATTCTCTTCAGTTTTCGCCGGGCTCATTCGTCTTGATAGCAACGATTCGGATTTGCCGATGATTTCCTGATTCGCGCCGCCGTCTCGCCCCGTTTTACGGCCCGCCTCGCCGGCAGGCCGAGCCCAGGAAAAGACGATGCAAACTCCCGCTCCAAGCGCCTTCCGCGAAATGCTCAACCTGCTGCGGCCCTATTGGCTACCGCTGACCATCGCCACCCTGCTGGGGATTCTCGGTGGTGCCGCCATCACCGCCCTGCTCGCTACCATCAACTACGGCCTGCATACCGAAGGCGGCATGCCCGCCGCGCTCCTGCTCGGCTTCGCGGGCCTGTGCGTCCTCGCCCTGCTCGGCTCGATCGTCTCGGACCGTGGCACCAACTATGTCGGCCAGCACGTCATCGCCAACCTGCGCAAGGACCTGGGCAGCAAGATCATCGCCGCGCCCATCGAGCAGATCGAGCGTTACCGCAGCCACCGCCTGATCCCGGTGCTGACCCACGACATCGACACCATCAGCGACTTCGCCTTCGCCTTCGCGCCCCTGGCCATCGCCCTGACCACCACCCTGGGCTGCCTGGGCTACCTGGCCTGGCTGTCGCCCCCCATGTTCCTCGCCACGGCCGTCGCCATCGTCGTCGGCAGTGCCGTCCAGTACGTGGCACGGGCCAAGGGCATCAAGGGCTTCTTCGAGGCGCGGGACAAGGAAGACGAACTGCAGAAGCACTACCGCGCCATCGCCGAGGGCGCCAAGGAACTGCGCATCAGCCGCCCGCGCCGCTTCCAGCACTACAGCGAGCGCCTGCAAGGCACCGCCGACGAGATCTGCGACATCCAGCTGCGCTCGATCAACCTGTTCAACGTCGCCAAGGGCTTCGGCTCGACGCTGTTCTTCATCGTCATCGGCGTGGTGCTGGCCTACCAGTCGCTGTGGCCGAGCACCGACCAGGCGACGCTGTCGGGCTTCATCCTGGTGCTGCTGTACATGAAGGGACCGCTGGAGGGTCTGATCGGCCAACTGCCGGTGGTGACCCGCGCACAGGTCGCGTTCCGCCGCATCGCCGAGCTGTCGGTGCGCTTCTCCTCGCCGGAACCGAACCTGCTGCTGGCCGACGATGGCCGCGCAATGCCGGACTTCCAGTCCCTGGAACTGCGCGACCTGGCCTACCGTTACCCCACCGACGACGGCACGCGCGGCTTCGGCGTAGGGCCACTGAACCTCAAGGTGAATCGCGGCGAAATCCTCTTCATCGCCGGCGAGAACGGCTGCGGCAAGACCACCCTGATCAAGCTGCTGCTCGGCCTCTATGTCCCGCGTGAAGGCGAATTGCTGCTCAACGGCGAGCCGGTGAGCGACGGCAACCGCGACGATTACCGGCAACTCTTCACCACCATCTTCGCCGACTACTTCCTCTTCGAGGACCTGCTCAAGGGCAGTCAGGACATTCCCGCGCAAGCGGCGCGCTATCTGGAGCGGCTGGAGATCGCCCACAAGGTCAGCCTGCAGGGCCAGGAATTCTCCACCACCGACCTGTCCACCGGCCAGCGCAAGCGCCTGGCATTGGTGCAGGCCTGGCTGGAGAAGCGCCCGGTACTGGTGTTCGACGAATGGGCGGCGGACCAGGACCCGGAATTCCGCCGCATCTTCTACACCGAGCTGCTGCCCGAGCTGCGCGCCCAGGGCAAGACGCTGATCGTGATCTCCCACGACGACCGCTATTTCGACGTCGCCGACCGGCTGTTGCGCATGGGCGCCGGACGCATCACGGAGATCGAGGAGTACCGCGCAACCTCCCCCAGTGGCAGCTCGGGCGTGGCAGTGCCTTGAGCGGCCACCCCGGTCTCGGCCGGGAAAGCGCCAGGTGGAAAAAATAATTCAACGAAGTCTTCCGGTTTTTTCCAACCGATGCGTCATATGAAGCTTAATCATTCTTATTAGAAATTCCATTACAAGAATTCCTGCTTACACGATCATAGGAGTCTTCAAGTGAGTCGCACCCGCTCCACGCTTCAAACCCGGCACCCAGTGAAGCCCCTGGCCCGCCGGGTCCGCGCCGCCGCCCTAGGCATGCTCCTGACCGCCGGCGCGGTGGAGGCCGCACCGGTTCGTATCGACATCCCGGCGCAATCCCTGGCCTCTGCCCTCACCAGCCTGGGCACGCAGTCGAACCTGCAGATCGTCTTCAACCAGACCCAGGTACGAAACCTGCGCGCCCCCAGCGTGCGCGGCGAGATGGAGCCGACCCAGGCACTGGAGCACCTGCTGCAAGGCACCGGCATCAAATACCAGGTCGAAGGCAGCCGCGTGACCCTGCTCGGCGCCAACGCGAGCGCGAGCGACACCCTGAGCCTGGCCGCGCAGACCATCACCGGCAGCGTCGAAGGCGAGGACAGCTACGTGCCACGCACCTCCACCAGCGGCAGCAAGACCGATACGCCGCTGCTGGAAATCCCCCAGTCGATCTCCGTGGTCACCCGCAAGCAGATGGACGCCCAGGGCGCCCAGACGGTAACCGAAGCGCTGCGCTACGTGCCCGGCGTGAAGGTCGAGGCCTACGGCCTGGACCCCAAGGGCTTCGACTGGATGTACATCCGCGGTTTCAACGCCCAGGCCACCAGCGACTACCTCAACGGCCTGCGCCAGCAGAACAACAACTATGCCTTCTTTCGCAGCGAGCCTTACGCCTTCGAGCGCATCGACGTGGTCCGTGGCCCCTCCTCCAGCCTGTTCGGCCTGGGCGATGCGGGCGGTATCGTCAACCGCGTGAGCAAGAAGCCCACCGCCAACCACATCAACGAAGTCCAGCTCACCGGCGGCAACCATGACCGCAAGCAGGGCCAGTTCGACCTCGGCGGCGCGCTGGACGACCAGAACCAGTTCCTCTACCGCGTCGTGGGCCTGGCGCGCGACGCCAACACCCAGGCCGAGTACGACGACGGCCACGAGATCGAGGACGACCGCTACTACATGGCCCCGTCCTTCACCTGGGCGCCGGACGAAGACACCAGCCTGACCGTGCTCACCGACTTCCTGCGCGACCGCAACTCCGGCTCGATCTTCGACTACAGCGTGAACGGCCATCCCACCGGGACCCTGCTGGGCGACCACAGCTTCAACCACTTCGACCAGGACCAGTACACCCTGGGTTACGAATTCCGTCATCGCATCGATGACATCTGGGAATTTCGCCAGAACGCCCGCTACGGCCAGGTCGACCTGATCTTCAACAACCTGCTGCCGCAACTGCAGGTCGGACGGAACATCATCCGTACCGCCGACCGCTTCGACCAGCACATGGACACCCTCAACCTCGACAACCAGTTGCAGGCGGACTTCAACACTGGCGCCATCAAACACACCCTGCTGATGGGCGCGGACTACAGCTGGCAGGACGCCAATATTGCCCGCTGGCGCACCCTGGGCCCTCCGTTGAACCTGGATAAACCGGTGTACGGCCAGGACGTGCCGCGTCCGAACAAGAGCACCAGTCTCCAGTCCATCGACTACGACCAGAACATCGAGCAGATCGGCGCCTACCTGCAGGACCAGGTCAAGTTCGACGACCACTGGATCCTCACCGCCGGCGGCCGCTACGACTACGTGCGCAACGACCTGGACAACCACGTCGGCGCCCACAGCATGCAGAAGGACAACGCCTTCACCGGCCGCGTCGGCCTGACCTACCTGACCGACTTCGGCCTCGCACCCTACGTCAGCTACTCCGAGTCCTTCGTGCCCAACACCGGCATCAGTTCCGACGGCAGCGCCTTCAAGGCCAGCGAAGCCCACCAGTACGAAGCGGGCGTGAAGTTCCAGCCCGACGACGCCCTGCTGATCACCCTGGCGGCTTACGAGCTCACCAAGGAAAACATCCTGACTCCGCAGCTCAACGCCAACGGCGTGCCCACCGGCTTCAGCGAACCTACCGGCGAGCAACGCTCGCGCGGCATCGAGGCGGAGCTGAAAGCCAAGCTGGATCAGAACTGGGACCTGCTCGCCTCCTACACCTACACCAAGGCCAAGATCACCCAGAGCAACGATGGCAACGAGGGCAACCGCCCGGCCAACGTGCCCGAGCACATGGCCAACGGCTGGCTGAATTACACCTTCCACGAGGGTGTGGTGGACGGTCTCTCCGTCGGTGGCGGCGTGCGCTACACCGGTTCGCTGTACGGCAACAACGCCAACACCTACCACGTCGACAACTACACCCTGTTCGACGCCGGCGTGAGCTACCCGCTGAACAGGAACGTGACCCTGTCGGTGAACGCCCAGAATCTGCTGGACGAGGAATATGCCGCGACCTGCGACAGCCCGATCTCCTGCTACCCGGGCCTGCGCCGCACCGTCATGACCAGCGTGAAGTACAGCTGGTAAACCGGGCGCTGGAAGCGGCTCCGGCCGTCTCCCAACGCCCCGATCGGGCTCCCTGTTCACAGGGGGCCCGTTGTCGTTTCAGCAGATCGCCGTTTCAACCGCGAGGAGAAATGCATGTCCCTCACCCGCCGCCACCTGTTGCAGGGGCTCGCCATTGGTGGGCTGGCCTGCGCCGCCGGGCTGCCCGTTCTGGCGGGAGAACCCCTGACGCGGATCGTCGCGCTCAACTGGGTCGCCGCCGAGACGCTGCTGACCCTGGGCGTCACACCGCTGGCGATCTCCGATGACCGCTACTACCGGGTGCGCATGCCCACCCTGGCGCTACCCGAGAGCGTGCGCGACGTGGGCCCGTACTGGGAGCCGAACCTCGAACTGATCCAGCAATTGCGCCCACAGTTGATCCTCAGTGACCCGATGACCCCAACCCTGGAGCGACGCCTGAACGGCATCGCCCCCACCGAGCGCGTGGCCATCTATCCCGCGCCCCAGGGCGCCTGGCGCGCAACGACCGGGTTCATGATCGAACTGGCACGCCGGCTGGGCGTCGAGCAGGTCGCCGCCGATTACATCGCCGCCGGCGAGCGGCGTCTCGCCGAACTGAGGGCGAAGCTGGCCGACCGCCCGCAGCCGCCGGTGTGCGTCGCCGTCCTCAACCAGGACGGCCGCCACGCCGCGGTGTATGGCAGGAACAGCATGGTGCAGGACGTGCTCGATCGCCTCGGCGTCGAGAACGCCTGGCAAGGGCCGGTCGGCCCGGTGGGCCTGGCGATGGTCAGCATCGAGCGCCTGGCCGAGCGCCCGGACGCGCACCTGGTCTACGTCGACATCCCAACCACCTCGGCGCGCCTGCAGAGCCTGCGTCAGCCCAACGACCTGTGGGCCAACCTGCCCGCCGTGCGCCGTGGCCACACCCTGACGCTGGAGCGCTTCTACCCCTACGCCGGCGCCGCCTCGGTGCTGGACCTTGCCGAGCGCATCGCCGCCTATCTCTACAGCGCCACGGAGGCTGTGCATGCCTGAATCGACCCTCGGCCTCGCCCTCCCCCGTAACGGCCTGCCGCTGGGCCCGGCGATCTGCACGCTGCTGCTGGCAGCGCTTGCCGCGCTGCTGGTGCTCCATGGCCTGCAGGGCGCCCTGCCGCGCGAGCTCTGGTGGCCGGCACTGTGGTCGCCGGACCTCGACGACGTGCGCCAGGTATTGATGCACTTCAGCTTCTACCCGCGCCTGGCCGTCAGCCTGATGGCCGGCGCCGCCCTGGCGCTGGCCGGCACCCTGTTCCAGCAGATCCTGCGCAACCCCTTGGCCGAACCGGTGACGCTGGGTGTATCCGCTGGCGCCAACCTCGCGCTGTCCGCCGCCACCATCTTCGCCCCGGCGTTGCTGGTGCATGGCATGGAGGCGGTCACCCTGAGCGGTGCGGCGCTGGCGGCCTGTCTGCTGTTCGCCTTCGCCTGGGGCCGCACCCTGTCGCCGCTGCGCTTCATCCTCGCCGGCATGGTGATCAGCCTCTATTGCGTATCGCTCAACGCACTGCTGGTGCTGTTCAACCACGACTACCTGATCGACCTGCTGCTCTGGCAGGCCGGCTCGCTGAACCAGAGCGGCTGGGACGGCGTTTTGTACCTGGCGCCGCGTCTGGCGATGGCCATGGTCGTCGCGCTGCTGATGGCGCGTCCGCTGGCCGCGCTGGGACTGGAGGACGAAGGCGCCGCCGCGGTGGGCGTGAATCTGCGCCGTACCCGCGTGCTCGGTCTCGCCGTGGCGGTGTCACTGAGCGCCTTCGTCACCAGTGCCGTGGGCATGCTCGCCTTCGTCGGCCTCGCGGCGCCCACCATCGCCCGGCTGTGCGGTGCGCGCACGCTCAAGCAACGGCTGATCTGGGCGCCACTGCTGGGCGCCGCGCTGCTTTGCGTGGTGGACCAGATCGCCCGCGAACTGTCGCGTTTCGCCGGGGAGATTCCCGCCGGCATCCTCACCGGCATCTTCAGCGTGCCGCTGCTACTGTGGCTGCTCAGCCGCCAGCGCAGCGGCGGCATCGTCCCGCGCCCGGCACCGGCCAAGCCGCAACGCGAACATCCCTGGCGACTGATCATCGGCGCCGCCATCGTGCTCGCCCTGTTGACGCTGCCGGCGATCTACTTCGCGGTGGACGCCAACGGCTGGCACTGGGGCGATGCCGGCCTTGCCGACGCCATCGTCCAATGGCGCCTGCCACGCGTGCTCGGTTCGCTGGCCGCCGGCGCCATGCTCGCCGTCGCCGGCCTGCTGGTGCAGCGCCTGACCGGCAACCCCATGGCCAGCCCGGAAGTGCTCGGCGCCACCTCCGGCTCGGCCATCGCCGTACTGGTGCTGTTCCTGGTGCTGCCGCAGCCGCAGGCCTACATGGTCCCCGCCGCCAGCATCGGCGCCCTGCTCACCCTCGGCCTGCTGCTCTGGTTCGCCTGGCGCAGGACATTCAACGCCGAGCGCCTGCTGCTCACCGGCGTCTGCCTGACCACCCTGTTGCACTCGCTGAGTACCCTGCTGCTGGCCAGCGGCGACCCGCGCATGACGGCGATGATGAGCTGGATGACCGGCTCGACCTACCAGGTCGACGTGGCGTCGGCGGGTACCGGAGTGGTCGTCGCTACCGTGATGATCGGCGTGAGCCTGCTGCTGGCCCGTCCGCTGGACCTGCTGTCCCTCGGCAACGGCACCGCGACGGCCCTGGGCCTGAAGCTGCGCCTGAGCCATCTGGCGATCCTGCTCAGCGCCGCGGTGCTCACGGCAACCGCCACCATCATCGTCGGGCCACTGAGCTTCGTCGGCCTGATCGGCCCGCATATCGCCCGTCACCTGGGCGTACGCCGCGCCGCTCCGCAGTTGCTGCTGAGTGCGCTGGCCGGCGCGCTGATCATGGTGGTGGCCGACTGGCTGGGAAGGAACATCGCCTACCCCTGGCCAGTGTCGGCGGGACTGCTGGCGGCGTTCATCGGCTGCCCGTATTTCCTCTGGCTGATGCGCCGGGAGCGCAAGGGCTGATTCAGCGTAAGGCGTATAACCGTTCCCGGTTGTACGCCGCTTCATTTCAGCTCATCACTGACGCCGGCATCAGATCGGAGCGCCTTGATCCATCGGCAGAGTGCGGTTCGCGAGCAAGCTCGCTCCTACAGGTGGCACCGCGTGCTCTTCGTAGGAGCGAGCTTGCTCGCGAACCAGCTTGACGCCGGGCTCGCCGGCTTACCAGCGCGCCGCGAGGAACTCCGCCACCCGGCGATAATATCCCTCCACCTCCGGCACCAGGTTGCCCATGCGCAGGAAGTCGTGGGTCATGCCGCAGCAGCGCTCCGCCTCGACTTCCACGCCCTGCTGCACCAGTGCCTGGGCATAGGCCAGGCCTTCGTCCAGCAGCGGATCGAACTCGGCGGCGAACAGCAGGGCCGGCGCACTGCCTTGCAGGGCCGCGCCGGCATGGAGCGGCGAGCAACGCCAATCGCCACGCCGGGCAACCTCCGGCATGTACTGGTCGTAGAACCAGTCCAGGCTGGCCGTTTCCAGCAGGTAGCCCTCGGCGAACAGTTCCTGGGACTCGCTGCGCGCGCTGGCATCCGCCGCCGGGTAGAACAGCAGTTGGGCGCAGGGCTGTTCGGCGCCCTCCCCCGCAAGTTCAGCACTGAGGACGGTAGCCAGCGTGGCACCCGCGCTGTCGCCTCCGACGGCAATGCGCCGTGGATTCAGCCCGAGGCTGGCCGCTGAACTCAGCAGCCAGTCCCAGGCGTCGCGGGCATCGTGGATAGCCGCCGGGAAGGGTGCCTCCGGCGCCAGGCGGTAGCCCAGCGAAATCACGGCGCACTCGCAGTGCTTCGCCAGCAGCCGACACAGGCCGTCGTGGGAATCCAGGCTGCCGACCGTGTAGCCGCCGCCGTGGAAGTACAGGATCGCGCCCTCGCCCGCGCCTAGCGGCCGGTACAGGCGAGCCGGCAGTTGCCGGCCCTCCCGCGCCGGGATCAGCAGTTCTTCCACCGGCATCGACGGTGCGCCGGCCTTGAGCGACTCGGACGAGGCTTCGAACTCCTCTCGCGCCTGCTCCACCGGCAGTTCGTGCAGCGCCGGTCGACCATTGCGGCGGCCTTCGTCGACCATGTCCAGGAAGGCGGAAATCTCCGGGTGCAGCATGCCGACCTCTTTCATCAATGTGTTCATACCGTGGCCTTTTCCTTGGCGGTTTCTACCTGCGCACAGCAGTGATCGATCACGCCGCCCAGCTCTTCGCGCAGCCTGGCCATCAGCGCCTCGATGCGCGACGGCCGGAACACCCGGCGGCTGAACATGCAACGCAGGGTCAGTTCGCCGTCGTAGACCTGGCCGACGATCTCCAGCCAGTTGTTCATCGGCGTGCTGGCGGCGTAGGTGTCGCCGGGTTTCTCCTGCAGCGGCACGAACAGGGCCTTGTCGTCGAAGCTCTGGTCGAACTGGCCGAGGTAGTTGAAGGTGACGCGCGGCTCGGCGCGTGCGGCGAGCTGGCGGCGCAGCGCGTTGTCACCCAGATAGCGCAAGGCGCCGTAGCCGATACCCTTGTCCGGCACCGCTCGCAGCTGCTGGCGGATCGCCGTGATGGCCTGGGCGTAGTCGCCCTGCCCCGGAGTCAGGCGCAGCGGGAACAGGCTGGTGAACCAGCCCAGGGTGCGGCTGTGATCGACCGCGTCGAGGATGTCCTCGCGGCCATGGCCTTCCAGAGCGATCAGTACCGACTCGCTGTCGCACCATTGGCACAGCGTGCGGCTCAGGGCCGTCAGCAGCAGGTCGTTGATCTGCGTGCGATAGGCCTCCGGCGCCACCTTCAGCAGGCGCTGGGTCTGCTGGCGGTCCAGGCGCAGGAACAGTTGCTCCAGGTGCGCCATGCGCTCGGCGCCGCGCGGGTTGTCGCGCTGCGGCTCGCCCAAGCCGGCGGTCTCGGTCTGCTCCAGCCAGTACGGCAGGTCGCCCTGCGCCAGTTGGCTGTCGGCGTACTCGCGCAGGCCCTCGGCCCAGGCGCGGTAGGCGCTGGTGCGTTCGAAGCGCGGCGCCGGTTCGCCAGCGAGCTGCGCGGCGTAACGCTGTTGCAGCTCCTCCAACAGGATGCGCCAGGACACGCCGTCCACGCCCAGGTGGTGGATCACCAGCAGCAGGCGCTGGGTGCCGTCAGCCATGTCGGTGAGCACGCCGCGTAGCAGCCGGCCTTCGCTCAGTTCCAGGCTGCGCTGCGCCTGGTTGGCGATCAGCAGCGCTTCCTCGGCGTTCGCCGCCTGACGCTGCCAGAGCAGCGCACCGGTGACCTCGCTGGCCTCAAGAGTGCGCTGGCGCCACACGCCGTCCGCGCCACGGGCGAAGGACAGACGCAGGCTGCCGTGTTCGGCCAGCAGGCCTTGCAAGGATGCCTCCAGCGCATCAGCGTCGAGACGCTGGCGGCACTCCAGCAGCACCGCCTGGTTGAAGTGGTTGGGCTCCTCCAGCTGCTGCTCGAACATCCATTGCTGGATCGGCACCAGGCCGAAGGACTTGCCGTCATCAGCGACCTCCACGGTCGCTGTCGGCGCTACCTCAGCCACGCTCTCGGAACGCTCCAGCAGGCCGGCGATGGTCTGGTACTGCAGCAGGTCGCGCAGGCGAATTTCGACACCCTCGCCGAGCGCCTGGCGGGCGCGGGAGACGATCTGCAGGCTGAGGATGGAGTCGCCGCCGAGGTCGAAGAAGTTGTCGCGGATACCGACGCGCTCCACTTGCAGCACGTCCTGCCAGATGTCGGCCAGGGCGCGCTCGCGCTCGTTACGCGGCGCCTCGTAGGCTTCGCCCTGCCAGGTCGGTTCGGGCAGCGCCTTGCGGTCGATCTTGCCGTTGGGCGACAGCGGGAAGCGCTCCAGCCTGAGGATCTGCGCCGGCACCATGTAGTCCGGCACCTGCTCGCGGAGGAAGCTGCGCAGCGCGTCACCTTCCGCTTCACCCACCACGTAGCCGACCAGTTGCTTGCCGCTGATGCCGTCGCGGGCGACCACCAGCGCCTCGCTGACCTGCGGGTGATCCTGCAGACGCGCCTCGATCTCGCCCAGCTCGATGCGGAAGCCGCGAATCTTCACCTGGTGGTCGATACGCCCGACGTAGTCGATCACGCCATCGGCGCGGCCGCGCACCAGGTCGCCGCTGCGGTACAGACGACCGCCTTGCGCATCGAACGGGTCCGCCACGAAGCGTTCGGCGGTGAGACCGGCGCGCTCGTGGTACCCGCGCGCCAGGCCGTCGCCGCCGATATACAGCTCGCCAGCCACGCCCAGCGGAACCTGCCGCAGTTGCTCGTCGAGGATGTACAGCCTGCGCGCACCGACGCCCTTGCCGATAGGCGCATAGGCGGCCTCGCAGGCCGTAGCGCGGTCGGCCTTCCACAGCAACGGCGTGACCACGGTCTCCGTGGGGCCGTAGCCGTTGATCAGGTGTTCGGCGCGCAGCGCGCGTTTGGCCAGTTCGAAGCTGGCATTGGGCACCGCGTCGCCACCGAAGCAGTAGATGCGCACCGGCGGCGGGTTGCCGTCACGCAGGGCATGCTCGGCCAGTTGTTGCAGGTAGACCGGCGGGAAGGCCGCCACGCTGACCTGCTTGTCGTGCAGCACGCGGTAGGTCTGCTCCGGAGTCCACAGCTCATCGCCACGCAGTACCAGGCTGCCGCCGTGGACCAGGGTGGTCAGCCAGCGCTCGTGGGCACCGTCGAAGGCGAAGGACATGAAGTGCAGCTCGCGGGTCGCAGCGTCCATCCGGTACAGCTCGCCGATGGCCGCGCAGTGCATGGCCAGCGGGCCGTGGCTGACCGCCACGCCCTTGGGCTTGCCGGTGGAGCCGGAGGTGTAGATCAGGTAGGCGAGGTTTTCCGGCTCCAGGGCCACCACGGGCAGGTCGCTGTCTTCGCCGCTCAGATCGAGCGCGTCCAGCTCCAGGCACTGCACGCCCGCCGGCAGAGGCAGTCGCTCGCGCAGGCGGCTGTCGGTGATCAGCAGCGCGATGCCGGCATCACTCATCTGGAACTCCAGGCGCTCGCGCGGGTACTCGGCGTCCAGCGGCACGTAGGCACCGCCGGCCTTGAGCACCGCCAGCAGCGCCAACGGAATGCGCACGCTGCGCGGCAGGGCCACGCCGACGCGGACTTCCGGACCAATACCCAGCGCCATCAGGCGATGGGCCAGGCGGTTGGAGTCGCGCTCCAGCATCGCGTAGTCGATCTCCTCGTTGCCGCAGATCAGCGCCACCTCATCGCCTCGCAGAGCAGCCTGGCGAGCAATGGCCAGGTGCACCGGCTCGGCCGGCGGCAGCGACTGATGCGGACCACGGCAGGCGGCCAGCGCCGCGCGGTCGCTGGCCGACAGGCATTGCAGCTCGCCGACGCGCTTGCCGGCGCCGTGCAGCAGGCTGTCCAGCACCTGCTCCATATTGCCGCGCAGGCGTGCCACGGCGGGAGCACTGAAGTGGGCGCGCAGATACTGGTATTCGATCTCCAGCGTCTCGCCGACTCGCACGGCGAGGTCCATCGGAATGCTGGTCTCATCCTTGGATTTCAGCTCGCCGAAGCGCGGGCCCTGGGCGCTGCGTAGCACCTCGTCCACCGGGTAGTTCTCGAACACGATGATGCTGTCGAACAGCGCCTGCCCGGCCTGGCTGGCCCAGCGCTGGATGTCGTACAGCGGCGTGTGCTCGAACTCGCGCACGTCCAGGTTGTAGGCCTGCAATTCACGCAGCCAGTCGCCGAGGTCGGCGTCCTCGCTCGGGGCCTGGACGATGGGCAAGGTGTTGATGAACAGGCCCAGCAGTCTGTCGGCGCCGGCCAGTTGCGCGGGCCGCCCGGCCACGGTGGCGCCGAAGGCGACGCGCTGCTGCCCGGTGTAGCGTTGCAGCAGGAGAATCCACGCCGCCTGCACCAGGGTATTCAGCGTCACCCGCTGGCTGCGGGCGAAGGCTTTCAGGCGTTCGGTGGCCGCCGCGTCGTAGCGGCTGTACTCCAGGCCGTGGCCACTGCCTTCGGCCGGGCGCGCCAGGCTGTCAGCCAGCACGGTGGGCTGGGCGAAGCCTTCCAGCCGCGCGTTCCAGAAATCCTGGGCCTGCTGCGGGTCCTGAGCTTGCAGCCAGTGGATGTAGTCACGGTAGCGGCCCTGCTGAGGGATGCTCTCGCCGTTGTAGCGGCGCAACACTTCAGCGAACAGCTGGGCGTTGCTCCAGCCGTCGAGCAGGATGTGGTGATGGGTGTAGATCAGCTGGTGACTGGCCTCGGCGCTGCGCACCAGTACCAGGCGCAGCAGCGGCGGACGCACAAGATCGAAGCTGCGGCTGCGTTCGTCAGCGGCCAGTTCGTCCAGCGCAGCGTCCAAATCTTCACGGCCACGCCAGTCGAGGACTTCCAGCGGCAGCTCGACCTGCTTGTGCACGACCTGCACCGGCTGATCCAGCCCCTCCCAATGCACACCGGCACGCAGGTTGTCGTGGGCATCCAGCGCCGCCTGCCAGGCAACGCGGAAACGCGCGACGTCCAGCCCCTGCACTTCCACGCGCAACTGGTTGACATAGACGCCGCCCTCGCTGCCGTCCACGCCGTGGAACAGCATGCCCTGCTGCATGGGCGACAGCGGATAGAGGTCTTCGATCTCGGCCGGATTCAGATCGAGCGCGGCCAGCTGTGCGGCGTCCGGCGCCTCGATGGCGGAGACCACGACGGCCGCATCGGTTGTGACGAAGTCACCGGCCACACGGGCCAGCGCCTGCAAGGTCTGGTGCTGGAACAGGTCCTTCGGGCGAAGGTGCAGGCCGGCGGCGCGGGCGCGGCTGACCACCTGGATGGAGACGATGGAGTCGCCGCCCAGCTCGAAGAAGTTGTCGTCCAGGCCCACCCGTTCCAGGCCCAGCACGGCGCACCAGATGGCCGCCAGGGTCTGTTCGCGCTGGCTTTGCGGCGCGCGATAGTGCTTCTGCAGCAGGCTGAAATCCGGCTCCGGCAGGGCCTTGCGGTCGAGCTTGCCGTTGGGCGTCAGCGGCATGCGCTCGAGCAGGACGATCTGCGCGGGGACCATGTAGTCCGGCAGCTCTTCCAGCAGCGCGGCACGCAGGTCGGTATCGATCTGCCCCGTCACGTAGCCGACCAGTTGCTTCACCGCTCCGGCGTCGCGGGCGATCACCACCGCCTCGCGCACGCCGGGCTGGCCGAGCAGGCGCGATTCGATCTCGCCCAGCTCGATACGGAAGCCGCGAATCTTCACCTGATGGTCGAGGCGGCCGAGGTACTCCAGCACGCCATCGGCGCGCCAGCGCGCCAGATCACCGGTGCGGTACATGCGCGCGCCCATTTCCCTACCGTAGGGATCGGCGACGAAGCGCTCGGCGGTCAGATCGGGGCGGCCATGGTAGCCGCGCGCCAGGCCGTCGCCGGCGATGTACAGCTCGCCGGCCACGCCGATGGGCGCCGGTTGCAGCTCGCCATCGAGGATGTACAGCCGGGTGTTGGCGATGGGCTTGCCGAGCAGCGCGCGGGCGCCCTTTTCGATCTTCCAGGCCGCCGACCAGATGGTGGTTTCGGTGGGGCCGTAGAGATTCCACAGTGCATCCGTTTGGGCTGTCAGCTTGTCCGCCAGTTCGGCGGACAGCGCCTCGCCGCCGCAGAAGAAGCGGCAGCCGCTCAGGCGCGGGAAGTCCTCGTGGCCGCTGAGCAGCGTCCAGGTGCTCGGAGTGGCCTGGATCACCG
Organism: Pseudomonas macauensis; assembly: GCF_047902425.1. NCBI lineage: Bacteria > Pseudomonadati > Pseudomonadota > Gammaproteobacteria > Pseudomonadales > Pseudomonadaceae > Pseudomonas > Pseudomonas macauensis. The sequence continues at coordinate 2,481,283 of NZ_CP138377.1, read as the reverse complement.
TCACGCCCTGCTCCAGCGCCACGCCGAGCAGGCGTGATGGATCGCGAGCGACGTCGCGGTCCACCAGCACCACCCGGCCGCCCACCAGCAGCGGCAGGTACAGCTCCAGCGCGGAGATGTCGAAGGACAGCGAAGTCAGCGCGAGGACGCGGTCCCGCGCCTCCAGGCCCGGCTCGCGGGCCATGCTGAGCATGAAGTTGACCACCCCGCCATGGCGCACCGCGACGCCCTTGGGCTTGCCAGTGGAGCCGGAGGTGTAGATGACATAGGCGAGATCATCGGGCTGTGCGAGGTTCGCCAGATCGCTGTCGGCGTAGCCGTCCAGTCGGGCCCAGTCGCGATCCAGGCAGAACGCACGGGCGCCTGTCTGCGGCAGCTCGCCGAGCAGGTGCTGCTGGGTCAGCAGCAGGCGTACATCGCCGTCTTCGAGCATGTGCGCCAGGCGTTCGGCGGGGAATTCCGGGTCCAGCGGCACGTAGGCGCCGCCCGCCTTGAGCACGGCCAGCAGCGCCACCGGCAGTTCGACGGAGCGCTCCAGGGCGACGCCGACGCGACTGTCCGGGCCGACGCCCTGCTCGCGCAGCCAGTGCGCCAGGCGGTTGGCGCGGCGGTTGAGTTCCGTGTAGCTGAAGCTGCGCTGGCCGTCGGTGACGGCAATATCGTTCGGCGTGCGCGCCGCCTGTTGCTCGATCAGTTGATGCAGGCAGGCATCGCGCGGGTAATCGAAGTCGCTGGCATTCCAGCCGTAGAGCAGTTGCTCGCGTTCGCTACCGTCCAGCAGCGGCAGGCGCGCCACCGGGCAGTGCGGGTCGGTGACGATGCCGCGCAGCAGGTTGAGGAAATGCCCGGCAAGACGCTGGATGGTCGCCGCGTCGAACTGGTCGGTGGCGTACATGAACTGCCCGCGCACCTGGCCGTCGCGGCTTTCCTCGGTGTTCAGGGTCAGGTCGAACTTGGCGATGCCGCTCTCCAGTTCCAGGCTCTCCAACTGCAGGCCGCCGGGCAGCTCGCGCAGGGCGTCGCGGCGGCTCGGCTGGTGATTGCAGGCCACCTGGAACAGCGGGTTGTAGCTCAGGCTGCGCTCGGGCTGCAGTGCGTCCACCAGTTGCTCGAACGGCAGGTCCGGATGGGCCTGGGCGCCCAGCACCGCTTCGCGGGTGCGGGCCAGGAACGCGCTGAAGGATTCGTCGCCGTCGATGCGCGCGGGCAGCACCTGGGTATTGACGAAGAAGCCGATCAGCCGTTCGCTCTCGGCACGGCCACGGCCGGCGATGGGCACGCCGACGCGCAGCTCGCGCTGGCCGCTGTAGCGCGACAGCAGCAGCTGGTAGGCCGCGAGGATCAGCATGAACAGCGTGGCACCCTGCCCCCGCGCCAGGTCGCGCAAGGCATCGCTGAGCGCACGGGGCAGCTCGAAGTCCAGTGTCGCGCCGCTATAGCTCTGCACCAGGGGACGCTGCCGGTCGCCCGGCAGCGTCAACAGCAGGGATTCGTCGCCCAGTTGTGCCTTCCAGTAGGCCAGTTGCCGCTCACCTTCGCCGGCCGCCAGCCACAGGCGCTGCCAACGGGCCATGTCGCTGTACTGGATCGGCAGCGGCTCCAGATCGGCCTGCGCACCGCTCACTTCAGCGCTGTAGAGCGCGGCGAATTCATCGATGAGCACGCCGATGGACCAGCCATCGGCAATGATGTGGTGCAGGTTCACCAGCAGCAGCGCTTCACCCGGCAGGCGCGCCAGATGCAGGCGCAGCAGCGGGCCTTCGGCGAGGTCGAAGGGGCGTTGCGCGCAGTGGTTCAGCCAATGGCGGGCTTCGTCTTCGCTACCGAAGTCCTTCGCCTCCAGATGCGCCGGCCCCGGCGGCAGGATGCACTGCATCACCTCGCCATCCGCCGCACCCTGTCCTGCCTGCGGCGGATGACGCTGCGCGTCATTCGCCCTACCAGAGCAGTCCTCTGCCGTGCGCAGTACCTCGCCAGCCGGCTCCCGTAGGGCGCATAACGCGCCAGCGTTATCCGCCGAGGCATCATGACCGGACTCTGCCGAGCGGAAAACCGTGCGCAGGCTTTCATGGCGCTCGATCAGCGCGGTGAAGGCACGCATAAGCGCGCCCTCGTCCAGCGCGCCACGCAGCCGCACGGCGGCCGGAATGTTGTAGGCGGCGCTGTGCGGCTCCATCTGCCAGAGGAACCACAGGCGCGCCTGGGCCGCCGAAAGCGGCGCGTGCTCGCGCCCTTCGCGGAGGATCGGCAGGCGCGAAAGACTCACGCCCTTCTCACGAAGCTGACGCAGGAAGACGATCTGCTTGTCCTCGGACAGCGCGCCAAGGCGCTCCGCGACCTGTTTCAGCTGGGCGTCCATCGGTTGACTCATTACAGGTTCTCCAGCTCGCCGAGCAGTTCGTCCATCAGGTCCAGTTCCTCTTCCGCGCTGGCGGAGCTTGCCCGCTGCGACTCGATCCAGGCGGCCAGCGCCTCGATGTTGCTCAGCTCGAACAGGCGATGCAGCGGCAGTTCCAGGCCCAGACGCTGACGCAGGGTCAGACCGACCTGGGTGAGCAGCAGCGAATGCCCGCCCAGTTCGAAGAAGTCGTCGTGCAGGCCGACGCGATCCACTTGCAGCACGTGCTGCCAGATGCCGGCCAGCTCGACTTCCAGGTCGCTGCGCGGCGCCACGTACTCGCGCAGGCGCTCGCCCAGTTGCGGGTCCGGCAGGGCCTTGCGATCCAGCTTGCCGTTGGGCGACAGCGGCATGGCATCGAGGGCGATGATCCGCGACGGCACCATGTAGTCCGGCAGCTCGCCTTGCAGCGCCTGGCGCAGGGCTTCGGGCTTGGCGCTGGCGACCACGTAGGCCAGCAGCACGCCGTCCCTGGCTACTACCACCGCCTCGCTGACCTGTGGGTGGGCCTGCAGGTGCGACTCGATCTCGCCCAGTTCGATACGCAGGCCGCGAATCTTCACCTGGTGGTCGAGACGACCGAGGTATTCGATGGCGCCGTCTTCGCGCTGGCGAGCCAGGTCGCCAGTGCGGTACAGCCGCTCACCGCTGCCGAAGGGGTCGGCGACGAAACGCTCGGAAGTCAGCCCGGGACGCGCGTGGTAACCGCGCGCCAGGCCCACGCCGCCGATGTACAGTTCACCCGCCACACCCTGCGGCACCGGCTCCAGGCGTTCGTCCAGCAGCACCAGGCGCAGGTTGTCGATGGGCCGACCGATGGGCACGACGTGCCGCGCGTTGTCTTCATCGCAGGCCCAGAAGCTGACGTCGATCGCCGCCTCCGTCGGGCCATAGAGGTTGTGCAGCTTCGCGCTGCTGCGCTGGCGGAACTGCTGTTGCAGCTCATAGGGCAGCGCCTCGCCAGAGCACATCACCTGCCGCAGCGACGGGCTGCGTTCCAGCTCGCCGGACGCCACGAAGGCCTGAAGCATCGAGGGCACGAAGTGCAGCGTGGTGACCTGCCCCGCCTCGATCACCTGGCGCAGCGCTGCCGGATCGCGGTGCGCGCCGGGCGCGGCGACCACCAGGGCGGCGCCGGTCATGAGCGGCCAGAAGAACTCCCACACCGACACGTCGAAGCTGAACGGGGTCTTCTGCAGCACCCGGTCGGAGGCATCCAGCGCGTAGGCCTTCTGCATCCAGTGCAGGCGGTTGACCAGCGCGCGGTGGCTGTTGCCGGCGCCCTTGGGCTTGCCGGTGGAACCGGAGGTGTAGATCAGGTACGCGAGGTTCTGCGGGCTGCCGAGAATGGCCGGATTCTGCTCTGACGCCGTGGCGATCTCGCTCCACTGGCTGTCCAGGCAGATCCGTCGGGCGCCAGTCGCCGGCAGGCGATCCCGCAGGTGCTGCTGGGTCAGCAGCAGCCCCACGCCGCTATCGCTGAGCATGTGTTGCAGGCGATCCTGCGGGTAATCCGGGTCCATCGGCACGTAGGCGCCGCCGGCCTTGACGATGCCCAGCAACGCCACCACCAACTCAACCGAACGCTCGGCGGCCACGCCGACCAGCACATCCGGGCCGACACCCTGACCGCGCAGCCAATGCGCGAGCTGGTTGGCGCGGGCGTTGAGCTGGGCGTAGCTCAGGTGCTCCTCACCGCATTGCAGGGCCAGCGCATCCGGGGTCGCGGCAACCTGGCGCTCAATCAGCTCCTGCAGCTGCACATCAGCCGGGAAAGTCGCCACGGTGTCGTTGAAGCGTTGCAGCAAAGAGTGGCGCTCGCCGTCGGCCAGTTGGCTGACCCGGCCCAGCGGGCGTTCGGCGTCTTCCACCAGCGCCATCAGCAGGTGCTCGAAGTGGCCACGCAGTTGCTCGACCTGGCTCGCGCTCAGGCGGTCGGCGCGGTAGGTGTAGCGCACGTCCAACTGATCGCCGGCACTGGCCACCAGGGCCAGGGCGTAGTTGGTGCCGTCCACCGGGCGGTGGCCGAGGATGCGCAGGTCATCGTCGCCAGGGGACGACAGCGCCGCGTCCATGGGGAAGTTCTCGAACACGATGAGGCTGTCGAACAGCGCCTGCCCGCCGCGACCCGCCCAGCGCTGGATGTCGTACAGCGGGGTGTGCTCGAACTCGCGCACGTCGAGGTTGAACGCCTGCAGCTCGCGCAGCCAGTCGCCGACGCGCTGGGCGTCGTCCGGGCTTTGCAGGATCGGCAGCGTGTTGATGAACAGGCCGAGACTCTCTTCCGCCCCCGGCAAGGTGGCCGGTCGCCCGGCCACGGTGGCGCCGAAGGTGACGCTGCGCTGGCCGCAGTAACGTTGCAGCAGCAGCGCCCAGGCGCCCTGCACCAGGGTGTTGAGGGTGATGCGCTGGGCCTGGGCGAAGCGTTGCAGCGGTGCGCTGTCGAGGCGACTGCGCAGTTCGCGCAGCGGCTCGTCGCGGAACCCGGCGTTGCAGGCGGTGGCCAGCAGGGTCGGCTCATCGAAGTCTTTCAGGCGTTCACGCCAGAAGGTCTCACCCACAGCGCCATCCTGGGCGTGCAGCCAGGCGATGTAATCGCCGTACTGCACGGTGGGCGCAGACAAAGTTTCAGCACGGTAGAGGGCCAGCACTTCGCCGATCAGCCGCGCGCTGCTCCAGCCATCCAGCAGCAGGTGGTGGCAAGTCCAGATCAGGTGGTAGCGGCGCTCCCCCAGACGCACCAGCGCCAGGCGTTGCAGCGGTGGCTTGGCCAGGTCGAAGCCCAGGTTGCGCTGGTCATCGGCGACGCTGTCGAGCTGTTGCTCACTGACGGACTGATCGCGCCAGTCGAAGGACTGCACCGGCAGTTGCACCTCGCGCAGGACGAACTGCAGCGGCGCCGAATCGGCGCTGGCAAGGAAGCCGGTGCGCAGGTTCGCATGGCGGGCGATGACCGCGCGCCAGGCGTCGAGGAAGCGGGCCTCGTCGAGGCCGTCGAGGTCGACGCGCAACTGGTTGACGTAGAGCGAGGAGCCCGGCACGTCGAGCGCATGGAAGAGCATGCCCTGCTGCATCGGCGACAGCGGATAAAGGTCTTCCACTCCGGCCGGCAGCGGCAGTGCGTCGAGCTGTTGCTGGTCCAGCTCGACCAGCGGCACATCCTTTGCGCCAAGCTTGTAGGGATGGCTCAGGCAGTATGCGACCAGCGCTTGCAGCTCGGCGCGCAGCAAGGCTTGCAGCTCATCGATGTCGGCAGCATCAAACATGAAGCGGCTGTAGGTGACTTCCAGGCTCAGCTCGCCGCCCAGCACACGGCCGACGTACACCAGCGCATTGCCCAGCGCAGCATTCAGCGGCTGGCTGCGGCCTACACCTTCGAAGGCCGGCAGGAAGTCGGCGTCGGCGAAGGCCTGGTCGAGCTGGCCAAGGTAGTTGAAGGTCACCTGCGGCGCCGGCAGGTCACGCAGACTGGCCGCGTGCTGGCTGAGGTAGCGCAGTTGGCCGTAACCGATACCGCCGCGCGGCAGGTTGCGCAGGTGCTCGCGAGTGGCGCGCAGGTCTTCGCCCGGCTCGCCGCCGGCTTGCAGACGAACCGGATACAGGGCGGTGAACCAACCGACGCTGCGGCTCAGGTCCAGCGCGCCGTCGCCGTCCCGGCCGTGGCCTTCCATTTCCACCAGCGCGGAGGACTCGCCTGTCCAGGCGTACAGCGCGCGGGCCAGGGCAGTCAGTAGCAGGTCGTTGATCTGGATGCGCTGCGCCTTGAGCGCGGGACCGAGCAGTTGGCGGGTGGTTTCGACGTCCAGGCTGAAGCGCGCGTTAGCGGCTTCCTTCCAGGTTGCCGGAGCGTCGTTGCGGCCACGGTTGAGCAACGGCGCATCGCGCAATTCGGCTTGCCAGTAAGCCAGCTCGGCAGCCACTTCGGCGCTGTCCGCGGCCGCCTGCTGGCGGGCGCTCCAGGCCTGGTAACCATCGGTGCGCGGCAATGCGGCGGGCGTGCGGCCGGCGCGCAGCTCGCGGTAGGCGTACTGCAGGTCTTCCAGCAGGATGCGCCAGGACACGCCATCCACCGCCAGATGGTGGATGACCAGCAGCAGGCGCTCGCCACCTTCTTCGAGCGTGACGTGCATGGCGCGCAGCAGAGGACCGTTGGCGATATCCAGGCTGGCCTGGGCGTCGTCGCATAGACGCTCCAGGGTGCGGGCGTCAGCGGCACGGCGCCGCCACAGCAGGGTCATGTCCAGCGGCCCCTGTTCCGCGTAACGCTGGCGGCTGCCGTCGAAGCGCAGGCGCAGCGCGTCGTGCTGGCCGACCAGCCAGTGCAGGGCACGGGCCAGGGCATCACCATCCAGCGCCTCGCGCGGTTGCAGCAGCAGCGCCTGGTTCCAGTGGTGACGCTGGGCGCTCGGTACGCGTTCGAAGAAGCGCGCCTGCACCGGCGACAAGGCCACCTCACCGCTGACAGCAACCACCGGCGCGGGGGCAGCCGGCGCGCGGCTTTCCAGCCACTGCGCGAGCTGGCGGACGCTCTGCCGCTCGAACAGCTGTTTCGGGCTGAGCTTGTAACCCAGTTTGCGGATGCGCGCGATGATCTGCAGGCTGAGGATGGAGTCGCCGCCCAGTTCGAAGAAATTGTCCTCGGCACCGACGCGCTCGACCTTCAGCACCGCCTGCCAGATGTCGGCGATACGCTGTTCCAGCTCGGAGAGCGGTGCGCTATCCAACGGCTTGGCCGCCGTCTCGACACGCGGCAGGGCCTTGCGGTCGACCTTGCCATTGGCGTTCAGCGGCAGGCACTCCAGCAGCATCAACTGGGCCGGCAGCAGGTATTCGGGGACTTCGGCGGCGAGGCTTTCACGCAGACTTTCAACGCTCTGCCCTTCTGCAATGGCCCAGGCCAGCAGCCTCATCGGGCCGTCGCCCTCGCGCTCGGCCAGCGCCACGGCATCGCGCACGCCCGGCAGGCGCTTGAGCGCTTGCGCCAGTTCGCCCGGCTCGACGCGGTAGCCACGGATCTTCACCTGGTCATCCACGCGGCCGAGGAATTCCACGGCGCCGCGACGGTTCAGGCGCACACGGTCGCCGCTGCGGTACAGGCGCTCGCCTTCGATCTTCACAAAACGCTCCGCCGTCATTTCCGGCAGACCGAGGTAGCCCAGTGCCAGGCCGGCTCCGCCGATGTACAGCTCGCCCGGTACGCCCGGCAACAGGTCACGACCGTTCTCGTCGAGCACGCGGATGGCGGTGTTGGCCAGGGGCGTGCCGATGGGCAGGCTGGCAGCCGGCAGATCATCCACCAGCGACCATTCGTGGGTCAGCACCCCCACGGTGGACTCGCTGGGACCGTAGTGGTTGACGATGCGCAGTCGCGGGGCCATTTCACGAATCGGTTGCAGCAGCGCACGGTCACAGGCTTCCCCGCCCACCACCAGCAGGCGGCGCGGCAGCACAGCGGCAGCATTCGGTGCAGCCGCCAGCAAACCGGCGAGGTGGCTGGGGACGATCTTCAGCACATCCACTTCGCGCATGAACTGCGAGAAGCGTTCGGCATCGGCCACCGCCTGGGCATCGGCCAGATGCAGACGCCCCCCGCCGCACAGCGCGCCGAACAGCGTGGTGTGACCGAGGTCTGCAGCTACCGAGGAAACCATCGCCATGCCCAGGCCACGGGCGCGGCCCTGGTCCAGTTGCAGGCGCTCCAGCACAGCCTGCACATAGTTGGCCAGCGCCGCGTGGCTGACGCGCACGCCCTTGGGCTGGCCGGTGGAGCCGGAGGTGAAGATGACGTAGGCAACCTGCTGCGGCTCGATGCTCAGCGACGGCGCCTTGTCGCTGCCCTGCTCCGGGCCACCGGCCGGGATCAGCGTGGCGGCGGCGCCGAAGGTATCCTGCAGCACGGCATCGCTGACCAGCACGCGGCCAATACCGTTGTCCTTGATCAACTGGCGCAGACGCTCGGCCGGCTGCGCCGGGTCCAGCGGGACGTAGGTGGCGCCGGCTTTCAGCACGCCCAGCAGCAGGAGCACCCACTGCGCGCTGCGCTCCTGGCAGATCGCTACGCACTCAACTGGCTCCACGCCGCTGTCGATCAGCGCGTTGGCCAGGCGGTTGGTGCGGGCATCCAGTTCGGCGTAGCTGTAGCGCACCCTGTCGTCCTGCACGGCGATGGCGTCCGGTTGCGCGGCAACTTGCGTGGCGAACAGAGCGAGCACGTCCTGCTGCGGCCATTGGCGCGCCTCGCCACGACGACGCGAAGCCACTGGGCGCGGCAACTCGCCGAGAGCACGCTGCGGCTCGGCACACAGCTGGCGCAGCAACGCTTCGAACTGGCCGGCGATAGCCACGACGCTGTCCTCGTCGAACAGATCGCAGGCATAGACGAAGCTGCCGCGTAGCTCATCGCCAGGTTGGCCGCTGGCATCCAGCGCCTCAGCCATGTCCAGGGCGAGGTCGAAACGCGCGCCGTATTGCTCCTCGCTGAACAGCGCAAGCTTCAGCGCGCCGGCATCGGGCAGGCGGCTAACGTCGAAGCCGAAGTTGAACTTCACCTGCACCAGCGGGTTGTAGGCCAGGCTGCGCTCGGGTTGCAACGCTTCCACCAGTTGCTCGAATGGCAGGTCCTGGTTCGCTTGCGCACCGAGCGCCAGCGGCTTGATGCGGGTCAGCAGCGCGGCGAAGGACTCGTCATCGGCGAGTTGCAATGGCATGACCTGGGTGTTGACGAAGAAGCCGATCAGCCCTTCGGTCTCCAGTTGCTGGCGGTTGGCGATGGGCACGGCGATACGCAGGTCGCGCTGGCCGCTGTAGCGCTGCATCAGCACGGCGTAAGCGCCGAGCAGCAACATGAACAGGGTGACGTCCTGCTCGCGGGCCAGTTGTTTGAGACGCGCACCAAGTCCGGCATCAAGGCTGAAGCCGAGGCTGCCGCCCCGGTAGCTCTGCACCGCCGGGCGTGGACGGTCGGCGGCCAATTCGAGAACGGGCGTATCGCGGCCCAGCTGCTCGGTCCACCAGCTCAGCTGACGCTGGCCCTCCTCGCCCGCCAGCAACTCGCGCTGCCACTGGGCGTAGTCGGCGTACTGCACCGGCAACGCTGGCAGTTCCAGCTTCTCGCTCGCAGCGAAGGCGCCGTAGAGACGGCTGAACTCGTCCACCAGCACGCGGATCGACCAGCCGTCGGAGACGATGTGGTGCATGGTCAGCAGCAGCACATGGTCGCTGTCGGCCAGCTTGATCAGGGTCAGACGCAGCAGCGGTCCATGGCGCAGATCGAACGGACGCTGCGCTTCTTCCTCCGCCAGTCGGCGGGCGGCGCTTTCGGGGTCTTTTTCAGCGGACAGATCGACCCCCGCGAGATCCAGGGGCCGGGCCGGCTGGATGCGCTGGAAGGCCTGGCCGTCCACTTCATCGAAGGTGGTGCGCAGGGTTTCATGGCGCGCCACCAGGGCGTCGAAGGAGCGGCGCAGCGCAGATTCGTCCAACTCGCCGCGCAGGCGCAGGGCGCCCGGCACGTTGTAGGCGGCGCTGGCCGGTTCCATCTGCCAGAAGAACCACAGGCGGCTCTGGGCGGCGGACAGCGGCAGATCGCCGTCGCGAGCCAGGGCGCGCAGTGGCGGAGGTCCGCTGGGCGTCGATGCACTCAGCCGCGCCGCGAATTCATCCAGGCGGCTGGCTTCGAACAGGTCGCGCAGCGGGACTTCGCAACCCAGGTCACGGCGCAGGCGGGAGATGACCTGCGTGGCCAGCAGCGAGTGGCCGCCCAGCTCGAAGAAGTCGTCCTCGCGACCTACAGCCGGCACGCCAAGCACTTCAGCCCAGACGGCGGCGACGCGGTTTTCCAGGCCATCGCGCGGGGCCTCGGCAGCGCTGGCGGTTTCCTCAGGTTCAGGCAGCGCCTTGCGGTCGATCTTGCCGTTGGCGTTGAGCGGCATCTGCGCCAGCACGAGGATGCGCGACGGCACCATGTAGTCCGGCAGTTGTGCGCGCAGAGCGGCTTTCAGGGTGTCTTCGGCGACACCTTCGCCCGTGACGTAACCCAGCAGGCGCTTGCCGCGCTCGTTGTCGCGTGCGATCACCGCCGCTTCGCGCACGCCGGGCAGCGCGCGCAGGCGGGCTTCGATCTCGCCCGGCTCGATGCGGAAGCCACGGATCTTCACCTGCTGGTCGACGCGACCGAGGTAGTCCAGCGCGCCGTCTTCACGCCAGCGCACGCGGTCGCCGCTGCGGTACAGGCGAAGGCCGTCAGCATAGGGATCGGCCACGAAGCGCTCGGCGGTCATGGCGGCGCGCTGGTGGTAGCCGCGAGCCAGGCCATGCCCGCCGATGTACAGCTCGCCGGCCACGCCGCGCGGCAGCGGTTGCAGGCGGTCATCAAGGATGTACAGGCTGCGTTCGCCCACCACTTCGCCAATGGGGGCGTAGGCAGCGCCGCAAGTGGTGCGGGCGTCGGCCTTCCAGAGCATCGGGGTGACCACGGTTTCAGTCGGGCCGTAGCCGTTGATCAGGTGCTGTGGCTTCAGCGCCTGGTGCGCCAACTGGTAGGCCGCTTCGGGCACCGCGTCACCGCCGAAGCAGTAGATGCGCATGCTCGGCGCGTGGCCGTGGATCATGGCCTGCTCGGCCAACTGTTGCAGGTAGGCCGGCGGGAAGGCTGCCACCGTGACTTCGTGGCGGCGCAACTGGTCGAGAGTTTGTTCGGCGGTCCACAGCGCATCATTGCGGATCAGCAGGCTGCCGCCGTGGGACAGCGCGGTAAGCCAGCGCTCGTGGGCGCCGTCGAAGGCGAAGGACATGAAGATCAGCTCGCGGTCGGCGGCGCTCATGGCGTAGCGCTGGCCGATGGCGCGGCAGTGCGCGGCAATCTCGCCGTGGGCGACGGCAACGCCCTTGGGCTGGCCCGTGGAGCCGGAGGTGTAGATCAGGTAGGCGAGGTTCTGCGCCTGGATGCGCACCAGCGGACGCACCGCCAGCGCATTGCCGAGGTCGGCCTCTTCCAGTAACAGGCGCTCGACGCCTTCGGGCAACGGCAGGCGTTCGGCCAACTCGGCAGTGGTCAGCAGCAGGTCGACGCCGGCATCCTGCATCAGCCAGGCCAGTCGCTCCTCGGGGTAGTCGACGTCCAGCGGCAGGTAGGCTCCGCCGGCCTTCATGACGGCCAGCAGGGCCAACGGGATGTCCACGCCACGCGGCAGCGCCACGGCAACCCGGCGCTCCGGGCCGATGCCGCGCTGGATCAGGCGCTGCGCCAGGCGGTTGGAGCGGTCTTCCAGCTCGGCGAAGTTCACTTCGCGCTGAGCGTCGATCAGCGCGACCTTGGCCGGATGCCGCCGGGCCTGGGCGGCGATGGTCTCGCTCAGCGCCTCGAACGCAGGCGCGTCACCGGCCACGGCGATGCTCCAGTCGCTGGCGGGCAGCCAGTCGCGGGCGTCCAGGGGAGCGTCAGCGTTGAGCTCCGGCAGCGCGCGCAGCAGGTCGAGGAAGTGCCCGACCAGCCGCTGCATACCGGCAGCGACGTAGCGCTCGCGGGCATAGCAGAAGCTCAGGCGCAACGTCTGTTCGCCTTCGCGAACGCGCAGCACCAGGTCGAACGGGGTTTCCAGGTCGATCTGCTCCAGCGCATCCACCGTCAGGCCCGGCAGGCCATTGCCGGCGTGCGGTTGCCACTGGTGGTCGAAGGCCACCTGGCACAGCGGATGGCGGCCGTGGCCGCGCTCGGGTTGCAGGGCTTCCACCAGTTGCTCGAACGGCAGGCCCTGGTGCGCCTGGGCTTGCAGCAGGTCGTCGCGCAGTTGGCGGAGCACGCCACGCAGGGTCGCGCCTTCGGGCAGCTCGCTGCGCAGCACCAGCAGGTTGACGAAGAAACCGACCAGACGCTCGCTGTCCAACTGTTCACGGCCAGCCTGGGTCAGGCCGATGCGCAGGTCGTGCTGACCGCTGTAGCGTTGCAGCAACAGGTTGTAGGCGCTGAGCAGGAGCATCGGCAGCGTCGCGCCGTGGGCCTGGGCCAGACCACGCAGCCGGCGGGTCAGGTCGGCGTCGACTTCGCGTTCGATCAGTGCGGCACTCTGGCCTTTCCCTCCCGTCGCGAAAGGCAGCTCCAGCGGCGAATGCTGAGTGCCCAGGCGCTCGCTCCACCAATCCAGCAGGCGCGCGCCCTCGCCCGCCTCCAGCCGGGATTGCTGGGCGGCGGCCAGGTCGAGGTATTGGCGCGGCAGCATCGGCAGCACCGGCTCGCGTTGTTCGACGACGGCGCGGTAGCACTCGGCGAACTCGTCCAGCAGCAGGTTCAGCGACCAACCGTCGGCGATGATGTGGTGCACGCACAGCAGCAGCGCCTGGCGGCCGCCGCCGAGGTTCTGCAGGCGCAGGCGCAGCAGCGGGCCGGCGGCCAGATCGAAAGGTTCGGCGGCGAAGGCATCGGCGTCCTCGCGGGCGGCGATGTCGCGGCGGGCATTGCCGAGGGAGCTGAAATCGCTCTCGGTCAGTTCTACCCGATTGTCGCCGGACAGGCTCAGCGTGACTTCGCCATCCGCCTGTTCGATGAAGCGGCTGCGCAGGGTTTCATGGCGGCCCAGCAGCACGGCAAAGGCCTGCTCCACCGCCGGACGACGCAGCTCACCGCGCAGGTTCATGCGCCCGGCGATGTGGTAGACGGCGCTTTCCGGCTCCAGCTTCCAGAGGAACCACAGGCGACGCTGAGCCGGCGACAGCGGCAGCAGGCCGTCACGCGGGACCTGCGCAATGGTTTCTGCTTCAGTCGTCGGCAGTGCCGCCAGCGCGGCGGCGAAGGCGCCCAGTTCCGGCGCTTCGAACAGCAGGCGCAGCTCCACGGGACGCCCCAGGCGCTCGCGCAGGCGCGCCATCAGTTGAGTGGCCTTGATGGAGTTGCCGCCCAGGGCGAAGAAGTTGTCGTCGCGGCGGATCGCCGGCAGCTCCAGCACCTCGCTCCACAGCGCGGCGATGGATTCTTCCTCGGCGTTCAATGCGGCGACCGGCCTGGCGCTCGCGCCATCGCTGATCGGCTCGCCGGCACGCTGGATGGCGTAGGCCTGCAGGCTACCGTCGAGCAGTTGGGCCCGGCAGGCCGAGCGTTGCAGCTTGCCGCTGGAGGTCTTGGGCAGCGCACCCGGTTCCAGCAGCGCCACCACCAGCGGCGCCTCCTGGAAGGTTTCCGCCACGGCGGCGGAAATGGCCTTGGCCAGGGCTTCGGCGGAAATCAGCTTGCGCACGCTACGCCCGACTTCGGCGGCGATGCCGATGCCGTCGCGGCCCTGGTGTTCGATGGCGAAGGCGGAAACGCGGCCCTTGCGCACCAGGTCCACCTCTTCCTCGACGCAGCGCTCCACGTCCTGCGGGTAGAGGTTCTGCCCACGGACGATGAGCATGTCCTTGAGGCGGCCGGTAACGAAAAGCTCGCCGTTGTGCAGGAAGCCCAGGTCGCCGGTACGCAGCCAGGTGCGGCCGTCCTTCTCGACGAAGGTGCGCGCGCTGGCCTCCGGGTTGCGCCAGTAGCCCAGCGCCACGCTGGGACCGCTGCTCCAGATTTCACCGACGCGATCCGGGCCGAGGGCTTCGCCGCTCAGCGGGTCAACCAGTTGCACGTCGTGGTCCGGCTGGGTGCGCCCGCAGTTGATCAGCGAAGTGCCGCGGCCCGGTCGGGCGACGTTCTCGCCCAGGGCGTTGAGGTCGACTTCCAGTTGGCCGATGCCTTCACCGCGCACACCGCCGGTGACGAACAGGGTCGCCTCGGCGAGGCCGTAGCAGGCGTAGAAGGACGAGGCGTCGAACCGGGCCGGGGCGAACCAGGCGGCGAAGCGTTCCAGGGTGTCCGGGCGGATCGGCTCGGAGCCGGAGAAGGCCACGCGCCAGGTGCTCAGGTCAAGGCCTTCCAGCGCGGCTTCGTTGACCCGCTCACAGCACAGGCGGTAGGCGAAGTCCGGGCCGCCGCTGACGGTACCGCCGAAGCGCGCGATTGCCTCCAGCCAGCGACGCGGACGTTCGAGGAAGTAACGCGGAGACATCAGCACACATTCGATGCCGCTGTAGATCGGCTGCAGCAGCCCGCCGATCAGACCCATGTCGTGGAACAGCGGCAGCCAACTGACCATCACGTCGTCGTCGCCGATACCAAGGCCGTGGCGGATCAGGCGTTCGTTGGCGATCAGGTTGCCATGGCTGACCTGTACGCCCTTGGGCGTCGAGGTGGAGCCGGAGGTGTACTGCAGGAACGCAATGTCGTCGTCGGCCAGCTCGGGCATCTGCCATTCGACGGCCAGCGCCGGGTCGGCCTGGTCCACCGCGAGCAGCAGCGGGCTGTCGCCGGTCTCGCGCACGCAGGCCGGGCGCAGTGTTTCGATCAGCATGGAATCGGTGAGCACCAGGCTAGGCTGCGCGTCATCGAGGATCGAACGCAGGCGCGCCAGGTGCTGCGGGCGCACGGACTCCGGCGGATAGGCCGGCACGGCGATGATCCCCGAGTAGAGGCAGGCGAAGAACGCGGTGACGTAGTCCGGCCCGCTGGGCAGCAGGAGCACGGCGCGGTCGCCGCACCGGCCATGGCGCAGCATCCAGGCGGCCATGGCGCGGGCGCGCTCGTCCAGCTCACGGAAGCTGATGGGCACCTCGATGTTCTCGGCGATGAATCGCAGGGCAGTCTTGCGCGGCATTTCGCAGGCGCGTTGCAGCAGGGCCTCGACCAGGTTTCCTGCGGCTTCGTAGCGGTCGTTCATGACATCACCTGTTCTGGCGGCGGGCGCGTGGGGCCCGCCGGAAGGAAATTCGTTGGTTTCGGGGCGCCGAGGCAGGTCGCGCGCGCCGATCAGTCCCCTCTCCGTCTGGGAGAGGGAGTTATCCGTGCGGACTTCAACGCTCGGCGTCAGCCCCATGCCCCTCAGCCATCGCGACCACGACTTTTCGCGGCCCGCTGAACGGCGAGCGCGCGTGGGCGGCGAGCATGTTGTCGAGCATCAGGACGTCGCCGCTGTACCAGGGGAAGCTCACCTTCGCCTCCTCCAGCACGCCGCGGATTTCGTCGAGCACCGAGGGTTCGATGGGGCTGCCGTCGCCGTAGTAGACGTTGCGCGGCAGATCTTCCTCGTCGACGATTTCCAGCAGGCTCTCGCGCACGTCCGGCGGCAGGTTGGAGACGTGGAACAGGTGCGCCTGGTTGAACCACACCCAGTCGCGGGTGCGCGGGTGGCGGGCCACCGCCTGGCAGACCTGGCGGGTGCGCAGTTCGCCGTCTTCCTTCCACTCCCAGCCGATCCGGTGGGCCTTGCAGTAGGCCTCGACCACCGCCGGGTCATCGCTGTTGAACACCTGCTCCCAGGCCACGTCCAGGCCGTTGCCGAAGTTGCGCGTGTACATCAGCCCGCGTTCGCTGAAGCGGCGGCGGATGCCCTCGTCCACCCGGAGGTAGATCTCGCGGCTGTCGGCGATGGGCGTCTCGCCGCCGCTCTGCGCCGCCTGCACGCAGTAGAACCAGATCTTCATCGGCCATTCGCGGGTGTAGGCCTGCTCGTTGTGCAGCGGGATGTGCTGGTGCGGCGGGTACTCGGTGGAGGTGTACACGCCGCTGGTGACGTTGCTGCGCGGCGTCGAACCGAACTCGTAGTTGAGCAGCGGATGACCGAAGCCGGCGGCAAACTCGCGAAAGCGCTCCGGCGCGCCGACCTGGAAGCCACGGAAGAGGATGCCGGCGCAAACCGGCAGGCGTTCAGCCACCAGCGGGCGCAGGTCGGCCAGGGCGTCGAGCAGGTCGATGCCGTCGCCGCGAGCCTGTACCAGCAGCGGCAGGCCGCCACGGGCCTGGGCCAAAGGAGCAACGTCGAACAGGGTGGAACTGGACATCGGGGTTCTCCGCAAGATCGCTCAGGCCAGCGCCGCGCTGGTCGCCTGGCCCGGCTGCTGCAGGCGGGCACGCAGCAGTTCGAGCAGGCGCGCCTCGCTGGAATTGAGGAAGAAGTGGCCGCCGTCGAGCATCTCCAGGGAGAAGCCAGCGCAGGTCTCGTCCTGCCAGGCGGACAACGACTCCACCGAAAGCCGGTCGGCCTTGCCGCCGAACACGTGGATCGGACAGGACAGCGGCGGGCGGCGGCGGTAGTCGTAGAGACCGCAGAGAAGGAAGTCGGCGCGCATCACCGGCAGGCTCAGGGCGAGCATCTCCACATCGGCGAAGACCGCCTCGGCGGTGCCGCCCAGGCGGCGCATGCGCTCGATCAGCTGTTCGTCGCTCTGCTCCTGCGCCAGCTCGCGATGGCTGTCGCGGCGCGACGGCGCGGAGGCCGCCGAGGCTAAGAGCGCCTGGGGCATCGGCAGGCCGCGCTCCCGCAGGGCATGGGCCAGTTCGAAGGCCAGCAGGCCACCAAGGCTGTGGCCGAACAGCGCGTAGGGCTGGTCCAGGCGCGCGGCGATTTCGTCGGCCAACTGGCCGGCCAACGCGCGCAGGTCGGTCTGCAGGTTTTCGGCAAAGCGTCGGCCACGACCGGGCAACTCCACCGGGCAGACCTCGATCCAGGCCGGCAACTGGCGCTTCCAGCGGGCGTAGAGCATGGCGCTGGCGCCGGAGTACGGCAGGCAGAACAGGCGCAGCATGGGTTACTGCCCCTCGGCCATCTTCTGCCGCAGGCTGAGCGGACGCATGTCGGTCCAGTTGGCCTCGACGAAAGCCAGGCAGTCGGCCTTGCTCCCCTGCTTGCCGGCTTCGCGCCAGCCGGCGGGGACTTCCTTGTAGCCCGGCCACAGCGAGTACTGCTCTTCACCGTTGACCAGCACCTTGTAAACCGCATCTTCGCGATCGAACGCCATCGCTCTTCTCCTTCAGCCATATGGGATGCCGGCCACCGGCCATTACCGATGTTTTCCGGCTCTGCCATGAAGACGAAGGAGGCAGGGAAATAGTTAGCTATCGCATATGCGATTAATTCTCACAGGATATGCGCCGGCGAAAGTGCCTGATCTGTGCTGGGCACCCGGGAAGAACTTTCAAGGAAGGATACGAATGAAAAATCTTCGAACCACTGTGGGAACCCTATTCCAGAGCGATTGCCGAAGTCTCTCGAATTAATTGATAATAATTATCATTTGATCTAGATTGACCGCCTCAACCCATGTGGACGTCCCCGCCTCCGCCGCCGCATAGGAACACCTTGCATGTCCAAGCCAATGCCCGCCGAGTCGCGCCCCGCTCTCCATGAGCTGTTCGCCACCCACCGGCAGACCTTCATCAATGCGGCCGCACGCATCCTCGGCTGCCGCAGCCATGCCGAAGACGTGGTCCACGATGCGTACATCAAGCTCAACGCCACCGACCTGACCTCCGGCATCCAGTCGCAGAGCGGCTACCTGATGCGCGTGGTACGCAACCTGGCCATCGATCTCTACCGGCGCCAGGCGCTGGAGAAGCGCTATTCGGGGAACGAGGAGGAAGGCATGCACGTCGCGACGCCGGCTGCCTCGCCGGAGACCGAGCATGAGGGTCGGCAGACGCTCGAAGCCATTTCCAACGCCCTGCTCGCGTTGCCCGAGCGCACGCGCTATGCCTTCGAGATGTACCGCCTGCACGGTCGCACGCAGAAGGAGATCGCCGAGGAACTGGGGGTTTCCCCGACGCTGGTGAACTTCATGGTGCGCGACGCGCTGGTGCACTGCCGCAAGACCCTCAAGGGCCTGGAAGAAGGTCGCTGCTGAGGGGATCGCAGCCTTGGGTCAGGGCGCGAAAGATCGCTCCGGTGTAGTGCTCGCCAGTCGCCAGCGCATGGCAATGAACGCCGCAGGGCTGCAGCAGCCGGGTTGAAGGCAATCTGCTGCAGCCCCCGTGAAACGCCCGTCAGCCTTCGACCAGTTCCACCTGCTCCGGCTCGCGCTTCATCAGCACGCGGCCATTGCGGATCGAGTACAGCGCCTTGGTCTGCTGGCGCACCGCCTCGTAATCGCTGTCCACGCCGAGCACCAGCAGGTTGGCCGGACGGCCGGCGGCGATGCCGTAGCGCGCGCCCAGGTTCAGCGCGCGGGCGCTGTTGTCGGTGACCAGGTCCAGCGCGCGCTGCAGGTCTTCGAAGCCCATCATGTGGCAGATGTGCAGGCCGGCATCCAGCACGCGCAGGATGTTGCCGTTGCCCAGCGGGTACCACGGGTCCTTGATCGAGTCCTGGCCGAAGCAGACGTTCATGCCGGCACGGTCGATCTCGGCCACGCGGGTCACGCCACGGCGTTTCGGGAAGGTGTCGAAGCGACCCTGCAGGTGGATGCTCTCGGTCGGGCAGGAAACGAAGTTGATGCCCGAGCGCTTGAGCAGGCGGAACAGCTTGGAGCAGTAAGCGTTGTCGTAGGAACCCATGGCCGTGGTGTGACTGGCCGTGACGCGGCCGCCCATGCCGCGCACGCGGGCCTCTTCGGCGAGCACTTCGAGGAAGCGCGAGTTCGGGTCGTCGGTCTCGTCGCAGTGCACGTCCACCAGGCAGCCGGTGCGCTCGGCCAGGTCCATCAGGAACTTGATCGAGCTGACGCCCTGCTCGCGGGTGTTCTCGAAGTGCGGGATGCCGCCGACCACATCCGCGCCCAGGCGGATCGCCTCTTCCATCAGCTCGCGACCGCCCTCGTAGGACTCGATGCCCTCCTGCGGGAAGGCGACGATCTGCAGGTCGACCAGGTGCTTGGCCTCTTCCTTCACTTCCAGCATCGCCTTGAGCGCGGCCAGGGTCGGATCGGTCACGTCGACGTGGGTGCGCACGTGCTGAATGCCATGGGCGGCCAGCATGCGGATGGTGGTGTGAGCGCGGGACTTGGTGTCCTCGTGCGTAATGGTTTCCTTGCGCTGAGCCCAGCGCTCGATGCCCTCGAACAGCGTGCCGCTCATGTTCCACTCCGGCTCGCCGGCGGTCAGGGTGGCGTCGAGGTGGATGTGCGGCTCCACCAGCGGGGCGATGGCCAGGTTGCCACGGGCGTCGATGTCGTCGCCGCTGGCGGCCAGGGTGCCGGCTTGCTGGATGACTTCGGCGATGACGTCGCCTTCGCAGCGGATGGTGAACAGGCCGGTCTGCTTGCGCAGCGAGGCGTTGATGATCTTCATGGGCTCTTGTTCCTCTTCAGGCTATTCGTGGCGCGGCGCGCTGGACATGCGCCAGATGAGCAGCGCCACGGAGGTATTCAGGCGGAATTGCGCGTCGTCCAGGGACTGGCCGCTCAGGGCCTCGATGCGCGTGATCCGCTGGTTCAGGGTGTTGCGATGGATGCCCAGGCGCTGTGCCGCCTTGAGCGCGTTGCCGTTCTCCTGGACGAGCGCGTCGAGCGTCTCGATCAGCAGGTGCGGCTGTTTGCGGCCCGGCTCCGAGAGCGGGCCGAGGGTGTCTTTCATGAACTGCTCGACCACCGCCCGATCGGGAATCGCCCGCAGCAGGCGCAGCACGCCCAGCTCACGGTAGTCGCAGAATCCGCTGGACGCCTGCATGCCTTCGGCAACGTCCAGCGCCTGGCGCGCTTCGAGCAACGCACGGGGGAATTCCGCGCAGGAATCGGCGCGGGCGGACAGCCCGAGGTAGGCACGCAACGGCGCCAGTTCCTGCTGCAGTTCGGCGGCCAGGGTGTGCAGCTCGGCGCGCTCCACGTCAGCCAGCAGGAGAACGAACAGGTCGCCCTGGATCACCACCGGCAGGCGCTCGGGGCGCGCCTGTTGCCAGTTCTCCAGATGGTCGAGCAGGCGCTGGCGGGTGAGTTGCAACGCGCGCTCGGCCTCTTCCGGCTCCTGTTGCTGGAACAGCGTGTCGATGCCGGACAGTCGCAGCGCCACCAGGCGGCGCGGAGTTTCCAGCGGCAACTCCAGGTGTTGCGCGCGGCGGCGGACGATCTCCAGGCTCGGGAAATCACCACTGAGCAACTGGCCAAGGATGTCGCGGCGCGAGGTCTTCACCTGGGTCATCTGCACCAGTGCCGTGCCGATCAGGTGGGTGACGATGACCATCTTCAGCGCATAGGGCTGCTCAATCAGCGGCAGGCCCTCCACTTCGGCTAAATGAACCACGGAATCGGGGATGCGCTGGATGAACTCGTCGCCGGTGAGGATGACGATGCCGGCGATGCCGCTGGCGACGCCTTCGCGCACCAGCTGCAGCAGGTTGGCCTCGTCACGGCTGTGGTTGATGCCAGTGACGAACACCAGCTCGCCCCCCATCACCCAGTCGGCAATGCCGACGTTCTCCGCCACGTAGGACCAGCGCACGCTGCGATGCAGATTGCGCGAGCCGGCCCGCAGCGCGAGGCTTTCCAGCCCCGGCAGGCGGAGGATTTCCTCGACGCTCAGGCTCAAGCGCGCGGCTCGCTCAGCGGCGCGCGGGCGCGGGTGACTTCGGTGAGGACGATGTAGCAGACCGCCGAGGCGGCGATGCCCACCAGCGGCGCGATCCACGGCGAGGCGTAGGCCAGGCCCGCGCCGACCGCGTAGGAGACCAGGCCGGAAAGGTTGAACGCCGGAATGTGCGTGCCCACCAGCGCCGGATATTCGCCGCGGTTGCGGTACCAGAAGTCGGCCATGATCACGCCACCCAGCGGCGGAATGATCGAGCCCAGCAGCACCAGGAACGGGATCAGCCATTCGTACATGCCGCCAATGGCGAGGATGATGCCCACGCCGGCAGCCAGCAGCGTCATGCTGCGGCGGCGCTCACTACGCACCAGGTGGCAGGCGGCGGCGGAGACGTTGTAGATGGTCGGGCCCTGGATGGTCCACAGGTTCAGGCAGAGCATGATCACCGCGGCGAAGGACAGGCCCTGCAGCACCATCACTTCAACGATGTCGGCGTTCTGGTAGACGATGGCGCACCAGGCGCCGGCGACGATCATCAGGCCGTTGCCGATGAGGAAGGCGACCACGCTGGCGATCACCGCGATGCGCCCGCTGCGGGCCATGCGCGTCCAGTTGGTGGCCTGGGTCGCGCCGCTGGCGAAGGTGCCGAAGACCATGGTCACGGCGGCGGAGAAGGTCAGCGTCTGGCTCGGCTCCTTCGCCAGCAGCCCGCTCCAGCCGCCAGCATGGTTGGTGGCGATGACCATCGATGCCACCAGCAGGATGAACATCAGCGGCACCGACACGCGGGACATGATGTCCAGGCCCTTGAAGCCGATGATCGCGGTGACCGAGAACAGCAGGCCGAACACCACCATCAGCGGGATGTTCAGCCATGCCGGCAGGGCCAGCATCTTCACCAGCACGATGGCCACGGTGGCGGTGCCCCAGGCGTACCAGCCCAGTTCCGCGAAGCCGAGGAGGAAGTCGGACAGCTTGCTGCCGCGCTCGCCGAAGCAGAAGCGTCCCATCAGCACGGTATTCAGGCCGCTGCGTGAGGCGATCAGGCCCAGGGCGGCGGCATAGATGGCCAGCAGCACGTTGCCGATGAAGGCGACCCAGAGCATGTCGACGAAGTCGAAGGCCATGCCGATCTTGCCGCCGGCGAACATGGTCCCGGTGAAGAAGGTGAAGCTGAACAGGACCATGGCGATGGGCAGCAGGCCTTTGCGCCCTTCCCTGGGCGTCGCGCTCAGGGGGAACTCACTGGGGGAACTCATCAGGTGTCTCCGCGAGGATTGGTGAATGTCTCCCGGCCCTACGCAAATAGCGGGCCGGAAAAGCCAATCAGGAACGACGCGGAAATTTTGAGCATGTGGAACATTGTGAACTGTTCACAATGCACACTTCCGGTGGGTGTAACGGCGTTTCAAGATAGCTCAAATGTGCATTGTGCGGATTTTCGGGGCACGATGCAGCTTTTTCGCACCAAATCTGACGAAACCCTGACTTGAGTTCCTACCGTTCAGCGGACTTCGCCAAGCCGTTCACCCTCTGCGCGAACGTCCGGAATCGACTCAGGCGTCGCTGCACCGCTCGGTCTGGCGCAGGTAGCGCAGGGTATGGACCTGCCCCTGGGAGTCCAGGTAGGTCATGGTGGCCAGGCTGACTTCGCAGCGTTCGTTGGGCTGCTCGATGCGCAACACCTTCGCCACGTCCAGCGGCATGCCGTATTGATAGACAGGGGCGTCGGCGGCGAAAGCAGGGACGGAAAGAAGCACGGCCGGGACGGAGAACAGAAGGAAAAGAGTGGATTTCATGGCGGGAACCTCGAGTATCACGCGGGTCGCGTTGATCGTGGCCCACAGCCATTAAATCTAGTCGAGCCGCCGTTCTGGACACAGTGCGACTTCGGCAAAGAATTCATGCAGATCGCGCAACAATAATGCCTTGTAAGGATGCTGCACGTGCGATTGTGACCCTGGTTGTCGCCTGATTGGCAGTATTCGCACTCCTGATGCGTTTACAGCCAGACCGATCCGCCGCAAGAATGAACGCCATCGATCGGATCGGGAGTCGTCATGAAACGCGTGGCCATGCTGCTGTTCCCCGGCGTGCAGGCGCTGGACGTTTCCGGGCCGCTGGATGTGTTCGCCGAGGCCAACGCCTTCGTGCCGCCTGGGCAGGGTTACCGGGTCGTCACCCTTGCCGCGCCGCCCCTGCCCTTGCGCGCATCCAATGGGCAACTGCTGGGCGCCGACTTCAACCTCGAACCGGGCTTTGCCACTGCCGACATCCTGCTGGTGCCCGGCGGACCGAAGCTGCCGGAGGAAATGCCCAGCGCCGAACTGATCGACTGGCTGCACGCGGCCTGTGCCCAGGCGCCGCGCTACGGTTCGATCTGTACCGGCGCCTTTCTCCTCGGCCACGCCGGGCTGCTGGATGGCAAGCGCGTCACCACCCACTGGAGCGACGCGCGGCGCCTGGCGGAGTTGTTCCCACAGGCGCGGGTGGAGCCCGATCGCATCCATGTACGCGATGGCGCGCTGGTGACGTCGGCGGGTGTTACGGCCGGCATCGACCTGGCGCTGGCCCTGGTCGCCGAAGACCACGGCGCGGCGGTTGCCCTGGCCGTCGCCAAACGCCTGCTGGTGGTGGCGCAGCGCCAGGGCGGGCAGTCACAGTTCAGCCCCTTCCTGCAGGCGCCGGCAGATGAAGCGTCGCCCGTGGCGCGCATCCAGCGCCACGTACAGGAAAACCTCGACCAGCCGCTGGGCGTGCCAGAACTGGCTGCTGAGGTAGCCATGAGTCCGCGCAGCTTTGCCCGCGTTTTCGTTCGTGAGGCCGGGGTGACGCCGGCGGAGTTCGTCCAGCGCGCCCGCATCGATGCGGCGCGTGGATTGCTGGAGGGCGGCGACCTGGCGCTGAAAGTGATCGCCTGGCGCTGCGGCTTCGGCAGCGCGGCACGGATGCGGCGGGTGTTCGTGCAGCGGTTGGGAGTGACGCCGACGCAGTATCGGGAGCAGTTTCGGCGCGATGCCTGAACCTGTTTTTGCAGGAGCGAGCTTGCTCGCGAACCGATCCCCCCGCTGCGGACTTGAGGATTTCGCGGACATGGTCCGCTCCTGCGGTCAGGATCGGCGCCCGCTCTCGTAGGAGCGGATCTTATCCGCGAAGGAATCGATGCCGCGCCATGGATTCCCGGCTAGATCGGCGGCGCCGACCGCAGCATCACCGATTTCAATGCGAACGCCGACTTGATCCCCGCCACCCCTGGAATCTGCGTCAGCGTATTGGTCAGGAACAGCTGGTACGCCGACAGGTCCTTCACCACCACCCGCAGCACGTAATCCGCATCCCCGGTCATCTGGAAGCAGCTCATCACCTGCGGCGCCTGGACGATACGTTCCTCGAACCGCGCGAGGTAGTCGCCGGTCTGTTTTTCCAGGGACACCGAAACGAACACGCTCATGCCGCCGGACAGGCGTTCCTCGTCGAGCCGGGCGAAGTAGCCCTGGATGTAGTGCTCCTCCTCCAGGCGGCGCACCCGGCGCAGGGTCGGGGTCAGCGACAGGCCGATCTTCTGCGCGAGGTCGCGCCAGGAAAGACGGCCATCGTCGGCCAGGGCGCGGAGGATTTTCAGGTCGGTGCGGTCGAGATCAGCCATTTTCTCTCAGTACTACAAGTGGTTGTTTTTATAGTTCAAACACACTAATCGCTAAGCTCGGATCTAGTCAATTTGGAGCAAAAAACCAATCGGTCACACCTATACTGAAACCACAACTACAACAACCGAGGACCTCACCATGAGTGATGTCACCACCCGCCGCGCGACCCTGCGCGACACCCGCACCGTAGCCCTACCCGGCCGGGTGCGCCCGCCAGGCATGGCCTCTTCCGTTCGCTGATCCACACCCACGATCACAACTGGAGACCCGCCATGACCGACTACGCTCCGCTCCGCCTGCACGTCCCCGAACCCACCGGACGCCCGGGCTGCAAGACCGACTTCTCCTACCTGCACCTCTCGCCCGCCGGCGAGGTGCGCAAGCCCGCCATCGACGTCGAACCGGCCCAGACCACCGACCTGGCCTTCAGCCTGGTGCGCGTGCTCGACGACCAGGGCAACGCCCTCGGCCCCTGGGCCCCGGACCTGAGCCACGAGCAACTGCTGCGCGGCATGCGCCTGATGCTCAAGACGCGCATCTTCGACGCGCGCATGCTCACCGCCCAGCGCCAGAAGAAGATGTCCTTCTACATGCAGTGCCTGGGTGAAGAGGCCATCGCCACCGCCCACACCATGGCCCTGCGCGACGGCGACATGACCTTCCCCACCTACCGTCAGCAAGGCATCCTGATCACCCGCGACTACCCGCTCAAGGACATGATCTGCCAGCTGCTCTCCAACGAGCAGGACCCGCTCAAGGGCCGTCAGCTGCCGATCATGTACTCCAGCCGCGAGAAGGGTTTCTTCTCGATTTCCGGCAACCTCGCCACCCAGTTCATCCAGGCCGTCGGCTGGGGCATGGCCTCGGCGATCAAGGGCGACACCAAGATCTCGTCCGCCTGGATCGGCGACGGCGCCACTGCCGAATCCGACTTCCACACCGCCCTCACCTTCGCCCACGTCTACCGCGCGCCGGTGATCCTCAACGTGGTCAACAACCAGTGGGCGATCTCCACCTTCCAGGCCATCGCCGGCGGTGAAGGCACCACCTTCGCCAACCGTGGCGTGGGTTGCGGCATCGCCTCGCTGCGGGTCGACGGCAACGACTTCCTCGCCGTCTACGCCGCCTCGCAATGGGCCGCCGAGCGCGCCCGCCGCGGCCATGGGCCGAGCCTCATCGAGTGGGTCACCTACCGTGCGGGCCCGCACTCCACCTCGGATGACCCGTCCAAGTACCGCCCCGCCGACGACTGGACCAACTTCCCCCTGGGCGACCCGATCGCCCGCCTGAAGCAGCACCTGATCGCGCTCGGCATCTGGTCCGACGAGCAGCAGGAAGCGCTGCAGAAGGAGCTGGAAGCCGAAGTGATCGCCGCGCAGAAAGAGGCCGAACGCCACGGCTCGCTGGTGGATGGCCACGTGTTCAGCGCCGCCAACCTGTTCGATGACGTCTACAAGGACCTGCCGGAACACCTGCGCCGGCAGCGCCAGGAGCTCGGGGTATGAATGCCGTGAACCAGCAACACGAGAACGCCCAGGCGGTCACCAGCATGACCATGATCCAGGCCCTGCGCTCGGCCATGGACGTGATGCTCGAACGCGACGACAACGTCGTGGTATTCGGCCAGGACGTAGGCTACTTCGGCGGCGTGTTCCGCTGCACCGAAGGCCTGCAGAAGAAGTACGGCACCTCGCGGGTGTTCGACGCGCCGATCTCCGAGAGCGGCATCATCGGCGCCGCCGTCGGCATGGGCGCCTATGGCCTGCGCCCGGTGGTGGAAATCCAGTTCGCCGACTACGTCTACCCGGCCACCGACCAGTTGGTCTCGGAAGCCGCGCGTATCCGCTACCGCTCGGTGAACGACTTCACCGTGCCCATGGTGGTGCGCATGCCCTGCGGCGGCGGCATCTACGGCGGCCAGACCCACAGCCAGAGCCCCGAGGCAATGTTCACCCAGGTCTGCGGCCTGCGCACCGTCATGCCGTCCAACCCGTACGACGCCAAGGGCCTCTTGATCGCCTGCATCGAGAACGACGACCCGGTGATCTTCCTCGAACCCAAGCGCCTGTATAACGGCCCGTTCGACGGCCACCACGACCGCCCGGTGACGCCCTGGTCCAAGCATCCGGCCAGCCAGGTGCCGGAAGGTTACTACAGCGTGCCGCTGGATAAGGCCGCCATCGCCCGCCCCGGTTCCGAGCTCACCGTGCTGACCTACGGCACCACCGTCTACGTCGCCCAGACCGCCGCCGAGGAGACCGGTATCGATGCCGAGATCATCGACCTGCGCAGCCTCTGGCCGCTGGACCTGGACACCATCGTCGAGTCGGTGAAGAAGACCGGCCGCTGCGTCATCGTCCATGAGGCCACCCGCACCTGCGGCTACGGCGCCGAGCTGATGTCGCTGGTACAGGAGCACTGCTTCCACCACCTCGAAGCGCCGATTGCCCGCGTCACCGGTTGGGACACGCCCTACCCGCACGCCCAGGAATGGGATTACTTCCCCGGCCCCGCCCGCGTCGGCGCGGCCTTCAAACGCGCCATGGAGGTCTGAATGGGCACTCACATCATCAAGATGCCGGACATCGGCGAAGGCATCGCCGAAGTCGAGCTGGTGGAGTGGCACGTCCAGGTGGGCGACGAGGTCCATGAGGACCAGCTGCTGGCCGAGGTCATGACCGACAAGGCCACGGTGGAGATTCCCTCGCCCGTGGCCGGAAAGATCCTCGCCCTCGGCGGTGTGCCGGGCCAGGTGATGGCCGTGGGCGGCGAGCTGATCCGCCTGGAAGTGGAAGGCCAGGGCAACCTCAAGGAAGCCGCGCAACCCAAGGCTCATGAAGAGGCGCCGGCTAAACCGGAAGCCAAGCCCGCACCGGCGGCCGAAGCGCCCAAGCCGGCACCGCGCGCCGAGAACAAGCCGGTCGCCCCGGCCGCCCGCCCTGCCCCGACACCGGCCCCGCGCCGCGCACCGGGCGAGAAGCCGCTGGCCTCACCGGCCGTGCGCCAGCGCGCCCGCGACCTGGGCGTGGAACTGCAGTTCGTGCAGGGCAGCGGCCCGGCCGGACGCATCCTCCACGAAGACCTTGAACACTACCTGGAACATGGCGGAGCGACCATCGCCTCCGGTTATGCCGCGCGCCACGACGAGCACCAGATCCCGGTGATCGGCCTGCGCCGCATGATTGCGAAGAAGATGGCCGAGGCCAAGCGGCGCATCCCGCACTTCAGCTATGTCGAGGAAATCGACGTTACCGATCTGGAAGCCCTGCGCGTCCACCTCAACGCCAAGCACAGCGCGGCACGCGGTAAGCTCACCCTGCTGCCCTTCATCGCCCGCGCCATGGTCGTCGCCCTGCGCGACTTCCCACAGCTCAACGCACGCTATGACGACGAGGCCGACGTGATCACCCGCTACGGCGCGGTGCACCTGGGCGTCGCCACCCAGAGCGACAACGGCCTGATGGTGCCGGTGCTGCGCAACGCCGAGTCCCGCGACCTGTGGGGCAACGCCGCGGAAGTGGCGCGCCTGGCCGAGGCTGCGCGCCACGGCAAGGCCAGCCGCGAGGAACTCTCCGGCTCGACCATCACCCTGAGCAGCCTCGGCGCGCTCGGCGGCATCGTCAGCACGCCGGTGATCAACCATCCGGAAGTGGCCATCGTCGGCGTCAACCGCATGGTCGAGCGGCCGATGGTGATCAACGGCCAGATCGTGGTGCGCAAGATGATGAACCTGTCCTCGTCCTTCGATCACCGGGTGGTCGACGGCATGGATGCGGCGGCCTTCATCCAGGCCGTGCGCGCCCTGCTCGAACATCCCGCCACCCTGTTCATCGACTGAGGGAGAGCCGACTCGTGAAACAGAACCAGACTCTCGAAACCACCCTGCTGGTGATCGGCGGCGGCCCCGGCGGCTACGTTGCGGCGATCCGCGCCGGCCAGCTGGGCATCCGTACCGTGCTGGTGGAAGGCGCCTCCCTCGGCGGCACCTGCCTGAACATCGGCTGCATCCCCTCCAAGGCGCTGATCCACGCCGCCGAGGAATACCTCAAGGCCCGCGAGTTCGCCGGTACCTCACCGCTGGGCATCAGCGTGCAGGCGCCGAGCATCGACATCCAGCGCACCGTGGAGTGGAAAGACGGCATCGTCGACCGCCTCACCACCGGCGTCGCCGCACTGCTGAAGAAGCATGGCGTCACCGTGGTGAACGGCTGGGCGAAGATTGTCGATGGCAAGACCGTGGAAGTGGATCTGGCCGAAGGCGGCACCCAGCACATCCACACCGAACACCTTCTGCTGGCGGCCGGTTCGAAATCCGTGGAGCTGCCCTTCCTGCCGGTGGGCGGCAATGTGATCTCCTCTACCGAGGCCCTGGCGCCCAAGGTGCTGCCCAAGCGCCTGGCGGTGGTCGGCGGCGGCTACATCGGCCTGGAACTGGGCATCGCCTACCGCAAGCTGGGCGTCGAGGTGACGGTGGTGGAAGCGCAGCCGCGCATTCTCCCAACCTATGACGAGGAGCTGACCAAACCCGTGGCGAATTCGCTGCGCAAGCTGGGCATCGAGTTGTACCTGGGCCACAGCGTCATGGGCCTGGAGCCGGACGGCAAAGGCCTGCGTGTGCAGGATGGCGCCGGCTCGCAACGGGTGATCGAGACCGACCAGGTGCTGGTCGCCGTCGGCCGCCACCCCAATGCCACGGGCTGGAACCTGGAGAGCCTGAGCCTGGACATGAACGGTCGCGCCGTGAAGATCGACGAGCAGTGCCGCACCTCCATGCGCAATGTCTGGGCCATCGGCGACATCGCCGGCGAGCCCATGCTGGCCCACCGCGCCATGGCCCAGGGCGAGATGGTCGCCGAGATCATCGGCGGCAGGCGCCGCGCCTTCACCCCCACGGCGATCCCGGCGGTGTGCTTCACCGATCCGGAAGTGGTGGTGGTCGGCCTTTCGCCCGACCAGGCGAAAGCCGCGGGCCATGAAGTGCTGACAGCGAACTTCCCGTTCGCCGCCAATGGCCGCGCCATGACCCTCGAGTCCAACGACGGCTTCGTCCGCGTGGTGGCCCGCAAGGACAACCACCTGATCCTCGGCTGGCAGGCGGTAGGCAAGGCAGTCTCCGAGTTGTCCACGGCCTTCGTGCAGTCCCTGGAAATGGGCGCCTGCCTGGAAGACATCGCCGGCACCATCCACGCCCACCCGACCCTGGGCGAGGCCGTGCAGGAAGCGGCGCTGCGCGCGCTGGGGCACGCCCTGCACATCTGATCCGACTTCCCCCTCGCTTGACCCGCCGATTGGCGGGTCTTTTTTTGCCTGGTGGTTTTTTGGTGCTCATGCAGCGTCAGGGCGGGCCATGCCCGCCATTCGCGGACAAGGTCCTACGAGAGCGCTCCAGGCCACCTGTAGGAGCAACTGTCTTTTTCCTGAAAGTCTGTGCCTGTGTTTCCCCCTCACCCCAGCCCTCTCCCAGAGGGAGAGGGGGCAGATTGTTCCGGCTGACGCCGTAGTTTCATCCTGCACCGAACGGTTCCCTCTCCCGCTTGCGGGAGAGGGTTAGGGTGAGGGGCTTTGATCTCGTAGGAGCGGACCTTGTACGCGAATAGCCGATAACCGCACAAAACCTGATCCGTCGCACCCGATGCCCACGTCGACATTCCCAAACAATCACCGAACTTAGCAGCCAAATCGAGTCTTTAAGCAACGAAATCCCCCACACCCGATCTACGCACGCCTCCATTGACCAAATTAACCATTTGGTACATTTTGCTCCCACAGGCTTTTTTATCGCGGCCATATAACAACGGAGCTCCTCACCCTCATGCCTCACACCCTCCTCGTGCTCAACGGCCCCAACCTCAACCTGCTCGGCACCCGCGAGCCGGCCACCTACGGCCACGAGGCCCTCGACGACATCGCCGCGATCTGCGAGCGCACCGGCGCCGAGCACGGCCTGGAGATCGACTTCCGCCAGACCAACCACGAAGGCCAGTTGATCGACTGGATTCACCAGGCACGCGGTCGCTGCGCGGGCATCCTGATCAACCCGGCGGCCTGGACCCACACCTCGGTGGCCATCCGCGACGCGCTGGCCGCCGTGGAGCTGCCGGTCATCGAGGTGCACCTGTCAAACGTGCACGCGCGCGAGGAATTCCGGCAGCACTCCTTCGTCTCCGGCATCGCCGTCGGCGTCATCGCCGGCCTGGGCAGCGACGGTTATCGCGCCGGCATCCGGCACTTCTCCAAACTGCTGAAAGGGTGAGCGCCATGAACGAACAACGCACCGTACTGGCCGGCCTGATCGGCGCCGGCATCCAGGCTTCGCGCACCCCGGCCATGCACGAACGCGAAGGCGACGCCCAGGGCCTGCGTTACCTGTACCGGCTGATCGACCTGGACATGCTGGGCGTCGATGCCGGCGCCCTGCCCGACCTGCTGGCCGCCGCCGAGCGCATGGGCTACACCGGGCTGAACATCACCTTCCCCTGCAAGCAGGCGGTCATTCCGCTGCTCGATGAGCTGTCTGACGAGGCGCGCGGCATCGGCGCGGTGAATACCGTGGTCCTGCGCGACGGCAAGCGCATCGGCCACAACACCGACTGTCTGGGCTTCGCCGAAGGCTTCCGGCGCAACCTCAGCGATGCGCCACGCGAGCGCGTGGTGCAGCTGGGTGCCGGCGGCGCGGGCGCTGCGGTGGCCCACGCGCTGCTCAGCGAAGGCGTGCGGCAGCTGACGATCTTCGAAGTGGACCCGGCCCGCTCCCAGGCACTGGTGGACAACCTCAACGCGCACTTCGGCGGCCAGCGTGCCCGCGTCGGTCATGATCTTGCCGGCGCAGTTGCCGAGGCCGACGGGCTGGTCAACACCACCCCGGTGGGCATGGCCAAGCTGCCCGGCGCGCCGCTGCCGCTGGAGCTGCTGCACCCGCACCTGTGGGTGGCGGAGATCATCTATTTCCCGCTGGAAACCGAACTGCTGAAACACGCCCGCAGCCTCGGCTGCCGCACGCTGGATGGCGGCAACATGGCAGTGTTCCAGGCGGTGAAGGCGTTCGAGCTGTTCAGTGGCGTCGCGGCAGATGCCCAGCGGATGTTGGCGCATTTCAGCGCGATGTAACTGGCGTCAGGGGGCGATACCCTGCGATGGGTATCGCTTCGCTCCACGCCATCCTACCCTGGTATTCGCCAGGAACATCGATGTGCGCTGAAGGATTTCGCGGACAAGGTCCGCTCCTATGAGGTACATCTGCGCTTGGGTCGGCCCTCACCCTAACCCTCTCCCAGGGGGAGAGGGGACCGTTCGGTGCAGGATGAAACCTTCGCGTCAGCCGGGTCGGACTGCCCCCTCTCCCTGAGGGAGAGGGCTGGGGTGAGGGGAATGCGCAGGCACGGACTCCCAGGAAGGAGACAGTTGCTCCTACAGTTGCCATCGGTGCGCACTCTCGTAGGAGCGGATCTTATCCGCGATCCGCCGGCAGGGCCGGCGCAAATCCTGGTCCGAGAACAATCCCCGATCCGGCCTACGGCCGCACGTACCGCAACACCGCCTCGATGATCATTTCCTTGTGCCGCGCCTTCACCGCCGCATCTTCCAGCTCGATCTGGAACAACGAACCGACGGTGTGCCGGTTGGACACCCGATAGAAGCAGAACGAGCTGATCAGCATATGCACGTCGATGGCCTGCAGCCCCTCGCGGATAACGCCGCTGGCAGCGCCGCGACGGAGGATGTCCTCGATGGTGCGCAGGATGTTGCTGCTCATCGAACGGATGGTTTCCGAGCCCGAGGCGAACTGGCCGTAGTGGATGTTCTCGATGCAGACGATGCGCACGAAGTCGACGTTGCGGTCGTGGTGGTCGAAGGTGAAGTCCACCAGCCGGCGCATGGCCTCCAGCGGTTCCAGCTCGGCCAGGTGCAAGGTCTGCTCGGTGCCGCGGATGTCGCCGTAGAGCTTCTCCAGCACCGCCTGGTAGAGCTGCTCCTTGCTGCCGAAGTAGTAGTAGATCATCCGCTTGGAGGTGTTCATCCGCTCGGCGATGGCGTCGACCCGCGCGCCGGAAAGGCCCTGCTGGACGAACTCGACGATGGCCGCCTGGAGGATGTCTTCGCGGGTCTTCTCCGGGTTATTCTTGCGCCCCCGGCGCGCGGTGTCGGCGGGGGTCGGCTGGGTGGCGCTGTCGGTCATGGGCTCGGCTTTCGTTCGGCAGGCGCCAGGGCGCCTGCTATGCACTGGTAGGTGCGCGGATTATGCGACCCGAGTGCACCCGAGGCCAAGCACGGTACCGACCTAACCGCGCGGCCGGCGCGTGGTGCCGTTGCGTGCCTGGGCCATGGCCGCCAGGCGCACGGCAACGTTGGCCGCGCCGTAGCCGGCGTAACCACCGCGACGCTGGATGATCTCGAAGAAGAAGCGCTCCTCGAAGGGCTCGGTGTAGACGTGGAACAGTTCGCCGCCACTGGCGTCGCGGTCGTACAACACGTTGAAGTAGGCCAGCTCGCTCAAGAACTCGTCGTCGAAGTCGAAGCGCGCGGCCAGGTCGTCGTAGTAGTTGAGGGGGATTTCCAGCAGCGGCACCCCGGCATCCTTCGCCCGCTCCACCTCGGCGAAGATGTCGTCGCAGGCGAAGGCGATATGGTGAACGCCGGAGCCGCGATAGCTGGACAACGCGTGAGAGATCGCGGTGTTGCGGTTCTCCGAGATGTTCAGCGGCAAGCGCACGCTGCCGTTGGCGCTGCGCAGGGCGCGGCTTTTTACCAGGCCATAGGGGTCGGGCAGCACCACTTCGTCGTCAGCCTCGAAATCGAACAGACCCTTGTAGAACAGCACCCAGTTGTCCAGACCGTCCGCCGGCAGCGCCATGGCCATGTGGTCGATGCGCTGCAGCTTACCGCTGGGCTGGACATCGGGGTCAAGGCGGAAGTCCACGTCATAGATGGTCTGTCCGGCGGCGCGCTCTTCCACCAGGTAGATCAGGCTGCCGTCCGGCGCGCGCACGGCAGGAATCTCCCGCTCGTTGGGGCCGACCAGCCCGCGATACGGCTGACCTTTGTAGGCCTGCGCCCGCTCCAGGGCGCTGCCGGCATCGCGCACGCGCAACGCGGTGGCGCACAGCGACGGGCCGTGAGCCTCGAAGAAGCTGTGGCCAAAGGAATACGGCTCGGCATTGAGCACGATGTTGATGTCGCCCTGGCGCAGCAAGCTCACCGCCTTGGAGCGGTGTTCGCCGGCGCGGGCGAAACCCAGGCGCTCCAGCCAGTTGCCCAGGCGCGCACCCAGGGCTTCGTCCACGGCGAATTCGAGGAACTCCACGCCCTCCAACTGACTGGCCGACGGCGGCGCGAACAGGCAGTCCAGCTGTTCCGGGGGCATGCCTTCGGCGTGCAGGCGTTCGCGGGTCTTCTCTTCGAGATAGAGCAACGAGCGCAGGCCATCGGCGGCATTGGCGCGCGGCGGCGCGGCACGGAAGCCGTCGTTGAAGACTTCCAGCGACAGCGGGCCGCGATAGCCGCTCCTGAGGATTGGCGCGAGGAAGCCCGGCAGGTCGAACTCACCCTGGCCGGGGAAGTTACGGAAATGCCGGCTCCACTCCAGCACGTCCATGGCCAGGATCGGCGCGTCGGCCATCTGCACGAAGAAGATCTTCTCCCCCGGAATCTGCGCGATTCCAGCCGGGTCGCCCTTCAGCGAGAGGGTGTGGAAGCTGTCGAGGATCACGCCCAGGGCCGGATGGTTCACTTCCCGCACCAGGTCCCAGACCTGTTGCCAGGTGTTCACGTGGCGGCCCCAGGCCAGGGCTTCGTAGCCCACGCGCAGGCCACGGGCGCCGGCGCGTTCGGCGGCGAGCCCGAGGTCTTCGAGGAGGAATTCACGCTCGCCCAGGGAATCGGCGGCGACGTTGCTGCACATCAGCACCAGGTCCGTGCCCAGCTCCTGCATCAGGTCGAACTTGCGCTCCAGGCGGTCGAGGTTGCGCGGCAGGCGGTCGCGGCGGCAACCCTCGAAGTCGCGGAACGGCTGGAACAGGGTGATCGCCAGGCCCAGGTCGGTGCAGAGCCGGCGCACGTCGCGCGGGCTGCCGCCGTAGTAAAGGAGATCGTTCTCGAAGATTTCCACACCGTCGAACCCGGCGGCGGCGATGGCTTCGAGCTTGTCCGGCAGGGTTCCGCTGAGGGAAACGGTGGCGATCGAACGCTGCATCTCATGACTCCTGCCGGGACTGGTTAGGGGTCTTGTCGGAAGGCTCCCCGGCTTGGCTCGATTATTCTGGCGGCCGGGGCTCGCAGCAATTTAAAGTGTACTAACTGGTTAGTTTTGTGTTCGATTACCGAACGGAAGGCCGTTTATCGAATTGACGCTGTTCCGGCCGCTGCTCAAGATTTAGCCACGTCGACGCATTCCGGCAGCCTCCCCAGGCACCTGCCTCTGCCCTGGAGAAGCCCCTGAGCCGCTGCGAGATGGCCTGCGTGTCATCCATAACAATTTCAAGAACGGGTAACTGCTCATGTACGTACCTCACCTTCGCCCCGCCGCTTCCATTCCCTCTCCGCAAACCCGCCTGGCCCGCCTGATGCCAGGTCTGTGCCCGTTGCTCGGCCGCCGCCGCACGCACTGATTTCCGCCAGCCAACGCAAGCCTTTTCGCCCTCCCCGCCGCCCGGCGGCGACGCACACGGCTTGCGACACAACAATAATTCCCAAGGCTGCTCGCCAGCCTCAAACGGATGGCCCCGATCATGATCCATACGCAATCCGCTCCCCTCGCCGCCGTCGCTCCGCACGGCTCCTCCTTCTTCGGCAAGGTGCGTGGCGCCATGGCCGTCGGCAAGGTGCGCTGGGGCATGCTCGCCCTGGTGTTCTTCGCCACCACCCTGAACTACATCGACCGCGCCGCCCTCGGCGTGATGCAGCCGCTGCTCGCCGAGAAAATGGCCTGGACGGCCATGGACTACGCCAACATCAACTTCTGGTTCCAGGTCGGCTACGCCATCGGCTTCGTGCTGCAGGGCCGGCTGATCGACCGCATCGGCGTGAAGCGTGCGTTCTTCTTCGCCGTGCTGCTGTGGAGCTTCGCCACCGGCGCCCATGGCCTGGCCAGTTCGGCGGCGGGCTTCATGGTCTGCCGCTTCATCCTCGGCCTGACCGAGGCGGCCAACTACCCGGCCTGCGTGAAGACCACGCGCCTGTGGTTCCCGGCCGGCGAGCGGGCCATGGCCACCGGCATCTTCAACGCCGGCACCAATGTCGGCGCCATGCTCACCCCGGCCCTGCTGCCGCTGATCCTCGCAGCCTGGGGCTGGCAGGCGGCGTTCCTCTGCATGAGCGCGCTGGGCTTCGTCTGGGTGGTGCTGTGGGGCCTGAAGTACTTCAATCCCGAAGAGCACCCGACGGTGAAGCAGAGCGAGCTGGACTACATCCAGGCAGCCGACGAGCCGCCAGCCAAGCGCGTGCCCTTCTCCGCCATTCTGCGCATGCGCGGCACCTGGGCCTTCGCCGTGGCCCTTTCGCTGACCGCACCGGTGTTCTGGTTCTACCTGTACTGGCTGCCGCCCTTCCTCAACCAGCAGTACGGCCTGGGGATCAGCGTCACCCAGATGGGCATCCCGCTGATGCTGATCTGGCTGACCGCGGACTTCGGCAGCATCGGTGGCGGCATCCTGTCGTCCTGGCTGATCGGCCGCGGCATGAACGCCATCCATGCGCGCCTGCTGTCGATGTTCATCTGTGCCTGCGCAATAATCGGCGTGGTCTTCGCCGCCAAGGCCAGCGGCCTGTGGATCGCCGTGGCCGCCATCGCCCTGGGCGTGGGTGCACACCAGGCGTGGACGGCGAACATCTGGAGCCTGGTGATGGACTACACGCCCAAGCACATGATGAGCACGGTGTTCGGCTTCGGCGGCATGTGCGCGGCGATTGGTGGCATGTTCATGACCCAGATCGTCGGCTACATCCTCACCGTCACCCACAACAACTATGCGGTGCTGTTCACCATCATCCCGACCATGTACTTCCTGGCGCTGACCTGGATGTTCTTCATGGCCCCGCGCAAGGTACCCGGCGCGACGGAGTGAGCTTGAAGCCGTAACGACGAACCCCGCGAATACGCGGGGTTCTTTTTTCTACGCTCACTTCTTCAGCGGTGTGAGCACCGGGGCGTTCTCGTCCAACAGCATCCACACCAGCAACTTGGCCGGCTTCTGGTTGCTGGCGTTGCGCGAGACCAGGTGCGGCGTGTTGGGCGCCTCGTACCAGGACTGGCCGGCCTGGTAGGTCACCGGTTTCTGCCCCTCCAGCTGGGAGATCACCGCACCTTCGAGCACGTAGGCGAACACCGAGCCACTGTGCACATGGGGGTCGGAGGACTGCCCCGGCTCGTAGGCAACGGTGATCACCAGGCCCTTCTTGCCCGCGGCGTCGGGGAGCTTGTGCTCCTGCTGGGTGGTGACCGTCTCTTCGCCGGTGCCATGGGCGAAGACCGGCAGGCTCAGGGCCAGGCCAAGACCAACGAACAGGCGTTTCAGGGAAGTGACTGCGGGCATGGCGCTTTCCTCGGGCAGTGGGGAGATGAGCCCACGCTACGCCCCGAGGTGGTGAGGGCCAACAGCCAATTCGGTGGAAGATCGGGGGGCCATTGGCGAAGTCTGTGCCGTGCGGTTCGCGAGCAGCGCCCACAAAAAAGCCCCGCTCAGTGGCGGGGCTTCCGGCGGGCGGCGACAGATCAGCCGAGCAGCGCGCGCAGGTCCAGCACACCATCCTTGCGCGGCGGGCACCAGTAGTAGCCGCCGGTCAGCGGGCGGCTGAAGCGGTACAGGGCGTCGGTAATGCCGTCTTCCAGGCCGCTCATGCGCCGCAGTTGCACTTCGAAGGCGTCGAGGGTACGGCCGAAGGCGAGGAACATCAGTCCGGCGTCCTGGTCGTGGGTCCAGGGCATCGAGCGGCGCACGATGAAGGCCTCGGGGTCGAAACTCTCCTGGGCGGTGCGCTTGACGTGGGCGGACACCGGCGCGTCCTCCAGTTCCTCGTTGTCGCTCAGGCGGCGGCCCATGATGTCGTCGCGCTCGGCCTGGGGCAGCGCGGCGAAATCCTGCAACTGGTGACGCCACTGCTGGATGGCGGCGAAGCTGCCACCCGCCAGGCCTTCCACGCCATTGTCAACGATGGCGGCGGCGATCGCGTCGTCATCCTGCGGGTTCTCGGTGCCGTCCTCGTAACCGGTCAGGTCATGGCCATCGCCGTGGCGGAAGGCTTCGGTCAGCGTGGCCAGCTCCAGCGCCGGCGCCAACAGCGCCTGCACCTGCTGGGTGCGCAGCAGCAGTTCGCCACGCTCCTCGCCGCGCAGCCAGACCCACAGGGCATGCGGGGTGGACGGGTTGTCCACGCCAACGCCGGCGATTGCCGGAAACTCGCGCAAACCCTCGATACCGCGACCCAGCGCGCGCACCAGCGACTCGCCGAAACCGACGACGGCCGCCTCGCCATCGGCGAACTGCACCAGGCGGTCCAGGGCGGCCGGCAGGTCCTGCAGCGAGGTCAGGTCGAAGAAAAGGTGGCGGGCGTGGGCGGGAACCGGGGTGGCGAGAATGCCGGGCTGGTAGAGGCTCATGGCTGCATCCTTGAACAAAAGAGCGGCAATTCTAATCGCCACGAGCGCGAATCCAAACCGCTCTACATCAAGGCACGGCTCACTGCCTGGGTTTACCGGCGGAAGACGGCGCGCGACGGCCGCGCCGACGCCGCCAGAGCTCGAAGCCACCGCCCAGCAGCACGACGCCGACCAGGATCGGCAGCCGGTAGGGTTTCAGATCGCCCAGCCAGCTCTCCAGCATCTGCCCGGCCCAGTAGCCGGCGCTGGCGAACACCAGCGCCCAGCAGAACGCACCGAACAGGTTGATCAGCAAGAAGCGCAGCGGCGCCACCCGGCTGGCGCCGATCAGCAGCGGCCCGGCCAGGCGCATGCCGTAGAGGAAGCGCACGGCGAAGATCGCTAGCAGCGGATGACGCTCGATCAGCCCGGTCACCCGCTCCACCGCCAGGCCGCGCCGCTGCAGCCAGGGCAGCGCCCGCCCTCCGGCGCGGCGGCCGGCCCAGTACAGCAACTGGTCGCCGCAGGTGCCGCCGACACAGCCCCAGAACAGCACCGGCGCGAAGCCCATCAGCCCCTGGTGCGCCGCGAGGCCGGCCAGCAGGAGCATGGTCTCGCCCTCCAGCAGGCAGCCGACGAACAGCGCCAGATAGCCGTAGCTGGAAAGCAATTGCGCGAGGTCGGGGTGATCGAACATGAGTGTCCTTCGGCAATGCCCTGAGCCAAGAGCCTAGCGCCTTGGAAGATGTTCTGCTTATCAAACAGGGGTCGTAAAAAATAATCGACTATTGGGTCATCCAGAATCGTTAGCAGCCAATCAAATCAATCCTTTAAGAGCACCATCCGTCCGGAGATGTAATTTTTTTTACTCATGAGCGATTCAAGTGTTTGACATATTTGACGGATTTGGCAGACTGCGGCCCGTTGACGCAACTGGTTACGTTTCTCCGGCTCCCCCTGCCTGGTGCACCGGATAACCCGCTGCCGCGCAACACAACAAAAACAACTTGTCAGTCGCGGCACCTCTGCCCGGGTTCGTCCCCGGCGGCGCGGTTCGCGGCGAGCCAACGGAACGAACAAATGCTGATCTGGTTTGTAGCGGTGTATCTGCTGATCACCGTAGCTGTCGGTTTCTACGCTACCACCCGCGTACACAAT
Organism: Pseudomonas macauensis; assembly: GCF_047902425.1. Classification (NCBI taxonomy): domain Bacteria; kingdom Pseudomonadati; phylum Pseudomonadota; class Gammaproteobacteria; order Pseudomonadales; family Pseudomonadaceae; genus Pseudomonas; species Pseudomonas macauensis. The sequence continues at coordinate 2,442,212 of NZ_CP138377.1, read as the reverse complement.
TCCTCGGACTACGCGGCTGCCGGCCGAAGCATGTCCTTCCCCCTCGTCGTCACCATGGTCTTCGCCACCTGGTTCGGCTCCGAAGCCGTCCTGGGCATTCCGGCCACCTTCCTCGAAGAAGGCTTCGCCGGGATCATCGAAGACCCGTTCGGCTCGTTCGGCTGCCTGATGCTGGTGGGCATGATCTTCGCCCGCCCGCTCTATCGCCTGAACCTGCTGACCATCGGTGACTTCTTCCGCAAGCGCTTCGGCCAGCACGTGGAAATCTTCACCAGCCTGGTGATCATCATTTCCTACATGGGCTGGGTCGCCGCGCAGATCACCGCGCTGGGCGTGGTCTTCAGCGTGCTCTCCGACGGCGGCATCACCACCACCCAGGGCATGATCATCGGCACCGTGATCGTCCTGCTGCACACCCTGTTCGGCGGTATGTGGTCCGTTGCACTGACCGACTTCCTGCAGATGATCATCATCGTCGCCGGCCTGTTCTACCTGGTCTGGCTGATCGGCGGCATGGCCGGTGGCCCGGTCAACGTGATCAGCCACGCCGCCAGCGAAGGCAAGTTCACCTTCCTGCACGGCACCTCGGCCAAGGATATCGTCGCCTTCCTCGGCGCCGCGGTGACCATGATGTTCGGCTCGATCCCGCAGCAGGACGTGTATGCCCGCGTGATGTCGGCCAAGACCGAGAAGATCGCCTCGCGCGCCACCATGACCGGTGCCTGCTGCTACCTGACCTTCTGCATGCTGCCGATCTTCCTGATCTACGCCGCGCAGATGATCGATCCGGAGATGGTCAAGCACTGGCTGGCCGAAGACTCCCAGCAGATCCTGCCGCACCTGATCATGGAACGTACCCCGCTGTTCGCCCAGATCATGTTCTTCGGCGCCCTGCTCTCGGCCATCATGTCCTCCGCCTCGGGCGCCCTGCTGGCCCCGTCGGTGACCCTGACCGAAAACATCGTCAAGCACTTCCTGCCCAACATGACTGACCGTCAGGCCCTGCTGGCCATGCGTTGCAGCGTGCTGGCAATGACCGTCGCCACCTGTGTGTTCGCGCTGTTCTCCAACGCCAGCATCTACGAGATGGTCGGCAACGCCTACAAGGTGACCCTGGTCGCCGCCGTGGTACCGCTGTTCTTCGGCCTGTTCTGGAAGCGCGCCACCACCCAGGGTGCCCTGACCGCCATCGCCTGCGGCCTGATCGGCTGGGTGTCGCTGGAGCTGGGCTACCAGGAAGGCGACTTCTGGCCGCCGCAGCTGGTCGGCCTGATCTGCAGCGCCATCGGCATGATCGTCGGCTCCCTGGCTCCGCAGTTCAGCCAGCACCGTGGCGAGAGCGTGTCGGACATGACCGCCGCCGCTGCTGCGGGCAACTGATAGCCCGCCAGCTCGGTAGATAAGGAAGAAGCCCCGCCCAGCGCGGGGCTTTTTCTTGCCCGCGATTTCCCGCCTCCCAAACCGTCGCTGCAGCCTGGTGCCCGGCGCACCGGCGAGCTGCGGAGACAAATTGACACAGTAACCCTCTGATTCGTAGGACTTTTCCTATACAAATAGAACGTCCGTCCTCCTAAACTGGCCTGTCACCCTGCGGGAGCACCCGCAGGTCGTTGACACCGGATATATGGAGCAACACATGCCCGGTTGGTATGAAATCAAGGAACTCAGCAGCGGCAACCACCGTTTTCTTCTCAAGAACAGCGCCCACGGCACCCTGCTGGAAAGTCTCGCCTACCCGACACAGGAGGCAGCCGAGCAGGCCATCGGCAGCCTCCGCAGCTGCTGCGGCAGCGTCGATCGCTTCAAGCGGCAGATGTCGCCGGGTGGCAAGAATTTCTTCGTGATCCGCGATAACACCGGTGCAGAACTGCTGAAGAGCAAGCTGTACGACTCCGAGGCCGCCCGTGAGCAGGCGATTGCAACGATCGCCCAGGCCGGCCTGAGCACCGAGCTGCGTCCGCACGCTTGAGTGACGAGTGAATGAAAGAGCCCCGCGCAATGCGGGGCTTTTTTGTGGGCGGTTGGTTTTCGCCGGGATAGGAACGGAGTTTGTCCGCGATGCATTGAGTTTGGGTATTTCTGCGCCGCTTTGGCGTGTGTTGATAGTCCTTGTTTCGCCCCCTCGGGCGAGTCACTTTCTCAAACTACGGATGGCCGCCCCACAGAAAGTAACCAAAGGTCTTTGCCCCACCATCCGGGTCCCGCTTCGCGGGACTCCCCTCGCTCCATCGGAGTTTCAGGGGCGCTCCGGTGCGTGCGGAGATTTCTCTGGAAGCCTTAGAGAGCCAGAGCGGAGCTGCGCTCCCGTAGGAGCGACGGGGCGCCTAGCCCTTGTCCGCGAAATCCACAGCGGAGGAATTCGAGGCCCCCGGGAGTGACTGTTGCCAGGCGCCGGCATAGGAGCGGACTTCGTCCGCGATCGCGGGCATGGCCCGCTCCTACAATTTCTTCTGCTCCGCAACGGTGCTCATGCTCCTGCCATCCACCCGCCGCACGGGCAGCGACTCCGGATCGAACCCATCGATGCAGCAGGCATTCACACTCAGCAGCCCCGGATTACTGCGCCGCTGGTGATAGACGTAGACCCCGCACGTCCCGCAGAAGTAATGCATCGCCACCCCGCTGTTCCAGCGATACAGGCACAACGCCTGCTCGCCGCGAGTAATGCGGAACTGGCCTTTCGGCACAGTCGCCATCAACGCATTGCGTTTCGCGCACAGCGAACAGTCGCAGCGCACCAGTTCATCCAGTTCCGCCTCGAAGGCGAAGGCCACCGCGCCGCAGTGACAGGTGCCGGTGTAATGCATGGCTGAATCCTCGTCATGGATCGTTCCAGCTTAGACGGACGATCAATTTGTGAATTCAGATCAACTATCCTTTGCCGTTCGCCGCGTTTTTCTCAAGGGACCGAATAGGGAGAATGCCCTCCATCGCATTCCACTATCCGGAGTCCCACCTCATGCCCCTCGCACTCCTGGCGCTGACCCTGAGCGCCTTCGCCATCGGCACGACGGAGTTCGTCATCGTCGGCCTGATCCCCACCATCGCCGGCGACCTGGGCGTCACCCTGCCCTCCGCCGGCCTGCTGGTCAGCCTTTACGCCCTCAGCGTGGCCATCGGCGCCCCGCTGCTCACCGCCCTCACCGGCCGCATCCCGCGCAAGGCGCTGCTGGTCGGCCTGATGGCGCTGTTCACCGTTGGCAACCTGGTGGCCTGGCAGGCGCCGAGTTATGAATCGCTGATCATCGCCCGCATCCTCACCGGCCTCGCCCACGGCGTGTTCTTCTCGGTCGGCTCGATCATCGCCACCAACCTGGTGAGCAAGGACAAGGCCGCCAGCGCCATCGCCACCATGTTCAGCGGCATGACCGTGGCCTTCGTCACCGGCATCCCGCTGGGCACCTTCATCGGCCAGCACCTGGGCTGGCGCGTGACCTTCCTCGCGGTCGCCGCCTTCGGCGTGATCGCCCTGCTCGGCAGCCTGCTGTTCGTGCCGAAGAACATCCAGCACACCCCGCCGGCCCCGCTGCTGCGCCAGGCCCGCGTACTGCTGCAGCCGCGCCTGCTGCTGGTCTACGCGATGACCGCCGTGGGTTACGGCGGCTCGCTGATCGCCTTCACCTTCCTCGCGCCCATCCTCCAGGACCTGGCCGGTTTCAGCCCGAACATGGTCGGCGCCGTACTCCTGGCCTACGGTGTCTCGGTGGCCATCGGCAATATCTGGGGCGGTCGCCTGGCCGACAAACGCGGCCCGGTGAGCGCGCTGAAGATCATCTTCGGCCTGCTGGCGGCGGTGCTGCTGGTACTGACCTTCACTGCCGGCAACCCGTGGCTGGTGGTACTGACCGTACTGGCGTGGGGCGCCGTGGCCTTCGGCAACGTGCCCGGCCTGCAGGTCTACGTGGTGCAGCAGGCCGAGCGTGTGGCGCCGGAAGCGGTAGACGTGGCCGCCGGCTTCAACATCGCCGCGTTCAACCTCGGCGTGGCTGGCGGTTCCTGGGCCGGCGGACTGGTGGTGAGCCACCTGGGCCTGGGCCATACGCCCTGGATCGCCGCCGTGGTAACGCTCGCCGCCTTCGGCCTGACCGCCCTGAGCGGCCGTCTGGACCGTCGCACATCCATGGAACCGACCGCCCCCGGCGCGGTTCCCACTCACTGATCGACTACAAGGAGTTCCTCCATGAGCGTACCCGCCTTCGGCCTCGGCACCTTCCGCCTCAAGGGCCAGACCGTCATCGACTCGATCCGCACCGCCATCGACCTGGGCTACCGCGCCATCGACACCGCGCAGATCTACGGCAACGAAGCCGACGTCGGCGAAGCCATCGCAGGCGCCAGGGTCAAGCGTGACGAGCTGTACCTGACCACCAAGATCTGGACCGAGAACTACACCGCCGACAAGCTGATCCCCAGCCTCAAGGACAGCCTGCACAAGCTGCGCACCGACCGCGTCGAGCTGACCCTGATCCACTGGCCCTCGCCCAAGGGGCAAGTGCCGGTCGCCGAGTTCATGGGCGCCCTGGCCGAAGCCAAGGCCCAGGGCCTGACCGGTGAGATCGGCGTGTCCAACTTCACCATCGCGCTGATGCAGGAAGCCATCGCCGCCGTCGGCGCCGGGCAGATCGCCACCAACCAGGTGGAACTGCACCCCTACCTGCAGAACCGCAAGGTGGCGGAGTTCGCCCGGAGCCAGGGCATCCACCTCACCTCCTACATGACCCTGGGCTACGGCAAGGTGCTAAGCGACCCGGTGATCGACGAAATCGCCGGACGCCACGGCGCCACACCGGCGCAGGTGACCCTGGCCTGGGCGATGCAGCTCGGCTACTCGGTGATCCCGTCGTCCACCAAGCGTGAAAACCTGGAAAGCAATCTGCGCTCCGTCGACCTGCGCCTGACCGACGCCGACATGGCCGCCATCGCCGCGCTGGATCGCAACGAGCGCATCACCAGCCCGGAAAGCCTGGCCCCGGCCTGGGACTGATCGATCACCCGCAGTCAGCCGCCCCTTCCGGGCGGCTTTCCCGTTCCCAAGGAATCTTCATGAGTGCAACCAGCTATCTCAATGACTATGCCCTCAACGACTATGCCGCCTGGACCTGGACGCCCGGCGCCAGCCTCGACGGCCTGAAGCTGGCGCGTCTGCCGCTGCCCATCCCCGGCCCGGACGAGGTGCTGCTGGCCAACACCGCCATCGCGCTGAACCCGGTGGACTGGAAGATGATCGACTGGGGTCGTGACGACTGGCAGCAAGGCCAGGTGCCTGGCGTGGATGGCGTTGGCCTGGTCGTAGCTGCCGGCAGCGCGGTGAACCTGCGGGTCGGCACCCGTGTTGCCTACCACCAGGCGCTGCCCCGTGGCGGCAGCTTCGCCGAATACACCCTGCTGCGCGCCCACGCGGTGTACCCGGTGCCGGACGCACTGGACGACGCCACCGCCGCCAGCCTGCCCTGCCCCGGCCTGACCGCCTGGCAGGCGCTGGACAAGCTGCCAGCCTGCGACAACCGTGACGTATTGGTGACTGGCGCCGGTGGCGCAGTCGGCTATCTGCTCGCGCAACTGGCCGTGCAGCGCGGCTTGCGCGTGTGGGTGACGGCCGCGCCGAAGCACCGTGAACACCTGCTGCAACTGGGCATCGCCGGCGTCTTCGACTACCGCGACGCGCAATGGTCCGCACGCCTGCGCGACGCCCTCGGCCCGCGCCGCCTGCACGGGGTGTTCGACACCGTCAGCGGCAGCCACGCCGCCAGCCTCGCTCCGCTGCTGGGCTACAACGGCCACCTGGTGTGCATCCAGGACCGCCAGGAACATGCCCCGCTGCCGGCCTTCAGTAGCGCCCTCTCGCTACATGAAGTGGCGCTCAACAGCATCCATGCCCACGGCGATGCGCTGGACTGGCGGGAGCTGCGCCGCGCCGCCGCCAGCCTGATGCAGGGCGTCGCCGACGGGCGCTTGCAGCCGCCGGCGAAGCAGTTCTTCGAGTTCGCCGAGTTGCCCGAAGCACTGCGCCGCTTGAAGTCCGGCCAGGGGAGCGGTAAATGGATCAGTCTGCTGCCGGCCCCGGCGGTCACGTCGTAGGGCGTACAACCGTTCGCGGTTGTACGCCGATACACCCTGCGTATCGCCGGTGCCTTGGCCAAGCCAGGAGAGTCCTGAAAGTGCGGCTCCGTGGCCAGCCCTGCAGCGCTCGGCGGCCATGGTCAAACGGCGTATAACGTCGAACGTTATACGCCCTACATCTCAGCCCCGCCGCGCGTGGAATTGACCGATAACCTGACGCTCCGGCCACTCACACCGAACAGGAGAACCTCATGGATCTAGGCATCAAGGGCCGCTGGGCCGTGGTCTGCGCCGCCAGCAAGGGCCTGGGCAAGGGCTGCGCCCTGGCACTGGCCCGCGAAGGCGTGAACCTGGCGATCAACGCCCGCGACGTCGATACCCTCGCCGCCACCGCCGCCGAACTACGCCAGCTGGGCGTGGAAGTGCGCGAGGTGGCCGGCGACATCAGCGACCCGGATGTACGCGCCGCGCTGCTGGCGGCCTGTCCGCAGGTGGACATCCTGGTCAACAACGCCGGCGGCCCGCCGCCCGGCGACTTCCGCAACTGGGAACGCGAGGACTGGCTGCGCGCCCTGGACCTGAACATGCTCACCCCCATCGAGCTGATCAAGGCCACGGTGGACGGCATGGCTGCGCGCGGCTTCGGACGCATCGTCAACATCACCTCCGGCGCAGTGAAGGCACCGATCGACACGCTCGGCCTGTCCAACGGCGCACGCAGCGGCCTGACCGGTTTCGTCGCCGGCCTCGCCCGTCAGCCTCGGGTGGCCGGCTGCAACGTCACCATCAACGGCCTGCTGCCCGGCTCCTTCGATACCGACCGTTTGCGCAGCGGCCTCCAGCGTGCCGCCGAACTCAGCGGGCGTGACGAGGGTGAACTGGTAGATGCCGAGCGCAAGGCGATTCCCGCCGGTCGCTTCGGCACCGCCGAGGAATTCGGCTCGTTCTGCGCCTTCCTGTGCAGCGCGCAGGCGGGCTATCTGACCGGGCAGAACCTGTTGCTCGATGGCGGGGCTTATCCGGGGACGTTCTGATTGCTGAAGGGCACGGCTGGCGCCGAGCGCACTTGCGCGGGCGCTGGACGGCTCTTCGTAGGAGCGGGCCATGACCGTGATCGCGGACAAGGTCCGCTCCTACAAGGGACATCAAATCTTCAATCCAACGCACCGATCACACTCTTACAATCCACCCCGCCGCTCCCCAACAGGCCCGCCGATGAAAGCCCACTCCGACGAACTCAAGACCTTCGCCACGGTGATCGACTGCGGCTCCATCACTGCCGCCGCCGAGCAACTGGGGCTGACCCCCTCGGCGGTCAGCCGTGCGCTGTCGAAGCTGGAGGAAAAGCTCGGCACCACCCTGCTCAACCGCACCACGCGGCGGATGAAACTCACCGAAGAAGGCGAGTTCTTCCTCGAGCACGCGCGGCACATCCTCGAACAGATGGATGCCCTCGAAGAACGCCTCGCCCTGCGCCAGCAATCCCCCGCCGGGCGCCTGCGGATCAACGCCGCCTCGCCCTTCATGCTGCACGCCGTGGTGCCGCACATCGGCGCCTTCCGCGAGCGCTACCCGGACATCGAACTGCAGCTCAACACCAACGACCTGAACATCGACCTGCTGGAACAGAGCACCGACATCGCCATCCGCATCGGCCAGCTCGCCGACTCCAGCCTGCACGCCCGTCCCCTGGGCAGCAGCCGGCTGAACCTGCTGGCCTCGCCGGAGTACCTGGAACGCCACGGCATGCCGGCCGACCTGGACGACCTGCTGGGCCGCACGCTGCTCGGCTTCACCCAGCCGGAGGCGCTGAACATCTGGCCGCTGCGGCATGCCGGCGGCGACACCCTGGCGATCACCCCGCGGCTCTCCGCCTCCAGTGGCGAGACCCTGCGCCAGCTGGCCCTGAGCGGCCAGGGCATCGCCTGCCTGGCGAGTTTCATGACCTGCGCCGACATCCAGGCCGGACGCCTGGTGCGCGTGCTGCCGGAGCTGACCAGCGAACGCCGCCAGCCAATCCACGCGGTGTACTACCGCAACTCGCAGCTGGCTCTGCGCATCCAGTGCTTCCTCGACTTCATCCAGGAGCGCCTGGCGCAATCGCTGGACAGCGTCGGCTGAAGCGCGAAGAAATCCCGCAACCTCGGCAATCCTCGACCACACTGTTTTGACCAGCCCCGGCCCTGCGCCGGGGTTTTCGTCACGTCGACACGAGGGGGCCGGCATGCCATCGCTGCTGCTGTATCTGCGCGCTGTCATTCATCCGGGCAGGGACACCCTGTTGTTCGCCCTGCGCACCGTGCTGGCCGGGCTGTTGACCCTGTACCTGGCGTTCCTGCTGGACCTGGAGCAGCCCAAGTGGGCGACCATGACGGTGGTGATCATCAGCACCCCGCTGGCCGGCATGACCTTGCAGAAAAGTTTCTCCCAGGTGATCGGCACCACCATCGGCGCCATCGTCGCCGTGGCGATCATGGCGCTGTTCCCGCAGGCGCCGTTGCCCTTCATCGTCACCCTGGCGGCCTGGCTGGCGATCTGCACCGCCGGCGGCACCCTGCTGCGCTTCACCCACTCCCACGCCTTCGTGCTCAGCGGCTTCACCGCGGTGATCGTCGCCCTGCTGGCCCAGCCCGCCCCCGACTCAACCTATACCCTGGCCATCACCCGGGTCACCGAGACCCTGCTCGGGGTGGCCTGCGTGACCCTGGTCAGCCTGTTCTTCGCCCGTCCGCAGAGCGTGGCGCGGGGCTATTTCGCCAAGGTCGACCAGTTGATCCGGCTGATCGCCGTGCATGCCGCGGCGGTGATTCGCGGCGAGGAAGCCGAAGAGGATTTCCAGCAACGGCAGATTCAGTTGCTGGGCGAAATCTCCGCACTGGAAATGCTGCGCCGCCACCTCTACTTCGATGCGCCGCGCCTGCGCGGCGCCGACGAGCTGGTGCAGCTGCTGGCCAACCAGCTGGTGCTGATGACCTCGCGGCTGGCCATCCTGCGCCGCCAGCGCAAGCTGATCCAGGCCCGCCTCACGGGACCGATCCCGGAGTCGGTGCAGCGTCTGCGCGAGGATGAACTGGCCTGCCTGGAAGAACTGGCCGAGTACGGCCGTGCCCTGCCCGCCCCGGTGCGCAAGCGTATCACCCGCCTGCGCCAGCGTTTCGACGCCGCCGCGCGCCAGGCCGAGGAACTGGCCGACGGCCTGCCGACCTCGCTGCGCTCCCTGGCCTGGGCGCTGCGCATCGAGCAGGCGCGGCTGATGCAGCAGCTGGACGAGATGATCGAGCTGAGCGATGCAATCCAGGACGGTCGGCCGGGCAACCGCATCTCCCACCGCGGCCAGGCCCATTCCCTCCATCTGGACTTCCACCTCGCGGCGATGAACGCCAGCCGCGCCTTCATCGCCCTGTGCTGCGCCGGCTGGATCTGGGTGGAAACCGCCTGGGACGGCGCCCGCGCCGGGATGATCCTGGTGGGCATCCTCTGCTCCATGCTGGCGACCTTCCCGCGCCCCCTGCTGGCCAGCCAGGCATACCTGCGCGGGCTGGCCCTGGCGCTGGTGGCAGCGGCATTGCTGCAGTTCCTGCTGCTACCCAGCGTCGGCGACTTCGAGATGCTCGCGCTGTTCCTCACCCCGTTGCTCTACGTGATCGCCGTCGGCCTGGCCAACCCGCAGACCGCCGGCATCGGTATCGGCCTGGGGCTGTCCACCTTCCTGCTGGTGGGCCCGCAGAACCAGGGCGCCTGGATCAACACCTCGTTGCAATGGTTCGAGTTCGCCGGCGGCTATGTCTGCGCGGGCGTACTGGCGTTGCTGGTGTACGCCTGGGTCTTCCCGTTCGATGCGGATGCACGCCTGCGCCGCCAGTCGCGGCGCACCCGTGCCGAGGTGCGCGCGGTGCTGCTGTCAAAGCCCAGCGAGTCGCGCCGCTTCCTGTTCGAGAGCCGCATGGTCGACCGCCTGGCGATCATGCTCGGGCTGCTGCCGGCGGCCCGCGACAGCCAGTCCGGCGAGCGTTTCCAGTGCAGCCTGGCGAGCATGACCCTGGGCGTGGTGCTGCACCAGCTGCGGCGCGAGAGCCTCAACCCCGACGGCCTGCCGGAAGCGCTGCGCGAACGCCTGTCACTGGTGCTCGACGAACTCGCCGCCTGCCTCGACCAGCCCCCCGCGGCGCCCCTGCAACGGGTCCTGCAGGCCATGCGCGAGCTGGGCACGGGGCTGGACGAGCTGCAAGGCCAGGACTCTCATTCCGGCGGCGAGGCCATGCGCCCACTGTTCGTCAGCGGCGTGGCACTGCTGGTGGCCGCCGCCCTGCTGGAGCGCTTCCGCGACCTCTACAGCGAAGCCGCGCGCTTCCACGACGACCACGGAGAACAACCGCTCCATGCCCGTTGATATCGAACTGGGCGGCGTCTACCTGCCGCCACTGGCCCAGGCCCTGCTCCTTGCCCTGCCGATCTTCCTGCTGCTGGACTGGGTGCTGCGGCGCCTCGGCGTGCTGCGTCTGGTCTGGCACGAAGCGCTGTTCGAGGGCGCACTCTACAGCTGCATCTGCGCCAGCCTGATCCTGCTCATGGGAGCACTGCACTGACATGCTCGACGTCCGCAAGGCGATCCCGCCGCTGATCACCCTCGCCGTGGTGGCGCTCGCCCTGGTGCTGGGCAGCTACGCCTGGGTCTACTACACCCGCGCGCCCTGGACCCGCGACGCCCGCGTGCGGGCCGACGTGGTGTCGCTGTCGGCGGATGTCACCGGGCGCATCGTCGATCTGCGCGTGCAGGACAACCAGCACGTGAACAAGGGCGACCTGCTGCTGCAGATCGACCCCGCCCGCTACGAGCTGGCGGTGCAGCACGCCGAGCGCGCGGTGGAAGTGGCGCGTGCGGCGCTGGGCCAGTCGCAGGCATCCATCGTCGCCAACCAGGCGCTGCTGCGTCAGCGCAGGAGCGAGGAGGTCCGCCGGCGGGAGCTGAAGGCACGCTCGGCGATCTCCAACGAGGAATGGGAAAAGGCCAGCACCGATGTGTCCGTGGCCGAGGCCCAGTTGCTGCGCGAACAGGCCAACCTGGGCCTGGCCCAGGCCAGCGTCAGCCTGGCGGAGGCGGCGCTGCGCCAGGCACGCCTGGACCTGGAGCGCACCCGCGTGCTGGCGCCGGTGAACGGCTACGTGACCAACCTGCTGACCCGCGCCGGCGACTACGCCACCGCTGGCAGCGCGCTGGTCGCGGTGGTGGACAGCGACTCCTTCCACGTCAGCGGCTACTTCGAGGAAACCAAGCTGCCGCGCATTCACGAAGGCGACCGGGTCCGCATCGAACTGATGAGCGGCGAGCGCTTCGACGGCACCGTGCAAAGCATCGCCTTCGCCATCACCGACCGCGAGAACCTGCCCGGCAGCCGCCTGCTGGCCAACATCAACCCGACCTACACCTGGGTCAAGCTCGCCCAGCGCATCCCGGTGCGCATCGCCATCGACCCCGCCTACGCCGGGCGCGACCGCCTGCGCGCCGGGACCACGGCCACGGTCAGCGTAGTGGAAGCCGAGCCCTAGAAAATTGTGGAATCATCGACTCCGTAGCACGTTTGTCATTCCCGCCGGTCAACATGGGTCCATTCGCACTCTGACCCGGGATCGCTGTGAACCCCACACACGCCGTACGATCCATCGCCAGAAACCCCTACCTGGCCCTCCTGTTGCTGACCGGCATCACCCTGGCGCTGTGCGCCTGGCGCTCGGTCCTCCCCGAATCATTGGACAACCCCAGCGGCAGCGCCTTTCAGCAACGCTGGATGCAAGGCCGGGTGATCCTGCTGGTCCGCCACCTGGAACGCTGCGACCGGACCAGCGCCCCCTGCCTGGGCGCGGCCGATGGCATCACCGTCCGCGCCGCGGAAATGGCCAAGGGGCTGGGCCGGGCCATCGCCCACTACGGCCTGGCGGCCACCGATATCTACAGCAGCCCGCTGACCCGCACCGCACAGACGGCGGACCTGATGTTCGACCACACCGTCGCTCGCCAGGACTGGCTCTTCACCTGCAAGAACGACGACCTGCTGGGCCAGATCCGCCAGCACAAGGCCGCCCACCGCAACCTGGTGCTGGTGACCCACAGCGAGTGCTTCGACCGCCTGATGCACAACCTCGACAAGCCCGAAGGCGAAACGCCCGAGTACGGCGAGACCCTGGTGCTGTTCGACAACGACAGTCGCTCGCCATGGATCGCCGGCGAAATCGAAGTGCCTGACTGGGCGGAGCTGAGGCATCGGCCGAACGCCGGTTGAGACGGCTGCCAGAAGCGTTTTTCTGTGCCATCTTTTGCGCATCGTCCCACGGAGAGGCGCGATGCCCGCCCTGCTCAGCCAACACCCCCTGTTCGCCGCCCCGGCGCTGCTGCTGATCGACCTGCTGCTCTGGCGCCTGCTCGGCATGGCCCATCCGCATTGGCGTCTGACCGCCCGCGTGCTCTGCTTCCTGCTGTTCAGCCTGCTGCTGTTCAACGCCGGGATGAACCCGCTGCGCGCCGCGCCCTGGCCCGACGACCTGCCCAGCCACCTGGTCGCCACCGGCGTGCAGATCATCTGGTGGCTGTTCGCCGCGCGCTGCCTGACCGTGGTGCTCGGCTTCCTCCTGGTGCAACGCGTCGGCCACGCCGGGCGGCTGCTGCAGGATGTGGTCGGCGCGCTGATCTTCCTGATCGCCAGCATCGCCGCCGCCGGCTACGTGCTGGAGCTGCCGGTGAAGGGCCTCCTGGCCACTTCCGGGGTGGTCGCCATCGTCCTCGGCCTTGCGTTGCAGAGCACGCTGAGCGACGTGTTCTCCGGCATCGTGCTCAACACCACCAAGCCGTACCAGCTGGACGACTGGATCTCCATCGACGGCATCGAGGGCCGGGTTACCGAGATCGACTGGCGCTCCACCTACCTGCAGACCGCCCAGGGTACCCTGGCGGTGGTCCCCAACTCCCTGGCGGCCAAGGCCAAGCTGCTCAACCTCAGCCGGCCGGCGAACCTCTACGGCTTGAGCCTGAGCCTGACGCTCAGCCCGCGGGTCCGCCCGCGCAAGGCCATCGAGGCGCTGGAACGCGCCCTGGGCGGCTGCCGCACGTTGCTGGCCAGCCCGGCGCCGACGGTGAGCGTACGCAAGTCATCGCCCGAGGGCGTGGAATACGAACTCAGCGGCTTCGTCGCCGCCATGGGCGAGAAGCGCGAGGCGCGCAACCAGCTTTACGACCTGGCCTTCCGCCACTTGCAGGCCGCCGGCATCGAGCTGCTCAGCGATGTCGATATCCCGGCCCGCGAGCACGCCTCCCGCGCCCGCGCGCTGCTGGTGCGCTCCGGCCTGTTCGATGCCCTGGCCGATACCGAACGGGACGAACTGGCGGCCACCATGCAGCGCCGGCCGTTCAAGGCCGGCGACGTGCTGCTGGCGGCCGGCGATGTCAGCGACCAGTTGCTGATCATCGACACCGGAGTGGTCAGCGTGACCCTGCCCCACGACGGGCAAACCCTCGAAGCCGGCCGCATGGGGCCGGGCGAGGTGATCGGCGAAGCCGGCGTGCTCACCGGCTCCGCCTGGCAGGCGCAGTTCACCGCCTTGAGCGATGGCGCGGTCTATCGCCTTGACAAGGCCGTGCTGGGGCCTTGCCTGGAAGCGCGCCAGGAAATCGCCGAAGCCATGACCCGGCTGCTCGACTTCCGCCAGAAGGCCAGCGCCGCCCTGCTGGTGGAACAACCGGTGATAGCGCCGCAGCGTGGCCTGATGGCCTGGCTGAAGCAGTACGCCGGGCGCCGCTACAAGGTATGAGTCGCACTGGCCTCGGCGCGCAGGGCGGAGCAAGATGGAGCCCCGCCCACCGCGCCGAGGCCCGCCATGCCGACCTGCACCGACACGCGCTCGCTGTTCACCGCCCAGTCCGACGCCTACCGCGCCAACCGCCCGACCTACGACCCGGCCTTCTTCGCCTGGCTGGCCCAGGCTGCGCCCGGCACGGCGCGCGCCTGGGACTGCGGCTGCGGTTCGGGCCAGGCCACCGAAGACCTGGCGAAGCACTTCGGCGAAGTCATCGCCACCGACATCAACGCCGCGCAGCTGGACAAGGCGCCGCGCCTGCCCAACGTCGACTACCGCTGCGAACCAGCGGAAAGCACCTCGCTGGAACCCGCCAGCGTCGACCTCACCCTGGTCGCCCAGGCACTGCACTGGTTCGACGTGCCGCGCTTCTACGAGGAGGTGCACCGCGTCTCCCAGACCGATGCACTGCTGGCAGTGATCTCCTACAACATGCTGAACATCACCCCGGAACTGGACGCCCTGGTGAGCCACCTCTACCACGACGTCGTCGGCTCCTACTGGGCGCCCGAGCGCAAGCACGTGGAAACCGGCTACGAAACCATTGCCTTCCCCTTCGAGCGGGTGCCGACGCCGGCCTTCGCCCTGGAAGCGACCTGGGACCTGGCGCGCCTGCTGGGCTACTTCGAAAGCTGGTCCGCCGTCGCCAGCTACCGCGCCGCAACCGGGTTGGACCCGGTGGAGCCGCTGCGCGAGCAGTTCGCCCAGGCCTGGGGCGACGCACCGGAGCGCGCCGTGAGCTGGCCGCTGACCATCAAGCTCGGCCGGGTCCGCTGAGACCGGCTTCGCACAGGCACGCCAGCGGCACCCAGCCGGACTCGCCGTCGCCCCGGCTGCACCAGCGCCAGCCGCCCAGTTCCCGGCCGCCTTCCAGCCGCTCGCCGACCTCGACATCGAGTTCGCGGGCGGTGTAATCCTCCATTGCGATTCCGGCGCCCGGAGCCGTCAACTGGAAGACCTGCGCCGGCACCCAGCCATCCTTCTGCCCGGCCGTCGAACAGAAGTACCAGTCCTGCCAGCCTTCCTCACCTTCATAGCGCTCACCCACCGTCAGTGCCGTCCCCTTGCTGAAGGTGATCGGTTCGGGATATTCGCTGCGGTGGGGCCGGATCACGTCGTACTGCATGCCGCATTCCTGATTCCATGGAAAGCACCGATGGTAACGCTCAGAGCGCGTCGTGGAAGATCACCCCGAGGGTATAGCGCTCTCCGCTGTGCAGGCGGCTGACGCCATGGCGCAGGTTCACCCGGTGATAGCCGCGCACACCCCGCACCGGCCGCTGTGCCACGGCGAACACCACGGCATCGCCCTGCCTGAGCGGCACCACTTCCACCCGCGACTGCATGCGCGGCCGCTGTTCGGTGAGGACGAACTCGCCGCCCTCGAACTCCTCTCCGGGCCGGGACAGCAGGATCGCCACCTGCAGCGGGAAGGCCAGTTCGCCATAGAGGTCCTGGTGCAGGCAGTTGTAGTCGCCGGCGCGGTAGCGCAGCAGCAAGGGCGTCGGGCGCAATTGTCCTGCCGCGTGGCATTGGGCGACGAAGTCGGCGTGCGTTTCCGGATAGCTGATCCCGGTGTCCATGCGTTCGTGCCAGGTATTGGCGATGCTGCGCAACGGCGGGTAGAAGGCCTCGCGAAGCGCCTGAACCAACGCGGGCAAGGGATAGGCGAAGTAGCGGTATTCGCCCAGACCGAAATTGTATCGCGCCATCACCACGCGGCTGCGGAACGGCTTGTCCTGCGCGTAGAGCGCACGCAATGCCTCGCACCGGGCGGCGTCGAGCAGGCCGGGAATCAGCGCCTGGCCGCTGGCATCTAGCCGCGCGGCGAGGGCCGGCCAGTCCAGTTCGGCGATCTGTCGTGCGAGGGTGGTCATGGCGGTGCTCCGGTCTGTCACGCCGCCAGTCTAGGCCTGCACAGGGGTCGCCGTTTGCCGCGGCTGACTTTCAAAGTCGCGTTAAGATGACAGCTCCGATGAATCACCCGATGCCCGCCATGAGCCTCGACGACCAGACCCTGCGCGATATTTCCCGGCTGACCCTGGAGCACTACCAGGCCACCGCCGACGCCTTCCGCGAAGGCACCTGGGAGCACGATGTCAGCCAGAACATCGCCGCCCTGCTGCGCCATATCCAGGCCGAACCGCCCTTCGCCCTGCTCGACTTCGGCTGCGGCCCCGGCCGCGACCTGTGCGTGTTCCGCTCCATGGGGCACCAGCCGGTCGGGCTGGACGGCTGCCCGAACTTCGTCGCCATGGCCCACCAGGCCAGTGGTTGCGAGGTGTGGCTGCAGGACTTCCTCGCCCTCGACCTGCCCGCCGAACGCTTCGACGGTATCTACGCCAACGCCAGCCTGTTCCATGTGCCGCGCCAGGAACTGCCGCGCGTGCTCGGCCAGCTGCGCGACGCGCTGAAGCCAGGCGGCGTACTGTTTGCCTCCAACCCACGGGGCGAAAACGCCGAGGGCTGGAACGGCCCGCGCTACGGTTCCTATCACGATTGGGAGAGCTGGAAGCAGTTGCTGGAGGCGGCAGGCTTCGTGGAGCTGGAGCATTACTACCGGCCGGCGGGGCTGCCGCGGGAGCAGCAGCCGTGGTTGGCGAGTGTGTGGCGGCGGGTGTAGGGGCGATTTTTGTGCAATGCGGTTCGCGAGCAAGCTCGCTCCTACAGGATGGGCGCCGGCGTTTACCTGCAGGAGCGAGCTTGCTCGCGAACCCGCCTCAAACCGCACCTGCCGGCTGATCGACGACCGAGCGTAGGGCGTATAACGTTCGACGTTATACGCCGCTTGACCATGGCTCCCGAGCGCTCCATTTCCAACCTGGAAACCTGCTACAAAGCGCTTCGAGCCCGGCCATAGCGCCAGCCAGCAATCACGGTGTAACGGCGTACAACCGCGAACGGTTGTACGCCCTACCGATAGAGCTTCGTGTGCCTCAAGGCGCCTTCGCCGCCCAGGCATTGAAGCGCTGCTCCAGATCCTCCCCGTGATCCACCCAGAACGCGAAGTTCACCGGCACCGCCTGTTCAAGGTTCGCCGGCGCCGTGTTCAGGCGCTCGACCAGTTTCGGATCGAGCAACGCGGTGGTGCCCAGGTTGACCGAGCCGTAGCCCAGCTTCACGGTGTGGATCTTCTGCTGCTCGGGCTTGAGCGAGAAGGCGATGAAATCCTCGGCGGCCTGCTTGTTCGGACTGCCCTTGGGAATCGCCCAGGAGTCGATGGCGTACAGGCTGCCGTTCCACACCACTTTCATCGGCGCGCCCTCCTCCTGGGCGGCGAACACGCGGCCGTTGTAGGCGGTGCTCATCACCACGTCACCGCTGGCGAGGAACTGCATCGGCTGCGCGCCGGACTCCCACCACTGGATCGACGGCTTGATCTGGTCGAGCTTCCTGAACGCGCGGTCCACGCCCTCTTTCGTCGCCAGCACCTGGTACAGGTCTTCCTTCTTCACCCCATCGGCCAGCAGGGCGATTTCCAGGGTGTACTTGGCGCCCTTGCGCAATGAGCGCTTGCCGGGGAATTTCCGGGTGTCCCAGAAATCAGCCCAGCCGGTCGGGCCGTTGGGCAGGCGCTTGGCGTCGTACGCCATGGCCATCGACCACACCAGCAGGCCGGCGCCGCAGTCGGAGACGGTGCCGGGCACGTAGTCCTCGGTCTTGCCCAACAGCGCCGGGTCGAGGGGCTCGAACAGGCCTTCGTCGCAGCCACGCAGCAACTCCGGACCTTCAACCTGCACCACGTCCCAGTTGACGCTGCCGGTGTCGACCATGGCCTTGATCTTGCCCATCTCGCCGTTGTACTCGCCGGCGATCACCTTCATCCCTTCCTTCTTCTCGAAGGGCTTGTAGAAGGCTTCGGTCTGCACGTCCTTGCTGGTGCCGCCGAAGGAGATCACGGTCAGGTCCGCGGCCATGGCGCCGGACGCCACGCCCATGAGCAGGGCTCCCAGAATCGGGTTCTTCATTTCCACCTCTTGGCTTTGTTGTTGGCAGATGGTTAAAGCACGCAGGCGCCCGGCCTCTGCGGGCCGGAGCACGGTGATAGCGGGTCAGTTGCGCCCGCTTTTTCAAGTGCGATAGTCAGCCTCACCGTCGGCGATCAGGCGCAGCGCCGATTCCCAGGCGAGCAGGTGCAGGCCGTCGGCCAGGGCTTCCTCTTCCTGCACGGCGACGCGCTCGCACACGGCTTCCGGTGGGTAGCGCAGCTGGCGGCCGCCGGCCAGGGCCTGGATCTGTGCCTGGCAGGCGCGTTCGAGGAAGTAGATCTGGTTGAAGGCTTCGGCGATGCAACGTCCGGTGGCCAGCAGGCCGTGATTGCGCAGGATCATCACCATGTGGCTGCCCAGGTCGCGCACCAGGCGGGAGCGCTCGTCCGGGTCCAGGGCGATGCCCTCGTAGTCGTGGTAGCCCAGGCGGTTGTAGAACTTCAGCGCGTGCTGGCTGATCGGCAGCAGGCCTTCTTCCTGGGCGGACACGGCAATGCCGGCGGCGGTGTGGGTATGGATCACGCAGGCCACGTCCTCGCGGGCGGCATGCACGGCCGAGTGGATGTTGAAGCCGGCGCGGTTGACGCTCTTCGGGCCGAAGCGCGGGTCGATGACGTCGCCGGCGTGGTCGACCTTCACCAGGTCCGAGGCGCGCATTTCGTGGAACAGCACGCCGTAGCGGTTGATCAGGTAATGCCCCGGCTCGCCCGGCACCCGCGCGGAGATGTGGGTGTCGATGTGGTCGGTCCAGCGGAAGTGGGCGATCAGCCGATACAGTGCGGCGAGGTCGCAACGCGCCTGCCACTCTTCGGCGGAAATACTGGACGGATCGATGTTGTAAGCTGTGTCACGCATGGCGGTTCCTTGTTATCAGGCCGGTGCGGCGCGCTGCCGCATCACCGGGCCGATAGTGCTGGCCGGCGCCGCGGCGCACCATGCACAGGAACAAGGTCCCCCCTGCAGTGCTGTTATGGTCGCCGGACCTGTACAGATTTCCCCTTACCTGAACGGACCTTCGGATGCTGTTGCTCGACCCCACCTCGGACATTCCCCTGGTCACCCAGATCGTCGACGGCATCGCCCAGGCCATCGACGAGCAGCGCCTGCGCCCCGGCGCCAAGCTGCCCTCGATCCGCAAGTTCGCCCAGGCCAATGGCGTCAGCCACTTCACCGTGGTCGAGGCCTATGACCGGCTGGTGGCGCGCGGCTGCCTGAACGCCGTGCCCAACGCCGGTTTCTACGTGCGCGGCCCGGTGGTCGAAGACAGCGTCGGCAGCGAGGCACCGCCGGAATTCGACTTCGACGCCCACCTGCTGCTGCACAAGGTCTTCCAGCCGCTGGGCATGGAGATCCGCCCCGGCGTCGGCCTGCTGCCCGAGCACTGGCTCGACGGTGAAGGCCTGCTGCGCGGGCTGCGCAGCCTGGCGCGGGAGGAGCCGACCCAGTTCGGCAACTACGGCCACAGCAAGGGCAACCCGAAGCTGCGCGGCAAGCTGGCCGACCGCCTTGCCGATGCCGGCGTTGCCGCCAGTCCCGAGCAAATTCTGCTGACCGCCGGCGCCAGCCAGGCGCTGGACCTGACGGTGCGCTACCTGGTGCAGCGCGGCGACCCGGTGCTGGTGGACGAGCCCGGTTACCACAACCTGTTCCTCAACCTGCGCCTGCAGGGCGCGCAGCTCCTGGGCGTGCCGCGCAGCGCCGACGGCCTGGACCTGGACCGCCTGGAACAGCTGGCCCGCGAGCACCGGCCGAAGGTCTATTTCACCCAGGCGCGGTTGCAGAGCCCCACCGGCGGCAGTCTGTCCCTGGCGGCCAGCCACCGCCTGCTGCAACTGGCGGAGAAGTACGATTTCCTCATCGTCGAGAACGACATCTACGCCGACCTCGATCCCGCCGGGCAGATGCTGCTGGCCAACCTCGACCAACTGGCGCGGGTGATCTATATCGGCAGCCTGTCGAAGGTCATCGCCCCGGCGCTGCGCACCGGCTTCATCGCGGCCCACCCGGAACTGATCGAGGAGCTGGTGCCGCTGAAGATGGTCAGCGGCCTGACCAGCTCGGAGCTCACCGAGACCCTGGCGCTGGACATCCTCCTGCAGGGCCGCCACCGCAAGCATGTGAAGCAGTTGCGCGACCAGCTCAGCGAGGCCCACGACAGCGTGGCGCGGCGGCTGGAGGCGGCCGGCCTGGAAATCTTCCACGAGCCCCGCGCCGGGCTGTTCCTCTGGGCCCGCCACCGCGCGGTGGACGACGCCACCCTGCTCGCCGGCCGCGCCAAGGAGGCGAAGATCCTGCTGTTCCCCGGCCAGCTGTTCATGCCCGACGGGCGCAGCGTGCCGTGGATGCGCTTCAACGTCGCGCATTCGCTGGATGAGCGGCTGTATGAGTTCCTCTCCGCCCAGGGCGATCTACCCCTGTAGGAGCGAGCTTGCTCGCTCCTACCAAAAGCCTCGCCGGTCCGCCAGATATCGCCAGCGGCCGCGCCAGCCCTTAGACTTGCCGCCTATCAGTCACCGCCAGCTAGAGATCACTATGGGCGCCCAGTGGAAAGCCAAACACAAAGAAGCCGCAGCTAACGCCAAGGGCCGCATCTTCGGCAAACTGTCCAAGGAAATCATGATCGCCGCGCGTAACGGCGCCGATCCGGACATGAACCCGAAACTGCGTCTGGTCGTCGAGCAGGCCAAGAAAGCCTCGATGCCCCGCGACACCCTGGAGCGCGCCATCAAGAAAGGCGCCGGCCTGCTGGACGGCGGCGCCAGCTTCGAGCGTGTAGTCTACGAAGGCTTCGCCCCGCACCGCGTGCCGGTGATCGTCGAGTGCCTGACCGACAACGTGAACCGCACCGTCGCGGAAATCCGCGTGCTGTTCCGCAAGGGCCAGCTGGGCGCTTCCGGCTCGGTAGCCTGGGACTTCGATTACCTGGGCATGGTCGAGGCCACCCCGGCCAGCGCCGATGCCGATCCGGAACTGGCCGCCATCGAAGCCGGCGCCCAGGACTTCGAGCCGGGCGAGGAAGACGGCGACACGCTGTTCCTCACCGACTCCACCGACCTGGACGCCGTCTGCCGCGCCCTGCCCGAGCACGGCTTCACCGTCGCCTCGGCCAAGCTGGGCTACAAGGCGAAGAACCCGGTCAGCCTGTCCGGCGCGGAGCTGGAAGAGGTCGAAGCCTTCCTCGATGCTCTGGACGGCAACGACGACGTGCAGAACCTTTACGTCGGTCTGGCGTAACGCCTGAAGGCGGACTATGTCCGCCCTTCGCGGAGAAGCTCCGCTCCTACAAAAGCTCGCAGCCCCCTGGATAAATCCGTGCCTGTGCTTCCCCCTCACCCCAGCCCTCTCCCTCAGGGAGAGGGGGCAGATTGTGCCGGCTGACGCCATGGTTTCATCCTGCCCCGAACGGTCCCCTCTCCCCTTGGGAGAGGGTTAGGGTGAGGGCCGATCAGAGCGCCGAACTCACAGGTAGGTAGCGGACCTTGCCCGCGATAGGCGTGCCATGCACGCCCTGCTATCCCACCCGCCCCATCAGCGCATCCTGGCTCCCCTCCGCCTTCTCCCGCAGGAAATCCCAGGTCGTGCGCATCCGCGCGATGTCCTTGAGCTCGGTGGGCATCAGCATCCAGAAGGTCCGCACGAATTCGATCTCCCCCGCCAGCACCGGTTGCAGCGACGGGTCTTCGCTCGCCGCGAACGCCGGCAGGATCGCCAGCCCGGCGCCTTCCGCCACCGCCCGCTGCTGGGCGAGGATGCTGGTGCACCGCAGCGCCATGTGCAGCGGCCGGCCGATCTCGTCGAGGTATTGCAGCTCCTTGCTGTACAGCAGGTCGTCGACGTAGCCCACCAGCGCGTGATCGCGCAGGTCATCGCGATTGCGAATCGGTCCGCGTTCGGCCAGGTAGTCCTTCGAGGCGTAGAGCCGCAGCACATAGTCGGTCAGCCGGGTGATCAGGTAGGGGCCGCGTCCCGGCCGTTCCAGAGTGATCACGATGTCCGCCTCGTGGCGCGACAGCTGCAACGCCCGTGGCACCGCCAGCAGGTCCACGCCCAGGTGCGGGTGGCGGCGGTTCAGCTCTACCAGTTGCGAGGTCAGCAGGGTCGAGCCATAACCTTCGGTGGCGCCGATGCGCACCTTGCCGGAGAGATTGTCCTCGGCTCCCGCCAGGCGCTTCTCGATCACCTTGCAGGCACTTTCCATCGCCTCGGCCTGGGGCAGCAGGCCGTGGCCGGCCTCGGTCAGCCGGTAACCGCCCGGCTCGCGCACCAGCAGTTGCGCGCCGATACTCTTCTCCAGCGCCTGCAGGCGGCGGGCGACCGTGGTGTGGTCCACGCCCAGGCGGCGGGCAGCGACGGTGAGCTTGCCGGCGCGGGAGAGTTCGAGGAAGAAACGCAGGTTATCCCAATCCATGAATCGCCCCACTCTGCGGCAGTTGTGCAAAAACGCAGACCATACTTGCACATCACCGCATTGAGAACATCAAAAATGCACTGTTAGGATCGGTTCAGACAACAAGAAAGCCTCAGGCTGGGAGAATCCCGATGACCGCAACTGCCGTCCCTACCGTCAAACTGTTCCTCGACGGCAAGCCCGTCGAGTCCACCACCTCCGAATGGCGCGATGTGATCAACCCCGCCACCCAGGAAGTCCTCGCCCGCGTGCCCTTCGCCACGCAAGAGGAAGTCGACCGCGCCGTCGCCAGCGCCAAGGCCGCGTTCAAGACCTGGAAGAAAACCCCCATCGGCGCCCGCGCGCGCATCTTCCTCAAGTACCAGCAGCTGATTCGCGAGAACATGAAGGAGCTGGCGGCGATCCTCACCGCCGAACAGGGCAAGACCCTGCCAGACGCTGAAGGCGACGTATTCCGTGGCCTGGAAGTGGTCGAGCACGCTGCCGGCATCGGCAACCTGCAACTGGGCGAGCTGGCCAACAACGTGGCCGGCGGCGTGGATACCTTCACCCTGCTGCAGCCCATCGGCGTCTGCGCCGGCATCACCCCCTTCAACTTCCCGGCGATGATCCCGCTGTGGATGTTCCCGATGGCGATCGCCACCGGCAACACCTTCGTCCTCAAGCCCTCCGAGCAGGACCCGATGGTGACCATGCGCCTGGTCGAACTGGCCCATGAAGCCGGCGTGCCGCCGGGCGTGCTCAACGTCATCCATGGTGGCCCGGACGTGGTGAACGCGATCTGCGACCATCCGGACATCAAGGCCGTTTCCTTCGTCGGCTCGACCCGTGTCGGCACCCACGTCTACAACCGCGCCTCGCAGGCCGGCAAGCGCGTGCAGTGCATGATGGGTGCGAAGAACCACGCCATCGTGCTGCCCGACGCCAACAAGGAGCAGACCCTGAATGCCATCGCCGGCGCCGCCTTCGGTGCCGCCGGGCAGCGCTGCATGGCCCTGTCGGTGGCGATTCTCGTCGGCGAGGCCAACGAATGGATTCCCGACCTGGTGGCCAAGGCCAAGAGCCTCAAGGTCAGCGGCGGTACCGAAGCCAATACCGATGTCGGCCCGCTGGTTTCCTGCGCAGCGCTGGACCGTGTCAGCGGCCTGATCGAACGCGGCGCCCAGGAAGGCGCCAAGCTGGAGCTGGACGGCCGCAACCCGCAGGTCGCCGGCTACGCCAAGGGCAACTTCGTCGGCCCGACCGTCTTCTCCGGCGTCACCCCGCAGATGACCATCTACCGCGAAGAAATCTTCGGCCCGGTACTTTGCGTGGTGTCGGCGAAGACCTTCGACGAGGCCATCGAGCTGATCAACGCCAACCCCAACGGTAACGGCACCGCCCTGTTCACCCGCTCCGGCGCCGCCGCACGGCACTTCAAGGAAGAGATCGACGTGGGCCAGGTCGGCATCAACGTGCCGATCCCGGTGCCGGTGCCGATGTTCTCCTTCACCGGCTCGCGCGGCTCCAAGCTGGGCGACCTCGGCCCGTACGGCAAGCAGGTGGTGCAGTTCTACACCCAGACCAAAACCGTCACCGAACGCTGGTTCGACGAGAACGAAGTCGGTGGCGCGGTGAATACCACCATCCACCTCAAGTAAGCCCTTCCCGCCCCAACCGCCCCGGACGCCAGCCAGGATGCTGGCGGGCCGGGGCCTGTTTCCTGTCCGACCATCAGAACAAGAGGACAACCCCATGCGCATCGGCTTCATCGGACTCGGCAACATGGGCGGCCCCATGGCCGCCAACCTGCTCAAGGCCGGCTTCGACCTGAGCGTCTTCGACCTCTCCGCCAAGGCCGTGGAAGCGGCCGTCGCCCTCGGCGCCCGCGCGCTTGCCTCGCCCGCCGAAGTGGCCCGCGACGACGTCGAGGTGATCATCACCATGCTGCCCGCCGCTGCCCACGTGAAGCTGGTCTTCCTCGGCGACGACGGCCTGCTGGCCAACGTGCAGCCCGGCGTGCTGCTGATCGACTCGTCGACCATCGACCCGCTGAACGCCCGCGAGGTCTCCGCCGCCGCCCAGGCCCACGGCAACCCGATGCTGGATGCGCCGGTCTCCGGCGGCACCGCCGGTGCCACAGCGGGCACCCTGACCTTCATGGTTGGCGGCGAGCCGGCCGACTTCGAACGCGCACGCCCGGTGCTGGCGGCCATGGGCAAGAACATCGTGCACTGCGGCGGCGCCGGCAACGGCCAGGTGGCCAAGGTGGCGAACAACCTGCTGCTGGGTATTTCCATGATCGGCGTGGCGGAAGCCATGTCCCTGGGCGTGAAGCTGGGGATGAACGCGGAAGTGCTGGCCGGCATCATCAACACCTCAAGCGGCCGCTGCTGGAGCTCGGAGGTGAACAACCCGCTCACCGGCGCCCCGGCGGCGCGCGGCTACAGCGGCGGCTTCGGCACCGACCTGATGCTCAAGGACCTGGGGCTGGCCAGCGAGGCCGCACGCCAGGTGCGCCAACCGGTACTGCTCGGCGCACTGGCCCAGCAGCTGTTCCAGACCTTCAGCAACCAGGGCAACGGCCAGTTGGACTTCTCGGCGATCGTGAAGCTTTACCAGCAAGGCTGAACCTTACCGTAGGGCGTACAACCGTTCGCGGTTGTACGCCGATTCACCGCGTCCATCGTCCGCTCCAAGGTCAACCCTGGAGAGCCCGGAGGCCAAGGTCAAACGGCGTATAACGCGGAGCGTTATACGCCCTACGCTCGAGCCCTCCTGACCGCTCGTCTCAGCTATCATGCCCGCTCCACCGCTTCCGGACGCCGCCGCATGATCCTCCGCCCGCAAACCCCGACACTCTGGGTCCTGCTGTTCTCGCTGAAGGGCTCGATCATCCCGGCCATCTGGCGCAAGGTGCTCTACACGGTGCTGCTCAGTTCGCTGGTGGTGGCCACCCACGGCACGCTCTACCACTACAAGGTGGTCATCACCTCTACGCCCTTTACCCTCTGGGGCCTGACGCTGGCCATCTTCCTGGGCTTTCGCAACAACGTGGCCTACCAGCGCTTCTGGGAGGCACGCACCCTGTGGGGCGAGCTGCTGATCGTGACGCGTAACCTGGCCCGCCAGACCCGCTCGCTGTTGCCGGACCTAGACCCGGAAGCCCGCCGCAGCCTGTGCAACCCGCTGATCGCCTTTGCCTATGTGCTACGCGACCAACTGCGCGGCAACCCGCAGAGCGAGGACGTGCGCCGCCTGCTCGGCACCGAAGAAGCGACCGCGCTGGACACCACCGCCTCCCCGACCAACGCCTTGCTGGCCAGCCTCGGCCAGCGCTTTGCCGAGCGCGCCCGGCAGGCCGGTGCCGGCGACATCACCCTGGCCGCCATCGACCAGCAGATGACCCGGCTCTCCTACGTACTCGGCGGCTGCGAGCGCATCCGCAACACCCCGATTCCCTACCCCTACATCCTGATGCTGCACCGCATCGTGCACGTCTACTGCTTCCTGCTGCCATTCTGCCTGGTCGACAGCATTGGCTGGTTCACCCCACTGGCGGTGTGCGTGCTGGCCTACACCTTCTTCGGGCTGGACGCCCTGGGTGACCAGATCGCCGACCCGTTCGACACCCAACCCAACGACCTGCCGCTGGACGCCATGAGCCGCAACCTGGAAATCGCCGTGCTGGAAATCCTCGGCGAGACGCCCCTGCCCGAACCGCTGAAGCCGGTGGACGGCCTGCTGCTCTGAGCCCAGCCCCGAGGAACACTCAATGAGTCACCTGAAAGACGTGCCGCTGGCCAAGGCCTACCTGCTGCTCAACCACGGCCCGAGCACCCTGGTCACTAGCGAACACAACGGCGTTGCCAATGTAATGGCCGCCGCCTGGGTCATGCCGCTGGACTTCGACCCACCCAAGCTGCTGCTGGTGCTCGACCGCAACACCTGGTCACGTCACCTGGTGGAAAACTCCGGAGCCTTCGTCATCCAGCTGCCCTCGCGCCAGCAGGCGGAACTGACCCTGGCGGTCGGCTCCAGCAATGGCGGCGAGATGAACAAGTTCGAGCAACTGGATATCCGCACCACGCGGGCACGCCACATCGAAGCGCCGATCGTCGAGGGCTGCGTGGCCTATCTGGAATGCAAGGTGATCAGCGAGCCGAACAACCAGGAAAAATACGACCTGTTCATCGCCGAGGTGGTGGCCGCCTACGCGGACGAGCGCGCCTTCTCCAACGGTCGCTGGCACTTCCCCAACGATGAGTTGCGCACCATCCACTACCAGGCCGGCGGCGCCTTCTTCGCCACCGGCGAGGCCTTCCAGGTCACGCGCAATTGACCGTTCGCGGCCATCGCTGGCGACTGCGCCCGGCCAGATGACAGGCATAAAAAAGCCCGCTCGTATGCGGGCTTTTTCATGGGGAGCTAATCCTTTAGCTGAAAGCCATACTCCCCTCACTCTCGTGAAAAAAACGTGAAGGCTTCATCAGTATTTGCAACAAATTTCGTCGCCCGACGAGACGCCGTCAGCTCGAATAATCCAGGGCCGTCCAGGCCCGGCTGAGGCCGCCGCTGATCCGGCAGGCGGACAGGTCCTGCTCATCATCGCCAGGCGTCAAGCGCACCACGGAATCACCTTCCGTCTCGGTCAGCCACTGCAGCCGGCCGCAGTTGGGAGTGTCGATCACATAACTGGCGGCGATGCTGGAGCGCGCCTTCGGCAGGCGGATGGCGTCATGCACCGTGCCGCGCTCTTCGATGCGCTTGCCGTCGGCGATCAGCACCGCCCAGGCCTCGCGCCCCTCGATGATCAGATAGGCGCCATTGGCCCTGGGCACGTCCATCGGCGGTTCCGCGCAGCCAGCCAGTACCGCCAGCATCCCGCACGCCATCAGTTTCCCCAGCATCGCTACACCCTCCTCATTCGTCGACGGGCCCCGGACGCCATTCGGGCGCCTGCGGGCTTCCATGGATTCGGTCAGACAGCGAGGCAATAGTAATCACAAAATACTGTTCATGCATACAGTATTTTGAGAACATTCGCTCAACGACGACAAAGGCGCGACGAACCGACATCACGGAGCGCCGTATTACGAGGGTCGGTCCCTCTCAAGGAGCGAGCGATGGTGAGCATCCATCAGCTGAAGTACACCGTGAATCACATGGACATCGACGAAGTGCGCGAAGCCGTCGAGGAACTGCTCCTCGAGGGGCTGGTCACCGAAGGCAAGACCCCCTTCAGCCGCACGCACTTCAACGCCTGCTTCGCCGAGATCGAGGCGCTGCTGCAACGCGCCGGCTACCACCGCCCGCTGGACGTGGTCGGCTACCAGGGACAGGCCTATGCAATGTTCGACCCCAGCCGCTGGGACGCCGTGGAGGTGCTGCGCTGGCTCAAGGAATACGTCGAGGAGGCGGCGGCCAGCTGACCGCCGAACTGTGCGCGGGAGCGGAGACTTGCGCAGGCCCGTCCTGCGCACTAACGTCCTTGTACTTCCGCTTTTCGAATCAAGGACGATTCCATGGGCGACTCCTCGAATGCCGACAGCTGGCACTGGGCCTACCGCAAACTGCGCAGCTGGGACGTCGGCCGTATCAGCTCCGCCTTCCTTGCCACACTCTTCCACTGGCGCGGCGATACCGGGCTGTTCTACAGCCACGGCGGCCTGCGCAAATCCCGCCTGACCCGCGACGACCAGCGCGACTGACGTCAGGGCCGCGTCACCGGGTACACCGCGCCATTGGGGTATTCGATGCTTTGCCGGATACCCCCTCCGGACTGATTGATGATCACCGTGCTCGAACGCGACTCACCATAGCCGCGCGGCACCTGCACGCCGCCGTATCCGTCATTGCGTTGCCACCTCGACGAGCTGTCCACACTGCCGCTGGCCCCCGGACTGACATAAATGCGCTGGATCACCGGCGGCGATTGCTGCCACTGCGACGGGGACGAGGATTGCCGCTGGTATTGGGGCTGGGGCTCTACGTGACCGGAGAACCTCTGCTGCGCCAGCACCGGCGTCGCCAGAGCGCAGCAGGCAATGAGCGCCAGGCTTCCGAGACTCTTCATGGGATGCTCCGGGATATCTGGAAAGGCTTCAGGATACCAATCCATCCCAGGGTTGTGCAGGCCAGATCCCGAATAGCGACAAACCCTATAAATCATTAAATTTCATATAGTTATAGAAAAAACATAATCCTAAATATAAAGAAAATCCACTGATCGCCACCCCCGCTACGGCAAAACCCTATTCCAACCTGCTCCAGCAGGCTCCAGGCAGCCTTGCCATTCGATTGCCACGATTGGCAATTCTTTCTCAATCAGTAAGATGCAGCGACTTTCGTAAGGAATACCTCATGTTCCGACGCTGCCTGTCCCTGCTGCTGATTCTCGCCATTCCCGCCGTTGCCTCCGCCGCCGCACCGCGCACCTTCGAGGAAGCCAAGAAGGTCGGCCGCAAGCTCTATGCCCGGCAGTCGGTGGAGTTCTATTGCGGCTGCCGCTACAGCGGCAACACGGTGGACCTCAAGAGTTGCGGCTACACCCCGCGCAAGAACGCCAAGCGCGCCTCGCGCATCGAGTGGGAGCACATCGTCCCGGCCTGGGTGATCGGCCACCAGCGCCAGTGCTGGCAGAGCGGCGGACGCAGCAACTGTTCGCGGCACGACCGCGTCTACCAGAAGGCGGAGGCCGACCTGTTCAACCTGGTACCGAGCATCGGCGAGGTCAACGGCGACCGAAGCAACTTCAGCTATAGCTGGCTGCCGAAGCAGCCCCCGCAGTACGGCGCCTGCCCGATGGTCATCGACTTCAAGGCAAAGAAGGCCATGCCCCGCCCGCAGATCCGCGGGATGATCGCCCGCACTTACTTCTACATGAGCGACCGCTATGGCCTGAAGTTGTCCAAGCAGGACCGCCAGCTGTTCACCGCCTGGAGCAAGCAGTACCCGGTGGAAACCTGGGAGCGTCAGCGCAACCAGATGGTCGGCTGCGTGATGGGCTGGGGCAATCCCTATGTCGGCGAGGTAGATTCCAGCCGCTGTCCATCACCCCGTGTCGCCGGGCGTTGAAGCCAGGCGACAGCACGCCGGCCCGGCAGTAGACTCCGACAGCCGTCCCCGCGACGAGCGCCCTTTTCCCTGTCTGGAGTACGCAGCATGTCCTTCTCGATCTACCAGGCCTCCGTTCCCGTCTTCATCCGCATGCTCGGCAACCTCTCGGCGATCCTCGCCAAGGCCCAAGCCCATGCCGAAGCCAAGTCCATCGACCCATCCGTCCTGATCAACGCCCGCCTCGCCCCGGACATGTTCCCGCTGGCGCGCCAGGTGCAGATCGCCAGCGACTCCGCCAAGGGCGCCGGCGCGCGCCTGGCCGGCGTCGAGGTGCCGAGCTTCGCCGACGATGAAACCACCTTTGCCGAGCTGCAGGCGCGGATCAGCAAGACAGTCGATTTCCTCAAGACCCTGAAGCCCGAGCAGTTCGAAGGCGCGGAGAACCGCACCATCGAGCTGAAGCTGCGCACCCGCGAAGTCAGCTTCACGGGCGCCGACTTCCTGCTCGGCTTCGTCAACCCGAACTTCTATTTCCACATCACCACCGCCTACGACATCCTGCGCCACAACGGCGTGGAAGTCGGCAAGATGGATTACCTCGGCGGCGTGTGACCGCCCGGGCGCCGGCCACACCGGCGCCCTTCAGCCGCGCGGCAACGGCAGGCTGGTGGTGGATTTGATCTCGGACAGGGCGACGATGGAGTTGATCTCCTGCACGCCCGGTACCTGGGACAGCCGCTCGAAGAAGAAGCGCTCATACGCATCCACGTCCTCCGTGACGATGCGCAGCATGAAGTCCACCGCCCCCATCAGCACATGGCACTCGAGCACCTCGGGGAACTCACCGATGGCCTGGGCGAAATCCGTCAGGTGGTTGCGCCCATGGGCATTGAGCTTCACCTGGGCGAATATCTGGGTGTTCAGGCCGATCTTCTTGCGATCCAGCAGGGTCACCTGCTTGCGGATCACGCCCTCGTCCTTCAAGCGCTGAATCCGACGCCAGCACGGCGACTGCGACAGACCGATGCGTTCGGCGATCTCGGCGGTGGAGAGCGTCGCCTCCTCCTGCAACAGGGCGAGGATCTTCTTGTCTTGGGCATCCAGAGAAACCGGCATTAATCATTCTCGAAGTTAGTCCATAGAGAATCATTAATGCACAAATTCATCCAGCCATGCAGGAAACAGGCAAATAAATCCTCCCGGCAGCCCGCACAATCTCCTTAACTCCCCTCCCGAACGGCCGGCTGCCATGACCCTTCTCGCGCTCACCCTCCCCGACTTCTCCCTGGATCAACAGGATCGCCCGGTTCCGGCCGAAACCGCTGCCGACGTTCGCTACCTGATTCGCGCCGAGATCGACGCCGATATCCTCTGCCGGCTGCTGAACCAGTTCGCCTTGCAGGGCCATGTACCGATGGAGGTCGAGGCCTCGCGGCGGGAGGACTGGCTGGACATCGCCTTGCGGGTGAACACCTTGCCCCGGTACCGCGCCGAAGTGATCGCCCAGCGCATGCGCGGGATGGTCAGCGTCTGCTCGGTCGATCTGCATGTCGATGAGCCAAGGACTGTCCGTTCAGCGACATAATCTGGCTCTCTGGCGTTAGCCGGCAAATTCCGTCGTGACTAGAGTGCAAGCTACCGCCCGCTTCCGCCGGGCGCGGTCACTTACACAACAACACGAGAGATGTGCCCATGGCTCGCCCACGCCTGCTTCCCGACAACTTCACCCTGGCGCTGATCGCCACCGTGACAGTCGCCAGCCTGCTGCCCTGCGAAGGCACGGCGGCGGTGATCTTCGGCTGGATCACCAACCTGGGCATCGCGCTGCTGTTCTTCCTCCACGGCGCCAAGCTGTCGCGCCAGGCGATCATCGCCGGTGCCACCCACTGGCGCCTGCACCTGCTGATATTCGCCTGCACCTTCATTCTCTTCCCGATCCTCGGTGTTGCACTCAAGCCGGTGCTGTCGCCGCTGGTCACTCCGGAGCTGTACCTGGGCATGCTCTACCTGTGCGCCCTACCCGCCACCGTGCAATCGGCGATCGCCTTCACCTCGCTGGCGCGCGGCAACATTCCGGCGGCGATCTGCAGCGCTTCCGCCTCCAGTCTGCTGGGCGTTTTCGTCACTCCGCTGCTGGTGCAGTTGCTGCTCGGCACCCAGGGCGAGACCGGCATGTCGACCCTCGACGCCATCGGCAAGATCACCCTGCAACTGCTGGTGCCCTTCATGGCCGGCCAGCTGCTGCGCCCCTGGATCGGCGCCTGGGTCGACCGCCACAAGCCGGTGCTGCGCTACGTCGACCAGGGATCGATCCTGCTGGTGGTCTACACCGCCTTCAGCGCCGCGGTGATCCAGGGGCTCTGGCACCAGATCCCGCTGCCCGCACTGGCCGGCCTGACGGTCGCCTGCTGCGTGCTGCTGGCCCTGGTGCTCATCGCCACCAACCTGCTCGGTCGCTACCTCGGTTTCTCCGTGGAAGACCGAATCACCATCGTCTTCTGCGGCTCGAAGAAGAGCCTGGCGACCGGCGTGCCCATGGCCTCGGTGCTGTTCGCCAGCAGCAGCGTGGGCGTGATCCTGCTGCCGCTGATGCTGTTCCACCAGATCCAGCTGATGGTCTGCGCGGTGCTCGCCCAGCGCTACTCCCAGCGCCAGGAGGCCACCCATGCGCCGCTGGAGCGCGCCAACTGAGGGGCGTCTCAGACCCACAAAAAAGCCGGTGCAATGCACCGGCTTTTTCGTTTCCGCCGTGACGATCTGGGTCAGGCGCCGACCGGCGTCCGCAGGGTAACGAACTCTTCCGCGGCAGTCGGGTGGATGCCGATGGTTTCGTCGAATATCCGCTTGGTCGCCCCGGCCTTCAGCGCAATGGCGATCCCCTGGAGGATTTCCCCGGCATCCGGGCCGACCATATGGCAGCCCAGCACCTTGTCGCTCTCGGCATCGACGATCAGCTTCATCAGGGTCCGTTCCTGGCACTCGGTCAGGGTCAGCTTCATCGGACGGAAGCGGCTCTCGAAGAGCTTGACCTTGTGGCCGGCAGCGCGCGCTTCATCCTCGGTCAGCCCGACGGCGCCGATGGTGGGCAGGCTGAACACGGCCGTCGGGATCAGCTTGTAGTCCACCGGGCGGTACTCCTCCGGGCGGAACAGGTGCCGCGCCACCGCCATGCCTTCGGCCAGCGCGACCGGAGTCAGCTGCACCTTGCCGATCACATCGCCGATGGCGTGGATGGACGGCTCGCTGGTGCGATACGCCTCGTCCACCTTGATGAAGCCACGCTCATCCAGCTCGACCGCAACGTTCTCCAGCCCCAGGTTGTCCAGCATCGGACGGCGGCCGGTGGCGTAGAACACGCAATCCGCCTCCAGCACACGGCCATCCTTGAGGGTGGCCAGCAGCGTGCCGTCGGGCTGCTTGTCGATGCGGGCGATATCGGCATTGAACTGCAGGTCGACGCCCTTCTTGGTCAGCTCGTCGCGCAGGTGTTCGCGCACGCTGCGGTCGAAGCCGCGCAGGAACAGCTCACGGCGGTACAGCAAGGTGGTCTGGGCACCCAGGCCATGGAAGATCGAAGCGAACTCCACCGAGATATAACCGCCCCCCACTACCAGCACGCGACGCGGCAGCTGCTCGAGGAAGAACGCCTCGTTGGAAGTGATGGCGTGCTCCTTGCCGGGAATATCCGGTAGCTGCGGCCAGCCGCCGGTTGCAAGCAGGATGTGCTTGGCCGTGAAGCGCTGGCCGTCGACCTCGACGGTATGTGCGTCGCGCAGTTGCGCATGGCCTTCGAGCAGCGTTACACCACTGTTGACCAGGAGATTGCGGTAAATGCCATTGAGGCGGTGGATTTCGCGGTTCTTGTTGGCGATCAGGGTCGGCCAGTCGAATTTCGCGCCCTCGGTTGTCCAGCCGAAACCGGCGGCCTGCTCGAAGTCTTCATGGTAGTGAGCGCCATAGACCAGCAGCTTCTTGGGCACGCAGCCGACGTTGACGCAGGTGCCGCCCAGATAGCGGCTCTCCGCGACGCCGACCCGCGCACCGAAGCCCGCCGCGAAACGCGCGGCGCGCACACCGCCGGAACCGGCGCCGATGACGAACAGGTCAAAATCGAAAGACATCATGCTTCTCCGCGTGGATATGCCAGGCAGCATACCTTATACGCCCTGACCTATCCTGCGAGGAACCGAAGGAGGTATTCCCATGCGACCGAGCCTGACCCACCTCGCCCTGCACGTTCCCGACCTGGACGCCTGCATCGCCTTCTACGAGCGCTTCTGCGGCATGCGCATCATCCATCAGCGCGAGGGCAAGGGCTCGCGGATCGTCTGGATGGCCGAACCGGGCAAGGAACACAGCTTCATCTTCGTCATCATGCCCGGCGGCGAGGCACGCCACCTGGCCAGCGACGACTACAGCCACTTCGGTTTTGCCGTCGACAGCCACGCGGAAGTGGACCGGATCGCCCAGGAAGCACAGGACGCGGGCTGCCTGATCTGGGCGCCACGGGAGGAACCCTACCCGGTGGGCTATTACTGCGGCCTGCGCGACCCGGCCGGCAACTATGTCGAATTCAGTTACGGGCAGCCGCTGGGGCCCGGCTCGGAGGCCATGCCAATCCCGCCCTCGATGTGACGGCTCCAGCCCCAAAGCCAGGGAACGAAAAAGCCACCCGAAGGTGGCTTTTTCGACGAACCGGGAAGGACGCTGGACTTACCAGGCCTTGCCGGTCTTGTAGAGGTTCTCGTAACAGAAGTTGGTCGCCTCGATGTAACCCTCGGCGCTACCGCAGTCGAAACGCTTGCCCTTGAACTTGTAC
This sequence comes from Pseudomonas macauensis, assembly GCF_047902425.1. NCBI lineage: Bacteria > Pseudomonadati > Pseudomonadota > Gammaproteobacteria > Pseudomonadales > Pseudomonadaceae > Pseudomonas > Pseudomonas macauensis. The sequence goes on along the minus strand of NZ_CP138377.1, from coordinate 2,408,053 downwards.
GCCAGCACGCAACCGTCCTGGGCCTGCTTCATCAGGGCGTCGGTGATCTGGATTTCACCGCCCTTGCCCGGCTCGGTCTGTTCGATCAGGTCAAAGATGTCCGGAGTCAGGATGTAGCGGCCAATGATCGCCAGGTTCGACGGCGCCTCTTCCGGCTTCGGCTTCTCGACCATGGTGTTCACGCGGTAGATGTCGTCACGGATCATCTCGCCAGCAATCACGCCGTACTTGTTGGTCTCTTCCGGCGGCACTTCCTGGATCGCCACGATGGAGCAGCGGAACTGGTTGTACAGCTTGACCATCTGCTTGAGGACGCTGTCGCCTTCCAGGTTCAGGCACAGGTCGTCCGCCAGGACGACGGCGAACGGCTCATCGCCGATCAGCGGGCGGCCGGTCAGGATGGCGTGGCCCAGGCCCTTCATTTCGATCTGACGGGTGTAGGAGAAGGTGCACTCGTCGATCAGGCGACGGATGCCGACCAGGTACTTTTCCTTGTCGGTGTTGCGAATCTGGTGCTCCAGCTCATAGCTGATGTCGAAGTGGTCTTCGAGGGAGCGCTTGCCACGGCCGGTCACGATGCCGATTTCGCCGAGGCCGGCTTCCAGGGCCTCTTCCACCGCGTACTGGATCAGCGGCTTGTTCACCACCGGCAGCATTTCCTTGGGCATGGCCTTGGTGGCCGGGAGGAAGCGGGTACCGTAGCCAGCGGCCGGGAACAGACATTTCTTGATCATGGGAGTCCTTCGAGGGGGACAGGGGTGCGAGTTGCGCGCAGTCTAATCAGGCTGCAGCCACCTTACAATGCCCCGGCATGCGGCGAACCGTGCTCTCATGAGCAGTTGCGATCCGTTTCTGAAACCGGTGGCAGCGCATCTGACCATAACCCAGGCGTCGAGTTCTCCACTAATGGCAAAAAGTCAGCATCGCTACCACTCCTTCAGACTGCCACACCCTGCCCCGACAGACGCCGCCGCACCACACCCCAGATCGTCAGCTCATCGCCGTCGCCAACCCTGATGGACGGAAAGCGATCGCTCGCCGGCAACAGAGCGAAAGCACCTTCGATGATCGCCAGTCGCCGAATCAAGGCTTCTCCGTTGAGCTCCGCAACGACGATCTCACCCTCCACCGCCAACTCGGAGCGGTCGACCAACAGCAGGTCGTCGTGGTGAATCCCCGCCTCCGTCATGCCATCGCCATGTGCGCGCACTATGTATGTGTGAGACGGCATCCACTGCGGGTGCGCGAGTGCGGCATTGTGGACGGATTCCGATGACTGATGCATGGCTCACCTCATATACTGTATGCATATACAGATACCAGGTAGACACCCAGCTTTCAAGCCTTTATCGGAACCTCGAACGCCACGGCCACTCCATTGAGAAGGCGCGACGTGATCCGAGGTGGTCTACCCTTAACGAGGGGCGAGGACTATCGATATGAATCCGGGCACGTTCGTGACTCTCATGATTCTGGGTTGGCTGCTGCTGGCTGTGGTGACCCTGTGGGCGATCCTGCGAGTCCCCATGCGGCGGGCCCGGCTGCAGAAGCCCAAGGCAAAACCCGCCACTACAAGAGGGCGGAACCCGCTTCCTCATTGATGCCGGGGATCGTGCAAATTGCCTTGTGATTGCGGCTGCCTCCTGCAAGCTGCACGACGCATTTTCCAATGAAGCCTTGTAAATCCATGATCTGAAAGGCTCTTTTCCAGCCTGAACGCTGGTACGCCCCCTGCAATGGTCCTTGCAAAGAGTACGGAAGGATTTCTCCATTCTTTGCCGAGGACAGCGACATGAAGATCGAACGACTTCCTGCCACACAATATCTCTGCCGCCAGTTTCCGGAGTTCGAGGTGGAGTTCGCCTCACGGCCCGATGGCAACCTGGTCATGACACTCAGTGATAGGGAGGGCGCAATGGTGGCCTGCCGGGTGGTCCAGTTGGACGAACAGCAGGATGCGCATCTGCTCGACAGCCTGGTAAGCCGCATCCGCAGGGATCTGGCAACCGAAGAAGGCCCACTGCAGCCGGAAGACGTGGATCATTTCAAGGAGCCGGTTCAACTGCAGAACTTCCATGAGTCCTCCGAACCGCTACGCAAACGTCGCATCGTGAACGCTGGGCAAAAACTGCGAGCCTTGGCGCATCTGAGTGCGTGAGCCAGTCTGCGGCCCCCTCTTCCGAGTTTCTGCAGCCGCAGGCCGACCGCTCTCATCGACCTGTGATCGACGGTAGCGAACGAATAGCTCAAAGAAGAGAGGGAAGATGGTGCCCGGAGCCGGGGTCGAACCGGCACGCCCTTGCGGACGAGGGATTTTAAGTCCCTTGCGTCTACCGATTTCGCCATCCGGGCGGTAGCGCTATTCAGCGGTGAGAGGCTCTGGCGAGCCGGAAGCGGGCTGGACTGTGCGTTAGCCCCTTCGATAATTGCAACCTGCGGAATCTAATTGCAGGCGCAATTGTCTGCTAAAGAAAAAGCCCTGTAAATCTTGGATTTACAGGGCTTTTCTATTGGAGGCTGAGGTCGGAATCGAACCGGCGTTCACGGATTTGCAATCCGGTGCATAACCACTCTGCTACTCAGCCATGAAACAAACGGCCTGCATCGCAAACCGTCAAAATTTGGAGCGGGAAACGAGACTCGAACTCGCGACCCCGACCTTGGCAAGGTCGTGCTCTACCAACTGAGCTATTCCCGCGTCGTGTTGACGGGCGCCATTCTATCGTTTCGAAAAGCCCTGTCAACTCCTTGATTCAAAAAAACTTATTTCTCTTTCGGGGTGGTATTGAGATGGGGCCAGGCGGCGAGCAGATAGTGCAGCATCGACCAAAGGGTCAACACGGCGGCAACGATCAGCAGCACGTAACCCACCACTACCCAGAAACTTATCATCGGCGAATTGGCCAGCAGGATGATCAGCGCCAGCATCTGGGCCGCCGTTTTCCATTTGCCGAGGTTGGAAACGGCCACATGCGCCCTCGCCCCCAGCTCGGCCATCCATTCGCGCAACGCCGATACCACGATTTCACGGCCGATGATGATCACCGCCGGCAGGGTCAGCCACAGGTTCGCATGCGCCTCCACCAGCAGCACCAGTGCGGTGGCCACCATCAGCTTGTCCGCCACCGGATCAAGGAATGCCCCGAACGGCGTGCTCTGCCCCAAACGACGCGCCAGGTAGCCGTCCAGCCAGTCGGTGGCGGCGGCCAGGGCGAACACCGCGCTGGCTACCAGATGGCTGGCAGGGAACGAGGAATAGAACAGCAGGATGAAGATCGGGATGAGAACAACGCGAAGCAGGGTGAGCAGGTTCGGGATATTCATCGGGTCAGGAAGTCTGCGAGTTGAGCCGGCATTCTACTCGCTGTGAAGAACCGCATAAATCTGCTCAGCCAGCTTTTTACTGATACCGGGGGACTTGGCAATCTCTTCGATACTGGCCCGCGACAGTTCCTGCAACCCACCGAAATGCTTGAGCAGGTCTCGACGGCGCTTGGGCCCTACGCCTGGCACATCCTCGAGCGTGGAGGTACGCCGCGCTTTTCCTCGGCGAGCACGGTGGCCAGTGATTGCGAAACGGTGCGCTTCGTCACGGATCTGCTGGATCAGGTGCAGCGCCGGGGAATCCGCCGGCAGCGTGAATTCATGTTCGGCGTCGTTCAGGTAAAGGGTTTCCAGCCCCGGCTTGCGCGTCACGCCCTTGGCCACACCGAGCAGCGTCAGGCCAACCACCGCCAGCTCCTGGAGCACCTCCTGCGCCATCGCCAGTTGCCCCTTGCCACCGTCGACCAGAAGGATGTCCGGCATCTTGCCCTCGCCTTCCTTCAGGCGACTGAAGCGCCGGGTCAACGCCTGATGCATCGCCGCATAGTCATCGCCCGCGGTGATGCCCTCGATATTGAAGCGGCGGTAGTCCGACTTCAGCGCCCCCTCCGGCCCGAACACCACACAGGAGGCAACGGTCGCCTCGCCACTGGAATGGCTGATGTCGAAGCACTCGAGGCGTTGCGGCGGCTCGGCGAGATCCAGCGCCTCACCCAGTGCATCGAATCGGGCGGCCATGTGCTGTCGATTGGCCAGGCGCGCCGCCAGGGCCTGTTCGGCGTTGGTCACGGCCAGTTGTTGCCAGCGTGCACGGGTGCCGCGCACGCGATGAGTGATTTCCAGCGATTTGCCTCGGGACTCTTCGATGGCCGACACCAGCACCGGAAAATCCTCATGCACGGCGTTGACGATCAGTTCCGTGGGAAGGTCGCGCTCGTGATGGCTGAGGTAGTACTGCCCGAGGAAAGCCAGCATCACGTCGCCCACCTCCTCCTCGATCGCCACCTGCGGGAAGAAATTCTTGCTGCCCAGCACCCGACCACCGCGCACGCTGATCAGGTGCACGCAGGCGCCGCCCGGCGTGACGATAGCGGCAACCACGTCGACATTGCCGCTGCCACCCTCCATGCTCTGCTGGTCCTGCACGCGACGCAGGATGGCCACCTGGTCGCGCAGCTCGGCGGCCATCTCGAAGTCCAGGCGCATGGCAGCCTGTTCCATGCTGGTGGTGAGCTCATCCGCCAGCACATTGCTGCGTCCTTCGAGGAACATGATCGAGTGGCGTACGTCTTCGGCGTATTCCTCTTCGCTGACCAGCCCGACGCAGGGCGCCTTGCAGCGCTTGATCTGGTATTGCAGGCAGGGCCGCGTGCGATTGCGGAAGTAGCTGTCCTCGCACTGCCGCACGAAGAAGGCCTTCTGCAGCAGCGCCAGGCTTTCGCGGATAGCGCCCGCGCTGGGGTACGGGCCGAAGTAGCGCCCCTTCTGCTTCTTCGCGCCGCGATGGATGGTCAGCCGGGGATACTTGTCCTCGCTGGAAAGGAACACATAGGGATAGGACTTATCGTCCCGCAGCAGGATGTTGTAGGGCGGCCGCCACTCTTTGATCAGCGTCTGCTCCAGCAGCAGCGCCTCGGTTTCGTTGGCGGTGATGGTGGTTTCGACCTGAGCGATCCGCGCCACAAGCGCAGCAGTCTTCGGCGCAAGGCCGGACTTGCGGAAATAGCTGGAAAGCCGCTTCTTGAGGTCCTTCGCCTTGCCGACATAGAGCAGCTTGGCGTCCGCATCGAACATGCGGTAGACGCCCGGCCGCCCGCTGCAGGTGGCCAGGAATGCCGCCGAATCGAATACTGCGGCCATCGTCAGTTGCTGGTGTCGACCATGCCGTGCCGAACGGCCAGCAACGCCAGTTCCACGTCGCTGGTGATCGAGAGCTTCTCGAAGATGCGGTAACGGTAGGTGTTGACGGTCTTGGGTGACAGGCAGAGCTTGTCCGAGATGCTCTGCACCTTGTGGCAGTTGGCGATCATCAGGGCGATCTGGATCTCCCGCTCGGACAGGGTGTCGAAGGGAGACGCGTTCTTCTCGGGCTCGAAGGACTTCAGCGCCAGGCTCTGGGCGATCTGCGGACTGATATAGCGCTGGCCGGCGAATACCTGGCGGATCGCCTGGACCATCTCCTCCAGCGCCGCGCCCTTGGTGAGGTAGCCGGCAGCGCCGGCCTGCATCAACCGCGTCGGGAAGGGGTCTTCCTCGCACACGGTCACCACCACCACACGTACATCGGGCTGGCTGCGCAGCAGCTTGCGGGTTGCCTCCAGCCCGCCGATGCCGGGCATCTTCACATCCATCAGCACGACATCGGGCTTGAGTTCCCTGGCCAGCTGCAACCCCCGCTCGCCAGAGTCCGCCTGACCGACGACCTGCAGGCCGTCGATATCGGCCAGCATGCGGGTAATTCCGGTGCGCACCAGATCGTGGTCATCGACCACCAGCACCTTGATCACGCAGCACCCCTTTGCACATAAATGGAATTGTGAAGACCCAGCGAGAGCTTCGTGGAATTCACGAACCTTAACAGAAAGCACCGTCTCGACCTAGCTTGGTGCAGGCTCGTCAAAATGCAAACGCCAGAGAACCGCCCCAGCGAGCCCGCAAATGCTGACAGACCGGCATCGGAACGTCTAGGACGGGCTTTCCACGCAGAAAGACAGAGGAAGAAAGATGCATCCCAGCTCAGGACCTGAACCTTCCATTCACGTCTGATCGCCCTGCGCCCCATCCCGGCAACTGCAAGCGCTCCATGCCTTAGAGAGCAACCCACCTCAGCATTCGAATCAACCAGAGCAGCGCCAGCAGTGCCGGATAATAGAGCAGCATGCCGGCAAGGCAGATCAAGGCCAGCGAGAGTCGGGGCCAGGAGGCCGCGTAGGAGTCCTGAATCCAGAAGTCTGTCGTGAGGTAGAGCGGAAAGATGATGGGAAACACGACCAGCCCCAGCGTCCAATAGGCACCAGATGCCGAGGTGATGTAGTGAGTAACGACCCAGCTGCTGGCATACCAGAAGCCAATCCATGCCGCGGCGAATATCAGAGCCCTGAAGAACAAGGCGCGCCCTCCTCGTCCATGTAGTGAGCCTGTGCGGTATGGCAGCATTGACCTGCGCAGTGGCTGCCGATGTCACGGCTGCTGACCGCTCGCCCGCCCACTGTGCCACGGAACGCTGCAGGAAACAGCAGTGACCCTTCGTTACGGAGGTATCGGGGCGCTGCGGAGCCGGGCGAAAAGGCCTGACGCGCTCGGCCATCGGCAAGGCGATCGCCCGCCTTGAAGCCCGGCTGGGCATCCGGCTGTTCCTGCGCACGACCCGCAGCCTGGCCCTGACCGAAGATGGCCAATTGTTCTACGAGCGTTGCGCCCAGGCCCTGGAGGACATCGAAGCCGCCCAGAACATGCTGGAAGCCGGGCGCGGCGAAGCGGTCGGGCGGATTCGCCTAAGCGCTCCGGTCGTCTTCGGGCGCCACCATGTCGCGCCGCTGTTGCTGGATCTGGCGGATCGTCATCCGCGGCTACGCGTGGAAGGCTGCTTCACCGATCGCCTGGTGGATTTCATCGACGACGGCATCGACCTGGCCATCCGCAGCGGTCCGCTACCGGACAGCGACATGCTGGTCGCTCGCCCGCTGGGCATGCAGAGCATGGTGCTATGCGCCTCTCCCGCCTACCGCGAGACACACGGGACGCCGCAATCCCTGGACGAGCTCGACCATCACCACTGCGTCATCTATCTGCGGGGAGGCCGTGCCGTTCCGTGGTCGCTGGGCACGGCGGACGGGCAGATCGTCCAGCCCAGGCTCACGACCCGCCTCGGTTTCGACGACGTCGAAACGCTCGCCCTGGCCGCCATGCGTGGCGCGGGGCTGATCCATGTGCCGCGCTGGCTGGTCCGTGAATCCTTGCGTACTGGGGCCCTGGTGCAGGTCCTGGAAACCGCTTCCGTGGTGAACACACCGCTCCACGTCCTATGGCCGTACACCCGCTTCCTGCCCTACAAGCTGCGGGTGACCATCGATGCGCTGCTGGAGGCCATCCCGCCGCTGCTGGCTCCGGACTGAGCGGACGCCCGCTCCGTCAGCGTCGGCCAACCGGCTGGAGAATGGCCATCTGCGCGCGGATCGCCGCCTCATCGGTGGGCACCAGGCAGTACGCGAGCCCGATACGGCTGATCAGCGCAATCAGGTCGTCCAGAGCCACGACAGCCGGGCCGTGGCGCTCGACATGGCGCAGATAGGGCTCTTCCAGCACACCACGCCACATCGGCGCGATGTTCTCGAGGATGTAGCTGAAGACGTCCGAGGTCGAACTCTTCGCCAGATAGCTGTGGTGAAAGCCCCCGTTGTGCCGATCCAGGTAGCGCACGGAGAAGCACACGCACTCCTCCAGATAACGCTCGAAGTCATCCTCGAACGGCTGCACGCTGCGCTGCATTTCCTCGAAGAACGCGCCGTTCTCCGCGCTGATGACCGCCTGGATCAGCTCCTTCTTGTTGCTGAAATAGCGGTACAGGGTGCGTCGCGAGATGTTCGCCCGCTGGGCCACATCATCGATCGAAAAGCTCTCGGCGCCCTCCTCGATCATGACCTCCAGTGCCGCCCGCAGGATCAGCGAGCGGCCATCACTGGCATTTCCCATCCGGCTGGCGTCACCCCAGCGTAGCTGTCGACTCATGTGCACCTTCGTCCGCTCAGGGGCCGCCGTCTTGGTCCGGCCCGGGTACTTCCGAGCCCCATTCTCGCATGCAATGGCACAAAAAAATAATTTGCGCCGCAGATGTCACAACTTGTAGCTTGTGTGACATTGCTGCGCATAGCCCAGTCATTTACCCCGAGGCGACGCACCCGGGCGCCTCCACACAGTGCAAGCCACCGGAAACCTGTTCCAGGGAGAGATGCCGCCATGACCAGCCATCAGCATGATGCGAAGTGGGACCATGAGTACGACGTGGTGGTCGTCGGATCAGGCGCAGGCGCGCTGACGGCGGCATTGCGCGCCCACGACAACGGCCTCTCGGTTCTGGTGATCGAGAAGAGCGACGTCTACGGCGGTACGACCGCCGTCTCCGGTGGCGGCGTCTGGATTCCCTGCAACAGCCAGATCGCCGCCCTCGGCGGCAGCGACTCTTATGAAGAGGCGATCACCTACCTTCGCGACGTGGTCGGCGAGGAGTTCGATCAGCCCCGCATCGACGCCTATCTGGCCAATGGCCCCGAGATGATCGAGTACCTGGCCCGGCAGGCGCAGACGCATTTCCAGGCGGTTCCGCGCTACCCCGACTACTACCCTGACCGCAAGGGCGGCAAGCCGGGCTACCGCACCATGGAGCCCGCGCCCTTCGATGCGGCGCGCCTGGGCGAGTCCTTCGCGCAACTGCGCCCATCATCCCCGGCCACGCTTATCGGCGGGCGTATCGCCATGACCCAGGTGGAAGCGCACACCATCCTCGCCAAGGAGTCTGGCTGGCTGCTGCTCACCGCCCGCCTGGCGCTGCGCTACCTGGGCGACTTCCGCTGGCGTCGACACAGCCGTCGCGACCGCCGCCTGACCCTCGGCAATGCATTGATCGCCAGCCTGCGTGCAGCCCTTGCCCAGCGCGGCATCCCCCTGTGGCTGGAAACGCCCATGCAGTCGCTGCGCCAGGAAGGCGACCGGGTGGTAGGCGTGGAGGTGCTTCGGCAAGGTCGTCCCCACGCCCTGCGCGCACGCCGCGGCGTCGTGCTCGCCTGCGGCGGGTTCGAGTCGAACCAGTCCATGCGCGAGCTCTACCTGCCCAAACCTACCCGCGCGGAGTGGACCGCCGCGCCGCCGATCAATACCGGCGACGGCATTCGCGCCGGCATGGCGGCCGGAGGATCGGTGGCGTTGATGGAACACACCTGGGGAGCGCCGACGGTGAGCGTGCCGGGCGAGGCGAGCCAACGTGCGCTCTTCGTCGAACGCGCCTTCCCACGCTGCGTCATGGTCAACCGGCTGGGACAGCGCTTCGTCAATGAAGCCGCGCCCTACACCGACATCATCTACGCCATGTACGCGGACCACCAACGCACCCAGGCCAACGCACCGGCCTGGCTGGTGTTCGACGCCGAGTACCGCAAGCGCTACCCGTGCGGCGTGCTGCTGCCGGGCAGCGTGCAGCCGGACGCGAAGATCCCCGATGGCTGGCTGGACAAGGTGATCTACCGCGCCGAGACACTCCCCGCGCTGGCGCAGAAGATCGGCGTGGATGCCGCCGGACTGACCGCCACCGTCGAGCAGATGAACCGGTTCGCCGCCGACGGCATCGACCTCCAGTTCGGCAAGGGCGGCAACCTGTTCGACCGCTACTACGGCGACTCCAACTGCAAGCCGAACCCCTGCCTCGGCCCCATCGAACGAGCGCCCTTCTATGCCTTGCGCATCGATCCGGGCGAGCTTGGCACCAAGGGCGGCTTGCGGACCGACGCCTTCGCCCGGGTCCTGCGCGCCGACGGATCGGTAGTGGCCGGCTGCTACGCGGTGGGCAATACCTCGGCCGCGCTCATGGGCAAGACCTACCCCGGCCCCGGCTCGACCATCGGCCCGGCCATGACCTTCGCCTACATAGCCGCCAACCACCTGGCGGAAGCCGAACCGGCGCAGCCAAGCGATTCGATCCAGAGTGCTGCCGGCCACCCGGCATGACGCGTCCACACACCCGATCCTGGCCAAGCGCCAGTGCACCCCCAACGAGGATATCGATGAGCAGTTCAGACCTTGCCGGAAAAGTCGGCGTTGTAACGGGTGGCCGCCAGGGGATAGGCCGGGCCTGCGTCGACGCCCTTGTCGCAGCGGGCGCCACCGTCGTGGTGCTCGATCGTGGAACCGGGGAAGCGGTGCCGGGCGCAGCGCTGACCCTGGCGGTCGATGTGACCGACGCGGACGCCATCGCGGCCGCGTTCGCTCGCATCGATTCGGCCTTCGGCCGCCTGGATTTCGCCGTCAACAACGCCGGCATCGACATCGAGACGGAACCCGCCGCGGAATGGCGCGCCGAGCCACTTGACCTGACCCTCGACGTGAACCTGAAGGGCGTTTACCACTGCATGAGACAGGAGCTCTCCCTCATGCGGCGCCAGGGCGGCGGCCCCATCGTCAATATCGGCTCGGTGGCCGCGATCGTCGGGACGCCCACCCGGGCAGCCTACGCGGCGAGCAAGCACGGCGTCGTCGGGCTCACGCGCAGCGCGGCGCTGGAGTTCGGCAAGGACAACGTCCGCACCAACATCGTCTGTCCGGGCGGCACCCGGACCCAACTGCTGGAAAAGGTCATGACGGACAACCCCATGCCGCGCGAGCACATTGCCGCGACCTGCGCGCTGGGTCGCCTGGCCGAACCTTCGGAGATCGCCGAAGCCGTGCTGTGGCTGGCCTCGCCGAAATCGAGCTACGTCAACGGTGCCGTGCTCCCTGTCGATGGTGGATATACCGCCGGCTGATCCGTCTCCAGGAGCTCTTCACGCGCCTGGAGGTTTGCTGCTGGCTGATACGCAGCCCGCGCGCCCCTCGCTGAATCGACACACTCCCCGCCCACCGACCCTCGTCGACAAGGAAAGGCTCCCCTGGAAACGCCAGCGGCCGGCAATGCCGGCCACTGGTTTCAGGTTGTCGCTTCAGTGCGTCCCGGCAGCCCCCGTTGCAGCGGCATAGACCTCGGCGAGCGACGGGTTGCGCCGCAGCGTCTGGCCACCGCTGACATGGATGACCTGGCCGGTAACGAAGCTGGACTCATCGCTCGCCAGCCAGAGGGCGGCATCGGCGACCTCTGCCGCAACACCGCTGCGCCCCAACGGAATCTCGCGGTGGTAAAGCGCGGCGATGCCAGGATGCATCAGCCCGCCTCCCGACATCGGCGCATCCGCCACGCCCCCCGGCGCAATGGAATTGGCGCGGATGCCCTGGTGACCGAACTCATGGGCAATGCAGCGGATGACATGGTCGATACCCGCCTTGGTGCCCATGTAGGCGGCATGGTTGTCGAACATGATGCTGGCGGTCACCGACGAAACCTGGATGATCGAGCCACCCTTCGGCATGTGCCGCAACAACGCCTGGAAATACTGGAAAGGCCCGGTGAACTGGACCGCATTCATCGTATCCAGGTCCTCCTGGCTGTGCTCCAGGAAAGGCTTCAGCAGCCCCCAGCCCGTCGCATTGACCCCGATATCGAGCCCGCCCAGGCGCTTCACACTCTGGGCAACCAGCTCCGCCACCTCGCTCTGCGACCTGATATCGCAAGCCAGCCAGGCTACGCCCAGGTTGTCGGCAACGGCCGCCAGCGCATCGGGACGGCGCCCGGCCACCAGCACCCGCGCGCCCTGCTCGACATAACGCCGGGCAATGGCTTCGCCGATATTCCCCGGCGCGACGCCGAGCACCAGTGCCGCCTTATCTTGCAATCGATTCGACATGCCGAACTCTCACGCAGAAACGTCAATGACGTGAATGGGAGTGGCGCCGTCCCAGGCCCTGGCGGCTTCGATGCCCTGCGCGATCATCTCGCGCATGCCAATACCGTGGATGACCTCGTAGAGCACTCCGGGCTCCGCCTCGTTCTCGAAATAGGCAACGCGGGTCGAAGGGTTGCTCGCTTCGAACACTACCCGTAGTCCCGTGGACGTCAGCCGCGCAATCGCCTGGTCAATGTCATCGACCACCCAGGCGATATGGTGCATGCCCCGGAGCGCACGGCCCTGATCGTCCCGATAGGGCGATTTCGACGCATTGGTCGCCTGGATCAATTCGATCTGCATCCCGCCTTGATAACCGAGGCCGACATCCATGGTGACGGTCACGGGTTCACCGCGGTATTTCCCCTCCAGGGTCACGTTCCGAAAGACCGTCCATGGCCCCACACCGAAGTGCCGTTGCCAACGCCCGATGCTCTGTTCCAGGTCATCAACGAGATAGCCGATCTGGTCCATGGGACCGAGCCAAGCAGTACTCATGACAATTCCTTGCGAAGGTTCTCAGTGGGAAAAGAATCGCCGGCAGTTTATGGCGATCGCTATGGCACAAGCATAAAGATTTGCGACACAGAGTTTGGCACAAAATTTATATTTTGTGCCAATTCTTCCAGAAGCGACTCAAGGCGGAAGACAGCGGTTTGTCCGAGGGGAAAATGAAATCTGCACACCATGAAAAAGGCCCGCACGGATGCGGGCCTTTTCGTGACTGACCGAAGATCAGCTGCTCTGCGGCATTTCGCCCCGCGCCAGGCGGGCGTTGATGTCAGTGATCACCGCCGGCAGATCGGCGATGGTGTCGATCAGGTAGTGCGGGCGCGAGCCTTCGAACATCTGCCCGATGCGCTTACGTTCCTGTTCCAGCTGGTGCGCCGGCAGCGCCTTGTACTGCTCATAGGTCAGACCCAGGGCGTTGCCCGAGCAGGTCAGCGCCACGGTCCACATGCCGGCGCTGCGGCCTTCGAGGATGCCCGGCCAGGTGTCGTCGACCTTCACGCAAGCCGCGACATCGTTGACGCCCAGGGCGATCACGTTGGCCAGCGCCTGTGCCGGGTGCGGACGACCATTGGGCACTTCATCGGTGGCGACGACATGGTCGGCGATGTAGCCGTTGGTCTTGGCCAGGGCCACCACCTTCTCCATCACCACCGCCGGGTAGCCGGAGCAGGAGCCGACCTTCAGGCCCTGCTTGCGCAGCGCGGCGATGGCGTCCAGCGCGCCGGGGATCAGCGCGGAATGCTCGGCGATCTTCTCGATCTGCAGCGGCATGAAGCGCTCGTAGATGGCGGTGACGTCGTCGTCGGTCGGCGCGCGGCCGAACTTGGCCTTGTAGCGCTCGGCGATGGCGGGGATGTCGCACAGGGTGCGGATGTGGTCCCACTTGCCCATGCCCATCGGGCCGCGCGCTTCTTCCAGGCTGACCTGGACGCCGAACTCGGCGAAGGCTTCGACGAAGATCTGGGTCGGGGCGAAGGAGCCGAAGTCGACCACGGTGCCGGCCCAATCGAGGATGACTGCTTGCAGTTGCTTGGGTTGTTCGTAGTTCATGAGATTCAATCCTGTGGCAATCGGCCGGGTCAGATTTCGAAGACTTCCATCTCTTTCAGGGTCTCGGCGATGGCCGCGACCGCTGCACGCATGCCGCTGCCATCGACCTGGCCGATGCAGCCGACACGGAAGGTTTCCACCTGGGTCAGCTTGCCCGGATAGAGGATGAAGCCCTTCTCGCGCACCCGGTTGTAGAACTCGGTGAAGCTGTAGCGGGGATCACGCGGGGCATGGAAGGTGACAATGATCGGCGCCTGGATCTGCGCCGGCAGGAAGCTGCGGAAGCCCAGCTTGCCCATCTCCGCCAGCAGAGTCTGGCAGTTGTTTGCGTAGCGCTGATGACGGGCCGCCAGACCACCCTCCTCCTCGTACTGGCTCAGCGCTTCGTGCAGCGCGGCCACCACGTGGGTCGGCGGGGTGAAGCGCCACTGGCCGGTCTTGGCCATGTAGGCCTGCTGGTCCTGCAGGTCCATGGACAGCGAATGGCAGTTGCCGGCGCTGGCGTTCAGCGCGGTGGTGCGGGCGAAGACGAAGCCCATGCCCGGCACACCTTCCAGGCACTTGCCGGAGGCGGCGATCAGCGCGTCGAACGGGACGTTGCGGGCGTCAATATCCAGCGCCCCGAAGGAGCTCATGGCGTCGATAATCAGCCGCTTGCCGTGGGACTCGATGACCTTGGCGATGTCCTGCAACGGGTTGAGGATGCCGGTGCTGGTCTCGCAATGGATCAGTGCGACGTGGGTGACGCTGGGGTCCGCGCTGAGCAGACGATCGACGTCGGCGGCGGTGGTCGGCACATCTTCTTCGGTTTCGAAGGTGCTGAACTCGCGGCCGATCACCTGGCAGATCTTCGCCAGGCGCTTGCCGTAGGCGCCGTTGATCAGCACCAGCACCTTGCCGTCGCGCGGCACCAGGGTGCCAACGGCGGCCTCCACGGAGAAGGTGCCGCTGCCCTGCAGGGGCACGCAGGTGTGAGTCGCCTCACCGTGGATGATCGCCAGCAGGCGCTTGCAGACATCGGCGGTCAGGGCGTTGAAGTCGCTGTCCCAGGAGCCCCAGTCGACCATCATGGCGCGACGGGTGCGGGGGGACGTGGTCAGCGGACCGGGAGTCAGCAGGATGGGGGCTCGCTCGGCAGTGCTCATGCTCGATTCCTCTTTCTTGGGAACGTCGTCAGGGCGTAATTCGGTTGGGCCGAGCGTCATCGCTGCGGCCTGGGCATAACTTGCCGACACCCCTGATATCGTTCAAATTGTTTATCACGATGCACCACATAAGTCGGACATATACCTCATGAACCTCTTCCAGCTCCGCGCCTTCGACGCGGTCGCCCGCGAACGCAGTTTCACCCGCGCCGCCGAACGCCTGTTCATCAGCCAGCCCGCGGTGACCGGGCACGTCAAAGCCCTGGAGGAGCACTACCAGGTCAACCTGTTCCGCCGCACCGCGCGAGGCGTGGAGCTGACCGAGGACGGCGTACGCCTGTCGGCCATCAGCCGCACCCTGTTCGCCCTGGAGGAAGAAGCCGAGGCCATGCTCGACGCCAGCCGCGAACTGGTGACCGGACGCATCGAAGTGGCCGCCGACGGCCCACACCTGGTGATGCCGATGCTCGCTCGGCTGCGCGCACGCTACCCCGGCATCACCGTCAACCTGCGCCTGGGCAACGCCCAGGAGACTCTGGCTGCGCTGCTCGACGAGCACGTCGACATTGCCGTCCTCACCGAGGTCGAGGCGCGCACTGGCCTGTATCTGCGGGAGCTGGTGGAGTCGCATATCTGCGCACTGGTGCCGGCAAGCCATCCCTGGAGCACCGGCATGGAAGAGCTGGCCCTGAGCGAGCTGGACCAGCAGATCATGGTGCTGCGCGAACCCGATTCCATCACCCGCCGGACCTTCGATACGGCCTGTGCGGCACGCTCGGTGCAACCGCGCGTCCTGCTCGAACTGGACAGTCGCGAAGCGGTTACCGAAGCGGTGGCAGCAGAGCTGGGGATCGGAATCGTATCGTCGATGGAGGTGAGCCCGGACCCACGGGTGAAAGCCATCCCCCTGGTCGGTGACGGACTACAGAACCGCCACGCCATCGGCTGCCTGGAACGGCGCCGTGGGTTGCGGGTGGTGAGTGCGTTTCTGGAGCTGGCGGAAGGTTGAGGCACGGCTGACCGTACGGCGTATGACGCTCCGCGTTATACGCCGCTTGACCTTGGTCCCCGCGCGCTCCGAGTTCAACCCCGTAGCCGCCAACGACGCACGGTGAGCCGGCGTACAACCGCGAACGGTTGTACGCCCTAGGCTGGCAAATCCTCACGCACCAGGTCGAGAAAGGTCGCCACGATCCGCCGGGAGCTCTGCTCGCGCAGGCACACCAGGGTCTCGCTCATGTGTCGCTCGCAATCGATGATGGGCAGGGCGTGCACGCGGTTGTCCGAGCCGAACTCGGCGACCGACACCACTCCGACGCCGATTCCCGCGACCACCGCCTCGCGCGCCGCCTCGCGTCCCTCCACCTCGATAGCGGCACGAATCCGCAGGCCGGCGCTGCGCATTTCCTCTTCCAGGGTCTGGCGCGTGACGGAACCATGCTCGCGCAACACCAGCGGCGCATCGTCCAGATCAGCCAGGCGAATCGACTCGCGCCCCGCCCAGGGATGACTGTTGGCGACGAAAGCGACGATGGGATCGCGGCGCAGGGTGAAGGACACCAGGCGCTCGTCTTCCACGGCCCGCCCCAGCAATGCCAGGTCAGCGCGGTAGGCGAACAGTGCCTGCAGGGACTCGTCGGTGTTGCCGGTTTCTATGCGCACGCGGATGCCGGGATGCCGCTGGCAGAACGACGCCACCTGGGGCAACAGGTGCACCGCTGCATCCACCGCCAGCACCAGACTGCCTGTCTGCAGGGCGCGGGACTCCTGCAGCAGCTCCTGCGCCTCGGCCTCGATGACGAACAGCCGCTGGGTCACCGCCAGCAGGCGCTCGCCCAGTTCCGTCAGGCGCACCGAGCGCTTGTTGCGATGGAACAGCAGCACCCCGTAGCGCTCTTCCAGCTTGCGGACCTGGTCGGACACCGCCGGCTGGGTCAGGAACAGACGCTCGGCGGCACGGGTGAAACTGCCGTGCACGGCGACCGCATGGAACGCCTTGAGCTGGGCATGGGACACGGACATCGCGGTGATCCTCGCAGGCGATTCTGACTGTTGCGCTCCACTCCGACAGAAAGCGACTTCCCGGTCACAGGGGAGGTTCGCCACCCTCTCACGCAGACTTACTACAAGGAAAACTTATTTTCGAAATTTGATAAATCGATTTCAGTTATTTGTTCGGAATTGTTTCTATCCCTCCACCGTCACCCCATGGCAACGGCACCACGACAACTCCTGCGCTTCTGACCCGCACCGCAAGGACGGTGCGACGTGCTCCTTCTCTTGAAACAAGAACGACAAGAACAAGAAAGGCGTTACCTCACTGACTGCCGGCACAGCACAACTACAAAAACGAGGTCGGAACATGCTTACCCCACAAGGCAACGCAACACCCCGCTCACCTCTGGCGTCGATCCAGCGCTGGCGCTGGCAGATCTTCGCCATCACCTGGCTGGCCTACGCGGCCTTCTACTTCACCCGCAAAGCCTTTTCGGTAGCCAAGCTCGGCATTGCCGAAGACCCCAGTTTCCATCTCGACAAGGCCATGATGGCCAACCTCGACGCGACCTACCTCGCCGCCTATGCCGTCGGCCAGTTCACCTGGGGCGTGCTGGCCGATCGTTTCGGCCCGCGGGTGGTCGTGCTCGGCGGGCTGCTGATCTCGGCGGGCGCGGCAATCGTCATGGGCACCTGGGCAACGCTGCCGGTGTTCGCCACCTGCATGGTCGTCCAGGGCCTGGCGCAGTCCACCGGCTGGTCAGGGTTGTGCAAGAACATCGGGAGCTTCTTCGCCACCCATGAACGCGGTCGCATTCTCGGCCTGTGGAGCACCTGCTATGCCTTCGGCGGGCTGGTGGCCTCGCCGTTCGCCGGCTGGTGGGCCTACTCCATCTTCGGCACCTGGCACGCGGCGTTCTACTCCAGTGCCGCCGTGGTGGGCGGCGTGGCGTTGCTGTTCCTCCTGCTGCAACGCAATCGCCCGCAGGATGTCGGTCTGCCGCCCGTGGAAGACGAACCCGAAGCGGTTCGCTACGCCGGTTTCAAACCCGAGGGGCAGAACCCCGGCGTCGGCGAAACCCTGCGCCTTGTGCTGGGCAACCGTACCGTACTGACCCTCGGGCTGGCCTACTTCCTGCTCAAGCCGGCGCGCTACGCCATCCTCCTCTGGGGACCGGTGATCGTGTACGAACGCATGCCCGGCCTGGGCAAGGTTGGCGCGGCCATCCTGCCGACCTCCTTCGAGATCGCCGGCCTGCTCGGTCCGATCCTGATCGGCCTGGCCTCGGACAAGCTCTTCGGCGCGCGGCGCATGCCGGCCTGCGTGATCAGCCTGATCGGCCTGACCGCCTGCCTCGCACTGTTCGTCCCGGCCATGCAGACCGGCAGCAGCCTGCTGGTGTTCGGCCTGCTGTTCATGATGGGCCTGACCCTCTACGGACCGGATTCGATGATCAGCGGCGCCGCCGCCATCGACTTCGGCACCGGCAAGGCCGCTGCCACCGCCGCTGGCTTCGTCAACGGTTGCGGCTCGGTCGGCGCGATCCTCGGCGGGCTGCTGCCGGGCTACTTCGATACCTACTCGGTGTTCATCGGCTTCACCGTTGCCGCCCTGGTTTCCGCCGGCATCCTGCTGCCGCACTGGAACAGCCTGCCCGAAGGTACGGCAACCACGGCACGCGTACCCAACCGCTCCGTCAAGGTGCGCATGGCGCGCTCCTGATTCCCCGGCACAGGGAAGTGCCCCAGCCCTACAAGGTCACCCCATGAACATAGAACGCTTTGGTGTGGTACAGCGCCGCGCCGAAATGGTCCTGCACGCCCACACCCTCTACATCGGTGGGCAGGTCGCCAGCGACACCAGCGCCGATATCGAAGGCCAGACCCTCGAGGTACTGCTCGGGATTGAACGACTGCTGGAAAGTGTCGGCGGCGACCGCACGCATCTGCTGACGGTGCGCATCCTGCTGGCCCGCCGCGAGGACTACGCCGGGCTCAATCGCGTGTGGGACGCCTTCTTCCCCTTCGGCCACGCCCCGGCCCGCGCCTGCACCCTGGCAGAACTGATCGATCCGGCATGGCGCGTCGAGATGATCGCCACCGCCGCCCTGCCCAATCGCTGAACACGGAGAATCCCATGCGTCCCTTCTGGCTTGAACAGGCCCTGCAGCACGATCAGGAGCGCGCCGCGCCGCTCCAGGAGAACACCCGCGCCGATGTCTGCATCGTCGGCGGCGGCTACACCGGTCTGTGGACTGCGATCATGCTCAAGGAGCAAAACCCGGAGCTCGACGTGGTGATCGTCGAGGCCGACATCTGCGGCGCCGGCGCCAGCGGTCGCAACGGTGGCTGCGCGCTGTCCTGGTCGGCCAAGTTCTTCACCCTCGAACGATTGTTCGGCCTGGCGGAAGCGATTCGCCTGGTGCAAGCGTCCGAACGCAGCATCCACGCCATCGGTGAGTTCTGCCAGCGCTACGGCGTGGATGCCGACTACCGCCTCGACGGCACGCTGTATACCGCCACCAACGCCGCCCAGGTCGGCGCCACCGACGGCGTGATCGCGGCGCTGGAAAAGCATGGCATCAACTCCTTCAGCAAGCGTCCGCTGGAAGATGTGCAGCGTATGGCCGGTTCGCGCAAGCATCTGGAGGGCTGGTTCTCCCCTGCCGCCGCCAGCGTGCAGCCGGGCAAGCTGGTGCGCGGCCTGCGGCGCGTAGCGCTGCAACTGGGCGTGCGGCTGTACGAGGGCAGCCCGATGATCGGCCTGGACCACGGCCGGCCTGCCACCGTGCGGACCACCCGGGGAGCGGTGAGCGCCGACCGCGTGGTGCTGGCGATCAATGCCTGGATGGCGCGCGCCTTCCCGCAATTCGAACGCAGTGTGGCGATCGTCTCCAGCGACATGGTGATTACCGAGCCGAGGCCGGACCTGCTGGCAGAGATCGGCCTGACCTCCGGCGTCACCGTGCTGGATTCGCGCATTTTCGTGCACTACTACCACAACACCCCGGACGGCCGGATCATGCTTGGCAAGGGCGGCAATACCTTCGCCTACGGCGGACGCATGCTGCCGGTGTTCGATCGGCCGTCGCCCTATCTGGGGCTGCTCAGGGAAAGCCTCAATGAATTCTTCCCGGCCTTCGCCGACGTTCCCATCGCCGCCAGCTGGAACGGGCCGTCCGACCGCTCGGTGACCGGTCTGCCGTTCTTCGGCCGGTTGGGCGAACCAGGCAACGTGTTCTACGGATTCGGCTACTCGGGCAGCGGTGTCGGGCCCTGCCACATGGGCGGGCAGATACTCAGCTCGCTGGTGCTGGGGCAGGACAACGACTGGACGCGCTCGCCACTGACCCAGGGCCCGCTGGGGCATTTCCCGCCGGAACCGATTCGCTACGTTGGCTCGCTGATGGTGCGCAACGCGATCCGCCGCAAGGAGCATGCGGAGGATCGCGGCCACCGGCCGCGCCGCCTGGACGTAAGGCTGGCACGCTTCGCCGCGGCGGCTGGCAAGGCCGACAAGGCCTGACGCGTTGCCCTCACCTGCCGGCTGAGGGAATGGGCGGGGCACGCTGCGTGCCTCGCCCTTTTTTCAGAGCCGCCCGCAGCGCACAGGGCGCACGGCGGTCTTGTGCCCTTCGCTCCGTACGAATAATAATAATTATCATTTGTAAATTATTCCTGCTGGACGCCCCTGTGAGCACTTCCAACCTCGACGCGGTCTTCCTGGCCCAGCGCCTGCCACTGCTGCGCACGCTGGTGCGGATGGTGAACAACCCGAGCATTGCCGAAGACCTGGTGCAGGAAACCTACCTGCGCGTCGCCCGCACCCTGCTCGAACGCCGCATCGACCACCTCGAACCCTTCCTCTTCCAGACCGGCCGCAACCTCGCGCTGGACCACCTGCGTCACCTGCGCATGCAATCGCGGACCCTGCTCGACGACGTTCCCACCGAGGTGCTTCAAGCCGTGCCGGCGCCCAGCTCCAGCGCCGAAGACCAGCTCCACGCGGAGAAACTGCTGGAGCGCCTGGGCGCCACCCTCGGCCAGCTCAGCGAGCGCCAGCAGCGCATCTTCATCCTCAGCCGCCTGCATGGCTGCGGCTATGCGGAAATCGCCGAGCAGCTCGGCGTTTCGCCCAGCACGGTGCAGAAGGAGCTGAAGCTGATCATGGCGATCTGCGTCGGCCTGGTCAGCCGCCTCGAGGAGACGGTATGACGGACTATCGTTCGCCTGCCGATTCGACAAGAATACGCGGCCCTCAATCCCAGGATCATGCCGAGGAACGCCCCGTGTCCCACGCCACGCCGCCCGATGACCCGCAGATGGCCGAAGCCCTCGACTGGTTGATGCTCGAGGACGACATGGACGCCGCGACGCGCCAGCGCTTCGAGGCCTGGCATGCCGCCAGCGAAGGCAACGCGCGGGCCTACCAGCGGGTACGCGATGCCTGGCAGTCACCGCTGCTGACCACCGCGGCGGCGCGCCTGGAGCAACGACTCGCGGCGCCGCCGCGCCGGCGGCCGCTGTGGAAGCCGATAGCGACCGCCGCGGTGCTGGTCCTGGCGGTCGGCGCCGCCCTGCAGAGCGACCTGCTGCTGCGCTTGCGCGCCGATCACCTGACCGCCGTGGGCGAACGGCAGAACCTCAATCTGGCGGACGGCTCCCGGGTCCTGCTCAACACCGACACCGCCCTCTCCAGCCGCATCGACGAGCAACAGCGCGTCGCTCACCTGTACCGCGGCGAGGCGTACTTCGACGTCGCCCATGACCGCAACCGCCCCTTCGAGGTGGAAGCCGGGCCGGTGCAGGTGACGGTGCGCGGCACCGCCTTCGCCGTGCGCTACCTGGGCAACGAGGCGGAAGTCAGCGTGCAGCGCGGCGAAGTGGACCTGCGCACGCCGCTGGACGACGCCCACATCAGCCTCGGCGCCGGCGACAGCATCCGCGTCGGTCCGCAGGGCTTCGGCGAGCGCCAGCACAGCGCCGAGGGGCAGGCACAGCTGGCCTGGGTCAAGGGCCGCATGGTGTTCGAGAACTGCCCGCTCAGCCAGGTGCTGGCCGAACTGCGGCGCTACTACCCCGGCTGGATCGTGAATACCAACGAGCGCCTGGCGAACGTCAGCGTCACCGGCAACTGGCGCCTGGACGACCCGCTGGGCGTGGCGCGCTCGCTGGCGCAGATCGCCTCCGCGCAACTGCACGAATACCCGAAACTGCTGGTCCTCGACTGATCGTCCTCTCCTGAACTGAAAGTTTTTTTACGCGGTCGCGCCGGCTCGTTCGTTTAGTCAGAAGCCAATGCAATAGATTCGCATTTACGAATGCGAACGAAGACTGACTAAGAGAGCCCTTCGATGCCCATCGCTTCTTCGCGTGCCCCTCTGCGCCATCCCGCCCGCATCTCCCTGCTTGCCCTATCCATCGGTCTGGCCAGCCTGCCGGCGACCTCCGCCCTCGCGGCGGACACGGCAGGCAGCCAGGCCCAGGCCGGCTACCGTTTCGACATCCCCCGCCAACCACTGGCCCAGGCGCTGAACGCCTTCAGCGCGGTGACCGGCTGGCAGGTGGGCGTCGCCGGCGAGCTGGCCGATGGCATCGAGTCACCCGGCATCAACGGCCGCCTGCCGGCCGCCCAGGCATTGAAGGGCCTGCTCGCCGGTACCGGCCTGGGCGCCCGCACCCTGGGCCCGCGCAACGTGGTGCTGGAGCGCAACCTGTCGAGCGTGGCGGAAATGCAGCCGCTGACCATCACCGCCACCCGTCAGGCGCAGAGCGTGACCCTGGTGCCGAGCACGGTGAACGTGGTCGACCGCAGCGAACTGGACCGCAAGAACGTCAACACCATAAAGGAGCTGGTGCGCGACATGCCTGGCGTCTCCGTCGGCGGCACCGGCAACCGCGCCGGCACCACCGGCTACAACATCCGCGGCATCGATGGCGACCGCGTGCTGACACAGATCGACGGCGTCGAGATTCCCGGCGGCTTCTTCAACGGCCCCTACGCGCAGACCGAGCGCAACTACGTCGACCCGGAAATCGTCAAGCGCGTCGAAGTGCTGCGCGGCCCGGCCTCGGCGCTCTACGGCAGCAACGCCATCGGCGGCGCGGTCAGCTACTTCACCCTGGATGCGGACGACATCATCAATGACGGCCAGGATGCGGGGGCGCGCCTGAAGACCGGCTACAGCTCCGCCGACGACAGCTGGCTGACCTCCGGCACCGTGGCCGCTCGCTCCGACAGCTTCGACGGCCTGCTGCACCTGAGCCAGCGCAATGGCCACGAGACCGAATCCTTCGGCAGCACCGGCGGCACCGGCCTGTCGCGCACCGAGGCCAACCCGCAGGACGTGCGCACCACCAACGTGCTGGCCAAGCTGGGCTGGAAGTACGCCGAGGGCGAGCGCTTCGGCCTGGTCTACGAGAAGTACAAGGACGACCGCGACACCGACCAGAAGAGCGCCTATGGCGGCCCCTACTACGGCGGCAAGCCGACCATCCCGGACAGCATGCTGCCCGGCGGCATGTACCAGTGGCGCACCGGCAACGACACCATCACCCGCGAGCGCTTCGGCCTGGAACACCAGCTGCTGCCGGGCAGCGCAGTGGCCGACCACGCCCGCTGGACCTTCAACTACCAGACCGCCAAGACCGACCAGAGCACCGAAGAGTTCTACTACCCCATCACCCGCCAGGTACTGCGCACCCGCGACACGCTGTACAAGGATCGCCAGTGGGTGTTCGACCTGCAGCTGGACAAGGCCTTCCTCGTCGGCGAGACCGATCACCTGCTGACCTACGGCACCACCCTGAAGCGGCAGAAGATCACCGGCTACCGCGAGGGTGACGCCACGTGCCTGGCGATCGGCCGCGGCTGCACCGCCGTTGGCGCGCCCAGCTCCATCGCCAGCGACAGCCTGACGCGCAGCAGCGACTTCCCCGACCCCACCATCGATACCTACGGCCTGTTCGCCCAGGACGAGATCCGCTGGAACGCCTGGACCTTCCTGCCCGGCCTGCGCTACGACTACACACGCCTGAAGCCGCACATCACCGAGGAATTCCTCAACACCGTGGACCAGAGCGGCGAAGGCGAAGTCAGCAGCGAGGACAAGACCTGGCACCAGCTCTCGCCCAAGCTCGGCGTGACCTACGCCTTCAACGACAACTATCTGTGGTATGGCCAGTACGCCCAGGGCTTCCGCACCCCGACCGCGAAGGCGCTGTACGGCCGCTTCGACAACCCCGGCACCGGCTACCGCGTCGAGCCCAACCCCGACCTCGATCCGGAACGCAGCCAGAGCTACGAGACCGGCCTGCGCGGCAACTTCGAGGAAGGCTCCTTCGACGTCGCGGTGTTCTACAACAAGTACCGCGACTTCATTAACGAGGACGCCATCACCCCCGGCTACAGCGAGCCGACCTTCCAGAGCAACAACATCAAGAACGCCATCATCAAGGGCGTGGAGCTCAAGGGCCGCCTGGAACTGGGCGCCTTCGGCGCACCGCAAGGCCTCTACACCAAGGGGGCGGTGGCCTACGCCTACGGCCGCAACAAGGACACCGGCGAGCCGATCAACAGCGTCAACCCGCTCACCGGCGTGTTCGGCCTGGGCTACGACGAACAGGCCGGCCGCTACGGCGCCCTGCTCGACTGGACCCTGGTCAAGCGCAAGGACCGCGTCGACGACAGCAACTTCAAGGCCCCCGACGGCACCAGCAGCCAGTTCAAGACCCCGGGCTTCGGCGTCCTCGACCTGACCGGCTACTACAAGCTGACCGACGACCTGACCGTCAACGCCGGTCTCTACAACCTCACCGACAAGAAGTACTGGCTGTGGGACGACGTGCGCGGATACGACAGCGTCGGCGAAGCCTCTGTGCTGGCCCCGGCCAACCTCGACCGCCTGACCCAGCCGGGCCGCAACTTCGCGGTCAACCTGGTGTGGGATATCTGAGGGCTGATTCACGGACGCGGGGTTCACCCCGCTGTCTGCGATGTTCGCGAGCAAGCTCGCTCCTACAGGTTGGCGTCACGCTCTTCGTAGGAGCGAGCTTGCTCGCGAACCCGCCCGACTCCAGAAGCATCCGGTAATGACAACCTTTACGCGATCCCCAAGCTGATTCGTCTCGTCAATAAAGCCCAGAAATTTCAAGGAATTGGACATGACCACCATGGAACTCCCCGCCCTGCGCTCGCAGCGCCTGAACGCGCTGACCCATGCCCCGCACGAGCGCCTCGACCATGCCGTGAAGGCCCGCGAGCCCTTCTCCAGCCGCGAGCGTTTCGCCCGCTTCGTGGTCGCCCAGTACCTGTTCCAGTCCGAGCTCCAGGCGCTCTACCAGGACGCCGAGCTCGGCACGATCTTCCCCGACCTGCCGCAGCGCTGCCGCGCCGAACAGGCCCGCCTGGACCTGGCCGACCTGGACACCGAGGTACCCGCCCCCGTAGCCGGCGCGCTGGCAAAACCCAGCCGGGCCCACGCCCTGGGCTGGCTGTTCGTTTCCGAAGGCTCCAAGCTCGGCGCCGCCTTCCTGATCAAGCGCGTGGCCGCCCTGGGCCTGGACGAGAACACCGGCGCCCGTCACCTGGGCGAGCCAGAAGGCGGCCGCGCCGAGGGCTGGAAGCGCTTCACTCGCACCCTCGACGCCCTGGAGCTCAGCGAGGCCGAAGAACGTGAAGCCGAGGCCGGCGCCATCGCCGCTTTCGAGCGTTTCGCCCACCTGCTGCAGCACAGCTACGACCGTGCTCCCGCCACCGTCTGACGCGGCCCCGCGCGTGCCCGCCGAAGCGGCGCACGCCACCACGCCCGGCCCTGCCCGCTCGCGTCTGGCGCGCATCGCGTTCGCGCTGCTCGCCTACACCAGCCTGGGCGTGGGCATGGTCGGTCTGGTGGTGCCGGGGTTGCCGACCACCGAGTTCGTCCTGCTGGCCGCCTGGGCCGCCGCGAAAAGCTCGCCGCGCCTCGCCGCCTGGCTGGAGAATCACCGGCTGTTCGGCCCGATCCTGCACAACTGGCGCAATGGCCGCGCCGTCGCCCGCCGCGCCAAGATCAGCGCCAGCGTCGCGATGCTCGCGGCCCTGGCGATCATGCTGGTCACCCTGCCCCACGGCCTGTGGCTGTACGCGGTGATCCTCGGCATGGCTATTGGCAATCTGTGGATCTGGTCGCGTCCGGACATGCCCAAGCCGTAGTCAGCGCGCGGGCGCGGGCCTATGCTGGAAGTCCGACCCACACTGCCAGCCAGAGCCATGAGCCAACCCACCAGCAAAGTCGACGCCGTCCTCGCCGAAGCGCAACGCCGCCGCGAAAGCAGCTACCGCGAAAAGGCCCTGAAGATGTATCCCTGGATCTGCGGCCGCTGCGGCCGCGAGTTCAGCGGCAAGCGCCTGAGCGAACTGACCGTCCACCACCGCGACCACAACCACGACAACAACCCCGAGGACGGCTCCAACTGGGAGCTGCTGTGCCTCTATTGCCACGATAACGAGCACCAGCGGCAGGTGGACCTGCATTACCAGAACAGCAACGACGCCGGCGCCAAGGGCCCGAAGGTCACCCACAAGGGGCTGGCCGGGCTGGCGGACCTGCTGAAGAAGAAGGAAGACGGGCAGGCCTGACGGCCGCCCAGTCCCTCGTAGGAGCGGATTTATCCGCGATCCGGCAGCAAGACCGACCACGTCAATCGCGGACGGAGTCCGCGCCTACGGGTGCCCATTCATTACGCCGAAGGTCGGTTTGCCTGTAGGAGCGAGCTTGCTCGCGAACGAGCCCCGCTGCGGAGTCATTCGCGAGCAAGCTCGCTCCTACAAAAGGCCGATCAGGCGCTTCGAACTCAACCACGAAGCTGCCGGTCAGCCGACGTGTATCGGCGCACAACCGCGAACGGTTGTACGCCCTACCCAAGCCCTCAGCGCACGCCGGCAACGATCTCCAGCGAACGCAGCCGCAGCTCGTGGTCGTAGATGTCGCTGGTGAAGATGATCTCGTCCACCCCGGTCTGCTCCAGCAGGATTTCCAGGCGGCTGCGCACCTTCTCCGGACCGCCGATCACCGCCAGGCCGAAGAAGTTGCCCACCGCATCCTGCTCGTGAGGCAACCACAGCCCGGCCATGCTCTTCACCGGTGGTTTCTGCTTCAGGCTGTCGCCACGGATCAACGCCAGCACGCGCTGGAAGGCGGTGGTCGCCAGGTACTCGGCTTCCTCGTCGGTGGGCGCGGCGATCAGCGGCACGCCGATCATGGCGTAAGGCTTGTCGAGCACCGCCGAGGGCTGGAAGTTCTCGCGGTAGATGCGCAGCGCATCATGCAGGTAACGCGGCGCGAAGTGCGAGGCGAAGGCATAGGGCAAGCCCTTCTGTGCGGCCAGGTGGGCGCTGAACAGGCTGGAGCCCAGCAGCCAGATCGGCACGTTGGTGCCCTCCCCCGGAATCGCCAGCAGCGACTGCTGCGAGCGACGCGGGCCGAGGAGCATTTCCAGCTCGGCGACCTGCTCGGGGAAGTCGGCTCCGTCGCCCAGGCGGTCGCGGCGCAGTGCACGCATGGTGGCCTGGTCGGCGCCCGGCGCGCGGCCCAGGCCGAGGTCGATGCGGCCCGGATACAGGGTTTCCAGGGTGCCGAAGTTCTCCGCCACCACCAGCGGCGGATGGTTCGGCAGCATCACCCCGCCGGAGCCGACGCGGATACGCTCGGTCTTGCCGGCGATGTGGCCGATCAGCACGGCGGTGGCCGAGCTGGCGATGCCGTCCATGTTGTGGTGCTCCGCCAGCCAGTAGCGGGTAAAGCCCAGGCGCTCGACGTGGCGGGCGACCTCGACGGCGTTGTGTAACGCCTCGGCAGCGCTGCCCTGGTCGCGCACGGGCACCAGGTCGAGCATGGAGAAAGCGATATCGGACAGGGACTTCATAGGCACTCCGCTTCGGGTCACGCAGACGCCGTAGATGGGCGTCGCGGACATGACTTTGAGCGTGACTCTATCGACCACCTCCCCCGCTGACCACTCGTCGGGATCGATAGTGCTCATGAAGGCCAGTGATAAAGGAAATAGCGGGATGCCATCATCGCTTCACGCAACCGTCACCCCGTTGTCATGCGCAGCCCACAGAATGCCTCCCAGCTGAAGGACCAGCGCCCATCCAACAGAAAGCCCGCGATCAGCGGGCTTTTTGCTTTATGGCACGGGCCTCAACGGTTCTTCACCATCTCGAACAGCTTCAGGCGATCGCTCAGTTCCTGCAGGGTATGGCGGAACGGGTCGTGCTGCTCGCTGGTGGTCGGGTCGGCGAAATTCCACACGATCACCTCGCTGGAGCTGGGCAGCTCCTCGCCTTCGCTGCTGGACTTGTCGCACAGGTCGATCAGGTAATCGAAGTGCTGGCCGCTGAACTCATCGATGGATTTGCTGCGCAGCCCCTCGGTGGAAATGCCGGCGTGCTCCAGCACTTCGCGGGCGCGCGGATCGATGGCGCTGGGGCGGATACCGGCGCTGAAGGCTTCGAAGTGCTCGGCATCGGAATGCCGCAGCAGCGCTTCGGCCATCGGCGAACGAGCATCGTTGGCGACGCAGACGAACAGGACTCGGCGTTTCTCGGTCATCACTACCTCGGCACGGGACGCGGGTTCGGCCCCCTTATACGCCAGGTTTTGTGACAACGCCGTGTCGAATCGATGAAGGCGTCCGGAATCAACCCAGCACGATGTAGTCGCTGCGTTGCACCACCCCGCGATGCTCGCCGGCCAGCAGGTGGACGTACCGGCCACCTGCCCGGTCGATGGGCAGGCAATCGTCGACGTCCAGCAGGGCATCGGTATGCGGCTTGTCCCAGCCGCGCGGCAGGCGATGCTTGCCCAGCGCCTTGGCCTGCGCCGCATCGCGGGCGACCACCAGCAGGTAATGGTGCGCCTCGCCGAACTGGCCGGGCTCGTAGCCGCCCAGGTTGATGAAGAACAGCCGTGGCTCGCCCGGCGCCGGCTGCTGGTCGCTGAAGGCCACGCGATAGCCGTCGATGCCATCGACCTCCAGCCAGGAGTCGATGTGCAGGCCCTGCGGGCTGCCGAACCAGGCGTCGCGCAATTGCGGGTAGCTGGCCTCCAGGCTGTCCGCCACGGCGAACACCACGTCGTGCACTTCGATCTTCGCGCGCGGATGACGTCCGCCCAGCATTACCACCAACAACATCGCACCCACTCCTTTCGACTGCGGCCGCTCTGCAACGGCCATTTCCCGATAACGGAACGCATCCTAAGAAAAAAACACCCTAATCGCTATATAGACTTGTATATTTTGATTCCCCGTATCCGTCCCGCCCGATCCATGAACACAAGCACTACCACCCCGCGCTCCCGCAATGCGCGTCCCAGCCTCAGCATTCGTGACCGCAATCGCCAGCGCATTCTCCTCGCCGCAGGCGAGGAGTTCGCCGACAAGGGCTTCAGCGCCGCCAAGACCCAGGACATCGCCCTCCGCGCCGAGGTGCCCAAGTCCAACGTCTACTACTACTTCCAGACCAAGGAAAACCTCTACCTGCGCCTGCTGGAAAACGTGGTGGACGCGGTGCTGGAAGCCTCCGCCCTGCTGCGCGAATGCGACGATCCGGCCTGGGCGCTGCCCGCGCATATCCGCGCACGCCTGCACATCGCCCGCCAGTGGCCGCAGGCGTACAAGGTCTTCGCCAGCGAAATGCTCCACGGCGCTGCGCACCTGCCACGGGAATGGCTGCAGCGCCTGCGCGCGGAATCCGCCCGCAGCCTGGAATGCATCGCCGCCTGGATCGACCGCGGCCTGCTCGCCCCCGTGGACCCGCAACACCTGCTGCTGAGCATTTCCGCGGCCACCCGCACCTACGTGGATTTCGACTGGCAGATCGCGATGATCACCGGCAAGCCACAGCCGGAAGCCGGCGACTTCGAAGCGGCGGCGGCGACCATCATCCGCCTGGTCCTGCGCGGCACCGAGCCCGAGCCGGCGACCCGGCTGCGCCCCTTGCCGCTGTAACACGCGGCGGAGGCTGCACTAAGCTTGGGATGTCTGCACGGCCACGCTCCGTGCCCACATCCGCCTGGGAGACGCCATGAAATCGCTAACGACCGCCGCCTCGCTGCTGATTTTCACCTCGCTCGGCGTGGTGCAGCCTGCTGCCGCCGCCATCCCCATGCTCAATTACGACTGCCCGAACGACATCCAGGTCCACACCGACGAGGGCGGGCCGGTCTACATCAACGGCAAGGAAGCCAAGATCAAGCAGAGCAACGACAAGTACATCGAGGCCAAGGGCGAAGGCGTGACCGTCTCCATCAGCCTCAACGACGACGGCACCGCCACCGTGTCCTACACCGGGCCCAAAGGCGCCAACGGGGTCTGCGAGCCCGCCGAAGGCGACTGAATCCGGCTCAGGGCTTTTTCGGCGCCCGCCCCAGGCAGCGCTTGTAGCGCTCATCCACGCGCTGGGCGAACCAGGCGGTGGTCAGCTGGCGGGTGATCTTCGGGCTGTGCAGGGTGATGCCCGGCAGTATCGCCCGTGGCAATGGCTTGCCGGCAGCACGCTCGCCCAGCGCGAAGACCTTGGTGTACAGCGTCGACTTGGCGAACTCCGGCGTATCGCCCTTCTCCAGATCGCGACGGATGTCCCGCTCGCTCATCCCCAGGCGCGGCGCCAGGGTGCGTACCGCCTTTTCCGTACTGCCGGCGTCGTAGCTGCCCGGAAGGATCAGGTCGCCATCCAGCGCCAGGGTGATACCACTGGCCTCGCTCACCGCGCGCTGGAAGGCGGCGTTGCGACTGGCGTACCAGCCGGCGTTGAAGTCGGCGAAACGGTACAGCGGCTGCGAATAGTCCACCGGGTAACCGAGCAGGTGGGCGATACCGAAGTACATACCGCCGCGCCGGCTGAACACCTCGCGACGGATGCTGCCGTCCACCGGATACGGGTAATTCTCGGCGTGAGCCTGGGCGAAGGCGATGCTGACCTGCATCGGCCCGCCGGTATGTACCGGGTTGAAGCGGCCGAAGAGCTGCTGGCCGAGCGGTACGCCGCCGATGAAGTCATCAAAGATCGCGCTCAGCTCCTTCTCCGTACGCACCGCCGCCAGGCGCTGGCTGTAGCTGCGCCCGTTGGGCGACTTCAGGCTCAGCGCGGCGTCGATCAGGATGCCCGGCACATGCAATTTGCCGGCGCGCCGGTCGATCTCGCCACGGGCGATCTTGCCCAGCCCGGGCACGGCGGGGTCGGCCGTGTAGTTGGACTCCTGCTCGGTCACCGCCAGCACCGAGCAGAGGTTCTGGGTGGTTGGCGCGATGCGTTGGGCGCTGAACGCAACCTGGATGTCCCGCGCCCAGCCGGGGCGGTCGGCGACGCTCGCCGGCATCAGCTTCGCCACGGTCGCGCGCACTTCTTCCGGGGTCGCCTCCGGCGCGCTCGGCCGGGTGCCGCAACCGGCCAGCGCCAGCAATGCGGCCAGGCCCACCAGGTGTAGAGACTTGATTCGAGGGAGAGGCCAGTCCAGGCCGGGGGTATCTGCCGTCGGGGCAGCCGCATTCATAGTCCGTTCCTTGCTTGGAGACCGCCTACAGGACCTTCGCCGGGCGGCGCAGGTTCCCGAGCATTGTCAGCCAAGCAGGGATTTCAGCGCCAGGCCAGCCGCCGCAGGTCGAAGCTCCAGCCCCGCTGCATGCCGGCGGCGGCCAGCAGGATAGCGACCACGCCAAGCCATTGCAGCGCCGTCAGGCGGTGGCCGAAGGCGAACCAGTCGACGAAGATCGCCGCGATTGGATAGATGAACGACAGCGCGCCGGTCAGCGCCGTCGGCAGCCTCTGAATGGCACCGTAGAGCAGCACGTACATGATGCCGGTATGGACGATGCCCAGGGTCGCAAGGCTCGCCCAGGCGGTGCTGGCCTGCGGCAGCGGCGAGAGGTTCGCCCAGGGCGCCAGCAGTAGCACGCCGGTCACCGCCTGGATCAGCGCGATCAGGTGCGGCGGCACCCCGCTCAGACGCTTGATGATCAAGGCCGCCAGCGCATACAGCGCCGCCGCGCCAAGCGCCAGGGCAATGCCGCCGAGGTAATCGCTGCCCGCCTGCCCCGCCTCGCCGTGCGCACTGACGATGGCCAGCATGCCGAGGAAGGAAACGCCCAACCAGGCCATCTTCTGTGCACTCAACCGCTCGCCGAGGAACAGCGCGCCCAGCAGCACCAACAGGAACGGCTGCACGTTGTACACCGCCGTGCCGATGGCGATGGACGCCCGCGAATAGGAACCGAACAACAGCACCCAGTTACCGACGATGGCCACGCCGCTGAGCAGCGCCAGGCCGAAGGTGGCTCGAGTGAGGATGCCCGGCCGCAGGAAGCCCATCAGGCCGCAGACCAGCAGCAGGGTCGCGGCGCCGAACACGCACCGCCAGAACACCACATCCAGCACCGGTTGCCCCGAGATCACCACCAGCCAGCCGATGGTGCCGCAGATCAGCATGGCGCTGACCATTTCCAGGGTGCCGCGTCGAATCTGCTCGTTCATGGTTCACCTCCTTTCGTTGGCGCTCAGTATGAACGGGTGATTCGGCACACTCCATCGCCTGGCAGAGGCAAAACCCAAGGTTCACCTTTACTATCAAGGCAACTCTCGCCATTTACCTTTCGAGACCGCCATGACCGACGAAATCGACCAATTGCTGATCGCCGCGCTGATGGAAGACTCCCGCCTCTCGCTCAAGGCCCTAGCCCAGGTCAGCGGCCTGAGCGCTCCCAGCGTGGCCGAACGGCTGCGCAAGCTGGAGGAACGCCAGGTGATCACCGGCTACACGGTGAACGTCGACCCGCGCGCCTTCGGCTACCAGTTGCAGGCCATCGTCCGCGTGCGGCCGCTGCCGGGGCGGCTGCAGGAGGTGGAGAAGCAGATCATGGCGATTCCCGAGTTCACCGAGTGCGACAAGGTGACCGGCGAGGACTGCTTCTATGCCCGGCTGTGCGTGCGCTCGATGGAGCAGCTGGATGAGTTGCTGGATCACCTGAACGGCTTTGCAGAGACCAACACGGCGATCGTCAAGAAGACCCCGGTGAAGCGGCGGTTGCCGCCGATGGGGTGAGCCCCATATGCGTAGGGCGTACAACCGTTCGCGGTTGTACGCCGTTTCGCCTTGTCCATCAGCTTCACGGTCAAGCTCGAAGCGCCCTTCAGCTTGGCTACGTGCTGCCCCCCGGAGCGAACATCCATCATGGTCAAACGGCGTATAACGTCGAACGTTATACGCCCTACGCTCCTTTCAACCTTGAGCGCCCGCTTAGAACAAACCCATCTGCCGATCGATCAGCGAACTGAAATCATCCTCCACAAATGGCAGGATGGCATCGGCAATCGGCTGTAACTGCCGGCTGACGTAATGGTCGTAGTCGATGGGCGAGCTGCGGGTCTCCAGCGGCTCCGGGCCGTTGACCGTGATCACGTAGCTGATCCAGCCACCGTTCTGGTATTGGCGCGGCCGCCCCTGGCGCTGGTTGTACTCGTCGGCGATCCGCGCGGCGCGCACATGGGGCGGGACGTTGCGCTCGTAGTCGCCCAACTGCCGACGCAGGCGCTTGCGGAAGATCAGCAGCTCATCCTGCTCTCCGGCCAGGGTGCGATTCACGTAATCGCGGACGAACTCGCGGTACGGCTGGCGCTGGAAGATGCGCAGGTACAGCTCCTGCTGGAACTGCTGGGCCAGCGGCGACCAGTCGGTGCGCACGGTTTCCAGGCCCTTGAAGACCATCTCATCGCTGCCGTCGGCGCGCCGCACCAGGCCGGCATAGCGCTTCTTGCTGCCCTCCTCCGCGCCCCGGATCGTGGGCATGAGGAAACGCCGGAAGTGTCGCTCGAACTGAATCTCCAGCGCACTTTCCAGTCCGTACGCCTCGCGCAGATGTTCACCCCACCACTGGTTGACGTGGCGCACCAGCGCGCGGCCGATCTCCGCCGCCTCGTCCTCGCCATGGGCGCGGCCGAGCCAGACGAAGGTGGAGTCGGTGTCGCCGTAGATCACCCGATGCCCCTGCGCCTCGATCAGCTCGCGGGTGCGGCGCATGATCTCGTGGCCGCGCAGGGTGATCGACGACGCCAGGCGCGGGTCGAAGAAGCGGCAGCCGCTGGAACCCAGTACGCCGTAGAAGGCGTTCATGATGATCTTCAGCGCTTGGGACAGCGGCGCGTTGCCGTCGCGCTTGGCGGCATCGCGGCCCTGCCAGACGCGCTCGACGATGGCCGGCAGGCAGTGTTGGGTGCGAGAGAAGCGCCCGCCACGGAAGCCGGGAATCGAGGCTTCATCGGAGGGATCGCTCAAGCCCTCCACCAGCCCCACCGGGTCGATCAGGAAGGTGCGGATGATCGACGGATACAGGCTCTTGTAGTCCAGCACCAGCACCGACTCGTAGAGCCCCGGCCGCGAGTCCATGACGAAGCCGCCGGGGCTGGCCTCCGGCGCCTTGCCGCCGAGGTTCGGTGCCACGTAGCCCAGGCGGTGCATCGGCGGCAGGTACAGGTGGGTGAAGGCCGCCACCGAGCCGCCGCTGCGGTCCGCCGGCAGGCCGGTGACGCTGGCGCGTTCGAGCAGGAAGTCGAGGATGCGGGTCTTCTCGAAGATGCGCGTGACCAGTTCGCAGTCCTTGAGGTTGTATTTCGCCAGCGCCGGCTTGTCCTCGGCGAAGCGGCGGTCGATCTCGGCCATGCGGTCGTAGGGGTTGTCGATCGACTTGCCTTCGCCCAGCAGATTCTGCGCGACGCTTTCCAGGCTGAACGAGGGAAAGCTCCAGAACGCCGAACGCAGCGCCTCGATGCCGTCGATGATCAGCCGCCCGGCCGCCGCGGCGAAGTAGTGATTGCCGGAGGCGTGCTGCCGCCAGCCCATCTCGTCGCCGCCCCGCCCCAGTCGCAGCGGGACGTCCAGGCGCTTGGCGTGTTCCTGCAGCACACGCAGGTCGAACTGCACCAGGTTCCAGCCGATGATGGCGTCCGGGTCGTGCTCGGCCAGCCACTGGTTCAGGCGCTCCAGAATTTCCGCCCGGCTGTCGCAGTACTCCAGCTCGAAGTCACGTTCGCCATCGACGCCATTGGCCGGGCCGAGCATGTAGACCTGACGCTGGCCGCAGCCTTCCAGGGCGATGGAATAGAGGTCGCCACGGATATTGGTTTCGATGTCCAGCGAGACCAGTTTCAGTTTCGGCCGATAGTCCGGCGCCGGGCGCAGTTGCGCTTCGGTGACGCTGCCGGTGTCGCCCGCCTTGCCGCTGAAGGTCACGGGCGCGGTGATGAAGCGCTCCATCAGGTAGCGCTCGGGCGGGCGGATGTCCGCCTCGAACACCTCGACGCCGGCCTCGCGCAGGCGCTTCTCCAGGTTCATCAGCTGGCGATGCTGCTGGCAATAAAGGCCCAGCACCGGGCGCTGCTGGAAGTCGCACAGACCCAGCGGACGCAGCTCGGCACCGCGCTCGCCGGCCAGCAGCTTCTCGGCGCGGGCGCGCTGCTCGGCCGGCACGAAGGCCACCGACGTCTGTGGCGACAGCAGCACGTGCCGGGGGCCTTCATCGGTGGCCAGCCAGAAGCCCACCTCGGTGCCTTCGGGCGTATCCCGCCAATGTCGGGTCAGGACGAAACCCTGCCTTGCCTCCACGCTCTAACCATCCGTCTGTCGAATCACGCCTCATTCTACCGGTCCGCCCGCGGATTCGTTGCAAGGCGTGTAAATCCGACCGATGCGTTTGACGCACGCCCCGCGTCTGCCCAAGCTAGCGGGCTTTCGTTTGCCTGCCAGGATTCGCCTGTGACCGTTTCGCCCCGCCACTGGACCCGCCCTCTCCTCGCCTCCCTCTGCATCGCCACCCTGCTTTCGGGCTGCGGCCTGTTCGGCAAAAAGCCCGAAGAAGCCAAGGCGCCGACCTATTCCAAGGCCGACTGGTCGGACCTGCCGAAAACCGCTGACAACGACGTCGTGGAGGGCTTCAACGCCTGGCGCTCGGCCTGCGCGGTGCGCCTGAAGAAGGATGAAATCTGGGCTGCCACCTGCACCCAGGCGCTGGGTGTGCCCGCCTCGCCAGCCGCGATCCGCCAGTTCATGCAGGACCACCTGCAGCCCTACCAGCTGCGTGCAGGCAGTGGCAGCGAGACCGGCCTGATCACCGGCTACTACGAACCGGTCTACCGCGGCAGCCTGGAACGCAGTGCGCAGCACGGCGTACCGGTATACGGCGTGCCGTCCGACCTGGTGGTGGTGGCGCTGGACAGCGTCTACCCCGAACTCAAGGGCAAGCGCCTGCGCGGCAAGCTCGACGGCAATACCTTGAAGCCCTACGCGGATGCCGCTGGCATCCGTCGCGAAGGCGTCGACGCGCCGGTGCTGGCCTGGCTGGGCGACCCGATGGACCTGCAGTTCCTGCAGATCCAGGGCTCGGGCCGCGTACAGCTGGACTCCGGGCGCCAGTTGCGCCTGGGCTACGCCGAGCAGAACGGCCGCCCCTACAAGCCGGTGGGCCGCTGGCTGGTGGAACAGGGTGAGCTGAGCAAGGACGAAGTGAGCATGCCGCGCATCCGCGACTGGGCCCGCGCCCACCCGCAGCGAGTCGACGAACTGCTGGCGAGCAATCCCAGCTACGTGTTCTTCAGCCAGCGCCCGGACAGCAACGAAGGTCCGCGCGGCTCGCTGAACGTACCGCTGACCCCCGGTTACAGCGTGGCCATCGACCGCAAGGTAATCCCCCTGGGCAGCCTGATGTGGCTCTCCACCACCCGCCCCGACGGCGCGCCGGTAGTGCGCCCGGTGGCGGCGCAGGATACCGGCGGCGCGATCGTCGGCGAGGTACGCGCGGACCTGTTCTGGGGCACCGGCGATGCCGCCGGCGACCTGGCCGGGCACATGAAGCAGGAAGGCCAGCTGTGGCTGCTCTGGCCAAAGGGCGCGGAGCTGCCGGGGGCGTCCTGATCACCGGAGTCTGCTTTCTATAGGCCAGTCTGGCCCTGGCGGAACTGCCCCGGCGTCATCCCGCTCCAGCGGCGGAAGGCCTTGGCGAATGCGCTCTCATCGGAGAAGCCGAGCTTTTCTGCGACTTCGGCCAGGCGCGGCGACTCACGCAGCAACTGCTCGGCCATGCCGTGCAACACCTGCTCGCGCAGCAGCTTGAAGCTGGTGCCTTCGTCGGCCAGTTTGCGGTTGAGATGACGGCCACTGAGCGCCAGTTGTTCGGCGACCCGTTCCTTGCCCCAGCGCGGCTGCTGGCGCAGCAGGTGCTGCACCTGGGCCGCCAGGCTCTGCGCGCCCAGGCGCTGGAGTTGTGCGTCGGCCAGCGCGCGCAGGTGCTCACGCATCAGGGCGTTGGCCTGGATCAGCGGCACGTCGAGGTCCGCCAGGGTAAAGCCCAGGGCGTTCTCCGCTGCGGCAAATTCAACGGGGCAACCCAGCGCCTGATCGTAACGGGAACGCTCCGCCCGCGCCCGGTGCCCCAGCGTCAGGCGCGCCGGGGTCACCCGCTCGCCAGTGATCCAGCGGGTCAGGTGCACCAGGCTGGCCAGTGCTGCTTCCACCCGCTCCTCCCGCCGCACCTCGTAGCTGGGCCGATAGAGCAGAAGCACCCCAGCGCCATCGCGCTCAAGCTGGAATTCGCTGCCCTCGGCGATGATCGGGTAGTACTCCAGCAAGGCCTCCAGCGCTTCGCCGAAATGCTCGCAACTCATCAGCAGCGCGCCGACCATGTCCAGGTGGCCGACCTGCAGGGCACTGCCCAGGCGCAGCCCCACCAAGGGGTCGTCGGAGGCCGCGCACAGGCCCTCCCAGATCCGGTCCTGCACGGCCAGCGGGATACGCGCCTCCACGGGCAGTTCGGTGGGCACCGGCAGGCCCAGGCGCTGTGCGGCCTGGAGGATGCCCTGGG
Source organism: Pseudomonas macauensis (assembly GCF_047902425.1). Classification (NCBI taxonomy): domain Bacteria; kingdom Pseudomonadati; phylum Pseudomonadota; class Gammaproteobacteria; order Pseudomonadales; family Pseudomonadaceae; genus Pseudomonas; species Pseudomonas macauensis. Next base: position 2,370,615 of record NZ_CP138377.1, on the reverse strand, counting down.
CATAATGGACAGTGATCGAAGGGTTGTGGGGCATGGTCCCGAATTAACCGCGCGAAGTCTCGAAAGAGCCATTACCCAAGGGCAATGGTTCCCTATGCTTGCCAATTACAACGATAAATACAAACAAGAGTCGCCTTGCATGCACGCCAACAAAGAAGCCGCGCCCCGAGCGCCGGCCACTGCTTCGTCCGCCCCTGCTCGACAGGAGGCCGGCGATGCCTGACGTCCACCTCGAGTTCTCCGGCGGTTCGATGATCGCGCTGAACGCCATCATCGCCCTGATGATGTTCGGCGTATCGCTGGAACTGCGCCGCGACGACTTCACTCGCATCCTGCGCCAACCCAAGGCTCCGGTGATCGGCATGCTGGTGCAGTTCCTGCTGCTGCCCGCCGCCACCTGCCTGCTGACCATCGTTCTGCCTATCGATCCGGAACTGGCACTGGGCATGATCCTCGTCGCCACCTGCCCCAGCGGCACCTTCTCCAACATCATGACCTGGATGGCCCGCGGCAACGTCGCGGTGTCGGCCAGCGTCACCGCGGTATCCGGCCTCAGCGCCGGGATCTTCACGCCGCTGAACTTTGCCCTCTATGCCGGCCTCAACCCGGCCACCCGCGAGCGCCTCACGCAAATCCACCTCGACCCGGTGGAGCTGGTCGGCATGGTGCTGCTGGTGCTGATCCTGCCGATGCTCGCCGGCATGGTCCTGGGCCGGCAGAAGCCACAACTGGCGCGCAGGCTGGAGAAACCCCTGCGGCAGCTGTCGTTGCTGGTGATGCTCGGCTTCGTCGGCATGGCCTTCGCCAAGAACTTCCCGCAGTTCATCGGCTACTTCCACCTGTTCTTCTGGCTGGTGCTGCTGCTCAACGGCATGGCCCTGCTGCTCGGCTACACCTGCGCACGCCTGTGGAAGCTGCCGGACGCCGACGTGCGCGCCGTAACCCTGGAAAGCGGTATCCACAACTCGGCGCTGGGCATGGCGCTGATTCTCACCTTCTTCCCGCAGGCCGGCGGCATGCTGCTGATTGCGGCGTTCTGGGGCTGCTGGCAGTTGTTTTCCGGCCTCGTGCTGGCGCAGTGGTGGGCACGCCGCGAGCCGCGGGATGCGGCCCTCATCGCCGCCAGCGAGGGCAACCGGTGAACGCGCCCGCCATCGCCCTGGGCGGTTTCATCCTGCTGGCCTACACCCTGGAAGCCATCACCGGCTTCGGCAGCGTGGTAATCGCCCTCTCCCTCGGCGCGCTGCTGATGCCCATCGAGACGCTGCTGCCGATCCTGGTGCCGCTGAACATCGGCATGACCGGCTACCTGTGCTGGCGACATCGGCGGCTGATCGACATGGGCCTGCTGCTACGCACCGTGCTGCCGGGCATGCTGGTGGGCATGCTGGTCGGCTACCTGCTGCTGCCGCACCTGGACCCGCAGCCGCTCAAGCGCGGCCTGGGCGTGCTGATCCTCTGGTTCGCCGGCCGTGAACTGTGGCGTCTGCGTGCCAGCGCACCGGAGCGCGGCCGTACGCCGAACTGGGTGGTGCGCCTGGCCACCGGCGCGGCGGGCGTCTGCCATGGCCTGTTCGCCTCGGGCGGGCCGCTGCTGGTCTACGCCCTGGCCACCCGCCCGCTGGACAAGACCCGCCTGCGCGCCACCCTGGTCTGCGTCTGGTTCACCCTGAACGGGCTGCTGACCATCGCCTTCCTCCTCGACGGCCGCCTGCGCCCGGCGCTGCCCCAGGTGCTCGCCTACGCGCCCTTGCTGCTGCTCGGCGTATGGCTGGGTGAGCGCCTGCACCACCGCTTCGAGGAACGCCACTTCCGTCTCGCCATCCACTGCCTGCTGCTGGTCAGCGGCGTCCTGCTGCTGTCGCCCTGGAGTTTCCTGTGAGCTACGACATCATCATCAAGAACGGCCTGTACTTCGACGGCAGCGATGCCCCCGGCAGCCTGCGCCACGTCGGCATCAAGGACGGCCGCATCGACACCCTGAGCCTCAGCCCGCTGGACGAAAGCGGCTGCCCGGAAGTGATCGACGCCGCCGGCAAGTGGGTCACCCCCGGCTTCCTGGAAATCCACTCGCACTATGACGCCGAGGTGATCGCCGCGCCGGCGCTGAAGGAGTCGGTACGGCATGGCGTGACCACCGTGTCGGTGGGCTCCTGCTCCATCAGCATGGTGCTGGGCGAGGCGGAAGACTGCTCCGACCTGTTCACCCGTGTCGAAGCGGTGCCACGCGAGCAGGTGCTGCCGATCCTGCGCGACAAGCGCACCTGGAAGGACGCCAAGGGCTACCGCGCCTTCTACGAGCAGCAGCCGTTGGGGCCAAACCTGTGTTCGTTCCTCGGCCACTCCGAACTGCGCGTGGCGGTAATGGGCCTGGAGCGTGCCATCAGCGGCGCCAAGCCGACCGAAGCCGAACTGCAGCGTATGGAGGAATTGCTGGAACAGGCGCTGGATGCCGGCTGCTTCGGCCTGTCGGTGATGACGACACGGCTGGACAAGATGGACGGCGACCGCGCCTGGTCCAGCCCGCTACCCTCCACCTTCGCCAGCTGGAAGGAATTCTCCCGGCTGTTCGCCGTGCTGCGCCGGCGCAACGCGCTGATGCAGGGCGCGCCCAATGCGGTCACCAAGATCAACGTGTTCGCCTTCCTCTACCAGGCCCACGGCTGGTTCCGCCGCCCGCTCAAGTGCTCGATGCTCACGGCGCTGGACCTGAAATCCCAGCCTTTCATGCACCGCATCACCCGCGCCTCCGGCTGGGTCGCCAACCGCGTGCTGCGCGGCCGGTATCGCTGGCAGACCCTGCCCGCGCCCTTCGTGGTGCGCATCGAGGGGCTGAACATGAACGGCTTCGAGGAGTTCGGCGCGGGTGAAGTGCTGCGCGACATCAAGGATCCGGACGAGCTCTACACGCGCATCCAGGACCCGGCCTTCCGCGAGCGCTTCAAGAAGGACATCAAGGCCACCCTCAGCCTCGGCCTTTGGCACCGCAACCTGTCCGACTGCTGGGTGCGCGAATGCCCGGACGCGTCGCTGGTCGGGCGCAACTTCGAGGACATCGGTCGCGAGCACGGCATGGATGCGGTGGACGCCTTCTTCGAGCTGGCCGGCCAGTACCGCAACGCGCTGAAATGGACCACCTGCTACGGCAACCACCGCCCGCAGATCATGCGCAAGCTGCTGGCCAGCCCCTGGACCCAGCCGGGCTTCGCCGATTCCGGCGCGCACCTGGCCTCCCACGCGCAGTACAACTTCCCGCTGCGCTTCCTCAAGTACGTGCGCGACGCCGAGCTGGCCGGCGAAGGCTTCATGGAGACCGGCCGCGCGGTGCACCGGCTGACCGGGGAACTGGCGGATTTCGCCGGGATCGATGCGGGTTACATCCGCGTGGGCGACCGCGCCGACCTGGTGGTGGTCAATCCCGCCGGCCTGACCGATGAGCTGGACGAGGTCAGCGAGGCGCCCATGGAAGGCCTTGGCCTGACGCGGCTGGTGAAGCGCAATGACGCTGCGGTGGACGCTACGCTGATCAATGGGCGTGTGGCCTATCGGCGCGAGAGAGGATTCCCCGAAGCGCTGGGCAAGGAGCGTGGTTTCGGGCGCTTCCTGCCGGGGCGGGATGTACTAAGCCGGCCGCAGGAGGTTTCGTCAGGAGCACCGGCCTACGGCGGCTGATCGTGTCGGTTTTCCCGGTGGTTCGCGAGCAAGCTCGCTCCTACGAAGAGCGCGCCGGAGTATGCCTGTAGGAGCGGGCTTGCTCGCGAACCCGCCTGACTTATCGGCTAATCCCGGCCGAAAGCGTGAGGCGCTTTCGAATGCGGATTCGCTGCCCGCGGAGGGATTGCGCGGACAAGGTCCGCTCCTATGAGATGCATCTGCGCTCGGGTTGGCCCTCACCCTAACCCTCTCCCAGGGTGAGAGGGGACCGTCCGGTGCAGGATGAAACTACTCTGTCAGCCGGCACGATCTGGCTCCCTCTCCCTGAGGGAGAGGGCTGGGGTGAGGGGGAAGCCCTGGCACAGATTCAGCCGGGACAAGACAGTTGCTCCTACACAGAGCCTGACCGGGAACGTAGGGCGTATGACGTTCGACGTCATACGCCGTTTAACCTTGGTTTCCGGCCACACGGACTTCACGCTGGAAGCCTTTCACCGAGCGCTTCGAACTCGACCAATGCGCCCACTGACGATCATGGTGCATCGGCGTACAACCGCGAACGGTTGCACGCCCTACGGTTACATGACCACCCAATCCGCCGAGATTGACGCCCCGGCGCGCACTCACTAGAGTGCGCGCTTTCCTACGATCTCCGCTGTACCCGTACCATGTCCCCGATTCACCGTTGCGCCGACCCATTCTTCGCCCTGCTGCGAGAGCCCCCGCGCGTACGCAAAGTTGATACGGTGCTGCGCCGTCGCCGCAGTGTGCTGTTCGCCTTCACCTTCTCCCCTCCCGCCGGCTTCTGAGCCGGACGCCGCGCGCTTTCGCGCAGGCTTTTCCGCATTCCGATTCCGCTCACCGGCACCGGCCGGCGGGCTCGTTCGCATGTGTTGGCCCCGCCGCTGGAACGCCGGGGCCGGAGAAGGTTTCCATGAACAATCCATCCCTGAACAATCCATCCCTGAACAAGCCGCTGCTGGCGGTGCTGCTGTTCGCCGTCTCCATCGTCGGCCTGAGCCTGGGCGCCACCCTGCCGCTGGTGGCGCTGCGCCTGCTGGACGAGGGCGCCAGCGCGCTGCAGATCGGCATCCTTTCGGCCGTGCCGGCGGCCGGCATGATCCTCGCCGCCACCCTGGTCGACCGCCTCTGCCAACTGATGAGCCGGCGCCGCCTGTACCTGCTGTGCTTCGTGCTCTGCACCGCGAGCACTGCGGCCATCGAGTTCAGCGGCCACTCGCTGTGGCTGCTGGGCGCCGCACGCCTGGCCCTGGGCGTCGGCATGGGCATCGCGATCATCCTTGGCGAAGCCTGGGTCAACGAGCTGTGCGGCGAGAACAATCGCGGCACCATAGTCGCGCTGTACGCCACCAGCTTCACCGCCTTCCAGCTGCTCGGCCCGACCCTGGTGGCGGTGCTCGGCGCGCAGACGCCCTGGGTGGTGCTGCTGGTCAGCGCCGGGCACCTGGTCGCGCTCGCCACCGTGGCGTTGGCGATGCCCGAGGAAGGCATCCACGAGCACGTCGAGGAACCGCGCAGCTTTTCCCTCGCCGGCTTCCTGCGGGTGGCACCGGCGCTGTGCATGGGCGTGCTGTTCTTCTCCTTCTTCGACAGCGTGGTGCTGTCGCTCTTCCCGGTCTACGCCTCCAGCCACGGCTACGCGGTGGGCATCGCCGCCTTCATGGCCACGGTGATCCTGCTCGGCGACATGATCTGCCAGTTGCCGCTGGGCTGGCTCTCCGACCGCCTGGATCGTCCCACCCTGCACCTGGCCTGCGGAGTGGCCGCCACGCTGATCGGCCTCGCCCTGCCCTGGCTGATAACCCAGCCTTCGTTGCTGTGGCCGGCGCTGATGCTGCTGGGCGCAGTGGCCGGCGGTGTCTACACCCTGGCCCTGGTGCTGATCGGCCAGCGTTTCCGTGGCCGCGACCTGGTCACCGCCAACGCCTCCGCCGGCATGCTCTGGGGCGTCGGCAGCCTGCTCGGCCCGCTGCTCAGCGGCAGCCTGATGGACCTCGGTCCGCAGGGCGTCCCGGTGGCTCTGGCGCTGGCGGCCGGGCTGTTCGTGGCCACCGCGGCGGCCTCGCTGCGGCGCACGGCGGCGAGGCACGCCTGACGGCAGGGCTTCCCTCAGGCCTGCGGCAACACAGGCAAAATGGCAAGATTTGTGCGATGACTGGCATTGCAGCCAAGGTCAGCCACCGCCACACTCGTTCCATTACCTGAACGAGGCCCAGCATGGAATCGACGCGCCAGATCGCCTGCCTGATCTACCCCGAGGTCATGAGCCTGGACGTCACCGGGCCGCTGCAAGTGTTCGCCTCCGCCAATGTCGAACGCCAACGCCAGGGTCTCGCGCCGGCCTATGCGGTGCAGGTGCTCGGCGAACAGCCCGGGCCGGTGGCGACCTCGGCGGGCTTGCGCATCTGCGCCGATGCCGCGTGGCGTGATGTCGATCCGGCAACGCTGGATACCCTGCTGGTGCCCGGTGGACTTGGCGTGGAGGCCCAGTGCCGGAACACCGACCTGCTGCATTGGCTGGCTGCTGCCGAACCTCGGGTGCGCCGGCTCGGTTCGGTGTGCTCGGGCGCGCTGATCCTCGCCGCCGCCGGTGTGCTCGACGGGCGTCCAGCCACCACCCACTGGGCCGACGTCGATACGCTGTGTGCAGGCTTCCCCGAAGTCCTGGTCCAGGGCAACCGCCTGCACACCTACGATCCGCAGCGGCGCGACGGTGACGATCACGTCTTCACCTCCGCCGGTGTTACCGCCGGCATCGACCTCGCCCTGGCGCTGGTGGAAGCCGACCTTGGCCGTGCCCTGGCGCTGGCGGTGGCGCGGCGGCTGGTGATGTTCCTCAAGCGTCCCGGCGGGCAGGCGCAGTTCAGCCACTGGCTGACCCCGGAGCCGAGCCGCACGCCACGCCTGGCGGCGCTGCTGGAGTGGATTCCGGCCAACCTCGGAGCCGACCTGTCACTGGAAGCCCTGGCCGAACAGGCCTGCATGAGCCCGCGCACGCTGTCGCGGGTGTTCATCAACGAACTGGGCATCGGCCCCGGCCGTTACGTCGAACGGGTACGCCTGGAAGCGGCGCGCGCGCTGCTGCAGGACGCCCAGGCGTCGATCAGTACGGTGTCGCGACTCTGTGGTTTCGGCCATCCGGAGAACCTCCGCCGCACCTTCCACAAGCACCTGGCGATCAGCCCCCAGGAATACGCCGAGCGCTTCGGCCAACTGCACTGACTCCAACCCCTGCAAAGGACTTTGCCATGCTCGAACTTCGACCCAGCTGCGAATGCTGTGACCGCGATCTGCCCGGCGACAGCGCCGATGCACGCATCTGCAGCTTCGAATGCACCTTCTGCACCGACTGCGCCGAGCAGGTGCTACACGGCCGCTGCCCGAACTGCGGCGGCGAACTGGTGCCGCGCCCTCGCCGCCCGGTGGAGAAACTAGCGGCCAATCCGGCGTCCACCCATCGGGTGCTCAAGCCCGCTGGCTGCCAGGGCTGAGGGCGCGCCATGCTACTGCGCATCCCGGCGATCCGCCTGCTGTTCGCCAGCCAGGCGCTGTACTGGTCCTGCTCGCTGATCGGCATCACCCTCACCTCGCTGGTCGGCGCCCAGCTCACGCCGCTCAACAGCCTGGCCACCCTGCCCCTGGCGATCCTGGTGCTGGGCAACTTGCTGGCGGTGCAACCGCTGTCGCTGTTCATGCAACGCCATGGCCGTCGTCGCGGCCTCCTGCTGGGAGCTGCCTGCGGCGTGCTCGGTGGGCTGCTTTGTGCGCTGGGCGTCTGGCTGGCGGACTTCCTGCTGTTCTGCCTCGGCGCGCTGCCGATTGGTGCTTATCAGGCGTCGGCCATGTATTACCGCTTCGCCGCGCTGGAAGCGGTGGACGAGACGCACAAGGGCCGCGCCACGGCCTATGTGATCGGCGGCGGCGTGCTGGCCGCGCTGCTCGCGCCGAGTCTGGCGCTGTGGTCACGCAATGCGCTGCCGGCGCCCTTCGTGGGCTCCTACCTGGCGATTGCCGGGCTGGCGTTGCTGGCCATCGCCGTGCTCAGCCGCTTGCCGGAAGGCGCGGCGCCCGCACCGTCCACCGGAGGCTGGAAGGTGATGCGCGAGCTGCTATCGCGACCGGCGATCCGCGCGGCAATGGCCTGTACCGCCGCCGGCCACGGGCTGATGATCCTGATCATGAACGCCACGCCACTGGCCATGAGCTTCTGCGGATTGCCGCTGGAACGCTCGGTCAGCGTGATCCAGTGGCACGTGCTGGGCATGTTCCTCCCCGCCTTCGTCGCCGGCCCGTTGGTGGATCGGCTTGGCGGGCGCCGCGTGGCCTGGCTGGGTATGGCGCTGCTGGCGGTGAGCGCGGCGGTGGCCCTGAGCGGGCAGTCGGTGGCGCAGTTCCTGGTCAGCTCGCTGCTGTTGGGCATGGGGTGGAACCTGATGCTGATCGCCGGCACCACCCTGCTCGCCTTCGGCCATTCCCCCCAGGAACGCGGCCACGCGCAGGGCCTGATGGAGCTGGGCAACGGCAGCCTGGCGGCGCTGATGTCCTTCAGTTCCGGCGCGCTGATCACCAGCATCGGCTGGAACGCGGTGAACCTGCTGGTGTGGCCGGTGCTGCTGGTGGCGCTGGTAATGCTCTGGTCGGGGCGCAAGGAGTTGGCGGTCAACCTGTGAGTACGGTACGGCCGGGTGGATTTCGCGGATAAGATCCGCTCCTACGGTGACGCAGGGAAGCGCGGTGCAGGCGCGTAGGGCGCTGGGACCAAGGCTGATCGGCGTATAACGCGGAGCGTTATACGCCCTACGATTCTGCCCTCTGACAATCCACAAACGAAAAAGGCGACCCGAAGGTCGCCTTTTCGCTGCTCGATCGCCAACTCAGTAGTAGGCGTTCTCGCGGTTGCTGTGGTCGGTGACGTCCCGCACGCCCTTCAGTTCCGGGATGCGCTCGATCAGGGTCTTCTCGACACCGTCCTTCAGCGTCATCTCGACCGCGCCGCAGCCCTGGCAACCACCGCCGAAACGCAGCACGGCGATGTTGTCCTCGACCACGTCCACCAGGCTCACCTGACCGCCGTGGCTGGCCAGCCCCGGGTTGATCTCGGTCTGCAGGTAGTAGTTGATGCGTTCGGTGAGCGGGCTGTCCTCGTTGACCATCGGCACCTTGGCGTTGGGCGCCTTGATGGTCAGCTGGCCGCCCATGCGATCGGTGGCGTAATCGACGATGGCGTCTTCCAGGAAGGGCTCGCTGATGGCGTCGATGTAGGCGGTGAAGTCCTTCAGGCCGACCGGAGTGTCTTCCGGCTTCTGCTCGCCCGGCTTGCAGTAGGCGATGCAGGTTTCGGCGTAGGTGGTTCCCGGCTGGGTGATGAAGATGCGAATGCCGATGCCGGGGGTGTCCTGCTTGGACAGCAGTTCGGCCAGGTAATCCTGTGCGGCTTCGGTGATGGTAATAGCGCTCATGGCAACTCCTCGCAAACGTGGCGCCAGTTTACGCCATTCGGGGGTGAGGTAGAAAGCCCTACTGATTTAGTAGGAATAATTCACAACTGGAAGATCGCGCTTTTCTGTAGGAGCGAGCTTGCTCGCGAACCAGACTCCGCTGCGAGGCCGTTCGCGAGCAAGCTCGCTCCTACAAGGGATGGCGTCACAGGTTCTCGTAGCGGTTCATGTCCAGGATGCCCGCCTCCACCGGCTCGGTTTCGCGCAGGTAGGCGTCGAGGTCGTGGAAGTAGAACCAGAACTGCGGATGGCTGCGGCGGATGCCCCAGCGGTCGGCCACCTTTTCGAAGTCCGCAGCGGATTTCACCTGCTCCAGCGCGCCGACGAAGTCGCCCGCCTCACTGGCCTTCAGGTTGAACATGAAGTTCGGGTAGCTGGAGAGCACGCCGGGATAGATGGTCAGGGTGTCCAGGCCCGGCTGATAGCGCAACGATTCGCCCGCAATGAAGGCAACGTTGCTGTGGGCACGGTTGCGCAACACGGTATAGATCTCGCGCTGGCCGTCGGGCAACTCCACCCGCAGTATGGTCGCTTCAGGAAACTCATTGATCGCCGCAAGTCCCGCCGCCGGGCGGCTGACCAGGCGGCTGAAGGCCTGCTCGGCGTCCTGCAGCGGCGCGGCGACATTGTTGCGGTAGCAGGCACCGTCCTCGCACATATTGATGGGGTCGGGACGCGCGTTGAGTGCCACGTAACGCTTGAGCAGTTGCTGGGCAAAGGCGTTCTTGGCGCCCTTATCCGGCAGGAACAGCCCGGTCGGCGCGTCGCTGTCGTTGCTGTAGTAGTCGGCCCACATCTTGAACTTGCCGCTGTTCTGGTACCAGTCGTCCAGCAGCGGCTTGCGCGCGACCGTCGGCATCAGGCGCAGGAAGTTCTGCTCGGCACCGTTGCGGATCAGGTCGAAGTACAGCCGTGTCTGCGCCTGGTGCGCGACGTTGCCGTAGACGTCGAAGTTGACCACCAGCCCGTAGTAGGTGCGTTCGAACAACGGGTAGTCCAGCCACCAGATGGTCTGCGGAATGCCGCCGATCAGGCCCTTGCGCACCGAGGCGCTGTCGTACTGGCGGAAAATGCTGAGCACGGCGTTGTCGTTGCCGGCCCAGACATCGGCCCAGGTCGGCGCCGGCGAATCGTCATAGACGTCCTGGCGCAGCTCCTCGTAGGCGTTGCGCTTGTCGCGATAGGCACGCCATTGCGACAGCATCGCGCCCATCTCATCGATCTGTCCCGGCAGCGCCAGCAGCGGCGAGGCCTGGGCGCGGAAATCCGGATCGGTGACGTAGAGATCGTGCTGCGGATCCTGGAACAGTGCCCAGAAGTTGTCGCGGATCACGTCGGTAGCGATCTGCCCACGACACACCGGTCCACGGATGAAGGTCCGGACGAAGTACTCGGCGTTGTCCAGCATGAACTGGTAGCGCGCCTGCGGCGGGATCGCGGCGAAGGTCTCGAACGGATTGGCGCGGTGCTGCAGGCCATAGCCGGGCACCCTGTCGGTGTCCCAGTCGCTGCCATAGAACAGCTCCTGGGTGCGCGCCAGCTTGGCTGGATTGAGTGGGTAGGTGATGTGCGTCTTGTGCACGATCACACCCTGGATCGGCCAGAGCCGGTAGTAGAAGTTGTTACCCGGATCGTCGTTCGGCCGACGGGTGGCGATCGGATCGATCGGTTGGCCACTGGGCGTGCGCGAGCGCACCAGCTGGAAGAAATGTCCGTCCTGGCCGTTCTCGGTGAAGTACAGGTGGGCCAGGAACAGGTGCTCGTAGAGCCAGCGCGAGACCAGACTCTGGCGCGCGCCCGGCTGGTTCAGGAAGCGCTCCCAGTCGGCGATCTGCCCCGTCTCAGCGGGGCTCGGCTGCCAGGCCTGTTCGTCCACCGGCGCGCCCTGGGCCAGCCAGGTCTTGATGGTCGAGAGCTGCTTGTCGGTCAGGCCGGTGACAGCGAACGGCATGCCGCTGCGCGGGTTCTTGCGCACGAAGTCGTCGATGCTGTCGGGGGTCGGGCACTGGTTGGTGCGGTTGATCGAGAGGTCCAGCCCGTCGGGAATCTTCGCGTTGGGCACCAGCGGGTGCGCATGGCCCAGGTCGATCATCCGCGCCATCAATGCGGCCTGGTCGCCACGGCCATCGAGCACGGACCAGAAGTCCTTGCGCCGCCAGGCATCCGCGCCGTGGGCATCGAGGAACAAGCGGGTGGTGTCCTGCGCCTTCGTCCGCGCGCCATCGTACACCGGCAGCTTGTTGGCGCCGCGCTGGGCGCCTTCGGCAGCGCTCAGGTTGAGCTGGCACGGCGAGTCATAGCAGGCGTGGCAGGCCACGCACTTCTCGGTGAAGATCGGCTGGATGTCCTTGGTGTAGGACAGGCCCGCGGCCTGGGAAAACGCTGAAAGCATCAGGGATGCGATGAACAACGTGAAGCGTGCTCGCCGGGACATGTAGGGCTCCAGACCTTCGGAATGGGCGGATTCTAGCGGGAACGCCGCCGCGGCGCTGCCTATCCGAAGGCAGAACATGAGCAATTTTCATGTAAATCTCCGCAAGCTCAAATTTTCTACAGCTTTGTTATCATCAGCGACCCATTGTCACGCCTCCTTTCTAGGTACCTCCGATGTCCGATCGCGCCGCTCGCCTGCAAGCCCTCCAGCAAGCCCTCAAGGAGCGCATCCTGATCCTCGACGGCGGCATGGGCACCATGATCCAGAGCTACAAGCTGCAGGAAGAGGATTACCGTGGCACCCGCTTCGCCGACTGGCCGAGCGACGTGAAGGGCAACAACGACCTGCTGCTGCTCAGCCGCCCGGACGTGATCCAGGCCATCGAGAAGGCCTACCTGGACGCCGGCGCGGACATCCTCGAGACCAACACCTTCAACGCCACCCGCGTCTCCCAGGCCGACTACGGCATGGAGGAGCTGGCCTACGAGATGAACGTCGAGGGCGCGCGCGTGGCCCGCCAGGTCGCCGACGCCAAGACCGCCGAGAACCCGGCCAAGCCGCGTTTCGTTGCCGGCGTACTCGGCCCAACCAGTCGAACCTGCTCCATCTCCCCGGACGTCAACGACCCTGGTTTCCGCAACGTCACCTTCGACGAACTGGTGGAGAACTACAGCGAAGCCACCCGTGGCCTGATCGAGGGCGGCGCAGACCTGATCCTGATCGAGACCATCTTCGATACCCTGAACGCCAAGGCCGCGATCTTCGCCGTGCAGGGCGTCTATGAAGAACTGGGCGTCGAGCTGCCGATCATGATCTCCGGCACCATCACCGACGCCTCCGGCCGCACCCTGTCCGGCCAGACCACCGAAGCCTTCTGGAACTCGGTGCGCCACGCCAACCCGATCTCCGTCGGCCTGAACTGCGCCCTGGGCGCGAAAGAGCTTCGCCCCTACCTGGAAGAGCTGGCGACCAAGGCCGGGACCCACGTCTCCGCCCACCCCAACGCCGGCCTGCCCAACGCCTTCGGCGAGTACGACGAGTCCCCGGCACAAATGGCCGAAGTGGTCGAGGAATTCGCCGCCTCCGGCTTCCTCAACATCATCGGCGGCTGCTGCGGTACCACCCCGCCGCACATCGAGGCCATCGCCAAGGCCGTGGCCAAGTACGCGCCGCGCGTGATCCCCGAGATTCCGCGCGCCTGCCGCCTGTCCGGCCTGGAACCCTTCACCATCGACCGCAGTTCGCTGTTCGTGAACGTCGGCGAGCGTACCAACATCACCGGTTCGGCCAAGTTCGCCCGGCTGATCCGTGAAGAGAACTACGCCGAAGCGCTGGAAGTGGCGCAGCAGCAGGTGGAAGCCGGCGCCCAGGTGATCGACATCAACATGGACGAAGGCATGCTGGATTCGAAGGCGGCCATGGTCACCTTCCTCAACCTGATCGCCTCCGAGCCGGACATCTCCCGCGTGCCAATCATGATCGACTCCTCCAAGTGGGAAGTGATCGAAGCGGGCCTGAAATGCATCCAGGGCAAGGGCATCGTCAACTCCATCTCCATGAAGGAAGGCGTCGAGCAGTTCAAGCACCACGCCCGCTTGTGCAAGCGCTACGGCGCCGCCGTGGTGGTGATGGCCTTCGACGAAGCCGGCCAGGCCGACACCCAGGCGCGCAAGGAAGAAATCTGCCAGCGCTCCTACGACATCCTGGTCAACGAAGTGGGCTTCCCGCCGGAAGACATCATCTTTGACCCGAACATCTTCGCGGTCGCCACCGGCATCGAGGAACACAACAACTACGCGGTCGACTTCATCAACGCCTGCGCCTACATCCGCGACAACCTCCCCTACGCGCTGAGCTCGGGCGGTGTGTCCAACGTGTCCTTCTCGTTCCGCGGCAACAACCCGGTGCGCGAGGCGATCCACTCGGTGTTCCTCTACTACGCGATCCAGAACGGCCTGACCATGGGCATCGTCAACGCCGGCCAGCTGGATATCTACGACGAGATCCCGCAGGAGCTGCGCGACAAGGTCGAGGACGTGGTGCTCAACCGCAGCCCGGATGCTACCGAGGCACTGCTGGCCATCGCCGACAACTACAAGGGCGGCGGTGCTACCAAGGAAGTGGAAGACGAGGAATGGCGCAGCCATAGCGTCGAGAAGCGTCTGGAGCACGCGCTGGTCAAAGGCATCACCACTTACATCGTCGAAGACACCGAGGAATGCCGGCAGAAGTGCGCGCGCCCCATCGAGGTCATCGAAGGCCCGCTGATGTCCGGCATGAACGTGGTCGGCGACCTGTTCGGCGCCGGCAAGATGTTCCTCCCGCAGGTGGTGAAATCCGCCCGCGTGATGAAGCAGGCCGTAGCCCACCTGATCCCCTTCATCGAAGCGGAGAAAGGCGACAAGCCCGAGGCCAAGGGCAAGATCCTCATGGCCACGGTGAAGGGCGACGTGCACGACATCGGCAAGAACATCGTCGGCGTGGTGCTGGGCTGCAACGGCTACGACATCGTCGACCTGGGCGTGATGGTCCCGGCCGAGAAGATCCTGCAGACCGCCCGCGAGCAGAAGTGCGACATCATCGGCCTGTCCGGCCTGATCACCCCGTCGCTGGACGAGATGGTCCACGTCGCCAAGGAAATGCAGCGGCAGAACTTCAGCTTGCCTTTGCTGATCGGCGGTGCCACTACCTCCAAGGCGCACACCGCGGTGAAGATCGACCCGCAGTACAGCAACGACGCGGTGGTCTATGTCACCGACGCCTCCCGCGCGGTGGGCGTGGCGACCACCCTGCTGTCCAAGGAAATGAAGCCCGAGTATGCCCGCAAGCTGCGCGAGGAATACGCGGAAGTGCGCGAGCGCACTGCCAACCGCAGCGCGCGTACCGAGCGCCTGAGTTACGAACAGGCCATCGCCGCCAAGCCGCAGTTCGACTGGGCCGGCTACCAGCCGCCGGTGCCGAGCTTCACCGGCGTGAAGGTGCTGGATGACATCGACCTCAACGTGCTGGCCGAGTACATCGACTGGACGCCCTTCTTCATCTCCTGGGACCTGGCCGGCAAGTACCCGCGCATCCTCACCGACGAAGTCGTGGGCGAAGCGGCCACCAGCCTGTTCAACGACGCCCAGGCCATGCTGAAGAAGCTGATCGACGAGAAGCTGATCAAGTCCCGCGCAGTGCTGGGCTTCTGGCCGGCCAACCAGGTGCACCATGACGATCTGGAAGTCTACGGCGACGACGGCCACAAGCTGGCCACCCTGCACCACCTGCGCCAGCAGACCATCAAGCCCGACGGCAAGCCGAACTTCAGCCTGGCCGACTTCGTTGCGCCGAAGGAAAGCGGCGTGAAGGACTATGTCGGCGGTTTCATCACCACCGCCGGCATCGGCGCCGAGGAAGTGGCCAAGGCCTACGAGGCCAAGGGCGACGACTACAGCGCGATCATGGTCAAGGCCCTCGCCGACCGCCTCGCCGAAGCCTGCGCCGAGTGGCTGCACGAGCGCGTGCGCAAGGAATACTGGGGCTACCAGCCGGACGAGCACCTCAGCAACGAGGCGCTGATCAAGGAACAGTACGTCGGCATCCGCCCGGCGCCCGGCTACCCGGCCTGCCCGGACCACACCGAGAAAGGCACGCTGTTCAAGCTGCTCGACCCGAAGGGCCTGTCCGGTGTGACCCTGACCGAGCACTTCGCCATGTTCCCCGCCGCCGCCGTCAGCGGCTGGTACTTCGCCCACCCACAGGCGCAGTACTTCGCCGTGGGCAAGGTCGACAAGGACCAGATCGAACGCTACAGCGCGCGCAAGAACCAGGAAGTCAGCACCAGCGAGCGCTGGCTGTCGCCGAACCTGGGTTACGACAACTAAGACGCACACTCCACAATGCAAGGGGCACGTGTCGGGATACCAGACATCCTGCCGTGCAACCCTTGCTGCGTTGATGCACAACTGAATCGGCCCTTCCTGCGAACGAGAGCCACGCTCGCATTCTCCCGCCAAACTCCGCAGCTCCCCTCATCGCCTACCTACCCTCGCCCCAGCCCCCTCGCACCAGCTATCTGCCCAGCATCGAGCAGTCCTGATGGACTCGCTGGCATCAGTCCATTCTGAAAAGTCTGCAAGCAATCTCAATTGCATGAGCGACAGCCAGAAACTTACAGGCATACGATCTACATACAACTTCCTACGATAAATTCATAAACTTAAATTCAGCCATATCCTAATAATCTAGAAAAATCCCACAAAAATAGAGAGCTGGATTAGTCATAAGAACCTTCCCACAGAATTAGAAATATCTTCGCCATTGCTACCACCCCTCTAAAAAAAGATCATTTCCGGCAAATTAATTCGCCAGCGAAGTTCCTGCTGCATTTCTCTCCATGCCGCCCAGAAGAACTCATCGAGCCTGAACTCGCCAATCTCCCTCTTTCACTCAAGTAAATCTGATAATCACCTGACAACTGACACGACATCGGATTAGTCATTATGAGAACTCTTAATATTTCCATGGAGTACTCCCGAGCAACACCGCAATACGTCGCTTCACGTTTCACCTTAAAACCATCTAATTCAGGAAACTGAGAATGAAGAAAGTAGATCGCGAAGAGCTGACCAAGTCCGAACTCGCAGGCGGCTGCTGCAAGGCCAAGAAGAAGCCTGCCCCGTGCCCGGCTCCGGTACCGCCTAGTGGTGGTAATACCGGCGGTACAAACGTCGTCCGGTAAGCCGGTGCTCAACCGGGGGCAATAGCGCATTGACGAGGTTGATTTCGATCAGCCTCCGATGCCAATCCCGGTAACTCTGGCTACATGGCGCTGCCCAGCCCCCATCGGGCAGCGCTTTCAATTTCAGTGGCCATGAGCGAGCTGCAGCGGCGGCATTCTCTTGGCCCCGCATCCTCCGCCCTATTCAGCAAGGTCAAACATTGAGTATCCAAGCAGAAAAGCTGCCGCGCTTCTCCGATGTGCCTTGGCGCTGGATAGCCTATTTCACTTCCACTGCAGTGGCATTGGGCATCACCTTCGCCTTCTTTCAGGAAATAGAACTGAAACGCGATGTGCCCTGCGAAGTCATCTCTCCCTCGGAGGTCAAGGTCAAGGGCGTTGCCGGCCTGGTGACCTCCGTCCAGGTTCTCTCCGGCGAACGAGTCCAGCAAGGGCAACCCCTGTTCCAGCTCGCTCGTGACTTCAGTCTGTCGAGTGACGGGATACCCCGCCCCAAGTTCGACGAACAGCTGCGCGACGAACAGCTCGCTTCCGCCAGGGCCCAGCATGACGGGCGGCTCGCCGGCCTCATGGCGCGCCTGCAGGCCAGCGAGCGCAGCGGCGCCGCCCGTGAACTGGAACTCAGTGCACTGGGCCAGCAGCAGGTGCAGGCCCGGCGTATCGCAGCCGACGCCCTGCGTACCCTTCAGCGGCTGGAAGGCATGGCCAGCTACATAACCGCCGACCGCCTCGAACAGGCACGCCTCCAAGCCAATCAGGGCGAGGCCGAAGTCGCCCAGGGCGAGGTGCGCCGCCAATCGCTGCTGAGTGAAATCGAGTCTCTGCGGGGTACTCAAAAGGAACTGGAGGTCCAGCAGCGCGAACTGGCGGCACAACTTGCGCGCGAGCAGCAGGACATCAACCTGCGTTACGAGGCGGCTCGACAGAACTCCACCATCTTCGCGCCGCACGCGGGTCTGGTGACCTTCTCGAGCCTCGTCGTCGGCCAAACGCTGGAAGCCGAGGACGTCGCCCTGGTCATCGACACCGAAGCCGGCACCCCACTGGTAGCAGCGCTGGACATTCCCTCGCGACAACGCGGCTTCATCAAACCGGGACAATCTGTTCGCCTCAAGCTGGACGCATTTCCCTATGCCCGCTTCGGCGCCGTGCAGGCCCGTATCGACTCGATCTCCGACACAGCAATGAACAGAACCGAGAGCACCGCGGGCCCGACAGCCGCTGCCGGCAAAGCCACCGAGATCAATAACTACATGGCCTGGGCCAGCCTTTCCGACACGACCTTCGGACCGGCAGGCGAGCCGCTGCGCATCCTTCCCGGCATGCGCGGCACCGCCAGCGTGGTCATCGAGCGCAGAACCATCGCCGAATGGGTGCTGGAACCGCTATTCCAGATGATCCGGGGTTGATCGTGCGGGTCATCTATCAGAATGAAGTAGCCGACTGCGGCTATGCCTGCCTTGCCATGGTGCTGACGCATTTGGGACGCGCCACCGAGGTACGGGAAATCACCGCACACCGCGCCCTCTCCTCCCATGGCCTGACCCTGATGGACCTGTACGACGTGGCCACCGACTTCGGGCTCGCCGTCCAGGCCTTCCAGTTCGACGCCAGTGATCTCGCCAACATCAAGGCGGGTTCCATCCTGCACTTCGGTGGAGCCCACTTCGTGGTCTTCGAGAAGTACCGGCGTGGCCACGTGGTCGTCATCGACCCCGCCTCGGGACGGCGCCGGATGGGCCTGGCGATGTTTCTGGCAAACGTCTCCGGCTATCTGCTCGAATGTTCACCCACTCCGGAACTGCCACGCATCCGCCACCGATCGAAGGTGCCCGGCGCCCTGGCCCGGGTGCGCGCCCTGAATCCGCAGTTGCGCGGCCAGATCGCCAAGCTGATGTTCGTCGCCATTGGCAGCCAGTTCGCCATCCTGGCCATGCCCTACTTCGGCAACCTGGTCCTTGACCACGTGGTGACCAGCGACAACCGGAACCTGCTGCACATTCTCGCGATCACCTTCGCGAGCATCTTTGCCATCAGCGCTTTCAGCCGTTTCGTTCAGAGCTACCTGACCGCCCTGGCCAACACCCTGGTCAGCGTCAACGTGACCCAGGGCCTGGTGGGACAGTTGCTGCGCAATGCCATTTCCTACTTCGAGAAGCGCAACGTCGGCGACCTGTTCGCTCGCCTGAAATCCCAGGAGGAAATCAACGACTATACGGTGCGCACCAGCATCACCCTGCGCATCGATATCGTCGTGGCCCTCCTGGCAATTGCACTGATGCTGATGCAAAGCGTCCTGCTGGCCAGCAGCGCGCTTGCGATCTTTGCCCTGTACCTGGGTACCGCGTTCGCCCTGTACGTGCCGATGCGCGATGCGCACATGCTGGTACTGGAGCGCTCGGCCCAATGTGACGACACGCTGATCGAGACGATTCGGGGTGCCTCGCTGATCAAACTGGCCTGTGGCGAAACCCGTCGCACGGCGATTTTCATGGCGAAATTCCGCGCCCACGCCGCAGCGGCGTTGCACAGCGCCAAGTTGACCGCCTGCCGCGATGCCGTGCTGAAACTGGTGGAGTACGCCGATGTCATCGTCATTACCTGGCTGGCGGCCGGCCTGATGCTCGATGGCAAGATCTCCGTGGGTGTCTTCTACTCCTTCATGATCTACAAGTCCCTGGCCTCCGAACGTCTCGCCCAGTCCATCAATGCGTTGTTCGGTCGCTTCATGCTGAGCGTGCCGGTGCAACGTGTCGCCGACATCGTGGAGCATGAGCCGGAGCGCTATACGCAGCCCGAGCAGATCGGCAGGACGACCGAACTCAGGCGCTTCGACTCGATCCAGGTGCGCGACCTGAGCTTCAGCTACGGCATTTCCGACCGCAATGTCCTGTCAGGCGTGTCGCTGGACATAAACCGTGGCGACAAGATCGTCGTGGTCGGCCCATCGGGCGTGGGCAAATCGACGCTGTTCAAGTTGCTGTGCGCCGCCGAACCGGTGCAACTCGGCGAGATACGGCTGAATGGCGTGAGCTTCACCAACCTGGCCGTGGACGAAGTGCGGCAGCACATGACCCAGATGCGCCAGGGCGATCTGATCCTCAACGGCAGCATCGCCGACAACATTTCCCTGTTCAGCGCCAACCCCGATCACAATCGCATCAACCAGTTGCTCAAGGATGTCGGCCTGCTGAACGACGTCATGCAATTGCCCATGCGCACCCAGACCGTCATCAGCGACTCGATCGCGAACATCTCCGCCGGCCAGCGCCAGCGACTGCTGCTGGCGCGAGCGCTGTACCAGGATGCAGAGCTTCTGCTGCTGGACGAGCCGACCTCCAACCTCGATCCGGTCTCGGTTGCCGGGATCGCCAGCCTGCTTCAGCAACTGGACCGCACACTCATCGTCATCACCCACGACCTTTCGCTGGCGTCCCGCTTCGAGCGCAGCTACCTGCTGATCGACGGCAAGCTCATACGACGCACCGAGCATGAAGGCTCATCCGCATGAGCTTCGGGAAATCCCTGGCACTTCTCGGAATGAGCCTTGCCCTCATCGTCCAGACGGCCTGGTCCGGAGAGCTGTTGTCTGTCGTCAACGATGCACTGGCCCATGATGCCGAGCTTTCCGCAGCCAACTCCGAGGTCGCGATCGGCCGCGAGGAAGTCCCCCTGGCGAGGGCGGCCCTCCTGCCAAGGCTCGACGGCGGCTGGGGGCGAACCTACAACCAGATCAAGACCGAAAACCAGCCGACAGCCAAGTACTGGCAGAACGGCTGGATGGTGACGCTGACCCAACCGGTCTTCGACTGGCAACTCTGGGTGGGGCTGCGGCAGGCGAGCATCGCCAGCGCCAAGGCAGAACTCGAATATGCCAGCGCCTGGCAGGCGCTGGTGCTGCGCTCCGCGAATGAATACCTGGATCTGCTGGCGGCGTCGCAGGAACTGTCTCGGGCCAACGATTACCTGCGTGCCGTCACCGAACAGCATACGTTGACCGAACACCTGCGCGCCGGCGGTGAAGCGACAGTCATCGATGTACAGGAAGCGCTATCGCGCCTGAGCGAAGCGCAGTTGCGCCAACAGGAAGCCATGCGCACGCTGGACTCCCGTCGCCGAGCCCTGGAAGCTTTGACCGGACGCGATGTCCCGCCACCCGCCCCCGCCTACACGGAGCGCACCCGCCCCTGGCTGAAGTCCAGAAGCCTGCAACAGTGGGTCCACCAAGCCGAGACGCGCAGCTACCCGGTACAGCTGGGCCAGCTCGCAGTACGCAACGCCGGCGAAGACGCCGAGAAGGCAAGAGCCCAGCGCTATCCGGTCGTCAGTCTTAGCGCCAGCCACTCCCCGTCCGGCGCGGCCGCCGGATATTCCGATCCGACCACCACCAACAGCGCCATGCTGACCATATCCGCCCCACTATTCACCGGTGGCGCCAATCGGGCCCGCATCCGTCAGAGCCTGGCCAGCGAAGAAAAGGCCCGGAACACACTGTTGGCGGCGACTCGAAAGTCAGCCGCGGACACCCGCGAGTGGTTCCAGCGCCTTGATTGGGCGCAGGAGCGAAGCAATACGCTACGGGAAATCGTTCGTCTCAACGAATCGTCCCTGCAAGCGACCCGCATGGGATACCGGGCCGGCAGCCGCTCCAATCTGGATGTACTGCGCGCCCAGGAATTGCTGTTCACCAGCCGTGGCGAACAGGTAAAGGCCCAATTTGAAGCCTTGTCGGCCTTCCTCGCACTCAAGGCCGAAGTTGCGTCGCTGAGCCTGGGGGATATTCAGCTCCTCGATGCCTGGCTGAGTTCCGATGCCAGCGAAAACTGACTTGGCCGGTCTGCGCTGGCGCGACCGCCTCCTCCTGAGACTCCCCGCTTCGTGGATCGAACGCGCGGGCTTGCTTTCCTGGGGACTCAAAAGCCTGTTCAGCGCAACCACCCGCTGGAATGGCCGACTGCGCTACGAGTGGGGAAGCGATAGAGTCTCACTCGACCCTGGCGATGCCTGGCGCACCATGGCCAGCGAAGAGATCGAGCACCTGATCGACCGACGTATGCATCTGGGCAGGCTCTACGGAATTGGCAATCACTGGCCGGAACTGGAATCGACAGCGCAGGAACTGGCCTCAGTCATCGCCAGAATTCATCGGGACAGTCCGGGCCGGCCGGTCATTGTTTCGCCGTTCCACTATGTGTCCGAGTACGCCAACATTTATGTCGTCGATGCGCTGCGCGCGGCACTGAACCTGACGGAGCTTGCCGTCGTATCCGGTAGCCCTCGGGAAGGCTACGGCCACCAGGAAGACGTCCTGATTCCCGGCCTGCGCATACTGCATACCCTCGATGAGAACAACCGGTCTGCCCTCGGGTTACGCCTGCTTCGCGCGCTGAAACAGGCCGGCGCTGCCGTGCTGTTCAGCGATGTGCCGCCCCACATGATGCAGCGCTTCCCCATGGAAACCGTCGAAGTCTCGATGCTGGGCCGCCCCGCACGCATTCACCGCGGGGTATTCAGCATCGGCGGTCACGTCGATGCGGTACTGCTGTGCTTTCACCTCACCTTCAAGCAGGGGCGATTCGGCCACCGGAGCTTCGCTCCCATCGAACTGCGTTCGCACGACGCCCCTCAGCAGGTTGCGAACTACATCGAGCAGGCATACCAGACCGCCTATCCGAACTGGATCCTTGCCGATCACCCTTCCCGCTATGGCTTCGCCCCTGTCAAGTAAGCCCGACTCAAGGCAACACGCCCCCTATGCGCTCCCGCGCAAGGCCAACGAACAGGACTACAGCCGGTTCCACGACATGCGCCCATGTCCATTCCCCTATCTCCGCGGGAACAAGAAATTTCCTAATAGGCAGGATTTTTTCTCGGACAGACCCGACACGGACAAGCCGGTCAAACTCTTGAGGCCTATTCACCTCGGCGTTCTTCCCACGCTACCGAGTTTCCCAAGCCTGCATCAGTCGAGGCGGCATCAGCCCAGCCAAGTTCATGCGCATCGGCCGTCACGCTGTTTACCCTTAAGGAGCACCATCATGACAACAAGGAACATCAAAGGCCGCAGAGCAATTCGTAGCGTCCGGGTCGCCGCGATCGGCACTATGCTCGTGGCATTGTCAGGTAGCTGGAGCCTCGAATCCCACGCTGCAGTGACCTGCACCTTCAATGGTCCTGCTTCCGAGAGTTTTACCTTTCCGGGCCCCATTTCCGTGCCCCGTGACAATGCCACGCCTGTTCCCTTGACCAGTTGGGTGATCGGGCAAGCCCAAACGAATATCTACACCTGCACTATAAGCAACAGTGAGGATGGAGGAGGGATCGGAATTAAGTTCCCAACTCAAGAACAAGCGGGTACTTATTCGGAAGGTGGCATTACCTACAAGGTCTTCAAGACTGGCTTGGACGGCGTTGGAGTCATTTATGGATTCCGCATTTATTCGGCAGGTAATAACTGCGACAAGAATGGATTCATCAATGGTTGGAACCCATATGCCACCGGCTCAGGTACCGTTTCATACAGTGATCGGTACTGCGGAGATCTATCGCCTGAGGGCAGCACTTACAATTTCGGTGCTCAATTACAGTTCCGACTGATCAAGACGGGAAAAATCGCTGCCGGTAATACTCCCCTCCTGACTCTCACTTACACGGCACAGGGAACCAATAGGGTTTATTCCACCGCGGTCGGCAGCAAGAGCTACATCATCAATCCCGTGAACTTCCAGACGCTGGCCTGCACCGCCGAAGGAGGGGACGTCATGCTGGACGACGTGCACAAGGGCGCATTCGCCTCGGCCATCACCCTCAAGACCAAACCCTTCCAGTTCACCTTGCGGAACTGCCCGGCCGGGATGAATACCATCCAGTATCAACTCGACCCGATCGGCAGCATCATCAGCGCCACCAACGGCACCTTCCAGAACGCCTCAGGCGCCGACATGGCCCAGGGCGTTGGGTTGCGCATCACCGACGAGTCCAATACCTCGCCAATCCGCTTCGGCGACTCCAGTTACGTGGTGCAGAACTATGACCCGAGCGCGGGAAACCAGACACTTCCCATCAAAATGAACGTTTCCTACTACCGCACCGGCACGGCCGAACAAGTCACTGGCGGCCTGGTCAGGGGCATCGCGCAGTTGACCCTGTTCTATCTGTGATCCTCGCTGCTTTACCACAGGGAAGAGGCATCTCTGATCTCTGAATGCCCGTTCATGGCAGAACAGCCCTCTCTGATTTCGGCGACGACTTCCCGCGGCGGCATACCGTCCTACAAGCCAGGGTTAGCGGTGGACAAGCTACGCTGCACGAATCGCCCGGATACGGGATAATCCCGCCACCCTGGACGTGCATCACCCGGCGTTGCCGGCGTCCTTGCTGACGTACAAGCGCAAGGTGCACTGACAATGCCCCGGACTCGCGCCCCAGGACACCACGGATCGAGGCCCGGCCAACCGCCGAGCCGCCCCTGACGAGAGAAAGACAGATGAAATACCTCACCCCCGAACAAATGGCCAAACCGCGCAAGCGCCGCCTGCAGAAGAAGCTGCGTCTGGGCGAGTTCCAGGAGTTCGGTTTCAGCCTTGAAGTGAACTACAGCGGCGACCTGGATGATGTGCTCGACCAGTGGATCTCCTTCGTTGAGTCCGAGGGCTGGGTCTTCGTCGGTGGCGCCACTGAAGAGGGCGAGTTCACCGGCTACCTGTGCCTGAACGCTGTCGGCAGCCTGACCGAAGCCGACCGCGAAACCACCCGCCTGTGGCTGGAAAAGCAGTCCTGGGCCAAGTCCTTCGAACTGGGCGAACTGAGCGACTGTTGGCACGGACTGTTCGAGTAAGCGTCGCGCCAGGGATGGCGCGGGCGGGCCTCCCCAGCCCACCCGCGCCCACCTTGATCCCTCAGATCACCACCTGCCCCTCGACTTCCTGCAGCTTGCGCCGCGCCAGCGCCAGGTTGGCCTTCACCTTGTCCAGCACGTAGTACATGAACACGCCCTCGTGTTTCACCATCGGGCGGATGATGTGGTACTGCTTGCCAAGGGTGATCAGGATGTCCTCGATCACGTCATTGAGCGCCAAAGACTTCATGGTCTTGAGCTTGGCGCGCACCACCTCGGTATTGCCCGCCGCCGCCAGTTCCAGGTCCACCCCGCTGCCCGCCTGCCCCAGCAGCATGCCACTCTTGGCGTCCACCACCGCCGAAGCCAGGGCCCCATCGAGATTCAGCAGTTCGTCCAATGATTGTTGCAGTGCAGCCATAGTGATTGCTCCTTGAGTGCGCGTCATGTTGTAGAGCCCCTCGGCCGCGCATGCCGAAAGGCGGTTCGTATCAACTCGCCAATGAGAGGTCCGAAAGCCGCATGGCCGTGCGCTTGGCCTGGTAGAGCACCTGGCCGAGCATCTCTTCGCGGTCAGCCACCAGGTTGAGGATCATCGGGTAGCGCGGGTGCGGAATGTCGACGATGACGATGTAGCCTTCGCTCGCCTCGACGATCACGTTCTGGTGCGGCCCCACCTCGCTTTCCTGGCCGACCATCGCCCCCAGGGCGGAGATCGAGCAGGCCATGGCCGCCAGCTTGGAGACCTCCATCCCATTGGCGGCGCGGGAAGCCACTTCGAAGCCATCCGTGGTGGCAATTACCACGGCATTCAGCCGTCCCAGACTGGCGGTGAGCTCGTCCAGTGCCTGATCGGCATCCAGGCGCAACTGCTCCGGCAAATTCATCAATACGCTTTCCATGGTCACTCCCTCAGGCCACCGTGCATTCCAGTTGCAGCAACAGCAAATCGAGCAACATGCGCACCTGCCCCGCCTCGCGGACGTCCACTTCCACCACTGGGCAGGGATGACCAGCCTGCGCCAGGAGCGCTGCGTAGTCATCCAGCCCAGGACTGGGATGCCCGACCAGGCGGCCCACTCCGACCACGCAGGCGGTAGTGCCGATACAATCGGCGAAACCTTTGAGATAGACGCGCAAATCGCCCAGCGGATCGGGCCGAGAGTTGTCGATCAGGATCACCAGCCCCAACGCGCCACGGGCAAGAATGCTCCACATGAAGGCGAAGCGTGCCTGGCCCGGCGTGCCGTACAAACGCAGGCGCTCGTCCGGGCCCAGCGCCACCTCGCCGTAGTCCAGGCCGACCGTGGTGTGTGATTTGTCCAGGCTCGGGTCGTTGTTCTGCACATCGGTGCTGATCGGCTCGATGTCGCTGATGGCAGCAATGGCGGTGGTCTTGCCGGCTCCCATGGTGCCGGTGAAGAGAATCTTGTACTCCTTCATCGGCCGGCCTCCCCGGAGCCACCCAGACCCAGGTGCCGACGAATCCGCGCCAGCAGCCCCAGGGGGGCGGTAGCAGGCTTGCTGGCAGGCGGCGATGGGCTTTCGCTGCGCAACAGTACCCCTTGTTCGGCCATCAGGCGGATGAATACTTCGGCCACGCCTCTCGCGACTCCGGAGCGCTCGCACAGCTCCTCCAGGTTCATGCTCCGCGCGCACAGCAAGGTCGCCAGGCGAACATAACGGACATCGCTCTGGAGCACCGCAGCGGCAGGCCATTGCTTGAGTCGCAAGGCCTCGCCGCCGACCTCCGCCGGCCGGTGTGCAATGGCACGGGCGGCGCGCTCCAGGCACTCGAACACCTCGCTGGCACGCAGGGGCCAGTGCACCCACAACGCTTCGCCAACGACGGTGCGAAACTGGACCCGTGACTCGCGCTCATCGCTCTCGATCAGCAGGTCGGCCTGACCGCCCTCGACGTGCAACCAGCTTGCCAGCGTGCGGCCGCTGAGCAGGCCGACGATGGACTTGAAGACCACCTGATCACGCAATGCCATACGGGCGAACCCATAGGTGTATTGAATTGGCTGATTCATCGGCGGCGCACTCCCTGAGGCCTACAGCACCATCAACCCAGCACAACACTGAACAGGGCACCGGGACGTGGGGAGTTTGCCGAGCGCACGGCTCGCAGAAGGCACGGACGAACGTCCGGCCAGCTTGGCAACCCCGCGGTCATGGCTCTTTCGAGCTTTAGATCGGTGGCTTTGCGTCCCTGGCTTTCGCACAGGTTTGCCCTGGTCAATTGGTTCTCAGCGTAGTACGCATGTCCCAATCGCCAAGTCCAAAAAACGTGACACCCATCACACTAATTTCGGAAATATCTCTAACTTGATTTCTTGACGGATGAAGAAAATCCATGAGTCAGAAGTGGTCCGGCACAGGCACGGCCACGAGGGTTACGCTAGGCTTTCCCTCAGCACACCCTACCGGCACGGGTGCACTCGATTCCCAAAACAGGCCGGAAGCTCACTGCCTCCAAGGACGCCATGCTAGAGCGCCAGCGCCTCCAGAACATTCTCAGTCTGGGCCTGCCGATCATCGGCGGAATGCTCAGCCAGAGCCTGCTCAACCTGGTGGATGCCGCGATGGTCGGTCATCTGGGCGAAAAGTCCCTGGCCGGCGTCGGCATCGGTAGCTACGCCAATTTCGTCGCGATCTCCCTGGTGATGGGCCTGGGCGCCGGCGTGCAGGCGCTGGTGGCGCGGCGCCGAGGTGAAGGTCGCACCGACGAGCAGGCGGCGCCACTCAATTGCGGCCTGCTGGTGGCGCTGGGGCTGTCGCTGCCGATCACCCTGATCTGCCTGCTGTTCGCCGAGCCCATCGTTCGCGCCCTGTCCAACGATCCCGACGTGCTGACGGTCGGCATCCCCTATTTCGAGTGGCGCGCGCTGTCGGTGCTCGCGGTGGGGCTGAACTTCTCCTTCCGCGGCTACTGGAACGGCACGCGCCGCTCAGGCATGTACATGCGCACGCTGGTGGTGATGCACCTGGCCAACGCGGCGATCAGCTACAGCCTGATCCACGGTCTGTTCGGCCTGCCACGCATGGGCGCCGTGGGTAGCGGGCTGGGCACCACCCTGGCGCTCTACCTGGGCTCATCGATCTACGCCTGGATCACCTGGCGCGACGCCCACTCCCAAGGCTTCCGCCCACGTCTGCCGAGCGAGCGCGACATCCGCGTGATGCTACGTCTGTCACTGCCCAACTCGCTGCAGCAGTTCTTCTTTGCCGCCGGCATCACCCTACTGTTCTGGATCATCGCCCAGGTCGGCACCCGCGAGCTGGCGGTGGCCCACGTGCTGATCAACCTGGCGCTGTTCCTGATCCTCCCCGGTATCGGGCTGGGCATGGCCGCCACCACCCTGGTCAGCCAGAGCATGGGCGAACGCGACTTCGACAGCGCCCACCGCTGGGGCTGGGACGTGGTGAAGGTCGCCGCCTGCGGCTTGGCGCTGCTGGGCTCGCCATTCTGGCTGTTCCCCGAAACCATCCTGCGGCTGTTCGTCAGCGACCCCGCGCTGATCGAGCTGGGCCGCCTGCCGCTGACCCTGACCGGGCTGGGCATGGTGATCGACGCCACCGCGCTGGTGCTCACCCAGGCCCTGCTCGGCGCCGGCGCCACCCGCACGGTGATGGCAGTCAGCCTGGGCAACCAGTGGCTGTTCTTCCTGCCGCTAGCCTATCTGGTAGGCCCAGTCCTCGGCGGCGGCCTGCTGGCGATCTGGAGCATGCAAATTCTCCAACGCGGGCTGGCTTCGGTGATCTTCGCGATGATGTGGCAGAAGCGCGAATGGACCCAGATCGAACTCTAGCGGCTATTTTTCCAGGAGCAGGTTTCCTGGAGCCAGGCTCTGAGATAGGAGGTGCGAACGATGGACGATCAACAGAACAAGCCGCCAAGCTTCTGGCAGATGCTGCACAGCGTGCTGGCCGCCGCCTTCGGCGTGCAGAGCGGGAAGAATCGCGCGCGCGATTTCACCCAGGGCAAACCCAGCCACTTCATCGCCATGGGCATCCTGTTCACGCTGATCTTCGTATTGCTGCTCTATGCCTTGGTGCAGGTGGTGCTGCATTTCGCCGGGGTCTAGGAAGGCAGGCTGAAAAAGGCAAGGCACCAGGCGGGCCGCAGCGCGACCCGCCGGCACCGCTGTCACTGATGGCTGACCCAGTACACCGCCGTGGCAACCACCAGCAGGATCAGGACGAACGCGGCACGCGCATCGACGACGCTGTCGCTGGTCTTGTTGGACGACTCTTCGCTCATGCTTCCCCCATGTTCTCGTTATTGGCTGAAGGACCACACCCGAGAGTTAAGACCAGCTCCGCCCTCCCCTCAAGCGACCGCCCCTTTCCGCGATGCCGCCAAAGCCGTTAGGCTGCGGCTTCGACAAGAACAAGCGAAAAGAAACAAAGGAAAGGCCATGCACCTGGATTCACTGCAAGACACCGTTGCGCCGGAAGGCGTCTGCTACGGCTGCGGGGGCAGCAACCCGCACGGGCTGCACATCAAGAGCCACTGGCACGAGGACGGTATCCACGTCGTCGCCGAGCACCTGCCCGAAGCCAAGTACTGCGGCTGGCCGGAGCTGGTCTACGGCGGTCTGATCGCCATGCTGGTGGACTGCCACTCCAACTGGACCGCCATGGCCTACCACTACCGCGCCGAAGGCCGCGAGCCGGGCAGCCTGCCGCGCATCGACTGCGTCACCGGGAACCTGGGCATCAAGTACATCAAGCCGACGCCCATGGGCGTACCGCTGACGCTCAGGGCCCACGTCGAGGGCGAGGTCGGACGCAAGAGCCGGGTCATCTGCGAGGTCTACGCCGGCGACGTGCTGACCTGCGTCGGCGACTCGATCTTCGTGCGGGTCGACACTGCGCAACTGCGTGACGCCGCCCACGGCCGCGAGGCCTGAACCACGCTTGCTGCGCCGGTGAAATACACCGGCGCATCACGGCCCCCCGCTCCCTGCCCGAGGCACCAGTCCGCCTATCTTTCAGGCCCGGCGCGGCATAGATCCAAAAGTTCTCGCCATATACTCAAACATCACTTTTACGCATATTCCCTAACTGGTATCGTGCGCCCACTCCGCGTGGAGCGCGTTGCCGTGCGCGCTGGGATACGCAGTACGCCTGAGCGCTATAGCCTGACAGCAGGATGATTCATGTACGTATATGACGAATACGATCAAAGGATCGTAGAAGATCGCGTCAAGCAGTTTCGCGATCAGACCCGCCGGTACCTGGCAGGTGAACTGACCGGCGAGGAATTCCGCCCGCTGCGTCTGCAGAATGGCCTGTACATCCAGCGCTATGCACCCATGCTGCGAGTGGCCGTGCCCTACGGCCTGCTGTCCTCCCGGCAGGTTCGCAAGCTGGCGCAGATCGCCCGCGACTACGACAAGGGCTACGCACACATCAGCACCCGCCAGAACGTCCAGTACAACTGGCCGGAACTGGAAGACGTGCCGGAAATCCTCGCCGAGCTGGCCACCGTGCAGATGCACGCGATCCAGACCAGCGGCAACTGCATCCGCAACACCACCACCGACCAGTTCGCCGGCGTCGCCCGTGACGAACTCGTGGACCCGCGCCCCTGGTGCGAGATCATCCGCCAGTGGTCGACCTTCCACCCCGAATTCGCCCACCTGCCGCGCAAGTTCAAGATCGCCGTCAACGGCGCCGTGAGCGACCGCGCCGCCATCGAGGTGCACGACATCGGCCTGGAAGCGGTGAAGAACGAAGCCGGCGAGCTGGGCTTCCGTGTCTCCGTCGGCGGCGGCCTGGGCCGTACCCCGATCGTTGGCAGCTTCATCAACGAATTCCTGCCCTGGCAGCACCTGTTGTCCTACCTGGACGCCATCCTGCGCGTGTACAACCGCTATGGCCGCCGGGACAACAAGTACAAGGCGCGCATCAAGATCCTGGTCAAGGCACTGACGCCGGAAGTCTTCGCCCAGAAGGTCGACGCCGAATGGGCGAACCTGAAGGACGGCCCGAGCACCCTGACCGACGCCGAACTGCAGCGCGTGGCCGCCCACTTCGTCGATCCGGCCTACCAGGCCCTGGAAGACCAGGACGCCGCCCTCGCCCAGCTGGACGCCGAACACCCCGGCTTTGCCCGCTGGCGCCAGCGCAACACCTTCGCCCACAAGAAGCCTGGCTACGTCGCCGTGACCCTGTCGCTCAAACCCACCGGCGTGGCGCCTGGCGACATCACCGACAAGCAGCTGGACGTGGTCGCCGACCTCGCCGACCGCTACAGCTTCGGCGAAGTGCGCAACAGCCATAACCAGAACATCATCCTCGCCGACGTCGAGCAGGCGCAGCTGTTCACCCTCTGGGGCGAACTGCGCGAGAACGGTTTCGCTACCCCCAACGTGGGCCTGCTGACCGACCTCATCTGCTGCCCGGGCGGCGACTTCTGCTCCCTGGCCAACGCCAAGTCGATCCCGGTGGCCGAAGCCATCCAGCGTCGCTTCGATGACCTGGACTACCTGTTCGACATCGGCGACATCGACCTGAACATCTCCGGCTGCATGAATGCCTGCGGCCACCACCACGTGGGCCACATCGGCATCCTCGGCGTGGACAAGAAGGGCGAGGAGTTCTACCAGGTCTCCCTCGGCGGCAGTGCCAGCCGTGAGGCGAGCCTTGCGCAGATCCTCGGCCCGTCCTTCGCCCAGGAGCAGATGGCCGACGTGATCGAGAAGATCATCAAGGTCTACGTGGAACAGCGCACCGAAGAGGAGCGTTTCCTCGATACCTACCGTCGCATCGGCATCGACCCCTTCAAGGAGCGCGTATATGCAGCGAATCATTAAGCACCGCGAGGTCGTCGACGACCGCTGGCACCTGCTGCCCAAGGACGCGACCCTGGAAACCGTGCCCAACTGCGACGACGTGATCATCCCGCTGAACCTGTGGCTGGAACACGGCCCGGCCCTGCGCGGCCGCGACGGCGGCCTGGGCGTGTGGCTGGACGCGGACGAAGAGCCGGAAGCCATCGCCGAGGACCTGGACAAGTTCCAGGTGATCGCGGTGAACTTCCCCGCCTTCACCGACGGCCGCGGCTTCAGCACCGCGCGCCTGCTGCGCGAGCGCTTCGGCTACAAGGGCGAAGTGCGCGCCATCGGCGACGTGCTGCGCGACCAGCTGTTCTTCATGCAGAGCTGCGGCTTCGACGCCTACGCCATCCGCGCCGACCGCGATCCGCATGACGCGCTGGCCAGCCTGGAGGACTTCTCCGAGGTCTACCAGACTTCGGTGACCCAGCCGCAACCGCTGTTCCGTCGCCGCCAGCTCGCCTGAGCCGGTTGACATGAAAAAGCCCCGCAATGCGGGGCTTTTTCTCTTCGTAGGAGCGAGCTTGCTCGCGAGCCCGCCCAGCTTCAGCGCCGCCGGTAAATCTGTTCGCGAGCAAGCTCGCTCCTACAGGGAGGCCACGCTTAAGCGCGCACGCTCTCCCAGGCAATCTGCGCCAACTGATCCCGGCACTCGATCAGGTCCACCTTTGTGCGCCCGGCCAGCCAGTTGCGCGCGTAGTCCTGGCTCGGACCGATCACCACCGAATTGAACAGCTCCGGCGCAAGCTCCTTGAAGGCACCGGCCTTGCGGTGTTCGGAGAGCACTCCGGCAATGCGCCGGCCCTGCTGGCGGTTGGCCTCACGCAACGCCTCGCCGACCTCCCCCGCCTCAACGCGGCCACGGCTGTGCAGGATGAAACGCGCCCAGTCCGGATTGGCCGCCACCCAGTCGACGTAGCAGGTGACGAACAGCTTCACGCAGGCCTCCGCGCTCATGCCCTCCTCCAATCCGGCGTCGAGCAGTGCCGCATATTGGCCAACGCCCGTGAGGTACAGCGCGCCGATGATCCGCTCCTTGTTGCCGTAATGGTGGTAGAGACTGCCGATACTGGCGCCGGAGCGATCGCGGATCATCTCGATGGTGGTGGCGTCCACGCCGAATTCGCTGAAGCAGGCCAGCGCAGCCTGGAGAATCTCATCTTTGCGGGAAGGTCGGGCCATGGGGTTCCTGTGGAGAAAAACCGCTCGAACAGAATTCTAGAATATTTTTCTAGAATTAATTTCTAGTCTTCGTATACTGCCTGGGCGCGCATCCATCTTCAATCCGCTTTGCCCCGGAGTTGCCATGAGTCAGATGATGCAAATGTACCAGCAGGCCGGCCCCGCGCAGTTCAGCGCCATGATTGGCCAGGTCGCCCCCTACTTCGCCAGCATTGCCCCGCAGTTCGTCGAATTGCGCCCCGGCTACGCGGAAGTGACCTTCCCCAAGCGCCGCGAAGTGCTCAACCACATCGGCACCGTGCACGCCATAGCCCTGTGCAACGCTGCTGAACTGGCCGCCGGGACCATGACCGACGTGTCGATCCCCAAGGGCCGGCGCTGGATTCCCCGCGGCATGACCGTGGAATACCTGGCCAAGGCGGACGGCGACGTTCGCGCCGTGGCCGACGGCCGCGCAGTCGACTGGAACCAGGAAGGTGACATCATCGTTCCGGTGCTCGCCTACGTCGGCGACAAGAAGGTCTTCCGCGCCGACATCACCATGTACGTCAGCCAGGCCTGAGGACCGAACCATGATCACCCCGCTCCCGCGTTCCCTGGATAATGGCAACGGCCACAACCTTTCCAGCCACTGGTACCACCCGACCGGCCAAGCCCGGGGCGCGGTGCTGATCGTCCCCGCCATGGGCGTCGAGCAGCGCTTCTACACCGCTTTCGCCAACTGGCTGGCCGAGCGCGGCTACCTCACCGTGACCTTTGACTATGTCGGCATGGGCAAGTCCCGCGCTGGACACCTGCGCGACCTGGACGTAGACGTGCTGGCCTGGGGCAACCACGACTGCAGCGCCATGCTCGACGCCGTGGTGGAGGCCGCCGGCAACCTGCCCGTGTACTGGATCGGCCACAGCCTCGGCGGGCAGATCCTGCCCTTCGTGCGCGGCACCGAACGTATCCACCGCGCCTTCACCATCGCCACCGGCAGCGGCTACTGGCGTGAGAACACCAAGGGATTGCGGCACAAGGCCTGGCTGCTCTGGTATCTGCTGGCGCCGACGATCACGCCACTGCTGGGCTACTTCCCGGGCAAACGCCTGGGCGTGGTCGGCGACCTGCCGCGCGGGGTGATCGAGCAATGGCGGCGCTGGTGCCTGAATCCGGAATATGCGGTGGGCGCGGAAGGTGGCGCGGTACGCGAGGCGTATTCCTCGGTGCGTACACCGATCACCTCGATTTCCTTCACCGACGACGAGATGATGTCCAGGCGCAACACCGAATCGCTGCACGGTTTCTACCGTGGTGCGCCAAAGACGGTGAAACGCATCGCCCCGCAGGACATCGGCGTGAAACGCATCGGCCACTTCGGCTTCTTCCGCAGCCAGTTCGCCGATTCGCTGTGGGCGGGTTACCTGCTGCCGGACCTGGGCTGACACCCAGGCCCGGCGCGGGCCTCAGTCGAGGTTCACCAGCACCCGCCCAACCAGCTTGCCGGCGAGAATCTGGTGGATGGCAGCGGGCAGGTCATCGAGCTTGACCTCCCGGACCGCCGCTTCGAGGTTATCGAGCTTCCATTGCAGGGACAGCTTGTCCCACATGGAAGCCTTGACCACCAGTGGCAGTTCAACCGAGTCCACGCCCAGCAGGTTCACGCCGCGCAGGATGAACGGCAGCACGGTGGCCTTGAAGGCGGCGCCGGCGGTCAGACCGCAGCAGGCGACGCTGCCGCCGTACTGCAGCGACTTGACCACGTTGAACAGGATGTCGCCGCCCACTGTGTCCACCGCACCAGCCCACTGTTCGCGCAGCAGCGGCTTGTCGACGCCATCGGAGACGGTGGCGCGGTCGAGGATCTGCCGCGCGCCCAGGCGGTTGAGCAGTTCGGCCTGTTCCAGCTTGCCGGTGGCGGCGGCCACGGTGTAGCCCAGTTTCGCCAGCAACATCACCGCGATGCTGCCCACGCCACCGGTGGCGCCAGTGACCAGGATGGGGCCGGACGACGGCGTCACACCGGCACGTTCGAGCTTGTCGACGCACAGCGCAGCGGTCAGGCCGGCAGTGCCGAGGATCATGGCTTCGCGCAGCGACAGGCCCTGTGGGCGCTTGATCAGCCAGGCGGCGGGCACGCGGATGTACTGGCCGAAGCCGCCCGGCGTGTTCATGCCCAGGTCGTAGCCGGTGACGATCACCTCGTCGCCAACGGCGAATTCGCCCACCGAGGACTCTTCCACCACGCCGGCAGCATCGATGCCGGGGGTGTGCGGGTACTTGCGGGTGACGCCACGATTGCCGCTGGCGGACAGCGCATCCTTGTAGTTCAGCGAGGAATACTTCACCCGCACCAGCACTTCACCTGCCGGCAAATCGGAAACCTGCCGCTCGGCCACCTGCAGGTCATACACACCATGTGCGCTTTCCGTGACCCACAACGCCTTGAATGCACTCATCTCGACCCTCCTCTTTCGAAATCATGCCCGGCGCAGTCCCGCGCCAGGCGGAATCATTGCCAGAAACGGCTGCGCCCCAGACGGTCCCACCAGGTCACCAGCACGCGGTCGATCACGCCGCTGACGCCGACACCGAAGCGTTCCTGGATGGACTTCTTCTGCACATAGCTGAGCTGATAGACATCCGCGTCGCGGGCGCGTTCGGCCAGGTATTCGTCACTGGTCTTGAGCTCGTCCACCAGTTTCTTGCCCAGCGCCGCCTGGCCCAGCCAGACCTCGCCAGTGGCGATCTCATCGATGGCCAGCTGCGGGCGGTAGTGGACGACGAAGCGCTTGAACAGCTCGTGGGTGGTTTCCAGGTCTTCCTGGAACTTCTCGCGGCCCTTTTCCGTGTTCTCGCCAAACACGGTCAGGGTGCGCTTGTATTCGCCGGCGGTGAGCACCTCGAAATCGACGTCGTGCTTCTTCAACAGGCGGTGCACGTTGGGCAATTGCGCCACGACGCCGATGGAGCCGAGGATGGCGAAGGGCGCGGAAAGGATGCGCTCGCCGATGCAGGCCATCATGTAGCCGCCACTGGCCGCGACCTTGTCGACGCAGACGGTCAGCGGCACGCCGGCCTGGCGGATGCGCGCCAGTTGCGAGGCGGCCAGGCCGTAGCCGTGGACCATGCCGCCGCCGCTTTCCAGGCGCAGCACCACTT
The DNA here is from genome assembly GCF_047902425.1 of Pseudomonas macauensis. Lineage (NCBI taxonomy): Bacteria > Pseudomonadati > Pseudomonadota > Gammaproteobacteria > Pseudomonadales > Pseudomonadaceae > Pseudomonas > Pseudomonas macauensis. The sequence continues at coordinate 2,335,274 of NZ_CP138377.1, read as the reverse complement.
CATCACGCGGGGTGGCCAGGGTCAGCAGCGCGGTCACTTCATGGCGCAGGTGCTCGGTGGCCGAGGCCTTGATGTCGCCGTCGAAGTCCAGCACGTAGACGCGGCTCTTCTCGCCGCCCTTCTTCTTTTTCGCTTCCTTCGCCGATTTCGCCTCGGATTTGCGCAGGGACTTCAGCTTGGCCTTCTCCAGCACGCTATGCTGCAAGCGCTCGCGCAGTTCCTTGTAGAAGTCGTTGAGCTTGTGCACCTCCAGGTGTCCGCCACTGCCACGGCGGCCACGGCCGCGCAGCGCGGCGATCACCACCAGGACGATGACGATGGCCACCACCACGGTGAAGGTCTTGGCCAGGAAACCCGCGTAATCCGCTAGAAACTCCACTCACTTCCCCTTTTACGAAACTGGTCTCGCCCGCAGGACGAGCGATGTGAATCCCGCAAGCATACCCACGCCGCAGGCGCGCCACCAGCGCTGGCAAGACGCTGCATCAGTCCAGCGAATGGCATTCAAACAAGCGTATGTTTTTTCGTTGACAGCCCCAGGTGATCCTCATAACCTCGCCGGAACTTTCAGCCCTGCCGAGATACTGCGCGTGGGAAGCATCTATCTGATTCGACATGGCCAGGCTTCGTTCGGCGCCGACGACTACGACGTGCTATCGCCCACCGGCGTGCGCCAGGCCGAAGTCCTCGGCGAGCACCTGGCGAGCCTGGGTCTGCACTTCAACCGCTGCGTCAGTGGTGACCTGCGTCGCCAGCGCCATACCGCCGAAGCGGTGATGGGTCGGTTGAACGATGCCGGCATCGCCATCCCCACGCTGGAAATCGACTCCGCCTTCAACGAATTCGAAGCTGACGCGGTGATCCGCGCGCACCTGCCGGACTTGCTGGAAATCGAGCCGCAGGCGCTGCACATCATGCGCAACGCCGCCGACCATCGCGCCGAATTCCAGCGCCTGTTTTCCCTGGTGATCAACCGCTGGCTCTCCGGCGAGCACGACAAGGAAGGCCTGGTGAGCTGGGCCGAATTCGTCGACACCGTGCATGGCGGCCTCAAGCGCCTGCTGGAATCGGCCAGCGGCAAGGACAGCATCGGCGTGTTCACCTCCGGCGGCACCATCACCGCGATACTGCAACTGGTGACCGGCATCCCGCCGCTGAACGCCTTCGAACTCAACTGGCAGATCGTCAACACTTCGCTCAACCGCCTGAAGTTCCGCGGCAGCGAAGTGGCCCTGGCTTCCTTCAACAGTCACGTGCATCTGGAATTGTTGAAGGCGCCGGAACTCATCACCTATCGCTGAGTACCGGCCCATTGCGACCTCGACCGTCGCGCGAGAAAACCTAGAAAAGGAATAGAACCATGAGCGTTGCTGACATCGTTTCCACCATGAAGAGCAAGTTCAACGCCAGCGCGGCCGCCGGCCTGGACCTGGTGTTCCAGTTCAACATCGAAGACGGTGACAACCACTACCTGGTGGTCAAGGACGGTACCTGCGAAGTGGTACAGGGCGATGCCGAGAACCCCAACGTCACCCTGATCATGGACAGCGAAACCCTCAAGGGCATCACCAGCGGCGAAACCGACGGCATGCAGGCCTTCATGGCCGGCAAGCTGCGCGCCGAAGGCGACATGATGCTGGCGATGAAGCTGGGCGAACTGTTCCCGGTCTGATCCGCGAGAACCTGCCTGCGCAGCATGAAAAACCGGAGCCCAAGGCTCCGGTTTTTTTATGCCCGCACCCTACTACGGCCTGCGAATCAGGCAGCCTGATCGGGGTGCAACACGAACGCCAATAACGGCTACCGGCGCTTGTGACGGGTAGAGGCGGACATTAGATTAGCCAATGATCATCCGGCGCCATCATTGCTCTGTCTGATCCAGATGGAACATGACGCCGGCTTGCGCGCCACCTCGCGCGGTGCCTTGGGCCCCGCGGGGAAGACCAGTAGAAGAAGGGACCAGCATGTCGTTGACCGACCAGACCATCCGCTCCCGCGAAGGCGAAGAACTCGATGCCGCCGTGATCGACGGCTACCTCAAGGACCACATTCCGGGTCTGCAGGGCGCGCCGCGTGTCAGCCAGTTCCCCGGCGGCGCGTCGAACCTGACCTACCTGATCCAGTACGACAACCAGGAACTGGTCCTGCGTCGTCCGCCCTTCGGCAAGAAGGCCAAGTCGGCCCACGACATGGGCCGCGAGTACCGCATCCTCAACCAGCTCAAGGACGGTTTCCCCTACTGCCCCAAGGCGTACGTCTACTGCACCGACGAATCGGTGATCGGCGCCGAGTTCTACGTCATGGAGCGGGTCAACGGCATCATCCTGCGCAGCGACCTGCCCAAGGAGCTGAACTTCGACTCCGACAAGACCACCGCGCTGTGCAAGAGCTTCATCGACAAGTTCGTCGACCTGCACAACGTCGATTACAACGCCTGCGGCCTGGGTGACCTGGGCAAGCCCGAGGGCTATGTGCAGCGTCAGATCGGCGGCTGGATCGATCGCTACGAGAAATCCCTGACCCCAGACGCGCCGGCCTGGGAACAGGTGAAGGTGTGGCTGCGCGAGAAGATGCCGGCCGACCACCACAAGCCGGGCATCGTGCACAACGACTACCGCTTCGACAACGTCATCCTCGACCCGAACAACCCGATGCAGATCATCGGCGTGCTCGACTGGGAAATGACCACCCTTGGCGACCCGCTGATGGACCTGGGCAACACCCTCGCCTACTGGATCCAGGCCGACGATCCGCAGCCGATGCAGATGCTGCGCCGCCAGCCCAGCCACGAGCCGGGCATGCTGACCCGCCAGCAGTTCGCCGACTACTACGCCGAGCGCGCCGGCATCCAGATCGACAACCTCGATTACTACTACACCTACGGCCTGTTCCGCCTGGCCGGCATCATGCAGCAGATCTACTACCGCTTCTTCCACGGCCAGACCCAGGACAAGCGCTTCGCCACCTTCATCCACGCCAACAAGCTGCTGGAGCAGGTGAGCCTGCAGGTCATCGGCAAGTCCCGCCTGTAACACGGCGCCATAGAACAAGGAGAACCCCATGTCCAAGACCCAACTGTTCGACCTCGACGGCAAGATCGCCTTCGTTTCCGGCGCCAGCCGCGGCATCGGCGAGGCCATCGCCAAGCTGCTGGCCCAGCAGGGTGCCCACGTGATCGTCTCCAGCCGCAAGATCGATGGCTGCCAGGCCGTGGCCGACGAGATCATCGCCGCGGGCGGCAAGGCCACCGCGATTGCCTGCCACATCGGCGAGATGGAGCAGATCCAGAGCGTCTTCGCGCAGATCCGCGAGCAGTTCGGCCGCCTGGATATCCTGGTCAACAACGCCGCCACCAACCCGCAGTTCTGCAACGTGCTGGACACCGACCTGTCGGCCTTCCAGAAGACCGTCGACGTGAACATCCGCGGCTACTACTTCATGTCCATCGAAGGCGGCAAGCTGATGAAGGCCAATGGTGGCGGCAGCATCATCAACGTCGCCTCCGTCAACGGCGTCACTCCGGGCGAATTCCAGGGCATCTATTCGGTGACCAAGGCCGCGGTGATCAGCATGACCAAGGTCTTCGCCAAGGAGTGCGCGCAGTTCGGCATCCGCTGCAACGCCCTGCTGCCGGGCCTGACCGACACCAAGTTCGCCTCGGCGCTGGTGAGCAACGATGCCATCCGCAACGTCGCCCTGCAGCGCATCCCGCTCAAGCGCGTGGCCGACCCGAGCGAAATGGCCGGCGCCGTGCTGTACCTCGCCAGCGATGCGTCCAGCTACACCACTGGTGTGACGCTGAACGTGGACGGCGGTTTCCTCGCTTAAGCGTTAGCGCGGATACGAAAAAAGGGAGCCGATCGGCTCCCTTTTTTGCTCTTTGTAGGAGCGAGCTTGCTCGCGAACCGCACCTGTGGGCTTCAGTGTGAAACGGGTTCGCGAGCAAGCTCGCTCCTACAGAAAAGCAGTCACTGCCAATCCTTCAGCGCTTGGTTCGCCGCCGGGTTCATCGGCTCGGCGGTCAGCCCGCCCGGTCCGTAGCGCACCGCGAACACCGCCTGGTCGGCCATCGGCAGGTAGTTCACCCGCCCTGCCCTGGGCACGAACGTCAGCAGGTCATGCTGGCCGTCGCGCAGCCAGCGCCAGAGATCGATGCCAAACGCGTCCGCTACCAGCGATACCTTGCGCCCCTGCGCCTGCTGTTCGACCGCCAGGAAGCGACCGCTGAGGTCCTGCAGGCGATACCCCGGCGCCAGACCGATCAGCCGCGCCAGCCCTTTCCACTCCAGCACGCGCGCATCCAGCTGCCAGAGATCGCCGGCCAGCTCCACGCGGCGCTCCTGGGCGCCTTCCAGCACCGTCACCTCGAAATGCTGCGGGCTCAACTGCTTGAAGCCGAGGGTGGCCAACGGACGCTCCGGCGGCAGCGGGTCGTAGCTGCGCAAGTCCCAGGCCACCAGCCCTACCAGTGCGGCGAGCGCAATGAACGCAAGGCCCGCCATGCCGCGCAGCCAGCCGAGAAACCAGTGACGGTCGAACAGAATGCGAGCCGCCACCAGCAGGGCCAACAGCGCCACGAAGGCAATGACCCAGGCCAGACCGTCGTACTGCATCGAATGATTTCCTTACACGTGGAATTGCCGGCATTATGCGCACCGCGTACCTGCGCGGCCAGCCAGACCGTCGCAGCTTTCGGGCCCGTTAACGTTTCCCTGCCCCCACTCCTCACAAGGGAGTGGCGCCACGAGCCCCCCCGATCAAGGCCGATCCCATGCCCTTCGAACTCGTCGTAGACCCCACCACCCTCGTCATCCTCGCCGGCGTCGCCTTCCTCGCTGGCTTCATCGATGCCATCGCCGGCGGTGGTGGCCTGCTGACCATCCCCGCCCTGCTCACCGCCGGCGTGCCACCGCACCTGGCGCTGGGCACCAACAAGCTGAGTTCGACCTTCGGCGCCGCCGTCGCCAGCTACACCTTCTACCGCCGCAAGCTGTTCCACCCGCGCCAATGGCGCAACGGCATCATCGGCACCGCCATCGGCGCCGCACTGGGCGCCTGGGCCGCGCACCTGATGCCGGCGGAATGGCTGAACCGCATGCTGCCGGTGGTGGTGTTCGGTTGCGGCCTGTACCTGCTGTTCGGCAAGACGCCGGAAGCGCCGCTGGACGCCGACCCGAAGATCGCCCAGGGCCGCCAGTGGCCGCAAGGCCTGGGCCTGGGCTTCTACGACGGCGTGGCCGGTCCCGGCACCGGCGCCTTCTGGACCGTCAGCACCCTGCTGATGTACCCGCTGGACCTGGTGCGCGCCAGCGGTGTGGCGCGCAGCATGAACTTCGTCAGCAACGTCCTCGCCCTGGCGGTGTTCGTCGCCTCCGGCCAGGTGATCTGGGTGATGGGCCTGTGCATGGGCAGCGCCCTGATGATCGGCGCCTACTTCGGCGCGCGCACGGCGATTGGCGGCGGCGCCAGGTTCATTCGCCCGGTATTCATCCTGGTGGTGTTGGCATTGACCGTGCGCCTGGCCTGGCAGCACTGGTTCAACGCCGCGTGACGCGGCGCCTGAAACCTCAGGCGCCGGGCAGGACGGGATCGGGCCGACCGGCGCGGCGCGCCAGGTACAGCTCGATCAGGTAGCGTGCGATGGAACGCCCGGCCGGCAGACGCGGCAGGTCATCGATATGGAACCAGCGCGCGTCCTCGATCTCGTCCGGTTGCATGACGATCTCGCCACTGGCGTACTCGGCGTGGTAGCCGAACATCAGTGAATGAGGGAACGGCCAGGGCTGGCTGCCGATGTAGCGGATGTTGGTGACCTCCACCCCGACCTCTTCGCGCACCTCGCGGGCAACGCAATGCTCGACCGACTCGCCGGGCTCGACGAAGCCGGCCAGGGTGCTGTACACGCCGGGCACGAAACGCGGCGAACGCGCCAGCAGCAGCTCATCGCCACGGGTCACCAGCACGATCATGCTCGGCGACAGCAGCGGGTAACGCTGGATGCCGCAGGCCTCGCACTGCATGGCACGGTCGCGGGGCATACGCAGGTTGGGCTGGCCGCAGCTGCCGCAGAAGCGATTCTGCCGCCACCAGATACCGATCTGGCTGGCGAAGCCGAGCATGGCGAAGATGTCTTCCTCGCCTTCCAGCATGAACTGGCGCAGGCCGATCCAGCTGGCGCCCTCCAGCGGGTCGGGACGGTCGATTTCCAGCACGTACACCGGCTCGCCATCGAAGTGGCCGACGGCATGCTCAGACAGCACCGGCAGGTCCTGACGCTTCAGCCAGTCACGGGGGAACAGCACGCCATTGCTGTCGCCGAGGAATTGCTGCTGGCAATGGGCAACCGCCCAGCCACCTTGCGCTGTCGCCTCGAACAGCGCCGACTCCCAACGTCCGGTACGCATCAGGCGGCCACCGTCAGGCCGAGCGCCTTGACGCTCTCGCTGGCAACGTCCAGCACGTCGGGTTGTCCTTCCGGCCGCATCATGGCCCCACCCTCCAGGTAATACTCAAGGCCGGTCAGTGCGTCGGCCAGGGTTTCCAGCATCTGTTCGGACGGCATCTGCGTCGTCTCGATCATCTGCTGTTGAATATAGTCGGCACAGGCGCCGACCAGCAGCGCCGCGCGCTCCTGGCCGAGGAACCAGAGCCCGCCGCGCACCGCCTGCAGGCTGACGGGCACGTTGGCCAGGTGCAGCTTGTCGCCATTGGATTCGAGGTAGGCGGTAATCGCCCGCTTGGCCAAGGCAAGGCCGGCCTGGGCCTCGTCGATCACCACGATGCGGGCCTCGGCCAGCTGGTGTACGGCAAAGGACTCATCCTCGCCCAGCGGCACCGCACGCGCGCTCGGGCGCTCGCCGCGCTCCAGGTTCCCCGCCATGCTCTCGACATAGAGCAAGGTGTCGGCCAGCGCGTTGAGGGCGCCCGCGTCATCGGCCGCGGCCTTGCTCACCCACCCCGCCACCACCGTGTGCTGGTGCTGCAGGGCGATGGACGCCGAGTTCAGGCCGACCATGCCCAGGGTCTTGGCCAGCTTGCCCAGCTGGGTATGCAGGATGCCCAGCGCATCGGCCTGGGACACGCCGCGCTCGATCAGGTCGAGCTGGTCCTTGACCGCGGTGAGTTCCTCGCGGATCGCCGCCGACAGCGAACGCATCACCGACTGGCCGGGACCGGACAGGCGCTGCGACTCATCTTCGAGCAGATGATCGGTGAACGGCAGCGGCGTCAGGCCGAATACCTGGCGCAGCTCGCTGGCACGCGGGCCGCGGGTGTCGGCCAGTGCGGTGAGATAGAGCAGTTCCTTGAGCATCTGGCGCGGCGTTTCGTATTGCGGATTGCCGATCAGTTGCTTTAGCTCGCGGTCCAAGCGGGCGAAGACCTGCTTGCGCGTCTTGCGCGGCAGCATCTGCGCATCCACCAGCGCCTCCAGCGCACCGGCGCCAACCCAGCACAGGCGGGTGCGCGAGGCACTGCCCAGCAGCAGGTCGAGCTTGGCCAGGGCGCGGCTCATCAGCTTCAGGCTGGGGTAGAGATTCTGTTCGCGGATCAGCCCGAGCAGGCCGACCTGGTACATCTGCCGCAGCCGGCGAACCTCGCGCTCCGAATCCTCCACCTGCGGCACGGTCACCGCGCGCAGCGGGCGCGGCAGGTCCAGTCGCGCACTGAAGAAGAAGCTTTCCGGCAAGGTCGGCTGGCCGGCGGCCTGGCGCACGTCGTTGATCGCCGGCAGCAGCAGCTCGGGGATTTCCTGGCGGTGCGCCTCGAGGTTCTCCAGGTAGCGGCGCAGCACGTAGAGCGCGTTGCCCAGCGCCGCCAACTGGCCGTCACGATCCTCGCCGACCCCGGCGGGAATGTCGTGGGCGAGGTTCAGCGCTTCCTGGGCCAGCAGCTCGGCGCCGGCCAGTTCGATCAGATTGAGGGTGCCGCGAATCTGGCTCAGACACTCGACCGAGTGTTGCAGCAGGTTGCCGTTCTGACGCTCGGCGATGAAGTGCTCGAGATTCTGCTCGGCCTCCTCCATCGTGGCGAACAATTCGTCGCGAACCAGACTGAGGGACGTGGCTCCGGTAACCATCGGCCTAGTGCGCCTCCTGCGCGCAAGAAGAGTGGATGGGCATCAATCGGCGAACTCGGGGGTCTTCTTGCTCATGTGCGCCATCATGGCGGCCTGCAGGTCGGCGGACTGCAGCATGGCGGCGTTCCAGGTGGCGATGTATTCCAGGCCGTCCTCGACGCTATGGTCACGGGCGTAGCTGATCATTTCCTTGGTGCCGCGAATGGCGATCGGCGACTTGGCGGCGATCTGCCGGGCGATCTCCATCACCCCGTCCATCAGCGCGGAGTGGTCGGCGTAGACCTTGTTGACCAGGCCGATCTGCCGGGCTTCCTCAGCGTCGGCGTTGCGGCCGGTGTAGGCCAGCTCGCGCATAATGCCGTCGCCGATCAGGCGCGGCAGGCGCTGCAAGGTGCCGACATCGGCGGCCATGCCCATGTCGATTTCCTTGATGGAGAACTGCGCATCGCTGCTGCAGTAGCGCATGTCGCAGGCCGAGATCAGGTCGATGGCGCCGCCGATGCAGTAGCCCTGGATCGCGGCGAGCACCGGCTTGCTGCACTTGTCCACGGCGGTGAACGAGCCTTGCAGCTGAAGGATGGTCTTGCGCAATGCGCGGGCATTGCGGCCTACGTCCTTGCCCAGGTGGCTGGCAGCCTGGGCAAGCAGGGCGAGGTCGATGCCGGCGGAGAAGTGCTTGCCGGCGCCGCTCAGGACCACCACGCGAACTTCATCGGTGTCGTCCGCCCACTGGAAGATTTCGATGATCTCCTTCCAGAAGTCGGCGTTCATGGCATTGAGTTTTTCCGGACGATTGATCTGCACATGGGCGATCTTGTCCGCCAGTTCGACGCGGAATGCTTTGTACTCGGTCACGGGATGTCCTCGGGATGCCCTGCTTCACGTCCGGGGCGGCTGGCCGCCGCAAGAGCCCGGGCCAACTGTTCTTGTAAGTGTCGGAAACAGATGTCGGAAATCGCGTCACTATAACAAGGCAAGACCAAAAGTCGATGCCGTGGTCTGTGACACAGGCCACGGCATCGGGCTCGAGTTGGCTTGCAAAACCGCCATCAAGTACTTGATCTGACGGGATCGTGCCGGAGGCGACTATTCAGTCGCCAACCGCCAGCGGCAACCCCTGGGCGCGGTTGCGGTACTGCCGCCAGGTGTACATCGGGATACCGGCCATGAACACCAGGAAGCCCCAGAAGATCGCCTGCTCGCCGGTGCCGTACAGCGCCCACAGCGAGTAGAGGAAGCCCAGGCAACCGATCGCCAGCACCTGCGGACGCGAGCGCGGCGAGAAGGACTCCGGCTTCACCGCCAGCAGTTGCAGCAGCGCCGCGGTGCAGAAGGCATAGGGCACGACGCCGGTCATGGTGCCGAGCAGGATGATGACGTTGAACACCTCCACCAGCTCGCCGTGACCGTCGACCATCACCAGCGCGGTGACCAGCAGGCCCGAGGCCAGCAGGCCGTTGGCCGGAGCGCCATTCTTGTTGAGCTTGCCGAGGGACTCCGGGAACAGGCCGTCGCGGGCCGGCGCCACCGGAATCTGCCCTTGCAGCAGCACCCAGCCGTTGAGCGCGCCAAGGCAGGCGATCACCGCACCCGCCGCCACCAGGTAGTAACCCCAGTCGCCCAGCAGAATGCGCGCGGCATCGGCGAACGGCGAGGTGGACTTGGCCAGCACTTCCGGCGGCATCAGCCCCTGTACGGCGGTGATCGACAGGATGTACACCGCCGCAGCCGCCAACGTGCCGAACAGCGTGGCGCGGGGAATGGTCTTCTTCGGGTCGCGCACGTCGTCCGCCGGCACGGTGGCCGACTCCAGGCCGATGAACGACCAGAGCGTCAGCGCCGCCGTGGTGGCGATGGCCTGGGCGTAGCCCATGTTCGGCAGCTCGCTGGGCGCGGGAATGGTCAGGTAATCGGGATTGAAGTGGAACCAGCCGAGAATGCCCACCAGCAGCAGCGGAATCAGCTTGAGCGCGGTGAGCAGGTTCTGCACCACCGCGAACGCGGTGATCCCGCGCAGGTTGATCAGCGTGCACAGCCAGATGGCGCCAATGGCGGTGGCGACCATCAGCAGCGGGTCGGCCAGCACCGGGATGAACACCCGCAGGTAGCCCACCAGTGTCACGGCGATGGCCGCGTTGCCGATCCAGGCGGCCTTCCAGTAGGTCCAGGCGCACAGGTAGCCGGCGAAACTGCCGAAGCCGTCGCGGGTATAGGCATAGGGACCGCCGGCCCCGGGATTCAGGCGCGCCAGCCGGGCAAAGGTGAAGGCCAGCAGCACCGCCCCGGTGGTCGACACCAGCCAGCCGAACAGGCTGAGCCCACCATACGCCGCGAGGCTCGACGGCAGCAGAAACACCCCTGAGCCGACCATGTTGCCCACCACCAGCGCGGTGCAGCTCCAGAACCCCATGCTGCCCTTGTTCGCTCCCGCCATCTGCACTCCTTAAAGTCTGCGGCTCTGTTCTATTGCTTCCAACCTGCCGTGCCGCTCATGGCGATGGCCTCCGGATTCGGACTCGAAGTTCCGATCTGCCCTACAGGGTAGACAGCACAGGACCAAGGAGGAAACAGTTTCCGCCGCGAATGTGCAAGCTTCGAGCGTTTTCCCGGAGCGAGATCAATCCACGCTGCGAAAATTCACCTCAGGTCGCTAAGCGGAGCCTGACTGGCGAGCACCGATGCCGAAGACCTGCTCGAACAGGTTGGCCGGCATCGGCTTGGCGAACAGGTAGCCCTGCCCCTCCGCACAGTGCTCGGCGCGCAGACGATCACGCTGGGCCGACGTTTCAATGCCTTCGGCAATGGTCTCGAGGTCGAAGCTGCGGGCCATGTCGAGGATCGCCCGGATCACCGAGAGGTCCTGCTGGGATTCCAGCATGCCGATCACAAAGGAGCGGTCGATCTTGATCCGGCTCAGCGGATAGGTTTTGAGCAGGCTCAGCGAGGCGTAGCCAGTGCCGAAGTCGTCGAAGGCGAGCCCCACGCCATGGCTGCGCAGCGTGCGCAGGGTATTGAGCACCACGTCGTCGTGGTTGAGCACGATGTTCTCGGTGATCTCCAGCTCCAGCGCGTCGGCCGGCAGGCCGTGACGCTCCAGCACGTCGAGCACCTGGGAGACCAGGTTGCCCATGCGGAACTGCGCACCGAACAGATTCACCCCCATGCGTATCTGCGGCATGCCGTTGCGGCGCCAGTAGGCGACCCGGGCGCAGGCTTCGTCGAGAATCCAGGCGCCGACGATGGCCGCCAGCGGTCCGCCTTCCAGCGATGGCAGGAAGGCCGCCGGGGACAGCAGTCCGCGCTGCGGGTGCTGCCAGCGAATCAGTGCTTCCGCCCCGCACAGGGAACCGTCTCGCAGGCTCACCTGGGGCTGGTAGTACAGCAGGAATTCGCCGTTGGCCACGGCGCGGTGCAATTCCATGCCATACAGGTGCCGTGCCGCCGCCTCCATCTTCAGCGCCGGGACGAAGACGAAGGCGTGGCCACGGCCGCTGCTCTTGGCCTTGAACAGCGCCAGATCCGCATCACCGACCAGTTCCAGCGCTTCCTGGGCATGCAGCGGCGCCATGGCCACGCCACAGCTGGCGGCCACCCGCACTTCGTGGGCATCGATGATGATGGGCTCGGCGATACGGGTAATGGCTGCCTGGGCCAGGCGCATGGCCTGTTCGGGGGAGATCAGGTTCGGTTCGAGGATGGCAAACTCGTCGCCACCGATGCGCGCCACCGTGGCGTCGGCGCTGGCCAGGCGCTGCAGGCGCGCTGCGACCTCGCGCAGGATGCCATCGCCCACCGCGTGCCCCAGCGAGTCGTTGACGTCCTTGAAGCCGTCCAGGTCGATCATCAGCACCGCCGCCGGACGCGACTGCACCAGGAGGTCTTCGGTGACCCGGTAGAAACGGCCCCGGTTGGCCAGGCCGGTGAGCACATCGACACTGGCCAACTGGCGCAGCGCCTCCTCTTCCTGATGCAACGCCGTCAGGTCCTTGAGCACCGCCTCGAACTTGAGCTTGCCCTTTTCCGTCCAGCAGAACAGCGTGAGCCCGAGAGCCAGTTCGGTGCCGTCCTGGCGCACACCGGTGATTTCCGCCGGCACATCCATGCCGTCCAGCGAAGTGGCGTCGATGGCACGGTTGATCAGACTGCGGAATGCCGCACGACCACGCTCAGGCAGCAGCAGCTCGAATGCCTGTCCCGCCCCTTCATCCAGCGCATAGCCGTAGAGATTGGCGGCCGCTTCGTTCCAGGCCACGATCTCGCCCCAGCAGTCGAACCAGACAACCGGCGTGGGCGAACTGCCGGCGTATTCCTCGAACAGCGGCCGGGTGCGCGCCGACATCACTTCGATACGGCGCAGCTCCAGGCGGTCGGCCGCCATGCGCGCCAGCTCGCGCAGGCGCTCCCGGTCGTCGCCGGAGAAATCCTCATGGGGCTGGCTGTCGATGATGCACAGGGCGCCCAATGGGTGACCTTCCACCGACAGCAGCGGCACCCCCGCGTAGAAACGTATGCCTGAAGGCTGGGTCACCAGCGGGTTGTCGTGGAAACGCTCGTCAGTGCGAGCATCGGGCACCACCATCACCTCGTTCTGGGTGATGGCATGGGCGCAGAAGGACACGTCGCGCCCCATGTCCACCTCGCCGATGCCCGTGGCCGCGGCAAAGAACACGTGATTGCTGCCGATCATGTTCACTGCGGCCACCGGCATGCCGAACATGCGCACGGCGATCTGCACCACCGGGTCCAGGCTGGGCAGCAGGGCTTCATCGTCGAACCCGTAGTCGGAAAGTGCGCTCAGGCGTTCGCTTTCGTTCGGCAGTGCCGAGGGACAGCGCATGGGGAAACCTCCCTTTTTCCTCGTTTCTCCCTGTACCGATCCCGACAAGAATAGTTGGTCTTTGGAAAAGCGGCGGGCCCCGCGCACCAGGGCCCTCCCGTCACTTGCAGCACTCCACGGTGTAGCGCCGCTCGCCGTTCACCTCGTGGACCTGCAAACCGTGCACGTCCGAGTCGAAGCCGGGGAAATTACGCTCGAAGCTTTGCGCGAAGGCCAGGTAGTCGAGGATCGAGCGGGTGGACTCGGTGAACCGCTCGCCCGGCATGATCAGCGGGATACCCGGCGGATAAGGCACCAGCATCACCGCCGCGATACGCCCCAGCAACTGATCGATGGGCACCGCCTCCACTTCCCCGCGTACCAGTTGCGCGTAGGCATCGGCCGGGCGCATGGCGATTTCCGGCAGCACGGTGTACATGCGTTTCATCGCCTTGGCGGTGGCGTGGTCGCGGTAGCAGTGGTGGAGCTCGTCGCACAGATCGCGCAAGCCCATGCCGGCATAGCGCGCCCCGCCTGCCTGGGCGACGCTGGGCAGTGCATCGGCCAGCAGCTGGTTGGCGTCGTAGCTGCGCTTGAACTCCAGCAACTCGGTCACCAGGGTGCTCCACTTGCCCTTGGTCACGCCCATGGAGAACAGCACCAGGAAGGAGTACAGGCCGGTCTTCTCCACCACCAGCCCGCGCTCCCAGAGGAAGCGACTGACCACCGCAGCGGGAATACCCCGCGCGTCCAGCCGCCCGCCGGCGGTGAGGCCGGGCGTGGCCAGGGTGACCTTGATCGGATCGAGCAGTACGTAATCCTCGACCGCATCGCCGAAGCCATGCCAGTCGGCATTGGGCTCCAGCACCCAGTCGCGGGTCCTCACCTCGTCGGTACCCTCCACGCCTGGCGGCTGCCAGACACAGAACCACCAGTCGTCCTCGGCGAGATTCTGCTGCACGTTGGCCAGGGCACGGCGGAAGCTCAGCGCCTCGTCGAAGGTTTCCTGGATCAGCGAGCTCCCCGCCGGACCTTCCATCATCGCCGAGGCCACATCCAGCGAAGCGATGATGCCGTACTGCGGCGAGGTGGAGATGTGCATCATGAAGGCTTCGTTGAAGCGCGCCCGGTCGAAACGCCGGGCGCCGCCGTCCTGCACGTGGATCATCGAGGCCTGGCTGAAGGCGGCGAGCATCTTGTGGGTGGAATGGGTGGTGAACACCAGCGGGCCGCTGTCCTGGCGGCTCGTCCCCATGCCGTAGCGCCCATCGTAGAAGTCATGGAAGGCTGCGTAGGCGTACCAGGCTTCGTCGAAATGCAGCACCTCGACGCTGTCCCCCAGCGCCTGTTTGATCATCTCGGCGTTGTAGCAGAGGCCGTCGTAGGTGGAGTTGGTCACCACCGCCAGCCGGACCTTGGGTGCGCGCCCCCGCGCCAGCGGGCTGGCGGCGATCTTCGCGGCAATCGACTCGCGGCTGAACTCGGACAGCGGGATCGGCCCGATGATGCCCAGCTCATTGCGCTCCGGCATCAGGTAGAGCGGAATCGCGCCGGTCATGATGATCGCGTGCAGGATCGACTTGTGGCAGTTGCGATCCACCAGCACCAGGTCGTCGCGGCAAACCATGGAGTGCCAGACGATCTTGTTCGCCGTCGAGGTGCCATTGATCACGAAGAAGGTGTGGTCGGCGCCGAAATTGCGCGCCGCACGGGCCTCCGCCTCGGCCAGAGGGCCGGTGTGGTCGAGCAGCGAGCCGAGCTCCGGCACCGAGACCGAGAGGTCCGAGCGCAGGGTGTTCTCCCCGAAGAACTGGTGGAACGCCTGCCCCACCGGGCTCTTGCGATAGGCCACGCCACCGCCGTGGCCGGGCGTGTGCCAGGAATAGTTGGACTGCGCGGTATGCTCCACCAGGGCACGGAAGAACGGCGGCAACAGGCCTTCCAGGTACTTGCGCGCGGCGCGGCTGACCTGGCGGGCGAGGAAGGGCACGGTGTCTTCGAACAGGTAGAGGATGCCGCGAAGCTGGTGCAGGTCGGCCATGGACTCGGCCGGCGCGTTCTCGATGGTCATCTGCTCGCCGAGGGCGAAGATCGGCAGTTGCGGCGCCCTCACCCGCGCCATGCGGATCAGCTCCACCACATCCTGCAACAAGCGCTGGTTCTCCCCCGCCCCCTCGGCGGCAACCAGAATGCAGGCCAACCCATGGTGAGTCGAGGCGACGATACGTCCCTCGGCGGAGCTGGCGGTGGAAAGAATGGTGAAGCCGTCCTGCTCCAACTCGCGGGCGATGTCGCGGACGCGGTCGCCGGCCACGGTGTCGGCCTTGATGTCGCGGTGAACGATGAGGATGGGGAACTTGAGGTCTTTATACATTGTGAGCCCCTGAGGCGGACGCTCTGCTGGCGTCGATCCTCACTAGAGTATGGACTCACGAAATGTAGGGGAATGCGGTCGGCTGACGGCTGTAATAAAACGTCGCGTGGGTGACAGGTGCAGCCCGTTAATTCCGAGCGCTACGCTCTGGCTCTGGCTCTGGCTCTGGCTCTGGCTCTGGCTCTGGCAATTGAAGACTTCCAGAGAAACTTCCGCACACTCCAGACCGTCCCGTTCAGGAGGCCGAGTGGAATCGGAGTTTCAGGGGATGAGCGACATGGATGTCGCGAGAGCCACGATGGGCCAGGGATGGCCCGTCGTGGCGTGCCCCTGAAACTTCGATGGAGCGAGGGAATTTTTCGCCTGAGCGAAAAACCGGATGTCCGGGGCAAGACCTTTTGGTTCCTTTTGTGTCGTTTGACAAAAGGGACTCGCCCGAGGGGGCGAAACAAAATCTCTCAGCGCACGTCGAAGCGGCGCAGACCACCTAAACCAGAAGCATCGCGGACGAAGTACGCCCCTACGCGAACGCAAGACATCCGCAACTCTCGGATAGAACGGATTCATCCGCGCAGGATTTCGCGGACAAGCTCCGCTCCTACGAAGACAGCCCGTCGAAACGAAAAAGGCCCCTGTCAGGGGCCTTTTCTCATGCAACGCGAAGGATCACTCCTTCGGCGCTTCCATCTGTACCCAGAGCGGCGGAGCGCCGGCGGACTTCTCGATCACCGCCAGGCGTGCAATATGGGCCTCCAGCTCTGCGTCGGTCGCCCGGATCACCCGGGTCAGGCCGCGCTCGGCCGCCAGACGACGAATCGCCGTAGCCGTGGCGCGACCACTGCCGTCACCCTCTGCACCATTGCCGGCCAGCGACAGGCTGGTCTGCCCACCGGTCATCGCCAGGTAGACGTCGGCAAGGATCTCGGCGTCGAGCAGTGCGCCGTGCAGGTCGCGGCCGGAGTTGTCGACACCATAGCGCTTGCACAGGGCGTCGAGGTTGTTGCGCTGGCCCGGATGGCGCTCACGGGCCATCAGCAGGGTGTCGAGAATCGAACAGTAGTCGGCGACTTCCGCACGCTCGGACTGCCCCAGCAGGGCGAATTCGTTGTTGATGAAGCCAACGTCGAACGCCGCGTTGTGGATGATCAGTTGCGCGCCGTTGATGAATTCGAAGAAGTCGTCGGCCACTTCGCGGAAGCGCGGCTTGTCCTTCAGGTATTCGTTGGTGATGCCGTGTACCGCGATGGCGCCTTCGTCCACTTCGCGGTCGGGCTGCAGGTAGACGTGGAAATGCCGGCCAGTGAGGCGGCGGCCTTCGAGCTCGACGCAACCGATCTCGATGATCCGGTGACCGTCGGTGACCGGCATACCGGTCGTTTCAGTATCGAGTACGACGCTGCGCATTCTGTGAGAAACCTTCTTTGCGGAGATGGCCCGAAACACTCCGGGCGACCTTGATCTTGATACCTGGATACCTAGAATCTGTTTACGATCTTGCGAGCTAGAGCAGTACAAGGCAAAAACAGGCGAGGAAGCGGAGTTTACGAGCTGTAAATGAGCATTCCGAGCCTGTTTTTAACGCAGTTCTGCCGACGCGCAGCAGATCGTAAACAGGTTCTTAGCGCGGCAGTTCGCTCACCCCACGGTTGGCGAGCATGTCGGCGCGCTCGTTGCCGGGGTGGCCGGTATGGCCGCGCACCCAGCGCCACTCGACATTATGCCGGTTCACCTGCTCGTCCAGCGCCTGCCACAGGTCGGCGTTCTTCACCGGCTGCTTGGCGGCGGTCTTCCAGCCGCGCTTCTTCCAGTTGGCCATCCACTCGGTGATGCCCTGCATGACGTACTGCGAGTCGGTGACGATGCGCACATCGCAATGCCGCTTGAGGGCGGCCAGGGCCATGATGGCGGCCATCAGTTCCATGCGGTTATTGGTGGTTTCCGGCTCGCCGCCCCACAGCTCGCGCTCGGCGCCCTTGTAGAACAGCACGGCGCCCCAGCCTCCCGGACCCGGGTTACCCTTGCAGGCGCCGTCGGTGTAGATCTCGACTTTCTCTTCGCTCATATCGCTCGTGTTCAGGACTCGGAATCGCGGCGGCTGACCTTGGCCACCGGCAGCGGCACCAGTTGCCCGCGTGGCTCGCGGCGAGGTTGGCGCAGGGGTCTCAAACCGACCACCAGCTTGCGCGCCACCAATAGATAGAAGCCGGCGCCAGAGCCCTGCAGGACGGGGCCCCAGGTCTCCATGCGGGCCAGGCGGCCCTGCCATTTCGCCGATGCAAGCGGCGGACGATAACACCCGAAGCGGCGTTTCTCCAGCGCGAATCCCAGCAGGTTGAGCCAGTCGCAGACCCGCGTTGGCGAGATGCAGCGGGCACGGCGCAAGGCATCGCGGGCGAAGTAGTGGCGGATGCCCCAGGCGCTCCAGGGATTGACCCCGACCACCAGCAGGTGCCCGCCCGGTCGTACGCTGCGCGCGGCTTCGCGCAGCAGCCGGTGCGGCGACAGGCAGAAGTCCAGGCCATGCTGCAGCAGCACCACGTCGGCGGCATGTTCGCCCAACGGCCAGGCCGCCTCGTCACAGGCGATCTCCACCCCCGGCAGCGGCGGCCCCAGCCGCACGCCACGCTGGATGTTGCCGGTGCTGGCCGGCAACTCGGCGTGCGGGCCGTAATGCACCAGGTAACCACCGAAATAGCGTTCCAGCTCGTCGGTCAGCAGTTGCTGCTCTTCGGCGAGCATCATTCCGCCGATCGGGCCGGCCAGCCAGTCACGCGCCTGGGCGATCAGCTCCAGCCAGTCGGCGTCGGCCTGGGCGAAGGGTTCGGGTTCGATCATCACTACCCCCTGTGGGAGTGCGCGACACAAAAGTGCGTATCCGCACTACTATGCGCCAATGCCCACTACTTAGCGACTTTCCGGCCATGATACAGATAGACGCGCTACCCGCCTTTTCCGACAACTACCTCTGGCTGTTGCAGGATGTAACCCGCCGCCAGTGCGCGGTGGTCGACCCGGGCGACGCCGGCCCGGTACTGGCCTGGCTGGACACCCACCCCGGCTGGACCCTGACCGACATCCTGGTCACCCACCACCACGCCGACCACGTCGGCGGCGTCGCCGAGCTCAAGGCCAGGACTGGCGCCCGCGTGCTCGGCCCGGCCAGCGAGAAGATCCCCGCGCGCGACGAAGCGCTCAAGGACGGCGACCGCGTCGAAGTGCTCGGCCTCAGCTTCGAAGTCATCCATGTTCCCGGCCACACGCTCGGCCATATCGCTTACTTCAATCAGGACCACGAGCCGCCGCTGCTGTTCTGTGGCGACACCCTGTTCGCCGCCGGCTGCGGCCGCCTGTTCGAAGGTACCCCGGCGCAGATGCACACCTCGCTGAGCCGCCTGGCCGCGCTGCCGGGTCAGACCCAGGTCTACTGCACCCACGAATACACCCTGAGCAACCTGCGCTTCGCCTGTGCGGTGGAGCCGGAGAATCCCGAGGTCCGCGAGCGCTTCGAAGAGGTCAGCCGCTGGCGCGAGCAGGGGAAGATCAGCCTGCCCTCCTCCATTGCCCTGGAACGGGCGACGAATCCCTTCCTTCGTGTGTCGGAAACATCCGTTAAGAAAATCGCCGACGAGCGGAACGGCCAAGAAATCCGCACGCCGGACGAGGTCTTTGCGACCCTTCGCCGCTGGAAGGACCAGTTCTGAGGGGTGGCGAAATCTTGACCAGGGCAACCACGGTTCCTAGAATCCCCGAAATTTTTGCCCCGGACATAGTCATCAGCCAATGCCGCCAAAGACCAGCAAGACCTTCGATCTAGACGCATTGACTCGTGCTGTCCGAGTTTCCGTGGTGCTTTTCGCCGCGGGCCTGGCCGGCTGTCAGTCGACCCAGCACGTCGCCACCGACAGCCAGGCCCGCAATGCCACCCGCGCCGTCGACGTGAAGTTCAATCCGGCCTGGTCGGATGCCCAGAACGATATCTGGGAGCGCATGCGCGTGGGCTTCCAGCTGCAGGACCAGATCGACACCAACCCGCGCATCGAGCGCCAGCGCCTGTGGTTCATGAGCAACCCGTCGTTCCTGGAAAACGCCAGCGAACGCGGCAGTCCCTACATGCACTACATCGTCGAGCGCCTGGAAGAGCGCGACATGCCGCTGGAACTGGCCCTGCTGCCGGTCATCGAAAGCTCCTACAACCCGATGGCGGTGTCCCGCGCCCAGGCCGTCGGCCTGTGGCAGTTCATCCCCAGCACCGGCACCCATTTCAACCTGCGCCAGACCAACTTCTATGACGGTCGCCGCGACATCCAGGCGTCGACCAACGCCGCGCTGACCTACCTGACCCGCCTGCACGACATGTTCAACGGTGACTGGCTGCTCGCGCTGGCCGCCTACAACGCCGGCGAGGGCACCGTCAGCCGCGCCATCGAACGTAACGAGCGCCTCGGCCTGCCGACCGACTACTGGAACCTGCCGCTACCGCAGGAAACCCAGGATTACGTGCCCAAGTTGCTGGCGCTCTCGCAACTGGTGAACGCGCCGACCATCTACGGCATCAACCTCAACCCGATTGCCAACGAGCCCTACTTCACCTCGATTCGCATCAAGCCAGGCCTCGACCTGTCGCGGGTCGCCGCCCTCGCCGACCTCGACGAGGATGAGCTGTACCAGCTCAACCCCGCCTTCAAGCGCAAGGTGACCCTCGACGGCCCGCACCATCTGCTGGTGCCCAAGGACAAGGCCGACACCCTGAAGGCCGGCATCGACACGCTGACACCGCAGCCGATCAGCGCCTACGCCTCGATCGCCTCCTCCGCATCGACGACCAGCAAAGGCCTGAAGCAGTACCGCGTGCGCAAGGGTGACAGCCTGCACAGCATCGCCCAGCGCTACCGCCTGACCGTCGCCGAACTGAAGTCCGCCAACCGCCTGAGCGCCAACCGCCTGCGCAATGGCCAGGTCCTGGTGATCCCCGGCCAACCGGGCCGCCCGGTCGTCGAACCGGAGAGCCCGCGTCAACTGGCACAGGTCGAGCGCACCTCCACTCGCGGCGCAGCCCGCACCTACACCGTGAAGAACGGCGACACCCTCTGGCAGATCGCCAAGAAGAACGACGTCGATGTCGCCGACATCAAGCGCTGGAACAACCTGGACAGCCATGGCGTCAAGCCGGGCCAGACCCTCAAGCTGCAAGGCGGATCCAGCGCCGCAACCCAGCAGGTGGCCTCGCGCAGCAAGAGCAAGCAGGACAACGTGACCTACTACAAGGTCCAGCAAGGCGACTCGATGTACCTGATCGCCAAGCGCTTCAATGTCGAAATGCAGCACATCAAGCGCTGGAACCCGCGCAGCGGCAAGGCCCTGAAGCCGGGCCAGACCCTCACGCTCTACCTCGACACCGCCAGCCGCTGACCGTCGTTACGCGCCGTGACGCAAATGTCCCGGCGCGCGGCTTCTGGCGGCACGGACAAGCTGCTACTGTACGGAGCCATTCGCCCAGCCAAGGATCGGACCCTACGCCCGATGCGTCGCCTGCCCCTCCTGCTCCTCGGCCTGCTGCTCAGTCTGCCCGCTTCAGCCCAGATCACTGAAAGCCACGGCTACGCACAGTTCGGCGACCTGAAATATCCCGCCAGCTTCGACCATTTCGACTGGGTCAATCCCAAGGCTCCCAAGGGCGGCACCCTGCGTCTGATGGGCCTGGGGACCTTCGACACGCTCAATCCCTATACCTTCAAGGGCAGCCCGCCGATCAGCACGGCCGACTTCCTGCAGTACGGCGTCAGCGAGCTGAACGAGCCACTGATGGTCGGTACCGGCCTCTATGACCCGTCGGGCGACGAGCCCGCCTCCAGTTACGGCCTGATCGCCGGCAGCGTGGAGTACGCCGAAGACCGCAGCTGGGTGGTATTCAACCTGCGTCCGCAGGCACACTTCCACGACGGCAAGCCGATCACCGCCTACGACGTGGCGTTCTCCTATCGCACCCTGCTCAAGCACGGGCATCCGATGTACCGCACCGCGCTGCAGGAGGTGCAGCGGGTCGATATCCTCTCGGCCCAGCGCATCCGCTTCGTCTTCAAACGCCACGACAACCCGCTGCTGATCCTGCGCCTGGGCGAAATGCCGGTGCTGCCGCAGCATTACTGGAAGAATCGCAACTTCCAGGCCACCACCTTCGAGCCGCCCCTGGGCAGCGGTCCCTACCGGATCAGCGAAGTCAGCCCTGGCCGGCGACTGGTGTTCGAGCGGGTGAAGGACTGGTGGGGCGCGGACCTGCCGGTCAATCGCGGCAAGTACAACTTCGACCGCGTCGAGGTGGAGTTCTACCGCGATGCCGGTATCGCCTTCGAAGCCTTCAAGGCCGGCGAATTCGACTTCTACATCGAGCACCAGGCGAAGAACTGGCGCAGTGCCTATCACTTCCCGGCGCTGCGCCGGGGCGATGTGGTTCGCGCGGAAATCCCGCACAAGATTCCCACCCAGACCCAGGCGCTGTTCATGAATACGCGCCGTCCGACCTTCGCCGATCGCCGCCTGCGCGAAGCCCTCGGCATGATGTTCGACTTCGAGTGGACCAACCGCGCGCTGTTCAACGACGCCTACGTGCGCGCCAGCAGCTACTACCCCAACAGCAACTTCACCGCCACCGGTGTGCCCCAGGGCCAGGAGTGGCTGCTGCTCTCCCCCTACCGCAAGCAATTGCCGGAGGAGCTGTTCACCCGTCCCTTCACCGTACCGGTCACCCAGGGCCATGGCATTCCAAGGGAAACCCTGCGCCACGCATTGGGTCTATTGGCCGACGCCGGCTGGAAACTCTCCGGCGACCGCCTGCTGGACGCCAGCGGCAAGCCCTTGCGTTTCGAAATCCTGCTGGTCAACCCGAGCCTGGAACGGATTCTCCAGCCATACCGCGAGAATCTCTCCAGCATTGGTATCGATGCGCGCTTGCGTACCGTGGACCGAGCCCAGTACAAACAGCGTCTGGACCAGTTCGACTACGACATGATTCTGATGACCCTGCCCCAGACCCTGAGCCCCGGCCTCGAACAATGGCAGTACTTCCACTCCAGCCAGGTGACGGTGAAGGGCAGCAAGAACTATGCGGGCATCGCCAACCCCGTGGTGGACGCGATGCTCGACAAACTCCTCGGCGCCACCGACCGCGACCAGCAGGAAGCCGCCGCCCGCGCCCTGGACCGGGTGCTGCTCTGGCAGCACTACAGCATTCCCAATTGGTACCTGAACAAGCATCGACTGGCGTACCGCAACCGCTTCGCCTTCGTCACCACGCCGCCCTACACCCTGGGCCTGCGTGCCTGGTGGCAGAAAAATCAGGAGAACACCCTATGAAGAGCCCCCGCCGCGCCGCGCTGTTCGCCGGCCTGTTGCTGGGACTGCTGGGCAGTGCGCAGGCCGCGCCGCAGCACGCCATCACCCTCTATGACGAAGCGCCGAAGTACCCGGCCGACTTCAAGCACTTTGACTTCGTCAATCCGAACGCACCCAAGGGCGGCACCCTGCGTCTCTCCGACTTCGGCGGGTTCGACAGCCTCAACCCCTTTATCGCCAAGGGCAACTCCGCGCCGCAGATCAACCTGATCTACGACACCCTCACCTTCCACTCCCTCGACGAGCCCTTCACCGAATACGGCCTGCTTGCGGAAAAGATCGAGAAAGACCCGGAGCACCGCTTCGTGCGCTACTTCCTGCGCCCCGAGGCGAAATTCCAGGACGGCACGCCCGTCACCGCCGAGGACGTGGTGTTCACCTTCGAAACCCTGATGAAGGACGGCGACCCGATGTACCGCAACTACTACGCGGACGTCGACAAGGTGGTGGCCGAAGACAAGCTGCGCGTGCGCTTCGACTTCAAGCACGGCAACAACCGTGAGCTGCCGCTGATCCTCGGCCAGCTGTCGATCCTGCCCAAGCACTGGTGGGCCACCCGCGACTTCAACAAGACCGGCATGGAGCCGCCGCTGGGCAGCGGTCCGTATCGCATCACCAAGGTCGACGCCGGCCGCTCGATCCGCTACGAGAAGGTGAAGGACTGGTGGGGCGAGAAGCTGCCGGTGAACCGCGGCTTCAACAACTTCGACGCAGTGGTGGTGGACTCCTACCGCGACCTCACGGTCGCCCTGGAGGCGTTCAAGGCCGGGCAGTTCGACTTCAACGACGAGCGCATCGCCAAGAACTGGGCCACCGCCTACGACTCCCCGGCGGTGCGCGACGGCCGCATCGTTCGCGAGGAGCCGGTCAACGGCAACCCCTGGGGTATGCAGGGCTATGCCTTCAACCTGCGCCGTCCGGTGTTCCAGGACCCGCGCGTGCGCGAAGCGATCACCCAGTTGTTCGACTTCGAGTGGACCAACAAGCAGCTGTTCTTCGGCTCCTACCTGCGTGACGGCAGCTACTTCGAGAACTCCGAAATGGCCGCGCACCAACTGCCCGACGCCGAGGAGTTGAAGATCCTCGAACCCCTGCGCGACAAGCTGCCGTCGCAGGTCTTCACCCAGGTCTACGTGCCGCCCACCAGCGACGGCAGCGGCATCATCCGCGATCAGAAGCGCAAGGCCTACCAGTTGCTGCTCGATGCCGGCTACAAGATCGAGAACGACAAGATGGTCGGCCCCGACGGCAAGCAGCTGAGCTTCGAGTTCATGCTCGCCCAGGCCGACTTCGAACGCGTGCTGCTGCCCTTCAAGCGCAACCTCGCCGAGCTGGGCATCGACATGCAGCTGCGCCGGGTCGACGTCTCGCAGTACGTCAACCGCCTGCGCTCGCGGGACTACGACATGATCGTCAGCAGTTGGCCGCAGTCCAACTCTCCGGGTAACGAGCAACGCGAGTTCTGGCACTCCAGCAGCGCCGACAAGCCCGGCAGCCGCAACTTCATCGGCCTGCGCGATCCGGGCATCGACGCCCTGGTGGACCAGTTGATCAACGCCGACTCCCGCGAGAGCCTGGTACGCCACGCCCGCGCCCTCGACCGCGCGCTGCTCTGGGGCCACTACGTGGTGCCCAACTGGTACCTGGGCACCTGGCGCATCGCCTACTGGAACCGCATCGCCCACCCGGAGAAATTGCCGCCCTACGGCTATGCGCTGATGACCTGGTGGCAGGCCCGTGACCAGGCAGTGCCGACCAAGACCGACGCCACCGCACAGGCCCCGGCGAATGACGCCCAGGCAGAGGACGCGCACTGATGCTCGCCTACATCCTGCGGCGTCTGCTGCTGATCATCCCCACCCTGTTTGGCATCCTGCTGATCAACTTCATCATCATCCAGGCCGCCCCCGGCGGTCCGGTGGAGCAGATGATCGCCAAGCTGGAGGGCTTCGACGCCGCCAGCGGCGGCGCCACCGGACGCATCTCCGGCGGCGGCGGCGAAGTCGCCTCGGCCGGCTCGCACTACCGCGGCGCCCAGGGCCTGGACCCTGAGCTGGTGAAGGAAATCGAGCGCATGTACGGCTTCGACAAGCCGGCGCCCGAACGCTTCTGGATCATGCTCAAGAACTACCTGCACCTGGACTTCGGCCAGAGCTTCTTCCGCGACGCCAAGGTCACCGACCTGATCGTCGAGAAGCTCCCCGTCTCCGTCTCCCTCGGGCTATGGAGCACGCTGATCATGTACCTGGTGTCGATCCCACTGGGCATCGCCAAGGCGGTTCGCCATGGCAGCCACTTCGACGTCTGGACCAGCTCGGCGATCATCATCGGCTACGCGATTCCGGCCTTCCTCTTCGCCATCCTGCTGGTGGTGCTATTCGCCGGAGGCAGCTACTGGGACTGGTTCCCCTTGCGCGGATTGACCTCGAACAACTTCGACGAGCTGAGCCTGGGCGGCAAGATCCGCGATTACTTCTGGCACCTGGCCTTGCCCATCACCGCGCTGGTGATCGGCAACTTCGCCACCATCACCCTGCTGACCAAGAACAGTTTCCTTGACGAGATCGGCAAGCAGTACGTGGTCACCGCCCGCGCCAAGGGCCTCACCGAGCGCCGCGTGCTCTATGGCCACGTGTTCCGCAATGCCATGCTGCTGGTCATCGCCGGCCTGCCCTCGGCGCTGCTGGGCATCTTCTTCACCGGCGCCCTGCTGATCGAGGTGATCTTCTCCCTCGATGGCCTCGGCCTGCTCAGCTTCGAGGCGGCGCTTAACCGCGACTACCCGGTGGTGTTCGGCACGCTGTTCATCTTCACCCTGTTCGGCTTGATCATGAAGCTGGTCAGCGACGTCCTCTACACGCTGGTCGATCCGCGCATCGACTTCGAGAACCGGGAGTAAACCGATGCGCCTGTCTCCCATCAACCAGCGCCGCTGGGCGCGCTTCAAGGCCAACAAGCGCGGCTGGTGGTCGCTCTGGCTGTTCCTCGTGCTGTTCATCGCAAGCCTGGGCGCCGAGCTGATCGCCAACGACAAGCCGCTGGCCATCCGCTACGACGGCAACTGGTACTTCCCGGTGGTCAAGCGCTATCCGGAAACCGCCTTCGGCGGCGAGTTCCCCATGGAGGCGAACTACAAGAGCCCCTACATGCGCGAACAGATCGCGCAGAAGGACGGCTGGATTCTCTGGCCGCCAATCGCCTACAGCTACGACACCATCAACTACGACCTGCGCGTCCCCGCCCCCTCCCCGCCCACCCGCGAGAACTGGCTGGGTACCGACGACCAGGCGCGCGACGTGCTCGCGCGGGTGATCTACGGCTTCCGCATCTCGGTGCTCTTCGCCCTCACCCTCACCGTGCTCAGCTCGATCATCGGCGTCACCGTGGGCGCCCTGCAGGGCTTCTACGGCGGCTGGATCGACCTGCTCGGCCAACGCTTCCTGGAAATCTGGTCGGGCCTGCCAGTGCTCTACCTGCTGATCATCCTCGCCAGCTTCGTGCAGCCGGGTTTCTGGTGGCTGCTGGGAATCATGCTGCTGTTCTCCTGGATGAGCCTGGTGGACGTGGTGCGCGCCGAGTTCCTTCGCGGCCGCAACCTGGAGTACGTGCGCGCCGCGCGGGCGCTGGGCATGCGCAACGGGGCGATCATGTTCCGTCACATCCTGCCCAACGCGATGATTTCCACCCTGACCTTCATGCCGTTCATTCTCACCGGCGCCATCGGCACCCTGACCTCGCTGGACTTCCTCGGCTTCGGCCTGCCTGCCGGCGCACCCTCGCTGGGCGAGCTGGTGGCCCAGGGCAAGTCCAACCTGCAGGCGCCCTGGCTCGGCATCAGCGCCTTCGTGGTGCTGGCGGTGATGCTCAGCCTGCTGGTGTTCATCGGCGAAGCCGCCCGTGATGCCTTCGACCCGAGGAAGTGAGATGACCCACAGCGAAAACCTCATCGAAATCCGCGACCTCTCCGTGGACTTCCTCTGCGGCAACGAGACGGTCCATGCGGTCGAGAAGATCAGCTTCGACATCCGCAAGGGAGAGACTCTGGCGCTGGTGGGCGAAAGCGGCTCCGGCAAGTCGGTGAGCGCCCACTCCATCCTGCGTCTGTTGCCCTACCCCACGGCCAGCCATCCCAGCGGCAGCATTCACTACGCCGGCAAGGACCTGTTGAAGCTGCCCGAAAGCAAGCTGCGCGGCATTCGCGGCAACCGCATCGCCATGGTGTTCCAGGAACCCATGACCTCACTCAACCCGCTGCACACCATCGAGAAGCAGATCGGCGAAGTCCTGGCCCTGCACAAGGGCATGAACACCACCCAGGCGCGGGCGCGCACCCTGGAGCTGCTCGACCTGGTCGGCATCCCCAACCCGGCCAGCCGTCTGAAGGCCTACCCGCACGAGCTCTCCGGCGGCCAGCGGCAACGGGTGATGATCGCCATGGCGCTGGCCTGCGAACCGGAACTGCTGATCGCCGACGAGCCAACCACCGCGCTGGACGTCACCGTGCAGCTGAAGATCCTCGACTTGCTGCGCGATCTGCAGCAGCGCCTGGGCATGGCCTTACTGCTGATCACCCATGACCTCAACCTGGTACGCCGCATCGCCCACCGCGTGTGCGTCATGCAGCACGGCTGCATCGTCGAGCAGGCGCCCTGCGAAACCCTGTTCGAGTCGCCCCAGCACCCCTACACCCGGGAACTGCTGGGCGCGGAGCCCAGCGGCAATCCGGCCGACAATCCACCCGGCCCGGCGCTGCTGGACGTGAACGACCTGCGGGTCTGGTTCCCGATCAAGAAAGGCGTGTTCCGCCGCACCGTAGATCACGTCAAGGCGGTGGACGGCATCGATTTCAGCCTGCCCCGTGGGCAGACCCTGGGCATTGTCGGCGAGAGCGGTTCAGGCAAGTCCACCCTGGGCCTGGCCATCCTGCGCCTGATCAACAGCCGTGGCGGCATCCGCTTCGAGGGCAACGACCTGGAAGGCATGAACCAGAGCCAGGTACGCCCCTTGCGGCGCGAAATGCAGGTGGTCTTCCAGGACCCCTTCGGTAGCCTCAGTCCACGCATGTCCGTGGGCCAGATCGTTGGCGAAGGCCTGGACATCCACGACATTGGCACGCCTGAAGAGCGCGAACAGGCCATCATCGATGCGCTGACGGAAGTCGGCCTTGATCCGGATACCCGACACCGCTACCCCCACGAATTCTCCGGCGGACAGCGGCAACGCATCGCCATCGCCCGCGCGCTGGTGCTCAAGCCGGCGCTGATACTGCTGGACGAGCCAACCTCGGCACTCGACCGCACCGTGCAACGTCAGGTGGTGGAACTGCTGCGCCGGCTGCAGGCCAAGTACAACCTGACCTACCTGTTCATCAGCCACGACCTCGCGGTGGTCAAGGCGCTGAGCCATCAGCTGATGGTGATCCGCCATGGCAAGGTGGTCGAACAAGGCTCGGCGCAGCAGGTCTTTTCCGCGCCGCAGCACGCCTACACGCAGCAACTGCTGGAAGCCGCCTTCATGGTTCCGGCGCAACCCCACTGAGACCGGAAGGAGGACCACCCGTGGGATTTCTTGCAGGTAAACGCGCGCTGATCGTCGGCGTCGCCAGCAAACTCTCCATCGCCTCCGGCATCGCCGCCGCGATGCATCGCGAAGGCGCGGAGCTGGCGTTCACCTACCAGAACGACAAGCTCAAGGGGCGCGTCGAGGAATTCGCCTCCGGCTGGGGCTCCCGCGCCGAGCTGTGCTTCCCCTGTGACGTCGCCAGCGACGCCGATATCGAAGCGGTGTTCACCGAATTGGGCAAGCACTGGGACGGCCTGGACATCATCGTCCACTCCGTGGGCTTCGCCCCCAGCGACCAGCTCGACGGCGACTTCACCGAGGTCACCACCCGCGACGGTTTCAAGATTGCCCACGATATCAGCGCCTACAGCTTCATCGCCCTGGCCAAGGCTGGCCGCGGCATGATGAAAGGCCGCAACGGCAGCCTGCTGACCCTTTCCTATCTCGGTGCCGAACGTACCCTGCCCAACTACAACGTGATGGGCATGGCCAAGGCCAGTCTGGAAGCCGGCGTCCGCTACCTGGCCGGCAGCCTCGGCCCGGAAGGCACGCGGGTCAACGCCGTCTCCGCCGGCCCCATCCGCACCCTGGCCGCCTCGGGGATCAAGAGCTTCCGCAGGATGCTCGCCGCCAGTGAACGGCAGACACCCCTGCGCCGCAACGTGACCATCGAGGAGGTCGGCAACGCCGGCGCGTTCCTCTGTTCCGACCTGGCCAGTGGCATCAGCGGTGAAATCCTCTATGTCGACGGTGGCTTCAACACCACCGCCATGGGGCCGCTGGAAGACGAGTGATTCCTTTCCCCCGCCCATGAAAAAAGGCCGCATCTGCGGCCTTTTTTTTTCCGACACCAGGCTGCTGAAGGCAGCCCGGGTCGATCATCACTTGGCGTTGTCGAATTTCTCGACTTTCGCCTGCGCCTCCAGTTGGCGGCGGAAGGCAGCGAAGTCTTCCTGGCCACTGCGCGACGCGAGGAAGCGCTGATACATGGCCTTCTCTTCGTCGGTCATCTTGGCTTCCGGCTCGCTGACACCGGAGAGGCGCACCAGCACGAAGTCGCCATTGGGCAGCGCCACGCCGGACAGGCTCGGCTTGTCGGCCGAAGCCGGATGCGCCATGCGGAATACGCTCTGCAGCACGACCGGCTCGACGCCTTCCTGGCTGCGGGAAGCGGCTTCCACCACTTTCCAGCTCTGACCTTCCTGATCCTGGTTCAGCGGAGTCTTGCCATCGCGCAGACTGGCAAGCAGCGCTTCACCGCGAGTCTTGGCATCGGCAGCGGCGTGTTCCTGCTGCAGACGGGTGCGGATGGTCGTGCTTACCTGCTCCAGGGTTTCCTGCTCAGGCTTGTGATGCTCCTTGACCCGCAGCACGACCACGGTATCCGGATCCAGCTCGATGGCGCCGCTGTTGGCACCGTCTTCCATTACCTCGGGGCTGAACGCCGACTGGATGACCTGGCGGTTCGCGGTCACGCCCTCGCCGCCTTCGCGACCGAACGGTTTGCTGGTCTGTACCTTCAGCCCCATGTCCTGGGCCGGCTGGGACAGATCGGACGCCTCGTAGGCGGCGCTTTCCAGCTGCTTGGTAGCATCGACGAAGCGCTGCTCGACGAGCTGGGTCTTCACTTCCTGCTCCAGCTTCGGCTTCAGGCTGTCGAAGCTCGGAACGTCCGGCGCCTCGACGCCCAACAGCTTGATCAGGTGCCAACCGTAGGGGGTTTTCACCGGGGCCGAAACCTCGTCCTTCTTCAACGCATACAGTGCGTCTTCGAAGGCCGGGTCATACACACCACGGCCGGCGTAGCCCAGATCGCCACCATTGGCAGCGGAACCGACATCGTTGGACAGCTCTTTCGCCAGCTTGGCAAAGTCCTCGCCCTTGTCCAGGCGGGCCTTGATCTCGTCAATCTTGGCCTTGGCCTGCTGGTCGTTCTGCTTGTCGTTCACCTCGATCAGGATATGCGCGGCGTCACGCTGCTCGGCGAGACCGGCGATTTCCTTCTGGTACAGGGCATCGAGGTCTTCCTTCTTCACTGAGACCTGATCGAAGAAAGCGGACTTCTTCAGCTCGACGTAGTCGATGGTGACCTGCTCGGGGGTCATGAACTCGGTGCTGTGGGCGTCGTAGTACGCCTTGATCTCGCTGTCCTCGACCTTGCTTTTGGACGGATCGGCCTTGAGGGTCAGGGTCGCGAAGTCACGGGTTTGCTTCTCCAGGCGGGCGAAGGCCTTCAGCTCGTCGTCGGTGACGAAGCCGGTGCCCGCGATGCCCGCACGCAGTTGGCCGATCAGCATTTCCTCGCCGAACATCTGGCGGAACTGCATGCGGCTGTAGCCCATCTGGCGAATGACCTGGTCGAAGCGGTCAGCGTTGAACTTGCCGTCCACCTGGAACTCCGGGGTCTGCAGGATCAGTTGATCCAGCGCCTGCTGCGAGAAGGCGAACTTGTCCTTCTGGGCCGCCTGCAGGACCAGCTTGCGCTCGATGAGCGACTTCAGTGCGGAGTCCTTGAGCAACTTGTCGTCGAGCATGGAGGCATCGAAGTCCTTGCCCAGACGCTGCATCAGCTGGCGACGCTGCATGTCCACGGCCTGCTGCACCTCAGGCAGACCGATGTCGTCACCATTGACCTGAGCGGCGACGTTCTCGTGGTGGGTTGCGCGAATGATCTGATCGAACCCGGTCAAAGCCATGAGGACAACGATCACCCCCAGGATGGTCTTGGTGATCCAACCCTGAGAATTGTCCCTGATGTTTTGCAGCATGCGGCCCCCGAACGCGGCCACGGCCTGCCGTCAATGGCGGCGCGGCGTGGAAAAGGCGGATATAAGAAAGGCGCATCCGAGGATGCGCCTTCTCGTAACTGGTGGAGCTTGCGGGCATTTGCCCGTGACCCCTGACGAG
Source organism: Pseudomonas macauensis (assembly GCF_047902425.1). Lineage (NCBI taxonomy): Bacteria > Pseudomonadati > Pseudomonadota > Gammaproteobacteria > Pseudomonadales > Pseudomonadaceae > Pseudomonas > Pseudomonas macauensis. The sequence goes on along the minus strand of NZ_CP138377.1, from coordinate 2,304,149 downwards.
TCCTACCAGCCAAAGCCCGTAGGGTCGTCGCTCCGTGATCGACTCAACCGAAGCTGAGCCGATCCAGGTCTAGTCCAAAAAGACGCTTAGTTTACAGCATCCTTGAGGGCTTTACCGGCCTTGAAGCCCGGGATCTTAGCAGCAGCGATCTTGATCGGCTTGCCGGTTTGCGGGTTACGACCGGTGCGAGCAGCACGCTCTTTCACGGCGAAGGTGCCGAAGCCGACCAGTACGACGGAGTCACCAGCCTTCAGGGCGCCAGTTACAGACTCGATCACCGCGTCCAGAGCGCGACCGGCAACAGCTTTCGGGATATCAGCAGATGCGGCGATAGCATCGATCAGTTCCGACTTGTTCACTCTAAGTCCCCTTATTTCTGTTGAGTATGTTTCTATGTGTTAGGTGTAAGCAAAAGCAGGTGCTGGTTTGCCAACTGACAAAGCAAGTGCCGCTTTATAACAAGGGCTCAAAAACAGTGTCAAGAAAGCCCCCCAACTAATGCGTGCTGATTCGCTCCTTGGAATCAGACTCGCGTTTCTCATCCTTTGCAACCATCTCGGGAGCCGCATCGGGCAAGGGCTCCGGCGCGTATTGCAGCGCAATTTGCAGGACCTCGTCAATCCATTTAACCGGTTTAATAACGAGATCGGCCTTAATATTATCCGGAATTTCCCTAAGATCTCGGACATTTTCCTCAGGGATGATCACGGTCTTGATTCCACCCCGGTGCGCAGCCAGAAGTTTTTCCTTCAGGCCACCAATGGCCAGCACCTGACCCCGCAGGGTGATTTCACCCGTCATGGCAACATCGGCCCGTACCGGAATCTGGGTAATGGCAGAGACCAGCGCGGTGCACATGCCGATACCGGCGCTCGGACCATCCTTCGGCGTAGCGCCTTCGGGCACGTGAATATGGATATCGTGCTTTTCGTGGAAGTCCGCCGGAATCCCCAGGCTCTTCGCCCGGCTGCGCACAACGGTCAGCGCGGCAGTGATGGATTCGGCCATCACGTCGCCCAGCGAGCCGGTCTTGGTCAGCGCGCCCTTGCCGGGAACGATGGCCGACTCGATGGTCAGTAGCTCGCCGCCCACCTGGGTCCAGGCCAGGCCGGTCACCTGACCGATCTGATCCTGCTGCTCAGCCAGACCATAGCGGAACTTGCGCACACCCAGGTAGTTTTCCAGGTTTTCCGGAGTCACCTTGGCGTCGATACGCTTGGCCTTGATACCCTCCTTCACCGCCTTGCGGCAAACCTTGGCGATCTGGCGTTCCAGGCTCCGCACACCGGCTTCACGGGTGTAGTAGCGAATGATGTCGCGGATCGCCGCCTCTTCGAAGGTCAGCTCGCCCTTCTTGAGACCATTGGCCGCAGTCTGTTTTGGCACAAGATATTTCGAAGCGATGTTGACCTTCTCGTCTTCGGTGTAGCCCGGCAGACGAATCACTTCCATGCGGTCCAGCAGCGGCGCCGGAATGTTCATGGAGTTCGCCGTGCAAAGGAACATCACGTCGGACAGGTCGTAGTCGACTTCAAGATAGTGATCGTTGAAGTTGTGATTCTGTTCCGGGTCGAGGACCTCCAGCAGCGCCGAAGCCGGATCACCGCGCATGTCGCTGCCCATCTTGTCGATCTCGTCGAGCAGGAACAGCGGGTTGCGCACGCCCACCTTGGTCATCTTCTGGATCAGGCGACCGGGCATGGAGCCGATATAGGTACGGCGGTGACCGCGGATTTCAGCCTCGTCACGCACGCCACCCAGGGCCATGCGCACGAACTTGCGGTTGGTGGCGCGAGCGATGGATTCCGCCAGCGAGGTCTTGCCCACGCCGGGCGGACCAACAAGGCAAAGCACCGGCCCCTTGAGCTTCTTCACGCGCTTCTGCACGGCGAGATACTCGAGAATGCGTTCCTTGACCTCTTCCAGGCCGTAGTGGTCCGCATCGAGGATGTCCTCGGCCTTGTCCAGGTCGTGGCGCACCTTGCTCTCGGCCTTCCACGGCACATTCACCAGCCAGTCGATGTAGGAGCGCACGACGGTGGCTTCGGCCGACATCGGCGACATCTGCTTGAGCTTGTTCAGTTCGGCAGTGGCCTTGGCCATGGCCTCCTTGGTCAGGCCGGCGGCGTCGATGCGCTTCTTCAGCTCCTCGACTTCGTTGTGGCCTTCGTCGATGTCACCCAGCTCCTTCTGGATGGCCTTCATCTGCTCGTTCAGGTAGTACTCGCGCTGGCTGCGCTCCATCTGCTTCTTCACGCGGCCGCGGATGCGCTTCTCGACCTGCAGGAGGTCGATTTCGGCATCCAGCATGGCGAGCACGTGTTCGACACGGGCGGACAGCTCGGTAATCTCGAGGATTTCCTGCTTTTGCTCGATCTTCAGCGCCATGTGAGCAGCCATGGTATCTACCAGGCGGCCGGGTTCATCGATGCTGTTGAGCGAGGACAGAACCTCCGCCGGGACCTTCTTGCCCAGTTGTACGTACTGCTCGAACTGGCTCAGCAGGCTGCGGGTGAAGACTTCGGACTCGCGCTCGCCAATGGAAGCCTCGTCAATGATCGAAACTTCCGCGCGGCAGTAGGCTTCCTCATCGATGAAGCGCTCTACCTGGCCGCGCTGCTCACCCTCGACCAGCACCTTGACGGTGCCGTCGGGCAGCTTCAGCAGTTGCAGGACAGTGGCCACGGTACCCATGCGATACAGGCCGTCTGCACCCGGGTCGTCGTCGGCCGGGTTCTTCTGCGCCAGCAACAGGATCTGCTTGTCGCCGGTCATGGCGGCCTCGAGGGCCTCGATGGATTTCTCACGGCCCACGAACAGCGGGATGACCATGTGCGGATACACCACTACGTCACGCAGGGGGAGCAGGGGCAACTCGACGAGTGTTTTCATGATATTCGGCTCTACAGCGGCACTTGGCCAAAACGATGGGATTGGACCCTTCGGCCTAAGATGGGGTTAGGACTGGGAAAAAACAAGCGCGGTAGATGGGAAGAAAAAAGGGGCCCTAGGGCCCCTTCTGGTTTCAGGCGTCAGGTGCAGCCTTGGCCGGCTGCTCGCTGTTCTCGTAGATCAGCAGCGGTTGGGAGGAGCCATCGATGACGCTTTCATCGATAACCACCTTGCTGACCTCGGTCTGCGAGGGGATCTCGTACATGGTATCCAGCAGGATGCCTTCGAGGATCGAACGCAGGCCACGGGCTCCAGTCTTGCGGTCCAGCGCCTTGCGGGCCACGGCCTTGAGCGCGTCCGGACGGAACTCGAGGTCCACGCCTTCCATTTCGAAGAGCTTGGCGTACTGCTTGGTCAGCGCATTCTTCGGCTCGGTCAGAATCTGCATCAGTGCAGCCTCGTCGAGCTCGTCGAGAGTCGCGATGATCGGCAGACGACCGACGAATTCCGGAATAAGACCGAACTTCACCAGATCTTCCGGCTCGACCTCACGCAGCGCCTCACCCACCTTCTTGCCTGCTTCCTGACTGCGAACTTCGGCGTTGAAGCCGATGCCGCCCTTGGTGGAACGGTTCTGGATGACCTTTTCCAGGCCAGCGAACGCGCCACCGCAGATGAACAGGATGTTGCGGGTGTCGACCTGCAGGAACTCCTGCTGCGGGTGCTTGCGGCCACCCTGGGGCGGCACGGAGGCCACGGTGCCTTCGATCAGCTTCAGCAGGGCCTGCTGTACGCCTTCGCCGGAAACGTCACGGGTGATCGAGGGGTTGTCCGATTTGCGCGAGATCTTATCGATTTCGTCGATGTAGACGATACCCATCTGGGCCTTCTCGACATCGTAATCGCACTTCTGCAGCAGCTTCTGGATGATGTTCTCGACATCCTCGCCCACGTAACCCGCCTCGGTGAGGGTGGTCGCATCGGCGATGGTGAACGGAACATTGAGCAGGCGCGCCAGGGTCTCGGCCAGCAGCGTCTTGCCCGAGCCGGTCGGCCCGATCAGCAGGATGTTGCTCTTGCCCAGCTCGACGTCGTCCTTGCGCTCACGCTGATTCAGACGCTTGTAGTGGTTGTAGACCGCTACCGCCAGCACTTTCTTCGCACGTTCCTGGCCGATCACGTACTGATCGAGGATGGTGCGGATCTCTTTCGGCGCCGGAAGCTTGTGCGCACTGCTCTCTGCCTGTGCCTCCTGCACCTCCTCGCGGATGATGTCATTGCACAGGTCGACGCACTCGTCGCAGATAAAGACCGAGGGGCCGGCAATCAACTTGCGCACTTCGTGCTGGCTCTTGCCGCAGAAGGAGCAATACAGCAGCTTGCCGTTGTCCTCGCCGTTGCGGGTGTCAGTCATTCGATCGTTCCAATCGGGGATATACGTGAAGGACAAGATGAAGGCATTCGCAGGCATTTTCAAGCCCGCGAAGCGGCCGGATTACCGGCCGCGGTATTGCGGAGAAACTCAGCTGGCGGAAGGACGCTGAGTGAAGACCTGGTCGATCAGGCCATAGCTGACCGCCTCTTCGCCGCTCATGAAGCGGTCGCGATCGGTGTCACGGGCGATGACGTCCAGCGGCTGGCCAGTGTGGTGCGCCAGCACCTGGTTCAGGCGCTCCTTGATGAAGAGGATTTCCTTGGCGTGGATCTCGATGTCCGAGGCTTGGCCCTGGAAGCCGCCCAGAGGCTGGTGGATCATCATGCGCGAATGCGGCAGGCAGTAGCGCTTGCCAGCGGCGCCGCCGGCCAGCAGCAGGGCGCCCATGCTGCACGCCTGACCCACGCAGATGGTGGACACGTCGGGCTTGATGAACTGCATGGTGTCGTAGATCGACATGCCAGCAGTCACGGAGCCGCCCGGGGAGTTGATGTAGAGGTGGATGTCCTTGTCCGGGTTCTCGGCCTCGAGGAACAGCAGCTGGGCAACCACCAGGTTGGCCATGTAGTCCTCGACCTGGCCGACCAGGAAGATGATCCGCTCCTTCAACAGGCGCGAATAGATGTCGTAGGAACGCTCACCGCGGGCGGATTGCTCCACCACCATCGGCACCAGACCACCAGCAGCCTGGATGTTCGGAACTTGCGGCATATAAGGATTATGCATGTCCGACGATCACTCCCTAATAAAAAGTCATGTCTCTATAGACGCACAAGCCAGCCCGAAGGCTGGCTTGTGACAATCGAACGAAGCGATGGATCAGGCCGCTTGCGGAGCTTCAGCAGGCTTGACCGCGTCTTCGTAGGATACCTGCTTGTCGGTCACATTGGCCTTCTGCAGGACAGTATCTACAACTTGTTCTTCCAGTACAACCGAGCGAACTTCGTTAAGTTGCTGGTCATTTTTGTAATACCAGGCAACAACTTGTTCCGGCTCCTGGTAAGCGGAAGCCATCTCTTCGATCATTTCGCGAACGCGGGCTTCGTCAGCCTTCAGTTCGTGCTGCTTGACCAGCTCGGCGACGATCAGACCCAGCACAACGCGGCGCTTGGCCTGCTCTTCGAACAGTTCGGCCGGCAGTTGGTCAGGCTTGATGTTGCCACCGAACTGCTGGACAGCCTGCACGCGCAGACGGTTGACTTCGTTGCCGATCAGGGCCTTCGGAACTTCGATCGGGTTGGTCTCGACCAGACCTTCCATCACCTGGTTCTTCACCTTGGATTTGATGGCCTGACGCAGTTCACGCTCCATGTTCTTGCGAACTTCGGTGCGGAAACCTTCCAGAGTGCTTTCCTTCACGCCGAACAGAGCGAAGAACTCTTCGTTCAGTTCCGGCAGCTTCGGCTCGGCGACGCTGTTGACGGTAACGGCGAACTCGGCGGCTTTGCCAGCCAGGTCCAGGTTCTGGTAGTCCTCAGGGAAGGTCACGTTCAGAACACGCTCTTCACCGGCCTTGGCGCCGACCAGGCCTTCTTCGAAGCCCGGGATCATGCGGCCGGAGCCCAGCACCAGCAGGGTGCCCTTGGCGGAGCCGCCAGCGAAGGCTTCGCCGCCGATCTTGCCGACGAAGTCGATGTTCACCTGGTCATCGTTCTGAGCGGCGCGGTCAACGGCCTCGAAACGGGTGTTCTGCTTGCGCAGGATGTCCAGCATGTTGTCGAGGTCGGCGTCGGCCACCTCGGCCTGCAGGCGCTCAACCTTGATGCCGTCGAAACCGGCAACCTGGAACTCGGGGAAGACTTCGAAAGTAGCCACGTACTCGAGGCCCTTCTCCTTTTCGAACACTTTCGGCTCGACGGACGGAGCACCGGCCGGGTTCAGCTTCTGCTCGACCACGGCTTCGTAGAAGGTTTCCTGGATCAGGTCACCGAGAGCTTCCTGACGAGCGGAGGCTTCGTAGCGCTGACGGATGACGCTCATCGGCACCTTGCCGGGACGGAAGCCGGGAACCTTGGCGCGACGAGCGGTCTGCTGCAGACGCTTGTTGACTTCGGTCTCGATGCGCTCGGCCGGCACGCCAACGGTCATGCGGCGCTCAAGAGCGGAGGTGCTTTCAACGGAAACTTGCATGGATATTCCTCGTGGCACAGACGTAAGCCGGTCCTCCCGGCTCCCAGAATCAAGGGCAAGCATTCTAGTAGCTAGAAATGCAGAAGTCACCAAGACCGGAAGCTGCGGGAATTCACGGATGCGAGAGCTAATGGAGAGAAGATGGTGCGGACGGAGAGACTCGAACTCTCACAGCTTGCGCCACTGGAACCTAAATCCAGCGTGTCTACCAATTTCACCACGTCCGCAGGGAACCGCAGAAACGAAAACGCCAGGCTTTAGGCCTGGCGCTTCGGAATATGGGGTGGACGATGGGAATCGAACCCACGACACCAGGAGCCACAATCCTGTGCTCTACCAACTGAGCTACGCCCACCATATTACATGCTTGTACCGAACGCCACATGGCGCACCCGGCAGGACTCGAACCTGCGACCATCCGCTTAGAAGGCGGATGCTCTATCCAGCTGAGCTACGGGCGCTTTAGTGGCTGCAACCCTTGCTTAGCAGATCAGTGGAAACCACTGAACCGGTTTGCACTACCTTCTGCTTTCGCTTCGGGCTGTGCTCGGCAAGCGGGGCGCATGTTATCGATGCGCCCATACCTCGTCAACAACTTTTTTAAAAAAAATTCAAAGAGATAAAGGAGTTACGGCAAATCGAGGGTGCCTGCCTTTGCCTTATGAAGGCAGCGTGCGAAAATGCGCGCCATCTTTTCACCCGCCTTAATGGTTATCCCCCCGACATGACTGCAAAACTGATCGACGGCAAAGCGATCGCCGCCAGCCTCCGCCAGCAGATTGCCCAACGCGTCAATGAACGCCGCCAGCAAGGACTGCGCATCCCCGGCCTGGCTGTGATCCTGGTCGGCAGCGACCCCGCCTCTCAGGTCTATGTCGCGCACAAGCGCAAGGACTGTGAAGAGGTAGGCTTCCTCTCTCAGGCGTACGACCTCCCCGCCAGCACCACCCAGCAAGAGCTGCTGGCCCTGATCGACCGCCTGAACGCCGATCCGGCCATCGACGGCATTCTGGTCCAGCTCCCCCTCCCCGCCCACCTCGATGCCTCCCAGCTGCTGGAGCGCATCAGCCCGGACAAGGACGTGGACGGTTTCCACCCCTTCAACATCGGCCGCCTGGCCCAGCGCATCCCGCTGCTGCGCCCCTGCACCCCGAAGGGCATCATGACCCTGCTGGAAAGCACCGGCGTCGACCTGTACGGCATGGATGCAGTCGTAGTGGGCGCTTCCAACATCGTCGGTCGCCCCATGGCGCTGGAACTGCTGCTGGGCGGCTGCACCGTCACCGTGACCCACCGCTTCACCCGCGACCTGGCCGACCACGTGCGCCGTGCCGACCTGGTGGTCGTGGCCGCCGGCAAGCCGGGCCTGGTCAAGGGCGAGTGGATCAAGGAAGGCGCCATCGTCATCGACGTGGGCATCAACCGCCAGGCTGACGGCAAGCTGGTGGGCGACGTGGAATATGACTTGGCCGCCGAGCGCGCCAGCTGGATCACCCCGGTTCCGGGCGGCGTCGGCCCGATGACCCGCGCCTGCCTGCTGGAAAACACCCTGTACGCTGCCGAACACCTGCACACCTGAGTTCGTCGCGCACGAGAAAAAGGCCGCTGATCAGCGGCCTTTTTCATTTCCGAAGGAGCGATTACTCGGCGAGGCGCCAGGTAGTGCCGCCCTTGCCGTCCTCCAGCACCACACCCAGAGCGGTCAGCTCGTCGCGGATGCGGTCGGACTCGGCCCAGTTCTTCGCCGCGCGGGCATCCAGGCGCGCCTGGATCAGCGCCTCGACCTGCGCAGCGTCGACCTTGCCCGCCGCGCCAGCCTGGAGGAACTCGTCCGCATCCAGCTGCAGCACGCCCAGCAGGCCGGCCAGCTCGCGCAGACGGGCCGCCAGACCAGCCGCCGCTGCCGGCTCGCTATCACGCAGACGGTTGATCTCGCGAGCCATCTCGAACAGCACGGCAACCGCTTCCGGCGTACCGAAGTCATCGTCCATCGCCGCGGCGAAACGCTCGACGAAGGCCTCGCCTCCCACGGCAGCCACCTGCGGCAGGCCGCGCAGCGCGGTGTAGAAGCGTTCCAGCGCGCCCTTGGCTTCCTTCAGATTGTCTTCGGAATAGTTGATCGGACTGCGGTAGTGACTGGAAACCAGCAGGAAGCGCACGACTTCCGGATGGTACTTCTCCAGCACTTCGCGAATGGTGAAGAAGTTGCCCAGGGACTTGGACATTTTCTCGCCATCCACACGTACCGCGCCGGCGTGCATCCAGCTGGCCGCGTAGAGCTTGCCGGTGGCCGCCTCGCTCTGGGCGATCTCGTTTTCGTGGTGCGGGAACACCAGGTCCGGGCCGCCGCCATGGATGTCGAAAGTCTCGCCCAGGCAGCAGGTGGACATCACCGAGCACTCGATGTGCCAGCCCGGACGACCGGCGCCCCAAGGCGACTCCCAGCTCGGCTCGCCGGGCTTGGCGCCTTTCCAGAGCACGAAGTCCAGCGGGTCTTCCTTGGATTCGTCGACCTCGATCCGCGCACCGATGCGCAGGTCTTCGATCTTCTTGCGCGACAGCTTGCCGTAGCCGGCGAACTTGCCAACCCGGTAGTAGACGTCGCCATTGCCCGGCGCGTAGGCGTAGCCCTTGTCGATCAGGGTCTGGATCATCTCGTGCATGCCGGCGATGTGGCCGGTAGCGCGCGGCTCGATGTCCGGACGCAGGACCGACAGGCGCGCCTCGTCCTCGTGCATCGCGGCGATCATTCGGGCGGTCAGGTCTTCGAACGATTCGCCGTTCTCCTGGGCGCGACGGATGATCTTGTCGTCGATGTCGGTGATGTTGCGCACGTAGGTCAGGTCATAGCCGCGATGGCGCAACCAGCGAGCGATCACGTCGAACGCCACCATCACACGGGCATGGCCGATGTGGCAGAAGTCGTAGACGGTCATGCCGCACACGTACATGCGCACCTGGTTACCCACCAGCGGCTTGAAGGCGTCCTTGGTCTTGGACAGCGTGCTGTAGATCTGCAAGTCAGCCATGCCTCACTGCCCCCAGGAATCGCGCAGGGTCACGGTGCGGTTGAACACCAGGGCGCCGTGCTTGGAATCCTTCGAGTCGGCGCAGAAGTAACCCTCGCGCTCGAACTGGAAGCGATCGTGCGGGGTGGCTCCAGCCAGCGACGGCTCGGCGCGGCAACCCTTGAGCACCACCAGGGAGTCCGGGTTGATGTTGTCGAGGAAGCTGCCGCCCTCTTCCGACTTCTCCGGGTTGGCGGAGCGGAACAGGCGGTCGTACAGGCGCACTTCGCACTCGATGCTCTCGGCGGCCGGCACCCAGTGGATCACGCCCTTGACCTTGCGGCCTTCGGGGTTCTTGCCCAGGGTGTTCTCGTCATAGCTGCAGCGCAGTTCGACGATGTTGCCGTCGGCATCCTTGATGGCCTCGTCGGCGCGGATCACGTAGCTGCCGCGCAGACGCACTTCGCCGCCCGGAATCAGGCGCTTGTAGCCGGCCGGCGGGACTTCTTCGAAGTCGCTGGCGTCGATGTAGATCTCGCGGCTGAACGGCAGCACGCGCATGCCCATGTCCTGCTTCGGATGGCACGGCAGCTCGAGGCTCTCGACCTGGCCTTCCGGGTAGTTGGTGATCACCACCTTCAGCGGCTTGAGCACGCACATGGCGCGGCCGGCGTTGGCATCCAGGTCGTCACGGATGGCGAATTCCAGCATGCCGATGTCCACCACGCCGCCAGCGCGGTTTACGCCGATCATGTCGCAGAAGGTGCGGATCGAGGCCGGGGTATAACCGCGGCGGCGATAGCCGGAGAGGGTCGACATGCGCGGGTCATCCCAGCCGTCGACGTGCTTCTCGTCCACCAGTTGCTTGAGCTTGCGCTTGCTGGTGATGGTGTAGTTCAGGTTCAGGCGCGCGAATTCATACTGGCGCGGCTGGGCCGGGACCGGCAGGTTGGCCAGGAACCACTCGTACAGCGGGCGGTGATCCTCGAACTCCAGGGTGCAGATGGAGTGGGTGATGCCCTCGATGGCGTCCGACTGACCGTGGGTGAAGTCGTAGCTGGGGTAGATGCACCACTTGTCGCCGGTCTGGTGGTGATGGGCGTGGCGGATGCGGTAGAGGATCGGGTCGCGCAGGTTGATGTTCGGCGAGGCCATGTCGATCTTCGCACGCAGCGAACGTGCGCCGTCCGGGAATTCGCCGGCCTTCATGCGGGCGAACAGGTCCAGGTTCTCTTCCACCGAACGATCACGGAACGGGCTGTTCTTACCCGGCTCAGTCAGGGAGCCACGGTAGGCGCGCATTTCCTCGGCATTGAGGTCGCAGACGAAAGCCTTGCCGGCCTTGATCAGCTCTACCGCCCAGGCGTGCAGTTGGTCGAAGTAGTTGGACGCATAGCGCACCGGGCCGACCCAGTCGAAGCCAAGCCATTTCACATCGGCTTCAATGGCGTCGATGTATTCCTGGTCTTCCTTCGCCGGGTTGGTGTCGTCGAAGCGCAGGTGGCAGTCACCGCCGAACTCCTTGGCCAGGCCGAAGTTCAGACAGATGGACTTGGCGTGGCCGATGTGCAGGTAGCCGTTGGGCTCCGGCGGGAAGCGGGTGACGATCTTCTGGTGCTTGCCACTTTCCAGATCGGCCGCAACGATCGGGCGCAGGAAGTTGGCGGCAACAGTGGCTTCTTTCGTATCGGCGGTAGGCTTGCTCATGGTGTCCTTGATCATGCTGGTGTTCGGCCAGGGTAGGCCAGCCAAACCAAAGCGCTTATCATAGCCGAAGCTGTCAACCCCCTGACAGGCCTTCGATTTTTCCAACCAGCGGAATTCCCTGATGACTACCACCGTCAAACTGCAGACCAACTTCGGCGATATCACCCTCGAACTCTTCGACGACAAGGCGCCGGAAACCGTGGCCAACTTCAAGGAGTACGTGAAGGCCGGCCATTACGACAACACCGTATTCCACCGCGTGATCAACAACTTCATGATCCAGGGCGGCGGTTTCGAGCCGGGCATGAAGCAGAAGAGCACCAACAAGCCGATCAAGAACGAAGCCAACAACGGCGTCGGCAACAAGGTCGGCACCGTCGCCATGGCCCGCACCATGGAGCCGCACTCTGCCAGCGCGCAGTTCTTCATCAACGTCGCCGACAACGACTTCCTCAACCACAGCGCGCCGACCGTTCAGGGCTGGGGCTACTGCGTGTTCGGCCAGGTGAAGGACGGCATGGACGTGGTCAACAAGATCAAGGGCGTGGCCACCACCATGCGCTCTGGCCACCAGGACGTGCCGGCCGACGACGTGATCATCGAGAAAGCCGAAATCCTCGGCGAGTGAGTCGATGAGCGTCCTGTTCATCTCGGACCTGCATCTCGAAGCGGAACGCCCGGACATTACCCGGGCGTTCTTGCATTTCCTGTCTACCCGCGCCCGCACGGCCAAAGCTCTGTACATCCTCGGCGACTTCTTCGAAGCCTGGATCGGCGACGACGGCATGGACGAGTTCCAGCACTCCATCGCCCGCGCCCTGCGTGAACTGTCCGACAGCGGCACACGCATCTACCTGATGCACGGTAATCGCGACTTCCTGATCGGCAAGGCGTTCTGCCGCGAGGCCGGCTGCACCCTGCTGCGCGACCCAAGCCTGATCGACCTGGGCGGCGAAAAGGTGCTGCTGATGCACGGCGACATTCTGTGCACCCTCGACGAGGCTTACATGAAGCTGCGCCGCTGGCTGCGCAATCCGCTCACGCTGTTCATCCTGCGCAACCTGCCGTTGGCCACCCGCCACAAGCTGGCGCGCAAGCTGCGCAAGGAAAGCCGCGCTCAGACGCGCATGAAAGCCAGCGAGATCGTCGACGTCACCCCCGCGGAAGTGGAGCGCATCATGCGCGACAAGGGCGTACGTATCCTGATCCACGGCCATACCCATCGTCCGGCCGTACACGAACTGGAGATCGACGGGCGCCCCGCCCGGCGCATCGTCCTCGGCGACTGGGACCGCCAGGGCTGGGCCCTGGAAGCCGACGACCAGGGACTGCAGCAGGCGCCCTTCCCGCTCTGAGAGCCCCGGCCACCAGCATGGTGGCCTTCCGACACCAACCTACCCGCACTGTCAGATGTTTCCTCTTGACCGGCACCGGCGGCCTTGCGCAGCATTGCCGGTTTGCTCACTCAAGGAAGAACCATGCTGATCTCCAAGGAAAGCCTCATCAAATATGCCGCCGCGCCGCTGGCGGTGGCCGCCGCCGGTTTCATCCTGTTCAACGGGGTGTTCTTCTATAACGAAGCCGGCTACATGACCCACGTGCGCACCATCTTCGGGGAAGAGAAGATCGTCGACGACGTGGGCTATGCCACCAAGTGGTTCGGCCGCGCCACCACCTGGAAGAAGGCGATCAGCGTGCAGTCCGTGCTGGTCATGGACGAGAACGACAACAACCCCGACAACGACGCCCTCGGCGCTACCATCGAAGCCTTCCCCATCGTGTTCCTCGGCAACGTCGACGCCAAGGTCGAGTCCTCGGCACGCTTCCGTCTGCCCGGCGGCGACTCCTTCCTGAAGATGGCCCAGGAATACCGCAACCCGGACAACTTCATCCGCACCGCGCTGGTACCGGCGATCAAGGAAACCCTGCAGGCCACCGCCTCGCTGATGAGCGCCGACGATTACTACGCCGGCGCCCGCAGCGAGTTCGCCGCGGAGTTCGAGAACCAGCTCAACGACGGCCTGTACCTGATCAAGCGCAAGGAAGTCCGCGGCCCGCGCGGCGCCCTGCCCCACCAGACCGCCATCCTGCAGGCCGGCACCGAGCAGGGCAGCTTCGGCGACAACAACGCCAGCCAGTTCGTTACCGAGAAGGTCACCGACGCCAAGGGCATCCCGGTGCGCAAGCAGCAGCAGTTCCGCAAGTTCGGTGTGGAAGTGGTGGAAGCGCGCATCACCAACGTCGACCCGAACCCCCAGTACAAGCAGCGCATGGTCAAGGTACAGCAGGCCCTGGCCGAGTTGGCCGTGGCCCGCCAGAACCGTCTGAAGGAAGAGGAAGAGAAGCTGCTGGTCACCGCCCGCGGCGAGAAGGAAGTGGAAGCCAAGCGCCAGGAAACCCTGCGCGACCAGATCGAGCGCACCACCCAGGCGGAAACCGACAAGCAACTGGCGGTGATCAACGCCGAGCGCGAGAAGCAGCGCGCCGAGATCGAGAAACAGACCGCTGAACTCTTGCGCGACAAGGCCGCCGTGACCGCCCAGGCCACCAAGATCACCGCCGACGCCGATGCCTACGCCCGTGAAGCAGTGATCAAGGCGGACGGCGCGCTGCAGCCCAAACTCGACGCACTGATCGCCATCAACAAAGTATGGGCCGAGGCCGCCGCCCAGGCGCCGGTGCCCAGCGTGATGATGGCCAGCGGCCCGACCAGCGCCAGCAGCCGCCAGGACGAGATCGGCCAGCTGATGGGCGTGCTGGCGACCAAGGCCGCGCGCGATCTGGCGCTGGACCTGAAGGTCAAAGACTGATGCAGGGCGAACAACCGCGAACGGTTGTACGCCCTACGAAAAAAGCGCCCATCCGGGCGCTTTTTTCATTCCGGCTCGCGAATCAGGCCGCCAGCTCGCTCGGCACACCGCTATGGAAGCGGAATTCGCTGTCCGGCGAGCGAATCAGCTCCGCTTCCACCTCGCGAATCTCCACCACGCGACGATCGATGTCCGCGTCATCGCCGTAACGGCGCGCCAGGCTCAGGTAACCCTGGAAGTGCCGCGCCTCGGACTTGAGCAACGAGCCGTAGAACTTCGCCAGATCCGCATCCAGGTGATCCACCAGCGCAGCAAAACGCTCACAGCTGCGGCACTCGATGAAAGCACCGACGATCAGGGTGTCCACCAGCTTGTGCGGCTCATGGTTGCGCACCACGGCGCGCAGGCCGGAGGCATAGCGGCTGGCGGAGATCGGCCGCAGCGGAATACCGCGCTTCTTCAGGATCGCCAGCACCTGCTCGTGGTGGCGCAGCTCCTCGCGGGCCAGGCGCGACATGAAGTTCACCAGTTCCTCGTGGGCGCTGTACTTGGCGATCAGGGCCAGGGCCGTGCTGGCGGCCTTGAACTCGTTGTTCTTGTGGTCGATCAGCATCACCGCCTGATCCCGCAGCGCGGCTTCCACCCACGCATCCGGCGTGGCACAACCGAGGAATTCCCTGATTTCAGACAGCATGCTCAACTCCAACGAAGCGTTCCACCGGCTGGCCGGTGTCATAAATGCGGGGCATTATACGAATGCAGCCGCGCGGAACCAGCGTCCGCCCTTGATATGCCTCAACGTCATGACGGCGATATCCCGACTACAGTTGTTCCACATAAACAACGCGCACGAAGGGAGACGATCATGCAAGCCATCCGTAGCATCCTCGTAGTCGTGGACCCCGACCAGCCGGACGGTCTCGCCCTGAAACGGGCGCGCCTGATCGCCAGCGTCACCCAGTCCCACCTGCATCTGCTGGCCTGCGAGAAGCGCGGCGACTGCACTGCCGCGCTCGAAGAGCTCACCCAGGGGCTGCGCGAAGAAGGCTTCAGCGCCTCCAGCCGGCAGGCCTGGAAGGACGGTCTGCACCAGACCATCATCGCCGAGCAGCAGGCCGAAGGCTGCGGCCTGGTAATCAAGCAGCACACCCCCGACAACCCGCTGAAGAAGGCGCTGCTGACCCCGGACGACTGGAAGCTGCTGCGCCACTGCCCCTCCCCCGTGTTGCTGGTGAAAACCAACCAGCCCTGGGCCGGACGCAACATCCTTGCGGCGGTGGACGTGGGCAACAGCGACACCGAGCACCGCACCCTGCACGCCGGCATCGTCAGCCATGCCTATGACATCGCCGGACTGGCCCATGGCGAGCTGCACGTGATCAGCGCCCACCCCTCGCCGATGCTGTCGGCCGCCGACCCGACCTTCCAGCTCAGCGAAACCATCGAGGCGAAGTACCGCGAGGCCTGCCGGGCGTTCCAGGCCGAGTACGGCGTTGACAACGACCACCTGCATATCGAGGAAGGCCCGGCCGACGTGCTCATCCCGCGTGCGGCGCACAGCCTGACGGCTGCCGTCACAGTGATCGGCAGTGTGGCGCGCACCGGCTTCTCCGGCGCGCTGATCGGCAATACCGCCGAGGTGGTACTGGATGCGCTGGAGAGCGACGTCCTGGTGCTCAAGCCGGACGACATCATCGCCCACCTGGAAGAGCTGGCAGCCCAACCCTGACGGGACAAATGCGGAGCGACATCCTGTAGGAACGAGCTTGCTCGCGAAGCGCCCAGCACCGGAGCTGCCGGGAAATGGTTCGCGAACAAGCCGCTCCTACATAGAGCATGAAAAAGCCGCCCGTCGGGCGGCTTTTTCATGCAGGCATCGTTCGCCTCAGACCCGCGACTCCATCCCCTCGGCCAGGAAGCGCGGGGCGATATAGCGCTCGTAGTGCGCCTCGGAGAGGATGAAGAACTCCTTGTCGATGGCATCGCGCAGCTCCGGCAGCGGCCAGTCGCGGAATTCCGGCAGCAGCGCCAGGCCATAGGCTTCCACCTGGTTGATCATCCGCGAGCCGCGGGCGATCAGCTGGTAGGCCCAGCAGTAGGGCGACTGCTCGGGGACGAAGCGGATCTGCCTCTGCTCCAGCTGCGCGCGCAGGCGCTGCGGGTCGAAGACTTCCAGCTTGGCCATCATCACCTGGGTCAGCAGAACCTCCAGGCGGCTCAGCACCGAGCGTTTCTCCTCGTCGCTGTAGCCGTTCCAGTGCACCACTTCATGGTGGAAACGCTTGCAGCCACGACAGACCAGGTCGCCGTAAACCGTCGAACAGAGCCCGACACAGGGAGTTTTGATGCGCGAAGAAGACATGACGGAAGGAGTAGCGGGCAAAGCGGCATATTAGTGTCCGAGGGGGCCTCCTCGCAAACCGGGTTGCCCTGTGGTCGGACACGACCATTGTCTAGGCAATATCACCCTTGCGGGGGTAGCAAATCGGCTTACCAACACCGGCTTTTTGCATTAGAATCCCCTCGCCTTTTTGGCGTCATTGTCCGAAAGAAGCTGTTTTCAAAGCGTCACGAAGCACAGATTCCGGCAGCCGCGCGGCCTGGGCGCTCCCCTCAAGCGTTCAGGCCCCTACGTCCCAGGCCACACCGGCGTAAAACTTTGAAAACAGCTTCTGCCCGGAGATCGCCGGTGCCGTCGTAGGTCAGTGGATTACCGTCCACCATGCCTGACGAATGGATCGGAAGGGTCTCCTGGATACGCGTCCTCCGGGACCACTGATGAGGGAAAAACTGTGCTTGAAGCCTACCGCAAACACGTAGAAGAGCGTGCCGCCCAGGGCGTCGTGCCCCAGCCGCTGAACGCCGAGCAGACCGCTGGTCTGGTCGAACTCCTGAAGAACCCGCCGGCCGGCGAAGAAGAATTCCTCCTCGATCTGATCACCAACCGCGTGCCGCCGGGCGTCGACGAAGCCGCCTACGTCAAGGCCGGTTTCCTCTCCGCTATCGCCAAGGGCGAAGCCACTTCCCCGCTGCTGACCAAGGCCCGCGCCGTTGAGCTGCTGGGCACCATGCAGGGCGGCTACAACATCGCCACCATGGTTGAGCTGCTGGACAGCGCCGAGCTGGCCGAAGTCGCCGCCGAGCAACTCAAGCACACCCTGCTGATGTTCGACGCCTTCCACGACGTTGCCGAGCGCGCCAAGAAAGGCAACGCCGCCGCCAAGGCCGTGCTGCAATCCTGGGCCGAAGGCGAGTGGTTCAAGGCCAAGCCGGCCGTCGCCGAGAAGCTGACCCTGACCGTGTTCAAGGTCCCCGGCGAAACCAACACCGACGACCTGTCCCCCGCTCCGGACGCCTGGTCGCGCCCCGACATCCCGCTGCACGCCCTGGCCATGCTGAAGATGGCTCGCGACGGCATCGAACCGGTCCAGCCGGGCTCCGTCGGTCCGCTGAAGCAGATCGAAGCCGTCAAGGCCAAGGGTTTCCCGGTTGCCTACGTCGGTGACGTGGTCGGCACCGGTTCGTCCCGTAAGTCCGCCACCAACTCGGTGCTGTGGTTCTTCGGCGACGACATCCCCTACGTTCCGAACAAGCGTGCTGGCGGCTTCTGCTTCGGTACCAAGATCGCCCCGATCTTCTACAACACCATGGAAGACGCCGGCGCCCTGCCGATCGAATTCGACTGCACCAACCTGGCCATGGGCGACGTCATCGACGTGTACCCGTACGAAGGCAAGGTCGTGCGTCATGACAGCGGCGAAGTGGTCACTACCTTCGAGCTGAAGACCCCGGTTCTGCTGGACGAAGTCCGCGCCGGCGGCCGTATCCCGTTGATCGTTGGCCGTGGCCTGACCGAGAAGGCCCGCGCCGAGCTGGGTCTGGCTCCGTCCGACCTGTTCAAGAAGCCGGAAGCGCCGGCCGACAGCGGCAAGGGCTTTACCCTCGCCCAGAAGATGGTTGGCCGCGCCTGCGGTCTGGCCGAAGGCCAGGGCGTACGCCCGGGCACCTACTGCGAACCGAAGATGACCACCGTCGGTTCCCAGGACACCACCGGCCCGATGACCCGCGACGAGCTGAAAGACCTGGCTTGCCTGGGCTTCTCCGCCGACCTGGTGATGCAGTCCTTCTGCCACACCGCCGCTTATCCGAAGCCGATCGACGTCAAGACCCACCACACCCTGCCGGACTTCATCATGACCCGCGGTGGTGTCTCCCTGCGTCCGGGCGACGGCATCATCCATAGCTGGCTGAACCGCATGCTGCTGCCTGACACCGTCGGCACCGGCGGCGACTCGCACACCCGCTTCCCGATCGGCATCAGCTTCCCGGCCGGTTCCGGCCTGGTCGCCTTCGCCGCTGCCACCGGCGTCATGCCGCTGGACATGCCCGAGTCGGTTCTGGTGCGCTTCAAGGGCAAGCTGCAGCCGGGCATCACCCTGCGTGACCTGGTCCATGCCATCCCCTACTACGCGATCCAGGCTGGCCTGCTGACCGTCGAGAAGAAAGGCAAGAAGAACATCTTCTCCGGCCGCATCCTCGAGATCGAAGGTCTGAACGACCTGACCGTCGAGCAAGCCTTCGAGCTGTCCGACGCCTCCGCCGAGCGTTCGGCTGCCGGTTGCACCATCAAGCTGCCGGAAGAGGCCATCGCCGAGTATCTGAAGTCCAACATCACCCTGCTGCGCTGGATGATCGGCGAAGGCTACGGCGATGCCCGCACCCTGGAGCGCCGCGCGCAAGCGATGGAAGCCTGGCTGGCCAACCCGCAACTGCTGGAAGCCGACAAGGACGCCGAGTACGCCGCGGTCATCGAGATCGACCTGGCCGACGTCAAGGAGCCGGTACTCTGCGCTCCGAACGACCCGGACGACGCTCGCCTGCTGTCCAGCGTCGAAGGCCGCAAGATCGATGAAGTCTTCATCGGTTCCTGCATGACCAACATCGGTCACTTCCGCGCTGCCGGCAAACTGCTGGACAAGGTCAAGGGTGGCATTCCGACCCGTCTGTGGCTGGCTCCGCCGACCAAGATGGACGCCCACCAGCTGACCGAGGAAGGCTACTACGGCATCTACGGCAAGGCTGGCGCGCGCATGGAAATGCCGGGCTGCTCGCTGTGCATGGGTAACCAGGCTCGCGTACAGACCGGTTCGACCGTGGTCTCCACTTCGACCCGTAACTTCCCGAACCGTCTGGGCGACGCCACCGACGTGTTCCTGGCATCCGCCGAGCTGGCCGCCGTCGCTTCGATCATCGGCAAGCTGCCGACCGTCGAGGAGTACATGGCCTACGCGAAGGACATCGACAGCATGTCTGCCGATATCTACCGCTACCTGAGCTTCGACCAGATCGCCGAGTTCCGCGAAGCTGCAGCCAACGCGAAGATCCCGGCAGTTCAGGTCTGAGACTCCTAGCGTGATGAAAAGCCCCGCCCCGTGCGGGGCTTTTCTTTTGTGGCGGCCGAAATAGAGCGACCTGAACCACTACTCACGATGGGGCTAATACTTATTGACCGTTGCGCCTGTCGCCGGCGTGTCTAAGGTGTCAGCAGGCCCTGCCGATATCCGTGCTCAGGTGCCCTTGATGGAACCCTCCAGAGGTGCGCTCCCTTCCTCTGAGCCCCGCCCTTGTGGCGGGGCTTGTTTTTTCCGCCGTACCTGGCACACCCCTTGCTGAACGCCCTGCAGCAGGCAGCCCAACGGCGGGCCCTGAAAGACGATGACGTCGCCTTCCCGCCCATCGATGGTCAGCGGAGCGACGCCCTTTGCCTTCAGAGGTGGAAATGATCGACAGCACCAGAGGCCGTCCGGACAGCCTGGCCTGGGTCGCCGGCTCCGACGCACCGGAGAAGAGCGCCCTGAATCTGGGCTTCATGGCCCTCACCGACTCCGCATCCCTGGTGGTCGCCGCCACTCAGGGCTTCGCCCAGCCCTACGGCCTGACCCTCAACCTGCAGCGGCAAAGCTCCTGGGCCGGCCTGCGCGATCGCCTGCTCAGCGGCGAGCTGGATGCGGCCCAGGGGCTCTACGGCCTGATCTACGGCATGCAGCTCGGCCTGGGCGGCACACCCGCCACCGAGATGGCCGTGCTCATGGGGCTGTGCCAGAACGGCCAGGCGATCAATCTTTCCGCTCCGCTGATGCGCGACGGCGTGACCTGTGCTGAAGCACTCCGCCAGCACGCGCTCCACAACGGTGCGCCGCTGACCCTGGCGCACACCTTCCCCACCGGCACCCATGCCCTGTGGCTGTATTACTGGCTGGCCAGTCACGGCATCCACCCGCTGCGTGACGTGCGCTCGCTGGTGGTGCCGCCGGCGCAGATGGTGGAGCACCTGAAGGCCGGGCGCATCGATGGTTTCTGTGCCGGAGGCCCCTGGGGCGCGCTGGCGGTGGACGAAGGCCTGGGCTTCACCCTGGCGACCAGTCAGCAGATCTGGCCGGACCACCCGGAAAAGGTGCTGGGCACCACCCGCGCCTTCGTCGAGCAATACCCCAACACCGCCCGCGCCCTGGTGATGAGCCTGCTCGATGCCAGCCGCTTCATCGAGGCCAGCGAGGACAACCTGCGCAGCGCTGCGCAATTGATCAGCGGGCGCGACTACATCGACGCACCGGTCTCCAGCATCGAGCCACGCCTGCTCGGTCGCTATCAGGACGGCCTCGGCCACGCCTGGCAGGATGCCCATCCGCTGCGTTTCCACGACGGCGGACAGGCCAACTTCCCGTGGCTGTCCGACGGCATGTGGTTCATGACCCAGTTCCGCCGCTGGGGCCTGCTGCGCGAGGACATCGACTACCTGGGCATTGCCCGCCGGGTCCAACGGCTCGACCTGTACCGCGAAGCCGCCGAAGCCATTGGCGTAGCGGTGCCGAACGTCGACATGCGGAGCTCGACGCTGATCGATGGGCGAATCTGGGATGGCAGCGATCCGACCAGCTATGCCCACGGCTTCGAATTGAATGCCCTGACGGAGCGAGACTGAGCATGTTGCGCGTCCTGCTGATCAACGACACCCCGAAGAAGGTCGGGCGCCTCAAGGCAGCGCTGGTGGAATCCGGTTTCGAGGTGGTCGACGAATCAGGCCTCACCGTCGACCTGGCGCAACGCGTGGAAGCCCTGCGCCCGGATGTGATCCTGATCGATACCGAATCCCCCGGCCGCGATGTACTGGAACAGGTGGTGCTGGTCAGCCGCGACCAGCCGCGCCCCATCGTCATGTTCACCGACGAACACGACCCGCAAGTGATGCGCCAGGCCATCCGTTCCGGGGTCAGCGCCTACATCGTCGAGGGCATCCAGGCCGAGCGCCTGCAACCGATCCTCGACGTCGCCATGGCCCGCTTCGAGAGCGACCAGGCACTGCGCGCGCAACTGCAGGCCCGCGAGCAGCAACTGGCCGAGCGCAAGCGCATCGAACTGGCCAAGGGGCTGCTGATGAAGATGAAGGGCTGCGCCGAGGAAGAGGCCTATACCCTGATGCGCCGCCAGGCCATGGGGCGCCAGCAGAAGCTGGTGCAGGTGGCCGAGCAGATCATTGCGATGCACGAAATGCTGGGGCACTGACAGGCCATCTGCCAGCGGCGGCACCCCGCGATCAGAACGCCAGCCCGCCTGCTGGCCCCCGCCGGTGC
The DNA here is from genome assembly GCF_047902425.1 of Pseudomonas macauensis. Lineage (NCBI taxonomy): Bacteria > Pseudomonadati > Pseudomonadota > Gammaproteobacteria > Pseudomonadales > Pseudomonadaceae > Pseudomonas > Pseudomonas macauensis. The sequence continues at coordinate 2,282,536 of NZ_CP138377.1, read as the reverse complement.
GGCCACTGCGTATCCTCCGCGCGCCGCGCTAAACCTCGCGCGGTGCCCTCGCTTCCATTGCATGACCATGGAAGTCCGTAGTGCGACCCGTCGGCTAGGTACCTGCCGGTCGCATCCGCCCCCTAGTGAGCGAGACAGCATGATCGACCTTTCCACCTGGAACCTCAGCGTTCCCAGCGACCCCCGCCCCACCGAAATCACCACCCAGCAACTGCTCGACGGCTACCAGAGCAGCTACTTCAAGCGCGATGGCGACACCATCGTGTTCTGGGTGCCGGTCAACGGCTCCCACAGCGAAGACAGCACCTACCCGCGTACCGAGCTGCGCGAGACCAAACGCGACGGCAGCATCTACAACTGGTACTACACCGGCGGCGACAACGAGTTGCGCGCCACAGTCAGCGTCGGTCGCGTTCCCTCGCAGAACAAGATCATCATCGGCCAGATCCACAGCAAATCGCCTACCAGCGGCGACGGCGAACCGCTGGTGAAGCTGCAGTACCACTACTACCCCAAGACCCAGACCGGCAGTATCGAAGCCCTGGTGCGCAACCACCCGGACGACAGCGAAAGCAAGAATATCCCGCTGCTCACCGATGTGCGCCTGAACGAGCGAGTCACCTACAGCCTGCGTGTGACGTCCACCGGCCAGTTAGGCCTGCGCGCCGAAACCTCCGATGGCGAGCAGCAGTATTACCGCCAGGCCCTGAGCACCACCTGGAGCAAGCAACTGCTCTACTTCAAGGCCGGCGCCTATATCAACGACAACTACGGTCCCACTGACGAGGGTGGTCGCGTCACCTTCTACCACGTCAACCTGGCGCACTGACGCGCCCATTCAGCCCGCCTATGGCACTGCGAAACCGGCGGCGGGCTCCGTACAATGGCGCACCTTCCCCGATCCGAGAGCGCCATGGCCCGCCTGAAACTGGAATTCCCCGAAGAACTCTTCATCTACGGCACCAAGCTGACCGTGCGCGTCACCGACATCAACGGCGCCAAGCACCTGGGCAACGACTCGATGATCTCCATGATCTCCGAGGCCCGCGCGCGCTTCCTGTTCGATTACGGCATCCGCGAGAGCGGCATCATCGTCACCGACCTGGCCACCACCTACCGCGCCGAGGCCCACGCCCGCGACCAGTTGCTGTTCGAAGTCGGCGTCATGGACTTCAACAAGTACGGCGGCGACATCATCTTCCGCATCACCCGCCCAGCGGACGGAACCCTGGTCGCCATGGCCAAGTCCGGCTTCGTGTTCTTCGACTACCAGGCCGGCAAGGTCACCCCCATTCCTCAGGCGTTTCGTGACGCATTCCCCAATGTGAACTGGATCGCCTGATCCTCGCCGGGCGGCGATGCTGGCAACGCGCTATACCTCTGGAGCCGTCTATCAAACCGACATCAGAGGAGAACTCCCAATGCCGTCCTTCCTTCGGGTGGGCGCGCTGTCCGGCTGTCTGTGCCTGCCTATCCTGACCCTGTCCACGCCGTGCCCGGCGGCAGACACCGATCCCCTGCAACGCGGCCGCTATCTGGTGCAGATCGCCGGCTGCAACGACTGCCATACCCCCGGCTACGCCATGGCCCCCGAGAAAGTCCCGGAAAGCACCTGGCTTATCGGCGACCAGTTGGGCTGGAACGGCCCCTGGGGCACCACCTACCCCGCCAATCTGCGCCTGTACATGCAGGGCCGCAGCGAGGAGCAGTGGCTGGCCACGGCGCGACAGGCGAATTTCCGGCCGCCGATGCCATCCTATGTGCTGCGTGTGATGAACGAGGACGATCTGCGCAGCATTTACCGCTTCGTCCGCCAACTGGGACCGGCAGGAAATGTCGCCCCTGCCTACCTACCGCCGGGCAGCGCCCCCAAGGGTCCAGCGGTGGTTTTCCCTTCCCCGCCCACCCAATGACCCGCCGCCCCAACGGGGAGCACGCCCTGACCGCGAGCGCCCCGTTGTGGCACACCCAAGGCTTCACGCTCTCTGCTAACCCATTGGTTCACCTGAGATTTGCGGTCTTGGCCCGCGCCTTGCTCTACGCAAGGTGATGGTAATCAACGGCGATTACCCGACTTCGACAAAGGCGTCGCATCCACACCCGCGCAGTGCGGTGGGTGGAGCGACGCCTTTTTCGTTTGCCCCGGCGTAGGGGCTCAGGGGTCTGATGACGTTTTGCCGCGACCGCGACAGCGCCGCATTTTGCGCAGGGCAAGGCGCGAGGAGAGTGATTTGGTCATTCCAAACGAACGACGAGTAACGCAGCACTGCGCAAAATGCGGCCCGTCCCTTCGGGTTGCGCGGCAAATCACGCCATGCGTCGTTGCGCGACTTGAAAAGGGAATGACCATTTCCTGCATCCCGCGCCTCGCCTGGCGTGATTTGTCGCGGCAACGCGGCCTGCGTCAAAACGTCATCAGCCCCCTCCGACCTTTCTCGACCCCGGCGGCTGCCTTGTGGCGCACGACCGGGGTTCTCAACCGTTGCTGATGAGGTGTTCGATGAACACGAGTTTCTGGAAAGCCGGCCACGCGCCGACCCTGTTTGCCGCCTTCCTGTATTTCGACCTGAGCTTCATGGTCTGGTACGTCCTCGGCCCATTGGCAGTGCAGATCGCCACCGACCTGCAACTGACCACCCAGCAGCGCGCGCTGATGGTCGCCACGCCGATCCTCTCCGGCGCCATCCTGCGCTTTCTCATGGGCCTGCTGGCCGATCGCTGGTCGCCGAAGGCCGCCGGCATCCTCGGCCAGGTGATCGTCATCTGCGCGCTGTTGGGCGCCTGGCAGCTGGGCATCCACAGCCTGGAACAGGCGATGATCCTCGGTGTGCTGCTGGGCATGGCCGGCGCCTCCTTCGCCGTGGCGCTGCCACTGGCCTCGCAGTGGTACCCGCCGCAGCACCAGGGCAAGGCCATGGGCATCGCCGGCGCCGGCAACTCCGGCACCGTGTTGACCGCGCTGTTCGCCCCGGCCATCGCCGCCGCCTTCGGCTGGCAGAACGTCTTCGGCTTCGCGCTGATCCCGCTGCTGGCGACCCTGGTGGTATTTGCCCTGCTCGCCCGCAACGCTCCGGAGCGACCGCCGGCAAAATCCCTGGGGGATTACCTGAAGGCCCTGGGCGACCGTGATAGCTGGTGGTTCATGTTCTTCTACAGCGTCACCTTCGGCGGCTTCCTCGGCCTTGCCAGCACCCTGCCCGGCTACTTCCACGACCAATACGGCCTCGACCCGGTGAAAGCCGGCTACTACACCGCCGCCTGCGTCTTCGCCGGCAGCCTGATGCGTCCACTGGGCGGTGCCCTGGCCGACCGCATTGGGGGCATCCGCAGCCTGTTAGTGATGTACACCGTTGCCGCCATCTGCATCGCCGCCGTGGGCTTCCACCTGCCCAGCGCAGTGGCGGCACTGAGTCTCTTCGTAGTCGCCATGCTCAGCCTCGGTGCGGGCAACGGAGCGGTGTTCCAGCTGGTGCCGCAGCGCTTCCGCCAGACCATCGGCGTGATGACCGGCCTGATCGGCATGGCCGGCGGTATCGGCGGCTTCTGCCTGACAGCGGGCCTGGGTGCGATCAAGCAGGCCACCGGCGACTACCAGCTCGGTCTCTGGCTGTTCGCCAGCCTCGGCGTGCTCGCCTGGTTCGGGTTGCATGGGGTGAAGCTACGCTGGCGCACCACCTGGGGCAGCGCAGCCGTCACCGCCGCGCGGGTGTAGCCATGACCTGTAGGAGCGAGCTTGCTCGCGAACCGCTTAACGCGGCAGTCACCGGGAAAGGCGTTCGCGAGGCCGATTGTGTTCCCGACAATAGTCGGCATTCCCCACATCCCTGTGGATCACAAGCTCGCTCCTACAATGAGCTGCGCCTGAGCTTCGCCCAGGCCAGCGCCACCGGCCCGCGCGACGAGAACCAGGATGCCCTGCGGGTGGTCACTCCACCCGCAGGGCTGGCCGCCAGCAAGGGGCACCTGTTCGCCATCGCCGACGGCGTCAGCCATTGCGCCGACGGCGGTCTGGCCGCGCGCCTGACGCTGCAGGCGCTGGCCGCCGATTATTACGCCACCCCCGAGACCTGGGCCGTCGCCCAGGCCCTCGACCGCCTGCTGCTCTCGCAGAACCGCTGGTTGCAGGCCAATGGCGGCGGCCAGCCGCTGCTCACCACGCTGACCGCCCTGGTATTACGCGGGCGGCGTTTCACCCTCGCCCACGTCGGCGACTGCCGCCTCTACCGCTGGCACGCAGGACAACTGGAATGCCTGACCCAGGACCACGTCTGGGAGCAGCCCGGCATGCAGCACGTGCTCAAGCGCGCCCTGGGCCTCGACCAGCACCTGGTGGTGGACTACTGCGACGGAGAGCTGGAAGCCGGGCAATCTTTCCTGCTGGTCAGCGACGGTGTCTGGGCCGCGCTGGGCGACAACGCCATCCAGCGTCTGCTGGAAGACGCGCAATCCCTCGAAGCCTGCACCGATGCCTTGGTCAACGCCGCGCATCTGGCCGGCAGCCAGGACAACGCCAGTGCGCTGCTCCTGCGCGTGGACGAATTGCCGCCGGCCAGCCTCGGCGATGCCCTCGCCCAGCTCGACCACTGGCCGGCGCCACCGGCATTGCGGGACGAACAGGAGTTCGAGGGCTGGCAGGTAGAAGGCCGACTCGCACAGTCGCGTCAGTCGCTGATCTACCGCGTGCGCGACCGCCAGGGTCGCCCCTGGCTGCTCAAGACCCTGCCACCGGCATTGAGCGATGCAGCGGACGCCGGCCAGTCGCTGCTGCTGGAGGAATGGTTCCTGCGCCGCGTACAGGGCCGCTACTTTCCCGAGCTGCACAGCCTGCCGCAACGCCAGCACCTCTACTACGTAATGCGCGAATACCCCGGGCAGCCCCTGGACGAGCACCTCAAGCTGAACGGCCCGCTGAACCTGCCGGATTGGATGGATATCGCCCAACGCCTGCTGCGCGGCCTGGGCCAACTGCACCGGCGCAACATCCTGCACCGCGACATCAAGCCGGAGAACTTGCACTGGGCCAACGACGGCGAGCTGCGCCTGCTGGACTTCGGCTTGGCGTATTGCCCGGGCCTGTCCCGCGAGGACCCGCACGACCTGCCCGGCACCCCGAGCTACCTCGCACCCGAAGCCTTCCAGGGCGCAGCGCCGGACGCCCGCCAGGACCTCTACGCCGCCGGCGTCACGCTGTACCGCCTGCTCTGCGGCCATTATCCCTACGGCGAGATCGAAGCCTTCCAGCATCCGCGCTTCGGCACGCCCGCCCCGGCCAGTCGTTATCGACCTGACGTCCCGGCCTGGCTGGACGACTGGCTGGGTCGACTGATCACAGCGCAGCCGCAGCAACGTTTCGAAACCGCCGAGCAATGCCTGCTCACCCTGGAACAAGGCGAACGCCAGGCTCCAGCACGACCACGCCCCTTGCTGGAGCGCGAGCCGCTGCGGGTCTGGCGCGGGATTGCCCTCGCCTCCCTGGCCGTCAACCTGGGGCTGATTCTCTGGCTGATGCATCGCGGCTGAGGGCGCACCAGTTCGGTTCAAAACGCTTCAGCGCAGTGCACACGCCCCGGAAAAATCACCGGCCAATGCAGTGCAAGGCACGAAAATACTGGCACAGCACAAGTTGGCACGTGCCCTGCAGTACCCACAGCAACAATCTACAAAAGCGCGTCCCTCAACGAAGAGGCTCGCACTTCTCGATCCCTTGGACAAAGGCGTCCTCGCTGGGTAACCGGCGGGACGCCTTTTTTGTTTTCCGCGATTGCGTGACGGAGCCCTGACATGAAAAAGCTCAAGCTCGTACTGATCGGCAACGGCATGGCCGGTGTGCGCACCCTCGAAGAACTGCTGAAGATCGCGCCCGACCTCTACGACATCACCGTGTTCGGCGCCGAGCCCCACCCCAACTACAACCGTATCCTGCTCTCCCCCGTGCTGGCCGGCGAACAGGCCTTCGAGGACATCGTCCTCAACGACCTCAACTGGTACAGCGAGAATGGCATCCGCCTGCTGCTCAACCGCAAGGTCACCCGCATCGACCGCCACCGCCGCAAGGTCTACGCCGCGGACGGCAGCGAAGCTGAATACGACCGCCTGCTGATCGCCACCGGCTCCAACCCCTTCATCCTGCCGGTGCCGGGCAACCGCCTGGAGGGCGTGATCGGCTACCGCGACATCGCCGACACCCAAACCATGATCGACACCGCCGGCAGCCATAGCCACGCGGTGGTCATCGGCGGCGGCCTGCTCGGCCTGGAGGCCGCCAACGGTCTCAAGCAGCGCGGCATGGACGTGACCGTGGTGCACCTCTCCGACTGGCTGCTGGAGCGCCAGCTGGACCGCACTGCTGGCAAACTGCTGCAAAGTGCGTTGGAATCACGCGGCATTCATTTCCGCCTCAACACCCAGACTGAGGAGCTGATCGACGACGGCAGCGGCCGCGTCTGCGCCGTGCGCTTCAAGGACGGCGAGGTGATCGCCGCCGACCTGGTGGTGATGGCCGCCGGCATACGCCCCAATACGGAACTCGCCGAGAAGACCGGCCTGCCCTGCAACCGCGGCATCCTGGTCAACGACACCCTGCAAACCTACGATCCGCGCATCTACGCCCTGGGCGAATGCGCCAGCCACCGTGGCATCGCCTACGGCCTGGTGGCGCCGCTGTTCGAGCAGGCCAAGGTCTGCGCCAACCACCTGGCCATGCTCGGCTTCGCCCGCTACCAGGGCTCGGTGACCTCCACCAAGCTCAAGGTCACCGGCATCGACCTGTTCTCCGCTGGCGAATTCATGGGCGGCGAAGGCACCGAGACCATCACCCTCTCCGACCCCATCGGCGGCGTGTACAAGAAGCTGGTGATCAAGGACGACGTGCTGGTTGGCGCCTGCCTCTACGGCGACACCGCCGACGGTGGCTGGTACTTCCGGCAGATCCGAGAGAACCACAACGTCGCCGAGATCCGCGACCATCTGATGTTCGGCGAGAGCAGCATTGGCGACGTCGGCCATCAGGGCCAGAACAGCGCGGCGAACATGCCTGACAGCGCCGAAGTCTGCGGCTGCAACGGCGTGTGCAAGGGCACCATCGTCAAGGCGATCCAGGAGAACGGCCTGTTCAGCGTCGACGAGGTGAAGAAGCACACCAAGGCCGCCAGCTCCTGCGGTTCCTGCGCAGGGCTCGTGGAACAGATCCTGATCAGCACCGTGGGCGGCGCGGCGGACGTGAAGCCCAAGAGCGAGAAAGCCATCTGCGGCTGCAGCGACCTCAACCACGGCCAGATACGCCAAGCGATCCGCGAGCATCACCTGACCTCGCTGAGCTCCGCCATGCGTTTCATGGACTGGCGCACTCCGGACGGCTGCGCCACCTGCCGCCCGGCACTGAACTACTACCTGATCTCCACCTGGCCGGGCGAGGCCAAGGACGACCCGCAGTCGCGCCTGATCAACGAACGCGCCCACGCCAACATCCAGAAGGACGGCACCTACTCGGTGGTCCCGCGTATGTGGGGCGGCGTGACCAATGCCGCCGAACTGCGGCGCATCGCCGACGTCGCCGACAAGTACCAGGTGCCCATGATGAAAGTCACAGGCGGCCAGCGCATCGACCTATTGGGCATCAGGAAGGACGACCTGCCGGCAATCTGGAAGGAGCTGGACATGCCCTCCGGCCATGCCTACGGCAAGTCCATCCGTACGGTGAAGACCTGCGTGGGCAGCGAGTTCTGCCGCTTCGGCACGCAGAACTCGACCCAGTTGGGCATCGACCTGGAGCACGACCTGTTCAACATGTGGTCGCCGCACAAGGTCAAGCTGGCGGTCTCCGGCTGCCCGCGCAACTGCGCCGAGGCCGGCATCAAGGACATCGGCATCATCGGCGTGGATTCGGGCTGGGAGCTGTACATCGGCGGCAACGGCGGGATCAAGACCGAGGTGGCGGAGTTCTTCGTCAAGCTCAAGACCGCCGAAGAAGTGCGCGAGTACAGCGGCGCCTTCCTGCAGCTCTACCGCGAGGAGGCCTTCTACCTCGAACGCACCGTGCATTACCTGCAACGCGTGGGCATGGAGCGCATCAAGAAGGCCGTGCTGGAGGACGCGGAGAACCGCCAGGCGCTCAACGCGCGCCTGCAATTCTCCCTGTCGCTGGAGCAGGACCCGTGGCAGGAGCGCATCGCCCAGCAACCGCTGAAGAAGGAATTCGAACGGATTCCGCTCAAGCAACTGGAAACCGCCTGAGTGCACGACGGGCCCCGTCACCGGGGCCCCCAATCACCGCATCGCTGGAGACATCTCATGAACTGGCTGGACATCTGCGCCCTGGACGACATTAACCCGCTGGGCTCGCGCGTCATCGCCGGCCCCCAGGGCGACATCGCGATCTTCCGCACTTCCGACGACGAAGTCTTCGCCCTCGACGACCGCTGCCCGCACAAGGGCGGCCCGCTGTCCCAGGGGCTCATCTACGGCAAGCGCGTGGCCTGCCCGCTGCATAACTGGCAGATCGAACTGGCCAATGGCGAAGCCGTCGCCCCCGACCAGGGCTGCGCCCATCGCCACGACGTGAAGGTCGAGGACGGCCGGGTGCTGCTGGCCCTGCGCGGTCTTGCTGTTCTGGATCAGGCCCACTGCGCCTGATCCCCACTTTGCCGAAACACTGCAGCGAGGCCGCGCCATGAACCCGAACCGTCGCACCACCGCATCCACCTGCTGCTACTGCGGCGTGGGCTGCGGCGTACTGATCGAACACGACGACGAGCGCATCCTGGGCGTACAGGGCGACCCGCAGCATCCGGCCAACTTCGGCCGCCTGTGCAGCAAGGGTTCGACCCTGCACCTCACCGGCGATGCCTCCGCCCGCGCGCAGTTCCCGGAGCTGCGCCTGGGCAAGGGCCTGTCGCGCACCCGGACCGACTGGGACACCGCGCTGGAGCATGCGGCAGGCATCTTCGCCGAGACCATTCGCGAGCACGGACCGGACAGCGTGGCCTTCTACGTATCCGGCCAACTGCTCACCGAGGACTACTACGCCTTCAACAAGCTCGCCCGCGCCCTGGTCGGCACCAACAACATCGACAGCAACTCGCGGCTGTGCATGTCTTCTGCGGTAGTCGGCTACAAGCGCAGCCTTGGCGCCGACGCCCCGCCCTGCAGCTACGAGGACATCGAGCGGGCCGACTGCGTGATGATCGCCGGCAGCAACATGGCCTACGCCCACCCGATACTGTTCCGTCGCCTGGAAGAGGCCCGCGCGCGGCGCCCGGAGATGAAGCTGATCGTCATCGACCCGCGCGTCACTGACACCGCCGAACAGGCCGACCTGCACCTGGCCATCCTGCCCGGCACCGACGTTGCGCTGTTCCACGGCATCCTGCACATCCTGCTCTGGGAAGGCTGGATCGACCGCGCCTTTATCGATGCTCACACCGAAGGTCTGAACGAACTCAAGGCGCTGGTGCGCGACTACGGCCCGCTCGCCGTGGCGGAAATCTGCGGCATCGCCGTGGATGACCTGCAGCACGCCGCCCAGTGGATCGGCCAAGCGCCCTCCTTTCTCTCGCTCTGGTGCATGGGCCTGAACCAATCCACCGCCGGCAGCGCGAAGAACAGTGCACTGATCAACCTGCACCTGGCCACCGGGCAGATCGGCCGTCCCGGCGCCGGCCCCTTCTCCCTCACCGGCCAACCCAATGCCATGGGCGGCCGCGAGACCGGCAGCCTGTCCAACCTGCTACCCGGCCATCGCGAAGCCGGCAATGCCGAACACCGCGCGGAAGTCGCCGCCTACTGGGGCGTCGAGCACCTGCCGCAGAATCCCGGCCTGAGCGCCATCGAGCTGTTCGACGGCGTGCGGGACGGACGCATCAAGGCCCTGTGGATCGCCTGCACCAACCCGGCGCAGTCCCTGCCAGACCAGACCCGCGTGCGCGAAGCCTTGGCCGCCTGCCCCTTCGTCATCGTCCAGGAAGCCTTCAGCACCAGCGAAACCTGCCAGTACGCCGACCTGCTGCTGCCGGCCGCCAGCTGGGGCGAAAAGGAAGGTACGGTGACCAACTCCGAACGCCGCATCAGTCATGTGCGCCCGGCCATAACCGCCATCGGCGAGGCGCGCGCGGACTGGAGCATCGTCTGCGATTTCGCCCGCCGCCTGGAGCAGCGCCTGCGCCCCGGCGAGACCAGCCTGTTCGACTTCGACTCGCCGGCAGCACTGTTCGATGAGTACAAATTGCTGACCCGCGAGCGCGATCTCGACCTATCCGGCATCAGTTACGCCCTGCTGGACACTCGCGGCCCGCAGCAATGGCCCTTCCCTTTGCACGCAACCCAAGGCACCGAGCGCCTCTACAGCGACGGGCAATTCCCCACCGCCAATGGCCGCGCCCGGCTCATCGCCGAGCCCTATCGCGCACCGAAGGAAAAACGCGATGCGCGCTATCCGCTGATCCTCAACACCGGGCGCCTGCGTGATCAGTGGCACGGCATGACCCGCACCGGCACCGCGCCGCAGCTGTTCGGTCACGTAGAAGAAGCCGTGCTTGGCCTGCACCCGGACGAACTGCGCCGCCGACGCATCAGCGACGGCCAACTGGTCCGCCTGCACAGTCGTCGTGGCGAGCTGGTGCTGCCGGTGCAGGCCGACGATCGTCTGCGGCCCGGCCAGGCTTTCCTGCCGATGCACTGGGGTGACCGCTTCCTCAAAGGTTTGGGCGTCAACGTACTCACATTGCCGGCCGTGGACCCGCTGTCACGTCAGCCCGAGCTGAAACACGCCACGGTGGAAGTCAGCCGTATCGAGCTGCCCTGGCAGTTCTTCGCCCTGGTGGAAGGCGATGTACAGAAACGTTTCGATGCCCTGCGCCCGCTGTTCGAAGGCCTGCGTTACGCCAGCTTCAGCCCCACTGGCCGCGAGCGCCCGGCCCTGGTGATCCGGGCCGCGCACCATAAGGCGCCGAGCGCGGAATGGCTGGCCTCCATCGATGCGCTGCTCAATCTCAACGATGGGCCAGTCATGGCGTACGACGACCCCCGTCTCTCGGTCGGCAAACGCGTACGCATCGAGCAATCGCGCATCGTCTCGCTGCGCCTGGCGGGCGAAACGGCAGCGCACGCCTGGCTGCGCGAACTGTGGAAGGAAGGCCGCGCCGATCAGGAACTGCGCCGCTGGCTACTCGCGCCCCTCAGTGCCGCGCCGGGCAAAGCCGGCGCTACGGCCGACAAGATCCTGTGCAACTGCCTGGACGTCAGCCAGAGCCGCATCCAGGCCGGCATCGACCAGGACCTGGACCTGGACGGCCTCAAGTGCGAACTCAAGTGCGGGACCGCCTGCGGTTCCTGCGTACCGGAAATCAAGCGCCTGCTGGCCCAGCGTCCGCTGGCCGCAACGGCCTGAATCACGCCGCGTAGACGGCAGCCCGAGGAGATGGATCATGAGTGGAAAAGTCTGGCTGATCGGCGCGGGCCCGGGTGATCCGGAACTGCTGACCCTGAAGGCAGTACGCGCCCTGGCACAGGCCGAGGTGGTCCTGATCGATGATCTGGTGAACCCGGCGGTGCTGGAACACTGCCCGACGGCGCGGGTGATTTCCGTCGGCAAGCGCGGCGGCTGCCGCTCCACGCCGCAGGATTTCATCCACCGGCTGATGCTGCGCCATGCCCGCCAAGGACGGCGTGTGGCGCGCCTCAAAGGTGGCGATCCGTGCATCTTCGGGCGTGGCGGCGAGGAGGCCGAGTGGCTTGGTGTGCGGGGTATCGAGTGCGAACTGGTGAACGGCATCACTGCCGGACTGGCAGCTGCGACTCAGTGTCGCATCCCGCTGACCCTGCGCGGCGTGAGTCGAGGTGTGACCCTTGTAACCGCGCACACCCAGGACGACAGCCCCTTGAACTGGCGCGGCCTGGCCGAGGGCGGCACGACGCTGGTGGTGTACATGGGCGTGGCGAAACTGGCGGAAATCCGCGACGGCCTGCTGGACGGCGGAATGCCCGCCGAGATGCCGGTGGCGATGATCGAGAATGCCTCCCTGCCCAGCCAGCGCGAGTACCGCAGCCGGATCAAGGACATGCTCGAAGATGCCCGGCGCTTTGCCCTGAAAAGCCCGGCAATCCTGGTGATCGGCGAGGTGGCCGCCGCCGCGCAACAGCTCGCTCTGGAGCGTACCGCCTGATCCGAAAACTTTCTCGCAGGCAAAGAAAAACCCGGCCTAGGCCGGGTTTTTCTCAGCAGCTCAGACCAATTACTTGGCTTGGGCTTCTACTTGGGCTTCTACGCGGCGGTTAACAGCGCGGCCTTCGGCAGTTGCGTTGTCAGCAACCGGACGGCTCTCACCATAACCAACAGCGTTTACGCGGCCGCCTTCAACACCGTACTCGTTGACCAGTACGTCACGAACGGCGTTGGCACGACGCTCGGACAGCTTCTGGTTGTAGGCGTCGGTGCCGACGGAGTCGGTGTGGCCTTCAACGGTGGTGGAGGTGGACGGGTACTGCTTCATGAAGTCAGCCAGGTTCTTGATGTCAGCGTAGCTGTTCTCTTTAACCTTGGACTTGTCGAAGTCGAACTTCACGTCCAGCTGAACGCGAACGACTTCAGCAACAGCCGGGCAGCCGTTGGCGTCAACGGTGACGTTGGCCGGGGTGTTCGGGCACTTGTCGACGTTGTCGCAGACGCCGTCGTTGTCGGAGTCGGAGCAGACTTCAGCAACCGGCTCCGGAGCCGGGGCGGCTTTGCCACCACCGAAGTTCATACCAACACCCAGACCAGCCATCCACTCGCCCTGGTGACCGTTGTCACGCTGCTCCAGGCCGTACTGACCGTCGAGGCTCGCCTTGGCGTAGAAGTTCTCGGTGAAGTAGTACTTTAGACCGGTACCGATCATGGCCATGGTCAGGTTCTGACGACCGCCGTTGTCGGAATTGATGTTGGTCAGGCTCTGGTGACCGATACCTGCCGACACGTACGGACGCAGGTTACCAGCACCCGGGGTGCCGAAGTGGTAGATGGCATCCAGAGTGCTCAGGTTGCCGTGAACCTTCTTGTTGCCGGTCTCGTAGGTGCCACGAACGTCGTGGTACTCACCGTAGGACAGAGCCAGCTCGACGTCGTCGGTCAGGAAGTAGCCGACGGAGCCGCCGTACAGATCCGCGTTCTTCATGTTGCGGGTGCTGTCGGTGAAGTAGCGCTTGCCGAAGGCCTCGACCTCGACCGCGCCCTGGCCTTGAGCGAAGGCGTTTACAGCGGTGGCGGCGATTACAGAGCCGACAACGACGCCAAGGGTGTTCTTCAGTTTCATCCGTTAAATCCCCATCTTGGTGGTCAATAAGTTGTCAAACCATAGGCCGTACAACTTGGGTGGCAAGTTTATCAGAACTTCCCGGCCAAAGAGACAATATTTACTAAACTATGATTCCGTCACACCGGAAAACTTTTCGCGCAATCGATCGAGTGCACGCTTGTAGCGCATTTTGGTAGCGCTCAACCCCATGTGCATGATATCGGCGATTTCCTGGAACTCGAGCTCGGCCACGAATCGCAATACCAGAATTTCCCGATCAATGGGATTGACATGAACTAGCCATCGGTCTAGTCCACCGCGCTCTTCCACTTTCGGAGCCTTCTCTTCGGAAGCCTCCTCCACCGGGTCCAGACTCAGCGCATCGAGCAATCGCCGTTTGCGCCGCTCCTTCCGATATTGGGTAATGCACTCGTTGTAAGTGATGCTGTACAGCCAGGTCTTGAACTTCGATTTACCCTCGAAGTTCTTCAAACCATACAGAACCTTCAACATCACTTCTTGACACACATCATCGGCGTCCCGGTCATTGCCCAGATATCGGGCACAGACATTGAACAGCGTGCGCTGGTAGCGGCGCATCAGCTCTTCATAGGCTCGGGTCACGTGGAACAGTTCCGCATGAGAACGCTCCACCAGCTCCTCATCGGTAAGCTGGCGCGGGTCGTAGCGCAAGGGAAGTGATTGCGGCGTGTTCAAGTCGGGTCGGGCCAGGTCATGTCAGCGGCCGACGCGGCTCGCGTGGAGCGGCATCGGCGATCGGTCATCATCTCAGCGACTGGTCACTCGCTGATCGAGCAGGATGCGGTTGGCAATGGACACCAGCTCGCCCTCTTCCGTCAGCAGGATAGTCTTGATGGTACCAATTTCCTCGATGATGCCTTCGACATCCGCGACTTTCACTTGTTGCCCGACGTGGTACAGCTCACGCACATAAATGCCCGCGATGATCTGGCCGGCGACTTCGCGGCTGCCAAGGCCCAGGGCCAGCGCTGCCGCCAGGCCGATGGTGATCAGCACGATGGCAATGATGTAGTTCAGCAGGTCGGTCTTGACCTCGAGCTGGCCGATGGCCACCGAGATGCTGATGATGATGACCAGCCACTGGGCGACACGCCCCAGGCCATTGGCGTATTCGAGACCGACACCGTCCGCGGCGCCGCGCACCAGGCTGTTGGCCAGCTGGGCGAGGAGAATGCCGACGATCAGCACCAGCGCCGCGCCGAAGACCTTCGGCAGGTACAGCGCGAGCATGTCGAGGGTGGCGGATACGCGCTGCAGGCCCAGCGACTCCGCAGCGGAGACCAGGAACACCAGCAGCACGAACCAGTAGATGATCTTGCCGATCAGGGTCGAGACCGGCACCTGGATCCCGGCCCGGGACATCAGCTTGGTCAGGCCGGTGCCCGCCATCAGGCGATCCAGGCCCAGCTTGGCCAGCAGCTTGGACAGCAGCGCGTCGAGCAGCTTGGCGACGATGAAGCCGAGCAGCACGATCACCAGCGCGGCGAGCAGGTTCGGAATGAACCCGGCCAGCTTGCCCCACAGGGTGTTCATGGCGGTGAGCAGGCTTTGCGTCCAGATGTCGAATTGCATGTTCAATCGGCCTTGTCAGCGGAAGGGGCGGAATTCTGCACGTGGCGCGATACGGGTGCAAGGTGCGCGGCGCCACGGGTGACCCCAATGGACAGCGCCTCCAGCCAGTGGCCCATGAGGCTGAACAGGTCGCCCGCGCCGACCTGGCGGTTGGCGGTCTTGAGCACGCGATCCAGGCGCGAGTCGTCGCCCGGCTGCTCCGGCGGCATCTTCAGCAGATCACGCAAGGATTCTTCAAATGGGTCGTGCATACGCACCTCGCCTGTGTGAGGTGCTTGACGCCCTCACCACCTCAAAAGTCACAACCTAGAGCCAACGCAGGCGGCGGAAGATCCACCACTGGAAGGTGGCAATCCCAAGGATCAGCAGGCAGGCCACGGCGAAGCCGTAGGGTGCGCTGGAGCCGGGAATGCCGCCGACGTTGATACCCAGAAGCCCCGTCACGAAGCTCATGGGCAGGAAAAAGCCGGTAATTATACCCAGCAGATACATGGTGCGGTTCATTCGCTCGGTAATTCGACGATGTTCGGCCTCCTGGATCAGGCTGATGCGCTCGCGAACCAGCTCCAGCTCCTCCAGGTTCCGGGTCAGGCGGTTGTACAGCTCGTTCCAGTAGTCGGCGTCATCGGCGACCGTCCAGGACAGCTTGAACTTGATCATCTGCGCGTAGATATCGCGCTGCGGCGAGAGATAGCGCCGCAACCCGGCAGCCCGCCGGCGCAGCGTCCGCAGTTGGTGCTGATCGGGAATGCTGCGCTCGTCCTCCTCGATGGCTTCCTCCATGGCGTCGAGCTGGTCGGCCAGACCACCGATCAGCGTATCGACCCGGTCGGTGAGGTAATGCGCTAGATACAGCACCACTTCCGACGCCGTCTTCGGGCCGCGCCCGGCCGCGAGGTCGGTGCGCAGGTCGGCCACCGCCTTGAGCGGGCGCAAACGCAGGGAAATCACCCGTTGCGACTCGGCGTAGACGCGCAGCGACACCATGTCCTCGGGCACCGCTCCGGGGTTCAGGTTCACGCCCCGCAGGAACAGCAGCAGGCGCTCGCCACCCAGATCGACCAGTCGCGGACGGGTCGCCTCCTCCAGCAGCAGGTCGCAGGCGAACTCGTTGAGCCCGCTGGACTCACGCAGCCAGGCTTGCGCCTCCGGCACACCGCGGTCCCAGTGCACCCAGAGACTTTCCTCGGGCTTGAGGTCCAGCAACGGCAATTCGTTGCGGGATATCTCCCGGGCACCGCCACGCCCATCAAGCACGAAGCCGTCGATCAAGCCACGCTCGGTGCCACTTTCGTATGCCTGCATGCCCTCTCCCGCGTTCGCCCTTGGGGGCGCTCCATGAAAAATGCCGGAAGCCTTCGCTTCCGGCATTGACTCGAACCGCGCTCGGAGGTTCGATTTACTCCGGCATTTTCAACGCTTTAGGCGAAACGATGATGCCGTTGTTGTCGGCATAGACGAACTCGCCCGGGCGGAAGGTGATGCCACCGAAGGTCACTGCGACGTTCAGGTCGCCGATGCCGCGCTTGTCGGTCTTCATCGGGTGACTGGCCAGCGCCTGCACGCCCAGGTCGGTCTGGGCGATCACGTCGACGTCACGGATGCAGCCATACACCACGATGCCTTCCCAGCCGTTCTTCGCCGCCTTCTCGGCCAGCATGTCGCCCAGCAGCGCGCGGCGCAGGGAGCCGCCGCCGTCCACCACCATGACCTTGCCCTTGCCGTCCTTCTCGACCTGCTCCTTGACCAGCGAGTTGTCCTCGAAGCACTTGATGGTGACGATCTCGCCACCGAAGGAGTCCCGCCCGCCGAAGTTGCTGAACATCGGCTCGACGACCTGGACCAGCTCCGGGTAGGCATCGCACAGATCGGGGGTGACGTAATGCATGGAGACGCTCCTCTTGATGAAAACGGATACGGCAATCCGGCCCTGACGTGACCGAAAGGCTCACTGGCGTCACAGTCTAACCGCTACGGCGCCAGCGAGGAACGCTCAAGCCTGCGCCAGAGCGCCTTGCCCGGCCGGCAATGCACCGTGCTCCAGCCAGTGCTGCAACAGAGGCCAGACTTCACGCTGCGCGCCCTTGCTGATCAGCATCTCGACATGACCATAGTCTTCGGAGAATCCGTGGCGCTTGCCCAGGCGCAGGTATTCCCGAGCCTCGGAGCCAAACTGCTCCAGCAGTTGGCGACAGGCCCAGGCCGGGTCCTGGTAATCACCGTCGGAGGCCACCGCCAGCACCGGCACCTTGACGTTCTGCAGACCGCCCCACCAGTCGTTGTCCTTCTCGCCGAAGCGACCGAACAGGCTGTACCAGCGCAGGGTTTCCAGAGCCAGGCCGAGCGGCTCGTCTTCCGGACCGCGCTTGAGCCTGGAGCCGGACAGCCCGCCCATGCGCTTGAGCAGGAAGCGCCCGCTCCAGGCCACCGGCGGCAGCTTGAGCGGCCAGTAGGTACGGCTGATCTGGCTGCCACACAGCGCCACGCTGGCCGCCTGCCCGTCCTCCAGATAGCCGCCACCGAGCGCCGCCGCGAGGGTGATACCGCCCAGGGAATGGCCGATCCAGTGCGGCGCCTGACCACTCTGCTCGACGACGAAGCGGGCGATGGCCGGCAGGTCGAAGCGCGCATAGTCGGCCACGCGGTTGCGGTCATAGTCCTGATTGCGCGGAGAAAGCCCGTGCCCGCGCATCTCCGGAATCCAGACGTCGAAGCCGGCACGCGCCAGATACGGGCCGAAGCCGATGCACCTGGGTGAATACCAGAAGCGGCGGTTGGAAAAGCTGCCGTGCAGAAGGATCACCGGCACGCCACGGGAGCCATCGCGCTGCCCGAGACGGGTCAGCACCAGCTCGACACTGGAATCGGGGCTGTTACCCGGTTTCAAGCGGTATACGTCCTCGGTGAGGTCACCGCGGAACTCTGCGCTCATCAGCGCGACGGGAAAGAGTTGACTGCTGCTTTGCATGGAATCGGCTGGCACAAAAAAGGGCGGGTGAAATCACCCGCCCTTCTCATGGATGGTGAAGGAACTGTCAGGAGTGGCCTTCGGCGAGGAAGAACCAGGTGTCGAGAACCGAGTCGGGGTTCAGCGACACGCTCTCGATGCCCTGTTCCATCAGCCACTTGGCGAGGTCCGGATGGTCCGACGGGCCCTGGCCGCAGATGCCGATGTACTTGCCGGCACGGTTGCACGCCTGGATGGCGTTGGACAGGAGCTTCTTCACCGCCGGGTTACGCTCGTCGAACAGGTGCGCGACGATGCCCGAGTCACGGTCCAGGCCCAGGGTCAGCTGGGTCAGGTCGTTGGAACCGATGGAGAAGCCGTCGAAGAACTCCAGGAACTCATCGGCCAGCAGGGCGTTGGACGGCAGCTCGCACATCATGATGACGCGCAGGCCGTTCTCGCCACGCTTGAGGCCGTTGGTGGCCAGCAGGTCAACGACCTGGGAGGCTTCGCCCAGGGTACGCACGAAGGGCACCATCAGCTCGACGTTGGTCAGGCCCATCTCGTTGCGGACCTTCTTCATCGCGCGGCATTCGAGCTCGAAGCAGTCGCGGAAGGACTCGCTGATGTAGCGCGAGGCGCCACGGAAGCCGAGCATCGGGTTCTCTTCTTCCGGCTCGTAGAGCTTGCCGCCGATCAGGTTGGCATATTCGTTGGACTTGAAGTCCGACAGACGCACGATGACCTTCTTCGGCCAGAAGGCAGCGGCCAGGGTGCTGACGCCCTCGACCAGCTTCTCGACGTAGAAGCCGACCGGATCGTCGTAACCGGCGATGCGCTTCTCGACGCTCTCCTTGATGTCCGCCGGCAGGCTGGCGAAGTTCAGCAGCGCCTTGGGGTGCACGCCGATCATGCGGTTGATGATGAATTCCAGGCGAGCCAGGCCCACGCCTTCGTTCGGCAGCTGGGCGAAGTCGAAGGCGCGGTCGGGGTTGCCGACGTTCATCATGATCTTGAACGGCAGCTCCGGCATGGCATCGACCGAGTTCTGGCGGATGTCGAAGCCCAGTTCGCCTTCATAGATCAGGCCGGTGTCGCCTTCGGCGCAGGATACGGTCACACGCTGGCCATCCTTCAGCGCCGCGGTGGCGTTGCCACAGCCGACGACAGCGGGGATGCCCAGTTCACGGGCGATGATCGCCGCGTGGCAGGTACGGCCGCCACGGTTGGTGACGATGGCGCTGGCACGCTTCATCACCGGCTCCCAATCCGGGTCGGTCATGTCGGAGACCAGTACGTCGCCCGGCTGGACCTTGTCCATCTCGGAAACGTCGTGGATCACCTTCACCGGGCCTGCGCCGATGCGCTGGCCGATGGCGCGGCCTTCCACCAGGACCTTGCCCTTTTCCTTGAGCAGGTAGCGCTCCATCACGGTGGCGCTGACGCGGCTCTTCACGGTCTCGGGGCGGGCCTGGACGATGTACAGCTTGCCGTCGTCGCCATCTTTGGCCCACTCGATGTCCATCGGACGCTCGTAGTGCTTCTCGATGATCAGGGCCTGCTTGGCCAGCTCGGTCACTTCGGCGTCGGACAGGGCGAAGCGGGCGCGATCGGCCTTCTCCACGTCGACCACCTTGACCGACTTGCCGGCCTTGGCTTCTTCGCCGTAGACCATCTTGATGGCCTTGCTGCCCAGGTTGCGACGCAGGATCGCCGGGCGGCCGGCTTCCAGGGTCGGCTTGTGGACGTAGAACTCGTCGGGGTTCACCGCGCCCTGCACCACGGTCTCGCCGAGGCCATAGGCGCCGGTGATGAACACCACGTCACGGAAACCGGATTCGGTGTCCAGGGTGAACATCACGCCGGCGGTGCCGGTTTCGGAGCGGACCATGCGCTGCACACCGGCGGACAGGGCGACCAGCTTGTGGTCGAAGCCCTGGTGCACGCGGTAGGCGATGGCACGGTCGTTGAAGAGGGAGGCGAAGACTTCCTTGGCCGCGCGGATCACGTTGTCCACGCCGCGGATGTTCAGGAAGGTCTCCTGCTGGCCGGCGAAGGAGGCGTCCGGCAGGTCTTCGGCGGTTGCCGAGGAGCGTACGGCAACGGCCATGTTGTCGTTGCCGGCGGCCATCTCGGTGAAGGCCTTGCGGATATCGGCGTCGAGCTGGGCCGGGAATTCGGCATCCATCACCCATTGGCGGATCTGCGCACCGGTCTTGGCCAGGGCATTCACGTCATCCACATCGAGAGCGTCCAGCGCAGCATGGATGCGATCGTTAAGGCCGCTCTGCTCGAGGAAGTCACGGTAGGCCTGGGCGGTGGTGGCGAAACCACCTGGTACGGAAACACCAGCACCGGCGAGGTTGCTGATCATTTCGCCCAGGGATGCGTTCTTGCCCCCCACACGTTCGACATCATGGACGCCGAGCTTATCGAGGGAAACTACGTACTCTACCAAGGTGATCTCTCCACTAAGGTGTTGGAAAAGGTCGTACGGGCCGGTGCGGCGCCACTCTTCTGGCCCGGGCCAGAAAAATGAGTAAGAATGCCCCGGCAAAGGGCCTTGCAAACGCGCGGCCTATCATAGCCAAGAAACGTTCCTACCTTAAGGCCCGCAGCGCATATGAAACGAACTGCATTCTTCATTTCCGATGGCACCGGCATTACTGCCGAAACCCTCGGCCAGAGCCTTCTTGCGCAGTTCGAGAACATCAATTTCGTCAAACTGACGCGACCTTACATCGATACCGAAGAAAAAGCGCGCGTCATGGTACAGCAAATCAACAACGCTGCCGAGGCGGACGGGGCACGCCCGATCATCTTCGATACCATCGTAAACCGCGAGATCCGTTCGGTCCTTGCGCAATCCAACGGTTTCATGATTGACATCTTCTCGACGTTTTTGTCCCCGCTCGAGCAGGAATTATCCGCCGACTCGTCGTATTCCGTCGGAAAATCCCACAGCATTGGCCACAACTCCAATTACATGGAGCGTATCGACGCGGTCAACTTCGCGCTCGACAACGACGACGGCGCCCGCACCCACTACTACGACAAGGCCGACCTGATCCTGGTGGGCGTGTCGCGCTCCGGCAAGACCCCGACCTGCCTTTATATGGCGTTGCAGTACGGCATCCGCGCGGCGAACTACCCGCTGACCGAGGAAGACATGGAGCGCCTGCAATTGCCCAACGCGCTCAAGCCCTACAAGCACAAGCTGTTCGGCCTGACCATCGATCCCGACCGGCTGACTTCCATCCGCAACGAGCGCAAACCCAACAGCCGCTACGCCAGCTTCGCCCAGTGCGAGTTCGAGGTCCGCGAGGTGGAGAACCTGTTCCGCCGCGAGAACATCGCCTACATCAACTCGACGCATTTCTCGGTGGAAGAGATCTCCGCCAAGATCCTCGTCGAGAAAGGCGTGGAACGCCGGCTCAAGTAGCCGCCCAACTCTCGAAGTACCCTCAATCGACGGCCGGTATCCCCGGCCGTTAGTCTTTCGGCAGCCTCTCGCCAACCCGCCTATCATTCTGTAGACCCGAGATTTGCCCGTGGCGTTTTCGACGGGTCGGGCATTCCCCGGCACAGGCAAAGGAGAGCGCCATGCGCGAATGTCAGCACCTGATTCTGGCTGCCCTGCTGGCGTTGGCCGGCTGCGACAAGAGCGAGCCGCCCAACGCCAAGGTCACCACACCCACGCCCCCAGCCGCCGGCCAACCCGCTGCCGCACCCCCTGCAGCGCCTGCCCCTGCACCGGCAGCCGCGCCAGCGCCACCCGCTGCTGCGGCGACAGCAGCGCCTCCGGCCGCACCGGCAAATCCGTCTCAGGCTGTATTCAGCACCGAAGAACTCGACCAGATGCTCGCGCCGCTGGCGCTGTACCCGGACTCCCTGCTGGCCCAAGTGCTGATGGCAACCACTTACCCGGGCAATGTGGCCGATGCAGCCGCCTGGTCCAAGGCCCACCCCGGCGTAAGCGGCGACGAGGCCGTGAAGCAGGTTGCCAATCAGCCGTGGGACCCGAGCGTCCAGTCGCTGGTGGCGTTCCCTGTCGTATTGGCCACACTGGAACAGGACCCCGCCTGGGTTCAACGCGTCGGCGACGCCTTCCTGGCGCAGCCCGACGCCGTGATGGATTCCGTCCAGCGCCTGCGCCGCCAGGCCCAGGCTGCCGGCAACCTGAAATCCAACGAACAGCAGACCATCAGCATCAAGCCGGCGGCCCCGCCTCCCACGCAACCAGCTCCCGGCGGCGACACGGTGGTCGTGCAGCAGCCCGCCCCCTCGCAGACGATCGTCATCGAGCCGACCAACCCGCAGGTGGTCTACGTTCCCAGCTATAACCCCAATCAGGTCTACGGCACCTGGGCCTATCCCTCCAGCCCGCCGACCTACTACCCGCCTCCGCCCCAATACCAGTACCCCGTCGCTACCGCGCTGGCCACCGGCCTGGCGTTCGGCGCGGGCATCGCCATCGTCAATTCGCTCTGGGGCGATTGCGACTGGGACGACCATGAGATCGACGTGGATGTAGAGCACTACAACAACTTCAACAGCAACCGGAACATCAATCGCAACGTGAACCGCGAGTTCAACGGCAACCGCGCCACCTGGCGCCATGACCCCACCTACCGCAATGGCGTGCCCTACCGTGACGCGGCCAGCCGCGAGCAGTACAACCGCCGGCTGGCAGGCGGCGAGCAGCGCGAGGCATTGCGCGGCTTCGACTCCGCACGCACCCAGGAGCGTGCCCGGGCCCGCGAGAGCCTTGCCCAGCGCGGCATCACCCCACCGGCGGTGAACAATGAGCAGGCCCGCGAACGCGCCCAGGCTGCCACCCGCGACCTGAGGGACAATCCGCAAGCCCGCGAGCGCGCGCAGGCCGCCACCCGGGAACTGCGCAACAACCCCGACGCCCGGCAGCGTGCGCAAAGCGTTGCGCAAAACCGCAGCGCCCAGGCACAGCAACGGCCACGTGCGCAGAACAACTCGCAAATCCGCGAGCAGGCCCGCCAGCAGCGCGCCAGGACCCAGGCGCCGCGGAACAATGCCTTCGTCGGAGCCAACAACCCAAGGCAATCCCGAGCGTTCTCCGAGCGCGGACAAGCCAGCCGCGCCGTCGCCAGCCGGCCTCAGGCCGCACGCGCCGGGCACACCGTACAACGTCCAGCCCGCGCATTTTCCGGCGGCGGACGGCGCCGATAGGAGACGAATCATGCATTTCGCATCGCGCCTACTGGCGCTCGCCCTCCTGGGCGCACTGCCCTGCAGCCTGCTGGCGCAGGAAACCTTTCCCACACCGGAAGCCGCCGCCGATGCCTTCGTCGCCGCGCTCGGCACCGAGAAGGCCGACCCGGAGCGCCTGACCGCCCTACTCGGCAAGGACTGGCGCAGCTACATCCCGCCCGAAGGCATCGACCGGGATGAAGTGGATGCCTTCCTCGCGCATTACAAGGACAAGCACCAGATCGAGAAAGACGGCCCCGACCGTGCCCACCTGGTAGTCGGCAATGATCCATGGACACTGCCCCTGCCGATCCTCCACGAGAAGCAGGGCTGGGCATTCAACGCCAAGGCGGGCGGCGAGGAAATTCGCGTCCGCCGCATCGGCCGCAACGAAGAAGCAGCGATAAACGCGGTGCAGGCCTATCACGATGCGCAGATGGACTTTGCCGAAGTCGACCGCAATGGCGACGGCGTACTGGAATACGCCCAGAAATTCGTCAGCAGCGATGGCCGCCACGACGGCCTGTACTGGCCGCAAGAGGAAGACGGCGAGGAAAGCCCGCTCGGCCCCCTGTTCGGCGACGAACTCCCGGACGGCGGCTGGCACGGCTACCACTACCGCATACTCACCGCCCAGGGTCCCTCGGCCCCCGGCGGCGCCTATGACTACCTGATCGGCGGCAAGATGACCCGAGGCTTCGCCCTGATCGCCTGGCCGGTCCGTTATGGCGACACGGGCGTGATGAGCTTCATGATCAGCCACGACGGGGAGGTCTTCTCCAAGAACCTGGGCCCCAATGGCGACAAGATCGCCCTGAAGATGACCCGCTTCGACCCCGACAGCAGTTGGAGCGAAGTCAAGGTCCCGGAAAGTCCCTGAGCCTCAACGCCCGCCCGCGGCAGCCAGGCTGTCGAGAGCGGGTGCAGCGACTGCCCCTGCGTCTACTGTGCACGGGGCAGTCGCTGACAAATACCCTGCCAAGAGACCAACCGACTGTCGCCACGTAAAAACCACATGGTAGAATTCGCCGCGCTATTGCCTGGCGTCCCTGGGCCCAGCCCGGTGGCAATCCGGCCATGTCCGAGCGAGGGTGACGACCGGGACACCCACTTTTCCAAGGCTTTGCGGCCACCCACTCATCAAGACCCATGAGAATCAAGCCCACTGCCCTGCTGCTCCTGAGCATCGTCCTGTTTTCCGGCGTCAGCGCCGCTGCCGGCAAGACCGTCTACGGTCTGAACGAATACGCCCGCATCGACGACCTGAGCCTGGAGCTGGCAGCCAAGCTCGACACCGGCGCCAAGACCGCCTCGCTCAGCGCCCGCGACATCAAGCGCTTCAAGCGCGACGGTGAGACCTGGGTACGCTTCTACCTGGCCACCGACACCGCCGACAGCCAGCCGATCGAAAAGCCCCTGGCCCGCATCAGCAAGATCAAGCGCCGTCATGGCGACTACGACCCTGACGAAGGCAAGGACTATACCGCCCGCCCGGTGATCGAGCTGGACGTCTGCATGGGCAAGGTCCGACGCACCATCGAAGTGAACCTTACCGACCGCAGCGCCTTCCAATACCCGCTTCTGATCGGCTCCGACGCGCTCAAGCGCTTCGGCGCCCTGGTCGACCCGAGCCTGAAATACGCTGCCGGCAAGCCCGGCTGCCAACCCGTAGCGAAACCTGCCGAGTAATCCCATGCGCTCTCTTACCCTGCATCTGAAGGTCCTGATCGCCATCCTGCTGACGCTGGGCGTCGCGATCACCGCCTACCAGATCTTCATCCTCGGCATCCCGATGACCGAGGCCGAGACCGACGACTTGTGGAACATCGATGCCAAGGTCGAATTCGTCGCCACGCCGAAGACACCGGTGAAGGTGCAGATGTTCGTCCCGCCGCTGAGCCAGAACTACGTCAGCCTCAACGAGAGCTTCGTCTCCAACAACTACGGCGTGGGCATCAACCGCGCCGACGGCAACCGCAAGGTGACCTGGTCCTCGCGCCGCGCCAGCGGCCAGCAGACCCTCTACTATCGCCTGGTGCTGACCAAGCGCTACACCGGCGCCGCCGGCGAGAAGCCCAAGGAAAAAGGCCCGATCTTCCGTGACAGCCTGCCCCTGGAAGGCCCGGAGAAGATCGCCGCCGAAGCCCTGATCGCCCCCATCCGCCAGCATTCGGCGGACGTCGAGACCTTCGTCAGCGAAGCCATCAAGCGCGCCAACAACCTCAGCGACGACAACGTCAAGCTGCTGCTGGCCGGCGACACCAGCCTGGAAAAACGCTCCCATGTGGTCGAGACCCTGCTGGCCGTGGCCCACGTGCCGCTGGAGCGCGTGCACACCATTCGCCTGGTGGCCAACCAGCCGCAGCAGCCCGAGCTCTGGCTGCGCAGCTTCAACGGCAAGGAGTGGCTGTACTTCAACCCGGAAACCGGCGAGCGCGGCCTGCCCGCCGACCGCCTGATCTGGTGGCTGGGCGATGAAAGCCTGCTGTCCATCGAAGGCGGCAAGAAGGCCCAGGTCAACTTCAGCCTCAACAGCAGCGAGATGAACGCCATCCGCCTGGCCAAGCTGTCCGACGAGAACACCGACGCGGCCTTCCTCGAGTACTCGCTGTACGGCCTGCCACTGTCCACCCAGCAGACCTTCCAGATCATGATCATGATCCCGTTCGGCGTGCTGGTGATCCTGGTGCTGCGCAACCTGATCGGCATCCAGACCCTGGGTACCTTCACCCCCGTGCTGATCGCCCTCGCCTTCCGCGAAACCGGCCTGCAATGGGGTATCGGCCTGTTCACCGTGATCACCGCGCTGGGCCTGTCGCTGCGCTCCTATCTCGAACACCTGAAGTTGCAGATGCTGCCGCGCCTGTCGGTGGTGCTGACCTTCGTGGTGGTGATGATCGCCGCCATCAGCCTGCTCAGCCACAAGCTGGGCTTCGAGAGCGGCCTGTCGGTGGCCTTGTTCCCGATGGTGATCCTGACCATGAGCATCGAGCGCCTGTCGATCACTTGGGAAGAGCGCGGCGCCGCGCACGCCATGAAGGCCGCCATCGGCACCCTGGTCGCCGCTGCCCTGGCGCACATCCTGATGCGCATTCCGGAGCTGGTGTACTTCGTGTTCACCTTCCCGGCCGTGCTGCTGATCCTGGTGGCGTTCATGCTGGCGATGGGTCGCTACCGCGGGTACCGCCTGACCGAACTGTTCCGCTTCAAAGCCTTCCTCAAGGACTAAGCCATGTTCGGCCTGATCAAGCGATGGAAAGCCCTGAGCGCCCTCGGCATCATGGGTATCAACCGGCGCAACGCGGACTACGTGCTCAAGTACAACCAGCGGCACCTGTACCCGATCGTCGACGACAAGATCATCACCAAGCAGCGGGCGATCGAGGCGGGCATCCACGTACCGGAAATGTACGGGATCATCTCCACCGAGAAAGAGATCGAGCGCCTGCCGGAAATCATCGGTGACCGTAACGACTTCGTGATCAAGCCGGCGCAGGGCGCCGGCGGTGACGGCATCCTGGTGATCGCCGATCGCTTCGAGGGCCGCTACAAGACGGTCTCCGGGCGGATCATCAGCCACGAGGAAATCGAGCACCAGTTGTCGAGCATCCTTACCGGCCTGTACTCCCTGGGGGGCCATCGCGACCGCGCGCTGATCGAGTACCGGGTCACCCCGGACCAGATTTTCAAGAGCATCAGCTACGAAGGCGTGCCGGACATCCGCATCATCGTACTGATGGGCTACCCGGTGATGGCGATGCTGCGCCTGCCGACCCGCCAGTCCAACGGCAAGGCCAACCTGCACCAGGGCGCCATCGGCGTGGGCGTGGACCTGGCCACAGGCCATACCCTGCGCGGCACCTGGCTGAACAACAAGATCAGCAAGCACCCGGACACCACCAACGCGGTGGACGGCGTGCAGTTGCCCAACTGGAACGGCTTCATGAAGCTCGCCGCTGGCTGCTACGAGCTCTGCGGACTGGGCTACATCGGCGTGGACATGGTGCTGGACCAGGACAAGGGCCCGTTGATCCTCGAACTGAACGCCCGCCCCGGCCTGAACATCCAGATCGCCAACGACTGCGGCCTGACCCTGCGCACCCATGCCGTCGAGGCGCACATTGCCGAGATGGAGGCCAAGGGTGTGAAGGAGACCGTGGAAGAGCGCGTGCGCTTCGCCCAGGAGCTGTTCGGACACGTGCAGCCAAAGGAAGTCTGAGGCGCCCTGCCCCATGAAAAAGCCCGGCGATTGCCGGGCTTTTTCATGGGTGCGAGGTGTAGCCCCCCGGCTCAACACACCACAGCCACGAATGTAGGGCGTATAACGTTCGACGTTATACGCCGTTTACCCCTGGTTCCCGCCTACACGGAGATCCACTCGGACGCCCGTCGCCGAGCGCTTCGAGATCAACCACAGCTCCTGCCGGCGCTTCGGGTGTATCGGCGTACAACCGCGAACGGTTGTACGCCCTACGTGCTGCCCCATGAAAAGGTCCGGCGATTGCCGAGCTTGTTGCGGCCACGAAACGCAGGGTGGCACCTGTAGGAGCGAGCTTGCTCGCGAACGGATTCCCTGACGACTTCGATGTTGGGCGGTTCGCGAGCAAGCTCGCTCCTACGAAAGGCGTCGGATCAGCGCACCACGGCCAGCTCGAACCCACCCTGGTCGCCATGCTCGCGCACCTTCATCCCCGCCTCGTTCACCGCCAGGTTTTCCAGCGGGCGCTTGTAGGGTTTGTTGTCGAGTGTCTGCAAGCTGCGATCTTCATCCGTGGTGAGCAGCAGCACGTAACGCTCGCCCTGGTTGGCACGCACCGGCACCGTCCCCTCGATGAAGGCATAGCGGTACCAGGTTTCCGGGTTGAGCTTGTACACCGCATCGCTCACCAAGCGGGTCGGGCGCTTGCGTTCGTCGAGGAACAGCAGCGACGGGTACACCACCTGGTGGTTGGCGAAGCTGCGCACGCGCAGGCCGTAGACCCGCTGCGAGCTGGGCAGCTTCATCGCCACGAAGTAGCTCTTGCCCATGGGGAAGTCGAAGCTCGGGGAGAACTTGTTCAGCTCTTCATAGCGCGGCTCTTCGGCGCTCAACTCGGTGAAGTCGCCATCGGCCATCTGCTCGCAACAGCGGCGCTGCAGGTCCTGGTAGAGGTCGTCGAGGGTCTTGCCGCTGCCCTTGAGCAGCGCCTTCATGGCGTCGGTCTGCTCGCCGCTGCCATCCAGGCCGGGCAGGTCCGCCGGACGCGACTTGAAATCGATCTGTCGCCCTTCGGTATAGGCGACCTTGCCACCACCCTGCTCGCCCCGGCGGAACGCTTCGGCCCGCTGCTCGGCGCTGATCGGCGAGTTGTGCATGCGCCCCTGCTCGTCGACCCAGGTGTAGTACGGGTTACCGTTCTCGCTGCGGACGAAGCCCTTGTCCTCGTAGGCTTCGGCATCGATGTATTCGGAAGAGTGGTCGCCGTTGGGCAGCACGTAGTCGGCGCGCCCCGGCGGTACCTGGCCGGCGGCATAGAAGCTGTTCTGGATGTTGCCCTGGGCATCGACCCAGGTGAAGTAGCGGCGCTTGCTCTCCCCGGCCGGCTGTGCGCCCGGCCACTGGGTACCGGATGCGTCGAGCTGGCGCGCCCGGTCGCTCTGGTCAATGCGCTTGTCGGCCTGGCGTTGTTGCTGGCTGAAGCTGGCGTCGACGAAGGTGTTGTGCACCTGGCCGTTGTCGTCCACCCAGGACAGGTAGCGCCCGCTGGCGGCCTGCATCGCCGGGGCGGCCAGTCCGGCGGCGATCAGGCAGCCCGTCAGCAAAGTCCGCTTGCCCATGTCCGATGCCCTCAGAAAGTCGTCCGATACGTCATGGCGAAGATATAGGCCTTCACCGTGGTGCTGACGTCAAGCCCCGCATAGGGGTTGTAGACCAGGTTGTCGATGCCGGTGCAGTTCAGGTTGCAGCTGCTGCCGGACTTGATGCTCTGCTTCGACACGAAGTAGTTGAAGCCCAGATCGATCACCGTGTCCTTGTCCCACTGGTAGCCCAGGCCCAGGCCGTAGAGATCGGCGTCGCCGATCGGCACCAGGGCGTCGGCCTTGTCCTTGGGGATTGCCGAAGGACGGTACTCGTAGCCGGCGCGCAGTTGCAGGCGATCGTTGACGTCGTACTGCATGCCCATGGCGTAGCTCCAGGTGTCCTGGTAGCCGCGGTCGAGGATGATGCTGTGGTCGGTGGCGCCGTTGGGCGCGAAGTTCTTGGCGATGCGCAACAGGTCGAGCTCCTTGTCGAACTCGATCTCCAGCTTGTTCCAGTCGCTGTAGTCGGTCCACTTCAGGTCGAAGTTGAACTGCCACTTGTCGAACGGGCGCACCTTGATGCCGGTGGAAAAGCTGTCCGGGTTGACCATGTTCAGCGTCGCCACGCCGTGTTCCTCGTCGGTGTTGCCGTAGGGGAACAGGGGGCTCAGGAAGGCGCCGAAGATCGAGCTCTGCAGGCCGGACCAGAAGCCCTGCCAGTCCTGGCTGTAGTCGACCCGGTACTTGCCCTTGAGGTGCATGCGCGACTCGCTCTGGTAGGTCGCGCCCCAGGCGAACCAGTCGCGGGGCTCCCAGAGGATGCCGAGGTTGAAGCTCGGCGACAGGCTCTGCTGCATGTCCAGCTTCAGGTTGGCCAGCGAGTCGTAGGGACCGATGCGGCCGCCGCAGACGTTGAACACCAGCTCGACGATTTCCTGCGCGCCCGGCACGCAGGTGGTGTCGTGCAGGGTCTGCAGCAGGCCGGTGAGCAGGCCGGGGTTGCGGAAGTCGGTATCCAGGGCCATGGCCTGGTGCGAAAAGCCGATCGACAGGCCCGCCGAAAGCGTGTCGTTGATCTCGTAGCCCACCGAGGGCGAGAAGTAGGTGATGCGCTGCAGGGATACCCGGCGCCCTTCGTAGCGCGCCGGATCGCTGTCGGAGTCGCGCGAGTAGCCCAGCGCCTGGGGCGCGTAGACGTTGGTGGCGAAGGTGAATTTCGAGCCCGGCGGGTTGATCGACAGCCCCGCCAGCGGCGCCACCAGCAACGGCATGTCGGTCATCCCGCCCAGGCCCGGCAGGTACATGGTCGGTGTCAGGGTACGGCTGCTGCTGTTGGCCACCGGGTCGTCATCCAGGCCGAAGGCGGCATCGCCATAGTTGGGCGGAGCCTTGAAGTCGGCGCGGATGTCCATCACCCCGGTGACCAGCTTGAGCTGGGTCTGCCGGCCCTTGAGCTTGGTCAGCGCGGCGGGGTTGTAGTGCACCGCGTCGATGCCGGTGGAATCGGCGGTGACGGCGTTGGCCATGGCCATGGCCTTGGGGTTGCCGATGGTCAGATCGTTTGCCAGTTGGGCCCCGGCCAGCGACGACCAGCCAAGGCTCACCCCTGCCATCGCCAACGCGAGTGGCGAAATGCGCATTGTCATGTGGAGTTCGCTCGTCGGTTACTGGGCCTTGAGGCCTTGGATATCCAGGGGAAGGGACAGCCCCAGCAGTACATCCGGCGAGTCTTCGGTCAGACCGAAACCGGCGTTCACGTTGACGATGTAGTCGGGTGACGTTCGAAGGCCGAGCGAGAAGTTCATGATCGCGCTGGTCTGCTCGGGTGCCTCCACCGTCCGGTCGTTGAAGTAGTACTTGTTCTTCATCGAGTAGGCCATCTGGTAGGAGGTGGCGAGCGAGACGTCGTAGGACAGCGCGTAGGCCATGCCCATGGCGAAGTTGATGGTATCGCCGGGCACCACCTTCTCCAGTTCTTCGCCGTACTGGGCCTGGTGGATGTCGTCGACCTGCATGTTGTAGGTGTAACCGAGCGAGCCATAGAGCACGACCGGATCGATCACGTAGGAAGTGTTGGCGCCCACGCCCAGGCTGTAATAGCCGTTGCCGGTGGAGACGTCCTTCTCGACGTCCATCTCGTAGGGGCTGTCGCCGGTGGGCAGGCCGAGGGTGGCGTAGAGGGTGGTGACCGGGCGTCCGCGGCGCGATTCCCAGGGTTGCCAGCGCAGGGTCGCGGAAATGTCGCCCAGGCTGTAGGCATGGATGTCGCGTTCGGTGTCGTACTTGGCCACGAACGGCAGGCGCATGCTGAAGGTCAGGTTGTCCCAGATGCCGTAGTCGAAGGTGAAGGAGTTGGTGAAGGTGTGCTGCGCCTCGCTCTGCGCCAGCACGCTGTAGACGTTCTGACCGGAGCGCACGGCCTGGATGCGGGTATCGCGCATCAGCGAGTAATCGAAACCATAGGTGAGCTGGCGCTCGCCCTTCTTGAGCAGGGTGTAGCTCTTCTCGGTGGCCTGGAACACCTGCTCCAGCGCCTTGGCGCTGTCGGCATCGCTGTCCTTCTTGGCCAGCGCATCGCGCGCGTCCTCGGACGTCGCCTCTTCCGCCACGGCGGCGGTACTGACCAGCAAAGCCAGAGCGGCAACGCACGCAAACCCCTTCAAATTCATGTTGCTATCCCCTGGTCTTGTTCTTATTCGTACGGGCCGATCAGGCAATCATTTGCGGCGGATGTACTGGACATCCCCGCCGGAGGCGGCCTCCCCGATCTGGTTCTGGGTGAACTTGCTCATCTCCGGGAACTCCCGGAACGCCAGCAGGCTGACGGTGCGGTCATCCACCAGACGCAGGTCGGCGTCCTGCAACGCCAGGGCATTCCTGGGTTCCTGGCCGCTGGGGTAGATGACGAACAGGACGTTCTGGTCCCAGATATCCTCGAAACGGGCGCGGGTGAAACTGATGTTGCCCAAGGCAGGATCGGCAACGAAGACGTGGTCGTTATAGACATCGCGGACCACGACGAAATGCTTGAAGCCGGCATAGTGGATCGGCACCAGCGCCGGGTGTTCGAGCGAGTCCAGGTCGGAGAACTCGGCACGGAAGCCGCCACTCTTGTAGCCGAGTGCGGCGGCATAGCGCTTCATGTCCAGAAGCGAGAAGCCACGGCGCTGGACGATCTTGTCGGCCTCGCCGTACTTGATCAGGCCTTCCATGACCTGACGCTCTTCCAGGTTGCGCCCCAGGTAGTAGTCCAGCAGCGTGGTCAGCGCCGCCGAGCCGCAACTGTAGTCATAGGCCTGGTGGATGACGTTGCGGAACTGCACTTGGCTCATCGGCTCAAGCTGCACCGACTCGCGGAACGGGCCATTGGGCGTGAGCGGCTGCGAGATGTTCACTGTGCCCTGCTGTTGTGGCTTGGTGTCCACGGCCTGGGTGAAACCGAACAGCCCCAGCAGGCTTCCCAGCAGAATCTCGAACATTCCACCCCCCTACTACTCAACACCCGGAAGAACCTTGCCGGCAGATGCCGGCAAGGGTTACTGCGCTTGCAACCTCGGGGATCAGTGACCCCAGACTTTGACGGTCGAACCGGCCAGGTTCAGGTTGGAAATGGTCAGGGAGCCAATGCTGGCGCCGGAACCGACCTTGACGGCGTCGACGGTCACGTCGCCAGTCACGGAAGGCAGGCCGATGGCGAGCTGCTGGGTGGCAACAGCGGTGCCGCCACCAGCCGGGGTGATATTGGTGGTCACCACGTCGATGGTCATCGGAGCGTTGTCGGCGATGGTCAGGCTGGGCAGGTGGATGCCTTCCAGGGACAGGGTGCCGTTGGTGGTGTCGGAGTCCTTGTAGGTAACGGCACCGATGGATGCGTTGAAGGTACCGGCGATGCTGATGCCGTCCTGGCCGGTCACACCGGACAGAGCAGCGTCATCCATGGATTGCATGTCGGCATGTGCCAGGAACGGAGTAGCCAGAACTGCGCTTGCAAGAACCAGTTGCTTGATTTTTTTCATTGTTATTTCTCTCCAGTGTTCAGGTGGGTTGCCCCAGGCACTGCAAGGGGCGTCCTGCCCCGCTGCAGGTCGGCCGGCTACGCCGGCCCTCCAGACCCACGACTACTTCCCTAGGCGCCGTGGGCATGGATTCGTGAAGCACCATGCTTCGCGTCCTGATCTCCAAGCTACTGACCCGCCCCCCACCTGCCAGCCCATCCAAGGGATGGCGCAAAACCCACCGCCCGACTCAGGCTTCGCTGAGCAACCCCAGGCTCTTGCCCTTGAGTACCGCCTGGGTCCGACTGCGCACACCGAGCTTGGCGAACAGGTTGTGCAGATGCCACTTGATGGTGGCCTCCGACAGATGCACCGCCTGGGCAATGTCGCGGTTCGACAAGCCCGCCGCCACGAGCCGCAGGATCTCCCGCTCGCGGTGACTAACATCTTGATTTTCATCGAAACTTTCAGGGTCGACGGAGAGACGCCGGCACTGCTCGCGGAGCATTTCCGCCACCCCTTGCCAGGCGGCGGCACGCTTGGGTTCGGCCGCCTTCCAGGCTTCCCACAGCGGCAGCAGCCACAGGGCATCGTCCTGGAACAGCCGGCGGTAGCCCAGATTCCATGCCTCTTCCAGCGTCGGCGCGAACAAGGCGAAGGCTTTTTCGCTGTTACCTTTCTGCCAAAACGCCACAGAAAGTAACAACGACAAACGCAACCGCCGGTCGCGTTGGTAGGGCGAGGTGAAGCCCGCCAGACAGGCTTCCAGACGCTGCTGCGCACGTTCGGCATGGCGCTCGGACAGCGCCAGGCGTGCCTCGGCCATCACCAGCGCGGCCTGGGCGTCGGCGTAGCGCTCGGCGGAGAGTCCGGAGAGGTGCCGCGCCAATTGCAGGCACACCCGCTCCGCCTCGTTCGGCCGGCGCATCCACAACAGCAGCTGCACCTTGCAACCCATGGACAGCGCGTAGACCCGCTCATAGCCCGGCGACTGCAGGTCGACCAGCCATTCGTCGAGCTGGGCCAATCCCTGTTCGGACTCGCCGGCGAAGAAGCGCGCCTTGGCCATCACCAACTGGCCACGGCTGAGCAGCTCCACGGGTGTGGCGACATCGCGCCAAGTGGTCGCCAAGGGCAGTTCAGCGAGGATCGCGGCATGCCGGTCCTGCTCGTAGAGAATGTCGGCATAGGCCAGCGACAGCGGCCCTCCGACCCGGCTGCGGCGGCCGAACACTCGCTCCACCCGGCCGCGCGCGCTCTCGGCGATGGTGCGGCCGCGCTCCAGTTCGCCGCGCTCCTTGCAGATCAGCGCCTCGATCATGCTCGCCACCACCTGCAGGTATTCGCTATCGGCCATGCGCAGGCATTCCCGGGCGACACCGATGGCGCTCGCCGCCTCGGCATAATCCCCCAGCAGCGCATAGGCCGCCGCCTGGATGCACGACAGGCTGGCGCGGAACACCGGCTGATTGCCCGGCACCAGCGCCAGCCACTGACGGGCCACCTTCAGGCACCCCTCCAGCTTGTCCTGGTAGAGCAGCACCAGCGCCTTGAGCACCTGGGCCACCGCCAGCAACTCGGCCAGGCCGAAGTTGCGCACCTTGCCCTGCCCCTGCAGCAGCCGGACGCTGAGCTCTTCGATCAACGCCTCGGCCTCGGCGAACTTCTGTTCGAAGGCCAACTGCCAGGCATAGAAAATCTGGAACACCGGATGTTCGCGAATCACCTCGGCGGGAATGTTGCCGAGCATGCCGAGGATGCCGTAGACGCGGTTGCCGGCGATCAGCTTGGCGCCCTGGCGCTCCAGCAGGTCAGCGGCAAATCCATAGTCGCGGGCGCGCAGCGCGTACTTGATCGCGCGGTCGGCCAGGTCGTGGCTCTCGCACCAGCGCGCGGCGGCGTGCAGCAACGGCGTCGGGTCCGCGTGCCGGGCCAGCCGGCCCTGGAGGAACTCGGCGAACAGGTGGTGATAGCGGAACCACTCGCGCTGGTCGTCCAGCGGGATGATGAATAGCTGCTCGTTCTGCAGCCGCATCAGCATGTCCAGGCCGTCGCGGCGGCCGGTCAGGGCGTTGCACAGCTCGGCGCAGAACTCGTCCAGCACCGAAGTCTGGTCGAGGAACTGCTGCAGCGACTCAGGCAGGCTGCGCAGCACATCCTCGGCCAGGTAGTCGGCGAGGTCGCGCTCGGAGCCGGACAAGCCCTTGAGGAACGCCGCGCGATCCGGATGCCGCGCCAGCGCCAGCGCCGCCAGGTGCAGCGCGGTAATCCAGCCCTCGGTGCGCTTGTGCAGCAGCCTGAGCTCGGCGTCGCTGAGCGACAGCCCCTTGAGTTCGATGAGGTAGGTGTCGGTCTCTTCGCGGGTCAGGCGCAGGTCGTCGCCGCTCAGGCAGAAGGTCAGCGGCGCAAGCGCCGGCTCATCCACCAGGAAGCGCGGGCGATAGCGGGTGCTGGTGACCAGCCGCACATTCTCCGGCAGGTGCTCGATCAGGTAGCGCGCACCGTGGGCCAGGGCTGGATGGCGGATCTGGTGGAAGTCGTCGAGGATCAGGTACAGCGGGCCGTCGAGCCGCCGCAGGTCGGACAGGAAGGCATCGATGATGCCCTCCAGCGGCAGGGTCATATCCGACTGCAATAGGTTCGAGGTGTTGACGCCGAAGCCTTCCTCGACACTGCAGATGCTCGCCACCAGGTATTGCACGAGGCGCTGCGGCTCGCTGTCACCCTCGTCGCAGGACAGCCAGGCCACCCGCGCCCCGCTCTGCTGCAGGCGCTGGCGGAACAGGCTGAGCGCGGTGCTCTTGCCGAACCCCGCCGGCGCGCTGAGCACCAGCACCCGCTGCTGGCGGGCGGCGAACAGACGATCGATCAGCGCACGGCGCGGCAGCAGCACACTGCTGTCGGTGCGCGGCGGGAACAGCTTGGTACGCAGCAGCGGCATCGGCGGCTGCGGCAGGGAGGTCAGGGTCGTCATTCAGAGCAGACTCAGCTCGCGGGCACGGCGGATCGCCTGGGTACGATTGCGTACCTTGAGCTTCTCGTAGATGTTGTGCAGGTGCCATTTGACGGTACCGAGCGCCAGCGACAGCTGTCGGCCGATCTCCTCGTTGGAGAGCCCCTGCGCGGCCAGGCACACCACCTCGCGTTCGCGGTCGGTCAGACCTTCCTCGAGCGCCTCGGGCGACCTGCGTGCTTCCTGCCCCGGCCAGACGGTCAGCAGACCGCGAATGAACGCCTGCAGGGCCGGTTGTCGCTCAGTGGACTCGAGCTGCTGCAACAGCTGGCGAATCCCCTCACCTTCTTCGATGAAAATGCTCCGCACCCCTTCCCGCTCGGCGCCCACCAGGCATTGCCCGAGCAGGCTGTGGGAGCGCTCCTGGTACCCCAGGCGCTGGTAGCTCAGCGCCGCCAGCAGGTCCAGGCGCAGGCGCTGCAAGCCATGCCAGCCCGGCTGCAGCATGCCGCGCAGCTGGGTGATCTCGTGCAGCGCCTCGCTGAAATGCCCGCGCGCCTGCAACAGGCGCACGCGGCTGATGCCCAGCACCCAGAGCACCGGATTGAACGGCATCTGCTTGTAATGGCTGGCGAGCTTCTGCCAGTCGATGGCTTTCAGGCGCTGCTCGGCGCGCTTGCAGCGGTCGGTGGCCGGTTCCTGCAGGATCAGGTTGATCTCCTCGCCCACCGCCATGGCGAAGAAACGCCAGGAGTGGTTGCGCGAGGCCAGGGTCTGCATCAGCCCGAGGGTGCCCAACGCCTCCTTGCCGCGCCCCTGCAGGCGCTGGATGCGCGCCAGGCATTGCATGCCCTGGGCGTAGAGGTCGATCGGGTTGACCACGTCGACCCGGCCCAACGCCCAGCGCAGGCGCTCTTCGAGGCCGTCGATGTCGGTGCGGTAGTAGGCGGTCAGCGCCTCGGCGATGGTCGGCAGCGCCAGGGCCTGGGAGCGTTTGTCGAACAGCGGCATGGCCTGCTGGCGAAGGCGCTCGATGAGCAACTGCGCCTGCTTGACCTGGCCCTGCTCCAGCGCCAGCACCACCTCGATGGTGGAGAGCTGCATGTGCAGGTAGCGGCCATCGAGGAAATGGTTGCGCTGCTGCGCCAGCCCCATCAGCCGCCGGGCCTGGTCGGCCTGGCCGCGCACCACCTGGGCGAAGGCGGCGATCAGCAGCACCGCTCCTTCGAGGAAGGCGGAATTGCGCCCCAGTTGGCTCTCGACCTTCCTGGCCAGGGTGATGCACTGCTCCAGGTCGTCCTTCTGCAGCGCCAGCACCGCCTTGACCGCCAGCGCCGAGAGATACTGGTCGCCCATCGGACCACTGCCCTTGTGGTCGCCCCAGCGCGCCAGCAGCTCATCGATCATGCGATTGGCTTCTGGCAGGCTGAGCTCCGAGGCGCGGGTCCAGACATCGCTGAGCACCAGGATCGGGTAGCGCTCGGCGATTTCGTTCGGCACATGGCGGCGCCAGCGCGAGATCAGGTACAGCTGGCCGCGGTTGATCAATTCCAGGCCGCAGCCATCCACCAATGCTGCAAGCATCTCCGGGTCTTCGGCGAGGCACGCGTGCTCGATGGCCAGGGTCGGCATGTGGTGGTTGGTAAACCACAGGCTGGCGTTGAAGTGCAGTTGCTTGAAGCGTTCCGGGTCGCGCTCGCGCAGGCGCGCCCGGAGGAAATCGGCGAACAGTTGGTGAAAGCGGTACCAGTGGCGATCACGGTCCAGCGGCAGGAGGAACAGCTGCATGCTGTCCAGGCGCTCCAGCAGGGCCTGGCCGTCCTGGCGGCCGGTCAGGGTGTTGGCCAGGTCGCCGCTCAGCCGGTTGGCAATGCTCAGAGCCAGCAGCGCGTCCTGGATATCGCCCGGCAGGTGCTCGAACACCACCCGCAGCAGGTAATCGCCCACGGCAGCCTTGTCGCTGCTCAGCGCCTTGAGGTCCTCGGGCGTTCCCGCCTGCTGGCGCAGCCACAGGCTGACCAGGTGCACTCCGGCTACCCAGCCTTCGGTCTGGCTGTGCAGGCTCTGCAGGCAGGTGTCGTCAAGTTGCAGACCGTCGCGGGCGAGGTATTCGCGGGTTTCGTCTTCGCTCAGGCGCAGCTCGTCCTGGCCGATCTCCAGCAGCAGGCCCTTGGCGCGCCAGGTGGCAAGGTTCAGCGGGGGCTGCGAGCGGCTGCCGATGGCCAGGGTCAATCCGGGCGGCGCGTACTGCACCAGGCGGTTGAGGCCGGTGAACACGTCGGCGTGGCTGATCGCATGGAGATCGTCCAGCACCAGCAGCACCTTGTGTTCATGGCGCGACAGGTCGATCAGCAGGCTTTCCATCACCGCCACCACCGGCACGCGCATGGTGTTCTGCAAGTAACCCTGCGCATCCTCGCCGATGCCCGGCAAGGCGCCGGACAACGCCTGGATGAGCTTCAGGCAGAAGCGGCCGGGGTCGTCGTCCTGTTCTTCGAGCGAAATCCAGGCGACGGCTTCGCCGGTCAGTTCACGCGACCTGGCCAGCGCCGCGAGGGCGGTGGTCTTGCCAAAACCGACCGGTGCGCTGAACGAAAGCACGGAGGCGTATGGATGACGATCCAGAGCATTCTGGAGTCGGGGACGAATCAAATAGTCAGCAGGCACCTGAGGGGGTGTTAATCTGGAGCGCGAAAGGCTGCCGGCTGCGGGCTCAAGTACTACATCCACGGCCTGTATCCCTGTGTCATTATCGTTGTGGTACGGAGCATAATCCCCGCGGGATAATTCAATTCTTAACAGAATGCGTTTCCTACGTAAACTGAAGAAATGGCTCTAGGATCGACGCTTCAGACGATCTGAAACCTCCCATTCGCCTTGCACGCTTTCACTCATGCCTCACTGTTTCATACACCCTCTTCCCTATCAGGAAGACCCTGGTGATCGCTTCGCCTTGATCCATCGCGCACCTGGCGCCGTTCTGCTGGACGCCGGCCGCCCTTTTGCCACCCGTGGACGCTATGACCTTCTGAGCGCCTGGCCATTGGCAGAACTGGCACCGACCGCCGACGAATCGGCCAAGCGCTTTTTCGCCCGGGTAAGAAGCGCGCTGCAGAGCCTGGGCGAAGCCCGGCTGCCGGACGACCGGAAGTTGCCATTCGTCGGCGGAATCATCGGCTATCTGAGTTACGACTTCGGCCGCCGCATCGAACGCCTGGCCGCTCCCGCACTCGACGACCTCGACCTGCCCGACGCCCGCCTCGGTCTCTATGCCTGGGCGCAGGTCACCGACCATCAGGAGCGCACCAGCCAGCTGGTGTTCCACCCGACCCTGGAGCCGAGCGAGCGCGAGCGGTTGATTGCGCTGTTCGAGAACGAAGCCCAGGCAGACACACTGCCGCCCTTCCGCCTCGGCTCGCCATTCAGACCAGACCTCACACGCGAGCAGTACCGCGACGCCCTGGACCAGGTGCACCGCTACATCCTCGACGGCGACTGCTACCAGGTGAACTACACCCAGCGCTTCCGCGCGCCCTGCAGCGGCTCGCCGTGGCTGGCCTACCGGGCGCTGCGCGAAGCCTGCCCGACGCCCTTCGCCGGCTACCTGGAACTGCCCGAAGGCGCAGTGCTGAGCCTGTCGCCCGAGCGCTTCATCCAGCTCCACGGCCGCCAGGTGGAAACCCGCCCGATCAAGGGCACCCGCCCGCGCGGCATGACGCCAGAGGCCGACCAGGCCAACGCCGAGACCCTGCTGGCCAGCGAGAAGGACCGCGCCGAGAACCTGATGATCGTCGACCTGCTGCGCAACGACCTGGGCCGCAGCTGCCGCCCCGGCAGCGTGCGGGTGCCGGAACTGTTCGCGCTGGAGACCTACCCCAACGTCCACCACCTGGTCAGCAGCGTCACGGGCGAGCTGGCGGACGGCAAGGACGCCCTGGACCTGCTCGAAGGCAGTTTCCCCGGCGGCTCCATCACCGGCGCGCCGAAGGTGCGCGCCATGCAGATCATCGACGAACTGGAGCCGACCCGGCGCAGCATCTACTGCGGCAGCCTGCTCTACCTCGACGTGCGCGGCGAGATGGACAGCTCCATCGCCATCCGCACCCTGCTGGTGAAGGACGATCAGGTCAGTTGCTGGGGCGGCGGCGGCATCGTCGCCGACTCGGACTGGCAGGAGGAGTACGAGGAGTCGCTGACCAAGGTCGGCGTGCTGCTGCGGACCCTGGAGAGCCTGTAAACCCCGCGAGGGTTCATGGGGCGTCTGTAGGAGCGAGCTTGCTCGCGAACAGACTCTCCGGCAGCTGCGGAGTTAAGCGGTTCGCGAGCAAGCTCGCTCCTACGAAAAACCGCCGTAAAGCCCCGTAGGGCGTACAACCGTTCGCGGTTGTACGCCGTTTCGCCAGACCTGCGACCAACTGCGCAGCACGTCTGAAAATCCCCGCTGGAGCGGATTTCATCAGCGATCCGACCAACAGGCCGGTCCGAAAGGCATCGCGGACAAAGTCAGCTCCTACGTATGTCAGCCACCCTCCCGGAAAACAAAAAGCCCCGCATTCGCGGGGCTTTTTCGTCACAGCCGCTCTTACAGGCTGAGCTGACGGTTCGACGCCTTGAGGAACTCCTTCTTCAGGTCCTCATAGGTGTGCACCGCCGGGAACTGCGGGAACTCGCGGATCACGTTGTCCGGCGCATGGAACAGGATGCCGGCATGGGCTTCGCTGAGCATGGTGGTGTCGTTGTAGGAGTCGCCGGCGGCGATCACGCGGTAGTACAGGCTCTTGAAGGCGATGACCGACTGGCGCTTCGGGTCCTTCTGGCGCAGCTGGTAGCCGACCACGCGGTCGGTCTCGTCGGTGATCAGCTTGTGGCACAGCAGGGTCGGGAAGCCGAGCTGGCGCATCAGCGGCTGGGAGAACTCATAGAAGGTGTCGGAGAGAATCACCACCTGGAAGCGCTCGCGCAGCCAGTCGACGAACTCCACCGCACCTTCCAGCGGCTTGAGGGTGGCGATCACTTCCTGGATGTCGGACAGCTTCAGGCCATGCTCGTCGAGGATGCGCAGACGCTGCTTCATCAGCACGTCGTAGTCCGGAATATCGCGAGTCGTCGCCTTGAGCGCATCGATACCGGTTTTTTCAGCGAAGGCGATCCAGATTTCCGGAACCAGAACCCCTTCCAGGTCGAGACAGGCGATTTCCACGAACGATTTCCCCGCAGGTTTGACTTGAGAGGCGGCACTCTAGCCGCTCGCCCGGGACGGCGCAACGCGGCACTTATACCCAAAAACTACAGTGCACCTTTCCGAAGGTTATTTAGGGGCATATCCACCTCTTTGCTACCATCCCGGCAAAGAGCGCCCCGCGCCACCAAAACTAGGAATACCGCCTGATGAGCCATCCGTTCGACATCGCGGAAATCGCCGCGAGCTATGCCAGCAAATCCCCCCAGGACGTTCTGAAGTTCGCCTTCGAGCACTTCGGCGACGACCTGTGGATCTCCTTCAGCGGCGCCGAGGACGTGGTGCTGGTGGACATGGCCTGGAAGCTCAACAAGAACGTGAAGGTCTTCAGCCTGGATACCGGGCGCCTGCACCCCGAGACCTACCGCTTCATCGAGCAGGTGCGCGAGCACTACGGCATCGCCATCGAAGTGATGTCGCCCGACCCGCGCCTGCTGGAAGCCTTCGTCAAGGAAAAGGGCCTGTTCAGCTTCTACAAGGACGGCCACGGCGAGTGCTGCGGCATCCGCAAGATCGAGCCGCTCAAGCGCAAGCTATCCACCGTCACCGCCTGGGCCACCGGCCAGCGCAAGGACCAGAGCCCCGGCACCCGCAGCCAGGTCGCGGTGGTGGAACTCGACAGCGCCTTCTCCACCCCGGAAAAGCCGCTGTTCAAATTCAACCCGCTGGCCAACATGAGCAGCGAGGAAGTCTGGGCCTACATCCGCATGCTGGAAATTCCCTACAACAGCCTGCACGAGCGCGGCTTCATCAGCATCGGCTGCGAGCCCTGCACCCGCCCGGTACTACCCAACCAGCACGAGCGCGAAGGCCGCTGGTGGTGGGAGGAAGCCACGCAGAAGGAATGCGGTCTGCACGCTGGCAATTTGATCAGCAAGGCCTGAGGCCTTACCCTCGGCTGACGGAAATTTCTACGTCAGCCCGCAGCCAGGATCGGACGCCTGCATGCCTGCGGCGGAGCCGATCCCATGCGCATCACCCTGGTGAAGAAAGTCCTGGCCAACGGCCAGGACTGCCGCAAGTGCCGCGAAGTGCACGAACGTCTGGAGAAAGGCGGTTATCTGGACCGCATCGACCGCACCCTGGTCGCCGACGAGCGCAACCCCGGCAGTGCCGGCTGGATGGTTGCCGCGCAGTACGGCGTGGACACCGCCCCCTTCTTCGTGGTCCGCCACGATGACGGTCGCGAGGTCGTTTACACCGTGTTCATGAGCTTCCTCCACGAAGTGCTGGAAGGCCGTGGCGAGCTGCCGCTGGACTCCCGCGAGGCGCTGGCGGAGCTGGCCGGCCGGGACGATCTCGACCGTCTCTGAAGCGGCATACTTGACGCTTTCTTGATCCCCTCCGGGCAATACTGAGCGCCCCTGTAGCGCACAAGGATGTCGGCCATGCCCGACGGTTCGGAACCTTCCCGCCCCCGCATCCCCGGCACCGTCTGGGCGCTGGGCTTCGTCAGCCTGTTCATGGACGTCTCCTCGGAGCTGCTGCACAGCCTGCTGCCGCTGTTCCTGGTCGGCAGCCTGGGGCTGAGCATGCTCACCGTCGGCCTGATCGAAGGCATCGCCGAGGCCAGCGCGCTGATCGTCAAGGTGTTCTCCGGCGCCATCAGCGACTTCCTAGGCCGGCGCAAGGGTCTGGTGCTGTTCGGCTATGGCCTGGCTGCGCTGTCCAAGCCTCTGTTTCCGCTGGCCACCTCCGGCGAAGCCATCTTCACCGCGCGCCTGCTCGACCGCATCGGCAAAGGCATTCGCGGCGCCCCACGCGATGCGCTGATCGCCGATGTGGCGCCGCCTTCCATCCGCGGCGCCTGCTTCGGCCTGCGTCAATCGATGGATACCGTCGGCGCCTTCGCAGGCCCCTTGCTGGCGATCGCCCTGATGCTCTGGCTGGGCAACAACCTGCCGCTGGTGTTCTGGTTCGCCTGCATCCCGGCGGGCCTCGCGGTGTTGGCGATCATCTTCTTCGTCAAGGAGCCGGAGCATGCCGCCGGCCGTCACCGCTTCCGCTCACCGATCCATCGCGATGCGCTGCGCAGCTTCCCGGCGCGCTACTGGTGGGTGGTCGGGATCGGCGCGGTGTTCACCCTCGCCCGCTTCAGCGAGGCCTTCCTGGTGCTGCGCGCGCAGAACCTGGGCCTGCCGATGGCCTGGACGCCGGTGGTGATGGTGGTGATGTCGCTGCTGTTCATGCTCTCGGCCTACCCGGTGGGATGGTGGTCGGACCGCACCGACCGCACCGGTCTGCTGGCCATCGGCATGCTTCTGCTGGTGGCGGCGGACCTGCTGCTGGCCTGGGCAGACTCCACTCCCTTGATGCTGCTTGGCGTGGCTGTCTGGGGTTTGCACATGGGCTTCACCCAGGGCCTGCTGGCCACCCTGATCGCCGACACCACACCGGCCGATCTGAAAGGTACCGCCTTCGGCGTGTTCAACCTCGCCAGTGGCCTCGCCATGCTGCTGGCCAGTGTGCTGGCTGGTTGGCTCTGGCAGAGTTTCGGTGCCAGCTCCACGTTCCTCACAGGGGCGGGCCTGGCTTTCGTCGCGTTGCTGCTGTTGCGCTGGCGTATTCGCTGAAATGAAGAAGCCCGGCAGATGCCGGGCTTCTTCGTTGGAGCGAGCAGTAATCAGTAAACCGGCAATTCGATGCCGTCGAACAGCTCGTCGAGCTCGGTCTTGTTGTGGCACTGCACGGCCTTGGAGAGCAGGTCGCGGGTCAGGTGCGGGGCGAACTTCTCGATGAAGTCGCACATGAAACCGCGCAGGAAGGTGCCGCGACGGAAACCGATCTTGGTCACGCTGGATTCGAACAGGTGGCTGGCGTCGAGCATCACCAGGTCGCTGTCGAGCTTCGGATCGACCGCCATGTGAGCCACGATGCCCACGCCCAGGCCCAGGCGCACGTAGGTCTTGATCACGTCGGCGTCGGCGGCGGTGAATACCACCTTCGGCACCAGGCCACGCTGGTTGAAGGCTTCGTCCAGCTTGGAACGACCGGTGAAACCGAACACGTAGGTGACGATGGGCTGTTCGGCCAGCAGT
The DNA here is from genome assembly GCF_047902425.1 of Pseudomonas macauensis. Classification (NCBI taxonomy): domain Bacteria; kingdom Pseudomonadati; phylum Pseudomonadota; class Gammaproteobacteria; order Pseudomonadales; family Pseudomonadaceae; genus Pseudomonas; species Pseudomonas macauensis. Next base: position 2,238,478 of record NZ_CP138377.1, on the reverse strand, counting down.
TCCAGGGTCAGCTTCGGCACCTTGGTCAGCGGGTGGCCCTGGGGCACGATCACGCAACGGTTCCAGCGGTAGCACGGCATCATGATCAGGTCACCGAACAGCTCCAGTGCCTCGGTGGCGATGGCGAAGTCGACGGTGCCGTCGGCGGCCATCTCGGCGATCTGCATCGGCGTGCCCTGGTGCATGTGCAGGGAGACGTCCGGATATTGCTTGATGAAGCCGCTGATCACACCCGGCAGCGCATAGCGCGCCTGGGTGTGGGTGGTGGCGATGGACAGGGTGCCCTTCTTCTCGTTGGAGAATTCCTGGGCGATCTGCTTGATGCTTTCGACCTTGCGCAGGATCTCGCCGGCGGTGTTGATGATGCGCTCGCCGGCCGGGGTGACGCGGGTGAGGTGCTTACCGCTGCGGGCGAAGACTTCGACGCCCAGCTCGTCTTCCAGCAGGCGGATCTGCTTGCTGATGCCGGGCTGGGAGGTATACAGGCTTTGAGCAGTGGCCGAAACGTTCAGGTCGTGGTGCGCGACTTCCCAGATATAGCGCAGTTGCTGAAGCTTCATGGAATTTCCTCGGAAAGAATGTCGCGACCCGCGATCAGGGGCTTATGTTTTATAACCATATTAATGGTTTAAGGAATAAAACTAGACGTTTTTTTTAGCTCTGCATGCCATTCGTCTAAAGCCATACGGAAATTCCGGTCTTATCCGACGCATTGTCACACTGCGTTCAACGGTGCAGCAGCATCGGTACCAGGTACACCGGCACCTCCGCCAATTGCACCAGACGCCCCGCGGTGCGCCCCAGCGGCGTGTTCAGCCCCTCCCCGTGGCTGTGGCTGCCGGCGACGATCAGGTCCACACCCAGACGCCGCGCCTCGTCGAGGATCACCATCGGCGGGTCCCCCTGGATGACCCGCACGGAGTGGATCAGCTCGGCATCCTGACGCAGCTCCCCCAGCTCGTCGCGGAACCCTTCCATCACGCGCTGCTCGATGCTGCCCATGACGTTGTGCAAACCATTGGTGCGCATTTCGTTGAGGGTGTTCTCGTCCAGGTAGGTCTGCAGCACCGACTCGGCGAACAGTCCGAGCGGCTCCACGGCGTGCACCACGTACAACTGGACCCCATAGGCACGGGCCAGCGAGAGGGCATGCTGGAGGACATAAGGCGCGTAGAGGCCAAGGTCGGTAGCGTAAAGAATCGATCGGATCATGCGGCCTCCTCGACTGCCTGCGCGGCGGGCCTATCAGCAGCGTAGCAGCAGAACGCGCGGCGCTCCGCAGGGACCGACTGTCGCGGCCTGGCGGCTATCCGGCGGTCTGCTTTTCGTTGCTTACGCCGTGCGGCACATGCCCGGTGGCGACCACCTCGCGAGCCTTCTCGCAATGCCCCGCCTGGTCGTCGAAGAACACGTCGGCGGCGAAGGCTTCGAGGAACGCGGCCTTGTCCAGGCCACCGAGGAACAGCGACTCGTCGAGGCGGATATCCCATTCGCGCAGCGTGCGGATCACCCGCTCATGCGCCGGCGCCGAACGGGCGGTGACCAGCGCGGTGCGAATCGGGCAGGACTCCTGCGGGAACGCCTGCTGCACCCGGTTGAGCGCGGCGAGGAAGGGCTTGAACGGACCGCCGCCCAGGGGCTCGCGGGCGGACTCGCGCTCATGGGTCTGGAACGCCTCCAGCCCGCCCTGCTGGTAGACGCGCTCGGAAGCGTCGGAGAACAGCACCGCATCGCCATCGAAGGCGAAGCGCAGCTCCCCATTGCTCTCGCGCCGGGTCCCACCGGAAAGGATGGTGGCAGCAGCAAAACCGGCATCCAAGGCACTGCGTACGTCGTCGATATGGGTGGAGAGGAACAGGTGGCAGTTGAATGCTTTCAGGTAGGGATAGGGGCTGCGGCCACCGACGAAGGCGGCGCGGGAAATGCCCAGGCCGTAGTGCTGGATCGAGTTGAACACCCGCAGGCCGGTATCGGCGCTGTTGCGCGAAACCAGGATGACCTCCACCGGTGCGCTGTCCGAGTCGCCGTTGAGCGCCAGCAGCTTCTGCACCAGGGCGAAGGCATCGCCGGGCGGCAGCACTTCGTCCTCTCGGGCGATCTGGTACTGGCGATAGGCTTCAACGCCCTCGCGCTCATACACCTGGTGGCTCTCGCGCAGGTCGAACAGCGCCCGCGAGGAAATCGCCACCACCAGCTTATCGCCCAGTCCCTTCGCCATGTCGCTCTCCGAGGTATTGGCTCAATGAGCCTGGTTGCGCGCGTCGATGAAACGCAGGGCGCGGTAGAGCGCCTCGATTTTCGGCAGCTCGCGCCCGGCCTTGCGTGCAGCCTCCAGGGGCGCGGCGTAGATCGCGCCCAGCTCCAGCGGTCGATGCTGCGCGAAGTCGTGATACATGCTCGGCAGGTAATCCGGCATGGCGTCGGTCGAGGCCAACATCGCGCCGACGATGTTCGGCGGCAGCGAATGCCCGCAAGCCTTCGCGCCGGCCACTACCTCCTCCATCAGCTCGGCCACCAGGGCGCGGCTGTCGGGGTTGTCCATGATCGCCCGGGTGCCGCTGTCGAGCAGTACCGAAAGACCGTTGTAGGGGATGTTCCACACCAGTTTCTGCCAGCGTGCATATTCGAGGCTGGGCATGGCGTTGGAGCCCAGTTCGGCGCTGCGGAACAGCTCGACGCCCTCCTCGACGATGGCCAGGCGCTCCGGCTCACCCACTGCGGGGCCCGAGTGGTAACCGATGTTCACCGCGCCGAAAGCCTGGTGCTCGATGACACCCGGCGCGCTGCGGTGCACGCAGATGAAGCAGAGGCCACCCAGCAGATGCAGGTGGTCGGGCAGCAGCGCCCGCAGTTCATCCTCGACCGCCAGGCCATTCTGCAGCAGCAGGACCTTGGCACCCCGGGCGGCCGCCTGGGCGATCAGGGGCGCCAAGCTGGCGTTGCTGGTGGTCTTGGCGCCGACCAGCAGCCAGTCGCAAGGCGGCATGCGCGCGGCGTCGTCATAGGCGTTCACCGGCGCCAGGCTCAGCTCGCCATACACCTGGCTGTTCAGGCGCAGACCGTTCTCCACCACCGCCGGGTACTCGCTACGCAGCAGGAAATGCACGTCATGGCCGGCGCGGGCCAGCATCAGGCCATAGAAACCGCCGATGGCGCCGGTTCCAATGATGCCGATTCGCAGATTCATCAAGGCAACTCCTCAGCCGGGCGCGACAGGCCAGCGCGCACGGCGTCGTTCAGGGATTCGGGACGCAGGGCGGCGTGTATCGGGCCGAGAAAATGGCCGTCACGCACCAGGAACGTCGCCGGCAGGTGGAACACGCCATAGCGCGCCACCAGCCCGCCGCTGCGGCCGGCGTCGATCCAGCACAGGCGGTCCACAGGAAGGCCGAACTCCGGCAGCTTCGCCCGCGCCCATCGGCAGGACGAGCAACCCTCGCTGGTGAACACAACCAGCGACACGCCTGGAAGGGAAAGCAGCCGGCGGTCGGCGTCCAGGTCGGTCAGCTCAAGGGCCGGCACTATACTCAAGTGGCCAATACTAGAAAGATTGCGGTCGGAGCATTCCGTCATGCGGCAGTTCCTGCGTCACCCCTGTGACCTTCCGGTTGAACTGGTCATTCGCAAGCAGACCTTCCTGCCGCGCCAGCGACTGCACAATATCAGCCTCGGCGGTGTGGCGTGCAACTCGCCACGGGGCTTTCGCCGCGGCACGTCCATCGAGCTGCGCATTCCCCTGCTGGGCGACTCGGCGCGCTACCCGGGCGTAGTGGCCTGGAGTCGCAAGCAGAACAGCGACTACATCGTCGGCATCGCCTTCATCGACGAAGACACGCTGTTCCGCGCCCGCATGGTCGAGCAGGTATGCCAGATAGAGCGCTACCGGCGGCAGCGCGAACAGGAGACGGGCGCCGCGCTGTCGTTCGAGGAACTCGCCCTGGAATGGATCGCGCACAACGCCCAGGACTTCCCATTGTTTTGCGCAGTCTGACGCCGCTCGCGCAGAAAGTCGCGCAAATGCCCGTGGTCCGGGCATTTTCCTGCCAAAGGCCATTGTCGAGCCAGCGTCGGACCGGTTAAGGTTCGGGTTCCCCTTAGCGAATATCTGCCTGCGCCCCATCGCACGGGGATTTCTGGCGGCCGGCACCCGTGACCTGATTGAGTACCACGATGGCTGATTTACAGATCGACGACCTTAACGTTGCCTCCAACGAGACCCTGATCACGCCGGAGCAGCTCAAGCGCGAAATCCCCCTGACCGACGCCGCCCTGCGCACCGTCGCCAACGGCCGCCAGGTCGTCCGCGACATCCTCGATGGCAAGGACCACCGCCTGTTCGTGGTGATCGGCCCCTGCTCGATCCACGACATCAAGGCCGCCCACGAATACGCCGAGCGCCTGAAGGTACTGGCCGCGGAGGTCTCCGATACCCTGTTCCTGGTGATGCGCGTGTACTTCGAAAAGCCGCGCACCACCGTGGGCTGGAAGGGGCTGATCAACGACCCCTACCTGGATGACTCCTTCAAGATCCAGGACGGCCTGCATATCGGCCGCCAGCTGCTGCGCGACCTCGCCGAGATGGGCCTGCCCACCGCCACCGAAGCGCTCGACCCGATCTCCCCGCAGTACCTGCAGGACCTGATCAGCTGGTCGGCCATCGGCGCGCGCACCACCGAATCCCAGACCCACCGCGAGATGGCCTCGGGCCTGTCCTCGGCGGTCGGCTTCAAGAACGGCACCGACGGCAGCCTAACCGTGGCGATCAACGCCCTGCAGTCGGTTTCCAGCCCGCACCGCTTCCTGGGTATCAACCAGGAAGGCGGCGTCTCCATCGTCACCACCAAGGGCAATGCCTACGGCCACGTGGTGCTGCGCGGCGGCAACGGCAAGCCGAACTACGATTCGGTCAGCGTCGCCCTGTGCGAACAGGAACTGACCAAGGCGAAGATCCCGCTGAACGTGATGGTCGACTGCAGCCACGCCAACTCCAACAAGGACCCGGCGCTGCAGCCGCTGGTGATGGACAACGTCGCCAACCAGATCGCCGAAGGCAACAACTCCATCGTCGGCCTGATGGTGGAAAGCCACCTGGGCTGGGGCAGCCAGCCGATCCCGAAAGATCTCTGCCAGCTGCAGTACGGTGTTTCCATCACCGACGCCTGCATCGACTGGGACACCACCGAGAAGGCCGTGCGCAGCATGCATGCCAAGCTCAAGGACGTCCTGCCCAAGCGTCAGCGCGGCTGAGGTTTGCGGTAATGAAAAAGCCGGGCCGATGCCCGGCTTTTTCGTGCCCAGGCATCCGCGCCTGCCATGAGGTGTTTTTGTAGGATGGCGTGGAGCGAAGCGATACCCATGATGGCGGATAACGCTTGAGGCGTTATCCGCCCTACAAGTTGATGGGGCGGGCATATGGCAAAGAAAAAGCCGGGCAATGAGCCCGGCTTTTTTCATTTCTGCGATCCGCGAATCAGAGCGCGGTATCGGTATGACGCTGGCGGCGTTCCAGGTAGCGCTCCACATAGGAGCACGACGGGATCACGCTGTAGCCCTTGCGCTCGGCGTACTGCAGGGCGTGCTCGGTCAGAGCAGCGGCGATGCCGCGGCCGCGCAGGGTATCCGGGACGAAGGTGCGGTAGATGTCGAGCGTCTGCTTGCCCAGATCCATATAGGCCAGATAGGCGCGATGGCCGTCCACCGTCGTGACGAACTGGTGGCTGGTTTCATCGTGATGGATGGACAACGACTCACTCACTTGCTCTCTCCTTCTGGGGCCTCACAACATGACCCGCACCTGATTGATCTTGTTCAGGCGGAGGAACATTTCCGCCGAGCCGGTCCCGATCAGGACAGTGATATAGGCTCGACCGTTCTCCACCTTGTGCAGCACACCCTGGTAATAGGCACCATCAAACGTGATGAACTGCAGGCGCTTGCCGGTGTACTGGGCAAGGCTGTCAACATTAACGAACTCATATTGCTGCGTTCTAGCTTCCGACTCAACCGTTTCTTCAGCCGAAACCTTTTGAAGGTCGTTTTCCGGCGTGATTTTGTGTTTAAGCGGATCGACCCAGCTGAAACCCAACTGGGTCACCGCCTCCTGGTTGACCAGAACGCTCGGTCGCAGCATCCCGATGACATCCTTGGGCTCGAAGAACTGTAGACCATCCCAGGCCATCCCCTCGCTGGGAGTCAGTTCGATGCGCAGCGAACGGGGATCGCTCAGGTAGCGGCCGTAGGCCTCGAGCACCGGCTTGTCGAGGGCGATGCGCTGCTGGCGCAGGGACTTGTCGAACTGCTCCAGCGACAGCGCCAGATAAGCCTTCTGATCGAGGCCCATCTTGCTGCGGCAGAACTCGGTGACCCGGCGCTGGTACTGGTTGTCGTCCATCTCCACGGTGACCTGCTGGACTCGTGGCGGGTTCACGCGCATGTCACCCGGGCGCTCGGACACATTCATCAGCGACATGCTCAGGCGCAAGTCCAGCATGTCGCGGGCGTCGTTGCGCAGGTTGAAGGTGAGCTTCTGCGCGCCGGGCTCGAAGCGGTAGGAGAACTCCAGGTCCGATTGCAGGGAGCGATAGCCCATCTGCAACAGTTCATCGACGCCGATATTACGGACGTTGCCGCAGACCACTTCGCTCATCGCGGTGAAGGCGCTCTTCTCGGCGGGTACGGCATACAACTGCTGCACGAACGGGCCGGCCACCTCCAGCTCCACGCCTTGCAGCTCCAGGGCCATCTGCTCGGGCAGCTTGCGCTCGGCCAGGCGCTCCTTGAAGCTCAGCAGCTCGCGCAAGCCGTTGAACTTCAACTGGGCATGGGCCACCTTGAGGCTGTCATGGGCCATGGGCACCCTGATCACGACGTTCTTGAGCCCGACCCGACCGTCGAAGGACGAGGAAATACCGCCGTAGCTGATCTCCATCATCGGCGACAGCTGCGCAATCGCATCATCGACGATGCTGCGCACGGACAGCCACAGCGACGCCTTGATGATCACGGCGACGGCGACCAGGGCCAGGAAGATCCATTTGACGAGTTTCGACATGCAGCAGTCCTTGCGAGAGCGGGAGGCATCACGGGCAATAGTGGCAGCTTAACAGCACTGTCGAACGCCCTCCACGACGGTCTCCCGGAAATGCGTACGACTCCCCACAAGCCCCGGATTCCGGGTGACTCACCGGTCAGCCAAAGTGCTTTACGCCCGCCTCCCCCGTCAGTATGTTCTGGCCCACTTCCAACCAAGGACTACCGCCATGAGTGAGCTGATCACCTACCAACTCGAAGACGGCATCGCCACCCTGACCCTGAACAACGGCAAGGTGAACGCGATCTCCCCCGCCGTCATCGAGGCCTTCAATCAGGCGCTGGATCAGGCGGAACAGGATCGGGCAGTGGTCATCGTCACCGGTCAGCCGGGCATTCTCTCCGGCGGCTACGACCTGAAGGTGATGACCTCCGGCCCGGAGAACGCCGTGAACCTGGTGGCCGCCGGTTCCACCCTGGCGCGCCGCATGCTCTCCCACCCCTACCCGGTCATCGTCGCCTGCACCGGCCATGCGGTGGCCAAGGGCGCTTTCATCCTGCTCTCGGCGGATTACCGCATCGGCGTCGACGGCCCCTTCCAGATCGGCCTGAACGAAGTCGCCATCGGCATGACCATGCACCACGTGGGCATCGAACTGGCCCGCGACCGCCTGCGCCGCTCGGCCTTCACCCGCTCGGTGATCAACGCCGAGATGTTCAACCCGCGCGATGCCGTGGACGCCGGTTTCCTCGACAAGGTGGTACCGGCCGAGCAACTGCAGGAGGCAGCCCTGGAAGCGGCACGCCACCTGAAGAAGCTCAACATGACCGCTCACCGCAACACTAAGCTGAAAGTGCGCAAGCAACTGCTGGAGACCCTCGACCGCTCCATCGAGCAGGACAAGCAGCACCTCGCCTGACCCCAAGCGAGAAAGAGCCCGGCCCCACGCCGGGCTTTTTTATGCCCGGGACTTTCATTGCGCCAGCCAACTGTTGCGTTTTTGTAAAAACTCATTAAGCCGAACTGCTATTTTTCAAAAATTATTGCGTATTAACCTATGGATGAACCCAAAGCAACACCATCGGAGGTGTTCATCATGAAACTCAAGGTTATCGCCGCAACCCTCTTCGCCGCTGCCACTGCCATCGCCGCCCAGGCCAGCTTCGCCGAGGAATCCCCGCTGATGCAGAACCGCATGCTCAACCTGACCCAGAGCGCTCAGCAACAACCGGCCGAGCAGGCAGCCAGCCACACCGTGGAAGCCACTGCCAAACAAGGCTGATACCGACCTCGCCAGCAGCAGGTGACATCATGCCCTCCAGCCCGATGCGAAAAGCCCGGCTTGCGGCCGGGCTTTTCGAGGGCGACAGGGCGGCGTCACTCAGCGGCGGCCACTCCCTTGCGGTAGACCTCGTAGACCACCACTGCGATACCCAGATCGCCCAGGTAACGCTCCACCAACGGTTTCACATCCTTCCAGTCGAGCCCGCCCACACCGGTCGCCAGACAAGGCAGCGCCAGGCTGCTCACCCGTTCGCTCTGCAGGTAGCGGGCAAGTTCCTTCAGGCAGTGCCCGACATTCTCCAGTGTCGCCTTCGCCGGTCGCGCGCCGCGTCCGGAACCCTGCATGTCCTGGGTCAGCAGATTGGCGATGCATCGGGTGCCACCGTCCGCATCGACGCCCGACCAGACCCAGATCGAACCCGGCTCCGGCGCATCCGAATGGGCGGCGTGGCGATAGTCGCGCACCATCGACGGCCAGCGTTCGCGCAGTGCCAGCGCCAGGCCGGAGTCGAAGTGGTCCTGGGGTGCAATGCCGTGCGCGATGACCTGGGCCTTGCTGAGCAGAATGTCGCCTTCAACGTATCGAATCATGAAGCGTTCCTTGTGTTCGGAATGTCCGTGGCAGCGTTGCGCTACCCCCTGATTTCCACGTTACGCCCGGCGGCCTCCCCATTTTTGACGCGGGTCAAACGCCCATGAATGCTGTCCAGCTCTCGGAAACTTCCGAGTACTCCGCCCGCACTCCACGGCGGCATGCACCCCGGCCCGCCATCAATTTCCCTGATACTCGAAAGCAACCGGCTTCGTTATTCAACGGGCAGGACGACGGCGACACTGAGCCATCGCTTCCCGCCACCCGAGCCATCACCATGAATCGCCAGGCCCACCGCTACGCTCGCAACGGCGCCCTCGCCGCCCTGGGGCTCTACACCATGGTGATCCTGGTGGTCATGGCGCTGGCTGCCGGCTACGACAGCGTCCGTCGCGCACCGGTGGACAATGTCGACAGGGCCGGGATCTTCACCCGCATCAACCAGGCGCTGCCCGTGGCACTGCAAGGCCTGCAGAGCGCCCTGAATCCCCACTCCTGATGCCTTTCGGCTGGCGCAGCCGGCGAGCTTGTCCAACACTGTCCGCGTGAGAGTCTGCGTCGTGGGACGAACTGTCCCGCGCGCCAGCCAGTTGCGGGGGGTTCACCATGGGCCGTGTCATCGCATCCGCCGTCTACAGCAAGGGCCGCAAGGTCTCCGATATTCCCCTGGAGGACGGTTACCGCTGGGCTTGCCAGCCCGACCATTTTGTCTGGACGGGGTTACAGGAGCCGACACCGGAAGAAATGTTCAACCTGCAGCGGCAGTTCAACCTGCACGAACTGGCCGTCTCCGACGCCCTGGAAAAGCACAGCCGACCGAAGCTGGAGACCTTTGGCGACGCGCTGTTCATGGTGATCTATTCGCCAATCCGTGCTGACAGCCGATTGATGTTCGTGGAAACCCACCTGTTCGCCGGCGTCGGCTACATCATCAGCGCCCGCCACGGCTTCTCGCAGTCTTACTCTCAGGTGCGCCAGCGCTGCGAGGCTCGGCCGTTGCTGCTGGCCCACGGCACCGACTTCGTGCTCTATGCCCTGCTGGACTTCGTAGTCAGCAACTACGAGCCGGTGGTGGAAGCCATCCGCGGAGAAATCGAGGAAGTCGAGCAGCAGGTACTGCGCAAATCGCTGACCCAGGAGCAGATCGAGAAGATCTACGGCCTGCGCCGCGAGGTGCTCAAGCTCAAGCACTATGCCGCGCCCATGGTGGAGATCTGCCAGGAACTGCAGCGCCTGGACTTCCCCTTCATCGACAAACAGATGCGCCCCTATTTCCGAGACGTGGCGATCCATGTGAATCGCCTGCTGGAAGATCTCACCACCCTGCGCGACGTGGCCACCCAGACTATCGAGGTCGGGCTGGCGCTGGAGTCTTCACGGCAGAGCGTGGTGCAGCGCAAGTTCGCTGCCTGGGCGGCGATCCTCGCCTTTCCCACGGCGGTGGCCGGCATCTACGGGATGAATTTCGAATACATCCCGGAGCTGCATTGGCACTACGGCTACTTCCTGATCATGGGGCTGCTGGTGCTGGGGTGCGTCGGGCTGTACATCAGCTTCAAGCAGGCGGAGTGGCTCTAGCCGACGACGCATGGACGTTGTACGCCGTTTGACCGTGATCTCAGGGCACTCCGCTCTCGATCCCGGCGCCGACCACGAACCAAGGTGTATCGGCGTACAACCGCGAGCGGTCGTACGCCCTACGCCCCGGGAAAACGAAAACGCCGCTCGAAGGAGCGGCGTTTTCATGGGGCACGGCGGGAATCAGGCGGCGTTCTGCTTCTTCTCGCGGCCCTGCTGCACGAAGCGCATCATCCACTCGCCCACCACAGTGCCCTGGTGCGGGCGCGCGAGGCTGTCGATACCGGACTGGAACACCGGCTCGCTGAAGACGTGCTTGCGCAGTTCCAGGATGGCCTGGGAGTAGTCGCTCTGGAACTCGGGGTGGCCCTGGAAGCACAGCACCTGGTCACCGATGGCGTAGGCCGCGTTCGGGCAGAAGTCACTGGACGCGATACGGCGCGCGCCATGGGGCAGCTCGGTGACCTGGTCCTGGTGGCTGACCAGCAGGGTCAGGCCATCGCCCAGCGACGGGCTCATCCACTCCGGCTGTTCCTCGATGCGGTAGTCGTGGATGCCCACGCCCCAGCCCTGATCCGCACGCTCGGCCTTGCCGCCGAGGACCAGCGCCAGCAGCTGGTGGCCGAAGCACACGCCCAGCAGCTTGTCACCGCGCTCATAGAGCTTCAGCACGTAGTCCTTTAGGGTCTGGATCCAGGGATCAGTGCCAAACGAGTCCGCCTTGCTGCCTGTCACCAGGTACGCGTCGAACTTCTCATCTTCGGGCGGATAATGCCCTTCCACCACGTTGTAGACCTTGAACTCGGCCGGAACGGGTTGCTTGGCGAACAGTTGCTGGAACATCCAGCCATAGCCTTTGTACTGGTCGATCAGCTCGGGGCGGAGGATGTCGGTTTCCAGAATGCAGATGTGCAACGACATGCAGGGGTGATTCCTGGGGGTTAGCGGCTGATAAGAATGGTTATCCTGGCACTGATGGAACGCGCGTGAAAATTACGCCCTATTTTTTCACCACGCAAGATGCCGTGGCCGATTCTTGCGTAGGAATTTCAGGGGAAATACCGGAAAAACCGACTTCCTTCAATTGCACGGACGCACAGGGGTGACGGCCGGTTGGCAAGGATTCAGCTCAGGGACAGCGCTCGCAGGATCGAGTTCGCGTCCAGCACCTGGGCATATTCGCCTTGCAGGTTGGCCAGGGACATGGCGTGGACCTCCTCCGCGTTGCGCAGCACGCCGTTGAAATCGCGCTTGTCGAAGGCGAAGCAGGCGTCTGCCACGACCTGCGTGACGAAGCCCAGGTTGCCCGCCGAACGCGCCGTGGCCTCCACCGAGTTGTTGGTGCTGACGCCACAGATCACCACCGAGTCGATGCCGCGCACCCGCAGCCAACGCTCCAGGCCGCTGTTGATAAAGGCATCAGGGACGTTCTTCTCCAGCACCTGTTCGTGGTCCAGCGGTGCCAGCTCCGGCTGGAACTCCGCCCCCGGTTGCCCCGGCCAGAATGGCGAGCCCGGTGTACGGGAGATGTGCCGCACGTGAACCACCGGCCAGCCGGCCTGGCGCCAGGCTGCCAGCAACTCACCGATACGCTGTTCGGCCTGCGGGTTGTTGCGCGGCTCAGGGCTTTCGCGCATGCCTTGCTGCTGGTCGATGATCAACAGGGCGGGAACGGTCATCGGTGCGGTCCTTGCGAGTCGGAAGGCGCCATCCTACGGCTTGCACCGGCAAGAAAAAACCGGCCACTCGGGCCGGTTGCTTTCTGTAGGAGCGAGGGGGACGCCTAGTTCTTGCTCGCGAACGGCCCCGCAGCGGGGGTGGTTCGCGAGCAAGCTCGCTCCTACGAAGATCACCTCAGAAGGACTCCCCCCGCGCCGCCTTCTCCAGCAACAGCGCCGGCGGCAGGAAGCGCTCGCCGTACTGCTCGGCCAGGTACTCGGCGCGGGCGATGAAGTCCTTCAGGCCGTACTGGTTGATGAACTGCAGCGCGCCGCCGCTCCAGGCCGCGAAGCCGATGCCGAAGATCGAACCGATGTTGGCGTCAGCGGTGGAGGTCAGCACGCCCTCCTCCACGCAGCGTACCGTCTCGATGGCCTGCACGAAGAGGATGCGGTCGCGCACGTCCTCGGCGGAAATCTGTGCGTCAGCCCTCTCGAAGCGCTGCTTCAGCTCCGGCCACAGGTGCTTCTTGCCATTGGCGGGATAGTCGTAGAAACCGGCGCCAGCGGCTTTGCCCGGGCGTTTGTACTCGTTGACCATCAGATCCACCACGGCGAAGGCCGGGTGCTTGGGCAGTTGCTTGCCTTCGGCCTCCAGGTCCTTGCGGGTCTGCTCGCGGATGTGGCTCATCAGGCTCATGGACACTTCGTCGCTGATCGCCAGCGGGCCCACCGGCATGCCGGCCTGGCGGGCCTGGTTCTCGATCATTGCCGCCGACACGCCCTCGCCCAGCATGGCCAGGCCTTCGTTGGTGAAGGTGCCGAACACACGGGAGGTGAAGAAGCCACGGCTGTCGTGGACGACGATCGGGGTCTTCTTGATCTGCAGGACGTAGTCGAAGGCGCGGGCCAGGGTGGCATCGTCAGTATTCCCGCCACGAATGATCTCCACCAGCGGCATCTTGTCCACCGGGCTGAAGAAGTGCAGGCCGATGAATTTCTGCGGCTGTGCCACGGCCTCGGCCAGGCCGGTGATTGGCAGGGTCGAGGTATTGGAAGCGATGACTGCATCGGGCAGCGCGGCGGATTCGGCGGCGGCGCTGACCTTGGCCTTCAGGCCACGGTCCTCGAATACGGCTTCGATGATCAGGTCGCAGCCTTCGAAGTCGGCGTCGCTGGCGGTCGGCTGGATGCGTGCGAGGAAGGCATCGCGCTTCTCGGCGGTCATCTGGCCCTTGCCCACTTTCTTGTCCAGCAGCCCGGCCGAGTAGGCCTTGCCCTTCTGGGCCGCTTCGAGGGAAACGTCCTTGAGCACTACCTCGATACCGGCGGCGGCCGAGACGTAGGCGATGCCCGCGCCCATCATGCCGGCGCCGATGACGCCGACCTTCTTCGTCTGGGTGACCGGATAGCCCTGCGGACGGGACTTGCCGGCGTTGATCTCGTTGAGCTGGAACCAGAAGGTGCCAATCATGTTCTTCGCCACCTGGCCGGTGGTCAGCTCGGTGAAGTAGCGCGCCTCGATCAGCTGCGCGGTGTCGAAGTCCACCTGCGCGCCTTCGACCGCGGCGCACATGATCTTCTCCGGCGCCGGGAAGCAGCCCTTGGTCTTGTCGCGCAGCACGGACGGAGCGATGGCCAGCATCTGCGCCACGCTGGGGCTTGCCGGCGTGCCGCCGGGGATCTTGTAGCCGGCGGTGTCCCACGGCTGCTTGGCGGCCGGGTTGGCGGCGATCCACTCGCGGGCCTTGGCCAGCATGTCTTCCCGGCTGGAGGCCAATTGGTGGATCAGGCCGGCCTTGAGCGCCTGTTCCGGGCGCACTTTCTTGCCTTCGGCCAGGTACGGCAGGGCCTTCTCCAGACCGAGCAGGCGCACCATGCGCACGACCCCGCCGCCGCCGGGCAGCAGGCCCAGGGTGACTTCCGGCAGACCGAGCTGGACGTGGCTTTCGTCCAGAGCGATGCGGTGGTGGCAGGCCAGGCAGATTTCCCAGCCGCCGCCCAGGGCCGCGCCGTTGATGGCGGCGACCACGGGTTTGCCGAGGGTTTCCAGGCGACGCAGCTGGCCCTTGAGGACCAGGATGCCGTCATAGAAAGCCTGGGCATCGAGCTGGGTGACTTTGATCAGTTCGTTGAGGTCGCCGCCGGCGAAGAAGGTCTTCTTCGCGGAGGTGATCACCACGCCGGCGATCGAATCCTGCTCGGCTTCCAGGCGCGCCACGGTGGCGGCCATGGCCTCGCGGTACGCACCGTTCATGGTGTTGGCGCTCTGGCCGGGCATGTCCATGGTCAGGACGACGATGTTGTCCTGGCCTTTTTCAAAGCGGATGGCGTCGGTCATTTTTATTCTCCGGCCTCAAACCCTTTCGATAATCGTCGCGATGCCCATGCCGCCGCCCACGCAGAGGGTGGCCAGGCCGTAGCGCAGGTTGCGCCGCTCCAGCTCGTCCAGCAGGGTGCCGAGGATCATGCAGCCGGTGGCGCCCAGCGGGTGGCCCATGGCGATGGAGCCGCCGTTGACGTTGACCTTGCTCTCGGGCACGCCCATGTCCTTCATGAACTTCATCACTACCGAGGCGAAGGCTTCGTTCACCTCATAAAGGTCGATGTCCTCGGCCTTGAGGCCCGCCTTGGCCAGCGCCTTGCGGGTGGCCGGCGCAGGGCCGGTGAGCATGATGGTCGGGTCGGTGCTGGTCACCGCGGTGGCGACGATGCGCCCGCGCGCCTTCAGGCCCAGCTCGCGGCCCTTGGCTTCGGAGCCGATGAGCATGGCGGCGGCGCCGTCGACGATGCCGGAGCTGTTGCCCGGCGTGTGCACGTGCTCGATGCGCTCGACGAAGCTGTATTTGCGCAGCGCGGTAGCGTCGAAACCCATCTGCCCCATCATCTCGAAGCTGGGCTTGAGCGCACCAAGGCCTTCGAGGGTGGAGTCGCCGCGGATGAATTCATCGTGGTCGAGCAGAACGATGCCGTTCTGGTCGGTCACCGGCACCAGGGACCTGCCGAACAGTCCTTCGGCGCGGGCCTTGGCGGCCTTCTGCTGGGAGCGCAGGGCGAAGGCATCCACATCGGCGCGGCTGAAGCCCTCCAGGGTGGCGATCAGGTCGGCGCCGATGCCCTGGGGCACGAAGCTGGTGTGCAGGTTGGTTTCCGGGTCCAGCGCCCAGGGACCGCCGTCGGAGCCCATGGGCACGCGGGACATGGATTCCACGCCGCCGACCACCACCAGGTCCTCGAAGCCCGAGCGCACCTTCATGGCGCCCAGGTTGACCGCTTCCAGGCCCGAGGCGCAGAAGCGGTTGATCTGCACGCCGGCAACCTGCTCGTCCCAGTCGGCCACCAGCGCGGCGGTCTTGGCGATGTCCGCACCCTGGTCGCCCACCGGGGTCACGCAGCCCAGGACGATGTCGTCGACCTGGGCGGTATCGAGCTGGTTGCGCTGTTGCAACGCGCGCAGGACGCCGGCCATCAGGTTGACCGGCTTGACGCTGTGCAGCGCGCCGTCCTTCTTGCCTTTGCCGCGGGGAGTACGCACCGCGTCGTAAATGAATGCTTCGGTCATGGCGTTCTCTCTTAGAGTTGTCGTCACGCAGGCGTGGCGTGTCGGCCTACCTTAGCGGCGTGGCGGACACCGACAATGACCGCAGCGCTCAGGCGCATTGACCGTCACGCTCAACCTCCGACCGGCGGCCCTGGGGTCGGAGGCTCTGGAAAAGGCCTGCGCAAGAAGCCGGACAAACGGTCGATCTGCGGGCCAGAGCTGTCACACCGGGGTCATATAGATGGAATATGCCTGGAACTGCAGGATTTGTTGCCAGATGGTCTAAGCCCACGTCGCACTAGGCTTAGACTCCATTTTGCAGACACTGCGAAAAGTGCCGCTGCCGGGTTTTGCCGGGGCGGTCAGAAGCCAGGGCGCAGTCTCCACTGCCGACAGGCCGTGAGTGCGGATCGGAACCGCGCCAACAACAAGAAAGGCGGAAGGCCATGATGGATCATCAACAATCAAGAAAATGGCGTCAGGCTAGCCTGATCGTCTTTGCCACCACAGTGGTGCTGATCATCCCCAATCTGAGTCGTCTGGTCGGCTAGGGACAACAAACCGGCGATCCCGTTGCTGCGCACCGCGTGCCGCCACTCGCGAGCCACGGTCAACGCAGCGCGGGTGCCACTTCCTTCTCCCCCACCTTCTGCTATGGTTCGGCCGCCCACTCCGCTCACGGAACCGAACCTCCATGCGCCCACTGCTGCTGTCCTTGCTGCTGCTCTGCCCCACGACTTTCGCCGCCACCCTGACCCTGGAACTGCCCGCTGGCCAGCACAGCCTGAGCACCGAAGAGCTGCTGGCCAACCCCAAGGCGCAGGACATCGAGATTCCCGCTGACGTCTCCTACAACCGCACCATGCATTACCGCGCCGTGCCCCTGGCCGCGCTGCTGGAGGGCGTGAAGTCCAGCGACCACCTGCAAGCCGTGGCGCTGGATGGTTTCGCCGCCGAACTGCCGGCCGCGCCGCTGCTGGCGAGCCAGGGCTCGCGCGCCTGGCTGGCCATCGAGGAGCCGAACAAGCCCTGGCCGGAGCTGGCCGCCGGCAAGCCCTCGGCCGGCCCGTTCTACCTGGTCTGGACCGCCCCCAAGGTCGCTGGCATCGGGCCCGAGCAGTGGCCCTTCCAGGTCGCCAGCATCCGCTACCTGAAGCCGCTGGCCGAACGCTTCCCCGCCCTGCTGCCGGCCAAGGACGCGTCGAAGCAGGTGCGCTCGGGCTTCGCCCAGTTCCAGAAGAACTGCCTGGCCTGCCACCGCCTCAATGGCGCCGGCGACTCGCAGTTCGGCCCGGACCTGAACGTGCCGCACAACCCGACCGAGTACTTCGCCAGCGGCTATCTGAAGCAGTACATCCGCGACCCGCAGAGCCTTCGGCACTGGCCGGAAGCGCGGATGAAAGGCTTCGCGCCGGAAGTGATCAGCGACCAGGAGCTGGATCAGATCGTGGCTTACCTCAAGCACATGGCGGGGCGGAAGGTGAAGGCCGGGAGCTGATCGGCAAGGTCGGTGCGGCGACGGTTCGCGAGCAAGCTCGCTCCTACCTGAAATATCGTGCCAGGGCTAACCCTCTCCCCCGCCCTGGCTGCGCGCCCCGCTCCGAAGGGAGAGGGAGCTATCCGTGCCGGCTGACTCTAAAGTTTCAGCCGGCGCCAAACCAGTCCCCTCTCCCTTCAGGGAGAGGGTTAGGGAGAGGGCAATCCAGGCACGGACTCTCAGAGAAAGACAGTTGCTCCTACGAAAGCACGCGGAGTGGCGGAGGTCCGCTCGCGAACCCGCCCGAACACCGAGCGTCAGTGCCAGTAATCCCCCGGCGGCGCCGGCAGTTCGCCCAGCAACTGCCGCAACCCTGCGCCCCATTGCCCGCGGATGCCCTCGAAGTACGGGTCGCCCTCCTGGATGCGGTACCCCGCCGGCACCTGCAGGCTGCCCTCGCGGTACACCAGCAGGTCCAGCGGCATGCCCACCGAAAGGTTGCTGCGGATGGTCGAGTCGAAGCTGATCAGCGCACAGCGCAGGGCCTGCTCCAGCGGGGTGGCGTAGCTCATGGCGCGGTCGATGATCGGCTTGCCGTACTTGCTCTCGCCGATCTGGAAGTACGGCGTGTCGCGGGTGGATTCGATGAAGTTGCCCTGCGGGTAGACGTTGAACAGGCGCGGCACTTCTTCGCCTATCTGCCCACCGACCAGGAAGGAGCTACCCAGGTCGACCCCCTGGTTCTGCCCGATGTTCTCGTCGTGGTCGACCACCTCGCGCAGCGTCGAGCCCACCAGCCGGGCCGCCTCGAACAGATTCTGGACATTGCCCAGGTTCGGCTCGTCGCTGCCCATGCGCTGGCGCAGCACGCTGATCACCGACTGAGAGGTAGCCAGGTTGCCGGCGCTCTGCACCACGATCAGGCGCTCGCCGGGCGAGCCGAAGATATGCAGCTTGCGGAACACGGCGATGTTGTCGACGCCGGCGTTGGTGCGCGAATCGGAGACGAAGACGAGGCCCTGGGCGAGGTTCATGGCGACGCAATAGGTCATAGCGGTCTCATGACTGTCTTTTTGGCGGAGGGAACTGGCACCGATCTTATGCCGGTGCCGGTCCGCGCGCCACGCATCCTCACTGCTGCGCCTGCTGCATCTGTTGCAGGTGCCCCGGCGCCACGGTGACGCGGGCGTGCATCTGCTCGCCGCCGCCGCCCCGGCGCATGCCGCGCACCGGGCAGGCGTCGAGGTAGTCCAGACCGACGGCCAGTTTCAGGTGGCGCTCGGGGCGATCCAGCACGTTGGTCACGTCGAAGCTGTACCAGGCGTCATCCAACCAGGCTTCGGCCCAGGCGTGGCTGGCCAGGTGCTCCTCGGCGTCGGTGTAGAGGTAACCGGAGACATAGCGCGCCGGCACGCCCAGGTGACGCAGGCAGGCGAGGAAGGCGTGGGCATGGTCCTGGCAGACGCCCTGCCCCGCGGCGAAGGCTTCGGCGGCGGTGCTGTCGACCTGGGTCGAGCCGGGCACGTAGACGATGCGCTCGTGCAACGCCTGCATCAGCTTGATCATCGCCTTGCGGTCGCGTTGTTCCGCGCATTGGGCGCGGGCGAATTCCTGCAGCGCGCCGTCGGCCAGGGTCAGGCGGGTGCTACGCAGGAAGGGCAGCGGCGACAGGTGATCGTGCTCACGTTCGTTCTCCACGTCGATCTCCACGTGGCCATGGGCGGCGATGACGATGGCTTCGTGGGGCTCGTCCAGGGTCAGTACGTGGAGGATGTTGCCGTAGGCATCGCGCTGCGGATGTGCCGGGCGCGGCAGGTGCAACTGCCAGTCGAGCACGTGCTGGCGTTCGCTTTCCTGCGGGGTCAGGCGCAGGTACTGGATGCTCGCGCGCACCTGGTCTTCGTAGCGGTAGGTGGTGTCATGGCGGATGGAGAGTTTCATGCGGCCTCCAGATACGAGCTGTGAATGGCGTTGGCGAGCTGGCGTACCAGCCCAATGTGATCAGTGATCCAGGGATGCAGGCCGCTGCCCAGCACCTCGTCGATGCCGGTATAGCGCACCCGCGCCTCCAGCTCGGCGGCCAGGCGCTGGGCCGGGCGGCCGTTGGCGCCGGGCAGGCTGGCGAGGATCTGGCGCAGCTCCTCGGCGCAGGCCAGCAGCGAGCGCGGCACGTCCTCGCGCAGCAGCAGGAGTTCGGCGATGTTCCGTACGTTGAGCGCATCGCGGTAAAGCTCGGTGTAACCCTCGAAGGCCGACAGCGCGCGCAGCAGCGCCGTCCATTGGTAATAGCCGCGCGCCGAACCCTCGGCCGGGCCGGCGCCGCGCTCGCCCAGCACCTGCTGGCGCGCATCGAGCAGGCGCAGGGTGTTGTCGGCGCGCTCGATGTAGGTGCCCAGGCGGATGAAGTGGAAGGCGTCGTTGCGCATACTGGTGCCGAGGGTGGCACCGCGGAACAGGTGGGAGCGGTCCTTCACCCATTCGCAGAAGTGACTGATGCCGTAGCGCAGCAGACCCTGTTGGGCGATGTCGCGCATCTCCAGCCAGGTGGCGTTGATGTTCTCCCACATGTCGGTGGTGATGCGCCCGCGCACCGCATGGGCGCCGGCGCGTGCGGCGCCGAAGCAGGAGTAGATGCTCGCCGGATTCTGCGCATCCAGGGCAAAGAAACTCAGCATGCGCTCGGCGTGCAGCTCGCCGTGTCGGGCGAGGTAGGCGTCGAGGTTGCCGGTGATCTGCAGCGGCATGGCCAGTTCCTCCAGGCCATTGCCACGGTCGTCCTGGGGCATCAGCGACAGCGAGTAGGACACGTCGAGCATGCGCGCGAGGTTCTCGGCACGCTCCAGGTAGCGCGACATCCAGTACAGGTCGGAAGCGGTACGGCTCAGCATGATGCGGTGCGTCCTTACAGTTAATGGCGAACCACGTTGGTGATGGGGGCCTGCCAGGCTAGACGCGGGACGCCGGTGATGGCCGGCCCCTCACCTAGTTCCGCAACGACGCATGGCAGGCTCACAGCGCCAACCCGCAGGGCTGTGCCCCAAAAGGCGCAAGCTGGCAAAACTCCTGTTTCATCGGTATTCACTGAAACCTCCTTCTCATCTGCGCCTTGCGTCTTTTGGGGCGCAGCGGGGTCGTCATTAACTGTGAGGACGCACCGCCTACTCCACCACCCAGGTGTCCTTGGTACCGCCGCCCTGCGACGAGTTGACCACCAGTGAGCCTTCGCGCAGCGCCACGCGGGTCAGGCCGCCGGGCACCAGGCGCACGTTGTCCGGCGCGGACAGCACGAAGGGCCGCAGATCGATGTGGCGCGGCGCAATGCCGTTCTCGACGAAGGTCGGACAGGTCGACAGGCTCAGCGTTGGCTGTGCGATGTAGGCCTCCGGACGCGCCATCAGCCGCGCACGGAAGGCTTCGATCTCGGCCGTGCTCGACGCCGGGCCGACCAGCATGCCGTAGCCGCCGGAACCCTGGGCTTCCTTGACCACCAGTTCGGGCAGGTGCGCCAGCACGTGGGACAGGTCCTGCGGGCGGCGGCATTGCCAGGTCGGCACGTTGTGCAGGATGGGTTCCTGGTCCAGGTAGAAACGGATCATCTCCGGCACGTAGGGGTAGATGGACTTGTCGTCGGCCACGCCGGTGCCGATGGCGTTGGCCAGCACCACGTTGCCGGCGCGGTAGGCGGCCAGCAGGCCGGGCACGCCGAGCATGGAGTCGGGGTTGAAGGCCAGCGGGTCGAGGAAGTCGTCGTCGACCCGGCGGTAGATCACATCCACCGGCATCGGGCCGGCGGTGGTACGCATGTAGACGCGCTCGTCGCGGACGAACAGGTCGGCGCCCTCCACCAGCTCCACGCCCATTTCGCGAGCGAGGAAGGCATGTTCGAAATAGGCGCTGTTGAAGCGGCCGGGCGTCAGCACCACCACACAGGGCTGCTCCACTTGGCTGGCCTGACGCAGGGTGTCGAGCAACAGGTTCGGGTAGTGGTCGATGGGCGCGATGCGCTGGGCGCCGAACAGCTCGGGGAACAGGCGCATCATCATCTTGCGGTTCTCCAGCATGTAGGAGACGCCGCTGGGGGTACGCAGGTTGTCTTCGAGGACGTAGTAGGCGCCGTTGCCATCGCGCACCAGGTCGATACCGGCGATGTGTGCGTAGACGTTGCCGGGCACGTCCAGGCCCTGCATGGCCAGTTGGTACTGGTCGTTGGCCAGGACCTGCTCGGGCGGGATCAGGCCTTCCTTGAGGATGCGCTGGTCGTGGTAAAGGTCGGCGAGGAACAGGTTGAGTGCCTGCACGCGCTGGATGCAGCCGGACTCGATGGTCTTCCACTCGCTGGCGGGGATGCTGCGCGGGATGGTGTCGAAGGGAATCAGGCGTTCGGTGCCCTGGTCGTCGCCGTAGAGGGTGAAGGTGATCCCGGCGCGATAGAACAGCAGGTCGGCCTCGCGACGACGCTGTTGCAGCTGTTCTCCGGGCATGTCCGCCAGCCAGCGGGCGAACTCCGTGTAGTGCGGTCGGCAGGCGCCAGCGGCGTCATGCATTTCGTCATAGAACACCCGAGCCATCTTCTACTCCTTGCTGCCGCTTGTCCTCGGTTGGGAAGACCATCGCAAGGCCCGTGCCAGAGGTCGATTTCCTTTTGATTCAACGGTTTGCAAAGACCAACCGAACGCCTCGCACCCCCTTGGTGCGCTTTGTCGGCCGGTGCGTCCCGGCACGCCCCGTTTGGGGCCGCAAAGGCCAACGGGCGGGGCTTTGCAGGGTGCAGGGGGCTTTCTTGTCAGTCTCTGGGGCCGGAACTACGCTGCAAGAGCCCCCTCCCGATAGGGCACATCGCTATCAACCAGATGCCGACCTTACGGCGCGGTTCGGCCGCAGAGGCTCCGACAACGAAGAACAACAGGAGTCGATTCATGTCATCAGTGCAATTGTCTTCAGGGAAAGTCGCGGCGCTTGCCTTCGCCGGCATCAGCCTGCTCAGCAGCGCCTCCCTCCAGGCCGCCGAGGCGCTCAAGCAACTGGGCCAGCCCGAAGGCGCCCTCGACATCATCGCCTGGCCCGGCTACATCGAGCGCGGCGAGAGCGACAAGAACTACGACTGGGTGACGCAGTTCGAGAAGGACACCGGCTGCAAGGTCAACGTGAAGACCGCCGCCACCTCCGACGAGATGGTCAGCCTGATGGCCAAGGGCGGCTACGACCTGGTCACCGCCTCGGGCGATGCCTCGCTGCGCCTGGTTTATGGCAAGCGCGTGCAGCCGATCAACATCGCCCTGGTCCCCAACTGGAAAAACGTCGATCCGCGCCTGCAGAACGCGCCGTGGCACACGGTGGACGGCACGCACTACGGCACGCCCTACCAGTGGGGCCCGAACGTGCTGATGTACAACACCAAGGTCTTCCCCAAGGCGCCGCTGAGCTGGAGCGTGGTGTTCAGCGAGCAGAAGCTGCCCGACGGCAAGAGCAACAAGGGCCGCGTGCAGGCCTACGACGGACCGATCTACATCGCCGACGCCGCCCTGTACCTGAAGACCACCAACCCTGCCCTCGGCATCCAGGACCCCTACGAACTCAACGAGGAACAGTACGCCGCCACCCTCAAGCTGCTGCGCGACCAGCAGAAGCTGATCCACCGCTACTGGCATGACGCGACGGTGCAGATGAGCGACTTCAAGAACGAGGGCGTCGCCGCCTCCGGCTCCTGGCCGTACCAGGTCAACGCGCTGGTGGGCGAGAAGCAGCCGATCGAATCGACCATCCCGGTCGAAGGGGTGACCGGCTGGGCCGACACCACCATGATGCACGTCGACGCCAAGCACCCGACCTGCGCCTACAAGTGGCTGAACTGGTCGCTGGAGCCCAAGGTGCAGGGCGACGTGGCCGCCTGGTTCGGCTCGGTACCCGCCTCCCCCACCGGCTGCACCGGCAGCCAGTTGCTCGGCCCGCAGGGCTGCGCCACCAATGGCTACGACCAATTCGACCGCATCGCCTTCTGGAAGACCCCGCAGGCCAAATGCGCCCAGGGGCAGTGCGTGCCGTACAGCCGCTGGACGCAGGACTACATCGCGATCATGGGTGGGAGATAGCGATACAGCTTTACGCCTGACCTGTAGGAGCGAGCTTGCTCGCGAACAGCCCCGTAGTGGGAGTTGGTTCGCGAGCAAGGACTAGGCGTCCCCCTCGATCCTACAAGAGCCGTCATCTCCTCCGCACGCTGGCAAACGCCCTCGCCCCCATGCGCTACCTTTTCTGATGCAGCCCCGCCACTCAGGTAGCCAGCAGCATGACCACAGCCGTCCAGTTCACCGAGGTGAGCCGTCACTACGGCGACGTGCGCGCCGTCGACCGGGTGTCCATCGAGATCCGTGACGGCGAGTTCTTCTCCATGCTCGGCCCGTCGGGCTCCGGCAAGACCACCTGCCTGCGCCTGATCGCCGGCTTCGAGCAGCCAACCTCAGGCTCCATCCGCATCCACGGCCAGGAAGCCGCCGGGCTGCCGCCCTATGAGCGCGACGTCAATACGGTGTTCCAGGACTATGCGCTGTTCCCGCACATGAACGTGCTGGACAACGTGGCCTACGGGCTCAAGGTCAAAGGCGTCGGCAAGGCCGAACGCCTGAAGCGCGCCGAAGAGGCCCTGGGCATGGTCGCCCTGGGCGGCTACGGCAGTCGCAAGCCGGCGCAGCTCTCCGGCGGCCAGCGCCAGCGCGTCGCGTTAGCCCGCGCCCTGG
The DNA here is from genome assembly GCF_047902425.1 of Pseudomonas macauensis. Lineage (NCBI taxonomy): Bacteria > Pseudomonadati > Pseudomonadota > Gammaproteobacteria > Pseudomonadales > Pseudomonadaceae > Pseudomonas > Pseudomonas macauensis. The sequence continues at coordinate 2,214,584 of NZ_CP138377.1, read as the reverse complement.
TCAATCGCCCCCGTGTGCTGCTGCTGGACGAACCCCTCGGCGCGCTGGACCTCAAGCTGCGCGAGCAAATGCAGGTGGAGCTGAAGAAACTGCAGCGCCAGCTGGGCATCACCTTCATCTTCGTCACCCACGACCAGGGCGAGGCGCTGTCCATGTCCGACCGCGTGGCGGTGTTCAACAAGGGCCGCATCGAGCAGGTCGACACCCCGCGCAACCTCTACATGAAACCGGCCACGCGCTTCGTCGCCGAATTCGTCGGCACCGCCAACGTGCTGCGCGGGGACCTGGCCCAGCGCCTGCTCGGCGAAACCCGGCCGCACTCGCTGCGCCCCGAACACGTACGCTTCGGCCGCGCCGGCGACGGCGAACTGGAAGTCAGCGGCACCCTGTTCGACGTGCAGTACATGGGCGCCAGCAGCCGCTACGAGATCGAGCTGGACAACGGCGGCCGCCTGGTCGCCGCGCTGCCCAACGGCGAGCGCGAGGAACGCCGGCCGCAGCCGGGCGAGCCGGTCACCGCCTGCTGGGCGCGCAGCGCACTGGTGCCGCTGCTGGAGGAACCGGCGCCATGAGCCCGATGCGCGGCATCTCCAGCTTCCTCTACCGGCGCAGCACGCTGTATCTGCTGATGCTGCTGATACCGCCGCTGCTGTGGTTCGGGGTGATCTACATCGGCTCGCTGTTCGCCCTGCTCTGGCAGAGCTTCTACACCTTCGACGACTTCACCATGGCGGTGACGCCGGAGCTGACCTTCGCCAACTACAAGGCGCTGATCAACCCCGCCAACTACGACATCGTGCTGCGCACCCTGGGCATGGCCATCAGCGTCTCCATCGCCAGCGCCATCCTCGCCTTCCCCATCGCCTACTACATGGCGCGGTTCGCCGGGCCCAAGGAAAAAGCCTTCTTCTACATCGCGGTGATGCTGCCGATGTGGGCCAGCTACATCGTCAAGGCCTACGCCTGGACGGTGATCCTGGCCAAGGGTGGCATCCTCTACTGGGTGATCGAGCGCCTGCACCTGCTTGGCGCGCTGGGCCTGCTGCTGGATGTGCCCGGCGTGGGCGGCAACACCCTGTCCACCTCGCACATCGGGCGTTTCTGGGTGTTCACCTACATCTGGCTGCCGTTCATGATCCTGCCGATCCAGGCGTCGCTGGAGCGCCTGCCGCCGTCGCTGCTGCAGGCCTCGGCGGACCTCGGTGCGCACCCGCGGCAGACTTTCTTCCAGGTGGTCCTGCCGCTGGCCTTCCCCGGCGTGGTGGCCGGCTCGATCTTCACCTTCAGCCTGACCCTGGGCGACTTCATCATCCCGCAGCTGGTGGGCCCCAGCGGGTTGTTCATCGGCACCATGGTCTACGTGCAACAGGGCGCGATCGGCAACATGCCCCTGGCGGCCGCCTTCACCCTGGTGCCCATCGTGCTGATCGCCGTCTACCTGTCCATCGCCAAGCGGCTGGGGGCCTTCGATGCGCTCTGACGATCGGCCCTCCTGGTTCCTGCGCCTGGCCGCCTGGGGCGGGCTGGTGTTCCTGCATTTCCCGATCCTGGTGATCCTGCTCTACGCCTTCAACACCGAGGAGTCGGCCTACAGTTTCCCGCTGCAGGGCTTCACCCTGAAGTGGTTCAGCATCGCCTTCGCCCGCGGCGACGTGCTCGACGCCATCTGGCTGTCGGTGAAGATCGCCTGCGTGGCCACGCTGATCGCCATGGTCCTCGGCACCCTGGCCGCCGGCGCGCTGTACCGCCGCGATTTCTTCGGCAAGGAGAGCATCTCGCTGATGCTGATCCTGCCGATCGCCCTGCCCGGCATCATCACCGGTATCGCCCTGCTCTCGGCGTTCAAGACCCTCGGCATCGACCCCGGCTTCCTCACCATCGTCATCGGCCACGCCACCTTCTGCGTGGTGATCGTCTACAACAACGTGATCGCCCGCTTCCGCCGCACCTCCTTCAGCCTGATCGAAGCGAGCATGGACCTGGGCGCCGACGGCTGGCAGACCTTCCGCTACATCATCCTGCCGAACATCGCCACGGCGCTGCTGGCCGGCGGCATGCTGGCCTTCGCCCTGTCCTTCGACGAGATCATCGTCACCACCTTCACCGCCGGCCACGAGCGCACCCTGCCACTGTGGCTGCTCAACCAGCTGACCCGCCCGCGCGACGTGCCGATCACCAACGTCGTCGCCATGCTGGTGATGCTCGCCACCATGCTGCCGATCCTCGGTGCCTACTACCTGACCCGGGGCACCAGCGACGTGGCGGGGAGCGGCAAGTAACCCGCGAATCCATCAACCGCACCTGCACGGAGGACGCGATGCAAACCAAACTCCTGATCAATGGCCAGTTCGTCGCCGGCGAAGGCGAGAAGCTGGACATCCTCAACCCCGCCACCGGCGAGGTGCTCGGCCAGATCGCCGAGGCCAGCGAAGCCCAGGTGGACACCGCCGTGCGCGCCGCCGACAAGGCCTTCGACAGCTGGTCGCAGAGCGCGCCGAAAGACCGCGCCATGCTCCTGCTGCGCCTGGCCGACCGCATCGAGGAACACGCCGAGGAACTGGCCCGCCTGGAATCCGACAACTGCGGCAAGCCCTACGCCGCCGCGCTGAACGACGAGATCCCGGCCATCGCCGACGTGTTCCGCTTCTTCGCCGGCGCCTGCCGCGTGATGCCCGGCTCCGCCGCCGGCGAATACCTGCCCGGCTTCACCTCGATGATCCGCCGCGACCCGGTGGGCGTGATAGCCTCCATTGCCCCCTGGAACTACCCGCTGATGATGGCCGCGTGGAAACTCGGCCCGGCCCTGGCCGCTGGCAACTGCGTGGTACTCAAGCCCTCGGAGCAGACCCCGCTGACCGCCCTGCGGGTGGCCGAATTCATTGCCGAACTGTTCCCCGCCGGGGTGGTGAACCTGGTCTTCGGCCGCGGCCCGACCGTGGGCTCTCCGCTGGTGAGCCACGACCTGGTGCGCATGGTTTCCCTCACCGGCTCCGTGGGCACCGGCAAGGCAATCATCCGGAGCGCCGCCGACAGCGTAAAGCGCCTGCACATGGAACTGGGCGGCAAGGCCCCGGTGATCGTCTTCGACGACGCGGACCTGGCGGACGTGGTGGCCGGCATCCGCACCTTCGGCTTCTACAACGCAGGCCAGGACTGCACCGCCGCCTGCCGCATCTACGCCGGCAAGAAGATCTACGACAACTTCGTCGCCGACCTGGCCAGCGCAGTCGGTAGCCTGAAGACCGGCCTGCAGAACGACCCGAACACCGAGCTCGGCCCGCTGATCACCGCAGCACAGCGCGAACGCGTCTCCGGCTTCGTCGAACGGGCTAAGGCCAGCCCGCACATCCGCATCGCTACCGGCGGCAATATCGTCAGCGGCAAGGGTTTCTTCTATGAGCCAACGGTGGTGGCCAATGCCGAGCAGGACGACGAGATCGTCCGCCGCGAGGTATTCGGTCCGGTGGTCTCGGTGACGCCCTTCAGCGATGCGGACGAGGCGATCCGCTGGGCCAACGACTCCGACTACGGCCTCGCCTCCTCGGTCTGGACCCGCGACGTCGGCCGCGCCTCACGGGTGGCCGCGCGCCTGCAGTACGGCTGCACCTGGGTGAATACCCACTTCATGTTGTGCAGCGAGATGCCCCACGGCGGCTTCAAGCAGTCGGGCTACGGCAAGGACCTGTCGATGTACGGCCTGGAGGACTACACGGTGGCGCGGCACATCATGATCAAGCATTGAAGCACTGGGGAACTGCCTGCGCATTCGTAGGGCGTACAACCGTTCGCGGTTGTACGCCGATACACCATGAACGTCGGCTGGCTCATGGTCGAGCTCGAAGCGCTGGGTGACAGGTGTTCCGATTGAAGTCCGTGCGACCGGAAGCCAAGGTCAAACGGCGTATAACGTCGAACGTTATACGCCCTACGTTTCTGGACAGTCTGTGCCGGTGCCTCCCCTCACCCCAGCCCTCTCCCTCAGGGAGAGGGGGCAGACCGTGTCGGCTGATGCCAAGGTTTCATCCTGCACCGAACGGTCCCCTCTCCCGCTTGCGGGAGAGGGTTAGGGTGAGGGGCTCTTGATCTCGTAGGAGCGGACTCCGTCCGCAACGCAACGACGCAGCGACGATCAAACCAACCCGGCCAGCTTCAACCAATGGCTGTAGAACCCTTCCGCCACGCGGTTCATCGCCGCGACCTTCTGCGGCAGTTCGGCCAGCATTACCTCCGCGCTTTCCTGGCTCGGCTGGCTGGGGTCGAGATATTCCGGCCAACCCTTGATCCAACCGCTCACCAGCTCCTCGGTCATCTCCGGGTGCCCCTGCAGGCCAAGGATGCGCTCGCCGAAGCTGAACGCCTGGTTCTCGCACCAGGGACTGGAGAGCAGGTGCGTCGCGCCCTCGGGCAGGTCGAAGGTGTCGCCATGCCACTGGTAGATCGGGAATTCGTCCGGCAGGTGCGCCAGCCACGGGCTCTGCGACTCCAGCCGACGCATCGGCTGCCAACCCATTTCGGTATAGGGCAGGCGGCGAATGTCCGCGCCCAGCGCCTTGGCCAGCAATTGGCCGCCCAGGCAATGGCCGATCATCGGCACGTCGCGCTCGATGAACCGGCGGATCGCCGCGATCTCCGTGCGCAGCCACGGCGTATCGTCATTGACGCTCATCGGCCCGCCCATGATGGCGACCGCCTTCGGCCGCTCCAGGTCATAGCCCTGCAGCTCGTCGAGGTCGGCGCGGCGCACCTCGAACGACAGGCGGCAACGGTCCAGCACCGTGGCCAGGTGGCCCGGCGGGCAGAAATCGACGTGGGTCAGAATCAGAATATCGGTCATGGTCACCTCCGCACGGCAGTCTGCCGCATCGGGGAGGTGTCATAAACCCCGGCGTACCCGCGCGGAAACCGCGCCGTCATGGTGGGTGACGGCGCGTATGCGGTTGCGGGTAGACAATCACAGCCGTCGACCGACGGCTCGGAACGCGTTGCTGCTAGGGACGCAGGGAGTTCACTTCCTGGGTCACGCCCCAGCCGTCCAGAACACCTCCCAGCGGCGCCACGACTTCCTCCAGGTCGTGCTCGAAAGCGCCGATGCCCGCATGGGTCGCGAACATCACCTTGCTGATCTGCAGGCTCCAGCCGCCATCGTCGCGGGCTTCGACCTGCGCCCTCAGCGACTCGCCCCGGAATTGCCGGGCGGCCTTACGGGCGTTCTGTTCATCGGGAAAGATGGCGAAAAAGTCGATGGGATGTATACGAGCGAAATCGAAGCCACCTTCCTTCATCCGGCGCAACACGTTGACGCTGATATCCTCCGAGAGGGGCTTTTCCATGGTACGCACCTCCTTTCGAGACGTTCAGAGTTTATTCCCCGCCAACGAACGCACCCCGACCTGGGGCAAGGATGCGTTCCGGGCACCTCTATGTGCCACGGGAAACGCCAAGCGAATCAACGTCCCCCAATTGCAGCCAAATCCGCCGAACACGCTGAAAGGCACTTTCCCTTGGCGGATTCCCAAGGCCACTTCACCAGCGTAGCGTCTCTACCGGCGAGTTGCCGCTACTTCACCGCGTCGGCCCCGGCAACGGCGACAGGCGGCAATTCGGCACGACGGGTGCCCAGCACCAGCGCGGCGAGCACCAGCAGCATGCCCAGAGCGTGGCCGACACTGAAATGCTCGCCCAGCAGCGACACCCCGACCAGCGCGGAGCTGACCGGCATCAGGCCGGTGAACAGCCCGGCGACATTGGCCGGCACCTGTGCGATACCGCGGTACCAGAGCAGGAAGGACAGCACGCTGGCGCTCAGCGCGTAGAACAGCAGCCAACCCCAGGTCGCCGCACCAGGCAGGCTCCAATCGAATTCCAGCGCCTGCGGCACGGCCAGCGGCAGGAACAGCAGCAGCCCGGCCAGGTTGACGCCGAAGGCCATGGCCCAGGGCCGCACACTGAGCGACAGCCGGCGCGAGAACACCGCGAACAGCGCTTCGGCCAGCACCGCGCCGAGCACCAGCAGGTTGCCGGCGACACTGCCGCTGCCGGTTTCCGGGTGTTCCAGCAGGTTCAGCGCGGCGATGCCCGACACCGCCAGCACGATCGCCAGCAACTGCGGTGCACTGATCCGCTCACGCAGCCAGAGCCAGGCCAGCAGCGCGATCACGCTCGGCGTGGCGCTGGTGATGATTCCGGCGCTGGTCGCCGAGGTCAGCAGCACGCCGTGCAACATGCACAGGCTGAACAGGAAGCAACCGAAGAACGCCTGCAGGAACAGCCCGCCGCAGGCCCGGCGATCCAGCCCCCGGCGGGCGTCGCGGAGGAACATGCCCGGCAGCAGCACCAGGCTGGCGATGAGGAAGCGCAAGGCCGCGAACAGGTAGAGCGGGACTTCGGCGAGGATCAGCTTGCCGATGGCGATATTGCCCCCGACGAGCAGCATCGACAGGGCCAGGCAGGCATAGGCGAATGGCATGACGGCATCCTTGCATCGGGTGGTGGACCGTCCCGGCGGGACGACGTTCCAGCATCCGGGCCGGCACCTCTGCGCGCAAGAACGGAAACAACCTGAAACACTATCCCCCCAGGGCAATGCACAGCCCGGTCATCGCCACGCCCAGCGCGGTGAAACCCAGCGCCCCCGGCCAGGGCGAATCGCCGGCCCAACGCGCCAGCAGCCAGCCGAGCATGAACAGCATGACCACGCCGATAGCCTGGGCCAGCCGCAGCGCCAGCAGGTCGTCCGGCACCAACCAGAGCGGCAGGATCATCGGCAGGGTGATTCCTGTGACCAGCAGCACGATCAGCAGGGCCGCCAACCACACCTCGGCGCCGCCGCGCGGCGGCTCGCCAGTCCCCAGAGACGACCCCATCAGGCGCTGGCGCAGGCGCCAGACCTCGTCCGGTTGCAGGACGGCCACCAGCCGGGGCGGCAGGAAGTCGTCGAGTCCGTCGCGGAAATCCGTGTCGTTCGAGATGCCACGCAAGGCCCGCAGGCGGCCATGCCGGTGAGTCCTCTCCACCCGCAGGCGCACCAGCAGCATCAGCGCGTCCACCAGGCCCCAGGCCAGGTTGCAGCCCAGCGCGGCGACGATCAGGTCCTGCCGGCTCGCCCCGCCGCTGGCGGCGGAAATCACCGAGATGATGGTCAGGGTCATGATCACCCCGTAGGTCATCTCGCTGACCCGGTCGAAGGGTGTGGTGATGTCCTGCAGCACACGCTGCCAGGCGCTGTCGTGGGGTTCCTGCATGGGTCGGCCTCCTTCGCCGCCCGTGCAGTCTACTCAGGCGCGGCTGAGCCAGGCCATCACCCAGCGGTTAAGCGATGGCGGCGACAACTGGCCGGACCAGTACATCGCCCGGAACAGCGCGCCGATGGGACGGTGCACCGCCCTGCTCCCGGCCTGGCGCCAGGCCGCTTCGGCGATGTCCTCGGCACTCAGGGTCACGCCCAGGCGGCGTAGCACCGGCGGCTCGACGATCTGGCTGGCGACCATCGGCGTGCGCACGAAGGGCGGCATCAGGTCGGCGACGCGGATGCCATGTTCGCGCCATTCCAGCTCCAGCGCCTCGGTCAGCCCGCGCACGGCGAACTTCGACGCCGAGTAGCTGGCCATCTGCGGCACGCCATACAGCCCGGAGGCCGAGCCCATGTTCAGCACCTGCGCGCCCGGCGTGCGCTTGAGGTACGGCAGCGCGGCGTAGCAGCAGTTGAGCACGCCCTGCACGTTGATCGCGATGATGCGCTGGTGATCGGCCAGGCTGATGTCCTCGAAGCGGCCGAAACGCAGGATGCCCGCGCAATTGAACAGCAGGCGCAGACCCCCGTCGCAGTCTTCGGCGTACTCACGCACCGCGGCAGCCACCGCCTCGGCATCGGTGACATCCAGCGCTCGCCGCCAGGCGCCACCCAGCTCCATGGCAAGCGCCGCCAGCGGCTCGGGATTCTGGTCGATCAGGCCCACGCGCCAGCCGCGCTGGTGGAACAGTTTCGCGGTGGCGGCGCCAATGCCCGAGGCGGCGCCGCTGATCAGGATGTTGTTCATCGACGCACTCCCTGCAGATGTTGGGCAACGAAATCGGCGGCGTCCTGCAGCGCGCGGTCGGCCACCTTCAGCACCCCGGCATGGGCCTGGAACACATGCCAGCAGTTGGCAAAGCGCTGCAGTTTCACCACGGCACCGTAGCGCCGCGTGGCATCGACGAAACGCAGGCTGTCATTGCGCAGCACTTCATCCTCGCCAACCTGGATCAGCAACGGCGGCAGGCCGCTGAGATCGGCGTACAGCGGCGACAGCTGCGCGTCGGTCCGGGGCACTCCAGGCGGGCAGAACATCGCCATGGCGCTGTCCATCCAGGCGCGGGTGATCAAGGGGTCGCCCGCCGCCGGCACGTGCAGGTGCTCGGAGGACAGATCGGTCACCGGCGAGAAGGTCACCAGCGCGCCGGGCGCCGGCAGGCCGAGCGCTTTGGCTTGCAGCGCGAGCTGCAGGGTCAGGTGGCCGCCGGCGGAATCCCCGGCGATGGCGATGGCCGCCGCCGGTATACCCTTGTCCAGCAGCGCGCGGTAGGCCGCCACGGCATCGTCACGCTGGGCCGGGAACGGGTGCTCCGGCGCCAGGCGGTAATCCAGCACCCAGACCTCCGCCCGGCAGCGCCGCGCCAGGTTGGCGGTGATGGCGCGGTGGGTGGCCGGCGACCCCACCAGGTAGGCGCCGCCGTGCAGGTAGAGGATCACCCTTCCCTCCCCACCCTCGCGGGGCCGCCAGACCTCGCAGGGCAGCCCGCCCAGGGTCGTCTGCTCGCGCAGCAGGCCACGGGGCGTCAGGGTCGCGGCGGTCAGCCCGCGCAGCAATGCGCGCTGCGCCTTCACCGGCAGCTGCGGGCCCATCAGGCCACGGAACAGCAGGTTGAGCAGGCCGCGCAAGGCGGCGGTCAGGACTTTCTGGCCAAGGGACAGCGGCATCACGGGCTCAACGGATGCAGTCATAGTCGGCGAACTCCGGCTGACGGGTCAGTTGACGGTAGCGGAAGGTGAAACCCGGCCAGTTGACGGTATTGCGGCCGCTGGCGGTCTTGTACCAGCTGCTGCAACCGCGCTCCCAGATGGTGTGGCCCAGCTCATGTTGCAGGTGCTGGTTGAAACGCTGCTGCACCTGGGGTTTCACGTCCAGGTACTTCAGGCCCTCGCGGCGGATGCGCTGCAGGCAGGCCAGCACGTAGGGGAACTGGCTTTCCAGCATGTAGATGATCGAGCTGTGCCCCAGGTTGGTGTTCGGCCCGTAGAGGATGAACAGGTTGGGGAAGCCGCTGACGCTGATGCCCTTGTAGGCTTCCGCGCCATCCTTCCAGGCCTGATTCAGCTCGCGCCCGCCCAGGCCCTGGACACGCATCGGCGCCAGGAACTCGGTGGCGGCGAAACCGGTGCCGTAGATGAGGGTATCCACCGGATGGCGCTGGCCGTCGCGGGTGACGATGGCGTCCTCGGTGACTTCGCGAATGCCCGTATCGACCAGCTTCACATTGCTGCGCGCCAGCGCCGGGTAGTAGTCGTTGCTGATCAGGATGCGCTTGCAGCCCAGCGGGTAATCCGGCTCCAACCGCGCGCGCAGGCCCGCGTCGGGAATGCCGCGCTGCAGGTGGCGATGGAAGCTCAGGCGCATCACCTTCATCAGCGGCGGGAACACGGTGAAGGCCAACGCCCGCGCTTCGTGCTGGACATACTTGAGCCCCCGGTCCAGGCGTTGCAGCCATGGCAGGCGCGCCTTCAGGCGGCGCTCCCAGTCGGCGTAGGGGCGGTCCGGCTTGGGAATCACGTAGGCCGCGCTGCGCTGGAACAGCAGCAGCTCGGCGACCTTCGGCGCGATCTGCGGCACGAACTGAATGGCGCTGGCACCGGTGCCAACCACCGCTACACGACTGCCTTCCAGCGGCGCATCGGCGTCCCATTGCGCGGAATGGAAGGCCCTGCCCTTGAAGCGTTCGATACCCGGCAAGTGCGGAATCAGCGGACGGCTCAGTTGGCCGAGCGCGCAGACCAGCGACTGGGCGCGCAACTCCTCGCCATTGGCGCAGGTCACCCGCCACTCCCCGGCCGCTTCGTCGAAGCTCGCCGCGCTGACCTCGCAGTGGAAGCGGATACGTTCGCGCAGGCCGTACTTGTCCGCGCAGTGCCGGGCGTAGTCGAGGATTTCCGCCTGCGGCGCGAACTTGCGCGACCAGTCGGCCTTGGGTTCGAAGGAGAAGGAATACAGGTGCGAAGGCACGTCGCAGGCGGCGCCCGGATAGCGGTTCTCGCGCCAGCAGCCGCCGACGTCGCCGGCCTTCTCAAGGATCAGGAAGTCGTCGATACCCGCCTGTTTCAGACGGATCGCCAGGCCCAGGCCGGCGAAGCCGGCACCGATGATCAGCACGCGCACGGCAGCCGACCCGGGGGAAGTGTTTGTCATTGTTGTGCTCCCGGTGGTGTTTCCCGCCCGATGGCGGATGGGAACATCCTAGGGCTTCATTCGTCACTGGGTTATGGCATAGTCGGACATAAAATTGTGACTTTCGGTCAACGAGAAACCCCATGTCCGCCACTCCCCCCTGGTCGCCCCGCCGCAGCGCTGTCAGCGTGCAACTGCTGACGCAGTTCGCCCTGGACCACGGCCTGAACCTGGAACAGTGCCTGGGCGGCACCGGCCTGGACATCGGCGTGCTCGCCGATCCCGGCGCGGACGTGGACGCGGAGCAGGAGCTGAGCCTGGTGCGCAACCTGGCCCGGCACCTGGGGCACATCCCCGGCATCGGCCTCAAAGCCGGGCTGCGCTACCACCTCAACACCTATGGTATCTGGGGCTTCGCCCTGCTCAGCAGCGCCACCTTCCTCAGCGCCGCGCGCCTGGGGCTGCGCTACCTCGACCTGACCTACGCCTTCCACCGCATGCGCCTGGAGGAGCACGACGGCGAGGCGCACCTGCTGCTGGACGACACCGCCATCCCGGAGGACCTGCGTGACTTCCTGATCGAGCGCGACGGCGGCGGCGTGCTGCGCATCCAGCGCGACCTGACCAACCAGCCGGCGCCCGTGCGCCAGGTCAGCTTCCGCCGCGAAGCCCCCAGCGACGTGCAGCCCTACATCGATGAGTTGGGCGTACGGCCGCTGTTCGGCCAGGCGGAGAACCGCATCGTCTTCGACAGCCGCATCCTCGAACTGCCACTACCGGGCGCCAACCCGGAGGTGGCGCTGCGCTGCGAGGAGCAATGCCGCGCCCTGCTCGCCCGCCGCCAGGTGCGCACCGGGCTGTCCGGGCAGATCCGCGACCGCTTGCTGGCCACGCCAGGCCGGCTGCCGGACATGGAACAGATGGCCGAGGCCATGCACATGACCTCGCGTACCCTGCGCCGTCGCCTGGAGGCCGAAGGCAGCAGCTTCCGCGCGCTGGTGGACGAGGTGCGCCAGGCGCTGGCCGAGGAACTGCTGGCCACGGGCGTGATTCGTCTGGAGGAGATCGCCGAGCGGCTCGGCTATGGGGAGGTGTCGAACTTCATTCACGCCTTCCGCCGCTGGAAAGGTGTGACGCCGGGGCGTTTCCGCCGCGGCTAGCGAAGAGCAGTCGACGATCCTGCGAGCCAAGGCCGCAGCAGATCGTCGAGAGGTTTCAGAAGACCAGCTTGTAGCCGATCGATGCCAGCATCACCGCCAGGCACGGACGCAGCACGCCATCCGGAATGCGGCCGGCCAGGTGGCTGCCGACGTAGATGCCCGGCAGCGAGCCGATCAGCAGGTAGCCGAGCAGGCCCCAGTCCATGTTGCCCATGCTGGCATGGCCGAGGCCGGCGACCAGGGTGAGCGGTACGGCGTGGGCGATCTCGGTGCCCACCAGACGGCGGGTGGCGAGGAAGGGATAGAGCATGAACAGCGCCACGGTACCCAGCGCGCCGGCGCCGATGGAAGTCAGCGCGACCATGGCGCCGAGGATGGCACCGGTGACGACGGTCAGGGTGTTCAGCTTCGGGCCGCTGAAGTGGAAGCTGTCGCCGGCATGGCGCTGGGCGAAGGCCAGCACCTGCTTCTTGAACAGCACCGCCAGCGCAGTGAGCAGCAGGACGATGCCCAGGGCATGCTTGATGATGCTGTTCATCGCCGCGGTATCGGCATTCAGGCTGTGCAGGAACAGCAGGGTCAGCGCCGCTGCCGGCACGCTGCCGAGGGCGAGCCAGCCGGTGATGCGCCAGTCGATGTTGTCGTTCTTGCGGTGAACCAGGACGCCGCCGGACTTGGTGATGGCGGCATACAGCAGGTCGGTGCCGACCGCCGCGGCGGGATTGATGCCGAACCAGAGCAGGATGGGGGTCATCAGCGAGCCACCGCCAACGCCGGTCATACCGACGATGAAACCCACAACAAGACCCGCGATTACGAAACCGATATTGCCAACATCCATCTGCGAGTCCTGACTGGCGTAACTGATCACCTCGTGGTGTGGGCGGCAGGATAACGACTTTTCTTATAATCCATTAGACCGTTGTGGTCTTAATTTATAACCGGTTTATACGGAAGCTTCTGCAGGAAAATCCCCGCCCCGAGAGTCTGGCACGAGGTTTTCCACGTAGGAGCGAACAACACCGGCGCCGGGTCCCAAAGGTTCGCGAGCAAGCTCGCTCCTGCAGGAAATCAGCAGGCATGAAAAAGGGGCCCAAAGGCCCCCTTTTCCTCTCACCCGGCGATCACTTGGTGCCCGACTTGGGATCCACCACGCCAGCGGTGTTGTCCAGCAGGCTCTTGGTCGCGGTCTGGATGAAGGACTCCAGGCGCAGGCGCAGGGACTCCTGGTCCGGCGCGTTTTCCACGCGGGTCACGCCGAAGTCCTTGCCGACCTTGTAGTCGTAGACGCGGATATCGCCTTCCTTGGGTTTGATCAGGATGCGGTTGCCGTTGATGATCGCCACCACCTGCTCGCTGCCGGATGGCTTGATCACGCCGATGCCCTTGTCGCCTTCGGGCAGGTTCAGCAGGTCGCGGCCCCAGCACTGGTTGCGAGTCTCGCCGCCCAGGCGGCCCATGATGGTCGGCACGATGTCGATCTGGGTGCCGACGGTGTCGCGGGTGGCGCCGAACTTCTCCTGGATGCCCGGAGCGATCATCAGGAAGGGCACGTTGAAGCGGAACAGGTCCATTTCGGTCAGCTGGTCCGGCGCGCCGAAGCCGTGGTCACCCACCACGATGAACAGGGTGTCCTTGTAGTACGGCGACTTCTTGGCCTTCTCGAAGAACTGCCCCAGCGACCAGTCGGAATAGCGCATGGCGGTCAGGTGCTCGTCGAGGCTGCCGTGGCCGGTCACGCGCTCCACCGGCAGGTCCTTCGGCAGTGCGTAGGGCACGTGGTTGGAGAGGCTCTGCAGCAGGGCGTAGAACGGCTTGCCGGTGGACTCGAGCTTGTCCAACTCCTCGTTGCCGCGGGCGAACATGTCCTGGTCGGACACACCCCAGGTCGGGTCGGAGAACACCGGGTTCACGAAGTCGTTACGGCCGATGAAGGTGGTCATGCCCTGGTTGGCGAAGAAGCCGGACTGGTTGTCCCAGGCGAAGTCGCCGTTGTAGACGTAGACATCTTCATACTTGCGCGCCGACAGCAGCTGCGGTAGGCCGGAGAACTTGTGGCCACCCTCGGGCGTCTGCATCAGGTATTCGAAGCCCGGCAGGTTGGGGAAGCACGCCATGGTGGCGAACATGCCCTGGTGGGTGTGGGTGCCGTTGGAGAAGAACTGGGTGAACAGCAGGCCTTCCTTCGACAGCTTGTCGAAGTACGGAGTGATGTTGCCCTCCCCGCCCAGCGCGCCGACGAAGTGGCCGGCGAAGCTTTCCAGCAGGATCACCACCACGTTCTTGACCGGCAGGGTGCCACCGGCCGGCGGGGTGAAGTCGCGGCGAATGGCGGCGGTATCGGCATCGACCAGCTTGTCGTTCGCCGTGAGCAGCATCTGGCGCACGGTGTCGCGGGCTTGGTCATTGGGCAGCGTGGATTTCCAGATATTCGCGCGGTCCTCGCCGAAGCGGTCCTCGGCGGCCTTGATCAGCGTCATGGTGCCGTTGAGGCCCAGGTGGTTTGCGAACATCGAGTCGGTGGTGAAGGCATCGCCCCAGCGCAGCGGCGGGCCCTGACGCAGGGTGCCACGGGCGGCGACGACGCACAGCACGACCACCACCAGCATCACGGCGATACGGATGTACCAGGCGGCAACGGCGGAGCCTGCGGCGCTCGGGCGGGTCGCACGGTCGATGCCGCGGAACAGCAGGTACAGCAGCCAGGTGGCGAAGGCCCAGGCCAGCAGGTAGCGGACCACCGGGTAGCCGTACCAGATCATGCTCATGACGGTCTTGGGGTCTTCGGCCATGTACTGGAACACCAGGCTGTTCAGGCGCTGGTGGAATTCACGGTAGAAGTCCATCTCCACCACGCCGAGGAACAGCGTGACGCTCGCGGTCAGGGTCAGCCAGGCCTTCCACAGCCAGCGCCAACCCATGGCGCGGGCACTGAGGAGGGCGAAGACCAGCGGGGCAACGATGTAGACCACCACGCGGATGTCGAAACGCATGCCGGTGATGAACGCTTCGACGAAGGTGGAGGCCGGCGTGGTGCCGATCAGCTCGCGGTTGTAGATGAACAGCGCAAGACGCGTCAGGGAGAACATCGCCATCAGCGCAAGGACGCTGAGCGCAGTGAACGCCAGATGGCTGGAGACGGTGGGCCGCGTGAGGCTCGCACCGTTCTGGCGATTGGTCAGGACTTCTGGTTGGCCCATTTCTAGGTTCCGTTTTGAACGTGTGGGTTCGAAGGCGCGCCGCCCGTGCGGGGCCCTGCGTAAGCGCGAAAAAACTGCGGCATTACACCGCAAAAGCAGCGGCGGCGCATTCTATTCGGCGCCGCTGAAGCCGACATTAAGGCGACGCGAACAATCGTTTCGGAATGATACGAGCGCCCGGCAACAGCGCTACGACCGCCGGATGGCGGGCACAGTGCCGGACGGCGGGTGAAGAAACTGTCATGACCGACCGCCGGCCTGCCGGTATGGCGCCGCAACCCGCTGGGGGAAACGGCGCATAGCCTTGCCGCCGGCTGCGCGGAAATCAGTCGTTGGCCGGCTTGCCGATGGCCTGCAGCACATACTGCGGCAGGGCAAAGGCGCCCTGGTGGATGGCCGGGTTGTAGTAGCGGGTCTGGATGCCGCTGGCGGCGAAGCGCTGGGCCAGGGTAGTAACATCGACGTGGCGCAGGGCCGGGTTGGTCGCGCCCCAGGCGAAGGTCATCGAACCACCGATATAGGTCGGCACGGCCGCCTGGTAGAAGTGCCAGTCGGCGAACAGGCCGTGCATGCGGCCGGCGGTGTTGCGCACGGTGTCCAGTTGCATGAAGGGCGTGCCGTTCTGGGTCACCAGCACGCCGCCTTCGTTCAGGCAGCGATGGCAGGCCTGGTAGAAGTTCTCCGAGAACAGTACCTCGCCCGGGCCGATCGGGTCGGTGGAGTCGGAGATGATCACGTCGAACTTCTCCGTGGTGGTGGCCACGAAGCGCATGCCGTCGTCGATCACCAGGTTCAGGCGCGCATCGTCGAAGGCGCCCTGAGAGTGGTTCGGCAGGAACTCCTTGCACATGTCGACCACGGTGCCGTCGATCTCGACCATGGTGATGTGCTCGACGCTGGCGTGCTTGGACACCTCGCGCAGCATGCCGCCGTCGCCGCCGCCGATGATCAGCACGCGCTTGGCCGCGCCATGGGCGAGGATCGGCACGTGGGTGAGCATCTCGTGGTAGATGAACTCGTCGGCCTCGGTGGTCTGGATCACCCCGTCCAGCGCCATCACCCGGCCCATGCGGGCATTCTCGAAGATCACCAGGTGCTGGTGCTCGGTGCGCACCTCGTGGAGCATCCTGTCGACGCTGAAACGCTGGCCATAGCCGTCGTAGAGGGTTTCCTGGTAATCGTGCATGGGCTGGGCTCCCGTCGGGACAAGACAATAGGAGGGGACGGCCGCGCCGCCCCGAAAGAGGCGCGCATTCTACGTGCCCGACGATGACAGGTCGAACCCCGTCGTCAGCCGAACTCATGACCGGCAGTTTGAAAGTCAGCGCCGGGAGGACAGCCATGCCCGCAACAGGTAAGGTCGCTGCATGAAAAACACATCCCCGACACCCCGGATCATCCACCTGCCCTACCGCGCCCCCTGGAGCTGGCAGCAGTTCCACGAGCACTTCGCCCTGCGCAGCCTGGGCGGCGTGGAGTGCCTGTCGCCCGAGCGCTACGCCCGTAGCGTGCGCATCGGCGATGAGGCCGGCTGGTTCAGCGTGCGCCCGCTGGAGGACCGCGCCGAGCTGGAACTGGAAATCCACCTCGCCCCACAGCATGCCGAAACACTGGCGGCACGGGTGCGCAAGATGTTCGACCTGGACAGCGACCCCGGCCATATCGCCCAGCACCTGGGCAACGACCCGCTGCTCAGCCCGCTCATCCGGCAAGCGCCGGGGTTACGCCTGCCCACCGCGTTCGACCCGTTCGAACAGGCAGTGCGCGCTATCGTCGGCCAACAGGTGACCGTGAAGGCGGCGGTGACCATCGTCGGCCGGCTTGTCCAGCGCCTGGGCGAGGTGCTGCCCGGTGAAACCGAGGGCCAGCCGAGCCGCCTGTTCCCCACGCCCCAAGCCCTGGCCGACGCCGATCTCGCCGGCATCGGCATGCCCGGCAAGCGCGTGGAAACCCTGCAACGCTTCGCCGCCGCCTGCGCCAACGGCACCCTGGCCCTGCATATCGACGACGGCGCCGACGACCTGGTGAAGCGTCTCTGCGCCCTGCCCGGTATCGGCCCCTGGACCGCCGAGTACGTCGCCCTGCGCGCCTTCGGCGATCCGGACGCCTTCCCCACGGCTGATCTGGGCCTGCTCAAGTCGCCGGTCTGGGGCGTGGAGGGCATCAACGCCCGCGACCTGCAACGCCGCGCCGAAGCCTGGCGGCCGTGGCGCGCCTACGCCGCCGTCTATCTGTGGCACGCTTACTCCCAGGGCGGCCGCACCGGAGGATGACCATGCACTACCGCTACCACGACAGCCCCACCGGCCGCCTGCTGCTGGCTGGCGACGAAAGCGGGCTAAGGATGCTCTACATGGACCTGGAGCAGCGGCATTACCCCGAGCCGGACTGGCAACAGGGCAGCCCGCTGCTGGACGAGGTGGCGCGCCAGCTCGACCAGTACTTCGCCGGCAAGCGCCAGCGCTTCGACGTGCGCCTGAACACCGGCGGCACCGAGTTCCAGCGCCAGGTCTGGCAGGCGCTGCTGGAGATTCCCTACGGCTACACCACCGTCTATGCCGAACTGGCGCGGCGCATCGGCCGGCCCAAGGCGATCCGTGCGGTGGGCGCGGCGAATGGCGCCAACCCCATCAGCATCATCGTGCCCTGCCACCGGGTGATCGGCAGCAACGGCAGCCTCACCGGCTACGCCGGCGGCCTGCCGCGCAAGGAGCTGCTGCTGCGTCTGGAGGGCGCAATCGAAAGGGGCTAGAAGTCGAAGGCGGTCTGTGCGGCCTGCGGGTCCTCGAAGCCCTCCAGCGCCAGCATGCGCAGCTTCGACGTGCTCCCGCCCGGCGCGGAGAAACCACCGGTCTTGCCGCCACTGGCCAGCACGCGGTGGCACGGGATGATCAAGGGAATCGGATTGCTGCCCATCGCCTGCCCCACGGCACGGGACAATCCGACATCGCCCAGGCGGCGGGCGATCTCGCCGTAGGTGGTGGTCTCGCCGCGTCCCAGCTGCAGGATGTCGTCATAGACGCGGCGATGGAAATCGCTGACGGCCGACAGGTCGAGCGGCAGGCCGTCGAAGGACACCGCCTCGCCCCGCGCATAGCCAAGAATCAACTGGCGCGCCTCGTCGATGAACGCCGGCCAGTGGGCGGTCTCGGTGCCGAGTCTGTCGAAGCGTTCGCGCATGGAATGCACGGAATCACCCGGCAGATAGGTGCGCACGATTCCCCGCGGGCTCCAGGCGAGCCCGAACCAGCCGAGTGCTGTTTCGATCAGGCAGTAATGCATCGCTCGAGTGTCCGCCCCCGGGTGCTATCCCGCAAGTCTTTCGCCGGCCAGCATGACCTCGCACCAGCGGCGCAGCTCGGCGCCGATGGCGTTGGCGGGGTCGCCCTTGCGCTCGAAGGCCCACCATAGCTGCGCGCCCTGCCACTGGCTGGCCATCAGGCGCCCGAGCAGCGGCTGTCGCGCCGGATCGCCACTCAAGCGCCGGCCCAGTGCCTTCGCCAGCGCCTCGCCCCACTGCGCACCGCGCTTGCGCAACAGCGGATCGCGCATGTCCTCACGCAGGATCAGCAGCCCTTCCGCGTAATCGGTCTCGCCCTCGCCCACCGGGAACATCGCCACCAGCATCCGCACCGCGCCTTCCGGGTTGAGCTCGGTTGTCTCATCGAGCCGCGCCGTCTGCGCATCCAGCTGGTCCCAAGCGCGCAGCAGCACGGCGCGGAGGAAGTCGGCCTTGGTCGCGTGGCGTTGCACCAGCGTCGCGGCGGACAGCCCCACTTCCCGCCCGACGGCGGCGAAGGTCACCGCCTCCGGCCCCTCGCGCACCATCAGCGCCATGGCGGCGTCGAGTATCGCTTCGTCGCTGACCGTCTTGGTTCTGGCCATGCAATCCTCTTTTATAAATGAACATTCATTTATATATTGAGCGAATCCTACCGAAGGAGATTCAGCATGGCCAGGATTCTCGGCTACATCGCCAGCAGCCTCGACGGCTACATCGCCACCCCGGAGCACGGCCTGGACTGGTTGTTCCGGCACGACAAGCTGGAACTGGGCGAGCACCACTACGACCTGTTCATCCAGCGCATTCGCACCTTGGTCATGGGGCGTGGCACCTATGACTTCCTCGAAGCCGACCCCAGTCCCTGGCCGTACGGTCAGCAGCGGGTGCTGGTGATGACGTCACGGCCTATCGAAAACCCGAAGGGCCCGCTGGAAACCCGCAGCGATATCGACGCACTGGTGGCGGAACTGCGTGCGCTGGACGACGGGGACGTGTGGATGCTTGGCGGCGGCCAGTTGCAGATGGCCTTTCTGCAGCGCGGGGCGCTGGATGAGCTGGAGGTCTATGTGATACCGGAAATCATCGGGGGCGGCATTCCGCTCTTTCCGGCCACCGGCTTCCAAGCTTCACCGACATTGGTGTCGGCGAAGATGATCGAGCCAGGGTGCGTGCGGATGCATTACCGGTTTGGTTGAGGGGGATAGCCGGTTGTCATGGAGTAGGTGGAGGGATTTCGCGGACAGAGTCCGCTCCTACAAGATCAAAGGCCCCTCACCCTAACCCTCTCCCGCAAGCGGGAGAGGGGACTGTTCGGTGCAGGATGAAACCGTAGTGTCAGCCGGCACGGACGGCTCCCTCTCCCTGAGGGAGAGGGCTGGGGTGAGGGGGAAGCGCAGGCAGGGATTAACCCGGTAGAAGACAGCTGCTCCTACGGAAACTGCCAAGATTGCAGGGACAACCATCGTGCTCCCGTAGGGCCGGGAACCAAGATCAAACGGCGTATAACGTCGAACGTTATACGCCCTACGCGTTCGCTCTCAGGTGCGAACTTTGCTGCGCGGCCCGGCGAATGCCCAAACGATCAGCCCCAGCACCGGCAGAACGGCGATCACCAGAACCCAGATGATCTTCTTCGGTATGTCGGCGTCGCTTCTCGCCACGTTGAGGATGGCCCAGATGTCCACGACGAAGATAACCAGGGCGATCAGTTCGCGCAGGAAACCCATATTCAAGATCCCTCTATAGAAAGTTGGTGCGCTGATGATAGCGTCCCGCACCCCGACAGCGCGAGCGACGGCTCAGACCCGCGAGGGGTCGATCACCGCGAAACTGGCCGCGGTGTCGTGCCCTTCCAGCACGCCACCTTCGCGGGCCAGGCCGATGGTCTGCAGGCCGGCCTGCTGTGCGGCGTCCAGTTCCTGCACTACGTCGGAGAGGAACAGGATCTCCTCGCCGGGCAGGCCGATGGCGGCGGCGATACGCTGGTAGGACTCGGCCTCTCGTTTGGGCCCGCTGGTGGTGTCGAAATAGCCGGAGAACAGCGGCGTCAGGTCGCCCGCCTCGGAACAGCCGAAGATCAGTTTCTGTGCCTGGATCGAGCCGGAGGAATAGACGTAGAGCTTGAAGCCCTCGGCATGCCAGTGGCGCAGCGCGTCCACGGCGTCCGGGTAGACGTGCCCCTTGAGCTGGCCGGCGCGGTAGCCCTGCTCCCAGACCATGCCCTGCAGCGCCTTGAGCGGCGTGGCCTTGCGGTCTTCGGCGATCCAGCCCAGGAGAATCTCGATGCAGCGCTCGGTGTCGGCGCTGACTTCACCGCTGTCGGCGCGTACGGCGGCCAGTTGCTCGGCCACGGCCGGTTCGCTGGCGTGCTCGCGGACGAAGTCCGGCAGGTGCGCGGCGGCATAGGGGAAGAGCACGTCGAAGACGAAGCTGACCGCGCTGGTGGTGCCTTCGATGTCGGTGAGGATGGCTTTGATCGGCATGGAAAACTCCAAAGGTCCGCCTCTGGCGTAGGCGGGAAGATATGTAGGAGCGAGCTTGCTCGCGAACCGCATGCCACTGAACTGACCGGCGAGATTGTTCGCGAGCAAGCTCGCTCCTACGAAGAGCAAATAACGCCCCGCCTGCCAGTGGCGACTAGGGCAAATTCCCCATTGGATCAGTCTTCCAGCAACGGGAAGCGCTTGGCGATGTCGTCGCCGGTGAACTTGGCGACCCAGCCCTCGGCATTGTTGAACAGGCGGATGGCCACGAAGTGCGGACGCTCGCCCATGTCGAACCAGTGGCGGGTGCCGGCCGGCACCGAGATCAGGTCGTTCTTCTCGCACAGCACGGCGTAGACGTAATCCTCGATGTGCAGGGTGAACAGCCCGCGACCGGCGACGAAGAAGCGCACCTCGTCCTCGCCGTGGCGGTGTTCGTCGAGGAACTTGGCGCGAAGTTCGTCCTTCTGCGGGTGATCGGCGGTCAGGCTGACCACGTCCACGGTGACGTAGCCCTCCTCCTCCTGCAGGCGGCGGATCTCGTGCTGGTAGGCGGCGAGCACCTCCTCCTGGCTGGCGCCGGGGGCGATGGGTGCGTTGGCCTGCCAGCGCTGGAAGCGCACGCCGACGGCGTTCAGGGTCGAGGCGATGTCCTCGGCATGAGTCAGCAGCTTCAGCGGCTGCTCGGGGCTCGATTCGTGGTAGACGGTCAGGCTGCTCATGGTCGGGCTACTCGATTCTCAAGGTTGTTCAGCGGGCGCCACGCAGGCTCAGCACCTTCAGCTCGCACTCGAAGAGGAACTCGAAGGCTTCGATCTGGCGCAGCGCGTCGCTCATGCGCGGTCCCCAAGTGTACAGGCCGTGGCCACGGATCAGATAACCGGGGCAGTCGGGATGGGCGTCGAGCCAGGGCTGCACCTTGGCAGCCAGGCGGGCGATGTCCTGGTCGTTGTCGAAGATCGGCACGGTGACGCGGCCTTCGTGGGTGGTGACGCCGGCGAAGGCCTTCTGCAGTTCGTAGTCTTCCAGCTCCAGGCGATCGCCGGGCGTGAGACGCGAAAGCACGGTGGCATTCACCGAATGGGTGTGCAGCACCGCGCCGATCTCCGGGCGCCAGGCATAGAGCTGGGTATGCAGCAGGGTTTCCGCCGAGGGCTTCTTGCCCGGCTCCAGGCTGTTGCCGGCCAGATCGGTTTCCAGCACGTCGTCGATACCGAGCTGGCCCTTGTGCTTGCCCGAGACGGTGAGCAGCGCGCGGTCAGCCGCCAGGCGCGCCGAGTAGTTGCTGCTGGTGGCCGGCGACCAACCGCGGCCGTAGAGGAAGCGCCCGGCTTCGATGATCTGCTGGGTCAGCTGTTCACGGGTGTCGTTCATGCGGGTCCTCGTTCAGACGGGTCCAGATGATGAAGGCGGCGGCCAGCGCGGCCACGCTCGCAATGGCGAAGGTCCAGGCCGGGCCAAGGCTACCCCAGCTGTAGCCGGAGTAAAGCGCACCCAGCGCACCGCCCGTCCCCGCCAGCGCGGCGTAGAGCGCCTGGCCCTGTCCCTGCTGGCGGGCCTGGAAGCTGCGCTGGACGAAATGAATCGCGGCGGCATGGAAGCTGCCGAAGGTGGCAGCATGCAGCAACTGGGCGAACAGCAGCACCGGCAGGTGCCCGGCCAGCGTGCCCAGCAGCAGCCAGCGCAAGGCCGCCAGCAGGAAACTTGCCGCCAGCACCTGGCGTAGGGAAAAGCGCTTGAGCAGGCGCGGCATGACCAGGAACAGCAACACCTCGGCCACCACGCCCAGCGCCCAGAGCTGGCCGATCAGGCCACGGGCGTAGCCGAGCGCTTCCAGGTGCAGGGTCAGGAAGGTGTAGTACGGGCCGTGGGACAGCTGCATCAGGCATACGCACAGGTAGAACGCCAATACGCCGGGGCTGCGCAGTTGCTTGAGGAAGCCGCCGGCATCGGCCTCGTCATGGCGCGCCAGCGGTTGCGCATTGGGCACCCACCAACTGGCGCCGATTATGCCCAGCATGATTGCCAGCAGCGCCAACGGGTAGGCATCCAGGCTGGCGCGCTCGAACAGCCAGCCCAGGCCGACCACGGTGCAGATGAAACCAATGGAGCCCCACAGGCGGATGCGGCTGTAGCTCTCGGTGCGCCCGCTCAGGTGCGCGAGGGTGATCACCTCGAACTGCGGCAGCACGGCATGCCAGAAGAACGCATGCCCGGCCATCACCAGCGCCAGCCAGGCGTAGCTGTGATCCAGGAAGATGCCGGCGAAACACAGCGCCGTGCACACCGCGCCGAAGCGCACGATGGCCAGCCGCTGGCCGCTGCGGTCGCCCAGCCAGCCCCACAGGTTCGGCGCCACGCAGCGCATCAGCATGGGAATGGCGACCAGCTCGCCGATGCGCGCGCTGGAGAAGCCCAGGTGATGGAAATACAGCGCGAGGAACGGCGCCGTCCCACCCAGCAGGCAGAAGTAGAAGAAGTAGAAACTGGACAGCCGCCAGTAGGGAACCTGAGCCATCAGCGGCGGGAGGCACGTGACGCTCCCGCGAACCGGGCGGCTCGCGGGAGGTTCAGGTCACTCAAAGCTGGCCGAGGACCGGGGTACCGACCTTCACGTCGGCATTCTGCGCGCGGTTGCGCAGCAGGTGGTCGAGCAGCACGATGGCCATCATCGCCTCGGCGATGGGGGTGGCGCGGATGCCCACGCACGGGTCGTGGCGGCCCTTGGTGATCACGTCCACCGGGTTGCCGTTCACGTCGATGGAACGACCGGGGGTGGTGATGCTGGAAGTCGGCTTGAGCGCCAGGTGGGCAATGATCGGCTGGCCGCTGGAAATGCCGCCGAGGATGCCGCCGGCATTGTTCGACAGGAAGCCTTCGGGGGTCAGCTCGTCGCGGTGCTCGGTGCCGCGCTGGGCGACGCTGGCGAAGCCGGCGCCGATTTCCACGCCTTTCACCGCGTTGATGCTCATCAGCGCATGGGCCAGTTCCGCGTCCAGGCGGTCGAAGATCGGCTCGCCCAGGCCCGGCGGCACGCCTTCGGCGACCACGGTGATCTTCGCGCCGACCGAATCCTGGTCGCGGCGCAGTTGGTCCATGTAGGCCTCCAGCTCCGGCACCTTGTCCGGGTCGGGGCTGAAGAAGGCGTTGTCTTCGACGCTGTCCCAGGTCTTGAAGGGGATTTCGATCGGGCCGAGCTGGCTCATGTAGCCGCGCACGCTGATGCCCATGCCTGCCAGGACCTTCTTGGCGATGGCGCCGGCGGCCACGCGCATGGCGGTCTCGCGCGCCGAGGAACGGCCGCCGCCACGGTAGTCGCGGATGCCGTACTTGTGGTGGTAGGTGTAATCGGCGTGGGCCGGGCGGAACAGGTCCTTGATCGCCGAGTAGTCCTTGGACTTCTGGTCGGTATTGCGAATCAGCAGGCCGATCGGGGTGCCGGTGGTCTTGCCCTCGAACACGCCGGAGAGGATTTCCACCTCGTCGGCTTCCTGGCGCTGGGTGGTGTGGCGGCTGGTGCCGGGCTTGCGGCGGTCCAGGTCGCGCTGCAGGTCTTCCAGGGAAATCTCCAGGCCGGGCGGGCAGCCGTCGACGATGGCGACCAGCGCCGGGCCGTGGCTTTCGCCAGCGGTGGTGACGGTGAACAGCTTGCCGTAGGTGTTGCCGGACATGCGAGGCTCCGCGGAAGACAGGAAATCGAAAAGGCCGGCAGTATACCTGCGTCAATCCGCCCTGCGAACCTTCCCGGACATTGAGGATCAAAGCGCCATCACCCGTCTCTTGAAGTCATCGATGCGCCGCCTCGCCCTCCTCTGCCTCTGCCTGTTCGCCAGCCTGCTCGGCTCGACCGCGCAAGCCGCTCCCAGCAGCATCCTGCAGCGCCCTTACGACCTGGACACCGGCCACGGCGTGCTGCGCGGTACCTTGCTGCTGCCGCAAAGCGCCACCCCGCCGCCGGTCGCCCTGTTGATCGCCGGCTCCGGCCCCACCGACCGCGACGGCAACAACCCCGAGGGCGGCAACAACGGCTACCTGCGCAAACTGGCCGAGGCACTGGCGGAGAACGGCATTGCCAGCGTGCGCTACGACAAGCGCGGCGTGGCCCGCAGCCTGCCGGCGGCACCTCGGGAAGAGGAACTCAGCGTTGACGGCTACGTCGCCGACGTGATCGCCTGGAGCGACCGGCTGGCGCGCGACCCGCGCTTCGGCCGCCAGGTGCTGATCGGCCACAGCGAGGGAGCGCTGATCGCCAGCCTGGCGGCGCCCAGATCCCACGCCGACGAGCTGGTATCGATCTCCGGCAGCTCCCGCCCCATCGGCGAGGTGCTGCGCGAGCAACTGCAGGGCCGCCTGCCGCCGCCCCTGCAGGCGGAGGCCAACCAGTTGATCGACGGTCTCAATGCCGGCCAACTGCAGCCAAGGGTGCCGCAGCCGCTGCTGGCGCTGTTCCGTCCCAGCGTGCAGCCCTACCTGATCTCGCTGTTCCGCCAGGACCCGGCCCAGGCCTTCGCCGCGCTGAAGGTGCCAACACTGATCCTTCAGGGGCGCCACGACATCCAGGTGGGCGAGGAAGACGCCCTGGCGCTCAAGCAGGCCAAGCCCGACAGCGAGCTGTACCTGATCGACGGCATGAACCACATCCTGCGCATCGTCCCGGCCGGCGGCCCGCAGCAGTTGGCCTCCTACAACAACCCCAACCTGCCCCTGGCGCGGGAACTGGTGCAGCGCATCGTGGCCTTCGTGAAGACCGCCCGCACCCTGCCCGCCTCCACCCTTGCGTTATCTGGAGCGAACGTCTCAAGAAACGCCGCGATCCGTCGATAACCTTCGGGACTGCCCCGGTTACGCCCGCCGGGCCCGAGGACCGCTCCATGAACCAAGCCGAACCCACTGCCCTCGACGCGAGTGCCGCCCAGAGCCCTGCCCGCCCCCATCCCTGGGCGGAACTGGCCCCGGAGCACCACCGTCTGCTGCGCCTGGCGCCGCTGCCCACCGACCGCACGACCGGCGCGCGGCCGCTGCGCTTCGTCCAGTTCAGTCGGGTGGAACGCCACAGCAGCGAACAGAGCCTGCTGCGCCTGACCATCCAGTTGCCGGGGCAAGTGCTGCGCAAGGAAGTGAACCTGCTGGAGGTCTGGGCGGACCACCGCAACAAGGAAATCCGCTTCGGCGCCGATTCGGGCTTCGCCACCGAACCGCTGAACCGCGGCCTGGGCCGCTTCCTGCTGGCGCAAGGGGTGGGCTGGGCAAAGAAGAAGTGGGCGCACTACCGCGTCGAGGGTGGCGCGCTGGCGATGAAGGACGCGGTCAGCGAAGAGGCCCGCCAGCGCCGGGACCACTTCCTGCGCGCCCAGGGCTTCGATGTGATCTACGAGGATTCGGGGCTGCTCAAGGCGCGCTACAGCGCCGGCCGGGTCAGCGAGCTCTACGATGACTGGCACAAGGAAAAGGTGCAGATCCTGCCGCTGCTGGACGCCGCCGCCATGCTCGAACAGGCCGACCTCAACCTCGCCACCCAGGCCAACGAAATCCGCCGCCTGGAGCAGCGTATCGAGACCTTCCGCCGCGACGACACCAGCCTGCGCTTCACCATCGCCTGCCTGACGGTGTTCGCGGTGTTCCAGGCGGGGTTGCTGATCTGGATCGCCACGCGCTGAGGCCTTGCGACACACGGCCCTGTAGGAGCGAGCTTGCTCGCGAACGGGTGTGATCCTGCACCGAAATACCAGGAACGTAGGGCGTACAACCGTTCGCGGTTCTACGCCGTTACGCCCCGGCCGCCAGCCACTGCATGGTCCAGCCGGACCTCGAACACGCTGCGACGCAGGCCAATCGGCGTATAACGCGGAGCGTTATACGCCCTACCTCAATTCCCCTTCACCCGCGCCTTGAACAGGTCCTGGTGCTGTCGACACTGCGCCGCCGAGAGCAGGAACACGCCATGGCCGCCGTACTCGAACTCGAGCCAGGTGAAGTCCACTTCCGGATAGAGCGCCGCCACATGCACCTGGCTGTTGCCCACCTCGACGATGAGGCTGCCGCGCTCGGTCAGGTGGTCCGCCGCCTCGGCCAGCATGCGCCGCACCAGGTCCAGGCCATCGTCGCCGCAGGCCAGGCCCAGCGCCGGCTCGTGGTGATATTCGGCGGGCATGTCGGCGAAGTCTTCGGCGTCGACATAGGGCGGATTGGACACGATCAGGTCGAAGCGCTGCCCCGGCAGGCCGGCGAAGCCGTCGCCCTGCACGGTGTAGACGCGCTCGCCCAGTTCGTGACGCTCGATGTTGATGTTGGCCACTTCCAGGGCATCGAAGGACAGGTCGCCCAGCACCACCTCGGCATCGGGGAAGGCGCTGGCGCAGGCGATGCCAATGCAGCCCGAGCCGGTACAGAGGTCCAGAATGCGTGCCGGATCGACCGCCAGCCATGGCTCGAAGCGGCGTTCGATCAGCTCGGCGATGGGCGAGCGCGGCACCAGCACGCGCTCGTCGATCACGAACGGCAGCCCGCAGAACCAGGCCTCGCCCAGCAAGTAGGCAGTGGGCACGCGCTCTTCGATGCGCCGGCGCAGCAGGTGCATCAGGTACTCGCGTTCCTCGTCTTCGAGGCGGCAATCCAGGTAGGCATCGGCCATCTCCCACGGCAGATGCAGCGCGCCCAGCACGAGTTGACGGGCCTCGTCCCAGGCGTTGTCGGTACCATGACCGAAGAACAGCTCCTCGGCGTGGAAACGGCTGACCGCCCAGCGGATGTGGTCACGCAGGGTCAGCAAACGGGATTGAGTCACGGCGCAGTCCTCGCAGCTCGCAAAAAGGGGCGCATTCTACCGGAACAGCGACCCACTGGCGCGCCTCCGACCAGCTATCGTTGATCTTGCCAATACCACTTTGGAGCGAGTACGCAAAGATTCACAGGGGGCGCGTTACAGCCCACAATGGTGGCACGTGGATTATCAGGAGTTGAGACATGTCCCATCCGCTCAGCATGCTGCAGATCAGTGGACGCGGGTATCCGCCGGCCACGCTGCGCCAGAGCACTCTGTTGATCATCGATGCCCAGGAGGAGTACCGCAGCGGCGTGCTGGCCCTGCCGGACCTGGACGCGGCGGTGGCGCAGATCCGCCAGCTGCTGGAGTCGGCTCGCGCCATGGGCACCCCGATTGTCCATGTGCACCATCTGGGCGTGCGTGGCGGCGTGCTCGACCCGCAGGGCCCGCGTGGCCAGTTCCTCCCCGAACTCGCCCCGCTGCCGGGTGAGGTGGTGGTGGACAAGCGCCTGCCCAACGCCTTCGCCGGCACCGACCTGCACGACCGCCTGCAGGCCAATGGTCGTCTGGATGTGATCGTCTGCGGCTTCATGACCCATTCGAGCATCAGTACCACCGTGCGTGCCGCCAAGGACTACGGCTACCGCTGCACCCTGGTGGACGCTGCCTGCGCCACCCGCGACATCCCCACCCCGGAAGGCGGCGTGCTCGCCGCACGCGACCTGCACCGGGCGGAAATCGCCGCCCTGGGCGACAACTTCGCCGCGGTGGTCGCCCAGGCCCAGGCCCTGGTCTGACACCGTCCGTCCCGACGGGCGGCAGTCACAACCGTCAGCGGTTAGGCTCAGCTTAGGCGCAGAGCCCATGGCCCTGCTGGAGCCGAGCCAACCGCGCCTCCCGACCCCGGGGTTGGAACCCCTTCCGGCCCTGACCGGTCATAGCCTCGTTCACCAGATGAGGAAGTCGGGATGAAGTTGTCCGATAGTTTCGATCCACGGTCCCTGCGTCCCAAGCGTCCGGGACGCTGGCGCTGGCGCTTCGCCGCTGCCCTGGCCGCGGTGATCGCCACCTTCGGCATTCTGTCCGCAATGGCCGGCGTCGCCGCGCTGTTGCGGCGCCAGCCCGCCGTGGGTGTGCTGCACATCGAGCCGGGCGCCGGCGCCGTCCTGCTGGTCATCGGCCTGTTCTGCCTCTGGCTGGGCGTGATGTTCTGGCGTGCCGCCCGCCGCCGGGCACGTGGCCGCGAAGGCCTGAGCCTGTCGCCGAGACTGATGAAGAAGCGCGACTGAGCCGCCTGCGGATTTCCGCAAATTCCGCTTGATCCGTTAAACTGCGCGGCTCTTCGTGGAGGTGCGCATGCAAGACGACGACTTTTCCCTGTTCAGCCGCGAGATGCGCGGCGTCAAGCGCATCACCGTGGACCAGGCCGATACCGGCAAGCCCAAGGCCGACCGCCAGCAGCTCAAGGAGCTGCGGCAGAATGCGAGCGTGCGCACCGAGAATGTCCGGGTGGACGGCCTCTCCGACCAGTTCGTCATCGATGTCGGCCCGGAAGACGAACTCTACTGGGCCCGTGACGGCGTCCAGGAAGGCCAGATGCGCAAGCTCAAGGCCGGCCAGATCGGCTTCGAGGGCAGCCTCGACCTGCATGGCATGAAGATCGAGAAGGCCCGCGAGACCCTCTGGGACTTCATCGCCGAAGCCACCCGCTTCGAGGTTCGCTGCGTGCGCGTCACCCACGGCAAGGCCGCGCGCATCGACGGCAAGAGCCCGATGATGAAGAGCCACGTGAACACCTGGCTGCGCCAGCACCCGCAGGTACTGGGCTTCGCCTCCTGCCTGCCGCGCCACGGCGGCGCCGGCGCCATCTACGTGATGCTGCGGCGGACCATGCTCGAAGGCCGGGACGAGTAACAGACTTCAAGGCCGGGACGAACGATAGGCGCCAGCACGGCCGCCATAATGCGCCAACCGGCACGCCGCCCTTGCCAGCCAAGGCCGCGCGCCCTACCCTGCGCCACGGTTCTCATATTTGTCATTGCCACAGGTAGATCCATGTCCCTGGAACAAAACTACTCCGCGATCCTCAGCCAGCTCGGTGAGGACGTCACCCGCGAAGGTCTGGTCGACACGCCCAAGCGTGCCGCCAAAGCCATGCAGTACCTCTGCCGCGGCTACCAGCAGACGCTGGAGGAGATCGTCAACGGCGCCCTGTTCAGCTCCGACAACAGTGAAATGGTGCTGGTCAAGGACATCGAGCTCTACTCGCTGTGCGAACACCACCTGCTGCCCTTCATCGGCAAGGCCCACGTCGCCTACATCCCCAATGGCAAGGTGCTGGGGTTGTCGAAGGTCGCGCGCATCGTCGACATGTACGCCCGTCGCCTGCAGATCCAGGAAAACATGTCGCGGCAGATCGCCGAGGCCGTGCAACAGGTCACCGGCGCGCTAGGCGTGGCCGTGGTGATCGAGGCCAAGCACATGTGCATGATGATGCGCGGCGTGGAGAAGCAGAACTCCTCGATGGTCACCTCGGTGATGCTCGGCGAATTCCGCGAGAACGCCGCCACCCGCAGCGAGTTCCTCAGCCTGATCCGCTGAGCCGAACCGTCGCCATGAAAAAACCGGCCCTCGGGCCGGTTTTTTCTGTCTGCTGTTTTATCCCCGCGATCAGCGCGTGTAGTAGCCGACCGCGACCATGTAGTGGCCGACCTTGCGCAGGAAGGCGTGCTTGTTCTCCACCTGGGTGGTCACCGGGTTGCGCCACTGGTAGGCGAACTCCCCTTCGCCCTTGCCACGGGCGAGTTCCAGCATGGCATGGCCGACCGGGTTGCCGCCCGGATCCTTCAGCGTTGCGAAGTCGGTGCCGACCATGCGGCTGTTGAAGCCGTGGGCGACGAACTTCGAGGTATCGAGATCGACGGCGAACACGTAGAGATCGTCTTCGATGAAGCTGCTATCGAGCGCATTGATCTTGCGGAAAGTGCCAGCCGGATCGGTCTCGATGGCCTTCGCCGCCTTGTCCAGCATCGCCATCGCCCGCTCCGGCGTGGCGCGCGGCAGGTAGTAGCCGGTGGCGATGAAGCGGTCGCCGACCCGCTCGTAGTACACGTGCTTGCGTTCGGTGCGGCCGTCAGCCCAGTTCTTCCAGCGGTAGTCCGCCTGTTGCACCTTGCCGGTGGCGGGCTGGGCGAGCGTCTTGGCGAACTGTTCGCGCAGGGAGGGATCGAGCGTCGTCGACACGTCGCGGCCGATCAGCACCACCGACGGCCCGCCGCTGGCCAGCATGGTGCCCTTGCTGTCCACCACGAAGACGTAGAGATCACCATCGATGAATTCGCCCTGGCGGCTGAACGCCGCAAAGGCCTTGTCGCCCTCCTTCTTGTAGTAGGCCACCGCTTTGGTCAGCAGCGCCTGGGCGCGCGTGGCCTCGGTCGGCGTGGTGGCCTGGGCGGCGAACAGGGAGAAGGAAGAAGTCAGCAGGGAAACCAGCAACAGCGATTTCAACAGCGTTTTCATACCGATGAACCCCCAATGGCATGTCTCGTTATGTAGCACTGAGCATAGATAGCCTTGGGGGTTTCGCGTCGCGACTAGGCCGATTTCCCTGATGATTCAGCCGAAGAAGCGTTTCATCGAGCGCGACAGCCAGCCGCCCTGGCTCTGGTCGCGGGTCAGCTCCTGCATGCTGGACTTCACCGCCTCCACGTAGTTGGCGTCGTCGTTGCGGATGTGATTGAACAGCCAGCGACCCAGCAGCCCCTTGAGCTCATCGGCCACGTCCTCGCCGGACTCGAAGCGCAGGCGGTAGTCGGAAACCCGCTTGATGAACAGTTCGTGCACCTTCTTGTGGGCGCGGGTGAACTGGTAGCCGGAGTCCTCCAGCAGGGTCTCCTCGAAGGCGAAATGCGACAGGGTGTAGTCGACCAGTTCCTCGATCACGTTGCCCAGCAGCGCCCGGTCATGCTGCGCCTGCGCGTCGTGCAGCTGATTGATCATCTCGACGATGCGCTTGTGCTGCGTGTCGATTACCTGAATCCCGGTATTGAGATCCTCCTGCCAGACCAGATAGGCCATCTTCCCCCCTCACCTGCCGGGCGACGACACTGCCTGCGACTCGCACCCGGCCACATCGGAACGACCGCATGCAGCCGGGCAAGGTTAGGGATGACGGCGAGTCGTCGCCATGATACGGGTCAAGTGGAATTAGCCTAAACCTATGATATTTTGAGCTTTTTAGACGAAAGTCGCATGGGAAGCATTGAGTAGAAACCCGGCACGAAGAAAGATCTCTTCGTAGGAGCGAGCTTGCTCGCGAACTGCCCGGCGCCGTAGTGACCGGATAATTTGTTCGCGAGCAAGCTCGCTCCTACAAAAAACAAAACGCCGCTTCACGGGAAGCGGCGTTTTCAGGTGCGGAGCGTGACGTTCAGTCCTGCATGGTGACATGCCGGGGATGATCAGCCACCCGCGCCAGCCAGGCATTGATCGCCGGAAAATTCGACAGATCGAAGCCGCCCTGGTGCGCCACGTGGGTGTAGGCGTACAGGGTGATGTCGGCGATCGAGTAGCGGTCACCGACCAGATAGGGTGTCTGCTCCAGCTGTTTCTCCATCACCTTCAACGCCTTGTAGCCGCCCTTGTGGCAACTGGCGTACTCCTCGCGACGCTCCTCGGGCAGGCCGAGGTAGAACTCGATGAAGCGCGCCACCGCCACGTAGGGCTCATGGCTGTACTGCTCGAAGAACTGCCATTGCAGCACCTGGGTGCGCAGGCGCGGTTCGCTGGGCAGCAGCTCGCTGCCGTCGGCGAGGAAGTTGAGGATGGCGTTGGACTCCCACAGGCAGGTGCCGTCCTCCAGCTCCAGTACCGGCACCTTGCCGTTGGGGTTCTTCGCGAGGAATTCGGGGGTCTGGGTCTCGCCCTTGAGGATATCGATATCGCGCCACTGGTAAGGCAGGCCGAGCAGGTGCAGAGCCAGCTTGACCTTGTAGCAGTTGCCGGAGAGTTGATCGCCGTAGACGGTGTACATGGTCGCTCCTCAGCTGGATTTGGCGGCTTGCGCGTCGCGGATCACGGCAGCCAGGCGGCGCAGGCCTTCGCCCGCGCGCTCCGGCGCCACATGGCTGAAGTTCAGCCGCAGGTAGCCGGGGTTGGCATCCGGTTGGGTGAAGAAGGGTTCGCCGGGCATGAAGGCTACGTTCTGCGCCAGGGCCGCGTCCAGCAGCGTACGGGTGTCCAGCGGCTGCCTGAGTTTCAGCCAGTAGAACAGGCCGCCCTGCGGCACGTTCCACTCGGCCAGCTCGGCGAAGTGCTCCTCCAGCTGCGCCTGCATGGCGTCGCGGCGGATGCGGTAGAAATCGCGCAGCTCGGCCAGGTGGCCACGATAAGCCTCGGTGCCGAACCACTGCAGCGCCTGCCACTGGCCGACGCGGTTGGTATGCAGGTCGGCGGACTGTTTCAGGCGCAGCAGGTGCGGGAACAGGTCCGGGGTGGCGATCAGGAAGCCGACGCGCAGGCCCGGCAGCAGCGTCTTGGAGACGGTGCCGGTGTAGATCCAGCTGGCCTTCTTCAGGCGGCTGACCAGCGGGGTGGCGGCGCCGTCGTCGAACACCAGCTCGCGGTAGGGTTCGTCTTCGATCAGGGTCACGCCGAACTCGTCGAGCACGGCGGCAACCTCATCGCGGCGCTGTTCGCTGTAGCGCACGCCGGACGGATTCTGGAAAGTCGGGATCAGGTAGGCGAAGGACGGCTTGCTGGTCTCCAAGCGCTGGCGCAGGGCCGCGACGTCCGGGCCTTCGGCGCCCAGCGGCACGGTCAGGCAGTTGGCGCCGAACAGCTGGAAGGCCTGCAGCGCGGCCAGGTAGGTCGGCGCTTCGAGCAGCACCTCGGTGCCCGGATCGATGAACAGCTTGCTGGCCAGGTCCAGGGTCTGCTGCGAGCCACTGACGATCAGCACCTGGCTCGCCTCGCAGGGCACGCCCAGGCGTCGGGCTTCGGTGGCGATGGCCTCGCGCAGCGCAGGCTCGCCCTCGCTCATGCCGTACTGCCCCATGCTCACCGGCATCTCGGCCCACTCGACCTTCGGCAGCATCGGCTCGGCGGGCAGGCCACCGGCGAAGGACATCACTTCCGGACGCTGCGCCGCGGCAAGGATTTCACGGATCAAGGAGCTTTTCAGACGGGCAATGCGTTCGGAGAAGGCCATGGGGGTCACCGGTAGCGTGAGCACGGAAGAATGAGTCAAACTGCTTGACCGAAGCTACGACGCCCACGACGGATACGTCAATATGCCTGACCTAATAAAAAACGCGCTTCAGCTCCAGGCCATCGAAGCCTTCTTCTACAGCTACCGGGCCTTCACCGCGAAGCCGGACGAAATGCTCGCCCGCCGCGGGCTCAGCCGCGTCCACCACCGCATCCTGTTCTTCATCGCGCGCAATCCGGGCCTGAGCGTCAGCCAGTTGCTGAGCGCCCTGGGAGTGACCAAGCAGGCCCTGAACACCCCGCTGCGCCAGCTGCTGGAAATGCACCTGATCCGCAGCGAGGCGGCCGACAGCGACAAGCGCAAGCGCCTGCTGGAACTGACGCCGGAAGGCAGCAAGCTGGAGAAAGCCCTGCGCCGCGAGCAGGACCGGCTGTTGCAGCGCGCCTTCAGCGAGGCCGGCGAGGATGCGGTCAGGGGCTGGATGGCGGTGAACCAGGCCATCGCCCATCCGCAGGAGCGGGATTAACCCGCTGCGCTATCCAGCTCCCGCGCCCCGCGCAGGAACATCAGCGCCAGGGGAATGGTGCTGGCCATCGCCAGCAGGGTGCCGGGCACGAACAGGACGACCGTCGCCAGGCACCCGCCAACCACCACGTCGAACCAGCCCATCACCTTCACCGTTGGATAAGGCAGCGCGATCTTCAGCACGCGGATGCCATACCAGAGCTGGGCGATGCCACTGGGCAGGAACATCAGCAGGAACGCCAGCGTCGCCCCGCCATGGATCTCGTTGAACTCGACGTCGAACACCATGCTGTGGAGCTGCATCAGTACCGCCATCGCGATCGAGATCGCCATCGGCCAGCGCAGGCCTAGGGCGCTGAAGCGATCCTCGAGGAAGCGGGTGCAGCGCCAGGTCAGGAAGCAGCCGAGCAACACGCTGAGCACGCTCAACCACACTTCCAGCTGCCCAATGGCGGCCGCGCCCGGCAGGCGATTGACGATCGACATCCCCAGCAGGGCCAGCTCGGTCAGCAGCATGGCCAGGCTCAACCCCGCGAGCAGCCGCAATCCACCGGCGCTCCAGCGCCCATGCAGGAAAGGCTCCGGCGCCCGGGCGTCCACCAGTTCCACCTTCGGGGCGGCGTAAGGGTTCTGGTCCATGGACCGTTGGCTCCAGACTGACGATGCAGGTGCAACATACTTCGCGCAGGCGCTGCTTGCCACCGCGACTGTACGGCCCACTCGGCCACTGGCTGTTACGGGACAGCCCCGCGCCAGCGGGATTAGTCTGGCCCTACAACAAGACCGGTACTCCGCCATGCCCATCGAACTCCTCGGCGCCTTCGTGCTGTTCGCCTTCGTCACCTCCATCACCCCCGGCCCGAACAACATGATGTTGCTGGCCTCGGGCGTGAACTTCGGCATTCGCCGGACCATCCCGCACATGCTCGGCATCAGCATCGGCTTCCTGCTGCTGGTGGTGGCCGTCGGTACCGGCCTGCACCAGCTGTTCGAACGCTTCCCGGCGAGCTACCAGGCGCTGCGCTATGCCGGCGGCGCCTACCTGGTCTACCTCGCGTGGAAGATCGCCCGCGCCGGCGCCCCCGAGGCGGCCGGCGAGAACAACGCAAGGCCGATGAGCTTCCTCCAGGCCGCCGCCTTCCAGTGGGTCAACCCCAAGGCCTGGGTCATGGCGGTGGGCGCCATCGCCACCTACCTGCCGCCCGACGCCTTCATCAGCAACGTGATCCTCCTGGCCACCCTGTTCGCCGTGGTCAACCTGCCCAGCGTGGGCGTCTGGACTATCCTCGGTAGCCTGTTGCGGCGCTGGCTGGAGGACCCCGTGCGCCTGCGCCTGTTCAACCTGGGCATGGCCACCCTGCTGGTCGCCTCGCTCTACCCGCTGCTCACCAGCGCCTGATGGAATCCGTGCATGACTGAAACCACCCCCGCTTCCGCCCCCCTGCGTCCGCTGGCCGACTCCTCCCCCGCCGCCGTGGTGGCCGGCTTCGTCGCCATGCTCACCGGCTACACCAGCTCGCTGGTGCTGATGTTCCAGGCCGGCCAGGCGGCGGGTCTCTCCACCGCGCAGATTTCCTCGTGGATCTGGGCGCTGTCCATCGGCATGGCACTGACCACCATCGGCCTGACCCTGCGCTACCGCACCCCCATCGTCATCGCCTGGTCCACTCCCGGCGCGGCGCTGCTGATCAGCAGCCTGCCCGGCGTGCCCTATGGCGAGGCCATCGGCGCCTTCATCGTCTGCGCAGCCTTGATCACCCTGTGCGGCGTCACCGGCAGCTTCGACCGCCTGATGCGCCAGGTGCCCGGCTCGCTGGCCGCCGCCCTGCTGGCTGGCGTGCTGTTCCGCATCTGCGTGGAAATCCTCCACGCCGCCGAACAGCAAACCCTGCTGGTGGTGGCGATGTTCCTCAGCTACCTCGTCGCCAAGCGCCTGTCGCCGCGCTACGCGGTGTTCGCCGCGCTGCTGGTGGGCATCGCCCTGGCCGGCGTCCTCGGTCTGCTCGACTTCAGCCACTTCCAGCTGGAAATCGCACGCCCGGTGTGGACCACCCCAAGCTTCTCCCTGGCCGCCACCATCAGCATCGGCATCCCGCTGTTCATCGTCGCCATGGCCTCGCAGAACATGCCGGGCCTCGCCGTGTTGCGCGCGGACGGCTACCAGGTGCCCGCCTCGCCGCTAATCTCCACCACCGGCATCGCCTCGCTGCTGCTGGCGCCCTTCGGTTCCCACGGCATCAACCTGGCGGCGATCAGCGCAGCCATCTGCACCGGCCCGGAAGCCCACGAGAACCCGCACAAGCGCTACACCGCCGCGCTCTGGTGCGGGCTGTTCTACGGCGTCGCCGGCATCTTCGGCGCCACCCTGGCGGCACTCTTCGTCGCGCTGCCCAAGGCGCTGGTGCTGTCCATCGCGGCGCTGGCCCTGCTCGGCTCGATCACCAACGGCCTGACCAACGCCATGGCCGAAGCCCGGCAGCGCGAAGCGGCGATGGTCACCTTCCTGGTCACCGCCTCGGGCTTCACCCTGTTCTCCGTGGGCTCGGCCTTCTGGGGACTGGTGGCGGGCCTGCTGACGCAGCTGGTACTGAACTGGCGCCGCGCCCCGTAAGGGGACACCCCTTCTGCTAGCATGCGGGCGATTGCCTGAACCGGATCGCCCGCATGCTGCACACCCTGGCCGTCGCCAACTACCGCTCGATCAACTCGCTGGTGCTGCCGCTGGGCCGGCTGAACCTGATCACCGGCGCCAACGGCAGCGGCAAGTCCAACCTCTATCGCGCCCTGCGCCTGCTCGCCGAGACGGCACAAGGCGGCGTGGTCAATGCGCTGGCCCGCGAAGGCGGACTGGAATCCACCTTCTGGGCCGGGCCGGAAACCCATTCACGGCGCATGCGCACGGGCGAGGTGGAAGTCCAGGGCGGCCCACGCAACGACGTAAAGCGCCTGCGCCTGGGCTTTGCTGGCGAAGACTTCGGTTACGCCATCGCCCTCGGCCTGCCACCGCCGCCGGTGGTCAGCGCCTTTGGCCTGGACCCGGAGATCAAGCACGAAAGCATCTGGGCTGGCCCCTGGTATCGCCCCGCGTCACAACTGGTGGAGCGCAACGGCCCGATGCTGCGCGCCCGCGAAGGCCGCAGCTGGCAAGTGCTGGAACAGCACATCCCGACCTTCGACAGCCTGTTCACCCAGATCGGCAGCGGCTCCGACTGCCCCGAAGCGCTACTACTGCGCGACCAGATTCGCGGCTGGCGCTTCTATGACCACTTCCGCACCGACGCCGACGCTCCCGCGCGCCAGCCGCAACTGGGCACGCGCACGCCGGTGCTGCACCACGACGGCCGCGACCTCGCCGCCGCGCTGCAAACCATTCGTGAAATCGGCGACGCTCGCGCCCTGGAAACCGCCATCAGCGACGCCTTCCCCGGCGCCGAGCTACAGATCGACTGTCAACCGGGCGGGCGCTTCGCCGTCGCCCTGAAGCAATACGGCCTGCTGCGGCCACTGAGCGCAGCGGAACTGTCGGACGGCACCCTGCGCTACCTACTGCTGGTAGCCGCCCTGCTCACCCCACGCCCGCCGTCGCTGATGGTGCTCAACGAACCGGAAACCAGCCTGCACCCGGACCTGTTGCCGGCGCTGGGGCGGCTGATCATCCAGGCGTCGAAGCACACCCAGGTGTGGGTCGTCTCCCACGCCAGCCGGTTGATCGCCACTCTGGAGGAGCACCCGGACTGCAATTGCCTGCACCTGGACAAGGAACTGGGCCAGACACGCATCCGCGACCAGGGCATGTTCGACGCGCCGGCGTGGCATTGGGCGGATTGAGCGAATCGCTTAACCCAGAAACGCGCCGCCCCGCAGGAGCGAGCCTGCTCGCGAAGCGCCCAGCACCGGAACCACCGGGAAGCGAAACGCCTGCGACTCAGGCAGCCACCTGATCCGCTGCGGCCTTGGCCACGCCCCGGCTCACCCACCAGCCGAAGATGGCGGCGGTGAAGAACATCAATACGCCGTAGATCGCCGCCGGGATCGCCATGGTCTTGTTGTTCAGCAGCATGGGACTGAGCGCCAGGGCGATGGCGAGGGTGCCGTTGTGGATGCCGATCTCCATGCCAATGGCCACCGCCTGCGGCTTGGGCAATTTGAGCAGGCGCGGCACCCAGTAGCCGACGGCGAGGCTGAGCAGGTTGAAGCACAGCGCCGCCGCGCCGACGACCGGGGCATAGGCGACGAAGGTCGGCCAGTCCTTGGCCACCGCCAGGACGATGATCACCAGCAGCAACAGCGCGGAGAGGATCTTCACCGGCTTCTGCAACGCGGCCGCCAGTCTCGGCAACTGGCGGCGGATGAGCATGCCGATGGCCACCGGCCCCAGGACGATAATAAACACCTGCACCACCTTGCCGAACTGCAGCGGGATGGTCTGGCCGTCGTTCATGAAGTAGAGCAGCGACAGGTTGACGATCAGCGGCATGGTGAGGATGGCGATCACCGAGTTCACCGCGGTCAGCGTGATGTTCAGCGCCACGTCACCATGGGCCAGGTGGCTGTAGAGGTTGGCGGTAGTGCCGCCGGGCGCCGAGGCGAGCAGCATCATGCCCACCGCCAGCGCCGCCTCCAGGGCGAAGCCGAGGGTGATCAGGAAACAGGCCAGCGGCAGCAGGATGATCTGGCAGACCAGCCCGATGATGACCGGTTTGGGATAGCGCACGACGCGGACGAAATCGGCGATCGTCAGGGACAGACCGAGGCCGAGCATGATGATGCCCAGGGAAATGGGCAAGAAGAGGGTCAGCAAGGGGCTGTCGGTCATTGTCGTTATTCTCCAACTGAAGTCGGCCGATTCCTTCGACCGTTACTGCGTTTGTAGCCGGCCTTGAGGGCGATAACCATTTCTTCCTGTAACAGAATGCGGAGATTTGTGACGAACGGAGCGGAATCGTGTGGGTGATGTTGTAGGAGCGAGCAAGCCCGCTCCTACAGGTGTCTCATGGCAGTAGTGGCGCGGGGGGGGGGGGTTATCCCCTCACCCCAACCCTCTCCCCGAGGAGAGGGAGTCGTCCGAAGTGACGGCAAACCTGAGTGCCGGATGGAAGCTCCAGACTTTCCGAGCCTGCCGAACGGTCCCCTCTCCCACTGGGAGAGGGTTAGGGTGAGGGCAGCCCGAGCGCCGGACCACCCAGCCCGAAACATCAGATCGCCGTCGCCCCGCCATCCACCGGCAGCGCGATACCGGTGGTGAAGCCGGCATTGTCGCTGCACAGGTACAGCACGGCAGCGGCAATCTCCTCGACACGGCCGACACGTCCCACCGGGTGCATGGCGGCGGCGAACTCGGCCTTCTTCGGATCGGCCTCGTAGGCGCGGCGGAACATGTCGGTGTCGATCACCGCCGGGCATACCGCATTGATGCGCACCTTCTTCTTCGCGTATTCGATGGCGGCGGACTTGGTCAGGCCGATCACCGCATGCTTGGAGGCGGCGTAGATGCTCATCTTCGGCGCGGCGCCCAGGCCGGCCACCGAGGCGGTGTTGACGATGGCGCCGCCACCCTGGGCGAGCATCACCGGAATCTGGTGCTTCATGCACAGCCAGACACCCTTCACGTTTACCCCCATGATGGCGTCGAACTCGCTTTCCTCGCCCTCGGCCAGCCGGCCCTTCTCGATCTCGATACCGGCGTTGTTGAAGGCGTAGTCCAGGCGACCGTATGCGGCCACGGTGCCTTCCACCAGCGCCTTGACCTCGGCGTCGCGGGTCACGTCGCAACGGATGAAGGTGGCGTCGCCGCCCGCCGCGCGGATCAGCTCGACGGTGGCCTCGCCGCCCTTGGTATCGACGTCGGAAACCACGACCTTCACGCCCTGCTGGGCAAAGGCCTGGGCGGTGGCGCGGCCGATGCCGTTACCGGCGCCGGTGACCAGGGCGACCTGGCCGGAAAGCAGCTGACTCATGAGCGAACCTCGAAGCGGTGTGGGAATAACCGTCGCAGTCTAGCCAGCCACCCGAGGAGGCGAAGCACTATCAGGCGGCGCATGGGCGATGCATCCATATCGATGATGATGCCTTCGATGCCAGATCACTCAGACCGATAAGCGATCATTCCTCCGGCGGACGGAGCTTGCCGCCACTGGCTGCGAGGACTATCACCTATGGCTTTCCCCTCATGAGTTCACTGCCATGACCGCCCAGATCAATCGCCAGTTCCAGCTCGCCCAGCGCCCGGTCGGCGCCGCCACCCGCGACACCTTCGCCTACGTGGAAACCGCGGTCGGCGAGCCCGGCCCCGGCCAGATCCTGGTACAGAACCAGTACCTCTCGCTGGACCCGGCCATGCGCGGCTGGATGAACGACGCCAAGTCCTACATCGCCCCGGTGGCCATCGGCGACGTGATGCGCGCCCTGGGCGTGGGCAAGGTGATCGCCTCGCAGCACCCGGACTTCAAGGTCGGCGACGAAGTGAACGGCGCCCTCGGCGTGCAGGACTACTTCCACGGCGAGCCCAAGGGTTTCTACAAGGTCGACAGCCAGCGCGCACCGCTGCCGCTGTACCTCTCGGCACTGGGCATGACCGGCATGACCGCCTACTTCGGCTTCCTCGACGTGGGTCAGCCGCAGGCAGGCGATACCGTGGTGGTCTCCGGCGCCGCCGGCGCAGTGGGCAGCGTGGTCGGGCAGATTGCGAAGATCAAGGGCTGCCGGGTGGTGGGCATCGCCGGTGGCGCGGACAAATGCCGCTACCTGGTGGAGGAGCTGGGCTTCGACGGCGCCATCGACTACAAGGCCGAGGACGTCAACGCCGGCCTCAAGCGCGAGTGCCCCAAGGGCGTGAACGTGTTCTTCGACAACGTCGGTGGCGACATCCTCGACGCCGTGCTGGCCCGCCTGGCGCCCAAGGCGCGGGTGGTGATCTGCGGCGCCATCAGCCAGTACAACAACAAGGAAGCGGTGCGCGGCCCGGCCAACTACCTGTCGCTGCTGGTCAACCGCGCGCGTATGGAAGGCATGGTGGTAATGGACTACGCCAACCGCTTCCCGGAAGGCTTCAAGGACATGGCGACCTGGATCGCCGAGGGCAAGCTCAAGTCGAAGGAAGACATCGTCGAGGGACTGGAAACCTTTCCCGAGACCCTGGCGAAACTCTTCAGTGGGGAGAACTTCGGCAAGCTGGTCTTGAAGGTCTGACGGACAGCAATGCAGGGCGAATAACGTTGGACGTTATCCGCCGACTCACCTTGGTTTCACCGCGCTCCGGGTTCAGCCACGAAGCCCATGTCCATGCCCGGCGTATCGGCGTACAACCGCGAACGGTTGTACGCCCTACGACGAGTCCCGATCCCTCTATCTCACTGATTTTCGACAAGCCTCGCCCCCCTATTCCATCTAAGCTTGCTCCTTGGTCGCCCCCAAGGAAGATTCACCGATGCCCCTCGCCCAATGGCTGCCCGGTCTGCACAGCCTGTTGCACTATCGCCGTGACTGGCTGACCCGCGATATCCAGGCCGGCCTCTCGGTCGCCGCTGTGCAGATTCCCACCGCCATCGCCTACGCGCAGATCATTGGTTTCCCCGCCCAGGTCGGGCTCTACGCCTGCATCCTGCCGATGCTGATCTACGCCCTGGTGGGCAGCTCGCGGCAGTTGATGGTCGGCCCGGACGCCGCGACCGCCGCCATGGTCGCCGCTGCGATCACTCCGCTGGCGGCCGGTGACCCGCAACGCCTGTTGCAGTTGTCGATGATCGTCGCGGTGATGGTCGGCGCGCTGTCCATCGCCGCCGGTTTCGCCCGCGCCGGCTTCGTCGCCAGTTTCCTCTCGCGGCCCACGCTGGTCGGCTATCTCAACGGCATCGGCCTGAGCCTGATCGCCGGCCAGCTCGGCAAGCTGCTGGGCTACCACAGCGAAACCAGCGGTTTCATCCGCGGCCTGGTCGCCCTGCTGCGCAACCTGGAGGCCACCCACCTGCCGACGCTCGCCCTGGGCTCGTCCACGCTGCTGCTGATGATCGTCCTGCCGCGCTTCTACCCGAAGATCCCCGGTGCCCTGGTCGGCGTGCTGTTCGCCACCCTGGCGGCGGCGCTGCTGGGGCTCGACCAGTACGGCATCAAGCTGCTCGGCGAAGTGCCCCAGGGCCTGCCCACGCTGACCCTGCCGCACACCACTATCGAGGAGATGGGCAGCCTGTTCCGCGATGCCATGGGCATCACCATCATCAGTTTCTGCAGCGCCATGCTCACCGCGCGCAGTTTCGCCGCCCGCCACGGCTACAGCATCGATGCCAACCATGAGTTCATGGCGCTGGGCATGGCCAATATCGGCGCCGGGATTTCCCAGGGCTTCGTGATCAGCGGTGCCGACTCGCGCACCGCGGTGAACGACATGCTCGGCGGCAAGAGCCAGATGGTCGGGGTCGTCGCCGCCCTGGTGATCGGCCTGATCCTGCTGCTGTTCAGCAAGCCGCTGGGCTGGGTGCCGGTGCCGGCGCTGGGCGCAGTGTTGCTGATGGCCGGCTGGGGCCTGATCGATTTCCGCGCCCTGCGCGGCTTCTGGAACCTGAGTCGGTTCGAGCTCGCCCTGTGCGTGCTGACCACAGTGGGCGTGCTCAGTGTCGGCGTACTGCCGGGCATCTTCGTCGCCATCATGCTCGCCCTGCTGCGCCTGCTCTACCTCACCTATCGGCCCCACGACGCGGTGATGGGCTGGGTGCACGGCATCGACGGCCAGGTGGAGCTGGAGCAGTACCCCAACGCACACACCCTGCCGGGGCTGGTGATCTACCGCTTCGATGCGCCGCTGCTGTTCTTCAACGCCGACTACTTCAAGCAGCGCCTGCTGGAAGTGGTGGCCCAGGCGCACCAACCACGTGCGGTGCTGCTCAATGCCGAGGGCATCCTCAACCTGGACATCAGCGGCCTGACGACCTTGCGCGAAGTGCAGCAGACCCTCGATGCCCAGGGCGTGCACCTGTCCCTGGCGCGGGTCACCGGCGAGACGCTGGCG
Organism: Pseudomonas macauensis; assembly: GCF_047902425.1. Classification (NCBI taxonomy): domain Bacteria; kingdom Pseudomonadati; phylum Pseudomonadota; class Gammaproteobacteria; order Pseudomonadales; family Pseudomonadaceae; genus Pseudomonas; species Pseudomonas macauensis. The sequence continues at coordinate 2,171,543 of NZ_CP138377.1, read as the reverse complement.
ATGCTCAAGCGCTCCGGGGCGCTGGGCGAGGTGAAGCCGCCGCTGGTGTTCAGCTCGGTGCGCGCCGGGGTCAACGCCTACAAGCGCTGGCATCGTCAGCGCAAGGCGCAGGACACCTGGAATCAGCCCTCAGAGCCGAAACTGCCCGACCAGCCCCTGTAGTTCGCGGCTGAGCTGCGCCAGCTCGACGCTGGAGGAAGCGGTGGACTCCATGGCCTGAGCCGATTCGTCGGCGATGCCTCGGATGCTGGTGACGCTGCGACTGATCTCCTCGGCCACCGCGCTCTGCTGCTCGGACGCGGCGGCGATCTGCTGGTTCATCTGGTGGATCACCGCTACCGCCGAAGCGATGGTGCCCAGCGCCGCCTCGGTCTGCACCGCATCGCCAACGGTCATTTCCACCAGCGCATGGCTGCGCTGCATGCGCTGCACCGAGGTGGCGGCGTCGCTCTGCAAGGACGTGATCAGGCTTTCGATCTCGGCGGTGGATTGCTGGGTGCGCCGCGCCAGGGCTCGCACCTCATCGGCGACCACGGCGAAGCCGCGACCCTGCTCGCCCGCTCGCGCCGCCTCGATGGCAGCGTTGAGGGCCAGCAGGTTGGTCTGCTCGGCGACGCTCTTGATCACGTCGAGCACGCTGCCGATATTCTGGCTCTCGCGGCCGAGCTGTTCGATGCTCTGGGTGGCGGTACGCACCGCCTCGGCCAGTTGTTCGATGCGGCCGAGAGTCTGGCGTACCACTTCCTGCCCGCTGGCCACCTTGCCGTCGGCCTGCTCGGCGGAGCTGGCGGCCTCCTCGGCGTTGCGCGCCACGTCGTGCACCGTGGCCGCCATCTGGTTCATCGCGGTGGCCACCTGTTCGGTCTCGGCCTTCTGCGTGTTCACCCCGAGCTGGGTGCGCTCGGTAACGCCGGACAGCGCCTGCGCCGACGCAGTGATCTGCCCGACGCCGTCGCGCAGGCGGCTGACGATACCGCGCAGGCTGTCGGCCATGCTCGCCACGGCCAGCATCAGTTGCCCCACCTCATCCTTGCGCCGCACCTCGATGGTCGCGCTCAGGTCGCCCTCGGCGATGCGACTGGCCATGCCGATCACCTGGCGCAGCGGGCGCACGATCATCCAGGTGATCAGCAGCGCTGCCAGCGCCCCCACCAGCAGCGCCAGCGCCGCCGAACCGAGGATCAACCCGGCGTTGGTGCGCAGCCCGGCGAGCATGGCCGACTGCTGCGCAGCGTAGGCGTCGTCCACGCGCTGCATGACCTGGTCCGCACGCTCACGCATCTGCGCGTGCACCTGTTTTTCCTGCTCCAGGGCGGCGGTGTACTCGTCGAGTTTCTCGACGAAGGCGTTGATATTGGTGACCACGTCCTTGAGCACCGTCACATAGGTCGGATCGGTGATGCTCGCCTGCAATTTGCTGGAAAGCTCCAGAGCCTCGGCGGCGGACTTGATACGACCATCCGTGGGTTTCTCCTCGCCACCCGATTCCAGGCGCGAGCGGGCTTCGTTGAGCCCCTGCAACACCAGGCGGGACAACTGGCTGACCTGGCTGGCCTGCTGCAACAGTTCTTCGCCTTTCTGCCCCTGGGATTCCTTCAGCTCATAGGCGCCATCATCGGCGAGGCTCGATTGCAGGATATCCAGGCTGTTGGACGCACCGCTCACCGACCAGCTCGCGGCATCCAGCGACAGGCGCCGGCTCTTGCTGGACTGCTCGAAGCGATCGAAGGCCGCCAGGTAGTCCGCGATGCCCTGCTCCACCTGCGTCATGGTCGCCGCCTGCTCGGGCAGCGTCTTGAGCCGTGCCACCCGTTCGCCCAGCTGCGCCGCGTGCTTGCGCAGGTCATCCGCGGCCGTGGGGTTGCCATCGAGCACGAAGTCCTTCTCGCGCAGGCGCATCTCCAGTACCGAGCGATTGATCGTCGACAGGTCGTTGAGCAGCTCGAAGCGCTGGGAGATCGAGCACAGCGAGGCGACGCCGATCACCGCCACCAGCGCCGTCAACAGCAGCACCAGGCCGAATCCGATGGCCAGTTTCTTCGCCGTTCCCATATCGGCCAGACGTCGCTGCACGAACGCAACCATGGCATCTCCCCCCAGCATGCAGGCGATCCTTCGGGACGAAGGTCTCCTGTTCGTTGTCGTCGTTTTTTCGGGGAACATTAGGAGCGTCGTCGGACGCTGGATAGAGTCCGAGACGGTGATGGCACCGTGATGCTGCTGATGGATACGTGCAGGTCGTATCCAGAACATTGATAGGAGTTTTCAGACCCAACCTGCAGATAACGCCGACAGCGCCAGCCTTGGACCCCGGGCAAATTCCGACACCTCTGTCTTGAACCGGGGTGCGCGAATGAATGCCAGCTATCGACTGATCCTGCAGCGTCCGCTTGCCGGATTCGCCGCCGAGCTGCAAATGCCGGAGCTGTACCGCGAACAGCAGCGGATCGATCCCTGGCTGAAAAAGCGCAGATTGCCGTCGATCGCACGCTTTCTCTGCCCCTTCGAGTACGACGAGGCCGCAGGCGAGTTGCTCGACTGCTGGTTCGACGCCGACAGCGGCCGGCGCCTGGTGCAGGCCATCCTCGATCTGCTCCGGCAACAGACGCTGGAATTCGCCGACCGCCCCGCCCTGTTGCGGGAGCTGTTCGCCCTGGGCGAGCGGCTGGACGCGGCACGCTTCAGCGACAACCGCTGGCGCCTGGGCCTTTCATTGGATTTCGCCTGACGGCTTACTTGGGGCGAATCATGCTGAAGGTGTCGCGGGTGTAGCTGTACTGGGTTCCACCCAGGCGTCCCACCAGGTCCAGCTTCGCCGGGTCGACATGGCGCTCGTCGCGCATCACGCCGTCATCGACATGCGCCAGCAGCACGCGGGCGAAGATCAGGTAGGCGCTGGGCTTGTCCGCCGGATAGGGAATGATCTCGGCCAACTGGCACTCGAAAGCCACCGGCGCACCGACCACGCGCGGCGGCGCCACACGCTCGCTGGGCACGGTCGCGATGCCGGCATGCTCGATCTCGCTGACGCCGTGGGGCAGCCAGGCTGCGGTAGCGTTCATCATCTCGGCCTGGGCGGCGCTGACCAGGTGGATCACCAGCTCGCCGGTTTCGCGAACGTTGTGCAGGGTGTCCTTCACGCTGCCATCGCCACGCACGCTGGTGTTGACCATCAGGGTCGGCGGCTCGTCACTGATGACCTGGAAAAAGCTGAACGGCGCGAGGTTGCTCTTGCCCTCTGCGGACAGCGTGGAAACCCAGGCGATCGGGCGCGGAGTGACGGTGGAAGCCAGCCAACGGTAGGCGTCGGCGGGCGCGAGGGTGGTGAAATCGAGTTGCATGCAAGGGTCCCCTGACTGCCGGGCGGATCGGTACGTCCGTCCGCCCGGCGATTATGCCCGCGCCAGAGGCTCCCTACACGCCAGCGTTAACGTCCGGCGCGCGACTCCTTGATGTAGAAACGCGCCTTGCTGGCCTTGTCGAGGCAACCACCGTAGGACTCGACCTGTTGCTCGGTCTTGGCGGCGGTGATCAGGGTCAGCGCCTTGGAATAGCTGACGGTTCCAGCGAAACCCTCGGCCTTGGCCAGGTCCAGCTCCTTCCAGGCCGCGTTGAGTTCGCTGGCGCAGCTGTCGCGGTCGACCGTGGTGCCCGAGCAGCCGACCAGCAGCAGGCTGGCGGCGAGTGCAGCATAAAGTGCCTTCATGACGACCTCCTTGGTTGTGCAGGCGCCTTCCAGCTTAGACGGCCCTGGCCGCTCGCGCCGGACTACACTGGCTGTTCGTCCATTCCACGAGGAGCATGATCATGCTGTATCACGGAAGCTGCCACTGCGGCGGCATCGCCTTTGACGTCGAAGGCGATATCGGCGAAGTCACCCAGTGCAACTGTTCGATCTGCAGTCGGCGCGGTTCGCTGCTGTGGTTCGTGCCCCGGGACAAGCTGCGCCTGACCACGCCGGAAAGCGCCATGAGCACCTACACCTTCAACACCCACCGTATCAAGCATCATTTCTGCCCCACCTGCGGCTGCGCGCCGCTGGCGTTCGGAGCGATGCCCGACGGCAGCCCGATCGCGGCGGTCAACGTGCGTTGCCTGCCGGACGTGGATGTGAGTGGGCTGAAGGTTCGCGAGTACGATGGCAAGAGTGTGTAGCGGGCAGGACATGAGGAGCGCCTTGCAGGCGCTTATCGCGGAGAAGCTCCGCTCCTACGGGAGCAGAGTTAGCGCGCACAGAGACGCTTTGTTTTTGCCCTTGCCTTTGAGGACTTCCAGAGAAGTATCCGCACGCGCCGGAATGCCCCTTCAGGAGGCCGAGTGGAATCGGAGTTTCAGGGGTTGAGCGGCATGGATGCCGCGAGAGCGTCGTTGGGCCATGGATGGCCCATCGACGCGTGCCCCTGAAACTTCGATGGAGCGAGGGAACCCCGGCGAAGCCGGGGCCGGATGATGGGGCAAGACCTTTTGGTTCCTTTTGCGTCGTTTGACAAAAGGGACTCGCCCGAGGGGGCGAAACAAAATCTCTCAGCACACGCCGAAGCGGCGCAGAAACACCCAACCCCAATATCGGCGGATAACGCCTTAGGCGTTATTCACCCTACGGAAAGCAAGAGCATCGCGGACGGAGTCCGCTCCTACGGTTTGCCGGTTAGCACCGAGGCAGTTCTCGTAGGAGCGGATCTTGTCCGCGATCACGGGCGCAAGCCCGTCGCCCTCGCCGCAGAAAAGCAATAGGCACAAAAAAGCCACTCCGAAGAGTGGCTTTTTCAGCGACCGATGACGGATCACTCCGGCATCTTCATCACCACACGGCCACCGCCCGGGCAGGTTTCCATGTAGTAGTTGGCGTCGCGGTACTGGGCGAAGTCGAACACCCGGTCGATGCTCGGCTTGAGCAGCTGGTCGGCGGTCATCTGGTTGATCGCGGTCAGCGCCCGCTGCACGGCGTCGTCGTTGCGGGTCAGGCCGATCTCCGGTTGCCCGGTGAAGTCCAGCACGCAGTGACGGTAGAACTGCAGGTGCTTCTTGAACGCCGCACAGGCCGGGAAGGCTGCGTCGTTGCCGCCGTTGATGCCATAGAGGATCAGCTTGCCGCGCTGCGCGGCCACGTCACCCAGCAGCTTCATCTGCGGGCCGGCGCACTGGTCGAGGACGATCTCCACGCCCTCACCCTTGGTGAAGCGCTCGACTTCCAGCACCAGGTCCTGCTCCTCGGTGTAGATGACCTTGTCCGCACCCAGCTCCTTGAGGAACGCACGGCTGTCCTCGTGGCTGGTGGTGGCGATCACCTGGGCACCGAGCGCCTTGGCCAGTTGCACGGCCTGCGGAGCCAGGCAGTGGCCAGCCTCGGTGATCAGCACGCGCTGGCCGGGCTTGATCTGCGCCAGTTCCACCAGCGCGAAGTAGGAATACAGCAGGCCGGTGTAGTGCACGGCGGCTTCGACCGGGCTCAGTACCTCGGGATAGCGCGTCAGCGACGTGCGCGGCAGGACGACGTGGTCGCCCCAGGCCGGGTAGAGGTTCGGCGAGTTGGCCGGGAAGCTGGCCACTGGGGTGCCGGGTTCGAGGTCGTCGACCCCTTCGCCCACGGCCTCGACGACGCCGGAGAGTTCATAACCGATGCCCGCCGGCAGCTTGGCCTGATCCGGGGCGAGGTTCTGCCGCCAGAGCACGTCGCGCCAACTGACGCCCAGTGCCTGGGTACGGATCAGCACTTCACCCGGCCCCGGTTGCGGGGTCGGCATTTCCTCGATCTTCAGGACCGAGGCGTCACCGAACTGGTGGAAACGGATCATGCGGGACATCACATACCTCGCCTTTTAATATCTCTATAGCCACGGACTCTATCCGGGCTTTGGGGGCGACACCACCGTTCACCGTTGATAATTGACATAAACAGCGATGATTCGGCACCGGCGAAAACCCTGGCCCGACGCGGCCCGGAGGCTCTGCGACGGGTGTTTTCCGGGATATGCCGGGCACATTTGCGGCTCGATCGGGAGTACACGACAGGTGTACGATTCTCGATAAAAAAGTGGAAATTGATCAAGGACTTATCTGTCAGACTTGACGCAGGTCGCGTCGGGCTTCACTTTTCCCCCATCGTCAGGGAGTCCCCATGAACCGCAACGACCTCCGCAAGGTTGACCTCAACCTGTTGATCGTTTTCGAGACGTTGATGCACGAGCGCAGCGTGACCCGCGCGGCCGAGAAGCTGTTCCTCGGCCAGCCGGCGATCAGCGCGGCCCTGGCACGCCTGCGCAGTCTGTTCGACGACCCACTGTTCGTCCGCACCGGGCGCAGTATGGAACCCACCGCGCGGGCCCAGGAAATCTTCGGCCACCTTTCCCCAGCGCTGGACTCCATCTCCACCGCCCTGAGCCGCGCCGCCGACTTCGACCCGGCCACCAGCAAGGCGGTGTTCCGCATCGGCCTGTCCGATGACGTGGAATTCGGCCTGCTGCCGCCGCTGCTGCGCCGCCTGCGCTCCGAAGCGCCGGGCATCACCCTGGTGGTGCGCCGCGCCAACTACCTGCTGATGCCGCAGCTGCTGGCCTCCGGGGAAATCTCCGTGGGCGTGAGCTACACCGATGAGCTGCCGGCCAACGCCAAGCGCAAGACCCTGCGCCGCAGCACCTGGAAGGTCCTGCGCGCCGACTCGATCCCCGGCGCCCTGACCCTCGACGATTACTGCGCGCGCCCGCACGCGCTGGTGTCCTATGCGGGCGATCTGGACGGTTTCGTCGACCAGACCCTGGCCGAGATGGACCGCAAGCGCCAGGTGGTGCTGGCGGTGCCGCAGTTCGTCGGTCTCGCCCAGCTGCTGGCCGGCACCGACATCATTGCCACCGTGCCCGAGTACGTGGCGCAGGCACTGACCGCCAGCGGCGGCCTGCGCGCCGACGAACCGCCCTTCCCCACCCGGCTAGCCGACCTGTCGATGGTCTGGCGTGGCGCCCAGGACAACGACCCGGCCGAACGCTGGCTGCGCTCGCGCATCACCATGTTCGTGGGCGACCCTGACAGTCTCTGACGTCCAGTAGGCGTAACTCTACCTGTAGGAGCGAGCTTGCTCGCGAAGCTCTTGTCACCCGACATACCGTGCAATGCGGGTTCGCGAGCAAGCTCGCTCCTACAAAAAAGCGCATTCGGGCAAATCCCATGCCCACTTCTTCCATCTATTCGTGCGCATAGTGCAAAGGCATTTATCACTCCACGTGATAATCAAAATTTGCTCGTTCGATTAGTTCCCGGGCGTCCCCGAACGCAGACTCCGCTCCATCAGAAGTCCCAAAACCAATTAGAACGCCGGAGTCTTTTCCATGGAGCGAAATCTCAAAACCTTGCGTATTCCGTTGGCGCTCGCCGCCGCGCTGGTGCTCAGCGCGTGCGGTAAAGGCCAGGATGCGGCGCAGAACATGCCCGCTCCCAAGGTCAGCGTGGCGGAAGTCATCGAACAGTCGATCAACGAATGGGACGAGTTCACCGGCCGCCTGGAGGCTCCGGAATCCGTCGAACTGCGTCCGCGCGTCTCCGGCTACATCGACCGCGTGGCCTTCCGCGAAGGCGCGCTGGTGAAGAAAGGCGACCTGCTGTTCCAGATCGACCCGCGCCCGTTCGAGGCCGAGGTCCATCGCCTGGAAGCGCAGCTGCAACAGGCCCGCGCCAACCAGACCCGCACCGTCAACGAAGCCGCCCGTGGCGAGCGCCTGCGCGCCACCAACGCCATTTCCGCGGAGCTGGCCGACGCCCGTAGCGCCGCCGCCACCGAGGCCAAGGCCGTGGTCGCGGCGACCCAGGCGGAACTGGACAACGCCCGCCTGAACCTGTCGTTCACCCAGATCACCGCGCCCATCGACGGCCGCGTCTCGCGAGCCGAAGTGACCGCCGGCAACCTGGTGAACAGCGGCCAGACCCTGCTTACCACCCTGGTCTCTACCGACAAGGTCTACGCCTACTTCGACGCCGACGAGCGCGTCTACCTGAAGTACATGGACCTGGCCCGCAAGGGTGGCCCCGACGCCCGTGGCAGCAGCCCGGTGTACCTGGGCCTGACCGGCGAGGACGGCTTCCCCCACGAAGGCAAGCTGGACTTCCTGGACAACCAGGTGAACCCCAAGACCGGCACCATCCGTGGCCGCGCGGTGTTCGACAACGACGGCAACCAGTTCACCCCCGGCCTGTACGCCCGCATCAAGCTGGTCGGCAGCGGCACCTACCCCGCCGCACTGATCAAGGACGACGCGGTCGGCACCGACCTGGGCAAGAAGTTCGTGCTGGTGATCGACAAGGACAGCAAGGTGCAGTACCGCAGCATCGAGCTGGGCCCGAAGCTGGAAGGCCTGCGCATCGTCCGCAACGGCCTGGCCAAGGGCGACCGCATCGTGGTCAACGGCCTGCAGCGGGTCCGCCCCGGCGCCCAGGTCGACGCGCAGAGTGTCGAGATGGCCAGCCAGGCCACCCTCGCCACCCTCGCCCGACAGCGCCAGGCCCTGGCCCAGAGCGAAGCGCCGAAGGTCGCCGAGAAATCCGCCAGGCCGAGCGCGCCGCGCGGCTGATCACAACCCGCAATCCATGAACTGATGTACCAGGCCCTGTCCCACCAGGGCCTCGGGTGACCTTTGTCCCGGGTTTGGCGAACCATACGTTCGCGACAGGAACCAGCCATGAACTTTTCGCAATTCTTCATCCAGCGGCCGATCTTCGCTGCCGTGCTTTCGCTGATCATCCTGATCGGCGGAGCCATCTCGCTGTTCCAGCTTCCGATCAGCGAATACCCCGAAGTGGTGCCGCCCACCGTGGTGGTGCGCGCCAACTTCCCCGGCGCCAACCCCAAGGTGATCGGCGAGACCGTCGCCGCGCCCCTGGAACAGGCCATCACCGGCGTCGAGAACATGCTCTACATGTCCTCGCAGTCCACCGCCGACGGCAAGATGACCCTGACCATCACCTTCGCCCTGGGCACCAACCTGGACAACGCGCAGGTGCAGGTGCAGAACCGTGTGACCCGCACCGAGCCCAAGCTGCCGGAGGAAGTCACCCGCATCGGCATCACCGTCGACAAGGCCTCGCCCGACCTGACCATGGTCGTGCACCTGACCTCGCCGGATAACCGCTACGACATGCTCTACCTGTCCAACTACGCCATCCTCAACATCAAGGACGAGCTGGCGCGCCTGGACGGTGTGGGTGACGTGCAGCTGTTCGGCATGGGCGACTACTCCCTGCGCGTGTGGCTGGACCCGAACAAGGTCGCCTCGCGCAACCTCACCGCCAGCGACGTGGTGCAGGCCATCCGCGAACAGAACCGCCAGGTCGCCGCCGGCTCCCTCGGCGCGCCGCCCGCGCCCAGCGCCACCAGCTTCCAGCTGTCGATCAACACCCAGGGCCGCCTGGTCAACGAAGAAGAGTTCGAGAACATCATCATCCGCAGCGGCCCGGACGGCGAGATCACCCGCCTGAAGGACATCGCCCGCGTCGAACTCGGCTCCAACCAGTACGCCCTGCGTTCGCTGCTGAACAACCAGCCGGCCGTGGCCCTGCCGATCTTCCAGCGTCCCGGTTCCAACGCCATCGCCATCTCCAACGAGGTGCGCGAGAAGATGGCCGAGTTGAAGAAGAACTTCCCCCAGGGCGTGGACTACTCCATCGTCTATGACCCGACCATCTTCGTTCGCGGCTCCATCGAAGCGGTGGTGCACACCCTGTTCGAAGCCCTGATCCTGGTGGTACTGGTGGTCGTGCTGTTCCTGCAGACCTGGCGCGCCTCGATCATCCCGCTGGCCGCGGTGCCGGTGTCGTTGATCGGTACCTTTGCGGTAATGCACGCCTTCGGCTTCTCGCTCAACGCGCTATCGCTGTTCGGCCTGGTGCTGGCCATCGGTATCGTGGTGGACGACGCCATCGTGGTGGTGGAGAACGTCGAACGGAACATCGGGCTGGGCCTCACCCCGATCGAGGCGACCAAGCGTGCCATGCGCGAGGTGACCGGGCCGATCATCGCCACCGCCCTGGTGCTGTGCGCCGTGTTCGTGCCGACCGCGTTCATTTCCGGCCTCACCGGGCAGTTCTACCGGCAGTTCGCGCTGACCATCGCGATCTCCACGGTGATCTCCGCGTTCAACTCGCTGACCCTGTCGCCGGCGCTGGCTGCCGTCCTGCTCAAGGGGCACCACGAGCCGAAGGACCGTTTCTCGGTACTGCTCGACACGCTGCTGGGCAGCTGGCTATTCCGTCCGTTCAACCGCTTCTTCGACCGCGCCAGCCACGGCTATGTCGGTACCGTCACCCGCGTGCTGCGCGGCAGCTCCATCGCGCTGATCCTCTATGCGGGGCTGATCGGCCTGACCTATCTGGGCTTCTCCAGCACCCCGACCGGCTTCGTGCCGCAACAGGACAAGCAGTATCTGGTGGCCTTCGCGCAACTGCCCGACGCCGCCACGCTGGACCGCACCGAAGACGTGATCAAGCGCATGTCGGACATCGCCGGCAAGCACCCGGGCATCCAGAGCACCGTGGCCTTCCCGGGCCTGTCGATCAACGGCTTCACCAACAGCCCCAACAGCGGCATCGTCTTCACCACCCTGAAGGACTTCGATGAGCGCAAGGGGCCGGGCATGTCGGCCAATGAGATCGCCGCCGAGCTGAACAAGCAGTTCGCCGATATCCAGGACGCCTACATCGCCATCTTCCCGCCGCCGCCGGTACAGGGGCTGGGCACCATCGGCGGCTTCCGCCTGCAGGTGGAGGACCGTGGCAACCTGGGCTACGAGGAGCTCTACAGCCAGACCCAGAACATCCTCAACAAGGCCCGCGCGCTGCCGGAGCTCAACCCCATGTCGGTGTTCACCAGCTACCAGGTGAACGTGCCGCAGGTGGATGCCGCCATCGACCGCGAGAAGGCCAAGACCCACGGGGTTGCGATCAGCGACATCTTCGACACCCTGCAGGTCTACCTGGGCTCGCTGTACACCAACGACTTCAACCGCTTCGGTCGCACCTACCAGGTGAACGTCCAGGCGGACCAGAAGTTCCGCCTGGAGCCCGAGCAGATCGGTCAGCTGAAGGTGCGCAACAACCTGGGCGAGATGGTCCCGCTGGCCACCTTCATCAAGATCAGCGACACCTCCGGCCCCGACCGGGTGATGCACTACAACGGCTTCATCACCGCCGAGATCAACGGCGCCGCCGCACCGGGCTACAGCTCCGGCCAGGCGGAGGCGGCGATCGAGCGGCTGCTGAAGCAGGAACTGCCCAACGGCATGACCTACGAGTGGACCGACCTGACCTACCAGCAGATCCTCGCCGGCAACACCGCGGTGTTCGTCTTCCCGCTCTGCGTGCTGCTCGCCTTCCTGGTGCTGGCCGCGCTGTACGAGAGCTGGGGCCTGCCGCTGGCGGTGATCCTGATCGTGCCGATGACCCTGCTGTCAGCCATCACGGGGGTGATCCTGTCCGGTGGCGACAACAACATCTTCACCCAGATCGGCCTGATCGTACTGGTGGGCCTGGCGTGCAAGAACGCGATCCTGATCGTCGAGTTCGCCAAGGACAAGCAGGACGAAGGCATGGACCGCCTGAGTGCGGTACTGGAAGCCTGCCGCCTGCGTCTGCGCCCGATCCTGATGACTTCCATCGCCTTCATCATGGGCGTGGTGCCCCTGGTGCTGTCGTCCGGCGCCGGCGCCGAAATGCGCCATGCCATGGGTGTCGCAGTGTTCTCCGGGATGCTCGGCGTGACCTTCTTCGGCCTGCTGCTGACCCCGGTCTTCTATGTGCTGATCCGCCGCGTCATGGAAGCCCGTGAAGCGAAGAAACAAGCGCGAGCCACCCTGAACCACGAGGCGCATTCGGTATGAACGTGAAACTCTTCGCCCCCGCCCTGCTCGCGCTGGCCTTAAGCGCCTGCATGGTCGGCCCCGACTACCAGAAGCCGGACACCGCGCCGGCTCAACTGGACAGCAACGCCCAGGCCAAGGACTACGACCGTACGCGTTATGAAGACGCCTGGTGGAAGCAGTTCGACGACCCGGTGCTGAGCCAGCTGGTGGACCAGGCCCTGAAGGAAAACCGCGAGCTGCGCGTGGCCTATGCCCGCGTGCTGGCCTCGCGGGCGATCCGCGACGACGTTGCCAACGACCGCTTCCCCACCGTCACCAGCCGCGCCTCCGCGCAGATCGGCAAGGGCCAGGTGCCGGGGCAGACCGAGGACCGGGTCAACCAGGAGCGTTACGACCTGGGCCTGGACATGATCTGGGAAGTCGACCTGTTCGGCCGCGTGCGCCGCGAGCTGGAATCCAGCGATGCCCTGAGCGACGCCACGGTGGCCGACCTGCAGCAACTGCAGGTCAGCCTGATCGCCGAGCTGGCCGATGCCTACGGGCAACTGCGCGGCGCGCAGCTGCGCGAAAGCATCGCCCGGAGCAACCTGGAGAACCAGCGCGAGTCCCGCGACCTGACCATCCAGCTGCGCGATGCCGGCGTGGGCAACGAACTGGACGTACAGCGTGCCGAAGCGCGCCTGGCCGCCACCGAAGCCAGCGTGCCGCAACTGCAGGCCGAGGAAGTCCGGCAGCAGAACCGCATCGCCACCCTCCTCGGCCAACGTCCGGACGCGCTCTCTGTGGACCTGTCGCCGAAGAAGCTGCCGGCCATCGCCAAGGCCTTGCCGATCGGCGACCCCGGCGAGTTGCTGCGCCGCCGCCCGGACATCGCCGCCGCCGAACGCCGCCTGGCCTCCGCCACCGCGGACGTGGGCGTGGCCACCGCTGACCTGTTCCCGAAAGTCAGCCTTGGCGGCTTCCTCGGGTTCACCGCCGGCCGTGGCTCACAGATCGGCTCGTCTGCCGCCAATGCCTGGGGCGTCGCCCCGAGCATCACCTGGGCAGCCTTCGACCTGGGCAGCGTGCGGGCTCGCCTGCGGGCCTCCAAGGCCGACGCCGACGCGGCCCTGGCGACCTACGAGCAGCAGGTCCTGCTGGCACTGGAAGAGTCGTCCAACGCTTTCAGCGACTACGGCAAGCGCCAGCAGCGCCTGGTCTCCCTGGTGCGCCAGTCCGAGGCCAGCCGCAACGCGGCGCAGCAGGCCGGCCAGCAGTACCGCGAAGGCACCGTGGACTTCCTCAACCTGCTGGACGCCGAACGCGAGCAACTGGCCGCCGAGGACGCCCAGGCGTTGGCGGAAGTGGACGTCTATCGCGGCATCGTCGCCATCTACAAGGCCTTGGGCGGCGGCTGGCAGCCCTCGGCCTGATAGTTCCTCTCCCGGTCGAGACGACCTCGACCCTTCCTGCCCTGCGGTCTGCGCTCCTGACCGTGGGGCTTTTTTATGGGCGCTCCCACAAACAGGACATGCCGAGGTTCCGGAATCTGTCAGATGCCGGTGCGTTGATCAGTGTTTTCCAATGGCAATAGAAAAAGCGCCGACCAGTCCTTGGCCGCAGACTGCTGAAAAGAGGAACAGAGAACAGGCCTCCATGAGCAACGAAAGAGGAAGAGGCAGAAAAGGCCCGCCCTCCCATTCCGATGCCGCGTTACGCAAGGTCCTTGCGGATGTACGCCGTGGCGCAGCGATCCATCCGCGCCTGAGTGACCTGCTCATCCACCTGGGCTATCTCGAACGCGGCTCCTGCAGCCTGCACCTGACACTCAAGGCCTATCGGCTGCTCCGCAGCATACCCAGGCGGCCTGAGCGGCATTACGGCTTGGGCAATCGATCCCAGGCGGCTATCATCCGCCCGCCCGGCTTTCACGGATCAAGGCAATTCGAGCAGCCGCTGGCCTAAACTTCATCTATCGGAACACTGCGACAAGGACATGCCATGGACTCCATCCTCGTCACCATCGCCATCATCGTCTTCGGCATGTTCATGCTGGGGATCGGCTTCACCATCCGCGAGCGGGGCGTTGGCGTACTGCTGATGTGGATCGGCGTGCTGAGCATGCTGTCGGTCATCACCTATCGGATCTACCTGGCGACATCGGTGTAGCAGCGGGCAGCGGCCCGCTCCGCGATGTGCGCATGGACCGACCGTGGTTGGTCCAGTTCGAGCGAATGCAGCCCATACCGTAGGAGCGGACTCCGTCCGCGATGCTTTCGCTCTTCGTAGGGCGCATAACGCCTGACGCGTTATCCGCCGTTTCTGAGGTTTGGGTGTTTCTGCGCCGCTTCGGCGTGCTCGGATGTCTCTTGTTTCGCCCCCTCGGGCGACCTCCTTTGGCAAACGACCCAAAGGAGGCAAAGGTCTTGCCCCATCATCCGGGTCCCGCTTCGCGGGACTTCCCTCGCTCCATCGGAGTTTCAGGGGCCCGCGTCGACGGGCCATCCATGGCCCAACGACGCTCTCGCGGCATCCATGCCGCTCAACCCCTGAAACTCCGACTCCACTCGGCCTCCTGAAGGGGCGCTCCGGTGCGCGCGGATATTTCTCTGGAAGTCCTCACAGCCAAAGCAGAGCGTCCTGCTCCGAGGTGGCTCTGCTCCCGTAGGAGCGGACCTTGTCCGCGAAGGTCCGCCACCGTCCCCAACGCAACCGGCTGAACACCTTGATCTGTAACGCCGGCCTTGCCGTCGAATCGCGGAGAAGCTCCGCTCCTACAAGAGCATCGCCCTACAGATGGGTATCGCTTCGCTCCACGCCATCCTACGAAAAGCAATCCAGCATGAAGCAGCCAAAGTCGCAGGCGCGCGCAGAGTCCCGTCAGGAGGCCGAGTGGAGGTATTGCGCAGAGGGGCGAGCGGCATGGATGCCGCGAGAGGCGTAGAGGGCCATGGATGGCCCTTCTACGCCGACCCTCGGAGCAATACCGGAAGGAGGGAAGTCTTCGCGAAGCGAAGACCCGGATGCCGGGACGAGCCCTTTTGGTTCCTTTTGTGGCGTTTGACAAAAGGGACTCGCCCGAGGGGGCGAAACAAGAAATCCCAGCACACGCCGAAGCGGCGCATGCACCCCCAAACAAAACGAAAAACATCGCGGACGAAGTCCGCTCCTACAGAACCGTGCCGACGCCACGGGCGCCCTTGGCGATCCGCCGCTGCCCTACCGGCCCATCGCCCGCGCATAGCCCTTGGGCGAGAAGCGCAGCGTCACCCCCAGCATCGCCACCACCGACACCGCCAGCAGTATCCAGGATGCCTGGAAGGTACCGGTGCTGTCGCGCAGCGCGCCGGTCACGTAGGGAATGATCCCGGTGACGATGAAGCCGATGCCCTGCACGAATGCCGCCAGGCGCCCCGCCGCGCCGGGATCGGACAGATGATCCAGAGTCAGCGTCAGGCTCAGGGCGAAGCACGAACCCAAGCCGTAGCCGATCAATGCCACCCAGAGGCCGGAGAGATGTAGCGGCGACATGATCAGCCCAACGAAGCCGGCGAGCTGGATCAGCAGGCACAGGCTCAGCCAGCCGCGACGATCCGACGAGCCACGGCTCAGCAGCGGAATGGTCAGCGCGGCGATCACCTGGAAGATGGTCATCAGGCCGATCAGCCCGCCGCTGGCCTGGGCGCTCCAGCCCAGTTGGCGGTAATACACCGGCAGCCAGGCGACCATGCTGGTGTAGCCGCCGTTGATCACCCCGAAGTACAGCGCCAGCAACCAGGCACGGCGGCTGCCGAAATAGTGCTGCACCGCCTGCCGTGGCGGCGTGGCCAGCGGCGTCTCGCGCGGACGGGCGACCGCCCACAGCAGCAGCCCGATGATCGCCAACAGCAGCCAGGCGCCGAGACCGTCCTGCCAGCGGTGGAAGTGCTCCGACAGCACCGGCGCCAGCACCGCGGCGCTGCCGCCACCAGCCATCAGCGAGGCCGAATACAGCCCCATGGCCGAGGGCACCTTGTGCGGGAACCAGCGCTTGATCACCCCCGGTACGAACGCCTGGATGATCGCCACCCCGGTACCGGCCAGCACGGCGCTGGCGATCAGGGCCATGCCGCTGTCCAGCAGCAGGCGCCAGAAGCAGGCGGCGCCGATGGCCAGCAGGCCGGCGACGACACCTCGGCTTTCCCCCAGGCGCGGGCCGACCCAGGGCAGGGCCAGGGCGAACAGGCCCATGCACAGCACCGGCAACACGGTGAGCATCGAGGCGCCCTGGAAGCCCAGGCCGGTGGCGTCACGGATATCGGTGAGCAAGGGGCCGATGGAGGTGAGGATCGGTCGCAGGTTGATGCCCAGCGCGACGATCACCAGCAGGCCGATCCAGCTGGCGCGGGCCGTTTCTTCCGCCGGTACGGCGATGCTGCGACTCATTTGCCGTGCGCCTGCCAGCGCACGTAGAGCCCCTCTTCCCCGAGCGGCCGCAATGGCCGCAGCGGCAATGCCTGCTGTTGCGGCGGCAGGGTCATCTGCTGGTAGACCCTGGCGGTGGACAGGCCAAACGGCTCGCCGTCATCGTTCGAATAGGCGAAGTACGCCGCCTCGACGCCACACAGGTGCATGGCCGCCAGGCACATCGGGCATGGGTGGCCGCTGGCGTAGATCACGCAGCCCTCCAGGCGCGGCGTACCAAGTACGGAGGCGGCGCGGCGGATGGTCAGCAGTTCGGCGTGGGCGGTCGGATCGCAGTCCAGGTGAATGGAATTGGCGGCGCGGGCGATCACCAGGCCGTCCTTGACCAGCACGGCGCCGAATGGGCGGCCGCCGGCGTCGATATTGTCACGAGCCAGTTGCAGGGCTTCGCGCATGAAGTCTTCGTGTTGCATGGCAGTTCTCTTCAAAATCGGCATGGGCTCAATGCGCGCCGGCGGCTTCCAGCATCCTGGCGATGGTGGTCTGGTTGCGCTGGCGGGCGTGTTGCAGCGGCGTGATGCCGTCGTTGTCGGCCAGGTTCAGGTTCGCCCCGGCGCTGATCAGTCGTTGCACGATGGCCTGGTGACGCGGACCGCCATCGCTGAGCAGGATGGCTTCGAGCAGCCCGGTCCAGCCGAGCTTGTTCACGTGGTCCGGGTCGACGCCCGCGCGCAGCAGGGTGTCCACCACCTCGACATGACCGCGCTCGCAGGCCGGGATCAGCGCGGTACCGCCATAGCGGTTGGTGCTGCGCAGGTCCGCCCCGTTGGCCAGGGTCAGCTTGAGAATCTCCAGGCGCCCCGCTGCCCCAGCCAGCAGGTAGGCACTGTCGTGGATACGGTTCTTCCGGTTGACGTCGGCGCCGGCGGCGATCAGCAGGCGGGCGACAGCGACGCGGTCCTGGGCGGTGGCCAGGAGCAACGGCGTGTTGCCCTGGCTGTCGGTGACGTCCACCGGCACGCCACGCCCCAGCAACGCGGCCACGTCCCCGTCGCGCCCGGCGCTGGCGGCGCTCAGCAGGGCCTCTGCCGCCGCGCGGCTGTGCACGTCCTCGGTCTGAACGGTCGGCGTGTCCATTGGCGCTCCTCTGTCATCACCAGAGGCTGTGGGGAGTGACGATACCCGTAGCGTCGCCAGACGCGGTGCAGCCCGTGGCAGGCGCGGCGAAGCGGCAACAGCCTCGAAAAGAATGTCGCTAGTATGACGAAGGGGCATTCTATGTTGAAATTAAATAGAAACATGCCATTCAGTGGTAAACGTAATGCTAGACCCCAACCTCCTGCGCAGCTTCGTGATGGTGGTGGACGCCGGCAACTTCACCCGTGCCGCCGAACTGCTGCACCTGACCCAGTCCACCGTCAGCCAGCAGATCCTGCGGCTGGAGCAGAGCCTGGACTGCCGCCTGCTGGACCGCAGCCAGCGCCAGGTGCTGCCCACCGAACAGGGTGAACGCCTGCTCGGCTACGCCCGGCGCATCCTCCAGCTGGGCGGCGAGGCGCGCGAGGCGCTGAGCAGCGAGCACAGCGAAGGCGTGCTACGCCTGGGGATGCCCGAGGACTTCGCCGGCGAACGCATGATGCCGCTGCTGGCGGCCTTCAGCGTGGAGCGTCCGCGCCTGCGCCTGGAGGTCTCCAGCGGTCTCAGCCAGGAGCTGTTGCGCCAGTACCGCAGCGGCGAGCTGGATCTGGCGCTGGTCAAGCAATGGGGCGCCGACAGCGACTGCCTGGCGCACTGGCCGGAGCCGCTGGCCTGGCTGGACAGCGCCGACAACCCCGCCGCCGCCCGCGATCCGCTGCCGCTGGTGGTGTTCCCGCTCGGCGCGCTGTACCGCCAGGAGATGATCCACGCCCTGGAAGCCAGCGGGCGGCGCTGGCGCATCAGCTACAGCAGCGGCAGCCTGGCCAGCCTGTCGGCGGCGGTGGCCGCGGGGATGGGTGTCAGCCTGTTGCCGTTGCGCGGCCGCCACGCCGGACATCGGCTGCTGGACGCCACGCAAGGCTTCGCCCCGATCGACGGGCTGGAACTGGCGCTCTACGCCCGCCCCGAGCTGGACAGCGTCGGGCGTAGCCTGTGCGAACAGCTGCGCAACCTGTGCGCGCAGCTCGCCGAGGTCACGCCGTCGCGCTGATGTGGTCGATGAACTGTTCGGCGGGCACCGGCTTGCCGAACAGGAAGCCCTGCAGCGAATCGCAGCCCAGACGGGTGAGGAAGTCCTGCTGGCGCGGCGTTTCCACCCCTTCGGCGACGATCCGCAGCTCCAGCGCCTGGCCCAGAGCAACGATGGCCGAGACGATCGCCGCGTCGTCGCTGTCCTGCTCCAGATCGCGGACGAAGCCACCGTCGATCTTCAGCTCGTTGGCCGGCAGGCGCTTCAAGTACAGCAGGCTGGAATAGCCAGTGCCGAAGTCGTCGATGGACAGGTCCACCCCCATCTCCGCCAGGCGGCCGAGGATTTCCAGGCTCGCATCGGCGTCGCGCATCGCCGTGGTCTCGGTGATTTCCAGGGTCAGGCAGTTGGCCGGCAGCTGGTAGCGGCGCAGCGCGCCGGCCACCGAGTCCACCAGCCCGGCGTGGCAGAACTGCAGCGCCGAGAGGTTCACCGCCACGCGCCAGTCGCGGTAGCCCTGCGCATACCACAGGCTCATCTGCCGGCAGGCCTCGTCCAGCACCCAGTCGCCAATACCGATGATCAGGCCGGTGCGTTCGGCCAGGCTGATGAAGGTATCGGGCATCAGCAGGCCGCGCTGCGGATGCAGCCAGCGCAGCAGCGCCTCGGCACCCATCGGCTCGCCGCTGGCGGAGAACTTGGGCTGGTAATGCAGGACGAACTCGCGCCGCGCCAGGGCCGCGCGCAGGTCGTGGAGCAGTTGCAGGTGGTTGCGGGCGTTGGTGTTCATCGACTGCTCGAAGAAGCTGTAGCCGTTCTTGCCATTGCCCTTGGCGTGGTACATCGCGGCGTCGGCATTGCGCAGCAGCTCCTGCTGGTTGGCGCCATCGCCGGGATAGAGCGCGATGCCGAGGCTGGCGGCGATGCGCAACTCCTGGCCACTGACCTGGAACGGCTGCGCCAGCAGGCCGACCTGCTGGCTGGCGATGGTCACGGCGTCTTCCGGCTCGGCGAGCGACACCAGCAGGACGAACTCGTCGCCGCCGATGCGCGCCACCGTATCCTCGCTGCGCAGGTTGTCGCGCAGGCGGCGGGCGACATCCTTGAGCAGCAGGTCGCCGACATGATGGCCGAAGGCATCGTTGACTGGCTTGAAGCCATCCAGGTCGAGAAACATCAGTGCGAAATGCCCGCCGTTGCGCTGCACCTTGCTGATCATTTGCTCGATGCGGTCCTCCAGCAACACACGGTTGGGCAGGCGCGTCAGGTTGTCGTGCAGGGCCAGTTGGGTGAGCTCCTGGTTGGCCCGCGCCAGCGACGAGCTGAGCAACGCGGTGCGCGACTCCAGGCGCGCATCGAGCACCGAGGTCAGCAGGGCGATACCGATCACCGCCAAGGTGACGACGATGATCAACACCGCCATCCAGTCATTGCCCAACCCACTGGGCGCCGCGCCACAGAAACTGCCCTCGGGGAAACGCGCCGCGGCCATGCCGGTGTAGTGCATGCCGACGATGGCCACGCCCATCACCAGCGCCGCGCCGCCACGCACCAGGCGCACATAGGGCGTGTTGCGACGAAGGCGGAAGGCGATGTACAGCGCCGCGCCCGAGGCGAGCACGGCGATCAGCAGGGACAGGCCAAACAGCAGTGGGTCGTAGTCGATGCCCGGCTGCATGAGCATCGCGTACATCCCCAGGTAGTGCATGCAGCTGATCCCCGCACCCATTGCCAGGGCGCCGAGCACCAGTTGCCAGGGCGGCAGGCGCTCCTGGCTGACCAGCGCCAGGGCGAATCCGGAACTGAGTACGGCGGTGGCCAGCGACAGCAGCGTGAGCGGTATGTCATAGCCCAGAGCAATGGGCAGGCTGAAGGCAAGCATGCCGATGAAGTGCATCGACCAGATACCGATGCCCATCGCCACCCCGCCGCCGCCAATCCACAGCAGCGTCGGCCAGCCCCTGGCGGTGGCGATCCGGCCGGCCAGGTCGAGGGCGGTGTAGGACGCCAGGATCGCTACACAGAGCGATATCAGGACCAGGGAGGGATCATAACTGCCAGTCAGCATGGGGACTCTCGAGGCGCGCGGTTAAGGATCGCGCAAAAGGCCCGAATTTTAGCGAAAACCCTGGTGGCAAAACACTGGCAAAGATGTCAGTTCGTCGCTATCTGCGATGGGTCGTACCGGTGCAGGCACCCCTGCGCCATCCACGGACAGACCCGCGCCCAGAGGAAGCCCTGCTCCTGGCGCCCGTCCGCGTTGTAGTAGGCCAGTTGCAGCCGTTCCGGCGTGAAAGCCAGTCGGGCGAACCCCGGACTGGCCAAGGCGAACGGCACGTCATCGGTCGGCGCTGCGGGTTTGAAGGTATCGATGGTCTGCCCACCGCCGCCGGAAATCAGCCAAGCCGGCTCACCGGGGTGTACCAGTACCTGCTGGTTGTGCTCATGGCCCGACAGGTAGATGTCCACCCCGCTGCGCTGCATGGCCGGCAGCAGCTGCGCCAGCAACTCCTGGTCTTCGCCATGCTTGCCACCACCGCTGCGAATCGCATGGTGCGCCACCACCATCTTCCACATCGGTGCGGGGCCGCTGCTGGCGAAGGCCGCTTGCAGGAAGTCCGCCTGGCGCTGGCGGCCGGCGGCATCCTGGGAGGTATCGAGGAATACGACGCGCAGCAGCGGACGGCCCTCGACCTCGCCGAAATCGCGCACATAGAAGGGATCGGGCATCTGGAAACGGCCGGAGCCCGCGCCCTTGCGCCCATAGTCCAGCTCGACGGCAGCGGACTTCGGGTAATCATGGTTGCCCAGCACCGCATAGAAGGGCACATGGCTCAGCCAGTCGCCGTGATAGACACGCTCGAACTTCAGTTGCCAGGCGGGATCGTCGATCCCCGTGAGCGGCTTGCCGTAGAAGTTGTCGCCCAGCAGCAGCACCATGTTCAGCCCGCCCTCGCGCTCGGCGACCTGCTCCATGCCCCGCGCCACGCGCCATTGCTGGAGATCGCCGCTACCCTGGTCGCCCAGCGCCAGCAGGGTAACCTGCGAGGCCGGCTGGCCGGATAACGGGGTGTAGTGCGGCGGCGGAACCATCACCATGAAGCCCGCCAGGCTCCCGGCGACCGCCAACAGTGTGACGAGGATCAGCAACAGGGTGCGCCGACGACGCCGGCGCGGCGAAGAGGAGGCAGCGGGACTCGGAGAGCGGGTGGACATGGCGGGCCCCTGGGACTTACCGGTTGTGGGTAGCCGCAGTGGAGCACGCAGTAAGTTAATTCTGAGTTAAGGCGTCATCGCCTATATCTGGCGGCCATAGCGATCCACCCTGGACACACCGCCATGCCCCCCTACCGCCACCTCGCCCTGCTGCTCCTGCTGGGCGGCCTGCTGTTTTTCACCGCACTGGGCAATCACCAGTTGCAGGGTTCCACCGAACCACGGGTGGCCGGCATCGCGATGGAGATGTACCTCGACCATGACTGGGTGACGCCACGCCTGAACGGCCTGCCCTTCCTGGAAAAACCGCCGCTCAGCCTATGGCTGGACGTCACCGCCATGCGCCTGTTCGGACCGACCGCGCTGGCCGCGCGCCTGGCCTCGGCGTTCGCCGCGCTGTTCTGCGCCCTGCTGCTCTACGGCACGCTCAAGCGCCTCGGGCGGCCGCCGCTGCTGGCGCTGTGTACCGCGCTGATGCTGATGACCATGGCCAGCTTCTGGGGCAATGCCCGCCAGGTCGGTGAAGACGCCCTGCTCACCCTGGGCGTAACGCTGGCGCTGCTGTCCTTCCTGCGGGCCTGGCTCGCCTCGCCCGGTCGGCCCGGCCACTGGCTGGCCTTCACCCTCGGCATCACCCTCGCCACCCTGAGCAAAGGCGTGCTGGGCCTGGCGCTGCCGGGGGTGGTGATCTTCGCCTGCCTGCTCTGGGACAGTATCACCCGGCGGCGCCTGGAGATTGCCGCCTGGGTCCGTCCGGCGCTCTGGACAGTGCTGGGCCTGGTCCCGCTGCTCATCTGGCTGATGTTCCTGTACCGCGACGGCGGCGTCCCGGCCCTGCAGGAAATCCTCTGGACCAACAGCGTCGGGCGCTTCAGCGGCTCGTTCAGCGAGGCCGGCCACTTCGAGCCCTTCTACTACTACCTGATCCGCCTGCCGCAGGCCTTCCTGCCGTGGAACCTGCTGCTCTACCTGGGGCTCTGGCACTTCCGCAAACGCCTGGCGAGCGACCGCTACCTGCTGTTCTTCTGCCTCTGGCTGGCGGCGCAGTTCACCCTGCTGACGTTCGCCTCCAGCAAGCGCATGGTCTACCTGATGTCGCTCGCCCCGGCAGCAGCGGTGATCGGCTCCGAGTACGGCCGTGAGCTGCTGCAGCGCTGGCAGGTCCGGGATTCCGGATGGGTCCGCAGCGCGCTGATCGCCCTGATTCTGTTGGTGCCCGGCTTCTACCTGGGCTACGCGCTGTGGATCGAACCGCGCGCGGACCAGAAGGAATCCTTCCTGCCGCTGACCCGGGAGATTCGCCAGCAGGAGTTGGCGGGCCGGCAGGTCACGTTGTTCCAGCCCAGCGAGCGTCTGGCCGGTGCTGCGGTGTTCTACAGCCGCAGCCGTCTGCCGGCGCTGGACACCCACGAACAACTGATGGCGCAACTGAACCAGCCCGGCGGCCGCGTGGCCGTGCTGGAAAGCCTGGAGACGCCACAGCCGCCGCTGAGCGTGCTACGGCATTTCCGGGTCGGCCAGCGCGACTACTACTTCGTCGGGCACGAATGAGGCGGCGTTGACCTGCCAGGCTACCGACGCCAGCGGGAGCGGCTAACCTTGCCCTATCGCCACCGCCCGCACAGGAGCCGCTTCCCTTGGCGAAGCACCCGTCGATCCTCAGCCTGCCCTTCCGCCGCCTGGCCAACCCCTACACCCGCTACCGCTACGCCGCCTGGATCCACTGCATCCGGGTCGGCCTGGCGCTGCTGGCCTCAATGCTGCTGACCAGCGCACTCAAGCTGCCCCATGGTCTCTGGTCCTCGGTGACGGTACTGGTGGTGATGGGCGGACTGGTGCACCAGGGCACCATTCGCGGCAAGTCCTACGAACGGATAGTCGGCACCCTGGTCGGTGCAGCGCTGGGCCTGTGCGTGATCGCCGTCTACGACCAGACCCGCTCCCAACTCCTGGCCTACGTGTTGATGTCGGTATTCGGCGCCGCCTCGGCCTTCTTCGCCATCCGCCGCCCCGGCTACGTGGCGCTGCTCGCGGGGATCACCCTGTGCATCGTCGCGGGGCCGGGGGAGACCGGCTTCACTGAGGGTCTGTGGCGCTCGGCCAACGTATTGATCGGGGTCGCCATCGCCCTGCTCTTCTCGCAGATCTACCCGCTGCGAGCGGTCTACGTCTGGCGCTACCTGCTCTCGGACAACCTGCGGGCCTGCGCGCGGATGTATGGGCAGTTGTCGTCCAACCACGATTTCACCCCGGAGCATTTCGCCCGCCAGCTGGAAGAACTGGATCATCGCCTGGTGGCCTCGCGTGCCCACCTGGGGCCGGTGGCGCGGGAGACCGGGATGCCGCTGCGCGACCTGGAGATCATCCAGCGCATCCACCGCGCCGTGATGGGCACCCTCGAATCGCTGATCGCCTCGCGCCAGTTCGCCGCCCAGGCCGGTGAGATCGAACCGGTGCCGTCGAGCCTGGACCATCACCGGCAACTGATCGGCCGCCTGCTGCTGCAATCGGCCCACGCCCTGAAGTTCAGCCGCACCAGCAAGCTGGTGCAGGCCTGCCAGGGCCTGGAGCACCTCCCCGCACGCCCGCAGAACCTCACCGACTCCTTCGAGAAGCAAGGCTTCTACTGGCTGACGCTGCGCCTGTACGAACAGGTGGAGATGCTCTCGGAGAAACTCGCCGCCACGGCGCCGCACTGGAACATCCAGAGCCGCGACCGCACTTGATCCAGCAATGAAACCGGCCCGGCAGCTTACGCTCCGGGCCGGTGTTCAACGCCTGGTCAACCGATCAGGCCGCAAAGCCGCCGTCGATGGTCAGGCTGGCGCCGGTGATATAGCCGGCTTCCGGGCCCGCCAGGTAGGCGACGAAAGCGGCGATTTCTTCCGCACGGCCGTAACGGCCGACCGCCATCAGGTCCATCAGGGATGCCGCGAAGTCGCTGTCAGCCGGGTTCATGTCGGTGTCCACCGGGCCGGGCTGCACGTTGTTCACAGTGATGCCGCGCGGACCGAGGTCACGGGCGAGGCCCTTGGTCAGGCCGACAATGGCCGACTTGCTCATGGCATACACGGCGCCACCGCCGAAGGGCATCCGATCGGCGTTGGTGCTGCCGATGGTGATGATCCGGCCGCCCTCGCCCATGTGCCGCGCGGCGGCTTGGGTGGCGACGAAAACGCTACGCACGTTCACCGCCAGGGTGCGGTCGAAGTCGTCCAGGTTGAAGTCTTCCAGCGGGGCGATGGCCAGCACGCCGGCGTTGTTCACCAGGATGTCGATACGGCCGAAACGCTGGGCGGCACTGTCGATGGCGGCCTGCACGGACGCGGCGTCGGCGCTGTCGGCCTTGATCGCCAGGGCGCGACCGCCGCTGGCTTCGATGCTGGCGGCGAGGTCTTCGGCCTTCTGCGCCGAGCTGACGTAGGTGAAGGCGACGCTGGCGCCTTCATTGGCCAGGCGTTGCACGATGGCGGCGCCGATGCCACGGGAACCGCCTTGAACGAAAGCGACTTTGCCGGCGAGGGGTTGGTTAGTGCTCATGTGGGACTCCGTTTGCTGGGGTGGGAGAAATTCGACAGGGCCAGTCTCCTCCCCCAGACACTTCCGCAGTAGCCAGTAATCGCTATATTCAGTCGATACAGAATGTCCGGAATCGCTTCATGGAAAGCCTGATCAGTATCGAATGCTTCGTGCGCAGCGCCGAGGCCGGCAGCTTCGCCGCCGCCGCGCGGCGCATGGGCCTGACGCCGGCGGGGGTGAGCAAGAGCGTCGCCCGGCTGGAAACCAACCTGGGGGTGCGGCTGTTCCAGCGCAGCACCCGCAGCCTGACGCTGACCGAAGCCGGCGAGCGCTTCCTCCTCGAGGCCAGCGGCGGCCTGGCGAGCCTGCAGAGCGCCATCGCCAACCTGGCCAGCGCCGATGGCCAGCCCAGCGGCGTGTTGAAAGTGAGCATGGGGCTGGTGTTCGGCCGCGACTACATCCTGCCGCTGCTACCGGACTTCCTCGGGCGCTACCCGGCGATCCGCCCGGACTGGCACTTCGACAACCGCCAGGTGGACCTGATCGCCGAGGGCTTCGACGCGGCCATCGGCGGCGGATTCGAACTGCCGCCCGGCGTCGTGGCGCGCAAGCTGTCGCCGGCGCACCTGGTGCTGCTGGCCTCACCGGCCTATCTCGACGCCCATCCGCCAATCCGCTATCCGAGCGACCTGCCCAGCCATGACGGCATTCGCATCCGCTCGCCGCAGACCGGTCGGGTGCGCCCCTGGCCGCTGGTCAACCGCCAGCACGCCCAGGCGCCCATCGCCCTGAAAGAGCGCATGACCCTGAGCGACCCGGAAGCGGCCTGCTTCGCCGCCCTCAAGGGGCTGGGCATCACCCTGGTCAGCATGCAGCACGCATTGCCCTACCTGGACGATGGCCGGCTGGTCCGGGTGCTGCCGGAGTGGTACGTGGATGCCGGCAACACTGCCATCTACTACGCCGCGCAGAAGCTGCTGCCGGCCAAGACCCGGGTATTCGTCGAGTACGTCGTCGAGCACTTCCGCGAGTCCGGCCTGGAGCAGCGCTTCTCGGCGGTCTGAGGCGGGCAGGATTCCGAGGGGAACGCCTAGCCCTTGCTCGCGGACACGCGCATGAAGAAAGCCCCCGCCAGTGCGGGGGCTTTTCATTTCGCGGACGGAGTCAGCTCCTACGCGGGCGCAAAGCTATGTATTTCCCTGTAGGAGCAACTGTCTTCTACCGGGTTAATCCCTGCCTGCGCTTCCCCCTCCCTCACCCCAGCCCTCTCCCTCAGGGAGAGGGAGCCGTCCGTGCCGGCTGACACTACGGTTTCATCCTGCACCGAACAGTCCCCTCTCCCGCTTGCGGGAGAGGGTTAGGGTGAGGGGCACTTGATCTTGTAGGAGCGGATTCATCCGCGATGGATTTCGCGGACAAGGCCGCTCCTACGGGAGCAAAGCCGGTGAGGAGCAAGGCGCTCTGTTTTGCTCACGAGGACTTCCAGAGAAATCTCCGCACGCACCGGAACGCCCCTTCAGGAGGCCGAGTGGAATCGGAGTTTCAGGGGTTGAGCGGCATGGATGCCGCGAGAGCGTCGTCGGGCCAGGGATGGCCCGTCGACGCGGGCCCCTGAAACTTCGATGGAGCCGGGGCCGGATGATGGGGCAAGACCTTTGCCTCCTTTGGGTGGGGCGGCCATCCGTAGTTTGCCAAAGGAGGTCGCCCGAGGGGGCGAAACAAAATCTCTCAGCCCACACCGAGCGGCGCAGAAACACCGAACAAGACGGCGGATAACGCTTGAGGCGTTATCCGCCCTACATCTGATTCATCACGTAAGCAAAAACCCCGCCAGTGCGGGGCTTTTCTCAAGAACAGCGGATCAGCCGCAGTTCACCTGCTGCACCACCTGATGATCGTCCACGTCGATATTCAGGCGCTGGGAGTTGTACTCCATGGTGACCGGCTGGTGCGGGCGCAGCACACGCGCCACGCTGGCGCCGGCGTCGCGGCGGGCCTGCTCGGTCAGGGTCGGGTCGATAGTCTTGCCGACCAGCGTCTGCACGGCCTTGGCGTCACAGCTCGCGGACGGCGTCGACGGCGTTTGCGCAGCCTGCGAGGCGGTGTCGGACGAGGTGTCCTTGGCGCTGCAACCAGCCAGCGCGGCCACGGCGAAAAGCGACAGCAGGGTCACTCGGTTCAAGGGCATGGAAAGCCTCCCTGAGGTTGAGTTTGAAAAATGCGTGAGGGCGCTCACCTTACCAGCCTGAAACCCCGAATGGGGCATTGAAGTATTGCAACCTGCTGCACGAGAGTGCTCGCCACAGAGCGGCACGGCGCCTTTTACACAACCTTTACACTGGCTGGCCTTACCAATCTCCGCGGGCGGATGTCTCATGGATATCGGGCTCCATGCCGGGTCCCCCAGGAGGTACATCATGCTTCGCCGCCTTCCCCAGTTCGCCGTACTCTGCGGTTGCCTGGCCCTCGCCGGACAGGCAGCGGCCAACAGCAACAGCGATGCCGCCGCCATCGGCGCGGTAGTCGGCGCCGTGGTCGGCGGGGCGATCGTCGCCGGGTCGTCTCCAGCCCCCTACTACGCGCCACCTCCGGCGCCGTACTACGCACCGCCCCCAGTGGCCTACTATCCACCGCCACCGCCCCCGGTGTACTACCAGCCGGTGCCGGTCTACCGTCCCGTCGTGGTGGTGCCGGGGCCCCGCTACTACGGCCCACGCTACTATGCGCCCCGCTACTACGGGCCGGCTTACTACGGTCCGCCGGGGCACTATCGCCACTGGTAATTCGCACTGGCCCCGCTTCGAGCGGGGCCTTTCGTTTCAGCTACCTCGGCAAAGGTGCCGACAAAAACGCTAGCCCTGGCCGCCGCCCCCGGTCCGTGGAGTCATGGACAGATTGCCGGCCAACTCCTCGAACAGCGTCACCACCGCGCGCAGTGCGCGGCAGTCCGGACGAGTCAGCAGCCACAGGTGGGTGCTACACCCCGGCAACTCGCCCTCCAGTACCCGCAGGCCGTCGCCGGGGCGCAGCAGGAAGGCGGGCAGCGCCGCCAGCCCCAGGCCCGCGCGGCACAGGTCGAGCACCGAGAGCATGCTGTTGCAGCGGTACGCTGGGACCACCGCCGGGAACGCCTGGCGGCGCCACGCGACGCTGGAGTGATCGGGCAGGAAGTCGTCCGGGGCGATCCAGCTCATGTCCTGCCAGGGCCGCTTGCCTTGCTCGGCGAGGTAGTCGCGGTGGGCGCAAAGGACGTAGTGCACATCGCCCAGGTTGCGCCCGACCAGGTGCTCCGGTGGCGAGCTGGTCAGGCGCAGGGCGATGTCGGCGTCACGGCGGCTGAGGTTGGCGAAGGCGTTGGAGGTGGTCAGTTCCAGGTTTAGTGCCGGGTAACGCTTCATGAAGCGCGCCAGCGCCGGCAGCAGCAGACCTTGCAGCACGGTGTCGGAGCAGGTCAGGCGCACGGTGCCGCTGAGCACGTCGTGCCCCTGTTCCAGGCTCAGCCGCGCAGCCTCCAGCGCCTGCTCGGCCAGCTCCGCCTGGCTGGCGACCTGTTGCGCGGTGGCGGTCGGCAGGTAGCCGTGGCGGCCCTTTTCGAACAACGCGGTGCCCAGCGCCTTCTCCAGGCGCCGCACGGCGCGGAATACCGTGGAGACATCCACGTCCAGCAACTCCGCCGCACGGGCCAGGCTACCGCCGCGCACCAGCGCCAGTACCAGGGCAAGATCGGCGTACTCGAGACGATATTGCATAGACGCACTCCGGCATTGCACAACCGCCAATTTTGGTTGCACCAGCGCAACTATAAATTGCTCCCATCGGCCCGCCAATGGGCCTCGGCGCAAAGGGGAGCGAAACATGAGGCGGCAACGCAAGGGTCTGCGCATCGGCTTGATCGGCGACCGTGACAGTCGCGTCATCGCGCACTGGGCGATTCCCCTGGCGCTGCAGCAGTCGCTGCTGCCCCACAGCGGCACCCTGCGCGTCGACTGGCTGGATACCCCGCGCCTGGCGGCCGGTTTGCCGCTGCACGCCTACTCCGGGTTCTGGTGCATCCCCGGCAGTCCCTATCTCGATACCGAGGGAGCGCTGCGCGCCATCACCTATGCCCGTACACACGACGTTCCGTTCCTCGGCACCTGCGGCGGCTTCCAGCACGCGCTGCTGGAGCGTGCCCGCCAGGTACTCGGCTGGCAGGATGCCGCCCACGGCGAGACCGCCCCGAACGCCGAGCGCCCGGTGATCCATGCCCTGCCCTGCTCGCTGGTGGAAGTCAGCGAAACCATCACGCTGCGTCCAGGCTCGCGCCTGGCGGCGATCTACGGCCTGCCGAGCATCCGCGAAGGCTATCGCTGTAGCTACGGGGTGAACCCCGAGTTCCAGGACGCTCTGTTCGGCGACTCGCTGCGGGCCAGCGCCCTCGGTGAGGACGGCAGCATCCGCGCGCTGGAAGCCACGGACCACCCGTTCTTCCTCGCCACCCTGTTCCAGCCCGAGCGCAAGGCGCTCGCCGGCGTCGGCGTACCGCTGGCGCAGGCCTTCCTGGCCGCCGCCTTCGAATACGCAGCCACCGCTGTCGGGAGCCCCGCATGATCGCCAAGACACCCCAACCGCCCTATTACGCCGTGGTCTTCACCTCCCTGCGCAGCGAGCAGGACGACGGCTACGCCGACACCGCCACACACATGCTGGAACTGGCCGCCGAGCAGGAGGGTTTCCTCGGCGTCGAATCCGCTCGGGGCAGCGATGGACTCGGCATCACGGTGTCCTACTGGCGCGATGAAGCCGCCATCGGCCGCTGGCGAAACCTATGCGAGCACCGCAGCGCCCAGCAGCGAGGGCGGCGGGACTGGTACGACGCCTTCCAGGTACGGGTCTGCCGGGTGGAACGCGCCTATGGCTTCGAACGCTGAACGACCACTGGTCTCCCATGGAAAACGCCTTCACGGGCATTGGAGAAATCCTACATTCGATTTCCCTGCCCATTCCTAGGATGACGCCCGTCCTGATCACTCCCCGCGAGGAATCGACGTGCGTCCCGCTCACTGGCTTCCCGTACTCTTGTTATGCGCCACCTGCTCCCCCGGCCTTACGCTGGCCGATGACTTCGATGCGCCGTCCTGGCGACGCTATGAGCTCGATACGCTGGAGCAACAACTGATCCGTCCAGCCTTCCGCCGGAGCCCGCCGCGACCGGCGACCGGGCGTATCCCTGGCGACGTCCGGCGCACCGTCGACACACACCGCATCGTCGCCCGCGCCCATGAACTGATCGGCGAACCCTATCGCTGGGGTGGCAAGAGCCTGGAGGAAGGTTTCGATTGCAGCGGTCTGCTGGTCTACCTGTACGGCAGCATCGCCAACCGCAAGCTGCCGCGCACCACCGCGTCAATGATCGCCCAGCGCGGCAATGCAGTCGGTCGTGAGGAGCTGCGTCCAGGCGATGCGGTGTTCTTCAACCACAACGGCAGTGGGCGGACCAGCCACGTCGGCCTGTACATCGGCGACAACCGATTCATCCATGCGCCGAGCACTGGCAAGACCATTCGCATCGATTCGCTGGACAACGGTTACTGGCAGCGCAGCTACACCACGGCACGGCGGTTCAGCGGGTGAACCGGCAAAGAAATGAACCCGAGTCACTCGGGATTTTCAAATCAGAAAAGACCTACACGGACCAAGTATATCGCCTCATCCCCGTCCTCCGGGAGGTTCCTAAGATAGCGCTCCGTTTCAGCCCAGCCACACGATGTACGAACGATGCGCCCGCTCCTTCTCCTGAACATGACCTTGATGGTCGCCCTCGCCGCTCCGCTATGCGAAGCCAGGGAACCTGTAATAGCCCCCCATGGCTACAAGGCTGCCGCCAGCCTGTCGCGCACCTCCCACGCCAAGGTGGACAAGCGTAATGTCCCTCGCCTGCACCGTGCGACCGCACGCCCTCTTCAGGCCGGGGTGCACGACAGCCAGCGCACCAGCAATTCCCGCGTGGTCGCCCGTGCCCGGCAGTTGATCGGCGTGCCCTACCGCAGTGGCGGCACCTCGGTGGCGGGCGGTTTCGACTGCAGCGGGCTGCTGGTCTACCTGTTCCGTACCGAGGCCGGCACGAAGCTGCCGCGTACGACCGGAGAAATGATCCAGGCTGGCGGCACGCGCATCGGCCGTGACGAACTCAAGCCGGGCGATGCCGTCTTCTTCAATCGCAACGGTCGCGGCCGCACCAGCCACGTCGGGTTGTACATCGGTAACAACCAGTTCATCCACGCGCCCAGCTCCGGCGAACGCATCCGCCAGGACTCCCTGGACAACAGCTACTGGGAGCGCAGCTACACCACCGCTCGCCGCTTCCGCGGCTGAGCCATCGGGACACCCGTCGGGTGTCCCGCTGAGCGCGCTGATCGACGACTGATGACGGGTCAGTCCCGTACCGCCTGGCCTTCCTCGGCAATCTTCGCCGCATCCCAGCCACCGCCCAGGGCGGCGATCAGTTGCACGCTGGCGGTCAGCCGGCTGCCCTGCAGGGTGAGCAGGGTGCGCTCGTTGGACAGCGCGCTGGTCTGGGTGGTGACCACGTTGCTGTAGTCGATGGTGCCGGCCTTGTACTGGTTGACGGTCAGGCGCAGCGCCTCGCGGGCGGCGTCCAGCGCTTCCTGCTGCACGCCGCTCTCCTCTTCCAGCACCTTGAGCTGGACCATGTAGTCCTCCACTTCGCGGAAGCTGTCGAGCACGGTCTGCCGGTAGCTGGCCACGGTCTGGTCGTAGCTGGCCTCGGCCTGCTCCACCTGCGAGGCGATCAGGCCGCCGTCGAACAGGGTCATGGCGAACTGCGGGCCGATGGACCAGTAGCGGTTGGGCGTCTCGATCCAGTTCTGGAAGCTGCCGCTGCGGTAGCCGCCGGCGGCAGTGAGGGTCAGGTCGGGGAACCAGGCGGCCTTGGCCACGCCAATCTGCGCATTGGCGGCGATCACCTTGCGCTCGGCCGAGGCCACGTCCGGGCGACGCTGCAACAGCTCCGACGGCAGCAGCGCCGGTACCTGCGGCAGCGCAGGGACGGCGTCCACGGCGGCCAGGGAGAACTGCGCCGGCGGCACCCCGACCAGCACGGCGATGGCGTGCTCCAGCTGGGCGCGCTGGTATTTCAGGTCGATGGCCTGGGCCTCGGTGCTTTTCAGTTGGGTGCGCGCCTGGGCCACGTCGGCCTTGGTGACGATGCCGGCGTTGTACTGGTTCTCGGTGAGCTTCAGCGAGCGCTGGTAGGCGACCACGGTGTCGTTGAGCAGCTTGATCTGTCGGTCCATCACCCGCAGTTGCAGGTAGTCCTGGGTCAGCTCCGACTGCAAGGACAGGCGCGAGGCGGCCAGGTCCGCGGCGCTGGCGTCCATGCTCGCGGTGTCGGCTTCCAGCTGGCGGCGCAGCTTGCCCCACAGGTCCAGCTCCCAGCTCACGCCGAGGCTGGCGTCGTAGCTGTTGGAAATACCACCGCCGCCACCGCTGGCCACGGTGGAGCCGTCGGGCAGGCGCACGCTGCCGCCGCTGCCGGTGCCCTGGCCCGAACGCGTCTTGCCGGCATCGGCGCTGATGGTGGGGAAGAACGAGGCGCGCGCGCCCTTGGCCAGCGCGCGGGCCTGGCGGTAGGACGCCACCGACTGCGCCAGGGTCTGGTTGGCGGCGACCAGGCGGGTCTGCAGGTCGTTCAGCGTGGCGTCGCCATACAGTTCCCACCAGGCACCATGGTTGAAGCCGTCCTGGGGCTTGGCCAGTTGCCAGCCCTCACCCTCCTTGAAGCTGGCGGGGACCGTCAGCTCGGGGCGCTGGTAGTCCGGACCGATGGCGCAACCGGCCAGGGCCACGGCCAGCACCAAAGGAAGCAGGGAACGGGAGCGGATCATACGGGTGTCTCCAGGGCGCCGTCGGTACGCACGCCGCGCTTCTTGTTGACCCAATGGCGCAGACGGTCGAGGTAGAGGTAGACGACGGGGGTGGTGTACAGGGTCAGCAACTGGCTGCCGATCAGGCCGCCGACGATGGTCATGCCCAACGGGCGGCGCAGCGCGGCATCGCCGCCGACGCCGAAGATCAGCGGCAGCGCGCCCAGGATGGCGGCCAGGGTGGTCATCATGATCGGCCGGAAGCGCTTCATGCAGGCTTCCAGGATCGCGTCGCGCGGCGACAGCCCGAGAGTACGTTCGGCGTCGAGGGCGAAGTCGATCATCATGATCGCGTTCTTCTTCACGATGCCGATCAGCAGGATTACCCCGATCAGCGCGATCAGCGACAGCTCGGTGCGGAACAGCATCAGCGTGAGCAGCGCGCCGACGCCGGCGGAAGGCAGCGTCGAGAGGATGGTCAGCGGGTGCACGTAGCTCTCGTAGAGGATGCCGAGCACGATGTACACCGACACCAGCGCCAGCAGGATCAGCCAGGGCATGTTGTTCTGGGTGTCCTGCACCGCGCCGGCGTTGCCTTCGAAGGTGGCCTGGATGTCGATGGGCAGGTGCAGCGGCTCCAGCGCCGCCATCACCGCGTCGCGGGCCGGGCCGATCAGCGCGCCGGGTGCCAGGTTGAAGGAGAAGGTGGTCGCGGCGAACTGTCCCTGGTGGTTGACCGTCAGCGGCGCGCGGCTCGGCTCCACATGAGCGAAGGCCGACAGCGGCACGCGCTGGCCATCGCTGCCGATCACGTAGACCTGGCGAAGCTCCTCGGGCGACTCCTGATAGGGCTGATCCACCTCCATCACCACGTGGTACTGGTTCAGCGGGTTGAAGATGGTCGAAACCTGGCGCTGGCCGTAGGAGTTGTTCAGCACCGCATCCACCTCGGCGACGTTGACCCCGAGGCTGGCGGCACGGTCGCGGTCGATCACCAGGCGGCTCTGCACGCCCTTGTCCTGGGCGTCGCTGTTGACGTCCACCAACTGCGGCACCTTGTTCAGCACCGCCTCGACCTTGGGCCCCCACTCGCGCAGCAGGGCCAGGTCGTCGCTGCGCAGGGTGAATTCGTACTGGGCGTTGCTCTGCCGGCCGCCGATGCGCACGTCCTGGCCGGCCTGCAGGTAGAGCGTGGCGCCGGGAATCTTCGCCAGCTGCTTGCGCAGGCGGTTGACGATGACCTCCGCCGAGTCGCGCTCGCCGATGTCCTTCAGGGTGACGAAGAAGGAGCCGGTGTTGCTCGACTGCCACTTGCCGCCGCCGACGAAGCCCACCACGTTCTCCACCCCCGGATCGGCGGAGAGAATCTTGCGGAACTCGGCCATCTTCTGGTCCAGCGCCTGGAACGAGATGCTCTGGTCGGCCACTGCAAAGCCACGCAGCCGTCCGGAGTCCTGCTGCGGCAGGAAACCCTTGGGCACCACCACGAACAGGTAAACGTTCAGCGCGATGCAGCCGAGCATGATCACCACCATCAGCCGCGAATGCTCCAGCGCCCAGCTGAGGCTGGCGCGATAGCGCAGCATGAAGGCGACGAAGTAACGGTTGCTCTGGCGTGCCACCGAGGCCTTCTGCGGTCGTTCGATGGGCTTGAGCAGCCGCGCGCAGAGCATCGGCGTGAGGGTCAGGGACACCACCAGCGACACCAGGATCGCCGCTGCCAGGGTCACCGAGAACTCGCGGAACAGCCGCCCGGTGATGCCGCCCATCAGCAGCAGCGGGATAAACACCGCCACCAGCGACAGGGTCATCGACAGCACGGTGAAGCTCACCTCGCGCGCACCGCGAATGGCTGCCTTGAGCGGCGGGTCGCCCTCCTCGATGCGCCGGGCGATGTTCTCTACCACGACGATGGCGTCGTCCACCACGAAGCCGGTGGCAATGATCAGC
The DNA here is from genome assembly GCF_047902425.1 of Pseudomonas macauensis. Taxonomy (NCBI): domain Bacteria; kingdom Pseudomonadati; phylum Pseudomonadota; class Gammaproteobacteria; order Pseudomonadales; family Pseudomonadaceae; genus Pseudomonas; species Pseudomonas macauensis. The sequence continues at coordinate 2,136,603 of NZ_CP138377.1, read as the reverse complement.
GCCATCAGCGACAGGTTGTTCAGCGAGAAGCCGCACAGGTACATGACCGCGAAGGTGCCCACCAGCGATACCGGCACCGCGAGGCTGGGGATCAGCGTGGCGCGGCCGTTGCGCAGGAACAGGTAGACCACCAGGATCACCAGCATCACCGAGATGATCAGGGTCAGTTCAGCCTCATCCAGTGAGGAGCGGATCGACGGGCTGCGGTCATCCATCACCGACAGCTTCACCTGCGGGCCGAGCACGTCCTGGATCACCGGCAACTGCTCGTGGATGGCGTCGGTGGCCTCGATGATGTTGGCGCCCGGCTGGCGGGTGATGATCAGCAGCACCGCCGGCAGGTTGTCTGAGAAGCCGGCGTTGCGCACGTCCTCCACCGAGTCGGACACCTTCGCCACGTCCTTCAGGCGCACCGCCGCGCCGGTCTCGGCGTTGTAGTGGACGATCAGCGGTGCATATTCGCTGGCCTTGCGCAGCTGGTCGTTGGAGTCCACCTGCCAGTGCCGCTCGCCGAATTCCAGCGCGCCTTTCGGCCCGTCGGCATTGGTGTTGTCGATGGCGGTGCGCACGCTGTCCAGGGAAATGCCGTACTGGCTGAGCTGGTCCGGGTTGACGTCGACCCGCACCGCCGGCAGCGAGGAGCCGCCAATGCTCACCTGCCCCACGCCCTTCACCTGCGCCAGCTTGGGCGACACGATGGTCGAGGCGAGGTCGTACATCTGCCCACGGGTGTAGGTATCCGAGGTCAGGGTGAGAATCATGATCGGCATGTCCGACGGGTTCGCCTTGCGGTACGTCGGGTTGTTCGGCATGCCGGTGGGCAAAAGGCTCGCCGCCGCGTTGATCGCCGACTGCACCTCGCGCGCGGCGCCGTCGATGTCCTTGGACAGGTCGAACTGCACGATGATGGTGGTGTTGCCCAGGGAGCTGCTGGAGGTCATGTCGGTGACCCCGGCGATGCGTCCGAGCGCGCGTTCCAGCGGCGTTGCCACGGTGGAGGCCATGGTTTCCGGACTGGCGCCGGGCATCGCCGCCTGCACCAGGATGGTGGGGAAATCCACGTTGGGCAGCGGCGCCACCGGCAGCAGGCCGAAGGACAGGATGCCGGCCAGCATCAGCGCCAGGGTCAGCAGGCTGGTGGCGACCGGGCGCAGGATGAACGGGCGCGACAGATTCATCACCCGCGCTCCGCCGGGTCGATGCTGTTCACGTCAAGGCCATGGCGGCCGCGCCAGTCCGCCCAGCGCGCGGCGAGGCGGTCGAAGTACAGGTAGATCACCGGGGTGGTGAACAGGGTCAGCAACTGGCTCAGCAGCAGCCCGCCAACCATGGTTACACCCAGCGGCTGGCGCAGTTCGGCGCCGGCGCCGCCGGCGAGCATCAGCGGCAGCGCACCGAGCAGCGCGGCCATCGTGGTCATCAGGATCGGACGGAAGCGCAACAGGCAGGCCTGGTAGATGGCCTCATGGGGCGGCTTACCCTCGTTGCGTTCGGCGTCCAGGGCGAAGTCGATCATCATGATCGCGTTCTTCTTCACGATGCCGATCAGCAGGATGATGCCGATGATCGCCACGATGCCAATGTCCTGCCCCGCCAGCATCAGCGCCAGCAACGCGCCCACGCCCGCCGAGGGCAGCGTGGAAAGGATGGTCACCGGGTGGATGAAGCTCTCGTAGAGGATGCCCAGCACGATGTACATGGTGACGATGGACGCCAGCACCAGCAGCAGGGTGTTCGACAGCGACGACTCGAACGCCTGCGCCGCGCCACGGAAGCTGCCTTGCAGGCTCACCGGCAGCTCCATCTGCGCCTCGACGTCGCGGATCGCCTGCACCGCCTCGCCCAGGGCGACGCCCTTGGCCAGGTTGAAGGAGATGGTCGCGGCCGGGAACTGGGCGATGTGGTTGACCGCCAGCAGAGTGTGGCGCTCCTCGACCTTCGCCAGGCTCGACAGGCGCACCTGGGTGCCGTCGCTGGCGGGTACGTAGAGGTTGTCCAGCGACTGCGGGCCGATCTGGAATTGCGGCGCCACTTCCAGCACCACGCGGTACTGGGTGGCCTGGGTGAAAATGGTGGAGATCAGCCGCTGGCCGAAGGCGTTGTACAGCACGCTGTCGATGCTCGACAGGCTCACACCCAGGCGCGAGGCGGTGTCACGGTCGATGTTGATGTAGGCCTGCAGGCCCTTGTCCTGCCAGTCGCTGGCAACGTCGGCCAGCTCCGGCAGTTGTTCCAGGCGATCCACCAGTTTCGGCACCCACTCGGCGAGCACCTCGGGGTCGGCATCCTGCAGGGTGAACTGGTACTGGGTGCGGGCGACACGGTCTTCGATGGTCAGGTCCTGCACCGGCTGCAGGTACAGGCGGATGCCGGGGACCTTGTCCAGCTCCGGCTGCAGACGCTGGATCACTTCGCTGGCGGTGACGTCACGCTCGGCATGAGGCTTGAGGTTGATCAGCAGGCGCCCGGTATTGAGGGTGGCGTTGCTGCCGTCGACACCGATGAAGGACGACAGGCTTTCCACGGCCGGGTCCTGCAGCACTACCTTGGCCAGGTCCTGCTGGCGGCCCGCCATGGCCTGGAAGGAAATCGACTGCGGCGCCTCGGCGATGCCCTGGATCACCCCGGTGTCCTGTACCGGGAAGAAGCCCTTGGGCATGACCACATAGAGCAGCGCGGTGAACGCCAGGGTGCCGACGGCCACCAGCAGGGTCAGTCCCTGATGGCGCAGGACCACGCGCAGGGCGGCCGCGTAGCGCTCGATCATGTGCTCGATGAAGCGCCCGGCGGCGCGGGCGAAACGCCCTTCCTTCTCCGGCTCGACGTGGCGCAGCAGCTTGGCGCTGAGCATCGGTGTCAGGGTCAGGGAAACGAAGCCGGAAATCAGGATAGCCACCGCCAGGGTGATGGCGAACTCGCGGAACAGTCGCCCCGCCACGTCGCCCATGAACAGCAGCGGGATCAGCACGGCGATCAGCGAGAAGGTCAGCGAGATGATGGTGAAGCCGATCTGTTTCGAGCCCTTGAGCGCAGCCTCCAGCGGCGGGTCGCCCTGCTCCAGGTAGCGCGCGATGTTCTCCACCATGACGATGGCATCGTCCACCACGAAACCGGTGGCGATGGTCAGCGCCATCAGCGTCAGGTTGTTGATCGAGAAACCGGCCAGGTACATCACGCCGAAGGTGCCGATCAGCGACAGCGGTACGGCGAAGCTGGGGATCAGCGTCGCGGAAATGTTGCGCAGGAACAGGAAGGTGACCATCACCACCAGGCAGACGGCGAGCAGCAGTTCGAACTGCACGTCCGCCACCGAGGCGCGGATGGTCGTGGTGCGGTCGGTGAGCACCGTCACTTCGAGGCTGCCCGGCAGGGTCGCCTGCAGTTGCGGGAGCATCTTCTTGATGCTGTCCACCACCTCGATGACGTTGGCCCCCGGCTGGCGCTGGATGTTCAGCACCACCGCCGGCGAGGTATTGGCCCAGGCGGCCAGGCGCACGTTCTCGGCATCGTCCTCCACGCTCGCCACGTCACGCACGCGCAGTGGCGAGCCATTCTTGTAGGCGATGATCAGGTCGCGGTAGGCGTCGGCGGACTTGAGCTGGTCGTTGGCGTCCAGGGTCGAGGAACGGGTCGGGCCGTCGAAGCTGCCCTTGGGGCCGTTGAGGTTGTTGTTGGTGACGGTGGTCTGCAGGTCCTGCAGGCTCAGGCCGGCCGACGCCAGGGCCGCGGGGTTGGCGCGGATGCGCACGGCCGGACGCTGACCGCCGCTGATGCTGACCAGGCCGACGCCGGAAATCTGCGAAATCTTCTGCGCAAGACGGGTGTCCACCAGGTCCTGGATCTGCGGCAGCGGCATGTCCGTGGACATCACAGCCAGGGTCAGGATCGGCGCATCCGCCGGGTTCACCTTGCTGTACACCGGCTGGTTCGGCAGGTCCTTGGGCAGCAGGCTCTGCGCGGTATTGATCGCCGCCTGCACCTCCTGCTCGGCCACGTCCAGGTTCACCTGCAGGCTGAACTGCAGGGTGATCACCGAGGCCCCGCCGGAGCTGGTGGAAGACATCTCGTTGAGGCCGGGAATCTGCCCCAGCTGGTTCTCCAGCGGCGCGGTGACCGAGGAGGTCATGATGTCCGGGCTGGCGCCGGGGTAAAGGGTCACCACCTGGATGGTCGGGTAGTCCACCTCCGGCAGCGCCGAGATCGGCAGGAAGCGGTAGGCGATGATCCCCGACAGCAGGATCGCCACCATCAACAGCGTGGTGGCGACCGGCCGCAGGATGAACAGGCGGGACGGGTTCATTCGCTCTTACCGCTGTCCTGGACCGGATTGTCCGAGCCGAACGGCTTGGCGGTGCTCTTGTCGCCGGCCTGGTCGGCAGCCTCCTGGGCCTTTTCGTCGGAGGCGACGATGTTCATGCGCATGCCGTCGCGCAGGCGGTCGGTGCCCTGGACGACCACGCGATCGCCCTCCTTCAGGCCCTCCGTCACCACCACGCGCTCGTTCTCGCTGGTGCCCAAGGTAACCAGTTGGCGCTTGGCCTTGTCCTCCTCCCCGACCAGGTAGACGTAGGTGCCGTCGTTGCCGCGCTGCACGGCGTTGGCCGGGATGGTCAGCACGCCCTGCAGGGTCTCGGCGAGCAAACGTACGTTGACGAACTGGTTGGGGAACAGCTTGTGGTCGTCGTTATCGAAACCGGCCTTGAGCTTGACCGTGCCGGTGGTGGTGTCGATCTGGTTGTCCAGGGTCTTGAGCACGCCGCTGGCGAGGGTCTGGTTCTGGTTGCGGTCCAGCGCCTGCACCGGCACTGGCTTGCCGCTGTACAGCTCGCGGGCGATGGTGCCGAGCTGCTGCTGCGGCAGGCTGAACACCACGGAGATCGGCTTGACCTGGGTGATCACCACCAGCGGCGTGGTATCGCCGCTGGTGACCAGGTTGCCCACGTCCACCTGGCGCAGGCCGACGCGGCCGGAGATGGGCGCGCGCACCTGGGTGAATTCGAGGTTGAGCTTGGCGTCGCTGACCTGGCCCTGGTTGGTTTTCAGGGTGCCTTCATACTGGCGCACCAGCGCTTCCTGGGTGTCCAGGGTCTGCTTGGCGATGGAATCCTCGGCATACAGGCCCTTGTAGCGCGCGAGGTCGATCTGCGCGTTCTTCAATTGCGCCTGGTTCTGCAGCAGCGTGCCCTGGGCCTGATCCAGCGCGGCCTGGAACGGACGCGGGTCGATCACCGCAAGCACATCGCCGGCCTTCACTTCCTGACCTTCCTGGAACGGCACCTTGACCAGCTGGCCGCTGACCCGCGCGCGGACGTTGACCGTGTTGTAGGCCGTGACGGTGCCGAGGGCGTGGTAATGCACCGGCAGATCACCCTTGACCGCGGGCGCAACGCTGACGGTCACCGCCGCGCCCTGCCCCGCCGCCATCTGCCCCGGACCCGGCCGCCCGCCGCGTCCGCCGCCCTGGGCTGCCGGCGCCCCGCTGGACGTCGAGTGCAGCCACATGATCAGCCCCACCACACCGGCGAAGATGATCGCAGTGAAGAGCCAGGGGCGCAGGGTGCGGAGTTTGGAGGGCGTTCCATTGCTTGGGGTCATGGTCGTCGTCATGGCGAAAAGAAAAGAGGATAGCGAGGCTGAACGATAAGCACAGCAAGGCCGCAGGCAAAGTCTCTTTACCCGCTATTTACCTTTGATTTACCGGAGGTTACGAATTTTCCAGGACGTTGCGACCCGGATCGGCCGGAAGGGTTCCGACCAGCCGGACCGACCCTGCGGGGTCGGCCCGGTTGTGTCATCGGCGCCGGGGTATCAGTTCAGGGCGGCGATGGCGGCGGCGTAGTTCGGCTCGTCGGCGATTTCGCCAACCAGCTCGCTGTGCAGCACCTTGTTCTGCTCGTCCAGCACCACGACGGCGCGGGCAGCCAGGCCAACCAGCGGACCGCTGGAGATGGCCACGCCGTAGTTGGCGAGGAACTCACGGCCACGCAGGGTGGACAGGTTGACCACGTTCTCCAGGCCTTCGGCGCCGCAGAAGCGCGCCTGGGCGAACGGCAGGTCGGCGGAAACGCACAGCACCACGGTGTTGGCCAGCTTGCTCGCCTCGGCGTTGAACTTGCGCACGGAGGTGGCGCAGGTCGGGGTGTCGACGCTGGGGAAGATATTCAGCACCTTGCGCTTGCCGGCGTAGGTTTCCAGGGTGACGTCGGAGAGGTCGCCGGCGACCAGCTTGAGGGCCGGAGCCTGTTCGCCTTTCTGCGGCAGCTTGCCATCGACGGAAACCGGATTGCCCTTGAGGGTGACTTGAGCCATTGCTTGGGTCCTTCTGGTGAGGGGTGGCAGCGCTGGCGGAATGCCAACACCGCCCGAGGATTCGGGGCCGGGGGGCAAATCCTAGCACGACTTGTCTGAGTGGAATGCTCGGGATATCCGGGTGCGGCTTCCTGCGGCGGATTTCCTCGGATATATCGACAGCGAAACCTGGCCCCCTGTAGGAGCCCGCCGTGCCCGCGAAGTTCTTGCTCTTCGTAGGAACGGACTCCGTCCGCGATGCTCTTCGTAGGGCGAATAACGCCTAAGGCGTTATCCGCCGTCTTGTTCGGAGTTACTGCGCCGCATCGACGTGTGCTGAGAGATTTTGTTTCGCCCCCTCGGGCGAGTCCCTTTTGGGGCCCAAAAGGAACCAAAAGGCCTTGCCCCTGCATCCGGTTTTTCGCTTAGGCGAAAAATTCCCTCGCTCCATCGAAGTTTCAGGGGCACGAACTAGGCGTCCCCCTTGACGGGCCATCCATGGCCCAACGACGCTCTCGCGGCGTCCATGCCGCTCAACCCCTGAAACTCCGATTCCACTCGGCCTCCTGAAGGGGCGCTCCGGTGCGTGCGGATATTTCTCTGGAAACCCTTAAGAGCCAGAGCTGTGCGGTGCGAATGCTTTCGTAGGAGCAACTGTCTTCTACCGGGTTAATCCCTGCCTGCGCTTCCCCCTCACCCCAGCCCTCTCCCTCAGGGAGAGGGAGCCGTCCGTGCCGGCTGACACTACGGTTTCATCCTGCACCGAACAGTCCCCTCTCCCGCTTGCGGGAGGGGGTTAGGGTGAGGGGCCCTTGATCTTGTAAGCGGACCCTGTCCGCGAAATCTTGCCACTGCCCCACGCTTCAGGATGAACGCCTGTAGGACCGAAGCCCCCTCACCACCTCCGCTCCGCAAACAGCTGCGCCAGCCAGTCGGAAAACACCCGCAACCTCCGCGACATCTGCCGCCGCACCGGATAGAGCACGCTCAGCGCCAGCGGCGGTGGCCGCCATTGCTCCAGCACTTCCACCAGCTCGCCGCTGGCCAGCCCGTCGCACAGGTGATAACGCGGCGCCTGGATCATTCCGAAACCGGCACGGCAGGCCGCGATATAGGCATCGGCGTTGTTCACCGTGATCCGGCTCGGCAACCGGGTGGTAAGCAACTGGTCCCCGAGACGAAACTCCAGGTCGAAGATGCGTCCGCTGGAAGCCGACTGATAATTCACCGCCAGATGCCCGGTCAGCCGCTCCGGATGCTCCGGCAGGCCATATTCCTCCAGATACGAACGGCTCACGCAGGTGAGCTGCTCCAGTTCGGCAATGCGCCGGCCCACCAGGCTGGAATCGGGCAAATCACCAGCGCGCAGCACGCAATCCACGCCTTCGCGCACCAGGTCCACCTGGCGGTCGTTGAGGCTCAGCTCCAGTTCGATCTGCGGATAGCGCCGGCAGAACGCCGGCAGCGCCGGAATCACCACCAGCCGCCCCAGCGAACTGGGCAGGTCGACCCGCAGCTTGCCGCGCGGATTGTCCGGCGACTCAGAGAAACAGCTTTCCGCCTCCTCCAGATCCTCCAGCAACCGCACGCAGCGCTCGTAATAGGCCTCGCCGTCAGCAGTGACACTGACCTGGCGGGTGGTGCGGCGCAGCAACTGCACGCCCAGGTGCGACTCCAGTTGCTGGATCAGCTGGGTCACGCTGGCGCGCGGCAGCTGCAGGCTGTCCGCCGCCTTGCCAAAGGCCTTGAGTTCGACGATGCGGATGAAGACCTGCATGGCCTGTAAGCGGTCCATGGCGACGCTCCGATTATTCATTCAAGCCAAATAGTTAAACCGTAATCAGCCAGTTTATCCATGCAAGCCAAACAACAAGAATGAATCCACTTCCCCACCTCCCGGAGAACTGAGCATGAAAACCCGCCGCCTCGGCCCGCAGGGCCCCAGCGTTTCCGCCATCGGCCTCGGCTGCATGGGCATGTCCGACTTCTACACCACCGGCATCGACGAGAAGGAGTCCATCGCTACCCTGCACCGCGCCCTGGAACTGGGCGTCAGCCTGTTCGACACCGCCGACGTCTACGGCCCGCACACCAACGAGGAATTGCTCGGCCGTGCGATGAAAGGCAAGCGCGAGCAGATTTTCCTCGCCACCAAGTTCGGTCTGGTGCGCAACCCCGACCAACCCGCGAGCCGGGGCGCCAATGGGCGTCCGGAGTATGTGCGGCAGGCCGTGGAAGGCAGCCTCAAGCGCCTGGGCACCGACCATATCGACCTCTACTACCAGCACCGCGTCGACCCCACGGTGCCCATCGAGGAAACCGTCGGCGCCATGGCCGAGCTGGTGCGCGCCGGCAAGGTGCGCTACCTGGGCCTGAGCGAAGCCTCCGCCGAGACCCTGGAGCGCGCCCACAAGGTCCACCCGATCACCGCCCTGCAAAGCGAATACTCCCTGTGGACCCGCGATCCGGAGGAAAACGGCGTGCTGGAAACCTGCCGCCGCCTGGGCGTCGGCTTCGTTCCCTACAGCCCGCTGGGACGCGGCTTCCTCACCGGCGCGCTGCAAAGCCCCGACGACTTCGCCGAGGATGACTACCGCCGCGTCAGCCCGCGCTTCACCGGGGAAAACTTCGCGAAGAATCTGCAACTGGTGGAAAAAATCGGCGAACTGGCCGCCGCCCGTGGGGTGAAACCTTCGCAGCTGGCCCTGGCCTGGGTGCTGGCGCAGGGCGAGCACCTGGTGCCGATCCCGGGCACCAAGCAGCGCAAGTACCTGGAAGAGAACGTCGCCGCCGTGACGCTGGAACTCAGCGCGGCGGAGCTGGCCGAGATCGACGCCATCTTCCCCGTTGGCGCCGCCGCGGGCGGTCGCTACAGCGCAGAGGTGATGAGCCTGATCCAGTGAATGGGCGCCCCGCGAGCGAACGCCAGCGGTTATGCTGGCGTTCGCTTGACGGAGGCCCCATGCGACGGATTTCCACCCTGCTGTTGATGACCCTGGCCTGCACCTCCGTGGCGCAGGACGAGTGTCAGGTCACCGCCGTTCACAGCGGCGACCGGCTCAGTTGCCAGAGCCGTGACGGCAAATCCCTGGGCATTCGCCTGCGCGGCATCGACGCCCCCACGGCCAATCAACCCTTCGGCGAGCGCGCTCGGGAAGCCCTGCAACGACTCACGCTGGGCAAGACCACCAGCCTGCGCGCAGTACAACCTGAAACGGATGGTTCAGTGCGTGCAGCGGTCTGGGTGGAGCCGGCCGATTGCCCCGGCTGCGGCCAGACGCTGGACGCCGGCCGCGCGCTGTTGAGCGTAGGCCTGGCGCGCTGGCGACAGACGGATGAGCAGACGGCCGAAGAGAAAGGCCAGTACGAATTCGAAGAACAGGAAGCACGGGCGCGCCGGATCGGCCTGTGGCGCGCCCCTTGAGAGCCTGTTCAGTGTCTGCCTGCACTCGGCGAGCACCTTGATCGAACGCTGAGCGCTCAGCGCTCCGCGCGGAAACGCAGGTACTCGACCACCTCGGCCTGGGTGCCGCGAAACTCGATGCGCGATTCCTTGCTCTCGCGCTGGAAGGCGTACATCGGGTCGTAGTATTCGCTCAGCAGCCCTTCGATCCAGCCCCGGTGCAGGTCCACCGCGCCGCTGCGCTTCTGCTCGTCCAGCGCCGCGTCCATGATCGCGGCCAGGCGCTGGTAGCGCTCGCCGCCCAGGCGCTTGACGATGCCCGACAGGCTCTTGCGCAGGTAGGCCGCGAAGGCGTCGAAACCACCCTCCTCACCCACTACCTGGACATGGTCGGCGCACAGGTCGATCACGTAGTCCTTGAGGATGCGCTCCACGCGCTGCTCGAAGCTGTCGTCCAGCCACACCAGCGGGTAGTGCTGCATGCCCTGGTACAGCTCCAGCGGCACCGAGCAGCTGCCGACGATGCGCCCTTCGTCTTCCAGCACGAACTGCTCCATGCCGGCGTGGCGCTTCTTCAGGATGTCGATGGCCAGGCGGTTCTCGAAATCGATCTGCGCCGGCTGCGGCGTGGCGCGGCGACCGAAGGCGGAGCCGCGGTGGTTGGCGTGCCCCTCGAGGTCGAGGCTGTTGGCCAGCTGGGCAATCACTTCAGTCTTGCCGGTACCGGTCAGGCCGCCGACCAGCACGAACTGGCACTCTTCGGCCGCCGCCTGGGTGGTATCGAAGAGGAAGGCGCGCATCGCCTTGTACCCCCCGACCACGCGGGGGTAATCGATACCAGCCTCGCTCTTGAGCCACTGCTGGGTGATCTGCGAGCGCAGGCCGCCACGGAAGCAGTACAGGTAGCCTTCGGGATTTTCCTTGGCGAAGGCCGCCCAGGCTTCGATGCGCGCGGCCTTGACCTTGCCGTTGACCAGCTCGTGGCCCAGGGCGATGGCCGCCTGCTGGCCGTTCTGCTTGTAGCAGGTGCCGACCTTCTGCCGCTCGATGTCATTCATCAGCGGCAGGTTCACGGTGTGCGGGAAGGCGCCCTTGTCGAACTCGACCGGGGCGCGCACGTCCATCATTTTCACATCACCGAGGAACAGCTCGCGGTAGTGGCGGGTGTTGTCGCGCATCACGCCACCTCGACCGCGTGACGCTGTCGGCCAACCAGTTCGCCGATGGGCGCCAGGTCGAGGCCGAGTTCCTTCGCGGTGGCGAGGAACTGCGCCTCGCCTTCCGGCTCCACCGCCACCAGCAGGCCGCCGCTGGTCTGCGGGTCGCACAGCAGCAGCTTGTGCAACTCCGGCAGCGGCGCGATGCGCTCGCCGTAGCTGTCGAAGTTGCGCAGGGTGCCGCCGGGCACGCAGCCGGCCTCCAGGTAGTACTCGACACTGGAAAGGCGCGGCACGGCGTCGTAGCGGATGCGCGCGGTCAGGCCGCTTCCGTCGGCCATTTCCACCAGGTGGCCGAGCAGGCCGAAGCCGGTGACATCAGTCATCGCCTTCACGCCTTCCAGCTTGCCGAAGCGCGAACCGGGCTTGTTCAGGGTGCACATCCAGTCGCGGGCGACGCCGACGTCTTCGGCGCGCAGCTTGGCCTTCTTCTCGGCGGTGGTGAGGATGCCGATACCCAGAGGCTTGGTCAGGTAAAGCTTGCAGCCTTCAGTGGCGGTGTCGTTGCGCTTCATGAAGCGCTTCTCGACCATGCCGGTGACCGCCAGGCCGAAGATCGGCTCGGGCGCATCGATGGAGTGGCCGCCGGCCAGCGGGATGCCCGCGTCATCGCAGACCTTGCGACCGCCGGCGATCACCTCGCGGGCGATTTCCGGCGCCAGCACGTTCACCGGCCAGCCGAGGATGGCGATCGCCATCAGCGGGTCGCCACCCATCGCATAGATGTCGCTGATGGCGTTGGTGGCGGCGATGCGACCGAAGTCGAAGGGATCGTCGACGATCGGCATGAAAAAGTCGGTGGTGGACACCACGCCACGCTCGGCGTCGATAGCATAGACAGCGGCGTCATCGCGCGAGGCGTTGCCGACCCACAGGTTCGGGTCGAGGTTCTGCGCGCCGCTGCCGGCGAGGATGACCTCCAGGACCTTGGGAGAAATCTTGCAACCACAGCCGGCACCATGGCTGTACTGGGTCAGGCGGATCGGTTCGCTCATCGCGGACTCCGGCGAAAGAAAAACAGACGACGATTCTAGCAAAGCCGACCTTGGCGGCGCTTGCCCCCGGGCGTATCGTCGAAAGGTTTCGCAAGGGGGAATTCCCGATGTCCAAACAGATTGCGCTGGTGCTCGGTTCCGGTGGCGCGCGCGGCTACGCGCATATCGGCGTGATCGAGGAGATCGAACGGCGCGGCTACGAGATCGTCTGCATCGCCGGCTGCTCGATGGGCTCGGTGATCGGCGGCATCTACGCCGCCGGCAAGCTGGAAGAGTACCGCGAGTGGGTGGAAAGCCTGGATTATCTGGACGTGCTGCGCCTGCTCGACGTGAGCTTCCGCCTCGGCGCCATCCGTGGCGAACGGGTGTTCGGCAAGATCCATGAAATGCTCGGCGAGATCGACATCGAAGACCTGCCGATCCCCTACACCGCCGTGGCCACCGACCTCACCAACCAGCAGGAAATCTGGTTCCAGGAAGGTTGCCTGCACCAGGCCATGCGCGCTTCGGCGGCGATCCCCAGTCTGTTCACCCCGGTCATGCAGGGCAGCCGCATGCTGGTGGACGGCGGCCTGCTCAACCCGCTGCCGATCGTCCCGGTGGTCTCGACCCACGCCGACCTGATCGTCGCGGTCAACCTCAACGCCACCAACCAGCGCCAGTATTCGCTGCCGGTGATCGAGCGGCCGGCCGCCATCATGGGCCGTTTCGACGCGGTGATTTCCGGCCTGTCCAACAAGCTGAGCTTCTTCCGCCGCGGCGACAGCGAGGCACCGCCGGAACTGCTGCCCGACGCCCTGCTCAACCCGATACCGGCCACCGCCGAGGAACCCGCCGAACCGGAGATGCAGCAGCCCGCCGCCGCCCCACGGGGCAAGGGCTCGCCGCGCTCGGCCACCGGCAGCCGGGTGATCGAGAGCAGCAGCCCGGCGTCCCTGCTGGAACTGGTGAACCAGAGCTTCGAAGTGATGCAGACGTCGCTGGCGCAGTACAAGATCGCCGGCTACCCGCCGGACATCCTGATCAACGTACCCAAGCGCGTGTGCCGCTTCTTCGAGTTCTACAAGGCCCCGGAACTCATCGCCCTCGGCCGGCAGATCGCCAGCGATACGCTGGATCGGTATGAGGAAGAGAATCGGTATTGACCGCCAGTGTTGTGTGGTTCGCGAGCAAGGACTGGGCGTCCCCCTCGGTCCTACAGGTCGGCGACATACCCAGGCGTATCCCTGTTAGCGCGGATTTCGTCGCGATGGATTTCGCGGACAAGGTCCGCTACGGAAGGGTGCTCCGCTCTGGCTCTTAAAGACTTCCAGAGAAATATCGGCACACTCCGAACCGCCCCGTTCAGGAGGCCTCGTTGAAGCGGAGTTTCAGGGGTTGAGCAACATGGATGTCGCGAGAGCCGCGATGGGCCAAGGATGGCCCTTCGCGGCGGGCCCCTGAAACTTCGATTCGACGAGGGAATTTTTCGCCCCAAGCGAAAAACCGGATGCCTGGGGCAAGACCTTTGCCTACTTTGGGTCGTTTGCCAAAGTAGGTCGCCCGAGGGGGCGAAACGAGAAGTTCGCGCGTACGCCGAAGCGGCGCAGAACACCCAGAACAAAAAGCATCGCGGACAGAGTCCGCTCCTACAAGTGCCCGCCAGGTGGTCAGGCTTCGCGCAAGCGATAGCCGACCCCCGCCTCGGTGACGATGAATCGCGGACTGGTCGGATCGTCCGCGAGCTTCTGCCTCAGGTGGCCTACGACGACACGCAGGTAGTGGGTGTCCTCGGTATGCGTCGGCCCCCAGATATCCTTGAGCAACTGCTGCTGGGTCACCACCCGCCCAAGGTGCCGCGCCAGGGTCGAGAGCACCGCATATTCCTTGCGGGTCAGCGAGACTTCGGCGCCGTCCAGCAGCACCCGGCGGTAGGAGAAATCCACACTCAGCGGCCCCACCGCGACCACCGCTTCCTGCGTCTCGCCGCCAGCGCCCTGACGCAGCAGCACACGGATGCGGGCGAGGAACTCCTGGATGCCGAAGGGCTTGGTCACGTAGTCGTTGGCGCCGCCGTCCAGCGCCAGCACCTTCTCGCTCTCGCTGGCGCGCACCGACAGCACCAGCACCGGCACCTGCGACCACTCGCGCAGTTCCCGCAGCACGTCCTGGCCGTCCTTGTCCGGCAGGCCGAGATCGAGCACCACCAGGTCCGGGCGGCCCAGCGCGGCCTGGGCCAGGCCTTCCTCGCCGGTACCGGCCTCCAGCACCTTGTAGCCACCAGCGCTGAGGCTGATGCGGAGGAACTTGCGGATCTGCGGTTCGTCGTCGACGACCAGGATGGTGGCGGCGCTGGCGTTCATCGGGGAACTGGGTTGGCTGGCGGGGCCGTCCAGCTTGAGCCTTTCAGACAGCGGCATCAAGCTGCTCCATGTCCGGCTGCTGCTGCAACGGCAGGTGCAATACCAGGGTCGTGCCGCGCCCATCGATGCCGTCCTCGACGGTGATCCGTCCGCCATGGGCGCCGACCATGCCCTGGCAGATCGCCAGACCCAGCCCGGTACCCTGCCCTCCGCGATCGCCACGAGCGGCGGTGTAGAACATGTCGAAAATCTTCTCCCGCTCGGCTTGCGGAATGCCCGGCCCTTCGTCGCTGACCAGGAAGCGCAGCTCCTCTTCACCCTGCTCCACCGCCACGCGCAGGCGGCCTTGCGGCGGCGAGAAGCGCGCGGCGTTCTCCAGCACGTTGACCAGCGCCTGCTCGATCAGCGCGGCGTGCACGTAAAGCAGCGGCAACTCGGGCGGCACGCGGGTTTCCACACGATACGGGGCGACCACCGCACGCAGGCGGTTGAGCGCGCTGCCGACGATGTCGCCAGGCGAGACCCAGTCGCGCGACAGCTTCAGGCCGCCGTGACCCAGACGGGTCATGTCCAGCAGGTTCTGGATGTAGCGGTCCAGGCGCTCGGCCTCGTCGCGGGTACTTTCCAGCAGTTCGCGACGGTCGTCGGGTGGAATCGCATCGCCGAGGGCCAGCAGGCTGTCGATGGCGCCGCGCATGGAGGTCAGCGGCGTGCGCAAATCGTGGCTGACCGAGGCCAGCAGCGCACTGCGCAGCTGTTCGGTTTCGCCGTGCAGGCGCGCGGCTTCCAGGTCTTCGGCCAGACGCGCGCGGGCCAGCGCCTGGCCCAGCGGCTGGCCGAGGGCGGCGAGCAGGCGGCGGCGCGAACCCGGCAACGGCTGGCCATCGCGCGGGCTGACGCCCAGCAGCGCCAGCGGGCCGTCCTCGCCGGACAGCGGCCACCACCACCAGCCCCCCCCCGGCAAGGTGCCGGTGCCCAGGCCGGCGGGCTGGTCGTGTTGCCAGGCCCAATCGGCGGCGGCGCGCTCCTGATCGTCGAAGGGACGGTTCAGGCCGCCTTCGACCTTCCACTCGCGGTTCCGTTGGCCGAGCAGGCAGATATCCAGCCCCTCCCAGCCGCCCAGCTGCTGCGCGGCGGCGGCCATCACCGCCTGGCGGTCGGTGGCGGCGGTGAGCTTGCGCGACAGGTCGAGCATCTGGCTGGTTTCCTCCTGGGTGTCGCTCAGGGCCTGCAATTGCCGGCGCTGGCGCGCGGCGAGGTTACCGGTGAGGCCGGCCATGAGCAGGAAGAACAGCAGGGTCAGCACGTCCTCTTCGCGCTGGATGGCGAAGGAGAAATGCGGCGGAATGAACAGGAAGTCGTAGGCCAGGAACGACAGCACCGCGCAGGCCAGCGCCGGCCCCAGGCTGCTGCGCACCGCGACCAGCAATACGGCGGCGAGGAACACCAGGGAGATGTTGGGCAGCTCCAGCACGCTGGCGACCCCCCAGGCCACAGCGCTGGCCACTGCCGCCGCGACTGCCGACAGCAGGTAGTCGCCCCACGGCCAGGGGCTTTGCGGACGCCCCTTCGGCGGCGCCAGGTCAGCCTCGCTGTCGAGTACGCTGATCTCCAGCCCGTCGCCCAGGCGCAGCAGGCGCGCCGCCAGGCCGCCGCCGAACAGCCGGCGATACCAGCGCTGCCGCGAGCGGCCCACCAGCACGAGGCTGGCGCGGCGCTCCTTGGCGTGCTCGATCAGGGTCATCGCCACTTCACCGCCGCGCAGCTCGACCACGTCGCCGCCCAGGCGCTCGGCCAGTTGCTGGGCACTCTGCAGTTGCATGCGCGACTCTTCACTGCGCGGCTCCGCCGTATCGACATGCACCAGGCTCCAGGGCAGATGACGCCGCTCGGCCACGCGGCTGGCGTGGCGCACCAGGCGTTCAGCGTTCCGCTCGCCGTCCACCCCGACCAGCAGGCGCCCGCGCAACGCCGGCGCTTCGCTGCCCTGCTGCCGGTAGCGATGGGCCAGGTCGGCGTCGACCCGCGCCGCTGCCGTCTGCATGGCCAGCTCGCGCAAGGCGGTCAGGTTGGTCTGGCTGAAGAAGGCGTCGATGGCGGCCCGCGCCTGCTCGGGCACGTAGACCTTGCCTTCGCGCAGGCGCTCCAGCAGTTCGCGCGGCGGCAGGTCCACCAGCAGCAGTTCATAGGCTTCCTGCAGCACCCAGTCGGGCACGGTTTCGCGCACCTGCACGCCGGTGATGTCGCGCACCTGGTCATTGAGGCTTTCCAGGTGCTGCACGTTGACCGTGGTGTAGACGTCGATGCCGGCCGACAGCAGCTCCTCGATGTCCTGCCAGCGCTTGGCGTGGCGGCTGCCGGGGGCGTTGCTGTGGGCCAGTTCATCCACCAGGGCGAGCTGCGGCGGATCGGCCAGCAGGCCGTCGAGATCCATTTCCACCAGCTTGATGCCACGGTATTCGGTGCGCTTGAGTGCCTGCTGCGGCAGGCCCGCGAGCAGCGCTTCGGTTTCGGCGCGGCCGTGAGTCTCGACGATGCCCACGCGCAGGTTCACGCCCTGACGCAGCTGGCTCTGCGCGGCCAGCAGCATGGCGTAGGTCTTGCCGACCCCCGGCGCGGCACCGAGGAAGACCTTCAGGCGGCCACGGCCCATGCGTGGCAATTCGGCAAGCAGGGCGTCGGCGCGGTTGGAGTCGGTCATGGCGTTATCCTCGGAGCGCTCGCGGCGCTCGTTTCAACACGAGAGCGAGGCCAAAGGCCCCTCTCCCCAGCCCTCTCCCTGAAGGGAGAGGGAGCCGTCCTCTGCCAATGGACGACACGGCATCTTTTCCTCATACCGTGGCAGACCCCGGTACTGGCGCTGGAGTCTAACGAGGCAGACTGGCCAGGGCCATGTTCAGCGCCAGTACGTTGACCACCGCGGGGCCGATCAGCGGGCGCTCGGTGTTGGCCTCCACCAGTCGTTCCAGGCTGGCCGTCGGCACACCGCGTTCCAGAGCGATGCGCGGCACCTGGTATAGCGCGGCGGCCGGCGGCAGTTGCGGGTCGAGGCCGCTGCCGGAGGTGGTGACCAGCGCCAGCGGCACCGGCTGGCCGCCAACCTGCTGGGCGGCAGCGTCCTTGGCGATGCGTTCGGCCAACGCCGGGTTGCCGGGCGCGAGGTTGCTGGCGCTGCTGGAGACGGTAGCGAAGTCACCGGCCGAAGGGCGCGACTGGAACCACTGGGCGCCGTCGAACTTCTGCGCGATCAGGGCAGAGCCGCGCACATTGCCCTGGTCGTCACGCACCAGGCTGCCGTTGGCCTGGTCGTGGAAAGCCACCTGGGCGACGGCGGTGACGGCCAGCGGGTAGGCAACGCCGGTGACGACGCTGAGCAGGGCCAGCGAGGCGATGGCGGGGCGGAGTTGGTTGAGCATGTTCGTGTTCCTCTGTTGGGTTAGGAGCGGGGCTGTCTACCCTCTCCCCCGCCCTCTCCCTGAAGGGAGAGGGAGTTGTTCGGAGCATCCGGCGAGCTCCACATTTCCCGATACCACCGGACGGTCCCCTCTCCCTTCAGGGAGAGGGTTAGGGAGAGGGCGCACGGCACCAACGCCTCCCGTCAGTCGATCAAAGAAGCCCGTCAAGCCAGGCCCACGGCGACCAAAACCATATCGATCACCTTGATTCCCACGAACGGCGCGACCAGCCCGCCCACGCCGTAGATCAGCAGGTTGCGCCGCAGCAGGTGCGAGGCGTCGCTGGCCTGTACGCGCACGCCGCGCAGGGCCAGGGGAATCAGCGCGACGATGATCAGCGCGTTGAACACGATGGCCGAGAGGATGGCGCTTTGCGGGCTGGCCAGCTTCATCACATTAAGTACGCCCAGTTGCGGGTAGATGCCGGCGAACAGCGCTGGGAGGATGGCGAAGTACTTGGCCACGTCGTTGGCCACCGAGAAGGTGGTCAGCGCGCCGCGGGTCACCAGCAGTTCCTTGCCCACCTGCACCACATCCAGCAGCTTGGTCGGGTCGCTGTCCAGGTCCACCAGGTTGGCGGCTTCGCGAGCGGCCTGGGTGCCGTCGTTCATGGCCATGCCGACGTCCGCCTGGGCCAGCGCGGGGGCGTCGTTGGCGCCGTCGCCGCACATGGCGACCATGCGGCCCTCGCCCTGCTCCTGGCGGATGCGCGCCAGCTTCTTCTCCGGCGTGGCTTCGGCGATCACGTCGTCCACGCCCGCCTCGGCGGCGATGGCGGCGGCGGTCAGCGGGTTGTCGCCGGTTACCATCACGGTGCGGATGCCCATGCGACGCAGCTCGGCGAAGCGCTCGCGGATGCCCGGCTTGACCACGTCCTTCAGGTGGATCGCCCCCAGCAGCTTGCCGTCGGCCACCACCAGCAGGGGCGTGCCGCCGCTCTGGGCAATGCGCTCGATTTCCTTGGCCAGGCTTTCCGGCATCTGCGCACGGTCCAGGCCGATGAAGGCCAGCGCGGCGTCCACCGCGCCCTTGCGGTACACGTGGCCGTCGAAGTCGATGCCCGACAGGCGCGTCTCGGCGCTAAAAGCAATCGGCGTCACGCGGCTGCGCTCGGGCTCCGGCAGGATGACCTGCGCGCGGAGGAACTCGATGATGGACTTGCCCTCGGGCGTGTCATCCGCCAGCGAGGCGAGGAACGCGCCCTCGGCCAGCTCCAGCTGCTGTACGCCAGGCGCGGCATGCAGGGCGCTGCAGCGACGGTTGCCGAAGGTGATGGTGCCGGTCTTGTCGAGCATCAGCACATGCACGTCACCGGCGGCTTCCACGGCGCGGCCGGACTTGGCGATGACGTTCAGGCGCACCAGGCGATCCATGCCGGCGATGCCGATGGCCGAGAGCAGGCCGCCGATGGTGGTGGGGATCAGGGTCACCAGCAGCGCCACCAGGAACACCAGCGGCAGGTTGCCGCCGGCGAACAGGGCGAAGGGTTTCAGGGTCACGACCACCAGCAGGAAGATCAGGGTCAGGCCGATCAGCAGGATGTCCAGCGCCACTTCGTTGGGGGTCTTCTGGCGCTTGGCGCCTTCCACCAGGGCGATCATGCGGTCAAGGGTGGATTCGCCGGGGTTGGCGGTGATCTTCACCAGCAGCCAGTCGGACACCAGCCGGGTGTTGCCGGTCACCGCCGAGCGATCACCGCCGGATTCGCGGATCACCGGCGCGGATTCGCCGGTGATGGCGGCCTCGTTGACCGCCGCCACGCCTTCGATCACCTCGCCATCGCCGGGGATCAGCTCGCCGGCTTCGACGCGTACCACGTCACCTTTACGCAGGGTGCTGGCAGCCACTTTCTCGAAGTTGCCGCTGGCGCTGCGACGCATCGCCTGCAGGCCCTGGGTGCCGGCCTTGAGGCTGTCGGCGCGGGCCTTGCCGCGGCCCTCGGCGAGGGCTTCGGCGAAGTTGGCGAAGAGCACGGTGAACCACAGCCATACGGCAATCTGCACGGCCACGAAGGTCGGCACCGCCTCGCCGCCGACCACGCAGAGCACGGTGGTCAGCACGGCCGTCAGGGCCACCACCAGCATCACCGGCGAGCGTTGCAGCTGGCGCGGGTCGAGCTTGAAGAAGGACTGCACCAGGGCCGGCTTCCACAGCGCGGCGAAGGTGGTGGTCGGGCGTTTGTCAGCGGCTCTCGACGAGTTCTTCAGGGCGAGATCCTGGGTTTGCGCATTCATTGCGAAAGCTCCTCAGAAACCGAGCGTCAGGTGATCGGCCACCGGGCCAAGCACCAGGGTCGGCAGGAAGTTCAGGCCGCCGACCAGCAGGATGGTCGCGGTCAGCAGGCTGACGAACAGCAGGCCGTGGGTCGGGAAGCTGTTGGGGCCGACCGGGGTGGCCTTCTTCGCCGCCAGGCTGCCGGCGATCGCCAGCACCGGCAGGATGTAGCCGAAGCGGCCGATCAGCATGGCCAGGGCAATCATCAGGTTGTGGAACGGCGTGTTGGCGCCAAAGCCGGCGAAGGCCGAGCCGTTGTTCGCGGTGCCCGAGGTATAGGCGTAGAGCAGCTGGCTGAAGCCGTGCGGCCCCGGGTTGGTCACCGCGGCAGCCGGCCCCGGCAGGCTGGCAGCGATGGCGCCGAGCACCAGCACGCCCACCGGCATCACCAGCAGAGTTGCCACCAGCAGGCGGACTTCGCGGGCTTCGAGCTTCTTGCCCAGGTATTCCGGCGTGCGGCCGACCATCAGCCCGGCAAGGAACACCGCGATCAGGACGAACAGCAGCATGCCGTAGAGGCCCGCGCCGACACCGCCGAAGATCACTTCGCCAAGCATCATGTTGATCATCGCCATCATGCCCGACAGCGGGTTGAGGCTGTCATGCATGGCGTTCACCGAGCCGTTGGAGGCCGAGGTGGTGGTGACCGCCCAGAGCACGCTGGCGGTGGTGCCGAAGCGGCTTTCCTTGCCCTCCAGCGGAGCAACCTGCTCCACCGGCAGCGCGCTGAGCGCCGGGTTGGGCTGGTACTCGGCCCACAGCGACACCCCCAGGCCCAGGGTGAACAGCACCAGCATGCAGGCGAGGATGGCGCGGCTCTGACGCAGGTCCTTCACGTAGTGGCCGAAGGTGAACACCAGCGCGGCGGGGATCAGGATGATCGAGGCGACCTCGAACAGGTTGCTCCAGATGGTCGGGTTCTCGAACGGGTGCGCCGAGTTCACGCCGAAGAAACCGCCGCCGTTGGTGCCCAGCTGCTTGATGGCGATCTGGCTGGCCGCAGGTCCCAGCGGGATCGACTGGTCGGCGCCCTGCAGTGTCAGCGCGTGGGCATAGTCGAGGAAGGTCTGCGGCACGCCCTGCCAGACCAGCAGCAGCGCCAGCAGCAGGCACAGTGGGATCAGCCCGTAGAGGGTGGCGCGGGTCAGATCGACCCAGAAGTTGCCCAGGTTGTTCGTCGACTTGCGCGAGATGCCACGGGCCAACGCCACCAGCACGGCCAGACCGACGGCGGCGCTGACGAAGTTCTGCACGGTCAGGCCGAGCATCTGGCTCAGGTAGCTGAGCGACGCTTCGCCGCTGTAGGCCTGCCAGTTGGTGTTGGTAACGAAGCTCACGGCGGTGTTGAACGCCAGGGTCCACTCCAGGCCCGGCAGGTGCTGCGGATTGAGCGGCAGCGTGCCCTGCAGCATGAGGATGGCGAATAGCAGCGCCAGCCCGGCCAGGTTGAACGCCAGCAGCGCGACGGTGTAGCTCTTCCAGTCCTGCTCGTCCTCGGGATGGATGCCGCAAGCGCGATAAATAGCCCGCTCCACCGGCAGGAAGACGGGGCTCAGGAAGGTACGCTGCCCTTCCATCACCTTGTAGTAGAAACGCCCGAGGAAGGGTGCCGGCACCAGCACCAGCGCCAGGAAGGCGACAATCAGCAGAATGTCATGACTGTTCATGACGTCTCCTAGGAACGGTCGGCGCGCAACAGCGCCACCAGCAGATAAATGAACAGTGCCGTGGCCAGGACCAGGGACACACCGTCGAGCACGCTCATGATTTCTCTCTCCTCACGCGGGCGACTCCATCGCTTTGCGCGGCTTTTGCCGCTTGACGGAAATTTTCCGCATGGAAGGCGTAAAGGAGCGATTCCCGAGGTGCCGGCAGGGCATAAAGAAACCGTAAAAACTGCTGGAGAGGCCCTTTGTGGTGAACATCGCCGCCTGATCCGCGCGGCGAAACCGGCCGCCGGGGCACACATCCCAGCGGTCTCCCCAGGTTTGCAAGCCGCCCCGCTCATGCCCTAGGCTTGGCACTTGTAAATTCATCCGATGATTGGATGTTTCCGTGCCCAGCCCCATTCAGAAGCGCTCGCTGGTGGATATCGCCCTCGAGCAGATCCGCCTGCGTATCGATGACGGCACCTGGCCCCTGGGCCAGCGCCTGCCGCCGGAACCCGAACTGGCCGAATCCCTCGGCATCAGCCGCAACACCGTGCGCGAAGCGGTGCGGGTGCTGACCTTCTCCGGCGTGCTGGAAGTGCGCCAGGGCGACGGCACCTACGTGCGCGCCTGCGCCAATCCGCTGGACACCATGCTGGTGCTGGCACGCAGCTCGGTGGAGCAGGCCCTGGAAGCGCGCGGCATCATCGAGGTGGAAGCCAGCCGGCTGGCCGCCGAGCGCCGCACCGAGACGGACATCCTGGCCCTGCGCGAGGCCCTGGAGGCCTCCGCCATTCGCCATGGCGGCGCCCTGGACGACTACATCGCCCATGACCTGATCTTCCACCAGCGCGTGGTGGACAGCGCCCACAACCCGGTGCTCAGCGAGCTGTACCGCTACTTCTCACAGGTGATCCGCGCCGGCCTGGAACGCACCATCAGCGACCCCAGCCGACCGCAGCCGAGCTTCGAACTACACCGCGAGCTGCTCGACGCCATCGAGCGCGGCGATGCCGAGGCCGCCGCCCGCGCCAATCGCGCCCTGCTGATCTGACTTTTTGTCTTTTGCCGGAATGCCCACCATGTCCCTGCCCCACGATCCACGCGACGCCGAACACAAGCGCTCCTGCCCCCCGGAGGAATTGCTGGTCGACGCCGAAGCCAATGACGAACCGACGCCCCCGGCACACCCAGCGCGCCCCTGGCTGCTGCTCCTGGGCCTGGTGCTGGTGGCGCTGAACCTGCGTCCGGCGCTGTCCAGCCTCGCCCCGCTGCTCAACACCGTACGCGACGGCACCGGCCTGTCGGCGGCCTCCGCCGGCCTGCTGACCACCCTGCCGGTGCTCTGCCTGGGCCTGTTCGCGCCGCTGGCGCCAATGCTCGCCCGCCGCCTCGGCGCCGAGCGCACGGTGCTGCTGATCCTGCTCAGCCTGGCCGCCGGCATCGTGCTGCGCAGCCTGTTCCCGGTGGCCGGGCTGTTCCTCGGCAGTCTGGTGGCCGGCGCCAGCATCGGCATCATCGGCGTGCTGTTGCCGGGCATCGTCAAACGCGACTTCCCACACATCGCCGGGACCATGACCGGCGTCTACACCATGGCGCTGTGCCTGGGCGCCGCCACCGCCGCCGGCGCCACCGTTCCGCTGGCCGGACTGATGGGCGACAGCTGGCAACTGGCGCTGGCCTTCTGGGCGCTGCCGGCGATCCTTGCCGCGCTGGTGTGGCTGCCGCAGACCCGGCAGAACCACCACGCCCACCGTGCGGTGTACAAGGTGAAAGGCCTGTGGCGCGATCCGCTGGCCTGGCAAGTCACCCTGTACATGGGGCTGCAGTCGTCCCTGGCCTACATCGTCTTCGGCTGGGTGCCGTCGATCCTCATCGACCGCGGCCTGAGCCCCACGGAAGCCGGTCTGGTGCTGTCCGGCTCGGTGATGGTGCAACTGTTCAGCGCCCTGGCCGGCCCCTGGCTTGCCACCCGTGGCAAGGACCAGCGCCTGGCGGTGGTGATCGTCATGAGCCTGACCCTGGCGGGCCTGCTCGGCCTGCTCTACGCGCCGCTGTCGGGCATCTGGGGCTGTGCGGTGGTGCTCGGCCTCGGCCAGGGCGCCACCTTCGCCATCGCCCTGGCGCTGATCGTACTGCGCTCGCCGGACTCCCACGTCGCCTCCAGCCTCTCCGGCATGGCCCAGGGCGTGGGCTACACCCTGGCGGCCTGCGGGCCCTTCCTGGTTGGCGTGGTGCATGACGTCACCGGCGGCTGGAGTGCGTCCGGGGTTATCTTCGTGGTGGTCTCGATCGCGGCCATCGGCTTCGGCCTGGGGGCCGGGCGTGACCGGTTGGTGCGGGTGAAGAGCGAGCATGTCTGAGGTGGCTGGCGCTTCGCTCGTGAACCTTGGCTGATCGCGCCGGAGTCTGCTCCTGCGCATGGAGTTTCCCTGTAGGGGCGGACTCCGTCCGCGATCAGCCTTGGTTCGCGAGCAAGGACTGGGCGTCCCCCTCGGTCCTGCGGGTTCTAGCGTCATGCCAAGGTGTTTTTCCGGCAGGAACGCATTCCGCCGCGATGGATTTCGCGGACAAGGTCCGCTCCTACGGGAGCGCAGCTTCTGCTTTGGCTTTGGCTTTGGCCCTCAAAGGCTTCCAGAGAAATATCCGCACACTCCGGAGCGCCCCTTCAGGAGGCCGAGTGGAATCGGAGTTTCAGGGGTTGAGCGGCATGGATGCCGCGAGAGCGTCGTCGGGCCATGGATGGCCCGTCGACGCGGGCCCCTGAAACTTCGATGGAACGAGGGAATTTTTCGCCTAAGCGAAAAACCGGATGCAGGGGCAAGCCTTCTTGGTTACTTCTTCGGCGTTTGGAAGAAGTGACTCGCCCGAGGGGGCGAAACAAGAAACATCCGAGCGCACTGAAGCGACGCTGAACACCCGAACGAAAGGCATCGCGGACAAAGTCCGCTCCTACGAGGTAGCACTGCAAGACAGCGCCCCGCACAGGGCGCCGCACCGCCCCTCAAGCCGCCGGCGGCAACCGACTCGAACTGTCGATCCAGGCACTGATCAGGTTGTACATCACCGCCAACAGCACCGGCCCGAGGAACAGTCCGATGAAGCCGAAGCTGAGCAACCCACCCAGCACCCCCAGCAGCACCACCACCAGCGGCAGGTTGCCGCCACGGCTGATGAGGTACGGCTTGAGAATGTTGTCCACCCCGCTGATCACGAAGAACCCCCAGATCGCCATGAACAGGGCGTAGCCGTAGCTCTCCTGGTAGAACAGCCAGATCGTCGCCGGCCCCCAGATCAGCGGCGGGACCATCAGCAGGCTGCAGACGAAGGTCAACAGCCCCAGTACGAAGGCCCCCGGCACGCCGGCGATAAGGAAGCCGATGGTAGCCAGCACCGCCTGCGCGGCGGCGGTACCGATGACGCCGTTGACCACGCGCTGCACTGTGCCGGCGATGATCTCCATGTACTGCGAAGCCGTATTGCCGATCAGGCGTTGCAGCATGGCGTGGGCAAAGGCTTGCAGGCGCAGGCCGTCGCGGTAGAAGAAGAAGATCAGCACCAGGCTCAGCACCAGCTCGAAGATCCCCGTGCCGAGCTTGGCGCTGCGCGCCAGCACCCAGTTGCCCACCTCGCCCATGTACGGCTTGAGCGCGGAGAACATCGCCACGCCCTGCTGGTCGGCCTGGTACCACCAGCCGATCAGACGATCGCCGACCAGGGGAACGCGCGCCATCCAGGCCGGCGGCGGCGGCAGGCCGGAAACCTGTAGGTTCTTCACCAGTTCGACGCCCTCGCGCACCCGGTCCACCAGGCCGAAGCCCAGCCACACCAGCGGCAGCGCCACCAGCACGATCCAGCAGAAGGTGAGCAGGCCGGCGGCGGCGGCTTCCCGGCCGCGCAGCAACTGGGTGAGCAGACGCATCAGCGGCCAACTGGCGAAGGCCAGCACGGCCGCCCAGACCAGCGCCGACCAGAACGGCAGCAGCACCCAGACGCTGGCGGCGAGCAGGACCAGGAGCAGCAGGCGCAGCAGCAGGCGATCATTGTCGAACATCGAGACTCCGGGATATCGGGAACGGTGAGACGCCCTTTCCAGAGCGCCAGAATTCAGCGTAGGCGAATCAGCGCAGCCAGGTCAGGTGCAGGCCGTCGCTGTCATCCTTACCCTGCTCCAGGCGCGCGTCGAGCACGCCCTGGGCGGTCAGCGCGGTGCGCCAGTCGCCGGCGTGCTTGCCGGCCAGCTCGACGCGCACGCCGGTGTCCAGGCGCAGGGTGCGCACCAGCAGGTCGAGCCAGGCGCCGCCGGGTTGCTCGGGGACATGGCTCAGGGTCAGCTCGCCGTTGGCCTTGAGCAGACGCATCAAGGTGGACGGGCTGGGCAGCAGTTCGCCGAGGGCGACGCCGCTGTCCAGCTGTTCGGCGTGCAGGTAGGCGCGGCGGTTGCCGCGGGTGATGGTGTAGACGGCCAGCAGGCTGTTCTCGTGGGGCGCCGCGAGGCGCACCAGCAGGTAGGCCTGCTGATCGTCCGGGCCGTAGAGCTTGGAGTTGCCGAACACCGCGTTGGCCAGCAGGTTGCTGGAGCCGCAGTCACGGCTTTCGCACCAGAACAGCGGCGTGGCATCGGCCTTGAGCAGGTCCTTGCGCGCGGCGGCGAAAGCGCTCTGGCTGGAGTCCTCGTCGGGCAGGCGATAGGTCACGGAGGTCAGGCTGCCGATGGCGCGCACCTCCCCTTCCATGCGCAGGCGTCCGCTGATGCGGCTGATCGAACCCTGTGGGTAGGTCCGCTCCTGGCTGGCCGCCTGGTTGAAATCGACGATTTCCGAGCGCGGGAAGCGCGGCAGGATTTCAAGGTCATGGCTGTCAGGCAGGTCGGCGGCGAAACCGCCAGTGCTGGCGGCGAGCAGACCGCCAAACAACAGGGAGTACAACAGCCGTGGCATCCGGGTGCTCTGCGCGTCGGCCTGGAAAGTCCCTTTGCAGCACGGGCGCGCGGCGGTTTGGATGTCGAGCATGCACAATCTCCCTGAAGCGATCCGTGCAGACTCGCGGCAGGCCCCGGTTTAGTCAAGCCAAAGGGCACTACGGGGTGTTTCCCTTAGCATCTGCTCAATGCCTGCCCTACGCTCGGCGGAGACCTAGAACAGACGCTTACCCCAGCAGGAAGGGCCGGAACAGAGCCGCCACTGCTTCGGCGCCGGCCTCGTCATCCAGGTGCAGGTGGTGCTGACCGGGCAGTGCGTGGACCTCGATGGGGCGATCCTTGAGCAGCTCGTGGGTCGCCGGCTCCGCCATCAGCAACCCCTGTTGCGCCAGCACCAGGCTGGTCGGGCACTGGATGGCCTGGACGAACTGCCGCGCATGGGCGCGCGTCAGGCGCAGCGGTGATGGCAGGGTCAGACGCGCATCGCTGCGCCAGGTGTAGCCGCCGGGCACCGGCATCAAGCCACGGGAAGCCAGCAGCTCCGCCGCCTCGCGGCTGACCGCGCCAACGCCCTTCATGCGCGCCTCCACGGCGCGGTCGATCGCCTCGTACACCGGCTTGCGCTTGTTCGACAGTGCGATCTGCGCGCGCAGCGCCTCGCCCAGCTTCTGCGGCGAGGTCTCCGCCTCGCCGGTATAGGGCACCAGGCCGTCGATCAGCGCCAGACGCTCGATGCGCTCGGGCATGGCGCCGGCCAACAGCACCGAGACGATGGCGCCCATGGAGTGCCCGAGCAGGGTGAAGCGCTCCCAGCCCATCTGGTCGGCCACCATCAGCACGTCCAAGGCGTAGTCCCACAACAGGTAGCTGGCGCCCGGCGCGCGGTGCGCCGAGAGGCCATGGCCGGCAAAGTCCAGGGCGAGGATGCGCAGGCCGGGCAGTTTCGGCGCCAGGCGGGCGAAGCTCATGGCGTTGTCCAGCCAGCCGTGCAGCGCGATCACCGGGCGGCCGTCTTCCGGGCCGAACAGGTGCGCAGCCAGTTCGATGTGCGGCAGGTTCAGGCGGATTTCCTGGACGTGGGCGGTCATGGCGATTCCTTATGATTTTCGCGCTGTTGCCAGCGGGCGAATACGGTCTTGAGCAATGCGGCGGTGTCCTGTGGGCGCTCCAGCGGGAACATGTGCCCGCCCGGCAGCGACAGGCTCTCCCCCTGCGGAATGTGGCTCACCAACCGTGCATGATGCGGAAGCACCACGCGGCTGTGGCGGCCGCGCACCAGGGTCAGCGGCACGGCCAGTTGCTTCGGCCGGCCGGGGCTGGTGTGCGGGACGTTGCGGTAAATACTGATCTCGGTGGCCGGGTCGAACTTCAGCCGCAGCCCTTGCGCCGCCGACTGCGCCAACCCGTGGCGCACGTAGGCTTCCAGGCAGTCGCGGTCGAAGCGCTTGAACAGTGGCTTGCCGGCGAAATACTCCAGGGCCTCGGCGAAATCGTTGAAGTCCTCGCGCCGGCCCAGGGTGCGCCCGGCGGGTGTCAGTCGGTCGATGAAGCCGAAACGCTTGGCGACGCGGATCACCAGTTGATCGGCGACGGTCAGCAACGGCGAATCGAGCATCACCACGCCCCGGTACAGCTCCGGACGGCGCAGCGCGGCATGGTAATGCAGCACGCCGCCCAGGGAGTGGCCAACGCCCCAGACCGGCTCGTCCAGGGTGTCCAGGTGATGCAGCAACTCCTCCACCAGGTTTTCCCAGTTGGCGTTCACCGGGAAGCGCGGGTCGTGGCCGTGCATGTCCAGCCGATGAACCCGGTAGTCCGGCTCCAGGGCGTCGAACAGCTTGCTGTAGGTGCCCGATGGAAACCCGTTGGCGTGGGCGAAGAAGACCGATTGCGACATGCCGGCGAACTCTGGCGAATAACAGTCTGAATTTTCCGACAGCACAGAAAGCGCGGCAATGACCCGCGCTGCCGCGAATGACGGCACTACGGCCAAAGTCCATGGCGCTCCGGCGGATTTGCCCTGCTCTGCGCCTCGTGCAGCACGACTTCGGCGGATAACTGTCAACGGTTATCCGCCCTACATGGAGCTTTTCGCAGGGCGCATAACGCGGAACACGTTATCCGCCGTTCCACCTCAAACCCACTGCACCGCGTGATTGACCACGCTGAACAGAATCCCTCCCGCCACCAACAGGAACACCAGCGCGCAGGCGCCATCGATCACCGGCACGGCGCGCAGCAGTCGCTGCTGCCACAGCGGCTGGGTGAGGAGCACACTGAGCAGGCTGAACCAGGCGAAACCGGTGCCGAACAGCATCACCGCCACCGCAACCTTGCCCGCTGCCGACATATCCGCCGGGATCAGACTGCTGAGCAACGCCAGGAAGAACACCAGCGCCTTGGGATTGAACAGGTTGGTAGCCAGCCCGCGCAGCCAGGGCCCGAGTTTCGAATCCGCCAGTTCGCCATCGATCCGACCTGCCCCGCCGGGTTGGCGCAAGGCGCGCAGCGCGCCGATCCCCAACCAACCGAGATAGGCCGCGCCCACCAGTTGCAGCGCACTGAACAGCAGCGGCGAACGGCTGAGCAGCAGCGACACGCCGGTCAACACCAGCGTGCCGTGAACCAGGATGCCGCAGGCCAGCCCCAACGCGCTGAGCACGCCGGCGCGGCGGCCCCGGTGAAGGGCGGTGCGTACCACCAGCGCGACGTCCGGCCCGGGGCTGACGAGGGCGACGGCGAACACGGCGGTGAGCATGAGCAAGACGTGAACCTCCTGCATGGCGGGATTCTCCAGTGGGAAAGGAAGCGGGAGTGGAATCGATCAGCGCTGGCGTAGTCGCGCGGGCGGCAATCCGTAGGTGCGGCGGAACAAGCGGCTGAAGTGGGCCTGGTCGTAGAAGCCCAGGTCCAAGGCGATTTCCGATAACGGCTGGCCCTTGATCACCCGTGGCAAGGCGCGCTCAAGGCGCAGTTGGGTCAGCCACTGGTGCGGCGGCAATCCGCACTGGTGGCGGAAGCGACGCAGCACCTGCCAGGGGCTGAGGTCGCAGAACCCGGCAATCTCCTCCAGCGTCGGCGGCGTCTCCAGACGCGACTCCAGCCATTCGCGAATGCGCGCCCAGGTCAGGCCATCGAAGCCCTGCCCCGGCTCGCGGATGCGCAAACTGGAAGCACGCTCCAGCAGCGCGGCGAGCGCCTGCCAGAGCTGTCCTTCCTGCGCCAGGCGCTCGCCGCCCAGCATCAGGGAGTGGGCGCGCTGCAGTTCGGCCTGCAACGACGGATCACGCAGCTGCGCGGCGGTCAGGCGCGGCGCGCCCTGGCGGCCATCGCTGAAGGCGCGGCAGGCGTCATCCAGCCATTGCGGGTCGATGGAGAGCACGCGGATGCGATAGCCGTCGTCACCCTCGCTGGCGCCGTCATGAATGCTCTCGGGAGTCATCAACAGGATGTCGCCGTTCCCGGCCAGCGAGCGCTCACCGCGATGGGTGTAGCGCTGGCAACCGTCCAGCATCAGCCCGACGTGATAGTCGAGATGAAAATGCCGGGGAAAGGCAAAACGGCGGTACTCGGCGTCGATGAAGCGGACGCCGGGCAAGCCGCTGCTGTGATGTTCGATGCGTTCCATGGGCCCACTTTACCGACGCGGGAACCCTGGGTCTTGGACAAAATTGCGAGGGGTGCCAAGCGGCGCCGGACCTGTAGGAGCGAGCTTGCTCGCGAACCGCCTGATGCCTTGGTGCCCGGCATTGTTCGCGAGCAAGCTCGCTCCTACAAAAAGCAAACCACTCAGCGCTCCAGCGGCACGATGGCCATGGTCAATCGCGAAATGCAGCTCGGCTTGCCGTCATCCCCATGCAGGCGGATTTCCCAGACATGGGTCGAGCGACCGATGTGCACCGCCTTCGCCACCGCCGTCACCCGCCCGCTGCGCAGGCCGCGCAGATGGTTGGCGTTCACCTCCAGGCCAACGCAGTAGTACTGGCTGGTATCCAGGCACTGGTAGCTGGCAGTGGAGCCGACGGTCTCCGCCAGCACCACCGAAGCGCCGCCATGCAGCAGGCCGTAGGGCTGATGGGTGCGCGAATCCACCACCATGCTGGCGGTGATCGAGTCGTCGTCGAAGGCCTCGAAACGGATGTCGAGCACTTCACCGATGGTGTTCTTCAGGTTCGCATTGAGCTTTTCCAGATTGGGCGTGTTACGCCAGATCATTGCTGTCCCCCCTGTTCAGTCATGCCACTGCACCGCCTCGCGGCGCTCCGCCCATTCATTGAAGCGCTGGCCGTAGGTGCCTTCCACCACATTGCGCTTGATCTTCAGGGTTGGCGTGAGGAAGCCGTTGTCCACCGTCCAGACATCCTTGACCAGCACCAGCCCGGCCAACCGCTCGTGCTTGTCCAAGGCGTCGTTCACCTCATCCAACAGCGCCTTCAGGCTCTGCTCCAGCTCGCCACGGGCGCCATTGGCCGCCTCCTGCCGGCCGATCTCCGACAGCACGCAGAGCCCCAGGGGCGCGATCAGGCCATCACCGACCACGCAGATCTGCTCGATGCGCGAGTGCACCGCCAGACGATTCTCGATGGGCGCCGGCGCCACGTACTTGCCCTTGGCGGTCTTGAAGATTTCCTTGATCCGCCCGGTCAGGCGCAGGTTGCCCTCAGCGTCCTGTTCGCCCTTGTCACCGGTGCGCAGGAAGCCGTCCCGGGTGATCGCCTCGTCAGTGCGTTCCGGGTCCTTGTAGTAGCCGAGCATGGTCGCGCCGCTGCGCACCTGCACCTCGCCCTCATCGCTGATGCGGACTTCCACGCCGGGGCTGTTACGGCCGATCCAGCCCTTCTTCTGCTCGCCGGGGCGGCAGACGTGGGAATAACCGCAGTTCTCGGTCATGCCATAGACCTCCAGCACGTTCAGGCCAAGGCGCTTGTACCAGTCGAGCAGGGCTTCAGGCACCGGCGCGGCACCGCACAGGGCGTAGCGCACGGCATCCAGGCCAAGGCCGGCGAGCACCTTGCGGCCGACCAGACGACCGACGATGGGCAGGCGCAGCAGGCGGTCCAGCTTCTGCGCCGGCATCTGCGCATAAACGCCCATCTGGAACTTGGTCCAGATACGCGGTACGCCGAAGAACACCGTGGGCCGCGCACGGCGCATGTCGGCGACGAAGGTGTCCAGGCTCTCGGCGAAGAAGATCGTCTGGCCGGCGTAGATCGACGCCATTTCCACGAACATGCGCTCGGCCACGTGGCACAGCGGCAGGTAAGACAGCAGGCGGTCCTGCTCCCCCACGCCGAACAGCTCGATGGCGTGGCTGGCGGCGAAGGCAAAGTTGCCGAAGGTGTGCATCACACCCTTGGGCGTGCCCGTGGTGCCGGAGGTGTAGATGAGGGTCGCCAGGGTGGCGGCGTCCGGACGCGAATCGTCGCGCAGCGGCGGCTGCTTCAGAAGGTCGGCCCACTGATGGTCGAAGCGCCCTGGCGGATGCAGCGGCAGTGCCACGGTCGGCACGCTCGGCGGAATGCCATCGACCATCGACGGCCAGTCGTCCAGCTTGCCGACGAAGGCCACCGCCGCCTCGGAATGGGTCATCACCTGGCGCACGGAGTCGGCGGTAAGGTTGGGATACAGCGGCACGGACACGTGGCCGGCCATCCAGATGGCGATATCGGCGACGACCCAGTGCGCGCAGTTCTTGGAAATGATCGCCACCCGGCTCCCTGCGGGTAGCTGCAGACTGCGCAACCAGGCGGCGGCGCGGCGCGCCTGATCGCCCACTTCGCCCCAGGTGAGGGTTTCCACCTCGCCGCTGCCCAGCGGCTGGACGAGATAAGGCTTGTTCGGGTGACTGGCCTCGCGCTGATAGAACAGATCAAGCGGTAATCGGACTGCTTTAACCACGTGCCCCTCCTTTCTTGTTCTTTTTCAGAGGTGTAGCTCAGGGGTATAGCGATAGATCAACCAAGCACTTGCTTGGTCGAATATTCCATGCACGGACACGTCAGACAAGGCTGATCGTGTGAACTTTTGTAGGGGGCACCCTTCAGACTGCGCGCAGTCGCTCTATCACGGTGGTTTGTGGCGAAACATCCGGCGACGATTTGCTCGGCGACAGTACCTGGCGAGCGAAGGCGCACTACCCTTTCGGGAACACCCCGACGGATATCCGCCATGCCGGAAGCTTTCCAGATTCACCCAGGCCAGCTCGACCTGTTGCTGAACCTGCTGATCGCCACCATCTGCGGCGGCCTGGTCGGCCTCAACCGCGAACTGCACAACCGCCCCGCCGGCCTGCGCACCCACGCCCTGACCTCTCTGGCCGCCGCGCTGGCGGTGGGCGTCATCCTGCAGCTGCACCCGACCAGTCCCGATGCCGCCAGCCGGGTGGTCCAGGGCGTGCTGACCGGTATCGGTTTCATCGGCGCCGGTGTCATCGTCCACCACGAACACCGCTACCGCGTAGAAGGCCTGACCACCGCCGCCACCATCTGGGTGTCCTCCATGATCGGCATCGCCTGTGGCAGCGGCCACGCCATCACCGCCGCGTTCGGCGTGATCCTGACGCTGCTGATCCTCAGCCTCGGCAGCTGGCTGGAACACCATATCGACGCCCGCTTCCGCAAACCGCCACCCACCCTGACCGACGACGATGATCCGCAGAAATGAACAAGGCCCCTTTCGGGGCCTTGTTCACGGAGCAGTCAGTGCGTTCAGTTGTGCCGTGGATGGTGCAGCGAAACCAGTTCCATCAACCCCGCCACCGGGCACTCGCCCTCAAGTTCCGCCAGCGAGGCGGTGCTGAAGGGCACCGCGTCGTTGCGGCTGCCGTGGACCAGCAGACCGGCCAGGGAACCAATCAGCGGCTGGTGGCTGACCAGCAGCAGATTGCGCTCGGTGCGGCCGTCCAGGAAACGCAGGACGTCCTTGGGGTCGTCGTCCGGGGTCAGCCAGGGCGCGGTCCCGACGGAGCCATCGAAGCCCAGCGCCTCGCGAATCAGCTCGGCAGTTTCCTGGGCCCGCACATAGGGGCTGGCGAGGATGCCGTCGATCGGCTGGCCGGCGAGCTGGGCTGCACTCTTGAGCACTTCCTTGCGGCCGTGGGCGGTCAGGCGTCGTTCCGAGTCGCGGCGGGCTTGCGGTTCGGCCTCACCGTGGCGCAACAGCCAGAGCTTCACAGCTTCGGCTCTTCGTCGCGCGCCGGATGCTCGGCTGGCGGCACGCTGTGCGGCTGCTCGCCCTCGGGCCCGCGGGCGGCCGGCCAGTCGGCGAACGGCCAGGGCTTTTCCTCGGTCTGGAAGGTGCCGAAGCGGCCGATCTGCGCGAAGTACTGACTCAGGCTGTCGCCAAAGGCCATCAGGCTGCCGCTCGGGGCGCCGTAGATGATCCGATAGATCAGCTGGACCACGACCACGACGCCGAGAATGATCTCAGCGACGAACCAGACCAGGGCGAACACCAGCATCCAGACGACTCGCAGGACGAGGGACTCTTTTTCCATACGTTCAGCGGACATGGGTTGCCTCTCTCAGAAACCGGTGGTGGGAATGAAGTCGACGTCGGTCTTCGGTTCGCCATTCATCAGCGCCTCGATGACCTGCGCCAGGGTGCGGCCGCCGAACAGGATGGCGTTCAGGCCCGCCACCAGCGGCATGTAGACCTGCAGCTCGTCGGCCTTGGCCTTGAGTACCCGCAGCGTGTTCACGCCCTCGGCAGTCTCGCCCATGCGCGCCACGGCGTCGTCCAGGCTGAGGCCTTCGCCCAGGGCGAAGCCCACCTGATAGTTACGGCTCTTGGGTGACGAACAGGTGACGATCAGGTCGCCCACCCCGGCCAGGCCGAGGAAGGTCATGGGGTTGGCGCCCAGCTTGACGGCGAAGCGGGTCATCTCCGCCAGGGCACGGGTGATCAGCATGCCCTTGGTGTTCTCGCCCATGCCCAGCGCGGCGGCCATGCCGGCGATGATGGCGTAGACGTTCTTCAGCGCGCCGCCCAGTTCGACGCCGAAGCGGTCGCTACTGGCGTAGACACGGAAAGTGCGGCCGTGCAGCGCTTCCTGCACGCGCTCGCAGACCTCCTCGTCCTCGCTGGCGACCACGGTGGCGGTCAGTTCATGCTCGGCGATCTCGCGCGCCAGGTTCGGGCCGGAGATCACCGCGATGCGGGATTTCGGCGCGATCTCCTCGAGGATCTGGCTCATCAGCTTGAAGGTCTGCGCCTCGATGCCCTTGGTCAGGCTGACCAGCATCTTGCCCGCCAGCTCCTCGCTGCGCCCTTCCAGCACCTTGCGCAGCGCGCTGGACGGCACGGCGACGAAGATCATTTCGCACGCGGCCAGAGTCGCCGGCAGGTCGGTGGTCGGCTCGACACCCGCGTGAATCTTCACGCCCTTCAGATAACGGGGGTTCTCCCGCAGGGTGCGGATCGCTTCGGCCTGTTCCTCGTCGCGCATCCACTGGCGAACGCGCTGGCCGTTCTCCGCCAGCAGATTGGCGAACGCGGTACCGAAACTGCCACCGCCGAGAACGGCGATCGGTTGCTGCTCAGTCATGTCTTTTCCATCACGGGCCGCCTCGGGGCGGCGATTGAGGCATTATAAGGCCCCGTCGCCTTGCGGCCAGTCCGGATCGCAGGACTGGCAAACAACGGCGCCTCGTTTAACATCCGTCTATTGAAGAAGAAATCGAGAACAAGGCCGTTCCGTGCAGATTTCCCCCCGCGCTCCCCTGCCGCTCTCTCTGCTTGCCGCGCTACTGGCGGGCCAGGCAGTAGCCGGCGATCTCTTCGTCGATCGCGTGGAGGTGCCGGACGTACTCACCGCCAGCCGGCTGAAGCAGTCGCCCGCCGAGGTGCCGGGCAGCATGACGGTACTCGACCGCGACCTGATCCGCGCCTCCGGCGCCCGCGACATCCCCGAGCTGATGCGCCTGGTGCCGGGCATGATGGTCGGCTACCTGTCCGGCAACCAGGCCACGGTCAACTACCACGGCACCAACGTCACCGAGGCGCGCCGCCTGCAGGTACTGGTGGATGGCCGCTCGGTGTACCGCCCGGGCCTGGCCACGGTGGACTGGAGCGACATTCCGGTGGCCATCGAGGACATCGACCGCATCGAGGTCTTCCGTGGGCCGAACGCCGTGAGCTACGGCGCCAACGCGCTGATGGGCGTGATCAACATCCTCACCCGCCACCCCGCCGACAGCCAAGGCACACGCCTGAAGTACACCGCCGGGCAGAACGGCATCCGCGACTGGTACGCCAGCCAGGGGCTGCGGGGCGAGTCCAGCGACTATCGCCTGTCGCTCTCCGGCCAGGCGGACGATGGCTTCGACCACGACCAGTTCGGCCGCGACTACCGCGACGGCCGCCGCCTGTCCCGTTTCAACCTGGTGGCCAACCACAGCCTCGACCTGCGCAACAGCCTGGATTGGCAGATCGCCGCGAAGGAAGGCAGCAACCAGCGCCCCTACAACTACCGCCCGGTGTTCGACGGCATCCCCGCCGGCGACAGCGACTCCGACCTGACCGCCCGTGACTACGCAGGCTCCTTGCGCTGGACCTTCGACGCCAATCCGCAGCACAGCTTCTACGTCCAGGGTTATGCCGAGCACTGGGAGCGCCTTCAGGACTTCCGCGCCTGCGAGGCACAGATCGTGTTCAGCCCGCAGTTGGCGCAACTCTGGGCACTCAACCCGAGATATGTGAACAGGCTGGGCGATGCGTTGCCGCGTATCCCCAAGGGCACCGCCCAGGAGCAGGCCCTGGCGAACCAGGTGCTGCAGCAGATCGTCGGCGGAGCCGGTGCACCGGCCTGCGGCTGGGTGAACCAGAACATCCGGGAGACCCGCTACGACCTGGAAATGCAGGACACGCTGAGCCTGACCGACGGCGTGCGGCTGCTCACCGGCATGAGCTACCGCCACGATCAAGCGACCTCCGAGACCTACTTCAACGGCACGGTGAACAACGAAATCTGGCGGCTGTTCAGCCAGCTGGAATGGCACCTGACGCCCCACTGGCTGCTGCAGGGCGGCGCCATGCTGGAAGACGACCAGACTTCCGGCAGCTCCGTCAGCCCGCGTATCGCCCTGAACTACCTGATCACGCCACGACACAGCCTGCGAGCGGTGTACTCCGAAGCCGTACGCTCGCCGGATATGTACGAGAACGACGTGAACTGGAGCTATCGCGCGCGCCGCCTCACCCCGGCCCCCTATGGCCAGAGCACAGGCTACTATTTCGCCCGCGCCCATGGGCCCGGGGACCTGGATCAGGAGCGCATGCGCTCGCGGGAAGTCGGCTACAACGGGCAGTTCGACGAGATCGGCCTGGCGCTGGACGTGAAGGCGTACCACGACGAGATCCACGACCTGATCAGCGATCCGCTGAAGCTGACCGACTTCGAGCCCACCAACGACAACGAAATCCGCTTCAGCGGCGCCGAGACCCAACTGGACTGGCGCGTCAGCCTCCGGGATCGCCTGCGCTTCACCTACGCCTATGTCGACTATGACGCCAGCAGCCGCTATGACCAGCGCCTTACCGCCCGCAACAGCGGCTCGGCGGGCTGGATGCGCGACTGGGGACGAGGCTGGTCGAGCGCGGTGTTCTATTACGGCGATGACGCGCTGAACGAACACCGCTTCGAACGCGTGGACCTGCGCGTAGCCAAGCGCATTCCCCTGGGCACCGCCGCATTGGAACTGGCGGGCGTGCTGCAGCAGCGCCTGGACGACGAACCGCTGACCTGGCCGGAAAACCGCTACGACGACCGTCATCTGTTGTATTTCAGCGCCGAGGTGGATTTCTAGCATGGTGGCCCGCCGCTCAGGGATGAGCCTCGGACATCAGGTCAGGTCCTTGCTGCTCAGCCTGATCTGCCTGCTGGCGCTACCAGCACAGGCACGCGAGCTGCTGCTGGTCAGCAGTGAACAGGGCGCGGCCGTGCAGGCATTCAGCCAGGCGCTCGCCGAACGCCGTCCGGAAGACCAGATCCGCCTGGAATCGCCCGCGCAACTGCCTCCTGCCTCGGCGCTCTCCCCTGAAACCCATTTGTTGCTGCTGGGGACCGCTGCGCTGAACTGGCGCCTGGCCAGCGACCAAGGCCCGCCGGCGCTGACGCTGCTGGTCAGCCGTGTGGAAGCGCAGCAGCTACTCGACGGTCGCCATCCCGAAGGCATCAGCCTGCTCTGGAGCGATCCACCGCCCGCCCGGCAGCTGCAATTGGCTCTGCAACTGCGCCCCAAGCCACAACGCATCGGCGTACTCTTCAGCCCCGCTAGCCAATTCCTGCTGAGCGAGTTGTCGGAACACGCCCAGCGGCTCGGCGTCGAGCTGGTCCCCCAAGAGCAGGACCGCAGCGACGATCCCCGCCCACTGCGTGAATTGCTCGACAGCAGTGACCTGCTGCTCGGGCTGGACGACAAACTGCTTTACAACCCGCGTACCGTCAAAGGCATCCTGCTCAGCGCCTACGCCGAGAATCACGCCCTGATCGGCCCCACCGTGGCGTTCGTCAGGGCCGGCAGCCTGGCCAGCACTTACAGCGACCAGAGCGATTGGCTGGACGCTCTCGATCCGCTGCTCGACCAACCGCCGTCGCAATGGCCGCAGAGCCTCTACCCTGAACGCTTCAAGGTGCAAAGCAACCGCCAGGTGGCGCGTTCGCTGGGCATCGATCTGCCGGACGACGCCTCGCTCGCGCATCGTCTTGCCGAAGGAGAATCCCCATGAGCGCCCGCAAGAGCTGGAATATCCAGACGCGCATGCTGGCCATCAGCCTCGGTCCGGCGTTATTGCTGACACTGCTGCTCACCGGCTATTTCACCTACTCGCGCCTGCAGGACCTGCGGCAGGAGTCCAACCACACCGGCCAGTTGATCGCCAACCAGCTGGCGCCGGCCGCCGAGTACGGCGTCATCTCCGGCAACCTTCCGGTGCTGCAAAGCCTGCTGCGAGCCACCCTGGGCACCGCCCACGTGCGCTTCATCGAAGTACGCGACCGCAGCGACAACATCCTGGTCTACGTCGAACACCCCGCCGATCCAGCCCAGGCAAGCACCAAGGTGGAAATCTTCCACGCCGCGATCCAGCGCGAGAACATCCAGCTCAACGACGGTAACCTGGGGGTTGCCCTCGATAACGCCGCAACCTCTGTCTCCAGCAACGACTACCTGGGCCGGGTAGTCGTCGGCATGGCCAGCGACGCCTTCAGCGAACGCCAACAGGAAATTCTCTTCAAGGCCAGCCTGCTGGCGCTCTTCGCGCTGGTACTGACCTATCTTCTCGCCCGGCGCCTGGCGCAACGACTGGCCGCGCCGATCAGCACCATGGGCCGCGCAGTCCAGGCGATCCAGAGCGGCGACTACCACACCACCCTGCCGGTACCCGATGACGGCGAAGTCGGCGACCTCGCCCGGCACATCAACAACCTGGCCCGCGGCCTGCAGCAGGCAGCCCTGGAGCAGGAACGCAGCATCGCCCAACTGGTGGCCGCCCGCGAAGAGGCCGAAGAGGCAAACCGCGCGAAGTCCGACTTCCTGGCAATGATGAGCCACGAACTGCGGACGCCGATGAATGGCGTACTGGGCATGCTCCAGCTGTTGGAAACCACCGAGCTGAACCAGGAGCAGGCGGAGTACAGCGCGCTGGCGACCGAATCCACCGAGCACCTGCTCAAGGTGATCAACGACATCCTCGATTTCTCCCGCATCGAGCGCGGCGCGCTGGAGCTGGAGCGCATCCCGTTCAACCTGCTGGAGCTGATCCAGAGCTCCGTGCAGGTCTTCCAGCACAGCGCGCACCAGCGCGGCCTGACGCTGGACCTGGCGGTGCAGGACGGCCTGAATGCGCTCGAAGTACAGGGCGATCCGACCCGGATCCGACAGATTCTCGTGAACCTGCTGGGCAATGCCCTGAAGTTCACCGAAGAAGGCGGCGTGCGCCTGGAAGCCACCTGGCAGGCGCTGGACGATGAAGTCCTGTGGCTCAGCTGCTCGGTACAGGACAGCGGCATCGGTATCTCCCGCGAGCGCCTGGAACACATG
Source organism: Pseudomonas macauensis (assembly GCF_047902425.1). Classification (NCBI taxonomy): domain Bacteria; kingdom Pseudomonadati; phylum Pseudomonadota; class Gammaproteobacteria; order Pseudomonadales; family Pseudomonadaceae; genus Pseudomonas; species Pseudomonas macauensis. The sequence goes on along the minus strand of NZ_CP138377.1, from coordinate 2,097,019 downwards.
TTCGATGCCTTCCAACAGGCCGACTCCTCCACCTCGCGCCGCTACGGCGGCACCGGCCTGGGCCTGACCATCGCCCGGACGCTGGCCGAGCGCATGGGCGGCACCCTCCGAGCCAGCAGCGAGGAAGGCTGCGGCTCGACCTTCACCCTGGAAATCCCCCTGCCCTTCCGCGAGCGCCAAGCCGCCTCGGAGGAAGACGAAGCGGGTACCGATTTGCTTGCCGCTGGTCAGTCCGTTCTGCTCGTCGAGGACAACCCGGTGAATCAAACGGTCATAGAAGCTATGTTGCGCAGCCTGGGGTATCGCGTCACGCTGGTGGGTGACGGCGTCCAGGCGGTCCGTACCTCCGAGCGCGGCGAGTTCGCGGTCATCCTCATGGATTGCCGGCTGCCGGTGCTCAACGGCTACGAGGCCACCCGGCAGATCCGCTCAAGACCCGGCGGCGAACAGGTGCCAATCATCGCGCTGACCGCCAACGCCCTGCAGGGCGACCGGGAAACCTGCCTGGAGGCAGGGATGAACGACTACCTGGCCAAGCCGTTCAAGCGGGCCGAACTGCAGCGGATTCTGCAGCGTTGGGTTGCTCCAGGCCGTTGATCCGCGCGCTGGCATGCACCAAACTGCGGACCGACCACGGGCATCTGCCCCTGACAAAAAACCGGCGCCGACGAAAAGTGAACAAGCGTTCGCCGGACGCTGTGACTTTCACTTAAAGGCAATAGTCTATGACTAGGCTGCCGCGTGAGTACCGTGACAATAACAACGGAACGCGGCGCCGCAGGCAGAAGCCAACACCGCCTGCCATCCAAGATTTTTGAGGAGCTCGCATGACCAAACAACACGCCTTCACCCGAGAAGACCTGCTGCGTTGCAGCCGCGGCGAGCTCTTCGGCCCGGGTAATGCGCAACTGCCCGCCCCCAACATGCTGATGATCGACCGCATCACCCACATCAGCGAAACCGGCGGCAAGTATGGCAAGGGCGAACTGGTCGCCGAGCTGGATATCAACCCCGACCTGTGGTTCTTCGCCTGCCACTTCGAAGGCGATCCGGTGATGCCGGGCTGCCTGGGCCTCGACGCCATGTGGCAGCTGGTCGGCTTCTACCTCGGCTGGCAGGGCAACCCCGGCCGTGGCCGTGCCCTGGGTTCGGGCGAAGTGAAGTTCTTCGGCCAGGTCCTGCCGACCGCCAAGAAAGTCACCTACAACATCCACATCAAGCGTACGATCAATCGATCGCTCGTTCTGGCTATCGCCGACGGCAGCGTCAGCGTCGATGGCCGCGAAATCTACAGCGCCGAAGGCCTCCGCGTCGGCCTGTTCACTTCCACTGACAGCTTCTAAGGGTATCCGCATGCGTCGCGTCGTGATCACCGGTCTGGGCATCGTTTCCTGCCTGGGCAATGACAAAGACACCGTCTCCGCCAACCTGCGTGCAGGCCGTGCTGGCATCCGCCACAACCCCAGCTACGCCGAGATGGGCCTGCGCAGCCACGTTTCCGGTTCGGTCAACCTGAACCTGGAAGAGCTGATCGACCGCAAGGTCTTCCGCTTCATGGGCGACGCCGCTGCCTACGCGTACCTCGCGATGGAACAGGCGATCAAGGACTCCGGCCTCAGCCCCGAGCAGATCTCCAACCCGCGCACCGGCCTGATCGCCGGTTCCGGTGGCGCTTCCACCCTGAACCAGATGGAAGCCATCGACACCCTGCGCGAGAAGGGCGTCAAGCGCATCGGCCCATACCGCGTCACCCGCACCATGGGCAGCACCGTTTCCGCCTGCCTGGCCACTCCCTTCCAGATCAAGGGCGTGAACTACTCCATCTCCTCGGCCTGCGCCACCAGCGCGCATTGCATCGGCCAGGCCATGGAACAGATCCAGATGGGCAAGCAGGACGTCGTCTTCGCCGGTGGCGGTGAAGAAGAGCACTGGAGCCAGAGCTGCCTGTTCGACGCCATGGGCGCCCTCTCCACCCAGTACAACGAGACCCCGGAAAAGGCCTCCCGCGCCTACGACGCCAAGCGTGACGGTTTCGTCATCGCCGGCGGCGGCGGCATGGTCGTTGTCGAAGAGCTGGAACACGCCCTGAAGCGTGGCGCCAAGATCTACGCCGAAATCGTCGGCTACGGCGCGACCTCCGATGGTTACGACATGGTCGCCCCGAGCGGCGAAGGCGCCATCCGCTGCATGCAGCAGGCCCTGTCGACCGTGAACACCCCGATCGACTACCTGAACACTCACGGCACCTCCACCCCGGTCGGCGACGTTGCTGAAATCCGTGGTATCCGCGAAGTGTTCGGCACCAACGCCCCGGCCATCAGCTCCACCAAGAGCCTGTCCGGCCACTCCCTGGGCGCCGCCGGCGTTCACGAGGCCATCTACTGCCTGCTGATGATGGAAGGCAACTTCATCGCCGGCTCGGCCAACATCGACGAGCTGGACCCGGAAGTCGCCGACATGCCGATCCTGCGCGAGACTCGCGAGAACGCGAAGCTCGACACCGTCATGAGCAACAGCTTCGGCTTCGGCGGCACCAACGCCACCCTGGTCCTGAAACGCCACAATGGCTGATCAGTGATCCAGGCAAGAAAGGCGCCCCAGGGCGCCTTTTTTGTTGCCTGCAGTTCCTGGCCACCTGCCCTTCAGCTTTGCCTCGCATCCCCAATCAGGTCAGGATTGGGAAAGCTGGATAACAGAGAGCATGCAGATGGCGCTGATGATTCGAAAGGCCCGCAGCGAAGATGCTGCAGCCATCAGCCAGGTGATTGTGACGACTGTCAGGGAGAGCAATGACCAGGACTACCCGGCGAATGTCATCGAGTCAGTAGCGGCGAACTTCTCGCCCGAACGTTTGATCGAGCTGCTGGAGCAGCGTCTGGTCTTCGTCGCGCTGCTGGGCGACGAGATCGTCGGCACAGGCGCCCTGGACGGCAACGTCGTGCGCAGCCTCTTCATAGCGCCGCGACAGCAGAACAAAGGCATCGGCCAGGCCCTGATGGCCCAAATCGAAGAAACCGCACTGGAGCGTGGCGTGGAGGCCTTGCTGATCCCCTCCTCCCTCACCGCCCAATCCTTCTACGCCCGCCTGGGCTACAGCGTCGTACGCGAACAGCTCTACGGAGAAGAACGCACGATCATCATGACCAAGTCACTCATGCTCTTGTAGGAGCGAGCTTGCTCGCGAACCGCGTCGCTCCGCCATGACCGCTTACAGCTCTCGTAGGAGCGGACCTTGTCCGCGAAAGCCTTGCACACGGCGCACGCCAGGATCTCCGGTTACCACCAATGCCCGTGCAGCAGCTTTTTTGCTCCCCAAAAAACAAAGCCCCCGACCAGCTCTCGCTGATCAGGGGCTTTGGAATTAGAAGCTTGACGATGACCTACTCTCACATGGGGAAACCCCACACTACCATCGGCGATGCATCGTTTCACTGCTGAGTTCGGGATGGGATCAGGTGGTTCCAATGCTCTATGGTCGTCAAGCAATTCGGCGGGATGCTCGCCGTGGCGCTCATCCGAAATCGGGTTGCTTACACTAATAAGCAAAGCCCCCGGCCAGCTTTCGCTAACCAGGGGCTTTGGGATAGGAGCTTGACGATGACCTACTCTCACATGGGGAAACCCCACACTACCATCGGCGATGCGTCGTTTCACTGCTGAGTTCGGGATGGGATCAGGTGGTTCCAACGCTCTATGGTCGTCAAGCAATTCTTTAGGACGCTCGTGGCATTCGCACACGCTCATCCAGATTCGGGTATGTGACAGTCATTTGCGGTTCACACGAACTTTCGGTTCGTCGACTTCACCATCGAACACACAAATTGTTTGGGTGTTATATGGTCAAGCCTCACGGGCAATTAGTATCGGTTAGCTCAACGCCTCACAGCGCTTACACACCCGACCTATCAACGTCGTAGTCTTCGACGGCCCTTCAGGGGAATCAAGTTCCCAGTGAGATCTCATCTTGAGGCTAGTTTCCCGCTTAGATGCTTTCAGCGGTTATCTATTCCGAACATAGCTACCCGGCAATGCCACTGGCGTGACAACCGGAACACCAGAGGTTCGTCCACTCCGGTCCTCTCGTACTAGGAGCAGCCCCTCTCAAATCTCAAACGTCCACGGCAGATAGGGACCGAACTGTCTCACGACGTTCTAAACCCAGCTCGCGTACCACTTTAAATGGCGAACAGCCATACCCTTGGGACCGGCTTCAGCCCCAGGATGTGATGAGCCGACATCGAGGTGCCAAACACCGCCGTCGATATGAACTCTTGGGCGGTATCAGCCTGTTATCCCCGGAGTACCTTTTATCCGTTGAGCGATGGCCCTTCCATACAGAACCACCGGATCACTAAGACCTACTTTCGTACCTGCTCGACGTGTCTGTCTCGCAGTCAAGCGCGCTTTTGCCTTTATACTCTGCGACCGATTTCCGACCGGTCTGAGCGCACCTTCGTACTCCTCCGTTACTCTTTAGGAGGAGACCGCCCCAGTCAAACTGCCCACCATACACTGTCCTCGATCCGGATGACGGACCAGAGTTAGAACCTCAAGCATGCCAGGGTGGTATTTCAAGGTTGGCTCCACGCAGACTGGCGTCCACGCTTCAAAGCCTCCCACCTATCCTACACAAGCAGGCTCAAAGTCCAGTGCAAAGCTACAGTAAAGGTTCACGGGGTCTTTCCGTCTAGCCGCGGATACACTGCATCTTCACAGCGATTTCAATTTCACTGAGTCTCGGGTGGAGACAGCGCCGCCATCGTTACGCCATTCGTGCAGGTCGGAACTTACCCGACAAGGAATTTCGCTACCTTAGGACCGTTATAGTTACGGCCGCCGTTTACCGGGGCTTCGATCAAGAGCTTCGCTTTCGCTAACCCCATCAATTAACCTTCCGGCACCGGGCAGGCGTCACACCCTATACGTCCACTTTCGTGTTTGCAGAGTGCTGTGTTTTTAATAAACAGTCGCAGCGGCCTGGTATCTTCGACCGACATGGGCTTACGCAGTAAATGCTTCACCCTCATCGGCGCACCTTCTCCCGAAGTTACGGTGCCATTTTGCCTAGTTCCTTCACCCGAGTTCTCTCAAGCGCCTTGGTATTCTCTACCCGACCACCTGTGTCGGTTTGGGGTACGGTTCCTAGTTACCTGAAGCTTAGAAGCTTTTCCTGGAAGCATGGCATCAACCACTTCATCATCTAAAAGACGACTCGTCATCAGCTCTCGGCCTTGAACACCCGGATTTGCCTAAGTGTTCGGCCTACCACCTTAAACTTGGACAACCAACGCCAAGCTGGCCTAGCCTTCTCCGTCCCTCCATCGCAGTAACTAGAAGTACAGGAATATTAACCTGTTTCCCATCGACTACGCTCTTCAGCCTCGCCTTAGGGACCGACTAACCCTGCGTCGATTAACGTTGCGCAGGAACCCTTGGTCTTTCGGCGTGGATGTTTTTCACACCCATTGTCGTTACTCATGTCAGCATTCGCACTTCTGATACCTCCAGCAAGCTTCTCAACTCACCTTCACAGGCTTACAGAACGCTCCTCTACCGCGCATCTTGCGATGCACCCGTAGCTTCGGTGTGTGGTTTGAGCCCCGTTACATCTTCCGCGCAGGCCGACTCGACTAGTGAGCTATTACGCTTTCTTTAAAGGGTGGCTGCTTCTAAGCCAACCTCCTAGCTGTCTAAGCCTTCCCACATCGTTTACCACTTAACCACAACTTTGGGACCTTAGCTGACGGTCTGGGTTGTTTCCCTTTTCACGACGGACGTTAGCACCCGCCGTGTGTCTCCCACGCTGACACTTCCAGGTATTCGGAGTTTGCATCGGTTTGGTAAGTCGGGATGACCCCCTAGCCGAAACAGTGCTCTACCCCCTGGAGTGATACGTGAGGCGCTACCTAAATAGCTTTCGAGGAGAACCAGCTATCTCCGAGCTTGATTAGCCTTTCACTCCGATCCACAAGTCATCCCCTACCTTTTCAACGGGAGTGGGTTCGGTCCTCCAGTCAGTGTTACCTAACCTTCAACCTGCTCATGGATAGATCGCCCGGTTTCGGGTCTATACCCAGCGACTAAATCGCCCTATTAAGACTCGCTTTCGCTACGCCTTCCCTATACGGTTAAGCTCGCCACTGAATATAAGTCGCTGACCCATTATACAAAAGGTACGCAGTCACCTAACAAAGTAGGCTCCCACTGCTTGTACGCATACGGTTTCAGGTTCTATTTCACTCCCCTCTCCGGGGTTCTTTTCGCCTTTCCCTCACGGTACTGGTTCACTATCGGTCAGTCAGTAGTATTTAGCCTTGGAGGATGGTCCCCCCATATTCAGACAAAGTTTCTCGTGCTCCGTCCTACTCGATTTCACTTCAAAGAACCTTTCACATACGGGGCTATCACCCACTATGGCCGCACTTTCCAGAGCGTTCTGTTAGATTCAAAGAAGCTTAAGGGCTAGTCCCCGTTCGCTCGCCACTACTAAGGGAATCTCGGTTGATTTCTTTTCCTCAGGGTACTTAGATGTTTCAGTTCCCCTGGTTCGCCTCTTGCACCTATGGATTCAGTACAAGATACCTAGGTTATCCTAGGTGGGTTCCCCCATTCAGAGATCTCCGGATCAAAGTCTGTTTGCCGACTCCCCGAAGCTTATCGCAGGCTACCACGTCTTTCATCGCCTCTGACTGCCAAGGCATCCACCGTATGCGCTTCTTCACTTGACCATATAACCCCAAGCAATCTGGTTATTGTCTCGAACGTGAAGACGACATTCGCCGAAAATTCGCGCTTGAACTCGCAAATTTTACCTTGACTTGAATAATCACCAGTGAAAGAGATTATTCAGTCTACTTCTATCACATACCCAAATTTTTAAAGAACAGTTCTGGCACAAAGTCCAGACAGCAAGGTTCGTTACACCGAACATTCCTGTCTGAGCTTTCGACGATTTAGAGATGGTGGAGCCAAGGAGGATCGAACTCCTGACCTCCTGCGTGCAAAGCAGGCGCTCTCCCAGCTGAGCTATGGCCCCATCGGATCAGCAGCACACCACAACAATTGGTGGGTCTGGGCAGATTCGAACTGCCGACCTCACCCTTATCAGGGGTGCGCTCTAACCAACTGAGCTACAGACCCAATCGTCTAACCAGTGAATCAAGCAATTCGTGTGGGAGCTTATGAAGAAGCTGCGATCTTCGATTAAGGAGGTGATCCAGCCGCAGGTTCCCCTACGGCTACCTTGTTACGACTTCACCCCAGTCATGAATCACTCCGTGGTAACCGTCCCCCTTGCGGTTAGACTAGCTACTTCTGGAGCAACCCACTCCCATGGTGTGACGGGCGGTGTGTACAAGGCCCGGGAACGTATTCACCGTGACATTCTGATTCACGATTACTAGCGATTCCGACTTCACGCAGTCGAGTTGCAGACTGCGATCCGGACTACGATCGGTTTTGTGGGATTAGCTCCACCTCGCGGCTTGGCAACCCTCTGTACCGACCATTGTAGCACGTGTGTAGCCCTGGCCGTAAGGGCCATGATGACTTGACGTCATCCCCACCTTCCTCCGGTTTGTCACCGGCAGTCTCCTTAGAGTGCCCACCCGAGGTGCTGGTAACTAAGGACAAGGGTTGCGCTCGTTACGGGACTTAACCCAACATCTCACGACACGAGCTGACGACAGCCATGCAGCACCTGTGTTCCGATTCCCGAAGGCACCCTCGCATCTCTGCAAGGTTCCGGACATGTCAAGGCCAGGTAAGGTTCTTCGCGTTGCTTCGAATTAAACCACATGCTCCACCGCTTGTGCGGGCCCCCGTCAATTCATTTGAGTTTTAACCTTGCGGCCGTACTCCCCAGGCGGTCGACTTATCGCGTTAGCTGCGCCACTAAAATCTCAAGGATTCCAACGGCTAGTCGACATCGTTTACGGCGTGGACTACCAGGGTATCTAATCCTGTTTGCTCCCCACGCTTTCGCACCTCAGTGTCAGTATCAGTCCAGGTGGTCGCCTTCGCCACTGGTGTTCCTTCCTATATCTACGCATTTCACCGCTACACAGGAAATTCCACCACCCTCTACCGTACTCTAGTCAGGCAGTTATGGATGCAGTTCCCAGGTTGAGCCCGGGGATTTCACATCCATCTTACCAAACCACCTACGCGCGCTTTACGCCCAGTAATTCCGATTAACGCTTGCACCCTTCGTATTACCGCGGCTGCTGGCACGAAGTTAGCCGGTGCTTATTCTGTTGGTAACGTCAAAACAGCAAGGTATTAACTTACTGCCCTTCCTCCCAACTTAAAGTGCTTTACAATCCGAAGACCTTCTTCACACACGCGGCATGGCTGGATCAGGCTTTCGCCCATTGTCCAATATTCCCCACTGCTGCCTCCCGTAGGAGTCTGGACCGTGTCTCAGTTCCAGTGTGACTGATCATCCTCTCAGACCAGTTACGGATCGTCGCCTTGGTAGGCCTTTACCCCACCAACTAGCTAATCCGACCTAGGCTCATCTGATAGCGCAAGGCCCGAAGGTCCCCTGCTTTCTCCCGTAGGACGTATGCGGTATTAGCGTTCCTTTCGAAACGTTGTCCCCCACTACCAGGCAGATTCCTAGGCATTACTCACCCGTCCGCCGCTGAATCATGGAGCAAGCTCCACTCATCCGCTCGACTTGCATGTGTTAGGCCTGCCGCCAGCGTTCAATCTGAGCCATGATCAAACTCTTCAGTTCAATACTGCTTGGGTTTTGCGAAAACCCTAAACTTGGCTCAGCAATCGCACGCTCTATTTAAAGAGCTAAAACTCTCGAATTCACGAGTGTTACTTGCGTTGCTGATAATCAGTCGATCATCAGTCTTACATCACAAGCACCCACACGAATTGCTTGATTCGACTTGTTAAAGAGCAGTTGGTCAAGGCTTTCGTCTCAACCGAGGCGCGCATTCTACAGCAGCACCTCATCTTGTCAAGCGTTGTTTTCGAAAATTTTCTTTTCTACTCAACCGCTTGCGCTTCGGAGAAGGAAACCTTCTCACCAGCGGGAGGCGCATTCTACAGTGATCAAACTCACTGTCAAGCACCTCGATGATCTTCTTTTCGACTCACTGCCGGAGCAGCGAATGAACAGTGGCAAGTGATTCACCTGCCGGACCACCACTCTCAGCTTCGAATCTTTGTAAGTGCTTGATTTTCAAGCTCTTTCAGCGCTTCGTCGCTGGGAGTGGTGCGCATTATAGGGACTTAAAAAGACCCGTCAACGACTTTTTGCAGAAAGATGACAAATACCTGCCCCCTCCCTCTCCTATATAATAGAAGCAAACCCTTCCTGCGACCGCACGCCGCCACGAGCATCGTCAGCGGACAGCCCCAAGCCGGTGCCCCTCTCAGTTGCCTCTTCTATATAGAGACGCCCCACCAGGACCTCGCACTTCAATGCGCGCCCTAGATTCCTACGAGCGTTGCAGGTTGCCTCCTCGGAAAGCCCCCTCCGATCGTCGCGGTCAATCCCGTGGCCAGGCGAAGAAGTGGAAGTCATCAGCAAGTCTGGCGCCTACAAAGCCTTCTACCGCTTCCGGCACCCCGAACACCGCAGCATCACCAAATGGCTCAGCGACGAAGCCCTCCCCTCCCGCCAAGACTCCCAGCACGTCCCAGACACCAACCCCCGCCACGCCTTCATGATCTGAGCCAACCAATGCATCAGCGTCATCAAATAGCAAGGCGAAATCTGGATTGACGGGACCAGCCGATATTTCTGACGACGCAGGACGACCGGGAACCAAGGGATACGCCGAGCTGGCGGTCTATATAGGTATTTTTTGCGGGAAGAGAAATGCAAAAAGGCCGGTTCATTGCTGAACCGGCCTTTTCAAATTTGGTCGGGACGGAGTGATTCGAACACTCGACCCCTTGCACCCCATGCAAGTGCGCTACCAGGCTGCGCTACGCCCCGACGTTGCGACCAGGTTACCCTGGAAGCGGATCGCACTATACCCCAAGCGTTTGCTTCGGAGAAGTACTTTTTTCATTTTTTTCAGTTACTTGCGCAGGACGTGCAGCACGTCCTCCAATTCGGCAATCATTTGCCGGATCAGTTGCTTGTACTGAGTGGCGTCCTCGCGTGCTTCGTCACCGGTGAGGCGCTGACGGGCGCCGCCGATGGTGAAGCCCTGGTCGTAGAGCAGCGCGCGGATCTGGCGAATCATGAGCACGTCCTGGCGCTGGTAGTAGCGCCGGTTGCCCCTTCGCTTGACCGGGTTGAGTTGCGGGAACTCCTGTTCCCAGTACCGCAGCACGTGCGGCTTCACCGCGCAAAGATCACTCACTTCACCGATGGTGAAGTAGCGCTTGCCCGGAATGGGGGGCAGTTCGTCGTTATGACTTGGTTCCAGCATAAGCCTCAACCCTGGCCTTCAGTTTCTGCCCTGGACGAAAGGTGACGACGCGCCGGGCTGTGATCGGGATTTCCTCTCCCGTCTTCGGGTTGCGTCCGGGACGCTGGCGCTTGTCGCGCAGGTCGAAGTTGCCGAAACCCGACAACTTCACCTGTTCGTTATGCTCCAGCGCCTGGCGGATCTCTTCGAAGAAGAGCTCCACCAGTTCCTTGGCTTCCCGCTTATTCAGGCCCAGCTCTTCGTACAGACGTTCAGCAATTTCAGCTTTCGTCAGAGCCCCCATACGCTACTTCCTTAACGTGGCGTTGAACCTTTGTTCCAGCGAGGCGACGATATTCTGCGTAGTCGCGTTCACCTCGTCATCGTTAAGAGTGCGTGATGGATGCTGCCAGGTCAAGCCAACGGCCAAGCTTTTTCTAAGCGGATCAATGCCTTTACCGTGGTAGACGTCAAACAACCTGAGATCCGTCAGCCATTCGCCCGCCGTTTCACGGATATTTGCCAGCACGAATTCGGCCGGAGTATCCAGATCGACGATCAGGGCCAGGTCACGGCGCACTTCGGGGAAGCGCGACAGTTCGCTGAATTTCGGCAGGCGACCCTTGGCCACTTCGGCCAGTACTAGTTCGAAGACATAGACCGGGCGATCCAGGTCCAGCGCCTTGGCCAGTTCCGGGTGCAGGGCGCCCAGGTAGCCGACCAGCACGCCGTCGCGCTCGATCTTGGCGGTCTGGCCCGGGTGCAGCGCCGGGTGTTCTGCCGGGGAGAAGGTGAAGGCATCGATGGCGCCGGCGTTACCCAGCAGCGCTTCGACGTCGGCTTTCACGTCGAAGAAGTCGACGCTCTCGCGGCCATTGGCCCAACCTTCTGGCTGACGAGCACCGCAGACGACGCCGGCCAGCATGTTTTCCTGAACCAACCCTTCCAGCTGACCAACAAAGCGCAGGCCGCTTTCGAACAGGCGCACGCGGTTCTGCTGGCGGTTGAGGTTGTGCTGCAGGGACTTAACCAGACCCGGCCAGAGCGAGGCGCGCATCGCGGCCATGTCGGCGGAGATCGGGTTGGCCAGCATCAGCGGCTCGACACCGGGGTGGAACAGCTGGAACAGCTTGGGATCGATGAAGCTATAGGTGATGGCTTCCTGGTAGTCGCGGGCGACCAGGAGACGACGCAGCGCCGGCAGTTCCGCCTGGGACTCGGACTTGGTGTTCGGCGCCAGGCGTGCCTGCGGGTAGCGAACCGGCAGACGGTTGTAGCCGTACAGGCGGCCCAACTCTTCGATCAGGTCGACTTCGATGGACACGTCGAAGCGATGGCTCGGCACCCCCACGGTCCAGGCATCAGCACCGGCTTTCTGGACATCGAATTCCAGGGCGGTGAGCAGACGCTCGATTTCGGCGTTTTCCAGCGTCATGCCCAGCATCTGGGTGACGCGCTCAGCGCGCAGGGTGACCGGAGCGACCTTGGGCAGATCGGCTTCGTTGACTGCTTCCACGATTGGGCCAGCTTCGCCGCCAACGATCTGCAGCAGCAGTTCGGTGGCGCGCTCCATGGCGCGACGAGCCAGCTGCGAGTCCACGCCACGCTCGAAGCGGTGCGAGGCATCGGTGTGCAGGCCGTAGGAGCGGGCCTTGCCGGCGACGGCAATATTGTCGAAGAAGGCGCTTTCGAGGAACAGGTCGCGGGTCTTGGCGCTGACGCCGCTGTGCTCGCCGCCCATCACGCCGGCAATGGCCAGGGCGCGTTCGTGGTCGGCGATCACCAGGGTGTCGGCACGCAGGGTGACTTCCTGGCCGTCGAGCAGGACGAGCTTCTCGCCCTCCTCCGCCATGCGCACGCGTACGCCGCCCTTGATCTCGTCGAGATCGAAGGCGTGCATCGGCTGACCCAGCTCGATCATCACGTAGTTGGTGATGTCGACGGCGGCGTCGATGCTGCGGATGTCGGAACGGCGCAGGCGCTCGACCATCCACAGGGGAGTCGGCTTGCTCAGATCGACGTTGCGAACGACGCGACCGAGGTAGCGCGGGCAAGACTTGGGCGCCAGCAGCTCAACGCTGCGCACTTCGTCGATCTGCGGGGCAACGGCGTTGACCACCACCGGCTTGACCTCGGCGCTGTACAACGCGCCGACTTCGCGACCGAGACCGGTCAGAGACAGGCAATCGCCACGGTTGGGGGTCAGGCCGATCTCGATGGAGGCATCGTCCAGTTCGAGGTAGTCACGGATATTGGCGCCCACCGGCGCATCCGCGGCGAGCTCCATCAGGCCGGCGTTCTCTTCGCTGATTTCCAGCTCTTTGGCCGAGCAGAGCATGCCGTTGGACTCAACGCCGCGCAGCTTGGCCTTCTTGATCTTGAAGTCGCCCGGCAGTTCGGCGCCGATCATGGCGAAGGGGATCTTCAGGCCCGGGCGCACGTTGGGCGCGCCGCAGACGACCTGGAAGGTCTCCGAACCGTTGCTGACCTGGCAGACGCGCAGCTTGTCGGCGTCCGGGTGCTGTTCGGTCGACAGCACTTCGCCCACGACCACGCCGCTGAACTGGCCGGCGACCGGGATCACGGCGTCAACCTCGAGGCCCGCCATGGACAGACGAGCCACCAGCTCGTCACGGGAAACCTGCGGATTTACCCAGCTCCGCAGCCACTGTTCACTGAATTTCATCCTGTTCTCCTAAATGCGTTGACGGTCGTGCGGGCTAGCGGAACTGGCCGAGGAACCGCAGATCGTTGTCGAAGAACAGGCGCAAGTCGTTCACGCCATAGCGCAGCATGGCCAGACGCTCGATACCCATGCCGAAGGCGAAGCCCTGGTACTTCTCAGGGTCGATGCCGGACATACGCAGTACGTCGGGGTGGACCATGCCGCAACCCATGACTTCCAGCCAGCCGGTCTGCTTGCAGACGCGGCAACCCTTGCCGCTGCAGAGCACGCACTGGATGTCGACTTCCGCCGAAGGCTCGGTGAAGGGGAAGAAGGACGGACGGAAGCGGACGGAGAATTCTTTCTCGAAGAAGGCGCGGAGGAATTCTTCGATGGTGCCCTTGAGGTCGGCGAAGCTGACGTCTTCATCGACCAGCAGACCTTCGACCTGGTGGAACATGGGCGAGTGGGTCAGGTCGGAGTCGCAGCGGTACACGCGGCCCGGGCAGACAATACGAATCGGCGGCTTCTGGCTCTCCATGGTGCGGACCTGTACCGGCGAGGTATGGGTGCGCAGCAGCATGTTCGCATTGAAGTAGAAGGTGTCGTGCATGGCACGAGCCGGGTGGTGGCCCGGAATGTTGAGCGCTTCGAAGTTGTGGTAGTCGTCTTCGACTTCCGGCCCCTCGGCCACTTCATAGCCGATGCGGGTGAAGCACTGCTCGATGCGTTCCTTGGTGCGGGTGACTGGATGCAGGCCGCCGGAGGACTGGCCACGGCCTGGCAGGGTCACGTCGATGCGCTCGGCAGCCAGCTTGGCGGCGAGGGCGGCGCCCTCCAGCTCGGCCTTGCGGGCGTTCAGCACATCCTGAACCTTTTCCTTGGCGACGTTGATCAGCGCGCCGACCTTGGGGCGCTCTTCGGCCGGCAGGTCGCCCAGGGTCTTCATGACCTGGGTCAGCTCGCCTTTCTTGCCGAGGTAGTGAACCCGGATCTGCTCCAGGGCGTTGACGTCTTCGGTGTTTCGCACGGCGTCCAGGGCCTGCGAAACCAGCGCGTCCAGGTTTTCCATGTACCAACTCCAGATACAAAATAGGGGAAGAGCGGTAAGGCTCTTCCCCTATCGGTGACGTTACGTCCGGACCGAGATCCGGTAACTGTCGTGGGGCTTAAGCCAGGCTGGCCTTCGCTTTCTCGACAATCGCGGTAAACGCCGCTTTTTCGTTCACAGCCAGATCGGCCAGTACCTTACGGTCGATCTCGATGGCCGCCTTCTTCAGGCCAGCGATCAGACGGCTGTAGGACAGACCGTTCTGACGAGCACCAGCGTTGATACGGGCGATCCACAGGGCGCGGAACTGACGCTTGCGCTGACGACGGTCACGGTAGGCGTATTGGCCAGCCTTGATTACCGCCTGCTTGGCAACGCGGAACACGCGCGAACGCGCGCCGTAGTAGCCTTTTGCGAGCTTCAGGATCTTCTTGTGACGACGACGGGCAATCACGCCACGCTTAACACGAGCCATTTATCTATCCTCTACCAGAAATCAACGCAGACGCAGGGAGCGTTCTACACGGCGAACGTCGGAAGCAGCGAGCAGCGAAGTGCCGCGCAGCTGACGCTTACGCTTGGTGGTCATTTTGGTCAGGATGTGGCTCTTGAAAGCGTGCTTGTGCTTGATGCCACCAGCAGTCACTTTGAAGCGCTTCTTGGCGCCACTCTTGGTTTTCATCTTTGGCATGTTTAGTACTCCGCATTCGTTAACAACTGATAACCATCAGGCCTGCCAGTGCCCGGGAGGTTATTTACGCTTCTTGGGAGCGATGACCATCATCAGCTGGCGTCCTTCCAGCTTGGGATGCTGTTCCACGGTGCCGAATTCGGCGAGGTCGTTTTCGACCCGCTTCAACAGCTCCATGCCCAGCTCCTGGTGGGCCATCTCACGACCACGGAACCGAAGCGATACCTTGGCCTTGTCCCCTTCATTAAGGAAACGTACCAGGTTGCGTAGTTTTACCTGGTAATCCCCTTCTTCCGTCCCTGGACGAAACTTGATTTCTTTGATCTGTTGCTGGTGCTGGTTTTTCTTCGCAGCAGCGGCCTGCTTCTTCTTCTCGAAGAGGTGCTTGCCGTAGTCCATGATGCGGCAGACAGGGGGCACCGCATCAGCAGAAATTTCTACCAGGTCCAGCTTGGCCTCGTCGGCTTGACGGAGGGCCTCGTCGAGGGAGACCACACCAATCTGCTGACCGTCAGCACCAATCAGACGAACCTCACGGGCGGTGATGTTCTCGTTGATCGGCGGTTTCGGGAGAGCCCGCTTATCCTGTCTCATTTCACGCTTAATAATGATTACTCCGAGTCTTGGCGACCACGCCGGGAAACCGCCTGAGCCAGCAGCTCAGCGAACTGGGCGATCGGCATCGAGCCGAGATCTGCCCCTTCGCGCGTACGTACGGCGACGGCCTGCGATTCAACTTCCCTATCACCGATAACCAACAGATAGGGAACCTTGAGCAAAGTATGCTCGCGGATTTTAAAGCCAATTTTCTCGTTTCTCAAGTCAGACTTGGCACGGAATCCGCTTTGCTCGAGCTGACGCACCACTTCTTCAGCCCATTCGGCCTGCTTGTCAGTGATATTCATCACCACGGCCTGGGTCGGCGCGAGCCAGGCCGGGAACAGGCCGGCGTAATGCTCGATCAGCATGCCGATGAAGCGCTCGAAGGAGCCGAGGATGGCGCGGTGCAGCATGACCGGACGGGTACGGCTGTTATCTTCGGCGATATAGCTGGCATCCAGACGCTCCGGAAGGTTCGGATCGTACTGCAGGGTGCCGCACTGCCAGTTACGGCCGAGGCAGTCCTTGAGGGTAAACTCGATCTTCGGACCGTAGAAGGCGCCCTCACCCGGCTGGTATTCCCACTCCAGGCCGGACTCGTTCAGAGCATCGGCCAGCGCACTTTCGGCGCGATCCCACAGTTCTTCGGAACCGACGCGCTTGGCCGGACGAGTGGACAGCTTCATGGAAACGTCAGTGAAGCCGAAGTCCGAATAGACCTGCAGGGTCAGCTTGATGAAGTCGGCCGCTTCCTTCTTCACCTGTTCTTCGGTGCAGAAGATGTGGGCGTCGTCCTGGGTGAAGCCACGCACGCGCATGATGCCGTGCAGCGCGCCGGACGGCTCGTTGCGGTGGCAAGCGCCGAACTCGGCGAGGCGCAGCGGCAGGTCGCGGTAGGACTTCAGACCCTGGTTGAATATCTGCACGTGGCACGGGCAGTTCATCGGCTTGACCGCGAAATCGCGGCTTTCCGACGAAGTGGTGAACATGTTCTCGGCGTAGTTGGTCCAGTGACCGGAACGCTCCCAGAGGATGCGGTCGACGACCTGCGGGGTACGCACTTCCACATAGCCGTGGTCGCGCTGCACCTTGCGCATGTACTGCTCGAGCACCTGGTAGACGGTCCAGCCGTTCGGGTGCCAGAAGACCATGCCCGGCGCTTCCTCCTGGAGGTGGAAGAGGTCGAGCTGCTTGCCGATGCGGCGGTGGTCGCGCTTCTCGGCTTCCTCGATGCGCTGGACGTAGGCCGCCAGCTGCTTCTTGTCCGCCCAGGCGGTGCCGTAGACGCGCTGCAGCTGCTCGTTCTTCGAGTCGCCGCGCCAGTAGGCGCCGGAAATCTTGGTCAGCTTGAAGGCCTTCAGGAAACGAGTGTTCGGCACGTGCGGGCCGCGGCACATGTCCACGTACTCCTCATGGAAGTACAGGCCCATGGCCTTCTCGTCTGGCATGTCATCGATGAGGCGCAGCTTGTACTCCTCACCACGAGCCTTGAAGGTCTCGATGACTTCGGCACGCGGAGTCATCTTCTTGACGACGTCGTAGTCCTTGTCGATCAGCTCGGCCATGCGCTTTTCGATGGCAGCCATATCTTCAGGAGTGAAGGGGCGCTCGAACGCGATGTCGTAATAGAAGCCTTCGTCGATCACCGGGCCGATGACCATCTTCGCAGTCGGGTACAGCTGCTTGACCGCATGACCCACCAGGTGAGCGCAGGAGTGGCGGATAATCTCCAGCCCGTCCTCATCCTTCGGGGTAATGATCTGCAGGGTCGCGTCGCTGTCGATGATGTCGCAGGCATCGACCAGACGACCATTGACCTTGCCGGCCAGGGTGGCTTTCGCCAGGCCCGCGCCAATGGATTGCGCCACCTCGGTCACGCTGACCGGATGATCGAAGGAACGCTGACTACCGTCGGGAAGAGTAATGATGGGCATGGCGCCTCCTCTCCTAGTGGTGACCCCTACGAAAGGCCACATGGGTTGGGATGTGCCAGTAAGCGTCGCCCGCCGGGTCTGCCTGCCTCACAGTGGCAGGCGCCTTGTCGGCACCCTGCGCTTTCGCGCGCGGACGGAGATCACTGGAAGAAATCGGATAAAACCCGCCCGCAATCGATAGCGGGCAAGGCGTGCGATGTTACTGCAACTTTGGCTAACTGACGAGCGACCACCCTGACTTCGCTCAGTATTGCTCGACAAACTCCAGCACAGTGCGATTGAAGGACGCCGGACGGATCACATTCATGCCGTGGGATGCACCAGGGATCATCGAAGTTCGCACATCCGCCAACGCCGCCTGCAGCGCCTGGATAATGCGTGGGAAAGGCTCCGGACTCTTCGCCCCACCGATCAACATAACCGGCAAATGTAGTTGCTCGAGTTGAGCATGGGAAATCGGCTGCGGATGATCCGCCACCTGCCCCACCAATGTCATGGCATTGGCCGTGGCCATTTCTCGGAATTGCCGGGAAGAACGCTCCCACACCCCCACACCACTCACAGTATCGACGAAGAGTTGCAATCCCTCGCCGACCTGTCCCGCACGAATCATGGCCAGTGCCTGCTGGCGAAACTGATTGCGCTCAACTGGGGATACTGGCGAGACCAACCCCGCCATACGGAATACATCCTCCGTAAAATCCCCGCCAGGATCGGCCAGTATCAGGGAACGCAACTTCTGCGGCGCAGCCAATGCCACTCGCAGACAGAGATTGCCACCACGCGAATGACCGAGCAGATGCGCAGGGCCGGGCAATTGATCCAGCAACGCAAGCAGATCGCTCACATGTTGCTCCGTCGTGAATCCCGCACCCTCGCCATCCCATTGCTCAGGAAAATAGTGGCGCAGGCTGGGCGCCACCACATGGTGGTGAGCCGACAAGGCGGCGAACTGCCCCTGCCAATAGCGATAATCGCAGAGCGATCCATGAACCAGCACAAGCGGCACCCCCTGCCCCGCCGCCTGGCACGCAAGCTCATAATCATTGACCCGATACCGCACAATCTCACTATTCATCCAGCACTCACACTCAACGCACCACAATAAAGCACACAATATTCAGAGGGACTTGGCAGGAGCCGCCCCCTTTACTCCGTGCATTATCCCTCAAGAAACAACTAATCCGCGCCCCGGATAACCACTCGATGGATTTAAGCTGTACTTTCCGAATCGCAACAATTCATATCTACAGTTGACGCCGATAACGACAAGAACAGAAAATCGCCGCCACAATTCACCCCTGCCGACGGGAGCATATGATGTCCAAACTTGCGGAGTTCCGTGAAGCCGAACGCCAGCTCAAAGAACAACTCGCCCTGCTGGAAAAACTCAAGAATGACAGCAGCCTGAAAAAGGAACTGGAGTTCAAGGACCAACTGCAAGCCCTGATGGACCAGTACGGCATGAACCTGCGGAATGTGATCAACATTCTCGACCCGCAGACTACCGGCGAACCGGCACCGACCCAGCAGCGCCGCAGCCGCCAGCTGAAAGTCTACAAAAACCCCAACTCCGGCGAAGTCATCGAGACCAAGGGTGGCAATCACAAAACCCTGAAAGCCTGGAAACAACAGTTCGGCGCTGAAACCGTCGAATCCTGGCTGCAGAAGTAAGAAAAAAGCCGCAGCGCGCTCCCGCCCTGCGGCTTTCTTTACCGACTCGCAATGATTCTGACCAGCGGCACAGCATCAACTGGCTATTGCCGACAGAAATCCATATAATTCCGAACGCGAGTACCAAACCCAAGGTCGCCCCTCCCAGCACTCCCCTACCATGATCCAGGGTTGAAGCTGGGCACTACAGGGCCACGGCCAGCGCCCCCTCCGCATCGATTCCAGAGCACGTCAAGCCGCGCCAGGAAAGTTTGCCCGAGCGATAGCGCCTACGTCAGTTCAACTGCCTTTACCCAACACCGCAGACTGACGCGAACCGACCCTCAAGTTTCCATTCGCTGCCATATTCCGGTCACACGCTTTCTGCATCCTCAGATTGCACCCGGAGCTTTTTACGATTTCAACGGTCATAAGACCGTTACCTATTTGGAAAGACAAGACAATGAAAACCTCCCCGCATATCCAGGAGGCGATTCGCACCCTTTCGGTAGCCTTCGCCCCTCTGAACTGCGTCATCCAGGCCAAGCGCAAGCACGGCTTCAGCTTCACACTGGTGAACGAGCATGGCATCGCCAAGCACACCGAGCGCCTGTACCCCCAGCAGTACCAGGCCGAAGCGCCACTGCAAGCGGTCATCGAGCGCGTGCAAGCCACCCTCGCCGCCTGAGCCTGAAAATGAAAAGCCCCGCCAAAGCGGGGCTTTTTGCTTTCTGCCACCCATATAAAGGCAGCAACCTGCATGAACGTCAGCGCAGACTGATCCCCGCCTTAACCGATTCGATTTCCCCCGCCAGCGCCGCATAGCGCTCCGCCTGCGCCGCGTAGGTCAGCGAGTAGGCAGCACCATCACCCAGAGCCACTTGCAGGGTCTGCTTCAGCACTTCAGTGCCGTTCCGACTGATGCCGCAACGCACCTCCAATCCCTCCAGACCACCCAGCGTCACCGCCTGAGGCCTACTACAGGCGGCCTGGAGCCCCTGGCGGAGAAAGTCCTTCTGCAGCGCCTTGCGCATCTCGAGGATGACGTTCTCCACATTAATAGAGGCATCGGCACCCAAGCGACTGCGCGTCACCTCCATGATCAGCTCCTGGGAGCCATCCTCCGCCAGGCGCACGCCACGCTGGCGAATCAGTGGAGCATCAGCCACCACCTCTTCCGGCGAGCGCGAGACACTCCAGCCCTCCGGCCAGACCACCTGCATCTCCGCCAGCGCCGGCACCGGCGCCAGCAGCGCGCCAAGCACCAAACAGGATCGTAGACCGCTCATTACCACCTCCGACCACACCCCAGAGGACACCATAACAGGCGCACCGACTTTTCTGCGGACAAACAAAAAGGGCGACCCTTTCGGATCACCCTTTTTGCAGCCGCCGGAGCGGCTATGTTTGGTAGGCACAATTGGACTCGAACCAACGACCCCCACCATGTCAAGGTGGTGCTCTAACCAACTGAGCTATGTGCCTGTCGTGTGGGGCGCATTCTACGCGATCGTTTTGGAGCGTCAAGAACTTTTTTCGCTAACTCACTGAAAAAGTGAATTTTTTTATGTTCGACCGTCCGTAAATTATTTTGCACGGGCACTAGCCGGCCAGATTCGACTCAGGTAGCATCCTCACATCTCGTAAAAAATAACAAACACAGGTGCATTATGCCGCACACTCCCTACCCCACTTCCTATTACGCAGCCTCGGCCAACCCGGTCCCGGCCCGCCCTGAACTGCAGGGCGAGGTGGAAACCGACGTCTGCGTGATCGGTGCAGGCTACACCGGCCTGTCCACCGCGCTGTTCCTGCTGGAAAACGGCTTCAAGGTCACCGTATTGGAGGCCGCCAAGGTCGGCTTCGGCGCTTCGGGCCGCAACGGTGGCCAGATCGTCAACAGCTATAGCCGCGACATCGACGTCATCGAACGCACCGTTGGCGCCAAGCAGGCTCAACTGCTTGGTCAGATGGCTTTCGAAGGCGGCCGCATCATTCGCGAGCGCATCGCCAAGTACAACATCCAGTGCGACCTGAAGGACGGCGGCGTGTTCGCAGCCCTCAGCGCCAAGCAGATGGGCCACCTGGAATCCCAGAAGAAGCTGTGGGAGCGCTTCGGCCACACCCAGCTGGAGCTGATGGACGCCAAGCGCATCCGTGAAGTCGTCGCGACCGACAGCTACGTCGGCGGCATGCTCGACATGAGCGGCGGTCACATCCACCCGCTGAACCTCGCCCTGGGCGAAGCCGCGGCCGTGGAATCCCTGGGCGGCGTGATTCACGAGCAGTCCCCTGCCGTGAAGATCGACCGTGGCGCCAACCCGGTCGTGCACACCCCGAAAGGCCGCGTGAAGGCCAAGTTCATTGTGGTTGCCGGTAACGCCTACCTGGGCGGCCTGGTGCCGGAACTGGCGTCCAAGTCGATGCCGTGCGGCACCCAGGTGATCACCACCGAGCCGCTGAGCGCCGAGATGGCCAAGACCCTGCTGCCGCAGGACTACTGCGTCGAGGACTGCAACTACCTGCTCGACTACTACCGCCTGACCAGCGACAACCGCCTGATCTTCGGCGGCGGCGTGGTCTACGGTGCGCGCGATCCGTCGAACATCGAAGCGATCATCCGTCCGAAGATGCTGAAGGTATTCCCGCAGCTGAAGAACGTGAAGATCGACTTCGCCTGGACCGGCAACTTCCTGCTGACCCTGTCGCGCCTGCCGCAGGTTGGCCGTATCGGCGACAACATTTACTACTCGCAGGGCTGCTCCGGCCACGGCGTGACCTACACCCACCTCGCCGGCAAGGTGCTGGCCGAGGCGCTGCGTGGCCAGGCCGAGCGCTTCGACGCTTTCGCCGACCTGCCGCACTACCCGTTCCCGGGCGGTCGCATGTTCCAGGTTCCGTTCTCCGCGATCGGCGCCTGGTACTACAACCTGCGCGACAAGCTGGGCGTCTGACGCTCCGCTCCGCACGAAGAAAAACGGCGCCTCACGGCGCCGTTTTCTTTTTCCGGGATAGCCAGTTAGCTCCCCGGGCAAGCCGGCAAAGCTTCACAGCGTGCCGCGGAATTCGCAGCGCCAGCGGGTACCACCGAGAAGCGCGAATCTGCCGGCGCCAAGCGAGCCGCACAGCTAACCGCTGCACGCGCCTGTTGCGGGCAGCCGCGCTCACCCAGCACATTGCCCAGGTTGAACCAGCCTGCGGCGAAATCGGGGCGTGCGCCCACGCTATGCCGCAAGGCCGACTCCGCCTCGGGCAGATGCCCACCCGCGTACTGCGCGTTGGCCAGGGCGAACCAGCCCAACGCATCCTGCGGCCACGCCTGCGTTGCCTTGAGGTATGCCCGCTCAGCCAAGGCCGGCTGGCCGGTTTCCTCCAGATCATGCCCGGCGCGCAGCCAGGCAGTGGGCTCTGCCGTGGCCGGCAGACGATCCGCCGGCACTGTCACGACCGCCCAGCGCTTGCTGCGAGCCCAGGTGACATCGAAGGCGGTGAAGTCGATCACCAACCGCTCGGTGATCCCCGAACGCAGGATCAGCTCGTGGCGTTGCCGATCGAAGCCCACCACCACCGCGAAATGCCACACCGGCAACCAATCCAGCCCCTGGTTCTGCAGAATCAGCACCGGATTGCCCGCCGCCACCTCGCTCAAGACATCCTCCAGGCGCGGCTTCAGCGGATAGACCAGCATGCCCTTCTCCCGCGCCGCCGCGACCAGCTCCACCTGCAAGCTGCCCTGGCGCTCCGGGAGGAACACACGATCCTTCAGTTGCCGCGGCGTAACCCGCACGCCGCGCTGGTTGAGCATGGTTGCCAGGGCGGCAGGGCCGCACTGGAACTCCTGTTGCGGGAAGAACTGCACATCGCTCAACTCCACGCGTTCGGGCAGCGCCTCCACACTGGAAGGCAACTTCGGTGCCTGTGCACAGCCACCAAGCGCCATGGCCGCCGCCAACGCGGCAGCCATGACCGTGCGACTCAACGCTGGCACCTGACGAAGGTGAAGATGTGGGTGATGCAGAGCATGTCAGTGATGACGAAGATCAGCAGGAACAGCAGGATGATGCCGATGATGCCACCGGCAGGGGCCTGGTCCAGCTGCTGGTTGAACTGCGCCAGCTCCTCATTGGAGAGGCTCTTGATGCGTTGCTCGACCTTGCTTCGCTCAACACCCATGGACTGCAGCTTCTTCTGCACGCCCTGATCATCGAGCATCTTCAGCAATTGTTCACGGTCGACCTGTTGTTGCTGCGCCTGCAGCACCTCGCCGGTGGCAACCATGCTCGCCTGCGCGAGCGGCACCTCCGCCACCACGCCCAACTGCGCCAGCACCAGCATGGCTGCAAGGCTCTTCACCCGCTTTGTTATGGTCATTCTGGGTTTCCTCATCTCTGACTACTTGCACGAAGGCACGACGTGCTGCCGCCCGGCGCAAAAGCCGGCAAGCCGCAACGTTCCCGCCATGTCGGCGCCAACCGCTGGGCCGCTAACTATTAAGATGCTAGGTCAGGAAAAGAGTTCGAAGCGTAATGTGCGCCAGTTGGCGTTTAGATGCCCCAGATAGACGCAAGCGTGGCCACGGGGAAAGAGAATATGCTCCGGCCCGAAGCCACCACCTTCCACCCGCAGCAGCCGCCCCCACGGATGATGACTGATGCGCCCGCGCACATCGGCAACACCGCCGCGCCACCAGTGGATCGCACCCTCGGCATCGTCGATACCTTCAGGCTGCTCGATGCGCACTGGCTCGTCGCGCCAGTTGATCACCCGCAGCGGATCGAAGCCAGCCTGTCGCTTCAGTGGCAGCGGCGCAATCCACCAGGCGCCGTCACGCTCTTCCAGCTCTACGGCCAGGTCGCACCACTGCGGCTGCTCCAGCGCCCAGAGCAGGTCGCCGTCGATGGCCAGGGAAGGTTCGGGCTGCGCCTGAATACGGAAGCCCGGACAAACCAGCACGCCCTCGCGCAGCGGAATGCGGATCTCGCTCACGCCCCCTCCTGCCGCAGGAAGGGACCGGCCTTGCGCTCCAACAGAAGCACCAGCTCCGGCTGCAGGTAGGCGTAATCGTCAGGGATATCCAGGCACACCAGCCGCTTGCCGCGCATCGCCTGCGGGAAACGACGCAGCAGTGACTGCCGCTGGCGGCGCTCCATGACGAAAACCAGGTCGGCCCACTCAAGCTGCTCGGCACTCAGCAATACATCCGCGTCCGGCGCCAATCCGGCGGAGTCGGTCTCGACCTCCGGCCAGTTGGCGAAGACGGTTTCAGCGGTGGGGCTGCGCAAGCGGTTGCGACTGCAGATGAACAAAGCGCGGCGCACTTCATCCTCCCTACGGCTGGCGCGCGAACGGCAGCGGCGATTCTAGGGAAGAACGGCGCTCAGGGCGAGGCCGCCGCTTTCTGCTTGGCTTTTTGCCGTTCGAGAAAGTCCACCTTCCACTGCTCGACGCCCAGGTGCTCGGAGTCCAGGCTCGCCTCGACCCCGTACTTCGCCTTGAGCGCGGCGACCTCCTTGGCATGGTCAGCAAGGAAGCGGTCGAAGCGGTCGATCAGTTCGCCGTGCTTCACCGTGGAGAGATGGAAGGTGCTGCGCGTGTGCGGCAGCGAGGGATCGAACACCAGGGCGCCAGGGCGGGCGCGGATATTGTCCAGGTAGTAGGTGGCGACCACCACGTTGAAGTAGGCGCCGTCGGCCTGCTTCTTCAGCGCGGTATGGATCATCTGGCGCAGATCGGCACTGGGCGTGATGCTGACCTGCCCGGACTGCACCTGTTGCTCGTAACCGCGCGGTGTCCAGCCCTCCACCAGCGCCAGGCGCTTCAACGCGCCCACGCCCTGCCCGAGGCGATCCGGTGCCACCAGCACACCGTCGACGTACTGGGTCACCGGCTGGCTGTAGCGCAGAGACTTGGCGGCCTTCTGTTCCGGCGCCCAGTTGGAATTGTCCGGGTACTTGAGATCGACTTCGCCATTGAGCAACGCCGGCAGCAGCGCATCCACCGGCAGCGGACGGTATTCCAGGGTGATGCCACTGGAGGTGGCGAAGAGGTCGAGCAGGTCGCGGGCGAATCCCTGGTAGCGCCCCTGCGCGTCGGTCACGTAGTGCGGTGCGAATGGCAGGTTCTCGACGCCGACCACATAGGTCTGCGCCATGGCCCCGGTGGAAACGATGCTGGCGAGCGCCCAGCAGAAAGCCTTGAGCTTCAAAGTACCCTCCTGGTGACATTGTTGTTCTGTCGGGCGAGCCGTGGCGGGCTCAGCCGCCGGTCATGCTCATGAACCGCAGCACCTGCACCTGCTGATCGGCTTCGAAGTGGTGACGCTCGGGCTTCAGGCGCAGTGCTTCCATCAGCGCGGCGCGCAGGCGCGCGACGTCACCGGGGTGTTCGCGCAGCAGGCGGCGCAGGTCCAGGGCACCTTCATGCCCCAGGCACAGCACCAGCTTGCCTTCGGCGGTCACCCGCACGCGATT
The DNA here is from genome assembly GCF_047902425.1 of Pseudomonas macauensis. Taxonomy (NCBI): domain Bacteria; kingdom Pseudomonadati; phylum Pseudomonadota; class Gammaproteobacteria; order Pseudomonadales; family Pseudomonadaceae; genus Pseudomonas; species Pseudomonas macauensis. The sequence goes on along the minus strand of NZ_CP138377.1, from coordinate 2,071,573 downwards.
GCAGTCGCCGCAGAAATTGTTGCTGTGCGGGGAGATGAAGCCGATGCGGCTGTCGTAGCCATCGATGCGGTAATAGCGAGAAGGTCCGCCGCTGCGCTCAGGCGTCGGCAACAACTGCCAGCGTTCGGCCAGGTGCGCGCGCACCTCGTCGCTGCTGCACAGCGTGAGTTTGCGTTCGTGGCTGCTGACGGTGCCCAGCGGCATCTCTTCGATGAAGCTGATGTCGATGCCCTTGCTCAGGGCGAACGCCACCAGGTCGCAGACTTCATCGTCATTGCGCCCCTTCTGCACCACCGTGTTCAGCTTGATCCGCTCGAAGCCGGCCTCGCGCGCGGCATCGATGCCGTCGAGCACCTGCTCCAGCTTGTCGGCGCGGGTGAAGGCGGCGAAGCGCTCGCGGCGCAGGGAGTCGAGGCTGATGTTCAGGCGGCGCACGCCCACGGCTCGCAACTCGGCAGCGCGCTCGCGCAGTTGGGAACCATTGGTGGTAATCGCCAGATCGTCCAGTTCCTGGCGCGCGCCCAGCTTGGCCAGCAGGCCGGTCAGCCCCTTGCGCACCAGCGGCTCGCCGCCGGTGATGCGGATACGGCGCACGCCCAGGCCGATGAAGGCATCCGCCACCGCTTCCAGCTCTTCCAGGCTCAGCACCTGATCACGCGGCAGGAACTGCATGTCTTCACTCATGCAGTAGGTGCAACGGAAGTCGCAGCGGTCAGTGACCGACAGGCGCAGGTAGGTGATGCGTCGGCCGAAGGGGTCGACCAGTTGGGAGTCAGGCATGGGCAGTGAGGTTCCGGTTGGCAGGCTGGCCAGACGAAAGTGCGCTAGGAATACAGTAGTTGTGGGCCGATGTATACACGAATTCGACCCACAAGTCAGGAATTTGCCTCAAACCCTCGCCTTGAGAGGGTTACAAGGCCGGTGCTACCATGCCCGGCTCGGTTGGGCAACAACAGCACAAGAAGACCAGCATCCATGACCAGCATTCGCGAGCGTAACCGGCGCCTCATCCTGCGCGCAGCCAGTGAGGAATTTGCCGAAAAGGGATTCGCGGCGACCAAGACCAGCGACATCGCCGCTCGCGCCGGCCTGCCCAAGCCTAACGTCTACTACTACTTCCAGACCAAGGAAAACCTCTACCGCTGCGTTCTGGAAAGCATCGTCGAACCTCTGCTCCAGGCCTCTGCGCCGTTCCGCGAGGACGACGAGCCGGGCGAAGCGCTCAAGGCCTATATCCGCTCCAAGGTCAGGATTTCCCAGGAGCTGCCGCACGCCTCCAAGGTGTTCGCCAGCGAACTGATGCACGGCGCGCCGCACCTGCCCAGGGAGTACCTGGACGAGCTGAACGCCCAGGCCCAGCGCAACATCGCCTGCCTGCAGAGCTGGATCGACCGCGGCCTGCTCGCCCCGGTGGACCCGCACCACCTGCTGTTCACCATCTGGGCGGCGACCCAGACCTACGCCGATTTCGACTGGCAGATCTCCATGGTCACCGGCAAGACCAGCCTCAGCGATGCCGACTTCGAGGCCGCCACCGAAACCATCACCCGCCTGGTGCTACGCGGCACCGCCCCGGACAACGATAACGAGCACAAGCCCCAGGGGCGCCTGCGGCCGTTGTCGATCTGAGCGCAGCGCGGCCATAACGTCCAGGTAAAGCATCTGGCGTGCGGAGTGCCGCGCGCCCTTTCGCCTGTCAAAACGCTTCGTCCGCCCGGTCCTGCGAAACGCATACCCCACAAACGCGTAGGAACGAGCTTGCTCGCGAACCCGCTTCACGCCTGACACTTCCGGCGTAATCGAAGGTTCGCGAGCAAGCTCGCTCCTACAGGTAAAACATCTGGCGCGCGGAATACCGCGCGCCCTTCGCGCCTGTCAGCCCGCGTCGGCGACCAGGCCCAGTGCCTGTACGCCACGGATCGCGCATTGCTCGTCGATATCGGAGGCATCGCCGCTGATGCCGATGGCGCCGATCACTTCATTGGCCGAGTTGCGGATCAGCACGCCGCCCGGCGCAGGGACCACATTGCCTTGCGCCAGGGTATTCACCGCCGCAATGAAGGACGGGCGCTGCTGCGCGTCCGCCGCCAGCACGCGCGACGACTTGCCCAGCGCCACGGCGCCCCAGGCCTTGCCGATAGCGATCTGCGGGCGAAGCATGCTCGCGCCGTCTTCGCGCTGCAGGGTCACCAGGTGTCCGCCGGCATCCAGTACGGCAATGGTCAGCGGCGCGGTAGACAGCTCGCGGCTGGCGACCAGGGCCTGGCGGGTGATGTCCAGTGCGGTTTCCAGACTGATGGTGCTCATGAGGTTTTCCTCTTCAAGGTCGATAAGTCAGGGGCACGAACGGCACTGGCAATTCGCCTGCACACATCCGCATCAGAAATCTGTACGCAATCTAGTAGCCGAACGCCCCGATCAAAGCAACACAAAAGGACAATGAGTACCTATTTTTGTATACATTTTTTCAAACGATAGTTTGACCCAAGGATCAGCTTTTAATGCAAGTACATGATTTACATGTATTTTTATAAAAAATGACCCGTCAGTCCGACGTATACAACCCGTCTTGACCTTCTCACCAGAGCCTGCATAGAATCGCCTCAACTTTTGTACACAATCAGTATAAGAACCGAGGAACAAATTATGGCCAGAATGAGAGCAATCGAGGCTGCCGTACTGGTAATGCGTCGCGAAGGCGTCGATACCGCCTTCGGCGTGCCAGGCGCCGCCATCAACCCCATGTATGCGGCCATGAAGAAACTCGGCGGCATCGATCACGTCCTGGCTCGCCACGTCGAAGGCGCGTCGCACATGGCCGAGGGTTACACCCGCACCACCGCCGGCAACATCGGCGTGTGCATCGGCACCTCCGGCCCTGCCGGCACCGACATGGTCACCGGCCTGTACTCGGCCTCTGCCGACTCCATCCCGATTCTCTGCATCACCGGCCAGGCGCCTCGTGCTCGCATGCACAAGGAAGACTTCCAGGCCGTGGACATCACCAGCATCGTCAAGCCGGTCACCAAGTGGGCTACTACCGTTCTGGAGCCGGGCCAGGTGCCCTACGCCTTCCAGAAGGCCTTCTATGAAATGCGCAGCGGCCGTCCGGGCCCCGTGCTGATCGACCTGCCGTTCGACGTACAGATGGCCGAAATCGAATTCGACATCGATGCCTACGAGCCGCTGCCGGTACAGAAGCCGAAAGCCACCCGCGCCCAGGCCGAAAAAGCCCTGGCCCTGCTCAACGACGCCGAGCGTCCGCTGATCTGCGCCGGCGGCGGCATCATCAACGCCGATGCCTCCGACAAGCTGGTCGAGTTCGCCGAGCTGACGGGCGTACCGGTAGTCCCGACCCTGATGGGCTGGGGCACCATCCCGGACGATCACCCGCTGATGGCCGGCATGTGCGGTCTGCAGACCTCGCACCGCTACGGCAACGCCACCGTCCTGGAATCGGACATGGTGTTCGGCATCGGCAACCGCTGGGCCAACCGCCACACCGGTTCGGTCGACGTCTACACCGCGGGTCGCAAGTTCGTCCACGTCGACATCGAACCGACCCAGATCGGCCGCGTCTTCACCCCGGACCTGGGCATCGTTTCCGACGCCGGCTCCGCGCTGGAAGTCTTCCTGGAAGTCGCCCGCGAGTGGAAAGCCGCCGGCAAGCTGAAGGACCGCAGCGCCTGGGTGGAATCCTGCCGTGAGCGCAAGCGCACCATGCAGCGCAAGACCCACTTCGACAACGTGCCGGTCAAGCCGCAGCGCGTCTACGAAGAGATGAACGAGTTCTTCGGCAAGGAAACCTGCTACGTCAGCACCATCGGTCTCTCGCAGATCGCCGGCGCCCAGTTCCTGCACGTGTACAAGCCGCGTCACTGGATCAACTGCGGCCAGGCCGGCCCGCTGGGCTGGACCATTCCGGCTGCCCTGGGTGTGGTCAAGGCCGACCCGAGCCGTCAGGTCGTCGCACTGTCGGGCGACTATGACTTCCAGTTCATGATCGAAGAACTGGCGGCCGGTGCGCAGTTCAACCTGCCGTACATCCACGTGCTGGTGAACAACTCCTACCTGGGTCTGATCCGTCAGGCACAGCGCGGCTTCGAGATCGACTACTGCGTGCAGCTGGCGTTCGACAACGTCAACGCACCGGAACTCAACGGCTACGGCGTGGATCACGTTGCGGTGGTTGAAGGCCTGGGCTGTAAAGCCATCCGCGTCTTCGACCCGGAGCAGATCGGCGCTGCCTTCGCCCAGGCCCGCGAGCTGATGCAGAAGCACCGTGTGCCGGTTGTCGTGGAAGTCATCCTGGAGCGCGTCACCAACATCTCCATGGGTACCGAGATCAACGCGGTGAACGAGTTCGAGGAACTGGCGCTCAAGGGTGCCGACGCCCCGACCGCCATCTCGCTGCTGGATTGATCCCCCTGTGGGAGAGGCGTCGCAAGGCCCTCTCCCCTGACCCTCTCCTTGCCGAGAGGGGGCTGTTCGAGCAACACGCCATCAAGGAGTCACACAATGCCCCGTTTCTGCGCCAACCTGTCCATGCTGTTCACCGAGGTGGACTTCCTCGACCGCTTCGACGCCGCCGCCAAGGCCGGCTTCACCGGTGTCGAGTACCTCTTCCCCTATGACGTCGAGGCCGAGGTGATCAAGGCCCGCCTGGACGCCAACAAGCTGGAACAAGTGCTGTTCAACCTGCCCGCCGGCGACTGGGCCAAGGGCGAGCGCGGCATCGCCTGCCATCCGGATCGCGTCGAGGAATTCCGCGCCGGTGTGGACAAGGCCATCGCCTACGCCAAGGTGCTGGGCAACAAGCAGGTCAACTGCCTGGCCGGCATCCGTCCGCAGGGCTATGACTGCGCCACCATCGAGAACACCTTCCTGAACAACCTGGAGTACGCGGCGGACAAGCTCGAAGCCGCGGGCATCAAGCTGGTCATGGAAATGATCAACACGATCGACATTCCCGGCTTCTACCTGAAGAACACCCAGCAAGCCCTGGAGCTTCGCGAGAAGGTCGGCAGCGCCAACCTGTTCCTGCAGTACGACATCTACCACATGCAGATCATGGAAGGTGACCTGGCCCGCACCATGGAGAAGAACCTCCCGGCCATCAACCACATCCAGCTGGCCGACAACCCCGGCCGCAACGAACCGGGCACCGGCGAGATCAACTACCGCTTCCTGTTCGAGCACCTGGACCGCATCGGCTACCGCGGCTGGATCGGTTGCGAATACAAGCCCAAGACCACCACCGAAGCCGGCCTGGGCTGGCTGAAGAGCCACAACGTCATCTGATGTTTTTTGCCGGGTTCCCGCCTTTGCGGGAATGACGGGGAACCCCGTCACCCTCGCCAGCGCAGGGTCCCGATAACCCAACAAGAGAAACCAGGAGAACACCTCATGGCCAAAATCGGATTCATCGGCACCGGCATCATGGGCCTGCCCATGGCTCAGAACCTGCAGAAAGCCGGTCACCAGATCTTCGTTTCCACCCATCACGATGCAGCCCCGGCCTCCCTGGTAGAAGCCGGCGCCGTCGCCCTGGCCACCCCCAAGGAAGTCGCCCAGGAAGCCGAATTCATCATCGTGATGGTTCCGGACACCCCACAGGTCGACGACGTTCTGTTCCGCAAGGACGGTATCGCCGAAGGCGTAGGCCCGAACAAGGTCGTGATCGACATGAGCTCGATCTCCCCCACCGCCACCAAGACCTTCGCCGAGAAGATCAAGGCCACCGGCGCCCAGTACCTGGACGCCCCGGTATCCGGCGGTGAAGTCGGCGCCAAGGCTGCCACCCTGAGCATCATGGTCGGCGGCTGCCCGAACACCTTCGAACGCGCCCTGCCGCTGTTCCAGGCCATGGGCAAGAACATCACCCGCGTCGGCGGCAACGGTGACGGCCAGACCGCCAAGGTCGCCAACCAGATCATCGTCGCCCTGAACATCCAGGCCGTCGCCGAAGCCCTGCTGTTCGCCGCCAAGAACGGCGCGGACCCGGCCAAGGTGCGTGAAGCGCTGATGGGCGGCTTCGCCTCCTCGCGCATCCTCGAAGTGCATGGCGAGCGCATGGTCAAGGGCACCTTCGATCCGGGCTTCCGCATCAGCCTGCACCAGAAGGACCTCAACCTGGCCCTGGCCGGCGCGCGCGAACTGGGCCTGAACCTGCCCAACACCGCCAACGCCCAGCAAGTGTTCAGCACCTGCGCGGCCATCGGCGGCAGCAACTGGGACCACTCCGGCCTGATCAAGGGCCTGGAGCACATGGCCAACTTCTCGATCCGCAAGGACTGAGAAGTGCGTTCGCAGGATGGCGTGGAGCGAAGCGATACCCATCCTACGAAGAGCAAGGCGTAGGGCGCATAACGCCAACGGCGTTATCCGCCAGCAAGAGCAAGGTGCCGGGCGAGGTTATGGGAGTGGCGTCGCCCGTCACGCTGCAGAGCGATTCGAACACCCGGCCGTAGGGAATCACGGCCTCGCCGGCCGGGGCGTTCGATTCCATCGCTGAGTCTTCTGCAAGCAGAAGCCTGAGCCATGGAACACCACAACAAGAATCACGGGAGCCTGTCATGAGCCTGGACCCACGCGCCTTCCTGCGCGAGCTGTTCGACACCGCCATCGCCGCCGCGCATCCGGCCCAGGTACTGGCGCAGCACCTGCCCACCGACAAGGGCGGCCGCACCATCGTCATCGGCGCCGGCAAAGCCGCCGGGGCCATGGCCGAAGTCGCCGAGAAACACTGGAACGGCCAGGTCCAGGGCCTGGTCGTGGCGCCCTACGGCTACGGCGCCGAGTGCCGCAGCATTGAAGTGGTGGAAGCCTCGCACCCGGTGCCGGACGACGCCGGTGAGCGCGTCGCGCGTCGCGTGCTGGAACTGATCAGCGGCCTGACCGAGAACGACCGGGTGATCTTCCTGCTCTCCGGTGGCGGCTCCGCCCTGCTCGCCCTGCCGGCCGAAGGCATCAGCCTCGACGACAAGCGCAGCGTGAACAAGGCGCTGCTGAAATCGGGCGCAGCGATCAGCGAAATGAACTGCGTGCGCAAGCACCTCTCCGCCATCAAGGGCGGCCGCCTGGCCCGCGCCTGCTGGCCGGCCAGCGTGTATACCTACGCGATTTCCGACGTGCCCGGCGACGAAGCCACAGTGATCGCCTCCGGCCCCACCGTGGGCGACCCGACCACCTCTGCCGACGCCCTGGCCATCCTCAAGCGCTATGGCATCGAAGTCCCGGCGAATGTACGTGCCTGGCTGGAAGACCCGCGCTCGGAAACCGTCAAACCCGGCGACGAGTGCCTGTCGCGCAGCCACTTCACGCTGATCGCCACGCCCCAGCATGCCCTCGACGCGGTGGCCGCCAAGGCCGAAGCCGCCGGCATCCCGACCTTGATCCTGGGCGACCTGGAAGGCGAATCCCGCGAGGTGGCCAAGGTCCACGCCGGTATCGCCCGGCAGATCCGCAAGCATGGTCAGCCCATGAAGGCGCCCTGCCTGATCCTCTCCGGTGGCGAGACCACCGTGACCGTACGCGGCAACGGCCGTGGCGGACGCAACGCAGAATTCCTCCTCAGCCTCACCGCCGACCTCAAGGGTGAACCGAACATCTGGGCCCTGGCGGGGGACACCGACGGCATCGACGGCATGGAAAGCAACGCCGGTGCCCTGATGAGTCCGTGCAGCTACAAGCGCGCCGCCAAGGCCGGCCTCAACCCGCTGCACGAGCTCGACAACAACAACGGCTACGGCTTCTTCGCCGAACTGGGCGACCTGGTGATCACCAAGCCGACCCGTACCAACGTCAACGACTTCCGCGCCATCCTGGTCCTCGAGAACGACAAATGACTCCGGATAAAAAAGTAAAGATTCTGGCGACCCTGGGCCCGGCGATCAAAAGCCGTGACGACATCCGCGCCCTGGTGGAAGCCGGCGCCAACCTGTTCCGCCTGAACTTCAGCCACGGCGAGTACAGCGACCACGCCCAGCGTTTCGCCTGGGTCCGTGAAGTGGAAGCCGAGCTGGATTACCCCATCGGCATCCTCATGGACCTGCAGGGCCCGAAACTGCGTGTCGGCCGCTTCGCCAACGGCGCGGTGCAGTTGGAGAAGGGCCAGAGCTTCACCCTGGACCTCAGCGACGTACCGGGCGACGAGAAGCGCGTCAACCTGCCCCATCCGGAGATCATCCAGGCGCTGGAGCCGGGCATGAGCCTGCTGCTGGACGACGGCAAGATTCGTCTGCAGGTGGTCAACGCCCACGCCGACGCCATCGAGACCCGCGTAATGAACAGCGGCGAGCTGTCTGACCGCAAGGGCGTCAACGTGCCCGAAGCCGTGCTCAAGCTCAGCCCGCTGACCGCCAAGGACCGCCGTGACCTGGACTTCGGTCTGGAGCTGGGCGTGGACTGGGTCGCGCTGTCCTTCGTGCAGCGTCCCGAAGACATCGAGGAAGCCCGTTCGCTGATCGGCGACAAGGCCTTTCTCATGGCCAAGATCGAGAAGCCTTCGGCGGTGCAGTCCATCGAAGCCATCGCCCGCCTGTCCGACGCGATCATGGTCGCCCGTGGCGACCTCGGCGTGGAGATGCCGGCCGAGAGCGTACCGGGTATCCAGAAGCGCATCATCCAGGTCTGCCGCCAGCTCGGCCGTCCGGTGGTGGTGGCGACCCAGATGCTGGAGTCCATGCGCTTCTCCCCGGCGCCGACCCGCGCCGAGGTGACCGATGTGGCCACCGCCGTCAGCGAAGGCGCCGACTGCGTGATGCTCAGCGCCGAGAGTGCCTCGGGCCAGTACCCGCGTGAATCGGTGGAAATGATGGCGAAGATCATCCGCCAGGTAGAGGCCGAGCCGGACTACCAGGCCCAGCTCGAACTCAACCGCCCGGAACCGGACGCCACCGTCTCCGACGCCATCAGCTGCGCCATCCGCCGGATCAGCCGCATCCTGCCGGTAGCGGTGCTGGTGAACTACACCGAGTCCGGCGCCTCGACCCTGCGCGCCTCCCGCGAGCGTCCCAAAGCACCGATCCTGAGCCTGACGCCGCAGCTGAAGTCCGCCCGCCGCCTGACCGTGGCCTGGGGCGTGCACTCGGTGGTCAATGCGCAGCTCGCCCATGTCGACGAGATCTGCTCCACCGCCCTGGACATCGCCCTGGCCCAGCGCATGGCGCGCCGTGGCGACACCGTGGTGGTCACCGCCGGCGTGCCCTTCGGCCAGCCGGGCAGCACCAACATGCTGCGCATCGAGACGATCGCGCCGGCACTGGAAGGTTAAGCGTCAGAAGAGCGCCCTCACCCCAGCCCTCTCCCTCCGGGAGACGGCTCGGGTGAAGGATACGAAGAGTCACAGGAAACACCGAGTTCTGGAGCCACGCCCCATGGCGTGCCTCCGCACCGAGTCACTCCCGGACGGACGGGGCCGGGAATACGGGGCCGCGTCCCCGTCCGTCCGGGTTTGACCTTGACCGAATGCTTGTCGGTCCATGGCCCCCCACGAGCAACTCCCATGCTGGCCATGGAATTTCGAGGTTGTTGGCGGTGATCCCGCCGACAGCCTCTTTTCTTTTTCCAACCCCGTGGCGCGGCTCCGTATGGCGGCGTCACACAATGCTCACGCAGCACCCGCCGATGGAGCCTTGAAGCTCCACACCCCACGAGGCGCTGCGGAATCACTTTCCACTGCCCAGACCCCCAATGCCCCTCAATCAGTTGCTCCGCACCCGCCTGGTCGGCTTCGGCCAGATCTACCTGCAGGCCGACGCCCGCTTCGGCCTGATCCTGCTGCTGACCATCGCCTGGTCCGCGCCGCAGCTGCTGCCCGGCGCGTTGCTGGGCGCCCTGCTCGGCCCGCTCACCGCGCGCTTCGTCCGCGAGCCGCAGGCGGATATCGACGCCGGCCTGCACGACTACAACCCGACCCTCATCGGCCTGCTGCTGCCCTTCCAGTTCCAGTGGTCGCTGGGCCTGGTGATGCTGACTGTCGCCGCCATCCTTACCAGCGTCGCGGTACAGGCCGTACTGCTGCGCCAGTCGCGCCGGCGCCTGGGCCTGCCGGCCTACACCTCGGCCTTCGTGCTGCTGGGCTGGATCTCGGTGGCGCTCGGCAATGCGATCGGCTTGGCCCCGGCGGACGGTCTCGCCTGCCTGTCCTGCGGCACGTTGAACCCGCTGCTGGACTCGACGGCGCTGGGCTTTGGCGAAGTGATATTCCTCGGCGAGCCGCTGGCCGGCCTGACCATCGCCCTCGGCCTGTTGCTGGCCGATCGCCGCGCCGCCTTCTGGGCCCTGGCCGGCGCCGCCGGCGCGCTGGTCATCGCGCCGCTGTTCGGCCTGCCGGCCTCCTCGGCACAAGCCGGCCTGCTCGGGCTGAACGGCGCCCTGGCCGGCATTGCCCTGTCGCTGCGCTACCGCAGCGCGCTGGCGCCGCTGTGCGGCATCCTGCTCGCCGTCCTGCTGCAGCCGTGCTTTGCGCTGATCGGCCTGCCGGCATTCACGGCGCCGTTCATCTTCGCCTGCTGGCTGGTGATCCTGGGTCAGCGCCTGCTGTCGACGCTGCTGCGCAACCTGCATTCGGAAAGCGCCGGTCCCCGTGTATAGTCGAGGACTTCGTTCAGCGACGGATCGCGGCCATGCACTTCGTGAAATACCAGGCTCTGGGCAACGACTACCTGGTCCATGCGGGCGACGCGCCGTTCGCCCTGACGGCGGCGCAGATCGGCCGCGTCTGTGACCGCCACTTCGGCATAGGCTCCGACGGCATCCTGCTGGCGCAGCACACCGACAGCGCCTTCGGCCTGCGCATTCTCAACCCGGACGGCTCCGAGGCGGAGAAGAGCGGCAACGGTCTGCGCATCTTCTCCCGCTACCTGTGGGACTGCGGGTTGGTCGCCGACCAGCCGTTCGACATCGTCACCGCCGGCGGCACCGTCACCAGCCAGGTATTCGACGAAGGGCGCACCGTAGAGGTTTCCATGGGCCGCGCCGAGTTCGCCAGCGCGGCCATACCGGTGCTGATCGATGCGCCGGAGGCCCTGGGCTACCCGCTGGAAATCGATGGCGAAGCGCTGAAGATCAATGCGGTGTCCATGGGCAACCCGCATTGCGTGGTGTTCGTCGAGCGGACCAGCCGCGAACTGGCCTGCCGCCTCGGCCCGCTGCTGGAACGTCATCCGCTGTTCCCGCGGCGCACCAACGTGCAGTTCGTCGAGTGGCTGGGCTGCAACGCCCTGCGCGTGGAAATCTGGGAGCGCGGCGCCGGCTACACCCTGTCCTCCGGCACCAGCAGCTGCGCGGCCGCCGCCGTGGCACGGCGCCTGGGCCTGTGCGAGGAGCACATCGACCTGCACCTGGCCGGCGGACTGCTGAATATCCGTGTCGCGGACGACTTCCGGGTGACCATGCGTGGCGCGGTGCAACGGGTCGCCAGTATCGACCTCGACCCGGAGTCGTTCAGCGACCTCAGCTGACCACTGCCGCTAATCCCGTTGTAACCGTCGTGGATCAATGCCGGTCAGCGCCCCCTCATTCAGACTGCCATCCGGCATGTACCAGAGCGGAACCTGGCGCTCAATCGACGGGTAACCGCGCAATTCCTCGACGCAGACGGCATAATCCGCCCCCTTCCGCGCCCGGCACAGGGCGCGTTCCCATTCCAACGCAGCGAAAGATGTCATGACTCTTCCAGCCCCCACCTTCCTGCAGCGACTCAAGCGCACCAGCCTGGTCATGCGGATTTTCATCGGCATGCTCCTGGGCATCGCCCTGGCCCTGATCTGGCCCGAGGCGGCACGTGCGGTCAGCCTGCTCGGTAACCTGTTCATTTCGGCTCTGAAGGCAGTCGCGCCAGTACTCGTTCTGGTACTGGTGATGTCCTCCATCGCCAACCACAAGCAGGGCCAGCGCACTCATATCCGGCCGATCCTGCTGCTGTACCTCATGGGTACCTTCGCCGCCGCCCTGGTGGCGGTGGCTGCCAGCTTCGCCTTCCCCTCCACCCTGGTTCTCAAGGCCGCGGCGGCAGCGGACTCCACACCGCCCGGCGGCATTGGCGAAGTGCTCAACACCCTGCTGTTCAGCATCGCCACCAACCCGGTGAAAGCGCTGCTGGAAGCCAACTTCATCGGCATCCTCGGCTGGGCAGTCGGCCTGGGCATCGCCCTGCGCTATGCCCGCCAGACCACCCGCGATCTGGTGGATGACCTGGCCAACGGCGTAACGCTGATCGTGCGCGTCGTCATCGCCTTCGCCCCCCTGGGCATCTTCGGCCTGGTCGCCAGCACCCTGGCCGAATCCGGATTCGACGCCTTGCTGGGCTACCTGCGCCTGCTCACCGTTCTGCTGGGCTGCATGGTGTTCGTCGCGCTGGTGGTCAACCCGCTGATCGTCTTCGTCAAGCTGCGCCGAAACCCATACCCGCTGGTATTCACCTGCCTGCGCGAAAGCGGCGTCACCGCGTTCTTCACTCGCAGTTCGGCGGCCAACATCCCGGTCAACCTGCAGTTGTGCGAACGCCTGGGCCTGCATGAGGACACCTACTCGGTCTCCATTCCGCTGGGCGCCACCATCAACATGGCCGGTGCCGCCATTACCATCAGCGTGCTCAGCCTGGCGGCGGCCAATACCCTGGGCATCGTCGTCGACCTGCCCAGCGCCCTGCTGCTCTGCGTGGTGGCCTCGCTCTGCGCCTGTGGCGCTTCCGGCGTGGCCGGCGGCTCGCTGCTGCTGATCCCGCTGGCCTGCGGCCTGTTCGGCATCTCCAGCGAAGTCGCCATGCAAGTGGTGGCCGTCGGCTTCGTCATCAGCATCCTCCAGGACTCGGCGGAAACCGCGCTGAACTCCTCCACCGACGTGCTGTTCACCGCCGCGGCCTGCCTGGCCGAGGGCGACACCGACAGCGCCGAGGCCGGCGAACGCGCCTGACCCCGGCCGGGACGGCGGCCCACCCCGCCGTCCCACGACCTATTCCCCCGCCCAGCAGGCTGATCACGCTGCGATCTCCGGCTGCCCGCGTGCACGCGGTGAATAAGCAAATAGCCTTTAAGTATTTAAAGGCCATATAACCCGACGGCATAATCCCCCCAACAACACTGCCAAAAGGATCGGATCGTGAAACGACTGTTCAGCGCCTCGCTGCTGGCCGCTGGCCTCGCCCTGGCCTCCGCGGCCCAGGCCGCCCAGCCCCTGCTCAACGTCTCGTACGACGTGATGCGCGACTTCTACAAGGACTATAACGCCGCCTTCCAGAAGCACTGGCAGGCCGAGAAAGGCCAGAACATCGTCATCCAGATGTCCCACGGCGGTTCCAGCAAGCAGGCCCGCGCGGTGATCGACGGTCTGCCGGCCGACGTCATCACGATGAACCAGGCCACCGACATCGACGCCCTGGCCGACAACGGCGGCCTGGTGCCCAAGGACTGGGCCGCACGCCTGCCCAACAACAGCGCCCCCTTCACCTCCGCCACCGTGTTCATCGTGCGCAAGGGCAACCCCAAGGGTCTGAAGGACTGGCCGGACCTGCTCAAGGACGGCGTGCAGGTCGTGGTGCCGAACCCCAAGACCTCCGGCAACGGCCGCTACACCTATCTCTCCGCCTGGGGCTACACCCTGAAGAACGGTGGCGATGAAGCCAAGGCCAAGGAATTCGTCGGCCAGCTGTTCAAGCACGTGCCGGTGCTCGATACCGGCGGCCGCGCGGCGACCACCACCTTCATGCAGAACCAGATCGGCGACGTACTGGTGACCTTCGAGAACGAAGCCGAGATGATCGCCCGCGAGTTCGGCCGGGGCGGCTTCGAAGTGGTCTACCCGAGCGTCTCCGCCGAAGCCGAGCCGCCGGTGGCCGTGGTCGACAAGGTGGTCGACAAGAAAGGCACCCGCGCCGAGGCCGAGGCCTACCTGAAGTACCTGTGGTCCGACGAAGGCCAGACCATCGCCGCAAACAACTACCTGCGCCCGCGCAACCCGGAAATCCTCGCCAAGTTCTCCGACCGCTTCCCGAAAGTGGACTTCTTCTCCGTGGAGAAGACCTTCGGCGACTGGCGCACCGTGCAGAAGACCCACTTCGTCGACGGTGGCGTGTTCGATCAGATCTATACCCCGAACTGATTGGGGATACCTGCTTCCAACAACGAAGCCGGAGCTGCCCAGCAGCTCCGGCTTTTTTTCATGGCACGAAAGTGCTTTCCGTAGGAGCGAGCTTGCTCGCGAACCCACCCAACTCCGCTGCCGCCGGGAAATTCGTTCGCGAGCAAGCTCGCTCCTACAGGTTTTGCCAGCCCGCCGAGCGCTCGACAGGGCCTCAGCCGCACCAGCCGGCTTCGCGCAAGGCCGCCAGCAACCGCTCGCCGCTCAACGCCGGCACCAGCACGCCGTCGTCGGTACGCATGTCGCACCCGGCCAGCAGCGCATTGACGATGGCCTCCTCCACCGCTTCGGCGGCGGCGGCGAACAGCGGCGAGATGTGGTCGTTGTTGACCATCTCCAGCGCCGTAGCGAAGGGCAGCTCCTTGCGCCCGTAATCCGCCGGCGGCAGGTCGCGGTTGCCGGTGGCGAAGGCGAGGAAGATATCGCCACTGGAATCATCCGTACCGCCACCCGTGCGGGCGATGCCCAGCGAGGCGCGCTGGGCCAGGCGCTGGCACTGGTGCGGCAGCAGCGGCGCATCGGTGGCAAGGATCACCACGATGGAGCCCATCCCCGGCGTGCCCTGTTCGGCGAAGGGCGAAGGCAGGTCAGCCAAGTGGCGGCCGACCGGGTAGCCATCCACCCGCAGCTCGCGACGCTGGCCGTGGTTGGCCTGCACCAGCGCGCCGACGGTCCAGCCGCCCTGCTCCGCCGGCAGCCGACGCGAGGAGGTGCCGATGCCGCCCTTGAACTCATGGCAGATCATCCCCGTACCACCGCCCACAGGGCCTTCCCGCACCGGGCCGGACTCGGCGGCGGCCAGGGCCTCACGCACCTGGTCCGGACCGACATGCTGCCCCCAGATGTCGTTCAGCAGGCCGTCGAAGGTCTCCATCACCACCGGCATGCACCAGTAGATGGACGGGTCCGCCAGTTCGGCATGCTCGGCGGCGATCAGCGCGTCGCGCACCGCGCCCACGCTGTGGGTGTTGGTGATGGCGATCGGCGTGGTCAGCAGCCCCGCCTCGCGAATCCATTCCAGGCCGGTGGCGTCGCCGTTGCCGTTGAGCACATGGCAGCCGGCGAAACAGGGTTGCCGCCGTGCCGCGCCGTCGCGCGGTTGGACCACCGTGACCCCGGTGCGCACGGCGCGGCCGTCGCGCTCGCCGATCAGGGTGCTGTGGCCGACCCGAATGCCGGGGACATCGGTGATGGCATTGAACGGGCCGGGGGTGCCCAGGCCCAGGGTGATGCCGAGTTGACGAGCGCGCATGCTGTCTCCTTCGATTTACAGCTTCTGGAAGGCCGGGCTGAGCTTGCCGTAGGTGCCGTAGAGAATCACCGACACGGCCAGTATCCCGACAATGATCATGACGTCCCGCGAGGAAGCGTCCAGTAGCAGGTTGAGCAACAGGTAGCCGGAGCCGATCACCGCCAGCATCGCCGGCAGCGGCCACAGCGGCATGTGGTAGGGGTGTTCGCGGTCGCGGCGCAGCACGCGGCTGAACAGCGCGCAGAGCGCCACCACCAGGTAGACCATGACCAGCAGCAGCACGGTGAAGGAGGTCAGCTCCTCCAGGTTCGAACTGAAGCTCAGGGCCGCCGACGGGATGCCGAGGAACAGCGTCGCCAGCCAGGGCGATTCCCAGCGCGGATGGATGCGGGTGAAGGCGCGGTTCATCAGCGGCGTCCACAGCTCGTCGCGACCGCTGCTGAAGATCACCCGGCCGACCTGAATGACGATGGCGACGATGGCGTTGAATACCGAGAGGAAGATGCCGGCGCTGACCAGCCGCGACAGCGTTTCGTTGCCATGGGCAGTGAGCAGGTAACCGACCGGGTCGGGGCTGGCGATCATCTCCTGCAGCGAGGGTGCGCCCAGCAGCAGGGCGATCAGCGGCACGATCTCGATGCCCACCACCAGCGCCAGCGACCAGATCACCGCGCGGTGCACGTTGCGCCCGCCGCACTTCATGTCCTCGGCCAGCAGCACCGCGCCGCCGAAACCGTTGTAGGAGAACAGTGCCGTACCCACGGCGCCGATCACCAAAGCCCAGGGTGCGGCGGCCAGCACGCCGCCATCGATGTGCTGCGGCTGCAGCAGCACACTCACCGGCTGGCTGACGTGGCCGAAGCCCAGCACCACGATCACCAGCAGCGCAGCCACTTCGCAGAGCAGGAAGACACCGGTGATCCAGGCGTTGACGCGGATGTTGAGAATGCCCAGCACATAGCTGGCGGCAACGATCGCCAGGGCCACGGTCTGGGTGTCGAAGTTCGTACCCAGTGCGCTGTTGAGGTATGTCGCGGCGCCGGTGGCCAGTACCGGCGGGATGAACAGCAGCGAGACCAGCACGGTGAGGAAGGTGGCGTAGCCGGCGAGGCCGCCGAACACGCGCTTGGCGTAGACGTACTCGCCGCCGGCGGAACTGTGGGCGCGGCCCAGTTCGGCATAGCACCAGGCGAACATCAGGGCCAGGAAGCCGGCGATGACGAAGGCCAGGAAGGCACCGCTGCCGGCCTGCTGGATGGCGAAGGGCGCGATGACGAACACGGAACTGGCGGGGGTGACCGCCGAGACGGTGATGGCGACTACATCGAGCACGCCCAGGCTGGGCTTGAGCGCGCTCTGTGGCGCAGGGGAAGCGCTCATATCGTTGTTTCCTCGTGTTGTTATTGGTGGTTGAGGTAGGAACGAAGACCTTGTCGCGCCCTCTCTCCGGGCGCTGCGTGGGGTGCAGTCTGGGCACGGCGGCAGTGGCGGCCAATCACCATTTGGGGTTACGCCCCCTTGACGGCGGGCAGGTAAAAGGAGGAAACCGTGGGCCGAATCCACGGGGAGCCAACGCATGCACAGCCTGTTCCGTGAGGTCGGCATGCACGCCAACCTCGGCCGCACCGTCGAGCAGATCGGCCAGCCGCGCTTCTGGAAGCAGTTGGTCCTGCTGCTGCACCAATGGCTGCCGTTCGATAACGCCCTGGCGATGTTCTACCCCGCCCACGGCACGCCGGTGGCGCTGGAGGAATACGACGCCGAGCCCACGGCCGGGCCCGCGGCGATGGCCATCTACCTCGACGGCCTGTACCAGCTCGACCCCTTTTATCAGGCCTGCCGCGAGGGCGTACCCAGCGGGCTTTATCGACTGGAGGAAATCTCCCCGGACCAGTTCCGTCAGAGCGAATACTTCCTCAGCTACTTCCACGACAACGTGCTGGAGGATGAGGTGCAGTTCATCCTGCAACTGCCCGGCCAGGGCGCGCTGTCGCTGTCACTGGGCATGCGCCGGCTGTACGACGCCGAACAGACCGGCCTGCTGGCGATGCTCTGCCCCTGGGTACTGGCGCTGATGCAGCAGCACTGGCAACAGCGCAGCCAACGCCTGCTGCCGGCCACCAGCGACGGCGTGGCGACCCAGGTGCGCGACGCGCTGAGCCACTTCGGCGCCGGCGTGCTCTCCGAACGCGAGCTGGAGATCGCCCGGCTGATCCTGCGGGGTTACTCCTCCAAGGCGATGGCCGAGCGCCTGGCGATCTCCCCGGAGACCGTCAAGGTCCATCGCCGCCACCTGTACAACAAGCTCGACATCTCCTCCCAGCCGGAGCTGTTCTCGCTGTTCCTGCAGTCACTGGGACACGATCCGGAGAACCCCTGAGGCCATCATCGACGTCGCTGCTGACGAAGCATTCACGGGCTGCCGGGACACCCGGCTGGCGCGCCAGGCCACTAGCGCCATCACTCGCCGGTTCTAGACTCAGGGTCGTGCCATCCCCCTGACAATCACAAGAGCACAGCCCGATGAACGCACGCGCCAGCTTCACCCACATGGAAGACGGCAGCGCCGAAGACTGGGCGATCATCGCCAAGGACTTCGCCCAGTACGCCGCCCTGCTGCCCGACCGCATCCTCACCCACCTGCGCCTGCTCGACGGCGACTTCGGCGGCTTCCCGGTGGACCGCCTGACCCACTCGCTGCAGACCGCCACCCTGGCCCACCGCGACGGTCGCGACGAGGAGTACGTGGTCTGCGCCCTGCTCCACGACATCGGCGACACTCTGGGCTCGTTCAACCACGCCGACATTGCCGCGGCCATCCTCAAGCCGTTCGTCAGGACTAGGTGTGCAATACAATGATGATTTAACAAGAATTCTCAGTCACACGATCATGTGCCAAACCCCTGAAAGCCCCGTAATCCGTGGGCTCAAGCCCTGCCCCTGATTTCGCCCTAACACCGCCCAGCGCCAGCAGTTGCAAGCACTTGAGCCGATCAGGTATACTGCTAGAACTATGAAATAAAAGGCTTGACAGAATAGAATTAGGGTATATAATACCTACATAGGGTTAAGGTTTCTTCCTCAGTTTCACTCCCTCCCCAGTTCTTATAAGTTGCACTTGTGTAACTTCTTTTAACCAGACAGTTTCTCTGTTTGGTTCCTTTATTACGTCTGGGAAACGTAGCTCTGGTGTTGGCTAACTTTTTCTCTCAAGGTTGGAGTTAGTTAACAGGCAGCCTCCTTGTGCCAAGCGACCACAACCAGAAAAGTCGCTTACATTAAATTAATCAATCTCCGGTGCGTTAGATTGGGCAAATACTCCACGAGAGGTATTTGCCCTTTCTTTCGTCCTTCATACGTTCACGTTCACGTTCAACAACAACAGACATAGGAGCCAATATGCGCATCCAACGGATTTGTATCTTCTGTAAAAAAGAGTTCTTGAGTATTCGAGACTCGCACAAATACTGCTCTACCGTATGCCGTTGCAAAGACTTCCACAAGAAGCAGCAACAAGCAGCCTAATAAAACACAACAACGCCCAATCTAACGCAAACAAAGGTAACTACCATGATTTTTATTCCAATGTGCATTGTCGGTGCAGTTCTCTTCTCCATTCTCGCTGTAATGGAGATTGCACAATGAGCATCAATGTAAACATCACTATCAATATCAACGTGCAACAGCCCCAGCCTCTTCAACCAAGCCCAGAAGAATTGGCAGTAGCAGCAAAACGCAGGGAGGAAACAATGAAGGCTCTACAAGCCCTCTCCCTTCGACTCAAAAAGAGTTATGCAAACCAATTGCTCAACAAAGGCAACACGATTGCTTACCTGAACTACGTTCGCCGACACAAACTTATTATGGAGTGAAACATGACACTAGAATTCGCTGACACACAACTACGCAACATCATCATTCAATTGCAACAAGCAGAACGCTCTGGGGATAGCAGAGCCAAAGAAGCAGCAATTCGCAACAATGTTCATATTCTACAAGCACTAATGTTCACATACGCCAAAGACAGATAATCAAGGAAACCCAAAATGAGAGTAAACGTACAAACACAATCTTTGAAAGCAGACAAAGCAGAACTGACCCGCCTGAAAGACACAGCCAAGTTTGAATATGAGATTGGCTACTCTGGCCGCGACCCTGTAACCAACGAGATTGGTTATGGCGCGAAAGAGCAGTTCATCTTTAGTGGTATGGAAGAAGCAATCTTCAAGACCCTTGAACTTGCGGCCCAAGGATACACAGCCATCCGCGAAGTATTCCCCGTTGGTGCTGGTCCTTACCACACTGTCTACTTCATGAAGCCTGCATCCAATCAGGAACAAGACTTAAAGAAAGTCTTCGCTGATGTTGATGAACAATACAAGGCCCGAATCGCAGAGAACGTCGCTACTGCCGCTGCTGCTGAAGAACTGGCCATTCAACGCGAGATTGATGCGGAGATTGCCCGCCTACAACGTGCAGAAGATATGCAACGCCGTGAAGCCCTACGCGAACTAGCTACAGCAAAAGTAAGAGGAGCCCGCTAATGAATAAAGACAATATTCGCCGTGTTACAAAACAGGCCATTCAAGAGTACAAAAACAATATCCTTGCAAACGTATTCCAGAATGACCCTGTAGCTTATGCAAATGCTGCTGGACAGCTTTACGGAATCGATGACCTCTACAGTTGGCACCAAAAACTTGAGTCTCTAATGCGTGATTATCAACGCGAAATTGTCATTGATAAGACTACCGAGATTCTGGAGAAGAAGTATGCACAACATTGATGAAGAGCTACGAAAGGAGTTCCGCAAGCTAAGAATGCGAGAACTCATTCAGAAGACCGTTTCCCCTGAGAAGCTAGACGCTCTTCTAAAGAAGTTCTCTAAAGAGAGTTAACACATGCTGCCATCCAAGACTATCAAAGCTCTTGGATGCACATTTGTCACACAACAGTTTCCCGGTGTTGAGGCGCTAGAAATGCTGCCTCGCATCTGGGAACGCTTTACGAAAGTTTCTGAGTCTTACAAGACGCTAGGCCCTGTCGCTTACATAGATATCCTGAGTGACAACACTGAAGAAGACCTAGCACTCTTCTTGAAATACACAACAAGCAATAACGAGCCGATTGATATTGAGAGCTTTACCGCAAACGACTCTCTGACAATCTGCACGCTTGTTTATGACATTCTGTTGTTTACATTTGGATTTCTTCTTGAGAATCCTGATAAGTATTTCACCCCTCCGCAAGACTCCGAACAAAGCTCACTCCCCCAGAGCGTGACAAAAGCATTCCAAGCTTATTCACAACACAATCTTGTATATCGAATTCTCACTAGCGAAGTGTGCAAAGTTGATTATTACACATTGCACAATCATTGCACGCTAGAGGCTATCTACGAGATGAACGAGACAATTAGTCTCCATCAATTCACGCAGGCTGAACTTATGAAGCGAGCAGCCCAGCAGAGGTAATTAATGAAGATTCCATTTAAAAAGCAAATTGACAAAGTTCTAGAACGTCGCTCCAGAGTTGTTATGTACATCGTCGGGGACGACACAGCAAGCATTCCAATCGTATTTCGACAGTTCCGCAAACACCTTGAATGGCATTACGGGTGCGTCCTTCCATTCGATTATTGCTGGTGGACACTTTCCTATGGAAAGGCCCTTCTCTTCAGTGCAGCACCAGAAACATTGAAGATGTTCGAAGCATACCTTGAGCACTCCAAATCTCTTGGCTGGATCGATGATTACAAACAAGTGATCAAGAAAGGCCAGCGAACAACATTCAAGAAGACACTCAATCATTACATTAGTTGTTACTGCCCCATTCCATATTTCAAATCGTGGGACGCAACACGACCACAATAAGAGGTGCCCATGATCAGCGACACAATCGCCAAGCTATCTGGAAAGCTAATCCTAGATATCGAAGGCATGGCAAAACTACAAGCCTTCTCCCGTAAGCTAGACAATGTTGCAAAGAAAATGCAGCAGTTCGGCAAGCAATACGAACAAATGTCCCAGCAAATGGCAAAGAACATGGGCTTGGATGCTTCCAAACAGCTTGCAGCAAAAGAGAAGTACATCCGTGCCCTGGAGCGCGAGCTTCGTGCAGAAAAGGCCCTAGAGGCTCAACGCCGTAAGACATTCCAAGCTGAGTTGAAACAGCAGAAGACTCTCAAGGCTACAGGCCAGAAGGCTAGCGGGAGAATCCCGCCCTCTGTTGCTGCGAAACAAGTTTCTGCTGTTCAAGCTGCCAAGCTACAGAACATCGCACAACAGGCACAGCCCAAACCACGTGGACGCCCTGTTTCCGCTGCTACAGCACTACATCAACAGCAGATGCAACAAGCTCGACTAGCTGCCATTCATGCCAAGACACAGGCCGCCACACAGAAGGCCAATGCAGCCTATCAAGCTACACAAACGAAGATGCAGCGCCTGCAACAACAGATTCAATTGGCGACAGTAGCCGGGCAACAGAAAGCGGCCATGCATCAAGCTCGTTTGCAAGCACAGGCAGCCCGACAAGCCCAGTTCGCACAAGCAGCCCAACAACGTGCACAACGCTTTCAATGGGCTCAGGCCAAACAACAGCATTGGCTTGCCACACGTAACAACAGCGGCTCTAACAGCCCCTTCTCTGTTGTTGGTGCATTCACTGGGGCTCTAGGTGTTGCTACAGCAAGCCTGTACGCACTTGGAAAGGGATTGGGTTATGCCAATGAACGTGTTGAACAACGGCAGCAAGGTGCAATTGATGCACAATCTTTTGAAGCTCCATTCCTGAACACATCTGACAGCTCCAAAGTTCAGGGCCAAGCACGTAAAGCTTACATCGATATTGCTACACGAAACGCAACAGAGATTAGCAATGAAGGTGCTCGTGAGTTCGGTAACTTCTTCAATGTAATGTCTAAGATGGGTAAGAGTGCTGACAAGATTCAAGCTGAATGGGAGCAACGCCAAAAGGGCTTCCGTATTGCTGGCCTTGATAGTGCAGCTCAACGCGATATGAACCGAGAGATTACCCGTCTTCAAACCTCTGGCCGTGCTGACGCTGCTGACGTTGAACAGATTACAGACCGATTCCCCGGCCTTGTTCCATACCTTGCAGCCGCTGCAATGAAAGGCACCAAGCTTGAGAAAGCTAGTGCAGAAAAGCAGATTGGCCAATTCAATGCCGATTTGAAAGCTGGCAAGGGGATTACCAACAAATGGTTTGAACAGGCTTGGACAAAGTTTATTAATGACAATCAAAAAGCCTTTGATCGCTCTCTAAAGAGCCTAGCCGCTCAACGTCAATTGAGAGACAACCAAATCTTCTTGCAAGATCAGGCATTGAATTCAAGCACAGCTCTTGAACAAGCCAACGCTGAGTTGATTCGTTCCGAGCGTGAACTAGCTGAGGCAATGCAGCCTGTTAAAGAAGGAATGCTCAATTTGGACATTCTTCTAACACGCGGAAAGGCTGGTCTCATTCGTGAACTCACGGGGAAGAACGCGGATGGAACAGACAAAACAGCACAACAACAAGCACAGGCAATCGCCGCTGCTAATGGAAGTCTAATTCTCCCTGTTGATCCTAACGTGGATAAATCAACAAAGCTTCAAGACCTACGTGCAAGAAAGAATGATCCAGTTGATAAATTCTGGCGCTTCATTCTTGGCAAGGGTGATACAGCGCTTGATGCACAGATTGCGCAGTATCAACAACTTCAAGATTCTCGTAATTGGGGAGTTGGTCAGGCAGTGCCTCCTATCATGATGACAATGGATGATGGCCCACGCCATTTTACGCTTGGCGGTGGAGCCCCAATGTTCACACCAGACCAACTACGTCTAATGAACCCTCCGATTGTCCCTCAAGTGAATAACAGCTTCCTACCAATGGACGCTAGACCAGTTGTTCCAACAGTGGCATTGACGCCTGAATCAATCCAAGCAGTAACAGCAGCATTCATGGGACTAAACACACCCGATAAAGCTGCTAGCGGTGTTATGGCTCCTGATGTAACTGTCAATCAGACATTCAACATTGATTCCAAGGTTGATAGTGCAGCTCTACAACAGCAGCTTGGCCCAGTGATCAAGTCTGAAACACATGACGCCCTCCGCGACGCATTCGGCCAAATGAGAGCCAATCAGGCAGAGAGACGTTAACCACTAACTTAGGATACCGCCAATGGCTGACAACAATGCAACAGACGCAGGCGGCAACACTCAACAACTCACAGACCTAATCAACACCCTCCCCGGCCCTACATGGCTCAAATGGCTTGCAGGTGCACTTATTGTCCTAATGCCCTACGTGCAGAACATGCTGGGGAAGGGAGTTGATCAACAAGCTGTCGAAGAAATCGTTGAGAAACGAATGAAAGAATACGATCAGAACGCAAGAGCTAGGGAAAACAACCTTACAACCAAGTTTGATGGACAGTTCTACAGCACAAACGCTGCCTTAGCTAGGCAATATGGCTTGTGCATTGGTTACACAGACGACTCCATGAGATTGAACAGGCTTAAATCCTTGGATCAAAGCCTAACGCTCAAATACTCAAACGGAAGTAATCCCCCGCCTAGTCCTGCCCCTGATCGTCCGCCCATTTACCACAACAGAGAAGAATACCATGACGAATAACACAGAGCCCATCTTCGATAGTGGGGAGCTATTGCGAGGCATCCTCACTCTATTGAACAAGCACGCAACAATCATTCCTGCATTCCAACGCACAGAGGCCGCTAAGAGCTTCATAGATGCGTTATCTCGCCAAGAATACCCTGTGCCATTGCCTGATTCTTATCGTGCAAGGAAGGCCCCTTCCAGGGCCGTACAGGATGAAGACTTTAGCTACTTCGAACTCCCACGGAGTTTGAGAGCTATTGCAGAATGAAATAAGCCCCAGCATCTAGCCGGGGCTTCTCTGATTCACACAAAACGCAAACACACAACAACGTCCAACAGTGGAGGGATTCACTATGTTTGTCGATATTCGAAGTTATACCACGTGCATTTGTTGCGGACGCCTCTTTCTATCGAGACGCCCTCGTTTCTATTGCTCCAGACAATGCCGCAAATCTCGTAACACAAACAACTAATAATAACTACCGTCTGACCTGAACTAGGAGACACAATGCAAGCATCTTATAAGAAACCAACAATTCAAAAGAACAGTTCCGGCTGGTGCATCTGCAATCATTGCAAAGAAGTGATGAAGACAGGCCGCACACGCATGTTCTGTGACAGAGACTGTAAAAACGACTACGCCAATTCTGCCAAACGCAAGAAGACGGCAGACAAGCGTAAGAAGACTCACAACACAATCAACGTCCGCGCTCCATTCACATACTACCTAGCCAAGCAATGCATCCGTGCACGCACACTTGATATTGTTTCTGGAATCACAATGGAAGAGCTGGAGTCCCTGTACAGCCTTTGGAAAGACTGTGGACACTTCAACGGATGGGGCGACAACAAAACTGACCCCTACGAACTGTCGCACATCGTCCCTGTAAAACATCATTCCGTCATTGGCTTGCTACGTGCTGACAATCTGGTGATTGCTCCCCGCTCCTTCAATCGTCGTCTAGGGGCTAAGACTTTCAGTCTTGACGCTGGTCGTCACATCCCTCGCACATCCCTAACACCTTCCAACATTGTTTTCGAAGACGAAAAAGAAAGCGATGTTGTCAATCGTGTTATCAAAGTGATTGGTAAGGAGCTGTTCACTGATTTTGCAATCAAAGTGAGGCTAAAGCCCGCCACACGCTACAAGCACATTGACACTCTGGAAAAGCTCCTAGACTTCTCTAACAAAGAACATCAGAAGATTTGGAAGAATGCTGTAGACGGCAAGACAACCACTCCAGAGCTTGGCAAGATCATCGCCAGCCTCAAGGGGAAAGACGTTAGTGCTTTCAGCTTCTCCGCATCTGATCTTGAATATGTGCTGAAAAGTGAAATCATTCGTCTGTCTGCTTTCCGTGCTGACATTGCTGACCTAGCAGCTAGCCTGACATTGGATTGCGATACAACCGCCCTAGATGACGAGTACAAAGCCACTCAGCTTGAGAACAGGTACAGCAGTTCTCATTACCACGCTTACGTCAAATCTCGTGATGCCATGTTCAGTGCTCACAGGACCACTCTGGAGCTTCTGCTGAACAATTCTGATGATGTGCTTCGTAAGCTGCACGGAGAGGGTTATGTCAGCCAAGCTGACGATGTTCTCGCACAAGAGAATGAAGATGATGTGTTTGCCAATGTTGTTGTTGGCATTCGTGCAGAAGCAACAGCGGGAGCTGTTAAAGAATCTTGCACAAGGAAGGTAGGAACAACAGTGACACCGTTAGAAGAGTGCACACCTACTCTCACTAGGGCTCCAGCCTGTTCCGGAGTATTCGAATTCGAATATATGCACCAAAGCGAAGCTTTGAGAGTGGGACACTCAACGGAGTTGAGAGCATGTTAAGGGGGAAACTAATGGACTAACGTCCATCCCCCTGCTCTTCTCCCGTCTGGAAGACATCAGGACTAATACTGACAGCGTATGCTGTCGAGGGAATCACTCTTGTCCTTCGGACGATTGAAGATCAAGAGCGAGGGGACCGAACGTAGTTCGTATAATTGTCCCCTCAACAACATCAGCTCCGCTGAAGGCTGGTAACACGTAATGCTACGCATTGGTAATAGAGCATTATAAAATCACTTCATTTCCTTGGAAATAAAGAATGAGCCAAGTTTGTACATGAAAGCGACGCTTTCGTCGTGGCTCATGAAACCAAGTGGTTTCGTTGGAACATCCCTTAACAACCTGTTGTAAACGTCTCCGAATGCGGAGCATTCAACATGATCCCACCCACAATGTGAAACAGCCAAGATTGCTACAAGCCAGAATCTACGCACCTTGTAGCTGTGGTGTGAGTCCGGAGGACACAAGGTTGTTAAGCTCGAAAGGATTGTTAGCATGCGAATTAACGCCGGGGCGGTAAAAATGAGCAGATGTGAAGGGCTGGCCCTAGGCCCAGTCTCAACCCAGCTCCCGGCGAGTGTCACGCCCCGCTCTATAGATAATGCGACGGAAATGAATTGATCACTTTTCGATCAGAACCCATTCCTCAAACTCCGTATCATTCAAGACACGTCTATCACTACGTGATACACTCAGCACTCACAACACACACCCAACACATCAGGTGCTGAAAATGAACGTTGTTGCTTACTACCGAGTATCGACCAAGGGTCAGGGTGAAAGCGGCCTTGGCCTTGAGGCACAACGTTCATACGTCACCAGTGCAGCAGCTCAGCAAGGCTGGAGCATCGTTGCTGAATGCATTGAGGTAGTGAGCGGGACGATTCATCCACTGGAGCGCCCAGCGTTCAAAGAAGCCCTGTCACACAAGCTGCCTGTTGTCGTTGCCAAGCTGGATCGACTGAGCCGGGACGTTGAACACATCGCAGGCCTGATGAAACGTGTTGAGTTCAAGGTAGCGACAATGCCCCACGCCAACACGTTCCAGCTTCACCTATTCGCAGCCCTTGCGGAGCAAGAAAGAGAGTTCATCAGCCAACGTACAAAAGAGGCCCTGCAATCACTCCAGATGCGTGCTGATGCTGGAGACAGTGAAGCTGTTGCCAAAGTGCAGAGACGTTCTCAGGGCGCTTCCAAGGCCATCCGTAGTGAGAATGTGGTGAAGGCACGTAAGGCCCGGATGGATCAGGCCGACACACAAGCCCGCAAGGCTGAGGCCATGCTCGCCCTAGCGCGCTCCAAGGGACACAGCTCGCTCCGCGCTATCGCTGGCTTCCTGAATGAACATGGCGTCACCACAGCCCAAGGCAAGCAACACACCGCCTGCTCCGTGCAACGTCTAGTGTCTCGCCTCGCTGCTTGAGTCGTTGCAACTCTCAGAGGCGCACAGACTTACTTTAGAATTAAGACAGATTCTCATTTGGCCGGTTGTGTCGTGCTTAGCAATGCGGGCAACAACCCGGATTTATTATTTTCCAGACCAGAATCCAAGATCACCCGCAATGTGCACTTCTGTTTTCACGGCGGGACTGGAATTTCAGAAATGAAAAGGGCGGCATTGCTGCCGCCCTTCCTCTCGTTGTAGCTACCGCTTAGTCACGCTTTTCCTTCTCGGTCGTCTTCGGATGCTTCTTTGCATACTCTTCCGTGACATACCGACCCGTGATGGAGCTGCGGTGATTTACGGGATGCTTGCTCCCAGAGTGTTTCTTGGCCATTTCGATTACCTCTCGGGGTTAGAAGTCAAACGCTAGTTGCGTACCCGGCAAGCTACGCCAGTGCTCGCACACATGCTCCGTCTTGCCACGCCGATGGCGGGTATACGGATTTACGTGCACTGGACGGACAGCTTGAGGGTTGTACCGCTGACGGCGATGACGCCGCGTTCCACGTTGTGCCATGGGCATAGGCTCCATATTGGCTAGTGTGAAACACGGACATGCGAGACAACCGGCGACAAACTGACGTCAGCGGTCGGACTTCTACAACCGGAGGTTGTAAATTAGCATTTGCTAAACGATACTCCACTCCGCTAAAGCCTCTCGCATGCCGTGCGTGGGGTTTCGTCGTCTTTAGGGCTTATGCTTGCAGGCTGCCCCTGAAGATCGACCTTGCATGAGCCTCAGCCCCGAAAGGGGTTGAGGCTTTTCTATGCCTTCGTTTCCGAAGACAACGAAATCTTACCCGGCAATTTCTGCCCATAAAAAGTCGTTTTTCACATGAGGCGTCTTTTTTTCGTCTCGCTACGAAATGACTTGCGAACAAACCAAAACTCTGGTCCGTTTTTTCTCGTTACATACCGAGTTCACGTATGGTAACAGCAATCGTCAGCCAGATAGCAGCAAGACCTCTCTGATTACTACCTCAGCCGATGAACACCCCGCTCAGGCCACCATGCAGTGCTATCTATAGGCAAAAATAAAGGGCACTCAATGGAGTGCCCTTCTTCTTTTCAGCTACCAATCAGCCGAGCTTCGACAGCTCGCCTTTCACAGCGGCGAGCTGCCCTTCAAGCTCTGCAATCTTCTCTTTCAAGAAAGCCTTGTAGGCGTCTTCTTGGCGAGCTTGGAACTCTTCTTTCAGGCTGAGGCCAGTGCGGGAGACAGGCGCCCCACCGCTGTGCCCGGTTCCTTCAAGCCAGTTCTTAAACACTTGATAGGCCGGCTTACCCTCCTGCTTGCAGAAGGCATTAATGGACAAGCCCGACAGGTTGAATTCTGCAATAAGAGCTTCGCGCTCTTCGGGAGTGTAGCGTTTAGCTTTGCTCATGATTTAGCTCCGTGTGCGTTGTTGATGGAGCGAATCCTACTCTCTTAACGTTAAGAGTCAATAGTTAACATTAACTTTTTACGTTAAAAATCAACAACACTACAAGCTTACCAACCAAGCAGAAAAAGACAAACCATTTAAAATCAATACCTTACCTCACTCATGCTGATTCCGCAGGTTCTCATAATCGTCTGCCGTCCACGTGTTCGATGCTCCAACATCGCCTTGGAATGGCTCAACATACGGGTAATCTTCTTCAGCTTCGCCACGTAGCGGTATGATGTGCTTCGTCCCGTCGATGATCAGATTGTAAATGCCATCCTTCCTACTCGCCCCTAGGAACCTGACACCAACATCACCAACATTCAGCGTGCCATCCGCATGACAAGTGATTGCATACCCTGCCTGTTGGAGTTGGCTGTTCAGTTCCATATCACTCAGTGGAAGCTCAGCATCGTACACATGGAGCACGAATGGCGGTGCCTTGGGCTGCTGCTCGATGATCAGGAGCTCTGTCGCAAGTGCGTCCCGCTGCTCCTGTAGCCCCGTCATACGCTTGGCAATCGCCCCTACCTTGCCCCCGGTAGCTGCAACCAGTTCAACAAGCCGCTCAATCTGTGCATCGATGTCATCCAGCTCCCCACGCACACGCACTTCGTCTTGAGCATTCGCCATTTCCGCCTGTTGCTGCTGGAGCTGTGCAATAGCTCGGTGCTTCGTCTGCTGAAACACATACTCAAGAACCTTGTACGGCACCTCCTTGCTGTTCTCGCAAGCATCAGCGCCTTTGAAGGTCCGCCAGTTGCACGCCATCGCATGATTCGCGTGCTTGTAGCTCCTGACACCGAAGTTTCGTCCGCAGTGTCCGCACCTCACTAGCCCTGATAGGAAATACTTCGATGGTGCCGACCGTGGCCGTCCCTTTGCCTTGATCCTTGCTTGTACGGTGTAGAACAGTTCCGGCGTGACGATGGCCGGATACACGTCCGCAATCTCTTCAATCACTTCGCCCTGCTTGTTCTTCCTGACCCAGTAGCCGAGCGCAGTTTTGTTCGTGAGCCACTTCTTCACGACGCTGGGGCCACGCTCGTTGAATACAGGGTTCATTTCCCGTAGCCGTGCAAGTATCCGCCTCTCCCCTAGCCCGTTGGCGTACAGGTTGAATGCCTCTGCGATGGGCTCTGCGATCTCTTCAATCACTTCCCCATCTGACGTAAGCCAGAACGCGGACCTCCGCTTGACGCCCTTACCTTCCCGCGCCGCCTGCACCTTCTTCTTATTTACACTCCGCAGTCGTCTCGATAGGGCTTCGCTGTAAGCATTCGCAGCTTGGAGCCGCGCTCCTAGGAGGTAGTACAGCGGCCCGCTCAACGATCCCTTGTCGTAGACGTTTCCATCGTCCAAGGTGATGATTGACACACCCGCTTTGAGGATTGGTGCAATCACCTCGGTCATCATGGTGAAGGTGTCCATCCGGCCTGTACGGTCAATGGCCTCGCAGACGACAACATCCCCGCTTTGGATAACCCCAGCCTCTACAGCAGCGTGCAGCTTGCCCATGCCCCCGGCCAGCGTTTCCCCAGTCCAACCAGACACGCCCAAGTCTTCAAAGGCTGTCTCGATGTACTCATACTCCGGGTGTTCATCACGCCACTTGGCGACCATTGCTTTCTGTCGGTCGGTGCTGTCGCCCTCCTTTTGTTTCATGGAGCTGAAGCGGATGTAAGACCATGCCTTGGCCATTCTGGTCGTCCCCGATATCTCATCAAGAAGATGCACACTATATCAGCGAGGAGAACCTGTGGATGATCGAGAAACACGCGATCTTCCAGGGTTACTACTTCTTCCATCACCTGGGCCTGGACCGGCACCTGCGCGAGCAGTTCAAGGACCACCCGCAGTACGCCCGGACCATCGAGTTCTGCGCCCGCTACGACGCCGCCGCCTTCGATCCGGATGGCGAAGTGCTGCCGCTGGAGTTCTTCGAACCCATGCTGCGCCGGGTTTTCGCCCAGCCACGCCGCTCGATCTACCAGAAACCCGACGGCAGCATGGTCTGATACGGCAGCGGCGCGCGACGAGCCGTCGCGTGCCGCCGCTGGCCCAGCGGGCTGCGCATGGAATAAGATTCCTACACCCGCAATCGCGCGGGAGGCGCCAATGTGGATTGCGCCGACACTAACCAGGGACTTTTCCTGCGCATGAAGCCTATCGTCACCGAGCGCCCCGCCGGTCCGCTCTCCTCCGCCCCCCTGCGCGAATACCATTCCCGCGTGCTGGCCTATGTCGCAACGGCGGCAACCATCACCGCCGGCACCTTCAGCCAGTACTTCGGCTACGACATCCTCTGGATGGTCCCCTACGCCCTGCTCTACCCGCACCTCGCCCAGCAGTTGAGCCGCCGCTTCAAGCACGACCACCCGCAGCGCACGCGCCTGGTCCTGATGTTCGTCGACGCCCTGCACGCCGGCGCCGCCACGGCGCTGATGGGCTTCTCGGAAGTACCGAGCCTGATGCTGGTGCTGGTGCTGGCCTTCTCCTCGCTGATCATCGGCGGCCTGCGCTCCCTGGGCCTTGGCCTGCTGGTCATGCTCAGCGCCTCGGTCTTCACCGCGGCGCTGCTCTCCCCGGCCTACAAGGGCGCCACCCCGACCCTCGTGGCGCTGGTCAGCGTGCTGTTCTCCACGCTGTACATCTGCATCACCGCCTTCTTCGTTCACCAGCAGGGCCTGCGCCTGGCCGTGGCCCGCGCGGAAATCACCCGGGAACAGGAGAAAGCCGCGCGGCTGGCCAGCAACCTGGCCAAGTACCTGTCGCCCCAGGTGTGGGAGTCGATCTTCAGCGGCAAGAAGAGCGTGCGCCTGGAAACCCAGCGCAAGAAGCTCACCGTGTTCTTCTCCGACATCAAGGGCTTCACCGAGCTGTCCGAAGAGCTGGAAGCCGAAGCCCTCACCGACATGCTCAACAACTATCTCAACGAAATGTCGAAGATCGCCCTCAAGTACGGCGGCACCATCGACAAGTTCGTCGGCGACTGCGTGATGGTGTTCTTCGGCGACCCCTCCACCCAGGGCGCGCGCAAGGACGCGGCAGCAGCGGTGTCCATGGCGGTCGCCATGCGCAAGCACATGAAGGTCATGCGCCAGCAGTGGCGCGCCCAGGGCATCACCAAGCCCCTGGAAGTGCGCATGGGCCTGAACACCGGCTACTGCACCGTGGGCAACTTCGGCGCCGATACGCGCATGGACTACACCATCATCGGCCGCGAAGTGAACCTCGCCAGCCGCCTGGAAAACGCCGCCGAAGCGGGCGAAATCCTCATCAGCCACGAGACCTACTCGCTGGTGAAGGACATCCTGATGTGCCGCGACAAGGGCCAGATCACGGTGAAGGGTTTCAGCAAGCCGGTGCAGATCTACCAGGTGGTCGACTTCCGCCGCGACCTGGGCTCCAACCCCAGCTTCATCGAGCACGAAGTGCCGGGCTTCTCCATGTATCTGGACACCAACAATGTGCAGAACTACGACAAGGAGCGGGTCATCGAGGCGCTGCAGCAGGCCGCCGAGAAGCTCAAGGACAAGATCATTCTCTGATCGTGCTCCATCCCCGCAGGAGCGGACTCCGTCCGCGATGCTTTCGCTCTTCGTAGGGAGCATAACGCCTAAAGCGTTATCCGCCGTTTCTGGGGGTCGGGTGTTTCCGCGCCGCTTCGATGTGCACCGGGATTTTTTGTTTCGCCCTCTCGGGCGAGTCACTTTGCCAAACGACGCAAAGTAACCAAAGGTCTTGCCCCTGCATCCGGCCCCGGCTTCGCCGGGATTCCCTCCCTGCATCATTGCTCCAGGGGCACGCCGCGAAGGGCCATCCATGGCCCATCGCGGCTCTCGCGGCATCCATGCCGCTCACCCCCTGAAACCCCGATTCCACTCGGCCTCCTGAAGGGGCACTCCGGTGCGCGCGGATGCTTCTCTGGAAACCGCCTTTCGTAGGAGCGACGGGGGCGCCTAGCCCTTGTCCGCGAAATCCATCGCGGCGAAATCCGCGCTGACAGGAAAGCGCCTTGGTTTGTCGCCCACCTGTAGGAGCGAGCTTGCTCGCGAACCGCCCAGCTCAGGAGCTGCCGGAAAACTCGCCCCTGCAACCGCCCCCACAATCCACCTGCCCATAAAAAAGCCCGCTCAAGAGAGCGGGCTGGAAAGGCTCCGGTGCTTCACGTTCACCGGGCCGAATACACACATCAGGAAGGCTGCAGCTCCGTGGAGTTGCCGGGGCCGGCGGCCAGTTCGTCGTGCAGGGTCTTCTCGTTGAGCTGCTTGCACCACTTGGCGACCACCAGGGTGGCCACGCCGTTGCCCACCAGGTTGGTCAGGGCGCGAGCTTCGGACATGAAGCGGTCGATACCCAGGATCAGCGCAAGACCCGCAACCGGCAGGTGGCCCACGGCGGACAGGGTCGCGGCCAGCACGATGAAGCCCGAGCCGGTGACGCCGGCGGCGCCCTTGGAAGCAATCAGCAGCACCACCAGCAGGGTGATCTGATGGCTGATGTCCATCGGCGTGTCGGTAGCCTGGGCAATGAACACCGCCGCCATGGTCAGGTAGATCGAGGTGCCGTCCAGGTTGAACGAGTAGCCGGTGGGAATCACCAGGCCGACGACGCTCTTGTCGGCGCCCAGCTTCTCCATCTTGGCGATCATGCGCGGCAGCGCCGACTCGGAGGACGAGGTGCCCAGCACGATCAGCAGCTCCTCACGGATGTAGGAGATGAAACGCAGGATGCTGAAGCCGTGGTAGCGGGCAATGCCGCCGAGCACGATCAGCACGAAGAGGATGCAGGTGATGTAGAAGCACAGCATCAGTTGGCCGAGTTGCACCAGCGAACCCAGGCCATAGGCGCCGATGGTGAAGGCCATTGCGCCGAAGGCGCCGATCGGGGCGACCTTCATGATCACGTTGATGATGTTGAACATCACGTGGGTGATGCGATCGATGAACTGGAACACCGGCTGGCCGTAATCGCCCAGGCGGTGCAGCGCGTAGCCGAACAGCACCGAGAAGAACAGCACCTGCAGGATGTCGCCATTGGCGAAGGCGCCGACCACGGTGTTCGGGATCACGTTCATGAAGAACTCGATGGTGCTCTGCTTCTCGCCGGACGCCACGTAGGCTGTCAGGGTGGCGTTCTTGCTCATTTCGGCGGTGAGGCTGGC
This sequence comes from Pseudomonas macauensis, assembly GCF_047902425.1. Lineage (NCBI taxonomy): Bacteria > Pseudomonadati > Pseudomonadota > Gammaproteobacteria > Pseudomonadales > Pseudomonadaceae > Pseudomonas > Pseudomonas macauensis. Next base: position 2,037,664 of record NZ_CP138377.1, on the reverse strand, counting down.
AACGTCGGCGTGCATGCCGGCACCCGGCTGCACGACGTTGACGACAAACAGGCCGATGAGCAGCGCGATGGTGGAAACGATTTCGAAGTACAGCAGCGCCATGCCGCCCGTCTTGCCCACGGCCTTCATGTTCTGCATGCCGGCGATGCCGGTGACCACGGTGCAGAAGATGATCGGCGCGATGGCCATCTTGATCAGTTTGACGAAGCCATCGCCCAGCGGCTTCATCAACTTGGCGGTGTCGGGGTAGAAGTGACCCAGTGCGATACCGATGGCGATGGCGATCAGCACCTGCACGTACAGGCTCTTGTAGAAGGGTTGCTTGGTCATGGCAGCTTTGTCCTCACGGGCGTGCATCCGCAGAGGGACGCAAGACCGAACGCGTTATCTCCCTGCATTGGGAGAATTTGTTTTCAGGGCTTGCCCACAGGCAGGCCTTGAACGCTTATGGCAAGTGCTGTGCCAGACCTTTAAAAATCAATTTAATCCTTTAATTTCAATAACTTGCACGCAAAGGCAAGGCACATTATCAACCAGAAATGGCGGAAACCCGCCTTCTGGCTGGCGGATTTCCCGCCCTCTGGCGGGTATCCGCCAGGACCTTCGTACCGTAGATTGTAGACCCCGGCCCCGTCGCCCCAACGCAGCCGGGCACACCGCGCGCACGAATGACGCCCGGACGGAACAACAAGGACTTCCCATGCGAGAACGCACCATCGCCAGCCATTTCGTCCGTGCCGCCGTACAAGGCGCACAGCGCCAGGGGCTGGATACAGCGGCGCTGCTGCGCGATGCCGGCATCGCCACGGCGGTACTCGACGAGCCCCGCGCACGCGTCGACCCCGACCAGTTCACACGGCTGCTGCAGCGCCTGTGGGAGGCGCTGGACGACGAGTACATGGGCTTTGGCAGCAGCCCCAGCAAGCGCGGCACCTTCGCCATGATGTGCAATGCCATCATCCATTGCCGCACGCTGGAAAAGGCGCTGAGCCGAGGCTCGCTGTTCTATGGCCTGTTTCCCGAGGCCCCGGCGATTCGACTGATGCGCGAGGGCGACCGGGCGCGCCTGACCCTGGACGAAAGCCACCTGCGCGACCCCGATCACTTCCTCGCCGAGAGCCTGCTGCTGATCTGGCATCGCCTGGCCAGCTGGCTGATCGGCCAGCGCATCCGCCTGGAGGAAGCCACCTTCAGCTATCCCACGCCAGAGCACCAGGCCGAGTACGACCTGCTGTTCCCCTGCCCGCGGCGCTTTGCCGCCGACAGCACCAGCCTGCTACTGCCGGCGCGCTACCTGGACATGCCGCTGCTGCAGGACGAACGCACCCTCAAGCACTTCCTCAAGGACTCCCCCGCCGACCTGCTCGCCCGCCCCGACGGTGGCGACAGCCTGACCAGCCAGATTCGCCGCCTGCTCGGCCGCGACTGCCGCAACTGGCCGGACCTGGAACAGGTCGCCGCGCAACTGCACATGAGCCCGCAGACCCTGCGCCGCCACCTGCGCGAGGAAGGGCCGAATTTCCAGGAGCTCAAGGACCAGTTGCGCCGCGACCTGGCGATCTACTACCTGGGGCGCGACGAGCTCTCGATCCAGGACATCGCCGACCAGCTCGGTTTTTCCGAGCCCTCGGCCTTCCACCGCGCGTTCAAGAAGTGGACGGGGCTGACGCCGGGGGCGTACCGGGCGCAGCAGGGAGAGTGAGGTTGGCGAGAATGCTCTTGTAGGAGCGGCGCCAACCGGTAGGTCCGCCCGATGGGCGCGACCACACCTCCGACGCGAGGAATGTTCGCGAGCAAGCTCGCTCCTACGAGGGCCAGGGCGGAAGCGTAGGGCGTATAACGTTCGACGTTATGCGCCGTTTGACCTTGGTTTCCGGTTGCACGGACTGCGACCGGCTGGCGCTTCGAACTCGGCCAATACGCCAGCCGATGATCCAGGTGTATCGGCGTACAACCGCGAACGGTTGTACGCCCTACGCCAAACCGACCGGCGTCACTACCCCGGCAGCCGAATCCGGAAACACGCACCGCCCAGCTCGGAGTCCTCCAGCGCCAGCTCGCCGTCGTAGCTGTCGATGATGTCCTTCACCACCGCCGTGCCGATGCCCTGGCCGGGGTGCTGGGTGTCCAGGCGTTCGCCGCGCTTGAGGATGCGTTCACGCTGGCTGGCCGGAACCCCGGGGCCGTCGTCCTCGACGGCCAACTCGACGAAGCGTCCCTGCCTGCTGGCGCTGACCTTCACTTTCGTCAGGCACAGGCGGTAGGCGTTCTCCAGCAGGTTGCCGAGCATTTCCAGCAGCGCCCCCCGCTCCAGCGGCAAGGCGAACCCCGGCGGGATATCGCGCTCCAGGACTACACGCTTGTCCCGGTAGACCTTGTCCAGCGCGCCGCTGAGCGTATCGAGCAGTGGTTCGAGAGCCGCCCGGTGGCGGATCAGGCCGCTCTTGCGCAGGCTGGCGCGCTGCAGCTGATAGCCAATCTGCTGGCTCATGCGTTCGATCTGGGTCTGCAGCACCTGCACCTGCTCGCGGTTCTGCGGCTGCCCGGCGAGGTTTTCGCTGACGCCCTGCAGCACCGCCAGCGGCGTCTTCAGGCTGTGGGCGAGGTCCCCCAGGGAGTTGCGGTAGCGCTCGCGCTGGGCGCGTTCGCTGTCGAGCAGGCGGTTCAGCGAGCCGGTCAGACGCAGCATTTCGTCCGGGTGCTCGTCGCTCAGGCGTTCGCGTTCGCCCGCCTCGATCTGATCGAGCTCGGCGCGCAGCCCGCGCATGGAGCGAAAACCCCAGCTCAGGCCGAGCCAGAGCATCCCCAGCAGCACCAGCAGCGCCCCGCCCAGCCACACGTAGAGCTGCTCGCGAAAGCCCCGCACCAGCTCGCGAAAGTCGCTCTCCGGCTGCATGGTAACGATGCTGTAGGCCGCCTGCTTGCCACCGAGCAGATCAATTTCCACGTCGTAGACGAAGAATTCCTGGCCGGTGCGATCGCGGATGCGGGTGAATTCGTCGACCAGCCCATCGTACTTGGGCGAGTAGTCGATGCTCTCGTCCTGCGCCGAGGTGGAGCGCCAGACCAGTTGGCCGTGCTGGTCGTAGATGTAGCCCAGCAGCTTGGACTCGGGCAGATTGAAGTCCTCCACCGGCAGGTGGTCCGGCATGCTCAACTGCCCGCCCTCGATGCGCGCGGCCGACACCAGCGTCGCCACATCGGCCGCCAGGCGCTGCTGGATGGCATCTTCCAGGGCGATGCTGAACGCCCGCTGCAACGCCGGCAGCAGGGCCGCCATGAACAGGATCGCCAGGGTCGCCGCGCCGATCATCAGGCGCAGGCGCAGCGAACGGATCATTTGCACAACTCGTTGAAGATGTAGCCCTGGCCGCGCACGGTATCGATGGGCTTGAAGCCGGAGGCCGCCTCCAGCTTGCGCCGCACACGGCCGACCAGCACTTCGATCACGTTCGGATCGCGCTCGTCGTCATCCGGGTAGAGCTGCTCGATCAGCCGCTCCTTGGCCACCACCTGCTGGTGATGACGCATGAGGTATTCGAGGATGCGGTACTCGAAGGCGGTCAGTTGCAGCGATTCACCACTCACCAGCGCCTGCTTGCGATGGGTGTCGAGCACCAGCGGGCCGGCCTCGATGGTCGACTGTGAGAAGCCACTGGAGCGGCGCAGCAGCGCGTTCAGGCGCGCCTCCAACTCTTCGAACTGGAAGGGTTTGACCACGTAATCGTCGGCGCCGGCGGCCAGGCCTTCGACCTTGTCCTGCCAGTTGCCGCGCGCGGTGAGGATCAGGATCGGGAAGGTCTTGCCCTGGCTGCGGAATTCGCGGATCAGGTCCAGGCCGCTCATGCCCGGCAGACCCAGGTCGATCATCGCCAGGTCATGGTGGTATTCGTTGGCGCGATACAGCGCTTCCTCGGCATCGGCGACGGCGTCGACCACATGGCCCTGTTCGCCGAGCCGGGTGTACAGGTGATGGCGCAGCAGCGCCTCGTCTTCCACCACCAGCAGTTTCATGCACGTGCTCCCTGAATCAGGCAACCGGGCCAGCAGGGCCCGGTTGCAGTATCGGTCAGAACTTGTAGTTGGCCCCCAGGTAAAGCTGCGAGCTGCTGTGCAGGTCCAGCGATCCGACCTTGCCGCCGCCATGCGGACTCATCTCGGTACTGGCGTTGGTACGCAGGTAACGGTAGCCGCCTTCGACGGAGGCGTTCCTGCCGATTTCCTGGAGGATACCGGCCTGGGCGCCGATGGCGTAACCGACATCACTGTCGCGACTGTAGCCCTTGGAATCCTGCTCCAGCTTGACCAGGCCAAGGGTGCCACCGCCGAACAGCTTGGTGCCGCTGTCATTGATCGGCAGGAAGGCGTCGTAGCTGCCAAGCAGGTTCTGCTGGCGCAGCTTCAGGCCACTGTCGGTGTCGGACACGTTTTCATAGGTGATGTAGTAGCGCCCCTGCTCCATCTGCTGGCCGGCGCGTACGCCCCAGGTGCTGCTGTTGTTGATCACGCTGTCGAACTTCGGGTTGTCCAGGTTGCGGTTCAGCGCCGCGGATTTCTGGATGTTGTTGCTGGTTTCGCCCCAGGTCATGCCAACGAAGGTTTCGGCTGCATTAGCGGCGGTGGCAACAAAACCGGCACCGAGAATGGCACTGGCGAGGGCGATTTTCTTCATGGTTTTCATGGGGATTCTCCCGTCAGGACTTCAGTGATTGGTTGACGGGGAGCAGGTTAAGGGCGGGCCACTGAACGCAACCTGTCCGCCTGCTGAACCAGGGCTGAACGAAAAGCGCTATAGGAAAAAAGAACAGCGCCAGTGCAACTTTGCCCACACACAAAGCAGGGTCTAGTCTGATTCCCAATTGTTGGCGGGAGGCTGACCCCCATGACAGAAAAGACCGGCGCCGATGCGGAGAAAGGCAAAGAAACCCGGCTGTTCCTGTTCCTCGTGATCTGCCTGTTCCCCTTGCTGTCGGTGGCCATCGTCGGTGGCTACGGCTTCATCGTGTGGATGTTCCAGCTGCTGGCGGGGCCGCCCGGTCCGCCGTCGTAGGAGCGCCGCCGTGCTTGCCCGCCGCGCCCTGCTGCGACGCCTGGGTGGTGCGTCCGAAATTCGTCGCCCGCCATGGACCGCCAGCGATTTCCTCGAAGGCTGCACCCGCTGCAACGCCTGCATCGACGCCTGCCCGGAGCAGGTGCTGCGCGTGGGCGACGGCGGCTATCCGCAGCTGGATTTCAGCCATGCCGGCTGCAGCCTGTGCGGCGACTGCGCGCGCGCCTGCGAGGCCCCGGTATTCGACCTGCGCCGCGAAGCCCTGCCCTGGCGCGCGCGGATCGACGAGCACTGCCTGGCCCAGGCCGGCATCCATTGCCGCAGTTGCGACGACGCCTGCGAGCCGCGCGCCATCCGCTTCCGCCCACAGCTGGGCGGCCCGGCGCTGCCCACCCTCGACACCGAACTCTGCACCGGCTGCGGCGCCTGTCTCGCGCCCTGCCCCGGCAACGCCATTCACCTGAACCCTGAGGCCCTACATGCCTGAAAACACGCTGCCCGAGAGCATCCAGATCGCCAGCCTGATCGTGCACACGCGCCCGGAACTGCTGGACGCGGTGAAGACCAACCTGCAGTGCCTGCCGCACCTGGAAGTGCACCAGCAGAGCCCCCAGGGAAAGCTGGTGGTGGTGCTCGAAGCCGAGCATGAGCAGAGCATCCTCGACAGCCTCAATGCCATTCAGAACCTGCCCGGTGTGCTCAACGCGGTGCTGATCTACCACGAGATCGTCGAGTCCCCCGAACACCCGCAGATCGAACCCGAACCCGTTCCCGCCCAGGCCGGAGGTGCCCGATGAACCTGACCCGCCGCCAGTTCGCCAAGGCCAACGCCGCCGCCATCGCCGCGGCCGCCGCCGGCCTGCCGATCCTGAGTTCCGCCAGCAACCTGGTCACCGAGGCGGACATGACCCGCCTGGACTGGAACAAGGCGCCCTGCCGCTTCTGCGGCACCGGCTGCAGCGTGATGGTCGCCACCCGCGACGGCAAGGTGGTCGCCACCCACGGCGACATCAAGGCCGAGGTCAACCGCGGCATCAACTGCGTGAAAGGCTACTTCCTGTCGAAGATCATGTACGGCAGCGACCGCCTGACCCGCCCGCTGCTGCGCATGAAGGACGGCAAGTTCGACAAGCAGGGCGAGTTCCAGCCGATCAGCTGGGATGCCGCCTTCGACATCATGGCCGAGAAGTTCAAGGCCGCGATCAAGGCCAAGGGCCCGGGCTCGGTAGGCATGTTCGGCTCCGGGCAGTGGACGGTGTGGGAAGGCTACGCCGCCAACAAACTGTTCAAGGCCGGCCTGCGCAGCAACAACATCGACCCCAATGCGCGACACTGCATGGCTTCGGCGGTGATGGGCTTCATGCGCACCTTCGGCATGGACGAGCCCATGGGCTGCTACGACGACATCGAGGCCACCGACACCTTCGTGCTCTGGGGCTCGAACATGGCCGAGATGCACCCGGTGCTCTGGTCGCGGGTCACCGACCGGCGCCTGAGCGCCCCGCAGGTGAAAGTCGCGGTGCTGTCCACCTTCGAACACCGCAGCTTCGACCTGGCCGACATCCCCATGGTGTTCAAGCCGCAAACCGACCTCTACATCCTCAACTACATCGCCAACCACATCATCGAAAGCGGCGCGGTGAACCGCGACTTCGTCGACAAGCACACCCGCTTCGCCCATGGCGCCGAGGACATCGGCTATGGCCTGCGGCCCACCGACCCGCTGGAGAAGAAGGCGAAGAACGCGGACAAGGCCAACACCTGGAGCGACATCGGCTTCGAGGAATTCGCCGCCTTCGTCAAACCCTACACCCTGGAGCGCACCGCCAAGGAAACCGGCGTGCCGGCCGAACGCCTCAAGGCCCTGGCCGAGATGTATGCCGACCCCAAGCGCAAGGTGATGTCCTTCTGGACCATGGGCTTCAACCAGCACACCCGCGGGGTCTGGGCGAACAACCTGATCTACAACATCCACCTGCTCACCGGGAAGATCAGCGAGCCGGGCAACAGCCCCTTCTCCCTCACCGGCCAGCCCTCGGCCTGCGGCACTGCGCGCGAAGTGGGCACCTTCGCCCATCGCCTGCCGGCCGACCTGGTGGTGACCAATCCGAAGCACCGCGAGACCGCCGAGAAGATCTGGAAAGTGCCCGCCGGCACCATCCAGGAAAAGATCGGCTTCCACGCCGTGCAGCAGAGCCGGATGCTCAAGGATGGCGTGCTCAACGTGTACTGGACCCAGGTCAGCAACAACATGCAGGCCGGGCCCAACGTCATGCAGGAAGTCCTGCCGGGCTGGCGCAACCCGGAAAACTTCGTGATCGTCTCCGACGTCTACCCCACCGTCTCGGCCCAGGCCGCCGACCTGATCCTGCCCAGCGCCATGTGGGTGGAAAAGGAAGGTGCCTACGGCAACGCCGAGCGCCGCACGCAGTTCTGGCATCAACTGGTGAAGGCGCCGGGCGAGGCGAAATCCGACCTCTGGCAACTGGTGGAATTCTCCAGGCGCTTCACCACCGACGAGGTCTGGCCCGCCGAGCTGCTGGCCAAGGCACCGCAGCTCAAGGGCAAGACGCTGTATGAGGTGCTCTTCAAGAACGGCCAGGTGGACGCCTTCGGCGCCGACCAGGTCGCCAAGGGCTTCGAGAACGACGAGGCCAAGGCCTTCGGCTTCTACATCCAGAAAGGCCTGTTCGAGGAATACGCCAGCTTCGGCCGTGGCCACGGTCACGACCTCGCGCCCTTCGACGCCTACCACGAGGCGCGCGGCCTGCGCTGGCCGGTGGTGGACGGCAAGGAAACCCGCTGGCGCTACCGAGAAGGCTACGACCCCTACGTGGCCAAGGGCAGCGGCCTGCAGTTCTATGGCTACCCGGACAAGAAGGCGATCATCTTCGCCCTGCCCTACGAGCCGCCGGCGGAGGCGCCGGACAAGGAGTACCCGTTCTGGCTCGCCACTGGCCGCGTGCTCGAACACTGGCACACCGGCAGCATGACCCAGCGCGTGCCCGAGCTGTACAAGGCAGTGCCTGACGCCGTGGTGTACATGCACCCCGACGACGCCCGCGAGCTGAAGATGCGGCGCGGCAGCGAGGTGAAGGTGATCAGCCGGCGCGGCGAAATCCGTGCCCGCATCGAAACGCGCGGGCGCAACAAGCCGCCGCAAGGGTTGGTGTTCGTGCCCTTCTTCGATGCCAACAAGCTGATCAACAAGGTCACGCTGGACGCCACCGACCCGATCTCCAAGCAGACCGACTACAAGAAATGCGCGGTGCGCATCGAACTGGTCAGCCTGGCCTGAGGAGCGCGCGATGAACAAGACGATCTCTACCCTGGTGCTGATGCTGGTCACCCTGACCGCGCTGGCCGCCGACGTGAACTATCCGCTGGATGCCCCGGCCCCTGACGGCCGCCGCCCCGGCGGCACCATCAGCCAGGACCGTCCCGCGCCGCCGCTGGCCAATGACGAAAACAAGGACATCCGCCGCGAGCGCAATTACCCCGAGCAACCACCGACCATCCCGCACACCATCGTCGGCTACCGCATCGACAGCAACAGCAACAAGTGCCTGTCCTGCCACAGCCGCTCCAACAGCGCGCGGGTGCAGGCGCCGATGATCAGCATCACCCACTACATGGACCGCGACGGCCAGCCGCTGGCCGCTGTCGCGCCACGGCGCTACTTCTGCGTGCAGTGCCATGTCCCGCAGAAGGACGTGAAGCCGCTGGTGGGCAACACCTTCGAAGACATCGACACGATCCTCCAGCGCGACGCCGCTGCGAACGGCAAACCCTGAGGAGGCGCCCATGAAAGCTCTGTTCGCCTGGCTCATGGGGTACTGGACCGTCCTGCGCCGACCCAGCGTGCACTACAGCCTGGGCTTCCTGACCCTGGCCGGGTTCATCGCCGGGATCATCTTCTGGGGCGGCTTCAACACCGCACTGGAGGCGACCAACAGCGAGGCCTTCTGTACCTCCTGCCATGAGATGCGCGACAACGTCTTCGTCGAGCTCAAGGACACCATCCACTACAGCAACCGCTCCGGCGTGCGCGCCACCTGCCCGGATTGCCACGTGCCGCACAAGTGGACCGACAAGATCGCGCGCAAGATGCAGGCGTCCAAGGAGGTCTGGGGCAAGATCTTCGGCACCATCAACACACGGGAGAAATTCCTCGACCACCGCCGCGAACTGGCCGAGCACGAATGGGCGCGGCTCAAGGCCAACGACTCGCTGGAGTGCCGCAACTGCCACAACTTCGAATCCATGGACTTCACCCGCCAGAGCCAGCGTGCCCGGCAGATGCACTCCACGGCACTGGCCTCCGGAAGCGCCACCTGCATCGACTGCCACAAGGGCATCGCCCACCACCTGCCGGACATGAGCGGGGTGAAGGGCTGGGAGTGAGGCGGGCAGGCGCGAGCGCGATTCCTGCCAGGCACGGGACGGTTTTCGTAGGAGCGGACTCCGTCCGCGATGAATCTCACGCGAGGCTAAATCGCGGACGAAGTCCGCTCCTACGAGATACATCTGCGCTTGGGGCGGCCCTCACCCTAACCCTCTCCCAGGGGGAGAGGGGACCGTTCGGTGCAGGATGAAACCACGGCATCAGCCGGCACGATCTGCCCCCTCTCCCTCCGGGAGAGGGTTGGGGTGAGGGGATGGACCGGCACAGGCTGTCCAGAAGAATACAGCTGCCCCTACAAAAGCAGAGGCCCCGGCATATGCCGGGGCCTCTGCTGTCAGGGACGTAGAGACGACGCCAATTACCCGCCCTGCAACGCCTTGAGAATCTTCTGCCCCGCCCGCCCATCCGCCGGGCTGATGCCGCGCTTGCGCTGCTCTTCCTGGATCGCCCGGCGCGTCACGTCGCCGATCATGCCGTCGGCCTTGCCGATGTCATAACCGCGCTGCTGCAACAGTTCCTGCAACTCCTTGCGCTGCACCCGGCTCAGACCCGGATCGTCGGTCGGCCACGCAGTGCGCAGCCCCGGTTCGCCGCGCAGGCGATCGGACAGCAGGGAAATGGCCAGCGCATAGCTCTCCGCCGCGTTGTAGGAGTAGATCGCGTCGTAGTTGCGCAGCACCAGGAAGGCCGGCCCCTGCGCCCCGGCCGGCAACAGGATGGCAGCCTTCGAATCCAGGCTCGGGATCGGCTTGCCATCGATGCGCCGCACACCGCGCGCGGTCCAGTCCGAAAGCGCCCGGCGCTTGGTGCGCCCGGCCAGCGCCGGGTCGAAGCCAGCTGGCAGTTTCACCTCGTAGCCCCACGGTTGGCCTTCGCGCCAGCCCGCCTTGCGCAGGTAGTTGGCGGTTGATGCCAGGGCGTCGGCGGTGCTGCCTACCAGGTCGCGATGGCCGTCGCCGTCGAAGTCTTCGGCAATGCGCGCGTAGGTGGACGGCATGAACTGCGTCTGGCCGAAGGCGCCGGCCCAGGAGCCGGTGATGCCGCTGTCGCGGATGTCGCCCGCCTGCAGCAGCTTGAGGGTGGCGATGAACTCGCCCTGGAAGAACGACTGCCGCCGCCCGTAGCAGGACAAGGTGGACAGCGACACCAGCAGCGGCCGCTTGCCGGTGATGCGCCCGTAATCGCTCTCCACGCCCCACACCGCGACCACGGCGGCCGGGTCGACCTGGTAACGCGCGGCAACCTTGCGCAGCAGCTCGGCGTGCTCGGTCATCATCGCCTTGCCGTCGGCCACGCGCTGCTCGTCCACCAGCCCCGCCAGGTAATCCCAGATCGGCGTGGTGAACTCCGGCTGCGCATCGAGCAGCGGCAGCACGCTCATGTCCGCCTGCAGGCCCTGGGTGAAGCGCGCGTAGCTGGCGGCGCTGACGCCACTGGCCCGGGCCTTGTCCTGCAGGCGATCCAGGCAGGCGCCGAAGTCGTCGCCGGGAACCGCCTGCGCCAGCGCGGCCGGCAACAGCAGGGAAAGGGCCAGGGAAGTGCGCAACGCCATGGAAAACATCCTCATTGGTGGTAAATGGTCAGGTTGCTGAAGGTGGCCCGGCCACCTTCGCTCGCGGGTCCGCGATTGTCCTGCAGATAGAGCCCGGCCTTGAAGTACAGCCCCTGGAAGGCCCACTGCGGGTCCAGTTGCTGGGTCACCTGGCCGTCCTTGACCTGGACGGTCAGCAGGCCGCTGCGCGATACGCCCAACCGGTAGCTGAACGCCTCGCCCAGGGGGATGCCTTCGTACACGGTATAGGTACGGGTGGAGACATCATCGGGATGCTCGCGCACCAGCGCCTGCACGCGGCCCAGGTTCAGGCGCTGCTGGTAGACCAGCTTCACCAGCGGCAGCGCTTCGGCACTGCCGCTGCCGTTGCTGTGGATCTGCCCGATCACCATGCGTCGGGACGACGGCACCATGTCGACTCGCAGGGTAGCCACCAGCAGGTTGTCGGCCTTCGGATAGCGCCAGAAAGACAGCGCACCGTTGCGCGCCGTCTCGCGCAGTTCGGTGCGCGGGTACTCGGTGCCGTTGGTGTGCGCGCCGTTGACCGGTACCCAGAGCTCCACGCCGTTGACGTTGCGCTGGAAGTACGGGCTCTGGTAATCGCGATTCAGCATTGCAGTGGAAATGGTCGCGGCCGGGCCGCGCTGGGGAATGGTCAGGTTCCAGGTACTGAGGTCCAGCATCGGCCAATCGCTTTCCGGGGTCGGGGAATGGCGCCAAGGGTAGTCGAGGCCGTCTTACATTTCATCCATCGCCGCGAGCTTGAGCGGGTCGTCGCCACGTCGGCGAGCACTCGCCGCAGAAGCGTCTATCTTCTCAAGGTTGCCTTCGGCCACCGCCACGGAGAGTCCCATGCGCCTGTTCACCGCCCTGTTGCTGTTCGCCTTCGCCGCCAGTGCCGGCGCCGCGATCAAGACCCAGGAAATCCCCTACCAGTCCGCCGATGGCACCAAGATGATCGGCTACTTCGCCTACGACGACGCCAAATCCGGCATCCGCCCTGGCGTACTGGTGGTGCACGAATGGTGGGGGCTCAACGACTACGCCAAGCGCCGCGCCCGCGACCTCGCCGCGCTGGGCTACAGCGCGCTGGCCATCGACATGTACGGCGGCGGCAAGCACACCGAGCACCCCAACGATGCCAAGACTTTCATGGCCGAAGCCCTGAAGAACCCCGACGCCGCCAAGGCGCGTTTCCAGGCCGGCCTCGACCTGCTGAAGAAGCAACCGCAGACCGACCCCAGCAAGATCGCCGCGATCGGCTACTGCTTCGGTGGTGCGGTGGTGCTGAACATGGCCCGCGCCGGCCTGCCGCTGGCCGGCGTGGCGAGCTTCCACGGCGTGCTGGCCACCGACACGCCGGCGCAACCGGGCGCGGTGAAGGCGAAGATACTGGTCGAGCACGGCGGCGCCGATACCCTGGTGACAGCCGAGAGCGTGACCGCCTTCAAGAGCGAGATGGACAACGCCAAGGCCGACTACAAGCTGGTGGTGCAGCCGGGCGCCAAGCACAGCTTCACCAACCCGGACGCCGACAAGCACAAGGGCCACGGCCTCGACGTGGGCTACGACAAGACCGCCGACCAGAAGTCCTGGGCGGACCTGCAGGCGTTCTTCAAGGACATCTTCGAGGAGAAGTCCTGAGCCTTCTCCGTCAACAAAAACGCAGCGCAAAAAAAACGGGAGCCCCTGGGGGCTCCCGCACTCAATCAAGTGTAAAGGCCGGAGCCCGCCTTGGCGGCGCCCCGACAACAACCTCACCTGCGTCCCCATTGGGAAACGCGGCCGGCAGTTTGGCAAAGCCGCGCCGGCGAATCCGTACGCCTTTGGTGAAGGTTTGCAAAGGAATGTAATCGCCGCGTGACTGGTGAGCCACGTTTCGGCGCGGCAGAATGTTCGCCATGACCACCCTGCCCGCCTTCTGCACCCCGCTCTCCGCCGACTGGCCGCTGCCCACCCCGCTGGCCGGCTGCCAGCTGCGCAGCACCCACTTCGATCGCAACCGCCTGCTACCCGATGACTTCCAGGCCAGCCAGGTGCCGGCCCCGGCGAACATCCAGCGCGCCGTCGCCAAGCGTCAGGCCGAATACCTCGCCGGCCGCCTCTGCGCCCGCGCGGCGTTGCAGGCCAGCGGTGCCGACCCCACGGTGCCCGGCACCGACGACGAGCGCGCACCGATCTGGCCATCGGGCTTCTGCGGATCGATCACCCATGGCGATGGCTGGGCAGCCGCCGTGGTCGCCCAGAGCCATGCCTGGCGCGGCCTGGGGCTGGACGTGGAGAGCCGCCTCGACAGCACCCGCGCCCAGCGCCTGGCCGGTGAAATCCTCACCCCGGACGAGCTGTCCCGGCTCAACCCCGAGCAGGCCGCCCTGCAGGTCACCCTCACCTTCTCGCTCAAGGAAAGCCTGTTCAAGGCTCTCTTCCCGCTGGTCCGCCAGCGCTTCTACTTCGAGCACGCCGAACTGGTCCAGTGGTCGGCCGGCGGCCATGCCCGCCTGCGTTTGCTCACCGACCTGTCGGCGGAGTGGCACCACGGCAAGGAAATCGATGGGCAATTCAGCCTGCTCGGTGATCGTCTGCTCAGCCTGGTGGCGATTCCCGCTGACATCTGACGGCCATGCCACAGCATCGGCGCCGGCTCCCGGCGCGACCAGGATGCTCGTCACGGGCGCAAGGCGTAATCTGAAAGAAAAAAGGGCGGCCCGTGTTGGTCGTCCTTTTTCTTTGCCCGTGTCCTTTGGGCACGGGGCCTATCCTGTAGGAGCGAGCTTGCTCGCGAAGCTCTTCCTATCAACCTGACACTGGGTCGCGGCCCCGTTCGCGAGCAAGCTCGCTCCTACGAAAAGCACGCAGCCTCAGGCCAGCAACGCCACCGACTTGATCTGCGCCCACACCACCTGCCCGGCATGCAGCCCGAGCTGGTCGAAGGAATAGCGGGTGATCCGCGCCAGCAGCGGCGTGCCGGCCACGTCCAGCTTCACCAGCAGGTGCGCGGGGTTGTCCGTGGGCACCATCTCCACCATCGTCGCCGGCAGCACGTTGAGGATGCTGCTGTGCACCGCCGGCTCCAGGCTCAGGCTGACGTCCCGCGCCTGTACCTTGATGCGCAGCGCCCTGCCCTTTTCCATCGGCGCATGGGCCAGGCGGATGCGCTGCTCGCAGTGCGGCAGCGCCAGGGTTAGCAGGCCGTACTCGGCGTTGTGCCCCAGTACCTGCCCATCGATGACCACGCCGGCGTCTTCCAGATGCGAAATCGGTAGATCGGTGCGCGCCAGGGTCTGGGCCACCGATCCGCTGGCAATCGCCTTGCCCTGGTCGAGCAGCACCAGGTGGTCGGCCAGCCGCGCGACTTCGTCCGGCGAGTGGCTGACATAGAGGATCGGGATATCCAGCTCGTCGTGCAGGCGCTCCAGATACGGCAGGATTTCCGCCTTGCGCTTGAGATCCAGCGCCGCCAGTGGCTCATCCATCAGCAGCAGGCGCGGGCTGGTCAGCAGCGCGCGAGCCATGCCGACTCGCTGCCGCTCGCCGCCGGAGAGGTTCGCCGGCATGCGCTCCAGCAGATGGCCGATGCCCAGCAGCTCGGTGGCCTGTTCCAGCACCACGCGATGCTGGTCGCGCGGGACACGCTTCATGCCGTAGGTGAGATTGCGCCGCACCGACAGGTGCTCGAACAGGTTGGCATCCTGGAACACATAGCCCAGCGCACGCCGGTGCGGCGGCAGGAACACGCCCGTGGCGCTGTCCTGCCAGACCTCCCCGTTCACCACCAGGCGGCCGAGCGGCGCGCGCTCAAGGCCCGCCACGCAGCGCAGGCAGGTGGTCTTGCCGGAGCCGGAATGGCCGAACAGCGCGGTGACGCCGCGCCCCGGCAATTGCAGGTCCACCTCCAGGCTGAAGCCCGAGTAGGCGATCTGGAAACGCGCTTCGATGGCTCGCCCGCCGACGGCTTCGTTCATGCCCACCTCAGGCCCAGGCCGAACGGCTGCGGCGGCTCGCGTAGAGCGCCAGCAGGACGAGGAAGGAGAACACCACCATGCCACCGGCCAGCCAGTGCGCCTGGGCATACTCCATGGCCTCGACATGATCAAATATCTGCACCGACACCACGCGGGTCTTGCCCGGGATGTTGCCGCCGATCATCAGCACCACGCCGAACTCGCCAACCGTATGGGCGAAGCCGAGGATGCTGGCGGTGATGAAGCCCGGCCGCGCCAGCGGCAGGACCACGGAGAAGAAGGTATCCAGGGGGCTCGCCCGCAGCGTTGCGGCGGCCTCCAGCGGTTTGTTGCCGATCGCCTCGAAGGCGTTCTGCAACGGCTGCACCACGAACGGCAGCGAATAGAACACCGAGCCCACCACGAGGCCTGCGAAGGTGAAGGGCAAACGCCCCAGGCCCAGGCTCTCGGTTGCCTGTCCGATGAAACCGTTTGGCCCCAGGGTGATCAGCAGGTAGAAGCCGATCACCGTCGGCGGCAGCACCAGCGGCAGCGCCACCACTGCCCCCAGCGGGCCTTTCAGCCAGGAGCGGGTGCGCGCCAGCCACCAGGCGATGGGCGTGCCGATCAGCAGGAGAATTGCCGTGCTCAGGGCCGCCAGCTCGACGGTGAGCCAGATGGCCTGGAAATCCTCCTGTGTCAGGGGCATTGCTCTTCCTTGCCTGTTCGAGAATCAGATTTCGTAGCCGTAGGACTTGATCACCGCGGCAGCTTTCGGCCCCTTCAGGTACTCGACCAGCGCCTTGGCGGCAGCACTGTCCTTGCCCTTGTTGAGGATCACCGCGTCCTGGCGGATCGGGTCATGCAGGTCGGCCGGCACGATCCACGCGGAGCCACCCGTCACCTTGCCATCCTTGTAGATCTGCGACAACGCCACGAAGCCCAGTTCGGCATTGCCGGTGGAAACGAACTGGAACGCCTGGGCGATGTTCTGGCCTTCGACGATCTTGCCGGCGACCTTGTCCTTCAAGCCCATCTTGTCCAGCACCTGGGTGGCGGCCAGGCCGTAGGGCGCGGCTTTCGGGTTGGCGATGGACAGGTGCTTGAACCCGTCCTTCTTCAGCACCTCGCCCTTGGCGTCGACGTAGCCGTCCTTCGGCGACCACAGCGCCAGGGTGCCGATGGCGTAGGTGAAGCGCGAGCCGGGGACGATCTCCTTCTCCGCCTCCAGCTTCTTCGGCGTGCTGTCGTCGGCGGCGAGGAGCACCTCGAACGGCGCGCCGTTCTTGATCTGGGTGTAGAACTGGCCGGTGGCGCCGTAAGCGGCGACCAGCTTGTGGCCGGTGTCCTTCTCGAAGTCCTTGGCGATCGTCTGGATCGGCGCGGTGAAGTTGGCGGCGACGGCAACCTGCACCTCATCGGCCAGCGCCGAGTGCAGGGCGAAGCAGGAAGCGACCAGCAGGGAGAGACGAGCGAAGCGGTGTTTCATCGTGAGGCTCCAGTGGGTTGTTGTTATCAGGCTTCGAGATCGAGACGGACGAACGCACCGGCTGCGTTGGCATGCTCGCTATAACTAAAATTACATAACGATAGCCGTGAAGCTGCAATACCCCTCATGGGATAACGCAAGCGAAAGGGAGAAAGCAGCGCAGACCGGAATGGCCACCGGCAAGGCAGTGGCACCGGCAGCATTCTGCATTTTTTGACCTCAAGGTCAAATATTACAAAGACGCTGGCGTAAACTCACCCAGCTTTGAGCGCCCGTCTCATTCGACCTTGGGCGCCTGCCGGCGCGGCCAGACCAGCGTGAAGCAGGCGCCGCCCAGGCTCTCGCTGCGCGCGATCGACGCCCGCCCGCCATGCCAATGGACGATCCGCCGCACGATCGACAGCCCCAACCCATGCCCGCCCGTGCCCCGCGCACGGCTGTCGTCGGCCCGGAAGAACGGCTGGAACAGGCGCGGCCACTGCGACTCCGGCACTCCCGGCCCATCGTCTTCGACATCCACCTGGCAGCGATCCACGCTGACCCGGAAGCTGACCCGCACCCGACCCTCGGCATAGCGCAGGGCATTGGTCAGCAGGTTCTGCAGCGCGCGGTGCAGGTAGCGCGGTTCGGCCTCCACCCAGCTGCCCTGGTCGAACGGCACCAGCGGCCCCGGCTCGATGCTGACGGCAATCTCCCGCCGCAGCGGCGCGATTTCCGAAACCACCTGCGCCACCAGAGCGGCCAGCTCCAGACGCTGGTAGGTCAGCGCCGGCGAGCCCTGTTCCAGGCGCGCATAGGTGAGCATCTCGTCCACCAGTTGGTCGAGGTCCTGGATGTCGCCGTCCATGCCCTCCATGTACTTGCGCCGCGCCGTTTCGGTTTCGGCGGACTCGATCATCTCCAGGCCGAAACGCAGGCGCGCCACCGGCGTGCGCAACTCATGGGACACCGCGCGCACCAGCTCGCGCTGCATCGTCAGCAGCAGCTGCAACTGCTCCGCCATGTGGTTGAACGCCCCCGCCAGGCGCCCCACCGAGTCGGCGCCGCGCGCCTCCACGCGGGTATCCAGGCTGCCACGGGCGATGCGTGTGGCCGCCGACTCCAGGCTGCGCAGGCGCTGCTCCAGGCCGCTGATCAGCAGGTACAGGGTCAGGCCGATCAGACTCAGGGCGACGATCACGATGATCGACAGCAACTGAGGCGGATAAGGATTCATCTGATAGATCGGCCCCAGCTCCAGCACCCAGGGCGTATCGAGGATGCCGGCCAGCACGCGAATGGAATCGCCGTCCTTGCCCAGCGCCATCACCGTGTCGCCCTCCTCCACGCGGCGGCTCTGGTCGTCGTCGAGGTCCACTTCCTTGATGCTGAGCAGGTGCACCTCGTAGCCGAAGCGCTTGTCGCGAACGATGCGCGCCAGATGGTAAGGCTGCTCGCTGGCCGGATAACGCTTGAGCTCATCCATCAACAGGTAGATCGTGGCCCGCGCCAGCTGCTCGCTGACCTGCTCCACCTCCCCGTTGAGAATCAGCCCCTCCGCCGCGCTGACCTGGGTGAGCACCTCCACCCTGTGCGTATCGTCAACGGCCTGCACCAGCACCTGGTCGTTCATCAGCCGCGCCCGGCTGCGCCCTTCCATGCCCAGGCCATCCAGGCTGACCAGCTTCAACGGAATACCCAGCAGGCGGCTCCACTGGGTCAGCGCGCGCTTGCGGTCCACTTCCGTCATCGGCAACAGTTCATCGGCCATCAGGCGGAAGGTGCCGCGCGCCAGGTCCTCGCGATAACGCTCGCCGCGCACCTCGTTGACCAGGTGCAGGGTCAGCACACCGAGGGCGGCCACCAGCACCAGGGTCAGCAGCATGCCACCGTAGATGCGCAGGAAGATGGATTTCATGGCTGCGGCACAGCCGCCGGATCGAGCAAGCCGAAGTTATCCAGGCTGACGAACGCGCCATCCTTCACCTCGCACTCGCGCCGCCGTCCCTCATGGACGAAACCGTGCCGGAGCAGCAGGCGGCTGCTGGCGGTGTTCTCCGTCTCCACCTCGGCCTCGATGCGATGCACCTTCATCTCGACGAAGGCGTGCCGCAGGATCAGCGGCAGGCACTCGCTCATCACACCCTGCCCCCAATACTCCGGCATCAGCCAGTAACCCAGCTCCAGGCGACGATGTCCCTGCAGCCAGTTATTGAAGCCGCAACCACCGATGACCTCGGCACGCGTATCGGGCCGGCAGATCGCCCACCAGATGCCGCTGCCTTCTTCATGGATGCGCTCGAACCACTCCATCTGCTCGCGGGTGGCTTCGAGCGTCGCGTAGGAAACACCGTAGTAACGGATCACCTGCGGGTGCGACAGCGCGCGAAATACCGCCGGCTGATCCGCATCGGAAAACGCACGCAGCAAGAAGCGCTCGCCGTGCAGCTCAGGAAACCCCTGGCCGGCCAAGGCTCACAGCTCCCCGACAAACAGATAACCCTTGCTGCGCACCGTCTTGATCAGCCGCGGATGCATCGGGTCGTCGCCGATCTTCGGGCGGATGCGCGAAATGCGCACATCGATGGAACGGTCCTGGCCGTCGTATTCGATGCCGCGCAGCAGGTTGAAGATTTCCTCGCGGGAAAGAATGCGCCCGGCGTTCGACGCCAGCAGCCAGAGCAGGTCGAACTCGGCGCTGGTCAGCTCGATGGTCTGCTCGTCCAGCCAGGCCTCGCGCATGGAATTGTCGATCACCAGCTTGCCGAAGGTCAGGCGCTTGCCACCGGAAACCGGAGCGGCTTCGACCGGCTCGCTGCGCCGCAGCAAGGCGCGGATGCGCGCCAGCAACAGGCGCGGGCGTACCGGCTTGCACACATAGTCGTCGGCGCCCATTTCCAGGCCCTGAACCTGGTCCATGTCATCGGTGCGCGCGGTAAGCATCAGGATCGGGCCGTCGTAGTCCGGGCGCAGGCGCTTGCAGATCGACAGGCCATCCTCGCCGGGCAGCATCAGGTCGAGCACCACCAGGTCCGGGCGTTCGGCCAGCACCCGCTCCACCGCCGCCGCGCCGTTGGACTCGATGGACACCGCCAGGCCATTGCTCTCCAGGTAATCCTGGGTCAGCTCGGCCAGTCGCTGGTCGTCCTCGACAATGAGAATGCGCGCTTCTTGTTCCACCTTGCCTCCTGATGCAGGGCGGGCCCTCCTGATTGACTGAAGCAGAAAGCCCGCGAAAGCGGCCGGCATTGTAGCCAGATTGCCCGCCGCGTCGCACGCCGGCGGCATGGACAGAGATTGCCCGGAAAGGTCAAGAGCTGCTGCGGCAAAAACACTACATATTGTGGTAGTGTTCTCCCCCTCACGACGCCACCCCACTGAGTGAAAAATCTGTCACCAACCACGACGAACGGTGAAAGGCGCTCAGCATGCGGGCTGGCGCGAGTTACCCCGCTTCACCCACATTTCACCCACATTTTATCCACAGCTTTTCCCAAGCCTCTCGCCTTGCAAACCCCCCACTAGCGCATTATCTTGTATCCCCGTTGTGGCTTACCCCTACATCTTGGGTTTGTCACAGTGAGCCGGACACAAGAAGAAAGTCGAAGTCGCGAGCCTGTTCCACGGCTCCTCCGGTTCAACCACAACGTATTCCAGCCGTACTGATGGACCAGGCGGGGCGACCCGCAAGGAGCGATTCATGTCGATGGAAACGCGGTACTGGTGTTGCAACGATAGCTTCAACACCACTAGGTATTGTGGTCCCGGCCCGTAAAGCCGGCACCCGATTTGGGCCAGGGAGGCGCTTCGGGTCTCTATCCCCCTGCTCCAAAAGAATTTTTCAGCTCGCGGTCCTGCCGCGGGCCACTGCTCTTTTCGCTCTTTATTTTCGGGCCGGCACCGACAGTGCCAGTAACACACCAATTACGAGAACGTGGAGAACACCACCCATGCAAATCGACACCACTCGCGAGAACCCGCAGGCCGCAGCGCCGCAGGCCGCCGAATCCTCCCAGGATCTGGCCGCCACCGCGCCGGGCCAGCTGCGCGTGATCAAGCGCAACGGCACCGTAGTCCCCTACACCGATGACAAGATCACCGTAGCCATCACCAAGGCGTTCCTCGCCGTGGAAGGCGGCACCGCTGCCGCCTCGTCGCGCATCCATGAGACCGTGCGCCGCCTGACCGAACAGGTCACCGCGACCTTCAAGCGCCGCATGCCCTCCGGTGGCACCATCCACATCGAAGAAATCCAGGACCAGGTCGAACTGTCCCTGATGCGTGCCGGCGAGCAGAAAGTCGCCCGCGACTACGTGATCTACCGCGAAGCCCGTGCCAACGAGCGCAAGAACGCCGGCACCGCCAGCGACATCGCCCAGCCGCACCCGAGCATCCGCATCACCAAGGCCGACGGCAGCACCCAGCCGCTGGACATGGGCCGCCTGCAGACCATCATCCGCGAAGCCTGCGAAGGCCTGGCCGAAGTCGATGGCGACCTGATCGAACGCGAAACCCTGAAGAACCTGTACGACGGCGTGGCCGAGAAGGACGTCAACACCGCCCTGGTGATGACCGCCCGTACCCTGGTCGAGCGCGAGCCGAACTACTCCTACGTCACCGCCCGCCTGCTGATGGACACCCTGCGCGCCGAAGCCCTGGGCTTCCTGGGCGTAGCCGAGAGCGCCACTCACCACGAGATGGCCGACCTCTACACCAAGGCCCTGGCCGCCTATGTCGAGAAAGGCGCCGAGTTCGAGCTGATCGACAGCAAGCTGAAAGAGTTCGACCTGGCCAAGCTGGGCGCCGCGCTGAACCACGAGCGCGACCAGCAGTTCACCTACCTCGGCCTGCAGACCCTGTACGACCGCTACTTCATCCACAAGGACGGCATCCGTTTCGAACTGCCGCAGGTCTTCTTCATGCGCGTGGCCATGGGCCTGGCCATCGAAGAGAAGGACCGTGAAGCTCGCGCCATCGAGTTCTACAACCTGCTCTCCTCGTTCGACTACATGTCGTCCACCCCGACCCTGTTCAACGCCGGCACCCTGCGCCCGCAGCTCTCCAGCTGCTACCTGACCACCGTTCCGGACGACCTGTCGGGCATCTACAACGCCATCCACGACAACGCCATGCTGTCGAAATTCGCCGGCGGCCTGGGCAACGACTGGACCCCGGTGCGCGCGCTGGGCTCCTACATCAAGGGCACCAACGGCAAATCCCAGGGCGTGGTTCCGTTCCTGAAAGTGGTGAACGACACCGCCGTCGCCGTAAACCAGGGTGGCAAGCGCAAGGGCGCCGTCTGCGCCTACCTGGAAACCTGGCACCTGGACATCGAGGAATTCCTCGAGCTGCGCAAGAACACCGGTGACGACCGTCGCCGTACCCACGACATGAACACCGCGAACTGGATTCCGGACCTGTTCATGAAGCGCGTCTTCGACGACGGCAAGTGGACCCTGTTCTCCCCGTCCGAAGTACCGGACCTGCACGATCTGACCGGCAAGGCCTTCGAAGAGCGCTACGAGTATTACGAAGCCCTGACCGAGTACAACAAGATCAAGGTGTTCAAGGTCGTCCAGGCCAAGGACCTGTGGCGCAAGATGCTCTCCATGCTCTTCGAGACCGGCCACCCGTGGCTGACCTTCAAGGACCCGTGCAACCTGCGCAGCCCGCAGCAGCATGTGGGCGTGGTCCACAGCTCGAACCTGTGCACCGAGATCACCCTGAACACCAATGCCGACGAAATCGCCGTCTGCAACCTGGGCTCGATCAACCTGGTCAACCACATCGTCGACGGCAAGCTGGACACCGCCAAGCTCGAGAAGACCGTGAAGACCGCAGTGCGCATGCTCGATAACGTTATCGACATCAACTACTACTCGGTCCCGCAGGCTCGCAACTCGAACCTCAAGCACCGTCCGGTCGGTCTGGGCATCATGGGCTTCCAGGACGCGCTGTACCTGCAGCACATCCCGTACGGCTCGGACGCTGCCATCGAGTTCGCCGACAAGTCCATGGAAGCGGTGAGCTACTTCGCCATCCAGGCTTCCTGTGACCTGGCCGACGAGCGTGGCGCCTACGAGACCTTCGACGGCTCCCTGTGGTCCAAGGGCATCCTGCCGCTGGACTCCCAGCAGATCCTCATCGAAGCCCGTGGCCAGAAGTACATCGACGTCGACCTGACCGAATCCCTCGACTGGGCTCCGGTACGTGCCCGCGTACAGAAAGGCATCCGTAACTCGAACATCATGGCCATCGCGCCGACCGCGACCATCGCCAACATCACCGGCGTATCGCAGTCCATCGAGCCGACCTACCAGAACCTGTACGTGAAATCGAACCTCTCCGGCGAGTTCACCGTGATCAACCCCTACCTGGTTCGCGACCTGAAAGTGCGCGGCCTGTGGGACCCGGTCATGGTCAACGACCTGAAGTACTACGACGGCTCCGTGCAGCAGATCGAGCGCATCCCGCAAGACCTGAAGGACCTGTACGCCACCGCCTTCGAAGTCGAGACCAAGTGGATCGTCGACGCCGCCAGCCGCCGCCAGAAGTGGATCGATCAGGCCCAGTCCCTGAACCTCTACATCGCCGGCGCCTCGGGCAAGAAGCTGGACGTGACCTACCGCATGGCCTGGTACCGTGGTCTGAAGACCACCTACTACCTCCGTGCCCTGGCCGCCACCAGCACCGAGAAGTCCACCATCAACACCGGCAAGCTCAACGCCGTGTCGGCCGGTGGCGACGAAGGCCTGCAAGCCGCTCCGGCCGCCGCGCCGCAGCCGGCCCCTGTACCCAAGGCCTGCAGCATCGACAACCCCGACTGCGAAGCCTGCCAGTAAGGGTGTAAGCGGCCCTCGGAACGGTCCGCGCGTCGTTGCCCGGCAGGTCGGCCCCCATCACGTACAGTCGTACGCTCAGGGGCTCCGACCTACCAGGCGCCTAGCGCGGCCTCGCTCCGAGGCACCGCCGAAACCACGGAGTTTCAAAGTCCCCTCTCCCTCTGGGAGAGGGCTAGGGTGAGGGGCTCTTCAGGGCCCCGTCGCCCTCAGAACAACAGCCTCCCCCGCCCGCGATGATTCGCCAGCGGAAGAAGCACAAGCTCTTAGCGTGCACTCACACACGCCACCAGACATCAGGCCGCCACAGAACGGCCATCCAGAACAGGAGAGGACCCATGCTGAGCTGGGACGAATTCGACAAAGAAGACGCCACCGAAACCAAGGCCGCCCCGGCAGTCGCCCAGGCCGCCGCGCAAAGCGCTGACAAGCTTGACTCCGAAGCCGCCGGCTCCGTGGAAGAAGCCCGCGCCGTTTCCGCCGCCGACTCCGACGCCGTCGCCCGTGCCAAGCAGGCCCTCGACGCCTTGGACATCCAGGAAGGCCTGGACGATCTCGAAGGCTCCGCCGCCCGCGTACAGGTCGGCGACAAGCAGATGATCAACGCCCGCGCCGACCTCAACCAGCTCGTACCCTTCAAGTACGACTGGGCCTGGCAGAAGTATCTGGATGGTTGCGCCAACCACTGGATGCCCCAGGAAGTGAACATGAACGCCGACATTGCCCTGTGGAAGAGCAAGGACGGCCTCTCCGAAGACGAGCGCCGCATCGTCATGCGCAATCTCGGCTTCTTCTCCACCGCCGACTCCCTGGTCGCCAACAACCTGGTGCTGGCCGTCTACCGCCTGATCACCAACCCCGAGTGCCGCCAGTACATCCTGCGCCAGGCCTTCGAAGAAGCGATCCACACCCACGCCTACCAGTACTGCATCGAGTCGCTGGGCATGGACGAGGGCGAAATCTTCAACATGTACCACGAGATTCCTTCGGTCGCGAAGAAAGCGTCCTGGGGCCTGAAGTACACCCGCTCAATCTCCGATCCCAAGTTCCAGACCGGTACCCCGGAGACCGACCGCCAGTTCCTGCGCAACCTGATCGCCTACTACTGCGTCCTGGAAGGCATCTTCTTCTACTGCGGCTTCACCCAGATCCTCTCCATGGGCCGCCGCAACAAGATGACCGGCACCGCCGAGCAGTTCCAGTACATCCTGCGCGACGAATCCATGCACCTGAACTTCGGCATCGACGTGATCAACCAGATCAAGATCGAAAACCCGCACCTGTGGGATGCCCAGATGAAGGACGAGGCCACCCAGATGATCCTCCAGGGCACCCAACTGGAAATCGAATACGCACGCGACACCATGCCGCGCGGCGTACTGGGCATGAACGCCGCGATGATGGAGGACTACCTCAAGTTCATCGCCAACCGCCGCCTGACCCAGATCGGCCTCAAAGAGGAATACCCGGGCACCAGCAACCCGTTCCCGTGGATGAGCGAAATCATGGACCTCAAGAAGGAGAAAAACTTCTTCGAGACCCGCGTGATCGAGTACCAGACCGGCGGCGCGCTGAGCTGGGACTGACGGAAGTAGTCGTCATTTTTCACTAAGATTTGAAATTTTTTCACTTCAAAGTGAAACAAACGCACCAAATGAGTGCGGAGTGTAACAAGCAAGAACCTTGGAGCAACTAGGGACGGTAGCGAAGAGGCGTAGTCAAAAGGGCCGGTGAGTCATACTCACCGGCCCTTTTTATTGGCTGCAATCGGCCCAGGCCGTGTAAAAACACAGCGAGCGCTGGGTAGCCGGATATGGAATGGTTTTAACGATATCCGGCGGCCTCCTGGAAGCGTGGTGTGTCCATCCGGGGCATTCAGTTGATTCGGCAAGTGCTGCTTCCACGATTCTGTGCGAGGCGTTCGGAGGGCTGCCAATGGGGTTTCAGGCCTTCATTGCCGCTATCAGCGCACTATTGCCCAGCAGGTTCAGCACCCGTTTGAAGTTGTAACGGTGCAGCTTCAGGCCTTTCTCAACCGTCGCAAAACGCCAGATCAGGCGTTCTCCGGCTGGGCAGCGGTACTCGTTCTGGGCTGTGTCGTAAATAAAATCATCTCGACCAAAGCGACCCGCTGCGGCAGCGCCTGAGGTCTTGGCCTTGGGGACGAAGGCGGTGATGCCAGCCTCATGGCAGGCGAGGATTTCCTCGCTCTTGAAGTAGCCACGATCGGCAACCACCGACAGCGATTGCGTTCCCATTGCCACCCGCGCTTGCTTGGCCATCGCACTCAGTTGATCGCGGTCGATGCCATTGTTGGTGACCTCGTGCGTCACGATCAGGTGATGCTTCGCCTCAACCGCAGCCTGGACGTTGTAACCGACCATGCCTGTGCCGCGCGTCATCATCGAGCGAGCGTCGGGGTCAGTAAGAGAAATCTGTTTGTCCGGGGTGGCCTCCAGCTGAGCTTCGATATCCCTGAGTTCCTGCATCTTGGTTTTCAGGGCGGCAATCTTGCTGTGCAAACGCTCGGATTTGGCCCGTGCCACAGCAGGCTCTTGCCGGTCGGCAGTGTCCACCGCGGTGAGGTAGCGGCTGATGCTGGATTCGATCTCCTCCATTCGCCGTTGCAGCTTGGCACTGGCGAAATTGCGGTCGCGATTGTTGACCGCCTTGAACTTGCTGCCGTCGATAGCCACCAGCGCTTCGGAGAACAAACCGAGCTGCTGGCACAGCACCACGAACTGCCGGCAGACACCACGAATGGCTTTGCCGTTGTCCTTGCGGAAGTTGGCGATGGTCTTGAAGTCCGGCATCAGGCGTCCGGTCAGCCACATCAACTCGACGTTGCGTTGTGCTTCACGTTCGAGGCGGCGACTCGACTGGATGCGGTTGAGGTAACCGTAGATATAGATCTTCAGCAGGACGGCCGGGTGATACGCAGGGCGGCCAGTTTCGGCGGGAACCACGCCGCCGAAGCCCAACCGCCCGAGATCGAGTTCATCGACAAACACATCGACTACTCGCACCGGATTGGTGTCCGCGACGTAATCATCCAGGCTCTCGGGCAGCAGTGTGCATTGGCCTCGATGCTCGCCTTGGATGAAACGCTTCGTGGACTGCCCCCGATATGCCTGCCGACGGCAGGATAGCAAGAGCACTAGCCACGTTTTTACACAGCCTGGGCCAAAAGCGGACATGCCAAGTGTTTTGCCATTAGCCTCCTATAGTTGAGCTGTAGCCGGGCTATTGGCTGCCCCGCTGAACCCCAGTCCTTAAGCCCCGCACCCGCAGTGGAGCTTCTCGTTTCGATGAATGCTGAGACATCTGGCGATGCTTCCTCTCGGCAGAAGCGACATCACTATCTTCACTGTTAACGGGGACTTAGCGGCGGCTGGCCAAGAGCATTGAAAGACAACGTCAGATAAGGAAATCACGATGCGCCTCAAGACCATCAAGCTCAGTCATTTCCGCGGTTATCGAAACACCGCTGTCATTCCGATCGATGTAGCCATGACCGGCATAGTGGGCCGAAACGATTATGGGAAATCGACAGTCCTCGAAGCCCTGGCGATCTTCTTTGACAGCGCGGATATCAAGCCCGACAAGAGCGATATGAACTGCTTCAGTCTGTTGGAGGGGCATGACCAGTTCGAGATTGCCTGCGAGTTCGACGATCTTCCGGACGCCCTGGTGCTGGATGAAAATGCTCAGACTTCGCTGTCACAGGAGTACCTGCTTAACGCTGATGGCGCCTTAGAAGTGGTTAAAACCTTTAAGGCAAGCTCTGGCAAACAGGACGGTACGGCCATTCGCTGTCAGCACCCCGCAGATAAAGCGCTCGCGAGCCTGCTGAGCCTTAAAATGGCCGATCTGAAAAAGCTTGGCGAGCAACTTGGGATCGCTGAGCGAGTGGCGGATCAGAGAGTGGCTTCCCAATGGCGACAAGCCATTCGCGATGCGGCCGGGGATATTGCCTGCCAAGAGACGTTGCTTGATGTCGGCAAAGGGCTATCGACAGAAGGCAAGTCTATCTGGGAGAAAATTGAGTCGCACTTGCCTACTTTCGCACTCTTCAAGGCTGACCGGGAAAGTAGCGATGGAGACGCCGAGGCCAAGAATCCTCTACAGCAGGCAGTCAAGGAAGCCCAGGCCGCGCTTCAGGCTCAGATCAGCGAACTGGAGCGGCAAATCGAAAGTAGCGTGCTGGATGTCGCTGAACGCACCCTCGACAAGCTTCGGGAAATGGCGCCTGAGCTGGCCAACGAGTTGACCCCGCGCTTCAAGGAAAAGCCCAAATGGAGCTTCAACTTCACTCTGGAGGGCGAGAACGGCATTCCCATCAACAAACGCGGCAGCGGCGTGCGCCGCCTAATTTTGCTCAACTTCTTCCGAGCTGAGGCGGAAAAAAATGCCGTGGCTGGTAGCCCTCGCAACGTGATCTATGCCATTGAAGAGCCGGAGACCTCACAGCATCCTAATTACCAGATGATGCTGATGAACGCGCTGCTGGATCTCTCCAACCAGACCAATCGACAGATCATCGTCACCACCCACGTTCCTGCGCTCGCAGGGCTGATGCCTATTGAAGGTATTCGTTACGTTACACGGAGCGAAGGGGGCATCCCCATCGTCAAGATGCCCAGCCAAGAAGTACTCAAGGAGGCCGCAGAGAGTCTGGGCGTATTACCCGAGACAGGGATGGAACGGGCAAAAGGGGTTGTGCTGGTGGAGGGCAAATCCGATGTCACCTTCCTTCGCCACACTTCGAACAGCCTCAAGGCTGGTGGCCACCTCCCATCGAGTTTGGAGGACGCCGGTATTGTCCCGATCCTGATTGGTGGCTGCGGGAGTGTGAAGCACTGGGTCACCCTCAACCTCGCCGATGATCTCGGGCTGCCCTGGTGTGTATTTCTGGACTCCGACATTGGAGGGAGCCCGGAGCAGGTAGCCGCAATCGTAAAGCGTAAGCAGGAAGTCGAAGGACGAGGTCGTGCTTTCTACTCGACGCGTAAACGGGAAATCGAGAACTATCTCTGCCCCGACATGATCGATGCTCAAACCGGGACAAGGGTGGCATTCACCGACACCTGTGATGCCAAAAAAATCATTGGCAAGGCGGTGGGCATGAAAGCGGACGATGTGATCGATAGATTCTGGCCGCTGATGACGGCTGAGCAAATCCTCCATCGCTCCACGTATTCTGAAAATGGTGAGGATCGCGCTGAGCTTAAGGAACTGCTGGAGAATTTGCTGAAGCTGGTCGCGTGAACTCCGAGACAGCAAATGCCGCTCTTGGCCGATTCCAGATGCTCAGGACAGGCAGCAATCGGCCATAAGCGGACAGCTTCCATACAGATCGCACGATCATAGTTCGCGGCAAATCGCTCGGATATCATCCCGTATTCAGAAGAGCCGGAGGGATCCGATATGCCACACCAGGTTACACAATGGGCCGAGATTGCTGCTGAGTACCAGCGCGGAACCATTCTGCTGGGCAACGGAGCCAGCATCGCAGTTTCGCCCCGCTTTGCTTACGGATCATTGCTTGAGCACGCCCAGCAAAATGGTCTTCTTACTGAGGATGTTGGCCGCCTTTTCGACTTCTTCGACACTCAAGATTTCGAGCTGATTCTGCGATTGGTTTGGCAGGCCTCCAACGTCAATAGGTCTCTGCAAATTCCTGACGACCGAACACATGCAGCTTATCTGCGAGTCCGGGATTGCCTAATTGAGGCCGTTCGCGCTGTTCATCCGGAGCATGGTGAGGTGCAGGCCCATCTTCCTCGCATGTACCAATTCCTCAAGTCGTTCGATACGGCTCTTTCGCTAAACTATGACTTGTTGGTGTACTGGACGATGACCTATGGGCTCAATGTTGAGGATGGCCACGCCTTTAAGGACTGTTTTCTCGGAAATGCCATGTTCGACGATGACTGGCAGAGATTCCGCCGCCCCTATAAAGAGCGAACCAATACGCTGGTGTTCTATCCCCATGGAAGCTTGGCCCTTTGCCGCGATGCTGTGGAGCGAGAGTTCAAGATTCATGCTGCCGGAGGCGGGCTTCTTGAGGCCATTCTCGACGAGTGGCGAAGTGAACGGGTCGTACCGCTGTTTGTCAGCGAAGGGACGAAGCCGCAAAAAGTGACCGCAATCCAGAGCAGCTACTACCTGTCGACTGTATATCGGGAAGTTTTGACTTCGACACGGGCGGTTTTGACGCTTTTTTGGGTGGGGCCTTGGCGAGCATGACCGACACCTGCTCCAACGAATGCGCAACACGGGCATCCAGCGAGTTGCGGTATCAGTGTTCCGCAACGATCAGGTCTACTGCAACTACGCTTACCAGACGATTCGCGATGACTTGGGGCCGGTACAGATAGATTTCTTCGACTGCGAAAGTCCAGGCTGCTGGATTCATCCGGTGCCGGAGCAAGGTTGAAGCGAGCATTGCTGCAGCCCTTTTACAGTAGCGATTTAGGTTTTTTGACCGCAACTGACAGGCAGGGACTACGCGCTTGCCCCTCATCTGACCAGGCACTGAAGAAGAGCAGATCACTGACTGCCCCCCTTGACCAATTGCCTGTAACGATTCGACTGGCAGCTATTGGCCGATTCCCGCCGTCGACAACCAGCAGAAATCGACCTCTTATGCGTTGACTCCAGGCCGATCAGGTGCCGGTCTTGATCTTGGTCCAACTGCGCGTACGCACGCGCTCAAGGCGCAGGGGCAGGGTTTCCAGCGGATAGAGGGTGTTCATGATCTCTTTGGACGGGTAGAGCGCCGGGTTGTCGCGCAGAGGAGTGTCGATCAGCGCGGTGGCGTCCTTGTTGCCGTTGGGATAGCCCACATAATTGGAGTTCTGCGCGGTGATCTGCGGCCGCAGGATGTAGTCCATGAACGCGTAACCCTGCTGCGGATGGGGCGCATCTTTCAGCAGCACCATGTTCTCCATCCATACCGGCGCGCCTTCGCGGGGGATGCTGTATGCGATCTTGATGCCGTTGTGGGCACGCTCGGCGGTCTGCTGGGCGCTGTACACCGAACCGCCCCAGCCGACGACCGCACAGATGTTGCCGTTGGCAAGATCGGAGGGGAATTTCGACGAGTCGAAGTAGCGGATGTACGGACGGATGTCGCGCAGCAGCGCTTCGGCCTTGTCGTAGTCGTTCGGGTTCTTGCTATTGGGCGGCAGGCCCAGGTAGTGCAGGGCGATGGGAATGATCTCTACCGGCGCGTCGAGCATGGCCACGCCGCAGGCGCTCAGTTTGCTGATGTTCTCCTTCTTGAAGATCAGGTCCCAGGAGTTGACCGGCGCGCTGGCCCCCAGCGCCTGAGTGACCTTGTCGACGTTGTAGCCTATGCCAGTGGTGCCCCACATGTAGGGCACCGCGTAGCGGTTGCCGGGATCGTTCACCTGCAGCTTCTTCAGCACTTCCGGGTCCAGGTGCTGCCAGTTGGCCAACCGCGCGCGGTCCAGCTCCTGCAGCACACCGGCCTTGACGAAGTTGGGCAGCAGGTCGTCCGGGACCATGACCACGTCGTAGCCGCTGCGGCCAGCCATAAGCTTGCTTTGCATCACCTCGGCATCGTCGAAGACGTCCTGCACCAGGGTGATCCCCACGGCGGCCTGAAGCTGCTTGGCCGTGTCCGGGGCGAGGAAGTCGGACCAGTTATACAGGTGCACGGTCGGCTGCTCGGCCTGGGCATTGCCCAGCACGAGCACGGAGGCCAGGCCAAATGAGAAGAGAAACGGGTGTTTCATGCAGGGCTCCTGGCCGGCCTGTCCTGCTGTGGACGGCCGGCAGTCTGTTTTTATTGGCAGGCAGCGAAAAGCGCTGGGATCAGGGAATCAGCAGTTCATGACGCCCATCGGCGTGCTCGATGCGTTCCCCGGGCAGGCGGAAGCGCTTCTCCGCCTGGTAGTCATAAAGCTCGCGGGCACGGGCGATCTGCCCGAAGTCCAGTTCGACGAAGTGCCGGCACTCGCGGTTGCCGGCCTCGAACAGGGTGTGCCCAAAGGGATCGACCACGGCGCTGCAGCCGGCGAAGGTGATCTCGTCCTCGCCTTCGCCCACGCGGTTCACCACCGCCGCGAACACCTGGTTCTCCTGGGCGCGCGCGGCGATCGAGGTGCGGTGCACGTGCCCGTAGGGCTCCATGTTGCCGTCGGTGACCAGAATCAACTCGGCGCCCAGCTCCGCCAGGGCACGGGCGCTTTCCGGGAACTCGCTGTCGTAACAGATCAGCAGGCCGATTCGCACGCCGCGCCATTGCAGGGTGGCGTAGCGGTCGCCGGGCAGCACCAGGCCCGGTTCGGAGATCCACAGGTGGGTCTTGCGATAGCTCAGCAGCAGCCCTTCGGGGGCGACGAATACAGTGGTGTTGTAGAACTGGCCGCCATCGTTCTCGATCAGACCGACCACCACCGCCACGCCACGCTCGCGCGCCGCACGCTGGACGGCTTTCACGCTCGGACCGTCCAGCGTTTCGGCGTTGGCGGCGATGTTCTGTGCGTTGAGGAAGCCGGTGATCTGCGCTTCGGGGAAGACGACGATATCGGTGTCCGGCGAACATCCTGCAATCGCTTGCAGGATGCGGTGGAGGTTGTGGGGAGTGTCGCCGTCGCGGGCGGCTTGTTGCACGAGTTCAAGCTTCATTGTTCGGACCTTGTCGATGAACCGGTACCTGTCGGGAAAATCGGTGACTTTTCTGCCAGGCCAGTGCAAGTATGCGAGCCGCCATCGAATTTCCTATTCCGCCGATTAGCTAACCCTGGGGGTACATGCATGGAATTGACACTCCTGGACGTCGCCTGGCACCGAGCTTTCGGGCAGCTCGCCGAGCGGCTGGACCAGCCAGATTTCTGGCGCGCGCTGGCCGATGTACTCGACCAGCATGTGCAGCTCGGCAGCTGGGTGGCGCTGCTGTTCAGCGACGAGCGCCCGCGCATCTTCGCCGAAAGCCCCTACGAGGGCGGCGGGCCAGATCCGTTGTTCCACGACTATGTGCAGGGTCTGTACCTGCTCGACCCGTTCTACATCGCCAACCGCGAGAAGCCGGCGAGTGGCTTGTTCCGCCTGACCGAGGTGGCGCCGGAGTGTTTTGGCGATACTGAGTACTACCGGCTGTACTTCACCCATAACGTGGTGCAGGACGAGGTGCAGTACAACGTCTGCTTGAGCGGTGGACGCACTGTTTGTCTGTCTCTGGGCAGCCGCACGCGCTTCGAACCGCAGCAGATCGCGTTACTGGATTTGGTCCGCCCGTGGGTCTGCGGACTAATGCGCCAACGTTTGTTCTTCGAGGCCGGCGTCAGCGAGCCGCCGATCTCATCGAACGGGCACTGGCAGGGAAATCTGGAAGAGATGATGGCGCGCCTTGGAACCCCCTTAACCGACCGCGAACTGGACGTCATCCGGCTGGTCTTGAGTGGCTACTCCAACAAGGAAACCGCGGCAAAACTGGACATTTCCTCCGAGACCGTGAAGGTCCATCGCCGCCACGTCTACGCCAAGCTCAAAGTTAAGTCGCAGGCGGAGCTGTTCAAGATATTCCATAAGGCGCAGACCAGGGCCTGAAGTAGGCGGTGTGCGGGGCGGCTGTCGGTCAATAGTGCAGATTCATTTTCCACTCTAAGCGTCCGCTATTTTTTGCTGAGCTACT
Organism: Pseudomonas macauensis; assembly: GCF_047902425.1. Lineage (NCBI taxonomy): Bacteria > Pseudomonadati > Pseudomonadota > Gammaproteobacteria > Pseudomonadales > Pseudomonadaceae > Pseudomonas > Pseudomonas macauensis. Next base: position 2,004,745 of record NZ_CP138377.1, on the reverse strand, counting down.
CCCTGGAGTGCGATCGATTAGTCGAACAACTTCATTCCGCCAATAGCGAATTGGCCAAGCTGGCACTGACGGACTCGCTCACAGGCCTCTCCAATAGACGCGCGATTCTAGATAACTTGGCGCGCCTACTTGCGCTGGCAGAACGGGAAGAAAAGTGCGTTCTCGTGGCGGTGGTCGACCTGGATGGCTTCAAGCAAATCAACGACACGTTTGGTCACGCGGCGGGAGACAAACTCTTGTGTTGTGTCGCCGACCAACTTAAGCGAGATCTCCGCTTGAGCGACACGATTGGCAGGACGGGGGGTGATGAATTTGTCGTCGTAGCGTTGGGCCCTTCGGTCATCTGTGTCGATCCGGCGCTGGAAATGCGGCACGCGGCAGATCTCCTTCAAGAACGCCTGACCAAGGCGACAATAGGAACGTACGACCTGGGCAATGACCTAAGCCACTTCAGATATGCGGGTGCCAGCGTGGGGGTCACGGTCGTCATTCCAAAACAAATGAGTGTGGAAGAAGCGATCATGCTGGCGGATCATGAAATGTATAAGACGAAACAGCGGCGCAGGCTAGAAACCACTGAGAAGCCCCGTATTACATTCCCCTTGGGCCTGTAGCTGTAAAAATTCTTTGGGGGATACGAGAAGCCCCGCTGGGGCGCGAGGCTTCAAGACTTCACTACTACAGGGAAACAGCTCAACAGCCCATACGGCTGCTACCTGAGCATAGACGGAATACGGCCAGTCGCCGGGTTAAGCATGCTTGGTGCGTGGCGTGCCTTTTGCCTAGCATATCGAACTACCGGGGCCAGCCGATGGACGATAGGTGTACGCCGCCCCATCTGAATGGATTCTTTCATAAATAGTGACGCACATCCTTGTCCGTCACCAAAACGCCGAATGATCTATTGAGAAGTACTCCAACGAGTCCCCTCAACCGGCCCCTTGCCCTCATGGGCATCCCAAGCCTGATTAATCAGATAAGCGAAAATCGCCTTGAGCTGATCATCGGTGAAGTCGGCAAACGCAGGCATGCCACCACCTCCTTTAGACAACGCGCCCTGCCGCACCACAGACTCAAAGAAGTCGTAGCTCGGAGGCGGCGCGTAAATGAGGTTGGGGACACGTCCGCCCGCAGCATTGCCGAAAAGGCCATGGCACTCTATGCAGCCGCTCGCCTCAAACAGCGCTTTTCCGATTGCTGCTGCGTCTTCAGGTTGACGAGGAGTGAGGGGAGCAGCGACTTTTTGCGCCGCTGCAAATGGTGGGTACTCTTTCGTGCCGCCGACCTTGAAGGCTAGTAGACGTGGCGAAGTCCTAGCCTTGAGCGCAGATGCAGCGTCGGCATTCAAAGACCCCGTCGCAGCTGCCGTACCTGTTCCCGTAGCGAGCAGAACGTATTGCTCACCATTAACCATGACAGTGGATGGGGCTGCTCGAACCGCTCCACCAATCTCATGACTCCACAATGTTTCGCCCGTTGCATCATCCAAAACCTGGAGACGGCCGTCACCGGTGCCTTGGAACACCAAGCCCCCTGCGGTGTGCAGCAAGCCACCGTTGGTGGGCATCGGCAAGCGCGACCGCCACTTCACAGAGTTCTTGCGCACGTCCCAAGCAACTGTCTCACCATAAGTTTCGTATTTACCATCGGCAGAGCGCTGGATAGGCTCAAACGACTGCCCACCTAGAGCAGAATTAGGATCATCCTTAACGAGAGTCGGCTGAGACATAGCCGGTATGAATACCGTTTCGTCGTCAGGGTTGAACGCTAACGCCTCCCAGCCATGCGCCCCAAGGCCATTGGGAAGCTGCATGTAGCTCTTACTCGGATTCAGCCAGTACTGCCCTTCTCGCCTCATAATGGGGCGACCACTGGTATCCAACCCTGATGCCCACTCCATCGGCATATAAGCGCCCCCGGAAATGAATTTTCCGGTCTGCGCCTCCAAGGCATATGCAAACCCATTTTTGGGCACACTGAGTACTGCCCTCTTTGACTCCCCTCCTACAGTGATATTGGCGACCATGATCCCGACACTAGAGTCATAATTCCAAGCATCCTGAGGAGTCTGTTTAAAGTGCCATTTATACTCTCCAGTACTGGCGTCTACTGCCACGATGGAGTTTGTAAAAAGCTCGTCGCCTGCATTTTCCCCACGCCGGGACGGGTCGAACGGCGCAGGGCCTCCCACCCCTATATAGAGCAGATTTAGCTTCGGATCGTAAGTCAAAGCATCCCATGCGCTTCCGCAGCCATGAGATTTCGAATACCAATCCTTGCCCCAGGTTTTAGCAGCATTCTCATACAGCGCTGGTTGAGGCTTCGCGGGATCGTCAGGAACTGTATAGAACCGCCAACGATGCTCCCCACTCTTCGCGTCGAAAGCATCTACATACCCGCGAGTCGTTCCGGTATCGAGACAGGCATTCCCGGTAAAAACAAGACCATTACCCACGCGTGGAGCAGCAGTGATTGCGTACATATCTGCTGAGTCACACGACTTGGCCTCCCAGACCTTCTTACCGGTGCGCTGGTCGACAGCAATTAAACGGCAATCTCCGGAAGCTACAATGACATTACTTCCGCTTAAGGCCACCCCGCGATTAAACCGACGCCCCCAATATCCGGCAAAAGATGCGCCATCTTGCGGGGTATCATCTTTAAAATTCCAAATTAACTTTCCGGTCGCTACATCATTGGCGATTATTTGGCCGTTGGGAGCACCCTGAAATACTATGCCATCCTTGACCAAGGGATTACCAACCAAACCATCGCTAACGGGCAAGTCGACCCACCACGCCATCCCTAAAGACTTGACGTTCTCCTTGTTAATTCCCTTTAACTCCGAAGAGTGTTGCATCTCATAGGAGTTCCCGAGAAGCTCCCAATTAGTGTTTGGCTTTGGAGCTGAATTACCCTCACCTCCACAACCTGCAACCGCTACGGCAATTGCCAGCGAAGCTAAAACTATTACCCTCATATTCCCCTCTACCTTATCAACGCCAGAGCCGAGAATTTCGCAAACTCCGTCAAGGCATAAACAGACCACTGGAAAAATCGAAGACGATCGCACATATGAAAAACTATCTGCGTCGCGATTTCCCTGGTGCGAGCCATGTGGAGACCTAATACTCACAGGCAATTCCACCGCCTGCAGTCAAATGGCCAAGTCTAGCGATCAAGACCAATGTTGGTCATTTGACCAGCAACGTTAGCATGACGCCAGAGAAATATTTTTTCCATTTAGAATCAATAAGTTGTTGATTTACCCAGCTAACGACCCACTGACTGACCCACGTCCATTCAGCGATACAGCCGGCTAGATGGACCCAAAGCCATCACGATGAGCAAGAGGTAGAGGTGCATCAATTGCTGGCTCTTCATTAGGGCAGTCATAAAGATCAGAAATTTAAGCTGACCACAGGCGCAACGCAGAATTTTTCGCGACCCAAAATATATTCCGGCAATCACAAGCTGCATACAAAAAACGACCGAAGCGAAGAAAAACAATTAAAGCAGCAAAACGATAAAAATCATAAACCTGCAAATATCCCCCGACCCTTGCGAATTAGTTACGACCACTCCCCTGAACAGTGGACACCCGAATGGCCTCGGTACAATTAGCGATATCCTCTGCCCAGCGGCGCTGCATATAGGTCACTGCCTTGCCTTTGTACCCACCTTGGGCACAGGTATATGCATAACTTTGGACGTCCACCATGGACTGCCGGCAGGAACTGTATGAAGTAAGATTTTGGTTTTTTTGCTCTTGCCAGCCATCCAACTTCTTCAAGGTTTCCTCAGCAACATCATAGAGTAGTCCCATGGCGCTCGCATCCTCACAGATCTCAGCGACCCTCGCATGCAGTGCATATGCTCCTTCAAGCATTGATTGCGCCTCCCTGGCTTCTGTATTGGTGGAGGTGCTTTCCTGGGCAAAAGCGAAAATTGGCCATACCATAATCAAGACCACACATACAGCTTTCATCATTCAGCGGCCTCCGGTAGAAAGAAAACCTGCGAAGGGAGAGTCAAGCACTTCCCGCCCAGAGAGTCCGGAACGAAGTCCAGCCGCTCTGCGCAGGGTATATGGAGGAGATCACTACAAGTTAATCGACTGCAAGCAACTAGATTAGCTAATTCATTATTCCAATATGGACACTCAAACTCTGCCTCACTACCAGCAACTAACCACTATAAAACGAGGGGCCATAGATCCGTTAACTACGCGCCCCTCGAATACCCGTGTAGATCCCAGGTTGGAACACAGGGTATCTCGACACTGAAATCGGATGATTATCTAGCTGCTGGAGACACTACACCGCGTCGTGAAAACAGTAGGGGAGCGTCATGGCCATTGAGCAGTGCAGCTGTCAGCGAGACGCCTTCAATCGAATGCTGCTCCTGGAAACTCTGTCCTCCGTTGTCACTGCGCACCATCAGGCCATCGAGGCCAACCGCCAGTACCTGTGAACCCAACACAGAAACAGATGTAACTGAGCTCTTGCTCTCCAGCGGCAAACGTCGAAAGTCCTTACCCTCCGCGGAACCGTGCAGTAACGTACCCCGCTGACCGCCGACCAGCAGACTTCCATCGGCCAGGACTGCGCCAGACCAGAGGGTGCCTTCATAACCGGTCTCCAGGTAACTCCAGTTGTTTCCCTGGTCATCAGAGCGCAATAACAGGCCGCGTTCTGCAGTGGCATAAAGTTCGCCATGGCTACCGGCAAAAAGTCCCATCAAATTGAGGTCGGCGCGGCTGGCCCCTGGTGGAGCTTTCAGTGTCTGCTCGGTCCAGGTCTTTCCGCCATCGGCGGTGGTCAAGACCAACGACCATAGGCCTACCGCGACGCCCTGACGGTCATTGAAGAAATGCACCGCGAACAAAGGCCTGTCCTGTTCGCTGGAGAGGCGCTGGATCTGCCAAGTGTCGCCACCATCGTTACTGGCCAAGATCGCTCCCCAGTGACCGACGGCCCACCCCTGATTGGCATCAACGAAGCTCACGCCGGTGAGCGGCACGGAGATGGGCACCGAGTGCGCCTGGCGGTAGCTTGCCCCTTGATCATCCGACAGCAACACCACACCGTGGTCACCAACGGCAACTATTCGTTTTCCTGCCCAAGCGGCATCCAACATGGTTGCCTGGGTGGCGTTGCTCGTCGACGCAGCCGGCACCGCGCTAAGGGGAGCAGCGTGCGGGGATGCCAACGGCAGTAAGGCAACAAGCGCGGCACTCAAGACTGAGTTCATGAATCGCATGCGTCTCTCCTTAATGCGCCAGCGCGCCAATCATGCGCACTCGGCGCTTCCGCGGGAACACCCGCTCCAGCCAGACGGCGAAGGCCGGCAACACCGTCATCGCCATGACCATGTTGACGATGAACATAAACGCCAGGAGCTTGCCCATGTCGGCCTGGAACTTAAGCTCCGAGAAGGCCCAGGTCGCCACGCCGACTGCCAGAGTGATGGCAGTGAAGATGGTCGCCACGCCGACTTCCAGCAAAGCGTGCTCGACAGCCTTGACGATCGACTGGCCGTTGGAAAGATGCAGTTGCAGGCGGTTGTAGATGTAGAACGCGTAATCCACGCCGATTCCGACCGCCAGAACCATCACCGGCAAGGTCGCAATGGTCAGACCGATCTGCAGTTCCTTCATGAACCAGTAACCAATGAAGGTGCCGATAGTCAGGGGCAGACAACAGACCAACACAGCGCGTAGGTCGCGATAGACGGCGAAGACCAATAGCGCAATGGCGGCGTAGACGTACAGCAGCATTGGCGTTTCGCTCTTCTCGACCTCCTCGTTGATCGCCGCAAGCAAACCGGCATTGCCGGAGGCGAGGCGCACCGAGATACCCGGCATGGGAAACTGCGCGCGGAAGTCCTTGGCCGCCTTGAGAACCCGATTGATAGTGGTGGCTTTGTGGTCTGCGAGGTACAGGTGCACAGCGGTCATGCTGCAATCGCCCCGCATGATGCCCGAGGTACGCGCGACCTCGGTTGCCAATGCGGAGTAGTTCAGCGGATCGATGGGAACCGCACTCATCTTCGGATTCCCTTCGTTGTACCCCTCGTTAAACTGGCGCATGTTGGTGGAGAAGGAGGCCACTGACAGCACCCCGGGAACACCTTGCATGGCCCAAACGAAGCGGTCCTGATATTGCCCCAGAGCAACGTCCTCGCATGCGTTCGCTGCACCATCGCCGGTCCCCTTCGGCTTGTCCTCGAACACCACGGAGAGCCAGTCCAACCCGATGTCGTAGCTGTTAGCGATAGACACCGCATCGCGATTAAAGCGCGAGTCTTCGCGAAGCTCCGGCGCGCCGGCCTGGAGGGTTCCCACCACGCGGTCCCGGCTCTGCCAAACCGCGGTGGCGAACACCACCAGAGCCAGGCACAGTACCAGACGGGCATTGCGCCATTCCGCCAAGCGCGCCACCCCGTGCAGCCATCGGGTGCGGCGTTCTCGGGAAAGTTCCTCAGCCTGGGCGTAAGTCCCGTCGACACTCAGCATCGACGCCACCAACGGAAGCATCACCAAGTTGGTAATGATCTTGTAACCCACCCCGAGGGACGCCGTGATCGCCAGTTCGCGCACCATGGGAATTGGGATGAGCAACAGCGTCACGAAGGAAACGAAGGCCGTGACCAGCGCGAGTGTCCCCGGAATCAGCAGGCCGCTGAAACTGGAGCGCGCCGCCTCCTCCACGGTCTTGCCACAGGCGATTTCCCGCACAATGAAGTTGATCTGCTGTACGCCGTGGGAAACCCCGATGGCAAATACCAGGAACGGCACCAGAACCGCTAACGGATCCAGGCCGTACCCCAGCAGACGAAGGCTGCCGAACTGCCAAATCAGCGAGGTCAGCGAGCAGCCCAGGGCCAGCAGGGTGAAGCGCACGGAGTGACAGTACCAGTAGACCGCCGCGGCCGTTAGCAGCAGCGCGAGCAGGCAGAACTCAAGGACCGAGGACGCGCCCTTGGCGATGTCACCGATCTGCTTGGCGAAGCCGATGATCTGGATCTCATAGTCGCCATTCTCGAACTTCTGGCGGATCTGCTCTTCCAGGACCTGGTTGTAGGCCACGTAGTCCAGATGGCTGCCCGATGCATCGAGCTCATTGAGCTCGACAGTGATCATGGCACTGCTCTGGTCCCGAGATACCAGCGTACCGATGAACCCTCCCTGGGCAGTGGAGTTGGCGATCATGCCGACGGTTTTTTCATCGAGCCGTTCCGGCGTCACCGTGCCGGGGATCAGCGGATCGGCACGGAAGCCCTCCTCGGTGATTTCGTTTACAAAGGCGTTTGGCGTCCACAGCGAGCGCACGCTGCTGCGCGAGACATTGGGTAGGAAGGTCACGGCCTGAGTCACGTCATACAGACGCTGCAGGCCAGCCTTGCTCCAGATGCTGCCATGGCGCGCCTTTACCACTACGGTCAGACGATTGGCACCTAACAGGTCATTGCGATAAGCCTGAAAGGTCTCGACATACTCATGACCGATCGGCAGCTGCTTTTCGAAGCCAGCGTCCATGCGCAACTGCACGGCGAACCAGGCCATGCCCAGCGTAAAAACGGCCAGCAGCGCCAGGACTACCCAGCGCTGCTTGAATAGCCAACCCTCCAGGCGTGGCAACACGCCACGCCTCCTCGCTTCACTTACATCCACAACAGGAGTGTTCACAGCATGCCTCACATAGAGTGCGAAACCGACAGGCCAACGTAATCCCGATCACGCAGCAGCTGGTCGTAAGGTGTGTCGCCGTCATTGAACTTCGCGTAGTTCAGGTTGACTTGCCAGTTACCCGGAGCGCGCACGAAGTTCAAATACAGGTTCATCGAGCTGGCACCCTTGGTGTAGGTCGAGTAAATCGACGGCGTCCGGCCGCTGCCCAGAGACGTTTGGTAGTAAATACCCGGCGTCATCGTCCAGCCTGGAATCACCGTGCCGTCATAGGTCAGGCTGAAGTCGAAATGGAGGCCAGAGGAGGTTTTGTCGCCATGAGCCGTGGGCGGGAAATGCGACATGTCCTGGAGCCAGCTATTGCCGCCTGCTGAGATCAGCTCGCCGTCGTAACTGTCATGAAGTCCTGGGTACTTCACTACCACTAGTTCCGACAGGAAAGTCCCAGTGCTGGCTTTAGTGAACTCCAGGAAGTCCGGGGAGTTGGCGTTGGTCATGCTGTAGAGGCCGGTGAGATGCCACTGGAACTTCTTAGTATCCTTCCAGCAGTCGCCTCCTTGCCCCGAGCAAGGAGCTGGACCAAATGCGAAACCGGGTACGGGATTGAGCGGCACCGCCTCCTTGGGCCGATAGGACAGCTCGGTGCCTACGGCCCAGTCGCCGACCGGCATGTTGGCGCTGATGCCGTAGAGCATACGGTCTTCCGGGTAGACCCATTTAGGGGCGAATGTGGTCTGGTTGTAGGTCAGTTCCGGCAGCTTGTCGTGATAGCGCAGCACGTAGAAACCATAGTTGACGTCACTATCTTCGGGCTGCCAACGCACCGAGAGCCCCCACTGACCACTGTCACGGGCGTCCTTGTCGGTGTAGCCGTACTCTTTCATGCCCTCGCCGATTATGTTGTAGGTTGACCAGTAGCTACCCACCGGGGGCATTTCGCTCTTGTTCCAGCCGAACTGGTAGTAGACCTCAACGTTTACGCCGTGGCCCAGCCCCGATGCGACGCTGAGCATGGGTGCCGGCAGCACGGCCTCTTTGAGCTGCACCCCCGGACTGGAAAGCGCCTGGAAGTCATAAGCATTGGTTGCATTGATGCCGCCTACCGCAAATAGGCTCTCACCCCAGTTGATCACCTGGTTGCCCAAGCGCGCACGAACCTGATGATCAGCGACGTCGAAGGTCTTGCTCACCCACAGATCAAGGAGGCGCGCTTTGAACTTCAACTCGTCACGCGCATCATCGGTCAGCCCATCCTTACCAATATCTGAGCCCATCCCCTGCCAGGATTGCGTTTCGGCAGCCAACGCCCCGGTGGTATCGGTGGCGGCAAAGTCACGCTTCCAGTTACCACGAGCCATGAAGGTAAAGTCCTCAGGGAGCTTCAAAACGAGCTCATGGACACCCTTGATGTAGTTGGTGAATAGGTCGCCCTTGTCGTAGTTCATGTTGCCCTGATCGCCGATCCCGGATACCGCAGGGTCCAGACATCCTGAGGGGGGATTATGGCCGCCGGCACCGGCATTGATCAGATCGCATCCCGGAGACTGGGTGCGGACCCCCATCCCTACTGCGATGGTGGAATCGAAAGAGCCGCGGATGTTTTCCGACTCGAAGGTAAAGCCCATAGCCAGCGGCGTTGCACATACAAGGACAAGACCCGATGTTTGCGAAATTATTCTTCTCATGTCGGCCCCTAATTCGCGCTTAGCGTTCGCTGATGGAGCGGAGGTTGTCGGAGGTATAGAAGTCATGCTTCAGCCGCGGATTGCCAGGCTCGGTCAACCAATGGTGATCGTTCTGCCCGGAACCGACGGTGAACATGTCGTACAGGTAACGCCCATCGGCGAGGTTGTACTGCACCATTGCGCTCATATCGCACGTACCGGTTTCATAGACCGGGATCGAGAAAGCCTCACGAACTTTCCAGACCTGCCCTTGCTTGTCGTAGTCGTTGGCCACCAGCAGGTTCCAACTGTCCTCATCGATATAGAACAGCCGCTTCGGCGCCTGGTGACGCATACCCTGGCGCACCGAGGCCTCGACCACCCAGACACGGTGCAGCTCGTAGCGCCGGGACTCAGGAGCGACAAAGTCCTTCTGGGCGACGTCCTCGATCTTCGCGGATGTATCCAATGCACCGAAGGCGTTGTAGGGCACCAGCAGCTCCTGCTTGCCCACCAGCTTCCAGTCGAAACGGTCGAGCGGACCGAAGAACATGTTCGACTCGTCGATGGTGAACTGGTTGTCCATGCCAATCTGGGGTGCGTCGTAGGAGTAAGCTGGCATGCGGCGCACACGGCGCTGACCCGGGAAGTAATAGAAGGTGGTGGACTGCTCACCGGCATTCGTTCCCACCACCCCAGCCTGGCCAGCCAGGGCGGCCGGTTCCTGGAAGAGGAAATAGGATTCGAGCTCAACGGGCCCGACCGAGGAGAACAGGGCGCTCCCCTTCTCGGCCCATCCGGTACGAGCAAACATGTCGAGCTTGGTGTGTAGCCACTCGCCGCCCTGGCGGGGCGAAATCCCGGTCCTGTACCCCTTCATCTCAAGGCCCAGACCGCGGTAGCGCATCTTCATGTTCCACATCACCTCCGCCCCGGTGGTAGGCATGGGGAACGGGATACCGGGAACGTGGGCTTCTTGCAGGGCCAAACCCGACGCATCCAGGGTCGCGAAACCGACGTTCTTACGGGTGTTCTCGACCACGAAATCAGGCGCACCACAGCTACGACGGGTGGGGTACACATCCATGCGATAGCCTGGAATCTTCTTGAATAGCTCCAGCTGCCCGGGAGACAACTTGCTCGCATACTGCGAGACGTTTTTGGCATCGATGCTGTACAGCGGCTTGTCGCCCTTGAATTTCCAGTGCTGACCACGCACCTGACCGTAGCTCCAACCCACGTCCTGCTGGCCAGGCGGGGCCCAGCCCGGGATCACCCCATCCGAACTTGCAGCGACCTCAGCTCCGAGCGGCGTAAGCTTGCTGCCCAGCAGCGAAGGATCCTTTTCCGCAGCCTGAACCGAACAGATTGCGGTCGATGCGACAACGGCCACGAACAGATTCCTGACGCCACGACAAGTGGAAGTGCCGACTTCTGGTCGCTCAATCATTTCTTTCATTGGAGGATCCTCACGGGGCTTTGAGCGGCGGCGAGTTCGTCCTGGCAGGAAGAATCGGCAATGCCGCACCTTCTTAATCAAATGACATGATCATGCGACCAAGTCTATTGACTAAAAGCAATCCACATGCCAACCCCGAGAGATCACAAAATTTCCTTTCTTATCAATGTATTAGCCATAGGAAGCCGCCACCCAGCGATACGTGGGCACCCAGCGCTGCACCATCTGTGTGATCAGATCGCACAACTTTGGGAATTAACGAAACACATGTTACGAATTGATGCCCAACGGGCGGCACGAGCGCAGTACACAACGTGGGCAGTGGTTTCGCTGATGCCAACCCTCGCGGTCCGGGCCATGGCTGTAAGAATTAAGATGCTGTAGCATCCGCCGCCATCGGTGCCGGGACGGCAACATAACGCCTTGCCACAGATTGGAGATCGATTAGACATGGCCAGAATGGGCGCGGAACTGCGCAGGCAGGACTTTGTAGAAGCAACAATTAAAGTAATTGCCGAGCATGGCGTATCCGATGCAACGACTCGGCGTATTGCGGCTGCCGCAGGCAGTCCGCTAGCGTCTTTGCACTACGTATTTCATACGAAGGACGATCTTTTCTATGCGGTCTATGAGACGCTCTTCAGCCAACTCCAACTGGCCCTAGACGATGTCCCCACAGGTGCTACCGCTGCAGAAAGCGCCGCAGACATGCTTCGCCAATTAATTACATGGTTCAGCTCTCACCCGGACCTCGCGCGCGCGCAATCCGAGTTGTTTTTCTGGACTCTTCGCAATAATCGGGAACTGGCGACAAAAATCTACACAATGGCCATGGAGGCCACAGAACAGGCAATGGAGCGCGCTGTCGGCACGCAACTTGACAAAACCCGCTTGATTACAGCGACCCGCTTACTCGTTCAACTGGCCGATGGCCTGCTCATAGCCTGGCCCGCCCATGGAGATCTGGAACGGCTAAAGGCGGAAACAGAGACGGCTTGCCTAGCACTGAAGTTGCTGGTGGAAAACATCTAAACGTACCCATCTATGGCCTGCCCATCCTTAGGCAGGCTGAGGGGTTCGAATATTGCGAGCAGCGCCTCGATACCACGTCAGTAATCACGCGCAGGTGAACGCAAGGCCACCATTCAGAACCAAACTTGCCGTTGTAGCGCTCACGAAGATCAGGAATCTTTGCCAAGTTGCCGGCCGTTTAACTCGCTCAGCCAATTGAGCAAAGCCCAGACAGTAAACTCCTCCGGTACACTAGCCCGCCATTTGCGTTCCGGGAAATGATACTGCCGAACGTAATTAAGCAGTTGCTTGGTGGCTGTCCCTGCAGGACAACGTAACCGCATTCATTTCGCACTAATTTATAGATGTGCAGCCCGACGAAGTTAGCTCAGGTTTAGCTGATATCTAGCCTGAAGCCCAAACTCAGCAAACCACATCCGGTTTTTTGTTCTGCTAACTCCAGGTGACCGGAAGCCTCGCATCCATCATGCATTGTTCAATAATGCCTAAATATTTCACCAATGCTAACGACTGGATGTCCAATACGCGGATCATAAACTCGACTTGAATTCGCAGGCTTCAGGGCGTAGACGCTGCAGAAAACGACGGCAAGAGTCAAACACGCAAATATGAAACGGCGCATCCCGAACCTCCAGCATTGTTGCTTTTTATTATTGATGGGTTCCAGTCTGGTCGTTGAATGCCCCAAAAGCTTGACATATCGCGACAGAAAGAAGTCAATTCACGCATGCCGGAAGGGGACGCCAAAAGGGGCGAAGCCATCATGTAGTATGAAAAACTCACGCCTACACGATGAGCTTCATCCCCTTTCGCCTTGGCCGGAGCACTGCACCGCGCTGAGTGGATTTTGAGGCAACAGAATGGCTTCTCTCGTCCGCGGTGTCGCACTAACAGGATTTGATAAGTTCGCGATCAGCCAAGGTCTCGAACCGCAATCTCTCCTGGCTGAAATCGGACTCCCCAGCGATGCCGTTGAGGGCTTGATTGCGGGCGCTCAGTTTGTTGCGCTGCTGGAGCTATGCGCGACGAGATCGCGCAATCACCTATTTGGGCTTCAGCTAGGCCTCCGTCAGGGCCCAACGGCGTTAGGCAGCTTGCTCTATGTGGTCAAGAGCACCAGCACACTGGGCCAAGTGCTCGAGGCAGTCGCTCATTGCTTCCATTTTCATAGCACCGGAGCGGACCTCCATCTCGAACGACAGGGTGGAACCGCGCGGCTTCTCTACGATGTAACCGATAGCGATGTCATCGCAGCAAGGCAGACCGTGGAGTTGACGATGGCCGTCTGTGCTCGGCTCATTCAAGAGCTACTTGGGCATTCTTGGAAACCGCTCGCATTACACCTCCAGCACCCCGCCGGAGAAAAACCCAGCAAGTACAGACAGCTTTTAGGTGTCACACCGCACTTTGGCAGCCCGATCAATGCCTGGGTCTTCGATGAATCGCTACTGGAGTCGCCACTGAGTGCAGTAGATGACGGGTTCAATGAGTTAGCCAAAGGCCATATCGGGGAACTGGCCCAAATCACATTGCAAGAACTCCCTTCCTACGTGAAAAAGCTGCTGCGTAGGCAACTGCCCAATAGCCAAGCCACTCTCGCTCAGGTCGCCGACCAGATGAAGATCAGCCCTCGAAGCCTGCAACGTTACCTACAATCAGAAAGTACGAGCTTTCAAAATTTACTGGACGAAACGCGGCAATCGATGGCGACTCGTTACATGAGCGATTCATCCTTGAGCCTGACACAGCTCTCCGAATTGCTGGGCTATTCGGATCTAAGCGCCTTCTCCCGTGCCTTCACTCGCTGGAACGGAATGAGTCCACAGAAATGGCAGCAGCACCACCGGCGGACGCAATGGATCGCCTCCTTCAGGTCGCACGAAACGGCTAGCAGCCTCGTGGCCGAGCAACCAGGATCCAGCGAAAGGTCGAAAGGGAAGCAATGACAGTTTCCGGACCTTCGCCCGCCGCTTGGATGTCAAACTGACCCAAATGCACAAAAGCATTCAATTCACCCCATTGATTCGGTCCATCAGCCTCACGGGTTTCGAGGAATTTGCCTCCCGCCAAGGTCTCAATCCGATTGAGATGCTTCGACTCGCGTCATTACCGCAAGAAAGCTTGCGGCGGCAGGAAGGACTCCTCTCCTACCGTAGGTTCTGCGGCTTGTTTGAACTGTGCGCACTGTACTCTGGCAATGCCCTGTTCGGCCTGCAGTACGGGCTCCATCAGGGCGTCGATGTCTTCGGGGAGTTGCTGTATCTGATACGCAACGCCAGAACGGTAGGAGATGCGCTAACCGAGCTGCAAGCAAGCTATTCGCTCTACTTCAACGACGCCGAGATAGGGCTTGATATCGAAGGCGCGCGAGCCGTGCTTAGCTATAGGCCGATCGAACCCGATACACCTGGAGTATGCCAAGTCGAAGAATCGACTTGCGGGATTGGGTTGCAGTTAATGAGGACTCTTGCAGGCAATCATTGGCAGCCAAAAGCGATCCGTTTTCGACATTTACCGCTCCGGCCTGAATCACATTACCTGCGCATTCTTGGCCAAGTTCCAGTTTTCGGCGCCTCTTGCTCCGATATGGAGTTCGATTCGTCTGATCTTTCCCTGCCTTTGAATTCGGCAAACGAAACGCTTCACCGATTGATAGCCGACCACATGAGTAAGATCGAACGCTTGGCGGCCGAAGAATTACCTGTCTACGTGAAGCAACTGCTGCGTCATCTTTTGCCAGGCGGGCGTACGACTACCGAAAAAATTGCTGCTTGCTTGGCTATCCAGCCACGTACACTACAACAATGGTTGGCACATGAGGGCACATCCTTCCAACAGCTTTTGGATGAGACCCGCCAGGAAATGGCCAGTCAATATCTCACCAACCCTGCGATCAGCATCGCGCAAATGGCCGGCCTGCTGGGTTATTCGAGCGCCAGCGGATTGGCTCGAGCGTTCAACCGATGGTTCGGAATAAGCCCGCTGGAATGGCAAGAGAAGCACGGTATCAAGAGACAACCCCGGCTCCTGCGCAACACTCGTCCGGGGCCTCTTAACTGAGTTGCAGAGCTCCATAAATCCTGGAGGTGCTGACTTGACTATAGATGTGCGGAATTACCTTAAATAATCAGGTTGTGTTTGAGAATTGCGCGTACCGCTGTCCAAATACCGGAATTCCCTGAAACCAAATAAAAAAACCGCCCCGTAGGGCGGTAAAGAGTAGGCTTTCAGCCCACTATGGAGTACTGCTCCGCAGCCATCTGCCGGGATCTGGTCAAGCCCAATTAGCGAGCCATAGCAAGAGACTGAGTAGAAGATATCTTTGCGCGGGAGAGCGCAACATAGGCGTAGTAGATTTGAATCGCCCCATAGGACCAAGTGACGAAAGCCCAAGTCATAAAAATCATATGAGTATCGTCACCTGGAATTGGGAAGAAATCATATGTGATCGCCACAGCAAGTGCGACAACTCCTCCCGCTGCTGTCGCAAGTGCGTGCAAGCTCTCACCAACACGTATAAGCTGACAGATGAAGTAGCAAAGAAAAATCGAGTAACCCAACCACATGACCACATAGAAGTATGGGCGCACTCCATCCAGGAAATTGGCCAGGAACACCACGAAGGTGCAAGCAAATGCAGCGGCAAACAGCATGACTTCCTTGACAGCTGACGGCCTATAACCATGCGTAACCGCCATCAAGCCAAGGACGGCAATGATCGGCATACCGAAACTACGGGAAAAGGAGTCGAGATAGAGTGAAATACCCAAATTAAACTCAGATCCAGTGGCGATAAAGATGGTGAAGTTCGTGGCAGAGAAGCCAACGATCCACAACTCCAAACCTAGCAAATAATTCTTTTGCTTAAAGAACTTTGCGCCATACACCCACCCGGAGAGAGCCAACACAATACATGAAACAAGCGCACATACATTAATGACTTCCATAACGGCAGCCTCATCAAATACTGAGCTTAAAGACATTACTTCGCCGAAGGAGCAAGTGCCGCTAGGTATTCGGCCAGCGCCTTGCGATCGTCCTCGGACAACGTCGAGACAACAGCCGTCATCGAGCCTGTCGGATCCTTACGCGCTCCTAGGGCAAAATCGTTCAGTTGTCTCAACAGATATTCGTGTCCTTGCCCGGCCAAGCGAGGAAATTGGTCGTGCCCCATCAGGCCTTCGCCGTGACAAGCAACACATCCTCCAGCCTTAGCCAGTTTTTCCCCTTTCGCCTGGAGAGCCGCATCCGGCTTGAAGGTTACGTTTCTCGCGGCAAATTGCCTGGCGAAATACTCCGACAAGAATTTGATCTCTGTGTCGGAAAAACTCATGGCCAAAGGCGCCATGGTCGGACTGGCGCGCTCTCCACTGGCAAACCGTTTCAGTTGGGCGACCACGTAAGGAGCTGGCTGCCCTGCCAGATTCGGATAGTTCTGATTTAGCGAGTGCCCTTGGCGACCATGGCAGCCAACACAGACTTCAGTGAGTCGAGGCCAATGCCCCTCGTCGGCGTCCCTTGCCTCAGTAGATGTGTCCATGAAGCTCATCAGGCGATAGAGATCAAGCCCCTCCCGACCGTACGCAATAACGAGCCCGGCGATGACTGCAACGACAAACAGCGCGATTATCTTTTTCATCACGTACTCCTACGCCCGACGCAGGGCGTTGAGCACCTGCAATGCGCTGTGGTGACCAGAGCGCACGGCGCCATCCATGTAACCTGCCCAGATATCTGCGGTTTCGGTCCCCGACCAGAAAAGGTTCCCGCATGGCGGACGCAGGGCTTCGCCATGTGTGCTCCAGAAGCCTGGAGGAATGGCTGACACGCATGTGATCGTCCACGGATCGGCAAACTTCCAATCGCGGTCGTGGTATTTCAATGGTTGGCGGGCTTCATCCCCAAAGGCTCGAACCAAGACATCCACCATGACGCGTTTGGCGGACTCTAGATCTGAAGGCACATTGGCGTTTGAAAGGAACGCATTGATGATGCCGATCTCGCCGTTGGGCGGAGAATTGTCGTATGCCCAAGCAATAGGGCCCTCCGACATCATGACTTGTCCGTTTAGTCCTTTTTCCCGCCAGAACGGACGGGAATACACCATGGCCGCCTTTCGTCCCGGAGAATGCGCAGGCCAGGCACGCTGGAGCGCGGCGCGCGCTGCAGGTAGAGCAGGTTCAAACTGCACTTGATTACACAATGCAGGGTGGAGCGCCATAATGACTTTGCGAGCACGTACCAGCCCCTGATCTGTATGCAGACTTACAATCTCCCCGTCCCAATTGGATATTTTACGAACGGGGCATTGCAAACGCACTTTGTCGCCCAGCGACTCGGCCATCTTGACACTAAGTATCTGCGAGCCGCCCACGAGCCGTGTGCCTTGCGCGCTGTCCTTCATTGAGTCGAGGGTTTCAAAATCACAGTTGGCTGAATTAATCATGGACAGATAGTGCAAGAGGCCCATTTTCTGCACTGGAACCCCACCACTAATCGTCACCGTCATATCCCAGCCCAGCCGGTTTTCCGGCTTAATGTTTTGCTGGGCTAGCCAATCTCCGACCGAGAGCTTATCCCATTCTGCAGCCTTGGAAGATTTCCACGGAGTTCCCGAAGGCACACTGCGAGACATCTCGCTCAACTTATCAGCTACAGGCATGTCAGTACCCATGCCACCATGGAAGTCAATCTCTAGTCGACCATCCCCTGCCAGAATGACCGAGCTTCCTTCGTAGTACGAAGGAAAAGTGCCGACCTCCAGTTGCCTCGCCAAGTCTGCTACGGCGGTTTGACCAGGACCGATCCATTGCCCACCAACTTCGGAGATATGGCCGCCGCCGGCGTCGAAGTTGAGGGTCCGCCCTCCTACTCGATCCCTGGCCTCCAAGACCACGAAGGACTGATTGCCTACCGAGAGTAAATCCCGCGCAGCGGTTAATCCGGCCAAGCCAGCACCGATGATGGCTACATCCAGGACATCCTCTGTGTTAGCAGTGGTCGACTCGGCATGTGCCAATCCAATTTTCATGCCTAGACCTCCCACAGCTAAAGAGGCCCCGGCAAGTTTTAATAGCTGCCGACGCTTTGAGTCCAACGTGGAGTCCGAAGTGGGATTCCGGGCCATTGTCATCACCTCAGGTAATTATTTTTAATTTTCTAGCCGACATGATCTTTGGCCGCAATAATTGCGGACAAAAATACAAACTTCAGAAAATCGCAAGAGCTGTCGATATAAATAGATCGATCAATCTCTATTTAAGGATACTTGTTCCTACGCGTTTGCAGCACCTGGCGGCGCTCTCACCTATGTCATATCTATGGCATTTCTAACTTTCCGGTCCGTCCATCCGTCATACAGTTTGGTCGCCGCAAAAATGGTTTTGAGAGCACTCCATTGAAATGGCTCAGGCAGCATGGAAGGTGTCTTGTGATGCAATGTCGCCAGGTGCTGGCTCTCGACACCATTAATTCTCTCTGCAAGTAGCTGCCCCATGAAAGAATGGGTGGCGAGACCATGGCCAGAACAACCAGCCACATAATGAATGTTTTGCTGCAACCCAGTTGCGCCAACTACAGGCAACGCGTCATATGCCGCGCTGACGTACCCGCTCCAACAATGCTGGATAGCCAAGTCTCTCAAGCTGGGGAAGCGCTCGCGTAACGTCTTATTCAATGCGCCATAGGCGCCGTTGTCGGGCACGTTGGGAGTCTTTGAACCATAAACATAATTCAGCTTCTTGACGGTCAACACCAAAGTGTTATGTGGCGTAAGACGGTGACTCTCCATGGTCAGGTGCGGAGTGATGATTCCCTCCCGACCGTGCCAACCGAGCGCTGCCAACTGCTTCGAAGACAGAGGCTGGGTTTCAATCGCCGAAACCCGTATTGGCGCAACCTTATTGCGCAGCAGCCCAAGCTGCGGCGTATAAGCATTGGTCGCCAATACCATCACTGGTGCGCTTGCGCTACCACGCGGAGTCTTACAGGTGATGGTCGCCCCGTCGTCAAAGGAGAGCAGCGGAGTTTTCTCGTACAGCTTCACACCAGCTCGGAGCGCCGCGCTGCGCAACCCGCTGACGTATTTTCCCGGATGCAGAGTGCCGCCGCGCTGCTCAGAACCAAATAGGAATGCTGGCGGAATTCCCCGCGCTCGCATCTCGGCTTGGTCCACGAAACGCGTGACCGAGCCCAGCTCACTACCGAGTTCCATGCACTTGCGTAACCATTTTTCCTGAGATGGATGCACAACAGCCCGAATGACGCCAGAAGGATTGTAGTCGCAATCGATACCCAACTCGGTCATCCGTCTTTCCACATAACAGACGGCGTCGTCGTAAAAACGGATAAACCTCTTCGCGTGATCAATACCAACGCGCCTGACGAAGAGCTCGAATTCGATGCCCATGCTGCCAAGCAGATATCCAGCATTACGCCCGCTGGCACCAAAGCCACCGAACTCCTGCTCTAAAACAATAACTTTCGCACCGCGTGCAGATAACTCAAGTGCTGTCGACAGACCAGCAAAACCTGCTCCGATTACGATTACATCCGCGCTGTCATGGCGTTCCAATTCCGGCTGCTGATCCACCGGACGCTCCACCCACCCGCCAAGACTGCGAAATTGCAGCGATCCGAAATCACTACCGACCTGGTCATTTCTACCACTCATTCACTGCACTCCTGGGGCGGGTTCAGTTGTTGTTTAACCGTACTGTAACGCCCGGGCCATATTTACACAACAGTCGTTATCTAATCATGAAATACAAAGGCTCCGACCACGCAGCTCGGTCTTGGCAGCGATTCCCCGCGCCTGATCGGGGCGCGAGGCGGAGTGAAAGAATACGGGTCGATACAGCCGGGAGCGGCATGAGTATCGACGGACCACCAAATAAAAAAGCTCGGCGCCAATGGACGGAAAGCAAAGGATGGCCCACCACGAAAATGGTAGGGCCCTCCATCAGACGCTTTATATATTCGCCGGCTCGCGATAATTGACTGGAGTGCCCAACCAGCCAGCCCAGCGTTTTTCCCAGTAGAGGTTATGGATCTGGGTAACTTGTTCGCCTGGCCCAGCAATACCGCCCAGAAGTTTTCCATCAACGCTGTTAATAGGCATGATTCCGCCAGCAGTTGAGGTCAAAAAGGCCTCATCAGCGTTTCTCAATTGTTCGACGTGTACACGCTCGACACGAGCCGGCATACCCATCGCCGAGGCAAGCTCCAGGGCGGTTTTTCGGGTAATCCCCTCTAAACAACCACTGTCCGGAGTAAATATCACACCGTCCTTAATCAGGAATATATTGGCTCCGGGGGACTCGGTCAGATAACCATCTGCATCGCAAAGCACGGACCAGTCACATCCATTCTGCATCGCTTCAACAAGAGAAAGCTTCAGATCCATCCAGTGGAAGTTTTTGGCCGTCGGGTCCACCGCTTTGGGAGGAATACGAATATACTTTTGACTGACCATGAGATCGATCCCACGAGACCGAACTTCATCGTTTGCAATATATGCGTAAGGAACGACAAACGCATAGAAGCAGTTCTTGTAGGCGCTGAGGTCGCCACGTTTTTCTGGCGTCTGCCCTCGTGTCACACACCACCAGATATATGCCTCTTTGGTTCCGGCCAATTTGACAAGATTGGTGAGAATATCCGCCGTCTGGGATTTGGTGTAGGGGTTATTCAGGAAAAACTTTTCACAAGCTCTTTCAAAACGCTCGAGGTGATCCTCAAGCCTAAAAATAAACCCTTTGCTAGCGCTGACAACATCATAAGCAGCATCGGCGTGAATGAATCCAGTGTCGGTAATCGGAATCGCCGCTTCGTCTATGCTGCAATAAACGCCATTAATAAATGCCGATCCGTGAGCGTACTTCGACTCATGCTCCAGACGAATATGGTCTGGGTGACTCTGCATAATGTGTTCAGCTTGAATAATTTCCACGGCAAACCTTCCTCGTATATTTCAAGTTAGATCAGCTCAGGCAGACGCCCTTGCTCCGGCCGTCCCAATCGAGCAACGCCCCTGAGATAATTCACATTGCAGCACGGCTGCGAAAACTCAGGCAGCAGTTGTAATCAAGCGGCCACCGACCATTAACTGCTGGCCGTTCTAGAACCCTTTTCCTACTTCCGTGAAAGAGGGCATATCGAGGAGATCACGCGGCTCTCGCATTTGGCCGTCGATTTCCACCCAGCCCAGAAATGTCTGACTAGCTCCCCAACCCAAAAGACGTTGCATTTCTTCCGGCAATTGACGGACGCGATCGATCGGAATGGAGATGAGATGGTTCTCCTCCGAGCGCAAAAATGCCAAGTCATAGGACATGGAGAGGCCCGTTCGTGGGCGATCGGATTTATTCGCACCACCACCGTGATAAACCGAGCCCACCCATAGAAGCGCCGAGCCGGCCGCCATTTCTGCCGGGACGGTTTCTTCCTGAGTTGGCATTCGCTCATCGTCCCATGTATGACTACCAGGAATGACACGGGTCGCCCCGTTTTCCTCGGTGAAGTCGGAAACGGCAAGCATTAATTGCAGACGAGCCTCGCGGCCGTACTGCGGATGACGCCAGAGCGACGTGGCATCGTCGCGATGCAGAGGCTGCAAGTCTTGTCCCGGACAGATTTGAATAGCCTGCGTGAAACTGAGTTGAATGTTGGGCGAAACTTCGACGCGCTGGCTTCCGCTCCATACATGGGTCGGGGTTTGAAGGATCTTCTTCGCAGACTCGATGAATAGTGGATTTAGCGCAACGCTCACTACCGCATCGCTTCTCGCAATCAGGCGGGCGACACGACGAGTTTGGGTGCCAGCAAAATAGGCGTCCTCGCCATAAGGCGTTTCATTCAAGTAGCGATCAAGCTCCGCTCGAAGAACCTTAAGATCGTCGCCTGAAATAAAATTGGAAATGATCACACCACCATCACGCTGGATGACTTCAACCACCCGCTCGACTGGTTCGCTGTGATCCAAGGTCGTCAGTTTTACAGTTTCCATTTGTACGCCTCATTATCTGAGTTGATGTTATGAGCACTCCAGAGCCTGTATTGCAGTGCAATCTGACTCTCCGTCCTCGCCGGCAAGCACCAGCGCCGCGACGGCCTGACGTTCTCGAAGTATTCCGGCGTCGATGAACTCATCCAGAGATCGCTCCGCAAATAGGAATCTCGATACGCTGACATCCAGCGTCCTCGTTGAACTGCAAGCTCCTCATGGAGGCGGTAACTGCCCACCTGATCAATCAGCAATCGAGCATCGTGCGATTCCAGACATTTTGTTTCCAAATATGATCATTTGAACAAGTCACTTGATCAAAAGCAAATCATGTGCCAAAAAAGGAGATACAGGCGCAACACCGGGAAAATCAGGCAGTTGGGCGCGTAGATAGGCACGGATAGTGATACTCACGTACTCACATTCCGCACCGGTTCGTTTCGGAGTGGCGCACCAAGCTGGGTATTTACGAAACAGTCGTTACCTTTAATGGTGCACGGGGAAGCGCGGTGGCACGCAATAGCGCTCCCTGCTCGAGCAGGACTCGTGACTCGCTCAGTAGACAGCCACGCGACAGCACCACGCCGACGATGCCAAGCCGGGTAGCAAGCCGTTATGTCGTGGAAAAAAGGAGAGCCGTATGGCCAGAATTGGCGCTGAACTGCGTAGGCAGGATTTTATAGAAGCCACTGTAAAAGTGATTGCAGAGCATGGCGTAGCCAATGCGACAACTCGACGTATCGCTGCGGCTGCAGACTCTCCGCTCGCCTCGCTGCATTACGTATTCCATACCAAGGACGAACTGTTTTATGCGGTCTACGAGTCACTGATCAACATGCCGCAACCAACCTTGGAGCACGTGCCGGCAGGCACCACATCAGCGAAATCCGTAGCGGAAATGCTGCGGCAGTTGGTTAGGTGGTTCGCCGCGCGCCCCGACCTCGCCACAGCGCAGTTCGAGTTGTTCATCTGGACGTTGCGCAACAACCCAGAAATGGCCGGCAAGATCTACACGGTATCTGGCGAGGCCACGGAACAGGCGATCAAGCGAATCACCGGTTCCCGCTTGGACAAAGCCGCGCTGACAACGATCAGCCGGCTACTCATCAACTTGTTCGACGGCCTGCTGCTCGCCTGGTCCGCCCATTGCGATCTGGAACGCCTGGAAGCGGAAACCGAAACAGCATGCCAAGCAATAGAGTTACTGGTGGCGAGCTACTGAACCCACGACCATCATCGCACTCCTGCCACTGTGCGACGCGCAATCCATCGACTCGACATTAGTTGGCGGGCGCCATGCGAGCACCACTGGCGCACTCGGGCTGGTTGCTGCAACAAGCCACCTAGCTAGGCGGGCAGTGTCGCAATCGACCCTACGATTTATTCGCAGCCCAGATGGGCATGCTGAGCACACGAGATGAAGCAGCCTTCTCCCAAGCGCATCAAGCTCCGCCCGCCGCAAATGCCAACAATGAGCCTGCCGCGCCCGGCATTGTCGAGACGACTAAGCGACGCTGCCCACAACGGCGTGCTACTGAGCCTGATCAGGGCGCCTTTGGGCTTCGGAAAGAGCACTCTCCTTACACAGTACGCGCAATATCTCAGGGATTCGGGGCAACCCTGGGCCTGGTACCGGCTGGATGAGAGCGACAACCAGCCACACAATCTGCTGGTGCAGCTGTGCCATGCGCTTGAACTGCCCACCCTCGACACAACACCGGGCCGGGCCGATGAAGCACATCTCTGGTCAGCTATCGTCAACCAACTGGAAGGTCATGAGGATCGCTTCACACTGATACTGGACGACCTCCATCTGCTGCGCTCCCGTAGTGCAGGCCGTTACCTCGAGGAACTGCTTCACTACCCGCCCAAGCATCTGCACATAGTGGCTGCCTGCGAAGGGGAGCCCGCCATTGCACTAAGCCACCTGTCCCGCGATCAGCGCCTGCAAACGCTGGACACCAACGACCTCCTCCTGGACAGCGGCGAAATTCGAGAGCTGGCGGACGCCCGGGGGCAAAGCCTGACCAGCGACCTCGTGTATTTGCTACGGGCCGATAGCGAAGGCTGGGCCAGCGGCGTCCTGTTCGGTCTCGGCACCTATTCGGGGGCGAGGCTATCCGACTTCAACTCGACCGAAGCCCCATCCTTCCTGTCGAAGTATGCCTTCGAGCACATTGCACGGTTCTTTGATGAAGAGGTCCTGCAACATCTTGCGCCCCCATTGCTGCGCTTCCTGTCCCGCTTGTCCGTACTAAGCACATTCGACACCGACCTCGCAGCTCACATTGGCGGCCAGGCTAACGCCGACCAACTGATCCGCCAGCTGCAGCGCCAGGACTTGTTCATCCAGCGACAACAGGGCGAACGACTGGCGTTTCGCCTCCATCCACTGCTGCGGCGGACGCTCTACCAGACATTGCACCAGCAGGACCCAAACCTGCTCAACCAGCTGCACCTGCAGGCTGCCGACTGGCTGCTCACCCAGCGCCATTACGCCGAGGCTGTCTACCAGCTCGGCCGTGCCCGGGACTTTAATCGTCTGCTGGCAGCACTTGAGCAGCACTGTTTCGACCTGCTGCGCGAAGGGCAAGTGAACAGGATCGTCGACTTCCTCGCCAACGTGCCAGGCGAGAATGGACCCGAGCATTTCACCCTGGCAGTAACCGAAGCGAGCACGGTAATAGTCACCAACGACATCACCCATGCGAGCTCCTGCCTGCAGCGACTGCAACGCTTGATCCGCCGTCACGAGGTACCCGAGCGACGCCCCGAGCGCGTTCAGCAGACGCTCGCCTTCCTGCGCAGCCGCCTGGCCGCACTAGGCGGCAACTTCGAGCACGGCCTGCGGCTGGTCGACCGAGCCTTGCAGCAGTACCCCAGCCCCAGCGCAGCCACAGCAGTCCTTCAGTTCAACAGGGCCATCTGCCTGTTCTCCCTTGGGCGCGCCCGTCAGGCCAGGTCTGCAGCGAACCGGGCTCTTGCCGAACTGGAGACGCTGGGATTCAGCGGCTACACGAACATGCTGCTGCTTCTGCTGGGCCAGATCGAGTTAGCCCAAGGGGAAGTCGAAAAAGCAGGCGTGCGGTTCCTCGGCCTTCCCTCACCTCCTGGCGCACCAGGCTCCTTCTACGACCTGTTCCAGCTGCTGGGCCAAGGCATTGTCTTGCTGGAGCAAAATCATCTGGAACAGGCCGCCCAGCGCCTGAGCCAGGCCGAAGCCATTGCGCTGGCCTTTCCGCATAGCGCCGGCCTGCCATGGGTACTCCATTTCCAGGCCTGCCGACTACTCGCCCAAGGCGAGCAGGAGCCAGCCCGATCTCGCTGGGATGAAGCCCGTAGACTGGCAAGACAGTTCAAGCTGTTCGGCTTGTACCGGCAGATCGGCGCCTATCGGGTCCGGCTGGCCAGCTGTGAACACGACGAGGACTTCATTCTCGTCTGGCTCGAGGAGTGGCACCGATGCCGCCGCCGTTACGGCGTTGAGCTGATGCCAGAGGAATGGCTGGCCTACGCTTGGGTTCAGCGCCATCTGGGGCAGCATGCCAGCGCGCGGCATATCGCCGACAATCTGCATGAACTGGCCGAGGCTGAGCACCTTCAGCGCCTGCGCCTCGACCTGCTCCTGCTCGATGCCACCCTCTACCGCGACAGCGGAAACCAGGCGGCGGCGCTGGCTCGCCTGGAACAGGCCCTGCAACTGGCGGCACAGCAAGGATTCGGGCAACTGATGTTTCTCGAAGGACGCCAACTCGACGAACTATTCCGCCAGCTACTCACTCCACAGACCCGCCGCCAGCTCGGCTTGGAACAGGCGCTGCCCTCTCCCGAGCGGCTGGCAATCCTGTTGCGCGGACTACGCCATAACGTCGTCCAGCAACCACTGGCCGAGCCACTCACCCGCCGCGAACAGGACGTACTGCGGCGCATGGCTTGTGGCCAGGGCAACCAGCAGATCGCAGACTGCCTTTACATCAGCCTGAGCACCGTGAAGACCCACATCAACAACCTGTTCCGCAAACTCGATGCGGGTGACCGAGACAGCGCATTGCAAGCTGCCCGGACTTTGAAGCTGGTGGACTAAGGCGAGCTTACCGAGACGCCCTACTCCACCCGCTTCAACTTTAATTCCACCCTGATTTCCACCCTCGGTTCGATACGTCGGCAATAGACCCTTTGCTACAAAAGGGTCCTGCACTCCCCGCCCGACGAGAACCTCATGACCGATAAACTGCTCAACGAGCGCGAACTGAGCTTCCAACTCTACGAGATGCTCGACACTGAAGCGCTGCTGCAACGTCCGCGCTATGCCGAGCACGATCGCGCTGTGTTCGACGCCACCCTGGACACCGCGCGTGGGATCGCTGCGGAGTACCTTGCCCCGCACAACCACAAGGGTGATGCGAACGAACCCACCTTCGACGGCGAGAAGGTCACACTGATCCCGGAAACCAAAGCTGCCTGGGACGCACTGGCCGAAGCTGGATTCCACGCTGCGCATCATGATGCAGAAGACGGCGGCCTGCAGTTACCGGAAGTGGTCCTACGTGCCTGCATGGCCTATTTCAACGCTGCCAACATTGCGAGTGCGGGCTACTCCTTCCTGACCATCGGTGCGGCCAACCTAGTCAGGAGCTTTGCCGGTGAAACGCTGCGCCAGCGCTTCCTGCCGCCGATGCTCGACGGTCGCTACAGCGGCACCATGGCCCTCACCGAACCGGGTCAGGGCTCTGCGCTCGGCGATATCCGGACTACGGCGCGACTGGCCGACGACGGCAGCTACCGGGTGTTCGGCCAGAAGATGTTTATCTCCGGTGGCGACCATGAACTGACTGACAACATCGTGCATATGGTGCTAGCCCGCATCGAAGGAGCTCCGGCCGGGGTCAAAGGCATTTCGCTATTCCTGGTACCGAAGTTTCTGGTCAATGAAGATGAAAGCCTGGGTTCGCGCAACGACGTGGCACTGGCCGGTCTCCTGCACAAAATGGGCTATCGCAACACCACCTCCACTGTGCTCAGCTTCGGCGAAAAGGAAGGAGCGGTCGGCTATCTCGTGGGCGAGGCCAACAAGGGCCTCACCTATATGTTCCAGATGATGAATGAGGCGCGAATCGGCGTGGCCCTGGGCGCTTCTGCCCTGGCCTACCAGAGCTACCTCCATGCCCTCGACTACGCTCGCGAGCGGCCCCAGGGCAGACTGCCAGGCGCGAAGGACCCGCTGGCCCCCCAGGTACGCATAGTCGAGCACGCTGACGTACGTCGCATGCTATTGCAACAGAAGGTCTATGCCGAGGGCAGCCTATCCCTGTGCCTGTACGCCAGCAGCCTGTTCGAGGACGCCCACACCGCACCCGACGAGAGCGCGCGCCTCGATGCCGCCGAACTGCTCGACCTACTGATCCCGATGGTCAAGTCCTATCCGTCGAAGTACGGCGTAATCGCCTCCGACCTCGGCATTCAGGTACTTGGGGGCTCTGGCTATATCCGCGAGTACCCATTGGAACAGTACTACCGCGACAACCGCCTGAACCCGATCCATGAAGGCACTGAAGGTATCCATGGCCTCGACCTGCTCGGTCGCAAGCTCGGCTACCACGATGGTAAAGGTTATCGGCTGTTCCTCGCCGAAACACGCAACACCCTCGAGCAAGCCGCCAGCGACACCACCTGTAAAGCGCTGGCCGCCATTCTCTACGACACACTCAGCATTCTCGAGCAGGTCACCCTCGACCTCCAAGCTCAAGTCGCCACCGACATCAATATCGGACTCTCCAACGCCACCGCCTACCTCGATCTCTTCGGCCGCGTGGTGGTCGGCTGGATCTGGCTGCGCCAGGCGCTTGTCGCCAGCCGCGCACTGGAGGCTGGCGCCTGCGGCAGCGAGGCCGACTTCTACCACGGCAAGCTGCACGCGGCACGCTACTTCATGGAGTGGGAACTGGCCGGAGTGGAAAGTCAGGCCCGCCTGCTCAGCGCAGGCAATCGGCTGTGCTTCGATATGCAGAACGCCTGGTTTTAAAAGCGTTCTTCTCCCTCCGGGACAGGTCCGAGTGAAAGGCAGGAACCACGCCGTCCGCCCTCTCTCAGCCCTTCTCTGGAGGGAGAGGGGCCAATCCCCGCCCCTTCCGCAACACGTTTCATCTGATTACCGAAGGATCTGACATGACCACATTGGTTAACTACCGCATCGAAGACGGCCTTGCCTTGATCGGCCTGACCCACCCCCCGGTCAACGCCCTCGGCCAATCCCTGCGTGCCGCCATTCTCGACGCCTGCGAGCACGCTGCAGATGACGCCCGCGTGCAGGCCATTGTCCTCTTTGGTGAGCAAGGTCTGTTCTGCGCCGGTGCCGACATCACCGAATTTGGTACAGATGCTTCCTTCGCCGCTCCGGACCTCCCCGGCGTGCTGGTGCGCCTGACCGAACTGGACAAGCCGCTGATCGCAGCCATTGGCACCCTCGCCCTCGGCGGAGGGCTGGAACTGGCCCTGGCCTGCGGCTACCGGATCAGTGAGCCCAAAGCTCGCATCGGCCTGCCGGAAATCAATCTGGGGCTGCTGCCGGGCGCCGGCGGCACCCAACGACTTCCTCGCCTTATCGGAGTCGAGCCAGCACTGGAAATGATGATTTCCGGCCAACCGATCAGCGCCGGTCGCGCCTTCGAACTAGGCCTGCTCGACCGACTGGCCGGTAGCACCGAAAGCTTGTTGGACGACGCACGGACCTTCGCCCGTGAACTGATCGCCCAGGGCGCCCCGGCCCGTCGCGCCAGCCGCTTCGATAGTCCGGGCGAGAGCGTCGCCGCCGACTTCTTCACCCAGTTCCGTGCCGCGAACGAGCCGCGCTGGAAGAGCCGCCTGGCGCCGCGCCTGGTACTCGCCGCGGTGGAAGCTGCGTGCAACCTGCCGTTGAGCGAAGGCCTGGCCCGAGAGTGTTCGTTGTTCAAGGAAGCCGAGGCTTCCTCGCAGTCAGCCGCGTTGCGTCATGTGTTTTTTGCCGAGCGCGAGGCCGGGCGAATTCCTGGCGTTAGCAAGGACACCCCTCTGCGCAAGGTCGACAAAGTCGCGGTGATCGGCGCCGGCACCATGGGCGGCGGAATCGCCATGAATTTCGTCAATGCCGGCATTCCGGTAGCCCTGCTGGAGCTCAAGAGCGAAGCACTGGACCGCGGTCTTGCGAATATCCGCAAGAACTACGAGATCAGCGTCAAGCGCGGCAAGCTGACCACCGAGCAACTGGAACAACGCATGGAGTTGCTGTTCGGCACCGTCGATTACGCCGACCTGGCCGATGCCGATCTGGTGATCGAGGCAGTATTCGAGAAACTGGAGATCAAGCAGCAAGTGTTCCGCACTCTCGACCAGGTGTGTAAACCAGGCACCATTCTGGCCAGCAACACCTCGTCGCTCGATGTCGATGTCATCGCGGCGACCACTTCACGTCCGCAGGACGTGATCGGGCTGCACTTCTTCAGCCCGGCCAACGTCATGCGCCTGCTCGAAGTGGTTCGTGGCAAAGCCACCGCGCCGGACGTGCTGGCCACCACCATGAACATCGCCAAGCACATTGGCAAACTGCCGGTGATCTCCGGCGTATGTTTCGGCTTCATCGGCAACCGCATGCTCGAACCCTACAACCGGGAAGCCCATCGCCTGGTGCTGGAGGGCGCCACCCCGGCCCAGGTCGACACAGTGCTCACCAGCATCGACATGAACATGGGCGTGCTGAGCATGATTGACCTGGCCGGCGTCGACGTGAATTTCCTCGTGCGTGAGGCCAACCGCGCCGCCACCGAACACGATCCGAGCTACCACATCATTGGCAACGAGCTGTACAAGCTGGGGCGCTTCGGCCAAAAGACCGGCCGCGGCTTCTACCTCTATGAGGGGCGAGACCGCAAGGAGGATCCAGAAGTCTCGGCCCTGGCCGAGCGCATTGCCGTTGAACTGGGCGTTTCCCGCCGCGAAACGATCTCCCACCAGGAGATCCACGATCGCTGCCTGTTCATGCTGATCAACGAAGGCATCCAACTGCTCGACGAGGGCATCGCCCTGCGCGCGAGCGACATCGACCTGGTCTGGATCAACGGCTACGGCTTCCCCGCCCACCTCGGCGGCCCGATGCACTATGCCGAGAAGCTGGGCTTGGAAAAGGTACTCGCCGGCATCCACCACTATCGCCAGGAACTCGGCGCCTACGGCGAGATGTGGTTCCAGCCGGCACCACTGCTTGAGCGCCTCGTCGCCGCCGGCCAAAACCGCATCGAGAAGATCTGAATCATTCCGGCCCGCCCAACGGGCCGCTCCTACAGGACTCCCCTTCCATGAAAGAAGCCGTCATTCTGTCAACTGCCCGCACGCCTATTGGCAAGGCGTTCCGCGGTGCTTTCAACAACCTCAAGTCACCCAGCATGGCGAGCTTCGCGATCCGCGCGGCCGTCGAGCGCGCCGGCATAGAGGCCGCTGAGATCGAAGACTTGGTGATGGGCACCTCCATGCCCGGCGGCACTGCTGGCTGGAACCTCGGCCGGATGGCAGCGCTAGCCTCGGGCCTGCCGCTGTCTGTCAGCGGACAGACCCTCGACCGCCAGTGCGCCTCCGGCCTGATGGCCATCGCCACTGCTGCCAAGCAGATCATCGTCGATGGCATGCAGGTCACCATCGGTGCGGGCCAAGAGCAGATCAGCCTAGTGCAGAATCGCCACATGGAGTGGTCGATCGCCGAGCGCGACGAGCAAGTGATGCGTCACGCCGAGCATGCTTACATGCCAATGCTGCACACCGCAGAGCTGGTTTCCCAGCGGTACGGGATCAGCCGTGAAGCCCAGGATGCGTACTCTCTGCAGTCCCAGCAGCGCATCGCTGCGGCCCAGGCAGCCGGTCTGTTTGAAGGAGAGATAGTCCCAGTTACCGCAACCAAACAGGTCGTCGACAAGGCCACTGGTGCGGTCAGTTACGAAGAGGTCACTCTAAGTCGCGACGAAGGCAACCGCCCCCAAACCGTTCTCGAGGACCTGAGTAAACTCAAACCGGTGGTCGAAGGCGGGTGTATTACTGCCGGCAACGCCAGCCAGCTATCCGACGGCGCCAGCGCTTGCGTGTTGATGGATGCGCGTCTGGCCGAGCAGCGCAATCTGGAACCGCTGGGCGTCTACCGCGGTATCGCCGTCGCCGGCCTGGCCCCGGAGGAAATGGGTATCGGCCCAGTGCTGGCGGTACCCAAGCTGCTCAAGCAGCACGGTTTGAAGGTCGATGACATCGGCCTCTGGGAACTCAACGAAGCCTTCGCCTGCCAGGCGATCTACTGCCGTGACCAGCTCGGCATCGATAACGCTCGCTACAACGTCAACGGCGGCGCCATCGCCATCGGTCACCCTTATGGAATGAGTGGTGCGCGCATGGTTGGCCATGCCCTACTCGAAGGGAAACGCCGTGGCGTGAAGTACGTAGTGGTCACCATGTGTGTCGGCGGCGGTATGGGCGCAGCCGGCCTATTCGAGGTGCTCTGATGAAAGGCGACTTCACTGAACTGTTTTCCCTGGCCGGCCGCACCGTGCTGGTCACCGGTGCATCCAGCGGTATCGGTGCGCATTTGGCCCGGGTCGCCGGCTGCGCCGGCGCTAACGTAGTACTCGCGGCCCGTCGTGTAGAGCGGCTTGAACAAGTCGCCAAGGACATCGAGTGGGAGGGTAGCCGGGCTCTGCCCGTCGCCCTCGACGTCACCGAGCGGGCCAGCGTGGAGGCAGCATTCGACGCTGCCGAGGCACATTTTGGCGTGGTCGATGTCGTGCTCAACAACGCCGGCATCGGCAGCGGCCAGCGCCCTCTTGAAATTACCGAAGACGAGTGGCGCATGATGCTCTCGACCAACCTCGACGGCGTCTGGCGCGTAGCGCAGTGTGCCGCCCAACGCCTGGCAAGGGCCGAGCGCCCCGGCAGTATCGTCAATATCGCCTCGATGCTTGGCTTGCGGGTCGGCACCGGCTACAGCCACTACTGCGCAGCCAAGGCGGGCGTGGTGCAGCTGACTAAATCGCTGGCATTGGAGCTTGCCCGCTACCACATCCGTGTGAACGCCATCGCCCCTGGCTATTTCAAGACAGAGATGACCGACGGTTACTTCGACGGTGACAAAGGTCAAGCCTACATACGCGACGCAGTACCTATGCGCCGCCTTGGCGAATTGGAAGAACTGGAGGGTCCATTCCTGCTATTAGCCAGCGAAGCCGGGGCCTATATGACCGGTGCAGTACTAGCCGTAGATGGCGGACAGCTGGTGGGAAGCCTCTAGCAGCACGCACTCATGGGCCAGACAAAAACTGGCCTATGAGTGCGCGGGACTTGCATCATTTTCTTATCGCATCGTTCATGGAAGAGAGTCCCCTACGTGCTTTCTTCGGTCATTTTCCCTATGCTGAATGGGACCTTGTCGCAATAGCAGCATCATTGCAGCAACTGCCATCCCGATTTACTGACCGATGAAATTACATACTCCCCATGCCAGAGTCTCGTCCCCACTGCGCCGAACCTGATGCCAATGAAAGCGAAACCAACTCCGTCACTCGTCGCGGACGTCCTGTTGGTGACCACAGCGCGAAACGGGCCGAGCTGCTAGCAGCAGCGATCGCCGTTATTGCCGAGGATGGGTACGCCGGCGCCTCGATGCGCAAGGTAGCGAAGTATGCTGGATGCACGACCGGAGCAGTGACCTACTACTTTGCCAACAAGGAGGAGATGGTCAGCGCCGTGGCCCAGAACTTGTTCGACAAGGTCGAGGCCCTCATGGAAGTTAATCGTGATCACCTCGATGTAAAGTCACTCATCCAGCAATGGCACCAGTGGATCACTTTCGACGATCTGGACAGCTGGCTCGCCTGGTTACAACTGCTGTCACATGCCCGCCACGAGCCTGCATTCAGCAACGTGATCAAACAGCGTTACACCCATTTCCGCCAGATCTCTGCCTCGCTGATCGAAGAGGGCCAGCGCCAGGGGAAAATACGCGACGATATTCCCGCGGATGTGTTGTCCGATCAGATCAGCGCCTTCAGTGATGGCTGGCTCATGATGCTGCCTATCGACCCCGAGCGCTTCAGTGCAGAGCGGGGACAGGCGTTGCTCGACGCGCTCATTGTCCTTATTTCCCCACCCAAAGCTTCAAGGCGCACGTCCAAGACAATCAGCACCGCGGAATAATCGCCCTTCGGAGGGCTTCGCCGACACTGTATCCGTCGCGACGTGCAGGCCCTCCTCAACCATCCCCGCTGCCACAATCCTCCGCCCACCTCTGGGCATCTGCCTTCCTTCCGCCCCTTTCCCTCTGCAAATTCAGCGCAGCGCGATGCCTCCAGCCGTGCATCTCGTGCCGGCTGTGCGCACACGCACCAATCCGCTTTGCATCAAATCGAAACTCCTGTATTTTACAAAACAGCCGATATAATAAATAAACCACAATCATGTGGCGGGAGCGGAGATGGACCTGGAAATCAAGGCGCTGTCGCGGTCCAAGCGGACAGGTGGGGACCCACGGGGAAGGCAATCAAGACTGCCGCCGGGGTCCTTTGTCGAAGTAGTGGGGATTGAGGCGCCTTCGACCAACGCCGTAACCAGCACAATGAGAGCCCGCATAGGGCACAGCTTGGAGTCCCGTTCTTTCTGGCTGAGACCAGAACGTCCACTTTGCCGAGCTCAGAGGTACGGCGACGCCTGTCCTCGAAAATCTCTGAGGCACAGATACAGACGGTCAATACGGCCGGCGCCCGGCGGCCTGCAAACAGGCCCGAAATGAACACGTTACCTCGATCTGCCCTTATGTAGGGCCCCTCCTGAACTGAGCGAGGCGATAACCCGCCCACTAACGCACCGACATTCAATTGCCGGCTGTGATGGTCACTGCTTGCCCGTAGCTCAGCGACTGCGGCCTCTGCGGGCCCGGCGAGGCTAGTGGGCAAATTCATCAACGCGTCCGGTAAAGCAGGTCTCAAACCGCCCCTTCGTTCCGTCGAGAGCAGCAGAATCCATGTTCAAAGCCATTTCGCTGACCCTGAAGCTTTCCCTGCCACCCACCGTGGGCCTAATCGGTCTCCTGCTTTTTGTGGGCTACACGGGTCTTCAACTGGATAACAACAACAGTCGGCTGGTGGCACTCGAAACCCGGAGCTATCCCTCCCTGGAGACCGCCGACAAGGTGAATTTTGAGTTCTCGCGAATTCCCGGACTGCTGAACGGCGCCGTCGCTGCGGGTGAGCGGGAGACTTTGAATGAAGCACGCAAGATATTCACTGATGTAAACGCGAGCCTACATGACCTAGAGCCTCTGACGGACAAGCAAAGCGGCACAGGCGAAGAGCTTCAGGCTTGGTCATCAGCCATCCAGCGCTACGCCGAAAATGCGTTCGCGTCATCCGAACAATTGCTCAACGGCGCCTCGTTCGAGGACTTGCGCCCGAACCTTGATCGCATGGCAGCAGACCTCAAGCGTGCACAGCAAGCCGGCGATAGGTTTCGCAACCATGCCTACTCCGATTTCCAGAGCAGTCTGAAGCAGGTCAGGGCCGACAATGCCACCACCACCCAGGTCGGATATCTGCTCAGCATCGGCCTGTTGCTGGTGGTCAGCCTCGGCTCGATCTTGGTAATCCGTCAGGTGATGAACAACGTTCGGGGCGTTATCGAATCGCTCAAGGCCATTGCCATCGGCGACGGCGACCTGACTCGCCGCGTCAATGTCGAGTCCGGGGACGAGATTGGCGAAATGATCGGACTGTTCAACGGATTGCTGGACAGATTGCAGGGCACCATTCGCCAGATCATCGAAACGGCAAGTCCCCTTGAGCAGATGTCCAGGGAGCTTCACCGACTGACGCGCGGCGCAGAGGAGAGTGCGCATTCTCAGCAGGGACGTACGGATTCGATTAACCGTGACATCGGCACCATGACCAATAGCATCCAGGAAGTGGCACAGCGCTCCCGGCAAGCCTCGGAGGAAGCCAGCTCCGCCACACGGCAGGCCGATGAGGCCCGGCAGAATATCGACAGCCTCTCTTCCAGCATCGGCGATCTGGGTAACAGCGTGCTCAGTTCGGTGCAGGCCATGCAGCAGCTGGAGGAAGAGACCCAGCAGGTCGGATCAGTGCTTACGGTCATCCGCAGCATCGCCGAACAAACCAATCTGCTCGCTCTGAACGCCGCCATCGAAGCCGCACGGGCTGGCGAGCAGGGGCGGGGCTTTGCCGTTGTGGCAGACGAGGTGCGCAATCTCGCCCAAAAAACCGCCGCCTCCACTGCGGAAATCCAGAGCATCATCCAGCGTCTGCAAAACAGCGCCAACGGGGTACTGCACGCCATGACCCTTAATGGCACCAAGGCTCGGGCCAGCATCGAACACTCTGAACAGGCTACGCAGACTCTCGAGGCGATCACCCTAGCCGTTCGCCAGATCGATGAATTGAATGCCGGCATCGCTCGTTTCACTCAGGAGCAGATCGGCCTATCCCGCTCGATTCAGCGAGACACCGAGATGCTGCAGCACGACACCCAGGCCACCACTCACGGCGCCGACGCTACTGCGCGCCTTGGCGAACAGTTGGTCAGCACTGGAGATCAACTTCGCAGCGCTACCGCCCAGTTCCGTATCTGACCCATCCCAACAACAAGAGCAGTAGACACATGCAAGGCATTAGAGCACTCGGTCTCGCAGGCCTCATTGCGAGCACTTCAGCCATGGCCCTGGAACAGGGTGAGTATCGGTTCAACGGATTCGGCACCGCTGCCTTGAGCCATCTAGGAGGTGAAGATGACGGGCGCAGCTTCGGCATCAATGGGCAGACAACGGACTCCTGGCGCGGTGACCAGCTCTCCAGGCTAGGTAGCCAGCTGCAGTATGGGCTCACCGACACGCTGGGCGTGACCGTGCAAGGCACTCTCAAGCCGGAGCAAGACTCCTGGAAGGGCAATCTGGAGTGGGCCTACCTCTCCTGGAAAGCTGCGGACGGATTGACCCTGCGCGCCGGGCGTCTGCGTACGCCGGTTTACATGTATTCCGAGACCCTCGACGTCGGCTTCACCCACCCATGGCTGCGTCTACCGGACGAGGTCTACAGCCAGGTGCAACTGAGCAACTACGAGGGAGGAGACATCCTCTATACCGTACCTACCGGTATCGGATCCCTGGCTTTCCAGGTGGGCGCCGGCCAGGCGGTCAACCGCAACCTGTTCGCTATGGATGACCTGTACGACATCGACTACAAAAAGATTTTCGCCGCCAACGTTAGTCTGGAAACCAACGGTTTCGGCATGCTACGTGTGGGTTATGCCGAAGCGGACATCGACGCGGACCTCACGACGTCTGTCATCACTCCAGACGGCACTCCCGCCAACGTTAATTTTCTGAGCCTTCATGGTCAAAAAGGCAGGTTCACGTCCATAGGTTATCAGTACGACGACGGCACCTGGGTATCGTCCAACGAGTGGACCCGCAACAACACTGAAGGCGATCAGCAAGGTCATACTGATGCCTTTTATCTCATGGGTGGCAGGCGCTTTGGCGAGGTACTGGCCCACATCACTTACGCCCAACTCGACGAAGACAACGGCCGCCAGAGCTCATGGACTTATGGCCTGAACTTCAACCTGGCGCCGAATCTTGTCCTTAAGGGTGAGTACAAACGGATCGACACCAGTGGCAAGGGGTATCGCGGCACGTTCGTGGAGAACGCCCAAGAAACTTTCGATCACGCGGTGTATGCGGCCAGCAATGGCGGGGCGGGCAGTCCCTCGCGCAATTACGACGGCGACATAATCAGTCTCGGCGTCGACTTCGTGTTCTAAGGAGCGTCCTCATGAAACCACTCATCACCGCACTTATCGCCACCACCCTGGCGACGGCCTCCAGCATCGCCCATTGCGAGGTGGTCGTGATCGTGAACGCAGGAGCGACCGCCTCTCCCACTCAGTCGGACGTGGCCAACATATTTCTGGGCAAGGACACCAGCCTCAAGGGAATCGACCAGAAAGGCTGGAATCCCACCAAGGAAAAGTTCTACGGCAGCATTACTAACAAGAGCGAATCGCAGCTGAAATCGTACTGGTCTGGGCTGGTCTTCACAGGTAAGGGCCAGCCCCTGGAAAGCGCTCCCGATGACGCCTCGGTAGTTGGGATGGTTGGCTCTGAGGTAAACGCCATCGGGTACGTCGACAAGGGCGCCATCAACGATAAGGTAAAAGTACTTTTCTCCCTGCCCTAAACCATGAATGCCGGGTCTCAGCATGCGCGAGCCAGCGCTCGCTGAGACACGCGCAAAGCGCCCTCCTCCGCCGCACCCAGCCCTGCTTCGCCTGTCACGCGAAACTCGCCTGGTTCGCCACTTCGGCGCGCCCAGGCTTTGTCTGCCTGGCGCTCACGTCAGGGCTATCACCCACCGTGCGTGTCCAAGTGACACTGTCGACGCCTCGTCCTCTGCACCCACCTGGCATTGGCTCCTCTCAGTGGCGCCGGGACCGTCCTTGAGTCCATTGGCGCAGGGTCACGGAACCGGCCCATCTTGCAGCTATGCATACCCCACCATTCGCGAAACGATAGTTTTGATAACACTAGTTGCGTAAATTTGAAAACCGCATTAGAGTCCCGCAAAACAACAAAAGCTTCAGGAGCTAGCTTCATGAAAGACTCCGCAAGAAATTCTGCTCCCAAGCACCCTGACATCCTCGAGGGCAGCCTTGGTGGGCCAGTCATCGCTCGCCCGAGCCGCACGCCCTGCCTCAACGTCCACGCGCCGTTTCCGAAGGGAACCCCTCGCTGGCCCACCGTTTACTCCCCTCACTGATTACCTGTTGCTCCTTCCAATCTCGCAGCAGCAATCAACGAATGAACGCGACATGGCCGATCGGAAAAAGGCGAACGGAACCAAGCGGAGCCTCCTGCCACTGCTTGACCTGCCAAGCACCAGCAAAGCGGCTTATCAAGAGCCATCATCGAAGGCACTTTTCGCTGACCGAGCCGCCTCTATCAATCTATTGCCCTGCTTAGCCCTATAAGCACGGAGATCTGTATGAGCAACCAGCATTACGACATTTTGATCATCGGCGCCGGCTTGTCAGGTATTGGTACCGCTTGCCACTTAATCAAAGAGTTTCCAGGGAAAAGCTTGGCAATCCTTGAGCGCCGCTCCCGTATCGGTGGAACATGGGATCTCTTCCGCTATCCGGGGATTCGGTCAGACTCGGACATGCTCAGCTTCAGCTATAAGTTTCGTCCGTGGAACAAACGTAAAGTGCTGGCCGATGGTCCTGAAATTCGCCAATACATTCAGGACACAGCAACGGAATATGGCATCACCAATAAAATTCAATTCGGGAATAAAATCACCAGCGCAGACTGGTCAAGTCAACAACAGCTGTGGCAGCTGACCGTCCTGCATGAGCCGAGCGGCAAAACCAAACACTACAGATGTAAATTCCTTGTGTGCTGCACCGGTTACTACAACCACGACGATGGTTTTCTTCCCAAGTTCCCAGGCGAAGAGAACTTCAAAGGTGTCCGGGTCCACCCGCAACATTGGCCGGAAGACCTCAATTACAAGGGCAAGCAAGTGGTTGTAATCGGCAGCGGCGCAACTGCCGCTACATTGATTCCGGCCATGGCAGGCAGCGCCGCACATGTCACCATGCTGCAGCGCTCCCCTTCCTATATCTATTCATTGCCGTCAGTCGACACGGTGACTGCCGCATTGTCGTATATCATGCCGGCTAGTTGGGCTAAGAGCTTGGGCCGTAAGCGCAACATTTTGATGTATCGCGGAATTTATCTTGCGTGCCGACGCTGGCCGAAGTTAATGCGCGCATTTTTCCTCTCCCATGTCCGCAGAAAAATCGGCCCGGATGTCGACATGCGTCATTTCACTCCCAAGTATATGCCTTGGGATGAGCGGCTCTGCGCCGTCCCCAATGGTGATCTGTTCAAGGCCGTTCGCAGCGGCAAAGCCTCCGTTGAAACCGACCACATCGAGCGCTTTACCGAAAAAGGTATTCTCCTGAAATCCGGCAAAGAACTGCAGGCAGACATCATTATCGCGGCAACCGGACTGAAATTGCAGTTACTGGGCGGCATGTCGCTATCCATCGATGGCCAGCCGTGCCCGATTGGCGAACAGATGACCTACAAGGGCGTGCTGATGGAAAACATGCCCAACTTCGCTTGGATCTTCGGTTATACCAATATTTCCTGGACGCTGAAGTCCACGATTTCAGCCGAATATCTGTGCCGCCTTTTCAAGCATATGGCAGCCTACAAACTAGACGTCGTGACTCCGTACGACAACGGAAACAACGCTACAGATCAAGGAATTTTGGGCCTGAACTCCGGATACATTCAACGGGATCAACATTTATTGCCAAGACAAGGCAAATCCTATCCTTGGGAAGTTCTGCATCACTACGGGCGCGACAAAAAGATGCT
This sequence comes from Pseudomonas macauensis, assembly GCF_047902425.1. NCBI lineage: Bacteria > Pseudomonadati > Pseudomonadota > Gammaproteobacteria > Pseudomonadales > Pseudomonadaceae > Pseudomonas > Pseudomonas macauensis. The sequence goes on along the minus strand of NZ_CP138377.1, from coordinate 1,965,439 downwards.
ATTGAAAGACCCTATCGAGGACAGTTATCTGAAGTTTCTCCCCGCCAAGCAAGAGAGCTTCAGAATTCAACCTTCTCGAATTGCCGGCTGAATCACCGGCTTTCCGAAAGACGCCATAGACCTCCAATTGCCGCCGGCAACAAGGCAATCCAGGCAGTCGAGCCCCATTAAAATAAAAGGCGGAAACAACATGCACGGCCAAATGATGACGCTGCCGTTGATCGTGTCTTCTATCCTGGAACACGCGGAGCGCTATCACGGTGATACCGAGATAGTCTCTCGGACGGTCGAAGATACGCTCCACCGTTATACTTATTCCGAGGCGCATCAACGCGCCAAGCAAGCCGCCAATGCCCTGGAGAGGCTCGGCGTTCAATGCGGCGATCGAGTCGGTACCCTCGCGTGGAACGGCTATCGTCATTTCGAGTTGTACTACGCCATCTCGGGCATGGGTGCGGTCACCCACACCATCAATCCCCGACTGTTTCCGGAACAGATCAGCTGGATCGTGAACGACGCCGAAGATTGTGTAGTCTGTTTCGACCTGACCTTCGCACCACTTGTCCAATCCATCGCAGCGAATTGCCCGAGCGTGAAGTACTGGGTAGCCATGACCAGCCGTGCACACATGCCGGCCCTGAGCATCCCTAACCTCCTGTGCTATGAGGCTCTACTGGGCGAAGAGTCCGCGAACTTCACCTGGCCTGCGCTCGATGAAAACTCGGCGGCTGCCCTCTGCTACACATCGGGAACGACGGGTAATCCCAAGGGGGTGCTCTACTCCCATCGCTCAACCCTGCTGCATGCCCTGTCCAGCTCGCTGCCGGACGCCCTGGCCCTTTCTGCAAGCGACGTGGTCGCACCCGTGGTGCCCATGTTCCACGTCAACGCCTGGGGTTTGCCGTACTCGGCGCCGCTGGTTGGCGCCAAGCTGGTGTTCCCAGGGGCTGCCCTGGATGGCGAGAGCGTCTTCGAGCTATTCGAGAACGAAGGCGTCACCTTCACAGCGGGTGTACCAACGGTGTGGCTTAGTGTGTTGCAGTACATGCAACGGCACGGTACAGGGCTTTCTAGCATCAAGAGAATGATCGTCGGTGGGGCGGCTTGCCCGCCGGTCCTCATGAAGAGCTTCGAAAAAGAGTTCGGCATCAAGATCCAACACGCCTGGGGCATGACGGAAATGTCGCCGGTCGGGACGGTCAATTCACTCAAGCAATCGCAGCTCAGGCTTGATGACGAGAAGCGCTTCGCCATACAGCTCAAGCAAGGCCGCCCGCCGTTCGGTATCGACCTGAAAATCGTGGACGACCAGGGTAATGAGCTACCCCGAGATGGTAAGACCTCGGGCGCGTTGATGGTTCGCGGTCACTGGGTTCTTCACCAGTATTTCGGCAGGGACGAATGCCCACTGGTGGACGGCTGGTTCCCAACCGGCGATGTGGCCACGTTGGACCAGGACGGCTTCATGCAGATAACCGACCGCGCCAAGGATGTGATCAAGTCCGGGGGCGAGTGGATCAGCTCCATCGAACTGGAAAACATCGCCATGGGCCACCCTGCGGTCGCTGAAGCCGCCGCACTGGGAATGGCACATCAGAAGTGGGATGAGCGGCCGCTGTTAGTGGTCGTAAGGAAAGTCGGCAAGGACGTGAGCCGCAAAGAAATCCTCGACCAATACCTGGGCAAGGTTGCCAAGTTCTGCATTCCCGATGACGTGATGTTCATCGACGAGCTTCCCCATACCGCTACCGGCAAGATCAGCAAAGTGCAGTTGCGTGAACAACTGCGCGGTTATTGCTGGCCCACTGCCGACGCCCCTATTGCGTGAGGTGGCCACATGAGCCAACAAATTCAGGCGAACACTTTCACTCACGTTATCCATCACCCTCAGGGACGCTTTGCTATCGGACTGCTCAGTCTCCTGCTTCGACTCACAGTGAAATCGAAGCTTGGAGGACACATCGACATTTCGAAACTCCGCCAAAGATTCGACAAGTTGAATCGACAAGCCTCCCCGGCTCTCCTTGCGGACGTGAAACGAGAAAATGTGGACTGCAACGGCGCATTTGCTCAATGGCTATCGCCTGAAGGCTACCGGCCGGATCGCGTGCTGCTTTACATTCATGGCGGGGCGTTCGTGGCCTACACGCCCGATGTGTACGCCGCCATGGTGGCGTCTTGGTGCCGTGGCCTGAAAACCCGCGCACTGCTGGTGGATTACGGCCTCGCTCCAGAGCATCCATACCCCACTGCACTGGATGAGTGCCTTGCGGCCTACCAATGGCTGCTGGACCAGGGATTCAAGGCAAGAGACATAGTCATCGCAGGCGATTCCGCTGGAGGCAATTTGGTCATGGCCACATTGCAGCACCTCAAGGCTAGAAAACAGCCGTTGCCGAGTTGCGCGGTACTGCTCTCCCCCTTCCTCGACTTGACCCTCAGTGGCAAGAGCGCTCTAACCAACGCTCCGCGAGACCCTATTTTTACGCTTCCCTTCGCCGTTGCCATCCGAGACTTCTACGCGCCACCCCATACCTACTCGCAACCATCGGTATCCCCTCTGTTCGGAGATTTCGCCGACCTCCCCCCGATGCTGTTCCAAGTAGGCAGCACGGAAATGCTCTTGGATGACTCAGTGCGCGCTGCGGCCAAGGCCGATGCAGCCGGCGTACCCGTGCAGCTGGAGATCTGGGAGCGACTTCCCCACGTATTCCAGCTTATCCCGGCGCTACCGCAAGCCCGAACAGCTGAGCAACGTATCCGCCGCTTCATCAACGAACATACAGCCTGGGACGGCTGACAGAAGCGAAAACCGGTCTGCTCACATCATTCCTGCCCCCATGCAAGGCCCGCAAAAATGGCATACGACTACATCATCGTTGGCGCCGGCTCTGCCGGCTGCGTCCTGGCTAACCGCCTGAGCGCCAATCCGGAAAACCGCGTCTGCCTCATCGAAGCCGGCCCTGAAGATCGCTCGCCGCTCATCCATGTTCCTATCGGCGTAGCCGCAATCGTACCTACTCGTCACGTTAACTGGGCCTTCCACACCGTTGCACAACCAGGGCTCGGAGGCCGCGTTGGCTACCAGCCACGCGGCAAAGTACTAGGCGGTAGTAGTTCGATAAACGGCATGATCTATATCCGAGGCCACCACACCGATTTTGATGATTGGCAGGCCCTGGGAAACGATGGCTGGTCCTTTGCCGATGTGCTGCCGTACTTTCGAAGGAGCGAAATGCACCACAGCGGTAGCAATGAGTTCCATGGCGGAGACGGAGAATTGTACGTCGGCCGAGCTCATCGCCACCCCATTTCCGAAGCCTTTGTAGAGGCTGCTCTAGAGGCTGGTCATCACTTCAACCCCGACTTCAATGGATCGCAGCAGCAGGGCGTTGGCTACTATGAAGTGACGATCCGAGATGGCCGCCGTTGGAGTACCGCAACTGCGTTTCTCAAACCGATCCGCGAGCGTAGCAACCTCACCGTCCTGACCGGTGCCTACGCCGAGCGGGTAGTTCTCAAAGGAAAACAAGCCGTCGGCGTGCAGGTCCTGGTCGACGGCCAGCGTCTGCAGCTGAACGCTCGCAAAGAAGTTTTGCTCGCCGCCGGCGCCTTCGGCAGCCCGCATCTACTGATGCTCTCCGGCATTGGTCCAGAATCAGAGCTTAAGCCTCAAGGCATCGGTGTGCAGCACGAGTTGCCCGGCGTGGGCCAGAACCTGCGAGACCATCCGGACGTGGTGCTCTGCTACAAGAGCCGAGACACCTCACTATTGGGCATATCGCTCGCAGGCGGCATGAAAATGGGAAAGGCGCTGGTCGATTACCTGCGCTACAAACATGGCCCGCTTGCCAGCAATTGTGCGGAGGCCGGGGGCTTCCTCAAGACGTCGCCCGACCTGGCGCGCCCGGACATCCAGCTGCATTCGGTGATCGGCGCGGTGGACAACCACAACCGCACGCTGCACTGGGGTCACGGCTTCAGCTGCCACGTCTGCGTGCTTCGTCCCAAGAGTATCGGCAGCATAGGCCTTAACTCCGGCGACCCGAGCGCGCCACCGCGCATCGATCCCAATTTGCTGACACATGACGACGACGTGCAGACCTTACTCAAAGGCTACCGCATGACACGCGAAATCATCAGCCAGGCCCCTATGACGCGCTTCGACCTGAAGGACATGTACAGCAAGGACTTGCACAGCGACGAGCAGTTGATCGAGCTGCTGCGCAAGCGCGCCGACACCATCTACCACCCAGTCGGTACCTGCAAGATGGGGCAGGACGAGATGGCCGTGGTCGACAGCCGCTTGCGTGTTCACGGCATTGAAGGACTGCGGGTAATCGATGCCTCGATCATGCCGACCTTGGTCGGTGGGAATACCAACGCCGCGTCTATCATGATCGCCGAACGTGGTGCCGAGTGGGTCACCTCAGCCTAAAGCGTATGAATGCCCACGCTCCTTAAGCGTGGGCTGGCTGCCACCCGCCCCTTCGATGGGAACGAAGCGAACCATTCCACTTCCGTCCGCTATCCCGCTAGCGCAGCGTTGGGCACGCCATACTGACGCCCCTATCCGGACGCCAACCAGACATGACTAGGCCGCCAACGGCCAAATCGTCGCAACGAGTGGTTGATACCCGCCGAGCGTGAAGAACTGACTGGCTAGAATAAATAGAGTCCAGCTTCACTTGGTCGCTTCCAAGCGGGAAACATTCTTTGCCAGCGCACTCGACTCATTCGGACGAGCCCTTAGGGTCGCGGAGAGCCCCGGTGGAAGGGGTGATCTGTGCTAGCGCTATCCATAATAACGACCACCAATGGTGTCATAGACTTCCTCCTGCGACTGGCATATCAGAACACGAGCGTGGGGCTGCATTGAGTGGCTGAACTGCGGGGCACGCGCGCCCATGATGCCTAGAGAGCCACTCGGGACATCAGGGGTCTATTGGACCGCAATTCGACGCAAGGCGGCGGAAGGGAATCTGGCACAGCGAGACCCGAAGTTAGCGACAAGCCATTTCGTGCGGCATTGAGCAGGATATACATGGGGAGTATCGAAGCAGAAAGCAGAATCCCTCCAAATCACTGTGAAAATAAAAAGCGCCCCGCAGGGCGCTAAAAAGTCAACATAACCACACCCTGCTACAGCGTGGCGCAACCGCCCATAAGAAACCAGGCACTCAGATTGCCCCCACCCTGCCGCTCACTCTGGAAACCTCACCTTTCCCCCGAAGCAACTGAACACCGAAAATCAACAACCACAACGGATATAGTATCAGGAAAGACATTTCCATAAGCTTCATCAGATCGTCAAGAGACTTAAAGAATCCAAAGATCAGGAACAAGGTAAATGAAATTCCCACAAGCTTTAGAAGAAGTAGAGAGAACCATCCGCAACCCGCTTTTTTAAGCTGGCCGCCGACTACAAGCCCCCAAAACAACACCACCAAGCCTTCCGACCACCACAATCCGTACTGCACTGCGTGAGCAATAGCTGACCATGCCACTTCCGCAGCCGCTTTTACCGACGCATCCCCCTGCTCATGGAGTTGCACCAAAGGCGATATGACCGCTTGCTGGGTGGAGGCACCAATGATTCCAACAGTGACGTAGAATCCAATAGCTAGCACAGCAATACTTCCCAAAGCGCCAGCCTCATCGCGAAAGACATGCCAGAGATAGCCGCCCACAACCAGCGTGGGTAAATAGAACCCAAAAATATCTGTCAGCATTGACCAACGGTAAATATCTCGAGTTTCGGCGGGGAGAGAAAGCATTTTTGCCCCATTTAGAACCATACTGGTATCGTCGCCCGTCACGACCATTGAGAGAATGACAGTCGTATAAGCCAATATCCCGCCGAGGATGGCAGCATATGCTGTTACACGTGCCGCTGCCGTCAAGTTTTTTTGCATTCTGACCTCTCCATTGTTGAAAGCCCTCGGAAGCGAGCAGCCTCTTAGTCAAATACTTATCACTTACGGTCAGTCAAAAAGACTGGAAAGAGAATCTGTGTTGCCTGGGTAATATCGAAAATTTCCTTGCCCTGACGCTGGCCAGATCCTTCATTGCAATCAGGCTCGCCTCCAAGCGCGGGCTAAAGCGGTGAAGCCTCTAGATCAGAAAACGTTTAAGTGTTTCGCCAATCCCCACAGCGGCAGAGAAGACTTGCTGAATAGCGTTTGGTACGACAAGCTTTTCGCAGTAGCTGTATTGGAGTGGCCTGTCATCGCAGAAAATCGCAACAAAAATATCGGCGAAATGAATACCTGAAGAATCTGTAATTGCTAGACCACCGGAAGAGGGTTCGAAAAATGGAGGAGTATTAGCTCACGGCGGATTCTTGATTTATGAACCGCTCAACTAGATGACTGGCAAGCTGATACTCCTTGCCAAGTGCGAGGTCCATCAGCTTTACCTGCAACAATTCTTGGCGAACCATATATTCGAAAAACTCCCTTTCTTCAGCAGGCCCGATCTCTGCTAGCCATCGCAAACGCTCAACATAGGCAACGGTTCTCTTGCGCAGACCTGTAAGAATCAATGGAATCACGCAGTCCGGCAGCCAACAAATAACTCTTGACTTAATTAAAATAAAAAATTTATCAAGCAACTCAATTTCAAAAACTTTCGCCACCCGCTCATACTGGGGCCTGCTGAATTCCTCCAATTTATGATAGGAACTCCAATAAGCATGCATCAGCCCTTCATTGAAACGTTGGGACATATTCGCCGTAATGGCATGCATCATTGCACGACCATTCAACTCATAAGCCATCCATTTAACAAACTCAGAACTAGGAGCTTCCACCCAAATCACGCCAGAAACAATAAATAATAAATATCGACAATAAAATAAAAATTACGACCAATATGTGTCCTTCACTTAAAGACAAAACGACACGGCAGTCCCTAGTATGCAAGCGCTTTAGTCTTTCAAAATACGAAGCCCGTCAGCTTGGCATTTCACGCCACCTTATTAACATTTTGTGCAGCTCTCGCCACAACCACCGCCTAAGCATGGAGGCTTTAGCCACACCACTTGGCGCGTTTCTCCAGCCAGGAGAGGGCCCCTACGCCTGGAACAATCGTGAGCGAGATTGACGAGTAGCCGAGACAGAGCGTCCGCAGGGTTCCACCACGGCCCAGGCGTCATGAGCACAGGCCGCTAGAATTTTCAGCGAATGGAAGCGCTCTGCATTTGCGCCTTATTCGAACCTTCTCACAATTGATATAACATTCGTTACGCTAAACCTTTGGTTCGGAGTGACGCGATGAGCGTTGCCCGACCAGGCAATGGCGTCATTCGTGGCCTGCCATCGCGCGACTGCTCAAGGAGGATCTGATGCGTACAACAACACCGAGCAGGCCGACGCCGGCCACCGGTAAACGAGCGCGTCACTGTCCGATTAAGTCCGCCTGATCCGCACGAATGTTGCCCGCGTAACAGGGGCAAGCAGCTGATGGGACTGCTTGCTTGAATCTATCGATATGAGACCGATTTCAGCGAGGCGCGCCTGCTTGGCAGTGCGCATGCGCTGCAGTGCGGAGCCCATCTCTAAGCGAGGAAAGCCTACATGACACTGTTCAAGACATTACTGGCCTGCAGTTTAGTGGGGAGCCTGGGGCTGACCCTTGTCGGCTGCGGAGAGGAGAAGCGGCCGGAGGAACCCCCGCGGCCAGTTCGGACGATGATCATCAAGTCCGCCACGATCGGCGAGGAGCTTGCTCAGACCGGCGAGATCCAGGCAGAGGTTGAAACCGACCTGGGCTTCCGTATCGGCGGTCGTATCGCGACCCGCAGCGCGGAGGTCGGCGCGAGTGTCGCTAAGGGTCAGGTCCTGGCGACACTGGATCCAAGCGATGTCCAGAACGAAGTGCGGACCGCCGAAGCTGAGGTGATGAGCGCCCAGGCTGCAGAGCAGTTTGCGGGATCGGCGCTTGAGCGGCAGCGCAGCCTCTTTGAAAAGCAGTTTGTCGCCCGCGCCCGGGTCGAGGAAGCCGAGGCGAATTGGCGTGCTGCGAAGGCGCGGCTCAATGTCACGAAAGCTGGCCTGCTCACCGCGCGCAACAAGTTGACATACACGGAGCTCCGCGCGCCCGATGACGCCATCGTTAGCGCCGTGGCAGTCAATACCGGACAAGTCGTCGATGCAGGGCAATTGGCGGTCAAGCTCGCTTCAACGCACAAGCGAGTCGCTGTGTTCGATGTTTCCGAGCGGCTCAATACTGCCGTGCCCCTGGATGCACAGGTCGAAGTGGCGCTGGTGTCCGATCCCTCGATAAAGGTCATCGGCCCGATCCGTGATGCGAGCCCAACCGCGGACGCAGCGACGCGCACATACCGTGTCCGTATAGACCTCCCCGACGCGCCGCCAGCCATGACACTGGGCGCCACTGTGGTGGGACACCTCGTTCTGCCCGGCAAGCCCCTGATCGCCCTTCCAGCGTCGGCCGTGACCAGCGTTGATGGCAAACCCGCGGTCTTCGTTGTGCAGACTTCTACTCACGAGCTTCTGCGCAAGCCGATCGAGGTCGCGCGCTATTCGGCCGAGCAGGTGCTGGTCGAGTCCGGGCTCTCCGACGGAGACGCTGTAGTGACAGCAGGCGTCAGTAAGCTGAGGCCCGGCCAGAAAGTCGCATATGACGCTGAGCAGGTGGCCAAATGAGCCGGAATTCGACACTGTCGGAGCAAAAGCGCGGCTTCAATCTCTCGGCCTGGTCCATTGGCCAGAAACCGTTGATGTTCTTCCTCATGCTGATCACGCTGGTCGGCGGAGCGATCAGCTATACACAGCTGAGCCGCAACGAAGATCCGGCATTCACCATCAAGACCATGGTGGTCTCGGCCCGCTGGCCTGGCGCAACCATTGACGATACGACGAAGCTTCTGACTGACCGCCTCGAGAAAAAGCTCGAGGAGACCCCCTATCTTGACCGGCTCGATAGCTACACGCGTCCTGGCGAAACCGTCATCATGGTCAACCTGCGCGATGACGCACCGTCGCGAGTTGTCCCCGAAACCTGGTACCAGGTTCGTAAGAAAATGGCCGATATCGCCTCGACGCTCCCAAGCGGCAGACAAGGCCCCTTCTTCGATGATGAGTTCGGCGACACCTACGGACAGATATTTGGGTTTACGGCCGAGGGCTTCTCTGACCGTGAACTGCGCGATTACCTCGAAGGTGTGCGTGCCGAGCTACTGCGCATCCCTGGTATCGGTAAGGTGCAACTCCTGGGCGTTCAGGAGGAGCAGATAGTCGTCGAGTTCTCGGCTGGCCGGCTGGCCGCCTTCGGACTTGACGAAGAAGCGGTACTGCGTGCTCTGAAAGCACAGAATGCGGTCATCCCATCCGGAACGGTGCGACTGCCCGACGATAAGATCGCATTGCGCGTGAGTGGCGGCTTCGCATCCGAGGAGAGCATCCGGAATGTGACCTTGCGAGCCAACGACCGCTTCGTGCCACTCACCGAGCTCGCCACCATCCGGCGAATTCCAGCTGACCCACCGGCGCCGCTGTTCCGCGTCAACGGCGAAAAGGCACTCGGCCTTGCTATCTCCATGGATGCCGGCGGTAACCTGCTCGAATTCGGGGAAGCGGTACGCAGTCGCATGGATGAGGTCAGGACGGCGCTCCCGCACGGTATTGAAATGCTACAGGTAGCCGACCAGTCGACTGTCGTGAAGCAGGCGGTCAGCGGTTTCTTGACGGTCCTGGCCGAAGCGGTCGCGATCGTGCTTGCGGTGTCATTCCTCTCGCTCGGTGTCCGGGCCGGCCTCGTGGTCAGTATCTCGATCCCCTTTGTTCTGGCACTGACTTTCATCGGCATGGAGCTGACCGGCATAGGCCTCCAACGCATATCCCTGGGCGCACTAATCATCGCTCTCGGCCTGCTCGTCGACGACGCGATGATCACCGTCGAGGCCATGGTCGGTAAGCTGGAAGAAGGCTGGAACCTGAAACGGGCAGCGAGCTTCGCTTACGAGTCGACCGCCTTCCCGATGCTGACAGGCACGCTCGTCATGATCGCGGGGTTCATCCCTGTCGGCTTCGCGGCATCGAGCGCAGGTGAGTATTGCTATTCGATGTTCATGGTAGTGCTGATATCGTTGTCGGCTTCCTGGGTAGTCGCTGTCCTGTTTTCGCCCTTGCTCGGCACCTTGCTTCTGCCCAAGGCACTGCCGCATCACGGCCATGGCAATGGCCCAATCATGGGCACCTATGAACGGGCGCTGTCCTGGGTCCTCGGGCATCGTGCGCTGACTCTCATGCTCGCAGGTGCGGCCTTCCTGGTGTCGCTTGGAGCTGCCACCCATCTCGAACAGCAATTTTTCCCGCCCTCTGACCGCCCCGAGCTGCTGGTCAGCCTGACGTTACCGCAGAACGCATCGCTGGAAGCGACGGAGCGCGAGGCGGCAAAACTCGAAAAGCTGCTCAAGGACGACCCCAACGTCGAACGCTTCTCCACCTATGTTGGCTCCGGCGCAATTCGCTTCTACTTGCCCATGGAGGTCTTGCTCCAGAACGAAAACGTCACCCAAACGGTCGTGATAGCGAAGGGTGTAAAGGAGCGTGACGCGCTGCAAGCCAAGCTTGCCGAGATATTCAAAACCGACTTCGCAGGGCTTATCGCTCGAGCGACGCCGCTCGAACTGGGTCCTCCGGTCGGCTGGCCGCTCAAGTACCGCGTCACGGGCCCCGATCAGGGAAAGGTTCACGACATTGCTGCGCGCCTTGCCAACGTGCTCTCCGCCAACCCGGACACGCGTGAGATACATCTCCTATCAGGGGAGCCGCAAAGGAGTGTCCTCGTCCAAATCGACCAGACTCAGGCGCGGGCGCTGGGCCTTTCGTCCGAAGATGTTGCTAGCGCTATGGCGACCGTCTTCTCCGGCTCGGCGGTGACGACTGTGCGTGACCAGGACAGACTCGTCGATGTGATCGTTCGGGCGCAGACCGGTGAGCGCACCAACCTTGCGACTCTCGCGAATCTCCAGATCCGAACAGCCCAGGGCCATACGATCCCCTTGACCCAGATCGCCAAGCTCAGTTACGGCGTCGAAGAACCGATCATCTGGCGGCGTCAGCGTCTCCCTCTGATCACCGTCCAAGGTGATATTCGTGAAGGACTGGAAGCTGCGACGGTGGTGCAGGCTCTTGCACCTGCAGTAGCGCAATTCTCTTCGGAGCTGCCCAAAGGGTACAAAGTCGAAACAGGTGGCGTGGTCGAGGAGGCCGCCAAGGGAAGCGCGTCGGTCCTCGCCGTTCTGCCGATTACAGCGCTGGTGATGTGCGTGCTCCTGATGGTGCAACTGCGTAGCTTTTCCCGCATGTTCCTGGCGCTCGCAATGGCTCCATTCGGCCTCATCGGCGTCGTACTGGCCATGTTGCCTACCGGGACGCCCATGGGCTTTGTCGCGCAGCTCGGCGTAATTGCCTTAGTTGGCATGATCGTGCGCAACGCAATCATTCTGATCGAGGAGGTGGACATCAATATCCACGCGGGGCAATCGCCACGTGAAGCCATCGCGCATGCCTCAATGCACAGGGCCCGCCCGATCGTGCTGACTGCATGTGCGGCCATCCTCGGCATGATCCCAATTGCACCGCAGATATTTTGGGGACCAATGGCTTATGCGGTCATTGGAGGGCTTGCAGTCGCGACCATCGTGACACTCACCGTTCTTCCAAGCGCCCTCTCCCTCCTGTTGCAATGGGAGCAGCGTAGTCGGCAAGGGTCTGCACCTGACTGAACTGGAGGTCCAAGCCCCGGTTAAAGCGGCTGAACCAAGCATTGATTCCCCTCCTTCGGCGTGCCCTCAGGATCGCTGGGCACGTCGCCACGCCGCTGGTGAACACCCCACCCAACGCTTGAAAGCGTGAATGAAGGCGGCGGCCTCGGCATAGCCGAGCGCCTTGACCACCTGTTCCACCGACCGCTGGGACTCACCGAGCAAGGTCTGCGCTCTGGTGAGTCGCACTTCGACGAGTTATTGGCGAAAACTGCCTCCCTCCCCGGCCAGGCAATGACGCAACCTGCCCTCGGCACCACCCGGCGCCGGCCCCGGCAGGACTATCGCTTCCAGCGCCGCGTACCTACAGAGACGGCGACCATCAGCAAGGTGGCAGAAATGGAGCCGGCCTGAATCGCCAAGCCCACCCGCCAGCCCCCGAAAGAGCCCTCCTGCGCTCCTTCGGGCATTCAGCCTCAAAACGTCCCACGAATGCTGTCCGGAAGGTGGCAAGCCCAGTAACGACAAGCCAACCAAAGATGCGACACGCCCCTTGCCTAGGCGTGTCCCAAAATCTATAGTTGGTCAAATGACCAAGTCTGCCAGTTGCCACTCCAGCATGCTGCGACCGATTGACATTCACGGCACCGGAAAACCAAAAACCAAGCCTATCGACATATCAAGGCCCTTAGCCTTGTGCTTAGCGCAAATGAAGGAGCAGTACCCAATCTCGACCTGGTCGTATTCGACCTGTTTGGTGGGCTACTTCTTCAGCGAGTAAATCAACAACTGAGAGGACTCATACCATGTGGACAAAACCTAGCTTCACCGACATGCGCCTTGGCTTCGAAGTGACCCTGTACTTCGCAAATCGCTGAAGCTTGAAGTCATCGCGTCACCACAGCTGGGGCTGCTTTTCGGCCCCAGCTTCCTGGAGCACTTTCTATAGAGCTCCGAGGCAGAACATACCTCTCATGCATATTCAGATTCTCGGTTCAGCCGCGGGCGGCGGTTTCCCCCAGTGGAACTGCAACTGCCGCAACTGCCAGGGTGTACGCAGCGGCAAGGTCCGCGCCCAGCCGCGAACCCAATCTTCCATTGCCGTCAGCGCCAATGGCATAGATTGGGTGCTGTGCAACGCTTCCCCGGATATTGGCGCCCAGCTTGAAACCTTTCCGCCGCTGCAACCAGCCCGCAGCCTGCGCGATACCGGCATTGCTGCGATTATCCTGATGGATAGCCAGATCGACCACGTCACCGGACTTCTTAGTCTGCGCGAGGGTTGCCCACTCTCGATCTGGTGCACGGAGATGGTTCATCAGGACCTGACTAATGGCTTCCCACTGTTCACCATGCTCCAACACTGGAACGGCGGACTGGTCCGGAATCTCATTGATTTAGAAAGCCCCATATTCGAAGTACCCACCTGCCCAGATCTGCGCTTCACTGCCATCCCCCTGCGCAGCAGCGCACCGCCCTACTCACCGCACCGCGGCAACCCGCATCCGGGTGACAACATCGGCCTGTTCATCGAGGACCTGTCCACCGGCGGCAAGCTTTTCTATGCGCCGGGCCTGGGTCAGGTGGACGACGAATTGCTGGGGTGGATGCGCCGCGCCGACTGCCTGTTGGTAGACGGCACGCTGTGGCGCGACGACGAGATGCGCGTCTGCGAAGTGGGCGAAAAGCTCGGCAGCGAGATGGGGCATCTGCCCCAGAGCGGCCCCGGTGGCATGATCGAGGTGCTCGATGGCATCGACGGGCCGCGCAAGGTGCTTATCCACATCAACAACACCAACCCCATCCTCGATATTGACTCGCCTGAACGGGCCCAACTGGATGCTCTAGGGATTGAGGTGGCGTGGGACGGCATGGCCATCAATTTGTAACGCGCCAGAAATTAGCTCCAGTGCGCACTTCCCCTTAGAGGACCTAAGCATGAGCCAGTCAGCCATGACTCCTGCCGAATTCGAGCAGGCCCTGCGCGCGAAGGGCGCCTGCTACCACATCTTCCACCCGTACCACGTGGCCATGTACGAAGGCCGCGCGACCCGCGAGCAGATCCAGGGCTGGGTGGCGAACCGCTTCTACTATCAGGTGAACATTCCGCTGAAAGACGCGGCGATCCTCGCCAACTGCCCGGACCGCGAGGTGCGCCGCGAATGGCTGCAGCGCCTCCTCGACCACGACGGCGCACCCGGCGAGGAGGGCGGCATCGAGGCCTGGCTGCGCCTGGCCGAATCCGTGGGGCTGGACCGCGAGCAGGTGCTGTCCCAGGAGCTGGTGCTGCCCGGCGTGCGCTTCGCGGTGGACGCCTACGTCAACTTCGCCCGCCGCGCCAGTTGGCAGGAAGCCGCCAGCAGCTCGCTGACCGAGCTGTTCGCCCCGCAGATCCACCAGTCGCGCCTGGACAGCTGGCCGCAGCACTACCCGTGGATCGACGCCAGCGGCTACGACTACTTCCGCAAGCGCCTGTCCCAGGCGCGCCGCGATGTCGAGCACGGCCTGCGCATCACCCTGGAGCACTACCGCACGCGCGAGGCCCAGGAGCGCATGCTCCAGATCCTGCAATTCAAGCTCGACGTGCTCTGGAGCATGCTCGACGCGATGAGCATGGCCTATGAACTGAAGCGCCCGCCGTACCACACGGTGACGAGCGAGCGCGTATGGCACAGGGGGTTGCTGTGATGAGTCTGCCTTCGCTGGACAGCGTGCCGGCCCTGCGCCGGGGCTTCCGCCTGCAATTCGAGCCGGCCCAGGGCTGCCACGTGCTGCTCTACCCGGAAGGGATGGTGAAGCTCAACGAGAGCGCCGGGGCGATCCTCGGCCGCGTCGACGGGCAGGCTGACGTCGCCGGCATCATCGACGGCCTGCGCGCCGAGTTCCCCGGCGTGCCGGGCATCGACGAAGACATCCTGGCATTCCTCGAGGTGGCCCATGCGCAATTCTGGATCGAGCTGCGCTGAGGCGCCGGTGGGCCCGCCGCTCTGGCTGCTGGCCGAGCTGACCTACCGTTGCCCGCTGCAGTGCCCGTACTGCTCCAACCCGCTGGACTTCGCCAGGGGCGGCGAGGAGCTGAGCACCGCGCAGTGGATCGAGGTGTTCCGCCAGGCCCGCGAGATGGGCGCGGCGCAGCTGGGCTTTTCCGGCGGCGAGCCGCTGGTGCGCCAGGACCTCGCCGAGCTGATCGCCGCCGCCCGCGGGCTGGGCTTCTACACCAACCTGATCACCTCCGGCATCGGCCTCAACGAGCAGCGCCTGAAGGAGTTCGCCGACGCCGGGCTCGACCATATCCAGATCAGCTTCCAGGCCGCCGACGAGGAGGTGAACAACCTGCTCGCCGGCTCGCGCAAGGCCTTCGCCCAGAAGCTCGCCATGGCCCGCGCGGTGAAGGCCCACGGATATCCGATGGTGCTGAACTTCGTCACCCACCGGCACAACATCGACAGCATCGACCGTATCATCGAGCTGTGCATCGAGCTGGAGGCCGACTTCGTCGAGCTCGCCACCTGCCAGTTCTATGGCTGGGCCGAGCTGAACCGTGCCGGGCTGCTGCCGACCCGCGAGCAATTGCAGCGCGCCGAGCGGATCACCGCGCAATACCGCGAGCGCCTGGCTGCCGAAGGCACCCCGTGCAAGCTGATCTTCGTCGTGCCCGACTATTACGAGGAGCGCCCCAAGGCCTGCATGGGCGGTTGGGGCAGCGTGTTCCTCGACGTCACCCCGGACGGCACCGCGCTACCGTGCCACAGCGCGCGGCAACTGCCGGTGAAATTCCCCAATGTGCGCGATCACAGCCTGCAGCACATCTGGTACGAATCGTTCGGCTTCAACCGCTTCCGCGGCGACGCCTGGATGCCCGAGCCGTGCCGTTCCTGCGACGAGAAGGAGCGCGACTTCGGCGGCTGCCGCTGCCAGGCCTTCCTGCTCACCGGCGACGCCGAGGCCACCGACCCGGTGTGCGCCAAGTCGACACACCACAGCGTGATCCTCGAGGCACGTCAGCAGGCCGAGAATGCCGCGCTAGCCTTAGACTCACTGCAATATCGCAACGAAAACGCTTCACGGATCATATGCAGGATATAGGTAGTACCGTGCATTCTGACCAGAAGTTTCGAGCGTGCTGCGCCCAATCGCCGAGCCTTATAGTTGCAAGTCCCATGGCGGCGTGCTGAGGATCCAGCGGACGGAAGCATACTGTCTCAACACATCCCAGCTTACACAGAGCTCAGGCTGTCGAGTTCATGGGAGGGTCAAGAGATAGCTACCTATATGCCCCATGGCGAAGCGCTCCCACTGCTTGATGGCCTTCCGCCACAAAACACGGCAAACTCCCTGACAAAGCATCGGGAATTCAGGGACAGAAGCCCATGACATGGCAGGTCGTTTTGCAGCTGGACGAGCAGGCGTACTCGTCCGGCGTTATACAAAGAGCAGCCTATAGCGTTGCCAGAGATCTTGTTGCTGAGGTCCAGCAGCAGGGACAGCGCACTACCCTGGTAGTCACTCCGAATCCACTCTCCGCTAACGCCGCCACACTCTCCGTCGATCGGGTTAAAGCTCTGCTGCTCCAGCAGCTGAATGATTTCGCTTTGCGTGAGCGAATCCAACAGGAGACTGCCGGCATCAGAGAAGCACTGATTCGCACGGCGCTGATCGGCTGCAGCTCTGAATGAGCGCGGTCATCATCAAAGACAGTAGCTATCGGCTGTTGCCCTTCAGATTCATGCGCATGCAGGGCGACTGCCCACAGGACGTGTTGATCATCAGTGATGCTGGGGAGCACCTGTCCATAACGAATGCACAACTGCATGATCTCTTGGACAAGCGCCTGCAGCGAGGCACCGCACTCTACAAGGACCTACTGGCGCGGCACTTCATCTACGAACCTGGCAAGCACGATCCACTGCCAGAGATGGCCGCGCAATTCCGGAGCCGCAAGGACTTCCTTCTGCAGGGGCCAGCCTTGCATCTGTTTGTCGTTACCTTGCGCTGCAATCACACCTGCCAGTACTGCCAGGTCTCGCGCGCTCCGCTTGCCGGCGACGGCCACGACCTGACTGCACAAGATGCAATGGATGCAGTAGATCGGCTGTTTGAGTCCACCTCTCCCACTCTCACCGTCGAATTCCAGGGGGGCGAGCCGTTGCTCGCCTTTGATCGCATACGCCAGATCGTCGAGCGTGTTGTCGAGCGAAACGAGACAGAACAACGCGACATTCAGTTCGTCATCACCAGCACATTGCATCATCTGACTGATGAAGTCCTGGATTTTGCCCACAAGCACCGCATCCAGTTTTCCACTTCCCTGGACGGACCTGCCGAGCTCCATAACGCCAATCGCCCCACTCCTACTCGCGACTCCTACGAACGGACCCTGGAAGGCATTCGCCGCGTTCGGATTAAGTTGGGCCATGGCGCGGTATCGGCACTCACGACGCTCACCGCCAGGAGCCTGGAGCAACCGCGAGCGATCATCGATGAGTATGTACGGCAAGGGTTCTCCAGTATTTCACTCCGACCACTAAGTCCTTATGGTTTCGCCTCCAAAAGCGCGCAGCGTCTCGATTACCCGATGGAGCGCTACGTTCTCTTCTACCAGGAAGCTCTCGCCTATCTCCTGGAGTTGAACCAGCAAGGTATCCACCTTTCCGAGAGCTACACCGCGCTGCTGCTGAACAACATTCTGACGCCCTTCTCGTCCGGATACGTCGATTTGCGCTCCCCCATGGGCGCAGGGACCGGTGCCCTCGTTTACAACTACGACGGCTATGTTTACCCCTCCGACGAAGCCCGAATGCTTGTTGAAATGGGCGAAGACGGGTTGCGGTTGGGTAGTGTCCGGCAACCGTTGCGCGAGTTGTTGAATGCGCCCGTGATGCATCTACTGCTCGAGGCCGGCATCGCAGAAGCCTTGCCGGGCTGTAGCGATTGCGCGCTGGTTCCGTATTGCGGCGCAGACCCTGTTGAACACTTCGCCCGCCAGGGGGATCCGATTGGTCATCGCGCCTTCAGCAGTTTCTGCGAGAAGAATATGGGACTGCTTCAACACCTGCTCCGCCTGCTGCGAGATGGTGACGATGGCGTCCAGCGTGTTCTGCTCTCCTGGCTGACGCGTCGCTCAGTCGCTGACATCTCCCATGTGGGTTACAGGGGGTAGCTGATGCTGCGCAGAGAGACTCAATTCGACATCCAGAATCTTGCCGCCCCGCGCTTGCTGAAGGTAATCACTGTCAGCGAGTTCATCGAGAAAGGCACAGCCGCCTGTGCTGGTCCTGCAACGCTTCAGGACCTGGCTCTCTGGTTCGAGTCGCACGAGCTACTGCAACATCCGAACCTGGGCACGCTTCCAATGGGCGCGTTTCTGTGCCCCTCCGATGACGCACCAGAGTTACCCGGTACGGCAGTGCAACTGCATGCGCCAAAAGATCCCAATGTTGTCCGCCCCGGCGACGTCATTGCACTCACGCCCGCTAGCAATCTGGTGCGCGTGCTGTATCGGAGGGGCGCAAATTCCAACCTGCTATTCATCACCGATCGCTGCAACAGTCTGTGCCTCATGTGCTCGCAACCACCAAAGGATGTCGATGACCGCTGGCACATCGAGGAGAACCTACGCCTGATAGATCTGATGGACCCGGGAGAAGAGCACCTCGGCATCAGCGGCGGCGAGCCGACGCTCTATCGCCAAGGGCTGCTGGAGATTCTCACCAAGTGCATGTCAGTTCTGCCAGAGAAGTCGATCCATCTACTCAGCAACGGCAGGCTCTTGAGCGATCCCAGTTGGATTTCCGAGCTGAAGCAGTTGGACCACCAAAAATTAAGCTGGGGAGTGCCTCTGTACGCTGACAATGCTGACGATCACGACCACCTGGTTCAGGCGCCCGGGGCGTTCAGCGAAACACTGACGGGACTGTACAACCTCGCCCGGGCCAATCAGATCGTGGAAGTACGCGTAGTGCTGAATCGCCAGACCACGCCCAGGTTGCCCGAGTTGGCCCATTTCATATTCCGCAATCTTCCCTTCGCCCGTCATGTGGCCTTGATGGGTATCGAAAGTACTGGCCTGGCGAAAAAGCATTATGAGCAACTCTGGATAGATCCGCTGGATTACCAGGAGCAGCTCGGCCAGTCGGTTTTTTTCCTGCACAACCGAGGCGTGCCGATTTCGATCTACAACCTGCCCTTGTGCGTGTTGCCCGCACATCTATGGGGCTTTGCTCGAAAAAGCATTTCCGACTGGAAGAATCTGTTCATCGATGCGTGCCAAAACTGCGCCGCCGCTAGCCAATGTGCAGGCTTCTTCAAATCCCATACCGACCGTTGGCAGAGCCGCGGTATTCGTCCGCTATCCACGGAAGAACTCAGTACCTACGCAAGGAGCACCTCATGAGTCTGCTCGATCGCTGGAAAATTCTGATCGGCCATATCACGCTTCTGCCGGTCGCCGGCACGGCTTTCGCGCAAGCAAACCAACTGCCGCTTGCCGATGCCTCCTGGGAACCACGCAGCGATGCGCTACCTCCCGTGTTCATGAACACGCTCAACGCCCCCGACGCCGTGAATATCTACGCCGCGCACCGCTCGCACAGTTCTCATCGATCCCACAGCTCGCATAGCTCTCACTACAGCGGATCGGGTGGCTACAGTGCTCCGCGCTATTACAGCCCTCCGGCCGCTCCTACGCCGAGTTACACACCGAACACCTACTACAGTGCCCCGAGCAGGTCGAGTGATAGCGGAGGCACCAGCCCTATCAGGCGATCAGGGAACAGCTTCAGCAACTATTCTGTCGCCCCCAGTACGGACACCATGACCGGGACAGCTCCGGCGCGCCCAGCAGCAAGCGAGCTTTCAAATCTTGTACTCCGTGTGCAAACCGCACTGATGGTGCGCAAATACTACGAAGGATCAATCGACGGGATCCTGGGCAAGACGACGCGCGGCGCGCTGATGTCGTTCCAAATGGACAGCGGGCTGCAGATCAATGGGCGAATGGATACGCCGACGCTGAATGCGTTAGGAATCCGCATTCCCTGACCCGTAGTGAGAGAAGAAAATGACGATGCATGACATCAAGTCGAATTTGTACCCATGCGCCCACTGCGAAGGCAGTGGAACCTGTCGCAACGGAGAGCAACAGCTGTCCTGTGCTGTATGCATCAAAGAGAACGAACTGAAGGGAAATAGCTTCGCAGGCTTGCCCTGTATGGTGTGCGGCGGGATTGGCCAGGCTGAGCCGAAGACAGAACGTATCAACAAGCGTATTCCCGCGCTTGTCGGGTTCATTGTCATCTTTATGTTACTGGGAGGAGTGCTGCTTTGTGGCGCACTCCAAAGCCGATACTTCAGCGAAGTTTTAGCATTTGCAGGACCACTGATCGGTAGTGTTCTGGCTTACTACTACTCGACTCAGCGCCATTCAACGAACTAGCGCCGTACGCGGCGCTATTCTCAACAGGCTTAAGCGCTTCAGGCGCTGAGCCAAGACTCCACAGTGTCGTTGCCGTGTTCGGCCTTCCAAGCCTTAAGTACCTTATGGTTGCCACCTTTGGTTTCGACAGTTTCACCAGTATGGGGATTCTTGTAGACCTTGACGGCGCGCGCGCGGCGGCCAGGCAGGCTAGCGAGCGAGCTACGGCGGCCGGCGTCCTTCACTGAGTCAGGATCCAGGATAGCAACGACTTCGCGCAGAGATTTCCCGTACTGGCCCATCAGGACCTTGAGCTTTTCTTCAAACTCAATCTCTTTCTTGAGCGCACCGTCATTCTTCAAAGACTCCAGATGAGCCAACTGCTCGGCTAGAGCTTTCTCCGCCGCACGGAATTCAGCAAGTTTTGACAATTTCTTTTTCCTCACGAGAGATTACCATGAAACCCAGCTTACCGCGTGCTGCATAACTTTCCAACACTCCTCAATGTAAAAATTCGACTCTCGCCCAAATGATCAGCGAATCACGACTGGCGCAGGTCCCATTCAGCTAATCGTCTATCAAGGCACCTGAGCGGAATCACGGGTGAATTTTTTACTTCTAAAGGGAGATCAATCAAAAGATCAGGTAGCGCTCTAAATTGCTCAGCAGCCGCTCTAAGTCGCTCGAAAAACGCATCCGGTTCGATGTGCCCCTTCAATCCTCGACAGATGTCAGACCAATCCAGTCTGCCTACGCGTTCCGACTCCCACTTAGTCATGCGAGTGACGCCCTGGGGATCCAGCACCATTGGCGCGAGATCGTATATAGGAGCCAAGCGCAAAACTCCTTGCGCTCTAAGGATCGCGGAGTTCCTTCCATGATTGTCTGAATTTCCGAGAATTCGATTCAACAAATCACGCTGAAGATACTCGAAAATCAACTCTTCAATATCCAAGGATTGGCCATTATACGTCCAAATCTCAATTAATTTTTGGAGGACATTCTCATGCTTAAGACTTGCTCCACGCGTGGACTCATCGCAAATTGAGTAGAATGACTCAACCGGAATCCTCTCTACGCCACTCTCGACGACTCTCCGGTCAAAACGTGGCAACCAAAGACTCGGCTGGACAAACTCTTCAAGGGTCATTCCATCAATAGATATTGTATTTAAGCCTATTCGCGATACAGCCTTATAATAACAATACTCCGCGCGCAATATATTTTTATCGCGCTCGGTGGCACGCCCCCTCGGAAACTTAACCAGCCAATGCCTTCTGGCCATGCAATCAGGAAGCTGTGCATCAGCGTAAAAGGCGCCATCTGGGCCTTCTACAACAGCCAGCTTCGGAGCATCGCCTTGCGCACTCATTGCCCCGACTAAGAGATACCGCCCTCTTGTTACGGAGTCAGAAAATATACTGACGCCTCTATTAATTTCTTCGCGGGAATACGGTTCTAGTTGCACCACTCTACATTCATTTACAGAACTCTTAACGCGCAAATGTCCTATAGGAGACGGAGTACATCGGCTAAGAAGGAAAAAATCCAAACTCACCCCGCGAGGTTTACTATCGGCATAGATCCTCCCGAGATAATCGCGCGCAGCACCTCCCGGAATAATATCGTACAAAAACGAAAACAACCCATTAGTCAGATAACAAACCTCAGAGAGTGGGATGTTTACACTAACAGCAGACTCCAAAGGAAATGTTTTTTCCTCGAAAAACTTATAGAGATACTCGTGCAGATAAACTGCGCTACAGGAGCATTGTCTCCCCGCCAGATGATCCGAGACGCTTATAAGTAAAGCATCATGCCATTCCCCGGCCACGTACGTCTGAATTACGAGTCTCGCAGGCATACATTCCTCATTCGTTAGGTTCTACATTTCCTTCAATTTCCGATCGAGTTCATCAAGCAAACCACGCTGCGAAATCCCATGAGCGGGATCACACCGGAGCAAGTGAGTTTCAGCCTCGGGAGGCCATCCAAGTGAATCATCATCTATGGCGAGCCATGACGAAAGCTGTGATCTTGCAACGTAACGGGCGATCTGCCCGTACCGAGTGCGCGAGTCCCATCCACTCTCGCCAGCCAACCCCTTAGACATCTGGCTGTGCCAGGTCGCGCCAATAACTCTTGCCTGAATTGCAATGGGCAAGAAGCTGAGGGCTCGGCGAAATCCCAGCCTACGAACCCAGCTAGTACTCAAAACGACACGCACCGAAGGAAAGTCATCGAGAAGATCAGTGAGTAATGGGGCCCACATAAATAGCTCGCCATCAGTCCTGAGGACTGGCCCTCTCTTAGTCAAATAGACTTCGTCAGGGTGAAGTACACCATCGTAATCTAGGAAAAGTATCTTCGCGAAGTTCATATCGTGCCTGCTACAGAGCGGGACCAACCTTTGGTCGGCCAGCAGCTCCAAAGCTAAGGGTTGCGCCATACTCTGATCTTGTCAAATGGTATGACGCTCCCGTACACGACAGGGAACTCGGTAAAATAATACAGCACTCAATAGACGATAGAATGTTGTTATACAATATAGAGAGCAAGACACGGAAATCCCTAGACCACCCTTCACTCTCAAAGAAAGAGGAGGACGAGCTATGCCAAATTCTATCAAAATCCCCTCTTATACTAACGGGAGATATCTCAACCTATTTCCTTTCATGCAAAGGACTAAAACGAAAAAACGCAAGAACCTTGATATCACAGAACACGCTTCTCAAGAGTACCGCCGCACTTAGATCAATATTATGCCTTAAGAGAAACCATCTAAAAAAACCGCGAGGCAGAATAAGCCAAAAACAAAGCTGTAAACTAATATTATTTTTACAGACCTTTGCAAACGCTCATGAGGCCCTCGGTTCAAAAGCATTAGCTGAGGAATGGCTTACACATCCCGTCATTGCTTTGTGCAATCAAAAGCCTATTGACCTGCTAATCAACGAAATCGGACATCAAGCAGTAAACATCGTGTTATTGAGGATAAAGCATGGAGTTTACACATAGCACTATTTAATATCTGAATACGCTTGGAGGCGCCCTACAAAAACCCGACAAAGTCACCACCAGAATCTATATATCGCATTGCAGACTTCGGATCACGCCAACCAACATAAGACATTAACGACTTGAGATCCCAACCAGCGCTAGTCGCCCAAGTGGCAAATCCTCGTCGAAGGGAATGGCTGCTGTAAAGCGATGCATCCAAACCTGCACGATAAAATACCGAGCGCAACAATGGAATAATACTATTGGGGTGCATCGACTTATCACCGACATGCCCCCAGCGATCTATCGGTCTAAAAACAGCGCCTTCTTTCAAGTTAGCCAATTCAACCCATTCAATATATGCCTGCACAGGGCACAGCCTAACCAAGGCCGGAGTTCTATATGTGGCGCCAATATTCTCCCTATCACTTTTCCCAGACCCAATAAATACCTGCATCCCCTCCCCCCTCGCTACCATTATGTTCTCTACACGGACATTACAAAGATCATCACTCCTAAAGGCACGCCAAAATCCGATCAACAGCAAGGCTCGGTCTCGGATATCTCGCAGATATCTTCCTGGTTCTTCCTGATAGTTGATCGAAAGCAAATCACTCTGCAACCAATTTACACACACTTCCAGCTCGGTAACCTGAAGCGGTCTTGCTTGCTTTTCCAACCGCGGATGAAGAGCCCTTATGCCACGCAGCACTTGCCGGACAAGAGGTGACTTAGTCGGATCATTAAAACCTTGATTCAGGTGCCACTGCGCAAGCGCTGCTAACCGTAATCGAAGAGTATTACTCGATAGAGAATCGCCGTAGTCTGCAAGATATCGGGCGATCGAGTCACTCGTCGCAGGCAAGACCCCACCCCATTCCATTTCAAAGTGTTCGACTGCAGATCGGTAGCTTCTCTGCGTATTTGGACGGATACCAGCTTGCCGGTACCGCTCAAGCGAATCGTACATAGGCCACCTCCCGCAACATACGGCTATCTGTAACTCATTTTCGCCCCAAAACCCGAAAACAGAAAGTCACATTAGATAACTCCCCATTATCAAATGCGACCTCGTCGGACACAGGAAGATTTTGCGAGCGAAATTACCATGTAACTTCCATACTCTGTAATACAGTACGAAATCGTCGGAGCAAAGCAATGGCGCGCGGCGGCATCAACAAAGCGGTGGTTAAAATTGCAAGAAATAAGCTTATCGCGCGAGGTAATAAGCCGACGATTGATGCCGTACGCGTTGAACTAGGCAACACCGGTTCTAAAACCACCATTCAAAGATATTTAAAAGAATTAGCGGAGCACGAGCCAAGTACGCCACCGGCGTTAAGCGAAGAAATATCAATACTTATATGTCAAATCTCAGAGCGTATACGTGAAGAAGCAGAATATGCCGTCGCAAATGAGCGTGAGGATTTAACTAGAAGGCAGTTGGAGTACCGTGCAGAACAGAAACTTTCTCAAGAAAGAATTCGGCATCTAGAAGAAATGAATGAAAACTTGGCTACCCAACTACAAGCATTGCTTTTGGGCGAAGAGAGCCTCAAAGAACAGATGCAGAAAATTGAGGCCGAGCGAGATCGTTTAGCCTGCATCGAAAGCAGCTTGAGAGCGATATCTTCTGAACGAGAAAACCAAATACAATCACTCGAAGAGAAGAACAGGCATAGCCGTGACGTGCTGGCTCACTATCGAGAGAGTGTGGAAAGACAGCGCACAGAGGACATACGCAAGAACGAAGGAGAATACCAACAGTTTCACCTTCAAATCCGTCAACTTCAACAAGCAAACTATTCTCTCCATGCTCAGATTGAACAGCTAAGCAGAGACAACGAGCGTCTCCTTCTCGAAGCACGCCAAAACTCCAAAGAACTGCGCATTAAAGAAGGAGAAATTGATAAGGCAAAAAATGAAAAGCAAGAATTGGTAAGGCTCAACGAAAAAGAAACCAACCAACTCAAACAAACAATACAAAAAAATACCGCAGAAAAGGCGATGTACCTAGAGCGAATAAAAAAACTCTCAACCAAATATAGAACCATTCTACGAATAAACAAATAATATATATTTTAGAGCCCAGAAATGGCAGACTGAATAAAACCACTTATAATCCGCCTATAGAGATCGAAAAATCCGACTTCCGCCGAGCTTCCTTAACAGCAAATCATCAACTCCCATATCAACTTCGGTGCATTTTGATTTTTCTCGTGAAAAGCTTTTTCGATAGCGATCAGATATTGGCAAACCTAAGAAGATTGAGACAAATAATCCTAATCTCTCACTGGCACTCAATCCGCGCACAGCACTCCATAAAAAAAACAATCCTTCCTCAAAGCTGTTTACGCGCCCTGTCGCATGCAATTTATCCGCAGCTCGTGAGACAGCACAAACTGTTTCGTTGAGGTCCGGCCAGTCGACAGGCCATCTGTCTATGGCATCAACGCGGAACTTCTTTGCTCGATATAAGCTATCTATGACCTCAAAAACTTTCTCACTGACCAAGTAAAACGGCCTTTGTGCAAAAACCAAGCACACATAAGATGTAAAATTGCGCGCAACCCAATAACGATACAAATCATACTCAGGCGATTCGCTACGAAGTATGAGAATCAAAAAGGCAAGACGCGACCAATGCGGTGCCCCACATACCAATGCCATAGTAGTATTAACCCGCCCTGGATCTAACGCCAAGGGAGAACCATTAATTCGGATAGTAGATGCGCAGCGACTTATGAATACAGGGTCAATAGTTTGATTCAAGCTCAGCCATAACGGAGACTCAAGTATTTCCTTCAATTTGGGAAATTCTGCCGTCATTAACTTTTGTGCATCATAATTTGGTAGCGCACCTTTCGCGCGCGCGCCCCATTTTCGATTAGGCCCACGGCAGTCTAGCTCCGGGTACTTATACTCCCACGCTTCGCGAACCGCCTGACATATATTAGGCACACCGAGCTCATCGGCCAAGCTATACCAAAAGAGCATACCTCTAATCTGGTTTACTTGCTTATCGCTGCGAATTCTGTAGCGCATCCATCGTGTCCTCACTCTCATCCGGACATACTGCGAAATTTTATTCTATTGAAAACGACGCAATAGAGCGGATCATCCGACGATCGCAAACAATTTCACGCAGAGACAAGAGGCAACCCTTGGTAGCAAACTTCACGAAACACTGATGCAACTAAGATAGTTACGTTATCCGTAACAAAACTCCTAGAGCTATCAGGCATGATTAGAGGTCGTTAATTGCTCAAAGGAATAAGGAAAATGGCGGCTCAGAAAATGTATTGAAACTCAGTCGGGGAATTGTGCTGCGCAGCGGAGGCGGATATGACTATTGCAGCGGCTAGAAATGTGGCTCGATATCATTATGGCAAGAATGTCGTGCTTTTCCCATCACGCAAGAATAACTGCCAAGTTATTTGCGAAAGCATGCTGGAGGCGGATTACTGCATACTGCTTGAGTACGACACACAGGTATTGAAGTACCAAAGCCAACCCGAGACGTTGACTCTCATTGATTTCGGAGAAAAACTTATTTACACACCAGATTTTTCAGTCGAAGCCAATGAAGAACTCTTTTACGTTGAGGTAAAACCAGATAGATACGGGCTACCGCCTAAGTACCACCGAAAACTTAGAGCTGCAGAGCAATTACTACGAGATCGCGGAAGTACATTACGACTCCTAGATAGCAGTGATATTCGCACACATAATAAATTGTGCAATCTGAGAATTCTGTATTCACGATCGTTCAATACGAGTCCGGAAGAGTACACATACCTCGTCAGCCGAACGCAATTTTTGCAGAAGCACCTGACGCTCGCTGCGCTGTTGCAGCAATTACCAGCAGTAAGTTGTTCCGCCAAGTATCTGGCCATTTTTAATGGGATCTTTGGCGCGGATTTGAATCGCCCGTTAACGCAAGACACGGTTCTGGAGGTTCTATCATGATCAATTCAAATTCCCCAGTGGTCGGATCCCAGTACCTGCTGGAAAATACGACCTACGTCGTGACCTGCGTCCTAAATGACCAGATATCTCTGTGCTCCCTCACTGGATACCAGCGGCGGTATCTATCACGCGCTGAGTTTGCCGTGCTGCAGCATCAAGGCAGCATTATCAAAATGGCAGCAGCTCCTGGCGAGCTCAGCGACGCTTCTCGATTATTGCGCTCGGCAGCCGACCGGAAGAAATATGATTATCGGCGAGCTTATGTGGACGCTTATCTAGAGCAAAAAGAGCTGTCTGGCTGCTCGAGAAACCGTCTGTGTAAATTGATCGATGCAACAGCCGCTTCCCTGGGAGATCAGCACAAACCATCCTTCGCTACCGTATATCACTGGACCATGCGCTATCTGCGCAACAATCGCAATCCGTTGGCGTTGCTCCCCAACTATCCCCAAAACCGGCCGCGTCCCACTAAGCCCGCAGTAATCGAGCTGATGAAGCATTACATCAACGCGGTTTATTTGACCCGTGAACGCCCAACTATCCAGTACACCTACCGCTTGCTGAAAGGGCACATTCAAGCGGAAAACATAAAGCGTATGAAGGCAGAAGTTCCGCTGCTAAAAGCCCCTTCCTACGCCACGTTCTGGCGGCAGGTCCTGAACACCGATCGTTACCTCACTGCGCGCATGCGCGAGGGAAACAGAGCAGCGCATAAGACGTTCAAACACGGTCGAGCCCTACATGTCGATGACGACCTATACGCCACCGTGCAATTCGATGCGAAAACTATGGATGTGGAGATCGTTGATCAAACGGGCAAGCTGCTCGGACGTCCTGTACTGGTTGCGGGCATCAATCCTGCCACACGTGAATGCGTCGCTTGGCATATGGCTATTGGCGCACCCTGCGCCGAGTTTGTCGTCTCCGCCCTCGTTCGTGCCATACGAGGAGAAGAAGACGACCCCAACAGCGGCGGAAAGATGCGCAACTGTGATCTGGACAATGGCTCGGAGAATGTTAACGACTGGCTCCAAAACATCGCTGGAACTCTTGGTATTTCCTTGCGCTACGTCCCCCCTGGTCAACCAGACGCGAAAGCCTTTGTCGAGAGGTTCTTCCGAACCGTTGACCTGGGGCTGGTGCATATGTTGCCCGGCACCACCAAGGGGTCGCCAGCTAAGCTCGGCGATTACAAGTCGCGACAACACGCCTGTCTCACTCTCGAGCAGCTAAGGGCGGCATTTGCCAAGTGGTTAAAGATTTACCACAACAGCTACCACGAGGAGTTGTTCATGTCGCCCCACCAAAAACGGATGGAACTCCTCGCCAAATCGCCACCGCCGGAGCGTTACAGCCAATCAGACCTCGAGCAGCTGACCCGCAGTATTTGTTATCGCCGCCTGACCAACGGCCGCGTAAAGCTTTTTTGGCTCTCGTGGACCGGACCCGGCGTGGCCGAAATAGCCGCACGCTTGGGCAAGAAACAAACTGCCATCGTTTATTATGACCCTTGCGACCTCTCCGTGGTATGGGTAGCCCATCGCCAAACTCCTAAGGAGATAATTCCAGCATATGCAACCCGGCCTACGTATCAGCATGAACTGACGTTGAGCGTACACCTCAACGTCATGCGAGAGATAAATGACGGCAGACGCAACTTCAAAGACAGCGAGGCCTTGAAACTGCGCCTAGAACTGTTCGAAGACATTCAGGAGATCAAAAGGCAAGCCACAAAGCGCTCTGCAAAGCAACGCAGCAATAGAGCCCGCGCGTCCGGAAAGAGTCAAATGTCGTCGCGCCCCTACATACACTCCGAAGAAGCCATTAAGCAACCGGTTTCGGTTTCTCTAAGCATCATCGAGTCAGCGAAGTTCGACACATTTAATGTGGAGGACATCTGCCATGAGGAGCCCTGATAGATCAGACATTCTCGCCAGATTCTCTTCATTCACCGTTGCCCATCCTGAGTTTAAAGGTGCAGTGGAGATCATCAATGAGTCCATCGAAACAACGCGGGATCGCCGTGAACCCAGTTCAGTACTGCTGCTCGGAGATGCTGGCACTGGAAAAACACGAATTTGTGACATTTTGACAGCCCGTTTCGGCGGCTCACGCGTTGCACATAACGATGGTGGAGTTTCAACTATGCAGCCGGTTATAAGTTGCGTAGTCCCACCTCGCGCGACAATCAAAGGGCTTGTAGATAATATCTTGAAGGAGTTGGGGTCACACAGGAACAATCACCCACTTAGTACTCTGGAAAGTCGGCTGTTCACTTTATTGGCAACTTGCGACACGAAGATCATAATCCTGGATGAGTGGCAGCATCTGATCTCAAGGGGAGCCGAGCCTACGCGCAATGCTGTGTGCGATTGGGTTAAAGTATTGATCAATACGTTTAAAGGAACCGTTATCCTCTCCGGCACTCGAAAAAGTGAAATGATAGTAGATGACGACGAGCAGTTAGCCGGCAGGTTTCCTTTCCGGGCCTACCTGCACAATTTCTCGCTACGTACACCGGAAGATGTAAATATCTTCGCCACACTGGTGGCAGCTTTCTCCCAAGAAATTAGCAAAGTTATGCCATTTGATGAGATCCCTGTGCTCTGCGACGAAAAGCTTTTGCTCGCACTTTATATATTCAGCACCGGCAACCTTCGTATTCTAAGACTACTATTGCATTCTGCATTAAAGCGTGCACTGGAAAGAAATGATCGAAACTTTACATCTGAAGATCTAGCCTATTCTGCGACGCGAATTCATTACTCTCGAAGTCTGACGAAGAAAAATCCTTTCGAACTCTCATTGTCAGATCTGCAGAAAATAATTTATGGAGCAAAATAATGGAAACACTTCCATACATCGCCATCCCCCAGAACGAGGAAAGCTTTGCCAGTACAATCCTACGACTAGCGCAGAAAAATGGCTACGTGAGCGTCGGCCAGTTCCTCATGGCATTTCGGCTAGGTAATGGCGGGATAGCTAAAAATCAATTGGTGGGATCACCATTATATAAGTTGCTAATGGAGCAGCCCGCGCTGAGCAGCGAGAATCGACGCTCTCTCAAAGCCATATTCAATATTAGGCCTATGTATTATCGTACAGACGCATTCAAAATTAACGGTATCCTAATACCTGCTTACCTGCTGCGCCAAGATCTGGCCATTTGTCCGGAGTGCCTGAAAGATGGCCACTTACACTACATGCACTCGTATGTTTTCTGCGACATTTGCCCAAAGCACAAGCAGTATTACTATCTGAAGTGCCCAACCTGTAACGCACCCTTTTGTTGGCGCCAACTAAAAGGCTTCTCCTGCCCGTGCGGTCAGGACTTGCGTCAACTTAGGGCCCAGCCAGCGGATAATTACTCAACGATGCTTGTCGTACAAGCAATCCAGCAGGCCGATGATACATATATGAAAAATCTCTACGCTGCGATAAATTCGACCCGATACCTGCAAAGTTCTGTGTGTCGTCATACATTACTGACTGACTGTCAGAATATCGCAACCGGAGACAAAGGCTATTTCTTTAGTTACATCCGAAAACAGCAAAAACTATATCCCTGTCTACATCGTCGAGCGATCTTGGCACCATGGCTTATGTCGGACAACACTCAATTGCGCGCCCACGCCATCGAGTATTTTTTTGCCGCAACTCAACAGAGACCAACTTTCCACGCGCAGGCATGTAACTGCAGTCAACTATTACTTAGCCCTGATGAAATTAGATTCTCCTTTAACATTGATAAAACCTCGAAGAAAGGCATTCGCACCCAAAAGCCCTCCACCGGTTCCGCTGCTTTTCTATATCATGTAGAAGACCTGTGTCGTTCGCTATCGGATAGCCTAAAAATTACCTGGGAAGATGCTGACTGTCTGCCTTATCCGTGTAACGCGAATAGACTCATGAACGCTACGGAGGTAGCGCATGCGTTAAACACGAGCAAGAAAACTATTCAACGTCTTCACCACTTTGGCCTTCTCAAGGGTGAGCGATTTAACAGAAAAATAGGTGTACTGATCCCTTGCAGCGAGGTTGAGAATTTCCAACGCACCTATGTGCTCAATCGTGAAATATCTAAGAACCTTGGCATCAAACCCAAGACGGCTCAACGGCTATTAACATCCGTCGGCATCCATGAAATTCGCAATGCGATTTTCAACTCCTCACTGATTGCCTACCCTAAGAATTGCATCCACCCCGAACTTCTTTCATTTCTCACAACCCCTAGAAGCAGTGAAGATCCAAAGAAACTATCTAACTCCTTAGGGGTAACATTTAGCGAGGCTGCCAACAAGCTTAGCTTGGAACTAAAAGATATTCCCACTCTAATTAACATGGGTATTTTAATAACTGCTCCGGCCACAAGAAAAACTGGAATTCCAGGCCGTGATTTCTGCACCCGTAAAAGCCTGCACCAAGCGCTTCGCTGGAGGCGCCGGCTTCTCACATTTTCGGAAGTTGCAAAAATATCCGGTTGCTCAGCAAAAATGATCCACTGCCGTTTTGTATCCTCCAATTTTATTAAGGAAATCAAATTATCAGCCACCTCACTAATGAGCCGTCTAGATGCCGAAAAGGTAAAAAACCACTTTAGCATTTACACCACTGAAAAAACGGCCAGATCAGAATACTGGTTGAGCCCGCGAAGCATTGAGCAGCAAATAGCTAAAAACAAAATCCACCCATTGCCTCACAGCCATAAAGACTACCTCCAAGGGCAAACTACATTTACGAGAGAGGAAATCAACGCTATTTATAGACCATCCCAAAGAACCAATAAGAAACAATAATAACTACGATTGATACCAAATCACGTCTATCACCTGCCCCTCCTTTTCCAGCCAAACAAGCCCTTTTAGCCTATGGATGCGCACGCAGCTTCTTTTCAGCTGACTAACATCTAATCCAACTCTTCGTGCAAAGTTATGCGCCCAGTCCAGATCCTTATGAAATATTTTAGATCTAGCCAACCGCTAACCCACTGATAGCATTAAACATCTGGAAGCATTTCGTCTGAAAAGCCACGGTAGTAGCAAGACCGCAAGTCAAGACCATTAGAAACGCTTTATACCCAATACGGAATGTTGGGGCGGCGATAGAAAGATAAAAGCCCCGCCTCTGTGCGGGGCTTTTTATTGACAGGGAAATTAACAGTGCAACAAATAGAACTAAAAGACACTGAGCAGCAACTGCTAGAGCGTCCTACGAATCAACTACTGAATGACTTTGGCGCTGGACGAGCATCTCCAGGCTCTGGAAGCGCAGCTGCATTGCTGGGACTTCTTGCTGCAAAAATGATAAATACGGTTTGCGACATAAGCGCCAACAAAGCTGAATGCATAGATAACCATAAAGAATTTGGCTTCATCAAGAAGGCTGTACTTGAGCAAATCGAGCCTCGTTTGAAAGAGCTTTTTGAGCTAGACGCCAAAGACTTTGAAAGAGTAGTTGAGTTACGCGTCCTTCGAGACAAAAGCACGGACCCTAATGAGAAGAAAAGATTCTCAACAGAGTCTTCAGACCTTTTGGAGAAGGCGACTGACTACACTTTTGAGATTGCAGATATCTCATTAAGGCTTATGAGATTTGGAATCACCATGTTTGAGCATGGATGGAGTGCAATCAGAGGCGACTCAGGGGTTGCAATTAGCTCCGCGATGGCGAGCGTCATGTCATCCATTTTTATCACCAATCTAAACCTGAAGACATTGAAGAAAAGAAAGTACGCTTCGGACAACCTAAAAAAGCTCCAAGGATTACAGAGCAATCTGAACGAACTTCAAACAAAAGCGTTTAGCTGTGTTACTGCGATCAGCGCTGAATCTCTAGAGTCTATTCAGTTGGAGCTTGAAACAGAGAGTGCAGATAAGTGACATTCAAAGTTGCGCCCCTCAGCGAGTAGTCCAGACCTCCATTTGAGCTCGTGCCTACGCCAAAGCTGAAACTCATGTAGGGCGAATAACACTCCGCGTTATCCGCCGTTTCCCAAGGTACCCTCCAAGCTCCAACCGAACGCGGAGGGTCCTTATGCCAAACTACCGGCGCGCCTGGGTGCAAGGTGGCACCTACTTCTTCACGGTTACGCTACGTGACCGCCGTTCAAACCTTTTGGTCCGAGAAATCGACCTGCTGCGCCGTGTAATCGCGCAGACTAAACGCAATCACCCCTTCTACATCGACGCCTGGGTCGTGCTGCCCGAACACATGCATTGCCTGTGGACACAGCCACCGAGCGACGCCGATTTCGCCACGCGCTGGAAGGTCATCAAATCCGGCTTCGCTCGACGCATTCCCCATGGCGAGTCCCGGAGCATCGAACAGCAGATACGAGGTCAACGCGGCATCTGGCAGGCGCGCTACTGGGAGCACCTGATTCGCGATGAAACGGACTATCAGCGGCATTTCGACTACATCCATATCAATCCGGTGAAACACGGTTGGGTAACAGCGGTGAAGGATTGGCCGTACTCCACGTTCCATCGGGCGGTTGCCGAAGGCATTTATACCCACGATTGGGCGGGCGACTTGTCGTTGGATGTGCGGGCGGCGGAGCGGCGATGAGATCGATGGCGCGGTTATATGTCTATGCCGGGCCGACGCTCTTGTAGGGCGAATAACGCGAAGCGTTATCCGCCGATGGTGCTTGAGAAGCGCACCACAGGTTTCAGCTACAGCGCGGCGGCGAAGAAATCGGCGGATAACTGCTTCGCAGTTATGCGCCCTACGATTGACCGAGTTCCCCGCCACCAATAGCGTTGCGGCCAGCGCCTAAGAAACGCTTCACGTAGCGGCAATACTGCTCCCGAAAGCAGCGGTGTACCCATTGAGGAAATGGATATGCCCTTCCCTCTTTGCCTTCGCCCCGAAGGCGCTTCGCTGTGCCCAACCGCTTCTCCCTCCTTCCCGGAGGTGCGCCATGTCTGAAGAGGTCCTGATCCCCACCGTATTCACCCGCCACAAGCGCCAGCTGCGCGCCGTGCTGCTGGAAGACCAGTGCTGGTTCTGCGCCCACGACCTGGGTCGGCTGATCGGTTACCCCTATCTGGCCGAGCGCGTGGAGCGCAACCTGGACGAGGACCAGTTCCGTCACGCCTGGATGCTCGATGGCAGCGGCGAGTACATCGATGAGCTGCTGCTCGGCGAATCGGCGGTGTACGCCACGCTGATCCACTACTTCCACCCGGAAAACCGCAGCATCCGACAGTGGCTCTCGCTGCACGTCATTCCCACCCTGCGCGACCAGCGCCCCATCAGCCTTGGCGGGCCGCGCCGGGAAATACTGCAAGGGCCGACGAGCTTGTCGGTGTTGAAGTGGCAGGGGGTGGTCTGGGTGCCCTACCCGCAGTGGCCGGAGTTGAGTCCGGGGCCGGAGGGCTCTTCGTAGGATGGTGTAGAGCGGAGCGAAACCCATCGTTCCGTGTTGTGGGCGGATCGCGGGTCATGCCCTGTGTTTCTGTTTGCTTCGGGGTGGGTGTGTATGCGCCGCTTCGGTGTGTGCTGAGAGTTTTTGTTTCGCCCCCTCGGGCGAGTCACTTCTTCCAAACGCCGAAGAAGTAACCAAGAAGGCTTGCCCCTGCATCCGGGTCCCGCTTCGCGGGACTTCCCTCGCTCCATCGAAGTTTCAGGGGCCCGCCGCGAAGGGCCATCCCTGGCCCATCGCGGCTCTCGCGGCATCCATGCCGCTCAACCCCTGAAACTCCGATTCCACTCGGCCTCCTGAAGGGGCGCTCCGGCGCGCTCGGATATTTCTCTGGAAATCTTTAAATCCAGAGCCAGAGCGGTGCGCATGCTTTCGTAGGAGCGGACCTTGTCCGCGAAGGCCCACCATTGCGCCCACGTTGCAGGACGAACACTTGTAGGAGCGAGCTTGCTCGCGAACAGAATTACCCGGCCGCACCGGCGTTAGGCGGTTCGCGAGCAAGCTCGCTCCTACGAAGAGCAATCCAGCATAAAGCAGCCAAAGTTGCCGGCGCGCGCAGAGTCCCGTCAGGAGGCCGAGTGGAGGTATTGCGCAGAGGGGCGAGCGGCATGGATGCCGCGAGAGGCGTAGAGGGCCAGGGATGGCCCTTCTACGCCGACCCTCGGAGCGAAGCCGGGGCCGGATGCCGGGACGAGCCCTTTTGGTTACTTTTCTGGCGTTTGAGAAAAGTGACTCGCCCGAGGGGGCGAAACAAAAACTCTCAGCACACACCGAAGCGGCGCAGACTCACTCGTTCCCCACGCGGGCGGTATCGCTCAGTGCATTGCAGTTGGTGGCATCAAGGCAATAGGTAAGGTAGGTCGCCTGCCGACCGCAGCCGCGAACGCCGATGGTGTATTCGGTGCGCTGGTAGCCAATGCGGTTCTGCGTGACCTTGCTCGACAGGATGCTGGACGTCACCTGCTGGCAATTGAGCTCGAACTTCGCCCGCGACTCGGTGGCGCCGATGGCGGCCTGCTGGTTGGAGGCGATGAATTCCTGATCGCTCATGCAACCGGACAGCGCGGCGGTAACTGCCAGCAGCGGCAGAAGTTTGGAAAGACCTTTCATGGTGACGCTCCTTGTGATTCCACGGGGTATGTCTTGGGCATGGAGAGTCTAGATGGCGGATTCGACATCGTTCTGCGCACTGGCCACATAAATATCCCCTGGTACTCCGAGATCGCCCCGGGAGCGGATGATGACAAATGGCGCGAGTTCGCGAGCAGGCTCGCTCCTACAAATGTGCTGCCCTGATCTACGCTAAGTGCTGTGCGATGCACAGGAGTGACGCAATGAGCACTGAAGGCAAGCTGAACCTCGACGAACTCAGCCTGGTCCCCCTGGAGCCAGACGAGGCGCCGCCGTCCGCATCCGCAGCGCCTGCCAAGCCGAAATTCATGGTCGATACCCGTCACGGGAAGGATCGCCGCAGCGGCACCGACCGGCGCCAGAGCATCCGTTTCGAGGCGGATCGCCGCAAGGGTGACCGGCGTGCGGGCTCAGGAGATCCCTGGTCGAAGTTCACCGACAACTAGCAAGGGATGATTGCCGGGCCAGGGGTGAGCTGCTAAAAGCGGAATCGACATTCAGAAAGTCGATACCGCCATGAGCGAAAGTGAAAAATCGAATACCCGCCTGTTCGACCTCGACCTGCTCCGGGCCATCGTCACGGTGGCCGACTGCGGCAGCTTCACCACGGCCGCCACGCGCCTGCACTCCACCCAGTCCACCATCAGCCAGAAGATCCGCCGCCTGGAAGAAATGGCCGGCCATCGCCTGCTGGAGCGCGGCAACCGCGATGTGCTGCCCACCGACGCCGGGGAGACGCTGCTGGGTTATGCGCGGCGCCTGCTGGCGCTGAACGACGAGATGGTCGAGGCGCTGTCCGGCGCCACGGTGGCTCTGACGGTGCGCATCGGCGTGCCGGATGACTTCGCCAGCGGCCGCACCACCGAGCAGTTGGCGGCCTTCAACCGGCGCTATCCGCAGGTGAAGCTGGAGGTCACCAGCGGCCTGAGCCGCGATATTTCCGCCAGCTACGACCGCGGCGAGCTGGACCTGGTGCTGCTCAAGCAACGGCAGAACGCCCGTGAGGCGGTGGCCTGCTGGCCGGAGAAGACGCGCTGGGTGGACAGTGCGAAGAACCCCTGCATCGAGCTGGACCCGCTGCCCATCGTCACCTTCCCGCCGCGCGGGGTGTACCGCGACGAGATGATCGCCGCGCTGGAGGCCGTGGGTCGGCGCTGGCATATCAGCTTCACCAGTTCGAGCCTCTCCGGCATCCAGTCGGCCATTGCCGACGGCATGGGCATCGGCCTGCTGCCGCAGCGAGCGGTGACGACGGAGCACACGGTGCTGCCGAAGAACACCGGCCTGCCCTCGGTGGATGTGTTCGAGGTGGCGCTGCTGCATCGCCCGGCGGCGGACCCCAAGGTGAAGGAGCTCGCCCGTGTGCTGTCGCGGGTTCTGGCCCAGGACACGCAGGGCTGAGCGGCGCGCCCTCGCATTCGATAAATGAATACGGCGGATTCCAACATTTAATTTGTGCATGAACACGCCGCTGGATATCGTGGCTCTCAGCGACGGCTAGCGCTCAGGCAGCGCGCCGCTCTGCACGAATTGTTCGCCCCGGCGCGATGCGACGGGCAGCAAGACAACAATGAGGAAATCCCCCATGGCCAAAACCAGCTATTACGCGCCGCACGGCGGGCACCCGGCACAGACCGAACTGCTCACCGACCGCGCGATGTTCACCGAAGCCTATGCCGTGATCCCCAAGGGCGTGATGCGTGACATCGTCACCAGCCACCTGCCCTTCTGGGACAACATGCGCATGTGGGTCATCGCCCGCCCGCTGTCCGGCTTTGCCGAGACCTTCTCCCAGTACATCGTCGAGCTGGCCCCCAACGGCGGCAGCGACAAGCCGGAGCAAGACGTCAACGCCGAAGCGGTGCTGTTCATCGTCGAAGGCGAGCTGACCCTGACCCTGCAGGGCCAGGTCCACAACATGCAGCCGGGTGGCTACGCCTTCATTCCGCCGGGCGCGGACTACAAGGTGCGCAACACCTCCGGCCAGCACACCCGCTTCCACTGGATCCGCAAGCACTACCAGAAGGTCGACGGCGTACCGCTGCCGGAAGCCTTCGTCACCAACGAGCAGGACATTGAGCCGAAGGTGATGCCGGATACCGAAGGCCGCTGGAGCACCACCCGCTTCGTCGACATGAGCGACATGCGTCATGACATGCACGTCAACATCGTGAACTTCGAGCCGGGCGGCGTGATTCCCTTCGCTGAAACCCACGTGATGGAACACGGCCTGTACGTGCTGGAAGGCAAGGCGGTCTACCGCCTGAACCAGGACTGGGTCGAAGTGGAAGCCGGCGACTTCATGTGGCTGCGCGCCTTCTGCCCGCAGGCTTGCTACTCCGGTGGCCCTGGTCGCTTCCGCTACCTGCTGTACAAGGATGTGAACCGTCATATGCGCCTGACCCTGAACCAAGCGCACTGAGCGAAAGGTTCGGGCGGGAAGTCTCTCTGACTACCGCAGCGACACATGAAAAACCGGCGCCAAGGCGCCGGTTTTTCTTTGGGTGGCATTCGGGGTTGAGTGGCCGGGATTCGGTAGGGCGTACAACCGTTCGCGGTTGTACGCCGACTCACCTCGACCAGCACTGGCTCCGCAGCTGAACTCGAAGTCCCGCGAAGCCATGGTCAATCGGCGTATAACGCGGAACGGTATACGCCCTACGTCCCTGCGTACCGTGACGCGCCTCGCGTGGCAAGCGGCGCGCGGTCTGCTAAAAAAGTCTGGCTGATAGACATTTCGTACTCGCCGAGGAAGCATGCACATGGAAGTTCGGTTCTTGCCGCAGACCGAGTTCGACAACGTCCATTTCTACCGCGCCGTCACCCTGCTGATCCTGCTGGCAATGGTCGCCTTCACGCTGATCAAGCTGTTCAGCGGCGTAATCGCGCTGTTTTCCGCCCTGCCGCTGTGCCTGCTGGTGCTGGTCGGGCGCTTCACGGTGGAATGGCTGCGGGTCTCGCGAGCCGAGCCGGCCTTCATCGACAAGGGCGAGCTGGTGCTGTGCGGCAAGGACAGCCACCGGCAGATCCCCCTGGAAAAGATCAGCTCGGTACGCAGCCGCCACAGCCTGTTCATGGTGCGGCGCTATCGCTCCTGGTCGGAGCACCTGGCGTTCGTGGAGTTCACGCTGGACGGCGGCGAGCGCGTCTCCTCGCTCGCCGAGAGCCGCGTCTTCGAGCGGCCCCCCGCCTCGGGCACGCTGGCGGCGGTGGAGGCGGCCATCCTCGCGGCGAAGGTGAAGCGCCAGGCCGGCGAGCCAGGCTCTGTCAGCGGCGGTCGGTGACGGCTCAGGGCGATCCGAACATCGCCGTCCAGTAGATGCCGGCGTCGCTCTTCGGGTCGGCGGCGTAGGCCGCGCCCAGTTCGCGGAACTGCGGGTTCATCAGATTGGCGCAATGGCCGGGGCTGGACAGCCAGCTGTCCACCACCTTGCGCGCATTGCCCTGGCCGGCGGCGATGTTCTCGCCGATCTGCTGGAAGCTGTAGCCGCCCAGCTCCGCACGATCGCCGGGGGTACTGCCATCGCGGCCCTTGTGGTCGAAGTAGTTGTTGTTGGCCATGTCGCGGCTATGGCCTTCGGCGATGCTGCCGAGGGTGGCGTTCCAGGTCAGCGCGGGAGCGTTGCCGAAGTTCTGCCCGCCGCACTGGCGAGCCTGGCCGCGGGCGGCGTTGATCGCCTGCAGCAGTTGCTGGCCTTCGGCCTCCCAGGTGCCGAGCTTGCCTTGCAGCAGCGGACGGCCGAGGAGAATGCGCCAGTCGTCGCCCTCGCGGTTCACGCCAATGTCGACGAACTGCGGGTCGAGCAGCACCTGGCAGAAGCTTTCCTGCAGCGCCTTCATCGCCGCGTTCGCGTCGCGCGGACCGGTGAGGCTGAGCATGCGCACGCTGCTCATGGGATAGCCGGTCTGGTTCAGCGCGGTCTTCCAGTCGCCGACGCCGGCGGGGATCGCCAGGCGCTGCTCCACCGCCAGCGGCGGCAAGGCCTGCGAGGCGCTGCCGGCGCAGGACTGCACCTCGCCGCGATAGGCGTTGATGGCGTCAACCAGTTGCTCCTGGTCGGCGGCAATGGCGAAGGTGGCGGACAGCAGACCCAGCGAGAACAGAAGGCTACGCGGGATGAACGACGTGGCACCCATGCGGGATTCCCCTTGGCGAAATGGCGTACATGATGCGTGATTCTTTGGCGTTTGGCTGCGTTGGCGAGCAATCCGGGCCGCGTCAGGAGCCTTTGCGGCCTGCACGTGGGTTATTTCTCGGGGCGACCTGATTTGTGACAAGGCTTTGATTGACTTCGATTGCACGCCCTCCAGCCTGTCGGACAATGAAAATAACCGAGCGTTTTCCAAACAGGCTCCGAACAAGGCGGGAGGTGCTGTGTTCTACCCGCGCCGGATTTTCTTCATTACTTTCCTGCTGGCGGTGGCTGCGTCGCTGCTGGCCGGCTGGCACATGCTGCAGATGAGGCAGGATGCGCTGGCCTATGCCCAAGCCAGCGGCAAGAACACCCTGATACTGGTGGAGCGGGATCTCCACCGCGACCTGGATGTGCATCTGCAGACGCTGCAGACACTCTCCAACGTCATTGCCGGCTCGGCCACCCCCGAGCTGTCCCGGCAGGTGCTGCAGGAACTGGTGCAGGGGCACGCCGCCAGTTCCATGATGGCGGGCACGCTGGTGGTGACCGACGCGAACGGCCACTTGCTGGTGGACCTCAACCACGTCAGCGAGGCGCACAGGGACCTGTCCCGGCGCGAGTATTTCAAGGGCCCGCGTGCCAACCCTTCGCGCCTGTTCCTGAGTCACCCGTTCATGCCCTCCTATCCGACGCCCTCGCCCAGCACCGCGCTCAGCCGCGCCGTGCAGGACAAGGACGGCAAGGTTCTCGGCGTGGTCGCGGCGATCAAGGAACTGCGGCATCTGGAAACCTTCGTCCGCGAACTGGACCTGGGCAAGAACGAGGTGGTGTCGATCCGCCTGCTCGACGGCACCGCCCTGGCACAGTGGCCGGCGGCGCCAACGCGCAACCGCGAGGATGAGGCCAGGATGTTCCGCAGCTTCGTCGACAGCGGCGAGAAGGAGTTTTTCCGCCAGCAGTCCAATGGTTCGGATGCCTACTGGCGCGGCTATCGGCGCGTTGGCGACTACCCGGTGACGGTATCGGTCGAGTTGTACCGGGAGGAAATCTTCCAGACCTGGAGCGCACGCAACTGGATCACCAGCGGGCTGCTGCTGGCGATCAACAGCGCGACGATCTTCTTCGCCTTCCGCCTCAGTCGCCATCTGCGCCGCCGCGACGCCAAGGAAGACCGCCTGCGCGCCGAGGCCGACACCGATCCGCTGACCGGCCTGCACAACCGCCGCTGGTTCGACGAGAAGGCGCAATTCGAATGGCAGCGCCGCCGCGGCGGTGACGGCCACCTGGCGGTGCTGATGCTGGATATCGACCAGTTCAAGGCCTACAACGACCACTACGGCCACCCCCGCGGCGACCTGGCGCTGGTCAACGTGGCACACCTCATCCGCCAGGGCTGCCGCCGCGCGGAGGATGGCGTGGCGCGTTACGGCGGCGAGGAATTCGTGGTCATCCTGCCCGGCTGCGACCTCTCTGCCGCCGAGCGCGTGGCCGAATCGATCCGCCGCGCCGTGGAGGAAACCGCCCTGCCCCACGCCAAGGGCAAACTCGGCGTGGTGACCGTGAGCGTCGGCGTAGCGAGCACCTCGGCAACCCCGGCGGACAGCATCGAAACGCTGATCGCAGCGGCGGATGCGAACCTCTACAAGGCCAAGGCGGCGGGACGCAACCAGGTGGTGGCCTGAGTACGCCTCAGCCCGCGAGCGGCGCCATCACCTCGACTTCCTGGATGTCGAAATCGCGGCGCAGGTAGTCCATGCGCCGTTCATGGAATTCGCGCATGTGCGGCAGGGCGGTGTGCACGGCCAGATGCTCGCGGCTCTGCCAGACCTCGAAGAAGGTGAACAGGGTCGAATCATGGGCATCGCGCAGCATGTGGTACTGGACGCAGCCGTCTTCGGCGCGGCTCGGTGCGAGGTAGGCACGGAACAGGTTCTCGAAGGCGTCGGATTGTTCCGGACGAGTGTGGGCCTGGAGGATGAAGGCGTACATGAAGATTGGCTCCGGGATGGGCGGGAAAGATTGCCTATCCTGACGCAAATCAATGCTCAGCATTCGTGAGTCTCACGCACGTATCCTTTGTCCGGAAACGGGTTTTTCCGCTTCGTGCACGTCGATATCCTGCCGCCATCCAGAATTTGTCATTTCGAGACTCCCTTCGATGAAAAAGATCCTGCTGATCAATGGCGGCAAGCAGTTCGCCCATTCCGACGGCCGCTACAACGCCACCCTGCATGAGGCCGCCATCGCGTACCTCGACCGTGCCGGTTGCGACGTGAAGGAAACCTTCGTCGACGGCGGCTACGACATTGCCGAAGAAGTGCAGAAGATCCTCTGGGCCGACGTGGTGATCTACCAGATGCCGGGCTGGTGGATGGGCGCGCCCTGGACCGTGAAGCAGTACCTGGACGAGGTGTTCACCGCCGGCCACGGCAGCCTCTACGCCAACGACGGCCGCACCCGCTCCGACGCCTCGCAGAAATACGGCAGCGGCGGCCTGCTGCAGGGCAAGCAGTACATGATCTCGGCCACCTGGAACGCGCCGCAGCAAGCCTTCGACGATCCGACCGATTTCTTCGAGGGCAAGGGCGTGGACGCGGTGTACTTCCCCTTCCACAAGGCCAACCAGTTCCTGGGCATGAGCCCGCTGCCGACCTTCCTCTGCGTGGACGTGATGAAGCGTCCGGATATCGAGGGCGATGTGGAGCGCTACCGGCGGCACTTGGCCGAGGTGTTTGGCACCCAGGCCTGACTGCGCTTCTCGCAGGTGCAACGGCCTGCGTCCGGGAAAGTCCGAGCCTGCGGTTCCCCCTCACCCCAGCCCTCTCCCTCAGGGAGAGGGAGCAGTCAGTGCCGGCTGACACCATGGCCTCATCCTGCACCAAACAGTCCCCTCTCCCGCTTGCGGGAGAGGGTTAGGGGCTCTTGATCTCCTGCACCACTGGACGCCCGGCATTGGGTTCCGCCCGCGAATCAGCTAGGCTTCGCCCTTTCCTACTGCCTGTTCAGGAGTTATCCCATGGCCCGTGCATCCGCCCGTCACATCCTGGTTTCCAGCGAAGCCAAGTGCAATGAACTCAAAGCTGCCATCGAAGGCGGCGCCGATTTCGCCCAGGTGGCCCGTGACAACTCCACCTGCCCGTCGGGCCGCAGCGGCGGTGACCTGGGCAGCTTCCGTCCGGGCCAGATGGTCCGCGAGTTCGACCAGGTCGTGTTCAGCGCCCCGCTGAACGTCGTCCAGGGTCCGGTGAAGACCCAGTTCGGCTACCACCTGGTGGAAGTGACCAGCCGCGAGGACTGATCCGCTTCGCCCGCGCCGTGCCCGTCGATGGGCGCGGCGCCTCCCCTCACACCGGTCCGCCCCGGGCCGCCAGCATCACCCCCAGCCCCACCAGTATCGAGCCGCACACACGCGGCATCAGGCGCTTTCCGCGCCCTTCACCTAGTACGCCGAGCAGCAGCGAGGCGAACAGCACGGCGAGCACGTCGGCGCTGGAGAACACC
Organism: Pseudomonas macauensis; assembly: GCF_047902425.1. Lineage (NCBI taxonomy): Bacteria > Pseudomonadati > Pseudomonadota > Gammaproteobacteria > Pseudomonadales > Pseudomonadaceae > Pseudomonas > Pseudomonas macauensis. The sequence goes on along the minus strand of NZ_CP138377.1, from coordinate 1,922,129 downwards.
AGGTTGACGATCACCCCGAGGATGAAGAACTGCAGGCCCACCGGCAGGCTGGCGGCCGGGTCGACGAACTGTGGCAGGAAGGTCAGGAAGAACAGCGCGGTCTTGGGGTTGAGCATCTCCACCACGATGCTGTCGCGCAGCACCTGCGGATGCGCCTCGGCCGCTTCCTCAGCGCCTTCGAGCAGTCGGCGCTGGCCCAGGATCATCGAGCCGCCCAACCAGATCAGGTAGGCCGCACCGGCCAGCTTCAGCGCCAGGTACAGGGTGGGCGCATGGTGCAGCAACGCGGCGAGCCCGGCGCTGGCAGCGAGGATGTGCACGTAGCAGCCCAGGTGGATGCCCAGTGCCGCATGCAGGCCGGAGCGACGGCCGTGGGCGAGGGTCTGCGAGGTCATGTAGAGGATGGCGGGGCCTGGCATGCAGGCAAAGGCCAACGTCGCCAAGGCGAACGAGGCCCAGTAGGCAGATTGCAGCATGATCTGATCCTTCCCTTGATCGCGAGTGGGGTCTGGCGCCTCACAAGGGAGCGGCGAGCCAGTGACGGGAAGGTTAGGGACGTGATCCCGCTACGCACATACGGCGGTTGCCGTATTTTTTCCACGCCAGGGCGGCGCTAGGCTGTGTTCCCACAGGTTGCAAGGAATCGACGGCATGCGCCCTCGCACGCGTGGCACGCACAGGCAAGGATCAGGCGCTGGGGACACCCAGGCGCACGGCGTAGGCAGTCAGTTCCGCGGGGCTGTGCAGGTCGAGCTTGCGCATCAGGTTCTCGCGGTGCTTGCGCACGGTGAGCGGGCTGATGCTGAAGTGCTCGGCGATCTCCCGCGCGCTGCGGCCCTGGGCGGCCAGGGTGAGAATCTGCCGTTCACGCTTGGTCAGTTCCACCGCCGCCAGCAGGTCGGCTTCGTCGCGCGGGCGCACGTGGGGGCCATCGAGGATGAACCGCAGGCTACGCGCCAGGTACGTCTGCCCGGCACGCAGGGCGTCGATCGCTTCGAGCAGCTCGCCGGATTCCTCGCCCTTGCTCAGGTAGCCCTGCACACCGGCATCGAGCACCGAGCGCACGGTGGCCAGCTCGGTGTTGGCGGTGAGCACCAGGATCTTCAGGCGCGGGTGGCGCTGGCGCAGTTCGTGGATGACCTGCAGGCGATTGAGCCCCGGCATGTTCAGATCCAGCAGCAACAGGTCGGCCGGGCACTCCGCCAGCAGCGCCTGCAAGCGAATGCCGTCGCCGGCCTCGCCGACCACCTCCACCTGTTCCAGGGTCGAGAGCAGCAGGCGCAGCCCGTCGCGCACGATGCCGTGGTCGTCGGCGATCAGCACCCGCAAGCGCTTCCCTTCCATCGTTCGTCTCCTTGAGGCCATCGAAATGCACAGCCGCCTTCATCAGCGCGAACTGGTCGATCTGTTGTTCCGCCAGTCCTATGCCGTGCTGTTCGCCAACCTGGTGATACCCCTGCCCGTGCTGTACATCTTCCGGGCCGCCCTGTCACCGACGATGATGGGCGTCTGGCTGGCCGCGCTCTATGTGCTGACGCTGGGGCGGATTGTCCTGGCACGCGCGTATTTCCGGCAAGCCCCCGCGGGCACGCCGGGCAAGTATTGGCCCTGGACGGCCACCCTGCTGTCATGGGCCAGCAGCCTGCTGTGGGGCTGGCTCGGCTGGGCCGGCTTCGCCCATGGCGACCCGCAACTGTTCGCCTTCACCTGCATCGTGCTGACGGGCCTGGTGTGCGGCGCGGTACCATCGCTGTCGGCCTATCCGCCGGCCTACATCGGCTCGCTCGCCGCCATGCTCCTGCCATTGCTGGTGCTGTGCCTGAGCCAGGCTGGCGAGCAGTTCACCACCTACAGCTTCTTCATCGCCTGCCTGGCCGGGGTGAACCTGTATTACAGCCGGGTGACCTACCGCAGCCTGTGCGAAACCATTCGCCTGCGCCAGCAGAACTCGGAACTGGTGCAGGACCTGCGCGAGCAGCGCGACCGCGCCCAGGCCGCCGATCGCGCCAAGACCCGCTTCCTCGCCGCCGCCAGCCATGACCTGCGCCAGCCGATTCACGCCCTGGGCCTGTTCGTCGGCGCCCTCGCCTCGCTGGCCGAGCGCGGGCCGGTGAATGCCGTGCAGGCACGGGATATCGCCACGCGCCTGCGCGCCATGCTCGGCAACCTGGGCAGCCTGCTCAACGGCCTGCTGGACATCTCCCGTCTCGACGCCGGCGTGGTGCCGCTGGCCCGCGAGCCCATCGCCCTGCAACGGCTGTTCACCGACCTGCAACTGGAGTTCGCCGGCACCGCCGCCGAGCGCGGCCTCCACTGGCGGGTGTGCAGCAGCCGGCTATGGGTGGACAGCGACCCGGTGCTGCTCAAGCGATTGCTGGACAACCTGCTGGCCAACGCCTTCCGCTACACCCGGAGCGGCGGCGTGTTGCTGGGGTGCCGCCGCCACGGCGAGGAGGTGGAAATCCAGGTGCTGGACACCGGCATCGGCATTCCTTCCGAGCAGCAGGAGATGGTCTTCGAGGAGTTCGTCCAGCTGCACAACGCCGAGCGCGACCGCAAGCAGGGCCTCGGCCTGGGATTGGCGATAGTCCGTCACACTGCCCGTCTGCTCGGCCACGGCCTGCACCTGCAATCCCGGCCCGGACGCGGCTCGCTGTTCGCGGTCCGATTGCCGCGGGTACGCGCTCCGGCACCCTGCCCGGTCATCCACAGCAGCGCCGAAGAGTTCGGCACCGACAGCCTGGGCATCATGGTGGTGGACGACGAGCGAGACGTGCTGCACGCCCTGGGCAACCTGCTGGAGGTCTGGGGTCACCGCGTCTATCCGGGCACCACGGCACTGCAGGCCTGCCAGCGGCACATCGAGGCAAGTCATCGCGGCCCGGCCCCCGTCCACCTGATCCTCACCGACTACCGGCTGGGCGAAGGACAGACCGGCGAGGATGCGATCCGCCGCATCCGCAGCTACCTGTCGCGCCAGGTGCCGGCACTGATCATCACCGGCGACACTTCTCCGGAACGCCTTCGCGAGGCGACCGCTCACGGCTATCGCCTGCTGCACAAGCCGGTGGACACCGAGCAACTGCGCGAGGCGATCAACGCCTGCCGGCAACCGTCGGAAATGGCCTAGGGCCGACGCAGCTTCCCCACAACACCGGCACCGCAACACCGCCGGCGGGATGGCAGACGCCCCAGGCTGCCGGCCAGTTCATCCGCAGGCCCCGTACTCCGCATCCTCACGCGCCCTGCGGTGGGTCAAGGCGCGCTCTTCGTACCTTTCCTACGCTTGCGTCCTACAACCTGCACCTCCGGCTAGTCTGAGTACAGACGCGCCCTTCTTGCAGGGGCCCACCGCCGCCCGAAGGACGTTCCCATGATCAATACCAGCACCAGCGACCTGCCCGATGTCTTCACCTACCTGAGCCAGCTGCCGCAGAACGCCGGCTCCGACATGTTCTTCAGCGTCGGCGCACCGCCGCACATCAAGGTCGAGGGGCACAGCCGGCCGGTCGGCGAGCGCGTGCTGGCCAGTGGCGAGGTGAAGACCCTGGCCTGGCAGCTGATGACGCCCGAGCAGGTGACGGAGTTCGAGCGTGACCTGGAGATGAACCTGGCGATCACCGTGCCGGAGCTCGGCCGTTTCCGCGCCAACATCTACTACCAGCGCGGCGAAGTGGCGATGGTGGTACGGCTGATCAAGCAGGTGATCCCGGACGTGGCCAGCCTCGGCCTGCCACCGGTCCTCGACAAGCTGGCGATGCAGGATCGCGGGCTGATCCTGGTGGTCGGCGCGGCCGGTTCGGGCAAGTCCACCACCCTGGCGAGCATGCTGGACTTCCGCAACCGCCACCGCTCCGGGCATATCGTCTGCATCGAAGACCCGATCGAATTCCTCCACTCACACCAGAAATCGATCATCGACCAGCGTGAGGTCGGCCTGGATACCCACAGCTACGCCGATGCCCTGCGCAACGTGCTGCGCGAGGCGCCGGACGTGATCATGCTCGGCGAAATCCGCGACGCGCCAACCATGCAGAACGCCCTGCACTACGCCGAAACCGGCCACCTGTGCGTGGCCACCCTGCACGGCACCAGTTGCCGCCATGCCATCGAGCGCGTCACCCGTTTCTTCCCCGATGAAGCTCGGCCGCAGGTGCTGGCCGACCTGTCGCAGAACCTGCTGGCGCTGATCGGCCAGCGCCTGGTCCCCGGCACGCGCCAGCGCCGCGCGGTAGCAGTGGAGCTGATGCTGGGCACGCCGCACATCCGCGGCATCATCCAGCGCGACGAGCTGCCGGAGCTCAAGGGCGCAGTGGAGCGCGCCCTGGAAAGCGGCATGCAGAGCTTCGACCAGAGCCTCTACAGACTGCTGGAGGAAGGCCGCATCAGCGTCTCCGACGCGCTCAAGTTCGCCGACTCGCGCACGGACCTGGCGCTGAAGATCAAGCTGGAACGCGGGATGGACGACGACAGCGTGGGACCGGTGTTCGGCGCCTGAAGCGGGCGCGGACAAGAATCCGCTCCCTCGTGGAAACTGATGGCGCTTGCCCTCGGTTCAGCTTCGGCGCCGACGACGGAGCAGGGTGTAACGGCGTACAACCGCGAACGGTTGTACGCCCTACGGTGCTGTCTTTGGCGTCCCTGTAGGATGTCGGAGAGCGAAGCGAAACCCATCAATACCGTGCGCCGACAGCATGGGTATCGCTTCGCTCCACCCATCCTGCGAGCTACTTCACCCTTCCCACCTCAATCCGCTGACCAGCCCCCGCGCACGGATCGACTCCCTCATCGGCCCTTCCGTAGCAGCCCACTTTCGAAGCTGCTTGAGAGGCAAGCGACTATGCTGATGGCCAATAGACAGAACCGGCGCACACAGACCGGTCGAACCCTGCCATTCGCCCCTGGGGGATTTACATGGGCTTGTCTCAACCGCCTTACCTGCCGGCCATTCTGAGCCTGTCGTTGCTGCTGGCCGGCTGTTCCAGCTCCACCACCACACCGTGCGACGCCACCATGAGCGGGCAGCGCTGCCATGTCGAACGCCTGCTCTACCGGAACGACATGTTGCAGGCCAAGCTGTTGATCGCGTCCGGCGACCTGGACAACTACGAGCTGGCGAACGCCCTGCTCGATCGCGCCCAACCCTACGATGAACGCGGCGAGGTGAGCTTTTACAAGGCGCTGCTGAAGATCAAGGAAGGCCCGCAGGTGAACGAAGTGCTGCCGCTGCTGGAGCAGGCCGCCGATGCAGGCCAGCCCTACGCCGTGGCGCTGCTGTACAAGATCTGGTCCGAGCCCTACCTGGTGGACACGGCCAACCCGGGCAAGGCCCAGCGCTACCAGCGGGCCTACTCGGGTCTGGACGTCGCCCGCAGCGGCTATCCCTCGTTCGAGCAGTCCCTGGCGGTGGTCGACAACCTGCTGGCCAAGCCTTCCGCCCTCGCCAGCCAGCAGGTCCGGCGCTAGCGCTCGTCCGGTTCCGGCGAGGCCTGCTCGAAGGTTCGCTCGCCGGGACTCTTGCCGTGGGGCAGATGGTGCTCGATCACCGCATTGAGCTCCGCGCCCAGCAGCAGTACCGCCGAGGAAATGTAGAAGTACAGCAGCAGGACGATGATGGCGCCGACGCTGCCGTACATGGCGTTGTAGTCGGCGAAGTTCTTCACGTAGAAACCAAACCCCAGGGACGCGCAGATCCACAGCACCACCGCGAGCATCGAGCCGGGGGTGATGAAGCGGAACTTCTGCTTCACGTTGGGCGTGACGTAATAGATCACCGCCACCGCCATCATCATCAGCAGGACGATGGCCGGCCAGCGCATCACGCTCCACAGCAGCACCACGTAATCCTCCAGCCCCACCCGCGCGGCGATCCAGCCCATGACCTGCGGGCCGAGGATCATCAGCGCGGCGATGACCAGCAGCATGCCGACGATACCGAAGGTGTAGAGCAGCGACAGCGGCACGCGCTTCCAAGCCGGGCGCCTCTCGCGCACGTCGTAGGCCGCATTCAGCGCGGTCATCAGCGAACGCACCGCTGCCGAGGACGACCACAGCGCCACGATGATACCGATCGACAGCAGGCCGCCCTGGCGCTGCTGCAACTGATCGATGACCGGGTTGACCTGCTCCAGCGCCTGCGCCGGCAGTACGTAGTCGGCCTGCCCCCGCAGCCAGTCGAAGAACTCCGGCAGGTGCAGGAAGCCCAGCAGGGCGATGAGGAACAGCAGGAAGGGGAACAGCGAGAACAACCCCTGGTAGGCCAGCGCGGCGGCGTAGGTGGGCATCTCATCGTCGAGAAACTCCTTCACCGTCAGGCTGATCAGTTTCCAGGGCCCCAGGCTGAGCCCCCGCATGTCCACGAATCGCATCCCGCTCCGTCCTTCTGCTGGCCGCCCGCCGACCGCTGGCTGCAGGGTGGACCTGCGCGGCGCGGGCAAAGTTGCAATGACAAGCGCGGCGCAGAGCGCCCGCCAGGACAGACCATAGCCGCTGGGGGGCCTTCGGTGCCAGACGGAAGTTGCGCGCGGACGACTCAGTCGGCCAGCCGATAGACCTTGGCGAAACGCTCCGCCTTCACCACACCGTAGTCGCTGGGCGCGTACTGCATGACCCAGTCGCCAGCCGCACCGGTGAGACGATCGCCGCCCGCCGAGCGCACGAGGGTGAACGGCTCGTCCATGCGCCGGGCGAGCACCACCGCCGGGCGATTGCGATAGGCACCGGGCCGGCCGTGCGCGAGCGCCGCGTCGACGGGCAGATATTTCGGGTCGAAACGTTCACGGGAGACCACCCAGCGCTCCCCCGTCGCGCTGGTGATGATTGCATCGCCCGGTGCGTAACGGTTCGGGCCTTCGAGGCTCATCAGCTCGCCCGGCGTTGCGGCGAATTCGACGGTGACGGTTTCATCCTTGACCACACGTTGCGCGGCGGAATCGGTGGAGAGGTCGAGTTGGGTCAGTTCGAGCATGGCAACGGCAGCGGGCCTGCCTCCGAAAATGCGTGACGGATGAAACCGGGCCGGCGCCCGGATCGTGCGGTCCGCCAGATTAACCGGAATGGCCAGGCTCCGCGAGCGGGCCCCCACGCAATGGTTGGCTCGCCAAACAGCCAGCAGAACGCCGCGTCATGGCCTATAAACTCCCTGGCGCTTGTGCGCCACAATCCTATTGCCGTACAGGAAAATCGCATGCCGATCCGTCTGATCCCCCGCCTCGCCCTGCCCCTCCTGCTGCTGAGCAGCCTGGCCGTACAGGCCGACGAAGCCGCCGACGAAGCCAAGTTCCTCCAGGACTCGGTGGCCTACTTCGACCAGGTCACCCGCACCAACCTGCCGCACCAGGTGGACAAGGTCACCACCCTCAACAGCGTGCAGCTCGACCCGGCGAAGAAGATGCTGTATTACCGCTACGCGATTTCCAGTCTGCGCATGGACCAGATGGACCTGGGCGCTCGGGCCAAGTTCGAGAACGGCCTGAAATCCCAGCTGGAAAGCACCACCTGCCAGCAGACCGAGCTGCTGCAGCGCTTCCGCGAACATCACCTGAGCGTGACCCACGAATACACCGGCAGCGACGGCAAGCCGCTGGCCAGCATCACCATCGACCCGCAGGCCCTGAGCTGCGCCAAGAGTTGAACACCCGCCCCATGAGCCGCGCCGACTACCACCAGGAACACGCCCAGCGCGCCGAGGCCGAAGCCCGGCGCCTGCTGGCCGAGCGCGAGGCCATGGGCGCGCGCTGGCTGCCCTGGGTGGCCACGGAGCTCTATCGCCTGACTCCGCCCCACTACGCGGCGATGGTCCGCCGCGAGCTGGAACGCCTCGCCACCGGCTGAACGGCGAAGCGGCACGCCGTGCGAAGGCTATGCTGTAGCTGTCCGCTCTCGGATCGAGGGCGTCCCGTCGGAGGACACGCCATGAAAGGTCTCGACGCGAAGAAGCAAAGCAAGAAGAAGCCGCTGAAAACCGCACACGAAAAGCGTATGGCCAAGCGGCAGAAGAAATCCGGCAAGACGCTGCTGGGCACCCCGCAGCAACCGTCCTGAGGGCTCGCCCCTCGTCACGCGGATAGCCTTGGGAGAGGCTATCCGCTTATCGAACTCCACCCCGCCCGTCATTGAAGCGTAGGGCGTATAACGTTCAACGTTATACGCCGTTTGACCTTGGCCTCGGATCGTTCCGGGGCCATGCACGGAGCCGCAGACACGGCCCAATCGGCGGTCAACCTCAATCATCCGCCTTCGGATCGAGCCCCGGGAACAGCACCTCGGTAAAGCCGAACTTGCTGAAGTCGGTGATCCGCGACGGATACAGCCGGCCGATCAGGTGATCGCACTCGTGCTGCACCACGCGGGCGTGGAAGCCCTCGACGCTGCGGTCGATAGGCTGCCCCTGCGGGTCGACGCCCTGGTAGCGGATCGAACGGTGGCGGTTCACCGCGCCGCGCAGGCCTGGCACCGACAGGCAACCCTCCCAACCCTCTTCCAGTTCCTCGCCCAGCGGCGTGATCACCGGATTGAGCAGAATGGTCGGCGGCACTGCCGGGGCATCCGGATAGCGCTCGCTGCGCTCGAAACCGAAGATCACCAGTTGCAGGTCCACGCCGATCTGCGGAGCGGCCAGGCCGACGCCGCCAACGTGGTGCATGGTCTCGAACATGTCGTCGATCAGCGTCTGCAGCTCCGCGCTGCCGAACATCGACGCGGGCACCGGCGGCGCCACGCGCAGCAGGCGTTCATCACCCATCTTGAGAATCTCGCGGATCATCTCGCCCTCGCCCTGAGTCTCGCTGGAAAGCGGCATCCTCGGCCATGCGCGGGCATCGCGCAAGCCAGGTGACCACTGGGCCCTCGCGCCACGGAGGGCACCCCGCCGGTGCTAGACTCAATCCTGACGAAATTCAGCAAATGGCGGCGATATGTCGAAATTCCCGACAAATCGGTGTCAAACCCTGGGGGTATGACCGGTTGGGGGCGGAGGTTCGTCATGAACAGGCATTACTACATCAGTGACAACCTGGACGACCTGGAAACCGTCGAACAGGAACTCGCGCAAAGCGGTATCAGCATGGAGCAGATGCACGTGCTGAGCGACCAGGATGCCGAGTTGAAGGACCATCGATTGCACCAGGTGCCATCGATGATGAGGCGGGACGTGGTGCACTGGGGCAAGGTCGGCCTGCTGATCGGCGCCGCGCTGGCGGTGCTGGTGCTGCTGGTGGGCTACCTGAGCGGCTGGACGCAATCCGCCGCGGGCTGGATTCCGGTACTGTTCCTCGCCGCGGTGCTGCTGGGCTTCAGCCTGTGGGAAGGCAGCTTCGTCGGCCTGCAGCGCCCCAGCGGTGATGCGCGCCGCTTCGAGCCCAGCCTGCATGCGGGCCAGCATGTGTTCTTCGTCGACGTGAAACCCGACCAGGAGCCCCTGCTGGACATGGTGGTGCGCAGCCACCCGCGCCTGGAAATCGCCGGCTTCGGCTCGGCGATGCCGAGTTGGCTGGTCTCCGTCGAGCACGCCTGGAATCGCTTCCGTCACATGATGTGACGCTCGGGCGCCTCCCCTTCCGCGCCGCCCGTGCGCTGCGGAGAGGCCTCCTGCGGCCGGAATCGGCCCTCCTTGATGCATATCAGACCGACGAGCGCGCCCAACCTCGAAACTAGGTCTTGGACAACCCGTGTATCGAGCGTCACGTCAGGCCACGCTTTCACGCCGGCTTGCGGCGCCAGCACTCGTCAGGAGGCCCCTATGACCCGCCCCACCCAGGTCATCATTCAATCCATCCCGGGCATCGACCGCCAGCAGTACCTCATCCGCCTGAGCTACCAGGTGGAGAACCCGGCCAGCCGTGATGCGCGGGTGCGATTCCAGCTGGACGGCGAGATCGACGGCCAGCCGTTCAAGGATGACTTCGAGCTGCCCGGCGACCTCGCCTTCAACTTCGCCAGCAGCGCCACCCGCCTGCTGCGCCGCCACGGCCTGCGCCTGCGCCCAGGGCCAGTGATGCGCTTTCGCAAGGAACACGATCAGGTCTTCGACGACCTGCGCCGCCAGCTCAGAGCCCAACCCGGCAAACCGGTGGACCTGCAACGCATGGCGTCACTTGCGCCGGTGCAACAGCGTTGCGCAGTGGCCGAATCCATCGTGCGCGGGCGCGGCTAGATCGTTCAAACCAACTCGATGCCGTCGTCGAGGATGGTGATCAGCCCCTGTTTGTACAGGCCGCCGATGGCCTTCTTGAAGTTGCCCTTGCTGACGCCAAACTGCTGCGCGATCAGCTCCGGCGGGCTCTTGTCGCTGAGGGCGAGTTTGCCGCCGGCCTCGCGCAGAGCCTGGAGTATCTGCTCGCTCAGCGCGTCGGAAAGCCCCGCGCCGGCCGGCTGCAGGCTCAGGCTGATCTTGCCGTCTGCGCGCATTTCCTTGATGTAGCCGGTCTCGCGCAGGCCGTTACGCATGAACTTGAAGACTTCGTTCTTGTGGATCAGGCCCCAGTGCTTGCCGTCGATGATGGCCTTGTAGCCCAGGTCGGTGCGTTCCACGACGAGCAGGTCCACCTGCTGGCCAGCCTTGTAGCGGGCCGGGGTGTTGTCCAGGTAGCGGTCCAGGCGCGCGGTGGCGGTGATGCGGCGGGTGCGCTCGTCGAGGTAGACGTAGACCACGCAGTAGTCACCGACCTGCAGCGGGCGCTTCTCTTCCGAGTGCGGCAGCAGCAGGTCCTTGGGCAGGCCCCAGTCGAGGAACAGGCCGACGCGGTTGACCTCCACCACCTTGAGGCTGGCGAAGCCGCCGACCTGCACCTTGGGCTTCTGGGTGGTGGCGATCAGGCGGTCTTCGCTGTCCAGGTAGATGAACACGTTGAGCCAGTCGCCCACTTCGGTGGGTTCGTTCTTCGGCACGTAACGCTTGGGCAGCAGGATTTCGCCGTGGCTCTCCCCATCCAGGTAGAGACCGAAATCGGTGTGCTTGGCCACCTGCAACGAATTGAACCGACCTATGACTGCCATGACGCTTACCTCGTGAACGGGGCGGGCATTCTACGCGCAATGGCGCCAGGATGCGCCTTCAGCCGCCGAACGCCGCAGGATTGTAGGAGCGAGCTTGCTCGCGAACTCACACCGGCGGCTCCGGTATCAGACGGTTCGCGAGCAAGCTCGCGCCTACAGGTTCTGTTCCGCCTGACCGAACTGTAGCTCGGCCAGCCGCGCATACAGCGGGCTGCTGGTCACCAACTCGGCGTGCCGCCCCAGCGCCACCAGCCGGCCATGGTCGATCACCGCGATACGATCGGCGTTCAGCACCGTGGCCAGCCGGTGCGCGATCACCAGTGTGGTGCGGCCGCTCATCAGCCCCGGCAGGGCTTGCTGGATCAGGTGTTCGCTTTCCGCGTCGAGCGCGCTGGTGGCTTCGTCCAGCAGCAGGATCGGCGCGTCCACCAGCAGCGCGCGGGCGATCGCCAGGCGCTGGCGCTGGCCGCCGGAAAGCCCCTGGCCGCTCTCCCCCAGGTGGGTTTGGTAGCCCTGCGGCAAACGCAGGATGAATTCGTGTGCGTGGGCCGCGCGGGCGGCGGCTTCGACGTCAGCGTCGGAGGCATCGGGCCGACCGTAGCGGATGTTCTCCTCCACGCTGCCAAAGAACAGCGCCGGGTTCTGCGACACCAGGGCATAGTTGCGACGCAAGTCGGCTGGGTCGAGCTGTGCGATGGGCTGGCCGTCGATGCGGATGCAGCCTTGCTGCGGATCGTAGAAGCGCAGCAACAGGTCGAACAGCGTGGACTTGCCGGCGCCGGAGGGCCCGACCAGCGCCAGGGTTTCCCCCGCCTCGACGCGCAGGTCGATGCCGTCGATGGCCCACTGCTCCGGGCGCGACGGATAGGCGAAGCGCACCCCTTCCAGCGAGAGGCTGCCGCTGACTCGCTGCGGCAGTTGCAGCACATCGCTGGCTGGCCTGTGGATATCGCTGCGCGCCCGCAGCAGCTCGGCGATACGCTCGGCCGCACCCGCGGCACGCTGCAGCTCGCCGATCACCTCGCTCAAGGTGCCGAAGGCCATGCCGACGATCAGGCTGTAGAACACGAAGGCCGCCAGCTCGCCGGCGGTGATCCGCCCGGCGATCACATCCATGCCGCCGACCCAGAGCATCACGCCCACCGCGCCCAGCACCAGCAGGATCACCACGCTGACCAGCCAGGAGCGTTGCATGATGCGCCGCCGCGCGGTATCGAAAGCCTGCTCGACGGTGGCGCCGAAGCGCTGGCGATCCTGCGCCTGGTGGTTGTAGGCCTGCACCGTCTTGATCTGCCCGAGTGTCTCGCCGACGTAGCTGCCGACATCCGCGACGCGGTCCTGGCTCAGCCGCGACAGGCTGCGCACGCGGCGGCCGAACAGCAGTATCGGCGCGATCACCAGGGGCAGCGCGGCAACCACGATGCTGGTCAGCTTGGCGTTGGTGATGAACATCAGCGCCACGCCGCCGATCAGCATCAGCGTGTTGCGCAGAGCCATCGACAGCGACGAGCCGATCACCGTCTGCAGCAGCGTGGTATCGGCGGTCAGGCGCGACTGGATTTCCGAGGCGCGGTTGTTCTCGTAGAAGCCCGGATGCAGCTCGATCAGGTGGTCGAACACCCGCCGGCGGATGTCGGCGACGAAGCGCTCGCCGATCCACGACACCAGGTAGAAACGCACGAAAGTGCCCACCGCGAGCCCCGCCACCAGGACGAAGAAGACCCCGATGGCCCGATTGAGCAGCGGCTCGGACTGGGTGACGAAGCCCTGGTCCACCAGCATGCGGATACCCTGGCCCAGCGACAGGGTGATCGCGGCGGTGAACAGCAGGGCGACCAGCGCCCCCAGGGCGCGCCAGCGATACGGGGCGAGGAACGAGCGGGCCAGGCGCAGGGCGTTGCGCTGGCGGGACGACAGCAGGGGCATGGACGACTCGATGCGCACATCAGGGCCCACGAGCGTAGCACCCTGGACGCCGCCCAGGCGACGATCGGCGCGGCTTGGAACCATTCATGCCATTAGCGCCCCGAAGGATGCTCATTTCGTGTACAATGGCCGGCCAATTTGCGAAGACAGGTATGGCAGACATGACCTCCAAGCCCTCCACCCGCCAGAAAGCCGCTCCCAAGGCCCCCGCAGCGACCGCCACCAGCGAGTCCCTGGACGCCCAGATTGCCGCCTTCCTGAAGTCCGGCGGCGAGATCCAGCAGATCGCCAAGGGCGTCACCGGTCAGAACTACGGCGCACCGAGCCGCCACATCAGCCTCGGCAAGAAGTAACCCCCTTTCGGCAAGCCTGCCGGTCCCCGGCAGGCTGCCCGTTTCCCCACGCAATTCCCGCCATCTTTTATTGCCTCCACACCTTGCTCTCGGGCAGAGTCCGCCACTAGTCAGGACCTGGCCACCCCGGCCACCGATGCAAGGAGCCCCTCGATGTTACCCCCGCCCCCGGAAAAGCTGCTGTCCCGCAATTTGCTGGATGTGCTCATCCGCGCCGGTCTGATTCTGCTGCTGGCCCTCTTCTGCTTCAGGATCTTCCACCCCTTCCTCGACCTGATGCTGTGGTCGGTGATCCTCGCCATCACCCTCTACCCGCTGCACCAGATGTGCAGCCGCGCCCTGGGCGAACGGCCGAACAGCGCGGCGACGCTGATCGTGCTGCTGGGCCTGGTGATCCTGCTGGTGCCGGTGGTGGTGATCGGACTGTCCATGGCCGAGTCCGTACGCGACCTGGTGCAGGCGATCCAGAACCGCACCCTGCAGATTCCGCTGCCACCGGACTCGGTACAGAACTGGCCAGTGATCGGGCAGTACGTCTTTCGCTTCTGGCATCGCGTGGCCACCGACTTCATGGGCGTGGCGCACCAACTGGCCCCGCATCTGCAAGGCGTGGCGAAGAAGATCGCCGGCCAGGCGGCGGGCGTCGGCATGGGGCTGATGCAGTTCCTCGCCGCCTTCGTCATCGCCGGCGTGATCATGGCCTACGGCGCGCTGGGTAGCCGCACTGCCTGCGACATCGCCATCCGTATCTCCGGCCCGGAGCGCGGCCCCGGCCTTGCCGAGTTGTGCACCGGAACCATCCGCGCGGTGGCCCAGGGCGTGGTGGGCGTGGCGTTCATCCAGACCATGATCCTCGGCCTCGGCTTCATCGTCATGGGCATCCCCGGCGCCGGCCTGCTGTCCCTGGGCGTACTGCTGCTGGGCATCACCCAGTTGCCGGTCGTGCTGATCACCCTGCCGGCGATCATCTACGTGTTCATGACCGGTGATTCGCTGCTGGTGAGCATCCTGTTCACCGTGTGGACTGTCATCGGCGGCCTCAGCGACAACGTGCTCAAGCCGCTGTTGTTCGGCCGCGGCGCCAAGGTGCCGATGGCCGTGATCCTCATCGGCGCCCTGGGCGGCATGCTCAGCAACGGCATCATCGGCCTGTTCGTCGGCCCGGTGGTCCTGGCCCTGGGCTACGAACTGTTCATGTCCTGGGTGCGCGAGCGCGAAACGCTGGCCGAGCCGCCCGCCAACCCGACACCCTGAAGCGCCCTCGCCGGTCCTCAGGGCAGCGCGACCATTTCCTTCAGCGTCACCGCCCAGGTGCCTTTCGGATTGAGGTAGCGGTAGCCGAACCGCGAGCCGTTGGCGCGGGCCGTCAGCACCGCGTTCCAGGCCAGGCCGCGCTGCAGGTCATGGGCCGGATCGAGGAGGAAGAACGCCTCCTCGCTCATGCCCACCGCCAGCCCCCAGTGGCGGATGTCGCTGTCCTTGCGGCCGTGGAAGCCCAGCACCACCGGGACGTTCGCCTCCAGGTAACGGCGGGTCAGCTCGACCATGCGCCGACCGCTGCCCCTTACGACTTGGAACTCCTTGTCGCTGATCACCTTGAGCAGCTCCAACAGATCGTCGCCGGTGGTGCCGACGCGGATCAGCGTCTCGCGCTGCTCCAGTGCCTGCATCAGACGCCCGTAGCGCGTGCGCGAATCCACCGGCGCCAGCCCCTTGGCCTGGCGCCGGCCCAGCTGGTTGCGCGCCAGCATCGCCATCACCAGGCAATAGGGGCCGCAGGCGCCGTCCATGTCGCCCTGGCGCAGGTGCACCTTGTCGCCGCGTTTGTTGATCAGGCCGCCACTGCCGCGCTCGTCCACATCCCAGTGCAGCCCGTCGATCAGGGTTATCCGCATCGTTCCGTCCCCGTCCGTTTGTAGGTCTGACCGGCAGGAGTACGGATCACTCCGATGGCTTGCGGTTACAATGGAGCCCCTTTTCCTGCCGCGGTCTTCCGTCATGTCCGAACCCATCCGCCTGTCCAAGCGCCTCGCCGAGCTGCTGCCCTGCTCGCGCCGCGAAGCCGAGCTGTACATCGAAGGCGGCTGGGTGACGGTGGATGGCGTGACGGTGGAAGAGCCGCAGTTCAAGGTCGATGCCGAGCACGTCGCACTACTGCCCGGCGCCCTGCCCGAGCCCCTGCCGCCAGTCACCCTGCTGCTGCACAAGCCCGCCGGCTACAGCGTCGAAGATGCGGTGGCGCTGCTGCGGGAAGAGCAACGCTGGAGCGAAGATCCCTCGTCGCAACGCCTGTTGCGCAAGCACTTCCGCCAGCAACGCCCGACCACCCCGCTGGAGGACGGCGCCAGTGGACTGCTGGTGTTCACCCAGAATTTCGGCGTCATTCGCAAACTGGTGGACGATGCCGCGCGGGTCGAGCATGAGTATGTGATCGAGGTCAGCGGCGAGCTGGATGCCCATGGCCTGAAGCAGATGGTCCAGGGTCTTCCGCTGAAGGCCAGCTGGCAGAGCGAGAAGCGCCTGCGCATCGCCGGCAAGCAAGTGCGCCCGGGGCTGATCGGCAAGCTGTGCCGGGAAGCCGGGCTGCGCGTCGAAGCGATCCGCCGAATCCGCCTGGGCGGCGTGGCCATGGCCAAGCTGCCGGTCGGCCACTGGCGCTACCTGCAGCCGGGCGAACGCTTCTAAGGGACGCTCCGGGCTCCCCGTGCAACGTGGGGAGCCGCTCTGGTACGCAGTTTTGCGCTGCTATCGATGGCATCGATAGTGAACAGCAGGCGCTTTCAGTTCTCTTCGCCGGGCCCAGGCGGCATCTTCACCCCATCAGCTCGCAGGAACCCGAAACCCGCGACATTCGCCCACGGCTCTAACGAGGATTGGATCATGCAAATCGTACTGGACTTCCTGCTGCTGGTTGGCTCCCTGGTGGAGCTGCTGCTCTACGTCGTCCTGGCCAGCGTGATCCTGGCCACCGTCGTGCTGGCCAGCGTGGTCGCGGTGCTGACCCTGCGTTCGCCGGGCCAACCGATCACCATTCCCGAACGTCGCCGGCCGCAGGTCCGCAAGCCGCGCCCGGCCCTCGTGCAACAACCGGCGCTGGCGAAGGCGGCCTGAGGCCGCCCCAACCACAAAGCCTGTCGGACGCAGTCGCGCCCCGCTTCAGGAATGGCCGATACCCTGGTCTTCCAGGTGGTCCGCCTCGAACAACGTCTCCAACTCCTTGCGCGCCTCGCGGGCGGTCTGGATCACCGCCTTCTCGTCGTCGTACACACGGTACTGGGCCATCAGCACCGCTTCGTCGTGGCGCTTGAAGCGGCGGATACGCGCCGCGACCTGCTCCTCGCTCAGCCCAAGTCCGGTCAGCAGCAGGCGGCTCATTTCCAGGCTGGAGTGGAAGGTCTCGCGCACCGGGTTGGCATCGGCATCGAGCAGGTGGTAGACGTGCTGGCGGTTGCGCGCGCGGCCGATGATCTTCATGTGCGGATAGAGCTTGCGCACCAGCCGTGCGGTCTCGATGTTGGTCTGCGGATCGTCGGTGGCGACCACGAAGAACTCGGCCTTTTCCACCTGGGCGGCGCGGAGGATTTCCGGGCGCAGCGGGTCGCCATAGAAGATCGGGATGTTGCCGTAGCTGCGGGTCAGCTCGATGGTGTCCACCGAGGTGTCCAGCGCGACGAAGGGCACGCCCTGGGCGCGCATGATACGGGCGACCACCTGGCCCATCCGGCCCATGCCGGCAATCACCACGCGGGGTGCATCGTCGGGCAGCTGGCGGTATTCCGGCGGCGGCTCGCGCAGGACGGCCGGCTTGGGCTTGATGTTGCGCGCCAGGGCCAGCACCAGCAGCGGTGTCATCGCCATCGACAGGGTGATGCCCAGCACCAGCAGCGCATGCAGGTCGGCATCCATCAGGCCCTGGGCCCGCGCCAGCTTGAACACCACGAAGGCGAACTCGCCGCCGGCCCCCAGCAGCACGCCCAGGCGTAGAGCCGAGACCTTGTCCAGGCCACCGGCAAGTCGGCCGATGAGGAACAGCAGCGGCAGCTTGATGCCCACCAGCAGCAGAGTCAGGCCGATCACCCGCAGCGGCTCGCTCTGGAACAGGCTGAGGTCGGCGCTCATGCCGACGCTGATGAAGAACAGCCCCAGCAGCAGCCCCTTGAATGGCTCGATCTGCGCTTCCAGCTCGTGACGGTATTCCGAGTCCGCCAGCAGCAGGCCGGCGAGGAACGCGCCCAGGCCCATGGAGACACCCGCCTCTTCCATCAGCCAGGCGGTGCCCACCACCACCAGCAGCGCGGTGGCGGTGGACAGGTCGGCCTGGCCGGTACGCGCCACCGAGCGGAACACCGGACGCAGCAGGAAGCGCCCGCCGATCACCACCACGGCGATGCTGCCGACCACTTCCATGACGTGAGCCAGATCGCCGCCGGCCGCCGCCGAATCGGCGCGCGCACCCAGCAGTGGGATCATGGCAATCAGCGGGATGGCCGCGATGTCCTGGAACAGCAGGATGGCGAAGGCCAGACGGCCATAGGGACTGTTCAGCTCCTTGCGCTCGGCGAGGATCTGCAGGCCGAAAGCGGTGGACGACAGGGCCAGGCCGCCACCGATCACCACCGCGGCGTTCGCCGGCAGATCGAACGCCAGCACACCAAGGCTGCCCAGCGCCAGCGCGGTGAGCAGCACCTGGGCCAGGCCCACGCCGAACACCTGCTTGCGCATCACCCACAGGCGCTTGGGCGAAAGCTCAAGACCGATGATGAACAGCAGCAGCACCACGCCCAGCTCGGATAGGCTGGCGACGCTTTCCGGGTTGTCGATCAACCCCAGCAGCGAAGGGCCGATGAACACGCCGGCCAACAGGTAGCCGAGCACCGCCCCCAGTTGCATGCGCTTGGCCAGCGGCACCATGAATACCGCAGCGAGCAGGAAGACCACTGCCGACTGCAGGTAATTCGTCCCATGTTCCATGTATCAAGACTCCTTGAAAGGAGTGGGGCTAAACGAAGCTCCACCCACGTCGTTCAAATCCGGCAGCTTTCGATTCAAGTACCTTCGAATCCGGCATCGAGGGCCACGCCCTCGGCCAGCAGGTGGCGCTGGAACTGCCCGGCCAACGCTTCCACCTGGCCCCACGGCTGTGCGTGACGCTCGTCCAGCGCCACATGGCTGGTGGCGCGGCAGCGCGCGTCAAGCCCGCAGTCCTGGTAGAAGGCGTTCACCACCTCGACCATCGGCTCGCGCTGGTTTTCCATCAGGATCGCGCCGTGGGCTAGCACCACGTAACGGCCGTCGCTGGGGCGACGGCGCCAGCGCTGGGCTGTGCCGACCAATTTTCGCCCCGTCAGGTTGACGTTGTAGCGGCCATCGCAGAAGGCCCCTTCCACCTCGCCCAGCCCCGGGTCCAGGCCAAGCGCGGCCAGCCAGTCACAGAGCGGCTGGCACAGGCGCTGATAGGCGGTTTCGATGCGCGTCTGCTCGTTGTCCGTCGGCGGAATCGCGTAGACCAGGGCGACGTTGAGCACGGCGGGCGATTGCGGCACGGGCTCACCGCCGGTGTCACGCAGTGCAATCGGCCAGCCCAGGCCGGCACAGGTCTGTTCCGCCGTGCTGAAACCGTCCAGCCGGCTGAGCCGGCGTGGCATCACCAGCGCCTGCTGGAGCGGGCGCCAGAACAGCAGTCCACTGTCCCGGCGGCCATGGAAGGCATCGTCCAGCAGGGCCCGCTCGGTATCCAGGCCCTCTTCCACCGGCAGGCATTGCACTCTGTTCATGACCGATTCCTTCAGCATCCAGGGGGGCGGACTATGCCCGCAGCAGGCGAATCCGACAATGATCAGAGACGGGTAGTTGCGGCCATAGCGACTTTTCGAAGGTAGCGTCAGTGTGCGGCAGTGAACAACCCGAGCACTTCTTCTCCCCCTTGCCACGACAGTGCCATCACCGCTGTCTATGCTCCAACTGCCCGAATGGGCCAGGGAGGGGCAGTAATCGTGTCCAGGACATGGCTCCAGCAGTTGCAGCACTCCATCGCCGTCAATAACGCGATGGCGTTGCCGGTTGCCCGGGAAAACCTGCGACGGCTGTATTTCGCCTCGGCGTTCGCCGTGGCTTTCGATCTCATCCACATCCTGGTGTTCTGGCTCAACCTGCAGGGCTCAAGTCCGGAGCACGACGGCTGGCGCCTGGACATCATCCGCATCCACGCCACCATCGCCATCCTGTTCAGCGCCCTGGGCCTGCTCGCCTGGCTCGCCTCGCGCCCCCAGCGCAATGCGCCGCTGTGGTACATGAAACTCCTGAGCCTGCTGGCCGCCACCGTCCTGCTCGGCTTCGGCATCGCCATCACCGGCGCGGACCAGCAGGTCACCAGCAGCATCACCCCCTTCCTGATGAGTTCCGTGGGCGCAGCCCTGATCATCCTGATGCGTCCGCGCCATGCCATCACCCTCTACATCCTCGCGCTCAGCGCCTTCGAAGTGACGATGATGCTGACCCAGGCAACTCCGGAGCTGCGCCTGTCCAACCAGATGGGTGGACTGACCATCTGCGGCATCGGCCTGATCCTGTCGCTGATCCTCTGGCATGGCCACGTACGCAACCTGCGCCAGCGCCAGTTCCTTCGCCAGCAGCGGCAGGAGCTGGAAGAAAAGAACCGCCAGCTGGAATACCTCGCCGGCCATGATCCGCTGACCGGGCTGTTCAACCGACGGCAGTTCGACCAGTTGGTGACCATGGAGCTGTCACGGGTATCCCGGCAGCCGGCGCCGGTCAGCCTGCTGATGGTGGACCTGGATCATTTCAAGTTCATCAATGACCGCTATGGCCACCCGCTGGGCGACGAAGTGATCCGCCATGCCGCCAACCTGCTGCGCAACTACACCCGCAGCGGCGACAGCGTGGCGCGGCTGGGCGGGGAGGAGTTCCTGCTGCTGTTGCCCGACACGGGCCAGTCGCAGGCCCGCAGCATCGCCGAGAAGGTCCGCAAGCTGCTGGAGGAAACCCCGTTGCCGATGAAGGACGGCCTGCTCTACCTGACCGCCAGCTTCGGCATCGCCAGCCTGGAGGCTGGTATACCTGGCACCTATGAGCTGCTCTATGCTGCCGCGGACAAGGCGCTGTACCGGGCCAAGGCCAGCGGGCGCAATCGAGTGGAGTTGATCGAGGTGGGGGCGCAGATGGGGACGTTTGATTGAGGGCTGGGTAGCGTTACATCCACCGCCTCTTCCCCAGACATGATGCTTTTGTCCGCGATGCTTTTGCTTGGGTGTCCAGCGCCGCTTCGGTGTGTGCTGGGAGATTTTGTTTCGCCCCCTCGGGCGAGTCACTTTCTCAAACGACAGAAAGTAACCAAAGGTCTTGCCCCATCATCCGGCCCCGGCTTCGCCGGGGTTCCCTCGCTCCATCGAAGTTTCAGGGGCGCGCGTCGACGGGCCATCCATGGCCCAACGACGCTCTCGCGACATCCATGTCGCTCAACCCCTGAAACTCCGATTCCACTCGGCCTCCTGAAGGGGCGCTCCGGCGTGTGCGGATGTTTCTCTGGAAACCGCTTTTCGTAGGAGCGGACCTTGTCCGCGAAAGCCATCGCGGCGAAATCCGCGCTGACAGGACAGCACCCGGGTTTGTCGCCAACCTGTAGGCTCGCGAACCACGGCTGATCGCGGCCGGAGTTCGCTCCTACGCATGCGCGATACGCAGGCAATTCCCTGTTGAATCGGATTCATCCGCGATGGCTTTCGCGGACAAGGTCCGCTCCTACAGGAGTCACGTGTATCCGTCCGCGATGCTCTTGTGGGGCGAATAACGCGCAGCATTATCCGCCGTGATGGGTTTCGCTTCGCTCTACGCCATCCTACGAAGAACACCCACAGTCCCTGGCGCACGCAGAGTCCCATCAGGAGGCCGAGTGGAGGTATTGCGCAGAGGGGCGAGCGGCATGGATGCCGCGAGAGGCGTAGAGAGCCAGGGATGGCCCTCTACGCCGACTCTCGGAGCAATGCCGGAAGGAGGGAAACGGAGCGCAGCGAAGTAACAGCCGAAGGCTGGCCCGAAGGGTGAGCGAAGCGAATCAGTCCCGCGAAGCGGGACCCGGATGCAGGGGCAAGACCTTTGCCTCCTTTGGGTTGTTTGCCAAAGGAGGTCGCCCGAGGGGGCGAAACAAGAAACATCCGAGCACGTCGAAGCGACGCTGGACACCGAAAAAAGCAAGAGCATCGCGGACAAAGTCCGCGCCTACGAAAACCGTGTAGGAACGGAGCCTGTCCGCAATTCCGATGAGGGCGGCAGCAGATAGGATTATGTAGGAGACCTTACGGCGCGCTGTACTTGCGCGTCAGCCCCGGCGGCACGCCGGTGCTGTCGGTCTCGGTCCAGGGCCCTTGCGGCCCGACGCTCCAGTACCAGCCGTTATCCCAGTGGTAGTAGGTGCGCTGGCGGTAATAGGTGTCTTTCTGCCCCTGCATCACATAGACGCCCAGGCTGGCATCCCAGCGGCCCTTGCCGCCGGGGGGCGGGGCGAACTGGGGCGGGCGCTTGGAGGTAGACTGCTGCTTGCTCGGCTGCGGGGTGATCGGCGAGGAAGACGACTTGACCGGCGGCTTGGTGGTCGTGGTACCCGGCTGCGTTGGTGCCGTTGTCGGCCCCGATGGCTGCTCCGGCTGCGGCGGTTGCACCACGCAGCCACCCAGTACCAGCAAGGCGCTCAGCGCCAGCAATCTAACCTTCATCACCCTACCCTCTTCTATCTGTTTCAGCGCTGGTCCGGGCTGTCGATGGTCACTGCCTGCTCGCCAGCCTGGGCAGTAGACAACGCTTCACTGCGTCCGATCCACTCCCCGGCCGTCGCATTGCCAGCACGGGAAATCCGCGCCACCAACTGCACCTGCGGGAAGGCCGAGAGCTTGAGCTGCGGCATCATCGCATCGGCGTCGCTGAGCGCCACTTCGCTGGGCAGGTCGGAGACCTTCAGGCGCTTCACCGCCAACGGCATCGGCGGACCGCTTACCGCGCGGGCGAAGACGAACACGCTATCGTCCGGCTTGACCTGGCCCTTCACGGCGGCGCTCAGGTCGACCTTCACCTTCAACGTCACGCCGGCGGTGGCCGGGGCGGCAGGTGCGGCGGGTGGCGTCTCGCCCTTCTCGACCATGCGCTGGCGGGCACGTTCGATGCCTCCGGCGATGGCTTCGCGGGACGGATCATCGGCCGGTAGTATCGCGACCAGGCGGCCCCAGTAATCGACGGCATCGGCGAACTTCTCGTCCTCGAAGGCGGCGATGCCGAGCAGGCCGAGGGTGGTGACTTCCTGCGGGTCCTTCTTCAGCGCTTCGTCCGCCAGTGCGCGCACTTCCGGGCTCAGCAACTTGTTACCGGCGAAGTACAGCGCCTGTGCCCACTGGCCAAGGACTTCCGGCTGGCGACCGGAAAGGCGCGCAGCCTGCTCGAAGGCCTTGGCGGCATCGGCGGCGCGGTTCTGGGTCATGTAGGTGCGGCCGAGGAAGTACCAGCCTTCGGCGGAGTCCGGCTGGGCCTGCACCGCGCGCTCCAGACGGGCGGTCATTTCTTCCATGGAGTGCGGCGCGGTGGCGAACTCGCGGGCCAGGGCCACCTTGTCGCTGGCGCCCCAGTGCAGGTACAGGCCCAGCGCGAGGAACGGCAGGACCAGCACCACCAGCAGCGGCGCGGCGCGGCCGAGACGGCTGCGGCGGTCCTCGGAGGCACCTTCGGTATCGGCCAGCAGCTCGCGGGCAGCCTCGGCGCGGCCGGCTTCGAGCTGGGCATCGTCGAGGGTGCCGGCATCACGCTGGGCGGTCAGTTCGGCCAGGCGCTCCTGGTACAGGACGACGTTGAGGGCGGTGCGGTCTTCCTCGGCCTGGGCGCGACGGCCACGCAGCAGAGGGATCAGCAGGAATGCCAGGGCCACCAGCAACAGCAGGCCAGCGGCGAGCCAGAAGTCGATCATTTGTCTTGGTTATCCAGCAATTGGTCGAGACGCGCCTGCTCCTCGGCGGACAGCGTGGTGGAGGTGGCGGCGGCCGGGCGGCGGCGACGGGCGACGATGACGCCGATCACCCCCACACCCAGCAGCAGAAAGGCCGCCGGGCCGAACCAGAGCAGCCAGGTGCGCTCGCTGACTTCAGGCTTGTAGCGCACGAACTCGCCGTAGCGGTCGACCATGTACTCGACGATCTGCTGGTTGCTCTTGCCCTGCTGAAGCTGGGCGTAGATCTGCTTGCGCAGGTCAGCGGCGATCGGCGCGTTGGAGTCGGCGATGTCCTGGTTCTGGCACTTGGGGCAGCGCAGCTCGGTGGTCAGGTCGCGGAAGCGCTGGCGCTCGGCGTCGTTGGCGAACTCGTAGGTATCGATGGCCGCCTGGGCGATGCCGGTAAGGGCAAGGCCGAGCGCGGCGGCGGCGAGAAGACGTTTCATTTGCCCTGCGCCTCGTCCACCAGCCCCTGGTAGATCGGCGCCAGCTGTTCGCGCCAGACCTTCTCGTCGACGGCACCGACCAGCTTGTGCCGGATGATGCCGTCCTTGTCGATGATGTAGGTCTCCGGCGCGCCGTATACGCCCAGGTCGACGCCCAGGGTGCCGGTGGCATCGGCGATGTTCAGCAGGTAGGGGTTGTGCAGTTCGTTCAGCCACTTCTGCGCGGCGACGGCATCGTCCTTGTAGTTGATGCCATAGATCACCACACCCTTGGCGGCCAGATCGGTCAGCACAGGGTGCTCGAAGCGGCAGGTCGGGCACCAGGTGCCCCAGACGTTGACCAGCGCCGGCTTGCCCTTGAGGTCAGCCTCGGTGTAGGTCTTGCCCGGTTCGGTGACGCTGGGCAGGGAGAACGCCGGGAACGGCTTGCCGATCAGCGCCGACGGAAGCTCGCTGGGGTCCAGCCACAGGCCACGGAAGAGGAATACCGCGACGACCAGGAAGATCGCCAGGGGCAACAGCAGGATCGCACGCTTCACACTCAGGCTCCCTGTCCGGCGAGGCCCAGGGCCTCGCGTACACGCGTTTTCACTTTCAGGCGATAGCGACGATCCAGCGCCGCCAGCACGCCGCCCAGGGCCATCAGCAGGCCGCCCAGCCAGATGAAGCGCACGAACGGCTTGATGTGCACCCGAACCGCCCAGGCGCCGTTGTCCAGCGGCTCACCCAGAGCAACGTAGAGGTCGCGGGTCAGGCTGCCGTGGATGCCGGCCTCGGTCATCATCGAGTTCTGCACGCTGTACAGGCGTTTTTCCGGGTGCAGCGTGGCGACTTCCGAGCCGTCGCGGGTCACGACGATGGTGCCCTTGTCGGAAGTGAAGTTCGGGCCTTCGAAGTGGTGAGTGCCCTCGAAGCGGAACTGGTAGCCAGCCAGCTCCACCGACTCGCCCGGCGCCATGCGCAGGTCGCGCTGGGCGCTGAACTGGCTGGTGAGCACCACACCGATGGCGCAGACGGCGATGCCGAGGTGCGCCAGTTGCATACCCCAGTAGCTGCGGTTCAGGCCCGCGGCACCGGCGATCACGCCCTTGTGGCGGACCTTGTCGAAGAAGTCGCGCACACCGGCCAGCACCACCCAGGCGGCCAGCATGAACACCGTCAGCACTTCCCAGTGCAGCTCGCCGTACAGGAAGCTACCGGCGGCGCCGAGCACCACGGTACCGATCAGGACGGGAGTGAGCATGTTGCGCAGCCAGCGGGTCGGGGTGTCCTTCCAGCGCACCAGCACGCCGACCGCCAGGGCCAGCATGAGGATGGCGATCAGCGGCACGAACAGCGCGTTGAAGTACGGCGGGCCGACCGACAGCTTGGCGCCGCTGATGGCATCGAGCACCAGCGGATAGAGGGTGCCCAGCAGGATCATCGAGGCGGTCACCACCAGCACCAGGTTGTTCAGCAGCAGCAGGGTCTCGCGGGACCACAGGGCGAAGCCGACCTGGCTCTTGACCACCGGCGCGCGCAGGGCGAACAGGGTCAGCGAGCCGCCGACCACCACCAGCAGGAAGGCCAGGATGAACACGCCACGCTCGGGGTCGGAGGCGAAGGCATGCACCGAAGTCAGTACGCCCGAGCGGACCAGGAAGGTGCCCAGCAGGCTAAGCGAGAAGGCCGCGATGGCCAGCAGCACTGTCCAGCTCTTGAACACGCCGCGCTTCTCGGTCACCGCCAGCGAATGGATCAGCGCGGTGCCCACCAGCCAGGGCATGAAGGAGGCGTTTTCCACCGGGTCCCAGAACCACCAGCCGCCCCAGCCCAGCTCGTAGTACGCCCACCAGGAGCCGAGCACGATGCCAATGCCGAGGAAGGTCCAGGCCACCAGGGTCCAGGGCCGCGACCAGCGCGCCCAGGCTGCGTCGAGGCGGCCGCCGAGCAAGGCGGCGATGGCGAAGGCGAAGGCCACCGAGAAGCCCACGTAGCCCATGTAGAGCATCGGCGGGTGAATGATCAGGCCGGGGTCCTGCAGCAACGGGTTGAGGTCGTTGCCGTCCGCCGGCATCTGCGGCAGCAGGCGGCTGAAGGGGTTGGAGGTGATGATCAGGAACAGCAGGAAGCCGGTGCTGATCATCCCCATCACCGCCAGCACGCGGGCCAGCATCACTTCCGGCAGCTGGCGGGAGAAGATCGACACGGCGAAGGTCCAGCCGCCGAGGATCAGCGCCCAGAGCAGCAGCGAGCCTTCGTGGGCCCCCCACACGGCGCTGAACTTGTAGAACCACGGCAGCGCGCTGTTGGAGTTGCTGGCGACGTAGGCCACCGAGAAATCATCGTGGAGGAACGCCCAGGCCAGGCAGCCGAAGGAGAACGCCAGGAAGGCGAACTGCCCCCAGGCGGCCGGGCGCGCCAGGCTCATCCACTGGCGGTCGCCGCGCCAGGCGCCGACCAGCGGGAAGAAGGACATCACCAGCGCCATGCACAGCGCCAGGATCAGCGAGAGGTGACCGAGTTCGGGAACCATGTTCAGTTGCTCCCCTGCGCGGCGCCGCTACCGGCCTGGCTGGCCTCGTAGTGTTCCAGCTTGCCGCTGTCCTTGAGCGCCTTGGTGACTTCCGGCGGCATGTATTTCTCGTCGTGCTTGGCCAGCACTTCATCGGCGGTCAGCACGCCATTGGCGTCGATCTTGCCCAGGGCGACGATGCCCTGCCCTTCGCGGAACAGGTCCGGAAGGATGCCGCGGTACTTCACCGTGACTTCCTTGGCGAAGTCGGTGACCACGAATTCCACGTCCAGCGAGTCCGCCGAGCGCTTGAGCGAGCCCTTCTCCACCATGCCGCCAGCGCGGATGCGGGTGTCGTGCGGCGCCTCACCGTTGGCGATCTGGGTCGGGGTGTAGAACAGGTTGATGTTCTGCTGCAGGGCCGACAGCGCGAGGCTGACGGCCACGCCCACGCCGGCGACGATGGCGAGGACGATGTACAGGCGCTTCTTGCGAACCGGATTCACTTGTTGGCCTCCCGGCGCAGACGACGCGCCTCTTCTTGCAGGTAACGACGGCGCGCCAGCATGGGCGAGGCGACATTGATCGCCAGCACCGCCAGGCTGATGGCGTAAGCCGACCACACATAGGGGCCATGGTGGCCCATGGCGAGGAAATCACCGAAGGACTGGAAACTCATAGCGCGCGCTCCACCTCAGCCTTGACCCAGCTCGCGCGGGCTTCGCGCTTGAGCACTTCCAGGCGCATGCGCATCAGCAGCACCACGGCGAAGAAGCAGTAGAACCCGGCGACCATCAGCAGCAGCGGAATCCACATCTCCGGCGGCATCGGCGGCTTCTCGGTGAGGGTGAAGGTCGCTGGCTGGTGCAGAGTGTTCCACCAGTCCACCGAGTACTTGATGATCGGGATGTTCACCACGCCGACGATGGCCAGCACTGCGCAGGCCTTGGCCGCGCTGTCGCGGTTGGTGATCGCCTGGCCGAGGGCGATGACGCCGAAATAGAGAAACAGCAGGATCAGCATCGAGGTCAGGCGCGCGTCCCACACCCACCAGGCACCCCAGGTCGGCTTGCCCCAGATGGCGCCGGTGACCAGCGCGACGAAGGTCATCCAGGCGCCGATGGGCGCGGCGCACTGCACGGCGACGTCGGCGATCTTCATCTTCCAGATCAGGCCAATGGCGCCGGCCACCGCCAGCATGACGTAGCAGGACTGGGCGAGGAACGCCGCCGGCACGTGGATATAGATGATGCGGAAGCTGTTGCCCTGCTGGTAATCCGGCGGCGCGAAGGCCAGGCCCCAGACGATGCCGACGCTCATCAACAGGATCGCGGCGACGGCGAACCAGGGCATCCAGCGTCCGCTGATCTCGTAGAACCACTTGGGCGACCCAAGCTTGTGAAACCAAGTCCAGTTCATCATCAGGCTCTGTAATTCAAAGCTCTCGTCTGCCGCCGGTCCTGCTTCCCAGGCCGGCGATCGTTCGTTCACTCGCCGACGCTGATCTTCAGCCCGGCGGCGATGGCAAAGGGCGTCAGCGTCAATGCTAACGCCGTCAGGCTGGCCAGCCACAACAGGTGCCCGGCGGTTGGCAGGCCTTGCAGGGAGGCCTGCAGCGCGCCGCTACCGAGGATCAACACCGGTATGTACAGCGGCAGGATCAGCAGCGCCAGCAGCAGGCCGCCGCGCTTGAGTCCCACCGTCAGCGCCGCGCCCACCGCACCCAGCAGGCTCAAAACCGGGGTGCCCAGGAGCAGCGACAACAGCAGGTCGGGCAGGCAGCGCGCCGGCAGCCCCAGCATGAGGGCGAACAGCGGCGACAGCAGCACCAGCGCCAGCCCGGAAATCAGCCAGTGTGCCAGCACCTTGGCCAGTACCAGAAGTGGCAAGGGGTGCGGCGAAAGGACCCACTGCTCCAGCGAACCATCCTCGAAATCGCTGCGGAACAGGCCGTCCAGCGACAGCAGCACCGCCAGCAGCGCAGCGACCCAGACCAGGCCCGGCGAGAGATTCTTGAGCATCTCCGATTCGGGGCCGACCGCCAATGGGAACAGCGCAATGACGATGGCAAAGAAGACCAAAGGATTAGCCAACTCCGCCGGACGGCGGAACAGCAGGCGGGTCTCGCGGGCCAGCAGCAGGGTGAAGACGTTGCTCATCGCGCCGCGACCTCCCGTGCGTGCTGGCCAAGATCGAGCGCCCGGTAGCCGGCGGGCATGCGTTCCAGGGTGTGGTGGGTGGTCAGCACCACCAGACCACCGTGCTCGCAGTGGCCGGCCAAGTGTTCTTCCAGCTGCGCCACGCCCTGCTTGTCGAGGGCGGTGAAGGGCTCGTCGAGAATCCACAGCGGCGGCGCGTCCAGGTACAGGCGCGCCAGGGCCACACGGCGCTGCTGGCCAGCGGACAGGGTGTGGCAGGGAACATCCTCGAAGCCCCGCAGGCCGACGGCGGCCAGGGCCTCCCAGATGGCATCGTGGCTGGCCGGTTGGTGCAGGGCGCAGAGCCAGGCAAGGTTCTCTTCGGCGGTCAGCAGGCCCTTGATGCCGGCGGCGTGGCCGATCCACAGCAGCAGACGGGCCAGTTCGCCGCGCTGCTCGCCCAGCGGCTTGCCGTTGAGCAGCACCTCGCCGGCGGTGGGCTGCATCAGCCCGCTGAGCAGCCGCAGCAGGCTGGTCTTGCCGCTGCCGTTGGGGCCGACGATCTGTAGCATCTCGCCTGCGCCCAGTCGCAAATCGAGACGCTCGAACAGCATGCGCCAGTCCCGCTCGCAGGCGAGCGCCACGGTTTCGAGAAGTGGATGGGTCAAGGGCATCGGCAACCGTCGGGCAGAAAACAGTCAGTAGTGCAAAAAAGCGGCCATACCGCTCCGGGCCGCCAAGCGCGCCACGGGCGGCGCATTATACACAGGCGTTCCTACGCCAGACGTCAGGTTTTTCGACAGGGTGTAACGTCAAAACAGCGCACCCGGCGCTCGCCTGGCCGCCGGACGGTCTAAAGTGCCCGCAACACGCGCCGATACACTGGGCGTCAACCCGTCCCGCATGCCCAGCCAGGTTCCCGATGCCGAGCGAAATTGGCGCCTCCCGCCCGCTCCCGCCCACACCACCCTCACGCAGTGCCCCTAGCTCTGCGGAACTGACCCTCAAGCTCGCCCAGAGCCTGGGCGACCTGCTGCCGCCGGGCGAAAAGGCCCAGGCCGAGGTGGTCGCGGTACGCGACACCCAGGTCAGCTTCCAGCTCCTGCTGCGCCTGACGCTGGCCAGCGGGCAGCAGACCCTGGTCAGTGCGGAAAGCCCGCAGGCCCTGCCCCAGGGCAGCACGCTGCAATTGTCGGCGCTGTCGCAGACCAACCTCGCCGCCACCCTGCTGACCCAGGCCACGGCGAACCAGGCCATGACCGGCCAGGCGCCGCTGGAAAGCCTGGACCTCGACCTGCTGCCGGTGGGCACGCTGTTGCAAGGCAAGGTCGAAGCCAGCCAGTTGATCGCCCAGGGCAAGGCGGACCAGGTCATCTACAAGGTGCTGGTCAGCCTGTTGAACACGCCGTTGGCGGGACGCCAGCTCAGTCTTGAATCCCCGCATCCGCTGCCGTTGGGCAGCCTGCTCAGCGCGCGGGTACAGGACCAGCAGGCCCTGCAGTTCCTGCCGCTGACCAGCCGCCTGGATCAGCTCGACCTCAGCCGACAACTGGCCAGCCAGCAGACCCGGCAAGGTTCGCTGGAAGGCTTGTTCCATGCCCTCCAGGGCGCCGGACGCGGCCAATCGCTCAGCCCCGAGCTGCGCCAGGCGGTGGACAAGTTGCTCAGCGCCCTCCCCGACGCCCACCAGCTTGGCAGCGCCAAGGGCGTGGCCCAGGCCATCCAGCAGAGCGGCGTCTTCCTCGAAGCCCAGTTGCTGCGCGGCGCCGAAGGCCTGCCGCAGGACCTCAAGGCCAACCTGCTGCGCCTAATCGCCCAACTGTTGCCGGCGCAGAACGGCACCGCCGCCTCGGTGCTGGGGAATCTTTCGGGCAACGCCCTGGCCGGTGCCAGCAATCTGGCGCAATCGCTGCCGGCCTTCGTGCGCAACGCCCTCGGCGTGCTCGGCCAGACCGGTGGACGCACGCCGCCCGCCGTCAGCTTCCCGCTGCCCAGCCGCCTGGCGCGCCAGCTGGAAGAGGACGGCGACCTGGAATCCCTGCTCAAGCTGGCCGCCGCCGCCGTAGCGCGCCTGCAAACCCATCAGCTGTCCAGCCTGTCGCAGAACGAAGTGCTGCCCGACGGCACCCTGCTCAACACCTGGCAGATGGAAATCCCCCTGCGCCAGCAACAGCAACTGGTACCGCTGCAGGTGCGCATCCAGCAGGAAGAACGGCAGGCCAGCGAGCGCGAGCAGCAGCGTGACACGCTCTGGCGCGTGGAACTGGCCTTCGACCTCGATCCGCTCGGCCCGCTGCAGGTTCAGGCCACCCTCGCCCACGGCAGCATCGCCAGCCAGCTGTGGGCCGAACACGCCAGCACCGCCAGCCTGATCGATCGAGAACTGGGCACTCTGCGCCAGCGCCTGAACGACGCCGGCCTCACGGTTGGCGAACTGTCCTGCAGCCAGGGCAAGCCGCCCCAGGGCAAGCGCACCGCCGTGGAACAACGCTGGGTGGATGAAACCGCATGAGCAAATCGAAGAAAGCCCCCCGCCAGGTCATCGCCCTCAACTACGACGGACAGACAGCCCCGACCCTCACCGCCAAGGGAGATGACGAGCTGGCCGAAACCATCCTCGCCATCGCCCGCCACCATGAAGTGCCGATCTACGAGAACGCCGACCTGGTGCGCCTGCTGGCGCGGCTGGAGCTGGGCGAGGCGATTCCCGAGGCGCTCTATCGCACCATCGCCGAGATCATCGCCTTCGCCTGGTACCTCAAGGGCAAGAGCCCGCTCAATGGAGCCGCGCCTGTGGGTGATGCTACCCCGCTGCTGGAAGGGCCCGACAGCTGGGCCGATTGAGTCCGCTCAGCGGCGACCAGCGCTGCGACGCGCCTCGGCCGGCGCCTGGTAATCGCGGATTTCGCCCACGGACGAGCGAATCGGCTGCTCGTCCTCGCTGTGGTAGAGCACCATGCTGCTGGTAACTTCGCGCAGTTGCGCCAGTGACAGCGGCTTGTCCAGCACCTGCAGCAACGGCACACGATTGCGCCATGCCCACTGGTACAACCCGCTCTTCTGCTCAGGGCTGTAGCTCCCGACCAGGACGAACTGGCGGAAGGCGTTGCCCTGGCCAAGCGACTTCAGGCTCATCAGCTCACTGGCGCCGGGCACGAAGTCATCGTGGATGAACAGGCTGTAGCGTTGCTGGCTGGACAGTGCCTTGCGCACCTCATCCAGGTCCTGGCACAGGCTCAGGTGATAGAACTCCAGGCGATTGAGCAGCACGCTGTAGTCCAGCAGGCGGCCCGGATGAGAACAAAGCACCATGGCCCGTCGCGAAATGGCGGCCATATCGGTGGCCCTCTCGGAAGTTTCGACGGGACCAATCTAACGGCGTTCTGACAACTTTCTTATCAGACAAGTCCGAAAAGCGCGTAACAAATGGACTACAACGAGCCAGCCGCCGGCCCTCAGCGCCGCTTCAATACCAAGGCCACACCGCTCAGTGTCAGGGTCATGGCGAGGATTTCCCGCGTGCCGATGGCGTCGCCCAGCATGACGGTGGCGGACAGCACGCCCAGCAGGGGCACCAGCAGCATGCCGGTTGCCGCCACGGAAGCCGGAAGGCGCTGCAGTGCCGCGAACCAGGTCAGGTAGCAGACGCCCATGGGGACGAACGTCATGTAGACCATGCAGGCAAGCGGGCCGGGACCCAGGGCATCCAGGCGCGGATGCTCGAAGGCGATGCCGAACACCAGCATCGGCAGGCACCCCAACCCGACCTGCCACGCCGTCGAGACGATCGGCGCCAGCGGGAATGGCCCGCCATTGAGCACCGTACCCAGCGCGAACAGCACGGCGGCGGCCAGCGCAAAGCCGACACCGAGCGCCTGCCCCGGAGCGATGGAGAGGCCGTGGGCGCTCAGCAGCACCGTGACACCAGCCAACCCCAGCAGCAGCGCGGCAAAACCGCTCGCCGTGGGGCGTATGCCGCGCAACGGCCAGGCCAGCAGCGTGACCCAGATCGGCATCGTGTACACCAGCAGCACGCCTTCGCTGACGTTGATCCACTTCATGGCTAGCGTGGAAAAGCCCATCCAGGCGAAGACGTTGGTAAAGGCAGCCGCTGTGAGCCGGGGCAACGCCTGGCGCTCCGGGATCAGCCGCTGCCCTTGCAGCGCGGCGATGGCGACCAGTACGACGGCGGCGATCACCCCCGCCAGCCCGCGAGAGAATAGCGGCGGCCAGACCTGCAGGAGCAGCTTCATGGCAGGCCAGTTGATCGCCCAGCCAGTGGCGGTGACCAGCAGACAGGCGATACCGGGAAGGCGCGAATCAAGGTGCGGGCGGTGCATGCGGGTCAGTGCCTTTCCCTGAGCAGATCAACGACATGCGCACACCACACGGGCTCAGCCGCCAAGGGCATGGCGGCACGCAGGGTTCATCGGTATTGGCGCGGACAAAGGGGGCTCACGTTGCACCGGCCAGGAGCCTTTGTCGAGCAGCGCGTCGGGGCGAGTCGCACGCGCACTCGCCAAGGTCGCAACCCTACTCGCGCTCTTTGCCCTGATGCAGGCGCGCGACCAGTTCGGCCTCGGCCTGGGACAGCCCGCAGCTCTGGGTCAGGTCGGAAGCGGAAGCGCCCATGCCGACCAGGCGCGCGGCCTGGCTGAAGGACAGGCTGGCGGGATCGCGCTGCTCCATGCGCGTCACCCGCTCGGGCAGCGGCGCGAGCTGCTTGCCCAGGTCGCGCAGTTCCTCGCCCATGCGGACGTTGACCTGCTGGTAGGACTCGATGCGCTTGCCCAGCTCCTTCAGGCGCTGTTCGAGCGCATCGACCTGCTGGGCCTGCGCCGCCGTCTGCGCCTGCTGGACGCGCTGCCGCCCCGCCAGCCAGACGCAGGTCCCGGCAAGGCCCACGCAGGCCAGGCCAAGGATCGCCAGTGCAATCAACAGCACGTCAGATGCTCTCCAGCTCCGACCACTCTTCCTCGGTCATCATCTTGTCCAGCTCGACCAGGATCAGCAGCTCGCCGTTCTTGTTGCACACGCCCTGGATGAACTTGGCCGACTCCTCGTTGCCAACGTTCGGCGCGGTCTCGATCTCGGACTGGCGCAGGTAGACCACCTCGGCGACGCTGTCGACCAGGATGCCCACCACCTGCTTGTCAGCCTCGATGATGACGATGCGGGTGTTGTCGGAAACCGGCGCCGGGTCCAGGCCGAAGCGCTGGCGGGTGTCGATCACGGTCACCACGTTGCCGCGCAGGTTGATGATGCCCAGCACGTAGCTCGGGGCACCGGGCACCGGCGCGATCTCGGTGTAGCGCAGCACTTCCTGGACC
Source organism: Pseudomonas macauensis (assembly GCF_047902425.1). Taxonomy (NCBI): domain Bacteria; kingdom Pseudomonadati; phylum Pseudomonadota; class Gammaproteobacteria; order Pseudomonadales; family Pseudomonadaceae; genus Pseudomonas; species Pseudomonas macauensis. The sequence goes on along the minus strand of NZ_CP138377.1, from coordinate 1,888,462 downwards.
TGCATCACGTTGATGCCGTAGGTCTCGTTGTCCAGGCGGAAGGTGACCCACTGCAGAATCGGATCTTCGGCACCTTGCGCAGACGTTTTCTTCATATCCCCTCGCCTCTTCTGGTACCACGCCGGCGGCGGCGTGGTGGCTTTCGTTTAACGGATCGACGCACTCAGTGCTGAGGGCGCCGCGTTGCGCCGCTGGCGATCAGCTCGGCCAGTGCCGAGACATCCAGCAACGCGCACATCTGTTCGATCACCGTGCCGGCCAGCCACGGGCGCTGCTGGCGCTGGGTGCGCCACTTCACCTCGGACGGGTCCAGGCGGATCGAGCGGCTGACCTGGTGCACCGCCAGCCCCCACTCGTAGCCCTGCACGGAAATCACATACTGCAAGCCTTCGCGATAGTCGTCGCGGTAGCGCTCGGGCATCACCCAGCGCGCGGTGTCCAGCACCTTCAGGTTGCCTCCCTGGTTGCCCGGCAGGATACCGAGGAACCAGTCAGGCTGACCGAACAGCGGGGTCAGCTCGTGGCCCGCCAGCGGGTAGATCGAGCCCAGGCAGACCAGCGGCACCGCCAGGGTCAGCCCGGCGACGTCGAACAGCAGGCATTCGAAGGGTTCGGCGGCCCACACCGGGCGACCGTTATCCAGCAGCGCCAGCGGCGCGGATGGCAGCTCGGCGCTGCCCGGCTGGCGCAGCTCGATGACCTGCGCGCCCTGCGCCGGCGGCACTACCTCGGCGGGCGGCGCCAGCATCGGTTCGGGCTCGGGCTCCAGCGTCCGCGCAACGGGTTCGCGGGCGAAGTTCAGGCGGGCATCGCGCACCTGCTCCTCGAACACCGCGGCTTCGAATTCATCCAGGCTGACGCTGTCGCGTTGCGGCTCCACCAGGGACGGCTGGGCCTCGACGACCTCCGGCGCGACGGGTTCGACGCTGGCCAGGGCGACCGGCGCCGGCGCTTCGGGCGCGGCAACGGGAGCCGGGGTGGGGTCGCCTGCGAACTCTTCGAAAGCATCCTGCAGCAGCGCATCCAGGTAAGACTGCAGCGCGAGCTGGGGACGCGTGGCGGTAGCGGAACGACTCATGATTGATGACCGCGCAAAGGAACATTCCAGCCTATCGGCCGCCGGATGACGAGACTTGAACCATCCCGTCGGAAATTCATGCTCGCCATGCTCAGGCCACCTGCGCCGCCGGCACCTGCGCCAGCAGATGCTTGAGCAGCGCGCGGTAGGCGATCACGCCCCGGCTGTTGGCATCGTTGCGCGACGGCACCAGGCCGTGGCGGCTGGCGTCGCGCAGCTTGGTGTCCACCGGGACGAACGCCTGCCAGAGCGTATCGGGATAGGTGTCGCGCAACACCCGCAGCGCGCCCAGCGAAGCCTGGGTGCGGCGGTCGAACAGGGTCGGCACGATGGTGAACGGCAGCGCCTGCTTGCGCGAGCGGTTGACCATCTTCAGGGTGTTGACCATGCGCTCCAGGCCCTTCAAGGCGAGGAACTCGGTCTGCACCGGAATCACCAGGTGCTGGCTGGCCGCCATCGCGTTGACCATCAGCACGCCGAGCAGCGGCGGGCTGTCGATGATCGCGTAATCGAATTGGTTCCACAGCTGCGCCAGGCTCTTGGCGATCACCAGGCCAAGACCGTTCTGCCCCGGCGACTGGCGCTCCAGGGTGGCCAGCGCAGTGCTCGATGGCAGCAGGCGCACGTTCTCGTGGCTGGTGGGCAGCAGCAGCGACTCCGGCAACCCCTCGGGGACGTTGCCCTGGTGCAGGAACAGGTCGAAGACGCTGTGCTCCAGGGTGTCCGGGTCGTGGCCGAAGTAACTGGTCATCGAACCGTGCGGGTCGAGGTCGACGATCAGCACGCGCTTGCCGGCGTCGGCCAACAGGCCCGCCAGGGCGATGGAGGATGTGGTCTTGCCGACGCCACCTTTCTGGTTGGCTACCGCCCAGACTTTCATAGTGCTGGCTCCCCGCTGGCACAGGATCGGTTCAGGGGTGTCATGCCGCTCACTCCCCTGCCGCCGATGACGAAGATTTGACGGCGCCACTGCCGGGCGCCTCGCTGACAACCACTGGTGCAGGTTGCGTGCCAGCATGTCGCAACGCCGGGTCCGGCTGCGCCTTGCCGCTGCCCACGCCGCTCACCGCGCGACGTACCTCGAGGTTGCGGGAGATCACCAGCACCACCCGGCGGTTGCGGGCGCGCCCTTCGGCCGTCGCATTGTCCGCTACCGGTTGGAATTCACCATAGCCCACCGCGGCCAATCGGCCGGCATCCAGCCCGTCCTGGGCGAGCATGCGCACGATGCTCGCGGCGCGGGCGGCCGACAGCTCCCAGTTGGTCGGGTACTGGCTGTTGTGGATCGGCACGTTGTCGGTAAAACCTTCGACATGCACCGGGTTGCGGTAAGGCGCCAGAATCCTGGCGACCTTCTCGACGATGTTGAACGCGGTGTCGTTGGGAATCGCATCGCCACTGGGGAACAGCAGGCTGGAATTGAGGGTGATCTCGATCCAGAACTCGTTGCCGCGCACGCTGACCTGGTCGCTCTTGATCAGCTCGCCGAACGCCTCGCGCATGCTGCTGGCGATCTGTTCCAGGGTATCCGGACTGCCCTGGGCCTGGCCGTCATCCATCGGTTCGTTGAGCGACTGGTCCGGCTGCTGGGTGCGCGGCCGTTCCTCGCCGATGGGGATCGGGCGGACCGCGCGATCTGGCTGGTTGAACACGCCGGTCAGGGTTTCCGAGAGAATCTTGTACTTGCCCTGGTTGATCGAGGAGATCGAGTACATCACCACGAAGAAGGCGAACAGCAGGGTGATGAAGTCCGCGTAGGACACCAGCCAGCGTTCGTGATTCTCGTGTTCCTCGTGACGTCTGCGGCGAGCCATCTGCGTGTGCTCCCTCAGCCGACGAAGCCTTGCAGCTTCAGTTCGATGGAGCGCGGGTTCTCGCCCTCGGCGATGGACAGCAGGCCCTCCATCAGCATCTCGCGGTAGCAGGACTGGCGGTGCACGATGCTCTTCAGCTTGTTGCCCACCGGCAGCAGCAGCAGGTTGGCCAGGCCCACGCCATAGATGGTGGCGACGAAGGCCACGGCAATGCCGCTGCCCAATTGGCTGGGGTCGGCGAGATTGCCCATCACGTGGATCAGGCCCATCACCGCGCCGATGATACCGATGGTCGGCGAGTAGCCGCCCATGGCTTCGAACACCTTGGCTGCCGCCAGGTCGCGGGTTTCCTGGTTGTACAGGTCGACTTCGAGGATGCTGCGGATGGCCTCCGGCTCGGCGCCATCCACCAGCAGTTGCAGGCCCTTGCGCGCATAAGGATCGTGTTCAGCGTCGGCGACGGTTTCCAGCCCCAGCAGGCCTTCCTTGCGCGCGGTCATGCTCCAGCCCACGACATGGTTGATGCCGCCGACCAGGTCCACCTTGGGCGGCAGGATGATCCAGCGCAGCATCTGCACCGAGCGCTTGAGCACCGCCACCGGGGTCTGCAGCAGTGCGGCGGCCAGGGTGCCGCCCATCACGATCAGCGCCGCCGGGCCGTTGGCCAGCGCGCCGACATGCCCGCCCTCGAGGAAGTTGCCACCGACGATGGCGACCAGCGCGAGGATCAGGCCGACAATGCTGAGGACATCCATCAGCCGCAGGCCTCGGTGAGATGGCGACCGATGTCGTCCAGGCTGTACACCGCATCCGCCAGGCCGGCCTTGGCGATCGCCATGGGCATGCCGTAGATCACGCAGCTGGCTTCATCCTGCGCCCACACCTGGCTGCCGCCCTGCTTGAGCATGCGCGCGCCTTCGCGGCCATCGGCGCCCATGCCGGTGAGGACCACCGCCAGCACCTTGTCGCCGTAGGCCTTGGACGCGGAACCGAAGGTCACGTCGACACAGGGCTTGTAGTTGAGGCGCTCATCGCCGGGCAGGATGCGCACGGCGCCACGGGCGTCGACCATCATCTGCTTGCCGCCGGGGGCCAGCAGGGCCACGCCGGGGCGCAGCAGGTCGCCGTCCTCGGCTTCCTTGACGGTGATCTTGCACAGCTTGTCCAGGCGCTCGGCGAAAGCCTTGGTGAAGGCCGCCGGCATGTGCTGGATCAGCACCAGCGGCGCGGGGAAGTTGGCAGGCAGCTGGGTCAGGACCCGCTGCAGCGCCACCGGCCCACCGGTGGAAGTACCGATGGCCACCAGCCGGTAGGGCTTACGCTTTGGGGCGGCGGAGGTCGCCGGGGCCGGGGCGGCCGGCGCATGGCCGCCACCCGACGAAGCGGGAGCGGTCTGGCGCAGGGCGCTGCCGGCAGGCGCCGGGGCGGAAGCCGGAGCGCTCGTGGAATACGAGGCGTAGGCGGCGAAGCGGCGGTTGCTCCTGGCGATGGTGTGGACCTTCTCGCACAGCAACTGGCGGACCTTGTCCGGGTTGCGCGAGATGTCCTCGAAGTTCTTCGGCAGGTAGTCGACCGCGCCGGCATCCAGCGCGTCCAGGGTCACCCGCGCGCCCTCGTGGGTCAGCGAGGAGAACATCAGCACGGGGGTCGGGCAGCGCTGCATGATGGTTCGTACGGCGGTGATGCCGTCCATCAGCGGCATCTCGTAGTCCATGGTGATCACGTCGGGCTTGAGCGCCAGCACCTGGTCGATCGCCTCGCGGCCATTGGTAGCCGTGCCGACCACCTGGATCTGCGGATCGGCGGAGAGAATCTCCGAGACACGGCGGCGGAAGAATCCCGAATCGTCCACCACCAGGACTTTGACAGCCATAGACACTCCTGAATGAAGCCTTGCCACGCGCGCGGGCGTCCCCGCGCACGCAAGAATCAGATACGCCGCGCGTAGCGCTTGAGCATGCTCGGCACATCGAGGATCAGGGCGATCCGCCCGTCACCGGTGATGGTTGCCCCGGCCATGCCCGGGGTGCCCTGCAGCATCTTGCCCAGCGGCTTGATCACCACCTCTTCCTGGCCCACCAACTGGTCGACCACGAAGCCGATGCGCTGGGTGCCCACCGAGAGGATCACCACATGCCCCTCGCCCGGCTCCTCGTACTGGGCGCCCGGCACCAGCCAGCGCTTGAGGTAGAACAGCGGCAGGGCCTTGTCGCGGACGATCACCACTTCCTGGCCGTCGACCACGTTGGTGTTCGACAGGTCGAGGTGGAAGATTTCGTTGACGTTCACCAGCGGGAAGGCGAAGGCCTGGTTGCCCAGCATCACCATCAGGGTCGGCATGATCGCCAGGGTCAACGGGACCTTGATGACGATCTTCGAGCCCTGGCCCTTGGTGGAATAGATATTGATGATGCCGTTGAGCTGGGAAATCTTGGTCTTCACCACGTCCATGCCGACACCGCGGCCGGAGACGTCGGAAATCTCGGTCTTGGTCGAGAAGCCCGGAGCGAAGATCAGGTTGTAGCAGTCGGACTCGGAGAGGCGGTCAGCCGCGTCCTTGTCCAGCAGGCCCTTCTCCACGGCCTTGGCGCGCAGCACGTCCGGGTCCATGCCTTTGCCGTCGTCGGAGATCGACAGCAGGATGTGGTCGCCTTCCTGTTCGGCGGACAGTACCACCCGGCCGGAGCGCGCCTTGCCAGCGGCTTCGCGCTCGTCGGGGCCTTCGATGCCGTGATCCACCGCGTTGCGCACCAGGTGCACCAGCGGGTCGGCCAGAGCCTCGACCAGGTTCTTGTCCAGGTCGGTCTCTTCGCCGATCAGCTCCAGGTTGATCTCTTTCTTCAGGTTGCGCGCGAGGTCGCGGACCTGACGGGGGAAGCGGCCGAAGACCTTCTTGATCGGCTGCATGCGGGTCTTCATGACCGCCGACTGCAGGTCGGCAGTGACCACGTCGAGGTTCGACACGGCCTTGGCCATCGCCTCGTCGCCGCTGTTGGCGCCCAGGCGCACCAGGCGGTTACGCACCAGCACCAGTTCGCCGACCATGTTCATGATTTCGTCGAGACGCGCGGTGTCCACCCGCACGGTGGTTTCCGCTTCGCTGGCCGGCTTCTCGGCAGCGGCGACCGGGCGCGGCGCCTCGGCTGGCTTGGCGGCCTGGGCCTTCACCGGTGCGGCAGGCTTGGCCGGCGGCGGCGCGGCGGCCGGTTTGGCGGCGGCGACCGGTTCTTCCTTCGCGCCGGTGAACTGGCCCTTGCCATGCAGCTCGTCGAGCAGCTTCTCGAATTCGTCGTCGGTGATGTTGTCGTTGCCGCCGGCAGTGGAAGCCTCGGTGGATTTCTCTGCTTTATCCACAGGCGCAGCAACGGCCGGCTCTTCCTTCGCGCCGGTGAACTGGCCCTTGCCATGCAGCTGGTCGAGCAGCGCTTCGAACTCGTCGTCGGTGATGTCGTCACCCGAACTGGAGGCCGGAGCGGCTTCGCTCGCGGCGGGCGCGGCGGGCGCGGCGGGCGCGGCGCTGGCGGGCGACTGGACGCCGCCGAACTGACCCTTGCCGTGCAACTGGTCGAGCAGCGCCTCGAATTCGTCGTCGGTGATGTCGTCGCCACCGGCACCCGCCGATGCCGCGGGGGCGTCGGCGGCGGGTTCGAGCGCATCCATCAGTTGCTCGAACTCGGCATCGGTGATGTCGCCGTAGGCTGCCGGAGCCGCCGGCGCTGGCTCGACTACGGGCTCGGCGGCCGCCGGAGCTTCGGCCGGCGCGGCGTTCGGATCAGCCAAGCGCGACAGGGCAGCGAGCAGCTCCGGCGTAGCCGGGGTCGGCTCCTGCGCGTCACGCACCTGCTGGAACATGACGTTGACGGTATCCAGCGCCTGCAGCATCACGTCCATGAGTTCGGCATCCACGCGGCGTTCGCCCTTGCGCAGCATGTCGAAGACGTTTTCGGCGATGTGGCAGCACTCCACCAGCGCGTTCAGCTGGAGGAAGCCGGCTCCGCCCTTGACGGTATGGAACCCACGGAAAATCGCATTGAGCAGGTCCATGTCATCGGGTCGGCTTTCCAGCTCGACCAGTTGCTCGGACAGTTGCTCGAGGATCTCGCCGGCCTCCACCAGGAAGTCCTGGAGGATCTCGTCATCGGCGTCGAAGCTCATTCGGTGCTCCCTCTACAGCGTCAGGCGACGCTTAAAAACCCAGGCTGGACAACAGGTCATCAACGTCGTCCTGACCGGATACGACGTCTTTTCTTGTATCGGCAGCGATCTGCGGACCTTCACCCTTGGACGATCTTTCTTTTTCGACGGCCTCGCTCATGCCCTGGTAGTCATGCTCGATACCGGCGTAGCGGTCCACCTGGCCGGCCATCCAGACCAGCTTGACCAGGTTCGACTCGACCTCGGTGACCAGTTTGGTGACGCGCTTGATCACCTGCCCGGTGAGGTCCTGGAAGTCCTGCGCCAGGAGGATGTCGTTGAGGTGCGCGGAGAGCTTGCGGCTGTCCTGGGCGCTGATGTAGAGGAACTGCTCGACGCGCTTGGCCAGGTCACGGAAGGCCTCGGGCCCCAGCTCGCGGCGCATGAAGCGCGCCCAGTCTTCCTGCAGCTCCTTGGCCTGGGTTTCGATGTGCATCACCACCGGGGTGCACTCTTCCACCAGGTCCATGGTGCGGTTGGCCGCCTTCTCGGTCATCTTCACCACGTAGGAAAGACGATCGGTGGCGTCGGCGATCTGCGACATTTCCTCGGCGTGGCGGGAATTGGGATCGATCTGGAAGTTGACGATGGCGTTGTGCAGCTCGCGGGTGAGCTTGCCGACTTCCTGGTAGAGCCCGCGATCGCGCGCCTGGTTGAGCTCGGAAATCAGCTGCACGGCGGTCTGGACTTCACCACGATCCAGGCAATCGACCAATTCGCGCGCGTGTTTTTTCAGGGTCGACTCGAAGTCACCCGCGGATTCGTTGACGAGATCCATAACGCCCTCTCTGTCAGCCTTAACTGCCGACCCGCTCGAAAATCTTCTCGATCTTTTCTTTCAGCACCTGAGCGGTGAAAGGCTTGACCACATAACCGTTGACCCCGGCCTGGGCCGCTTCGATGATCTGGTCGCGCTTGGCCTCGGCGGTGACCATCAGCACCGGCAGGTGCTTGAGGCGCTCGTCGGCGCGGACCGCGCGCAGCAGGTCGATGCCGGTCATGCCGGGCATGTTCCAGTCGGTGACGAGGAAGTCGAAGTTGCCGCTGTGCAGCATCGGCAGCGCAGTGGTGCCGTCGTCGGCTTCTGCGGTGTTGGTGAACCCCAGGTCCCGCAGGAGGTTCTTGATGATGCGCCTCATCGTGGAGAAGTCGTCCACGATGAGAATTTTCATATTCTTGTCCAAACCGACCTCCATCGATACCAGGCACGTCCTGGCGGGCGTGCCGTCAATTCATCGAGCGCCGTGCGCTCATCCCGTGTGGGCGGCGTCAAAGGGACGTCGCCCGGAAGAATTCTGAAACCTGCGTCTGAAGCCTGAGAAAAATCCGACGCGAAACTACCCGAACCTCAGTGCGCGCGCCACTCCGCCAGACGTGCCCGCAGGCGCGCGGCGCATTGGCTGTGCAGCTGGCTGACCCGGGACTCGCTGACCCCCAGCACTTCGCCGATCTCCTTGAGGTTGAGTTCCTCGTCGTAGTACAGGGCCAGCACCAGCCGCTCACGCTCGGGCAGCTTGGTGATGGCGTCGGCCAGCGCCGCCTGGAAGCGTTCGTCTTCCAGGCCGTGGGAGGGCTCGTTGCCCTGGTGCGAAGCGTCTTCGGCCAGGCCACTGCCCTGCTCGCCGTCCTGCAGCAGATCGTCGAAGCTGTACAAGCGGCTGCCCTGGGTGTCGCTGAGAATGCCGTAATACTCTTCGAGACTCATATTGAGTTCGGCAGCGACTTCCTGATCTTTAGCGTCACGACCGGTTCTGGCCTCGACGGTGCGGATCGCGTCGCTGACCATGCGGGTATTGCGGTGCACCGAACGCGGGGCCCAATCGCCCTTGCGCACCTCGTCGAGCATGGCGCCGCGGATGCGGATGCCGGCGTAGGTCTCGAAGCTCGCGCCCTTGCCGGCATCGTATTTCTTCGCCGCTTCCAGCAGGCCGATCATGCCGGCCTGCATCAAATCCTCCACCTGCACGCTGGCCGGCAGGCGGCCCAGCAGGTGGTAGGCGATACGTTTGACCAGCGGCGCGTACCGCTGGATCAGTTGGTCCTGGGAGTTCTGCGCCTGCGCCTTGCTGTACATACGCGCTCCGGAGGCCGTCATCATACGGCCGAACCCGTGGTTGGATGCTGCACCAGGCGCTCGACGAAGAACTCCAGGTGCCCACGCGGGTTGGCCGGCAGCGGCCAGCTGTCGACTTTCTGCGCTATCGCACGGAAGGCCAGGGAAGCCTTGCTGCGCGGGAACGCCTCATACACCGAACGCTGCTTCTGCACCGCCTTGCGCACCGACTCGTCGTACGGAATGGCGCCCACGTATTGCAGCGCCACATCGAGGAATCGGTCGGTGACCTTGGTCAGCTTGGCGAACAGGTTGCGGCCCTCCTGGGGGCTGTGGGCCATGTTCGCCAGCACGCGGAAGCGGGTCATGCCGTAGTCGCGGTTGAGCAGCTTGATCAAAGCGTAGGCGTCGGTGATCGAAGTGGGTTCATCGCAGACGACCAGCAGCACTTCCTGCGCGGCACGGACGAAGCTCACCACCGAGTCGCCGATGCCGGCGGCGGTATCCACAACCAGCACGTCGATGTTGTCGCTGATGTCGCTGAATGCCTGGATCAGGCCGGCGTGCTGCATGGGGGTGAGGTGCACCATGCTCTGCGTGCCGGAGGCCGCCGGAACGATGCGAACGCCGCCGGGGCCCTGGAGGATCACGTCGCGCAGGTCGCACTCGCCTTCGATGACATCGGCCAGGGTGCGCTTGGGGGTCAGGCCCAGCAGCACGTCGACGTTCGCCAGGCCCAGGTCGGCGTCCAGCAGCATGACGCGGCGGCCGAGGTCGGCCAGCGCCAGTGACAGGTTCACCGACACGTTGGTCTTGCCGACACCACCCTTGCCACCGGTGACTGCGATTACCTGTACAGGATGCATGCCCATATCAATACCTTGTCTCGTCATTCAGCCGCCGCGCCCCCTGGCGCTGCGGCCCTGCCGGCCGCGGTGCTCTACCGCTTCCGGCGTTCGCGGATCGTCTCCCAGAGCATCCGCCTCGCCGGGCAGCCCACCTGGCCGCCCGTCACCCCACCATGGGGCCGTTCAATTCGTTCAGCTGGCGCGGCGCACCGGCTGCTGGTACAGGCCGGCGAACAGCTCGGCCATGGCGTCCTCGCTCGGCTCTTCCGGCGCCTGCAGGCTCACCGCGCGACTGACCAACTGGTGGCTGCGCGCAACCTGCAGATCATCCGGAATCTTCGGGCCGTCCGCCAGATAGGCTACCGGGAGACGCTGGCCAATTGCCAGAGCGAGCGCCTCGCCAAGGCTGCCAGCCTCGTCCAGCTTGGTCAGGATGCACCCGGTCAATCCGCACGAACGATAGTTCTGCCAGGCGGCCTTGAGTACCTGGCTCTGGCTGGTCGCGGCCAGCACCAGGTAGTTCTTCACATTCAGGCTCTGCGCCGCCAGGGCTTCGAGCTGCATGCGCAGCGCCGGATCGTTGGCGGGCAGGCCGGCGGTATCGATCAGCACCAGGCGCTTGCGCGCCAGCGGCGCCATGGCCTGGATCAGCGACTGACCCGGATCGACCAGGGTCACCGGAACGTTGAGGATGCGGCCAAGGGTCTTGATCTGCTCCTGGGCGCCGATGCGGAAGCTGTCCATGGACACCAGGGCAATGCTCTGCGCACCGTATTTCAGTACGTAGCGCGCCGCCAGCTTGGCCAGGGTGGTGGTCTTGCCCATGCCGGCCGGGCCGACCAGCGCAACCACCCCGCCCTGCTCCAGCAGGTCGATTTCCGGAGTGTTGATGGAGCGCGCCAGGTGCGCCAGCAGCATGCGCCAGGCCTGCTTCGGATCGGCGATGGAGGCCACCTTCTCCAGCAGGCTGCGCGACAGGTCCGCCGGCAGGCCCATGCGCTGCAGGCGGCGCCACAGGTTGGCCTGTTTCGGACGCTGGTTCTGCAGCTGGTTCCAGGCAATGGAGCCCAACTGCACTTCGATCAGTTCACGCAGACCGTTGAGCTCGAAGCGCATGGCTTCCAGCGCCTGCTGGCCGACGTTGGCGGCAGCCGGCGCAACCGGGGCGGCCATGGCTTCCGCCAGGGTCTCGGCAGCACTGCGGCGCGGCGCCGGCGCGTCGTACATTTGACGGTCCTTGCTCACGGCCTCGCTCATGCGGGTCGGCTCGCTCAGCTCGGCCCTGGCCTGGGCGATGCGCGCCTGGGTCTTGCGCAGCTCGGCTTCCAGCGCCGGGTTCGGCTTGCTGGCCGCCGCCGGGGCCTGGTAGTCCAGCGCCGCGGTCAGTTCCACGCCACCGGCGACACGGCGATTGCCGATGATCGCGGCGTCCGGGCCCAGCTCGTCACGGACCAGTTTCATGGCCTGACGCATATCGGCGGCGAAGAAGCGTTTTACCTGCATGGCCTGCGACCTCAATCAGTTCTGCCCAACGGTGGCGACGATCGTCACTTGTTTGTTGTCCGGGATTTCCTGGTAAGCCAGCACGTGCATGGTGGGGACCGCCATCCGCGCGAATCGGGACATCATCGCGCGGACGGGACCGGCCACCAGCAGGATCGCCGGCTTGCCGAGCATTTCCTGGCGCTGCGCCGCCTCGACCATCGAGCGTTGCAGCTTTTCCGCCATTCCGGGTTCCAGCAACATGCCGTCTTCGGAGCCCTGTCCGGCCTTCTGCAGACTGTTCAGCAATATCTGTTCCAACCTGGGTTCCAGCGTGATCACAGGCAGCTCCGGCTCTAGTCCCACAATGGTTTGCACGATTGCGCGGGACAGCGCGACACGAACTGCCGCCACCATGGCGGCGGGATCTTGACTCTTGGCGGCAACGTTGGCGATGGCCTCGGCGATGGTGCGGATGTCGCGCACCGGCACCTGCTCCTGCAGCAGCGCCTGCAGGACCTTGAGCAGGGTCGACAGGGAAATCATCCCCGGCACCAGCTCTTCGGCGAGCTTGGGCGAGGTCTTGGCCAGCAGTTGCATCAGTTGCTGGACTTCCTCGTGACCAAGCAGTTCGTGGGCGTGCTTGTGCAGCACCTGGTTCAGGTGGGTGGCGACCACGGTGCTGGCGTCCACCACGGTGTAGCCCAGGGACTGCGCCTGGTCGCGCTGCGAGGCCTCGATCCACACGGCTTCCAGACCGAAGGCCGGGTCCTTGCCGGCGATGCCGTTCAAGGTGCCGAACACCTGGCCGGGGTTGATCGCCAGCTCGCGGTCCGGGTAGATCTCGGCTTCGGCCACACTGACACCCATCAGCGTCAAACGATAGGCGTTGGGCAGCAGGTCGAGGTTGTCGCGGATGTGCACCGACGGCATCAGGAAGCCCAGGTCCTGGGACAGCTTCTTGCGCACGCCCTTGATCCGCGCCAGCAATTGGCCACCCTGGTTGCGATCCACCAGCGGGATCAGGCGGTAGCCGACTTCCAGGCCGACCATGTCCACCGGGGTCACGTCGTCCCAGCCCAGCTCCTTGGTTTCCTGGGCGCGCTGGGCCGGCAGCAGCTCCTGCTGGCGCTGGGCTTCCTGCTCGGCCTGCTGCGCCGCCTGGCGCTGGCGCCGCCAGATCAGGTAAGCGCCGCCAGCGGCCAGGCCGCCCAGGCCGACGAAGGAAATGTGCGGCATGCCCGGCACCAGGCCCATGGCGATCAGGATCGCGGCGGAGATGGCCAGCGCCTTGGGCGAGGCGAACATCTGCCGGTTGACCTGCTGGCCCATGTCCTCGGCGCTGGACACGCGGGTCACCATGATCGCCGCGGCGGTGGACAGCAGCAGCGACGGCAGTTGCGCCACCAGGCCGTCACCGATGGTCAGCAGGGCGTAGACCTTGCCGGCATCGCCGAAGCTCATCGAGTGCTGGAGCATGCCGATGGCCACGCCACCGATGAGGTTGATGAAGAGGATCAGCAGGCCGGCGACGGCGTCACCGCGAACGAACTTGCTGGCACCGTCCATGGAGCCGTAGAAGTCGGCTTCCTGGGCCACTTCGGCGCGGCGCTTCTTGGCTTCCGCCTGTTCGATCAGGCCGGCGTTGAGGTCGGCGTCGATGGCCATCTGCTTGCCGGGCATGGCATCGAGGGTGAAGCGCGCGCTCACTTCGGAGATACGCCCGGCGCCCTTGGTGACCACCACGAAGTTGATGATCATGAGGATCGCGAAGACCACGATACCGACCACGTAGTTGCCGCCGATCACCACCTCGCCGAAGGCCTGGATCACCTTGCCGGCGGCGGCGTGGCCGTCATGCCCGTGGAGCAGCACCACGCGGGTGGAGGCGACGTTCAGCGCCAGGCGCAGCAGCGTTGCGACCAGCAGGATGGTCGGGAACACGGCGAAGTCCAGCGGCCGCAGCGCGTACACGCAGACCAGCAGGACCACGATGGACAAGGCGATGTTGAAGGTGAACAGCACGTCCAGCAGGAACGGCGGGATTGGCAGGGTCATCATGCCCAGCATGGCCAGCAGCAGCAGCGGCACGCCGAGATTGCCCCGGCCCAGGCCCGCCAGATTGCTGCGAACGTTGCTGATCAGTTGCGTGCGGTCCACCCTTGACTCCCCTGCCCTGCGGCGGATCTTGCGCCCGCCGGATCAAACTTTTGACGCCCAGGAGGGCGTTTGCAGGGGATTTAGCAGGAAGCGTTCCAACTTTTTCGAAGCGGCGGAAATACCCGTTCCAGAGGCCCGTAGGGCGTACAACCGTTCGCGGTTGTACGCCGATACACCACGCATTCCGACGATGCCCCAGTCCGGCCCGGAGCACCCCGAAACCAAGGCCAATCGGCGTATAACGCGGAGCGTTATACGCCCTACCTCACCAGCTCCCTGAAGCGCCGCCTCCGCCACTGGAGCCACCGCCGCCGGAATAGCCGCTACCGCTACTGGATGACGAGCTTCCGCCACCACTGGAACCGGAGCCCGAACTGGAGCCTCGGCCGATGATGAAGGCGAACAGCATCGGGAAGTACAGCATCGGCAGCAGCGCCAGCGACTCCGGGAATTCGCCGAGGTGTTCGACGATACCGGTGATGGTCATGACGAACGCACCGATACCCGAAGCCAGCGCCAGGCGAATGAGGAACTCCAGCCGGCTGCGCTTCCAGGCGGCATGGGCGAGGACGAAGGGCAAACACAGCAACGCCAGCCCAAGGGTCAGGCCGATGGGGCCTGCCAGGCCATACAGCAGCACCTCGGCGCCGTACCGGCTGGCACCCACCGACAGCGCCACGAGATAGCCGACGATGGCGCCGACGATCCAGGCGGACTTGCGCGAAGACGCCGCCAGGGCGCCGACGGCCCCGCCCAGCGCCATGCAGAACGACACGGCCATGAAGAACAATGGCGCGGTCTTCAGGCCTGCGCCAAACGCCAGCAGCACCATCAGCCCTGCCGACACAGCGACGACCACACGGGCGGCCAGCAGTTTGCGGCGCAACGCCACGCCCGCCACCGCGCCACAGCCCAGGGCGATCAGCAGCAGCCAGCCCTCGCGGGTCAGGCCGCTGTCATGACGCTCCTCCGGCAGCGTTTCGCCATCGATCAGCCGCTCCAGGACGCCCACCGCGCGCTCGATGCCGCCGGCGAAGTCGCCCTGGCGAAACGCCGGAACCATCTCATCGCGAATGATGCGTCCAGCCGTGACATCGGGGATGGCCCCCTCCAGCCCGTAGCCCACCTCGATGCGCATGGTCCGGTCGTCCTTGGCCACCAGCACCAGCACGCCGTCGTCCACGCCCTGGCGCCCCAGGCACCACTGTTCGAACACCCGCGTGGCGTATTGCTCGATACTGTCCTCACCGGTGCTGGGCACCATCAGCACGGCGACCTGCGAGCCCTTGCGCTGCTGCAGAGCGAGCAGGCGTTGCTCCATGGCCGCGATCCAGACCGCATCCAGGGTCATCGTCAGGTCGGTGACTGGACGCTCCAGCACGGGCACGGCCACCGTCTGCGCAAAAGGTTCCCGCGCGGCGTCGGCGGCGACTGACTCGGCCACCGGCTCTTCGCTGAATGCTCCGGCGTGGACCACGGGGGCGCTCAACAGCATGAGCAGGCAGAATACGAGGCGAATCCAGTCGTTCATTCCTTCCATCCCTGAAGGCAGTGAGGCCGACGCAATCGAGTCGGCCATGGGAAGCGTAATGCTGGAGACAGATAGTACGCTCGAACAGAAACCGCAGAACCGTTCGCCGGACCGATGCAGGCCTCACTCGTCCCGCCGCAGGTCCGGCGGAATCGGCAGGTCCGGCATCGGCCCCGGACGCTTGCCCTTGCCGGCGCGGAACTGCTTGAGCTGGTACACGTAGGCCAGCACCTGGGCAACCGCGAGGTAGAGACCGGCGGGAATCTCGTGGTCCAGTTCGGTGGAGTAGTACACCGCCCGCGCCAGCGCCGGGGACTCCAGCACCGTGACCTTGTGCTCCTGGGCCACCTCGCGGATCTTCAGCGCCATGAAGTCGTTGCCCTTGGCCAGCAGCTTGGGCGCCCCCGTTGCGCCGGGGTCGTACTTGAGGGCGACGGCGAAGTGCGTCGGGTTGGTGATCACCACGTCGGCGTCCGGCACCGCCTGCATCATCCGCCGCTGCGCCATCTCGCGCTGCATCTGGCGGACCTTGGCCTTGACCTCCGGCTTGCCCTCGGAGTCCTTGTACTCGTCGCGCACTTCCTGCTTGGTCATCATCAGCTTCTGGCGGTTGTCCCAGAGCTGGTAGGGCACGTCCACGGCGGCAATCAGCAGCAGGCTGCAGGCCAGCCAGAAGGCGCTCCAGCCGACCACCCGGGCGCAATGCACCAGCGCCTGCTCGGTGGGCTCGTGGGCCATCGCCAGCAGGTCGTCCTTGTCCGACTGCAACACCAGGATCGCCACGGCGAGCACCACGGTGAACTTGATCAGCGCCTTGAACAGCTCCAGCAGGGACTTGGCCGAGAACATCCGCTTGAGCCCTTCCAGCGGGTTCAGGCGGCTGAACTTGGGCGCCAGCGCCTCGCTGGAGAACAGCCAGCCGCCCAGAGCCACCGGCCCGAGCAGCGCCGCCACCAGCAGCAGCGCGAGGATCGGCCACAGCCCCTCTCCGGCGATCTGCGCGGCATTGGCCAGCAGCCGGAGCATGTTGTCGCTGTTCATCACCGTCTCGCGGGACAGCTCGAAGCTGCCGCGCATCAGGCGCATCAGTGCGTCCGCCAGGCCCGCGCCATAGATCAGCAGGCCGCCGGCGCCGGCGACGAGCACAGCGAGGGTGTTCAGCTCCCGCGAACGCGGCAGCTGGCCTTTCTCGCGCGCCTCCCGGCGCCGTTTCTCTGTAGGTTCCTCTGTCTTGTCCTGACCGCTCTCGCTTTCCGCCATCGCTGGCTACCTCGCTCGAACCAGTTCACGGAGCAGTTGCAGGCCCTCGCTGGCGAGGGACTGGTACTGCGACAGAATGTCGGCGCTGCCGATCCAGACGATGATGAAGCCCATGATCAGAGTCAGCGGGAAGCCGATGGAGAAGATGTTCAGCTGTGGCGCGGCGCGGGTCATGGCGCCGAATGCCAGGTTGACCACCAGCAGCGCGGTGACCGCCGGCAGCGCCAGCAGCAACCCGGCGCCGATCACCCAGCCGAGCTTGCCGGCGACGGTGATCAGGTGGTTGCCCGACAACCCCTCGCCCACCGGCAGGGTGACGAAGCTTTCGGCCAGCACCTCGAACACCACCAGGTGGCCGTTCATGGCCAGGAAAAGCAGGGTCACCAGCATCGTGAAGAACTGCCCGAGCACCGGCACCGAGATGCCGTTGGTGGGGTCGACCATCGAGGCGAAGCCCAGGCCCATCTGCATGGAGATGATCTGCCCGGCGATGACGAAGGCATGGAACATCAGCTGTAGGGTGAAGCCGAGCATGGCGCCGATGAGGATCTGCTCGCCGATCAGCAGCATGGCCTTGACGCTCAGCGCATCCACCTGCGGCATGGGTGGCAGGTTCGGCACCAGCACCACGGCGATCGCCAGGGCCAGGTAGAGGCGCACGCGGGTCGGCACCAGCTGTGTGCCGAAGATCGGCATCACCATCAGCAGCGCGGCGATGCGGAACAGCGGGAACAGGAAGGCCCCGACCCAGCCGCCGATCTGCGCGTTGGTGAGTTCCAGCATCAGCCGATCAGCGTCGGGATGCTGCTGATCAGCGTCTGGGTGTACTCCATCAGCTGCCGTATCAGCCAGGGCCCCAGCACGATCAGGGTGAGCAGCACCACGATCAGGCGCGGCAGGAAGCTCAGGGTCTGCTCGTTGATCTGGGTGGCGGCCTGGAACATCGCCACCACCAGGCCCACCAGCAGGCTGGGCAGGATCAGGATGGCGACGATCATCGCCGTCAGCCAGAGCGCTTCGCGGAACAGGTCTACGGCAACTTCGGGAGTCATGGTTGCTCCTCTTGCACAGCGGCCCCAGTGGGAAGCCCATTCGTAGGATGGGTGGAGCTTGCGATACCCATCAGCGGAGTCGGCCCGGAGATCGATGGGTATCGCTTCGCTACACGCCATCCTACGGTGCCACCGGATACCGTTGCGCCGACGGGAATCGACATCGCTACACCGTCCCGAAACTGCCGGCGAGCGTGCCGATGATCAGCGCCCAGCCGTCCACCAGCACGAACAGCATGATCTTGAACGGTAACGAGATGATCAGCGGCGACAGCATCATCATGCCCATCGCCATCAGCACGCTGGACACCACCAGGTCGATGATCAGGAACGGGATGAAGATCATGAAGCCGATCTGGAACGCAGTCTTCAACTCCGAGGTGACGAACGCCGGGACCAGGATGGTCAGGGGCGTGGCGTCGGCGCTCTGGATGTCGGTGCGCTTGGACAGGCGCACGAACAGTTCCAGGTCCGACTGCCGGGTCTGCGCCAGCATGAACGCCTTGAGCGGCACCTCGGCGCGGCTGAGCGCTTCTTGCGCGGGAATCTGCTCATTGAGGTAGGGCTGCAGCGCGTTGGCGTTGATCTTGTCGAACACCGGCGCCATGACGAACAGGGTGAGGAACAGCGCAAGGCCGATCAGCACCTGGTTCGACGGCGTACTCTGCAGGCCCAGCGCCTGGCGCAGGATGGAGAAGACGATGATGATCCGGGTGAAGCTGGTCATCAGCATGACGAACGCCGGGATGAAGCTCAGCGCCGTCATGATCAGCAGAATCTGCAGGCTGACCGAGTACTCCTGCTGCCCCTGCGCGTTGGTGGTCACGGTGATCGCCGAGATCTGCGTCGGATCGGCGGCGAAGGCCTGCGGCACGGCCAGCGCCAGCAGCCCCAGAAGCAGCGGCGCGCTGCGCTTGAGCGCGCCGAGCAGAGCGGAAAGATTCGGCGAACGGGTCACTGCGGGCGGCCCTTGTCCTTGTTCAGCAACTCCAGCAGGCGCTGGGCGAATTCCGGCTGCACCGGCTCCGACTCGGCGGCATGCACCGGCTGGCGCAAGACGTGCAGCGGGGTGATGCGACCCGGCGTCAGGCCAAGCAGGATCTGCTCCTCGCCCACCTGCACCAGCACCAGCCGATCGCGCGGGCCGAGGGCCTGGCTGGAAACCAGGCGGATCGCCTGGCTACCGCGCGGGCCGACCTGCTGCACCCGGCGCACCAGCCAGGCGAGCAGGAAGATCAGGCCAACCACCAGCACCAGCCCCAGCAGCAGTTGCAGCAACTGCGCGCCAGCGCTGCCGGTGATCATGCTCGGGGCGGAGCTGGCGTGGACGATGGCCGGCGTCGACACCGGCGCCTTAGCGTCGTCGCCGAACGCCAGCATGGACAGCCCCGCCAGAGGCAATGCACTGAGGATCGCGGACAGGCGGGCCATGTCAGCGCAGCTTCTTGATGCGTTCGCTGGGACTGATCACGTCGGTGAGGCGGATGCCGAACTTCTCGTTCACCACCACCACCTCGCCGTGGGCGATCAGGGTGCCGTTGACCAGCACGTCCAGCGGCTCGCCGGCCAGGCGATCGAGTTCGATCACCGAGCCCTGGTTGAGCTGCAGCAGGTTGCGGATGCTGATGTCGGTGTTGCCGACCTCCATGGAAATGGTCACCGGGATATCCAGGATCACGTCCAGGTTCGGCCCTTCCAGGCCGGCGATGGTCGGCGCCTTGGGCGCCATGCCGAATTCTTCCATCGGCGCACGCGGCGCGGCCGGTGCCACCGGGGTGGCGCCGCCCTGGGCCATCAGTGCGTCGATGTCGTCCTGGTTGGCGTCGCCCGATTCGGAGAGCGCGGCGGCCCACTCATCGGCCAGGGCCTGTTCTTCGGGAGTCACGTTGTCTTCATCTGCCATGGTGGGTCCTCTTGCTCAGCGCGGGCGCTCGAGCGGATCGAGAATCTGCAAGGCCAGGTTGCCCTTGTGCGAACCCAGCTTGACCTTGAAGGAAGGCACGCCGTTGGCGCGCATGATCATGTGTTCGGGCAGCTCCACCGGGATCACGTCGCCGGGCTGCATGTGCAGGATGTCGCGCAGCTTGAGCTGGCGGCGCACGACGGTGGCGCCCAGCGGCACGCTGACGTCGAGGATGTCCTCGCGCAGGGCGTTGATCCAACGCTCGTCCTGGTCGTCCACGTCGGACTGGAAGCCGGCATCGAGCATCTCGCGGATCGGCTCGATCATCGAGTACGGCAGGGTGATGTGCAGGTCGCCGCCGCCGCCGTCCAGCTCGATGTGAAAGGTGGAGACCACCACCACTTCGCTGGGGCTGACGATGTTGGCCATCGCCGGGTTCACCTCGGAGTTCACGTACTCGAAGGTGATCGGCATCACCGCGTGCCAGGCTTCGGCGAGGTCGACGAAGGCCTGCTCGATGACCATGCGCACCACCCGCAACTCGGTGGGGGTGAACTCGCGGCCCTCAATCTTGGCGTGGCGGCCGTCACCGCCGAAGAAGTTGTCCACCAGCTTGAACACCAGCTTGGCGTCGAGGATGAACAGGCCGGTGCCGCGCAGCGGCTTCATCTTCACCAGATTGAGGCTGGTGGGCACGTACAGCGAGTGCACGTACTCGCCGAATTTCATCACCTGCACGCCGCCCACGGCGACATCCGCCGAGCGGCGCAGCAGGTTGAACATGCTGATGCGGGTGTAACGGGCGAAGCGCTCGTTGATCATCTCCAGGGTCGGCATGCGGCCCCGGACGATGCGGTCCTGGCTGGTCAGGTCGTAGGACTTGATCGCCCCCGGCTCGACGTCGGACTCGGTTTCCACGAGGCCGTCGTCGACGCCGTGGAGCAACGCGTCGATCTCGTCCTGGGAAAGTAGATCCTGCATGGCCATGGCGGGTACCTACTGCAATACGAAGTTGGTGAAAAGCACTTGTTCCACGGTCAACTGACCGGTCGCCTTCTTCGCCAGTTCCTGAAGGCTGGAGGTCGCCTGCTGGCGCAGCATCTCCTTGCCCACCGGGGTCACCAGCGAGTCGAAATTCTGGCTGGAGAACAACATCACCAGTTGGTTGCGCACCAGCGGCATCTGCTCGCGCAGCGCATCCATCTGCGCCTGGTCGCGCCCCATGAGCGCCACCGCCACCTGCAGGTAACGCTGGCGGCCGTTCTGATTGAAGTTGACCACGAAGGACGGCGCGAGGATTTCGTAGATCGCCTGTTTCTTGCCCGGTGCGGCGCCTTCCTCGGCCTTCGCCTCCGCCTCGGCGGGCTTGGCGTGCTTGCTCAGGAAGAACCAGGTGCCGCCGACCGACAGCCCCACCGCCAGCAGGAATGCCAGGGCGATGAGAATGATGAGCTTCAGTTTGCCCTTGCCGGGGGCCTGTCCGTCTGGGAAGGGAGGCGTCTGATCTTTCTTGGCCATGCCAAATATCCGTCACTTTTCCGGCGCGATGCGCAGATACCGGGGTAGGAGCAAGGGCTGTGCCAGTTTGGAATTGTCGGACTGGCGCCGCCGCGGATATTACAGGCTAGACGGAGGAAGTCACGGGGCGGGGAGAGAAATTTCCGAGGCACATCGACGCGCGATCGCACACGCCACGCAAGAGTTGCCCTAGGCGTAGGGCGTATAACGCTCCGCGTTATACGCCGATTAACCGTGGCCGCCGGCCTGCTCGGGTATGAACTGGGCGTCCGGCTCGCCCCTGGGGCGGCAGACAGGCATGGTGTATCGGCGTACAACCGCGAACGGTTGTACGCCCTACGGCTTGAGCATCAGGCGTAGTAATCCACCAGCCCCCTGCCCTGCGCCGCCACCTGCGGGCGGATCTCGGACACGCCGCTGATCATCGGCTCGTCGTCGCCATCGGAGCCGGCGACCCGGCGCGAGCCACCGCGATCATCGCCGCCCTGTTGCTGTTGCCAGCCGCGGGCGGACTGGTCGGAGACGTTGACGTCGAGCTGCCCCATGCCCTGCTGGCTGAACATCTCGCGCAGGCGGTGCTGCTGGCTGTCCAGCGCTTCGCGCACGTTGGCGTTGGCGCTGACGAAGTTCACCTGGGTCTGGTCGGCGCTCATGTGGATGCGCACTTCCAGGCGCCCGAGGTCGGCCGGGTCCATCTGGATCTCGGCGGACTTGAGGTTCTGCGACGACATCCACATCACCCGGTCCACCACCTGGTCGGTCCAGCCGTTCTGCTGCACCGACACCGGCTGCCCCGGCACCAGCGGGTTCACCGGACGGTTGGTCATGGCCTGCGGCGTATTCAGTGCCTGGGTCAGCGACTCCAGCCGCGCGGCGAAGGACTCGTTGCGTGGCGCCTCGGGCTTGGCCTGGGACTGGAGCTCCGGCAAGGCCTGGCCCAGGTCCGCGCTGGTCTGCAGTGCACCTTCGGCCAGCTTGCCGTCGGCAGCCTTCGCCGTCGTATCCGGGGTCAACGCCGAAAGCATTGCCGACAGGTCGGCCTTGCCGTTGCCTTCCACCGGCTTGTCAGCGCCCTTGGCAGCCACGTCACCGGCCACCTGCGTCTGCTGGAGCTGCTGCGCCTGGTCCTGCGCGCCCTGGTCGAGGGCCAGGGTCACGCCCGGCAGTGCGTTGAGCTTTTCCAGGTCGCCGTCCGTACTGGCCACGGTCTGCTGGCCCACGCCAGTGCTGATCACCAGGGGCGGCGCTTCGCTGGTCGGGGCCGGCAACTGGCCGGTCATGCCCAGCATCAGCAGCGGGTCGAGGGTGGCCTCGGGCTTCTCCTCGCTATCGGCCACCTTGGTCTCGCCGTCGGCCGGCAAGGCCTTGCCGTCATCGGCAATCGCTGGCTTGTCGGCGGCAGCGGCATCCTTGGAATCGCTGGTCTTGGCGTCCTTGTCGGAGGCGTCCTTGGGCTTCTCGGCCTTGGGCTTGGCCGCCTTGTCGGGACGCTCGCTGGCCGCCGGGCGCTTCTCCTGCGCGTAGACGTCGGCAAAGCTGGAACCCTTGTCGTTGGCGGGGTCGGGCGAATTCTGCGCAGGCTTGGAGAGCGCCGCCTTGGGCCTGGGGTCCGGCGTGGGCGTCAATAAAATATCCGGGGCGACAGCCATCGGAGTTCTCCGTTGATGTGAATATCCATCACGGAGATAGCAAGGGGCGGGCCAATTCTCTGTTTGATCTGGCGGAGAGGATCAGGCGCGACCGGGCAGCAACAGCGTGCGAACGATGGTGAACTCGTGCTCGACCTTCGCGATCAGCCCCTGTGCGGCAGCCAGGTCGTTGTGCCGGGCGGCGTCTTCGAGCTGCTTGCACAGCCCGCTCAGCACGGTGGCGCCCATGTTCCCGCAGCTGCCCTTGAAGCTGTGCGCGGCATGGCGCAATGCGGCGCCGTCGGCGGCGGTGAAAGCCGCGCGAATGCTGCTCAGACGCTCCTCGGAATCACTCAGGAAAGTCTCCACCAGCAGCGGATACTCGTCTTCCATGATCTCCAGCAGGTTGCGCTGCACGGCGTCATCGAGATGCGGCACGGACATTCGGCACTCCCGGTAGGACTGCTCGCCACAGGGCTGGATGGCAAGCGAAGGCCGGATTATGCCTGAGCCGACCAGAAGAACTCCACGGACACCGATTTGCCATCACCCGACCACTGGCAGCGGTCGGCCAGTTGCCGCACCAGCGTCAAGCCGCGCCCGCAGAGGCTGCCGGCGGCGCGTTGGGAAGCCAGCACCGCGCCGACGTCGAAGCCATCGCCGCTGTCCTCCACCCGCACCAGCAAGCGCCCGCCCTCGCCGTGGGGCGCGAGGTCGAGATGGAAGCGCACGAAGCCGTCGCGCAGCTGCGCCAGGCGCTGGCTGCGCTGCTGGTAGTAGCGGGCGAACCCGGAGGCATCGCACTTGAGCGAGGAATCCAGGCCCATCACGCCGTGCTCCAGGGCGTTGGAATACAGCTCGGCGAGCACGGTGTAGAGCGCGCCGCCCTTGGGCCGCAGGTCCTGCACCTCCATCAGCAGTTGCAGCAGGAACGGCAGCGGATTGAAGTGCCGCAGGGTCGGCGCACGGAACTCGAAGCTGGCGGACCAGTCCAGCGGGCTGCTCAGGCCGCTGTCGGAGAACGCCAGCGGCGGCCGCTGCAGCGAATGCTCCGGCACCAGCACAACCTCCAGCATGCTGACGTCGTCCTGCACCTCGCCACGGAAACGCGCCAGCGCCGTCTGGATGCTATCGAACAGGCGCGACGGCACAGCCTCCGCCTCATAGACCTCGCGCAGACGCTGCTCGCCGAACATCTCGCCGGCGGCGTTGCGCGCCTCGGTCACGCCATCGGAGAAGAGGAACACGCGGTCGCCCTCCTCCATGGCGTAGACCTCGTAGTGCTCGTTGAACGCGGCCGCATCGAGGATGCCCAGCGGCAGGTGGCGCGACACCAGCGGCAGCGCCTCGCGCTTGTCGTGGCGCAGCAGATAGCCATTGGGCAATCCGCCGTTCCACACCTCCACCAGGCCGCGCTGGAAGCTCAGGTTGAGCATCGCCGCGCAGCAGAACACCCCCACCGGCAGGATGCGCTTGAGCTTGGCGTTCATCTCGCGAAGGATGTCCGCCATCGGGTAGCCCTTGGCGGTCATGCCGTAGAACACCTCGGCCAGCGGCATGGCGCCGATGGCCGCCGGCAAACCGTGGCCGGTGAAGTCGCCGAGCAGCACGTGCATGCCGCCGGAGGGTTTGAACGCGGCCAGCAGCAGGTCGCCGTTGAACAGCGCGAAGGGCGATTGCAGGTAGCGGATGTTCGCCGCGTTGAGGCAGCCCGAGTGCGCCACCTTGTCGAACACCGCCTTGGCCACCCGCTGCTCGTTGAGCAGGTGCTCGTTGTGCCGGGCGATCAGGTCGCGCTGCTCCAGCACCATCCGCTGCAGGTGGTGCAGGCGGCCCATGGCGCGGATCTTGGCTTCGAGGATGACCCGGTTGTAGGGCTTGGAGAGGAAATCGTCGCCGCCCGCCTCCAGGCTCTGCACCAGCGCCTCGGTTTCGCTCAGCGAGGTGAGGAAGATGATCGGCACCAGCTCCTCGCCGGCCTGCCGGCGAATCCGTCGCGCCGCTTCGAAGCCGTCCATCACCGGCATCAGCGCATCCATCAGCACCAGTTGCGGGCGCTCCTGGGCGAACAGCGCCAGGGCCTCCAGGCCATTGGACGCGGTGATCACCCGATGCCCCTGGCGGCTGACGATGGTGGACAGCAGCAGGCGATCGGCGGCGTTGTCGTCGGCGATCAGGACCGTGAGGAAATCAGCCATGGCCGCTCTCGGATGCAGGACAGTCGAGTTCAGCTGATCTTGAACAGCTGCTCGAAGTTGGAGATGGCGAGGATCTTGCGCACGTCGGCGTTGCAGTGTTCCAGGCTGATCTGTGCGTTCTCGCCGCCGGCGTGGTCGCGCAGCAGGAGCAGCATGCCCAGCGCTGAGCTGTCCAGGTAGGTGGCGCCCTTGAGATCGACCACATAGCGCTTGGGCGTGATGTCGACGCGTTCGTAGGCGTCGCGGAATTCCTGGTGCGCACCGAAATCGAAGCGACCCTGGACCACGATGGTCAGCTCCTGGCCGTCAGCGGAAGGAACGGAAGTGATGGCCATGGGATTCTCCTTATCGATGATCGGCACGCAGGAGTTTGAAGATGTAGCAGCAACTCATGACAGCGGCAACCTTGGCAGCCATTGGAACGCCATCACCCGGTCTTGTCGAACTCCGCTGAAATGGACCACCGGTCCCCACGGGCGTGGCAAATGCCGTTACCCTTCGAAGGTTCGGTCCACGGCGATGCGTCTACGTCGGGCCGCACCAGGCAATGGAGGGGGAGCATGTACAAGTCCATTCTCGTCGTGGCCTGCGCTGTCAGCACGCTGCCGGTCGCGCATGCCCAGGTGATGCAGCGCGAGCTGGGTGATTTCGAGCTGAAGTTCGCCAATGCGCCGACCCGCAGCATGGCCCAGGGGCTGGTCCGGCCCGGCCAGGCGAACAGCGCCCAGGGCGGCGTGGACGCCAGCCATGCCAGCGGCTGGTACGTCGGCAGCTGGACCTCGAACCTGGAGCAGGAAAAGCCCCTGGAGATCGACACCTACGCGGGCTTCAAGCACCCGTTGGGCGACGGTGGACTGGGCTATGAGCTGGGCACCCTGCGCTATACCCGCCCCGAGCAACCGGACTTCGACAGCCAGGCGCTGTACGGCGGTCTCTCGGTGTTCGGCAGCCGCCTCGGCGCGGCCTACAGCAGCCAGGGCGGCCGCAGCAGCGCCACGCTGTTCACCGACCTGGGGCTGGAGCCGGACCTGGGCTTCGATGTGTCATTCAAGTACTCCACCTACAACCTCGCCGCGCCGGCGAGCCTGAGCGGTGGCGGCAGCGTCAGCGACTTTGGCGACTGGTCAGTGAACCTCAGTCGCCCCTGGCTGGGCATCGACCTGAACTTCTCCTACAGCGGCAGCAGCCTGACTGGCAGCGATTGCAGCGCGTACTCCGGGCACAACGTCTATTGCGACACGGCGGTGATGTTCAAGGCGTCGAAGCCGCTGTTCTAACGTGGCGGCA
Organism: Pseudomonas macauensis; assembly: GCF_047902425.1. Lineage (NCBI taxonomy): Bacteria > Pseudomonadati > Pseudomonadota > Gammaproteobacteria > Pseudomonadales > Pseudomonadaceae > Pseudomonas > Pseudomonas macauensis. The sequence continues at coordinate 1,862,456 of NZ_CP138377.1, read as the reverse complement.
TGCTCCCTACCCGATCAGCCCCGCGCCCAGGTTGATCGCAAGTCCCAGTATCGCCGTGTTGAACAGGAAGCCGATCACCGAGTGCGCCAGCACCACCTTGCGCATGGCCCGCGAGGCGACCGCCACGTCGGAAGTCTGCACCGCCACGCTCAAGGTGAAGGAGAAGTAGAGGAAGTCCCAGTAGTCCGGGCTCGTCTCCCCATCCGGAAAACGCAGCACCGGTTCGCCGTCCTCGGAGGAGTAAAACATCCGCGCATAGTGCATGGTGAACACCATGCCGATGAGGAACCAGGAACCCAGCACGGTGCTGGCAGTGAAGGCGTAGCGCCAGAGTTTTTCACCGCCCTCGGCATGACCGGCGGCGGCCAGTTCGAAGACGATCGCCACCAGGCTGGCCAGCGCGGCAACGCTGATCAGCACCAGCACCGCCTCGGCGTTCTCGTCCTCGACCTCGGCCAGGCGCCGCACTTCCTGCGGGTCGGCGCGCCAGGCCAGCCAGCCGATCAGCAACACGTACAGCCAGGCCATGCTGTTCCATCCCACCAGCACCCGGACCATCGGTTCCAGGCGGTAGCAGGCCAGCGTCACCAGCAGGCCGCCGGCGAAGGCGGCGATCAGGCGCGGGTGTGCGCTGAGGAAGGCGCGATTCAGGCGCAGCATGTCATCCGCTCCAGCTCCGCCGCCGCCAGGTGCGCCACTGCCAGGTCGCTATCGGCGCCCTGGCCGTCATCGAGGAACCAGGCGGCAGACAGCCCGGCGAAAGCCAGTACCCACTCCAGCAGGCGGCGTCGGTCCACGCCGGCATGCTCGACGATCACGTCCAGCTGGCGGAGAAATCGTCCGCGTTCGCGGGAGGTCGGCAGATCCGGGTTGCACAGCAGGTTGGCGTAGTCGAACAGGCACTCACCGTAGAGGCGCTTGGGATCGATCACCAGCCAGCCACGCTGGCCGAAGTCGAGGATATTGTCGTGGTGGACATCGCCATGCAGCACCGCCTTGTCGTGCTCGCTGGCCAGCAGCGCCTCGGCGGTCTCCAGGCAGCGCGGGAACACGCCGCCGTAACGCTTGGCGGCGGGCGCCAGATCGCGGAACCAATCACGCAGGCCGATCAGCTCCGGCAAGGGTTTGCCGCGCGGCCGGTGCAGGCGCTGCACCACATCGCAGACGATGCGGCTGGCCTGATCGTCCTCGCCGTTCAAGGCCATGTGCATCAGCGAGCGCCCGCCTTCGGCACGCTCCATCAGGATCACGTCGCTGTCGTGGGCATAGACCCGCGCCGCACCCTCCCCATCCCACCAGCGCATGACCCGCGAGCCGGCCTGTTCTTCCGCCTCCAGGGCAACCTTGATCATTGCCGCACGCCCCTGCCAGCGCACCGGCAGCAAATGGCTGCTGTGGGTGACGATGGGGTCGCCTTCGGGCGTAAGGCTCCACAGGCGCAAGTAACGGGAGAAATCGGACTCGGACGGCGGGACAGGCATGGAGCGGGCATTCCAATCGAAGGTCTGACTGGAGCCTAGCACGCGCCCCTGCTCAATCCGGCGAAGGCTTCAGGCGCTGGGCGAATTCGTCGAGCTGCTTCTGCTCGTATTTGTCGGCGGCGGCGCGCGCTTCCTCGCGGTAGCGTTCCACCAGTTTGCGCAGGCCTTCCAGGCGGGCGTACTTCTCCTGCCACGCCGCGCGGGCCTTGTCGACGCTGCCCTGGTGCCACTCCACGGCACGGTTCTGCTGCTCGACGGCGGTTTCCAGTTGCGAGAGGAAGCGCTGGTAGTTGATCAGCCACTGCCCGGTTACGCCCTGCTGGCCATTGCGAATCCACTGCTGCTGGTAGTCCAGGCGATAGCGTTCGAGCTCGGCGAGCTTGCGCTGCGCCTGCAGCAGCTGGTTCTGCACCAGGCCGAGCTGGCGCGCGGCTTCCCGTTCGGCCTTGAGGGCCATGTCCACCACCGGGGCGAGGCGTTCGGCGCGGCGGTTCACAGGTTAGCCCTCTGCCGTGCGGCCCTCTCCCCAACCCTCTCCCTTAAGGGAGAGGGAGCGAAAAGCTCAGTGCCGGGGATCATGCGCATCAGCCGGCCTTGCCGCTGACCACGGCATCGAGCAGCAAACGGCTGTCGTCGAGGTTCTGGCTCTCGTCCAGGGCCTGGCGGAGGAACTGGCGCATGATCGGGAAGCGCTGGATCGCCAGGTCCGTCTCGGCGTCGCCGCCGGCTACGTAGGCGCCGACGCTGATCAGATCGCGGCTCTGCTGGTAGCGCGACCACAGCTGCTTGAAGCGCTGGGCGTCGCGCAGGTGTTCGGGGCTGGTGACCTGGGGCATCACCCGGCTGATCGAGGCTTCGATATCGATGGCCGGGTAATGGCCTTCCTCGGCCAGTCGGCGCGACAGCACGAAGTGACCGTCGAGCACGCCACGGGCGGCGTCGGCGATCGGGTCCTGCTGGTCGTCACCCTCGCTGAGCACGGTGTAGAAAGCGGTGATCGAGCCGCCGCCCTTCTCGCCGTTGCCGGCGCGCTCCACCAGGCGCGGCAGCTTGGCGAACACCGACGGCGGATAGCCCTTGGTCGCCGGCGGCTCGCCGATGGCCAGGGCGATCTCGCGCTGGGCCTGGGCGTAGCGGGTCAGGGAGTCCATCAGCAGCAGGACGTTCTTGCCCTTGTCGCGGAAGTATTCGGCGATGCGCGTGCAGTACTGCGCGGCACGCAGGCGCATCAGCGGCGCGTCGTCCGCGGGCGATGCGACCACCACGGAGCGCTTGAGGCCCTCTTCACCGAGGATGTGCTCGATGAATTCCTTCACCTCGCGGCCCCGTTCGCCGATCAGCCCGACCACGATGATGTCGGCCTTGGTGAACTTGGTCATCATGCCCAGCAGCACCGACTTGCCCACACCGGTACCGGCGAACAGACCCAGGCGCTGGCCACGGCCGACAGTGAGCAGGGAGTTGATCGAGCGAATTCCGACGTCCATCGGCTCGTGGATCGGGTCGCGCGCCAGGGGGTTGATGATCGGCCCTTCCATCGGCACCCAGTCCTCGGCACGCATGCCGCCCTTGCCGTCCAGCGCGCGGCCGACGCCATCGAGCACGCGACCGAGCATGGACATGCCCATGGGCAGGCGACCGGAATCCGGCAGCGGCACCACACGGGCGCCGGGGGCGATGCCGGCGAGGCTGCCCACCGGCATCAGGTAGATCTTGCTGCCGGAGAACCCCATCACCTCGGCCTCCACCTGCACCGGGTGATAGCCGCCGTCGTTGATCACCTGGCAGCGGCTGCCGACCGAGGCCTGCAGGCCTTCGGCCTCCAGGGTCAGGCCGACCATACGCAGCAGGCGGCCCTCCACCACCGGCTGCGCCGGCAGGTTCACCGCTTCGCTGTAGCCTTGCAGACGGCGGGCGAAGCTGACACGGTCAAGGCGCATCGGGCGCGTCCAGGTCGAGGTGCAGATCCGGCGCCAGTGCGTGGGTCGCCTGGTCGCGCTGCTGCTCGAAGAGCTGCTTGACCGCCTGGGCCAGGCGCGTCTCGATGCTGGCGTCGATGCGCGAATGTTCGGTCTCGATGCGGCAGCCGCCGGGCAGCAGGCTGTCGTCCTCGATGATCCGCCAGCTTTCCTCGTGGCGGTCACGCAGGGCCTTCACCAGTTCGAAGTCCTGCGGGTTGACCTGGATGCGGATATTGCCGGCGCCCATTGGCAGCAACTTCAACGCCTCGCGCAACACCTGGCGGATCTGGCTGGAATCGGTGGCCAGCTCGCGTTGCACCACCTGGCGCACCACGTGGGTCACCAGGCTGAGCATGCCCGCCTCGAGCATCTGGTCCTGCTCGGCGATCGGATCCAGCAGCTGCCCCATCAGGGTTTCCAGGCTCTGCAGGCGCGGCTGCAGGGCCGCGTCAGCTTCCTGACGCGCCTTCAACTGGCCGGCATGGAAGCCGTCTTTCTCACCGGTGGAGAAGCCCTCGTTGTAGGCGTCCTGGCGGATCGCCTCGAGTTCCTCCAGCGTCAGCGGCTTGACCTCTTCCTCCGGCACTTCCTCGATCTGCGGCTCCTCGGCCAACGGTTCGGGTTGCGGCTCGGGTTCGGGCAGCGGCTTGATCGGGTCGAAGCTGGGCAGCGACCAGCGGTCGAAGCCCGAGACATCGCGCGCGCGGATCAGCTCGCTGAGCTCCTGCTCGTCTTTGGCCGGGGGCACCACTTAGATCATCTCCTCGCCGCCCTTGCCGCCGAGCACGATCTCGCCCGACTCGGCCATGCGCCGTGCAATGGTGAGGATTTCCTTCTGCGCGCTTTCCACTTCGCTGACGCGCACCGGGCCCTTGGCCTCCAGGTCGTCGCGCAGCAGTTCGGCGGCACGCTTGGACATGTTGCGGAAGATTTTCTCGCGGATCGCCTCGTCGGAACCCTTGAGCGCCAGCACCAGCACGTCGGAGGACACCTCGCGCAGCAGCGCCTGGATGCCGCGGTCGTCGACGTCGGCGAGGTTGTCGAAGACGAACATGAGGTCTTCGATCTGGCCCGAGAGGTCTTCGTCCACCTCGCGGATGGCGTCCATCAGCGTGCCTTCGACCGAGCTGTCGAGGAAGTTCATGATGTCCGCCGCGCGCTTCACGCCGCCCATGGTGGTGCGGGTGGAGTTGGCGTTGCCGGCGAACTGCTTCTCCAGGATCAGATTCAGCTCCTTGAGCGCGGATGGCTGCACGGTGTTCAGCGAGGACACGCGCAGGACGATGTCCAGGCGCACCTTGTGGTCGAAGTGGCCGAGCACTTCGGCGGCCTGGTCCGGATCGAGGTAGGCGACCACGATGGCCTGGATCTGCGGGTGCTCGTAGCGGATCACGTCGGCCACGGCGCGCGGCTCCATCCACTTCAGGCTGTCCAGGCCACTGGTGTTGCCGCCCAGCAGGATGCGGTCGATCAGGTTGTTGGCCTTGTCCTCGCCCAGGGCCTGGGTGAGCATCTTGCGGATGTAGCTGTCGGCGCCGACGCCCAGGCTGGTCTGGTCGCCGACGATCTCGACGAACTCGCCCATCACCTGCTCGACCTGCTCACGGTGCACGTTGCGCATCTGCGCCATGGCCACGCCGACCTTCTGCACTTCCTTGGGGCCCATGTGCCGCAGCACCTGCGCCGCGTCGGTCTCGCCGAGGGACAGCAGGAGGATGGCGGCCTTGTCGACCTTGCTCAGTTTGGCGTTCGCCCGAGGTTCGCTCATGTGCGGTTACTCATCGGAATTGATCCACTCTTTCACCACCTGAGCCACACGCCCGGGGTCCTGCGCGACCAGGCTCTTGATCGCATTGAGCTGCGCATCGTAACCCTCGGACGGGCTCGGCAACAGAATACTGGCGGGGCCGCCGAGGCTGACGCGGTCGTCCGACAGCTCGCCGTCGAGGCCACCCAGCTCGCCCAGTCCGTCAGCGCCCGCGCCGCCGGCCACCAGGGCCTTGCCCTTGTTGCCCGACAGGTTGTTCAGCACCGGACGCAGCACGCCCAGTACCAGCACCAGGATGAAGACAATGCCCAGCACCTGCTTGACCACATCCCAGAACCAGGGCTGCGAGTAGAACGGCGGGGAGACGATTTCCTCGCCCTGCTCCGGGGCGAACGGCGCGTTGATCACGCTGACGCTGTCGCCACGGCTGGCGTCGTAGCCGACGGCGTCCTGCACCAGGCGGGTGAAGCGCGACAATTCATCGGCGCTCCACGGCTTGTGGGTCACCTCGCCGGTCTTGGCGTCGGTGATCATCCGGTCATCCAGCACCACCGCGACGGAAAGCCGGCGCAGGCGGCCCTGTTGCTGCTTGGTGTAGCTCACCGAGCGATCCAGCTCATAGTTGCGGGTGTTCTGCTGGCGCTTGTCGGTGGGATACGGCGCCAGTTCCGGCCGGCCGGTCTTCGGGTCCATGATCGGCTGGCCGTTGGCATCCTTCAGCGGCTGACCCGGCGCGACGTAGTCGGACGGCGCGTTCTGCGCAGTGGTCTGCGGCGCGTTGGCGGGCCCCGGCGGCTGGTTCGACAGCGCCCCCGGCACGCCTTGCGGGCCGTTGCTGTTCTGCCGTTCCTCGTTGTTGGTCTGCTCGCTGCGCAGCGCCGGCTGGTCCGGGTTGTAGGATTCGGAGGTGGACTCCACCGCGCTGAAGTCGACGTCGGCGGAGACTTCGGCCTTGTAGCGGCCATTGCCCAGTACCGGTTGCAGGATGCTGTGCACGCGCTGGTTGAGGTTGCTTTCCATGCGGCGGGTGTAATCGAACTGCTTGCCGGCCATGGTCAGCTCGGAGAGCTCCTGCTGGTCGGACAGCAGGGCGCCCTTCTGGTCGACGACGGTGACCTGGGACTTGTCCAGTTCCGGCACGCTGGTCGCCACCAGGTTGACGATCGCCATCACCTGGCTCGGCTCCAGGTTGCGGCCCGGGTACAGCTCGACCAGCACCGAGGCGCTGGGCTTGCGGTCGTCACGGACGAACACCGAGCTCTTCGGGATCGCCAGGTGCACGCGGGCGCCCTTGACGTTGTTCAGGCTGGAGATGGTGCGCGCCAGCTCGCCTTCCAGGCCGCGACGGTAATTGGTCGCTTCCATGAACTGGCTGGTGCCCAGGGCCTGTTCCTTGTCGAGGATCTCGAAGCCGACGTTGTTGTCGGTCGGCGCAACGCCGGCGCTGGCGACTTTCATGCGTGCGCGGCCGAGGTCGTCGGCCTTCACCAGCAGCGCACCGGAATTGGGTTCGACCTTGTAGGCGATATCGGCAGCGCTCAACGCCTCGACCACCTTGTTGGCGTCGACGCCGTTGAGGCTGCCGTACAGTGGCTTGTAGTCCGGCTGCTGCGACCAGAGCACCATGCCGAAGCCGACGGCGATGCTCGCGGCGAGGCCAACCAGCAGGCCGACCTGGCGCAGCACCGGCATGTCCGCGAGGTTTTCGAGGAAGGTCAGGCCCAGCAGCGGCTTTTTCGCTGCGCCGAGCTTGGCGGGAACCTGACTGTCTACGGTGGCGTCAGCCATGACCTGCTACCTCAGACCGGCATCTGCATGATGTCCTGGTACGCCTGGACGAGCTTGTTGCGTACCTGGGTCATGGCCTGGAAGGACACACTGGCTTTCTGCGAAGCGATCATCACGTCGGTGAGATCGACGCCGCTCTGGCCGACTTCGAAGGCGGTAGCCATGTCGGTGGCGACCTGCTGGGTGCCGTTCACCTTGTCGACTGCCTGGGTGAGCATCTGCGAGAAGCTCGGCGCGCCCGGCTCGGTCGGTTGCGCAGCCTGCGCCTTCGACTTGGCCATGGCCTCCATCTGCATGGAGCGCATCTCCAGCAGCAGACGATTGAATTCGACACCCTGACTCATTACCTACCCCTCCGACTGGCCGCGGTTTTTTGACGCCGCGCGGCGCTTTGCACAGGGGATTGCAACTTGGGTGCCAGGTTTGGGGGATGGGGATTTTTTGATGGGAAGGCTCTGGGATGGGGTGTTCGGAGCCGTAAGGCGCGGCTCCCGCAGGAGCGGATCTTATCCGCGAAATCCATCGCGGATGAGTCCGCTCCAACAGGGAAATACCTACGTATCTCGCCTGCCTGGAGCAAGGTCGCATAACGCCTCGAGCTTTATCCGCCGTCTTGCTCGGCGTTTCTGCGCCGCATCGGTGTGTGCTGGGAGATTTTGTTTCGCCCCTCGGGCGAGTCCCTTTATAGAGCCCCAAAAGGAACCAAAAGGGCTTGCCCCGACATCCGGCGCCGATGACGGTGACGGTGGGTGTTCTTCGCAGGATGGCGTGGAGCGAAGCGATACCCATCTCGGCGGATAACGCTGCGCGTTATTCCCTACGAAAAGCAAGAGCATCGCGGACGGAGTCCGCTCCTACGGATACATGTGGCTCTTGTTGGAGCGGACTCCGTCCGCGATCAGCCTCGGTTCGCGAGCAAGCTCGCTCCTACAGGTTGGCGACAAACCCGGGCACCTCCCTGTCAGCACGGATTTCGCGGACAAGGGCTAGGCGCCCCCGTCTCTCCTACGAAGGCATACGCACCGCATAGCTCTAGCTCTAGCTCTAGCTCTGGCTCTGGCTCTGGCTTTAAAGACTTCCAGAGAAATATCCGCACGCACCGGAGCGCCCCTTCAGGAGGCCGAGTGGAATCGGAGTTTCAGGGATTGAGCGGCATGGATGCCGCGAGAGCGTCGTTGGGCCATGGATGGCCCGTCGACGCGGGCCCCTGAAACTTCGATGGAGCGAGGGAATTTTTCGCCTAAGCGAAAAACCGGATGCAGGGGCAAGCCTTCTTGGTTACTTCTTCGGCGTTTGGAAGAAGTGACTCGCCCGAGGGGGCGAAACAAGAAACATCCGAGCACACCGCAGCGACGCTGAACACCCAAACAACAACCAAAAGCATCGCGGACAAAGTCCGCTCCTACGGGCTGCCCCCTCAGAGTCCCCAAAAGAAAAGCCCGCACAACGGCGGGCCAAGAGGGGAACAAGTCAAACCATCAACTGGCGTACAGATACGCCTCCACATCCATCCCCGCATCGCGCATCTGCGCCAGCTTGTAACGCAGGGTCCGCGGGCTGATGCCCAGGCGCTCGGCGGCCTCCTTGCGGCGGCCGCGCTCACTGCGCAGGGTATCGATGATCATCTGGAACTCGCGGCGCTTGAGGTCCTCACCCAGGGCGCCGGCCTCCAGCACGGAGGGTGACGGAATTTCGACGCTCGCCGGAACCTGCGGCGCCGATGGCGCCGGCACGGCGGCCAGCGCCGGGCGCGGCGCATGGCCGATGGGCGCGGTCAGGCAGAGGTCGGCGGCCTGCACCTGGCCGCCCTGCTGCAGGATCAGCGAGCGCTGGATGGCGTTGTCCAGCTCGCGCACGTTGCCCGGCCACGGGTGCGCCAGCAGCGCGGCGCGAGCGTCGGCGCCGAGACTGACCGGCGCCAGGTTCATCTTGCGGCTGTACTTGGCCAGCAGGCGCTCGGCCAGCGGCAGGATGTCCGCCGGACGCTCGCGCAGCGGGCGCCAGGCCAGGGGGAATACCGAAAGGCGGTAGTACAGGTCCTCGCGGAAACGCCCCGCCGCCACTTCGCCCAGCAGGTCACGGTTGGTGGTGGCGAGCACGCGGATGTCCAGGCTGATCGGCTTGCGCGCACCGACGCGCTCCACCTCGCGCTCCTGCAACACACGCAGCAGCTTGGCCTGCAGACCCAGCGGCATTTCGGAGATTTCGTCGAGCAGGATGGTGCCGCCGTCGGCCAGCTCGAACTTGCCCGGCTGGGCGGCAATGGCGCCGGTGAAGGCGCCCTTCTCGTGACCGAACAGGGTGGCCTCGAGCATGTTGTCCGGAATCGCCGCGCAGTTGATCGCGACGAACGGCTTGGCCGCACGCGGCGACTGCTGATGGATGTACTGCGCCAGCACTTCCTTGCCGGTGCCGGACTCGCCGGAGATCAGCACGGTGGAGTCGCTGCGGGCGACACGGGCGGCCAGCTCCAGCAGTTGCCGGCTGGCCGGCTCCAGCGCCACCGGACCGTCGCCTTCGCTGCTGGCGACGGTACCCAGCGCATGACGCGCCACCAGCTCCAGCAGGGCCTTCGGCTCGAAGGGTTTGACCAGGTAATCCGCCGCCCCCTGGCGCATGGCTTCCACCGCGCGGTCCACCGCGCCGTAGGCGGTCATCAGCAGCACCGGCAGTTGCGGATGGCGTGCGCGGATCAGGCCCAGCAACTGGTGCCCGTCCATGCCCGGCATGTTCACATCGCTGATCACCAGGCTGAAGGCGTCTTTCTCCAGGGCCGGCAGCGCGGCCTCGGCGCAGTCGACGGCGACGAAGTCGTGCCCACCGAGCATCAGGGTGTCGGACAGGGCTTCACGCAGGGCGCGGTCGTCTTCGACCAGCAGGACTTTGGCGGCCATGGTGTTCATTCCTTGTGAGCGATGGATTGAGCCACGATCAGCGGCAGGATCAGGGTGGCGCAGGTGCCACGGCCAGGGCGCGAGCGCAGGCGCAGCTCGCCCTGGTGGGCCTTGGCAACGGCCTTGACCACGGCCAGCCCGAGGCCGGTACCGGTGGTCTTGGTGGTGAAGAAGGGTTCGCCCAGGCGCGCCAGGGTTTCAGCGCTCATGCCCGGGCCGTCGTCGCTGATGGACAGGCGCAGGCTGTCGCCGCGCGCATACAGGTGCACCTTCAGGCGCACGTCGCGACCGGCGGCCTGGATGGCGTTTTCCACCAGGTTGAGCAGCGTGCCGACCAGGGTATCGCGGTTGCACAGCAGTTCGCCCACGCGGGCGTCGCACTGCCAACGGACGTTCAGGCCGGCAACGTGGGATTCGGCGGCGGCCCGCAGACTGGTGAACAGCTGCGTCGGTGCCAGGCGATCCGGCAGCGGCAGTTCGCCACGGGCGAACACCAGCATGTCGCGGACCTGGTTCTCCAGTTCGTGCAGACGCTCCTTGATCCGCCCGGCAAAGCGCTGCTGCTGCTCCAGCGGCAGCTCCTGCTCGCTCAGGTGGCTGGCGTAGAGCATGGCGGCGGACAGCGGCGTACGGATCTGGTGAGCCAGCGAGGCGACCATGCGGCCCAGCGCGGACAGGCGCTCGTGGCGCGCCAGTTGATCCTGCAGGCGACGGGTTTCCGTCAGGTCGTTGAGCAGGATGAGCTGGCCGGGTTCGCCGTTCAGCGAGCGGATGGCGATGGACACGCGGCGACCATCGCGCAGGGAAACTTCATGGCCGTCGTCGGCGCGGGGAGCGAAGCTGCGAGCGATCACTTCGCGCCAGAGCATGCCCACCAGCGGCTTGCCGAGCAGCGCGCAGGCCACCGGGTTGGCGTCGCGCACCACCCCCTGGGCATCGAGCACGATGACGCCGCCGGGCAGCACGTCGAGCAGGCTTTGCAGGCGATTGGCCAGGCGCTCCTTCTCCGCCAGCTCCTGCATGCGCTGGGCGCTGACCAGGGCCAGCTGGCCCTTGAGCTCGGTGACGCGCGCCTCCAGCAGGCTGTAGGACTCACTGAGCTGGTTGGACATCTGGTTGAACAGGGCGAAAGCCTGTTCCAGATTCGCGCGGCTGCTCTCCTCCACCGGCCTGTTCTCTGCAACAGACGCAAGGGTGGTGGTTTCGGACTGGCGTTGGGCGACTGGCATCATGCGGTTCTCTCATCCGTCCGACGTCGTAGAACTGTCGGTCGGATGAGTCTTAGCAAACCGCGTGCCTAAAATTTACTCGTTTATTTTCAACGATTTAGAGAAACGAGCATGACGGAGGCGTCAATCCTCCGCCATCTCCTCCTCGCGACGGCTCATGCCGTACTTGCGCATTTTCTCCACCAGGGTGGTGCGGCGGATGCGCAGGCGCTCGGCGGCACGGGCGACGACGCCGGCGGCATCGTCCAGCGCCTGCTGGATCAGGCCCTGCTCCAGGTTCGCGAGGTAATCCTTCAGGTCGATGCCCTCGGCCGGCAGCATGGCCGGCGAGTCGAGACCCGGCAGTCCGGCGGTGATCGCCGCGCGCTCTTCCAGCTCCTCGCGCAGGCTGCTCGCCAGTTGCTCGTCCTCGTCGTCGACGTGACGGAATTTCTTCGGCAGCTCGCCCACGCCGATCACGCCGTAGGGATGCATGATCGCCAGGCGCTCGACGAGGTTCGCCAGCTCGCGCACGTTGCCCGGCCAGTCGTGGCGGCAGAGCGACATGATGGCGGCGGAGTTGAAGCGGATCGAACCGCGCTTCTCGTGCTCCATGCGCGAGATCAGCTCGTTCATCAGCAGCGGGATGTCCTCCACGCGCTCGCGCAGCGGGGCCATCTCGATGGGGAAGACGTTGAGGCGGTAGTACAGGTCCTCGCGGAAGCTGCCGTCCTCGATCATCTTTTCGAGGTTCTTGTGGGTCGCGGCGATGATGCGCACGTCCACGTTCTGCGTCTTGTTGCTGCCCACGCGCTCGAAGGTGCGCTCCTGCAGTACGCGCAGCAGCTTGACCTGCATCGGCAGCGGCATGTCGCCGATCTCGTCGAGGAACAGGGTGCCGCCGTTGGCCAGTTCGAAGCGCCCTGCCCGGCTGGTGATGGCGCCGGTGAAGGCCCCCTTCTCGTGGCCGAACAGTTCGCTTTCCAGCAGCTCCGCCGGGATCGCCCCGCAATTCACCGGCACGAAAGGCGCGTCGCGGCGCTTGGAGTGATAGTGCAGGTTGCGCGCGACCACTTCCTTGCCGGTGCCGGACTCGCCGAGGATCAGCACGCTGGCGTCGGTGTCGGCGACCTGCTGCATCATCTGCCGCACCTGCTGGATGGCGCGGCTGGTGCCGACCAGGCTGCGGAACAGGTTGGGCTCGCGCTGGCGGCCACGCTCGCGGGCCTGGTCGTACATCTCGCGGTAGACCTGGGCGCGGTGCAGGGAGTCGAGCAGCTTGTTGTAGCTGGGCGGCATTTCCAGGCTGGCCAGCACGCGGCGGCGCAGCTCTTCGGGCCAGTCGGCAGGCGCAGGCTCGCCGATCAGCAGCACGGGCAGGTATTCATCCCAGGTCGCCAGCTGCTTGAGCAGCTCCAGCGCCCCACCCTTGCTGTCCACGTTGCCGAGCAGCACGCACAGCACGTCGCGGCTGCCGTTGGGCAACGCATCGACCGCCTGGCGCCAGTCGTGGCTGCCGCAGGCGATCTGGTCCTCGCCGAGGAAGCCGATGATGACCGAGAGGTCACGGCACCGTTCCTGGTTATCGTCGATCAGGAGAATCTTGGTTTCGCGCCACATCTTTAGCTTGTCATCCCGGGGCTTTGAGGCCGTCGAACGGCTGCTGACACGAGCCTGGCGATGACACAATTCCCCGTGATCGCCAGCATTTGGCCACTAGTAAAGTCAAAAACACGGGAAGAGTCAAATTTATGGCGTGCTTTTTTTGATACTGCCCGACGAAGGGCGTTGACCCGGATCATGGCAATCGAACCGAGGAGCGGTTCGCACAAACACGGCGGCGGCCCGCGGGCCGCCGGGGGGAAGCTGATCCGACCGGATCAGCCGAACATCTGGTAGACCTTGGCGCCCTGGCTGGAGCGACGCACGGCGGTCAGTTCCTCGCCGATGGCGGTACGCTGGGCGGTACAGACCTTGACCAGCTCACCGTAGAGCGTCAGCAGCTGCTCCATGGTGTCACGCAGGGCCTGCTCGTCGCGCTCGGCGTCCTGCATGGCCACGTCCACCTGCTCGCGGCACATGCGGTCCAGTTCGCCGATGGCGTCCCAGTCCTTGCTGTGCATCGCGGCGGAGAGCGCGGCGCGGGTTTCGTTGAGTTGTTGCATGGCCTGATTCATGACTCGTCCTTCCTTCAGGCGGAGATCGCATCCCAGCCCGATTTCACTTCACGCAGCAGGCCGGACACCTCGTCGAGGATCGCGGCATCGCCACTGCGGTTGGCCTCCAGCAGGCGCTCGGTCATGTAACCGTAAAGTCGATCGAGGTTCAACGCCAGTTCGCCGCCCAGCTCCAGGTTCAGCGCCTCGCGCAGACCGCCGACGATGCCGATGGCCTTGCTGATCAGCTCGCCACGCTCGGCCAGCTGGCCACGCTCGATGGCGCCACGAGCCTGCGCCATGCGCTCCAGACCACCCTGCATCAGCATCTGGATCAGGCTGTGCGGCGACGCTTCGGCGACGCGCGCTTCCAGGCTGACTTGCTGGTATTGCTTCATGGCTCTCATGGCGTACATGGCAGGCTCCTGCGGGGAATTCATCTACTGACCAAGGTATCGGCCAGTGAAGCAGGAGCTTGAAGGCTTCTTGAGATTTTTTTGTCACGCCCGGCACAAAGCCGGGCGCGGCACGGCAGTTACCGGATCAGCCCTTGGCGAACGGCAGGCTGGCCAGTTGGCTGGTCAGGCTGTTGGTGGTCTGGGTGAGCTGACTGACCAAGGCATCCATCGCGTTGAACTGTTTGTACAGGCGCTCCTGCAAGGCAGTCATGCGGGCGTCCAACGTCACCTGCTGCTTATCCACGCTCTTGAGCGTTGCCTGCAACGAACTGTTGCGCTGATCGAGGATACCGTTAGTGATGGTATAGGGCTTCACACGATCGGTCAGGCGGGCAGCCAGGCCGTTATCCCCCGTGAACAACGCGGTTATTTCATCGAAGTTGCCGGTCACTGCCTTGTCCAGTTTGGTGCTGTCGATGGCCAACGTGCCGTCGGTCTGGGTGGTAATGCCAAGATCCGCCAACGCACGGATCTTGCCGTCACCCTGGACATTCACCAGCTCCTGATGGAGGGATGCGGAGATAGCGCGCGCCGTCGCGTCACCGACCAGTGCCCCTGTCACCGGCGCCTTGTCGTCGCCAACCTTGGTGACCTTGGTCTGCGAATTGATGGTGCTGACCAGTGCGTTGTAGGCGTCGACGAAGGACTGGATGTTCTTCTTGACCCCCGACTGGTCCAGGCTCACACCCACTGTCACCGGGGTGCTAGCTTCGGTCACACCCTTGAGATTCAGGGTCACGCCTTCGAGGGCATCGGTGACGGTGTTGGATTCGCTGGTGATTTTCAGGCCATCGACGGTCAGCTCGGCACTCTTGGAACGCACCAGCATGCGCGCGCCGGAAGGATCGCTGACGGCGGGCGGATCCTGGATAGTCGGGTCGGTGGGAACCGCCGGCGGAGTGAAGGCAAGGTCGGTCAGCTTGGCGCTACCGCTACCGTCATCACCGCTGACCGCTACGGAAATATCCTTGCCGGCGCCGGTCTTGGAACTGCTCAGCACCAGGCGAGAACCATGCTCGTCGGTGATGATAGTGGCGGAGACTCCCGCATCCTTGCCGGCGGTATTGATGGCGTCGCGCACGCCAGCCAGGGTGTTGTTGCTGCTGTCGATCTTGATGTCCGGCAGCGCAGTGTCGCCGAGCTTGATGCTCAAGGTGCCCTGGCCAAAGGTTGCAGCTTTGTCGCCGTTGGCAGGAATCGCGGCGAGCGCAACCTTGCTGGCAGCGGCCAACTGCTTGACTTCGATCTGATAGCTGCCGATGCCGGCCTTGTCGGTGGCGGTGACGCCGATCAGGTCATTCTTGGAAGAAGTAGCCGAGCGGGCCTGGAAATTAGCGGTCTTATTCAGCGCTTCCAGCGCCGTCTGGAACGTGCTCAAGGCACTCTTGAGCGAGCCGATTCCGGTGATCTTGGTGGTGGTGGCTTTTTCCAGGGTATCGAGCTGGTTCTGCTTGGGCGCCTTTTCGGCAGCCACCATGGTCTGAACGATATTGTCGATGTTCAGGCCAGTGCCCGTACCCGTGATGGTCATCCCCATTTCACACCTCCGTCAAAATCCTGTTCCGGCTCCACCGGTCACCGCGCAGACCTGCAGGCTTCGTGCCAGTGTTACACACCTCGCCTCAGGCGCGGGTTTCGAACATCAGACTGCGAATATCGTCGAGCCGGGCGGCAAGTTTCAGCACTTCCTCGGAAGGCATTTGCCGCACGACCTTGCCGGACTCGGCATCAATCACCTTCACCACCACTTCACCGGTGGCGTCGTCGATGCTGAAGTTGAGATTGCGCCGGATCCCCTGCACGAACGACTGGATGTCGGATACAGCGGAGTCCAGCGATTTCGAGTCCTGCTGATCGGCCGCCTGGTCGGGGGTAACTGCCTCCCGGACCGGACGAATACTCGGCGTCCGCTCGAACGATCCCAGCCCGGCAATGGAAGTAACCTTACTCACATCCATCTTCCGATCCTCGTAAAAGCCGAAAAGGAGGAAGGGTCGCCCCCTCCTCCTGTGGTCACGTCAACTCGCTGCCGTCGATCAGCGCAGCAGGCTGAGTACCGACTGCGGCAGCTGGTTGGCCTGGGCCAGGATCGCAGTACCGGCCTGTTGCAGCACTTGGTTCTTGGACAGGTTCGCGGTTTCAGCGGCGAAGTCGGTGTCCTTGATGCGGCTGCGGGCGTTGTCGGCGTTCTCGGCAATGCTCTGCAGGTTGGAGATGGTGTTGTCGAAGCGGTTCTGCACGGCACCCAGGTCGGAACGCTGGGAGTCGATGTAGGCGATGGCCGCGTCGATTACGTCGATGGCATTCTGCGCGCCGTAGGCGGTGCTGACATCAACGTCGCTGATTTTCGACAGGGAGCCGGAAGCTTCGCCGGTCAGCACAGCTACACCAGCCGTACCCGACAGAGAGTAGGCCGCCGAGGAACTGAACTTGACTGCGCCGTTGGCGAAAGCAGTACCCGCACCGATGTTGGCGGCAGTAGACAAATCACCCAGGTTGTCACCATCGGAATCCTCAGCGGAACGGACCTGTACAGTCATGTCAGCAGCTGCACCAGCGGTGGTACCACCCACGTCGGTGTAGCTTTTGCCAGTGATCTTGAACGTAGCGCCGGTTGCCGAGCTCAGCTCCAGGGTACCGTCGCCGTTCTTCTTGGCGGTAATACCAGCACCGCTGGAGTTCACTGCGCTGACTACCTGATCGAAGGAAGTCACCGTCTTCAGATCAATAGTGGAGTCTGCACTAGCTGCGCCGCTGTCCGAGTTGAATACTTCGATTTTCAGATCGAAGCTCTTCGAAGCTGCACCCTGGGTCAGAACTGCGTCGGTACGGGCAGAGGCCTTGACCGGGGAGCCTGCATTATTGACTTTGCTGACAATAGCAGCAGCAGTATCGCCCGCCTTGATATCTTGAACGTCATACTGCTTGCCGTTCGAAGAAATCTTGAAGTCGGTCATGTTGGCATCAGCTGCAGCAGCGGTAGCTACACCGAAACCAGTGCCTGCTTTATCGGAGGTGTAAGCACCAATCTTGGTAGCACTGGCATCACCGATAGCAACGTTGATGGTTTCGTTGGCATTGGCACCGACCTGGAAGGCGGTGGAACCGAAGGAGCCGTCGAGCAGCTTGCGACCACCAAAGGTAGTGGTGTCAGCGATACGGTTCAGTTCGCTTTGCAGGGCGCCTACTTCTTTCTGCAGGGCGGCGCGGTCAGTAGAGTCGTTGCTGCCGTTGGCCGATTGCAGGGACAGGTCACGCATGCGCTGCAGGATATTGGTGGACTGCTGCAGGGCGCCTTCAGCGGTCTGCGCCAGGGAGATGCCGTCGTTGGCGTTGCGCACGGCAACGTTCAAGCCGCTGATCTGGCTGGACAGGCGGTTGGAGATCTGCAGGCCGGCGGCATCGTCCTTGGCGCTGTTGATGCGGAAGCCGGTGGACAGACGCTGCAGCGAGGTGCCCAGGGAGCTGGACGAGTTGTTCAGGTTACGCTGGGTGTTCAGGGAAGCAATGTTGGTATTGACGGTAAGGGCCATGATGGTCTCCTTCAGAGGTCCTGTTCGTTCCTGAGCTTGCGATATCTCGGCCTGCTTGCTCAGGGACACCAAGAATTCGCATTCGACTTATGTATCGGCGTTGATCCGGGGAGCTTTAGAAAAAATTCAAGAGATTTTTTTCATCTTCCAGATCAAACACTTGCAGCCACTTACCGACACTTTCCAGTGAATAACTGCGATCATTCGGGTTATCGACAAAAAAGCCCACGGCTTTAGGCACGTGGGCTTTTTCGTTTGCTGGGCGAACTCAGTTGAGGAAGTTGAACAGGCTCAGCCCGCTGATCTTCACATAACTCTGCTGCGCGGCCTGGAGGACGGTGGACTGCATCGACAGGCGCGACAGCGCCTCGGCATAGTCCAGGTCCTGCAGGTCGGAGATGACGCCGGTGTTCACCAGTTTCACGTCGTCGATAAAGGTCTCGGTGGAGTCGATGGTATTGAGTCGCGCCCCGATCTGCCCGCGCCCGGAGAGCACCTGGCTACTGGCGGCATCCAGGTTGGTCATGGCGATCCCTGTCGCGTCGCGAATGGCGTAGCTGCCTTCCTGGTTGTCGGTAGCCCCCTCCAGTGCCTTGCGCAGGTCGGCGACCACGTTGAGCAGCCCCTTCTTCTCGCTGGACGGATCCCGCTTGATGCTGAAATCGTCCCCCGCCGCCGGATGACCGTCGATGATGACACTGACGCCACCGTAGGTGATCTTGTCCTGAGTCTTGTCATCGCTGTCTATGGCGCCCGTCGAAAGCGCGGTATACCCCCCGGGCAGTGCCGGGTCATTGAGGTCGTAAACCTCGTAATTGACGTTATCGAGAAAACGGATGCCGATACCATCGCTGGCCGCTGGTGGCACACTGGAAGGGAAGCTGCCGTCGTAAGCCTGCTTGTCGATCACAGTCCCCAAGGAGATGCGCCCCGTTCCGGTATTGGCGGCGCCCCCCGAAGTCGTTACGCGGTTGACGTTGGTCACATCATCGAACAACGCCTTGCCGCTATCGCTGATGCTCAGCAAGGTGCTACTTGCGATCGGCACCTGGCGCTGGCTTTCGTCTCCCTGGTAGGAATACGAGCCATCAGGATTGCGCACGAAGGGTTGCTTGTCGCCCTGACTGCCCGAGAACAGGTACTTGCCGCTGGCATCCTTGCTGTTGAGCAGATTGAGCAATTCGTCTTCGCGCTGCTTGAGCTCGGTCGCCAGGGCGCCCTTGTCGCTGCTGTCCTGGGCACCATCGCCCGCCTGCACAGCGATCTCGCGAATACGCTGAATAACATTACCCACGGAGTTGAGAATCGACTCCTCCGAGTTAAGGCTGTTCTTCGCCGCCGTGATGTTGCTCTTGTACTGGTCGTTGAGCGACTGCTCCTGGCTCAACTGCAACAGGCGCACCGAGGCCACCGGGTCGTCCGCCGGGGTGAGGATGCGTTTGCCGGTGCTGATCTGCTCCTGGGTGCGGGTGACGTTGCCGTAGTTCTTCTGCAGGCCGCCGACCGAGTTGTTGTATGCCTGGATGGTGGAGATGCGCATGGTCAACTTCCTCTATCAGCGGAACGCGCCAATCAGCGTGTCGAACAGGGAACGAGCGACCTGGATCACCTGGGCCGACGCACTGTAGTACTGCTGGAACTGGATGAGATTGGCCGCCTCTTCGTCCAGGTTCACGCCCGACAGCGAGTCGCGGTTGTCCTGGGCCTGCTTGAGTACGGTGGCGCTGGCGTCGGCGTTGTTGCGCACCTGTGCGGTCAGGGTGCCGATGCGCTCCACCAGGCCGCCGTAGGAATCATTGAAGCTCGCACCGGTGCTGCCGGTGCCGCCGACGGTGGGTTTGCTCTGCAGTCCGGAGAGCGCCAGGGCGTTGCTGTTGTCGGAAATACCCTTGGTGTTCATGCCCAGGGTGAAGCTGTCGCCGGCCTGGGGCACGCCGCTCAGGGTGAATTCGTAGCTGTATTGGTTGCCGGTGCCCGGGTCGGTGTAGTCCAGGCGCAAGGTGTTGGTCTGCCCGGAGGTCAGGCCGCTGGTCGAGGGCGACACGTAGTTCAGAGTGGCGCCGGGCGGCAGCGTGCCGGTCAGGGTATTGGTGGTGGAATCGAAGCTCAGGCTCAGGCCACCCGCGCCGAACAGGTTCTGCAGGTCGCCCTTCACCACTGGCGACGGGCCGCTGGTGAGCTTGGGCTGGCCGATGGCTCCGGTGCCCCGGTTGTTGGTGGTGGCCTCACTGCGGGCGGTGCCGGCGAAGGCCAGTTGGTCGCCCTTGGTCAGCACCGTCTCGATGTCTGCAGCGCCACGGCGGGTGGGCTGCAGGGTGAAGCCGTCGCCGGCCGGCGGCAGGCTGTTCATGGTCACCTGGAAGCCCTGGTCGCCACCGCTGCCGTCGGCGAAGCTCAGGGTGTAGGGACCGGTGCCGCTCACGGTGACGTTGATTGGCGCGTTGTCGGAGAGACGCCGCGCGGTGAAGTTGGTGCCGTCGTATTCCAGGCGGTAGTCGCTGACGCCGAGCTTGCTGGTATCGGTGATGTTCAGGCTGGGGCTGACGGTGCCGGTGTTGCCGGACAAGGCGACGACCCGCAGCGCAGTGATGGTCGGGTCGTTGATGTCGCCGAACAGCTTGCTGCCGGCATTGCCGGACAGGTCCAGGCCCTGGCCAAGCTGCTTGTTGACGACATCGGCAAAGGTCACGGCGATCTGCCCAAGCTTGTTGTACGAGGCATCCAGCGCGGTATCGCGATAAGCCAGCAGGCCGCCCATCTGGCCGCCGGAAACCTGGCTGGTGATGGTCTGCACGGCGCTGCCGCTGACCAGTTGCACCTGGAAGCGGGTCGGGTCGTCGGCGCCCGGCACTACCTGCAATGCGGAAGTGGTGGTGCCCACCACCAGCGGCTGGCCGGTGCCGATGAACAGGTTGACGCTGCTGTCGTCCTGGGGCACGGCCTGCACGCCGATCAGCTCGGAGAGCTTGCGGATGGTCTCCTCGCGGGCGTCGATCAGGTCGTTGGGCTGGCCGCCGGCAGCCTTGGCCTTGGCGATGGCGTCGTTGTAGCTCGCCACGCTGGTCGCCAGGGAATTGACCTGGTTGGCCAGCGAGCCGAGCTGCTGGTTGATCAGGCTGTTCTGCTTGTCGAGTTGGTCGTACAGGGTGTTGAAGGACTTCGACACCCCCTGCGCTTCCGCCAGCAGCGCCTCGCGGCCCTCTGTGGCGGAGGGATTGGCGGCGGCGGTCTGCAGCGCGGCGAAGAACTTCTGCAGCGCCGGGCTGATGCCGGTGGTGGTGTCCGACAGCAAGGCGTCGAGCTGTTCGATCTGTCCCTGGAAGGCGCTCAGTTCATTGCTCTGGCTGGTGGCGGTGCGCACCTGGGAGAACAGGAAGTCACTGGCCAGCCGGCGCACGTCGACCACCTGGCTGCCCGAACCGATGTAGCCGGCGCCGCTGTACTGCGGGATGCCGGTCTGCTGCACCGATTGCTGACGGGAATAGCCGGGGGTGTTGACGTTGGTGATGTTGTGGCCGGTCACCGTCAACGAGGTCTGGCTCGAACGCAGGCCAGACAGGCCAATGGACAGTAGATCGCTCATGTTCCTATTTCCTTATCCCAGGGGCGGAGTGTCCGCCGCGGCGACTGCCTGGTACACCTGCATCTGCTTGGCGATCTGCGCAACCTTGCGGGCGTAGTTCGGGTCGGTGGCATAGCCGGCGCGCTGCAGTTCCTTCATGAACTGTTCGGGGCGCTCGGTGGAGTCCAGCGCGTCCGAATAACGGTCGTTGTTCTGCAGGAAGCTCACGTAGTCGTTGAAGCTCTGCTCGAAGGAGTCGTAGGAGCGGAATGCCGCGACTTCCTTCACTTTCTTGCCGTTCACGTATTCGCTGGTCACCGCCCGCGCGGAGTCGCCGTCCCAGCTGGAACCGGACTTGATACCGAACAGGTTGTGGCTGCTGGAGCCGTCCTGGTCGCGAATGATGGATTTGCCCCAGCCGGTTTCCAGCGCGGCCTGGGCCACCAGGTAGCGCGGATCGACGCCGATGCGCTGGGCGGCCTTCTGCGCCATCGGCAGCATGGTGGCGACGAATTCGTCCGCCGAGCCGAAGGCCGACTTGCCCGGCGCCAGCGGCGGCTGGGCGTAGCGGCGGCCGCTGACATCCTGGGCGCCGGCGGCGGCGTCGATGGCGTCCACAGCATTGGCGTAGGACTTGGCGGTCTGCCAGTCGTTGCCGGCCAGCGGCTTGCCCTGCTCGTCCGCAGTGGCGGCGCCCGGCACGATGCCGGCCATCACGCGGTCGGCCAGCTTGCCCGGCAGGGACAGGCGACGGGCGTTGAGCAGCTTGGAGTCGTCGCGGCCTTCAGCGGGTTGCGGCAAGGGCTTGCCGCTGGCGTTGACGCCGGTGGTGGACGGCCAGGCGGAGGTCTGGGCGACCTTGGCGAAGGGGTTCGCGGCGCCCGTGCGCTTGCCGCTGTTCATGTGCGACAGCTGGCGGGTCAGCACGTCCGACAGGCCGATGCCATGGCCCTTGGTGGAGAGACTGACGGCCAGCTGCTGGTCGTACATTTCCTGGTATTGCTTGGTGGTCGCGGTGTTCATGAAGTTGCCTTCGGCGAGCACGTCGTTGGCCGAGCGCATCGACTTGAGCATTTCATTCATGAACAGCGATTCGAATTCCTGGGCGACCTTGCGGATGTTGCCTTCGCTGTCGCGCCCGGCGCCGTTCTTCAGCTGTGCCAGGCGGTTGAGGTCGGTGTAGGCCCCGGAATTGGTGCCGGAGGAACCGGCGGAGAAGAGTTTGGCATCCACGGCGGCTTCCTCAGATCACGATCAGGTCGGCCTGCAGCGCGCCGGCCTGTTTCAGGGCTTCGAGGATCGCCATCAGGTCGCTGGGCGCGGCGCCCACCTGGTTAACGGCGCGGACGATTTCATCCAGCGTGGTGCCCGGGCCGAACTTGAACATCGGCTTGGCTTCCTGGTCGGCGTTCACCCGCGAGCGCGGCACCACGGCGGTCTGGCCGTTGGAGAACGGGCCGGGCTGGCTGACGATCGGGTCTTCGGTGATGGTCACGGTGAGGCTGCCGTGGGTCACGGCGGCCGGCGACACTCGCACGTTCTGGCCGATCACGATGGTGCCGGTGCGCGAGTTGATGATGACCTTGGCCACCGCTTCGCCGGCCTGCACGTCGAGGTTTTCCAGGACCGACATGTAGTCCACGCGCTGGTTCGGGTCCAGCGGCGCGCTGACCCGTACCGAGCCGCCGTCGATGGCCTGGGCGACACCCGGGCCGAGCAGTTCGTTGATGCGATCGACGATGTGCTTGGCGGTGGTGAAGTCCGGGCGGTTGAGGTTCAGGGTCAGGCTGTTGCCCTGGTCGAAGCCGCTCGGCACCGCGCGCTCCACGGTGGCGCCAGCCGGGATGCGGCCAGCCGAGGGGACGTTGACGGTGATCTTCGAGCCATCGCGACCCTCGGCGTCAAAGCCGCCGACCACCAGGTTGCCCTGGGCCACGGCGTAGGTCTGGCCGTCGATGCCCTTGAGCTGGGTCATCAGCAGGCTGCCGCCGCGCAGGCTCTTGGCGTTGCCGATGGAGGAGACGGTGATGTCGATGGTCTGGCCCGGCTTGGCGAAGGCCGGCAGGTCGGCGTGCACCGACACCGCGGCGACGTTCTTGAGCTGCACGTTGCCGACGTTGGCCGGCACCTTGATGCCGAACTGCGCCAGCATGTTGTTGAAGGTCTGCAGGGTGAAGGGCGTCTGGGTGGTCTGGTCGCCGCTGCCGTCGAGGCCCACGACCAGGCCGTAGCCGATCAGCTGGTTGCTGCGCACGCCCTGGATGGTGGCGATGTCCTTCAGGCGCTCGGCGTGGGCGGCCGGAATCATCAGCAACGCGCAGAGCATCAGGAAGATGTAGGAGCGAGCTTGCTCGCGAACACCTTTAGCAGAGAATTTCGCGAGCAAGCTCGCTCCTACAATGGCCATGACATTCACCCTGCTCAGAACGGGAACAGCGGGCTGAGGAAGAAGCGATCGAACCAGCCCGGCTGGCTCGCATCGGCGAACGCACCGGTGCCCGAGTAGGTGATGCGCGCATCGGCCACGCGGGTGGAGGACACGGTGTTGTCGGTGGCGATGTCGTCGGCGCGGATCAGGCCGGCGATGCGCACCAGCTCGTTGCCGGTGTTCAGGGTCATCCACTTCTCGCCGCGCACGGCGAGGATGCCGTTGGGCATGACTTCGGCCACGGTGACGGTGACCGAACCGGTCAGGCTGTTGCTCTGCCCTGCCTGGCTGTCGCCCTTGGCATCGCGAGAGCCACCGTACTCGGCGCTCAGGCTGAGGTCGCCGCCGCCGATGGGGTTGTCGGTGGTCAGGCCGCTGCCGAACATCGAGGTCAGGCCGAGCTTGGTCTTGCTGTCCTTGGAAATGTCCGAGTTGGCCTTCTTGCTGGCCTGGGTCTTCTCGTTGAGGGTGATGGTGATGATGTCACCCACGCGGAAGGCCTTGCGGTCGCCATAGAGGTTGTTGTCGAAACCGCTCTGGTAGATCGAACCGTTATTCTGCGCGGCGGGAATCGGGGTGCGCGGCATCACCGGGGCGTAATAGGGGTCATCCGGTTTCGGCGGAGGACTGACGCACCCGGCCAGCGCGGCGATGGCCAGCAGCGGAAGAAGGTGGGAACGGTTCATTTACAGCTACCTCTCGGGGAGAGCGACTACGGTTTCACCAGAGCCCGGGGGCTCCGTCATTCACTACAAGTTCTGGGTCACGAACGACAGCATCTGGTCGGCGGTGGAGATGACCTTGGAGTTCATCTCATAGGCGCGCTGGGTGGTGATCATGTTCACCAGCTCCTCGACCACATTGACGTTGGAGTTTTCCAGGGTGTTCTGCTGCACGGTGCCCAGGCCGTTCAGGCCCGGCGTGCCGACCTGCGGCGCGCCGCTGGAGCCGGTTTCCAGGAACAGGTTGTTGCCAATCGCCTGCAGGCCGGCCGGGTTGACGAAGTCGGCGGTCTGGATGTTGCCGATGATCTGCGGCTGCGGGTTGGCCGGGGTGGTCACCGAGACGGTGCCGTCCTGGCCGACGGTGAAGGTCTGGGTCTCGTTGGGCACGACCACGGCCGGCTCCAGCGCGTAACCGTTGGCGGTGACGATCTGGCCGTCGGAGTTCAGGTGGAAGCTGCCGTCACGGGTGTAGCCGACGGTGCCGTCGGGCATCAGTACCTGGAAGAAGCCGCGACCGTTGAGCGCCATGTCCAGCGGCTGGTCGGTGGTCTGCAGGCTGCCTTCGGTGAAGTTCTTCTGGGTGCCGACGATGCGCACACCGGTGCCCAGCTGCAGGCCGGAGGGCAACTGGCTGTCCTGGGTGGAGTTGGCGCCGGGCTGACGTTTGATCTGGTACAGCAGGTCCTGGAACTCCGCGCGGTCGCGCTTGAAGCCCGTGGTCGAAACGTTCGCCAGGTTGTTGGAAATGGTGGTCAGGTTCATGTCCTGGGCCGAAAGCCCCGTCTTGCTGACCCACAGTGCCGAAAGCATCGTCGTTCTCCTCGGGCGCCGGATTCATGGCGCCTCGATCTGGTGATTAGCTAAATTGCAAAACCCGCGCCATGGCCGCCGAATCGTCTTCGGCGGTGCGCATCATCTTGACGTGGAGCTCGAACTGGCGGGACAGCGAGAGGATCGAAGTCATCTCCTCCACCGCATTGACGTTGCTCGCTTCGAGGAAGCCGGATTCGATCTTGGCGTTGGCATCGGCCTGCGGCGCCGGCTGCCCTGGCTCCTGCTTGATGCGCACCAGGCCGTCGAGGCCCTTCTCCAGCTTCTTCGGGTCCGGGGTGACCAGCTTGATGCGGTCCACCTCGGCCACCACGCTGGGGCTGTCGCCCAGACCGCGGATGCTGATGGTGCCGTCTTCGCCGATGTCGATCTTTTCCTGCGGCGGCACGGCAATCGGCCCGCCATTGCCGATCACCGGCAAACCGTCGCCGGTGCGCAGTTGGCCGAGGGCGTCGATCTCCAGGCTGCCGGTGCGGACATAGGCTTCACCACCGTCGGGCGCCTGCACGGCGATCCACGCATCGCCCTTGGCGGCGACGTCGAGGTCGCGGCCGGTTTCCTGCAGGCTGCCGGGGGTGAAGTCGGTAGCCGGACGCTCGGTCATGGCGTAGACCCGCGCCGGGAAACTGTCGCCGAACACCTGCATCGAGCGCGCCTGCTCGAAGTCACGGCGGAAGCCGTTGGTGGAGATGTTCGCCAGGTTGTTGGCGTGAGCGCGCATCGCCAGGGTGTTCTGGCTCGCTCCGCTCATCGAGACGTACAGCATCTTGTCCATCGAATCCTCCAGGCCCGCGGCGATTGCCGGTCGCGGGTGTCTTGGAGGCTATTCAGCAAGGGGCGTGCCAGAATCGAAATTCACACCCAAAGCACTGATATAAAAGGATTTTAAAAAATAAAAGGCTCCCGAAGGAGCCTTTCGAAGCCGCCGGCGGCGATGGTCTGCCGCCACCGGCAAGGGGGATTTGCCGCCTGGGCTTTTCTGTAGGGGCGATTCCTTACCGCAGGTTGATGATGGTCTGGGTGACCGCATCCTCGGTCTGGATGGTCTTGGCGTTGGCCTGGTAGTTGCGCTGGGCGACGATCAGGTCCACCAGCTCGCTGGACAGATCGACGTTGGAAGCCTCCAGGGAGCCGGACTGCAACGCGCCGAGGGTGCCCGAGCGCGGGGTGCCGATCACCGGCTCGCCGGACTCCGAGGACTGCACCCAGGAGGTCTTGCCGATCGGGGTCAGGCCCTGGACGTTGGCGAAGTTCGCCAGCACCACCTGCCCTTGCACCTTGGACTGGCCGTTGGTGTAGCGGGCGAAGATGTTGCCCTGGTCATCGATCTCCAGACCCGAGAGCTGGCCGGTGGTGTAGCCGTCCTGGTTGACGCTGTTCACCGCGAAGGCGGTGGCGTACTGGGTGGACTTGCGGATGTCCAGGGTGACGCCGCCGGCGTTGGCGGTGGCGCCGTTGGCGCTCCAGGTCGGCGGGGTCTTGCCGTCGGAGATGGCCGGAACCCAGTCACCCATGACCAGTGTGCCGTCGGTGGGATTCACCGAGAAGGCATTGCCAGTGCCGTTGTTCACCGGGGTCTGGGTCAGCAGCTGGCCCGCTGCGCTGAAGTTCAGGTTGACCTGGTACGGACTGCTACCCATCCCACTGACGGCAGCCAGCACGCTGGCCGGAGTCGCGCCGGCCGCCGCAGCGGCGGCAGCGGCAGCGGCCTTGGCGGCGGGCGTTGCGGTGGAGGCCGCCACGGCATTGGAGACATCCGCCGCCGTCGCCCCGGCAACACCGGCCGCCGTGGTGGCAGCGCTGATGGCCGTGGTGTCGTCGGTCGGATTGGCCGGGTTACGGCCATCCACCAGCACGTTCATGGTCCAGTCGTTGGGGCCGGTCTTGGTGAAGTACTGGGTCAGCACGTGGGCGTTGCCCTGGCTGTCGTAGATGTTCACCGAAGTGGACGAGTTATAGGTGGTCGGGTCGTTGGGGTTGAACGGGGTGACCGTCGGCGTGGTGTTGGTGGAGTTCAGGTTGAAGGTCTGGTCGATCTGGCTGGTGGCCTTCGGCGCCTGGTTGCCGGTTTCGATGTGCAGATCACCGACCACGCCGTTCTGCAGCTGGCCCTGGGCATTCACCGCATAGCCCTGCAGGCGGTAGCCGTTGTTGTCCACCACGTAGCCGTTCTTGTCGGTACCGAAGTAACCGGCACGGGTATAGCTCACCGCACCATTGTTGCTGGTAACGAAGAAGCCGTTGCCGTTGATGGCCATGTCCAGCGCGTTCTGCGTGGAATCGATGGTGCCCTGGTTGAACAGCTGCGAAACGTTGGACAGCAGCACACCGCTGCCGACCGGGTTGCTGCCGGAACCCAGCACGGAGGCGGCATACACATCGGAGAACTCCGAGCGCGACTGCTTGAAGCCGACGGTGCTGGCGTTGGCGATGTTGTTGCCGGTGGTATTCAGGTCACTGGAGGCGGCCTTGATACCGCTGAGCCCGATATTGAAAGACATCTTTATCTCCTTGTCGGTATCGCCGACGAATCTGTTCGGTCGGGCGAAAAGCCCGCCAGCGGCAGGTTACTGACCGATGATCTGCACTTTGGAAAGGCCGATGCTGCCGAGCCCCGCGAGGTTCAGGGTCAGCTCGCCGCCGTTCTGCCCGAGGGTCACGCTGTCGACGTTGGCCGGCAGGAAAGTGGTCAGGGCGTAGGTCTTGCCTTCGTAGTTGGTCTGCGCCTCGAACTTGTAGCGCCCCGGCGGCATGAGATTGCCGCTCGAATCCTTGCCGTCCCACATGAAGTTGACGTTGCCGGCGGTCTGCTGGCCCATCTCGACGCGGTTCACCAGGGTGCCCTTGTCGTCGTAGACGTTGACCCAGCTGTTGGCCGTGGAAACCGGCAGCGTGTAGGTGCCCTTGAAGGTCTCGGCGGTATCGACCATCGACTTGTCGGTCGGCACGATGACCTTGCGCCCTACCAGGGACGAGGCTTGCAGGGCCTGGGACGACTGGTAGTTGGAGAGCATGCTGTCCATGCTCGAGTTCAGCGACTGGATGCCTTCCACGGTGCTGAACTGCGCCAGCTGGGCAATGAATTCGCCGTTTTCCTGCGGCGACATCGGGTCCTGGTTGTTCATCTGCGCCACCAGCAACTTGAGGAACTCGTCCTTGCCAAGGTTGTTCTTGCCGGTGGTGCCGCTGCTCTCCTTCTTGACCGAGTACTGGTCCAGTACGGAGTTGGCGCCGTTGATGCTGCTGTTATCGATGCTCATCGTGCTTCCTCAGCGCTTACTGACCCAGGGTCAGGACCTTCTGCATCATCTGCTTGGCGGTGTTCATCATTTCCGCGTTGGTCTGGAACGCGCGGCTGGCGGAGATCATGTCGGCCATCTCTTCCACCACGTTGACGTTCGGGTAGTACACGTAGCCGTCCTTGTCGGCGGCCGGGTGATTGGGCTCGTAACGCGGGATCAACGATCTCTTGTCCTCGACCACGCCCAGCACCTGTACGCCGGAACCGGCATGGTCGGTGTCGCCGAACAGCGAACCCTGGTCGCCGCCCTGGGCCTGCTGGAACATGGTGGCGAACACCGGATGGCGGGCGCGGTAGGTCTGGTCGACGCTGGAAGAAACGGTCTCGGCGTTGGCGATGTTCGAGGCAGTGGTGTTCAGACGGGTGGTCTGGGCACTCATGCCGGTACCGGCGATGTTGAAGACACTGGCAAGCGACATGGCGATTACTCCCCGCGCAGGGCGTTCATCAGCCCTTTGAACTTGTTGTTGAGGAAGGTGAACGAGGCCTGGAACTGCACGGAGTTTTCCGCGTAGTTGGACTGCTCGATCTGCTCATCCACGGTGTTCTGGTCCATCGAGGGCTGGAACGGCGTGCGGTACTTGAGGGCATCCTCGCCCATGCCGAAGCCTTCGGCGGCGATGTGGTGCGCGTTGGTACGGGTAGCGTTGAAGGTGCCGTTCTTGAGCTTGTCGGACTGGGCGGCCAGCACCGAGGCGAAATCCAGGTCGCGCGCCTTGTAGTTCGGCGTGTCGGCGTTGGCCAGGTTGTTGGCCAGGACTTCAGCGCGCTGGGAGCGGAAGCTCAGTGCTTGCTGGTGGATGCCGAGGGCTTTGTCGAAGCTGATGCTCATGGTCGCGAACCTGTTTGCCGGTGTGGGCTTGCCAACACTTCAGCAAGGTGCGTGCCAGATTTATATATCCTTTTAATTCAATGGCTTGAGAGAAAATCGGGAGCGGCAAAGGGCGGCAAACAGCGGCAAGCGGCAACCGGTTTCCCTTGCCGCCGGGGATAAAGCGGCAAACTTGCCGCGCTCTTCCATCATTGCCGCTCCCGGTCGCTTTTCGTAGGAGCGGACTCCGTCCGCGATGCGTGGGGTTGGGCATTTCTGCGCCGCTTCGGCGTGTACTGAGAGATTTTGTTTCGCCCCCTCGGGCGAGTCCCTTTTGGGGCCCAAAAGGAACCAAAAGGCCTTGCCCCTGCATCCGGTTTTTCGCTTAGGCGAAAAATTCCCTCGCTCCATCGAAGTTTCAGGGGCCCGCGTCGACGGGCCATCCCTGGCCCGACGACGCTCTCGCGGCATCCATGCCGCTCAACCCCTGAAACTCCGATTCCACTCGGCCTCCTGAAGGGGCGCCCCGGTGTGCGCGGAGATTTTTCTGGAAACCGTTTTTCGTAGGAGCGGACTTTGTCCGCAAAGGCTCGCTATTGCCCTCGCGTCGAAGGATGAACACCTGTAGGGCGAATAACGCGCAGCGTTATCCGCCGTGATGGGTATCGCTTCGCTCCACGCCATACTACGAAGAGCAATCCAGCATGAAGCAGCCAAAGTCCCAGGCGCGCGCAGAGTCCCGTCAGGAGGCCGAGTGTAGGTATTGCGCAGAGGGGCGAGCGGCATGGATGCCGCGAGAGGCGTAAAGGGCCAGGGACGGCCCTTTACGCCGACCCTCGGAGCGATACCGGAAGGAGGGAAGTCTGAGCGAAGCGAAGACCCGGATGCCGGGACGAGACCTTTGCCTACTTTGGGGCATTTGCCAAAGTAGGTCGCCCGAGGGGGCGAAACAAAATCTCCCAACACACGCCGCTGCGGCGCAGAAACACCGAACAAGACGGCGTATAACGCATTAAACGTTATACGCCCGAAGAAGGGCCGGAACACCGCGAACAGAGAATGCCCTCAGTCCAGCAGCGGAAAAGACCAATTACTTGGCCTTGTAGATGATCCCCGGACTGCACTGAACCATCTGGTAATGATCCGGCAACGCATTGAGTGCCTCGGACGCGCCGAGGAACAGATAACCACCCGGTTTCAACGTCGCATGGATACGCAACAGGATGTCGCGCTTCACCTCGGCGGAGAAATAGATGAGCACGTTGCGGCAGAACACCATGTCGAACTTGCCGAGCGTGGCGTAGCTGTCCAGCAGGTTCAGTGCCCGGAACTCCACGCGGCTCTTGATCGCCGGCTTGACCGTCCAGCGTCCCGGCGTCTTCTGGTCGAAGTAGCGGACCAGGCGATCCTGCGACAGCCCACGGCCGATCGCCAGGCTGTCGTACTCGCCGGCCTTGCACGCGGTGAGCATGGAGCCGGACAGGTCAGTGGCGACGATCTGTACACCCGCCTTGAGCTGGCCGAGGTTGGTGCGCTCGAACTCGTCGATGGACATCGACAGCGAGTAAGGCTCCTGCCCCGAAGAACAGGCCGCCGACCAGATGCGCAAACGTTGTCCGGGCGATGCCTTGATCATCTCCGGCAGCACCCGGTTCTTCAGCACCTCGAAGGGATAGGTATCGCGAAACCACAGGGTTTCGTTGGTGGTCATCGCATCCACCACCTGCTCGCGCAGCTGGCTGCGGGCCTGGACCTTCTGTACCAGCTCGCCGAGGGACTTGATGCCCTGCTGCTCCATCAACTTGTTCAAGCGGCTGGAGACCAGGTATTGCTTGTTGGCGCCCAGGAGGATGCCGCAGGTCTTCTCCAGGAAATCCCGGAACAGCTCGAATTCAGTATTGGTGGATGTCACAGATAGACCTCTTCACTCATGGACGTTTGCCGTCGACACGACGGCAAACGCCTGACCGGTGCTCAAAAAACCATAGCCGAATCCTTGGCCCCGAGCGGCACCGGCACCGCTCGATTCAATTCGCGGACTCAGGCCGCCGTGCCATCCACCGCCTTGATCCGCTCCGCCACGCGGGCGGCCAGGTCATCGGGACGGAACTTGGCGAGGAAGTCGTCAGCGCCGACCTTCTTCACCATGGCCTGGTTGAACACCCCGGACAGCGAAGTATGCAGGAGAATATGCAGGTCCTGCATGCGCGGGTCGTGACGGATTTCCGCCGTGAGCGTGTAACCGTCCATTTCCGGCATCTCGATGTCCGAGATCACCATCAGCAGGTCGCTGCCCGGATGACCGCCCGCCTCCACCATCTGCCGCAGGTAGTCCAGCGCCTGGCGGCCGTCGCCCAGCGCCAGCACCTCGACGCCGACGGTTTCCAGGCAACGCACCAGCTGCTTGCGCGCCACCGAGGAGTCGTCCACCACCAGCACGCGCTTGCTCACCGCGCGGGCCTGGGTCTCGGCATCCAGCACGCCCTCGGAGATATCCTCGGGGGTTGGCGCCACCTCGGCGAGGATCTTCTCCACGTCGATGATTTCCACCAGTTGGTTGTCGACCCGGGTGACCGCCGTCAGGTAGTGGTCGCGGCCGGTGCCCTTGGGTGGCGGATGGATCGACTCCCAGTTCATGTTGACGATGCGTTCCACCGAATGCACCAGGAAGCCCTGCACCTTGGTGTTGTACTCGGTGATGATCACGAAACTGTTGCCGATGTCGCGCAGCCCCTGGCGCCCGGTGGCCAGCGACAGATCGAGAATCGGAATGGTGCCGCCGCGGATGTTCGCCACTCCGCGCACCACCTGGCTGGACTTGGGCATCACGGTCAGGCGCGGGCACTGCAGTACCTCTTTCACCTTGAACACGTTGATCCCGTACAACTGGCTGCCGTTCAGCCGGAACAGCAGCAGCTCGAGACGATTCTGGCCGACCAGCTGCGTCCGCTGGTTGACTGAATCCATGACTCCGGCCATTGAGCCTCCCCTGCACGCAACGCCGCCTGACCTGGCAGGCGGCACGACCATTGCTTAACCCGTTGCATGAAACAGGCAACGACATTTTTCCGACAGCTCCGAAGCGCGCGCGACCTCATGGCCGCCCTGCTCGGTGTGTGCGCTGCGCTCAGTGCCGGCTCCACGCGGGCCGACGCCTTCACCGCGCCTGAAATCCTTATCGGCTCGACCCAGGGCTTTCTTGAATTCAAAGTCGAAGATTATCTGCAGAGCAGCGGAATTGAAGCGCGCTATGAAATCGAAGTGGCGCGCATCGATCCCCGTCTGCGCCTGGCGCAGTGCGACAAGGACTTGACGCAAGCCCTGGAAAGCCCGGCGCAGCCGGTCGGGCGCGTCACAGTGCGGGTGCGCTGCGACGGCAGCTCGCCCTGGACGGTGTTCGTGCCGGCCACGGTGAAACTGTTCCGCCAGGTCGTCGTCACCACCCAGCCGCTCAAGCGCGACCACGTCATCGACGCCGCCGACATCTCCATGGTGGAACGCGACGTCGGTCCGCTGACCCAGGGCTACCTGACCGACCCGCAGCGGGTGATCGGCCTCAAGCTCAAGCGCGCCACGGTGAACGACCAGGTGCTTGCGCCGGTCTTCCTCGAACAGGCCGAGGCGATCCGCAAGGGAGACCAGGTGGTGATCCGCGCGCGCACCAGCGCCATCAACGTGGTGATGCCCGGCGAGGCGCTGTCCGACGGCGTGCCCGGACAGCAGATCCGCGTGCGCAACCTGCGCTCGCAGCGTATCGTCAAGGCACGTGTGGTGGAGCCCGGCGCCGTCGAAGTCAGCCTGTAGTCCGCCGAGTCTGGCATGATGGGCGCAGCCTTCACTAAACTGTGCTCAGGTGCGCAAAAAATCGGCCTAAAGTTTTCCGCCAGCCGGCCGAAAAGCTTGGCAAGCGTCCAAATACCTCCAGAGGTTTCCAACATGGTTATCGACTTCAACCGGCTGAACCCGGCCTCTACGCCAGCCACCACTGGCCGTAGCGGGGCTGCGCAGAACGGTCGCAGCGAAGCCCCGGCCGAGTCTGCCGCCACCACCGCCCCGGCCAAGAGCGGCGAATCGGTACAGCTCAGCGATACCGCCCAGCAGTTGCAGAAAGTCAGCGATCAACTGAAGGACCAGCCCGTGGTCGACAAGGAAAAAGTGGCCCGCATCAAGCAGGCGATCGCCGACGGCAGCTACCAGGTCGACAGTCAGAAAGTCGCCAGCAAGCTGCTCGATTTCGAATCCCAGCGCTGACCTGAGCGTCGCGCCGGGGACCCGCTAGCAAAAGTGCCGAGCCCAAGATGTCCGATGCCCTGCTCTCCCTGATCAACGGTGACATCGACGCAGCCCGACAGCTGCTGCAGTTGATCGACGACGAATACCAGGCGCTGCAAGCGCGTGATCTGGCGCAGCTGCAACAGCTGCTGGAACGCAAGGTACCGTTGATGCAGCAGCTCGAACGCAACGGCCGCGAGCGCGCCGCCGCCCTGCAGCAGGCCGGTGTCAGCGTGGATCGCCAGGGCCTCGAGCAATTCGCCCAGCGCAGTGGCAACGGCGAGCTGCTGGTACGTGGCGACGAACTGGGCGCCCTGCTCGACCAGTGCCAGGACGCCAACCAGCGCAACGGCCGGATCATCCGTGCAGGCCAGGCCAGCACCGGCCGCCTGCTCGACATCCTGCGTGGGCAGGACACCCCCAATCTCTACGACCGCCGTGGCAGCTCGACCCAGAGCAGCCGCCAGCGTCCGCTCAGCCAGGCCTGAGCACTGGCCTGACGGCCCGCCTTTGGGCACAATGCCAGCATCGGCATAGCCCCGTGCCATACCTATAACAAACACAATCTAGATGGAGATCCGCGGACCGTGGCCAACCTGTTTGTCGAGGAAAACGGCCCTCAACCACCGAAAGTGCTCAAGGCTCCGGTGGAAATCCATGCCAGCCTGCGGACGCTCATGGACAGCCACGATCCCCTGGTGGTCACCTTCGAAGGCCGCAGCCAGCGCTTCCAGAGTTTCGTCGTCGAGGTCAATCGCGAGCGCAACCTGATCGCCCTGGACGAACTGATCCCCAACGACGGCGAGCGTTTCCTGCAGAACGGCGAACCGCTGCGCATCGAGGCTTTCCACGAGGGGGTGCGCATCGCCTGGGAATCGAAGCAGAACGCCTATTTCGCCGAGATCGACGGCGCCCGCTGCTACTGGCTACCGGTGCCGGACGAGGTGCTCTACCACCAGCGTCGCAATGCCTACCGCGCCGGCGTCAGCCAGAGCCAGCCGGTGGCGGTGGAAATCGCCGGCGACAAGCTCAAGGTCCCGCTCAAGGGCAACCTGATCGATATTTCCGCCACGGGATGCAAGGTTCGCCTGGACGGCAACGTCAGCGACCGCCTGCAACCGGGACAGGTCTACGAGCGCTTCACCGCCCGCCTGCCCTTCGGCGCCATCACCCTGGAAGTGGAACTGCGCCACGTGCACTTCGAGGAAAAGGTCGGCTTCAGCTTCGCTGGCCTGCGCTTCCAGCAGGTCAGCGGCCTGGTCCAGCGCAATATCGATCGCTTCGTCTACCAGTTGCAGCGCGAGGCCCGGCGCTTCGAGAAGGACGAGCTGTTCTAGTTCGCCCTGGGCGGCAAGCGCTTGCCGCCCTTCCCTTGCGGCCGCCCTATGCGGGCCGGCTTTCCTCTTCCGCTTCAGGCGCCGCCACCGAACTGTCGGCGCCCTTCATCTGTATCTCCACTGCGCGGTCATCGACCCGTGGATCGAGCGCTGCCGACAGCGGCGAGGACGCCAGGCTGTCCGGCGTAGCCACGTGCTTGACCGGCGCCTCGTCGACTCGGTGCACGCCACTGACCTTCTCCGGCTGCACGCGCCAGATCAGGATCAGCGAGCAGGCGCAGACGAAGGCGTAGAGCATGTTCGCGCCGAACAGCTTCATCAGCGCGCCGGCCGCCAGCGGCCCGATACAGGCGCCGACGCCGAAGGTCACCAGCAGTATCGCCGTCAGCGATACGCGGCGATCGCCCTCGACGTGGTCGTTGGAAAACGCCACCGCCAGCGGATAGAGGGTGAACTGCACCAGGCAGACCAGGAAGCCCATCGGCAACAGCAGCGCCAGGGACAACGACAGGTCCGGCAACGGCAACATAGGCAGCAGCGCCAGCGGCAAGGCGAAGAGCAGCAGCAGAATCGCCGCGTTGCGGATCAGTACGGCGCGGTCATAGCGGTCCGACAGCCAGCCCAACGGCCATTGCACCAGGAGGCCGGCGAAGATGCAGCCGCCCATGAACAGACCGATCTGCTCGGTGCTCAATCCCTGCCGCGAGGCATAGAGCGGCGCGAGGCCGTAGAAGGCGCCGATCACCAGGCCCGACACCAGCACCGTGGTCAGCGACTGCGGCACCCGCTTGAGGAAGAAGCGCGGTTCCAGCGGCGCCGGGCGCAGCGGCGCGGGGTGGACCTTGTGGGTGATCGCCACCGGAATCAGCGACAGGGCGAAGCACAGCGCGATCATCATCGGCAGCTCCGGCCCCAGCCCCGGGTGCACCACCAGCACCAGTTGGCCGAGCACCAGGCCAAGGTAGGACGACACCATGTAGCCGGCGAACACCAGGCCGCGCTGGCGCGCCTCCGCCTGTTCGTTGAGCCAGCTCTCGATGACCATGTACTGGCACATCATGCCCAGGCCGATGGCCGTCCGCAGCACCAGCCAGAAGCCGAGCCAGGGCAACAGGCCGATGCCCAGCACCGCCGCCGTCACCAAGCCGCCGCAGGCAACGTAGGCACGGATGTGGCCGACGCGGGCGATCAGCCGGTGGCCGATCTTGCCGCCCAGCACCAGGCCAAGGTAGTAGGCCGCCATCATGGCGCCGATCCACAGCCCATCGACCTTCTCCGCGCCCAGGCGCAAAGCGAGGTAGGTACTGAGTAGACCGGAACCGGTCAGGAGCATGACGGCGGCGAAGTACAGAGCGCGAAAAGCGGTGACGATCCGGAGCATCGGACCTCCTGGCCCAGAACAACCCCGGGACGGCACCCGGGTGACGGAAAGCGGGACTTGCCGTGACACCTTAGAGCCTGCCGGAGGGCGCGTCGAGAGGCCTGCCGGGCCTGGAACAGAGGGGGTCGCGGCGCGTGCCGTCGGGCATCCTGAAGGATGGCGGCGGGATGCACGAGGATGTCGGAGAAATGCCCACCGATCGCAGCCGCGCCGGTGTTTCGGCGCGACTGTGTCGGCGTGCCCGCGCAGCGATCAGGCCTGGGCGGCCAGCACGCGGCGCTCCCACGGGGTGATTTCGTCGAAGAAGCTGGTCAGCTCCATCGACTTGGTCGCGGTGTAGCCATCGATGAACTCGTTGCCGAACACCTCGCGCGCCAGCTGGCTGCGCTTGAGGCGCTGCAGGGCGTCGTACATCGTGCACGGCAGCAGCAGTGCCTCGGGCACCTCGAACTCACCCTGGATCGCCTCGGTCGGCTCCAGTTCACGCTCGATGCCGTGCAGGCCAGCGGCGAGGCTGGCGGCAATCGCCAGGTACGGGTTGGCGTCGGCGCCCGGCAGACGGTTCTCCACGCGACGGGCCACCGGCGCGCTGGCCGGAATGCGCAGGCCGGCGGCGCGGTTGTCGTAGGACCAGCAGGCGTTGTTCGGCGAGGCGTAAGGATGGCACAGGCGCTGGAAGGAGTTCACGTTCGGGGCGAATAGCAGGGTGAAGTCCGCCAGGCACGCCTGCTGGCCGCCGATGAAATGGCGGAAGGCCGGCGTGGCTTCGCCGTTGGCGTCGGTGAAGATATTGCGGCCTTCGCCATCGACGATGCTCTGGTGGATGTGCATCGAGCTGCCCGGCGTCTTCGCCAGCGGCTTGGCCATGCACACCACGATCAGGCCATGCTTGAGCGCGACCTCCTTGAGCAGGTGCTTGAACAGGAAGGTCTGGTCGGCCAGCAGCACCGGGTCGCCGTGCAGGAAGTTGATCTCGAACTGGCTGGTGCCCATCTCGTGCATGAAGGTGTCGCGCTCCAGCCCCACCGCCGCCATGCAGCGGTAGACGTCCTGGAAGAACGGACGCAGGCCGTTGTTGGAGGATACGCTGAAGGCCGAGTGGCCGATCTCGCGGCGGCCGTCCGGGCCGAGCGGAGCCTGGAAGGGCTCGTTGGCGTCGGGATTGGGAGCGAAGACGAAGAATTCGAGCTCGGTGGCCACCACCGGGCTCCAGCCGCGCTCGGCGTAGCGCGCCAGCACCCGCTTGAGCAGGCCGCGGGTGGACAGGCCGGAGGGCTGGCCGTCGAGCTCGACCGCGTCGCAGATGGCAAAGGCGCGGGGCTCGTCGCTCCAGGGCAGGCGATGGATCTGGGTCGGCTCGGCGACCAGGGCGAGGTCGCCATCATCGCTGCCGTAGAATCTCGCAGGCGGGTAACCGCCCATGATGCACTGCAGCAGGACACCACGCGCCAGCTGCAGGCGGCGGCCGGTGAGGAATCCTTCCCCGGTCATCACCTTGCCACGCGGCACCCCGTTGAGGTCGGGGGTGACGCACTCGATCTCTTCGACTCCAGCCAGGCGCTCGGCGAGCGGGCTGCGTAGATCGCTACTCATGACTTCTTATCCTTGTACTTCGTCTTTGTAACAGGAGGCCGCGCACGGTGCGCCGCCTGTACAAAATACGCACCACGCGTTCGATATTTCAAGCGGTACGGAGAAGGGAATTTCCTACGGGAAAAATCGCCAAGGGGAGCCCAACCTTGTAGGAGCGAGCTTGCTCGCGAACCTGCCTCGCTGCCTGCTCATTCGCGAGCAAGCCCGCTCCTACAGGTGAAGCCGGTGTGTCCCCCGGGATCGCCGCTGCCAGCAGTAACGTAGGGCGTACAACCGCTCGCGGTTGTACGCCGCATCGCCCGCGCCATACACGAACCGGGCAAATGCTCCTTATCCGCCCCCGAGCAAGCAGGTGCTCATGGCCAATCGGCGTATGACGCGGAGCGTCATGCGCCCTAGGTTTCAGGCAACCTTGTCTCAATAATCATCCCGCTTGCGAAACGCCCAGCGCCCGGCCAGCCCGGTGAAGCTGGCCACCAGCACGACGAGAATCCAGAACCCTTCCGGATCGCTGGAGAACGGAATGCCGCCGACGTTCATGCCGAAGAAGCCGGCGATGATGTTGATCGGCAGCGCCAGCACCGTGACCACGGTGAGGGTGAACAGGGTGCGGTTGCTCTGCTCGTTGAGCTTGGCGGCGATCTCTTCCTGCAACAGCTTGATGCGCTCGCCCAGGGCGGTGAGGTCGTTGATCACCAGGGAGAATTCCTCGGTGGCCTCGCGCAGCACGCGCACGTCGTCGTCTTTCAGCCATACCGGCGGGCGGTTGAGCAGGCGCATCAGCGAGCCCGGCTCCAGCGCCAGCAGGCGCTGCAGGCGCACCAGCACGCGGCGCATGGCGCCCAGGTCGGCGCGGTTGTCGGACAGGCGCGCCGACAGCAACTGGTCCTCGATGCGGTCCACGCTGATGCTGGTCTCGCGCAGGATGCGGGTGAGGATATCGCCCTGGTCGCGCAGCAGATGCACCAGCAGCTCCAGCGGAGAGCGGAAGCTTTCGCCGTGCTTGACCGAGGAACGCAGGGTATCGACCGAGCGCAGCGGCTGGGCGCGGGCGGTCACCAGCAAGCGGCCGCGGGCGCAGACCCACAGGGTGGAGACATCCGAGGACATGCGGCTGCCGAAGTCGAACACCACGTCGTTGACTACCGCCAGCAGCGCGCCGTCGACATGCTCGATGCGGGTGGAGCGCGAGCCTTCGCGCAGGGTCTCGAAGAAGTAGTCGGGCAGCTCCAGGTGCGACTTCATCCAGCGCTCGCAGGCCGCGTGCGCCAGGTTCAGGTGCAGCCAGAGGAACTCATCCTCGGTGCGCGGCTCCCGCAGGCGCTGCAGCGCGGTGGGCGAGTCGATTTCCAGGCCGGGCTGGCCAGGGCGGAAGCTGAAGCCATAAAGCAGGCCGAACAGGTCGGAATCCTGGTGACTCTGGACGATGCTGTGGTTCATGGGACTGCGATTCTTGAGACCGTGCTGCGGACTTGAACCGGCCTTGCAGGAGCGAGTTTGCTCGCGAACCCGCACGGCACGGACTGTTCGCGAGCAAGCTCGCTCCTACGAAGAGCAGATCACGCCCGCCCTCTGGTGTTATCAGAGGCCCATGAACGACGGATGACAGCCATGTGACAGGCCTCAGCCAAACAGCGCCGCGACAGTGCGCTCGCCCAGCGCCGGGCCGATGCTCATGCCCACGCCGGTATGCATCAGCACGGCGGTAATCCCGTCGGCGGCCTGCAGCACCGAGAACGGCCCCGGTCCGCGCGAACCGTAAACGCCCTGCCAACGCTCGACCACGTCCACGCGCATGCCCAGGGTGTCCTCGGCCAGCTGCAGCATGAGTTTGTCCACGGCCTCGGCATTGAACGGCGCCGCGTCGTTGCCGTAGTGGTGGGAGTCGCCGATGATCAGCTCGCCATGGGGCGTCGGGCTGACCAGCAGGTGAATGCCCTGCTCTTCCAGCTCCGGCGTCTCGCGGCGAATCTGCTCGCGCACCGCCTCGGCCTCGGGCAGGTC
Organism: Pseudomonas macauensis; assembly: GCF_047902425.1. NCBI lineage: Bacteria > Pseudomonadati > Pseudomonadota > Gammaproteobacteria > Pseudomonadales > Pseudomonadaceae > Pseudomonas > Pseudomonas macauensis. The sequence continues at coordinate 1,822,964 of NZ_CP138377.1, read as the reverse complement.
GGAGAAGGCACCATAATGCACGCAGCTCAGGCCGGTAAGGATCGAGTGGGCGAGACCGAAGTCGACCTGCGGGCGGACACGCAGCATCTGCAGGCGGCACACCTGCGGCTGCAGCGGTGCGATGACCTCGGCCAACAGCGTCTGGTAGTCATGCCCGGAGCAGACGATCACCTGCCTCGCGGTGAAGCTGCCCGCCGTGGTGCGCAGCACGCCGGTGTCGACGTCACGCACCAGGGTGGAGAAATGGAACTGCACGCCGTGCTCGCGGCGCAGGTAGTCGATCAGGCTCGGCAGCGCCTCGCGGGAATACAGCTGTTGGTCGTCGAAGCCCAGCAGCGCGGCGCGATGGTGGCGGAAATGGCCCTGGTAGAGGTCGTTCAGCTCACTGCCGCGCAGCAGGGCTACGCGGTAATCCAGCTCCCTGGCGCGGCCGGTGCAGAAGGCTTCCAGCAGATGCTCCTCGGCTTCGCTGCGGGCGAACAGCAACGAACCATTGCGCCGCAGGGAGAAACCGGCGCTCTCTGCCCACTGCGCCCAGATCGGCCGACTGGCGCGCGCCAGGTCCGACATCACGCCCGGCGGCTGGCCGGTAACCAGTGCCTGGCCGAAGTTGCGCACCGAGGCGCCCAGGGGCGTGGCGGTGCGCTCGAAGACGCGTACGGAGAGGCCGCGGCGGGCGGCGGCGTACGCGTGGGAAAGGCCGAGGATGCCGGCGCCGACGATGGCGACGTCGCAGTGGGTGTGGGTCATGGGGATATTTCCTGCGTGGCGAAGAGCCCCTCTCCCCCGCCCTCTCCCTGAAGGGAGAGGGAGCTCTCCTCTGCGAAGAGAAACCCTGAGTTCATCCTGAAACCATCAAAGGCACAGGCAGACGCTGAAACCGAACCAGCACACCGAACAGCCCCCTCTCCCTTCAGGGAGAGGGTTGGGGAGAGGGAGCCGCCAGCGCCGGACCTTACTTCTGCGCGACCTTCTCCGACTTGCCGTCGTAGCGCTTGCGCCATTCGGCGAGGATCTCGTCGCGGCTCTTCGAGGCCCAGGCGAAGTCGTTCTTGATCAGACGCTGCTCGTAGTCGGCCGGCAGCTCGGTCTGCGGCTTGGCGATGCCCGGCTGGGCCAGCACGGCGAAGTTTTCCTTGTACAGCTCCATGGCCTTGGGGCTGGCGGAGAAGTCGGCGAGTTTCTTCGCCGCGTCTTCATGCTGGGTGCCTTTGATGATGCCGGTGGCCTCGATTTCCCAACCCAGGCCCTCTTTCGGCAGGACGATGTCCAGCGGCGCGCCCTGGCGCTTCAGCTGCACGGCCGGGTACTCGAAGGAAATGCCGATCGGGAACTCGCCAGCGGCGGCCAGCTTGCACGGCTTGGAGCCGGAGTGGACGTACTGGCCGATGTTCTCGTGCAGGGCGTCCATGTAGGCCCAGCCCTGCTTCTCGCCGAAGGTCTGCAGCCAGGCGGAGACGTCGAGGAAGCCGGTGCCGGAGGACGCCGGGTTCGGCATGACGATCTTGCCCTTGTATTCCGGCTTGGTCAGGTCCTGCCAACTGATGGGTTTTTCCAGGCCGAGTTTCTCGGCTTCCACGGTGTTGAAGCAGATGGTGGCGGCCCACACGTCCATGCCCACCCAGGCCGGCGGGTCGGCCGGGTCACGGTAGTTCTTGCCGATGGCGCCCAGGTGCTTGGGCGCGTACTTCTCCAACATGCCCTGCGCATCGAGGATGGCCAGGCTGGACGCGGCCAGGCCCCACACTGCGTCGGCCTGCGGACGGTCCTTCTCGGCCAGCAGCTTGGCGGTGACGATGCCGGTGGAGTCGCGTACCCACTTGATCTTGATGTCCGGGTTCTCGGCTTCGAAGGCCTGCTTGTAGGCGGTCAGCTGTTCCGGTTCCAGGGCGGTGTAGACGGTCAGTTCGGTGTCGGCGGCGTGGGCCTGTGCGGCGAAACCGGCAACCACGGCGGCAGCGAGGGCAAGACGTTTGAACATGTGGAGCTCCTTGGCGTTTTCTGGGTCCCCACCTTGGCGGGGATGACGATAGGTGCAACGTTGAGTTTCTGGTTCAGAGCGGCAGGTGAAGCGCTACTTACGTGCAACGTAAAACTCTGGGCGATCACTTCCTCCAGGCCTGGGAGCGGCGCAGCAGGCCGCGCGAGGCGCCGGCCAGCAGCAGCGACACGGCGGCGGAAGTGATCAGGATCAGGGTGGACATGGCGGCGGCGCCGCCGACGTTGCCGGAGTCGTCCATGTTCAGCACGGCGACGGCGGCGAGGATGGTGTCCGGGTTGTAGAGGAAGATCGCCGCCGATACCGTGGTCATCGCCGAGACGAACAGGTAGCGGATGATGTCCAGCAGCGCCGGCAGGCAGATCGGCACGGTGACGCGCAGGTAGTGGCGCCACAGCGGCATCTTCAGCGACAGCGCGGCAGCCTCGAACTCGCCGTCGAGCTGGCGCAGCGCCGCGGTAGCGGTCATCTGCGCGGTGGTCAGGTAGTGGGCGATGGTGCACACCACCAGCAGCGCCATGCTGCCGTAGAACACATGCAGCGGGTTGCTCGGCAGGTTGAAGAAGAACACGTAGCCCAGGCCCAGCACCAGGCCGGGAACGGCCATCGGCACGAAGCAGAGCATGCGCAGCAGCTGGTTCAGCCATGGCTGCTCGCGGGTCTTCTCCATCAGGTAGGCGCCGGTGAAGATCACCGCGCTGCCGATGATGGCGGTACAGGCGGCCATGGTCAGGCTGTTGCGGTAGGCCAGCCAGCCACCGCCGGCGGTGGTGTCGAAATCGTAGTGATGCAGCGACAGCGACAGGTTGTACGGCCAGAACTTCACCAGCGAGGAGTACACGGCCATGCCCAGCACACCCAGCAATACCGTGCTGATCAGTACGACGACGGCAAGGAAGGCGGCATCGCGGCGGCGCGACGGCTTGGGATGGTAGACCTGCGCGCGACCGCTCATGGCCTCGCGTTGGCGCAGACGCAGCCAGGTGTCCACGGCGAAGCTGAGCAGCGCCGGCAGCAGGAGGATCATGCCGATCTGCGCGCCACGGCCGAACTGCTGCTGGCCGACCACCGCCTTGTAGGCTTCCAGCGCCAGCACCTGATAGTCGCCGCCCACCACGACCGGCACGCCGAAGTCGGTGATGGTCAGGGTGAACACCAGGCAGAAGGCGGCGAACACACCCTGCCGCGAGCCCGGCCAGGTGATGCTGCGGAAGGCTTTCCAGGGGCTGGCGCCCATGCTGGAGGCGGCGTCGAACAGGCGCGCATCGGCCAGCGACAGCGCGGACAGCAGGATCATCAACGCATGGGGGAAGGTGTAGATGGCTTCGCCCAGGACGATGCCCCAGAAGCCGTAGATGTTGTCCGGCACCCAGCCGCGCAGCAGGCCCTGGTTGCCGAACAGGTAGATCAGCGCGATGCCCGGCAGCATCGAGGGCGCCAGCAGCGGCAGCAGGGAAATCCCCCGCCACAGGCCCTTGGCCGGGATCAGCGTGCGTTGCAGCGCGTAGGCGAACAGGTAAGCCGCCGGCACGACGATGCACGCCACGCTCAGCGAAACCTTCAGGCTGTTGCCCAGAAGCCAGTGGAAGTTATCGCTGCGCAGCAGTTCGCCCATCGCGGCAACGCCACCGCCCTGCCCCGCCGCACTGCTGAAGCCGCGCCAGAAGATGGCCAGCAGCGGCAGCAGCACCGCAACGGTGAGCAGGACCAGCAGCAGGCACTTGCCGCCGCGCACGAACAGGCGATCGCCCAGATCTCCACGGAGCTTGCCGGCGGACAGCGCCGGATTGTGATTCACCACGGCATCCATCTCAGGCGAACACCTGCAGGCTGCGGGGCGGCAGGGATACCCAGATATCCGGGGTGCCCAGGCGCGGCATGTCTTCCGGCGCCAGTTCAGCCAGCAGCGGATGGCCCGGCAGCTGCTCCAGCTCGAAACTCATGCGGCAGCGGTTGCCGAGGAAGGTGATTTCGCGGATCTGCGCGCGGAACAGGTTTTCCTGATGCACCACCGGGTTCACGCTGATCGCCTCCGGACGGCAGAACAGCCGACCCGAGGCGCTCGCGGCCTGGTTCTGCAGGCGCAGGTTGAGGCTGCCGACGCGCGCATGGCCATCATTGCCGCGCTCGAACGGCAACCAGTTGCCCTGGCCGACGAACTCGGCGACGAAGGGCGTGGCCGGGGTGCTGTAGATCTCCTGGGCGGTGCCGTACTGCTCGATGCGACCGTGGTTCATCACCGCGATGCGGTCGGCCATCAGCATGGCTTCGTCCTGGTTGTGGGTCACCATTACGGTGGTGATGCCCAGGCTCTTCTGCAGTTGGCGAAGCTCACCACACAGGTGCTCGCGCACACGGGCGTCCAGCGCCGACATCGGCTCGTCGAGCAGCAGCAGCGACGGGCTCGGCGCCAGCGCGCGGGCCATCGCCACACGCTGCTGCTGGCCGCCGGAGAGCTGGCCGGGGTACTTCTTCTCGCTGCCGGAGAGGCCAACCAGCTCCAGCATCTCGGCTACGCGGTGGCGGGCTTCGTCCTTGCTGGCGTTGGCCAGGCCGTAGGCGATGTTCTGCTCGACGGTCAGGTTGGGGAACAGCGCGTAGGACTGAAACAGGATGCCGTAGTCGCGCGCCTGCGGCGGCAGCAGGGACACGTCGCGCTGGCCCAAGTGCAAGGTGCCCTCGTCCTGGCGCTCCAGGCCGGCGATGCAGCGCAGCAGCGTGGTCTTGCCGCAGCCGGAGGGACCGAGCAGACAGACCAGCTCGCCCGCCTTGACGTCCAGCGAAACGCCGTCGAGGGCGACGAACTGGCCGAAGCGTTTACGGATGTGGCGCACGCTGAGCGGCGTGCCGGCGATGGTCGTGTGCATGGCGGTACCTCGTGTTCTTTTGGCTCACGCCGCCGTGGGCAGCGACGTGATTTGACGAGGTTCATGCTAGGGAGCGAATGCGACGGCTCTATTGCGATGAGGAAAAGTGCACCGATAGATCCATAGGCAAATTTTGGTATAGGGATGAAAAATTTTGCGATGGGTTGGGTTACGCGGGGTGCCGTTTCTACGAGAAAAGCGCAGGACTCACCCGTAGGAGCGGACTTCGTCCGCGATGCTCTTCTTTGGAATTGGGTGTGTCTGCGCCGCTTCTGTGTGTTCGGATGTATTGGGTTTCGCCCCCTCGGGCGAGTCACTTTCTCAAACGACGGATGGCCGCCCCCAAGAAAGTAACCAAAGCGCTTGCCCCTGCATCCGGTTTTTCGCTTAGGCGAAAAATTCCCTCGCTCCATCGGAGTTTCAGGGGCACGCCGCGAAGGGCCATCCCTGGCCCATCGCGTCTCTCGCGACATCCATGTCGCTCAACCCCTGAAACTCCGATTCCACTCGGCCTCCTGAAGGGGCGCTCCGGCGTGTGCGGATGTTTCTCTGGAAGTCCTCAGAAGCTAAGAGTTAGAGCCTGCGCGGTACGTGCGCTCCCGTAGGAGCGGACCTTGTCCGCGAAATCCATCGCGGATGAATCCGCGCCTACAGGTGAATGCGCAGGCGTGGCGCCCACGCCTACACCTGCGCCAACCCCAGAAACGCACTCGGCAACCGCGCCTGCCGCCGATCCTTCAGGCAATACAGGTACTCATCGATCCGCCGCGCGCCAACGATCTCCAGCACACACAGCTGCGGATTATCCGGCACCTCCTGGCGGGCGATGATGCTCACTCCCAGGTTGCGGATCACCGCCTCGCGGATCGACTCGCGGCTGCCGATCTCCAGCATCGAGGCCGGGGTAACCCCGGCGTCCTGCAACATCGCCTCGGTAAGCTGGCGGGTGGTGGAGCCCGCCTCGCGCATCAGCAGGCAGTGACTGCGCAGATCACCCAACGCCACCGACTGCTGCATCGCCAGTGGATGGCTGCGATGCACCGCCAGCACCAACGGATCGCTGCCGAGCACCACGCGGGTGAGGCGCGCATCGTCCACTTGCTGTGAGGAGGCCGCCAGGTCGACCCGACACTCCACCAGCGCTTCGAGCACCTGCTGGGAGTTGCCGATCTCCACCGACACCTCGATCTGCGGGAAGCGCTCACGGAAGGTCTTGATCAGGCCGAGCACGTAATAAGGAGAAGTGGCGCCGATGCGCAGCGCACCCTGCATCTGCCCGCAATTGCGCAGGTAGAACTCGATGTCGGCTTCCTGCTGCAACAACGCCTCGACCATCGGCAACAGGCGCGCGCCCTCGTCGCTCAGGGTCAGGCGGCGGCCGCCACGGTAGAACAGCTCCACCGCGTACTGGCTTTCCAGGTTGCGGATCTGGGTGGTGACGGTGGGCTGGCTCAGGCCGAGCTTCTTCGCCGCCTGGGTGATGCTGCCCAGCTTCGCAACCCGATAGAAGGCCTTCAGTTCTGCACTCAGCATCCGCTAGATCCGCTCGTTCGTAGAATTCTTCAACACACTTTCCAGGCGCGCAGGCCAGCATCGCGAGATGCTACAGCAAGTGCTGGGATCCTTCGAACGGGCTACCAGCGCAACGGCCCTGTACGAGCGACCCGCGCGGGGCTTCGGCCGTTCGGCTATGCTCGCGCCGGCGACCCACTCGTGCACAGGGCGGTAAATGTTCAAGACGATTGAATCCGAAGTACTGAAGCAACGCATATCGCCCGAGCTACGGGCCGAATTCCTCCAGCATGATTTCGAACGGCTGCACGGGCTCAGCCTGCTGGTGTTCTGCGTCAGCATCGGCATGTGGTTCCTGTTCGACCTGATCGTCAGCTTCCAGGCCTTTCAGGGCTTCGGCATCGGCTCGCTGATCTTTCTCGCCGCCTTCGCCGCCATCACCCTGGTGTCCGCCAAGGTGCGCAAGGCACAGCATTTCTATGTGATCAACCTGATCTTCGTCACCGTCTTCTGCGTGGCAGCCCGCCTAGTGATCGATGGGCTGCCCGAAGCCTTACGCTCGACCTGGCTGGTGATTGCCGCGGCGACCATCCTCTACAGCGCCACCGCCATGCCGCTGAACCGCCCCGCTTTCTTCGCCGTGCTGGTGGTGACCTGGGTGCTGCTCAACCCGCTGCTGGGCGACGTGCCGCATTTCGACGAGCGGCGCAGCATGCTGATCTGCTACCCACTGTTCATCAGTGCCCTGACGGTCTACATCTTCCATCACCTGAGCCAGGCCAAGCTGCACAACTACGCCATGGCCCGGCTGCTGGTGGACCAGGCCTATCTCGACGTACTCACCGACCTGCCCAACCGCCGCTCGTTCATGGCCCGTGTCGGCCGGCGCCTGGGTGAGGACGCCAGCGAAGAGCGCTATCTGGCGATGGTCGACATCGACCACTTCAAGCGGGTGAACGACAACTACGGACACGATGTCGGCGACGAGGTACTGACCCGCGTGGCGCACGCGATCCGCAGCGAAATGGACGGCTTCGAATTCGCCCGCCTGGGTGGCGAGGAGTTCGGCCTGTACCTCTGGGGCATCAGCGCCGAGCAAGCCAGCCAGCACATGGATCGGCTGCGCCGCGCCGTCGCCGAACAGCCTGGCACCCCATCGGTCACCATCAGTCTCGGCCTCGCTCGCCTCGGCGCGAACGGCAGCCTGAGCAAGGCCCTGATCAAGGCCGACCAGGCGCTCTACGAGGCCAAGCACAACGGACGCAACCGGGTGAGCTACAGTCCCTGAGTCCAACCGGCACCGTAGCGCATCGACGAATTACCTGTCGTATTCCAAGGGCGAGCGAAAGCCTCACCGCCCCTGAAAAAACAAAAGGCCCGCGAGTGCGGGCCTTGGCATGCTGGTGTCCCGGAGAGGGGTCGAACCTCCAACCTTCCCCTTAGGAGGGGGACGCTCTATCCAATTGAGCTACCGGGACACGATCGGGTCGGCATGTTAACGAGCGATGGCGATTTTGTCATGCCGCTGCCACCGGACGGGTCCATAATTTTTTCAACAGGGGAGGAATACCGTGAACAGCAGCCCAGCAGACCACGAAGCGACGCCCGATTCGCCCTTCGCCACCTTCGACGTGCGTGTCGCCACGCCGGACGACGCCCCTGCCCTTGCGCCCCTGCTGCAGCAGTTGGGCCTCCAGGATCCGAGCCCGGACATCGCGCTGCTCGCGCTGGAACTGGGCAACCAGCGCCCGACACGGGTCACGCTGGTGGCCGAACGCGACGGCATCCTGCTGGGCACCTGCACCCTGCACCTCATCGAGCACATCGCCCACGGCTTCGCCCGCTCGGCGATTCTCGAAGACATGGTGGTGGACAGCCGTGCCCGCGGCCAGGGCATCGGCCAGGCGCTGATCCGGCGCGCCGTGGAATGGGCCAGCGGCTGGGGCTGCTACAAGCTGGCGCTGTCCAGCCACCAGGACCGGGAAATGGCCCACCGCTTCTATGCGGCGATGGGGTTCGCACCTCACGGTGTCAGCCTGTCACTGCGCCTGGACTGACGCTCAGCCCGCCTGGGCATCCGGCGGATCGAGCAGGTCCAGCAGATGGCCGACGGTGACGTCGAGGGATACCGAGTTGTCCAGCTCCACCAGCGGTCCGGGCAGGCCGTCGGCGAAGTGCGCGTTGCGGGCCAGGCGCGCCTCGATCTCCGGCAGCGTCTCGCGCCCCCGCTTCAGCAGGCGCTGCCGCAGTACCTCGGGCTCGACCCGCAGCAATACCGCGATCAGCCACGGATAACGGCGCCTCGCCTCGGGCAGGTACTTACGTGAACCATTGACCAACACGTCGTGGCCAGCGGCGAGCCAGTCATCGATCTCGCGGGGGATGCCATAGTGCAGGCCGTTGGCGCGCCAGCTCATGGCGAAGGCGCCAGTCTGCTCCAGCCGGGCGAACTCCTCGACACTCACCGAATGCGCCTCTTCGCCACGCGCCTCGGCGGAACGGGTGATGACGCGCCGGACGATCCGGCAGTCCCGCGCCGCCAGGGGAGTACTGGCGGCTTGCAACAGGCTGTCCTTGCCGGAGCCCGATGGGCCCATCAGGTAAATGAGTCTGCCTGGGGTCATGACACTCTCTGGAGGGGCCGGCGGCTCGGCGCTACGTCGTTTCTGATCCGCGGGCCAGATGATACCGTCAGCCACGCAGGAGGTCAGAAGAATTGCTGTCGGAAAATGCAGTTAACACCGGCCAACCCTGCCCCTGGCCTGCCCGCTGTGCCATCATGCGCGCCCCCTCATCGGATACACGCCTCCCCCCGTCGCAGTGACGGAGCGGAGCCCTCCGCAGTTCGGCTACGCTGTCAATATCGGGCCTGACGTCACTTGAACCCGTCGAAAGGAAGGTCTGCCGAGGACGTCGCATTTCGGATGATTGGTGCTGGCATTTAGCCTTCACCCGAGCCACAATATGTCGCAGATTTGACGTCAAGTTATTGGTTTTTTCCGAAACCGTTGACGACGCGCTGAACGACCAACGGAAACCGCTGTCAAAGGGCCTGAACGAACGCTGACCCATGGCATCGGCCTCCCTGACTTACAGGTTTAATGTATGCGCCCATTGAAACAGGCAACCCCTACCTACTCCAGCCGCACCGCTGACAAATTCGTCGTACGTCTGCCGGAAGGCATGCGCGAGCGTATCGCTGAAGTCGCTCGTAGCCACCATCGCAGCATGAACTCCGAGATCATCGCGCGCCTGGAGCAGAGCCTGCTTCAGGAAGGCGCATTGCAGGACAATCTCGGCATTCGCCTGGACAGCCCCGAGCTGAGCCTGCACGAACGCGAATTGCTGCAACGCTTCCGCCAGTTGACCCATCGCCAGCAGAACGCGCTGATCGCCCTGATCGCGCACGACGCCGAAATGGCGCAAAACGACGCCTGAGTCGTACGCAAGACCGAAAACAGCCGGCCCTGAGCCGGCTTTTTCATGCCTGTAATTTCCAGGGAAATCCCGGGCACAAAAAAGCCGCCTCGCGGGCGGCCTTTTCGGCGGAGCGGCTTACATCAGGAACAACGTCGCCAGCCCAAGGAAGATGAAGAAACCGCCGCTGTCGGTCATGGCGGTGATCATCACGCTGGAACCCATGGCCGGGTCGCGCCCCAGGCGCAGCAGCGTCATCGGGATCAGCACCCCCATCAGCGCCGCCAGCAGCAGGTTCAGCGTCATCGCGCCAGTCATCACCGCACCCAGTTCCCAGTTGCCATACAGGTAGAAGGCGACAAGGCCGATCACCCCCCCCCATACCAGGCCGTTCACCAGGGCCACGCCCAGTTCCTTGCGCAGCAGGCGGTTGGCGCTGTTGGTCTGGATCTGATCCAGCGCCATGGCGCGGACGATCATGGTGATGGTCTGGTTACCGGAGTTACCGCCGATACCAGCGACGATGGGCATCAGCGCGGCCAGCGCCACGAGCTTCTCGATGGAGCCTTCGAACAGGCCGATCACCCGCGAGGCGATGAAGGCAGTGATCAGGTTGGTGGCCAGCCAGGCCCAGCGGTTGCGCACCGACTTCCAGACCGAGGCGAAGATGTCTTCCTCTTCGCGCAGACCGGCCATGCTCAGCACTTCGCTCTCGCTCTCCTCACGGATCAGGTCGACCATCTCGTCGATAGTCAGACGGCCGATCAGCTTGCCGTTCTTGTCCACCACCGGGGCGGAAATCAGGTCGTAGCGCTCGAACGCCTGGGCGGCATCGTAGCCGTCCTCGTCGGGGGTGAAGGTCACCGGATCGGTTGCCATGACCTCGGCCACGTCCTTGTCCGGATCATTCACCAGCAGGCGCTTGATCGGCAGCACGCCCTTGAGCACGCCGTCATAGTCGACCACGAAGAGCTTGTCGGTATGACCCGGCAGCTCCTTGAGGCGGCGCAGGTAACGCAGCACCACTTCCAGACTGACGTCGTCGCGGATGGTGACCATCTCGAAGTCCATCAGCGCGCCGACCTGGTCTTCCTCGTAGGAGAGCGCCGAACGCACACGCTCGCGCTGTTGCGCATCGAGGCTTTCCATCAGCTCATGGACCACGTCGCGCGGCAGCTCCGGCGCCAGGTCCGCGAGTTCGTCGGCATCCATGTCCTTGGCCGCCGCGAGGATCTCATGATCGTCCATGTCGGCGATCAGGGTTTCCCGCACGGCGTCGGAGACTTCAAGGAGGATGTCGCCGTCGCGCTCGGCCTTGACCAGTTGCCAGACCGTCAGGCGGTCATCCAGCGGGAGCGATTCGAGGATGTGGGCGATGTCGGCCGGGTGCAGCTCGTCCAGCTTGCGCTGAAGTTCGGCAAGGTTCTGGCGGTGGACCAGGTTTTCGACGAGATCGTGATGCTGGCCTTCCTGACGGTGCGTCAGGTCTTCCACCAGCTTGTGCTTGTGCAGCAGGTCGACCACCTGGTTGAGGCGGTCCTGCAGGCTTTCCTGCGGCTTCTTGGCTTCTACTTCGGTCATAGCACGCTCCACCCCCAGTGGCAGAACGCGCCATTGGGGATCAATACATCAGGTCGTGTTTACGCAATCGGGGTTCTGAGTAACTACTGGGTAAGTCCATGGTGGTTGTCCCATGCGCCCATCAAGGGCAGATGCGGGAAATGATAACACTCCGGGGTGCAATACGCGTTACAAAATAGCGGCAAGAACAATCGCTTGCGCCCGAAAGCTCAGTACGGGTTCATCGCTCGGTTCGACGCGCGAAATCCCCGACAAGACACCCAGCACCGGATTACAAATCCAGGTCCTAGGCTGCCTGGCAGGCCCGCCTTCACGGAGGACATCATGCGCCTGCCCGCCCTGCTGTTTTCGACCCTGCTTCTGCTACCGACCAGCGAAGCGGCAACGGTGTTCCGCTGCACATCCGCCGCGGGGAAAGTCCTCTTCAGCCAGTATGGCTGCTCCACCGATCAGCAGCAGGACCGACAGGAAGCCTCCAACCCCACGCCAGGCAACGGCAAACCGGTACCGCTGGCGAACCCCAGGCCCGCAGCACTACCCCGCACAGCGGCACGCGGGAAAATCCAGGAGAGCGATGAAGGCGTCGTGGTAGTGGGCGAGCAGCAGAACGGCTGCGGCAATCGCGTTACCGGCGCAGCCAGGCGCAAGGCGATCATCGAAGGCAGGATCAGGACCGGGATGACCCGCAGAGACGTGGAAAGCGCCCTCGGCAGGCCGGACAAGGTCAGCCAGAACAACGGGACGCTGCGCTATCACTATGAGGCGGACAAGAGGCACGGCGCGCGCAGCGTGACCTTCGACGAGGATGGCTGCGTGGCTGGCAAGGCGAAACGCTGAGAACCCTGACGGGGAAGTTTTTCGCCGCACAAAGAAAAAGGGCCTGCATTTCTGCAGGCCCTTTCGTATATGGCGCACTCAGGAGGATTCGAACCTCCGACCGCTCGGTTCGTAGCCGAGTACTCTATCCAGCTGAGCTATGAGTGCGTCGTCGGTAAAGTTTAACCAGATTCACCAACTGGTTGCAGCTATTGGCCTTTCAGCCCTTTCGCCACTGAAGCCCCGCTTTCGCGTTGCCTCGTATATGGCGCACTCAGGAGGATTCGAACCTCCGACCGCTCGGTTCGTAGCCGAGTACTCTATCCAGCTGAGCTATGAGTGCGCTGATGAGGGCGCAAATTCTAGAGCGATTATTCTGAGCTGTCAACAAGATTTTTCAATCATTTCAGTCACTTACGTAACCGGACAACTCATCGCACCAGAGGATGCAATGGCGGAGAGGGGGGGATTCGAACCCCCGACACCCTTTTGAGGTGTACTCCCTTAGCAGGGGAGCGCCTTCGGCCACTCGGCCACCTCTCCGCAACACGGGGCGCATGATATCCATGTTTTCCCCGTTTGCAAAGAAAAATTTTAGAAAAATTAATGGTTTGGTTCTTGGTCTTTCTCTTTCTGGATGCGCTGGTAGATTTCCTCACGGTGCACAGCGACTTCCTTCGGCGCATTCACACCGATTCGCACCTGATTTCCCTTGACGCCCAACACAGTCACGGTGACGTCATCACCGACCATCAGGGTCTCTCCGACCCGGCGAGTCAGAATCAGCATTCCTTTCTCCTTACGAATTACGGATAAACAGTCTGCAAAAAAGAAATGGTGGCAGATTCGTGTAGATCAAGTGCGCGAATCCTTCACCCAAGTATTGACCAGTCCTGTCGGAATGAAAGTTCCTAGCGCCTGATCAAAAACGACAAAAGGCGCGGGGTAGCCGCGCCTTTCGGGTATCACTCCCCTTACTCGCCCTGTCGGGCCGGGGCGTCGAGCTCGAACGCCGTGTGCAGGGCACGCACCGCCAGCTCCAGGTACTTCTCTTCGATGACGACGGAAACCTTGATTTCCGAGGTGGAGATCATCTGGATGTTGATGGATTCCTTGGCCAGAGCCTCGAACATGCGGCTGGCGACACCGGCGTGGGAACGCATGCCGACACCGACGATGGAAACCTTGGCGATGTTGGTGTCGCCAGTGGCTTCGCGCGCACCGATGCTGGTGGCGGTCTGCTTGAGGATTTCCAGGGCGGCCTGGTAGTCATTACGGTGCACGGTGAAGGTGAAGTCGGTGGTGTTATCGTGCGAAACGTTCTGCACGATCATGTCGACTTCGATGTTCGCAGCGCTGATCGGACCAAGGATCTTGAAAGCAACGCCGGGAGTATCCGGTACGCCACGGATGGTCAGCTTGGCTTCGTCGCGGTTGAAGGCGATGCCGGAGATGATCGGCTGTTCCATGGATTCCTCTTCATCAAGGGTAATGAGGGTGCCCGGACCCTCCTGGAAGCTGTGCAGCACGCGCAGCGGGACGTTGTACTTGCCGGCGAATTCGACCGAACGGATCTGCAGGACCTTAGAGCCGAGGCTGGCCATTTCCAGCATCTCCTCGAAGGTGATCTTGTCCAGGCGCTGCGCCTGCGGCACTACGCGCGGGTCGGTGGTGTAGACGCCATCGACATCAGTGTAGATCTGGCACTCGTCGGCCCTCAGCGCCGCGGCCAGGGCCACGCCGGTGGTGTCGGAACCGCCACGGCCGAGGGTGGTGATGTTGCCGTGCTCGTCCACACCCTGGAAGCCTGCGACCACGACGACGCGGCCGGCCTTCAGGTCTGCGCGAATGTTGGCATCGTCGATGCTCAGGATACGCGCCTTGGTGTGCGAGCTGTCGGTCAGGATGCGCACCTGGTTGCCGGTGTAGGACACCGCCGGCACGCCACGCTTGATCAGCGCCATGCTCAGCAGCGCGATGGTCACCTGCTCGCCAGTGGAAACCATGACGTCCAGCTCGCGCGGAATCGGCTGGTCCATGATCTGTTTCGCCAGGCCAATCAGGCGATTGGTCTCGCCGCTCATGGCGGACACCACCACGACGATGTCGTCGCCCGCCTCACGGAATTTCTTCACCTTCTCGGCCACCTGCTCGATTCGCTCGACGGTGCCGACGGAGGTCCCTCCAAACTTCTGTACGATCAAAGCCATTTCAAAAGCCGCCTGATTCCTGAAGGGCGCCCATTTAACATGCATCACCGCATGCTGCCAAGGCCCGCCGGACGCGCTGCGGACCCCGGTATTTCAGGGCCTTTAGAGCCTGTTTACGATCTCGCGAGCTAGAGCAGAACAAGGCGAAATCGGTTGAGGGAGCGGAGTTTACACACAGTAAATGAGCATCCCGAAACCGATTTCAACGCCGTTATGCCGACGCGCAGCAGATCGTAAGCAGGTTCTTAGAGGCCCTGTTCGACAAATGTACGCGCCAGCGCCAGAGCCTCGTCCAGCTTGCCGGCATCGACGCCACCGCCCTGGGCCATGTCCGGGCGACCACCGCCCTTCCCGCCCACAGCCGCAGCGGCCTGCTTCATCAGATCGCCAGCCTTGAGCTTGGCGGTCAGGTCCTGGGTCACGCCGGCAACCAGCACGACCTTCTCCTCGAACACGCCGCCGAGCAGGATCACGCCGCTGCCGAGCTTGTTCTTGAGCTGGTCGACCAGCGCCAGCAGCGCCTTGCCGTCCACACCGTCGAGACGCGCGGCGAGCACCTTGGCGCCGCTGACCTCGATGGCCGAGGAAGCCAGGTCGTCACCGGCGGCGCTGGCGGCCTTGGCCTTGAGCTGTTCCAGCTCCTTTTCCAGCTGACGGTTGCGCTCGATCAGGCCGGACAGCTTGTCCAGCAGGTTGTCACGACTGCCCTTGACCAGGCCGGCCGCTTCCTTGAGCTGCTCTTCGGCACCGTTCAGGTAGGCCAGCGCTGCAGCGCCGGTAACCGCCTCGATACGGCGTACGCCGGAGGCCACGCCGCCTTCGCTGGTGATCTTGAACAGGCCGATGTCGCCGGTACGGGACACGTGGGTGCCGCCGCACAGCTCGACGGAGAAGTCGCCGCCCATGCTCAGCACGCGCACCAGGTCGCCGTACTTCTCGCCGAACAGCGCCGTGGCGCCCTTGGCCTTGGCGGTGTCGATGTCGGTCTCTTCGGTCTCGACTTCGGTGTTCTTGCGAATCTCGGCGTTGACGATGTCTTCCAGTTGCTTCAGCTGCTCCGGCTTGATCGCCTCGAAGTGGCTGAAGTCGAAGCGCAGGCGCTGGCTGTTCACCAGAGAGCCCTTCTGCTGGACGTGATCGCCCAGCACCTGGCGCAGCGCGGAGTGCAGCAGGTGGGTCGCGGAGTGGTTCAGCGCAGTGGCCTGGCGCACGGAAGCATCGACCTCGGCCTTCACCGCGGAACCGACGTTCAGGCTGCCCTGGGCAACCACGCCGTGGTGCAGGTGCGCACCGCCGGCCTTGGTGGTGTCACGCACGTCGAAGCGCACGCCGGCACCGGCGAGGTAGCCGCAGTCGCCGACCTGGCCACCGGATTCGGCGTAGAACGGAGTCTGGTCGAGGACGACCACGCCCTCCTCGCCTTCGCCCAGCTGCTCGACGGCCTTGCCGTCCTTGAACAGGGCGATGATCTGGCCGGCGCCGGAGACGCCCTGGTAGCCGAGGAAGCGGGTGTCGCCGTCGACTTTCACCAGGCTGTTGTAGTCCATGCCGAAGGCGCTGGCGGAGCGGGCACGCTCGCGCTGGGCTTCCATCTCGCGCTCGAAGCCTTCCTCGTCGAGGGTCAGGCTGCGCTCGCGGGCGATGTCGTTGGTCAGGTCGACCGGGAAGCCGTAGGTGTCGTACAGCTTGAATACCACGTTGCCGGGGATGACGCTGCCCTTGAGCTCGGACAGGTCCTGCTCGAGGATCTTCAGGCCCTGCTCCAGGGTCTTGGCGAATTGCTCTTCCTCGGTCTTGAGCACGCGCTCGATGTGCGCCTGCTGCTGCTTGAGCTCGGGGAAGGCTTCGCCCATCTCGCCAACCAGCGCGGCAACGATCTTGTGGAAGAAGGTGCCCTTGGCGCCCAGCTTGTTACCGTGGCGGCAGGCGCGACGGATGATGCGGCGCAGCACGTAGCCGCGGCCTTCGTTGGACGGCAGCACGCCATCGGCGATCAGGAAGCCGCAGGAACGGATGTGGTCGGCCACGACTTTCAGCGACGGAGCGCCGTCGTTGGCGCAGCCGATGGCGTCGGCGGAAGCCTTCAGCAGGCTCTGGAACAGGTCGATCTCGTAGTTCGAGTGGACGTGCTGCAGCACGGCACTGATGCGCTCGAGGCCCATGCCGGTATCCACGCTCGGCGCCGGCAGCGGGTGCATGACGCCGTCCGCGGTGCGGTTGAACTGCATGAATACGTTGTTCCAGATCTCGATGTAGCGGTCGCCGTCTTCTTCCGGCGAGCCGGGCGGGCCGCCCCAGATGTCAGCGCCGTGGTCGAAGAATATCTCGGTGCACGGACCGCACGGACCGGTGTCGCCCATCGCCCAGAAGTTGTCCGACGCGTAGGGAGCGCCCTTGTTATCGCCGATGCGGACCATGCGCTCGGCGGGAATGCCGACTTCCTTGGTCCAGATGTCATAGGCCTCGTCATCGGTGGCGTAGACGGTGACCCAGAGCTTCTCCTTGGGCAGGTTCAGCCACTTGTCGGAGGTCAGGAATTCCCAGGCGTAGGTGATGGCGTCGCGCTTGAAGTAGTCGCCGAAGCTGAAGTTGCCCAGCATTTCGAAGAAGGTGTGGTGGCGCGCGGTGTAGCCGACGTTTTCCAGGTCGTTGTGCTTGCCGCCGGCACGCACGCACTTCTGGCTGGTGGTGGCGCGGGTGTAGGCGCGCTTTTCCAGGCCCAGGAAGCAATCCTTGAACTGGTTCATGCCTGCGTTGGTGAACAGCAGGGTCGGATCGTTCGCGGGGATCAGCGAACTGGACGCAACGCGGGTGTGCCCCTTCTCTTCGAAGAAGCGGAGGAAGGCTTCACGGATTTCAGCGCTTTTCATAGATTCTTCCACGGAAAAATACGGCCACAAATCGCCGGCAAAGGGCCGCATTATGATCGGCCCTGCGTACTGGGTACAGAGTGTTTGTGCGATAGACGGCGCCTATTGCGCCTCACGCATGCTCAGTCGCGACGAAAGGCAGCGAAAGCTTCCACGATACGCGGAATATCCGCCGATTTCACGTCGAGGTGCGTGACCAGTCGAAGGCGCGCCGCCGGGCTGACGCGAATGCCGCGCTCGGCGAGATGGGCAGCCAGCGCACCGGCCTGCTCACCGATGCCGACGTAGACCATGTTGGTCTGTACCGGCTCGATGGCATAGCCCAGTTCGGCGAGGCCACGGCCCAGCGTTTCGGCGTTGGCATGGTCCTCAGCCAGACGCTCGACCTGATGGTCCAGCGCATACAGCGCCGCCGCTGCCAGGCCGCCGGCCTGGCGCATGCCCCCGCCAACCATCTTGCGCAGACGGCGCGCGCGGCCGATCAGCTCGGCGTCGCCGCAGAGTACCGAGCCCACCGGCGCGCCAAGCCCCTTGGACAGGCATACCGAGACGGAATCGAAGTGGCGGGTGATCTCGCAGGCGTCCACGCCCAGCTTGACCGCCGCGTTGTACAAGCGCGCGCCGTCCAGGTGCAGGGCCAGGCCACGGCGGCGGGTCATCTCCCGTGCGGCGGCGAGATAGGCCTGCGGCAGGACCTTGCCCTGCATGGTGTTTTCCAGCGCCAGCAGACGGGTGCGGGCGAAGTGGAAGTCGTCCTGCTTGATCGCCGCCTCGACCTTGGCCAGGTCCAGCGAACCGTCGGCTTCGCCGTCGATCGGCTGTGGCTGGATGGAGCCGAGGACGGCGGCGCCACCGCCTTCATATTTATAGGTGTGCGCCTGCTGGCCGACGATGTATTCATCGCCGCGGCCGCAGTGGGCCATCAGCCCCAGCAGGTTGCTCATGGTGCCGGTGGGCACGAAGAGCGCGGCGGCAAAGCCCAGACGCTCTGCCAGGGTCGCTTCCAGGCGGTTGACGGTGGGGTCTTCGCCATAGACGTCGTCGCCCAGTTCGGCACGCGCCATGGCCTCGCGCATCCCGGCGGTGGGCAGGGTGACGGTATCGCTGCGAAGGTCGATGGTAGACATGGCGGAGCTCCTCGGGCATCAGGCGGAAAGGACCGATGCTAAGCGCTCGCCAGAGACGGGACAAGGGTTGGGTTCAAGGCTTTCGTAGGGCGTACAACCGTTCGCGGTTGTACGCCGTTTCACCCTGGCTTGCCGTCGGCGCCATGGCTGAACTTGGAGTGCCTTGGGAGCAAGGTCAATCGGCGTATAACGTCGAACGTTATACGCCCTACGCTACCATCAGAGTTCGGTGGGAACGACCAGAATGCCGGCGCGCAGTCCGTTCTTCACCCGAGGGTTGGGGAAGATGATCCGCGCACCCTGCTCCTCCACGATCCAGCGGGTGCCACCGATGTCCTCGGCCAGCAGGTAGCCCTGGTCCAGCTCGGTGAAGTTATCCACCGCATCGTCCAGGTGCAGGCGGAAATGGTCGCTGTGCTTGATCACTTCGCGGGACACGGCGAACAGCTTGAGGCCATCGAGTTGCTCACCATCGGCTTCCGGCGCATCGCCACGGATCAGTCCCTGCAGCATGCCTTCCAGGCGATCGAGGTTGACCGCCTGGTTCTGCCCGAACGGCCGCGCCTTGCCCAGCTCCAGAGTGAAAGCTTCGGCGCCCAGGTGGCTGTAGGTGTAGGCACTGAAAGTGATGCCCGGCTTGCTCTGCAGCAGCACGGCGTCGATGCCGGCGCTGCGCAGGCGCGCCAGTTCGTCGCGGGAGTGCTGGCGCCCCTCGCTCCAGGGGTAGAGCGCGAACTGCTCGATCTTCGAACCGCGAATGGCGGTGTGAAGGTCGTAGTGCAGACGGGTTCGCCCGTCGCGAGCGAAGAACGCTGCGGCCAGGCGCTCCAGCTCGGAGGCGCGCAGGGCTTCGTTGCCACTGCCCTCCTCGTGGCGACCGCAGAACAGGCGGTTGATGTCCTGTTCCAGGTAACGCTCGCCGCGGCGCATGGCTTCGGGGTTGCCCAGCAGGATCAGGATGCGCGCCGCCGGCTTCAGCTCGCCACGAGCGATGCGCTGCACCAGGCGGTCGAGCAGCTCGATGGGGGCGGTCTCGTTGCCGTGGATACCAGCCGAAAGCAGCAGGTCACGGCCCTGGTCACGGAGGGTGGACGGGGTGATTTCCAGTGCGCCTTCCGCCAGCCAGTGCAGACGGGTACCGTCCGCGGTGAGCTGGATCTTTTCCGTCGGCTCACGGCCGGCGAGGGTCAGTTCGAGCAGTTTGCCCAGGGCTAGCATGCGGACGCCTCCATCATTCCCAGCGGCCGGATGGGCCGTGGACTCCGCGATCAGTGGTGATGGTCACATCCACAGTCTGGACCATGTTCGTGGACTTCGGCGGCTTCCAGCTCCAAAGTCAGGCCCAACTGGTTCACCGCCTGCGGGCGCACCACCAGCAGCGGGATCTCGGCGTCGTCCTCATGGGAGTCGGCGTAGATCGTAAGGCCGCCCTTGCCGTCGGCCTCCAGCCACAGCTCGCGCCCTTCCAGGCGGATGGCCAGGCGCGCGGTGTGGGTCTCGCGGCGCTCGCCCTTGTTGTCTTCGAGAATCAGCGGGAGGCTTTCGGTCATGTCGGTCACTCAGTTTTGCTGGAAGGGATAAACCGAGCCCAGTTTAAGGATCTGGCTCAATTCATCCAACGCCGTACGGCATTCCACCAGCAGTTGCGGATCGGCCAGGTCGGATTCGGACAGGCGATCGCGGTAGTGCTTGTCGACCCAGGTGACCAGGGTGTCGTGCAGGGTCGGGGTCATGATCACGCCCGGATTGACCGCTGCCAGCTCGCCGTCGGTCAGCGCCACGCGCAGGCGCAGGCAGGCGGGGCCGCCGCCGTTCTGCATGCTCTGCTTGAGGTCGAACACCTTCACCTCGCGGATCGGGCCGTCCTCGGCGGTCAGGCGCGACAAGTAGTTCCATACGCGCTCGTTCTTGCGGCACTCCTCCGGGACGATCAGCAGCATGCTGCCGTCGGCGCGGGTGAGCAGCTGGCTGTTGAACAGGTAGGACTTCACCGCGTCCTCGACCGTGACCTGGTCGCGCGGCACGCACACGGCCTGGAAGCGGCCGCCGCGGCGGCCCAGCTTGTCATGCAGCTCGGCCAGCACGCGCTCGGTGTCGAGGAAGGCGTCTTCATGGTGGAACAGCACTTCGCCGTTACCCACGGAGATCACGTCGTTGTGGAACACACCCTGGTCGATCACGGCCGGATTCTGCTGGGCGTAGACCACGCCGTCGTCCGTCAGGCCGTGCAGGCGGGCAACCGCCTGGCAGGCTTCCAGGGTCTGCCGGGCCGGGTAGCGCTGCGGCGCCGGGAAACGGCTGTCGAAGGCGCTGCGGCCGAACACGAAGAACTCGACGCCGGCTTCACCGTAGGACTTGCAGAAGCGCGTGTGGTTGGCCGCGCCTTCGTCACCGAACTGCGCCACTGCCGGCAGTGCGGCGTGGTGGGCGAAGTGCTTCTCGTCGCGGAACATCGCGCCGAGGATGCGGCTGGTGACCGGGTGCTCGATGGAGCGGTGGAACTTGCAGTTCAGGTTGGCGGCGGTGAAGTGCACGCGGCCGTCGGCGGTGTCGGCGCTGGGGCTGACGGTGGCGGCGTTGGCAGTCCACATGCAGGACGCCGAGCTGACCGCGGCCAGCAGCGGCATGGCTTCCTTGGCGGCCTTGGCGATCACCTCGGCATCGCTGCCGGAGAAGCCCAGGGCACGCAGCGAGGCGACGGCCGGGCGCTCCTGCGGGGCCAGCACGCCCTGCTTGAAGCCCATTTCCATCAGCGCCTTCATCTTCGCCAGGCCCTGCTTGGCGGCTTCGCGCGGGTTGGACGCAGCCTGGCTGTTGCTCTGCGAGGCGACGTTGCCGTAGGACAGGCCGCCGTAGTTGTGCGTCGGTCCGACCAGACCGTCGAAGTTCATTTCATAGGCGGTCATCACAGGCTCACTCCCGGGGTCAGGGTTGCAGGCAGGCTCAGGCTCTCGCTTTCCAGCGAGGCGACCGGATAGGCGCAGTAGTCGGCGGCGTAGTAGGCACTCGGGCGATGGTTGCCGGAGGCGCCGATGCCACCGAAGGGTGCGCTGCTGGCAGCGCCGGTCAGTTGTTTGTTCCAATTGACGATGCCGGCGCGGCTTTCGATGAGGAAGTCCTCATAGCGCTCGCGGGAATCCGACAGCAGGCCGGCGGCCAGGCCGTACTGGGTGGCGTTGGCTTCGCGCACAGCGGCGTCGAAGTCGGCGTAGCGGATCACCTGCAGCAGCGGGCCGAAGAATTCTTCGTCCGGGCGCTCCGCCACGGCGGTCACGTCGAGGATACCCGGGGTCAGCAGCGCGGCGCTGGCCAGCGGCTGGGTCATCGCCAGCAGCGGCTTGGCGCCCTTGGCCAGCAGCTGTTCCTGGGCCTTGATCAGATGTTCGGCGGCGGCCAGCGAGACCACCGAGCCCATGAAGGGCGCCGGCTGCTCGTCGAAGCGGCCGACCTTGATGGTCGAGGCCACGGCCACCAGGCGCTCGATCAGCGCATCACCCCAGGCGCCCTGCGGCACCAGCAGTCGGCGGGCGCAGGTGCAACGCTGGCCGGCGGAAATGAAGGCGGACTGGATGATGGTGTAGACGGCAGCGTCGACGTCTTTCACTTCATCGACGATGAGCGGGTTGTTGCCGCCCATCTCCAGCGCGAGGATCTTCTGCGGGCGACCGCCGAACTGGCTGTGCAGCAAGTTGCCGGTGCGGCTGGAGCCGGTGAAGAACAGGCCGTCGATGTCGTCGTTACCAGCCAGCGCGACGCCGGTGTCACGGGCACCCTGCACCAGGTTGATCACGCCGGCGGGAATGCCGGCTTCGATCCAGGCCTGCAGGGTCAGCTCGGCGACCTTCGGGGTCAGTTCGCTGGGTTTGAACACCACGGCGTTACCCGCCAGCAGGGCCGGCACGATGTGGCCGTTGGGCAGGTGGCCGGGGAAGTTGTACGGGCCGAACACGGCGACCACGCCGTGGGGCTTGTGGCGCAGCACGGCGGTGGCGTCGGCCAGCGGGCCGCTCTTCTCGCCGGTGCGTTCACGGAAGGCCTGAACCGAGATGGCAACCTTGTTGACCATGCTGGTCACTTCGGTAGCGGCTTCCCACAGCGGCTTGCCGGTTTCCTCACCGATGGCGCGGGCCAGTTCCTCGGAGCGGCCCTTGAGGGTGGCGGCGAAGCGTTCCAGCACGGCGATACGCTCCTCCACCGGGCGACGGGCCCATGCCGGGAAGGCGGCACGCGCGGCTGCAACGGCGGCAGCGACCTGTGCAGCCGAGGCGGCGCGACCGCTCCAGACCACGGCCTGGCTGACCGGGCAGAGGGACTCCAGCGGCTCGCCTTCGCCCGCCAGCCACTGGCCGGCAATGTAGTGGGTATTCATCATCAGGCTCCCCTGACGCCTTGCGGCGTCAGTTGCGTTTTCCGGAGAGAGGCACCGCGCGGACCGAAGCCCCGGCGGACAGGCGCAGGCGCTTGGCGGTCAGCGCGTCGACCACCAGCGAGCCGGCGGCCACCCGCGCCGGTGCCGCGGTGATGCGGCACTCCTCGCGCTTGCGGTTGTGGATCAGGAAGGGTTCGGCGTCGTCGCCCGGCGTGCCAATAGCCAGCACCAGGGTCTGGCTGTCGGCGATCGGACGGATCTTGTCGGTCGGCGCCTCGATGGCGGGGCCGGCATCGAAGATGTCGACGTAGCCCTGGTAGCTGAAGCCTTCGGCCTTGAGCATGGCCAGCGCCGGCTCGGTGTCCGGATGCACGCGGCCGATCACCGCACGCGCCTCTTCCGAGAGGAAGCAGGTGTAGAGCGGGAACTTGGGCATCAGCTCGGCGATGAAGGACTTGTTGCCCACGCCGGTCAGGTAGTCGGCCTGACTGAACTCCATCTTGAAGAAGTGCCGGCCCAGGCTTTCCCAGAACGGCGAGCGGCCGTCGCCATCGGACATGCCGCGCATCTCGGCGATCACCTTGTCACCGAACAGCTCGCGGAACTCGGCGATGAACAGGAAGCGCGCCTTGGACAGCAGGCGGCCGTTGAGGCCGGTACGGTGGTCGGCATGCAGGAACAGCGAGCATAGCTCGGACTGCCCGGTGAGGTCATTGGCCAGGAACAGCGTGGGAATCTCGCGGTGGATGCCCAGCTCCTGGGAGGCGCTGACGGTGAGGCCGACACGGTAGTTGTACCAGGGCTCGCGCAGGCCGACGGCGCCGGCCACGGCGGAAATCCCCACCACCTTGCCTTCGTCGCTTTCCAGCACGAACAGGTAGTCGGCGTCGGCACGCTCGGCTTCACCACGGAAGGCCTTCTCGGCCCAGCTCACGCGGTGCTGCAGGCGCTGCTCGTTGGCCGGCAGCGTGGTCAGGCCGGTGCCGGTGCTGCGCGCCAGGTCGAATAGAGCCGGAAGGTCGGCGCTGGTTACGGGACGGACGATCATGTTCTCTCCCCTCAGATCGCGACCAGGCGCACGCTGGCGCCTTCGCCGACGCCCAGGGCGTCGGCGGCTTCCTGGTTCAGGGTCACCGGCTTGCCGGGTGCCCAGTCGAGTTCGGTGACGATGGCGCGGAAGTCCTGCAGCTGGCCGTTGGTGACCAGGTAGCCACGGTTGCCCTTGCCGCCTTCACCGATGCGCACCGGCACCTGCCGGCTCTGGGCGATGGAGCGGATGCTGGAAATGGGCGCGTGCAGGGTCGGGCCGCCGTCGAAGATGTCGACGTAGTTGTCGGATTCGAAGCCGTCGCGCATCAGGATGTCGAAGGTGATCTGCGCACGTGGGTGCACTTGCCCCATGGACTCCTGCGCCTCGTCCGGCAGCAGCGGCACGTAGATCGGGTAGTGCGGCATGAGCTCGGCAAGGAAGGTGCGGCTCTTCAGGCCCGAGAGCCTCTCCGCCTCGGAGTAGTCGAGGTCGAAGAAGTTGCGCCCGATGGCATTCCAGAACGGCGATTGGCCCTGGTCGTCGCTGTAACCGACGATCTCCACCACCACCGCGTCGGCAAAGCGCTCCGGATGGCTGGCCATGAACAGCAGGCGGCCACGGGAGTTGAGCTCGGCGATCGGTGTGTTCACCAGGTCGCGCTCGACGTAGAAGCTGGTCAGCAGGCTGTTGCCGGTAAGGTCATGGCACAGCGAGAGGACGTGGATCTTGTTGTGGATCTTCAGCTCGCGGGAGGCGTGCACGAAGGTCTCGTTTCGGAAGCTGTAGAAGGGCTCGGAGAAGCCGGCCGAAGCGACGATCGCCGAGCAGCCGACCAGACGGCCGCTCAGACTGTCTTCCAGCACGAAGAAATAGCTTTCCTCACCGTTGAAGCTCACTTCGGCGGCGAACGAGGCCTCCGAGGCGAGGATCTTTTCCCGCAGACGTTCCGCGTCGTCCGGCAGCGACGTGACGCCGACCGGGCTGTCCGCGGCGAGACGCTGCACCTGCTGCAGGTCGGCCACTTGGGCGGGGCGCATCACCAGCATGGCGTCACTCCTCTAACCAGACAAAAGTTCATGATTCGTGGGCGCGACACAGCCTGTGCCGCACTCACCAGGGCATTCGGAAGACCGGCCGGAACATCCCGGCCGGCGAAGCGGCGAAATCGCTCCGCCGCTGATTCAGCTTAGTCGCAGCTGTTAGCCGCGGGTCAGCTTGGCGATGGCGCGCTCCAGGCGATCCAGGCCTTCGTCGATGTCCGCATCCGGGATCACCAGGCTGGGCGCGAAGCGCACCACGTCCGGGCCGGCCTGCAGGACCATCACGGCCTCTTTCTCGGCAGCGTTCAGCACGTCCTTGGCCTTGCCCTTCCAGGCGTCGGCCAGCACGGCGCCGATCAGCATGCCCATGCCGCGAACCTGGGTGAAGATGCCGTACTCGGCGGCGATCTTCTCCAGGCGGACCTTGAAGCGCTCATGCTTGGCTTTCACGCCTTCGAGCACTTCCGGGGTGTTGATCACGTCGAAGGCCGCACCGGCCACGGCACAGGCCAGCGGGTTGCCGCCGTAGGTGGTGCCGTGGGTGCCGACTACCAGGTGTTCGGCGATCTTCGCGGTGGTGAGCATGGCGCCGATCGGGAAGCCGCCGCCCAGGCCCTTGGCGCTGGACAGGATGTCCGGGTTCACGCCGTAGTACTGGTGGGCGTAGAGGTAGCCGATACGGCCGAAACCGCTCTGCACTTCGTCGAAGATCAGCAGTGCGTTGTTCTCATCGCACAGCTTGCGCACGCCTTCCAGGTAGGCCTTGTCGGCCGGCAGCACGCCGCTCTCGCCCTGTACCGGCTCGATGATCACGGCGCAGGTCTTGTCGGAGATGGCGGCCTTCAGCGCGTCGAGGTCGTTGAACGGAATGTGGGTGATGCCCTGCACCTTCGGACCGAAGCCGTCGGAGTACTTGGCCTGGCCACCGACATTGACGGTGAAGAGGGTACGGCCGTGGAAGCTGTTGACCATCGAGATGATCTCGTACTTCTCGGGGCCGTAGACGTCGTGGGCATAACGGCGAGCCAGCTTCAGTGCGGCCTCGTTGGCCTCGGCGCCGGAGTTGGCGAAGAACACGCGCTCGGCAAAGGTCGAATCGATCAGCTTCTTGGCCAGGCGCAGGGCCGGCTCGTTGGTGAACACGTTGGAGACGTGCCAGATCTTGCCGGCCTGCTCGGTCAGCGCCTTCATCAGCGCCGGGTGGGCGTGGCCCAGGGAGTTCACTGCGATGCCGCCGGCGAAGTCGATCAGCTCTCGGCCGCTCTGATCCCAGACTCGGGAACCCTCGCCACGCACCGGAATGAAGGCAGCCGGCGAATAGTTGGGAACCATGACCTGGTCGAAATCGGAACGTTGGACCTGAGCTTGCGGAGCGGACATCGGTGTTCTCCTGCCTGGTTGAGGCGGCTATCGATGGAAGGATTGTAGGGACGATTGTCAGGTCGGCATTGTCGCCATGCGACAACTTGTTATAGCGCCAACCCACGGATTGCCGAGCTTTACGGAAATGCGACAGAAAGCGTCGGGAAGGCGCAGTGTAAACGCAGAAACCGCCGAAGAAACCCTTGCAGAGAAACAATCCCCGGCACCACGAAACAGATCCTGCGCCTCTCCGGGAGCGACTGGGCATAAAAGGCTCTGCTGCGCACCTCTCCAGCACCATTGCAGCTCACCGATGCGAACGATCGATCCGCAGGCGGGCCAGCCATTGCGCACCGGGAAGAAAAAACGGCGCCAGGGCGCCGTTTCTTCATTTCAGGAATCCGCGATGATCGGTACTCAGCGGACGCGCTGTTCCAGTTGCGGGCTCAGAGATTCGACATAGCTCGCGGTCAGGTGCTGGTTGTCCCGGAAAATAACCATTCCATCCCGCTCGGCCTGGCACTCTTTACCAGGACAGACAACGTCGTTCAGATCGACCAACTGGACGTTGGCGAATTGCCGGACCACGCGCTGCTGGATGCCATACAACTGATCGCCGGCCACATTGTCTGCTGGCGCCGCACAGTTGCTGCCCCCCTTCAGCCATTTCACCGCACGCGGCGTATCGAGGCAGTCAGGGCCGTTGAAGGGCAGTATCGGGGTGGCACGCATGACTCGCACCTGCCTGGCCACACGACTGACGCGCGCCCAGACGGACGCCAACCCTTCGGACCAATCCGCCTCACTGAGTTCGTAACTGGCAGCCGACCCGAGGAAGACAATATCCGGCTGCATGTTTTCCAAACGCTCCAGAACAGATCGACGCCACGTCGCGCACTCGGAAAACTCCCGACCGATACGGGCGTAGAAAATCGGCTTATCGACGATCGGACAGGATGACTTGGTGTAGATGACCACCCGCCAGTCGGGGCGATTGTAGATCTTCTGGATCGCTGGCACCCATTGCGCGCCAATGCTGTCACCAATTATCACTGCCACGTGTGGGGCGTCGGGCTTGCCGTAGGAGCACTCTTTCAGTGCGGCGGAGCGGTACCAGTCATCGCAGCCCATGTAGTACACCTCCGGCACGTCCGTTCTCGCCTGATTCTTGCGTACCTGTTCCGGCAGCTGCAGGTCAGCTTTCACGCTGGCGCGCCACTGCGGGCCCAACGCTGCTACCGCTGCGACGAGAAGAAACGACAATTGCAACGACCTGGCCGGCCGGATCAGCCAAAAGGCGCGCTGGCGCAACGGTGACTCGAGCAGATGATAGGAACTCATGGCAACCAGCAGCGACAAGACCACCACCCCCAGACGCATGCCCAGGCTGTACTCGGTGATGATCAGACCGCCCAATACCAGCAATGGCCAATGCCAGAGGTACCAGGAGTAGGAAACTTTGCCCAGGTATTGCAAAGGTGCTACCGCCAGTGCTCGGCCCGCCGAACCCGCGCGGGTCGTCAGCGCCCCCGAGGCAATGCACGCCGCCGCCCCCAGAGAAGGGATCAGTGCGCGCCAGCCTGGGTACGGCATATTTTCATTCAGCAGCGTGGCGGCACCGATGATCGCGGCAAGTCCACCCCAACCGCCCAGCAGCAAGACCGCCGGCGGCACACTGGCGGAACGCCCCAGGCCCTGAATCCTGTCCACCATGATCCAGGCCAGCGCGCCCAAGGCGAACTGCCAGATTCTGGCCGGCATCATGTAGAAACCGAGCTTCGGTGCAGCCTGGCTGAGCAGAACACAACCGACGAGGCTCGCCACTGCAATGACCAGCATAGCGGCCTGGGCCGTCACCCTCTTCCCGACACCCGCCCCTCGCCGCCCCAGCAAAGCCAGCAGAAGCATCGGCCAGATCAGATAGAACTGCTCCTCGACGCCCAATGACCAGGTGTGCAGGAACAGATTTTCAACCGCGGATGCGGAGAAATAGTCGATGTCGGCGAAGGCAAAATAGAAGTTGCTGACCCACAACGCCGCACTGGTTGCAGCGTAGGTTTGAACCAGCTGTCGGGGCGCCGGTAGAAGGACGACCGCCAGCAGACTGATCACCAGCAGCATGAGCAGCAGCGCCGGCCCCAGTCGCCGCATCCGCCGCACGTAGAAGGCGACGATATCCAGTCGGCCGGCTTGATGGATCTCGCTGATGAGCAGCCCGCTGATCAGATAACCGGATAGTACGAAAAAGACATCAACCCCGACGAAGCCCCCCTGGAGCCCGGGGATTCCCGCATGCGCTGCCACCACCAGAAGAATGGCGACTGCCCGCAACCCCTCGATATCCGGCCGATATGCAATACCGCTTTTCATCGATCCCTCGACAAACAGCCACCATCGCCGTTTCAGCGTCCTCTGCTCGGAACCGGCAAGGTTCGCAGAGCCTGACTACGGCCATTTTGTGGGCAATAGATGGAGCCACCCTGCAAGACTCCCGCATAGGGTCGTCAGGACGACAGCTTGCGGCTCCGCCAAGGCGAGCCTGGGAGCGATGGTAAGTGGAGAAGGCAAGACATTAAATGCCCATGAAGCGAATCGGCAGCCCAAACGTGATGGCTACCGCTAATTCAGCCGCGCTCAGCGACTACCGGCGTAGCCTCCGCGACGCTCTGGCCGCGGCGCTGGTTGCGGTCTTCGCGCGGGGTCACGCCGAAGAAGTTGCGGTAGGCACTGGAGAAATGCGGGCCGCTGGAGAAGCCGCAGGACAGACCGATCTGGATGATCGACTTGCTGGTCTGCATCAGCATCTGCCGCGCGCGGTTCAGGCGCAGTTCCAGGTAGTACTGGCTGGGCACGCGGGTCAGGTACTGTTTGAAGATGCGCTCCAACTGACGGCGCGAGACGCACACGTGCTGAGCGATTTCGTCGGTGGTCAGCGGCTCCTCGATGTTCGCTTCCATCAGCAGCACCGCCTGGGTGAGCTTCGGGTGGCTGGAACCGAGGCGGTTCTTCAGCGGGATGCGCTGGCGTTCGGAACCTTCGCGGATGCGCTCCACCACCAGCTCTTCGGATACCGCACCCGCCAGTTCCGCACCGTGGTCGCGGGAAAGCACGGCCAGCAACAGGTCGAGCACAGCCATGCCGCCACAGGCGCTGAGGCGGTCGCGGTCCCACTCGAACAGGTGGTTAGTGGCAATGACCTTGGGGTAACGCTCGGTGAAGTCGTCATGCCAGCGCCAGTGCACGGCGGCACGGTAGCCGTCGAGCAGGCCCAGCTGCGCCAGCGGGTAGATGCCGGCGGACAGCGCACCAATGCTCACGCCGCTGCGCGACAGCTGCTTGAGCGCAGCGGCCAGCGGTGCGGAGACCGGCAGGGGAACCTCGTCGGCGACCAGGAAGATGCGCTGGCACTGCTCCAGCGCGCCATTCCAAGGCTGCCCCGGCAGGCGCCAGCCATCGGCCTCGGCGACCGCTTCCGCACTCATGAACACCGGATCGTAGAGCGCCTCCGGATGCAGCCGGCGGGCGACCCGCAGGGCCTCCTCGGCCAGCGCCAGGGTCAGCGCACGAGTGTGCGGCCAGAGGAGGAATCCGATGCGTTGTGCGGTCATGCGACGAGGTCACCAGGCGACACGGGATGACAGACAGCTTACTTCAAGCTGCCGGAAAGGAACTGCTTCAGGCGATCCGATTGCGGATTGGCCAGAACTTCCTTCGGACAGCCCGCCTCTTCCACCAGGCCCTTGTGCAGGAACACCAGCTGGTTGGAGACCTCGCGGGCGAAGCCCATCTCATGGGTCACCACCACCATGGTGCGGCCTTCCTGGGCCAGATCCTGCATCACGCGCAGCACTTCGCCGACCAGCTCGGGGTCGAGCGCCGAGGTCGGTTCGTCGAACAGCATGACTTCCGGCTCGACCGCCAGGGCACGGGCGATGGCCACGCGCTGCTGCTCACCGCCGGACATGTGCGCGGGGTAGGCATCCTTGCGGTGCGCCACGCCGACTTTCGCCAGGTAGTGCTCGGCCTTTTCCAGCGCCTCTTTCTTCGACACGCCCAGTACGTGGACCGGCGCCTCGATGACGTTTTCCAGGGCGCTCATGTGCGACCACAGGTTGAAGTGTTGGAACACCATCGACAGACGCGAGCGCATGCGCTGCAGCTGCTTGGCGTCGGCCGCCTTGAGTGCGCCGTCCTTGTTCGGGGTGAGCTTGAGCTCTTCGCCGTTGAGCAGGATCTTGCCGGCGTGGGGCTGTTCCAGCAGGTTGATGCAGCGCAGGAAAGTACTCTTACCCGAGCCGGAGGAGCCGATGATGCTGATCACGTCGCCCGCCTTCGCCGCCAGGGAGACGCCCTTGAGCACCTCGTGGTTGCCGTAGCGCTTGTGCAGGTCCTGGATTTCCAGTTTGTACATGGTGTCGGTTCTCGAATTCAGTCGTTGATCAGCCGGCCCTTGCGGAACGGCTCACGCCCGGCCACCTTGGCCAGCCAAAGCCCTGGCTGGGCATAGCGCCCACGCTCGATGGCGAACAGCACGCCGGAAGTCCCGGCGCAAACGGTGCTGACCTTGTCGCTCAGCGGGTCGACCACCTCGAACAGCGCGTCGCCCTTCTCCACCCACTCCCCCGCCTTACGCAGGAAGCTCACGACACCGGCGTGGGGTGCATGGAGGTATTCGGTGCCTTCGAAGGGCATGCCCTCGCAGCATTCGGCCGGAGCCACCGGCCAGTCGCCGTCGATCAGGCCTTGCTCGGCGAGGAAGCCAAGGATCGCTTCGGCATTGGCCTGCGCCTGGTCGACGCGGGTATCGCCCACGCCGCCCAGTTCGACGGTGGTTGCCAGACAGGCCAACGGAATCGCTGCCTTCGGGAAGGCCTGCGACAGGCGCAGCCAGGGCAGCGAGCAGGACTCGTCGAAAGAGCTGCCGCCGGAATCTTCGGCGAGCAGCGCAACGCCGGCCTTCAGGCGTGCGGCGAGGGATTTCCAGCGCGGCCAGTGCTGCGGAATCGCGTAGACATGGATGGCGGCATCGAAGTCGCAGTGCAGGTCGAGCACCACCTCGGCATCACAGGCGTGACGCAGCAGGATGCGCTGCATGCCCTGCAACTCGGACGAGGCCGGCGGCAGCGCATCGAGGCCGTCACGCATGGCCTGGCGGATCAGTTCGACATTCGCGGCCTCATCGACACCCAGTTGGCTGCCGACACGCTCGGCGACCAGTGCCGACAGCTCGACGAAATCACGGTTGAAGTTCTTCCCGCTGCCGAATTCGAAACGCCCCAGGTGGCTGGCCTGCAGGGTCTGCCCGAGGCCGATGGGGTTGGCCACCGGCACCAGTTCGACGAGGCACTTGAGCTGCCCGCGCGACTCGAGGTCGGCCAGGCGCTGCTTGAGCTCCCAGGCGGTGCGCATGCCCGGCAGCTCGTCGGCGTGCAGGCTGGACTGGATGTAGACCTTGCGCGAGCCCTTGCCGTAGCGGAACACGCTCAGGCGGCGCTCGCTACCCAGGCTGCTCCACGGCAACAGATGATCGATACGTTCCACAGTCGACTCCTCAGTGCTTGCGCGGCGCGAGATAGGCCAGCCAGCGGCGCTCGGCGGCCTTGAACAGGCGCACCAGGGTGAAGGTCATGATCAGGTAGAAGATGCCGGCGGTGATGAACGCCTCGAACGGCAGGTAATACTGCGAGTACACGGTGCGCGCGGCGCCAGTGATGTCCACCAGGGTGACGATGGACGCCAGGCTGGTGGTCTGCAGCATCATGATCACTTCGTTACTGTACTGCGGCAGCGCGCGGCGCAGCGCCGAGGGCAGCAGGATGCGGCGGTACATCTTGATCCGCGACATGCCCATGGCCTTGGCCGCTTCGATCTCGCCATGCGGGGTGGCGCGGATGCTGCCGGCGAGGATCTCGGCAGTGTAGGCACTGGTGTTGATGGCGAAGGCCGCGCAAGCGCAGAAGGTCGCGTTGGACAGCAGCGGCCACATCGCGCTTTCACGCACGAACTCGAACTGCGCCAGGCCGTAGTAGATGAGGAACAGCTGCACCAGCATCGGGGTGCCGCGGATCACGTAGGTATACAGCCAGGCCGGCAGGTTCACCGCCGGGTTCTTCGAGCAGCGCATCAATGCCAGCGGCACCGCCGCTACCAGGCCGAAGAACAGGGAGATCGCCAGCAGCTTGAGGGTTACCAGCAGGCCGCTGAAGTAGAGCGGCAGGCTGTCCCAGATGACGGAGAAGTCGAATATCACGATAGCGTCCTCTGACTCAAAGCTCGGCGACTTTCACGCCGACCGAATAGCGGCGTTCGAGCATGCGCAGCAGTACCAGGGAGACGGTGGTGACCACCAGGTACAGCGCCGCCACGGCGAGGAAATAGGTGAAGGGTTCGCGGGTGGCATCCGAGGCCTGCTTAGCCTTGAACATCATGTCCTGCAGGCCGACCACCGAGATCAGCGCGGTGGCCTTGACCAGCACCAGCCAGTTGTTGGTGAAGCCGGGGATGGCCAGGCGGATCATCTGCGGCACCTGGATGCGGAAGAACACCTGCAGCGGGCTCATGCCGTAGGCGAAGCCAGCCTCGCCCTGCCCTTTCGGGATGGCCATGAAGGCGCCACGGAAGGTCTCGGAGAGGTAGGCGCCGAAGATGAAGCCCAGGGTGCCGACGCCGGAGGCGAAGGGATTGAGGTCGATGTAGTCCTCATAGCCGACCATGGGCGCAACCCAGTTCACCGCTGCCTGGCCGCCGTAGAAGATCAGCAGGATCAGCACCAGGTCCGGTACGCCGCGGATCACGGTGGCATAGAGGTCGCCGCACCAGGCCAGCCACTTTACCGGCGACAGGCGGATGGCGGCACCGAGCAGTCCCAGCGCGATCGCCAGGGCCATCGATAGCAACGACAGCTGAAGCGTCAGCCAGGCACCATCGACGATGGTAGCTCCGTAGCCATTGAACATAGTTTCGTACCTCTAGACCGGACGCCGTCCGCAACCGCACGGACGCTGCAGGGCGATCACCCGACGCGGGATCACACCCAATAAAAAAGTGGCACAAACTTCAGGAAAGGACCCGGGTTTGCGCCACTTTCGTGGACGTTGATCAGTTCCCGCCGTAGACGTCGAACTTGAAGTACTTGTCCTGTACTTGCTTGTACTTGCCGTTGGCACGGATGCCGGCGATGGCCGCGTTGAATTTCTCGGCCAGGGCGGTATCACCCTTGCGCACGGCGATGCCGGCGCCACCACCGAAGTACTTCGGATCGTTGTATTCCGGGCCTACGAAGGCGTAGCCCTTGCCGGCGTCGGTCTTGAGGAAACCGTCGTCGAGGTTGACCGAGTCGGCCATGGTCGCGTCGATGCGGCCGGAGACCAGGTCCATGTTGGCTTCGTTCTGGGAGTTGTAACGCACGACTTCGATGCCGGCCGGGGCCAGGACATCAGTAGCGTAGCGGTCATGGGTCGAAGCGCGCAGCACGCCGACCTTCTTGCCCTTCAGGTCCACCAGCGGATCGTTCAGGGTCACGCCTTCCTTCATCACGAAGCGCGCGGGGGTGTGGTAGTACTTGTTGGTGAAGTCGACGGACTTCTTGCGCTCGTCGGTGATGGTCATGGACGAGAGGATGGCGTCGATCTTGCGGACCTTCAGTGCCGGGATCAGGCCGTCGAACTCCTGCTCGACCCAGGTGCACTTGACCTTCATCTCTTCGCACAGCGCGTTGCCGATATCCACGTCGAAACCGGCGAGCTTGCCATCGGGCGTCTTGAAGGAGAACGGCGGGTAACCGGCTTCGATGCCGATGCGGACAGGCTTGTCGTCAGCGTGGGCAACCAGGGAAAGCGCGGACAGGGCCAGCGCGCCGAGAAGTGCAAACTTCTTCATCAGTAACTCCTTCGAGGGTAAGACTTCGATTGGCAGGAGAAAGGGGTTGGCCCAGGCTGCCCGGCAGAAGTGAAGGTTATTGTTCGTCTGCGCATTGCCGGCGCGATTCTTGTGAAAAGCGCGCCTACTGGGGTGAGCGGCATTCTAGCGACAGCCCCTGAGCGGTTATTTCTTCAATGCGACAAGTAATTATAGAAGCGCTGGAGACAGAGCCCCTGCGGCTTGACGGCGCGGATATTAAGTGATCCGGAAGCGAGTAGTAAAACCAATTTTACTTGCAGTTATCAGGCCAAAAATTTAACGACTCACTATTCATGCG
Source organism: Pseudomonas macauensis (assembly GCF_047902425.1). Lineage (NCBI taxonomy): Bacteria > Pseudomonadati > Pseudomonadota > Gammaproteobacteria > Pseudomonadales > Pseudomonadaceae > Pseudomonas > Pseudomonas macauensis. Next base: position 1,788,567 of record NZ_CP138377.1, on the reverse strand, counting down.
GGCTCCGGAATATTAGCCCACTCGAAGTCGACAAAAAATGCGCACCAAGGCTGTGCGAATTGTTTCCTGACGCCTCAATTTGCTGCGCGAAAATGTTACCGGAGAGCACGACGCACACTGTAGGAGCGAGCTTGCTCGCGACCCGCACGGCTTCATCGCGGACAGAGCCCACGCCTACGCAAGCGCAAAGCACCGGCGCCCCCTTGTGGAAATGGATTCATCCGCGAGGGACTTCGCGGACAAGGTCCGCTCCTACGGGAGCGCAGCTTCTGCTTTGGTTTTGGCTTTGGCTTTGGCCCTCAAAGGTTTCCAGAGAAACATCCGCACACGCCGGAGCGCCCCTTCAGGAGGCCGAGTGGAATCGGAGTTCCAGGGGTTGAGCGGCATGGATGCCGCGAGAGCGTCGTCGGGCCATGGATGGCCCGACGACGCGTGCCCCTGAAACTTCGATGGAGCGAGGGCATTTTTCGCCTAAGCGAAAAACCGGATGCAGGGGCGAGGCTTTTTGGTTCCTTTTGGGCCCCAAAAGGGACTCGCCCGAGGGGGCGAAACAAAAAGCCCCAGCACACACCGAAGCGGCGCATGGACACCCAAACAAGAACAAAAAGTATCGCGGACGGAGTCCGCTCCTACAGGAGCTGTACCGAGCCCAGCCTGTAGGAGCGGACTCTGTCCGCGATCCGCCGGCAAAGCCGGCGTCAGGCAGGGTTCGCGAGCAAGCTCGCTCCTACGAAAATCAAAAAACCGAAAAGAAAAACGCCCCGACAAGCGGGGCGTTTTTCATCGAGCGCTGGATCAGGCCGCGCGCATGGACTGGTGCGTCTCCACCAGATGCTGCACCACACCCGGATCAGCCAGGGTGGAGATGTCACCCAGCGAATCGTACTCGGCGGTGGCGATCTTGCGCAGGATACGGCGCATGATCTTGCCCGAACGGGTCTTCGGCAAGCCGGGCGCCCACTGGATCACGTCCGGGGTGGCGATCGGGCCGATTTCCTTGCGCACCCAGGCACGCAGTTCCTGGCGCAGCTGCTCGCTGGACTCCTCACCGGCATTCAGGGTGACGTAGACGTAGATACCCTGCCCCTTGATGTCGTGCGGCACGCCAACCACAGCGGCCTCGGCCACTTTCGGGTGGGCAACCAGGGCGCTCTCGATCTCGGCGGTGCCCATGCGGTGGCCAGAGACGTTCAGCACGTCGTCCACGCGACCGGTGATCCAGTAGTAGCCGTCCTCATCGCGACGGGCACCGTCGCCGGTGAAGTACATACCCTTGAAGGTCTTGAAGTAAGTGTCCACGTAGCGGTCGTGGTCGCCGTACAGGGTGCGCGCCTGGCCCGGCCAGGAATCCAGGATCACCAGGTTGCCCTCGGTGGCCCCTTCCAGGATGTTGCCCAGGTTGTCCACCAGCGCCGGCACCACGCCGAAGAATGGCTTGGCGGCGGAGCCCGGCTTCAAGCCATGGGCACCCGGCAGCGGAGTCATCAGGCAGGCGCCGGTTTCGGTCTGCCACCAGGTGTCGACGATCGGGCAGCGCGACTGGCCGACGGTCTCGTAGTACCACTGCCAGGCTTCCGGGTTGATCGGCTCGCCCACCGAACCCAGCAGGCGCAGGCTGGAGCCATTGGCGCCTTCGACCGCGGCCTTGCCCTCGGCCATCATGGCGCGGATGGCGGTCGGCGCGGTGTAGAGGATGTTGACCTTGTGCTTGTCGACGATCTTGGCGACACGGGTGATGTCCGGGTAGTTCGGCACGCCTTCGAACAGCACGGTGGTCGCGCCGTTGGCCAGCGGGCCGTAGACGACGTAGGTGTGACCGGTGACCCAGCCGATGTCGGCGGTGCACCAGAAGACTTCGCCCGGGCGGTAGTCGAACACGCGCTCGTGGGTCAGCGAGGCGTAGACCAGGTAGCCACCGGTGGTGTGCAGCACGCCCTTGGGCTTGCCGGTGGAGCCGGAGGTGTAGAGGATGAACAGCGGGTCCTCGGCCCCCATTTCCTTCGGCGCGCAGGTGGTGCCGGCGACCTTCATCAGGTCCTCGAACCACACGTCGCGGTGCTGGTTCCACTTGATGTTCGAACCGGTGCGCTTGCAGACGATGATCTTCTGCACGCTGCTGGTTTCCGGGTTGGTCAGCGCGTCGTCGACGTTGGCTTTGAGCGGGGTCTTCTTGCCGCCACGTACGCCTTCGTCGGCGGTGATCACCACCTTGGAGCGGCAGTCGATGATGCGGCCGGCCAGGGCTTCGGGAGAGAAGCCGCCGAACACCACGGAGTGGATCGCGCCAATACGGGCGCAGGCCAGCATGGCAACCACGGCTTCCGGGATCATTGGCATGTAGATGGTCACCACGTCGCCGCGGTGCACGTCCTGTCCGCGCAGGGCGTTGGCGAACTTGCAGACCTGCTCGTGCAGTTCGCGGTAGGTGATTTCCTTGTGATCCGCCGGATCGTCGCCTTCCCAGATGATGGCGACCTGGTCGCCGCGTTCAGCGAGGTGGCGGTCGAGGCAGTTGTAGGAGAGGTTCAGGGTGCCGTCGGCGAACCACTTGATGTCCACGTGGTGGTCGTCGAAGGAGGTTTGCTTGACCTTGGTGAACGGCTTGATCCAGTCGATGCGCTGGGCCTGTTCGCGCCAGAAGCCGTCGGGGTTGACCACCGACTGCTGGTACAGCTTCTTGTAGGTGGCCTCGTCGGTCAGAGTGGTCGCGGCCACTTCGGGACGCACGGGGTACACGGATGCCGCAGTCATGGCGTTCTACCTCGGTGAAGAGTGTTGTTTTTGTTGCCGTCAGTTGTAACGGCGACACACTCCTCCGGGCCATTCGACCATGGTCTTACCACTCGGGACCCCGTACTGATGGGCCCCATAAGTGCGACTTCTGGCGGTCGTAAGCGACTATCAGACCAAAGCAGTACGCCCGTGCTGCACCATCATCCTTTCGTGCTCCTCGAGCATGCCGGGCACGCAATCGCGGAGGAACTCCACCCAGGTGCGGATCTTCGCATCGAGGTACTGGCGCGACGGGTACAGCGCGTAGACGTTGAGGTGGAACAGGCTGTAGTCCGGCAGCACGCGCACCAGGCTGCCGTCCTTGAGGCCCTGCACGGCGGAATACACCGGCAGCGCGCCGATGCCCATGCCGGCACGTACCGCCTCGGTCATGGCGTCGGCGGTGTTGACCTGGAAATGGCTGTGGTTGACGCCGACCAGCTCCTGGCCGTCCGGGCCGTCGAACAGCCACTTGTCCAGGGACATCACCGAGTTCACCAGGCGCAGGCAGCGATGCTCGGTCAGCTCCGCAAGTTTCTGCGGCATGCCATGGCGCGCGACGTACTCGGGTGATGCGCAGAGCACGCTGTAGGTCTTGCCGATGCGCTTGGAGACGAAACCCGAGTCCGGCAGCTCCTGGGCGATGACCACGGAGATGTCGTAGCCCTCGTCGAGGATGTCGGTGATGCGGTTGGCCAGGGTCAGGTCGAAGCTGACCTCCGGGTAGATCTCGCAGTACTGCGAGATCGCGCGGATCAGGTAGTGCTGGCCGATGCCGGTCATGGCATGCACCTTCACCTTGCCGTGGGGCCGGGCGTGGGCGTCGCCGGCTTCGGCCTCGGCCTCCTCGATGTAGCCGAGGATCTGCTGGCAGCGCTGCAGGTAGCGCTGGCCGGCCTCGGTGAGGGCGATGCGGCGGGTGGTGCGGTGCAGCAGGCGGGTGCGCAGGTGCGCTTCGAGTTTGGCCACCGTCCGCGAGACGTACGCGGTGGTGAGGTCCATGCGCTGGGCGGCGGCGGTGAAGCTGCCGGTCTCGGCGACACAGACGAAAGCACGCATGTTGTGCAGCAGGTCCATCATTTCTCCTGAAGAGCCTGTCAGACGCCACGGCGGGCGGTCTCTGCAACGGCGCTCGACCGAGCAACGCCTTGTTACAGATTCATGACAGGCGGCGAATTGTCGCACAGGTGCCGGGCGGGGATTATTGTACTTTCAGGTAACAATAATTCGCCCATCCGTCAGCTTATCCTGCCCCTGGCGCACTTCTAGAATCGCCGTCCCCAACGCGGTCTCCCGCAACCTCCCAGGACAAGCAGCCGTGCTCCGCCTTTCGTGCAACGTGCTTCCACCCCTTCGCTCCACTTTCGAATTACAGGGTTATCAAAACCCGATCCGCCCCGAACAACGCCTGCCGAGATAAGCCTGATGAGCAGTCTCTCCGTGCGCCTGCCCAAGGCTGCCGCGCTGCGCTTCGCCCTGTCCGACTGGGCGCACACCGACGGCGTCACCTGGATGTTCATCCTCAAGACGCTGATCACCGCCTTCACCGCGCTGTGGCTGGCCTACCGCCTGGAGCTGCCGCAGCCCAACACCGTGCTGGTAAGCGCCTTCATCGTGCTGCAGCCGCAAAGCGGCCAGGTGCTGGCGAAGAGCTTCTACCGCATCCTCGGCACCCTCGCCGGGCTGACGGTGATGGTCACCTTCATCGCTCTGTTCGCCCAGGAGCGCGTGCTGTTCCTGCTCTGCGTGGCGATCTGGGTCGGCCTGTGCACGGCGGGCGCCGCACGCTACCGGGATTTTCGCGCCTATGCCTGCCTCCTCGCCGGCTACACGGCAGTGATGATCGGCATCCCCGCCACCCTGCACCCCGAGGGCGCCTTCATGCAGGCGCTGTGGCGGGTGCTGGAGATCACCCTGGGGATTCTCTGCACCGGCGTGGTCAGCGCCATCGTACTGCCGCAGACCAGCACCGCCGCCCTGCGCAACGCGCTGAATACCCGTTTCGGCGACTTCGCCGGGCTCGCCAGCGCCGGCCTCAATGGCACGCTGGAGCGCGAACGCTTCGAGCAGGCCAGCGCGCGCATTGCCGCCGAAGTGGTGGGCCTGGAAAGCCTGCGCAACGTCACCGCCTTCGAGGACCCGCACATGCGCCTGCGCAGCGGCCGCCTGGCGCGGCTGAACAGCGAGTTCATGCAGTTGACCACGCGCTTCCATGCCCTGCAGCGCCTGCTCGAACGCCTGCGCGAGCGCCAGGCCAGCAACGTGCTGGAAGTGCTGATGCCGTGCCTGATCGACGTCAGCGAACTGCTCGCCAGCTGGCACGGCCGGCCACTCAGCGAAGCGGACGCCGAGCGCCTGAGCGTGCAGCTGGAACTCTGCAAGCACCACCTGATGCCGCGCATCCGCGAGGCCCGCGCCACGCTCGGCCACACCTGCCCGCGGGAAGCCGACCAGCTGGATTTCGAGACCGCCGCCGAGCTGCTCTACCGCTTCGCCGACGACATGCACAACTATGCCCAGACCCACGCCTCGCTGGCCGCCCACAAGCACGAGCGCGAGCAGTGGAAGGAGCGCTTCACGCCCAAGGCCAACGCCCTGGCGGCTGCGGTCGCGGGTTTCCGTTGCGCGCTGCTGGTGATCGTCGGCGGGGTGTTCTGGATCGAAACCTCCTGGCTAAGCGGCGCCACCTTCGCGCTCACCTCGGTACTGATCGCCGCCCTCTCCTCCGCCTCGCCCAACCCCAAGCGCCTGTCACTGCAACTGACCCTCGGCACCCTGCTGGGCGCGACGCTCGGCTTCATCATCACCTTCCGCGTGCTGCCGCACATCGACGGGTTCCCGCTGCTGTGCTTCGTGCTCGCACCGGTGTTCGCCCTCGGCGCCTTCCTCATCTCCCGGCCGAAGTGGAGCGGCTATGGCGTCGGCCTGCTGGTGTGGTTCTGCATCGCCTCGCTGCCGGCGAACGTCGCCCGCTACGACGCCTACACCTTCATCAACGAATACCTGGCGATGCTGCTGTCGATGGGCATGGCGGTGGTCGCGGCCATCGTCATCCTGCCGCCGAACCGGCCGTGGCTGTGGGAGCGCCTGGAAGCCGAGCTGCGCCTACGCGTGGTGCGGGTGATCAGCGATCCGCTGAAAGGCCTGTCGTCCGGCTTCGAGAGCGGCACCCGCGACCTGCTGAACCAGGCCTACGGGTTATCCACAGGCCGCCCGGATGTGCAGCGCAGGCTGCTGCGCTGGACTTTCCAGGTGCAGGAGATCGGCCTGTCGATCATCGAGTTGCGCCGTGAGCAGGAGGCATTGCCGAAGGAGCCCTGGTACGCCGAGCGCATGCCCTGGCGGCGGGCGATTCGTGCCCTGGGCCGCGCGCTGATCCGGCTGTTCATCCAGCCCAGCGAGAGCAATCGCCAGCGTGCACTGGCGGCGGTTGAGCACGCCATCCACGCGACCCGCTCCACCGATGATCGCCGGCCGCCGCACTTCGACTCCTCGCCGCTGCGGCGGGTGTGCAGCTACCTGCACTTCATCCGCACCTCGCTACTCGATCCGCAGTCGCCGTTGCGCGATTGAGTTACGCGGGTTCGCGAGCCCCTACCCCTCTCCCTCTGGGAGAGGGCTGGGGTGAGGGGAATTCAGTGGCACGGAATTACCATAGAAGACAGTTGCTCCCACGCACCCGACAGCCACATCGCTCCCGGGACCAAGCTGCGACCAGCCACCGCAGAACCTGCCCTGCAACCCGCGTCAATCCTGGATTATTGCCTCTGAGTACGAAGTCTTGTTGGCACCTGGATATATGACTCAGGTCAGGCAAATCCTATTATTTCCGTGCTGTTACAGCGCGCGCCGCAACACCACTCGACACCCGTAATCATCCCCCAACGCTTCCCGATGCAGCTCCGGCTCAGCGTCACGGACGAGTCACGTCCGGACAGCGGGAACAAGGCAGGTAAATTCATGAAAGCTGTAGTCATCCTGGCCATGCTGGGCTTCTCCTCGCTCGCCCTGGCCGAGCAGGCGAATGCCGGCGACCAGGCGCAAAGCGCGGCCGTGGAGCAGTACACCTACGACATGAAACTGGACGTCGCCCATGTGATCTCCACCACCGACGTGTCCAGCCAGTGCGGCATCGTGCCGGCGCGCATGACCTACGAGGATTCCCAGGGTCAGCGCCACACCGTCGAATACCAGGTGTGGGGCAACGGCTGCTCCGGCGGCTGATCAGGCTTGTGCATTCCCGGCGCGGCTCCACGCCGCCGCGCCGGGAGTGCCCTGGATTCCAGCCGTGGAAACTACGGCTGCAGGGCCGCCTTCGCGATGTTGCGACTGTGCGCGCCGAAATGCCGGATCAATTGCAGAATCTGCTCATCCAGCGCCTCATCGTGGCGGAACGGCGCCGGTGAGTTCCCCGCGCTGAAATCCCCCGCCGGCTTCTCTTCACTCTCCAGCCAATGGCCAATGGCCGCGTCGAACGCCGCCGCATGGGCATGGGACTCGCTCGCCACCACCTCGCGCAGATACTCCGTCGAGTACGGTGGATAACTTCCATCGGTACTGACATCCGCATAGGCCGCCAGCAACGGCGACTGCCCGCCCTGGCGCAGCGTCTCGCGCAGCCAGTCCACCTGATAACGCTCAACACCCGTATGCCGGTCCGCCACGCGCTGGATCGCCGCCTGCTTGTCGGCATCGAAGCCGGCCATGGACTTGCCCGCTGTCCACAGCATGCTGGTGGTGGTTTCACCCGGCAGCGGCGTCGAGTGGTACGGCTGGGTCATGTCCTGGATGTAGTGCATCGCCCAGCCGAGAAAGCGGTAGCCCCAGTACGGATGGCCCTTGTCGAAAGCGAAGCGCGCCAGGCCGTAGAACTGGTAGGCGCGCCATTCCGGCCAGTTGCGCTCCAGGTACGGCGCGCCGGTGAAGATGATCGCGTCCTCGTGGTAGAAGCCCATGTGGAACGGCGCCTGGGAGCTGAATTCGTAGCGCGGGTCGCCGAACGGCTGCGGGCCGAAGCCGTAGCGCTGGCCGACTTCGCCAGGATTGTCGCTGAACAGGTTGATGTCGTGACCAAAGTCCGGCTCGTCGGCGGCGCTGGCCAGCACGTCCAGCGCGGGGATCTTCTCCCCCGCCTGCAACTGCACGAAGCGCCACTGGTTCCAGCCGGACAGATTGTGGAACACCAGCACATCGGCCGGTTTGAGCGCCACATGGCCCGGCAGCTCGCCACCCGGCGGCGGCTGCACGGCGGTGGCCAGCTTGATCTCCGGGTTCAGGCGCAGCGCCATAAGGAAGGCTTTGCCCAGGTCGTCGCGGCCGTCCTCGGTCAGACGCAGATCATCCGGGCGCGGCGGGTACTGGCGGAAATGTTCGCGGGCATAGGTTTCCTGCTCATCCAGCAGCTTCACCAGGCCGGCCCGTTGCTGGCTGATGAAGCTCTCCAGCGGCTCCACCTCAACCTCGGGCGCCTGGGTGATCGCCGGCAGTTGCTGCAGGGCGATGTAGCTGCCCAGGGTGTGATTGGACCAGGCCCAGAGGCTTTGCGGCAGCGCCAGCAGGCCGGCCAGCAGGCAGGTGGGCAGACAGGTGGAGAGTCGCTTCATCGGCTTTTCGCTCTTATTGGGCAATGCGGAAGAAAAATTCGGACGCAGCCTAACAATCCGGAGCCACGACGGCACTGTCGAAGTTGGCCAGCGTATGTCACCGATAACGCCACGGCTGACCATCATCAATGGCGCGAAGCGCCTCAGCCACTACACTTGCCCGGCATGGAAAGACACCGGCGCTGCCTGATGGCCGGTCACTCGAAATAAGGGCGTTCCCATGCTGCAGTCCGTTTCACCCAAGCACGACCTTCCCCTCAAACCCGATCCAGCCGAACCCCGCAGCGGCGTCCTCGCCCCCTTCAGCATCGCCGCGTTCCGCATCATCTGGATCTGCAACCTGTTCGCCAACCTCGGTACCTGGGCGCAATCGGTAGCGGCCGCCTGGGTGGTCACGGAAGCTCATGCCAGCCCCTTGATGGTGGCGATGATCCAGGTGGCCTCGGCGCTGCCGCTGGTGCTGCTGTCGATCATGTCCGGCGTGCTGGCCGACAACCACGACCGCCGCAAGATCATGCTGGTGGGGCTCTCGGTCGAACTCTCCGGCGCCGCGCTGGTGACGCTGTTGGCGTTCCTCGGCTACCTCGATCCGCTGATGCTGATCGTGTCGATCCTCTGGCTCTCGCTGGGCAGCTCGATCACCATCCCCGCCTGGCAGGCGGCGGTGAACGAGCAGGTACCGCCGCGCATGGTGGGCGATGCGGTGCTGCTCAACAGCGTCAACTACAACGTCGCCCGCGCCGTCGGCCCGGCCATTGGCGGCCTGCTGCTGTCGGCCACCGGACCGTCGTGGGTGTTCCTGTTCAACTGCATCTGCTACGCCGCGCTGATCTGGGCGATCTGGCAATGGCGCCGCGAGGTGCCCAAACGCACCCTGCCGCCGGAGCACATCTTCGAGGGCGTGATCGCCGCGCTGCGCTTCACCCAGTATTCCAGCGTCACCCGCCTGGTGATGATGCGCTCCTTCGCCTTCGGCCTGTCCGCCAGCGCCATCTGGGCACTGCTGCCACTACTGGCACACCGTAATCCAGACGGCAACGCCTCGGTGTACGGCTACATGCTCGGCGCCCTGGGCCTGGGAGCCATCGTCGCCAGCACCATGGTGAGCAAGGCCCGGCTGCTGCTCGGCAGCAGCCGGCTGATCAGTTTTTCCGCCGCCACGCTGGCACTGGTGATGCTGACCCTGGGCTGGATCGACAACCTCTGGGTGATCTTCCCTGCGCTGATCCTTGGCGGCGCCTGCTGGATCGCCGCCGTGGCGACCTACAACTCCGCGGTGCAGATCCTCGTGCCCGACTGGGTCAAGGCGCGGGCGCTGGCGCTGTACCAGACCGCGCTGTATGGCGGTCTCGCGGCGGGCTCGTTCCTCTGGGGACATTTCGCCGAGACACTGGGCGTACAAGGGGCGCTGATTGCCGCTGGCTGCCTGCTGCTGGTGTCGGTGGCGGTGCTGTACAACTCGCGCCTGCCGGAGCTGGACGCCAGCAACATCGCTCGCGCGCCGAGCGGAATGCCGGGCCAGCCGACCTTCGTGTTCAACCCCGAGCGGGGTTCGGTGCTGGTCTCCATCGAGTACCGCATCCCGGCCGAGCGCACCCGCGACTTCGTCCGCGCCGCCAAGCCGCTACGCCGCCTGCGTCTGCGCAATGGCGCGGAGCGCTGGGCGCTGTATCGCGATGTGAGCAACCCGGAAATCTGGCAGGAGCTGTTCCTGGTGGACAACTGGATCAGCCACCTGCGAATGCTCGACCGTCTCACCATCGAGGACAAGACCATCATCGACAACGTCACCAGCCTGCACGCGGGCGACGCGCCGCCGGTGATCCGCCACGGGGTGAGCTACGAGTCCGGCAGCTACGAGGCGCCGCCGGAGACGCTGGGCTAGCCCGCGCAGAAACAAAAACGCCTCCCGGTCAGGGAGGCGTTTGAGGTGACGCGGAAGGCTTACTCCGCCGCCGGCTTCTTGCGCTTGAGCGGCGCCATGCCGTCCTGGCTCACGACCTTGGACGGGCCGGCCTTGGGCTTGGCAGCCGGCTTCTTCTTCGCCGGCGCCTTGCTGCCGGTCTTCTTCACATCATCTTTTTTCTTCTTGGTGCCGGCGGCCTTGCCAGAGGCCTTGACCTTCTTCGGCCCCTTGTAGGTGCCCTTCAGCTCCTTGATGGTGCGCAGCTCGAAACGCAGCTTGAGGTAGCGCTCGATGCTCGACATCAGGTTCCAGTCGCCATGGCCGACCAACGAAATCGCAGTGCCCGAGGCGCCGGCACGGCCGGTGCGGCCGATGCGGTGCACGTACTCGTCGCCACGACGCGGAATGTCGAAGTTGATCACCAGGTCCAGGCCGTCGACGTCCAGGCCACGGGCGGCCACGTCAGTGGCGACCAGCACCTTCACCGCGCCCTGCTTCAGGCGCTCGATGGCCAGCTTGCGGTCCTTCTGGTCCTTCTCGCCGTGCAGCACGAAGACCTTGTGCCCGGCGGCGATCAGGCGACCAGTCAGGCGGTCGGCGGCGACGCGGGTATTGGTGAAGATGATCGCCTTGTCGTAGGTCTCGTTGCCGATCAGCCAGTGCACCAGGGCTTCCTTGTGCGCGACATCGTCGGTCAGGATCACCTGCTGGCTGACGTCCTCGTTCAGCTCGCTGACGCGGTTGAGCTGCAGGTTTTCCGGCTCGCGCAGGACCTTCTCGACCATCTCGTGCAGACCGCTGCCGCTGGTGGCGGAGAACAGCAGGGTCTGGCGCTGCGCCGGGCACTGCGCGGCGAGCTTGAGTACGTCTTCGGAGAAGCCCATGTCGAGCATGCGGTCGGCCTCATCGAGCACCAGCACTTCCACATCACCCAGCGGCAAGTTGCCGGCGTTGAACTGCTCGTTCAGGCGGCCGGGCGTGCCGATGATGATTTCCGGGTTCTTGCGCAGGCGCGCGCCCTGCACCTTGAAGTCTTCGCCGCCGGTGATCAGGCAGGCCTTGATGAAGGTGAACTGGGCGAAGCGCTCGACTTCCTTGAGGGTCTGCTGGGCCAGCTCGCGGGTCGGCAGCAGGATCAGCGCGCGGGCGCCGCTCTTGGGCTTCTCCTCGGCGAGCAGGCGATGCAGCAGCGGCAGCACGAAGGCGGCGGTCTTGCCGCTGCCGGTCTGCGCCGTCACCCGCAGGTCGCGTCCCTCCAGGGCCTTCGGGATGGCTGCTGCCTGGACCGGGGTCGGCTCGGAGAAGGACAACGAATCGAGCGCCTTGAGCAGGCGTTCGTGCAGGGCGAATTGGGAGAACAAGGCAGACCTCGATATCACGTAAAGACCAAATAGCTGCATAGCGTAACCGATGCGCGGGTTTTATTCGCCGGTCGCAATCGGTATGGCCCACGTCGCGTGCGGGACAGAGGCGTCCGCAAGGCACTCCCAGACTGGCTGCAACGCCCAAGAATGCCGCACAAGGAACGCCGCGATGACGCACCGCCCGACCGCCGCCGAACGTCTGGAGCGCTTGCCACTGAGCCCCTACCACCGGCTGATCTTCGTGATCATCGCCCTGGCGTTCTTCTTCGACTCCATGGACCTGGCGATGATGACCTTCCTGCTCGGCTCGATCAAAGCCGAGTTCGGCCTCTCCAGCGCCCAGGCCGGACTGCTGGCCAGCTCCAGCTTCGTCGGCATGGTGGTCGGTGCGGCTCTGTCCGGGCTGCTCGCCGACCGCTTCGGGCGCAAGCCGGTGTTCCAGTGGAGCATCGTGCTCTGGGGCATCGCCAGCTACCTCTGCTCCACCGCCGGCGACGTGCAGCAACTGACCCTCTACCGCGTGCTGCTGGGGATCGGCATGGGCATGGAATTCCCCATTGCCCAGTCGCTGCTCTCGGAAATGATCCCGGCGCACAAGCGCGGCAAGTACATCGCGCTGATGGACGGCTTCTGGCCGCTGGGCTTCATCGCCGCCGGCTGCCTGTCCTACTTCGTGCTGCCGGTGGCCGGCTGGCGCAGCCTGTTCCTGCTGCTGGCCTTCCCGGCGATCTTCGTCCTGGCGATCCGCTTCATGATCCCCGAATCGCCACGCTGGCTGGAGCAGGCCGGATTGCTCGATCAGGCCGAGCGCTCCCTGCAACGCATCGAGGCCCGGGTGATGGCCTCGCTCAAGCTGAGCAGCCTGCCGGAGCCACGCCCGCTGGCGCGCCCGGAGCCGAGTGCGCCGGGCTTCTTCCGCGCCTTCGCCGAACTCTGGTCGCCGGCCTACCGGCGCCGCACCCTGACGGTCTGGAGTCTGTGGTTCTTCGCCCTGCTCGGCTTCTACGGCCTCACCTCCTGGCTCAGCGCCCTACTGCAGCAATCGGGCTTCGCCGCAACCCAGTCGGTCTACTACACGGTGCTGATTTCCCTGGCCGGCATTCCCGGCTTCCTTTGCGCGGCCTGGCTGGTCGAGCGCTGGGGCCGCAAACCGAGCTGCGTGCTGATGCTCCTGGGCGGCGGTGCGATGGCCTATGCCTACGGGCAGACGGCGGTATTCGGCGGCAGCCTGGCCCTGCTGATCGGTTTTGGCCTGGCCATGCAGTTCTTCCTGTTCGGCATGTGGGCGGTGCTCTACACCTATACGCCGGAGCTCTACCCAACTTCGGCGCGCGCTACCGGGTCGGGTTTCGCCTCGGCGGTCGGCCGCATCGGCTCGCTGCTCGGCCCCACCGTCAGCGGCGTGATCCTGCCGGTGGCCGGCCAGGGAGGCGTGTTCAGCCTCGGTGCGCTGTGCTTCCTGCTCGCCGCCGGAGTGGTCTGGGCCTTCGGCATCGAGACCCGCGGCCGAACCCTGGAAGAGCTTGCTGGATGACACGCCGCCCAACGTAGGCAGGAATCGGACGAACGTATCAGCACCCCGCAGTCGCCGTGCCATGCTCTGATCGAGCTTTCCGCAACGGAGAAACAGGGTGCAATCGACTCTCGTTTATTTCGTGGCCGCCAGCCTGGACGGCTACATCGCCCGCCCCGACGGCAGCGTCGACTGGCTGCTGGGCTATGACAGCGCGACCGACGACCACGGCTACAGCGCCTTCTATGCGGGCATCGACGGTCTGCTGATGGGGCGGACCACCTACCTGCACTGCCTGACCCAAGGCGACTGGCCTTATCCGAACAAGCCAACCCTGGTCCTGACCCGCGCCAACCACCTGCCGCTGGCAGGCCCCCAGATCGAGCTGATGCATTGCCCACCGAGCGAAGCCCTGGAAACCCTCCAAACCAAGGGCTGCAAGCGAGTCTGGTTGGTTGGCGGAGGGAGTCTGGCAGGAAACTTTCTCGCCGCGGGGTTGCTCGACGAGTTGATCGTCAGCATCATTCCGCACCTGCTCGGAGCCGGCATTCCGCTGTTCAGCATCGGACTCGAGCAACGTCTGCAACTGCTGGAACAGCGCAGCTTTCCCAGTGGAATCGTGCAACTGCGTTACCAGGTCCTCAAGGAAAGTCTCTCATCATGACCCGCGCCACCATCAGCATCGCTGCCGCCTGCCTGCTCGACGACTCCGGCCGCCTGCTGCTGGTACGCAAGCGCGGCACCCAGGCCTTCATGCTGCCCGGCGGCAAGCACGAGCCCGGCGAAACCTCGGTACAGGCGCTGCTGCGCGAACTGGATGAAGAACTCAATCTGCGCCTGACGGAAAACGCCCTGACGCCCCTGGGCCATTTCCAGGCCGACGCCGCCAATGAGCCCGATACCCGGGTCGACGCGCAGGTCTATGTCGCCGCCCTGCCCCACCCGGTAAGCCCGGCGGCAGAGCTGGAAGAACTGGCCTGGCTGGCTCCCGCCGCCAACACCCCGCACAAGCTCGCACCGCTCCTGCGCGAACAGGTACTGCCCGCCCTCCTCCAGCACCTGGGCTGATTCCGCCCCTAAAAACCTGCATTTCGTCGGGTTTTTACCTGCGACAGTGCGCCTCGCCTGGCTTTGCGCCATCAGAGCCACAGCGCCCCGCCATCATTGCCGAAACCCGCATGCTATAGGGCTTCAAGCTATAAGCCGTGGTCGTGACCAGTGGGTCCGTTCACATGTCACGCAACGTCCGGCAAGTCACATGACAATCGTCAGAATCGACAGACGGTAAAAACTGTCATGAAAACTCGTTCAAAATGCCCCGAATTTTTGAACGGACAAAAAGGAAACCACGCCGAAAGCAACGGCGATCCAGCGGAGTCTGGGTGACATCAACCAGCAAGAAGACATGCCGAATGCGACGTAACATTTTGACATGCCTTTCCATAGGCTTGGCGACCCTCTTGGCCGCCACCGAGGCAACCGCCTCCTCCAAGGTCTCACGCACCTACCACCCTGCTCCGGTCGACCTGCGCGTCCCGGTCCAGGGCAGCGCCCTGCTGACCATGACGCCCCAGGCCGACAAGCCGGCCAAGAGCGAGGCGCACCAGGTTACCCAGCGCGCCTACAGCATGATCGGCACGCCCTATCGCTGGGGCGGCACCTCGCCCAAGCGCGGCTTCGACTGCAGCGGCCTGGTCAACTACGTGTTCCAGAACATCGATGAAGTCGACCTGCCGCGTACCGCACGCGAAATCTACAGCATGCGCGGCAACCCGAAGGTGGCACGCGATGACCTTCAGCCCGGCGACCTGGTGTTCTTCCGCATCCACAATCGCCGCAATGTCGACCACGTTGGCATCTACGTCGGCGACAACCAGTTCGTTCATGCGCCGCGCCGCGGCCAGAAGGTCCGCGTTTCCGACCTCAATGGCGACTACTGGAAGCGTCATTACACCGCTGCTCGCCGCATCCTGCCGGAAACCCTGGCCAAGGCCGACGTCGGCGGCCGTCGCTTCGACTGACGGCCTGCGCTCTCCCCTCACGGGAGAGCGATTCCCTTCCTAGCGTTTCACCTCGAACGCCTCGCGACGCGCCTGTCGGCGCAGCAATCGCGCGCTATCCCACCCGGTCAACAACACGGCGATCCAGATCGGCCCGTAGGTCCAGATCTGCGCCGGATTGAACGCCTCGCCCAGGAACAGCACGGCAATGGCGAACAACAGTACCGGCTCGACATAGCTGAGAATCCCGAACAGCCCCATCGGCAGCAGCCGGCTGGACGCCATCATGGCGCCGAAGGCCAGCGCACTGATCAGCCCCAGAATCGGCAATAGCGCCCACAGCCGTGGCGTCTCCTCCAGCACCTGCCCGCTACCGGTCATCCACAGCGCCAGGAAGGCGAACGGCAGCAACACGACCATCTCGAAGACGAACCCGGACAACGCATCCACGCCCATCCTGCGGCGCAGCATGAAATACGGCGGATACCCCAGCGCAGTGATCATGGAGAACCAGGAAAACGCCCGGGTCAGCCACAGTTCATGCAGCACACCCGCGACGGCGAAGGCCACCGCGATGGCCTGCAAAGGCGTCAGTCGCTCGCCGTAGAACACTCGACCGCAGAGCACCATGGTCAGGGGCAGCAGGAAATAGCCCAGCGACAGCTCCAGGGTGCGCCCGACCATGGGCGCCCAGATGAACACACCCCACTGCACCAACATCATCGCCGCCGTCAGCGGGAAACACGCCAGCAGCCAGGGCTCGCGCAGCAGGCGCCGCCCCGCGTCACGCAACACCCCGCCCTGGCGGGTGAACCACACCAGCAACAGCACCATGGGAATCGACCAGACCACCCGGTGAGCGATCACCTGGATGCTGGTCAGCGGCTCCAACGCATGGATATAGCCCGGCAAGGTCACGAACAAAACGGACGACGCCAAAGACAGCGCCACACCACGTCCGGAAATATTCATGCGAAACGCTCCTTGTGACGACGCAAACCGAAGCGATTGACGCCCAGGGACGCGACGATCACCGCACCACCCAGCGCCAGGCGGGGCAGATCGGCCTGCTCACCCCAGATCAGCAGATTGATCAGCAGCCCCACCGGCACGTGCAGGTTATTCATCACCGCCAGGGTGCCGGCATCCACCAGGGTTCCGCCCTTGTTCCACCAGAACTGCCCCAGCGCAGTGGCCAGCAGCCCCATCCACACCAGCACGCCCCATTGCACTTCGGTGCTCGGCAGCTTCTGCGGATTGCCGAACAGCAGCCAGCCCGGCAGCGCGATCAACAGCGCCCCGACGAAGAAGTAACCGAAGCGGCGGAACTGCGGGATATCCGAGGGATAGCGCTGCACCAGATGCTTGTAGAACACCTGGCCGGCGGCAAAGGTGGCATTGGCCAGCTGCAGCAGCAGGAAACCTTCGATGTAGTCGCCGCTCACCCCGTCGTAACGAATGATCCCGGCCCCCAGCACCGCCACTCCGGCAGCCAGCAGCGCCCAGGCATTGAAGCGACGGTTCAGCGCATCATCGATCAGCGCCACGTGCAGCGGCGTCAGTACAGTGAACAGCAGCACCTCGGGCACCGTGAGCACCCGGAAGCTCTGATACAGGCAGACATAGGTAATGCCGAACTGCAGCGCCCCCACCAGCATCACGCCGGCGACGAAGCGCGGATGCACGCCGCGCCAGCGAGTCAGCGGCAGGAATACCAGTCCGGCGAGCACGACACGGGTCAGCACCGCGAAATAGCTATCGACCTGCCCAGCGAGGTACTCGCCGATCAGGCTGAAGGAAAACGCCCAGAGGACGGTAACGAAAAGCAGGTATGGCATGAGGGATGCGACCGGAACGGGGCAAGCACCATAGCGCCAGTCTCACTCTGGAGAAAAGGGCTGCGCGCCCGCCGCCTGCGAAAGGCAGAAACGAAAAAGGGCGACCGAAGTCGCCCTTTTCCTTGGATGAGGAAGCAGGGATTAGCCCTGGTTCTCCATCTGAGCACGGATCAGGTCACCAATGGTGGTCGGACCAGTGCTTTCTGCGTCTTGCTTGCTACGCAGTTCTTTCATCGCATCCTTCTCGTCATCAACGTCCTTGGACTTGATGGAGAGGGAAATGACGCGGCTCTTACGGTCGATGCTGATGATCTTGGCTTCGACTTCTTCGCCTTCTTTCAGAACGTTGCGAGCGTCTTCAACGCGGTCACGGCTGATTTCGGAGGCTTTCAGGATGCCTTCGATTTCGCCGGCCAGGGTGATGACAGCGCCCTTGGCGTCAACTTCCTTCACGGTGCCGCGAACGATGGTGCCCTTCTCGTGCATCGAGGCGTAGTTGGAGAACGGATCGTCTTCCAGCTGCTTGATGCCCAGGGAGATGCGCTCACGCTCCGGATCAACGGAGAGGATGACGGTTTCCAGCTCGTCGCCCTTCTTGAAGCGGCGAACGGCTTCTTCGCCAACTTCGTTCCAGGAGATGTCGGACAGGTGAACCAGACCGTCGATGCCGCCTTCCAGGCCGATGAAGATACCGAAATCGGTGATCGACTTGATGGTGCCGGAGATCTTGTCGCCCTTGTTGAAGCGGCCGGAGAAGTCTTCCCACGGGTTGGACTTGCACTGCTTGATGCCCAGGGAGATACGACGACGCTCTTCGTCGATGTCCAGAACCTGAACTTCCACTTCGTCGCCAACCTGAACGACTTTCGACGGGTGGATGTTCTTGTTGGTCCAGTCCATTTCGGAGACGTGTACCAGGCCTTCCACGCCCTCTTCCAGCTCGGCGAAGCAGCCGTAGTCGGTGAGGTTGGTGACGCGCGCGGTAACGCGGGTGCCTTCCGGGTAACGAGCCTTGATAGCAACCCATGGGTCTTCGCCCAGCTGCTTCAGACCCAGGGATACGCGGTTGCGCTCGCGGTCGAACTTCAGAACCTTGACATCGATCTCGTCGCCAACGTTGACGATTTCCGACGGATGCTTGATACGCTTCCAGGCCATGTCGGTGATGTGCAGCAGACCATCGACGCCGCCCAGGTCAACGAACGCACCGTAGTCGGTGAGGTTCTTGACGATACCCTTGACCTGCTGGCCTTCCTGCAGGGATTCCAGCAGAGCTTCACGCTCGGCGCTGTTCTCGGCTTCCAGGACGCTGCGGCGGGAAACGACAACGTTGTTGCGCTTCTGGTCCAGCTTGATGACCTTGAACTCGAGCTCTTTGCCTTCCAGGTGAGTGGTGTCGCGTACCGGACGCACATCCACCAGGGAGCCCGGCAGGAACGCGCGGATACCGCTGACGTCGACGGTGAAACCGCCTTTGACCTTGCCGTTGATGACGCCCTTGACCACTTCGTCAGCGTTGAAGGCAGCTTCCAGAACCAGCCAGGATTCTGCACGCTTGGCTTTTTCGCGGGACAGCTTGGTCTCACCGAAGCCATCTTCAACCGCGTCCAGCGCAACGTGGACTTCGTCACCCACCTTGATGGTCAGCTCGCCCTGTTCGTTGTAGAACTGCTCGACCGGGATGACGCCCTCGGATTTCAGACCGGCATGAACGGTAACCCAGTCACCGTCGATGTCGACCACCAGGCCGGTGATGATGGCACCGGGCTGCATGTCGAGGGATTTCAGACTTTCTTCAAAGAGTTCTGCGAAGCTTTCGCTCATGTCTATACCTGTAGTCAAAGGCTTGTAAGCCCGATTCCGCGTCACCAGCAAACACGGTCAAGTGATGAAAAAGAAGCCAGCAGGATCAAGACTGGTATCCTGCCGGCCCCCTGTTGCACCCGCCGAAACGGGCACTCCACATTCAGATTTTAAGGGAACGCTTCGCTCAATATGGGCGAAACCCTCCCGATACAAGGTCTGGAATGGTAGCAATGCTTGCAGACCGCGTCAATTGAGCGAGTCTGGCTACTGAGATACGACGCTCTTTTGTGAGCACCAGCCTTGGTCTGTCAGTTTCGCGCGAAGCGGGGCAAGCGGCTTCACCGTTTGTCAGATCCACCCCGCCCTTGAAAGGAAAATCCCCCGGCGCTGCCGAGGGATTTCTGTGTCCAAGCCGATCAGTCGGCCAATCCCAACCGTGAAACTTCGGCGAGGATACTTTCCACCACTGCATCGATGCTCATCTCGGTGGAGTCCACCAGAATTGCACCCTTGGCCGGCTTCAGCGGCGCTACAGCGCGTTGGCTGTCACGCTCGTCGCGGGCGCGGATTTCTTCTGCCAGCTGTGCCTGGTCGCTTTCGATGCCCTTGTCCTTGAGCTGCAGGTAGCGGCGGCGGGCGCGCTCTTCGGCCGAAGCGGTGAGGAATATCTTCAGTTGGGCGCTGGGGAAGACCACGGTGCCCATGTCACGGCCGTCGGCCACCAGGCCCGGCGCTTCGAGGAAGGCGCGCTGGCGTTGCAGCAGGGCGTCGCGCACCGCCGGCAGCGCGGCGACTTGCGAGGCGCCAGCGCCGACCTGTTCGGTGCGGATGGTGTCGGTGACGTCTTCGCCTTCGAGGATGATGTGCTGGCCCTGCCCGCCCTTGGCGTGGGTGAACTGGACGTCCAGGTGCGCAGCCAGGACCTTGAGGGCTTCCTCGTTGGTCAGGTCGATGCCGTGGTTACCGGCAGCGAACGCCAGCAGGCGGTATAGCGCGCCGGAGTCCAGCAGGTTCCAGCCCAGGCGCTTGGCCAGCAGGCCGGCGACGGTGCCCTTGCCGGAACCGCTGGGGCCGTCGATGGCGACGACCGGCCATTCAGCGTTCATCAGTTCTTCTCCTCGGCGACGCGGATGCCCGCGCCGGAGGCCAGCCCGAGGAAGTTCGGGAAGGAAGTCGCGACGTTGGCACAGTCGTGGATGCGGATCGGCGCGCCGGCACGCAGGGAGGCCACGCTGAAGGACATGGCGATGCGATGGTCACCGTGGCTCCAGACTTCGCCGCCACCGTAGGCGCCGCCTTCGATGATGATGCCGTCCGGGGTCGGTTCGGCTTTCACGCCCAGGGCGATCAGGCCGTCGGCCATGACCTGGATGCGGTCGGATTCCTTCACCCGCAGCTCTTCCGCGCCGCGCAGTACGGTGCGACCTTCAGCGTTGGCGGCGGCGACGAAGAGTACCGGGAACTCGTCGATGGCCAGCGGCACCAGGTCTTCAGGGATGTCGATGCCCTTGAGCTTGGCCGAACGCACGCGGATGTCGGCGACCGGTTCGCCGCCCACTTCACGCTGGTTTTCCAGGGTGATGTCGGCGCCCATCAGCTTGAGAATGTCGATGACGCCGGTACGGGTCGGGTTGATGCCGACGTGCTCCAGCACCAGGTCGGAACCTTCGGCGATGCTCGCGGCGACCAGGAAGAAGGCAGCGGAGGAAATGTCCGCCGGGACTTCGATCTGGGTGGCGGTCAGCTTGTGGCCGGACTCGACCTTGGCGGTGGCGCCTTCCACGTCGACCGGGTAGCCGAAGCCGCGCAGCATGCGCTCGGTGTGGTCGCGGGTCGGGGCCGGCTCGGTGGTGGAGGTGCTACCGGCGGCGTAGAGGCCGGCGAGCAGCAGGCAGGATTTAACCTGGGCGCTGGCCATCGGCATGTCGTAGTGCATGCCGGTCAGCTTCTTGCCGCCACGGATGGTCAGCGGCGGACGGCCTTCCGGACCGGTCTCGATCACCGCGCCCATCTCGCGCAGCGGCTTGGCTACGCGATTCATCGGGCGCTTGGACAGCGACGGGTCGCCCGTCAGGGTCGAATCGAACGGCTGCGCCGCCAGCAGGCCGCTGAGCAGGCGCATGGAGGTCCCGGAGTTGCCCAGGTAGATCGGGCCGGGCGGCGGCTTCAGGCCATGCAGGCCGACGCCATGAACGGTGACGCGACCGTGGTGCGGGCCTTCGATGACCACGCCCATGTCGCGGAACGCCTGGATGGTGGCCAGGGCGTCTTCGCCTTCGAGGAAGCCTTGCACCTCGGTCGTGCCTTCGGCCAGGGAGCCGAGCATGATCGAGCGATGGGAAATGGACTTGTCGCCCGGTACGCGAACACGTCCGGACAGGCGGCCACCCGGCTGGGCCAGGTAAATCAGGTCATTGTTGTGCATGGCGTCCACATAGGCCCGTTGGGCCAGGATTTTGCTGAAATGCTCGCGGGCAACCCGGGCGCGGGTGAAGACGCCCATCAGTTGCTGCCCGTCCCCCTTGTCAACGGCCTCGCGCAGCGCATCGAGGTCGTCACGGAATACGTCGAGGATGCGCAGCACCGCCCCGCGATTGGCGAGGAAGATGTCGTGCCACATCACCGGGTCGCTGCCGGCGATCCGCGTGAAGTCGCGGAAGCCACCAGCGGCATAGCGGAAGATTTCCAGATTCTCGCTGCGTTTGGCCAGCGAGTCGACCAGCGTGAAGGCCAGCAGGTGCGGCAGGTGGCTGGTCGCCGCCAGGACTTCGTCGTGGTGCTCCACGTCCATCTGCTCGACATCCGCGCCCAACCCGCGCCAGAGGCTCTCGACGCACAGGACCGCGTCCGCGTCTGCATTATCCAGCGGCGTGAGGATGACTTTATGACGGCGGAACAGTTTCGCGTTGGCTGCCTCCACCCCGCTCTGCTCGGAGCCTGCGATGGGATGGCCGGGAATGAAGCGCGACGGCATTCCGCCGAACACCGCTTTCGCGGCACGTACCACGTTACCCTTGGCGCTGCCCACGTCGGTAAGGATGGCGTTGCCCAGATCGAAGGTGGCGAGTTCGCCGAGGACCTTCTCCATGGCCAGGATCGGCACGGCAAGCTGGATCACGTCCGCCTCGCGGCAGCCGGCGGCGAGGCTTTCCTCGCAGCGGTCGACCACGCCCAGCTCCACCGCGAGGCGGCGGGTTTCCGGATCACGGTCGACGCCGACCACTTCCTCGAACAGCCCCTTCTCGCGGATGCCCTTGGCGAAGGAGCCGCCGATCAGGCCGAGCCCCACCACGACGAGGCGGCGGAGCTTGTGCGGCTGGACATCAGGCACGGGCAAGCACCTTGGCCAGCGCTTCGAGGAAGCGGGCGTTCTCGGCCGGCAGGCCGATGGAGATGCGCAGGTGCTGCGGCATACCGTAGCCGCCGACCGGGCGGACGATCACGCCTTCGGCGAGCAGGGCCTGGTAGACCGGGCCGGCGTCGCGCTTGAGGTCCACGGCGATGAAGTTGCCCTTGGAAGGAATCCACTGCAGGTCGAGTGCGCGCAGGCCGTTTTCCAGCTGAACCATGCCTTCGTCATTGATGCGCTTGCCTTCGGCCAGGTACTCGGCGTCGTCCAGCGCAGCGCAGGCGGCGGCCAGGGCCAGGCTGTTGACGTTGAACGGCTGGCGCACGCGGTTGAGCACGTCGGCGACCTGCGCCGAGGAGATCGCGTAGCCGACACGCAGCGACGCCAGGCCATAAGCCTTGGAGAAGGTGCGCGAAACCAGCAGGTTCGGGTAGCGGGCCAGGTACTTCAGGCCATCCGGCAGTTCCTCGCCTTCGGCGTACTCGATGTAGGCCTCGTCCAGCACCACCAGGACGTTCTCCGGAACCTGCGACAGGAAGCGCTCCAGCGCATCCGGGCCGAACCAGGTGCCGGTGGGGTTGTTCGGGTTGGCGATGAAGACCACGCGGGTGTTGGCATCGATGGCCGCCAGCATGGCTTCCAGGTCATGGCCCCATTCCTTGGCCGGCACGACCTTGCCCTGGGCGCCGACGGCCTGGGTGGAGATCGGGTAGACGGCGAAGGCGTACTGGCTGAACACGGCGTTCAGGCCGGGCGCGAGGTAGGCACGAGCGACCAGATCGAGGATGTCGTTGGAGCCGTTGCCCAGAGTCACCTGCGCGGTGCCGACGCCACAGCGAGCGGCCAGGCGGCTCTTCAGCTCGAAGCCGTTGCCGTCGGGATAGCGGGTCAGCTCGGCCAGTTCGGCGCGGATCGCTTCGAGCGCCTTCGGGCTCGGGCCCAGCGGGTTCTCGTTGCTGGCCAGCTTGATGATGCCGGCAGGATCGAGCTTCAGCTCACGGGCCAGCTCATCGACCGGCTTGCCGGGCACATAGGGGGAAAGCTTCTGCACGCCCGGCTGAGCCAGGGCAAGGAAATCACACGACATCGCTAAAAGCCTCAAGCTATGGGCCGCAAGCCGTTCCCCGGCGCACCGGTGGCTTGCGGCTCGCGGTTTCTCAGAGAACCGCTTTGGGGTAGGAACCCAGCACCTTCAGGGCAACGGCTTCGCTGCTGATCTTTTCCAGCACGTCCTTGATCAGCGGGTCCTTGTGGTGGCCGACGAAGTCGATGAAGAACACGTAGGTCCACTTGCCGCTGCGCGACGGGCGGGTCTCGATGCGGGTCAGGTCGATGCCGTTGGTGTGGAACGGCACCAGCAGCTCATGCAGCGCGCCCGGCTTGTTGCGCATGGAGACGATGATGGAGGTCTTGTCGTCGCCGGTGGGCGGCACTTCCTGGTTGCCGATCATGAGGAAGCGCGTGGAGTTGTCCGGGCGGTCCTCGATCTTCTCGTGCAGCTTGTCCAGGCCGTACAGGCTGGCGGCCATGTCGCCGGCGATGGCTGCGCTGTTCCACTCGCTCTTCACCCGCTTGGCGGCGTCGGCGTTGCTGGAGACTGCCACGCGCTCGACGTTCGGGTAGTGCGCGTCCAGCCACTTGCGGCACTGGGCCAGGGACTGGGCGTGGGAGTATATGCGGGTGATGTTGTTGGTCTTGGTGTTCTCGCCCACCAGCAGGTGGTGGTGGATGCGCAGCTCCACCTCGCCGCAGATCACCAGGTCGTGCTCGAGGAAGCTGTCGAGGGTGTGGTTGACCGCACCTTCGGTGGAGTTTTCCACAGGCACCACGCCGAAGTTCACCGCACCGGCGGCGACTTCACGGAACACTTCGTCGATCGCCGCCATCGGGGTGCTGATCACCGCGTGGCCGAAGTGCTTGAGCGCCGCAGCCTGGGTGAAGGTGCCTTCCGGGCCGAGGTAGGCCACTTTCAGCGGCTGTTCCAGGGCGAGGCAGGAGGACATGATCTCGCGGAACAGACGAGCGACTTCCTCGTTGTCCAGCGGGCCCTTGTTCAGCTCCATGATGTGCTTGAGCACCCAGGCCTCGCGCTCGGGCCGGTAGAACACCGGCTTCTCGCCTTCGGCCAGGGAGGCCATCTTCACGCGCGCCACGTCGGTGGCGCAGCGGGCACGTTCGCTGATCAGCTCGAGGATCTTCTCGTCGAGGCTGTCGATGCGTACGCGCAAAGCCTTGAGCTGGTCAGCGTCGCTCATCAGCCGTGCTCCTTCTCGAACTCGGCCATGTAGCCGACCAGGGCTTCGATGGCGTCCAGGCCCAGGGCGTTATAGATGGAGGCACGCATGCCGCCCACCGAACGGTGGCCTTTCAGGTTGAGCAGGCCGCGCGCGTCGGCGCCTTCGAGGAAGGCCTTGTCGAGCTTCTCGTCGGCCAGGCGGAACGGCACGTTCATCCAGGAGCGGGCGCTGGGTTGGATCGGGTTGGTGTAGAAGTCGCTGCTGTCGATGAAGGAATACAGCATGTCCTTCTTCGCGCGGTTGCGCTTCTCCATGGCGTCGACGCCGCCCTGCTCCTTCAGCCACTGGAAGACCAGGCCGGAGAGGTACCAGGAGTAGGTAGCCGGAGTGTTGTACATGGAGCCGTTATCGGCGGCGACCTTGTAGTTGAGCATGGTCGGGCAGATGCTGCGGGCACGGCCCAGCAGGTCTTCGCGAACGATGACGACTACCAGCCCGGACGGGCCGATGTTCTTCTGCGCGCCGGCGTAGATCAGGCCGAACTTCGACACGTCGGTCGGGCGGGAGAGGATGTCCGAGGACATATCCACCACCAGCGGAACGTCGCCGACTTCCGGAACCCAGTCGAATTCCAGGCCGCCGATGGTCTCGTTGGACGCGTAGTGCAGGTAGGCGGCGTCCTTGGACAGGTTCCACTCGTTCTGCCCGGGGATGGCGAAGTAGTCGTACTTGGACGCGCTGGCAACCACGTTGACGTTGCCGAAGCGGCGAGCCTCTTCGATGGCCTTCTTCGACCAGATGCCGGTTTCCACGTAATCCGCCACGCCATCTTCGGGCAGCAGGTTCAGCGGGATCTCGGCGAACTGCTGACTGGCGCCGCCCTGCAGGAACAGCACCTTGTAGTTCGACGGCACGTTCATCAGGTCGCGCAGGTCCTGCTCGGCCTTCTCGGCGATGGCCACGTAGTCGTCGCTACGGTGGCTCATCTCCATGACCGACAGGCCCTTGCCCTGCCAATCCAGCAGTTCGGCGCGGGCGCGCTCCAGCACCTCGGTGGGAAGCGCCGCGGGACCGGCGCAGAAGTTAAAGGCTCGCTTGCTCACATCCACTCTCGCTATCAGTCTTCGCTGGCCTGCGGGGCTTCTTCAGCCGCAGCTTCGCCTGCTTCTTGGTTCTCGTCCGCTACTTCGCCTTCGACGATCTCGCCGTCGATGACGTCGTCTTCCACGACGGTAGGCTCCTGCACCCGCTCCAGGCCCACGACGGTCTCGTCGGCGGCGAGCTTGATGAGGATCACGCCCTGGGTGTTACGGCCCGCACCGCGAACTTCGTCGACGCGGGTACGCACCAGGGTGCCCTGGTCGGAAATCAGCATGATTTCCTCGCCATCCAGCACCTGCACGGCGCCGACCAGGTTGCCGTTACGCTCGTTGATCACCATGGCGATCACGCCCTGGCCACCACGACCGCGACGCGGGTAGTCGGCCAGCGGGGTGCGCTTGCCGTAGCCACGCTCGGAAGCGGTGAGGATCTGCGCCTCGCGGCATTCCGGAATCAGCATGGAGATGATGCGCTGGTCTTCGGCCAGGCGCATGCCACGCACGCCACGGGCGTTACGGCCCATGATGCGCACCTTGCTTTCCTTGAAGCGGATCACCTTGCCGGCGTTGGAGAACATCATCACGTCCTTCGAACCGTCGGTGATGGCAGCGGCGATCAGCGAGTCGCCCTCTTCCAGCTTCAGGGCGATCAGGCCGTTGGAGCGCGGCTTGGTGAACTGGATCAGCGGGGTCTTCTTCACGGTGCCTTTCATGGTGGCCATGAAGATGTACGCGCCGGTCGGCTCGTCCTGGCTGAAGTCGGCGTCGTCGCCCTCTTCGCCCTCTTCGGCTTCCACCACTTCGGCGACCTGCTCAGCGACCACGTCGTCATCATCGCCGTCTTCACCGGCGAACTGGGCGCGCACGGCTTCCAGGTCGATCTGCAGCATCGCGGTGATGCGCTCGCCTTCGTCCAGCGGCAGCAGGTTCACCAGCGGACGGCCACGGGCGGTACGGGAGGCTTCCGGGATCTCGAAGGTGCGCAGCCAGTAGACCTTGCCCTTGCTGGAGAACAGCAGCAGGGTGGCGTGGCTGTTGGCGACCAGCAGGTGCTCGATGTAGTCCTCGTCCTTCACGCCGCTGGCGGACTTGCCCTTGCCACCGCGACGCTGGGCCTCGTAGGCGGCCAGCGGCTGGGACTTGGCGTAGCCGCCGTGGGAGATGGTCACCACGCGCTCTTCTTCGGTGATCAGGTCGGCGATGGTCAGGTCCATCTGCGACGCGACGATCTCGGTGCGGCGGGCGTCGCCGAACTCCGCTTTCACCTTCTCCAGCTCTTCGCGAATGACTTCCATCAGGCGCTCGGGGCTGGTCAGGATGCGGATCAATTCACCGATCAGGGTGAGGATTTCCTGGTACTCGGACAGGAGCTTCTCGTGCTCCAGGCCGGTCAGGCGATGCAGGCGCAGTTCCAGGATGGCCTGGGCCTGCTCCGGCGACAGGTAGTACTTGCCGTCGCGCAGGCCGTACTGCGGGTCCAGGTCTTCCGGACGGCAGGAGTCGGCGCCGGCGCGCTCGACCATGGCCTCTACGGCGCTGGATTCCCAGGCGGTCGCGATCAGGCGTTCCTTGGCTTCGGCCGGGGTCGGCGAGGTCTTGATCAGCTCGATCACCGGGTCGATGTTCGACAGGGCGACGGCCTGACCTTCCAGGATGTGGCCGCGTTCGCGGGCCTTGCGCAGCTCATAGACGGTCCGGCGGGTCACCACTTCACGGCGGTGGCGGATGAAGACCTCGAGCATTTCCTTGAGGTTCATCGTGCGCGGCTGGCCGTCGACCAGGGCCACCACGTTGATGCCAAAAACGCTCTGCAGCTGGGTCTGGGCGTAGAGGTTGTTCAGCACGACCTCGCCCACTTCGCCGCGGCGCAACTCGATGACCACACGCATGCCGTCCTTGTCGGACTCGTCGCGCAGCTCGGTGATGCCTTCGATCTTCTTCTCTTTCACCAGCTCGGCGATCTTCTCGATCAGGCGGGCCTTGTTCAGCTGGTAGGGCAGCTCGGTGATGATGATCTGCTGGCGGTTGCCGCCCTTCTCCATGTCCTCGATGGTGGCGCGGGCACGGATATAGATGCGGCCACGACCGGTGCGATAGGCCTCGATGATGCCCGCACGACCGTTGATGATGCCCGCGGTCGGGAAGTCCGGACCGGGGATGTAGTTCATCAGGTCGTCGATGGACAGCTCGGGGTTGTCCATCAGCGCCAGGCAGCCGTCGATCACCTCGGTGAGGTTGTGCGGCGGGATGTTGGTCGCCATGCCCACGGCGATACCGCTGGAACCGTTGACCAGCAGGTTGGGGATCTTGGTCGGCATGACCGCCGGGATCTGCTCGGTGCCGTCGTAGTTGGGCACCCAGTCGACGGTTTCCTTGTCCAGGTCCGCCAGCAGCTCATGGGCGAGCTTGGCCATGCGCACTTCGGTGTATCGCATGGCCGCGGCGTTGTCGCCGTCCACCGAACCGAAGTTGCCCTGGCCGTCGACCAGCATGTAGCGCAGCGAGAAGGGCTGGGCCATGCGGACGATGGTGTCGTACACCGCGGTGTCGCCGTGCGGGTGGTACTTACCGATCACGTCGCCGACCACACGGGCGGATTTCTTGTAGGGCTTGTTCCAGTCGTTGCCCAGTTCGCTCATGGCGTACAGGACGCGGCGATGCACGGGCTTCAAGCCGTCGCGCGCATCGGGCAGGGCACGACCGACGATCACGCTCATGGCGTAATCGAGGTAGGACTGTCGGAGTTCGTCTTCGATGTTGACCGGGAGGATTTCTTTGGCCAGTTCGCCCATGAGAAGCCTGGTTCCTTTTTCAAATGGGACTCCGCCACGCTCGTCCTGAGCCCGGCGGAGCGCGGTGCGCCATCAAAGCGCCACCGACTCTCTACAAATCAACGACTTATTGCGCTGATCCGCGATGCTGAAGGGGGTGCGAAAACGCCCCCCGAAGAACCGTCGGAGCTTACCACAAGCCAGGGTCAAACCCTACCCTCGCCCAAGCCCCTCGATGAATTGCCGCAGGCCCCGTCAATGCAGGCGCTTGCGGCTCATCAGCTGGGCCATGCGCTCGGCGTCCGGGCGTTCGACCACGCCGCGCTCGGTCACGATGGCGTCGATCAGGTCCGCCGGAGTCACATCGAACACCGGGTTGAAGGCGTCGACCTCGGCAGCGACACGTTTGCCACCGATTTCCAGCAGTTCGCGGCCGTCGCGCTCCTCGATCGGGATGTCCTCGCCGCTTTCCAGGCTCATGTCGATGGTCGAACTGGGCGCCACCACCATGAAGCGCACGCCGTGGTGCATGGCATTGACCGCCAGCTGGTAGGTGCCGATCTTGTTGGCCACGTCACCGTTGGCGGTGATGCGGTCGGCCCCGACTATGACCCAGGTGATGCTTTCGGTCTTCATCAGGTGCGCGGCGGCGGCGTCTGCATTGAGGGTGACCGGCACGTTCTCGTTGGCCAGCTCCCAGGCCGTCAGGCGGGCGCCCTGCAGCCAGGGGCGGGTTTCGTCGGCGTAGACGCGTTCGATCAAGCCTTCCAGGTGCGCAGCGCGGATCACCCCCAGCGCGGTCCCGAAACCGCCGGTGGCCAGGGCCCCGGTGTTGCAGTGGGTGAGGATCTTCTGCGGGCCGCTGTGCTGCTTGCGGATCAGTTCCACGCCCAGTTGGGCCATGGTCAGGTTGGCCTCGCGATCGCTTTCATGGATGGCGATGGCTTCCGCTTCCAGTACCGGCATCGGGTCCTCACCCGGCTTCAGGCGCTCCAGGCGGTCGCGCATGCGGTTCAGCGCCCAGAACAGGTTGACCGCGGTCGGCCGCGACTCGGCCAGTATGGTGAAGTCCTCTTCCAGCGCCGCACGCCAGTCGCCACCAACGGCCAGGCGGGCGCGCAGGCCCAGGACCACGCCATAGGCGGCGGCAATGCCGATGGCCGGCGCGCCACGCACCACCATCTGGCGGATGGCGTCGGCCACGCCTTCGGCGCTTTCATAGGTCAGCCAGGTTTCTTCCAGCGGCAGCAAGCGCTGGTCCAGCAGGCGGAGGGTCCCCTTGCGCCAATCAATGGCCGTAACCCGTTCGGCCGCCAACAGTCGCTCACGCATGGAACACCTCGTCATTCGAATGGAATCGCGGGCCCTTCCCGGCCCCCAGGAATATTCCCGCACAAGCGGGTAAAAGCGCCGAGTATACCGAGCCTGCGGCAGTGGCGCTCGGCTATACTCCGGACCTCTCTCCGCCGCGCCCAGGATGCGCTTCATGCCCACCGCCAAAGCCCCGCTCGACCTGCTTCTGCTCCCCACCTGGATCGTCCCCGTGGAACCTGCCGGCATCGTCCTGCAGGGTCATGGCCTGGGCATCCGCGACGGCCGCATCGCCCTGCTCGCCCCGCGCGCCGAGGCCCTGCGCCATCCGGCCACGGAAACCCGCGAACTGCCGGGCATGCTGCTCGCCCCCGGCCTGATCAACGCCCACGGCCACGCGGCGATGAGCCTGTTCCGCGGCCTGGCGGATGACCTGGCGCTGATGACCTGGCTGCAGGAGCACATCTGGCCGGCCGAGGCCAAGTGGGTTGGCGAGGACTTCGTCCGCGACGGCACCGAACTGGCCATCGCCGAGCAGCTCAAGGGCGGCATCACCTGCTTCTCCGACATGTACTTCCACCCGCAGGTGGCCTGCGAGGCGGTGCACAAGGCCGGTGTACGCGCACAGATCAGCGTGCCGGTGCTGGACTTCCCGGTGCCCGGCGCCCGCGACGCCGACGAGGCGATCCGCCAGGGCCTGGCGCTGCGCGACGACCTCAAGCACCACCCGCGTATCAAGGTGGCCTTCGGCCCGCACGCGCCCTACACCGTCAGCGACGACAAGCTGGAAAACATCCTGATGCTCGCCGAGGAGCTGGACGCGGGCATTCACATGCACGTCCACGAAACCGCCTTCGAGGTCCAACAAGCGCTGGAGAAGAACGGCGAGCGGCCGCTGGCCCGCCTGCACCGCCTCGGCCTCC
This sequence comes from Pseudomonas macauensis, assembly GCF_047902425.1. Taxonomy (NCBI): domain Bacteria; kingdom Pseudomonadati; phylum Pseudomonadota; class Gammaproteobacteria; order Pseudomonadales; family Pseudomonadaceae; genus Pseudomonas; species Pseudomonas macauensis. The sequence goes on along the minus strand of NZ_CP138377.1, from coordinate 1,758,074 downwards.
TCGGCCCGCGCTTCCAGGCCGTGCACATGACCCAGGTGAACGACGAGGACCTGGCCATGCTGGTGGAAACCAACAGCTCGGTGGTGCACTGCCCCGAATCCAACCTCAAGCTGGCCAGCGGCTTCTGCCCGGTGGAACGCCTGTGGCAGGCCGGCGTCAACGTCGCCATCGGCACCGACGGCGCGGCCAGCAACAACGACCTGGACCTACTCGGAGAAACCCGCACCGCCGCCCTGCTGGCCAAGGCGGTGGCCGGCCAGGCCACCGCGCTGGACGCCCACCGAGCCCTGCGCATGGCCACCCTGAACGGCGCCCGCGCCCTGGGCATGGAGCAGGAAACCGGCAGCCTGGAGCTGGGCAAATCCGCCGACCTGGCCGCCTTCGACCTCTCCGGCCTGGCCCAGCAGCCGGTCTACGAGCCGGTTTCCCAGCTGATCTATGCCAGCGGCCGCGACTGCGTGCGCCACGTCTGGGTCGGCGGCAAGCAATTGCTGGAAGACGGCAAACTCACCCGCCTGGACGAAGAGCGCCTGATCGCCGTCGCCGGCGAATGGGGTCGCAAGATCGCCGGCGCCTGAGCCCTCTCAAGATCGGCCATCCCTACGCAGCGCGGCCCCGATACGGGCCGCCGCTGCGACAATCTGTCATGCCGCGCCCCATCTGCCGCACGAAGCTGGCATCATAGGCGGCATTCGTTTTTCAGCTTTATAAACATAGGGACACCATGAGCAACGTCGACCACGCCGAGATCGCCAAATTCGAGGCCCTCGCCCACCGCTGGTGGGACCGCGAAAGCGAGTTCAAGCCCCTGCACGACATCAACCCGCTGCGGGTCAACTGGATCGACGAGCGCGTCAGCCTCGCCGGCAAGAAGGTGCTCGACGTCGGCTGCGGCGGCGGCATTCTCAGCGAAGCCATGGCCCAGCGTGGCGCCACCGTCACCGGCATCGACATGGGCGAAGCCCCCCTGGCCGTCGCCCAGCTGCATCAGCTGGAATCCGGCGTGCCGGTGGAATACCGCCGCATCACCGCCGAAGAGCTGGCCGAGGAAATGCCCGAGCAGTTCGACGTGGTGACCTGCCTGGAGATGCTCGAACACGTGCCGGACCCGGCCTCGGTCATCCGCGCCTGCTACAAGATGGTCAAGCCCGGCGGCCAGGTGTTCTTCTCCACCATCAACCGCAATCCGAAGGCCTATCTGTTCGCCATCGTCGGCGCGGAATACGTGATGCGCCTGCTGCCACGCGGCACCCACGACTTCAAGAAGTTCATCCGCCCCTCCGAGCTGGGCGCCTGGTCGCGCGACGCCGGCCTTGCGGTCAAGGACATCATCGGCCTGACCTACAACCCGCTGACCAAGCACTACAAGCTGGCGGACGACGTCGACGTCAACTACATGATCCAGACCCTGCGCGAGGAGTGAATCGCATGCTCAAGGCGGTTCTCTTCGACATGGACGGCACGCTGCTGGACACCGCGCCGGACTTCATCGCCGTCTGCCAGGCGATGCTCAAAGCCCATGGCCGCGCGCCGATCGACGACAAGCGCATCCAGGACGTGGTCTCCGGTGGCGCCCGCGCCATGGTCGCCGCGACCTTCGACATGGACCCGGAAGCTCCCGGCTTCGAGACCCTGCGCCAGGAGTTCCTCGACCGCTACCAGGAGCATTGCGCTGTCTTCACCCGCCCGTACGACGGCATGCCCGAGCTGCTGGCAAGCATCGAGCAGTCGCGACTGATCTGGGGCGTGGTGACCAACAAGCCGGTGCGCTTCGCCGCGCCGATCATGCAGCAACTGGGGCTGGCCGAGCGCTCCGCCGTGCTGGTCTGCCCGGACCACGTGAAGAACAGCAAGCCGGACCCGGAAATGCTCCTGCTGGCCTGCAGCCAGCTGAAGGTCGATCCGTCGGAAGTGCTGTTCATCGGTGACGACCTGCGCGACATCGAGTCGGGCCGCGCCGCCGGGACCAAGACTGCAGCCGTGCGCTATGGCTACATCCACCCGGACGACAACCCCGCGCACTGGGGCGCCGACGTCATCGTCAACCACCCGAGCGAGCTGCTGGCCGTCCTCGACCGCGCCCTCTGCAGCTGCTGAAGCAGCCTCAAGCAACACGCCGCAAGCTTCACGTTCACGCCGCTCTTTGCCGCTGACCGCCTGAAGCTTGCCGCTCTCCGAAGGAGCCTCCATGTTCGACTATTCCGCCCGTCCCGACCTGCTCAAGGGCCGCGTGATCCTGGTGACCGGCGCCGGCCGCGGCATTGGCCGGGCCGCATCGCTCACCTTCGCCGCCCATGGCGCCACCGTGCTGCTGCTGGGCAAGACCGAGGACTACCTCAACGAGGTGTATGACGAGATCGTCGCCGCCGGCTATCCGGAACCGGTGGTGATCCCGCTGAACCTGGAAACCACCCTGCCGCACCAGTACGACGAGCTGGCGGCCACCATCGAGAAGGAGTTCGGCAAGCTCGACGGCCTGTTGCACAACGCCTCGATCCTCGGCCTGCGTTCGCCCATCGAGCAGATTTCCACCGACAACTTCACCCGCGTCATGCAGGTGAACGTCAACGCCATGTTCAGCCTGACCCACACCCTGCTGCCGCTGCTCAAGCTCTCCGAGGATGCCTCGGTGATCTTCACCTCCAGCAGCGTCGGTCGTAAGGGGCGCGCCTACTGGGGTGCCTACGCGGTGTCGAAGTTCGCCACCGAAGGCCTGATGCAGGTGCTGGCGGACGAATGCGAGGACATCACCCGCGTGCGCGCCAACAGCGTCAACCCCGGCGCCACCCGCACTGCCATGCGCGCCCACGCCTATCCGGGCGAGAACGCGTTCAACAACCCGCTGCCCGAAGAGATCATGCCGGTCTACCTGTACCTGATGGGCCCGGACAGCAAGGGCGTCAACGGCCAGGCCTTCAACGCCCAGGACTGACACCCGATACACGGCGCCCTCGCCCCGCATCGAGGGCGCCGCTTTCCGCCGGTTTTCTGGCAACTTCGCTTTTCCCCTTCGCGCAAAGTGCCATCATTTCGCCATTCTTCTGACAAATCCGCCCTACTTTCGGAACCCAAGCCCCCTCCTGTCGGTCCATAAGCCCTCTTTTGGAGATTTTTCGAGGGCTGGCACGGAAATCGCTCTGTCCCTCCTGTCGCCGTATGAAACGCGCCAGAGGTTGCCTCGCGCCATGGTTCCCCCCAAGTCCAACACCATCGATTTTGATGCCGCCAAGCTCCAGCGCCTGGCCGCCCAAGAGCCGCGCCAGCGCTCCGGGCGCCCGCTCGACCTGCTGGAGCTGCGCCAGCATCTGAACCTGCAATTGCAGGCGAGCCTGGAAGCCGACCGCATCCTGGCGGTGTTCTTCAGCGAGATTCAGCGCCTGCTGCCGGTGGACTACCTGGCTTACCATCACAGCGGGGCCGACCTGCGCCTGGAATTCGGTGACGCGGCACAGCACAGCGCCGATTACCGCCTCATTCACGACGGCGAGTACCTGGGCGAGCTCTGCTTCCGTCGCCGTCAGCGCTTCTCCGAGGCCGAGCTGGGCCAGCTGGAATCGCTGATGGCCTGCCTGCTCTACCCCCTGCGCAACGCCCTGCTCTACCGCGCCGCGGTACAGTCGGCCCTGCGCGACGCGCTCACCGGCACCGGCAACCGCATCGCCATGGACCAGGCCCTGACCCGCGAGGTCGAGATCGCCCGGCGCCACCTGCAGCCACTGTCGGTGCTGATGCTCGACCTGGACCACTTCAAGCAGATCAACGACGTCTATGGTCACAGCATCGGCGACGATGCCCTGCGTGCGGTGGCAGAGGCCATCAAGGCCAGCCTGCGCAATGTCGACATGGTGTTCCGTTTTGGCGGCGAGGAATTCCTCGTGCTGCTTTCCAACACTTCCGGCAGCAGCGCCGCCCAGGTGGGCGAGCGGCTGCGGCGCGCCGTGGAGGAGCTGGACCTGGCCATCGACGGCAAACGTTTGCCGCTGTCGATCAGCCTGGGCTGCGCCTCGCTCGATGCCGGCGAGTCAGTGGACGACCTGCTGCGCCGCGCCGACAACGCGCTCTACTGCGCCAAGCGTGATGGGCGGAACCGGCTCGCCTGCGCCAGCTGATAGCAACCCGTTCCAGAATCGCAGGCTCTTCTCTTCGTAGGAGCGGATCTTATCCGCGAGCCTGCCGATAGGCCGGTCCTTGGAGCATGCACAGCTGTCGCGGTGATCGCGGATAAGATCCGCCCCTACAAAAAGCCGTCGAATTCCAGGCAAGAAAAAAGGACTCCGAGGAGTCCTTTTTTCATTTCAGCTGACGCTTAGCGCTTGAAGCCCGGACGCATGCCATCACCGGCGGCTTGCGGACGACGCTTGGCGATCGGCTTGCGCGCCGGCTTGCCCGGACGCTCGGCCAGCGGGGCCCCCTTGTCGCGCTCGGGGGCGCGCGCCGGACGATCGCTCGGAGCCTTGCGCGGAGCACGGCCTTCGCCAGCATCGCTACGCGGCCCACGGGCCGGACGATCCGCACCATCGCGCGGAGCGCGTGCAGGACGATCACCACCGGCGTCACGAGGCTTGCGCGGAGCGCGGCCTTCACCAGCATCGCTGCGCGGGCCACGGGCCGGACGATCACCGGTATCGCGCGGAGCGCGTGCAGGACGATCGCTGCCGGCGTCACGCGGTTTGCGCGGGGCACGGCTGTCTTCACCGCGCGGGGCGCGGGCCGGACGCTCATCGCCGTCACGCGAACCACGGGCCGGGCGCTCGCCGGCAGCCGGACGCGGCGCACGATGAGAACGCTCGCCCTCGTCATGCTCCTTGCGCGAACGCGAGCCACGGCCCGGACGCTCGCTGGGCGCCAGCTTCTTGCCGAGTTTGCGCGACTGACGCTCGATCTTTTCCATGGCCTTGCCGGACAGGTTCGGCAGGGCGACGGGCTTGAGACCGACTTCCTCGCTGAGGATGTCGACTTCACGCTGATCCATTTCGCGGTAGCGGCCCATGGTCAGCTCGGAGGTCAGGAAGACCGGTCCGAAGCGCACGCGCTTCAGGCGACTGACGATTACGCCCTGGGACTCCCACAGGCGACGGACTTCGCGGTTACGGCCTTCCATCACCACCACGTGGTACCAGTGGTTGAAGCCTTCGCCACCGGGCGCTTCCTGGATGTCGCTGAACTTGGCCGGGCCGTCTTCGAGCATCACGCCGGCTTTCAGGCGCTCGATCATCTCTTCGTCGACTTCGCCACGCACGCGCACGGCGTACTCGCGGTCCATCTCGTAGGACGGGTGCATCAGGCGGTTGGCCAGCTCACCGTCGGTGGTGAACATCAGCAGGCCGGTGGTGTTGATGTCCAGGCGGCCGATGTTGATCCAGCGGCCGCTGCGCAGGCGCGGCAGGCGATCGAACACGGTCGGACGACCTTCCGGATCGTCGCGGGTGCAGACTTCGCCTTCGGGCTTGTTGTAGATCAGCACGCGGCGGACGTGCTCTTCGATCTTCTCGCGCTTGAGCAGGCGGTCGTCGACGGCGATGGCATCGCGGTCGCCCACGCGCTGGCCAAGGGTGGCCACGGCGCCATTGACCTTGACGCGGCCTTCTTCGATCCAGGCTTCGACGTCGCGGCGCGAGCCGACGCCCATGCGCGCGAGAACTTTCTGCAGTTTCTCGCCGGCCGGGGCTGGGGTAAGTTCTTCAAGGTTTTCGTGCGTGTCGGTCATCTGGGCACCTCCCGGTGTGGCATGCAACGAATAAAAAAGGTCGCGCATCATACGCGCTTGCGGGCGGCAAAGCACCGCCCGCGATCGGGAAAGACTAGTCGAGTTACGGGGGAACGCGTCCATGCGGCACGAAGATGACTTCACCGGCGCCAAGCTGGCGCTGTTCCATGCCGGCCAACTGGTGGTCTACAAGCGCGACGAGAAACCCGGCATCCCCTACCCCGGCTGCTGGGACTTTCCCGGTGGCGGCCGCGAGGGCAACGAAACACCGGCGCAATGCGCCCTGCGCGAGCTGGAAGAAGAGTTCACCGTGCGCCTGGATGAACAGCGCATCGAATGGCAGCGCCGCTACCGCGCCACCCACGGCCCCGCTCCCTGGGCCTGGTTCCTGGTGGCGCGCCTGGAACAGGCCGAGTTCGATGCCATCCGTTTCGGCGACGAAGGGCAGTACTGGCGCCTGATGCGCGTCAGCGAATACCTCGCCCACGAGCAGGCGGTGGATTACCTGCAGGAACGCCTGCGGCATTTCCTCGCAGGGTGCGCCCGGACCGACTGAATCCGCGCGGCGGACCACTGATATGCATTTGCACGGCCCATCTGAATCTGTTTCCCGCTGACGCATCTCCTTAGATTGCCCGCTCACCGGAGCACGCCGCCGGCCCACCTGCGCGCGCCCGGACGTTCTGACACAAGCGGGAATCCAGCATGAACACGATAAGCACGGAGCAGGCGTACAACTACAAGGTGGTTCGCCAGTTCGCCATCATGACGGTGGTCTGGGGCGTGGTCGGCATGGCCATGGGGGTACTGATCGCCTCCCAACTGGTCTGGCCACAACTGAACCTTGACCTGCCATGGACCAGTTTCGGGCGCCTACGCCCGCTGCACACCAGCCTGGTGATCTTTGCCTTCGGCGGCTGCGCGTTGTTCGCCACCAGCTACTACACGGTACAGCGCACCTGCCAGGCGCGGCTGTTCTCGGACAGCCTGGCAGCCTTCACCTTCTGGGGCTGGCAGGCGCTGATCGTGGTGATGCTGATCACCCTACCGCTGGGCTACACCACCACCAAGGAATACGCCGAGATCGAATTCACCGGCGCGGTGTGGATGGCCATCGTCTGGGTCGCCTACGCGGTGGTGTTCTTCGGCACCCTGCTGAAGCGCAAGACCCCGCACATCTATGTGGGCAACTGGTTTTTCGCCGCCTTCATCGTGGTCACCGCGATGCTGCACATCGTCAATCACCTGTCGATTCCGGTGAGCTGGTTCAAGTCCTACCCGGTGTACTCCGGCGCCACCGACGCCATGGTGCAGTGGTGGTACGGCCACAACGCGGTGGGCTTCTTCCTCACCACCGGCTTCCTCGGGATGATGTACTACTTCGTGCCCAAGCAGGCCGGGCGTCCGGTGTATTCCTACCGGCTGTCCATCGTCCACTTCTGGGCACTGATCACCCTGTACATCTGGGCTGGCCCGCACCACCTGCACTACACCGCCCTGCCCGACTGGGCGCAGTCGCTGGGCATGGTGATGTCGCTGATCCTCCTGGCGCCCAGCTGGGGCGGGATGATCAACGGCATGATGACGCTCTCGGGCGCCTGGCATAAGTTGCGCACCGACCCGATCCTGCGCTTCCTCGTCGTGTCGCTGGCGTTCTACGGCATGTCGACTTTCGAAGGCCCGATGATGGCCATCAAGACCGTCAACGCCCTGTCGCACTACACCGACTGGACCATCGGCCACGTCCATGCCGGCGCCCTGGGCTGGGTGGCGATGATCTCCATCGGCTCGCTCTACCACCTGATTCCCAAGGTCTTCGGCCGCGAGCAGATGCACAGCATCGGCCTGATCAACGCGCACTTCTGGCTGGCCACCATCGGCACGGTTCTCTACATCGCCTCGATGTGGGTCAACGGCATCACCCAGGGGCTGATGTGGCGCGCGGTCAATGCCGACGGCACCCTCACCTACTCCTTCGTCGAAGCCCTGCAGGCCAGCCATCCGGGCTTCGTGGTGCGCATGACCGGTGGTCTGATGTTCCTCAGCGGCATGCTGCTGATGGCCTGGAATACCTGGATGACCGTGCGCCGCGCGCAACCGCAGGCCATGCTGGCCGCACAACGGATGGCCTGAGATGACGCTGTGGCTGGGACTGGCGGGCCTGCTGGCGCTGTATTTCGGTGTCGGCTGGACCCTGCGGGCGCACCGCGAACATGGCATCGAGGAGGCCAGCATGCTGCCCTTCGCCGATGACGACGAAGTGGCCCGGCGCATGGAAAAAGCCACCGGGCGCAGCCGTACCGGCTGCGCCTGCCCCGGCCAGTGCCGGGGCGACTGCGAGCACTGGCGCGACTGGACGCCCTAGCTCTTCAGCTCAAGAGCGGGGCTGCGGCAGAGCGCCGCATCACCTGCATCAATCTTCATTAGCAAGCACATCAATTTCTCGGCGGGCGACCGGGATGGAAATATCTGTCCCGTGCCCCGCCACCTGATGGACGCCTGCAGCATCGTCCCCTGTCCTGTCTGGACCCCAGGACAGACATCATCGATGCCAGCGCTCCCCGGTGGGGCTTTCAAACCCACTGATCGAGCTCGCACACCGAGTTCGCTACCGAGGAATATCAGAATGAAGCTTGCCTCTGTCGTGTCGGCTGTCATCTCCAGCCTCGCCCCCATGGCTTTTGCCCAGGACGCAATCAAGACCCCCGGCGCCGATCTGCCGGCCACCGAATACCACTACGGCATGGCCCTGGATGTGGACAAGGTGCTGCACCGCACCGACAACTCCGGCAAGGTCGGCATCGTTCCGGCATACATGGTCTACCAGGATCACCAGGGCGAAACCCACAAGGTTCGCTTCCTCGAATGGGGCGGTAGCACCAGCCAGGGTTGAGCCTTACCGAACATCGCCCTCCGGCCGTCTTGGCCAAACCCCGCGAGCCTGTGGTGGCGGTCGGGGGGCGATCCTGATGACAGCGGCACCGCCAGCCCGTAGAAGCGGACCTTGTCCGCGGAATCCAGAGCGGAGGAATCCGGTCCTACAGGAAAATCTCCGAGGACGGCGCCGCCTGTAGGAGCGAGCTTGCTCGCGAACCGCCTGGCACCGGCACATCAGGAACGTAGGGCGGATAACGTTCGACGTTATCCGCCGTTTGACCTTGATCTCAGGGCACTCCGAACTCAGCCCCGGAGCCGATGGCAAACGATGGTGTAACGGCGTACAACCGCGAACGGTTGAACGCCCTACGCGTCACCTTGCCGATACGGCAACGCCGCCCGCGCTTCTTCCGCGTACGCCAGAATCCCCACCCGCTCCTGCTCCAGGAACTCCGCCACCGCCTCCCGCAAGCCCGGATGACCAAGGCGATGCCAGGAGCGTGTGATCACCGGTTCAAAACCGCGAATCAGCTTGTGCTCGCCCTGCGCCCCGGCATCGAAACGTTGCAGGCCATGACCGATGGCGTAATCGAGGCCCTGATAGAAGCAGGTTTCGAAATGCAGCCGGTCGAACTCCGCCAGGCAGCCCCAGTAGCGACCGTACAGGGTGTCGCCGCCGACCAGACTGAAGGCCATGGCCACTGGGCGGCCACCACGATGGGCGAACACCACGCGGATGGCCTCCGGCATGCGCTCGCCAAGCAGGCTGAAGAAGGCCCGCGTCAGGTACGGCGCCTGCCCGCGCACCTCGTAGGTGCTGCTGTAGCAGGCGTAGACGAAGTCCCAGTGCGTCTCGGACAGCTCATGGCCCGCCATCCAGACGAAATCGATGCCCAGCCCCGCGACCTGCTCGCGCTCCTTGCGCACCTGTTTGCGCTTGCGCGAACTCAAGGCGTCGAGGAAATCCTGGAAGTCGCGGTAGCCTCGGTTGCGCCAGTGGTACTGACAGCCCAGGCGCTCCAGCCAGCCGTCCGCGCCGCCGAGCAGCGCATCGGCGGCGCCATCGGTGAAGTTCACATGCACGCCGGAACAGTGCGCCTCGTCCACCTCCCCCGCCAGTACGCCAACCAGGCTCAGGGCCGCCTCGGGCGCGCCCAGCAGGCGGGCGCCACCCACCGGCGTAAAGGGAATGCCCACCAGCAGCTTGGGGTAATAGCGAATGCCGGCACGCTGGCAGGCATCGGCCCAGCTCCAGTCGAACACGTACTCGCCGTAGGAATGGCTCTTCAGGTAAGCCGGTACGGCGGCGAGCAGGCAGTCATCGTCGCCGAACAGGACGCGATGCGCGGGCGTCCAGCCGGTACGACCGCCGACGCTGCCGCTTTCCTCCAGGGCGCTGAGAAAGGCGTGACGCAGGAACGGCTGGTCGTCCGGCAGCAGGGCATCCCACTGACGGGCATCCACATCGGCGAGGCGGGCAAGGGTCTGGATTGGCATGCCCGACAGTCTGGCGCGCAGCGCCCGGGAAGGGAAGATTCGCGCAGGAAAAGCCAGCGGCGATGACATTCACGTTCGTCGGTATCCGGCAAACGGGCTTTACGGCTGGTCTATGGTGGGGATTGACAAGGTTTGCCGGCAACCCTGTCGGCTCGTTCTGCCCCGCCAGGCGCCCGGCCCGGGCCACTGGCGATTCGACCGGAGGACGTCCCATGAGCCTGATGCAGTGCGAATACCGCAAGTACACCATTACCGCCGATGTCGTCGAACACCCCGGCATGCCCACGCCCTGGGCCGGCGGTTGCCACATCACCAGCCCTGACGGCAAGACCACCAAGCGCAAGACCCTGCCGCTGGAGTTCGCCTACATGGCGGACCTGGAGAAAGCCCAGCACGCGTCCATCGCCCACGGTAAATGGCTGGTGGACCAGAGTCTGGACCACGACCGTCCGCTGTTCTGATCAGCAGGCCGGCGCTTCGCTGACCGGCAATTCCGTCAGACGTACCTGCAGGGAAAGGAATTCCTGCGACGACGACCGCCAGGATTGACCACGCGCCCACTGCGCGCAGGCCTGGCGGTCCAGTTCCAGCGCTCGCATACAAGCGCTGCGCAGGTCGTCGTCCAGCGCACCGGTCACGCCTTCCTCCAGCACATCCAGCGGTCCCGCCACCGGGAAGGCCGCTACCGGCGTGCCGCAGGCCAGCGCCTCGTACATCACCAGCCCCAGGGTATCGGTCCGCGAGGGGAACACCAGCACACTGGCGCTGCGATAGGCCGTTGCCAGCTCCTCTCCGTGGCGATAGCCGAGGAATTCCACCTGTGGATAACGCGCCTGCAGCTCCGCACGCTGCGGGCCGTCACCCACGACGCGCTTGCGGCCGGGCAGGTCGAGCTCCAGGAAGGCTTCGACATTCTTCTCCCGTGCCAGGCGCCCCACATACAGGAACACCGGCTCCGCCGCCGGCGCTCCTTCGTCCGGCTGGAAACGGGACAGATCGACCCCCTTGCGCCACAACGCCAGGCGTTCCAGGCCCTGTTCGGCAAAGGCCTCGCGCATCCGCTCGCTGCTCACCAGCACGGCCTGGCTGGGTGCATGGAAGCGGCGCAGGAAGGCATAGCCCCAGGACAACGGCAACCAGGGCCAACGGGTGTTCACGTATTCGGGAAAGCGCGTGTGGATAGCGCTGCTGAACCTCAGGCCCCGGCGCATCAGCCAGCGCCGGGCGGCCCAGCCCAGCGGCCCTTCCGTGGCGAGATGGACGCAGTCGGGGGCGAATTCGGCGATCTTCTCGCCGACCTTCCACAGGTCCCAGGCCAGCGGAATCTCCGGATAGCTCGGGCAGGGTCGGTGCCGGAAATCCTGCGGGGTGATCATCCCGACCATATGCCCCAATCCTTCCAGCTCCGCCACCAGCGCCTTGAGGCTGGTGACCACGCCGTTGACCTGCGGTAGCCAGGCATCGGTGACGATCAGCAGCCTCATGCCGCCGTCTCGACCGCCGCCAGCTCAGTGACCTGCGCCTGTTCCTCGGCCAGCCGGTAGAGCTGGATGCTGCCGTCCCAGTGCTCGATCAGCGCGCTACAGGATTCCACCCAATCGCCGCAGTTGAGGTATTCCACCTCACCGATCTGGCGGATCTCCGCGTGGTGGATGTGCCCGCAGACCACGCCATTGAGGCCACGCTTGTGCACCTCGTGGGCGATAGCCTCCTCGAAGTCGCTGATGAAGTTAACCGCCGTCTTCACCTTGTGCTTGAGGTACGCCGACAGCGACCAGTAGCCATAGCCGTAGCGGCTGCGCCAATGGTTAAGCCAGCGGTTCAGGGTCAGGGTGAACTCGTAGGCCCAGTCGCCGAGAAAGGCCAGCCACTTGTGGTAGCGGGTGATCACGTCGAACTGGTCGCCGTGGATCACCAGCAACTGGCGGCCGTCGGCGGTGGTGTGGACGATCTCGTCCACCAGGCGGATGTTGCCCAGCAGCAGCGAGGAATAGCGCCGCAGGAATTCGTCGTGGTTGCCGGTGACGTAGATCACCTCGGTGCCGCGCTTGCTCATGGTCAGCAGGCGGCGGATCACGTTGGTGTGCGCCTGCGGCCAGTAGATGCCGCCGCGCAGTTTCCAGCCATCGATGATGTCGCCGACCAGGTAGATACGGTCGGCGTGGTAGCGCTTGAGGAAGCCGGCCAGATGCTCGGCCTGGCAATCGCGGGTGCCGAGGTGGACATCGGATATCCACAGGGTCCGTACCCGTTGTTTCTTCGTCGGCGTCATGCGTTGCGCGCTGCTCATCGTCGGCAACCTCCAGTGGGGTTTGTCCAATTTTCGGCGCTGGCGGTGAAGTGCACATGACCGACTGGCGACAGTCCCGTTACAACCCGTGCCGCGCTAGACTGGCGGCCTGCCCGACAGCGTCCCGGATAAGCAGCCCCGATGAGCCAGATCCTCTCCCTGCGCAACTACAGCCATGACCACCTCGCCCACAGCCACAGCCATGCGCAACTGGTGCTGGGCCTTTCCGGCAGCCTGGACTTCGAGGTGGGCGGGCGCGGCAGCCTGGTAACCCGGCAGTGCTTCGCGGTAGTCCCGCGCGAAACCCATCACGCCTGCGCCAGCCCCGACGGCAGCCGTTGCCTGGTGGTCGATCTGGACGACGAAGACGACCTGCTCGCGGGCCTCGGCCAGCACGCCGACGCCGGCCGCCGCCTGCTGGAAACCCCCGGCCAGCGCCTGCTCAACAACGACCAGGCGCAACTGGTGCATTGGCTGGCCAGCAGCTCGCTGCACGACCCGGTGCTGGCGCGCCAGGGCGCGATCCTGCTGCTGGCCAGCCTCGCCGCCGGCCAGCAGCGCATCGAAGAACCGGCGCAACTGCCGCTGGCGAGCCTGGACAGCTACATCGACCGCCACGCCGCGCACCCGCTGCAGGTGGCCGACCTGGCGCGCCTCGCCGGCCTTTCCGCCGCGCGCTTCCACGCCCGCTTCCTCGCCGAGACCGGGCTGACGCCCATGGACTACGTGCGCCAGCGCCGCCTGCAACAGGCCCGTGACCTGCTGCGCAGCACGCACCTGCCGGTAGGCGAGATCGCCGCGCAGGTCGGCTACGCCTCGCAGAGCGCCTTCACCGCTGCGCTGGTGCGTCAGTTCGGCACCACGGCGCGCCAACTGCGCCAGGAGGCGCGCGACAATTCCCGCTAGCCGCGCGACAGACAGCTACGCGCCCACGGCCTAGACTGCCGGCCATCGAACAGGCGACTACACAAGGAAACAGCGATGTCGGCAGACACCATCGAATGGCAGGACTTCGAACGCGTCGAACTGCGCGTGGGCACCATCGTCCAGGCCGAACCCAATGTGAAGGCGCGCAAGCCCGCCTACATCCTCCAGGTGGACCTCGGCCCGCTGGGGCTCAAGACCTCCAGCGCGCAGATCACCGCACACTACGCCATCGAAGACCTTATCGGCCGCCAGGTGCTCTGCGTCTGCAACTTCGCGCCCAAGTCCATCGCCGGGGTGCGCTCGGAAGTGCTGGTCACCGGTGCCTACGACAGCGACGATAAGGTGGTGCTGGCCGGCTTCGACAAGCCGCTGCCCAATGGCGCACGGCTGGCCTGACTTGAGCTTCACCGCAAGCCGGCTGCTCCGGCGCGCTTTCTTCCTTTCCATCAAGGTCCCGCCACGGCAGTCGGCGGGTTCGCAGGCATGATTTCCGTTTCCCGACTCACTCCCCGCGGCGCCCTGCTCGGCCTGCATATCGGCGCCCTGATGTTCGGCCTGTCCGGCATCTTCGGCAAACTCATCCTCGCCGGCCCCCTGGTCATCGTCTTCGGCCGCGCGCTGTTCGGCTCGCTGTCGCTGGCGGCGGTGTTCGCCAGGCACCTGCGCGAGCAGCAAAGGCCTACGCTGAAACAGGTGGCCATGCTGGTCGGCGGCGGCGTGCTGCTGTGCACCCACTGGCTGACCTTTTTCCTCGCAGTGAAGGTCGGTAACGTCGCCGTCGCCACCCTCGGCTTCGCCAGCTTCCCCGCTTTCACCGTGCTGCTGGAAGGGCTGCTGTTCCGCGAACGCATCCGCAAGGGTGAATACGGGGTGGTGGCGCTGGTGTGCATCGGCCTGGTGATGGTCACTCCAACCCTGGACCTGCGCGACGGCGCCACCGCCGGGCTGCTCTGGGGCACCCTCTCCGGCCTGCTGTTCGCCCTGCTGTCGCTGGCCAACCGGGTGAGCGTGCGTGGTATCGACCCGATCCAGGCGGCGCTGTGCCAGAACCTGACCATCATCGCCTGCCTGCTGCCGCTGGTGTTCGTCGAGCTGCCGTCGGTGCGCGGCATGGACTGGCTGTGGCTGGTACTGCTGGGCGTGCTCTGCACCGGCGTCGCCCACAGCCTGTTCGTCGCCAGCCTGCGGCTGATCAAGGCACGCACGGCGGCGGTGATTTTCGCCCTGGAGCCGGTCTACGGCATCGCCTTCGCCACCGTGCTATTCGGCGAAGCACCAAGCCTGCGCATGCTGGCGGGCGGCGCGCTGATCATCTTCGCCACCTTCCTCAGCGCGCGCGGATCGCACTGACCCCGTAGGGCGTACAACCGTTCGCGGTTGTACGCCGATACACCGTGCTCATTATCGGCGCCATTGCCGAGCTCGGAACGGTGGTTTGGGGGCAACCCCCGACGTGCTCGGGTGCCATGGTCAAACGGCGTATAACGTCGAACGTTATACGCCCTACGTCACTGGGCTCCGCGTTCTCGCGAATCCAATAAAAAGGCCGCTTCGCAGCATGCGGATTTCGAGTCCTTGCCCCGGGGAGGGATTGCCAAGGATTCCTCGCATGACAGCCTGCGAAGCGGCCTGTCCGGTGACGGCTCTCATGTTTCAGGAGCCTCGGTTGAAGCGGTATCGGGCGGACCGATGTCCGCCGCTCTGAGTGCAATGATCGCGTGTTCCCCCGTCCTTGAGTGTCAGCACTGGGTAAAGACTGGGTAAAACCGGCAATACATGCCGTCTCAGGCTTGCTCCAGCAGCCAGCGGCAATACCGCTCCACGCCCTCCTCCACGCCCAGCATCGGCTCGCGATAACCCGCCTCGCGAAGGAAATCGATATCGGCGCAGGTGTAGCACTGGTACTTGCCGCGCAGCTCATCCGGAAATGCGGTGTACTCCAGCAGCCCGGCGCGAATCGCCGCATCCAGGGTCAGCGGCTGCAGGTCCTCTTGCGCGCGCAGGGTGTTGATCACCGCCAGCGCCACGTCGTTGAACGGCTGCGCACGGCCACTGCCCAGGTTGAAGATGCCGCTGCGCTCGGGGTGGTCGAGGAAGTACAGGTTGACCCTGGCCACGTCCTCCACCGAGACGAAGTCGCGCAGGTGACCGCCCGCCGGGTAGTCGCCGTATTCACCGAACAGCTTCACCTTTCCAGTCTCGCGGAACTGGTTGAAGCAGTGGAAGGCCACCGAGGCCATGCGTCCCTTGTGCTGCTCGCGCGGGCCGTAGACGTTGAAGTAGCGGAAGCCCGCCACCTGGCTGCGCGCGGTGGGCAGCACCTTGCGCACCCGCTGGTCGAAGAGGAATTTCGAATAGCCGTAGACGTTCAACGGGCGCTCGCACGAGCGCATCTCGCGGAACTCATGCCCACCGCCGTACACCGCCGCCGACGAGGCGTAGAGGAACGGCACGCCCAACGACAGGCTGGCGTCCAGCAGATCGCAGCTGTAGCGGTAATTGTTGTCCATCATGTAGCGCCCATCGCGCTCCATGGTGCTGGAGCAGGCGCCCTGGTGCAGCAGCGCGCGTACCACGCCGAAGTCGCCCCGGGCGTAGCGCTCAATGAAATCGCGTTTGTCCAGGTAGTCGCTGATGTCGCAGTCGGCGAGGTTGGCGAACTTGTCGCCATCGGTCAGATCGTCGACCGCGATGATGTCGGCCTCGCCGCGCGCGTTCAGCGCCTTGACGAGGTTGCTGCCAATGAAACCGGCGGCGCCAGTGACGATGATGCTCATGTCAGGCATCCCCTGCGGAGAATGGATGCCTCAGACTACGAGTGGTAGGGGCGTACCCCGTTGACATGCAGCAAGGAAGTTAGCCTGCTATCGAAATGATCTTCTCGATTCAGGACCGGTCGTTGTGCCCCAGGTCGCGTTGCGGATCGATGCGGTCGCGCACGCGCTGCTTGAGCACCTTGGCCTCGGGGAAACCGCCGTCGGCCTTGCGCTCCCAGATCTGCTCGCCATCGCAACTGATATGGAAAACCCCGCCAGTGCCAGGCACCAGGCTGACCTTGCCCAGGTCGTCGCCGAAGGTGCTCAGCAGTTCCTGAGCGAGCCACGCGGCGCGCAGCAGCCACTGGCACTGGGTGCAATAGGTGATGACGATTTCGGCTTTGGCTTCGGACATGAATCAGACCCTGCTGTAGGACGCGCACCTATAATACCGGCCCATACGCCTATCCGGATGTTTCTGTCATGCGCCGCCTGCTGTTCGCCCTGCTCCTGCTCCTGCCCCTCGGCGCCCTGGCGGCCAACCCGCCGCCGAAGATCGGGCTGGTGCTCTCCGGCGGCGCGGCCCGGGGCCTGGCGCACATCGGTGTGCTCAAGGCACTGGACGAACAGGGCATCCACGTCGACGCCATCGCCGGCACCAGCATGGGCGCGGTGATCGGTGGGCTCTATGCGGCGGGCTACACGCCCAAGGAACTGGAGACGCTGGCCCTGGGCCTGGACTGGCAACAGGCGCTGTCCGACTCCCCGCCACGGGTCGACATGCCCTTCCGGCGCAAGCAGGACGACCGCGACTTCCTGGTGAAGCAGAAGCTCAGCTTCCGCGACGACGGCACCCTGGGCCTGCCCCTGGGTGCGATCCAGGGCCAGAACCTGTCGATGCTGCTGGAAAGCCTGCTGGTGCACACCAGCGACACCCGCGACTTCGACAAGCTGGCCATCCCCTTCCGCGCGGTGGCCACCGACATCGCCACCGGCGAGAAGGTCGTGTTCGACAAGGGCCACCTGCCCCAGGCGATCCGCGCCAGCATGTCGATTCCGGCGGTGTTCGCGCCGGTGGACGTGAACGGCAAGCTGCTGGTGGACGGCGGCATGGTCGACAACATCCCGGTGGACGTGGCGCGGAAGATGGGCGTCGACGTCGTCATCGTGGTCGACATCGGCAACCCGCTGCTGGACCGCAAGCAACTGACCACTGTGGTGGACATGCTCAACCAGTCCGTCACCCTGATGACCCGCAAGAACTCCGAGGCGCAGCTGGCCACCCTGACCGCCAGCGACGTGCTGATCCAGCCGCCGCTCAGCGGCTACAGCTCCGCCGACTTCGGCAAGGTGCCGCAACTGATCGACGCCGGCTACCGCGCCACCACCATCCTCGCGCCGCGCCTGGCCAGCCTGCGCCAGAGCGAGGACGAACACGCCCTGGCGCTGAACCAGGCACGCACGCCGGGCGAGCGCCAGCCGGTGATCAACCGCATCGAGGTGGAGAACAACTCCAAGGTCAGCGACGACGTCATCCGCCACTACATCCGCCAACCGCTGGGCGAACGCCTGGACCTCGAACGCCTGCAGCGCGACATGAGCACCCTCTACGGCCTGGACTACTTCGATCAGGTGCAATACCGAGTGGTGCATCACAAGGCGGGCAAAGATGGCAAGGACGGCAACGCCCTGGTGATCCACGCGTACGGCAAGCGCGGCGGCACCGACTACCTGCGCCTGGGCCTGAGCCTCTCCGACGACCTGCGCGGCGACAGCACCTTCAACGTTGGCGCCAGCTATCGCATGAATGGCATCAACCGCCTGGGCGCGGAATGGCTGACCCGCCTGCAGATCGGCGACCATCAGGAGCTCTACAGCGAGTTCTACCAGCCGCTGGACGTGGGCTCGCGCTACTTCGTCGCGCCCTTCCTGTTCAACGAGGCGCAGAACGTCGAGGCGACCGACGACAACGACCCCATCGCCGAGTACCGGCTGGAGCGCTACGGCTACGGCCTCAACCTCGGTCGGCAGATCGCCAACAACGGCGAGATCCGCTTCGGCGTGGCCCAGGCCTACGGCAAGGCCGACGTGCGCGTGGGCGAGCAGGACCTGCCCAACTACCACTTCAACGAAGGCTATGCCGAACTCAAGTACTCCTTCGACACCATGGACAACGTCGACTTTCCCCGCGAGGGCGAAAACATCCAGACCGCCTTCCGCGAGCACACCCCCTCGCTGGGCGACGACGACCGCTACCGGCAGTGGGATATCCGCCTGGACAAGGCCCTGAGCAGCGGTCCGGACACCTTCGTGCTGGGCGGCGGCTATGGTCGCACCATCGACGACGCCAACGTGGTGGTGTCGAGCTTCCTGCTCGGCGGCGCCCGCCAGCTCTCAGGCTACCGCCAGGATGCCCTGGCCGGGCAGAACTACAGCCTGGGCCGGGTCATCTACTACCGGCGCATGACCGAGCGCTCCTTCCTGCCGCTGGACTTCCCCTTCTACCTCGGCGGCAGCCTGGAGCGCGGCCGGGTGTGGAACAACGACAACAGCTACGACACCGGCTACATCAACGCCGGCAGCATCCTGATGGGCTTCGAAACGCCGCTGGGGCCGCTGTCCTTCAGCTACGGCCTGAACAACGCCAGCGAGCATGCGGTGTATGTCAACCTGGGGCGGAATTTCTAAGCGCTGCGACGTAGGGCGTACAACCGTTCGCGGTTGTACGCCGTTACACCACGCCTGAGTTTGGCGCCCATACCGCTCCTACGAGATCAAGAGCCCCTCACCCTAACCCTCTCCCGCAAGCGGGAGAGGGGACCGTTCGGTGCAGGATGAAACGTTAGCGTCAGCCGGCACGATCTGCCCCCTCTCCCTGAGGGAGAGGGCTGGGGTGAGGGGAAATACCGGTACCGAATTTCCCGAAGAAAACAATTGCGCCTACGAAACGCCGATCAACGCCCATTAAAAAGCCCGGCACCAGGCCGGGCTTTTTCATTCACCGTGCGAATCAGGCAATCAGCGCCAGCAGTTCGCGAGCCTCGGCCTTGGCCTTGGAGTCGCCGTTCTCGATCACCTGCTTGAGGATGCGATAGGCCTCGTCCAGGTTGCCCCGGTCAATACAGGCGCGCGCTTCGTCGAGGCTGGCCAGCAACTCGTCATGCTCGTGCACCTCGGTCTCCGGCAGCTCGAACACCAGGTCGGTCTCCGTGGCCTGGCCGAACATGCTGGCGTGCTCACCATCCAGGTCCAGCTCGGTGATTTCCGGCAGCTCGCGAAGATTGCTGAGGAAATTCGCGGGAACCGGTTGTTCGGCGGCCGGCACGTTCTTGTTGCGCTGCGGCGTCTCGAAGGGGTCGAGGGAGTCCCAGTCCAGATCCAGCGAGATGTCGCTCAGATTCAGCGCGAAGTCCGGGTCCGCGTCGCCAGTGGTGGCATGTGCAGTCGGTGCGGGCGTGTCATCCAGCGACAGGTCATCCCAGTCGGTCAGGGTTTCGCCCGACGGAACGACCGGCACCTCCTCCGCGCGCTCGAGCATCGCCGGGTAGCGCGACTTGATCTGGTCGATCTGCTTCTGGTCGCCGCCACGTGCCACCAACTCGCGCTCCTGCTCATGGAAGCCGACCAGGTCGCCCAGTTCGGCGAACACCAGCAGCAACTTCATGCGCAGCTCGCGGCGTTCAGGCTCCTGGGCCACGGCCTTGCGCAGCATGTCGCGCGCTTGGCTGAAGCGTCCGTAAGCGATGTAGATGTCCGCCCCCTCCAGGCTATCCGCGCTGGCCGCCGGAAGGCGCGCCACACCGGCATCAGGTGTGATCACCGGCTGCGGACGCTGGACCGGCGCGGACGCGGGCACCGGCGGCACGATCGCGGCGGCCAGCGGCTTGGCCGGCGGGATGGGTTTGGGTTGCGCCGACTGGACGCGGGTGTCCTTGACCGGCTGATCCTCGCGCTTGCGGCGCATCACCAGCAGCCCGGCGAGCAACGCGCCGAGAGCACCCACACCCAGCCACGGCCAGAGGTTGAACGAGCTACCCAAGGCATCGCTGGCGGGCGTCGCCGGCGTTGCAACGACCGGCGCCGACTGCTCGGCCCTGGGTGCTGCGGGAGCCGCCTGGGTGCCAGGCGCATCACGGCGGGCCAGTTCAGCCTGCAGGCTCTGCACCTGCTGGTCGCGGCTTTCCAGGGCTTTCTGCAGTGCTTCGAGCTGTTTCTGCATGGCATCCATGCGCTGGTTCAACTGGTCGCGCTGGGCATTGCTCAGGGCGAGATCGGCTTCCACCTTGGCCAGGTTGCCTTCTACCGCCGGTGAGGCGGGCGCAACGGCGGCGGGCGCGTCAGCGGCCGGCGTGGCTTCCGGCTCGACCTGTACGGGCTGCACGGTGGCATTGGCCGCGGGCGCCGCGGCAGCGGGCTGCGGCGCGGGAGCGTTGGTGTGCCCGGCGTACTGCTGGCCCTGCGGCAGGATCAGCGTCTGTCCCACCTTCAGACGATGCGGGTCGCCATTGACGAAGGCCTGGGGATTGAGCGCCAGCAGGCTGTCCATCAGTTGGCTGTGCGAGGCGCCGGTGCCGCTCAGGCGCGAGGCGATCCGCCACAGCGTGTCGTTGCGCACGGTGGTGTAGCGCCCTTCGCCCGCGGGGATGGGCGGCGCCGCAGGGACGCTGCGAACCGGTGCGGCGCGCTGGGTATAGGGTTCAGGCGCCGTGCGTTCTGGCCGGGGAATACTGGCGGCGACAGAGGTCCGCGCGCTGCTGTTGTAACTCGGCGGGTCGAGCAGCACGGTGTACTCGCGCAGCATGCGCCCGTTTGGCCGCTCCACTTCCACCAGGAAATTGAGGTACGGCTCGTGGACCGGCTGGGTCGACACCACCTTGATGTAACTGCGCCCACCACGGATCACCGGCGTGAAGCGCAGATTCTGCAGGAACATGAAACGATCGACGCCGGCCTGCTCGAAAGCGGCCGGGCTCGCCAGGCGAGCGATCAGTTCATCGGAGGTCATGTCGCCCGTCTGCAACAGGGCGATCTCAGCATCCAGAGGCTGGTTCAGCGACGAGTGCAGGGTGATCTCACCCAGGCCAAGGGCATTGGCATGAGCGGAAACAAACACCGAAAGCGCAGCGAGCGTCAGCGGAATTCTATTTGTTATACGAGCCATAACCCCATCCCATTGTTCGGGTCTGCTAGCCGTTCCCTGACCACCCGAAAGCGGCAGGCTTTACCTGTCCACACACTCGAACCACCTAGCCGGACACAGACCCACGCGCCCTACCACTGCACCTGAAAGGTACAGGCCGATTGATATCAGGGATTAGGTGCTGCAACGGGTTTGGTCAAGACAAATCGTCGAAAAACCGGCGAATGGTCAGGGTAATCGGGTGGTGGACTGGCGGCTTCGCGAAAAACCGCCAGAAAAATGGCTATCTTACCGAATTTACTGTGATGAGTTGCTCAGTTCTTCTCCAGATTGCCAAGAATCCGGCTGAGGACCCGCTGGCAGAGGGCGATCTCGTCCTCGGTGATGCCGTTGAGCACCTCATTGCGCACCGCAGCGGCAATGCTCTCGATATCGGCGATCAGGACGTCAGCCTTGGGCGTCAGGGCAATGCGTTTGGCGCGGCGGTCCTCGGCCACGGCCTGGCGGCGAACCAGTCCCTGGGCTTCGAGGCCGTCGAGCAGACGGGCCAGGGTCGGGCCTTCGACGCCGACCGATTGCGCGAGCTCGCGCTGAGTGGGTGCGGCGGAGTGGCGTGCCAGGTGCAGCAACACCAGCCAGCGTGCCTGGGACAGGCCGAGATGACTGAGGCGGCGGTCGAGTTCAGCCCGCCATGCACGCGAAGCCTGGGCCAGTTGGGTACCGAAGTAGTGCTTATCGTTGTCTGCCATTGTGTCGCGGCTTTTTTCTGAAAGAAGTCGGGGATGATGCGGCTAATTGATTTGACTAATTATTAGCCAGCTAATCAAGCCCGTACAATGACAGATTGTCGCAGGGCGTGACGGAACGCCTCACCACTTGGCGTACTGGTCCTCGACGAAACCCCACAGGTTGTCGATGCGCACCTCGGCCTGCCCCGCCGGTCGCAGCACGCCACTGAAGCGGCCGAAGATCTGCTTGAAGTTGCTGGCCAGCACGCCGAGGTTGAGGCGTTCCTGGTGCAGCCCATGGGCTTCGAAGCGCAGCTCGACCTGGCCGTCGTAGGAACGAATGGTCCAGGGTTGCAGCGGATGGTCGCGGTCGAACTCGAAGCGGACGCTGTCCACCTTCACCAGCTTGCCGTCCAGCCAGTAGCAGTTCTCGGTGAAGCTGGTTTCGTTGACCCCGCACGACAGGTTGAGCCCGACCCGCCGGCCCTGTGCCTCGCCGGACAGGCAGGCCCAGTTCCAGAACGTCTCGCGGCGCATGTAGCCGGCGGACCAGTCGTGATGCGCGTAGGCGTCCAGCGCGCGCAGGTCGTAGTTGCCCAGGGCGCTGCGCACCTCGCCGTGGCAGTGCACGCCGGCCACCTTGCGCGCGTAGACCCAGCCGTTCACCGCCGTCGGGGTGCAGATGCTCATGGGCTCGAAAGCGGGCTGCTCCTCGCTGAAGCGCGCGTCGATGCGGGTGCCGTCGTCCAGCTCGACCAGCAGGCGCTTCTCGAAGGGCGAGGAACTGTTCTCCAGACGCAGCAGGTTGCGCCCTTGGCGCAGTTCGCAGATGCCATCGTTGGGGTTCTGCGTGAAGTTCGAGCCCATGCCCAGCGGGCACTTGAACTGGCGCTCGATCATCCGCCCGCTTTCCGGGTGGTAGAGGTAGACGAAGCCGACGGTGAGCAGGCTGACGTCGGCCAGCGCGCAGCCGCCGATCAGGGTCGGACTGATCAGGCCGAAATACTGGAACTGGTGGAAGCTGCGCCACTTGCTCAGCGCGCCGAGCCGGCGGCCCATGGGTGAGCGGAAGTCGAAGTCGCGGTAGTTGATCGTCGCCGGAGTGGTGGGAAAGATGCCGTAGTGCGGTTGGCCGTTGGACTGGATCAGCTGCTGCATGGGCGCGGGCTCGGTGGCGGGGTCCGGCGCATGCTAGCACCGCGCCTGCGGGCGCCGCAGTCACGCACGGCGCCAGTGCGGGGGACGGAATAAGCCATTACGCCACGACCTGGTTACGCCCGAATGCCTTCGCCTCGTACAGCGCCCGATCGGCATGCTCATAGATGCTGCGCAGCGGATGCCCGGTCTCCGGCCACAGGCAGGATACGCCAATGGACAACGTCACCTCGTCCGCCGTCAGCGAGCCTTCGTGGGCGATGCCCAGCCCCTGCACTGATTCGCGCAACACCTCGGCGCGCTCCCTGGCCTCGCGCTCGCTGGCGCCGTAGAGCAGCACGGCGAACTCCTCGCCGCCCAGGCGCACCGCCATGTCCAGCGGGCGCCGGGCGCAGGCCGCAAGCACCTCGCCGATGCGCTGTAGCACGGTATCGCCGGCCTGGTGGCCATAGCGGTCGTTGTAGGCCTTGAAATGGTCGACGTCGCAGAGCAGCAGCGCCAGCCCCACGCTCTCGCGCTGCGCCTGGCGCCACAGGCGTTCCAGCTGGCGATTGAAGCTGCGCCGGTTGTGCAGCCCGGTGAGGCTGTCGTGCTCGGCCATCACCCGCAGCAGGCGGCTGATCAGGAAGTGCTGGCGGGACTTGTATTCAAGGAGGTAGCAACCCACGGCACCGACCAGGTTGCCGAACAGCAGGAACACCACGTTGCTGACCAGCTTGGGCAACGGGAGCCCCACATACAGCTCGCCCCCCACGTACGCCAGCAGGATGACGAAGGCGCAGGCCACCGCTTCGGCAAAGCGCAGGCCGATCAGGAAATAGGCGGCCATGCTGACCAGCAACAGCCCCTCGTAGGGATAGGTCTGGTCGACCGAGTGGGCGATGGCGACTACCGCGGCGGCACCGACGCCGATGCTGAGGATGCAGGCCAGGCTCAGCGGCACCAGCAATTGGCTATGGCGGCGCTGCAGGATCAGCGCGCCGCAGGCCACCAGCAGTACCAGCACGCCGGCGCGCACGGCGAGCATCTGCCAGTGCACCGGACCGCTGATGAGGAGAAAGTCGATAACCGCCAGCGCCAGCCAGATCAGTAGGCCGATGGTCAGTGCGGTGCGCTTGAGATCGAAGCTGTCTTCCCGCAGATAGTGGCGGTATTGGGTTTCGAGGTCGGGCGCAAAGCGCAAGCGGCGAAAACCCTGGGAGAGCTGCTCGGCGTAGGCATTGGAGTGGACGTCGTCCAGCCAGCTTTGTTGTGACACGTTCACCTCTTCTCGTGGAGGTCTAAGTGCCACCATAGCCGTTCGAGATGAGCGTCACAAGTTTGTCGTTTTAACACGCCACGAAACTGACGGAGCGGGGTGTATTGAGGTGCATTGAATGCAGGAGCGGCCTCCGTCCGCGATCACCACGATAGCGGTGCAATGGCTGACCGCCGGCCTTGCGGCCGGATCGAGGACAGAGTCCGCTCCTACGAGATACATCTGCACTCGGGGCGGCCCTCACCCTAACCCTCTCCCTAGGGGAGAGGGGACCGTTCGGCGCAGGATCAAACCGAGGTGTCAGCCGGCACGGACAGCTCCTTCTCCTGGGGGAGAGGGCTGGGGTGAGGGGGAGCGCAGGCACGGATTATCCAGAAGAAGACAGTTGCTCCTACGAAAACGGAATCAGCACCAGGCGGCTCGCGCGATCAGACTTCCAGCTCGGCCTGCAGGGCGGCACGCACGCAGTGCAGGACGCCCAGCGGTACGCGGCCTTCGAACAGGTCGGCGATGGCGCTCACCGGCGGCAGTTCACCGTCTTCGTCGAGGAAGGCGTCCTGCACTTCGCCGAGCAACTCTTCGGGCAGGTCCAGCGCCTGCTCCAGGGTCAGCTGCTGGCGGCCAATCGCCTCGGCCAACAGGCTGTAGACGTTCTTCTCGCTGCAATCGAGCTGGCGGGCGATCTGCGCCGGGGTCATGCCGGCGCGGGCCAGGGTCACCAGTTCGTGGCGCAGGTCGGTGACCGGCGCCGGCGTGTCCGGTGCCTTGTCGGACTCGGTGAGCACATCGAGGAAGGCCTGGCCGTAGCGCTCCAGCTTGCGCGCGCCGACGCCGCTGACCTGGGCCATCGCGGTGAGCGTGGTGGGCTGGCTGCGCAGCATTTCCAGCAGGGTGGCGTCGGGGAAGATGACGTAGGGCGGCACCGAGTGTTCTTCGGCCAGCTTGCGCCGCAGGGTGCGCAGGGCTTCCCACATCTCGCGTTCTTCCTGGCGCACCAGTTGGCTGGCCGGGCTGGCGCCGCCGGAGGACGACGACTTGCTGCGCTGCGGCTTGGGATCGCGGCGCAGCGCCAGCGTCTCTTCGCCGCGCAGCAGCGGACGGCAGGCTTCGGTCAGGCGCAGGCCGTTGAAGCCGTCGACATCCACGTCGGCAAAACCACGGGCGACCAGCTGGCGGAACAGCGTGCGCCACTCGTCCTCGCCACGGGACCTGCCGATACCGAACACCGCCAGGTGCTGATGACCGACACTGCGCACCTTCTCGGTGTCCTTGCCCAGCAGCACGTCCACCAGGTGGCCGACGCCGTAGCGCTGGCCGCTGCGGTAGATGGCCGACAGCGCCTGGCGCGCGGGCTCGGTGGCGTCCCAGGTTTCCACGCCGTCGACGCAGATGTCGCAGTGGCCGCAGGGGTTGGGCATCACCTCGTCGAAGTAGGCCAGCAGCGCTTGGCGGCGGCAGCGGGTTTCCTCGCACAACGCCAGCATGGCTTCGAGCTTGTGCCGCTCGACGCGCTTGTGGCGCTCGTCGCCCTCGGAGTTCTGCATCATTTGCCGCAGCAGCAACACATCCTGCAGGCCGTAGGCCATCCAGGCGTCAGCGGGCAGGCCGTCACGGCCGGCGCGGCCGGTTTCCTGGTAGTAGGCCTCCAGGCTTTTCGGCAGGTCCAGGTGCGCGACGAAGCGCACGTTGGGCTTGTCGATGCCCATGCCGAAGGCGATGGTGGCGACCATGATCAGCCCTTCCTCGTTGAGGAAGCGCTTCTGGTGATAGGCGCGTAGGTCGTTGGACAGACCCGCGTGGTAAGGCAGCGCCGGGAAGCCCTGGTTGGAGAGGAACTCGGCGACCTCCTCGACCTTCTTGCGCGACATGCAGTAGACGATGCCGGCATCGCCCCGCCGCTCGGCGAGGAAACCCAGCAACTGCTTGCGCGGCTGCTCCTTGGGCACGATGCGGTAGAAGATGTTCGGCCGGTCGAAGCTGGAGAGGAACTGCTCGGCGTTCTGCAGGTGCAGGCGCTGGATCATCTCCTCGCGGGTGCGCATGTCCGCCGTTGCGGTCAGGGCAATGCGCGGCACGTCCGGGAACAGCTCGGCGAGCTGGCCCAGTTGCAGGTATTCGGGACGGAAGTCATGGCCCCACTGCGACACGCAGTGCGCCTCGTCGATGGCGAACAGGCCGATCTGCAGGCGCTGCAGGAAGGCCAGCATGCGCGGCTGCACCAGACGTTCCGGCGCCAGGTAGAGCAGCTTGATCTCGCCACGCAGCAGGCGGTCGGCGATCTCGCGCTGGGCGTCGGGGCTGAGCGAGGAGTTCAGCGCCGCCACCGGCACGCCCAGCTCGTCCAGCGTGGCAACCTGGTCTTCCATCAGCGCGATCAGCGGCGACACCACCACCGTCAGGCCGTCGCGCAGCAGCGCCGGGACCTGGAAGCACAACGACTTGCCGCCGCCGGTGGGCATCAGCACCAGGGCATCGCCGCCGCTGGCCACGCGCTCGATGATCCGCGCCTGATTGCCACGGAAGGCGTCGTAACCGAAAACGTCTTTGAGGATGCGCTGGGCCTGGTCGAGCATGGGGGACTCCGAATGAAGCCGGGCATTATACGCAAGCCATCAGTCCACGACCGGCACCTTGTCCGGGAAACTGCGGAAAAATCCGCCACATGCGTCCGAAGCCCGCGTCGGTGCGGGCCGCGCGGGTATTTCGCTTTTGCCGCGAGGCCCCGGAACGACTACAATCTGGGGCCGATCACCTCCGAGGTAGTACCCGATGTCCTTCGCCGACCAATTGTCCCGCCTGCAAGCCTTTCTCGATGCCGATGACCTGCACGAGGAAGCCTTGGACTACGTGGCGGCACACGGCTACCTGACCGCCCTGGCGATCTGCCCGGAGGAAGTGCCGGACCGCGAGTGGATCGACGCCCTGTTCGCCGAGCCGCCGCACTACCGCAGCGACGAGGAACGCAGCGAGATCGAGGGCACCCTGGTCCAGCTCAAGGCGCACATCACCCGCCTGCTGGCCAGCGACGAAGAGCTGGAACTGCCGTGCGAACCCTACCTGGGCGACGAGCCGGACGACTCCGACATCCGCGGCTGGTGCATCGGCTTCATGGAAGGCGTGTTCCTGCGTGAAGCGGTGTGGTTCGAGCAGGCCGAGGAAGAGGTCAGCGAACTGCTGCTGCCGATCATGGTCGGTTCCGGCCTGTTCGACGAACAACCCGAGTTCGACGAAATCGCCCGCGACCGTCAGCTGGTCGACGACATGGTCGCGCAGATCCCGGAACTGCTGACCAACCTGTTCCTGCTGTGCCAGGCCCCGGAAGAGAAGCCGGCGCTGCTGAAACCCCGCACCCATTGATCCGACGCCGGAGCCGCGCCCTGCGGCTCCGGATGCGATCGCGCACACCGATGTCACGGCAAATCCGCCAGAGCCGCCACGCCTGGGTTCGCTACTGCCTGCTGGGCGTGGGCTGGCTCAGCGTGGCGCTGGGCGTGATCGGCATCTTCCTGCCGGTGCTGCCCACCACGCCCTTCCTCCTGCTCGCCGCCGCCTGCTTCATGCGCAGCTCCCAGCGCTTCTACGACTGGCTGGTGAACCACCCGAAGCTCGGCCCCTGGATCCGCGACTACCTCGACGGCGAAGGCATCCCGCTCAAGGGCAAGGTCTACGCCATCGGCCTGATGTGGAGCAGCATCGCCCTCTCCTGCTATCTGGTGCAGCGCCCCTGGGCCTGGGGCTTCATGCTGACCAGCGCAACGCTGGTGACGATCTACCTGATCCGGGTCAAGACGCGCCGGCTGGACTAGTCCGCTCTCCGGCCCGTTCACTGGCAATACGCCAGCGCAACTTTCCACGGACCGCCTAGACTCCATTCATCCCACATGGAGCGCTGGCGATGCAGCCAACCGGAGGAGCCCTTAGGCTGTTCGCCAGCCCGCTGCGTCTGCGGGCTGGCGGGCTGCTGCTCGCCCTCCTCGCGCTCACCGCCGGCGCCGCCTGGAATTTCGACACCATCCTGCGGAACGCCCAGCAGCGCTACGGCGACCTGGGCACCGCCAAGACTCGCCTGCAGTCCTGGGGCCGGCTGATCGACGACAGCCAGAACCTCGACGAAGCCGCCAAGCTCAAGGCGGTGAATTCCTTCTTCAATGGCGCCCTGGTGTTCACCGACGACCGCACCGTCTGGCACCAGGAGGACTACTGGGCCACGCCCGTTGAATCCCTCTACAAGGGTGCCGGTGACTGCGAGGACTACTCCATCGCCAAGTACGTCACCCTGCGCCGCCTCGGGGTCGACAGCGACAAGCTGCGCATCACCTACGTCAAGGCACTGGTGCAGAACCAGGCGCACATGGTGCTCACCTATTACCCCACCCCCACTGCCGACCCGCTGGTACTGGACAACCTGATTCCGCAGATCAGGCCCGCCTCCCAGCGCAAGGACCTCCTGCCCGTCTACGCCTTCAACGCCGAGGGGCTGTGGCTGCCCGGCCCCGGCGGCGGCAAGCGCACCGGCGACAGCAAGAAGCTGTCGCGCTGGCAGGACCTGTTGACCAAGATGCGCGCCGAGGGCCTGGACCTCGACGAGACGCGATAGGAGAACCCGGCATGTCATTGCTCAAGCAACTGTTCCTGGCGATCTGCCTGTTCCTGGTGGTGGCCTTCGCCGGCAGCTTCGTCACCAGCCTGGAGAGCTCCCGCGAGCAATTGATCAGCCAGTTGCGCTCCCATGCCCAGGATGCCGCCACCGCGCTGGGCCTGTCGCTGACACCGCACGTGGACGACCCGGCGATGATCGAGCTGATGGTCAGTTCGATCTTCGACTCCGGTTACTTCGCCACCATCCGCGTGGTCAGCATTCCCGAAGGCAAGGTCATCGTCGAACGGGACACCGACACCCAGTCCGAACAGGTACCGCACTGGTTCGCCAGCCTGGTGAACCTCAAGGCCCAGGGGGGCGATGCGCTGATCATGCGCGGCTGGGAACAGGCCGCGCGGGTCGAAGTGGTCAGCCATCCACAGTTCGCCCTGGCCAAGCTGTGGGACAGCGCGCTGGGCAGCCTGGCCTGGCTGCTGCTGTGCGGACTGGTCAGCGCCATCCTCGGCGGCTGGCTGCTGCGCACCCAGTTGAAGCCGCTGGACCAGATGGTGCAGCAGGCCCAGGCCATCACCCGCCGCGAATTCCTCACCCTGCCCAAGGAGCCGCGCACCCCGGAACTCAAGCGCGTGGTGCAGGCGATGAACCAGATGGTCGACAAGCTCAAGGCACTGTTCGCCGAGGAAGCCTCGCGCAGCGAGAAGCTGCGCGAAGAGGCCTACCAGGACAGCCTCTCGGGCCTGGCCAACCGCCGCCTGTTCGATGCGCGCCTGGATGCGCAGCTCTCGCCCAGCGAGCAGAACACCGCCGGCTACCTGCTGCTGCTGCGCCTGAACGACCTGGCCGGGCTCAACCAGCGCCTGGGCGGACAGCGCACCGACGCGCTGATCCGCGACGTTGCCGAATTGCTGGAACGCACCCGCCAGCACCACGGCACTCCGGACTGGCTGGCCGCGCGCAGTCGCGGTGGCGAATTCACCCTGCTCGCCCCGGGCCTGGACAGCGCCAGCGCCGAGCAACTGGCGGACGAACTCAGCGCCTCCCTGGAAAACCTGCGCGGCACCGGCGCCAGCGACTGCACGCCGGTGGCTCACCTGGGCCTGTCGGCCTTCCGCCCCGGCGAATCCCCGGCCAGCGTCCTGTCCCGCGCCGACCAGGCGCTGGCCCAGTCGCAGTCCTCGCCGGACCGCCCCTGGCAGCGCCTGGACAGTTCCGGCAGCCAACCGGCGCAGGATTCCCACGCCTGGCGCGACTGGCTCGACGACGCCCTGCAGAAAGGCAAGCTGCAACTCTGGTTCCAGCCCGTGCGCGCCTGCGCCGAAAGCGGCGAACTGCTGCACCAGAAGGTTCTCGCGCGCCTGCTCGATCCGCAGGGCGAGGCCGTGGCCGCTGGCCAGTTCCTGCCGTGGATCGAACGCTTCGGCTGGTCCGCGCGCTTCGACCTGGCGATGCTCGAACACGCCCTCGCCCACCTCGCCCAGCAGCCGGCGCCGCTGGCGCTGTCGCTCTCGGCGGAAACCGTGCGCGGCGCCGCGCCGTTGCGGCAGCTGTTCGACATCCTTCGCGCCCATCCGGAGGAAGCCCGGCTGATGACCCTGGAAGTGGACGAACGCTACCTGCCGCCGCCGGCGGAGCTGGAGAAGCTCAGCCAGTCCGTGCAGGAAGTCGGCTGCAAGCTCGGCCTGCAACACTTCGGCGGTCGTTTCAGCCTGATCGGCAACCTCACCCGCCTGGGCCTGGCCTACCTGAAGATCGACGGCAGCTACATCCGCGCCATCGACCAGGACAACGACAAGCGCCTGTTCATCGAGGCGGTGTTCCGTGCGGCCAACAGCATCGACCTGCCGCTGATCGCGGAGATGGTGGAGAGCGAAGGCGAGTTGAAGGTGTTGCGGGAAATGGGGATTGCCGGGGCGATGGGTAGGCTTATCGGGGCGCCGCGGCCGTCGCAGAAGAACGGGGCGTAGGAGCGGACTTTGTCCGCGATGCTTGGGGTTGGACATTTCTGCGCCGCTTCGGCGTGTGCTGAGAGATTTTGTTTCGCCCCCTCGGGCGACCTCCTTTGGCAAACGCCCCAACGGAGGCAAAGGTCTTGCCCCTGCATCCGGCCCCGGCTTCGCCGGGGTTCCCTCGCTCCATCGAAGTTTCAGGGGCACGCGTCGACGAGCCATCCATGGCCCAACGACGCTCTCGCGGCATCCATGCCGCTCAACCCCTGAAACTCCGATTCCACTCGGACTCCTGAAGGGGCGCTCCGGTGCGCGCGGGTATTTCTCTGGAAATCGTTAAATCCAGAGCCAGAGCGGTGCGCATGCTCCCGTAGGAGAGACGGGGGCGCCTAGCCCTTGTCCGCGAAGGCTCGCCACTGCCCCTACGCCACAGGATGAACACCCGTAGGACCGAGGGAGACGCCCAGTCCTTGCTCGCGAACAAACTTCCCGGCTGCATCAGTATTGGGCGGTTCGGGAGCAAGCTCGCTACAGAAAAGCCAGCGCCATCAGTCCTTCTTACCCTTCTTTGCACTGGCGTACGCCGCCTCCAGCGCATCGTTGATGGTCTTGAGCACCTTCACCCGGGCAAACCGCTTGTCATTGGCCTCCACCAGCGTCCAGGGTGCGATCTCGGTGCTGGTGCGATCGACCATGTCGCCCACCGCGTCCACGTAGAGATCCCACTTGTCGCGGTTGCGCCAGTCTTCCTCGGTGATCTTGAAGCGCTTGAACGGAATCGACTCGCGCTCCTTGAAGCGCTCCAGCTGGGTGTCCTGGTCGATGGACAGCCAGAACTTCACCAGCACGATGCCGTAGTTGGCCAACTGCTCCTCGAAGTCGTTGATCTCCGCATAGGCACGCAGCCAGTCGGCGTCCGAGGCGAAGCCCTCGACCCGCTCCACCAGTACGCGGCCATACCAGGAACGGTCGAAGATGGTGAACTGCCGGCGTGCCGGCATGTGCCGCCAGAAGCGCCACAGGTACGGCTGCGCACGCTCCTCCTCGGTGGGCGCGGCGATCGGCACGATGTGGTATTGCCGCGGGTCCAGCGCATCGGTCACGCGGCGGATGGCGCCGCCCTTGCCGGCAGCATCGTTGCCCTCGAACACGGCGATCAGCGAATGGCTGCGGAAACGCTTGTCACGCATCAGCGTGGCCAGTCGTGCCTGTTCCTTCGCCATCTGCTCCTTGTACTGGTCCTTGTCCAGCGCCAGGGTCAGGTCGAGCGCGCCAAGCAGCCCCTTGTTGTCCAAGCTGGAAACCAGAGGGGCGGCATGGGGTTGCGGCGTCGGGCGGCCCTCGCGCTTGAGCGCGGCCTGCAAACCTTCGAGCAGGGTGCGACCAACCGTCAGGCTGCGGTAACGCTCATCGGCGCCCTCGACCACGTACCAGGGCGCGTAGTCACGGCTGGTGCGACGCAGCACGCGCTCGCCATAACGCACGAACTTGTCGTAGACCTCGCTCTGCTTCCAGTCCAGGTCGCTGAGCTGCCAACTGCGCTGCGGGTCATTCTCCAGCGTCTTGAGACGCTCCTTGAGCTGCTTCTTCGAGAGGTGGAACCAGAACTTGAAGATCAGCGCGCCTTCGTCGGAGTACATGCGCTCGAAGCGTTCGGCGTCGGCGATCAGGCCATCGAGCTGGCTGTCCTTGATCTCCCCAGTCACCCGTGCGTAGAGCATCTGGCTGTACCAGTTGCCGAAGAAGATGCCGATACGCCCCTTGGGCGGCAGCTTGCGCCAGAAGCGCCACTGCGGCGGACGGGAGAGTTCCTCGTCGGTGGGCAGGACGAAACTCTCGACCTGGATCAGGCGCGGGTCCATCCACTCGTTGAGCAGCTTCACCGTCTCGCCCTTGCCGGCCCCCTCGATGCCATTGATCAGGATGAGCACCGGGAAGCGCGCCTGTTGCTTGAGCTCGTACTGCGCTTCGAGCAAGGCCTCGCGCAGCACCGCGACTTCCTTCTCGTAGGTTTCCTTGTCGATGGAATGACCGATCTCGGCGGATTCGAACATGCACCTCTCCTTGTTTCCGAATGCCGTAAAAGGTAGCGGATGTGGCGGCAGCACTGCTGAGATTTTGTCGTGACGGTGATCACCCGCGGCAACGCGGCACACCTCGAAAGCTCGCCAATTCCTGAGGTCCGCCTGACGGATCGGCTAAACTGCGCCTTTGCTTTCACCACGACCGACGCATGCTCCCTCCTCTTCCCAATGCCCACAACGCCCAGATCGACTGGGACGAGAATGGCCAGCCCACCTCCCGTGCCTACGGCGACGTGTACTTCTCCCGCGCCTCCGGTATCGAGGAGACACACCACGTGTTCATCGCCGGCAACCGCCTGCCCGAGCGCTTCGCCGCACTGCCTGCCGGCGGGCGGTTGTGCATCGGCGAGACGGGCTTCGGCACCGGACTGAACTTCCTCTGCGCCTGGCAGCAGTTCGAAGCGCTGGCCCCGGCGGATGCGCGATTGCACTTCGTCAGCGTGGAGAAGTTCCCGGTGGCGCTGGACGACCTGCGCCGCGCCTTCGCCCTCTGGCCGGAGCTGGAGCATCTGTCGGCACAACTGCTGGCGCAGTATGTGGCGATCAACCCCGGCTTCCAGCGCTTCGTCTTCGCCGGTGGCCGCGTGGTGCTGACCCTGCTGGTGGGCGACGTGCTGGACATGCTGCCGGAGCTGGATGCGCAGATCGACGCCTGGTTCCTCGACGGCTTCTCGCCGTCGAAGAACCCGGAGATGTGGAACGACGCGCTGTATGCCCAGCTCGCCCGACTCTCGGCGCCGGGTGCGAGCTTGGCCACCTTCACCAGCGCCGGTTTCGTCCGCCGTGGACTGGGTGCTGCCGGCTTCAAGATCCGTCGCACCCTGGGCTTCGGCAAGAAATGGGAAATGTCTCAGGGCGAATACATCGGCGCCCAACAGCCGGCCGGCAAACCCTGGTATGCCCGCCCCGCGCGCCGCTCTTCCCAGGGTGGCGTGGGCCCGCGCGAGGCGCTGGTGATCGGCGGCGGCATGGCCGGTTGCGCCAGCGCTGCAAGCCTCGCCGCACGCGGCTGGCAGGTAACGCTGATCGAACGCCACGGCGCCCTGGCCGAAGAAGCCTCGGGCAACCCGCAGGGCGTGCTCTACCTCAAGCTGTCGGCCCACGGCACCGCGCTGTCGCGCCTGATTGTCAGTGGTTTCGGCCACACCCGGCGACTGATCGAAGGCTTGCAGAAAGATGAGGACTGGTCGGACTGCGGCGTGCTGCAACTGGGCTTCGACGACGCTGAAGCGCAGCGCCAGGCGCAGTTGACCGGGGCCTTTCCGGACTCGCTGCTGCGCCTGCTGGACAAGGCCGAAGCCGAAAGCATTGCAGGCGTCGAACTGCCCGCCGGCGGCCTGTTCTTCCCCGAGGGCGGCTGGGTGCATCCGCCGGCGCTGTGCCGGCATCTGGCGCAGCATCCGAATATCCGCGTCGTGACCGGCGAGGAAGTCCGCCTGCAGCGCGATGCCGACGGCTGGGGCGCCTGGAGCGGTGACGACAAGCTCGCCAGCGCGCCGGTCGCCGTCCTTGCCACCGCCGCTGAAGTGCGCCGTTTCGAGGGCGCCCAGGGCCTGCCGATGAAGCGTATCCGCGGGCAGATCACCCGCTTGCCGGTCACCGCCGACAGTGCGGCGCTGAGCACCGTGGTCTGCGCCGAAGGCTACGTCGCGCCGCCGCGCCATGGCGAACACACCCTCGGCGCCAGTTTCGAATTCAAGAGGGACGACACCGAGCCTTCGCTGGAAGAACACCTGAGCAACCTCGACCTGCTGGCGGAGATATCCACAGACCTGAGCGAGCGCCTGCACGTCGGCCAGCTCGACCCGGCGACCCTGCAAGGCCGCGCGGCCTTCCGCTGCACCACCCCGGATTACATGCCGCTGGTAGGTCCGCTAGCCGACCGCGACGCCTTCGCCGCGGCCTACGCGGTGCTCGGCAAGGACGCACGCCAGGTGCCGGAAACGCCCTGCCCCTGGTTCGACGGCCTGTACCTGAACAGCGCCCACGGTTCGCGCGGGCTGGTCACCGCGCCGCTGTCCGGCGAACTGCTGGCGGCCTGGCTGGAGGACGAGCCGCTGCCGCTGCCCCGCACCGTGGCCGAGGCCTGCCACCCCAATCGTTTTTTCCTGCGTGAAGTCGTGCGCGGGCAGAAGACTTCCTGATCGCCGGCGCGGACGGACGGACCGCGCCCCACTTCCAGAGCGGACCACCGACATGGATGCATTACTGCTGGAATCCTCGGCCATTGGCCTGATCCTCGGCCTGCTGCTCGGCCTGACCGGCGCCGGCGGCTCGCTGGTGGCGCTGCCGCTGCTGCTCAGCCTGCACCTGCCACTGCACGACGCCATCGGCGTCAGCCTCGGCGCGGTGGCACTGTCTGCGACAATCGGCGCGGTACCCCGGGCGCGCCAGGGCCAGGTGGCCTGGCGGCCGCTGTTCTGGTTGGTGATCACCGGCTGGCCGGGCAACGCCATCGGCCAGTGGCTGGGAAAGTTCGTGCCGGACGCCTGGTTGATCGTCGGCTTCTGCCTGTTGGTACTGTGGTCGGCCTGGCGCATGTGGCAAGGCTCGCGCCAGGAACGCGTATGCGGCCAGGCGACACGCAACGGTCCGTTGCTGGGCGTGGGGCTGGCGGTGGGTTTGCTCTCGGGCCTGATGGGCGTGGGCGGCGGCTTCCTGATCGTGCCGGGGCTGCTGTGGTTCACCCCGCTGTCGATGCTGGCGGCAACGGCGACGTCGATGGCGGTGATCGCACTGGTTTCCGGCGGTGGCTTCCTGCTCTACCTGAGCCATGCCCAGCCGCCCCTGCCGCTGCTGGCCTGTCTTGCGGCGGGTGGCGCGCTCGGTGTGCTGGTCGGCAATCGCCTGGCCGTGCGCCTGGGTGGCGCAACGCTGCAGCGCCTGTTCGCCTTGATGCTGGTGGCGGTCAGCTTGTCGCTGGCCGCGCAGAAGCTGTTGGCGTCCTAGTTTTCTTCCTCTTCCACGCCCGCCGTTGCGGGCGTCTCGAACAGCTCGGCAGCGCGCAGCAGCCCGGCAAGAATGGTGTGCTGCTCCCACTCCGGCAGCCCGGCGAAGCGCTCCAGGGCATGCTCGGGCAGCAGTTCCGGCCCGTCGCGCAGCGCCTCATGCCCGGCATCGTTCAGGCTCAGCCACTGCTTGCGGCGGTCGTCGGGATCGCGCCGGCGCGTCAGCAGCCGCTGGCTTTCCAGGCGCGCCAGGGCGCCCGACAGCGATGACTGGGACAGTGCAACCTGTCCAGCCAACTGACCAGCGGTAATTTCCCCCTCCAGCGCCACCACCTGCAGGATCAGCAGTTGCAGCGGCGTCAACTCGCCATCGCGCCCCAGACTCTTGGAGTGCACGTCAGCCGCCTGCTGCAGGCGACGCAGCGCCTGGAGCATCGACAGGGCGTGGGCGTTACGCGTCGAAGATTTGCCATCAGCCATCATCGTTCACCTGCGCCTTCGAACTTTCCTCAATGAAATCAAATAGAACTCTCATCCAATCGGACGGTCCTCCCCTATGGCCCCCCTGAGGGACCACCCACTCATCCCCAACGGAGAACCGGTAAGGACATGTGCGGAATAGCAGGAGAACTTCGCTTCGATAAACAGGCCGCCGATCTCGCCGCGGTCGAACGCATCACCCACCACCTCGCCCCACGAGGCCCCGATGCCTGGGGCTTCCACAGCGAAGGGCCATTGGCCCTGGGACACCGGCGCCTGAAAATCATGGACCTGGCCGAAGCTTCCGGCCAGCCGATGATCGACCCGACGCTGGGCCTGTCGCTGGTGTTCAACGGCGCAATCTACAACTACCCCGAGTTACGCGGGGAGCTGGAAGCCCTCGGCTACCACTTTTTTTCCGGTGGCGACACCGAAGTCCTTCTAAAGGGATACCACGCCTGGGGTGAGGAACTATTGCCACGCCTCAATGGCATGTTTGCCTTCGCCATCTGGGAACGCGACAAACGGCGCCTGTTCATCGCCCGCGACCGCCTCGGCATCAAGCCGCTATACCTGTCGCGGACCGGCAAGCGCCTGCGTTTCGCCTCCAGCCTGCCGGCGCTGCTCAAGGGCGGCGACATCGATCCGGCGCTGGACCCGGTGGCGCTCAACCATTACCTGAACTTCCACGCCGTGGTGCCCGCCCCGCGTACCCTGCTGGCCGAAGTGAGCAAGTTGCCGCCGGCCACCTGGATGAGCATCGACGCCGAAGGCCACGCCGAGCGCCAGCGCTGGTGGAACCTGGACTACGGCCCGCTGCCCGATGAACGGGAACTGACCCTGGAGGATTGGGAAGACCGCCTGCTGGGCAGCCTGCGCGACGCAGTGAGCGTGCGCCAGCGTGCCGCTCGCGAAGTGGGGGTGCTGCTCTCCGGCGGAGTCGATTCGAGCCTGCTGGTCGGGCTGCTGCATGAAGCCGGTGTGGACGACCTGCTGACCTTCTCCATCGGCTTCGAGGATGCCGGCGGCGAGCGCGGTGACGAGTTCCAGTACTCCGACCTGATCGCCAGGCACTACGGCACCCGCCACCACCAGTTGCGCATCGCCGAGAAGGAAGTCATCGAGCAGTTGCCGGCAGCCTTCCAGGCCATGAGCGAGCCGATGGTCAGCCACGACTGCATCGCCTTCTACCTGCTCTCCCGCGAGGTATCCAGGCACTGCAAGGTGGTGCAGAGCGGCCAGGGCGCCGACGAGCTGTTCGCCGGCTATCACTGGTACCCGAAGGTGGCCGGCGCTGCGGACCCGCTGCAGGCCTACCGCACCGCGTTCTTCGACCGCAGTCACGGCGAGTACCTGGAGACCGTGCGCGAAGCCCTGCGGGTAGAGGACGTGGCCGGCGAGTTCGTCCGCGAGCACTTCGCCCAGCCCGGCGCCTACGACCCGGTGGACAAGGCCCTGCGCCTGGACAGCACCATCATGCTGGTCGACGACCCGGTCAAGCGGGTCGACAACATGACCATGGCCTGGGGCCTGGAAGCCCGCGTGCCGTTCCTCGACTACCGGGTGGCGGAGCTGTCGGCGCGCATCCCGTCGCGCTTCAAGCTCGGCGACGGCGGCAAGCAGGTACTCAAGGCCGCCGCCCGCCGCGTCATCCCCAGCGAAGTCATCGACCGCCCCAAGGGCTACTTCCCGGTGCCCGGCCTCAAACACCTGCAAGGCAACACCCGCGCCTGGGTCAGCGAACTGCTGCTGGACCCGAGCCAGGATCGCGGCCTGTTCGAGACGGCGATGTTCGACCGCCTGCTCAGCAACCCGTCGACCGACCTCACGCCGCTGCGGGGCTCCAAGCTCTGGCAACTGGCCGCGCTCAACCTCTGGCTGACCGAACAGGGTTTGTGAAGCCGGGACGAATGCTTTTCAGGGAGTAAGCCATGAAGACCCATTTGAACCAGCCCCATCCCCACAACCAGCGCCTGCTGCGAGGCCAGACACCCACCTATGAACGCCTCCAGGCGCGATTTGCCGGCGACCACGCGCAGCGCCACGAAGGCCCGCTGATCCTGCAATGCGGTTGGGGCCGCCTGTTGATCGGCCACACCTTCGCCACCGCCGAACAACTGGCCACCGAGCTGCTCAACGAACGGCCTGGCGAGCGCGACATCGCCCTCTACGTCGCCGCACCGCAGCAAGTGCTGGCGCAGGCGCCGCAGCAACTGTTCCTGGACCCCTCCGACGCCCTGCGCCTGTGGTTCACCGACTACCGGCCGGCGCGTCGGCCGTTCCGCGGCTTCCGCATCCGCCGCGTACACAGCGACGAGGACTGGGCGGCGATCAACCGCCTGTACCTGGCGCGCGGCATGCTCCCGGTGGATGCCGCCCAGGTCACTCCGCGCCACCAGGGCGGGCCGGCCTACTGGCTGGCCGAGGACGACGAAACCGGCACGGTGATCGGCACCGTCATGGGCATCAACCACGCCAAGGCCTTCCGCGACCCGGAAGGCGGCTCCAGCCTCTGGTGCCTGGCGGTGGACCCGCAGTCCAGCCGGCCGGGCGTGGGCGAAGCCCTGGTGCGCCACCTGATCGAGCACTTCATGAGCCGGGGCCTGGCCTACCTCGACCTGTCGGTGCTGCACAGCAACCAGCAGGCCAAGGCGCTCTACCGCAAGCTGCGTTTCCGCGAACTGCCGACCTTCGCCATCAAGTGCAAGAACGGCATCAACCAGTCGCTGTTCCTCGGCCCCGGTCCGGAAGAAGGCCTGAACCCCTATGCCCGGATCATCGTCGACGAAGCCCATCGGCGCGGCATCGACGTGCAGGTGCAGGACGCCGACGCCGGGCTGTTCATCCTCACCCAGGGCGGCCGGCGCATCCGCTGCCGCGAATCGCTGTGCGACCTGACCAGCGCGGTGAGCATGAGCCTGTGCCAGGACAAGACCCTCACCCACCGCGCCCTCGATCGCGTCGGCCTGCGTCAGCCGCAGCAGCGCCTGGCGGGCAGCGCCAAGGACAACGCCCGGTTCCTCGCCGAGCACGGCTCGCTGGTGGTCAAGCCGGTGGACGGCGAACAGGGTCAGGGCGTCGCCGTGGACCTGCGCAGCACCGGCGAGGTGGAAAGCGCCATCGCCCAGGCCAGGCAGTTCGACACCCGCGTCATCCTGGAGAGCTACCACGCCGGCCAGGACCTGCGCATCGTGGTGATCGGCTATGAAGTGGTGGCCGCCGCGATCCGCCGCCCCGCCGAAGTCATCGGCGATGGCCGGCACAGTATCCGCCGACTGATCGAAGCCCAGAGCCGGCGCCGGCAGGCCGCGACCGGTGGCGAAAGCCGTATCCCGCTGGACGGCGAAACCGAGCGCACCCTGGCCGCCGCCGGCTTCGGCTACGACGACGTGCTGCCCAGCGGCCAGCGCCTGGCCGTGCGCCGCACCGCCAACCTGCACACCGGCGGCACCCTGGAAGACGTCACCGAGCGCCTGCATCCGAAGCTGGCCGAAGCCGCGATCCGTGCGGCACGCGCGCTGGAAATCCCGGTCACCGGCCTCGACCTGCTGGTGCGCGACGCCGACCAGCCGGACTACGTGATCATCGAAGCCAACGAACGGCCCGGGCTGGCCAACCATGAACCACAACCCACCGCCGAGCGCTTCGTCGACCTGCTGTTCCCGCTGAGCCGCGAGCTGCTCAACCGCGAATCCCACCCCGGCATGGAGGCTTCCGCATGACGGCATTGCCCCAACCCGACCTGAACTACCTGCAGCGCGTGCTGCTGGAAATGCTCGCCATTCCCAGCCCCACCGGCTTCACCGACACCATCGTGCGCTACGTCGCCGAACGGCTGGAGGAGATCGGCGTGCCTTTCGAGATGACCCGCCGCGGGACCATCCGCGCCACCCTCTCGGGGCGGCGTAACAGCCCGGACCGCGCGGTTTCGGCGCACCTGGACACCATTGGCGCCATCGTCCGCGAGATCAAGCCCAACGGCCGCCTGGCCCTGGCGCCGGTGGGCTGCTGGTCGAGCCGCTTCGCCGAGGGCAGCCGGGTCACGGTGTTCTGCGAGAACGGCGTGCTGCGCGGCAGCGTGCTGCCGCTACTGGCTTCCGGGCACGCCTTCAACACCGCGGTGGACAGCCTGCCGATCAGTTGGGATCACGTCGAGCTGCGGCTGGATACCTACACGGTCAGCCGTGCCGACAGCGAAACCCTGGGCGTGGCCATCGGCGACTTCGTCGCCTTCGACCCCTTGCCGGAGTTCACCGAGAGCGGCCACATCAGCGCCCGCCACCTCGACGACAAGGCCGGGGTCGCCGCGCTGCTGGCGGCACTGAAGGCGATCCGCGAAAGCGGCCAGCAACCGCCCATCGACTGCCACCCGCTGTTCACCATCACCGAGGAGATCGGCTCCGGTGCGGCCGGTGCGCTGCCCTGGGACGTCAGCGAGTTCGTCGGCATCGACATCGCTCCGGTAGCCGAGGGGCAGAACTCCAGCGAGCACGCGGTGAGCGTGGCTCTGCAGGACTCCGGCGGGCCTTACGACTACCACCTGTCACGACACCTGCTGCGGCTGAGCGAACGCCACGAGATCGCCGTGCGCCGCGACCTGTTCCGCTACTACCACAGCGATGCGCAGTCGGCGATCACCGCCGGCCACGACATCCGCACCGCGCTGCTGGCCTTCGGCTGCGACGCCACCCACGGCTACGAGCGCACCCATATCGACAGCCTTGCCGCGCTCTCGCGCCTGCTCACCGCCTACCTGCTCAGCCCGCCGGTATTCGACAGCGATGCAGAGCCGAGCGAAGGCGCCCTGGAGCGCTTCAGCAAACAGCTGGAGCATCCGGTGCACATGGAAAGCACTACCCATGTGCAGCCGGTGGATGAGCTGATCGACAGCGGCGACAACACCGAGAAAGGCAAGAACTGAAGCTGCACTCGCCGCAGCGCGGGACTACAATCCCGCGCTGCGATTGCGAGTACCCTGCCATGCTGATTCCCTTTGACCTGATCGAAGCCGACACCCTGAACAACCTGCTGGAAGACTTCGTCACCCGCGAAGGCACCGACAACGGCGACGACACGCCGCTGGACGTGCGCGTGGAGCGCGCACGGCATGCCCTCAAGCGCGGCGAGGCGGTGATCGTCTTCGATCCGGAAAGCCAGCAGTGCCAGCTGATGCTGAAAAGCGAAGTGCCGAAGGAGTGGCTGGAGGAATAACGGGTCCCCACCGTAGGGCGTACAACCGTTCGCGGTTGTACGCCGTGACACCCCTGTTTGGCGTCGACTCCGAGGCCAGGTCCGGAGTGATCTGAAACCAAGGTCAATCGGCGTATAACGTCGAACGTTATACGCCCTACGTTACGGGGCCGGCACTCGCGCGGTCTCGTAGGAGCGGACCTTGTCCGCGATGCTTTCGGTTGGGTGTTCCTGCACCGCTTCGGTGTCCGCTGAGAGATTTTGTTTCGCCCCCTCGGGCGAGTCACTTTCTCAAACTACGGATGGCGGCCCCACAGAAAGTAACCCAAGGTCTTGCCCCTGCATCCGGTGCGCGCGGATGTTTCTCTGGAAACCGCTTTTCGTAGGAGCGAGCTTGCTCGCGAACCGCCCAGCACAATTGGGGCCGGGTAATTCTGTTCGCGAGCAAGCTCGCTCCTACAGGTGTTGGCCCCAATCAGGGCGCGAACCGGGGCCCGAACAGCACCACGCTGGCGCCAATCACGCAGAGCGCCACGCCCACCCAGTCGCTCCACAGCGGGCGGCTCTTCTCCACGAAAGCCAGCCAGAACAGCGACGCGGCAACGTAGATGCCACCGTACGCGGCATAGGCACGCCCGGCGTAACTGGCCTCGACGCGGGTGAGCAGCAGGGCGAACACCGTCAGGCTGAGCAGACCGGGAATTATCCACAGGGCGCTCTTGTCCAGGCGCAGCCAGAGGTAGAAGGCATAACAGCCGCCAATCTCGCAGAAGGCCGCGAGGACGAACCAGAGGTAATTGATCATGGGAGGCTCTTTCCGTGACGGGAAACCTGCCGGTCAGCCGCGCAGGCCGCCCTCGCGTTCCCAGGCGCAGCGCACTTTCAGTTCGCCTTCGCGCGGGCTGTGGAAGCCGTTCTCGGACTCCCAGCGGAAGGTGTGGCTGCCGTTGACTTCGGTTTCCAGGTGAACCACCGCGCTGGCCCAGTAGAGACGGCGCAGCAAGGCTTCGAACTGCTCGACCCAGAGTTTCCACTCGTACTCGATGGTCTGGTAGCTGGCGCCGAAATGGATCACCTGGGACTGGTACAGGCCGGCACCCTCGGTTTCGCAGCGACTGAACATCTCGCGGCCAAGGAACGGCCAGGCCTCCCCCATCGGCAGGCTGTCGAGCACCTTGCGGTTGGCGGCGCGGCGCAGGCGGCGCTCCATCGAGTCGCCGGGCCAGTCGCGGATGCAACCATAGACGATGGATTCGGACTGCAAGCGGGTTCTTCCTTCAATGACACCGGTGCCTTCTAACACAGGCCCGCCGACACGCAAAGCGCGAATCCGCGTCGATGCGCAGTAGCCCGGAAAAGCAAAAGCCCCGCGAAATGTGCGGGGCTTTCACCGGGGTCCAACGTTCTTCAGCCAGGCAGGCCGGTGACTAAAGCTAACCCTTTGCACCGGCCTGGGCAAGCCCTGTCTTTCACTGCACCGAAAGAGGGCAAATGACTGGTTCGGAACCTGCTTTACGAGAACAAGGCGAGGACAACTGAGAAAGCGGAGGGTCAATAAGCATTTCTCTCCGCTTACCTATGCAGTTATGCCGACGCGCAGCAGATCGTAATCAGGTTCTCAAGCGGGCGTGCGGCGCTTTGCCTGCATCTTCTCCGCCATCTTCGCCATCTCGTCGTAGATCACCTGCGGGTTCTGCTGCTTGATCTGCCAGGCCATGCGGCCCTGCTCGTGGGGCAGGATCATGAAGGCGTCGCGGGCCACTTCCTGGTGGATGTAGTCGGCGATGTCGGCGGCGCTGATCGGCGAGCTTTCCAGCAGCTTGCCGACCTGGTTCTTCATGTCCGGGCTCGGGCCACGGAAGGAGTCCAGCAGGTTGGTCTGAAAGAACGACGGACAGACCACGTGGACCTTTACGTCCACCAGGCTCAGCTCGGCCAGCAGGCTTTCCGAGAGCGCCACCACGCCGGCTTTCGCCACGTTGTAGTTGCTCATCGCCGGGCCCTGCATCAGCGCGGCCATGGA
Source organism: Pseudomonas macauensis (assembly GCF_047902425.1). Lineage (NCBI taxonomy): Bacteria > Pseudomonadati > Pseudomonadota > Gammaproteobacteria > Pseudomonadales > Pseudomonadaceae > Pseudomonas > Pseudomonas macauensis. The sequence continues at coordinate 1,714,468 of NZ_CP138377.1, read as the reverse complement.
GGCGATGTTGATGATCCGCCCCTTGCTCTGCTCCAGCAGCGGCAGGAAGGCCTTGCAGCCCTTGACCACGCCCATCAGGTTGATCGAGATCTGCCAGTCCCAGTCTTCCAGCGACAGCTCGCTGAAGAAGCCGCCCGAGGCAACGCCGGCGTTATTGACGATGATGTCGATGCCGCCGAGCTTTTCTTCGCACGCCTGCGCCAGTTGGGTCAGCTGACTGTAGTCACGCACGTCGCAGCGTTGGGTGAAGCCGTCGCCGCCGGCCTCGCGCACCAGCTTGAGGGTTTCCGCCAGGCCCGCTTCGTTGACGTCAGCCAGGGCCAGTTTCCAGCCCTCGCGGGCCCAGCGCAGGGCGATTTCGCGACCGAGGCCGGAACCGGCGCCGGTGATCATGATGCGGTTTTGCATAGGGAGGTTTGCCTGCTCTTGTTCGGGGAGTTGTTCGGGACAGTGAGCCAAAGTGTAACCAAGGCCCGCCGGCCCGGCGGCGACATCAGGGCGCTGAATGCCCCCGGCAAACCGCCGCCACAGGCCCCCGGATCAAGCGCTCAACCGATCAGCAGGGCGCAGAGTTTGCCCAGCACCAGGGCAACCCCGGCGCAAATCAGCACGTAGGCAGCGCAGTTGACGCTCTCGTGCTTGAGCTGCGCGAATCGCTGCACCCGGTAGCGCAGCAGGAACATCCCCAGGGCAAGGGGAATGGAAGGGCCGAGGAAGGCGAACTGCCAGAAACGCTCGGGCTCACTGACCGGGTCCAGCGCAACGGCATCTGCCAGCGGCAGCAGACCCACGCCACACTGGATGATCAACCACAGCGCTCCCAGTGCGATCAGCACAATACCCGGCATCCTTTCGACTCCACGACGGCAAAGGACCGGTATGTTAGTACGCCATCATCATCAGGGCTGTGCGATGAATCACCCTGCTACATCATGGACATGGCGGACCGCCTGGAACACCGGGCGATCCGACGCAACTCATATATGTCCGAGCAGAACAAGCACCAGCAGGACGACGAGCACCACGCCAATGGCGCCCGAGGGGCCGTAGCCCCAGCTACGTGAGTGGGGGAAGACCGGCAGGCCACCGATCAGCAGCAGTATCAGAATGATCAACAGAATGGTCCCGAGTCCCATATCGTCTCTCCTCTTGGCTTGACGAGGGGCGATGGCTCGCAGTGAGGCATTCGGCCAGCGCTTGTAATCTGGGACTTGGGCGTTCGCCGGAAGATTCAAAGATTCGGTCAGCGTGCAGCCGGCTCAACCGAGGCTGCGCGGCAGCGACCCCTTGCGCAGGCGCAGGAACATCAGCGCGGCGGTGCGCGCATCGCCGATGGCGGTGTGACGGCCCTCCACAGGGATATCCAGGTGGCGCGCCAGGGTGTCGAAGCGCAGGTCCAGGTGCAGGTCGGGGAAGCGCCGGCTCATCTTACGGTGATACAGCTCGGAAACCTCGACCCGCGGGTTATCAAGCCGCGCGCCCAGTTGCTCGCGCAAGTGCCGGCGCAGCACGGCGACATCGAAGGACAGGTAATAGCCGAGCAACGGCCGATCGCCGACGAACGCCTGTACCCGGCGCAGCGCCTCGGCCAGCGGTAGCTGTCCTTCAAGGTCGGTGCGGCGCAGCTTGTGGATGCGGATGGACTCGCCGCTCAGGCTCGGCGGCGGCTCCACCAGCAGCTCCAGGCGCTCGCCAAGGATCAGTTTGCCGCGCCTGATGCGCACCGCGCCGATGCTGAGGATGTCGGCCTTGCGCGGATCGAGGCTGGTGGTCTCCAGGTCCAGCGACACCAGTTCCTCGGCGTCCGCCGGGTCGTGGCGCCACCAGTACAGGCGCCGACGCCAGGTGGACCACTGCTGATCGGGAAGGCTTACGCAGGCGTTCATCGGGTCTCCAGGTGGAATTGCCGGATCAGGCTCTGCTTGAACTTCTTCACCACATGCAAACCGTAGCGCAGCAGGTCGCGCTCGTGGCGGCTCAGGCGCGAAACGTCGAGCCCCTGCACGCGGCCGTCACGCTGGTCGTCCAGTTGCTGGCGCAGACGCAGTTGCAGGAACAGCTCGAAGGACTCCACCAGGTTGTCCGCCAGCGATTCGTCCAGCACGCCGAGCGCCTTGAGCGCGGCGAGCCGGCCCAGGGTGCCGCGCTCCTCCAGCCCTTCGCGCAGCGCCAGCGCGCGGGCGCCGTGGACGATGGGGAAGATGCCGCCGCGCTTGATATCCAGGTGGGCGTCCTGGGTCTTGAGCTGGCCAAGGAAGGTCAACGGTGTGTCGAATTGCAGGGCCGGCAGCGCCAGGTCACTGAGCCAGCGGCTGTCATCGCCGGCCAGGGCGTTCAAGCCCTCGCGCAGGCCGTCGAACAACTGCTGGTTACCAGCCACCGGCCAGGCATCGGCGAGGATCGACAGGCGCATGAGTTGTTCCGGACGTCCCTGCAGCGGCAATTCACGCAATTCGCGCTGCCACTCGGCAAGCGGCTTGCACCACTCGCTGCGGCTGGCCATGACGCCGCCGGGACAGGGTGGATAGCCGAAGTCCAGCAAGGCCGCAGAGAATCGCTGCATCAGGTGCAGGCCCTGCTCCACCGGGAGATCGTCGGCGAGAATCAGGGCGTTGTCCTGGTCGGTCTTGAGCAGCTGTTCGGCACGGCCCTCGCTGCCCATCACCATCAGGCAGCACTTGCCGCGCTGCGCCGGGGGAATCTGCAGTTCGAACAGACGCTGCAGCAATTGCTCGTTGAGCGCACTGACCAGCTGCATGATGAAGCGCAGGCGGATGCCGTTGCCGGCCAGGGTGGCGATCAGGGTGTGCAGGGTTTCCGCCGCCGCGCGCAGCTCTGCCTCGCTTTCGGCGCGAGCGATACGCAGCGCCAGCACATGGGAATGGGTGGAGAACAGGCTGAGCACCTGAGTCAGGTGCAGCAGGCCGACCACCCTGCCCGCCTCGCAGACCGCCACCCGCTCGATACGTTGGCGGGTCATCAGGATCATCGCGTCGAACAGAAAGTCGCCCAGTTCGACGCTGGCCAGCGGCCGGTGTGCCAGCGGGCCGATGGGCTCGGCCTCGCTGCGGCCATCACGGAAGTGCGCGACCATCAGGTCGGTGCGGGTGACGATGCCCAGCGCGCCATTCTCGCGCACCAGCAGCGCGTCGGCGCCCCGGCTCAGTTGCAGGCGCGCGGCGTCGCCCAGGGGCAGCGTTGGCTCCACCTCGATGGCCGGCAGCAGATGCTCGCGGGCGATGCGGGTGAGGATGAATTCGGCGAGGTTCTGGCCATCGCGGCGCTCCAGCTGACGCTTGCTCGCAAGGTCGGCGCGGAAGAAGCGGGCGAACTCCGGATTGCCGGCACAGAGCTGATGGAACACCTCCGCCGGCAGCTCATAGACGATGCTCTCCTCCACCGCCTGGTAGCGGTGCTTGCTGCTGCCGGAGAACAGCCCGCGCACGTCGAACAGGTCCTCGGCGGCATACTGGGCGAACAGTTTGCCGTCCTCGCCGCGCTCCTCGATCACGCCCTTGAGCAGGATGAACAGGCCAGGCACCGGCGCACCGGCTTCCAGCAGCACTTCGCCGACCGTGTAGTAGCCCACGCTCAACGCATCGCGTAGTTGCTCGCGCTCCTGCGGGCGCAGTTGGTCGAAGGGCGGAGAGGCGAAATTGAAATCGTCGGACATCGGGAAGTCCCCGTCTCAAAGCAACGGGGCCGGAGGTGTTTCCACCCCCGGCCCCGGCAGGTCAGCTCAGGCGATCAGTGGGCGACGGCGCCACTGGCACCCAGGCCGGTCTGGGAGCGGATGAACTGCGGGAAGAAGCGCGCGCGCTCTTCGTCGGCCGCAGTCGACTTGTCGGTGATGGAGAAGAACCAGATACCGATGAAGGCCACGGCCATGGAGAACAGCGCCGGGTATTCGAACGGGTAGATGGGCTTCTCGTGGCCGAGGATCTGCACCCAGATGGTCGGGCCGAGGATCATCAGCACCACTGCGGTGATCAGGCCCATCCAGCCGCCGATCTTGGCACCGCGAGTGGTCAGCTTCTTCCAGTACATGGAGAGCAGCAGCACCGGGAAGTTGCAGCTGGCGGCGATGGAGAAGGCCAGGCCGACCATGAAGGCGATGTTCTGCTTCTCGAACAGGATGCCAAGGATGATCGCGACCACACCGAGGCAGACGGTGGTGATCTTCGATACGCGCAGTTCATCTTTTTCGTTGGCCTTGCCGCCCTTGAGCACGCTGGCGTACAGGTCGTGGGACACGGCCGAGGCGCCGGCCAGGGTCAGGCCGGCAACCACCGCGAGGATGGTGGCGAAGGCCACGGCGGAGATGAAGCCCAGGAACAGGCTGCCGCCCACGGCGTTGGCCAGGTGCACGGCGGCCATGTTGTTACCGCCCAGCAGGGCGCCGGTGGCGTCCTTGAAGTCCGGGTTGGTGCTGACCAGCAGGATCGCGCCGAAGCCGATGATGAAGGTCAGGATGTAGAAGTAACCGATGAAGCCGGTGGCGAAGAACACGCTCTTGCGGGCTTCCTTGGCGTCACTGACGGTGAAGAAGCGCATCAGGATGTGCGGCAGGCCGGCGGTACCGAACATCAGGGCGAAGCCCAGGGAGAACGCGGAGATCGGGTCCTTCACCAGGCCGCCGGGGCTCATGATCGACTCGCCCTTCGGGTGGACCTTGATGGCTTCGGAGAACAGGGTGCTGATGTCGAAGTTGACGTGCTTGAGCACCATGATCGCCATGAAGGAGGCGCCCGAGAGCAGCAGCACGGCCTTGATGATCTGCACCCAGGTAGTGGCGAGCATGCCGCCGAACAGCACGTACATGACCATCAGGATGCCGACCAGGACCACCGCGACGTGGTAGTTCAGGCCGAACAGCAGCTCGATCAGCTTGCCGGCGCCGACCATCTGCGCGATCAGGTAGAAGGCCACCACCACCAGCGAACCGCAGGCGGACAGGGTGCGGATGTCCTTCTGCTTGAGGCGGTAGGAGGCCACGTCGGCGAAGGTGTACTTGCCCAGGTTGCGCAGGCGTTCGGCGATCAGGAAGAGGATGATCGGCCAACCGACCAGGAAGCCGATGGAGTAGATCAGGCCGTCATAGCCCGAGGTGAACACCAGCGCGGAAATGCCGAGGAAGGACGCGGCGGACATATAGTCGCCGGCGATGGCCAGGCCGTTCTGCAGACCGGTGATGCTGCCGCCGGCGGTATAGAAATCGGCGGCAGACTTGCTGCGCTTCGAAGCCCAGTAGGTGATGCACAGGGTCAGGCCGACGAAGGCAACGAACATGACGATGGCGGAGACGTTCAGCGGCTGGCGCTGCACCTCGCCGGTGAGGGCGTCAGCCCAGAGTGCGGGAGCCCAGAAGGCGGGAACAAGGGCGGCCAGAGCGAGGGCCGCGGCGATTCGGCCTTTCATTGCTGGGCCTCCTTGAGGATTTCCTGGTTCAGGCGGTCGAATTCACCGTTGGCACGGCGCACGTAGATACCGGTGAGCACGAAGGCCGAGAGGATCAGCCCGACGCCCATGGGAATGCCCCAGGTGACGGACGAATCGGCGCTGACCTTCGTGCCGAGCAGTTGCGGCTGGAAGGCGATCAGCAGGATGAAGACCACGTACAGGCCCAACATGACCAGGGAGAGCAGCCAGGCGAATCGCTCGCGCTTGGCCACCAATTCTTTGAAGCGCGGATTGGTATCAATCCGCTGGTAGATGCTGTCGTTCATTTTGTTCTTGTCCTCACAGCGGGGATGACGCGGATGTCGTCGATCTCCACTTTAGGACTACGGTGCAAGCGCTCCAGACGACTTTAGTCGTAGCGGGGGTCGCAGCTTTCCCGAGGTTTTTGCGAACAAGCCCGGAATAGACGCTGCGCAATAAAAAAATCCCCCGCGAAGACTTGGCTTCGCGAGGGATTTCCCTGTATCGAGCGCGGTGCGATCTAAGCGCTTACAGCCACTCTTTCACGCGATCCGGATGCGCTTCCACCCACTTCTTGGCGGCCACGTCCGGCTTCTCGCCGTTCTGCACGGCGAGCATGACTTCGCCGATTTCCTGGCCGTCCTTCCACTGGAATTTCTTCAGGAAGGCCCAGACTTCCGGCGCCTTCTTCTCCAGCGCCGGGTTGGCGACGCTGTCGACGTGCTCTTCCTCGCCGTAGACCTTCTTCGGATCTTCGAGGAACTTCAGCTTCCACTTGGCGAACATCCAGTGCGGAATCCAGCCGGTCACCGCCACGGCTTTCTTGTCGTTCTCCGCGCGGGTCAGCTCGGCGATCATGCCGCTGCCGGAGCTGGCCACCAGTTTGTAGTCCAGGCCGTAGTCCTTGATTGCCTGATCGGTCTTGAGCATCACCCCGGCGCCGGCGTCGATGCCGACGATACGGCCGTCGAAATCGGCCTTCTGCGCCTTGAGGTCCTCGATGCTGTTGGCTTTCACGTACTCAGGCACGATCAGGCCGATCTTCGCACCCGGGTAGTTCACGCCCAGATTGACCACCTTGTCCTTCATCTTGTCGTAGTAGGCGCCGTGGGTGACCGGCAGCCAGGCCGAGAGCATGGCGTCGAGTTTGCCGCGCGCTACGCCCTGCCACATGATCCCGGCCGCGACCGGCATCAGCTTGACCTGGTAGCCGAGCTTCTCGCGCATGATCTCGGCGGCCACGTGCGTGGTCGCCACGCTGTCCGACCAGCCGTCCACGTATCCCAGAGTGACTTCCGGCTTGGCCGCCGCACCGGCCAGCCCCGCAGCCGCCGACAGCACCAGCCCTGCGCCCAGGCCCATCAGGCGTCGCATCATTCGCATGGTTTTCTCCCCGTATTTTTTGTCGGAGCGTCCGGGCGAACCCGGCGCAATTCGCGGTCTTGGCCGCCCCTCCATCATCTGCGCGAGCGGCGGGGGGACTGCTCTGAGAACGACACGCAACGATCCGATCCGCGACAGAATCCTTCCATCCACGACCGCGCCATTCCCTCCACGACAACAGGGCTCCTATCACCACCATACAGAGGCTCGATTACCCACCAGGCTTCCCCCGCGATAGTCTTTTCTCAACGGAGAACAATTCTCAACTCGGAGAAGCCGCCATGCTCAAGACCGTCACCTTCACCCTGATGCACTTCACCATCGCCTTCAGCGTGGCCTATGCCCTGACCGGCAGCATCACCGTGGGTGGGCTGCTGGCGGTCGTCGAGCCGCTGTGCAACGCCGTGGGCTTCCACTTCCACGAGAAGCTCTGGAAGCGAATCGAGCAGGGCCAGCCGGGCGACGCCGCACCGACGCACAACTGGCTGCACCGCCACGCCTGAGTGCACGCCGGGGGCGCTGACGCCAGCCGGCGGCGTTGCTAAGATGCGCGCCTCGCCACGGTTCGCGTGCCCTCATGCCACAGTCTTCGCGCTTTCCGCTCCTCCCCTATTGCCTCGCTCTGCTGTTTGCTCTGGCCGCCCTGTGCGGGCTCTGGTACGGCCTGGGCAAACCGGTGAACCTGCCCGATGCGGCGACGCCCACGCACAAGCTGCAATGCGCGTCCTACAGTCCCTTCGCCAAGGACCAGTCGCCCTTCGACAAGCCCTTCGTCCTGCGCCCGGAGCAGATGGACACCGACCTCGCCCTGCTGGCAACGCGCTTCAACTGCGTGCGCACCTACTCGATGACCGGTCTGGAGGGCATCCCCGCGCTGGCTCGCAAGCACGGCCTGAAGCTGATGCTCGGTGCCTGGGTGAACGCCAATCCGGTCGATACCCAGAGTGAGGTGACCGCGCTGATCAGGGCCGCCAACGAGTACCCGGACGTGGTCCAGGCGGTGATCGTCGGCAACGAGACCCTGCTGCGCAAGGAAGTCACCGCCACCTACCTCGCCGGGTTGATCCGCCAGGTGAAGTCGCAGGTACACCAGCCGGTGACCTACGCCGATGTCTGGGAGTTCTGGCACCGCCACCCGGAAATCGCCCCGGCGGTGGACTTCGTCACCATCCACCTGCTGCCCTACTGGGAAGACAACCCCAGCGGCATCGACGACGCCCTCGCCCATGTGGCGAAGATACGTGAAGACTTCGGCCGCGAATTCGCACCCAAGGACATCCTGATCGGCGAGACCGGCTGGCCCAGCGAAGGCCGCCAGCGCGAAACCGCCCTGCCCAGCCGGGTCAACGAGGCGCGCTTCATCCGCGGCTTCGTGCACATGGCCGAGGAGCGCGGCTGGCACTACAACCTGATCGAGGCGTTCGACCAACCCTGGAAGCGCCAGAGCGAAGGCGCGGTGGGCGGCTATTGGGGCCTGTTCAGCGCCGACCGCGAGGAGAAAGGCGTGCTCGCCGGGCCCGTCAGCAACCTGCCGGGCTGGCCTGCGTGGCTGGGGCTGTCAGGGCTGGTCCTGGCCGGCGGCCTGCTGCTGGGCGGTCGCCCAGCCTCGTCCCGCGCGGCGCTGTTGTTGCCTCTGGGCGCCGCACTGGGTGGCGCCTGCATCGGTTTGTGGGCAGAGCTGGCGGTGGTGACCAGCCGGTCCTGGGACGAATGGCTGTGGGCGGCGCTCCTGATCGGGCTGAACCTGCTGGTGCTGGCGCACCTCAGCCTGACCCTGTCAGCACGCCAGGGCTGGCGCGCTACGGCCTTCGACTGGCTGGAGAAACGCGCAGGACTCTGGCTGGCGGCGGCCGGCTTCGCTGGCGCGGTGCTGATGCTGGGCCTGGTGTTCGACGCCCGCTACCGCAGCTTCCCCAGCGTCGCCTTGCTGTTCCCGGCGCTGGTCTACCTGTGCCGGCCGGTGAACGCGCCGCGCCGCGAAAGCCTGCTGCTGATCCTGTTCATCGCCCTCGGCCTGCCGGCGCAACTGCTGCTGGAAGGCCTGAGCAACCTGCAGGCGCTGGGTTGGGCGGCGGTCAGCCTGCTGCTGCTCGGAGCGCTCTGGCGCGGTCTGCAGCAGCCCCTGCCGCTGGCGAGCGGCGTGCCGGCAAGCGCCAGTTGAATCAGGGCCGCCGCGCGCGCACCAGGCGCAGCCCGGCGAGCACCACGGCGAACACCGCGAGGCTGGCGTTGTACAGCACCAGCGCCGGCAGCGCGGCGAACAGCCCCAGCGCCGCCAGCCACCAGCCGCTACGGCCAGGGACCAGGAAAGCCAGCGCCGACAGGCCCAGCGCCAGTGTGCCGAATACGCCGAAATGAATCAGCAGGCCCAGTTGTGAGCGCGCAACGCACTCCCAGCGGCCGGCCGACTCGGCACACAGCCCGACCCAGCGGCTATCCTCCATCAGCCCGAAACGCACGCCATAGCTGGCGGCCAGCCACAGCAACAGGACGAGCAACAGCAGGATGACGGGCAATCGACGGGGCATGGCGCCTCTCCGGGGCGAAAACGGCGCCCAGCATAACCAGCGCAATGGCCGATGCAAGAGGCGCTGCGTCTACTCACATTGCCTGCGGCAGCGGAGCCTGCGATGAAGCGATCGAACCTGTTCCTGCTGGTCTGCGTCATCATCAGCTTCTGGTGGCTGTGGCCCGGCGAGCGGCCCCACGCACCGCAACAGCAGGGCAACATCCTGGCCAACGGCGGCTTCCGGATGGAGCGCTATTCGATCTATCCACTGCAGGACTTCAACCTCGAAGCCGTGGTGCTGGGCCGCGAGGACTACCGCCTGGGCCGCGAGGCCGAGCTTTCCCCCACCGACCTCGCCCTGGGCTGGGGGCCGATGGCCGATCCGAACGTCCTCGCCGGCATCCGCATCACCCAGGGCAACCGCTGGTACCACTGGCACGCCGATACCATGCCGATCCCGCGCCGGGACATCGAGACCCACAGCGCCAACATGCACATGATTCCCGCCAACGACAGCGTGGCCCGCATCCTGGCGCAGGTCGACAAGGGCGAGCGCATCCGTCTCTCCGGCAAACTGGTGCGGGTGGAAGGCGACGACGGCTGGCGCTGGGTCAGTTCCCTGACGCGCGAAGACACTGGCGCCGGGGCCTGCGAGCTGATCTGGGTGGAGAGCCTGGAGCGCCTGTAGCGCCGTCGCACCGGGCAGTTGCCAGGGACGCCGGCCACGGGGCATTCTCGGGCGTCCCCTCATCAAGGTAGCTCCCATGCCGCGCGTCACGCTCCGCCCTGCCGTCCCCGACGACATCCCGCTGATCATCGAGCTGATCACCGAACTCGCCGACTACGAACGCCTGGTCCATGAGGTCAAGGCCGACGCCCAGCGCATGCACGACCACCTGTTCGGCCCGCGCCCTTACGCCGAAGTGCTGATCGGCGAAGTGGACGGCCAGCCGCAGGGCTTCGCGCTGTTCTTCCACAACTATTCCACCTGGCTCAGCCAGCCGGGCATCTACCTGGAAGACCTGTTCGTACGCCCCGCCGCCCGCGGTGCCGGACTGGGCAAGGCGCTGCTCACGGAACTGGCGCGACTGGCTGTGGAGCGTGGCTGCGGACGCCTGGAATGGTCCGTGCTGGACTGGAACGAGCCCGCCATCGGCTTCTACCGCAGCCTGGGCGCCCGTCCGCAGGATGAATGGACGGTCTACCGCCTGACCGGCGACGCCCTGCGTGAGCTGGCCCACAAGGCGTGAGGCCGCGGTAGCACTTGTAGGCAATCCGCTGGTCATACTTGCCGGTCTCCCTAGAGTTGGCTTCTTTCCGAAAGGACTCCCTCACCATGAACTGTCTTTCACGCGCGGCCGTCCTGCTCGGCTGCCTCGCCCTGGGGCTCGCCGGGCCGGCGTTCAGCCGCGATGTCGATGAGGCCGGCTACGGCTATCCGCTGACCAACCCGTTCGAGGCCACCATCGCCACGACACCACCGGACCTGCGTCCGCAGCTGCCCGATATCGAAGACATCAGCCAGTCCGATTACGCCCTGAAGCTGCGGCCGGAGCGCGAGCACCAGTTGCCGGAAAACTTCTGGGCGGTGAAGAAGCTGCACTACCGCCTGGCCCGGCAGGACCATGAGGCGCCGCTGGTGTTCATCATCGCCGGCACCGGCGCGCCCTACTTCAGCAGCACCCCGGAATACCTCAAGCGCCTGTTCTACAGTGCCGGCTACCACGTGGTGCAGATTTCCTCGCCGACGAGCTGGGACTTCATGGCCGGGGCCTCGCAGTCCGCCACGCCCGGCTACACCCCCACCGATGCCGACGACCTCTACCGGGTGATGCAGGCCGTGCGCGCCCAGCATCCGGACCTGCCGATCAGCGAGTACTACCTCACCGGCTACAGCCTCGGCGCCCTGCACGCCGCCTTCGTCAGCCAGCTCGACGAAACCCGCCGCAGCTTCAACTTCAAGCGCGTACTGCTGCTCAACCCGCCGGTGAACCTCTACACCTCGGTAAGCAACCTGGACAAGATGGTGCAGACCCGGGTCAAGGGCATCAACGACTCCAAGACCTTCTACCAGGTGGTGCTGAGCAAGCTGTCGCGCTACTTCAAGCAGAAGGGCTACATCGACCTCAACGATGCCTTCGTCTACGAACTGCAGCAGTCCAGGCAGCACCTCTCCAACGAGGAAATGGCCATGCTGATCGGGACAGTGTTCCGCTTCTCGGCCGCCGACATGGCTTTTACCTCCGACCTGATCAACCGCCGTGGCCTGATCACCCCGCCGAACTACCCGATCAAGGAAGGCACAAGCCTCGAGCCCTTCTTCAAGCGCGCCATGCAATGTGACTTCGAATGCTACCTGACCGACCAGCTGATCCCGGTCTGGCGCGCCCACGGCAAGGGCAACAGCCTGCCGCAGATGATCCAGCAGGTGAGCCTCTACGCCTTGCAGGACTACCTGCACGACAGCCCGAAGGTCGCCGTGATGCACAACGCCGACGACGTCATCCTCGGCCCGGGCGATATCGGCTTCCTGCGCCGCACCTTTGGCGACCGCCTGACGCTCTACCCGCTCGGCGGCCACTGCGGCAACCTCAACTACCGCGTGAACGCGCAGGACATGCTGGCGTTCTTCAAAGGACAGGATGCGCAGGCCCCCGGCCTGGCAACCGCACAGACAGGGAACTGATCCATGCGACTCCGCTCTTCCTGGATTTTCGGCCTGGCGCTGTGCTGCGGCCTGGCACAGGCTGACACCACTTCGACATCCAATCCCAGCAGCAACGACAGCTTCTCCGAGCAGCCCGAGGCCGACGGCTTCAAGCACCCGATGGACGCGCTGAAGTTCAACCCCGGCCTGGACCAGCGCGAATTCGAACGCGCCACCCTGGACGCCCTCAACGTCTATGACCCGTGGGAGTCGTGGAACCGCCGCGTGTACCACTTCAACTACCGCTTCGACCAATGGGTGTTCCTGCCCGTCGTCCACGGCTACGAATACGTCACCCCGCGCTTCGTCCGTACCGGCGTGAGCAACTTCTTCAGCAACCTGGGCGAAGTGACGACGCTGCTCAACAACATCGGCCAGCTCAGACCCGAACGGGCGGCGAACAGCACCGCGCGGCTGCTGTTCAACACCATCTTCGGTGTCGCCGGCCTGTGGGACCCGGCCACCGCCATGGGCCTGCCAAAGGTCAGCGAGGACTTCGGCCAGACCCTGGGCTACTGGGGCGTGCCAGCGGGCCCTTACCTGGTACTACCGATACTCGGCCCCTCCAATGTGCGCGACACCGGCGGCCTGGTGACCGACTTCGTGGCGGCCCGCGAGGTGAACTACCTCAATGTCTCCAGTCTCGACAGCGAGTACTGGGAACTGCCGGTGCTGGAAGTCATCGACAAGCGCTACAGCAACAGCTTCCGCTACGGCCAGACCAACTCCCCGTTCGAGTACGAAAAGCTGCGCTACGTCTACAGCGAAGCGCGCAAGCTGCAGATCCAGGAGTGACCCGAAGCCGCCGCCCTTTCGCGGCGGCTTCTTTTTCGACCAATGAATCTATTTATTCGATTGTTTTGGCGAAAAACTCGCAACCATTGATTCATCGTTTGGGTCTAGGATGACCCCATTCACTGATCAAGGAGGTTCCCATGACCCGCTTGCGTACCCTGATCGACCAACACATCGGCCACCCCGCCTCCGACGGCGCCGGCGTGCGCCTGACCCGCGTGATCGGCGGCCCCGGCATCGAGCGCTTCGACCCGTTCCTGATGCTCGACCAGTTCGACACGCAGAATCCCGACGACTACATCGCCGGCTTCCCGGCCCACCCGCACCGTGGCTTCGAGACCGTCACCTACATGCTCGAAGGGCGCATGCGCCATGAAGACCACCTGGGCAACCGCGGCCTGCTCAAGCCCGGCGGCGTACAGTGGATGACCGCCGCCCACGGCATCATCCACAGCGAGATGCCTGAGCAGGAAGAAGGCGCCATGCGCGGCTTCCAGCTGTGGCTGAACCTGCCGGCGAAGGACAAGCTGTCCCCGGCCGGCTACCGCGACATCGAGCCGGAAGACGTGCCGCGCACCACCACCGCGCAAGGCGTCGGCGTCACCGTGATCGCCGGCCGCTTCGACGATGGCGAGACCGCGCTGGATGGCGCCGTGCAGCGCCCCGGCACCGAGCCGCACTACTACGACCTGCGGCTGCCGGCGGGTGCCTCGGTCAGCCCGCGCATTCCGGCGGGACACCGGGTGATGCTGTACGTCTACGAAGGTTCACTGACGGTACCGGGCGAACGCGGCGACGAAACCGTGGCCACCAACCGCCTGGTGCGGCTCGGCCAGGGCGATGAGATCCAGCTCTCCAGCGACAACGGCGCACGTGTCCTGCTGCTGGCCGGCAAGCCGCTCAACGAGCCGATCGTGCAGTACGGTCCCTTCGTGATGAACAGCCGCGAAGAGATCGAACAGGCCCTGCGCGATTACCGCGACGGCGTGCTGGCGGTCTGATGTTTCCCCTGTGGGACCAGAGCAACCCGTAGGGCGTACAACCGTTCGCGGTTGTACGCCGATACCCCCGGATCGTCAGGTCAAACGCCGTATAACGTCGAACGTTATACGGCCCACCTCCCCGGACAAGCTCTCGTAGGAGCGGACTCCGTCCGCGAAAAGCCCCGATGCGGCCTCGATCGCGGACGAAGTCCGCGCCTACAGGGACCACTCCTCCATCCCCAGGAAACGCGCGATCTCCGTGCGCTTTTCCATGGCATCGCGATACCCCAGTTCGATCAGCGCATTGCAGTAACCCGGCTCGAACAGCAGGTAGCTCAGCACCCCTGCCCCGCTCGCCTTGGTCGCCCCCGGCCCGCGCAGGAACAGGCGCAGCGCCCGTGGCAACTCGTGGCGGTACTCGGCGGCGATTTCATCCAGCGGCCGGCTCGGCGAGATCAGCAGCACATCGACCGGTTGCAGCCCCAACGCCGCACGGCGCTTGCCCTCCGGCACCATGGAGCTGAGGAAGTTGATCCGGTGCAGCAGCTCGATATCGCCTTCCAGGCTGTCGATGAAGGTGCTGTTGAGCAGATGGATGCCCACCTGCGCCAGGCTCGGCGGCTGGCCGGTACGGTAATTGGCCACGGTGTCGTTGGCGCTGCCCATGGTCGGGTTGCCGCTCACCCCGATCACCAGCACGCGATTGGCGCCCAGGTGCAGTGCCGGACTGATCGGCGCCTGCTGGCGCACCGCGCCATCGCCGAAGTACTCGCGATGCACCTTCACCGGCGCGAACAGCAGCGGGATCGCCGAGCTGGCCAGCAGGTGCTCCAGACCCAGGCGCGTCGGCACGCCCACGCGCCGATGGCGCAGCCAGGGATCGATGGTGGCGCGGCCCTGGTAGAAGGTCACCGCCTGGCCGGATTCGTAGCCGAACGCGGTGACCGCAACCGCGCGCAGGTTGCGCCGGCGCACCGCGGCGGCGATGCCGGAGAAATCCAGCTCGCGTTCCAGCAGGTAGCGCAAGGGCGTGCTGTCCAGCAGCGCCACCGGCTGGCGCTTGCCCAGCCCGAGCAGGCTGTGGCCGAGGAACTTGAAGGCCTGGCCGATCACGCCCGACCAGTCGGCGCGGTACACCTGGCCGGTGCGAAAGCCCTTCCAGACCTGGGTGAGCCGCTGCACCGCCGTCGGGAAGGACAGAGCCCCGCAGGCCAGCCCAACGGCATTGATCGCCCCCGCCGAGGTACCGACGATCACGGGAAAGGGATTCTCGGCGCCCTCCGGCAGCAACTCGGCGATCGCCGCCAGCACGCCGACCTGGTACGCCGCCCGCGCCCCGCCCCCGGAGAGGATCAGGCCGGTCACGGCAGGGGAAGTCGATGGGCTGGCGGCGTCAGTCACGGCTGAAATCCTTGTCGCGTCGTATCCAGATTAGCCGGGCGGGATCTACTTCTTCCTGGCGTAAAGCTTGGGCTCGCCTTCGGGGCGGCTCTTGAAGCGGCGGTGCGCCCAGAGGTACTGCTCGGGCTGGCGGCGGATTTCCTGCTCGACCCACTGGTTGACGCGCAGGCAATCGGCCTCCTCGGTCTCGCCGGGGAAATCCTCCAGCGGCGGATGGATCGTCAGGCGATAGCCGGAACCGTCGGCCAGGCGCGACTGGGTGAAGGGACACACCTGCGCGCGGCCCAGGCGGGCGAACTTGGTGGTGGCCGTAACGGTGGCGGCCTGGATGCCGAACAGCGGCACGAAGATGCTCTGCTTGATGCCGTAGTCCTGGTCCGGTGCGTACCAGATGGCCCGGCCGGCGCGCAGCACCTTGAGCATGGCGCGCACGTCCTCGCGCTCGATGGCGGTGGCGTCGGCGTTGTGCCGCTCGCGGCCGGCGCGCTGGACGAAGTCGAACACCGGGTTGTCGTGCTCGCGGTACATGCCGTCGATGGTCTGTACCTGGCCGAGCAGCGCCGCGCCGATCTCCAGGGTGGTGAAGTGCATGGCCATGAGGATCACGCCCTTGCCTTCGGCCTCGGCCTTGCGCAGGTGCTCCAGCCCCTCGATGTGCGCCAGCTTCGCCAGGCGCGCCTTGGGCCACCACCAGCTCATGGCCATCTCGAAGAAGGCGATGCCGGTGGAGGCGAAGTTTTCCTTCAAGAGGCGCTTGCGCTCGGCGGCGGACAGCTCCGGGAAGCACAGCTCCAGGTTGCGCGCGGCAATCGCCCGGCGGCTGCCGACCACGCGGTACATCACCGCGCCAAGTGCGCGCCCCAGCCAGAGCAGCGCTGGATACGGCAGCTGCACCACCAGCCAGAGCACGCCGAGGCCGAGCCAGAGCGGCCAGTGGCGGGGATGGAGGAACTCACGGCGAAAGGTGGGGCGGTCCATGGAACTTTCCGGTCACGATCAAAGCCGGACATTCTACCTTGCCGATGCGCGCCGTGCCTGCCTCGAGCCCTGGCTATGCGCCACGCTTGCGGCTGCCGGGGCGGTCCGCTATAAGTCCAACCCATTTAATGATGCAGTCTGACCATGAGCCAAGCTGACCTTCTCGACCACGATCCCGTATTCCAGCTCAAGGGCAGCATGCTGGCCGTCACCGTTCTGGAACTGGCCCACAATGACCTGCCGCGGCTGGACCGCCAGCTCGCCGACAAGGTCGCCCAGGCGCCCAACTTCTTCCGTGACACCCCACTGGTGCTGGCGCTGGACAAGCTGCCCGACGGCGAGGGACAGCTCGACCTGCAGGGCGTGCTGGACATCTGCCGCCGCCACGGCCTGCGCACCCTGGCCATCCGCGCCAGCCGCGAGGAAGACATCCGCCTGGCGACCATGTTCGACATCCCCGTGCTGCCGCCATCCGGCTCGTCCCGCGAGCGCATCGTCGAGCCGAAGGACTCGGTCACCCCGCTGACCGGCGCCACCCCGGTGCGCCGTCCGCGCGGCGAGCGCCTGTCCGAGAAGGTCGTGGAACAGGCCGCCGACAGCGCCACTGCCCAGACGGAAAAACCTGCCGAGGCAGTCCCGGCCGAAACCCAGGCGGAAAAACCGACCGCGGCCCAGGAACCGGAAAAGGACGCCGCGCCGGAGAAACCGGCCGAACCGCCGGCACCGGTCGTCAGGCCGACCAAGCTGGTCACCACTCCGGTGCGTGGCGGCGTACAGATCTATGCAGCCGGCGGCGACCTGATCGTGCTGGCCCCCGTCAGCCCCGGTGCGGAACTTCTCGCCGACGGCAATATCCATGTTTACGGTCCGATGCGCGGTCGTGCCCTGGCCGGTGTCAAGGGTGACACCAGCGCACGGATCTTCTGCCAGCAACTGGCCGCGGAACTCGTGTCCATCGCTGGTAATTACAAGGTCGCCGAAGACCTTCGACGCAGTCCGCAATGGGGGCAGGCGGTGCACGTCAGCCTGTCGGGTGACGTGTTGAACATCACCCGCCTTTAACGGATACTGCCGCGACTTTCAGGGACCAGAATTCTTCGTTTTTTCTTTGGGGTGAATCACCTTGGCCAAGATCCTCGTAGTCACTTCCGGTAAGGGTGGCGTCGGTAAAACCACTTCCAGCGCAGCCATCGGCACCGGCCTGGCCCTGCGCGGCCACAAGACCGTCATCGTCGACTTCGACGTGGGCCTGCGTAACCTCGACCTGATCATGGGCTGCGAACGCCGCGTGGTGTACGACTTCGTCAACGTCATCAACGGCGAAGCCACCCTCACCCAGGCCCTGATCAAGGACAAGCGCCTCGAGAACCTGTACGTGCTGGCCGCCAGCCAGACCCGCGACAAGGACGCCCTCACCCAGGAAGGCGTCGGCAAGGTGATGGAAGAGCTCAAGCAGTCCTTCGACTACATCATCTGCGACTCCCCGGCGGGCATCGAGAAAGGCGCCCACCTGGCCATGTACTACGCCGACGAGGCGATCGTCGTGACCAACCCAGAAGTCTCCTCGGTCCGCGACTCCGACCGCATGCTGGGCCTGCTGGCCAGCAAGTCCGCCCGCGCCGAGAAGGGCGAGGACCCGATCAAGGAACACCTGCTGCTGACCCGCTACAACCCCGAGCGCGTCACCAAGGGCGAAATGCTCGGCGTCGAGGACGTCGAGGAAATCCTGGCCATCCGTCTGCTCGGCGTGATCCCGGAATCCCAGGCGGTGCTCAAGGCATCGAACCAGGGCGTACCGGTCATCCTCGACGAAGAAAGCGATGCTGGCCAAGCGTACAGCGACGCCGTCGAGCGACTGCTGGGCAAAGAAATGCCCCATCGGTTCCTCGACGTGCAGAAGAAAGGATTCCTGCAACGACTGTTCGGAGGACGTGAATGAGCCTTTTAGATTTCTTCCGCAGCCGGAAGCAGCCCTCCAGCGCTTCCATCGCGAAAGAAAGACTCCAGATCATCGTCGCCCATGAGCGCGGCAACCGTTCGCAACCGGACTACCTCCCGCAGCTGCAGAAAGATCTGCTGGAAGTGATCCGCAAATACGTGCCCATCGACCAGGAACAAGTCCAGGTCGAGCTGGCCAACCAGGGCAGCTGTTCGATCCTGGAACTCAACATCACCCTGCCGGAACGTTGATCCGGCGGTGGTGAACCTGCGGCGGCTTCGGCCGCCGCAGTCGTTTCTATCTCCCTTAATCCACGCAAGAGCTTCCATGCCGCTGTCCCAGATCGAATTCGTCCATGAGGACGCCGCCCTGCTGGTGGTGAACAAGCCCACCCTGCTGCTCTCCGTGCCCGGCCGTGCGGACGACAACAAGGACTGCCTGATCACCCGCCTGCAGGAGAACGGTTACCCGGAAGCGCGCATCGTCCATCGCCTGGACTGGGAAACCTCCGGCCTGATCGTCCTGGCCCGCGACGCCGACAGCCACCGCGAGCTGTCCCGGCAGTTCCACGACCGCGAGACCGAGAAGGCCTACACCGCGCTGTGCTGGGGCGAGCCGGAACTGGACAGCGGCCGCATCGAGGCGCCGCTGCGTTACGACCCGCCGACCAAGCCGCGCCACGTGGTGGACTTCGAGCAGGGCCGCCATGCGCTGACCTTCTGGCGCGTCATGGAGCGCCACGGCAACTGGAGCCGCGTCGAGCTGATGCCGATCACCGGCCGTTCGCACCAGTTGCGCGTGCACATGCTCAGCATCGGCCACCCGCTGCTGGGCGACCGCCTGTATGCCGAGGGTGAAGCCCTCACCCTGCGCGACCGCCTGTGCCTGCACGCGAGCATGCTCTGCCTGACCCACCCGCAGACCGGCGAGCGCCTGCGCTTCGAGTCCCCCGCGCCGTTCTGACGCCCCACGCGACCACTCCTGCGCCTATTGATACACCGGTGAACCGGCGTACAACCGCGAACGGTTGTACGCCCTACGGCATTACGAAGAGCCCTCTCATCCAGGCCGCAGACTCCCGCATTTGCGATAAACTTCCGGCCATTCGCTGTTCGGAGTTACCCATGCGCGCAGAACTCAACCAGGGCCTGATCGATTTCCTCGCGGCCTCCCCCACGCCTTTCCACGCCACCCAGACCCTCGCCCGTCGCCTCGACGAAGCCGGCTACCAGCGTCTGGACGAGCGCGAGGCCTGGCGCACCGAGGCCGGTGGTCGTTATTACGTCACCCGCAACGACTCCTCGCTGATCGCCTTCAAGCTCGGCACCGCGCCGCTGCTGGAGCACGGCCTGCGCATGGTCGGCGCACACACTGACAGCCCCTGCCTGCGGGTCAAACCCAACCCCGAGCTGGTGCGCCAGGGTTACTGGCAGTTGGGCGTCGAGGTCTACGGCGGCGCGCTGTTCGCCCCCTGGTTCGACCGCGACCTGTCGCTGGCCGGCCGTGTCACCTTCCGCCTGGCCGGCAAGGTGGAAAGCAAGCTGATCGACTTCAAGGCACCGATCGCCGTGATCCCCAACCTAGCCATCCACCTCAACCGTGAGGCCAACATGGGCTGGGCGATCAACGCGCAGACCGAACTGCCGCCGATCCTCGCCCAGGTTTCCGCCGGCGAAGGCCGCGACTTCCGCGACCTGCTCGGCGAGCAGCTGCAGCTGGAGCACGGCATTACCGCCGACGCCATCCTCGACTACGAGCTGAGCTTCTACGACACCCAGCGCGCCGCCGTGATCGGCCTCGACCAGGCCTTCATCGCCGGCGCCCGCCTGGACAACCTGCTGTCCTGCTACGCCGG
This sequence comes from Pseudomonas macauensis, assembly GCF_047902425.1. Lineage (NCBI taxonomy): Bacteria > Pseudomonadati > Pseudomonadota > Gammaproteobacteria > Pseudomonadales > Pseudomonadaceae > Pseudomonas > Pseudomonas macauensis. The sequence goes on along the minus strand of NZ_CP138377.1, from coordinate 1,694,497 downwards.
CCTGCAGGCCCTGCTGGCCAGCAGCGACGAACAGAGCGGCGTGCTGGTCTGCACCGACCACGAAGAAGTCGGCTCCTGCTCCGCCTGCGGCGCCGACGGCCCGTTCCTGGAGCAGGTGCTGCGCCGTGTGCTGCCCGAGAGCGACGTCTTCACCCGCACCGTGCAGCGCTCGCTGCTGGTTTCCGCCGACAACGCCCACGGCGTGCATCCCAACTACGCCGACAAGCACGACGCCAACCATGGCCCGAAGCTCAACGGCGGCCCGGTGATCAAGATCAACAGCAACCAGCGCTACGCCACCAACAGCGAGACCGCCGGTTTCTTCCGCCACCTGTGCCTGGAAAACGAAGTGCCGGTGCAGAGCTTCGTGACCCGCAGCGACATGGGCTGCGGCTCCACCATCGGCCCGATCACCGCCAGCCAGATCGGCGTGCGCACCGTGGACATCGGCCTGCCGACCTTCGCCATGCACTCCATCCGCGAGCTGGCCGGCAGCCAGGACCTGCACTACCTGACCAAGGTACTCAGCGCCTTCTACGACAGCGCCGACCTGCCATGACCCCCGAACGCCCGGCACCCGCCGGGCGTTTTTCTTTCAGGAGATCGAACATGCCCTTCAACGGAAGCTGTCTGTGCGGCGACATCGCCTATGAGGTCGACGGCCTGGATATGCCGATCGGCCATTGCCACTGCCTGACCTGCCAGAAAGCGCATTCGGCGGCCTTCGCCACCACCGCCGGGGTGATGCGCGAGCACTTCCGCTGGACGCGCGGCGAGGACAAGGTCGCCGCCTACGAGTCGTCGCCGGGCAAGTTGCGCAAGTTCTGCCCACGCTGCGGGACGCAACTGATCGCCGAGCGTGACGGACAACCCCATGTCATCGTTCGCGTGGCGAGCCTGGACGACGATCCGGGTTCGCGGCCGGCGCGGCATATCTGGGTATCCCATGACCGACCATGGCTGGCGCAGGACGGGATTCCGGCGTATCCGGAGTGGAATCCGGATCGCTGAACCTCTTTTGCAGCGGCGAGCTTGCCCGCCAACAGATTCAGCTGGCGACTCCGGTGTTGGGTGGTTCGCGAGCAAGCTCGCTCCTACAGGTTCCACCTCATGCCGGCGGTCAGTCCGGCACTTCCACGCTCACGTGAATGGCATCGTGCCGCCAGAACTCCAGGTCGCAATCGATGATCCGTCCGTGCTGGTCGCGATTGATGCGGGTGATGCGCAGCGCCGGACTGCCTTCGGCAACGCGCAGCACGCTGGCCGCCTCGCCGTGCAGGGCCGTGGGCACCATGTCGAAGCGTACGCGGCCGTAACGGATGTCATAGCGACTGCCATACAGCTCGGTCAGCGAGCAGGTCAGGTCGCTGTCGAGGATTCCCGGGAAGTACGCCGGGTTGAGGTAATGCTCGACGTAGAGCACTAGCCGGCCGTCCACCCGCCGCAGGCGACGGATCTGGAACACGCTGGACAACGCTGGCAGCTCCAGCAGCTCGCAGATCGCCGCGCTGGCGGGAATCTGCCGGGCCGACAGGACTTCGGTGGCCGGCACGCGGCCCTGACCTTCCACCATCGCGTGGTAGTGGCTGCGCACCAGTGGGTTGTAGAGCAGGCGCGGTGGCGAGACGAACCAGCCGCGGCGTTCCTCGCGGTAGATCAGCCCCTGTGCCTCCAATTGCCCCAGGGCCTCGCGCAAGGTGATCCGCGTGGTATCGAACAGCTCACTCAACTTGCGCTCGGCCGGCAGCTTGCCACCGGCGCTGAGCAGCCCGCTGTCGATCTGTTCGATCAGTGCCCGGCAGATCGCCGTCACCGTGGGTAGCGCCGTGTCGCGCATGCCAACTCCTCTTTTGGCCTAGTCCAGCCCCAAAACGGGGCATTTCGCCGTCCGCCAGGGGTGCCTTCATCCTAGGAAAATCCCGTGACGGTCCCGTGACAGACAGCTTTCAAGCAGCGCCCGTGCCAGCTTCACAAAGCAGCGTAGCCCAATGAAACCGGGGCATTGGCGATGGTCTACGCTTTCCCCGGATGCCCCGCCGGATTGCCTCGCCGCCCGAACCCGCACCAGGCCGGACATCAAACTGTCATCCGGGCCGCATAGATTGGCCTGGGTCTTGCTGATCTAGACCACTCGTTTCCCCGCGTCGGCGGATGCCGGACACGGACCTACCCTCACGATCGAAGGAGCACCGAATGAAACGCTTGCTTGCTTCACTGCTGGGATCGGCCATTGCCATCGGCAGTGGCCTCGCCATGGCGGCCGACGCCAACCTGCAATCGCTGGAAGCCGCCGCCCGCAAGGAAGGCCAGGTCAACAGCGTGGGCATGCCCGACAGCTGGGCGAACTGGAAAGACACCTGGAAGGACCTGGAAAGCAAGTACGGCTTGAAGCACATGGACACCGACATGAGCTCGGCCCAGGAACTGGCCAAGTTCAAGGCCGAGAAGGAAAACGCCAGCGCCGACATCGGCGACGTCGGCGCCGCCTTCGGCCCCATCGCCATGCAGATGGACGTCAGCCAGCCCTACAAGCCGAGCACCTGGGACCAGGTTCCGGACTGGGCCAAGGACAAGGACGGCCACTGGGCGCTGGCCTACACCGGCACCATCGCCTTCATCGTCAACAAGCAACTGGTCAAGGACGTGCCGCACAGCTGGGCCGACCTGCTCAAGGGCAAGTACAAGGTCACCATCGGTGACGTCAGCGCCGCCGCCCAGGCGGTCAACGGCGTGCTCGCCGCGAGCATCGCCAACGGCGGCGACGAGAAGAACATCAAGCCGGGCCTGGAATTCTTCGCGCAGATCGCCAAGCAGGGCCGCCTGTCGCTGACCAACCCGGTGATCAACACCCTGGAGAAGGGTGAAGTGGAAGTCGGCATCGTCTGGGACTTCAACGGCCTGAGCTACCGCGACCAGATCGACCCGTCGCGCTTCGAAGTGCTGATCCCCTCCGACGGCTCGGTGATCTCCGGCTACACCACCATCATCAACAAGTACGCGAAGAACCCGAACGCCGCCAAGCTGGCCCGCGAGTACATCTTCAGCGATGCCGGGCAGATCAACCTGGCCAAGGGCAACGCACGGCCCATCCGCGCCGAGCACCTGACCCTGCCCGCCGAGGTGAAGGCCAAGCTGCTGCCCAACGAGCAGTACGCCAAGGCCCAGCCGATCAAGGACGCCAAGGCCTGGGAAGAGACCTCCAAGCGTCTGCCGCGCATGTGGCAGGAAAACGTCATCATCAACATGCAGTGACGCCCGGCCGCCCCGGCTCGCCGGGGCGGTTTCGCGTTCCGACAAAGGCCCCGCCCCATGCGCCACGACCTCATCCTGGTCGTTCTCGACGGCCTCAACTACAGCGTCGCCCACGACTGCATGGGCCACCTGCAGGCCCTGTGCAACGCCGGCCGCGGCCAGCTCTACCGGCTGGAATGCGAGCTGCCCTCGCTGTCCCGACCGCTCTACGAATGCATCCTCACCGGAGTGCCGCCCATCGACAGCGGCATCCTGCACAACGACGTATCGCGCCTGTCGAACCAGCGCAGCCTGTTCCACTATGCCCGCGCCGCCGGCCTGTCCACTGCCGCAGCGGCTTACCACTGGGTGAGCGAGCTGTACAACCGCACCCCCTTCGACCCGGCCCGCGACCGCCACACCGACGACGAATCCCTGCCGATCCAGTACGGCCACTTCTACTGGACCGACCACTACCCCGACTCGCATCTGTTCACCGACGCCGAGTCGCTGCGCCGCCGCCACACGCCGAACTGCCTGCTGGTGCACCCGATGAACATCGACGACACCGGGCACAAGCACGGCCTGGGCACGCCGCAGTACCGCAACAGCGCGCGACACGTCGACATCATCCTCTCCGAGTACCTGCACCAGTGGCTGGCCGCCGGCTACCAGGTGATGGTCACCGCCGACCACGGCATGAACGACGACCGCAGCCACGGCGGCATCCTGCCGGAGGAGCGCGAAGTGCCGCTGTTCGTCTTCGGCGACGCCTTCAGCCTCGATGACCAGGCGCGCCCACGCCAGGTCGAGCTGTGCGGCACGCTGTGCGAAATCCTTGGTGCAGCCCACGACAAACCCGTCTGCCGGGAGCTGCTCAAGGCATGAGATCGAATCGCGGAAAACTCATCGCCCTGCTCTGCCTGCTGCCCTTCGCGGTGTTCTTCATCGCCTTCCAGGTAGCCCCGCTGCTCTGGGTTGCGGTGAACAGCCTGCGCACCAGCGATGCCTGGGGCCTGGGCAACTTCACCGAAATCCTCGGCTCGCCCTTCTACCGCCAGGCGATCCGCTACAGCCTGGAAATATCGATCTGGTCGAGCCTGATCGGCCTGCTCATCGCCGTGCTCGGCAGCTATTCGCTGCGCCAGGTGGACAGCAAGCTGCGCGACTTCGTGATGGCCTTCGCCAACATGACCAGCAACTTCGCCGGGGTGCCGCTGGCCTTCGCCTTCATCATCATCCTCGGCTTCAACGGCGCCATCACCCTGCTGCTCAAGCAGTCGGGAATCATCGAGGACTTCAACCTCTACTCGAAGACCGGCCTGATCATCCTCTACACCTACTTCCAGATTCCACTGGGGGTGATGCTGCTCTACCCGGCCTTCGACGCCCTGCGCGAGGACTGGCGCGAATCCGCCGCACTGCTGGGCGCCAGCCACTGGGCGTTCTGGCGGCACATCGGCATCCCGGTGCTGACCCCGGCGCTGCTGGGCACCTTCGTCATCCTCCTGGCCAACGCCCTGGGCGCCTACGCCACGGTGTATTCGCTGACCACCGGCAACTTCAACGTGGTGCCGATCCGTATCGCCGGCCTGGTCTCGGGCGACGTGTTCCTCGATCCGAACATGGCCAGCGCACTGGCGATGTTCCTGGTCGGCCTGATGACCCTGATCACCCTCGCCCATCAGTGGCTGCTGCGCCGGAGCTACCATGTCGCGAAACGCTAACCACATCTACCACCGCGTGGTGGTGTATGCGCTGTTCCTGATCCTGCTGCTGCCGCTGGCCGCCACCCTGCTCTACTCGCTGGCCACCTCCTGGAGCGCCAGCGTACTGCCCGACGGCCTGACCCTGAAGTGGTACTTCACGCTGTGGAGCGACCCGCGCTTCCTCACCGCCTTTGGCCAGTCGCTGCTGGTGTGCTTCGGCTCGCTGGTGCTCAGCGTGGTGCTGGTGCTGCCGCTGATGTTCGTCGTGCACTACTACTTCCCGCGCCTGGACGCACTGATGAACGTGCTGATCCTGCTGCCCTTCGCGGTACCGCCGGTGGTCTCCTCGGTCGGCCTGCTGCAGCTCTACGCCGCCGGGCCTCTGCCGCTGATCGGCACGCCCTGGGTGCTGATCGGCTGCTACTTCACCATCGCCCTGCCCTTCATGTACCGGGCGATCAGCAACAACCTGCAGGCGATCAACCTGCACGACCTGATGGACGCCGCCCACCTGCTCGGCGCCAGCACCTGGCAGGCCGCCCTGCTGGTGGTGCTGCCGAACCTGCGCAAGGGCCTGATGGTGGCGCTGTTCCTGTCCTTCAGCTTCCTCATCGGCGAGTTCGTCTTCGCCAACCTGCTGGTGGGCACCCGCTACGAAACGCTGCAGGTGTTCCTCAACAACATGCGCAACAGCAGCGGCCACTACACCAGCGCGGTGGTGGTCTCGTATTTCCTCTTCGTCCTGCTGCTCACCTGGGCGGCGAACCGTCTTAACAAGGACAAGGCATGAGCTTCCTCAACGTCGAGACACTGAACAAGAGCTACAGCAGCACCACGGTGTTCCAGGACATCGACTTCGCCGCCGAGCGCGGCGAGTTCGTCACCCTGCTCGGCCCCAGCGGCTGCGGCAAATCCACCCTGCTGCGCTGCATCGCCGGCCTCACTCCGGTGGACAGCGGGCGCATCCTGCTGGACGGCGAGGACATCGTGCCCAAGAGCCCGCAGAAGCGCGGCATCGCCATGGTGTTCCAGAGCTACGCGCTGTTCCCCAACATGACCGTGGAACAGAACGTCGCCTTCGGCCTGCGCATGCAGAAAGTGCCGGCGGCGGAATCCGCCCAGCGGGTGCGCGAGGTACTGGAGATGGTCGAACTCGGCCCGCTGGCCGCGCGCTACCCGCATCAGCTCTCCGGCGGCCAGTGCCAGCGCGTCGCCCTGGCCCGCTCGCTGGTCACCCGCCCGCGCCTGCTGCTGCTCGACGAGCCGCTGTCGGCACTGGACGCCCGTATCCGCAAGCACCTGCGCGAGCAGATCCGACGCATCCAGCAGGAGCTGAAACTGACCACGGTGTTCGTCACCCACGACCAGGAAGAAGCGCTGACGCTGTCCGACCGCATCGTGCTGATGAACGCCGGGCGCATCGTCCAGAGCGGCGACGCCGAAACCCTCTACACCGCGCCGGAAAATGCCTTCGCCGCTGGCTTCATCGGCAACTACAACCTGCTTGACGCCGCCCAGGCGACGAAGCTGCTGGACCGGCCCTTCCGCCAGCAGGTGGCGATCCGCCCCGAGTCCCTGCGCCTGAGCCCCGACGCGGGCGACGGCATCCCGGTTCGGGTACTCTCCCACAGCCTGCTGGGCAACGTGATCCGTTACCGGGTGGACGCCGCCGGCGTCGAACTGACCGTGGACGTCCTCAACCGCAGCGCCGAGCGCCTGTACCCGGCCGGCACCCCGCTCGGCCTGCAAATAGACCTTGAAAGCATTCGGGAGGTGGCCTGATGGCCCTGGTGATTTTCGACCTCGACGACACCCTGATCGACGGCGACTGCGCGAGCCTGTGGAGCCAGCGCATGGCCGATCTCGGTTGGGTCGACGCGGAGTCGTTCCTCAAGCGCGACGCCGAACTCATGGCGCTGTACGCGCAGGGCAAGCTGCCCATGGAGGACTACATGGCCTTCGCCCTGGAGCCGATGGCCGGGCGCAGCGTCGAGGAAATCGAGCGTGAAGTGGAAACCTTCGTCGAGGACGTGATCGAGCCGCTGATCCACAGCGACGCCTGCGCCACCCTCGCCCGCCACCGCGAGGCCGGCGACCGCCCGCTGGTGATCTCGGCCTCCGGCGTGCACCTGGTGCAGCCGATCGCCGAGCGCATCGGCATCGACGAGGTGCTGGCGATCGACCTGGAAGTGCTGAACGGCCACTACACCGGCCGCACCGTCGGCGTGCTCACCTACCGCGAGGGCAAGGTCCTGCGCCTGCTCGATTTGCTGGAGGGGGACGACAGCCAGTTGGCCGACGCGCACTTCTACTCCGACTCGCGCAACGACCTGCCGCTGCTCAAGCTGGTCGGCCATCCGCATGTGGTGAACGCCGATCCGGTGCTGCTGGAGCATGCGCAGAAGATGGGCTGGGACAGTCTCGCCTGGAGCTGAGCCGACTCAGCCACCCAGGAACCGGAGCATGCCCTGCTGAATGCGCGCCTCTTCTTTCTCCATGGAAAGATCGGGTGACCGCGCGGCATGCTCGATCCCCCGCGCCAGCTGACGGCGAAGCTCCCCGTCGTCACCGGCCAGCACCGCACGCAGAGCCAGGCAGCGCGCCCAGGTGCTGGTGTATTCCCGTTGCAGCCGGCTCGGCAGCAGTTCGTCGAACAGGCCAACGGCACTCCTGCTGGCCATCGCCCGGGCGAAGGCCAGTTCGGTTTCCATCAACCGCAAGAGATCGTACAACGGACGCAGCATCGCCTCCGGCAGCGCCGAACGCTGCGCCTGGAACAGGGTATCCAGCGCGGCCGCTTCCTCCCAGCGCCCCTGCACCAACAGCCCCCTGAGGCGGATGTACAGGGCCAGCAGTGACATGGGTTGTCCCTGAGCCTCAAGCAATTGCAGATCCGCCGGGTCCGCCTGATCGGCGCACAGCCCCGCACAGGCGGCCCCCATCAGACGGGCGAAGGCCAGCTTGGGATGAGCGACATCCAGACCTCGCCACCAGCGCAACAGCCAGAGCCCATCACTGACCTGCGGCTTGCGCTCCACCGGCAGCAGATTGGCGACGCCGATGCAGGCGTTGCAAGCGGCGAATGCCAGCAGCACTCCGTGGGCGGCACCGGGAACCAGCCACGCCCCCAGGGCGCCAGCCAGCGCGGCAAGCGTCAGATTCGCCAGCGGCCCGCCGGCAACGAAGCCCATATGCTGCCGCCGCCAGGCAGCGCGTGGGTCGGCGAAAGCCATGACGAAGCCCTGCAGGCGCTTTTGCGTGCGCGGCGCAAAGCCCAGTTTCCAGCCTTTGCGCAACAGTCGGACATCCAGGCGTCCGACACGCATGCGCAGGACAGTCATGCCGGCCCAGCGTGCCGCCAGCAAATGGCCCAGTTCATGGACGACGACGGACAGATAAACGATGCAGAGGCCGGCGACTATGCCCGACAGACTCCAGATCGCTCCCCCGGGCAGCCACAACATGGACAGCAGCACCGCCAACGCGCCCGCTGCTGCGCTCAGGCTGAACTGGAGCAGCCAGAGCAGCCCATTGAGCCAGCCCGGCAAGCTCCAGAAGTCACTCGCCGCTTCGCCGTGAACGGCGACCTCCCTTGTCTCCGCCATGCTCGCACTCCCTGCGTCCGGCGCCTGATTACTTCAGGCTCTCGTCGATCAGCACCACCACCTTGCCCTGCACCTGGTTGCTGGCCAGCGCATCGAAGGCCTTCTGTGCCTGGCCGACCGGATAGGTTCGCTCCAGTTGCGGGCTCAGTTTCGCAGTTTCGAACAATGGCCAGACCTTCTGCCCCAGCTCCGCCATCAGATGCGCCTTGAAGTCCGCATCGCGCGAACGCAGGGTCGAGCCGATCAACTGGATGCGCTTGCCCAGCAGCAGGGCCAGATCCAGCTCGGCCTTGCGACCACCCATCAGGCCAATGACCACCCATCGGCCATCGCGACCGAGGATTTCCAGGTCCAGGGCGGCGTAGTTGGCCCCCACCGGATCGAGGATCACGTCGAACGGCGCGAAATCCCGAAGCGTTTCGAGACTCTCGCCGCGCAGCGCGCCGCCCTCGGCGCCCAGGCCCTCACAGTAGGCCAGGCGCTCGGCACTGCCGACGCTGACCCAGCACGGGTTGCCAAAGGCCTTGCACAATTGGATACCGGCCGAGCCGACGCCGCTGGCGCCGGCATGCAACAACACCTTCTCGCCGGGTTGCAGCGCACCGAGCATGAACAGGTTCAGCCAGGCGGTGGCGTACACCTCGGGCAGGGCTGCGGCCTCAGCCAGGGAAAGGCCTGCCGGCACCGGCAGGGCGTGGCGCTCGTCCACCACCACTTCCTCGGCCATGCCGCCGCCAGCCAGCAGCGCGCAGACCCGGTCGCCCACCTGCCAGGTACTGCCGGCGCCCACCTCGGTGACCACCCCGGAACACTCCAGGCCAATGATATCGCTGGCCCCCGGCGGCGGCGGGTAGAGCCCGGCCACCTGCAGCAGGTCGGCACGGTTGAGACCGGCGGCAGCGACCTGGATGCGGATCTGCCCCTGTGTGCAGGTCGGAGAGGGACGCTCCCCCCACTCCACCCGCCCTTCGATACCTTGCAATGCTTTCACGCTGCCTCCATAGTGACCTTGCAGGGCCCGATCCGTAAGGTCGGGCCCTTTCTTCGCGCCGAATTCACCAACGATTGAACCCGGCGCCGCCAATTACGGCCTAATATGCGTCATAACTCCGCGATCAGTCGAATCAGCATGAAGCGATTTTTGCCCCGTACCGCCCTGTTGTTCATCCTCGGCGCGACCGCCCTGTCCTCGTTCGCTGCCACCAGCAATCCGAACGTCTGGGATGGCCTGCAGCCGGACCGGGACCAGGTGATCGCCAGCCTCAACATAGTTGAGCTGCTCAAGCGCCATCACTACAACAAGCCGCCGCTGAACGACGATCGCTCGGCGAAGATCTACGACAGCTACCTGAAGATCCTCGACCCGGCGCGCATGTACTTCACCGCCGCCGACATCGACCAGTTCGCCCCCTGGCGCACCCAGTTCGACGACTTCCTGAAAAGCGGCGAGCTGGAGCCCGGCTTCACCATCTACAAGCGTCATCTCGACCGCCTGAAAGAGCGCCTGGACTTCGCCCTGGCGATGCTCGGCAAGGGCGTCGACAAGATCGACTTCACCACCAACGAATCCCTCGAGATCGACCGCGAGAAGTCTCCCTGGGCGAAGAATAGCGCCGAACTGGACGACCTGTGGCGCAAGAAGGTGAAGGACGAAGTCCTGCGCCTGAAGATCGCCGGGAAGGACAACAAGGCCATCCAGGAACAGCTCACCAAGCGCTACAAGAACCAGCTGATGCGTCTGGAACAGACCCGCAGCGAGGACATCTTCCAGGCCTACATCAACGCCTTCGCGCAGACCTACGATCCGCATACCCAGTACTTGTCGCCGGACAGCGCGGAAAACTTCGACATCAACATGAGCCTGTCGCTGGAAGGCATCGGCGCCGTGTTGCAGAGCGACAACGACTACGTGAAGGTCGTGCGCCTGGTGCCGGCAGGCCCGGCCGAGAAGAGCAAGCAGATCGCCACCTCCGACAAGATCGTCGGCGTTGCCCAGGGCAAGGGTGAAATGGTCGACGTGGTCGGCTGGCGCCTGGACGAAGTGGTCAAGCTGATCCGCGGCCCGAAAGGCTCGCAGGTACGTCTGGAAGTGATTCCGGCGAGCAACGCGCCGAACGACCAGACCAGCAAGATCGTCACCATCACCCGCGAAGCGGTGAAGCTGGAAGACCAGGCCGCGAAGAAGTCGGAAATCACTCTCGACCACGAAGGCAAGGCCTACAAGCTGGGCATCATCGACGTGCCGGCCTTCTACCTCGACTTCAAGGCCTACCGCGCGGGCGATCCGGACTACAAGTCCACCACCCGCGACGTGAAGAAGCTGATCGGCGAGCTGCAGAAGGACAACGTCGACGGCATCGTCATCGACCTGCGCAACAACGGCGGCGGCTCCCTGCAGGAAGCCACCGAGCTGACCGGCCTGTTCATCGACCAGGGCCCGACCGTCCTGGTGCGCAACAGCGACGGCCGCGTCGACGTGCTCAACGATGACGAAGGCAAGGCCTTCTACACCGGCCCGATGACCGTGCTAGTCAACCGCCTGTCCGCCTCGGCTTCGGAGATCTTCGCCGGCGCCATGCAGGATTACCACCGCGCACTGATCGTTGGCGGCCAGACCTTCGGCAAGGGCACCGTGCAGACCATCCAGCCGCTGAACCACGGCGAGTTGAAGCTGACCCTGGCCAAGTTCTACCGCGTCTCCGGCCAGAGCACCCAGCACCAGGGCGTGATCCCGGACATCAGCTACCCGTCCATCGTCGACGACAAGGAAATCGGCGAGAGCGCCCTGCCCGACTCCATGCCCTGGGACACCATCAAGCCGGTGCTCAAGGCCCAGGCCGATCCGTTCAAGCCGTTCCTCGACCAGCTGCGCAGCCGGCATGACGCGCGCACCGCGAACAACGCCGACTTCGTCTATGCCCGCGAGCGTCTGGCGCTGGCCCAGGAGCTGATGAAAGAGAAGACCGTCAGCCTCAACGAAGCCAAGCGTCGTGCCCAGCAGACCAGCATCGAGAACCGTCAGCTGGCCATGGAGAACACCCTGCGCAAATCCAAGGGCCAGGAGCCGCTCAAGGAACTGAAGAAGGAAGACGAGAACGCCCTGCCGGAGGAAGACAAGACCAAGCCGCAGGACGACGCCTACCTGACCGAGTCCGGGCACATCCTGATCGACTACCTGAATCTGGATTCTCAGGTCGCCAAACACTGATCGGATGTAATCAAACAGTCATGACGCTGTCGTGAAATGCACAGGGCCGGGAAACCGGCCCTTTGCATTTTCATCCACCGAGAACCGTCATGACCGTCACCGAGCAGTTGAGCGCGCTGGACCAGATCCTCGCTCACGGCGACCTGCACTGCCTGTTCCAGCCCATCCTGTCGCTCTCCGAACGGCGCCTGGTGGGCTACGAAGCCCTCACCCGCGGGCCCTCCAACGGCCCCCTGCACTCGCCCCTGCCCCTGTTCAGCATCGCCCGCAGCAGCGGCCGCCTGAGCCAGCTCGAACTGCTCTGCCGGCGCCAGGCCTGCGCCCGCTTCCGTGAGCTGAACCTGGACGGCAAGCTGTTTCTCAACGTATCCCCCGAGTCCCTACTGGAACCCACCCACCAGCCCGGCCGCACCCTGCAATTGCTGCAGACCTTCGGCATCTCGCCCAACGACGTGGTGATCGAGCTCACCGAGCAGACCCCCATCGAGGATTTCAGCCTGCTCGACACCGCGCTGCACCACTACCGGGCGATGGGCTTCTCCATCGCCCTGGACGACCTCGGCGCGGGGTATTCCAGCCTGCGCCTGTGGTCGGAGCTGCGCCCCGACTATGTGAAGATCGACCGCCATTTCATCGAAGGCATCCACCTGGACGCGGTGAAGCGCGAATTCGTCGGCTCCATCCTGAAGATGGCCCACGCCTCGCGCGCCCAGGTCATCGCCGAAGGCATCGAGCTGGCGGAAGAGCTCGCGGTGCTCTCGGAAATGGGTGTCGACCTGGTGCAGGGCTACCTGTTCGGCCGCCCCAGCGAACAGCCGCCGCGCGATGCACGCAACCTGCTGCCGGAGGTGGACTCCACCGGCAGCCTGCTCGCCGACGAGCCCGCCGACCTGCAGCCGCTGCTGCTGGAACAACCGGCGGTACGCGACGACACCCCGACCCATGACGTGCTGGAGGCCTTCCGCGCCCAGGCCAACCTGAACTCTCTGGCGGTACTCGACCCGCACGGCCGGCCGGTGGGCATCGTGCATCGACATGCGCTGTCCGATGCGCTGCTCAAGCCCTTCGCCCCGGAACTTTACGCGCGCAAGCCGATCAGCCGGCTGATGAGCGGCGACTTCCTCGCCGTCGAGCGCAGCCAATCGTTGCAACAAGTCAGCCGCCTGCTGACCAGCCGTGCCCGGCAGCGCATCGAGGAAGACTTCATCATTACCCTGAACGGCCGCTACCTGGGGCTGGGCCGGGTGATCGACGTGCTTAAGCTGATCACCGAACAGAAGATCCGCCAGGCGCGCCACGCCAACCCGCTGACCCTGCTGCCCGGCAACGTGCCGATCCAGCAGTGCCTGGGCCGGCTGCTGCAACAGGGCCGGGAAGCCGTGGTGTGCTACGTGGACATCGACAGCTTCAAGCCCTTCAACGACCTCTACGGCTATGCGCGCGGCGACGAAGTGCTGCTGTGCCTGGCACAATGCCTGGGCGAGCGGGTGGACCCGGCACAGGACTTCGTCGGCCATATCGGCGGCGACGATTTCATGCTGGTGCTGGGTACCCGGGACTGGCGCGAACGCCTCAATCACCTGCTGGAAGACTTCCAGGGACAATGCCGGCGCTTCTACAGCCGCGAGCACCTCGAAGCAGGCTGCTTCGTCTCGCACAACCGCCAGGGACAGCGCGAGGAGTTTCCGCTGCTGTCACTGTCGATCGGTGTCGTGCATCTGACGCCCGGCGCCTGCGCGCGCCTGGATGCCGGACAACTGGCGGGACTGGCCTCGGAGGCCAAGCGGCATGCCAAGGCGGTGCCAGGCTACAGCCTGCACATCCTCAGCGCCGACTGAATTCAGAGCCCCAGCTGATGGGCGCGCGCCTCAAAGCGCGCGGCCTGCGCTTCATCGGGCGGCAGACCCGGGCCACCACTGCGGTACAGTTCCATCAGCTGGCGCGCCGCCAGTGGATGGCCGGCGTCAGCAGCCTGCGCCCAGTAGTGCGCGGCTTCCTGCGCATCAGCGGCGTGCCGCGTATCGCCCTTGAGCGACTGCACGCCAACCTGGTAGGCCGCCTTGGCATCGCCTCCGCTGGCGGCCAGGCGCAGCAAGCGCAACCCCTCCTCGCGAGCGCCCAGGCCTTGCCCACGGAACAGCAGCAGGTGGCCGTAGAAACTCTGTGCGGCGGTATCGCCCAGGCTGGCCATGCGCGAGTACTGCCCCTGCATCCACTGCCAGGCGCGCGGCTGGCGCACCAGCCAGGGCCAGCCCATCAGACGCCGCGCCACGGCGTAGGTCAGCCGCGCGCGCAAGCGCCAGTACAGCTCACGGGGCGTCGCCACCTCAGAGCTCCTCGGGGTACTCGAACTCGAACACCCGAGCCACCTCCGCCGCATGCCAACCCGCTGCGGCAGGACCATCCGGCGCGCCGGAGAAGCGCCCCAGGCGCTCCACGCATTCGAAGAAGCCGGTTCGCGGCAGGCGGCTCGCCCCCTGGCTGATCACCAGAGAACTGCGCAGCGGACGCCCTGCGCGGGCATCCAGGGCCGCGAGATGTTCGAGGGCAGCGGTCAGGGTGGTCATTGCCGGCGTCGGCAACTGCAGGCGCTCGATCAGCGCCCGGTAGGTCAACAGATGGCGCTGGCGGCGTGCGTCTTCCAGCTCACCGAGCAGGCCATCCCAGTGTTTGCGACTGATCTGTACGCTCAAGACCCGGACTCCCCACTGCCCAGGGCACGGCGCAGGCCGTGCTGGATGGCGTCGCTGGCCTCGCGCTCGCCGTTTTCGATGAGAGCGAGGTACGACGGACTGATGCCTACCGCACGCGCCAGCGTCTCGATGGAAAGCCCCCGCGCCTCGCGCAGGGACTTCCAGTTCGGCGCCTCATCGGATACGGGTGCTGTGGCAGGCTGGACCACCTGAGCGGCGGCGCGGCCGGCGGCGGCCAACAGTGCCTGGTACTCGGCCCAGGGAACAACGGCGTATTCCGCCTCGCCGTCACGCATGATGACTTGCACGTTCATGACAACACTCCTTGCAGGCCGCCATCTTAACAGCCTGACCGGCACCTGTGCCGGCTATACTGCTGCTGCCGTCACCTCCCGCCGAACATGGGGACCGACTTGCAGCGTCTTCTCCTGATCTGCCTCTGCCTGACGAGCGCCCTCTGCGGCGCCGAAGAACTGCGCTGGGGCTATTCGCCAAGCAACGGGATGCCCTACGTGGAAAGTATTGACCACGAATTGGCGCATGGTTTCGTCCGCGACCTGGGCGAAAGAGTCGGACAGCTTCTGAACCTCGAGGTTCGCTTCATCGAAACGCCGGACAAGCGCGTAGAAAGCTCCCTGCAACAGGGCAGCATCCAGTTGCTGTGCATCAACAACCCGCAGTGGATGAACGCCCCCGAGAAACTGCACTGGTCGCCCAGCCTGTTCGAGGAAGAAGACGTTCTGGCACAACGCAGCGATGCGCCGCCCCTGAACGACCTCGACGCCCTTCGCGGCCGCACGGTCGGCACCAGCCTCGGCTACGTCTACCTGCCGGCCCTGATGAAGGCCTTCGCCAGCAACACCGTCCGCCGCAGCGACGTGCGCGACCTCGAAACCCGCCTGCACATGCTCGAACACAAGCGCCTGGACGCCATCGTCGACATGCGCCGGTCGCTGGAATTCCTGTTACAGGAGCATCCCAACCTGAGCATCCAGGTCAATCCCGGCGTCCTGCAACGCTATTCGATCCGCTGCTCGTACGGCCCGACGCTGCCCATCCCCGCCGAGCGTCTCGACGCGGCGTTGCAGACGCTGGTAGACGACGGCTCCATCCAGCGCATGCTTACCCAGCAGAACCAGCTGTTGCGTCAGCGGCGCTGAACCGGCGCCGGCAACTGCTTGAGCGCCTCGCGGGTTTCCATACCCTGACCGTCCCGCCACACCTTGAAGGCATCCAGCTCGGACTGCCAACGGCGCACGACCCAGGCCAGCACCGCCAGGTCATCGAGGAACCCCACACCCAGCAGCCAGTCGGGCACCAGATCCACCGGCGCCAGGAAATACAGCAACGCCGCCACGACGGACACCAGCGCCTGGGAACTGACACCGCGATAATCACCGCGCACCCAGGCCACCAGCAGTTCCTGCAGCAGCTTCAGGTCATTGCGGGCCAACTTCAGACGGCCGCTCTTGCGCGCCACCGCGAACAGCAACGCCGGCACCCGGCCACGAGCCAGGAATCGTCCGGCGAGGTCCAGGTAGCGATCGAATCCCGGAGGTTTTTTCATCACTTCACCTCGATAGGAATACTCAGACGGGAATGCTTCAGGTTATCCACCTTTACTGTGGATAACTCTGTTGAAAGAAAGCTTCAACATCGCCCAAAGGCCCGAACCATGAGGGTTCCAGACAGATAGGCGATTTTTTATCCAGCCTGACAAATGCGTTAAAAATCATGCAGTTGCGGCTATTCGATGGCCACCTGGATGTCAAGCCCCTGACATCAGAGCAACTGCGGCAAATATGTGCATAAGCGTAACAACAGGGGGCAGCCTACCCCCAAACAGACCTTCGGGTCAGCCTCCCGTTCCAGAGCTGGTCCCGCAAAAACGAAAACGCCCCGTGGGTAACGGGGCGTTTTCATTGGTACGAAGGTACTCAGTTTTTCTTCGGAGCTTCCTGGGTCGCTTCCGGAGCCTCTTCAGGCTGATTCTGATCCTTGATAGCCAGCAGTTCCAGGTCGAACACCAGCACGGAGTTCGCCGGGATGGTCGGGCTCGGGCTCTGTGCGCCGTAGGCCAGTTCGCTCGGGATGTAGAGCTTGATCTTCTCGCCCACGTGCATCAGTTGCAGGGCTTCGACCCAACCCGGAATCACGCCGCCAACCGGCAGATCGATCGGGCTGCCACGCTGGATGGAGCTGTCGAACACGGTGCCGTCGACCAGCTTGCCTTCGTAGTGAACGGTAACCACGTCGGTAGCCTTGGGCTGCGGGCCGTCGGCCTTCTTCACGACTTCGTACTGCAGGCCGGACTTGGTGGTCACTACGCCTTCGCGCTTGCCGTTGGTCTCGAGGAACTTCTTGCCGGCTTCCAGCGCTTCGGAGTTCTTCTTGGCCAGCTGCTCTTCAGCGCGCTTCTGCAGGAAGGAGAAGGCTTCGGTCAGCTCTTCGTCGGTCAGCTTCTGCTTCTGCTTGCCAACAGCGTCCTCGATGCCCAGGGCCACGGCCTTGGAGTCGAGATCATTCATGCCTTCCTGGGCCAGACTCTTGCCCATGTTCAGGCCGATGCCGTAGGAGGCTTTCTGCGCGGGGGTCTTCAGTTCCACTTCAGCGGCTTGCTTGTCGCAGCCCGCGAGAACCAGGCCGACCAGCGCGATCGCTGCCGCCAACCGATGTTGTTTCATGCTGAATCCTTGTCTTTGCGCCGTCATGGCAGGGTCTTTGAAGCCGCGAGCTTATCAGGCGCTCGTGGCCAGTGGCTATGGGCAATAGGAACCCCTGCCACGGGAGAAGTTCCCACAGCAAACTTATAGGAAAATTAACAGGATATGTTCGGAAAAAAGGTCGAAGGAATACGAAGCAGCGCGGCTTTTTCGAGCGCAAAGAAAAAGCCCTCAGGTATTGCTACCTGAGGGCTCTTCGAAATATGGCGCAGCGGACGGGACTCGAACCCGCGACCCCCGGCGTGACAGGCCGGTATTCTAACCGACTGAACTACCGCTGCGTCGGACCTCGAGTTTGGTGGGTGATGACGGGATCGAACCGCCGACCCTCTGCTTGTAAGGCAGATGCTCTCCCAGCTGAGCTAATCACCCTTCACTCTCGAAGTGGGGCGCATTCTACGGAGGAGATTTGCACCTGGCAAGCCCTCGGATGACAAAAATTTTCAGATGTTCCAAAGGCTTAGATGAAGTGCGTGAAAGACAAAACGGGGTTGGCCTGGAAAGCGCCTGACGGAATAATGGGTTCTTTGTGTCCAGGAGTTCGCCCCTCATGTGGTTCCGCAACCTGCTCGTATACCGCCTCACTCAGGATCTGCAGATCGACGCCGATGCCCTGGAGAAGGCCCTGGCCAGCAAGCCGGCGCGCCCCTGCGCCAGCCAGGAGCTCACCACCTACGGTTTCTCCGCGCCCTTCGGCAAGGGTCCGGACGCGCCGCTGGTCCACGCCAGCGAGGGCTTCTTCCTGATCAGCGCACGCAAGGAAGAGCGCATCCTGCCTGGCAGCGTCGTGCGTGACGCCCTGAAGGACAAGGTCGACGAAATCGAGACCGCGCAGATGCGCAAGGTCTATAAGAAGGAACGCGACCAGCTCAAGGACGAGATCGTCCAGACCCTGCTGCCGCGCGCCTTCATCCGCCGCTCGGCGACCTTCGCCGCTATCGCCCCGAGCCTCGGCCTGATCCTGGTCGACTCCTCCAGCGCGAAGAAGGCCGAAGACCTGCTGTCCACACTGCGCGAAGCCCTGGGCTCGCTGCCAGTACGCCCGTTGACCGTGAAGGTCGCGCCGACCGCCACCCTCACCGAATGGGTCAAGACCCAGGAAGCCGCCGGCGACTTCTTCGTCCTCGACGAGTGCGAACTGCGCGACACCCACGAAGACGGCGGCGTGGTGCGCTGCAAGCGCCAGGACCTGACCAGCGAGGAAATCCAGCTGCACCTGACCTCCGGCAAGCTGGTCACCCAGCTGTCCCTGGCCTGGTCGGACAAGCTGTCCTTCGTTCTCGACGACAAGGTGGTGATCAAACGCCTGCGCTTCGAAGACCTGCTGCAGGAGAAGGCGGAACAGGACGGCGGCGAAGACGCCCTCGGCCAGCTCGATGCCAGCTTCACCCTGATGATGCTGACCTTTGCCGAATTCCTCCCGGCGCTGATCGAAGCCCTGGGCGGCGAGGCGATTCCGGAAGGCATCTGACCCCGGCGGGCGCCGCGCTTGCGGCGCCCGACACAATAAGAAGGAAAGTCCCATGCGTGCCCTCGCCTCCCTCAGCCGCTTCTGCGGCAACACCTTTCCTCTCTGGGTTCTGCTGTTCGCCGTTCTGGCCTTTTTCCAGCCCGCCTGGTTCAAGGGGCTGACGGTGGCCATCGTGCCTCTGCTAGGGCTGGTGATGTTCGGCATGGGACTGACGCTCAAGGCGGAGGACTTCCGTGAAGTCGGACGCCATCCCGGGCGAGTGATCATCGGCGTCCTGGCGCAGTTCATCATCATGCCGGGTACGGCCTGGCTGCTCTGCAAGCTGCTGGCGCTACCCGACGAAATCGCGGTGGGCGTCATTCTGGTTGGTTGCTGTCCCGGCGGTACCGCCTCCAACGTCATGACCTGGCTGTCCCGCGGCGACGTCGCGCTGTCGGTCGCGATCACCTCGGTCACCACACTGCTTGCACCGCTGGTCACTCCCGCGCTGGTATGGCTGCTCGCCTCCGCCTGGCTGCCGGTCTCGTTCAGCGCCATGTTCCTGTCGATCGTGCAGGTCGTCCTGCTGCCAATCGCGCTGGGCTTCATCGTCCAGCGCATGCTCGGAGAGCGCACCCGTGTGGCGGTGGATGTGCTGCCGCTGGTTTCAGTGATCAGCATCGTGGTGATCATTGCCGCCGTGGTAGCTGCCAGCCAGGCGAAGATCGCCGAGTCCGGACTGCTGATACTCGCAGTGGTGATGCTGCATAACGCGCTCGGACTGATGTTGGGCTACCTGACCGGGCGCCTGACCGCCATGCCGCTGGCCCAGCGCAAGGCGCTGGCCATCGAGGTCGGCATGCAGAACTCGGGCCTGGGAGCGGCGTTGGCCAACGCTCACTTCTCCCCTCTGGCCGCCGTACCCAGCGCGCTGTTCAGCGTCTGGCACAACCTCTCCGGCTCCATCCTGGCGGCGGTGTTCCGCCGCATGACCGACGAGCCATCCGTCCAGGAACAAGCCTCGTAACAGGGCCATGCTTCGACGCCGGGTTGCCCGGCGTCGTGCATTTGTGCAAAATAATGCACATTGTGAGGACGACCTCACCACCTTCCGGTGTTCCAGCGGGGACGGCCCTTCAATCCATCCACCGTCTGGAGTCCCGCATGTCCTGGATCATTCTGTTCGTCGCCGGCCTGTTCGAAGTCGCCTGGGCCGTCGGCCTGAAGTACACCGAAGGTTTCACCCGCCTGGTTCCCTCAGTGCTCACCGCCCTGGCAATGGCCGCCAGCGTAGGCCTGCTGGGCCTGGCCATGAAGAACCTGCCGCTGGGCACCGCCTACGCCATCTGGACCGGCATTGGCGCGCTGGGCACCGTTGCCGTTGGCATCTGGCTGTTCGGCGAATCCATGGCGCCGGTCCGTATGCTCAGCGTTGCGCTGATCCTGTTCGGACTGGTTGGCCTGAAACTCAGCCACTGACGCTGCATCGATTTCGATGCCGGCGGGCTGTCGCTTTCCCGAAAATTTGTCGGTATGCTGCGGCCCACTGTGTTTGCTTGCGTCACTGTGGCTCGTGACCTGATGGGGCCATTCCCCATCACCCGGCTTCGACTGCACCTTGCAACTCAGGACGAGCGCGGGCTTTTCCGCACAACAATATTCAATTGTTCAAGGTGTATTTCCATGTCGAATCGTCAGACCGGCACCGTCAAGTGGTTCAACGACGCCAAGGGCTTCGGCTTCATCACTCCGGAAAGCGGCAACGATGTCTTCGTGCACTTCCGCTCCATCCAGGGCACCGGCTTCAAATCGCTGCAGGAAGGCCAGAAGGTCTCCTTCATCGTTGTTGAAGGCCAGAAGGGCCTGCAGGCTGACGAAGTTCAGGTCATCTGAACCGCGACACGCCCATGAAAAAGCCCCGGCACTGCCGGGGCTTTTTCTTTGCGCGAAGGAAAGTCAGCGGGCCGCGCCACGCAAGGCCGCGACCTGCTCCTGCAACGCCAGGCGCTTGGCGTCTTCCGGCGGCACCGGCTGGCCAGCCACCAGGCACACCCGCGACCAGATGCGGCGGAAGAAACCCTTGCTCGGATCGCGGCTGAAGAAGCTGCCCCACAGACCTTGCAAGGCCATCGGGATCACCGGCACCGGGGTCTCCTCGATGATCCGCTCCACGCCGCTACGGAACTCGTTCATCTCGCCGTCCAGGGTCAGCATGCCCTCGGGGAAGATGCACACCACCTCCCCTTCGCGCAGATACTCGGCGACCTTGGCGAAGGCCTTCTCGTAGGTCTCGGCGTCCTCGTTACGCCCGGCGATAGGCACTGCGCCGGCGGTGCGGAAGATGAAGTTGAGCACCGGGATGCGGAAGATCTTGTAGTACATGACGAAGCGCACCGGACGGCGCACGGAGCCGGCGATCAACAGCGCATCGACGAAGGACACGTGGTTGCACACCAGCACTACCGGGCCCTCATCGGGGATGGCTTCGAGGTTGCGATGGTCGACCCGGTACATCGAATGGGTCAGCAGCCACACCAGGAAGCGCATGGTGAACTCGGGAACGATCTTGAAGATGTACACGTTCACCGCGACGTTCATCAGCGACAGCACGAGGAACAGCTGGGGGATCGACAGCTTCGCCACCGACAGCAGCAGGATCGAGACGATCGCTGCGACCACCATGAACAACGCGTTGAGGATGTTGTTCGCCGCGATCACCCGCGCGCGCTTGTCTTCCTCGGTCCGCGCCTGGATCAGCGCGTACAACGGCACGATATAGAAGCCGCCGAAGATGCCGATGCCAAGGATGTCGGCCAGCACCGCCCAGGATTGCGAATGTTCCAGCACCGCCAGCCAGTGGTAGGGCTGTTCCCCCTTGGGGAAATCTCCGGAATGCCACCACAGCAGAATGCCGAACAGGCTCAGGCCGATGGAGCCGAAGGGCACCAGGCCGATTTCCACCTTCTTGCCCGAAAGCTTTTCGCAGAGCATCGAACCCAGCGCGATGCCCACCGAGAACACGGTGAGGATCAGCGTCACCACGCTCTCGTCGCCGTGCAGCAGTTCCTTGGCGTAGGTCGGGATCTGGGTGAGGTAGACCGCGCCGAGGAACCAGAACCAGGAGTTGCCCACCAGCGAGCGCGACACCGCCGGACGCTGGCGCAGGCCGAGCATGAGGATGCTCCAGGACTGGCGGAAGATGTTCCAGTCGATCACCAGCTCCGGCAGCGCAGCCGCCGCACGGGGAATGTTGCGGCTGGCGAGGTAGCCGCAGGCGGCCACCACCACCACGGCGATGCCGACGCCGGCGGCATAGTCCTGGCGCGACATCAGCATGCCGGCGCCGATGGTGCCGGCGAGGATGGCGAGGAAGGTGCCCATCTCCACCAGGGCGTTGCCGCCCACCAGCTCGTTCTCCTGCAGGTGCTGCGGCAGGATCGAATACTTCACCGGACCGAACAGCGCCGAGTGGGTGCCCATGGCGAACAGCGCGAGGAACAGCAGCGGCAGGCTGCCCAGCACGAAGCCGGCGGCGCCCACCAGCATGATCCCCACCTCGGCCAGCTTCAGCGCGCGCATCAGCGCGTCCTTGTTGAACTTCTCGCCGAACTGTCCGCCCAGGGCGGAGAACAGGAAGAACGGCAGGATGAACAGCAGCGCGCAGAGGTTGACCAGCAGGTTGCGGTCGCCAGCGACGGTGAGGTGGTAGAGGATCGCCAGGATCAGCGACTGCTTGAAGATGTTGTCGTTGAACGCCCCCAGCAACTGGGTGACGAAGAATGGCAGGAAACGCTTCTTGCCCAGCAGGGCGAATTGCGATTGTTCAGTCATCGTCCTTGTTTACCTGCGTGATGGCCGCGTGGCCGGAATGACAGCACGGATATGACGGCAATGACCTGAAGAAAAGCCACATTTTCCGCACAATTCCACTGCCGCAGGTTACCCATGAAATTCCTGCGGGCAAGAAAAAGCCCGTCACGGGGACGGGCTTTTCGGTCAGGCGACGAGCGGGTCAGAAACCAACGCTGCCCTGCACGAAGAAGGTGCGCGGCTCGCCCAGGTAGATACCGGCGTTGTTGTCGCTGGAGCGGGTGTAGTTCATCTGGTCGAAGATGTTCTTCACTCCGGCGGCGACCTTCAGGTTCGACGCCTGCGGGCCGAAGTCGTAGCCCACGCGGGCATTCCACAGCACGTAGCCGGGGATGTCGCCGTACTGGCCGTCGGCGGTCGGCTCGGTGATGTAGTCGCCGGTGAAGTTGCCCTTGGAGTCGGTGGTCGGACCGGGCGAACGCTGCTTGGACTGGGCGAAGCCGTCCAGGTTGTAGGTCCAGCGGTCATGCTCGTAGCGCAGGCCGACGGTGGCCACCTGGCGCGAGTACAACGGCAGGTCACGGCCCTCGAAGCTGGGGATATCGCCCTCGTAAGTAGCGCGGGTGTAGGTGAAGGTACCGTAGGCGGTCAGGCCCGACAGCACCGGGTCGAGCGCGGCCATGTCGTAGTGCATTGAGGTCTCGATGCCCTGGTGCTTGGTGGCGCCCAGGTTGGTCCAGCCCACGTCGTTGCTGATGAATTGCAGTTCGTCGTCGAAGTCGATGTAGAACAGCGTCACCTCGCCGCCCCACGCGCCGTTGTCGTAGCGGGTTCCCACTTCGTAGGTCTTGGCCTTTTCCGGCTGCAGGCCGTTGGCGGTGTCGTTGCCGCTGCCGCCCTGGCCGAGCTGGAAGTACTGCAGGCTGCCGAAGGAAGTCTCGTAGTTGGCGAACAGCTTCCACTCGTCCGACAGGTGATACATCACTGCCAGCGCTGGCAGCGGCTCGTTGTAGTCCTTGCTGCGCTTCTTCTCCTGGACCGGCTTGCCCTTGTTGTCGATGACCGGGCGATCGTGCCAATCGGTGGAGATGCTTTCGAAGCGGATGCCCGGAGTCACCGTCCAGTTGCCCACGTCGATCTTGTCGTCGAGGTAGATGGCGTTGGCCTCGGTGCCGCCGGTGCGGTCCTGGTAAGTGTGGCCATCAGCACCCGGCTTCACCGTCGGCACGTTGTTCACCAGGGCGACCTGGCTGGCGCGCTCGTGCATGGCTTCCTTGAGGTAGCGATAGCCGATGCTGGCTTCCTGGGTGGTCGGGCCGACCATGAAGATCTTCGACACCCGCGGCTCGATGCCGAAGGTGTGGTAGTCGCGCGGATAGGACACCAGGGTCTTGAGGTCACGGCTGGCGATGTTGCTGCCACGGAAGCTGTCGCTGTAGTAGGTCAGCACTTCCACTTGCGTGAGATCGTCGATCTGCCGCTTGTACTTGAGCGAGAAGTCCTTGCGCCGGCCGGTGAAGTTGTCCCAGTCGCGCACGGACTGGTACGGATCATCGTCGAACTGCGCCTGGGTCAGGCCGCCGGGCATGTCGGCGGTGCCGTCGTAGTAGTGGAAGTTGGCGGAGAACTCGTCGACCTCGGTCGGCGCCCAGTGGGTCTTGAGCATCACGTCGTCGATGTCGGTGGAGTCGTTGCTGTCGCGGTAGCCCGCGCCCTTCACACCGGAATACAGCAGCGCGGCGCCGATACCGTTGTCGGCGGTGCCACCCAGGAAGGCGTTGTAGAGGTTCTTCCAGCCACCGTGGGACGCGGTTTCGCTGGTGGTGCCGACGTCGCCGGAGAATTCCTTGGGAATCGCCCGGGTGACGAAGTTGATCACCCCGCCGACGTTCTGCGGGCCATAGCGCACGGAACCGGCGCCACGCACCACATCGACACTGTCGAGGTTGCCCACCGACAGCGGGAACATCGACAGCTGCGGCTGGCCGTAGGGCGCCACGGCGGCCGGCACGCCGTCGATGAGCACGGTGGAGCGCGGCGAGAGGCGCGAGGTCAGGCCACGCACGCCGACGTTGAGGGAGACATCGCTGCCGCCGGTGCCGTTGTTGTCCTGCACCTGCACGCCGGGAATGCCGCGTAGCACGTCGCGCACGTTCTGCGCGCCCTCTTCGATCATTTTCTCGCGACGCACCACGGTGCGCGCGCCGGGGTGGTTCTGCACCACCTGCTGATCCGCATCGCCGAGCCAGTCGCCGACCACGGTGACGGCCTCCAGCGACTGGGGCTCATCCTCGGCCTGGGCCGGCAGCAGCGGCGTGGCCAAGGTTACGGCGATCGCCAGGCGCGACCATGAACGAACGGACGACATGCTTCACCCTCCCCCGGGTACTACGTGAAGGAGGCGCAAAGTACGTCAAATCGTAAATTTCGTAAATGAAAATCTATATCAAATGATAGATTTTTCCGGATGGATCAGATTCGTCTTTGCACTCCGCGCGGACGCCAAGGCTCACGCCGTCTTGAACGATCGGGCGCAAGCCTGCCGGTATTCGCCGGGGCCTACGCCGTAGGCCTGCTTGAACTGGCGGCTGAGATGGCTCTGGTCGGCGAAGCCCAGTTGCATCGCCACGTTCACCGGCGCGCAGCCCTGCTTGAGCAGGGCGCGAGCCTGCTCCAGGCGACGCTGCTTGAGCCAGGCGTGGGGCGGCAGGCCGGTGGCCTTGCGGAACACCCGGGCGAAATGGAACGGCGACAGACCGACCGCCGCCGCCAGCTCTTCCAGCGATGGCGGATCGATCAGCCGCGCGCCCAGCAGCTCGCGAGCGCGCGCCACCGCCAGGGGTTCGTTGCCGGCGGCCGGCACCTCGGGAATCCGCGCGTGGCGCTGGAACAGCAGCAACAAGGCTTCGCGCCAGCAGGTCTGGCGCTGCAGCACAGTGGCCTCGGACTCCAGCAGGCGATGGGCACCGAGCAACACCTGGACCAGCTCCGGGTCCTGCAACACGCTGGCGGCAAAGGACGGCGTGCCGGAACGACCCAGTTCGAGCTCGTCGAGAATCCCGGAAACCTGCTCCAGCTCCGGGTAGAACCCGCGGTACAGCCAGCCCGCCTCATCGGCCTTGGAGCCGGTGTGCACCTCGTCGGGGTTGATCAGCACCACGCTGCCGGTGGGGGCGAAATGCTCGCTGCCGCGATGGTGGAAGCGCTGCGCGCCCTGCTCGATCATCACGAAGGCGAAGCCCTCGTGGACGTGGGGCGCGAACACCTGCTCGATGTAGCGCGCGTGCAGCAGCTCGACGCCGCCCAGCTCCTGGGCGCGCCAGAAGCGGGTTCTTTCGCCGCTCGCGTGATGTTCCGTCATGATCCTGCCCCGATGTCGCACCGCTGCGCCTGAAAACGAGCGGGTCGATCACCTTACACCGCGCACTCAGCCGTTGAAACCGGCTTCCAGCGCGGCTTTCACCTGCGGCCACTCATGGTCGGTGATGCTGTAGAGAATGGTGTCGTCGAGGCGGCCGCCGGCCAGGCGGCGGTGGTTGCGCAGCACGCCCTCGCGCACCGCGCCGAGCTTCTCGATGGCGCGCTGCGAGCGCAGGTTGCTGGCGGCGGTCTTGAGCTGCACGCGGACCATCTTCCAGCTGTCGAAGGCATGGCGCAGCATCAGGTACTTCATGGTGGCGTTCAGGCCGCTGCCGTGCTGCGCCTGGTCCAGCCAAGTGGCGCCGATCTCACAGGCCGGCAGCGCCGGGAGGAAGTCCATGAAGCGCGTGGTGCCGACGATCTCGTTGCCCAGGCGCACCACCAGCGGCAGCGCACGGCCCTCGCGCTGGTCGGCAAGGCCCTGGCGGTACCAGTCCGGACGCCCCGGCGCGCTCATGAACTGCAGCACCTCGCGGTTCGCTTCCGCCAGGGTCACCAGTTCGGGCACGTCGGCCTCCACCATCGGCTCCAGGCGCAAGGCCCCGCGCTGCAAGGTGATCGGTAGCGGTCTGAACATGGCGCCCTCCTTCCTGGGTACGTCGACCTCGACGTGAAATCTTGCTCATTTCAGAGCGTAGCGGCAGCCCGAAGTGCCGTCCCCGCGCAGGGGCTCGACAGACGGGCGACACGCAAAGGCCGGCAAACTATCAGCCCGACCGGCGCGGCTCAAGTGAGAAGCGCGACACAGCGCCACTGAGACATTGGTAGCAGTCGTCTGACACATCGGGACTTTGGTGCGAAACTGCTGCAAGCGCTCCTGCGGGGGAGCCCGTTCATTTCCGGAGTCAGCATGTCGTTGTCCAGTGGGTTGATCGCAACGGTCGCCCTGCTCTACATGGCGGTCCTGTTCGCCATTGCGTTCTATGGCGACCGCCGTCGCGCCCCTCTTTCGCCGCGTCTTCGCGCCTGGGTCTACAGCCTGTCCCTGGCGGTGTACTGCACCAGCTGGACCTTCTTCGGCGCCGTCGGCCAGGCTGCCGACCAGCTCTGGTCGTTCCTGCCGATCTACGTCGGCCCCGTGCTGCTGATGCTCTTCGCGCCCTGGGTGCTGCAGAAGATGATCATGATCAGCAAGCAGGAGAACATCACCTCCATCGCCGACTTCATCGCCGCGCGCTACGGCAAGTCCCAGGCGCTGGCGGTGGTGGTGGCATTGATCTGCGTGGTCTGCGTGCTGCCCTACATCGCCCTGCAGCTCAAGGGCATCGTCCTCGGGGTGAACCTGCTGATCGGCGCCGGGCCCGATTCGGGCGGCATCCGCGCCCAGGACACGGCGCTGATCGTGTCGCTGATCCTCGCCCTGTTCACCATCGTCTTCGGCACCCGCAATCTGGACGTCACCGAGCACCACCGCGGCATGGTGCTGGCGATCGCCTTCGAATCCCTGGTCAAGCTCACCGCCTTCCTCGCCGTGGGCATCTTCGTCACCTACGGCCTCTACGACGGCTTCGGCGACCTGGTGGACAAGGCCCGCGTCGCCCCGCAGCTCAACGAATACTGGAAGGAAACCGTGCACTGGCCGGCGATGCTGCTGCAGACCGGCGTGGCGATGACCGCCATCATGTGCCTACCGCGTCAGTTCCACGTGCTGGTGGTGGAAAACATCGAGCCGCGCGACCTCAACCTGGCGCGCTGGGTATTCCCGATCTACCTGGTGCTGGCTGCGCTGTTCGTGGTGCCCATCGCCCTGGCCGGGCAGATGCACCTGCCCGCCGGCGTGATGCCGGACTCCTTCGTGATCAGCCTGCCCCTGGCCGAAGCCCATCCGGCGCTGGCCCTGCTGGCCTTCATCGGCGGCGCCTCGGCGGCCACCGGCATGGTCATCGTCGCCAGCGTGGCGCTGTCCACCATGGTCTCCAACGACATGCTGCTGCCCTGGCTGCTGCGCCGCAAAGGCGAGGCCGAGCAGCCCTTCGAGGTGTTCCGCCACTGGCTGCTCACCGTGCGCCGGGTGAGCATCGCGCTGATCCTCCTGCTGGCCTACGTCAGCTACCGCCTGCTGGGTTCCACCGCGAGCCTGGCCACCATCGGCCAGATCGCCTTCGCCGCCATCGCCCAGCTTGGCCCGGCCATGATCGGCGCGCTGTACTGGAAGCAAGCCAACCGCCGCGGCGTGTTCGCCGGCTTGGCCGCCGGCTCCTTCCTGTGGGCTTACACCCTGGTGCTGCCGGTGGTTGCCAAGGGCCTGGGCTGGTCGCTGGAAACCTTCCCGGGGCTTTCCTGGCTCGCCGGCCGCCCGTTCGGTCTGATGATCGAGCCGCTGACCCTCGGCGTGCTGCTCTCGCTGATCGGCAACTTCGCCCTGTTCGGGCTGGTCTCGGTGTTCTCCCGCACCCGCGTTTCCGAGCACTGGCAGGCCAGCCGTTTCATCGGTCAGGAGATCTCCCAGAAGCTCAGCTCGCGCTCGATGCTTGCAGTGCAGCTGGAAGACCTGCTGATGCTCGCCGCCCGTTTCGTCGGCGAGGAGCGCGCGCGACAGAGCTTCATCCGTTTCGCCTATCGCCAGGGCAAGGGCTTCAGCCCCAGCCAGAACGCCAACGACGAATGGATCGCCCACACCGAACGCCTGCTCGCCGGCGTGCTCGGCGCCTCCTCCGCGCGTGCCGTGGTGAAGGCCGCCATCGAAGGCCGCGAGATGCAGGTGGAGGACGTGGTGAAGATCGCCGACGAAGCCTCCGAGGTGCTGCAGTTCAACCGCGCGCTGCTGCAGGGCGCCATCGAGAACATCACCCAGGGCATCAGCGTGGTCGACCAGTCGCTGCGCCTGGTGGCCTGGAACCACCGCTACCTGGAACTGTTCGAGTACCCGGACGGCCTGATCTACGTCGGCCGCCCCATCGCCGACATCATCCGCTACAACGCCGAGCGCGGCCTGTGCGGGCCGGGCGACCCGGACCTGCACGTCGCCAAGCGCCTGTACTGGATGCGCCAGGGCACCCCGCACACCTCCGAACGGCTGTTCCCCAATGGCCGGGTGATCGAGCTGATCGGCAACCCGATGCCCGGCGGCGGCTTCGTCATGAGCTTCACCGACATCACCGCCTACCGGCATGCCGAGCAGGGCCTGAAAGATGCCAACGAAGGCCTGGAGCAACGCGTGCAGGAGCGCACCTTCGAACTCTCGCAACTGAATCAGGCGCTCACCGAGGCCAAGGGCAACGCCGAAGCGGCCAACCAGTCCAAGTCGCGTTTCCTCGCCGCGGTCAGCCACGACCTGATGCAGCCGCTGAACGCCGCGCGACTGTTCTCCGCCGCCCTCGCCCACCAGGAACAGCTGCCCGAGGAAGCCACCGAACTGGTGCGCCACCTGGACTCGTCCCTGCGCTCGGCGGAAGACCTGATCACCGACCTGCTGGACATCTCGCGCCTGGAAGGCGGACGGGTCAGCGCCGATGTCACGGCCTTCCCGTTGAGCAACCTGTACGACACCCTGGGCGTGGAATTCCGCGTGCTGGCCCAGGAGCATGGCATCGACTTCCATGTGCGCGGCAGCAAGCTGCGCATCGAAAGCGACATCAAGCTGCTGCGCCGGGTGCTGCAGAACTTCCTCACCAACGCCTTCCGCTACGCCAAGGGCCATGTGCTGCTGGGCGTGCGCCGCGAGGCCGGGCACCTGCGCCTGGAAGTCTGGGACCACGGTCCGGGTATTCCGCCGGACAAGCTCCACGTCATCTTCGAGGAGTTCAAACGCCTGGACAGCCACCAGACCCGCGCCGAGAAGGGCCTGGGCCTGGGCCTGGCAATCGCCGACCGGCTGTGCAAGGTACTCGGTCACCGCCTGGAAGTGCGCTCCTGGCCGGGCAAGGGCAGCGTGTTCAGCGTCAGCGTGCCGCTGGCTCGCCAGCCGGCACCGGCGCAGATCAACGGACACAAGCTGGAAACCCCGGAACAGCTCAACGGCGCCCAGGTGCTGTGCGTGGACAACGAGGACAGCATCCTCACCGGCATGAACAGCCTGCTCAGCCGCTGGGGTTGCCGCGTACTCACCGCGCGCAGCCGCGAGGAATGCCAGGCGCTGCTGGACGGCGACGCCCGGCCGCAACTGGCGCTGATCGACTATCACCTGGACGACGGCGAACTGGGCACCGATCTCATGGCCTGGCTACGCACCCGCCTGGGCGAGCCGGTGCCGGGTGTGGTGATCAGCGCCGATGCGCGGCCCGAACTGGTGGCGCAGATTCACGCGGCGGGGTTGGACTTCCTGCCCAAGCCGGTGAAACCGGCGGCATTGCGTGCGTTGCTGAGTCGGCATCTGAGCCTGAGATAGATCGTACAGCCGTGCTGTGGCAGCGGCGTCGGTTCGCGAGCAAGCTCGCTCCTACACTCCCCCAGGCTTTTGTAGGAGCGAGCTTGCTCGCGAACCCGCCCAGCGCTCACGGCAGAAGGCAGCTCATGCCACCCTCCCGCGCCATTGCAACAACACTACCCCGGCAATGATCAGCCCAATGGCCAGATAGCCTTCGGGCGACAATCTCCGCACCGAAAAACCCGCCCAGCCGAATTGATCGCATAGCGCCGACATCAGCATCTGCCCCGCCACCACGCAGGCCAGGAAGGTCGCCGCGCCCAGCTGCGGCGCCAGCATCACCGCGACCGTCAGGTAGGCCGCGCCAAAGATCCCGCCCAGCCAGCCCCACCAGGGCGTCGTGGCAATACCGGTGGCCGCCGGCAACGGCACGCGGAAGGCCAGCAGCGCGATGATCACCGCCGCGAGGCTCACACCCAGCGAGGTCAGGCTGGCACTCAGCGGATGACCCAACTGGCGGCCGAGCAACGAGTTGCTGCCCGCCTGCAAGGCCACCAGGGCGCCTACACCGATGGCGGGCAGCAGCAGAAGCAGTTTCGACATCGATAATCCTCCATTGCTTGTCGATGGCATTCAGCTTCTGCTATCCATCTGGCGCATGGAAATGAATGATTGGTACACAGGAAATGCATTCAGTTCATGATTTGCGCCGCATCGACCTCAACCTGCTGGTGATCCTCGACGTCCTGCTGGACGAGCGCCACGTCTCCCGTGCCGCCGAGCGCCTGGCCATGACCCAGCCAGCCGTCAGCCATGCGCTGAACCGACTGCGCGACCTGCTGGACGATCCGCTGCTGGTACGCACCGGCAACCAGATGCAGCTGACCCGCCGTGCCTTCGAACTGGCCGGGCCGCTGCGGGAGATTCTTGGCGGCGTACGCCGACTGGTGCTGGGCGACGACTTCGACCCAGCCAGTGCCGAACTGGAGCTGCGTCTGGGCATGTCCGACTACGGCGCCTGGGTGGTGCTGCCGGCACTGCTGCCGATCCTGCGCCGCGAAGCGCCGGGCATTCACCTCGACGTGCGCCAGGCCTCGCGCCTGGGCATGGCCGAACAGGTCGCCAGAGGCGAGCTGGATGGCGCCCTCGGCGTCTTCCCGCTCTTGCCCGAAGGGCTGCGTACGCAACGATTGTTCGAGGAGCGCTTCGTCTGCCTGTGTGCCGTCGACACCCTCGCCGGGCGCCAGCGTATGGACCTCGACGACTACCTCGCCGCGCCACACCTGCGGGTCGCGCTGCAACAGAGTCCGGCGGAAGAAATCGACAGCCATCTGGAAAAGCTCGGTCGCCGCCGTCAGGTCGCCACCACCGTACCGCACTTCAGTGTTGCGCCGGGACTGCTGGCGGGCACTGATATGGTCCTGACCATCGCTGCACGGATGCTGCCGGACGATCTCGAAGCCCACGGTCTGGCCAGCTTCGAACCGCCGCTGCAACTGGCGCGCTTCGACTTCGTGCAGATCTGGTCCGAGACCAGCGAGGACGACCCGGCGCGGCGTTGGCTACGTGGCAGGCTGGCCCAGGCCGCCGGCAGGACCTGAGCGCTCGTTACTCCGGCGTCTCCAGGCGGCGCAGGATTTCCCCGACACGCTCGCCCAGCATCTCATTGGCCGAGCGCTTCAATCCGCGCGCCAGTTCCACCAGCACCACCTGCTCGGCCACCGGACGCAGGCGCTGGAACACCTCGGCAAGGCGCTCCAGATCGGCCGCGCCGGGCAGCAGGTCGGCACCGGGCTTGTCCACCAGATGGGTTACCACCAGGCGCACGATGCCGGCGGCCAGGTGTTCGGTATCGATGCGCAGCACGGCCAGGTGATCGAGCAGCGCGGCCAGCGGAATGCCGGCGCGGTACAGCTCGATGCCGGCATTGAACAGGCGCGGGCTGGGGATGCTGATGCGCTCGCCATCGAAGGCCAGCAGGCCCTGCTCCAGCGCCTGGTCGATTACCGCGTCGTTCAACTCGTCACCGAACAGCGCCTGCAGGTCGCCGAACTCGATGGTGCCGGGGGACTCCAGGTTCCACGGGCCGACGATGGCCTCGTCGAGGCCGAGCACGTGGTCCAGGTCATGGCCGCGCTCCCAGCTTTCCAGCAGTTCCTTGATGTTGGCGATGTTGTAGCCGCGTTCCAGCAGGCGGTTGATCAGTCGCAGGCGGCGCAGATGGCTGGCGAAGTACACCCCGGCGCGGCCACGGCGCTCGGGCGGCGGCAGCAGGCCGCGATCCTGGTAGGCGCGCAGGTTGCGCACGGTGCTGCCGGCCTCGCGGGCCAGTTCGTCCACCGTGTACTCGCGCTCGTCCTCAAGCGCCGACGGGGCATCGTCCGGGCGCTGGAGCAGGCGCTGCAGCAGGTTCAGGGGTGTGCTCATGGGCCGGATGATAGCCAGCGAATCAGCCTCCGAACAATCCGAAGGATTAATCCATTCGTGACCGCCCGCTCAGTCACGAAGCCCAACCAAAGGCGGGAACTGCATCGGCCCGAAATCCGGCTCCCGCCCGTAAGCCGCGCCGCCAGCGGCTTGCCGCGACAGTAACACTCCAGGCCCGCCGCGCACGGCATGGCGCAACGGCGGCCGATGGGTCAGCATCGATCGTGACATTGCTTGATGTAACGATAACAACAACCAGCCTGGAGAAAGTCATGTCCCAAGGCGCCTGGGTGCCCACTCCCGAAGACCTGCGGCACTTCCGCGAGATTCAGCAACTGGCCTACCGCTGCTGCGAAACCATTGCCGGCGAACTGCGCCCGGGCATCAGCGAGCGCGAGACCGCCGCCCTGATGAAGACCTGGCTGCTCGATCACGGCGTGCGCGACTGGTTCCACCAGCCCTTCGCCTGGTTCGGCACCCGCACTTCGTTCAAGGGTTTCGACGGCCTGCGCCACCTGGGCGGCTTCAACCTGGCCTTCTACCCCGGCAAGCAGCGCCTGGAGGAAGGCATGCCCTTCATCCTCGACTGCGCGCCAACCCTGGGCGCCTACACCGCCGACGTCGGCTACTCCGGAGCATTGGGCCACAACCTGCTGGTGGAACGGCTGATGGACGACCTGCTGGCGCACCGCAACCTGATCGTCGAGCAGGTGCGCCAACGCCTGCCGCTGGCGGAAGTCAGCCAGTCGGTGGACCGTCTCTGCCATCGCCAGGGCACCCTGCCCCGACACAAGGCCTACCCCTTCGAAGTGCTGGCGCACCGCGTGGAAAAACTCGGCGCGCGTAATACCGGTCCCTCAGTGGCGCGCTTCGGCGTGCGCAACATTGCCACCCTGATGAAGAACGCCCTGGTCACCGGCCGCCGCGAAGGCTGGTCGCCGCTGTGGTCGAGCAACGACCGTTCGCAACACGCGCCAACGCCGGGCCTCTGGGCCGTAGAGCCGCACCTGGGCCTGCGCGGCGTCGGCGCCAAGTTCGAGGAGCTGCTGGTGGTCACCGAGGACGATGCCTACTGGCTCGACGACGACCTGCCCCACGTGCGCCGCTGGGTCGCCCGTGGCCTGACCAGCGCCCCGGCGCGGCGGGAGGTGGCATGAACGCGATGCTGGAGAACCCGCTGCCAACGCCCGAACGCCTGGAGGTGCAGTCCGGCAACGTGCGTCTGGCCGTCTGGCGTTGGGGCGAGGCGCACCTGCCGATGGTGCTGTTCGTCCACGGTTACCCGGACAACCACGAAGTCTGGCTGCCGCTGATCCAGCGCCTGGCCGGGCGCTTCCAGCTGGTCGCCTACGACGTACGCGGCGCTGGCGAATCGGACAAGCCGCGCAAGACCCGCGACTACCGC
Organism: Pseudomonas macauensis; assembly: GCF_047902425.1. Classification (NCBI taxonomy): domain Bacteria; kingdom Pseudomonadati; phylum Pseudomonadota; class Gammaproteobacteria; order Pseudomonadales; family Pseudomonadaceae; genus Pseudomonas; species Pseudomonas macauensis. Next base: position 1,660,510 of record NZ_CP138377.1, on the reverse strand, counting down.
CTGGAGCTGCTCAGCCAGGACCTCAAGGCAGTGCTCGACGCGGTCAGCCCGCAACGCGCGGTGCACCTGGTGGCCCACGACTGGGGTTCGATCCAGACCTGGGAGAGCGTCACCGATCCGCAGTTGCGCGCGCGCATCGCTTCCTACACCAGCGTCTCCGGCCCCTGCCTGGACCACGTCGGCTTCTGGATGCGTGACCGCCTGCGCCGCAAGACGCCACGTGCGCTGCTGCAGATGCTCAGTCAGCTGCTGCACTCCTGGTACATCTACTACTTCCACCTGCCGCTGCTGCCGCCGCTGTCCTGGCGCTTCGGCGCGGCGAAAGCGTGGCCGCAATACCTGCGCAAGGTCGAAGGCATTCGCAACCCGGTACGCAACCCGCACCAGGCCAGCGACGGCGAACACGGGGTGAAGCTTTACCGGGCCAACTTCATCACCTCGATCTTCAAGCCGCGCAAACGGCATACCGAGGTGCCGGTGCAACTCATCGTGCCGACCCGCGACCGCTACGTCGGCCAGCAACTGTTCCAGCAGCTCTCGCTGTGGGCACCGCGCCTGTGGCGCCGCGACGTCACCGCCGGACACTGGCAACTGCTGGCCGAACCGGCCCAGCTGGGCAACTGGATCGACGAGTTCGTCAGCCACATCGAGGGCGGCGAAGCCACACCAGAGCTGCAACGCGCCGCACTGAAACCCGGCGCTGGCCCCTTCGCCGGCAAGCTGGTGGTGGTAACCGGCGCGGGCGGCGGTATCGGCCGTTCGACCCTGCTGAGCTTCGCCGAGCGCGGCGCCAGCGTGCTGGCCGCGGACATCGACCCGGCCGCCGCCGAGCGCAGCGCGGAGCTGGCCCGCGCCCTCGGCGCCAGCGCCTACAGCTACTGCGTTGACGTGGGTGACAGCGCCGCCATGGAACGCTTCGCCCTCTGGGTGAAGAACAGCCTCGGCGTGCCCGACGTGGTGGTCAGCAACGCCGGCATCGGCATGGCCGGGCCGATGCTCAAGACCACGCCGCAGGAATGGGATCGCCTGCTGCGCATCAACCTGTGGAGCGTGATCGACGGCTGCCGGCTGTTCGCCCAGCAGATGGTCGAGGCCGGCAAACCGGGGCACCTGGTCAACGTCGCCTCCGGCGTGGCCTTTGCGCCGTCGCGCAACTACCCGGCCTACGCCACCAGCAAGGCGGCGGTATTGATGCTCAGCGAGTGCTTGCGCGCCGAGCTGGCCGGTCACGGCATCGGCGTCAGCGCGGCGTGCCCGGGCTTTGTCGATACCGGCATCGTCCAGGCCACACGCTTCGCCGGCCTGGATGACGAACAACAAGCCAAACACCGCGCGAAAGTGCAGCGCTTCTACCGTCGACGCCGGCTCAGCCCGGACACCGTCGGCGAGCGCATCACCCGTGCCGTGGAGCGCAACCAGCCGGTGGTGAAGGTCGGCAGCGAAGTGCACCTGGGCGCCCTGCAATGGCGCTTCATGCCCTGGCTGTCGCGCCTGTTCGCCCGCCTCAATCTCACTGCCTGAGAACTGCCATGAACGATCATCATCACAAGCTCGTGCAACGCAAGGTGCAGTTCGACTACAGCGACTCGCCCCTGCACTGGATTCCCGGCGAACCCGAGGCGTCCCACGCGATCAACGTCATCCACATGATGTTGCCGGCCGGCGAGCTGTGGTTCTGCCGGCTGTACAACAAGGCCCTGCCCTTCGTGAAGGAAGGCCGCCTGCGCGAGGACGTGCAGGGCTTCATCCGCCAGGAAGCGATGCACGCCCGCGCCCACTCCGGCGCGCTGGAGCGTTACCTGAGCCACCACGGCATCGACTCCACCCGCTACCTGAAGGTCATGGACTACCTGTTCGAACAGCTGCTCAGCGACACGCCGCTGGGCTTCAATCTGTTCAACCGCACGCCCTGGCTCAAGCGCTGGTGGATCGGCCAGCGCTGCGCCATCGTCGCGGCGGTGGAGCACTTCACCTGCATCCTCGGCAAGTGGATTCTCGAGGCTGACGCGCTGGACCGTGCCAAGGCCGACCCGGTGCTGCTCGACCTGTTCCGCTGGCACGGCGCCGAAGAAGTGGAGCACCGCAACGTCGCCCACGACCTGCACGTGCACCTGGGCGGTAGCTTCATCAGCCGCCAGTTGTGGATGTTCGTGGTGTGGCCGCTGATCATCTACCTGTTCGCCTTCGGCACTCGCACCCTGTCGCGGCAAGACCCGACTATCGCCCAGCCGCGCTCCTTCGCTGCCATCTGGCGCGATGGCTCCCGATCCGGTGTGCTGCCGAAGATCAGCTCGCTGGCCACCAGTTTCCTGCGCTACTTCAAACCCTGGTACCACCCGGACCATGAGGCCAATACCCAGGAGGCGCTGGACTACCTGGCCCGCTCGCCGGCCGCCAGCCGGGCCGCGCGCGCTTCGTAGCACCTGCCGGCGTGCCCGCGCAGTGGTCGCGCGGCGCACGCCAATCGCATACTGCGGCATCCGCCACCTACAGGGATGCCGCCGTATGCCGATGGGAACCTACCCGCTTCACCCCGCCCTTTCCTCCCGCGTGGAACGCCTGCCGGAGCAGGTCGACGTGGTCATCGCCGGCAGCGGCATCATGGGCTGCGCCAGCGCCTGGTACCTCGCCGGCCAGGGCATGAGCGTGCTGGTGCTGGACAAGGCCGGCATCGCCAGCCAGCAATCCACCCGTGCCTGGGGCTTCGTCCGCCAGCAGGCGCGCGACCCGGCGGAAGTGCCGCTGATGATGGCCTGTATTCCGCTGTGGGAACGTCTGGAAGAAGACCTGCAACTGCCGCTGGAATGGCGCCAGGGCGGCTGCCTGTACCTCGCCGAAACCCCGGAGCAACGGCAAAAATATGAGGACTGGCTCAAGGTGGCGAACAACTTCGGCCTCGACACCCGCCTGCTCAGCCATGGCGAAGTCGCGAAATTGATGCCTTCGCTGGCCGATCCGGCGCTCGGCGCCCTGTACACCGCCAACGACGGCCAGGCCGAACCGCGCCGGGTCGCTCCCGGCTATGCGCTGCGCGCCATCGAGCGTGGCGCGCTGTTCGTCGAGGGCTGCGGCGTCACCGGCATCGATCGTGCCGCTGGCGCCGTCTGCGGCGTGCAGACCGAGCGTGGCTACGTGAAGACCAAACATTTGCTGATCTCCGCCGGCGCCAGCAGCTGGCGACTGGTGGAAAGCCTCGGCCTGGAGCTGCCGCAACAGGCCGTGCGCTGCACCGTCTCGCGCACCAGCCCCGGCCCGGACGTCGGCGCGCAGAGCTTCATCGGCCACGGCATCGGCTTCCGCCAGCGCGCCGACGGCAGCCTCAACCTCGCCGACGAAACCCAGGCCGATATCGACCTCAGCCTCGACTACCTGCGCGGCGCCAGGCACTACCTGCCGCACCTGCCGGCCAACCGTGCGAGCTTCTCGTTCAAGCTCAATGGCGCACTGCTGCATGACCTGCGCCAGCGCCTGCCCGGCTCCGAGCGCGGTGTGAACGGGCCGGTCCTCGGCGAACGTGATCCGCAGGCAAAGGCGAACACCTCACGCGTGCTCCAGGCGCAGATCAACCTCGCCAAGGCATTCCCCGCGCTACGCGATGTGAAGGTGGTGGAAAGCTGGGCAGGCCTGATCGACGTGCTGCCCGACGGCATCCCGGTGCTCGACGCTCCGCCGGAAATTCCCGGCCTGCTGATCGCCACCGGCTTCTGCGGCCACGGCTTCGCCATGGGGCCCATCGTCGGGCAACTGATGAGCCAGTGGATTCACAAGGGCGAGGCGGGAATGGACCTGCATGCCTTTCGGCTGCGGCGCTTTGCCGATGGAACGGCGGGCAAGCCCTACTCATTGTTCTGACGGATTACTCCTGCAGGAGCGCGCCATGCGCGCGATCGCGGGCATGCCTGCTTGGAAACCACTGCGCGTGGGGGCCCCTATCCCCACCCTCTCCCTGAAGGGAGAGGGAGCTATCCGTGCCGGCTGAAGCCACTGTTTCAGCCGGCACCGCTCCAGTCCCCTCTCCCTTCAGGGAGAGGGTTAGGGAGAGGGCAAATCCAAGGCACGAACGATCAGAAGAAGACAGTTGCTCCTACAGGGGAATCAGGTATTCGGGCGACACGCAGGCTCCCGCTACTTGCCCTCTTCCACCACCGGCGAATCATCACTCAACGCGCGCTCCAGCCAGTCGGTCGGCAGGTTCTTGCTGGCCCGCGCACCCAGCAGCTTCACCTGCTCGGCGCGGCTGATCAGGTTGCCGCGACCTTCGCAGAGCTTGTTGCGCGCCGCCGCGTACGTCTTGTCCAACTGCTGCAGGCGAGTGCCCATCTCGTCCAGGTCCTGCACGAAGAGCACGAACTTGTCGTACAACGCCCCGGCGCGCTCGGCGATCTCGCGAGCGTTCTGGTTCTGCCGCTCCTGGCGCCACAGGCTGTCGATCACCCGTAGCGTCGCCAGCAAGGTGGTCGGGCTGACGATCACGATGTTGCGCTCGAAGGCTTCCTGGAACAGGTTCGGCTCGGCCTGCAACGCCGCCGAGAAGGCGGCTTCCACCGGCATGAACAGCAGCACGAAGTCGAGGCTGTGCAGACCTTCCAGGCGCTGGTAGTCCTTGCCGGAAAGCCCCTTCACATGGTTACGTAGGGACAGCACGTGGGCCTTCAGCGCCTGCTGACGGATCACCTCGTCCTCGGCGGCGATGAACTGCTGGTAGGCGGTCAGACTGACCTTGGCATCCACCACCACCTGCTTGTCGCCGGGCAAGCGGATCAACACGTCGGGCTGGAAGCGCTCGCCATCCGGCGCCCGCAGGCTGACCTGAGTCTCGTACTCGCGGCCCTTCTCCAGCCCGGCGTGCTCCAGCACCCGCTCCAACACCAGTTCGCCCCAGTTGCCCTGGGTCTTCTGGCCTTTCAGCGCGCGGGTCAGGTTGGTGGCTTCCTCGCCCAGGCGCAGGTTCAGCTGCTGCAGGCGCTCCAGCTCCTTGGTCAGGGAAAAACGCTCGCGGGCCTCGGCCTGGTAGCTCTCCTCCACACGCTTCTCGAAGGACTGGATGCGCTCCTTCAGCGGATCAAGCAATTGCCCCAGACGCTGCTGGCTGGACTCGGCGAAGCGCTGCTCGCGCTCGTCGAAGATCTTCCCGGCCAGTTCGGCGAACTGGGCACGCAACTCATCCCGTGCCGATTGCAGATCACCCAGGCGCTGCTGGTGGTTGTCCTGCTGCTCGCGCAGTTCGGCGGACAAGGCCGCGTGCTCGGCGGACAGGCGCCGCAGCTCTGCTTCCTTGTCCGCACGCTCGGCCTGCCAGTCCTGCTCCGCCGCGCCCAGGCGCTCGCGCTCCTGCTTGCCCAACTCGACCTCGCGGCGCAGCGCGGCGGACTCGGCGGACAACTCACCATGCCGGCTGCTCAGGCGCTGGAAAGCTTCGCGATCCGCCTCAGCCTGGGCCGACAAGCCGTCCTGGGCGAGCTGCGCGTTGGCCAGGCGCTCACGCAGCAGTGTCGCCTCCTGCTCCGTGGCGACACGCTGCGACTGCAGGCGCCAGGCCAGCGCCGCCATGGGCAACAGGCCGGCGAGCGCACCGAGCAACAGGGCGGACAGGTCGAGGGGCATGCGGCACTCCGGGGGTGTGACAAACAATCGCGCAATACTAACAGCGGCCACCCGGAGGCGCCTTGTCACCTGTAAAGGCCCTGGAACAGGGCTCCTGAGCAAGCGCTCGGGACAATCCACAGAAGCTGTGGATAACTTAGTGGAAAACGTGATGAAAAAGCGCCCCACCCCCAGTCAGACGGGGGCGCATGACAGATTGGTGATTTTTTCACCAACGAAGATTTTCTTTATTTTTCAATAAGTTAAAAAACGCAAGAGAAACAAGCAAGTGGCTAAATGCAATATTGCAGGGGCTTGACAGCGCGCATCAGCACTGTGCACAAGTGCGCGCCAAGGAGCAGCCGACCGCCCCGTTTCAGGGCAGCGGAAAGAGAAGTACGGAGTGGAAAGCGAAAGACGATCGAATCAGCCAGGCGAGGCCCGCGCCGACATCCGGATCATCCGGTATGAATTCGATGGAGGGAGGATCAGCCGTCTCATGCCCACTCCAGTCGCCGGGAGCGCCGCCGCTCGGAGCGGATGACCTTGGGCGGACTGGGCAGCAGAGCCGTTTGCTGCTCAGCGGCGCAGGCCCGCGCAAAGGCGCGTTCAGCCGCGCTGCGGCTATCGCAATCGAAGAAGAACTGATTCAGGTAGACCCGCCAGCGGCGACTGTCGCTGGGGTGGACAGCTATCCGTATATCCAAGGTTTGGCACTCCCTGCGTGACCATCCCGCACCTTACACCGATGCCGGCAACGGCATGCCGTGGCACGACAAACGGTCAGGCCGGATACGGCAGGTGCCCATCCACCAGGAACTGAGCCCGCGGGAACAGGCGCGGAGTATCCGGCACCTGGGCGTGCTTGAAGGCGACGTACTCCGCCGTGGTCTCGCACAGCCAGGGCATCAGGTTGCGCGGGCGCTTCTCGGTGAAGGCCGACGGCGCGAACAACGCCACATTCACCCCAGCGTGCGGGCAGCGCGCCGAGCGGTACTCGAACGCCTCGACCCCGGCCTCGCGCATGGCGCTGCCCAGCCCCTGGGCAACGCGGTAATCCGACGGATCGCGCAGCGCCGGCTCGTACTCGCGGAACGGCGGCAATTGCAAACGCACGCCGCGCTGCACCTGGAAGCGCGCCTCGAAGGACGCATGTTCGGAGAGAATCCGCCCGCTTGGCGGCGGCGAACTCATCCCCTCCCACAGCACGTAGCGGTAGAAAGCCGATTCCGCCATCGCCGTATCCAGCTTCAGCGCCGCATAGAACAGGCTCGGCTCATGCCGCCGGCCGAAGCGCGAGCCCCAACGCAGCGGTGGATAGCGAAACGGTGTCTTCAATAGATAGTGCAGGTGCTCGGCGGGGGGCGGCACATGCGGCTTGCTGGTTTCCAGCAACTCCTCAAGCAGTGCCTGCTCGGCCAGGGTGTCCACCAGTTGCAGCGTGGCCACCTGCCCCTGACTTTCCACCAGGCGCACCAGGCGTCCACGAATGGGGCTGACGACCGACTCCGGCGCATGCCGTGCCCAGATCTGGGCGCCCGTCTCGAAGGACATTCAGACCTTGCCCCGGATGGCGTCCAGGTACTCGACCACCGCCACCAGTCCCTGCACCTGCTCCATCAACTGCAGCGGCACACCGTTCAAGTGACGGTTCTCGGTACGCAGGAAGTGGCGCATGTCCTCCAGGTTGCCGCCGAACAGGGCGAACAGCGCGCGATAGACCCGCACCAGCAGCAGGGCCAATTCACCGGTCTTGCTGTCCACCCGCAGTCCGCCTTGCTTCCAGCGGCTGACGGCGCTACGTTCCACTCCCACGATCGCCGCCAGCTCCTGCTGGGTCATCGCCAGGTGTTCGCGCGCCGTGAGTACCGCCTTGGCCAGTACGGCATCGGCTGCGGGGCTTTCGCGTAACAGGGCGCTCATGGCGATCTCCTAATCGTGAACTTTCAGCAAATATACCACTGAATGCTGAAAAAACACGAACCCAGCAACCACCCCAACGGCATCTTTCGCCTTACGGTAGTAAAGCCAGCAGAATACACAGCCCGACCGACGACTCCCCCGTGATGAACAAGCAGCAGGTCTACCAACACATTCTCGCCAGGCTCGCGCAGGACCTGGAGATCGCCGTGCGCGCCGCCAGGACCGCTCACGAAACGGCCACCCACGAAGAAAACGTCGCCGAGAACAAGTACGACACCCTCGGCCTCGAAGCGGCCTACCTCGCCGCAGGCCAATCGCGCCGTGTCGAGGAGATCCGCCAGGCGCTGTCGCTGTTCGAGAATCTGCAACTGCGCGACTTCGACGAGCAGTCAGGTATCCAGACCAGCGCCCTGGTGGAACTGGTCAACGAAAGTGGCCAGCACCGCTGGGTCTTCCTCGGCCCCGATGCCGCCGGCCTGAAAGTGCAGCACGAGGGCGCTGAAATCCTCGTCATCACCAGCCGCGCCCCACTGGGCAGCGCCCTGCTCCATCGCCTGCCCGGTGACGAACTGGAAATCGGCCAGGGCAACGCCCGCCAGCGCTACGAAATCCTCGACGCCTACTGATAGCTCCGGGCGGCATGAAAAAAACGAGCGGAACAGACAATACCGAGCCGACCGGCTGACGCAGACTAAGCTTCAAGGCCACACCCTTTTCTTCCGTGGCCTCAAGGAGAAGCACCATGCTGTTCAACTGGTCCGAATACGTCCCCGCCGTGAAAAAAGCCTTCGGCGCCCTGGGCAAGAAACACCCGAAGATGATCGCCGCCTACCAGGCCCTCGACGCCGCAGCGGCCGACGGTGATGCCCTGGATGCCAAGACCCGCGAACTGATCTCCATGGCCGTGGCCATCACCACCCGCTGCGACGGCTGCATCGGCGTCCACGCCGAAGCCGCACGCCGGGCCGGCGCTACCGAAGCCGAAGTCGCCCAGGCCCTGGCTACCGCCATCGCCATGAACGCCGGTGCCGCCTACGTCTACTCCCTGCGCGCCATGGAGGCCTTCGAGTCCTCCGCACAGAAATAAAGCCCCGCCCGCGACGCTAGCACGGCGTCGCGGGCCCGCCTCTTTCCGGATCGGCAACGATGGGGTATCAGTGGGATTCACCCAGCCATCCCCATCCCCCCATGCCCCAGACACCCACCCACCTCAGCGCCTGGAAACTCATCCTCAGCATCGCCGCCGGCATCTGGCTCGGCAGCATGGCCGTGGCGGCCACCGGCTGGCTGATCTATCGCGCGTTTCCACCCATCGTGGCCAGCCATCCCACCACACCGCCATCGACACCGTCCGCCACTCCCCCTGCTCCACGCAGCAGTGAAGAGATGTTCCAGCAGTACCAGCAACGCCAGCAGACCGTGCAAGAACAGCAGAACCGCGAGATCGAGCAAGCGGAGCAGGACAAGCGCTTCAACAGCACGCCATGCCAATTCTGGCGGCAGCAATATCAGGCGGAACCCACGGAGAGAAATCGGGAGAAGATGGATGGGTATTGCGGGTGATTGAAGCGGCAGGAGGGAAATATCGACGCCAGAAAAGACAAAACCCCTGAAACGCTAAGCATTTCAGGGGTTTTAGCCATTATGTAATGGCGGAGAGATAGGGATTTGAACCCTAGGAACCATTGCTGGTTCAACGGATTTCGAATCCGTCCCGTTCGACCACTCCGGCATCTCTCCGTGCGGCGCGCATGATACCAGCTTGAAGTCCGAAGGCGAAGCCCTGTTTCGGATTTTTTTACGTGGTATCAGGCGCTTGCGTGATTTCGCCGTTTTACAGCGGCACGCCCAGACGGTGAGCCACTTCTTCGTAGGCCTCGATCACGTCACCCAGGCCCTGGCGGAAGCGGTCCTTGTCCATCTTCTTGCGGGTTTCCTTGTCCCACAGGCGGCAGCCGTCCGGGCTGAACTCGTCGCCCAGGACGATCTTGCCGTGGAACAGGCCGAACTCGAGCTTGAAGTCCACCAGCAGCAGACCGGCGTCGTCGAACAGCTTGCTCAGCACTTCGTTGACCTTGAAGGAGTAGGCCTTCATTTCGGCCAGTTGCTCCAGGGTCGCCCAGCCGAAGGCCTGGACGTGGGATTCGTTGATGAAGGGATCGCCCAGGGCGTCGTTCTTCAGGAACAGTTCGAAGGTCGGCGGAGTGAGCTGCAGGCCCTCTTCCACGCCCAAGCGGCGCACCAGGCTGCCGGCGGCGTAGTTACGCACGACGCACTCGACCGGGATCATGGCGAGCTTCTTGACCAGCACTTCGTTGTCCGACAGCAGGGCGTCGAACTGGGTCGGGATACCGGCGGCTTCGAGCTTCTGCATGATGAAGGCGTTGAACTTGTTGTTCACCATGCCTTTGCGATCCAGTTGCTCGATGCGCTTGCCGTCGAACGCCGAGGTGTCGTTGCGGAACAGCAGGACGAGGCGGTCGGCGTCATCGGTGGTGTAAACCGACTTGGCTTTGCCGCGATAGAGTTCTTCGCGTTTTTCCATGATGGGCTCCGCTTGCTTGAATGGATGGGCTCAGGCGATGGTGCGCCAGTCGAGTCCCGAATGCTGATCGGCCACCTGCAGCCAGTCCGGGTCGCACCCCAGGGTGTCGACGAAGCTTTGCCGGGCCAGCTGCGGCGAGTTGTTCTTTTCACTGAGATGCGCCAGCACCAGGTGTTGCAGGCTTTCCCAGCCCAGCTGGGCCACCAGTTCGGCGGCCTGCCGGTTGTTCAAATGTCCCCACTGGCCGCCGACGCGGGCTTTGAGTGGGTAGGGATACGGACCGCGGGCCAGCATGTCGGTATCGTGATTTGCCTCGATGATCAACGCATCGAGGCCACGATAGCACTCCAGCACCTGCGCCGTGGCGGCTCCCAGATCGGTGAGCTGGCCAAAGCGCTTCCGGCCATCGGAAAACACGTACTGCAGGGGCTCCCGCGCATCGTGGGAAACGCTCACCGCAGTGACTTCCAGGTCTTTCAGCTGGAGGCGGTCGCCGCCCTTGAGCAGCCCCGCCGGTTCCACCGGCTTGCGCATTCCCTGCAGGGTGCCGGCGCTGAGGTACACGGGTATTCGATGGTGCCGGGCCAGCAGTTCGACGCCGTTGATGTGATCGGAGTGCTCGTGCGTGACCAGAACTGCGTCCAGCTGCCCGGGCTCTACGCCCAGGCGCGCCAGACGGCGGATGGTTTCACGCAGCGGGAAGCCGCAATCGATCAGTATCCGGGTGTCAGAACTGCTCACCAAGGCCGAATTGCCCCGGCTTCCGCTCCCCAGGACCGCGAAGTGCACTGCGCATACTCTCCTGGAGTTTTTCCAGCACGCCCTGCGCGACATCGGCCGGCGCGGAGGTGTTGATGTCTTTGTCGACGGTGATCTGCACCGTGTTGTTCACGCTGGTCAGACGAAGCTGGTAGCGCTGCGCCTTGGCGTCTTCCTCTTCCTTGGTCTTCTCGCCACCGCCGAACATGCGGCTGAAGAAGCCAGGCTTGTCTTCGTCCTTCTTCTTCGCGCCTTCGGCGATGTTGACGTAGTACACGCCCAGGCTGCGGTTGAGGTCGTCGACACGGATGTCGGCGCGATCCAGCGCCCGGCCAACGCTGACCCAGGCACGGTCGAAGTCGGAATCCACGGTGAGTACCGGGTTACCGCTGCCGTCCTTGCTCAGCTCGGCGGTGCCGGGCGTGTCGTAGGCCGAGTGCGCGGCGAGCAGGGAGACCGAACCGCCCTTCTCGGCGCTGGTCGCCATGCTGGCCAGCATTTCGTCGAGCAGTGCGGCGTCCAGGCTCGGCACCATCGGCTTGGCCGGCCAGTCGGCGCTGGCAGTGCTGCCGGCCGGGCGGGTTTCGCTCAGCACATAGACTTCACTGGTGTTGGTTTCCACGCCCGGCTCGATGCGCACGCGCACACGCGCTTCGCTGTCGGGCTCGACGCCGGAGACACGGCTGCTCAGGCGGCGCGCCAGGGGCGCGGAGAGCTGCGAGAGCGGCTGCCAGTTGGTACTGAACTCGCCGGTCTGCGGGCGCTCGTTGGCGATGGAGAAGCCGTTGTCCTGGAAGAACTGGTGGGCCACCGGCCAGACTTCCGCCGGCGGACGCTGGGCGATCAGCCAACGCGAGTCGCCGCTTTTCTGCAGGCTGAAGTCGCTGACCTCACCGGCACCGCCAGCCAGCGGCTGCGGACGCGGCACTTCGAACTCGCCTTCCTTCTCGGTGCTGGTGGCGACGTTCATCGGCACCGGCAGCAGCGGGTCGAGCGGCTTGCTCTGCAGGCCTTCGGGCACCTTCATCGGCGCCGTTTCGCGGGCGTTGAGGTAGTCGTCGCCACGGTCACGGAAATAGCCATCCGGGCCCCACAGCCAGCCGCAGCCGGAAGTGTTGCCGATGACCAGGGCGAGCGCAGTCAGTCCTGCCAGTCGCTTCATGCGAGGGGGCTCCTTAAGCCAGTACGCCGGTCTGGCGCATGGCCTGACGCAGCGGTTCGTGGCAACGCGGGCTCAGCCAGGTCAGGGGCAGGCGAATACCTTCGGGGATCAGACCCATTTCGTGCAGGGCGAACTTCACCGGAATCGGGTTGGATTCGATGAACAGGGCCTTGTGCAGCGGCATCAGGCGGTCGTTGATGGCGCGGGCTTCGCCGGCATCGCCACGCATGGCGGCGGCGCACAGATTGCTCATGGCGCGCGGGGCGACGTTGGCGGTCACCGAGATGTTGCCCTTGCCGCCCATCAGCATCAGTTCGACGGCGGTGGCGTCGTCGCCGGAATAGACCAGGAAGTCCTTGCCGACGCGGTCGAGTACTTCCTTGCCGCGCTGCAGATCACCGGTGGCTTCCTTGATGCCGACGATGTTTGGCACCTTGGACAGGCGCTCGACGGTCTCCGGCAGCATGTCGCAGGCGGTGCGGCCCGGCACGTTGTAGAGGATCTGCGGGATGGCCACGGCTTCGGCGATGTGGCGGAAGTGCTGGTACAGGCCTTCCTGAGTCGGCTTGTTGTAGTACGGGGTCACCAGCAGGCAGGCGTCGGCGCCGCCGCTCTTGGCGGCCTCGGTCAGCTCGACCGCTTCGCGGGTGGAGTTGGCGCCGGTACCGGCGATCACCGGAATGCGGCCATTGACCTGGTCGACCACGCGACGGATCACTTCCAGGTGCTCGCTCACGTCCAGCGTGGCCGACTCACCCGTGGTGCCGACCGCAACGATGGCGTTGGTGCCTTCCTGCAGGTGGAAGTCCACCAGCTTCGCGAGGCTGTCCCAATCCAGTCGACCCTGAGCATCGAAGGGGGTGACCAGCGCCACCATACTGCCCGCAATCATGCAACCGCTCCTGCCGGAAAAAGAAAGCCGTAATGGTACTGTCGCCACCGGCCACGCACAAGGTGACGCAGCGACCCGCGAGCGCTCGGTCATTCCCCTCATCGGCGCTTTTCGCTACCCTTCCCCCTTTGTCGATGCGGCCCGCTTGGCCGCCATTCCCAGGAAAGCTGCATGTCCACCTCCCACCCTCGTGAACAATTTCTCCTGATCAGTGCGCTGGGCCCGAACCCGATGGAGCTGACCAGCGTGCTGTGCCGCACCTGCGTCGATAACCGTTGCTCGGTGATCAGCAGCCGCCTGACCCGCCACGGCGAGTTCAGCGCGCTGGTCCTGCAGGTCGCCGGCAGCTGGGACGCCCTGGCCCGCCTGGAAGGCGGCCTGCCGCCACTGGCCAAGCGCCACGGCTTCACCCTCAGCGTCACCCGCAGCAACGTCCACGTCACCCGCGCCCAGGCCCTGCCCTATGTGGCCTATGTCAGCGCCGTGTACCGTCCGGACATCCTCAATGAGCTGTGCCAGTTCTTCATCGACCACAACATCGAACTGGAGAACCTCACCTGCGACACCTACCAGGCGCCGCACACCAACACCAGCATGCTCAACGCCACCATCACCGTGACCCTGCCGGCCGGCACCCAGATCAGCTGGCTGCGCGACCAGTTCCTGGATTTCGCCGACGCGCTGAACCTGGACGCGCTGATCGAGCCCTGGCGCCCGCAGCATCCCTAAGGAGAGAGCCCCATGGCCGTTGAACTGAACAAAGCCGTCGCCGACTTCCAGGCCCCTGCCACCAGCGGAGTCGAATTCCGTCTGTCGGAACTCAAAGGCAAGCAGGTCGTGCTGTATTTCTATCCCAAGGACAGCACCCCCGGCTGCACTACCGAGGGCCAGGGCTTCCGCGACAAGATCGATGACTTCGCCAAGGCCAATACCATCGTCTTCGGCGTGTCCCGCGACGGCATCAAGTCCCACGAGAACTTCAAGGCCAAGCAGTGCTTCCCCTTCGAGCTGATCAGCGACAAGGACGAAGCTGTCTGCCAGCTGTTCGACGTGATCAAGCTGAAGAAGCTCTATGGCAAGGAATACATGGGTGTGGACCGCAGTACCTTCCTGATCGACGCCAAGGGCGTGCTGCGCCAGGAGTGGCGCGGCGTGAAAGTGCCCGGCCACGTCGATGCCGTGCTCGCCGCGGCCCAGGCGCTGAACAAGGCCTGAGTCACCGAGCCGCATGAAAAAGGCCGCTGTTTCAGCGGCCTTTTTCTTTGTCACATCATCGGACTGACCTGCCGCTCCGGCTCCGGCTGCCTCGGCCAGGCATCCAGCACGGCCTTCACCAGCGTCGCCAGCGGAATGGCGAAGAACACGCCCCAGAAGCTCCACAGGCCACCGAACAGCAGCACCGCGCAGATGATCGCCACCGGGTGCAGGTTCACCGCCTCGGAGAACAGCAGCGGCACCAGTACGTTGCCGTCCAGCGCCTGGATGATCGCGTGGGCGGCCATCAGGTAGATGAACTGGTCGCTCCAGCCCCACTGGAACAGCGCGATCAGCGCCACCGGCACCGTTACCACCACAGCGCCGATGTAGGGCACCACCACCGACAGACCGACCAGCAAGGCCAGCAGCGCCGCATAGTTGAGCCCCAGCACTGCGAAGGCAATGTAGGTCGCCACACCGGTGATGAATATCTCGATGACCTTGCCACGGATGTAGTTGGCGATCTGCTGGTTCATCTCATTCCACACCTGCTTCATCAGCCCCCGCTCACGCGGCAGGTAGCGACGGAACCAGTGGTAGAAGCGGCGGCGGTCCTTGAGGAAGAAGAACACCAGGATCGGCACCAGCACCAGGTAGATCATGATGTTGACCACCACCGGCAACCCGGACAGCGAGAAGGTCAGCGCCCACTGACCGAGCTGGCCCAGCTCACTGCGCGCCGCCTCGACAGTGCGCAGTACCTGCTCCTCGGTGATCATGTCCGGGTAGCGTTCGGGCAGCATCAGCAGCGTGGCCTGCCACTCGCCGAGCATTCGCGGCAGTTCGTTGAGCAGGGTGAACAGCTGCTTCCAGACTAGCGGCACCAGCACCAGCAGGAACACGGCGAGCAGCCCGAGGAACAGCGAATAGACCAGCCAGACGGCGAACAGGTGCGGCAGGCGCACGCGCTCCAGCACGCCCACCAGGCCCTGGATCAGGAAGGCGATCACCATCGCCGCCAGCACCGGCGCGAGCATGCCGCCAAAGGCCAGGATGACGCTGAAACCCAGTACCAGAATGACCGCCAGCACTATCGCCTCCTCGTCGGAGAAATAGCGCTGCATCCAGTCCTGCAAAACCTTGAGCATGAACAGACCTGCGAAACGAAAGGGGTAACGTCCCGGTTATCCGGAATCGAGGGCTACTTCTTGCGCAGCCAGTAGCGATAGACGCCTGCTTCGACCTCCTCATGCAGCAGCGAGTGCCCGGCGAGGTCGGCGAATGCGCGGAAATCGCGCTGGGACCCGGCATCGGTGGCGGTCACCTTGAGCACCGCTCCGCTAGGCAGGCGGTTCAGCTCGAGCTTGGCCTTGAGCAGGGGCAGCGGACAATTGAGACCGCTGGCATCCAGCTCCGCGTCACAAGCGGGAATGGGCGGTGTGGAATCGGACATCGAAACAAACTCCGGCAATGGCGTTCAAGAATACCGAAAGCCTTGGAAAAGTAACCAGGGCCCACGACATCCGGCGTCCCGTACGAAGCCGTCAGCGCCGCGGCCTGGCGCGCAGGTCGCGCGAAAACAGCCGACTTCGATTTGCGCAGCAGTCGCACCGCACAACCTAGGCATTGGCAATAGCGTACGGCTAAAGTAGAGCCTTTCTCGGAACGAGCCTCTTGTACATGAAAGTACTGCGCCCTGCCCTGTTCACCATCGCCTGCGCCCTCGCAGCGCCCGCGATGTCGGACGATCTGCCATCCCTGGGCGACGCCAGCTCGTCCATCGTATCCCCGGAGCAGGAGTTCCAGCTCGGCCGCGCCTGGCTGAGCATGCTGCGCAGCCAGGTCGATACGCTCAACGACCCGCAACTCAAGGACTACGTCGAGTCCACCGTCTACCGCCTGGCCGAATCCAGCGAACTGCAGGATCACCGCCTGGCGTTCATCCTGATCCGCGACAAGCAGATCAACGCCTTCGCCGCTCCCGGCGGGGTCGTGGGCGTCAACGGTGGCTTGTTCCTCTATGCCCAGAGCGAAGGCGAATACATCGCCGTACTGGCCCACGAACTGGGTCACCTGAGCCAACGCCACTTCGCCCGCGGCATTGAAGCCCAGCAACGCATGCAGGTGCCCGTGATGGCGGCCATGCTGGCTGGCATCGTCGCCGCCGCGGCCGGCGCCGGCGATGCCGGCATCGCCGCGATCGCCTCGACCCAGGCGGCGGCGATCCAGAACCAGCTGCGCTTCTCCCGGCAGAACGAACAGGAAGCCGACCGGGTTGGCGTCACCACCATGGTGCGTGCCGGCTATGACCCGCGCTCCATGCCCAACATGTTCGAACGTCTCGCCCGCCAGTATCGCTACGAGGGCAAGCCGCCAGAATTCCTGCTGACCCACCCGGTCACCGACTCGCGTATCGCCGATACCCGCAACCGTGCCGAGCAGTACCCCAAGGGCGGCAAGGAAGACACCCTGCGCTACGAACTGATGCGCGCCCGCGTCCAGCAGATGTTCGAAGACACCCCGGGCATGGCCAGCAAGCAGTTCCGTGCACAGCTCGACGAAGACCCGAAGAACGACGCCGCACGCTATGGCCTGGCCCTCTCGCAGACCCGGATCGGCCAGCTTAACGACGCACGCAGCGGCCTCCAGCAACTGCTGGCAAAGGCGCCCAACGACATCAGCTACAACCTGGCGATGGTCGATGTGGACATCACCGCCAACAAGCTGCCCGACGCCCAGGCGCGGGTACAGCGGTTGCTCGGCCAGTACCCGGACAGCTACCCGCTGATCCAGGCCCAGGCCGACCTGATGATGAAGACCAACCGCGCCGCCGACGCCGAGAAGACGCTGTTCAAACTGTCGCAGAAGCGGCCGCTGGACCCCGACGTCTGGAGCCGACTGGCCGACGCCTGCACCCTTAGCGGCAACGCCATCGGCGTGTACCAGGCGCGCGCGGAGTTCTACGCGCTGACCGGCGACTACAAGCACGCCATCGAGCAACTGGACTTTGCCAAGCGTCGCGCAGGCGGCAACTTCACCCTGGCTGCGCGCCTGGATGCACGTCAGCAGGAGTTCCGCGAACAGGAGCAGTTGCTGAAGCAGATGATGGGCCGCTAACCCTGACACTCAGACACAAAAAAGCCCGGCACTCGCCGGGCTTTTTCTTTGCCGTACCTGATCAGGCGTTGCCCGCCACTTTCAGCCTGGCGGCCTGGGTGAAGTCGAGCATGCGCTTGAGCGGCTTGATGGCCTTGGGAATCAGGGCCGGGTCGACGAAGATATCCCCACTCCCTTCCTTCAGGCACGCCAGAGTGCGCTCCAGGGTGTTCATGGCCATCCACGGGCAGTGCGCGCAGCTGCGGCAAGCGGCGCCGTTGCCGGCGGTGGGGGCCTCGATGAACTCCTTGTCCGGGCACAGCTGCTGCATCTTGTAGAAGATGCCGCGATCGGTTGCGACGATGAAGCGCTTGTTCGGCATCGTCTGCGCCGCCTTGATCAGCTGGCTGGTGGAGCCCACCGCATCGGCCAGCTCGACCACCGCCTCGGGCGACTCCGGGTGCACCAGGATCGCGGCATCCGGATAGATCGCCTTGAGATCTTCCAGCTGCTTGGCCTTGAACTCTTCATGGACGATGCAGGCACCGTCCCAGAGCAGCATGTCCGCACCGGTCTCGCGCTGGATATAGCGACCCAGGTGCTGGTCCGGCGCCCAGAGGATCGGCTCGCCGTTGTCCATCAGGTGCTCGACGATTTCCACCGCGCAACTGGAGGTCACCACCCAGTCCGCGCGCGCCTTCACCGCCGCCGAAGTGTTCGCATAGACCACCACGGTACGCTCCGGATGCTGATCGCAGAACGCCGAGAATTCGTCCACCGGGCAGCCCAGATCCAGCGAGCAGGTCGCCTCCAGGGTCGGCATCAGCACACGCTTTTCCGGATTGAGGATCTTGGCGGTCTCACCCATGAAGCGAACCCCGGCCACCACCACGGTCTGCGCCGGATGCTGGTTGCCGAAGCGGGCCATTTCCAGCGAGTCGGACACGCAGCCACCGGTTTCCTCGGCCAGCGCCTGGATCACCGGGTCGCAGTAGTAATGCGCAACCAACACGGCGTTCTGCGCCTTCAGCTCGGCAGCGATGGCCGCACGGTAATCGGCCTCTTCCTGCGCGCTCAGCACCCGCGGCTGCTTGGCAGCGAGGTGAGCCTGAACCAGCAGGCGTTCGGAAATCTGGGACATCGTGAGGAAACCTCTACAGGCTCGGATCTGATTATGCCGACGATTTTATCACCACCGCCCTACGGGCGACGCGCCATCGACGGCCGCACGGCGGACTTTTTCCGGCGCATAGCAAAAGCCCCGTGACCTTTCGATCACGGGGCTTTCGCAGGATTTTATGGTGGGTCGTGTAGGATTCGAACCTACGACCAATTGGTTAAAAGCCAACTGCTCTACCGACTGAGCTAACGACCCGACGTGGTGCGTATAATACTGATTTCTAACGTAAAAACAACACCCCACAAAAACTTTTTTCAGAAATATCGCGTGGGGTCTTCAATCCCGGCCGCGCGGAAGCCGTCAGCACGCAGCCGACAGCTGTCGCACTTGCCGCATGCGCGCCCGTCATCGTCTGCCTGATAGCAGGAAACCGTAAGGCTGTAGTCCACGCCCTGGGCGATGCCCGCCTGCACGATCTGCGCCTTGGAGAGGAACTGCAACGGCGCCTGGATGCGGAACCCTTCCCCCTCTACGCCGGCCTTGGTGGCCAGGTTGGCCATGCGCTCGAAAGCCTCGACGAACTCGGGACGGCAATCCGGGTAGCCGGAGTAGTCCACCGCGTTGACGCCGATGAAGATATCCCGCGCGCCCAGCACTTCAGCCCAACCCAGGGCCAACGAAAGGAACACGGTATTACGCGCCGGCACGTAGGTCACCGGAATGCCTTCGCTCGGCGCCTCCGGCACATCGATGCTGCTGTCGGTCAGGGCCGAGCCACCGATGCCGTTCAGGTTCAGACCAATCACCTTGTGCTCGATGACACCCAGCTGACGCGCCACGCGCTCAGCGGCCTGCAATTCGGCGCGGTGGCGCTGGCCGTAATCGAAGCTCATGGTGTAGCAGTCGTAGCCATCGGCCTTGGCCAGGGCGACCACGGTCGCGGAGTCCAGCCCCCCGGAGAGCAGGATCACGGCTTTCTTGTCGTTCGCGGTTTTCTGATTGGACATAAAACAGGTCTCCTCCGCGCTCAGTGGCCCGGCTCGTCGTTCCAGAGAATCTTGTGCAGTTGCAGCTGCAGGCGTACCGGCAGGTTGTCGCTGACGATCCAGTCAGCCAGCGCACGGGCATCCACCTGCCGGTGGCTGGGCGAGAACAGCACCTCGCCGGCACGCTGCTCCAGGCGGTACTCGATCAGCTTGGAGACCGCCCAGTCGTAGTCCTCGCGCGAGCAGATGACGAACTTCACCTGGTCGTTGGGCGTGAGCTCCCCGATATTCTCGTAGCGGTTGCGCAAGACCTCGCCGGAGCCCGGAGTCTTCAGGTCCAGCACACGGCTGACGCGGCGGTCGGTGGGGGAGATATCCAGAGCGCCGCCGGTTTCCAGCGACACATCGTAGCCGGCGTCGCAGAGGCGTTGCAGCAGCGGGACGCAGTTAGGCTGGGCCAACGGCTCGCCACCGGTGACGCAGACGTAGCGCGGCTTGTAAGCGGCGACGCGCTCGAGGATGGCGTCGAGGGACTGGATCTCACCGCCACTGAAGGCATAGGCGGTATCGCAGTACTGGCAGCGCAGGGGACAGCCGGTCAGGCGCACGAACACTGTCGGCAAGCCGGCGGTGCGCGTTTCCCCCTGCAACGAGTAGAAAATCTCGGTGATTCGCAGAGTCTGTTGCATATCAGCCACGGGCGTGACGGCGATACAGGCCATCCGCCTCCGTTGCGTTGGAGTCGTGGGCGCGCCCACGGGGCGCCCGGCAAGCCCGGAATGCAGCAGACATCAGCCGAGCTGAAACCACTGTGGCTTTCCGGGGGCGGGAATTCTAACGAAAAAACCCGCGACTAGCGCGGGTTTTAGAAAGCGTCGTTGAGGAGCCTTACTTGAGGTTCTTCAGATCGCGCTGGGACAGCTGTGCGGCGGAGCTGCCCGGGTATTGGGCGATCACCTGCTGCAGGATGCCACGTGCCTTGTCGGTGTTGCCCAGACGACGCTCGACGTCGGCCAGCTTGTACAGCGAGTCCGGCACCTTGGCGCTGCTCGGATAGGCTTGGCTGACGCGGGCGAAGGCCTGACCAGCGCCCTGCAGGTCGCCCTTGGCGAGGTTCACCTCGCCCAACCAGTATTGCGCGTTACCGGCGTACTGGCTGTTGGGGTACTTGCGCAGGAAAGCGCCGAAGGCCTGGCTGGCCTTGTCGAAGTCCTTGGCCTTGATCAGGTCGAAGGCGGCGTCGTAGTAGAGTTTTTCCTTTGCCGGGTCACCCGGCTCGTTGCTGGCGGCGGCAGCGGGCTGCTGTTGTGCAGCGGCACCCGCGGCAGCTCCTGCAGCGGCGCCGGCAGCGGGAGAATTCTGTTGAGCAGCACCGGCCGCGCCGGCACCCGCACCGCTGGAAATGCGGCTGTCGAGGTCCTGGTAGCGCTCCAGGTTTTCCTGCTTCATCTGTTGGATCTGGTTTTGCTGCTCTTCGAGCATGCCGCGCAGACGGGACATTTCGTCCTGCATCTGCTGCAGCTGCATGAACAGCTGTGCCTGTCCGGAGACGGGCTGACTAGTCATCCCGCCTCCGGCATAGGCGCCCTCAGCGCCTGCGGTGCCATAACCCGAGGGCGGCTGACTGGCGTAACCGCCATCATTGCCGTCCTGTACCGGAACCGCGGCCGCCGCCATCAGGGGCAGGCCGCATGCGATCAAGGTCAGAAAACGCAGGCGCATCGGCATCACGTCTTACTTCTTCAGCTCAACGCGACGGTTCTGGGCCCAGGACTGCTCGTCGTGGCCAGTGGCAACCGGACGCTCTTTACCGTAGGAAACCAGTTCCAGCTGAGCCGGGGAAACGCCCTGCAGTACCAGGTAGCGCTGAACGGCCTTGGCACGACGCTCGCCCAGAGCCATGTTGTACTCGCGGGTGCCGCGCTCGTCAGTGTGACCTTCCAGGACAACGCGCTGGCCGGAACCTTTCAGGTCCTTGGCGTGTACGTCCAGAGCGCGCATGGCTTCCGGCTTCAGGTCGGAGCTGTCGTACTCGAAGTAGAAGGTGGTGATAGCGCGCAGAGCGGCTTCGTCGCTCAGGGAGCCGTCAACGGCACCGCTGTTGGCGCCGTAGCCAGCGTTCGGGTCAACGCCGCCATTGGCGCCTTCACCAGTAGCATCGCCTTTCTTGGACGAGCAACCTACGGCTACGGCCATGGCGAGGGCGATAACGGCAAATTTGCCGAATTTCAGCATTTCCATCATGTAACTCCTAATGAACCCCAGTGTATAAGTTTGAAACAGTTGGCAACCGTCAGTTCAGGTAAGGGGACCAGGAAGGCTCGCGAACATCGCCCTGAGCGGTGGGAATTGGCAACCGAACGCGTCCATTGATGCTGACGAGCATCAGCACGCCCCGGTCCTGCTGGCGGGTGGCGTATATTAGCATCGTGCCATTGGGCGCAACAGTGGGCGAGTCGTCCAGCGTGGTGTTGGAAAGCACGCGCAGATTGCCGCGCTGAAGGTCTTGGGCCGCGATCTGGAAGTTGGTGAAACCATCCTGGCGGTGAACCATTACCAGCGTCTTCTCATCCGCGGAAAGTTTCGGGTTGGCGTTGTAGTTGCCAATGAAAGTCACGCGATCGGTAGCGCCCGAGTTGACGTTCATCTTGTAGATCTGCGGCTTGCCGCCACGGTCGGAGGTGAAGTACAGGGTCGAACCGTCCGCGCCCCAGAAGGGTTCGGTGTCGATCGCCTGGTTGTTGGTCAGGCGACGCAGCTGGCGGCTGCCCAGGTCCATCACGTAGATCTCCGGGTTGCCATCGCGCGACAGCACGAAGGCCAGGCGATTGCCATCCGGCGAGAAGGCCGGGGCGCCGTTGAGACCCTCGAAGTTGGAGATCTGTTCGCGACGGCCAGTGTCGACGTACTGCATGAAGATGCGCGGACGCTTCTGCTCGAAGGAGACATAGGCAATGCGGCGGCCATCGGGCGAGAAGCGCGGCGAGAGGATCGGCTCGCGGGACTGCAGCAGGGTCACCGGGCGCGCACCGTCATAGTCGGAGCGCTGCAGGGTGTAGCGGGTGTTGTCCACGGAGAAGCGCTCGGCAGTCACGTAGAGCAGCTTGGTGGAAAACGCGCCCTTGATGCCGGTGAGCTTCTCGAAGGACTGGTCGGCGATGTAGTGCGACATGTCGCGCAACTGGTCGGTGGTGCCGCCCACGCTGCCGGTCAGGACCTGCTGCTGGGTCGCCACGTTGAACAGGCCGTACTGGATCTGCAGGCGGCCACCCGCCGGCACGATGTTGCCGATCAGCACGTACTGGGCACCCAGTGCCTGCCAGTCGCGGTAGATCACTTCGCTGGGCTGGGCCGGCTGGCTGATCATGTTCTGCCGCGGAATCGGCTCGAAGTATCCGGAATTGCGCAGGTCGTTGCCGATGATGTTGGACATGTCCTCGGGCAGGACGTTGCCGCCCTGCCAGCCGAACGGAACCACGGCAATCGGGACGGCCGAATCGCGACCGCTGGAAATCACCAGCGGGTCGGCGGCCTGCGCGACGCCGGCCACCAGGGCCAGGGCGAACAGCGCGAAGCGAATCAGGGTACTCACAGACTTAAATCCTCCGGTTTGAAGACGATGCGGCGCTGACGGTAGAGCTGATCAAAGGTCGCACGATCCAGTTGTTGCATCTCGGGAATCCGGCCGACGTTCCGCACCGCCGCCACCGCGGAAGCATCGAACGGCTTGTCGCCACTCGAGCGGGTCACGCTGGCGTTGGTGATGGTGCCATCCGGCAGCATCTGGATCAGCACCTCTACGCTCATTCCGTTACGTGCCGATGGCGGGCGGTTCCACTGCTCGCTCACCAGTTTCACGATCAAGTCGTCAAGGCTACCAGCGACCTCGTTACCTTGCTCGTCAGCCAAAGCCTGTTGTCGCTGCGTATCGTCCGACAGCAGCTCGGCCAGAGCCTGAGCCTTCTTGTCTTCCTGCGCCTTGCGAGCGGCAGCCGCAGCTGCCTTCTTCTTGGCAGCCTCGACCGCGGCGGCCTTCTTCTTGGCCTCGTCAGCAGCGGCTTTCTTCTTCGCGTCCTCGGCAGCCTTCTTCTTGGCCTCTTCGGCCGCCTTTTTCTTGGCGTCCTCAGCGGCTTGCTTCTTGGCTTCTTCCTCGGCCTTCTTCTTGGCAATGTCGGCCTGCTGCTTCTCGGCAGCAGCCTTGGCCTCAGCTTCTTTCTTGGCCGCGGCAGCATCGGCGGCCTTCTTGGCCTCATCCGCCTTCTTGGCTTCAGCCTCTTTCTTGGCTTCAGCCGCCTTTTGAGCAGCGTCGGCCTTCTTTTGTTCCTCGGCCTTGGCCGCTGCGATAGCCTGCTGTTCGGCCTTCTTCTGCTCGAGCTGCTCCTGCTCGTACTGCCGAGACGAGGTCTTCTTGGCTTCGCCGGCAATCTTCTGATTGGTCTGCTGGGTCGCCTGGCTCTTGGACTTCAGCTGGTACAAGGTGGCCTGAACGATCGGCCGCGAAGGCGGCAGTTCAGGCGTCATGGCCCAGCTGACGAAGAGCATCGCGAAGATCAGGACGTGCAGAGCTACGGCCAGAACGATCGGCCAGAAGTAGCTTTCCGAAGGAGAGCGCTCGAGCTGGTGCATCAAGTCCCCGGCGCCTCGGTAATCAGACCGACGTTGCCGACCCCGGCTTTCTGCAGGCCACCCATGACGGCCATGACCGAACCATAGTCGACGGCCTTGTCACCCCGGACGAAGACCTGGACTTTCTTACCCTGGCGGCTGTTCTCGGCCATGATGCCGGAGGCGGCACTGACCAGTTGGTCGAGGGAAACCGCAGTCTGGCTGCCCTTGCCCTGATCCGGGTCCACTTCCGAGCCCATGTTCCAGTAGTAGGTCTTGTCGGCCTTGATGGAGATGGTGAGCACGCGGGAATCGTTATCCTGCGGCAGCGCTTCGCTGGAAACCTTGGGCAGGTCGACCTTGACCCCCTGGTTGAGCATCGGCGCGGTCACCATGAAAATGACCAGCAGTACCAACATCACGTCGATGTAAGGCACCACGTTCATTTCGGCGACCGGCTTGCGCTTGTGACGAACTCTTGCCATGACGGCTTACCTCTTGGTCGTCTTCAATCGTCGCTGGTGTGCACTTTGCGGTGCAGGATGGCCTGGAACTCGTCGGCGAAGGTGTAGTAACGGCCGATCAGGGTTTCCGAGCGAGCGGAGAAACGGTTGTAGGCGATGACCGCGGGGATGGCCGCGAACAGGCCGATGGCGGTGGCAATCAGCGCTTCGGCAATGCCCGGCGCCACGGTGGCGAGGGTTGCCTGCTGCACCTGGGCCAGGCCGCGGAAGGAGTTCATGATGCCCCACACGGTGCCGAACAGACCGATGTACGGGCTGGTGGAACCGACGGTGGCGAGGAACGGCAGGCTGGTTTCCAGCTTCTCTTCCTCGCGGGAGATGGCGACGCGCATGGCGCGGGAAACGCCTTCCATCACCGCATCCGGATCGACGCCGGCCTGCTGGCGCAGACGGGAGAATTCCTTGAAGCCGGCACGGAAGATCTGCTCGACGCCCGAATCCGGGTCAGGGTTGCTGCCGGCCTGGCGGTAGAGCTTGGACAGGTCGATACCCGACCAGAAGCGCTCTTCGAAGGTTTCCAGGGCCTTCTTGGCCGAGCGCATCATGTTGCTGCGCTGGAAAATCATGATCCACGAAGTGACCGAGGCGGCCACCAGGGTCAGCATGACCAGCTGTACCACGATGCTGGCGTTACTGATCAAGCTCCACATGGAAGTATGGTCGACGACGTTCGGTTCCACGTTAATCTCCTGCTGAAAGGGTGTCCGGACTGCCGGCAAATGCCGCGCGCAACACATCTGGGATAGCGCGGGGTTTCAGGTTGTCCGCCCGCACGCACGCCACCAGGAATCGCCCCTCGCAGAGCAAGGTCGAATCCGACGCCCGCCTCACCTGTTGACGAAACTTCAGGCTCGCGCGGTTCAACTCCTCCACTTCGGCGCTGACAAGCAGCTCGTCATCCAGGCGAGCCGGCGCGTGGTAGCGCGCCTCTGCCGAATGAACGACGAAAAGCAGGTTCTCTCCCGCCAGCTGCGACTGGGCAAAGCCCAGGTCACGCAGCCGCTCGGTACGAGCCCGCTCCATGAACTTGAGGTAGTTGACGTAGTAGACGATGCCGCCGGCATCGGTGTCTTCGTAATAGACCCGAAACCGCTGCTGGAACGGCTGACCCCCGTGTTGTGCGCGCATACTCTAGAACCAAGTAAAGGCTTTGCCAATCGGCAATCGCCCGCAAATGCAATTAATTACTATCTTCAGGGGCAAACATATCCGGTGTCGCCCCCTCCCCCATCCGCTTCGGCACGTTCAGGCCGAAATGCAGGTATGCATGCCGGGTTACTACACGGCCCCGTGGAGTGCGCATGATATAGCCTTGCTGGATCAGATAGGGCTCCAGCACGTCTTCAATCGTGTGTCTTTCTTCACTGATGGCCGCCGCCAGGTTGTCGATACCCACCGGCCCACCGTCGAACTTGTCGATCATGGTCAGCAGCAGGCGGCGATCCTGATGATCGAAACCACGCTCGTCAACGTCCAGCAGGTTCAGCGCCTTATCGGCGATGTCGCTGCTGATATGTCCGGTGCCACGCACCTCGGCGAAGTCCCGAACACGGCGCAGCAGGCGGTTGGCGATTCGCGGCGTGCCGCGTGCGCGCCGCGCGATCTCGTAGGCGCCCGCCGGCTCGATCTCAAGGCCCAGGATGCCCGCCGAGCGGGCAACGATGCTGGACAGGTCGTCCACACCGTAGAACTCAAGGCGCTGGACGATACCGAAGCGGTCACGCAGCGGGTTGGTCAGCATGCCGGCGCGAGTGGTCGCGCCGACCAGAGTGAAGGGCGGCAGGTCGAGCTTGATGGAACGCGCCGCCGGGCCTTCGCCAATCATGATGTCCAGCTGGAAGTCTTCCATCGCCGGGTACAGCACTTCTTCTACGATAGGCGACAGGCGATGGATCTCGTCCACGAACAGCACATCGTTGGGTTCGAGGTTGGTGAGAATCGCCGCCAGGTCGCCAGGGCGCTCCAGCACCGGGCCGGACGTGCTCTTGATCGAAACGCCCATTTCCTGGGCGATGATGTTCGCCAGGGTGGTCTTGCCAAGGCCCGGCGGGCCGAAGATCAGCGTGTGATCGAGAGCTTCCTGACGCCCACGGGCCGCCTGGATGAACAGCTCCATCTGCTCGCGCACCACCGGCTGGCCGACGTAGTCCGCCAGCTTGAGCGGGCGGATGGCGCGGTCGAACTGCTCTTCGCGGTCGCGACTGGAAGCTGAGGAAATCAGGCGATCGGCTTCGATCATCAGTGTCTACCTAGACCATGCCCTTGAGGGAACGGCGGATGAGTTCTTCGCTGGACAAGCCTTCTTCCTGCACGGCGGCTACAGCGCGGCTCGCCTCCTGGGGTTTGAAGCCCAGGGCGATCAGGGCACTGACTGCATCGGATTCGGCGCTTGAGACTGCGGCGACCAGTTTGGGTTCCACCACCAGCGGCGCGATCGACGGAATATTTTCCCACGCCTTGAAACGATCCTTGAGCTCAACCAGCAGGCGCTCAGCGGTCTTCTTGCCCACCCCCGGGATCTTCACCAGGGTGGAAGTATCCTGCGCCTGGACGCAGCGTACCAGTTCGTCGACTTCCAGACCCGACATCAGTGCAAGAGCAAGTTTCGGCCCCACCCCGTTGAGGCGGATCAGCTCGCGGAACAGCTCGCGCTCGCGCTTCTCGGCGAAGCCATAGAGCAGGTGAGCGTCTTCACGCACCACCAGGTGCGTATGCAGCGTCACCGCCTCGCCGATGCCGGGCAGGCGATAGAGCGTGGTCATCGGCACTTCGAGCTCGTAGCCCACCCCATTCACATCGACGATCAGGTGCGGCGGCTGTTTTTCCGCCAGGGTGCCACGCAGGCGTCCAATCACAGGTAAGCGTCCTTAATTGCTAGATTCGGGATCACAGGCGCAGGCGGCCGCCACGTCGGCGAGCGCCCAACAGGCCGTGCGGCACCAGGCTCTGCCGGGTGTGCGCATGGCACAGCGCGATGGCCAGAGCGTCGGAGGCATCGATCTGCGGCTTCTGCGTCAGCTTGAGCAGATGCATCACCATCATCTGCACCTGTTGCTTATCCGCACCGCCGGTGCCGGCGATGGCCTGCTTGACCTGGCTGGCTGTGTACTCGGCGATCTGCAGCCCCTCTTCCGCCGCCGCGACTATGGCCGCGCCACGCGCCTGACCGAGCTTCAGCGCCGAGTCGGCATTGCGCGCCATGAACACCTGCTCGATGCCCATCATGGTCGGCTTGTACGTCTGGATAACCTCGCGCACGCCGCGGAAGACGATCTGCAGGCGCTCGAAAAGCTCGCCATTGCCGGTGCGGATGCAACCCGAGGCCACGTATTCGCAGCCGCGGCCGGTGTCGCGCACCACGCCGAAGCCGGTAATCCGCGAACCTGGGTCGATACCGAGAATCAGGGTCATGTCCGTCCGATCAAACCTTGTCCGTCACGCGCACTTCAAATAACAAAAACCGGAAGCGGGAGGCGCCACTCATGACCACTCCCGCTTCCGGCTTCAGAGCATCGCCGGCGGAGGGATCAGCCCAGCTGGGCCATCACCTCGTCCGGGATGTCCGCGTTGGAGTAGACGTTCTGCACGTCGTCCAGGTCTTCCAGCATGTCGATCAGCTTGAGGACCTTCTGCGCGGTTTCCAGATCCAGGGTCGCGGTGGTCGAGGGGATCATGGTGATCTCCGCTTCCTCACCCTTGAAGCCGGCTTCGGTCAACGCTTCGTTGACCGAGATGAAGTCGGCGAAGCTGGTGAACACGTCGATGGAACCGTCGTCGTTGACCACCACATCGTCGGCGCCGGCTTCCAGCGCGGCATCCATCAGGGCTTCTTCATTCACGCCAGGTGCATAGCTGATCTGGCCCTTGCGCTCGAACATGTAGGCAACGGAACCGTCAGTGCCCAGGTTGCCCCCGCACTTGCTGAAGGCATGGCGCACTTCGGCCGCGGTGCGGTTGCGGTTGTCGGTCATGGCTTCAACGATGATCGCCACGCCGCTGGGCGCGTAACCTTCATAGGTCAGCTCGGCCATGTTGTCCGCTTCGCTGGAGCCCACGCCGCGCTGGATGGCGCGATCAATGGTGTCGCGGGTCATGTTGGCGGTCAGCGCCTTGTCCACGGCCAGGCGCAGACGTGGGTTGTCCGCCGGGACCCCGCCGCCCTGCTTGGCAGCGACGGTCAGCTCACGAATGAGCTTGGTGAAGATCTTGCCCTTCTTGGCGTCCTGACGTTCCTTGCGGTGTTTGATGTTGGCCCATTTAGAATGACCCGCCATAACTCACTCCGTATCACTTGTTTCGGCATGCGACACCCGGATGCGGGCGCCGCTGCAATTTGAATCGACTTACTCGGCGGCCTTCTGCTGCTCGCGCAGACGGATGTGCAGCTCGCGCAGCGCCTTGCCGTCCACGGTACCCGGCGCCTGGGTCATGACATCGCCCGCGCTCTGGGTTTTCGGGAAGGCGATCACTTCGCGGATCGAGGCAGCGCCGGTCATCAGCATCACCAGACGGTCCAGGCCGAAGGCCAGGCCACCGTGCGGCGGTGCGCCGTACTTGAGGGCGTCGAGGAGGAAGCCGAACTTCTCTTCCTGTTCCGCATCATCGATGCCCAGCACGCGGAACACCGCCTGCTGCATGGCCTTGTCGTGGATGCGGATGGAGCCGCCGCCCAGTTCGGTGCCGTTGAGCACCATGTCGTAGGCACGGGACAGCTTGTCGGCCGGATTGGCCTCGAGCTCTTCCGGAGTGCACTTGGGCGCGGTGAACGGGTGGTGCAGGGACGTCAGGCTGCCGTCGTCGTTCTCTTCGAACATCGGGAAGTCCACGACCCACATCGGCGCCCACTCCTTGGTGAGCAGCTTGAGGTCATGGCCGACCTTGATGCGCAGCGCGCCCAGGGCGTCGCAGACGATCTTGGCCTTGTCGGCGCCGAAGAACACGATGTCGCCGTCAACCGCGCCGACGCGATCGAGGATCACGTTCAGGTTGGCTTCCGGGATGAACTTGACGATCGGAGACTGCAGGCCTTCCACGCCCTTGGCGCGCTCGTTGACCTTGATGTAGGCCAGGCCCTTGGCACCGTAGATGCCGACGAACTTGGTGTAATCATCGATCTGACTACGTGGCATGGAGGCAGCGCCCGGTACGCGCAGGGCGGCAACGCGGCCCTTCGGATCGTTCGCCGGGCCGGAGAAGACCTTGAATTCCACTTCTTTCAGCTGATCGGCAACGTCGACCAGTTCCAGCGGGATGCGCAGGTCCGGCTTGTCCGAACCGTAACGGCGCATGGCTTCTTCGAAGGGCATGTGCGGGAATTCGTCAAACTCGACGTTCAGCACTTCCTTGAACAGCTGGCGAACCATCTTCTCGGTGATCTCGATGATGTCGCTTTCTTCCAGGAAGCTGGTCTCGATATCGATCTGGGTGAATTCCGGCTGGCGGTCGGCACGCAGGTCTTCGTCGCGGAAGCATTTGGCGATCTGGTAGTAACGGTCGAAGCCGGCCACCATCAGCAGCTGCTTGAACAGCTGGGGCGACTGCGGCAGGGCGAAGAAGTGGCCCGGGTAGGTGCGGCTCGGCACCAGATAGTCACGCGCGCCTTCCGGGGTCGGACGACCGAGGATCGGGGTTTCCACGTCGAGGAAGCCGTTCTCGTCCAGGTAGCGGCGGATGCTGCTGGTGATGCGCGCGCGCAGCTTCAGCTTGGCGGCCATCTCCGGGCGACGCAGGTCGATGAAGCGGTAGCGCAGGCGGGTTTCCTCGCCCACGTCGGAGTATTCGTCCAGCGGGAACGGCGGAGTCTCGGCCTGGTTCAGCACTTCCAGTTCATGACCCAGCACTTCGATTGCGCCGGAAGCCATGTTGGCGTTGCGCGCGCCTTCGGGGCGCAGGCGCACCTTGCCGGTGATCTTCACCACGTACTCGCTGCGCACGCGGTCGGCCTTGGCGAAGGTCTCGACGCGATCCGGGTCGAACACCACCTGGGCCAGACCTTCACGATCACGCACGTCGAGGAAGATCACCCCGCCGTGGTCGCGGCGGCGGTGTACCCAACCGCAAAGAGTGACTACCTGACCGTCCAGGCTCTCGTTCAATTGGCCGCAATAGTGGCTGCGCATCATGGTGTGTTTCGCTTCTCGAAAGTCTTGAATTCTAGGGAACCGCTCATTCGCTGGCGGAGCAGCCGCCACCACCGCAACCGGTGGCCGGACAGGCCGCAGGAGTATCGCCGGAGGCCAGGTTTTTCTTCGCCCCGGTCTTGAAGTCGGTCTCGTACCAACCGCCGCCGCCCAGGCGGAAGCCTGGCGCCGACAACATCTTCTTCAATTCGGGAGCCTTGCAGGCCGGACAATCGACCAACGGCGCATCGCTGAACTTCTGAATGGCTTCCAGCTGATGTGCACAGGATTGGCACTGGTATTCGTAAATCGGCATCGGACACCTTGGCTGAGACAGCGCCACGGGCCCGCATCCCGCGGCAAAGGCGGGATTATAGCCTGAAAAAACCAAGGCTTGCAGCCGCCTCCCCTGCTCGCTGACGCACGCTTTGCCAGCCAGAAAACAATAGAAGGACTCTATCGATTGCCTTGACACAAGCCAAGAGCCCCACAAACCCGCCGATGTTAGCCTGACCTCCAAGTAGCGAATCGACAAACACGCAGCCCCACGGAGGTCGCCATGGAAATCAACATCGGAATCGCCGAACAGGACCGCGCCGCCATTGCCGACGGCCTTTCCCGACTACTGGCCGACACCTACACCCTGTATCTGAAGACCCACAACTTCCACTGGAACGTCACCGGACCGATGTTTAACACCCTGCACCTGATGTTCGAAGGGCAATACACCGAACTGGCACTGGCCGTGGACAGCATCGCCGAGCGCATTCGCGCACTGGGCTTCCCCGCACCCGGGACTTGCGCAGCCTACGCACGCCTGTCCTCGATCCAGGAAGAGGAAGGCGTACCGGAGGCCAGGGAAATGATCCGCCTGCTGGTACAGGGACAGGAAGCGGTGGTCCGCACCGCCCGGAATCTTTTCCCTTTGCTGGACAAGGTTAACGACGAGCCCACCGCCGACCTGCTCACCCAGCGCATGCAGGTGCATGAAAAGACCGCCTGGATGCTCCGCAGCCTCCTCGCCGACTGAACTCTCCTTAATAGATAGAAGGAAGCCCGCCCACAGGCGGGCTTTTCCTCCCCCTACGAATGGCCTAAGCGGTTGATTTGTGAAGGCAAGTGGTTTGCTGTTAAATAACCGCCGTGCGTTTCGCGCATAGGCCGTCCGGCACGCTTTCATTTCCCTATTCGGCGTCGCATCACGGGACGGCTGCTTCTTCGTTACCCGCTCAAGGTGAATCTGTAGCCATGTTGAAAGTCGTCCATCTCCTGACGGGCGTCGCAGCACTCTTGCTGTCGTTCGTTCCCAGTTTGCGCAACGATGCCCTGCCCTACCTGCAGCAAAGCGATGCCATCTATCTCGCCCTGCTCGGCCTGACCAGCCTGCTGCTCGCCCCTGGCAGCAGCCTCAAGCAACCCGCCGCCCTGCAAAGCCTGTCGACCGCCCTGGTGGTTCTGGCCGTCGTGCTGCAAGTGCTTATCCTGCTTGCACCGCTACCCTTCATCGGCGAGCAGCCGGCCATTCTGCTGCCACTGCTGAGCCTGGCCGCCGCCGTCGTCCTGCAATGGGCCGCCAGCCTGAACAAGCCCACCAACCTTGCCGCCGCGCCGATCAGCGACGAAAACCGCGAAACCGGCACCGTGAAGTGGTTCAACACCTCCAAGGGCTTCGGCTTCATCTCCCGCGACACCGGGGAAGATATCTTCGTGCACTTCCGCGCCATCCGCGGCGAGGGTCACCGTATCCTGATCGAAGGACAGCGGGTGGAGTTCTCCGTCGTCCAGCGCGACAAGGGACTGCAGGCCGAGGACGTGATCGCGGCCCTGCCCAACCGCCGTTGAGCCACCCAATAAAAAGCCCGCCGATTGGCGGGCTTTTTATTGGCTTCGTTTCCAAGGGCTCAGTAATGCGGTGGCGGCGCCTCGTCATCCGCGACACCAACCTGCCCCTGCAGATCCTCGAGACGCTTGATCAAGGCCTGCATCTGCAGACGCAGGCGCTCGATCACCCGTTCTTGCTCGTAGACCACATCGCTCAAGGTCTGCAAAGCATCATCCTGGAATGCCAGTCGACTCTCCAGGTCGGCAACCCGATCTTCCAGCTCCATCACTCACTCCTGTGCGAATCGGAACTCGTCACCCAACACCATGCGCAGCTTCTCACGCAGGCGGGCGAGCTCCTCGGCACTGTATGGCACCGCCGGATGCCGCCCCCACACCGGACCTGGCCAGGCCACGTCGCTACGGCGACGGACGATCACGTGCACATGTAATTGGCTGACGACGTTGCCGAGATTGGCGACGTTCATCTTGTCGGCGCAGAAGGTGTCCTTGAGGGTCTCGGCCAGTTGCGTGGCTTCCCTCCAGAGCTGCTGCTGATCCTCGGGATCGAGCTGGAACAGCTCGCTGACGTCTTCGCGCCGGGGCACCAGGATGAACCACGGATACTGCGAGTCATTCATCAGCAGCAGACTGCTCAATGGAAAATCCCCCACCGGGACGGTGTCCTGCTTCAGGCGGGTATCCAGGGCGAACATAACCACATCTCCTGTTCGACGAACGCATTGATAAGACTAGCCCCGCCAGGGGCCGAAAGGCGCGAAGGATACTAGAGCGCCCCGTCAGCGAATACGCCAGCAACGCACCTCAGCAGGGCGCCCCGCAAGCCAACTGGCTCCAGAACTGCGCAGCGCGCAAACGCGACACATTCCGACAACAGGCCTCCGGAAGCGAACCCACGGCCAAGTGCACTGAAAAGCATCGAAAAATCGTTAAACCAACGAACGCGACACAATTCTGAAAACGACGCTGCCGCATGCTCTTTATTGCAAAACGGCCAAGGAAGCCGTGAAATGCGTCATCGCGCCGCAAGCCCGGCGACGCGCGGCAACAACCAGAGCATTTGTGCACGCTTGTTGCTAGCAGAGGGACAAGGGGCAAGGACATCGCCGCCGTGCTCTGCCCGAAGGCAGCACGACGAAGGGAACCCGAAAGTGGTCAATGGAGAACGAACCACCTTGGCTGACGTAATCGACAACATGCTGCAAACCGGGGGAGCAATCTCTTTTTGCAACATCGAATCTACCTGAATGCGACATCTCTCATGCAGGTTTGCGACAGCCCCGTAAAGTTTTCGCGTGATTATTTAGGCAACTATCGCCAAGACAACACGCGTGCTATAAGTTAGCGCCGACAAAAAGAATGAGCCGTCACCGCGGCACTGTGATGGCAGATAATTTCAAAACCAAAGGAGCAATCACAATGAAAGTGATGAAGTGGAGCGCCATCGCCCTGGCGGTATCTGCAGGCACCACGCAACTGGCAATGGCCGAGCCCTTCGTAGGCAATCAGGCTGATGCAAAAGGCTTTGTCGAAGACAGCAGCCTGAACTTCCTGGTTCGCAACTACTACTTCAATCGCAACAAGAAAGATGGCGCTCGCGACTCCCGCGACTGGACTCAGGGCTTCTGGGCCAACTACAGCTCCGGCTACACCCAGGGCGTTGTCGGCTTCGGCGTTGACGCTTTCGGCTACCTGGGCCTGAAACTCGACGGCGGCAGCGGCTACGGCGGCACCGGCAACCTGCCGGTTCACGACAACGGCGAAAAAGCCGATGACTTCGGCAAGGCCGGCGGCGCCGTCAAGGTCCGCATCTCCAAGACCGAGCTGAAAGCCGGTGACATGCAGCCCACCGCCCCGGTATTCGCCGTCGGCGGCACCCGCCTGCTGCCGCAAACCGCCAGCGGTATCGCGCTGAAGAGCAGCGAAATCGACGGTCTGGACCTCGAAGGCGGCCACTACTACTCCGGTACCGGCCAGGACACCACCAACCGTGACGGTGAGATCTGGTCGCAATATGGTGGCAAGACTGCCGACTCCGCCGATTTCGTAGGTGGCAAGTACCAGTTCAACGATCAGTTCAGTGCACAACTGTACGGCGCCCAGGTCGAAGATCTGTGGGACCAGTACTACGTCAACCTGAACTACACTCTGCCGCTCGCCGACGACCAGTCCCTGGGCTTCGACGCCAACTACTACAACACCCGCGATTCGGGTGACTCCAAGCTGGGCGACATCAGCAACAACACCTACTCGCTGGCGGTTGCCTACTCCTTCCTGCAGGCGCACACCCTGACCCTGGCCTTCCAGAAAGTGAACGGCAACACTCCGTTCGACTACATCGGCATCGGTGACAACAACGCGGGTGGCGATTCGATCTTCCTCGCCAACTCCATCCAGTACTCCGACTTCAACGGTCCGGGTGAAAAATCCTGGCAAGCTCGTTACGACCTGAACATGAAAGAGTATGGCGTCCCCGGCCTGACCTTCATGACTCGTTATGTTAACGGTAAAGACATCGATGGCACCGGTGTAGATCTGGGCAGCAGTGCCTACGTCAAGATTGATGACAACGGCAATGTCGTACCACTGTACGGCAAAGACGGTAAGCACCACGAGACCAACGTCGAAGCCAAGTACGTGATCCAGGAAGGTCCGGCGAAGGACCTGTCCTTCCGCATTCGCCAAGCCTGGCACCGCGCCAATGCCGACCAAGGCGAAGGCGATATCGACGAATTCCGCCTGATCGTCGACTACCCGCTGTCCGTTCTGTAATACAGAACAAACGGCAGGTAATGAAAAGCCCGGCTTCGGCCGGGCTTTTTCTTGCAACTTGCAAACAACTTCGAACGAACTTGTTACATCGG
This sequence comes from Pseudomonas macauensis, assembly GCF_047902425.1. Taxonomy (NCBI): domain Bacteria; kingdom Pseudomonadati; phylum Pseudomonadota; class Gammaproteobacteria; order Pseudomonadales; family Pseudomonadaceae; genus Pseudomonas; species Pseudomonas macauensis. The sequence goes on along the minus strand of NZ_CP138377.1, from coordinate 1,625,293 downwards.
CAGTACGTAAGTGCCAGTTACATGAGCAACCAACTCATCCTGATTGCTCACGGAATAGACCGACACCTCGCACACCACTTGACGGCGCCCCAACTTTAATATCTTCGCCTCCGCCAGAAGATCTTCCGGCTTCGGTTTGCTGAGAAAGTTGATATTGAGGTTGGAAGTAACGGCCATCTCGACATTGTCCAGCTGGGCCAGAATCACCGCATACATTGCCGCATCCGCCAACGCCATGATGGTCGGCCCGGATACTGTTCCGCCGGGGCGAACCAGCTTGCCGTGGAACGGAATGCGCGCGAACGCACTACGCCCCTCCAGCGCATCGACACGAAAATCCATCTCATCCGCCATGGGCAATCCCGCCCGGATGAACGCCTGCACCTGCGCTGCACTCAGTCGACTCACCTTGCTACTCCCTCTCTGCCCGCCACGCCCTGTACGCAGCCAGACCTGCACCGTACAATGCCCAGCCTACATCCCTCTTCGCAACCGACATAACGGCCAAAGATGCGTACCAGTCAGTACCTGCTTTCCACCCTGAAAGAAACCCCTTCCGATGCGGTCGTCATCAGCCACCAGCTGTTGCTGCGCGCCGGCATGATCCGCAAGCTGGCATCCGGTCTGTACACCTGGCTGCCAATGGGTCTGCGGGTACTGCGCAAGGCCGAAGCCATCGTTCGCGAGGAAATGAACGCCGCCGGCGCCCTGGAAGTGCTGATGCCCGCCGTCCAACCGGCCGAGCTGTGGCAGGAATCGGGGCGCTGGCAGCAGTACGGCCCCGAGCTGCTGCGCCTGAAGGACCGCCATGACCGCGAGTTCTGCGTCGGCCCGACCCACGAGGAAGTCATCACCGATCTGGCGCGCAACGAACTGAACAGCTACAAGCAGCTGCCGATCAACATGTACCAGATCCAGACCAAGTTCCGTGACGAAATCCGTCCGCGCTTCGGCCTGATGCGCGGCCGCGAGTTCATCATGAAGGACGCCTACTCCTTCCACACCAGCCAGGATTCGCTGCAGCAGACCTACGACGTCATGTACGGCGCCTACTGCAAGATCTTCACTCGCCTGGGCTTGGAGTTCCGTCCGGTGCAGGCGGACAACGGCTCCATCGGCGGCAGCGGCTCCCACGAATTCCACGTGCTGGCCAACTCCGGTGAAGACGACATCGTCTTCAGCGACAGCTCCGACTACGCGGCCAACATCGAGAAAGCCGAAGCGCTGCCGCGCGAAACCGCTCGCGGTGCCGCCACCGAGGAACTGCGCCTGGTCGACACCCCCGAGACCAAGACCATCGCCGACCTGGTGGAAAAGTTCGGCGCGCCGATCGAGAAAACCATCAAGACCCTGGTGGTGCACGCCGCCGAGGAAGGCAAGCTGATCGCCCTGGTCGTTCGTGGCGACCACGAACTCAACGAAATCAAGGCCGGCAACCACCCGCTGGTGGCCAGCCCCCTGCAGATGGCCAGCGAAGCGGACATCAAGGCCGCCATCGGCGCCGCGCCCGGCTCCCTCGGCCCGCTGAACCTGCCGCTGCCCTGCATCGTCGACCGCTCCGTGGCCCTGATGAGCGACTTCGTCGCCGGCGCCAACCTCGACGACAAGCACTACTTCGGCGTGAACTGGGAACGCGACCTGCCGGTACCGGAAGTCGCCGACCTGCGTAATGTCGTAGCCGGCGACCCGAGCCCGGACGGCCAGGGCACCCTGGTGATCCGCCGCGGCATCGAAGTCGGCCACATCTTCCAACTCGGCACCAAGTACAGCGAAGCCATGAAGCTCTCCGTACTGGGTGAGAGCGGCAAGCCGGTCACCCTGATCATGGGCTGCTACGGTATCGGCGTATCCCGCGTGGTCGCCGCCGCAATCGAGCAGAACTACGACGACCGCGGCATCCTCTGGCCGGCCGCCCTGGCCCCGTTCCAGATCGCCATCGTGCCGATGAAGTACGAGAACGAAGCCGTACGCGCCGCCGCCGACAAGCTCTATGCGGATCTCACCGCCGCCGGCTTCGAGGTGCTGCTGGACGACCGCGACAAGAAGACCAGCCCCGGCGTGAAGTTCGCCGACATGGAGCTGATCGGCATCCCGCACCGCATCGTGGTCAGCGAGCGCGGCCTGGAAGAAGGCGCCCTGGAATACAAGGGCCGTCGTGACGCCGAGTCGCAGCCTGTCGCCCTGTCCGACCTGCAAGCCTTCATCACGGCCAAGATCCGCAACTGAGCAGAGCGATGTTCCCCCGAAGTACCTCCAGCCTCGCGGCTGCCGCCCTGGTGGGCGGCAGCCTCCTGCTGAGCGGCTGCGCCAACCAGCTGTCGCAACGCAGCGAGCATGAAGAACGCGTCGAGCGCAAACTGCTCGAGCACAGTCTGCAGATCGATGTGGGGACGCCGGCCACCCTGGAACTGCCGCAGCGTCGCATTCGCGTGCAGGAACAGAAGACCTTCGAAGTCACCGAGTTCGAGGTCACCCGCCGCTACGACCGCTATACGCCCTACCAGGGCTGGCGCAAGGTGTACGAAATGCCGCTGGGCGTCGTCGCCTTCGTTGGCGGCATCGGCGCCAACGTGGTCAACGTGTTCGCCCTCGGCAACCTGCCCGAAAGCGTCACCCGCGGCTGGATCCGTTATGGCATCGACGGCATGAATCCGTTCATGAACGTGCAGTCCAACGGCCGCGCCGAGCAGAACCTGGCAAGCATCGAAGAGCACCAGCGCGACAAGCGCACGGAGTATTCGAGCCTGCCCTGGTCGGAGCGTCCGGTGACCATCACCGCCGGCAAGAACTCCCAGGAGCTGCTGACCGACCGCCATGGCGTGCTGCGCCTGAACCTGCTGGAAGGCCCCTTCAGCGATGAAGAGGTCAGCCGCATCGGCCGCCTGCAGTTCAGCGTGCAGGACCCATCGGATGACACCCGCGGCGATGCCAGCCTGCTGGTCAGCCGCTCGCTTCGCGGCAAGCTGCAGGAAGCTCACCGGCTGATCTACGACGATCTGGAAGCGGATGATGTGCACCACTGGGTACACCGCGTGAAGCGACTTTCCGAACTCGGCCTGGAAGAAGAAGCCAGCGAGCTGGAACAGAGCCTGATCGAACTGACCCGCAACGATCCGGAGCTGCAGAAAGAGTTTCTCCACAGCCTGATGACCGACGCCGGTCGCCTGGCCGCCGATCCCGGCGCGGCCAGCAACTGATTCAGCGGCGCACGATGAAGCCGGTGATGCCCTGGGGTGTCATCGGTTCCAGCTCCACTGCCGTCACCTTCGCCTTGACCGGCCCGCGAGCCAGCCACTTCTCCAGTTCGCGTACGGCGCCCTCCTCGCCCTCGAGCAGCACCTCCACCCGTCCATCCTCCAGATTGCGCACCCAGCCGTCGATGTCCAGGCGTTCGGCCTGCTCCTGCGCGCTCTGCCGGTAGTACACGCCCTGCACCTTACCGCTCACGTAGCCGTGCAGACAGATTCTGGCCATCAGTGCTTCTCCTCCCGCAGTGTGGTCAGGCGCGCCTGCAGGCCGGCGGCGGTCTGCTCGCCGAGCAACTGCTCGCGCAACTTACCCTCAGGGTCGACGATATAGGTTACAGGCAGCGCTTCGCTGCGCGGCAGGCTGTAGTGCGGCGCGGGGTCGTCGGCCAGCACGGTGTACTGCACCTCCAGCGCCTGCGCAGCCTTCGCCAGGTCGGCATCGCGCAGCCCGTCGAAGTTCACGCCCAGCACTCGGAAGCCCTGGGTCCTGCCCTCTTCTGCGAGCCGATTCAGCTCGGGAATTTCCTTGCGGCACGGTGCGCACCATTCGGCCCAATAATTAATAACTAGCCACTGGCCATCCATGCTCGCAGCGGTTACTTTCTGCCCATGCTGATCGACGCCATAGTCCGCCGAACAACCGGCCAGGAGAAGGCCGGCGACCAATCCCATTACGATACGGAGCCGCACTCCCATGCCTTCAGTCCTCGTGTATGCGGGGTGTTCATGACGCTCGATGCCTCGCGTCTGGAGGTGCCGGATATCCTCGAGGAGAATTCCGATGCAGTGAGCAATCTGGCGGCTGGGCTTCAGGAATTCCGACGCCACTCCCTACAGGAAGGACTGCAGAAAACCCTCGGCACGCTGTTTCGCCTCAACCGGTGTGCACTGACCTTACTGGAAAGGCAACGCGCCCTGCAAAGCCTGACCGAAGAATATCGCCACTATTCGCAGCGGGTTCGCCACGAGAAGACACCGCCGGAGCTTTTCGTGCATTTCTGCACCGAGCTGGCGGCAGGCTTCAAGCGCCTGTTGCTGCAGATCCTGAATGGCCGCAAACCGTCTCGGCCACACATGGCCTGGTGCCTGTACATGGCCCAGCATTTCCTGGCCCAGGCGCTGCTGCGTCACTACCAGCAATACCAGCAGCCACCCGGAGTGCTCTGGCGCGACAGCCACCTGCTGTACTGGATCGCTGAACACCAGGAGTGCCTCGACGAACCGGTGGCTGCCGCCTTCGATCCCATTCCCGCTGGAACCCTGCGCGGCCTCTACCAGCAGATTCTGCTTCTAGCCCTGAGCAATCCCTTCCACCTGACCGAAGGCGAAGCCCCGCAACTGTTCAGCGCCCTTGCACCTCTTGCCGCCCTTGGGCGACTGCAGCCCTGGGATGACGAGGAACAGGAGGGTTACCTGGTCGACCTGGGCGCCGACCTACCCTGCATCAGCCCCGAGCAGACCGTCGATACGCCGCCCCAACAACTGCGCCGCCTGGAGCTGGGCGCCCTGCTGATCGCCCTGCACGACCCCGCACCCTTGCGCAGAGCCGACCAGGGCGCCCTGCTGGAGCGCGTCCGCCATCACTGGCTGGGACAGCATCCACGTCGCCACGAGCGCACGGAGCAAACCGGCACCTGCCAGTTGATCGTGGGACTCGGCGCCATCCAGCAACACCTGCTCACCCCCAACACCCAGAGCGGCTGCGAAGCAGGGATTCTCGACGTCAGCGCCGGAGGCACGCGCATCCGCTGCGACGGCAACCGCGCCAGCCAGTTCCCCGTCGGCCAGTTGCTGCTGATCCTCAACAGCAATGGCACGCCGACCCTGGCCATCGTGCGCTGGCGGCACCTCAACAATGACGGCCTGCACCTGGGCCTGCGTTATCTGAAAGGGCTCCCCCGCCCCGTCTGGCTACGCCGCGCACCTGACGCCCAGCGTCACCCCGGCGTGCTGCAGAGTACCCCGGAACCCGGCAATGGCTGGTATCACGGCTTATGGCTGGCTCAGGGGCACTTCGTGGAAGGCGAAAACCTCTGGCTGCAATTGGCCAGTTTCGACAACCAGACCATCCTACCGCTGCCGACCTCCAACCTGGGCACGCCCCTCGTCTCCCGCCATCCGCTGCGCCTGGCCTGAAAGCTGAATTGCGAGACAAGTCACAGCGAAGATCGGCAGTACGCCCGGTTTGTCGGATATCTCCTACCTATAATTCGGAACGATCGTCCGAGCCGACTAGAGCATTTCATCCAGCCGCCTCTCGACAGCCCCAGTATGCGGCAGGCGCCACGCACGCCTCCCACTCTCGACAGGATCGCCAGATGCAGCCCACAGACCAGCTCGTCAGCAAGGTTCCCAGCCAGATCGTCGGTAGCGCACGTATCGGCAACTCCGCCAGCGGCGGGCGCCTGGCCGACTACAACGTCGCCGCCTGGCTGCACCTGCCCGGCGTGACAGCGCTGCCCGTGACACTGGTGGTCACCTATCGGGATGGAGAACAGGTTCGGGAAGTAGCCGTCGATCACGGCATGGTGAATGCGCAGAGCCGCATCCTGCTGTCGGGCATCGCCCGCCTGCCATTCCGCCAGCGAATCGAGGATATGCAGGTAAGGCTGCGGACGGCCATCGGCCTGTCGCGCCTGGTGGTCGAAGAGCTGTTCGTGCAGGCGGTCGAGCCGCTGAACAGCGCGGCCCGACCGATTGCCACTACCCTGTAATCAGCCCAACTGGCGCACTTGGGCAACAGGTTCGAGTTCAGCGTGCGACGCCAGATCCTTCACCTCGCCCTGTACTGCAGGCAACAGGGACTCCGGCCAACTGCTGAATTGCAGACCAGTAATTCTATTCAGCCTCTCCAGCGCGCTTTGCGGATCACGCTGATGCAGGTGTACTACGTTCTTCTGGTCGTTATTCATGGATTCACGGGCCTTGAAGGAACTTCTGCAGGACATCATTGTCCTGCCAGTCCTATAGCCAGAAGCGTGCCAATCCACGAATAGCCAAGATTGGTGCGCCTCGCGCCCGCCGCGAAAGTTTCGAAGCATCAGAATCGCCCGAAACTGACGTTTTACGTCACTCAGAATGTGACGGCTTCAACCATTCTGCGAGGCTGGCGCCAAAAAGCGCCTGTCGTTCCGCCTGGTAGCGCTCCAGTGTTTGCCGCAAGGCGGGGTACCAGGGCTCGTCCAGCTCCGCCGGCAAGGCGTCGAGGCACGGCAGCGGCCAGGGGCTGCGGTTGAGCAGGTGATGCAGGCGGTAGCTGCCCAGGTCGCGGCACAGGACCCAGGACGCACTGGTCGCGCCTACGCGGCAAACCAGTTGCTCGCTCTCCAGAAAATCGAGGATTTCCTCCCACTCGTCCTCCGGCAACAGCCATCCCGCGCGGTGCAGATGCTCCAGCCGGGTGGGCACGCCGTGCCGCTGACGATCGAAGAACACCCGCAGCACCCCGAGGATCACCAGCAGGCGCGGCAGCGCACGGCGGCGCCACAAGCGCGTCGAGGAGAGGTTGCAGACCAGCTCCGCACCGAACAGCACGATCAGCCAGGACAGGTAGATCCACAGCAGGAACAGCGGCACGGTGGCAAAGGCGCCGTAGATCAGCTTGTAACCAGGGAAAAAGCTCACGTAGAGGCCGAACAGCGACTTCGCCGCCTCGAACAGGATCGCGGTGAACACGCCGCCAGCCAGGGCATGCAGGAACGGCACCCGCGCATTGGGCACCGCCGCGTAGATCAGAGTGAAAGCCGCCACGCTGAACAGCAGCGGCATGAACTTCAGCAAGGTCGCCGCGCCCGGCAGGGCATGGGGACCGGACAGCAGCGACAGCGAGGTGATGTAGGTCGACACCGCAAAGCCCGTACCCAGCAGCAGCGGCCCCAGACTGAGGATCGCCCAGTACAGCAGGAAGCGCGCGACACCACGGCGCGGCTGGCGCACCCGCCAGATGGCGTTGAAGGCCTTCTCGATGGTCACCAGCATGGTGAACGCGGTGACCGCCAGGAACGCCACGCCCAGCCAGGTCAGATGGCGCGCCTGCACGGTAAAGTTACGCAGATAGGCCTCAACCGCTTCTCCGGTGGAAGGCACGAAGTTGCGGAACACGAACAGCTGGATGCGCTCCCCCATCCCCTCGAAGGCCGGCACGGCCGACAGCATGGCGAAGGTCACGGTCATCATCGGCACGACAGCGAACAGCGTGGTGTAGGTCAGGGCCGCCGCGCTGTTGGGCGCCTTGTCGGCGTGGAAGCGCTGGACCAGATAGCGGCCGAACTCGACCAGGCCCTGCAAGCGTTCGCGCATGAATTGTCCTTTGGCTGCACAGAAATATCCGCCCTCGTAGATCGCGCCGCACGACAGCGGTTCAGTCCGATCCGAGGAGGCGGTTAGAATAGCCGCCACTTCATCGGCCTTGCGAGTCCCGGCACATGAGCCAGATTTCACTGTTCCACAATCCCCGCTGCTCGAAATCCCGCGGCGCCCTCGAACTACTGGAAGAACGTGGCATCCAGGCGGAGATCATCCGTTACCTGGAAACCCCGCCCAGCGCGGCTGAACTCAAGGCGCTGCTCGGCAAGCTGGGCATCGGCGCGCGCCAACTGCTGCGCACCGGCGAGGACGAGTACAAGACCCTCGACCTGGCCAACCCGGCGCTCAGCGACGAACAACTGATCGAGGCGATGGCCAGCCATCCCAAGCTGATCGAGCGACCGATCCTGATCGTCGGCGATAAGGCGGTGATCGGCCGCCCGCCGGAGAAGGTGCTGGAGATCCTGCCTTGAGCACAGCCTACATCCTGGTCCTCTACTACAGCCGCCACGGCGCCACCGCCGAGATGGCGCGGCAGATCGCCCGTGGCGTGGAACAGGGCGGCCTGGAGGCGCGCGTGCGCACCGTGCCGGCGGTCTCCACCGAGTGCGAAGCCGTGGCCCCGGACATCCCCGCCGAAGGCGCGCTCTACGCCACCCTGGACGACCTGAAGGACTGCGCCGGCCTGGCCCTGGGCAGCCCGACGCGCTTCGGCAACATGGCCGCACCGCTCAAGTACTTCCTCGACGGCACCAGCAGCCTCTGGCTGACCGGCGGCCTGGTCGGCAAGCCGGCAGCGGTCTTCACTTCCACCGCCAGCCTGCATGGCGGCCAGGAAACGACGCAGCTGTCGATGCTGCTGCCGCTGCTGCATCACGGCATGATCGTCACCGGCATTCCCTACAGCGAGCCGGCGCTGCTGGAGACCCGCGGCGGCGGCACGCCCTACGGCGCCAGCCATTTCGCCGGCGCGGACGGCAAGCGCAGCCTCGATGACCACGAAATCACCCTGTGCCGCGCGCTGGGCAAGCGCCTGGCCGAAGTCGCCCGCAAACTGGAGAGCTGAATGGCCCGCAAGAACAAACCGCTGCCGCCCATGGAGTGGCTCAAACCCCGGCTGGCCGCCAGCCGCGCGGTCGCCCTCGGCAGCTTCATCGGGCTGATCCTGCTCATCGTCATCTGGGACCTGCTGTTCGCCGACGCCCACGGCGCCGCGCACTGGGTGCCCTGGGCGGTGCTGGCGTTCAAGCTGCTGCCGCTGCTGGTGGTGGCGCCGGGCATGCTGATCGGCAGCGCCCGCGGCCATGCCTGGGCGTGCTACGTGATCAACCTGTACTTCATCCTCGGCGTGCTCAACGCCTTCGATCCGAACCACGCCATCTTCGGCTGGGCCGAGATCATCCTCAGCGTGTCGCTGTTCTGTTCGGCGCTGCTCTACACGCGCTGGCGCTTCCAGTACGACCGCAAGCGGGCTGGCGAAGGCGAAGAGCCGAAGCAGGAGGCGACCAGCGCCTGAGGTGCCGCGCAGGAAACCTGGGCCTTACCAGCCCATGGTTTCCTTCAGGAAGGGAATGGTCAGCTTGCGCTGGGCCTGCAGCGAGGCCTTGTCCAGTTCGTCCAGCAGGTCGAAGAGAAACTGCATGCTGCGTGCACCGCGGGTGAGGATGAAGCGTCCCACTTCGTCGGTCAGGTGCAGGCCGCGGCGCGAGGCACGCAGTTGCAGCGCGCGGAGCTTTTCGTCGTCGGTCAGCGGATGCAGCTGGAAGATCAGCGAGAGGGTCAGGCGGGATTTCAGGTCCGGCAGCTTCACCGGCAGCTCCCGCGGCGACACCGAGGCCGAGAGCAGCAGCTTGCGGCCGGAATCGCGCAGGCGGTTGAACAGGTGGAACAACCCCTCTTCCCACTCGCGCTTGCCGGCCAGCGCATCGAGATCATCAAGGCACACCAGTTCGCGCTGTTCGAGGTTGTCGAAGATTTCCGGGCCGTAGGGCACCAGGTCGGCCATCGGCAGGTAGACGGACGGTTCACCCAGCTGTTCGGAGCGGATACAGGCAGCCTGCAGCAAGTGGCTACGGCCCACGCCTTCGGCACCCCAGAGGTAGATCAGGCTCTCCGTCCAGCCTGCCTCTGGTTCGCACAGGCGCTCGACATAGCCCAGCGCCGCCGCATTGGCGCCGGGGTAGTAGTTGGCGAACGTTGCGTCATCACGCAGGCGTACGCTTAAGGGGAGCTGCATAGGAGTCATGCGGGCCGGGCGTTTCTTCAATCGCTTGTGGTGGGCCGTGGTGACTGAAAGTTTATCCAAATCAGAAGGATAACGCAGCTACTCAGTGCGGATCAGAGCGGCCGTCCCCTGGGAACGGGACCTTGTCCGCACCCAGGGCCGGGATTATCCGTGCAAGTTACCAGTGGAAGCGCAGGACGCTCGCACGCGGCACGGCGGGGTTCGGCACCGGCTGGCCGCTGGCGTCCACCGCCGGCTGGGCCGGTTCGGCGGAAGCCTCCTGCAGACGCGCCAGGGCCAGTTGCGCGCGCAGTTGCTCGGGGCTGGCGGTCACGTTGTAGACCAGCTTGCCGCCCTGGACCAGCACCAGCTTGGCGCCCATGGGTTCGAGCAGACGCGACACCTCGGCATAGCGGGCCAGGTCGGCTCCCTCGATCTCCAGCACCTGCGCGGTGGCGGCACCGGCGGAACCGACGAAGCGCTGCGACAGGCGCTGCGAAACGCCCAGCATCACTGCATCGGCCAGCGCATCGGGGGTATCGCCCTGGGCCTGGCCCTGCTCGCGGCTGTCGCCCATCCATACACGCCAGGTGGCGCTCCACTTGCCGTCGGCCTCCTTGGCGTCCACCGCCAGCAGGGCATCGGCGCCGTAGCGCTCGGAGGCGGACTGCAGCGCGCCGGGTTGCGCGGCGTTGATGTTCTCGGCGGTACCGACCTGCTGCTCGCTGAGGTCGGCCATCGGTAGGCGCAGCGGCAGGCCGCGACGCTGGGCGGCGCGATTCAGGGGAGCGGCGGCTTCCTGGCTGTCACCCACCAGGCTGCTGCCGTTGGCGCCTTCGTTCAGCCACCAGGCCAGCACGGACGGACGGCTGGCACCCCACACCGGCAGACCGGCCTGACGCAGCGCCTTGTCGGTGGCGGTCGGATCGAAATCGACCACCAGCGCCAGGGGCGGGCCATTCTCGTAGCCGTACTGACTGATCAGTTGCTGCGGGTCCTTGAAGTAACCAGCCAGCGCGGGGCTTTGCAGACCACGGCTGTCGCCGGTCAGGCGCTGCACCAGGGTCTGCAGGGCGCGGGTCAGGCCGACGTTGCGCTCATCCGGCTGCTGGGAGGCGACCGGCTCATGTACCTGGTAGAGGTTGCCGAGGGTTTCAGCGAAGCTGGGCAGGCTGAGCAGCGACAGGCAGAGGATCAACAGGCGGGCGGTCAGACGCATGGCGGGCTCTCGCGGAAGAATCGGGACGCCGCATCGTGCGAGGCGGCAAAGAAGGCCTATACCTTAAACAGCCGTCCAGCCAGCGGCAACAGCGCGAGATGGCCGCTGCCGGGCAAGCCTGATAAAATCCCGCGCCTCCCGCGCAGGCTGAGCGCGCCGATGGCGTGCTCTGGCCGCAAGACGAATCATCCCTCTATAGGCCTGGATTTATGAGCAACAAGCAACCCTCGTTGAGCTACAAGGACGCCGGTGTGGACATCGACGCCGGCGAAGCCCTGGTCGAACGCATCAAAGGCGTCGCCAAGCGCACCGCGCGTCCGGAAGTGATGGGCGGCCTGGGTGGCTTCGGCGCTCTGTGCGAAATCCCGGCCGGCTACAAGCAGCCCGTGCTGGTCTCCGGCACCGACGGCGTCGGCACCAAGCTGCGCCTGGCGCTGAACCTGAACAAGCACGACAGCATCGGCCAGGACCTGGTCGCCATGTGCGTGAACGACCTGGTCGTATGCGGCGCCGAGCCGCTGTTCTTCCTCGACTACTACGCCACCGGCAAGCTCAACGTCGACGTGGCCGCCACCGTGGTCACCGGCATCGGCGCCGGTTGCGAGCTGGCCGGCTGCTCCCTGGTCGGTGGTGAAACCGCCGAGATGCCCGGCATGTATGAAGGCGAAGACTACGACCTGGCCGGCTTCTGCGTTGGCGTGGTGGAAAAATCGGAAATCATCGACGGCTCGAAAGTGGTCGCCGGCGACGCCCTGATCGCCCTGCCCTCCTCCGGCCCGCACTCCAACGGCTACTCGCTGATCCGCAAGATCATCGAAGTCTCCGGCGCCGATATCGAAGCCACTCAGCTCGACGGCAAGCCGCTGGCCGACCTGCTGATGGCCCCGACCCGCATCTATGTGAAGCCCCTGCTGCAACTGATCAAGCAGACCGGCGCGGTGAAGGCCATGGCCCACATCACCGGCGGCGGCCTGCTGGACAACATCCCGCGCGTGCTGCCGGACAATGCCCAGGCCGTCATCGACGTGGCCAGCTGGCAGCGCCCGGCGGTCTTCGACTGGCTGCAGGAAAAAGGCAACGTCGACGAGACCGAAATGCACCGCGTGCTGAACTGCGGCGTGGGCATGGTCATCTGCGTCGCCCAGGACCAGGTCGAAGCCTCGCTCAAGGCCCTGCGTGACGCCGGCGAGCAGCCGTGGGTCATCGGCCGCATCGACGCCTGCGCCGCAGACGCCGAGCGCGTGGTCCTGAACAACCTGAAAGGCCACTGATGTCCACACCTTGCAATGTCGTGGTGCTGATTTCCGGCTCCGGCAGCAACCTGCAAGCCCTGATCGACAGCCTCGCCGACGCCCCGTCGTCGGCGGTGATCCGCGCGGTACTTTCCAACCGCGCGGACGCCTATGGCCTGGAGCGTGCGCGCAAGGCCGGCATCGAAACCTGCTTCCTCGACCACAAGGCCTATGCCGACCGTGAAAGCTTCGATGCCGCGCTGATCCAGGCCATCGACGGCTTCAGCCCCGACCTGGTGCTGCTCGCTGGCTTCATGCGTATCCTCAGTCCGGGCTTCGTGCGCCACTACCACGGCCGCCTGCTGAACATCCATCCGTCCCTGTTGCCCAAGTACAAGGGCCTGCACACCCACCAGCGCGCGCTGGAAGCCGGCGATGCCGAGCATGGCTGCAGTGTGCACTTCGTTACCGAGGAACTTGATGGTGGTCCTCTGGTCGTACAGGCGGCAATCCCGGTACAGTCTGACGACACGCCGGAAACGCTGGCGCAGCGCGTTCACCTGCAGGAGCACGTGATCTATCCGCTGGCCATGCGCTGGTTCGCCGAAGGCCGTTTGCGCCTGGGCGAGCAAGGCGCCATGCTGGATGGGGAGACTCTCCCCGCCTCCGGCCATTCGTACCGAACCTAGGAGATTCGTGATGCGTAGAGCCCTGCTGTTCCTGATGGCTGTACTGACCTTGCCGGCGCAGGCTTTCGAGCTGCAGCCGTTCGAGGCCAGCTACACCGCCGACTGGAAACAGATGCCGATCAGCGGAACCGCCTCCCGCAGCCTCAAGCAAGGCGACGGCGGCCGTTGGGAACTGGACTTCAAGGCGTCCATGCTGCTCGCCAGCCTCACCGAAAGCAGCACGTTCAAGGTCGAAAACGACGTCTACCTGCCGCTGACCTACCGCTGGGCCCGTGAAGGCCTGGGCAAGAACAAGCAAACCGAGCTCGATTTCGACTGGGCCGAGAAGCAGGTGCTGGGCAGCGACCGTGGCGACCAGGTGCGCCAGCCGCTGAACAAGGGCCAGCTGGACAAGTCCACCTACCAGCTCGCGCTGCAGCACGACGTCGCCGTCGGCAAGAAAGCCATGAGCTACCAGGTGATCGAGGGTACCGACACCGATACCTACGACTTCCGCGTGCTCGGCGAGGAGAAGGTCCGCACCCAGGCCGGCCTGATCACCGCCATCAAGGTGGAGCGCGTACGCGACCCCACCAAGAGCAACCGCAAGACCATCCTCTGGTTCGCCAAGGATTGGGACTTCCTCCTCGTGCGCCTGTATCAGCAGGAGTCCGATGGCAAGGAATACCAGATCATGCTCAAGGAAGGCACCGTGAACGGCAAAGCCGTCCAGGGCGAGAAAGGCTGATCCTTCAGCGAAAAGAAAAGCCGGGCAATTGCCCGGCTTTTTCATTTCCGCGCCACGCGGAGCGCGGAGCCTGTAGGAGCGAGGGGGACGCCATCGCTATTGCTCGCGAACCGCTTGGCGTCGATACCGTCGGACACAATGTTCGCGAGCAAGCTCGCTCCTACGAAGAGCCGCACGCCGTAGTGAGCGCGGCCAATAAAAAGCCGGGCAACGCCCGGCTTTTTATTGCCTGGAGAATCAGGCTGCGTATCAGCCTTCGTTCGACGGCTTGCGCTTGAAGCGGCGGGCGATCCAGCCGATGGCCAGGGCCGGGACGATCCACAGTTTTTTCAGCAGGACCAGCAGGGTGGCGAACAGACCAACCTTGGCCGCGACCTTGCCGGCGATCAATGCACCCAGGCCATAGGCGGCGACCTTGTCGACGCTGGGGTTGAAGTCGACATAGCGGCTGCCCGGGTTGAACTCGGTCATCGCCAGCACTTTGCCGACGTTCTTCTCGATCTCCGGCAGTTGCTCCATGCCAGCGACGAAGTTCAGCACCAGCACGCCTTTGCGGCCCAGCACGCGGATGTTGTAGTTCAGCGTGTGTTCCTTGCTGTCGCCGAACTTCAGCTCCTTGGCCCAGTACAGCTTCTTCTCGGCCGCGTCATAGTGCGGCGGTGCCGCCCAGCCGATCAGCTGGATGGCTTCGAAACCCTGTTTCTCGCGCTCTGGATTGGCTTCGCGCAGGTCGTCCTGCATTTCCTTGAGCATCTCGGCGTAGTCGATCTTCCCGGCGTCCTCATCGGAGACGTAGCCGCTCTCCTCGTACTGCACGGTCACCGCCCAGGCGGCGGGTTCGAAGGGCGAGACGCCGGCCGGCATCAACATGCCCAGCGGCGGCTCCGCGTTCGGCGGGTTGCCCCAGGCTTCGAGTACCCGCTCGGCGTCCGCGCTGTCGAGGAAGACGAAGTTTTCCGGCAGATCGAAGGTCGCGAGGTTGTCGCCCACCACCACCTTGCCCTTCTTGAAGTGCAGGCTGGCGACGAAGGTCTCGGGGGACATCTCCTCGTCCGATTCTGCAGCCGGTGCGGTGGCAGGCGCGGGTGCCTCGCTCTGGGTAGACGTGGCGGTGGCTGCGAACGCCGGTGCGGCGACAGCCTGGGCGAGCAATGCAACGAGGAAGAGGGCTTTGCCATCCATAGGGGAAATCTCCTGAATCAGTCCATGATCCGGTGACCGCCTGACGCGGTACCTGGAAGTGAATTGTGGCATCTCGCCACGACATCTGTAACAGAAAATTTCTCACAGACTGGCGCAGGCACAAAAAAGCCGGGCATCGGCCCGGCTTTCTGGCGGCGCTACGGATCAAGGCTGACTGGCAATGGCCTTCTCCACTGCCGCCTGCAACTCCGGATCATCCGGCTTGGTCAAGCTGGAAAACTCCGCCACGACCTTGCCCTGGCGATCCACCACGTACTTGAAGAAGTTCCAGCGCGGCACCTGGTCGGCCTGGGCGGAGAGGTCCCTGAACAGCGGGATGGCCTCGTCGCCGCGGACGTGCTGCACCGAGGTCATGTTGAAGGTCACACCGTAGTTGCCATAGCAGATCTTGGCGGTCTCGGCGGCATCGGCGTCTTCCTGCTTGAAGTCGTCGGAGGGCACGCCGAGCACTTCCAGGCCCTGCCCCTTGTACTTCTGGTACAGCGCTTCCAGCCCCTTGAACTGCGGGGTGAAGCCGCAGTGACTGGCAGTGTTTACCACCACCAGCGGCTTGCCGGCGTACAGCTCGCACAGGTCGAGCACATCCTTGGAGCGCAGCTTGGGCAGCTCGCCCTGGGTCTTGAGCAGCGCCGGGCAGTCGGCGGCTTGCGCGACCAAGGGCAGTAACAGGGACAGGGCGAGCAGGGAAAGACGCATGGCAGTGATCCTCGAATTATCCCGTCACGCTACGCTGCGCGGCGCCCCTCAGCAACTGCCCATACCCAGTTGCATCAACGCCAGCCCGCCGAGCTGCCAGCCCCACCAGGCGAGGCCGGCCAGCACCAGGCCGAGGCCCAGCGCCAGCATGATGGCCAGTGAACGCTTCACGCCGCCCCCAGCGCCGCCCGCTCGACCGGGCGCTCGCGCACCGGCCAGTTGAGCAGGCCGGCGAGCAGGCTGAGGAGGATGGAAATCTGCCAGACCAGGTCGTAGTTGCCGGTGTGGTCATACACGTAGCCACCCAGCCAACCGCCGAGGAAGGCGCCGATCTGGTGGAACAGGAAGGTGATGCCGCCGAGCATCGACAGGTTGCGCACGCCGAACAGCGTGGCGACGGTGCCGTTGGTGAGTGGCACCGTGGACAGCCACAGCAACCCCATGGCGATGCCGAACGCGTAGGCGGTCCACACGGTGAGCGGCGCCCAGAGGAAGGCAAGGATCACCACGCCACGCAGCAGGTACAGTCCGGTGAGCAACTTGGGCTTGCTCATCCGTCCGCCGAGCCAGCCTGCGATGTAAGTGCCGAAGACGTTGAACAGCCCCACCAGCGCCAGCACCGTGGTGCCAACGGTGGCCGGCAGATGGCGATCCACCAGATACGCCGGCAGGTGCACACCAATGAACACCACCTGGAAGCCGCAGACGAAGAAGCCCAACGACAGCAGCCAGAAGCCGGAATGCCCGGCGGCCTCGCGCAGCGCCTCGCCGAGGGTCTGCTCGTGGCCCTGGATCGGCAGCGGTTTGTCACGCATCAGCCCGGACAGCGGGACGATCAACGCCACCAGCAGCCCCAGCGCCAGCAGCGCGGCGGACCAGCCCAGCCAACTGATCAGGCCGAGGGTACCCGGCAGCATGGCGAACTGGCCGAAGGAGCCGGCGGCCGCCGAGATGCCCATGGCCATGCTGCGCCGTTCCAGCGGCACCGCGCGGCCCACCGCGCCGAGGATCACCGAGAAGGAGGTGCCGGAGAGGCCGATGCCGATCAGCAGGCCGGCACTCAGCGACAGGCTGAAGGCCGAATCGGAATAGCCCATCAGCACCAGGCCGATGGCGTAGAGAATGCCGCCCACCAGCACGGTGCGCATGGCGCCGAAGCGGTCGGCGATGGCCCCGGTGAACGGCTGGGCGATGCCCCAGATGAGATTCTGCAGCGCAATGGCGAAGGCGAAGGTCTCGCGCCCCCAGCCGAACTCGGCGCTCATCGGCGCCAGGAACAGGCCGAAGCCGTGGCGGATGCCTAGGGACAGGGCCAGGATCAGGGCGCCGGACAAGAGTATCCAGAACCCCGTACGCGACAGCTTCGACATCATTATCTCCTACACGGGTATATACCCGCTTTCAATCAGGGTCTTTCCATTGCACGCCGGCCGCTGCTAACTCTCCAGCTCGGCCAATTCATCCAGCAAGGCTTCCAACTGACGGCGCTTTTCCTCGCCCAGGTGGGCCGCCACATCCCGCTGCGCCGCATCCCAGGCTTCACGGCCCTGTTCGATGCGCGCCAGCCCTTCCGGGGTCAGCACCACGATGCGGTTGCGCAGGTCCTCGCCCTCCGCCAGCCGCACCAACCCTTCGCCTTCCAACGGCTTGAGGTTGCGCCCCAGGGTACTGCGGTCCAGGCCCATGGCTTCGGCCAGGTCGGAAATGCTCGGCTGCTCCAGCCGCGACAGGTGCCGCAACAGGGAAAATTGCGGCGTGGTCAGCCCGACTCCCTTCAGGGCGTCGTCATAGACACGGGTGACCGCGCGGGCGGAGCGGCGCAGCTTGGTACAGAGGCATTGGGTCGTCAGCATGAATGCGTGTATATACCCGCAAATGGCGAGCCGTCAATCCCGGCCGCCACCGATTGTCCCATCTGCCAGAGCGCCGCGTTGGCGCAGCCAAGGGCACCACGCGGAGCCAGCCGTATAACTGCGGACATCCAGCCCCGCACCGTCGGCGGGGCGCGCCATGGCCCGAGGTTCCCGATGCCCGTCTACAAAGCCCCGCTGCGCGACACCCGCTTCCTGCTCAACGAAGTCTTCGATTTCCCCACGCACTACCGGAACCTGGTGAATGGCGGCGAAGCCACGCCGGACATGGTCGACGCCATCCTCAGCGAATGCGCGACGCTCTGCGAGGAAGTGATCGCCCCGCTCTACCACAGCGGCGACGAGGAAGGCTGCCACCTGGAGAACGGCGAAGTGCGCACGCCCAAGGGCTTCAAGGAGGCCTATGACGCCTATGTGGCCGGCGGCTGGCAAGGCCTGTCGCACCCGGTGGAATACGGCGGCCAGGGTCTGCCGATGAGCCTGGGCGCGCTCAAGCAGGAGATGATGGGCACCGCCAACTGGCCTTTCTCGATGTACCCGGGGCTGTCGCTGGGCGCGATGAACACCGTGATGCAGCACGGCACCGAGGAGCAGAAGCAGACCTATCTCACCCCGCTCACCGAAGGCCGCTGGGGCGGCACCATGTGCCTGACCGAGCCGCAGTGCGGCACCGACCTGGGCCAGGTGAAGACCCGCGCCGAAGCCAACGCCGACGGCAGCTACGCCATCACTGGCACCAAGATTTTCATCTCCTCCGGCGAACACGATCTCACCGAGAACATCGTGCACATCGTCCTCGCCCGCCTGCCGGATGCACCGAAAGGTACGCGCGGCATTTCGCTGTTCATCGTGCCGAAGTTCCTTCCGGGCGAAGGCAACACACTCGGCCCGCGCAATGGCGTCACCTGCGGCGCGCTGGAAAAGAAGATGGGCATCAAGGCTTCGGCCACCTGCGTGATGAACTTCGACGGCGCCACCGGTTACCTGATCGGCGAGCCGAACAAGGGCCTGGAGTGCATGTTCACCTTCATGAACAGCGCGCGCATCGGCACCGCCATCCAGGGCGTGGCCACCGCCGAACTGGCCTATCAGGGCGCGCTGGCCTACGCCCGCGAGCGCCGCTCCATGCGTGCGCTGTCCGGCACCAAGGAGCCAGGCGAGATCGCCGACAGCCTGATGCACCACGGCGACGTGCGCCGCATGCTGCTGACCCAGAAGGCCGTGGCCGAGGGCGGCCGCGCGCTGATCTACCTGGCCACCCAGTACGCCGACAAGATGATCCAGGGCCTGCTGAGCAACGATAACGCCGAGTACGACCGCTGGGACGACAAGCTCGGTTTCCTTACCCCGATCCTCAAGGGCTGCCTGACCGAACTGGGCCTGGAGAGCGCCAACCTCGGCATGCAGGTGTTCGGCGGCCACGGCTACATCAAGGAACACGGCATGGAGCAGATTGTCCGCGACGCGCGGATCGCCACGCTCTACGAGGGCACCACCGGCATCCAGGCGCTGGACCTGCTCGGCCGCAAGGTGCTGCTGATGACCCAGGGCAAGGCCGTGCGAGACTTCACCCGGCAAGTGGCGAAGTTCGCTGTCGAGCTGCTCAAGCAGGAACCGGCCATGCGCGGCCGCGCGCTCACGCTGCTGAAGCTCTGCGCGCAGTGGAACCTGCTGACGCTGCGTATCGCCCTCACCGCCCGCAAGCAGCGCGACCTGGTGAGCACCGCCAGCCACGATTACCTGATGTTCTCCGGCTACGCCGCGCTGGCTTACTCCTGGGCGCTACAGGAAGCCGCCGCGCGCAAGCGCCTGCGCCAGGGTGGCAGCGAGTCGAGCGACTTCTACAAGGCGAAGATCGCCACCAGTGACTTCTACTTCGCTCGCTTGCTGCCCCGCGCCAAGGGGCACGCGGCGGCGATGGCCAAGCCGGTGCGGTCAATCATGGGATTGAAGACGGAGCACTTTGCGTTTGATTAACCTAGGCGCCAAGCCCTCGCTCGCACCTGCCTGACCTCCGGCGCGAGCTTCAGCCCTCTCCCCCGCCCTCTCCCTTCAGGGAGAGGGTTAGGGAGAGGGCTCCCCAACCAGGAACTTCCGAAGGGGAGTTCAGAGCGCCAGCGCCACCAGCACCGCGCACTCGATCAGCTCCACCATCGCCCCGGCAGTGTCTCCGGTAGTGCCACCCAGGCGAGCGATGAGGCGTCTGCGCAACCAGACGAAGACCACCAGGGTAACCGCCACCGCGAGCATGCCCGGCAGCCCCACCAGCACCATCAGCGCGGCGTTGCCCGCCAACATCCAGGGCATCGCCCGGCGCGGCAAATGGTCGGCCAGCGCCTGTCCCAGGCCGCCAGGGCGGGCGTATCCGGTGGTGAGGAACAGCAGCGGCAAGGCGCAACGCCCCAGCCAGGGCGCCAGCAGCAGCGCCCAGTATTGGTGATTGCCGAGCACCGCGGTGAGCGCGGCGAACTTCAGCAGCAGCACCACGACCAGGGTCACCACCGCCACCGGTCCGCAGCGCGGGTCCTTCATGATCGCCAGGGTGCGTTCGCGATCGCCCAGACCACCGACCCAGGCATCCGCCGTATCGGCCAGGCCATCCAAATGCAACGCGCCGCTGATCATCACCCACAGCGCCAGCAGCAAGGCTGCCTGAAGCAGCAGGTGCACGTTGACCAGCAGCTCGCCCACGGCCATCAGCAGCGCACCGACCAGCAACCCCACCAGCGGATAGAACAACGTCGCCCGGCCGAACTGCTCCGGGGTCGGCATGTTGGTGAAGTGCACCGGCAGGCGGGTGAGGAACTGCAGCGCCACCAGCGGCAGGCACCAGTCGCTGAGTTGCGCGGTGGGCAAGGAAGTGGATGCGTCGCCCGACGGCGGCACGGGCTCCTCTCGTTCGGGTTGTTCGCTCATCATTGTTCCGCCTGCTGGATTCGCCAGCTGCCGCCTTCACGCGTCACCGCCAGCGACAGGCACTGGCCGTGATCGACCACCACCTCCAGCAAACGCCGGGCCGGCAAGCCACCCGCCAATGCCCCCAGCAGGCGCATCACGCCGCCGTGGGTCACCACCAGTACACAGGCTCCGGCGTGGTCGCGGTGCAACCGCTCCAGTGCGCGGAATACGCGGAATTCGAAATCGCCCAACGGCTCGCCATCGGGCGGAGGAAACGCGTACGGATCGGACCAGAAACGCCCCAGCGCCTGGGCATCGCTTTCCATCAGCTTAGCTGGCGAAAGGCCTTCCCATTGACCGAAGTCCAGCTCGCGCAGGTCAGCGTCCAGGCTCAGAGGCAGCCCGTGGCGGCCCGCCAGCTCCTCGGCGAAGGCCGCGCAACGACGCAGCGGCGAGCTGACCACCGCCGACCAGCGGCACGCCGCGCCGACGGCCGTCCGCATCTGCGCCCAACCGGTTTCGGTCAGCGCATCGTCCAGGCGCCCGCGAAAGCCGCCGCCCTGCTCCGTCTCGCCGTGGCGCAGCAGGTCCAGGCGCAGCGTCATGCCGGGCGATCCGAAACCGCCGCCTCGGCGAAAGTGGCCATGCCGTCATGCAGCCGGCAGGCCTGGCGCAGCAGCGGCACCGCCAGTGCCGCACCGCTGCCTTCGCCCAGGCGCAGGCCGAGGTCCAGCAGCGGCTGTGCATTCAGCGCCCTGAGCACACGGTTGTGCCCCGGTTCCGCGCCGGCATGGGCGAACAGCAGCCAGTCGCGGCAGCCGGGATTGAAGTGCGTGGCGCAGAGTGCGGCGGTGCTGCAGATGAAGCCGTCCACCAGCGCCGGAATGCCCTTCTGCGCGCAGGCCAGATAGGCGCCGACCAGCGCGGCGATCTCGAAGCCGCCGAGGCGGCACAGTGCCTCGAAGGGATCGCCGCAATGGGGCCGGTGCAGGGCCAGCGCACGGTCGATCACCTCGACCTTGCGCGCCACGCCCTGGGCGTCCAGCCCGGTGCCGGGGCCGACCAGCGCCTGCGCCGGCTCGTCCAGCAGCGCACAGGCCAGCGCGGCGGCAGCGCTGGTGTTGCCGATACCCATCTCGCCACCGATGAACAGCTCCGTACCGGCCTGCTGCGCGCGGCGCACCGCCTCGCGCCCGGTTTCCAGGGCGATCAGGCACTGCGCGGCAGTCATCGCCGGTTCTTTCGTGAAGTTCGCGGTGCCGGCGCCGACCATCACATGCAGCACGCCCGGCAGCGGTTCCAACGGCGTCGCCGTGCCCAGGTCGATGACCTCCAGGCGCGCATCGAGATCGCGGGCCAGCACGCTGATCGCCGCGCCGCCACGCACGAAGTTGCGCAGCATCTCCACGGTCACCGCCTGCGGATAGGCCGATACACCCTCCGCCACCACCCCGTGATCGCCCGCGAACAGGGCAATCCAGATGTGTTCCAGCGCCGGCCGCTCGCGGCCCTGCAGGCCGGCCAGGCGGATGGTTTCCTCTTCCAGCCGGCCCAGCGCGCCGCGCGGCTTGGTCAACTGGTCCTGACGCGCGGCGGCCTTGTCCTGCGCCACGCGATCGATCGGTTGGGTACCCTGCAGCCACCATTGCAAACTCATAACGCGTCCCCCTTCAGCACCATGGGCAGGCCGGCGACGGTGAACACCACGCGCTCGCTGACCTCGGCCAGCGACTGGTGCAGCCAGCCGGCCTCATCGACATAACGGCGGCTGAGCTCGCCCAGCGGCACCACCCCCAGACCGGTTTCGTTGCTGACCAGGATGATCCGCCCCGGCAGGCGCGGCAGCACCTCCAGCAGCGCATCGATCTCGCCGCGCAGGCGCCAGCCGTCCTCATGGATCAGCAGATTGGTGACCCACAGGGTCAGGCAATCCACCAGCACGCAGCGCTTCGGCTCCGCCAGGCGCTCCAGGGCATCGGCCAGGGCCAGCGGTTCCTCCACCAGGCCCCACTGCGCGGGACGGCGCTCGCGATGATGGAGGATGCGTTCGGACATCTCGCCATCGCCGGCCTGTGCAGTGGCGACGTAGGTGACCGGCAGGCCGCTTTCCAGCGCCAGGCGTTCGGCCAGGCGGCTCTTCCCCGAACGGGCGCCGCCAAGGATCAGTTCAAGCATGGTGTCCCCCTAAGATCGCTCCTACGAAAAGCACTCTGGTAGGGCGCATGACGTCCCCCGCGTTATCCGCCGAAGTCACGGCGCCGCAACATGGCGGATAACCGCGAACGGTTATCCGCCCTACAGTCCGCACAGCGCCCTCAGCTTTTCGATATTCAGATGCGCCTCGACCTGGTCGGCCAGGCGCTCGATGTCGCGCTCACGCAGGGCGTGGTAATCGATGCTCTGCACCTCACGCAGCCCGGCCCAGCGCAGCAACGCCGAGCACGCGGCCGGCGACTCGAACAGGCCGTGCAGGTAAGTCCCCATCACCTGGCCATCGGCACTCATGGCGCCATCGACGCGACCATCGCTCAGGCGTACCGCCGGACTCGCCAGCGCCGGCCCTTGGGTGACGCCGGCATGAATCTCGTAACCGGCGACCTCGGCATCTTCCAGCGCCAGCCGGCCGCTGACGTTGCGCAGTTGCTTCTCCGGCTCCAGCACGGTGCGAAAGTCCAGCAGACCGAGGCCGTCGCTCTCCCCCGCCGCGCCTTCCAGCCCATGCGGGTCCGCCAGGGTGTGACCGAGCATCTGCAGGCCGCCGCAAATCCCCAGGAGCTTGCCGCCATAGCGCAGGTGGCGCTGGATTGCCGACTCCCAGCCCTGCTCGCAGAGGAACGCGAGATCGGCACGCACGCTCTTGGAGCCAGGCAGGATGATCAGGTCGGTCGGCGGCAGCGGTTGCCCCGGTCCGACGAAGGTCAGCTCCACCTGCGGGTGCAGGCGCAGCGGATCGAAATCGGTGTGGTTGCTGATGCGCGGCAGTACCGGCACCGCCACCCGCAGGCGCTCGCTGGTCTTGGCCGACTGGCGGATGTCGATGGCGTCCTCGGCTTCCAGGTGGAAGTCCATCAGGTACGGCAGCACACCCAGCACCGGCACGCCGGTACGCTCCTCCAGCCAGTCGAGGCCGCCCTGCAGCAAGGCGATGTCGCCGCGGAAGCGGTTGATCACGAAGCCCTTCACCCGCGCCCGCTCCGACTCGGAGAGCAGCTCCAGGGTGCCGACCAGGTGGGCGAAGACGCCTCCCCGGTCGATGTCGGCGATCAGGATCACCGGGCAGTCCACCGCCTCGGCGAATCCCATGTTGGCGATGTCGTTGGCGCGCAGGTTGATCTCCGCCGGCGAGCCCGCGCCTTCCACCATGACGACCGGGTACTGCGCGCGGAGACGCTCGTGGGACTCCAGCACCGCCTGCATCGCCACCCGCTTGTAGTCGTGGTAGGCGGCGGCGTTCATGCTGGTCAGCGCACGGCCGTGGATGATCACCTGGGCGCCGACGTCGCTGTTGGGCTTGAGCAGCACCGGGTTCATGTCGGTGTGCGGCGGCAATCCGCAGGCCTGGGCCTGCACCGCCTGGGCGCGGCCGATCTCGCCGCCGTCGGCGGTTACCGCACTGTTGAGCGCCATGTTCTGCGGTTTGAACGGCGCCACCGCCACGCCCTGGCGGCGCAGCCAGCGGCACAGCGCGGTCACCAGGGTGCTCTTGCCGGCGTCGGAGGTCGTGCCTTGCACCATCAAGGTGGTCATCGCAGGCCCTCCATCTGGTTGAAGGTGCGCAGGCCGTGCTCCAGGCGCCGCCAGCCATCCTCGTCCGGCGGCAGGCCGAAGCGCAGGCTGACCGGCGAGTCGAACAGGCGCACGAGAATCCCCTGGCGCGCCAGATGGTCGCGCAGCGCACGGCTCTGCATCGACACCGTCCATTGGAACAGCGAGGTGCCGCCCTGGGGCGCGAAACCCTGCTCGCCGAGCAGCCCCGCCAAACGCCGGCTGGCCTCGGCCAGGTCGCGGCGGCGCTCGACGTGCTCGTGGAAGTCGCCCAGGACCGCCTGCGCTACCCAGCGTGTCGGGCCGTTCACCGCCCAGGGGCCGATCAGTTGGGCAAGACTCGCCAGCAGGCGCGGCTCGGCGAAGGCAAAGCCCAGGCGCGCACCGGCCAACCCGAAGAACTTGCCGAACGAACGCAGCACCACCAGGCCCGGCCGGCTGGCGCAGCTGGCGACCAGGCTCTGCTCCGGGGTGCAGTCCATGAACGCCTCATCCACCACCAGCCAGCCACCGCGCTTCTGCAACTGCGCGTGCCACTCCAGCAGTACGCCGGGCTCGATGCGGCGGCCGGTGGGATTGTTCGGGTTGACCACCACCAGCACGTCGAAGTGCTCCAGGTGCTGGGGTACTTCCTGGTCACTGACCTCCCGCAGGCTATGCCCCGCGCTGCGCCAGGCTTCGGCGTGTTCGGCGTAACAGGGCGAGACCACGCCGACCTTGCCCGGCTGGCGCAGCTTCGGCAGCAGCTGGATGGCCGCCTGGCTGCCGGGCAGCGGCAGCAGCTGTTCCGCGCCGTAGTAACGGCAGGCAGCCGCTTCCAGGCCGTCGCTGTCCTCGGGCAAGCGCATCCAGGCGTTGGTCGGGATGTTCGGCAGGCTCCAGGGCCAGGGCGAGACGCCGGTGGACAGGTCCAGCCACTCCGCCAGCGGTATACCGTACTGCTGCGCCGCCCGGCGCAACCGGCCACCATGTTCGAGCATTCAGAGCACTCCCAGAATCAGGATGACCGCCAGCCACAGCAGCACGCCCTGGCGCACCAACGCCAGCGCTCGCCAGATGTCCGCGGCAGTCGGTGCAGAGCCTTCGCCCAGCTGCGGGCGTTCATGCAGTTCGCCGTGGTAACGCGCCGCGCCGCCCAGTGCGACGCCCAGGGCGCCAGCGCCGGCGGCCATCACCGGGCCGGCGTTGGGGCTGTCCCACTGCGGCGCCTGGGTGCGCCAGCAGCGCATGGCCAGGCGGGTCTGCCCGAGCAGCGCATAGGTCAGCGCGACCAGCCGCGCGGGGATGTAATTGAGCACGTCGTCGATCTTCGCCGCCGCCCAGCCGAAGCGCTCGAAGCGTGCATTGCGATACCCCCACATGGCATCGAGGGTATTGCTCAGCCGATACAGCACCACGCCCGGCGCGCCGGCCACGGCGAACCAGAACAGCGCGGCGAACACCGCGTCGCTGCCATTCTCCAGCACCGACTCGGTGGCGGCGCGGGCCACGGCGGACTCGTCCAGCGCGGAGGTCTCGCGGCTGACCATATAGCCCACGCGCAGGCGCGCTTCATTCAGGTCGCCGTCACGCAATGCCAGCGCCACCGGCTCGGCGTGCTCACCCAGGCTGCGCAGCCCCAGCGCGGCATACAGGGCGAGTGCCTGGACCAGCCAGCCAACGTAGGGCAGCAGGCTCAGCAGCAGCGCGATCAAGGTCAGCGGGATCACCGCCAGCACCCAGGCGGTGACGCCGTGACTGCGCCATCCAAGGCCGGGCGTGTCGCTCGCAGCATCGGTGCGCGAGCGATTGAAGCGGCGCTCCAGGCGGTCCGCGAAGCGCCCGAAGGCCACCAGCGGATGCCAGCGTTTCGGTTCGCCCAGCAGCGCGTCCAGCGCTACCCCGAGCACAGTCAGCAGCGCCAGGTTCATGGCTGCTCTCCCCAATGATTCTCGAATACCAACTCGGTCAGCGGGCGCGGCTGACGCCAGCCTTCCAGGGCCAGCATGGGCGCCGGGTAGAACTGTTCCACCGGGCCAAGGCAGATCACCGCCACCGCCTCGGCGCCGGCGGGCAGCCCCAGCAATTCGCCCAATGCGGCCGGGTCGAACAGCGATACCCAGCCCATCCCCAGACCTTCCGCGCGGGACGCCAGCCAGAGGTTCTGGATGGCGCAGGACAGCGACGCCAGGTCCATCTGCGGCAGCGTGCGACGACCGAAGACATGCGTCTCGCGGCCTTCCATCAGGGCCGCCACCAGGAGCTCGGCGCAGTCGAGCACGCCCTCCACTTTCAGCCGCATGAATTCACTGGAGCGCTCGCCCAACGCCTCGGCGGTGCGCAGGCGCTCCTCTTCCACCAGACCGTGGATTGCCTGGCGCAGCTCCGGCCGGGTGATGCGCAGGAAGCGCCAGGGCTGCATCAGGCCGACGCTGGGCGCCTGGTGCGCGGCCTCCAGCAGGCGGGCGAGCAGCTCAGGCGCCACCTCGCCGCCACTGAAATGGCGCATGTCGCGGCGTTCGGCGATGGCGCGGTAGAGCGCGGCGCGCTCCTCGGGGCTGAAGGCGTGGTCGGTCGTTTTCATGGTCTGAGCAACGCCGCTGCGGCGTCCGGGTTGGACGGCAGGTAGAAGTGGATGTAGGAGGCGGTGAGCCGGCCACGGCGGAACACCGCCTCGGCCACCGGTTTGTCGTTCGGACAGACGCCTCGGGCCAGCGGCGCTTCCGCGCTGTCCAGCAGCGAATGGTGGAAGGTGTGGCCGCGCAGGGTGCCTTCGGGCAGCGTCACGGCTTGCAGCGCCAGGGCCGCCAGGCGCTTCTGCATGCGCGCCTCGCCGGGCAGCAGGCCGAGCAGTTCGGCGCGCTCGCCCGCCACGTCGGTCAGTGCGTCGAAGAGATAGAGCATGCCCCCGCACTCGGCCAGGATCGGCTTGCCGGCAGCGTGGTGAGCGCGGATCGCATGGGCCATGGCCCGGTTTTCCGCCAGCGCCCGCAGGTGCAGTTCCGGGTAACCGCCGGGCAGGTAGAGGCTGTCCACCTCGGGCAGCGCCTCATCGCGCAGCGGCGAGAAGAACACCAGTTCCGCACCCAGTTCACGCAGCAGGTCGAGGTTGGCCTGGTAGAGGAAGGCGAAGGCATTGTCCCGCGCCACGCCGATGCGCACGCCGTCGAGGCGGTCTTGGGCAACGCGCGGCTCGGGCGCTGCGAAGCTCACCGGCGCCGGCAGCTCGGTACTGGCGCTGGCAGCCAGGGCATCGGCGGCGGCGTCCAGGCGGGCATCGAGGTCGGCCAGTTCATCGGCCTGCACCAGCCCCAGGTGGCGGCTGGGCAGCTCCACCTCGGTGTCGCGCGGCAGCGCGCCGTACCAGCGAATCCACTCCGGCAGGCTGTCGCGCACCAGGTCGCGATGGCGCTGGCTGCCGATGCGGTTGGCGAGCACGCCGGAGAATGGCAGGTCCGGTTGGTAAGTGGCCATGCCGACCGCCAGCGCGCCGAAGGTCTGGGCCATGGACTGCCCATTGATCACCGCCATCACCGGTACGCCGAAACGACGGGCGAGATCGGCGGCCGAGGGTGAGCCGTCGAACAGCCCCATCACGCCTTCGATCAGGATCAGGTCGGCCTCCTCGGCGGCTTCCCAGAGCAGGCGGCGGCTCTCAGCCTCGCCGACCATCCACAGGTCCAGCTGGTACACCGGCGCGCCGCTGGCGCGGGCGAGGACCATCGGGTCGAGGAAGTCCGGGCCGCACTTGAACACCCGCACCTTGCGCCCGAGGCGCGTGTGCAGGCGCGCCAGGGCGGCGGTGACGGTGGTCTTGCCCTGGCCGGAAGCGGGGGCGGCGATCAGGAGTGCGGGGCACTGACGGGAGTCGGACATCAGGTGCGCTCCGGCACGACGGCAGCCATCAGAACTCCACCCCTTTCTGCGCCTTGATCCCGGCCTTGAAGGCATGCTTCACCAGGCCCATCTCGGTCACGGTATCGGCCGCCTCGACCATCGCCGGCAGCACGCCGCGCCCGGTGGCGACCACATGCTGCATCGGCGGGCGGGCCGCGATGTCGGCGAGCACGGTATCCAGCTCCAGGTAGCCGTGCTTGAGGGCGATGTTCACCTCGTCCAGCACCACCAGGCCGACCTGCGGATCGCTCAGCAACTGGCGGGCGACCTCCCAGGCCTCGCGGGCCTTGGCGATGTCGCGCTGGCGGTCCTGGGTCTCCCAGGTGAAGCCCTCGCCCATCACGTGGTAGCTGACCTCCTCGGGGAAGCGCCGGAAGAAGGCCTCTTCGCCGGTGGTGGCCGCGCCCTTGATGAACTGCACCACGCCCACCTTCATGCCATGGCCCAGCGCGCGGGCGACCATGCCGAAGGCCGAACTGCTCTTGCCCTTGCCGTTGCCGCTGTGAACCAGGAACACACCGCGCTCACCCTGGGCCTGGGCGATCTTCTCGTCGACCACGGTCTTCTTGCGCTGCATGCGCGAACGGTGGCGTTCGTCCTTTTCCGGGGATTCGCTCATCGGTCTCTCTCCTCTCAAAGGGCCTGGTAGCGCACGCCGAAGAGTACGGCGCGGCCGGGCTGCTCATAGCCCAGGGTGGTCTGGTAGTCGGCGTCGAACAGATTGCTCAGGCGCGCCTGCAGGCGCCACTCCGGGCTCAACGCGTATTCGCCGCGCAGGTCCAGGGTGGCGAAGCCGCCCAGGCGATTGCGGTTGCCCAAGTCGTCATAGCGGCGACCCTCGGCGTGCAGGCTGGCGCCCAGGCTCAGCGCGTCGAAGCGCCGGTCGAGGTCCAGGTTGAACAGTTGCCGGGCGCGGCGCGGCAGGTCGTTGCCACGGCTGCCGCTGGCGCGGCTTTCCGGGTCGAGCAGGCTGGCGTTGGCGTTCCACACCCAGTCCCACCACTGGCTGCCCAGTTGCAGTTCGATGCCGCGGATGCGCGCCTGGTCGATATTGTCCGGTGCCCGCAATGCCGAGTCGTAGGCGATCAGGTCGTCGACCACCGTGCGGTACAGGTTCGCCGCCCAGTGCCCCCACTCGTGGCGGCCGTCCACGCCGAGCTCCACGCTGCGCGAGGTTTCCGCGTCCAGGTCGGGGTTGCCGTAGCCGGGGTAATAGAGTTCGTTGAAGGTCGGCGCCTTGAAGGCCGTGCCGTAGCTGGCGAAGGCCCGCACGGCGTCGGTCAGCGCGTAGCCCCAGGCGAGGTTGCCGGTGTTGCGGCTTCCGAACTGCTGGTTGTCGTCATGGCGCAGGCTCAGCTGCCAGTCATGACGCCCCAAGCGGCCCAGGTACTGGGCGAAGGTGCCGCGATTATCGCGGGAGGTCACCGCATAGTCGGTGGAGCTGCTCAGCTCGTCCTGCTGCCAGTCGTAGCCCAGGGTCAGGGTATGGCCGGGCGCGAGTTCCAGGTCGTTCTGCCAGGACGCGGTATCACGGCGGCTGTCGAAGCGCGAGTAGAAGGCGCCGTCCTGGTAGGCATCGGACTTGTCCTCGCTGCGCCCAGCGGACAGGCTCACCTGCCAGGGCTCCAGCGGGGCGAAGCGCGCGCGGCCGCCGATGACCCGCTGCACACCATCGTTGTAGGCATCGAAGCCCTGGGTGCGACGGCTGTTCACCGTGTCGAAGTCGTTGTGCGAGTCGGTCTGCAGCAGGCTGCCGTCCAGTTCCAGGCCGCTGTCGAAACGGTAGCCCGCACGCAGCGAACCTGAGAGGTTGCGGTAACCGTCACTGTCCGGCTCATGGCCGCTGGCGCCGTTGGCCTTGGCGTCGATGCCGGCGGTATCCAGGCTGGACACGCCCAGGGCGAACCAGCCGCGCCCGTTGCCGGCCGAGACCCCGGCACTGCCTTCATAGGTGCTCTGGCTGCCCGCGCCGGCGTAGGCCCAAGGCTTGAAACCCTGGTCCACGGCCTGGCGGGTGAATATCTGGATCACCCCGCCGATGGCTTCGGAGCCATACAGGCTGGAGCGCGGCCCGCGCACCACCTCGATGCGTTCGACCAGTTCCACCGGCAGGTCCTGGAGCGATGCACCGCCAGAGGACACCGAACCGGCCTTGATGCCATCGATCAGCACCAGCACATGGTCGGATTCGCTGCCGCGCAGATAGAGGTTGGTGGCCTTGCCGGGCCCGCCGTTGCTGCTCAGGGAAATCCCCGGCAGGCGCCGCAGCAGATCCGGCACCGACTGCGCCTGGGCGCGTTCGATGTCCACGCGGTCCAGCACGCTGACCGAGGCGAGGCTCTGCCCGGCGCGTTGCTCGGTGCGCGTGGCGGTCACCAGTTGATCGTCGAGCGCCAGCGGCGCTTCGTCGGCCGCCTGGCCCAAACAGGAGAAGCCGCTCAGCGCCAGGGCTGTCGGCCAATAGAGAAAATGTTTCACGTGAACTCACTCCGCCGCTCTCACCCGCGCGGCTCTGACCCGAAAAGGCAGGCGGAGGACGGGAACGCCCCGGCAGCAGGCCGGAGCGATCGGCAGCGCCTCCCGCGATGCCATGGCTTGCAGCAGGCCGGTCTCCGGGCTTGCGAGTGGAGTCGTGACTGGCTCCTGAAACCGCGCCTTCCCATGCCAAGGGCACAGTGGCGAAATGCGGCTCGATGCTCGCTTACCGTTGCGGGGGCAGCGCCGGACTGGTCGGACCCTGGGGTCTGAATTCACCGGCTTCCCTGTTTCACCCCCGACTTGCGCCGGGGGCACCTGAAGCAGGCGCGCAGCTTAGAGGCTCGCGGCCTGGGGCGTCAATTGAACAAGCTGTCGCGGCCAGTGCCGACGCCCGCGCCAGAGCGGCTCAATCGATAAACACAAGTCAAGTGGAGGCATGGCAGAACTTCGCTAGAATGCGATGCATGACGACGACCGCACGGCCCGGCCAACTCCAGCTCGATCCCCACTCCAGCCCCCCACTGATGCACGTCAGCGGCGACTGGACTCTGGCGCATTTCAGCGCCCTGGAATCCCAGGTCGCCGGCGTGCGCCACGGCGGCCAGCCCGCCGCGCTGGATTTCAGCGACCTGGGCGCGCTCGATACCGCCGGCGCGGCGCTGCTCGCCGAGCTCATCGGCGGCACGCGCATGGACCAGCTCGAACAGATCACCCGCAACCTGCCCGCCGAGCGCCAGGCCCTGCTGCGCACCGTGGGCAGCGCCATCACCCAGTGCCGCCTGGACGAACGCAAGCCACCGCCCGGCAACGCCGTCGTCGACGTACTCGAACGCATCGGCATCGCCACCCTGACCTTCCGCGGTCATGTGATCGGCGGGCTGGGCTTCATCGGCCTGCCCCTGCAGACCCTGGCGCGAACCCTGCTGCGCCCGCGCCGCTGGCGCCTCACCTCGCTCACCGCGCACATGGAGCAGACGGGCCTGGACGCTGTACCCATCGTTGCCCTGCTCACCTTCATGGTCGGCGCGGTGGTGGCCTTCCTCGGCGCCACGGTGCTGAAGAAATTCGGCGCGGCGATCTACACCGTCGACCTGGTCGGCTTCGCCTTCCTCCGCGAATTCGGCGTGCTGCTCACCGCCATCCTCCTGGCCGGCCGCACGGCCAGCGCCTTCACCGCGCAGATCGGTTCGATGAAGGCCAACCAGGAGATCGACGCCATCCAGGCCCTGGGCATGGACCCGGTGGAGCTGCTGGTGCTGCCCCGGGTGCTCGCCCTGCTGCTGGTCCTGCCGATGCTGACCTTCCTGGCGATGATGTCCGGCATCTTCGGCGGCGGCGTGGTCTGCGCCCTGAGCCTGGACATCTCGCCACGCATGTTCCTCTACATGCTGCAGAACGACATCGCCGTGCAGCATTTCCTGGTGGGCATCGTCAAAGCCCCGGTGTTTGCCTTCATCATTGCCGTGATCGGCTGCCTGGAAGGCTTCCGCGTCAGCGGCAGCGCGCAGTCGGTGGGCGAGCACACCACCTCCGCCGTGGTCCAGTCGATCTTCGTGGTGATCTTGCTGGATGCGGTGTTCGCGCTGTTCTTCATGGAGATGGGCTGGTGAGCGAACCGATCATCATGGTCCGCGATCTGGCCAACCGCTTCGACAGCCACGCCGTGCACGAGCACCTGGACCTCGACGTGATGAAGGGCGAGATCCTCGGCGTGGTCGGCGGCTCCGGCACCGGCAAGTCCGTGCTGCTGCGCAGCATCATCGGCCTGCGCCAGCCCAGCGAAGGCAGCGTCCACGTATTCGGCCAGAACCTGCCGGCGCTGCCACCGTCACAGCGATCGAAGCTGGAGCGGCGCTTCGGCGTGCTGTTCCAGAACGGCGCGCTGTTTTCCTCGCTGACCGTCAGCGAGAACATCTGCCTGCCGCTGATCGAGCACGCCGGGCTGTCCCGCAACGATGCCGAATTCATGGCCAAGGTGAAGATTTCCCTCGCCGGCCTGCCGCCGGATGCCGGCGCCAAGTACCCCGCCGAACTCTCCGGCGGCATGGTCAAGCGCGCCGCCCTGGCCCGCGCCCTGGCGCTGGACCCGGACATCCTGTTCCTCGACGAGCCCACCGCTGGTCTCGACCCCATCGGCGCCGCGGCCTTCGACCAACTCATCCTGACCCTGCGCGACGCCTTCGGCCTCACCGTGTTCCTGGTCACCCACGACCTGGACACCCTCTACACCATCTGCGACCGCGTCGCCGTGCTCTCGCAAAAGCGCGTGCTGGTAGTGGGGCCGCTGGATCAGGTGGCCGAGACCAACGACGCCTGGGTACAGGACTACTTCCACGGCCCACGCGGCCGTGCCGCGCTGCAGGCCACCGAACACCTGCGGGAGGAAAGCTGAATGGAAACCCGTGCCCATCACGTGCTGATCGGCCTGTTCACCCTGATCGTCTCGATCGGCGCGCTGCTGTTCGCGCTGTGGCTGGCGCAGTCGAGCAACGACCAGAAGTTCAAGTTCTACGACGTGATCTTCAACGAAGCGGTGACCGGCCTCTCAGAAGGCGGCACCGTGCAGTACAGCGGCATCCGCGTGGGCGACGTGGTGTCCCTGCGTCTGGATCCGAACGATCCGCGCAAGGTCCGCGCGCGCATCCGCGTCTACGAAAGCACGCCGATCCGCGAAGACACCCGTGCCAAGCTGGCGCTTACCGGCGTCACCGGCCAGGCCATCATCCAGCTCTCCAGCGCCGCCCAGGACAGCCCGCCGCTGGTCAGCCAGGACGGCAGCATCCCGGTGATCAAAACCATCCCCTCGCCGCTGGCCAAGCTCCTGGCCAATGGCGAAGACATCGCCACCAACGTCAACACCCTGCTCGCCAACGCCAGCCGGCTGTTCTCCCAGGAGAACGTCGACCACATCAGCCGCACCCTCGAGCATATGGACCAGGCCACCAGCGTGATCGCCGATCAGCGCGCCGATATCCGCCAGACCATCAAGGAAATGGCCGCCGCCAGCGAGCAGGCGCGCATCACCCTGGCCAACGCCAGCGCACTGCTCGAACGCGCCAACCAGACCCTCGGCAGCCGCGGCCCGGCCATCCTCGACGACACCCAGAAGACCCTGGCCGCCCTGCGCGCCAGCAGCGAGCGGGTCGAGCAACTCCTCAACAACAACTACGACGCGGTGAACGGCGGCATGAGCGGACTGGGCGAAATCGGCCCGGCGGTGCGCGAGCTGCGCGCCACCCTCGAGGACCTGCGCGGCGTCACCCGTCGCCTGCAGGAGAACCCCGCCGGCTACCTGCTCGGCCGCGAACGCAACAAGGAGTTCCAGCCATGACCGCCCTTCCCCGACTGCTTGGCGTCGCCGCCCTGCTCGGAATGCTCAGCGCCTGCTCGATCCTCCCGGAAGCGGAAACCCCGGACTTCTATCTGCTGCCGGCGGCCCAGCAACCCGTGCGCAGCAACGCGGCGGTGCACTGGTCGCTGCGGGTCAGCGCCCCCAGCGCAAGCCTCGCGCTGGATAACAACCGCATCGCCGTGATCCCGCAGGGCAACCAGATCAGCAGTTACCAGGGCGCGCGCTGGAGCAACCGCGCACCCGGCCTGCTGCGCGACCGGCTGCTCGACGCCTTCACCGCCAACGGCAGTATCCACGCCCTGAGCAGCGACGACGCCAGCCTGCAGGCCGACCTCGACCTCACCGGCGAACTGCGCGCCTTCCAGAGCGAATACCAGGGCGGCAAACCGGTCGTGCACATCCGCTACGAAGCGCGTCTGGTGCGCACCCTCGGCCAGCGCATCGTCGCCTCGCGCAGCTTCGAGGTCCGCCAGGCGGTGGACGGCAAACAGGTCGCGGAAGTGGTCAGCGCCTTCGGCAAGGCCAGCGACCAGCTCGCCGCGCAGGTAGTGGAGTGGACGTTGCAGCAGGGGCAGGCGCAAAAGATCGGGCAGCCAGCCCAAGCCGACAACTGACCCGTGGCCTGAGCTGATCGATACCAGCAGGGGCCGCCCGCGGGCCGTCCATTGCACATAAGGCACGGATTATCTGTAGGAACGAACTTGCTCGCTAAGGAGCGCTCCAGCGGGGACGCCAAAGTGCCCCCTTGGCTGGCCTGCCGCTACTTGTGGCAGTGGTACGGGCTCTCGCCCTCCAGCTCCTGATCCGTCTCCACATCGCGGATGGTAACGATGGCCTTGGGGTACACCGAGCAGAGGGAATTGCGCACGGTGTAGATGCCGCTGCCATGGGCAAGGAACTTGCCGTTGCTCAGGGCCTTGCCCGACTCGTCGTGGGCGCTGACTTCGTAGTTGCCGGTCATGGTGATGCAGCCACCGAGGGCCAGCAGGGACAGTACGGGGATCAGGTATTTCATGGCATCTCCTTGCTACGCGATGCGCCGACAGTGGCGCGCCCGTCGTTCCCTGACGGTTTCGCGAAAGCGGGCTGGTGATTCGAACGACCGCCAGCAAGTGGCGGTGGGAGTTCGACCCGAACTCAGCGACGCAGTTCAGCCAGCGGCCCCACCAAACCCGTGAGATTGTCTGGAGGGCTCACCGCGGGAAGGTCGTCTCAGCGCTTGCCCATCGAGCGACGGGAGCCGCGCGGATGCGGCGGACGGTATTCCGCCTTGTCGTGCGGCTTGCGGTGCTGATAGGCCGAATTCGCCTGCTTCTGCGCCGCCAGGGCGGCCTTGGCGAGTTCGGTCAGGGACAGAGTGGTGGATTCTTGAGCGTTTTCCGCGCTGTCGTCGCGGGGCGGCTGCTGAGAGGAAGTCATGGGTCGAAGGTTCTATAAGAGGCTGGAACGGCACACATGATAGCCGATCTCGCCCACCTGCGGCTCACGCCGGCACGTCGACAAGACGAGCGCCCGGCTGTCCGAGGGCCTCGTCGAAACGCAGCAGGCGGCCGGCATTGCCCAATACCAGGAGGGTGCTGAGGTTGTGCAGGATCGCCGCGATCATTGCCCCGGCAGCGCCCAGCAGACCAAAAGCGGCGGCCGCGACGATGGCCAGGGTCCAGCCCAGACCGATCAGCACGTTGACCTGCAGGGTGCTGCGGCACTGACGGCTCAGGCGCACGCAGGTGCCCAGACGACGAAGATCGCTGCCGATCAGCACGATATCCGCCGAAGCCAGGGCGATATCCGCGCCACCGGCGCCCATCGCCACCCCGACCACGCCGGCCTTGAGTGCCAGCGAGTCGTTGATGCCGTCGCCCACGACCAGCGGCCGGAAACCCTTGCGGATTTCCTCGTTGACCCGTGCCAGCTTGTCTTCCGGCAGGGCCTGGGCAACCACGCTGTCGATGCCGACCTCACGGGCCAGCGCATCGGCCACGCTCTGGCGATCGCCGGTAAGCAGCAACTGGCGCCCTATTCCGAGCTCACGCAAGTCCGTCACCGCGAGCGCCGCCTCGGGGCGCACGCTGTCGGCCAGCAGCAGCCAGGCGCGGAAGCGCCCGCCCAGCGACAGCCCGGCGATGGGACCGTCGTGATCCGGCACCGCCGGCGTCGAAATCCCCAGACGAACGAACAGTTCCGGTCGGCCGAGAGCAGCCTCACCCTGTTCGGTCCGAGCGACTACACCCAAGCCTTGCCGTTCGTGGATGTCGGCGAGCGGGTGATGCGCATCGTGGGGTGCCAACGAGGCCAGCGCGCGGCTGACCGGGTGGCTGCTGGCGGCGCCCAGGCTGGCGGCCAGCCGCTCGATGTCGTCCCGGACTTCACCGGGCTCCGCGCGCACGGCCTGCAGGCGCAGCGCGCCGTAGGTCAGGGTGCCGGTCTTGTCGATCACCAGGGAGGTCAGGTCGGCCAGTTCTTCGAGGAACGCCGAGCTGCGAATCAGGATGCCGTGGCGGGCCGCGACCGCGATGCCGGCGATGGCGGTGGCCGGAGCCGACAGCACCAGCGCACAGGGGCAGGCGGCGACCAGCACGGCCAGCATGGCCTGCGGATCGTTGGTGATGAACCAGGTGACGGCGGCGATCAGCAGCACCAGCACCATGTAGCGCCCGGCATAGCGTTCCAGCAGGCGCGTGATGGGCGGCTTGGACTGTTCGGCGCGCTGCATCAGGGCGATGACCTTGCCGAGGGTGGAGGCATCGCCGGTGCGGGTCACTTCGATGCGCAGCAGGCCGTCGAGGTTGATCGCGCCGCCATAGACGTCCATGCCGACGCCTGCCTCCAGCGGCACCGACTCGCCGGTGATCGGTGCGGTGTCCAGGCTGGCCTGGCCTTCCAGCACCCGGCCATCGGCAGGCACCCGATCCCCCGCGCGGACTTCCACCTGGTCGCCCGGCCGCAACTCGCCGTTGTCGACTTCACGCACGCTGCCATCGTCGACAATCAGCCGGGCCTGGCTGCGGGTCAGACGTCCCAGCGCCTCGATAGCCTCCTGCGAGCCGATCACGCTGCGTTCTTCCAGCACGTGCCCGAAGATCATGATGATGGGCAGCAG
Source organism: Pseudomonas macauensis (assembly GCF_047902425.1). Taxonomy (NCBI): domain Bacteria; kingdom Pseudomonadati; phylum Pseudomonadota; class Gammaproteobacteria; order Pseudomonadales; family Pseudomonadaceae; genus Pseudomonas; species Pseudomonas macauensis. Next base: position 1,588,410 of record NZ_CP138377.1, on the reverse strand, counting down.
CGCGGCGGTCATCAGGTCGCCGGTGGCCCAGGCGCCCAGCATGGCCAGGGCGATGAGCTGGTCGGTGATGCCGTGCAGGCTGGGATGACGCAGGCTGTACCAGCCCGAGCGCAGCACCGGTACCGCTACCAGCAGGGACGCGACGCCCAGGAGCACCTGCGCCACGCCTTCCTGTTGCGGGGCGAACCAACGCCAGAGCAGGCCCAGCACCAGCAGGCCGAGGGCGATCATCGCCAGACTGAGTTGGCGCGCCGCGCTGCGCTGCTCGTCGCGGGTGAGCATTCCACCGGTAAGGTGGCCATGGGAGTGGCCGTGGTGCGCATGGCCGTGATGGTGGTGAACGCTCATACCGCGAAGGTGCCTGCTTTAATTGATGGGGGGGAAGAGGGTTCCCGGCCGGGTGGCGTATTCGTTGGCCTCCGCTTCGGTCAGGACCCAGATCTGGTTGATCTGCTTGTCGATGCCGGGCTTGACGGCAACGACCTTGCCCTTGAGCAGCGGCATCATTCCGTTCACGAGGAAGTGGTTGTCCTCGTCGCGAATGCGCACGGACGCCGCTACCGGATAGGTGATGTTCTTTCTGTACAGACCAAGGGTGAGTATCTGCTTGAGCAGGCTGGGCCTGGGGCGCTTCAGAGTGATCGTCGGGAACTGCGCATAGTCAACGAAAGCCAGCATCATGCCCGGCGGCAGGACCCGGTCGGCCTGCGCCGGGAGGCTGCAGCCCAGCACCAGCGCCAGCGCGCCCAGGCATTGCAGGGCCAGGCGTCGCAGCGAGCGTGGGGATTCATGGATGGAGTGAAGTCCGGCTGATGTCATTGGATGTCCCGCCCCTGGTGTTCCTGATTGTCGTTATCCGCCCGGACGAAGGTGCCGGGCTTGCACTGCGAGCGTAGCGGTTCGCCGCAAGACTGTCCGCACATTGATTCACAGCCTCCGGCGATGAGCCTGCTCACGGCTGCGGCCCCTCCAGGATCAGGTGTCCGGAATCGCGTGGATCGACCGTGGTCACCGAACCCGCGCGGGACAGGATGCCCGGTACGCGCTCGCGGTACAGGCGCAGCAGCAGCCCGGGGTCGGCATGCTGTTGCTGGGCCTGCGCCAGGCTGGTGATGGTGGCGGTGTCCGCCTGGGAGCGGGCCAGGCGCTCGCTGGCCTGGGCATGGGCAACCTGCAGCGTACGATCGGCGGCCTGGTTGGCCGCCTGGAGCTGCCGGGCGGCGTCATTCTGCGCCGCGGCGACGCCCTGCTCCGCCTGCTGGCTGGCGGTCAGCACGGCATTGAAGGCGCTCACCGCCTCGCGTGGCAACGAGGACTGCACGTCCACACGCTCGACTTCGATACCCAGGCCATTGCCAGCCGACACCAGCGCGGCCAGGCTGCGATTGATGCCCTGTTGCAGATCGCCGCGCAGCCGTTCGCGGCGCTCGGCGACGCTGCTGTCGGCGCCGATCAGCTCGGGGCGGGCGACCAGGATGGTGTCCAGGTCGCGCGATGCGCACACCGCCACCGCATTGCGCGCCACCAGCCGGTCCAGCGCCGGCAGCACGTGATCGCCCTGGAGCACGAAATCGTAGGGGGCGGTGACCTTGTAGAACACCCGCACATCCAGCTGCACCACGCCGGCATCGCCGGTGAGCAGATAGCCGGAGCCCGCGGTGGCGTCGTTGGCGAGACTGCCATCCAGATCGGATTTCTGCGCCAGCCCCGAGCGCAGCAGGGTCTCCACCCGGCGCTCGATTACGCGGTCGGCAGACGGCAGGATCACCACCTGCTCGAACGGACGCGGCCAGGCCAGCAGCAATCCGGCGTTCTGGATGCGCTCCAGCGCCCCCATGCGCAGGACCACGGCACGGCTTTCCGGGCCGATCTGGCGCACATTGGACAGCGCCCAGCCGAGCGCCGCCAGCAGGGTCACCCCATACAGCGCCAGGAATGCCAGGCGCCCGGCCTGCAGCCAGGGGCTCGTGCCCTCCTCCCGCCGGTCAGTCATGGGCATTGCCCGGCTTGGCGGACGGTTGCTGCGGCGGGCCATCCACCAGCACGCGGAACGGCGCCGCGTCGGTACGCAGCACCAGGCGCGTGCCGGGGTTGACTAGGGTGCCGAGGGTATCCAGCGAGCGCAGCATGTTGTACAGCTCGGGCGAACCGCTATAGGCCTTGCCGTAGATGTCCGCGGCCTGCACCCGCGATTGGGCTTCGATATCGGCAGCCTTCACCGTGGCGTCAGCCTGCAGGATGCGCGCGTCGCGTTCGGCGGCGGAACGGATTTCCGCGGCCTTGCGCTTGCCTTCGGCGGTGCGCTGAGTGGCGATGGTCTCGCGCTCGGCGCGCATGCGGTCGACCGTGGCGCCGAGGGTGACCTTGGGCAGCGTCAGCCGCTCGATGCCCACCTGGACCACGCGCACGCCGTAGGTATCGAGCAACTGGCGCTCGATCTGCTCGCGCAGGCGTTGCTCGAAGTCGGCGATGCGCACCTTGCCGGCATCGGTGTTCACCAGGTCGGACAGATCGAAGCCGCTGGCGGTGGTCTCCAGCGCGGAGCCGACGAAGGTGCGAATCTGCCGGGCCGCTTCGTCCGGCTGGTTCTGCACCGCGCGCATGAAGCGCTGGATGCTGTCCGGATCGGGCTTCACCTGCCAGGCAACATAGGCCTGCACGATGATCCTCAGGCCATCGCGGGTGCCGACGTCCTGCAGGCCGCTGGAGGTGGTGCGCAGCCGCAGGTCCACCGGCACGGCGGCTTCGAACGGAATCGGCAGGCGCCAGGCGAGGCCGGGGTCGAGCAGTACCCGAGCAGGATTGCCGAAGCGGGTAATCACCGTCGCCTCGCCGGAGCGCACCTGGACCAGGCAGGCGGTCGCGGCGGCGAACAGCACCAGCAGGCTCGCCAGGGCGGTGCGACGCCAGGGGAAATGCGCCGGCCCCTCGTCATGGTGATGAGCGTGATGATGGCCATGATCATGGTCATGGGCGTGATCGTGGTCATGGTCGTGATGCGGGTGATCGCCGTGGACGTGGGTCGGGCTCAAGGTGCGATCTCCTGGGGACGGTTGGCGGTCTTGCCGCGCTGCGGATCGACCGGCGCGCCAAAGCTGCGCAGATCAAGGGTCGGTGCCTGGTCCGCGCTCAGGCGGTGGTCGATGACCAGGCTGCGGGCACCGGCCAGGCCCTGGCCCAGCTGGCTGAAATACTGTTCGAGGAGGAATGCCTGCCCGGCGCGCTGCCAGGCGGAGCGCTCGGCGCCGAAGCGCAGATCGGCGGCCTGGGCCTGGGCGAGGGTTTCCCGGGCATTCGCCGACGCCTTGTCGGTGGCGGCGCTGGCGGCCTGCCGTGCGGCATTGGTCTGCTCGGCGGCCTTGCCCTGCTCGCGGGCGATCAGCGCCTGGGCGGTGATCTGCGCCGCCTGAACGCCATGATAGGCATTGGCCGCGCCAGCCGGCGGGTGGATCGCCTCAACCACGGTGGCGAGAATTTCCACGCCGCTGTCCAGCCGGTCGAGGTCGGCCTGCACGGCCTTGCCGATATCCCGCGCCAGCGCTTCGCGCTCCGCCCCCAGCACGCCGTCCAGGGTGCGGGCAGCGAAATCGTGGACCAGCACGCGATTGGCAGTGCTGCGAATCAGCTCCGGCACGTCGGCGCTGTTATAGGTCGCCGCCAGCGCCGCCTTGTCGCTCAAGCCGATGCGATAGACGAAACGCACGTCCATGTTGACGATCTGGAAACTCTGCTGGCCGCCCGCCTCGCTGGCGATCACCTGCGAGTTCTCGCTCACATGGGACGCATCCCACAAACGGTTTGCAGCCTCCGGCGCGGGCCCTTCGGCATCGACCAACAGGTCAGCCCGGGCGGAGTCGCCGGAGGTCGCCAGTTCATGGATCACTCCGTTCTCCACCGGCAGCACACGACCGAATGGCCACGGAAGCCCGAAGTGCAGCCCCGGCGGATAGACCGCCACCGGCTTGCCGAAACGCTCGTAGACACCTCGCCCGTTCATGGCAACCTCGCTGACGCCGGTCAGCAACCAGCCCACCAGCAGCATCAGCCCCAGCACCGGCAGGAAGGCGCGGCGCATGAAACCGAAGGCCCAGACCTGGCGCAGGTCGATGCCGAAACGCTGCTGCAGTTCGCCCTGCAGGAACTGCAGCGGACGCGGCGGCCAGCGCAGCTGCGCGGCGACCAGGCTTTCGCCGATCAACCGGGGTTCCTCGCGCGGGCGCTGCGGGCTGAAGACCGACAGCAGCGCGCGCAGGATCAGTTCCGCCGCCAGCAGCACCGGCAGCAACCCCACCAGTACCACCCAGCGGCTCGGCCAGACGCTCTCGCCATTGGAGAACAACAGGCCAGGCAAGGACAGCAGTTGCACGGCGATCACCGCGCGCGCCATCAGTGACAACGCGTGCGCTTCGGGCCACTCCTCCTGACCGGCCGCGCTCAGGTGCCGCTCCACCACCAGCAGGCCGAACGCCGACAAGGTCAGCAACCCGGTGACCAGCCAACCCGCCTGTCCCAGCGAAACGGCAGGTGTCGCCAGGTTCCAGCCGGCCTTGACGATCAACAGGGCCACCAGGGCCAAACCCGCCAACCAGAGGGCGCCAACGCCGATGCGCTGTGCCAGGCGCTGGCTTGCACGGCTGATGCGCTCAAGCAGACGGTCGTAGGCACTGAGCTGGTCAAGATCGGCTGGCGCCTCAGGCGCCGCAGCCGCGTCCGCGGTCCCGATCGCCGAGGCGCGCCAGCGGGCCACGCGCAAGGCCGATTGGCTGACCGCCGCCAGCAACAGCAGCGCCGCAGCGTTGTTGCACAGCAGCGGCAGCCAGAGCGAGTCGGCGGTGAACAGGCCGATGAAGATCGCCATCAGGAACAGCAACGCGGCGAGGCCACCCGAGAGCCAGATGAGCAGCTTCAAGCGACGCGACTGGTGCGCCGAGCGCTGGAAACGCGGCAGCCCTTCCAGGCTGCGGTCCTCGATGTCCAGGTCGACTCTCATGGATGCTCCAACGATTGAACGGATCGCCCGCCTCTTTCGAGCGAAAGCGGCGCGCCGGCGAGCCTGGGCTTGGAAGATTAAGGCTGTATGAAGCCGGCAATGGTATTTCTGTAACTTTATAACAGAACCTGTGAAAGGATCGTGATGAGCACACCGCCACCGCACGCATCAAGTCCATTGCCGCGCAGCCCCCGGAGCTCTATCGTGGCCTCCTCACCGTGCCGAACCGAGATTCCCCCATGAGCTCCCTGCGCGAATCGCTCGCCCGCTTCCCTCGACTCGAACTGGCCGGCGGCCCGACGCCGCTGGAAAAACTGGAGCGGCTTTCCGCCCGCCTGGGTCGCGACATCCATGTGAAGCGCGACGACACCACGCCGTTCGCGCTGGGTGGCAACAAGGTACGCAAGCTCGAATTCCTCGCCGCGGATGCGCTGCGCGCCGGCGCCGACACCCTGGTGACGGCCGGGGCGATCCAGTCCAACCACGTGCGCCAGACAGCGGCGGTCGCTGCCAAGCTGGGCCTGCGCTGCGTGGCGCTGCTGGAGAATCCCATCGGCACTGGCGATCACAATTACCTGAGCAACGGCAATCGCCTGCTGCTCGACCTGTTCGGCACCGAGGTCGAACTCGTGCCCAACCTGGACAACGCCGACGAACTGCTGCAGCAGACCGGCGAGCGCCTGCTGCGTGAGGGCCGCAAACCCTACCTGGTGCCGATCGGCGGCTCCAACGCCCTCGGCGCGCTGGGCTACGTGCGCGCCGGGCTGGAACTGGCCGAACAGATTCGCCAAAGCAGACAGCGCTTCGCCGCCGTGGTGCTGGCCTCCGGCAGCGCCGGCACCCACGCCGGGCTGGCCGTGGCGCTGGCCGACGCCCTGCCGGAACTGCCGGTGATTGGCGTGACCGTCTCGCGCACCGATGCGGCGCAGCGGCCGAAAGTGGAAGGACTGATCCAGCGCACGCTGGAGCTGCTCGGCCAGGACACCGCCAAGGCGCCCAAGGTGGAGCTCTGGGACGAGTACTTCGCCCCGCGCTATGGCGAACCCAACGCCGGCACGCTGGAGGCGGTACGCCTGCTGGCCAGCCACGAAGGACTGCTGCTCGACCCGGTCTACACCGGCAAGGCCATGGCCGGCCTGCTCGATGGCGTCGCCCGTCAACGTTTCGCCAGCCAGGGCCCGCTACTCTTCCTGCACACCGGAGGCTCGCCGGCACTGTTTGCCTACCATCCAGCGAGCTGACGCAGATAAAATCAAACTAAGCATGTAATTTTTTATTATTTTATAGAATAACAACTACAACCCTATAGTCGCCACGCGTTGACTAACCTGCTTAAAACACCAAAAACGGGGCTCACCATGACCTTCTCCGCACTGCGCCGTCACTTCCTGTTTGCCAGCCTGACCCTCACCCTTGGCGCCAGCCTGTTCGGCCAGGCCCAGGCCGCCGACGACCTGCTCGCCCAACTCAAATCCAAGGGCGAAGTCCGCGTCGGCCTCGAAGGCACCTACCCGCCCTTCAGCTTCCAGGACGAGAGCGGCAAGCTCGCCGGTTTCGAAGTGGACTTCTCCGACCTGATCGCCAAGGAACTGGGCGTCAAGGCCAAGCTCCAGCCGACCAAGTGGGACGGCATCCTCGCCGCGCTGGAATCCAAGCGCCTGGACCTGGTGATCAACCAGGTGACCATCTCCGAAGAGCGCAAGAAGAAGTACGACTTCTCCGAGCCCTACACCGTTTCCGGCATCCAGGCCCTGGTGCGCAAGGGTGACGAAAGCAAGTACGACACCCCCGAGAAGCTCGCCGGGGTGAAAGTCGGCGTCGGCCTGGGCACCAACTACGAACAATGGCTCAAGGAGCACGTCCCGCAGGCCGACGTCCGCACCTACGAGGACGACCCGACCAAGTTCCAGGACCTGCGCAGCGGTCGCATCGACGTGATCCTGGTCGACCGCCTGGCCGCCTTCGACATGGTCAACAAGACCAATGGCGCCATGGCCCTGACCGGCGCGCCCTTCGCCCGCCAGGAAGCCGGCATCGCCCTGCGCAAGGGCAACCCGGAGCTGCTGGCAGCGCTGAACAAGGCCATCGACAAGCTGCGTGCCGACGGCACCCTCAAGCAGCTGTCGGAGAAGTGGTTCAAGGCTGACGTGACCCAATGATCGACGCAAGCCTGCAGCTTGCGCTGGATTCCGCGCCCTTCCTGCTCAAGGGCGCGGTCTTCACAGTAGTCCTCAGCGTAGGCGGCATGTTCTTCGGACTGCTGCTGGGTTTCGGACTGGCGCTGATGCGCCTGTACGGATTCACCGCCCTGAGCTGGCTCGCCCGCATCTACGTGTCGTTCTTCCGCGGCACGCCGTTGCTGGTCCAGCTCTTCATGATCTACTACGGCCTGCCGCAACTGGGCATCGAGCTCGACCCACTGCCCGCGGCGCTGATCGGCTTCTCGCTGAACATGGCCGCCTATGTCTGCGAGATCCTGCGCGCCGCCATCGGCTCCATCGACCGAGGCCAATGGGAAGCCGCATCGAGCATCGGCATGACCCGCGCCCAGACCCTGCGCCGCGTCGTCCTCCCGCAGGCCGCGCGCACCGCGCTGCCGCCGCTGGGCAACAGCTTCATCTCGCTGGTCAAGGACACCGCACTGGCCGCCACCATCCAGGTGCCGGAGCTGTTCCGCCAGGCCCAACTCATCACCGCGCGCACCTTCGAGGTCTTCACCATGTACCTCGCCGCCGCGCTGCTGTACTGGGTGCTCGCCAGCATCCTGTCGCACCTGCAGAACCGCCTGGAAGAGCGGGTCAACCGTCATGACCAGGAGCACGAGGCATGATCGAAGTACGCAAGCTGACCAAGCAGTTCCGCGGCCAGGAGGTGCTCAAGGGCATCGACCTGACCGTCGAGGCCGGCGAGGTGGTTGCGATCATCGGCCCCAGCGGATCCGGAAAGACCACCCTGCTGCGCTGCCTCAACCTGCTGGAAGTCCCCAGCGGCGGCACCATCCAGGTCGGCGAGATCCGCATCGACGCCTCGCGCCCGCTGAGCGGCCAGCAGGGATTGATCCGCAAGCTGCGCCAGCACGTGGGCTTCGTGTTCCAGAACTTCAACCTGTTCCCCCATCGCACCGCGCTGGAGAACGTGATCGAAGGTCCGGTGATCGTGAAGAAGGAGCCCCGCGCCCAGGCCGAGCAACGCGCCCGCGCGCTGCTCGCCAAGGTCGGCCTGGCTGGTAAGGAAGACGCCTATCCCAAGCGCCTTTCCGGCGGCCAGCAGCAGCGCGTGGCCATCGCCCGGGCGCTGGCGATGCAGCCGGACGTGATCCTGTTCGACGAACCGACTTCGGCGCTCGACCCGGAACTGGTCGGCGAGGTGCTCTCGACCATCCGCGGCCTGGCGCAGGAAAAACGCACCATGGTCATCGTCACCCACGAGATGAGCTTCGCCCGCGACGTGGCCAACCGGGCGATCTTCATCGACAAGGGCGTGATCGTCGAACAGGGCGACGCCAAAGCCCTTTTCGCCAACCCGCGGGAAGAGCGCACACGGCAATTCCTCAGCAAGTTCCTCACCCAGGGCGGGTCCTGATCCGCCACAAATAAATCGAACTAATCGATTCTTTTGCTCGGATATTTGCGCTTTTATATCGATCAATTGCGAGAGAACATAGCTCCCATGAACCGCACGAGCCGGCGATCCCGCCGGCCGTGCCCATGAGGACTTCGCCATGATCGAACGCAGACCCTTCCAGCAACTCGGCGGTGCCAACCACGGCTGGCTCAACGCCAAGCACCACTTCTCCTTCGCCGAGTACTACGACCCTGAGCGTATGGACTGGGGCAACCTCCGCGTCTGGAACGATGACGAAATCGCTGCCGGCACCGGCTTCCCGCCGCACCCGCACCGCGAGATGGAAATCATCACCTACGTTCGCCAGGGCGCGATCACCCACCAGGACAGTCTGGGCAACAAGGGCCGCACCGAAGCCGGCGACGTACAGGTCATGAGCGCCGGGACCGGCATCGTGCACTCCGAGTACAACCTCGAGAAGGACGTAACCAAGATCTTCCAGATCTGGATCATCCCCTCGGTACGCGGCGGCACGCCGTCCTGGGGCGCCAAACCCTTCCCGAAGGGCGACCGCGCCGGGCGCTTCGTCACCCTGGCCAGCGGCTATGAGAACGACGGCGATGCCCTGCGCATCCGCGCCGAAGGCCGCCTGGTCGCCGCCACCATCAAGGCCGGCCAGAGCGCCGAGTACGAACTGGGCTCGGGCCGCCGTGCCTACCTGGTACCGGCGACCGGCAAGGTGGAAGTGAATGGAGTGTTGCTGGAAGCCCGCGACGGCGCTGCGATTGCCGATGAAGCGGTGGTGAAGGTGACCGCGCTGGAAGACAGTGAGGTCATCCTGGTGGACATCGCCTGACAGCACGCAATGGAAACGAAAAAGGCACGCCGATTGGCGTGCCTTTTTTGCATCTGGTGGACCGAAGGAGGATCGAACTCCCGACCTCCGCATTGCGAACGCGGCGCTCTCCCAGCTGAGCTATCGGCCCGATACAGAGCAATCTAGCCCCGTGCAGTCGGACCGGCAATTTCACCGCTTGCGGCAAAGACTCATGCCGTCACCGATCGGCACCAGCGAGTAATCAATCCGGACGTCCTCCTTCAACGCCCGATTGAGCTGCTGAATGGCCCGCGTGTCGTCGCTCTCGGGCTCCAGTTCCAGCACCCTGCCACTCCACAGCACATTGTCGAAGACCACCAGCCCGCCACTACGCAGCAGGTTGAGGGCGTATTCGAAATAGGTGGGATAACGCGCCTTGTCGGCATCGATGAAGACCAGGTCAAAGCGACCGCCCTCCCCGCCAGCCATCAGGCTCTCCAGCGTGGACAGCGCCGGCCCCAGGCGTAGCTCGATGCAGCTGTCGACGCCCGCCTCCCGCCAGTGGGTGCGCGCGATCTCGTTGTAGTCACCAGGCAGATCGCAGCACAGGAGATGCCCGTCGGCGGGAAGCACTTCGGCCATGCACAGCGCGCTATAGCCGGTGAAGGTACCCACTTCGAGAATGCGTCGGGCGCCGATCAGTTTCACCAGCAAGGCGAGGAATTGCCCCTGCTCCGGGGCGACCTGCCAGCGCGACATCGGCAGCGCAGCAGTCACCTCGCGCAGACGAGCCTTGATGGGCGAGTCTCGCAGGGAGACATCGAGCAGGTACTGGTAAAGGGCGTCGTCCAGGTTCAGCGTGCGTGTAGTCATGACCCTTCCCGCAAACGATCAGGGATGGAGAGCGAGACTCTGCACGGCGAGGACGCGCTTGGCTTCCAGGAAGGCTTTCTGCCAATAGGCGCTGTCGAGGCTGTCCAGGCGTACGGTCCCGCCCGTTCTGGGCGCATGAACGAAGCGCCCTTCTCCGACATAGATACCCGCATGACTGACACCCCGTCCACCGCTGGTGGCGAAGAACACCAGGTCGCCGCTCTGCAGCGATTCTCGGCCGACGCTGGGCGCGCGCATGGTGATCATCTCGCGCGTGGAGCGTGGCAGTTGCAGGCCCGTGGCATCGCGGTAGACGTAGCCGATCAGGCCGCTGCAATCAAAACCGCCATCGGGCGTATTTCCACCCCAGCGATAGGGCGTGCCGACCAGGCCAATGGCACGGATCAGGACGTCATCGGCGGCTTGCGAATTGTAGGCAGGGAGCGAAGGCGCGTTCACCACGGGCGGTGGCGACGGCGGAGTGCGACTGGCGCAGGCGGCCAGGGAGGCGAGGACAGCGATGAGAATAATGCGCTGTGGAGCGAGCATGTGATGGCATCCCTGCGAAGGAATGCCATCACTTTGCACCGACAGTAACTTGAACGCAATACTTAAAGTAAAACTTTAAGTTTAGCGGGTTACCGTCTTGGGCTGGTAACCCGGCTCGAGTACGCGCTTGGCTTCCATGTAACTCAGGCGCCAGTAGCTCTCGTCCAGGCTGTCCACCCGCACACCACCGCCACGGCGGCTGGCGGAGTGGATGAACTGACCGTCACCGATATAGATGCCGGCATGGCTAACCCGACCGCGACCACGATTGTTGAAGAAGATCAGGTCGCCCGGTTGCAGGTCTTCTTTCGAGACCAGCGGGACGTCCATGGTGATCAACTCGCGCGTGGAGCGCGGCAGGTTGATGCCTGCTTCTTCGCGGAACAGATAGCCCACGAAGCCGCTGCAATCGAAACCAGTTCGTTCCGATTTCCCACCGAAGCGGTACGGAGTACCGATCAGCGAGAACGCGCGATCCAGGATGTCGGATACGTGCGAGGTCGAACTGCCGTTATAGTTTTTGGCCCCCTCGTCCTGCGACTCATCCGCCATCGTGACCTTATTCTGGTCAATCTGAAGAAAAGCGGCGCGGCTGGTCGGCGTTACGGCTACCTGGCTTTGCTGCGATTCCGGCGAATGGCTGGCACAAGCTGCCAGCAACAGAACGAAACTCATGGGCACGAGGGGTGCGAAGCGTTTAAGCATGGGCACGACCGTGTCTCATTAGTTCCATTTAATAGCGGGGTAATTTGCCCGCTCAATGAGGGTAATGCAAGTTTTTTATCGCGGAATGTGACTTAGCAGGCGCGGCATAATGTCTAAGGCTCGACCCACCATTCTTTCTTCGACCACCGAACTCAGATCGGTCAGCCCCGGATTGACCTCTGCCGTGAAGCCTCCGGCGGCCCGCGTCCGCATCACCGGCTCGATGATGTAGGGGAAGCTCGCGGTCGTTCCCACCAGCAATACGGCGTCGAATCCCTTGCGCAACTGCGCATAGAGCGTGTCGATCGCCGCCTCCGGCAACATCTCCTCGAACAGCACCACTGGCGGGCGCAACACGCCGCCGCAACGCGTGCATTTCGGCGGCAGCGGCTCCTCCAGACGCTCAGCCAACCCTGCGTCTTCCTGGCCACAGGACTGACAGTAGAGTGGCGCCAGTTCGCCATGGATCTCGATCAGACGCTCCACCGGCGAGCCCGCACGGCGATGAAAGCCATCGATGTTCTGTGTCAGCACCCAGCACTCAGGCTTATACCGCTGCAGCTCGGCGATGGCTTCGTGGCCGGCGTTGGGCCGTGCGTTGAGACACGTCTTGCCCAGCTCAGCCAGGTACTTCCAGCACAGCGCCGGGTTGTCGCGCAGCATGGGCCCGGAAAGCGCCGCCTCGATGGGGAGCCCTTCCTCGGTGCGACCGTTATAGAGGCCACCCAGGCCGCGATAGGTGGGCATGCCGGAGTCGGCGGAGACGCCGGCGCCAGTGATCACCAGGATGCGTTCGGCGCGAGCCAGTGCCGCGCCGGTGCGTTCGATGGCCGAATCCATGCGCCCTCCTCCGCGGCCAGGCCGCGCGTCAGTGGTTGACCGTGTACGACAGCATCATCGAGATATGGCACAGCGGACGAGCGCTTTGTTCCTGCCACTGGTTGAAAGCGGCCTGCACCAGCGCCAGGTCTTTCTGGCTGGTGGGCGTCTTGTCGACGATTTCCTGGGCCTTGAGTGCGGCGACCACATCGTCACTGAGGACAAAGGTGTCCTTGCCTGCCATGCGCAGCAGGCGCGGTGCGGACATGCCACCCAACTGGTTGCCGCGCTTGGCCAGCAGTTTCCACAGGCCAACGATGTCGTTCGACGGCCAGTCCGCCAGCAGCTTGCCGAAGCTGCCGTATTCGCGTGCGATGTCGAGGACCATCTGCGCGTTGCGCGGCACGCTCTTGAGCTTACCCAGGTGGCGGATCAGCCGGGCGTCCTGCATCAGGTTTTCCAGGCGCTCGCCGCCCATCAGCACGACCTTCTCCGGGTCGAAGCCGAAGAAGACTTCCTCGAAGGCCGGCCACTTGGCGTCCACCAGGCTGTGCTTGAGGCCCGCGCGGAAAATGCGCAGGCTGATCAGCGACAGGTAACGGTCATCGCTCACCGCCGCCAGCTCCGCCGGCGTCCTGGGCTGCGGCATCCGGGCTTCCAGCGCCTCGACCGAGCCGAAGCGGTTCAGACAATACTCGTACAGCCACTGGTAATTGCGCATCGGGCGTCCTTGCGGAGGTCTTACAGGTTCATCACATCGAGGAAGCGCGGGGTGGCGGTCTCGTCGATGCGCAGGCTGTTGAAGTCGAACAGGTTGCGGTCGGCCAGTTGCGACGGCACCACGTTCTGCAGCGCGCGGAACATGATCTCGGTGCGGCCCGGCGACTTGCGCTCCCAGTCCAGCAGCATTTCCTTGACCACCTGGCGCTGCAGGTTTTCCTGCGAGCCGCACAGGTTGCACGGGATGATCGGGAATTCCTTGAGCACCGAGTAGGCCTCGATGTCCTTCTCGTTGCAGTACGCCAGCGGGCGGATCACCACGTTGCGGCCGTCGTCGGAGAGCAGCTTGGGCGGCATGGCCTTGAGGGTGCCGCCGTAGAACATATTAAGGAAGAAGGTTTCCAGGATGTCGTCGCGGTGGTGACCCAGGGCCATCTTGGTCGCGCCGATCTCGTCGGCGTAGGTGTAGAGGGTGCCACGGCGCAGGCGCGAGCACAGCGAGCAGGTGGTCTTGCCCTCCGGGATCTTCTCCTTCACCACCGAGTAGGTGTCCTTCTCGATAATGTGGTACTGCACGCCGATGGACTCCAGATAGGCCGGCAGCACGTGCTCGGGGAAGCCGGGCTGCTTCTGGTCCATGTTCACCGCGACGATCTCGAACTGGATCGGCGCCACCTTCTGCAGGTACAGCAGGATGTCCAGCAGGGTGTAGCTGTCCTTGCCGCCGGACAGGCAGACCATGACCTTGTCGCCGTCCTCGATCATGTTGAAGTCGGTGACCGCTTCGCCAACCTGGCGGCGCAGGCGTTTCTGCAGTTTGTTCTGGTTGACCGAAAGGGTGCTGGCCATGGTGCTCTGGAATCCGAAGGGCAAGACGAAAAGCCGATTATTTTACGCGCAAATCGCCAAGGACGGACACCAGGCATTTAACCTTCTGATATGAAAGGATATTTTTCCAGCATCCCCATTCGGCGTCGAAGAAATGTCGAAAAGAAAGGAAACGAGGTGATGAGCCACCAGCTCCCTCCCAAAGCTAGGCGAAAATCCTGGATCAAACCGAAGTGGCCACATATTTTGTGGCCGCCTAAGTCAGGTTAGGTCTTGAGCAGTCAAGCTCATTTCAAATGCTTAAAAAGCATCCCAGTAGGCGAACTGCTTCGAGCCTGCTCATCTGCTTTTATTTCTGAATATTTCGTCTTGATATCTTTCAGATTCGGCAAACCTGCCACACCTAGAACGCTGCCCACAGCCCCCAACGCGACGTTTCCTGTAAATGCAGCTGCAACTCCAATTGCGCCCACCGCAACGCAAGAGACCACATCGATACCATACAGCTTGAGCTTACTTAACCGTGCTTTCTCCAGGGAAGCCTGGTGAGCTCTAAAAGCTCGATCCAAGTTATCTACGACCTGATCTGCAGTTCTGAAATAATTATCTGGCCGCACGCTGATTAACTCCGCAACCCCTCTCCCTAAAATCTCACGCAGTTCTTCAGCGAGTCCTGCCTTCCTAATTTCCAGCACCGTTTCAGGAGGAACCTTACCAAGCCACTGTAGATTATTATCGCTCTCAGCACTTAACGCACGGACAATATGCATACTCTCACGATCACCAACTTTAAAACCAGCGCCCTGCCCTTGATACTCAAGCATCCAGTTAAAATACTTCCACGAGGTTTCAGCACCTATAAATGGTGTTCCACCATAATGCAGCGCACACTGCTGGGCGGCTAGCGCCTGCGGCATACGGCCCATACAAGCATATAAAACATGATTACCGGCAATAGCCTGATTGAATCCAGGAGCTACTCCCTCCTGCATAGCTCTTCGCAACTGATCGGATGGATTACCACCCCATTCGGTGTCAAAAACCAGCCGATCTTTACCTTTTAGCTCGGCAACAACCTGCTCGACCGTCGCTAAATTCTTACAATAGTCAGCCAAATGCTCCACCGACTCAAACTCTCGGCCAAATAGATATCCTGCATGCCGACATGAAAGCAACTGGCTTTGATCCGAAAGGGAAATTCTATCTTCGTCACTTACATCTCTAGGATTTGGAGAAATAACCACCAAGGGAGGTTCAACTTCCGCAATCGCAAGATCTCTATATGTCATTGCGGTCAAAACATGCTTAATCAACAGCTCCGCAACTTGCCTAGGAGGAAGAGCCTGTGCTAGAGGCGCAATTCTCATGATTGGACAAGGCAACACTATTGTATCTATGTACAATCCTGCGGTAGAAACTACATTTTCCCAGTAAGCAGGGAATAAATCCCCAGAAAAAGTGGACTTCAACTGCAATCCATCTTGCAAATGAAAAGCTGCCGGATCGGCCACCGAAGACCAAAACTCCATCAGACCTTCAGCCAAATCAGGCAATGCGGATGAAACCATCTGCACTACCCTATCATCTCTACCTAACACCGTTGCAGCCTGGTAAGGATTTGCTCCAGCCTTAATCATCGGCTCATAGAACTCACCAAACTCTTGAAACAAAAAATCAAAATACAGCGACTGAATCTTATGAAGACTTACGGATTCTTTAGCCTCTTCCCGATAGGCAATTGCTTTAACTGCAAGTGTAGCCGACCGAATTCGTCCATCCACAGTCGCAGGGTCAACTAGGCCATCAGGACGTAACCGAATAGCCTCGAAGCTCTGCCTAAACCCATCAATCAAATGCGGAGCAAATTTCATCTTTCCAGATTCGATCTTCTCGCGCATGACGAAAACCCGATCCGTGAGGTCTTGAATCTCTTGCTCTGAGTATTCACGCATTCCTGCAATCTCTCCATGCTGAGGAAATTTACTAGGCGGCTAATTGACCGCGCTGGAAGCTATCGCGAAATTTCTCGGCCGTACCATCGAGCCAAGCTGGATGTGTCTTCGCTCGATTATCACCTGAGCCGAACCCTCCTGACGACTCAGCAAGCGATGAGGATATTAAGGCTCGTTGACAACCGATAGTGGATTGAGCCGAACTGCATCCTGAAGATACTCGGGAGAAAGATGCGCATACCGCATCGTCATGTTCAACGACGTATGCCCAAGAATCTCCTTCAGCGCCAGGATGTTCCCGCCATTCATCATGAAGTGCGACGCGAAGGTATGGCGCAGGACGTGGGTGCACTGGCCGCGCGGCAGTTCGATGTTGCAGCGCTTCACCATGCGGGCGAATGCCTCGCGGCAGAAGGGGAAACGGGTCTTGCTGGCGAAGTAGGTTTCAAGCCGATCCTGCAGCTCCTGGGAGATCGGCACCGTGCGAACTCGCTTCGACTTGGTATTGGCGAACACTACACAGCCGGCACGAACCATTGGCCAAGTCAGACGTTGAGCTTCCGACCATCGAGCTCCGGTAGCCAGGCAGACTTCGGAAATCAGCGCCAGGTGCGGGAATGTCGTGTACTCCCGTAGTGCAGTTACCAGGGTTATCACCTGGGCTTTCGACAGGAAGGAAACCACCTCCTGCTGAGGCTTGAGCGGCTTCAGTGTCTCCAGGGGATTGGCATAGTCGATATCACCGAGTCGGCGGAGCTCGGTATAGATGGACTTGAGGTAGGAGTACCGCACGTTGATGGAACGCGGTAGAGCGCCCTCCTCCAACTCGGACTTACGCAGCGCCACCAAGTCAGAAACACTGAAAGTCTGAGCGATTGGATTTCCCAGCTTCGCGGCGATGAACAACAGCATGTTCTTGCGACGTCGCCCACTGGTGATCGCGTGCCCATGCAGCTCGTACCAACGTTCGATGAGCTGAGACAGCCGACGCTTGTCCTTTGGTCGTGGATTCCACTCTGGGGCGACTGCCAGCTTCGCACGCACAGAAGCTTCAAAACGCTGAGCCTCGCCCTTGGTCTTGAACCGCTTGCGGAAGCGCTTGCCCTTGATGGGTTCGACATCAACGAACCAGAGGCCGTCCGGGAGCTTGGTGATGCCCATCAGACGGCATAGCCTCGCCTGAGGTAACGGTCCGAGATCAGGTCCTTGATGTGCTGCTCGAGGTCGCGGCGAGTCCAACCCTTGGCCAGATAGTGGTCTTCGATGACGTGCCAGAATTCCAGTCGGTGGGCGGACTCAATGGCCTTTTTTGCGGGGATGCGCTCCCGTGCGATCAGGCTAATGAACTGGCCCAGGAACATCTCGCAGTTCTTGCCGGAGAAGCCCATGGCCGTCTTGTGGTAGCGTCGGTACTCGACGCGATCAATGAGCGGATCGCACTCTACCTGGACCTTCACGTCCTGCATGATCAGCGACCAGAACGGGTCGTAGACGGCATCCCGGGCCAGCAGTTTGAAGGCCTCGCAGGCGTAGCCAAACAGGCCCTGGAGGTGCGGACAGATACCGGCGTAGGTCTGCGTGGCGATCACCGCGCCAGAGGGCAGACAGGTGCCTTGGGCGAACTGTTCGACAATGGAGTGGTGGAAGCGGAACTCGATGCGCCACACCGTTTCCTTCGGGTCGTAGGCGGCGTCCCCCGCGCCGAACGGATCGCCATTGAGACCGGACCACACGGCATTCCAGTAGTCGAGCTTGTCGCTCGCGCGCGCCTGTAGCGTCTTGTTGTAGATGCACAGCTGGAGGCCGTTGGCGGAGCCGAACATGAAGGTCTCGCCGCGTCCGTACACCGAGGCGTTGCCGTCGAATTCGATGCGGTCGATGCCGCTGATTTGGCGCACCCGGTTGGAGCGGCAGTGCATGCGATCCACGATGTCAGCGGGTGGCGTCCAGCCCTGAACATCCAGGGCGATGTGGACGGCGCACTGGTTGGTTTCGCAGTGGGTCAGCACCGCGGCGGCGAGGTCATCGAGCATCGCTTGCAGGGCCGCAGGGTCGGTGCCATCGATAGCGTGCGGAGACACCTCGATCTTCAAGTGCGAGCCGATGGTGTCGAGCTTGATGTTGTGGTTCTTGATCAACAGGATCAGGCCGAGGTCCGCGTTCTGCAGGCGGAACTGGTAGCCGGAGTCGCGGCCGATACGGCCCTTGGACCACTGATGCCCGGCGAATTCGGCAGTGGGCTCCTTGTCGTCGAACAGCGCCATCACCTCGGGGCGGATCATGCCGTTGTACAGCTGCCGGACGGTATCGACGCCGCACCGCAGCACCCGCACGCCGGAGAGGTCGGTGAAGCTGCCCGGCTTTGCATCGACAAACAGGCGCCCGCGCGGGGAATCAATGATCTGGCCGTCAGGCTGAACGATCAGGCGGTGCTGGTGGGTCACTTTTCTCATGGGATTCACCTAACAATGTCCAATAACCAACGAATAGGAAATGGGTTGTCCGACGTGTTACAGGGCCGTCGGCCGCGCCCACCGTCGGGGCGCTCGTGCCTTACGCTACCGTCCGGTGGGCGCGGCCAACGACCAGCACGCAAGGCGTTCAGGGTCGATCCAGCAGGTGGGGTATTCAGGGCGGTGCAGCTCCCACAGACCGAACAGGTATGCGGTGAGCAGGAAGAGGATGGTCTTGAGCAAGAGGCACTCCGACATGGCGCGCTCCAGGGTGTGAAATGGGAAGTGGCGGCGGAGCGAGGGGATCGGGGCGGGGTGCTGCTGCGGCGGCTGTCGGTGAGGGCCGTACGCGCCGGGGAGAAGATCAACACAAAGGGCTCCGCCCTTGTCATCCCGCTCTCGCCGCCGAGGGCTCGGGAGCGCGGTGCGGAAGAGCTGCACCACACTCCCAAGCCGAGGCTGTTTCTGGCGGGTGCGCGGTCAAGGGTGCGCTCCGCCCGTGCTTCCGTTCGCCGGAACGGTGGAGCTGTTCCGACGAGCCGGGAGCGCGGCCCCTGACCGGGACGTTGCGGGGTGGGCGATGCGGCCCAGTACGTTGCCGGAACTCTGCCGGTCGCGGTTTCGCATCACCCGAATCGTGCGAATGGTGTCCCAGAAGGTTTCATTCGCGAATTCGTCGGTCACGCCAACGGGCACCGTCAGGAAGTGCGGTTCGTCGCGCACGCCCTCTGCCGGGAGCACTACGCCGATCACGCGCAGCAGGCGCCACACGGTTTCGGGGTCGTCTTCCCAGCCCAGTTCCACCAGAACGGTCTGACCGAGGTAGCGCAGCGCGCTAATGGCATCCAGGATCACGCGGCGGTTATCCATGGCGGTAGTCCCCCGCGTCGAAGGTGTTCTTGCCCTTGAGGAGGTCGGCGCGGAAGCGCGCGAGATTGACCATGCGGAAGGTGCCCATGTCGAGGCTGGGGATGGTGCCGTCTTCTGCCCACTGTTCCGCTTCGGCATACGACACGCCGCACATCTCCGCGAAGGCCGCGACGGTGCAGAGCTCCGGGGCTACTTGGGTTTTGCTCACAGTCGAATCTCCTTATCCATCAGTTGGCTGGTCAGCAGTGCCACGTTGACCATCATGTGTTTGCCGACCTTGTGGGACGGGATGTAGCCATTGCGAATCCAGCCCCACACGATGTCGTGGCTGTCGCTCATGCGTATCCAGTCGGCGAAGTTGCGCCACGGCATCAGCGGCGGTGGCGCAAGCAGGTCTTTCAGAGTGAGGGGCGTTCCTTCCACATCCATGGGCTTTCCTGCACTATGTTGGGCTTTATGTTCCGGCCTTGAGCTGCGCTCAAGTCAATAATTACCTTGCGGCAAATGTTGATTTTCTGGACTTTTCGCGTCAATAGTTACCTTGTAGGAAAGGCTGAATTCTGGATATGGAAAGCTCCGCAGATAGGGCGCGATTACTGATCAAGCGGGTAGGCCCTAAAAAGCTCAGTCAATTGAGCGACGTTGACCACAGCCGTTGGCTGAACGTCAGCAAGGGCGCTGTGCGGGTAAGTACGGAAGAGCTCGACGTACTGGTGAAGGCTTTTCCTCAGTACGCGCTTTGGCTGGCTAGCGGAGAAATCATTCCGGAGAGCGGGCAGACGAGTCCTGATTACGACGAGGCAAATCCCGCTTGAGTAGTTGGGATCGCTCAAGGAACCTAATGCAGCCCCCTATTAGCAGGGAAAATGGCAGTGAAAGGAGAGAACAGGTCCTGCCTATCCAAAACTAGGCCTGCAGGCGATATTCTCGCCATGAGTAACTCTGTCCAGGAGCGGACACGTGCATGGATAAGCGCGACATCGATGAGCAACTCAAAAGCCTGAGCTTTGACATGGACGAGGAAATCGACGATCGCAACGAACGTCGAGGCCGGAAAGCCGCACCACTTCGCCACGCCCACACTCCCATGGACCCCAGCCACGCCATCATCCTGGCCGCCATCATCATCGTCGGCGGCCTGTGGGGCGGGAAGCTTCTCTACGACTACATCCAGGAACAGCGCATCAAGGCCGCCTTCAACGAAGCTGCTGCCTACTTGCAGCAGACCATGCAACAAGCCGAGCAAGACTCCAGACGTGCACAGGCCGAGATACAGCAGCGAATGGCTGCCGAGGATGAGGCCAGAGAACAACGGCGCGCTGAGCAGCTCGCCCAAGTGCAGGCAGAGCAAGCCCGCGTAGAGCAGGAAAAGCGCTTCAAATCATCCCAGTGCCAGTTCTGGTGGCAGCAGCACAGCCAGAACCCTTCGGAGAGGACTGCACAGAAAAAATCGGAAGCGTGCGGAGATTGACAAAGCCCCAACTCGTCGAAGCGTTTATGTAGATGAAATAACTACAAGAACTCAAAGAGTGAGGTGCATTTATGTATAGGAACAAACCTGAAACCAACCGAGCCCCAGAAGCTCTCCAGGTCTACCTAGACAGCAATGACTATTCCAATTTTTCTGATCCCAAAAAAAGGGACCTCCCCTCTTTCAGGGACACAAAAAACAGACTTAAAAAACTTGTATCTGATGGCAAAATCATAATCCGCCACTCGATGATTAGCGTGATAGAAGCAGCTCCGCTAAATAGAAGCGACATCCAGACGGCGGGTCTTCGATTTAGCTGCATCAAAGAACTTTGCGGCAAATCCACTCTGATTAACCCATTCGACTTACTGGAAAATGAGTTGAAGATTTTGGCCTCATGCTCCACGCCATATTCCATCCTTTTAAGCAACGGCCATTGGATGCCTCCATTAGATGACA
The DNA here is from genome assembly GCF_047902425.1 of Pseudomonas macauensis. Taxonomy (NCBI): domain Bacteria; kingdom Pseudomonadati; phylum Pseudomonadota; class Gammaproteobacteria; order Pseudomonadales; family Pseudomonadaceae; genus Pseudomonas; species Pseudomonas macauensis. The sequence goes on along the minus strand of NZ_CP138377.1, from coordinate 1,567,340 downwards.
TCAAAATACCCAATCCAAAGGTCATGCTGAGCGATGAAATCAGCAAACTTCAACTCAATCGACAACAACGGCGAGCAGCTAAAAAAATTGTCGAAGGCAGCTATAAGGATAAAGCGGGCGAACAGGAAGCCCTAGAGCTTGCAAGACAGATACCTGTTAACAAACCAGCCTTAATTGCCCTGCGCAAGTACATGGCCGGAGACTCCCCCAAAAGCAAAGTCATTGACGCCTTGAAAGATTCATTTTCCGACCTAGACCTATGGGAAAGAATATATTATGACTATTGGGATAGCGCATCATCTGCATCTGCATGGTTGCGGACCCAAGGAGGGAAACTTGATGCAATGTTAAATGAATTCTCGGCATCAATAAAAGGTCTGTATGGAGCAGCAGAATTAAACGGAATCCCCGAGAGCGATGTTAAGAGACTGGCACGCGCCGCCAACAAAAATAACCGCAACAAATTCTTTTCAGATATATCACATAAGCTTGCTGAAAACTTCGAAATCAATCTTCCGAGCGGCACTCTACCAACATGGGAAAAAAGCCCTGGGCTCTATACACTTATCGCATTGTACTTTGAAAAACTGAAAGAAAAGTCACTGGATTTGCGAGCAAGCTCTTCAGGGAAGATAAGTGACTTCGGCGACATTATGCATGCTATTTACCTGCCCTATGTTGATATCTTTCGCTGCGACAAGGCTACAGCAAATTTAATCAGGCGTGCGATTCCACAATGTGGTGTATTTATCCCAGCAAACCTAAATGACCTAATTTTAGGAATAGAAGAAAGAGTTTGACAGAAAATGCCAAATCTTCTCATCGAAGTTGGCTTGGACGCACCAAGTCTAGCAAGGTCGCCCCATTCCGCGTGTCGAAAAAGTGTCGAAATCACTCGCCAATACAGGCCGGCATAGCACAGAACTTGGGCCACCCTCTCCTTTCCAGCCTTAGTGCTGCCCAGCCTTGGCCATTTATGACCATTAACGAGAACAGGCCAGCAGTTCTACGCGCAAAGCGACGCGTACCCCAGCCCCTCTATCGGGCCACTGCTAATCTGACAGCATGACGCCCGACCTCGACCCTTCCCTCGACCTGACGGACCAGCTCCTGCAGCTACTGCGGGAAGCACCTGAAGGACTCTCCGAATTCCAGCTGATCCAGCAGTTGAAAGCTCGGCACTCCACCCACGTGCCCAACCTGCCGCTGATCGACAAGCTGGTGCTGTTCCGCACCCACTTCCTGGTGTTCAACGCGCTTTACCGGCTGCGCGACCGGCTCTGGGCGGAGAACGCCGCGCACCTGGAAATCGGCCCGCTGCAGATTCGCCTCTCTCCTTATATGAGTGGCGCGCAGGCGCTCGGCGAGCAGGATGCCCTGCGCGACTACTATCTCGACGAGAAACATCTGAAAGAAACCACCGAGCGCGACGTGGAGAAGCTGCTGGAAAGCTTCTGGACACGCATGCAGGGCAACGAGGAAAAGGCCGCCGCCCTGGCCCTTTTCGAGCTGGAGGACGGCCCGGTGGACTATGCGCTGATCAAGCTGCGCTACCGTCAGCTGGTCAGCCAGCACCATCCGGATCGCGGCGGCAGCACCACGCGGCTGCAGTCGATCAACAAGGCCATGGAAATTCTGGAGCGCTATTACAGTCGCCCGTGAAACTTCCATTTGCTCTAAACCCACGGACGACGAGGCCTTTAGCCCTCCCTATACTGCGACTTAAGGTCGCATAGGTCGGCCGAGCACCGGATGACGCTGGCTACGCGTCTCCGGCGCTTCGCTGGGGGGCGACCTTCTATAAGAAGAGGAGAATGCTGACATGATCCATCATGTGTGGGGGCTCTTCACCCATCCCGATCAGGAATGGCAGGAAATCCGTGGCGAGGAAGAATCCATCAGCCACATGTACCTGACCCACGTCCTGATCCTCGCTGCCATCCCGGTCATTTCCGCCTACATCGGCACCACGCAGGTCGGCTGGGTATTGGGCAATGCAGGACCGGTCAAGCTGACAGCCGCCAGTGCGATGCAGCTGACCATCATGACCTATATCGCCATGCTCGCCGGCGTCGCCGTGATGGGCGCCTTCATCCACTGGATGGCACGCACCTATGACGCAGCGCCATCGATGACCCAATGCGTGGTATTTGCCGCGTACACCGCTACCCCGCTGTTCATCGGTGGCCTGGCGGCGCTGTACCCGCACCTGTGGCTGGGCATGATCATCGGCACAGCCGCGATCTGCTACACCGTCTACCTGCTCTATGTCGGCATCCCGACCTTCATGAACATTCCCAAGGATGAAGGTTTCCTGTTCTCCAGCTCCGTGCTGGCGGTGGGACTGGTGGTGCTGGTGGCGATGATCGCCCTGTCGGTGATCCTCTGGGGCAGCGGTGTCGGGCCGGAATACACCTGATCCTGACCACCAAAATGAACGACCGGGCCCCAGTGGCCCGGTTTTCTTTTGCGCGCTTGCCTGAAACTCGCCTGACTTGCCTGAACCTGCACCCCGGACGAGCGGCCGCGAGAAATCCTCCACCGGCGCTTCGACTGCGGCATAATCTGCCCCCGTCGGAGAACCACTGTATGCCTGAACAGCTCAACGCTCGCGTCGAAGCCTGCTACCAGCAGGCCGAAGCCTTCTTCCAGCGGCGCTTTCCCCGCCCGGAAGTGAGCTTCCGGCTGCGCGGCCAGAAGGCCGGCGTCGCCCACCTCGATGAGAACCTGCTGCGCTTCAACCCGCAGCTGTATCGGGAAAACCGCGATCATTTCCTGCAGCAGACCGTGGCCCACGAAGTGGCCCACCTGATCGCCCATCAGATGTTCGGCCCGCGCATTCGCCCGCATGGCGAGGAGTGGCAGCTGATCATGCGCGGCATCTACGGCCTGCCGCCGGACCGCTGCCACACCTACGAAATCAAGCGCCGCCGCGCCACCCGCTACCTGTATCGCTGCCACTGCGGCGAGGGCAACGAATTCCCCTTCTCCGCCCAGCGCCATAACCTGGTCGCCCAGGGCCGCCGCTATTACTGCCGGCGTTGCCGCGCGACGCTGGTGTTCACCGGCGAAACCCGCCGCGAGTAATGCGGCTCAGGCGATGGCCTTCGCCGTCTTCAGTGCCTCGACCTGCTCTGCCGAATAGCCCAGTTCCGCCAGCACCTCGCCGGTATTTGCGCCCAGTGCCGCGCCAATATGGCGAGGCTCGGGCAGGCCGGCGGAGAAACGGATCGGGCAGGCGATCTGCTCCTGCACACCGCCCTTGCCATTGGGTACTTGTGTCACTACGCCCCGCTCGCGAAGCTGCGGATGCTCCACCGCCTCGGACAGCGACAGCATCGGCTCGACGCAAGCATCCAGCGCGGCGAAACGTTCCTGCCACTCGTGGAAATCGTGCTTCTCGAACTCGATGGCGATCTCGCGCTTGAGCGCCTGCTGGTCTTGCGGTTTGGACGAGAGCCCGCGCGCGGCCAGTTCCGGGCGGCCGATGGCAACACAGAACTGCTGCATGAACTGCGGCTCCAGGCTGCCCACCGAGAACCAGCGACCGTCGCGGGTACGGTAGTAGTCGTAGAAGCTGCCGCCGTTGAGCGCGAGGGCTTCCATCTCCGGCTCGACTCCAGCGGCGAGGTACCCTGCACCCGCCATGCCGTGCAGGCTGAACGCGCAGTCGGTCATGCTCACGTCGACCTGCTGTCCCTCCCCCGTCTGCTGCCGATGAATGACCGCCGCCAGCAGCCCCATCACGCCATGCAGCGAGCCGCCGCCGATGTCCGCCAGTTGCACGCCCAGCGGCAGCGGACCGGTGTCGCGGCGGCCGGTGTAGCTGGCGAGGCCGGCCAGGGCCAGGTAGTTGATGTCGTGCCCGGCGCGATCGCGGAACGGCCCGGTCTGGCCATAGCCGGTGATCGACACGTAGATCAGCTTCGGATTGATCGCCTTGAGCGCCTCGTAGCCGACGCCAAGCTTGTCCATCACGCCGGGACGGAACTGCTCCAGCACGATGTCGTATTCCCGCACCAGTTGCTTCACCACCTCCACCGCCTGCGGCTGCTTGAGGTCCAGCGCGATGGAACGTTTGTTGCGATTGAGGTAGGCGTGGCTGGCGGAGGTGCCGTCCACGTGCGGCGGCAGTACGCGCACCAGGTCCATGCGCGTGGGCGACTCCACACGCAGCACCTCGGCGCCCATGTCCGCCAGCAGCAGCGAGGCGAACGGCCCCGGCAGCAAGGTGGAGAAATCGAGAATCTTCAGGGAGGCGAGCGGGCCGTTCATGGGCACTCCTGTAACGCTATCGTGAATACTTTGACGCCGCGCCTCAGAGCTTCATGCCGCGGCTGATGATCTCCTTCATGATCTCGGAGGTGCCGGCGAAGATGCGCTGGATGCGCGCGTTCGCGTACATCTTGCAGATCGGATACTCCCACATGTAACCCCAGCCGCCATGCAGTTGCACGCCCTCGTCGACCACCTTGCACAGCAACTCGGTGGTGAACAGCTTGGCCTCGGCGGCCACTTCCGGGGTGAGCTTCTTCTGGTTGTGGTCCATCACGCAGCGGTCGGTGAAGACCTGCGCCACGTCGATCTGCGTGCGCATCTCGGCGAGCTTGAAGCGGGTGTTCTGGAAGTGCGCCACCGGGCGGTCGAAGGCCTTGCGCTCCTTCACGTAATCGATGGTCGCGTTCAGCGCCGCCTCGGCGCCGGCCACCGCGCCACAGGCGTTGGTCAGGCGCTCCTGGGCGAGCATGTTCATCAGGTAGAAGAAGCCGCCCTTGGCGTCGCCCAGCAGATTTTCCTTCGGCACCTTCACGTTGTTGAAGAACAGTTCGGCGGTGTCCTGGCTCTTCATGCCCAGTTTCTTCAGGTTGCGCCCGCGCTCGAAGCCTTCCATGCCGCGCTCTACCACGAACAGGCCCATGGCGTGCTTGTTCGAAGGGTCGGTCTTCGCCGCGACAATCACCAGGTCAGCCAGCAGGCCGTTGGAGATGAACACCTTCGAGCCGTTCAGGACGTAGTGATCGCCCTTGTCCACCGCCGTGGTGCGCATGCCGGCGAGGTCCGAGCCGGCGGACGGTTCGGTCATCGCCACCGCCAGGATGCTCTCGCCACGGATGATCCCCGGCAGCCAGCGGGCCTTTTGCTCGGCATTGCCATACTCGGCGATGTAGGGGCCGCAGAGCGCCGAGTGCAGCGGGATCATGAAGCCCGGCTCGTTGATGGCGGCCAGTTCCTCACACATGATCTGTTCGTAGCGGAAATCCTTCAGAGCGGTTCCGCCGTACTCTTCCTCTGCCCAGGGCAGCAGGAAACCCATCTCCCCCGCCTTGCGCCAGACGCTGCGGTCCACTACACCAGCCTCCTCCCATTCCTCCTGGTGAGGCACCACTTCCTTGTCGAGGAAGGAACGGAACGCATCGCGGAACAGGTTGTGCTCGGTCTCGAAGTGATTGCGCAGCATGGTCGACTCCCGGTGGGTTGAGTGCCCGCAGGGTAGGTGCTGGCCGCGCGCGGCCTCAATGACGCGAGCGCTCAGGGTCGATTGACGCAATCGCCCAGCAGATGCGAGTGTGAAACTTCCCAAAGCTGCACCGGAGAGCGCCCGCATGCAGATTCGCCCTTTCCAGGCAGAGGACATCCCGCCGTACGAAAGCTGGTTCGACGATCCGGTGCTCTACGCGCAACTGGGCCCGATGGATCGCTACTGGCTGGAACAGGTGCTGAACGATGCGGAAAAGGCGCAGTACAGCATTCTGCGTGGAGACGTGCTGGTCGCGGTGGTGGGGGTTTGCCTGCCCACCCCGACGCATCCCTATTACTTCGTTACCGACCTCGCAGTGCGCCCGGAGTTACGCGGCTCGGGTGTCGGTCGCACGGTGATGACGCTGGTGATGAGCCAACCGGAATTGCAGAGCAACCCCTTGTGGCGGGCCAGCGTGAGGCCGGACAACCCCGCGGCGCTGGCTTTCCTTATCAGGCTGGGCTGGACACGGCTGGAAATGGGCAATCCATTCGATGAGTTGCTCGAGTTCGAATTCCGCCGACGGCCAGCGGGGCCCACTTTTCGCTGAGGCAAATCCTGTAGGAGCGAGCTTGCTCGCGAACGATGTTTCAGGCTGCTCCGGCATGCAGCAGGTTCGCGAGCAAGCTCGTTCCTACAGAAGAGATAAAAAAACCCCCGCCGAGGCGGGGGTTCACACAAAGGAGTCAACGGTACTGCGTATTGCTTAGAACACGTACTGCAGACGGGTCACGACGCCGTTGCCGTCATCGTCGCCGTTGGCATTCCGAATGCCGTCGGTGGTGACGTGAACGTAGTCGAGGGAGACCTTCACGGCTTCATTGGCGTACCAGTTCACACCGATGGTGTTGGTGCTGGCCTTGGTGTCGCCCACGTCGCGGGTAGCGGTGGCTACGGTCACGTTCGGGTCATCCACCTTGATGTGGTCATAGCGGTAGAAGACTTCCCAGGCACCGAGCTGCTTGTCAGCCGGCTTGATGGTGTCGAACTTGGCGCCATCGAGCTTGTACACGCGGGACTCGCCGGTGATGGTGTAGGCCAGCTGGCCGTAGTAACCGTCAGCCTTGATGTCCTGATAAGCATCGGCATCGGCTTTCAGCTTGCGCTTGAGGTATTCGGCCTGAGCGGAGAACGGGCCGATGGCGTAAGCGAATTCAGCACCCCAGGTGGAGTCGTCCTTGTAGGAACCGGCCGGGCTCAGGGTGGCGCCGCCGAAGGTAGCGCGGTTGCCGTTGTCACCAGCGTCGTTACCACCGTTGGTAGCCACACCACGCATGCCCAGGCGCGGACGGATGCGGGAGTCAAAGGCGGTGTCGTTCAGGTCACGGTAGGCGTAGTCCACGCCCAGGTGCAGGACGTTGCCGTCGGTGTTCATCGGAGCGAACACACCACGGAAGTTGAACTGCTTGACGCTGTCGCCGTCGGTGTCGTCGGCGTCCTTGGCGAATACGCCAGCATCCAGGTAAGCCATGTTGGCGACTACGCCGCCGACCTGGGCACCCATGCCGTCCTGGTGGGTGTTGATCCAGTCAGCCAGTTCGTAGGCCGAAGTACGCTCGGTCGCGGTAACCCACTTGGAGCTGGTGGCTTTTTCCAGGCCGAAGTCCGGGTCGAAACGGCCGAACTTCAGAGTGACCGGAGCGAAGCCGATGTAGCTGAAGGAAGCTTCGTCGAAGTAACCGTTGTCCGCGTTACCCGAGTTGTGGGACATGTCGTAGTTGATCTGGTATTTCCAGTCACGGTACATGGTACCGCCCAGTTCCAGGTAGGCACGACGGAAGTACGCGGCGTCAGCATTGTTGCCATTCTTGGTGTAGAAACCATCGAAACGGCTGTAATCCGCTTGCAGACGGCCACCCAGCTTGAAGCTGAACTCTTTGTCGGTGGTACCGACCTCAAGGCCGCCCTTGGTCTTGATAACGATATCGGCGCCATCGGTGGTGACTGTGCCTGCGAAAGCCTGGGCGGAAACGGCCAGTGCCAGGGCAGTGGCGGCGTAACCGGCGAAGTGCTTACGGATCATCGAAGATTCCCCTTAATGGTATTTAGCGTTGAACACGCCGAGTGCCTGGCTGCTGCGCGGCCCCCAAGGTCACGCACAGGCCATCTGGCGGCCCCCGTTTGTGTTGCTGGGAATCTTGGCGAGGGGTTATTTCAGATCAGTTGCTCGTAGATAAAACTTTTATTACAAAGGAACTTTTGATTTCTTTGAGTAATAAAGCTCCTAAGCCATGTCCGACTAGGGCCAGGGCGCTTTCCGACCGCTACTTTGGCGGTATGCTTTCACCTCCCCCTGAAAGACCTTGCCCTCAGGCTTTCCCATGCACGAACTGCAACCCCTGATCCAACAGCACGGTCTTTCCCTGCTGTTCCTCAACGTCCTGCTGGAGCAGCTCGGCCTGCCAATTCCCGCCTACCCGGCGCTGATCGTCGCCGGCGCCCTCGCCCTGCAAGGCAGCGGCGTGCCGCTGGGTGAAGCCTTGGCAGTGGCGGTCGTTGCCTGCCTGATCGCCGATTGCATCTGGTACTTCGCCGGCCGGCGCTATGGCGGCTTCATGCTGCGCAGCGTGTGCAAGGTCTCGCTGTCGCCGGACAGCTGCATCCGCCAAAGCCAGAGTCTGTATCTGCGCATCGGCCCGCGCGCGCTGCTGATCTCGCGCTTCCTGCCGGGCGCCAGCGCGCTGACCACCACCATGGCCGGCATGACCGGAACCCGCCTGCATCGCTTCCTGGGCTACGACTGTGCGGGAGCCGCACTCTGGGCCGGTTCGGCCCTGATGATCGGCAGCATCTTCAGCGACGCAGTGGACTACGTGCTCGGCTGGCTCAGCCAGTACGCCAGCCTTGGCGCCGCGCTGCTGCTGGGCGCCTTCGCCCTGTTCATCGCCTGGAAGCTCTGGCAGCGCTACAGCCTGCTGCGGCGCACCTCGCGAATTCCACGTATCAGCGTCGACGAACTGCGCGCCCGAATCGACGCCGAGCAGCCGCCGCTGATCCTCGACGTGCGTGCGCAGTTCGATGGCGAAGCGATCCCCGGCTCCATTCCCTTCGGGCTCGACGCGCCACTGGACGAGCTGCGTGACAGCCTGGGCGATCGTGATGTGGTGATCTATTGCGCCTGCCCCCACGAACTCTCCGCCGCCATGCTCGCCGAGCGGCTGCAGGCGTCCGGCCATTCGCGCGCGTGGGCGCTGTCGGGTGGGCTGGATGCGTGGCATGCGCAGGGGCCGGGCTAGGCGCTGTTTTTTTGGATTAATGGTGTACTCCCTGCCTGCCAACCGGGCCGATCACGGACAGAGTCCGCTCCTACGAGATGCATCTGCGCTCGGGTTGGCCCTCACCCTAACCCTCTCCCAGGGGGAGAGGGGACCGTCCGGTGCAGGATGAAACTACTATGTCAGCCGGCACGATCTGGCTCCCTCTCCCTGAGGGAGAGGGCTGGGGTGAGGGAAAGCCCTGGCACAGATTCAGCCGGGACAAGACAGTTGCTCCTACAAAGATCACCGGCACTCCCGTTGGAGCGGACTCCGTCCGCGATAGTCTGAGGTGTCGGGAAGATTCGCGGATAAGATCCGCTCCTACGAGAGCTGCCGCGGCATGCCCGAACCTGTAGGAGCGAGCTTGCTCGCGAACCGAGGTTTCCAGCGACTCCGGTGTCAGACGGGTGCGCGTTACGGAGAGCCATGGGCGGATTCAGCGCCGCGAATGGTCCCGTCGCAGCTCGGCAAGGTGCGCGGCGAGCAGGTCGGTGTCCGCGCCGGGTTTCTCCGGCAGCGCGCGCAGGGTCGCCTGGGCCAGCCGCATCTGCCGCAGGTAACGCCGGCAGTTGCGGCACAGCAACAGGTGCCGCCGCAACGCCAGCTTCTCGCGAAAGCTCAATTGTTCGTCCAGCAGGTCGCTGGAGCGCGCCACCAGTTCCTTGCAGGTCAGCATTCCCCGGTCTCCTCGAAGTGCTCCAGCGTGGCGAACACCTTCAGCCGCGCACGATGCAGCAGCACCCTGACATTGGAGAGCGAAACGTCCAGAAGATTACAAATCTCATCCAGCTCCAGCCCTTGTCGCTCACGCAGCAGCAGGACGCTGCGCTGCAGCTCGGACAGGCTGGCAAGGGTCTTTTCCAGACATTTGCGCAATTCCTCCTCGGCCAGCAGGGCCTCCGGGGAGTCCTCGTGCCAGGCCAGCGGCGCCGGGCTCCAGTGGCCATCGGCGGCGAAACGGGCGTCGTCGATGCTGCCGTGGGGTGCGGGCAGGTCGTCCAGGGAGACCTCCCGGCGAACCTTGCGCAGGCGGGATTTGGCGGTATTGGCGGTGATGGTCAGCAGCCAGGTCTTGAGGCTGGAGCGCCCCTGGAAGCCGTCGAGGTTGCGCACGGCGGCGAGCCAGGCGTCCTGCACCACTTCATCGGCCTGGGCGCTGCCGACGATGGCGATGGCCACGGCGCGCATCGCGCCCTGGTAGGTGGCTACCAGGGTGCGGAAAGCCTGCTGGTCACCGGCCAGCAGGCGCGACAACAGCTCGCTGTCGTCGATGGGCACGATCAGCGCTTGCGCAGGATCACGCTGCCGATGGAGTAACCGGCGCCGAAGGAGCTCAGCACGCCGATGGAGCCGGCGGGCAGGTCGTCCTGGTGCTTGTGCAGGGCGATCACCGAACCTGCCGAGCTGGTGTTGGCGTAGGTGTCGAGGATCACCGGCGCCTCGTGGGCCTCGGCGTCGCGGCCGAGCAGCTTGCGGGTGATCAGCAGGTTCATGTTCAGGTTGGCCTGGTGCAGCCAGAAGCGCTTCACGTCGCTGACCGGGATGTCGTTCTGCGCCAGGTGCTCGCTGATCAGCTCGGCCACCATCGGGCAGACGTCCTTGAACACCTTGCGGCCTTCCTGCACGAACAGCTTGTCGCGCTGGCCGATGCCCTCTTCCGCGGCGCGGTTGAGGAAGCCGAAGTTGTTGCGGATGTTGTTGGAAAACTGGGTCAGCAGCTTGGTGCTCACCACGTCGAACTGGTGCTTGGAAGTGGCCTGGTCGGCGCGCTCGACGATCACCGCGGTGGCGGCATCGCCGAAGATGAAGTGGCTGTCGCGGTCACGGAAGTTCAGGTGGCCGGTGCAGATTTCCGGGTTGACCATCAGGATGGCGCGGGCCTGGCCGAGCTGCACGCTGTTCACCGCGGCCTGCAGGCCAAAGGTGGCCGAGGAACAGGCAACGTTCATGTCGAAGCCGAAGCCCTGGATGCCGAGGGCGGCCTGCACTTCGATGGCCACCGCCGGGTAGGCTCGCTGCAGGTTGGAGCAGGCCACGATCACCCCGTCGATGTCTGCGGCGGTACGACCAGCGCGCTGCAGGGCTTCCTTCGCCGCATGCGCGGCCATTTCGCAGAGGATGCCCCAGTCTTCGTTGGAGCGCTCCGGAATGCGCGGGGTCATGCGCTGCGGGTCGAGGATGCCTTCCTTGTTCACCACGAAGCGGCTCTTGATGCCGGAGGCTTTCTCGATGAACGCGGAGCTGGATTCGGCCAGCGGCTCCATCTCGCCCTTGGCGATGGCCTCGGCGTGCTGCTCGTTGTGACTGCGGACGTAGCTATTGAAGGATTCCACCAGTTCATCGTTGGAAATGCTGAACGGCGGGGTGTACAGGCCAGTTCCGCTGATCACGACTTTATGCACGGTCAATCCTCTTCAAATATCAGGCCGCCAGACCAGGCGGCAAGGTTAGGCATCAAGGTGCCCGCACGGCGGCCGGCACTGGAAATTCTGGGGCTCCGCGACATGGCACGGAGACAGGGGGATGTAACGGGGCAGTTTGCCATCCCCCTCCGCAGGCGGCATCTTTCGCCGCCCGGCGGTCCGCAGTGGCACCTTAGTACAACTCCGGGGCACTGATTATGCTGCAATTTTCGGCAAAAAGTCGCCGGCAAAGCGTGGCGATTGCGCCACTTTCCGTAATAAAGCCTCGTACTGCCTGGCATGGCCCGATCGATTGAATTACTGCAAGGGCACCATAGCCATGGATGGCGCGCCGGAATCGGCAGCGGCCCGTATGCTTCTCGCCATTGCCCAGGGAGACCGACAGGATGAGTGACACGCCCCGCCCGGAAATGGACGAACAAACACTGGAATTCGCCAATCAGGTGATCGATCTGGCCCGCCAGGGCGACACCGAGCGCCTCGCCGCGCTGTTGCGCCAGGGCCTGCCGGCCAATTTGCGCAACCACAAGGGCGACAGCCTGCTGATGCTGGCCAGCTACTACGGCCACCTCGACACGGTACGAGTGCTGCTGGAGCACGGCGCCGATCCGGACCTGCGCAACAACGCTGGGCAAACGCCCCTGGCCGGCGCAGCCTTCAAGGGCGACCTGCCGATGGTCCGTCTGCTGCTGACACACGGCGCCAACGTCGAGGGCGCTTCGCCCGATGGCAAGACTGCGCTGATGATGGCGGCGATGTTCAATCACCCGGAGATCGTCCGCTGCCTGCTGGAACACGGTGCCAACCCTGCCGCCCGGGATGCCAGCGGCCTGACGCCCCTGGCCGCCGCGCGGATGATGAACGCCGCCGATACCCTCGCCGTGCTTGAAGCGGCCTGAGCCACTCAGGCCGGGTCGCTGTGGACCAGCCGGTTGCGTCCTTCCGCCTTGCCGCGATACAGGCGGCGGTCGGTACAGCGGTAGAGCTCGTCGGCATCCAGGCCGTCGGTGGGCCACTCGGCCAGGCCAAAGGTGGCGGACAGTGGAATACGCTGCCCACCGTACTCCAGCGGTCGCCGGGCCACTTCCTGGCATAGCGCCTCCACCAGCGGCTGGGCATCGAAGCGGTCGGTGAACGGCAGCAGGATGCCGAACTCCTCCCCGCCCAGGCGGCCAATCAGGTCGGTGGCGCGTAGCCGATGACGAAGGGACCTGCACAGGTGCTGCAGGGCCTTGTCACCCGCCTCATGCCCCCACTGGTCGTTGATCAGCTTGAAGTGGTCGACATCCAGCACCACCAGCACCAGCCGCGTGTCGTAGCGGGCCGATTCCTGGATGCAGCGCTGCAAGGCGCGCTGGAAGCTCTCGCGACTGGCTACCCCGGTCAGCGTGTCGGTGAGTGCAAGACGGCGCAGCTGCTTGTAGGCATCGGCGCGGCGCCCTTCGTAGAGGTGCATGAAGGCCAGCACCAGCACGCCGCAGAAGATGCCGTTACCGATATCGATCAGCCCTGGCGCATCCAGCCGCAGGTGGTTCATATAGAGGTACATCAGGGTCGCCAGCAGCATGAACGGCACACTCAGCAGGAAACCGCGCCACTGGCCCAGCAGCAGATAGGCCATGACCGGCATCAGGTAGACCCAGACAAACGCCGAGGCCGAGGCCTTGGGCATGACGATGATATAGAGGATGAAACAGAAGGTCGGAATCAGGTAGGCGAAGATCCATGGCACCAGGTGGCGCACCCGCTTGAGCCGGTGCGAGGCCCACAACAGCAGGCCACAGGCCGCCGCCTCGGCGATGGCCAGCCAATAGTTGCCGGCCAGGCTCTGGAGGATGCAGAACACCCCCAGGGTCACTCCGGTGCAGACGAAGATCAGCCGCATCAGCAGGCGATGATCAGCCTCTTCCAGCCCCGATGGCCCGGTGCTGGGCTCGTAGAGTTGCTCGGGATCGCTGTTGTGGTACATCAGCCTGGCTCCTTGGCTCGGCCGTCAGCGGGTCGACCGTCCCCGTCATCCGGCCTGTCTCCCGTCTCAGAAGACTACTCCAATTTCCCACAGTCCGTAGGGCTATCTGACTGATTCATTCGCTGCGCTGGCCGATTCACGGCAGGATCGGCCGCTCTGGGCTAGCCTTCGCTGCATCATCCGTGGAGGAAATCTATGCGTTCGATCCTTGCTGTCCTGTCGTTGCTGGTGCTGTCCGGTTGCGCCTCATACCAGAGCGATGAAGTCCACCCCGTTCCCACCGATCGCCTACTGGCCTATCAGCAACCGGGCAAGGACAGCGTCAAGGTCGACGTGACCCGCGACGTGGGCTATATCGGTGGCGGCTGCTACGTCGCCGTCACCATCGACCACGAAGTGGCGGCGCGCATTGGCAAGGGCGAATCGGCCAGCTTCCACGTGCCGGTCGGCAAGCACGTCGTCGGCATCATCGGCGACAAGGACGGCGACGGCCTGTGCAGCAAGGCGATGCTGCGCCGCGAACTGCTAGTGTCGCTGGAGCCGGGCGGCAACAACGCCTTCCGCATCAACAGCGACAACCGCACAGGTTTCGACATCAAGCCGGCGGTCCAGTAACCGCCGGCCAGGGTGCGCCTCAGCCGTTCAGACGAGCGACGAGGCGTGCCTGCAACTTCTCCAGTTCCTCCGCCTCGGCCTTGTTCGCCGCGTGAATCCCCAGGCCTTCGCCGGCATAGCGCGGGACGATGTGCATGTGGATATGGAACACCGTCTGCCCTGCCGGCGCACCGTTGAACTGGGCGACCTGCACGCCATCGGGGTTGAGCTCCGCCACCAGCACGCCGGTCAGGCGCTGCACCACGCGCATCACCTTGCCCAGCGCCTCGGGATCGACTTCGAGGATATTGCGTGCCGGGGAGTTCTTGGGAATCACCAGGGTGTGGCCGTAGGACTGCGGGAACAGGTCGAGGAAGGCGAGCACGTCGTCGTCCTCGTACAGCTTGTAGCAGGGGGCGTCGCCGCGAATGATCTGGGCGAATATATTCTGCGGATCGTAGTTGCCGTGCAGGCTCATGATGGGTTCCTTTTCCCTTGACTGGGTGTGGGTCCGGTGACTATCGGACCGCACCATACCGGTTTGTCGCGCGCGGGTCATGACCGACGACGCGCAGCGGTCTATCCTGAGGCCTTTCGCCCAACAGATCGGAGTTTGCATGTCGGATCTTTCCGCGTTCCCCATCACCCGCAAATGGCCCGCCGAACACCCTGACCGCCTGCAGCTGTACTCGCTGCCCACGCCCAATGGCGTGAAGGTCTCGATCATGCTCGAAGAGCTCGGCCTTCCCTACGAGCCGCACCTGGTCAGCTTCGAGCGCAACGATCAGATGTCCCCGGAATTCCTCTCGCTCAACCCGAACAACAAGATCCCCGCGATCATCGATCCCAACGGTCCGGACGGCAAACCGCTGGCGTTGTTCGAGTCCGGCGCGATCCTGGTCTACCTCGCCGACAAGACCGACTCGCTGATCGTCCCCGGCGCTACCGGCCGCTACGAGACCCTGCAATGGGTGATGTTCCAGATGGGCGGGATCGGCCCGATGTTCGGCCAACTGGGCTTCTTCAACAAATTCGCCGGCAAGGACTACGAGGACAAGCGCCCGCTGCAGCGTTACGTCGATGAAGCCAAGCGTCTGCTGGCCGTGCTCGACCAGCGCCTGGACGGCCGCGACTGGATCATGGGCGAGCGCTACACCATCGCCGACATCGCCACCTTCCCGTGGATTCGCAATCTGATTGGCTTCTATGAAGCGGGCGAGTTGGTGGAGTTCGAGAAATTCACCAATGTGAAGCGCGTGCTGGAACGCTTCCTGGCGCGGCCGGCAGTGCAGCGCGGGCTGAATATCCCGAAGCGGGATTGAGGATTCACACCCTGTAGGAGCGAGCTTGCTCGCGAACGGATTCCCCGGCAGCTCAGGAGCTGGACGGGTTCGCGAGCAAGCTCGCTCCTACGAAGAGCTTGAGCATCAGGCTTCGACCTGGCTCCACTGCTTCGACAGGCGCTTGTCCGACACCGGCAGCTTGGTCCCCAGTTGCTGGGCGAACAGCGAGACGCGGTACTCCTCCAGCATCCAGCGGTACAACGCCAGCTCCGGGTCACGCTTGCCCTCCTGGGCGTGCTTGGCCAGGCGCGCCGAATACTGTTCCCAGTAGCCGGCCATCTCGCTGCTCCACACGCGGTCGCGCTGGACCTGGCCGGCAACCTTGTCCAGACGCTGCTCGACCGCCTTCAGGTAGCGCGGGTACTCCTTCAGCCACTCCAGCGGCGTGTCGCGCACGAAGCCGGGGTAGACCAGCCTGGCCAGTTGCCCCTTCACGTCGTTGAGCGGCACGGTCATGGCGAGGTCGACCTTGCCCTTGAAGCGCTTCTGCAGGCCTTGCCAGAGCTTGAGGATTTCCAGGGTCAGGCGGGCAATGCGTTCAGCGTGCTCGGTCCAGGCGCCGCGCTTCTTCTCGGCCAGCGAAGCAAGCCCGGCGCCGTCGCGCGGCAGGTTGCTTTCGCCGTCCAGAATGGCGCTGTCCAGGCTGGCCAGGAGGATGTCTTCCACCAGCGCCTCGACCCGGCCCAGCTCGCGGTAAAGCAGCCCCATCTCGGTCTGCCCCGGCAGCTTGCTGCGCAGGAACTTGGCCGGCTCGGCGAGCTGTTGCAGCAGCAGGCGTTGCAGGGCGCGGCGGTGCTGGTAGTCGGCTTCGGCCTGGGTCGGGAAGCGGTTTTCCTTCACCACGCCAGCTTCTTCCACCAGCGCCGGGTAGACCGTCATCGACAGCCCGGCGACCTTCTGCTGGACCTTCTCCGCCACTTCCGTGAAGCCCTTGGCTTCCACCGGTTTCTGTGGCTTGTCCGCCTGCGGGATGGCCAACGCGGCCTGGCTGGCCTCGGCGAAGCGCGCGGTAAGTTCGGCCAGGTCGCGGCCTTCGCCGAGGAACTTGCCGCGGGCGTCGACCACTTCGATGTTCATGCGCAGGTGGGTTTCCACCTGGGTCTCGGCTTCCGCCCAGGCTTCTTCCGTGACGCGGCTGCCGGTCATGCGCTGCAGCTCGCGACCGAGGGATTCGGACAGCTTGCCTTCGGCGAAGACCATCTTGCCCAGCGCCGCCTTGACGAAGTCCGGCACCGGCACGAAGTTCTTGCGGATCGCCTTGGGCAGGCTGCGCACCAGCTCCACGCACTTGGCTTCCAGCAGGCCGGGCACCAGCCACTCCAGGCGTTCGGCGGGCAGCTGCGGCAACAGGGGGGCCGGCACTCGCACGGTCACGCCATCGCGCACGTGGCCCGGCTCGAAGTGATAGGTCAGAGGCAATTGCAGCTCGCCCAAGCGCAGGCGGTCCGGGTAGAGGCCGGCGGTGACTTCGCTGGCGTCACGGGCGAGGACGTCTTCCTCGCGCATGATCAGCAGGTTCGGTTGCTGCTTGTGCTCGCGCTCGTACCACTTCTCGAAGCTGGCGGACTGGTAGATGTCCGCCGGCAAGCGCGCGTCGTAGTAGGCGAACAGGGTTTCCTCGTCAGCGAGGATGTCGCGCCGGCGCGCCTTGGCTTCCAGCTCGTCGAGCTTTTCCAGCAGCTGGCGGTTGGCCGACAGGCACTTGGCGCGGCTGTTGATCTCGCCACGCACCAGCGCCTCGCGAATGAACATCTCGCGGGATACCGGGGAATCGATCGGACCGTAGTGCACGGCGCGGCGGCCGATGATGATCAGGCCGTAGAGGGTGACCTGCTCGTAGGCCACCACCTGGCCACGGCGTTTTTCCCAGTGCGGCTCCAGGTAGTTCTTCTTCACCAGGTGCCCGGCCAGCGGCTCCAGCCAGTCCGGCTCGATCTTCGCGACCATGCGGGCGAACAGCTTGGTGGTCTCCACCAGTTCGGCGGCCATGATCCACTGTGGCTTCTTGCGCCCGATCACACTGGAAGGGTGAATCCAGAAGCGCCGCTGACGCGCGCCGAGGTAGTCGCCCTCCTCCGCCTTCTGGCCAATCTGGCTGAGCAGGCCGGAGAGGATCGCCTTGTGCACGGCGGCGTAGTCGATGTCGCGGGCCTTCGGCTCATCCGCCTTGGCGACCGGCTGGCGGCCACGGTTGTCGTGCTGTCTGGGCTGCTCGCGGGCAGGCTCGTTCTTGCGCAGGGCACCCTCCGACTTGGCGCCGAAGGGCAGCTGCAATTCCTTGCAGATCAGCGTCAGCTGGCGGTGCGCGTCGCGCCACTCGCGCAGGCGCAGGTAATTCAGGAAATTCTTCCGACACCAGTTGCGCAGCGCGTTTGAGCCCAGCGCCAGGCGCTGTTCCTCAAAGCCGCGCCAGAGGTTGATCAGCGCGGCGAAGTCCGAATCCGGGTCCTTCCACTGGGCGTGGGCCTGGTCGGCGGCCTGCTGGCGCTCGATCGGGCGCTCGCGCGGGTCCTGCACCGACAGCGCGCTGGCCACGGTGAGCACTTCCGGCAGGCTGCCCTGCTGCGCTGCTTCCAGCAGCATGCGGCCCAAGCGCGGGTCGATGGGCAGGCGCGCCAGCTGGCGGCCCAGCGGTGTGAGCTGGCCCTCGCGGTTCACCGCCGAGAGTTCCTGCAGGAGGGTGAAGCCGTCGTTGATCGCCTTGCCATCCGGTGGCTCGATGAAGGGGAAGGCCTCGATGTCGCCCAGGCGCAGATGCAGCATCTGCAGGATCACCGCAGCCAGGTTGGTGCGCAGGATTTCCGGATCGGTGAAAGCCGGGCGGCCGTTGAAATCTTCTTCGCTGTACAGGCGCACGCAGATACCCGGCTCGACCCGCCCGCAACGGCCCTTGCGCTGGTTGGCGCTGGCCTGCGAGATGGCTTCGATGGGCAGGCGCTGGACCTTGGCGCGGTAGCTGTAGCGGCTGATGCGCGCGGTGCCGCTGTCAATCACGTAGCGGATGCCGGGCACAGTCAGCGAGGTCTCGGCGACGTTGGTGGCCAGCACGATCTTGCGCCCCGGCATGGGCGCGAAGATCTTCTGCTGCTCGGCCGGCGTCAGGCGCGCATACAGCGGCAGGACTTCGGTGTGGCGCAGGTTGGCCTTACGCAGCATATCGGCGGCGTCGCGAATCTCGCGCTCGCCGGGGAGGAATACCAGCACGTCGCCGGGGCGCTTGCCGACTTCGCGCTCGTGGGCCGCGATTTCGTCCAGCGCGCGGAGGATGCCCTGGTCCACGGAAAGGTCGTCGAACAGCGCTTCGCCGTCCTCGTCCACTTCCGCTGCCAGCGGGCGGTACCAGGTTTCCACCGGGTAGGTGCGGCCGGAGACTTCGACGATGGGCGCATCGCCAAAATGCTTGGAGAAGCGCTCCAGGTCGATGGTCGCCGAGGTGATGATCAGCTTGAGGTCCGGGCGGCGCGGCAGCAGCGTCTTCAGGAAGCCGAGCAGGAAGTCGATGTTCAGGCTGCGTTCGTGGGCTTCGTCGACGATGATCGTGTCGTAGCGTTCCAGGTAACGGTCGTGCTGGGTCTCGGCCAACAGGATGCCGTCGGTCATCAGCTTGATCAGCGTGCTCTCGTCGCTCTGGTCCTCGAAGCGCACCTGATAGCCGACCAGCGCCCCCAGCGGTGTGCCGATTTCCTCGGCGACGCGGGTCGCCACGCTGCGCGCAGCCAGGCGGCGCGGCTGGGTGTGGCCGATCAGGCCGTGGGTGCCGCGGCCGAGCTCCAGGCAGATTTTCGGCAGTTGGGTGGTCTTGCCCGACCCGGTCTCGCCAGCGATCACCACCACCTGGCTCTTTTCCAGTGCGGCCTTGATCTCGTCGCGCTTGGCGGCAATCGGCAGGCTGTCGTCGTAGCGGATCTTCGGGATGCTCGCGCGACGCGCCTCGACCTTGGCGCAGGAGGCCGCAAAGCGCTCGGCCCATTGCGCCAGCTTGGCGTCGTCGGGGTGCTTGCGCAATTCGTGGAGCTGCCGGCGCAGGCGATGGCGGTCGCGGATCAGCGCGTGATCCATGCGCTGCAGGAGCTGTTCGGGGGTCGGCGTGCTATCAGTGGTCATCGGCTTCGCGGGCATCTGGACGGGAGCGGCGCAAGCAGATGCGGAGCCGGTCCCTGGAATGGGCTGTCATGGCGACAATCCGCGAATTGTCGCAAAAGACCAGCACGGACCGCCACGTAGATTACCTGGAGGCCCCCAGCCCAATGCACACAGGCATAAAAAACCCGCCTTGCGGCGGGTTCTTTGTCTAGCGGCTCAGGCCTTGGCCTTCTTGAGCTCCTGGTCGCGCAACTCGCGGCGCAGGATCTTGCCGACGTTGGTGGTCGGCAGGCTGTCGCGGAACTCCACGGACTTGGGACGCTTGTAGCCGGTGAGGTTGTCGTGCATGTGCTGCATGACCTGCTCCTTGGTCAGGGTGACGCCCGGCTTGGAGACCACGAAGACCTTGATCGACTCGCCGGACTTCTCGTCCGGGATGCCGATGGCGGCGCACTGCAGCACGCCCGGCAGGGTGGCGAGCACGTCTTCCAGCTCGTTGGGGTATACGTTGAAGCCCGACACCAGGATCATGTCCTTCTTGCGGTCGACGATGCGCATGTAGCCGTCGTCCTGGATGATCGCAATATCGCCGGTACGCAGCCAGCCGTCCTTGTCGAGGATCTCGTCGGTGGCTTCCGGGCGCTGCCAGTAGCCCTTCATCACCTGCGGGCCCTTCACGCACAGCTCGCCACGCTCGCCCAGCGGCAGGTCCTGGCCGTCATCGCTGATGACCT
Source organism: Pseudomonas macauensis (assembly GCF_047902425.1). Taxonomy (NCBI): domain Bacteria; kingdom Pseudomonadati; phylum Pseudomonadota; class Gammaproteobacteria; order Pseudomonadales; family Pseudomonadaceae; genus Pseudomonas; species Pseudomonas macauensis. Next base: position 1,547,419 of record NZ_CP138377.1, on the reverse strand, counting down.
TGCACAGGGTGGACGGAACCGGGATGCCGATGGTGCCGATCTGGATGTTCTGGAAGGGGTTCACCGACACCACCGGGCTGGTCTCGGTCATGCCGTAGCCTTCGCAGATGGCGCAGCCGGTGACGTCCTTCCAGCGCTCGGCGCTGGCCTGTTGCAGGGCCATGCCGCCGGACAGGGTCAGCTTCAGCGCGGAGAAGTCCAGCTTGCGGAAACCGTCGTTGTTGCACAGGCCGACGAACAGGGTGTTCAGGCCGACGAAGCCGGTGAACTTCCACTGCGACAGTTCCTTGACCATGCTCGACAGGTCGCGCGGGTTGGTCACCAGGATGTTGTGGTTGCCGGTGAGCATCATCGCCATGCAATGGAAGGTGAAGGCGTAGATGTGGTACAGCGGCAGCGGCGCGATGAGGATCTCGCAGCCTTCGTTGAGGTTGGCGCCCATCAGTGCCTTGCACTGCAGCATGTTGGCCACCAGGTTGCGGTGCGTCAGCATCGCGCCCTTGGCCACGCCGGTGGTGCCGCCGGTGTACTGCAGCACGGCCACGTCGTCGCTCTTGGGCGAGACTTCCGCCACCGCCTTGCCACGGCCCTTGGCCAGGACGTCGGTGAGCTTCTGCGCCTGCGGCAGGTTGTAGGCCGGCACCATCTTCTTGATGTGCTTGACCGCGAAGTTGACGATGAAGCGCTTGAGCGGCGGCAGCATGTCACCCACTTCGGTGACGATGACGTTGCGGATGCCGGTCTTGGGCAGCACTTCCTCGGCCAGGTGGGCCATGTTCGCCAGGCACACCAGCGCCTTGGCGCCGGAGTCGTTGAACTGGTGCTCCATTTCCCGCGCGGTGTACAGCGGGTTGGTGTTGACCACGATGAGGCCGGCGCGCATGGCGCCGAAGACCACGACCGGGTACTGGAGCACGTTGGGCAGCTGCACGGCGATGCGATCGCCGGGCTTCAAATCGGTGTGTTGTTGCAGATAGGCCGCGAAGTCCCCGGAGAGCTTGTACATCTCGCCGTAGGTCAGGGTCTTGCCCAGGTTGCTGAAGGCAGGCTTGCTTGCAAAGCGTTGGCAGGACTCTTTGAGTACCGCGAGGATGTTCGGGTACTGGTCAGCGTTGATCTCGGCAGCGATCCCCACTGGGTATTTGTCCTTCCAGAAATTGTCGGTCATGGAAGCCCACTCCTAAGCAACAGCTCATCTTTACCGCAGTGCGGTTCGTTGTTGTGTTTATGTCGCTTTCCCTGGCGGCAGGGAGCGAAAAGCGGGCCGAGATTAGCAGCTTTGAGAAACAGCGACCAGCACCAAACACAGCCTTGCCAGTCAGAAAAATGACCGAAAGCAGCCATTTCGGTCACCCACCCTCCACTCGTCGGAAAAGCCCGTCCCAGAAGGGCTGAAGCCTTGTTGGATTGTCCGACAAGGCGGGTTTCAGGGAGATGAAACCGGAAAAAAGGACGGGGACTGGTGATCAGACCAGTCCCCGTTGGCAGGGTGAACCACCGGTGTCGGATCAGGCGATTTGGCACAGCTCCTGGCGCAGGATCTTGCCCAGCGGGAAAGCGCAAAGACACTCGTCGCAGCTTCCGGATCGGTAAAAGCTTCATCCGCCAGGCACCGGTGAAATCACCTTCTGGGAATGATCTACCTCAACACCGGCCAGGTCCGTATCCCGCAAAGTGCTTTTGCACTCTCCTGGAGAACCCTCATGTTTCCCGAATTCCGTGAAAAGATTACCCGCCTCAAGGCCGAGGACCCGCATTTCGCAAAGCTCTTCCATAGCCACAACGATCTCGACCAGCAGATCAAGAACATGGAAGCCGGTATCACCCCTGCCTCGCACGACACCATCGAGACGCTGAAGAAGCAGAAGCTGCAGCTCAAGGACGACCTGTACGAGATCCTGCGCAAGAAGGATGGCTGCTGCCAATGCGGCAGTGGCAGCTGTGGCGGTTGACCCACTCGGCCGGCAACCAGCAACAAAAAAAGGGGGCTGATCCCGGATCAGCCCCCTTTTTCGTCCACGCTCACCTCAGGCGGTTTCGCGCAGCTCCCGGCGCAGGATCTTGCCCACCGGCGTCATCGGCAGGGCGTCCTTGATGACGATGTGCTTGGGCACCTTGTAGCCGGTGAAATTCTCCTTGCAGTAGGCCTTGAGCTCTTCCACCGTCACTCCGCCCTCGCGCGGCACGACGAACAGCTTCACCGCCTCGCCGGATTTCTCGTCCGGCACCCCCACGGCCGCACAGTTGGCGACTTTCGGGTGAGCCATGACCACGTCCTCGATCTCGTTGGGGTAGACGTTGAAACCGGAGACAATGATCAGGTCCTTCTTGCGGTCGACGATGCGCACGAAGCCGTCCGGGTCGATCACCGCGATGTCGCCGGTACGCAGCCAGCCTTCGGCGTCCAGCACCTCGGCGGTGGCCTCCGGGCGCTGCCAGTAGCCCTTCATCACCTGCGGGCCCTTCACGCACAGTTCGCCGCGCTCGCCCAGGCCGAGGTCGCGGCCATCGTCATCGATCACCTTCAGCGCAGTACCCACCACCGGGATGCCGACGGTACCCAGGCGCGCCTTGTCGCCATACGGGTTGGTGGTCACGACCGGGGATGTTTCGGTGAGGCCGTAGCCCTCCACCACCGAGCAACCGGTCATGGCCTTCCAGCGCTCGGCGGTAGCGGTGACCAGCGCGGTGCCCCCGGAGTTGGTGACCTTGAGGTTGGAGAAGTCCAGTTCCTTGAATTCCGGGCGGTCCATCAGGGCGACGAACAGCGTGTTCAGGCCCAGCAGTGCGGAGAAGCGCCACTGCTTCAGTTCCTTGATGAAGCCAGGGATGTCGCGCGGGTTGGTGATCAGCACGTTGTGGTTGCCGTTGACCATCATGCACATGCAATTCGCGGTGAAGGCATAGATGTGGTACAGCGGCAGCGGCGCGATCATCACCTCGTTGCCCACCTGCATCAGCGGCTTGCCGTCCGGGCCGTGCTGCTGCAGGCAGGCATGCACCTGCTGCATGTTGGCCACCAGGTTGCCGTGGGTGAGCATGGCGCCCTTGGCCACGCCGGTGGTGCCGCCGGTGTACTGCAGCACCGCGATATCTTCCAGGCCAACCTTGACCGGCTGCAGTCCATGGCCACGGCCCTGGCGCAGGGCGTCCTTGAAGGAGACGGCCTGGGGCAGGTTGTACTCCGGCACCATCTTCTTCACGTGCTTGACCACGGTGTTGACCACGAAGCCCTTGAGCGCAGGCAGCATATCCCCCATGCGCGCCTCGATCAGGTATTCGATGCCGGTGTCGGGCAGCACTTCCTGCACCAGCTTGCCGAACAGGTTCACGTAGACCAGCGCGCGGGCGCCGGAGTCCTTGAACTGATGGCGCATCTCGCGGGCGGTGTACAGCGGGTTGGTGTTGACCACCACCAGGCCCGCGCGCAAGGCGCCGAACACGGCGATCGGGTATTGCAGGATATTGGGCATCTGCACGGCGATACGGTCGCCGGGCTTGAGGTCGGTATTCTTCTGCAGGTACGCACCGAAGGCGGCGGACAGGCGGTCCAGCTCGGCGTAAGTCAGGGTCACACCCAGATTACTGAACGCCGGACGGTCGGCGAACTTCTTGCAGGAGCGCTCGAACACTTCCACCACGGACTTGTAGGCCGTCAGATCGATGTCACTGGGCACGCCAGCCGGGCGTTTGTCGTTCCAGAAATCAGGTTGCATGTTTTTCTTATCCTCGTACCTGAGCGAAACCAAACCGCCAATGCGGTCATTTGACGGAAGCTAGCAGTTCCCCCGGTCAGCGCAAAGACTCCAGCAAGCGTCATTGACTGCGTGAATCTTGCCCCACCGCCCCCTTGCCAGGCGCAATGGCGCCCAACGCCTGACGTCGCGGGAAGCCTAGGCCAGCCGACGCAATCCATACAGGAAATGTCCGCGCGCGCAGCTGAGCAAAAATCGCCTGGGCAGACACGCGCAGCGCTGTACACTGCGCAGCGTCGGCGATGATCGCCGTGTCTCACTTGCGCTCGATAATTCGTACAACAATCGGGAAGGACCCATGCCTTACGCTGCCTACTGGCTGACCGCCAGCGACGAGACGCCGCTGTACACCCGCCACTGGGCGCCGGATGGCCCCTCCCGTGGGGCCCTGATGCTCTCCCACGGCATGGCCGAGCACGCCGGCCGCTACGAGCGCCTGGGGCTTGCGCTGAACGCCGCCGGCTACCACCTCTACGCCATCGACCAGCGCGGCCACGGCCGCACCGCCGAGCATGGCGAGCTGGGCCACTACGCCGACCACGGCGGCTGGGGCAAGGTGATCGGCGACCTGCATACGCTGAACCAGCACATCCGCGAAGAACACCCGGACCTGCCCATCGTCCTGCTCGGCCACAGCATGGGCAGCTACATCGGCAGCGCCTACCTGATGCAGCACAACGCCAGCCTGAAGGCGGCGGTACTCTCCGGCTCCAACTACCAGCCGGTGGCGCTGTACAAGAGCGCCCGCGCCATCGCCCGCTTCGAGCGCTGGCGGCAAGGCCCGCTGGGGCGCAGCGCGCTGATCGACTTCCTCTCGTTCGGCTCCTTCAACAAGGCCTTCAAACCGAACCGCACCGCCTTCGACTGGCTCAGCCGCGATCCCGTCGAAGTCGACAAGTACGTCAACGACCCGCTCTGCGGCTTCCGCTGCAGCAACCAGCTGTGGCTGGACCTGCTCGGCGGCCTGGCCGACATCACCCCGCTGGAGCATCTCTCGCGCATTCGCAGCGACCTGCCCGTGCTGGTGATTGGCGGCGAGCGCGACCCGGTCAGCCAGGGCAAGCGCCTGCGCGTTCTCGCCCAGGCGATGACCCGGGCCGGGGTTCGTGACGTCCAACTGAAGATTTATTCCGACGCGCGTCACGAGTTGTTCAACGAGAGCAACCGTGACGAGGTCACCCACAACCTGATCGACTGGCTGGGTGCGCACTGCCCCGTCCGCCAGGCCGAGACCCTCGAGGAGCCCCTATGACCCAGGTCCAGAACGTACCCTACGAAGAACTCGAAGTCGGCCAGAAAGCCAACTTCAAGCGCAGCGTCGGCGAGCGCGACATCCAGCTGTTCGCAGAAGTCTCCGGCGACCGCAACCCGGTTCACCTGGACGCCGAGTACGCCGCCACCACCCAGTTCAAGGAGCGTATCGCCCACGGCATGCTCACCGGCGCGCTGATCAGCGCGGCAATCGCCACCACCCTGCCGGGCCCTGGCACCATCTACCTCGGCCAGAACCTGACGTTCACCCGTCCGGTGAAGCTCGGTGACGAACTGACGGTGGAACTGGAAGTGCTGGAAAAGCTGCCGAAGAACCGCGTGCGCATCGGCACCGTGGTGCTCAACCAGGATGGCAAGGCTGTGGTGAAAGGCGAAGCCGAAGTGCTGGCGCCCGCCGAGAAGCTCAACATCGAACTGCCTGCGCTGCCGCCGATCACCATCGGCTGATAGGCACTCCGGGGCCGGCCATCCGGCCCCGGAAACTTGTATACAGTTTCCGCCTCAACTACCCTTCCCCGTCGTCAGTTCAATCAACTGGGATAACCGAAGGCCTTCCGCCCGAAACCCCATCACCGGGAATCGGAGCCGCCATGGACCTTCGACTGCTATTGCTATCCCTCTGCACCTTCGCCGCAGGCCTCGCCGAGGCCATCCTCACTGGCATCCTACCCTCGCTCGCCGCCGACCTGGGCGTATCCCTCAGCCTCGCCGGCCAGCTCACCAGCCTGTTCTCCCTGAGTTTCGCCATCGCCGCGCCGCTGCTCGGCTGGCTGACCCGGGGCGCCGATTGCCGCCGCCTGCTGGTGATCACCCTGCTGATCTTCGCCATGTTCAATGCCGGCGCCGCACTGAGCCCCGGCTACCTGTCGCTGCTGCTGATGCGTATCGGCATGGCCGCTTGCTGCGGGCTGCTCATCATGCAGGCCAGCCTGCTGGCGGTGGAACTGGCGCCGCCGGCCCAGCGCGGGCGCGCGATCGGCCTGATCTTCATGGGCATCAGCGGTTCACTGGTGTTCGGCGTGCCGGCTGGCGTACTGGTGAACGAGTGGTTTGGCTGGCGCTGGATCTTCGCCGCCATCGCCCTCTATTCACTGCCACTGGCCGCCCTGCTGCGCCTCGCCCTGCCCCGTCGCACGCTGGGCAGCCCAGCCAATGGCGCGGCGTACAAGCGCCAGCTGCGCAGCCCCTCGCTGAACCTGGCGCAGCTGGTGTCGATCCTGCTGCTGGGCGGGCACTTCACCCTGTTCGCCTACATCACGCCTTGGTTCCAGCAGGTCGCCGGGATCACCGACAGCCAGCGCATCGCCCTGGCTCTGCTGCTGATCGGCCTCGCCGCCATCGGGGGCGGTTACCTGGGTGGCTGGTTGAGCGACCGTCTCGGGCATCGCCGTGCGCTGATCGTGGTGCCGGGGCTGTTCGCCCTGGCAATGCTGGCGATTCCGTTGAGCCTCGGGCATCCCTGGCTGTTGCTGATGGCGCTGATGGTCTGGAGCACCATCAGCTGGATGATCTCGCCGGCGGTTCAGAGCTACCTGCTGGCCAGCGACCCGGCCAGCGGCAGTGCCGGGGTGGCGCTGAACACCTCGGCCATGCACCTGGGCGTGGCCCTCGGCGCGGCGCTGGGCGGCGCGGTGATCAGCCTGGCCGGCATCACCTGGACGCCCTGGGTCGGTATCGCACTGGTGGCGGCGTCGGTGCTCTGCGCGACACTATCCTGCTGGCTGCAGCGTGAGCGGGATGACACTCCGTTCAGCGTTCCCTCACCGTGACGCTGGCGGTCATCCCCGCGCTCAGGTGGATGCCTGCGGGCACCTTGTCCAGACGGATGCGCACCGGGATGCGCTGGGCCAAGCGCACCCAGTTGAAGGTCGGTTCGACGTTGGCCAGCAACTGGCTGTCGGGAATCGCGTTGCGGTCGGTGATGCCGCTGCTGATGCTTTCCACGGTGCCATCGATGGCGGTATCGCCGCTCATCAGCACGATCTTCGCCGGCTGGCCGACACGAATGCCGGGCAGCTTGGTCTCCTCGAAGTAGGCGGTAACGTAGAAGGACTTCTGGTCCACCAGCGCCATCGCCGGCTGGCCGGCCTGGGCGTAGTTGCCCTGGGCCAGGCGCAGGTTGGTGACCTGGCCGTCGCGCGGAGCGCGCATTTCGCTGCGGGTCAGGTTCAGTTCGGCCAGGCGCAACTGGGCCAGTGCCTGGTCGTATTCGCTCTTGGCGATGGCGGCGTTGATCTGCGCGGTCTCCTTGTCTTCGGCGCTGATCGCCGCGATGCCCAGGCGATTTCGCCGGGATGCTTCGCTCTGGCGAAGCAGATACTGCTGGTGACGGGTCTCGGCAAGCGCCTTGGCCTGTTCCAGATTGGCGGCGTAGCGCTCGCGGTCGATGCGCATGATCAGGTCGCCGGCCTTCACCTGCTGGTTGTCCTGCACCGCCAGGTCGGTAACCCAGCCGGACACGTCAGGGGCGATCACCACCACGTCGGCACGCACCCGCGCATCGCGGGTCCAGGGCGACAGCATGTAGTAGCGCCATAGCCAAGTGCCGGCGAGTACGGCGCAGAAGACCAGAATCAGGGTGACGGCTACGCGAAGGAATCCGCGCATTCAACTTCTCCTCTCAAGGGGCCGCGCTCAGTGCCCAGGTGACGCCACAGAGAATCAGCACGAACAACGAGCAATCGAACAGCGCTTCGTGCCAGATCCAGCGGCCGAAGGGCGTGGCCTGCAGCAGCAGGCGCAGCACCACCGTCAGGCCCAGGGCCAGTACCGCGTAGATGAACAACGGGCTGAGGTAGACGCCGCCCCAACCGACCTCATGCAGTCCCATGCTGATCCTCCAATCGGCACCACTGCCGCCAAGTGTGGCGCAATTGCGCCAGGGCGGCGCGGGCCAGGCGATTGGGTTCGTTCTCGCCGTGGAGATCGCGCGCCAGGGCTTCCTCCAGGGGTTCGCAGAGCGCCTCAAGGCGCTGCTCGCGGCCGCTGCCCGGCCCCTGCTCCAGCACGCTGGCGAGCGAGCCGAGGAACTGGTCGCGCGCCTTGCGCAACAGACCGTGGGCATTATTGAGGCAGGCGCGCATATGGATCAGTTCGTTGCCCAGGTCCAGCGCCAGCAGGCCGTCCTGCCAACGCCGCTGCTCCTCTTTCGGCAACAAGGTGTAGTGCCGCGCCAGGCGGATCAGGCGGTCGGCCATGCGTCCGCCGAACCAGTTCTCCGCCTCCTCGATTGGCCGCCGGGTCAGGCGCCCCAGGTCGATACAGGTGGCCTGGATCAGGCGTCGGTTGAGCCAGTCCGCCGGCAGGGTCAACAGGCGGAACACCACAACCGCGAAGCCCACACCGATGACCACGCCCTGGGCGGAATTGAGCAGGGACGCCAGGTCGTAGCGCATCACATTGCTCGGCGCCACCAGGGTGATGAAATGGATCGAGAACGAGGTGGCGGTGCCGGCCAACGCCGGTGTGGCCATGCCCAGCAAGGCGAAGAACAGCGGCACGCCGAGGGCCATGCAGAGCAGCGGGAAACCGTTCCACTGCGGCAGCAGCCACTGGGTGACCACCGCGGCGGCAGGTATCGCGTAAAGAATGCCGCGCAGGAAGCCCAGGCCGATGGCAACGGCATTGTCGCGATTGGCGAACAGGCTGCAGATCACCGCCGCCAGCAACATCCCGCCAGTGGCGGCAGGCCAGGCGGTGGCCATCCAGAAGGCCGACATGCCGAGCAGCGCCAAGGCGCTACGCAGGCCATAAAACAGCGCCATCAACCAGTCGCGGTGCCAGGACAGCGTGCCGGTCGCTCGCTCATCCACCGCCCCCGAGGCGACCGAACGCATGGTGCGCTCGGCGTCCACGGCCTTGCGCAGCAGCAGCGCACAACGGATCAGGCAATAGCGCAGGTCGTTGGACCGGGTGTCGTCGCTGCCCGCCTGCTCCAAACGCTCGCCCAGCGCCTTCATCGACTCGACCTGTGGGTCCTGCAACACTGCTTGCAGCTCATCGACCCAGGGTTGCAGCCGCGCCTTGTCGCCGTCGTCCAACACGCTGCGCTGGCGGGCCACACCGCGCGCGGTACGCAGCAGACTGAGCAGGTCGCGGGAGAGGATGCGCAGTGCCCGCGACCGCATGCGTCCGCGATAGCCCTCGAACCAGGCGTGATCACGCTGTACGTCCACCTCGACGATCTTGCCCAGCGCCAGCAGCAGGCCCTTGATCTCCCGCGCGTCGGCATCGATCTCGCTGCGCGCGGCCTGCATCCCGGTAAGCCAGGTGGCCCGCGCTTGCTTGTCCAGGTTGGCCTCGACCCGGCGCGGCCAGAGGATGGCGCTGACCGCCGAAGCACACAGGATGCCCAGGCAGATTTCCGTGGAGCGTGCCACGGCCTGGTCGAATACCCCCAGCGGATGGCTGATCGCCGGCAGGCCGATGATCGCCACCGTGTAGCCGGAGAGCACGAAGGCATACGACACGTGGTTGCGCAGCGTGGTCGAAGCGGCTGTGCAGAGGCCGAGCCATACCGACACGGCGAGCAGGAACAGCCAGGGAGTCTGGGCGAACAACGCCATGATCACCACGGACATGGCGGTGCCGGCCAGGGTGCCGATCAGGCGGAACAATCCCTTGGCCACCACCATGCCCGACAGCGGTTGGGACACGATGAACACCGTCATCAGTGCCCATTGCGGCTGTTCGAGGTCGAAACGGAAGGCGCACCAGAGCGCCAGGCCGCCGGCCAGGAGCGTCTTGATCGCGAATTTCAGCGCCAGCGTATCCGGCGCGAGGAATGCCTGTAGCGTAGGTCGCACGCGGTCTCTCGAAAGGCTCCGGGTCTATCGCCTAAAGATAGTCGGCTACGGGGACGGCAACATCGTTGCCAAACACATTATTAGCAAGCTAACAACATAGCATCCCGACTTTCGCGCAGGCAAAAAAACGGGCGACCTAAGTCGCCCGAAGTGCCTTGCGTGCTCTGTATATCTGTAAGGATCAGCTCTTCTTGTGGCTGTCCTTCCAGATGAAAATTCCGATCCCGCCGAAGAACACGACCATCAGTCCTACGGTAACGATGCCTGCGAGAACCACTTCGTCGATGAACATGATGCTGGCCTCCTGTTTGCCTACATCGTCTGGGGATGTGTGCAGATTACCGGTGGCCGGGCGGGACAAATTGACCTGGATCAATGGTCGACAAGGCGCTTTCCGGCGAGGGCCGGAGCACTGACGCAGGTCAAGTTACAGGAGGGGGAGGGTGCGGCGGGAAGCCGCGCAGGGCGGCACTTTGGCGGAAAAAGGAGCAGTCAGCGCCGGGAAAAATCAGCGCTTCTTCGGCTTGCTCTTGCCCTTCTTGCGCGACTTGCCCAGCGGCAGCGCGTTCTCGAAGGCCTGACGCACGTCCTGCAGGCGTTTTTCATGCACGTCGTGGATGCGCTTGTCGCGCTCGGAGGCGAAGTCGATCAGTTTGTCGTCGTTGCTCATGGCAGGGCATGCACCAGGCGGAAAGTCAGATTCAGGCGCGGTGCGACCGGACGGCGCGTCTTGGCAACCTGATGCTGCCAATAATGCTGCGTTGCGCCGGACATGACCAGCAGCGAACCGCCGGACAGCTCGATGGAGTGTTCGATTGTGTTACGCCCCTTGCGACGCAGGTCGAAGCGCCGCACGCCACCGAGGTTCAACGAGGCCACCACCGGATTGCGCCCCAGCTCCGGTTCGTCGTCGCTGTGCCAGCCCATGGAGTCCTGGCCATCCCGGTAGTAGTTGAGCAGCACGCCATTGAAGCGCTGCCCGGCCGCCGACTCGACCCGCGTGCGGATTTGCGCCAGCAGTGGCGTCCACGGCAACGGTGCGTGGGTCAGGCCGGAGTAGGTATAGAAAGCCTCAGGGTCGCCGTACCAGGCAACCAGTCGCGGCACCGGGTAGTCGCGCCCGTGCAGATGCACGCTGGGCTGGTCCCAGGGCGTCTGGGCGACCAGTTGTTCGAACCAGCGCTCCGCCAGCGACGGCGGACACCAGTCGCTCAGCAGACGCAGTTCGGCATCAGGCAATTGGATGGGGGCATCGTCGAACAGCATGCGGGACTCGGCGCAATCAGGTGTTGATCCAGCTTACTCCGGGCCGGACCGTCAGATCTCGATATCGATCCACCGGCCCTTGCGCAGGGTGTCCTGCGCCTCGCCCAGTTCCTCGACCTGCTCCAACTCTTCCAGGGCCTCGCCCTCCGGAGTGCCGTCGCTGGCCTGGCGGCGTTTGCGACGGCGCTGATATTCCTCTTCCAGCACCTCTTCATCCGGTCGGCGTTCCAGCCCCACGCCGGCGTTGCCCGCGCTGGGCGCAGGCGGGCTCACCGGGGCGACATCCGGTCGCGGCCTGGGCACGTCCTGCTGGGCGGTGACCGGTGTCAGACTATGGGGAATGGGCAGCAGCATAAGGAAAGGTCCCGTCGGAATTCCTCTGGTCAGGCTATCGGCCGGTCCACTACAGACTTGAGTCCGGCTCGCTACACTTTCGTCATTTGCGGCAACTCCAGCGGGAGTCTTCGACGCCTAGCGCCCTCCTCCCGGCAGGCCCGACCGTTCGGACGACCGGAACCGTCATCGGCCATCGCTGAATGCCGCGCGTTCCGGTACCATAGCCGGCTTTTTTTGGGAGGTGTCCATGGCGCAGTATCAACCCGGCCAACGCTGGATCAGCGACAGTGAAGCGGAACTTGGGCTCGGGACCATCCTGGCGCTCGACGGACGCCTGCTCACGGTGCTCTATCCGGCCACCGGTGATACCCGCCAGTACGCCGAACGCAATGCGCCGCTGACCCGCGTGCGCTTCGCCCCGGGCGACGAGATCACCCATTTCGAAGGCTGGAAGATGACCGTCCGCGAAGTGGACGAGATCGACGGCCTGCTGATCTACCACGGCATCACCGCGCAGAACGACCAGCGCACCGTGCCGGAAACCCAGCTGTCGAACTTCATCCAGTTCCGCCTGGCCAGTGATCGCCTGTTCGCCGGGCAGATCGACCCGATGTCCTGGTTCGGCCTGCGCTACCACACCCTGGAACACCGCAGCCGCCTGCTGCAATCCTCGCTCTGGGGCCTGGGTGGCGCCCGTGCGCAACCCATCGCCCACCAGCTGCACATCGCTCGTGAAGTCGCCGACCGCATGGCGCCGCGCGTCCTGCTGGCCGACGAAGTGGGCCTGGGCAAGACCATCGAGGCGGGCCTGGTGATCCACCGCCAGTTGCTCTCCGGCCGCGCCAACCGCGTGCTGATCCTGGTGCCGGAAAACCTCCAGCACCAGTGGCTGGTGGAAATGCGCCGGCGCTTCAACCTGGAAGTCGCCCTGTTCGACCGCGAGCGCTTCGTCGAGAGCGATGCCAGCAACCCCTTCGAAGACACCCAGCTGGCCCTGGTGGCGCTGGAGTGGCTGCGTGAGGACGAGCGCGCCCAGGACGCAGCCTTCGCCGCTGGCTGGGACCTGCTGGTCGTCGACGAAGCCCACCACCTCGTGTGGCACCCGGAACAGGCCAGCCCCGAATACCAACTGGTGGAACAACTGTCGCAGGTCATCCCCGGCGTGCTGCTGCTCACCGCGACCCCGGAACAGCTGGGCCTGGACAGCCACTTCGCCCGCCTGCGCCTACTCGATCCGGATCGCTTCCACGACCTGGAAGCCTTCCGCGCCGAGAGCAGCCAGTACCGCCCGGTCGCCGAGGCAGTGCAGGAACTGATCGACCAAGGCCGTCTGTCCCCCAGCGCCCGCGAGGCCATCCACGGCTTCCTCGGCAGCGAGGGCGACGACCTGCTGGCCAGCGTCGAGGGCGGTAATGAAGAGGCCCGCTCCCGCCTGGTGCGCGAGCTGCTCGATCGCCACGGCACCGGCCGTGTGCTGTTCCGCAACACCCGCGCTGCGGTGCAAGGCTTCCCCGAGCGCCAGCTGCATCCCTATGCCCTGGCCAACCCGGTGGAATACATGGAGCTGCCGATCGGCGAGCACCCGGACCTGTACCCGGAAGTCAGCTTCCAGGCCCAGGTCGAGGACGGCGACGAGAACGCCCGCTGGTGGCGCTTCGACCCGCGCGTCGAGTGGCTGATCGACACTCTGAAAATGCTCAAGCAGTACAAGGTGCTGGTGATCTGCGCCCACGCCGAGACCGCGCTGGACCTGGAAGACGCGCTGCGCCTGAAGTCCGGCATCCCGGCCACGGTGTTCCACGAAGGCATGAGCATCCTCGAACGCGACCGCGCCGCCGCCTACTTCGCCGACGAAGAGTTCGGCGCCCAGGTGCTGGTCTGCTCGGAAATCGGCAGTGAAGGCCGCAACTTCCAGTTCGCCCATCACCTGGTACTGTTCGACCTGCCGGCCCACCCGGACCAGCTGGAACAGCGCATCGGGCGCCTGGATCGTATCGGTCAGAAGCACACCATCCAGATCCACGTACCGCACCTGGAAAACAGCCCGCAGGAACGCCTGTTCCAGTGGTACCACCAGGCGCTGAACGCCTTCCTCAACACCTGCCCCACCGGCAACGCCCTGCAGCACCGCTTCGGTCCGCGCCTGGTGGAACTGCTGGACGGCGGCGACGACGAGGCCTTCGCCACCCTGCTCACCGAAGGCAAGGCTGCCCGCGAAGCCCTGGAAGCCGAGATGCACAGCGGCCGCGACCGCCTGCTGGAGCTGAACTCCGGCGGCGCCGGGGAAGGCGAGGCGCTGGTGGAGGAGATCGAGGAACAGGACGACCAGTTCGCCCTGCCGATCTACATGGAGCGCCTGTTCGACACCTACGGCATCCACAGCGAGGACCACTCCGAGAACGCGCTGATCCTGCGTCCGAGCGAGAAGATGCTCGACGCCAGCTTCCCGCTGGGCGACGACGAAGGCGTGACCATCACCTACGATCGCGCCCAGGCCCTGGCCCGCGAGGACATGCAGTTCCTCACCTGGGAACACCCCATGGTGCAGGGCGGCATGGACCTGGTGCTGTCCGGTTCGCTGGGCAACACCTCGGTGGCGCTGATCAAGAACAAGGCACTCAAGCCGGGCACCGTGCTGCTGGAGCTGCTGTTCGTCAGCGAAGCCGTGGCGCCGCGCAAATTGCAGCTCGGCCGCTTCCTGCCACCGGTGGCGCTGCGCTGCCTGATGGACGCCAACGGCAACGACCTGTCCGCCCGCGTGTCCTTCGAAACCCTCAACGACCAGCTGGAAAGCGTGCCGCGCGCCAGTGCCAACAAGTTCGTGCAGGCCCAGCGCGACGTGCTGGCCAAGCAGTTCGCCCTGGCGGAGACCAAGATCACTCCGCGCCATGCCGAGCGCGTGGAGCAGGCTCGCCAGCAGCTGACCGCCACCCTGGACGAAGAACTGGCCCGCCTGACCGCGCTCAAGGCCGTCAACCCGAGCGTGCGCGACAGCGAACTGGAAGCCCTGCGCAAGCAACGTGACGACAGCCTGGCGATGCTGGACAAGGCGTCGCTGCGCCTGGAGGCGATCCGCGTGCTGGTCGCTGGCTAAGCCAGACAGCGCGTCATGAAAAAGCCGCCACGGGGCAACCGGTGGCGGCTTTTTTCTTGGGGTTCTGTTCGCGGTTACACCGAGGCCCTCTCCCGCGCCAAGGCAGGCCTCGGAGGCCCTGGGGTCAAGGTCAAACGGCGTATAACGTCGAACGTTATACGCCCTACGCTCGCGGCAACTCCCGATGCCGAAACACCCCGTTACACCGCTCTATTCCCGGCACTTTCGGACACACCGACTACCATTGACGCTGCGCAAGGGAATCTCGCCCTCGGAGGGATAGAGTTTTCTTACCAAGCCACTCATTGAGGAACACATCATGTACGAGCGCATTCTGGTAGCGGTGGACGGCAGTCCGGTTTCCGACCGTGCCCTGGTCGAAGCGGCCAAGCTGGCCAAGCTGAGCGGAGGCGAGCTGCGCGTCATCACCATCGTCGACAGCCCGTTGCGGCACCTGCCCGACTACGCCGTGTACTACAACCCCGAGCCGCTGCGTGAAGCTGCACTGAAGGCCGCCGACGACATCCTGGCCAAGGCCAAGGAGCACGTCGCCGATTTCCCGGTCAAGGCCGTGTTCGAGCGGGTCTGCCAGGAACGCGCCAGCGAGGAGATCGCCGAGCGCATCGAGATCGAAGCCGATGCCTCCAAGGCGGATGTGATCGTCATGGGCACCCACGGCCGTCGTGGCGTGCGCCGCCTGATGCTGGGCAGCGTGGCCGAGGGCCTGATCCGCGTCAGCAACCGTCCGGTGCTGCTGGTGCGCGACAAGTAACTCCAGCCCTGAAAAACACAAAGGCCCTGCGGCGCTCGCCGCAGGGCCTTTCTTTTTGCCTCGCCCCCGCTTACTGGGCGGCGGTCATGTTGCGCCGGCAGGAATGGAAGATGTCCAGGTCCGGCTGGTAGAGACTGGTGCGCACTTCATACAGGCCAAGCACCGAGTGGAACAGGTTGTCGTGGCTCAGCTCGTCGGCCTTGGCCTTGGTCTCCAGGCAGCCGCGATCGATGCCTAGATCGCCCAGCGCGCCATTGCCGAACCACATCACCATTGGCACATGGGTCTGCGCCTTCGGCGCGATGGCATAGGGCGCGGCGTGCAGGTAGACGCCGTTCTCGCCCAGCGACTCGCCATGGTCGGAGACGTAGAGCATCGAGGTGTCGAAGCGGCCTTCGTTGCGCTTGAGCAGTTCCACCACCTTGGACAGGAAGAAGTCGGTGTAGAGGATGGTGTTGTCATAGACGTTCACCAGCTCCTCGCTGCTGCAGCTACCCAGCTGGTTGGTGTGGCATACCGGCTTGAAGCGCTCCAGGGACTTCGGATAGCGGTCGTAGTACTCCGGACCATGGCTGCCGTCGGCGTGCAGCACGATGATGGCGTTGTCCTTCAGGCCGTCGATGTAGGCCTGCAGATCCTGCAGCAGGGCTTCGTCCAGACAGTTCTTGCCATCGCAGAACGGGCCGGGCTGGGTCTTGGGAATGTCGCGATTCGGAACGCGCAGGCAGGTGCCCTTGCAGTCGCTGTTGTTGTCCAGCCAGAGCACGGACACGCCCACGCGCTGAAGGATATCCAGCAGGCCCTGGTAGGTCTTGCCCTTCTTGTCGCTGTAGTCCTCGCGGGGGAACTTGGAGAACATGCAGGGCACCGATACGGCGGTAGAGGTGCCGCAGGAGCTGACGTTGGCGAAGTTGATGATGTCGAGCTTCGCCAGCTCCGGGTTGGTCTCGCGAGCATAGCCATTGAGGGAGAAATGGTCGGCGCGGGCGGTTTCACCGACCACGAAGATCATCAGCGACTTCTTGCCATCGGCGCGCACGCGCTGAGCCTGCACGGCATCCTCGCCGATCGGCTGCACCACCAGGTTCTCCTTGATGCCCAGGCGCTGCTTGGTGTACTTGCCCACCGCGTAGATGTAATTGGTCGGGTTGATGAAGTGGGTCAGCTTGTCTTCCTGGCGGAACACCGGTGCATAGGTGGAATAGAAGCTGCCCACGGAGACCGCCACCACCGCTACACAAGCGACGATCACCAGGACCTTGTTGAGCAGACCGCGGAAGAACGGGCGATAGCTCACCGGGGTCAGCCAGATGATTGCCGCCGGCAGGACGCCCAGCACCAGCAGGTAGCCGACCATTCGCGCGCTGAACAGGGCTGCGGCTTCGCCCGGGTTGGTCTCGAACACGTTCTGCACCATCACCGTGTCGATGACCACGCCATAGGTGTTCATGAAGTAGGCCGCACCGGCGGAAACCAGCGCCACCAGGGTCAGCGCCGGCTTGAGCAGCGGACGGAACGACACCAGCGTCAGCAGCAGGGTGAAGGCTGCCCAGAGGAAGAACGCGAAGGAGAGGAAGAACCCGGCGCCTTTCACACCCTCCAGCGGTACCAGGCTGTTCAGCGCCTTCCAGGTCGCGACGTTGTAGAACAGCACCAAGGCCAGGGAAAACAGGAGGACCAGCCGTGTGGAACTGACCTGCGGGATGAGGCGGCGTTTGCCCTCGGCCATCGAGTGCACTCCTTGAACTGCAAAAGTCGAATTGGAAACGTTGGTTGAGAAGGCCACCCGGCCAGCGGCGACACTCTAGCGGCAAAATAGTCAAAAAAGCGTCAAATCCGCTACATCTGCTGACACATGAACAAGAGTTGAGAGGTGGTTTCCATCGCGCGCTACCGTACGTCGGCAGCGCTCCTTCACTTTGTCGGAATCCCCGGTCACGGCTTGCAGGGTAATGGCCACCCCCTAGACTGACATCAAAGTGATATCGAACCGAATTCGCCCCGTCTCGACACTTGGAGCTCCCAGCTATGGAATGGCAGCAGGACGCCGTACCCGACGCTGTGCTGTTGGAGTGCACCCACAATCCCGGTCTGGTGCTGCTGTCCATCCTGATCGCCTGTGCCGCCAGCTACGTTGCGCTGAGCATCGCCGGGCTGATGCTCCGCTCGCCCCAGCACGCGCGACGCTGGCAGTGGGTGGGCGGCATTTGCCTGGGTAGCGGCATCTGGTCGATGCACTTCGTCGCCATGCTCGCCTTCCGCCCGGCAGTGCCGGTGCACTTCAACAGCGGCCTGACCCTGCTGTCGCTGCTCATCGCCATTGGCACCTCGGTCATCGCGATGCGCCTGCTGATCCGTGCCGGGCTCAGCCCTTTGCAGCACCTACTGGCCGCCTGCTGCATCGGCGCGAGCATCGCCGGCATGCACTACACCGGGATGGCAGCCATCCAGGCGCCGCCGATGCAACACTACGACCCGTCGCTGGTGGCGCTGTCGGTATTGATAGCGATCCTGGTGGCCTACACCGCGCTGGTACTCACCCCCGTCCTCAACCGGCAGCCCGCGGAACGCCAGTGGATCTACCAGATCCTCGCCAGCCTGCTGCTCGGCGGCGCCATCGCCGGCATGCACTTTACCGGCATGGCGGCGCTGACCCTGACGTTGCCCAGCTGGGTCGTGCCGGTGGCCGATGCGGCCCAGGGCAATGCCATCCAGCTCGGCCTGATGGTCGGCCTGCTGGCCCTGGCGGTGGTACTCGCCGGGCTCTGGGCTGCCTGGATCGACGAAAGCCTGTCGAGCAAGGAAAGCGAGCTGAACCGGGTCAACACCCTGCTCAGCCAGCTTGACCACGCCAATGCCTCCCTGCAGCAACTGGCCCGCTTCGACGGCCTGACCGGCCTGCACAACCGCACGGCACTGAACGAAGAGTTCGCCCTGCGCCTGGAGCGCAACCGCAAGAAAGGCCAGGGCATGGCGGTGATCCTGCTGGACCTGGACCACTTCAAGCGGGTCAACGACTCCCTCGGCCACGCCGCCGGCGACGAGCTGCTGTGCATCGTTTCCGGACGCATTCGCAGCGCCCTGCGCGGCTCCGACCTGCTGGCCCGCTTCGGTGGCGACGAGTTCTGCATCCTCGCGGACCTTGGCGAGGATCACGAAGCGCGCATCCTTGCCCAGCGCCTGATGCAACGCATGAAGGAACCCATCACCACCGCCGGGCGCAACCTGGTGATGACCCTGAGCGTGGGGATCAGCCTGTTCCCCAACGACGGGGAGCAGGCGGAGGAGCTGCTCAAGCACGCTGACCTTGCCCTGTACCAGTCAAAGGGCAACGGGCGCAACGTCACCCACTTCTTCAGCCCGCACCTCAAGACCAAGGCCACCCAGGAGCTGCAGCTGGAAGAGGAACTGCGCAAGGCGCTATGGGACGACGAGCTGGTGCTGTATTACCAACCGATCCTGCGCATCGACCATGGCGGAGTGGAGCAACTGGAGGCGCTGGTGCGCTGGAAGCACCCGGTCCACGGCCTGCTGTCACCGGACCGTTTCATCAACCTGGCGGTCGCCAACGGCCTGATCGGCGCGCTGGATGCCTGGGTGCTCCGTCATGCCTGCAAGGACTTGCGCCGCCTGCATGACCTGGGCTTCGGCGACCTGCGGGTGGCGGTGAACTGCTGCGCCAGCAACCTGGGGCGCGACAGCCTGGTGGAAGAAGTGCAGCGCACCCTGGACGACGCCGGCCTGGAGGCCCGCTACCTGGAGCTGGAGGTCACCGAGAATGCGGTGATGGCCAATATCGACCAAGCCGTCCCGCTGCTCAATCGCCTGCGCGAACTGGGCGTGAGCCTGTCGATCGACGATTTCGGCACCGGCTATTCGTCGCTGTCCTACCTGCGACAGCTCCCGCTGGACGCCTTGAAGGTGGACCGTTCCTTCATCTGCGACGTGCCCCAATCCCAGCGTGACAGCGAGATCGCCCAGGCGATCATCGCCATGGCGCAGAAGCTGCACCTGAAAGTGATCGCCGAAGGCGTCGAGCACCCGCAGCAGCTGGCCTTCCTGCGCGACAACCACTGCGGACTGGCGCAGGGCTACCTGTTCAGCCGCCCCCTGCCCTTCTCCGCGCTGGTGGACTTCCTCGGCGCCTACCACGAGGACGGCGAGTCGGCCCTGCTACGCAATCAGGCCTGAACGCCAGCGCGACAGCCAGCGCAGCGAGTCGGCGGTGGTGCCGGTCGGGCGGTACTCCGCGCCCAGCCAGCCGTCGTAGCCGACATCGTCGAGCACTTGCAGCGGCACCTCGAAGTCCATTTCGCCGGAGCCCGGCTCGCCGCGTTCGGGGTAGTCGGCGAACTGCACGTGGCCGATCTGGCCCATCAGCGCGTAGATGCAATCCACCAGTTCCAGACCCATGCGCGCCATGTGATAGAGGTCCAGCTGCGCGCGCAGGTTTTCCCGCGCCACGCGCTCGAGCATGTCCTGCAGGTGCTCCGGGGTGTTGAGCAGGAAGTCTTTCATGTCGTGGCAGTTGATGGCTTCCATCAGCACGTCGGTGCCACTGCCGGCGAACGCATCGCAGGTAGCGCGCAGGCGTTCGGCCAGGGTCTGCAGGGCGACTTCGCGCTCCAGCCCCTCGACCAGACGACCGGCCAGCACGTTCACGTGCTGCGGCTTGACGATGCGCGCGTACTCCAGCGCCTGGGCCAGCGCCGCCTCGAACTCCGCCGCGCGCTCCGGCACGGCGGCCAGACCCGCGCCACCCTGCATCAGGTCACCGACGGGCAGGTTGATCAGCACCAGCGGCAGGCCGGCGGCGTCCAGCGCGGCTTTCAGGTCCTGCGCGGGCACGTCATAAGGGAACTGGATCTCCACGCCCTCGAAACCGGCCTTGGCGGCGGCGTCTATACGCTGCAGCAACGGGACTTCGGTGAACAACAGGGACAGGTTGGCGCAGAGTTTCATGCTTGAGGTTCCTTCGACTGACGGTATTGCTCGACCAGGGTGGCCGGGTCGCGTTCGAGATTGCCCTGGCTGCCGTGCAGGCGCATCAGTTGTGCGGCAAGGCCGCTCATGGGCGTGGCCGAGCCTTCCTCGCGGGACAGCTTGACGGCGGTATCCAGGTCCTTGAGCAGCGTGCGCACGTGCCACTTCACCGGTTCGAAGCGACTTTCGGCCATCTGCGGGGCGAGGATCTGCAGAGGTTTGGAATCGGCGAAACCACCGGCCAGCGCCGGGGCGATCAGGCTGGCATCGACACCGGACTTCTCCGCCAGCGCCACCACCTCGGCGATCACCAGCGCGTTGCAGGCGACGATCATCTGGTTGCACACCTTGGTCACCTGCCCGGCGCCGACATCCCCCATGCGCGTCAGGCGTTGCCCCAGGTTGGCCAGGATCGGCCGCACGCGCTCGATGTCCTCGACCCGACCGCCGGCCATGATCGCCAGGGTGCCGGCCTCGGCGCCCGGCGTGCCGCCGGACACCGGCGCGTCGACCCAGTGCATGCCGGTGCGGGCTTCCAGTTCGGCGGCCATTTCGCGGGTGGCGGCCGGCTCCAGACTGGAGAAGTCCACCAGCACCTGACCGGCACGGGCGCTCTCGACGATCCCGCCGGCGCCGAACACCACCTCGCGCACGGCGGCGGTATCGGCCAGGCAGAGCATCACCACCTCGGCCTCGGCGCACAGCTGAGCCGGCGTTTCCACGGCCCGGGCGCCCTCTCCGGCGAGCAGCTCGCGCTTGCCGGCGGAACGGTTCCACACGGTCAGCGGGTAGCCGGCGGCGAGCAGGCGGCGGGACATGGGCACGCCCATCAGGCCGAGGCCGGCGAAGGCGATGGAAGGCAGGGCAGACATCTGTAACTCCTGTGAGGCAAAATAGCGGGCACGGGGGCGACCATCTTAACCCCCGCGAGGCCCAAGGCCGAGCCTGCCGGCAGTGCGTATTCCCTAGGTCGGAGAATACGCGGGCAGACCGCCGCTAAACTTCCCAGGCTTTTTCCGCTATTGAACCGGAGACTGCTCCATGCTGAAACGCACCCTGGCGCTCGCCGCCTGCTTTGCGCTGTCCTTTGCTGCATCCGTTACTCATGCCGAAGCCCTGAAAGAACTGAAGGTCTCGGCGATCCCCGATGAAGCCCCCACCGAACTGCTGCGCAAGTTCAAGCCGCTGGGCGCCTACCTGGAAGAACAACTGGGCATGCCCGTGAAGTTCATCCCGGTATCCGACTACGCCGGCGTGGTCGAGGCCCTGGCCTCCGATCGTCTGGACATGGCCTGGCTGGGCGGCTTCACCTTCGTCCAGGCGCGCCTGAAGACCGGCAACGCCATCCCACTGGTACAGCGCGAGCAGGACCAGCAGTTCACCAGCAAATTCATCACCGCCGACCCGAACGTGAAGTCGATCCAGGACCTCAAGGGCAAGACCTTCGCCTTCGGTTCCGTGTCGTCCACCTCCGGCAGCCTGATGCCGCGCTACTTCATGCAGAAGGACGGCGTGGTGCCCGAGCAGTTCTTCTCCCGCGTGGCCTACTCCGGCGCCCACGACGCCACCGTCGCCTGGGTCCAGGCCGGCAAGGTCGACGCCGGCGTGCTGAACGCCTCCGTGTGGCAGAAGCTGGTGGACGCCGGCAAGGTCGACACCAACAAGGTGAAGGTCTTCGCCACCACCCCGACCTACTACGACTACAACTGGACCGTACGCGGCAACCTCGACCCGGCTCTGGCCGAGAAGATCAAGAAGGCCTTCCTCGCCCTCGACCCGAGTAAGCCGCGCGACAAGGAAATCCTCGACCTGCAGGCGGCCAGCCGCTTCATCGAGACCCAGCCTGAGAACTACAAGGGCATCGAGGAGTCGGCGCGCGCCGCAGGCCTCCTGAAGTGACCCTGAAACTGACCGGCGTGGAGCATATCCACGCCAACGGCCAGCATTCGCTCGTCGGCATCGACCTTGCGGTCGCAGCCGGCGAACGGGTGGCGATCATCGGCCCCTCGGGCGCCGGCAAGACCACCCTGCTGCGAATCCTGGCCACCGCCCTGAAACCCTCGGCGGGCAGCTTCGAACTGCTCGGCGCCCAGCCCTGGGCGCTGGGCGATACCGCACGCCAACGCCTGCGCGCACGCGTCGCGCTGGTGCACCAGGCTCCGCCACTGCCGCCGCGGCAACGGGTAGTCACTGCCGTGCTCGCCGGCCGCCTCGGCCAGTGGTCGCTGGGCAAAAGCCTGGCCAGCCTGCTTTACCCCGTCGACAGCGCCGGCGCCCGCGTAGAACTGCAACGCCTGGACCTGGGCGACAAGCTGTTCGAACGCTGCGACCAGCTTTCCGGCGGCCAACTGCAACGGGTCGGCATCGCCCGCGCGCTGTACCAGCAGGCCGAAGTGCTGCTGGCGGACGAGCCGGTCTCGGCCATGGACCCGGTGCTCGCCGGCCATACACTGGCGGTGCTCAGCCGCGAGGCGCAGAACCGTGGCGTGACGCTGCTGGCCAGCCTGCACGCGGTGGACCTGGCGCTGGAACACTTTCCACGCATCGTCGGCATCCGTGACGGCCGCATCGCCTTCGACAAGCCGGCGGAACGGGTCACCCCGGACGACCTGCGGGCGCTCTATGCCAATGAGCAACTCGGCCGCCAGGACAGCGCCTCACCAGTGGGCAAGCCGATGGTGGTGCAGATTCCGCGATGCTGAACCCTGCGTTCTCGAAGAGCCCGCCCCGCGACCCCGCCGCGCTGCCGCGCCTGCTGCTCACGCTGCTCGCCGTGGTCCTGCTGTGGCCGGGCCTGCGTCTTTCCGAGCTGGACATCGCCAACCTGTTCAGTGGCGACAACGCACGGACCATGGCCAGCTTCCTGGGCGGTTTCTGGCCACCGGCCCATGATGGCGAATTCCTCAGCCTGCTCGGGCGTGCCACGCTGGAAACCCTGGCCATCGCCACCGCCGGCATGGCCCTGGCCTGGCTGATCGCCTTCCCGGCCTCGCTGCTGGCCACCCGTGCGCTGTCGATCTCCGCCCTGCCCCGCGGCGGCCTGCCCGCCTGGTGGGCCCGCGCGTTGCGCTGGCCAGTGCGTTGCCTGCTGATCCTGCTGCGCAGCGTGCCGGAAATCGTCTGGGCACTATTGTTCGTCCGTGCCGTGGGCCTGGGCCCCACCGCCGGCGTGCTGGCAATCGCCATCACCTACGGCGGCATGCTCGGCAAGGTCTATGCGGAAATCTTCGAATCGGTGGACCCGCGCCCGACCCGTGCCGTGCTGCTGGGCGGCGGATCACGCCTGCAAGCCTTCGCCTACGGCGTGCTGCCCTCGGCGGCGCCAGAACTGATTTCCTACACCGTCTACCGCTGGGAATGCGCGATCCGCGCCTCGGTGGTGATGGGCTTCGTCGGCGCCGGCGGACTCGGCCAGCAGATCGACCTGTCGCTGCGCATGTTCGCCGGCGGCGAGGTGGCGAGCATCCTGCTGACCTTCCTGGTGCTGGTGCTCGGCGCCGACCTGCTCAGCCGCTTCCTGCGCGGGAGGCTCGAATGAGCGGATTGCTGCGCAGCCTGGTCTGGCTGCTTGCGGTGGTGATCGCAGTGGTCGCCTCGTTCGCCTATCTGGAAATGGATACCGGCGGGCTGTTCAGTGCGCGTGGGGCAGGACAGATGCTCGACTACGCCAAGGACTTCCTCTCCCCGGACCTGTCCGCGTCGCACCTCACCGCCGTCGGCCGCGGCGCGCTGGAAACCCTGGCCATGTCGGCCATCGGCACCCTGCTCGCGGCGCTGCTTGGCATGCTGCTGGCGCTGCCGGCAGCCGGGCGTTTCGGCCGCATCGGCCAGAGCCTGTCGCGACTGCTGCTCAACGCCCTGCGCGCGGTGCCTGAACTGGTGTGGGGCGCGCTGATGGTGCTGGCCGCCGGGCTGGGACCGAACGCCGGCACCCTGGCCCTGGCGCTGCATACCGGTGGCGTGCTCGGCCGGCTGTTCGCCGAGGCGCTGGAAAATACCCCGACCGCTCCCGCCGAAGCGGTGCGACTGGCCGGCGGAGGACGAGTTGCCGCGTTTGCCTACGGCACCCTGCCGGCGGTCTGGCCGCAGCTGGTGGCCTACATGCTCTACCGCTGGGAGAACAATATCCGCATGGCCAGCGTGCTGGGCTTTGTCGGCGCCGGCGGCCTGGGGCAGATGCTGTATTTCAGCCTCAGCCTGTTCCAGCAGGCCCAGGCGGCGACGGTGATCCTCGCCATGCTGTTGCTGGTGCTGGGCGTCGATACGCTGAGCGCCTGGGCACGGCAGCGCTGGGTGAGCCATTGAGGCGACTCTTGTAGGAGCAGCTGTCCGCGTATTCGTAGGGCATACAACCGTTCGCGGTTGTACGCCGACTCACCCGGATCGGCGGTTGACGCATTGGTCGAGGGCGACAGTTGCCAGGCGAAGCCCGTGCGGCCGGCAGCCAAGGTCAACCGGCGTATAACGTCGAACGTTATACGCCCTACGCTCCCGGTCAGGCTGTTATAGGAATCGGCGCGCAAAAAAAGCCCGGCACATGGCCGGGCTTTTACATTCTGTCCGCTTCGCCTCAGCGAATGACCTCATCGAGGTCCACCGGGTCGCCATAGTGCGTGCCCAGTTTCTGACGGATGTCCTCGAACATCGCGTCGTATTCCTTGTGATTGCGCACGACGGCGCCAAAGCGCGGGTGCAGGCCATGCTTCTGCGCAATGCGAGTCGCATCGCTGGCGAAGTTGAAGGCCTGCTCCTTGGGCATATCCCACTCTTCGCTGAAGGCGTTGCGGTCGATTTCGCCTTTCATGGTGAAGTGCACATAGGTGCCCTTCTCCGCATCCTTGCGAATTTCGTAGTAGATGTGAGCGTCAATTTCCTGCTGGTCCAGCCCTGGCATGGCCTGGAGGTGCAGATGGCCCGGTTCGAACATGGCGAATCTCCTTCTATGGAATCCAGACAGTCTAGCGCGCCTAGATGAATTGGAAATCGTCTTGTGTCAGTGCAGGACGTCTTTTCGAACTCTTTCCTGGACCAGCACCCAGGGCGCGATCACCACGGCCCAGAGTTCCGGATCACGGGCGAGGAAGTCCTCCGCCTGGATTTCGTCGACCTTGCTCAGCTCACCGCTGGCCAGCCACCCGGCGACCTTCGCCTTGTCATCCTCGGCCACGCCCACCGCGACCTCCACCAGATCGGCGCCAGCCCCGACCTTGAGCAAGTTGCCGCGGGCGAAGAAGGGCGCGAGCTCCTGCCAGGAAATCTTCGCGGTTTCGCCAAGCAACTTGGCATAGAGGGTGCTAGCTTGTTCAGTCATGGATCTCACCTGGTAAACGATCGGCGCCATGATAGCGCCGAGGCCGCGCCAGGCAAGGTTCGGACGCTGCTTTCCGGATGACGGAAACCCTAAGGGACAAATCTGGCAGGCGCCGTTTTTCTGTACGTTTGTGTCAATCATGCGACATGCGCTCGGCCAGCCCGCCGCCCCCCGCTTTTCAAGCGGTAAAGCGGCACTCTACACTGTACCGGTACAGTTGCCGGTGGGCCTGTCCGGGGCAATCCCGGTTCGGCAGCCTTCGGCTACCAGGACTACAAAAAAAAACGAATAACACAAGAAGAGTGGAGCACTATGAAAAAGGGTACTCAGCGTCTTTCCCAGCTGTTCACCGCCATGGCACTCGCCGGCGTTGCCAGCTACTCCATGGCCGCCGACACCATCAAGATCGCTCTGGCCGGCCCGGTGACCGGCGCCGTCGCCCAGTATGGGGAGATGCAGTTCGTTGGCGCGAAAATGGCCATTGAGCAGATCAACAAGGCTGGTGGCGTAGACGGCAAGCAACTGGAAGGCGTGGTCTACGACGACGCTTGCGATCCGAAACAAGCCGTGGCCGTTGCCAACAAAGTCGTCAACGATGGCATCAAGTTCGTGGTTGGCCACCTCTGCTCCAGCTCCACTCAACCGGCATCCGACATCTACGAAGACGAAGGCGTGATCATGATCACCCCTGCGTCCACCAGCCCGGACATCACCTCCCGTGGCTACAAGCTGATCTTCCGCACCATTGGTCTGGACAGCCTGCAGGGCCCGACCGCCGGCAAGTTCATCGCCGAGCACATCAAGCCCAAGTCCGTGGCCGTGATCCACGACAAGCAGCAGTACGGCGAAGGCATCGCCACTGCCGTGAAGAAGACCCTGGAAGGCGCCGGCATCAAGGTTCCGCTGTTCGAAGGCATCAACGCCGGCGACAAGGACTTCTCCGCGATGATCGCCAAGCTCAAGCAAGCCAAGGTGGACTTCGTCTACTACGGCGGCTACCACCCGGAACTGGGCCTGCTCCTGCGCCAGGCCAGCGAGAAGGGCCTGAAGGTCGGCTTCATGGGTCCGGAAGGCGTCGGCAACAAGGAAATCTCCGCCATCGCCGGCCCGGCTTCCGAAGGTCTGTACGTGACCCTGCCGAAGTCCTTCGACCAGGATCCGAAGAACAAGGGTCTGGTTGACGCCTTCAAGGCCAAGAACGAAGACCCGAGCGGTCCGTTCGTGTTCCCGGCCTACGCCGCTGTCGAAGTCATCGCCGAAGGCATCAAGAAAGCCGGCAGCGAAGACACCGACAAGGTTGCAGCAGCCCTGCGCGCGAACACCTTCGCTACCCCCACCGGCGACCTGGCCTTCGACGAGAAGGGCGACCTGAAGAACTTCAACTTCGTGGTCTACCAGTGGCACAAGGACGGCACCAAGACCGAAGCCAAGTAAGCCACCCGCCGACACACAAAGCCCACTGCACCCGCAGTGGGTTTTGTTTATCCGAGTATTCCGGGGGTCCGTCGCGCCACAAGCGCCGCTTCACGCGACGCCCGAGGAGTTAGGTAATGCCTGATCTCTATCACTATCTGCAACAGCTGATCAACGGCCTCACCGTCGGCAGCACCTATGCCCTGATCGCCATCGGCTACACCATGGTCTACGGCATCATCGGCATGATCAACTTCGCCCATGGCGAGGTGTACATGATTGGCTCGTACGTAGCCTTCATCGTGATCACGGGGCTGGCGATGATGGGAATCGTAAGTCTTCCTGTCGTCATCATCTGCACCTTCGCCGCCAGCATCATCGTCACCAGTGCTTACGGCTACGGTATCGAACGAATCGCCTACCGCCCGCTGCGCGGAAGCAACCGACTGATTCCGCTGATCTCCGCGATCGGCATGTCGATCTTCCTGCAGAACGAGGTCCTGCTCGCCCAGGACTCCAAGGACAAGGCCATCCCCAACCTGCTGCCGGGCAACTTCATCATCGGCCCGGATGAAATGAGCGGCGTGACCATCTCGTACATGCAGGTGCTGATCTTCATCATCACCCTGCTGACCATGTATGGCCTGTCCATGTTCATCTCCCGTTCCCGCCTGGGCCGCGCCTGCCGCGCCTGCGCCGAGGACCTGAAGATGGCCAACCTGCTGGGCATCAACACCAACAACATCATCGCCCTGACCTTCGTCATCGGCGCCACCCTGGCCGCCGTGGCCGCGGTGCTGCTGGGCCTGCAGTATGGCGTGATCAACCCGCACATCGGCTTCCTGGCCGGCATCAAGGCGTTCACCGCCGCGGTGCTGGGCGGCATCGGCAGTATCCCGGGCGCCATGCTCGGCGGGCTGGTGCTCGGAGTTGCCGAAGCCTTCGGCGCCGACGTGTTCGGTGACCAGTACAAGGACGTGGTGGCGTTCACCCTGCTGGTGCTCGTCCTGCTCTTCCGCCCCACCGGCATCCTCGGCCGCCCGGAGGTGGAAAAGGTATGAGCCAGAAACTCAAGACCGCATTTTTCAGTGCCCTGCTGGTGATGGCCGTCGCCTACCCGGTACTCGGCATCAAGCTCAGCGTGGTTGGGATCGGCCTGCAACTGCAGGGCGTCAGCCCGACCACCCTGTGGGTGATTGCCGCGTGTGCCGTGGCGATGTTCGTCTGGCAACTGGTGCGCGACAAATTCCATTTCGTGACCAGCACCCGCCAGTTCCTGTCCAGACCGCACACCAAGCTCGCCGAACGCCTGACCCACTCCTCGGTACAGCGCAAGATCATCCTCGGCCTGATCGTCGTCGCCCTCGCCTGGCCGTTCTTCGGCTCGCGCGGCGCGGTGGACATCGCCACGCTGATCCTGATCTACGTGCTGCTGGGCCTTGGCCTGAACATCGTGGTGGGCCTGGCGGGCCTGCTCGACCTGGGCTACGTCGGCTTCTACGCCGTGGGCGCTTACAGCTACGCGCTGCTCTCGCACTATTATGGTCTGGGCTTCTGGACCTGCCTGCCGATCGCCGGCCTGATGGCAGCCTTCTTTGGCTTCATCCTCGGTTTCCCGGTGCTGCGCTTGCGCGGCGACTACCTGGCGATCGTGACCCTGGGCTTCGGCGAGATCATCCGCATCCTGCTGCGTAACCTCACCTGGCTGACCGGCGGCCCCAACGGCATCAGCAACATCGAAAAGCCCAGCCTGTTCGGCCTCTCCTTCGAGCGCCGCGCCCCCGAGGGAATGCAGACCTTCCACGAGTTCTTC
This sequence comes from Pseudomonas macauensis, assembly GCF_047902425.1. Lineage (NCBI taxonomy): Bacteria > Pseudomonadati > Pseudomonadota > Gammaproteobacteria > Pseudomonadales > Pseudomonadaceae > Pseudomonas > Pseudomonas macauensis. Next base: position 1,518,599 of record NZ_CP138377.1, on the reverse strand, counting down.
GGCATCGCCTACAACTCGAACTACAAGGTCGTGTTCCTCTACCTGGTCGCGCTGCTGCTGGTGCTGCTGGTGCTGTTCGTGATCAACCGCCTGCTGCGCATGCCCCTGGGCCGTGCCTGGGAAGCCCTGCGCGAAGACGAGATCGCCTGCCGTGCCCTTGGCCTGAACCCGACCATCATCAAGCTCTCCGCCTTCACCCTCGGCGCCTGCTTCGCTGGTTTCGCCGGCAGCTTCTTCGCCGCGCGCCAGGGCCTGGTGACGCCGGAATCCTTCACCTTCATCGAGTCGGCGACCATCCTCGCCATCGTCGTGCTGGGTGGCCTGGGTTCGCAGCTGGGTGTGATCCTCGCCGCCGTGGTGATGATCCTGCTGCCCGAACTCATGCGTGAGTTCAGCGAGTACCGCATGCTGATGTTCGGCGCCATCATGGTGCTGATGATGATCTGGCGTCCGCAGGGCCTGCTGCCCATGCAGCGTCCGCATCTGGAGTTGCGCAAATGAGCCAGACCATTCTTGAAGTAAACGGCCTGACCATGCGCTTCGGCGGCCTGCTGGCCGTCAACGGCGTGGCGCTGAACGTGAAGGAAAAGCAGGTGGTCTCGATGATCGGCCCCAACGGCGCCGGCAAGACCACCGTGTTCAACTGCCTGACCGGCTTCTACCAGCCCACCGGCGGTGAAATCCTCCTGCGCGGCGAGGCCGTGCAGGACCTGCCCGGCCACAAGATCGCCCACAAGGGCGTGGTGCGGACTTTCCAGAACGTTCGCCTGTTCAAGGAAATGACCGCGGTGGAGAACCTGCTGGTCGCCCAGCACCGCCACCTCAACACCAACTTCCTCGCCGGCCTGCTCAAGACCCCGGCCTTCCGTCGTCGTGAAGCGGAAGCGCTGGACTACGCCGCGCACTGGCTGGAAATCGTCAACCTCAAGGACATCGCCAACCGCCCGGCGGGCACCCTCGCCTACGGCCAGCAGCGCCGCCTGGAGATCGCCCGCTGCATGATGACCCGTCCGCAGCTGTTGATGCTGGACGAACCGGCGGCCGGCCTGAACCCACGGGAGACCGAGGACCTGAAGGCACTGATCGCCATGCTGCGTGCCGAACACGGCGTCACCGTCCTGCTCATCGAGCACGACATGAAGCTGGTGATGAGCATTTCCGACCATATCTACGTGATCAACCAGGGTACCCCCCTGGCCGACGGCACCCCGGAGCAGATCCGCGGCAACCCGGATGTGATCAAAGCCTATCTGGGGGAGGCCTGAGTCATGCTGAAGTTCGACAAGGTTTCCACCTTCTACGGCAAGATCCAGGCGCTGCATGACGTCAGCATGGAGGTCCAGCAGGGCGAGATCGTCACCCTGATCGGCGCCAACGGCGCCGGCAAGTCGACCCTGCTGATGACCCTCTGCGGCTCGCCGCGCGCCTCCTCGGGCAGCATCACGTACCTGGGCGAGGAACTGGTCGGCAAGGAATCCTCCGTGATCATGCGCAAGAGCATCGCCGTCGTGCCGGAAGGCCGTCGCGTGTTCGCCCGCCTGACCGTGGAAGAGAACCTGGCCATGGGCGGTTTCTTCACCAGCAAGGGCGATTACCAGGAGCAGATGGACAAGGTCCTGGCACTCTTCCCGCGTCTGAAGGAACGCTTCAACCAGCGCGGCGGCACCATGTCCGGCGGTGAACAGCAGATGCTCGCCATCGGCCGTGCGCTGATGAGCAAGCCCAAGCTGCTGCTGCTCGACGAGCCGTCCCTGGGCCTTGCGCCGATCATCATCCAGCAGATCTTCGACATCGTCGAACAACTGCGCCAGGAAGGCGTGACCGTCTTCCTCGTCGAGCAGAACGCCAACCAGGCGCTCAAGCTCGCCGACCGTGGCTACGTGCTGGAGAACGGCCGCATCGTCATGCAGGACACCGGCGCCAACCTGCTGGTGAACCCCAAGGTGCGCGACGCGTACCTCGGCGGCTGACGCGCGCTGAAATGAAAACGGCCCTTCGGGGCCGTTTTTTATTGGCGGGCGAGTACTGCTTTTCGTAGGAGCGAGCTTGCTCGCGAACAAGCTCGCCGGTGAGTTCTGCGTATAGATATTCGCGAGCAAGCTCACTCCTACAAAGCCTCAGTTCTGCGCCTCGGACTGGGCAATGAACTCCAGCATCTTCTCGCTACCGTCGACCAGGTCGGTATGGATGGCCGCGCGGGCAGCGGCACCGTCGCCTGCACGCAACGCCCGCAGCACTTCCCAGTGGTGTTCGATCGCCATGCGCTCGTTGAAGTCGGCGTAGGCCTGGGCGATCAGCGGGCCGGTGCGCATCCACAGGCTGTCGAGGAAGCCGCGCAGCAGCGGCATGCCGGCGATGTCGGCCAGGGCGAAGTGGAAGGCCTGGTTGAGCTTGAGCGCCGACACCATGTCCTCGGCGTGGATCGCATCGAGGTTCTGGCGGATGTTGGCTTCCAGCTCATCCAGCTGCTCGGTGCTGGCCCTGGCGGCAGCCGTCTCGGCCGCCAGTCCTTCGAGGGCCACGCGGATGCTGCGGATTTCCAGGTACTGCTCGCGGGTGAGCAGCGGCACGCGGATGTCGCGCGGCGTCTTGAGCACCAGCGCCTGCTCCTTGGCCAGTTGCAGGATCGCATCGCGCACCGGGGTCACGCTGGTGCCCAGCTGCTGCGCCAGGTCGCGAATGCGCAGGCGGTCGTCCGGCTTGAAGCGGCCGGTGATCAGCGCCTCGCGCAGCAGCGCATAGACGCCGCTGCCCAGGTAGGAATGGTTCAGCCCTTCGATCGGGTAGTTCATCGCGTTCTCATCGCAGTCTCGTCACATGGCGCGGCATGCCGGCGCGCATGATGCGGATTGGGCGCCAGGGATGCCAGCGAGATTACACATGCTGCCCGCCGTTGACGTGGATTTCCGCGCCATTCACATAGGACGCGCCGCTGGTGCAGAGGAAGTGGATCAGCGAAGCGACCTCCTCCGGCTTGCCCAGGCGGTGCATGGGAATGTCGCGCTCGACGATCAGCTCGGTCCCCGAGGACAGGATCGCGGTATCGATCTCCCCCGGGGCGATGGCGTTGACGCGCACGCCGTGCGGGCCGAAGTCGTGGGCCATCTCGCGAGTCAGCGCCGCCAGCGCAGCCTTGGAACAGGCGTAGGCGACCCCGGCGAAGGGATGCACCCGCGAACCGGCGATGGAGGTGACGTTGATCACCGAACCCTTGGCCGCCTTCAGCTCGTCGAACAACCCGCGCGCCAGCAGTGCGGTGGAGAACAGGTTGACGTTGAAGACCTTCAGCCAGGTGGCGTAGTCGCTCTCCAGCACACCCAGGCGTTCCCCCTCCGCCCCCTTGGGCGAGATGCCGGCATTGTTCACCAGCGCATGCAGCTGGCCGCCGAGCTTCTCGCGGATCTGCGGCAGGCTGGCCTGCACGCTGTCGATGTCTTCCAGATCCAGGTGGATATGGTTGATCAGCCCTTCGGCCCAGGGGCATTCGGCGCTCCAGTCCTGGCGCGAGGCGGTGAACACGCGCCAGCCGGCGGCGTTGAAATGCTTCACCGTGGCATGGCCGATGCCGCGGCTGGCACCGGTCAGTAACAAGGTCTTGCTCTGGTTCATGGCGAATCCCCCTGCGAAGTGCAACGTCCGTGGTGAGCGATGGCTCAAATAAAAACATGATGCATCATGTTTTGGAAGATGTTTAAATCGACCTCGCGTCATCCGATTCCAAACAACAACAAGAAACTGGAGGACATCCCATGCTCGACCGCACCTGTTCCGCGCGCTCCTCACCCTGAGCCAACGGGCGACCGGTCGGCCTCCCAGCTCGGGCCGTCCCAGCCCCTCTCTTGAAGCTGCCCTCTTTTCGATGGGCCGGATTGGCCCGACCTGGAGTAATCGCATGTTCAAGAAAGTCGTAGCACTGATGATGCTGGCCGGCGGCGCCGCCCAGCTCCACGCCGAGACACTGACCGTGGTGTCCTTCGGTGGCGACAACAAGGTGGCCCAGGAAAAGGCCTTCTACAAACCCTTCGAGCAACAGGCCAAGGTCACCGTGCAGGGCGCCGAGTACAACGGCGAGATGGCGAAGATCAAGGTCATGGCCGACACCGGCAAGACCAGCTGGGACGTGGTCGAAGTGGAGTCCCCGGAACTGATGCGCGGTTGCAGCGAAGGCCTGTTCGAGCAGCTCGACTGGTCGAAGCTGGGCAAGCGCGAGGACTTCCTCGATGCCGCCGTGAGCGACTGCGGCGTGGGCATTTTCATCTGGTCCACGGTGCTCACCTACGACGCCAAGAAGCTGGCCAGCGCACCGACCGGCTGGGCCGACTTCTGGGACGTGAAGAAATACCCGGGCAAGCGCGGCCTGCGCCGTGGCGCCAAGTTCACCCTGGAGTTCGCCCTCGAAGCCGACGGCGTGAAACAGGCCGACCTGTACAAGGTGCTGGGCACTAAAGAAGGCGTGGACCGCGCGTTCAAGAAGCTCGACGAGATCAAGCCCTACATCCAGTGGTGGGAAGCCGGTGCGCAACCCCTGCAGTGGCTGGCCGCCGGCGACGTGGTGATGACCAGCGCCTACAACGGCCGCGTCGCCACCGCGCAGAAGGAAGGCCGCGACTTCGCCATCCAGTGGAACGGCAGCATCTACGACCTGGACCACTGGGCCATCGTCAAGGGCAGCCCGAAGAAGGAGCTCTCCGAGCAATTCATCGCCCTGGCCAACAAACCCGAGCACCAGAAGGTGTTCGCCGAAAACATTCCCTACGGCCCGACCAACAAGAACACCATCCCGCTGATCGACCCGGCCATCGCCGGCAAGCTGCCCACCGCGCCGCAGAACCTGGAAAACGCGCGCGCCATGGACACCGAGTTCTGGATCGACCACGGCGAGGAGCTGGAACAACGCTTCAACGCCTGGGCGAGCAAATGACCGCCGGCGCACCGCCCGACACGAGGTCGGGCGGTGCGCCGCGACTCGCCAGGCCGCTGCACGATTGACCTGCTGGACCCGCTGGAGAAGTACCCGTGCCCCTCAATACCGCCCTCGTTCAAGACCACCTGCTGGAAGCGGCCCCCGCCCAGGTGAGCGACGCCCAGGCCGCCGCGATCGCCGAAGAGTATTTCGGCCAGCGCGGAACCCTGAACCGGCTCGCCGGCGAACGCGACCTGAACTTCCATATCAGCCACGGCCACGGCGATGACCGCCTGCTGAAACTCTCGCACCCGCTGGAAGACCCTCAGGTAGTGGACTTCCAGACCCGCGCCCTGCTGCGCGTCGAGGCCACCGACCCGACCCTGGCGGTGCAGCGCGTCTACCCCTCGCTGAGCGGCGAGTACCAGATTCCGGTGGTCGTCGACGGCCAGCCGATGCTCGCCCGCCTGTTCTCCTTCGTCGACGGCCTGCCGCTGCACCGTGTGCCGCAACGCAGCCGCGCCCTGCGCGAGAACCTCGGCGACGCCCTGGCCCGCCTGGGCCTTGCACTCGATGGCTTCGAGCACCCGGCGTCCGGCCACGAGCTGCTCTGGGACCTGAAGCACGCCTCGCGCCTACGCCGCCTGCTGACCTACATCGAGGACCGCGAGCAGCGTGCGCTGGTCGAACGCTTCCTCGACAACTTCGAACGCCATGCCCTGCCCCGCCAGGCCGGCCTGCGCGCCCAGGTGATCCACAACGACCTGAACCCGCACAACGTGATCGTCGATACCGCGCGCCCTGATCAGTTGCGCAACATCCTCGACTTCGGCGACATGGTCCATGCGCCGCTGATCAACGACCTCGGCGTCGCTGCCGCCTACCAGGTGGGCGAGCCGGACGCGCCGCTGGCCACCGCCTGCGAGATGATCGCCGCCTACCATCGCCGCCGCCCGCTGCTGGAAGCCGAGCAGGAAATCCTCGCCGACCTGATCGCCACGCGCCTGATCATGACCCTGTGCATCACCGCGTGGCGCGCCAGCCTGCACCCCGAGAACCGCGACTACATCCTGCGCAACACCCATCACGCCTGGCAGAGCCTGCAAGGCCTGGCCCGCCTGAGCCGGGAACAGGCGCAAGATCAGATCTTCACCGCCTGCGCCAATCAAGAGGAGCCCCGTCCATGACCATGCCCAACGGATTCAGCCCGGCCGACGCCGACCGCCTGAGCGACGAGGAGCGCCGTCTGATCGAGCGCCGCGAGCGCCTGCTCGGCCCGGCCTACCGGCTGTTCTACGAACGCCCGCTGCACACCGTGCGCGGCGAAGGGGTCTGGCTCTACGACAAGCAGGGCAACCGCTACCTCGACGCGTACAACAACGTCGCCTCCATCGGCCACTGCCACCCACGCGTGGTGCAGGCCATCGCCAGCCAGGCGGCGGTGCTGAATACCCACACCCGCTACCTGCAGGAAGGCATCCTCGACTACGCCGAGGACCTGCTCTCGACCTTCCCCGCCGGCCTCGAACAGGTCATGTTCACCTGCACCGGCAGCGAGGCCAACGACCTCGCCCTGCGCATCGCCCGGCATTACACCGGCGGCACCGGGGTGATCATCACCCGCTTCGCCTACCACGGCGTCACCGGCGACATCTCCGAACTCTCGCCAGCCCTGGGTTCCGGCATCACCCTGCCCGCCCACGCGCGCACCGTGCGGGCGCCGGACGCCTACCGGCTGGGCGCAGAGAACGTCGGCAAGTTCCTCGCCGACGACGTGCGCGCCGCCATCGCCGACCTGCGCGCCCATGGCATCAAGCCCGCCGCGCTGCTGCTCGACGGCATCTTCGCCAGCGACGGCGTGCTACCGGAGCCGGTCGGCTTCCTCGCCGAAGCGGTGAAGGTCGCCCAGTCGGAAGGCCTGCTCTACATCGCCGACGAGGTCCAAAGCGGCTTCGCCCGTACCGGCCGAACCATGTGGGGCTTCCAGCGCCACGGCGTGCAGCCGGACCTGGTCACCCTCGGCAAGCCCATGGGCAACGGCCAGCCCATCGCCGGCGTTGTGGCACGCGCGGACATCCTCGAAAGCTTCGGACGCAACGTGCGCTACTTCAACACCTTCGGCGGCAACCCGGTGTCCTGCGCGGCGGCCCAGGCGGTGCTGGACGTGATCCGCGACGAGAAGCTGCAGGAGCGCTCGCAGTGCATCGGCGACTTCATGCTGGAGGGCATCCGCCGACTGGCCGACCGTCACGAACTGATCGGCGACGTGCGCGGCGCGGGGCTGTTCCTCGGCGTCGAACTGGTGACCGACCGTGCCGAAAAGACCCCGGCCGCCAACCAGACCCGTCGCGTGGTCAACGCCATGCGCGAGCGTGGTGTGCTGATCAGCGCCGCCGGCCCCATGGAGAACATCCTGAAGATTCGCCCGCTGCTGGCTTTCGAGCAGGAGCACGCCGAGCTGTTCATCGACTGCCTGGACCAGGCCCTGCAGGAAGTGGCCGGCTGATTCGCCGCGCAAGAAAAAACGGGCGGGGCCTGCGGAGTTCACCCTCCGCCAGCCCCGCCCGTTTTCCATTCAGGGGGGATCAGAAACCGACGCCGACGTTGACCATCGCCGCGGAGTTGCCCAGCACCACCAGCTCGGTGCCAACCGGCCCCAGGCGAGCGCCCAGCGAAGGAATGATCGCCGGCGCCACGCCGTAGTGGTTCAGCGGGATCTTGTCGCGGTATTTGCCGTGATAGCCCTGCAGCGCGCCACCGGTGACCTTGGCGTAGAACGGCGTGCCTTCCCAGTCGAAGCGCTTGCCGGCATAGACGTAATTGGAGCGCTGGCTGAAGGAGTTACGGAAAGTCGCGCCACCGAACACCACGCCATCGGCGCGGTTGCGCTCGAGGCCAATCAGGTCCTGGTGATTGTTGTGCTCCGGGTCGTTACTCCAGTGGGTGGTGTAGACGCTGGTCTGCAGGTACCAGAAATCCCCGCTCTCGGCCTGGGCGGCAGCGCAGCCGAGTGTCAGCAGCAGTGCTATCAGCAGAGTGGAACGGTTCATGGCAACTGCCTCAAGGAGCTTTCAGAAAGAAGAGAGGCAAAGCCTAAGCCTCCCTCCCTGAACTTCCCCTGAACTCTCTCTGAACCAATCCTGAACGAAGCTGAACGAACCTGAACGAAGCTTCCTTCAGCCTTCCAGTGCTACCAGTTGCTGCCGGCTCTGCTCGAACCAGCGCAGCAGGTAACCCGCCAGCAGCTGCGTGCGGCGCGGCAGGCGGCCCTGGTACGGATGGATGAGGAAGACCGGCTGGCTGCGCGTCTGATAGTCGCGCAACAACCAGACCAGACGGCCGTCAGCCAACTCCTGCTGAATCATATAGGACGGCAGCCGGCTGATGCCTGCGCCAGCCAAGGCTGCCTTCTTCAGCAAGGTGTAGTGGTTGCTCGCCAGCAGGCCGCTGACCGTCACGCGGAACAGTTCATGATGTCGCTGGTAGAGCCAGGTGCCGCTGTCCTGATAGTGGGTGTTCTGCAGGCAGGAATGCCCGGCCAGCTCCGCCGGCGACTGTGGCACCCCATGGCGCGCCAGGTAATCCGGCGTGGCACAGGTCAGCTCCTGAAGCGCGAACAGCGGCCTTGCCACCAGGCGCTCGTCCGCCGCCAGGCTGCCGGAGCGGATCGCCAGGTCGAAGCCATCCGCGACCAGGTCCCTCAGGGTGTTGGACAGGTCCAGCTCCAGGCGGATCTCCGGATACTCGCGGGAGAACTCCATCAGCCAGGCATCGAAGAAGGTCTCTCCCAGGGACACCGGCAGGCTCAGGCGCACCGTGCCTCGCGCCTCGTCCTGCAACGCCAGCACCGCCTGCCGCGCCCGCGCCGCCTGGGCATTGAGCGCCTGGGCCTCGGGCAACAGCGCAGCCCCCGCGGCGGTCAGCGACAGACGCCGGGTGGTGCGGTGCAGCAGGGTCGTGCCCAGCGCCTGCTCCAGCACGGAAATGCGCTTGGACAACTGCCCCTTGCTGCAACCGAGCTTCTCCGCCGCGCGGGTGAAGCTGCCGCACTCCAGCAGCACGGCAAAGGCGGAAAGGTCTTCCAGATCGCTGGCTATTGTTTCCATATGAAAACCAAAGGTTGTCGATTGGCATGATTATCAAAACAGAAGGTCACTCTAGACTGAATTCACTTTCAGCCAAACCACCTCAGTGGAGAGCCTTCATGAAAATCATCCTGATCGGTGCCAGCGGTACTCTCGGCCAAGCCGTCGCCAACGAACTGGGCCCGCGCCATGAAATCATTCGCGTCGGCCGCAATAGCGGCGATTTCCGCGTGGACATCACCGACAGCGCCTCGATCCGCGCCCTGTTCGAGAAGACCGGCGGCTTCGACGCGCTGGTCAGCGCCGCCGGCAAGGTGCACTTCGGCAAGCTCTCGGAGATGGGCGAGGCGGAAATGGAGATCGGCCTGAAGGACAAGCTGATGGGCCAGGTGAACCTGGTGCTGATCGGCAGCCAGTACGCCAACGACGGCGCGTCCTTCACCCTCACCACCGGCATCCTCAGCGAGCAGCCCATCGTGCTGGGCAGCTCGGCCAGCCTGGTCAATGGCGCGGTGGAAGGCTTCGTGCGCAGCGCCGCCCTGGAGCTGCCGCGCGGCCAGCGGATCAACGCGGTAAGCCCGAATGTGCTGGTGGAGTCGATGGAGGGCTACGCGCCGTTCTTCCGCGGCTTCAAGCCGGTGCCTGCAGCCGACGCCGCCCTGGGCTTCGCCCGCAGCGTGGAAGGCGCGCAGACCGGGCAGGTGTACAAGATCTGGTGAGCCAGGGGCGCAATTGCGTCCGATGACGTAGGGCGTACAACCGTTCGCGGTTGTACGCCGATAAACCTGAAATCGGCATCAGCCGTTGGCCCTGGTTCGCGAGCAAGCTCGCTCCTACAGGTGCCGGCGTGTAGCGCGGTGCTTTTCGTAGGAGCGAGCTTGCTCGCGAACAAACCCCCTACTCGGTTTTCCCGGCATAGCAGACAGGCGAACTCCCATCCCCCTGCTTCTCCAGCTCATCCTCGAGGAAATCCGCCAGCACCTGCGCGTTGTTGTGCGTCTCGTCCTTGGCCGCATAGAGCAGCGTCAGCGTGCCCTTGCCCGCCAGGTCGAGCAGCCCCATCCAGTGTTCCGGATGAGCATTCAGTTCGCGGTGGTAGGCCTTGCGGAATTCCTCGAACAGACTCGGATCGTGATGGAAGCGCTGGCGCAGTTCGTTGGACGGCGAGGCGTCCTTGGCCCACTGCTCCATGTGCAGGTCTTCCTTGCGAATCCCGCGTGGCCACAGGCGGTCCACCAGCACCCGGTAACCATCATCCTGCGTCGCCGGCTCGTAAGCACGCTTGCAACGAATCATCCGATTTCCTCCCCGAGCCTGGCATTGCCCTTGAGATAGCCGGCTTCGCTGGGTAACGTGGGCCCACTTTCGAGGGAGCCCGTTCCATGCGATCCAGCCGTTTCATTCTGTTCAGCCTGCTACCCCTGTTCGCCGCCTGCCAGGTGTGGACGCCGAACAAGACCGATCTTAACGCCTCCACCCGCCTGCAAGGCGAACTCAGCCAGCAGGACGGCAAGCTTACGTTCCGTGGTTGCACCGAGCAGCGCCGCTTCAGTGTCGAGGATAGCGCCAATACCGGCCTACCCCGCGACGCCCGCAGCCTGTTCGAGGATGGCGCCAGCAAGCTGTTCGTCGACCTGCGCGGCAACTTCAGCGGCAGCACCGCCGCCGGCACCGACGGCAAGCTGGAAGTGACCAAGGTCCTGCGCCTGCAGAACGAAGGCCCCGGCTGTGACGATCCGAACTTCAAGCGCAGCATCGTCCGCGCCCACGGCAACGAGCCGGGCTGGAGCGTGCTGGTCAACAACCAGGGGCTGCTGCTCGAACGGCCCGGCAAGGAGTCGCTGGTGGTGCCCTACATCGCCGAGGGCCTGCCCAATGGCAGCACCAGCTATTCCAGTGAAGCCAATGGCGAGAAGCTGGAACTCTGGGTCGCCCCGGCACGCTGCCAGGACGGCATGAGCGGCGCACTGACCAACCTGTCCGCCGAGCTGCGGGTGGACAGCCAGGTCATGCACGGCTGTGCCTATCCGGGCGGCGCCAGCAACGACTGAGCCGGCGCGGCAGGGATCAGAACAGCAGCCCTGCCGCTCGCAACCGCGCCTTGAGCGCGACGAGCCCGCCCTCGTATTCCCAGTAGACCACCCGACCGTGGCTGGACGTCACCAGCACATACTTCTCGCTCACCGACTGGATACGTTCCAGACGCACCAGCCGACTCCGGCTCGTTGAGCTGCTCGACCACCTCGCGGTTCTGCTCGTCGTAGCCGTGGACCATGAAAGCCGCACGCACCTTCAGACTGATGAAGCTCATCGGTTCCCCCCGCTCAAAGCGCCCGCTCGGCCGCCCGCCGCGCGTGGATGGCGGTGGTATCGAACAGCGGCACTGACGCATCCTGCGGGCCGACCAGCAGGGAAATCTCGGTGCAACCGAGGATCACCGCCTGCGCGCCGCGCTCCACCAGCGAAGCGATGATGCGCCGATAGGCATCGCGCGACTCGTCAAGAATCCGCCCCAGACACAGCTCCTCGTAGATGATCCGGTGCACCACCTGGCGCTCGTCGTCCGAAGGCGTGAGCACCTGCAGGTCGAACTTCTCCTGCAGGCGGTCCTTGTAGAACGCCTGCTCCATGGTGAAGCGCGTGCCCAGCAAACCGACCTTCGTCACCCCCGCCTCGCGAATCACCTCGGCGGTCGGGTCGGCGATGTGCAGCAGCGGGATGTCCACCGCCGCCTCGATGGCCGGCGCCACCTTGTGCATGGTGTTGGTGCAGAGCACCAGGAAGTCCGCGCCGGCCGCCCGCAGCGAACGCGCGGCCCCCGCCAGGAGCGCCCCGGCGGCGTCCCAGTCACCGGCGTGCTGCAGGCGCTCGATCTCGTGGAAGTCCACGCTGAACAGCACGATCTTCGCCGAGTGCAGGCCGCCCAGGCGCTCCTTGATGGTCTGGTTGATCTGCCGGTAGTAGGGAATGGTGGACTCCCAGCTCATGCCGCCGATCAGGCCGATGGTCTTCATGGGCTCACTCCAGCCCGCAGTGGGGAACGCTGCCCGGCAGCGCCGCACCGTGCTCGACGCACTGGCGCAAGCCTTCGATCAGCGGATCGAGATCGAAGCCCTGGGACAGCAACCACAGCGCGTTGTAGTAGGTGGTCTCGTAACGCTCGCCGCTGTCGCAGAGGATCGCGACGATCGAGCCACTCTCGCCGCGCTCCACCATCTGCCGCGCCACCAGCAGCGCACCGATCAGGTTGGTGCCGCTGGAGCCGCCGACATGCCGCCCGAGGCGCTGGGCCAGGTAATGCATGGCCGCCAGCGACAACTCATCCGGCACCTGGCAACAGGCATCGATCACCGCGGGCAGGAAGGACGCCTCGACGCGCGGCCGGCCAATACCCTCGATGCGCGAGCCGTAGCTCAAGGTCAGGTCGCGATCGCCGGTGCGGTAGGACTCGAAGAACACCGAGCGCTCGGCATCGGCGCAGAGCACGCGGGTCTCGTGGCGACGGTAGCGGGCGAAGCGGCCGAGGGTGGCGAGGGTGCCGCCGGTGCCCGGGCTGGACACCAGCCAGGACGGTTCGGGGAAGCGCTCGTGGCGCATCTGCTGGAAGATCGACTCGGCAATGTTGTTGTTCGCCCGCCAGTCGGTGGCGCGCTCGGCATAGGTGAACTGGTCCATGAAGTGCCCGCCGGTTTCCTTCGCCAGGCGCTCGGACTCGGCGTAGATCTGCGTCGGGTCTTCCACCAGATGAGCCTGGCCGCCATAGAAGGCGATCTGCGCGATCTTTTCCTTGGAGGTACTGGAGGGCACCACGGCAATGAACGGCAGGCCGAGCAGCCTCGCGAAATAGGCTTCGGAGATCGCCGTGGAGCCGCTGGATGCCTCGATCACCGGCGCGCCGGGACGCAGCCAGCCGTTGCACAGCGCGTAAAGGAACAGCGAACGCGCCAGTCGGTGCTTGAGGCTGCCAGTGGGATGACTGGACTCGTCCTTGAAATACAGGTCGACACCCGGCAGGCCAGGCATCTCCAGGGGGATCAGGTGGGTATCGGCGCTGCGCTGGAAATCCGCCTCGATGATGCGGATCGCCTCGCGGGTCCAATTACGGTCTTGGGCGGACATGCTGTTTCCTCGTCGAATGGCAGAAAGTCAGTCCAGCACACCGGCGGGCGGCGTGGGCGGCGCACTGCGCCACTGGCTGAGGGCGACCCCGATGAACACCAGCCCAGCGGCCAGCGCCTGCTGGCCGCTGAGCACCTCGCCCAGGAACAGGGCGGCGAAGATCAGGGTGAACACCGGGATCAGATTGATGAAGCCGGTCGCCTGGCTCGCCGGCAGCCGGCTGACGCCGAAGTTGTACAGGCCGTAGGCGCCGACGGTGACCACGCTGCCCAGGTAGATCAGCGCGAACCAGCCGGTCGGGCCGGGCGCCGGCGGCAGGCCTGAAGTCGCCAGCGCCAGCGGCAGGAAGAACAGCGAACCGATGAGGGCTTGCATGGCAGTCAGGATGAAGGGCGAGTAGCGCGCCGACAGGTGCTTGAGCAGCAAGGTGTAGCCGGTGGCGCAGAGCATCGCCAGCAGTTCGTAGAAGTTGCCCAGCAGCGGATTCGGCGCGTGGCCGTTCGCTTCGCTGGCCAGGGTCAGCCAGAGCGCGCCAAGCACCGCCAGGGCGAACCCCAGCCAGGTGTTGCGGGCGATCTTCTCGTGCAGCAGGAAGAACGCCCCCACCGCGACCAGCAATGGCAATAGCGCCGTGATCATGCCGGCCTGGGCGGCGCTGGTGTGCTGCAGCGCCAGGGACTCGAAGATGAAATACAGGCAAGGCTCGCAGGCGGCGAGCCCGAGCAGCCACTTCCAGTCACCGGCGCGGTAGTCGATGCGTCCGCGCCAACGCCAGGCGGCGAGGAAGATCAGGCTGCCCAGCGCCATACGGGCGAAGATCACCCACATCGCCGGCAATTCCTGGAAGGCGAATTTCAGCGCGATGAAGGAACTGCCCCAGAGCGCCATGGCCAACACCAGGCACGCGAGGGCGAACGGCCGGGATTGCTGCACGGGACGCTCCAGTCAAAAGATCCCCGGAGTATAGGAGGCGCCCGGTATGTGCCGACAGGTACAGAATCGTGGGGAAACTGTATGGGCGATCACTGACGTATCGATCGGACCGTAGGGCGTACAACCGTTCGCGGTTGTACGCCGTTTCACCTTCCTCCGCCTAGCGCTCCAAGGCCGAGCCCTGAGTCGCCGGCAAATACGGTTAAACGGCCTATAACGTCGAACGTTATACGCCCGACGTCTGCCTGTTCACTCCCAAGGCTTGCCCTTGGTCCCCCGCTCCACCGGCGTGCGCTGCTGCATCGCCGCCTTGGCCAGCAGGTGGGCGCTGATCGGCGCGGTGATGAACAGGAACACGGTGATCAGCAGTTCATGCAGGCTGACGCCCTCGCCACGGGTGCTGAAATACAGCATCGAGGCCAGGATCACCCCGCCGACGCCCAGGGTCGAAGCCTTGGTCGGCGCATGCAGGCGGGTATAGAAATCCGGCAGCCGGTACAGGCCGATGGCGCCGAGCAGGGCGAACAGGCTGCCGGCCAGCAGCAGCAGGCAGACCAGCGCTTCGATCACGACGTCTGCGCTCATTCGATGATGTCTCCGCGCAACAGGAACTTGGACAGGGCCACGGTGCTGACGAAGCCCATCACCGCGATCAACAGCGCCGCCTCGAAGTACAGGCCAGTGCCCTTCCAGATGCCGAACAGCACGATCAGCGCGATGGCCTCGATCGACAGCGTATCCAGCGCCAGGATGCGGTCCGCCGTACCCGGCCCGCGGATCAGCCGCGCCACCGTGAGCAGCAGTGCAAGGCCAAGGATCGCCAGGCACAGGGGAATCACGTAGCCGAGCATTCGAACACCTCCTTGAGCGGCGCTTCGTAGCGGGCCTTGATATCCGCCGCCAGGGCCTGCGGGTCCGGTACGTCGAGGCCGTGAACCAGCAGCATGCGGCGGTCGTCGCTGAGATCGGCGGACACTGTGCCCGGCGTCAGGGTGATCACGCTGGCAAGGATGGTGATGGCCAGGTCGTCGGTCAGCTCCAGCGGAATCTCCACGAAGCCAGGCTGCAGCCTGGCCTTCGGCCCCAGCACCAGCCTGGCCACCTGCAGGTTGGCCACGACTATGTCGTACAGCACCAGCGCGATGAAACGCAGCAGCAGGCCCGGCCGGCGGACGCGCGGGGTGGACAGCAGCAGGTCGCGGCACAACAGCGGCAGCACCAGGGCGAGGAACGCACCGAGCAACCAGTGGCCGAGGGAGAAATCGTTGACCATCAGCAGCCAGGTGAACAGCAGGATGGCGCTGAGCAACGGGTGCGGGAGGATGCGGCGGATCATGCGCCACCTCCCAGCAGGATCGCCTGGCGATACAGGTCGACGTCCAGCAGTTGCGCGGCGGTCGCCTGGGCATAGGCCAGCAGCGGCCGCGCGGCAACCACCATCAGCGGCGCGCTGGCCAGCAGGCCGAAGGCCGCCAGCAGCTTCACCGGCTCACGCTCGGCGCTGCCCAGCACGGTACGGCCGGTACGCCAGAACAGCGTGCTGCCGGCGCGGCTCAAGGCGACGATAGTGACCAGACCGCTGACCAGCACCACGCTCCACAGGGCGATGGCCTCGCTGCCGCCGCTCACCGAGCGCAGCAACATCAGCTTGCCGAGGAACCCCGACAACGGCGGCAAACCGGCCACGGCGATGGCGCCGAAGAAGAAGGCGCCGCCCAGCAGATGCGGTTGCAACAGCGCAGGGCCCTGCACCAGTCGCCCCGCCTTGTCGCCGCGCTGGCGGGCGATCAGGTCGGCGAGCAGGAACAACCCGCCGGCCACCCAGATGCTGTGCAGCAGGTAATACATCGCAGCGGACAGCGCCTCCGGCGTACCCAGCGCAATCGCCGCCAGCAGCGTACCAGCGGACACCACCACCAGGTACGACAGCAGCCCTTGCAGCGTGGTCGCCGCCAACGCGCCCAGCGCACCAGCGGCGATACCGGCCAGCGCCAGCGACCAGAGCCAGGCCTGGGCCAGGTTCGCCAGCTCGCCGGCCTGCTCGCCGAAGATCAGCGTGTAGACCCGCAGGATCGAGTAGATGCCGACCTTGGTCATGATCGAGAACAGCGCCGCCACCGGGGCGGTCGCCTCCGCGTAAGCGCGAGGCAGCCAGAAGTACAGCGGCAGCAGCGCCGCCTTGAGGCCGAACACCACCAGCAGCAACAGCGCGGCGGCGCGCACCAGCGGCGCCTGTTCGGCACTGAGCTGGGCGACCCGCTCGGCCATGTGCGCCATGTTCAGGGTGCCGGTGATGCCGTAGAGCACTCCCACCGCGATCAGGAAGAACGCCGAACCGACGAGGTTGAGCACCACGTAATGCACGCCCGCACGCACCCGCCCTGCCCCGCCGCCGTGCAGCAGCAATGCGTAGGACGCGATCAGCAGGATCTCGAAGAACACGAAGAGGTTGAACAGGTCACCGGTGAGGAAGGCCCCGTTCAGACCGAGCAACTGGAACTGGAACAGCGCATGGAAGCGCTTGCCGCGCCGGTCGTCGCCGCACAGCGCGTAGATCAGCGACAGGCTGGCGAGCAGCGCGGTGGCGGCGAGCATCAGCGCGCTGAGGCGGTCCAGCACCAGGATGATGCCGAACGGCGGTTGCCAGTTGCCCAGCGCATAGAACTGCACCACGCCGCTGTCGGCCTGTTGCAGCAGCACGGCGGACAACGGCACCAGGGCCAGGGTGGCGAGCAGCGACAGGCCACGTTGCAGGCGCTCGCCCATGGCGCTGGTGAGCAGCAACAGGCAGCCGGCGAATAGCGGCAGCAGGACGGGCAGGATCAGCCAGTGGTTCATCGGCCCTGCTCTCCTTCGTGGCCGTTGCCGCCATCGACGTGATCACCGCCAGTCTCAGCCAGCCCGCGCAGGGCCAGGACAATGACGAACGCCGTCATGGCGAATCCAATGACGATGGCGGTCAGCACCAGCGCTTGGGGGATCGGGTCGCCGGCGTTGGCAACCTTGCCGATCACCGCCGGGTCGCCGGCCAGCCGGCCCATGGCGAAGAGGAACAGGTTGACCGCGTAGGACAACAGGGTGAGCCCCAGCACCACCGGGAAGGTCCGCGCACGCAGCAGCAGGTACACGCCGCTGGCGGTCAGCAGGCCGAGGGTGACGGCGAACAGCGCTTCCATCAATGCGCCTCCTTGGACAGCGTCGGAACATCCGGCGGCGCGGTGACCGAACCGAGTCCCGAAAGGATCAGCAGGGTCGCGCCGACCACGGTGAAGTACACGCCAAGGTCGAAGAGCATGGCGGTGGCCAGTTCGATCTCACCCACCAGCGGGATGTTGAAATGGCCGAAGGACGAGGTCAGGAACGGGAAGCCGAAGAGCCAGCTGCCCAGTCCGGTGAGCCCGGCGATCAGCACACCGAGCCCGGCCAGGCGCCCATAGTCCAGCGGCAGGCGCGTGCTCACCCAGCGGCTGCCGCAGGCGATGTACTGCAGGATCAGTGCGACCGAGGTGATCAACCCGGCGATGAAGCCGCCGCCCGGCAGGTTGTGCCCGCGCAGGAAGATGAACACCGAAACCAGCAGTGCCAGCGGCAGCATCAATCGGGACAGCACGCCGAGGATCGGCGGGAAGCGGTCTGCCGCCCAGGCGCGGCCCTCGTCGTCGCGCTCGGCGCGCAGCAGGCGCAGGCCGTCGAGCAGCGCGAAGATGCCGACGGCGGCGATGGCCAGCACGGTGATCTCGCCGAGGGTATCGAAGCCCCGGAAATCGACCAGGATCACGTTCACCACGTTGTGCCCACCACCGCCGGACACACTGTTTTCCAGGTAGTAGCCGGCAATGCTGTCGTACGGACGGGTCAGCACGGCGTAGGCCAGCAACGTCACCATCACCCCGGCGCCGATCGCCACCACGAAGTCGCGCAGGCGGCGCAGGCTGCTGGACGACGCTGGCGTGCGCGCCGGCAGGTAGTACAGCGCCAGCATCAGCAGGACCATGGTCACCACCTCCACCGACAACTGGGTCAGTGCCAGGTCCGGCGCGGCGAAGCGGGCGAAGGCCAGCGCCACCAGCAGGCCGGCGATGCTGAGGATGATCAGCGCGGTCAGGCGCTGGCGGTGGAACCACACGGTCAGCGGCCCGCACAGGGCGAGCAGGACCAGTCCGAGCGCCGTGATACCGTCCAGCGGCGTCTGCGCCCGCGTGCCTTCGATACTCGGCAACGGTGCGAGGCCGGCGAACACCACGATCACGGCGGCCAGCAACAACAGCATGGCGTAGCGTTGCAGCGAACCATTTTCGAGGAACGCGGTAATCCGAACGGCAACGTGCACCAGTCGCTGTACCTGCTGCTCGAACACCAGCTTGGCGTCCATCGCCGGCAGCCCGGCGTACCAGTCGAACAGCGGCTTGCGCAGCACGTAGAGCAGCACGCCGCCGGCGGTGGCGACGAAGCTCATCGCCAGCGGCGCATTGAAGCCGTGCCAGATCGCCAGGCTGTACTCGGGCAGCGCGCCGTTCAGGCTCGACGCGGCGGCGCCGGCCAGCAGCGGGCCGACGATCAGCGACGGCATCACACCCACCAGCAGGCAGATCAGCACCAGGATTTCCACCGGCACCTTCATGTAGCGCGGCGGCTCATGTGGATGCGGGTTGGGCAGGTTGATCGGCTCGCCGTTGAAGAACACGTCGTGGATGAAGCGCACCGAGTAGCTCACCGAGAACAGCGCGCCGACGGTCGCCAGGGTCGGGATCAGCCAGTTGAAGCTGCCCATCATGTTCTGCGCCAGGGTCTCGCCGAAGAACATTTCCTTGCTGAGGAACCCGTTGAGCAGCGGCACGCCGGCCATCGATGCCGAGGCCACCATCGCCAGCACCGCGGTGTGCGGCATGTACTTCCACATGCCGTTGATGCGGCGCATGTCGCGGCTGCCGGTCTCGTGGTCGATGATGCCGGCGGCCATGAACAGCGAGGCCTTGAAGGTGGCGTGGTTGATGATGTGGAAGATCGCCGCGACGTTGGCAAGCGGCGAGTCCAGGCCGAACAGCAGGGTGATCAGGCCCAGGTGGCTGATGGTGGAGTAGGCCAGCAGACCCTTGAGGTCGTTCTGGAACAGCGCCATGAAGGCGCCCATCAGCAGGGTCGCAAGACCGGTGAGACTGACCAGGTAGAACCACAGGTCATTGCCCGACAGCAGCGGATACAGGCGCGCCAGCAGGAACACGCCGGCCTTCACCATGGTCGCCGAGTGCAGGTAGGCGGAGACCGGCGTCGGCGCGGCCATCGCGTGGGGCAGCCAGAAATGGAAGGGGAACTGCGCGGACTTGGTGAACACGCCCAGCAGCACCAGGCACAGCGCCAGCGGGAACAGCGGGCTGGCCTGCAGCACGTCGCGCGCCCCCAGCACAGTGCTCAGCTCGAAGCTGCCGACCACATGGCCGATCAGCAGGATGCCGGCGAGCAGCGCCAGACCGCCGCCGCCGGTAACCGCCAACGACATGCGCGCCCCCTTGCGCGCATCCGAGCGATGGCCCCAGAAGCCGATCAGCAGGAACGACGACAGGCTGGTCAGTTCCCAGAACATCAGCATCAGCAGCAGGTTTTCGCTGAGCACCACGCCGAGCATGGCGCCCATGAACAGCAGCAGGAAGGCGAAGAAGCGCCCGGCGGGCTCTTTCTCCGACAGGTAATAACGGGCGTAGAGGATGACCAGCAGGCCGATGCCGAGAATCAGCAGGGCAAAGAGGAAGCCCAGGCCATCCAGGCGCAAGCTGAGACTCAGGCCGAGTTCCGGCAGCCACTGCGTGCTGAAGACCCGGGCTTCGCCGCTCAGCACTTCGCGCTGGCTCAGCAGCAGAATCAAGCCCGTCAGCGGCACCAAGCCAGTGGCGGCAGCACAGGCGCTACGGCCGAAGCGTTCGCTCAGGAGGGGCAACATTACCCCGAAGAAAGGCAGCGCAATGATCAGCGCCAGCATCATGACCCACTCCTATCCACCGCCGGGCGGCCCCCATACAAACGCCCTCGCGCCAAGTGCGCCGGCGTGCGAAGGCCACGATTATCCATATCTATCGATAACGTGTCATGGATTGAAATATTACTAAAATTCAGGCCGCCCGCGCAGCTAGCGAGCCGTGCGGAGGAAATCCGTCCCCCGAAAACAATAGCGCGCGACAACCACAATGGCTGTCGCGCGCTGAAAGCCGGCTACCTCATGGGCAGCCGCGGAGAGCTTAGTGGGAAACGCGGCTGGTGCCGTTGACGGTCAGGATGCGTACACGCTCACCGACGCGGAACACGGCGCCCTCATCAACTTCCTGGACGTAGGCGCGGGTGCTGCCGTCGTCTTCACGAACGGTGATTTCCACACCCTGGGTACGGGTCAGGCCTTCCTCGGTGGCCGCACCGAGCAGGCCGCCAGCCACGGCGCCGATGATGGCGGTGACGTAGCTACCCTTGCCACCACCGATGGAGCTGCCACCGATACCACCAACGGCGGCGCCGGCAACCGAGCCGATCGGGGTCTTGGTGCCCTCGATCTTCACCGGACGCAGGGCCTGGATGGTACCCATGCGAACGTTCTGCACGGTACGTGCCTCTTCGCGGGTGTAAGTGTCGCCAGTCAGGCTGGACTGGCAACCGCCGAGGGTCAGGGCCAGTGCAGCGAACGTCACAGCGAACAGGGCAGATTTACGCATGTATGAAACCTCCGGATAGGGCTACGAATATTAGACTCCGACGACAGCCCTGCTGTCACGCCAGGCCTTGCAACAAACTCATTCGGTTCAGCTTTTGTACAGTCTTAGCCAACAAAAGCGAAAATGCCTGTCTCAGCTCAGCTTTATGTGGGTTGGCGGATCGGCTAGGGTAGGCGCCCGCACGAGGAGCGCCCATGGATTACTTCATCATCGTCGTCACCACCGCTGCCGGCCTGTACTTCCACTGGTGGATCTACTGGCGCATCCGCCGCTGGATGGACCGCGACCTGGCCTTGTCGCTGGCTGGCGACGATCCGGCCAAGCGCAGCTACCTGCTGGAACGCCTGGAAGAAGCCAAGCGCCAGCGCATCAAGCGCCGCGACCTGCCACAGTGGCTGCAGCAAGCCGCCGACGATTACCGCGCCGCCTGAGCCAGCGTCCAGAATCGCGCCAATGCCTCGGCGCGACTCTCCAGCTCAACTGCGGCCTGCGCACAGGCCTGTGCGAGACTCATCGGCCCCGATACCAGGCTGAAGGCGGCCTCGATCCCCTCCTCGCGCAACCCGCCCAATCCCTCGCCCAGGCTGCCGGCCAGCGCAATCACCGGCACCCCGGCGCGACGCGCCAGGCGTGCCACACCCACCGGCGTCTTGCCGTGAAGGCTCTGGCCATCCAGGCGTCCTTCCCCGGTGATCACCAGTGCGGAGCCTTGCAGGGCCTGCTCCAGCCCGGACAACTCGGCAACCAGTTCGATGCCAGGACGGAACCGTGCCTTGAGGAAGGCCCGGCTGGCAAAGCCCAGCCCCCCTGCTGCCCCGACGCCGGGGAACAGGCTGTGATCCTCGCCCAGGGTTCGCGCGGCGACCTCGGCGAAATGCCGCAGCGCCGCATCCAACTGCTCCACCTGCGCCGGACTTGCGCCCTTCTGCGGACCGAATACCGCTGATGCGCCATGAGGCCCGCAAAGGGGATTGTTCACGTCGGCGGCGACTTCGACCTCCACCTGTTGCAATCGCGGATCGAGGCCGGACAGGTCGATCGCCATCAGCGTGCCCAGCGCCGCGCCGCCGGCGCCGAGATCGGCGCCCTGGGCATCCAGGAAGCGTGCGCCCAGCGCTTGCAACAAACCGAGCCCGGCATCATTGGTGGCGCTGCCGCCCAGGCCGAGAATGATCTTCCGCGCACCGGCCTCAAGCGCCTCGCGCACCAGTTCGCCGGTGCCGCGACTGGTGGTGCGGGTTGCATCGCGCTTGCGCTGCGGCACCCAGTGCAAACCACTGGCAGCAGCCATTTCGATCACCGCGGTGCCATCCTCCAGCCATCCCCAGTGTGCCGTTACCGGCTGACCGAGCGGACCGCAGACCCGGCACTCGCGCCGCTCGCCCGGCTTGGCGGCAAGCACGGCGTCCACCGTGCCCTCCCCGCCATCCGCCATCGGTCGCAGCAGCACCTCGTCGGCTGGACGTGCACGCTGCCAGCCACGGGCGATGGCCTGCGCGACCTCGGGGGCGGAAAGACTTTCCTTGAAGGAGTCCGGAGCGATGACGACTTTCATGGGGGCGGGACCGTTGTGCGGAAGGATGAAGGCATCCTACACCGCACGAAAGACGACTGGCCTGTAGGAGCGAGCTTGCTCGCGAACAGCCCCACAGCGAGCTGCTTCGCGAGCAAGCTCGCTCCTACGAAAAACGCATCGTCGTAACGGTCAAGCGTGGCAAGTCAGGGAGCGAGGCGCTCACGTACCCAGGCACCGTTCTCGACGCGGAAGTTGAGGCGGTCGTGCAGGCGGCTCGGCCGCCCCTGCCAGAACTCGATACGGCTCGGCAGCAGACGGTAGCCACCCCAGAACTCCGGGCATGTCGGCGCGGAATCGGCGAAGCGCCTTTCGGTTTCCGCAAGCAACTGCTCCAGCTCGCCGCGCCCATCGATCACCCGGCTCTGCGGCGAAGCCCAGGCGCCAAGGCGACTACCCAGCGGGCGCACCCGGTAATAGGCAGCGGACTCTTCGCTGGACACCTTCTCGACCTGTCCCTCGATGCGCACCTGGCGCTCCAGGGCCGGCCAGAAGAAGGTCATGGCCGCACGCGGGTTCTCACCCAGTTGCTGCCCCTTGGCGCTTTCATAGTTGCTGAAGAAGGTGAAGCCGCGCTCATCCAGGCCCTTGAGCAGGAGCACCCGGCAATGTGGCTGGCCCTGGGCATCCACGGTGGCGAGCATCATCGCATTGGGTTCGACCGGCAGTTGCTCGGTCTTCACGGCCTCCTCGAACCACTGGTGGAAGAGACTGAAAGGCTCATCAGGAGCCTGGGATTCATTCAGTCCGTCACGGGTGTATTCGCGGCGCATATCGGCCAGGGTCTGAGCCATCGGAAGTCTCCTTCAGAACGAAGGCCCTAAGCTTATCCAGAGTTGCGCCTTCGCGCTTGATCCACGACAAGCGACATTCCGCCCGGAATGCCGCTTTCGCGCGGTAGGGATCAGTTCTTCTGCGCCAACGCCAGCAGGCTGGTGCGCTGGGTCAGAAGCACTTCGACGCGACGATTCTGCGCGCGCCCCTCGGCGCTGCCGTTATCGGCACGCGGCAGGCTGGAACCGACGCCCTTCAGGCGCAGGCGGTCGGCGCCCAGGCCGCTCAGGCGGAAGATCGACGACACCGCTTGGGCGCGCTGCAGGCTGACCTTGTCGTTGAGCGCCTTGTCGCCCGAGCTGTCGCTGTGGCCCAGTACCAGCACGCCGCTTTCCGGGTCGTTCTGCAACATCTTCGCCACGTTGCCCAGCGGGCCGAGGGTGATCGGCAGCAGCAGCTCAGGACGCTTGGGGTTGAACGAGCTGTCCACCGGTGCGATCAGCACCAGCGCATTCTCGCGCCGCTCGACGGTGAACTTGCTGCCAGCCACGGCGGTACGCAGAGCCTGCTCATGCTGGTCCAGCCATTCCTTGCTGACCTGCTGGTCCTGCACCTTCGCGCCGGTGTCGCCAGCGGTCTGGCCAGCCTCAGCGCCGAACGGCCACCACCAGTGGCCGCCGGGCTGCTGCTTGTTGCCAACGGCGGCAACCTTCGGCGCCTCGGCGGGCTTTTTCTCTACCGCCGGAGCTACGGCAGTCGCCTCGCTCTCGGCGCCGAAGGGCCACCAGTAATGGCTGCTACCTGCAGTGGGCGCGGCGGCGGTGCTGTCCTTGTCCTTGGACTGGAACTGACTGCAAGCCGAGAGGCCGATGCAGAGGGCGAGCATGGAGATCTTCAGCACTTTCATGGGGCGGTACCATCAGTCGGGACACGAAGCGAGGCCTGGGCGCGACAGGCAAAAAGTGGCGCCCTGACTTCAACCATCAGCTTAGGAATTGATCATAACTTACTCAGTTGGAACGAGATTTTAAGCTCCAACTGACGAGCGGTGCATGTCCACGCTAATGAGATGACCGTCACGTTTGCGGACGACCCTTCGAAGGCGCAACGGGAGGAAGGTTCCTCCCGTCCGTCGCTACAGGCATTCGCCGACGATGCGCGCCAGGCGCTGTGCGCGCGGATCCATCAGCACATAGGGGCCGAGGGTGTTGGTGACGAAGCCAAAGGCCAGTTCGCGCTCGGGGTCGGCGAATCCGATGGAGCCGCCGGCCCCCGGATGACCGAAGGCGCGTGCACCCAGGCCGTAGGTGGCGTTGGCCACGTCCGGCTGGTCAAGCATGGTGCCCAGGCCGAAGCGAGTGCAAGTCAACAAGGTTCGATCTTCACCCTCCGCGTGTTCGCGGGTGAGCTCAGCCAGCAGCGTCTCGTCCAGCAGCTTGCCCTGCAGCAGTCCGCTGTAGAAACCGGCCAGCGAGCGCGCGTTGCCATGGCCATTCGCCGCCGGCTGCTGCATGCGTCGCCACTCGGGCTTGTTGGTGCTGGTCAGCACCGACGGCGGATTGGTGAAGGCGCGAGTGGAGAGCGCCGTCGGCTCGGTCATCATGGTCTTGAGCAGGCGCTGGGCGGCGGCATCGCCCAGGTTGCCCTTGCCACGGGCGATGTGCGCCACTCGGTGGAATTCGGCGTCATCCAGGCCGATATGGAAATCGAGACCGAGCGGTTCGGCCGTGCGCGCGACGATG
This sequence comes from Pseudomonas macauensis, assembly GCF_047902425.1. NCBI lineage: Bacteria > Pseudomonadati > Pseudomonadota > Gammaproteobacteria > Pseudomonadales > Pseudomonadaceae > Pseudomonas > Pseudomonas macauensis. Next base: position 1,493,775 of record NZ_CP138377.1, on the reverse strand, counting down.
GCGGTTCCCGGCTCGCGACCATCGACGCGGCGGATCACCTCCCCCACCAGCCAGCCGTAGGTGATCGGGGCGTAGCCGTGCTCGGCGCCCGGCGTCCACCAGGGTGTTTCGGCCGCCAGCGCGGCGGTCATGGTCGACCAGTCGTAGAGCGCTTCCGGCGCCAGTTGCTCGCGGATCGCCGGCAGGCCGGCACGGTGGCAGAGCAGTTGGCGCACGGTGATGGCCTGCTTGCCAGCCTGGGCAAACTCCGGCCAGTAGCGCGCCACCGGGGCGTCGAGTTCCAGCTTGCCCTCCCCCACCAGTTGCAAGGCGGCAACGGCCGCAAAGGTCTTGGTGCAGGAGAACAGGTTGAGCAGGGTATCGGCCTGCCAGTCCTGGCCAGGCTCCTTGCCCGCGCTGCCGGCCCACAGATCGACCAGCGTCTCGCCGCCAACCTGGATGCACAGCGCCGCACCGCGCTCCTGAGGGTCTTCGAACAGGGCGCTGAAGGCATCGGCAACAGGGGTGAAGCGGTGGTCGCAATGGCCGTGCAGGGTCATCGGAATCTCCAGTGGGCGGGACGAAAACGAAGGGGCGGAGGCACCATTCTTCCAGTGCCCTCCGCCCCTGTGAACCCCGCTAAAGGCGGGTATTGGCCTTACGAATGCCGAGTCATTGGCTGTCGGCCTGCTCCTCGTCGGCGCCGCTGTCGTTCACCGGTGTGGGCTTGGGTTCCGGCGCGGCCTTCGCCGCCGCGCGGGCCTGCTCGTCGATGGCCTTGAGCGCCTGCTGGTTGGCCTTGCGCACGGCGTCGACGAAGCCGGTGAAGGGCAGATCGGTGATGCCGACCAGGCCGATGTGGCCATTCTCGCCGTCGAGCAGGCGGCCGGTCACCGGCTGGTCGAGGTACTGGAACCAGTGCGCGCCGACCACGTTCGGGGCCTTCACCGCCTCGGCGAGGAAGCGCTGGTAGGCTTCGCCGCGTTGCTGCTCGTTGTACACCTCAGCCACCCCGCCCCAGAACGGCCCGCGATCACGGGAGCCGAAGTGGAACTCGGTGATCAGCACCGGCTTGTCCAGGCTGTTCAGGTAGGCGGCGTCGTACCCCTGGTGCGGCAGCGGCACATAGAGGTTGAAGCTGAGCAAGTCGCAGTACTGCGCGCAGGACGCCAGCGCCTCCGGTGTGCTGACGGCGAAGCGCGGGCCGAGCAGCAGGTGGTTCGGCGCGTGCCACTTCAGCGCGTCCTTGAGGGTCTTGAAGTACTGGTCGGCATACAGGCGCAGGAAGGCGCTGTAGTCCTGGGCGATGGCCAGGTGCGCGGCGCTCGGCTGCGGCGCCTGGTAGCCGGGCGCGTCGAGGTCCTCCCAGGCGGCGATGGGAACGCCCCAGGCTTCGGCAAGCGCCTCGTGATCCTTGTACTTGTCCTTCAGCTGCTTGATGAAGGCGCGCTTGGCCGGGCTGTCGGTGGACAGCTTCAGCGCGCCGAAGGCCAGCGCGTAGTGCGACTGCTCATCGTCGCCGCGTCCGGCCCAGGCCAGTTCGTTGTCGGCGTAGTAGCCGAGCAGCCAGGCGTCCTCGCGATGGTCGCGGGCGGCGATGGCGATGGCGCGCTCGGCGGCCATGGCGAAACGCGGGTCGAAGGGGTCGGGCATGGCGCCCCACCAGTCGTAGCCGGTGCTGACGGTGGCGTAGTCTCCGCTGATCGACAGCGGCACGCTGTACGGCAGGCGTGGCTCTTCCGCGAAGGCCGGATCGCTCCAGTCGCCCAGGGAGTTGAAGCCCCAGGCGCCGAGGCGCTGCAGGGTGCGTTCGCGCCAGGCGGCGGCTGCGGCATCGCCGGTCAGTCCGCCATCGGCGCGGAAGCGGTTGGCGGCATAGAAGTCATACCAGCGGCCATTGCCGAAGGCGCGCCCCTGCTGGGCGCCGACACCGCTGCGGTCGTCGCTCTGGCCGTAGAAGGCGGCCAGCGGGTCGCCCTCCTTGGGCAGGCTGGCGAACATGTATTCGCGGCCTTCGACATAGGTCTGGCTGCTGTCGGCATTCACCGCGTTGACGCCCAGGGACCAGAAGGAATGCCCCTCGGGCGTGACCAGCCACCAGCGGCCGTTGCGCTTCTCGGTGCGGAAGAACCCGGTGCCTTCGAAGGCCGGGCCGTCCAGCAGGCCGCCAAAGGCATCGCGTCCCGCCGCCGGCTGCTGCTTCTTCAGTTGCTCGCCTTCGGCCTTCCAGGCGCTGGCGAGCTGTTCGACGCTTTTCACCTTCTCCGGCCAGTCGCCACGGCTGGCCTGGCCGAAGCCATCGACGATGCCGGTATAGGCCTTGCGCCACTGGTCACCGTCGGCGTTGGTGCCGAAGCGGCCCAGCAGGATGTCCTGTGCCGCCTTGGGCGAATTCAGGTACAGCTTTACGGCGCCGACCTGGCTGCGGTTCAGTTCACCGGTCACCTTGCTGGCCAGCAGCAGGCGCTGGCCGTCCTGGGTGACGGGCATGGGCACACCGGCGCGCATGCCGAAGTCTTCCGGCGCGGTGGCCCGCAGCGGGATCAGCAGGGTCTGCGCGGGGCCGGGCGGCAGCGCGATGCTGGCGTGCAGACCCGGTGCGCCGGCGACACCTTCGATCGCCACTTCCAGGGTGATGGCCCAGTCCATCGCGTTCTGGATGCGCAGGCTCACGCTGTCGGCCTGGGACCAGTCCCAGCTGCCGCTGGACGGCGCCAAGCTCAGGGTCGGCTGTGGCGCCGGGTTGAAATTCACCCGGCGCAGGATCTCGCCCTCGGGCGTGGCTTCAGCCGTGGCGCTGGGCAGGTCGGCGCTCTGCGTGGTGACCGTGACCACGGCCATGGGTTTTACGAAGTTGAACAGGGTTTCATTGCCGCCGGCCGCCCAGGCCGGGGCACTGGCAATCGCCAGACTGAGCAGCAGTGGCAGGTGCCAACGCATCGAGGTCATCTTTACTTGTCCTTGAAACTCGCCCGCCGGACGGCGGGCGCTCGTTTGACAGCAAGTGCGGGATTACGCTCCCGCACACGACTCAGGCGATTTCGCGGCGGAACGGGGGCAGCGCATTAAGGATGGCCTTGCCGTAGCGTTGCGTCACCACGCGGCGGTCGAGCAGCGTGATGGTGCCGCGATCCTGCTCGGTACGCAGCAGGCGGCCGCAGGCCTGGACCAGGCGCAGCGAAGCGTCGGGCACGGCGATTTCCATGAAGGGATTACCGCCACGCGCCTCGATCCATTCCGACAACGCCGCTTCCACCGGGTCGTCCGGCACGGCGAAGGGAATCTTGGCGATCACCACGTGCTCACAGTAGGCGCCCGGCAAATCCACGCCCTCGGCGAAGCTGGCCAAGCCGAACAGTACGCTCGGCTCGCCGTCGTCGACGCGGGATCGGTGTTTGTTCAGGGTCTCCTGCTTGGACAGGTTGCCCTGGATCAGCACGCGCTTGCGCCAGTCACGCTCGAGACCGTCGAAGACTTCCTGCATCTGCTTGCGCGAGGCGAAAAGGATCAGCGACCCGCGCGAGCCTTCGACCATCGCCGGCAACTCGCGGATGATCGCGGCGGTATGGGCGGCAGCGTCGCGCGGGTCGGCCTTGAGGTCGGGTACCCGCAGCACGCCGGCATCAGCGTGGTGGAACGGGCTCGGCACTACCGCGGTGACCGCCGAGCGCGGCAGGCCGGCGCGCATGCGGTAGCGGTCGAAGGTGCCCAGCGCGGTCAGGGTCGCCGAAGTCACCAGCACGCCGTAGGCGACGTTCCACAGGTTGCGGCGCAAGGTCTCAGCGGCAAGGATCGGGCTGGCGTTGGCCTCGATGTCATAGAACGTGCCGCTCTCGGCCAGGGTCAGCCAGCGCGCCATGGGCGGGCTGTCTTCCGGGTCCTCGCAGGTGAAGGCGGTCCACAGCTCCCAGTTGCCCTGGGCGCGGGACAGCAGGCTGCCGAACAGCGGGTACCACTCTTCGGCCTGGTAGCTGGCGATGCCAATGCTGCCCTCCCCGTCCATTGCCTCCTTGAGCAATTCGGTGAGGCGGGTGAAAAGGTCGGTGAGCTTGGAGAAGCCCTTCTTCAGTTCGATGCCCATCTCGCGGATGTGCTCGGGGATCACCCCACCCTCGAAGCGATGGCGCGGCCGCTCGCGGCCTTCCATGTCCTCGCCGGCGCGGAAATCGCCGATCTCCTCGCAGGCGGTGAACATGAACTGCTGGTGCGTACGCAGTTCGCGGGCCAGCTCCGGCACCTGCTCGATCAGGCGGCCGAGGTCGCCCGGCAGCGGGTTCTGCGCCAGCAGCTTGGTGAGGTTCTTGTCCACCTGGGCCAGCCAGTCGGCGGTGGCGCGCAGGCGGGTGAAGTGGGCGAAGTGGCCGATGGCCTTGTCCGGCAGGTGATGGCCTTCGTCGAACACATAAATGGTGTCGCGCGGGTCCGGCAGGATCGCCCCACCGCCCAGGGCCAGGTCCGCCAGCACCAGGTCATGGTTGGTGACGATCACGTCGACCTTGGTCATGCCTTCGCGCGCCTTGTAGAAGGCGCACTGCTGGAAGTTCGGGCAATGACGGTTGGTGCACTGGCTGTGGTCGGTAGTGACCTGCGACCAGTGCGCGTCCTCGATGGCCTCGGGCCAGGAGTCGCGGTCACCGTCCCAGCGGTTGCCGGCCAGGCGCTCGATCATCTGGTTGAACAGCTTGCTCGACGTCTCGTCCACGTCGATGCGGAAGCCTTCCTCCTCGAACAGCTGGGCGGTGGCGCTCTGCGCCTGGCCTTCCTGCAGCAGATGGTCGAGCTTGGACAGGCACATGTAGCGCCCGCGCCCCTTGGCCAGGGCAAAGCTGAACGACAGGCCAGAGTTGCGCAGCAGGTCGGGCAGGTCCTTGTGGACGATCTGCTCCTGCAGGGCGACGGTGGCGGTGGCGACGACCAGGCGCTTGCCGGCGGCCTTGGCGCAGGCGATGGCGGCCAGGCTGTAGGCGACGGTCTTGCCGGTGCCAGTGCCGGCTTCCACGGCGACCACGGCGGCGTCGCCCAGGCGATGGCCTTCCTCGTCGCTGGAGATGGTGCCGAGGACCTTGGCCACTTCGGCGATCATCAGGCGCTGGCCGTAACGCGGCTTGAGTTCCTTGGCCTCGAGGAAGCGCGAGTAGGCGCCCTGGATCGTGGCCTTGAGTTCAGTGCTGAGCATGGACTTCCCGGGCCCCGGCGGCGCCCTTGTGGACACATCCGGATGCTGGATAAATTTTCAGTGGTTCGAATCGGCGGCTATGATAGCGCGACTGACCACAACCGCCAGCGGAGATCGTCCGAATGACACCCTTTGCCCCCGTCTATGCCCTGCACGTCCTGGCCGCCCTGGTCTGGGTCGGCGGCATGTTCTTCGCCTGGATGGTGCTGCGCCCGGCCGCCGTCGCCGCGCTGGAGCCGTCGGCAAGGCTGAAGCTGTGGCTGGAGGTGTTCCCGCGCTTCTTCCGCTGGGTGTGGGCCGCGGTGATCCTGCTGCCAGTGACAGGCGTGGGCATGCTGCACCTGAGCTTCAACGGTATGGCCGGCGCGCCGCGCTATGTGCAGGTGATGATGGGACTGTATGTCGCGATGCTCGCACTGTTCCTGCGCATCCAGGCCTTGCAGTTGCCGGAGCTGCGCCGCGCGGTGGAAGCCCAGGACTGGCCGGCCGGCGGTGCCGCTCTGGGCAAGATCCGCAAGACCGTGGGCCTCAACCTGCTGATCGGCATGGCGCTGGTGGCGTTCGTCGCCGCGCGCCCGCACTGGTAAATAAAAAGGCCCGCCCGGTTGCCGGGCGGGCCTTTACTCAAGAACGACGGATCAGAAACGCTGTACTTCCAGGTGACCTTCGCGCCCCGCCTGCCCCTCTGCCCCAGCCTTGCCATCCGAGCCTGGTCCCTCGCCGGAAACCGAATAGAACCAGCAACCCTTCTCGCTACTGCGCGGACCTGCCTTGCCAGGTTTGCCACCCGCCCCGCCCGCGCCACCTTCCAGACGCACTTTTACCCGCGTGACGTCGAACTGCTCCGGCACTTCCAGGCGCACCACGCCGCCGGCCGCACCGGAACGGCCATTGGCGCCATTCTGGCCGTCACCGGCAGGCCGGCCGCTGCCCCACAGGCAACCGGAGGTCTGTGCACTGCCGCCGTCCAGGCCGTCATAACCCGGCGCGCCGACACCTCCACGGACGTCGATCAGCAGGTTTTCCACCTGCACATCCTGCAGACGCAGTACCAGGTTACGGCCACCGCTGGCCGGCTTCTCGAAGCTGCCCGAGCTACCCTGTGCGGCGATCACACTGCCATCGGCCAGGTTGCCGTGCTGTACCTCGATCTGCAGCGTATCGCCGCCGGGGAACACACCCAGGCGCGCATTCTTCGCCAGGTCCAGCTCGCCGATCTTCAGCACCTTCACCTGCGATGGGATCAGCAGCGCGCCCTCCGCGCCGACGCTGATGCGATCCAGGCTCAGGCTGTCGCCCTTCACCGGCAGACGCAGCACAGTGTTGGCCTGGACCGAGACGTTTCCGGCAGCCGAGCACACCAGCGGCGCGAACAGCGCCAGGCCCAGCAACGACTTACGCATGAGTATCTCCTTCTACTTTCGCGGATGCCGGCTGCGGCAAAGTAGCGAAGTGGAATACGCCGAACAGCAGTATCTGCAGACGATCCATCCCCGGATGCGGACGGCCGCGCAGGCGATTGCGTAGCGCCATGACCTCGATGATGTGGATCAGCAGAATCAGCGCGCCGGCCACATTGAGCAGCGAGCTGAAGGGATGTGCAAAGGGCTGGATCAGATTGGCCAGCACCGCCAGCCAGAACAACAGGGCAATCAGCTTGCCCAGGCCCAACAACGCTTTCATGAAATGCCCCCATTTTTTCCTTGCCGGGGAACATACTCCGCTGCCGGGGTCGATGCCAGTGGCAGGCCACTATGACAAAGGGGGCCAAATGGCCCCCTTTGAGTACTTCATCACGCCTGGATCATTGACGGGTGATCTTGATCTCTACACGGCGGTTCTCGGCACGGCCTTCCTTGGTCTTGTTGTCAGCGACCGGCTGGCTCTCGCCATAGCCTTCGACCGACTTGATGCTGCTGGCCGGAACGCCTGCATCCACCAGATAGTTGGCTACCGCGTGGGCGCGGCGCTCAGACAGTTTCTGGTTGTACGCATCGCTGCCGACGCTGTCGGTGTGACCTGCGATGTTCAGCTCGGTGGTGGCCGCTTCGCCCTTCAGGCGGGAAGCGATTTCGTTGAGCTTGTCCTTGTCCTGCGCATCGACTTTCGACGAGTCGAAGGCGAAGTGCAGATCGCGCACGACAATGGTCTCTTCCTTGGGCAACGGAGCCGGAGCGGGCTCAGGAGCCGGAGCGGGCGGCGGAACCTCCGCCACTTGTTCCTCTGCACCATGCACCCAGCAATAGGAAGCCCCCAGCACACCACCGATCAGGGCGCCCCAGCCAGCCCAGGTGCTGCTTTCAATGGAACCCAGGCCAGCACCGCCGACACCGCCAACCACGGCGCACGTAGGCCAATCGGACTTCTGCAATCCTGCGCAACCGGTAAGCAACGTGCTGACCAGCAGCAGGGGTAAGGCGGTCCTTGTGATACTCATAAATTCAACTCTCCTCTAATGATCGGGTCTTGACCGACACTTACGGAGTAAAGACGGCACTCGCAGAATGCGCCAGCACTAGGCCACGGGGGTGTCACACGCTAGTCTTCGTCCATTCATCATCGCCTTCGACGAAACCCCATGATCTCATCACGCACGCCGCAACAAGCCCTTGCCGCCCTGCTCGACCGCTACGCACCGCAGCGTCTTCTGCTGGTGGGCGCCAGCCAGATCCCGGCGGTGGACGCCTTCTGCGCGGCGCATCCGGATTGCGAACTGTTTCACGCCCCCGCCGGCACGCTGCCGGCGGACATCGCCGCGCAGCGTTATGACCTGGCACTGCTCGCCGACTGCCTGGAGCATCTGCCACGGCGCGAGGCGCAGCAGTTGGTGGGGGGCATCCGCAACCTCAACAGCAGCAAGGTCGCCGTGCTGGTCGACCTCGACGCCGCGCAGGCACAGGACACCGACTTCTATGCGCTGGCCATGCAGGCCAGCGAACGCTTCCAGCGCGACTCGCAGGTGCTCACCCTGTTCACCTACGATCTGCACGAATACAAGCAGGTCCCGGACTGGCTCAATGCCAAGTTCTGGGCCAACCCGGAAAACTTCGGCAAGTACTGGTGGTAAACCCATGAACATCAAGGGCTTACCTCACAATGACCGACCTCAACGCCATGCCCGGGCAGGGCCAAGGGTCACCAGCCTGTAACCAACACTGTCACCAGCCCCGGCAAAGACTGTCGGTTTGGCACTACCGCCGCTCAGGAATCTACTACCTCACGGCCCGCCCTCGGGCTGCACCTCGCGCAGCTTCACGCTCTCCCTCCGCTCCACCAATAGGCCGACCGCAATGCCGTTCTCCAAGGTCATCTTCGGAGTAACGCTGACTGCTCATGGCACCTCGTGATGGGCCTTATCGTGGAGCCTGGATATGGCTACGCGACCAGGGAAACCTTGTCATTATGATCAACGCCATCATCAAAATGACGAAAATCGCGTCAAAACGCTGCATATTGCGTCTTCTTTATGAACCCTACCAATTTTAGAATTCATTAGGTGAGCCTAATTTGATGGTGTACTGCATGCCAGCGGTAGCCTAAATAGCTCATTGCCTTACATGCACCCGCCGCCTTCCCGGCACAGGCGGAATTATAATAAATCCAAAAATGAAGTTTAATAATGACCACACCAAAGTTAAGTATTAAACCAAAACCCGATCCTGACTACCTGAAGCAGGAGACGGGAAAATGAGCACACCAGAAAACACCCTGAAACGAACACTATCAACACGCCACCTAAACATGATCGCCATAGGTGGCTCAATTGGCACTGGGCTATTTGTAGCAACAGGCGCTTCCATTGCCAGTTCGGGTCCCGGGGGAACACTCCTAGCATACGCACTGATCGGGGTAATGGTTTACTTCCTGATGACCAGTCTTGGCGAAATGGCCGCGTACATGCCTGTCGCCGGCTCATTTAGCACTTACGGAAGCAAATTTGTTGAGAGCGGCTTCGGATTTGCACTAGGCTGGAACTATTGGTTTAACTGGGCCGTGACTATCGCCGCCGAACTTGTAGCCGCCCAGCTAGTTATGGAGTTCTGGTTCCCCGACACTCCAGGAATTTATTGGAGCGGCGCTTTCCTGGCAATAATATTCTTGCTAAATTTCGTCTCAGTACGTTGCTTTGGTGAAAGCGAGTTCTGGTTCGCATTGATTAAAGTCTTAGTGGTAATCGTATTCATCATCATAGGATTAGCCACTATTTTTGGATTGATGCACGGAATAGAATCACCCGGATTTAAAAACTTCACAACTGGCGACGCACCGTTCGCAGGCGGATTCCAAGCCTTGGTTGGAGTTGTAATGATTGCCGGCTTCTCGTTTCAAGGCACGGAAATCGTAGGCGTTGCGGCAGCAGAATCCAAAAATCCCAGTAAAAACGTACCTATTGCTGTCCGCCAAGTATTCTGGCGCATCACGTTATTCTATATTCTTGCAATCTTTGTGATTGGAGCAATGATTCCATACACTGACCCAAGTCTATTACGCAACGAAACAACAGATATTAGCGTCTCCCCATTCACATTGCTTTTCGAACGTGCCGGTTTTGCATCAGCGGCTGCGCTGATGAACGCCGTCATCCTAACCGCCATTCTCTCGGCAGGTAACTCAGGGATGTATGCATCCACCCGCATGCTCCATAGTCTTGCCGAGCAGGGTAAAGCGCCTAAGATTTTCTCTAAAATCTCGCGCAACGGGGTGCCGCGCAATGCACTTTATGCAACCACATTGATCGGCGCACTGTGCTTCCTGACTTCCGTATTTGGCGACAAATTCATATATAACGCACTACTCAACACTTCGGGCATGTGCGGATTCATTGCATGGTTGGGGATTGCCGTCTCTCATTATCGCTTTCGAAAAGGCTTCCTTGCTCAAGGAGGACGCTTAGAAGAACTGCCTTACCGAGCCACTCTCTTCCCATTTGGCCCGCTGTTTGCCTTTAGCCTCTGCATGATAATTGTTCTTGGCCAAAATTATAGCGCATTCATCGGCGAGCATATCGACTGGAGTGGTCTCGTAGCAACCTATGTTAGCCTCCCGCTATTCCTTGCAGTCTGGATTGGTTATCGAATCAAGCACGGCACTCGACTGGTAAGTTATAATGAAATGGATATAGAGGGAAATCGGATAGACGAACCCCTACCCTTACAAGCACATCTACAGCTAAGCCATCGCTAGATTGCCAAGCGCCAATACTGACGAAAACCTGGGCGCTGTGTCACCTGATCGCAGCAGCGCCCAGACAGCAATTCAACATCCACTGCGCAGCACACCAATATTTCTATATAGACTCAACAATCAAACGTAACCGGCAAAAACAATACATACCCGTGTATTCTTCAAACATGAGATTGACTGCCCATGTCCGAATTGCGTCCGGCCACCCTTGATGAGATTGATCTTCAGCTCATTGCAGCCCTGAAGATAAATGCCCGTGAAACCGTGGCTGTCCTTGCCCGAAATCTAGGCATCGCCCGCACAACTGTTAACTCGCGACTATCCAAACTTGAAAGTGCCAAAATCATCACTGGATATGGAGTTCGCCTAGGGCAGCAGTTGCTGGATGGTGGTTTACAAGCTTACGTCGGGATCACCGTCCACTCGCGATCAGGAAAGGATGTCGTAAAGCGACTAAGTGCAATGTCAGAGGTAGAACAACTGTGTGCTGTTAGCGGCGAGTTCGACTATGTTGCCTGGTTACGTTCAAACTCGCCTGAGCGCCTTGATCAAATTTTAGATCAAATTGGAAGTCTAGAAGGCGTTGCAAAGACCACCACTTCCATTATCCTTAGCAGTAAAATTGATCGCGGACATCCTCTTTGATCTGCTTCTTCGGAATTGTAAATAGCTTTACAAAACCGCCCCCTTACCAATACAACTGCTTCTGACCATATTCTGCCGGCCATGCCTTGCGGACTGGTTCCATCGACACTTCTGGCTACAGCGCTCCCATCGCGAAGCGATCTCGAAAGCTCACACGGGATGAATTACCCCGGACGGCCCTCCGGGTCCCTTGAGCTCCTCGCGAACCGGCACCAATGGTGTAACCTTCGTGTCGCCAGAACACTTTGAGGACCGCCATGAAGCCCGCTACGCTTGGCCTGCAGCCACCTGTGTCCCAGTTCTGGGCCAACCCGGAAAACTTCGGCAAGTACTGGTGGTGACCATGATCGAACCGACCTGCCCCTGCGGTAGCGGCCGTCCGCTGACCGAGTGCTGCGGACGCTTCCATGCCGGCGTTGCCGCCCCCACCGCCGAAGCCCTGATGCGCTCGCGCTACAGCGCCTATGCGCTGGGCCTGGTGGATTACCTGCGCGACACCACCCTGCCGGCCCAGCAGCAGGGCCTGGACCTGGACGCCATTCGCGCCTGGAGCCTGGGCAGCACCTGGCTCGGCCTGGAGGTGGAGAGCCATGAGGTGCTCGGCGGTCAGCCCGAGCACGCGCGGGTCACCTTCGTCGCCCGCTGGCACGACAGCAACGGCGAGCATAGCCACCGCGAGTGCTCGGGCTTCGTCCAGCGCGAGGGCCGCTGGTACTTCCTCGATCCAACCGTGCCAATGAAGCTGGGGCGCAACGATCCCTGCCCCTGTGGCGCCGGCGGCAAGCTGAAGAAATGCTGTGGCCCCTGGATCGAATGATGAAGCGCAGGGCGTGCGGCCGTTCGCGGATGTGCGCCCGATGCCCGGCCCCGACTAAGGTGTGAAGGCTCCCTACTTGGGGCCGGCAGGCGTCTCGGCTAGAATCCGCGCCTTTTTCGGGGCGGCGGCCGTTCGCCGCACCGGTTTCCCCTGCCGGACCTTGCCATGCTGCTGACCGTTCTCTACATCATCGCTATCACCGCCGAAGCCATGACCGGCGCGCTTTCCGCCGGCCGCCGCAGCATGGACCTGTTCGGCGTGGTGCTGGTGGCCTGCGTCACCGCCCTGGGCGGCGGCTCGGTGCGCGACATGCTGCTGGGCCACTACCCGCTGACCTGGGTGCGTCATCCGGAGTACCTGGCACTCACCGCAGCCGCAGCGCTGGTCACCGTATTCATCGCCCCGCTGATGCGCCACCTGCGCTCACTGTTCCTCGCGCTGGACGCCGTGGGCCTGGTGGCCTTCACCCTGATCGGCTGCCAGGTCAGCCTGGAGATGGGCCACAGCCTGCTGATCGCCGCGGTCAGCGGCGTGATCACCGGGGTCTTCGGCGGCATCCTGCGGGACATCTTCTGCAACGACGTGCCGCTGATCTTCCGCCGCGAGCTGTACGCCAGCGTCTCCTTCGCCAGTGCCTGGTGCTACCTGATCTGCCTGCAGATCGACCTGCCCAAGGAGCAGGCCATGCTGATCACCCTGTTCGCCGGCTTCCTGTTCCGCATGCTGGCGATCCGCTTCCGCTGGGAAATGCCCAAGTTCGTCTACAAGGACGATCCGCAGCAGGGCGACTGATCAGTCCGCCAGCTTGAGATGGCTGGTGTCCGGTGCGGGACCTGCCGGCTCCGCCTTGGCCTGGCCCATGTCGCTGCCGACCGGCGCCAGGCTGAACTGGCTGAGGTCCACGCTCGGCGCCGGGACTTCGGGCTTGTCGTCCTGCAGGTCGGCGCCCACCGGCGCGAGACCGAAGTCCAGCGCCTCGACATCGGCGAACGCCGCCATGTACCCGTCACGCGGCGCAACCTGCAGGCGCCCCGGCGCTGCAGGCTGCTGAGGGTCGGCAGCCGGCGGCGGCGCCAGCTCGATCTCCTCGATCGGCGCGTCCATGTCCACCACCTCGACGATGGCGCCGGCGCGCTCGATCACGCTGCGGTACTTCTCCGCCGCCTCCGCATCCAGGTTGTTCTTGATCACCATGCGCCGGCCGGAGAACAGCAGCTCGATGCGCTGCGCATCGGCCTGGAACAGCCGGGCCAGGTTGGCCTTCACGCCGTCGAGCTGGGCACCCGGTACGGTCCGCCCGGAAAAGGCGATCTCATAGCGGCTCATCTTCACTCTCCTGTGTTAACCCGCCGGTTACATTTGGCCAGTATGGTGCAGCTTTTTTTAACCTAACAACAACTTGCAGCCGAGCAGGTGCTTGGTACACTGGGGCATCCTGGGGGATAGACATGAATTATCAGGCGCAAATGATAAGAATTCTCAGCCTGTTCTGGCTGGTCAGCCTCGTTTCCGGCTGCGGCTGGATGGCTGGCGACTTCCAGCAGCCCGACGTGAAGCTGCAGAAGGTCGACGTGGTGAAAGCCCGCCTGCTGGAGCAGGAATTCATCCTGCATTTCCGCATCGACAACCCGAATGATTTCAGCCTTCCGGTTCGCGGCCTGGCCTACAAGGTCAAGCTGAACGATATCGACCTGGCCGAAGGCGAGTCGAATAACTGGTTCACAGTGCCGGCCAACGGCCACGAGACCTTCGAAGTCCCGGTGACCACCAACCTCTGGCGGCACATGAAGTACATCGTCAAGCTGCTGGAAGATCCCGACAAGCCGATCCGCTACCGCCTCGACGGCGAGGTGAAGACTGGCCTGCTGTTCGGACAGAGCGTGCACATTGCCCGTAATGGCGAGATAATTCCCGGCGATTTCATCCCCGAGTGAGCTTCACCATGAGCCAGGAACCCCACGTACACGGTCCGAACTGCAACCACGACCACGATCATGGCCACCACCATGATCACGGTCACGTGCACGGCCCGCACTGCAACCACAGCCACGAGCCGGTGCGCAACCCGCTCAAGGACGTGGGCCGCAACGATCCATGCCCCTGCGGCAGCGGCAACAAGTTCAAGAAGTGCCACGGCGCCTGAAGCGCGCTTTGACGCTCCCGTAGAAGGCCCGCCCAGCGCGGGCCTTCTGCTGTCCGCTCCAACTTTTCCTCTGTCCGCCTCAACTAAATGTCGGCCGCCGCAAATCCCGCCGTGCGTGGCTTGCGCGCCCATCGCCAGCTCACTAACGTAGCGCCTTTCCCGCGACCCTTTTGTGCAGGAGCACGCCCTTCATGGCCCCGCGAGCCTTCCGCCGGCTTCCCAGCTTCGGCCTTGCCGCCACCCTCGGCGCCGCCGTCAGCCTCGCCGGCTGCCAGAGCTGGCTGAACGACCACTACGCCGACAGCGTGACGCCGACCAGCGGCGTGCAGCCGATCAAGGGCCTGGCGGACAACGTATCGATCCGCCGCAACAGCTTAGGGATGCCGCTGATCGAGAGCAGCAACTTCCACGACGCGCTGTTCACCCTGGGCTATGTGCACGCCAGCGACCGCATCAGCCAGATGGTCGGCCTGCGTCTGATGGCCCAGGGGCGCCTGTCGGAAATGGTCGGCCCCGGCGCGCTGGAAACCGACCGTTTCATGCGCACGGTGAACCTGAAGAAAGCCGCCGATGCCCTTTATGCCGGCTCCTCGCCGCGCATCAAGCGCTTCTTCGAGACCTACGCGCGCGGCGTCAACGCCTACCTGTTCCGCTACCGCGACAAGCTGCCGATGGACCTGGCCGAGTCCGGCTACCGTCCTGAGTACTGGAAGCCGGAAGACTCCGCGCTGGTCTTCAGCCTGCTGAACTTCGGCCTGGCGGTGAACCTGCAGGAAGAAATCGCCTCCCTGGTACTGGCGCAGAAGGTCGGTGCCGACAAACTGCCCTGGCTGACGCCGATCTATCCCGACGAGCCGCTGCCCTTCGAAGAGGCCGAGAAGCTCAAGGGCCTGCGCCTGGAAGGGAAAATCGCCGGCCTCGACGCCCTGGACCGCGCCGCCGGCCAGGTCGCCGCACTACAGATGATGGGCGTTGCCGCCTCCAACAACTGGGCCATCGCCCCGCAGCGCAGCCGCAGCGGCAAGAGCCTCCTGGCCAACGACACCCACCTGCCGTTGTCCATGCCCTCGGTGTGGAACTACGTGCAGATCCGCTCGCCAAAATTCAGCGCCGCCGGTGTTTCCATCGCCGGCGTACCGGGCGTGGTGGCTGGCTTCAACGGCAAGCTGGCCTGGGGCATGACCATGGTCATGGGCGACAACCAGGACCTCTTCCTGGAACAGGTGAAGCGTCAGGGCAGCAAGCTCTACTACCTCGCCGACGGCCAGTGGAAGCCGGCCATCGAGCGCAACGAGACCTTCTTCATCAAGGGCCAGAGCCCGGTCCGCGAGACCATCTACGAGACCCGCCACGGCCCGCTGCTCAACAGCGCCCTGGGCGAGCGCAAGCACGACCTGCAACCGCTGCCGCTGTCCAGCGGCTATGGCATCGCCTACCAGAGCATCCAGGGCGAGTCCGACCGCACCCTCGATGCCTTCTTCGACCTGTCCCGCGCCAAGAGCGTCGAGCAGGCATTCGACGCCACCCGCGACGTCCGCGCGATGGCGCTGAACATCCTGTTCGCCGACGAGAAGCACATTGGCTGGCAGGTCACCGGGCGCTTCCCCAACCGCAAGGAAGGTCGCGGCCTGCTGCCCTCCCCCGGCTGGGACGGCCGCTACGACTGGGACGGCTACGCCGATCCGATCCTGCATCCGTCCGACCAGGACCCGATGCAAGGCTGGCTGGGCACCGCCAACCACCGCAGCGTGCAGCCCGGTTACGGCGCCCAGCTGTCCAGCTCCTGGTACTACCCGGAGCGCTACGAGCGCATCGCCCAGCTCGCCGGCGCCAGCAAGAGCCACGACTACCGCAGCATGATCGCCATGCAGTACGACCAGACCACGCCCTTCGCCGGCAAGCTGCAGTCGATGCTGGACGCACCGGGCATGGCGCAGCCGCTGAAGAAGGCCATCGACGCGCTGCCCGATGACCAGCGAGCCCGCGCCCGCGAAGCGCTCGACCGCATCATGGCGTTCGACGGCAAGCTGGCCGCGACATCCTCGGATGCGGCCCTGTACGAAGCCTTCCTGCAGGAAAGCAGCAAGCAAATCTTCCTCGACGAACTCGGCCCGGAAGACAGCCCCTCCTGGAAGGCCTTCGTGGAGAACGCCAACCTGTCCTATTCGGCCCAGGCCGACCACCTGCTGGGCCGCGACGACAGTTCGTTCTGGGATGACACCCGCACCCCGCAGAAGGAAGACAAGCCGGCGATCCTCGCCCGCAGCCTGGCCGCCGCCACGACCTTCTGCGAACAGAAGATGGGCAGCGACCGCCGCGCCTGGCAGTGGGGCAAGCTGCACACCTACGAGTGGGTCAGCGACAGCACCAAGATGGCGCCGAACCTGAGCGCCAGCGAGCGCGCCAGCCTGGGTGCGATCAAGGGCTACCTGGACCGTGGCCCCTACCCAGCCGGCGGCGACCACACCACGCTGAACGTCGCCGCCTACCACTGGGGCCAGGACTTCGACACCTGGCTGATCCCGGCCATGCGCATCGTCGTCGACTTCGGCCAGAGCGAGCCGATGATGGGCCTCAACAGCAGCGGCCAGTCCGGCAATCCGGCCAGCCCGCACTACGCCGACGGCATCGATGCCTGGCTGAAGGGCAACTACATGAGCTTCCCCTTCCAGTCGCAGAACCTGGACAAGGTCTACGGTGTGAAGCGTCTGACACTGGTACCGGGCAAGTAATCGGCTGAAAAATTTCTCCGGGGTCGGGAACTTGTATCCCACCCAGGAATCAGAACAGTCGACTTACTCCATGATCATTTTCAGGCACCTTCGGGTGCCTTTCTTTTTTCCGCCGCGCACCATCCCGTTACCCGACGCCTCACTCCCTCGCACCAGCCAGGTGCGCAAGCCGGAGTTGCCGCTGCTATACCTTTTGCAGGACCGCGTCCGTCATCCCTCTCCCATCGCTGGCGTCCGCCGCCCCGTGCCTGGTTCGAAAATTGCTGTCCTTGCGCTGTTGCACAGGTGTTTCCGTCATTTCCACCTGCTTGACCAACCTCTAAGGATTCCATTCGATGAAAAAAGCCTGGTTGACTCTCTCCGCCCTGGTCCTGATGGCCAGCGCCGGCGCCCTGCAAGCCAAGGAGTGGAAGGAAATCCGCTTCGCCACCGACCCTTCCTACGCCCCCTTCGAGTCCAAGGCCCCGGACGGCAGCCTGGTCGGCTTCGACATCGACCTGGGCAATGCCATCTGCGCGCACCTGAAGGTCAAGTGCGTGTGGATGCCCAACGACTTCGACGGCATGATCCCCGGCCTGAAAGCGCGCAAGTTCGACGGCGTGATCTCCTCGATGACCGTCACCGAAGCGCGCAAGAAGGAAATCGACTTCAGCGACAAACTCTTCACCGGCCCCTCGGCGATGATCAGTAAAAAAGGGGCAGGCCTGGAACCCACCGCCGACTCGCTCAAGGGCAAGACCGTGGGCGTGGAACAAGGCACCATCCAGGAGACCTTCGCCAAGACCAGGCTGGAACCGGCCGGCGTCAACGTGAAGAGCTACCAGAACCAGGATCAGGTCTACTCCGACCTGGTGTCCGGCCGCCTGGACGCCTCGCTGCAGGACCTCCTGCAGGCCGAGCAGGGCTTCCTCACCACCGACCAGGGCAAGGGCTTCGAGATCAGCAAGCCGGTGCACGACCCGCTGATGCCGGCGGACATCGCCATCGGCATCCGCAAGGGTAACGACGAGCTGCGCGCGATGCTGAACAAGGGCATCAAGGCCATTCACGACGACGGCACCTACGACAAGCTGCAGAAGAAATACTTCGGCGACCTCGACATCTACAACGACTGATCCGCCCCGAACGGGCTCGCCCCCACCGGCCGGGGCGGGTCCGTTACGGCAACGGCCGCATCACGGGAGCGCTGCGCGCATGCTCCAGGCATTCCTCGAAAGCATCAGCCTCAAGGGCTACGGGGCGATCCTGTTGGATGGCACCTGGATGACCGTCAAGCTATCGATCTGCTCACTGCTGCTGTCGGTCCTGCTCGGCCTGATCGGCGCCAGCGCCAAGCTCTCCGGCTCCAGACTGCTGCGCTTCCCGGCGATCCTGTACACCACACTCATTCGCGGCGTCCCCGACCTGGTACTGATGCTGCTGATCTTCTACAGCCTGCAGACCTGGCTGGCCGATCTCACCGACTACATGGAATGGGAATACATCGAGATCGATCCCTTCAGCGCCGGCGTGATCACCCTGGGCTTCATCTACGGCGCCTACTTCACCGAAACCTTCCGCGGCGCCATCCTCGCGGTGCCGCGCGGCCAGCTGGAAGCGGCCAGCGCCTTCGGCCTGAGCCGGGCCCAGCGCTTCCGCTTCGTGCTCTTCCCGCAACTGATGCGCTTCGCCCTGCCGGGCCTGGGCAACAACTGGATGGTGCTGATCAAGTCCACCGCGCTGGTCTCCATCATCGGCCTCTCCGACGTGGTCCGCGCCGCGCAGGACGCCGGCAAGAGCAGCTACCGGCTGTTCTTCTTCCTGATGGTGGCGGCGGTGATCTACCTGGTCTTCACCACCCTGTCCAATTTCGTGCTCAACGCCCTTGAGCGCCGTTATGCCATCGGCGTGCGCGAGGCCCTGCGATGATCGAATTGCTGCAGCAGTACGGCAAAGCCTTCCTCTGGACCGATGGCTACCACATCACCGGCCTGGCCATGACGCTCTGGCTGCTGGTGGTGTCCATCGCCTTCGGTTTCACCTTCGCCATTCCCCTGTCCATCGCCCGCGTTTCGCGCAACCCGCTGGTGCGCTGGCCGGTGCAGTTCTACACCTACGTGTTCCGCGGCACGCCGCTGTATATCCAGCTGCTGGTCTGCTACACGGGCATCTACAGCCTGGCGGCGGTGCGCGAGCAGCCGGTGCTCGACGCCTTCTTCCGCAACGGCCTGAACTGCACCCTGCTGGCCTTCGCCCTGAACACCTGCGCCTACACCACGGAAATCTTCGCCGGCGCCATCCGCAACATCGCCCACGGAGAAGTCGAGGCCGCCCATGCCTACGGCCTGAGCGGCTGGCGGCTGTACCGCTACGTGATCATGCCCTCGGCGCTGCGCCGCGCGCTGCCGTACTACAGCAATGAAGTGATCCTCATGCTGCACTCCACCACCGTGGCCTTCACCGCCACCGTGCCGGACCTGATGAAGATCGCCCGCGACGCCAACGCCGCGACCTTCCTGTCCTTCCAGTCCTTCGGCATCGCCGCGATGCTCTACCTGGTGACCTCCTTCACCCTGGTCGGGCTGTTCCGCCTGGCCGAACGGCGCTGGCTGGCCTTCCTCGGTCCCAGCCATGGCTGACCTCCAGCCCAACGCCACCCCCGTGTCGCACTCCTGAGGCCCGCATGACCACACTGAAGATCGACTCGCTGCACAAGCGCTACGGCGACAACGAAGTGCTCAAGGGCGTATCCCTGGAAACCAGGACCGGTGACGTGGTGAGCATGATCGGCGCCAGCGGCTCGGGCAAAAGCACCTTCCTGCGCTGCATCAACTTCCTCGAACAGCCCGACGAGGGCCGGATGATCCTCGACGGCGAGGAAGTCCGCATGCTGCCCGGCCCCGGCGGCATGCGCGTCGCCGACCAGGCGCAACTGCAGCGCATCCGCACGCGCCTGGCGATGGTGTTCCAGCACTTCAACCTGTGGAGCCATCTGACCGTACTGGAGAACGTCACCCTGGCGCCGCGCCGTGTGCTGGGCGTGGAGCGCAAGGAAGCCGAGGACCGCGCGCGCAACTACCTGAGCAAGGTCGGCCTGCCGGCGCAGGTGATCGACAAGTACCCGGCCTTCCTCTCCGGCGGCCAGCAGCAGCGCGTGGCCATCGCCCGCGCGCTGGCGATGGAGCCGGAAATCATGCTGTTCGACGAACCCACCTCGGCGCTCGACCCGGAGCTGGTCGGCGAGGTGCTCAAGGTCATCAAGGCACTGGCCGAGGAAGGCCGCACCATGATCCTGGTGACCCACGAAATGGCCTTCGCCCGTGAGGTGTCCAGCCAGGTGCTGTTCCTCCACCAGGGCCGCGTCGAGGAGCAGGGCCCGCCACAGGAGGTGCTGGGCAAGCCGAAGAGCGAGCGGCTCCGGCAGTTCCTCAGCGGCAACCTGAAATAGGCGCCTACGAGATATATCTGCGCTCGGGTTGGCCCTCACCCTAACCCTCTCCCAGAGGGAGAGGGGACCGTTCGGTGCAGGATGAAACCTAGGCGTCAGTCGGCTCGGACTGCTCCCTCTCCCTGAGGGAGAGGGCTGGGATGAGGGGGATGCATCGGCACGGACTCCCCCAGACGAAGACAGTTGCTCCTACGGGTCTCCCCCTGTTGGGCCTGGCGCATGCGCTCCCAGTCGAAGCCAATTAGCTTACGCGGAACAAATCACAGGCAACAAAAAACCGGGCCAGGGCCCGGTTTTTCATGCACTGCGGAGTTATCAGGCCTTCGGCAGAGTCACACCGGTCTGGCCCTGGTACTTGCCGCCGCGATCCTTGTACGAAACCTCGCAGGCTTCGTCCGACTGCAGGAACAGCATCTGCGCCACACCTTCATGGGCGTAGATCTTCGCCGGCAGGTTGGTGGTGTTGGAGAACTCCAGGGTCACGTGCCCTTCCCACTCGGGTTCCAGCGGGGTCACGTTGACGATGATGCCGCAGCGCGCGTAGGTGCTCTTGCCCAGGCAGATGGTCAGCACATCGCGCGGAATGCGGAAGTACTCGACGGTGCGGGCCAGGGCGAAGGAGTTCGGCGGGATGATGCAGACGTCGCTGTTGATGTCCACGAAGCTCTTCTCGTCGAAGTTCTTCGGGTCGACCACGGCCGAATGGATGTTGGTGAACACCTTGAATTCGGCGGCGCAACGCACGTCGTAGCCGTAGCTGGAGACACCGTAGGAGATCACCCGGCTGTCATCGGCACCGCGAATCTGGCGCTCGACGAACGGCTCGATCATGCCGTGCTCCAGAGCCATGCGGCGAATCCACTTGTCCGATTTGATGGTCATGGCGAGCGTCCTGTAAGGCGGATGGAAAAAGAAGCGCGAATCTTACCGACAGGCGCGCCGCCCGGCAAAGGGGCGCGCCAAGCGGCACCGTCGCGTCTTCAGTCGTCGCTGATGGAAATGTTCGGCATTGCCGGCGCGGCCTTCTCGCTCAGGGCGATGCGGGCGCCGACGCAGCGCGCCATTTCCTGGTAGATCATCGCCAGCTGGCTTTCCGGATCAGCGATCACGGTGGGCTTGCCGCCGTCGGCCTGCATGCGGATAGCCATGGACAGCGGCAACGAGGCCAGCAGCTCGACGCCGTACTGGGCCGCCAGCTTCTCGCCGCCGCCCTCGCCGAACAGGTGCTCGGCATGGCCGCAGTTGGAGCAGATGTGCACGGCCATGTTCTCCACCACGCCCAGCACCGGGATGTTGACCTTGCGGAACATCTCCACGCCCTTCTTGGCGTCGAGCAGGGCCAGGTCCTGCGGGGTGGTGACGATCACCGAGCCGGCCACCGGGACCTTCTGCGCCAAGGTCAGCTGGATGTCGCCGGTGCCCGGCGGCATATCGATGACCAGGTAATCCAGGTCGTTCCAGGCGGTCTGGGTGATCAGCTGGATCAGCGCGCCGGAGACCATCGGGCCGCGCCAGACCACCGGAGTGTTGTCGTCGGTGAGGAAGGCCATGGACATGACCTCGACGCCGTGGGCTTCCAGCGGGATGAACCACTTCTGGTCGCGAATCTTCGGCCGGGTGCCTTCGGGGATGCCGAACATGATGCCCTGGCTGGGACCGTAGATGTCCGCATCGAGGATGCCGACCTTGGCGCCTTCGCGGGCCAGCGCCAGCGCGAGGTTGGCGGCGGTTGTGGACTTGCCCACGCCGCCCTTGCCGGAGGCCACGGCGATGATGTTCTTCACGTTGCTCATGCCCGGCACCTGGGCCTGGGCCTTGTGCGCGGCGATATGGGTTTCCACCTTGACCTGGGCCGAATCGACGCCGTCCAGCGCTTCCAGGGCCATCTGCACGGTCTGCGCCAGGCCGTTCCTGAACAGGCCGGCGGCGTAGCCCAGCTCCAGGGTCAGCGAGACGCGCCCGCCCTGGATGTCCAGCTCGCGCAGGTAGCCGGCGTCCATCAGGTTCTGGCCGGTGTGGGGATCGGTGATCTGGCGGAGAAGGTTTTCTACCGTGGCTCGGTTGGCGGCGCCCATGGGTACTCCCGATGAAAGACTGAGCAGAATGGGCGGGTATCTTACGCCTCTCGTCGCGGCCTTGCTCGGGGTCATCGGTCGCAGGAGCGGCCCGGGCTTACTCCCAAGCGGCCTACGGATGAAAATTTCGCCCCGCCCCTATATAGTTGCCGATTCCCTCGTTTTAACCGGAACGGCCGATCATCATGTCCGAAGCCCGCAAGATCCTCGTCACCAGCGCCCTGCCCTACGCCAATGGTTCGATCCACCTGGGTCACATGCTGGAGTACATCCAGACCGACATCTGGGTGCGTTTCCAGAAGATGCGTGGCAACCAGGCGGTGTACGTGTGCGCGGACGACGCCCACGGCTCGGCCATCATGCTGCGCGCCGAGCGCGAAGGCATTACCTCCGAGCAGTTGATCGACGCCGTGCGCGCCGAGCACATGGCCGACTTCGCCGACTTCCAGGTGAACTTCGACAACTACTACTCGACCCACTCGGACGAGAACCGCGAGCTGTCGTCGGCCATCTACGTGAAGCTGCGCGAAGCCGGCCACATCGCCACTCGTCCGGTAACCCAGTACTTCGACCCGGAAAAGCAGATGTTCCTGGCCGACCGCTTCATCAAGGGCACCTGCCCCAAGTGCGGCACCGCCGACCAGTACGGCGACAACTGCGAAGCCTGTGGCGCAACCTACTCGCCCACCGAGCTGAAAGACCCGAAGTCCGCCATCTCCGGCGCCACCCCGGTGCTCAAGGAGTCGCTGCACTACTTCTTCAAGCTCCCCGACTTCGACGCCATGCTCAAGCAGTGGACCCGCAGCGGCGCCCTGCAGGAGTCGGTGGCCAACAAGATCGCCGAATGGCTGGATTCCGGCCTGCAGGAGTGGGACATCAGCCGTGACGCGCCGTACTTCGGCTTCGAGATCCCCGATGCGCCGGGCAAGTACTTCTACGTCTGGCTGGACGCGCCGATCGGCTACATGGCCAGCTTCAAGAACCTCTGCGCGCGCCGTCCGGAACTGGACTTCGATTCCTACTGGAAGAAGGACTCCGATGCCGAGCTGTACCACTTCATCGGCAAGGACATCGTCAACTTCCACGCGCTGTTCTGGCCGGCCATGCTCGAAGGCGCCGGCTACCGCAAGCCGACCGCACTGAACGTGCACGGCTACCTGACCGTCAACGGCCAGAAGATGTCCAAGTCGCGCGGCACCTTCGTCAAGGCGCGCACCTACCTGGACCACCTGGACCCGGAATACCTGCGCTACTACTACGCCTCCAAGCTGGGCCGTGGCGTGGACGACCTCGACCTGAACCTCGAGGACTTCGTGCAGAAGGTCAACTCCGACCTGGTCGGCAAGGTGGTCAACATCGCCAGCCGTTGCGCCGGCTTCATCCACAAGGGCAACAACGGCCTGCTGGTGGACGCAAGCCCTGCGCCGGAGCTGGTCGAGTCCTTCCGCAGCGCCGCGCCGAGCATCGCCGCCGCCTATGAAGCCCGTGACTTCGGCCGCGCCATGCGCGAGATCATGGCCCTGGCCGACCAGGCCAACGCCTGGATCGCCGACAAGGCGCCCTGGTCGCTGAACAAGCAGGAAGGCAAGCAGGATGAAGTCCAGGCCATCTGCGCCCTGGGTGTGAACCTGTTCCGCCAGCTGGTGATCTTCCTCAAGCCCGTGCTGCCGAAGCTGGCCGAAGCCGCCGAAGCCTTCCTCAACGTCGCCCCGCTGAAGTGGGCCGACCACGAGCAACTGCTGGCCAACCACCAACTGAACCCGTTCAACCCGCTGATGACCCGTATCGAACCCGCGAAAATCGAAGCCATGATCGAAGCCTCCAAGGAAGACCTCGCCGCCGCCAACAAGCCCGCCGGTAATGGCGAACTGGTGAAAGACCCGCTGGCCGCGGAAATCAACTTCGACGCCTTCGCCGCCGTCGACCTGCGCATCGCGCTGATCGAGAAGTGCGAGTTCGTCGAAGGCGCCGACAAGCTGCTGCGCCTGTCCCTGGACATCGGCGACGAGAAGCGCAACGTGTTCTCCGGCATCAAGAGCGCCTACCCGGACCCGAGCAAGCTCGAAGGCCGCCTGACCCTGTACGTGGCCAACCTCGCCCCGCGCAAGATGAAGTTCGGCATCTCCGAAGGCATGGTCCTGGCTGCCGGCCCCGGCGGTGAAGAGATCTACCTGCTCAGCCCCGACAGCGGCGCCAAGCCGGGTCAGCGCGTCAAGTAAGACCCTAGCCTCCACGAAAACGCCGGCGGATTGCCGGCGTTTTCGTGTGCGACAGGCATCACTTCTGCCTGCGGTGGATAATCGCTAGACTCGCCCCCTCAAGGACTCAACGCACGCGCAAGGACCTGCCGACGCTGCCGCCCCGCAGCGCCCTGGGCGCCCGACCATGAAGAAATCCAATCTCGTCTTCACTACCCTGCTCACCGGCGGGGTGCTCTACAGCGTGCTGCACCATAACCCGGTGTACCGCGACCTCTACGCCAACCGCGAAGACTGCCTGAAGGACTGGGGCACCACGCCCAACGCCTGCGAACCCGAGCCCTCCAGCAGCGGCGGCTCCGGCGGCTACAGCGGCAGCTCTGGCCGCTATCGCGGACCGAGCTACGAGGAAGGCTCGCGCCCGAAGACCGCGCAGACCTACCAGGTGCAGTCGCGCCAGTTGGTCACCCGCGGTGGCTTCGGCCACTCCGGTGCCCGCTTCTCCGGGGGTGGCTGATGCGCCGCCTGGCCATGACGCCGCGCGCCGACTGGCGCGAGCGCTGCGAGGCGGTCGGCTTCACCTTCCACAGCATCGACGGCCGTTACTGGGACGAGTCGGTGGCCTACGAGTTCAGCCTCGAACAGATCGAGACGCTGGAAGCCGCCAGCGAAGACCTGCACCTGCGCTACCTGGAATGCGTGGAATGGGTCATCCGCACCGGCCACTTCGAGCCCTTCCGCCTGCCGCCGGGCGCCCGTGAGGAAATCATCCGCTCCTGGCAGCGTCAGGACCCGAGCCTCTACGGCCGCTTCGATTTCGCCTGGAACGGCGAGGGCCCGCCGAAGATGCTGGAGTACAACGCCGACACCCCCACCGGCCTGCTGGAGGCCAGCGTGGTGCAGTGGCAATGGCTGAACGACGTGAACCCGGCCGCTGACCAGTTCAACTCGCTGCACGAGAAGCTGATCGAACGCTGGAAGGCCATCGCGCCGGACGGCCTGCTGCACTTCACCGCCATCGACGGCCACGAGGAAGACACCGGCAACGTCCTCTACCTGCTCGACACCGCGCACCAGGCCGGCTTGCCGACGCGCTACCTGCCGCTGGAGTTCATCGGCCACCACGCCGCGCGCGGCACCTTCATCGACCAGTACGAGCAGGACATCCGCCACTGCTTCAAGCTCTACCCTTGGGAATGGCTGCTGCAGGACAGCTTCGCCGAGCACCTGGAACGCAGCGGCATCCGCTTCCTGGAGCCGGCGTGGAAGCTGCTGATGTCGAGCAAGGCCATGCTGCCGATCCTCTGGAAGCTCAACCCCAGGCACCCCAACCTACTACCGGCCAGCTACCGCCAGGACATCCCCGGCGCCTACGTGCGCAAGCCGCTGTATTCGCGCGAGGGCGAGAACATCCGCATCGTCGCCGACGACCTGCAACTGGAAAGCGACGGCCCCCACGCCGACGCGCCCTGCATCTACCAGGGCTACGCACCGCTGGCCAACCACGACGGCAACTACGCTGTGCTCGGCTGCTGGGTGATCGACGGCCAGGCCGCGGGCCTGGGCATCCGTGAGGACTCCAGCCCCATCACCCGCGACAGCAGCCGCTTCGTTCCCCACTATTTCGTCTGAGAATCCGCCATGAACCTGCTGCAGACCCTGCCCAACTTCCTCGCCTACTTCGCCTCGGCCATCGGCTTGTTCGGCCTGTTCACCAGCCTCTATCTGCGCCTGACGCCCTACGCGGAAATCCAGCTGATCCGCCAGGGCAACATCAGCGCCGCGGCGGCCCTGGTCGGCACCCTGCTGGGCTTCGCCCTGCCGCTCTCCAGCGCCATCGCCCACAGCGTCAGCCTGATCGACATGCTGGTCTGGGGCGTGATCGCCATGCTGGTGCAGGTGCTGGTGTTCCTCGGTCTGTCGCGCCTGGTGCCGGAACTCAAGGACGGCATCGCCAGCAACACCCTCGCCCACGGCGTGCTGCTCGGCGGCGCTTCGCTCAGCGTGGGATTGCTCAACGCGGCCTGCATGACCTACTGAGCGACCTCGCAGTCCACATCCCCGCCGCCCATGTGCTCGAAGCCCTCCAGGTAGAGACAGGAGCTGTCCGCCGCGCAGTCCTGCAGCGAGGCGTTGGTCAGGTTCGGCAGCGAGGTGGCGTCCTCCAGGTTCACCTCCGGGAAGATGTCCGCCACCTCCTCCGCCGTCATAAGCTTGTCGAAGGTGACCGTCACCGATTGCAGGCGACCGTATTCCCAGTCCAGCTGTACCTCCGAGATGCGCGGATTCAACTGTCTCACCGCCGCGGCCGGCAACTGCGGGCCGGCATAGCTGAGGTCCGTGCCATTGCAGGCATCGCCCCAGTTGCTCATCTGCTTGCTGGCGGCGCAACTGAACTGCGGATCGGCCTGCCCGGTGCGCTGTTCCAGCAGGCAGGCGAAATCGGCCACGCCCATGCGCGGCCAGGTGACCAGGTCGGCGGTAGTGAACGGCGCTGCAGCGGCCAAGCCGCCGGAAAACAGCAGACAGAGGACGATGAAACTCCTGGGCAGGCTTCTGGGCATGGCAACTTCCATGAAGGGAACTGATTGATTCCACGGGCAAAGATACTCCTCCGGCCGGCCCCGGCCCCGCAACCGATTTCCGGGAGTTACAATTGTCCACCTCGCTTCTTGTACATAACCTATGCGCCCTCGCTGCCATCAACCTGCTTACCGCCGGTATCCGAGCATGAATCGCCTCCCTTCGCGCCCAGCCACGCGGGCCCGGCAATGACCGAACTTGCCCTGATCCTGGTCAGCGCCATCCTGGTCAACAACTTCGTGCTGGTGCAGTTCCTCGGCCTGTGCCCGTTCATGGGCGTGTCGCGCAAGATCGAGACCGCCATCGGCCTGTCCCTGGCTACCACCTTCGTCCTCACCCTTGCCTCGGTGTGCAGCTACATCCTGCAACGCTATGTGCTGCAACCGCTGGAGCTGGAGTTCCTGCGCACCATCGGCTTCATCCTGGTGATCGCCGTGGTGGTGCAGTTCACCGAGCTGCTGGTGAAGAAGAGCAGTCCGCTGCTGTACCGGGTGCTGGGTATCTTCCTGCCGCTGATCACCACCAACTGCATCGTCCTGGGCGTGGCGCTGCTCAACACCAACAAGCCCGAATACGGTTTCCTGCAGTCCACCCTCCAGGGCTTCGGCGCGGGGCTGGGTTTCTCCCTGGTGCTGGTGCTGTTCGCCGCCCTGCGTGAGCGCATCGCCATCGCCGACGTGCCCAAGCCGTTCCAGGGCGCCGCCATCGGCATGATCACCGCCGGTCTGATGTCCCTGGCCTTCATGGGCTTCACCGGGTTGCTCAAGCCATGAGCGCGGTGCTGCTCGCCGTCGCCATCCTCGCCCTGCTCTGCCTCACCAGCGGCGCGCTGCTGGGCTATGCGGCGGTGCGCCTGAAGGTGGAAGGCGACCCGGTGGCCGAACAGATCAACGCCCTGCTGCCGCAGACCCAGTGCGGTCAGTGCGGCTACGCCGGCTGCAAGCCCTACGCCCAGGCCATCGCTGCGGGAGACGCGATCAACAAATGCCCGCCCGGTGGCGCCGCCACCATCGCCGCCCTCGCCGCCCTGCTGGACGTCGAGCCGCAGCCGCTGGACGCCGCCGCGGAAACCCCGCCACGGGTGGCCTACATCCGCGAGGCCGAGTGCATCGGCTGCACCAAGTGCATCCGCGCCTGCCCGGTGGACGCCATCGTCGGCGCGGCCAAGCTGATGCACACGGTGATCATCGACGAATGCACCGGCTGCGACCTGTGCCTGGAACCCTGCCCGGTGGACTGCATCGAGATGCGCGAGCTGCCGGTGCGCGTCAGCGACTGGAAATGGCCGCTGCCGGATACCCGGCTGATCGCCAGCGATCGGGAGCAGGCAGCATGAATGCGCAGGTCTGGAGCTTCCCCGGTGGCATCCATCCGCCGGAGAACAAGCAGCAGTCCACAGCAACGCCGATCCAGCAAGCGCCGCTGCCACGCCTGCTGGTGCTGCCGCTGCAGCAACATATCGGCGAGCCGGCGCGGCCCTGCGTGGACGTCGGCCAGCGCGTGCTCAAGGGCCAGCGCATCGCCGAGCCGGGCAGCGCCATCAGCGCCGCCCTGCACTCGCCAACCTCCGGCACCGTGGTCGCGCTGGGCGAACAGCCTTACCCGCACGCCTCCGGGCTGACGGCGCCGGCCATCGTCATCGACAGCGACGGCCAGGATGAATGGGCTGAGCTCGCGCCCTGCCCCGAGTATGCGTCTCTCTCCGCGGTCGAACTGCTGGAGCGCATCCGCCACGCCGGCATCGCCGGGCTGGGTGGTGCCGGCTTCCCCACCGCCGCCAAGCTGGCCACGCGCCCGCAGGACGACCTGCACACCCTGGTCATCAACGGCGCCGAATGCGAGCCCTACATCAGCGCCGACGACCTGCTGATGCGCGAGCGCGCGGCAGAGCTGGTGCAAGGCATCGACATCCTCGTGCACATCCTGCAGCCCGATCAGGTGCTGATCGGCATCGAGGACAACAAGCCCGAAGCGCTGACCGCCGTGCAGGCCGCCATCGGCGAACGCAAGGTCACGCTGAAAGCGATCCCGACCCGGTATCCGTCGGGCGGCGAACGCCAGCTGATCCAGATTCTCACCGGCCGCGAAGTGCCCTCCGGCGGCCTGCCGGCGGATATCGGCATGCTCTGCGTGAACGTCGGCACCGCCGTGGCCGTGGCCGACGCCGTGCTACGCGGGCGGCCGCTGATCTCGCGCATTACCACCCTGACCGGCGCGGCCCTGGAGCGCCCGTGCAACGTCGAAGCACTGCTCGGCACGCCAGTGGGTGAGCTGCTGGATTTCGCCGGCCTCGACCGTTCGAAGCTGGACCGCCTGATCCTAGGCGGCCCACTGATGGGCATCAGCCTGCCGTCGCTGGACGTGCCGCTGATCAAGACCAGCAACTGCCTGCTGGCCGCCAGCCGTACGGAACTGCCGCCAGCACCGCCGGCCATGCCGTGCATACGTTGTGGCGACTGCGCCCAGGTCTGCCCTGCCAGCCTGTTGCCGCAGCAGCTGCACTACTTCGCCCTCGGTGCGGAGCACGAGCAGTTGCAGGCGCACAACCTGTTCGACTGCATCGAGTGCGGCGCCTGCGCCTATGTCTGCCCGTCGAGCATCCCGCTGGTGCAGTACTACCGCGCGGCCAAGGCCGATATCCGCGAGTTGCAGCAGCGCCAGCTGAAAGCCGAACAATCGCGCCTGCGTTTCGAGCAGCGCCAGGACCGCCTGCGCCGCGAGGAAGAACAGCGCGCTGCCGAGCGCCTGGCCCGCCAGGAGCGCGCCGCGCAGGTGCAGGCAAACGAGGTCAAGGTAGAAGCGACGGCTCCGGCGGCCCAATCGGTGATCGAGCGAGTGAAGGCCGAAAAGGCCGTGGGCAATGCGCCGGACCAGCTCAAGCGGTTGAAGATCGACGCGAGCATGGCCCAGGTCGCGCTGAAGAAGGCCGAGAAGCAACTGGCCGCCCACGACACCGAACAGCTGCGCGCCCAGGTCGCCGAACTGCGCAGCGCTGCCGAGCAGGCCAAGACGGCGCTGGCCGCCGCCGAAGCCGCGGATGCGAGCCCCGCACCGGCGCCCGCCGCCGCCCCGGCCGATAACGAAGCGGCGTTGAAGAAAGCCAAGATCGACGCCGCCATGGCCCGCGCCCAGCTGAAGAAATCCGAGAAGGCCTTCGGCGAGACGCCCACGGACGAACAACGCGCCACCCTCGCCGCCCTGCGCGAGGACGTCGAGCGCATCGAGCAGCGCCTGAGCGAGCTGCAATCCGCCGCCGCACCTGCCCCGCAGACCAGCGAACCCACCGACGGTGTACTCGCCTTGCGCCAGGCCAAGCAGGATTACGTGGTCCAGCGCGACGCCCTGCGCCAGGCCGAGCGCGACGGCGCCTGCGAGGAGGAACTGACCTCGGTGCGCCAGACGCTGGCCGCAGCCGAACAGGCCCTGCACGCCGCCGAAGACGCCAGCGGCAAGGCGCCGCCGGAATTGGTGCGTACCGACAAGCGCCCGGTCAGCGCCGCCCTGCGCGCCGCCAAGACCGAACTGGCCTACGCCCGCGCCGACCTGAAGAAACTCGAACGCGAAGGCGCCGGCGACGACGCCCTGGCCAACGCCCGCGCCCGCCTGCAGGCGGCCGAACGCGCCGTGGCCGATGCCAGCGGTGAGGAATCCCGATGAAGCTGCCCCGAATCACCTCGCCCCACGCCACCGGCAGCAACCGCACGCAGAAGGTCATGCTGACCCTGCTGGCCGCCTGCGCACCGGGCGCCCTGGTGCTGATCGGCCTGTACGGCATCGGCCCCCTGTTCAACCTGCTCTGGTGCAGCCTGATCGCGCTGACCACCGAAGCAGCGATGCTCAAGCTGCGCAACCGCCCGCTGGACTTCTTCCTCAAGGACGGCAGCGCGCTGGTCACCGCCGTGTTGCTCGCCCTCGCCCTGCCGCCCTATGTGCCCTGGTGGTTGAGCGGGATCGCCACGGTGTTCGCCCTGGTGTTCGGCAAGCACCTGTATGGCGGCCTGGGGCAGAACCCATTCAACCCGGCAATGGTCGGCTACGTAGTGGTGCTGGTGTCCTTCCCACTGCAGATGAGCCAATGGCCGTCGCCGGACAGCGCGCTGGGCTTCGCCGAAGGGCTCCGGCAGATATTCGGCATCCCCAGCCAGGCGCCGGACGCCTGGGTTGGCGCCACCGTGCTGGACGTGGTGCGCAACAACAACAGCCTGACCATGGACGAACTGGTGGCGCAGTCCAGCGCCTTCGGCCACTTCGGCGGGCGCGGCATGGAGCTGGTCAACCTGGCCTTCCTCGCCGGCGGGTTGTTCCTGCTCTGGCGCAAGCTGTTCACCTGGCACGCGCCGGTGGGCATGCTCGGCGCGCTGTTCGTCATGGGCCTGCTGTTCTGGAACGGTTCCGGCTCGGATTCCCACGGTTCACCATTGCTGCATCTGTTCAGCGGCGCGACCATGCTCGGCGCCTTCTTCATCGTCACCGACCCGGTATCCGGCGCCACCAGCAACCGTGGCCGCCTGGTGTTCGGCATCGGTGTCGGCGTGCTCACCTACGTGATCCGCGCCTGGGGCGGCTACCCGGACGGCGTGGCCTTCGCCGTACTGTTGATGAACCTCGCCGCGCCGACCATCGATTACTACACGCGCCCGCGCACCTACGGGCACAAGAAGCCCGAGCGCGGCTTCAAGGTGGGGGACTGACATGTCCGACGCCAACCGCTCGATGCTCAAGAATGCCCTGGTGCTCGGCCTGTTCGCCGTGGTCACGGTGGGCGTGGTGGCGCTGGTCCACCAGTTCACCGCGCAGCGTATTGACGACGCCCAGCGCGAGGCACGCGGCCGCGCCCTGCTGGAACTGCTGCCGGCGGGCAGCTATGACAACCACCCGCTGGACAGCCAGGTCGAGGCGTTCGATCCCAAGCTGCTCGGCCGCAACGAGCCCGCGCCCGCTTTCGTCGCGCGCCGTCAGGGCCAGGCCACCGCCGTGATCCTCCAGGCCACTGCGCCGGACGGCTACAGCGGCTCCATCAAGTTGCTGGTGGGCGTCACCGCTGAAGGCCGGCTGCTCGGCGTGCGCGTCGTGGCGCACAAGGAAACCCCGGGGCTGGGCGACAAGATAGAGCTGGGCAAGAGCGACTGGCTGCATGGCTTCGACGGTCGCTCGCTGAACGATCCGGGGGATGCCGGCTGGCGGGTGAAGAAGGACGGCGGTCAGTTCGACCAGTTCGCCGGCGCCACCGTCACCCCGCGCGCGGTGGTGAAGGCCACGCACAAGGCACTGCAATACTTCGACGCGCACAAGGGCGAACTGCTCGCGCCCGCCGCGCAACCGGCCGCAGGAGAGAGCCATGAGTGATCCCGGCTACCGCGAACTGGCCCTGCAGGGGCTGTGGAAGAACAATCCGGGCCTGGTGCAACTGCTCGGCCTGTGCCCGCTGCTGGGCACCAGCAACTCCATGGTCAACGCCCTCGGCCTTGGCCTGGCGACGATCTTCGTGCTGGCCTGCTCCAATGCCGCCGTGGCGCTGATCCGTGGTTCGGTGAGCGAAGCCGTGCGCCTGCCCGCCTTCGTCCTGATCATCGCCGCGCTGACCACCTGCATCGAACTGCTGATGCAGGCCTGGACCTATGAGCTGTACCAGATCCTTGGCATCTTCATCCCGCTGATCACCACCAACTGCGTGATCCTCGGCCGCGCCGAAGCCTTCGCCTCGCGTCACAGCGTGGCGCGCTCGGCCTTCGATGGCCTGGTGATGGGCGCCGGTTTCGCCCTGGTGCTGCTGGTGGTGGGCACGCTGCGCGAACTGCTCGGCCACGGCACCCTGCTGGCCGGCATGAACCTGCTGTTCGGCCCGACGGCGGCCGCCTGGAAGGTCCAGCTGTTCACGAACTACCAGGGCTTCCTGCTGGCCATCCTGCCGCCCGGCGCCTTCCTGGTGCTGGGCCTGCTGATCGCACTGAAAAACCGTATCGATGAAAGCCTGGCGGAACGCGCCAAGGCGCAGGCGGGCGACGTACCCGCGACCGAGCGCCAGCGCGTCCGCGTGACCGGAGTGATTGAATGAACGCCGCCAAGCGTGCGGAGATTTTCCGCCGACTGCGAGAAGACACCCCCAACCCCGAGACCGAACTGGCGTACAGCACGCCCTTCGAGCTGCTGATCGCGGTGGTGCTCTCCGCCCAGGCCACCGACGTCGGGGTGAATAAGGCCACGGCCAGGCTCTACCCGGTGGCCAATACCCCGGAAGCCATCTACGCCCTCGGCGTGGAGGGTCTGTCGGAGTACATCAAGACCATCGGCCTGTACAACAGCAAGGCGAAGAACGTCATCGAGACCTGCCGCATCCTCATCGAGAAGCACGGCAGCCAGGTGCCGGACAATCGCGAAGACCTCGAAGCCCTGCCCGGCGTCGGCCGCAAGACCGCCAACGTGGTGCTCAATACCGCCTTCCGGCAGCCGGCGATGGCGGTGGACACCCACATCTTCCGCGTCGCCAACCGCACGGGGATAGCGCCGGGCAAGAATGTGCTGGAAGTCGAGAAGAAACTGCTGAAGTTCGTACCCAAGGAATACCTGCTCGACGCACACCACTGGCTGATCCTGCACGGGCGCTACGTTTGCAAGGCGCGCAAGCCTCAGTGCGGCAGTTGCCGGATCGAAGACCTGTGCGAGTACAAGCACAAGACCTCGGACGATTGAGCGTTATGGGAAAAATCCTTCAGCTTCATTGAAAAAATCTTTTTTACCGCCCGGTCCTTTGTCGCTATAAGGGGCGCCAACACACCCCGTGTTGTGGAGTGCACCGAATGGCAAACGACAAAGAAGACCTCGAACTCGAGGACGATGTCAGCACAGACGACAGCGATGACGGCGCCGAAGCCTCGGCAGAGGTCGCCAAGACCAACCTGACCAAGCGCCGCATCATCGACAACTATCTCGAAGAACGTCGCCTGCAGCGTCAGCTGTCCGACTACGATTTCGATCTGTAAGCCTTCTCCTGAAAGCAAGACCTGTATGAAAAAGCCCCGCATCCTGGCGGGGCTTTTTGTTTTTTGCTCTGTGCAGGAACGCGCCATGCGCGCATACGGGAATACGACCCCAACTCACGCTTTGGCTCCTGCAGCCTTCCAGAGAAACATCCGCACACTCCGGAATGCCCCTTTCAGGAGGCCGAAGGTGATCGGAGTTTCAGGGGTTGAGCGACATGGATGTCGCGAGAGCCGCGATGGGCCAGGGATGGCCCTTCGCGGCGGGCCCCTGAAACTCCGAAGAACCGAGGGTATTTTTCGCGAAGCGAAAAACCGGATGTCGGGGCAAGACCTTTGCCTACTTTGGGTCTTTCCAAAGTAGGTCGCCCGAGTGGGCGAAACAGAATCTCTCAGCACACACCGAAGCGGCGCAGGACACCTGATCAAGGCATCGCCGGCAAAGTCGGGGAGGCTTAGACCGCGACTCCGGCGCGCTGCACCACCCGATAGCACGGCTCATACGCCGCGCCGCCCGGCAGCTTCATCCGATGCTGCTCGACGAACGCCTGCAGCAACGCATCCAGCGGCTCCATGATCGCCGCATCGCCGTTGATCTCGTATGGGCCGAACTCCTCGATCAGGCGAATGCCACGGTCCTTCACGTTGCCGGCGACGATGCCGGAGAACGCCCGGCGCAGGTTCGCCGCCAACTCGTGAGGCGGCACGTCGCAGCCCAGGTCCAGGCCCGCCATGTTCTCGTGGGTCGGCTCGAACGGACGCTGGAAGCCTTCGTCGATCTTCAGCAACCAGTTGAAGTGGTAGGCGTCGTTGCGCTCGCGGCGGAACTGCTTGACCCGCTTCAGGCCGTCGCTCATCTCCCGCGCCACTTCCGCCGGGTCGTCGATGATGATGCGGTAGCGCTGCTGCGCCGCCTCGCCCAGGGTCGCGCCGACGAAGGCGTGCAACTGCTCGATGTAAGCCGCGGCGCTGCGCGGGCCGGTGAGCACCAGTGGGAACGGCATGTCCTGGTTGTCCGGGTGCATCAGGATGCCCAGCAGGTAGAGGAATTCCTCCGCCGTGCCGACGCCGCCGGGGAACACGATGATGCCGTGGCCGACGCGGACGAAGGCCTCAAGGCGTTTCTCGATATCCGGCAGGATCACCAGTTCGTTGACGATGGGGTTCGGCGCCTCGGCGGCGATGATCCCAGGCTCGGTCAGGCCCAGGTAGCGTCCTTCGGTGTTGCGCTGCTTGGCGTGGCCGATGGTGGCGCCCTTCATCGGGCCCTTCATCACGCCCGGCCCGCAGCCGGTGCAAACATCGAGGCTACGCAGGCCCAGTTCGTGGCCGACCTTCTTGGTGTACTTGTACTCGTTGGTGCTGATGGAGTGGCCGCCCCAGCACACGACGATCTTCGGCTCCACGCCGGGACGCAGCGCGCGGGCGTTACGCAACAGATGGAAGACGTAGTCGGTGATGCCGGCCGAGCTCTCCAGGTCGAAGCGCCGGCTGTTGAGTTCGTTCTGGGTGTAGACGATGTCGCGCAGGGCGCTGAAGAGCATCTCGCGGGTGCTGGCGATCATCTCGCCGTCGACGAAGGCATCGGCCGGAGCGTTGAACAGCTCCAGGCGCACGCCACGGTCCTGCTGGTGGATTTCCAGTTCGAAGTCGCGGTAGGCGTCGAGGATGTGCTTGGCGTTGTCGATCTGCGTGCCGGTGTTGAGGATGGCCAGGGCACACTGGCGGAAGAGTTTGTAGCTGCTGCCCGAGCCCGCTTCGCTGAGCTGGTGCACTTCACGTTGGGAGAGGGTTTCGAGGCTGCCCTTGGGGCTGACCGAGGCATTGTTTACCGGTCTTGGGGACATACTGTATTCCTTGACTTAGGCTGCCGGACGCAGAGCGCCGGGCACCCGGAAAAATCGGTGCGGCCGTCCATCGGTCGTCATTATCGGAAGCGGTGCAACGGGGATTGTCCGGCCCGTGCACGATGCTCCTCTGTCTCTGACAAGCAAATGGCGAAAACTGCTTCCGCAATCGACGCATCCGACGTCGATGCAAGATTGAGTATGACCGCTCCGGTGACTTTCTGATGACAGCCAATAAAGAAAAACCCCGCCTTCAAGGGCGGGGTTTCTCCAGAGACGAATCACAAGGAGCGGAAGATCAGTCCTTGCGCTGCGGACTCAGCAGCTCGATCTTGTAGCCGTCCGGGTCCTCGACGAAGGCGAGGATACTGGTGCCGTGCTTCATCGGGCCCGGCTCGCGGGTGATCTTGCCGCCGCGGGAGCGGATGTCCTCGCAGGCCTTGTAGACGTCCGCCACTTCCAGGGCGATGTGGCCGTAACCGGTGCCCAGCTCGTACTGGTCCACGCCCCAGTTGTAGGTCAGTTCGATCACGCTGTTCTCGTCTTCGCTGCCGTAGCCGACGAACGCCAGGGTGAACTGGCCGTCCGGATAATCCTTGCGGCGCAGCAGGGTCATGCCCAGGACTTCGGTGTAGAAGGCGATGGATTTGTCCAGATCGCCGACGCGCAGCATGGTGTGCAGCAGTCTCATCGATTCTTCCTCTTCAGGCGCCCCGGATGCGGGGCCTATAAACGCAAACCCCGGCTCGTGGCCGGGGTTCGCTTGTCACGGGGTCACCAGCTTATCAGAACAGCTTGCGGCCCTTGTTCGCGGCGATACGCATGCGCAGCGCATTGAGCTTGATGAAGCCCGCGGCATCGGCCTGGTTGTAGGCGCCGCCGTCTTCCTCGAAGGTCGCGATGTTGGCGTCGAACAGCGAGTCGTCGGACTTGCGGCCGACCACGATGACGTTGCCTTTGTACAGCTTCAGGCGCACGACGCCGTTCACGTGCTCCTGGGAAGCATCGATCATCTGCTGGAGCATCTCGCGCTCCGGGCTCCACCAGTAGCCGGTGTAGATCAGCTTGGCGTAACGCGGCATCAGCTCGTCCTTCAGGTGAGCGACTTCGCGGTCCAGGGTGATCGACTCGATGGCGCGGTGCGCCTTGAGCATGATGGTGCCGCCGGGGGTCTCGTAGCAGCCGCGCGACTTCATGCCGACGTAGCGGTTCTCGACGATGTCCAGACGACCGATGCCGTTGGCGCCGCCGATGCGGTTCAGCTCGGTCAGTACCTGGGCCGGGGTCATGTCCTTGCCGTCGATGGCAACGATGTCGCCCTTGCGATAGGTCAGCTCGATGTAGGTCGCAGCGTCAGGGGCCTTCTCCGGAGAAACGGTCCACTTCCACATGTCTTCTTCGTGCTCGGTCCAGGTGTCTTCCAGCACGCCGCCTTCATAGGAGATGTGCAGCAGGTTGGCATCCATGGAGTACGGCGACTTCTTCTTGCCGTGGCGCTCGATCGGGATGTTGTGGGATTCGGCGTAGTCCATCAGCTTCTCGCGGGACAGCAGGTCCCACTCGCGCCAGGGAGCGATCACCTTCACGCCCGGCTTCAGCGCATAGGCGCCCAGCTCGAAGCGAACCTGGTCGTTGCCCTTGCCGGTGGCGCCGTGGGAGATGGCGTCAGCGCCGGTGGCGTTGGCGATCTCGATCAGGCGCTTGGCGATCAGCGGACGGGCGATGGAAGTACCCAACAGGTACTCGCCTTCGTAGACGGTGTTGGCACGGAACATCGGGAAGACGAAGTCGCGGACGAACTCTTCTCGCAGGTCCTCGATGAAGACCTCTTTCACGCCCATCTGCTTGGCCTTGGCGCGGGCCGGCTCGACCTCCTCGCCCTGACCCAGGTCGGCAGTGAAGGTCACCACTTCACAGTTATAGGTATCCTGCAGCCACTTCAGAATTACGGAGGTGTCCAGGCCACCGGAATACGCCAGGACTACCTTCTTCACGTCCGCCATGCCACTCAACTCCACGGGGGTTGTCACGAAAGGGATCGATTCTACTGCCCGCCCAGGATAATTTACAGAGGCGCGACAGCTTTTGACGACAAAGCGACAAATACTATCGTCGGTGCGACTCGCTGCCGCAGGCTCAGCCCTTGGGCGTCGCAGGCGGCGTGGCAGCGTTGGTGGCGGGCGCCGCCGGAGCGGCAGGAACCGCGGCCTTCGCCGGGGCACTGGCGCTGGACATCGGCGCGGCGGGCGCCGAGGCGGTGGGAGCAACAGGAGCCGTCGGCGCCTCGGCCGGGACCTCCTCAGGAACCACTTCGCGGGACAGGTTCACCGTCACCCGGCGATTGCGCGCCCGGTTGGCTTCGGAGTTGTTCTTCACCAACGGATAACGTTCGCCATAGAAGCGCACGACGATCTGCGACTCCGGCACGCCATTGGCCTTGAGATATTCCATCACCGCGAGAGCACGACGGCGCGACGTGTCGCGATTGACCAGGCGATTGCCGCTGTTGTCCGAGTGACCGTCGATCTCGATGTGGTTCACGCTCGGGTCGGCCTTCAGGTACTGCAGGATGATGTCCAGTTTGGCGCGGCCCAGGGCGTCGAGTTCGGTGCCGCTGGGGAAACCGATCTGGCTCTGTCGTACCTGGTCGAAATTGACCGGCAGCATCTTCGCCGAACAATCCTGGAACTGCGCGTAGCCGGCGGCGAATCGCGTCGGCAGCAAGCGCACCAGCAGGCGATCGCCATCCCGGGTGCGGTGCCGCACTTCCGGCGTACGCCCTTCCAGCAAACCGCTGAGCAAACGCCCCGCCTGCTGCTGGCTGCTGTTGAACGGCACTTCGCCGCCACTGACCTGCACCGAGCCCAGGTTCACATCGCCCTGCCCCGGCCGCCACGGCGGAGCCGCCGCCAGGAGAGTTGCCGAACCGCGTCCGAGCCAGTCCTGCTGTGACTTGAGACGGAAAGTCGGCTGCTCGCCGGCGCGCCAGACGAACTCGCCCACGCCGAAACCCGCCACGTTCTGCGACAGCCGGCACTCGAACTGGTCGCCCGCCACCGTCCATTCGGCGCTTTCCAGGCGCGGCTGGAACGTCAGCCCCCAGGCCGGGAGGCTCGCGCAAAGTACGAGCAGGAGAAGAGATGGCTGGCGCACGGCGGTTCCACACAAGCAGGATGGGGTCTCTGAATCTATCGGTCAGCCACGGCGAAACTTGATAGCGAGTGCCGCCGACGGCCTTTTCCGGTAGCATTTCCCTACTTTCTCCGCTGCAACCGCCTTCCTGGAATCCGCATGTCCGACCGCCTGACACTCCTGCGCCCCGACGACTGGCACATTCACCTGCGCGACGGCGCCGCACTCGCGCAAACCGTCGGCGACGCCGCCCGTACCTTCGGCCGCGCCATCATCATGCCGAACCTGGTTCCGCCGGTGCGCAACGCCGTCGAAGCCGACGCCTACCGCCAGCGCATCCTGGCCGCCCGTCCGGCCGGCAGCCGCTTCGAGCCGCTGATGGTGCTCTACCTCACCGACCGCACCAGCGTCGAGGACGTGCGCGCGGCCAAGGCCTCAGGCTACGTGCACGCCGCCAAGCTGTACCCGGCCGGCGCCACCACCAACTCCGATTCCGGCGTGACCAGCGTCGACAATATCTTCCACGTCCTGGAAGCCATGGCCGAAGTCGGCCTGCCGCTGCTGGTGCATGGCGAGGTGACCCGCTCCGAAGTCGACGTGTTCGACCGCGAGAAGCGCTTCATCGACGAGCACCTGACCCGTGTGGTCGAGCGCTTCCCGACCCTCAAGGTGGTTCTCGAGCACATCACCACCGGCGATGCCGCCGCCTTCGTCAAGGCCGCCCCGGCCAATGTCGGCGCCACCATCACCGCGCACCACCTGCTGTACAACCGCAACCACATGCTGGTCGGCGGTATCCGTCCGCACTTCTATTGCCTGCCGATTCTCAAGCGCAACACCCACCAGGAAGCCCTGCTGGATGCGGCCACCAGCGGCAGCCCGAAATTCTTCCTCGGCACGGACTCCGCGCCCCACGCGCGCCACGCCAAGGAAGCCGCCTGCGGTTGCGCCGGCTGCTACACCGCCTATGCCGCCATCGAGATGTACGCCGAGGCCTTCGAGCAGCGCAACGCGCTGGACAAGCTGGAAGCCTTCGCCAGCTTCCATGGTCCGGACTTCTACGGCCTGCCGCGCAACAGCGACCGCATCACCCTGGTGCGTGAAGAATGGGAAGCCCCGGCGGCCCTGCCGTTCGGTGATTTCGATGTCGTCCCGCTGCGTGCCGGCGAGAAACTGCGCTGGCGCCTGCTGGAGACCGAGGCATGAGTGACGAGAACGAAATCTTCGAGGAAGAACTCGACGGTTCCTTCCCACCCGGCCCGCGCCACCCGATGGCACGCCGTTTCCGTGGCTACCTGCCGGTCGTGGTGGACGTCGAGACCGGCGGCTTCAACGCCGGCACCGACGCCCTGCTGGAAATCGCCGCCGTCACTATCGGCATGGATGAGAGCGGCTACCTGTTCCCCGAGCACACCTACTTCTTCCGCGTGGAGCCTTTCGAAGGCGCCAACATCGAGCAGGCTGCGCTGGAGTTCACCGGCATCAAGCTGGACCACCCGCTGCGCATGGCCGTGCCGGAAGAACAGGCGCTGACCGAGATCTTCCGGGGCGTGCGCAAGTCGCTGAAGTCCAACGGCTGCAAACGGGCGATCCTGGTTGGCCACAACAGCAGCTTCGACCTGGGCTTCCTCAACGCCGCAGTAAACCGCAGTGGCGTGAAGCGCAATCCGTTCCACCCCTTCTCCAGCTTCGACACCGCGACCCTTGCCGGCCTCGCCTACGGCCAGACCGTACTGGCCAAGGCCTGCCAGACCGCCGGCATCGAGTTCGACAACCGCGAGGCGCACTCGGCACGCTACGACACCGAGAAAACCGCCGAGCTGTTCTGCGGCATCGTCAACCGCTGGAAGGAATTCGGCGGCTGGATGGAAGACGAGGACTGATCCTCTCTTCCTGATCCCATGACAAAGCCCCGCTCAGGCGGGGCTTTTTCTTTCCTGCACGCAGGGCTTGCCGGCTTCCTACGAAAAGCAATCCTGCGCGCCCATGAAAAAGCCCCGCCGAAGCGGGGCTCTTTCATCACCGGACAGCCTTACAGCTTGCTGGCATGCTGGGCCAGGTAGGCGGCAACGCCTTCCGGCGATGCGGTCATGCCGCTGTCGCCTTTCTTCCAGTTGGCCGGGCAGACTTCGCCGTGTTCTTCGGTGAACTGCAGGGCATCGACCAGACGCAGCAGCTCGTCCATGTTGCGGCCCAGCGGCAGGTCGTTGACGATCTGCGAACGCACCACGCCATTCTGGTCGATCAGGAAGGCACCACGGAACGCGACACCGTCGGCGGACTCGACGTCATAGGCCTTGGCGATCTCGTGGGTGATGTCGGCGGCCAGGGTGTACTTGACCGGGCCGATGCCGCCCTTGTCCACCGGGGTGTTACGCCAGGCGTTGTGGGTGAAATGGGAGTCGATGGACACGCCGATCACTTCGACGTTGCGCGCCTGGAACTCAGGGATGCGACGGTCCAGGGCGATCAGCTCGGACGGGCAGACGAAGGTGAAGTCCAGCGGGTAGAAGAACACCAGGCCGTACTTGCCCTTGATGGCTTCGGACAGCACGAAGCTGTCGACGATTTCGCCGCTACCGAGGACGGCGGCTACGTTGAAGTCGGGAGCTTTCTTACCTACGAGTACGCTCATTCCATGTCTCCTTCGGGTGAGGGCGTGAGGGAGTGCAAGATGCCCTGCCTGGCTCGAAAAGCCGGATCGGCGGGTTATCCACTCCAGTGGGCCGGTCATGATACACCGCCGTTTTCCGAGGCGCCCAGCGCTTTGCCCCATCGCCCCACAAGGCTAAGCCATTGACGGACATGACCATTTATCTGGTCATGGAAAAGCCTGCCCAGCAAACTTTGACAATCATTCTCATTAAGATTAGTATCGCCTCCAACAACCCCACAGCGATGCTAGTGCAACCATGTACGTCTGCCTCTGCCAAGGTGTCACCGATACCCAGATCCGCGATGCGATCTACGAAGGCTGCTGCAATTACCGCGAAGTGCGTGAAAGCACCGGTGTCGGCACCCAGTGCGGCAAGTGCGCCTGCCTCGCCAAGCAGGTCGTCCGCGAGACCCTGGGCGAACTGCAGAGCGCGCAGTCGATGAACTACTCCCTCGCCTACGCGGCAAGCTGATCGA
The DNA here is from genome assembly GCF_047902425.1 of Pseudomonas macauensis. Taxonomy (NCBI): domain Bacteria; kingdom Pseudomonadati; phylum Pseudomonadota; class Gammaproteobacteria; order Pseudomonadales; family Pseudomonadaceae; genus Pseudomonas; species Pseudomonas macauensis. The sequence goes on along the minus strand of NZ_CP138377.1, from coordinate 1,451,728 downwards.
CGCGATTGACGGCCAACTCAGCAGAGATTCCGAAAAAAACCGGGCCATGCCCGGTTTTTTTATGCCTGAAATTCAGAGCTTTAACGCCGAATTGCGGAATGAAAACATTCGCATTCATATTCCTTTTTATAGCAAATTCAAGCACTTATGTTTGACAGTCAGTTATAAGAGGACCACACTTTCAGTCTCTCCCACTCCACACGGCAGGACACCGGCATGAAAGGCGACAAGAAAGTCATCCAGCACTTGAACAAGGTCCTCGGTAACGAGCTGATCGCCATCAACCAATATTTCCTGCACTCGCGCATGTGGAACGACTGGGGCCTGAAACGCCTCGGCGCGCACGAGTACCATGAGTCCATCGATGAGATGAAGCACGCTGACAAGCTCATCGAACGCATCCTGTTCCTCGAGGGCCTGCCCAACCTGCAGGACCTGGGCAAGCTGCTGATCGGCGAGAACACCCAGGAAATGCTGCAGTGCGACCTGAACCTGGAACTCAAGGCCTGCAAGGACCTGCGCGACGCCATCGTGCATTGCGAAAGCGTGCATGACTACGTGAGCCGCGACCTGCTCAAGAACATCCTCGAGTCCGAGGAAGAGCACATCGATTACCTGGAAACCCAGCTGGGCCTGATCCAGAAGGTCGGCCTGGAGAACTACCTGCAGTCGCACATGCACGAAGACGACTGATCAACGAAAAGGCACTGGCGCGGTTGTGGACGCCGGTGCCCTTCCCTCCTAGCCGTTCGCCTTCGGCGGGCGCCGCACCAGTGACGCCTTGAGCACCAGCCCGGCGCACAGCCCCACCACCACCAGCAATGACAGGCGCAGCCCCACGTGCTCGGCGAGGAAGCCGATCAGCGGCGGCCCCATCAGCAAGCCCCCGTAACCGAACCCCGCCACCGCCGCCACGCCTTTGGACGGTTCGATGCCCGGCCGATTGCCCGCCGCCCCGATCAGGATCGGCACCACCACCGACAGGCCTACGCCCACCAGGGCGAAGCCGGCGATAGCACTCGCTACCCAGGGACTGAACAGCGCCAGCAACATGCCCGCGATGGCCAGCAACGCCAGGTTGCGCACCAAGGCCTCGTCGGCGAATCGCACACGCAGGCGATCGCCGAACAGCCGTCCCAGCACCATGGTCGCGGAGAACGCCGCGAAGCCCAGTGCCGCCAGGCGTTCGGACGCGCCCATCACCTGATGCAGCAGCAACGCGCCCCAGTCGGCGACCGCCCCTTCGGAAACGAACGCGCACGCCGTCAGCAATCCAAGACCGATCAGCGACAGTGGCGGCAGGCGCCAGCCACGTTGGGCTGGCGCCGCCTCCTCCATGGGCTCCGGGCGCCCTTCGAACAGGTTGCGGGCGAAAAAGGGCAGTATGGCCACCGCGATCGCCGCCAGCAGGGTGAAATGCCACACAGGCGCCAGATCGGCGAAGGCCGCTGCGCCAACCGCGCCGACCAGCCCGCCCAGGCTGTACATGCCATGCAAGCTGGCAATACACGGCCGGCCGAGGCGCCGCTCCACTTCCACCGCCTGGGTGTTCATCGCCACATCCATGGTGGCGAAGGTCAGGCCGACCACCAGAAAGCCCGCCGCCAGCTCCCACACGTTCTGCGCCAGGCCCAGCAGCGGGAAGCTGGCCATCAGCGCCAGACCGGAGACGACAGTGATCGCCCGGCTGCCGTAACGGCGCACCAGGGCGCCGGCGAAGACGAACGCCAGCAGCGCGCCAAAGCCCGCGCCCAGCAATGCCTGGCCCAGCTCCTGCTCGTCGACCCCGGTCATGCTCTTCAGGGCCGGTACCCGGCCCATCACGCTGCCGTGCACCATCCCGCCCATGGCGAAGCAGTATCCACAGGCCCAGCGGGCAGCGTTCGTCCGTGTTTGCTCAGTCATTTATTTCTTCCCAAAAACAAAGCCCCGCCGAAGCGGGGCTTTGTGCGACAGCACGAAAGACTCAGGCGTCGGCCTTGCCTACGGCGTCCTTGATCAGCGGCTGCAATTCGCCCTTTTCGAACATCTCGACCAGGATGTCGCTGCCGCCGACCAGCTCACCGCCGACCCACAGTTGCGGGAAGGTCGGCCAGTTGGCGTACTTGGGCAGGTTGGCGCGGATTTCCGGGTTCTGCAGGATGTCGACGTAGGCGAACTTCTCGCCGCATGCCATCAGCACCTGCGCAGCGCGGGCCGAGAAACCGCACTGCGGAGCGTTCGGCGAGCCCTTCATGTACAGCAGGACGGGGTTGTTGGCGATCTGTTCTTTGATGGTATCGATGATATCCATGAACTTCCTCGGCTGAACTATCAGATACTGACCCGGCATCGCCACAGGCGGCGTTTGGCCGGCACGGTTGCGCGCATTGTACTGCAAAGCCGAGCACTACGCTCGGCTTTGCAGGAGCACAGCGACAGCCTGTCAGGCCGCCTCGACCTCAACGGGCACGCCGTTCAGCGCCGTGTTGCCGGAGAGCGCATCCAGATGGCGCTCGTCGGTCAGGTCGTTGGCGCTGGCCCCACCCTGCTCGCGAGCAATCGACAGTTGTACACCCGGCCGCCCGTGCCCCCAGCCGTGGGGCAGGCTGACCACGCCGGCCATTACCTCGTCGCTGGCCGCCACCTCGATCTCGATGCTGCCGACCCGCGAGCGCACCCGCACCTTCTGCCCGTCCGCCAGCCCGCGCGCCGCCAGGTCCCGCGGGTGCATGAGCAACTGGTGACGTGGCTTGCCCTTCACCAGGCGGTGATAGTTGTGCATCCAGGAATTGTTGCTGCGCACATGGCGGCGGCCGATCAGCAGCAACTGGTCCGCTGCCGGCGCCTGGGTGTCGGCAAAGCGGCGCAGGTCGTTCAGCAGGATCTCCGGCGCTGCTTCGACCTGGCGGCTGGCGGTTTTCAGGCGCGCCGCAAGGTTGGGCTGCAGCGGGCCGAGGTCCAGCCCATGGGGATGTTCCCGCAACCGCGCCAGGTTGAGCTTGTGCTCGGAGGCATCGCCATAGGGGCCAAAACGCAGGCCCATCTCGATCATCTGCTCCGGCGCCATGGTCGGTTTGAGTTCGCTGCCCATGCGTGCGGCGTATGCCTTGGCCAGCCCCACGAAGATTTCCCAGTCGTGCAGCGCGCCCTGCGGCTTGGGCAGCACCGCCTCGTTGAAGCGCGTGACGTTGCGCACCGCGAAGAGATTGAAGGTGGTGTCGTAGTGATCGTGCTCCAGCGGCGCGGTGGGCGGCAGGATCAGGTCGGCGTAGCGGGTGGTCTCGTTGATGTAGAGATCGACACTGAGCATGAATTCCAGGCCGTCCAGCGCCTGCTCCAGGCGCCGGCCGTTGGGCGTGGAGAGCACCGGGTTGCCCGCCACCGTCACCAGCGCGCGGACCTGTCCGTCGCCGTCGGTGAGCATTTCTTCGGCCAGTGCCGCCACCGGCAGCTCGCCGCCGTACTCCGGCAGGCCGGAGACGCGGCTCTGCCAACGGTTGAAGGCGCCACCAGAGGTGCTCGCCACCAGGTCCACCGCCGGAGTGGTGCACAGGGTGCCACCGACCCGGTCGAGGTTGCCGGTCAGCAGGTTGATCAGTTGCACCAGCCACTGGCAGAGACTGCCGAAGACCTGCGTGGAAACACCCATGCGGCCGTAGCAGACAGCCTTGTCGGCGACGGCGAAGTCCCGCGCCAGCTGGCGGATGTCCTCGGCCGGCACGCCGCAACGCTTCGCCATCGCCTCGACCTTGAACGGTTTCAGCGCCTCCCGCACAGCCGCAAGGCCGCTCACCGGCAGATGGCTCTCGCGGGTCAGCCCTTCGCTGAACAGCGTGTCGAGGATACCCAGCAACAACGCGGCGTCCTCGCCGGGACGGACGAACAGGTGCTGGTCGGCAATCGCGGCAGTTTCCGTGCGCCGGGGGTCGACCACCACGAGCTTGCCACCGCGCGCCTTCACGGCCTTCAGGCGCTTCTCCACGTCCGGCACGGTCATGATGCTGCCGTTGGACGCCAGCGGGTTGCCGCCGAGGATCAACATGAAATCGGTCTGGTCGATGTCCGGGATCGGGATCAGCAGGCCGTGGCCGAACATCTGCTGGCTGACCAGGTGGTGCGGCAGTTGGTCCACCGAGGTCGCCGAGTAGCGGTTGCGCGTCTTCAACTGGCCGAGGAAGTAGTTGCTGTGGGTCATCAGCCCGTAGTTGTGCACGCTGGGATTGCCCTGGTACACCGCGACGGCGTCGTTGCCATGGCGTTCACGGATATCCGCCAGCCGTGAGGCGACGAGTTCGAAAGCCTCGTCCCAGCCGATCGGTTGCCATTCGCTGCCGACCCGTCGAACCGGCTGGCGCAGGCGGTCCGGGTCATTCTGGATATCCTGCAGCGCCACGGCCTTGGGACAGACATGGCCACGGCTGAAGCTGTCCTGCGAATCGCCCTTGATCGAGAGGATGCGCTCGTCTTCGGTCTCGATGGTCAGGCCGCAGATGGCCTCGCACAGATGGCACGCACGGTGGTGGAGGGTCTTGCTCATGGCTCGCCTCGTCGTTGTTGTCGCCGGGGGCGCGTGGCACACCGGTCGTCTTGTCGAGCAAGCACTATGGAGCGGGGATGCGACGAACGCCACCAGCGTCAGTCGGGTGAATCAGGAGGCATCAGAGGGGAGGATGGAAGGATTGCGCGGGCGCCATGGCGCCCGCGCAATGCACCGACGGGATCCCCCCATCGGCGGGGCGGATCAGTGAATGCTCTTGATCGAGCCCTTGTTGCCGGTGACCTTGACGTCGACCTTCTTGAAGATGAAGTAATCCTGGACGTTCACTTCATAGCGCGGCGCCACGATCAGGTCGGAGCCAGAGCTCTTCACTGCCTTGAAGGCAGCCGCCGCCTTGGCGCTGGAGATCGGATCGAAGGCGCCCAGGCCCAGGCCGCCGGACTCGCCGCCGTAGGTCACGCCGTCGGCGAACTGGGAGTCGCCGCCGAACTTCAGGAAACCGAACAGGATGTTGACCTGGGACTGGCCACTGATGGTCTCACCTACGGCGACATCGGCCTTCAGGCCAGTCTTGACCTCCTGGTCCAGCGCGGCGCTCGGCTGACTGATGTTGTAGGTGGTGCAGCCGCTGGCAGTGGCGATCACGGCGGCGATGGCAGCGGACATCCAGAACTTCTTCATGAAACAACTCCTTGAGGGATGAAACAGATAGGCCAACTTCCGAAGGCGGCGAAAAGCTATCAATCGCCCCAATGCCTCGTATGTCGGCCTCGTCCGTCCCCTCAGAGGGAAATTTCTGTGTCCACTCGATCCCTCTCCGGACGAAACTTGCGTAGATGCGTAATTTCCTTATAGGATCGCGCCTTCCCCCATTTTCCGCTCCATGCGGTCCCGCCGCAGGTTCAGCCGTTTTTTCTCACGAAATCCGGTCGCTACCTCGGCCCGATTCTGAGAATAAGTAGTAGGTACGAACCATGAGCGCACGGCACTTCCTCTCGATGCTGGATTACACGACCGACGAACTTCTCGGTCTGATCCGCCGCGGCAGCGAGCTGAAGGACCTGCGTGACCGAGGCGTGCTCTACGAGCCCCTGAAGAACCGCGTGCTGGGCATGATCTTCGAGAAAGCCTCGACCCGTACGCGGATTTCCTTCGAAGCCGGCATGATCCAGCTCGGCGGCCAGGCCATTTTCCTCTCCCCGCGCGACACCCAGCTGGGCCGCGGCGAGCCGATCGCCGATGCCGCGAAGGTGATGTCGCGGATGGTCGATGCGGTGATGATCCGCACCTTCGCCCACAGCAACCTGATCGAGTTCTCCGAGAATTCCCGCGTGCCGGTGATCAACGGCCTGTCGGACGACCTGCACCCCTGCCAGCTGCTGGCCGACATGCAGACCTTCCATGAGCATCGCGGCAGCATCGCCGGCAAGACCGTGGCCTGGATCGGCGACGGCAACAACATGTGCAACAGCTACATCGAGGCGGCCATCCGCTTCGACTTCCAGCTGCGCGTGGCCTGCCCGGAAGGCTATGAGCCGAACGCCGCCCTGCTGGAGCTGGCGGGCGATCGCGTGAAGGTCGTCCGCGACCCGCGCGAGGCGGCGGCCGGCGCGCACCTGGTGAGCACCGACGTCTGGGCCTCGATGGGCCAGGAAGACGAAGCGGCCGCGCGCCTGCGCCTGTTCCAGCCATATCAGGTAACACGTGCGCTGCTCGATGGCGCGGCGGCGGATGTACTATTCATGCACTGCCTGCCGGCCCACCGTGGCGAAGAGATCAGCGAAGACCTGCTGGACGACGCGCGCTCGGTGGCCTGGGACCAGGCGGAAAACCGTCTGCACGCCCAGAAAGCCCTGCTCGAACTGCTGGTCGAGCACGCCCACTACGCCTGACAGCCTCTCCATCCGCCGCCCGTGCCTGACCGGGCGGCCTTGGATGCAGGAACCGGCGTAGACTGCGCCTCATTTCCCGCTTCCGCCCGGCCCGAACTGCGCTCGGCGAGATGCCGAACAGGTTCCAAGCTCGATGACACAACCGCTGCTGCTCACCCTCGATAACCTTTCCTGTGGCTATGAACAGCAGCGCGTGGTGCAAGGCGTCAGCCTGCACCTGAATGCCGGCGACATCGGCTGCCTACTGGGCCCTTCGGGGTGCGGCAAGACCACCACGCTGCGCGCCATCGCCGGATTCGAGCCGGTGCAGGACGGGCGCATCGAACTGGCCGGCGAAGTCATCTCCCGCCCCGGCTTCACCCTGTCGCCGGAGAAGCGCCGGATCGGCATGGTGTTCCAGGACTACGCGCTGTTCCCGCACCTGTCGGTGGCGGACAACATCGCCTTCGGCATTCGCAAGCATCCCGAGCGCACGCGCATCGTCGACGAGCTGCTGCAACTGGTGAAGCTCGATGCCCTGGGCCAGCGCTACCCGCACGAACTCTCCGGCGGCCAGCAACAGCGCGTGGCCCTGGCCCGTGCGCTGGCTCCGCAACCGCAACTGCTGCTGCTCGACGAACCCTTCTCCAACCTCGACGTGGAGCTGCGCCGCCAGCTCAGCCACGAGGTGCGCGACATTCTCAAGGCGCGCGGCACCAGTGCCATCCTGGTCACCCATGATCAGGAAGAAGCCTTCGCCGTCAGCGACCATGTGGGCGTGTTCCGCCACGGCCGGCTGGAGCAGTGGGATACCCCGTTCAATCTCTACCACGAACCGCAGACGCCCTTCGTGGCCAGCTTCATCGGCCAGGGCTACTTCATTCGTGGCCAGATGCACGGCGCCGACGCGGTGCAGACCGAACTGGGTGTGCTGCGCGGCAACCGCGCCTACAGCCTGCCCAATGGCAGCGCGGTGGATGTGCTGCTGCGTCCGGACGACCTGGTGCCGGCTACCGAGGGTGCGCTCAAGGCGCGGATCGTCGGCAAGTCATTCCTCGGCGCCGCGACCCTTTACCGTCTTCAGCTTCCCACCGGCACCCAGCTGGAATCGATCTTCCCCAGCCATGCCGATCACCAACCCGGTGATGAGGTAGGCATCAGCGTGGCCGCCGAGCACCTGGTACTGTTCCCCGCCCAGGGCAGCGTGGAAGCGCAACAGGTCCTCAACCGCCAGCGTTGACCGTCAGATGACGATCCGGCCGCTGGCGATCAGCCGCGAATGGCCGGCGATACGCACCCGATCCCCCTCCAGGCGGCACCACAGCTCGCCGCCACGCGCCGAGCACTGGTAGGCGCGCATCTGCAGCTTGTTCAGGCGCTGCGACCAGTAGGGAATCAGGCTGCAATGGGCAGCGCCGGTCACCGGGTCTTCGTTGAGGCCGATGGCCGGGGCGAAGAAGCGCGAGACGAAGTCATGGTCGTCGCTGCGCGCGGTGACGATCACCCCCAGGTACGGCATGCGCGCCAGTGCCGCGAAGTCGGGCGAACAACTGCGCACCGCGTATTCCGACTCCAGCAGCACCAGCAGGTGCGACTGGGTATTCAGGGCGTCCACTACCGGCAGGCCCAGCGCCTGCTCCAGCTCCACGGTGCTGCCCGCCTCGCTTGGCGGCTGGGCGGGGAAATCCAGGGCCAGCCGGCCTTCCTCGCGGAACACCCGCAGCGGCCCGGATTGCGAATTGAACTCCAGGGACTGGCCCGGCTCGCCGAACACCTCGAACAGCACATGGGCGCTCGCCAGCGTGGCATGGCCACACAGCGGCACCTCGGCGGTCGGGGTGAACCAGCGGATGCGCCAGCCGTCGGCCTCGTTCACCAGGAACGCGGTTTCGGACAGGTTGTGCTCGGCGGCGATCTTCTGCATCAACTCGTCGGCCAGCCAGGCATCCAGGCGGTAGACCATCGCCGGGTTGCCGGCGAAGGGGCGGTCGGTGAAGGCATCGACCTGATGGAAGTCGAGTTGCATGGCAGTCTCCTGAAAAGTGATGCCCGAGCATGACAGAAGCCACCGAACCGCGAACCGTACAGAACGGACCAGACAGTCGACTGCTTCGACCGTTCAGCTTCGACCGATCGGGGCGAACTTCGCGGCAGTCAGCGTGGCCAGCGTCCCGGCGCTCAGTTCCACTTCCAGGCCGCGCCGGCCGGCGCTGACATGGATGGTCGGGAAAGCCTGGGCGGATTCGTCGATGAAGGTGCGCAGGCGCTTCTTCTGCCCCAGCGGGCTGATGCCGCCGACCAGATAGCCGGTGGCGCGCTGGGCGGCGTTGGGGTCGGCCATGTCGGCCTTCTTCACCCCGGCAGCATGGGCCAGCGCCTTGAGGTCCAGGGTGCCGGCCACCGGCACCACGGCCACCAGCAGCTCGCCCTTCTCGCTGGCGGCCAGCAGGGTCTTGAACACCCGGGCCGGATCGAGGTTGAGCTTCTCGGCAGCCTCCAGCCCATAAGAGGGCGCCTTGGGGTCGTGCTCGTAGCTCAGCACCTGGTGTTCGGCGCGGTTCTTCTTCAACAGGTCGATGGCGGGAGTCATGGTCGTGCAGGGTTCTCGCAAGCGGCTTTCAAGCGCATAACAGTAAGCCAAGGTGTGGTGCGTTGCACGGAGTTCGCTTCACCGACGGGGATGAATCCCGTATGTTCTGCGCCATTCTCTTCTCGGCTCCGCAGCCGGGATCGCCGAATGGAATCCGCACAAGGCCGCCGCCATGACGAACCTTACGAACAAGAAATATGTCGTTGCCCTCGACCAGGGCACCACCAGCTCCCGCGCCATCATCTTCGATCATGATGCCAACGTGGTCAGCGTGGCCCAGCGCGAGTTCGCGCAGATCTACCCGCAGCCGGGCTGGGTCGAGCACGACCCCATGGAAATCTGGGCAACTCAGAGCTCGACCCTGGTGGAGGCGCTGGCCCAGGCTAACATCGGCGTCGCCGAAGTGGCCGCCATCGGCATCACCAACCAGCGCGAGACCACCCTGGTGTGGGACAAGGCTACCGGCCGGCCGATCCACAACGCCATCGTCTGGCAGTGCCGGCGCAGCGCGGCGATCTGCGAGCAGCTCAAGCGCGACGGCCTGGAACAGCACATCCGCGACACCACCGGACTGGTCATCGACCCCTACTTCTCCGGCACCAAGCTCAAGTGGATCCTCGACAACGTCGACGGCGCTCGCGAACGCGCCCAGCGCGGCGAGCTGCTGTTCGGTACCGTGGACAGCTGGCTGATCTGGAAGCTCACCGAAGGCGAGGTGCACGTCACCGACTACACCAACGCCTCGCGCACCCTGCTGTTCGATATCCACAAGCGCGACTGGGACGAGCGCCTGCTCACCGCGCTGGACATCCCGCGTGCCATGCTGCCACAGGTGCGCGCCTCCTCCGAAATCTACGGCCACTGCAAGGTCGGTGGCCTGGGCGTGCACCGCACGCCGATCGCCGGGATCGCCGGCGACCAGCAGGCCGCGTTGTTCGGCCAGATGTGCGTGGAGCCGGGCCAGGCAAAAAATACCTACGGCACCGGCTGCTTCCTGCTGATGAACACCGGCGCCAAGGCGGTGAAGTCCACCCACGGCCTGCTCACCACCATCGCCTGCGGCCCGCGCGGCGAAGTGGCCTATGCGCTGGAAGGCGCGGTGTTCAACGGCGGCTCCACCGTGCAGTGGCTGCGCGACGAACTGAAGGTGATCAACGACGCCCACGACTCCGAATACTTCGCCACCAAGGTGAAGGACAGCAACGGCGTGTACCTGGTCCCCGCCTTCACCGGCCTCGGCGCCCCCTACTGGGACCCGTACGCCCGTGGCGCGCTGTTCGGCCTGACCCGCGGGGTCAAGGCCGACCACCTGATCCGCGCCACCCTGGAATCCATCGCCTACCAGACCCGTGATGTACTCGACGCCATGCAGCAGGACGCCGGCGAACCGCTGCGCGCCCTGCGCGTGGACGGCGGTGCGGTGGCCAACAACTTCCTCATGCAATTCCAGGCCGACATCCTCGGCACCCCGGTGGAGCGCCCGCAGATGCGCGAAACCACTGCCCTCGGCGCCGCCGTACTGGCAGGGCTGGCCTGCGGCTTCTGGGGCAGCCTCGCGGAGCTGAAGAACAAGGCGGTGATCGAGCGGGTGTTCCAGCCGGCGTGTGACGAAGCGGAGCGCGCACGGCTGTATGCGGGGTGGAAGAAGGCGGTGGAGCGTACTCGCGGCTGGGCCGCCGAGGACTGACGCGACAGGCTCTTTGTAGGAGCGAGCTTGCTCGCGAACCGCCTGATGCCGACGTGCCAAGCGGGGTTCGCGAGCAAGCTCGCTCCTACAAGTTCATGACATACCCTGCCCACTCCGGCATCCTTGCCCCTTCGGCCCGTCCCAGCGAGCACCGCGCATGAACCTGCCACCCCGACAGCAAAGCATCCTCGACCTGGTCCGCGAGCGCGGCTACCTGAGCATCGAGGAACTCGCCCAGCAGTTCGCCGTCACCCCGCAGACCATCCGCCGTGACATCAACCAGCTCGCCGAGCAGAGCCTGCTGCGCCGCTACCACGGCGGTGCGGCCTGGGACTCGAGTGTCGAGAACACCGCCTACAACACCCGTGCCGACCAGATGCGCGACGAAAAACAGCGCATCGCCGAAGCCATCGCCGCGCACATCCCGGACAACGCCTCGCTGTTCATCAACATCGGCACCACCACCGAAGCGATCGCCCGCGCCCTGCTCGGCCACAACCACCTGAAGATCATCACCAACAACCTGCACGTGGCCAGCATCCTCGCCGGCAAGGACGACTTCGAAGTGCTGGTCGCCGGCGGCACGGTGCGCAGCGACGGCGGCGTGGTCGGCCAGGCGGCCGTGGACTTCATCGAGCAGTTCCGCGTCGACTTCGCCGTGGTCGGCATCAGTGGCATCGACGATGACGGCAGCCTGCTGGACTTCGACTACCAGGAAGTGCGCGTCTCCCGCGCGATCATCGACAACGCCCGGCAGGTGTTCCTCGCCGCCGACTCCAGCAAGTTCGGGCGTAACGCCATGGTGCGCCTGGGGCCGATCGCCCTAGTCAACCGCGTGTTCACCGACAGCCCGCCCCCCGCCGCCGTGGCGCGCCTGTTGGCACAGCACAAGGTCCAGCTCGAACTGGTCTGAGCGCGCGCCGCCAATCCCCGCACGTTCAATTTCGAAGAAACTGACGAATGTATGCGCGATTTCGCGCTTTCGGCTGGTCATGTTTCGTTCATCGAACTAAGATATTTTCGAAAACGAACATAACCGCGTTCATTTCCAATACCGAGGCGCCCCATGAATCCAACCCGCTCACGCCACGCGCCCCTGGCCGAAGTCTATGACCTGGCCGTCGTCGGTGGCGGCATCAATGGCGTGGGCATCGCGGCAGACGCCGCCGGGCGCGGCCTGTCGGTGTTCCTCTGCGAACAGCATGACCTGGCCAGCCACACCTCCTCCGCCAGCAGCAAGCTGATCCACGGTGGCCTGCGCTACCTCGAACACCACGAATTCCGCCTGGTGCGCGAAGCCCTGGCCGAACGCGAAGTACTGCTGGCCAAGGCACCGCATATCGTCCATCCGCTGCGCTTCGTCCTGCCGCACCGTCCGCACCTGCGTCCGGCCTGGATGATCCGCGCCGGCCTGTTCCTTTACGACCACCTCGGCAAGCGCGAGAAGCTGCCGGGTTCGCGCGGCCTGCGTTTCGGCCCGGAAAGCCCGCTGAAAGCCGAGATCAGCCGCGGTTTCGAATATTCCGACTGCTCGGTGGACGACGCCCGCCTGGTGGTGCTCAACGCCATGAGCGCCCGCGAGCACGGCGCGCATATCCACCCGCGCACCCGCTGCGTCAGTGCACGGCGCAGCAAGGGGCTGTGGCACCTGCACCTGGAGCGCAAGGACGGCAGCCTCTACTCGGTCCGCGCCCGCTGCCTGGTGAACGCCGCCGGCCCCTGGGTCGACCGCTTTCTGCGCGAGGAACTGCGCCAGCGCCCGCCCTATGGCATCCGTCTGATCCAGGGCAGCCACCTGATCGTGCCGCGCCTGTACGACGGCGATCATGCCTACATCCTGCAGAACGAGGACCGCCGCATCGTCTTCGCCATCCCGTATCTGCAGCGCTTCACCCTGATCGGCACCACCGACCGCGAGTACAAGGGCGACCCGGCGCAGATCCGCATCAGCGAGGAAGAGACCGATTACCTGCTGAACGTGGTCAATGCCCACTTCAAGCGCCAACTCGGCCGCGAGGACATCCTGCGCAGCTTCTCCGGGGTTCGCCCGCTGTGCGATGACGAGTCCGACGATCCGTCCGCCGTCACCCGCGACTACACCCTGGCGCTGGACAACACCCCCGGCGAAGCCCCGCTGCTCTCAGTGTTCGGCGGCAAGCTCACCACCTACCGCAAGCTCGCCGAAGCCGCGCTGGAGCAACTGGCGCCCTACTTCGCCGGCGTCATGGGTCCGCGCTGGACCGCCGGCGCCCCGTTGCCCGGCGGCGAAGCGATGCTCGGCATCGAGGACCTGGCCATCCAATTGATGGAGCACCTGCGCCAGCTCGACCCCGCTCTCGCCCGGCGCTGGGCCAGCACCTACGGCAATCGCATCTGGAAGCTGCTGGACGGTGCCGCCAACCTCAGCGAGCTGGGCGAACACCTGGGTGGCGGGCTCTATGCCCGTGAAGTGGAATACCTGTGCCGCGAGGAGTGGGCGCGCGAAGCCGAAGACATTCTCTGGCGCCGCACCAAGCTCGGCCTGTTCCTCACCGACCGGCAGCAGGAGCGGCTGGAGCAGTTCCTGCACAGCGAAAGCCCGCTGGAGCCGAGCACGCAGGTGGCCTGAACGCACGCTCTGATTGACGGCCTGCCGCGCTCGCCGATAATGCCCGACGCCACCATTCCGGTGGCGTCGCTGTATCGAGAACTCCGTGGACCTGATTCTCAAGGCAACCCTCGGCGCCGGCGTGGTGCTGATCCTCGCCGCGCTGTCGAAGACGCGCAATTACTACATCGCCGGGCTGGTGCCGCTGTTCCCCACCTTCGCCCTGATCGCCCACTACATCGTCGGCAAGAGCCGCTCGCTGGATGACCTGAAGACCACCATCGCCTTCGGCATGTGGTCGATCATCCCCTACTTCGTCTACCTCGCCGCGCTCTACCTGCTGGTGGATCGCCTGCGCCTGGAGCTATCCCTGGCGATGGCGGCGCTGGCCTGGCTGGTGGCCGCCTCGCTACTGGTGGGCGTATGGGTGCGCCTGCACTGAATCAGGCGCGTTCGGCCAGGCGGGCTTCCAGTTCCGCGATGCGCGCCTGCAGGCGGTCGCGTTCGGCGCGCTCGGCGCTGATGTCCTCGAACACGCTGATCAGGTGGTCGGGCAGGCCATCCTGGCGGCGGCGCTGCAGCGAGGTGCGCACGCGCACCCAGACATACGCGCCGTCGCGCCGGCGCACGCGCTTTTCCACCACGTAGCGGTCGAAATGGCCGGCCAGCAGTTGGCGCAGCAATTCGAGATTCTTGCCCAGGTCATCCGGGTGGGTGAGCTCCTGGAAGGTCATGGAGTACAGCTCCAGCGGGCTGTAGCCGAGCAGTTCGCAGAGGCTGCCATTGACCCGCTGCCAGCCGCCGTCCAGGCCGATGTAGGCCAGTGCGCCCCAGGTCAGTTCGAAGATCGCGCGGAAACGCTCCTCGCTGTTGCGCAGCGCCTCCTCGGTGATCATCCGCGCGGTGTTGTCCATGCTGATACCGACCATTTTCACCGGCCTTCCCGCCGCGTCCTGGACCACGGTGGCGCGGGAGGCGATCCAGCGCAGCGCGCCATCGGGCTGGAAGATGCGGAAGTCGCACTCGCAGGTACCGCCCTCGGCGATGGCGCGGTCGTACATGGACTGCATGGCGGCGACGTCCTCCGGCGGCAGATGGCGCCAGAAGTCCTTGTTGGAGGTGACCGGCCAGCCATAGACGGCCTCGACGTTGGGCGAGTAGGTCACTTCGTCGCTGATCAGGTTCCATTCCCAGGTGACGATGCGTGCGCCTTCCTGGGCCAGCTTCATGCGCGTCTCGCTTTCCATGATCTCGGCGGTGTAGCGGCGGCGCAGGTCGGTCATCGGCAGTTCGATCGGCTCGGCCTGCTGCACGTCGCGCAGGGCTTCCTCGCCGTAGCGCAACCAGATCCAGTTGACCTTGAGGAAATCCGCCAGCTTGCGCAGGTTGTCGTAGTCGATCTCGCCACCCTTGGTCCACTTGTGCACCGCGGTGCGCGAGATGCCCAGGGCCGTGCCCACTGCCTGCAGGGTCAGCTTGTGGAGTTCGAGCAATTCCTTGAGACGGAAGGCGAAGCTGTTTTCCTGCATGGAAGGCGTGGTCCCTGAAAGTCGTCGAGGACCGCAGTATACACAGCTGTAAACTGGTGGATAACAGAGGCGTGGCAGTTACGGATAGATGGAACGTAGGGCGTATAACGTTCGACGTTATACGCCGTTTGACCGTAGCCCACCGCACTCCGGACGGGAGCCCGCAGCTCCATGCCAGAGCGCTTCGAACGTAGTCGGAGCCGACGATGGAGCGCGGTGTATCGGCGTACAACCGCGAACGGTTGTACGCCCTACGCACGGATCAGAGATCGATCACCAGGCGCTCGCCACGGGCACGCGAGACGCAGAGCATCATGGTCTGCTGCGAGGCTTTTTCATCGTCGGAGAGGTACTGGTCGAAGTGCTCGACCTCGCCTTCGAGGATGGCCGTCTCGCAGGTGCCGCAAACACCTTCGCGGCACAGGCACTCCACCTTGGCGGCCTTCACGTTCTCGATGGCCTGGATGATGGTCATGCCCTCTTCCACCCGCAGCTCGCGGCCGGAGCGGCCCAGCACCAGGGTGAAGGCGCCGCCGCTGGCCGGGGCCGCGGCGAACTGTTCGAAGTGCACGCGGGATTCGGCGATGCCGGCCTTTTTCGCACCGTCGATCACGGCATCGATCAGCGGCTTGGGACCGCAGACGTACACGTGGGCGTCTTCCGCCAGCGAGGCGAACAGCCCGGCGAGGTCCAGGCGGCGTTCCAGGCTGTCGATGTAGAAACGCACACTCTCGGCATGCGGGCCGTCGGCGAGCTCGCCCTGGAAGGCGCCGTGCTCCGGGCTGCGGAAGGCGTAGTGCAGTTCGTAGGGCACCGCGCCGCCTTCCAGCTCATGCAGTTGGGAAAGGAACGGGGTGATGCCGATGCCGCCGGCGATCAGCACATGGCGTCCGGCCTTGGGGTCCAGGCCGAACAGGTTGTTCGGGGTGGAAATGGTCAGCTCGCTGCCGACTTCCACCTGCTGGTGCATGAAGGCCGAACCACCCTTGGACTGTTCTTCCAGGCGCACGCCGATCTGGTAGTGGCTCAGGTCGCGCGGGTCGCTCATCAGCGAGTAGGCGTTGCTCAGGCCGTCGGTCATTTTCACGATCACGTGGCTGCCACCGGTGAAGGCCGGCATCGGCTGGCCATCGGTGCGCGCCAGGGTGAAGCGCTTGATCTGCGGGGTCGCCTGTTCTACCGCGGTCACCCGCACGCTGAACATCTCGTATGTGTTGGCCATCATTCACCTCAATTGCGACACGGGGCGGCGGCCTCGCCGCCCCGGCTATTCCTCGCCCGGCTCACACCGCCAGGCAGAGGTACTTGATTTCCAGGTAGTCCTCGATGCCGTACTTGGAGCCTTCGCGGCCCAGGCCCGACTGCTTGACGCCACCGAAGGGCGCGACCTCGTTGGAGATCAGCCCGGTGTTGACCCCGACCATGCCGTACTCCAGACGCTCGGCGACCTTGAATACGCGGGCCAGGTCGCGGCTGTAGAAGTACGCGGCCAGGCCATAGAGGGTGTCGTTGGCCAGCTCGATCACTTCGGCGTCGGAAGAGAAGCGCACCAGCGCCGCCACCGGACCGAAGATTTCGTCCTGCAGCAGGTCCATGCCGGGGCGGATGCCGCCAAGCACGGTGGGCTCGAAGAAGTTGCCGCCGCGCGCATGGAGCTTGCCGCCCAGCACCAGCTCGGCACCCTTGGCGGTGGCGTCATCGACCAGGCTCTGCACCTTGGCCACGGCCTTGTCGGTGATCAGCGGTCCGATCTGGGTGCCCTGCTCGGCGCCATGGCCAACCGCCAGTTCGCGCACGCGCTCGACGAAGCGCGCGGAGAAGCGTTCGTACACCGCGTCATGCACGTAGAAGCGGTTGACGCATACGCAGGTCTGCCCGGCGTTGCGGTACTTGGCGATCAAGGCGCCTTCCACCGCGGCCTCGATGTCGGCGTCCTCGAAGACGATGAACGGCGCGTTGCCGCCCAGCTCCAGGGAGACTTTCTTGATGGTTTCGGCGCACTGGCCCATGAGCAGGCGGCCGACCGGCGTGGAGCCGGTGAAGCTGAGCTTGCGCACCAGCGGATGGCCGGTGAGCTGGGCACCGATGGCCGGCGCGTCGCCGGTGACCACGCTGAGCACGCCCGCCGGGATGCCGGCACGCTCGGCCAGTTCCACCAGCGCCAGTGCGGAGAACGGCGTTTCGTTGGCCGGCTTGATCACCATGGTGCAGCCGGCGGCGAGTGCCGGCGCGGCCTTGCGGGTGATCATCGCCGCCGGGAAGTTCCACGGGGTGATGGCCGCGCAGACGCCGATACCCTGCTTGATCACCAGCAGGCGCTTGTCCGCCGCCGGGCTGGGAATCACGTCGCCGTAGATGCGCTTGCCTTCTTCGGCGAACCACTCGATGAAGGAAGCCGCGTAACGGATTTCGCCGAGGGCTTCGTGCAGCGGTTTGCCCTGCTCGAAGGTCATCAGCCGGGCCAGGTCTTCTTCGTGTTCGAGCAGCAGCTCGAACCAGCGGCGCAGGATCTGCGCGCGCTCCTTGGCGGTTTTCGCCCGCCAGCCTTCCAGTGCGGCGTTGGCCGCTTCGATGGCGCGCACCGCTTCGGCGCCGCCCATCAACGGCACGCTGCCCAGGCGCTCGCCCGTGGCCGGGTCATGCACGTCCAGGCTGCGGCCGTCGTCGGCGTCGCACCAGCGCCCATCGATGTAGGCTTGCTGGCGGAACAGGTTGGAATCGTTGAGTTTCACGCAAGGCACTCCGCGAGAGACCGCCGGCCGCAGGGGCCGGCGGCGATATGGATCAGTCGAGGTGGGCGACGGCGATCAGGTTGTGGAAGTGGGCGATGCCGTGCTCGCTGATACCGGAGCGCTCCTTGTCCACCATGATCCGGCCCTGGCCACGGTAGCCGCGGGACTTCAGGCCCTTCTGTACGCTCTCCACCAGGCGCAGGTCTTCCGGACGGAAGACTTCGCGGTACCAGTCGATCAGCTTCTGCTGCTCTTCGGTGATGTCCTTGTTGAGGAAGTAGATGTCGTAGTGCTGCAGGGTGGTTTCGGCATCGACCGGGAACTCGTAGATCACGGTCATGAAGTTGGCGCCCGGCGGCACGTTGAACATGGTGCACGGCCAGGCCCAGAAGCCGGCGAAGGACGGATCGGAAACGCCTTCGTCGACCTTGAACGACTGCTCGGAGGACTTGGCGATGCCGTACTGCAGCGACCAGTTGCCGTGCAGGGTGTGGGTGTACTGGCCAACGTCCACGGAGTCGGCGAAGCTCGGGTGAGCCGGGCCGCAGTGGTAGCACTCCATGTAGTTGTCGACGATGGACTTCCAGTTGGCCGGGGTGTTGCTGACGAAGCGGGCGGCCAGGTGCAGGTCGTCGATCACGCCGCAGGCCTGGCGCATGCGCGCTTCCAGGCCCGGCAGCTGCTCTTCGACGCTGCCGGCATCGAGATCCATGTTGATGAAGATGAAGCCGGCGTACTCTTCGACCTTCACCGGCACCAGGCTGTAGTCGCCCTTGTCGAAGGCTTCCACCTGGTCGCAGTTGCGCACGTGGGTCAGCTCGCCGTCGAGCTTGAAGGTCCAGGCATGGTAGGGGCAGGCGATCACGTTCTTGGCGATGCCGCCGGTGCCTTCCAGCAGTTGGTGACCGCGGTGCGGGCAGACGTTGTAGAAGGCGCGCAGCACGCCGTCACGACCACGGACGACGATGATGCTCTCGCCGATCACTTCGCGGACGATGTAGGCGTTCTTTTCCGCCACTTCGCTGCGGTGGCCCATGCAGATCCAGCTATGGGCGAAGATCTTTTCCTTCTCGTGCTCGAACACGGCATCGCTGGTGTAGAACTTCGCCGGAATGGTGTAGGCGTGGTTGGGGTTGTTGCAGAAATCGGCGGGCAGGCGTTCGAAATCGGTCATCTTGCTATCTCCAGGCTTCATCGACTCGCGGCGAGGCGGTCGGTTTACTTATTGGTTAACTGCAACCTATTGGTTAACAAAACAGGCAAAAAAAAAGCCTGCGGGTGGCGCCGCCCAGAGGCGAACGGCGCCACGCAGGAATTACTGGGCCATTGCCTCGGCCAGAGGCTTGCGCACCGGCGCGGGCTCGGCGCTTTCCGGCAGGGCCTCGTCGGCCATGGCGGCGGCTTCTTCCTCGATACGGTAGGCCGGCACCTTGGCGTAGTCTTCCAGCATCCACTTGATGAAGCCGTAGACCTTCACCAGCAGGATCAGGGTGAACGGGATCGCGGTGAGCACCACGGCGGTCTTCATGGTCGACAGCGAGGCCTTGGCGAACAACATGGCCAGCGGCACCAGGGTCAGGGTAATGGCCCAGAACAGACGGTGAGTCGGAGTCGGGTCGTCGCCTTCTTCCAGGTTGCGGGTGCTGGTGGCGGCCACGGCGTAGGCGGCGGCGTCCATGTGCGAGGCGCAGAACACGGCCATGATGAACAGGTACACGGCGAGGAACACCTTGCCCCACGGCAGGCCTACCAGCAGCGCTTCCACCGCGCTCTCACCACCCTGCTCAGTGAGGATCTTCGGTACGTCGATGGCGCCAGTGATGAACTGGTGCATGCTGTAGCTTTCCAGCGCGCCGAAGAAGAACCAGCAGCCGAAGCTACCGCCCAGCAGCAGGGCGAACACCACTTCCTTGATTTGCCGGCCACGGGATACGCGGGTCACGAACATCGCCACGCCCGGCGCGTAGGACACCCACCAGAGCCAGTAGAACACCGTCCAGTTGCGGGTGAACGCGCCATCGCCCGCCGGGTCGGTGAACAGGCTCATGTGCACGTAGTTCTGGATCATCAGGCCGATGCCGTTGGCGGTGTTGTTGATGGTGAACTGGGTCGGGCCGACCAGCAGTACCACCGCGGCGAACACCAGGGCGCCGTAGCAGACGATCTTGCTCAGCTTCTGCAGGCCGCCGTCGATGCCGATGTAGGAGCTCAGGGAGAACAGCACGGCGATCATGCCGATCACCATGACCTGTACGGTGAAGGTGTCCGGCGTGCCGACCAGGCCGGAGAGGCCACGGGTCAGGGTCGAAGCGGTGAGCGCCAGGGAGACGGTGAGCGCGCCCATCATGGTCAGCAGGAAGACCAGGTCGACCAGGCGGCCTACCGGGCCGGTGGCCTTGAAGCCGGTGACGGCTTCGACGATGGAAGCCAGGTTCAGGCCGCTCTTCTTGCGCACGTGGAAGTGATAGGCCATGGCCAGCGACGCCAGGGCATAGATCGACCAGGCGCTGATGCCCCAATGGAAGAACGAATAGCTGACGCTGTACTCCAGGGCCTCACGGGACTGCGGGGCGATGTTCAGGCCGGGCGACTGGTAGTAGTAGGCCCATTCCATAACGCCCCAGTAGAGGGTCGAGGAGCCCATGCCGGCGCAGATGAACATGAATACCCAGGTCGCGGTGGAGTATTCCGGCTTGCCGCTGCCCAGACGGATGTTTCCGTACTTGCTGAAGGCGATGTACAGCACCGCCAGCGAACTGCCGAAGATCAGCAACTGGACCGCGGTACCGAAGGAACGGGTGGAGAACTCGAACAGCTGATTGGCCGCGTGTTCCGCCTCTGCCGGGAAGGCAGCGAGGCCGATCACGGTGAGCAGGACGGCAACCAGGCTCATGGTGATCAGGAATACATCGACCTTTTTATTCTTGTGGGACATCAGGCGTCTCCTGGGACGATTTTATTGTGCTTCACATCCCCGCCCAGGCAGGCGATGGGACATGAAGTGCAGCGCTAGGGCAGGTTGACGTTTCTCCTATCAATCAACCATTGGTTAACAACAATCTATTGGTTAACAGTGTGCGGTGATTTGCCACGCAACGCAAGAGCAGTCCATCGCCTCATGGCGGCGCCATACCCCGTCCAGGGCAGGCGCCAGCCCGAAGCGAAGGGATCAGCCGGCGACGATCTCGGCGATGGCCTGGCCGACCGCCTGGGTCGACAGCTTGCCGCCCATGTCGCGGGTGACATTGCCGTTGGCGATGACCTGCTCGATGGCGCTCAGGATGTCGTCATGGGCGGCGCGGTAGCGCTCGTCGTCCTGGCCGAGGAACTCCAGCATCAGCGCGCCGGACCAGATCATGGCGATCGGGTTGGCGATGTTCTGGCCGAAGATGTCCGGGGCCGAGCCGTGTACCGGCTCGAACAGCGAGGGGAACTTGCGCTCGGGGTTGAGGTTGGCCGACGGCGCGATGCCGATGGTACCGGCGCAGGCCGGGCCGAGGTCGGAGAGGATGTCGCCGAACAGGTTGGAAGCCACCACCACGTCGAAACGCTCCGGCTGCAGCACGAAGCGTGCGCAGAGGATGTCGATGTGCTGCTTGTCCCAGCTGATTTCCGGGTAGTTGGCGGCCATCGCGGCGGTGCGCTCGTCCCAGTAGGGCATGCTCACGGCCATGCCGTTGGATTTGGTCGCCGAGGTGACGTACTTGCGCTCGCGGGTCTGGGCCACGTCGAAGGCGTATTTGAGGATGCGATCCACGCCACGGCGGGTGAACACCGACTCCTGCAGCACGAACTCGTTCTCGGTGCCTTCGAACATGCGACCGCCCAGGGAGGAGTACTCGCCCTCGGTGTTCTCGCGGATCACCACGAAGTCGATGTCGCCGGGCTTCTTGTTCGCCAGCGGGCACGGCACGCCGGGGAACAGGCGTACCGGGCGGATGTTCACGTACTGGTCGAACTCGCGGCGGAACTTGAGCAGCGAGCCCCACAGGGAGATGTGGTCCGGCACCTTGTCCGGCCAGCCGACAGCGCCGAAGTACAGGGCGTCGAACTGCTGCAGCTGCTCGAACCAGTCGTCCGGCATCATCTTGCCGTGTTCCAGGTAGTAGTCGCAGCTGGCCCATTCGAAGTGTTCGATTTCCAGATTCAGGCCGTGCTTGCGCGCCGCCGCCTGAACCACGCGCAGGCCCTCGGGAAGGACTTCCTGGCCGATACCGTCACCGGGAATGGCAGCGATTCTGTATGTCTTGCTCATGAGGGCACCCTTGCAGATGGGATGGGGAAGAAGTGGCCTTCATGCTATAAGCCGACAAATCAAACATAATCATCACTTCCGTGGATTCTTGGATCACGAATCGTGAACAATCTTCCCAATCTGGAGGACCTGCGGGTCTTCATCCAGGTCGCCCGCCGCACCAGCTTCGCCAGCGCCGCCGCCGAGCTGGGCATGTCCACCGCCTTCGTCAGCAAGCGCATCCGCCTGCTGGAGGAGGACCTCGGCGTGCGCCTGCTGCACCGCACCACTCGTCGGGTATCGGTGAGCGAGGACGGCGAGCGCGTCTACCAGTGGGCGCTGCGTATCCTCGACGCGGTGCAGCGGATGGGGGACGACGTCTCCGCCCTGCACCGCGAGCCCAGCGGCCAGCTGCGCATCGCCAGCAGCCTGGGGCTGGGCCGGCGTTTCGTCGCCCCCGCCCTGTCGGAACTGGCGACACGCCACCCGCAACTGGATATCCGCCTGGACGTGCAGGACCACCTGGTGGACCTGATAGACGAAGGCTTTGACCTCGACGTGCGGGTGGGCAACGAGATCGATCCGCACCTGATCGCCAAGCCCCTGGCGCGCAACCGCCGGGTGCTCTGCGCCGCGCCCGCCTACCTCGAACGGCGCGGCACGCCACGCACCCTGGCGGAGCTGGCCGGGCACGACTGCCTGGTGATCAAGGAGCGCGACCACCCCTTCGGCATCTGGCACCTGCAGGGGCCCAATGGCGAGGAGAACGTGAAGGTAACGGGGCCGCTGTCGTCCAACCACGGCGAGGTGGTGCACCAGTGGTGCCTCGACGGACGCGGCATCCTGCTGCGCTCCTGGTGGGACGTGCACGACAGCCTGGCCGACGGGCGCCTGCAACGGGTGCTGCCGGAATACCAGCAGCCGGCCGACATCTGGGCGGTGTACACCGCGCCGCTGGCCAGCTCGGCCAAGGTGCGGGTGGCGGTGGAGTTCCTCCGGCAGTACTTCGCCGAGCGCTACAGCCTGCCGGAAACGTGACGGTCATAGGCCTGCGCGTCCCCAGGTTTTTGATCTCGTAGGAGCAACTGTCTTGTCCCGGCTGAATCTGTGCCTGGGCTTTCCCCCTCACCCCAGCCCTCTCCCTCAGGGAGAGGGAGCCAGATCGTGCCGGCTGACAGAGTAGTTTCATCCTGCACCGGACGGTCCCCTCTCCCCCTGGGAGAGGGTTAGGGTGAGGGCCAACCCGAGCGCAGATGCATCTCGTAGGAGCGGAGCTTCTCCGCGAAGTCCCGACCGGCGCGCCCTGAACGGCCCGGCGTGAATCGGACCATTTCGCGGACAAGGTCCGCTCCTACGGGAGCCGTCCAGATCCGAAGGAGCGGGTCATGCCCGCGAAGAGCGCCGCCTACAGGTTGGCGCTACGCAGGATCAGAGCTGCGCCACGTGCCCGTTCCCCTGATGCGCCCGCAGGTAGGGCAATACTGCACCGAGCAGCGGTTCCTTGAAGTCCTCCTGGAAGCGATGCGCCATGCCGGGGATCAGCTTCAGCTCCGAACCGCGGATATGCGCCGCCACGTGCACCCCGTGCATCACCGGCAGCAAGGGATCGGCGGTGCCGTGGACCACCAGGGTCGGCACGTCCAGGCGGTTGAGCAACTCCACCCGGCTCGGCTCGGCGAGGATCGCCAGCATTTGCCGCTGCACGCCCTCGGGGTTGAAGGCGCGGTCGTAGGAGCGCGCCGCCTGTTGCAGCAATTGCTGGCGGTCGTCGCGCACGTCGGGGCTGCCCAGTGCAGCCAGCAGATCGGCCTGCTGCTCGATGGCCTGTTCGCGGCTGGCCGCCTCGCGCCGGGCGAGCAGGCGCAGCAGCGACTCGCTGGGCGCCGGCAGGCCTTCGGCGCCGGAGCTGGTCATCACCAGGGTCAGGCTGATCACCCGCTCCGGCGCAAGGTCGGCAACATGCTGGGCGATCATCCCGCCCATGCTCGCCCCCAGCACGTGAGCACGCTGAATGTGCAGCGCATCGAGCAGACGCAGCGAATCACCCGCCATGTCGGTCAGGCTATAGGGCGCGCTCACCGGCAGGCCCAGGCGATAGCGGATCACTTCATAGGTCAGGTTGCCGCTGGGCGTAGGAATGCGCCAGGCGGACAGGCCGACATCGCGGTTGTCATAACGGATGACCCGGAAGCCCTGCTGGCAGAGCGCCTCGACCACCTCGTCGGGCCAGTGGATCAGCTGGCCGCCCAGGCCCATGATCAACAGCAGTGCCGGGTCCTGCGGACGGCCGATGCTCTGATAGGCCAGGCGCACGTCGCCCAGGTCGACCAGCTCGGTCGGCACCCGGGGATCGCAACGATCGCCGGCAAAAGTAAAGGACGGCAGTCCGCACAAAAGGGCGACCGCCAGCAGCAAAGCACGCATCATGAAAATCCGGAACGCAAAACCCCAGTGGAACGGGATTCTGATGAATTTCCGTCATTCGCTCTGCCACAGGTCCGTGACAATTTGATGAAAGGCGCTGAGCGGTCGTGCACCCGTCACAACGCGCGGCATGACCGGGGTCATGGGCGAGCCACGGCCCGCTGGCGAAGATAGCGGCTTCCCTCTCGGAACCCAGCGCCATGGCCTACCCGCTCCTGCTCACCCTGCACCTGCTCGCCGCGATCCTGTTCGTCGGCACGGTGTTCTTCGAAGTGCTGGTCCTGGAGAGCGTCCGCCAGCACGTGCCAGCGCGGGCCATGCGCATGGTGGAAGCCGCCGTCGGGCGGCGCGCCCGGCGCCTGATGCCGTGGGCCATCCTCGTCCTGTTCGGCGCCGGCCTGGGCATGCTGCACCTGCGCTACCTGCCGCTGCTGGCCGATCCGCTGGCGTCCACCTTCGCCACCCTGCTCAGCCTCAAGCTGCTGCTGGCTGCCAGCGTGCTCGGGCATTTCGCCTTCGCCATGCTGTCTTTCCGCACCGGCCGCATGACCGGCCAGCGCTCGCGGCGTATCCACTACAGCGTGTTCGTCCATGTGCTGGCCATCGTGGTGCTGGCCAAGGGCATGTTCTACCTCTGACGCATCCTCGAACGGGCACTCAAGCACACTGGCGACGCCCAATCCCGGCCAGCGCGGCGAGCACATCCGGCGCCTCGGGCTGGTTGACCGCCCGCGCCAGCAGCGCCACCTCGGCGCACTTCTGCGCGGCAATCGCCTGGGAATCCTCCGGCGCATCCGCCGGGCTCTGCAGCGCTGAGCAGGACGACGCCACCCACAGCCGCTCACCCAACCGCTCATGGGCATGGCGCAGCACGTCCAGCGCCGATTCGAGATCGTAGCCCCAGTCATTGCCGCCGCTCACCAGGCCCAGGGACAGCACCTTGTAGGACGGCAGGCGGTCGAGGACGGTCAGATACTGCCGCGGCGCACTCACCAGGTCGACGTGCAGACCATCCAGCGGCAGGCTGGCGGCCAGGCCGAGGTTGTCTTCCAGGCCGCCGAAGTAGGTGGCGATCAGCTTCTTCAGCGGTTCACGCTGGAGCAGGTTGTAGGCGCGCTCGAAGGCGTTCTTCCAGTCCTGCGGCAGGTCGAGCACCAGGATCGGCTCGTCGATCTGTACCCACTCCACGCCCTGGGCGGCCAGGCGCTGGAATATCTGGCCATAGACCGGCAGCAGACGTTCCAGCAGGTCGAGCTTGTCGAAGCCGGCGTCCTCACCCTTGAGCTTGCCCAGCCACAGGTAGGTGAGCGGGCCGATCAGCACCGGTTTGACGGTGTGCCCCAGCGCCAGCGCCTCATCCACCTCCTCGAACAGTTGCTCCCAGCTCAGCTCGAACTGCTGGTCAACGCTGAACTCCGGGACCCGGTACTGGTGGTCAGTGTCGAACCACTGTGCAGCAGGCGCACCGTTGCCACCCTGAGCCATTGCGAACAGTGTTTGCAGGGTTGGCTTGTCGCCCCCAAGAAGCACACCGAAGGTCAGCGAGTGGGTCAGCACCGGGTCGCACCAGACGAAATCACCGACCGGCAGCAAGTCGATGCCGGCGTCCTTTTGTGCCTGCCAGTGCGCAGCACGCAGCTCGCGCCCCACACGACGCAGTCCGGTCTCGTCCAGCTCGCCGTTGCAGAAGCCCTCCAGCGCCGTCTGCAGTTCACGGTCACGACCGATGTGGGGAAAGCCGAGGGTGTGTGCCAATGCCATGGCGAAGACTCCAAACCAATACGTCAGATGCACGCATTGTCGACAGCCGGCCACTCATGAGACAAACTCAATTCATTCGCGTTGAAATCAAGTTTTCCTCATATTGAGGTCGAGGCCGGCACCATGCTTGAACTCCGTCACCTGAAAACCCTCCACGCCCTGCGCGAGGCCGACAGCCTCGTGGAGGCGGCCGAGCGCCTGCACCTCACCCAATCCGCCCTCTCCCACCAGTTCAAGGAACTGGAAGATCGCCTCGGCCTGTCGCTGTTCATCCGCAAGACCAAGCCAGTGCGCTTCACCAGTGCCGGCCTGCGCCTGCTGCAACTGGCCGACAGCGTGCTGCCGCAACTGCGCGGCGCCGAACGCGACCTGGCGCGCCTGGCCGGCGGCACCGCCGGCCGCCTGCACATGGCCATCGAATGCCACAGCTGCTTCCAGTGGCTGATGCCGACCATCGACCAGTTCCGCGACGCCTGGCCGGAAGTCGAACTCGACCTCGCCTCCGGCTTCTCCTTCGCCCCGCTGCCGGCACTGGCCCGTGGTGATCTCGACCTGGTGGTGACCTCGGACCCTGTGGACCTGGCCGGCATCACCTACGTGCCGCTGTTCACCTACGAGGCGCTGCTGGCGGTGGACAACCACCACGCGCTGGCCGGCAAGTCGTACATAGTCCCGGAAGACCTGGCCAGCCTGACCCTGATCACCTACCCCATCGAGCGGGACCGCCTGGACATTTTCACCCGCTTCCTGGAGCCCGCCGACATCGAGCCGGCGCAGGTGCGGACCTCGGAACTGACGGTGATGATGATGCAGCTGGTGGCCTCCGGACGCGGCGTCTGCAGCCTGCCCAACTGGGCGCTGCACGAATACAGCTCGCGCGGCTACGTCACCGCCAAGCGCCTGGGGGAGAAAGGTCTGTACTGCACGCTGTTCGCGGCGATTCGCGCCGACATGCTGGACGCGCCGTTCATGCGCGACTTCCTGCTGACGGCCAAGGACACCTCCTTCGCCACCCTGGAAGGGGTCAGCGCGGCAAAGAGCTGACACTGGAATCCCACAAGAAAGGCAGTCTGACGAAAAGCCTCTGGCTCACAGGGAAACGCGCTCAACCGCCCTACCCTGAGCGTCCTGCGCAGCCCACCATGAAACCGCGCATAAAAAAGCCCGCCATTGCTGGCGGGCCAAGGACTAAACGATTGACTAGTCGATCAATCTTTAGGGCTCCCTGTAGGAACAGGGCGCGGGACATATGATCCAGCAGCTGACAGCCGTCTCCAAGCCCCAGATATCCATGTAAGAAAAGACCTAAGCCGATTTGAGATAAACAGCACATCGTCGGCATTTCCCCGAGCTGCCTACACCTCTCCCCTCAAAACAAAAGACCTTTCCGACTTCACCTGAGGAAGATCAGGCATGAAGAGCACCCGAATAGCGAACGAAAAAAAGCCCATCCTCGCGGATGGGCTTCGGGACCTAACGGATGCAACACCTTTCTCATCGTTATGCTGGAGCAGACGCCGCGAGATGGGGAACGACGCGGCGTTGGGGCCATCATTGATCAGCCCTGCAAGCCAGCAAAGAAAGCTACAAGCAAATAAGAAACTTCCTATGGGACTTGAGACCGTTTTCGCAGAACGCGCAACGGCCTCTCCACCCGTCCCCACTTGCAGCTACGCCCCTGCCCTCCGGTATCAGGGCGCCTTCGCCTCGGCGGCCCGTGCGTGCTCCGCCGCCCACTGCTCATCGCGCTCGCGTACGCGGGCGAAGGCCGGCCGCGAGGTGATGAGTTCGACGTAGCGCTCGAACACCGGCAGCCTGGGCACCACGCCGAAACCGATGGTCCAGCTCAGCGCCGTGCCCCACAGCACGTCGGCGGCGGTCATGCGGCTGCCCAGCAGGAAGGGTCCGTTTTCCAGCTGCTCGGCGAGGGTGCGCATCACGCTGTCGTAGTCGCCGTAGGGGCTCATGGCCGGCGGCGGGGGGTCGCGTTTGAGCGCGCGATCGAGGATGGCCGGCTCGAAACTGGAGCCGTAGAACACCAGCCAGCGCAGGTAGGGGCCGCGCAGCGGGTCGTCCAGGGCGGGCGCCAGGCCCGCGCGGGGGAAGAGATCGGCGAGGTAGAGGAAGACCGCGCCCTGCTCGGTCACCAGCGCCTCGCCGTGGCGGATCGCCGGGACTTTGCCCATCGGGTTGATTGCCAGGTAAGCCGGCTTGCGCTGCTCGCCTGCCTTCATGTTGATCAGTTCGATGTCGTAGTCGGCGCCCAGCTCCTCCAGCAGCACCAGGGCGCCGCTGGAGCGTGTCTGGGGCGAGTGATAAAGCGTGATGCGGGACATGGCGGGATCTCCTGTGGCACGCCACTGCATGGAGCCCCCAGCATAGCCCCGCTCGGCCGTCACGCCTCCTCGAAGCTCATCTCCGGCGGCTGTTCGCGGAAGCCGCCGGTGATTACCGCGAGGTAGATCACACCCAGTACCAGCCAGGTGGCGCCGAGCCAGATCGCCAGGTGGTCGAGGCTGACCATCAGCCACAGGTCGGCGACCAGGCCGATCAGCGGGAACAGCAGGAACAGCACCAGCTCGCGCGGGCCACGGCGCTCGGCGTTCAGGTAGTAGTGGAAGATCACCGAGAGGTTCACCAGGCTGAAGGCCAGGAAGGCACCGAAGTTGATGAACGAGGTGGAGGTGGTGACGTCCATGCGCAGCGCCAGCAGGGCCACCACGCCGCACAGCACGATGCTGTTCACCGGGGTTTCGAAGCGCTTGCTGATGCGGCCGAAGAACGGGCGCGGCAGCACGCCGTCGCGGCCCATGGCGAACAGCAGGCGCGAGGCGCTGGCCTGGGCCGACAGGCCGGAGGTGAACTGGCCGACGATCAGACCGATCAGGAAGAAGCTGACGAACAGGTCGCCGCCGATGTTGCGGGCAATTTCGTAGGCTGCGGAATCGGCGTTCTGGAACTCCACCGACGGATGCGCCAGTTGTACGAAATAGCTGGCGGCAATGAATATGCCACCGCCGATCAGGGTGATCAGCAGGATGGCGCGCGGAATGGTCTTGCGCGGCTCGTGGGTTTCTTCCGTCAGGGTACTGACCGCATCGAAGCCCAGGAAGGAGTAACAGGCGATGGCCGCGCCGCCCATGATCAGCGGCAGCTGGGTGCCCTCCTTGAGGAACGGCTCGAGGGTCCACAGCGGACGACTGGCGTCGCCCATCACGTAGTGGATCGCCAGGCCGACGAAGGCGATCAGCACCAGGAACTGCACCAGCATCAGCACGCCGTTGACGTTCTTCGCCAGGCGCAGGCCGACGACGTTGATCGCCGTGGTCACGCCGATGAAGGCCAGCACCCAGAGCGCCTGGGGCACCGCCGGGAAGGCCGAGTGCAGGTAGGCCGCGCCGATCAGCCAGATGGCCATGGGCAGGAACAGGTAGTCCAGCAGCACCGCCCAGCCGGCGAGGAAGCCCAGTTTCGGGCTGATCGACTTGCGCACATAGGTGTAGGCGGACCCGGCCACCGGGAAGGCAGCGGCCATGCGCCCATAGCTGAGCGCGGTGAAGAGCATTGCAACGGAGGCGACGAGGTACGCCGAGGGCACTACGCCACGGGTGACGTCGGCGAGGATGCCGAAGGTGCCCAGGACGATGATCGGGGTCATGTAGGCGATGCCGAACAGCACCACCGAACCCAGCGACAGGGTTCGTTTCAGTTGAGCCATTACTGCTTACTCCACATTGTGTTTGTTATGGGCAGTGCAAAGATTCCGGCTTCCGCTCACCCGAAAGCCGTGCGGGTGCTCGGGGCCCCCGTCGGTGTTGGAGAATCGCTGTGGTGGCGCGGCCCTGCGCCCCGGCCCGGAAAACACTCCGGGCCGGAAAGAAACGTCAGGCCGGAATGATCAGCTCGCGCAGGCCACCTTCGTGCTCGCGCATTTCGCCCGGCAGCACGAAGCGGCGCTCGGCCAGGTAGCTGTAGTCGCGGCGCGCCTGTGCCAGGCGCTCGAAGTCCAGTTCGACGATCTGCCGACACTCTTCGCGGCCGGCTTCGCAGAGCAGTTGGCCGAAGGGATCGACCACCGCGCTGCCACCGGCGAACACCAGGCCGTCGTCACCCTCGCCGACGCGGTTGACCATCACTGCGTAGGCCTGGTTTTCCATGGCGCGGCCCATGATCGCGGTGCGGTGGGTCGGGCCGTAGGGGTCCATGTTGCCGTTGGTCACGATGATCAGTTCCGCGCCCAACTGACCAAGGGCGCGGACGCTTTCCGGAAACTCGATGTCGAAGCAGATCGCGATGCCCACGCGGATGCCATTCCACAGGCAGGTGGCGTAGCGATCGCCCGGGGTGAAGATGCCGCGATCCGACGCCCACAGGTGCGTCTTGCGGTACTGCATGGCGATGCCTTCAGGCGTAATCAGCAGCGTGGTGTTGTAGAAGCGGCCGTCGGCGGCGGCCTCGGCGAAGCCTACGGCAACACTGATGTTCTTCTCCCGTGCGGCGCGCTGCACGGCCTGCACGCTGGGACCGTCGACCGGCTCGGCGATGGCAGCGATGTTCTGCTCGGTGGGGAAGCCGGTCAGCTGAGTCTCGGGGAACACCACCAACTGGGTGTCCGCTGCGCAGGCGTGGATGGCCTCCAGGGTGCGGGCCAGGTTCCAGGCCACATCGCCATCACGGCCGGCCAGTTGCACGAGTTCGACTTTCATGGGCTTCCTCAGATTCTTGTCTTCCGGTGACCGCGCGCTGCAAAAGGGTCAAACTGCACCCCGCGCCGGCTCAAGGTATCGGTCGAGTATGCCGGCGGCGCCCTCACCGGGTAATTACGCCCGCGTGGTAACCCAACGGGGGTAGAGTCATGGGCCTTTCCCTTCAGGACATCGCCTGGCACCGCTCGGTCGGGCAGCTGATCGAGGCGTTGGACAAGCCGAACTTCTGGACCTTGCTGGTGCGTCTGCTGGGCCAGTATGTGTCCTTCGACAGCTGGGTCGTGCTGCTTTTCAGCAATGGCAGGCCACAGGTGTTCGCCGAATGCCCGGGCGAGGACGGCGGGCCGGACCCGCTGTTCCAGGACTACCTCAAGGGCCTCTACCTGCTCGACCCTTTCTACATCGCCAGCCGCGAAGCGCCCGGCAGCGGGCTGTTCCGCCTGGACGACGTGGCGCCGGAGATGTTCGAGCAGACCGACTACTACCAGCGCTACTTCAGCCTCAACGTGGTGGCTGACGAAGTGCAGATCAACGTGCAGCTCGATGGCGAACGCACCCTGTGTTGCTCGGTGGGCAGCAAGGGCCGCTTCAGCCCCGAGCAGATCGCCCTGCTGGGCCTGGTGCAGCCCTGGGTCGCCGGGCTGATGCGCCAGCGCATGACCTTCGAGTGCGAAGTCCAGGAAGCGCCCCCGCCGCCGCGCTGGCAGACCCGTCTGGAAGCCACCGCCCAGCAGGTGGAAACCCCGCTCACCGCCCGCGAGCTGGAAGTGGGCCGGCTGATGCTCAGCGGCTGCTCCAGCAAGGAAATCGCCCGCAAGCTGGCGATCTCCGCCGAAACCGTGAAGGTTCACCGCAAGCACATGTACGCCAAGCTCGGGATCAAGTCGCAGTCGGAGTTGTTCTCGTTGTTTTTGCAAGCGCAGGGGTGAGGCGTGGCAACGCCCCCGTAGGAGCGGACTCTGTCCGCGATTTTTTGGGGATTGGTGTTCTGCGCCGCTTCGGTGCGCGCTGAGAGATTTTGTTTCGCCCCCTCGGGCGACCTACTTTGCCAAACGACGGATGGCCGCCCCACGCAAAGTAGGCAAAAGTCTCTGCCCCATCATCCGGTTCCCGCTTCGCGGGACTGATTCGCTTCGCTCACCCTTCGGGCCAGCCTTCGGCTGTTACTTCGCTGCGCTTCGTTTCCCTCGTTCCATCGAAGTTTCAGGGGCACGCGTCGACGGGCCATCCCTGGCCCAACGACGCTCTCGCGGCATCCATGCCGCTCAACCCCTGAAACTCCGATTCCGCTCGGCCTCCTGAAGGGGCGCTCGGAGTGCACGGATAGTTCTCTGGAAGTCCACAAGAGCAAAAGCAAACTGCCGTGCTCCGAGCTGCTTCTGCTCCCGTAGGAGAGGAGCTTCTCCGCGATCACCGCGATAGCGATGCAATCCCCGACCACCAGCCTTCCGGCCGGATCGCGGACAAGGTCCGCTCCTACGCGAGCCGAGCCCTCACTGTAGGAGCGAGCTTGCTCGCGAACAGAATTTACCGGCACCTCCCCTGCCATGCGTTTCGCGAGCAGGCTCGCTCCTGCAAGAACGGCCAGCCGTCGAGCGGTCGGTGAGCATCGGCGCCATTGCGGGTCCATGCTTGAGGACAGGAGGAATTCCCCATGAGCCTCAGCGTTTTCGACATGTTCAAGCCCGGCGTCGGACCGTCCAGCTCCCATACCGTGGGGCCGATGCGCGCCACCCGCGAGTTCGTCGACCGCCTGCGGGCGGACGGCCTGCTGGACCGGGTAGCGTCGGTCGAGGTGCATCTCTACGGTTCCCTCAGTGCCACCGGCAAGGGCCACGCCACTGACCGCGCCTGCCTGATCGGCCTGCTCGGCATCGACCCGGCGGAAGCCGACCCGGCCGCGCTGGCGCCACAAGTGGACGACATCCTGTTGCGCCATCGCCTGCGCCTGGGCGGCCTTCAGGAAATCGACTTCGACCCGGCGCAGCAACTGGTCTTCCACGACGACAGCCTGCCCGCCCACCCCAACGGTCTGCACCTGCGGGCGCTGGCGGCCAACGGCGAGCTGCTGGCCGAGCGCATCTGCTATTCGGTGGGCGGCGGTTTCGTGGTCGACCAGGCCGACTTCAACACCGACCGCGCCCTGCCCGACAGCCCCATGCCCTACCCCTTCCACAGCGCCGAGGAACTGCTGCGCCTGTGCCACCAACAAGGCTTCACGCGCATCAGCGACCTGATGTGGGCCAATGAGCTCGCCGTGCGCAGCGAGGCGGAAATCCACGCCGGCCTTGCGCATATCTGGGAGGAAATGCAGGCCTGCGTGCGCCGCGGGCTGGAAACCGAAGGCACCCTGCCCGGCGGACTCAAGGTGCGCCGCCGTGCGCCCATGCTCTTCCGCCGGCTGAACGAAGCCGACAGCGGCAATCTGATCGCCAGCACTCTCGGTGCCATGGACTGGGTGGACCTCTGGGCGCTGGCGGTGAACGAGGAGAATGCCGCCGGTGGACGGGTGGTGACCGCCCCCACCAATGGCGCCGCCGGCATCGTCCCGGCGGTGCTGCACTACTACGCCCGCTACGACGGCCAGGCCAACGCGGACGCCATCGAACGCTACCTGCTCACCGCCGCTGCCATCGGCATCCTGTGCAAACTCAACGCCTCGATCTCCGGCGCTGAAGTGGGCTGCCAGGGCGAAGTGGGCTCGGCCTGCGCCATGGCCGCCGGCGGCCTGGCGGAAGTCCTCGGCGGCAGCCTGGAACAGGTGGAGAACGCCGCCGAGATCGGCCTGGAGCACAACCTCGGGCTGACCTGCGACCCGGTGGCCGGGCTGGTGCAGGTGCCCTGTATCGAGCGCAACGCCATGGCCTCGCTCAAGGCCATCAACGCCGCCCAACTGGCGCTGCGTGGCGACGGCCAGCACCTGGTCAGCCTGGACAAGGCCATCGACACCCTGCGCGACACGGGGCGCGACATGATGGACAAGTACAAGGAGACCTCCAAGGGTGGGCTGGCGGTGAATGTGATCGCCTGTTAGTTGGGCAGGGCGCGGTTCGCGAGCAAGCTCGCTCCTACGAAGAGCACGCACCCTGCCCCCATTTATTGCACCGCCCGAGACAACCTTTCTCACCCCCAGAGAAAATAGTTAGCTAGCTTTCTTTTTTCTCGCCTTCGGACTAACGTCGCTCCGCCAACACTAGAAATCTTCCGAAAGTACGCCGCATTGACCTTCGGCCAGGCGCATTCCTGCAACGAATGCCATGCTCTAGCGGTCCTTTCGACTCACCCTTACCGTGTTCAGCCCGACGACTGGAGATTCCATGAACCTGTCGCTCCTAAGCCGTTATGCCTTCTTTGCCGCGTGTGTCCTGTTCACCCTGTTCAGCCTGCCGTTTCTCGGCGATATCTGGCCGCTGACCCTGCTCACCTTCGCCCTGAGCATCCTTGGGGTACTCGACCTCACTCAGGAGCGCCACGCCGTGCGGCGCAACTACCCGATCCTGGGCAACATCCGCTACCTGGTGGAAGGCATCCGCCCGGAAATCCGCCAGTACCTGCTCGAAGGCGACAACGACGCCCTGCCCTTCTCCCGCGCCCAGCGTGCGCTGGTGTACTCGCGGGCGAAGAACGAGAGCGCCGACAAACCCTTCGGCACCCTGATCGACGTCTACCAGTCGGGCTTCGAATTCATCGCCCACTCCATCCGCCCGGCGCCGGTGTCCGACCCCCGCACCTTCCGCGTCGACGTCGGCGGGCCGGAGTGCAAGCAGCCCTACTCCATCTCGGTGTTCAACATCTCGGCGATGAGCTTCGGCTCCCTCAGCGCCAACGCCATCCGCGCGCTGAACAAGGGTGCGAAGATGGGCAACTTCATCCACGACACCGGCGAAGGCAGCATCAGCCCCTACCACCGCGAATACGGCGGCGACCTGACCTGGGAGCTGGGCAGCGGCTACTTCGGCTGCCGCACCCCGGACGGCCATTTCGACCCGGAGCGCTTCGCCAGGCAGGCGGTCGACCCGCAGGTGAAGATGATCGAAATCAAGCTAAGCCAGGGCGCCAAGCCCGGCCACGGCGGCATCCTGCCCAAGCACAAGGTGACCCCGGAAATCGCCTCCACCCGTGGCGTGCCCATGGGCCAGGACTGCATTTCGCCCTCCTCCCACAGCGCCTTCAGCACACCCAAGGAACTGCTCGACTTCATCGTCAAACTGCGTGAGCTCTCCGGCGGCAAACCGGTGGGCTTCAAGCTGTGCATCGGCCATCCATGGGAGTTCATGGGCATCGCCAAGGCCATGCACGAGACCGGCATCCTCCCCGACTTCATCGTGGTCGACGGCAAGGAAGGCGGCACCGGCGCGGCACCGCTGGAGTTCACCGACCACATGGGCCTGCCGATGCGCGAAGGCCTGCTGTTCGTGCACAACACCCTGGTTGGCCTGGGCCTGCGCGACAAGATCCGCATCGGCGCCAGCGGCAAGATCGTCAGCGCCTTCGACATCGCCAGCGTACTGGCCATGGGCGCCGACTGGGCCAACTCGGCGCGCGGCTTCATGTTCGCCATCGGCTGCATCCAGTCGCAGAGCTGCCACACCAACAAGTGCCCGACTGGCGTGGCCACCCAAGACCCGCTGCGCCAGCGCGCCCTGGTGGTGCCGGACAAGGCCGAGCGAGTGCTCAACTTCCACCACAACACCCTCAAGGGCCTGGCCGAAATGATCGCCGCCGCCGGCCTGCAGCATCCCTCGCAGCTGGAAGCCAAGCACCTGGTGCGCCGCGTCTCGGCCACCGAGATCCGCCTGTTCTCGCACCTGCACTACTTCCTGAAACCCGGCGAACTGCTCTCGGGCAATATCGAGGGCGAGTTCTACGAGCGCATCTGGCGCATGGCGCGCAGCGACAGCTTCGAAGCGGCCGCCGGCTGACGCCACCCTGAAAAAAGCCCCGGCAACCTGTACCGGTTGCCGGGGCCCGTCCCGCTTCAGATGGTGCGCGAAAAGCGCTCCTGCTGCCCACCGCCCAGGTAGGCATCGAAGGCCATCGCCACGCTGCGCATCATCAGTTGCCCCTGGGGCAGCAGCACCAGCGCATCGTCATGCAACGCCACCAGCCCGTCGCCGGCCTGCTCCTGCAACTGGCGCAGCGAATCGCCGAAGTACTCCTTGAATCGAATGCCGTGACGCGCCTCCAGCGGTGCGTAATCCACGCGACCATGGCACATCAGCGCACCGATCACCTCGCGACGCAGGCAGTCGTCGTCGGTCAGCCGGTAGCCCTTGTGCACCGGCAGCAGGCCCTCGTTGATGCGCGCGTAGTACTGGGACAGCTCCTTCACGTTCTGCCCGTAGGTATCGCCGACCTTGCTGATCGAGGACACGCCCAGCGCGATCAGGTCGCAATCGGCGTGGGTCGAGTAGCCCTGGAAGTTGCGTTGCAGCGTGCCCTTGGCGCGGGCCACGGTCAGTTCGTCGTCGGGCAGCGCGAAGTGGTCCATGCCGATGTAGGCGTAGCCCGCCTCCGTCAGCCGGCGGATGGTCAGCTCCAGCAGCTCCAGCTTGCGCTCGGGCGGCGGCATGTCCTCGCGGCGGATCAGCCGTTGCGCGCGCACCCGCTCGGGCAGGTGGGCGTAGCTGTAGGCGGCGATGCGGTCGGGGCGCAGGGCAATGATCTTGGCCAGGGTGGTGTCGAAGCTCTCCACCGTCTGCAACGGCAGGCCGTAGATCAGGTCCACCGAGACCGACTTGAAGTTCGCCTCGCGGGCGGCCTGGACCAGGTCGAAGACCTGCTGCTCGCTCTGCACGCGGTTGACCGCGGCCTGGACCTTTTCGTCGAAGTCCTGCACGCCGAAGCTCAGGCGGTTGAAGCCCTGGGCGCGCAGTTCGGCGATGCGTTCGCGGCTGATGGTGCGCGGGTCGACTTCAATGGAGAACTCGTGGGCATCGCTTTCGTCCAGGTTGAAGTGCTCGCGCAGGCCGTCCATCAGCTCGCCCAGTTGCTCGCTGGTCAGGTAGGTCGGCGTGCCGCCGCCCAGGTGCAACTGGGTCAGCTTGCGCGACGTATCGAACAGTGCCGCCTGCAGGGCGATCTCGCGCTTGAGGTAATCGAGGTATTCGACGGCGCGGTGGGTCTTCCGGGTGATGATCTTGTTGCAGGCGCAGTAGTAGCAGAGGCTCTGGCAGAACGGGATGTGGATGTACACCGAGAGCGGCTTGGACGGCGCCTCGTTGCTGCGCCGGGCGGCGGCGCGATAGTCGTCGGCGGCGAAGGCGCCATGGAACTGCGGCGTGGTGGGATAGGACGTATAGCGCGGGCCGGGGCGGTCGTACTTTTCCACCAGCGCGCGGTTGAAACTCATCGATTCGGGCATGACACGGCTCCTCTGGCGCTGGCAGTCTGTCGCTGCGAGTCGCCCGACGCACGATACACCGGTCACGCTACGCCGCTCCTGTGCAGGATCAAGAACCTCCCAGACGGCAGCCCGAGCGGCGGCTGCACGAATCTTCCAGACAGGGCATTTTGGCGCGCTATGCTGGCCAACCGGGCAAGCGAGGCGAGAATGGCCCATGCACAAGGACAACTGGATCGACCTGCTGCAGGATGCCGACACCGGCATCCAGAGCCTGCGCGCGCACTTCAAGGGCCACGCCTACGACCCGCACTGGCACGACAGCTACCTGATCGGCTTCACCGAGTCCGGCGTGCAGCAGTTCCGCAGCCGCAACCAGCGCCATATCAGCACCACCGGCAAGGTGTTCTTCCTCGAACCCGGCGACATCCATGACGGCGATGCGCCCACCGAGGGTGGCTTCACCTACCGCACCCTGTATCTCGACGCGCCCTGGCTGGAGCGGGAGATCGCCACGCTGTTCGAAGAAGCGCCGGGCAATTGCCAGTTGGCCGTACCCGAGCTGCTGATCGACGACCCGCAGCTCGCGCGGCGCATCGACAACGCCTTCCAGGCGGTGCACAGCCATGATTTGAAGATCGTCCGGCAGAGCGCCATCGACGATCTGCTCGACGGCATGACCCGCCACCTGCACTGGCGCCAGCGCGGCACCACACAGGCGCACCTGCCGCTGGTGGCGCAGCGCGCGCGGGACTTCCTGCACGCCAACCTGACCACCGACATCGGCCTCGACGACCTGGCCCGCGCCAGCGGCTGCGACCGCTTCCGCCTGACCCGCGCCTTCAAGCAGGCCTTCGGCCTGCCGCCGCATGCCTACCTGATCCAGCTGCGTCTCGCCCGCGCACGCCAGTTGCTCGGGCGCGGCATAGCACCGGCGGAAGTCGCCGCCGATCTCGGCTTCGCCGACCAGAGCCACCTGGGCCGCTGGTTCCGCCGTGCCTACGGAGTGACGCCGGCCTACTACCGCAAGCGCTGCTCAAAGCTTCCAGACTGAGCCCAGCCCCCTGGCGAAGATGAGGCTCCCACCGACTCAGCGGAGCCCTCGCCATGACCCTCGCGCAGATCAGCCAATGGCTGCCCTTCCTGCTTTTCGCCTTCGTGTCGTCCATCACCCCCGGTCCGACCAATCTGCTGGTGTTCAGCAACAGCGCGCGCTTCGGCTGGGGCGCGGCACTACCGATCATCCTCGGCGGTTGCGGCGCCGCCGCTGCACTGGTGCTGGCGGTGGGCAGCGGCCTGGGCGAGGCGCTGGGACGGCTGCCCGGCGTACAGCAGGCCATGAGCGCGGTCGGGGTGCTCTGGCTGAGCTGGCTGGCCTGGCAGATCTTCCGCAGCCCGCCGGTCCGCCTGGAACAGGGCGCCGATGCCGCGCGGCTGGGCCTGGTCGGCGCCGCCGCGTTGCAACTGGTCAATCCCAAGACTTGGATGATGGCGCTGGCGGTGGTCAGCGTGTACGCCGGCCACGGCACCGATCGCCTGGATCGCGTGCAATTGCTGTCGCTGCTGTTCTTCCTTGTGTCGCTGCCCTGCATGACGGTCTGGGCCAGCCTCGGCATCGGCAGCCAGCGCCTGCTCACGCCCCGGCAGATGCAGCGGCTGAACCAGCTGATGGCGATCCTGCTGCTGGTCTCGGCCTGGGCCGGCGCGCTGCTCTGAGCGGCTCAGAGGATGCCGTTGAGCTTCAGCGCCTCGCGCAGGTGCTCGATGAAGGCGTGGATCTTGCGCGTGGCCCGGCGGTTGCTCGGGTACACCGCAAGAATCTGTGCGCCGAAGGTGTCCGGCTCGAAGTAGAACTCATCCAGCACCGTGACCAGCCGCCCGGAGCGCAGGTGCTCCAGCACGCTCCAGCGCGGGCACGGCAGCAGGCCGTGGCCCGTCAGACAAGCCGCCAGCAGCACCGCCTGGTTGTCGCTGCTCAGGCGTCCGTGGCGCGGCGTCGAATAGCGCTCCTCGCCCAGGTCGAACCACCAGCGTTCTTCCAGCGCCGGATGGCGGTAGATCAGGCAGTCGTGCTCGATCACCTCGCGCGGGTGCCGCGGCGTGCCGCGCCGCGCCAGGTAGTCGGGACTCGCGCAGACCACCAGGCGGCTGCCGGCCAGGGGCTGGGCGATCAGCCCCGGCAGGTCGCTGTTGCCCATGCGCAGCGCCAGGTCGTAGCGGCCGTCGAGCAGGTCGAGGTAGCTGTCGGAGAGGTCCACCTGCAGGCGCACATCCGGATGCAGGGCGAGGAAGTCCGCGCAGGCCTGGTCGAGGAAGGCCGGGCCGAACACCAGCGGCGCGGTGATACGCAGCACACCGCGCAGGCTGTGATGCAACTGGGCGATCTCCTCGGTGGTCTCGCGCATGCGTTCCAGCACTTCGCGGGCGCCGTCCAGGTAGAGCTGGCCGGCTTCGGTCAGCGACATGCTGCGCGTGGTGCGCTCGAACAGCCGCGCGCCCAGCTCGCTTTCGAGCAGGCCGATGGCCTTGGTTACCGCCGACGGGGTCTTGCCCAGGCGCTCGGCGGCGCGGCTGAAACTACCGGTTTCGGCACTGGCGACGAACATCTCGAGGCTGCTGAACTTGTCCATATTCGTTCCAAACATTCACAAGTGTTATGAGCGATGACGCCTTTCGAGCCGCCGGCCGCCTCGATAGCCTCTTGCGCAGACCAATAAAAATCAACCGGCACACAAGGTAACCTCATGCACACGTGGCTCAAAGGCGCACTGGCAGTAGCGATCGCGCTCAGCACTTTGGAAGCACAGGCACAGAACGCAGACCTGATCCTGCTCAACGGCAAGGTCTTCACCGCCGAACCCGGCCAGGCGCTGCAGCAGGCCGTCGCGGTGGCGGACGGCAAAGTGCTGAAGGTGGGCTCCAACGACGAAATCCGCGCCCTGGGCGATGCCAGGAGCAAGGTCGTCGATCTGGGTGGCAAGGTGCTGATGCCGGGCTTCATCGACAGCCACTCGCACTCCGTCTTCGGCGGCCTGGAGTTGATCTCCGCCAGCCTGGTGGACGAGCAGATGGACCTCGACGCCTTCATGAAGCGCCTGGAGCAGGACCGCGACAGCGGCAAGGCGCGGGTCGGCGACATCGTGGTGATGAACGGCATGCACTCCAGCTACTGGTCCCAGGCCGACGGCCTGGCCAAGCGCCTGAACCACGGCGAGTGGGCCAAGGTGCCGGTGGTGCTGGCTGGCAGCGACCACCACACCGCCTGGGCCAACGCCGCGATGCTCAAGCGCGCCGGCCTCGACGCCAAGCGCCTGCGCAGCCTGAGCAAGCTGGAACAGCAGAACATCGCCCACGACAAGGACTTCAACCCCACCGGTTTCGTCGTCGACTCTGGCTTCGACCTGGTCGCCGCCGCCATGCCGGCCGCCGACGCCAAGACCATGGACCGCGCGGGCCTGGCCGCGGTGAAGTACAACAACAGCTTCGGCATCACCGCCTGGATGGACCCGGCCGCCAACGGCAGCCCGGGCGAGGCGGTGTTCAATATCAAGCCCACCGAGAAGAGCGTTGGCGTACTGCCGGTGTACCGCAACCTGTCTCGCAACGGCCAGCTCACTGCCCACGTCGCCGCGCTGCAGGTGGTCAATCCGAAGAGCAGCCCGGCCGATCTGGACGTGATCGAAAAGGTCCGCGAGCAATTCCAGGGCGTGCCCAACCTGACGCTGCCGGGCATCAAGGTGTTCGCCGATGGCGTGATCGAATTCCCGGCACAGTCCGCCGCACTGCTGGAGGACTACAAGAACAGCCACAAGCCCGGCGAGCTGCTGATCGATCCGAAGCATTTCGGCGAGTTGGTCAGCGCCGCCGATGCCCGTGGCTGGCTGGTGCACATCCACGCCATCGGCGACCGCGCGGTGCGCGAATCGCTCAACGGCATCGAGCAGGCGCGCAAGGACCGCCAGAGCGGCATCGCCCACTCGATCACCCACCTGCAACTGGTCACCCCGCAGGACTACCCGCGCTTCAAGCAACTGGGCGTGATCGCCTCGATGCAACTGGACTGGGCCGCCGCCGAACCCTACACCGTCGACCTGGTGAAGCCTTACATCGCCGATGACGCCTACCGCGGCATGTATCCGGCCAAGTCCCTGCTGGACAACGGCGCCGAAATCGCCGGCGCCAGCGACTGGCCGGTGTCCACCCCGGACCCGATGAAGGCCATCTACCAGGCCGTCACCCGCAAGGGCGAGCTGGGCGTGCTCATCCCCGAGCAGCGCGTCGACCGCGAAACCATGTTCTACGCCTATACCCGCAATGCCGCGCAGACCATCGGTCTGGACAAGCAGATCGGCACCCTCGCCCCCGGCAAGCAGGCCGACATGGTCGTGCTCGACCGTGACGTGTTCACCGTGCCCGACGAGCAACTGGCCGAAGCCCGCGTGCTGCACACCCTGTTCGAAGGTCGCGAAGTCTACCGCGCCGACGACGCTCCGGCTCTCTGACCGAGTCGGGCTCCTGCGCTGGGGCCTGAACACCCCCGGCGCCCTGCCCGCCAGCCCAGCCTTCTCTTCAAGTCCCTCGGCGACGTCGAGAGCGCTGGTGCTGCGCGGGCCTTTTCGCACTGCCCTACACACAATCACAAAAAAAGGGACATCCGCATGAACCGCCCGCAATGGCTCATCGGTGCGCTGCTCACCTGCGCGCCGCTCACCTCCACCCTGGCCGTGGAACTCAACCAGGACTTCCTCCTGCAGATCGACGCCGCCCTGGTCAGCGACTATCGCACCCGCGGCCTCTCGCAGACCCAGGGCGACCCGGCCGCCCAGTTCGGCCTCACCCTGCAGCACATCAGCGGCCTGTACGTGGGTGCCTGGACCTCCAACGTCGATTACGGCTACGGCTACGACACCCGCCAGGAAGTGGACTACTACGCAGGCTACTACTGGCAGGCCAACGACGACGTCGCCCTGGACCTGGGTTACATCAAGTACACCTATCCCAAGTCGAGCGAGTTCAACCAGAGCGACGTGTACGCCATCCTCCACGCCTATGGCTTCGAGGCGGGGGTCTACTACGGCAACGACTACCCCAACTACTTCGGCGACAGAAACAGCAACCTCTACAGCTACCTGGCCTACAACGCCGAGCTGCCGGCCGAGTTCAAGCTGCGCACGCGCTTCGGCCACAACGACGCCAAGGACCCGCTCTACCTCTCCGGCAGCGGCGACACCCGCGACGGCTACAACGAGTGGGAAGTCAAGCTGAGCCATGAACTGGTGGGGCTGGACTGGTCGCTGAGCTACATCGACACCGACCTTTCGCAGAACGAGTGCTTCAACAACCAGGGTTACAAGGACGTCTGCACCGCCACCGTGGTGGCTGGTGTCTCGAAGACCTTCTAACGCAGGGCGTTCGAGCGGGGCGGCCGCGCGCCCCGTTCGCCCTGCAGGGCGATCAGGCACAGCGCCAGGGCGGCGATATTGGTGGTGACAGGGTTGAAGGCGCCGAGCAGCAGCTCCGGCACCAACAGCGCCACGTCCAGCAGCAGCGCCACCAGCGCCATGCTGGCAATCCACAAGGGCCAGCGGCTGCGACGCAGCAGGAGGATGGCGAGCCCCAGGACCACCTCCGCGGCGCCGGCGGCCTGGGCGATGCGCAGGGTCGAGAGCGGCCAGTCGTGGGCCTCGATCATGCGCACCTCATCGGGACTGAGGAACAACAGCTTGGGCACCAGACCGTGGTAGAGGAACACCACGCCCAGCGCCAGACGCGCTAAGGCGGCGCTAGCCATTACCCAGGAAACGACCGCGGAATTCCGGCGAAGGCACCAGGCAGCGGTCTTCGCGGCCGAACAGGCGGTAGCGGTTGACGGCGATACGGTCGTAGAGCGCGTCGCGCCACTCCATGGGCACCAGCCACAGCACGCG
Organism: Pseudomonas macauensis; assembly: GCF_047902425.1. NCBI lineage: Bacteria > Pseudomonadati > Pseudomonadota > Gammaproteobacteria > Pseudomonadales > Pseudomonadaceae > Pseudomonas > Pseudomonas macauensis. The sequence goes on along the minus strand of NZ_CP138377.1, from coordinate 1,408,857 downwards.
CAGCCAGTTCCACGGCGCCGGCAGCTGGCCGATCACGCGCAGGAAGGCTTCGCTGCGGTCGTAGCCACAGTGACCGTCGATGTACAGCATGGTGTCGAAATAGTCGGTCGGCAGCCCGAACCAGTCGAGGATCGCCTGGCCCTCCGCCGACTGCACGCTGCACAGCTTCACGCGCTGCTGCCGGTCATGACGCAGGAGGAAGCGGCTCCAGCCATTGCACAGGCGGCATGCGCCGTCGAACAGCACAACCTTGTCACCGGGAAGCATGTTGGGGGGCAGCGGCATGGCGTCGTCTCCGGAAGCCTGGTCCGCACACTCTGCCCGCCGTATGTGACAACTACGGGTTCTCATCGCTCACCCATTGGCCAATGAATACAACCGGTACTCCACCCAGCCCGGCCCCAGCCGTCCCTCGCCCACCGCAAGCAGATGGTTCAGCCAGCGGTACCGCTCGTCCCCGACCTCGAAGCGCGGCTGGATCATGAAGTAGGTGTCACCGTACTCGGAGCTCTCGCCCCGGGATACCGCCGTGATGGTCTTCGGATTGGCCACCAGCAGGCCGTTATGCTGCATCAGTATCCGCGCGCCGTCGTCGGTACGCAGCACCAGGCGCACCTCCAGGTGCCAGCCGCCGTCGTTGTCCACCAGAATCCAGTCGCCCCCACCGGGCAGGACTTCGCCGCTCAGGCGCTGCCCCTGGAAGGTTCCGCCGCCGGCCGCCGAGATCAGGCGTTGCCCGTGGGGCACCCGGCCAATTTCCAGCGGCACGCTCGCCTTCACGTGCATGTTCATCAGCGGCTCGAGTTTCATCCACAGCTCCTGCAAGGCGTGCTCATAACCCCTTGAGTAAAGCAGCCGCATCCCTCACCGGCCATGTTCCCCAAGCGCCCTTCTTCAGCCAAACCGATAACGCAGCAGCCGCCCCATGCGCCGCAAGGGCGGGATCGCCAGGGTAATCCGGTACAGCAGGCGCACGCCCAGGGACATCCGGGCGATCTGCGTCTCGTCGTAGGGCTCGACCGTATCGACGAAGCGCAGGCCGGGCACCTGCGCCTCCAGCTCGGCGGAATCATCGATCCCCCAGCGCAGGATCGCGCCGGTCTTGCGGATCATCGGGTGGTACTGCATCCAGCGGATGCCTTGCCGGGTATAGCCGTCGAAGATCAGCTCGCCGCTGCCACAATGCGCGATCAGGGCGCGCAGCAGCCAGGGCACCGCCTCGCTTTCCACGTAGGGCAGCACACCTTCGGCGACGATCAGCACCGGCCGCCCCACCGGTACTACACGCCACCAATCCGGCGTGGTCAGCGCGCTGGCCACCAGGTGACAGTTCTCCCGCGCCGGATACAGGCGCTCGCGCAGGGCGATCACTTCGGGGAAGTCCACCTCGAACCACTGCACGGTGGACGGCGGATCGATACGCCAGACCCGGCTGTCGAGCCCGCAGCCCAGCTGCAGCACCACCGCCTGCGGGTGGCGCGCGAGGAAGTCGCGCACCCAGTCGTCGAACAGCTTGGCCCGCAACGCCACGCCGATCCAACCGGAGCGGCCCAGGTGCAGGCGGGCGAAGTCATAGTCGAGCCGATCCAGCACCCGCCGGGAGAAATGGTCGTGCAGCAGGCTGTCGGGCAGCTCGCTCTCCTTCGCCTTGGCGTAGAAGGTGATCAGCAAGGTTTCCGGCGTACCGCGCAGACCGATGCGCTCCACGGTCACTCGTGCAGGTAGTAGAGCTTGTTGATGATCGACCACTGCGAACCGATGCGCAGCAACGACAGGTAATCGGTGAAATGCATGCCGAGAAAATCGTCCGTCACCTTCGCCACCGCACTGTCGCCGGTGATGTCCAGCGACTTCAGCTCCCATACCGGCGGTGCGCCGGATGACGGCGGCGATTCGGCCTTGATCGCGCCGATGAAGTCATCCAGCGAAGCCCATTCCAGCTCGCCGTGGTAGTTACCGATGATCTTGCAGGACGGATGGAACGCCTGGCGCAACCTCGCCTCGTCGGCAAAGGTCATGCCCTCCACGTAATCCGTGAGAACCCGGTTGATGGCGGCGCTATCGGCCGTGTAGTTGCTCATCTGTGCAGCCCTCCCTGCCGGTGCGTCCGGTATCGGGGAAGGCTAGCACCCTGCCCCGGCCACGCCGTTTGCGGCGACGACCGGGGCCGACCCTTGGGTAGGACTCAGACCACCGCCAGATGCCGCTTGCGCGTGGGCGGCGGGAAGGCGGCGTCGAGCAGTTCGAGGTCTTCGGCGCTCAGGCGCAGTTGCAGCGCGGCGGCGTTGTCGCGCACGTGCAGCGACTCCACCGCCTTAGGAATGGCGATCACCCCCGGCTGGTGGATCAGCCAGGCCAGCGCCACGCGGGCCGGAGTGGCGTCATGCCGGGCGGCGATCTCAGCCAGGGCGCGGTGGCGCAGCAAGCTGCCGCCCTGCCCCACCGGGCAGTAGGCCATCAGCGGCATGCGCTGCTCCTGGCACCAGGGCAGCAGGTCCCATTCGATGCCGCGCTCTTCCAGGCTGTACTGCACCTGGTTGGTGGCGCAGGCCGGCTCGCCGAGCTCCTGCATGTCGTCCAGGTCGAAGTTGGACACGCCCCAGCGGCGGATCTTGCCGGCCTCGCGCAGGCGCTCGAAGGCCTCGACGGTTTCCTCCAGCGGATACTGGCCGCGCCAGTGCAGCAGGTAGAGGTCCAGGCAGTCGGTGCGCAGGCGCTTGAGACTGCGCTCGCAGGCTTCGGGAATACCACGCCGGCTGGCGTTGTGCGGATAGACCTTGCTGACCAGGAAGACCTGCTCGCGCAGCCCGGCGATGGCCTCGCCGACCACCTCTTCCGAGCCGCCTTCGCCGTACATTTCGGCGGTGTCGATCAGGGTCAGGCCGCGCTCGATGCCTTCGCGCAGCGCCGCCACTTCGCGCGAGCGCTCGGAACGGTTCTCGCCCAGGCGCCAGGTGCCCTGGCCGATGGCGGGAACGGCGGTGCCGTCGGCGAATACCACTGTGTTCATCACGTGCTCCTTGTCGTTGGGTTGGGGATCACGGGGCCGACCGCCCGTCGGGGCAGCGGGCTGGACAGGGTAGCGCAGCCGACAGGATTTCGCGTGGGCTCTCAGTGCCAGGGGTCGTAGGTGCCGAAGCTCCAGATATGGCCTTCCAGGTCGCGGCAGGTGAAGCCCTGGCCGCCGTAGTCCTCGTCCTTGATGTCGATGACGATCTGCGCGCCGCCGCCCACGGCCGCGCGATACAGCGCCTCGGCGTCCTTCACCACGACGTAGATGCTCTGGGTGCAGCCGCCGGCCTCGTCGGGCTGGCGCATCAGCCGGCCGTACTCGTTGTCGTGCAGCGAGCCGAGCATCAGCAGCCCGCTGCCATCCCCGAGCACCAGTTGCGCATGGGCGATGCCGCCGTGGTCATCGGCCACCACCAACTGGCGCTGGAAGCCGAAGGTGGCGCACAGCCAGTCGATGGCGCGGGGCGCATCGCGGTAGCGCAGGCACGGGATGACGCTGGGACGGACGGCGGGAACGGGCGTGGACATGGCGATCTCCGACGGGGAACGGGCGCAATGTTTCCAGCATAGCCGCCGGCCTTTCCCCGCTCAGCGCTGTGCGGCGACCAGCAACAGCATCGGCCGCTCACGCTCCTCCGCCAGCGCCGGCTGGGCTTGCACCTGTTCGGCGCTCGGCCCCCAATCCTCGACGTGCCGTAGTCTCAGTCCGGCGCCGATCACCGCGTTGAGAACGCTGCCGAGGGTGCGGTGGTGCTTGAGCACGCCCTTGGCCAGCCAGTCGGTGTGGCGCTCGCCTTCGTCCTGGTAGTGGTCCACAGGCCAGTAGCGGCGACCGTCGGCGTCGACGATCCAGCCGGGTTTGAGCGAGGCCATGTAGATCGGATGCTCGATGGAGAACACCAGGTTGCCGCCGGGGCGCAGTGCGTCGTGCACGTTGCGGAAGAAATGCGGCAGGTCCGCAAGGTAATGCAGGGTCAGCGAGCTGTAGGCCAGGTCGAAGGCCGCGGTGGGCAATTCGAGCTGGTCGAGGTCAGCGTGGAAGTAGCTCACCTGTGGCGCGTCGGTCGTCTCCCGCGCCCGCTCGAGCATCTTCTGCGACACATCCAGGCCGCTCACCGTGCGCGCGCCCTGTTGCGCCGCGTAGCGGCAGAACCACCCGTAACCGCAGCCAAGGTCGACCACGTCCAGTCCCTCCAGCGGCGGCAGCAGCGAGCGCAGCGTCGGCCATTCCGGCGCGCCATCCAGGCCATGCTGCGAGCGCGGCAACTGGGCGTAGCCGGCGAAGAATTCAGGGTTGTCGTAAATGTTCTGCGCCATGGTGCGGACCCTCCTTCTGAGCTACCGATTGTCGGCATCGAGGACCGCTCCGACAACCGGTTGCGGTCAATGCAGGGGCGATCGAAGCGCAATTTCCTGCAAGACCGATTGCCGCCACGGCCGTACTGTCGGAGCACTGATTCCAAGGAGCACAGCATGACCCAGCGCCAACCGATCAACCTGCGGGACAAGCTCTCGCGCCTCCACGAAACCTGGCAGCCCCGGGTGATCGCGGAAATGAACGACTACCAGTTCAAGGTGGTGAAGCTGCACGGCGATTTCGTCTGGCACAGCCACGCCGATACCGATGAGACCTTCATCGTGCTGGACGGCGAGCTGCGCATCGATTTCCGCGACGGTCCGCTCACCCTGCGCGCCGGCGAGCTGTACGTGGTGCCCCGTGGCGTAGAGCACAAGCCATACGCCGAGCATGAGGTACAGGTGATGCTGATCGAACCGCGCGGAGTGCTGAACACCGGCGACGCCGGCGGCGAGCGCACGGCGCAGAACGATCGCTGGATCTGACCGTCGATCGACTGCCCCGCGCATCGCCGATCAGCGGCCATGGCCGGCGCCGGCCCGGCTGCTATGCCTGTGAGGAGGAAACCGCTCCCAGCCAGAGGCTGTAACGCCTGGGATACACGGGCGCGACCCTGGCAGCGGTGCCGATTCGGGTCCGCGAATCTTGCCTGCCCGGACCCGGGCCTGAGGTGCGACATGCTCTATCTGGTGCACTGGACCATTCCCATGGAAAACCGCGACAAGGTCATCCAGCGGTTCCTGCAGACCGGCGGCCAGCCGCCGGCCAACGTCAAGCTGGTCGGGCGCTGGCACGCCATGGGCCACATGATGGGTTTTGGCCTGGCCGAAGCCGAGAATCCCCTCGACGTGCAGCGCTGGATGCTGCAATGGACCGACCTGATGAACCTGCAGGTGCATCCCGCCATGACCGACGCCGAATACGCACCCTTGCTGGTGCAGCAGATGGAAGCGGCGAGCTCGGTCAGTCCCTGACGGCAACCTCGGCCTGCTTGGCGCCGAAGCGCTTGCGGTAGTCGCTGGGCGACATCCCGGTGATCTTGCGGAAGGTGCTGCGGAACGAGCCCGGGTCGAGATAGCCGACCGTAAAGGCGATGTGATCCACCGTGCCGTTGGTGAACTCCAGCATCTCCCGCGCCTTGCCCACCCGCAGGTGCTGGCAGTATTCGGTGGGTTTGAGCCCCGTGGCCGCCCGGAAGCGGCGGAGGAAGGTACGCTCCTCCAGCCCGGCGCGGGCGGCCATCGCGGGCAGGCTCACGTCTACCGCGCCGTTGCCCTGCAGCCAGTGCTGGACCTTGAGGATCGCCGCGTCGCCATGCCCCAGCAGCGGTGCGAAGTTGCTGCCGCACTGCTGCGCGCTGTCGCTGTGCTCTACCACCAGGAAGCGTGCGGTGCGCGAGGCGATGCTGGGCCCGAGCAGGCGGTCGACCACGCGCAGTCCGACTTCCGACCAGGCCATCAGGCCAGCGGAGGTGATCAGGTCACCATCGTCGACGATCGGCTTGTGCGCCTCCAGTCGCACCTTGGGGAAGCGCCGGGCGAACGCCTCGGCCCCGCTCCAGTGGGCGGTGGCGGAGCGCCCGTCGAGCAGGCCGGCCTCGGCCACCAGCAAACCGCCGATGCACACCGAGCCGACAATGGCGCCGTCCGCGTGGCGCGCGGCCAGCCATTGGGTGAGATGGCGCACCGGCGTGGCGTCCGGCAGGCCGAACAGCGACGGCGGCACCAGCACGGCGACCAGGGGGCTGTCCGCGTCGGACGGCAGGTCCGGATGGGTATCGAAGATGCGCCTGGGCGCGGCGCCTTCCTCACCGGACCAGTGGCTGACCCGCAGCGCCGGTAACTGGTCGCCGGCCTCTTCGCTGGAGATGCGCTCGGCCACCGCGAACAGGTCGGTCAGCCCGTGCAGCGCCGCCGCCTGCACACCGGGATAGATCAGCAGGCCGATCTCGACGACGCGCCTTTGCCCAACCATTGTCACTTTACCCCCTGTTATTGTCGTTCCGACTGATCCCGCACCGGCGCGGGATGGCCAATACTGGCTCCACTTCCCACTCACCGAGGATTCGGAAATGGCAAAGCAAGCGCTCATCCTAGTGGATATCCAGAACGACTACTTCCCCGCCGGCAAATGGCCGCTGGTCGGCATCGAGCCCGCCGCCAACCAGGCCGCCAAGGTGCTCGCCGCCTTCCGGGAGCGCGGTGACCTGGTGGTGCATGTCCGCCACGAATTCGCAAGCGATGACGCCCCCTTCTTCGCCCCCGGCAGCGAAGGCGCGCAGATTCACCCGAAGGTCGCCAATCTGCCCGGCGAAGCGGTGGTGCTCAAGCACTTCGTCAACTCGTTCCGCGGCACCGACCTCAAGGCGATCCTCGACCAGCACGGCATCGAGTCCGTCGTCGTGGTCGGTCACATGAGCCACATGTGCGTGGACGGCGCAGTGCGGGCCGCCGCCGACTTCGGCTACGAGGTGACCGTGCTGCACGACGCCTGCGCCACCCTCGACCTGGAATTCAATGGCGTGAAGGTGCCGGCGGCCCAGGTCCATGCGGCCTACATGGCAGCCTTCGCCTTCGCCTATGCGCAGGTGATCTCCACCGCCGAGTACCTCGATCGCTGATCCTCGCGCCACGCTGCAGGGGCCTCTTCGGAGGCCCTTCGTCGTTCAGAAAAGCGCCGCAGCAGCGCCAGCGAATCAACGCAGCGAGACGTGAGAAGTTACCTAACGCCCTGCCGGCTTTCCGCTATCATCGAGGCTCAATCGCCTGCCGATAAGGACATCCCATGAGCGTTTCGTCGATCGTCACCCTGGCTATCATCGCCGGCGTGGTCTTCCTGCTGATCAGCGTGTTCAACCGCCTGGTGGCGCTGCGCAACCGCTATCAGAACGCCTTTGCCCAGATCGAAGTGCAGCTCAAGCGCCGCTACGACCTGATCCCCAACCTGGTGGAAACCGCCAAGGCCTATCTCAAGCATGAGCGCGAGACCCTGGAGGCGGTGATCGCCGCCCGCAACGCGGCGGTCGCAGGTCTGAAGGCCGCCTCCGAGCAGCCCGGCGACGCCGGCCGCATGGCGCAGCTGGCCGCCGCCGAGAACGCCCTGGGCGGCGCCATGGGCCGCCTCAACGTGACCCTGGAAGCCTACCCGGACCTCAAGGCCTCGCAGAACCTGCAACAGGTCAGCGAGGAGCTTTCCAGCACCGAGAACAAGGTCGCCTTCGCCCGCCAGGCCTACAACGACTCGGTGATGGCGTACAACACCTACCGCCAGTCCTTCCCCGCCAACGTCCTGGCCACCACCTACGGCCACAGCAAGGACGCCAGCCTGCTGGAGTTCGAGGACAGCAAGGAAATCCAGGCCGCGCCGAAAGTCGCCTTCTGATCTGAAGCGCGATGAACTTCTTCGAACACCAGGACCGCGCCCGGCGGCAGACCGGGCGCCTGGTCCTGCTGCTGGCCGTCGCGGTGGTCTGCCTGGTGACCATCACCAGCTTTGCCCTGGGCTGGCTCTGGCGGCATTTGGGTGAGCCGACGCTGCACCTGACCTCGCGCGCTTCCCTGCCCGACCCCGAGCTGTACCTGGCGGTGGCCGCCGTGATCATCAGCGTGGTCGTCCTCGGGGCGCTGTACAAGCAGGTGCAATTGAGTGCCGGCGGCAAGGTGGTGGCCGAGAGTCTGGGCGGTCGGCTGCTCAACCTCAGCGCCAGCAATGCCGACGAACGCCGGCTGCTCAACGTCGTCGAGGAAATGGCCCTGGCTTCCGGCTCACCGGTGCCGCCGGTCTATGTGCTGGAAGACGCCTCGATCAACGCCTTTGCCGCCGGCCTGAGTCCACGCGACGCGGTGATCGGGATCACCCGCGGCGCCATCGAGCAGCTTGAGCGCAGCGAACTGCAGGGCGTGATCGCCCACGAATTCAGCCATATCCACCACGGCGACATGCTGCTCAACACGCGCCTTACCGCGCTGCTGCACGGCATCCTCCTGCTCGGCCTGATCGGCGGCATGCTGCTGCGTGGCTGGAACGAGACCAGCACCGGCATCCGCGTCGGTAGCCGCAGTAGCGGCAACGACAAGGACGGTGGCGGCAGCGCGGTGCTGCTGGTCATCGGCTGCGGCGTGGTGCTCTACGTACTGGGCTACGTCGGCACCTTCTTCGGCCAGTTGATCAAGGCCTCGGTCAGCCGTCAGCGCGAGTTCCTGGCCGATGCCTCGGCGGTGCAGTTCACCCGCGATCCCTCCACCATCGCTGGCGCGCTCAAGAAGATCGGCAGCAATCCCTTTGGCGCACTGCTCAGCGCCCCGCGCGCCGCGGAGTTCAGCCACATGTACTTCGGCGACGGCGTCGGCAGCAGCTGGTTCGACACCCACCCGCCGCTGAAGGAGCGCATCCGCCGCGTCGAGCCGGGCTGGAACGGGATCTACCCGAAATTCGAGCCGCGCCTGGACGTGGCACTGATGAACAAGGACGCCTGGACCGCCGCCGTCACCGGCCAGGCCTATCAGCCCAGCGCCGTCGACGTGGCGGTCGCCGCCGTCGGCGCCCCTACGGTCGCTCATCTGCAGGAAGCCCGAGGCACCCTGCAGCGCCTGGACGAACGCCTGCAACGCGCCGCCCATGACACCGAAGGCGCCCAGGCGCTGATCTACGGTCTGCTGCTGGACAGCGAACCCGGCCTGCGCGGCCGCCAGCTGGAGCAGCTCAAGACGCGCCTGGACCTGAGCCTGGCGCTGCAGCTCGACCTGCTGGAAGAGTCGCTGCTGCACCTCGACCCCGGCCAGCGCCTGCCGCTGCTGGACCTGGCCATGCCGGCGCTGAAGCAGCTCGACACCCAGGGCTTTACCGGCCTGCGCGAAAACATGGCCCTGCTGATCAAGTTCGACGGCAAGGTGAAGTTGCTGGAATGGACCCTGCTGCGGATCGTCGAACGCAACCTGCGCCCCGGCAGCGCGAAGATCGGCAACGTGGCGCTGGCGGAACTGGAGGAGCCGGCCGCCGTGCTGCTGGCCTTCCTCGCCCGCGCCGGCGAAACCGGCGATGCGCAGACCGAGCAGGCCTTCACCGATGCCTGGAGCGGATTGCCCTTCGCGCCCCGCCCATTGCCGGCTGGAGGCCAGCTGCGGGAGCTGGAAGCCGCGCTGAAGAAACTGGAACAGTTGCGCCCGCTGCAGAAGCCGCAACTGCTCAAGGCCATGGCCCGTTGCGTCGAGCAGGATGGTCGCATCAACGTCAGCGAGGCGGAGCTGATGCGCGCGGTGGCGGATATCCTCGATTGCCCGATGCCGCCGTTGTTGACGGTATAAACGAAGGAATATCCGCGTGCGTAGGGCGTACAACCGTTCGCGGTTGTACGCCGATACACCGTGCATTCAGTCGGCTCGGTGGTCAGGTTCGGAGCGCTCTGAAACGGCGACTCCAAGTTGAATCCGAGTGTCCTGAAGCCAAGGTCAAACGGCGTATAACGTTGAACGTTATACGCCCTACGAATCCTGATCCTTTGGTAGTCGGCGCGCAAAAGAAAAGGGCCTCCGAAGAGGCCCTTTTCATTCACTCAACCGTCACTCACGCACGGCTGGCGGCACCGCCCTGCTCGGTCTTGGGAGCAAGGTTCAGCGCGTAGTACAGCACCGTCAGCAGCACCAGGAAGGCCGGGCCGATGTACAGCGCGATGCGGGTGTCCTCGAAGAAGGCCATCAGCACCACCACCAGCACCAGGAAGGCCATGGCGAGGTAGGAGCTGACCGGGTACAGCCACATCTTGAACTGCAGCTTGCCAGCTTCGGCGGCGGAGAGGCCGCGGCGGAACTTCAGCTGGGCCAGCAGGATCATCGCCCAGGTCCAGATCGCACCGAAGGTGGCGATGGAGGTCACCCAGGTGAATACCTTTTCCGGCACCAGGTAGTTCAGCAGCACGCCCAGCAGCAGCGCAGCGATGGACAGCAGCAGCGCGTTACGCGGTACGCCGCCCTTGGAGGTCTTGGCGAACACGGCCGGGGCCTGGCCATGCTGGGCGAGGCTGTAGAGCATGCGGCCGGTGCTGAAGATGCCGCCGTTGCAGGACGACAGCGCGGCGGTGATCACCACGAAGTTGATGATGCCGGCGGCGGTCTTGATGCCCATCCGCTCGAAGGTCATCACGAAGGGGCTGCCCTGGGTGCCGATCTCGTTCCACGGGTAGATCGACATGATCACGAACAGCGCGCCCACATAGAACAGCAGGATGCGCCAGAACACCGAGTTGATCGCACCGGGGATGGTCTTCTGCGGGTTCTTCGCTTCACCGGCGGTCAGGCCGATCATCTCCACGCCCAGGTAGGCGAACATCACCATCTGCAGGGACATCAGCACGCCGGTGATGCCGTGGGGCATGAAGCCGCCATTGCTCCAGAGATTCGAGATGCCGGTGGCGATGCCGTCGTTGCCCAGACCGAACATGATCATGCCGCCGCCGACCAGGATCATGGCGACGATGGTGACGATCTTGATCAGGGCGAACCAGAACTCGAACTCACCGAAGGCACGCACCGCCACCAGGTTGATGGTGCCCATGCTCGCCAGCGCGGCCAGCGCCCAGATCCAGCGCGGCACGTCAGGGAACCAGATGCCCATGTAGATGGCCACCGCGGTGATTTCCGCGACACAGGTCACCAGCCAGAGGAACCAGTAGTTCCAGCCGGTCAGGTAGCCGGCCAGTGGGCCGAGGTAGTCCTGGGCGTAGCGGGCGAAGGAACCGGCCACGGGGTTGTGCACGGCCATCTCGCCAAGGGCGCGCATGATCACGAGGATGGCGAGACCGCCGATGATGTAGGAGAGCATGATGGCCGGGCCGGCCATCTGGATGGCCTTGGCGGAGCCGAGGAACAGGCCGACGCCGATGCAGGCGCCCAGGGCCATGAGACGGATGTGCCGCTCATTGAGATCCCGCTGGAGATCGTGGGACGACATGGTGATGCAACCTCATTTTGTTCTTGGGGAATATCAGCTGCGGACTCGAAGTACAGTCGGGATGCGGAAACGCCGGAAAAAAGCTTCGCCACCGCGCCGGTCGGCACAGGGGGCGGAAGATTCTGGTGATTCCAGGACGGCACACCGCAAGAGGCTGCCCGCTCTTGTGGAGTGGACGTGGGCATTGCGGGAGTGGACCACGGCTGAGGTCGCTGCCGAATTTACACAAGTCCGCCGGAGACGTCTGCCCCAAAAGGGTGCCTTTTGACCAAAGGCGTAGGGAGGATTCGTCGCGCCAGGTGCAACCCGGTCGTACTCAGCCGGCCAGCGGTTGCAAGTCCAGCAGCAACGAGCAGGGCTTGCCGCTTTCCGGATGGCGCGGCTCGCGCAGTTGCCGCACACCCCAGCCAGTGGCGGCGAGCAGCGTCAGCCAGGATTCCAGGGTGCGGTAATACCAGGGCATCGGCGCGCTGAAGGCCTCGCCGAACGCGGCGAAGGTCTCCAGCCGCCAGCCATCGGCGTAGGGTTCGTCGCCGCAGGCGGACCAGGGATGCACGGTTTGGATCAGCAGGCGGCCGGCGGGTTCGAGGCGCTCGCGCAGGGCCAGGAGCAGCGGCGCGATGGATTCGTCGAGCAGGGCGAAGTTGCAGACCAGCGTATCGAAGCGCCCCAGGGACTCGCCCTCGGTGATCAGCCCGGTGTAGTCCATCACCTCGAAGCGCCCACCGCCCGACTGGCGAGCGGCCTCGATCAGCGGCGCGGAAGCATCCACCCCCACACACTCGCTGCCCCGCCTCGCCAGGGTCCGGCATAGCCAGCCCTCGCCACAACCGATGTCCAGCACGCGGCGTGCCGGCCCTGCGGCGACGGCGTCGAGGATCGCCGCGTCGGTCACCAGGCGCCGGCTCTCGATGCGCTGCTCGCGTACGGCACGGGTCCAGGCGTCGGCGTTGGCCTGCCAACTGTGGCGAATGCGGGCGCTCTGGTCGGTCATGGAATCCTCCTATTGAGCATCCGGTGAGCCATGCCTTACGAATCTCGACTGCGGCGTCAGGCGGTTCGCGAGCAAGCTCGCTCCTACGAAAAGCGCGCCGGGGCATACCTGTAGGAGCGAGCTTGCTCGCGAACCGCCCAGAGATCGAAGCAAGAAAAGTATCCCCTACCGCGCCCCGTCACTGAGTCTTCCACCCCTTGGGCACCGCCAATCCCTTGGGCGGCGGGGTCTGCGGCAGCATCTCGCGGCAACCGGCGTCGCGGAACGGCCCGCCGATCTTCTGCCAGCCGTCCCCCGGCGAGGTCTGCTGGCAGGCATAGCGGCCGTCCAGCTTGCTCTGCCACTTGTAGAACGGCATGGGCGCGGCGATGGCGCTGAGCGAGATCAGCAGCAGGGACGCGACGGGCAGAAAAAACGAACGCATGGCCGGAAAGTCCTGTCGAAGAAATCAGGGGCTGCCAAGGCCGGGGTACAGTACGGCAAAAACCTGGCAGACCCGCCTATTGCACCTGCTGGCCGTCGGCAAATCAATCCGACGGGCGCGGAAGGGTGCAGCGCGGCGCGCAGAATTTTCGCCGCCTACTACGCTGGAAATTAGGAAAGCCGCTATCTCAGGGCTTTCGCGGCGTCGGGAGGGGCGCCGGTCGTCACGTGGGCGGAGTCCGCTTACCTAGGCTGTGGTTTGAGCATGGGCAGGTCGTGAAATGGATAGCTCGAAGCATTCCGGTACGCATAATGATGCAGCTCAACCGGGTCGCTCGGAGCCCGGTATTTCCCCGACGAAAGTTCACCATCACCGTTTCCTGCTGCTATTTCTCTTCCTCTTGCCGCTGCTCGCCACCATCGGTGCCGCGCTGCTTTATGAGGCGCACACCTCCAAGCTGCAGGCGCGCGAGCTGGCGCGCTACGCCGGCGAGCTGACCTGGCAATTGTCGCAAGGCCCCAGCAGCGCGGTGGTGTACCCACAGAGCGGGCCGTTCGACCGCAGGCTCGGCTACCTGCAATTGCCGACCTTCCTCGACCGCTTGCACCAACGCAACTTCATCACCCTTAGCCAGGCGCGCTTCTCCGAACCGCTGATGCAATACGCCGGCCACGGCCTGTTCCCGCCGTATCCGGAGAAGATCCAGGCCGGCGTGGACATCGCCGACTGCCGCGGCCTGCCGATCTACGCCTTCCGCTACCCGCAGCGGTTGTACGCCAACTTCGACAGCATTTCCCCGCTGATCGTGCAGAGCCTGCTGTTCATCGAGAACCGCGACCTGCTGGACACCCAGCGCCCCTATCTGAACCCGGCCATCGACTGGAGCCGCTTCACCCAGGCCTCGCTGGCTCAGGTGGGCAAGCTGGTCGGCATGGGCAACCACGCCCCTGGCGGCAGCACCCTGGCCACGCAGATCGAGAAGTACCGGCACTCCGAGGACGGCCGCACCAACTCCATCACCGACAAGCTGCGGCAGATGGCGTCGGCCAGCGTGCGCACCTACCTGGGCGGCGCGGAAAACCTGGCGGCGCGGCGCAACGTGGTGCTCACCTACCTCAACTCGGTGCCGCTCTCGGCACAGCCGGGCTATGGCGAAGTCAGCGGCCTGCCGGACGGCCTGTGGATCTGGTACGGCGCCGACTACCAGCAGGTCAACCAACTCCTCAGCGCACCGCCAGCCAGCGGTGTTTCGCTGGCCGAACAGGGCAAGGCGCTGCGCCAGGTCATCTCGCTGATGATCGCCCACCGCCGCCCCTCCTGGTACCTGGCCCGTGGCCGCGACCAGCTGTCCGGGCTGACCGACAGCTACCTGCGGCTGCTCGCCCAATCCGGGGTCGTCTCCGCCTCGCTGAGCGACACGGCGCTGAAACAGAAACTGGTCTTCCGCGACCCGCGCAACCAGCCCACCGTCACCCCGCTGGAGAACAACAAGGGCGTGACCCTGGCGCGTACCCGCCTGGCCGGGATGCTCGACGTGCCGCTGTACGACCTGGACCGCTTCGACCTGTCCTTCACCACCACCTTGCAGCACGAGCTGCAGGAACAGGTCACCGCCTACCTGCGGCACCTCTCCGATCCGGAGTTCGCCGCGCAGATCGGGCTGTTCGGCGAGCACCTGCTCTCCGAGGACAAGACCAAGGACGTGCGCTACAGCTTCACCCTGTTCGAGCGCACCGCCAGCGGCAATCGCGTGCGCGTGCAGACCGACAACACCGAGCAGCCGTTCGACATCAACGAAGGCAGCAAGCTGGAGCTGGGTTCCACCGCCAAGCTGCGGGTGCTGTCCACCTACCTGGAAACCATCGCCGACCTGCACGACCAGTACGCGCCGATGAGCACCGCCGACCTGAAGAAGGTGCAGGTGGAGCCCATCGACTTCCTCAGCCGCTGGGCCATCGACTACCTGATCGCCGCCAAGGACCGCAACCTGCCGGACATGCTCAGTGCGGCCATGCAACGCAAGTACTCCGCCAGCCCTTACGAGGCATTCTTCACCGGCGGCGGCATCCACACCTTCAGCAACTTCCGCAAGGAGGACAACGGCCGCATCCCGACCATCCAGGATGCCCTGCGCGAGTCGATCAACCTGCCCTTCGTGCGCCTGCTGCGCGACCTGGTGCGTCACGACATGTACTCCAACGAAGGCAGCAAGGTCGCCGTACTGGCCAACGACAAGGACCCGCGGCGCGAGGACTACCTCAACCGCTTCGTCGACAAGGAAAGCCAGGTCTACCTGCTGCGCTTCTGGCAGAAATACAAGGGCAAGACCACCGATGACCGCCTCGACACCTTCCTCGACGGCCTGCGCGCCTGGCCGGTGCGGCTGGCGGCGATCCACCGCTACCTGCAACCGCAGGCAGACCTGCCGACCTTCACCACCTTCCTCCAGGACCGCCTGAAGAAAGGCAAGTACGTGGGCGAGAAACTGACCGACAAGCGCATCGCCGACCTCTACACGCACTATGGTCCAGGCGCCTTCGACCTCAACGACCAGGGCTACGTCGCCCGCGTGCACCCGCTGGAACTCTGGCTGCTCGGCTACCTGCAGCGGCAGCCGGCGGCCACCTTCAACGACGCGGTGGCGGCCAGCGTGGCAGAACGCAAACAGGTCTATGGCTGGCTGTTCAAGTCGCGGCACAAGTACGCACGGGACAAGCGCATCCGCATCATGCTGGAGGTGGAAGCCTTCCTCGACCTGCATGAGCAGTGGAAGCGCCTGGGCTATCCCTTCGACCACCTGGTGCCGTCGCTGGCCACTGCGCTGGGCAGCTCCGGCGACCGCCCGGCGGCGCTGGCCGAGCTGATGGGGATCATCCTCAACGATGGCGTGCGCCTACCGACCCTGCGCATCGACAGCCTGCGCTTCGCCGCCAACACGCCGTACGAAGCCAGCCTCGGCCCGCAGTCGAACACCGGTCGCCAGGTGATGCGCTCGGAAGTGGCCCAGGCCCTGCGCACCGCACTGTCCCAGGTGGTGGACGCCGGTACCGCGCGGCGCCTGTCCGGCAGCTTCAAGCTGGCCGACGGCAGCGCCCTGGTGATGGGCGGCAAGACCGGCACCGGCGACAACCGCATCGAGAGCGTGACCCGCAGCGGTTGGGTGAAGAGCTCCAAGGCGATGAACCGCACCGCGACCTTCGTGTTCTACCTCGGCCCACGCCACTTCGGCACCCTCACCGCCTACGTGGCCGGCAGCGAGTCGGACAACTTCAAGTTCACCTCGGCCCTGCCTGTGCAGGTGCTCAAGGGCATGGCGCCGATGCTGGCGAGTTACCTGGAACCGGGGATCAGCACCGGGTGCCAGACGCCGATCGACAATCTGCGGGTGAGTTGGCGGTAAACACCGATGCCAGCCCTGTAGGGGCGAGCTTGCTCGCGAACAGCCGGACGCCATGAGTGTCCAGCCGGGTTCGCGAGCCAGCTCGCTCCTACGAAAAGCTCTGAGTTCGCTGGCCGACGCCATCCACGTCAAACACCCCGGCGCAGATACATCCCTGAACCCTACGAAAAGCCGCGCCGTTATTTGCCCTGGACGGTCTTCACGTACAACCCCTCCACCTGCTCCCGCGCCCAAGGCGTGCGGCGCAGGAAGGTCAGGCTGGACTTGATGCTCGGGTCGTTCTTGAAGCAGCGGATATCGATGCGCTTGGCCAGCCCCTCCCAACCGTACTGCTCGACCAGGCGGTTGAGGATGGCTTCCAGGGTCACGCCGTGCAGCGGGTTCTTCGGTTTTTCAGTCATGGTCCGGCTTCGACAGGTGAGAATCCGCCGCACCTTAACACCAAGCCGTCAGACCCGCAGCCCGGCCACCCCGGCAATGATCAGCGCTACCGACAGCAACTTGGTCAGGGTCAGCGCCTCGCCCAGCAGCAGGAAGCCGAACATCACCGTGCCCAGGGTGCCGATCGCCGTCCAGATCGGGTAGGCGATACTGACTGGCAACTGGCGCATCGCCAGGGTGAGGAAGAAGATCCCGCCGATCACCGCCAGCACCGTCACGACGGTGGGCAACGGCCGGGTGAAGCCCTCGGCGTACTTCATCGACACGGCGAACATCACCTCGAACACCGCCGCCACCATCAGCATCGCCCAGGCCATCACGCCCTCACCCACTCGCTCTCGGCGAGATCGGCCAGTTCCCGCTCGGCCTGCTGGTAGGACGCCTGGAAGGCATCGGGATTGCCCTCCTCGCCTTCGGCGGCGATCACCCGTACATCCTCGATCCCGAGGAAGCCGAGCGCCACGCGCAGCCAGGCGTCGGCATGGTTCATCCACTCCAGCTCGCCGCCCGGGCCCATGCCGGCGCCGCCACGGCTGGTGACGATCAGCGCCTTGCGCCCCTTGAGCAGCGGTTCGTACTCGGCCCCGTCATCATTCACGTGCAGGTCGAAGGTGCGGCCGAGACGGATGATCTGGTCGACCCAGGCCTTGAGGCCGCTGGGCACGCTGAAGTTGTACATGGGCGTGGAGATCACCAGCAGGTCGTGGGTGAACAACTCGTCCACCAGTTCATCACTGAGCGCCAGGTCGGCCTGCATGGTCAGCGGGCGATGGTTCGGCTCGGGATGAAAGGCCGCCGCGATGAAGGCTTCGTTGACGTGCGGCAGGCTGGCGCGGCCGACCTCGCGGCGCGTGACCTCGGCCTGCGGTAGTGCGGCGAGAAAACTCTCGGCCAGGCGCCGGGAATGAGAGCGCTCGGCGCGCGGGCTGGCGTGAATGGCAAGAATTCTGTTCATCTATAGCTCCTCGAGTTGGTATACACTGCAGAGGTCTCGAATTCACCTCTGCCTTGCCGCCAAAGCTATTTTCCGGTCGCCTTGCGGACAACTGAGGGAAACTCCGCCGAGATGAATGCAGCTCATCCATGGAGAGCCATATGTTCGCCAACCTGCCGCTGCCCGCCCTGCGCACCTTCGAATCCGCCGCGCGCCAGCTGAGCTTCAAGGCCGCCGCCCAGGAACTCTCGGTGACACCCACGGCGGTGTCCCATCAGGTCCGCGCGCTGGAGGACTGGCTGGGCCTGCCGCTGTTCGAGCGCCTGCCGCGCCAGGTGCGCCTGACCGAAGCCGGCGAACGACTGTTCCGCAGCCTGCACGGCGCGCTGCTGGAGGTTTCGCAGTCGGTGGACAGCCTGCGCCCACAGCGCAGCGCCAGCAGCCTGACGATCTCCACCACACCGGCCTTCGCCGCGCTCTGGCTGGTGCCGCGCCTGGGGCGCTTCTACGCCCGTTACCCGCACATCCGCCTGCGCCTGGACAGCCAGTGCGAACTGCTCGACCTGCAGCAGGACGCCAGTGTCGACCTGGCGATCCGCTACGGCTTCAGCGACTACCCGCGCATGCACAGCCAGTTCCTGCTCGGCGAGCGCTTCGCGGTGTACGGCGCACCGGCGCTGGTGGCCACCGCCGACGTGGAAGTGCCGGAGATGATCAGCGTGCGCTGGTACAACTCCGAGCTCTACGAACGCGGCTGGAAGGCCTGGTGCGCGGCGGCCGGCGAGGAGTGCCTGCTGACCCAGGCGATCCAGCGCGAATACGAGGAAGAGTTCTACGCCCTGCAGGCGGCCATCGCCGGCCAGGGGCTGGTGCTGGCCAGTTCGCTGCTGGTCTCGGAATCCGTGGAGAAAGGACTTCTCGTACCCTACCGCCCGGAAATCAACGTCCCCGGCGCCCGCTATACCGCGCTCTGCGTGCCGGGCCGCGAGCGCCATCCGCCGGTGCGCGCTTTCCTCGACTGGCTGGCCGAGGAAGCGGCCCAGGCAGCCGATCCGCTGATCGACAACGCCGCCTGAGGCTGGTCGAGGCGTTTGCCGCTGCGCCCGCACAGGTGGGCGTTCGCCGTGCACGGCGCGGCGGCCGTGGGTAGAATCACATCCGCCGCATCCCCCATACCTATAACGATTCCTCTTTGCCCGCCCGCACTCCACCCCATCGGCTCCGGAGCGCACCGCGCATGGCCGGGGGACTCGGCCTGAGCCCCACCTCACCTCAGGATTCCCATGAGCAGCACGCAACCCACCCACACCGGCAGTTGGCTGAGCGTCATCGCCCTGGCCCTCGCCGCCTTCATCTTCAACACCACCGAGTTCGTTCCGGTGGGGCTGCTCAGCGATATCGGTCGCAGCTTCGACATGCGCCCGGAACAGACCGGGCTGATGCTCACCCTCTACGCCTGGGTGGTCTCCCTCACCTCGCTGCCGCTGATGCTGCTGACCCGCAACATGGAGCGCCGCCGCCTGCTGGTGGTGATCTTCTGCCTGTTCATCGGCAGCCACCTGCTCTCGGGCGTCGCCTGGAACTTCAGCGTGCTGATGCTCAGCCGCTTCGGCATCGCCTTCGCCCACGCGGTGTTCTGGTCGATCACCGCCTCGCTCGCCGTGCGCGTGGCGCCGCCGGGCCAGCAGGCGAAAGCCCTCGGCCTGCTCGCCACCGGCACCATCCTGGCAATGGTGCTGGGCATTCCGCTGGGCCGCGTACTGGGCGAGGCGCTGGGCTGGCGCGCGACCTTCCTCGCCATCGCCGGTGTCTCGGTGGTGGTGGTGCTCTGGCTGGCGCGCTCGCTGCCGCTGCTGCCGAGCCAGAACTCCGGTTCCCTGCGCAGCCTGCCGCTGCTGCTGCGCCGCCCGGCGCTGGTGTCGATGTACGTGCTCACCGTGCTGGTGATCACCGCGCAGTTCACCGCCTACAGCTACATCGAGCCCTTCGCCCGGGAAGTCGCGGCGCTGGACAGCCAGCGCACCACCCTGCTGCTCCTGCTGTTCGGCGGCGCCGGGCTGTTCGGTTCGATCCTCTTCAGCCGCTACAGCGAACGCTTCCCGCGCGTCTTCCCCTGCATCGCGATCGCCGTGCTCGGCGCCAGCCTGTTGCTGCTCCTGCCGCTGGCGCATTCGCCGGTGGCGCTGCTGGTCTTGAGCCTGTTCTGGGGCGCGGCGATCCTCTGCTTCGGCCTGGCGCTGCAAGCCAAGGTGCTGCAGCTGGCCCACGACGCCACCGATGTGGCCATGGCGATGTTCTCCGGCCTGTACAACGTCGGCATCGGCGGCGGCGCCCTGCTGGGCAGCCGCGTGGCGGCGGGCGTGGGACTGGAATGGATCGGCTACGTCGGCGGCGCGCTGGCGGTGGCCGGGTTGTTGCTTTGCCTGTTTGCCTGCTGGCGTTATGCGGCGGCGCTGAGCGGTGGACACGCTTCACATTGAAAAAAGCCGCTCCGAGGAGCGGCTTTTTTGTCTGCGTGAGATCATGGCACGCTCCTACAAGAGCCTCGGAGCCGAGGCTGAGCCTGTAGCGAGCTTGCTCGCGAACCCACCGGACACCCAAGGCAGCAAGCGGTTCGCGAGCAAGCTCGCTCCTACGAAAAGCAAAAAGGCCGCGCCCCTTTCGGGAGCGCGGCCTTTTCTCATTCAGCGACGACTCAGCGGCTGGTCACCGGAGTGCCGGCCGACTGAGTGGCTTCCGCGTACTCGGCCTCGGCGGCCTCGAAACGCTGGATCATCGCCTTGGACGGGGCGGTGCCGATCAGGCTGAACACCACGATCGAGACGCTGGAGAGGATGAAGCCCGGGATGATCTCGTACAGGCCGAGCCAGCCGAACTGCTTCCAGACGATCACGGTGAGCGCACCGACGATGATGCCGGCCAGTGCGCCGTTGCGGGTCATGCCCTTCCACAGCACGGAGAACAGCACCAGCGGACCGAAGGCGGCGCCGAAGCCGGCCCAGGCATAGGAGACCAGGCCCAGGACACGGTTTTCCGGATTGGCGGCCAGGGCGATGGCGATCAGCGCCACCAGCAGCACCATGGCGCGGCCGACCCACACCAGCTCAAGCTGGCTGGCGTTCTTGCGCAGGAAGGCCTTGTAGAAGTCTTCGGTCAGCGCCGAGGAGCACACCAGCAGCTGGCAGCTCAGGGTGCTCATCACCGCGGCGAGGATGGCAGACAGCAGCACGCCGGCGATCCACGGGTTGAAGAGGATCTTCGCCAGTTCGATGAACACGCGCTCGTGGTTCTCACCGACCGCGCCAGCCTGCTCCGGATGCGCCTGGAAGTAGGCGATGCCGAAGAAGCCCACGGCAACCGCGCCGCCCAGGCAGAGGATCATCCAGGTCATGGAGATGCGGCGGGCAGCCGGGATCGACTTGACCGAATCGGCGGCCATGAAGCGCGCCAGGATGTGCGGCTGGCCGAAATAGCCCAGGCCCCAGGCCATCAGCGAGATCACGCCGACGAAGGAAGCGCCTTTGAGCATGTCGAAGTTGGCCGCGTCCTTCAGCTCGATGGCGGCGAAGGTCGGCTCCACGCCACCGGTGGCGAACAGCACGATGATCGGGGTGAGGATCAGCGCGAAGATCATCAGCGAGGCCTGCACGGTGTCGGTCCAGCTCACCGCCAGGAAGCCACCGACGAAGGTGTAGGCGATGGTCGCGGCGGCACCGGCCCACAGGGCGGTCTCGTAGGACATGCCGAAGGTGCTTTCGAACAGGCGGGCGCCGGCGACGATGCCGGAAGCGCAGTAGATGGTGAAGAACACCAGGATCACCAGCGCGGAGATCACGCGCAGGATACGGCTGTTGTCCTCGAAGCGGGTGCTGAAGTAGTCCGGCAGGGTCAGGGCGTTGCCGTTGTGCTCGGTGTGCACGCGCAGGCGGCCGGCGACGAACAGCCAGTTCAGGTAGGCGCCGCAGATCAGGCCGATGGCGATCCAGCTTTCGGAGATGCCCGACAGGAAGATGGCGCCCGGCAGGCCCATCAGCAGCCAGCCGCTCATGTCCGAGGCGCCGGCCGAGAGCGCGGTGACGAAGCTGCCGAGGCTGCGGCCACCGAGGATGTAGTCGGAGAAGTTGTTGGTGGAACGATAGGCGGCCAAGCCGATCAGAACCATGGCAGCGATGTAGATCACGAAGGTGATCAGTGTTGGCGTGTTGACGCTCATGGGGACTCCCCTGCAGCTTGTTTTTATCCAGGCACGCTGGGTAACGCGTGCCCTTGACTGGCAGCCGGCGTGGTTGACGCCGACCGGTTAGCGCTTGCTCACAGGCAAACCGGGTTGCGCGTGGCGCCAACGGGCACCGAACCGCTACGCATCCCGACGCAGGCCCGCCCTCGTCCATGCTGGCGATGTCCTGCGGCCGCCGTCTCACCACGGCGACCTTCGTCCCGACCTCGCGGATAAGCGAGATGCGGGCCGTTTACCGGGCGACGCCCGGTGATCCTTCAGGCGCCGGAAATGACGCCTGCACTCCGATGAAGCCCTGCGCGCCACACGATACGGGGCAGGCGGTGGCATTCACCGGAGTCGTTCAGAACTGTGCTCACGCGCGCATTGAGAAGCGGCAGGGGGTGGCCGGCGCACGAGGGCGCGGATTGTACAGAAAGCTGGGGAGTCGATTGCGCCACTGGTCCGAGGGCGGACAGCGCGAGACCACGGGCGGGCACTGCGGGCCGGGCCGTGGAGAGAGTGGCGCAGCCAGGTGCAGGCGCGCTACAGGCGAAGACAAAACCGGTGATGGGCATGCTGCCCTCCCGCGTATCGAGCTGGATGTTGTTCTTGGTCTGACCGGGTTGCACCTTGGACTACCAGCAACGCGGTTGGCGGACTCTATGGGTTGCACCCATGGATTTCTTGCTGAAAACTCCGGATTTCTTGCAAAAGACTCCGACACCGGCAGAGCGCCAGCTGACCATTTGGTCAGCATTGGAATCGACCGGAAACGAGGAATTCAGCTGCGTCGCAGGTTGCCCGGCGTCAGTCCCAGGTAACGGCGCATGGTGGTGGTCAGCGCACTCTGACTGGAGAAGCCGCACTCCCCCGCCACCCGCACCAGCGGCAGATCACTCTCGCGCAGCAGACGGGCGGCCCGGTCCAGGCGCTGGCGCAGCAGGTACTGATGGGGCGTAAGACCGACCCGATCCTTGAACTGCGCATGGAACTGGCTGGGGCTCAGACAGGCGACCTGCGCCAGCTCGGCCACCGTGATGCGCCGGGCGAGGTGCTCGCCGATATAGGCATCCAGTCGCTCCAGGTCCAGGGGGCCACCGCGCGGCGCCGCCACCTCGCCGAACAGGCGCAGGTGCAGGGCGCGCAGCAGCACGCCGCCCAGGGCGCGGGCCAGCAGCGGGTCGTTGCCGTAGCGGGCGATCTCGGCGCCGGCATAACTGAGCAGGTTCTGGAAATCGGCATCCAGGGTCGGATAGCGCGGCGCCTCGAACAGACGCGCCAGCAGGTCACGGTCCTGCTCGCCGATGCTGGCCTCGTCGAGGTCGACGATCAGCATATGGTTGTCACCCACGCCGGCGAATTCGTGCCCCACATCCCCCGGCACCAGGCAGGCGCGCATCCGGCAGACCTCGCCGCCCCGACCATTGACCTCGAACTCCGCACGGCCACTGAGCGACATCACCAACTGGTGATGGTCGTGGGCATGGCGATGAGTCTGGTCGGACAGACGGGCGAGGCGGGTTTCGAACATGGCGCGAACTGATCAAATTTTGCGCATGTTACGCGAGTTGCACCTACCTGCCCAGTTTCAGCTCGTCGGGTTGCACCTCGGCGCCGCATGGCCTTCCGCCATATCTACGGCCGGCGCCCGGCGTAATCCCGGGCGAACTGCGCAGCGATCCGCCCGGACCTTGAACCACGATGGGTCGCCCAGCGGATAGCAGCCTGCTCCCACTCGAGCTGCTCCACACCACCCAGGCCGTGGGACTCCAGCCAGCGCGCGACCGCCTCCAGGTACTGCTCCTGGCTGAACGCATAGAAGGATATCCACAGGCCGAAGCGTTCGGACAGCGACACCTTCTCCTCCACCGCCTCGCCGGGATGCAGCTCGCCGCTTTCGCTGCGCTGGAAGGCCAGGTTGTCCTCGGCGCGCTCGGCCAGCAGGTGGCGACGGTTGGAGGTGGCGTAGATCAGAACGTTGCCGGACTGCCCGGCCACGGAGCCATCGAGCACCGTCTTCAGGCCCTTGTAGCCGGTCTCGCCGTCCTCGAAGGAGAGGTCGTCGCAGAACAGAATGAAGCGCTCCGGGCGATTACGCAGCAGGTCGATGATCAGCGGCAGGTCGGCCAGGTGCTCCTTGTCCACCTCGATCAGGCGCAGTCCTTCGGCCTGGAAAGCGTGCAGGCAGGCCTTCACCAGCGAGCTCTTGCCGGTGCCGCGTGCGCCGGTGAGCAGCACGTTGTTGGCCGGGCGGCCGGCAACGAACTGGCGGGTATTCTGCTCGATCAGCGCCTTCTGCCGGTCGACGTTGCGCAGGTCGTCGAAGGCGATCAACGCCGGCTCCCTTACCGGCATCAGGCGCGGCTGGCCCTGGCGGTATTCCCACAAGTGGGCAATGGCACCCTCCTCCAGCGCCAGCTCGGAGCGCTGCGGCAGGGATTGTTCGAGCAGGCGGGCGATGCGCGCCAGTTGTTCGGCGATGGCAGACATATCGGTCATGGCGAAGATCATCGAGGCAGGAATAGGGACTGGCCAGCAGCCTAGCGATGGGTGAAAGTGGCCGTCTAACGATAAACAGGCAGCCAGATGCGTAAAAAGGACATCCCAGACGGCTCAGTGCTGGATCATGGCGACGAGCGGGCCGCCAGCCCGGTCGCAGCCGTCGCCCTGGACTTCCCCGACGGCCATGAAGTACCGGCCCACAGCCATCACCGCGCGCAGTTGCTCTATGCGGTGCGCGGCGTATTGGTGGTGGGCAGCGCCAGCGGCCAGTGGGTGGTGCCGGACAATCGTGGCCTGTGGATACCCGCCGGCGTCGAGCACTGGACGCGGATGGTCGGCGACGTGCAGGTGCGCACCCTCTACGTGGAGCCGGACAGCGCCCCGCACCTGCCGCAGAGCTGCTGCGTGCTGGCGGTGTCGCCGCTGTTGCGCGAGCTGATCCTGGCCGCACTGTCGATCAGCGGCGAAGTGACGCCGGACTCCCGCGACGGCCGCGTCCTCGGCCTGCTGCTGGATGAATTGCGCGAAGAACCCGTGCTGCCGCTGCACCTGCCGCTGCCGGCGCACCCGCGCCTGCGCGCGCTCTGCCAGGCCATCCAGCGCCACCCCGGCGAGCACGCCGGCCTGGCCGACTGGGCGCGGCAGGCGAACGTGGACGCCAAGACGGTGCAGCGCTGGTTCCTACGCGAAACCGGGCTGACCTTCGGCCAATGGCGCCAGCAGGCGCGCCTGCTGGCGGCCCTGGAGCGCCTGGCGCTGGGAGAGAGCGTGCTGAGCGTGGCGCTGGAAGTCGGCTACAGCACGCCCAGCGCCTTCAGTGCCATGTTCAGCCGCCAGTTCGGCCGGCCGCCCAGCGACTTCCTGCGGCCGCGCCCGCTAATCCGGCCGTAAGCAATCTCCTGCAACATCGACTCGAAACATCCACTCAAAACATGGGATTGAAACCCCGCTCCGGCTTCCCCATCTAGACTGTCATGTCCAATCAGTCAGGTGCCTCATGAGCGACCACGACGAGATTCACGATATCAATAGCGCCGAAGAGGTCAGCAACACCGGGCTCGTGCTGCCCGGCCAGAGCCTGCCGACCACGGTCTATGTCATTCCGATCCACAACCGCCCGTTCTTCCCGGCGCAGGTGCTGCCGGTGATCGTCAACGAGGAGCCGTGGGCGGAAACCCTTGAGCTGGTGGCCAAGACCGAGCACCACAGCCTGGCGCTGTTCTTCATGGACAACCCGCCGGACGACCCGCGCCACTTCGATCCCAACAGCTTGCCCGAGCACGGCACTCTGGTGCGCGTGCACCATGCCAGCCGCGAGGGCGGCAAGCTGCAATTCGTCGCCCAGGGCCTGTCGCGGGTACGCATCCGTGGCTGGATCAAGCGCCACCGCCCGCCCTTCCTGGTGGAAGTGGAGTACCCGCATACCCCCAGCGACCCGAGCGACGAGGTGAAGGCCTACGGCATGGCCCTGATCAACGCAATCAAGGAACTGCTGCCGCTCAACCCGCTGTACAGCGAAGAGCTGAAGAACTACCTGAACCGCTTCAACCCGAACGATCCGTCGCCGCTGACCGACTTCGCCGCTGCACTGACCACCGCGCCGGGCGCCGAGCTGCAGGAAGTGCTGGATACCGTGCCGATCCTCAAGCGCATGGAGAAGGTGCTGCCGCTGCTGCGCAAGGAAGTGGAGGTCGCGCGCCTGCAGAAGGAGCTGTCCGCCGAGGTGAACCGCAAGATCGGCGAACGCCAGCGCGAGTTCTTCCTCAAGGAACAACTGAAGATCATCCAGCAGGAGCTGGGCATTACCAAGGACGACAAGAGCGCCGATTCCGACGAATTCCGCGCCCGCCTGGAGGGCAAGGTCCTTCCCGAGCAGGCGCAGAAGCGCATCGAAGAGGAGCTGAACAAGCTGTCGATCCTGGAGACCGGCTCGCCCGAGTACGCTGTCACCCGCAATTACCTCGACTGGGCCACCTCGGTGCCCTGGGGCTTGCTGGGCACCGACAAGCTCAACCTGAAACACGCGCGCAAGGTGCTCGACAAGTACCACGCAGGCCTCGACGACGTGAAGGAGCGCATCCTCGAGTTCCTCGCCGTGGGTGCCTTCAAGGGTGAGATCGCCGGCTCCATCGTGCTGCTGGTCGGCCCGCCCGGCGTGGGCAAGACCAGCATCGGCAAATCCATCGCCGAAAGCCTGGGGCGGCCGTTCTACCGCTTCAGCGTCGGCGGCATGCGCGACGAGGCGGAGATCAAGGGCCACCGCCGCACCTACATCGGCGCCCTGCCCGGCAAGCTGGTGCAGGCGCTCAAGGACGTTCAGGTGATGAACCCGGTGATCATGCTCGACGAGATCGACAAGCTCGGCAGCAGCTACCAGGGCGACCCCGCCTCGGCGCTGCTGGAGACGCTCGATCCGGAACAGAACGTCGAATTCCTCGACCATTACCTGGATCTGCGCCTGGACCTGTCCAAGGTGCTGTTCGTCTGCACCGCCAACACCCTGGACTCGATCCCCGGCCCGCTGCTCGACCGCATGGAGGTGATCCGCCTGTCCGGCTACATCGCCGAGGAAAAACTGGCCATCGCCAAGCGCCACCTGTGGCCCAAGCAACTGGAAAAGGCTGGCGTGCCGAAGAACCGCCTGTCGATCAACGACGCGGCCCTGCGCGCGGTGATCGAGGGCTACGCCCGCGAGGCAGGCGTGCGCCAGTTGGAAAAACAGCTCGGCAAATTGGTGCGCAAGTCGGTGGTGAAGCTGCTGGAAGACCCGGAATCGGTGGTGAAGATCGGCGCCAAGGACCTGGAGGACTACCTCGGCATGCCGGTGTTCCGCACCGAACAGCTGCTCTCCGGCATCGGCGTGATCACCGGCCTGGCCTGGACCAGCATGGGCGGCGCCACCCTGCCGATCGAAGCCACACGCATCCACACGCTCAATCGCGGTTTCAAGCTCACCGGCCAGTTGGGTGACGTGATGAAGGAGTCGGCGGAAATCGCCTACAGCTATATCAGCTCGCACCTGAACAAGTACGGCGGCGACACCAGCTTCTTCGACCAGGCCTTCGTCCACCTGCACGTGCCCGAGGGCGCCACGCCCAAGGACGGCCCCAGCGCGGGTGTCACCATGGCCAGCGCCCTGCTGTCCCTGGCGCGCAACCAGGCGCCGAAGAAAGGCGTGGCCATGACCGGCGAGCTGACCCTCACCGGCCAGGTGCTGCCAATCGGCGGCGTGCGCGAGAAGGTGATCGCCGCACGCCGGCAGAAGATCTACGAGCTGATCCTGCCGGAAGCCAACCGTGGTGACTTCGAGGAACTTCCGGAGTACCTCAAGGAAGGCCTGACGGTGCATTTCGCCCGTCGTTATGGCGATGTGGCGAAGGTGTTGTTTCCCGGCTGATTGATTGGCGCTGGGCAAATCTCGGACGGAGTCCGCTCCTGCACAAGCGCGCACCGCAAAGGCTCTGGCTCCAGCGCTTGAAGACTTCCAGAGAAATCTCAGCGAACTCCGGAGCGCCCCTTTCAGGAGGCCTCGTTGAATCGGAGTTTCAGGGGTTGAGCGACATGGATGTCGCGAGAGCCGCGATGGGCCAAGGATGGCCCTTCGCGGCGTGCCCCTGAAACTTCGGTTCAACGAGGGCATTTTTCGCCCCAAGCGAAAAACCGGATGGAGGGGCAAGACCTTTTGGTTCCTTTTGTGGCGTTTGACAAAAGGGACTCGCCGAGAGGCGAAACAAAATCTCTCAGCCCACACCGAAGCGACGCAGAAATACCGACACAAAACAAAGAGCATCGCGGACAAAGTCCGCTCCTACAGGAGGACAGCCATCGCGTAGTCTTCTTCCCTCCTCCCCCGATTGCGATATCCTGCGGCCAGTCTGGTCCCCACCCCAGGAGTCGTCATGCCGTCGTACCGCCTGTTGCTCCCCCTCTCCCTGGCCCTGCTCGCCGGCTGCGCCGGGCAGTCCAAACCCGTGGTCACCCTGGAAGACGCCAGTGACTGCAAGCCCCTGAAGCTGCACGAAGGCCAGGAGCTGGTCCTGATCCTGCCGAGCAACCCCACCACCGGTTTCCGCTGGGAAATGCGCAACGCCGCCAATGGCCTGCTGCGCAGCCTCGGCCCCGAGGTCTACAGCAACCCGGAAGACGCAGGCCTGGTCGGCAGCGCCGGCGAGTCCACCTGGCGCTTCCGCGTGACCGGCGCCGGCGAGGACAAACTGGAACTGGCCTATCGCCGCCCCTGGGAGCCGGAAGTCGCGCCTGCGCAGACCTTCGTCTGCCCCATTGCCGTACGCTGACCCCGGCGCCATAAGCCGCTCGCGCTGACGCCTGCGGCCTGTGGAGGTAGCGCGTACTGCGGCACAGTGGACGCTCATTTCCAAGGGAGGGAACCCCATGCGCTGGGCATTTCTGGCACTCATCAGCGGCATCGCCTACCTGCTTGCTGTCACCTTCGACCTGCCGCCCTTGCGCATGCTGTGCAAGCCGCTGCCAGTGCTCACGCTGCTGTTCTGGGTGCTGAGCACGCCGGCCGACGCCTATCGACGCTGGGTCGCGCTGGGCCTGGTGCTGTCGATGCTCGGCGACATCCTGCTGGAATGGCCGGTCAATGCCTTCGTCCCGGGGCTCGCTGCCTTCCTGCTGGCGCACCTGGCCTATCTGACCGCCTACCTCGGTGATACTCGCCGCCTGGCACCAGCGGGCCTGCTGTTCGCTGCGCTATTGGGGGGCGGTCTGTTCGCCCTGCTCTACAGCCGGGGCCTCGGCCCGCTGCTGCTGCCGATCGCCCTCTACAGCCTGACCATCAGTTGCATGCTCTGGCGCGCCATCGCCCGCCTCGGCTGCGCCGACCTGCCGGCCGCCAGCCGCAACCTCGCCGCCGTGGGCGCCCTGCTGTTCGTCAGCTCCGACGCGATGATCGGCATCAGCCGCTTCGTCGGCGCCTTCGACGGCTCTTCCTACGCCATCATGCTCACCTACTGGCTGGGCCAGTTCGGCATCGCGGCATCCGTCACAAGTCGTCATCAGGCTCTGCCATACTCCTTGGGACAGTCCACTACCCGAGTCTGACATGCTGCGTTTCGCTGTGCCGGCTCTGCTCCTGTGCAACGCACTGATCGCCAATGCCGACGAGCCGCTGCGCCTGGCCGGCGACGATTGGTGCCCCTACATCTGCCCGGATAATCCGGACAAGCCCGGCTACCTGCTCGAAGCCCTGACCCGCATCCTGAACCAGCCCCCGGCCTTCGAACCCCTGCCCTGGCCACGCGCCCTGCAGATGGCCCGTGAAGGGCTGGTGGACGGCGTGGTCGGCGCCTACCCGGAAGAATCGGAAAGCCTGGCGATCGGCCAGGAGCCCATCGGCTGGGTGACCATGCGCTTCTACACCCGCGCCGACAGCCAGTGGCACTACCAGGGCCCGGCGTCGCTGGACGACCAGTCCATCGGCCTTGCCCAGGGCTACTCCTACGGCGCGCAACTGGACGCCTGGCGTGACAGCCACCTGGACGATCACGAGCAGGTACAAGTGCTCAGCGGCGAGCGGGTGCTGGAGCGCAACATCCAGAAGCTGCTGCTCGGCCGCATCAGCGTGCTGCTCGAGGACAGCCAGATCGTCGAGCACTACCTGCATCGTCACCGCTTGTCCGGGCAGGTTCGTGCCGCCGGGCAACTGGCCGATAAACGTCCTATGTACGTCGCTCTCAACCCGCGCCTGGAGTCGGTCAAGGAGCGCCTCGCCGAGCTCGACGACGGCCTGCGCGAGTTTCGCCGGAACGAACAGTGGAAACCGCTGATGCAAGGATACGGAGTGGCTGTGGAATAGGCTTTTCAGTGCGTGAGAAAAGTCCGGCACAGCGCTTGGGCATCGGCTATAGATCAATTACAAGAGACCGCGATTAAGGGGAGCTCCATGCGTGCAGTAGTTCGCTCGATGATGTTGCTGGGAGCGTGCGTGATGCTCTCGGCTTGTGGCAGCCTGCTGCCCAGCGAACGTGCGGAAGTGCAGTCACCTTTCCTGGACTACCAGGATGCACAGAGCCGCTTCAACCAGGTCGAGACGGGCAAGACCACCAAGTCTCAGCTCTACGCGCTGGGCTTCGATCCGCTGTCCCAGGGCAACGCCAAGATGCTCTCGTTCATCGACGTGCGGTTGATGTTCGTGCAACCCAACATTCCCATCGACTACCTGCCTGACGGCCTGATCACCTGCCTGCAGGCCAAGGATCGCTGCGTCGGCTATGCCTTCGATTTCAGCAAGACCGACAGCCAGCGGGTGGGCAGCTTCTGGGCGGACATCTTCAACTTCCGCAAGCGCCGGGAGGTCCAGGGCTGGTCGTTCCGCCCGGTATTCGTGCTTATCGACGACGTGGTGGTGCACAAGACCAGCAACGGCGAACCGAACATCCGCCGCCGGGAAGACAAGAAGAATCCGCTCGGCCCGTTGCAGGGCGCCGGCGAATACTTCTCCGACCAGCTCAAGTGACCCTTATCGGCTGAAGCTTGGGCGCACTGGGCGCCTCGGCTACAATGCGCGCCCCGGCAAACCGGGCGCGCCGCGCCCTGTTGCCTGTTCAGCGTAACGAGGCCCCATCCAGCGTGAGCGAATCCGACCGCATCTTCGCCCAGCCGCAAACCCAGGTTCCCGACTTCACCTTCAATGAGGACGTGGTGCGCGTCTTCCCGGACATGATCAAGCGATCGGTGCCGGGCTACCCCACCATCGTCGAGAACATCGGCGTGCTCGGCGCGCGCTTCGCCGCACCCAATAGCGTGCTGTACGACCTCGGCTGCTCCCTCGGCGCGGTGACCCAGGCGCTGCGCCGCCACGTGAGGACCGAAGGCTGCCGAGTGATCGGCGTGGACAACTCCGCCCCGATGATCGAGCGCTGCGGCGAATACCTGCGCGCCCAGGACGCCATGTACCAGGAACTGCTGCCGGTCGAGCTGATCGAGGCGGACATCCTGAGCATGGAGCTCAAACCCTGCTCGCTGATCGCGATGAACTTCACCCTGCAGTTCATCGCCCCCGAACAACGCCTGGCACTGCTCACCCGCCTGCACGACAGCCTGTTGCCGGGCGGTGCGCTGATCCTCTCGGAAAAGCTGCGCTTCGCCGACGAGCAGGAGCACGAGCTGCTCACCGACCTGCACATCGACTTCAAGCGCGCCAATGGCTACAGCGAACTGGAAATCGCCCAGAAGCGTACCGCCATCGAGAACGTCATGCGCCCCGACACCCTGGAGACCCACCGCGAACGCCTGTTGGCCGCGGGATTCTCCAAGGTCGTGCCCTGGTTCCAATGCCTCAACTTCGCTTCCCTGATTGCCCTACCATGATTGACCGTTTCGACCTCGACCGCCTCAGCCTCGAACTGGCTGGCACACCGCTGGAATCCTGGGCCGCCTCGCTGCCCGCACAATTGGCGACCAAGGTCGACGACGGCCATGGCGACCTCGAGCGTTGGCTGGCGGCGGTGGATCGTCTGCCCGAGCTGAAAGCCGCGGCCGTCGAGCTGCGCGAACGTTTCAACCTGGAAGGCGCCTGCGACGAGGACACCCGCGAGCAGCTCAAGCTCGCCCTGCAAGGGCTGATCCCCTGGCGCAAGGGCCCCTTCCACCTGTTCGGCGTGCACATCGATACCGAATGGCGCTCGGACTGGAAGTGGCAGCGCGTCTCGCCGCACATCGACCTGGTGGGCAAGCGCATCCTCGACGTCGGCTGCGGCAACGGCTACTACCAGTGGCGCATGCTTGGCGCCGGGGCGCGCAGCGTGGTGGGTGTCGACCCGAACTGGCTGTTCTTCTGCCAGTTCCTCGCCATGAAGCGCTACCTGCCGGACCTGCCGGCCTGGCACCTGCCCTTCGCCCTGGAAGACCTGCCGGAAAAGCTGGAAGGCTTCGACACCGTGTTCTCCATGGGCGTGCTCTACCACCGCCGCTCGCCCATCGACCACCTGCTGGCGCTCAAGGACTGCCTGCGCCGGGGTGGCGAACTGGTGCTGGAAACCCTGGTGGTGGAAGGCGACGTGAACACCGTGCTGGTGCCCGAAGACCGCTACGCGCAGATGCGCAACGTGTGGTTCCTGCCGTCGGTGCCGGCGCTGGAGCTGTGGCTGCGCCGCGCGGGCTTCACCGACGTACGCAGCGTGGACATCAGCCGCACCTCGGTGGAAGAGCAGCGTGCGACGGAATGGATGCGCTACCAGTCGCTGCCGGACTTCCTCGATCCGAACGACCATAGCCGCACCCTCGAAGGCCTGCCGGCGCCGCTGCGTGCCACCTTGGTCGCGCGCAAGCCCTGACGCCCCCAGGTCGAATCCGAGGTTAACGGATGCGACGGCTAAACGGCGGATAATGTCGAACGTTATCCGCCCTACGCCGAACCACCCCCTGGCGTAGGGCGTACAACCGTTCGCGGTTGTACGCCGTTACACCCTACCTCGACGCCTGCGCCGTCATTGGCTCGAAGTGCCGATCAACGATTCGCCGCCGCCACGATCAGCGCCTTCATCTCCGCCACCGCCTGCTTGAAGCCCACGAACAACGCATGGGCGACGATGGCGTGGCCGATGTTCAGCTCGTTGATCCCGGCAATCGCCGCCACCGGCTCGGCATTGTGGTAATGCAGGCCATGGCCGGCGTTGACGATCAGCCCGTGGGACAGGCCGAACTCCACGCCGTCGCGGATGCGCGCCAGCTCATGGGCAGCTTCGGCGGGGGTGTGGGCATCGGCGTAACGGCCGGTATGCAGCTCGACGGCCGGCGCGCCGATACGCGCAGAGGCCTCGATCTGCCGCTGGTCCGGGTCAATGAACAGCGACACCTCGCAACCGGCGGCGGACAGCCGCTGCACCGCCTCGCGGATGCGCGCTTCCTGGCCGGCAACGTCCAGGCCGCCCTCGGTGGTCAGCTCCTGGCGAGTCTCCGGAACCAGGCAGACGTGGGCCGGACGGATGATCTCGGCGAACTTCATCATCTCTTCGGTGACGCCCATTTCGAAGTTCATGCGGGTCTGCAGCACTTCGGCCAGCACGCGCACATCGCGGTCCTGGATGTGCCGGCGATCTTCGCGCAGGTGCACGGTGATGCCATCGGCGCCGGCTTCCTCGGCGTCCAGCGCGGCTTTCACCGGGTCGGGATAGCGGGTGCCACGGGCCTGGCGCAGGGTAGCGACGTGATCGATGTTCACGCCCAGCAGGATACGATTGGCTTCAGTCACGGGAGTTGTCCTTGCGATTCATGAATAACTCGCGGCTGACCAGTGGCCGGCCGCCCAGATGGGGCGCCAGGGCCTGGCGCATCAGACGTTTGGCTGCCGCCAGCGCGCCCGGAGCGCTCCAGTCGGCCTCGGCCATCGCCAGCAGATCGGCGCCATGGAAAAGCCCCGGCTGCAGGCTGCCGACCGGCTCCAGGCCGGAATCCGGCAGCAGGCGGTAAAGACCGTCGGGGGCCACCGGCTGGCCGACGATATCGCTGTCCAGAGAGAAACCATAACCCAGTTCGTCCAGCAGCCGCCATTCGAAGGCGCGCAGCAGCGGCTCCAGCGGGCTGCCGGCGGCCAGCAACGGCAAGGTCGCGCGGTAGTGTTCGAACAGCGCGGGATGCGGGTCTTCCGCCGGCAGCAGGCGGATCATCAGCTCGTTCAGGTACAGGCCGCTGAACAGCGCCTCGCCGCTGAGCAGATTGGGAATGCCGTTGGCTTCCAGGCGAACGACATTCTTCAGGTCACTGCGCCCGCGGAACTCGGCTTCCAGCGGTACGAACGGCCGCGCCAGCGCGCCGGCCTTGCCCCGCGCACCGCGCAACACGGCCCGCAGCCGGCCTTGCGGCGTGAGGAAGTCCACCAGCGCACTGGTTTCCTTGTACGCGCGGCTGTGCAGGACAAAGGCGGCTTGGGCGGGAGAAGCGAGGCTCATGGCGCTGCGCCTGGAGTGGGAGTCGGGAAGCGGGCGCACTCAGGCGCCGGAAGGTTCGCCCCGCGAGCGGCTCGCGGGGCTTGGTCGATCAGAGGTCGCCGTAGCCCAGCGAACGCAGCGCGCGCTCGTCGTCGGACCAGCCGCCCTTCACTTTCACCCAGAGGTTGAGCATGACCTTGGAGTCGAACAGCACCTCCATGTCCTTGCGGGCGTTCTGGCCGATGCTTTTGATGCGCTCGCCCTTCTCGCCGATGATGATCTTCTTCTGGCCATCACGTTCGACCAGGATCAACGCGTGGATGTGGAGGATCGGGCCATCCTGCTTGAACTCTTCGATCTCTACCGTGACCTGGTACGGCAGCTCGGCGCCCAACTGGCGCATGATCTTCTCGCGCACCAGTTCGGCGGCGAGGAAGCGGCTGCTGCGATCGGTGATCTGGTCTTCGGGGAAGAAATGCTCGCTTTCGGGCAGCCGCTCGGCGACCAGCCCCTCGAGAACATCCAGGTTCTGCCCGTGCTGGGCAGAAATCGGCACGACTTCGGCGTTGGGCAGTTGCTCGGCCAGCCACTGCAGGTGCGGCAGCAGCTCGCCCTTGTCTTCCATGCGGTCGACCTTGTTCACTGCCAGCAGCACCGGGCAGCTCACGTACTTGACCTTGTCGTAGACCATCTGGTCTTCGTCGGTCCAGCGATTGCGGTCTACGACGAAGATCACCACATCGACATCCTTCAGCGCGGCACTGGCCGAACGGTTCATGTAGCGGTTGAGCGCCTTGTCGTTGTCCTTGTGCAAACCGGGGGTGTCGACGTACACCGCCTGCACGTCACCTTCGGTCTTGATGCCCAGCAGGGTGTGGCGGGTGGTCTGCGGCTTGCGCGAGGTGATGGCCAGCTTCTGGCCGAGGATGTGGTTGAGCAGGGTCGACTTGCCCACGTTGGGGCGGCCGACGATCGCGACATAGCCGCAACGAACGACTCCCGCTTCATCGTGCTCGGATGGGTCGTGCTGGTCTTGCTCGTGATCACTCATGGCCATTCTCCACGCCCAGGGCTGCCAGCGCGGCGGCAGCGGCCACCTGCTCGGCAATGCGGCGGCTACCGCCGTGGCCATGGGTCTTGTCATTCAACAGGGCAACCTCGCACTCGACGAAGAAGGTGCGGCAATGCGGTTCGCCCTGGATATCCACCACGTCATAGCGCGGCAACTCGCACCCGCGCGATTGCAGGAACTCCTGCAGGCGGGTCTTGGGGTCCTTGTTGGTATCCACCGGGGTCAGCTCGCGCAGCTGCGGGCCGAGCCAGGCCATGATCCGCTCGCGGGCGGAGTCCATGCCGGTATCCAGGTAGATGGCGCCGATCAGTGCCTCCATGGCATCGGCCAGGATCGACTCACGGCGGAACCCGCCGCTCTTCAGCTCGCCCGAGCCCAGGCGCAGGTAATCCCCGATTTCGAAACCGCGGGCCAGCAGGGCCAGGGTCTCGCCCTTCACCAGTCGCGCGCGCAGGCGCGACAGCTGGCCTTCACGGGCCTGGGGGAAATGGGTGAAGAGGGCTTCGCCGATGACGAAGTTGAGGATGGCGTCACCCAGGAACTCCAGACGCTCGTTGTTGCGCCCGGCGAAACTGCGATGCGTCAGCGCCAGGACCATCAGGTCCTGGTCGCGAAAGGTATAGCCAAGCTTGCGCTCGAGTCGATCCAGACTGTTACTCACGGCATTCGTACACGGAATTCTTTGTCAAATTTCACCACCAGGTCGATGTTCTGTACCAGCGGCTCACGTTTTTCGTATTTCAGGTGGGCGCGGAACTCGTTGTTCTCGAGCTTCACATCCAGCGCGTCGTCCAGCTTGAGGTCGCGGATGTTGTTGAGCATCAGCGCCTTGTCCACGTAAGAGTAGAACTCAGGGACAGTGCGCACTTCGGCGGCCTTGTCGGTTTCCACCGAGGTGATGGCCTTCTCGATGGCGTAGTAATCCATGTAGTGCGGAAACACCTTGAACGCTGCGCTGGCCAGGAACGCCACCACGGCGAGGACCACCAGCCAGCTCAGCAACGACATGCCCTTCTGCGAACGTGCGTACTTCATATCGACCTCATGTCGGTATCGTTCTTATTGTCCGCCAACCGCGGCGGGTCCAAGTGCAAGCGGGGCTGCCTCGCTCCCCGCGTGCAGCCCCGCCCGGGTTTCTAGCACTGTTCGCCGCCCGAAGGCTTCGAACATCTCACAACTTTAGTGGATCACGCCCACTCGCGAGAAATTCGGCAGGTTGCGCTGCTTGGGCTCCGGCCAGCTCATCCAAACCGCGAACGCCTTGCCGACGATATTGCGGTCCGGAACCATGCCCAGCAGGTCCTTCGGGATCTTCGGGTCGTTCCAGTAGCGGCTGTCGTTGGAGTTGTCGCGGTTGTCGCCCATCATGAAGTAGTGCTCGGCCGGCACCTTCCACTGCCTGCCCGGCTCGACACGGTAACGGGTCATTTCCTTGCGGATCAGGTGCTCTACGTCGCCCAGCTTTTCCTTGTACAGCGTCACGCTGCCCAGGCTGCCCGGCTCCTCGCCCATCAGCTTCTCGGCGACCAGCTGATCGTTGACGTAGAGGCGCTTGTCGCTGGTATAGCGGATGGTGTCGCCGGGAACGCCGATCACGCGCTTGATGTAGTTGATGTTCGGGTCGCTGGGGTAGCGGAACACCATGACATCGCCGCGCTGCGGATCACCCACCGGGATCACCTTGGTGTCCAGCACCGGCAGGCGGATGCCATAGGCGAACTTGTTCACCAGGATGAAATCGCCCACTTCCAGGGTCGGCTTCATCGAGCCGGACGGAATCTGGAACGGCTCGACCAGGAAGGAGCGCAGCACCAGCACGATGAACAGTACCGGGAAGAACGACTTGCCGTACTCGACCAGCACCGGTTCCTTGTTCAGTTTTTCCAGCACTTCCGGGTCAGGCTCGCCGACCGTGCCTTCGTAGGCGGAAATGGCTGCCCGGCGGCGCGGTGCGAACAGCACCAGGTCCACCAGGGCGAGAACGCCGCACACAGCAACGGCAATCACCAGCAACAGCGGGAAATTCAGCGTCATAGGGTTCAACTGTCCACTTTGAGCACAGCGAGGAAGGCTTCCTGCGGAATCTCCACGCTACCGACCTGCTTCATCCTTTTCTTACCAGCCTTCTGCTTCTCCAGCAGCTTGCGCTTACGGCTCACGTCACCACCGTAGCACTTAGCCAGCACGTTCTTCCTGAGCGCCTTGACCGTCGAACGGGCGATGATCTGCCCACCGATGGCCGCTTGAATCGCGACGTCGAACATCTGCCGCGGAATCAGTTCTTTCATCTTCTCCACCAGCTGACGGCCCTTGTAGGGCGCGTTGTCGCGGTGGACGATCAGGGCGAGGGCGTCGACCTTCTCGCCATTGATCAGTACGTCGAGACGGACCAGGTTGGCCGGCTCGAAACGATCGAAGCTGTAGTCCAGCGAAGCATAGCCTCGGCTGGTGGACTTCAGGCGATCGAAGAAGTCCAGCACCACTTCGTTCATCGGCAGATCGTAGATCACCTGGACCTGGCCGCTGAGGAAGTGCATGTCGCGCTGTACACCGCGCTTTTCGATGCACAGGGTAATGACGTTGCCCAGGTGTTCCTGAGGCACAAGGATGGTGGCGCGGCAGATCGGCTCACGCATCTCGTCAATGGACGAGAGGTCTGGCAGCTTGGACGGGTTGTCGACATAGAGGGTGTCGCCGTTCTTCTGCACGATCTCGAAGATCACGGTCGGCGCGGTGGTGATCAGGTCCAGGTCGTATTCGCGCTCCAGGCGCTCCTGGATGATCTCCATGTGCAGCATGCCGAGGAAGCCGATGCGGAAGCCGAAGCCCAGGGCCTCAGAGCTTTCCGGCTCGTACTGCAGCGCGGCGTCGTTCAGGGTCAGCTTCTGCAGCGCTTCGCGGAAGTCCTCGAAGTCATCGGAGCTGACCGGGAACAGGCCGGCGTAGACCTGCGGCTTGATGCGCTTGAAGCCCGGCAGCACTTCCACGTCCGGGGTGTTGGACAGGGTCAGGGTATCGCCCACCGGCGCGCCCAGGATGTCCTTGATGCCGGCGATGATGAAGCCCACTTCACCAGCCTTGAGGTCCGGAGTCTCGGTGTGCTTCGGGGTGAAGACGCCGACGCTGTCCACCTGATGGATCTTGCCGGTGGACTTCACCAGGATCTTGTCGCCTTTCTTGACGCGGCCATGCTTGACGCGCACCAGAGAGACCACGCCCAGGTAGTTGTCGAACCAGGAGTCGATGATCAACGCCTGCAGCGGTGCCTCGATCTCACCCTCGGGCGCGGGAATGGCGCTGACCAGACGCTCGAGCACGTCTTCCACGCCCATGCCGCTCTTGGCCGAGCAGGCCACGGCGTCGGTGGCGTCGATGCCGATGATGCTCTCGATCTCGTCCTTCACGCGGTCCGGATCGGCCTGCGGCAGGTCCATCTTGTTCAGCACGGGCATGACTTCCAGGCCCTGCTCGATGGCGGTGTAGCAGTTGGCGACCGATTGCGCCTCCACGCCCTGGCCGGCATCCACCACCAGCAGCGCGCCTTCGCAGGCCGCCAGCGAGCGGCTGACTTCATAGGTGAAGTCGACGTGGCCGGGGGTGTCGATGAAGTTCAGCTGGTAGGTCTTGCCGTCCTTCGCGTTGTAGTGAAGGGTGACGCTGTGCGCCTTGATGGTGATGCCGCGCTCACGCTCCAGGTCCATGGAGTCGAGGACCTGCGCCTCCATCTCGCGGTCGGACAGGCCGCCGCAGATCTGGATGAAGCGGTCGGCCAGCGTCGACTTGCCATGGTCGATATGGGCGATGATGGAGAAATTGCGGATATGACTCAGGTCACTCACGGCTGAACACACTCGAAAGGCTGAAGGCGGCAATCCGCCGAAAAATAGCCGGGGAGTTTACTTGAATCCCGTACCATCCGCCACGCCTGCGCCGGACGGACAGGCATGAAAAAGGGCGGTGAAGACCGCCCTTTTTCGGTGCCGAGCTTACTCGGCGAGCTTGAAGGTGATGAAGCTCGCACGGCCCTGGCGCAGTACGCGCATGGAGATGGAGCGATCCTTCGGCAGAGACTTGGCGATCTCGGAGAAGGTCTTGGACGAATCCACCGCACGATTGTTCAGGTGGGTGATCACATCCCCCGGACGCAGGCCGATCATCGCCGCCGGACCACCCTGGACCTCCTTGATCACCACGCCGCCCTTGATATCCAGCGACTTGCGCTGCTCGGCAGTCAGTTCCGCCACGGTCACGCCCATGCGGTTGCTGCTGCGCTCGGCGCCCTTGCCCTCGACGGCGGCGACTTCGTCATCCTCGTCCGGCAGGTTGCCGATGGTCATGTTCAGCGTCTTGCGGTTGCCATCGCGGATGACTTCCAGGGCCGCCTTGTCGCCCGGCTTCATGTTGCCCACCAGGTGCGGCAGATCGGCCGATTCATTGATGGTCTGGCCATTCAGGCTGAGGATCACGTCGCCCACCTGCAGGCCGCCCTTGGCTGCCGGACCGTCTTCGACCAGTTGCGCGACCAGGGCGCCGGACGGCTTGTCGAGCCCGAAGGACTCGGCCAGATCCTTGTTCACTTCCTGGATCACCACGCCCAGCCAGCCGCGGCTGACCTTGCCGGCCTTCTTCAGCTGATCGGCGACGTTCATCGCCACATCGATCGGGATCGCGAAGGAAAGCCCCATGAAGCCGCCGGAACGGGTGAAGATCTGCGAGTTGATACCCACGACCTCGCCTTGCAGGTTCAGCAGCGGGCCACCGGAGTTGCCCGGGTTGATCGCCACGTCGGTCTGGATGAACGGCACGTAGTTCTCGTTCGGCAGGCTGCGGCCCTTGGCGCTGACGATACCGGCGGTCACCGAATGGTCGAAGCCGAACGGCGAACCGATGGCCAGCACCCACTCACCCACCTTCAGCTTGTCGGAGTCGCCCAGCTTGAGGGTCGGCAGGTTCTTGGCCTCGATCTTCAGCACGGCGACGTCGCTGCGCGGATCGGCGCCCACCAGCTTGGCCTTGTGCTCGCTGCGGTCGGACAGACGCACGAGAATCTCGTCGGCGTCGGCCACCACATGGTTGTTGGTAAGGATGTAGCCATCATCGGAAATGATGAAACCCGAACCCAGGGACTGCGCCTCGCGCTGCTGGCCACGGGGCGCCTGGCCCTGGCCACGGGGAATGCTGCGCTCGAAGAACTCTCGCAGGCCCGGCGGCAGGCCGTCCAGGTCCGGAATGCCCATCTGGGCATTGGAGCGGTCCGGAAGCTTCTGCGTGGTACTGATGTTGACCACTGCCGGCGACGCCTTCTCGACCAGCGGCGTGAAGTCCGGTAGTTCGGCACGCGCAGTGACCGACAGGCTCAGGGCCAGCAGGGCAATCAGCGCAGCCATGCTGCGTTTCAGGGTTTGCATTGACTACAGCTCCCGTGATGTTGATTGGGAAAGACACTAAACCGGGCCGAGCGGCCCACCGACCAGCGCACGCAGCACAACCGGTTGCATCGCCGGATCATCCGAATGACGTCGCCCCAGGCGACGCACGAGCAGCCAGGCCAACAGGAATCCCGCGAGCCCGGCCGCAATGACCAGAGGTTCCCCGAAACCGAGCCGCGCCGCCAGTAGTGCAAGCGCGAAAAGTCCAAGCAGAGGGGAAAGATAGAAGAGCAGGGCACTCTTCAGGAGAAGGTCTTCGCCCACGCCCAACACGACTTCGTCGCCAGGCGCAAGCTTCAGCGAAGACAAGGCGCGCACGCGGCCGCGCCGGTTACCGACACCCAACCGCCCCAGGATACCCTGGCCGCAGCCGGCGTTCACTGAACATCCCGAGCAGGTGGAGCGGCGCAGCGTTTCGACCCAGACAGCTCCGGACTCGACCGCTACCACCCTCCCCTGCTCCTCGATCACTCTGGCTGGGCTCCCGCTGGCCGCATGGACAGCGCCACCCGCTCAGCCGTACCGCTGGGTATCTCGCCGACAACGGTCACCATGGTGCCGCCATCTTCACTGGCGTAACGCCGGGATACCACCGTCGTCGGGCCCAACTGGGTGCGCGCATCGTCGACCTTGGCGCCATGCAGCGGCTCAAGGAACACCGAGAAGCGCGCCAGTCCATCCCCGTAGGCCAGGCACAACACCTGGTCGTTCGAGACCGGGCTGCGCTGCTGCAGGGTGCTGTTGAGGGTGAACCCCGGAGGAACCCACTCCGAATGCCAGCCGGTTTTCACGCTGGCGCTCTTGAGCTCCTTGACCGGCTGACAGCTTGAGGTCGGCTGCAGCTCGGCATCGTCAGGGGCTGTCAGATCGATACGGGTGAACTGCAAGCGCTCGATGATCTGCCCCTTGTCATTGAGCAGCAGGGACTTGAGCGGCAGGCCGGTTTCCTTGTCCAGATGGAGCTCGAAACCGTAGCGGTGCTGATCGCGCGGCAGCACCGCGAGCACCACGGCAGGGCGATCGGCGACACGCGACTCACCCGCCACGCGAATGTCGTACCAGGAGGACAGATCCTGCGGGTTCAGCTTGTGCGAAGGCCAGAGCTCGCCCACCGACACCTGTCCGGCCATGCCGCCACCCACGCACTGGGTGGCGCCGTCGACCCGCACGACCTCCTGGCGCGGCCCGTCGGCCTGCACCAGGCGCTCGCGCACCGAACCATCGGCATCGACCCGATGCCAGACATCGTGCGTCGAGAAAGTGCCGCTGCGTTCGTAGACGAAAGTGCCCTGGAAATTCTGTTGCTGATCCGCCTCGGAGAGGCGCTTGATCCAGTCCAACGCATCGGCGGCCTGGACTGGCAGAGCCAGCAGACCGCCCAGGATGAACAGCAGTGCTGTCGTCGCGCGCATGTCGCTCCTTAAGGTCGCAAAATCAGCGGCTTTCCAGGCTCGCGGCGCGTGCGTAAGGCAGAGCGCTGTCAGTGCCGCTTACGGCGGACTGTTGCGCATGTTGGCGCAGGTAACCCGGAAGACGCTGCTCATGCCAGGTGGTCTGCCCACCCCGGGCATTGGTGATCACCTGCGGCGCCTCGTCCTGAGTGTAGCCTGCCAGAACCGCCGGACCCTGCACCTGCGGCAGAGCGATCTGCTGGGTGGCGGGGGCCTGCTGGGCCAGGCCGTTGGCGACACCGCTGTCCTGGTGGTACAGGCGAACACCGGCCAGCACGGCCAGGGTCACCGACGCGGCGACCGCCA
The DNA here is from genome assembly GCF_047902425.1 of Pseudomonas macauensis. Taxonomy (NCBI): domain Bacteria; kingdom Pseudomonadati; phylum Pseudomonadota; class Gammaproteobacteria; order Pseudomonadales; family Pseudomonadaceae; genus Pseudomonas; species Pseudomonas macauensis. The sequence goes on along the minus strand of NZ_CP138377.1, from coordinate 1,366,478 downwards.
GGCGGCCAACGTTGCGCCACGGATTGCTCTTTACCGGCGCCGGCGCGGCTTCATCGACCAGGGCGGCGGACACGGCGGCAGCGATATCCAGCTTTGGCAGCGCCGGCTCCCGATGCATCACGGCACGGGCCAGTTGATAACGGGACCAGGTGGCCCGCAATTCGGCGTCCTCGCCGCAGGCTGCAAGCACTCGCCGCAGCTCAAGCTCATCCGCTTCGTTATCCATGACAGCGGACAGCGACTCCTGCAGGGCTTCACGACTCATAGCGGTACCTCTCTTGGCTGTTGCCGCTGTATTCAGACTTCTTCATGCAACAAAGGCTGCAAAGCTTTGTCGATCGCTTCCCGCGCACGGAAGATCCGTGAGCGGACCGTTCCCACCGGACACTGCATCACGGTGGCGATATCTTCGTAACTCAAGCCTTCGAACTCACGCAGGGTCAATGCCGTGCGCAGATCCTCGGGCAACTGCTGAATGGTGCGATGGACTGTTTCCTCGATCTCATCCCGCAGCATGGCTCTTTCCGGCGATTCGATGTCCTTCAGGGCATGGTCGCCCTCGAAAAACTCCGCGTCTTCCGCGGTGACATCGCTGTCCGGCGGACGCCGACCGCGCGCCACCAGGTGGTTCTTCGCGGTGTTGATGGCAATACGGTACAGCCAGGTATAAAAGGCACTGTCGCCTCGGAAGTTACCCAAGGCGCGATACGCCTTGATGAATGCTTCCTGTGCGACATCCTGGGCTTCCTGGGCGTCATGCACGAAACGCACGATCAGCCCGAGAATCTTGTGCTGGTACTTCAGCACCAGCAGATCGAATGCCCGCTTGTCTCCGCGCTGTACCCGTTCAACCAGTTGTTGATCCTGTTCCTGGGTTAGCATGAATGCTCCTCTACGAACCTGGAGGAGCTTCGAGCACCCTGGTGAATCGTCCTGCCAAGATAGACTCGGGACGTCTGCAAAAGTTCTCCCCTCCAAGCATGCGCCGCACAGTTTTTTCACATTGGCGGCAATCGGACCCAGACATGCGTCCGAAGCCCGTTGAATTCAACTGTATCGGGCGAAACACCCGCACCCTCTCCGCGCAGTCCGAGCCTGCGCGAAAGCGACTTAAGGTATTCCGCGTTGGAACCGGAACGACTAAAAAAGTTCCGGCGATTTGCCACGATCCGTCACTCTCGATGCAACGCCGGCGAGCCTGGCTTCACGGCATGAGCGGGAGTCCTTGGAGTCCGCCCTGCGACTGCCGTACGCTGCAGGCGCCTTCGGTGTCATCGGTTCGCCAGTATTGTGCCGTGACACCCTTCTATATACTAGGGCGCCTTTTTGGTGGAGCCGGACATGGGTCAGCACTTCCAGCATGATGTATTGGTGATCGGCAGCGGGGCCGCTGGCCTGACGCTCGCCCTGACGCTGCCGGCGCACCTGCGCATCGCCGTCCTGAGCAAGGGTGAACTGTCCCAGGGCTCGACCTTCTGGGCCCAGGGCGGGGTTGCCGCCGTGCTGGACGACACCGACACCGTCGAGTCCCACGTCGAGGATACCCTGGTCGCGGGCGCCGGCCTGTGCCGCGAAGACGCCGTGAAATTCACCGTCGAGCATAGCCGCGAAGCCATCCAGTGGCTGATCGAACAGGGCGTCCCCTTCACCCGCGACCACGAACCGGGGCGCGAGGACGGCGGCTTCGAATTCCACCTGACCCGCGAAGGCGGCCACAGCCATCGGCGCATCATCCATGCCGCCGACGCCACCGGCGCCGCCATCTTCAACACCCTGTTGGAACAGGCGCGGCAACGGCCGAACATCGAACTGCTGTCGCAGCGGGTCGCGGTCGACCTGATCACCCAGCGCAAGCTCGGCATGAAGGGTCAGCGCTGCCTGGGCGCCTACGTGCTGGACCGCAACACCGGCGAGGTCGATACCTTCGGTGCGCGCTTCACCGTGCTCGCCTCCGGCGGCGCCAGCAAAGTCTACCTTTATACCAGCAACCCGGACGGCAACTCCGGCGACGGCATCGCCATGGCCTGGCGCGCCGGCTGCCGCGTCGGCAACCTGGAATTCAACCAGTTCCACCCGACCTGCCTGTACCACCCGCAGGCCAAGAGCTTCCTGATCACCGAAGCCCTGCGCGGCGAAGGCGGTCTGCTGCGCCTGCCCAACGGCGAACGCTTCATGCAGCGCTTCCATGCCCTCGCCGAACTGGCGCCGCGCGATGTCGTGGCCCGCGCCATCGACCACGAGATGAAGCGCCTGGGTATCGACTACGTCTACCTGGACATCAGCCACAAGCCGGCCGAGTTCATCCGCGAGCACTTCCCCACGGTCTACGAGCGTTGCCTGGACTTCGGCATCGACATCACCCGCGAGCCGATCCCGGTGGTGCCCGCGGCGCACTACACCTGCGGTGGCGTACTGGTCGACCAGCACGGCCACACCGACGTGCCGAACCTCTACGCCATCGGCGAGACCACCTTCACCGGACTGCACGGCGCCAACCGGATGGCGAGCAATTCCCTGCTGGAGTGCTTCGTCTACGCACGCTCCGCTGCCGCCGACATCGTCGACAAGCTCGCCCGTGCGCCCGCCCCCACCGCCCTCCCCAGCTGGGATGCCAGCCAGGTGACCGACTCGGACGAAGACGTGATCATCGCGCACAACTGGGACGAGCTGCGGCGCTTCATGTGGGACTACGTCGGTATCGTGCGCACCAACAAGCGCCTGGCCCGCGCGCAGCATCGCGTGCGCCTGCTGCTGGACGAGATCGACGAGTTCTACTCGAACTACAAGGTCAGCCGCGACCTGATCGAGCTGCGCAACCTGGCCCAGGTGGCCGAGCTGATCATCAACTCCGCCATGCAGCGCCATGAAAGCCGCGGCCTGCACTACACCCTCGACTACCCGGACCTGCTGCCCGAAGCCCGCGACACTATCCTGGCACCGCCCACCTATTCCGACTGAAGCGCAGCCTCACCCGCAGGCGCCGGTGAATATCCGGCGCCAGGGCATCGGCCGGCACGCAGACGCTGCGCGCCAGCCACTGGCCGGGACGGCGGAAACGCAGCACGACCAGCGCTGGCAGCGCCAGGCTGTCCGGCGCCAACCGCACCGGCTGCCAGCCATCCCGCTCGCTCCACACCTGCCACCCCTCCGCACCGTGACGCAAGGCGCGCACGGACGCCGCGGAGCGCAGCAGCACCTGGCGCGACAGGACGTACCACGCGTGCAGCGCACAGGCCAGCAGGCCGAGCAGACTCAGGGAAACGGGAATGGCGGCGAGCAGCAACGCCAGGACGGCGAGCGACTGCCCGCCGAGATAGGCCGCCAGCAACCCGATGGACGGTCGCCAGCGGCATTCGAAGGGGTCACTTCGGCTGGACACGGTCCAGGATCATGCGAACGATGTGGCGCAGGTCGGCATCTTCCGGCTCGCCGCGCTGCATGAACCAGCCGAACATGTCCTGGTCCTCGCACTCCAGCAGCTTGCGGAAGCGTGCCTGGTCCTCTGCCGGCAGGCCGGGGTAGACCTCCTGCACGAAAGGCACCAGCAGCACGTCCAGCTCCAGCATGCCACGGCGGCTGTGCCAGAACAGGCGTTTGAGTTCGATTTCGTCGGTCATCTGCAGGTACCTCGAATAACAGCGGGCGATTACATCGGATCGCTCGCACCGCCACGGGCCGGCGCGAGCCGAGCGGCATTATACGCATGCGGCCCGGCTCCCGGCACCCGCTGACAAGCCTCGGTCCGGGCTCTATCATGAGGCCCCTAACTTTCTTCCAGCGAATCGTGATGACTGCCTCCGCTTCCTTCACCGAACTCGATCACGAAGGGATTCTCGCCGTGCGCGGCGTGGACGCCGCCAAATTCCTCCAGGGCCAGCTGACCTGCAACCTCAGCTACCTGGACGCCGAAACCGCAAGCCTCGGCGCGCGCTGCACCCCCAAGGGACGCATGACCTCCAGCTTCCGCATCCTCGCCGAGGCTGACGGCTACCTGCTGGCGATGGCCAGCGACCTGCTGGAAAGCCAGCTCGCCGACCTCAAGAAGTACGCCGTGTTTTCCAAGGCCAGCCTGTCGGACGACAGCGCCCTGTGGACGCGCTTCGGACTCTGCGGCGCCGATGCCCTGCTCGCCGAGCTGGGCCTGACGCTGAACGGCCAGGCCGATCAGGTGGCGCGCCATGACGGTCTGATCGCCATCGGTCTCGGCCATGGCCGCGTCGAACTCTGGGTACCGGCGTCGCGCGCCACCGAGCTGCGCGAGCGACTGGGCGCCCAACTGGCACACGGCAGCCTCAACGACTGGCTGCTCGGCCAGGTCCGCGCCGGCGTTGGCCAGGTGTTCGGCAGTACCCGCGAGCTGTTCATTCCGCAGATGATCAACCTGCAGGCCGTCGGCGGCGTGAGCTTCAAGAAAGGCTGCTACACCGGCCAGGAAATCGTCGCGCGCATGCAGTACCTCGGCCGCCTCAAGCGCCGCCTGCACCGCCTGCTGCTGGACGGCGACGAATTGCCGGAACCGGGCCGCGAACTGTTCTCGCCGGTGCACAGCACCAGCGTCGGCGAAGTGGTGCTGGCCGCCCGGGCCGCACAAGGCGTGGAGCTGCTGGCCGTGCTGCAGGACGACGCCGTGACCGATGGCCGCGTACGCCTGGGCGAGGCCGAAGGCCAGCCCCTGCAACTGCTGGACCTGCCCTACACCCTGGACAGCGACCGCGAGATTCAGCGCTGAACGCTGCCGGGTGGGGAGCCCGGCACAAGGCTAGGTGTGAGAAATACCATTTGGTGATCCACCTAACCGACGCGTCATGCGCCGCCGTGCAAAATGCAGCCCGTCCCTACGGGTTGCCCGGCAACACGACTCACTAAGAAGCGTCATCAGACCCAATCAGGAAGTGCCATGAGCAAGCTTGCCGACAAAGTACAACAGGATCTGCTGCGGGCCATCGAGAACGATGAACTGGTGCTGCCAACGCTGCCGGAAGTCGCGCTGCGCGTGCGCGAGGCGGCGGAAGACCCGGACAGCAGCATCCAGGATCTCTCCAAGGTGATTGGCAACGATGCCGCGTTGACCGCGCGCATCATCAAGGTGGTGAACAGCCCGCTGCTGCGCACCACCAAGGAAATCACCGACCTGCAGATGGCCATCGGCCGCCTGGGCATGAACTACACCTGCAACCTGGCCACCGGCCTTGCCATGGAACAGATGTTCCAGGCCACCTCCGACGTGGTCGACCGCAAGATGCGCGAAGTCTGGAACAAGAGCACCGAGATCGCCGGCATCTGCCACGCCCTGTGCCGTCACTACACCCGACTGGCGCCAGACCAGGCCACCCTCGCCGGCCTGGTGCACCAGATCGGCGCGCTGCCGATCCTCACCTACGCCGAGGAGCACAGCGAACTGCTGGCCGATTCCATCAGCCTCAACCATGTGATCGAGCGCATCCATCCGATCATCGGCGACCGCATCCTCAAGGCCTGGGACTTCCCCGCGCCAATCGCCTCGGTGCCGGGCCAGCACCTGGACTTCAACCGCGACTCGGTCAAGGTCGACTATGTGGACATCGTCCAGGTCGCCACCCTGCAGAGCTACCTGGGCAGCAATCACCCCTTCACCGAGCTGGACTGGAGCAGCATCCCGGCCTTCGCCAAGCTCGGCCTGGACCCCAACGCCAGCCTCAAGGAAGACGAAGACCTCTCGGCGGCGATGGAAGCCGCGATGAGCATGCTGCAGTAACGGGAAACGCCCGCGAGGTTCCTGCTCTTCGTAGAAGCGAGCTTGCTCGCGAACCAGGGTTTCCTGCGACTCCGCTGTCAGGCGGGTCCGCGAGCAAGCTCGCTCCTACAGGGGCCGGACCTGCCTGAGACTTCGCAGCGTCAGCTCTCGTAGGAGTGGACCTTGTCCACGATATCCCCCCCAAAACCCGCCCTTACCGGCGGGTTTCGCGTTTCTGGCTCAAAGGTTTTCCGTCGGAAAGCTCACCCGCACCAGCAATCCACCCAGCTCGCCCTGCGCCAGCTCGATACGCGCGCGGTGCGCGCTGCAGATCTCGCCGACGATGGCCAACCCCAGACCGGTGCCCTGCTGGCGGCGGCGGTAGAAGCGGCGGAACACCTTGTCGCGCTCCTCCAACGGAATCCCCGGACCGTCGTCCTCCACTTCCAGGCCGGCCGGCGACAGTACGCGGATGATCACGTTGCCGTCCGCCGGAGCATGGGCAATGGCGTTATCCACCAGATTGCTGAGCAGTTCGTTGAGCAGCGTCGGATCGCCCTTCACCCACACCGGATCGTCCGCCTCCAGCGCCAGCGCGACACCCCGCGCATAGGCCAGCGGCGCCAGCGCCAGGCCCAGCTCCCGCGCCAGCTGGCTGAGATCGATGTCCTCCCCTGCTCCTTCGGCGATGGCGCGCGCGCCGCTTTCGACGCGCGCCAGGGACAGCAGCTGGTTCGCCAGCCCGGTCACCCGGTCAGTGTTCTGCACGGCATCCACCAGGGTGGCACGCCATTGCTGCGGATCCTGCTCGCGCAGGCCCAGTTCCAGCCGCGCCTTGAGCGCCGCCAGCGGCGTGCGCAGTTCGTGCGAGGCCTCGGCGATGAATTGCGACTGCCGGTCGAACAGCCCACGCAGGCGCACGGTGAAGTGGTTGAGCGCCGCCACCAGCGGACGCAGCTCACGCTGCACCCGCACCACCGGCAACGGCCGCAGGTCATCCGGCTGCCGCTCCTCCACCGCCGCGCGCAGGCGATCCAGCGGGCGCAGGCCGGCGCTCACCGCGTACCAGACCATCAGCAGCGCGGCGATGGCCGACAGCGCCAGGTTCAACAGGGTGTCGCCGAGCAGGTTGCGCGCCAGCCGCTCGCGGGCGCCCAGGGTTTCCGCCACGCGGATTTCCGCCATGCCGTTGACCGTCGGCTGGCTGACCGGCTGCAGCAGGCTGACCACCCGCACGCCCTGCCCCTGGTACTGGGCGTCGTAGAACTTGGCCAGCGCCGGGTAGTCATCGGTACGTGGCGTCTCCGGCGGTGGCGCAGGCAGGCTCTCGTAGCCGGAAATCATCCGTCCCTGGGGATCGATCACCTGGTAGAAGATGCGACCAGCGCTGTCGTACTCGAAACTGTCCAGCGCCACATAGGGCACGTTGGCGCGCAGGGTGCCGTCGCTGGCGTAGAGCCCGTCGGCGATGTCACGCGCCGAGGCCAGCAGGGTGCGGTCGTAGGCGATGTCGGCGGCATGGCGGGCCCGCCAGTAGGTCACTGCGCTGCCGATCAGCAGCAGCACCAGCAACATCCCACCCAGCCGCCAGAGCAGCCGGCCACGCAGGCTGCCGGCGCCGGGGTAACGCCAGCGGCGCGGCTCAACCATCCTGCGCCTCGAGCAGGTAGCCCAGGCCCCGGAAGGTGACGATGCGCACTGAACTGCCTTCGAGCTTCTTGCGCAGGCGGTGCACGTAGATTTCGATGGCATCGGCGCTGGCGTCCTGGTCCAAGCCGAACACCTGCGCGGCCAGTTGCTCCTTGCTCATCACCCGCCCCGGCCGGGCGATCAGCGCCTCCAGCACGGCCTGCTCGCGGGAGGTCAGGTTCATTGCCTGGTCGGCCAGGGTGAAGCGCCGCGCGCCGAGGTCGTAGACCAGCTCGCCACAGCGCTGCTGCTGTTCACCGCCGAGCACACTGCGCCGCAGCAGGGCTTTTACCCGTGCTTCCAGCTCGGTCAGCTCGAAAGGTTTGGCGAGGTAATCGTCGGCGCCCAGGTTCAACCCGTGGACGCGATCGCGCACTTCGCCACGAGCGGTGAGCATCAGCACCGGAAGGGTCTTGCCGCGCTCGCGCAGGCGTGCCAGCACCTGGAAGCCGTCCAGCCGCGGCAAGCCGACATCGAGGATCGCCAGGGCGTAATCCTCACTGGCCAGGGCCAGGTCCGCGGCTACGCCATCCTGCAGCAGGTCCACGGTCCAGCCGGCGCCCTTGAGCGCCTGGGCGACGCTTTCGCCCAGTTGGGGATGGTCTTCGACCAGGAGGATTCGCACGCGCTTCTACCCCTCGGGGCTACAGGATTTGGCCGGCAGTTTACCCATCCGCAAGCCCCTGTGAATGGGGGAAATTCGCTGAAAACACTGCGAAAGGGAACTGAAAGCCTGGTGAAAGCTTAGCCCGTTAGCATCGCCCCCAAGCGGCGAAGACTGCTCAGAGCGAAAGGCGGCGTGGTGCCCTTTCGTGACAACAACAAGAACCGGAGACCACAGATGACCATTGCCCAGCCCCAGGCTGCACTGGCTGTCCGCAAGCCGTTTTTCCCCTGCCTGTCCCCTGCCCACGCGAGCGCCGTGCTGGCCTTCGCCGGTGTCGCCCCCTTGTGCGATGCCGCAGGTTTCATCGAAGACAGCAGCGCCAAGCTCAGCACCCAGAACATCTACTTCAACCGTGATTTTCGCGACGGCAGCGGCCAGTCCAAGCGCGAAGAATGGGCGCAGGGCTTCATCCTCGATTTCCAGTCCGGCTATACCCCCGGCACCATCGGCGTCGGCCTCGACGCCATGAGCATGCTGGGCCTGAAGCTCGACTCCTCGCCCGACCGCACCGGCACCGGCCTGCTGCCGACCCACGACGACGGGCGCGCCGCCGATGAGTACAGCAAGCTCGGCCTGACCGCCAAGTTCAAGGTCTCCGAGACGGAGCTGAAGATCGGCAGCCTGATCCCCGACCTGCCGACGCTGCAACCCAACGACAGCCGCCTGTTCCCGCAGACCTTCGAAGGCGGCCTGCTCAACTCCACCGACCTGCCCGGCCTCGACTTCACCGGCGGCCGCCTGGAGAAGGCCAGGGACCGCGACTCCACCGACTGGCAGGACCTGGCGCTGAACAACAAGAACAAGCGCTTTTCCGGCGGCAGCGCCGAAGGCAACCACTACGACCTGGCCGGCGGCGACTACAAACTCACCGACCACTTCACTGGCCGCTACCACTACGCCTCCCTGGACGACGTCTATCGTCAGCACTTCGTCGGCCTGCTCGCCAGCTACCCGCTCGGCCCCGGAAAATTCAGCGCCGACCTGCGCCTGGCGGTCAGCGATGACCAGGGCGCAGCCCGTGGCGGGGAGATCGACAACCGCGCCTTCAACGGCATGCTCGGCTACGCCCTGGGCGCCAACAAGCTCAGCCTCGGCTGGCAGCAGATGAACGGCGACACCGCCTTCCCCTACATCGACGGCAGCAACCCGTACCTGGTGAACTTCGTGCAGGTCGGCGACTTCGCCGACGCCGAGGAACGCTCCTGGCAGTTGCGCCACGACTTCGACTTTGCCGGCCTCGGGATTCCCGGCCTGACCCTGATGAATCGCTACGTCAGCGGCGACGATGCCAGAATCAATGGCATGGACGGCCACGGCAAGGAATGGGAACGCAACACCGACATCAAGTACGTAATCCAGAGCGGCCCGCTCAAGGACGTAGCCGTGCGCGTGCGCAACGCCACCTACCGTTCGAGCTTCGCGCGGGACGCCGACGAGACACGTATCTACCTCAGCTACTCCCTGGCGATCTGGTAAACCAACAACAACAAGAGAGGAATTGCCCCATGTCCACCGTCCTGCGCAACCTGACCCTCGCCGGCGCCACCCTGCTGTTCGCCGGTAGCCTGATCGCCGAGCCCAAGCGCCCGGAATGTATCGCCCCGGCCTCCCCCGGCGGCGGCTTCGACCTCACCTGCAAGCTGGCGCAGAGCGCCCTGATGGATTCGAAGCTGCTGTCCAAGCCGATGCGCGTCACCTACATGCCCGGCGGCGTTGGCGCCGTGGCCTACAACGCGGTGGTCGCCCAGCGACCGGCCGACGGCAACACCATCACCGCCTTCTCCAGCGGCTCGCTGCTGAACCTGGCCCAGGGCAAGTTCGGCCGCTTCGACGAGAACGCGGTGAAGTGGCTGGCGGCGGTAGGCACCAGCTACGGCGCCATCGCGGTGCCGGCGGACTCGCCGTTCAAGAACCTCGGTGATCTGGTCGCGGCGCTGAAGGCCGACCCGAGCAAGGTGGTGATCGGCTCCGGCGGCACCGTCGGCAGCCAGGACTGGATGCAGACCGCGCTGATCGCCAAGGCCGCCGGCATCGACCCCAAGCAACTGCGCTACGTCGCCCTGGAAGGCGGCGGTGAGATCGCCACGGCGCTGCTGGGCGGGCACATCCAGGTCGGCAGCACCGACATCTCAGACTCCATGCCACACATCCGCGCAGGCAAGATGCGCCTGCTGGCGGTATTCGCCGAGGAGCGCCTGAAGGATGAGGGCATGACCGACATCCCCACCGCCAAGGAACAGGGCTACGACATCGTCTGGCCGGTGGTGCGCGGCTTCTACGTCGGCCCGAAGGTGAGCGACGAGGACTACGCATTCTGGAAAGGCGCCTTCGACAAGCTGCTGGCCTCGGAAGACTTCGCCAAGCTGCGCGACCAGCGCGAGCTGTTCCCCTTCGCCATGACCGGGCCGGAGCTGGATACCTACGTGAAGCAGCAGGTCACCCAGTATAAGCAGCTCGCCCGCGAGTTCGGCCTCATCCAGTAACGCCCCGCGCGGCGTCGGCGGCCGCCCAAGGTCGCCGACGCAAGGAGTCATCCCATGTCGCAAACCAGCCTCTTCCAGCGGCTGTTCGCCGGCGCCTGGCTGCTCGCCTGCGTCGCCTTCGCCCTGATCGCCTGGAACTACCAGGCGCCCTTCTCCTACGAACCGGTCGGCCCGCGCGCCTACCCCCTGCTCTGCCTGGGCCTGATGGCCGCCGGCCTGGCCTGGCTGATCGCCCGTCCGACGCCGATCAAGCGCGAGGAAGACGAGCCCGCGCTGGAAGGCGCGCTGCTGGCCAAGGTGGTGCTCTGCGTTGCCCTGCTGGTGGTCTATGCCGGCCTCTTCGAACCGCTGGGCTTCATCCCGGCCAGCGCCCTGGTCGGCACCTTCATCGCTCTGATCTACGGCGGCCGCCCGGTGGCCAGCGTGGTCACCGCGACGCTGCTCGCCATCGGCCTGTACCTGCTGTTCGACCGCACCCTGGATGTCCCGCTGCCGCTGGGCATCCTCGAACCCCTGCTCTGAGGACTGAGTCATGGATACCTTGAGTTATCTCGGCCAGGGCTTCGGTGTCGCCCTGACGCCCTACAACCTCATCACCGCGCTGATCGGCACCCTGATCGGCACCGTCGTCGGCCTGCTGCCGGGCCTGGGTCCGATCAACGGCGTGGCCCTGCTGATCCCGGTAGCCTTCGCCCTCGGCCTGCCGCCGGAGTCAGCGCTGATCCTGCTGGCCGCCGTGTACCTGGGCTGCGAGTACGGCGGGCGGATTTCCTCGATCCTGTTGAACATCCCCGGCGAAGCCTCCACCGTGATGACCACCCTCGACGGCTACCCCATGGCCCGCAAGGGTCTGGCCGGCGTGGCCCTGTCGCTGTCGGCCTGGAGCTCGTTCATCGGCGCCTTCATCGCCACCTGCGGCATGGTGCTGTTCGCCCCGCTGCTGGCGAAATGGGCGATCGCCTTCGGCCCGGCGGAATACTTCGTGCTGATGGTGTTCGCCATCGTCGCCCTCGGCGGCCTGGCCGGTGACCGTCCGCTGAAGACCCTGCTGGCCGCCCTGCTCGGACTGTTCCTGTCCAGCGTGGGCATCGACGCCAACAGCGGCGTGTACCGCTTCACCTTCGACAGCATCCACGTTTCCGACGGCATCCAGTTCGTGGTGCTGGTGCTGGGCCTGTTCTCGGTGAGCGAGATCCTCCTGCTGCTGGAGAAGACCCACCACGGCCACAAGATGGTCGAGGCCAGCGGACGCATGCTGTTCAACGTCAAGGAAGCGGCCTCGGTCTTCGTGGTCAACCTGCGCTGTGGCGTGCTGGGCTTCATCATGGGCGTACTGCCCGGCGCAGGCGCGACGCTGGCCAGCGCCGTGGCCTATATGACCGAGAAGAAGCTGGCCGGCGACAAGGGCCAGTTCGGCAAGGGCGACATGCGCGGCCTGGCGGCACCGGAAACCGCCATCGGCGGCGCGGCGTGCGGCGCCCTGGTGCCCATGCTGACCCTCGGCGTGCCCGGCTCGGGCACCACGGCGGTGATGATCGGCGCGCTCAGCCTGTACAACATCACCCCCGGCCCGCTGCTGTTCCAGGAACAGCCGAACATCGTCTGGGGCCTGATCGCCTCGCTGTTCATCGCCAACGTCATGCTGATCATCCTCAACGTGCCGATGGTCCGGGTGTTCACCCGTATCCTCTCGGTGCCGAACTGGGCGCTGGTGCCAGGCATCGCGATCATCACCGCGATCGGCGTGTACGCCGTGCATGCCACCACCTTCGACCTGTTCCTGATGGTCGCCATCGGCATCCTCGGCTACATCCTGCGAAAGTTGGACTTCCCGCTCTCGCCGCTGCTGCTGGGCTTCATCCTCGGCGGGCTGATGGAGCAGAACCTGCGCCGCGCGCTGTCGATCTCCAACGGCGAACTGGGCATCCTCTGGTCCAGCCCGATCACCCTCGGCACCTGGGCGCTGGTGGTGCTCATGCTCGGCCTGCCGCTGTACCGCGCCTGGCGCAAGCGCAGCCGTCGCGCAACGGTCGAGCTGGCGGATGCATAAGCTGGCGAACTGGCGCCTGTTCTGGGCAACGCCCCTGATCGGCGCCCTTGGCGGCTGGCTGGCCTCTCTGGTCGGCTGGCCGCTGCCCTGGATGATCGGCTCGCTGCTGGCGGTGATGCTCAGCCGCTGCCTGCTCGACTGGCCGCTCGCGGAAGTGCCCGGCGCACGCAAGGCCGGGCAATGGGTGGTGGGCACCGGGATCGGCCTGCACTTCACCCCGGCGGTGGTCGAGCAGGTGCTCGAACATGGCGCCATCGTGGTGCTCGGCGCGCTGGCCACCACCTTGTCGAGCCTTGCCGCTATCGCCGTGCTGCGGCGCGCCGGCGAGGATCGCGCCACGGCGTTCTTCTCCAGCATGCCCGGCGGCGCCAGCGAGATGGTCAACCTCGGCCTGCGCCACGGCGCGCAGTCCAGCCGCGTGGCGGCGGCGCAGAGCCTGCGCCTGCTACTGGTGGTTCTGCTGGTGCCGGCGGCCTTCACCTGGCTGCTGGATACCCCGCCGCCAAGCGCGCACTCCGTTACTGTCAGCTGGGGCTGGCTGGCCCTGCTGCTGCCGGCTGGCGCCGTGGTCGCACTGGTCCTGCAGAAGCTGCGCCAACCCAATCCCTGGCTGCTCGGGCCGCTGCTGGTCAGCGCCGTCGCCGCCATCGCCGCCGATCTGCAGATCGGCCTGCCAGCGGGCAGCAGCTCCCTGGGCCAATGGTTGATCGGCAGCGCGCTGGGCTGTCATTTCAATCGCAGTTTCTTCCGCAATGCCCCGGCCTTCATCGGCCGCAGCCTGGCCTGCACCCTGTGGATGATGCTGGCGGCGGCGCTGGTGGCGGAGCTGATCGGCTGGCTCGGGCCGCTGGATCACCAGTCACTGATGCTCGGCATGATGCCCGGCGGCATCGCCGAGCTGAGCCTGACCGCCGAGGCGCTGCAACTCTCGGTACCACTGGTGACGGCACTGCAGGTACTGCGCCTGCTGCTGGTGCTGTTCCTCGCCGAACCCTGTTTCCGTCTCTGGCAACGTCGCGCCGAGGCAACGGAGTAAGTGCCACGCTCGCCGGATTGAGTTCTCCGGCGATTTCTCCAGGCCCGCCTCGTGCGGGCCTCTTTTTTTGCGGGCGCGCCGTCAGACCGGCGGCAGCGACCAGTCGATGGGCGCCAGGCCGTGCTGTTCGAGGAACTTGTTGGTGCGGCTGAAATGTCCGTTGCCGAGGAAGCCCCGGTAGGCCGACAGCGGCGAGGGGTGCGCCGACTTGAGGACCAGGTGCTTCTGCGCGTCGATCAGCTTCTGCTTGCTCTGCGCATGGGAGCCCCAGAGCAGGAACACCAGGTTCTCGCAGCGCTGACTGACCACCTCGATCACCTTGTCGGTGAACAGCTGCCAGCCGGCCTGGGCGTGGGAGCCGGCGCGGGCCTGCTCGACGGTGAGTGAGGTGTTGAGCAGCAGCACGCCCTGCTCGGCCCAATGCTGCAGATAGCCGTGGTTGGGGATCGGCAGGTTGAGGTCGCGCTGCAGCTCCTTATAGATGTTCTGCAGCGACGGCGGCGTCGGCACGCCCGGCTGTACCGAGAAGCACAGGCCGTGGGCCTGGCCGGGACCGTGGTAGGGGTCCTGGCCGATGATCACCACCTTCACATGGTCCAGCGGCGTGGTGTTCAACGCATTGAAGATCAGCGGACCGGGCGGGAAGATCACCTTGCCGGCGGCCTTTTCCGCGCGGAGGAACTCGCCCAGCTGCTTCATGTAGGGCTTCTCGAACTCCTCGTGGAGGGCTTCCTTCCAGCTGGCTTCCAGCTTGATCCGATCTTCATTCGTCATGGTGCGTCTGCCTGGTAAAACGAACCGGCACGCTAAGCAAGCGCCCCGGTCAAGTCAAGGCGCCGCGCGCCGGGACTAGCCCGTATGCAGCGCCCGGTAATGACTGGGCGCCATGCCCACCACGCGCTTGAACAGCCGCGAGAAGTAATAGGCATCGGCGTAACCCAGTTGCTCGGCGACCTGGCGCACTTCCAGGTTGCCCTGGTCGAGCAGGCGACAGGCGTGGGTCATCTTCAGGCGGATGAAGTCCTGGATCGGCGCCTGCCCGGTCAGCGCCCGGTAGGTCTTGGCGAAGTGAAATCGCGACAGGCGGAACTGCGCGGCCAGTTCGTCGAGGTTCAGCGCGTCATGCAGGTGTTCGCGCATCAGGGCCTGCACTGCTTCCACATCCAGCACGCGCCCGGACTTCAGCCGCGCCCGCACCGGGCGCAGGGCCAGGGAGGTCAGCAGGCTCTGCAACAAGTGCGCGGCGTGGATGAAGTGCGGCAGGCTCAGGCCCTGCCGGCGCAACGCCAGCAGTGCATCGAATTCGCCGAGCAGACGAGGCTGCACCCCAACCCGCAAGCGCGGCGACTTGCCCAGCGGACGCAGGAACTCCTCTGCCAGCCGGCCATCCAGGTGCACCCAGAAGATCGACCAGGGCCGCTGCGCATCGGCGCCATAGGCATGGGCGCGGCCCTTGGGCAGCACCAGCAGATCACCACCAGCAACCTCGAATCGTCCATCCGCTGTTTCCAGCCAGCCGTGGCCGGCGCTGCAGTAGATCAACAGGTGATCGTCCGGATTCTCCCGCTCCATGCGGTGCCCCACCGCCGCCGGGTAATAGCCCAGCGCCAGTGGATAGCAGGCCTGGCCCAGTGGATGACGGTCCAACGCCCGGCGCAGACGCGGCGGCGTGATGAAGCGAACGCCCTGCTGGGGCAGCGGCCAGGATGAGGTGAGGGGACGGGACATGGCGAGGATTCCGCGCTCGTGAATGCCAAGATCGTCCATCCCCCGAGCAAGATCGTCAATCCACAGCCGTCCACGCAACGGCTATAACCGATGAAAATTCGCGCACCGCGCGACGATGTGGCCGACAAGAACAATCCGAGGTAGCTGCATGCATTTCGATCTGTCCGAAGAACAACGCCTGCTGGTAGACAGCGCCCGCGCCTTCGCCAGCCGCGAACTGGCCCCCCACGCCGCCGACTGGGACCGCCAGCACCACTTCCCGGTGGAGGTGATCCGCCGCGCCGCCGAGCAGGGCTACCTGGGCCTCTACATCGCCGAGGAGGATGGCGGCCTGGGGCTGTCGCGGCTGTCCGCCTCGCTGATCTTCGAGCAGCTGGCCGCCGGCTGCGTCGCCACCACCGCCTACATCACCATCCACAACATGGCCACCTGGATGCTCGCCAGCTTCGGCGACGCCGCGCTCAAGGATCAGTGGCTAGCGGGGATGATCGGCGGCGAGCACCTGGCCTCCTATTGCCTCACCGAGCCGGACGCCGGCTCCGACGCCGCGCACCTGCGCACCCGCGCCCGCCGCGACGGCGATGAGTACGTGCTGGACGGGGCCAAGACCTTCATTTCCGGCGCCGGCAGTACCGACGTGCTGATCGTCATGGCACGCACCGGAGTGGACGGCGCCAAGGGCATCTCCTGCTTCCTGGTGCCGGCCAACGCCGAGGGCATCCGCTACGGCCGCAACGAGGACAAGATGGGCTGGAAGGCCCAGCCGACCCGCACCATCACCTTCGAGGGCGTGCGCATCCCGGCGGGCAACCGCATCGGCCCGGAAGGGCAGGGCTTCGTCTATGCCATGAAAGGCCTGGACGGCGGCCGCCTGAACATCGCCAGCTGCTCCCTGGGCGCGGCCCAGGCGGCGCTGGAGCAGTCGCTGCGCTACGTCGAGGAGCGCAAGCAGTTCGGCAAGGCGCTGGCCGAGTTCCAGGCGCTGCAGTTCAAGCTCGCCGACATGCTCACCGACCTCACCGCCAGCCGGCAGATGGTGCGCCTGGCCGCCCACAAGCTGGACCACAAGGACGGCGAGGCGACCCTGTACTGCGCCATGGCCAAACGCTTCGCCACCGACCGCTGCTTCGCCCTGTGCAACGAGGCGCTGCAACTGCACGGCGGCTACGGCTACCTCAATGACTACCCGCTGGAGCGCTGGGTGCGCGACAGCCGCGTGCACCAGATCCTGGAGGGCACCAACGAGATCATGCGGGTGATCGTCGCCCGCCGCCTGCTGGAACAGGGTGGAATGCTGGATCGCCTGCTCTGACGCCTTTCCTGTAGGAGCGAGGGGGACGCCGTCGTTATTGCTCGCGAACAGTCTCCGCAGCGGGGTTGGTTCGCGAGCAAGCTCGCTCCTACGAAAAGCACACAACTGCCGCACTGGAAAAACCGCCCGCCCACGCGGACGCAATCGAACAGATAGGACATGGACGCGCGCCATCGCGCGCGCCTAGAGTCCAGGCACATACGTCCGCCCGCCGGCGGCACCGACAAGGAGATGCCCATGAGCAACGCCCTCGAGCCCTACAAGCCCGGAGTCTTCGACCTGACCCACAAGCTGACCGTGGAAAAGCACGGCCACACCGCGCTGATCACCATCAATCATCCGCCAGCCAACACCTGGGACCGCGACTCGCTGATCGGCCTGCGCCAAGTGATCGAGCACCTCAACCGCGACGATGACATCTACGCCCTGGTGGTGACCGGCCAGGGCCCGAAATTCTTCTCCGCCGGCGCCGACCTGAACATGTTCGCCGACGGCGACAAGGCCCGTGCCCGCGAGATGGCCCGCCGCTTCGGCGAAGCCTTCGAGGCGCTGCGCGACTTCCGTGGCGTGTCCATCGCCGCGATCAACGGCTACGCCATGGGCGGCGGCCTGGAATGCGCCCTGGCCTGCGACATCCGCATCGCCGAGCGCCAGGCGCAGATGGCCCTGCCGGAAGCCGCCGTGGGCCTGTTGCCCTGCGCCGGCGGCACCCAGGCGTTGCCCTGGCTGGTGGGCGAAGGCTGGGCCAAGCGCATGATCCTCTGCGGCGAGCGCGTCGACGCCGACACCGCGCTGCGCATCGGCCTGGTCGAGCAGGTGGTGGATACCGGCGAAGCGCGCGGCACCGCCCTGCTGCTGGCGGCCAAGGTCGCCCGCCAGAGCCCGGTCGCGGTACGCACCATCAAACCGCTGATCCAGGGCGCCCGCGAACGCGGCCCGACCACCTGGCTGCCGGAAGAGCGCGAGCGCTTCGTCGATCTGTTCGATGCCGACGACACCCGCGAAGGCGTCAACGCCTTCCTGGAAAAACGCGAGCCGCATTGGCGCAACCAGTAAGGGACTGACCATGAACGTGATGTTCGAAGAGCGCCCCGGCCTGCACGGCTTTCGCATTGGTATCGCCACCCTCGACGCCGAGAAGAGCCTGAACGCCCTGAGCCTGCCGATGATCGAAGCGCTGAGCCATCAGCTGGGCGTCTGGCAGAACGACCCGCAGATCGCCTGCGTAGTACTGCGCGGCAATGGCGGCAAGGCCTTCTGCGCCGGCGGCGACGTGCGCAAGCTGGTCGACGCCTGCCGCGAGCAGCCCGGCGGGGTGCCTACCCTCGCCCGCCGCTTCTTCGCCGACGAATACCGCCTGGACTACCTCATCCACAGCTACGGCAAACCGCTGATCTGCTGGGCCCACGGCTACGTGATGGGCGGCGGCATGGGGCTGATGCAGGGCGCCGGGGTACGCATCGTCACCCCGTCCACCCGCCTGGCCATGCCGGAAATCAGCATCGGCCTGTACCCGGATGTCGGCGCCAGCTGGTTCCTCGCCCGCCTGCCCGGCCGCCTCGGCCTGTTCCTCGGGCTGACCGCCACGCAGATGAACGCCCGCGACGCATTGGACCTGGACCTGGCCGACCGCTTCCTGCTCGACACCCAGCAGGACGACCTGATCGAAGGCCTGGTGCAGCTGAACTGGCGCGAACAGCCCGCCGTGCAGTTGCACAGCCTGCTCCAGGCGCTGGAGCACGAAGTCCGCGGGGAACTGCCGCAAGCCCAGTTGCTGCCTCGCCGCGAACGCATCGATGCGCTGCTGGACTGCGCCAATGTGGTGGAGGCCTGGCACGCGCTGGCCCCGCTCACCGAGGACAGCGATGCGTTGATCGCCAAGGGCGCGAAGACCCTGGTGTCCGGCTGCCCGCTGACGGCCCGCCTGGTCTGGGAACAGATTCGTCGCGCGCGCCATCTGTCGACGGCCGAGGTGTTCCGCATGGAGTACGCGATGAGCCTGAACTGCTGCCGCCACCCGGAATTCCCAGAAGGCGTGCGCGCCCGGCTGATCGACAAGGACAACGCCCCGCACTGGCACTGGCCGGATATCGCTGCCATACCTGATGCAGTGGTGAATGCGCACTTCGACGCGACCTGGGAGGGCGAGCATCCGCTGGCGGATCTCTAGGTCCCTTCCCCTGTAGGAGCGAGCTTGTGACCCACAGGGATGTGGGAAATGCCGAAATCCGTCGGGAACGGATTCGGCCTCGCAAACCCACCCCCGCTGCGGGGCTGTTCGCGAGCACGCTCGCTCCTACGAAGAGCAAAAGCGCTGGAGTGCCTGTGGTCCAACAGGAGGAAACCAGCATGCAAACCATCGCCTTCATCGGCCTCGGCCACATGGGCGCCCCCATGGCCGCCAACCTGATCAAGGCCGGCTACCTGCTGCGCGTGTTCGACCTGGTGCAGAGCGCCATCGACGGCCTGGTCGCCCAGGGCGCCAGCGCGGCGCGCAGCGCCCATGACGCGGTCGACGGCGCCGACCTGGTGATCACCATGCTGCCGGCCAGCCAGCACGTCGAGGGGCTCTACCTGGGCGCCGAAGGCCTGCTGACGCATATCACTCCCGGCACCCTGGTGCTGGAATGCTCCACCATCGCCCCCGCCTCCGCGCGCAAGGTCCACCAGGCCGCCGCCGAGCGCGGCATCCCGATGCTCGATGCGCCGGTCTCCGGCGGCACCGGCGGGGCCGTGGCCGGCACCCTGACCTTCATGGTCGGCGGCGACGCCGAGGTGCTCGAACGCGCCCGCCCGGTGTTCTCCGCCATGGGCCGCAACATTTTCCACGCCGGCGGCGACGGCGCGGGACAGGTGGCCAAGGTGTGCAACAACCAGTTGCTCGCCGTGCTGATGATCGGCACCGCCGAGTCCCTCGCCCTGGGCGCCGCCAACGGGCTCGACCCGGTGGTGCTGTCGGAAATCATGCGCCGCAGCTCCGGCGGCAACTGGGCGCTGGAGGTGTACAACCCGTGGCCTGGGGTGATGGAGAACGCACCCGCCGCGCGCGGCTACACTGGTGGCTTCATGGCCTCGCTGATGACCAAGGACCTCGGACTCGCCCAGGAAACCGCCCAGGTCAGCGGCAACAGCACACCGATGGGCAGCCTGGCACTTGCGCTGTATCGCCTGCTGGTCAAGCAGGGCCATGGTGAGCAGGACTTCTCGGTGGTACAGAAACTCTTCGATTCCTAAGGACCGGCATGGCGGACAGACAGCGTTTTCAACCAGACTGGCGCACCCTCGACTCCCGGGCCTCGTCACCTTGAAACGCTTCCTGCTGCACTACCGCTTCCGCCTGCTGCTGGGCAGCATCGTGCTGGTCATGGCGGTGCTGGCCTTCCCTTCGCCGCCCCTGCCCCTGGAGCTCGGCAGCCTGGTCCTGATGGTGCTGGCTTCGCTCAACTCCCTGCGCAACCGCAGCCCGCTGTTCGTGGTCGTCAGCCTGGCCGGCATCGTCAGCCTGGGAATGCTGTTCATCCCCGGCGACTGGTCTCTGCGCCCCTGGCTACACCAGGGCATTCCACAGATGTGCTTCTACTTGCTGATGGTGGCGGCGCTGTTCCGCCGCGTCACCCGGGAGCGCCCGGTCACCGCGGAACTGCTTTATGGCCTGTGTTCGCTGTACCTGAACTTCGTGCTGGTGTTCGCCTTCGCCTACAACATGATCGAGCAGATCTGGCCGCACAGCTTCACCGGCAACGGCCCCTTGCACCTGGACAGCTTCATCTACCTGAGCATGATCACGCTGACCACCATCGGCTACGGCGACATCGCCCCGACCCTGCCCCTGGCGCGCCTGCTGGCGGGTAGCGAAGCGATCATGGGCGCACTGTTCATCGCCCTGGCCGTGGCCCGGGGACTGAGCCTGATGAACGACGACATCAAGGACTGATTATTAAGCCAGGCTTACGAGTGCATGCCGCCTGCCCGGCTTTATCGCCGCCCGCCGCGCGCCGAAGATGAATCACCCGCCGCCGAGATGCGGCACTCCATCCCACAGAAGGTGATTCCATGAACATTGCCCTGATCGGCGCCACCGGCCACGTTGGCCATTACTTCCTCGAAGAGGCCCTGCGTCGCGGTCATCAGGTGAGCGCCCTGGTACGCGACCCCGCGAAACTGCCGGCGCGCGAGCACCTGAAGGTGGTTCAAGCCGATGTCTACGATCCGTCCCAGGTCGCCCGCGCCGTCGCCGGCCAGGACGTGGTGATCAGCGCCTTCAACGCCGGCTGGGGTAATCCGGACATCCGCGATGCCCACGCCAGAGGCAGCCGCGCCATTCTCGACGGAGTGAAGGCCGCTGGCGTGAAGCGCCTGCTGGTGCTCGGCGGCGCCGGCAGCCTGGAGATCGCCCCCGGCCAGCGCCTGGTGGACAGCCCGGAATTCCCAGAGCAATGGAAGCAAGGTGCACTGGGCGCGGCCGATGCGCTGGACCAGTTGCGAGCGGAGAAGGAACTGGACTGGGCCTTCCTCAGCCCGGCGATGCTGCTCGACGGCGAAACCCGCACCGGCAGCTTCCGCATCGGTGGCGACCAGGTGTTGTTCGATGACAAGGGCGAAAGCCGCATCTCCCTGCCGGACCTGGCGGTGGCGATGATCGACGAGGCCGAGCAGGCCAATCATCATCAGCAGCGGTTTACCGTTGCATATTGATGGCTCGGCGCCTTTTACTGGGCTGGGGCGGCGTTAGTTGTTCGTCTTGTTCGGTGTTCTTGCGCCGCTTCGGCGTGTGCTGGGAGATTTCGTTTCGCCCCCTCGGGCGAGTTCCTTTTGTGAAGGCGGCTATCCGACGTTTGACAAAGGGACTCGCCGAGAGGCGAAACCAGATACGCCCCGAGCACACCGAAGCGGCGCAAAAACACCCGAGCGAAAAGCATCGTAGACAGATTCCGCTCCTACAAGATCAAAGGCCCCTCACCCTAACCCTCTCCCGCAAGCGGGAGAGGGGACTGTTCGGTGCAGGATGAAACCTTGGCGTCAGCCGGCTCGGACGGCTCCCTCTCCCGGAGGGAGAGGGCTGGGGTGAGGGGGAGACGCAGGCAGGGATCAACCCGGTAGAAGACAGTTGCTCCTACGAAACCGGAGAACCCAGCCCGCAGGAGCGGATGCAAAGTCGATCACCGCTCCCGCAACGCCTCCGCCTTGGCCCGCAGGATGGGCTTGAGCAGGTAGCTCAGGATGCTCTTCTTGCCGGTGATGATGTCCACCGTGGCCACCATGCCGGGGATGATCAGCAGCGGCTTGTCATCGGTGCCCAGGTGGCTTTTGCGGGTGCGCAGCTTGATCAGGTAGAAGCTGTTGCCATCGTCATCGGTGACGGTGTCCGCGCCGATCTGCTCGAGGTCCGCCTCCAGCCCGCCGTAGATGGTGTAGTCATAGGCAGTGAACTTGACCATCGCATGCTGCCCCGGCCGCAGGAAGGCGATGTCCTGCGGACGGATGCGTGCCTCCACCAGCAGGGTGTCGTCCAGCGGGACGATTTCCACCAGATCGCTGCCCGGCTGGATCACGCCGCCGATGGTGTTGACCAGCAGCTGCTTGACGATGCCGCGCACCGGCGAGGTAACCAGGGTCCGGCTGACCCGGTCCTCCAGCGCCTTGCCGGTTGCCTCGGCCTTGCTCAGTTCAGTGCGCGCCTCGTTGAGCTCCTTCAGGGCGTCGCTGCGGAAGCGCGAGCGGGTCTCGGCGACCTTGCGCTCGACTTCCTTCACCGCCGCCTCGGCGCGGGGAATCGCCAGGGTGGTGGCGTCGAGCTGGCCACGGTTTTCCACTTCCGAGCGCTTCAGGCGCAGCAGTTCCACCTGGGACATGGCGCCCTGCGCCACCAGCGGCGCGGACATGGAGATTTCCTGGCGCAGCAGTTCCAGGCTGTTGCGGTATTGCGCCTGCTTGGAGACGAATTCGCGCAGCTCCTGTTGCTTCTGCACCAGTTGCTGCTCAAGGCCGGCGACCTCGTCCTTGAGTTGCTGCTGGCGGCTGTGGAACAGCGCCTCTTCGCTGCTGGCCTGACCGGGCACCTTGGCGCGCACGTCGTCGGGAATGTTCAGCGCGCGGTCTTCCACCTCCGCGGAGAGCCGCTCCACCCGCAGGAACATGGCCAGGCGGTCGGCCTCGGTCTCGCCGACGTTGGACTGGAAGCGGGTCGGGTCCAGGCGCATCAGCGATTCGCCGGCCTGCACCACCTCGCCTTCGTGAACGAAGATCTGCGAGACGATGCCGCCTTCCAGGTTCTGGATCTTCTGCACCTTGGACGAGGGAATGGCCTTGCCTTCGCCACGGGTGACTTCATCGATCTTGGCGAAGTGCGCCCACAGGCCGAGGAACAGGACGAAGCCGATCAGCACCCAGATGGTCAGGCGCACCACGCGCGGCGCGTCTTCCACCAGCGCCTTGCTGACTTCGGGAAGCGGTTGGCCGGAGAGGTTGTCGCCGCCCTTGAAATAACCGCCGATGCTGTGGCGAATGCTGCCTTTGGGATCAAGCGACACTGATCTGCCCCTTCTTCAATGCGTCCATCACCACGTCCTTCGGGCCGTCGGCGATGATGCGCCCCTTGTCGATGATCACCAGGCGGTCCACCAGGCTGAGCATGGAGGCGCGGTGGGTGACCAGCAGCAGCGTCTTGTCGCCGATGATCGAATGCAGGCGCTGCTTCAGGCGCTCTTCGCCGGCGTTGTCCATGGCGCTGGTGGGCTCGTCGAGCAGCAGGATCGGCGGATCGAGCAGCAGCGCACGGGCCAGGGCGACGTTCTGCCGCTGGCCACCGGACAGGTTCAGGCCGCGTTCGCCGACCTGCAGCTCGTAGCCCTGCGGATGCAGGCGGACGAACTCGTTCACGCCGGTCAGCTCGGCCACCTCCAGCACGCGCTCGTCATCCACGTAGCGCGCCCCGCAGACCAGGTTGTCGCGCAGGGTGCCGCTGAACAGGCTGATGTCCTGCGGCACGTAGCCGATGTTGTGGCGCAGCTCGCTGATGTCCAGCTGGCGCACGTCGGCGCCATCCACCAGCAGGTTGCCCTTGTCCGGTTGGTAGAGGCCGACGATCAGCTTGGCCAGGGAGCTCTTGCCCGAGCCGCTGCGGCCGACGATGCCGACCTTCTCGCCAGGACGGAACTGCAGGTTGATGCCGTGCAGCGCCGCCACCTGCTGGTTCGGGTAGACGAAATCCAGCTCGCGCATCTCGATGCCGCCGCGCAGTTGCGAGCGGGTCAGCGGACGCTCGTCGGCGCTTCGCTCCTGCGGCAGTTCCATCATCTGGTTGGTGGTCTCCATGGACAGGCGCGCCTGCTGGTAGCGCTGGATCAGCCCGGAGAGCTGGGTCAGCGGGCCGAGGGCGCGGCCGTTGAGCATGTAGCAGGCGATCAGGCCACCCATGGACAGGTCGCCGGCGATGATCAGGTAGACGCCGCCGATGATCATCACCACCCCGGCCAGCGCCTGGATCAGCACGGTGCTGTTCATCGCCAGGGACGACAGCAGTTTCACCCGCAGTTCCAGGCGGCTCAGGGTACCGATGGTCTGTTCCCAGAGGTACTGGCGCTCGCTCTCGGCGTTGTTCACCTTCACCGCGTCGAGGCTGGCCAGGGTCTCGATCAGGCTCGACTGGCGCTCGGCGGACAGCGCCATGGTGCGGTTCATGGTTTCCACCAGCGGCTTCTGCAGCATCCAGCCAAGACCCGCGGCCAGCGGGAAGGCCACCAGCGGGACGAACACCAGCGGCCCGCCGATGATGCCGATCACCAGCAGGATCAGCAGGGTGAACGGCAGGTCGATCAGGGTGGTGAGGGTCAGCGAGTTGAGGAAGTCGCGCAGCGTCTGGAATTCGTGGATGTTCTGCGCAAAGCTGCCGACCCGCGCGGGCCGGTATTTCATGCTCATGCCGACGATACGCTCGAACAGCGTCGCCGAGATGATCAGGTCGGTCTTCTTGCCCGCCAGGTCCAGGCACAGGCCGCGCATGGTCTTGAGCAGCAGGTCGAACAGGTAGGCGCCGCTGATGCCGATGGCCAGCACCCAGAGGGTAGCGGCGGCCTGGTTGGGCACCACGCGGTCGTAGACGTTCATCACGAACAGCGGTGCGGCCAGGGCGATCAGGTTGATCAGCAGGCTCGCGGCCACGGCGTCGACATACAGCCAGCGCGAGCGCTTCAGGGTGTCGCGGAACCAGCTCTTGGCGCGGGGAATGAGCTCCCCGTGCTGCAGGTCGAACTTGTGCTGCGGCTGGGCGAAGAATGCCTGGCCGCTGTAATCCTCCAGCAGCAGCTCGCGGGACACGCGCACTTCGCCGCCGTCGCTCTCGCTGAGCAGCAGGCGCGCCTGGCCCTCACCTTCCCAACCCAGCAGCACCGCGCAACGTCCCTCGCGCAGCAGCAGCATGGCCGGTAGCGCAAGCGCCGGAATCTGCTCCAGGCGCCGTTGCAACAGGCGTCCCTGCAAGCCCGCGCGGGCCGCTGCGCGCGGCAGCAACTCGGCGGTCAGGCGTTGCTCGGGCAGCGGCAGGCCGCTGGTGAGCATGGCGCGACTGGCCGGCTTCTGGTGCAGCTGGCAGAGCGTCAGCAGGCTGTCCAGCAGCGGGTCATCGAGCAGACCGCGCGGATCGTGACGTGAGGAAACTCGACTGACTTCTTGATCCACGCGGGAGCACTCTAGGTTGGGGCTGGCTGGGTTAAGGCCGGGGACCTGATCAGTTCAGGCCCGGCAGTTGGACTTGCGGCTTGACGTCGGTGCTCACCACGGTCGCCATCGGCGCCACCACGCCCTGGCTCTTGAGCAGCTCGCCCAGGGTGGCCTTGATGCGGTACTGGGTGAACAGTTCGGTGTACTTCAGGTCAACCGCGCGACGCGACGCGTTGAACAGTTCGTTCTCACTGTCCAGCAGGTCGAGCAGGGTGCGCTCACCGATGGTGAACTGCTGTTGGTAGGCCTCGCGCACACGGGTGCTGTAGTCCACGTACTGGCGGGCGATCGGCAGCTGCTCGCGGGCGTTTTCCAGGGCGTTCCAGGACAAGCCGAGTTCCTCATTCAACTGGCGCAGGGCGTTGTTGCGAATATCCAGTGCCTGGGTGGCCTGGTACGACTTGGCTTCCAGCTCGGCCTTGTTGCTGCCGCCGGCGAACAGGTTGTAGCGCATGCGCAGCATGGCCTGCCATTCGTTGTTGTGGCCCGGATCGCCGTCGATGTTGTTATCGGCACCGCGGGAAAGTTCTGCATCGAATCTTGGATAGAAGGTCGACTTCGCGGCTTCGTACTGCTTCTCCGCCGCCGCCACGTCCGACTCCGCTGAGCGCAGGATCGGGCTGTTTTCCAGCAGTTGGCGGCGCGCCGCCTGCAGGTCCGCCGGCAGTTGGCCGTTCAGGCCGGAGGGGTCGGCCAGGTCCACCGGCTCGCTGCCCACCACGCTGAAGTAGTTGGTGCGGGCGTCGGCCAGGTTGGTCTTCTCGGTGAACAGGTTGTTCTGCGCCTGGGCCAGGCGTGCCTCGGCCTGGTCCTGGTCGGCCAGGCGACCGACGCCGCGCGCGCTGCGCAGGCTGATCTGGTCGTATACCTGCTGGTGGCGCTTCAGGTTGGCTTCGGCCAGACGGACCATCTCCTGGCGGCGCAGCACGTCGGTATAGACCTGGGCCACTTCCAGCGCGGTGCGCTCGGAGGTGCCCAGCAGCGCGTAGGCGCGGGAGTTCACGGTGGCCTGCTGGCGGCCCACTTCGCTGGAGGTGGCGAAGCCGTCGAACACCATCTGCTGCAGGCGCAGGCTGGACTCGCCTCGGCTCATGGTCTTCCAGTGGTCATTGCCCTCGGCGCGGGTGGTGGGCGAATCGGTGCCTTCGCGACCGTAGCCACCGAGCAGGTCGACCGATGGCAGATAGCCACCTTGGGCGGCGCGCAGCTGCTTGTCGGCGGCCAGTCGACTGTTCACGCCAGCCTGGATTTCCGGGTGGTAGTCGATGGCCTTCTGCATCGCCTGGTTGAGCGTGTCGGCATGGGCGGGAAGCACGAATGACAGGGCAAAGGGCACTACTTGAGCGAATCGCAGACGCATGAGGAAAACATCCTTATCAGTGAGATTGCGGCAGCGATTCGATTGCCGCAAAGCGCGTCAAAAGACCGGCGAATACGCTGCAAGGACCCATCGGGAAACGTGACCCATTTCACGAAAAATATTTGGGGCGGCGCTTCGATATCAAAGTGACATCGATTTGCCAATTGTTTAGGATGGCACGCGAATGGTCAATAGATTGGCATATAAGCAATTTCGTTTTGACATAAAGCCAATTTACTGACGCCAAATATTTCGCTCTGAATGACAAGGAATGCCCCTGGCGCCGATACGGAAAACGGCCGCCCGGCCGGCACACCAGGTAAGCCTCATCAGGAGAAGTGCATGAGCAGCGTCGTCGCCGTCGTCAAAAGCATCATCGGGCAAGTAGTCGCGGTATCTCCCGAAGGCGCCCAGCGCGTCTTGGTCGAGGGTGACCGCATCTACCAGGGTGAGCAGCTGGTCACGGGCGCCGCCGGCGCCGTGACCCTGGATACCGGCAACGGCCGCGTGGTCGACCTGGGCCGCGACAGCCAGTGGAGCGGCGCCGACCTGCCGCACGTGGCGCCCGCGCCCGCGCACGCGCAAGCACAACTCTCTGTTCCGAGCACCGAGGACCTGCAGAAAGCCATCGCCGCCGGCCTAGACCCGACCCAGGCCCTGGCGCCCACCGCGGCAGGTCCGTCGGCGTCCACCGGTGGCTCCGGCGCTGCGGGCGGCGGCCACAGCTTCGTGATGCTCGGCGAGACGGGTGGCCGGGTCGACCCGAACATCGGCTTCGGCACTGCAAACAATGGCCAGGCCGGCGGCCGGCAACAGCAGGAGCAGGGCGCGCAGAACCAGCGCGGACCGAACCACGACCCGCGAGGCCAGGACGCCACCCTTCGCACCGATGAAGACACCCCGGTCAGCGGCCGGCTGCGCGCCAACGACCCGGACGGCAATCCGCTGCGCTTCGATCTGGGCGAGGCCCCGCGCAATGGCGCCGTGGTGGTCAACGCCGACGGTACCTACACCTACACTCCCGGGCAGAACTTCAACGGCAACGACAGCTTCACCGTGGTGGTCAGTGACGGCCAGGGCGGCCGCGACACCATCACCGTCAATGTCGGCGTGAACCCGGTGAACGATGCCCCGGAGGCCGCCAACGACGGCCCGGCTGCCGTGACCGAAGACACCCCGGCCACCGGCAACGTGCTGACCAATGACCACGACGTCGACGGCGATGCGCTGACCGTCACCGGTTTCAGCTTCGGCGGCAACAACTACGCCGCAGGCCAGACCGCCAGCGTCAGTGGCGTGGGTTCGCTGGTAATCAACACCGACGGCAGCTTCACCTTCACCCCGGCGCAGAACTACAACGGCCCGGTGCCGAGCGCGACCTACACCGTCAGCGACGGCCGGCTGAGCGATACCGCGCAGCTGAACTTCGGCGATGTCAGCCCGGTGAACGACGCGCCGGTTACTGCCGGTCAGTCGCAGACCACCGCCGAGGACACCCCGATCAGTGGCCAGATCGTCGCCACTGATGTCGATCAGGACACGCTCAACTACACCCTGAAACCGGGCACTGAGCCGGCTCACGGCACCCTGGTGCTGAACCCAGCGACCGGCGAGTACACCTACACCCCGAGCAAGGACTACAACGGCACCGACAGCTTTACCGTGGTGGTAAGCGACGGCAAAGGCGGTTCGGTGGAGTCGGTGGTCAACATCGAAGTCACCCCGGTGAACGATGCGCCGGTCGCCGAAGACCAGTCCAAGACCACCGCCGAGGACACCGCGATCAGCGACAAGATCGTCGCCACCGACGTCGACCAGGACACGCTCAGCTTCACCCTGAAGTCCGGCGCCGAGCCGAAGCACGGTACCCTGGAGCTGGACCCGGTCACCGGCGAATACACCTACACCCCGGCCAAGGACTACAACGGCACTGACACCTTTACCGTGGTGGTGAGCGATGGCAAAGGCGGTTCGGTGGAGTCGGTCGTCAACATCGAAGTCACTCCGGTGAACGACGCCCCGGTTGCCGAAGACCAGTCCAAGACCACCGCCGAGGACACCGCGGTCAGCGACAAGATCGTTGCCACCGACGTCGACCAGGACACGCTCAGCTTCACCCTGAAGTCCGGCGCCGAGCCGAAACACGGCACCCTGGAGCTGAACCCGGCCACCGGCGAATACACCTACACCCCGGCCAAGGACTACAACGGCACTGACACCTTTACCGTGGTGGTGAGCGATGGCAAAGGCGGTTCGGTGGAGTCGGTCGTCAACATCGAAGTCACTCCGGTGAACGACGCCCCGGTTGCCGAAGACCAGTCCAAGACCACCGCCGAGGACACCGCGGTCAGCGACAAGATCGTCGCCACCGACGTCGACCAGGACACGCTCAGCTTCACCCTGAAGTCCGGCGCCGAGCCGAAGCACGGTACCCTGGAGCTGAACCCGGCCACCGGTGAATACACCTACACCCCGGCCAAGGACTACAACGGCACTGACACCTTTACCGTGGTGGTGAGCGATGGCAAAGGCGGTTCGGTGGAGTCGGTCGTCAACATCGAAGTCACTCCGGTGAACGACGCGCCAATCGCCGAAGACCAATCCAAGACCACCGCCGAGGACACCGCGGTCAGCGACAAGATCGTCGCCACCGACGTCGACCAGGACACGCTCAGCTTCACCCTGAAGTCCGGCGCCGAGCCGAAACACGGCACCCTGGAGCTGAACCCGGCCACCGGCGAATACACCTACACCCCGGTCAAGAACTACAACGGCACCGACAGCTTCACCGTGGTGGTAAGCGACGGCCAAGGCGGTTCGGTCGAATCGGTGGTCAACATCGAAGTCACCCCGGTTAACGACGCGCCGGTTGCCGAAGACCAGTCCAAGACCACCGCCGAGGACACCCCGATCAGTGGCCAGATCGTCGCCACTGATGTCGATCAGGACACGCTCAACTACACCCTGAAACCGGGCACTGAGCCGGCTCACGGCACCCTGGTGCTGAACCCGGCGACCGGCGAGTACACCTACACCCCGAGCAAGGACTACAACGGCACCGACAGCTTCACCGTAGTCGTCAGCGACGGCCAGGGCGGTTCGGTCGAATCGGTGGTCAACATCGAAGTCACTCCGGTGAACGACGCTCCGGTCGCCCGGAACGATGGTTCGGGCGCCGTCACCGAAGACACTCAGGCCACCGGCAACGTGTTGAGCAACGACACTGATGTCGATGGCGACAAGCTGACCGTCACCGGCTTCAGCATCGGAGGTAACAACTACGCCGCCGGCGATACCGCGACGATCAACGGCGTAGGCTCGCTGGTGATCAACGGCAACGGAAGCTTCACCTTCACTCCAGCCCAGGACTACAACGGCCCGGTGCCCAGTGCGACCTACACCGTCACCGACGGCCAGTTGAGCTCCAGCGCCGAACTCAGCTTCGCCGATGTCAGCCCGGTGGACGACCCGTCGCTACTGACCGCGGACACCAACACCGTTGCCGAAGACAATCCTGCCACCGGCAACGTACTGGACAACGACCACGACGTGGATAACGTCCTCAGCGTTGCCAGCTTCAGCATCGCTGGCGTGAGTGGCAACTTCACCGCCGGACAGAGCGCGACCATCAGCGGTGTCGGCAGCTTCACCCTGGGCAGCGATGGCAACTACAGCTTCACTCCGGCGGCAGACTGGAACGGCTCGGTCCCTCAGATCACCTACACCACCAATACCGGCAGCAGCTCTACGCTGGACATCACCGTCACTCCGGTGCAGGACAAGCCGGTTGCCAACGACGATCACTTCACCATCGCCGAAGACACCCCGCTGAGTTTCAACATCGGTGACTTGAGCGCGCTCACCGGCAACGATACCGATGCCGACGGCGACCATCTCTCCGTGTACATGATCAGCAGCCCGGTGAACGGCACGCTCGACATCGTCGGCGGCCAGTTGGTCTTCACCCCAACGGCCAACTACAGCGGCCCGGCCTCCTTCACCTATGGGATTCACGACGGCAACGGCAACGTCGCCACCGGTACCGTGCATATCACCGTCACTGCGGTGGATGACCCCTCCGTGCTGGTCGCCGACACTGGCAGCGCACAAGAAGACCACCCCGCCACGGGCAACGTGCTGACCAACGATTCGGACGTCGACAACCTGCTGAGTGTCGCCAGTTTCAGCATCGCCGGCCTGCCCGGCAGCTATGCCGCCGGCTCCGTGGTCAATATCGCCGGCAAGGGCGAGTTCACCCTGGGCACCGACGGCCAGTACAGCTTCACCCCGCTGCCCGACTGGAATGGTGCGGTGCCCCAGGTCACCTACACCACCAATACCGGTTTCAGCAGCACCCTGGACGTCAGCATCACCCCGGTTAACGATGCGCCAGTGGCGCACGATGACCACTTCACCGTCGCCGAAGAC
This sequence comes from Pseudomonas macauensis, assembly GCF_047902425.1. NCBI lineage: Bacteria > Pseudomonadati > Pseudomonadota > Gammaproteobacteria > Pseudomonadales > Pseudomonadaceae > Pseudomonas > Pseudomonas macauensis. Next base: position 1,335,294 of record NZ_CP138377.1, on the reverse strand, counting down.
ACGCCGCTGACCTTCAACTTTGGCGACTTCGGCGCTCTGACCGGCAACGACACCGATGTAGACGGCGATCACCTCTCCGTCTACATGGTCAGCAACCCGGTGAATGGCACGTTCGACGTCGTCGGCGGCCAGCTGATCTTTACCCCGGCGCCGAACTTCACCGGCCAGGCCTCCTTCACCTATGGCGTCCATGACGGTCACGGCGGCATCGACACTGCCACCGTCTACATCAACGTCACCCCGGTGAACGATGCTCCCACCACCGCCGACCAGGCCGTCAGCGGGCCGGAAGACACCTCGATCCCCGGCCAGATCTCGGCCAGCGACATCGACGGCGATACCCTCAGCTACGCCGTGGTCAGCGGCAAGGAGCCGGCCAACGGCACCTTGACCCTGGACAGCGCGACCGGCCAGTACGTCTATACGCCGAACGCCAACTACCACGGCCCCGACAGCTTCACCGTGGGCATCAGCGATGGCAACGGCGGTTATGTCGAATCCATCGTGACGATCGATGTCACTCCGGTGAACGACGCGCCGATCGCCCTGAATGACGGCCCGACTCCGATCACTGAAGACACCCAGGCCACCGGCAACGTGCTGACCAACGACAGTGATGTCGACGGCGACAAGCTGACCGTCACCGGCTTCACCATTGGCGGCAACAACTACGCCGCCGGCGATACCGCGACGATCAATGGCGTCGGCTCGCTGGTGATCAACAGCAACGGCAGCTTCACCTTCACCCCGGTGCCGAACTACAACGGCCCGGTGCCGACCGCGACCTACACCGTCAGCGACGGCAAACTGACCGCCACCGCCGACCTGAGCTTCGCCAACATCACCCCGGTGGACGATCCGTCGGTTCTGACCCCGGATAGCAAAACCGTCGCCGAAGACACCCCTGCCAGCGGCAACGTGCTGACCAACGACCACGACGTGGACAACGTCCTCAGCGTCGCCAGCTTCAGCATCGCGGGCGTGAACGGCAGCTTCAACGCCGGCCAGAGCGCGGCCATCAGCGGCGTCGGCAGCTTCACCCTGGGCAGCGACGGCAACTACAGCTTCACCCCGGCGAAGGATTGGAACGGCTCGGTCCCCGAGATCACCTACACCACCAACACCGGCAGCAGCTCGACACTGAACCTCACCGTCACCCCGGTGAACGACGCCCCGGTTGCCACCCCCGACAGCGCCACCGTCAACGAGGACAGCTCCGTCACCATCGACGTGCTGAACAACGACAGCGATGTGGACGGCGACCCGCTGGCCGTCACCGCAGCCAGCGCCAACAACGGCACCCTGGTGATCAACGACGACGGCACCGTCACCTACACGCCGAAGGCCAACTTCAGCGGCACCGATACCATCACTTACAGCATCAGCGATGGCAAAGGTGGTACCTCCACCTCGACGGTGAACGTGACCGTCATCGCCGTGGCGGACAAGCCGAACCTCAGCCTGGACAGCAGCAGCGGCCATCCTCCGGCCACCGGCCTGACCCTGGAAAGCTGGGCTGGGCTCGCCCTGGGCAGCAACGGCAGCGGCGCCGCGCCTTCCACCCTGCAATCGGTCATCGATGGTGCCGGCACGCCCAACAGCAGCGGCTCGATCAACAGCGTGAGCAACTCCAGCGTCAGCGCTGGCACCGCCAACAAGGTCAGCGGCCTGATCTTCCTTGAGGCCGGCCACACCTATACCTTCAGCGGTACAGGCGATGACAGCATCCGCCTGGTCGTCGGCGGCACCAACGTCGCCGAAGCCACCTGGGGCGGCACCAGCGGCCAGTTCAGCGGCACCTTCACGCCCACCGAGAGCGGCTACTACACCCTCGCGCTCTACCAGCACAACCAGAGCGGCCCGGGCAGCTACAACCTCAAGATGTCCGACAACGGCAGCGCGGCGCAGACCCTCGGCACCGGCAACGCACTGGTCTACCACAACACCGGCGAGCTGACCGGTGCGGGCGAGCGCCTGGGCGACCTGGTCGGCAGCAATGGCCAGGGCCACTACACCGTCTTCGGGCCCAACGAGGGCAACGAAGACAGCAGCATCCCGCTGTCGAAGATCAACGCGGCGCTGGTCGATACCGACGGTTCGGAAAGCCTGTCGATCAGCATCAGTGGCATCCCCAATGGGGCCATCCTGAGCGACGGCATCCACAGCTTCACCGCCGACGCCAGCAACGGCAGTGTGGACGTCACCGGCTGGAACCTCTCCACCCTGACCTTCACCCCGCCGGCCAATGCCAACGGCACTATTACCCTGCAGGTGAACGCCACCTCCACCGAGGCGAGCAACCACGACCAGGCGACCACCACCCTGCCGCTGGACATCCAGGTACACGCGGTCAACGACGCCCCCAGTGGCGCCGACAACAGCATCACCCTCAACGAGGACAGCAGCCGCACCTTCAGCGCCGCCGACTTCGGCTTCACTGACGTGGACCAGGGCGACAGCCTGAGCGCCGTACGTATCGACGGCCTGCCGACCGCCGGCAGCCTGACCCTCAACGGTGTAGCCGTGGTCGCCGGCCAGGTGATCGCCGCCAGCCAGCTGGGCGGCCTGGTGTTCACCCCGGCGGCCAACGCCAGCGGCAACCATTACGCCGACTTCACCTTCTCGGTGAAGGACAGCGCTGGTGCCTTCGATCCGACGCCGAACACCATCACCCTGAACGTCAACTCGGTGAACGACGCGCCGCTGTCGGCAGATGCCACGGCCAGCATCTACACCGGCAAGACCTATACCTTCGGGCTGAACGACTTCGCCTTCAACGACAGCGCGGACGGCCAGTCCCAGGGCCTGCAGGCGGTCATCATCAAGTCCCTGCCCGATACCGGCACCCTGTGGCTCGACGGCAGCAAGGTCGTGGCCGGCCAGGCCATCGACCCCAGCGCCATCGCCAGCGGCAAGTTGACCTTCGTGCCGGACGCCGCGGGCAGCAACGCGCACTTCGACTTCGCCGTGCAGGACAGCGGCGGCACCGCCAATGGTGGCGTGGATACCTCGGCGACCCACGGCTTCGACATCCATGTCGGCCAGGTACAGATCCCCGGCACCGATCCCAACGGCGACAACACCCTGACCGGCGGCCCGGGCGATGACGTGATCCTGGGCGATGTGGGCGGCATCCTGACCGTCACCCAGCCGGGCACCAACTACAACATCGCCCTGATCGTCGATACTTCCGGCAGCATGGGCGACAACCTGGCCGGGTGGAGTACCTGGAACTACAACGACACGCGGATGAAGCTGGTCAAGGACGCGCTGCTCAAACTGGCCGACCAGCTGAAGGGCCACGATGGCGTGATCAACATCGCGCTGATCGGCTTCAACAGCACCGCCAGCATCAAGGTCAGCGTGAATGACCTGACCGATGCCAACATCAAGCTGTTGACCGATGCCATCGGCAACTCGCAGTACGAGGGCCTGCAGGCTGGCGGCGGTACCGACTACCAGGAGGCGTTCGGCCAGGCGGTGAACTGGTTCAACGGGCAGCAGAACGGTAATGAGAACGTCACGCTGTTCCTCACCGACGGCGACCCGACCGAGTCCACCGGCAGCGGCAGTCTGATGCAGAACACCACGCAGGCCTTCGCCAACCTGTCGGCGCTCAGCGAGGTCCGTGCGATCGGCATCGGCACCAACGTTAACGAAGCAACGCTCAAGTACTTCGACAACACCAATGTCACCGGCGCGGGCTCCGTGACCTATTACAAGGGCACCACCCTGTTCGACTTCGAGGGCGGCAGCGCCAGCCTGCCCAGCGGATGGAGCAAGGCCACCGACGGCAATGGCTCGGTCAGCGTTAGCGGCGGCACGCTGCAGATGATGGACACCCACGTCAAGAGCGGCGCCAGCAGCGCCATCAGCTCGAACCTGTCGGTCGCGGCGGGCAAGACCTCGACCTTCAGCTTCGACTTCACCAAGAACCTGACCAAGGGCGACCAATTCACCTGGACCCTGGAGAAGCAGCGGGCCGACGGCGGCTGGGATCAGGTCGAGCAGCACACCATCGCCTTCAATACCGGCGGCAGCAACTTCACCACCAACGCCGTGGGCGAAGGCACCTATCGCCTGGACTTCGAGCTCAACGACTACACGAGCAAAGGCAACAACGACAACGCCACCGTCACCATCGACAACATCACCCGGAACGACCTGGTCACTGCCCCGGTCGGCCAGGTCGATATCGTCACCCAGGCCGACCAGCTCAATGCGGCCCTGCACGGCGGCTCCAGCAGCTCGGACCTCGCGCCGTCGGGCAACGACACCGTCCACGCAGGCTCGGGCAACGACATCGTCTTCGGTGACAGCATCAACACCGACAACCTGCCCTGGGGCGTCAACGGCAACCCGGTCAAGCCGGCCGAGCTGCCGGCGGGCTCCGGTGTCAGCGCACTGACGGCGTTCCTGGAGCTGAAGAACGGCCATGCCGCGACCTCCGAAGAGATGTACAGCTTCATCAAGGAGAACCATGCGCTGTTCAACGTCGACGGCGACACCCGTGGCGGCAGCGACAATCTCTACGGTGGCGACGGCAACGACATCCTCTACGGCCAGGGCGGCAACGACTTCCTGTTCGGCGAGGGCGGCAATGACATCCTGCTGGGTGGCACCGGCAGCGACCAGCTCACCGGCGGCCAGGGCAATGACATCCTCACCGGCGGTGCGGGTGCCGACACCTTCATCTGGAAGGCCGGCGACATCGGCAACGACACCATCACCGACTTCAATGCCGGTGAAGGCGACCGCATCGACATCAGCGACCTGCTGCCGGATGCCGCGCAGAACGACATCCTCAGCTACCTGAAGGTAGACACCAGTACCTCGACCCTGCAGGTGAGCACCACCGGCCAGGTCAACAGCGGTGCAGACGTCACCATCAAGCTGAGCGGCGTTGACCTGACCAGCTACGGTTCGACCTCCACCGAGATCGTCAACAAACTGGTGGCGGGCTCCGATCCCGTGGTCAAGACTGAGCATCACTGATTCCCCGTTGCCGCCAGGCAGCGAAAGAGTCAGGCTCAGCCATCGCGCCAGCGGCGCCATCCTTTGCGATGGCGCCGCTGGCGTACTTTCACATCCGACAATGGGGACGGGTCGATGCTGTACATCCAGCGCAACGCCGAAGGAAAACTGGCGCGCGTCGAAGACGCCGAGTTCGAAGGGATGACCGGAACGCTGCCGGCCGACCATCCGGACATCCTGGCCTGGCAGGCCGCCGAGAGCAGCCTGCTGCACCTCAAGCAGAGCGACCTGGACATGATTCGGGTGCTGGACGACCTGATCTCGGTGCTGATCGCCAAGGGCGTCATCCGTATCACCGACCTGCCGCCGGCGGCGCGCTCCAAGCTGCTCAACCGGACCCAGGCCCGTGAGGCCCTGGGCGGGCTGACCCGGTTGATCAATGACGATGAGGAAACGGGGCTGATCTGAGGCCCAGTTTTCATTTGCAGGGAAAGGCGCCCTGCAAAGCCTGTGGGCGAGGAGCGTAGGGCGTATAACGCTCGACGTTATACGCCGTTTAACCATAGTCTCAGAGCACTTCTGGCCCGACCACGGAGCCGCTCGGGGCACTCCGAACCTGACCATGCAACCGACGATACCTTCGGTGTAACGGCGTACCACCGCGAACGGTTGTACGCCCTACGTCCGGATCATGGATTCAGCACACCTTCACCACGGCGCAGGCCCGCCAAACAATTGTCCCTGCGCCCCCTGAATCCCCATCTCGCGCAACACGCGGAATTCCCCAGCCGTCTCCACCCGCTCGGCGATCAGCGGCAGGTCGATGCTGTGTGCGGCGCGCTGCATGGCTTCGATGAACAGGCGCTTGTCGTTCTCCTGGTCGATGGCGCGGATGTGGCTGCCGTCCACCTTCAGGTAGGCCAGGCCCAGGCGAGCCAGGTTGCCGATCATGCTGAAGCGTCCACCGAAATGCTGCAGGCTCAGGCTGTAACCCAGCTCATGCAGGCGGCGGGTCAGGGTTTCCAGCACGGCCTGGGCCGGCAACTGGTCTTCCTCCAGCTCCAGGGTCAGGCGTCCGGCGAACTGCGGATGCTGACGCAACAGGTCAAACACCCGCCCGGTGGCCCACTCATCGCGCAGCAGCGCCGCCGACAGGTTCAGCGCCAGTGGCCGGTCGTGGCGGGCCAGGTCGGCGAGTACGCTTTCCAGCATCAGCAGGTCGAGCCGCGCGGTCCAGCCGAAGCGATCCAACCAGGGCAGGAAGCGTCCGGCGGCGATGTGGCCGCCCTGCCCGTCCGGCAGGCGCGAGAGCACCTTGTAGTGCAGTATCCGGGTGGGCTCGTTGCACGCCACCACTGGCTGGAAATACAACTGGAAGCGCCTGTGTGCCAGGGCCTGCTCCAGCAACTGGTGCCAGGCATGGCGCTCTTCGGCGACCGGGCTGGCCCCACTCTGCAGGAACGCCCAGCAGCGCTCCCCCTCACGCTCGGCCAGGGCCAGCGCCTCATCGGCCAGCACCAGCAGCGCCTGCGCCGACTCACCGGAAACGAAAGGCACCAGCCCCATGCTCGCCACCGGGCTCACATCGCTTGCCCCGGTGCTGGCCAGGGTCGCCAGCATGGTCTCCAGGCGCATCGCCAGGGCCGGCGCCTCCTCGGGCATCAGCCCCGGCGCCAGCATCACGAACTCGCCGCCCCGGCTGCGCGCCAGGGTCAGGCCGGCGCCAAGACCCTGCCCGGCCAGGCGCAGTTGATCGGCGACCGCCTTGAGCAACTGGTCGACACGCTGGCCGCCCAGGCGCTGGTTCAGGCCGGCCAGGTCACGCACCCGCAGGACCAGCAACAGCCCGCTGCCGACCTGGTCCTCGGCGCTCAACCGGGCGTGCAACTGCATATCGAAGAAGCGCCGGTTGCCCAGGCCGGTCAGGCTGTCCAGATAGGCCTCGTCGCGCAGCCGCTCGCTGCGTTCGGCCTGCTCCTGGAACAGCGCCTTGAGCTTCTCAACCATCTGGTTCATCGCCTGCACCACGCGGCGCAGTTCCGGCGTGCGCGGCAGCTCGGGCACGCTGAGGAATTCGCGGCGGGCAATGGCGTGGGACTGCTCCACCATGTAATCCAGCGGCCTCAGTTGGCGACGCAGCAGGACCGCCCCGAGCACGCCGCTGGCCACCCCACACAGGGCCAGCCACAGCAGGCTGCCCAGCGCGCTTTGCCAGAGCTTGGCGATGGCGAACATCGGGTGGCTGAGCACCTCGACCCGCGCAGCCTGGGTCCAGCCGCGGCTGACGATGGCGTCACCGCCGGCCGAATGCAGGTCGATCAGCGCGACGAACCATTGCGGCACCCTGGCCGCCACCGCGTCCGGCACGCCGGTACGCTCGACGATCACCTTGCCGCTGGCCAGGTCGACCACGCGGATGCTCTCGAAGTAGCCGCTGTCGAAGATCGAGCTGACCATCAGCTCGACCATCGCCGGATCGTCGATGTTCGGCGTGAGCGACAGCCCCAGCGCCGTCGCGGCGTCCTGGGCGTGGGAGCGCAGCTGGTTGACGTACTGCTCGCGGGAGCTTTCCAGGCTGACCATGAAGCTGCCGCTGAAGGCGACCACCAGGAACAGGCAGATGGCGATGAGCAATTGTTTGAACAGGGACATCGTGTCTCCACGCTCTCATTCGTTCAGGGGAAAGCCTTCGGCTTTCATTTTCTTCAGCAGGTCCTGCCAGCGAGACAGCCGCTTGCTGTCGCCGACCTGCTTGCCGCCACTGGCGTTGGCCAGCCACAGCCCTTCGCCGTTGAAGGCGTACACCGGTTGCAGGTCGGTGCGCTGGCTGGCCGGCAACAGGCTGCCGATCAGGTTGTCCAGCACCAGCGGCACCGCATCGGGGCGGGGGTAGTACGTCAGAACCATGTGCGCCTGGTTCAGGCGCAGCGCCTTGACGTAGGTGATACGCAGCTTCTGGGCCGGCACGCCGAGATGACGCAGGCTGATGTACTTGGCGATGGCGAAGTCCTCGCAATCGCCAGCGCCCTTGAGCAGCGCCTCCACCGGCGTCGCCCAGTAGTCCACGTCGCCCCACAGGCTGATGTCGTCGGTGAAGCGCAGTTGCGCGTTAAAGAAGCGGTTGACCGCCTGCAACTGCTCGCCCTCGGGCAGGCCGGCGGACTCCTCGAGCAGGCGGCGCCAGGCGTCGATACGCGTACTTCCTTCACCCAGCGGACCGTAGAGCGATTCGGCGCGCTGCGCGATCAGGCGGAAGTCCCAGGCGGCCGGTTGTGCGCCGGCCAGCACGGCGAGCGACACCGCCAGCGCCAGGAGCAGGGCAGCGGGCCGATGACGGCGCAACGTACGGATGGAACGGCTGGACACGATCGCGACTTCTCGACTGCGAAGACGCACGCCTGGCTGGGCGTACGCCGGAGCGGCATGGTGCAAGCTGGTCGCGAAAAAAACAATGGCACAATGCAATCAAGCACTGTGCCATTGTCGGTCGGCGGGAGGGAGGTGAGATCAGCTCTTCTGCGGCGGGGTGACGATGTCGAACCAGAAGTCGAAGTCGTCGAGCATGCCGAACAGCTTGGCCAGCAGCAGCGGATTGCCCGAGCTCTTGAGCTTGCCCTCGAACACCAGGCGCACCGGCGAGACTTCCTTGAGCAGCAGGCGGTTGAGGTCGGCGCGATCGATGGTGACGGTCTGCCCGGCATTCTCGTTCTGCACGCCCTTGATGTTGTTCAGGTGCGAGTTCTTCAGCTCCAGCAGGTACTGTTCCTTCACGTCCGGCAGCACCAGGTTGATGCTCAGGTCCTCACCCTCGGCCTTCTGCGCGTTCAGGCGCACGCCGAGGTAATCGAACAACAGGCCGGTATCCATCGCCGCCAGGGCGTCGGAACTGGTGACCCGCAGCGACGGCTGGTCACGCGGTACGCCGTTGCGCAGCTCCTGCGCAGCCACCAGGTAGCTGTTGCGCCAGCCGGCGTTCTCCGACTGGTAGCCGAGCTGTTCCAGGGCGTCGGCCTGCAGGTCGCGGGCGGCCTGGTTGGACGGATCGGCGAAGACCAGCTTGTTGACCACCTCGACCACCCAGCGGTACTCGCCCTTGTCGTAGGACTGCTTCGCCAGTTGCAGCAGGTGATCGGCGCCGCCCATGAACTCCACGTACTTCTTCGCCGAGTCCTCCGGCGCCATCGGGTTGAGGGTCGCCGGGTTGCCGTCGTAGTAGCCCAGGTACTTATTCACCACCGCCCGCACGTTGTGGCTGACGCTGCCGTGGTAGCCCCGGTTGTACCACTCGTTGGCCAGCTCCGGCGGCACCCGGAAGCGCTCGTGGATCTGGTTGATGGTCACGCCCTGGTTGGCCAGGTACAGGGTCTGGTCGTTCAGGAAGCCATACAGGTCACGCTGTTTTTCCAGGGTACGGACGATGTCGTCGTGTCCCCAGCGCGGCCAGTTGTGCGAGGCGAGCAGTACCTCGGCCTTGTCGCCGTAGCGGTGCAGCGCCTCGTTGATGTACTTGCTCCAGCCCAGCGCGTCGCGGGTCTCGGCGCCGCGCAGGGTGTAGAGATTATGCAGCGTGCCGGTGACGTTCTCGGACATCAGCAACGCCTTCTGCTGCGGCAGCCAGACGTTCATTTCGGCCGGCGACTCGGTGCCCGGCGTGTTCTGGAAGGTGACCGGCACGCCGTCGATCTCCAGCTCCTGCAAGTCGCCCTCGATGACTTTGGTCGGCGCCAGGATGCTCAACGGCCCGCGCGCCACGCCCTTGCCGATGGCCATGTCGACCTGGCCCTGCGCGCCCTTGGGCAGCAGGGTGCCGTACTGGAAGGTGGCGCGGCGGATCATGGCGTTGCCGGCCAGCACGTTCTCCTTGATCGCCGCTTCCATGAAGCCCTTGGGCGCGATGATCTGCACCTCGCCCTTGTCGACCTGCTCCGGAGTCACCAGCCCCTTCACCCCGCCGAAATGGTCGACGTGGGCGTGGGTATAGATGACCGCGCGGATCGGCTTCTGCCCCAGCTCCTGGCTGACCAGCGCATAGGCCGCCTTGGCGGTGGCCGGGGTGGTCAGGGTGTCGATGACGATCCAGCCGCTCTTGCCCTCGACAAAGGTGATGTTGGCGAGGTCGAAGCCGCGCACCTGGTAGATGCCGTCGGCGACCTTGTACAGGCCGTACTTCAGGTTCAGCAGGGCCTGGCGTTGCAGGCTCGGGTTGATGCTGTCGATGTCCTTGCCGGCATTGAGGAAGTCGTAGCTGCCCAGTTGCCAGGCGGTGCTGCCGTCCTCGTTCTTGATCACCAGGTTCTCCGGGCGCTTGATCAGCCCCTTCTCCACCCGGTCGAAGTCGGCGCGGTCGGAGAACGGCAGCGACTCGCGCACCTTCTGCTGGGCGGCGATGGTGAACTCGGTGGGCGGCTTGGGCTGCTCGGCGGCGGCGAGCAGGCCGGGGCAGAAACTGGCCAGCAGAACGGCGGCGGAAAGGCGGGACATCGGAGAACTCCGGAATTTGTTGTTGTGCTCGCACTATGCCGGCCGTCGCGCTAATAATTCCAATGCATTCCAATTTCACAATCAATGCAGGAAGCGCATGAGCGATCTCCGCCAGCTACGCCATTTCGTCGCCCTCGCCGAACACGGCCACTTCGCCCGCGCCGCCGACGCGGTGAGCCTGAGCCAACCCGCCCTGTCGCGGAGCATCCAGGCATTGGAAGGCCAGTTGAACTGCCAACTGGTGGATCGCAATCCGCGCGGCGTGACCCTCACCGCCCACGGTCGGCTGGTGCTGGAGCACGCCCGTCGCCTGCTGGCCGGCGACCGCGCGCTGAGGAATGCCGTGCTGCAACTGGCCGACCTGGAGACCGGCGAACTGCGCCTGGGCGCCGGCCCCTTCCCCGCCGCACGGCTGATGCCGCAGGTGCTCGCGCGTTACAGCAGCGCACACCCGAAGGTGTCGGTGCTGCTCTCCATCGAGAACTGGAGCAAGTTGCACCAACGCCTGCTGGACGACGAAATCGAACTCTTCATCGCCGACTACCGCGAGCTGGAAGGCGACAGCCGCCTCGACATCCTGCCGCTGCGGGTACACCACAGCGTGCTGTTCTGCCGCCCAGGGCATCCCTTGATCGACACGAAGCCGTCCGTGGAGCGCCTGCTCGACTACCCTCTGGCCGGCCCGCGCCTGCCGCGCGACGCCCAGGAGCGCCTGGCCCGGAACCTCGGGCGCGAGCAGCCGCTGAGCGTGCAATGCGATGACGTGCTGATGCTCAAGGAATTGGTGAAAGGCAGCGACGTACTCTGCCTCGCCACCTGGGACGTGGTGGCCGAAGACGTTCAGGCCGGGCGCCTGGCTGTGCTGCCCTGGCCCAACCGCGACGACGCTTCAGCGCGCGGCTCTGCCTACGCCCTGGTGCGTCACGCCAGCCGCAGCCTGTCGCCTGCGGCCAGCCAGTTCGTCGCGTTGTTGCTGGAGGAGGACGCGGCGTTTCGCGACGCGTCCTGACGGTCACGGCTCAGCGACTCCAGCCCTCGTAGCGATCGTGATCGCGGTCGTGGTAGTCCCGGCGGTAATCGCGGTGCGGGCGGTCATTCCAGTCGCGGTCATGCCAGCCGCGATCGTGGTCGTATTCGTGAATCACGCAACCGGTCAACGGAAGGATGAGCAGTACAGCAGCGAAGATGCGACGCATGGCGCCTCCTGAATCGAGCCGGCAGCCCCGCGGGAATGCGGGGCAAAGATTCTTCCGGTCTCACAGGATCAGACATTTCGGCCAGGCGCCGGTGCGATTGCGCAAAGTAAAGCTTTGGTAAATCAGCCGTTTACAGTTTCCAGACGGCGCTGACGGCGACTCTGCAGGTGCAGCACGCCAAACAGCAGGACCTGCAGTTGTTCCCCCAGCGAACGGCGCCGCGCCAGCAGCAGCACCTCCCCGACATGCACCAGCAGCATCACGCCGGACACCCAGAGCAGCGGGCGATGCAACTCGCCGAACGGGTAGACCAGGTTGAGGACGGCGGCGAGCCAGAACATGGCCAGCGCACCCTTGGCGAAGCTCAGCAATTCGGACATGACGTTGTTTCCTTGTAAGAAGGTCGGTGCAGTCTGCCGGCCGCATCGCCCCGGACGCTCCTGTCTTTCGACTGGCCGCGCATCTCGTTGGTCCCACGCTTCGTTCGCGAGCAAGAACTGGGCGCCCCCCTCGCTCCTGCAGGCATGCGCCGGTGAGCTCTTCGTAGGAGCGAGCTTGCTCGCGAACCCGTTGCACGGCCCCCGGCCGACTACCCCATGGAAGCCCTCCCCGGCAAGAGCTAGAGTCCAAGCATCACCCGTCGCAAGGATCGGCCATGCCCGAACTCAGCCACCAGCAGGCGCAGCGCCGCGTCGATGACATCCTGGCCTTCGACCGGGAACTGCGGCGCCTGGAGGATGAGCGCGCGCTCATCCTCGACGCCACGCAACGCGAACGCCTGCACGATCACCAGCAACGCCTGCTCGCCGACTACCGCGCGCGCTTCGACATCGACCGCGACAGCCAGGACCACCGGCTGTCCCTGGGCATGCGTGTGGCTTCCTTCCTCGGCGCGCTGGCTCTGGCGGCCAGCCTGTTCTTCCTGTTCTACCAGTTCTGGGGGCTGTTCGCGGAAACCGCCCAGGTAGTCACTCTCATCGCCGCCGCCCTGGGCAGCCTGCTGCTGACCCTGGCGTTGCAGCGCCGCGACGCCTCCGGCTACTTCGCCAGGCTCGCCGCCATGCTGGCCTTCGCCTGCCTGGTGCTGAACGTGGTGATGATCGGGCAGATCTTCAACATCACCCCCTCGGACAAGGCCCTGCTGCCCTGGGCCGCCTACGCCCTGCTGCTGGCCTACACCTGCAACGCCCGCCTGTTGCTGGCCGCCGCGCTGATCTGCGTGATGGGCTATGTCGCCGCACGGGTCGGCACCTGGAGCGGCGTTTACTGGCTGGACGTGGGCGAGCGCCCGGAAAACTTCTTCCCCGCCGCCCTGCTGATCTTCCTCGTGCCCTCGCTGATCGGCCAGGGGCGCTTCGATGGCTTCGCCGCGATCTACCGGGTGTTCGGCCTGCTCGGGCTGTTCCTGCCGATGCTGGTGCTGGCCAACTGGGGGGGCGGCAGCTACCTGCCGCTGGGCTTCAGCACGGTGGAAAACCTCTACCAGGTGCTCGGCTTCGTCGCCTCGGCGCTGGTCATCTGGCTCGGCGCGCGTCGCGAATGGCCGGAGGTGGTGAACACCGGGCTGACCTTCTTCGTGGTGTTCCTCTACACCAAGTTCTTCGACTGGTGGTGGGCGGTGATACCCAAGTACCTGTTCTTCCTCGTGCTCGGCCTGTGTGCGGTGCTGATCCTGCTCGTGCTGCGCCGCCTGCGTAATGTCCACGGGCTGCTGGGAGGGAATCAGCCATGAACTGGACCCGCACCCATGCGCTGCTCGGCGGCGTCTCGCTGATCCTGCTGGTCAACGCCGTGGCCCTGGGCGGCGTGGCCTGGAACCGCACCGGCACGCCGGACAGCCAGTCGCACCTGAGCCAGCGCGAACTGGCGCACAACAGCACCTGGCATAACGAAAACAGTGGCCTGAGCCTGCGCCTGAACTGGCGCTTCCCCAGTGAAGTCGAAAGCGCCGGCCCGCACAGCCGCGCCTGGGAGCCACGCATCACGGCCAAACAGATGGCCGGACTCGGCTTCCGCATGCCCGCACAGGTGGACGACGACAGCGCCCGCCAGTTCGACCGCCAGCAATCGCGCGCCGCCCTGCTGGTGCTGGAACTGGACGGCCCGCTGTACCAGCGCGAACTGCAACTGGCGCGCAAACGCCTGGATGCCGCGCAACAGGCCGCTGCCGCGGCGCCGGGCAACCCGAAGCGGGCCTATGAACTCAAGGACAGCCAGAACGCCCTCAGGAGCGAGGAGAAGTTCGCCACCCGCCTGCTGCTGAAAGACGTCGGGCTCGACCTGCAGGCCCTGCGCCAGCGCTACCCGGACCGCCAGCGCTACCTGATCGTGCATGGGCGGGTGCGGCCGATCTCGCTGTTCCACGAGCACATCTGGACCCTCGGCGGCACCGCCAGCGCCCTGGGCGTGGACAGCATCAACGTGCCGCATCGCTGGCGGCAGGTGCTGGAAGAGGAGAGCTGGCAGGCGGACGAAGAGCGCGAGCGGATGCAGCGCTTCAACGCGCAGATCGCCTTCGGCCAGCGCCTGGAGCCCTGGATCGAACGCATCGAGGTCGCGCCGAGCGGCTCCTGACCGGCGCCCGCCGCGCCGATCCGAATCCGCTTGCGCAAGGCGCACGGGCGCTGCACCCTGTGCGCCCGCATCGCACCGTCTTGCCTCGCACCACCCGGTCATGAACGACGTCACTCCCGATCCCAGCCGCTGCCCGCTCTGCGGCCAGTCCAACCGCTGCACCCAGGCCGACCCGGCGCTGGAAGGCCAGGCGTGCTGGTGTTTCAGCGAGCGCATCGAGCGCAACGCCCTGGAGCGCATCCCGCCCGAACTGGTCGACCGCGCCTGCCTCTGCCCGCGCTGCGCCGTCGGGCTCGCCCCGCAGGGCCAGGACGCCGACGAGAACCGCTGATGCGCCTGGACCGTTTCATCGCCAACCTGCCCCGCTTCAACCGCCAGCAGGCCCGCCAACTACTCGCCGAAGGCCGCTTGCGCGTCGATGGTCAGGTGGTGCGCGACGGCCAACATGAAGTCCGCGAGTTCAGCCGGGTGGAGCTGGACGAGGAGCTGCTGCAAGCCGGCAAGCCCGCTCGCTACTTCATGCTGCACAAGCCCGCCGGCTGCGTCAGCGCCACCCGCGACGCCGAGCACCGCACCGTGCTCGACCTGCTGGACGAGCCGGACAAGCACGAACTGCACATCGGCGGCCGCCTGGACTACAACACCACCGGCCTGCTGCTGATCACCAACGACGGCCAGTGGTCCCGGCGCATGACCCTGCCGGGACGCAAGCTGCCCAAGGTCTATTACGTCGAGACTGAAGACCCCATCGAAGCGCACTACGCTCAGACCTTCGAGCAAGGGCTGTACTTCGCCTTCGAAGACCTCACCACCCTGCCCGCCCAACTGGAAATCCTCGCCCCGCGCGCGGCACGCCTGACCTTGCACGAAGGCCGCTACCACCAGGTCAAGCGCATGTTCGGCCACTTCCAGAACAAGGTGACCCGCCTGCACCGCGAGAGCATGGGCAGCCTCAGACTCGATCCGGCACTGCAGCCCGGTCAGTACCGCGCGCTGACGGCGCAGGAGATTGCCGAGCTGGGGTGATCCCACGCCAACGGCCACCTCTAGGAGCAACTGTCTCCCTCCGGGGAGTCCGTGCCTGCGCATTCCCCTCATCCCAGCCCTCTCCCTCAGGGAGAGGGGGCAGTCCGCCCCGGCTGACGCGAAGGTTTCATCCTGCACCGAACGGTCCCCTCTCCCCGTGGGAGAGGGTTAGGGTGAGGGCCGACCCAAGCGCAGATGTACCTCGTAGGAGCGGGCTTGCTCGCGAACCTGCTGACATTTGAGCGGCGAGCTGACCCTGTTCGCGAGCAAGCTCACTCCTACCAACACTCGCTCCGCACCTGACCCGACCCGGGACGGTACGTATGGAGTATCGGCGTACCACCGCAAACGCTTGTACGCCCCACGATCACCTGAGCAGCAATCCCGGCCAATCGCCCCGCAGACCGTTCAGCCCGGCGGTTTGCAGCCGCCGCCACGGCTTGGCTAAGCTCCAGCAAAATCCGCGTCCCAAGGAAAGGTGATGAAGAAACTGTCGGTCGCTCTGCTGCTCGCCCTGAGCGCCAGCTTCGCCGTTGCAACCCCGAGCAAGCCCTCGCCACTGTCCGACCTGCAGGCGGCGCTGAAGACGCTCAAGCCCGGGCAGTTCCTCTGGTACCCGGAAATCTCCCCGGCCGGACCGGTCACGCTGGTGGTCAGCCTCACCGAACAGCGCGCCTACGTGTACCGCAACGGCATCGCCATCGGCGTGGCCACCGTCAGCACCGGCAAGAAAGGCAAGGAAACCCCCACCGGCGTGTTCACCATCCTGCAGAAGAAGGTCGAATACCATTCCGACCTCTACAACAGCGCGCCCATGCCCTACATGCAGCGCCTGACCTGGGACGGCATCGCCCTGCACGCCGGCAACCTGCCCGGCTACCCGGCCTCCCACGGCTGCATTCGCCTGCCCATGGCCTTCGCCAAGAAGCTCTACGAGGTCACCGGTTTCAGCACCACCACTGTGATCATCTCCGACGCCAAGAGCTCGCCGGTGGAGGTCTACCATCCCGGCCTGCTCGCCCCCATCGTCAGCGACGGGCGCCCCGCCGGCCCGCATGACGACAGCGGCATGGTGATACCGTTCTGGAGCGATCCGGGGGCGGAGAAAGGCCCGCTCTCCGTACTGATCAGCCGCGCCGACCGACGCGCCTACGTCTACCGTGGCGGCCTGCAGATCGGCACCGCGCCGGTGGCCTTCGAGCATCCGGAGGAAAAGACCGGCGTCGCCGCCTTCTCGCTGATGACCAAGCCCACCCAGAGCGACATCGACAGCCTGAACCCCAGCCTGCGCTGGACCACCGTGCAGGTCAGCGACCCGCAGAAAGGCCTGACGCCCGCCGAGCAACTGGGCAGGTTCAGTATGGACCGCGAGTTCCTGCGCAACCTGATGGCGAGCATGGATGTCGGCAGCACCCTGATCATCACCGACCTGCCGTCCACCCGCAGCATGCGCAGCAACCCGGACTTCACCGTCATCACCACCAACGACCGGCCGGCGGAACAGAAGCCGGTCAAGAACCAGCCGGTCAACTGAAGCCATGGAGCGGCGCAGCCTTCACCGCGCACCGCTCCGGATTTCCCTTGCATCGCCTTCAGCGTCCACAGCTCCGTGGCGGCGCGCGTCCGCTATGCTTGATAGCAGGAGGCCAGCCTTGATGCTGGCCATGCCCCAATGTCCGGATCAACGGCACTCATGCGCCCGCCGCCGTGGCCGAAGAAATTCGAAACAGCACCCGCTCCCGAAATGCCCACAGGCCGACTTCGCAGCCCGGCATTCCTGCAGCAGACGGGGTTCGACAGCGTCAAGCACGCGCATTTACCGACAGGCGGGCTAGTAAATGGTTAAAAAACAACCACACCACTGGTCAAAAATCACGCACAATGCGGCGTTTCCCAGAAAAAACCATATCGATTCAACGGGAATGTCGTATTCATGCTGACTTTTTCGAAGTTACGGGGGATCTTCCGGATCACTGTCGCCAGTGCCGCGCTCTTCGCGTTCGGTAGCTGGCAGAGTGCGTCCGCCGCCCGCCTGCCGACGGCCGAGGAACTCCACCGCCTCGCGCCCGCCACCAACACCGAAACGCTGCGCCTGGCGCTCAACGCCCTGCAGTGCGCCAGCACCCAGCTGGGCGGCGACAACCAGCTGCTGACCGTCATCGACTACTCCAAGCCATCCCGCGACAAGCGCCTGTGGGTATTCGACCTCAAGCAACGCAAGCTGCTGTTCGAGGAGTGGGTCGCCCACGGCAAGAAGAGTGGTGACGACATGGCCACCTCCTTCTCCAACCTTCCGGAGAGCAACCAGTCCTCCATCGGCCTCTACCAGACCGGCCAGACCTACACCGGCAAGCACGGCCGCTCCCTGCGCCTGCTGGGCCTGGAGCCGGGCTTCAATGACAACAGCGAAGAACGCGCCATCGTCATGCACGCCGCCGCCTACGCCGACCCGAAGGTCGTCCCCGGCCTCGGTCGCCTGGGCCGCAGCCTGGGCTGCCCGGCGGTACGCCCGCAGGTCGCGCAGAAGCTGATCGATACGGTGAAGAACGGCAGCTACGTGTTCGCCTACTACCCGCAGCAGCAATGGCTGAAGACCTCACAGTTCCTCGCCGGGCAAAGCTGCACCGTGGCTAAGAACCCGCAGATCAACCGCTACGCGCAGAACCTCGCCAAGCGCTGAGTGGCGGTTCGCGAGCAAGCTCACTCCTGCAAGGCGTCGCTGCGGAAGGTGACGCTTGCGTAGGAGCAACTGTCTTCTACCGGGTTAATCCCTGCCTGCGCTTCCCCCTCACCCCAGCCCTCTCCCTCAGGGAGAGGGAGCCGTCCGTGCCGGCTGACACTACGGTTTCATCCTGCACCGAACAGTCCCCTCTCCCGGGAGCGTAGGGCGTATAACGTTCGGCGTTATACGCCGTTTGACCTTGGGTTCAGGGCACTCCGAATCCGACCACGGAGCCACGCGCCATACCTCTCCGGGCTCTGCCATGGAGCCAACGATGCGCTCGGTGTATCGGCGTACAACCGCGAACGGTTGTACGCCCTACGCCTTCACCCCCTCCAGCACCTGCAGCATCGCCTGCACATCCACCTCATCCATCTGCTCCGGCCGCAGGAAGCGTGCGCCGTACTCCAGGTACACCCCCTGGATCAGGAACACCCGGAACAGCTCCGCATCGATATGCTGGTCGCGGGCCATGAAGGCCAGGATCTTCAGCGATTCCGACAGCGTCTTCGGCGCCTTGTACGGGCGGTCGGCGGCGGTCAGCGCTTCGAAGATGTCGGCGATCGCCATCACCCGCTCGGGAATGCTCATCTGCTCCCTCGACAACTTGCGCGGGTAGCCGGTGCCATCCACCTTCTCGTGGTGGTTGGCGGCGATGGTCGGCACCCGGCGCAGGTGGCGCGGCAGCGGCAGGGTGGTGAGCATCATCAAGGTCTGGACGATGTGCTCGTTGATCTTAAAGCGCTCCTCCTCGTTGAGCGTGCCACGCCGAATTCCCAGGTTGTACAACTCGCCTTGGTTGCTCGCATAGGGCGGCAGGCGCATGTCGAAGCCCCAGACGTTGCGCGGGTCGTCCCGGTCCACCGGTGGCTTGCGCTCGCCCCAGTGCTCGCGGTGCTCGGGCTTGTCGGCGAGCAGGAACTCTTCCACCGGCAAGGTGGGCTCCGGGCGGCCGTGCAAGCGTTCCAGCTCATCGCGGGAGATGCCCAGGCGATCGTCGAAATGACGCAGCCAGCGGCGTTCGCCGATGCGCTTCAGGCGCTCGATATCCTCGTCCTTCATGAATTCGCCGCCGATATTGGCCTGGGCGACGAAGGCGTAATCCTCGCGCAGCGCCTCATGCAGCGCGTCCCGCCGTGCCGCCAGCGGGCCGATGTCGTCCCCCGCCGCCAGGCCGCGCCAGTAGTCCAGCTCGATATCGCGCCAGATCACTTCGAAGCGCGTGCGGACCTCGTGCAGGCGGTTGTACAGCGTCTCCAGCTTGGTGGCCTTGTCCACCACGTACTCCGGGCTGGTGATCTTCCCGCAGTCGTGCAGCCAGGCGGCGATCTGAAACTCGTAGCGCTCCGCGTCGCTCATGGTGAAACTGGCGTACTCGCCATCGCGGGCGTCGATCACCTTCTGCAGCAGCAGGTCCGCCAATTGCGGCACCCGTTCGCAGTGGCCGCCTGTGTAGGGGCTCTTGGCGTCGATCGCGTCGGCCAGCAGCTTGATGATCGCGTCCAGCAAGCGTTGCTGGGCCTCGATCAACTGGCGGGTCTCGATGGCCACAGCCGCGGCGCCGGAGAGCTCCTCGACGAAGCGTTTGAATTGCGGGCGCGGCTGGCGGCTGCGAGCGCCCTCCCCGGCCAGTTGCAGGACGAGGACACCCAGCAGTTCATCGCTGCGATTGCGCAGCGACACCTCCATGTACTGCCCGCGATTGGCCAGCGCCTGCCCCACCCGCTCGGCCAGCTGTGCCTCGGTGAAACCTTCGATGAGCATCGACTGCGGGTACTGCTCACCGTTCACCGCGCAGGCCAGGCGCAAGCGGCAGTCTTCGTCCTCCAGCAGGTACACGGCACCGCCCATGACGCCGGTGGCCTCCACCAGGCGCGAGAGTACCCCTTCGAGCATGCTGTCCAGGTGGGTCTCCCGACTCAGGGTCAGGGTAATGGCCTGGAAGTTGTGGATGGTGCGCGACATGCTGCCCATCACCCGACTCAGGTCGCGAACCTCGGCAATCTTCGACTTCACCCCGATGGGACGGGCGAAATCGAAGGCGGCCAACGCCCCCACCTGGTCGGCCAACGCCGTCAGCGGACGGGCGATGCGGCGCCCCAGATACCAGCCGATCAGCAGCAGCACCGACAGCAGCGCAGCACTCCACAGGGCCTGGTTGAACATCAGTTGTCGAGCGCCGGCCAGCAGTTCGACGGACGGAATGGCGATCAGCACACGCACCTCGCTGCTGGTGAAGTTCGACAGCGGTACCCAGATGCCGTACCAGGCCTCGTCGCCCGCCTCGAAAGCCTGGGGCGTACTGGCCGGGATCGACGCGGCATTCAGCTGGGTCAGGCTGGGCACGCCCAATTCGTCCAGGGTCGCCAGGCGCAAGTCCTCGCCCTGATGGATCAACAGTCTGGACAGGTCCGGATAGGCGATCACCGTGCCCTTGCCATCCACCACCGCCAGCTCGGTGTGGGCCGTCTGGCGCAGGTCGCCCATCTCGCCGCCGAGGTCGTTGACCGAGGCGTCCATGCCGATCACCGCTGCACCGTCGACACTGCGGTGCGCCAGGGTCAGGCCGATCTCGCGGGTGGTGAAGAACACATAGGGCTGGGTCAGTACCGTCTTGCTGGTGTTGAGCGACTCCTGATACCACGGCCGCTGCCGGGGATCGAACTGGTAGTCCGGCCGCTCCTGCACCCGCAACAGCTGCAGGTCCTTGTCGTAGAAGCGCCATTCGCCGCGCAGTGCGCCCTGGTCATCCAGGGTCAGGCTCTGCACCAGGTACTTCGACTCATCCGGCGCCTGCAGGATGCGGCGCACCTCGGGCACGCGCAGCGCGCGGATCAGCATGAACTCGCCGTTCGGGTAGCCGATGTACACCGCGCTCAGTGTGCGGTTGGCGCGCAGGTTCTCCACCAGCATCGGCAGGCGCTCCAGGCGCGCCGGCAGGTTGTCGGTCTGCGAAATGGGGTCATGGGTCATCAGCCGCAGCGCGCTCTCCGCCGGGTCGATCAGCCGGCGGATGCGCTCGTTGATGGTCGCCCCCAGCTGGCTGGCCGACTCGCCCGCCGCCGACACCAGCGCACCTTCCACGCCCCGGTAGCCCTGTATCAGCAACGCGCCCGCCAGCGCCAGCATGCTGACGATGATGGCCCCGGCCACCAGCAGCTGCAGCGGAACGCCCCGTTTGAATGCCTTCATCATCACCAGCCTCTGTCCGTTGAGCCGTAGCGATATCCGCTATCGAGAAGTTCGGTCGCCATGGCCGGCGACGTGTTGCGTTGCATGATCCTGGCCAGGCTGCCATCCAGCCACAGCGCCTCCATCAACCGCATCCATTCGGCGCTCTGCGCCGGGGTGAAGCGCTTGCGCGAGAGCATCAGGTGGTGCGGCGTGGCCGGCCCACTCATCACATCCACCACCCGGAACCGTTCGCGCTCAGGGCGATTGACGAGGGCGCCCTCCAGGTTCAGCTCATGGCCGATCACCCCTTCCACACCACCGTTGAGCAAGGCGGTGAAGCGCGCCGTATCATCACGAAACTCCACCACCCGCCCCTCGCCCCGCAGGATGCGCAGCATGGCGTCGATATAGGGGCCATGGCGGTAGCCGGCGATCACACCGATGCGCGCACCGGGCATATCGTGGAAGTCCTCCAGCGACTGCAGGTTGCCCAGCTCCGCCGGCACGATCAGCTTGTTGCGCAGGTAGACGTACGGCAGCAGGTAAGTGAAGGCGCGCCGCTGCGGCGTGGCAACCCCGCTGGTGCCCATCTCCAGGTCGCCGCTCTCCAGCATCCGCCAGATCTCGTCGCGCGGCCGCACCGAAGCCTCGAACCGACAACCACTGCGCCGCGCCAGCTCGGCGATCAGGTCAGCGTCGATGCCTCCACCGTCATCGTGGAAGAACACCAGGTTGCGGGTATAAGCGACGCGGATCGGCACCTCGCAACCGAAGCGATCCGCGGCCATGGCTACCGCACACAGCCAGGCAGCCGGCAAGACCTGCAGATTGCGCAGCATGGGGTGCAGTGCCATTGACCCGCTCCGTCCGCGGTATCGGCCTTGAGAGGAGCACGTCAACGACGCTCATCTGCGGGCGGGAAGAAGTGATTAACACAAAGAGTGTAATCGGCCTTCTCCAAAGCGCCGGCGAGTCACAAAGATAAATGTCACTTCGTCGGATTCCCGGCCGGCGATTGCGAACAATCACGTACCGGCTGTTGCATCGCGCAACCCCGCCTGCTTAACTCTGGCTCAAGCGTGACCAATGAGTCACGCACAACGTCCAAGAACGCTTCATCAGCGGCAGCCGTTCCCCACGCCGCCCCTTCCCTGCCTGGTCAAGAGCCCTCATTCCGCACTGGAAACGGTGTCGGAACGCTGTCTGTTGGCGCTGTAACTGATTGAAAATTAAGAAAATATTAACTTTCGCCGTTTGACACGAAGCTGTCACGTCAAGGCGCTTTCCTCTGCCTGGGTACTTTCTTCGCATCCGATCGTGGGTGCGTTCCTATGACCTGCGTCTGGAGGAAAACGACATGAGGCCGGAAACCGCCGTCGTCGAGATTCAGCAACATCGGGTACACACGGAGTTCCACGCCAACAGGGAAGCGCGCCAGACCATCATCCTGGTCAATGGCTCGCTGGCGACCACTGCCTCCTTCGCGCAAACGGTGAAATACCTGCAGCCCCACTTCAACGTGGTCTGCTACGACCAGCCGTACTCGGGCCGCTCCAAGCCCCACAACGACTGCCGCGAACCGATCACCAAGGAATACGAGGCAGCCCTGCTGCTGGGGTTGATCGAGCACTACCAGGCCGACGTCGTGATGTCCTTCTCCTGGGGCGGCGTCGCCACCCTGCTCGCCCTGGCCCAGCGCCCGGCTCGCATCAAGAAGGCGGTCATCAACTCGTTCTCGCCGCTGCTCAACGCGTCGATGCTCGACTACCTGCACCGCGGTCTGGACTACCTCTCCGCGTGCGACCGCCCCAACGTCGGCAACCTGGTCAACGAAACCATCGGCCGCTACCTGCCGCATCTGTTCAAGCGCTACAACTTCCGCCACGTCAGCAGCCTCGACGAGCACGAATACCAGCAGATGCACTTCCACATCTGCCAGGTGCTCCAGCTCAGCGCGGAAAGCTACATGGAGAACTTCTCGTCCATCGACATCCCGCTGCTGTTCCTCAACGGCGAACTGGACATCTACACCAGCCCGGCCGACGCGCGCCTGTTCCAGCAACTGATCCGCGATTGCGAATTCCGCACCATCCGCAACGTCGGTCACTTCATCGACGTGGAACACAAGCAAGGCTGGCAGGAAACCCGCGACCATCTCCTCGCCTTCCTCCAACCCCAGCGCAAGCCCATGCTCGCCCCGGCCTACCTGCCCACCTCCCAGGGCGTACCGATTGCCGCCATGGTGGGCTGATGCAGCCAGCGCACGACACCGGGGGCCGGACACCACCCACCGCCCCCGGTTTTTCATTGCACCCGGCACTGCACGAAAGCAGCGTCCCCGGCACAGCTCGCTACCCAAGGCTTCACTAAGCCCCCGCCTTCTGGTAAAAAGGCACCCCCAAGCGGGCGTCGTATAATGGCATTACCTGAGCTTCCCAAGCTCATGACGAGGGTTCGATTCCCTTCGCCCGCTCCAGATTCCACGGTGGTTCTCTCAAGCCACCCGATTTTCTAGTGACAGTTTTGGTGACAGTTAGCAGGGTCAACTGTCATCAGTCACCCCATCTCTCGACCAAACTTCAGATGGGCAAAGGCATCGGCTTCGGCCTGATTCTGGCGTAACAACATGGAGGTTACGAAATGCGTCATCTGGCCTGGCCCCTCCTATGCGTATCGCTGTCCACGCCTTTCAGCGCCACAGCAGAAGAGTGGGTTAACCTCGCCAGCTCCGATCGCGGAGCTACGAAGTTTGACGCGCAACCTGGATCCTTTCGAATCACCACCAACCGCTCTGGCAAGGCTATTGCCGTGATCAACGGCAGGATGGTCGACACAAAAAGTTCGCGTATCGAAATCTACCAATGGTATGTGGCGGCAGAAGACTGCGCCGCGAAGATGGGCAAGCTGGTCAGCCTAGATACCCGTGGCGAATTTCAATTCGATAGCGATTTTATGCTGGACTCGGGGAACGTCGCGTCAATCGTCGCGGGTGTGATTTGCACTGCAGCTGACCAAGAAGCAAAGGAAACAGTAGGTAAAGGGCTCTAACCCTCGCTCCTGTTTCCGCAGCCAAACACGCCAAGATCAGCGCTCAACTTCCCTTCTAACCAGCTCCTGATACTCCGGCGGCGACATCGCCACAATCTGGTCGTGCGCCCAGTCCTTCCACTTCGACTTGCGCCGATCCCGCTCGGCCAGGATCTTGGCGGCATCAGCCTTCGCGCGGTCTAGGTTCTGCTGCCAGAACTCGAACAGACGGGCCTTCTCATCCTCCATCGCCTGCCGCTCCTCGGTGGGACGCTGTGCCAGATTCCAACGGCTCATCAGGTGACCTCCTGCAATTTGAAGGCGCGCATTCTACGCCCGTTCTGCAGACACTCCCTACCGCTGGTCATGCAGCGCATATACTGTACAAATAAACAGTATTATTGCCTTCCAGCCACCAAGGGAGGCACATCATGTACCACACCCAACACGACCAAGAACGCCGGCGCGCAAAGGCCTATTGGGAGGCCGCGCTGAGCGACCCGACTGCTTTCCTCTACTACGCCGACGAGCACTATCACTACCTGCTGGCCCAAGCCAATGAGATCTACCAGCTAGGATTGATCTCTCTGGCCGAGCGCAAGGACATGCTCACCAGAGCCTTAACCCAATACTCCTGGGCGGTGGAACACAACATCCGGCGGGAGTCGCACTGGTGTCGCGGTTGCTACTACCAAGTACTGGCCAAAGGCGAAGTAGTCGGAGAGGTTGGCCCGGAAGGGCATTACCGAGGCCTGGACCAGAAGCTGCTCGGAAACATCGAGGATGAGAAGCCACCAAAGCTCTATGCCTGGGTGAATCAATTTGACCGAGAGGTCGCCGGCGTAGTCGAAGGATTGAAGATCATCTGTGATGGGCAGGAGCTGTTCCAACTAAGGGAGTTTGTGCCGAAGGGCGCCGGGGATAGGCGCTGGCCATATTCAGGAGACTGATGATGTGCGGAAGAGTGACGCAGTTCGATAGCTGGGCTGACCTGGTGGCGATCATGCGCCTGCCAGGGCCTTCTATGGCACGGCAGCAGATCGAGGCGCGCTACAACATTCCACCATCAAAGCCGCTGATGTTGCTGCACATGGAGGGCGACACCCTGGTCGGTGACCTGGTGCGCTGGGGATGGCGCCCGCATTGGGCGACAGACAATAAGCTGCCGTCCAATGCACGCGTGGAGAAGGTGGCGCACAGCGCCTATTGGAGGGCGATCTGGCCACACAGGGCAATCGCGCCAATCAATGGATGGTTCGAGTGGATTCCGGCCGAGGCTGACCCGAAGAAGAAGCTTCCCTTCTACATCCGGAGACGTGACGGCTTGCCGTGCCTGGCCGCCGCCATCGGCCAATTCCCCATCGGAGAGCAGGAGCAGAACCCGCACGACGGATGCGCGATCATTACTGACGAGGCACGCGGAGGGCTTGTGGATGTACACGACCGCCGCCCGGTGGTGCTGACTCCGGAGCTAGCGGCCGAATGGTTGGACCCGGCCACACCGAAGGAACGCGCCGAGCAGATGCTACTCCAGCAGAGCGAGCCACCGGAGGCGTTCGAATGGTTCCGGGTCAGCACCGACGTTGGCAACGTGAAGAACCAAGGCGCGCATTTAGTGAAGCGGCTTTAAACCTTTCAGAATTTCTGCAGCTTCGAACCAGTGAGTCAGATGCCCATCCGCGCAGCCATACGCTCAAAAGCGTCACTATCGACAAGCTCGTAGGCATCGAACGGCCTTGCCCAATAAGCGAGCCAGTCCTCTACGTCTTCGACAGTGCAGTCACGGTTTACTAAATCGACCATGAGATCAACGAGATCTTGGTCAGGACCAGTGACCTCGATCCCGTTCAGCAGCAAGAACGTAATCGCAGCGGCAGCTGCTGTGCGCTTGTTCGCATTCAGGAAACAGTGAGCCACCGCCAGTCCGTCTGCGAAGACAGCAGCAAGAGTGATCACATCGTCTGTTTTCTGATAGTAGCGGTAATTGGCAGGCCGCTGCTGAGCAGTCGCCAATTCATGGGGCTTCAGAATGCCGATAGGCTCACACGGGGTTTGCGCCCGGATGAGCCTTTCGTTGAGTTTTACGAGGTCGTCAACAGATAGGTAGCGGATCCCTTCGCACTCTTCCGACATGATCAAACCTTAGCGAGATCCTCGAAGGCTTTTTCATACCGCTCAAAAGCGATGGCGAAGGCGTTGTCTACCTGCTGCTGATGATCGCCCATAGCCGGACGCGCACGCACGACTTCGTCTTTGTTGCGACGCGGGATGACCAGTTTGGTGTCTTTACGCAGGGCTTGAGACATATCTACCTCCACAGCTCAGTCTATGAGCTACTCCCCTTTCCATAGGGGCGATTCGCCTTATTCACAAGCGTAAACAATCGTTGCGCGAGCGATTCAGGCGCCTAAAGCGAAGCTTTCAGGGTGAAACAAAACGGTGTGTGTTGCTTTGATTGCGTCAGAACAGCATGGTTCAGCCGTTTGCCTCACCACTCTACATCGGCAAAAAACAGAAAAACTGCACAGTCATTAAACACCGTCTCTCGGACGTTGTAGCATTGAAAATTTCAATGTGCCTGCACCTAGCGCATCTTCGCTCACAGGAGCGCGGAAACGGATGTATCCGTTTCCGCGCTCCTGTGAGCCAAGTGCGGAAATATATTTCTCGAAATGCAGGATACCAAATCCTGTCAAGGCTTTCTAGCGTCATGACGGAGTCGTCATGACGAATCACCGAAAAAATGCGTGATTCCGTTGGCTTTTCAGCGAGCGATTTCGCGGGCCTGAAAGGCTGAGAGAGCTATTGCACAGGCATCAGCGTCTGCGGCGAGACGGGCAAGATCTGCTGCAGTCTCTGCCTGAAGTTCGGCGCAACCGTTTGCATCATCCAAGCTGGCACAGCCGGAGCCGGCTCGCACGCTACCGGAGGTGCCACTACTGGCGATAGTGGCGGCGTACATCCTCCGACGAGTAGTAGCAAGGTCCAAAGCAAGCTGATCGTTGACTTTCTGAGCACGTCGCAATTCTCCGTAGCGCTGTTGGTCGATGCCGTCGTACTGCGCCTGCAGCTCCTGACGGTCCTTGGCGCGGCGCTGCAGCTCGGCGGCGACCGCCTGGCTGATCTCGCCCCGCTCCTTTTCGTGAGCCAGCCCAAGGCTCGCCAGATCCGCGTCGGCTTGCGCGGATCTCCAGGTCCAGGCCGAGCCGAAGCCGGCGGCGAAGACCGCCACCGCCAGCACCAGGGCCGCCACCAGGCGAGCGCGGGTCATCCCGACACCACTCCACCAGCCAGCCGGTAGACCCGCACGCAGTCATCCAGCGAGCGCATACGCTGGTCCTGTTGGTTCGAGCCAGGGAGACTGGCCCACAGGGGAGCGACCCGCGCAATGGCCTGGCGGATCCGACCCGACTTCACATCATCAAGCGCCCTGAACTCGCGGATCAGCTGGATTGCCCAGCGGTCCTGCGAGCCCGGCCCGAAGTCAGGCAGGTCAAGCTGCGCCCGGTAATGCGCCCAGTCCTTGAGCATGAACTGGTAACGCCCGGAAGCACTGGACTTCAGGCCACGGCGGTTG
Organism: Pseudomonas macauensis; assembly: GCF_047902425.1. Taxonomy (NCBI): domain Bacteria; kingdom Pseudomonadati; phylum Pseudomonadota; class Gammaproteobacteria; order Pseudomonadales; family Pseudomonadaceae; genus Pseudomonas; species Pseudomonas macauensis. Next base: position 1,307,543 of record NZ_CP138377.1, on the reverse strand, counting down.
ATCTGCTTGCTCGGGCGGCCCTTGGCAAACGGGTGATCGCTGTAGTCGGTGAAGATCTCCGGCAATCCGTTGATGCCAGTCACGATCACGTCGTAGCCGTCATTCTTGGTTGCCGGGCTGATACTGGTCCCCTCCGCCCAGGCGAGCATATCGAGAAAGGCGCGCACGTTCTGGCCGCCAGCGACGGCAGCCGTCAGCATGGTCATAGGTATCTCCCAAATGAAAAGCCCGCCGGGCGGCGGGCTTGGTTACAGTCCGGACCGATGGCCTCAGACCTCGATGTCGTACTGCGGAAGGTTCGGCGCCTGCCCGATCACCTGGCCGTCGGCCAGAAAGGCGTTGTTTCCGGCAGAGACCGACGTGCCAGCCACCACCAGCTCGGCACCGGTGCGCAACTGCACGCGGCTGGTGCCGGCGATGGTGTCGACGTTGAGCACCTCCGCGACCGTCTTGTGCCCACCGGGCAGCAGCCCGATGAAGCGCCGCCATGGATTGACTGTCGCCATCAGCTGCTCCCGTAGTGCCGTTCGATCTTGAGAGTCTGCCAAACCGTGCTGGCCCCGACGCCACTGGCGGCGATCTCCACACCCAGGACGAGGCCGCGCCACGGCGTGGCTTCGTCCCGGACCTCGGCCAGCATCGCCGGTAGTACCAACCCGGGCGCGCTGTCGCCAACGTGGAATAGCGGAATACGGCGGGTCTCGATGCTCTGGCCACCGCCCTTGGACAGCTCGCAGATCCCGCGAGCGCGGGCCGCATCGGGGCTGGTCATCCAGTCGTCCAGCACATCCGCAGCCGGCTCATCGCCCGCAGTGCCGGCGCGCCGTACCTGGACGCCGACGCCGTGGTTGGTGCCACTGACGTACACGAAATTCCAGTTGGGCTGCGGGCTCCACTCACTGCCCCACTCGGCCACCACCTCCCCGGCGATGATGCGATCCGGCACCGCCGCGCCCCAGTTCCACACCGCCTCGCGGTAGCGCGGCAACACTGTCAGTCCATCGCCAGCCGCGTCGGGCCGCACCACCCCGCCCACCACCTCGGCCAGCCGGTGGATCACCTCCATGGGCGTCTGGTCCTGGTAGCTCATGGAGCCCGTCGGCAAGGTCCAGTCCGGCGGCCCCAGGCCCACGATGTCCCAGGACGCGGTGAAGCCGGTGCTCTGCAGCAGATCGTCGACCACCTGGCGGGCGTTGATCGACACCGAGTTCACTGCGCTGCGCTTGGGCGCATACGGCGCCGCCAGCAGCTGGGTTCGGCTGGCCCCGCTGATGGAGAAGGTCTCCGCCGGATGCTTGCCGCTGCCGCTCCAGCGCTCCACCAGGAAGCGCCACGTCCAACCGTTGATGGTCAGCTCGACCGTCTTCGGGCCGGACGCATCGGGCACCACCTGGTTGAGCGAGGTGCGCCCGAACAGCTCAGCGCTGAACGTCCAAGCGAAGGAGTCGATATCCAGCCCCACGCGGATGTTGGTGGCGTCCACCGGGACTCCGCTGGGGAGCACCACCAAGGTCACCGTGTTGGCGATCATGTAAGTCTCCAGAATGTCGGGCTCGTCCGGTGGATCGATCACCACCACGGGGCCCGGGTAGTCGGGGTAAACGATGCCGGTCGGCGTCGGATCGGCCGGAGTGCCCCAACCCCATGGCATGGTGCGCATCTGCTCCAAGATGCGCGCCGGGGTGAAGCGGACAGCGGCGCCGCTATCCACCGGCTGGATCGCACGCGACGGCGGCACGTAGCGGAAGTTGAAGAACACACCGGCACCGGGCGGCACGTAGCGCCCGGCGAAGTTGAACGACACGATGCCGGCCGGCGGGATGTACAGGCTGGCAAGCCGCTCGGCCTCCACATCCAGGCGCGGGCCGAGCTCGTCGCAGCGATACCAGCCCTGCCCGTTGCCGAGGTCCACGCGCGGCGGCAGGGGGTTGTAGATCAGCCGCAGGCGAACGTCCTGCTGGCGGATCGACCGGTCCCACGCCAACCGCAGCGTGCCGTCCTTCTCCGATACCAGGCTCCATGCGCTGCCGGCGCCCGCGTCCTGCGCCGCGCCTTCACTCCAAGCCGAGGCTGGCTGAAGGTCGACCTGCGGCACCGTCTCCCAGCCTACCCGCGTCGCCGGGTCAACCGCCTCGCCCGCGCCCCAGAGGCCGGACACTTCCTGTTCGCAGTCAGTCGTCAACCTCCAGGCAGCAGCACGCCGGCCATCCAGCCAGCGCCGCGCCGGTTGCCAGCGCGACGACGTTTCCAGAGTCAGCATTCAGATGCCCTCGATGCGGAGCGGACCATGTGCCAGAGGCTGGTGATAACGGGCGACCACGGCGCGGGCCGTGCCAAGCTGCTGGGGGCCTTCGACGCTCTCATCCCACCAGACCGGCTCGCTGGCAGGGAGCACACCGGATTCGGTGATGTGGTACACCCACCCAACAAACAGCGTCGGGCGGATGACCTGGCCAATGGTGACGGGCAGGTTCGGCGCGAAGGTCAAACCCCAGGCATCCAGGCCGACGGCGTAACAATCGCCGTCCGTGACGCGGACGTTGATCACCCCGTCGCCACCCAGTGCCTCGCCGTAACCAGCGATTCGCCATTGGCCGCTACTGGGCTTTTCCACCACCAGCACTTCCCCGGTCACCGGGGCGCCCTCCACACGCACCCGCGCCGCCAGCGTGCCAGGATCACCGGTCGCGCCGCCGTCCCCGGAGGTAATGTTGAAGGTGTAGGTGCCATCGGCGGAGATGGTCAGATACGCTGCCCGCACTTTCTTCGGCGGCGTCTCGTCGCAACCCAAAACCATCCAACTGCCCTGGTCGGTCAGGACCTGCTGCAGGACGCGCTCATAGCGGGTGAATTCGCCGTCCAGGGCCTCAACCGCGAGGCACACCTGATTGAGCTGGCTCGCACTACGATAGAAGGCCACCCACTTCCTGGTCGACGTAACCTCGCCGTCGAGCAGGATCCGGAAGCGGAACGACACCCAGGGCGGCAGCAGCCGACCGAGGTCACGCGGGAGATGCGTTACCGTCAGCGCCATCACCAGAACCTCGCATCAAGGGTCATGTAGAGGCCGCCCACCGTCCAGCGGACCTTGAGCGGCACGACCGACAAGCCCGGCCCCAAGTCAAACGGGGTAGCAGCATTGGCGTTCGTGATATCCGTGTACACCGAACCGCGCCCCACTGATCGGAGCGCGTAATTCAGATATCCAACGGAAGCCGGCTGCCTGGCCAGGCCACGGATGAAGCCGGCCGCCTTGGTGGCAACCATCCAGGGGAAGCGCACAAGGTCAACCTGCTCCAGTGGGTAGACCGTCTGCCCCGTATCCTGGCCCTGCGACAACGGCGTAACGGGTGCAATGCTTCCCGTATCCACGAGGAGCCCTGTGGCTGGATCACGCAGTGCCGTCAAGCCACCGCTGCCAAGATCGTTGGTGGCCGAGGAGAAGTTCGTCGTGTTCACTCCCCCCAACGCCATGAAGTTGCCACCACTGTCCTCACCGAACGCCAGGGTAAGGCCTTGATCAGCCTGACCAGTTAGGTTTGCGTACTGCGCGTTGGAGTTGCCACCCCAGCAGTACACGGTCATAAGAACCGACCGCGCATCGGCGACAAAGGCCCAAGAGTACTGGGCATTAAGAGCGAGGCTGGTGAGAGCAAGGTAGTGCGGCACGGCATTGTTCGCTGCCGTGCCGGTTTTCACGCCCTGGCCAGTGATGATGTCGCTGACCACCCCATCAAAGGTGGCCGCCATCGTTACCCGCACCGCGAATGACGTTCCGGTCAAGGTGAAACAGATGTAGCCACTGCCGGGGCCATTGCGCAGCACCAAGTAGTTGGTTCCCTCCGCAACCAGCACCCACCCCGCCGCAGGCTTGCTGCCGTAACCGCTGACCAGGACTGCCTTCAGGATCAGCTTGAAGGCGTTGAACGAGAATGACGCGCCATTCCCAAGCGTCAATCCCGGCGCGCCTGTATCGGTGTTCAAGTACATCGTGGCCATCAGTCAGCATCTCCTCGAATCTGCAGGCGGAACTGATCGTCCGCGACCGCGCCCTGGCCACTGAGCACCGTGCGAGTGATCCAGAGCGGACCCAGCGCGGAGTCGGTGTTGAAGCGCACCGCGTTACCCGCAGCCCAGCCGACGCCCCACCCTTCCTTGCGGATGGTGAAGTAGGGCGTGCCGGTCTCCGGGTTGACTGGCGCGCAGTCGGCAGCCGTGTTGCCGGTGGAGATCACCCCCAGCTTTTCCTCGACCACCTGGAACGCCGAGGCGCTGGTGAATACCAACGCCCACTTGCCGTCGATGGCGCCCATGTTGGTGATCAGCGGCGGGTAGCTGAGCAGGTTGTAGTTGGCCGTGGTCGTCTCACCGATGGGCGCACTGGTCCAGTTCGGCACGCCCTGGTTCCAGGTCTTCTGGGTGAACCAGTGGTGATACCGCGACTGCAAATCGCCCCAGCTCACCGCACTGGAGACCATGGTCTCGTCGGCCGGGAGATCCCACGGCATTGGCGAACTGATCGCCAGCTCACCGCTGACCTGCACTTCCGTGCACTGCGTCATGTGCTCAACCCGATCCCGCACCACCAACGGCAAGGTCAGCGGATTGCCGGCCGCATCCTGCAGCACTAGCGGATTGGCCCAGGTCACGCGCCCCTGCGCCCGGTCAGCGACATAGCCGGCGGCCTTCATCGACACCCCGTTCACGTCGACCACCGCAATCTCCGCCTGCTGCATCCGGCCGAGCTGCAGCACCCCGCCCGGCTGCGGGCTGGCCACCGTGGTCTCCGCCGTGTGGTGGATCACCAGCACGTCGGCTTCGCGGTAGATCGGCACCCGGCCGTCCGCCGGCAGCCGCACCGGGTCTAGCCCGATAAGGCTGGCATCCAGGGGCAAGCTGGAAAACACCACCGCGTTGTAGCGCAGCAGCAGCGGGATGACCGGAATGTCGCTCGCCCCGGTCTGGTCGGCCTGGTCACTGGTAAAGCGCAGGCGCGCGATGCCGGTGGAAGCATCCACCGTGCCCTTGATCACCGCATGGTTGAAGACCCCGTTGGCATCCGCCGTGGCGACGACGATCTGCGCGGTGTCAACGCGCACGGCAGTCACCTGCATGCTTCCTGGCCGCAACGGCGCACCCGGCGTGCGGAACACCATGGCGTTGACGCTGAAGCCAGCGTTGGTAGTGAGGCAGGCCAGCAGCGTCACCGCTGCCGCCGCACCCGCGTTATAGGTGCTGAGCGTGGCAGTCCGGCCGGCGTAGTCGACGGAGCCGACGGCGATGCCGGCATTGGTCTGGCTGTTGATGTTCTTGTACAGCACGCCCGAACGGTCGACATAGGTCTCCCCCGCCCAGGTGAATACCAGCGAACCCGGCAGGATTGGCTCCGCGATGCCCGGCAGCAGGTCCAGCGTCACCGGCGCCACCGTCTGGCTGTCGGTCTGGCTGCCATAGGTCAGCCCGTTGGATTGGGCGCGAATCGCCAGCGTGCCGCCGAACGACTCCATCACGCTCGTGTTGGTGGCCACCAGGATCAGTTCGTCAGGCCTGAACTGGCTTTCACTCTTCTTCGTGGCGTAGGTGTATTCCTTGAAGGTGTAGGTCCGCGCCACCTGCAGACTGAAGGCGCCCGTCTGATAGTTGAGGTTGCCAATGCGGCCGATCCAGGCGCCCGAACCGTTGTCGGTGACGGAGTTCTCAACCAGCACCTCCGACTCATACACCGGCAGCGTGTTGCCACCGTCGATGACGCCTTTGCTCAGCGCCGGCACCGGCGCGCGCTGGCGGGTCACCCAGTTGATCTGGACGCTGCCCGGTTTCAGCGGCGCCCCTGGGATGGTTCCGCTGCACATGCCGCTGCTGTCGGAGGTCACAGCCAAGGGGGTGTCGGTGAAGCTGCCCTGCTGGTAGGTGTGGGTGATACCCGAGCCCGCATCCGGCGTGGCCGACAGCTCCAAGCTGACCTTGCCCGCCGCGTAGTTGATGACCCCGTTCCCGCCCGAGCCAGACAGGGTGCCGTTGCCGTTGTCGGTGATGGTCTTGGTTACCCCGCCCACCTTGAAGGTGGCCGAGTAGCTGCCCGGCAGCAGCCCCTGGTGGGGCAGCTCTCGGGCGATCTTCGCCTTCGCCGGCACACTCGCCCCGGTGCGCTGGGTCAGCGCGGCGGCGTTCTGCCCGACGTAGGCCCAGATCACCGAGCTGCCCACATCCGGCAGGGCGTTCAGGGTGATCGACACCGAGCCGGTGGCAAACGCGATGGTGCCGGTCCCCTCGCCCACCAGGTCGCCGTTGCCCCAGTCACGCAGCACTTGCCACTTGCCCAACGCCAGGTAGCTGACCTCCAGCGTGCCCGGCATGGGCGGTGCGTCGGCCAGGCTCAGGGTGTACACGTAGCCACGGTTGGACAGGTCAATCGGGATCTCCCCGGTGACCGTCTCACCGGTGGCAGGCGCGCCCGGCTGGTAGGTACTGGTTGCGGCGCCGGTGTAGGCCGCGCCGGTGCGGCTGACATTGACCTCGCCGGTTTCGTAGTCGATTGCCCCACTGGTGATCCAGTTGCTGCCGCTGACAAAGCGCAGGCCCCCCACGCTGTCGTCGGTGAACGTCCCGCCGTTGACGGTGAGGCTCAGCGACCCCGGCGCACAGCCGGTACCGAGGAAGGCCCGAGACTGCCCGCCGGTGACCGCCGCGAAGGTCAGGGTCACGCTACGGGTCGGGCCAGCCGCCAGCACCAGGCGCCGCTGATAGCCGGCCAGTTGATCGATCAGCGCATTCTCGCGCGTGGTGCTCGGCACCAGGTGCGAATAGACCGACTTCACTCGCAGGCTCAGGGCGCCCATGGTGACCCCCTGGGATAGCGGGCTGATACCGAAGTAATGCGCCGCGTCCGCGACCTGGGTCGTAAGGACTGCGCTCTTTACCCCGGTGCTGCCGGCGGGCATCGCAGTGCCGGCCGGAGTCGGCTGGCCGCCGGCGAAGGTGTTGAGAAGCGGCGAAGAGATCGACAGGTCGAGACGGCGGCGAGTGAAGGTCACGAAGTTGCCGTTGCCGTAGTCGTAGGTGAACTGCTCCAGCCGCGCCTCCACATTGGTGATGCGCAGGTACTGCGACAGCGAGCCGTTGACCAGCTGGTACACCTGGCCGATCTCCGGCTGCCGCTGTTCCTCGCGCTGGATGCAGGCGATAGCGCGCTGGCCCTGCAGCTGGTTGCCCAGCAGCTCGAACTGCGCAGCCACCGCCGGCACCACGAACGACTCGATGGCGTTGCGCGCGTCGGCGCGCTCATCGGTCTGGCTGCCGGTGTTGAACAGCAGTACCGAGACGTTCGGGTCCTGCGGCGCCTCGGTCAGGATCGCGTGAGCGCCCAGGTAGGCGTCGGAGTTGGTCGACATCACGCCCGCGAAGACCTTGCGCAAGCTGATGCGACCGATGGTGCGGTCCAGACGCGAGATGTCGGGGAAGACGTTGTTCACTTCGCTGTCGACCACGGCCTGGCCGGTGGCGCGACCGCCGCCGTCAGTCTCGTCTGTGAGCCGTTGGCTCTTGAGCAGCTTGATGTCGTTGACGCTGATGGTCATGGAATGCTCCAGCCAGAAACGAAAAACCCCGCCGAAGCGGGGTGTGGTGAAGGTGTGGCGCCGTCAGGCGCCGGGGTAGTCCCAGAGGATCAGCTGGGCGCGGCCCTCGCCAGCGCGGACCTGAGCCAGCCGCGAGCCAGGGCGACCGGCAGGCGATTCGGCCTGACAGCGCGCCAGGGCCTCGGCGAAGGTTTCCCCTCCGCCCTCCTCGACGGGCAGCCCCAGCTCCTCCGGCGTCAGAGGCTGGACGTTATCGATGCTCCAGCGGCCCGGCGCTTCGTGCTGGTCCATCACCGCGACGGCGCCCTCCGACGAGCCGGCGGCGACTACGTTGCCGCCAACCCAGTAGGCGATCAGTTGCATGGGGTTCTCCCGTCAGGGGGCTGGCGGTGGCGGCGCCACCGTGATCAGCCGCAGGTTCACGTCGTAGTCATCATCAGGACCAGGGTTCACTTTGCGCCACACCTGCTTGGCCGACAGCGGCGCACCGTTGGTACGGTCGAAGATCACCGAGAATTCCCGGCCATCCGGCAGCACCAGCGGCATCACGCGGCCTGGTTGATCCCGCAGGATCTCCAGCTGCCGGACCACAGACAGTGGCGTCCAGACCCCATCATTCGACTGCAGGGTGATTGGCCGGCCATGGACCTTGACGCCCTCCTGCACCAGCAGCACGCCGGTGACGGAGCGCTCCTGCACCTGGGCGACCGGGTCCCAGTCGAATTCGTCCACCCACTCGAACTGGTCATCCAGCGCTACGGAATCGAGCATCATCGTGTCGTCGTCCTGAATCCGAATTGTTCAAGGGTGCCCAGCAGCGCCGTGCCATCGTCTTCCACACCCACGTTGACCGGCCCGCGAGGCGTCTCCAGACGAATGATCTTCATTGGCTCGGCCGCCGGGCTGGCAGCAGATCCCGCCGGCTTGGCCTCAGCATCCCGAGCAGCGGTCTGCGCGTCGACGCGCTTCTGCTGCTCCTCCTGCTGCCGCTTCACATTGGTCTCTACCTCGATCTGGCGCAGCGTGGCCAGGGCATCGGCGAGGTTCTTCACCGCGTTCAGGTCGCCGCTACCCTGGGCTTCGGCATACTGCTGCTGCAGCTCCGAGCGACGACTGGCAAACCGGGACCGATCCACCGCTTCCTGCTCGCCGCGCAGCCCCGCCAACTCCTCGCGCAAGCTGGCCAGGGTGGTCTTTGACCCTTCGCCCAACTGCTTGACCTTCTCCTCGGCCGAAGCGATGGCACTCTCCAACGTGCGCATGTCCGAATCGTTGAGCAGGCTCATCCCCTGGCGGGCCGCCTTGGCCGAAGAGAGGAAGTCCTTCAGCTTCATCTTGCCGCTGTCGACGCCATCAAGCAGGCGCTGCAGGGCGGCCTTCTGGCCAAGGTAGCCGGCCTGAATTTCAAGGCTGTCCCGCTGCTGCTGCAACGCCCACTTCGAGAGGCCGTCGAGCCCCACCTGGTTCAGCGACGCCTTTACCCCCTCCAACTGTTTGATCACGCGCCCAATGGATGCGCTGGTCGCATCCAGGCTGCTCGTGTCGATAGCGATGTCCGTGCTGGAAATGCCGCGCAGGGCGTCGAACGCCGCCAAGGCCTCAGCGCTGAGCTGTGCCAGGGGCTGCCGCGCCTGGGTCATCACACTGCCGAAGAAGCCAGCGAAGGCCTCCATATCCGCCTTGGCATCCTTAGAGCCCTTACGGCTGGCCTCCATATTGGCGCCGATTTCCTTACGCTGCTCCTCAAGGGACTTGGTGGCCTTGTCGGTGCTCTCGGCCAGGTCCTCCATCCCCTGGCCACCGTCGGCACCGGCCTGCCGGAGTTCCTTGACCTTCTCCGCCAGCCTGGTCTGTTCCTGGTTGAACTCCCGCGCCTTGATCGTTCCATCGTTGTAGAGCTTGCTCAGGGCGGTACGGATGTTCTGAATGTCCACCGAGGTCTTGGCGTTGCTGATGGCGTCCTGCACATCCTTGAGCGATTCCAGCCCGGTGCTGAGATCGGAGACACCGAGAGCGGCAGACCCTGCCGCCCCCTTCAGCTCCTTCAGCTTGGTATTCAGCAAGCCCGTGGCATTCGCATAGTCCTGCTGACTGAGCGTGCCCGCCTGGCTCGACTCCAGCAGCTTGGCACGCAAGGCTTCCAGCTCCTGCACCGACTTTGCCGCACCGATGGCCGCGATAGCCCCCGCCACATCCTTGAAGCCGCCGGCGATCTTCCCTTGATTGGCAACTAGGTGATCCGCATGTGCCTGCCACAGCTGCTGCTGCGCAGTCAGCTCGGTGCTGGTGGTCGTGGTCTGCTCCTTTGCCGAGGACTCCACCTTGTCATTGAGAAAATCCCAGGCTTCCTGGATCTGCCCGAGGTCCGTTTTTGCCTGATCGACATAGCCTTGGCTCAGGTCGCCAAGGAATGTGTAAAGCCCCTCTGCCTTGCCCTGGATCTCGGACCCGCCAAAGAACCCGGCGATCTGCCCGGCACCGAGTGCAAGGTTGCCGATAGTGACCTGCAGCGCCTTCGTCAGCGCCGCAGCGGTGGAGCTGACCAACAGGGAAAACCCGTTCCATACCGTCGTCAGCGTGCCGACTACCACTTTTCCGGTGGTGGCCACCGTATCAACAGCAGGACCGATGGACTTGGCGACGTTCTCCGCCTTCTTCACCAGGCTTGTGAAATCAACATCCCCGAGCTTGCCGATGTACTCAAGGATCTTCTGGCTGCCCACCACGAAGGCATCCGACAGCGCCCGCGCCAAGCGATCCAGACGGCCGTCTCCATCCATCTGAGCGATGGTCGTGGACAGATCCTTCAGCCGGGTCTTGGCGTACTCCAGGGCTCCGGACTTGGAGATCCGATCAAGGAAGTCGGTCGCGGTGTCGCTCAGGTTGCTCAGCAGGCCAGTCAGCGTGCCCATGGCCTTGGCAGCGGCACCTTCGGAACTGCGCCCCATCTCATCGATGAGGGCCTTGATCACGTCACGACCGAGCTTGCCCTTGGTGGCCAGGTCCTGCAGCTGCGCCGTGTTCTTTCCGGTCACCTTGGCGAGCATGTCCCATACCGGCACGCCACGCTCAACGAGCTGCAGGATCTCCTCGGTCTGCAGCTTCTCTTTGGCCCAGGCCTGACCGAGAGCGGAGGAGATGCCCTCCAGGCGCTCCATGCCACCGCCCAGCTTCTCGGACTGGTCTTCAATGGCCTTCAGCGACCCGTTCATGGGGTCAATGCCGTAGGCCTTGAGCAAGGCAAACGCATCGGTCACATCGCTGAGCTGCAGCGGCGTGTCCTTCGCAAAGGCCTTGATCCAGGCCGTCGCCTTCTGCCCCCCTTCCACTGACCCCATGAGGGCGGCCAGTCGATTCTGCAGGTTCTCGAAGCGGTCGCCGGTCTGCAGCATCGACGCGATGCCACCGCGAACCGCATCGATGCCACTGCGCACCAGGCCAATAGCAGCCTCGACGCCGATGAAGCCGGCTGCGTACAGGGCCGCCTGACGCACCCCCGAGACCATCGCCGTGCGAACGGCATCGACCCGCGAGCGATGCTCGTCGGCGGCCTGGCCTGCGGCTCTCTCTGCCGCAATCACATCACGCAGCTGGGTGCGCTTCTCGCCGAGCGCCGTCTTGCCCTGGTCAATGGCCTGGGTCAGACGCTGCTCCTCGCCCTGCAGATCCTCGGTACTGATACCGGCCGCCGTCAGGGCGCCGGTGAGGTTGCGGACAGCCGTCTGGTTGGTCCTGTAGGCGCGAGCCGCGTCATCCGCAGCCTTGCGCGCCTCCCGCAGAGCGATGCGCTGGCCCGCCGTGGCGTGCTCATTGTCGCCAAACTCGCGGGTCAGATCGTCGACGGTGGCCTGGGTATCGCGCATCGCGCGCTCCAGATCCGCCGAGGCGGTGCGGGTGTCGCGGAGATTGCGCACCATGGACCGGCTGCGGCTGTCATCCTCCAGGGACTTCTTCAGCCGCTCGGTCTCTTCCCGCAGCTCTCTGACATCGGCGCTGCTCTTTTCGACTTCGCCGCTGAACAGGTTGCGCGCGGCAAGGGTGATCTGAATCAGGCGATCCTTGATTGCCATAGCGGCCTCACAAACAAAAAGGCCCCGCGATCCGCGAGGCCTGAGAATTCAGGGGTGGGCCTTCCCTGGCCCTGCCAGGCCATCAGACCTGGCGAATGGTGTAGAACTGCGACAGGCCAGCGCCGACGCGAGTGATGTCCGCCAGTGCCTCGAAGGTGATCGCCAGCGGGTGGTAATCGCCAGTACCCGAGATGGGCAGCTCCTGCACCACGTCGAACTTGGCGCGATATAGCGTCACGTCGTAGGGCTTGCCGTCCTGAGCGTCGTTGAGGCCGGAGAAGTGCAACGAATGCTCCAGGCTTGCGCCCGCGAACACCTCGATGACATCGGCCTTGATCTTGGTGTAGGTCACCTTGATGCCGGTCTCGTCGATCTTGCTGCCACTGGTGACCTGCAGGCCGTATGGCGTCACCAGGTAGTCCTCGCCAGCAACCAACGCGAGATCCGCAGCGGTCTTCACGGTGAACGACTGGGTGGGATCCGGCAGATCGTTCAGCACGATGTGCTCGCCTGCCGTGCCTGCCGTGGGGTGTACCTCATCCGTTACGGTGCCGGCGGTGACACCACGCACTGCGGAGTTCAGCGCGAAGGCCAGGGCGGATGGGGTCCAGTCGTACAGGGTGAAGCTGCCGGTCACCGCAGTGATGCGGGTCTTGCTGTTGTTGTTGCCGACACCGGTGCGGTAGTTCGGCAGCGACTTCTTTTCCGTGGCGTGCGCGAGTTTCAGATCGGAGCTGTTGCCGATCTCGTTGTAACCCGATTGCGCCTGGTAGCGCTTCGACTCCAGCGGGCCGTAGCCGATCAGAGAGCGGTCCGGGGTGAGAATCATGTGGATCTCCTATGGATGGGTGGGTTTACTTGCGCGGCTTGGCCGAGCGCTCTTCGTGGGCGACCTCGGCGGCGGGCTCTTCGGCGCTGATCCCTTCGGTGGCGGGCGCCACGGCAGCGGGCTCGGGCTCCTTCTCCAGGGCACCGATGCTGCGAGCATGCGCAGCGCAGGCCTCGGACAGCGGCTGCTTGCCCACCTCGACCACGCGGGCCTTGGCACCGGGCTCCTGATAGGCAAAGGGTTTGATCACGTTGACTTCCGGCATGGGTGCCTCCAAAAGAAAGGCCGCCCGTAGGCGGCCTGGTGGGTCGGTGGTGAATCAGTAGCGCTCGACGTACCCCACCGCGACGGTGAGGCGCATGGCGCCGAGGGTGTGGGCCGGGGTCGGATAGTCGAACTCGACATCCGCGACAGACATCGAGAAGACTTTGCCAGCCAGAGCGCGGCCATGAACGAAGCCACCAACAGCCTTGGTCACTGACCACTCCGCCTGGTCGAACACGACATCCCGTTCCCGGTCTGCGTAGTCGGCGAAATCCAGGATCAGCTCCAGCACCAGCTGTCGCTCCCGACGCCCCGGCATGGTCGGCGCCGGGCTATCGGAGTTCGCCTGACTGCTCGCCGCCAGCAGCACGGAGACCGTCGGCAGCGGAACCGAGTCCGGGCAGTCCTCCATGGACTTACCGCGCAGGATCGTGCGGATCTCAATCGGGTAGCCGTTGGCCAGGGTGATCGACCGCAGGCGCTCCACCAGCTCATCCGTGATGGCAGTGGCGTGAATGATGACGGCCATCAGAAAAGCACCCCATCGAGTCCAAGGTTGAATTCCTCGGCCAGGATCTCCGAGGCGAGAGCGTGGCGCGCGTCGTCGACTGCGGCCCCCATCAGTGCAGCAGCGGACGGCCCCTGCGCGTTCTGCGGGACCGGGCCCCACGAGTACCGATAGGTCTTGATGTGCTTGTTCCGGGTCTTCGGCCCGATGTTCCGGACCTTCTCGCTTCGCGTTGCCAGCGGCAGGCGCCGCTTGCTGCGCGGGTTGATGAAGCCGGCGGCGACCTTCTCTCCCTGCCACCAGGCGACGAGAATCCGCGCCCGCGTCCCGGTGCCGTCAGGATCCGCTGCCCGGTGCTTGTAGCAACGAGCGGGAATCCCATGCGACGACGGGACGATGCGACCCTGCGGCACGTTGCTGGTCGCAGTCCGGAAGCTGATGCGGTCGTGCAGAATCGCCTGGCGGATCCCGGTGGCGGCCGAGATAGGCTCGACCAGCAGGACACGCCGGATCCGTCGGCCGGCGCGGTTGATCGCGTTGATCTCAATGCGCAGGTACTTCTTCGGGTCGATGCCGAAACGCTCGGCGCCACCCTCGAAGCCCTGCATGGAGACAGTCATGCTCATACGCGCCTCACCCACATCCGCCGCACGATGCGGTCGTCGTCATCTTCGACCAGGCCGGTGACGCGCCAGGTCGCACCACCCACCACGAACTCCGCCCCCGGCTGGGGACGGCCGACTTCGATCACCGCCGCCTCCAGCTGCGTGCTGTAGGCGTTCAACCCGAGGTTGTCACCGACACGCTTGACACCGTGGGCGAGGAACACCCGGCAAGGCACCTGCGCTGCCGCTGGTGCCGCTTTCAACATCGCCGGCACTCCTACCAGCTCGTCGCAGCTCATCAGCAGCTCTGCGCGCTCCCCGGTGAAGTCGCGGGCGTCGTTGATGTACAGCAGTCGGCCGCCGTGCTTCAGGTAGCGCCCGGCAACCAACTCCGGGCTGAACCGCGCCCGCACCTCGACTCGCACGCTGGCCCGCAAGCCGACGGCAGGCGGAGCCGCGGTGCCTTCCTTGCTGCGGATTCCAACCCAGCGGCGGCAAACCTCCACCGCCTGCAGGGTGTCCGACAGGTCCAGCACAGCCGCCCGGTAGCGCAGATTTCCCGCACGCATATCAGAACCTCGCTGGCACTTCGATCTCGCTCAACAGCGAGTCGAGGAAGGACGACGGCAACTCGGCCAGGATGGTGCCGACCACCATGGTTTCCCGGAACTCATAGGCCGTGGCTGCGCTCATCAGCAGCCAGAGCCTGGGGCCGGGGTACGCCCCATGGTCGAGACCCGCCTTGTAGCGGATCCGCAGCAGGCCCGGCGGGCGCCCCTCACCGAAGTGCAGGAAGCTCTCCCGCTGAGATCGGCTCAGGTAGCGCGGCGCGGTGAGGTCTTCGGTGGATCCGTCCGCGAGCACGCGCGAGACGGAAACCACCTCGAAGGCCTGCCCCACGTCCAAGGCATGGCCGGAGTGGTAACCCTCCGGCCAATCCTCCTCGTACTCAGCTTCGCGGATCGCCGCGCCGGTGCGCGCCTCGGCCTGCGCGATCACACCTGGAACAATGACCTGCTCGATCAACAGTTGCTCGGGGTGTAGGTCGTCGACCTCAACCCGGCACTGCAGCGCAACGTCCGCCAGGGTGATCGGCGCATCACCGATGTAAGCGATACGCCGGGCCATGGTTAGGGCTTCTCTTCGTCGTCGACGCCGTTGCTACCCTCACCACCTTCAGCACCTTCAGCACCTTCAGCACCTTCAGCACCAGGTGCTGGAGTTTCGGGGGCGCCGCCGGCCAGAGGATCGATCGGATCGGTGACGGTGCCCGTGGAGGCCAAAGGCTGCGGCGCTGCAGCCGCCTTCGCTCGGGCGCGCGGAGCGCGGGAGGGACGCGGCGCAGTCGCCGCTGGCTCGGACGCTGCACCGGCGTTGTGGTATTCCGCGACACCGCCGCCGACCAGCTCCTCCGCGACATCATCGGGGAAGCACGCCACGTCATCCTTGAAGAACGAGCGCCACGGCTTGACGAAGCGCACAGGGATATTTTCGCTCATTGGATCACCTTCGATCTGAGACAGGGTTGAGCCCCGCCGCTAGGACGGGGCTGCGGATCACATGCCGGCGCCCCAGTCGACGCCCGTAGCCACCACGATGGACTCGACGTGACGCGGGCCGAAGTCGTGCTTGGCGATCACGCGGATCAGGGTCTGGTCGCGCTGGAAGGCGCTCACGATGTTGCCGGAGCCGTCCTTGTAGGTCGCTTCCTTGCTGAGATCGATCACCAGGTCCATGTCCTCGCCGATCATCATGTCGGCGAAGTTCACGAAGTAGATCTCGGTCTCGTCGCCGTCGGCGCCGAGGTTGGTCGGGATCTGGTTGCTCAGGCCAACCGGGTAGCCCTTGAACAAGCCCTGCTCGATCTCCGGGTACGCCTTGTTGCCGTTACCGTCGCGCAGGGTCTGCAGCCAGCGCAGCACGCGCGGCGGCATCAGCCAGCCGCATTCCTTCATGTCGACGTTAGCGGTTTCCACGCGCAGCATCATGCCGCCCAGGAACAGGTCCAGGCCCTGCAGGTTGATACCCGCCGAAGCCGGAGCTGGGCGCAGATTCTGCGGCAGCGCCCAGTAGCGCATGCCCTTCGGGAGCAAACCCGAGCCGCCGTCGGAGCGGATGAAGTGCAGATCCTGCGACAGGCCCATGCTGACGGTCAGGTCGTTGGCTACCAGCTGGTCAACGCGCGGATTCACACCGGCCATACGCAGCAGGTCGTTGGAGATCGGCACAAGGGCGGCGGCTTTCTTGGCGGCCAGCTTGGTGTCGGCGAACGTCATGCCGGTCAGGGCAATGTCGTCGTCGCTGCCGATGTAGGTGACCACGGTGTTGCCGGTGATTCGCGGCTGGGTCAGGTTGCCGTTGTTCAGGGGCAGGCTCTTTGCCCCCATGCGGCGTACAACCGACTGCGGCCGCAGGCTCTCGATCACCTCGCTGGAGAAGTTCTCCGGCACCAGGGTGCCGCCAGCACCGGGAGTGACCACCGACAGCGCCATCTGCACGTCGGAGCCGAAGCCTCCATCCTTGGCCAGCTGGGCGGCCGTTTGCTGGTTGCCCTGCGCGGACGCCAGCAGGCGAACCATCTGCGCCATCTTGGCGCCTTTCACGGGCTTGCCGTAGGGGCCTTCGACCCGGCCAGCCGGCGGCGAGTTATTGCCGGCGGCGCCCTCGTCGACCGGCACCGCAGCGGAGGCCGCAGCGCGCTCGGCCGCTTCCGCGCGGCTGATTTTCTCGGAGAGGCTGGTGATCTGGCTTTCCAGCTCGGCGAACTGCGTCAGCTGCTCGGCGGACAGCGTGCCACCGTCGGCCTCGATCTTGGCCAGCGCCTGCAGCTGGGTGTTCAGCGAGGCGCGTTCGCTACGCATTTGAAGTACAAGGGACATAGTGCCTCCTGGGCATGAAAAAGCCCGCACTAGGCGGGCTCGGTTACTGCCGCGAACGCGGTCAGAGATTGGATTGAATGGCGGCGGCCTTGGCGCGCACAGCGAGGCTGCCCTGCCGGCTGGCCCGGCTCATGGCGACAGCCCGCGAGATCTCGTCCACGGCGTCCTGTGGGCTCTGCAGGCGGTCGGCGAGACCGGCAGCGATTGCTTGCTTACCGCGATACAGCCCGGCCTCGGTCGCCATGACCTGCTCCGGAGAGAGGCCGCGATACTCGGCCACGGCGTTGACGAACAGCTCGTAGCTCTCCTGCACGATGGCCTCCAGCACCTGCATGGACTGGTCCGTCAGGGGTTCATGCGGGCTCAGGTCGTTCTTGTGAGCGCCCCGGTAGACAGTCGTCACCTTGACGCCCGCTTTCTCCTCCATCGCGGAGCGATCCATGTGGCTGGCGATGACGCCGACGGAGCCAACGCCACTGGTCTGGCTCACCACCAGCTCGCTGCAGGCGCTACCGATCAGGTAGCCGCCGGAGTAGGCCATGAAGTTGACCAGGCCGGTGGTGGGCTTGATCTGGCTCATCGCGCGAAGGTCGGCGGCCAGCTCGAAGGCGCCGACGGCCGCACCGCCGGGGCTATCGATATCCAGCACGATGCGCTCGACCAGAGGATCCGCCACCGCCTGCTTGAGCTGGGCGCGCAGATCCTCGTAGCTGGTCATCGTCTCGCAGGCGTTCAGGTGGCTGCCACGGCTCACCAGCACGCCATGCACCGGGATCACCTCCACCCCGGTCTTGCCGATGGCCGCGCGGCGCTGCTCCTCCATGCGTTCCATCCGGGCGGCGTAATGGTCATCGTCATCGTCGTGCCACAGCTTGTCGGAGACTGCCGTGCCGATGTTGATGATGTTGAGGTTCATCGCCTGGTTGGCCCAGCGGACGGCGAGATCCAGCATGTCGGGCGTTACCAGCAGCGGCTGGTTGAAAAGCAGGTTGGCGGCTCGCAGGTACTGTTTCATTGCGCCAGGATCCTCTCGATCTCGCGCTGCTGCAGCTCCAGCTGCGCACGCACATTGGGGTTGTTCAGGTCGGGCATGCCCTTCGAGGCATCGACCATGTTCAGCGGCTGCAGGTACACATCACCGCCAATCACCGGCGGCATGTTCTCCAGGCGGCGGATGTCGTTGACCGACAGCCAGCCCCACTGGCGACCGATGGCATAGGCCTCGTATCGGCTTTTCTGGTCGCCACGCAACAGACCCGACAGGTTGAACTCGATGAAGTAGTTGCGGCGGTCCTGCGGCAGCAGGAAGTCGCGCATCATGGCCTGCTCGTGCCGCTTCACCCACGGCAGCAAGGCGAACACCACGAACTGGATCAGCAGTTGCTCGATGGTGTTGTAGTTGGCCTTCTCCAGGTCGTTGAGCATCGGCAGCGGGATCTTGTAGATCCTCGCGATGTCGTTGCCCACCAGCTTCATCAAGTTGACGATTTCCGCGTCGACGTGACTCAGGGAGATCGGCTTAAAGGTCATACCCTCCTGCAGGAAGGCAACCTTCTTCGCGTTGTCGATGCCGCCGAACTTCTCTCCCCACTGACCGGTGATGCGGTCAATCGTGGCCTGATCCTTGATCGCGGGTGACGCATGCGGCCGCTCGATGACACCCGAAACCGCCACGCCGTTGGCGAACGACTTGCCGGTGTACTGGCGGATCGCCTGAGCCATGCCGATGGACTCGGCGTGCAGCTCGATGGGCGACAACCCGACATAGTGATTGTTCGTCGACCAGCGGACGTGGTGGATCATCCGCATCGGCAGCGGCTGCTCGGCGCCGCTGATGCGGTAGTACGGCAGCAGGTCGGCGCCCTTGAGCGTCTGCACCTTGTCGTTGCTCAGCGGCCAGATCGCGATCACGTTGCCATCGTCGCGGCGGTCGATGAAGCTGTAGCTGTTGCCGCGCAAGCCCGCCGCCATCTGCCGGCACTCCAGCGACTCGAAAGGCGTCTGGAAGCCGTTGGGCTGCCAGCGCAGAACGTCGTAGAGCGGGTGATTGATCGCCGCCTCGCGCTGTCCCTTCTCCTTTCGCTGGTACAGCTCCAGCGGCAGCTGCGCGACGCTCTCGGCCAGCAGCGTCACGCAGTTCTGTAGCATCGGCACGCCGAGGGCTGTATCGGGCGTGACCACCACCCCGGCGCTATTGCCGCCGCCAGAGCCGAACAGGCTGGACCAGAAGCCGCCCTTCACGTCGACCAGGTTGCCCTTTCCGGCGCCGAGCACATTGGAAAAGAACATGCTCAGCTCCCCTCGGTTTTGGCGTGCAGCGCAGCAGCGGCCTTATCCGCCAAGCGCGACCACGCCATCAGACCAACACCCGCCACGATCAGCGCCGCCGGGCGGTGCATCATGGCAACGCCCCCGACCAGCAGGGCGAAGCCCAGCAAGCCGGCGATCCAAGCCAGAATCAGCAGTTTCATATCCCGACACCTACCTGGTCGTATACGGATTCGCTCTCGACAGGGGCGGCCGTGCCGCTGACGCCTGCCGCCATGATCGAGGCCACGATGCCGTCGATTCGCCCGATTGCTCGGGCCTTGTCTACTTTGCGATTGCCGGCTGGGTCCGACACCGTGACCGCGTTGCCGGCGTTCCAGGTGAGCACCGGGTTGCCATCGTGGCGTAGCGTCTCCACCGGCTCGAACTCCGCCAGCAGATCCGCTTCCGGATCCTCGTCGGGTTCGTCGTCACCCTTCAGCGGAAGCCCCAGCAGGCGGCGCTCGAACTCATCAACCGCCGGCCCCATGTCCTTGAAGCCCTGACCGAACGCCGCCAGCTCCGGCAGCTCGATGTCGTGCTCTTCCATCAGCGCGCGCAGATCCTCGACCCGCCAACGGTCGTAGGCGATCTTCCGCACGTCGAAATAGGCGCAGATGGTTGCCAGCCGCCGCAGCACATGCAGCTTGCTGATGGCCCGCCCCGGCGTGGTTTCCAGATGCTTCGCCGCAAGCCACGCCAGGTAAGGCACCTTGTCACGCCGCTCGCGGTCGGCCAGCTTGTGGTCGGGGATCCAGAAGTACGGCAGCAGCCGCCAATGCGGATCCCACTCAACCGGGTAGAACAGCAACACGAATGCCGTCAGGTCAGTGGTACTCGCCAGGTCCAACCCGGCCACCGCCGGCCGGTCGCGCAGCACCCGCATGGGCACCCGCTCCTCGGCCTGGCTCCAGACGTCCCAGCCGATCCACGGCGAATCGGCCTGAGTCCATTCGCAGAAGTTCAGACGGCGTACTACCGCTTCCTTGGCGGGCAGCCCCTTCGCCTCCTCCACCTGCTCGCGCAAGTAGACTCGGCCAGGGATCCCATCGGTCTGCCCCTCGACGATGAAGTCGAGCGAGGGGTTGACCTTGGGCCAGCACGACTCGTCCTTGAACGGATCGTCACCCTTGTCCAGCGAGCAGATGAAGACGAACAACGTATCGGCCTGCTCGGTGCCAGCACACACGCGCTTGCCCTGCTCGTGGTACTGGCCGGCCACGCTGTTCTTGTCCGAGCCCGAGTTGGTGATCATCACCACCATGGCGCGGCGCCGGTTCTTGGTGCCGGCGCGCATCATGTTCACCATTGCCGGGGTGCGATGCTCGTGCACCTCGTCCAGCAGGCTGATGTGCGGGCGCGGCCCCGACTGGCTGTTTTCGTCCGAACCGATGGAGCGGAAAAAGCTGTTGGTGCTGGGGTAGAACAGGTTCCAGACCTTCTCGTGCTGCCCGGACTGCACCAGGCGCGAGGCGAGTTTCGGTGACATGTTCACCATGCTCACCGCATCGCGGAACAGGATCTGCGCCTGGTCCTTTTTGGTGGCCGCCGCGTAGATCTCCGCGCGCTGCTCACCATCCGACACCAACCCGTAGAGGCCGATCCCGGCGGCCAACGGCGACTTGCCCGAGCCCTTGCCGGTCTCGATGTAGGCAATCCGGAAGCGCCGGTGCCCGCTGTCCTTGTACCAGCCGAACAGGCTACCCACGACGAACGCCTGCCAGGGAGCGAGCAGGAACGGGAGGCCTTCGAACTCGCCGCCGTTGAGGCACAGCACGTCCTCGAAGAACCCGATGGCGCGGTCGGCGGCCTCCTGATTCCAGACCAGTCCACGCTCGTGGCCGGTATCCAGATCCTGCAGGTGGCGGCGAGCGGCGCCACGCACATCCGGGCCAGCGACTATCTCGCCAGCCAGTACGGCGCGGGCGAAGCCCGCCACACGGCAGTCAGCTGAAATACTTGTCTGCAGCGTCTCGCTCTGCATGGTTGAACAACTCCCCTTGAGGCGTCAGCGCCTTCATCGCGCGGCGCGCGACCGGAGAGAATCCGAACAGAGCGCCTGCGCGATTCGCTCGCTGCTCGGCATCGTTGGCCAGCTGCCGCCAGACCGACAGCTGCTTGGCGCCGCTCTGGAAGGTCTGCACGTCGCCGGCCCCGTCCATCTGCTCGTTCAGGTCGGCAATCTTGCGGCGGAAACGCTGCCAGTCGCCTACCGCTTCGCAGTAGGTGGCGAGCGCCATACCGTCGAGGGTGCTGATCCAGCCCAGCGCAAGCAGCGCCTCGACCACGCGATCCCATTCCGCCGACGCCTCCTCGCTCAGAAACTCCGGCTTCGGCGGAGCCTGTACCGGGATAGCCGGCGCCTGCGCTTCCGCCTGCAGCGCAGCCATGCCCCGCTTGCTGGGGTCGCCACGCAGGATGTGGACCGTTGCCGGAAGGGCTGGCCGGCCCGAGTTGGCATTCCCAGCCATGGGCACCTCCTGAAAACGCCGAAGCCCGCGAATGGCGCGGGCTCCGGGCTAGTATTGGCGGGCGTTCTGGTGTAAAAAATTGAACCCCCACCCCCTCCATTTTTCCCGGCGTTGCACACCGAGTTCCCTACGTCGTTCGAGGGTGAGTGGATCTAGAGGTTTTTCCCCCCCCCTTCCCCTGCGACTTTTCACCAGGCGGCCCGGCACCAGGTCGGTTCCAGTGGTGGCGAGGATCCAGCGGCCGACCATCGTCATCGCAGCCCAGGATGCGGCCGGACTTCTCCATCCGCTGCTTGGTCGAGTCGTGGCAGGTCTTGCATAGCGACTGCCAGTTATCCCGATCCCAGAACAGCTTCCATGCCTGAGCGATCCGATCCGGGTCACCGCTCGCCTTCGCATCGGCCAGCCGGTGCGCCACGATGTGGTCAACGACGGTGGCCCGCGTGTTGCGCTTCTCGCGCAGGCAGAACACACACAACGGATGGCGGCGCAGGTGATCGGCGCGCGCCATCTTCCAGCGGTGACCGTAGCCCTTGGCCGCCGAGCTGAGCGGCTTAGCCTTCTGGCTTGGGCGGGACATCGCACACACCGATTCGCTTGGCCGCCCAGCGCTCATACAACCCGACCGCCACTTCCGCGCCGGCAGCGGCAGTCAGACTGCCGATGGCCGAGGCCAACATCAGCGGGGCACCGAGCGCCAGGGCCAGGAACAGCACCGCGACACCGCAGACCACCGACGCACCGGAACGCAGCACCAGGCGGCGAGCGATGGCGCGACCACTCAGGCCTGCCTTGTCGGCGCGCCACAGTTCACCGCTGACTCCACCAGCGATGGCGAGCAGGATCACAACCCACAGTGGCATCTCAGCCAGGGCTTGCTGTTCGGACGGCATGTCGACTCCTCGAAGAAGACGCCCCCAATCCTGGGGGCAGAACCGGCGCGCTATCAGCGGGCCAGGGGTAGGTGCCGGCACGGGGCCGGCGTGGCGCGGTGACCAGGGCGGGGAACCCAAGCGCCAGAAACAAAAAACCCGGCGCGGTGGCCGGGTTTGGAGGGAGGCTCGCTGCTCGCGGACCTCTACGAAATTAGCGACTTTGTACCCCCTTTTTCGCATGGCAACAATGCGTCCGAGCTGCCACGGCAGCAATAAGGGGTGAACGTCCGGCGAATGTCCTACGAATCCGCCGCTAATAGTTCAATCTGGCTTCCAGCGCCGCAGGCGCTGTGTCCCACCTGACTCACCTGTTTTTCAAGGTGAGTCACCCTCAAGCCCTACTCTCTCTAAGTGTGTCCCACCTACCCCACCTAAAGTGAATCTTTTCTATATACGCATACGCGCGAGCGCGTACACACGCTGCGCGCACCTCTGCGCGCCTCACACGCGCCTAGCGCGCGGCACTCGTGGACAGGTGGGGAGGTGGGACACGGGCAGGCGGGACGGGGCTTCCAGCAGTCCCACCTCGATTGGCGGGGTGAGGCAGGTGGGACACAAACGAAAAGCGCGCCTCATGCGGCGCGCTTCCGGTTGATCAGGTGCCCCTCGATCAGGAGGTGCGCCTTGTGGAGTCGTCGGTAGAACTGGTCCTTGCTGCATCCGCAGGCATCCCAGCGTTGACGCTCCAGGCTGTCGTAGTTCGTGTAACGCTCGATCACTACCTGTCGTTCCTTGTCCGGCAACAGCTTGTTGACGATCAGCTCGATCTCGGCTGACTCGTCGAGCAGAACTCGGCTACCACGGGTGGAGCGGATCAGCTCCCCTCGGCAGGCGATCAGGGTAGCAAGCATGCTCCCTCCTCCGCCACCCCCGAGCGCGGCAACCCCTTCCGGCGGGTGAAGCTCCGCCGCCCACAGCTGCAGGGCTTCGTCGATGTACTTGATCATACGACCGGCTCCCGCTCGGCCAGGGCCATCTGCCCCTTGGCTTTCCAACTGTCAGGCCTGACGTAGGCGTAGGGCCGGACACCGTAGCGACCTTGCGGCGCCATACGACGACGCTTCCAGCCGATGCGGTGCATCACCAGGCCGAGCCGGGTCTGTTCGGGCTTGCCCATATGGCTGGGCTCAATGTTCAGGGCCTTCTCCAGCAGCACCTCGCTCCCGACGCTCTCGCACATGTTCGTCTCCAGGTACTTCACAATCAGCGGCTCCCAGGCATCGCCAGTGAAACGCACGTCCTGCTCACCCTCGAACATCGCCTTTTCATCGTCCTGAGGCCACCAAGGCTCGCCGTCCCGATACAGCGCATAGGCCTCCGCCCACAGCTGATCGCGCACCTCACGCAGGCCCGCGAGATCCACCCGCATGCAGAGGATCGGCCAGTAACGCCGGTTGCCGGTGGGATCGCGCAGATACTCATCCTGGTTCGTCGTACCCGCGAAAACACACTGGCGTGGCAGGCGGATCGTTCTGCGCCCATAGCTGGGGCGGAAAATGTCCGTCGACGCGCCAAAGAAGCTCTTGGCCTTGGTGCTCTCCACCTTGTTCAGCGCATCCAGCTCGGCTAGCTCGACGATCCACATACCCTGAATCGACTGATAGGCATCCTTGTCGCCCAGCGGGATTGGCGTATCCATGAACCAGTCCCCACCCAGCACCGCGAGCGAGCTGGATTTGCGTAGACCCTGTTCGCCTTCGAGGATCAGCACACAGTCGGCCTTCGCTCCGGGCGACATCACCCGCGCGACCGCTGACACCAGGTAGCGCAGCCCCATGACGTCGGGGTACTTCGGGTTATCTGCGAGGATCTGCGCGCCGAGGTAGTCCCGCAGCCAGGAACACAGGCGCGGCTTGCCGTCCCACTTGAGCCCCTTGAGGTAGTCCTGCACCGGGTGGAACGGGTTGTCATGGGCGACGACGGCGACCGCCTCCAGCACCTGCACCGACTTCACCAGCAAGCCGTATTTCTCGGCCATCCAGTTAGCCGTGCGGGTGTCGTCCAGATCGCTCCACTCCCCCACACCACCACCATAGGGCGCGGCCTTGCGCTTCATGGTGCGGGCGGCAAACACGTCCTCACCAATCACTCCGGCCCACTCCTCGTCGTTCTGCAGGATCAAGGTCACGTTGTAGACGTGTGACATCAGGGCGCCTTTCGGCGTGCGCTGGAGGAAAAACATCCACTCCGCATCGGCCGGTGGCTTCACCAGCGCCATCACCTGGCGGCGAACTGCATCCAGCCCCTCGCTGACGTGCAGGTCGTTGAAGTCGGTCCACTTCTCCTCGCGCTCCCCCGAGAAGACAGGGCACACCACGCGACCGCCCACCAAGTGAGCCGCGTGCTCCGCCTTCTCAATGCCGGGATTCCAAGGCTCGCCCTTGTGGTTGGTGGTCTTCCAGTCGTCATCGGCGCAGAAGACGAAGCGCCGCGCCGGGAAGCGCTCGCGCAGGGCCTCGGTCACGGGCAACAGGTTGCCGGCGTCGAAGCACACGACGACGCAGAGGCCCGTTGCCATGTGCAGGCTTGCGCCGGTGGCGTACCCCTCACAGACCAGCACGGTCTCGCCTGGACCTGGCTCCGGCCCGAGCAGGTGGAAAGCCCCCTGCTTCTCCAAGCCGGGCGGCCAATAGCGCTTGGTCAGGCCCTCCTCATCCGGCTCACCGAGCAGCACCTGCAGGCCGACCATTTTGCCGTTGACCAGGTACATCGGGACCAAAGCGGTGTCGGGCTTGCGCCCGAAGCGAAGGCCCAACGCCACCACCAGCTTGCGCTCCAAGTAGCTGCAACGCCCCTTTTCCGGAAGGGTCTTCCAAATCCCTTGGGCGCGGCGCGCGGCCGAAGCCTGCCGGCGGACACGCTTGGCCTGCTCCGCCTGCTGGGCGGCCTCCACGCGGGCGCGGATCACCTTGCGGTCATCCTCACTCATTCGTCCGCCTACGGGCTTGAGCTTGTGGAAGGAACCCTTCTCACCTTCACGCCAGGATCCGAAGGCGCCCGCGTAAAAGGTGCGCCCCTCGTTGACGTGTTCGTAGATGACGTAGAAACCGGTCTTGGTCTTGCCCTTGTCGCCGCTCGCGCGGCAACGAACCCGCATGCCAATGGCAAGCGGCGTTTCGGGCTCCAGGCCGCCGTCGACCAGTTGGGCGAGCACGTCATCAAGCAACTCGTGCTTGTTCGACATGCTCACCCCCTCAGTTCATGAATGGTCTGGCAGTCGATGCAACGGATGCAGTCCCGGCCGATCAGGGCAAGCCGGCGGGCTTCGGGGATCTCACTGCCACAGTCCTCGCACTCCTCGGCCACCTGCACCTCGGCAGGCTTGCGCGAGGCAAGGCGCACTTCATTCAGCAGCAGGATGTTGTCGTTCGCAATATCCGCGATGTCAGCCATGGGCGCGATCCTCCGCATGCTTCTTGCGCACTGCGGCGCCGAGCTTGAACACCGCCTGCACCAGGCGCTCGGTCAGCGCCTCGAACTTGGCCAGTTCGTCGTCGTTCAGGTCGTCGTCGTCGAGGCTTTCCGATAGGTGCTGAGTCAGCTCACCCTCACGGCTGAGCATTTCGCTGATACCAGCGAGCAGAGCCCTGGGCGTATCCGTCTCGCGCAGGTCGGACACGTCAATGCCGATCCAGCCAATGGGGTGCAAGATCGCCTCCACGATGCGCGGATCGCGGGTCGCATCCAGGATCAGGTCCAGGTCGCGGATATTCGGGGTATGAGTAGTGTTGGTGAGGCTGAGTTTGTGGTTCAGGGTGGTGGCGTTGGTGCCGTCGATGGCGGCGATGGCGGTAGCTCCGCCGGGATAGTCATTCGTTGCGTGGTACAGCGCTTGCGGGAGGGTCAACAGAGTCCGGCGCGCACGCTCGTTCTGTCCAAAACGGGCTCGGCCCATGGCAATTACTCCTAAAGTCTGCCAGTGACCGCGCCGCGTCCTGTTGTTACAGTTGCGGCGTGGTCACTCGTCAGGTGGTCACTTGCGACGGTTGATCTTGGTGGAGAGACCGCCGCACCCCAGGCAAGGCCCTCGCTCCGCGAGAACCCTGCCGAAATAGCCTGCTGATCTGTGGTGGAGAGGCAGGCAACCCAAGACATCCGTGTCTTGGTTCGCGCAGAGGGGGCGGTCATAGCCTGGTCGCCCCCTCTGCGCTCCCCGATGCACCTTGGTGAAGTGCCCTCGGGAATCTCGCGTTAAGCCGCCTGCATCTGAGCGAGCATCAACGCCTCCGAGTCAACGACCTTTGGGCCAAAGACATCCGGACGAAGGTCGTGCCTGCTGACACCCGTCAGCGCCTCAACCTTCAGCACCACCTCAGCCGGGCAAAGCCCGCTGCTGCGGAGGTGATGGGAGAGCATCTGCTGAGAGAGATGCACCCCAAAGACCGCAAGCTTGCGCGACAGCTCAGACTGGCCGCCGGCTTCGCTGATTGCCCGCTCGAAGGCTTTTTTCATCTGTTCACGAGTTGACATGGAGGTTTCCTCGAATGGAGCTGAGCCCCAATCTACAAACAAAACTGTTAACAAGCAACAATCACTTTTGTTTGAACGCCAACAAAAGCGTTTGTAGCGTTGCCTACATGACTACGCCAACTGAACGCCAAGCCGCCATCGCCACCTTATTCCGCAGAAGACGCGAAGAACTGAAGCTGTCTCAATCCGAGGTAGCCAAGGGAGTGCGCGAACTCTTGGGCGGTGAGGTCTTCACGCAGCAGTCGTATGCCGCGATAGAGAAGGGAAAGACCAAGCACTCCAAATACCTGGCCCCAATAGCACGCGTTTTGGGCATTCCGCCCCAGGCAGTGGACCCGTCATATCCAGGCCCGAACATGGTCAAGGAGACGGTGATCGCCTACGGCGAGAAGGCCACAGTAGTAGGTCCGACAGGGAGAAAGTTGCCAGTGGTTGGCTCAATCGCAGCAGGCACATGGGTCGAAGCAATCGACCTATTCCAGCCCGGTGATGCAGAAGAATGGATTGACTCGCCGGGGCCCGTTGGCCCAGGGGCGTTCGTGCTCATCATCGAAGGCATCAGCATGAAAAACCCTAACGGCTCGGTCAGCTTCGACAGTGGTGACCGAGTCGTAATAGATCCATCCATCGAAGCGCAGGTCGGTGACTTTGTCGCCGCCAAACTGACAGGCTCGAACAGGGTCACTTTCAAGCGCCTGCAGTGCGAGGAAGGCGAGTGGTTTTTAGAGGCGCTAAACCCGAGCTGGGAACCGCGCTATATCCGCATGACCGAAGAGTGGCACATTTGCGGCAAGGCCGTGTGGCGAGTCCAGAAGTTGTAAAAGCCACAACCATCTACAAACAAAACTGTTGACCGAGCTACAGGATCGCTTGTAGCTTTGCCTCGTCTCTCCACCAAGAGCCGAGGCAATCATGCATACAGCAACACTCCACGTACTCCCCTTCTGTTCCACTGACCGCGTGTTCGAGTTGCGCCGCGCCGCACTCGCATCTGGCGCACGCTTTGTCCGTAGTTCCCGCCCGAAGCTCCAAGCCAAGCCGACCACCCCACCGCCCTGCGGAGGTGACGCGGCATGAGCATCCCCTTCACCCTCTCCGACAACTCCCTGACCCTGATCGCCGCCCAACTGGAGCTGAACGGCCGCTTCCGCCACACCTGCCGATCCGCTTACGGTCAGGCGCAGATCGAGCTGGTTCTCGAAGTCGAGCGCGGCCTGGAAACCACAGAGGCCGTGATCACCATCGGCGGACAGCGCCACTCGCTGACTCTCAATACCCGCAGCAGCGAAAAGGCGCAGCAACTGGCCGACTTCATCGACGCGATCACCAATAGCCGCGTCGACTCAGCCGAGCCAGCACCACCCAGGATCCTGCGCCAGGTCATCGCGCCTGAGTCCCCGCTGGACACGGAACAGCAGGAATCCATCCGGGGCCTCGTCCGCCGCGGCGGCTTCTTGGAGCTGAAGGTCGGCCTAGAGCACCCCGTGCTGGTGATGGTGCATCGCACCTTCAACACCCCCGGCATCTGCACGATCCTCAGTGTCGGTGCACGGCGCCCCAGGACCGTCTGCTGGACCATCAGGAACGAGACCGACAGTTACTGCGCCAAGCGCCTGCAGGAGTCCGTCGAGCACCTGATCACTCTGGCCACTCCCAAGCCGGCGAAAGCTGCATAGGAGGCCGCCATGAGCGATATGGACCTGCAGGAAGCAGCCAAGGCGTTGGGCATCACCCGACCGAAGCTCATCACCCTGATGCGCGACAAGGGCCTGCTGAACGCCGACCGACTGCCGACGCACCCCATGCGGGACCGGCTCTACCTCTGGATCCACGACGGCAGCTGGTATCACCCGAGACTCGGCATGCAATACAGCCGCAGCACTCGCGTGCGCCCGGCCGCCCTTAACTGGCTGCGCGACCAGCTCGGGCTCCCGCGCGCCATGCCTCCGGCCACACCGGATCCACGCGATGTCGCTTAAGCCGTTCCTGATCATCGACGGCGAGGCCATCTGTCCACGCCGGCCGAGGGAGTACGCCGCCGCAATCCTCCGGCTCCAAGCGCTGGAGGAGCGTCGCGCGGCACTCGCCAACACCCCGGCCGAATGGCGCGAACTGATCCGCACGCACCTGGTGATCGCCTGGGACCATCCCCAACGCAACCAAACGACAGGCTGACCCATGAAGGACATGAAGCTTTTCGACGACACCCTGGTGGCCCTTCTGCGCATGCCCGATGAGCATCGCACGACGGAAGTCATCGCCAGCCACCTGGCCCTCGCCGCCTCCGCCGCGAACCTCGGGCCCAAGGGCCAAACCACCCTGCAACTGGAGCACCTGCAGCTTGCCAGCGCCGCCGCGCTGCTGACCAAGGAACTCGGCGAGGGCTTCACCCACCGCACCAACCTGCGTATCGGGCCGGGCCTGGACGGTATTGAACTGTTCGCGTCCATCGAAGCCGGTGGCGGTGGGCAACCACGCTTTACCGGGTTCGGCCCGAACGCGGCACGGGTGCTGGGCCAGCTCCGGCAGCAGATCGAGGACTACGCCAAGCCGCCTGCAGAGCGGCAGAAGAAGCCCCGCGAGGCGAACCGCAGCCCGCTCCGACACCTTCCCAGCAAACGCCATAAGGAGACCGCATGAGCCAACCCGAGCCACAGCTGCAGCTTCACCTGGCCCCCCAGGCGAAGGCATCAACGGTGGCGCTGCTGTACCAGATCTTCGGGGAAGTGTTGATCCCCATCGAGCAGATCCGGACGCGCTACTTCCGCAACCTCAACAGCGAGAACTTCAAGTCAGTCATTGGGACTGAACGGCTTCCGATCCCGGTAACCACCCTGGACGACAGCCGGAAAGCGATGCGGTACGTCGAGATCCACCACCTCGCCGCCCACATCGAGCAGTGCTCACAGCAAGCCGTAGAGGACCTGGGCAAACGCCTGAATAAGCAAGACGAGTAACGGAAAACCACCTGACTGCGACTGCTGCCACCACAGCACCGCAACCATTGAGGAGAACCACCATGGAACTCACCACCATGCAACTCATCGCTGCAGGCGCGATTCTGGCCTTCGTCGCCCTCGCAGCCGGCGTTGCCTACTGGTCCGGACACCAGGCAGGCGAGGAAAAGGGCTACGTAGATGGCCGCCGTAGCGCGACCGACCATTGGCGTCCCCTCTTCCAGCAGCAGCGTATTGAACGGACCGAAGCCCAGCGCCTGCTCGACTGCCGCGACCGAGAAATCACAGCGTTGCGAGCCAACATCCGGATCGAGGCCGATGACAACGCCGCCGTCATCCGCGAACTGCACGACCGCCTGGCCAGCGTCGAACCGCTGACCGAGGAGGACCGGACAACCCTCCATGGCATCGCCGGAAAGCTCACCCTCGCCGCCGACACGTTCGCCGGCATGCGCGCCCATGACCATGCGCGGCTCGCCAGAGCGTTCGCCGCCTATGCAACCGACCTGGCGAACCGCCCGGCACCGACACAGCACCGTCACCCGGACACCGAGCTGATCGAGTGGCTGGACCGAGAAGCGACCGCCCACACCGAACTCGAATACGGCGAACTCCGCTTCCTGTTGGCCGGCAAGCCCGAAGGCTACAACCACATCCGCGACCTGCTGCGCGATGCCATGGAGCAGAGCAACGAGATCGAGCAGAACCACCAGGTAACCTTGGAGGCATCGGCATGAGCTGGATCCTTACCAACAGCGGGCAACGCTTCGACATCCTCGAACCGAACAGCGGTATGGTCCACCCGCAAGACATTGCCCACAGCCTGGCCATGCAGTGTCGCTTCAATGGCCACTGCGGAACCTTCTACAGCGTGGCTCAGCACTGCATCATCGTCGCCTGCCTCGTGCCGGACGAGCACAGGCTAGCGGCCCTGCTCCACGATGCCACCGAGGCCTACATAGGCGATATCGTGCGCCCCTTGAAACAGGCCGTGCCCGAGCTGCGCCAGATTGAGCATCGCATCTGGCACGCTATCTGCGCCCGCTTCGACATCGACCCGGTGCTGCCGGCCTGCATCCACGACGCCGACATGATCGCGCTCGCAACCGAACGCCGCGACCTCATGCCCGAGCATCAGGACGAGTGGGAATGCCTTGCCGGCACCCAGCCCATTCAGCAGTTCATCAGGGCTTGGTCATCCGAGGAGGCACGCCTGCGCTACTGGCAGGACCTGCTGCAGCTGCTCGCCACTACCCACCGCGCGAGGGCTGCCGCATGACCCGCATCCACCCGGCTCGCCGCGTAGCGGCACAAGACCAGGGCGGCGCCCTGGCACCCGCCACCACGGGCACTCAAGCTGCGGCCGCGCGAAAGCGCGGCGGTGGCCTGGCACGTCGCACCCTGCTGACTCTGAGTCTCGCAGGCCACCCCTCGATGCACGAGGGTGGCGCCATAAAAAGCCTCTGCTGCGCAGCAGCAGGCATATTCCTACCCAAAGCCCAAGCCCGCGCGGGGGTCGCATACCCCACGACACGCGTGCGCCGAGGCGCAGAAGATGCTGCAACGCTTCGCTCCCCAATCGCGCCGCACGCGCAGCTTGTCGTGGGGTATAAGCACCTAGACGCCGACGCGCTGCATGTGAGGAATCCCAGCGCGCGCAGCACAATCGCGATAAGCCAAGTCGACCGAGGTGCGGCAACTGAGGATTGTCCCCACATGCCGTCGCAGAGCTTCCACGTGCTCTTGACCGGGGCCGAGATCTGTCCAGTCACTAATCAAGAAGGACGCATCGGAAAGCTCCTTCCTGACGATAAAAAGGCTGCTCACAATCCTGCTATCCGTGGGCTGAAGCATCAGCTGCTTGATGAACTCCCGCGAGTCCTCCAGGGCAATAAGGTGAGCAGGCCGAACCTGGTGGAAACCGAAGTTTCTGCACTCCTGCAGAACCAGCTCCAAGGCAACTGCCGCCTCATAGACCGCACTTTCAGCCAGCCGAGCAGCGCGGGCCTCGGCCTCCAAGCCTTCCAGACGAATAGCCGCTCGCTCCATCCGGTGAACTCTGTTTGCCACCAGGAAAGCCGTGATTATTGCCGCGACGGATCCAACAGCCTGCACCCAAGCTGGAGCGTTGCTGCTACCCCAGGGCCAGGTCCATACCCACCAGCCAAGCGGGATCACCAGGGGCGACAGGAGCACCCACTTAAGCATGCTGCGCGGGCTCAGTTTGATTGTGATTTCGTCTGGAAGCATGGCCATCCCTTTGCCGCAAAACTCTGTCTGATCATGACAATGCAAATACTCTGGATCGAAAAGCTACTTGTGAACGCACTGCGTTTGCTCGCTTTCCGGAAGGCTACTTTCGACCTCCCGAAGATGCTCCCAGCATCGATCACACATCGTTCGGTAGTAGGACAAAAGCCTGAACAGTTCGTCGCTCACCAAGTGCTGCTTTGCCTGATAGTGATTCAGATACGCAATCAAAGGCGGAAGGTTCTGACGCAACTCATGCCCGAGCAAGACGCGCCTCGGATCATGATCATCGTCAAATGTGGTGTTCAGGCGGGCGAGGATACGCCCCATCATCTCGGTCGCAGGACCGTGCTCGTATCCCGAGAAATGATCGCCCTCGAACCAATCCGCGATGGTGAAGGTTGTCTCAAACGAGGCGTAATACAGCCGGCGAGCGAGACCGATGTCCTTCTGACGTTCTTCGAGCTTACGTCGCTCGCTCTCTTTCCACGGAAGCCAAACAGCAATTCCCAGAGCGACAAGGCTACCTATTGCCTGCACCCATGCTGCTCCAACCTCTCCGGCCTCCATGGCGAGCACGAGACAATACGCAGCAGCGAAAGTGACAACCACACCTGGAACGGTCGTGTACTTCCGAACCCCGCTCCATATCCGCTCACACAGCATCCTGCCATCTCCATTTCTAGCATGGCTAAGAGCCTGCACGGCACCGGCAGCAATGTCTATGGAGTCGCATCATGAACACCCAACTCAACCAACTGCAGCGTCTGCTGGCAGAGATCGACAGCCTCATGGGCAGCGTGGAGGTATCGGGGCTGATCCGTGACGCCCGCAGCTGCGCTGTGAGCGCTCGGAGCGTAGCAGCCAAGGCGATCAAGCACTTGCAGGAGATTCAGCGGACCTCCGAAAGAGATTGCGCGCAGGAGGAGCGGAAGGCATTCGACGCATGCTGCGAATACATGATCGATGCCACGGACGAGGTCAACCGC
The DNA here is from genome assembly GCF_047902425.1 of Pseudomonas macauensis. NCBI lineage: Bacteria > Pseudomonadati > Pseudomonadota > Gammaproteobacteria > Pseudomonadales > Pseudomonadaceae > Pseudomonas > Pseudomonas macauensis. Next base: position 1,274,432 of record NZ_CP138377.1, on the reverse strand, counting down.
GAATGGCTGTGGCGCTTCGTACTGCACTGGGAAAATACGTTCCGACCTGCCCTCGCCTCACCGGCGCAAACATCCCCGGTGACTGCGGCCGGGCAGTTGCCCGAGGAGATCCATAAGCTGCTGTCCCGCGCCCAGTGCCAGATCGAGCACCTGGCCGAATGCACCGAGAACCTTGGTGAAGACCTCGAAGAAGACGATGTCAGCGAAGACGTGGCTGAGGCCAGGGCGGTGGCCGAGGAAATCGGCACCGTACTTGCCGCCGCGCCGGTGAAGGGAGGTAATGCCCATGGCAGTTGAGCTGGAGCGCTACCTACGCGAGGAGCAGGTGCTGGAATGCACAACACTCTCCCACGCAACCATGTGGCGCGAAATCAAGGCGGGCCGCTTCCCCAGGCAGATCCGCCTTTCCCCTGGCCGAGTCGGCTGGAAAGCCTCAGAGATTAGTCAATGGATGAATGATCCCGAGGCGTACGCAAAACCCGAGGCAGCTTGATTAGGCTCAGGAGTACCGGTCACTCACCGCATCGAGATCCCTTTCGAGGCGGTGAACCACTTTCATTACTTTAGTGAACCTCTCCGCCCCTTCTCCGCTTAACGGGGTAACACATACCCCCTTAAGCGCCTGCTGCTGAACGTAAGCGTAATAGCCCGACCATGCGGTGACGATAATGGACGTCTGCATTCTCCAAGTCCCAAAGCCACCAATGACGAGCTTTTCGAGCTGTGTGCAAGCTGACTTGAACCTTTCCAGCGCCTGCTCCCTAGCAAAATTCAACTTCTCAGCCTCGCGGCTGCCCCACCCCCCCGGCGACGAGAACACAGCAATCATTGCACTGTTCTGAAGCTCTAAGCTCAGCTCGCGCAGGGAAACCTGGGCCTCCCATATCACCTCGAGCTTCTTTCCTTGGATGAGTTGCTTTTTCCAAGCAACGACACCAGCGAATGCAACTCCTGTAGTGGCGACACCGCTAATCCCGCTGAGGAAGGACCCTATGTGATCCAGATAATCAAAGAGCTCTTTCGCACCGGATTGATTCGAGATGAAGAATCCCATCAAACCGACAATCACAACCAAGAGAGCAACGCTAACCCAGAGTCCAATTCTGTACAGCTCAAACATAGATATCTCTTAGCCCCCTAGGCCTTGATTTTTGCCACTTTGATTAGCCAGGTAGCCCACGTCCTGAGCCCTTCTCGCTTTTCCTTGAAGTAGTCGTAGCGGTCGTAATGCTTCGAAGAGACGTCGTTGAACGCGTGCCCCTGGATCCTGTCGCGCGTTTCCTTGCTGATCCCCGCCACCCCCATCAGCGTCTTGCAGGTCCGCCGCAGATCTCGCAGCGTGAATGGCCCGTCGAACTTATCCGCATGCCGCTTGTAGAGCTTGGTCACTGCACGCGACAGCGACTGCGCGTTGATAGAGTCATTCTCATATCGCCCCATGAACGGATATGGAGCTTCGCCCGTGATGGGCTCCAGTCGAGCGAGACACGCCTTGCTGAGCGCGTTGAACGGCACCAGGTGGATCTGCCGCTCCCCTTCGACGCCCTTCAAACTCCGGATGGCGTAGTGGTCCTTTTGGAACATGCGGCGATCTGACCCCAGCAACTGCTCCGGCCGCTGACCGCCCGAGGCAATCAGGAACTTGATCAGCTCGGCCGTGACCAGGCTCAGCTGCTCCGGCAGAAGGTTCCAGAGCGTTGCCAGCTCCTCGGTAGACAGGGCGCGCTGGCCTGCGCGCTCCCAGTCCTCCTGAACAGGGATGCTGGCCACGGGGTTGTACTTGAGACCGAACCGCACCGAGGTGCTGCCGTAGCTGCGAGGGTTGAACTCCTGACCAAGGCCATGCTGATAGGCCGCGTGCAGACTGGAGCGCACGCGGTTGCAATAGGTGGTCACCCCGTCGCCGATCATCTTGGCGAGAATGTCGCGGATGTCGCCGGGCTCGATCTCAGAGGCCGCTCGCTTGGCCAGGTGCGGCCATGGGCCGGTGACGTATTTTCCCATCGCCCACCGGACATTGCCGGCCGACGCAGCACCTTCAGTGTCCAGCTTGCCCAGGTAGGAGTCGATCAGGTCGGCCAATGATCCGTCGCCCTCGGTGCTCGGCGACTGCTGACGCACTTTCTCGCGCGCCTCGGCCAGACCGAGCGCAGGCCAGGTGCCGAGCTTGCGCTGTTTCTTCTTCCCCTGGACGTGCCACTGGTAGTAGAACTCCTTCGTGCCGTTCTCGCGGACCTTGAGCAGCAGGACGCCCTCCCCGCGTGCGCCGCGACCATCGGACTTAACGTAGTCCCGGCCGGGCTCTGGCTTGAGCGAGCGGACTTGCTTATCTGTGAGCATTGGTGACAGTATCCGGTGACAGTTGTCCCGAACTAAGGCGCTCCGGAGTGATATGAGGCGATACACCCGAAAGTCGCCGCAGCCCTTTAATGGCGGGCATTGTAGCCCTACCGGATACCATGCGGTAAAGACTGATATTTCAGCCTGTACAGATTCCCAAGCTCATGACGAGGGTTCGATTCCCTTCGCCCGCTCCAGAATCCCATGCAAAAGCCCCCGGCAGCGTTCGTTGCCGGGGGCTTTTGTTTCTCCAGGGCAAGCACCAGGCCCTCTTCGTCGCATCCTGTTTACCGTCGATGGCCTCGATGTAGTCGTTGCCCGGATGCAGGCACATGGCGCGGAACTCATTGGCCAGATGCATTACGAGAATGCATACCGGCTGGCCTATATCCGTGGCCCCGACGGCATCATCGTCGAGCTTGCCGAGCAACTCGGCCGAGTCGCACGACGATCACCGCAAAACCTCCCCTCATACGCCCGCTTTCCGCCCGCCTGCCGAACCGGAACGAAGCTCCTCTTCGGCCCGGAAGCAGTCAACCACCCCACAGCCCGACGCCGCATCCTCCACCTTTACTACTGAACAACTGTTCAGCTATAAGGTGACCGTTCGGTTGAGTACGACCAAGTGCGCCACGCCCGTCATCATGCTCGGCCTGATCAGACGCTCTGGATGAATCGAGTCGGAGAGCCCATGCGACATTCCCTTTTCCAAACCCGCATCACCGAAATGCTCGGTATTCGCCATCCCATCCTTTGCGGGGGCATGGGGCCCAGCGTGTCGGATGCGCGCTATGTGGCGGCTGTCGTCAACGCTGGCGGCATGGGGTTCATCGTTGCGGCCGGTTTCCCCGATCCGGAAGCGTTTCGCGCGCAGTTGCGCCAGTGCCGTGAGCTCACGTCCGGAAAAGGCTTTGGCGTGAATCTCTATCTTTCCGGCCAGGCCAAGGCGGCGGCTCAATTGCAGGAACAGGTGAGGATTCTCGCCGAAGAAGAGGTGCTCTGTGTCGAGACCTCTGGCGGGAGCCCCGAAGCAGTTCTTCCGCCCCTGCGGGAGGCGGGCATCAAGGTCCTGCACAAGGTCCCCGCTGTTCGTTACGCCCGATCCGCTGCGCGGCTTGGCGTGGATGCGGTGATCGTCGTGGGTAACGACTGCGGCGGCCATCCAGGCACCTACGGCATCAGCAGCATGGTTCAGGCAGCCCACGCCCCGAGAGAGATTTCCACACCGCTGGTCATCGGCGGCGGGATAGGAACCGGCAGCCAGTTGGCCGCGACGCTCATGATGGGCGCGGACGCCATCCTGATGGGCTCACGCATGCTGGTATCCGAGGAGTTGTGGATTCATCGCGACTACAAGGAACAGCTGGTTCAGAGCGATGGAACGCAAAGCGTCGTCGTGAAGACCGGCCTGCGCCAGCATCACCGGGTTCTGAACAATGACAGCGCCAAAGCCGTTGCGGCGTTGGACGCGGCGGGAGCGAGCGAATTCGAACGCTATCGCCCCCACGTAATGGGAGCGCTGACCACCCAGGCCTACAGGACGGGCGATAGCCGCCTGGGCATGCTCGACTACGGCCCATCGGTCGTGTTCGCTGACGCTGTGCAAACCGTGGAAGCCATCTTTGACGAGGTTCTCGACGACGCGCAACGGGCAATGCGGCGCTTTGAAGGTCTCCGCCGCAACGCCTAGCCCGATCAAGCTGCCGAATGCCAGCGGCAGCCTTCCGCCAGAAGGGGCATTAGAGCAGGAAAAATAGATCCATCCCCTTTTCGCTTTTCGACCGGCTCTACGCCAGGCCATTTCCAAACCCTGACTTGCCCGGCAACCGATGGCAGGGGAGATATCCCAGAGCCAGGACTGCCCATCAACGACGACTTCGGTCAGCTTCGGGTGGCCTTTCAGGATTGGCGGGTAATACTTCTCCGTATAGGTGGCGTATCGCTGGTGGCGCGCGCCGCGGGAGGTGTGAGGTGAACAAGCTATCCATTGTAGGTGCCGGTATGGTGGGCGAGGCGGCGGCTCAGATCATTGCCCGGGAAGAGTTCTGCCGTGAATTGACGTTGATTGATGTGCAGGGTGAGTTGGCACAGGGCAAGGCGCTGGACGTCTGGCAGGCGGCAGTCGAGTCGGGTTCCGATACCCGGGTTCATGGCGGGTCCAATGCCGAATTGCTGCAGGACTCCGAGCTGGTGGTGATCACGGCGGGTGTGCCACGCAAGCCTGGTCAGTCGCGTCAGGATGTCTTGAGCATCAATCTGCCGATTCTCGACAGCATCATGCTGGACATCAAGCGTCACGCTCCGGCGGCGACGGTGCTGGTGGTATCGAACCCGGTCGATGTGCTGACCTATCGGGCCTGGAGTCTCAGTGGGCTGGGACGCGACAGGGTATTCGGGCAGGCAGGGGTGCTGGATACCGCGCGCATGAAGTGTTTCATTGCCGAGGAGACCGGGTTTTCTGCTCGGGATATCACGGCGCTGGTGCTGGGCGGGCATGGCGACAGCATGGTGCCGCTGATGCGCTACTGTGCGGTCGGTTCGGTGCCGCTGTCCCACTTCCTGTCCGATGAGCAGATCGAGCGGATTGTAGAGCGCACACGCAAGGGTGGCGGCGAGATTCTGGGATTGAAGAAACTGGGGAGCGCCTGCGATGCGCCGGGCGTGGCCATTGCACAGATGGTGGATGCCATCGCCAATGGGCGAAACAGCATTTTGCCGACGGTCGCGATTCTCGAGGGCGAGTACGGGCGAACAGGCATCGCCATGGGCGTCCCCTGTGTGCTGTCAGAGAAGGGACTGGTGCGAGTGATCGAGCTGTCTCTGGATGCGCAGGAGCAGGCGATGTTCGACCACTCTGCAGACCAGGTGGTGCGTGATATTGCAGAAATGAATGCCTTGTAAGCGGCGATAGATGAACGGGCGCAAGGGAGATCGTTTCCCGGAAGTGGCGTGACTGAGGTCCAGCCGAAGCGCCCGGAGATTCACTGCGCATCGCTTGCACACCTGCCTTGGGCCTGTCGATAGCGGCCAGCCGTCCGCGACCGCTATCGACCCAGAGCTTCCAGGCACAGCCAACCCTGCCCGAACCTCGCCACCCGATACCCAAACTGTCACTTGCCGCTGGTGACCCGCGCCCACAGACGGGTGCTCAGGCGCATGCCGGACGCCAGCGTGTCGAGCACCGCCTGGGGCGGCTGGACCGCCGGTGAGCCATGCCATCGTTGCCCCGTTCAACCGCGCAGATGGCAACTCAGGTTACCCGCGATATCCAGCAGGGTGTAATCCCGGAACGAGAAGCGCCATACGCCGTCGATGCGTTCGAAGGCATCGTGATACCGACCGCTGGCAATCGGCTGGAGCGGCAGGCTGTCGGTGCTCTGCAGGACGGTGTAGTACGACCTCGCCGTGGCGCGGCCCGAGGCCTCGTCGACCTCGATGATCGGGTTGCTGACCAGGTGTTTCGTGCGGGGCGTGCCGCAGGGGTGGATCTTTACCTGCTGGCGGAAGATGCGCAGGAGTTCGTCAGCCCCGACCCGCTCGTCGCCGCTCTGCAGCTTGATTTCCGCATGCCGGAACAGCTCGGCCACGCCTTCCAGGTTTCCACCATCCAGCAGCTCGGCATATCGATACAGCAAGTTGGCGATCAGGGTTTCGCTGTTGCTCATGCAGACGCCCTCCTACAGGGATTGGTGAGCCCACTGTAGGGGGCATGAATGCCCCACGGCTTCGTCCCGGTGGACTAAGACCGCTCCGCTCCAGCACCCCGCAGAAGAGCCAGCAGGAGCGATGCGCGGTTGATGATTCCAGCCCGCGAAGTTGTCGCTTTTCATCAAGAGTCGCCTCTTGCCCTCCCCTAGATTAAGCCCCGAGCAAGCCCCCGAAACGAACCCAGGGGGCGGAGTCTGGAGGAGACCAGCCATGCAATCCGTCGAGCAGATCAAACGCAGCACCTCCATTGCAGAGTGGGCCCAGCAGCGCCCGGAAGAGGCCTTCACCCTGCCCTCGCGCTACTTCTTCGACGAGCAGATCTTCGCCGCCGAACGCGACCGCATCTTCATGAGCGCCTGGCACCTCGCCGGACATCGCAACGAGTTCGCCGAGCCCGGACAGTTCGTGGTTTGCGACATTTTCGACCAGAGCGTGGTGGTGGCCTGCGGCAACGACGGCACGATCAACGCCTTCCACAACGTCTGCCAGCATCGCGGCAATCGCCTGCTCGACGTCCGCCGTGGCAGCAACACGCGGGTACTGCGCTGCGCCTACCACTCCTGGTGCTACGAGATGGACGGCAGCCTGCGCAGTGCGCCCCGCAGCGAGCGGCTGATCGCCTTCGACAAGCAGGACTTCAACATCCCAAAAATCCGCGTCGAGGAGCTCGGCGGCTTCGTCTACTTCAACTTCGACGCCGAGGCCCCGGCACTGGCCGAACTCTTCCCCGAGGCCGACGAGGAAATGCGCGCGGTCTTTCCCGACCTGGGCAAGATGCGCCTGATCGAGGAACAGGACGTGATCGTTCCGGCCAACTGGAAAGTGATCATGGACAACTCCATCGAGGGCTATCACTTCAAGCTTTCCGGCCCCTGCCACATCGACCTGGCCAAGCTGATCGACTTCAAGGGCTACCGCCTGACCAAGCGCGACAACTGGTGGACCTACATCGCCCCGGCCAACCTGCAGGCCGAGGACGCCTACGGGGTGAAGCTCAGCGGCCCGCGCAACCCCGACGAGCGCTTCTTCAACATCGGCCTGTGGCCGAACAACACCTTCTACACCTTCCCGTTCTCCGAGTTCCTCGGCACCTTCATCATGATTCCGCTGGATGCCGAGCGTTCGCTGCTGCGCTTCGGCTACTACAGCCCGCACGAAGAAGTCCCGGAGGTCTCCCACGCCTGCATGAAGTGGATGAACGAGGAGCTCGGCCCGGAAGACATCGAGCTCAACATCAGCGTGCAGAAGGGCCTGCGCTCCCTCGGCTACGACCAGGGCCGCTACATGATCGACGCCGAGCGCAGCAACGAGAGCGAGCACCTGGTGCACCACTTCCACAAGCTGGTGTTCGACGGTATCAGCGGTCGCTGATCTCACGATTTCAGGCCGTAGGAGAACCCTATGCTCGGGCATGAATACGACTACGTGATCATCGGCGCGGGCTCGGCCGGCTGCGTGCTGGCCAAGCGCCTGGGCGAGAACCCGGCGCTGCGCATCCTGGTGCTGGAATCCGGCCCGGCGGACCGCAGCTGGACCATCGACATGCCCTCCGCCGTGGGCATCGTGGTGGGCGGCACGCGCTTCAACTGGAGCTACACCAGCGAGCCGGAACCGGGCCTGGACCACCGCCGCATCGGCACCCCGCGCGGGCGCACGCTGGGCGGTTCCTCTTCGATCAACGGCATGGTCTACATCCGTGGCCATGCCCGCGACTACGACGGCTGGGCCGAGCGCGGCTGCGAGGGCTGGAGCTATCGCGAGGTGCTGCCGTATTTCATCCGCGCGCAGAACCATCGCGACGGCGCCGACGCCTACCGGGGCGACGCCGGGCTGCTCCACGTCACCCCCGGCGATACCTCGCCGCCGCTGTGCCGTGCCTTCGTCGAGGCCGGTCAGCAGGCCGGCTACGGTTTCAGCCACGACCTCAACGGTTATCGCCAGGAGGGCTTCGGCCCGGTGGACCGCACCACCCGCGACGGCAAGCGCTGGAGTACCGCGCGCGGCTACCTGGCCGAGGCCCTGAAAGGCGGCAACGTCACCGTGGCAACCTCGGCGTTGAGCCGCCGCATCCTCTTCGATGGCGACCAGGCCTATGGCGTCGAGTTCGAAATGGACGGCGAACTGCATCAGGTGCGCGCACGCAATGAAGTGCTGCTCAGCGCCGGTGCGATCAACTCGCCACAGTTGTTGATGCTCTCCGGCGTTGGGCCGGCCAAGGAACTGGAGCGCCTGGGCATCCCCGTGGTGCGTGACCTGCCGGGCGTCGGCCAACGCCTCAACGACCACCCGGACACCGTGGTGCAGTACCGCTGCAAGCGCCCGGTCTCCATCTACCCCTGGACCCGCGCCCCCGGCAAGTGGCTCATCGGCGCCCGCTGGTTCGCCAGTCACGATGGGCTCGCGGCAAGCAATCACTTCGAAGCTGGCGCATTCATCCGCTCACGGGCCGGGGTCGAGTTTCCCGACCTGCAGCTGACCTTCATGCCACTGGCAGTGCAGCCAGGCAGCGTCGACCTGGTGCCGGAACACGCCTTCCAGGTACATATCGACCTGATGCGCCCGACCAGCCTGGGCAGCGTCAGCCTGGCCAGCGCCGATCCGCGCCAGGCGCCGCGCATCGTCTTCAACTACCTGACCACCGAGCGCGACCGCGCCGACATGCGCGCCGGCGCCCGCCTGGTGCGCGAAATCCTCGCCCAGCCGGCCATGGCCGCCTATACCGGTGACGAACTGGTGCCCGGCGCCGACCAGCAAAGCGACGCCCAGCTCGACGCCTGGGCCCGGCGCGTCACCGAGACGGGCTACCACGCCAGCGGCACCTGCAAGATGGGCCTGGCAGCCGACCCCGAGGCGGTGGTCGACCCGCAGCTGCGCGTACACGGCCTGCGCGGGTTACGCGTGGTCGATGCGTCGATCATGCCGGAGATCGTCAGCGGCAATACCAACGCGCCCACCGTGATGATCGCCGAGAAAGCCAGCGACCTGATCCGGGGCCACAGCCCACTGCCAGCCAGCGATGCGCCGGTATGGATTCACCCGCGCTGGCGCGAATGCCAGCGCTGAAGCGCACTTGCCAAAGCCGGCCCGCTCCGCTTGCATAGGCGCGGCGGGCCCACTTCCGTGCCAGGTATCACCATGAAGCGAACCGAACCCCTCAGCCTGGATTGGCAGGACCCCAGCCGTCCTCCTCTGCGCATCGGCATCCTGCTGCTGCCGTCGTTCTCCAACTTCGGCCTGGCGGCGCTGATCGAGCCGCTGTCGATTGCCAACTGGCTGGCCCAGCGCAGCCTGTTCCAGTGGACCCTGCTGTCGGTGGACGGCCAGCCGGTACCCGCCAGCAACGGCCTGCTCGCCAGCCCGCAGGCAAGCATCGGCGAACCCGGTGAATTCGACGCCTGCGTGGTGATCGCCAGCTTCGACGTGCACCGCCACGCGCGTAACCCCGCGCTCAAGGCCTGGATCAAGCGCCAGGCGGCCTTCGGCGCGGTACTGGTCGGCATCGAGACCGGCACCGAACTGCTGGCCGCCGCCGGTGTACTCGACGGCCACCCCGCCGCGGTGCACTGGGACAACCTGCAAGGCTTCCAGGAGAGCTACCCGAAGGTGCAGGCCTGCGCGCAGCTCTACTACCTGGGCCGCACGCGCCTGACCTGCGCAGGCGCCACCGCAGTGCTGGACATGCTCCTCAGCTGGCTGGACAGCCTGGCCGGCGGCAACCTGGCGCGCGAAGTGGCCATGCACATGCTCATCGAGCAGGTGCGCGAGCCGCAGGTTCAGCAAGCCGAAGGCTACCGCCGCAGCCTGCACGCCCAGGCCGGCAAGATGAGCCGCGCCATCGAGTTGATGGAGCAGCACCTGGAGGAACCCTTGAGCTGCGAGGTCATTGCCGAGCAGGTCTCGCTGTCACGCCGGCAGCTGGAGCGACAGTTCATGCAGCACACCGGCCTGACCCCGCTCAAGTACTACCTCAGCCTGCGCCTGGCGCGCGCCCACAACCTGCTGCAACAGACCCGCATGAGCGTGGCCCAGGTCGCCGCCAGCGCCGGCTTTGGCTCGCTCGAACACTTTTCCCGCGCCTATCGCGCCAAATTTGGCTGCCCGCCGAGCAACGACCGCTCGCAGAGCCTGAATGCGCCGGTCATGCGCCAGCCGTTGGCACACGACCCTTCGCTGCTGCCGCACTAGCGGCGCCTGCAACGCGTCGGCGGGCGACCCGTCAGGCGCGGTAGTCGGGTTCTTCCTCATCGAGGATCGCCTGCAACGCGGCGAAATGGCGGACGGCGAAGTCCGGGTAGTCCAGCCACTGGCGGCAGGTCTTGCGCGCCACCTCGTCGCTGGCGATGCGCAGCGGACGGCCGCAGGAAAGCGCGGTGAGATAGATCTCGCAGGCCCGCTCGAAGTAGTAGAGGTCATCGAAGGCCTGCGCCACGCTCGGCGCCGCCACCAGCACGCCGTGGTTGCCCATCAGCAGGATCGGCTTGTCGCCGAGCTGGCGGCTGACCCGCTCGGCCTCGTCCCCCAGGCCCATGCCGTCAAAACCCTCGTCGATGGCCACGCGCTCGAAGAAGCGCATGGCGTTCTGCTCGATCGGCGGCAGGCGCGAATCGGCCAGGCAGGCCAGCGCGGTGGCGTACTTCGAGTGCACATGGAGGATGCAGCGCGCATGCCGGTGGCGACGGTGCAAGGCGCAGTGCAGGGCCCAGGCGGTGATGTCGGGGGCGTCCGGGCGGTCCAGCGCGGAAGGGTCGTCGGCGTCGAGCAGCAACAAATCGCTGGCGCGGACCCGCGAGAAGTGCCGGCCATAGGGGTTGATCAGGAAGCGCCGGCCATCGTCGGACACCGCCAGGCTGAAGTGGTTGGCGATCGCCTCGTGCATCCCCAGCCGGGCGGTCCAGCGGAACGCGCAGGCCAGCTCGGCGCGAGCCTGGGCATGGTCGTGTGCGTGAGCGTCGAAAACGGCAACGGATTCGGTGTGCATGGCAGCTCCTCGGAGGCGCGGGTACGTCTGGGTCACCTCCGAGTCTAAGGACGGCAACGCCGGGGACTTGATGCGATGCGACCTGGCGTGCCGCAAATGGACGAGGCGCCGCCCATTGCTGGTCTCTTAGAGTGGCAGCGAGTCCGGATCGGGTGGGCGCCATAACCCACCCACCGCCATGGACCATCAATTCACGCCACAGTGATCGGAGTCCGAGTCATGCCTGAAAACCACTGGATCGACCGTCTGGAAATCGAAGGCCTCTACGTCCGCTATTGCGATCTCGTCGACAGCAAACGCTTCGATGAACTGGGCGACGTCTTCATGGAGGAAGCGACCGGGGACTACACCCAGGCCCTGGGCCCCGGCGTGGTCAGCCCCAATCTCAAGAGCCTGATCGCCTCGATGCACCTGAACCTGGGGGAAGGCTCCAACTGCGGCGCGACGCACCACAACGTGGGCAACTTCAGCATCGACATCGATGGCAACTCCGCCAGCACCCGTGTCCACTATTACGCCGTCCATCGCGGCATCAATGACTGCGCGGGCGCGCTCTATTCGATGTGGGGGCAATACGAAGACCGGCTGGAAAGAACCGCGGCAGGCTGGCGGGTGAAAGCCAGGGTCTACAAGTGCTTTCTCTCCGAAGGGCCCGCCGCTGTGGTGAGTGCTTCGGCGCGCTGAACTTGCGGGCTGAGCCTGAAGCGTTTGCCGCAGACATCAAATTTCCTCCGCGCATTCCAGACTCCCTGAAACAAAGCCCTCGAACGCGCCTCGCCCTCGGGGGCTTTGTGCTTTCACACTCAATACTCATCATGCCGCCGCCACCAGAAACCCTGCTCATTGCGCCCGAGCGGCGCCCGGTCCAGCCAGGTGTACATGCTCCACAGGGCATCCAGCCCGCGCGCATAGGTGGAGTAGCTGTGGTAGATGGCTCCCTCCTCGCGGATGAAGGTGCTCAGGCCGGGGCGGTCGCGGGCGAAAGTCGGGACGTCGGTGCCGCAGCCGGCGGCGAAGCGGGTCATGGTTTCGGGGATACGGGAGATGTCGAGAGCCGGCTCGCTTCGCCCGTAGTTGTAGTCGATCGCGCCGACGCGCTGCTGTTCCTGGGTGAAGGCGACGTTGAAGTCGAAGTTGAAGTCGCTGTCCTTCGATGAGGCCCAGGGGAAGCGCCAGCCCATGCGCCGCTGGTAGGCCTGCAGTTTTTCCAGTGGCGCGCGGGAGACGGCGCAGAGCGTCACGTCATGGTTGGCCAGGTGGACGACGATGCCGTCGAAGCCGTCGGCGATAGCCGAGCAGGACGGGCAGCCGGCGCTGTAGTCCGGGCCGAACATGAAGTGGTAGACCAAGAGTTGCGAGCGCCCCTGGAACAGTTCGGCAAGGGTGGCAGGGCCATCCGCCGTGTCGAAGCGGTAGGCCTTGTCGACCTTGACCCAGGGCAGCGCCTGGCGCCGGCGGGCGAGTTCGTCGCTCTGGCGGGTCAGGGCCTTTTCCGCTTCGAGCAGCTCCAGGCGGGCCGCCAGCCATTGTTCGCGGGTGGCGAGGGGGTGCGTAGCCATGGGGAAATCCTCCGGTCGCCGGTGGCGACAAATCGGTCGATGGGCGAGGGATAGGCTAGGCTCGGGGCCAGGCATGGCGGGAGTGACAAATGTGGCGGGAATGACAAGCGTGGCAAGACTGCGATGGACTCCCTGGTAACGGCCGCCGCGCGGGCGCTGGCGGCGGGCGACCCGCTGACGGCGCTGAACCGCATCGCCCTGCGCGAGGATCCGCCAGCGCTGGCGTTGCGCGGCATCGCCATGGCGCAGTTGGGCGACCTGGACCGTGCCCGCTTGCTGCTACGCCGGGCGGCTCGCGCCTTCGGGCCACGGGAGGCGATGTCGCGCGCCCGCTGTATCGTCGCCGAGGCGGAAGTGGCGCTCGCCAGCCGAGACCTCGGTTGGCCGCCTAAAGCGCTGGCCGCCGCTCGGGCGACGCTGGAGACGCACGGCGACCGGCTGAATGCCTCTCACGCCAGCTACCTGGAAATCCGCCGCCTGCTGCTGATCGGCCGGGTCGACGAGGCCGAGCGGCAGTTGGCGGAGCTCGACCCCGCCCCCCTGCCCCCGGCCCTGGGCACGACTCACGCGCTGATCAGCGCCGGCATCGCCTTGCGCCGGGTGCAGAGTGCGGCGGCGCGGGAGGCCCTTTCCCAGGCCCTGCTGCATGCCCAGCGCGCTGGCATTCCCGCGCTGCTGGCGGAGGTCGAGCGGGCCATGGCGCTGCTCGAGGCGCCCGCGGCCCGGTTGATCGATGGCAGTCACACGCGACCACTGCGGCTCGATGAAGTGGAGCAACTGCGGGCCTCCGATGCGCTGCTGGTGGATGCCTGCCGCTATGCGGTGTGCCGGGGCGAGCTGGCGATCTCGCTGGCGCGCCGTCCGGTGCTGTTCTGCCTGGCCCAGGCGCTGGCCGAAAGCTGGCCCGCCGATATGCCGCGCAACACGCTGATCGCCCGTACCTTCCGCACCCACGCGCCGGACGAAACCCACCGCGCCCGCCTGCGGGTGGAGATCGGCCGCCTGCGCAAGGCGCTCGCTGCGCTGGCCGAGGTGAAGGCAACGCCGCGTGGCTTCACCCTGGTGCCGCTGGCCACGCAGGTCTGGGTACTGGCCCGGCCGCTGGAGGAGCGCCACGCGGGAGTGCTGGCGTGCCTGGCCGATGGCGAGGCGTGGTCGAGTTCGGCGCTGGCCCTGGCGCTGGGCGCCAGCCAGCGCACCGTGCAGCGTGCGCTCGACGCCCTGGCGGAAGCCGGCAAGGTGCAGTCCTTCGGCCAGGGCCGCGCGCGGCGCTGGACCGCCCCCACGGTGCCGGGTTTCGCGACGACCTTGTTACTCCCCACGCCCTGGTCGGGGAACTAGGCTGGAGTCTCGATCCCTTCAGACGAGGACTGCCCCATGAAACGCTCAACTGCCGAGATCCTCGGCGAATTCGGCCCCTTCCCCGGGGTAGACGCGGTCCACGGCGTCACCTTCGACGGCGAACGCGTGTGGTTCGCCGCCGGTGAGAAGCTGATCGCCCTCGACCCGGACAACGGCAAAACCGTCCGCACCCTGAACGTCCCCGGCGATGCCGGGACGGCCTTCGATGGCCGGCACCTGTACCAGATCGCTGATGCGCGCATCCAGAAGATCGATCTGGCGACCGGCGAAGTGCTGGCCAGCATCCCCGCCCCCGGCAATGGCGCCGATTCGGGCCTGGCCTGGGCCGAGGGCACGCTCTGGGTCGGGCAGTACCGCGAGCGGAAGATCCACCAGATCGACCCGGACAGCGGGAAGGTGCTGCGTACGCTGGAGTCCAACCGCTTCGTCACCGGGGTTTCCTGGGTCGAGGGTGAGCTCTGGCACGGCACCTGGGAGAACGAACACAGTGACATCCGGCGCATCGACCCCGGCACCGGCGAGGTGCTGGAGAGCGTGGAGATGCCGGACGGCATCGGCGTCTCCGGGCTGGAGTCCGACGGCGGCGAGCGCTTCTTCTGCGGCGGTGGCAGCAGCGGCAAGCTGCGCGCCGTGCGCCGGCCCGCCCGGCGCACGGCTTGACCGACGGTCAGCGCAGCCGCAACAGCCGATCCAGCGACCATCCACCCGCCCCGCGCGCGATCAGCAGCAGCAACAGGCCGGCCCATGACAGGTGCGTGGGCCAGGCGTCCGGATAGACGAAGACTTCGATCACCGTGGTCATCCCCAATAGCGCCAGCGCCGACAGGCGGGTGAACAGGCCGAGCACCAGCAGGATCGGGAACAGGTGTTCGGCGTAGGTCGCCAGGTGCGCCGCGAGGTACGGCGAGATCAGCGGCAGCGCGTACTCGGTCTGGAACAGGTCGTAGGTGCTCGGGGTGATGGTCAGCAGGCCCTCGACCTTGGTCCGCCCGGACATGAAGAACACCGAGGCGATCCCCAGCCGCGCCACCAGGCACAGGAAGGATTCGCCAAGGCAGCGCTGCAGGCAGTCGGCCAACTGGTTCCACAGCCGGCGGGGGGACGCGGGAGAGGGATGGGCGATGTCCATGGCGGGCTCCTTCAATCGAGGCAAAGGGGACGGAAGACATTGGCGCGCAGCAGGCGGCCGAGCAGGTCGGTGAAGTCCAGATCGGGCTGAGCCTCCAGCGCCAGCGTCGAGACCTGGTCGAGGACATGGCCGGCGGCGCAGGCATCGAGGAAGGCACAGCCGCCTTTCTCCAGCGGTAGCCCGACAACGCCCTCGGAGCCGGCCACCAGCAGCGCACCCTCGCCGTTCCACGGCAGTTCCTCCGGCCAGTCCAGGCCTTCGCGGCTGTAGTGCCAGAGGCTGTATACCGGCTGTGTCTCGAACCAGCGCCAGCGCACCGCGCGGCGTGGTTGCAGGCAGAGCCCGCCGAGGTCGCTGGCGGTCATGCCCACCAGCGACGTCAGTTCCAGGCTCGGCTCGGTGGGCGCGCAGAAAACCTCCAGCCAGTCGCGATCCAGCCGCGCCACATCGGCCAGGTACGGCAACTCGCGGGCGCTTTCCAGATCCGCGAGAAAGGCCGGGAACGCCGCCCCGTAGCGCGCCATCCGCGCATCGGTCGGTGGCGAGCGCCAGGCGTATTCGGCGGCAGCGGCGCGCATCCATGGCGTGCCGACCAGCCGCTCGACGCTGGGGTAGTTGTCACAGAGGGCGTCCACGCAGCCCTTGAGCACGGTGTTGCGGTAGACGGCGAAGGCCGCCTGTGAGGTCAGCGCAGCCAGTTCGGGTGCCGGGCGCTGGTAGAGGGCGTCGATGAAGGCGTCCTGGAACTGGCCGAGGGAGCGTTTCATGGGCAGCCTCCTGCGAGATTCAGCGTGGCCTGGGCGATCTCGCGCTCGGCCAGCAGTTCGCCGAACGCGGGGATATGGTCATCCCGCTCGATCAGCGTCGGCCGTGGCCCGATGCGCTGGACCAGGCGTTGGTAGAGCGCCCAGACCGGCTCGGCGATGGCAGCGTCGTGGGAGTCGATCAACAACGTGCCGCCTTCGTCGTGGCTGTACCCGGCAAGATGAATCTCGGCGATGGCCTCGGCGGGCACCCGGTCCAGGTAAGCGGCGGCACTGTAGTCGAGGTTGTGGGCGCTGACATGGACGTTGTTGACGTCCAGCAGCAGCGCGCAACCCGTGCGCCGCACCAGTTCGGCGAGGAAGTCGATCTCGTCCCAGTCGTGGCCGTCCAGGCGCAGATAATGGCTCGGGTTCTCGATGGCGATGCGTCGACCGAGGGCGTCCTGGGTGCGCTGGATATTGTCGGCGATGCGCGCCAGGGCCTCGTCAGTCCGCGGGAAGGGCAGCAGGTCCGGGTGGTACCGGCCCTGCCAGGCGGACCAGGCCAGGTGCTCGGAGACCAGCGCCGGCTCGACGAGGTCCACCAGCCCACGCAGGCGTTGCAGGTGCTCCGCGTCCGGCGGGGCGTCCGCCGCCAGCGACAGCGAGACGCCGTGCAGCGAGAGCGGGTGGCGCTCGGCCATCCGCTCAAGCCAGGTGCGGCGAGGGCCGCCGACCATGTAGTTCTCCGGATGGACCTCGAACCACAGGCCGTCGGCGTCGCACGTCCAGGCTTCGCCGTAATGCTCGGCCTTCAGCCCCAGACCGGCGCCCATTCGGTTGCACACAGACATGGTCGGCGCCTCCCTGTCAGGACTTCATCGGGGTGAGCGAGCCCATGCCGTGGGGCGTCTTGATGGTGGTGCAGGTGCCGGCCGGGACGTTCTTCCAGTGCATGCCGTCGTAGTCCTTCTTGGCGCTGCCCGCGCAGGTGGTGCCGGCGCCTGCCTTGCAGTCGTTCTTGCCGGCCATGGCCACGCCGTAGCACTTCTCCATGGCCGCGCCGCTGCCGGCCGGGGTCTTCGTGTCGTCCGCGAGGGCAACGCCAGCCAGGGAGGCGAGAGCAAGGGCGGCGGTGGCGAGGGTGAGGCTTTTCATGATGTCGTCTCCACGAGGGTTGGAAGGGCTCGGCGATCTGCCGGGCTCGTGGAGTAATTCGTGTGCTGCGCGGCGGTGGTTACAGGCACCTGGAAATTTTTTTTGAGATTTTTCCATCACCCCCGCTAACGTTATGAAGTGCTGACGTTTTTCATGCCCAGGGATTGCCCGCCACTGACAGCGGAGCGATCCGGAAAAGAAAATTTGCTCACGGATGTAACCCAGGCGGCCGATGCAACGAACTACCCGAGAGGACGCATTGAGCGCGCGTGAAGCGCAGTTGCAGGCCCTGCTGCTGCGCGGCATGGCGGGTGATGCGGCGGCCTATCGCGAATTTCTCGCGCACCTGGCGAGCCATGTGCGCGGTTTTTTGCGACGGCGCCTGGAGCGACGCCCCAGCGAGATCGAGGACCTGCTGCAGGAAGTCCTGCTGGCGGTCCACAACGCCCGTCACACCTATCGCGCCGACCAGCCGCTGACCGCCTGGGTGCAGGCCATCGCCCGCTACAAGCTGGCCGACCACTTCCGCGCCTTCGCCCGGCGCGATGCGCTGCATGACCCGCTGGACGACGACAGTGACCTGTTCGCCGAGGGCGACGAGGAAACCGCGCAGGCCAGCCGTGACCTGGGCAAGCTGCTCCAGCACCTGCCCGAGCGCCAGCGTTTGCCGATCGTCCATGTGAAGCTGGAGGGACTGTCGGTGGAAGAGACCGCGCGTCTCACCGGGCTGTCCAGTTCGGCGGTCAAGGTCGGCATCCACCGTGGCCTGAAGGCGCTGGCCGGCATGATTCGAGGTAAGCGTAACGATGAACACCAATGAACTGATCGACCTGCTCGCCAGCGGCGAAGGCCCCGTGGAGCGCCACGCCCTGGCGCGCCGCCTGGGCCTTGCGCTGCTCGGCGGCGGCCTCGGCGCGCTGCTGCTGATGGCGGCGCTGTATGGCGTACGCGCCGACCTCGCCGAGGTGGCGCGCACCCCGCTGTTCTGGGCCAAGGTCGCGCTGCCCGGCAGCCTCGCCCTGCTCGCCCTCTGGCTCAACCAGCGCCTGGCCCGGCCGGGCGTGCGCGGCGGCGCTGCCTGGACGCTGCTCCTCCTGCCCCTGCTGCTGGTCTGGCTGGGCGCGGCCGTCACCCTCGTCGGCGCGCCGCCGGAAGCCCGCGCCGACCTGATCCTCGGCCGCACCTGGCGCACCTGCCCGCTGAACATCACCCTGCTTTCGCTGCCGACGTTCGCCGCCGTGTTCTGGGCCCTGCGCGGCCTCGCCCCTACCCGCCTGCGTCAGGCCGGCGCCGCCGGCGGCCTGCTCGCCGGGGCTACCGCCACCCTCGCCTACTGCCTGCACTGCCCGGAAATGGGCGTGCCGTTCTGGGGCGTCTGGTACCTGCTGGGGATGCTCGTGCCCACTGTGGCGGGGGCGTTGCTGGGGCCGAAGTTGTTGCGGTGGTGAGGACGGGTACTCCGTTGGCCGTGCAGGCCGACCACATCGGATCTGCGCGAATCCAGCCATTGGGCAGTCTTCGTAGCCAGACATCACATAGCAACTTGCTATATCCCCGGTGGAGTAATACGATTCCGTATAGCAATTTGCGATACGGACATCGAGCATGCATGTCATTACCCAGAAGCGTATTCGGGAAGCTCAGGAAAGTTGGCCCCACTCCTCCACCGCACTCGACGCCTGGTGCAGGCTGATGAAAAAGGTGGAGCCGAAGGACTTTGCCGCGATGAAGCAAATCTTTCCCAGCGTGGACAAGGTGGGCGACAAGCATGTGTTCGATATCGGTGGTAACAAGCTGAGGCTGATCGCCACCGTGGATTACGTCTTCAAGAAGGTTTTCATCCGGGCCGTACTCGATCATAAAGAGTACGACCGCAATCAATGGAAGTGAGGTGCGCATGAGTGCACTACTGAAACAGGCCGCAGAGCACTGGCGCTTCGTCGCTCCGCTGCTCACACCACCAAACACCGAGGCGGACTACGACACCCTGGTCGAAGCGCTGGACGAACTGCTCGATGAAATCGGCGGCAAAGAGAACCATCCGCTCAGTTCTCTGGCCTCGCAGATCGGCGACATGATCGCCGCCTACGATACCGAGCACTATCCCATTCCAGACGTGCCAGGGCGTGAAGTACTACGTTTTCTCATGACCGAGCATCAGTTGACCCAGAATGACCTGCCGGAGATAGGTGCGCAGTCCGTGGTATCCGAAATCCTCAACGGCAAACGCCAGCTCAACGTCCGTCATATTCGGGCGCTCAGCGAACGATTCAACGTACCTACTGACGTGTTCTTCTGAAGCAGTTGAAAAGCCCCGCAAACGCGGGGCTTTTCAATTGACCATCGCTCAGCCGGCAGTTACTTCGCTTTCTCCTTCAACAGCGCCTTGATCACCTCTTCCTGTTCCCCATACCCACCCTCCCCGATCGCCAGGTGGCGAATCCGCCCCTTGGCATCGATGAAGTAGTGCGCCGGCCAGTACTGGTTACCGAAGGCGTTCCAGATGCGGTACTGGTTATCCAGCGCCACCGGGTAGTGGATGTCGTGGCGCTTCACCGCGTCGCGGACATTGGCCGGGATGCGCTCGTAGGGGTATTCCGGGGTGTGCACGCCGATCACCACCAGGCCCTGGTCCGCGTACTGCTTCGCCCAGGCGTTCACGTACGGCAGGCTGTGCTGGCAGTTGATGCAGTCGTAGGTCCAGAAGTCGATCAATACCACCTTGCCGCGCAGGCCCTGCGTCTTCAGTTCGGGGCTGTTGATCCACTCCACCGCGCCCGCGAGCTCCGGGGCGGCGCCGAGGTCCGGCAGGCGTTCGGCGCCCTGGGCGGTATCGCCGGGCATGAGCCTGGTGAGCAGCGCGGGCACGCTGTCGATGACCTTGTGTTCCAGGCTGTTCACCAGAATGGACGAACTGCCGGAGGCAAGCTGCGCGCTGGCGCCGCTGGCGATGCCGACCACCGCCAGCAGGGCGAGCACGCCGGTGGCGCGACGCAGGCCTTCGATGACGGCCATGCGCGGGCGCAGGTGCTGCATCAGCCGGCGGCCAGCGAAGAGGACGATACCGAGCACAGTGGCGCTGCCCAGGCCATAGGCGAACAGCAACACACTGGTCTGCGCGCTGGGGCCCTGGAGCATGGCACCGGAGAGGATCAGGCCGAGCACCGGCCCCGCGCAAGGCGCCCACAGCAGGCCGGCGGCAAAACCCAGCACCCATGCGGAAACCGCCGGCGGCATGCGGCGGGCTTCGCCGTGCAGGCGGTCGCCGATCCAGGCCCAGGGTTTGCCCAACCCATCGCTGAAGCGCGGCCAGAGCAGCGCCAATGCGGAAACCCCGAGCAATACCAGGGCGACATAGCGACCCCATTCGCTGGCGGCGATCACCCAGTTGCTGGACACCGTGGCCAGGCTAGCCAGCACAGCGAAGCCGCTGGCCAGCCCGAGCAGCGTGACCCAGGGCGACCACGCCGGGCCGCCGGCGCGTTGCAGCAGCAGCGGCAGGACGGGAAGGATGCAGGGACTGAGCAGCGTCAGCGCCCCGCCGAGAAAGGCGATGAGCAACATGGGCACCTCGATGGGCCAGCGGCCCTGAGTTTGCGAGCAGGCATGAGAAGAAACGCCCCGGCCGTCCATGGCCGGGGCCAAGGGGAAATCAGCCGCCTTCGTTGCAGTTCGTGGCGAACTTGCGGTACGCCAGGCTGTGCGCCTGGCCGTGGGAATCCAGGTAATCCATGCGGGCCTCGACGATGCCGCAGTCGAACGGCGAGCCACTGTCTTCGTGGATGGCGATGACCTGCTTCACGTCGAGTTTCTGGCCATAGTGATACTGCTCGACCGGCGTGGAATCGGCAGCCTGGGCGCCGAGGCTGGAGAAGGTGGCGATAGCGGCAAGCAGGCAGGCGCTGCCGAGGTGAAGAGCTTTCATGATGAACTCCTGTCCTGTGATGGGTTTGCCGGCGGGAGGCGGTTTGCCTTGCCGTTGGCGCCCATTTCAGTGACCGGAGGTATCGGGCTTGTGTCGCGTGCGGCGCGGGATTGCCGCGCCAGGTATCGACGGCGGCGCGAGATACAGTGGAATACAAAGCGCGCGGGGCAAGCGCGGAGCGGCGCTATACACTTCGCTCAACCCACTACGAACGAGGAACCGGCATGGACCATGTCGATCACGTACTCATCGTCGATGACGACCGCGAGATCCGCGAGCTGGTCGGCAACTACCTGAAGAAGAACGGCCTGCGCGTGAGCCTGGCCGCGGACGGACGGCAGATGCGCGCCTTCCTCGACGGCAACACCGTGGATCTGATCGTGCTGGACATCATGATGCCCGGCGACGACGGCCTGAAACTGTGTCGCGAGCTGCGCGTGGGCAAGCACAAATCCACCCCGGTGCTGATGCTCACCGCGCGCAACGACGAGACCGACCGCATCATCGGCCTGGAAATGGGCGCCGACGACTACCTCACCAAGCCCTTCTCCGCCCGCGAGCTGCTGGCGCGGATCAACGCCGTGCTGCGCCGCACCCGCATGCTGCCGCCGAACCTGCAGGTCAGCGAGGCCAGCCGGCTGATCGGCTTCGGCCGCTGGAAGCTGGACACCACCGCGCGCCATCTGCTCGACGAGGACGGCACGCTGGTCGCCCTGAGCGGCGCCGAGTACCGCCTGCTGCGCGTGTTCGTCGACCACCCGCAACGCGTGCTCAGCCGCGAACAACTGCTGAACCTGACGCAAGGCCGCGAGGCGGACATCTTCGACCGCTCCATCGACCTGCTGGTGAGCCGCCTGCGCCAGCGCCTGCTGGATGACGCCCGCGAGCCGGCCTACATCAAGACGGTGCGCAGCGAAGGCTACGTCTTCGCCCTGGCCGTCGAACTGCTCGAGCCCAACGCATGAAATCCGTCCTGCACTGGCCACGTACGCTGGCCGCGCGCCTGGCGCTGATCTTCCTCGCCGGGCTGGTGTTCGCCTACAGCCTGTCGTTCTGCTCGCAGTTCTACGAGCGCTACCAGAGCGCCCGCAACATGATGCTGGGCAACCTGGAAACCGACGTCAGCACTGCCGTCGCCCTGCTCGACCGCCTGCCCAGGGATGAACGCGAGGCGTGGCTACACATGGTGCAGCGGCCCAATTACCGCTACCTGCTGAGCGAGGGCCAGCCGGGAGAACCGATGAACATGGCAGAGGCGCCGATGGCCGCCCTGTCCATCGCCGAAGTGGTCGGGCCGCGCTACCCACTGCGCTTCGAGAACATCCCAGGCTCCATCCCGCACTTCCAGGTACACCTGACACTCAAGGACGGCAGCCCGCTGACCATCGACGTGACGCCCAAGGGCGTACCTGTGGCGCAGTGGCTGCCCTGGGTGCTGATCGTGCAACTGGCACTGCTGCTGTTCTGCACCTGGCTCGCGGTACGCCTGGCCATCCGCCCGCTGACCCGGCTGGCCCAGGCGGTGGATCACCTCGACCCGGACGCCCCGGCGCCGGAGCTGGATGAACGCGGCCCCAGCGAAGTCGCCTATGCCGCCCGCGCCTTCAACGCACTGCAGGGTCGCATCGGATCGTACCTCAAGGAACGCATGCAACTGCTCGCCGCCATCTCCCATGACCTGCAGACCCCCATCACGCGGATGAAACTGCGCGTCGAGCAGATGGACGACTCCCCCGAGCGCGAGCGCCTGTGGAGCGACCTGGAGGAAATGCAGCACCTGGTCCGCGAAGGCGTGGCCTATGCGCGCAGCATGGACGGCGCCAGCGAGGCGGCGGTGAAGGTCAACCTCGATGCCTTCCTCGATAGTCTCGTCCTCGACTATCAGGACAGCGGCCAAGCCGTGGAGCTGCAAGGAAACAGCAACGCCGTGCTGGAAACCCGCCCGCATGCGCTGCGCCGGGTGCTCACCAACCTGGTGGACAACGCGCTCAAGTTTGGCGGCTCCGCCCAGGTGGAAGTCGAGCGCGACGCCCAGGGCATCGTGTGTGTTCGTGTACTGGACGAAGGCCCGGGCATCCCCGAAGAGGAACTGGAAGAAGTGGTGAAACCCTTCTACCGCGTGGAAAGCTCGCGCAACCGCAGCACCGGCGGCACCGGCCTGGGGCTGGCAATCGCCCAGCAGCTGAGCCAGGCGCTGGGCGGCACCCTGAGCCTGTCCAACCGCGCCAGCGGCGGGCTGTGCGCTCAGTTGGAGTTGCGCCCCTCCGCCTGACACCTTGCTCGTGAAAGGACTGTACAAAGGGATACATGACGGGCTTTAGCGGACACATCCGAGATAAAGCCCGTTGGCAGCATGGCTCCACGAATCGCGGCGGCATCCCGCACGCCGCGTTCCCCAAGGAGCCTGCCATGACCCGTCCCGCCGAATCCGCCAGCCTGCATGGCTGGCGCCTGTTCTCCCTGCTGTCCGCTCTGGTGCTGATCGTCACCGCGCTGGCCCTGTGTGCCCAGCCGCAATGGGTGGACGCCCTGCGCAGCGCAATCCGCACCACCGCGCGTACATCCTTCGCGCTGTTCCTCGCCGCCTTCCTCGCCTCGTCCCTGGCGGTCCTGATACCCAGCGCCTTCACCCGCGGCCTGCTGCGCGAGCGGCGCTTCCTGGGGCTGGCCTTCGCCTTCTCCCATGCCGTGCACGCGGTGCTGATCATGCTCTACGTGAAGTTCTTCCCCGAGACCTTCTGGCACGGCCGCAGCGTCGCCGCGAACATCCCCGGCTCCATCGGCTACCTGTTCATCATCCTGCTGACCGTCACCTCCTTCCCCGCCGCCGTGAAGCTGCTCGGCGCCCGCGCCTGGAAGATCCTGCACAGCACCGGCACCTGGGTCATCGCCGCCGTCTTCGTCCTGTCGTTCTACAAGCGCCTGCCGTTGGGCTCCTGGTACCCGCTGGGCTTCGCGCTGATCAGTTCGGCGGTCGCCCTCAAGCTCACTGCAAAGCTGGCCATGCGCCTGCGCCGTGAAACCCGCCCCGCTGCCGCGCTGAGCGCTACCCGCTGAATCCGCCTTCTTCCGCGACCGGCGATGACGCCCGGCCGACACAACCTTACCCACTGTATTGCCCATGAGGTGCGCCATGACCCTGCTGCCCCTGACCCCGATCAAAGCCGTCTTCGACCAACTCGACCGTCTCGCTGCCTGGGGCTGGGACATTCCCCTGCGGCTGTTCCTGGCCTGGGAGTTCTTCGAGTCGGGCCTGGAGAAATGGCACGGCGACAACTGGTTCGAACAGATCCACGCCAACTTCCCCTTCCCCTTCAACCACTTCTCCGCCGGCTTCGACTGGCAGGTGTCGATGTGGGCCGAATTGATCGCGCCGGTGCTGTTGCTGCTGGGCCTGGCCACGCGCTTCGCTTCGGCTTCGCTGATCGTCGTGACCATCGTCGCCATCGCCGCGGTGCACTGGCCGGCACAGTGGTCGAGCCTCGCGGAACTCGCCCAGGGCTACTCGATCACCGACCATGGCTTTGGCAACTACAAACTGCCGCTGATCTACTTGGTGGCATTGCTGCCGCTGATGCTCAAGGGCTCGGGTGCGCTGAGCGTGGATGGGCTGGTGCGGCGATTCCTGGGGGCTTCGCGCGTCAGCTGATCGATCTCCACGCCCGGCTGTTCGGCAGAAACGCCCTCTCCATTGGAGAGGGCGTTTTTCTTTGTCCGTGTCGAATGATGCCCCTTGGACTACCGCCCGAGGCACAATCAGCTCGGTCGAATACAAGGAAGTTACCCATGGGCCTGTTGGTAAAAGCGCTATTTGCCGTGGCCGGCCTTGCCTTGCTCATCAAGGCAATACTGGCCGTCGAGAAGTCCGCCAAGATCGAGTTGAGAAGCCAAGCCGAAGGTCCATTCCTGGACACACTCAAGCAGCACAACATCCGCGAATACGATCTGCTGCATCAACAACTGGTCCCTGGTGCCAAAGGCCGGATGAACAAACTCTTCGAAGTGCATCGCGTGATATCCGACAGGGACGGCCGGTATTACCTGTACATTCATATCGAAAGCCAACATCCGGTACTCCAGCCCATCAGCCAGGAACGGGCACTGGCGGCCCAGCGCTACAACTGACCCGTCGCCGCGGCCCACTCGGCGCTCCTGCAGCAAGGGGCGCAAAACCGTTCGCAGTTATCCGCCACCGATGCATCAGCCAATCTCTTCGCTACGAACGGGAGTGCATGGCGGATAACGCCTGGGGCGTTATTCGCCCTACATCCGGAATTCATACCCCATGCTCGGCCGGTCGCAATCGCGCAGTGCGCAGGATGGGTGGAGCTTGCGATACCCATGCTGTGATCGCGTGGGATCGATGGGTATCGCTCCGCTCCACCCATCCTACGAGACCGATCCAAACGCCTGACGGTGGGCAAGCTCGCTCCTACACAAAAGCAAAAAGCCCGCGCACCGGTGAGGGTGCGCGGGCTGGGCTGTGGATTGGAAAGCGATCAGGGAATGACGAACCCCACCTCGATATTCCCGCGAGTCGCCTTGGAGTACGGGCAGATCTGGTGCGCCTCGGCTACCAGCTTCTCCTTATCCTCGGCCGACAAACCCGGCAGGTGCACGGTGAGCTGGGCGGCCAGGGCGAAGCCGCCGTCGGCGGTGTTGCCCAGGGAGACTTCCGCGTCCACCGCCACGTCGCCGGGCAGGCGAATATTCAGCTTCTGGCCGGAGCGACGCAGGGCGCCGATAAAGCAGGCGGACCAGCCGATGGCGAACAGCTGCTCGGGGTTGGTGCCGGGACGGCCGGAGCCGGGCGGGCTCAGCGGCAGGTCCAGCGCGCCGTCGGTGCTCTGGCCGCGCCCGTCGCGGCCGCCGGTGGTGTGGGTCTGGGCGGTGTAGATCACGGTTGCCAGGGTATCGGTCATGGTGCTTCTCCTTCAGGGGCGAGCCAATGGTAGACGACGTGAAGTGGTGCAGTTGGGGCGGGTGCCAATCACCACGCCTTGCTCTTTGAGGCTGCGCAACAGGGCAATGCCCTGCCCTTCGATGGCAGCCAGTTCGATGCCGGCGATTTCCGCCAGCGCCTTGAGGTGTTCACGGCCGGTGAGCTGCCACTGTTGCAGCGACACCAGCAGGGCATGGGCCAGGGGCGCAAGGCGCGAAAAATGCACCTTCAGGTCTGCCCCTCTGCGGGCCAGCAGCAACGCGGGTTCGGCCGGCGCTGCCGGCGGGAGGTTGTCCGGGCCGATATGGCTGACCGGCCAGGCATAGGCCAGCGGCACGGCGAGACTGGAGAGCAGCGGCACGCCGTCGAGCAGGTCGCCGTCCGGATCATGGGCCGGCTCGGCTTTATCGCTGAGCAGCAGCGCGGTCTCGATCCATTCGTAGTGGGCCAGTTCGGCCACCCAGCCGGGCTGGTCGGCGCGGCTTTCCAGGTACTCGACGAACTCGCCGGCCACTTCGGTGAACAGCGGCGTGTGGCAGCGGTAACGGGCATAGAAGTCTTCGGTGAGCGACTGCCATTGCTTGGTGCCAAGGCTCGCACTCAGCACCGGGAAGTTGCCGGCCAGCAGCGATTGCAGGTTGCCGAAGAACAGTTGCCGGTACACCGCCAGGCGCCGTGCCTCGATGCCGGGCGGTGGCTCGTTGGCCTGCGGGTCGCGGATGAAGCGGGTCATGCGCAGCTGCTGCTCGCGCAGGCTCTCAGCCATGACGCACCTCCAGCGGCCGGGCGGCCATCTGCAGCTCACGGATGCAGTTCACTTCGCCAATCAGTTCGGCCAGCGGCGGCAGGTTGAAGTCGCGCTCCAGCAGCGTCGATACCGTGCCCAAGTGCTGGTAGGCGCTGGCCAGCAGGCCCCAGACGTCGTCCTTCACGGCGGCGCCGTGGGTGTCGATCTTCAGGTCCGGCGCCTCGTCGTAGTGACCGGCCACGTGCAGGCAGACGACACGCTCGGCCGGCACGTGGGCGAGGAAACCGGCGGCGTCATAGCCGTGGTTGTGGGCGTTGACGTAGAGGTTGTTGACGTCCAGCAGCAGGTCGCAGTCGGCTTCGGCGAGCACGGCGCGGAGGAAGTCGATTTCGCTCAGCGCCTGGTAGGGCGCGGCGTAGTACGAAATGTTTTCCACGGCGATACGGCGGCCGAGGGCGTCCTGCACTTCACGGATGCGTCCGGCGATGTGGCGCACGGCTTCGTCGGTGAAGGGCATGGGAATCAGGTCATACAGGTGGCCGTCGTCGGAGCAGTAGCTCAGGTGTTCGCTGAACAGCGGCACCTGGTGCTGGTCGAGGAATTCGCGGACGCGGCGCAGGAAGACGTGGTCCAGCGGCTCGGGGCCGCCCAGGGACAGCGACAGGCCATGGCAGGACAGCGGGAAGCGTTCGGCCAGGCGGGCAAGGCCTTCACCGTAGGAGCCGCCGACGCCGATCCAGTTGTCCGGGGCGACTTCGAGGAAGTCCACCGCGCCGTCGGCCATGGTCAGCAGTTCGGGCAGCAGCGCGCGACGCAGACCGAGGCCGGCACCATGCAGGGAAACGGGAAGAGTCATGGCGGTCTCCTTCGGAGGGAAGTGCCCTCCCCGGCCAGCGGCGCGGGGAGGTGGTCGGCGCGGATCAGTTCTTGGCCTGGCTCAGCTTGCTGTACAGGTCGGACGGGAACGGCTTGCCGTTGGAGTCGAACTGGTTCTTGCGGAACTGGTAGGTTTCGCCTTCGGAAAGGAAGCCGTCGTGGTTGGCGTCGATGGCGTCGAATTCGGCGTTGGCCTTGGGCGCCACGGCCAGCAGTTCGGCGCGGGAGACGCGGCCGTCGTGGTCGGCATCGGTACGGGCGAAGGAGGCGTCGCCGCACTTGCCTTCACCGCACTTGCCTTCGGTGCCGGTAGCCTTGGTTTGGGTGGCCTTGGCCTGGGCGCCGCTGGCGCCACATTTGCCCTCGCCACACTTGCCCTCCCCGGCTTTTTCCGCCGAAGCGAGTTGGTAGCCCTGGGGCAGCGCTTCGACAGCGAAGGCGGAGGACGCCAGGTTCAGGCCACCGGCCAGGGCGACAGCGAGCAGGCCAAGTTGGGTTTTCGAGATACGAGTCATTGTGCTTCTCCAGATGCTGTGGCGCGTTCCGCGCCGGGTAATGCCACTAGGGCGAATCCCTGGAACGAGGCGCTGGAAGGGTTTCCCCTGCCGTCGCATTGTTCGTTCGGGTAGGGCTATTTCGCCGTAGCGATGTATCGCCGGCGTATCTGGAGCGGGAGTCTTTTGTATGTCTGTATCCCGTCAGGGGATGGCGGATACAAAGGAATACATTTGCGGGGGGAGTTCGGTACGGAGGGTGTTCGCGAGCAAGCCCACCCTGCGAAGAGGAGGCGCGACGCGGAACTGTAGGAGCAACTGTCTTGTCCCGGCTGAATCTGTGCCAGGGCTTTCCCCCTCACCCCAGCCCTCTCCCTCAGGGAGAGGGCGCCGTCCGTGCCGGCTGACACTACGGTTTCATCCTGCACCGAACAGTCCCCTCTCCCGCTTGCGGGAGAGGGTTAGGGTGAGGGGCCCTTGATCTTGTAGGAGCGAACCTTGTCCGCGAAATCGTCCCGGCGCGTCAGCACACTGGCCGGAGAAAAAGAAAAGGGCCGCATCAGCGGCCCTCTCGCGGGCATGGCCCACGCTTGCAGCGATGCAGGCGGGATCAGCCTGCGCGCTTGGCAGCGATGGCGGTGACCTCGACCTTCATGCCCTCGACCGCCAGTTCGGAGATGCCGACGGCGGCGCGCACCGGATAGGGCTTGCCGAAGAAGCTGCAGTACACCTCGTTGAAGGCGGCGCGGTCAGCCATGCTGGTCAGGTAGATGGTCAGGTGCAGGACGTGGTCCAGGCCGCTGCCGGCCTTTTCCAGCGCGACCTTCAGGCTACGCAGGGTGGCTTCGCTCTGGGCCTTGATGTCGCCCAGCTCGAGGCTGCCGTCTTCCAGGGTGGGGATCTGCGTGGAGACCAGCAGGCCACCGAAACCGGCCACGTCGGAGGAAATGGATTCGGGGTCCGCGTCGGGAATGAAGAAGGGGCTGTCATTCTGCGCCATGGGAAACTCTCTGCTATCAGGGGCTATGAGCGGCGCCGTTCGGCCCGCCCGGGACGCGC
Source organism: Pseudomonas macauensis (assembly GCF_047902425.1). Classification (NCBI taxonomy): domain Bacteria; kingdom Pseudomonadati; phylum Pseudomonadota; class Gammaproteobacteria; order Pseudomonadales; family Pseudomonadaceae; genus Pseudomonas; species Pseudomonas macauensis. The sequence continues at coordinate 1,245,411 of NZ_CP138377.1, read as the reverse complement.
AGCTTAGCCTCATCCCGTCTCCCACCGCCACGCCGACTGATGTTTCCCGCAACATCGCCATTCCCCTCGCTTTGTCATCCGTCAATACATCCATCGTATGAGCGAGTGATATTCCCCTCGAACTTCACAGAGGGATTATTACAATTCAGGACATAGACCTTTTCATATTCCGTTATTTAAAGCGGGCACTCTTTCGGCATTATTACGCTGGCTTTTTCCTGCCTGGAGCGGGCAGGAGAAAGTTGATCGCAACAATGTCAACGCAACTTCCTGCGACTTCCGCCGTGGTTGATCCATGACCGGATTCATTGTGCCTGCCTATAAAAATTCCGGCCCTCACGCGATTCAACGGGCCGGGTCTCCAAGACTCTAGGGGCAATATCCATGAAGCATCTCAAACGCAGCGCTATCGTGCTCGCCGTTTCCGCCGCCGCCAGCCAGTTCGCCGGCGCCGAACCCTTCGTCACCGACCAGGCCGATGCCAAGGGCTTCGTCGACGATGCCAAGTTCGACGTGCTGCTGCGCAACTACTACTACGACCACGACGGCAAGAATGGTTTCAGCGATAACCGTGACTGGACCCAGGGCATCCTCGCCAACTTCTCCTCCGGCTACACCCAGGGCACCGTCGGCTTCGGCGTGGATGCCTTCGGCTACCTGGGCCTCAAGCTCGATGCGGGCGGCGGCCGGACCGGCACCGGCAACCTGCCGGTGGACAACCATGGCGACCCCGAGGACGACTACGGCAAGGCGGGCGCCGCGCTGAAGGTGCGACTCTCCAAGACCGAGTTGAAATTCGGCGACATGCAGCCGGTCGCGCCGGTCTTCGCCGCCGGCGGCAGCCGCCTGATTCCGCAGACCGCCTCGGGCTTCAACCTGCTGAGCAGCGAAATCGCAGGTCTTGACCTGGAAGCTGGGCACTTCACCGCCGGCACCAGCCCGATCACCACCAGCCACGACGGCGGCCTGTACGCGACCTACGCGAACGTCGAAGCCGACAGCGTGGACTACGTCGGCGGCAAGTACGCGATCACCGACAACCTGAACGCCTCGCTGTACGGTTCGGAGTTCGAGGACATCTGGCGCCAGTACTACGCCAACGTGAACTACCTGCAACCGCTGGGCAACGACCAGTCGCTGGGCCTGGACTTCAACATCTACCGTACCACCGACTACGGCCAGGCCAAGGCCGGCGAGATCAGCAACACCACCTGGTCGCTGGCCGCCGCGTACTCCTTCCTGCAGGCGCACACCGTCACCCTGGCCTTCCAGAAGGTCAACGGCGATACCCCGTTCGACTACGTCGGCTTCGGCGACAACGGCGCGGGCGCCGGCGGTGACTCGATCTTCCTCGCCAACTCCGTGCAGTTCTCCGACTTCAACGGTCCGGGCGAGCGCTCCTGGCAGGTGCGTTACGACCTGGCGATGGACACCTACGGCGTGCCGGGCCTGAGCTTCATGACCCGCTACATCAACGGCAGCAACATCGACGGCACCCACGCCGACCCGAACGGCCAGTACGTGGGCCTGTACGGCGAAGACGGCAAGCACCACGAGACCGACTTCGAAGCCAAGTACGTCGTGCAGTCCGGCCCGGTGAAGGACATGTCGTTCCGCCTGCGCCAGGCATTCCACCGCGCCAACTCCGACCAGGGCGAATCGGATAACAACGAGCTTCGTCTGATCGTCGATTATCCGCTGTCGATCCTGTAATACGGCCGATAGCCATCACGGAACAACTTTCGGACTCTTCCGAGAGTTGTTCCGCTATTGATCCTGCATTATTGCACTGAGACAGAAAGTCTCTTCCCCGAAGCGTGGTTTATCCACACCTTCGAACTTTCTAGAATTCCTGCCATCTCTCCCGCTTTCGATATCGCCTATCGTCGATTATCGAAAGATGACTCCTGACGTTGATATTGTGATTGCTCCTTCAACGTCCTTCGAGCCGCTCCCCGGAGCGGCTTTTTTTATGCCCGTCCATCACCGGCGCAATATAGGTTGAATCACACTCCAATACCGGCGGTCAAAAGCAGTGACAGTCGCGGCAAACCCAAATGCCCGCACTGCTGAAGGAGGCCACCTCATATGAGCGCGATGACTCTCGAAGGCTGGTGCAAGACCAGCGCCGACCAGAAACCCATTCCACTGGAGGACATCCATTTCTTCGTCAGCGACGCCGATCACCTGCGCCTGGAGCAGGCCGAGGACTACCTGCAGAACAGCGGCAAGCGTGACGTCATGGTGGATGCCGACCTGGACAACCTCGACCTGAAGATGCCCGAAGGCTTTGGTCCGCTCTCCGACTGCCAGTACCGCGTCTACCTGAGCCACAGTGACCAGCGCGGGCACTTCCACCTGGTGGGCCACCGGGCCAGCGATGGCAGCCTGATCTACACCAATGCCGTCCTGATCGACCAACTCCTGAGCTGAGTACCCGGACCCGGCGGTACGCAAGCGGCCGGACCGGCACCGGCCGCCGGTTCACTCGTCGCCCCTGCCTCACAGGGAGATTGTGGCGTATACCCGCGCCGTGATTTCATAGGGCCATCTGTCGGCCACGAGACGTCATCGTCCGCGCCGCCAGACGGGAACGCCCCCATTCTCCGGTGAGGAAGCAGTCATCCCATGCGGACTTCCACTGATCCTGAAGTACAGGAATACGGGCGATTCGACAGTCTCCTGCGCCTTGCCCGCTACCGCTTCGGCGCGGTCGCCGCATTGCTGGCCGACGCCCATGGCCACCTGCTCGGCTTCGATGGCCTGACGCACGAAGCGGCGCAGTCCTTTGCCACCCTGCTCTGCCTCAATGCCGCCTCGGCGCCCCTGCGCAGCAGCGAGGGCGACCTGCACCCGCTGGGCACCGCAGTCCTGCGCGCCGCCGATGGCACCACCCTTGGCTGGCTGTGCGTGCTGGACGACCAGCCACGCACGCTGGATGCCGCCACCCGATGCGCACTGGACGATGCCGCCAGCATCGCTCAGGAACTGTTCTGCCGGGCTGACGAAAGCTGCCTGGCGCTGGCCATCGCCGGCAGCGGCACGGGCGTGTGGGACCGCCACGTTCCCACGGGCGAGATTCATTACTCCCCCGGCTGGAAAGCTCTGCTGGGCTATGCCGACAACGAAATCGGCCATCGAATCGACGATGCTTACCTGCGCGTGCATCCCGACGATCTCAGCTATGTCCAGGCAACCATCAATGCGCACTTCGAAGGCCGCACGCCGGCCTATGAAGTGGAGCACCGGCTGCGCCACAAGGCGGGCCACTACATCTGGGTCTGCAGCCGCGGCAAGGTCGTCGAGCGCGACGACGCCGGCCGCCCGCTGCGCATGATCGGCACCACCACCGACATCACCGCGCTGCGGGGAGTCTCGGAGCAGCTGCGGCAGAACGTCGAGCTGCTCACCGACCTGACCGACGAAATTCCCGGCATGGTCTTCCAGTTCCGCCACCTGCCAGATGGCACCGGCACCTTCCCCTACGTCAGCGCCGGCGTCAGGGAAATCTTCGGCATGAGCGCCGAGCAGGTCAGCGGCAATTCAGCGATCCTGCGCACCCTGGTACACCCCGACGACCTGCCCGCCCTCCTCGCCTCCCTGGATGCCTCCGCGGCGACGCTGCGGCCGTGGCGGTACGAGTTCCGTGTGCTGCTGCCCGGACGAGGCATGCTCTGGCGCCAGGGCAACGCCCAGCCCAAGCGCCTGGCCGACGGCAGCGTGATCTGGCATGGCCTGTTCACCGACATCACCGAGCGCAAGCGCATCGAAGCCGAATTGCAGGTGTTGGCAACGACCGACTTCCTCACCCAGTTGCCCAACCGGCGCCACTTCATGCAGTTGATCGAGGCCGAACTGGGCCGTGTGCAACGTGGACTCGTGCGCAGCGCGGCGATCCTGATGTGCGACCTGGATCACTTCAAATCCATCAATGATCGCTGGGGCCATGGCGTGGGCGACGAAGCGCTGCGCCACTTCGCCCGCATCCTCGGCCGTGCGATCCGCCGCATCGACTTTGCCGGGCGCATGGGCGGCGAAGAGTTCGCCGTGGTGCTGGGCGATGCGGATGTCGGCAGCGCCGTGGCCTTCGCCAAGCGCCTGCAACAGCAACTGGACGACCAGCCAGTGCTGCTGGGCTGCGAGCGCATTCCGCTGAGCATCAGCATCGGCATCACGGCCTTGCAGGGCAGCGATGTGTCCGCCGAGGCCGCCCTTTCGCGCAGCGACCGCGCGCTCTATTGCGCCAAGCAGAACGGACGCAACCGCATTGAGTGCGACTAAGCGGCAAGCCGCAAGGCAGAGCGCGCCGCTGGGGGTGCGCTGTCAGCCGCCATGAAAAAACGTTCAGAATTTTTCACCATTATTGACGCGCGTTTTAAATAATGGACTTTTTGCTTCGAATGGATATTTATAAAAATCCTTTAAAAACAAAAAGTTAAAAACATTGTTCGACAATGTTTCGGCCATTATTTTTGACGCCACCCGCCGAAATCGTTTGACATATTTAACGGCTCTGGCAGGCTGGTAGGCAGGTTTCGACCGGGAAATTTCGCCTTCTGTGCGTTCCCGGCAGTGCTCGGAACCTCAGGTAGCCCAGCTCAGAGCGGTGCGCCTGCACAAAAACGATGGGCTGCAGCCCGTCCAAAGGTGACATATGTCCAACAGCAACATTGGCAACAAGAAACAGACCCTCCGCAAACCCGTCGTCCTGATGTCCATGGGCAGCCAAGAGCGCAAAGGCCACGACTATCAGGTAATGACCCACAAATACATCGTGCCCCTGGTCGAACAGTCCGATTGCGTGCCGGTACTGGTGCCGACCTGCTGCGGCATCGAAGACCTCGAGCAATACCTCGACATGGCCGACGGTGTGTACCTCACCGGCGCCGGCAGCAACATCGATCCGACCCTGTATGGCCAGGAGAACGAAACTCCCGGCAAGGGCCAGGACAAGGACCGCGACAACTTCGACATGCCGCTGATCAAGGCCGCCATCGCCCGTGGCCTGCCGATCTTCGGCATCTGCCGCGGCATGCAGGAAATCAACGTCGCGCTCGGTGGTGACATCTACCAGAAGGTCTATGCCGAACCCGGCTTCAACGACCATCGCGAAAATCCCGAAGACCCGGTCGACGTGCAGTACAGCCAGGTCCACGGCGTGCGCCTGCAGAAAGGCAGCTGGCTGCAGCAGTTGCTGGGCGACGAGATCCGCGTGAACTCGCTGCACGGCCAGGGCCTGAAGAACCTGGGCAAGGGTATCGAAGCCATCGCCCATGCCGAAGACGGTCTGGTCGAGGCGATCCACGCCCCGAGCCTGTCGCCCTTCCTCTTCGCGGTGCAGTGGCACCCGGAGTGGCAAGCCGCGCAGAACCCCGACTCGGTGAAGATCTTCAAGGCCTTCGGCGACGCATGCCGCCAGCAGGTCAAGAAGAAGCAGGCCCGAGCCCTCGCCGCCTGAGCTTCTCCCGCGTCATGAAAAAGCCCGGCCTTGTGCCGGGCTTTTTCTTTTCTGCTCCCTGTCGGGGTGAGCTTGCTCGCGAACGGATTTCAGTAGTGCTCCCGCGCTGGGCCGTTCGCGAGCAAGCTCGCTCCTACGAAGAGCCCCTAGGGCTCGTCATTCGCGGTGCGAATGGCGCCCCCTGCATGCCCTTGAGGGTGCCTCGGGCTAACCTTGGCGGTCAGCGATTTCGCCCCGTCAACCAAGGTGCAGCCCATGAACAACGACCTCTTCTCCCTCACCGGCAAGACCGTGCTGGTCACCGGTGCCTCCAGCGGCATCGGCGCACACCTGGCACGGGTTGCCGCTCATGCTGGCGGCCGCGTCGTGTTGGCAGCGCGGCGCACCGAACGGCTGGCAGAACTGGCTGAAGCCATCCGTGCCGACGGCGGCGAAGCGTACCCGGTAGCGTTGGACGTGACCGACCGCATCAGCGTGGAAGCGGCCTTCGACAGTGCCGAAGCGCAGTTCGGCGTGGTCGACGTGGTGCTCAACAATGCCGGCATCGGCAACGGCAAGCGGGTGCTGGAGATCAGCGAGGACGATTGGCGCGCCATGCTCTCCACCAACCTCGATGGCGTCTGGCGCGTGGCCCAGTGCGCGGCGCAGCGCCTGGCCAAGGCCCAGCGCGGCGGCAGTATCGTCAACATCGCTTCCATCCTCGGCCTGCGCGTGGGTGGCGGCTACAGCCACTACTGCGCGGCCAAGGCCGGCGTGGTGCAGTTGAGCAAATCCCTGGCGCTGGAGCTGGCGCGCTACCAGGTGCGGGTCAACGCCATCGCGCCGGGCTATTTCAAGACGGAAATGAACGACGCCTACTTCGACAGCGAAAAGGGCCAGGCCTATATACGCGACATCGTGCCGATGCGCCGCCTGGGCCAGCTCCGCGAGCTGGAAGGCCCTTTCCTGCTGCTGGCGAGCGACGCCGGCGCCTTCATGACCGGCGCCGTGCTGGCGGTGGATGGCGGGCACCTGGTGAGCAGCCTGTAACCCTCCCCTGCCCGCTATCCCGCAGCCATGGCGGTTATTCGGCCAGTTCGCGCAGGCGCTGCTCCAGGAAGCGCCGCTCCGGCTCCTGCCGCACCAGCTCCAGGGCCCGGGTATAGGACTCACGCGCCTCGTCGCGGCGGTCCAGGCGTCGGCACAGGTCGGCGCGGGCCGCGTGGGCCAAGTGGTAGTCCTGCAGCTCGCCACCGGCAAGAATGGCGTCCACCTGTTCGAGCCCGGCTTCCGGGCCGTCGCGCATGGCCAGCGCCACCGCGCGGTTGAGTTCGATCACCGGCGACGGCTGGATGCCCAGCAGGGCGTCGTACAGGCCAACGATCTCCACCCAGTCGGTGCTGGCGAAATCAGGCGCCACCGCATGCACGGCGGAGATCGCCGCCTGCAGGGTATAGGGGCCGACCCGGCGGGTGGCCAGCGCCGCCACGATCAGTTGCCGGCCCTCGTCGATCAGTTCGCGGTTCCAGTAACGGCGCTGCTGCTGTTCGAGCAGCACCATCTGCCCGTCCGGGCCGGTGCGCGCTTCGCGCCGCGATTCGTGCAGCAGCATCAGCGCCAGCAGCCCCATCACTTCCGCTTCCGGTAGCAGTTCGAGCAACTGGCGGCCCAGGCGGATGGCTTCCGCCGACAGGTCGGTGCGGGTCAGCGAATCGCCCGCCGAGGCCGAATAGCCTTCGTTGAACACCAGGTAGATCACCCGCAGCACGCTGGCCAGGCGCTCGGGCAGCTCGGCGGCTTCCGGCACCTGGTAGGGAATCTGCGCATCGCGGATCTTCGCCTTGGCGCGGACGATGCGCTGGGCGATGGTGGACGGCGTGGCCAGATAGGCGCGGGCGATCTCCTCGGTCTTCAGATCGCAGACTTCGCGCAGGGTCAGCGGCACCTGGGCATCCGCCGGCAGAGCCGGGTGGCAGCAGGTGAAGATCAGGCGCAAGCGGTCGTCTTCGACGCTCTCGTCGGCCTGCTCCTCCACCGATTGCATGTCGATCTCCAACTGCTCGGCGATCTGCAGCAGCGAGGCGTCGAAGCGCGACCGGCGGCGCAGGCCGTCGATGGCCTTGAAGCGTCCGGCGGACACCAGCCAGGCGCGCGGATTGGCCGGCACGCCATCGCGTCGCCATTGCTCCACGGCGGCGACGAAGGCTTCGTGCAACGCCTCCTCGGCCAGGTCGAAGTCCCCCAGCAGGCGGATCAGCGTGGCCAGCACGCGGCGCGATTCGCGGCGATAGACATCGTCCACCACATCGCGCAGGGCCTGGGGGGCGTAGTCATGCATGGCGGCCGGCGGTCCTCGGGGTAAGAAGGGTCTGCCTATCCTGCACGGGTTTTCGATGGTGTGGGAAGCGGCCGGACGGGTGTGCGCGGGAGATCATTGCGAGGTGTGTCGATCAGCCTTGCTAAACCCTGCCTCCTGCCGCCCTCACCCTAGCCCTCTCTCAAAGGGAGAGAGGATTGTCCGGATGCCGGCGGATACTAAGGCCTCCGCCGGCACGATCGGCTCCCTCTCCTTCGGGAGAGGGCTGGGGTGAGGGAATCGCGGTGCATGGATTCAGGGCTTGGCGTCGAACAACAGTTGCCCGGTCGCCGGATCGAACGGAATCGAGAAGTGCTCATGGGCGATCTTCCACTGCCCCTGTTCTCGACGCAGGCCGAGCGTGGCGCGCGCCCAGGCGGAGTTGTGCACGCCATCCTTGTCGGTCCCGCCGCAATAGCAAAGGTAGTGGCCAAAGGCGATGTCACCTGCGGCCTCGAAACTCAGCTGGTGCATGTCGAAGCTGTGCTCGGTGCACATCTGCAGGCACTCGGCCCAGTGCCTGGTGTAGGCCTCCACGCCCCTGAACTGCAACTGCTTCACCGCATCGAAGGCGAGGATGTCGTGGCTGTAGTGGCCGGCGATGGCCTGGGCATCGCATGCGTGCACGGCGCTCAGCCAGCTTGCCAGCAGCGCATGCAGCTCGGCGTTGGCCTGGGTGTTTTCGGCAGCGCTCATGGTGTTGTCCTCCTCGCTGGGCCGGGTCAGGACGCACAGCAGCTGTGCGGCTTGGCGGGCTCGTCGTACTCGTCGTGGAAGCGCGTCCAGTTCATGCCCTTGCCTTCGTAGTCGGGCATGCCGCCCCAGCCCTCGCCACGCCCCAGCGGCGTGAGGTCGAGCAGGTGGTAGGTGAACAGCGGCGCTTCAAGACCGCGTCCATAGGTGGAGTAGCTGTGGAACACCTGGTCGCCGTCGCGCAGGAACACGCTCAGGCCCGGCTGCTCGCCCTGCACGTGGTAGCCCTGGCCCAGGCGTTCCAGCTCCGCCTTGTCGCGGTAGTTGTATTCCACCGGCGCGACCTGCTCGTCGATGGTGACGTGGAAGTCATAGTTGAAATCGCTGCCGAACGAGGAATACCAGGGCAGGGTCCAGCCCATGCGCTCGCGGAACGGCGCGATCTCCTGCAGCGGCGCACGGGAGACCATGGCCAGGGTGGTGCCGCGCGCATGCAGATGTTCCAGCCGTCCCAGGTTGTCGATCAGGAAGGAGCAGCCCTCGCACCCCAGGGCTTTGTCGCGGTGGAACATGAAGTGGTAGACGATCAGTTGCGGGCGCCCTTCGAACAGGTCCACCAGCCGCAAAGTACCGCGAGGGCCTTCGAAGCGGTAATCCTTGTCGATGCGCACCACCGGCAACGCCCGGCGCACGGCGCTGAGCGCATCGCGGGCATGGGTGGCGGCCTTCTCCTGCTCCAGCAAGCGCTTGCGCGCCTGCAGCCATTCATCACGAGAGACCACACGGGGAAAAGCCTGGTTGGCGAGATTCATGCTGCACGCTCCTGGGACCGGCCCGGTTGCGGGTTGGGGCGTACGCGGCGTTGGCCACGCAGCCGGGTGATGGCGAGCGCGCTGGCGCCGCCGGCACAGAGGACGCCGGACACCGCCAGCGTCAGGGTGGTAAGGCACAAGGGGCACATGGCGGACCTCCTCGACGGTTGCCCTGCTGGAAGGCTCAGCCCTGCTCGCTGAGCCGCTTGAGGTTGGCCAGGCCCGCCTCGAAGTCCTTGCCGACCATGCTGTCCATGCTGAAGAACAGGTGCATGATCTTCGCCACGAAGGGCGTGGGGCCGAACATCGCCCAGGTCACGTCGGTGCCGCCGTCACGCGGCAGCAGGGTGAACTCGGCGGTATTGCTGGCCTTGAACGGCTTGAGGAACTCCAGCGCGATGCTCACCCGCGTCGCCGGGGTACTCTCGATGATCTCCATGCGCCCCGCGCCGGCCTTGCTGTTGCCGGCCCAGGCGTACACCGCGCCGAGCCCCTTGTCCGCACCCGAGAAGTTGCGTTGCATATCCGGGTCGAGCTTCTCGAAGGGCGACCATTGTGGCCAGCGGTGGAAGTCCTCGATGTAGGCGTAGACCTTCTCCGGCGGCGCCTGGATGCGCACCGTGCGCTCCACCCGGAAGCTGTCCGGCCGGCTCGCCGCCAGGACCAGCACCACGACCACGGCCAGAACCACGACCACTGCAATCCACTTCAACATGACATCCTCCTGATGGTGTCGATGGGCTCATTGCCCGGCAAAGTAACGGTCCCAGTCGCGGACCGGTCGAACCTCGACGCAGCCTAGCCGTCCTGACGGCAAGCGGCCGGCAATCTGCAACGCCTCGTTGAGATCACGCGCCTCCAGCAGCACGAAACCGCCCAGGTGCTCCTTGGTCTCGGCGAACGGACCATCGGTGATCACCAGGTCACCACCGGCATGGCGCAGCGTGGTGGCGCTGGCCACCGGCTCCAGCGCCTGCGCCGCCAGCAACTGGCCGTTCTCGCGCAGCCGTGCCTCGTTGCAGCGGCATTCGTCGATCACCTGGCGGAACACCGGCCCCGGCAGTTGGGCGATACGGCTGTCGTCCACGTAGATCAGGCAGAGGTATTTCATGCTCGACTCCCGCTATGGCGACTGCGTTCTATCTCTAGTCGAAGCGCGGCAATGGAAATCGACAGGCGGGGGAAATTTTTTTCTGGGGATTCAGATGTGGGGCGGGTGGAGCTCAGGCACGGGCGGTCGTAGGAGCGACGGGGGCGCCTAGCTCTTGTCCGCGAAATCCATCACGGCGGAATCCGCGCTGACAGGGAAGCGCCTGGGTTTGTCGCCAACCTGTAGGAGCAGCCCCCCGTAGGGCGCATAACGCCTCAAGCGTTATCCGCCGCGATGGGTATCGCTGCGCTCCACGCCATCCTACGAAGAGCGCCAGTTTCCAGGCCGCACGCCAGCGACCCTCAGCGATCCAGCAGCCCGCTCGCCCGCTGCACCCGCCGTTCCGTCGCCTGCTCCAGCACCTGCCAGCCGCGTCCGGCGCTGGCCAGGGTGAACCAGCGGCGGGCACGGGTGATGCCGGTGTAGACCAGCTCGCGGGTGAGGATGGGGTTGAGGCTGTCGGGCAGCAGCAACCCGGCGTGGGTGAATTCCGAGCCCTGCGACTTGTGCACCGTCATGGCGAATACGGTCTCCACCGCCTGCAGGCGGCTGGGCAGGATCCAGCGAATCGCATCACTGCCGTCGCCCGCCGGGAAGGCCACGCGCGGCGCCCAGCGCACGCTGCCGTCGTCCGCCGGCTGGGGCAGCGCCAGGGTGATGCCGATGTCGCCGTTCATCAGCCCCAGGCCGTAGTCGTTGCGCGTCACCAGCACCGGGCGGCCGAGGAACCAGACCTGCGTCGAGGGGATCAGCCCTTCGCTGTGCAGCATTCCAGTGATCAGGGTGTTGAGCCCTTCGACGCCCCAGGGACCACGCCGCAAGGCGCAGAGCAGCTGGAACTGCCCATGGGCCTCCAGCACCTGCCGGGCCCATTCGTCCAGCGCCGCCTGGTCAGCATTCTCGGCTGGCCGCCTGGCCGCCAGCACGCTCAGGTAATGGCGGTAGCCGACCGGTCCGAACAGATCGCCGCCACGTCCGCCGTCCACCACCAGGTCGCGCAGGCTGCGGGTGTCCTGGGCGTCGACGGCGATGCGGGTCAGGTCTTCGTGGCGCGCCTTCCATACCTCGCGCAGGGCCGGGATATCGCCGGCGTTCACGGCCTCCGCCAACTGGCCGATGCCGCTGCCCGCGCTGAAGCGGTGGCTGTGGCGGAGCATGGCCACGGCCTGGTCGAGTTCGCTGCCCTGCTCGTCCAGCAACGCCGCATCGATGGGCTCTCCCGTCACTGCTTCCAGCCAGTCGCGAGTGGCCGGGCGGTAGTGACCTTCGCGGGCGCGGCTGCACAGTTCGCCGAGTACCGCGCCGGCTTCCACCGAGGCCAACTGGTCCTTGTCGCCGAGCAGGATCAGCCGTGCGCGCGGTGGCAGGGCGGCGAGCAGCGAGGCCATCATCTCCAGATCGACCATCGAGGCTTCGTCCACCACCAGCAGCTCCAACGCCAACGGGTTGCCGGCGTGATGGCGGAACTGACGACTGTCCGGGCGGCTGCCGAGCAGGCGGTGCAGCGTGGTGACTTCGGTGGGAATCGCCTCGCGCGCGGCCTCGCCATTGGGCAGGCCGTCGAGCTGCAGGCGCTGCACGGCGCCGGCGATGGATTCATTCAGGCGCGCAGCCGCCTTGCCAGTGGGTGCCGCGAGACGGATGCGCAATGGCCGCCCGCCCTCCCCCAGCGCCAGGCTTTGCAACAGCGCCAGCAACTTGACCACGGTGGTGGTCTTGCCGGTGCCGGGGCCGCCGGTGACGATGCCGAAGGCATTCCCCGCCACCAGCGCACAGGCCAATTTCTGCCAGTCCGCCCCCTGACTCTTCTGAGCATTGCCGGCCTTCTTCGGGAACAACGCATCCAGCGCCTGGCGCAACGGCGCGGCGGGCAAGCCGGCACGCAAGGCTTCGCCCTGGCGCAGGCGCTGGTCGATCCCGGCGCGCACCGCGCATTCATATTGCCAATAGCGCCGCAAGTACAGGCGCCTGCCGACCCGCACCAACGGCGTATCGCCGGCGCCCTCGCCAATCAGGCGCGGGTCGTTCAGCGCCGCCTGCCACGCCTCCAACGACATACTGTCGAGCAGTACGCCGGGCAGCTCGGGCGCGTCCTTCGCAGAATCCCCCTCCGGTGGCAGCGACAGCGCGAAACGGCTGTCGGCCAGTGTCGCCGCAAGGTCCAGGCAGACATGCCCGCGACCGAGCTGGTGGCTGGCCAGCGCAGCGGCCAGGATCAACAGCGGATGCGCATCCGCCACCCGTTCCACCAGGAAGGTGGCGAAGGCGCGGTCGAGTTCGCGCAGCCAGCCGCGCTCGGCCCAGCGACCGATCAGTTCGAGCATTTCACCGGCGGTTTTCAACGGCGCAGTCATGCCGGCATCTCCTCGTCGACAGCGCGGAACAGGCGATCCAGTTCCTCCATCAGGGCCTTGGGCGGCCGCTCCAGGTACATGCCCTGGGTCGCCGACTGGCTGCCGCGCAGGAACAGGTACATCGCCCCGCCGACATGCCGCTCGTAGTCGTAGTCGGGCAGGCGCGCCTGCAGCAGGCGGTGCAGGGCGAACAGGTAGAGCGCGTACTGCAGGTCGTAGCGGTGCTCCAGCAGCGCCTCGCGCAGGGCCGGCTCGGTGTAGGCCTCGTCGTCGGCGCCGAGCCAGTTGGATTTGTAGTCGGCCACGTAGTAGCGGCCTTCGTGTTCGAACACCAGGTCGATGAAGCCCTTGAGCATGCCGTTGAGCTGGTTGGCCTGCAGCGCCGGCCGCGCCGCGCCGCCGAGGGTATGGCGGGTGACGATGCGGTCCAGGCGCTGGCTGTCCACCTGGCGGGTGGCGAACCAGAACTCCATTTCCTTCTGGTAGCTGGAGAGTCCGGCAAGGCTGACCGGCGTGGCATCGGGCAGGCGGAACTCGGTGTGCAGCAACTGCGTCAGCCAGCCGTGCAGGGGCTCGATCCAGGCTTCCCAGCCGCGCACCTGGCAACGCCGCGCCAACTGATCGCGTAGCTGCTGCGGGTCGCAGGCGCCGAAGCCTTCGTCGGCCGCCCACTCCAGCAGACCATGGAGGAAGCTGCCGGGGTTGGCCCCTCGGGGGAAGGCGTGCAGGCTGAACGGCGCCGGCACCGCATCGGCTTCGCGGGCTTCCTCCAGGCTGCTTTCACGCAGCAGGTCTTCGTCTGCGCTGGTGGGTTCGTCCGCCGCCGGCGCGGGTGCGGGCGACTCGATGTCCTCGTCGCCAGCCAGGTTCGCCAGCGCGGAGTAGCTGGCGATCCACCACTTCTCCGCCACCCGCCGGCGCGGCTCGCGGGCCGCGCCCAGCTCGCCGGCCTGCGGGCCGACGAACAATTGCAGGTCGGCAAGGGGCGCCGCTTCCAGAACGATCTCGCCATGGCCGGCCTGCAATTCGCCCAGGCGCGTGGCGAGGTCTTCCACGCCCAGCGTATTGCCGCCACCGAGCAGGTAACCGATGGCGCCCTTGTGCAGTTCCGGGCTTTTGCTGTTGCTCATCACCAGCGGCGCCACGCCCAGCCACACGGCATGCCGCGCGCGGGTCAGGGCCACGTACAGCAGGCGCATGTCCTCGCTCAGGCGTTCGTCGTTGGCCTGTTGATAAGCCGCCTTGGCCAGCTCCTTGTCGCGGGACAGTTCCACCACCCGCGCCTCCCCTGCCTGGAAGCTCGGCGGCGTGCCGCTCTTGCCATCCAGCTCGCGCCAGCTGCAGATGAAGGGCAGCAGCACCAACGGATACTCCAGGCCCTTGGACTTGTGGATGGTCACCACCTTGATCAGGTCGGCGTCGCTTTCCAGACGGAGGATTTCCTCGCTGGAGGGACTTTCCAATTGCTCGGCCAGCACGCGCAGCAGCGCGTGTTCGCCGTCCAGCTCCACCGCCTCGCGTTGCAGCCACTCGGCCAGGTGCAGCAGGTTGGTCAGGCTGCGCTCGCCGTCGATCTGCCGCAGCAGGCGCGCCGGCAGGGAGAAATCGGCGAGCAGGCGGCGCAGCATCGGCAGCACGCCCTGCTGCTGCCAGAGCACGCGGTAATCGCGGAAGCGCAGCACCATGTCTTCCCAGAAGCGCTCGTCCTGGTTCAACTTCTCCAGGGTTGCCCAGTCCAGCGCCAGGCTGCGGGTGGCCAGGGCAATGCGCAGGGTGCCGTCGTTGCCGGGATCGGCGCAGGCGCGCAGCCAGTGCAGCAGGTCCACCGCTTCGGGGCTGTCGAATACCGAGTCGCGGTCGGACAGGTACACGCTGGCCAGCCGCCGAGAAGCCAGCTCGGTACGGATCGCCTCGGCCTCGCTGCGGCCCCGCACCAGGATGGCGATGTCCGCAGGGCGCAGTGCGCGCCAGTGGCCATCGGCCTTGCGGAAGCCACTCTGCGCCGAACTCAGCCAGCGCTGGATGGCACTGGCGCTGCGTGCGGCCATCTCGTGGCGGTAGACAGTCGAGCCGCAGACCTGGCCGTCGTTGTCCAACTGCCAGAAGGTCATGGCCGGCGCTTCGCCGCCTTCCAGCAGCAGGGTTTCGTCACGCCCGCGGGCGCCGACTTCGAGGAAGGGTACGGGGTTGTCCTGCCCCTCCTGCGCAAAACGGAAGGCGCCGCGCGGATGCGCCTCGGCGAACTGGAAGCAGCGGTTGGCCGCCGCCACCATGGCGCGCGTGGAGCGGAAGTTAGTGCCCAGGGTGTAGTGGCGCCCGGCGGTGGCGGCGCGGGCGCGCAGGTAGGTGTGGATGTCGGCGCCACGGAAGGCGTAGATCGCCTGCTTGGGGTCGCCGATCATGAACAGTCCGAGGTTCCTGGGGTTGTCCGCGATACGGTAGACGCGCTCGAAGATGCGGTACTGCAGCGGGTCGGTGTCCTGGAATTCGTCGATCAGCGCCACCGGGAACTGTTCGCGGATGCGTTCGGCCAGGCGCTCACCGCCGCTGCCGGCCAACGCGCGGTCGAGGCGCACCAGCAGGTCGTCGAAGCCCAGTTCGGCACGCTTCTGCTTCTCCGCCTCCAGGCTCTGGCGCACTTCGCCCAGGGCATGCAGCAGGAGCTGCGGGGCGATCTCCGGACGCTGCTCGGCGCGCTCGCACCAGGCGTCGATGGCCTGCAATGCCGGGTGTTCCGGCACCACGGCCTTGGCCTTCACCTTGATCCGCGACTGGCCGAACTTGGCCAGGTTATCCGGTGCGTCAGCGCCTTCGCTCCAGGCGTCCAACGCCTCGATCCAGCCGCCGAAGATGGCATCGTCGTCCTTGCCGCGATAGCTGTTGCCGTTGAGGTCGCCGCGCAGGTTGCGCAACAGTTCGGCGAGATTCGCCCGGTCCGCGGTCCAGGCTTCGCGCGCGCGGGCCTGGGCGGCCTCGAGCTCCTCGTACCACTGGCCGGTGGACTCCAGCAGTTCACCCAGCGAGGTCGGCGCATCGAGCGGCTGGTCGCCGTAGCGGAAGCCCGCCTCCTGCGCCGCCAGCAGCGGCTGCAAGGCGCGCATCAGCGCCTCCGGGCCGGCGTAGCAATGGCGCACGGCGTTGGCGGCAGCCACGCCCAGGGGATAGAAATTGCGCCGCCAATAGTCGCGCACCGCTTCGGCGAGCAGTTCGCTCTGGTCGGCTGCCAGGTCCTGGGTGAACAGGC
Organism: Pseudomonas macauensis; assembly: GCF_047902425.1. Classification (NCBI taxonomy): domain Bacteria; kingdom Pseudomonadati; phylum Pseudomonadota; class Gammaproteobacteria; order Pseudomonadales; family Pseudomonadaceae; genus Pseudomonas; species Pseudomonas macauensis. Next base: position 1,229,365 of record NZ_CP138377.1, on the reverse strand, counting down.
TGCCGCTGTCAAAGGCGTGCTCGCGCAGCATGCGGTAGCACCAGCTGTGGATGGTGGAGACGGCAGCCTCATCCATCCATTCGGCGGCCAGGCGCAGCAGACGCGCGCAGCCCGGCCAGCGCTCGACGGGATAGCTGTCGCGCAGCGTCCGCAGCAGGCCGTCGTGCTCGCCCTCGGGCTCGGCGAAGCAGTGCGCGGCTTCACCCAGGCGCGCGCGGATACGTTCGCGCAACTCCTGGGTCGCGGCTTCGGTGAAGGTCACCACGAGGACCTCCGGCGGACTCAGCGGCCGGCCGAAGGCCTGTTCGCCGCCGTGGTCGAGCACCAGGCGCACGTAGAGCAAGGCGATGGTGAAGGTCTTGCCGGTGCCGGCGCTGGCCTCGATCAGCCGGCTGCCATGCAGCGGGAAGCTGAGCGGGTCGAGCGCTTGCGAACCTGAATCGACGGCGCTCATGCGGCCTCCTCCTTGCGCTGCAGCAATTCGAACAGGGGCCCGTAGAGCGACTCGGCCCAGGCGGCGAATTCCCCGCTGGCCTCGAGGCTGTCGAAGTCCGGGTAGACCCGCGCCAGCGCCGGCGAGGACGCCGCCTCGCCAGCGAGATTGAAGCCGCCGTCGTAGCGCTTGGCGGCTTCACGCCTGGCGCGGTCGGCATCCTCGCCGGCTGCCAGCCAGGCGAAGGCGGTCTTGCAGGCCACCGGCAGCGGCCGGCTCATGCCCTGGAACCATGCGTCCATCAGGCTGTTCAGTTCGACACGCGCCTGCTCGGCGGGCAGCGGCGGGAATTCGAGGGTGCCGGTCAGGCCGACCAGCACGCTGCTGACCGGCTCGCCGCACAGTTGCAGCGCGAGATGGCGCACCCACGGGCGCACCAGGCCATGCCATTTGTAGCCCTTGCCTTCGTGGAGCTTGCCGCTGACCAGTTGCAGGCTGGCGAGCTGGCCATCGGCATTGCGGCGCAGGCCGCCGAGCCAGTCGGCCAGCTCGATGCCGGCGTGCCCATGGTTGAGTTCGCGCTGCTCCTCTTCCACCTGCGACCAGTGCTCGAGCTGCTCGCGGTAGCGCGCCAGCAGGTCCTGCAGCGGCGCCACCAGCGACTGGGCGGAAAACTCGCCGAAGGCCGCCAGCGGCAGGCGGCCTTCGCGGCGCAAGCGCTCCACCTGCCCGGTCAGCTGCGAATCCAGCTGCTCGGCCTGCCAATGCTGCTCCACCCAGGGACGCAGGCGTTCGCAGAGTTCGAACTGCAGCTGCCAGACGTCCAGGCCGTTGAGCTCGAACGGCTCCTCGTCCTGGCCGGTGAGCTGCTCCTCGGCGAAGCGCACCTTGAGGCGCTGGACGAAGAAGGCGCCCACCGGGTTGGCAATGAAATCGGACAGCGTGCGCAGACCGATCGGCGCATCGAGCGCCAGCGGCGGCAACGGCGCGTCATCCGTCTCGGCATCCTGTTCGCGGTGCACGTCGCGCCATTCGCGGGCGTAGGTGTAGAGGCCGTCGACGCCCTGGCCCGGCGCCTGGGCGAAGTAGGCGCGGCTGAAGGGTTGCAGCGGATGCTCCAGGGTCAGGCCGTGCAGCAGGTCGCTGCCATCGGCGCGTCGCCAGCCATCGGCGAGGTGGTCGCGCAACTGGCCGATCAACACCGACGGCGGGCGGTCAGTGTTATCGCGAATGCTCCGGCCAACCCAGCTGACGTAGAGCTGGCGACGGGCCGAGAGCAGCGCTTCGAGCAACAGGTAGCGGTCGTCCTCGCGACGCGAACGGTCGCCGGGGCGGTAGTCGTTGCGCATCAGGTCGAAGTCCAGCGGCGATTGCGGGCGCGGGTAGTCGCCGTCGTTCATGCCCAACAGGCAGACCAACTGGAAGGGAATCGCGCGCATCGGCATCAGCGTGCAGAAGCTTACCGCGCCGGCCAGGAAGCGCTGGTTCAGGCCGCCCGCGTCCAGGCCGCCGAGCCAGGCTTCGCGCACCACCGAGAGCGGCAATGGGTCGCTGAAGCCAGCGTGCTGGCAGGTTTCCAGCCAGCGTTCGAGCAGGTCCAGCAATTGCTGGCGCAGCAGTTCATCGTGATCGTCGGTCACCCGGAAGAAGGCGTCGAGCAGCCCGCGCAGACGCTCCACCCACTGCCGCGGCGCGGCCTCTTCGGCGAGAGTGGAACAGGCCTGTTCCAGGGCGCCGAGCAGCCCCGCGAGCGGGCCGAGCGCGGCGGCATCCAGCCCGCCGATTTCCGCGTAGGGCTGGATGCCCTGGAAGGCCTCGCCCTCGCCCACCGCGAAGCCGAGCAGCATGCGCCGCAAGCCGAAGCGCCAGCTGTTGGCTTCGGCGGCGGCGGGCAGGCCGAGGCGTTCGCGCTGCTGGCCATCGAGCCCCCAGCGCACGCCGGCGCCATCGATCCAGCGGCGCAGCAGCGGCAGGTCGGCGTCTGCCAGGCCGAAGCGCTCGCGCAGGGCGGCCACGTCCAGCAGGTCGAGGACTTCGCTCACCGCAAAGCGGCTGTCGGGCAGCCGCAGCAGGTGCTCCAGCGCCACCAGCAGCGGCTCGCGGCCACGCTGGCCCTGGTCGGCCAGGGTGTAGGGAATGAAGCGCTTGTCGTCGCGCGCGAGCTGGCCGAATACGGCTTCGATGTGCGGCGCGTAGGGGTTGATGTCCGGCACCATGACGATCACGTCGCGCGGGCGCAGCGTGGGGTCGGCGTCGAAGCGGGCGAGCAGCTGGTCGTGGAGGATTTCCACCTCGCGCTGTGCGCTGTGGGCGACGTGGAAGCGGATCGAGTCGTCGGCCTGCGGGTCGACCGCCGGCCAGTGCTCGCGGCTTTCAGCCAGCGGGCGCAGTTCGAGGATGTCGTCCTGCAACTGGCCGAGCAGGTTGCGCGGTTCGTCCTCGCTGAACAGGTCGATGCGCCCGTTGCTCACCGCCCCCAGGCGTGCGCGGTAGCTGTCCGGGTCGTCGTACTGGTCGAGCAGGTTGATGTAATCGCGGCCCTGCTTGCCCCAGGCGGCCAGCAGCGGCTGGGCGTACTGGTGTTGCTGGTCGTCGGAGAGCAGCTCCGGTGTGCCGGCGCGGCGACGCTGGCGGCGGTACTTGTGGCGCAGCAGGTCCTTGTCGGCGACGATGTCGGCCCAGTGGTGGCGGCAGGGGTTGTGCACGCAAAGCAGCACCTGGGCGTGGCGCGCCAGCACGGCGAGGGCTTCGACGGTCTGCGCCGGCATGGCGGAGATGCCGAATACCACGACGCGGCGCGGCAAGCCCGGCAAAGGATTCTCGGCGGACTTCAGCTTCTGGATGAAGCGCCCGTGCACGCCGGCACGGCTGGTGGCCAGGCCTTCGGGGCCGACGTCATCGAGCAGCGCGCGCCACAGCGCGGCCTGCCAGCGATTGTCAGCTTCCAGCTCCTTCACGGTGCCGTTGGCCAGGCGCAACTGGTCGACGCCACGGCTCCAGTCTTCCAGCCAGTCGGCGCGGTAGACCTGGTACTGGTCGAACAGGTCGGCCAGGCGCTCGGCCAGTTGATAGCGCTTGCGCAGGTCGGCATCGTCGGCGAGGAAGCGCTGCAGGGTGGCGAACTCTTCCCGCTCCAGCAGGGTCGGCAGCAGGCGCATCAGGCGCCAGGTCAGCGGGCCCTTGTCGAGCACCGAGACCTCGGGGATCTCATCGCGCCCCAGAGCCGCGCGATAGGCGCGCCAGAGGAACTGCGCGGGCAGTTGCACATCGAGCGCGGCGGTCACGCCACAGCCGCCCTCTTCCACGTCGCGTCCCAGCGCCAGCTTCAACCACTGGGCGATGCCATTGCTCTGCACCAGGATGACTTCGTTCTCCAGCGGCGCCAGCGGATGCAGGCTCATCCACTGCACCAGCAGGTCGCGCAGCGCTTCCGGATGGTTGCCGTGGATCACCATCAGGCCGGGGGTCAGTCGCTGCTCGCTCATCGTCTCTCCTGGTACGGAGCGGGCAACAGGAGCGGCCCGCCGGGGATGACCGGCATTTCACCAAAAAAGCGCAGGCGGTGGAGAGTTTTTTAAGACTCAGGCCGTGCGTGACTCAGGCTGGCTCCCTGATCCTCCCGCGAGAATGCTGGCGATGCCGCAACGCCACCGCGCCGGGTTCTTATAGGATAGGGAGCATCGTCGGCGACCCGCTCCCGCCATCGCCGGGATATGAGGGATGGCGAAGCACTTGTCGCCGGGTGTGAAGAGGTTAGTCTGTGACACCCCGGGGCTGAGGGACATTGCCGAACCACGCCGGCGCCCCACCGGTTCCAAACGCTATTTTTCGCAGAGGTTCGATGGCCTCTGCCCGCTATGCTCAATACGCGCGCCGAGTTGTCGCGCACCAACAGGAATGGAGAACACGATGGGCAAGAAGAGCAAGTCGAAGGTCGCCGAGCAGGGCCCGGCGAAGAAGCTTGGTAACAAGGAATACGAAGAACAGCTGAAGAAGCTGACGGTCGAGTTGGTCAAGCTGCAGCAGTGGGTAGTGCACAAGGGCCTGAAGGTCTGCATCGTCTTCGAAGGCCGTGACGGCGCCGGCAAGGGCGGCACCATCAAGGCCATCACCGAACGCGTCAGCCCGCGGGTGTTCCGCACCGTGGCGCTGCCGGCCCCCACCGAGCGCGAGAAGTCGCAGCTCTATGTGCAACGCTACATCTCCCACCTGCCCGCGGCCGGCGAGGTCGTGATCTTCGATCGCAGCTGGTACAACCGCGCCGGCGTCGAGCGGGTGATGGGCTTCTGCACCGAGGAGCAGGCCGACAAGTTCCTCGCCGTCACCCCGCTGTTCGAGCGAATGATGACCGAGTCCGGAATCATCCTGCTCAAGTACTGGCTGGAGGTAACGCCCGAGGAGCAGGCGCGCCGCCTCGGCGATCGCATCACCGATGGCCGCAAGATCTGGAAGCTGTCGCCGATGGACGTGAAGTCCTTCACCAAATGGGACGAATACACCCGCGCCCGCGACCTGATGTTCGCCAGCACCGATACGCCCTGGGCGCCCTGGTTCGTTGCGCACTCTGAGGACAAGAAGCGCGTGCGGCTGAACATCATCGACCATCTGCTCAAGCACATCCCCTACAAGGACGTGCCCGCGGAGAAGATCGAACTGCCCAAGCGCGGCAAGATCGGCCGCTACAAGAGCCCGGACTACCCGTACCGCTACGTAGAGGAAGTCTACTGATCCCTGGGACCGGCGTGCCCACCGCGCCGGTCCCGGATCGACTCGCGGTGAAGAACGACAAGGCGCACGCCAGAAGCCGTCGATTCTTCTGCGCGGAGACTGCCGCCGGACCCATGGCCATTGCGCGGGAAAACGCGCCAGCCTCCCTCTGAACGCCAAGAACAGGATGCCCCCATGCAACTGATCGGAATGCTCGACTCCCCCTATGTCCGCCGCGTCGCCATCACCCTGCGTCTGCTGGACATCGAATTCCAGCATCGCCCGCTCTCGGTATTCAGCACTTACGAGGAGTTTCGCGGGATCAACCCGGTGGTGAAGGCGCCGACGCTGATCCTCGATGACGGCCAGGTGCTGATGGATTCCACCCTGATCATCGACCTGATCGAGCATGAAGCCGGACGCAGCCTGATGCCCGGCGAATCCACCGCACGAGTGCGCGCCACCCGCCTGCTGGGATTGGCGCTGGCGGCAATGGAAAAGGCCGTGCAGCGTTACTACGAGCAGCAACGCCCGGAGGACAAGCAGCACATGCCGTGGCAAGGGCGCGTCGAGGAACAGTTGCACGCTGCCTGTGCCGCCCTGGAGCGCGAACTCACGGAGCACCCGTTGCCGCGCGACGGGCGTCTCGATCAGGCCGGCCTGAGCATCGCCGTGGCCTGGACCTTCATCCAGTTGCTGCACGTCCAGTACATGCCGGCGGATACCTACCCCGCCCTGCACGACTGGGCGCTGCATGCCGAGTCGCTGGAGGCCTTCAAGGCGTTCCCGCCGGTGTGATCAGTCCTGCGGCAGTTCCTCATGGCGCTGCCGCGTCCAGCGCAACAGGCCGAGGCAGATGAAGAAGCCGCAGGCGGCAAGGCCGGCGGCGGCGAGGAAGGTCGACGCATAGCCGTGGTGGACGGCGATCAGCCCCATCAGCGGGCCGGCCACGCCCATCGCCAGGTCGAAGAACAACGCATAGGCCCCCAGCCCCGCACTGCGGCTGCTGGCCGGAATGCGCAGCACCGCCTCCACGCCCAGCGACGGGTAGACCAGCGACAGGCCGCAGCCAGTGAGGGCCGCACCCAGCAGGGCGAAGCCCGGTCCTGGCGCCTGCCAGAGCAGCAGCAGGCCGCAGGCTTCCACCGCCAGGCAGACCACCGCGACCACGAAGCCGCCGAAGCGGTTGACCGTCCCCGAGAACAACAGCCGCGCGCCGATGAAGCAGACGCCGAACGCCGTCAGGCACCAGGCCGGATTGGCCCAGCCCTGGCTGCCGTAATACAGGGTGATGAAAGTGGCGAGGGTGCCGAAGCCGATGGAACCGAGCATCACGCACATCCCATAGGGCAGCACGCGGCCGAGCACGGCATGGAAGGCCATGCGCGTACCGGCGATGATCGGCACGGCCTGCCGGCCACGGGCGGCGAGCAGGCCCAGGGCGGTGCACAGCAGAATGCTCGCACCCAGGCTCCACAGTCCCAACGAAGCGGACAGGGTGACGCCCAGCGGCGCGCCGATGGCGATGCCGCCGTAGCTGACGATGCCGTTCCAGGAGATCACCCTGGCAGTGTTCTGCGTGCCGACCAGGGCAATGCCCCAGCTGGCGGTGCCGATGCCCAGCAGCCCTTGCGCCAGGCCGAACAGCAGGCGACTGGCCAACAGCAGTATCAGACTCAGCCAACGCACGCTCTCCAGGCTGGTGGAGAGCAGCACCAGCAGCCCGCCGGCACCGAGTACGCCCAATCCGTAGAGCACCGCGCGCTTGGCGCCATGAGTGTCGGTCAGGTAGCCGGCCAGGGGGCGCGAGACCAGGGTGGCGAGGTACTGCAGGCTGATCACCACGCCGGCGGTGACCGTGTCATAGCCCAACCCCTCATGGACGAACCCCGGCAGCACCGGCAGCAGCAGGCCGATACTGAGGTAAAGGATCAGCGTGAAGGAAACGGTCGCGAGTATCTGCAGGGTGACGGAGGCAGTTCGCTGCTCGGGAGAGCTCATGGACAGGCCTGGCGGTGGGAGGGCTGCGCCCATCATTACGCGGCGCCAGGGAAATTGAAAGCTGGCTATCTATTCTCCGTGCGCGCGGGCCGACCACCCGCCGTCATCGGGCAGATGCACCTATAGTTGTTGCAGCCACCCGCGTCCTCGAACGCGCCCCCTCTCCTGATGGGTTCACCGGAGGTCCCCATGGATACCAGCCCCCACACGCTCGGCGCACTGTTCAAGCAACTCGGCCTGCCCAATGGCCGCCAGGACATCGACGCCTTTCTCGGCAGCCATCGGCTCGCCGCAGGCCAGGCATTGCCGGACGCGCCGTTCTGGAACCCCGCCCAGGCGGAGTTCCTGCGCGAAGCCCTGGAGGATGACTCGGACTGGGCCGAGGAAGTCGACGAACTGGCGGTGCGGCTGTCCGGCTGAGTCACTTCAGATAGGAGCGCAGCACGCCCATCACCTGCTCCAGGTCTTCCTGGCGCTCGGCTGCGGTGCGCTCCTCGGCGCCCAGGTGCTCGCGCAGGTGACCTTCCAACACCTCGGCCATCAGGCCGTTCACCGCACCGCGGATGGCGGCGATCTGCTGCAGGATAGCCGCACATTCGCTACCCGCTTCCAGCGCCCGCTCCAGCGCCTCGCTCTGCCCCTTGATGCGGCGCACCCGGGTTAGCAGCTTCTTCTGGTCCTTGATGGTATGTCCCACGTCAACACTCCAAAGTATACTGGGGTATAGTATCCAGGCTTCTATTACGGACCATCATCATGCAGCACATGGCGCAGCCGCAAGACGGCCGGCACGATCACCAGTTCCACGAAGGCAATCCCCTGGCCGAACGCAACACCCTGCGGGCCGCGCTGCTGACCGTCGTGATGATGGTAGTGGAGATCGCCGGCGGCTGGATCTTCAACTCCATGGCGCTGCTCGCCGACGGCTGGCACATGAGCTCCCACGCCCTGGCGCTGGGCCTGGCCTTCTTCGCCTATGTGGCGGCGCGGCGTTTCAAGGGCGATGCGCGCTTCGCCTTCGGCACCTTCAAGATCGAGGTGCTGGCCAGCTACACCAGCGCCATCCTGCTACTGGGCGTGGCCGGGCTGATGCTGTTCGAGTCGGTGGCGCGCCTGCTCGCCCCCACGCCGATCCACTACGAACAGGCCATCGCAATCGCCGCGCTCGGCCTGCTGGTGAACCTGGTCTGCGCCTGGCTGCTGCGCGGTGAGCACCACCATCATCACCATGGTCACGACCACCATCACCATGATCATGACCATCATCACGATCATGACCATGACCTCAACCTGCGTGCTGCCTACCTGCACGTGATCGCCGACGCCGCCACCTCGGTAGCCGCCATCGTCGCGCTGATCGGCGGCATGTTCTGGGGCGCGGCCTGGCTCGACCCGCTGATGGGTATCGTCGGCGCCGCGCTGGTAGCGATCTGGTCGGTCGGCCTGCTCAAGCAGAGCAGCCGCGTGCTGCTGGATGCGGAAATGAACGATCCGGTGGTGGAGGAAATCCGCGAGGTGGTCGCCGAACTGCCGCAGCCGGCGCGCATCACCGACCTGCACCTGTGGCGCGTGGGCAAGTCGCGCTACGCCTGCATCCTCAGCCTGGCCACCGCCGGAGACCTGACTCCCGAGCTGGTGCGCCGGCGCCTGCAAGTGCACGAGGAGCTGGTGCATGTCACGGTGGAGATCAACCCCGTCGCGGCCTGACGCCGGAAGTCGCGCCGCTTTGACGACCGGCGCACGGCTACGGCCTAATGCACGGCTTGTCGAACCCCGGTCGCCGCATCCGATGTCCAGCTCCCGCTTCTCCGCCGCCCAGCAACGCGCCAGCACCCTGCACCTGCCCGCCGGCCCTTGGGCGACCGTGCTGGATTGCCTGTGCGCACGCTTTCCGGCGATCAGCCGGGATACCTGGCTGGACCGCATGGCGCGCGGCAAGGTGCTGGACAGCGACGGCCAGCCCATCGGCCCGCAGCATCCCTACCGCGAAGCCTTGCGCATTCACTACTTCCGAGAAGTACCGCAGGAGACGCCGGTGCCGTTCCAGGAGTCGGTCCTGTACGCCGACGAGCACCTGGTGGTGGCAGACAAGCCGCATTTCCTGCCGGTGACGCCCTCCGGCCAGTATGTCGAGCAGACCCTGCTCGCGCGCCTGGCCAAGCGCCTGGACAACCCGCTGCTGGTGCCGCTGCACCGCATCGACCGGCTTACCGCCGGGCTGGTGCTGCTCTCCGCCAACCCCGACAGCCGCGCCGCCTACCAGGCGCTGTTCCGCGAGCGGCGCATCGACAAGATGTACGAGGCCATCGCCCCGGCACTACCGCAGCTGGCGTTTCCCCACGTGCGCAAATCGCGGATGGTGGATGGCGATCCGTTCATCCTGATGCAGGAAGTGGATGGCGCGCCCAACAGCGAAACGCGCATCGAGGTGCTGGAGCGGCGCGGCGCGCTATGGCGCTATGGCTTGCACCCGGTGACCGGCAAGCGCCACCAGTTGCGCGTGCACATGTCGGCCCTCGGCGCGGCGCTGTGCTTCGACCCGCTCTACCCCACCCTGCCGCCACGCGACGAGCGCCCGCCGGAAGACTACGAGAAGCCGCTGAAGCTGCTGGCTCGCCGGCTGGACTTCATCGATCCGCTCACGGGCGAGCCGCGTCACTTTGAAAGCACGCTGGAGCTGTCCTGGCCTTCCATCAATTTCATCGATGGTCACCCTTAAAGCTATCCATTTCCGTCGATAGTGGCCCTGATGTTTTCATGGCTCCACCCAATGGAGAGAAAGCATCAGGAGCCGAACATGAGCTACAGCGCCAAGTCCTTTTCCGCCCTCGTCAACGCCCTGCTCGCCGATGGCATCACCCGCCCCGAGCAGATGGCTCGCCAGCCATTTCGCAATGCCCAGGGCTACTGGTCCGCGGTGGCCAGGAAATGAACCGGTCCCGACGTTTTTCGCCCGGCCTGCGGGTCGATGCAACGATCGTGGCCTACGCCTTGATCAGCGCCTGGCTGGTGTTTTCCGGCATCTGACCAAGCAGATGGGTTCGCGAGCAAGCTCGCTCCTACGAAAAGCACACCGAAGTTAGATCTGCCTGTAGGAGCGAGCTTGCTCGCGAACCTGCAGAAGCGTCAGACACGAAAAAGGGCAGCCCCAGGCTGCCCTTCCAGCAACTCACGCGGCCCTGCCGCGCTCCATCCTCACTTCTTCAGACACGTACTCATGAACGCCTTGCGTTCGTCGCCCTTGAGGGCCTTGGCGGTCGCGTCGGCGTTGCAGGTCTTCATCTTCTCCTGCTGAGGCGTCATCGCCTTGGCATCGCTTCCGGCTTTCAGGCAGGTGCTCATGAAAGCCTTGCGCTCGTCGCCCTTGAGGGCCTTGGTGGTGGCATCGGCGTTACAGGTCTTCATCTTTTCCTGCTGCGCGGTCTGGGCGGCGGTAGCGGCGAAGCCCTGCACCGAAAACAGCAGAGCCAGTGCCAGCAGCGGAATGCGAACGGTGGTCATGGAGTGGTCTCCTGGGATGGTTTGCCTTCTCAGCGTAGCCTGCGCCCTCGCATTGGCGACCCTGGACACGCAGCGAACGTGGACCCCCAGGGCAAAAGCATGAACGGCGCACGGGCCGTTACCGCCCGCAGGAGCGCTTAAGTTATATATAAATTCTAATTAATAATTTTTTGAAATAACAAAAATGGCGCAGTATGGCGTTGCCCATTCACCCGGTACGCCAGGAAGCCTGCCATGTCGCTCTTGACCCTCCCCAATGCCCGCGAGCAAACCAAGTCGGTCCGCGCCACGGTGCTGGTGTTCAAGGACCCGCGCTCGCAGGAGTTGCTCAACCGGATCGAACGCCTCGCCCCCAGCGAGGCCAACGCCCTGATCATCGGTGAAACCGGCACCGGCAAGGAGCTGGTCGCCCGACATATCCACAAGCTCAGCCGGCGCAGCGCCGCGCCCTTCGTCGCGGTGAACTGTGGCGCCTTCTCCGAGACGCTGGTGGAGAGCGAACTGTTCGGCCATGAGAAAGGCGCCTACACCGGCGCCACCAGCAGCAAGGCCGGCTGGTTCGAATCCGCCAACGGCGGCACCCTGTTCCTCGACGAGATTGGCGACCTGCCGCTGAACATGCAGGTCAAGCTGCTGCGCGTGCTGCAGGAGCGCGAGGTGGTGCGCCTGGGCTCGCGCACGCCGGTGCCGATCAACGTGCGGGTGGTCGCCGCGACCAACGTCAACCTGGCCGACGCAGTGGTCGCCGGGCACTTCCGCGAGGACCTGTTCTACCGCCTGCACGTCGCCACCATCCGTCTGCCGCCACTGCGCGAGCGCCCCGGCGACATCCTGCCGCTGGCCGAATTCTTCCTCGAAGAACACTGCCAGCGCCTGGGCTACAACCGCGCATCCCTCAGCCCCGATGCCGAACGCAAGCTGCTCGGCCACAGCTGGCCGGGCAACATCCGCGAGCTGGAAAACGCCATCCACCACGCACTGCTGGTGTGCCGCAACCAGCAGGTGCAGCCGGGCGACCTGCAACTGGCCGAGCTGCCGTCGTCGCCGCGCCACGACCTGTTGCGCCAGGAGCACATCCCCCACGCCCTCGCCCCACGCGTCGAGGCAACCCTGGAGCAGGCACTGCTGGAGCTGTTCGAAAGCAACAAGCCCGACCTCTACGAGCACATCGAGGAAGTGCTGTTCCGCACCGCCTACCACTTCTGCCATGGCAACCAGTTGCAGACCGGCCGCCTGCTGGGCATCAGCCGCAACATTGTCCGCGCACGGCTGGAGAAGATCGGCGAGCTGAATCTCAGCCGCACCGCCTGAGCCTTCCCGCAACCCGCGCCGTTACTGTCCTGACGCCGTCCGTCGGCAGTATCGGCGCGTGCCCCCCTCACGAAAGGTTATAATCCGCGCCGTTTCCGGCTCTCCCGGCTATGTAACGCCCAGCGTCTACACTGCCTGGAGCGGCGTCCAGGCAGGGCGTCCTCCGGCAACGAACTCTCTCTGTCATCAGGACACATCGTGACCAAAGACGAACTGCGCGCGGAATTGGAGCGCCAGGAGCAACGCTACAAGGATGTATACGGCGGCGAAGTCACTCTCTATGCCGCCCAGCCAGACCCCGAACGAAAGCCATGGCGCAAGCGCCGCAACCTGCTCGACAAGGCCTTCGACCGGGAGCTGGAAAAGATCGAAGAACAACGACTGAAAAAGGAACAGGAAGCCGCTTCCCCTAAACCGTAGGTCCGGGTACGAACGTTCCTCCGCCAAGCCGGCCAGGCAGACTTTTTGCCGCAGCTTGCGGGTGGGATGGGCTCCGTGGGGGAGTCCGGTACTGACCTCAAACATTCATCAGATGGGCCGGCGCCCCGGCGTGGAAGCATTGCAAGTTTTTTCCACCCTGTCTGAAAGCAGCGTGCGGCGTGGCGTCGCGCGAATTCGAGAAACCGTTTCAGGCTAAATACGGTACTCATTGCTTCTGGCATAATCGCCGCCCCGTCTCCGACCGGTCATAGAAATTTCATGTTCGATCTCTTCAGCGGACTCGATATCTGGGTAGGTGTCAGCCTGGTTCTGGCACTGGCGTTCGTACTCGCCTTCGAGTTCATCAACGGCTTCCACGACACCGCCAACGCGGTGGCCACGGTCATCTACACCAAGGCCATGTCGCCCTACCGCGCGGTGATCCTCTCCGGCATCTTCAACTTCCTCGGCGTATTGCTCGGTGGCGTCGGCGTCGCCTACGCGATCGTCCACCTGCTGCCAGTGGAGCTGCTGATCAACGTGAACACCGGCCACGGCCTGGTCATGGTGTTCTCGCTGCTCGCCGCCGCCATCACCTGGAACCTCGGTACCTGGTACTTCGGCATCCCCGCCTCCAGCTCGCACACCCTGATCGGCTCGATCCTCGGTGTGGGCCTGGCCAATGCGCTGCTCACCGACATACCGCTGGCCGACGGGATCAACTGGGGCAAGGCGATCGACATCGGCCTGTCGCTGATCTTCTCGCCGCTGGCCGGCTTCCTGGTCGCCGCCGCCCTGCTGATCGGCCTGAAGTGGATGTATCCGCTGTCGAAGATGCACAAGACCCCGGAAACCCGCCGCGACGTCGACGAGAAGAAGCATCCGCCGTTCTGGAACCGCCTGGTGCTGGTGATCTCGGCCATGACCGTGAGCTTCGTGCACGGCTCCAACGACGGCCAGAAAGGCATCGGCCTGATCATGCTGGTGCTGATCGGTATCGTGCCGGCCCAGTTCGTTCTCGACCTGAACAGCACCACCTACCAGATCGAGCGTACCCGTGACGCCGCCACCCACCTGCAGCAGTTCTACCAGCGCCACTCCGAGACCCTCGGCGAGATGCTGGCCCTGGGCAAGGCCAATGAGGCCGACATGCCGGACCTGTACCGCTGCGAGCCGAAGCAGACCGAAGCCACCCTCAATGGCCTGCTGACCGACCTGCGCGGCGTTTCCAGCTACACCGATCTGAGCAACGACGCCCGCGTACAGGTACGCCGCTACCTGCTGTGCCTGGACGACACCGCGAAGAAAGTCGGCAAGCTGTCCGAGCTGCCGGCCCGCGAGAAGGCGGACCTGGAGAAGCTGCGCAAGGACCTGACCAGCACCACCGAATACGCACCGTTCTGGGTGATCATCGCCGTCGCCCTGGCCCTGGGCATCGGCACCATGGTCGGCTGGAAGCGCGTGGTGCTCACCGTCGGCGAGAAGATCGGCAAGCAGGGCATGACCTATGCCCAGGGCATCAGCGCCCAGCTCACCGCCACCGCCGCCATTGGCCTGGCCAACATCTACAGCCTGCCGGTTTCCACCACCCACGTGTTGTCCTCAGGCGTGGCCGGCACCATGGTGGCCAACCGCAGCGGCCTGCAAGGCAGCACGGTACGCAACATCATCATGGCCTGGGTACTCACCCTGCCCGCCTCGATGGGTCTGGCCGCCGGTCTGTTCTGGCTCACCTCGAAGCTCATCTGAGCCGGGCCCGCCCCCAAGAAGAACGCCTGCATCCGCAGGCGTTTTTTTTGCGTTTTCGTAGGAGCGAGCTTGCTCGCGAACGATGTTTTCCAATGGTTACGATGCTCGGACGGTTCGCGAGCAAGCTCGCTCCTACAGGGTAGTCCTACCTATCCGGCGCAACGGGTGCCGATCGCTCAGTCGGCCACCGGCCGCAGCGGCAAGCGCACCCGGAAGCGCGCTCCGCCCTTGTGGTTGTCCACCGACAGGCTGCCGCCCATGTTGCGGATCAGGTCATGGCTCACCGACAGCCCCAGGCCCGTGCCCTTGCCGATCGGCTTGGTGGTGAAGAACGGCTCGAAGATCCGCTCCATCAGGGCTTCATCGATGCCGCCGGCGTTATCCCGCACGTGCAGTTCGACCCATCCCGCATCGGCGCAGGGTTCCTGCGACAGGCCGATCCAGCGCGCGCCCTCGCCGTCCCGCCCGAGCAGCGCATCGCGCGCGTTGGCCAGCAGGTTGATCAGCACCTGCTCCAGCTGATCGGCGAAGCCGTGGACCACCACCCGCTGCAGCGGTGGCCGGCACTCCAGCAGGATGCCCTGCTGCGTCAGGCTCTCGCTCAGTAGCTCCAGCGCACCTTCGCAGGCCGCGAAGGGATCGAAGGGCGACATCTCCAGCTCGGAGGTGCGGCTGAACACCCCCATGTGGGCGACCACCCGGGACAGGCGGTCGATCTGGGCGTCCGCGCGCTCGATCTTGTCCTTCAGGTAGTCGGCATCGGCCAGCCGCTGACGCGCGTTGTACAGCGCCATGCGCATCACATGCAGGGGCTGCTTCATTTCGTGGGTCATGCCGCTGACCATCTCGCCCAGGCTGGCCATCTTCGCCCCCTGCGCCAACTGCTGCTGGGCGCGGCGTACGGCGGTGTTGTCGCGCCCGACCGCCTGCACCTCCACCAGTTGCCCGTCGGCATCCAGCAAGGGGCGGTCCGCCCAGACCAGCCAGAGGTTGCGCTGGCCGGGCAGCGAGAAGCGCAATTCCCAAGAGTCGTCACTGGTCACCTGCGCGCCTCCGACCAGCCGGGCACGCAGGGCGCTGCAATCCTGAGCGGAAAGCCACTCATCCAGGCGCCGGCCGAGCAGCGCCTCCACCGGCTCGCCCAGCACCTGGGCGAAGGTGTGGTTGATGAAGGTCAGGGTGAGGTCCGGGGCGTAACGGCAGATCAGCGCCGGCGAGTCTTCCACCAGCACCCGGTAGCGCTCTTCGCTTTCGGCGATCTGCAGCGCCGCCAGATGCTGCTCGGTGACGTCCAGCCAGAGGCCGACCGCCTCCTGCGGAATGCCCTGGATATCGCGCAGCAGCTTGGCCTCGTCGTACAGCCAGTGCCACTCCCCGGCGGCATCGCGCAGGCGGTATTCGGTACGCACCCTGCCCTCGCGCAACAACTCGCGGCCACGGGCGAGGAAGATCTCCAGGTCCTCCGGGTGCACCCGTTCGGCCAGCGCCTGCCAGTTCTGCCCTTGCAGGTCGAGACCCAGCAGGTTGCCGGCGCTCTCGCTGTAGAACTCGGGAATCAGGTGCCCTTCCTCCACCCGCTGCACATAGATCACCACCGGCGCGCTGTCGATCAGGTTGCGCAGCCGCGCGTGGGCCGCCAACGCCTGTTCCTCCTGCAGCTTGCCCTCGCTGATATCCAGCAGCACGCCATCCATCATCTGGTCGCCGGCCCGCGCCTGCATCCGGCCTTGCAGGCGCAGCCAGCGGCGCGTCTGCATGGTCGCCTGGCCGCGCAGGCGCAGATCCTGCACCAGGCGTGCGCCGGGCTGCAGGTTGCGCAGGCGCAGGCGAAGCTCATCGGCGTCGGCCGGGTGCAGCATCGCCAGCAGGTCGGCCAGGGCCAGTTCACCCTGCCCGGCGCCGAGCCCGAGGCATGCCGCCACGGCCGGCGACAGCTCGAACACCTCGTCTTCAAGACGCATCCGCCACCAACCGCCGCCGACCATGTCCTGCAGCAGGCTCAGGCGCCGGCTGCTGTCGCGCAGGTTGTGCAGTTCGGAACGCTCATGCACCAGGTTGGCGAGGATTTCCGCCAGGTACTGCCAGTCGCTGGGCGTCGGCCCCTGGGCGGCGGCGCCCGGCCCCGCCGGTTCGGCCAGCAGCCCGGCCAGGCGTCCGCCACGGACCGGCGCCGGCACCAGGTACAGGCAGTCGCAGCAGAGCATCCGCAACAGCTCGGAATGACCTGCGCCAGCCTCCAGCAGATAGGCGCCGGAGGCCTGTCGCAGTTCACCATCGGGCAGCGTCAGGCCCTCGCGCAACAGGCTGTCGAACCCCGGCTGGACGTGGCAGGCGAAGACTTTCAGCACGCCATCGGCCGACTCCAGCAGCAGCGCCATCGAGCGCATCTGGAAGGCGCCACAGAAGGACTCCAGCACCTCGCCCACCGCGTCGCCCAGGCGCCGCTGCGAGCTGTGCCGCAAGCGTGCCAGCAGCAGCTTGCTGAGGTTCAGGCATTGCAATTTGTGCTGCTGGCTGTCGGACTGCCAGTTCAGGTCGGAGATATCGGTGCCCAGCAACAGGCAATGCTCGTCGGCCTGCAATACCGCCTGGAAGCGGCACACCAGCGGCAGGTCACCGGTGCTGCGCAGCGCCAGATCGACCCGCTCGCCGCCACGCAACCCCGTCAGCGGCATGCTGCCGGGCAGGCGGCGCTCCAGGTAGTCGCCCAGCGCCGGCAACTCCGCGCCACCGGAGGGCGTCAGCAGCCGATGTACCTGCCTCCCACCACGGGCCACCACCCGGTCGCGGCCGTCCAGCTCCAGCCAGATGTCCCAGTGCGCCGCGGCGGTCGGCGGCTCCACCGCCTCGGCCGTCAACGCCGGGCGCTGGCGCGCAGCCAGGGGACGGTTAGGCGCAGGCTCCGGCGGCTCGTCATCCTGCGAGCCGGTCAGCGAGCGGAAGAAATCGAACATTGCGGCCCTCAGAACAGCACTGTGGCCTTGCCGCTAAGTACGGGCGGCAGACGAGGGATGGTGCCAATCCCGGGCAAGCTCAGCAGTGGCACGATCGGCGAGGTCGCGTAGGGATAGCTGACGCATACGTTGATACGCGTGTAGACGCGCGTGTCTATCGTCTCAGTGGGCGGCGGCATTTCCAAGTATGAGCCACCGTAGCAGCCATTGCGCCACGACGCAGGCATCCAGGCCAGACGCCTATTCACTTCAGTCGTCACTGTCGTTTGCAGCAAGGTGTTGTAACCAGGGGCCTGCGGATTAACCGAAATGGCAATACGCGCACCAGACGCAGCGGCATCGTTGAATGCCTGCAACATCAGCAACGGCACGCAGTAACCGAGCAAACCGTAGAGCACTGCGAAGAACAGCACGAAAACCCCAGCGAATTCGATCGCCACCGCTCCGCGTTGCCTCTGGAAACTGCCGATTCCTTTCATCCGCGGCACTCCTCGAATAACTTCGATGCTTGATTGATCGCTCAGGTTTTCAATAATTGATTGATCGTTCAGTTAATCGGCTGCGCGAAAGAATCCTGAAGAAACTTTTGGCAGAACCCGGCGCTGATTGATTAATACTAGATGCTGCTGGCGAAGAGACATTCCCGGTATAAGGTATTAACTCTTTCGTGTGAACAGGGATGCTCCCGATGCTGGTCAACTTCCTGCTGCTGGGCTGGTTCGCGGTGTGTGCCTACCAGGACCTGACACGCCTGCGCGTGAGCAACCTGCTGACCCTGGGCGGCGCGCTGATCGCGGCGGCCTTCCTGCTGACCACAGGCCATACGCTGACCGGTCATTCGCCGCAGGCCGCGCTGGTGGCTGCTCTTCTGGCTCTGGCGCTGAGCGTGCCGGGCTATCTGCTGGGCAAACTGGGCGCCGCCGACGTCAAGGCACTGCTCGCCCTCGCCCTGGCCAGTGATCCGCAACTGTTGCTCTATGTACTGGCGCTGGCGAGCCTGATCAGCCTGGCACTGATGTTAGCCAGCAAACTTTCGATGAGATCGGATTGGATCAAGGCTAATTTCCAAACGAAATTAGCGAGACTGTTACCGTCGCGGCTCAAGTCCTTCCCTTTTATATTTTCCCTGTTTGCCGGGCTGCTGGCGTATATCGCATTTTTCCACTGAACAATTTCTTCACATGGCGGACCCCAGACTTAACGACTATATGCTATGGGTTAATACCATCCGTCACCTGATGTAGAAGCCGGCTACGGAAATCCAAAAGCCGGACGACAAGAACAATGTGTTTTGCCTTTGCAAGGAGCGTGCAGTCATGGACAAACCGGCCAATCGTCGCTTCAGCGTGCTGGTCATCGACGATGAACCCCAGGTCACCGCCGAACTTTCCGAGCTTCTGGAAAACAGCGGCTACCGCTGCGTCATCAGCGACAGCAAGGACAGCGCCCTGCAGAAGTTTCGCGACGACAGCGCGATCGGGCTGGTGATCTGCGACCTGGGCCTGGGGCGGGACAATGGCATCCGCGTGGTCGAGGCGCTCAAGGAGATCGCCGGCGGCGGACGCTTCTTCGAAACCATCATCCTCACCGGCCAGCAGGGCAGCCAGGAAGTGATAGAAGCGATGCGCGTAGGCGTCGCCGACTACTACCAGAAGCCGGTCGCGCCGCTGGACCTGCTCAATGGGCTGGAACGCCTGGAAGCGCGCCTGCACGAGCGCATCCGCAGCCAGCTCAGCCTGAGCCATGTGAACCAGCGCCTGGAGTACCTGGCCGAGTCGCTCAACTCGATCTCGCGGGATATCCACAAGATCAAGTACGAGGTACATGGCGGCGGACAGCCGTCCAGCGTCCTCAAGCAGGAGCAGCCTGAAGCGCCGGAACGCCAGGTGAACAATGCCGAACAGATCGCGCCGGTGGTGAACAACCCGCTGTTCAACAAGCTATCGCCGCGCCAGCAAGCGGTGGCGCGACTGGTCAGCAAGGGCCTGACCAACTACCAGATCGCCTACGACCTGGGCATTACCGAGAACACCGTGAAACTCTACGTATCCCAGGTGCTGCGACTGATGCACATGCACAACCGCACCCAGCTGGCCCTGGCGCTCTCCCCCAGCGCGTCGCATAGCAGCGCGGTGCACTGATCTCCAGACCAACAGTGGATGTCCGGAGCTGGGCGTCCACCGGGTCAGATCAGCAGTTCATTGGTTTGAGTTTGTAGATCGATAAGACGGACATCGAGGTTGCCTACCTGGATACCGAGCAAGCTGAGTAAAGGGTCCAGTACCTTCGCCCCCAGGTCGGAAAGGATTGGAGCCAGCGCAGCGGTCAATCCGGTGGTCAAGTCCGCCACAGTCTTGAACAGTCCGTTTAGCAGTCCCCCAAGCACATCCCCCACCAGACAGCCGAGAAAGTTATTGCAGGGCGCCAATGTCACTTGAATCTGGAGATTGCGGCCGATATCGCTAAGGCCATTGGCCAAGGCATTGCCCACGGGTGTCGATATCCGTTTGACTTCGCTAGGTAGATCATTGCGACTGGCGACGACGAACTCCAGCGGCTGGTCGGAGTTGCTGCCGATATCGATCATGGCCGGAACGCTCCCGGATTTAGGTGCAATGCTGACCGACGCCAGGCTGTCCTTTGCCGCCCCAAGTACGTGAGTGTTGAAACTCAAGTTTTCGATGGTTGCAAGGCTGGCCGCCGCCTGGATCGTGGCTGTTGAGGAGTGCGCGACTCCCCCGCATTGAATACTCGCCAAGGCCGCATGCCCGCTGATCGCACGCAGACTCAGATTGATCTCCGTCGAAACGATACCCAACAGATTGGCCGTCGCCCCCAACGACAGCCTGACTTGTGCAGGCTTGGCATCGGTCCGCCAGGAGCCATCGGTATTCTTTCCCGGATAACCAATAGCAATCTGCGGCGGCTGAATGACGTAGAGCGTTGCTGTCAGGTTGGTGACGCCAGGCACGGACAAGTTCACCGTGGGGATACTCACTGCCGATTCCTTGTTCGCCGCCATCGCCGTCGCCATCAGCAGATCCAGCAGATTCACCTCCGAATCCAGTGCTGTCTCGGACAGCTCGCTGGGCGTGGTAACGCTCAGGATCGACGCCAGGTCAATCCTGGTAATGGGTACCGTCGCTCCCGCCAACGCGTTGCCGAGCAAGGCCGTGTCCACCCCCGCGGTATTGGACGCGCTAACCGCGTTGACCGCTGCATCGAGCAACTCGGCAACCCCCACATTGGTGTTGACGAGTTCCTCTACCGTGCCAACGTTCAAGTTCAACTGCGTCGCAAGGTCACGCAACGATAGATTGGCGCCAGCAATGCCGTTGTAACTGGCGACATCCAGGTCGATGCGCAGCAGCGCGCCCAGAAGATCGTTGAGCAGCGCCGATTTGCTGGAGTCCAGGTCGAACAAGCCACTTCCGGCGGATAACGCGCCGAGGGCTGTACGCCTTGCCACGGCCTCAGCTCTCAGTTGCGTCTGCGCCGACACGCCCTTGAATACACTGGCGACGTTGAGGATCAGGCTCGACGGTACATTATGAGTGACCCGGACCTTCACAGAGTCCGCAAGATTGCCTCCGGGACTGAACCCCCGGAGTAACAGCGGACGTCCAGCGTCGTCCTTCAGTTTGATACTTCCCAGAACGCCCGTCAGCTCTTCACCAGTCGCCGGGACGAAGCCATTCTTCGCCGCGCTCGCCGTCACATACCCCTGAATCTCTGTCGCCTGCTGCGAACCGCACATCCCACTCTGCCCAGCCGCCTCCAGCGCCGCCATATCGGCCACCCGCTGCAACTTGCGCTGCTCGTAATACAAGCGTCCGGTGTCGACCACCAGCGCCAGACAGACCAACGCTAGCAGCAATGTCCCCGCCGCCATGATGCCGATCGCGCCCCGTTGCCGTTCGCGTCCCATGATCCGCTCCCGAAGAATCAATTCTTCCCGGTGCTGAAATCGTTGTTGTCATCGAGCAGGTATTCGGGAATTTCGCGGGTATAGCTCTTCAGATAGCGCTGGTAGGCGCGGTCACGTTCAGCCGCCGTGGCGCTCTGTGGGTAGGGCGATGCGGCGCGCCCGCTGCGCTGCAGATCCAGCCAGGTCAGCACCTCCTGTTGATCGCGTTCGACGGTGCCAGGTTGCGCAGCCGGAGCCTCCACCGCCTGCGCCAGCAAGGGAGTGGCCAGCAGTGCGCCGGCGAAAATCCATGCCTTCATCATCGTCCTCCTCGCCCGCCTCAGCGGGCCTTGACCAGCAGCCCGGCGTCCCGCGCCGCGGCAGTGGTGTGATCCTGGGTCACGGGATCGATATCGACGACCGAGGTCTGGACCTGCACAACGGCATCGACCGGTTCGGTTACGGGCGCTGGCTGTTGACGGCTGAGGCTCTCCGCCGGCACGGGCGAGGAGCTCGACGAACGCAACGAATCGGCGCGTTCGTGGGCCTCGCGCACATCGTCGGTGGACAGGCCTGTGCGCTGGATCAAGCCCTCGGCCTGGGTGCTCTCGCCTTCCAGGTACATCAGGCTGAGCAGGTTGGTGGCCGGCAGCTTGCCGCCCTCGCTGAGCTCCAGCGCGGTAATGAACTCGAAACGCGCGCCGCTGCGGTCGCCGCGTTCCAGCAGCACCACGCCCAGGTCGTTGCGGAAGGCGCTGTCGGTCGGCTGCAGCCGCGCCGCCTCACGCAGCTCGCGCTCGGCCTCGATGCGGTTGCCGTTGCGCATGGCGATCAGGCCCAGGCCGTGGTGCGCCTCGCCAGCCTTGCAGGTGCCCAGCAGTGCCTGGTACTCGGTCCGCGCCAACGGACTGCCGATACGGCGCAGCGCCAGTGCCTTGCTCTCGCGCACGTCCAGCGAGTCCTGCGGTAGCGTTTCCAGATTGGCCAGGGCGGCGTGGGCGCGGCCCTGGTCGAGCATTTCCCGCGCCAGGTTGAGCTGCAGTTCCAGCGCTTGCGGTAAGTGCTCACTGCAGGCCTGGCCGACCGGACTGCCACCCAGCCTCAGGGTGTCGAAATTAGCGCAGCCGCCGAGCATCAGGCTCAGCAGGCCCAGTGCAATTGCGTTTCTCATCTCATCCCCCCCAACGCCTTGGTAATCGCGAGGAAACCTGGTCCGGCAAGGATGATCAGCAGGGCCGGGAACAATAGCAGCATCATCACCAGACTCATCTTCGCCGCGAGCTTGCTGACCTTTTCCTGCAAAGCGGTCAGCCGGCGGTCCTCGAACAGTTGCTTGAGTGTCTGCAGCGAACTGCGCGCGCTGCCACCCTGGCGCACCATCTGACGCAGCACATTGCAGCAATCACTGAGCTCGCTCACGGCCAGGCGCTTGTTGAGCAGATCGAGTTCGTCGCCCAGATCCAGGCCGCTGTCGATATGCGCCAGCACGGTTTCCAGCTCCTCGGCCAGCACCGGCACGATGCTCTTCCCCTCCTGGCGTACCACGCGCAGGCTCTGCTCTACCGTCAAACCGGAGTCGAACAGGATGCGGATCAGTTGGATGAACACGATCACTTCCTCCGCCAGGCGCTCGCAGCGCTTGCCGGCGAAATGCGCCAATACGCGCTTGGGCAGGAGAAACCCGATCCCGGCGGCGAATGCCACCGGCAGCAGCGACGACTCAAACAATGGCTTAGGTGCCAGGCTACTGCCCAATGCCAGTCCCGCAAACAGAAGTGGACACAGCAGTAGCGCCAACGAATAGATACTGCGCGGGGTGTTGCCGCCCCAGCCGGCCTGCTCCAGCAGCAAGCGCACTTCGTCGTCGCGTAACTGCAAGCGCTGCGCCAGCCCGCTGCCCCCCAAACGCTCCAGCAGGCCCGCCAGACGCCGGCCGCCGGACCGCGGCAAGGGTCCGCTGCCCAGGCGTTGCTCGATCAGGCGCTGCTCACGGCCGGCAGCGCGGCTCTGCGACAACCCCAGCAGCAGAGCGGCCAGCACCAGAATCACCACCAGCAGACCGTAGATCATTGGCATTCCAGGTCTCCTAGACGCTCTTGAGCATGCGCCAGAGCGTGTAGCACCCCAGCACCTGCAGTCCGAGGGAGGTCAGCAGCAGCCAGCGCCCGCTGCTGTCGAGCCACATGTTCATCAGGTAGCCGGGGTTGGTGAGCAGGATGTAGGCCCCGAGACTCACCGGCAGGAGCGCCAGTACCAGGGCGCTGAGACGGGTCTCGCCGGTCATCGCGCGCAACTGCCGGCTAAGTTTTTCCCGCTCGTGGATGACCTTGATGATGTTTTCCAGAAGGTCCGTGGTGTTGCCGCCGTAGCGATGGTTCACCGCCACCCCAAGGGAAAACACGTGAAGCTCCTCCACGTCATACAGCTCCGCCACTTCCTGCAGTGCCTCGGGCAGGCTGATACCGAGCTGTACGTGATTGTTCGCCAGGCTGAAGACTTCCCGCAGAGGGTCATCCGAGGCGTTCACCGATTGGGCAATGGCATCTCCCAGTGTGCGCCCGGAGTGCAGGCTGCGCACCACCTGGTCGAGGAAGTTGGGCATTTGCCGGATCATCCGTTTCAGACGGCGCTGGTACAGCACGTTGAGCAGCACATGTCCGCCGGCCAGCGCCAATACAACAGCGCCCAGCGCTCCAAGCGCACCGCCCAGGCGGGCGCCGAGCAGCCCCATCACCAGCGCCGCCACGCCGAAACACAGCAGCCAGCGGCGCATGTCGGTAACACCCGCGCGGCGCATGCGCCGCGCCAGCCAGTGGCTGCTGCGGCCGCGCGCCGTCTCCGCCGGCAGCGCGCCGCTGCCGCTCAGGCGTTGCAGCACCTGCTCGTTGTGCCGGGTACGCCAGGCCATGATGCCGGTCAGCAGGCCAAAGAGAGCCAGCACCAGGCTGACCGCGGCCAGCAACAGGGCGCCGCTCATACCACCACCTGACGGAACTTCAGCCCGCCCGGCTGCGCGGTGCGGACGAATTGCCCGCTGCCACGGCGATCGAGGCTGAACAGGGAGTTGGTGACGTACACCCCATCACGTACTTCCAGCACTTCAATGATCTCGCTGATGCAGCGCCGACCGCTGGCCAGACGGGTGATCTGCACGATGATGTCCAGTGCCGAGCAGAGCATCTGCCGCAGTGTCTGCTCCGGCACCCGCTGGCCGGTCAGGCCGACCAGCATCTCCAGGCGCAGCAGCGAGTCCATGGCGGAGTTGGCGTGCACGGTACTCATCGAACCGTCGTGGCCGGTGTTCATCGCCTGCAGCACGTCGAGCACTTCCACACCACGAATCTCACCGAGGATGATGCGGTCCGGGCGCATCCGCAGGGCGTTGCGGATCAGCTCGCGGGCGGTCACCTCGCCGAAGCCCTCGGCATTCGGCGGCCGGGTTTCCAGGCGCACCACGTGGTTATGGCCCAGTTGCAGCTCGGCGGTGTCCTCGATGGTGACGATGCGTTCACGCTCGTCGATGAAGCTGCTCATCACGTTGAGCAACGTGGTCTTGCCGGTGCCAGTGCCGCCGCTGATGAGGATGTTGCAGCGGCTCTCCACCGCCTGGCGGAGGAACGCCAGCATCGGCTCGTCGACGCTCTGGTAACCCAGCAGGTCGGCGCTCTTGAGCAGTTCCTTGCTGAATTTGCGGATCGACAGGCAGGGCCCATCCAGCGCCACCGGCGGAATGATCGCGTTGACCCGGCTACCGTCGGGCAGGCGCGCATCGACCATCGGACTGGACTCGTCCAGACGCCGCCCCAGCGGCGCGAGGATGCGCTGGATCACCCGCTGCACATGGTGATCGTCGATGAAGCGGAGGTCGCTCTGGTACAGCCGGCCAGCATGTTCGACGAAAACCCGGTCGGGGCCGTTGACCAGGATTTCCGAGATGTTCGGATCGCGCAGCAGGATTTCCAACGGGCCGAAACCGGTCAGCTCATCCACCACCTCTTCGGCGAGGCGGTCGAGTTCGTAGCGCGAAATCGCCAGCTGGCGGCGCGCGGCGTACTCGCTGACCTTCTCCGAGACGTACTGGGCCACTGCCGGGCGGGCGCCTTCCAGCAGGTTCATGCCGTCTTCGTCGATCTCGTCGATGATGTAGCGGTGCAGGCGCATTTTCAGCGCTTGCAGGTCCTGGTCATGACGCCCGGAAAAGCCGTCGCTGCCGTAGCTCATGGCCGCACCGCCTTCGGCCAACCGAGCCAGGCGAAGCGTCTTGGCCTTTCGCTAACCGTCGAGCCAAGATTGTCCGCCAGGTCGCGCAATTTCACCGTCAGCGGGTCGCGCGGCGACAGGTCGAACAGGCTCTGGCCGATGTTCTTCGCCCGCAGTCGCGCCTCCGGCGAGGCTGGCAGCACGCCGAACAGTTCCAGGCCGAACATCTTGCCCAGGGCCGCCGAGTCCGGCGGCACGGACGGCCAGTAGCGCTCGATCAGCAGTTCGATGCGCGGGAGCGCAGTACTGCGCTCCCGCAGCCGGCGCAGGCGCTCCAGCCCCTTCTTGCAGGAGGGCACGCTCTGATCCACCAGCCACAGTATGCGGTTGGCTTGTGCCAACAGCTGGCCGCTGAGCTCTCCCTCGGCAACGCCGGTAAGGTTGATCAGCACATGGGTAAACGCGCTGCGCAAGTTGCCCAGCAGCAGATAGATCTCGGCGGTAGTGACGCGCTCCAGGATGCCCGGCTCATCCGACAAACTGAGGATGCGCAGCCCGGAGTCATGACGGGTAAAGGCGCTGTCGATCAGCGTCTGGTCGAGACGGCGCAGGTTGCGCATGGCATCGGCGAAGCTGAAGGCCGACTCCATACCGAGAATCGCCAGCGCCTCTGCACTGGGCTGGCCGATATCCACCAGCAGCACGCGGTTATCCGCCTGGCGTTGCAGCGCCAGGGCCAGGTGCAGCGCCACGAAGGCGCCATCGGCGTCCGGCCGTGCGCTCACCAGGCTCACGAGCTCACCCTGCCGCGCGGCACTCACCGGCACGCTGGGCAGGCGTCCACCGAGGCGGCGGACCAGGCCGCTCAGCTCGCTGGCGCGGGCACCGTAAGTGACGAAGTCACGGGCGCCGGCACGCATCGCCGCCAGCACCAGCTGGTTGTCCAGGCCATCGCCCACCGCCACCACCGAGAGCAGCGGCCGGGCCGAGACCAGGCCCTCGACCAACGAACTCTGCGCCACGAGGTTGGCCTTGTTCAGGCTGGTGAACAGGACGCTGGCACCGGTGACATCGAGCAGCGCCAGCAGCTCTTCCAGGGTTCCACTGTTGGCCACCACCACCTGTCCACAGCTGGCCAGGCTGTTCTGCAGCCACTCCTGCTCACCGGGATGCTGTACCAGTGCGACGAATGTCTGACTCATGCTGTCGCTCCCTTCCCGTTCCCTGCGGCCCGTTTTCTGGCGGGATGCCGCGTCATAGGTATCCATCAGCGCGACATCCCGCTGCTGGCCTTGCGCTGATCGAAGCGGCCGTCTTCGAGGAAATAGAACTCACCGAACCCGGGGTCGTACTTGCGCAAACCTTCCCCCGGCAGCGTTGGCAACGACGCGGTCGCCGCCAGCGGCTGGACCAGGTGCGGCGTGACGATCATCAACAGCTCACGGTCGTCCTTGTCCAGGCTCGAGGAGCGGAACAGCGCGCCGATCACCGGGATGTTGCCGAGGAAGGGAAACTTGTCGATGTTGCTGATGGTGCTGCTGCTGATCAGCCCGCTGATCACGAAGCTCTCGCCATCGGCCAGCATCACGCTGGTGTCGGTGCGTCGCACGGTCAGTGCCGGCACCGCGATGTCGTTGGTGCGGATGCCGCTGGAGAAGTCCAGTTCGCTGACCTCAGGCGCCACCTTCAGGGCGATGCGCTTGTCGCTCATCACCGTAGGCGTCAGGGTCAGGCGCACGCCGAACTCCTTGTACTGGATGGTGATGGTGTCGTTATTGCCGTTGGGCACGGGAATGGGGAACTCACCGCCGGCCAGGAACGAGGCACTCTGACCACTGGTCGCCACCAGGCTCGGGCGCGCCAGGGTATAGGCGAAGCCGCTGCCTTCCAGGGCATTGATGAAGCCCAGCCACTTGCTGCTGCCGCCGCCCCAGATGATGTTGAAACCGCCATTGGCATTGCCGAAGGTGCCATCCAGATTGCCTATGGGATCGACCGTCAAGTTCCCCAGGCTGCCCGGCGATCCCAGTACGAAGGTATTGGAACCCCGCCGCACCAGCGAAGTGCTGGCCTGTTTGAGTTTGCTGCGGCTGACCTCGACGAAACGGATGTCGGTCTGCACCTGATTGGACAGGCCTGTGGCAAGGTTGCCTGGCACCCCTCCCGCATCGGCGATAGCCCGCGAACCGACGCGCACCACGCTGCTCATCGGCTGGTCGCTGCAAGGGGTCCAGATCAACAGGCTGGTCAGGCCCTCGGCCTTGCCGGTGACGAGGAAGTCACGCTTGTCGACCACCTGCACATCGGCAATGTTCGGATCGCCAATGGCCAGGCGCTTGATCGGCACCGGCAGTTGCTGATCGAGCTGGGCGCCCTGCTGAACGTCGAGATTCAGTTGCTGGCCGGCGAATCCGGCACAGGCGCTCGGCACTGCCTGCGCTGCGGAGTGGACGGCACAGGCCAGAAGCGCGGCCAGCGACAGAATGAAGCGCTTGGACATCGATGCACTCCTTGCTCAATGTGCTTCACGGGTGACGGTGGTACCGCGATAGACCACAATGCCCGAACTCACCTCCGGCGCCGAAACCTGGCGTGCGGCCGGCGCAGAGCGGGCCTTGCCGAGCAATTGTTCGAGGGTGATCGGCTGGCTGCCGGACGCATTCAGCGATGCCTGTATATAGCGCCCCTGCTGCTCCTTCTCGTAGAGATTCTCGTCCTTGCTGCGCACCGCCAGGCGCAGCGAGCCGGCCTGGCTGGCCAGCATCAGGCGCGAGGCCGCCTCGGCCGGCACGGCCAGCACCGCGGTGCGCGGCGGGCGCGGCGTCTTGTCCTTCGGGTCACCGGCATTGCGCGCCTGGCCATCATTGGCGACGGCGATCTGCTCGCCATAGGTCAGGACGCGCACGCCGGGCAGCACGACCTGGGCACTGACGATGCGATCAGTACCCTGCTGATCCTTCACGAAAAGCATCACGTCAACGTAATCGCCGGGGAGCACGAAGCCGCCGCCGCCAATCACCTCGTCCACCGCAATGGCCATGGCCCGCTCGTCCGAACGGATGGTCCGCGCCAGCGGGCCACCCGGCTCCATCAGCGCCGCGGAAAGAATGCTGCCGGCAGGTACCGTGACCCAGACGCGCTGCCCGATCAACGCCTCGGGCTTGGGATAGCTCCCTTTCGGAGCCGTGTGCAGCAGTTCAACGGCAAGATCGTCCTTGCCAATCACTGTCAGTGCCGCAAGTTCACGGCGAGCCACCACCACAGGTGTACGTTGCAGCTTGTCCGCCTCCGCCATTGCAACGGGTGCGACCTCCTGAACGGCGCCTGCGACTGGCGCCGCCGGCTTCCCCACCGACAATCCCAGATAACCCACAACCCCAGCACACAACAGCAAAAGCCCGGCGAAAACCATCAGCACCTTGCTATTCATGACCACATCCTTGCGTGTTATCGGGATGAGTGAACCAGGGGTCCACAGCCTGATCGGAAGTCACAACACCGGGAGTGCCGGTATACGCCCTTCAGACCCTTATTGTTGTTTCGGCCCGACGAGGAAGTTCGATAAGAAGCATTCCTCATAATTAGTTTCTGCTTGTTCCAAAGCAGAATTTAGTTGCTGCGGTAATAGCGTCAAATGGCCACGAGAAAATTCCAATCCTCAGTTAGCTCTACTTCTCCATGACTATAACTTTGGTATTAGCGCTATTTGAGCAATTGCATTCCGCCATACTGAGCCTAGCCTGACGGTGAAGTCGGGGCGCCGCCCCGGAGGTGCCGCCAGGAGCAACCGCGATGAATCTGAACATCAAAGAGCTGACTCTGAAGTTCTATTGCAAGGCCAAGGCATTCGCTGCCGACAAGGAAGGGGCAACTGCGATTGAATATGCGGTTATCGCCGGGCTTATCGGGGTGGTCATCATTGCCGGGGCACGTATCCTCGGAACTGATATCAGCAACATGTTCACCGATATCGGCACCTCGCTACCGACCGGGACTGCACCGTAACCGGAAATCGCGCTTCCGCAGTACCACCAGAACTCCTCCCCTGGCCGCCATAAATGGCGGCCGGGTTCATTACATTTTCAAATTAAAGTCCTCCGCCATCCGGCCGATACATCCTGCCTACCCCTTCGTTCCACCTGCAGGATGCTTTACCGATGCTTCGCTCGCTGTCCTTCGCCAAGAAGATCCTTCTGGCGGCCTCCCTCGTGGTCATCTTCGCCTTCGCCTGCTTCATCCTCTTCAACGACTTCCGCCAACGCGAGGCGATCCACGACGCCACCGACTCCAAACTGACCGAGGTCGGCAGCCTGACCGCCAGCAACATCCAGAGCTGGCTGGAAGGCCGCATCCACCTGGTGGAGAGCGAAGCCGCGCAACTGGCCGACGGCGAACCGACGCCCGAGCGCATCCAGCACGTGCTGGAGCAGGCGGTGTTCCAGAAGAATTTCGAATCGGTCTACCTCGGCGAAGCCGCCAGCGGCGTGTTCACCATGCGCCCCTATGCACCGATGCCCGATGGCTATGACCCGCGCCAGCGCGGCTGGTACAAGGATGCCGTGGCCGCTGGCCGCCTGATCGTCACCGAGCCGTTCCTCGACGCCGGCACCAACGAGCAGATCCTCGCCATGTCCATGCCGGTGATGCGCAACGGCCAGCTGATCGGCGTCGCCGCCGGTGACATGAAGCTGGAAACCATCACCGCCATCATCAACTCGCTGAAGTTCGACGGTAACGGCTACGCCTTCCTGGTCAGCGACGCCGGCAAGATCCTGCTGCACCCGGACAGCCAGCAGATCTTCAAGAATCTCTCCGACATCTACCCGCAGGGCGCCCCGAAGGTGCAGACCGGCGTGCAGGAAGTCAGCCTCGATGGCGAAGAGCAACTGGTCTCCATGTCCCCGGTGAAAGGCCTGCCGGGCGTGACCTGGTACGTCGCCCTGGTGCTGGACAAGAGCGCGGCCTATTCGATGCTCAGCGACTTCCGCACCTCGGCCATCATCGCCACGGTCATCGCCATCGTCGCCATCCTGCTCCTGCTGGGCATGCTGATCCGCGTACTGATGGCCCCGCTGACCGACATGGGCCGCGCCATGCAGGACATCGCCCAGGGCGACGGCGACCTCACCCAGCGCCTTAAGGTCGCCAGCAACGACGAGTTCGGCGTGCTGGCCAATGCCTTCAACCGCTTCGTCGAGCGCATCCACGAATCCATCCGCGAAGTGGCTTCCACCGCCCGCAGCCTGCATGACGTTTCGCAGCTGGTGGTCAACGCCTCCAACTCGTCCATGAGCAACTCCGACGAGCAGGCCAACCGCACCAACAGCGTGGCCGCCGCAATCAACGAGCTGGGTGCCGCCGCCCAGGAGATCGCCCGCAACGCCGCCGACGCCTCGCACCATGCCACCGATGCCTCGCACCAGGCCGGCGATGGCCGCCAGGTGGTCGAGCAGACCATCAGCGCGATGAACCAGCTGTCGGACAAGATCAGCTCCGCCTGCGCCAACATCGAGGCGCTGAACAGCCGCACGGTGAACATCGGCCAGATCCTCGAAGTGATCAAAGGCATCTCCGAGCAGACCAACCTGCTGGCGCTGAACGCCGCCATCGAAGCGGCCCGCGCCGGGGAAGCCGGCCGTGGTTTCGCCGTGGTCGCCGACGAGGTGCGCAACCTGGCCCACCGTGCCCAGGAATCCGCCCAGCAGATCCAGAAGATGATCGAAGAACTGCAGGTCGGCGCCCGCGAAGCCGTGGACACCATGACCGAAAGCCAGCGCTACAGCCTGGAAAGCGTGGAGATCGCCAACCGCGCCGGCGAGCGCCTGGCCAGCGTCACCCACCGCATCGGCGAGATCGACTCGATGAACCAGTCGGTGGCCACCGCCACCGAGGAGCAGACCGCCGTGGTCGACTCGCTGAACATGGACATCACCGAGATCAACACCCTGAACCAGGAAGGCGTGGAAAACCTCCAGGCCACCCTGCGCGCCTGCGCCGACCTGGAGAACCAGGCCGGCCGTCTGCGCCAGTTGGTGGACAGCTTCCGCATCTGATCGGTGTGGAAAGCAAAAGGCGCCTTCGGGCGCCTTTTGCTTTTCAGGTAGGGAGCGCATCTCGTAGGGCGTATAACGTTCGACGTTATACGCCGTTTGACCTTGATCCCCGCCCACTCGGACTCCATCCGGGCGTCCCTCGCAGAGCGCCCCGCATTCGACCAACACGCCAACCGGCAATCATGGGGATCGGCGTACAACCGCGAACGGTTGTACGCCCTACGCAGGAGATCGGAGATCTTATTCGCGATAGGCATGCCCGGCCCGCCCGACCGTTCGTCCCCCTGCCTCAAGCTTTTCCCCGGCGTGCCGACAGCAAAGATGAAGGTCCGCGAGAACAACGAAACCAGGCGGACCCGATATCACCGCTGGCACATGGGAGTGCCGGCCCCGCTCGCCCGGCTACCCGCCGAGCCGGCTTCGTCCGCTCCGTCACCACACGGACGGGCGCGCCCTGGCGACATCGGATCTGTCGCCCGGACCCACGCCGTTCTGGCATCCCACTACCTCCGGACTCGACGCAGCATGATCAAGAGCCTGAAATTCAGCCATAAGATCCTCCTGGCCGCCTCGCTTGTGGTTTTCTCCGCTTTCGCCCTCTTCACCCTCTACAACGATTACCTGCAGCGCAACGCGATCCGCGAGGATCTCGAAGACTACCAGCGGGAAATGGGCACGGTGACCGCGAGCAATATCCAGAACTGGCTGAGCGGCCGATTGCTGCTGATCGAAAACACGGCGCAGACCATCGCCCGCGACAACGCACCGGACAAGCTGGCTGCGCTGCTGGAACAGAACATCCTGCGCAGCACGTTCAACTACACCTACCTGGGCCAGGAAGACGGCACCTTCACCATGCGTCCGAACGATGCCATGCCCGACGGCTACGACCCACGTACCCGTCCCTGGTACAAGGACGCCCAGGCCGCCGGCGGCACCACCCTGACCGAGCCATACATCGACGCAGCTACCCAGCAGTTGGTCATCACCATTGCCACACCGGCCCGCAATGGCGGCAAGACCGTCGGCGTGGTTGGTGGCGACCTGGGCCTGCAGGCCCTGGTACAGATCATCAACTCGCTGAACTTCAGCGGCATGGGCTACGCCTTCCTGGTCAGCGGCGACGGCAAGATCCTCGTGCACCCGGACAAGAACCTGGTGATGAAGACCCTGGCCGAGGTCTACCCACAGAACACCCCGACGATCGGCAGCGGTTTCAGCGAGGCCGAACTCGACGGCCAGACCCGCATCCTCAGCTTCACCCAGGTGAAGGGGTTGCCCTCGGTGAACTGGTACATCGGCCTGTCCATCGACAAGAACGCCGCCTACGCCATGCTGAGCAAGTTCCGCGCCTCGGCCAGCGTCGCCGCGGTCATCGCCATCGTCGCCATCCTGCTCCTGCTGGGCATGCTGATCCGCGTGCTGATGGCCCCGCTGAACGACATGGGCCGTGCCATGCAGGACATCGCCCAGGGCGACGGCGACCTCACCCAGCGCCTGAAAGTCGCCAGCAACGACGAGTTCGGCGTGCTGGCCAATGCCTTCAACCGCTTCGTCGAGCGCATCCACGAATCCATCCGCGAAGTGGCCTCCACCGCGCGTAGTCTGCATGACGTTTCGCAGCTGGTGGTCAACGCCTCCAACTCGTCCATGAGCAACTCCGACGAGCAGGCCAACCGCACCAACAGCGTGGCCGCCGCGATCAACGAGCTGGGTGCCGCCGCCCAGGAGATCGCCCGCAACGCCGCCGACGCCTCGCACCATGCCACCGATGCCTCGCACCAGGCCGGCGACGGCCGCCAGGTGGTCGAGCAGACCATCAGCGCGATGAACCAGCTGTCGGACAAGATCAGCTCCGCCTGCGCCAACATCGAGGCGCTGAACAGCCGCACGGTGAACATCGGCCAGATCCTCGAAGTGATCAAAGGCATCTCCGAGCAGACCAACCTGCTGGCGCTGAACGCCGCCATCGAAGCGGCCCGCGCCGGGGAAGCCGGCCGTGGTTTCGCCGTGGTCGCCGACGAGGTGCGCAACCTGGCCCACCGCGCCCAGGAATCCGCCCAGCAGATCCAGAAGATGATCGAAGAACTGCAGGTCGGCGCCCGCGAAGCCGTGGACACCATGAC
This sequence comes from Pseudomonas macauensis, assembly GCF_047902425.1. Lineage (NCBI taxonomy): Bacteria > Pseudomonadati > Pseudomonadota > Gammaproteobacteria > Pseudomonadales > Pseudomonadaceae > Pseudomonas > Pseudomonas macauensis. The sequence goes on along the minus strand of NZ_CP138377.1, from coordinate 1,196,003 downwards.
CGAAAGCCAGCGCTACAGCCTGGAAAGCGTGGAGATCGCCAACCGCGCCGGCGAGCGCCTGGCCAGCGTCACCCACCGCATCGGCGAGATCGATTCGATGAACCAGTCGGTGGCCACCGCCACCGAGGAGCAGACCGCCGTGGTCGACTCGCTGAACATGGACATCACCGAGATCAACACCCTGAACCAGGAAGGCGTGGAAAACCTCCAGGCCACCCTGCGCGCCTGCGCCGACCTGGAGAACCAGGCCGGCCGTCTGCGCCAGTTGGTGGACAGCTTCCGCATCTGATCGGTGTGGAAAAGCAAAAGGCGCCTTCGGGCGCCTTTTTTGTTCGCGAGCAAGCGGAATCCGCTCTCGTAGGCGCGCTGGGGGCGCCTGGCCCTTATCCGCTATGGGCGAACCTGGGCCCGCCCAATGTCCTCAGCGCCGCTTGCTCCCACCCAACAGCGCGCCCATCAATCCACGCACCAGCTGCCGGCCAATCTGGTTGGCCGCCTGCCGGACCACGGTCTTCGCCGTCTGGCTGGCCAGGGTGCCAAGCAGCTCGCCGGCCAGCCCGCCCAGGTCACTACCGAAGCCCTTCTCCTCCGGCTTGGTTTCGGTCGGCGCCATCTTGTCGTCAGCGCGCCCGGTGAGCCTCTCGTACGCGGACTCTCGATCGATCGGTTGATCGTAGCGGCCGGCCAGCGGCGAGCGGCGGATCACCTCCGCACGCTCGGCGTCGGTCAGCGGGCCGATGCGCGATTGCGGCGGCGCCACGGCAACACGCTGAACCATGGCCGGCGTGCCTTTCTCTTCCAGCGTGCCCACCAGCGCTTCGCCAATGCCCAGCTCGGTCAGCACCTTGAGGCTGTCGAACGCCGGATTGGGACGGAACCCATCGGCCACCGCGCGCAGCGATTTCTGCTCCTTGGCGGTGAAGGCACGCAGGCCATGCTGGATGCGCAGGCCAAGCTGGGCCAGCACGTCATCGGGCAGGTCGCTCGGCGACTGGGTGACGAAATACACGCCCACTCCCTTGGAGCGGATCAGCCGCACCACCTGTTCCAGGCGATCCTGCAGCGCCTTGGGCGTGCCGTTGAACAGCAGGTGCGCCTCGTCGAAGAACAGCGCGAGGATCGGCTTGTCGGCATCGCCGCGCTCGGGCAACTGCTCGAACAGCTCAGCCAGCAGCCAGAGCAGGAAGGTGGCGTAGACCTTGGGCGCGTCATGCACCAGCTTGCTGGCGTCCAGCAGGTGAATGCGACCGCGACCGTCGGCCTCGGGGCGCAGCAGGTCTTCCAGTTGCAAGGCCGGCTCGCCGAAGAACGCCTCGGCGCCCTGCTGCTCCAGCAACGCAAGACGGCGCAGCAAGGCCTGGGACGAGGCGGCGGTGAACAGCGCGCGGTCCTCGCCGAGGATTTCCGGGTGTTCCTTGAAGTGGTTGAGCAGCGCCTTGAGGTCCTTCAGGTCGAGCAGCAGCAGCCCCTCGCGATCCGCTACCTTGAATGCAGCGAACAGTGCGGCTTGCTGGCTCTCGGTCAGCTCCAGCAGGTTGGCCAGCAGCAGCGGCCCCATCTCCGACAGCGTGGTGCGCAGCGGATGCCCGGACTTGCCGGCCACATCCCACAGGCTCACCGGATAGGCCCTGGGGGTGTAGTTCAGCCAGGGCATGCTGGCGATGCGCTCGGCCACCTTGCCCTGCGGGTTGCCGGCGGCGGCGATGCCGCACAGATCGCCCTTGATGTCGGCGGCGAAGACCGCGATGCCGGCATCGCTGAAGGACTCGGCCAGGCGCTGCAGGGTGACCGTCTTGCCGGTGCCGGTAGCGCCGGCGATCAGGCCGTGGCGGTTGGCGAGCTTCCAGGCCTGGCCGACCGGCTGGCCGTCGGGACCTGCGCCGATGATGAGTTCGTTCGTGGATGACATCCGTTGTTCCCCTTCAGTGGGCCTGTCGCGATGAATTCAACAGCAAGAGTGGCGCGTCCCGCGGCACTGTGCAATCGACTAGCCCGGCACTTTGAAGACATGCTTGAGGTAGTGCAGGAAGTTCTCATCCCTGCACTGGGTCTTGCCCGGCGTATCGGAAATCTTCGCCACCGGGTGCCCGTTGCAGGCGGTCATCTTCAGCACGATGTTCATCGGCGTGGCACCGGGCACATCGCAGGTGAAGTGGGTGCCGATGCCGAAGCTGACGTCGATACGACCGCGCAGCGCCCGGTAGATTTCCAGGGCGCGCGGCAGGTTCAGACCGTCCGAGAACACCAGGGTCTTGCTGCGCGGATCGATACCCAGGCGCTCGTAATGACGGATAGCCTTTTCCGCCCACGCCAGCGGGTCGCCCGAGTCATGGCGCAGGCCGTCGAAGAGCTTGGCGAAATACAGGTCGAAATCGGCCAGGAAGGCATCCATGGTGATGCAGTCGGTCAAGGCGATGCCCAACTGGCCACGGTATTCGCGAACCCAGCAGTCCAGCGCGGCGGCCTGGCTGTCGATCAACCGCGGGCCGAGCTGCTGGTGCGCCATCAGCCATTCGTGGGCCATGGTGCCCAAGGGCTTCACTCCCAGCTGGCGCGCCAGGTGCACATTGCTGGTACCGACGAAGTGACCGGGGAAACCATCGCGCAGGTCCCGCACCACGGCCTCCTGTACCGGATAGGAGAAGCGCCGGCGGGTGCCGAAGTCGGCCATCTTGAACCCGGCCAGCTCCTCGGCGCTGGCCTCGCCACGCAGCCAGTGGAACTTCTCCTGCAGACGATCACGCACCGCCGTCAGCGAGGCGCCCGGATAACGGTGGCGATTGCGCACCTCGCTGATGGTCGCCAGCAGCGGCACCTCGAAGAGGATCACGTGCAGCCAGGGGCCATTGAGGCGGAGGAAGAACTCGCCATTCTCGACGCCCATCTGCACATAGCAGGGATTGAAGCGGAACAGCCCGAGAAAGCGGATGAAGTCAGGCTTGAAGAACGGGATGCACTCGAGGAAGGCCAGCTCCTGGGGTGCGAACGACAGCTGCGACAGGTACTCGACCTGCTCGCGGACCGGGTCCAGGTAAGCCCGCAGGTCTTCCTCGTTACGGCAGCGAAACTCCCACTCCACTTCGGCGTTGGGATAGTTGTGCAGCACCGCCTGCATCATGCTCAGCTTGTAGAAGTCGGTATCCAGCAGGTTCTGCACGATCCGCCGGGAAAATACGCTGTCGCTCATGCTCGTCTCGTTGCAGGCTTCGAACCGGCAGTCTAAACCCGTCGCCCACAAAAAACCCCGCCGAAGCGGGGTTCTTGTCAGATACACGAAGCTCAGTGCGATTGCGCAACGCCACCCTGCGACATGCCGAACAGGAAGAGCAGCAGGTCCTGGTCCGGAGTGACCGCCTCTTTGTGACGCATGTTGGGCGGAATCGAACAGGAGTCCGCCCTGCTCGAAATGACCGAGGGTGAGGGTTCATGCCAAGCGGCTGCCGCCAGGGTTGCCACCCCGAGCGCGCCGACCAGGAGCAAACTTCGCGTAACTTCTAATTTCATGTCTGCAACCCTTTGATGGCGCTGCCAAACGCCGCTTGGTAACCATAGACAAAGGCCTGCCACTGCGCTTCTGTCCACGACGAACGGCGTTTCACCTGGCGAAGGTCGTGACGTGCAGCGCGCTGGGCGCTGAAACGTCGGCGGGCCTTCTCCATGTCGATCAGCGCCACTTCAATCTTGTCGCCGTCCACCCGCACGAAGACGTGCTTGAGGTACAGGCAGCCATGCTGCCAATGGCCGGCGTTAAGTTTGGCGAGGGTACTACCGTATTGTTGCAGAATGCGTTGATGCAGCGCTTCGCCCCAACGCTCGCGGTCGCCACGGGCGTAGCAGTCTTCCAGGCTGGAGAATCCGTCGAGGGATTCGGTGACCAGTAGCGCCTGCCATTCGCCGTTGACCTTGCGGCAACCGGCGTAGACCAGGGTCGGAACCTTCACACCCAGGGCCTCTGCGGCCTTGAGTGCATCACGCTCACGAATGGCGGTGGGGTAACCGAAGGGATGCAGCAGATCGCGATAGATGTGCCCCATCTGCTGCTTGCGGTACAGCAGGCGCCCGTCAGCAGTGAGGACGCGCTGCACGCCGCTTTCGCCGCCGCGCCGCCGATTCGGTTCCTCTACCCATTTGCCGGGAATCTGCAACCAGCGATCGATAGCGTTTTCACCGGAAATTTGCTGCAGAGATGCCAGATCAGCGGCCATTGTTATTCCTTACGCAGAATGTAGACCCGCCACATATGGATGAGCGGGACGAAATCAATGTGATCCTGAACCTTGAAACCTGCTTGGCGGAACTCCGCCTCGATGGTCTTGGCCGGAATCACGAAACGGTTCTGGTAGGCGTGCTTCTTGCGAGAGCTTTCGGCGCGCTTGCGTTTCCAGGACTTGAAGTTGCCATCCACCCACATCGACAGGATCACCGAGTCACGGGTGACGCGGTGGAACTCGCGCAACATGGTCAACCGGTCGCTCACTTCGCCGATGTGGTGCATCAGGCGCATCGAGAAGATGCTGTCGACGGCGTTGTCGGGCAGATCGATGGCAAACGCCGAAGTCTGCAAAGGTCGAACGCGTTTTACAACCTCTTCCGGCTGTCCGGCACAAGCAACCGCGATCATGTCCGGGGAGTTGTCCGCCCCGATGATCACGCGGTTTTCCTTTTCAGCCAGCATCGGCCAGAAGCGCCCGGCGCCGCACGGCAGGTCAAGCACCAGATTGGGCTGACCGGCGAGCTTGAGTGCCTGGCGGGCAACTTGGACATCCCGCCAGTGGGAAAGTTTCCGCGACAGCCCGGCCTGGTGTTTACGCAGATAGCGCTCGGCATGCTTGCGGTCGTATTTCTGGGAAAACTCCAGATCGACGGGTTTGTCACTCATCGGATGTCTACCTATCCCTATCTCAGATCGAACGATACCGACCAGCCTGTCACAGCCCGGTCACTCACTTGTGAAGTTTTCGTCAAAGAACGGCTAGGCAAACTTCGAAGCGACAGCCGTGTGGTTCAACCGGATGCAGACTGACGTCCCAGCCTTCCGAGGCGCAGATGCGCTTGACCAGCGACAACCCCAGCCCAAGCCCCTCGCCACGCGGGTTCGCGCCCCGCACGAACGGCTGGAACACGCGTTCGCGCTGCTCTTCGGGGATTCCCGCACCGGTGTCTTCGACCCAGAATCCGGTTGCGGAAAGTTGTAAGCGGATGCTGCCTGTTTCGGTGTAATGCATCGCGTTGCGCAATAAATTGCTCATTACCGAGCGCAGGAACGGTGCGTTGAACTGGCCGGGCATGGCTTGCGCACCCACGAATTCCAGTCGCAACCCTTTCGCTTCGATCGGCCCACGCCATTGTCCGACCAGTTCCTCGGCGATCTGCAGAAGTCCCGCCTGGGGGACGATTCCCATATCCTTGCGCTGCGCGCGTGCCAGCAGCAGGAAGGTCTGGACCAAGTCACGCATCTCCTCGCAGGCACTGGTCATCCGCGCCAATTGGCTACGCGCCCTGGCGCTCAATCCGGGTTCCTCGGCCAGCAGTTCGCAGCTGGTGGCGATCACCATCAGCGGGGTGCGCAACTCGTGACTGACGTCACTGGTGAAAAGCTTTTCCCGGGTCAGCACGTCGTGCAGCCGGCCCATGGCGTAATCGAAGGCCGATGCCAGCTCACCTACCTCGTCACGGGCATAGTCCGGCGCCATCGGCGGCGCCAGCTCCAGCAACTGGTCGCGGTGACGTACCTGGCGCGCCAGGCGGGCCACCGGCTCCATGACCTTGCGCGACAGCAGCCAGCCCAACAGGCCGGCCAGCGTCAGGCTGAGCACGTAGCCGGTAACCACGGAGGCGTAGAGAACCTGCTCGCGCGCCTCGAAATCGCTCTGGTCCTGCAGCAGCACGAAGCGCCGCCCCCCTTCATCACGCACCAGCGCATGGAAGGACAACTCGCCGTCGAAGACCTCGTGGAACCCTTCATCCAGGCGGCGCAGCGCCGGTGGCATGGCATACACACCCTGGCCATCGCTGATGAAGAAGCGCATGCCGGGATCGAGCTTGGGGGCCTGGCCGATCGCCAGGTCCGCCTGGAGAATCCGATCGAGCTCGCCACCCAGATCGTGGGAAATCAGTCGCTCCTCGACGACATGGACCACCCCGACGATCCCTACCGAAAAGAGTCCGCCGACCGCGGCGGTCATGAGTACGAAGGCAAAGACAATCCGTCGGGAAAGGCTCTGCTTATACTCCATTCGCTTCCTCCGCCAGGCGGTAGCCGACGCCATGCACGGTGTGCAGCAGCGACGAATCGAAAGGCTTGTCGATCACCTGGCGAAGTTGGTGGACGTGGCTGCGCAGGCTGTCGCTGTCTGGGCAATCATCACCCCAGACCGCCTCTTCCAGTACGTCGCGGCGCACCACGTGGGGACTCTTCTGCATCAGCACCGCCAGCAGCTTCAGGCCGATAGGGTTGAGCTTGAGCGGCTTGCCGTTGCGGTTCACTTCCAGCGTGTCGAGGTTGTAGCTCAGGTCGCCGACCTGCAGCTCGCGGCGTCCACCGCCCTGGCTGCGGCGCAGCACGGCCTCGATGCGGGCCGCCAGCTCCGACAGGGCGAACGGCTTCAACAGGTAATCGTCGGCGCCGGAACGGAAGCCCTGCAGGCGGTCGTCCAGTTGGTCGCGGGCGGTGAGCATGATCACCGGGGTGTCGCGCCGGGCGTCCTCACGCAACCGGCGGCACAGCGTAAAGCCGTCCAGCCCCGGCAGCATGACGTCGAGCACAATCAGGTCGTAATGGGATGTCGCTGCCAGATGCAGCCCGGAAAGCCCATCCTGCGCGCAATCCACCGTATACCCCTTGAGTCCGAGGTAGTCGGCCATGTTCGCCAGAATGTCCCGATTGTCTTCAACCAACAGAATGCGCATGAACTCTCCTCCGAAGTGCACCCTAGCCTATCTTCCTTAAATGGAACTTAAACGGGTTTGACAGAAATTTCACATTCGAATGAGAGCGCGGTAACGGCGCCGAGCCGCCCCGGCGCTGGGCGTGGCTCACTCGTCCTCGCCGACGACCCCGAACTCGATCGGAGTCTTCACGTAGAACAACTTGACCCCGGCCTGGCGGATCACCGCGAAGATCCGTTCTGACTCCTCGGCGGTCACCGCCATGGTGACCTCCTGCGGCTGATCGGCCAGCTCGAAGAAATGCGTGTAGTGAATCCGCCCGGTCTTGCCGAATCCTTCGCTCGCAGTCATCAGGGTCGCGCCGCGCACACCTTGCCGCCGCGCCTCCTCCAGCAGCCACTGGGCCACCGGCAGGCCGGCATGCTTGCGGTCCTGCTGGGTGAAGAACTTCAACTGGAAACCGTTCATCTCTACCTCCCCGTTTTCATCGCCCCATCAGCCAGTGGATCGACAGCAGACCCAGCATGGTCATCAGCAGCGAACCCACCAGGTGCGTGGCGACCGCGCCCAGCGCCCAGACCAGACGGCCCTGCTGCAGCAGCACCACGACCTCGGCCGAAAAGGTCGAAAAGGTGGTCAGCCCGCCACAGAAACCGGTAATGATCAGTAACCGCCATTCTGGCGCGAGGCCGGGGGTATTGGCGAAGAAGGCGATGGCCGCGCCGATGATGTAGCCGCCCACCAGGTTGGCGACCACCGTGCCCGGCGGCAGGGAAGGCAGCAGCGTGTTGAGCTTGAGCCCGAGCATCCAGCGCAGCAGCGCACCGAGGGCGGCGCCAAGGGATACGGCGAGAATGGATTTCCACATGATCCTGTCCTTGGGAGGGATGTTTTGGACAGGCTGCAGGCGAGCGCCTACGCGCCTTTCCAGGTCAATGCGTAGGCATCATCAGCCACGAGGGCGGTTGAAGGAGGAATGCCATCTCCTGCTGCGCAGTCTGGCATAACCCTCACGCATGAAAAAGCCCCGCCTAGGCGGGGCTTCTTCTTACAGCAGATGCCGGGTGGCTTACATCATGCCGCCCATGCCACCCATGCCGCCCATGTCCGGCATGGCCGGAGCAGCCTTGTCGTCCACTACTTCGGCAACCATGGCCTCGGTGGTGATCATCAGACCGCCGATGGAAGCAGCAGCCTGCAGGGCCGAACGGGTGACCTTGGCCGGGTCCAGGATGCCCATCTCGATCATGTCGCCATAGACACCGGTAGCTGCGTTGAAGCCGAAGTTGCCGGAACCCTGCTTGACCTTGTCGACCACCACGCTCGGCTCGTCACCGGCGTTGGCAACGATCTGGCGCAGCGGAGCTTCGACAGCGCGACGCAGCAGAGCGATACCGACGTTCTGCTCTTCGTTGTCGCCCTTCAGGCCTTCGATGGCTTGCAAAGCGCGCACCAGGGCCACGCCACCGCCAGGAACCACGCCCTCTTCCACCGCAGCACGGGTAGCGTGCAGGGCGTCTTCGACGCGGGCCTTCTTCTCTTTCATCTCGACTTCGGTGGCAGCGCCAACCTTGATCACGGCAACACCGCCGGCCAGCTTGGCCAGACGCTCTTGCAGCTTCTCGCGGTCGTAGTCCGAAGAGGTCTCTTCGATCTGCTTGCGGATCTGCAGGACGCGGGCTTCGATGTCAGCCTGGGCGCCAGCGCCGTCGATGATGGTGGTGTTTTCCTTGTTCAGGACTACGCGCTTGGCGTTACCCAGGTGCTCCAGGGTGGCGCCTTCCAGGCTCAGACCGACTTCTTCGGAGATGACGGTACCGCCGGTCAGGATGGCGATGTCCTGCAGCATGGCCTTGCGGCGATCGCCGAAGCCCGGAGCCTTGACAGCAGCGACCTTGACGATGCCGCGCATGTTGTTGACCACCAGGGTGGCCAGGGCTTCGCCTTCGACGTCCTCAGCAACGATCAGCAGCGGGCGACCGGCCTTGGCGACAGCTTCCAGCACCGGCAGCATTTCGCGGATGTTGGAGATCTTCTTGTCGACCAGCAGCAGCAGCGGGCTGTCGAGCTCGGCAGCCATGGTGTCCGGCTTGTTGATGAAGTAGGGGGACAGGTAGCCGCGGTCGAACTGCATGCCTTCTACGACGGACAGTTCGTTTTCCAGGCCCGAGCCTTCTTCAACGGTGATCACGCCTTCCTTGCCGACCTTGTCCATGGCTTCAGCGATGATTTCGCCGATGGATTCGTCGGAGTTGGCGGAGATGGTGCCAACCTGAGCAATGGCCTTGGAGTCGGCGCACGGCTTGGCCAGGTCTTTCAGCTGAGCAACGATGGCCACGGTGGCCTTGTCGATGCCGCGCTTCAGGTCCATCGGGTTCATGCCGGCGGCAACGGCCTTCAGGCCTTCGTTGACGATGGCCTGGGCCAGAACGGTAGCGGTGGTGGTGCCGTCACCGGCAGCGTCGTTGGCCTTGGAGGCAACGTCTTTCACCAGCTGGGCGCCCATGTTCTCGAACTTGTCTTTCAGCTCGATTTCCTTGGCAACGGACACGCCATCCTTGGTGATGGTCGGAGCGCCGAAGGACTTGTCCAGTACCACGTTACGGCCTTTCGGGCCGAGGGTGGCTTTGACAGCGTCGGCCAGGACGTTCACGCCGACCAGCATTTTCTTGCGAGCGGAATCGCCGAACTTAACTTCTTTGGCAGCCATGTTCTCTTTCCTCTAAATCGAATTCAGTGGGTTGGGGGGACGGACTGGATCAGTCTTCCAGGACGGCGAGGATCTCGGACTCGCCCATCACCAGCAGCTCTTCACCGTCGACCTTGATGGCGTTGCTGCCCGAGTACGGGCCGAAGACCACCTTGTCACCCACTTTCACTGCCAGAGCGCGAACTTCGCCGTTGTCCAGCACGCGGCCGGCGCCGACGGCGACTACTTCACCGCGGTTCGGCTTCTCGGCGGCGGAACCCGGCAGCACGATGCCGCCTGCGGTCTTGGTCTCTTCCTCGCTGCGACGGATGACGACGCGGTCATGCAGAGGACGAAGCTTCATAGTCGTAACTCTCCCAAACAGTGATTTCCAACGGCCGGATCGATGCCCGGCAGGTTTTGTTGAATCCGGCGGTGCCGGTTTGCGACCCGGTTGGCGAGTCGCGTAAAGAGCAGCCTGTCCGTGTGACAGGGACCTTGCGGTGACCGGTACATAAGGTCGCTACAAGGCATTTCAAGGGTATGAAGAAAAAATTTTTACTCGGATGGACGCCGCGGGCAGCCAGGGCCGCTCGCCGCTCAACGCAGACGGTCGCGGTCTTCCTCGCGGCGCTGGTATTCCCCTTCGATCACATTGGGGCCACCACGCTGCTGGGCAGCGGGATCGTCGGCGAAGGCGCGCCGGCGCATGGCCTGCTCCTGTATGCGCTGGCGCACACGGCCGAGCATCAGGTGACGGGTGAAGGGGATCAGGCAGAACAGGCCGATGATGTCGCTGATGAAACCCGGCAGCATCAGCAGGCCGCCACCGACGGCGATAACCAGGCCATCGAGCATCTCCTGCTCGGGCAACTCGCCGCGGCTCAGGCGCTCACGGGCGCGCATCGCGGTCGCGAAGCCGGCCACGCGCAGCACCGCGGCGCCGATGAAGGCGCCGGCGATGATCAACAGAAGGGTCCAACCCACGCCGATCACGCTACCGACCTTGATCATCACGGCCAGTTCGATCAGCGGGAACAACAGAATCAGAAAAAGGGGAACTCGCATCAGTGAATCCTTGGCGGGGCAATTGCCCGGGTAAAGGCTAGGTGGCGACGCCCCGCCCTGATTTCAAGGGTCGCTCAGGGCTCGCTCAAGCCTGGATCACTTCATTGCCCGGCCAGACCTCCGCCCGCGCCAGCTGCACCAGCGCCTGGCGGACCTCGCCAGGATCGCCGCACGGCGCGGGGAAGGGCAGCCAGTGCAGGACCTGGCCGATACGCAGGTGGAAACCTTCTGTATCAATTCCCGCCAGCTCCGGCGTTGCCTCGCCCGGCAGTTCGGCCAGTTGGACATAGTGCGCCACGGCATTGGCATGGTCGCTGTTCATGTGCCCGACCATGCTGCGCTCCACTTCACCGACGAAGGGATTGGCCAGCGGCACGCTCTCGGCGCTCAGCCAGTGGATGTCGCCGAAACCGCCGATGTAGCGCCATTGCACCGGCTCCAGCACCCAGAAATCGAAGTCATGGACGATGTGGTAGTCCTGCGAACCGGGGAAGTAACGGTAGTAGCGCTCGGCGGCGTCGGCGATGGCGTCCACGTCCTCGATCTGCCGCGCCTCGGCCAGCAGGGTCAGGCGGCCGGCGGCCTGGATGTCGTCAGCGCTGCGTTCGCCGATCAGCAGCGAACACTTGCCGTCCTGCAGCAGGTTATGGGTGTGCTGGGCGATGCGGCTGATCAGGATCAGCGGCCGGCCCGCCGCGTCCAGGCAGTAAGGCACCACCGAGCCAAAGGGGAATCCCGGCCACTTTTTCGAGTGGGTGGAGAGGACTGCGCGGTATTCCTTGAGCAGCAATTCTCGGGCATTCTTAGCGGCTTTCACGCTCACCTTTATGACTCCTCGCAAAGAATCCGTCGTAAAACGGACGGGCAGGATGACTCTGTTCTCAGCTGCCGGCGAGGCCTCTCACCAGAAACTGTTCGTGGGGTTGTTCAGATGCAATTGAAAGACAAGGTCATCATCATCACCGGGGGCTGTCAGGGCCTGGGGCGTGCCATGGGCGAGTATCTCGCCGCCAAGGGCGCCCGCCTGGCGCTGGTCGACCTCAACGCCGAAAAACTGGACGAAGCCGTGGCTGCCTGCAAGGCCGCCGGCGGTGACGCTCGCGCCTATCTGTGCAACGTCGCCAATGAGGAACAGGTTACCCATATGGTGGCCCAGGTCGCCAGCGACTTCGGCGCCATCAACGGCCTGGTCAACAATGCCGGCATCCTGCGTGACGGCCTGACCATCAAGGTCAAGGACGGCGAGATGAGCAAGATGAGCCTTGCCCAGTGGCAGGCGGTGATCGACGTGAACCTGACCGGCGTGTTCCTCTGCACCCGTGAAGTCGCCGCGAAGATGATCGAACTGAAGAACGAAGGCGCGATCATCAACATCTCCTCCATCTCCCGCGCCGGCAACATGGGCCAGGCCAACTACTCCGCGGCCAAGGCCGGTGTCGCCGCCGACACCGTGGTCTGGGCGAAGGAACTGGCGCGCTACGGCATCCGCGTGGCGGGCGTTGCACCGGGCTTCATCGAGACCGACATGGTCGCCAGCATGAAGCCCGAGGCCCTGGAGAAAATGACCTCCGGCATTCCGCTCAAGCGCCTGGGCAAGCCGATGGAAATCGCCCACTCGGTGGCCTACATCCTCGAGAACGACTACTACACCGGCCGCGTGCTGGAGCTGGATGGCGGTCTGCGTCTGTAATCTCCCCGGCCAATAAAAAGCCCCGCCTAGTGCGGGGCTTTTTATTGGAGCTCTCGTAGGTGCAACTGTCTTCTACCGGGTTAATCCCTGCCTGCGTTTCCCCCTCACCCCAGCCCTCCGAGCCGGCCGACACTATGGTTTCAACCTGCACCGAACAGTCCCCTCTCCCGCTTGCGGGAGAGAATTAGGGTGAGGGGCCTTTGATCTTGTAGGAGCGGATCTTATCCGCGATTCGGCTGCAAGGCCGGCCACAACAGCGGTCCCAACGCCGGGATTTCGCGGAGAAGCTCCGCTCCTACGGAAAGCAGCGCGTGCCGGCGTCGAAGCACTACCAGCCCACACCCAGGCCCAGGGTGTAGCGACGCTCGTTCACATCACCATCGTGACCACTGAGCTTGTCCCATTCCGCCTTGAGGCTCAGGGACGCCCAGGAGGTCAACTTGTAGCGCACACCCGCCTCGCTATCGAGCTCGTAGTCCACGTTGGACTCCAGCGGCTTGCTGACCTCGCCGTTGGTGAACAGCTCGAACTGCTTGGCCAGCAGGAAGCGGTTGTAGTCCCACTTCACGCTACTGGAGTAGAAGTGGTCCTTCTCGTTATCGGTGAATTCGTAATCGTTGCGGTTGATCAGGGTGGCCAGGGAGAAGGCGCCCAGCTCGTTGTCCCAGAACTGGTAACCCGGACCGGTGCCGACGGTGCGCTTCTTCTCCAGGTCCTCGACCCAGTCGCGCTTGTACTGCGCCTGGCCCTGCCAGAACCAGTGTTCATCGAGGAAGCGGTCCAGCGCGTACTCGGCCGAGTAGTTGTTGGTGCTGACCGAGTCATTCTTCTTCTCGCGGTTGTACTCGCCCTGCAGGTTGTGTCGCCAGCGGCCGTGGCGGGCGTTGGTCTTGAAGTCGATGTCATAGTCCTCGACATCGTTCTCGGCCTGCTTGTGGTCGAGGGAGAAGTCGACGTTGCCGGTCCACACCCAGTCTTCGAGAATCGGTTTGGGCGGCATCATCTGCTCGATGCTGGCCACGTCCACGGTGCGCGGCGAACCATTGACCAGGGTGACCTTGCCCGGGTCCGCGGCCTTGAGCCCCTTGGAGTGCTCGCCGTTTTCCTCGTCGTATTTCACCAACAGGTTCTGGTCGGTCTCGAGGGTGGCGATCTGGTCGCCCTTCAGGGTGATGTCGCCGCCGTACTGGGTACTGAGCAGCAATTTGCCGCCGTCGTAGAGCTTGATCGTACCGGTGAGGCGGTCGCCGTTCTTCAGCCAGACGGTGTCGGCTACGGCGGAAAGTGAACAACTGGCAAGTGCAACAAACAGCAGGTTTCTGGACAGCATGAGTCTGGGTCAACGGGCTCTGTGGGCAAAAAAGCCGGGCATTATCCAGACACCCGACGCTTGAGCAAGGACTGACCGGCCCCTATCCGGGGAAGTTCATCCGCACTGACAGATGGGTTTCAGTCCGGCAACGATTTGCCCATCGCCGACATCCCGATATGCTGCCCCGGTATGCCGCGAAACGTGATCACGCCATGCCCAAGCGCAAGACCGACTCCCCCGCTCCCCCTGCCGACCTCGGGCTGGAAAGCCTGCAGGTGCGCCGCGAAGCCATCTTCCTGGTGCTCGCCCAGGTGCCCGAGGGATGCGTCGTCAGCTACGGCGAACTGGCCCGCCTGGCCGGACTTGGGCGCGCGGCCCGCCTGGTCGGACGCATTCTCGGACAACTGCCGGCCGATACCCGCCTGCCCTGGCACCGGGTGATCGCCGCGGGCGGTCGCATCAGCCTTGCGCAAGGTACTCCGTCGGGTAACGAGCAGCGCGCACGATTGCGTGCGGAGGGTGTCAGAATCCATAACGATAGGGTGGACATACGTCGGCACGGCTGGCCTAGCAGCGAGCAGTCCTAGTAGAGTTCGCGTAATTTTCGATCTGCTGGAATACAACCCCCATGAAAGAGCATTCCTGGCGAGAGGCATGGATTGCCTACAAGTCTCCCGCCAGCCTCGCGCTTTTGCTGCTGGGATTCGCCGCCGGCCTGCCGTACATGCTGGTGCTCTCCACTCTCTCGGTGTGGTTGCGTGAGGCGGGTGTCGCTCGGGAAACCATCGGCTTCGCCAGCTGGATCGGGCTGGTCTACGCCTTCAAATGGGTGTGGTCGCCGATGCTCGACCAGTGGCGCCTGCCCGTCATCGGACGACTCGGCCGCCGCCGCTCCTGGCTGGTGTTCTGCCAGGGTCTGATCGCCTTGGGCCTGCTCGGCATGGCCCTGTGCAACCCGCAAGCGCACCTGAACTGGCTGATCTGCCTGGCGATGGTGGTGGCGTTCGGCTCCGCCACCCAGGACATCGCCATCGATGCCTACCGCCTGGAGATCGCCGAGAACACCCGCCAGGCCGCCCTCGCCGCCTGCTACATGACCGGCTACCGCGTCGCCGTGCTGTTCGCCACCGCGGGCGTGCTGTTCCTCGCCGAGTGGGCCGGCTCCAGCGTCCTGCATTACAGCCAGTCGGCCTGGGCGCTCACCTACGCGGTGTGTTCGCTGGCCATCCTCCCCGGCCTGATCACCACCCTGCTGATGCGCGAGCCGCCGGTGAACGTGCAGCCCCAGGCCGGCAGCTCGGCATTCGCCTTCAACCACCAGGTGCTCTCGGTACTGCAGTTGCTGGTACTGCTGATCTCGGTGCCGGCGATGCTCACCGCACTGACCAACCAGGCCTGGCCACGCGCCGCGCTCTACGCCATCTTCATCGGTATCTGCATGACCCCGCACGGGCGGCGGCAGATCCGCCCGGTGCGCGAGCTGCTGTCGAAGGTGCGCCGCCCGCTGCTGCTCGCCGTGCATGGCAAGGGCCTGCCGCAGTTCGACTTCGTCCACCAGGCGGTGTCGGTGATGGTATTGATCATCCTGCTGGTGACCAGCACCGCGTTCTATGGAATGGCCAGTACCGGCAAGTGGTGGCTGGCCTCGCTGTACCTGCTGATCGCCCTGAGCTGCATTTCCGCGCCAGGCCGCCTGCTGATGGCGCCGGTGCTCACGCCGATCACCGAGTTCGTTCGCCGCTACCGCTGGCAGGCGCTGCTGCTGCTCGGCCTGATTTCCACCTACCGGATGTCCGACACCGTCATGGGTACCATGGCCAGCGTGTTCTACATCGACATGGGCTTCACCAAGGACACCATCGCCACCGTCAGCAAGCTGTTCGGCGTGGTCATGACGCTGGTTGGCGCTGCGGCCGGCGGCGTGCTGATCGCCCGCTTCAGCATCCTGCCGATCCTGTTCATCGGCGGCGCGGCCTCGGCGGCCACCAACCTGCTGTTCGCCATGCTGGCGCAGATGGGCGCCATCGACGATCCGCAGCTGATGAGCCAGAACGTGTTCGCACTGCTCAAGGTGCTGGAGCCGCACGTGACCATGCTGGTGGTGACCATCATGCTCGACAACTTCAGCGGCGGCCTGGCCACCTCGGCCTTCGTCGCCTACCTGTCGAGCCTGACCAACCTGAAGTTCTCCGCCACCCAGTACGCCATGCTCAGCTCCACCATGCTGCTGCTGCCGCGTTTCATCGGTGGCTACTCCGGGACCATGGTCGAAGGCATGGGCTACGAGCGGTTCTTCTTCTTCACCGCCCTGCTCGGCGTTCCGACCCTGCTGCTGATCGGCTGGCTCTGGCTGCATAACCGTGGCGACATGACCAACGGCGCGCCGGACGAACCGCCCGAGAGCCAGGCGCAGCCCAGCGCGGAGCGTCACTAACGCGCAATGAAAAAGAAAAAGGCCGGCGAATGCCGGCCTTTTTCATGGAACGCTGAACGTATCAGTCAATGCCGACCATCTCACCCTTCACCACCTTCACCACGCGGTGTGGGAAGGGAATACCGATGCCGTGCTTGCCCAGTGCGTCGCGAGCGGTTTCGTTGAACAGGAACATCACATCCCAGTAATCGGCGTTCTTCACCCATACACGCAGGGACAAGGTGATGGCGCTCTCGCCCAACGTGCTCACCACCGCCACCGGTGCCGGATCGCGCAGCACACGCGGATCGTTGGCCAGTTCCAGGAGTACCGACTGGGCACGCTTGAGGTCTGCCTCGTAATCGATACCGACATCGAACACCACCTTGCGGGTCGGCTCGGCGGAGTAGTTGGTGATGGTGCCGTTGGACAGCGCGCCGTTGGGCACGATCACCCGCTTGTTGTCGCCGGTGCGCAGCACAGTATGGAAGATCAGGATGGTGTCGACGGTCCCCGATACGCCCTGCGCCTCGATCCAGTCGCCCACCTTGAACGGACGGAACAGCAGAATCAGTACCCCACCGGCGAAGTTCGACAGGCTGCCCTGCAGCGCAAGGCCGATGGCCAGGCCGGCGGCGCCGATGGCGGCGACGAAGCTGGTGGTCTGGATGCCGATCATCGAGGCCACGCTGACCAGCAGCAGGATCTTCAGGATGATGTTCACCAGACTGCCGACGAAACCGCGCAGCGTGCGGTCGACGTGACGGGTGGCGAGCAGGCCGCCGACCCGTGAGGTCAGAGTATTGATCAGCCACCAGCCGATCAGCAGCGTGAGCAGTGCCAGGACGATCTGCCCGCTGTAGGCGAGCACTACCGGCAGCCAGGCCTCGGCTGTCTTCATCATCCCGTCGTAATTGATATCCATGGATTCATCCCCTTCTTCAGCTGGCCGGCAAGGCGCCGACCGATTTCCCACTACCGGAAACGAAACCGCCATGGCCTGGGCCATGGCGGCTTGAACCGGTACTGCGCCGTAACCTGAGACGGCACAGTCCGACGTCTGGTTCCCTTCGCGTCAGTCGCGGAAGTTGTTGAACTGCAGCGGCATGCCCAGCGACTCACCACGCAGCAGCGCGATGGCCTCCTGCAGGTCGTCGCGCTTCTTGCCGGTGACACGCACCTGCTCGCCCTGGATGGCGGCCTGGACCTTGAGTTTCTTGTCCTTGATCAGGGCAACGATCTTCTTCGCCAGGTCCTTGTCGATGCCCTCGCGGAAGTTCACTTCCTGCTTGACCACCTTGCCGGACGGGAACGCGTCCTTGATCTCCATGCACTGGCTGTCGATCTTGCGCTTGATAAGGCTGGCGCGAAGGATGTCGAGCATCTGCTCGAGCATGAACTCCGCCTCGGCGGTCAGGGTGACGGACTTGTCCTTGGACTCGAAACTGCATTTGCCCTTCAGGTCGAAACGGCGGTCCAGTTCCTTGGCGGCGTTATCCAGGGCGTTGGTCAGTTCGTGTTTGTCCAGTTCGGACACCACGTCGAACGAAGGCATGACATCTCTCCAGATGGACGGCGCGACCCGGTTCACAGACGTGATCGCACCTGGCTTGACGATAAAAATGCGCGGTCATTATAACTGACAGACAAGACCGCGCCCGACCTCTGACGTCGAGACTCGGCATTTCCCACCCGTTTGCGAGACATTCCTTTCCATGCCAACCAACCATCTCAGCATCCTGGTGGTCGACGATGCCAAGTTCTCCAGCGCCATGATCGGCCGTGCGCTGAGTCAGGCCGGCTACCAGAATGTGCGCTTCGCCAGCAGCGCCAGCGAAGCGCTGCAACTGCTGGAGAAGGAGCCGGTCAGCATCCTCCTCGCCGACTGGCTGATGCCCGAGATGGACGGCCTGGAGCTCACCGCCCGGGTGCGCCAGCTCGACGAGAGCGGCGACCACTACACCTACATCATCCTGCTCACCGGCAAGGAAGGCGACAACGCCCTGGCCGAGGCCTTCGACCGTGGCGTGGATGATTTCGTCAGCAAGTCGGCAATGAACGAACAGCTGGTGCCCCGCGTCCTGGCCGCCGACCGCCTGAGCAACACCCTGCTGCGCCTGCTGATGGAAAAACGCCTGCTCACCGAGAACATCACCAGCCTGGAAGAACGCAACCTGGTGGACAGCGCCACCGGCCTGGGCAACCTGCGCTACCTGCGGCAGAAGCTGGCCGACAGCATCCGCCAGGTGGAATCGCGCGGCGGCGCGGTGTGCTACATGCTGATCGGCATTCCCGAATTGGCCGCCCTGGGTCACCAGCACGGCCCGACCTTCCACAGCGAACTGCTGCATGGCGTCGCCCGGCGCCTGCAACAGCTGGTGCGCCCGCTCGACGTGCTGACGCGCCTGGACGACCAGCACTTCGCCCTGATCACCCTGCTCGAAGACCTGCAGGAGTGCTCGCCGAGCAGCTTCCGCCGCCTGCATGACGGCCTCAACCTCAAGGCGTTCAAGACCAGCGAAGGCTTCATCACCCTCAAGGCCGGCATCGGCCTGGTGGGCCTGGACGCCAAGGCACTGCCGGTGGACGCCGAGCAACTGATGCAGCAGGCCCGCACGCTGCTGCCCGATGCCTACGCCAGCGGACGAATCAACGCCAGTCGCCTGACCGGGCTGCGCTAAACTTCGCAGTAAGCCCTCGACGTTCGCGAAGTCCTTCCCATGACCTGGTACATCCTCGGCGCCGGCAGTCTCGGCTGCCTGTGGGCCGCTCGCCTTTCCCGCGCCGGCCTCCCCGTGCGCCTGCTGCTGCGTGACCGCCAACGCCTCAATGCCTATCGTGCCCTGGGCGGCGTCACCCTGGTGGAAAACGGGCAGGAAAGCCTCTACCCGATCCCAGCGGAAACCGCCGCCCAGGGCGGGCCGATCCAGCGCCTGCTGCTCGCCTGCAAGGCCTACGACGCCGAATCTGCGGCCGCCAGCATCGCGGCCCGGCTGGCCCCGGGCGCCGAACTGATCCTGCTGCAGAACGGCCTGGGCAGCCAGCAGGCGGTCGCCGCCCATCTGCCCCGCGCCCGTTGCCTGTACGCATCCAGCACCGAGGGCGCATTCCGCGAAGCGGATTTCCGCGTGGTGTTCGCAGGCCAGGGGCAGACCTGGCTCGGCGACGAACTCGGCGGCCCCGAGCCGGAGTGGTTGGCGGAGCTGCGTGGCGCGCAGATTCCCGCACAGTGGAGCGGCGATATCCTCGAGCGCCTGTGGCGCAAGCTGGCGCTGAACTGTGCGATCAACCCCCTTACCGTCCTGCACCAGTGCCGCAACGGCGAGCTGGCGGCCCATCCGGCGGAAGTGGCCGGACTCTGCGACGAGCTGGGACAGTTGCTGCACGCCACTGGCTTCGAAGCCGCTGCCCGGGAACTGCAAGGCGACGTCGAGCGCGTGATCACCGCCACCGCAGCGAACTTCTCCTCCATGTACCAGGACGTCACCAACGGCCGGCGCAGTGAAATCGCCTACCTGCTCGGCCATGCCTGCCGCGAGGGCGATCGCCTGCAACTGGCCCTGCCGCAGCTGCGGGCGCTGCACGAAAGGTTGCGCGAGTATCTGCGCGCACGCGGATTGCCCGACACCTGATGGCGGGCTACCCTGCCCGCCTCCCTGTTTTCCTGCGGTTCCGCCCATGCCCTCACCCCTGAACCTGCGCAAGCGCCTGGAAGACCTGCCTGTCGGCCAGAAGATCCTCGCCGCCCTGCTGGTTCTGCTCGCCACCGTCATGCTGGTGGCCAACCTGGCCTTCATCAGCGCGGCCTACTGGATTTCCCAGGACAGCGTGGCGCCCCAGGCCCTGCAGACCATCGGCCGGCTGATCGCCAACCCGGCGCTCAGCGAACCGGCGTTGAACTCGCCGACCCAGGCCCAGGTATTGCTCCAGCAGCTCGACGACTATCAGCCGCTGCGCGCGGCCGCGCTCTACGACAGCGATGGCCAGCGCATCGCCCAGTCACCCAGCGACGGCCCGATGGCGCTGCCCGAGCGGCTGGACCACCTGGAACGCTGGCGGGAGCACGAATACCGCCTCAACGCCCTGTTCGAACTGCCCCAACCCGGGCGCAACAGCGGCTATCTGCTGCTGGTCGCCAGCAGTGAGCTGCCCGGCGCGTTCTATACCGGCACCCTTACCGCCAGCCTGGTGATCCTCGCGGTCTCCGTGCTGCTCTGGCTGCTCATCGCCCAGCAGATCCGCCGCCTGATCACCCGGCCGATCCGCAGCCTGGAAGAGCTGTCCCGGCAGGTCACCCGCGAGGAGAACTACGCCCTGCGCGCCGAGCGCGGCAACGCCGACGAGATCGGTCGCCTGGCCGACGCCTTCAACACCATGCTGACCCGCATCGAAGCCCGCGAGCAGCAGCTCAAACGCGCCCGCGACGACGCCCAGGAAGCGGTGGAACAGGCGCAATCGCTGGCCGAGGAAACCCGCCGTTCGAACCGCAAGCTGGAGCTGGAAGTCCAGGTCCGCAGCAAGATCGAGAAGAAGCTCACGGGCTTCCAGCACTACCTCAACAGCATCATCGACTCGATGCCCTCGGCGCTGATCGCGGTGGACGAGCAGCTCTACGTCACCCAGTGGAACCAGGAGGCCAGCCGGCTCTCCGGCACCAGCCTGGACGATGCGGTGAACCAACCGGTGTTCCTCGCCTTCCCCTCGCTCAAGCCGTTCCTGCCGCAACTCACCCGCGCCGCGGAGCAGCACAAGGTGGAGCGCGTCGAACGGGTGACCTGGGCCCTTACCGATGCCCCACGCCACTACGCGCTGACCTTCTACCCACTGATGGGCGGCACCGGGCGCGGCGCAGTGATCCGCATCGACGACATCACCGACCGCCTGGGCATGGAAGAACTCATGGTGCAGTCGGAGAAGATGCTCTCCGTTGGCGGCCTGGCCGCCGGCATGGCCCACGAGATCAACAACCCGCTGGGGGCCATCCTGCACAACGTGCAGAACATCCGCCGGCGCCTGTCGCCAGACCTGCCGAAGAACCTGGAAGTCGCAGGCGAGGTCGGCATACACCTGGAAGACCTCAATCACTACCTGGAGGCTCGGGAGATTCCCAAGCTGATGGACGGCATCCAGTACGCCGGCTCGCGCGCAGCGAAGATCGTCAGCCACATGCTCTCCTTCAGCCGCCGCAGCCACCGCCAGATGACCGCCTGCGAACTGCCGGCGCTGCTGGAGCAGGCCGTGGAGATCGCCGGCAACGACTTCGATCTCACTGGCGGCTTCGACTTCAAGTCGCTGCAGATCGTCCACGAGTTCGATCCGCGCCTGGGACCGGTCCCGGTAATCGCCAACGAGGTGGAACAGGTCCTGCTCAACCTGCTGAAGAACGCCGCCCAGGCCATCCACCTGCGCGACGACGAAGAGGAAGGCGAACTCGGCCGCATCATCCTGCGCACCCGGCTGAACCCGCCGTGGGCGGAAATCCAGGTGGAAGACAATGGTTGCGGCATGCCGGAGAAGGTGCGCAAGCGCATCTTCGAGCCGTTCTTCACCACCAAGGAAGTCGGCCAGGGCACCGGGTTGGGCCTGTCGGTGTCGTACTTCATCATCACCAACAACCACAAGGGGCAGATGGAGGTGCAGTCCGAGCTGGGCCTGGGCACCTGCTTCACCCTGCGGCTGCCCCTGGGCGCCGACGTCACTTCCCCCCCGCCCCTGCTGGAGGGCGGCGATAAGGAGCACTGAGTCATGGGCAACCGGCTATCGAAGATCTATACCCGCACCGGCGACAAGGGCGAAACCGGCCTGGCCGACGGCCGCCGGGTGCCCAAGCACCACCCACGGGTGGAAGCCATGGGCGCGGTGGACGAGCTGAACAGCCACCTCGGCCTATTGCTGGCGGGGCTGAACGAAGCGCGCAGCAGTGCGCTGGAGGAAGTGATCGGCGTGCTGGCACCGATCCAGCACCGTCTGTTCGACCTCGGCGGCGAACTGGCGATGCCGGAATACCGCGCGCTGAACGATGCCGAAGTGGAACGCCTGGAGCAGGTCATCGATCGCTGGAACGAGGAACTCGGACCACTGAAGAACTTCATCCTGCCCGGCGGCTCACGCCTGGTGGCCCTGGCCCACCTGTGCCGCGCCCAGGCGCGCAACGCCGAGCGGCGCTGCCAGCAGCTCAATGCCGAGGAACCGCTGGAAGGTGCCGGCCTGCGTTACCTGAACCGGCTCTCCGACCTGCTGTTCGTCGCCGCGCGCTTCATCGCCCGACGCCAGGGCGTGGAAGAGATTCTCTGGCAGGCGGCGGAAAAGCCCGCCTGACGACCATCCAATTGTAGGAGCGAACTTGCTCGCGAACCGCACAACTCGGTGCCTGAGCTGTTCGCGAGCAAGCTCGCTCCTACAAAAAGCCACCCACTCAGCGGTGGGTCAACCCTCGGCTTTCGGCCAGAACGCGCGAATGCCCGCGACGCCTTGCGCCCCGGCCTCCCAGGCGCGCTCGACATCCTGCGGACCGACACCACCTAGCAGGAACACCGGCTGGTTGAAGCCATTGATCAGTTCGGCGGCCGCCTCCCAGCCCAGCGCCGGCTCACCCGGATGGCTCTCGGTCGGCTGCACCGGCGACAGGGTGACGAAATCCACGCCCATGCGGGTCGCCAGCTCCAGCTCCTCGGCACTGTGGCAGGAGGCTGCCAGCAGACGCTCGCGGGGGAATGGACGGCCGTTAGGTGCGTATTTGCGCAGCTGTTCGGAGGTCAGGTGCCAGCCGGCCGCCGGGAAGTCACCCAGCCACTCCAGCGGGCCCTTGAGCATCAATTGCGCCTTGCCGGCGCAGAGGCCCTGGATGTCCACCGCCAGGTCGCGGTACTCAGGGCTGTACATGTTCGGCGCGCGCAGCTGGATCAGACGGATGCCGCCGGCCACCGCGGCGCGCACACCCTGCACCAGCTGCGGAATTTCCAGGCCATCCGGGGTGATCAGATAGCGATCCGGCAGGCGCGCAGCATGCACGATGGGTTCGTTGGCCGCCGGGAACTCGTAGTCCGGCAGGTCGCGCGGAGCGACCCAGGCCAGCGGCTGGCCTTCGGCGCCATGGGGCGCACCGGAGAAGGCGGAGACCTCCCAGACATCCAGCAGCACGTGCTTGTCGCTGTAGTCGTGCTGCACACGGATCAGCGGACGCGCCTGCTCGACCTCGATGCCCAGCTCTTCCTTCAGCTCGCGGGCCAGGGCGACCTGTACCGCTTCGCCCTCCTCCACCTTGCCACCGGGAAACTCCCAGAGACCACCCTGGTGCTTGTCGTCCGGACGGCGGGCGATCAGTACCCGGCCATCGAGTCCGCGAATCACGGCGGCGGCGACATGTACTCGTTTCACAGTGCTACTCCTCAATCCGATTCAGGCAGGGCCCGTGTAGATCGGCATTCTACCGTCATTGGATCGCCGCTTCAGGCGCGTTCGACCATTGCCGCCTCCAGCCACGGCCGGAAGGTCGGCCAGGCATAGATCGCATCGACATAGTTCTGCGCCTCGATCGGCAGGGTGACGCAGTAGCTACGCAGACGCGTGGCCACCGGGGCGTAGAAGGCATCGGCAATGCTGGCATGGCCGAACAGGAAGGGGCCGTCCTGGCCAAACTGTTTGCGGCACAGGCTCCAGAGCTCGACGATGCGGGCGACATCCGCCTCCACGGCCTCCGGCACTTCCGCCAACGGCTGGTTGCGCTGGATGTCCATCGGCATGTGCGAGCGCAGCGCCATGAAGCCACTGTGCATCTCGGCGCAGACCGAGCGTGCCAGGGCGCGGGCGGCTTCGCCTCGGGGCCAGAGATGGGCTTCGGGGAAGCGTTCGGCGAGGTACTCGGCGATCGCCAGAGAGTCCCAGATCACCCCGTGCTCGCACTTGAGCGCCGGCACCTTGCCGCTGGGCGAGTGCTCGCGGATGCGCCGCGCGGTGTCCTGGCCGCCCAGGGGAATCAGGATTTCCTCGAAGTCGACGCCGGTGAGCGCCATGGCCAACCAGCCGCGCAGGGACCAGGAGGAGTAATTCTTGCTGCCGATAACCAGGGAAAGGGACATGGACGCGGTGCTCTTGAGGGTCAGTCAGAAGACCTTAGAGCGCGGGAGCCATGAAAACAAATTCCCGATTTTCATCCTTCGATGAAAATCGGGAATCCGAGTGAAGCGAGGCGCCGGCACGGGGCCGACGCAGGAGCTTACGCAGCGATCAGGTGCGGTATTCCGCGTTGATCTTCACGTACTCGTGGGACAGGTCGGTGGTCCAGATGGTCTCGCTGCAGGTGCCGCGACCGAGGTCGATACGGATGGTGATCTCTTCCTGGGCCATGACCTTGGCGCCCTGGTCCTCGGTGTAGCTGGCGGCGCGGCCACCACGGCTGGCGATGCAGACGTCGTCCAGGTACACGTCGATCAGGCTCACGTCCAGCTCCGGCACACCGGCACGGCCGACGGCGGCGAGAATGCGGCCCCAGTTCGGATCGGAGGCGAACAGCGCGGTCTTGATCAGCGGCGAGTGGGAGACGGCGTAGCCGACATCCAGGCACTCCTGGTGAGTCGCGCCGCCATTCACCTGCACGGTAACGAACTTGGTAGCGCCTTCGCCGTCGCGGACGATGGCCTGGGCCAGTTCCATGGAGACCTCCAGCACGGCCTGCTTCAGCGCGGCGAACAGCGCGCCGGACGCGGCGGTGATTTCCGGCAGCGCGGCCTGGCCGGTGGCAACCAGCATGCAGCAGTCGTTGGTGGAGGTATCGCCGTCGATGGTGATGCGGTTGAAGGACTTGTTCGCCGCATCGCGCAGCAGGTCCTGCAGCACGCCCTGGGCAACCTTGGCGTCGGTGGCAATGTAACCGAGCATGGTGGCCATGTTCGGCTTGATCATGCCGGCGCCCTTGCTGATGCCGGTGACGGTGATGGTCACGCCGTCGTGCTGGAACTGGCGGCTGGCGCCCTTGGGCAGGGTGTCGGTGGTCATGATGCCAGCGGCGGCGTCAGCCCAGTTGTCCACGGACAGGTTGGCCAGCGCGGCCGGCAGTGCGGCTTCGATCTTCTCGACCGGCAGCGGCTCGCCGATCACGCCGGTGGAGTACGGCAGCACGGCGTTTTCCGGTACTCCGGCCAGCTCAGCCAGTTTGGCGCAGGTGCGGGTGGCGTTGGCCAGGCCCGCTTCGCCAGTGCCGGCATTGGCGTTGCCGGTGTTGGTCAGCAGGTAGCGCACCGGGCCGAGGAAACGTTTGCGCGCCAGGATCACGGGCGCCGCACAGAAGGCGTTGGTGGTGAACACACCCGCCACGGTGGAGCCTTCGGCACATCGCATCACCACGATGTCCTTGCGGCCGGGTCGTTTGATGCCGGCGGACGCGATGCCGAGTTCGAAACCAGGGACCGGGTGCAGGGTGGACATGGGGCCGAGACCAACAGCCATGTGACGCGCTCCTCTCAATTCAGTGAAATCGATTCAGTGGTTCAAGTGAGAAAAACGCCGCGAGCGGCAGGGCCGGTCGCGGCGTCGGTATCAAGGTCGGGAGGCGTTATTCCACCTGACCGTGGCAGTGCTTGTATTTCTTGCCCGAACCGCAGGGGCACGGCTCGTTGCGGCCGATCTTCGGCTCGTTGCGCACCGGTTCCATAGGCACCACGTTGGTGGCGCCTTCGGGCTGCTCGCCGTCTTCGTCAGTCGCGGTGGCCTGCTCCATGGACGGCGCAGCGGCATGCTGGAACTGCATGCGCTTAGCCATTTCCTCGGCTTCGCGGCGCAGACGGGCTTCTTCTTCGGCCGGGTCTTCGCGGCGGACCTGAACGAAGGACAGCACGCGGATGGTGTCGCGCTTGACCGAGTCCAGCAGTTCCTGGAACAGGTTGAAGGACTCGCGCTTGTATTCCTGTTTCGGGTTCTTCTGCGCGTAGCCGCGCAGGTGGATGCCGTGGCGCAGGTGATCCATGGTGGACAGGTGGTCCTTCCACAGGTCGTCCAGCACGCGCAGCAGCATCTGCTTCTCGAAGGTGCGCAGGGCTTCGGCGCCGGCGAGGTCTTCCTTCTCGTTGTAGGCAGCCACCAGCTCGGCGAGGATCTTCTCGCGCAGGGTTTCTTCGTACAGCTTTTCGTCTTCGTCCAGCCACTGCTGTACCGGCAGTTTCAGGGCGAAGTCGCTGTACAGCGCAGCTTCCAGGCCGGCGATGTCCCATTGTTCGGGCAGCGACTGCGGCGGAATGTGCTGGCTGATGGTGTTGGCCAGGGTTTCCTCGCGGAACTCGGCGATGGTGTCGCCGATATTGTCGGCCGCCAGCAGGCTGTTGCGCATGTGGTAGATCACCTTGCGCTGCTCGTTGGCGACGTCGTCGAACTCCAGCAGTTGCTTGCGGATGTCGAAGTTGCGGCCTTCGACCTTGCGCTGCGCCTTTTCGATGGCGTTGGTCACCATGCGGTGCTCGATCGCCTCGCCCGGCTGCATGCCCAGGGCCTTCATGAAGTTCTTCACCCGGTCGGAGGCGAAGATGCGCATCAGGTGGTCTTCCAGCGACAGGTAGAAGCGGCTGGAGCCCGGGTCGCCCTGACGGCCGGCACGGCCGCGCAGCTGGTTGTCGATGCGACGGGATTCGTGGCGCTCGGAGGCGATCACGTGCAGGCCACCGGCCTCGATGACCTGCTGGTGGCGCTTCTGCCAGTCACCCTTGATCTGGGCAATCTGTTCGTCGGTGGGATTCTCCAGCGCGGCGACTTCCACTTCCCAGTTACCGCCCAGCAGGATGTCGGTACCACGACCGGCCATGTTGGTGGCGATGGTCACCGAGCCCGGACGGCCGGCCTGGGCGATGATCTCGGCTTCCTTCTCGTGGTACTTGGCGTTCAGTACCTTGTGCTCGATGCCGGCCTTCTGCAGCAGCTGCGAGACGTATTCGGAGGTTTCCACCGAAGCGGTACCCACCAGGATCGGACGGCCCAGCGCCTGGCACTGCTGAACGTCGGTGATGATGGCGGCGTACTTCTCGTCCTGGGTCAGGTAGACCAGGTCGTTGAAGTCCTTACGGGCGATCGGACGGTGGGTCGGGATCACCACCACGTCCAGGCCGTAGGTCTGGCGGAATTCGAAGGCCTCGGTGTCGGCGGTACCGGTCATGCCGGCCAGCTTGGTGTAGAGGCGGAAGTAGTTCTGGAAGGTGGTCGAGGCCAGGGTCTGGCTCTCAGCCTGGATCGGCAGGTTTTCCTTGGCCTCGATGGCCTGGTGCAGGCCCTCGGAGAGGCGGCGGCCCGGCATGGTACGGCCGGTGTGCTCGTCGATCAGCAGGACCTGGTCACCCTGGACGATGTACTCGACGTTGCGGTGGAACAGGGTGTGGGCGCGCAGCGCTGCGTAGACGTGGGTCAGCAGGCTGAGGTTGTGCGCCGAATAAAGGCTCTCGCCCTCGGCCAGCAGGCCGTTCTGGGTCAGCAGTTCCTCGACGTAGGCGTGGCCCTGCTCATTGAGCTCTACCTGGCGGGTCTTCTCGTCGATGCTGTAGTGGCCCTGCTGGGTCACCTGGCCTTCGACTTCCTCGATGTGACGCTTCAGGCGCGGGATCAGCTTGTTGATCTTGATGTACAGCTCGGAGCTGTCTTCGGCCTGGCCGGAGATGATCAGCGGAGTCCGCGCTTCGTCGATGAGGATGGAATCCACTTCGTCGACCACGGCGAAGTTCAGCTCGCGCTGGAACTTGTCTTCCAGGCTGAACGCCATGTTGTCGCGCAGGTAGTCGAAGCCGAATTCGTTGTTGGTGCCGTAGGTGATGTCGGAGGCGTAGGCCGCGCGCTTCTCTTCCGGCGGCTGGAACGGGCTGACGATGCCGACGGTCAGGCCAAGGAATTCATACAGCGGACGCATCCAGTTGGCGTCGCGGCGGGCCAGGTAGTCGTTCACGGTGACCACGTGCACGCCTTTGCCGGCCAAGGCGTTCAGGTAGACGGCCAGGGTACCTACGAGGGTTTTACCTTCACCGGTACGCATCTCGGCGATCTTGCCCTCGTGCAGGGTCATGCCGCCGATCAGCTGGACGTCGAAGTGACGCATGCCCATCACACGCTTGCCGGCCTCACGGGCGACGGCGAAAGCTTCGGGGAGGATCTGGTCGAGGGTCTCGCCCTTGGCCAGGCGCGCCTTGAACTCTTCGGTCTTGGCCTTGAGTTGCTCATCGGAAAGCGGAACCATCTGGGGCTCGAGTGCGTTGATGGCCTGGACTTGCTTGACCATGCGCTTCACTTCGCGCTCGTTCTTGCTTCCAAAGAGTTTTTTCAACAAAGGCGCAAACATATCGACTGGGTCATCCGAACTGGAGAATTGGAGGGCTGCCCGACTGGCTGGCCGCGGCGCGGAACGGCAACGAAGCGGGCATTCTACCCGGAAACGTGTATGAAAAAAGTGCCGAAGTCATCCTTGGAAGCTTCGCACCCCACGACATTTCGGGCAATGCGTGGACGGACAACATTCAATCCGCATGGTTGATATGGTGACTCGGCCGCACAACTTCAAGGCTGCGCTGGAGCAAGCATCCTGCAACCGGATGAATCCCCCATCTGCTACCATCGCTGTTTATTCACCCCGGGGTTTCCATCATGGCCTTCCGCCCTCTGCCCGCCCAGGCATCGACCAAGCTGCTGCGCGAAGCCAAGCCCCTGCAATCCCTGTTCGCCGAGGCCCAGCGCCTCTCGCGCCTGCAGGAACTGCTCGACGCTCAACTGCAGCCCGCCGCGCGCCCCTTCTGCCGTATCGCCTCCTGGCGCGAAGGCAGCCTGCTGCTGATCGTCACCGATGGTCATTGGGCTACCCGCCTGCGCTACCAGCAGAACCGCCTGCTGCGCCAACTCGTCACCTACCCGGAGTTCGCCGGGCTGGCGCGCATCCTGTTCAAGGTGCAACCGCTCAGCCAGAGCAGTGCGCCGGTGCGCAACGTGACGCTGACGGAGTCAGCCGCAGCAACGCTGCACGAAGCCGCCGAAGGTATCGACAACCCGCAACTGAAGGCCGCCCTGGAGCGCCTTGCCAGCCGTAGCCGCAAGCCGACTGAATAAGCCAACGACCTGAACAGCAGGCATAAAAAAAGGCCACCCGAGGGTGGCCTTTGAATGTATTACTGAAGGAAGGAGGTTCCCTTATACGGCCGCAGCGGGTCGCATATAGGAGATCGGCGCGGTCTTGGCGTCCTCGAAGGTCACCACTTCCCAAGCGTCCTTGTCTGCGATGAGGGTGCGCAGCAGACGGTTGTTCAGGGCGTGACCGGACTTGTAGCCGATGAACTCGCCGATGAGGCTGTTACCCAACAGGTACAGGTCTCCGATGGCGTCCAGGATCTTGTGCTTGACGAACTCGTCCTCATAACGAAGGCCATCTTCGTTGAGCACACGATACTCGTCGACCACGATGGCGTTCTCCACACTGCCACCGAGCGCCAGGTTCTGCGAACGCAGCATCTCGATGTCGCGCATGAACCCGAAGGTACGCGCGCGGCTGACTTCCTTGACGAAGGAAGTGCTGGAGAAGTCCACAACGGCCTTCTGGGTGCGACCACGGAAAACCGGGTGATCGAAGTCGATCTCGAAGCTCACCTTGAAGCCATCGAAGGGAACGAAGGTGGCGCGCTTGTCGCCCTCTTCCACGGTCACTTCGCGCTTGATACGGATGAACTTCTTCGCCGCCTCCTGCTCTTGCAGGCCGGCGGACTGGATCAGGAATACAAAGGGACCTGCGCTACCGTCCATGATCGGTACTTCCGATGCGGACAGCTCGACATAGGCGTTGTCGATACCCAGGCCAGCCATGGCCGACAGCAGATGCTCCACGGTATCCACCTTGACGTCACCCTTGATGAGGGTGGTCGACATGGTGGTTTCACCCACGTTCGAAGCTCGAGCGGGGATTTCCACTACCGGGTCGAGATCGGTCCGGCAGAACACGATGCCAGTATCGACGGGAGCCGGCTTCAGGGTCAGGTAAACCTTCTCCCCGGAGTGCAGGCCGACACCGGTCGCCCGGATGATGTTCTTCAAGGTGCGTTGTCTGATCATGGCTTTGGCCGCTTTCGCGCAAGTTGCGAACTGTTTTCAACAATGGGCGGCGATGATAGCAGAACCGCCCTTTGCTGAACACCAATCACATTGATACTCCTGATAAATCGACTCAATCGGCCTGACGACGCAGGAAGGCCGGGATGTCCAGGTAGTCCAGATCGTCCTGCGGATTCAGCTTGGCCGCGGTGGCAGCGCCGCCGTGGGACTGGTTGCGCATGACGGTCGGGCGGTCCAGGTCGCGGTAGTTCACCGACTGCTGCTCACGCTGAACCGGAGCCTGGGTGCTGACGGTCTGGGTCTGCACGGTGTTGTCGACGACCTTGACCGGCTTCTCCAGGCGAGCGCCCAGACCGGTGGCGACCACGGTGACGTGCAGCTCGTCGCGCATGTCCGGATCGATCACGGTGCCCACTTTCACAGTGGCGTGCTCGGAAGCGAACTGCTCGATGATGTTACCCACGTCGGAGTATTCGCCCAGGGACAGATCCGGACCGGCGGTAATGTTCACCAGGATGCCGCGGGCGCCCTGCAGGTTGACGTCTTCCAGCAGCGGGTTGCGGATCGCGGCTTCGGTGGCCTCGCGGGCGCGGTTCGGACCGCTGGCGCAGCCGGTGCCCATCATGGCCATGCCCATCTCGCTCATGACGGTCTTCACGTCGGCGAAGTCGACGTTGATCATGCCCGGGCGCTTGATGATGTCGGAGATACCGCGAACGGCACCGGCCAGCACATCGTCGGCCTTGGCGAAAGCAGCCAGCAGGCTGGCGTCCTTGCCCAGGATGGTCAGCAGCTTTTCGTTCGGGATGGTGATCAGCGAGTCGACGCTTTCAGCCAGCGAGCGGATGCCTTCGTCGGCGATCTGCATGCGCTTGCGGCCCTCGAACGGGAACGGACGGGTCACCACCGCAACGGTGAGGATGCCCATTTCCTTGGCCACTTCGGCGATGATCGGCGCAGCACCGGTACCGGTACCGCCACCCATGCCGGTGGTGATGAAGACCATGTCGGCGCCTTCCAGGACCTCGGCGATACGCTCGCGGTCCTCGATGGCGGCCTGGCGGCCTACTTCAGGGTTGGCGCCAGCGCCCAGGCCCTTGGTCACACCCGGGCCGAGCTGCAGCACGGTGCGCGCGGCGATGTTCTTCAGCGCCTGCGCATCGGTGTTGGCGCAAATGAATTCGACGCCATCAACGTTGTTCTTGGCCATGTGGTTCACGGCGTTGCCGCCGCCACCACCTACGCCGATGACCTTGATGACTGCTGTAGTTGGGACGTTATCAACCAATTCAAACATTTCCCCTCTCCTTCCTTTCTAGTTGTGTCGCCTACGTTTACCGCGGTGGTAAATCAGAAATTGCCCTGGACCCAGCGTTTGAGCCGTTCCAGTACCGGTGCCTTGGGTTCGTCGCTGAAGCTGCTGCCGCTGGACATGGAGATGCCGTCGGACTGCTTCTGCAGCCCGTACATGAGCAGGCCCACACCCGTGGAGTAGATTGGATTGCGCACGACGTCGGTCAGTCCTTTGACGCTGTGAGGTACGCCCAGGCGCACCGGCATGTGAAAGATCTCTTCGGCCAGCTCGACCGCGCCTTCCATCTTGGAAGTGCCACCGGTCAGGACGATCCCGGCAGGAATCAGGTCCTCGTAGCCACTGCGGCGCAATTCCGCCTGAACCAGGGTGAACAGCTCGTCGTAACGAGGCTCGACCACTTCGGCAAGCGCTTGGCGCGACAGTTCCCGCGGCGGCCGGTCCCCTACGCTGGGCACCTTGATGGTTTCGCCCGCACCGGCCAATTTGGCTAGGGCACAAGCATATCGAATCTTGATCTCTTCGGCATATTGTGTTGGCGTGCGCAGCGCCATGGCGATGTCGTTGGTGACCTGATCGCCGGCGATCGGGATCACCGCGGTATGCCGGATGGCGCCTTCGGTGAAGATGGCGATGTCGGTGGTGCCGCCGCCGATGTCCACCAGGCACACGCCCAGTTCCTTCTCGTCCTCGGTGAGCACGGAGTAGGCCGAAGCCAGCTGCTCGAGGATGATGTCGTCCACCTCCAGGCCGCAGCGGCGCACGCACTTCTCGATGTTCTGCGCGGCGTTCACCGCGCAGGTCACCACGTGCACCTTGGCTTCCAGGCGTACGCCGGACATGCCCAGCGGCTCGCGCACGCCTTCCTGGTTGTCGATCACGTAGTCCTGGGCCAGGGTGTGCAGCACACGCTGGTCGGCCGGGATGGCCACGGCCTGCGCCGCGTCCAGCACGCGTTCGATGTCCGCGCCGCTCACTTCGCGGTCGCGGATCGCCACGATGCCGTGGGAATTCAGGCTGCGGATATGGTTGCCGGCGATGCCGACGAAGGCCGAGTGGATACGGCAGCCCGCCATCTGCTGGGCCTCATCGATGGCACGCTGGATCGACTGGACGGTGGACTCGATGTTCACCACCACGCCCTTCTTCAGGCCGCGCGAAGGGTGCGTCCCGATACCGACGATCTCCAGCTTGCCATCGGCCGCTACCTCACCCACCAGCGCCACCACCTTGGAGGTGCCGATGTCCAGGCCGACGACCATTTTGCCGCTCTGCACGCTTGCCATGTTTATCGAAGTCTCCTCAACTCACTGCACGGCGGTGGTCTGGGCCACCGTCGTTTCCGGCACCGGATCGCGCCACGCCACGGCCAGGCCGTTGGGGTAACGCATGTCGATGCGCGCAATTTTCGAAATCTGATCTTTCAGCGCCTTGTCGTAGATGGTCACGAACCGGCGAATCTGTTCTACCGCGTGATCGCGGCCCAGCATGATCTCCACGCCCTGCGCGGTGCCCAGGGTCCAGGCGCCGCGCGAACTCATGTCCAGGCTGGAAATGGTGAAGCCCAGCGGACGGAGCATCTGGCTGAGAATCTGGTACTGCTGCATCACTTGTTGCTGAGCGCGCTGCGGGCCGGACAGGCGCGGCAGGTGCTCGTAGTTGGCCACTTCGCGCGGGGCGAAGGCCTGGCCCTGGTTGTTCAGCAGCGCCTCGTTACCCCAGCGGGCGATCGGCAGTTGCTCGTCCAGGCGGATCACCACCTGGTCGGGCCACACGCGACGCACCTCGGCGTGAGCGATCCAGGGCATCTGCTCCAGCTCCTGGCGCATCCCGGCCAGGTCGATGGTGAAGAAGCTCGCCGACACGTAGGAGCTGATCCGCTGCTGCACCGCCTGCTGGCTGATGTAGCTCAGGTCACCTTCCACACTGACCTTGGCGATTGGGCGATCGGCATAGGGCAGCGCGTACTGCGCGCCGTAATAGGTGCCAACGCCGAGGACACCCAGCACCAGCGGCCACACCAGCACCTTGAGGAAGCCGAAGCTCGGCTTGGGCATGCGCGCGCTCAGCGGCTCCTTGGCCACCAGGCGGCTGGCGCCACGGGCCGTCGGCTTGCGTGCGGGCACACGGCCGATACCGGGTTGCTGGTGGCGAAGCTGCGCGCCGTTCATGACTTACCCCCTTGCCTCGACGCTGTCGGCGAGGATGGCCAGCACCAGTTGCTGGAAATCCAGGCCGGCCGCGCGCGCGGCCATGGGCACCAGGCTGTGGTCGGTCATGCCCGGTGCGGTGTTCACTTCCAGAAGCCAGAAACGCCCCTCGGCGTCCTGCATTACGTCAGCCCGGCCCCAGCCCTGGATGCCAAGGGCATCGCAGGCACGTGCGGTCAGGTCCTTGAGTTCCTCTTCCTTGGCGGCATCGAGGCCGCAAGGAATCTGGTACTGGGTATCGCTGGCGAGGTACTTGGCGTCGTAGTCGTAGAAGGTGTGCGGGGTACCCAGACGGATGGGCGGCAGCACCTGGCCACGCAGGACGGCAATGGTGAACTCGGGGCCGCTGATCCACTGTTCGACAAGCACTTGCGAGTCGTACTGGGCGGCGCCCTGCCAGGCAGTGATCAGCTCTTCCACGCTGTTCACCTTGGCCATGCCGATGCTGGAACCTTCATGGGCCGGCTTGACGATCAGCGGGAAGCCCAGCTCCGCAGCAGCGGCACGGCAATCGGCCTCGCTGCTGAGCACGGCGTAGTTCGGGGTCGGCAGGCCGAGGCTCAGCCACACGCGCTTGGTGCGCAGCTTGTCCATGGCCAGGGCGGACGCGAGCACGCCGCTACCGGTGTAGGGAATGCCGGCGATCTCCAGCAGGCCCTGCATGCTGCCGTCTTCACCGCCACGGCCGTGGAGGATGATGAAGGCGCGGTCGATCTTCTCGCTGATCAGGCGCTGCAGCAGGTCATCGCCCACATCGATACCGAAGGCATCTACACCTGCGGCCTGCAGGGCCTGCAGGACCATGGCGCCGGACTTCAGCGACACCTCGCGCTCGGCACTCTTGCCGCCGTAGAGCACGGCGACGCGACCGAAAGCGCGGGGATCGAGGGCGGATTTGAGGACGTCACTCATGGCTTCTTCCCCTCAGCGCCAGCTTCGGTGGCGCCGAACATCGGATTCTTGATCAGTTGCGGAGCCAGCCCGCCGATATCGCCGGCACCCTGGCAGAGCAGGATGTCGCCGGGACGCAGCAGCGGCTTGAGCAGCGAGGCAAGGTCGCCGCCGCGCTCCAGATAAATCGGGTCCAACTGGCCGCGCTGGCGGATGCTGTGGCACAGGTGACGGCTGTCGGCGCCGGGGATCGGCTCCTCGCCGGCCGGATAGACCTCCATCAGCATCAGCACATTGGCCTCGCCCAGCACCTGCACGAAGTCGTCGTACAGGTCGCGGGTACGGGTGTAGCGGTGCGGCTGGTAGACCATCACCAGACGGCGCTCCGGCCAACCGCCACGCACGGCCTTGATCACCGCCGCGACTTCCCGCGGGTGGTGGCCGTAGTCGTCGACCAGCATCACGCTGCCGCCTTCCACCTGCAGGTCGCCATAGACCTGGAAGCGCCGGCCCACGCCCTGGAAACCAGACAGGCCCTGAACGATGGCCTCGTCGGAGATGCCTTCGTCGGTGGCGATGACGATGGTCGCCAGGGAGTTCAGCACGTTGTGCAGGCCAGGCATGTTCACCGAGACGTCCAGCGGTTCGCGCTCGGGGCGCAGCACGGTGAAGTAGGTACGCATGCCTTCCTGGCGGATGTTGATCGCGCGAACGTCGGCGTCGTCGCTCAGTCCGTAGGTCACGGTCGGACGAGCGACCTGCGGCAGGATCTCGCGGACCACCGGGTCGTCGACGCAAAGCACGGCCAGGCCGTAGAACGGCAGGTTGTGCAGGAAGTCGACGAAGGTGCGCTTGAGCTTGTTGAAGTCGCCGCCGTAGGTGCTCATGTGGTCGGCGTCGATGTTGGTGACCACCGAGACCATCGGCTGCAGGTGCAGGAAGCTGGCGTCGCTCTCGTCGGCCTCGGCCACCAGATAGCGGCTGGTGCCCAGTTGCGCGTTGGTGCCGGCGGCGTTCAGGCGACCACCGATGACGAAGGTCGGGTCCAGGCCGCCGGCAGCGAATACCGAGGCGATCAGGCTGGTGGTGGTGGTCTTGCCGTGGGTACCGGCAACGGCGATGCCGTGGCGGTAGCGCATCAGCTCGGCGAGCATTTCGGCACGCGGCACCACCGGCACACGGCGATCCAGCGCCGCGGCGACTTCCGGGTTGGCCTTGTTCACCGCGCTGGACACCACCAGCACGTCGGCGCCATCGGCGTTCTCCGCACGGTGGCCAATGAAGATTTCTGCGCCGAACTTCTCCAGGCGCTCGGTCACGGGCGAGGCCTTGAGGTCGGAACCGGACACTTCGTAGCCGAGGTTCAGCAACACTTCCGCGATACCGCACATGCCCACGCCGCCGATGCCGACGAAGTGGATGCGACGGATGCGCCGCATGGTACGGGTGACGCCGGTGGGTTCTTTAACCACGGGCCACCTCCAGGCAGGCATCGACCACCGTACGGGTAGCCTCGGGCTTGGCCAGACTGCGAGCGCGGTCGGCCATGCGGGTCAGGGAATCGGGATGCATCAATACCTCGGACAACTGCGCGGCCAGGTCGGCGGCGCTGGTAGATTTCTGTGGCAGCAGGTGGGCGGCGCCCTCCCGCACCAGGAATTCGGCGTTCTTGGTCTGGTGGTCGTCGATCGCGTGGGGCAGCGGCACCAGGAAGGACGGCAGGCCGGCGGCGGTCAGCTCGCTGACGGTCAGCGCGCCAGCGCGGCAGATCACCAGGTCCGCCCAGGCGTAGGCGGCAGCCATGTCGGCGATGAACGGAGCGACGTCGGCTTCGACACCGGCGGCGCGATAACGCTCCGCAGTGACCTGATCGTGCTGACGACCGGCCTGATGGCGAATCGCCGGACGAGCGTCGGCGGGAATCTGCGCCAGCGCTTCCGGGATCAGTTTGTTCAACGGCTCGGCGCCCAGGCTGCCGCCCAGCACCAGCAGGTTGACGCGGCGACCCGGCAGCGGCGCGCGAGCGCCCTCTTCCAGGAACAGTTCGGCGCGCACCGGGTTGCCAGTGGTCAGGCGCTTGGCGCTGGCGTTGAAGGTGTCCGGGAAGGCTTCGCAGACCCGCTTGGCCAGCGGTGCGAGGCTGCGGTTGGCGGTGCCGGCAACGGCGTTCTGCTCATGGATCACCAGCGGCACGCCGGACAGCTTGGCGGCCAGGCCACCCGGGCCAGTCACGTAACCACCCAAGCCGAGCACGCAGACCGGCTTGAGCTGGCGAACCACGCCGATGGCCTGGAACAGCGACTTGAGCAGGTCGAACGGCGCACGCAGCAGCGACTTGATGCCCTTGCCGCGCAGACCGCTGACGTTGATCAGATGCAGCGGCAGGCCGGCCTTGGGTACCAGATCGTTCTCGATGCCGCGCGGCGTGCCGAGCCAGTGCACGCTGTAGCCGCGCGCCTGGAACTCACGGGCGCAGGCCAGCGCCGGGAACACGTGTCCGCCGGTGCCACCGGCCATGATCAGGACGTTACCTTTCATCGGCAAAGTCCTCTTCGCTGAATTCATATTCCTCGCTACCCATCACGGTGCGACGTTCCCATTCGATGCGCAGCAGCATTCCCAGCTGGGCGCAGCAGATCACCAGCGAGCTGCCGCCGTAGCTGAGGAACGGCAGGGTCAGGCCCTTGGTCGGCAGCAGGCCGACGTTCACACCGACGTTGATCAGGAACTGGCCGATCCACAGGAAGGCCAGGCCGTAGGCCACGTAGGCGGAGAAGTACTGTTTCGACTGTTCGGCCCAGATGCCGATGTACAGCGCGCGCAGGCTGACGAAGACGAACAGGGCGACGGTGGCCATGGCGCCGACGATGCCCAGTTCTTCCGCGAGGACTGCAAACACGAAGTCGGTGTGCGCTTCGGGCAGGTAGAACTGCTTCTGGATGCTGTTGCCCAGGCCCATGCCGGTCCAGCCACCACGGCCGAAGGCGATCAGCGCCTGGCTGAGCTGGTAGCCCGCGCCGAACTGGTCGGCCCAGGGGTCGGTGAAGTTGGTCAGGCGCGCCATCCGGTAGGGCTGGGTCTGGATCAGCAGCACCACCGCACCGATGGCCAGGGCCACCATCAGGCCGAAGCGGAACAGACCGACGCCGCCGAGGAACAGCATGGCGGCAGCGGCGCCCATCATCACCACGGTGGCGCCGAAGTCAGGCTCGCGCAGCAGCAGGCCGGCCATCGGCAGCAACACCACGAAGGGCTTGAAGAAGCCCAGCCAGCTTTCGCGCACTTCTTCCTGGCGGCGCACCAGATAACCGGCCATGAAGATCACCACGAAGACCTTGGCGATCTCCGAGGGCTGGATGTTGAACAGACCGAAACCGATCCAGCGCATCGAGCCGTTCACCTCGCGGCCGATGCCGGGAGTGATCACCAGCACCAGCAGCCCGAAGGCGATGGCCAGTAGCTTCCAGCCCAGGCGCTGCCAGGTCTCCATCGGCACCATCATGGTCAGGCCGCAGGCGACGAAGCCGATGGCCAGGTAGATCAGGTGACGGACCGAGAAGTACAGCGGGTTGCCGGACTGCGCCGCCGCCACCTCGGACGACGCCGAGGTGACCATCACCAGCCCCAGGCCGAGCAGCGCCAGGCAACCCGCCAGCAGCGGGAAGTCGATATCGATGCCATGGCGGCTGATCAGCGGGGACGGATAGGGGCGCAGGAAGGAGAACATCAGGCGAGCTCCTCCACGGCCTTGGCGAACAGGCGTCCGCGTTCTTCGTAGTTCTTGAACATGTCCAGGCTGGCGCAGGCCGGCGACAGCAGCACCGCATCGCCCGGCAGCGCCAGGTCGGCAGCATGCTCGACGGCTTCGTCCAGGGTATTCACGCGCACCTTGGGCACGGCATTGCCGATGGCCGCACCGACCAGCTCGGCATCGCGCCCCAGCAGCACCACCGCGCGGCAATGCTGCGCCACGGGGCCGCGCAGGTCCTGGAAGTCGGCACCCTTGCCGTCACCACCGGCGATCAGCACCAGCTTGCCGTCGATATCGGCCCCCAGGCCTTCGATGGCAGCCAGGGCGGCGCCGACGTTGGTGGCCTTGGAATCGTCGTAGTAGTTCACGCCGTTGCGCTCACGTACCCACTGGCAGCGATGGGCCAGGCCGGCGAACTCGCGCAGGGTCTGCAGCATCGGCTCGAACGGCAGGCCAATGGCATGACCGAGGGCCAGCGCGGCCAGGGCATTGGCCTGGTTGTGCGCGCCACGGATTTTCAATTCACGGGCCGGCATCAGCTTGTCGAACTGGAAGGCCAGCCACTTCTCGCCGTCTTCTTCGATCAGGCCGAACGCCTTGAAGTCCGGCTTGTTGGTGCCGAAGGTCCAGCACGGCACGTTGTCGGCGATCAGCGGGCGGCTCAGCGCGTCAGCACGGTTCACCACGACCTGCTTGGCGCCGCGGAAGATGCGGTGCTTGGCCAGGTGGTAGTCGGCCATGCCGTCGTAGCGGTCCATGTGGTCTTCGCTGACGTTCAGGCAGGTGGCGACTTCGGCGTTCAGGCGCTCGCAGGTTTCCAGCTGGAAGCTGGACAGCTCCACCACGTACAGCTCGACGTCGTCGGCCAGCAAATCCAGTGCCGGGGTGCCGAGGTTGCCGCCGACGGCAACACGCTTGCCGGCCGCCTTGGCCATGTCGCCCACCAGGGTGGTGACGGTGCTCTTGGCGTTGGAACCGGTAATGGCGACGATCGGCGCCCTGGCGTTACGCGCGAACAGGTCGACGTCGCCGGACATGCGCACGCCACGGGCGGCGGCTTCCACCAGCGCCGGGACGCGCAGCGACAGACCGGGGCTCACGTAGAGCTCCTGGGCGCGGCAGAGGAAATCGGCGTCGAGGTCGCCGCAGCGCACCTCGACCTGCGGATACTGCTCGCGCAGGGTCGCCAGCTCCGGCGGATTCTCGCGCGTGTCGGCCACGGCAAAAGGCACACCCTGGCGCGCCAGGTAGCGCACCAGGGACATGCCGCTCTTGCCGAGGCCGACAACGATGCGGAATTGGTCGGAAGCGATCAGGCTCATGCTCGATCAGTCCTCAACGCAGTTTCAACGTGGCCAGGCCGATCAGCACGAGAATCACCGTGATGATCCAGAAGCGCACGATCACGCGCGGCTCCGGCCAGCCCTTGAGTTCGAAGTGATGGTGAATCGGCGCCATGCGGAATACCCGCTTGCCGGTCAGCTTGAAGGAGGCGACCTGGATCACCACCGACAGGGTTTCCATGACGAACACCCCGCCCATGATGAACAGCACGATTTCCTGGCGGACGATCACCGCGATGGTGCCCAGCGCGGCGCCGAGGGCCAGCGCGCCGACGTCGCCCATGAAGACCTGCGCCGGGTAAGTGTTGAACCAGAGGAAGCCCAGCCCCGCGCCAACGATGGCGGCGCAGAAGATGATCAGTTCGCCCGCCCCCGGAACGCTGGGGATCAGCAGGTATTCGGCGAATTTGATGTTGCCCGACAGGTAGCAGAAGATGCCCAGCGCGCCGCCGACCATCACGGTGGGCATGATGGCCAGGCCATCGAGACCGTCAGTCAGGTTCACCGCGTTGCTGGAGCCGACGATCACGAAGTAGGTCAGCACGACGAAGAAGATGCCCAGCGGGATCTCGACGTTCTTCAGCATCGGCACGATCAGGGTGGTTTCGATCGGGGTCTCGGCGGTCATATAAAGGAAGATCGCAGCGCCCAGGCCGAATACCGACTGCCAGAAATACTTCCAGCGGCTCGGCAGGCCGCGGGAGTTCTTCTCGATCACCTTGCGGTAGTCATCCACCCAGCCGACGGCGCCGAACAGCAGGGTCACGGCGAGCACGACCCAGACGTAGCGGTTCGACCAGTCGGCCCACAACAGGGTGCTGATGGCGATGGCGGTAAGGATCAGCGCACCACCCATGGTCGGGGTGCCTTTCTTCGACAGGTGAGATTGCGGACCGTCGTTGCGCACCGCCTGGCCGATCTGGCGGATCTGCAGGGTGCGAATCATCCACGGTCCCAGCCACAGGGACAGGACGAGCGCGGTCAGTACGCTCAGAATGCCGCGCAGGGTCAGGTACTGGAAGACGCCGAAGCCCTTGTAGAACTGTTGCAGGTACTCGGCGAGCAGCAGCAGCATTTAGTGACTCTCCTCGGAGGATGCGCACAACGCCGCGACGACTTTGTCCATCGCCGCGCTGCGGGAACCCTTGATCAAAATGGTGGTTGTCGATGCTTCGTCGGCCAGGGCACTTATCAGGCTGGCCTGATCGGCGAAATGCCGGCCCGCGGAACCGAACGCCTGCACGGCGTGGCTCATGAGCGGTCCGACGGCATAGAGCGCGGTGACTTTGCCCACGGCATAAGCCCCCACTTCACGGTGGGAAGACTCAGCCCAGGCCCCCAGCTCGCCCATGTCCCCAAGGACGAGGACGGTCCGGCCGGAAAAGCCGGCGAGTATATCAATCGCGGCGCAGATTGAAGCCGGGTTGGCGTTGTAGCTGTCGTCGATCACTCGCATGCCATTCGTCGCCAGTTGGGCTACGGCGCGGCCTTTGACCGGCTGCAGGCTCTGCAGGCCGGAAACGATCCCGACCAGCGGCACGCCGAGGGCGTGAGCGGCAGCGGCGGCGGCCAGGGCGTTGGAAACATTGTGCTCACCCAGCAGGTTCAGCTGGATGCGCGCCTCGCCCGCCGGGCCGCGCAGGGTGAAGCCGGGGCAACCGCGGGCATCACGCTGCACAT
Organism: Pseudomonas macauensis; assembly: GCF_047902425.1. Lineage (NCBI taxonomy): Bacteria > Pseudomonadati > Pseudomonadota > Gammaproteobacteria > Pseudomonadales > Pseudomonadaceae > Pseudomonas > Pseudomonas macauensis. Next base: position 1,154,701 of record NZ_CP138377.1, on the reverse strand, counting down.
CGCTGGCGCGGAAGTCCGCACGTTCGTCGTGCAGGCCGAAGCTGGAGACGCGCCGGCCCGCGGCGCGATTCGTCCAGGTGTCGAACGCCGGATCGTCGCGGTTGAGAATGGCCACACCGTCGCTGGCCAGGCCTTCGAGAATCTCACCCTTGGCCAGGACGATCTTGTCCTGCCCACCGAACTCGCCCACGTGAGCGGTACCGGCGTTGGTGATGATGGCAACGTGCGGGCGGGTCAGGCCGACGGTGTAAGCGATCTCGCCGATCCGCGAGGCGCCCAGCTCGATGACCGCGCTCTTGTGCTCCGGCGCCAGCTGCAACAGGGTCAGCGGTGCGCCCAGATCGTTGTTCAGGTTGCCACGGGTCGCCAGGACATCGCCCTGGGTACGCAGGATGCTGGCAAGCATTTCCTTCACGGTGGTCTTGCCGCTGGAACCGGTGACAGCGGCGACACGGCCGGTGAAGGCATTGCGGTTCAGCGCACCCAGTTGGCCCAGCGCCACGCGAGTATCGCTCACCACCAGTTGCGGCAGCGGTGCACCAGCGACATCGCGCTCCACCAGCGCGGCAACGGCGCCCTTGGCGGCGACGTCGGCCAGATAGTCATGACCGTCGAAACGCGGACCGGTCAGCGCGATGAACAGCTGGCCCGGCACGATGGCGCGGCTGTCGGTGCTCACGGCATCGAAGGTAACGTCCGCGCCAACCACGCGGCCATTGAGTGCGCCGGCAACTTCGTTGAGCGACAGGGGCTTAAGCACGCTTCACCTCCCAGGCAGCCAGCGCCTTGGCGGCTTGATCCAGATCGGAGAACGGATGGCGTACGCCGTCGATCTCCTGGTAATCCTCGTGTCCCTTGCCGGCCAGCAGCACGACGTCATCCACACCAGCCGAAGCGATCAGGCGAGCAATGGCCTCGCCACGACCGGGAACGAACTCGACCGCATCGGGCTTGGCGAAACCGGCACGGATGTCGGCGATGATCGCATCGCTCTTCTCGGTGCGCGGGTTATCGTCGGTGACCAGCACGCGGTCGGCGTACTGCTCGGCAATCTGCGCCATGATCGGGCGCTTGCCGCTGTCGCGGTCGCCACCGCAGCCGAACAGGCAAAGCAGTTGACCGTGCACGTGCGGGCGCAGGGCCAGCAGGACTTTTTCCAGAGCATCCGGGGTGTGGGCGTAATCCACCACCACCAGCGGCTTGTCGCCGCCACCCAGACGCTGCATGCGACCGATCGGCCCTTCCAGCTGCGGCAGCACGGCGAGCACCTCGCCCAGCGGGTAGTCCAGACCGAGCAGCGCGCCGACCACGGCCAGCAGGTTGCTTAGGTTGAACTTGCCCAGCAGGGAGCTGCGCAGCAAGCCTTCGCCTTGCGGAGTGACGATCTGCGCCTGCACGCCGGCGTCGCTGAACGTCGCTTCGCGGCAATAGATGTAGGCCGACGGGTCGATCAGGCTGTAACCCATCAGGCGCGACTCCTGGGACTCGGCGGCTAGCTGGCGGCCGAAATCGTCGTCCAGGTTGATCACCCGGCAGCGCAGGCCCGGCCAGGCGAACAGCTTGGCCTTGGCGTCGCCGTAGGCTTCCATGGAACCGTGGTAGTCCAGATGGTCGCGGGACAGGTTGGTGAACACCGCCACGTCGAAGCCCAGCGCCGCTACACGACCCTGTTCCAGCCCGTGGGAAGAGACCTCCATGGCTACCGCCTTGGCGCCGGCCTGCTTCAGGCGCGCCAGGGTCGCCTGCACGGCGAGCGGGTCGGGAGTGGTATGGCGACCGCTTTCCAGCGCGCCATAGAAACCGGTGCCAAGGGTACCGACGATGCCGCAGCGCTCGCCCAGCAGGTCCAGCGCCTGGGCGACCAGTTGGCTGACGCTGGTCTTGCCGTTGGTACCGGTCACACCGACCAGGTCGACGCCACGGCTCGGCTCGCCATAGAAGCGCCCGGCAATGGCAGACAACTGCTTGGCCAGACCCTTGATGGCGATCATCGGCACATCGCTGGGCGGCAGATCGACGGCGCCTTCCGCTTCGTAAGCGACGGCGGCGGCACCTTGAGTGAGCGCAGCGGCAATGTGCGCGCGGCCATCCTGGCGACCACCCGGCACGGCCAGGAACAGGTCACCCGGCTTCACGGTGCGGCTATCCAGGGTCAGCTCGCGGATCAGCTCGCCGCTTTCAGCTTGCAGCAGCAGTTGGTTCAGGCTCATCGGCATCAGCCACGCCCTCCTTTGGTAGCGGGCGCAGCATCGGCTTGCTGCTGTGGAGCCGCCGGCGGCAGATTGTCCGGCGGCACGTTCATCAGGCGCAGCGTGCCGGACATCACCTTGCTGAACACCGGCGCGGAAACCAGGCCACCGAAGTAGCCGGCCTTGCTGGGTTCATCGATGACCACTACGGCGACATAGCGCGGATTGCTCATCGGCGCGAAGCCGGCGAACAGGGAGCGGTAGGAGTTCTCGGCGTAGCCCTTAGTGCCGACCTGGGCCTTACGCGCGGTACCGGACTTGCCGGCCACGTGATAGCCCGGCACCTGGGCACGGTACACGCCATTGGGCGCCTCGATGACCTGCTGGAGCATGCCCTGCATAGTCTTGGCGACTGGCTCGGGGATGACCTGGGTCGAGTCGGCCGGACGATCGGCGCGGACCATGGTCAGCGGCACGCTGCGGCCATTGTTGGCCAGCGCCCCGTAAGCATGGGCCAACTGGATGGCGGTAACGGACAGGCCGTAGCCGTAGGACAGGGTTGCGGTTTCGGCCTTGCGCCACTCGCGGTAGTTCGGCAGGTTGCCGACGCGCTCGCCGGGGAAGCCCAGGCCGGTGTCCTGGCCGAGGCCGACCTTCTGCATCAGGCTATAAATGGCTTCGCCGCCGATATCGAAGGCGACCTTGCTCATGCCCACGTTACTGGAGCGGATCAGGATGCCGGTCAGGTCCAGCACCGGTCCTTCGGTACGGGATACGTCGCGAATGGTATAGCGGCCGATCTGCAGGGTACCGGGGTAGACCTCGACCTTGTCGGTGGGCTTCCAGCGACCGGTCTCCAGCGCCGCGCTCATGGAGAACGGCTTCATGGTCGAGCCCGGCTCGAACACGTCGATCATGGCGCGGTTGCGCATCATCGCCGGCTGCAGGTTGCGGCGGTTGTTCGGGTTGTAGGTCGGCTGGTTGGCCATGGCCAGCACTTCGCCGGTCTTCACGTCGAGGATCACCAGGCTGCCGGCCTTGGCGCCGTTCTCCACCAGCGCGTTGCGCAGTTCGCGGTTGGCGAGGTACTGCAGGCGCAGGTCGATGGACAGGGCCAGGGTCTTGCCCGCCTTGGCGTTGCGGGTGACCTGTACGTCCCGGATCAAGTGGCCACGGCGGTCCTTGAGCACCTGGCGCTTGCCTGGCACGCCGGCCAGCCAGCTGTCGAAGGCCAGTTCCACGCCCTCGCGACCGCGATCGTCGACGTCAGTGAAGCCCACCACCTGGGCAGCCACTTCACCGGCGGGATAGAAACGACGGAACTCTTCAACCGAGTACACGCCGGGAATACGGTGAGCCTTCACCTGGGCCATAACGGCTTCGCCCTGCTCCGGGGTCAGGCCACGGACCAGGTAGATGAACTCCTTGTCGGCATTCTGATCCAGGCGCTCCGCCAGAGCGGCTTGCGGCTGCCCCAGCGCATCGGCCAGGAAGCCCCACTTGCCGCGTTCGAGCACCAATTCCTTGGGGTTGGCCCAGAGCGTGGCGACCGGCGTACTGACGGCCAGCGGCTCACCGTTGCGATCTGTGATCAGGCCGCGGTGCGCGGGGATGGAGATGTGGCGCACGCTGCGCGCGTCGCCCTGCCCCTTGAGGAAGTCATGATCGATGACATGCAGGTCGACGATGCGCCAGGCGATGGCCGCCACCATCGCCAGCAGCAGGCAGACGACGACGCGGAAGCGCCAGGGGTAGCGGGCTCCGGGCAGATGCTTCATGGCGCCACCATGATGACTTCGGTCGGATCGGGCACGCGCATCTTCAACTGGTCGGTCGCCAGTGCTTCGATGCGGCTATGCGCGGTCCAGGTGCTCTGTTCGAGGATCAGACGGCCGTACTCGGCCTGCGCCTTGTCGCGCACGCTGAGCTCGGTGTACAGCGAATTGAGCAGTTGGCGATTCCAGTACGCGCTATAGGACACGGAGATTGCCGACAGCAGCACGCCAATGAACAGCAGCAACATGAAGAAGCTGCCGGTCGGCAGGCGCTTGGCGAAGAGGCGGCTCATCTCAGCTTCTCCGCAATGCGCATGACGGCGCTACGCGAACGCGGGTTGGCCTTGAGCTCGGCCTCGGAGGCGTATACCGGCTTGCCGATCAGCTTCAGACGCGGCTCGAAAGGCTTCACCTGGATCGGCAGATTGCGCGGCAGGTTATCCGCCTCGCCCTTGGCGTGCTTACGCATGAACTGCTTGACGATGCGGTCTTCCAGCGAGTGGAAGCTGATCACCACCAGGCGGCCGCCGACAGCCAGGCCTTCCAGCGCGGCGTCGAGGCCACGCTCCAGATCGCCCAGCTCGTTGTTGATGAAGATCCGCAGGCCCTGGAAGGCGCGAGTTGCCGGGTTCTTGCCCTTCTCCCAGGCCGGATTGGCCTCGGTGATCACGGCCGCCAGGTCAGCGGTGCGCTCGAAGGGCTTTTCCGCACGACGCTGCACGATGGCGCGAGCCATGCGCTTGGCGAAACGTTCTTCGCCGTAGTCCTTGAACACGCGGGCGATCTCGTCCTCAGCGGCGGTGGCAATCCACTGCGCGGCGCTGACGCCCTGGTCCGGATTCATGCGCATGTCCAGCGGGCCGTCATTGAGGAAGCTGAAGCCGCGCTCCGGGTCATCCAGTTGCGGCGAGGACACGCCCAGGTCCAGCAGGACGCCGTTCACGCGGCCCTGCAGGCCGCGCGCGGTGAACTCTTCCGCCATCTCGGCGAAGGACCTTTGCACAATGACGAAGCGGCCGTCTTCGGCCGCCAGTGTTTTTCCCGTCGCGATCGCTTGGGGGTCTTTATCGAACCCGAGCAGTTGACCACCCGGGCCGAGCTTGCCGAGCAAGGCGCGACTGTGCCCTCCCCTTCCGAAGGTTCCGTCCACATAGCGGCCGCCCTCCACGGGAGCCAGTGCTTCGACGGCCTCCTCGAGTAGAACGGTGATGTGTTGGAAGGTACTGGTCACAGGCAGGCTCACAGAATAAGGTCGCGCAATTCGTCCGGCAGGCCGCCGGGCTCTTTAATGGCTGCGAGGTCGGCCTCGGCAACCGCATTCCACTTGTCTTCGTCCCACAGCTGGAACTTGTTCAGCTGGCCGACCAGCATCGCCCGCTTGTCCAGGCCGGCGTATTCGCGCAGGCGCGGAGGAACGAGAAAACGCCCGGCGCTATCGAGCTCCAGGTCCACGGCATTACCAATCAGCAAACGCTGCAGGCGCCGCGTTTCTTCACGCAGCGATGGCAGTTCGCGCAGCTTGGCTTCGATGAGTTCCCATTCAGGGAGGGGGTATACGGTGAGGCAGGTGTCGACAGCGTCGATAGTAACGATGAGCTGGCCATTGCAACGCGAAACGAGCTCGTCACGATACCGACTCGGCATCGCGAGGCGCCCTTTGGCGTCGAGACTAATGGCGTTAGCTCCGCGAAACACGTCAGCGCTTCCCCTGTGGTTGGCTATCCATGCCTGTTGATCCCACTTTTACCCACTTCGTACCACTTCCGCACACTATAGAAATCCGCGCTCCCCACCGTCAAGGCGAGCCAGAGGGGAAAAATCCTTACAGGACCGAGATTTAGCGTGCTTTTGGAAGGTTTCGGGGGGAAATTTGACGCGCCTAGAAAGAGAAAAGCCCAGTGTTTTCAAAACACTGGGCTTTCATACTTAAAGTGATTTCTCAACTTTGTAACTTCTTCCAATCAGCGACAAATGGTCATCGTGGGAAGAAGTGGGGGAAAAGTGCTGAGAGTCGGTCTGTAAGCCGGGTTCTGTCGAGGACAGCCATTCCTCTGGGACATTCATCACTGAATGCCTCAAGCGACCTACCCGAATCCAACGCGGGCCGCGCCAATGGATTCCTATTTGGTCTTGCTCCGAGTGGGGTTTACCTAGCCACGAACTGTTGCCAGCCGTGCGGTGCGCTCTTACCGCACCTTTTCACCCTTACCGGCGCTGTTGCGCTTAGGCGGTTATTTTCTGTGGCACTTTCCGTAGGCTCACGCCTCCCAGGCGTTACCTGGCACTCTGCCCTATGGAGCCCGGACTTTCCTCCATCCCGTGATGGAACACCACGAAACAGCGACTGTCCAACCAACTCTCAGTCCGTAAGGTTAGCGGCTGACGACGCGCAGAACAAGCTCAAGCCTTGCCTTGGCGCTCCAGTGCGATCTGGTACAGCTGGTTCTTGCGCGCCCCGGTGATCTCCGCCGCCAGCGCCGCCGCGCGCTTCACCGGCAATTCGGCCAGCAGAAGATCGAGCACGCGCAACGCCTGTGCATCCACCACATCATCTCCTTCCGGCGCTGGCCTGCCCGCCACCAACAGCACACATTCGCCACGTTGCTGGTTGCTGTCTGCAGCAACGAACTCGCGCAACTCGCCCAGCGGGAGCCCCTTCAGGGTTTCGAAAGTCTTGGTCAGCTCGCGTGCCAGCAATGCCGGCCGATCATCGCCGAAGATCGCCGCCATGTCCTCGATGCACTCCAGCACGCGATGCGGCGCCTCGTAGAAGATCAGAGTGCGCGGCTCGTCCACCAGTGCCTCCAGCCGCCCACGACGACCGGCCATCTTGGCCGGAAGGAAGCCTTCGAAGACGAAGCGGTCCGACGGCAGCCCGGCGGCGGACAGCGCGGCGATCAACGCGCAGGCGCCCGGCACCGGAACCACCGTGATGCCTGCAGCGCGCGCCTGGCGCACCAGGTGATAGCCCGGGTCGGAGATCAGCGGAGTGCCCGCATCGGAGATCAGCGCAACGTCCTCGCCGGCCTGCAGCTTGGCCAGAAAGCGGCCGCCCTGCTCGCGCTCGTTGTGCTCGTGGCACGCCGCCAGCGGAGTTTCGATGCCGAAATGCTGCAGCAGGCGCACCGAATGACGAGTGTCTTCGGCGGCGATGAGCGACACGTCGGCCAGCACCTTGAGCGCCCGGGCGCTGATGTCGTCCAGGTTGCCGATGGGGGTAGCCACCACATAAAGAGTGCCAAGTGTCACGCGCTAACCTCGCCGGAAGTATCTGAAAAAGCCGCATTGTATCCCGATTCCGGCAGCCGCCATCGCGTCCCCCTCGCCGCTTGGGTACAATCGGCAGTTCTTTGAATGCGTCACGAGAAGCCCGATATGATCGCTCGCCTGCGTCCGCTTTCCGCTCTGTTCCTTGCCGGCATGCTCGCCGCCTGCGCCTCTTCCCCGTCGTCCAACCTCGGCGAACTGCCGCGCACCCCTGACGCCAGCATCGAACAGCTGCTACAGCAGGCCTCCACCGCCAAGCCCGACGAAGCCGCCGTGCTGCGCCTTTCCGCCGCTGACCTTGCGTACAAGCAGAAGGACTTCGGCCGCTCCACCCAGATCCTCGACCAGACCCCGATGGATAGCCTGAAGCCGGCCCAGCAGGTCTTTGCCAGCACCCTGCGCGCCCAGCTCGAACTGGCCCGCAACAAGCCCAAGGCCGCCCTGAAGGCATTCGAGAATCCGAATTTCCAGCGCCTGGGCGAAATGCCGACCGACCTGCAAGCGCGCGCCGGCATGGTCAAGTCCCTGGCACTGGCCGCCGACGGCCAGGCCCTGAGCGCCGCCCGCGAGCGCGTGTTCATCGACCCGCTGCTCAACGCCGAAGCCAGCAAGAGCAACCATGAAGCCATCTGGGGCCTGGTCTCCAGCCTGCCGGCCGAGCAACTGCAGCCCAGCGCCAACGAAGGCGACCTGAACGGCTGGCTGGAGCTGGCACGCATCACCAAGACCTCCTCGACGCTGAAGGAACAGCAGTCCAACATCGACAAGTGGGTCGCCCAGAACCCCGATCACCCGGCCGCCAAGCAACTGCCTGACGCCCTGACCAAGCTGAAATCCCTGGCCGCCCAGCCGCTCAACACCATCGCCCTGCTGCTGCCGCAACAAGGCCAGCTGGCCTCGGTGTCCCGCGCACTGCAGGATGGATTCCTGGCTGCGCACTACCAGGCCCAGCAAAACGGCCAGGCCCAACCAGCCATCAAGCTCTATGACAGCACCCAGGTCCGCTCGCTGGACGAGTTCTACCGCCAGGCCCAGGCCGACGGCGTGCAACTGGTCGTCGGCCCGCTGGAGAAGAACCTGGTCAAGCAACTGAGCAGCCAGCAGCAACTGCCGATCACCACCCTCGCGCTGAACTACAGCGACGGCAATCAGGAAGGCCCGGCCCAGTTGTTCCAGTTCGGCCTGTCCGCCGAGGACGAAGCCCGTGAAGTCGCCAGCCGCGCCTGGAACGACGGCATGCGTCGCGCCGTGGCCCTGGTGCCGCGCGGCGAGTGGGGCGACCGCGTCCTGGCCTCCTTCAGCCGCAACTGGCAGGCCGCCGGCGGCACCCTGATCGCCGCCGAGCACGTCGACCAGCCGGTAGAACTGGCCCGCCAGATCGCCGACCTGCTGCAACTGCGCCAGAGCGAAGGCCGCGCCAAGCGCCTGCAGGGCGTGCTCGACAGCAGCGTCGACACCCAGCCCTCGCGTCGCCAGGACATCGACTTCATCTTCCTTGCCGCCACCCCGCAGCAGGCTCGCCAGATCAAGCCGACCCTGGCCTTCCAGTACGCGGGCGACCTGCCGGTCTACGCCACGTCCAACCTCTACAGCGGTGTGAACAACCCGGCGCAGGACCAGGACCTGAACGGCATCCGCTTCTGCGAAACCCCCTGGCTGCTGGAGCCGAACAACCCGCTGCGCCAGCAGGTCTCCGCCCAATGGCCGCAAGCCAACGGCAGCCTGGGCCGCCTGTATGCCATGGGTGCCGATGCCTACCAACTGGCCCCGCGCCTGCCGGAACTCAAGGCCGTGCCGAGCATGCAGGTCGACGGCCTGACCGGCACCCTAAGCGTGAATGCCAGCCAGCGCGTCGAGCGCCACCTGCCCTGGGCCGAATTCAAGAATGGGCAGGTGCAGCCGCTGGAGAACAGCGGTATTTGATCGGCAACAGCCCCTCCCAGAAGGCCGGGCGCGAGGCGGAAGCCAGCGCCCGCGCCCACCTCGAACAGCATGGACTGCGCCTGGTGGCGCAGAACTGGACGTGCCGCCGCGGCGAGCTCGATCTGGTCATGCTGGACGGCGATACAGTAGTATTCGTCGAAGTTCGCTCCCGCCGGCATGACGCCTGGGGAGGAGCGCTGGAAAGTGTGGACTCGCGCAAGCGTCAGCGCCTGACCGCCGCCGCCGAACACTTCCTGCAACAGAACGCCCGCTGGAGCAGACACCCCTGCCGGTTCGACATCGTCGCCATCGACCATCGAACCCCAGGCTCCGCAGGGCACTTGAACTGGATCCCCAACGCCTTTGACACCTGATCAGACGCCCGACGAAAGGTCATCCCTGATGGACATGCAATCCCGTATCCGCCAGCTCTTCCATGCCAGCATCGAGACCAAGCAACAGGCCACCGAGGTGCTCATCCCGCATATCGAGCAGGCCAGCATGGTGATGGTCAATGCCCTGCTGAACGAGGGCAAGATTCTCTCCTGCGGCAACGGCGGCTCCGCCGGCGATGCGCAGCACTTCTCTTCCGAACTGCTGAACCGCTTCGAGCGTGAGCGCCCGAGCCTGCCGGCGGTCGCCCTGACCACCGACAGTTCCACCATCACCTCGATCGCCAACGACTACAGCTACAACGAAGTCTTCTCCAAGCAGATCCGCGCCCTGGGCCAGCCCGGCGACGTACTGCTGGCGATTTCCACCAGCGGCAACTCGGCGAACGTCATTCAGGCGATCCAGGCCGCACATGATCGCGAAATGGTTGTCGTAGCACTGACCGGCCGCGACGGCGGCAACATGGCATCGCTGCTGCTGCCCGAAGACGTGGAAATCCGCGTTCCGGCCAAGGTCACCGCACGCATCCAGGAAGTCCACCTGCTGGTCATCCATTGCCTGTGCGACCTCATCGACCGTCAACTGTTCGGGAGTGAAGAATGACCCGTACCCCTCTGATCGCGGCCGCGCTGGCCGTGACCATGGCCCTGGGTGGCTGCACCAGTTTCGTCAGCGCCACCCGCGACAAGCCGATCGACGATGACAAGGGCACCCGCACCCTTGGCAGCAAGATCGACGACTCGTTGATCGAAACCAAGGTGGCGGTGAACATCGCCAAGGCCGATCCAGATCTCGACCGCAATTCCCATGTCGTAGTGATCAGCTACAACGGCGTGGTACTGCTGGCCGGCCAGACGCCGCGCGCCGACCTGAAGAACAAGGCCGAACAGGCCGCCAAGGAAGTGCAGAAGGTCAAGACCGTGCACAACGAGCTGCAGATCCTGCAGCCCTCCTCCCTGGCCGCCCGCAGCAACGACACCTGGCTGACTACCAAGATCAAGAGCCAGATGCTCGCCGACGCAAACGTGCCCTCCACCCGCATCAAGGTCCTGACCGAGAACGGCATCGTCTACATGCTGGGCCTGGTCACCCGCCGCGAAGGCGACCTGGCTACCCAGGTGGTACAGGGCGTGGATGGCGTGCAGAAGATCGTCCGCCTGTTCGAGTACATCGACTGATCGGGCCATTTATTGCAGGCATGAAAAAGGCGACCCTCGGGTCGCCTTTTTTATTACTTCACCACCTTGAGGCTCGGTCGCCCACTGGGTCGAGGCGGCTCGTCAGACGGGCCATCGTCTGGCAGGTCCTCATCGTCGGTCGGCACCGGCGGCTCCAGATCGAAGACCATGCCCTGGCCATTCTCCCGAGCGTAGATGGCCATTACCGCCTGGGACGGAATGTACAGGCTCTGAGCAACACCGCCGAAGCGGCCTTCGAAGCTGACGGCTTCGTTGTCCATCTGCAAGTGGCGCACCGCGGTCGGCGATACGTTGAGCACGATCTGGCCGTCGCTGGCATAACCCGGCGGCACCCGCACGCCCGGGTACTCGGAATTCACCAGGATATGCGGGGTGCAGCCGTTGTCGACGATCCACTCATAGAGGGCTCGCACGAGGTAGGGACGACTGGAGTTCATCATCGGGCTCCTTAGCGCATATCACGTTCGATAGAGGACAGGCTCGCACGGAAAGTTTCTCGTGCAAACTGCCGCTCCATGTAATCCAGCAACGGTTTGGCCGGGCGCGGCAACTCGATGCCCAGGACCGGCAGCCGCCAGAGAATCGGCAACAAGCAGCAATCCACCAGGCTGAGGTCCTCGCTGAGGAAGAAGGGCTTGTCGGCGAACAGCGGCGATACTCCCGTCAGGCTCTCACGCAATTCCTTTCTCGCCAAGGCACGCTCAGCGTCCTTCTGCCGCGAGTCGAGAATGCGGTCCACCAGAGCGCACCAGTCCCGCTGGATGCGGTGCATCAACAAGCGGCTATTGGCACGGGCCACCGGGTAAACCGGCAGCAACGGCGGGTGTGGATAACGTTCATCGAGGTACTCCATGACCACCGTCGACTCGTAGAGCGAAAGATCGCGATCCACCAGGGTCGGCAGGCTGCCATAGGGGTTCACTTCGGCGAGCTTGGCCGGAATGTTACCGGCCGGTACGTCGATGATATCGGCAACGACGCTCTTCTCGGCCAGCACCAGGCGCACGCGATGGCTGTAATGGCAGGAAGGGTCGGAGAAACAGGTAAGCTTATTGATTGCGGCCATGCCGCGCGCCTCCTCGGGGTGGGAGGTAGAAAGACGCGCGCGCCCCGTAGGGCGCGCGCTTGTTACAGCTGGCAGTGCTTAGTGCACGTCCTTCCAGTATTCACGCTTGAGCAGATAGGCGAACACGAAGAAGAAGGCCAGGAACAGCAGGACGTAGGTGCCGATGCGGTGGGATTCCAGCTTGTTCGGGTCAGCCGAGTAAGCCAGGAAGGTCACCAGGTTCTTCACCTTTTCGTCGAACTGGGCTTCGTTCAGCTGACCGGACTTCGGAACGATGGTCAGTTGATCGCAGGCCTCGTGGGTCAGCGGGGTACCAGTCAGAGGATCGTACTGCTTCTTGCCATCCTCGACGACCTGGACCTGCTTGCAGCCGATGACCTGGCGCCCCTGGACGCTGGCCAGCACGTTCGGCATGCCGACGTTCGGGAAGACCTTGTTGTTCACGCCCCACGGACGCTTGGGATCTTCGTAGAACGAACGCAGGTAGGTGTACAGCCAGTCAGTACCACGCACACGAGCTACCAGGGTCAGGTCCGGCGGAGCAGCACCGAACCATACCTTGGCGTCAGCGGGCTTCATGCCGATGTCCATGTGATCGCCGATCTTCGCACCGGTGAACACCAGGTGGCTCATCATCAGCTCTTCCGGAATACCCAGATCACGACCGACACGCTCATAACGCTGGAACTTGGCGCTGTGGCAGCCCATGCAGTAGTTGGCGAAGGTGCGCGCGCCATCCTGCATGGCAGCCTTGTCGGTCAGATCGATATCGACATGATCGAGTGCCGGGCCATGGCCTTCGGCAGCGAAGCCGAAGACGGGCAGCAGAGCCAGAACAAATGCAGCGAATTGCTTTTTCATCAGCCAGTCACCCTTTCCGGAACCGGTTTGGTTTTCTCCATCCGGGTGTAGAACGGCATCAGGATGAAGAAGGCGAAATACAGAATGGTGCACAGGCGGGACAGCGTGGTGCCCAGCGGCGACGGCGCTTGCGAGCCGTAGTAGCCGAGGATCACGAAGGAAACCGCGAAGATCACCAGCCAGATCTTGCTCAGCCAGCCCTTGTAGCGGATCGAGCGAACCGGGCTACGGTCCAGCCACGGCAGCACGAACAGCACGGCGATGGCGGCGCCCATGGCGATGACACCCATCAGCTTGTCCGGAACGGCGCGCAGGATGGCGTAGAACGGAGTGAAGTACCACACCGGAGCGATGTGCTCGGGGGTCTTGAACTGGTTCGCCATCTCGAAGTTGGGCTTCTCGAGGAAGAAACCGCCCATTTCCGGGAAGAAGAAGATCACGGTGCAGAAGACGAACAGGAAGACCACGACACCGACGATGTCCTTGACGGTGTAGTACGGGTGGAAGGCAATGCCGTCCAGCGGTACGCCGTTCTCGTCCTTCTTCTTCTTGATGTCCACGCCGTCCGGGTTGTTCGACCCGACTTCGTGCAGCGCCAGGATGTGCAGCACGACCAGGCCGAGCAGGACGATCGGCAGGGCGATCACGTGCAGGGCGAAGAAGCGGTTCAGGGTGATGCCGGAGATCAGGAAGTCACCACGGATCCACTGAGCCAGGTCCTCGCCGACGACCGGAATGGCGCCGAACAGCGAGATGATCACCTGGGCACCCCAGTAGGACATCTGGCCCCAGGGCAGCAGGTAGCCCATGAAGGCCTCGGCCATCAGGGCGAGATAGATCAGCATGCCGAAGATCCACACCAGCTCGCGCGGCTTCTGGTAGGAGCCGTAGAGCAGGCCACGGAACATGTGCAGGTAGACGACCACGAAGAACGCTGAAGCGCCGGTGGAGTGCATGTAGCGGATGATCCACCCGTAATCGACATCTCGCATGATGTACTCGACGGAGGCGAAAGCCTCTTCCGCCGACGGGGTGAAGCTCATGGTCAGCCAGATACCGGTGAGGATCTGGTTGACCAGCACCAGCAGCGCCAGCGAACCGAAGAAGTACCAGAAGTTGAAGTTCTTCGGGGCGTAATACTTGCTCAGATGGTCTTCCCACATCTTGGTCGCGGGGAAGCGGGCATCGACCCAAGCCATGAACTTGTTCATCAGGCTTTCTCCTGGTCCACACCGATGGTCAATTCATCACCATCAAGCGAATAAGGCGGAATCGGCAGGTTCATCGGAGCGGGTTGCCCCTTGTAAACGCGGCCGGCGAGGTCGTAATGGGAGCCGTGGCAAGGGCAGAAGTAGCCACCCTTCCAATCCGGACCGAGGTCCGCGGGAGCGACTTCAGGGCGGAAGGTCGGCGAGCAGCCCAGGTGGGTGCAGATACCAACGATCACGGCCAGTTCCGGCTTGATCGAACGCACTTTGGGATCGACGTAGGCCGGTTGATCCGAAGCCTTCGACTCGGGGTCGGCCAGTTGCCCTTCGAGGGTCGGCAGCGCGTCCAGCATTTCCTTGGTGCGATGCACCAGGAACACCGGCTTGCCCCGCCACTCAGCGATAACCTGCTGGCCCGGCTCGATCTTCCCTACGTTGACCTTCACCGGCGCGCCAGCGGCCTTCGCCTTGGCACTGGGGAACCATGACCCCACGAACGGGACCGCAGCTCCGACCGCTCCCGCCGCACCAACCACCGAGGTGGCCGCGACAAGGAAGCGACGCCGGCCTGCATTCACGCCGTCATTACTCATTCAGTCGTCTCCCATCAGCTTCAAGCCTGTTCAGTTCAGGCTTTTAAGTAAAAATTCGAGCCGCGCAAAAAATTCGCCAAATGGTAAAGAAAAGCCCTTGTGCTGACAAGGTAATAGCCAGATACGAAGTTAGCGAAACCCTTGCCGGACGGGGCTCGCGCGGATGCGACACCTTGCCGCACGAACAAATTGAAGACATAAAAAAACGCCCAGTCCAAAGGATCTGGGCGTTTTTTTCGAAGCGTCGTATTAACGCTTGGAGTACTGCGGACGCTTACGCGCTTTACGCAGACCGACTTTCTTACGTTCAACTTCGCGAGCATCGCGAGTTACGTAGCCGGCCTTACGCAGCGGGCTGCGCAGGGTCTCGTCGTATTCGATCAGAGCGCGGGTGATACCGTGACGGATCGCACCAGCTTGACCGCTCACGCCACCGCCAACGACGGTAACGTAGATATCGAACTTCTCGGTGTTCTCGGTCAGCTCGAGCGGCTGACGGACAACCATGCGAGCGGTCTCACGACCGAAGAACTGCTCGATAGTGCGGTTGTTGATGGAGATCTTGCCAGTGCCCGGACGCAGGAAGACGCGAGCGGTAGCGGTCTTACGACGGCCAGTGCCGTAATTTTGAGTCGCCGACATAATGAGCTATCCCGTTAAATCTTCAGTTCTTGAGGCTGCTGAGCGGTGTGCGGGTGGTTGGCACCCTTGTACACTTTCAGCTTGCGGTACATGTCGCGGCCCAGCGGGTTCTTCGGCAGCATGCCTTTGACGGCAGTCTCGATAACACGCTCAGGAGCCTTGGCGATCAGCTTCTCGAAGTTGATCGACTTGATACCGCCCGGGAAGCCCGAGTGATGGTAGTACATCTTGTCGGTAGCTTTGGCGCCAGTGACACGAACCTGCTCGGCGTTGATGACGACGATGTAGTCGCCGGTGTCAACGTGCGGGGTGTATTCCGGCTTGTGCTTGCCGCGCAGGCGGGTAGCAATCTCGGTAGCCAGACGACCCAGGGTCAGGCCAGCAGCGTCGACGACGAACCAGTCGCGCTTAACAGTTTCTGGTTTCGCGGTATAAGTTTTCATTCGTTATAGCCTCAGGGGCCGCCTGAAAATAAGACGGCGAATCTTACTGGACAGTGGTTGCCTTGACAAGTCAAGGACAGCCGAAGACAGACACGAATTGGGGCTCGGGTCGGTGTGCGTCCGTAACGACTAGATGTATCGATCGGCAGGCTTGGCATCCCCCACCGATGAAAGGCTGCGGAATTATGCAGATTCCGGCAGAATTTTCAACCGTGTCACGCACTTGTTTTCATGAGGAGACCTGCATGGAGTACCGCCCGCTCGGCCGCACCGATCTCAACGTCAGCGCACTCTGCCTGGGGACCATGACCTGGGGCGAGCAGAATACCGAGGGCGAAGCCTTCGCCCAGATCGAGCGGGCCAAGGCCGCCGGTCTGAATTTCATCGATACCGCCGAGATGTACCCGGTGCCACCGCTCGCGGAAACCTACACCCGCACCGAGCAGATCATCGGCAACTGGTTCCGCCAGCGCGGGGATCGCGCCGACTGGGTGCTGGCCAGCAAGGTCGCCGGCCCCGGCAACTCCATCAGCCATATCCGCGACGGCCAGCTCAGGCACGATCGCAAGAATATCGTCGAAGCACTCAACGGCAGCCTCAAGCGCCTGCAGACTGACTGGATCGATCTTTACCAACTGCACTGGCCCGAGCGCAGCACCAACTTCTTCGGCCAACTGGGCTACCAGCACAAGGAAGAGAACTTCACCCCGCTGGAAGACACCCTGGAAGTGCTCGACGAGCAGGTTCGCGCCGGCAAGATCCGTCACATTGGCCTGTCCAACGAGACGCCCTGGGGCACCATGCGCTTCCTGCAGATCGCCCAGGAGCGCGGCTGGCCGCGCGCCGTGTCGATCCAGAATCCCTACAACCTGCTCAACCGCAGCTTCGAGGTAGGCCTGGCGGAAATAGCGATTCGCGAACAATGCGGTCTGCTGGCCTACTCGCCGATGGCCTTCGGCATGCTTTCAGGCAAATACTTCGGCGGTGCGCGCCCGGTCAATGCGCGCATCACCCTGTTCAGCCGCTTCACGCGCTACACCAATCCGCAGACCGCCAGTGCCTGCGACCGCTACGTGAGCCTGGCCCGCGAGCACGGCCTGGACCCGGCGCAGATGGCCCTGGCCTTCGTCACCAGCCGGCCGTTCGTGACCAGCAACATCATCGGCGCGACCAACCTCGAGCAACTGGAAGCCAACCTCGGCAGCTTCGAGTTGAAGCTCTCCGACGAGGTGCTGGCCGGCATCGAGGCGATCCACAAGGACCAGCCGAACCCGGCTCCCTGATCGCCCCGCAAACGAAAAAGCCCGGCAATGCCGGGCTTTTTCATCCGCTCAGGTTACAGCGAGCGGGCGATGATTTCCTTCATGATCTCGTTGGTACCGGCATAGATGCGCTGCACCCGTGCATCCGCCCAGGCGCGGGCGATCGGGTATTCCCACATGAAGCCGTAGCCGCCGTGCAGCTGCACGCACTCGTCGAGCACCTTGCACTGCAGGTCGGTGGTCCAGTACTTGGCCATCGCTGCGGTAGGCACGTCCAGCTTGCCTTCCAGATGCTGCTCCAGGCAGCGGTCGACGAAGACCCGACCGACCTGGATCTCGGTGGCCATTTCCGCCAGTTTGAATCGAGTGTTCTGGAAATCGGCGATGGACTTTCCGAACGCCTTGCGCTCGCGGGTGTACTCCAGCGTCCACTTCAGCGCCGACTCCGCGGAGGCCAGCGCGCCCAGGGCCACCGTCAGGCGCTCCTGCGGCAGTTCCTGCATCAGGTAGATGAAACCCTGCCCTTCCTTGCCCAGCAGGTTCTCCTTGGGAATACGGACGTCCTGGAAGAACAGCTCGGAAGTGTCCTGCGCCTTCATTCCGACTTTCTCCAGGCGCTTGCCCTTGGAGAAGCCCGGCGTGCCCGCCTCCACCAGGAACAGGCTGGTACCCTTGGCGCCGGCCTTGGGGTCGGTCTTGGCGACCACGATCACCAGGTCGGCCAGCCAGCCGTTGGTGATGAAGGTCTTCGAGCCGTTGATCACGTACTCGTCGCCATCCAGCACGGCAGTGGTCTTCACCCCCTGCAGGTCGGAGCCGGCCCCCGGCTCGGTCATGGCGATGGCCGAGACCATCTCGCCGGAGATCAGCTTGGGCAGGTAGCGCTGCTTCAGCTCCTCGCTGCCGTAATGAAGGATATAGGGCGCGACGATGTCCGAGTGCAGCGAGAAACCGATACCGGTCAGCCCCAGGCGACCGATCTCCTCGATCACCACGGCACTGTAAAGGAAGTCCGCCGCCATGCCGCCGTAGGCCTCAGGCAGGTGCGAGCAGAGCATGCCCGCCTCGCCGGCCTTGCTCCACAGCTGGCGATCGACGTGACCGTCCTTTTCCCACTGGGCGTGGAAGGGCACTGCCTCCTGTTCGAGGAACTTGCGGACGCTGTCGCGGAACAGCTCATGGTCGGAACTGAACAGGGTTCTTGGAATCATGCGGCGCACCTGCAGATCGGTTGTAGGAATTCTTGGAAGGCCGACTGTAGGACAGCGAGAACCGCTCTGCACTGGACACTTTCGCCAAAAAATAAGACGATCCAGCCGCATCATGACCACTTTAGCGTCATGCCAAGACATCCATAAGAAGTACAAGAATCGATGCCCACCCCAGCTTCCAGCGTGCTGCGCCGCGTCAGCATTCTCGCCACCCATGGCGTCTTCGGCTCCACCCTCATGCAGGCCAAGGACTTCTTCCATATGGCCAGCCTGCGCCACGGCCGCCAGCAAGGGCTCGGCCTGCACCCGAGCTTCGAGACCCGCATCATCAGCCCGGACGGCAAACCGGTGGTCAGTTTCAGCGGCGACACCCTGCCGGTACAGGGCCCGCTGGACGAGCCGGAACTGGTGATCCTGCCCGCCTTCTGGGGCGACTTCGACGAACTTCTGAAGCATTACCCCGAGGTACTGCCCTGGCTGCGCGAGCGCCACGCGGCCGGCAGCGTGCTCTGTGGCGAGGTGTCCGGCGTGTTCTGGCTGGCCGAGGCCGGCCTGCTCGACGGCAAGGAAGCCACCACCTACTGGCGCTTCTTCCGCGAATTCGCCGAGCGCTACCCCAAGGTGCTGCTCAATCAGGAAAAGCACATCGCCGACGCCGACAACATCTACAGCGCCGGCGGCCTGACCTCGGTCCGCGACCTGTACATCTACCTGATCGAGCACTTCTGCGGCGCCGCCGTGGCCCAGGGCGTGGCCCGCGACATCCTCTACGAGGTGCAGCGCAGCTACACCCCCGGCCGCCTCGGCTTCGGCGGACAGAAGCTGCACCACGACCCGACGATCCTGCAGATCCAGCACTGGCTGGAAGAACACTTCTCGGACAAGTTCCGCTTCGAGGACGTGGCCCGCGAACACGGCATGAGCATCCGCAACTTCATGCGGCGCTTCCAGGCCGCCACCGGCGACAAGCCGTTGCACTACCTGCAGCGTCTGCGCATCGAGACCGCGCGCAACCTGCTGTCCACCACACGCAAGAGCATCAAGACCATCAGCTACGAAGTCGGCTACGACGACGCCAGCTTTTTCGCCCGCCTGTTCCGCCAGCACACCGGGCTTTCGCCGAATCATTACCGACGCCAGTACGAACAGAAGGAAGGCTGAAACACGCCATCCCTAGGATGGGTTCGCGGACTCGGGCGTCGCCCTATGATCGGGGCAGCTCCTGACAACAAGAACCCAACGGGATATCGCCATGCGCCGCTTTCTACTTGCCCTGCTGGCCGCCTTCAGCCTGACCGCTGTGGCGGACGACACCTGGAAACCCTTCCCCTACGACCAGAGCGCCTTTGACTACAGCGGCGACAAGCTGCGCGCCGCCTGGCCGAAGCTGACCCGCGGCTTTGGCAACTACCCCTTCCCCGACGCCGACTGGGTAGTGGCCATGGCGACCCGGCATCCCGAAGCCCTGGAGAAGACCGTGACGGCCGGTACCGGTTTCACCGGCAAGCCGGAGGAAGCCCAGATTTATGCGCAGAAGCTGCAGGACGTATGGCGCAAGGTATTTCGCGGCGACTTCGCCCAGGCCAAGAAAGACGGCCTGGCGCTGGGCGTCGGCGGACAGGTGCCGGGCATGTTCGCCCAGGTGCTCTACGCCATGTTCCTCGCCCCGGAACAGAACGAGAAACAGCGCCTGCTGGAAGAAGTGATCAGCTACACCGACCAGGCCGGCCCGCTGCTCAATGCCGACCCCATCGCCCAGTTCGGCCGCGCCTACGCCAAGGCGCGCCTGGCTGAAGACCTGCCGGTACCGGTAGTGCTCAAGCGCGGTTACACCGGCGACATCCCCAAGGAGCTGGACGCCCTGCTGGCCAAGCAGCCGAATCAACCGTTCGCCCTGGCGCTCTACGGCGGCTACGAGGCAGGCGTGATCCGCAAGGTCGGCAAGCTGGTGGGCAAGATGACCTACGGGGTCAGCGCGGACAAGATGGAGCAGTACTTCGCCCGCTCCTTCCGCGCCGCCGATGACCTGCCGATCGGCCACTACGAATACGCCAATGCGCTGGCCTACGTCTACGGCGAAGATGAAGAGCAGAAAGCGCTGGAGCAGTTGAAGAAAGCAGTGGCAATCAAGCCGATCAACGCCATGGAAGCGCTGGAAGTCGCCCACGCCCAGCAATTGCTGAAGAAGGCGCAGCAGGAAACGGCCCAGCGCTAAGTCTTCACCTGTAGGAGCGAGCTTGCTCGCGAACCACCCAGCATCCGAGCTACCGGTGAAGTGCTCGCGAACAAGCTCGCTCCTACGAAAAGCCAAAACGAAAAAGGCTGCCCTAGGGCAGCCTTTTTCGTTTGCCGAACCATCAGGGACGGTGCGGGCGGCTCAGGTATTCGTGGGACTGCATTTCCAGCAGGCGGCTCAGCGTACGCTGGAATTCGAACTCCAGTCGGCCGCCGGCGTACAAATCCTTGAGCTCCACTTCGGCGGAGAGGATCAGCTTGACGTTGCGGTCGTAGAACTCGTCCACCAGGTTGATGAAGCGGCGGGCCATGTCGTCCTTGGCCACATTCATCTGCTCGACGTTGGAAATCAGGATCGCGTGGAAGATCTTCGCCAGCTCGATGTAGTCGTTCTGGCTGCGCGGGCCGTCGCACAGCTCGCGGAATTCGAACCAGGCCACGTCATCGCAGGTGATGCGCGCGCGGATTTCGCGGTTCTCGATGGTCAGTACGTCGTCGCGGGTCGCGGCGGCGCACTCGGGGGTCAGGGCCTTGAAATCGCGGGTCATGGCCTGTTCGGCCTGCTCGGAAAGCGGCCAGTGGTAAAGCTCGGCCTGTTCCAGGGCGCGCAGGCGGTAGTCCACGCCGCTGTCGACGTTGACCACTTCGGTGTATTGCTTGACCAGGGCGATGGCCGGCAGGAAGCGGGCGCGCTGCAGGCCGTCCTTGTAGAGGCCGTCCGGCACGATGTTGGAGGTCGCCACCAGGCTGACGCCGTTCTTGAACAGCTCTTCCAGCAGGGTCGCGAGGATCATCGCGTCGGTGATGTCGGAGACGAAGAATTCGTCGAAGCAGATCACCCGGGCCTCGTCGGCAAAACGCTTGCCGATGATGGTCAGCGGGTTCTTCTCGCCCTTGAGGGTCTTCATTTCCTCGTGGACGCGCTTCATGAAGCGGTGGAAGTGCGTGCGCATCTTCTGCTTGAACGGCAGCGCTTCGTAGAAGGTATCCACCAGGTAGGTCTTGCCACGGCCGACGCCACCCCAGAAATACAGGCCCTTCACCGGCTCCTGGGACTTCTTGCCCAGCAGCCTGCCGAACAGACCGGACTTGCCTTTCTCAGCGGCAACCAGGTCGTCATAGAGGCGTTGCAGGTGCTTCACGGCATTGGCTTGCGCCGCGTCGTGGAAGAAATCGGGGCGTTTCAGGTCTTCCTGGTAGCGCTGAAGAGGCGTCATGATCGGTAGCAAGGTAACGAAAACGGGGGCGCACACTGTAGCGGCGCCCCCGTTGCTTGGCAATTGGCCGGTAGTCGGACCGGCCTGCCAACCCCTCACTCCTGGGGAGCGAGAGCCTCGCGCAGACGCTGCATTGCAGCATCGCGCTCCGCGTCGGTGGAGAATTCCGGGCTGTAGGCCACGGCTTCACCATCCAGGCGCACGCTGAAGGCATTCAGCTCGGCGCGCAGGTCCAGCTCCTCGGACTGCAGGCGCTTGGTCACCTGGCCCGCAGCCTTGCCGTCGGCGAAGGCGATGGAGAGCAGCAGTTGCTCGCCGGCAGCGTCCAGCAGGCGGAAGCGGAAGCCGTCGTCCTCGCGGAAGCTGACGAAGCGCGCGGCCTTGGCAGCCTTCTTCTTGCCTTCGGTGGCCACCTGCACTTGCTCGCGGAACGAACGCAGGCCGACCGCCTCGCGCAGTTCGCCGAGGAACGGCGTGGCGATACGGCGGGCCTTGGCGGCGCCGGCCAGAAGGATATCTTCCAGGTCGGCCGGGCGGGTGATCAGTGCGTGGTAACGCTCGCGAGCCTCGCCCAGCTCATTGTCCAGCAGCTCGAACAGCCGCTGCTTGGCTTCGCCCCAGGCCAGGCCACCGAGCAGGTCGGCGCGGAACGCGGCCTGTTGCTCATGGGTGGAGAACGCCTGGTAGAGAGTGAACAGGTGGGAGCTGTCCGGGTCCTTCGGCTCGCCCGGCGCGCGGGAGTCGGTGACGATGCGCGCCACGGCGTCCTTGAGCTGCTTGGCGGTGCCGAACAGCGGGATCGTGTTGTCGTAGCTCTTGGACATCTTGCGACCGTCCAGACCCGGCAGGGTCGCCACGTCTTCCTCGATCACCACTTCCGGCAGGGTGAACAGTTCCTTGCCGTTGCCGAACAGGTGGTTGAAGCGCTGGCCGATGTCGCGGGCCATTTCCACGTGTTGGATCTGGTCGCGGCCGACCGGCACCTTGTGGGCGTTGAACATCAGGATGTCCGCGGCCATCAGCACCGGGTAGCTGTACAGACCCATGGTGACGCCGGCGTCCGGGTCTTCGCCTGCCTCGACATTCTTGTCCACCGAGGCCTTGTAGGCGTGGGCGCGGTTGAGCAGGCCCTTGGCGCTGACACAGGTGAGCAGCCAGGTCAGTTCCGGGATTTCGGGAATATCGGACTGGCGATAGAAGGTCGCCTTTTCAGCATCCAGGCCGCAGGCCAGCCAAGTGGCGGCGATTTCCAGGCGCGAACGCTGGATGCGCGCCGGGTCATCGCACTTGATCAGCGCGTGGTAGTCGGCCAGGAAGTAGAAGGAATCTGCCTGCGGATCGCGGCTGGCAACGATGGCCGGGCGGATGGCGCCGGCGTAGTTGCCCAGGTGCGGAGTACCGGTGGTGGTGATGCCGGTCAGGATACGGGTCGTCATGGGAATCCAGGAATCAACACAAATGAAATGGCGGGCCGGATGGTAACGCGGCGCGGCGCCCTAGGCGAGCCGGGCCTGAATCAGGTCCTTGAGCTCGATCAGCTTGCCGTGGAAGAAATGGCTGCACTCGGGGATGCGGATCAGTTCGTGCGGCTTGGTCAGCTCGGCGCTCCAGGCGTAGACGCGCTCGGGCGTCACCACTTCATCGGCTTCCGGCTGGATCACCGTCAACGGGCAGCGCTCGGGCAGGTCGACGTCGAAGCGTTCCACCGGCGGGGCCAACATGAACAGCTGCGCCAGCGCAGCGCCCTCCTCTTCCAGGCGCTCGGCGGCGTTGCCGGCCACGCAGGAGCCGAAGGAGAAGCCCATCAGCGTCAGCGGCAGGCCCGGGTGTTGCTCGACCAGCCAGCGCGCGGCAGCCAGCGCATCATCGATCTCGCCGCGCCCCTCGGCATAAGCGCCGCCGCTCTGCCCCACACCACGAAAATTGAAACGCAAGGTGGCGTATCCTGCATCCCGTGCGGCGCGCTGCAGGGTGGCGACCACCTTGTTCTGCATGGTGCCGGCGAACAGCGGATGCGGATGGCAGATCAGTGCGACGCCCTTGGCGTCGGGTGTGGCGAGGTGCAGGGCTTCCAGCTGGCCGTCTGGGCCGTCGAGGAACAGGGAGATTTCGCGGGTGGTCAAACAACAGCTCCGTGACCCCGTGGCGGGTCGTCTCGTCTAGCACAATACCTGCGCAGGCGGCGAAGCTATCGCCACGGTATACAAGCACAGGTGCAAGCCGCTAACGTAAAGCAAAGCCGTCTATAGAGGAAGGATTCGCGTGGAACAGTCCCTCACCACCTGGTTGCTGCCGCTACTCGCTCTGATCGTCGGGGGCGCTATCGGCTTCCTGATCGCCCGCCTGCTCCCCAACGCCGCGCCGAACAAGCTGCAGCGCCAGGTGGATGACATGCAGGATCGCTTCGATAGTTACCAGCGCGAAGTGGTGACCCACTTCAACACCTCCGCCAGCCTGATGAAGAAGCTCACCCAGAGCTATCAGGACGTTCAGGATCACCTGTCCGAGGGCGCCGAGCGCCTGGCCCTGGACGAGCAGACCAAACAGCGCCTGCTGGCTGCCCTGCACGCCGACGAATACCCCGAGCGCCGCGAGCGCCTGACTCCGCCGGCAAACAACGAAGCGCCGCGCGACTATGCGCCCAAGCCCAGCGAAGGGCCGGGTACGCTGGATGAGACGTATGGGCTGAAAGGCAAATACTGAGTCTCCGTTACGTAGAAAAAGCCCCGCACTCGCGGGGCTTTTTCATGGAGCACCGAGCCGCTCCTGTCTCTCCTACGAAAGCGGGCACTTCCGCGTCGGATGTCAGGGTGGTCGGGAACCAGAAAAGAAAAAGCCCCGCAAATGCGGGGCTTTTTCATCAGCGCTGGGTGATCAGATCGCGCCGCGCTGGCGGAGCAGGTCGAGGACCGCCTTGACGCCCTCTTCCACCGACTGAGTCTGGGTGTCGATCACCAGATCGGCATCCAGCGGCACGTCGTAGGGGAAGGACTCACCCGGGATGTTGTCCTGGCCGGCGGCGTACAAGCCCTGCGGATCACGCTCGCGGCAGATCTGCGGAGAAGCCTGGACGTAGACGGTAATGAAACGCTCGGCACCGATCAGCGACTTGGCCTGTTCACGCCCTTCAGCACTCGGGGCAACGAAGGCGCACAGGCTGATGAGACCGGCTTCGTTGAACTGCTTGGCCACATGGGCTGTGCGCAGCCAGTTTTCGTTGCGACCGGCGCGATCCTGCGGCAGGCCCTTGTTCAGGTCGTGGCGCAGGTTCTGGCCGTCCAGCACATAGACCGCACGGCCCATGTCGAACAGTTTGCGCTCGACGGCGTAGGCCAGGGTGCTCTTGCCGGCGCCGGAAAGGCCGCTGAACAGCACGGTGGCCGGCTGCTGGCCGAAGCGTGCAGCGCGCTCTTCACGGGCGACATGGGCATTGGCGCCATGATGCGTGGTGGTGCCGTGACCAGCCTGCGGGGCGGCGATGATCATGCCGGCGCCAACGGTGCCGTTGGTCAGGCGGTCGATGACGATGAAGGCACCGGTGGTGCGGTTCTGGCCGTAGCCGTCCAGCGCGATCGGCGCATCCAGACTGACCTTCACGCGGGCGATCTCGTTGAGTTTGAGTTCGCTGCCGGCGGTCTCTTCCAGGGTATTCACGTCCACCTTGTGGCTGATACTCGGGATGGAGCCCGGCACGTAGCTGGTAGCGCGCTTGATGTCGTATTTCTTGCCCGGCAGCATCGGCTCTTCGGCCATCCACACCAGCATGGCGTCGAAGCCGTCGGTCACCAGCGGACGGTTGTCGGCATGCACCAGCATGTCGCCGCGGGAGACGTCGATCTCGTCTTCCAGGGTCAGGGTAATGGCTTGGCCGGGACCCGCCTGCTCCAGCTCGCCCTCGAAGGTGACGATGGATTTGACCTTGCTGCCCTTGCCCGACGGCAGGGCCACGACTTCGTCCCCCTTGCGCACGATGCCACTGGCGAGGGTGCCGGCGAAGCCACGGAAGTTCAGGTTCGGACGGTTGACGTATTGCACCGGGAAGCGCATGTCGTCGAGGTTGCGGTCACCGGCGATCTCGACGGACTCGAGGATCTCCATCAGCGACTGGCCGGTGTACCACGGCGAGCGCTCGGACTTGTTGACCACGTTGTCGCCCTTCAGCGCCGACATCGGCACGAAGTGCAGGGAATTGGTCTTGAGGTTGATCTTGTCGGCAAACTGCAGGTAGTCGGCCTTGATCTGCTCGAATACGCCCTGGTCGAAGCCTTTCAGGTCCATCTTGTTGACGGCGACGACGATGTGCTTGATGCCCAGCAGCGAGGCGATGAAGCTGTGCCGACGGGTTTGTGTCTGCACGCCGTAGCGGGCGTCGATCAGGATGATGGCCAGGTCGCAGGTGGACGCGCCGGTGGCCATGTTGCGGGTGTACTGCTCATGGCCGGGGGTGTCGGCGATGATGAACTTGCGCTTGGCGGTGCTGAAGTAGCGATACGCCACGTCAATGGTGATGCCCTGCTCGCGCTCGGCCTGCAGACCGTCCACCAGCAACGCCAGGTCGACGTCATCGCCGGTGGTACCGACTTTCTTCGAGTCGCGGGTGATGGCCTCGAGGTGGTCCTCGTAGATCATCTTGGAGTCATGCAGCAGGCGCCCGATCAGGGTGCTCTTGCCGTCGTCGACGTTACCGCAGGTGAGGAAGCGCAGCAGTTCCTTGCGCTCGTGCTGGGCCAGGTAGGCGAGGATGTCCTCGCTGATCAGATCGGATTGATGCGACATGGTGCGAGAACCTTAGAAGTAGCCCTGACGTTTCTTTTCTTCCATCGAACCGGCCTGGTCATGGTCGATGACCCGGCCCTGGCGTTCGGAAGTTCGCGTCAGCAGCATTTCCTGGATGATTTCCGGCAGCGTGGTGGCGGTGGACTCCACCGCGCCGGTCAGCGGGTAGCAGCCCAGGGTGCGGAAACGCACCATCTTCTTCTGGATGCTTGCCTTCTGCTCGGGCGTGAGGTGCTCGAGGATGCGCTCGTCGTCGATCATGATCAGCGCGCCGTTCATCTCGATGACTTCGCGCTCTTCGGCGAAGTACAGCGGCACGATCGGGATCTGTTCCAGGTAGATGTATTGCCAGATGTCCAGCTCGGTCCAGTTGGACAGCGGGAAGACGCGGATCGACTCGCCCTTCTTCACCTTGCCGTTGTAGACGTTCCACAACTCGGGACGCTGGTTCTTCGGGTCCCAGCGGTGCTTGCTGTCGCGGAAGGAGTAGACGCGCTCCTTGGCGCGGGACTTCTCCTCGTCGCGGCGGGCACCACCGAAGGCGGCGTCGAAGCCGTACTTGTCGAGGGCCTGCTTGAGGCCTTCGGTCTTCATGATGTCGGTGTGCTTGGCGCTGCCGTGGGTGAACGGATTGATGTCCTGAGCCACCCCATCGGGGTTGATGTGGGTGATCAGGTCCAGGCCGTATTCGCTGACCATCTTCTCGCGGAAACGGTACATCTCCTGGAACTTCCAGCGAGTGTCGACGTGCATCACCGGGAACGGCAGCTTGCCAGGAAAGAAGGCCTTGCGCGCGAGATGCAGCATTACCGCGCTGTCCTTGCCGATCGAGTACAGCATCACCGGGTTATCGAACTCGGCGGCGACCTCGCGGATGATGTGGATGCTCTCCGCTTCCAGCTGTTTCAGATGCGTCAGTTTGTCGACCATGGCTACTCACGGAATTGCTTATGGACGGCCTTCGGGCCGTAGACGAGGGCGCACTCTAACACAGCGCAGGGCTCTAACCCGCGCGCCTGTTATACCGAAAAAATATACACATATAGCCGTCCGCGCTCACTGCTGGAGCCCGCGGGATTGCCGGCCGGCAAGGTGCCCCAGCCCCGCTCCGGCAAGCACAGAAAGACTACGCTGGCACAGCGATTCGGGACTCGACCGAAGCAACGGTTCACCTCACGATCGAATCCCGGCACAGGCCCCTGCCGATCATCCGGAAAACGCTTCCTGCAACAGATTGAGAGCCTGTACCTGGCGACTTGCGCTTGCCTGGGAAGCGCTCTGCGCTAGCATAGCGAGCACTTTTCCTGTCCCAGAAGATTTCCCATGCGCCGCATCGCTCTCGCTCTGCCTTTGCTTGTCCTGATTTCAGCGTGCAGCAGCAAACCCACATCCGCTCCCCAGTCGGCTACCAAGCCGCAGGCCCCTACCCTGATCAGCCCCAGCGCCCACCCGGCGTTCGGCTCGGTACAGCCGATCACCCCGCTGCGCGGCGATTACGCCAACAATGCCAATGCCAATCGCTTCATCGACATGATGGTGAGCAAGCATGGCTTCAACCGGCAGAACCTGCATGACCTGTTTGCCCAGACACAGGAACTGGACTGGGTAATCCGCCTGATGGACCGCCAGGCGCCGACCTACACGCCGCCCAGCGGACCGAACGGTGCCTGGCTGCGCTACCGCAAGAAGTTCATTACCCCGGACAACGTGCAGAACGGCGTGCAGTTCTGGAACCAGTACGAAGGCGACCTGATGCGCGCCTACCGTACTTATGGCGTACCGCCGGAAATTATCGTCGGCATCATTGGCGTGGAAACCCGCTGGGGCCGCGTGATGGGCAAGACGCGGATCATCGACGCGCTGGCCACCCTGTCCTTCTCCTACCCGCGCCGCGCCGAGTTCTTCAGCGGCGAGCTGGAGCAGTTCCTCCTGCAGGCGCGCAAGGAAGGCGATGACCCGCTGGCATTGCGCGGCTCCTATGCCGGCGCCATGGGCTACGGACAGTTCATGCCCTCGTCCTTCACCCAGTACGCGGTGGACTTCGACGGCGACGGCCACATCGACCTGTGGAACCCGCGCGATGCCATTGGGAGCGTGGCCAACTACTTCAAGCAGCACGGCTGGATCAGCGGCGACCTGGTGGCGGTGCCCGCCAGCGGCCAGGCGCCGTCGCTGGAGAATGGCTTCCAGACCATGTACCCGGTCGCCACTCTGTCCGCCGTCGGTCTGCGCCCGCAAGGCTCGCTCAGCGGCCACCAGCAGGCCAGCCTGTTGCGCCTGGACATGGGGCGTAACTACCAGTACTGGTATGGCCTGCCGAACTTCTACGTGATCACCCGCTACAACCACAGCACGCATTACGCCATGGCGGTGTGGGAGCTGGGCAAGGCTGTGGGCCAGGCGCGCCAACGCTACGCCACGACCCCTTGAGTGCTCCAGCCGAGGCTGGCTGCTGCCGGCCTCAGGCGGGATTCGGGCAATCGATGAACAGATGTTCGACGGCGAAGCGCTTGGCCAGGTAATCCCCCAGCGCCTGCACCCCGTAGCGCTCGGTAGCGTGGTGGCCGGCAGCGATGAAGCTGATGCCGTTTTCCCGCGCGCTGTGTACGGTCTGCTCGGAGACCTCTCCGGTCAGATAGGCATCGACGCCGGCGGCAATGGCCTGGTCGATATAGCCCTGGGCACCGCCGGTGCACCAGGCGATGCGGCGGATCGGCTGCTCGCCTTCCACCAGCAACGGCTCACGGCCCAGCACGTCACGCACATGGATCGCCAGATCGCTGGGCAGCATGGGTTCGGGCAGCGAACCGACCAGTACGATGGAGCGCGGATTGCCCGGCTCCAACGGCCCTTCGATCTCGAAGCCGAGCTGGCGGCCGAGCTGCACGTTGTTGCCCACCTCGGGGTGCAGGTCCAGCGGCAAGTGATAGGCCAGCAGACTGATGTCGCGATTCAGCAGGGTCTTCAGACGCCGCTGCTTCATACCGACCACACAGGGATTCTCGCCCTTCCAGAAATAGCCGTGGTGCACCAGCACCACATCGGCGTCGGCCTCCACGGCTGCATCCAGCAGCGCCTGGCTGGCGGTCACACCGGAAACGATGCGGCGCACCTGCGGGCGGCCCTCGACCTGCAGGCCGTTGGGGCAGTAATCCTGGACCTTCGCGGCGTCCAGGTAGCGGTCGGCTTCCTCGACCAGAGTGCTCAGTGCGATAGCCATAGAAATTCCTCCAAACACGGCTACAGGCGTCTATTTTCTTGGCGCGCCGCCCGTATAATGGCCGCCACCCTATCGGCCATCCCCCGGCCAAGCAACCCCAAGGATTTTCTTCGATGCTGAAGGCCCTGCGTTTCCTCGGCTGGCCCGTGCTGGTTGGCGTCCTGTTGGCGCTACTGATCATCCAGCATAACCCCCAGTGGGTCGGCCTACCGCAACAGGAAGTGCATCTGCAGCAAGCGCCTCTGCTCAGCCGTCTCCAGCAGGGCCCGGTCAGCTACGCCGACGCCGTGACCCGCTCTTCGCCCGCCGTGGCCAACCTGTACACCACCAAGATGGTCAGCAAGCCGAGCAACTCGATGCTCGACGACCCGCTGTTCCGCCGTTTCTTCGGCGATAACCTGCCACAGCAGAAGCGCATGGAGTCGAGCCTGGGCTCGGCGGTGATCATGAGCCCGGAAGGCTACCTGCTGACCAACAACCATGTGACCGCCGGCGCCGACCAGATCATCGTGGCGCTGCGCGACGGCCGCGAAACCATTGCCCACCTGGTCGGCAGCGACCCCGAGACCGACCTCGCGGTGCTGAAGATCGACCTCAAGGACCTGCCCTCGATCATGCTCGGCCGCTCCGACGGCATCCACACCGGCGACGTCTGCCTGGCCATCGGCAACCCCTTCGGCGTCGGCCAGACCGTCACCATGGGCATCATCAGCGCCACCGGCCGCAACCAGCTGGGCCTGAACACCTACGAAGACTTCATCCAGACCGACGCGGCGATCAACCCGGGCAACTCCGGCGGCGCGCTGGTGGACGCCAACGGCAACCTGATCGGCATCAACACCGCAATCTTCTCCAAGTCCGGCGGATCCCAGGGCATCGGCTTCGCCATCCCGACCAAACTGGCCCTGGAAGTCATGCAGTCGATCATCGAGCACGGCCAGGTGATTCGCGGCTGGCTCGGCGTGGAAGTACAGCCGTTGACCCCGGAACTGGCGGAATCCTTCGACCTCAAGGGCAAGGCTGGTATCGTCGTCGCCGGCGTCTACCGCGACGGCCCCGCCGCCAAGGCCGGCCTGCTGCCGGGCGACATCATCCTGAACATCGATGGCGAGGCCGCCAGCGATGGCCGCCGTTCGATGAACCAGGTGGCGCGCACCAAGCCGGGCGAGAAGATCCAGATCCAGGTACTGCGCAATGGCAAGCCGGTAACGCTGAACGCCGAAGTCGGCCTGCGTCCGCCGCCGACTCCAAACGGCGGCTGATCCAGCCCGCTGCTTCAAAGAAAAACGGCGCCCAAGGGCGCCGTTTTCTTTTGCAGCCTGGATTACAGCTTCAAGCGCAAGGCATCCACTAGCGCCTGGTTCTGCTCCTCGGTGCCGATGCTGATGCGCAGGAACTGGTTGATCCGCTGCTGCTTGAAGTGACGCACGATCACGCCCTCCTCGCGCAGGGCCGCGGCCAGTTCGGCGCCATCACGCTGCTGGTGGCGGGCGAAGATGAAGTTCGCCGCCGACGGCAGCACCTCGAAGCCCAGGGTATTGAGCTCTGCGACCAGCTTCTCGCGGCTGTGGATAACTGCGTTGCAGGTCTGCTCGAAGTAGGCCTGGTCCTCGAACGACGCCACCGCGCCGGCCAGCGCCAGGCGGTCCAGCGGGTAGGAGTTGAAGCTGTTCTTCACCCGTTCCAGCGCCTCGACCAGGTCTTCGTGACCGACCGCGAAGCCGACCCGCAGGCCGGCCAGGGAGCGCGATTTGGACAGGGTCTGTGCAACCAGCAGGTTCGGGTAGCGATTGACCAGGGAAATCGCGCTCTCACCGCCGAAGTCGACGTAGGCCTCGTCCACCAGCAACACGCTGTCGGGGCTGGCTTGCAGCAGACGCTCGATGGCCTCCAGCGGCAGCAGGCAACCGGTGGGGGCGTTGGGGTTGGGGAAGATGATGCCCCCGTTGGGACGCGCGTAATCCTCGACTCGGATCTGGAACTGCTCATCCAGCGGCAGCGCTTCGAAGTCGATACCGTAGAGGCCGCAGTAGACCGGGTAGAAGCTGTAGGTCACGTCGGGGAACAGCAGCGGCTTGCCGTGCTGGAACAGCGCGTGGAAGGCGTGGGCCAGGACCTCGTCCGAACCGTTGCCGACGAACACCTGGGAAGCCTTTACGCCGTGGTACTCGGCAATGGTCTGCTTCAGGCGATCGGCGTTGGGGTCCGGATACAGGCGCAGCGTGTCGTTCAGCTCGGCCTGGATCGCGGCGACCACCTTCGGCGACGGGCCGTAGGGGTTCTCGTTGGTGTTCAGCTTGACCAGCTTGGCCAGCTTCGGCTGCTCACCCGGAACGTAGGGCACCAGCTCCTTGACGAAGGGACTCCAGAATTTGCTCATCGGTTACTCCCCCTTGTCCAGAATGCGGAATTCGGCGCTGCGCGCGTGGGCGGTCAGGGACTCGCCACGAGCCAGGATCGATGCGGTCTTGCCCAGCTCGGAAGCCCCCGGCGCGGAGCAGAAGATGATCGAGGAACGCTTCTGGAAGTCATACACGCCCAGCGGCGAGGAGAAACGCGCGGTGCCGGAAGTCGGCAGCACGTGGTTCGGGCCGGCGCAGTAGTCGCCCAGCGCCTCGGCGGTGTAGCGGCCCATGAAGATGGCGCCGGCATGGCGGATCTTCGGCAGCCAGCTTTCCGGATCGGCCACCGACAGCTCCAGGTGTTCCGGGGCGATGCGGTTGGCGACCTCACAAGCACGGTCCTGGTCGGCGACCAGGATCAGCGCGCCACGGTTGGTCAGCGAAGTGCGGATGATCTCGGCACGCTCCATGGTCGGCAGCAGCTTCTCGATGCTCGCCGCAACCTTGTCAAGGAACTCGGCGTCCGGGCTGACCAGGATGGCCTGGGCATCTTCGTCGTGCTCTGCCTGGGAGAACAGGTCCATGGCGATCCAGTCCGGATCGGTGCCGCCGTCGCAGACCACGAGGATCTCGGACGGACCGGCGATCATGTCGATGCCGACCTGGCCGAACACATGGCGCTTGGCAGTGGCGACGTAGATGTTGCCCGGACCGACGATCTTGTCTACCTGCGGCACACTCTCGGTGCCGTAGGCCAGCGCGGCCACGGCCTGGGCGCCGCCAATGGTGAAGACGCGGTCGACACCGGCGATGCAAGCGGCTGCCAGGACAATTTCATTGATCTCGCCGCGCGGGGTCGGAACCACCATCACCACTTCGGCGACGCCGGCGACCTTGGCCGGAATGGCGTTCATCAGCACGGAAGACGGGTAGGACGCCTTGCCACCCGGTACGTACAGGCCGGCACGGTCCAGCGGGGTGACCTGCTGGCCAAGCACGGTGCCGTCGGCCTCGGTGTAACGCCAGGAGTCCTGCTTCTGCTTCTCGTGGTAGCTGCGCACGCGCTCAGCGGCAACTTCCAGCGCTTCACGCTGAGCCGGGGTGATGCGGGTCAGGGCCAGTTCCAGACGCTCACGCGGCAGGATCAGGTCGGCCATGGACTTGGCGTCGACGCCGTCGAAACGCTGGGTGAACTCCACCACGGCGGCGTCGCCACGGTTGCGCACGTCGGCGATGATGTCCAGCACGCGCTGGTTCACCGCATCGTCGGACACGCTTTCCCAGGAGAGCAGATGGTCCAGATGACGCGCGAAGTCCGGATCGGCGGCGTTGAGTCGACGGATAGCGAAGGGTGCGGTCATAGCTGGCCTCTTTAATTGGCATGATCTCGGGCGCCGCAAGACTATCAAGCCTACCGTGCGGGCACCCGAGAAAATTTGGCTATGACACGGATAGGCGGACGCAGCCAGACGGCCGCGCTAGGAATTACGCCCGGTGTCGAGACTCCACCGCTTCACGCAGGGTGTCGATCAGCGCCTGGATGCGAGCATGCTGCATCTTCATCGAGGCCTTGTTCACCACCAGGCGCGAGCTGATGTGCGCGATCAGTTCCTGGGGCTCCAGGCCGTTCGCACGCAGGGTATTACCGGTGTCGACCACGTCGATGATCTTGTCGGCAAGGCCGACCAGCGGTGCCAGCTCCATGGAGCCATACAGCTTGATCACATCGACCTGGCGGCCCTGTTCGGCGTAGTAGCGCTTGGCGACATTGACGAACTTGGTGGCCACGCGCAGACGCCCCTTGGGCTCCAGCGCACCGACCGCGCCGGCGGTCATCAGCTTGCAGTTGGCGATCTTCAGGTCCAGCGGCTCGTACAGGCCCTGGCCACCGTACTCCATGAGCACGTCCTTGCCCGCGACGCCGAGGTCGGCGGCGCCGTGCTCGACATAGGTCGGCACGTCGGTGGCGCGCACGATCAGCAGGCGCACGTCATCGAGGGTGGTGGGGATGATCAGCTTGCGGCTCTTGTCCGGATTCTCGGTCGGCACGATGCCTGCCGCTGCGAGCAGCGGCAGGGTGTCGTCGAGGATGCGGCCCTTGGACAGGGCAATCGTCAGCATGGTCTGGCTCAGCCCTAGCCCGGCACGCGGCGAATCTTCGCCCCGAGCAGTTGCAGTTTCTCTTCGATGCACTCGTAACCACGGTCGATGTGGTAGATGCGGTCGATCATGGTGTCGCCTTCGGCCACAAGCGCAGCGATCACCAGGCTGGCGGACGCGCGCAGGTCGGTCGCCATGACCGGTGCGCCCTTGAGCTGCGGAACGCCGGTGACGATGGCGGTGTTGCCTTCGACCAGGATCTGCGCGCCCATGCGGTTCATTTCATAGACGTGCATGAAGCGGTTCTCGAACACGGTCTCGATGACCGCACCGGTGCCCTCGGCGATGGCGTTCAGGGAAATGAACTGGGCCTGCATGTCGGTCGGGAATGCCGGGTACGGCGCGGTGCGGATGTTTACCGCCTTCGGCCGGTTGCCCTTCATGTCCAGCTCGATCCAGTTGCTGCCGGTGTTGATGTGCGCGCCGGCTTCAACCAGCTTGGCCAACACGGCCTCGAGGATGGTCGGATCGGTGTCTTTCAGCTTGACGCGACCACCGGTGGCGGCGGCGGCAACCAGGTAGGTGCCGGTCTCGATACGGTCGGGCATGACGCTGTACTTGGCGCCGCCCAGGCGCTTCACGCCGTTGATCACGATGGTGTCGGTGCCGGCGCCCTGCACGTCACCGCCCATGGCGTTGATGCAGTTGGCCAGGTCGACGACCTCGGGCTCGCGGGCTGCGTTTTCCAGCACGGAACGGCCATTGGCCAGCGCAGCGGCCATCATGATGTTCTCGGTACCGGTCACGCTGACGGTATCGAAGAAGAAGTGCGCGCCACGCAGACCGCCGGCCGGAGCCTTGGCCTTGATGTAGCCGCCTTCGACGGTGATCTGTGCACCCATGGCTTCCAGACCGCGGATGTGCAGGTCCACCGGACGCGAACCAATAGCGCAACCGCCGGGCAGCGCGACTTCGGCCTCGCCGAAGCGGGCGACCATCGGACCGAGCACCAGGATCGACGCACGCATGGTCTTCACCAGCTCGTAGGGCGCCACCAGGGTCTTGATGGTGCTGGCGTCGACTTCGACGTTGAGCTTCTCGTCGATGATCGGCTGCACGCCCATGCGGCCGAACAGCTCGATCATGGTGGTGATGTCGTGCAGGTGCGGCAGGTTGCAGACGGTCACCGGGGTGTCCGCCAGCAGGGTCGCGGCGAGGATCGGCAGCGCGGAGTTCTTGGCGCCGGAGATGCGGATCTCGCCATCGAGACGAGTGCCGCCGGTAATGATCAGTTTATCCATTGCAATGTTTCCCCGTGGGCTCAGGAACGCTCGGCCCAGGCGGCGCGGCTGAAGAATTTCATGGTGACGGCATGGATGGCGCCGGAGGCGATCCACTCGTTCAGGTGGGCATAGATCTGCTGCTGACGTTTTACCGGGCTCAGGCCGGCCAGTTCGTCACTGATCAGGTTCAACTGGAAGTTGCAGCCTTCACCTTCCACTTCAACCTGGGTACCTGACAGTTTCGATTCCAGGAAGTTTTTGACTTCTACGGCCTGCATGCTCAACCTCGTTCGGCGCCCTACGCGCGCGGGTCGGCCATGATACAAAAAAGCCCCCCGCCTGCGAACCCCGCCAGGGGAAGTCGCGGACGGAGGGCTTTGCTTCGTACGTCAGTGCTGCAGCGGCAGGATCTCCAGGAGACCGCCAACCTTGGCGATTTCCTGCATGTCGTTGGGCATTCCGACGATCTGCAGCGTCTTGCCGGCCTTGCGCGCATCACGGGTGAAGGACAGCAGCAGCGACAAACCGACGCTGCTGGAACGCTCCACTGCCGAGCAGTCCAGGCGCAGGGCGCCGGCCTTGCTCGCGGCGATCAGGCAACCGCCCTGCTCGCGCAGCGCAGGCCCGGTGCTGTAATCCAGCACACCGGCCAGCGCGAGCTCGCCATCGGCGCGCTGCGTGATGCTGCCTTGGCTCATTGGGCGCCGCCTTCCGGCTTCTGGCCCTTGGCCGCTTCCTGGGCATTGGCAACCACCTGGCCCCAGCCAGCGATGGTCTTCTCCAGGTCATTGCGGTTCTTCTGCATGGAGTCGGCGAACTGGTCGCGGAACAGCTTGCCGATGTTGATGCCGTTGATGATCACGTTACGCAGACGCCAGTTGCCGCCCTGGTTGACCATGGTGTACTGCACCGGATAGACGGCACCATTGGTACCGACCACTTCCATGTTCACCGACGCGCGGTCCTGGTCCTGCTTGCCGGTGTTCAGCACGCGAATGGTCTGGTTGTCGTACTCCAGCAGGGCATTGCCGTAGAACTGGAACAGGCTGCTCTTGAAGGCTTCCTCGAAGCGTTTGATCTGCTCCGGAGTGGCGCCGCGCGAATACTTGACGGTCATCACGCCCTTGGCGATGCCCTCGGAATCCACCACCGGGCCGAGAATGCGGTTCAGGGTGTCGTAGAACGCCTGGGGATTGGCCTTGTAGTTGGCCTTGTTGGTTTTCAGGTCAGTCAGCAGGCTGTCG
Source organism: Pseudomonas macauensis (assembly GCF_047902425.1). Lineage (NCBI taxonomy): Bacteria > Pseudomonadati > Pseudomonadota > Gammaproteobacteria > Pseudomonadales > Pseudomonadaceae > Pseudomonas > Pseudomonas macauensis. Next base: position 1,118,252 of record NZ_CP138377.1, on the reverse strand, counting down.
ACGGTCTGCTGTACCACTTGCTGTGCGGTCTGCTCGGCCTGAGCGAACAGCGGCAGCATGGCGAGCACGACCAGAAGGCCACGACGCAAGGTTTTCAACATGGAATCAATCCTCATTTCTTCGAGTCGTCTTTGTTGACCGAATTCAGCAGGAATTTGCCGATCAGGTCTTCGAGCACCAGGGCGGACTGGGTGTCCTTGATGGTATCGCCGTCCTTGAGCAACTCCTCGTCGCCGCCGACGCTGATACCGATGTACTTCTCACCCAGGAGACCTGCGGTGAGGATGGATGCGGTGGAATCGTCCGGCAGGTTGTTCACCTGGCGGTTGATTTCCATGGTCACGCGACCGCGGTAGGTGTCGTGATCCAGGTCGATCGCGGTGACCTTGCCGATGGTCACGCCAGCCATGGTCACCTTGCCACGCACGGTAACGCCGGAAATATTGTCGAAATAGGCATACAGCCTGTAGGTGTCGCCCGTGTTGCCGATGGTCAGACCGCTGACCCGCAGGGCCAACAGCAGCAGGGCCAGCAGACCGGCCAGAATGAACAGGCCTACACCGATTTCCAGGGTGCGGGTTTGCATCAGAAGTCTCCAAACATCAAAGCGGTCAGGATGAAGTCCAACCCCAGCACGGCCAGGGAGGCATAGACTACGGTGCGCGTCGTTGCGCGACTGATACCTTCCGAGGTGGGCTCGCAGTCATAGCCCTGGAAGACGGCGATCCATGTCACCACGAAGGCGAACACCACGCTCTTGATCACACCATTGAGGACGTCCTTGGTGAACAGCACGCTGTTCTGCATGTTCGACCAGTAGGAACCTTCGTATACGCCCAGCCAGTCCACCGCGACCATCGCCCCACCCCAGATGCCGACGACACTGAAGATAGTCGCCAGCAGAGGCATGGAGATGAAACCGGCCCACAGGCGCGGCGCAATGATGTACTTGAGCGGATCGACGCCAATCATCTCCAGGCTCGACAGCTGTTCAGTGGACTTCATGTTGCCGATTTCGGCGGTCAGCGCCGAACCGGCACGCCCCGCGAACAACAGACCCGTCACCACCGGCCCCAGTTCACGCAACAGGGTCAAGGCCACCATCTGGCCAACCGCCTGCTCGGAACCATAGCTCACCAGGATGTTGTAGCCCTGCAGGGCAAGCACCATGCCGATGAACAGCCCGGACACCACGATGATCGCCAGCGACAGCACACCGACGGAGTACAGCTGCTTGACCAGCAACTGGAAGGCACCGCTGTGAACGCCACGACCGAAGATCGCATGCACCAGGAACAGGGTCGAACGGCCGAGCGCCTCCAGGACATCGAGGCCAGCGCGCCCGAGCAGACGAATTCGCTCGAGCTGTGAAATCTTGCGCATCAGCGTTCTCCCAGCAGATCGACGCGATAATCGCGGGCAGGATAATGGAACGGCACGGGACCGTCGGGGATGCCCTTCATGAACTGGCGCACGCGCGCATCGTCGAGCTGCTGCAACTGATCCGGCGTCCCGTGCCCCAGCACGCGGCCGTCGCCGACAATATAGATGTAGTCGGCGATGCTGGCGGTCTCCGCCAGGTCGTGGGATACCACGATACTGGTGATGCCCAGCGCATCGTTGAGCAGGCGGATCAGGCGCACCAGAACGCCCATGGCGATCGGGTCCTGCCCCACGAAAGGCTCGTCGTACATGAGGATCTGCGGATCCAGCGCGATCGCCCGCGCCAGCGCCACGCGGCGCTTCATGCCGCCGGACAGCTCGTCCGGCATCAACTCCACCGCCCCGCGCAGACCCACGGCCTGCAACTTCATCAGGACGATGTCACGAATCATCTCTTCAGGAAGCTGGGTATGCACCCGCAGCGGGAAGGCGACGTTCTCGAAGACATCCAGGTCGGTGAACAACGCACCGCTCTGGAACAGCACGCCGAACTGCTTGCGCATGTCGAACAGGTCGCTGCGCCCCAGCGTGGGGAGGTTCTGCCCGTTGACCCACACTTCGCCCTTCGACGGGCGCAGCTGGGCGGCAATAAGCCGCAACAGGGTGGTCTTGCCGCAACCCGAGGGCCCCATGATCCCGGTGACCTTGCCGCGCGGGATGCGGATGTCCACGTTATCGAAAATCGCACGCTGGCCGCGCCTGAAGGTCAGCCCCTTCAACTCGACAGCGTATTGGTCGTTCGTGCTCATAGAACTCCTTGCATCACGGCACTGTCCCTGTAGCCCACCCCCACGACGAGAGCACGGCCCGGCGTGACAGGCCGAACGGCCGCGAACTATAGCACCCCGGCAAGCCGCGCCCCAAGGCCTGCACAGGGGTCGTTAAGGCAATGTTCAGCAAAATACGCTCACATTAAGAATGTGTGTAATGAGCGTTTGGCACTTTCCCGTTATAATCTCGCCCTTCATTTCGCCCCACGCCTTTCGAACATGAGCCAGAAACACGATTTCATCCACTCGGCGCAACGCACTATCCGTCTTGAGCGCGACGCCGTGGACTCACTGCTGGCGCGCATCGGCGCGAACTTCACCCAGGCCTGCGAGCTGCTGCTGGCCTGCACCGGTCGCGTGGTAGTGGTCGGCATGGGCAAGTCCGGGCACGTCGGCAACAAGATCGCCGCCACCCTGGCCAGCACCGGCACACCGGCATTCTTCGTCCACCCGGCTGAAGCCAGCCATGGCGACATGGGTATGATCACCCGTGACGACGTGGTCATCGCGCTGTCCAACTCCGGCTCGACCGCTGAAATCGTCACCCTGCTGCCCCTGATCAAACGCCTGGGCATCACCCTGATCAGCATGACCGGGAACCCCGAGTCGCCGCTGGCCAAGGCCGCGGTGGTCAACCTGGACGCCAGCGTCGAGCAGGAAGCCTGCCCGCTGAACCTCGCCCCCACTTCGTCGACCACGGTGTCGCTGGTGCTCGGCGACGCCCTGGCCATCGCCCTGCTGGAAGCCCGCGGCTTTACCGCCGAGGACTTCGCCTTCTCGCACCCCGGTGGTGCGCTGGGCCGCCGCCTGCTGCTCAAGGTCGAGAACGTGATGCACGTCGGCGAGGAGCTGCCCCAGGTGCTGCAGGGCACCTCGCTCAGCGGCGCGCTGCTGGAAATGACCCGCAAGGGCCTGGGCATGACCATCGTCCTCAACGATGCGGGCACGCTGGCCGGCATCTTTACCGACGGCGACCTGCGCCGCACCCTGGACAAGGGTCTGGACGTGCGCCAGGTGAGCATCGACCAGGTCATGACCGTCCACGGCAAGACCGCGCGTCCCGACATGCTGGCCGCCGAAGCCTTGAAAATCATGGATGACCACAAGATCAGCGTCCTCGTCGTGGTCGATGAGGAGGATCGTCCGGTGGGCGTCCTGCACATCCACGACCTGACCCGCGCGGGAGTGATCTGAATGAGCGCCGACCTGCTGCAGCGCGCCAAGGCCGTTCGCCTGGCGGTCTTCGACGTCGACGGCGTGCTGACCGACGGCAAGCTCTACTTCCTGCCCGACGGCGGCGAATTCAAGACCTTCAATACCCTGGACGGCCATGGCATCAAGATGCTCATGGCCTCCGGCGTGCGCACCGCGATCATCACCGGCCGCTCGAGCCCGGTGGTCGAGCGCCGAGCCAAGAACCTGGGCATCACCCACCTGTTCCAGGGCCGTGAAGACAAGCTGGTCGCCCTCGACGAACTGCTCGCCGAACTCGGTCTAGGCTATGAGGAAGTCGCCTACCTGGGTGACGACCTGCCCGACCTGCCCGCCATTCGCCGCGCCGGCCTGGGCATGGCAGTGGCCAGCGCCGACCCGTTCGTCCGCCAGCACGCCGATGGTGTCACCCAGGCACGTGGCGGCGAAGGTGCGGCCCGCGAGTTCTGCGAGCTGATCCTGCGCGCCCAGGGCAATCTCGAAGCTGCCCAGAACGCGTACCTCTAGAGCTGAACATGCCCAAGACACTCCGCCAGAAGCTGTTGCTCGCCCTGATCGCCGTCCTGCTGATTGCACTCGGCTACTACTGGAACGTCCGCCTGGACTTCAACGAGCGCCAGTTCAAGTCGCAGACCAACGACGCCATCGATTTCTACGCGGTCAACGCCCACAGCGTGCAGTACCGCGTCGACGGTACGCTCGCCTACGAGATGACCGCAGACAAATTGGAACACCTGAAAGCGACCGACGTGACCATGGTCACCACGCCGGACCTGTACTTCTACCGCGTACAGGAACCGCAGCCGTGGCATGTCCAGAGCGTTCGCGCCGAAGTCGGCCCCGAGGGCAAGCAGGTCGAGTTGATCGACGACGTGCGCGTGGCGCGCACCGATGCGCAACAGCGCACGCTGCTGCTCAACACGAGCCGGATGACGGTGTTCCCGGACAAGGACTATGCGCAGACTGACCAGCCCGTGAAAATCACCGAACCCAACGGTGTGACCACGGCTGTTGGAATGAAAGCGTATCTGAAAGACAGCCGGATGCTCCTGCTGTCCAACGTAAGAGGTCAGCATGAGGCTCGTTAACACCCTCCCCCTTCTCCTCAGCCTCGCCGCCGCCATCGGCAGCTCCGCCGCATGGGCCCTTCCCACCGACCGGGAACAGCCCATCCGCGTCCAGGCCGACAGCGCCGAACTGGACGACAAGCAAGGCGTTGCCGTCTACCGCGGTGACGTGGTGGTGACCCAGGGCAGCATGAAGCTGACCGGCAACACTGTCACGCTCAAGCAGAACAAGAACGGCGATATCGAGGTCGTGACCTCGGTGGGCAAGCCCGCCTACTTCGAGCAGAAGCCTTCGCCGGAGAAAGAGATCACCAAGGCCTATGGCCTGACGATCCAGTATTTCGTCACCCAGAACCGCGTCGTACTGATCGACCAGGCCAAGGTGATCCAGGAAGGCAACACCTTCGAAGGCGAGAAGATCGTCTATGACACCCAGCGCCAGATCGTCAACGCAGGCCGCGCCACTGGCGCCCAGGTGACCACGCCACGCCCGCGTATCGACATGGTCATCCAGCCCAAGAAAAAGCAGGATCAAGCGCAGTAATGGCTACGCTCACCGCCCAGCACCTCGCCAAGAGCTACAAAAGCCGGCAAGTGGTCCGCGATGTCAGCATGAGCATCGACAGCGGACAGATCGTCGGCCTGCTCGGCCCCAACGGAGCGGGCAAGACCACCTGCTTCTACATGATCGTAGGCCTGGTCCGTGCCGACCAGGGTGTGGTCCGTATCGACAACCAGGACGTGACCCACCTGCCCATGCACGGCCGCGCCCGTGCCGGTATCGGCTACCTGCCGCAGGAAGCCTCGATCTTCCGCAAGCTATCGGTGGCCGACAACATCAGCGCGATCCTCGAAACCCGCAGCGACCTGGATCGCAGCGGCCGCCAGGAAGCCCTGGAGGGCCTGCTCGAGGAATTCCACATCCACCACATCCGCGACAACCTCGGCATGAGCCTGTCCGGTGGCGAGCGGCGTCGCGTGGAAATCGCCCGCGCCCTGGCCAGTTCGCCGAAGTTCATCCTGCTGGATGAACCCTTCGCCGGCGTCGACCCGATCTCCGTCGGCGACATCAAGCAGATCATCCATCACCTCAAGGCCAAGGGTATCGGTGTACTGATCACCGACCACAACGTCCGCGAGACGCTGGATATCTGCGAAACCGCCTACATCGTCAACGACGGTCAACTGATCGCCGAAGGCAGCGCCGAGACCATCCTCGCCAACGATCTGGTGAAGGAAGTCTATCTGGGTCACGAGTTCCGCCTCTGACCCAGCGGCCGCCCTCCAGGCGGCGCCTCGCCTCCCCCGCTAACGGCCCGGACCTGCATCCGGCGCCGCGTGTCGGGCCGCCTCGAAATCGCCCGATAATCAGGTTGTAACGAAAGGTCGACAGACCCTAGGCAAAGCGTCCAGACTCAGGCATATAATTTGCTTCCTCGCGGCGCCCCGGCGTCCGTAGTCGTGGATATGGCGCTTGCTGCGCCAGCGAACAAGGTGCCTAGTTCCAGCCATGAAACCATCGCTCGTCCTCAAGATGGGCCAGCAGCTGACGATGACTCCGCAGCTGCAACAGGCCATCCGACTGCTCCAGCTCTCCACGCTGGACCTGCAGCAGGAAATCCAGGAAGCCCTGGAGTCCAACCCCATGCTGGAGCGCCAGGAAGACGGCGAGGACTACGACAACAGCGACCCCATGGCCGATGGCGCCGAGTCCGCCCCCACCGCCAGCAGCAACACCCAGGACAACTATCAGGAAAGCACCACGCCCACTGCCGACAGCCTCGACGAGGACCAGTGGGCCGAGCGCATTCCCAGCGAGCTGCCGGTCGATACCGCCTGGGAAGACATCTACCAGACCAGCGCCAGCAGCCTGCCCGCCAGCGACGATGAGGAGTGGGACTTCACCGCCCGCACCTCCGCCGGTGAAAGCCTGCAGAGCCACCTGCTCTGGCAGCTCAACCTGGCCCCGATGTCCGACACCGACCGCCTGATCGGCCTGAGCATCATCGACGGCATCAACAACGACGGTTACCTCGAAGAATCCCTCGACGACATCCTCGCCTCCATCGATCCCGAACTGGGCGTGGAGATGGACGAAGTGGAAGTCGTCCTGCGCCGCGTGCAGCAGATGGAGCCCGCCGGCGTTGGCGCGCGCAACCTGCGCGAATGCCTGCTGCTGCAGCTGCGCCAGATGCCGGCCAACACCTACCTGCTGAACGAAGCCCAGAAGCTGGTCTCCGACCACCTCGACCTGCTCGGCAGCCGCGACTACAGCCAGCTGATGCGGCGCATGAAGCTCAAGGAAGACGAGCTGCGCGAAACCATCGAGCTGATCCAGTCGCTGCACCCGCGTCCCGGCTCGCAGATCGAGTCCGGCGAGGCCGAGTACGTGGTGCCGGATGTCATCGTCCGGAAGCATAACGAACGCTGGCTGGTGGAACTGAACCAGGAAGCGGTGCCGCGCCTGCGGGTCAATTCGCAGTACGCAGGCCTGGTGCGCCGCGCCGACTCCAGCGCCGACAACACCTTCATGCGCAACCAGCTGCAGGAAGCGCGCTGGTTCATCAAGAGCCTGCAGAGCCGCAACGAGACGCTGATGAAGGTGGCGACCCAGATCGTCGAGCACCAGCGTGGTTTCCTCGAATACGGCGAGGAAGCGATGAAGCCGCTGGTCCTGCACGACATCGCCGAAGCCGTGGGCATGCACGAGTCGACCATCTCGCGCGTCACCACGCAGAAATTCATGCACACCCCGCGTGGCATCTTCGAGCTGAAGTACTTCTTCTCCAGCCACGTCAGCACCTCCGAGGGCGGCGAATGCTCGTCCACCGCCATCCGCGCGATCATCAAGAAACTGGTCGCGGCGGAAAGTCCGAAAAAGCCATTGAGCGACAGCAAGATCGCTGGTTTACTGGAGGCACAGGGCATTCAAGTGGCACGTCGCACCGTCGCCAAGTACCGGGAGTCCTTAGGGATTGCTCCCTCCAGCGAACGCAAGCGACTGGTATGACGTTGATCCACGCCAAAGTGTTCCGGCGGCAGGCCACCTAACCTGCCACTTACACACGGGCAATAAGGAGAAAGCGGTATGCAAGTCAACATCAGTGGACATCAACTGGATGTGACCGACGCCCTGCGCGACTATGTCGGCGAAAAACTCGGACGACTGGAGCGCCACTTCGACAAGATCACCAATGTTCAGGTCATCATGGAGGTCGAGAAGCTAAAGCAGAAAATCGAAGCCACCCTGCACATCGCAGGTGGCGAAGTAGTGGCCTGTGCCGAACATGAAGACATGTATGCGGCCATCGACCTGCTCACTGACAAGCTCGACCGCCAACTGATCAAGCACAAGGAAAAATACCTCGAACGCCAGCAGGGAGTTGGTGTTCGTTAACCCCTCCCTATGATTCGACTTGAGCAAATCCTGACCCCCGGCCGTTCCCTGGTGAACGTGCCGGGCGGCAGCAAAAAACGCGTCCTTGAACAAATCGCAAACCTGGTAGCTCGCGAGCTGCCAGGTTTCGACGCGCAAGACATCTTTGAAAATCTGGTGGCCCGGGAACGCCTGGGCTCCACTGGTTTCGGCAATGGCATCGCCATTCCGCATTGCCGCCTTCCTGGCTGCAAGTCCCCCATCAGCGCCATCCTGCACCTGGACCATCCGGTTGACTTCGATGCCCTCGACGGCGCGCCGGTCGACCTAGTGTTCGTCCTGCTGGTGCCCGAAGCCGCCACCGAAGAGCACCTGGAACTGCTCCGCCAGATCGCTTCTATGCTCGACCGTTCCGACGTCCGTGACCGCCTGCGCCACGCCGCCAACGGCGAGGAGCTGTACCGGATCGTCGTGGACTTCCAGAACGGCCACTGATCATGCGCCTGATCATCATCAGCGGACGTTCCGGCTCGGGTAAGAGCACCGCGCTCAACGTGCTCGAAGACAACGGTTTCTACTGCATCGATAACCTGCCCGCCAGCCTGCTCCCGGACCTTGCACAACGCGCACTGCTGCACACCGAACTGCTTCACCCGCAGGTAGCCGTCTCCATCGACGCACGCAACCTGCCCAGCCAGCTGCAGCGCTTCCCCGAACTGCTGCAGGAGGCTCGCGACAAGCACATCCAGTGCGATGTGCTGTACCTCGATGCCGATGATGAAACCCTGCTCAAACGCTTCTCCGAGACGCGCCGCCGGCACCCCCTGACCACCGACAGCCGCTCGCTGGCCGAAGCCATCGCCGACGAGGCCCATCTGTTGGCGCCGATTGCCGACCTGGCCGACCTCAAGCTCAACACCACACATCTGAACCTCTATCAGCTGCGCGACGTGCTCAAGCTGCGCCTGCTGAACAAGCCAGAACTGGGCACCGCCTTCCTGGTCGAATCCTTCGGCTTCAAGCGCGGCATGCCGGTGGACGCCGACCTGGTGTTCGACGTGCGCTGCCTGCCCAACCCCTACTGGAAACCCGAACTGCGCGAGCACACCGGGCTTGATGCGGATGTTCAGGAGTACCTGGCCGCGCAACCCGACGTCGAGGAGATGTATCAGGACATCCTCGGCTACCTGAACAAATGGCTGCCGCGCTTCGCCGCGAGTAACCGGGCCTATGTCACCATTGCCATCGGCTGTACCGGTGGCCAGCACCGCTCGACCTACCTGGCCGAGCGCATTGGCAAGGCCCTCAAGGAAACCCTCACCAACGTGCAGATTCGCCACCGCGACCTGAGCTAGTAGCAACACACAACAAAGGACAGCCCCTCGCGATGCCCGCCCTTGAAATCACCATCATCAACAAGCTTGGTCTGCACGCCCGTGCGGCGGCCAAATTCGTCGGCGTCGCGGGACGATACCCCTGCCAGATTCGCGTGGGGCGCAACCCGGAAAGCACCGTCGACGGCAAGAGCATCATGGCAGTGATGATGCTGGCCGCCGGCAAGGGCACCAACCTGCACATTGCCGCGGAAGGCGAGCAGGAAAATGAGGCGTTGGGCGCACTGGCCGAGTTGATCAACAACTACTTCGACGAAGGCGAGTAAGCGCCAGGAGCGGCTCTACACGAATGAAAAAGCCCGCCAGATGGCGGGCTTTTTCATGGGCAGCAATATCAGTTGCCGGCGACGGTCATGCGCTCAACCAGCACCGAGCCGGTGTGCAGGTTGCCGCGGAACTCCACGTCATTGCCAATGGCCACGATATTGCGGAACAGATCGCGCAGGTTCGCCGCAATGGTGACTTCCTGCACCGGGAACTGGATTTCGCCATTCTCCACCCAATAACCGCCCGCACCACGGGAATAGTCGCCGGTCACCAGGTTCACGCCCTGCCCCATCAGCTCCGTCACCAACAGGCCGCGGCCCATGCGACGGATCAGCGCCGCCTGGTCCTCGTCACCATGGCTGACGAACAGGTTGTGCACACCGCCGGCGTTCGCAGTGCTGGGCATTCCCAGCTTGCGGCCGGAATAGGTGCCGAGGATGTAGGAAACCAGATCGCCACCTTCGACGAAGGGTTTGGCATAAGTGGCCAGACCATCGTTATCGAATGATGCACTGCCCAGCGCTCCGGCCAGCAGCGGGCGCTCATCAAGGGTCAGCCACTCGGGGAACAGACGCTGCCCCAGGGTGCCTTCGAGGAACGACGACTTGCGGTACAGGCTGCCGCCGGAAATCGCCGACAGGAAGTGACCGAACAGCCCCACCGCGACCTCCGGCGCGAACAGCACCGGAACCTCGGCGGTAGCCACCGGCCGCGCGCCCAGGCGACTGGCGGCACGCTCCGCAGCACGACGACCGATCGACTCGGAACTCGCCAGCAGATCACCACGGCGGTTGACGTCATACCAGTAGTCCCGCTGCATCTGCCCCTGGCCTTCGGCGATCATCACGCAGCTCAGGCTGTGCCGGGTGCTGGCGTAGCCGCCGACGAAGCCGTGGCTGTTGCCGTAAACGCGGCAGCCCTGGTGAGTGTTCACCGTGGTGCCATCGGCCTTGGTCACCCGCGCATCCGCGGCGAAGGCCGCCGCTTCGCAGGCCAGCGCGCGCTCCACCGCCTGATCCGGGGTGATCGACCAGGCGTGGTACAGGTCCAGGTCCGGCAGATTCCGGGCCATCAGCGCCGGATCGGCGAGCCCGGCGCAATCGTCCTCGGAAGCGTGCTTGGCGATGGCCAGCGCCGCCGCCACGGTTTCGCGAATGGCGTCAGCGCCGGTGGCCGAGGTGCTGGCCGAACCTTTGCGCTGGCCGACGTACAGGGTGATACCGAATCCCTGGTCGCGGTTGAACTCGACGGTCTCCACCTCGCCCTGGCGTACCGAAGTGGACAATCCCTGCTCCACCGAAACCGCCACCTCGCAGGCGCTGGCGCCCTGCCGGGAAGCCTCGGCGATGATCCGCTCGACCTGCTCGCGCAGTTCGGGAAGGACGTCCGGGCTGACCGCCGGGTTGTGTTCGCTCATTACGTGCCTCTCCTGTTCATGTACCGGCCGCTACGCTCTCTTGGGCTTCGGCGACCTGCTCGGGCCGGACAAGCGGCCCTCGACTCGTTATCATGGCGGCGTTTTCAACGAGACCCCCGCCATGGCTGAAATTCACGATGACGACTCCCTCTTCGAAGAGAAGAGCAAGTCGCAAGTCAAACGCGAGCTGCACGCCCTGCAGGACCTCGGCGAGCGCCTGACGACGCTCAAGCCGGACCTGCTGGACCGCATGCCGCTGACCGATCCGCTGCGCCGCGCACTGGACGAAGCACCCAAGCACAAGGCCAACGCCGCCAAGAAGCGCCACCGGCAGTTCATCGGCAAACTGATGCGCGATCAGGACATCGACGCCATCGTTGCCCTGCTGGAACAGGTAGACAGCTCCACCCGCCAGTACAACGAACGCTTCCACGCCCTGGAGCGCTGGCGCGACCGCCTCATCAGCGGTGGCGACGACGCACTCGCCGCGTTCTTCGGCGAATACCCGGAAAGCGACCGGCAGCACCTGCTGCAGCTGATCCGCCACGCCCAGCATGAGGCCGCTCACAACAAGCCTCCGGCGGCGGCGCGGAAGATCTTCAAGTACATCCGCGAGCTGGACGAACTCAAACGCGGCCTGCGCTGAGCGGCCGCGTCCTTCGTCTCCAGCCCTGCCCGCAACGGCCTCAGGCGCCCGTGCCGCCGACGGTGATGGCGTCGATCTTCAGGGTCGGCTGACCGACACCGACCGGCACGGACTGGCCGTCCTTACCGCAGGTGCCCACGCCGCTGTCCAGCGCCAGGTCATTGCCGACCATGGACACCCGGCTCATCACTTCCGGACCGTTGCCGATCAGGGTCGCGCCCTTCACCGGGCGGGTGATCTTGCCGTTCTCGATCAGGTAAGCCTCGCTGGTGGCGAAGACGAACTTGCCACTGGTGATGTCCACCTGGCCGCCACCTAGGTTGGCGCAGTAGATGCCGCGCTCGACGCTGGCGATGATCTCTTCCGGCTCGCTCTGCCCGGCCAGCATGTAGGTGTTGGTCATGCGCGGCATCGGCAGGTGCGCATAGGACTCGCGGCGACCGTTGCCGGTGCGCGCCACGCCCATCAGGCGGGCATTGAGCTTGTCCTGCATGTAGCCCTTGAGGATGCCGTTCTCGATCAGCACGTTGCAGTTCGTCGGCGTGCCTTCGTCGTCCACCGACAGCGAACCACGACGGCCGGCCAGGGTGCCATCGTCGACGATGGTGCACAGGCTGGAAGCGACCTGCTCACCGATGCGGCCGCTGTAGGCCGAACTGCCCTTGCGGTTGAAGTCGCCTTCCAGGCCGTGGCCCACCGCTTCGTGCAGCAGCACGCCGGACCAGCCGGCGCCCATCACCACCGGCAGGCTGCCGGCCGGCGCGGGAACGGCTTCCAGGTTGACCAGTGCCTGGCGCAGCGCCTCGCGGGCGTAGCTCATGGCGCGGTCTTCCTGCAGGAAGTAGCGATAGTCGGTACGACCGCCGCCACCGTGGCCGCCACGCTCGCGGCGACCGTTCTGCTCGACGATGACGCTGACGTTGAAGCGCACCAGCGGACGGATATCCGCCGCCAGCGAGCCATCCGTCGCGGCGACCAATACCTGATCCCAGACACCAGCGAGGCTCACGGTGACCTGCTGGATGCGCGGGTCGAGGGCGCGGGTCGTGGCATCGATCTTCTGCAACAACTCCACCTTTTCAGCGCGGCTGAGCACGTCCAGTGGGTTCTCGCCGGCATACAGGCGTTGCGGCACCACGGCGTTGAACGCCTGCACCTTGCCATTCTGTCCGGCGCGGGAAATCGAGCGCGCCGCCTGGGCAGCCTGGATCAGCGCCTCATGGGTGATGGCGTTGCTGTAGGCAAAGCCGGTCTTCTCGCCGGACTGCGCACGCACGCCGACGCCCTGGTCCATGTGGAAACTGCCTTCCTTGACGATGCCGTCTTCGAGCATCCAGGACTCGGACACCTGGCTCTGGAAGTACAGGTCGGCCGCATCGATACCCGGGCCGCTGAGTTCATGCAGCACCGGCGACAACCGCTCGATGTCCAGACCACCAGGGGCCAGCAGGTGCTGGCTGACGGATGACAACAGTTCGCTCATATCTACTCCGTACGCGCCGGTCGCGGTTCGACCGGCGGGAAAAATCGTCTGTGCCGGGCAATCGGCATACGCTGCCGGACCGCCGCCTGTTCCTCGCTGTCCCGCTCGGCCAGCAGCACGGCCTCGCCCTTGGCCTGTTCAGCCAGGATACGCCCCCAGGGATCGACAATCGCCGATTGCCCCCAGGTTTCCCGACCTTTGGGATGTGTGCCACCCTGCCCGGCCGCCAGCAGGTAGCACTGGGTCTCGATGGCGCGGGCGCGGACCAGCACTTCCCAGTGCGCTGCTCCGGTCACCGCGGTGAAGGCCGCCGGTGCGCTGATCAGTTCCGCGCCGGCCTCGCGCAGTGCGGTGTAGAGCTCGGGGAAGCGCAGGTCGTAGCAGACCGTCAGCCCCAGGCGCCCGACCGGTGTGTCGGCCACCACCACGCGCTGGCCGAAGGCGTAGTCATCCGACTCACGATAGCGGCCACGGGCGTCGGCGACATCCACGTCGAACAGGTGCAGCTTGTCGTAGCGCGCCGCCACCTCGCCCTGATCGTCGATCAGCAGCGAACAGGCGTTGGCCTTGGCCTCCGGTTGGCCAGCAGGCGGTAGTGGCAGGGTTCCGCCGACTATCCACAACCTGAGGTCACGGGCGGTGCTTTTCAACCAGGGCAGGATCGGCCCGTACCCTTGCGCCTCGGCACGGCCGAGATCAGCAAGATCGCGACGGCCCATGGCGGCAAAGTTTTCCGGCAGGACGGCAAGGCGCGCGCCACCACGGGCAGCCTGTTCCAGCAAGCGACGGGCGGCGGCGAGATTGGCCAGGACATCGTCCTGGCTGACCATCTGGATGACTGCGATGGACATATCAGGGCCTGCTCCCATTTCGACGAGAACCGCGTTGCTGCGTCAAATCACGCCAGGATAGGCGTGGGACGCAGGAAATGGTCATTCCCTTTTCAAGTCCCGCAACGACGCATGGCGTGATTTGCCGCGCAACCCGAAGGGACGGACCGCATTTTGCGCAGTGCCGCGTTACTCGTCGCTCATTTGGAATCACCAAACCACCCTCCTCGTGCCTTGCCCTGCGCAAAATGCGGCTCCGGCGCGGTCGCGTCGAAACGGGAGCAGGCCCTGGGCTCCGGCTGAGTCCTGGGTTCATGCTAACCGAACACCGGACACTCTGCTCAATGGGGTTTTTCGAAGGGCTTCTCGAAGGTGATGGCGGGGCTCTGCCACGGCCCTCTCACGCTGTACTGCACGCTGGCGAAGCGAGATACCTTGTCGCCCAGCAGCTTGTCCACCACGAACAGCGCGCCGCCCACGGCGGGAGCACCGACGATCAGGGCCGCCAGTGGCAAGTTGTTGGTCACCGGCAAGGTCACCAGCAGCTTGGCGTCGATCTGGTCATGGGCCAGGTCCAGCGTCCCGTTCAGCTCCAGGTTGCTCGACGGACCGTCCAGGCGTAGCGGCTCGCGGGTGAAGTAGACGCCATCGGTGGCCGTGAGCACGCCCTTCACCCGGTCATAGCTCAACCCCTTGCCCAGCAGGTCGGAGAAGTCCAGGCGCAAGCGGCGGTTGATGGCGTTGAAGTTGAGCAGGCCGAATACGCGCAGGGCGTTGGCGCCGCCTTCCACTTCGACGAACTGGCCCTTGCGCAGGCTGGCATCGATACTGCCGCCAAAGCGCCGCAAGTTCAGCGCTGCCGGCGATCCCGGCCAGTTGCCGTTGATGTCGACGCGAAAGCGCTCGCTGGTGACGCTGGGCGCGAAATCCCAGGCCTTGAGCACATCGGCAAGGTTCTTGCCGTCCAGGCGCCCGTTGAAGCTGCTGCGCGACGAACCAGCCATGCCGTCCCAGCGCAAGGTGCCCTTGAGCTCCAGGCCTCGCAGGTCGAGCGCCACATTGTTGAAGCTGGTGCCGGTGGGGGTCGGTCGCAGGTTGAAGCTCCAGGCGCCGACTGGCTTGCCGGCCTTGCTGACCTGACGGATCGACACATCCATCGCCGGCAGCGTACGCGGGTCGATGTTGGCCATGGAATCGGGCGCTTCCACCGCGCCAGGCGAGTCGATGGCTTCGCCCTTGGGCAGATCGATACGATCGAGCTGGACCTGGATCGGCCGGCTGCCGCCATCGGGCAAGATGATCTTGCCAGACACCAACGAGCTGACCAGGCCCAGCTGCCAGCTGCTATCGACCCGCGCGAGGTCGACACCAAGATTGTCCAGGCTCTGGCCAAAGCCCTTGAAGCGTCCGATCTGCAGATCGGCGCCGCGCAGCAAGCCGGATGCGCCTTCGACGCCGCTGTTGGCGTACTTCTTGAAGACCGCCTGCCAGGCATCGGCATCCACTTCATCGATGCGGCCGCGCACTTGCACGCCACTCCAATTCGGCAGCACCGCCGGATCGCCGCCCAGGCGCAATACGCCTCGCCCTGCGAGCGGATTGTCCGCCGGCGCGGCATAGGCCAGGCTGGCGCGGTCGCCATAGGTTGCCCAGTAACGCCGCTCGGCGCCGTCGAGGGTCATGCGCCATTCGCTGTCACGGGCCTCGCTGGCCGTCTTGCCCAACGGCGCCGGAAGATCGATGGTCACCCCCTGCAGGTTGGAGGCGACCTGCAGTTGACTGTCCTTGCCCGCCAACAGGAGATTGAGCTGGAACGGCACGCGGCCGTCGACTGGCAGCTGCTTCTGCACCTTGCCCCAGTCCAGCAGCGCCTTCATCGGCATCTGCCCACCCACCAACACCCGGGTGCGCGGATCGCCACTGCGTCCTTCAGCACGGATGCTACCGGTAATCCGGGTCCCCAGGGCCTGGGCCGCGACGTTCTGCGCACTCAGGCCGCTGTCGGTGTCGTAGCGGAACTTGCCCTTGAGCTGCTCGAGATTGAGCTCGGGCTTGGCGATCTTCAGCCGCGCGGAGTCAGTGGCGAAGTCGACAATGACCCGCGCCTGCCGGGCCTGTTCCTTGGCCAGCGGGATATCCAGCTTGAGGTGGCCTGCCAGCTTGCCGTCGCCGCTCCACCCCTCGAAGGTGTGCTGAGCACCGATGGGCGAATCCTGGAGGATTTTCAGGCCGTCTCCGAGGCTGCTGTCGATATCGCCGTCGACGTGCAGATGGGAAACCTCGCCGCTCGGCACGTGGGGAATCTCCACCGACACATCGCGAACCTGACTTTGCAGTATCTGGCCGGAGCGCGCGGTAATGCTCACACCGCTGTCCTCGACCCGCACCTCGCCTTCGGCCTTGCTCAGCCCCGGCCAGCCCGGCTGGTAGTCGAGCACGCCGTCGTGGACCTTGAAATACAGGCTCATCGCGTGCGCCTCGGGCGCCGCGCCCTTCTGCAGCGAGCCCTGCCAGAGGAAGTAGCCCTGCTCGATACGCCCGCTCTTGATCGAACCCTTGAGCCAGGCGGCAAGGTCCTTGCTCATCTGCGGAATGACGGTGGGCAGGTACTTGCTGGTGAAACGCGCATCGCCGTTACTCATGCCGACGCGCAGGTCCATGTAGTCTTCCAGTGTCGGATCGCGCATCAGGCGGATCAGCATGTCACCGGCAAGAGTGCCCTCCTCGCCTTCGACCTGCATCAGGTGGCTACCGAGGGTGAAAGCCTCGTCGTTCAACTGGAAGAACAGCCGCGCGTGGGCGGTGCGGTAATGCCAGGGTTCAGGGAACAGGGTCGCCAGGTGCAGCATGAAGTCCTGGGCATTGGCATCCAGCGTGCCGCCGCCAAGGTTGCCGCTGAAGGTACCGTCGACGTTGTCCACTGCGGGCACGTCATGGAAGGCACTGACGCCGACCTTCTCCAGGTTGGCGGCGTAGGCGACGCGTTCGGCGCCGGCGCGCTGCGGCCAGTAGTCGAAATTGACGTTGTGCAGCACGCCGTGCGGTTTCAGGCCCTGCAACCAGGCGATGGCAGCGTCCGGTAATGGCGCCAGGGCAGTGATCATCGGGCCCAGCGGGGTCAGATCGAGGCGATCGGCCTGTAGCTGCCAGTGCTCCTCGTCCTTCATCCGCCGCGTCAGCGACAGCTCCACCTCACCCCAGCGGGTATCACCCAGGTTGGCTGCCAGGTCGGCAACGCGCAGGTCGAAGTCCTCGCCATTGCGCTGGTAATACAGGCTCACGCCCAGGTCGCTCACACTGACCGGTTTCTGTTCGCCCAGCGCAGCCTTGATCGACGGCGCGTTGAGGCGCGCTACACCCGATACCGGTACACCCTTTTCGAGGCTGGCCCAGAACTCGCCGCCAGCCTTGAGCTCGGAGAGCCTCCAGGCACCGGTCAGGCGCTCGGGCAACCACTTCGACCAATCCGTCTGCGGCAGGCTCAGGTAGGCCTGCGCCGAGCTCTGCCGCCAGTCGTCGCGATTCAGGCGGGCGTCCAGCCGAGCCGCGACCGGCTCACCGCCCGGCAACGTGAACCGCACATCGAGATGCTGACGGCTGCCGCTGTGAAGCGTCATGCCGACATAACTCAGCGAGAGGGGCTCCGCGCCCTGCGGCAGCACGGTCAGTTGGCTGTCCATCAGCGACAGGCGGCGCGGCGCCAGCAGGAGGTCGACCAGCTGGCGCGGATCGCTGTCACCGTGGCTGGGCAGCCCGTCGGCATGCCACTGGCCCTGCTCGTCTTCCCGCAGGGTGAGCTGCAGGCCTTCCAGCTCCAGGCTGTCGATGCGCGGCTGGCGCGCCATCAGGCTGCCGAACAGGTCCGGTGTCAGGTGCACGCGCTCCAGGCGCAGCGCATCGTTGCCAGCGCCCAGCTGGATATCGCGGACCACGATGATCGGACCGAAGTCCTGCCAGTGACCTTCGAGCCCGCCGATGGTCACCGGCAGGCCGAGCTGGGCACTGGCCTTCTGCGCCAGCTCGTCACGGTACTCGGCCACCAGCGGCACCAGTTGGCGCCCCAGGCTGACGTACAGTGCAAGCAGCACCAGCCCCAGGGCCAGCAGCCCCAGGAGCACGCGCAGCGACGCGGCGAACAGGCGCCCCATGTCAGGCAGGCGCTCGTGGCAGAAGGTAAACGGTCATCGTGCTGGCTCCCAGCCATGCAGTAGCGAACCCCGTCTGACAGTGTGCGTCAGAGAAAGCTCCGCAACCGCCCGTTCCAGAGCGGCATTCCATGTAAAGCCAAGACATTGGGACCTGCCTCTCAAAGCAGGACAACGTCGTACTGTTCCTGGGAATACATGGCCTCGACCTGGAACTTGATGGTGCGGCCGATGAAGACTTCCAGATCGGCAACGTTGCCCGACTCCTCGTCGAGCAGGCGATCGACCACCTTCTGGTTAGCCAGCACCAGGTAAGAATCGGCCTGATAGGCGCGGGCCTCGCGGAGGATTTCGCGGAAGATCTCGTAGCAGATGGTCTCGGCGGTCTTCAGCATGCCGCGCCCCTGACAGCTCGGGCAGGGCTCGCAGAGCACCTGCACCAGGCTTTCGCGGGTGCGCTTGCGGGTCATCTGCACCAGGCCCAGCTCGGTGATGCCAATGATGTTGGTCTTGGCATGGTCACGTTCGAGCTGCTTCTCCAGGGTCCGCAGGACCTGGCGGCGGTGCTCCTCGTCTTCCATGTCGATGAAGTCGATGATGATGATCCCGCCCAGGTTGCGCAGGCGCAGCTGGCGGGCGATGGCGGTGGCGGCCTCGAGGTTGGTCTTGAAGATGGTTTCTTCGAGGTTGCGATGGCCGACGAAGGCGCCGGTGTTCACGTCGATGGTGGTCATCGCCTCGGTCGGGTCGATGATCAGGTAGCCGCCGGACTTGAGCAGAACCTTGCGCTCCAGC
Source organism: Pseudomonas macauensis (assembly GCF_047902425.1). Lineage (NCBI taxonomy): Bacteria > Pseudomonadati > Pseudomonadota > Gammaproteobacteria > Pseudomonadales > Pseudomonadaceae > Pseudomonas > Pseudomonas macauensis. The sequence continues at coordinate 1,099,407 of NZ_CP138377.1, read as the reverse complement.
GCCTTCTGCACCTCATCCTCGACCCCGTACAGGTCGAAGATCGGCCGCTCGCCGGGATAATGCTCCAGGCGATCGGCGATTTCCGGCATCAATTCTTCGACGAACTGCGTGATTTTCTGGAAGTTCTCCCTGGAATCGACGCGGATCTTCTCGATGCGCGGATTGACCAGGTCGCGCAGGGTGCGCAAGGCCAGGGACAGGTCCTCGTAGATCAGCGTCGGCGCGCCGACGGTCTGGATCTGTGCGGCAATCTGGTCCCACAGGCGGCGCAGATAGCGGATATCGGCGAGGATCTCGTCCTCCCCGGCCCCCTCGGCGGCGGTGCGCAGGATGAAACCGCCCTGTTCGACGATGCCTTCGGCCGCAACGCACTTGGCCACCACCTGCTTGAGACGCTCGCGCTCGACTTCGTCTTCGATCTTCAGGGAAATGCCGACGTGGCTGGTGCGCGGCATGTAGACCAGGTAGCGCGACGGAATCGACAGATGGGTGGTCAGGCGCGCGCCCTTGGTGCCGATGGGGTCCTTGGTGACCTGCACCACCAGGCTCTGGCCTTCGTGCACCAGGGCGCTGATGCTCTCCACGGCGCTGCCTTCGCGGGTGGATATCTCCGCCGCGTGAATGAAGGCCGCGCGCTCGAGGCCGATGTCTACGAAGGCCGCCTGCATGCCCGGCAGCACGCGCACGACCTTGCCCTTGTAGATGTTGCCGACGATCCCGCGGCGCAGCGTGCGCTCGACGTGGACCTCCTGCAGGACGCCGTTCTCCACCACCGCCACGCGCGATTCCATCGGCGTGATATTGATCAGGATCTCTTCGCTCATGCGCCCTTCCTTATCGCGCCCGGAGTCGTGCAGCGCTACTTCGTGATCAAGACTGCCAGCAAGGGATGGAGAAGTCAGCCAGCAATGCCGCAGTTTCGCACAGGGGCAGGCCGACTACGGCGCTGTAGCTACCCTCTACCCGGCTGACGAAGACCGCCGCGAGCCCCTGGATAGCATAGCCACCGGCCTTGTCGTGGGGCTCGCCAGTGTCCCAGTAGCGCTCGGCCTCTTCCATCGAAACGCTACGGAAGGTCACGCGACTGCTCACCACTCTCGCCTCACAGCGGTCGCGATTGGCCACGGCCACCGCGGTGAGCACCTCGTGCTCGCGGCCGGAGAGCGCACGCAGCATGCCCAGCGCTTCGGCGCGATCGGCCGGCTTGCCGAGGATGCGTCCATCGAGCACAACGGCGGTATCGGCTCCCAGCACGCAGACATCCGCCCGCTGCGCCAGGAAATGCAGACCCGCCAGGGCCTTCTCGCGCGCCAGGCGCTCGACATAGGCGACGGCCGATTCACCGGCTTGCGGCGTCTCGTCGACGGAGGCGGGCACGATATGGAACGGCAGGCCGATCTGGGTCAGCAGCTCGCGGCGGCGCGGCGAGCTGGAAGCGAGGTACAACTGGGACATCAGAGACTCCCGAAGCCGGCCCGGCGCGACTGGCGCCAAGCCCGACGAAACGCCCCGCAGCGGGGCCTCAGTTGATGTTCAGGCGCAGACGCAGGGCCCGGAGCAGCGTATAGACCCAGGGCCAGAGCAGGCCACTGACCAGCGCCGGCAACAGGAACACCAGGGTCGGGGGGCGATTGCCGGTCAATGCGCTGATCCACAGCTGGACCAGTTGCGCCAGGCCGAACACCACCAGCAACACCAGGCATTGCTGCCAGATGGGGAACATCCGCAAACGCTGGTGCAGCGATAGCACCAGGAAAATGATCAGGCTGAGGATCAGTGCGTTCTGTCCCAGCAGGGTGCCGTACAGCACGTCTTCGGCGAGCCCCAGCACCCAGGCGCTGAGCATGCCGACCTTGTGCGGCAGGTAGAGCACCCAGTAAGTCAGGAACATCGCCAGCCAGAGCGGGCGGCCGATCTCCATGAAGCTGGGCATCGGTGCAACGGAGAGCAGCAGCGCCAGAAGCAGGCTGAGCCAGATCGCCCAGCCGTTTCGCGAGCCTTGGGTGGCCATCAGTGGCGATTCCTTGCTTCGGGCTGCGCCGCAGCCGGGGCTACCGGGGCAGCAGGCGCGGCGCCATTCGCGCCGGCTGGATGCGCCGGCTGCACAGCCGGGGCCGCCGGAGTGGCCGGGTGAGTGGCATCTTGCGCCGGAGCGGCTGCTCCAGGTTGAGCAGGAGCCGTGGATTCGGCGGCCTTGCGGTCGGCCTCGGCCTGCGCCTCGGCGGCATCGGTGGCGCGCTGCTCGGGGGTGCGGCTGTCGGTGAAGACCAGCAGCACGTAGCGGCTGCGGTTCATCTTCGCGGTCGGCACGGCACGGATAGTGGCAAACGGCCCGCCGGTATCGTGCAGCACTTCCTTGACGGTGGCCACCGGATAGCCGGCCGGGAAGCGCTGCCCCAGGCCGGAGCTGACCAGCAGGTCGCCCTCCTTGATGTCGGCGGTATCGGCCACGTAGCGCAGTTCCAGGCGCTCCGGGTTACCGGTGCCCACGGCGATGGCGCGCAGGCCATTGCGGTTCACCTGCACCGGAATGCTATGGGTGGTGTCGGTCAGCAGCAGCACGCGCGCGGTGTACGGCATCACCTCGACCACCTGGCCCATCAGGCCGCTGGCATCGAGCACCGGCTGCCCCTGGAACACGCCGTCCTTCTCGCCCTTGTCGATCAGGATGCGCTGGGTGAAGGGGTTCGGGTCGACGCCAATCAGTTCGCCCACCAGCACCTTGTCGTCGACCAGGGCGGAGGAGTTGAGCAACTCGCGCAGGCGCACGTTCTGTTCGGTCAGAGTGGCCAGCTTCTGCAGGCGGCGCTGCATCAGCAGTTGCTCAGCCTTCAGGCGCTCGTTTTCGGCCAGCAGCTCGCTGCGGCTGGTGAACTGGTCACGCACGCCTTCCCAGGCACGAACGGGGAAGTCGGCGATGCCATAGAACGGACTCAGCACGAGCCCCATCTGGCTACGTACCGGTTTCAGATAATCGAAGCGGGCGTCGACCACCATCAAGGCGACCGACAGGACGGCGAGCACCAGCAGGCGCGCGCCCAGCGAGGGCCCTTTGGAGAATATCGGTTTGATGACCGGCTCCTAGCTGTGCAAAGTCGGTTGAAGTTTCACCCGCCTGGGCTAAACGTCAACCGACCTCTACAGGACTCCCCACCTTATTCGGTGGAAAGCAGGTCCATCGAATGACGGTCCATCATTTCCAGCGCCTTGCCGCCGCCACGAGCCACGCAGGTCAGCGGGTCTTCGGCGACGATCACCGGCAGGCCGGTTTCCTGGGCCAGCAGCTTGTCCAGGTCGCGCAGCAGCGCGCCACCACCGGTCAGCACCAGGCCGCGCTCGGCGATGTCGGAAGCCAGTTCCGGCGGGGACTGCTCCAGCGCGCTCTTGACCGCCTGGACGATGGTCGCCAGGGATTCCTGCAGCGCTTCGAGCACTTCGTTGGAGTTCAGGGTGAAGCTGCGCGGTACGCCTTCGGCCAGGTTGCGGCCACGGACGTCGACTTCGCGGACTTCGCCGCCCGGGAAGGCGGTGCCGATTTCCTGCTTGATGCGCTCGGCGGTGGATTCGCCGATCAGGCTGCCGTAGTTGCGGCGCACGTAGGTGACGATGGCTTCGTCGAAGCGGTCGCCGCCGACGCGGACGGATTCGGCGTAGACCACGCCGTTGAGGGAGATCAGGGCGATCTCGGTGGTACCGCCGCCGATGTCGACGACCATCGAACCACGAGCCTCTTCCACCGGCAGGCCGGCGCCGATGGCTGCGGCCATCGGTTCTTCGATCAGGTACACCTCACGGGCGCCGGCGCCCAGGGCCGATTCACGGATGGCGCGGCGTTCCACCTGGGTGGACTTGCACGGCACGCAGATCAGCACGCGCGGGCTGGGCTGCAGGAAGCTGTTCTCGTGAACCTTGTTGATGAAGTACTGCAGCATCTTCTCGCAGACGCTGAAGTCGGCGATCACGCCATCCTTCATCGGACGAATGGCGGCAATGTTGCCCGGGGTACGGCCCAGCATGCGCTTGGCTTCGGTACCGACCGCTACCACGCTCTTCTGGCTGCCGTGGCTACGAATGGCGACCACGGACGGTTCGTTCAGGACGATGCCGCGCTCGCGCACATAAATAAGGGTATTGGCAGTGCCCAGGTCGATCGACAGATCACTGGAAAACATGCCACGCAGTTTTTTGAACATTGGAAAGAAACCCGTAGGTGGAGCGTGGGTGAAAAATGCGCGGGTAAAAAAGTGCGGCAAACTCTAACAATGACGGGGGTTTTGGGCAAGGCGGCAATTTATGCTAGATTCCTCGTTTTTCGGGCCCGCAGGCCCGTCCCAGCGGCCTTCGACCGTCCGCCGCGGGTTCTGTTCCCTGCCCCACAAATTCCTTCCGGCCAGGTCCAGTTCGAACCGGGCCGCTCTAGCTGGAGACCCCGATGGCGCTTGAACGCTCCGACGTGGAAAAGATCGCCCACCTCGCCCGCCTGGGCCTGGAGGAAGCCGACATTTCGCGTACCACCGACACCCTGAACAACATCCTTGGCCTGATCGACGCCATGCAGGCCGTCGACACCGACGGCGTGGAGCCCCTGGCCCACCCACTGGAAGCCACGCAGCGCCTGCGCGCCGACGCCGTCACCGAGGAGAACCGCCGCGACGCCTACCAGGCCATCGCGCCGGCCGTGGAAGACGGGCTTTACCTCGTCCCGAAAGTCATCGAGTAAGCGAGAAGGACACGGACACATGCTGCATCAATTGACCCTCGCCGAAGTCGCCCGCGGACTCGCCGACAAGCAATTCTCCGCCCAGGAACTGGCCACTGCCCTGCTCGCGCGCATCAAGCAGCTCGACCCGCAGCTGAACAGTTTCATCACCGTCACCGAAGAAAGCGCCCTGGCCCAGGCCAAGGCGGCCGACGAGCGGCGTGCCAAAGGCGAAACCGGCGCCCTGCTCGGCGCTCCGATCGCTCACAAGGATCTGTTCTGCACCCAGGGCGTGCGCACCAGCTGCGGCTCGAAGATCCTCGACGCCTTCGTCTCGCCCTACGACGCCACCGTCGTCGAGCGCCTGGCTGACGCCGGCACCGTGAGCCTGGGCAAGCTGAACATGGACGAGTTCGCCATGGGCTCGGCCAACGAATCCAGCCACTATGGCCCGGTGAAGAACCCCTGGGACACCTCCCGCGTACCGGGCGGTTCCTCCGGCGGTTCCGCCGCTGCCGTGGCCGCGCGCCTGATTCCAGCCGCCACCGGCACCGACACCGGCGGCTCGATCCGCCAGCCGGCCGCGCTGACCAACCTCACCGGCATCAAGCCGACCTACGGCCGCGTGTCCCGCTGGGGCATGATCGCCTACGCCTCCAGCCTCGATCAAGGTGGCCCGCTGGCCCGCACCGCCGAGGACTGCGCGCTGATGCTCGGCGCCATGGCCGGCTTCGATCCGAAGGATTCCACCTGCGTCGACCAGCCGGTGGACGATTACCTGGCCGCCCTGGCCAAGCCGCTCACCGGCCTGCGCATCGGCCTGCCGAAGGAATACTTCGGCGCCGGCCTCGACAGCCGCATCGCCGACGCGGTGATGAAGGTGGTCGAGCAGCTCAAGCAGCTCGGCGCGGTGGTCAAGGAGATTTCCCTGCCGAACATGCAGCACGCGATCCCTGCCTATTATGTGATCGCCCCCGCAGAAGCCAGCTCCAACCTGTCGCGCTTCGACGGCGTGCGCTACGGCTACCGCTGCGAGAATCCGAAGGACCTGCAGGACCTGTACAAGCGCTCCCGCGCCGAAGGCTTCGGCGCCGAAGTGAAGCGCCGCATCATGGTCGGCACCTACGCGCTTTCCGCTGGTTACTACGACGCCTATTACCTGAAGGCTCAGAAGATTCGTCGCCTGATCAAGAACGATTTCGTCAGCGCCTTCGCCGAAGTCGACGTGATCCTCGGCCCGACCACGCCGAACCCGGCCTGGAAACTGGGCGAGAAGAACAACGACCCGGTCGCCCAGTACCTGGAAGACATCTACACCATCACCGCCAACCTCGCCGGCATCCCGGGCCTGTCCATGCCCGCCGGCTTCGTCGACGGCCTGCCGGTAGGTGTCCAGCTGCTCGCGCCATACTTCCAGGAAGGCCGCCTGCTCAATGTCGCGCACCAGTACCAACTGGTCAGCGACTGGCATAAACAAGCACCGGCCGGGTTCTGAGGAAGGATTACGATATGCAATGGGAAACAGTAATCGGGCTGGAAATCCACGCACAGCTCTCCACCCAATCGAAGATCTTCTCCGGTAGCGCCACCACCTTCGGTGCAGAGCCGAACACCCAGGCCAGCCTGATCGACCTGGCCATGCCCGGCACCCTGCCGGTGCTGAACCAGGAGGCCGTGCGCATGGCCTGCCAGTTTGGCCTGGCAATCAACGCCGAAATCGCCGAGCGCAACGTCTTCGCCCGGAAGAACTACTTCTACCCGGACCTGCCCAAGGGCTACCAGACCAGCCAGATGGACCATCCCATCGTCGGCAAGGGCTTCCTCGACATCACCCTGGAAGACGGTACCGTCAAGCGCGTCGGCATCACCCGCGCGCACCTGGAAGAGGACGCCGGCAAGAGCCTGCACGAAGACTTCCACGGCATGAGCGGCATCGACCTGAACCGCGCGGGCACGCCGCTGCTGGAGATCGTTTCGGAACCCGAGATGCGTAGCGCCAAGGAAGCAGTGGCTTACGCCAAGGCGATTCACGCACTGGTGCGCTATCTGGGCATCTGCGATGGCAACATGGCCGAAGGTTCGCTACGTTGCGACTGCAACGTGTCGGTACGCCCGAAAGGTCAGGCCGAGTTCGGTACCCGCCGCGAGATCAAGAACGTCAACTCGTTCAAATTCATCGAGCGTGCCATCAACACCGAGATCGCCTGGCAGATCGACGAGCTGGAATCCGGCCGCAAGATCGTCCAGGAAACCGTCCTGTACGACGTGGCAGCCAACGAAACGCGCTCCATGCGCAGCAAGGAAGAAGCCAACGACTATCGCTACTTCCCCTGCCCGGACCTGCTGCCAGTGGTGATCGAGCAAAGCTTCCTCGACGAATTGCGCGCCAACCTGCCGGAACTGCCGGACCAGAAGCGCGAGCGCTTCGAGAGCCAGTACGGCCTGTCCGCCTATGACGCCAGCGTGCTGTCCGCCAGCCGCGAGATGGCCGACTACTTCGAACAGGTCCAGACCATCTGCGCCGACGCCAAGCTCGCGGCCAACTGGGTGATGGGCGAGCTTTCCAGCCTGCTCAACAAGGACGGCCTGGAGATCGAGCAGTCGCCGGTTTCCGCGCAGCACCTGGGCGAGATGATCCTGCGTCTGAAAGACGGCACTATCAACGGCAAGGCAGCCAAGACCGTATTCGCCGCCCTGGCCGAGGGTGAAGGCTCGCCCGACGAGATCATCAAGGCCAAGGACCTGGTGCAGAACACCGATTCGGGTGCCGTCGAGAAGCTGCTGGACGACGTTCTGGCCGCCAACGCCGAGCAGGTGGAGCAGTACCGCGCCAGCGACGAAGCCAAGCGCGGCAAGATGTTCGGCTTCTTCGTCGGCCAGGTCATGAAGGCCGCCAAGGGCAAGGCCAACCCGGCACAAGTGAACGAACTGCTGAAGAAGAAGCTCGAAGAGTAATCCGCCCCTTCTTTTATCCAGAAGAGTGCCAACGCCTGCGTTGGCCCGGCGAACGACCGGCCAGGGATGGCCGGATTGGAAAACTCGGTGCTGCGACAGGAATGTCAGTGCAGAACCCATCAGCACCGGGTAAATCGTCTCCTGGAAGCTCCATTATGTGGCGTTCGTTCCCTTCCCTCTTCTTCGTCGCCGGACTTGCCCTGCTGGCCGGTTGTAGCACCCCGTCGTACGACAGCGACTCGGGTGTTTCCGGCCATGGCTATCGCGCCGAGGGTACCGCCTCCTATTACGGCAAGGCACACCACGGCAAGCGCACCGCCAGCGGTGAGCGCTTCAACCAGAACGCCCTGACCGCCGCGCATCGCACCCTGCCCTTTGGCACTCGGGTGAAAGTCACCAATCTCAACAACGGCCGTAGCGTCGTCGTGCGGGTCAACGACCGAGGCCCCTTCGGCCGTGGGCGGATCATCGATCTGTCGAAAGCCGCCGCCGAACAACTCAACATGCTGCGCTCTGGCACCGCGCCGGTGCGTCTGGAAAGTCTCTGAAGGAGTCAGAATGAGTAACGACAACCGCAAGGCCGGCGAGCAAGTCCGTCGTGAAGTGATGGGCGACACCTTCGTCGACCGCGCCCTGGGCAATGCCACCGAGTTCACCCAGCCGCTGCAGGACTTCGTCAACGAACACGCCTGGGGCGGCGTGTGGAACCGCGAAGGCCTGCCGCGCAAGACCCGCAGCCTGATCACCCTGGCCGCACTGACCGCGCTCAAGTGCCCGCAGGAGCTCAAAGGCCATGTACGCGGCGCGCTGAACAACGGCTGCACGGTGGAGGAGATTCGCGAAGCGCTGCTGCATTGCGCGGTGTATGCCGGCGTCCCGGCGGCCATCGACGCCTTCCGCGCGGCACAGGAAGTGATCGACGCCTGGCAGGCGGACCAGAAGGCCTGACTTTCAGCAGTGCCGATAGGCGCTGTTTTCGGGCATGACCCGCCTCTACAAGGAAGTTCGCAGTGCAGCGGTTCGCGAGCAAGCTCGCTCCTACGAAAAGCGCATCGAGCTTCGGCTCAAGCTCTTGGCTCTTGGCTCTTGGCTCTTGGCTCTTGGCTCTTGGCTCTTGGCTCTTGGCTCTTGAAGACTTCCAGAGAAGTATCCCAACGCTCCGGATGCCCCTTTCAGGAGGCCTCGTTGAAGCGGAGTTTCAGGGGTTGAGCGGCATGGATGCCGCGAGAGCCGCGATGGGCCAGGGATGGCCCTTCGCGGCGTGCCCCTGAAACTCCGATTCAACGAGGGTATTTTTCGCCTAAGCGAAAAACCGGATGGAGGGGCAAGACCTTTTGGTTCCTTTTGGGGCGTTTGCCAAAAGGGACTCGCCGAGAGGCGAAACCAGATATATCAGCGCACGCAAAAGCAGCGCAGAAACGCCGAGCCCCAAAGCCTCGCGGGCGCAGCCCGCTCCTACAAACGCCGGAATCCCCGGCGCTTCGGCTTTATGGATAACTGAACCGCTTCACCAACGTCAGCTCACCCGGCTGCCGCATCGGGATCAGGAAGGACTCCTGCTTCTCGTTCACCGTTCCCTCCTCCGTAACGATGGTCACCTGCGCCGTGGTCAGAGGCTTGGCTGCATTCACATCGCCGGAGCTCTCGTCCTCGCTCCAGCCGCCGCCGTAGTAGTTCACGTAGACCAGGTACTGGCCCTTGAGCGGGGTCGGGCTGGCGATGATTTCCGGGCCGTAGCCGGTGGTCACGTCGACGTCCTGGGCAGCGCCATTGGGCAACGAGCGGTTGCCGTACCAGACGTGCCCGCCATCCGGCGTCACCAGGTGCAGGTCGAGGTCGGTGTTATCCGAGTCCCAGGACAGCATGACCCGCAGCTTGGCCGGCACCTCACCACCACCACCGCCGTGGTAGAACTGCACGCGCTTGCGCTGCTGGCCGTCGGGACTGATGACCTCGACGCTGTTGGAACCCGCCGGGAAGGCGAACGGCCGGTCAAACTTGCCGTCGCTTTCGACCCGCATCGGCATGGCCACGCCGTTGACCACCAGCCGCGCCGGCTCCCTGCTGTCCTTGGGCAGCGAGCGGATTTCGCCACGAATGCGCGCGGTGTCGGACTGGTCCGAGCGCGAATTCACCGAGGATGCCGGGTAGTTCACCGTCTGCCGGAAGTCGGCCTTATCGCCGTCACCCGCGCGCCAGCCCCCCAGCGGCGTATCCATGTGGATCGGCGATTCGGCGGCCTGTGCGCCCAGCGGAATCAGGCTGGCGAGCAGGGACAGGCGGAGCGCATGGGCGAGTTTCATGACGATCATTCCAGTATCAGGCGACGGGCCAGGCTTTCCACGTAGCCCTCGTCTTGTCCATTGGGGTGCGCCTGGAAAGCCAGGTGCAGGTATTCATGAGCCAGGTCGAGCCGGTCCTGCTGGGAATACAGGCCGCGTACGTAGATACGCTGGCGTTCGCGATCGACGTAGGGCCGGCCGCTGCTCAGACGGCACACGGCGAAGGACCGCAACTCTTCATACCCCGGCTCGCCCTCCAGGCGCGGCCGCCAGGTGCGGCGCTGTGCCTGTAGCCAACGCTCGGCCTCGGGCAGCGGTTGGCAGGCGGCGATGGGGTTGCTCCAGCGACTGAGGCTGGTACGCGGGAAGGCGCGGGCGAGAATGGCGTCGTAGCGCAGCCCCTTGGCGGCCTGCTCCTGAGCGTCGCGCCAGGACAGCTTAGACTGCCCCGCCTCGTCCGAGTGATAGGTGACGGTGCCGCCGGCCAGCACTAGGTCGGCGGTCCAGGCAGCGATGTCACGCGCCGCCTCGCTGGCCGGTCGCGGTGCCACACGCTGGCGCTGGCTGCTGTCGTCAATGTTCAGGCAGTCGCCGCGCGGCGCGCCGTTCTGCAGCAGATAGGTACGGATGGTCACCGCCAGCGCCTTGGCCGCTTCCGGCGGAGTGGCGGAGGCTTCGCGATCGAGCACACGGGCTACGTATTCCTCGCGGGACAGACGTGCGGTCAGACGTGGGCCTTCGGCGCCACGTTCGAGGAAGAGGTCGCTCTGGCTGTTCACGTCAAGTCGAACACCATTGGTGAACAGAACGCTCTGCTGGCCTGCCAGCAGACCTTCGGCAGCAGGCCGGTTACGCGCGTCGTAAACCTCTTTCAGCGGATAACGGCTGAACAGGCTGACCTCCACGCAACGCCCGGGATCGCGCGGCCAGGGCGCCGGTAGCGCGGCGCCGATGGCATTGCCGTAGGTCGCCAGCACGGTCTTGCTGGTGCCCGGCCCGCGCGCCCACAGGGGCGTGCCATCCACCAACCAGCCGGCGAAGCCACCTTCGCGCTCGCCGTTCTCGTCCCAACTCCAGGTTTTTACCCGCAGGCGTCCGCCCAACGCGGCCGGTGCTCGTCCGTCATCGGCTGCGAGACTGACGTCCAGCAGCACCTTCCTCGCTTGTTCCTGAGCTGGCAGGTGCTGCAACTGATCGAGCAGTTCAACGACCGGCACGTCGGTCTGCGGCGTCAGCTTGTCCAGCTGCGTGATCCAATCCGGCGCATGGCGCGCCTGCCAGTATTGCTGCCAGACCGAACCGTCGATGCCCAGGCGCCGGGGCTGGAAGTACAGGCCACAGGACTTCACCAGCGCGGCGTCGCGCTCGATGCTTTGCCCTGCCGTGCAGCAATAGACCTCTTCCTTGTCCTCGCCTCGGCAGCGGTAGGCCGGCTCCTGTTGACCGGTGTCGTTCAGCCAGGCGTAGACGAACAGCTTCCACAGGCTACCCAAAGGTGCACGCAGGTCAGCCGGCAGTGGCTGACGATCGAGCACCTGCTGCGGCCCGAGGCGCAGCAGTTCGTCACCCTGCGCGGTACGCCAGGCCAGCTGCGCCTGCTCCTGCGAGCTGGGCGCCGCCTGAACGCACAGCGGCAACAACAGGATCAGCCCGGCGATGCGCACGCGCATTTACTGGACCTTGATCTTCGCCAGGGCCGGTTGCTGCTCCAACGCCTGCTCCTGCGGCGCATAGAGCCGCTGGTAGCGCGCCGGCGGCAGCACGAAGTTGCCCTTCTGCGAGAAGCGGACCAGGTGACGGAAGCGCAGCTCGCCGCCTAGGGTATCCACCGGCACGCCGTAGAACAGGTCGCCCGGTTCGTTGCGCGCGCGCTCCAGGCTGGTCGCCTCGGCGCCGCCCAGGCCGCTGATCTGCAGGCCCCAGGTGGTGCGCTCGACGTCCGCACCCGGCGGCAGCGGCACTTCCAGCATTCCATAGCGCAGGGCCTGTGCCTGGTCGGTGGTGAGGGTCACTTCGTCCAGGTACAGCTCGTCGCTGGACAGCGGCTTGTCGCCCAGCTCCTCGGCGTTGAAGGCGAAAGCCTCTTCACCAGGTACCAGGCGCAGCAGGCGGCGCTTGATGGTCACCGGCAACTGGCTAGCCGGCGCTTCGGCACTGCGGAAGGTGACGGAGGCGTTGAGCGGGCGCGACGGCGCGGCGGTCAGGTCGAGCTGCGCCGGAACGTCCTTGCCCTGCCACTTCCAGAACGCATCGCCCGTGGTGCTATGGCCTTCCTTCCAGTCGGCTGCCGGCTTGAGCAGCTCAGCGGCCGGCGCGGCCACCACGGCGCGTTGCATCCAGGCCAGGGCCAGGGCGCGTTCGACGGTGGACTGCTGCGGCGCCAGGCTCAGCAGCAGCTCGCGGGCGCGGTTGGCGTCCACAGTGCCGCTATACAGCTGTACGGCGCGGGCAAAGGGCTGGTCGCTGGTGTTGACCTTCAGGCGCGCGGAGTCCAGCTGCCTGGCGAAACCTTTCGGCGGCGCGACCTTGCTCTGCTCGGCCAGACTGGCCGTCAGCACACGGGCAACGGCCAGACCCAGCTCGGAGTCCGGCTGGCCCATGACCAGGCTGTCGTCGCTGTCGAAGTCGTTCACGGACTTCGCTGCCTCGCCGTTGCCGGCGCTCTCAAGGTCAGTGAGCAGGCCGCTGACCAGGGTCTGCACCGGCAACTGCATATCGCGGGCGAAGGCCAGGATCAGCGCGCGCTGCAGCAGCGGCGTAGCGCTGGCGCGCGCGGAATACAGTTCCAGCACGCGCTGCCAGTGATCCGGCGGTAGCTGGATTTCCAGCGCGCGACTGGCGTACCAGTCGGCGTAGTAGGCGTAGGCGGTGAGGAAGGCGTCGTTGTCTTCGCCACCCCACCAGGTGAAGTAGGCGTCCGGGCCGGCCATCTGCACCAGGCGCAGGCGGCTGGTCTGCATGATCAGGCGCAGGCGGTCGCGCACGCGCGGCTCGCCGCCCGACAGCATCGGGTAGGCGATGCTCAGCGGCAGCAGTTGGCTGGCGGTTTGCTCGACGCCTCCCCAGGGGTAGTTCAGCAGCGAATCAAGGTTGCCGCGCAGCAGCGCCTGGGCGCTGTCATCCAGGCGCAGGGTTACGTCGCGGGCATCCGCCGGCAGTTGCAGCGGGGTGTTCTGCGCATTCACCTGCAGCGGCTTGGACTGCAGCACCTGCCAGCTGTCGGCCACCAGGCTGAAATGCACGCCGAGGCTGTCGCGCACCTGGCCGTCCTGGCGCAGTTCCACGCTCCAGTCGCCATCGCTCAACGGCTGCTGCGGCAGGGCGATGTAGTTGACGCCGCGCTTGAGCGCCAGCGCCTGGGTCTTCTCCGCGCCATTGGCGCGGATCAGCAGTTCGGCCTTGGTGTCCTGCTCGCCCTGGTTGAAGACGAACAGCCCCAGATCCGGCGCATCGCCGCTGCGGAAGCGCTTCGGCCCGCTCCACTTCAGGTACAGCGGCTTCTCGGAACGGATGAACTGTTTCTTCTGGCCCACCTGCCCTTCGTCATCCATGGCACGGGCAGTGATGCGCCAGCGGGTCAGGGAGTCGGGCATGCGGAACTTGAACTGGGCCTTGCCGTTGGCATCGGTGACCAGCTCCGGTTCCCATGCAGCAGTGTCCACTTCCTCGCGGCGCGGACGCTCCAGCACCTTCACCCCACGCTCGCTGCGGTTGGCGCGGCCGGGGGCGCTGGGCGTACCGGGCAGTGCGACGTCGTAGCTGATGAAGGACAGACTGGCACTGGTGCGCACGTTGTTGCGGCGCGGGTGATAGAAGAACTGGTCGATACCGGGGGCGATCTCCGGCTGCAGCGCGTAGATCATCTCGTCCACCACGCTCACGGTGAGGTGGCTGGAGACTGGCTTGCCGTCGTAGCGGGTATCAAGGTTGACGGTGACCGTCTCACCCGGCTCGTAGCGCTCCTTGTCGGTGCTGACGGCGATGTCCACCTGCGGCACGGCGACCTTGATGCCGGCGTTCTGGAAGCTGTAGTCGCCGCTGCGGGTGTAGAGCACGGAGAAGGTCAGGTTCGGCGAGAAGTCCGGCTTCACCGGAATGCGCGCGCGGTACTGGGTCGGGTTGAGCTTCTCCAGCTTCAGCCAGTCGCCGCCCTTGGACAGCAGCGCAGTGGCTTCGACCTTGTCGCGCTCCAGCGACAGCAACGCGTCGTCCACCGGTTCGGGGAAGGTGATCAGCGCCAAGGCTTCCTCTCCGGCCTTGTACTCAGGCTTGTCGAGGACAATTTCCACGGTGCCCGGCACGGCCTTCACGCCGTCGCCGCTGACCGAGTGGCCGGTGCCGCCGAGCAGTTGGCCGGCTTTGTCGCGCAGCTCGACGCTGTAGGTACCGGGCTTGTCGAAGGTGATGGCGAACTTGCCGTCGGCCACCGCGCCGTCGCCGCTGCTGCGGTCTTCCAGGCGCAGCCAGCGGTAGGCGGTCGGCTGGATCTGCGTCTGCTGCTCCGCGGCGTAGCTGAATTCGACCTTGTCGCCGGCGGCGCTGAAGCGCTGCGGTGCGCTCACGCGATAACGCGCGGCGCCGCGTTCGATAAGGATTTCCTTGCTGGTCTTCACGCGGTAGGCGGCGCCATCGCTGGCGAACACGGTGAGCATGTAGCGGCTGGGTTTTTCCGCCGCCGGCAGGTCCAGCGCGGCACGGCCCTGGCCATCGGTGGTGAGCTGCGCGCTGGACAGCTCCACGGGGAACTGGCCCAGGTACTGCAGCTCGTTGTCCACCATGGACAGCTGCTGGGCGCGCAGGCTCAGCTCCAGGCGGGCGTTGGCCACCGGCTTGCCGTCCGGGTAGAGCAGGACGAGGTTGCCCTTCACCGGCTCGCCGGTCTTGAAGTCCGGCTTGGCGAGGTCGAGGGAAATCTCGAAGTGCGGCTTGATGTACTCGGCAACGCGGAAGGCACTGCTGTAGGTCTGGTCGCGGTAGTCGAAGCGCAGCTCGTAGCCTCCGGCCACGGCGTTGGCCGGCAGCTGGAAGCGGCCGTTGGTGCCGCTCTTGGCGTCGTACTTGAGGTCCAGGGTCTGCAGTGTGGTGCCGGCGGCGTCGATCACCGACAGGCGCAGCGGCGCGCTCTGCGGCGCCTGCGATTCGCGGGAGTTCTTGAACTCGCGGCCGACGATCTTCAGCGACACCCAGTCGCCCGGACGGTACAGCGGACGGTCGGTAAAGGCGTAGAGCTTGGTGTCGTAGATTTCGCTGTCGTAATAGAAGTTCTCGGAGACGAAGACACCGCCCTCCTCGTCCTCGCCGATCACGAAGGAACGCTCGGGGCTGACGTGCTGCAGGCGCAGCAGGCCGTCGGCGTCGCTGCTGCCGCTGCTCATCACGCCCAGGCCGTCGGTCCACAGCACCTTGGCGCCGCCCACCGGCGTGCCTTCATGCTTGCGCGCGGTCCACACCAGCAACTCGTTGCCGGCGATCTTGCTCACCGCCACGCTGTTGGAGACGAACACCACGGTGGTCGCGCGGTACTTGCCCACCAGCGCCTCGACCAGGTACAGGCCGGGCTTGAGCTTGCCCAGCGGGACGTAGACGTTGCCCGGCGCGACGTTGATGAACTCGCTGGACGACCCCATCAGGGTCACGTCCTTCGGCGGCTGGATGGGCTTGGCGTCCCACAGCGGGTAGCGGAACTGGCTGACCATCGGCAGGCCGGGAATCGGCGCGTACTGCGGCTGCGCGTCATAGGGAGTCGGCGCGGCGATGGCGTTGCCCATCTTCAGCTCGGGCACCACTTCGGTGACCTGATGGCGCGACTCGTAGGAGAATGTCCGCTGCATCACCCGACGCGACTTGCGGTACCAGTTGTCCCACAGGTAGGCCAGGGTGTTGGACAGGCCCTCGCCCTTGAACTGTCCTTCGGATAGCACGCGGTGCAGGTTCTTCTGGCGCTTGAGGAAGTCCAGCGGCTGGTCGATGCGGTAGACGCGGATATCCGCGCCGCCGTAGGGCTCCATGCGGTAGCGACGGTAATCGCGGCCCGGCGCTTCCAGGCGCACCTTGGCCACTTCGTCGGAGGCGAAGCTCGAGTCAGCGAGCAGGAAGAACGACTCGCCGGCCATGGGCGTGTAGCCGCTGGCCGGGACGTCGTCGTCCGCCTGCACGAGTGCGGGCGCGGCGGCGAACAGGCCGACGCAGGCCAGGGCAGCGGCAACGCCGCGCAGCACGTTCATCGGGTCAGGAAGGACAAGCGATAGACGCCGATAAAGTTGGGATTGGATTCGTCGGGTATCCATCGGGTGTCCTTCCATGTCATGAGTTGTTGCAGGCTGACCGAGCGCATGCCGTTGTCGGTCGCCGTACGAGTGCCGGTGTGATAAGCGATGTCGCGGCCCATCCAGATCATCAGATGCTGGTCATCGCCCTGGTCGAAGAACATCAGGTCGCCCGGCCGCGCCTGGTTGAGGTCGCGGCCGACGAACTGGCTGTTGTACTGAATGAGTTTGATCGCGTTGACGTAGGGGCCGGTCTTGCCGCCGCCCTGCTGCCAGCTCTGCGCTAGGTTGCGCTGCGCGGCGGACAGTTCCAGCTCCGGCGGCAGGTAGCGGTTGGACATGCCGTTGGCGCGCAGCCACTTGGCGTCGTGCACCTTCAGCGCCTCGTTGGCGGCGAAGCGCACCAGGCCCGCGCAGTCCTGCTGGTACCAGCGCGGGTTCGGGCCGCGGCGCAACTGCTCCTCGGCGATGCGCACGAACCAGGCGCGGAACACCTGGGTCTGCTGCGCATCCAGCGCTGGCTCAGCCGCCTGCGCCAGGGTGGCGACCAGCAGACCTGCGAGCAGCGTCAGTGGCTTTCGGATCACAGCGCCTTCCAGTCCAGCGGCAGCCACTCCCATTCGCCACTGGGCTCGCTGCCGGCCGGCAGCGTCAGGGCGTAGGAGCCGTTGCCGGCGAGGGTCTTCAGGCGCGGCAGGAGCAGCGTGTCGGCGGCGTTGCGGAACACCGGCTCGATATCCTGCGGCAGGCTGTCGAGGGTTTCGCGCTGGAGCAGTTCGGACAGCGTCTTCGGCGCGAGGTACGCGGGCACCACGGCGTCTTTCGGCAGTACGTCGGCCAGCGGCGGGAAACGCTTGGCCAGGGTGTTGCGCGCCTTGTCGAGCAGCTTGTCGTCGATGGAGAACAGCAGGGTGTTGCCATCGCGCAGCATGCTGACACGGAAGAATCCGTTGCCGCTGACCTGGTCGGGGTTCTCCGCCTCGCTGGCCGGGTACTGGCCGAAGCGCGAGCTGACCTGGCGCTGCCAGAGACGACCGTCACCCTCCGCGCGGCTTTCCACCTCGAAAGCGCCACCCTCCACATTGGCTTCATAGGCGCCGATCATGCTGCCGAACAGCTTGCCCAGTTCCTCGTCCAGCTCGGGGCTGGCGGGGGCGTCGAGCTTCACCGCGAGCAGCGGCGAGTGCAGGCGCGAATCGGGGTACCAGCACAGGCCAGCAGCACCGGAGAGGTGCTCGGAGAAGGACGCGGCCATCTTCTGCTCGGCGCCCAGCTTCACCAGCATGCTGTCATACAGGCCCGGCGTCACCGGCAACGCCACGCAGGCGCTGGCGCCCATGGGCATGGCTTGCCACACCGGGGTGAAATCCAGCTCCGGCTGGCGGGCGACTTCGCTCAGCGCCAGATAGCTGTGCCAGCCATCCTTGCCCTGCTCGAAACGCACGCCGGAGAAGGTCGGGATGAAGCGCTGGTAGCCCATGGCGAGCACGCTGGCGCCCAGGGTGATGCGCTGCTTCAACTCGCCGCGCGGCTCCAGGGCGAAGTCCTTGGCGAACAGCGGCTCACCTTCGAGCAGGGTGCCCAGGTCCTTGGCAATGGCGGTGTCCGGCTCACCCAAGCCGCTTTCGTCGGCGGCGGTGAACAGCATCTTCGGATTCGACAACACCAGCATCTGGTCGCCACGGGAAACGAACAGCACGCTCTTCTCAGCGCCGTAGCGCAGGCTGTAGACCGGCGTGGCAGCACCTTTTACCTGGATTTCCGACACTTTCTTGAGCTGGCTGTCGTCGGCGGCGACCTTCGCCAGCGGCTCCAGGAGCTTGGCCAGGCCGCCACGGCGCAGTACCACCATGAAGTCGCGCAGTCGGCCATCGGCGCCGCGCCAGAGGGCGACCTGGGCCGGCTGGTCGAGCAGCTCTTCGATCACGCTGTCCTTCAAGGTCAGGTCGTGCTCGTAGACGATGCGCCGCAGGGTCCCGGTCAGCCCCAGGCGATCGGCGTTGTTCTCGTAGTAGAAGACGAAATCCTCGGTGAGCACGTCGCGCAGCAGCGGCACTTCCAGCACCGCCTTGGGCAACTGGCTGAGCGAGGCGCTCTCGATCAGGGCATCGGGGCGCGTGAGATCGCGGGCTGCTTCCGGACTCTCCGGCGCTTCCAGGGTGCCGACCGGCGCGGAGTGGAAAGCCGGGATCAGGCCGAAGGCCAGGGCCAGGCCGCCGGCGACCAGCACGGCAGCGACCACGCCGATGGCGATCAGCGGCCCACGGCGCGGGGCCTGGGCTGCCGGAGGCGTGGGAGTGCTGTCTTGGCTGCTGGAGGGCGTGTTTTCGCTCATGGATCGCTTGTCCCGTGTCATCCCTGCGAGGGGCGAATTCAGTAGTTGAAGGTCTTCACCAGCACCAGATCACCGATGGTGCGCATGGGCACCACGAAGGTCTCGCGCTTCTCGTTGACGGTATTTTCGTTGAACACCAGGTTGATCTCGGCGGTGATCACGTCCTGCTCATGGTTGCCTTCCTGGAAGTTGTAACCCTGGCTGGCGCTGTAGTTGCCCCAGTAGTTCACGTAGACCAGGTAGGTGCCGTGCAGCGGCGCGGCCATGGTGAACATTTCCGGGCCGGGGCCGTCGACGCCGTCCGGGTCGAGGCCACCGCCGTTGCTCAGGCGAGGATGGGCCCAGAAGGCATGCTGGCCGTCGGGTGTAACGATATGCAGGTCGAGTTCCGCCTTGGGGTCGTTCCAGCCCAGCGCCAGGCGGATGCGCGGCGGCACGCGGCTGTTGTTGGCCTCATAGAACTGGAGGCGCTTGAGGGATTTGCCCTGGTCGCTGCTCACCGCGACGCTGTTGCTGCCCGCGCCGAAATTGTAAGGGCGGACGAACTTGCCTTCGGCGTCGGTATACAGAGGGAGCGGATTGCCGTTGACCACCAGGCGCTGGGCACGGTCGACGCCAGACACTTCACGCAGGTGGCCTTCGATCAGGCTGCGGCCGCGCACGCCACCACGGTCGATGGGCGGCGTGGGATAGGCCACGCGGGGCACGCTGGGATCATCGGTCAGGCCGGAATAGCGCCAGCCGGCGGTTGGGCTGTTCAGCTCGGCACCCGGCTCGGCAGCGACCACGGCCGCCAGCAGACAGGCCGGCAGGCAGAAGGCGGCACACAGAATCCGGCGTGTGGGGTGCATGAACAATCCTTGATCGTGCAGAAGATCGCCAAATGTAACCGTTCTTGTACAACGAATAAATGAACTTCACTGCGTCTTGGCGGCACAGTGCTGTCTTTCAGCAAAGTCTTACAAGACTCTTCATATTTGTCGCACTTCGGCGATCCGCAAATACGCCTCGTCGGCGATTACATCCAGCCGCCCCACTGCAACAGGAAGATGCCGATATTGGTGGTTACCGCTGCCGCCAAGGTAGTGATCACGATGATCGAGGCGGCCAGCTCATGGTTGCCGTTCGCCGCACGGGCCATGACGAAGCTGGCGGCCGCCGTCGGGCTGGCGAAGTAGAGGAAGAGTACGCCCAGCTCTGCACCACGAAACCCATAGGACCAGGCGCCGACGGTGCAGACCAGCGGCAGCCAGACCATCTTCATCAGGCTTGCACTGAGCGCGACGCCGCCGCTTTCCCGCAGTGACGCCAGCGACAAGGTACCGCCGATGCAGATCAGCGCCAGCGGCAGGGTCATCTGGGCAAAGTAGTCGGCGGAGGTCAGCAACCAGGCCGGCAGCGCAATCTGCAGCCAGGAGAACGGCAGCGCCGCCAGCACGCCGAGGATCAGCGGGTTGCGCAGCACGCTCTTGAAGATGCTCCAGGGGTCGGACTTCATGCTCGGGCTGTAGATCGCCAGCACCACCGACGAGAGCGTGTTGTAGCAGAGGATCACCAGGGCGGCGAGAACGGAGCCCAACGCCAGGCCGTGGTCACCGTAGAGGTTGGTGGCCAGCGCCAGGCCGATGATGCCGTTGTTGCCGCGAAACGCGCCCTGCGTGTAGACGCCGCGGTCTGCGCGGGGCACGCGCCAGATCGACCAACCCCAGGCGAGCAGGAAGCCCACCAGGGTCGCCACGCAGAAGTACAGCAGGAGCGCCGGGCGCGCCGCGCTGTGCAGGTCGGAGTGGTAGATGCCGAGAAACAGCATCGCCGGCATGGTGGCATTGAACACCAGTGCCGAGGCGGTCTGGATGAACTCCGGATTGATCGCCCCCACGCGGCGCAGCAGCACTCCGAGGAACAGCATGGCGAAGACCGGGGCGGTGATGCCGAAGGTCTGGAGCAGGAGAGCGAGCATGGGGCGAAACGTTCAGGACGGTGGGAAGGGTAATCATAGCAAGCTAAGTACCGGTCCCGCCGGGGCAAATCAGGCCTCGGCTGCCTCTTCGCGCACCGGCGCGGGCAGCTCCAGCGGCTTGGGGGCTTCGGCATCGGCCAGGCGGGTCAGCTTGCCATCCACGGTGGCGCCATTCTCCATGCTCAGCTGGCGGTACTGGATGTTGCCGACGACACGGGCATTGGAGTGCAGCTCCAGCAGATGCTCGACATGGAGGTCGCCGATGATGGTACCGTCGATCAGGGCGTCGTAACTGCTCACGTTGCCCTCGATCCGCCCCTCCGCACTCAGCGCCAGCAAGCTAGCCGCGCCCGGTTTGTGGCTGACATTGCCCCTCACGGTACCGAGGATCTTCAGGCCATCCTCGAACTGCAAGTCCCCTACCAGTGAGACATTGCCCGACAGCAGGCTGGAGAACTTGTCCACCGACACCTGCGGCGCCTTCTTTTTGCTGTTGCCGAACATCTGTCCTCCTCGAGGGACTACCTGCCAGGTTTCTGCTGGCGGAAAAAGGCCAGCTCAGTTTTCAGTTTCTTGATCTCGGCGGACATCGCGTCGATCCGGCGCATCAGTTGCTCGCGATTGGCCTGGTCCTCTTCGCCTTGCAGGCGCCGCTCCTCCAGCGCTGCGGTCAGGCTGGCGTTCTCCGCTTCCAGCGCCTCGATACGCTGGCTCGCCTGCCCATCATCGTGCGTACGCAGCAGGTAGGCCCCCGCCAGCGCCGCGGCCAGGGCAACGCAGAACAGCAGGGCAATCATCCCCACCCGAGCCTGGCTGCGTGGAACGTGGGGCTGGTGTTCGGCACGCAGCAGGTCCCGCGTGGAAGGTTTCCTAGTCCGAGGCCAGGCCATCACTGTCGATCTCCATGCCGCCCAGAGAGAGGAAGTTCTGCGGGTCGACGAACTCACCGTGGTAGAGCACCTCGAAATGCAGGTGCGGCCCGGTGGACCGCCCTGTGGAGCCCACCTTGGCGATCTCCTGCCCCGGCAGCACGACATCGCCCACCTTCACCAGCAGCTTCGAGGCGTGGGCGTAGCGAGTCACCAGGCCATTGCCATGGTCGATTTCGACACGGTTGCCATAGGAGGGATTACGGTCGGCGACGATCACGCGACCGCCGGCGGCGGCGTGAATCGGACTGCCCGTGGGGGCCGAGAAGTCCTGGCCGGAATGGAAGGCCAGGCGGCGATTGAAGGGGTCGACACGGTTGCCGAAGGGCGAGCCCAGGCGCGCGTCCTCCATCGGCCGGCGGGCCGGGATGGCCATGAAATCGGCGCTGCGCCGGGCAACCTGGTCCATCAGTTGATCGAAGACGCGACGCAGGCAGCGGGCGGAACGCTCGTTCTGCTCGATATCGGCCGACGGCAGTGGCTCGGCGCAGGGGCGCGGCGGCAGCAGGATGCCACCCTCGCCGTCAACCGGATGCCGGGCCGCAGGCGCCTTGGCCTGCGGAGCCAGCGCGGGATCGAGCTTCGACAGCTTGCGGGCGATCTCTTCATGGCTGTCGACGGCCTGCAGCAGGTAGGCGGCGTCCTTTTCCAGCACCTGCAGGCGCCCGGACAGTTGGCCGATACGCTCGGCGGCAAAGCGCTCTTCCGGCTCCTCGGCACTGCTTTCGGCCTGAACGACGGGTTGCGCTGCGGGCTCGACATGGGCACGCCCCACCCAGATACCGCCGGCAAAAGCCGCAACGGCCACCACCAGCGACACGCAGGCAGCCCCCAGCAGGAGCCGGCGCGGATCGACCAGACGCAGGTCCGAGCGGGTCAGGGCCTGCCGTGACGGGGAAAGGGACTTCATGACGGTACCGTTGAACTGCCGTGAAGCCGGGCAGAGCCCGGCCGGGGCGCACAGGGTACCTGTTATTGAAAATTTCGCAGCGACTAAACACTGGAAAATGTAAGAAATTAAGAAGAAATAATCCCTTTTGAGATAACTTTCAGACGTTTCTTACTAACCAGATCACACTCTGCCAGGGAATCAAACTGCCATCAGGCCGGCAGTACCGCCTCCATTTCCCGCAGCCGGCGATCTTCCAGACGCAACTGCCTGGGGTGGAAACGCTTGAGGCTGCCACGGTGGCCGATGCTGATCAGGGTGACGCCCGGCAGTTGTTCCAACAGCACCTGATAAACCGCCGCTTCGTCGGCCTCGTCCAGGGCCGAGGTGGCCTCGTCGAGGAACAGCCAGCTTGGGGAGTAGAGCAAGGCGCGGGCGATGGCCAGGCGTTGCTGCTCGCCGGGGGACAGCACCCGCTGCCAGTGATCGGCTTCGTCCAGGCGCGGGACCAGCGCCTCCAGGCGGCACAGGCGCAGGACTTCCTGGAGTCGCTCGACGCTGTGCTGGTCGGGCTGTTCCGGGTAGCTCAGCGCCTGCACCAGGGTGCCGATCGGCAGGTAGGGCTTCTGCGGCACGAACAGGCAGCGCGCCTCGGGCATCTGCACCACACCACTGCCGTAGCGCCACAGACCGCTCATCGCGCGCAGCAGGGTGCTCTTGCCGCCACCGGAGGGTCCGCCGATCAGCACGTGTTCACCGGGGTTCACCACCAGACTGGCCGGCTCCAGCAGCTCGCGGCCGCTGCCGAGGCTCAGGCTGAGGTTCTGCAATTGCAGGTTGTCGCCGCTCTTGCGCACGTCGATATTGGCCGATTCGTTGGCCGTCTCGGCCATCGCGCCACGGAAGCTCAGCAGACGGTCACAGGTAGCGCGCCAGGTGGCGAGACTGGCATAGGCATCGATGAACCAGCTCAGACCGTCCTGCACGTTGCCGAATGCCGAGTTGATCTGCATGAGTTCGCCGAGCTGGATCTGCCCGGAGAAATAGCGCGGAGCGGCAACGATGAAGGGAAACACGGTGGCGATCTGCGCGTAGCCGGAACTGAAGAAGGTCAGGCGCTTCTGTACTTTCATCAGTTCCCAGAAGTTGCCCCAGACATTGCGGAAGCGCGTCATCAGCCGCTCGTTCTCGTTGGCCTCGCCGTTGTACAGGGCGATGCTCTCGGCGTTCTCGCGCACCCGCACCAGGCCGAAACGCAGGTCCGCCTCGAAGCGCTGCTGGCGGTTGTTCAGGCCGATCAGGCGACGGGCGATCAGGTGGGTCAGCCAGCTGCCGACCGCCGCGTAGAGCAGCGCGGCCCAGAACATGTAGCCGGGGATGGTGATGCCGAACAGCTCGATGCTGCCGGACACGCCCCAGAGGATCACCGAGAAGGACACCAGGCTGACCAGGTTGCGGATCAGGCCCAGGCCAAGGGTCAGGGTGGTGTCGGTGAAGCTGTTGAGGTCTTCGGAGAGACGCTGGTCGGGGTTGTCGGTGTGACCGCGCTGCTCCAGGCGGTAGTAGTTCTTGTCCCCCAGCCAGGCGGCGAAGTGCTTCTCCGTCAGCCAGCGGCGCCAGCGGATGGTGAGCATCTGGGTCAGGTACAGGCGGTAGACCGCCGTGAGAATGAACACCGCCGCAATGCCGCAGAACATCAGCATCAGGTGGATGAAACTCTTCAGGTCCTTGTTCTGCAGGGCGTTGTAGAAGTCGCGATACCAGCTGTTGAGCCAGACGCTGAGGGCCACGCCGACCAGCGACAGCGCGATTACCACGATCAGCAGCAGCCAGGCCGTGCCCTTTTCTTCGCTGCGCCAGTAGGGCGCGGTGAGTTGCCAGACCCGGTGGAAGAAATGGCTGCGAACGGCGTCGTTCGCCGCGCGGTATTCGGCGCTGTCGGTCATGGAATCAAGCTCGCACGGCTGAAAATAAAAGGAGCGCTCAGTTGGCGCTCCTCGTGTTATCGATTACTTAACGCCTCACCGGGCGCTTCTGCAGCTTACGCTGCAATGTTCGCCGGTGCATACCCAGGGCACGGGCGGTCGCGGAGATGTTGCCATCGTGCTCGGCCAGTACGCGCTGGATATGTTCCCACTGCAGGCGATCCACCGAC
The DNA here is from genome assembly GCF_047902425.1 of Pseudomonas macauensis. Lineage (NCBI taxonomy): Bacteria > Pseudomonadati > Pseudomonadota > Gammaproteobacteria > Pseudomonadales > Pseudomonadaceae > Pseudomonas > Pseudomonas macauensis. The sequence goes on along the minus strand of NZ_CP138377.1, from coordinate 1,074,937 downwards.
ATGGGGTTTTCCGGCACCAGGGTATCCAGGTTGGCGTGCTCGGACAGCAGCCCGGTCAGCACGTCGTCGGCGTCGGCCGGCTTGCACAGGTAGTTGGTGGCGCCGCGCTTGATGGCCTCCACTGCAGTGGCGATGCTGGAGTAACCGGTGAGGATCACCACCCGCATCTCGGGGTCCAGCTCCAGCAGCTTGGGCAGCAGCACCAGACCGGAATCACCGTCCATCTTCAGGTCGAGCACGGCGTAATCGGGCAGGTCCTCCTTGGCCAGGGCCAGGCCTTCTTCGGCGGAGCTGGCGACCGACACCCGCAGCCCGCGGCGGGTCATGGCGCGGGCCATGACGCGGGTAAAGGTGGCATCGTCGTCCACCAGCAACAGGTGGGGCTGCTCTTCGCCTTCGAACTGGATCTCTTCGCTCATGGGACTTCCTCGCAGACGTGGCCCTCAAGCCACGCCATAGCTTCTTGGCAGACGCAACTCCGTCAGAGTGCCGCCATCTTCATGGTTGTACAACTTCACCGTACCGCCCGCCCGCGTCACGCTGGCCTGGCTGAGGAACAGGCCGAGGCCGAAACCCTTGCCCTTGGTGGTGAAGAAAGGCTTGCCGAGCTGTTCGGCAATGGCCAGTGGAACGCCTGGCCCCTGGTCGCGGATGCTCAGGCAGATTTCCCCGGCATCCCAGTCCAGACGAACATCCAGGTCGTCCGGACAGGCGTCGGTGGCGTTGTTCAGCAGGTTGAGCAGCGCCTGGCTCAGGTCGGTGGGCGGAACCATGCGCGGCGCCTTGCCCTTGCCGAGGGTCTGGTAGCGATAGCTGGCTTCCGGACGCATCAGGTGCCAGCGGTGCAGAACCGCGTCCACCCATTCGTCGGCGCCCTGCTCGACCACCGCCTGCCGGCGATCGGCCTCGGCGGCGCGCACCAGGTGCTGCAGGGTGTCCTTGCAGAGCTTCACCTGCTCCTGCAGCAGGGCGAGATCTTCCTGCAGCAGCGGCTGGTCCGCATTGGTCTGGCGCAACTCCTTGAGCAGTACGCTCATGGTCGCCAGCGGCGTGCCCAGTTCGTGGGCGGCGCCGGCGGCCTGGGTGGCCACGGCGAGCAGTTGCTGGTCGCGCATGCCTTCCTCGCGGCGCTGGGCCTGCAATTGCTCCTGCCGGCGCAGCGATTCGGACATGCGCGCCACGAAGAAGGTGATCAGCGCGGCGGCGAGGGCGAAGCTCAGCCACATGCCATAGACCAGCAGGTTGTCACGCTGCCCGGCGGCCATTTCCAGCGGGTGGAACCACACCAGCAGCACGGTGTAGCTGGCCAGCGCCAGGCCGGCGAGAACGATGGTGTAGAGCCAGGGCAAGGTCGCCGCGGCGATGGTCAGCGGCACCAGGTAATAGGAAACGAAGGGGTTGCTGGAACCGCCGGAAAAATACAGCAGCACGCTGTGGATGAGCAGGTCGCAGGCCAGCTGGACGGCATATTCCAGCTCGGTCACCGGCCACGGACCGCGCAGGCGCAGTGCGGTGCCCAGGCAGAGCACCAGGGAAACGCCGAGGGTCACGCTCAGGGCCAGCCATGGCAGCTGGATCAGTTGGGCCTTGTACGCGAGCCCGACGGAGCCGGCCTGGGCGGCAAGCACGAGAATACGGATAAGCGTCAGATGCAGGAGGTTCTGACGGCTGGCGGAAAGCTGGAAAACCGGTGTGCGCATGGTGAATTCCGGAATTTGCGCGAGTATAGCCAAGAGCCCCCTCCAACTTATGCGGCATAGCGCCACAGCATACTCCAGCGCGGGTCCTGGCGGTCGGAAACAATTGGTGACACCCGCCATTAACCCGAAGGGGAACGAATCCCCGTCAAAGGGTCTGACAGTCCTCGCCACAGCCTCTACTACGCTGTGGCCGGGACATTTTCTGGAGCAAGGAGTCATCCATGTCTGTACTGAAGAAACCCTTCACCGCCATCGCCGCCGCCATCGCCCTGTGCGCCACCAGCCTGGGAGCCCTGGCAGACGAACCTCGCTACAACCAGGTTTCGCTGCGCGCCGAGGTCAGCCAGGAAGTCGCCCACGACCTGATGCACGTGACCCTGTTCACCGAAGGGCAGGCCAACGATCCGGCCAAGCTGGCCGGCGAAACCACCACCACCCTGAACGCCGCCCTGGAGCAGGCGCGCAAGGTCAAGGGCGTGACCGTCAGCCTGGGCAGCCGCAACAGCTACCCGGTGTATGACGACAAGGGCCAGAAGATCACCGCCTGGCGCGAGCGCGCGGAAATCCGCCTGGAGAGCGCCGATTTCGCCGCCCTCTCGCAGCTCACCGCCGACCTGCTCGGCAAGCTGAAGATGGGCAGCATGAACTTCAGCATCGCCGATGCCACCCGGGTGAAGAATGAAGACGCGCTGATGAAAGACGCCGTGGGCGCCTTCAAGGCCCGCGCCCAGGTACTCACCGAGGCGCTCGGCGGCAAGGGCTACAAGCTGGTCAGCCTGAACCTGAACACCTCCGGCACGCCGCGCCCGATGCCAGTGATGCGCATGGCGGCGATGAAGGCCGACAGCTACGGCGGCGCCCCGGCGCAGGAAATCGAAGCCGGCACCAGCCAGGTCGTGGTCAGCGCCGACGGCACGATCGAAGTGCAGATGCCCTGATCTGAATCGTTACCGCTGGGCCGCTTCCGTGGCCCAGCGGTAACGGCAACTCCCTTATCCTGGCACGGCATCGCCGAAGACCAGGACGCCGCGACCTGACCACGCGGTTTCCATTGTCGAAATTGCGACATTCCCTTGCACTCGCGTCACAACTTCTACACTCATCCCCGCCAGCAGCTTGCGCACGGCATGTGCCGTGCATAGTTTCACGCAACGCAGCCCACAAGGCTGTTCCTCGATGACAACCAGAATAACCAGAGGTCCGTATGCGTAAGAACGCCGTCATCCGCTCCATGATTGCCGCTGGGTTGATCGCCAGCGCACCGCTGTTCGCTCACGCCGCCAACAACCTGGTCTACTGCTCCGAAGGCAGTCCGGCGGGCTTCGACCCCGGCCAGTACACCACCGGCACCGACTTCGACGCCTCGGCGGAAACCGTGTTCAACCGCCTGACCCAGTTCGAGCGGGGCGGCACCCAGGTCATCCCCGGCCTGGCCGAGAAGTGGGAAGTCTCCGATGACGGCAAGACCTACACCTTCCACCTGCGTTCGGGCGTGAAGTTCCACACCACCGACTACTTCAAGCCGACCCGCGAATTCAACGCCGACGACGTGCTGTTCACCTTCAACCGCATGCTCGACAAGAACCATCCGTTCCGTAAGGCGTACCAGACCGAATTCCCCTACTTCACCGACATGGGCATGGACGCGAACATCGCCAAGGTGGAGAAGGTCGACGACAAGACCGTCAAGTTCACCCTCAACGAAGTCGACGCCGCCTTCATCCAGAACCTGGCCATGAGCTTCGCCTCCATCCAGTCCGCCGAATACGCCGACCAGTTGCTCAAGCAGGGCAAGGCCAGCGACATCAACCAGAAGCCCATCGGCACCGGTCCCTTCGTGTTCAGCCGTTACCAGAAGGACGCGATGATCCGCTTCAAGGCCAACCCGGACTACTGGAACAAGGGTGAGGTGAAGATCGACAACCTGATCTTCGCCATCAACACCGACGCCTCGGTGCGCATGCAGAAGCTCAAGGCCAACGAGTGCCAGATCACCCTCTTCCCGCGCCCGGCCGACCTGGAAGCGCTGAAGAAGGATGCGAACCTGAACATGCCGTCGCAGCCGGGCTTCAACCTCGGTTACATCGCCTACAACGTGCTGCACAAGCCGCTGGACAAGCTGGAAGTGCGCGAGGCGCTGGACATGGCGGTGAACAAGAAGGCGATCATCGACGCCGTCTACCAGGGCGCCGGCCAGCTCGCCGTGAATGGTATGCCGCCGACCCAGTGGTCCTACGACGACAGCATCAAGGATGCCGGCTACAACCCGGAAAAGGCCAAGGAACTGCTGAAGAAGGCCGGCGTGCCCGAAGGCACCGAGATCACCCTGTGGGCTATGCCGGTGCAGCGCCCGTACAACCCGAACGCCAAGCTGATGGCGGAAATGCTGCAGTCCGACTGGGCCAAGGTCGGCATCAAGGCCAAGATCGTCACCTACGAATGGGGCGAGTACATCAAGCGCGCCAAGGGTGGCGAGCACGACGCCATGCTGATCGGCTGGAGCGGCGACAACGGTGACCCGGACAACTGGCTGGGCACCCTCTACGGTTGCGATGCCGTGGACGGCAACAACTTCTCCAAATGGTGCGACCAGTCCTACGACAAGCTGATCAAGGCTGCCAAGCGCACCCCGGACCAGGCCAAGCGCACCGAGCTGTACAAGCAGGCCCAGCACATCCTCAAGGAGCAGGTGCCGATCACCCCGATCGCCCACTCCACCGTGTACCAGCCGATGCGCAAGACCGTACAGGACTTCAAGATCAGCCCGTTCGCGCTGAACTCGTTCTACGGCGTCAGCGTAGGCAAGTAAGGCCAATGGCCGCCGGGTCCTCCGGCGGCCTTTTTTCCGGCAATCCGCCGTGCGCACAGCGCTTATCCGCCTGACCCTCGTCAGCCTGCTCGGCTGCGCGCCGGCCTTCGGCCAGTCCCTGGTGGTATGTACCGAGGCCAGTCCGGAAGGCTTCGACATCACCCAGTACACCGCCGCCACCACTGCCGACGCGTCTGCGGAGACGGTGTTCGAACGCCTGGTCCAGTTCGCCCCCGGCAGCACCCGCCTGGTGCCCGCGCTGGCGGAAAGCTGGGAGATCAGCGACGACGGCCTGCAATACACCTTCGCCCTGCGCCAGGGTGTGAAATTCCACAACACCGACTACTTCACGCCGACCCGCGAGTTCAACGCCGACGACGTGCTCTGGAGCTTCCAGCGCCAGCTAGACCCGCAACACCCCTGGAACAAGCTCGCCCCGCGCGGCTTCCCCTACGCCGAGGCGATGGGCCTGCCTGCTCTGATCAGCGCGGTGGAAAAGCTCGACGACCACCATGTGCGCTTCACCCTGAGGCACCCCGAAGCCCCCTTCCTCGCAGACCTGGCGATGGGTTTCGCCTCCATATATTCCGCCGAATACGGCGATCTGCTGCTCGCGGCGCAAAAGGCCGAGCAGTTGAACAACCTGCCTGTCGGCACTGGGCCGTTCGTCTTCCAGCGCTACCAGAAGGATGCCCAGGTCCGTTTCAACGCCAACCCGGACTACTGGGGCGGCAAGCCGAAGATCGACCGCCTGCTGCTGGCGATCACCCCCGATCCGAACGTACGCATCCAGAAGATCAAGGCCGGCGACTGCCAGATCGCCGTCTACCCCAAGCCCACGGACATCCCCGCACTGCGCCAGGCGCCGAACCTGACGGTGGAGGAACTGGATTCCCTGCTGGTGGCCTACGTAGCCCTCAATACCCGGCACAAGCCGCTGGACGACGTGCGCGTGCGGCAGGCGATCAACCTCGCCTTCGACCGCGACGCCTACCTCAAGGCACAGTTCGGCGAAGGCGCCGCGACCCCGGCCGTCGCGCCCTACCCGCCAACACTCTGGGGTTCCGACCCGCAGCTCAAGGGCTGGCCCCACGATCCGGCACGGGCGAAACAGCTGCTGGAGGAAGCCGGCATCAAGCCCGGCCTGAAGCTGTCGATCTGGACCCGCCCCGGCGGTGGCCCGACCAACCCCAACCCCGGTATCGGTGCGCAGATGCTGCAGGATGACCTGGAGAAGATTGGCATCCACGCAGACATCCGCGTGTTCGAATGGGGCGAACTGATCAAGCGCGCCAAACAGGGCGAGCACGACCTGATCTTCATGGGCTGGGTCGGCGACAACGGCGATCCGGACAACTTCCTCACGCCGAACCTGTCCTGTGCGGCGGCCAGGAGCGGCGAGAACCAGGCCGGCTGGTGCAACGCCGAGTTCGACGAACTGCTGCGTCAGGCCCGCGCCAGCACCGACCAGGACGTCCGCGCCGGCCTGTACCGCCAGGCGCTGGCGATCTTCCAGCGCGAGGCGCCGTGGATCGCCCTGGCCTATCCCAAGCAGTTCGCAGTGGTGCGCCCGGAGGTGAAGGGCTTCACCCTCAGCCCCCTGGGCGCAAACAACTTCTCGCGGGTCGAACTGAGCCCCTGAGTTTTACCTGTAGGGGCGGACTCCCGCTCTGGCTCTTGAAGGCTTCCAGAGAAATATCCGCGCACACCGGAGCGCCCCTTCAGGAGGCCGAGTGGAGTCGGAGTTTCAGGGGTTGAGCGGCATGGATGCCGCGAGAGCGTCGTTGGGCCATGGATGGCCCGTCGACGCGGGCCCCTGAAACTCCGATGGAGCGAGGGAAGTCCCGCGAAGCGGGACCCGGATGCAGGGGCAAGCCTTCTTGGTTACTTCTTCGGCGTTTGGAAGAAGTAACTCGCCCGAGGGGGCGAAACAAAACCTCTCAGCCCACGCCGAAGCGGCGCTGAAACACCCAACCCAGAAGAGCCTCGCGGACAGAGCCCGCTCCTACAAGATCAAGAGCCCCTCACCCTAACCCTGGCTGCGCGCCCCGCTCCTCAAGCGGGAGAGGGGACCGTTCAGTGCAGGATGAAACCACTACGTCAGCCGGCACAATCTGCCCCCTCTCCTTCTGGGAGAGGGCTGGGGTGAGGGGAATTCAGTGGTACGGACTTACCATAGAAGACTGTTGCTCCTACGAAAGCGCTCAGCCTTCCAGGCCGAAGGGATCATCCACCGAATGGCTCGGCCGGGTGAACCAGCGCGGACCGTCCGCCGTCATGTAGAAGTGATCCTCCAGACGAATGCCGAACTCGCCCGGCACGCAGATCATCGGCTCGTTGCTGAAGCACATGCCAACGTCCAGTGGCGTGCTGTCGCCACGCACCAGATACGGCCCTTCGTGGATATCCAGGCCGATGCCATGACCGGTGCGATGCGGCAGGCCGGGCAAGGCGTAGTCCGGTCCCAGGCCGCCGGCCTCCAGGCAACGCCGCGCGGCGGCATCCACCTGTTCGCAGGGCGAGCCGAGCGACGCGGCGTCGAAGGCCGCCTGCTGCGCGGCCTTCTCCAGGTTCCACAACTCGCGCTGACGCGCACTGGGCGTGCCGAATACGTAGCTGCGGGTGATATCCGAGTTGTAGCCGTACAGCTGGCAACCGGCGTCGATCAGCACCATGTCGCCATCGCGCAACGGACGCGGCTGGCGTACGCCATGGGGGAAGGCGCTGTCCTCGCCGAACAGCACGATGCAGAAAGTCGAGCCCGGCGCCCCCACCTTCCTGTGCGCGGCCTCGATGAAGCGCGTCACTTCGGTGGTGGTAATGCCTTCACGCAGGATGCTGGCAGCGGCCTTATGCACCTCCAGGGTCATGTCCTTGGCACGCTGCATCAGCGCCAGCTCGGCCGGCGACTTGCAGCGGCGGCACTGCTCGACCAGCGCGCCGCCATCCACCAGCTGCAGCCCGCCAGCCGCCTGGCGCAGGCGCTCGTACATGCCGAACGGCAGGCTGTGGGAAAGCCCGACTCGCGCGCCGTCGCGCACTTCGATCTCCGCCAGCATTTCGACCAGCAGGGTGAACGGGCTTTCGTGTTCCGCCCAGACGCTGATGCTGCCGGGCAGCACCTGCAGGTCACGTACCGTGCCCTCCTCGAAAGCGGGAGCGATGTAATGCACGTCGCCACGGGCCGGCACCAGTGCGCCGACCATCCGCTCGCTGGGGCTCCACTTCAACCCGGTGAAATAGAACAGCGAGCTGCCGGCATCGATGAACACCGCTGCCATTCCCTGGGCCTGCATGAGTTGCTGCAGGCGCTCGATGCGCAGGCGATATTCCGCCAGCGCGATTGGCTCGGCGCCATCGGTCATCACCTGCAACCTGGCCAGCGCTTGTTCAGGGCTTGCGCCCCCTACACCCAGTGTCATGAGACTCTCCCTGCGGGAACGGAAATGGCAGAAATTTAAGCAGCACTGAAATTTTGGGTCAAAGACTTTTCAGCCGAGGGTATATTTCGCCCGATTTTCCACCCCATCATGGCGCGATGCTTTCAGCCAGCGACGACGCTGGTATGCTGCCCGCGTCCCACAAGAGCCTTGCCAATGTCCGCAGATCGTATCGGAGAACGCCTGCGCCGTTATCGGCGCGCGGCGAAGAAAACCCTGAACCAGGTGGCCGCCGAATCGGGCCTTACCGCCAGCTTCCTGTCCCAGGCCGAGCGCAATCTCACCGGCGTCTCGCTGTCGTCATTGGCGAGCATCGCCAAGGCTCTCGACGTGCCGCTCAACGCGCTGTTCGACTCGCCGCAGCAGATTCCGCCGGACTCGCACCAGGGCGAGCGCGTGCGCTACACCATCGAAGGCCAGCCGCTGAGCTACGAGCGACTGTCCAGCAGCTTTCCCGGCAATCAGTTGAATGCGGTGAAAGTCACGGTCCCGGTGGGCTACGAATCGGAACTGATCACCCACGACGGCTCGGAATTCGCCTACGTCCTCAGCGGGCGCATCACCTATGAGATCGACGGCCACACCTACCCGCTGGGTCCGGGCGATTCCGTGCACTTTGATTCCGGCAAGCGTCACTGCCTGCGCAATGCCGGTGACAGCGTCGCCGAAATGCTCTCGGTCACCACCCTGCCACTGTTCGGCGAACATCTCGCGACCTGACCCCATGGGCTGGAAAACTTTCAGCCGCACTGAATTTTAAGTTGAACTTAATTTCAGCCTGACTTAACTTCTGCGACGGCCTGGGCAGACGCTCTCCGGCCGTTTACGGACGCCCCTATCCGGGTCGTCCGCCCGAGTCGGTCCCGGACCTTATCGGTTCGCCGGCCCTGAAAAAGAACAAGAATGAGGTCAGGCAATGCGCAAGATGCGACGTAATCCCCTGCACGCAATCGCCCTGGGCGGGCTGTTGCTCGCCGGCTCCGCGGCCCATGCCGCCTCCAGCCTGGTGTACTGCTCCGAAGGCAGCCCGGCGGGCTTCGACCCCGGCCAATACACCACCGGCACCGATTACGACGCCACCTCCGAAACCCTGTTCAACCGACTCGTGCAGTTCCAGCGCGGCGGCACCGAAGCCCAGCCAGCCCTGGCTGAAAGCTGGGAGACCTCCGCCGACGGCAAGTCCTGGACCTTCCACCTGCGCCCGGGCGTGAAATTCCACACCACCGACTACTTCAAGCCGACCCGCGAATTCAACGCCGACGACGTGCTGTTCACCTTCAACCGCATGCTCGACAAGGACCAGCCGTTCCGCAAGGCGTACCCCACCGAATTCCCCTACTTCACCGACATGGGCCTGGACCGCAACATCGCCAAGGTGGAAAAGCTCGACGACAAGACCGTCAAGTTCACCCTCAACGACGTCGACGCCGCATTCATCCAGAACCTGGCGATGAACTTCGCGGTGATCCAGTCCGCGGAGTACGCCGACCAGTTGCTCAAGCAGGGCAAGCCCGCCGAGATCAACCAGAAGCCAATCGGCACCGGTCCCTTCGTGTTCAGCCGCTACCAGAAGGACGCGCTGATCCGTTTCAAGGCCAACAAGGACTACTGGAAGCCGGAGGACGTGAAGGTCGACAACCTGATCTTCGCCATCAACACCGACGCCTCGGTGCGCGTGCAGAAGCTCAAGGCCGGGGAGTGCCAGATCACCCTGAACCCGCGCCCGGCCGACCTGGAAGCGCTGAAGCAGGACCCGAACCTGAACATGCCCTCGCAGCCGGGCTTCAACCTCGGCTACCTGGCCTACAACGTCACCCATGCCCCGCTGGACAAGACCGACGTGCGCCGCGCGCTGGACATGGCGCTGAACAAGCAGGCGATCATCGACGCCATCTACCAGGGCGCCGGTCAGTTGGCGGTGAACGCCATGCCGCCGACCCAGTGGTCCTATGACAGCGCGATCAAGGGCCAGGCCTACGATCCGGAACAGGCCAAAGCGTTGCTGAAGAAGGCCGGCGTGCCCGAAGGCACCGAGATCACCCTGTGGGCCATGCCGGTACAGCGCCCGTACAACCCCAATGCCAAGCTGATGGCCGAAATGATCCAGGCGGACTGGGCCAAGGTCGGCATCAAGGCCAAGATCGTCACCTACGAGTGGGGCGAGTACATCAAGCGCGCCCACGCCGGTGAACACGACGCCATGCTGTTCGGCTGGACCGGCGACAACGGCGACCCGGACAACTGGCTGGGCACGCTCTACGGCTGCGATTCTGTGAGCGGCAACAACGTTTCCAAGTGGTGCGACGCGGACTACGACAAGCTGGTGCGCCAGGCTAAGGCCACCACCGACCACGACCAGCGCGTCGCCCTCTACCAGAAGGCCCAGCAACTGCTGGCGCAGCAGCTGCCCATCAGCCCCATCGCCCACTCCACCGTCTACCAGCCCATGCGCAAGTCGGTGCAGGGCTTCCTGATCAGCCCCTTCGGACGCAATTCCTTCTACGGCGTGGCCAACCATCCCTGACCACCGCCTGAACGCCAGCCCGGCCGAGACCGGGCGGCGTACCCGCCTTCGCCTCCGCCTGCCGACTAGCCCATCGTTGTAAGGAGATTCGCCATGTCCCTCTCGCGCGCTCTTCCCCTGCTACTCCTCCTGGGCAGCGGCACCGCCCTGGCGCAGAACCTGGTGGTCTGCACCGAAGCGAGCCCGGAAGGCTTCGACATCGTCCAGTACACCGGTGCGGTGACCAACGACGCCGCCGGCGAAGCAATCTTCAACCGCCTGGTGGACTTCCGCCCGGGCACCACCGAACTGGTACCGTCCCTGGCCGAACGCTGGGAGGTCAGCCCCGACGGGCTGACCTACACCTTCCACCTGCGCACGGGTGTGAAGTTCCACAGCACCGAGTACTTCACGCCGACCCGCGAACTGAACGCCGACGACGTGCTCTGGACCTTCCAGCGCGCCCTCGATCCCAAGCACCCCTGGCACGCCTCCGCCGTGCGCGGCTACGCCTACTTCGATGCCATGGGCATGCGCGACCTGATCAAGTCGGTGGACAAGCTCGACGACCACACCGTGCGCTTCACCCTCAACCATCCCGAAGCGCCCTTCCTCGCCGACATGGCCATGGGTTTCGCCTCGATCTATTCCGCCGAATACGGCGACCAGCTGCTCGCCGCCGGCAAGCAGGGCCAGATCAACAACCTGCCCATCGGCACCGGCCCGTTCGTCTTCAGCCGCTACGCCAAGGACGCCCAGGTGCGCTATCGCGCCAACCCGGACTACTTCCGCGGCAAACCCGCCATCGACAACCTGGTGTTCGCCATCACCCCGGACTCCAACGTCCGCCTGCAGAAGATTCGCCGCGGCGAGTGCCAGATCGCGCTCTACCCCAAGCCGGCCGACGTGCCGGTACTCCAGCAGGACAAGAACCTGGCGGTGGACAGCATCGACGCCCTGCTGACCACCTACGTCGCCCTGAACACGAAACACAAGCCGCTGGATGACGTGCGCGTGCGCCAGGCGATCAACCTCGCCGTCGACAAGAAGGCCATGCTCGACGCCGTGTACGGCGCCGATGCGGTCACACCGGCGATCACCCCCTACCCGTCGAGCATGCTGGGCTACAACAGCGACATCCAGGACTGGCCGCACGACCCGGAGCGCGCCAGGGCGCTGCTCAGGGAAGCGGGCGTTGCAAACCTCAAGCTGACCCTGCTGACCCGCAACGGCAGCTCCTCGACCATCCCCAACGCTGCGCAGATGGCACAGATGCTGCAATCCGATCTGGCCAAGGTCGGCATCGACCTGCAGATCCGCACCCTGGAGTTCGGCGAACTGATCAAGCGCATCAAGGCTGGCGAGCACGACCTGTCGCTGTACGGCGGCTGGGCCGGCGACAACGGCGACCCGGACAACTTCCTCTCGCCCAACCTTTCCTGTGCCGCGGCGAAATCCGGGGAAAACCACGCGTTCTGGTGCGATCAGGCCTTCGAAACGCTGATTCAGGAAGCCCGTCAGACGAATGACACGGCCAAACGGGCAGATCTGTATAGAAAGGCGACATCCCTATTCCACGAACAATCGCCATGGATTCCCCTGGCGCATCCTAAGCTGTTCAATGTGCGACGCAGCAATATCGAGGGCTACACCATCAGCCCGCTGACCACCAACAACTTCGCCGACATCCAGGTGAAGCAATAAGAAACCGGCGCCATCAGCACCCCCGATGAGTAGCCGCTCGATGAGGAGTCCTCAACCACCATGCTGAGTTTCATCGCACGCCGATTCGGTCTGCTGATCCCGACCTTCTTCGGCGTCACCCTCCTGACCTTCGCACTGATCCGCCTGATTCCGGGCGACCCTGTGGAAGTGATGATGGGTGAACGCCGCGTCGACCCGCAGATGCACGCCGAGGCCATGCACCGCCTGGGTCTCGACAAGCCTCTCTACCAGCAGTACCTCGACTACATCGGCAACCTTGCCCAGGGCAACCTGGGTGAATCGCTGACCACCCGCGACAGCGTGTGGAACGAATTCCTCACCCTCTTCCCCGCCACCCTCGAACTGTCGCTGGCGGCCCTGCTGTTCGCCGGCACCTTCGGCCTGCTGGCCGGGGTGATCGCGGCGCTCAAACGGGGCTCACTGTTCGATCACGGGGTGATGACGATCTCCCTGGCCGGCTATTCGATGCCGATCTTCTGGTGGGGCCTGATCCTGATCATGCTGTTCTCCGTGAGCCTGGGCTGGACCCCGGTGTCCGGGCGCCTGGACCTGCTCTACGACATCGAGCCGAAAACCGGCTTCATGCTCATCGACACTCTGCTCTCCGGCGAGGAAGGCGCGTTCGTGGATGCCGTGCGCCACCTGATCCTGCCGGCCATCGTGCTGGGCACCATCCCACTGGCGGTGATCGCCCGCATGACCCGCTCGGCGATGCTCGAAGTGCTGCGCGAGGACTACGTGCGCACCGCCCGCGCCAAGGGCCTGTCGCCGGCCCGCGTGGTGTTCATCCACGCCCTGCGCAACGCCATGATCCCAGTGCTCACCGTGTTCGGCCTGCAGGTCGGCACGCTGCTCGCCGGCGCAGTGCTCACCGAGACCATCTTCTCCTGGCCGGGCATCGGCAAATGGCTGATCGACGCGATCAGCCGCCGCGATTATCCGGTGGTGCAGAACGGCATCCTCCTGGTGGCGACCCTGGTGATCCTGGTCAACTTCACCGTGGACATCCTCTACGGTCTGGCCAACCCACGCATCCGCCACCAACGCTGAGGAGCCCACGCCATGAATGCCAACGCCAAAGCTCCCGCCAGCGACCCGAGCCTGGTCTACCCCTCCCCACTGAAAGAATTCTGGCAAGCCTTCTCGCGCAACAAGGGCGCGGTCGGCGGCCTGCTGTTCATGCTGGTCATCGTGTTCTGTGCGCTGTTTGCCCCCTGGGTGGCGCCCCATGACCCGAGCTGGCAGTTCCGCGAGTACCTGCTCACCCCGCCGGCCTGGCAGGAAGGCGGGCAGATGCGCTTCCTACTGGGCACCGACGAACTGGGCCGCGACCTGCTTTCGCGCCTGATGCACGGCGCGCGACTGTCGTTGAAGATCGGCCTGGCCTCGGTGGTGATCTCGATGATCCCCGGCATCATCCTCGGCCTGTTCGCCGGTTTCTCGCCCAACCGCCTGGGCCCGGTGATCATGCGCCTGATGGACATCATGCTGGCCCTGCCCTCGCTGCTGCTGGCGGTAGCCATCGTCGCCATCCTCGGCCCAGGCCTGATCAACACCGTGATCGCCATCGCCATCGTCTCGCTGCCGGCCTACGTGCGCCTGACCCGCGCCGCCGTGATGGGCGAGCTGAACCGCGACTACGTTACCGCCTCGCGCCTGGCCGGCGCCGGCACCCTGCGCCTGATGTTCGTCACCGTGCTGCCCAACTGCATGGCGCCGCTGATCGTGCAGGCCACCCTGAGCTTCTCCTCGGCCATCCTCGATGCCGCCGCCCTGGGCTTCCTCGGCCTGGGCGTGCAGCCGCCGACCCCCGAGTGGGGCACCATGCTGGCCTCCGCGCGCGACTACATCGAGCGCGCCTGGTGGGTCGTCTCGCTGCCCGGCCTGACCATCCTGCTCAGCGTACTGGCGATCAACCTGATGGGCGACGGCCTGCGCGACGCGCTGGACCCGAAGCTGAAGAACGCGGCGTGAGGAGCTCCCGGATGAAAACTCTCGTGCTCTTCGTAGGAGCGAGCTTGCTCGCGAACCTGCAGCCCCCTGCGTTCCCCGTTCGCGAGCAAGGACTAAGGCGTCCCCCTCGCTCCTACAAGAACAAGAACCTGATGGAGACCGCCGTATGAGCCTCCTCGACCTGCGCAATCTCTCGGTACGCTTTGGCGACCGCAATGCCGTCCCGGTGGTGGATGGCCTTGACCTCTCGGTGGACAAGGGCGAAGTCCTGGCCATCGTCGGCGAATCCGGTTCCGGCAAATCCGTGACCATGATGGCCCTGATGGGCCTGATCGACGCCCCCGGCATCATCACCGCCGACGCCATGCAGTTCGACGGTACCGACATGCTGCGCCTGAAGGGCCGCGAGCGTCGGCGCATCGTCGGCAAGGACATCGCCATGGTCTTCCAGGACCCGATGACCGCGCTCAACCCCAGCTTCACCGTCGGCTACCAGATCGAGGAAGTGCTCAAGCTTCACCTCGGCCTGCGCGGCAAGGCCTTGCGCCAACGCGCCCTGGAACTGCTCGAACGGGTGGAAATCCCCGGCGCCGCCCAGCGCCTGGACGCCTACCCGCACCAGCTCTCCGGCGGCATGAGCCAGCGCGTGGCAATCGCCATGGCGATTGCCGGCGAGCCCAAGCTACTGATCGCCGACGAACCCACCACCGCGTTGGACGTGACCATCCAGGCGCAGATCATGGAACTGCTGCTCAACCTGCAGCGCGACCAGGGCATGGCGCTGATCCTGATCACCCACGACCTCGCCGTGGTCGCCGAGACCGCCCAGCGCGTCTGCGTGATGTACGCAGGGCAAGCGGTGGAGATCGGCCAGGTGCCGGCGCTGTTCGACGCGCCGACCCATCCCTATACGGAAGCGCTGCTCAAGGCCATTCCCGAGCACAGCGCCGGAGAGGAACGCCTGGCTACCCTGCCCGGCATCGTCCCCGGCAAGTACGACCGCCCGCAGGGCTGCCTGCTGTCACCGCGCTGCCCCTACGCGCAGGACAACTGCCGTGCCGTGCGTCCGGCCCTGGAACCCCATGCACGCGGCGCCGTGCGCTGCTTCTACCCGCTCAACCTGAACACCGAGGTGGCCCGATGAACGCCGTCCTGACCGCCCGCGACCTCACCCGTCACTACGAAATCTCCCAGGGTGTATTCAAGCCGCACGCCCTGGTCCGCGCGCTCAATGGCGTGTCCTTCGACCTGCAGGCCGGCAAGACCCTCGCCGTGGTCGGCGAATCCGGCTGCGGCAAGTCCACCCTGGCGCGCGCCCTGACCCTGATCGAGGAGCCCACTTCCGGCTCCCTGCAGATCGCCGGCCACGAGGTGAAAGGCGCCAACCACGAGACGCGCAAGCAACTGCGCCGCGACGTGCAGATGGTTTTCCAGAACCCCTACGCCTCGCTCAACCCACGGCAGAAGATCGGTGACCAGCTGGCCGAGCCACTGCTGATCAACACCAGCCTGTCGCGGGCCGAACGCCGCGAGCGCGTGCAGGCCATGATGAAGCAGGTCGGCCTGCGCCCCGAGCACTACCAGCGCTACCCGCACATGTTCTCCGGCGGCCAGCGCCAGCGCATCGCCCTGGCCCGCGCCATGATGCTGCGGCCCAAGGTGCTGGTGGCGGACGAACCGACCTCGGCGCTGGACGTGTCGATCCAGGCCCAGGTGCTCAACCTGTTCATGGACCTGCAGCAGGAGTTCGGTACCGCCTACGTGTTCATCTCCCACAACCTCGCCGTGGTCCGCCACGTGGCCGACGACGTGCTGGTGATGTACCTCGGCCGCCCCGCGGAAATGGGCCCGGCGGACAAGCTCTACGAACGCCCGCTGCACCCTTACACCCAGGCCCTGCTGTCGGCGACCCCGGCCATCCACCCCGATCCGGACAAGCCGAAGATCAAGATCCAGGGCGAACTCCCCAACCCGCTCAACCCGCCCAGCGGCTGCGCCTTCCACAAACGCTGCCCGTATGCGACGGAACGCTGCAAGAGCGAGGTGCCGGAGCTGCGGATGCTGGATGAGCGCCAGGTGGCGTGCCACCACGCGGAGCAATTCCTGAACTGAAAGGCGGTGGGCCGGTCTTAGGCCGGCCCACCCTTTCGGCTTCAGCTGCGTCCTACCGCGCATCAGGAACAGGCCTACCGCCTGATCCGGCCTGTCCCGCTAGGGTGGCGTCCCGCCACTGTCCTGCACTGCAGTGGCCGTTATCCACAGGGCCACGCCAGTCATGCTGTTGTTCTTCCTCCTGCTCATCCTCGTTACCGCGATCATCGCCAACGTCCAGATCCACCGGTGGAAACGCCAGCGGCGACTCGACCTGCGCGCAGCCGTGGGCTCGCGGAAGAAGGCGACGCCGAAAAAGAAGATCAAGGAAGACCTCGACCTCGACCAGATCGACTGGGAGAGTCTCGACCAGGAGGAGCTGGACTTCGCCGCGCCGGCGCCGCCACCGCCGCCCAAACCCGCCCCCGCGAAGGCACCCGCAGAGCCTCCCGAGGCGAAGCCGCCAGCGGCGCCAAAGGACGAGTTCTACCCGCTGGAGCGCGCCTTGCCGCCGGGGCAGCTCTCCGCCGCGCAGCGCGACGCAGCCATGGCCCAATTGCTCAAGACCAGCCTGTACATCCCCACCCCGGAGCCCGGCGAGAAGCACGTCGTGCTGGACATGGATGACGGCGGCTACGTGCCCGTCGCCACCCATCCGGCGGCGGCGGCCATCGCCCTGGGCCATCTGGCCGAAAGCATGAAACAACGCATGGGCGAGCAACTCCTGAAGGAACTGCGCGGCGGCGACCTCGGGTTGCTGGTCGTCGCGCGCAATCCGCAGAAGCCCACGGTAGCCCGCCTGTGGAAAATCCAGCCGGAAGACCTGTAGGGCGTACAACCGTTCGCGGTTGTACGCCGATACGCCGATGCCATCGCCGACACGGTGGTCGAGCTTGGCCAACGCCCCGGCTCCCCCCGAGCGAAGCGCGACCAAGGCCAATCGGCGTATAACGCGGAGCGTTATACGCCCTACAGATCACGGATCAGCGCCAGCCGCACACCAAAGCCCAGCAACACCCCGCCAAAGCCCCACTGCTGCACCCGCTGCATCAGCCGATGCCGCGCCAGCCAGCGCCCCATACGCTCGCCGCTGAGCGCGTAGAAGCTGTCGAAACCCAACCCGACCACCACCAGCACGCCACCCAGCAGCGCGAACTGCACGGCCAGCGGGCCGTTCTGCGGCTGGATGAACTGCGGCAGCAGCACGGAGCAGAACAGCAGTGCCTTGGGGTTCAGCAGATTGGTCAGCACCCCACGGCGGAAGGCCCGCCGATGGCTCGTCGGGGTCTTCGCGCATTCGGCGCTTTCCACAGTGAGGCCCACCGGCGCACGCAGCAACTGCAGGCCGATCCACGCCAGGTACACACCGCCGACGATACGCACCGCATCGAAGGTCCAGGGCGCCGTGCGGAACAGCAGCGCCAGGCCGGTCGCCGCCAGCGCCACGTGGCAGCCGCGTGCCAACGCCAGCCCGACGGCGGTCGCCAGCGCGGCCCGGCAACCTTCGCGGGCGCCGGTGTGCAACAGGAGAATCATGTCGGGCCCCGGCAGCAGATAGACCATCGCCAGGGCCAGCAGGAACACACCGATATCCATAGAAGCAACTCCGCAAAGGTGATCGCGGATAAGGATTCTATGCCCGAAGGCCAAGGCAGGTGCTTGCGTATTCGACCATGATTGGCAGACTGATTGGCATACCCTGCCAATCCATACACACAAAACTCTTCACTTATGCCAAACATCAAGCTGGATGCCTACGACCACCGCATCCTCGCCGCCCTGCAGCGCGATGGCCGCCTGACCAATGTGCAACTGGCCGAGGAAATCGGCCTCTCGCCCTCCCCCTGCCTGCGCCGGGTGCGCCTGCTGGAAGAAGCCGGGATGATCCGTGGCTACCACGCCGAACTGGGCCGCGACGAAGTCGGGCTGGGCCTGACGGTGTTCGTCGGGGTGAAGGTCGAGCGCCACAGCGACACCAGCGCCGCCGCGTTCCGCCAGGCAGTGATAGACCTGCCGGAAGTGATTTCGGTGCACCTGGTCAGCGGCGAGTCGGACTTCCTCCTGCAAGTGGTGCTACCGGACCTGCGCGCCTACGAACAATTTCTCACCGGCACCCTGCTCAAGCTGCCGGGCGTCAGCGACATCCGCAGCAACTTCGCGATCCAGACCGTGAAGGAATCCGCGCCGCTGCCGTTGCGGCACCTGCCTAGGTAGCGAAGAAGCGCAGGAACGCGCGCAGGTCCGCCTGGGCCTGCTCCACGCTCGCTTCGGTGAAGCGCACTTCGCTGTGCGCCGGGCATTGCGCCAGGCGGCCGATGTCCAACGGGTGCAGAACGCCAAGCAAGGGATAGCCGCCCATGGTCTGCCGATCGGCCAGCAGGATGATCGGCTGGCCGTCGGGCGGTACCTGGATGGCCCCTTCCACCACGCCCAATGACCACTGCCGGCACGGCGCGCCCAGTGCCTCGCCGCGCAGGCGCACGCCCATGCGGTCGGACTGCGGGCTGATCCGCCAGGGCTGGTCGAAGAGCGCCCTGCTTTGTTCGTCGCTGAAGGCGTCCGGGCCGGGCAGCACGCGCAGTATGGGCGCTTCGCGGTAATCCGGCTGGTACGGCCAGGGCACGCTGGCGCCGCGCATGAAACGCGCGTCATCCGCGACGCACGCCAGCACATCGCCCACCGCCAAGGGTTGGCCGTCACCGGCAAGGCCGCCCAGCCGCTCGCGGGTCTGGGTCGAGACGCTGCCCAGCACGGGTTCCGCGCGGAAGCCGCCCGCGACGGCGAGGTAGGCGCGCTGTCCGGCGCGGGCGAAGCCCAGCTTCAGGCGCTGCCCCGCCCGTACCCGAAAGCGCGACCAGGCCGGCAACGGTTCGCCATCGAGGCTCAATGGCAACTCGGCCCCCGACAGCGCCAGCCAGGTATCCACCTGCGCCTCCAGCTCCGCGCCGCCCAGGGCGATCTCCAGCAGCGCTGCGTCTGGGGCGTTACCCAGCAGGCGATTGGCCCAGGCCGCCGCGTGTTTATCCACAGGGCCGCCAGGCGATACGCCCAATCCCTGCCAACCGTGGCGTCCGCCGTCCTGCAGCAGGCACAGCGGGCCGCATGCGAGCACCTTCAGGCTCATGGTTCACCGCCAGCGGCGCGATAGGCCGCTTCGTCGATGGGTACGAAACGCACGCGGTCGCCCACTGCCAATGGGCAAGGTGGCTCCCGGCGCGGGTCGAACAGGCGCTGCGCGGTACGCCCCAGCAGGTGCCAGCCGCCGGGGGAGGCTTGTGGATAAACCGCCGTTTGCCGCTCGGCGATGGCCAGGCTGCCGGCCGGCACCCGGGTGCGCGGGGTGGCGCGGCGCGGCAGGGCGAGGCATTCGTCCAGCTCGCCCAGGTAGGCGAAACCGGGCGCAAAACCGATGGCGCCAACACGGTAATCGCAGCTGGCGTGCAGCTCGATCACCTGCGCGGGCTTGAGTCCGCACAGGCGCGCAACGTCGTCGAGGTCCTCGCCGGCGTACCACACGGCGATCTCATGCAGGCGCCCCGCCGCTTCCACGGTGGCGTCACCCGGCCAGTCCGACAGCGCAGCCTGCACGCGGCGCTGTAGTTGCGGCAGGTCGATGCGCAGCAGGTCGTAGTGCAACAGGAGGGTGGTCCAGCCCGGCACGCAGTCGGTCAGCGCCGGCCCCAATTCGGAACGAAGACGCTCGGCGAGGCGTGCGATGCGCAGAGGCAAGGCGTCATCGGGCTGTTCGGCCAGGGTGATCAGCAGCGCCTGGGCGCCAAAGGGCTCGACGCGGATCATGCCTGGTCCAGCAGGCCACGCAGGCGCCGCAGCACCGCCAGGGATTCGGGGTTGTCGCCATGCACGCAGAGGCTGTCGGCGCGCAGGCGCAGCGGGTTGCCGTCGATATCCGGGAAGGGCTCGCCACGGGCGATGGCCAGGGCCTGGTCGAGAATCCGCTGCGGCTCATGGTGCACGGCATTGGGCAGGCGGCGCGGGGCGAGCTGGCCGTCGGGCAGGTAGGCGCGGTCGGCGAAGGCCTCGAACATCAGCGGCACGTCGGAGGCATCGGCCAGTTGCAGCTCGCGGCTGTTGTCGGCCAGCGCCAGGACCATCAGCGGCAAGCCCTTGCGGTAGGCGGCGCAGGCATCGAGCACGGACGAGAGCAGCGCATCGTCGCGCACCAGGTCGTTGTACAGCGCGCCATGGGGCTTCACGTAGTCGACGCGGATGCCGGCGGCGCGGCAGAAGGCGTCCAGCGCGCCGAGCTGGTAGAGCACCAGCGCCTGCACTTCCTCGGGCGAGCAGCTCAGGTGGCGACGGCCGAACCCGGCGAGGTCCGGGTAGGCGGGATGGGCGCCGATGCTCACGCCATGCTCCACCGCCAGGCGCACGGTGCGCTGCATGGTCAGCGGATCGCCTGCGTGGTAGCCGCAGGCGAGGTTCGCCTGGTCGATCAGCGGCATGGCATGGGCGTCGTCCCCCATGCGCCAGGCACCGAAGCTTTCGCCCATGTCGCAGTTGAGCAGAATCCGCGAGGTGCGTTCGGTCATCGGGGTCACCATCTTTCGAAAGTTCCTACAGGTTAAAGCAGACGCTGGCCTTTGGCCTTCGGAGAATACTCAGTCACGATTCGGAGGAGTACCATTCCCTGTCTAGACCAGTGGAAATCGTCTTTCGCATGATCAAAGCCGCCCTTCTGGCCGCGTTCGGCCTGAGCATCCTTTATGTCCACCTGCGTGGGCGGGTGCGCCACAAATTCTCGCGCCAGTTGACCGACCACTCCAGCTTCCTCGCGCCGATCAACTGCATCATGTACCTGTTCTCCCGGGTGCCGAGCCGCCCGTACCTGGCGACCGACGAATTCCCCGAAATGCGCCTGCTGACGGAGAACTGGGAAACCATCCGCAGCGAAGCCCTGCACCTGCGCGACGCCGGCAGCATCAAGCGCTCCGAGCAGCTCAACGACGTGGGTTTCAACTCCTTCTTCAAGACCGGCTGGAAGCGTTTCTACCTGAAGTGGTACGACGACAGCCATCCCTCCGCCGACGCGCTGTGCCCGAAGACCACCGAGCTGTTGCGGCGGATTCCCTCGGTCAAGGCGGCAATGTTCGCCGAGCTGCCGCCGGGCTCGCGCCTGGTTCGCCACCGCGACCCCTATGCCGGTTCGCTGCGCTACCACCTGGGGCTGATGACGCCAAACGATCCCGGCTGCTTCATCGAAGTGGACGGCGAGCGCTACCACTGGCGCGACGGCGAGGCGGTGGTGTTCGACGAGACCTACATCCATTACGCCGAGAACACCACGGAGCATGACCGGGTGATCCTGTTCTGCGACATCGAACGTCCGCTGAAATCCCGCTGGGCTACGGCGTTCAATCGCTGGTTCAGCCGCAGCGTGATGGCCGCCGCGGCCTCGCCGAACGACGCGAGCGACAAGACCGGCGGCATCAACCGTGCCTTCGCCTCGCTGTACAAGATCCGCCTGCACGGCAAGGCGCTGAAGAAGCGCAACCGCAAGCTGTATTACCTGGAGAAGTGGGGCTTCCTGGCAGCGCTGCTGGCGGTGATCATCTGGGTTTGAGCACGGCCCCTGCCATCAAGGCCTCCGCAGTTGCGGGGGCCTTTTTGTTTGGGCGCAGGTCGAAAAGCATCGCGGACGGAATCCGCTCCTACCCGTAGGGCGTATAACGTTCGACGTTATACGCCGTTTGACCCTGATCTCAAGGCGCTCCGAACTGGCCCTGGCGCCAGCGGCAAGCCTAGGTGAAACGGCGTACAACCGCGAACGGTTGTACGCCCTACGAGGGAACCTAGCCTTTTTCAGTACACATCGCGCCGATAACGCCCGCTCTCCAGCAGCGCCTCGACCTCGGCATCACCGAGCATCTCGCGCAGCGCACGGTCGACTCCTTCGGCCATGCCCTGCAGGCTGCCGCAGACGTGGATCACCGCGCCCTCGTCCAGCCACTGGGTCAGCACGTCGCCGTTGGCACGCAGGCGATCCTGCACGTAGACCTTCTCGGCCTGATCGCGAGAGAAGGCGACGTCCAGGCGTTGCAGCTCGCCCCGCGCCAATGCCCCTTCCAGCTCTTCGCGGCAGTAGAAGTCATGGGCGATATTGCGCTCACCAAACAGCAGCCAGTTGCGTCGGCGGCCTTCGGCGATACTGGCGCGCAGCAGGCTGCGCAGGCCGGCGATACCGGTGCCGTTGCCGATCAGGATCAGCGGACGGTCGTCCTCACTGAGGTGGAAGCTGCGGTTGCGGCGCAAGCGCAGTAGCAGGCTGCCACCCTCCGGCAGGTACTCGGTCAGCCAGCCGGAGCAGATGCCCAGCGAACCATCGGCGTGCTGTTCCTGGCGCACGATCAGTTCCAGCGCGCCATCGCTGCGCAGTGAGGCGATGGAGTACTGGCGCACCGACAGCTTGATCAGCGCGTCGTACACCGCCTGGCCGTGCAGGCCGACCAAGTGTTCGAGATTGGCCGGCAGCAGGCAGCCGGCCAGGGCGTCCCTCAGCGAGGCGGCCAGGCCATCGGCCTGGATGCGCGACTCGCCGTCCAGACCCAGGCGTCCCAGCCAGGCGTTGACCAGGAACTGTGGCTGGCGCGGGACGATTTCCACCAGGTCGCCGGCATTCCAGTCGATCTGCGAATCGCTCGGCGCGGCCAGGCGCAGCAGCCAGGTGGACTCGCCCTGGCTGCCCGGGTTGAGGTGCTCACGTCCAGCCAGCGTCCAGACCTCGAAGGCCGGCGCACTGAACGCCGCCTGCGGCGCGGCGCCGGAAAGCTCAGCGAGGCGCTGCTGCCAGTGGTGCAGTGCGGCGGCATCGCCGTTGTCCACTTCGACGCCATCGAACAGCGTGTGCGCGCCCTGCCCTTGCAGCCAGCCCTGCAGGCGGCGGGCGAAGCCGCAGAAGTGGTCGTACTGGCGATCGCCCAGGGCGAGCACGGCGAAGCGCAGGTCGGCCAGCCCGAGGCGCTGGCCCAGCAGGTGGCGCTCGAAGCCGCGGGCGCTGTCCGGGGCCTCGCCGTCGCCGAAGGTGCTGACCACGAACAGGGCGTTGCGGGTCTGCTCCAGCTGCGCACGGTCCAGCTTCGCCAGCGGTTCGACTCGCACCGGCAGACCGGCGGCCTGCAATTGACCGGCGCTCTGCCAGGCCAGTTGCTCGGCGAAGCCGCTCTGGCTGGCATAGCCCACCAGCCAGGCATCGGCGCGGGTGTCATGGTTCAGTTCCCCACGCGCCGCCTGGGCCGCGCGCTTCTTGCGGCGGCGGTCGAGGTAGAGCAGCCAGCCGGTGATGAAGAACAGCGGCATCGACAGGCTCGCCAGCATCATCAGGATGCGCCCCGGCAGGCCGAAATAGCTGCCCACGTGCAGGGCGTAGACGCTGGTCAGCAGTTGCTTGCCAAAGGAACTGTCGTTGTAGCGCTTGTGGGCCAGCAGCTTGCCGCTGGCCGGGTCGATGGTCATCTCGTTGAAGGCGCGCTCGTGGGCTGCGTCGTCTAAAAGATAGAAGACGGTGGCGGGCCGGCCTTGCACTGGCGGCAGGCGCAAGTTGTAGGTAACCATCGCGGGACCGCCGGCCTGCTGGATGGTGGCCCAGACGGCGCTGGCATCGACCACCGGCGGCGGGCCCTCCGGCGCCGGTCCGCGCTTGCCGCCGCGCTGGCCGCCCTTGGCTTGGCCGGCCGGCGAGTCGTCGAGCAGCTTGAACAGGCCGTCGCGGTACCAGTCGTAGGACCAGTACAGGCCGGTCAGCGTCGCCAGGAGGTAGAACGCCAGGCACCAGGTACCGGCCACGGCGTGCAGGTCCCAGTTGAACGCGCGGCCCTTCTTGGCCCAGTCCAGGGTCAGCCAGGCGCGCCAGTTCAAGGCCTTGCGCGGCCAGCGCAGGTACAGGCCGGACAGGCACAGGTAGAGCAGGATCAGCGTGCAGGCGGCGGTGACCTGCTTGCCCGCCTCGCCCGCGGCGAGGAAGCGGTGCAGCTGCATGACGAAGTTGAAGAAGCCTTCGCCCTTGGGCGCCGGCAGGAAGCCCGCAGTGTACGGGTCGACGTAGCGCGACTCGCCGCGGCGCTGGCCGGGCTTGGGCGTGTAGAAGAGGCGGCCGGCCTGGTCGCCGTCGATGTTCACCCAGACGAAGGCGACCTTCTTGCCCGGCTCGGCGCTTTCCACCCGGCGGATCAGTTCGTCCATCGGCAGCGTGCCCTCGGCACGCTTTTCCACGGTGAGGCTGGCAGGGTTCACGGCGCGCAGGATTTCATCCTGGAACGACAGCATCGCCCCGGTCAGGCCCATCAGCGCCAGGACCAAACCTGCGCTGATACCGAACAGCCAATGCAACTGGAACCAGACTTTCTTCAACACCGTGGCCTCACGTCGTGCCGCACTTTTACATGGAGCGGGATTTTATTGAGAACGGCTCGCAAATACAGCCGTCTTTTTCAACCTTTACCCAGGGCTTACTCACACAAAAACCCCGGCCGAGGAGCGTCGGCCGGGGTGGCTCGCCAGCAGGCGAACCTTAGAAGTGGAAGTTGGTGGACAACAGCACGGTGCGGCCGGCCGCCTGGGTCGCGTAGTGCGAGGCATAGGCCTTGTCGAAGTACTTCTTGTCGAAGACGTTCTGCACATTGAGTTGGAAGTCGACGTTCTTGCTCAGCTTGTAGGCGGCCATCGCGTCGTAGCGCCAGTAGTCCGGGACGTACATGGTGTTGGCCACGTCGCCATACACCTTGTCGACGTAGAAGGTGCCGCCGCCAATGGTGGCGTTGGGCAGGACGTCGTAGGTGGTCCACAGGCTGAAGCTGTTCTTCGGCGTGTTGGGCATTTCGTTGCCATCGTTGGACGGCACGTTGGCGGTGATGTTGCCGTTGCGGCCGGTCTTGCCGGCTTTCACCAGCTCGCTGTCGAGGTAGCTGTAGCCGGCGAAGACCTTCCACTTGTCGGTCAGCTTGCCGCTGGCGGTCAGCTCCAGGCCATCGACGCGGGACTGGCCGGCATTGTCGTAGGTCTGCGACGCCACCAGGATGCGCGCATTGTCCTTGTCGGTGCGGAAGATCGCGCCGGTCAACTCCAGGCGCTCATCCAGGAAGCTCCACTTGGTACCGATCTCGTAGTTGGTGGTTTCTTCCGGTTCCAGGTTGTTCTTCACCGAGAAGGCGTCCACCGCGTTGGAAGTGTTGCCGTTGTCCAGCATGGCGCCCGGCGGCGTCGCCGAGGTGGCGTAGGACGCGTAGATGCTGCCGTTGGGCGCCGGCTTGTAGACCACGCCGGCCTGCCAGTTCCAGAAGTTGGAGCTGTCTTCGAACTTGGTGGCGGGCGATGCGCCGTGGTTCTTCGCGGTGGTTTCGAAGCTGTCGAAGCGCACGCCGGCGTTGATCTGCCACTGCTCGTTCAGGTCGATGGTGTCGAAGCCGTAGATCGCCTTGGTGGTGCCGACGGTGTTCAGCGGCTTGTAGTTGCGGGTGATGCTGCCGTTCCACGGATCGTGCGGGTTGGGGTTTTCCAGGCTGGTGCAGTTGTAGCCGCTGGGCGCACCGACGATTCCCGGACGGCACTTGTTGGTGTTCAGGCCGGTGTTGGTGTCGACCGTGTAGCCATCGCGCTTGCTGTCTTCGCGGCTGAACTCAAGACCGGTGGTGAAGCTGTTCTTGAACCCGGCCAGGTAGAACTCGCCGAACAGGTCGGTCTGGTTGGTCGCCGTGGTGGTGGTGCTGATGCGGTTGTTGTTGCGCCGCCACACGGTGCCATTGTTGACGTTGCCCTGGCTGTCGTCGGGCTGCGTCATGATGTAGTCCTGGTGGCTGGTGCCGTACCGGGTGGTGTTGCGCAGGCTCAGGTTGTCGTTGAAGTCGTGCTCGAAGGTGATGGTGCTGGTGTCCACCCGGCTCTTGGAGAAGTCGCGGTCCTCCAGGCCATAGAAGTTGTCACGGTCGACGTTCACCGGCTTGTCGGGATTGTGCTTGCTGCGATCGGCGCTCTTGGCGTACGGGATGCCCGAGTCGGGCGTGTCGTCGCTTTCCAGATGGTAGTGGCTGACGGTGACGCGGGTCGGACCGTTGAGGCCGAAGGTCAGCGAAGGCGCGATGCCCCAGCGGCTGGCGTCCACCGCCTGGCGGCCGGCGACGTTCTGGTCGTGGGTCATCAGGTTCAGGCGGAAGGCGGCATTGCC
Source organism: Pseudomonas macauensis (assembly GCF_047902425.1). Taxonomy (NCBI): domain Bacteria; kingdom Pseudomonadati; phylum Pseudomonadota; class Gammaproteobacteria; order Pseudomonadales; family Pseudomonadaceae; genus Pseudomonas; species Pseudomonas macauensis. Next base: position 1,048,542 of record NZ_CP138377.1, on the reverse strand, counting down.
ATCGAGGAACTCCTGGTTGGTGTCCAGGGCGTAGCGTCGGGTCTGGTCGGAGCCGTAAGTGAAGCTGCCGTCGGTGAAGTTGCCGGCCTTGGCCTGCTTGCTGATCAGGTTCAGGCTGCCACCGGCCGCGCCACGGCCGCCGAAGGCCGAGTTCGGGCCCTTGCTGACTTCGATCTGTTCCAGGTTGAACACTTCACGGGATTGCGCGCCGGTGTCGCGTACGCCGTCGACATAGGTGTCGCTCTGCGCGTCGAAGCCACGGATGAAGGGGCGGTCGCCGGTCGGGTTGCCGCCCTCGCCGGCGCCGAAGGTGATGCCCGGCACGGTGCGCAGGGCGTCCTGCAGGGTCAGCGCGCCGGTGTCCTTGATCACCTGCTGCGGCACCACGGTCACCGAGCGCGGCGTATCCAGCAGCGGGGCGGTATATTTCTTCGACGCGGACTTCTCGACGTTGTAGGTGGTCGGGTCCTGCTGGGTGCCGACGACAGTATCGGCGTCCAGGGACAATACGTCCTGGCTCGGCTTCTTCTCCGAGGATTCGGCGGCATGGGCCAGGTGGCTGCCGGACATGGCGGTGATGGCGACACCGACGGCGGATGCCAAGAGGCGCGGCGTGTTGCCGGCGAGATCGGACGATTGGCGCGACATTGCAAATCCCTCCCCAGGGGCTCATGAAGGCCGCGCAATCTAGTGCAATTAAGAATTCATATCAATTACTACTTATTCTCATACGCGTATGATTTACAAGATTTACATTTCATGACTGACCAATGACAGGGCATGGCGGTTGTAGTTGTCTATTGCAAATCATTATCATTGCCAACTTCTCAGGCACCGACGGAACCGCCCCATGCTGTTGCACATTCCCGGCATCTTCACCCGCGAGGAAGTGGTGCGTATTCGCGCCGCCCTGGAACAGGCCGAATGGGGCGACGGCAAGGCTACCGCCGGCTACCAGTCGGCCCGTGCCAAGCACAACCTGCAGTTGCCGCAGGACCACCCGCTGGCCCGCGAGATCGGCGAGGCCATGCTGCAGCGCCTGTGGAGCAACCCACTGTTCCAGTCCGCCGCGTTGCCGCACAAGGTCTTTCCTCCACTGTTCAACTGCTATACCGGCGGCGGCTCCTTCGACTTCCACATCGACAACGCCGTGCGCGATGTCCAGGGCGGCCGCGAGCGCGTACGCACCGACGTCTCCTCGACCCTGTTCTTCAGCGACCCCGAGGATTACGACGGCGGCGAACTGGTGATCCAGGACACCTACGGCACCCAGCAGGTCAAGCTGCCGGCCGGCGACCTAGTGCTCTACCCCGCCACCAGCCTGCACAAGGTCAACCCGGTGACCCGTGGCGCGCGAATCGCCTCCTTCTTCTGGACCCAGAGCCTGGTGCGCGAGGACAGCCAGCGCGCCCTGCTGTTCCAGATGGACCAGTCGATCCAGGCGCTGACCCGCGACGTGCCCGAGCATCCGGCGCTGGTCGAACTGACCGGCACCTACCACAACCTGCTGCGCCGCTGGGTGGATGTCTGACCGCCCATGAGCTTCGTCCTGCGCCGCACCGAAGAAGTCGCCGTTGAAGACCTCAATGGCCAGCTCGCCGACAACCCACGCCAGGCTGCCCGGCTGATCCTCGCCGCCGCTCGCGACGGCGAATTGGAAGCCCAGGCGCTGCTCGGCCAGATCCTCCTCGACGGCCGCGGCATCGAGCGCGACCCATCGCTGGCCATGACCTGGTTCGGCATCGCCGCCGAACGCGGCCACAGCATGGCGCGCAACATGCTCGGCCGCTGCCTGGAACACGGCTGGGGTTGCGCCGCCGACCCCACCTCAGCCGCCGGCCACTACGCGCTCGCCGCCGAAGCCGGCCTGGACTGGGCGATGTACAACCTGGCCAACCTGCTGGCCACCGGACGCGGCGTGGCACGCGACGAGGCGCACGCCCTGGCGCTATACCGCCGGGCGGCGGAACTGGGGCACGCCAAGTCGATGAATCTGGTCGGCCGCTTCTACGAGGAAGGCCTGGTGGTCCCCCGCGATGCCGAGGCCGCCCATCGCTGGTACCGGCGCTCCGCCGAGGCCGGTGACTTCCGTGGGCAGTTCAGCCACGCCACGGTGCTGGCCGAGGCCGGCGACCTGGAAGGCGCCTTGCCCTGGCTGCAGCGCGCGCTGCAGGGTGGCAACCTGAACTTCCTGCGGGTCGCCCGCGATCAACTGGCCCGGTCCCCACAGGAAGCCTTGCGTCAGCTGGCTCACGCCTATGGCCAGCGTGCCGCCGAACTGGGCGATGAATCCGACGGAATACGTCTGGATTCGCTACGTCCAGCCTAGGATCGCCGCAACTTGACGCATTTTTCACCTCACTCCTGTTAACCTCTCCGGCTTTTTCGGCTGCGGGATTGCAGCCTTCTGTCCCGAATCGACGAGGCGTGTGTGTCTACCACTAATTCCCCTTCTGCCCGTAAAGGCGTCGACTGGGCCGGCCTGGGCTGGCTACTCCTGTTCTTCTGGTACTTCTCCGGCGTTACCCAACTGCTGATCCTGGCGACCGGCACCACCGGCTTTGCCGGCTTCCGTGACGCCTTCTTCCTCAGCAGCCTGTGGCTCGCTCCGGTGCTGCTGCTACCGCGCTTCACCCGCGGGATTTCGGCGGTCATCGGCCTGGTGCTGTGGGGCGCCTCGCTGGTGGGCCTGAGCTACTTCGGCATCTACCGCCAGGAGTTCTCGCAGAGCGTCATCTTCGTCATGTTCGAATCGAACACCGCCGAAGCCGGCGAGTATTTCAGCCAGTACTTCAGCCTCTGGCTGTGCCTGGCGCTGCTGGTCTACAGCGTGGTCGCGGTACTGCTGTGGCGGCGCATCCGCCCGGTCACCCTGCCGCTCTACACCCGCGTGCCGGTGGCCGTGCTGCTGGTGGTGATGAACCTGGTCTACCCCTTCTACAAGCAGATGGTCACCCAGGAGCGCAGCTTCGCCGAGGCGCTGGAGAAGGTGCAGCAGCGCATGGAGCCGGCCGTGCCCTGGCAACTGGTCGTGGGCTACGCCCAGTACCGCCAGCAGCTGGACAACATGCAGAAGCTGCTGGAGCAGAACGCCTCCCTGCCCCCGCTGCAGAACCTCAAGGACAGCAGCGGCGAAGCGCCGCGCACTCTGGTACTGGTGCTGGGTGAATCCACCACCCGCGAGCACATGCACCTGTACGGCTACCCGCGCGAAACCACCCCGAACCTCGACGCCCTGGCGGCGGCCGAGGGCCACAACCTGACGGTGTTCCAGAACGTGGTCTCGCCGCGTCCCTACACCATCGAGGTGATGCAGCAGATCCTCACCTTCGGTGACGAGCAGAACCCCGACAAGTTCCTCACCGATCCGTCGCTGATCAACCTGATGAAACAGGCAGGCTACAAGACCTTCTGGATCACCAACCAGCAGACGATGACCAAGCGCAACACCATGCTCACCACCTTCTCGCAGCAGACGGATGCGCAGTTCTACCTGAACAACCAGCGCAACCAGAACGCCAGCCAGTACGACGGCGTGGTGCTCGAACCCTTCGAGAAGGCCCTGCAGGACCCGGCGCAGAAGAAGTTCATCGTCATCCACCTGCTCGGCACGCACATGGACTACCGCTACCGCTATCCGGAGCAGTACGCCCAGTTCAAGGACCGCCAGGGCGTGCCCTCGGCGCTATCGGACGACCAGGTGGAAACCTACAACTTCTATGACAACGCCGTGCTGTACAACGACTTCGTGGTCTCCAGCCTGATCAAGCGCTACGCCGCGACCGACCCGAACGGTTTCCTGCTGTACCTCTCCGACCACGGCGAGGATGTCTACAGCTCAGGCAACCACGACCGCCTGGGCCGCAACGAAGGCGCCCCGACCCGGCCGATGTACACCATTCCGTTCATGGTCTGGACCTCGCCCAGCTGGCAGGCAGCGCACCCGCGCGACCTGCAGGCGGCCGCCAACCGTCCGTACAGCAGCTCGCACCTGATCCACACCCTGTCGGATCTGGCGGGCCTGAGCTACGACCGCTTCGAGCCGGTCAAGAGCCTGGTCAGCGACCAGTTCGCCGTGGCCCCGCGCTGGATCGGCGACCCGTACAAGAAGGATGGCCTGCGCGAGTTCGACAAGCTGCCGCCGACCCAGGCCGCGCCGCAGCAGGAGATCGTCAAGGAATCCAAGTCGCCGGATACCGCCCAGGCTCCGGAAGCGCAACCCAACAAGGGTTGAGTCGATCCAGATCGTGAAAACGCCCCGCAACGCGGGGCGTTTTCATTTCCCGATGCGACGATTTTTCGTAGGAGCAACTGTCTTGTCCCGGCTGAATCTGTGCCAGGGCTTTCCCCCTCACCCCAGCCCTCTCCCTCAGGGAGAGGGAGCCAGATCGTGCCGGCTGACAGAGTAGTTTCATCCTGCACCGGACGGTCCCCTCTCCCCCTGGGAGAGGGTTAGGGTGAGGGCCAACCCGAGCGCAGATGCATCTCGTAGGAGCGGACTCCGTCCGCGATCCGCCCTCGCGCCGTGTTCCATCACGGACGAAGTCCGCTGGTCACCGTAGGGCGTATAACGTTCGACGTTATACGCCGTTTGACCGCGATATCAGGGCACTCCGAATCCAGCTCCGGCACCGGCGGCAAGGCACGGTGCATCGGCGTACAACCGCGAACGGTTGTACGCCCTACGCGTCATTCCAGAAACGAAAAAGCCCCGCATCGCGGGGCCTTTTCATTCGAGCCTGAAGCTTACAGGTAGAACGCCTTCAGCGGCGGGAAGCCGTTGAATTCCACCGCGCTGTAGCTGGTGGTGTAGGCGCCGGTGGACAGCCAGTACAGGCGGTCGCCGGCAGCCAGGTTCAGCGGCAGGCCGTACTTGTAGTGCTCGTACATGATATCGGCGCTGTCGCAGGTCGGGCCGGCGATCACCACTTCTTCCAGCTCGCCCTGCTTCTCCACGTGGATCGGGAACTTGATGGACTCGTCCATGGTTTCGATCAGGCCGGAGAACTTGCCCACGTCGGTGAACACCCAGCGCTCCACGGCGGTACGCGACTTGCGCGCCACCAGCACCACTTCGCTGACCAGGATGCCGGCATTGGCGATCAGCGAACGGCCCGGCTCCAGGATGATTTCCGGCAGCTCGTCGCCGAAGTCTTCCTTGAGGAAGCGGATGATCTCTTCGGCGTAGGTTTCCAGGCTGTTGGTCTTGGCGATGTAGTTGGCCGGGAAGCCGCCGCCCATATTGATCATCTTCAGTTCGATGCCGTCTTCTTCCTTCAGGCGCTCGAAGATGACCTTCACCTTGGCGATGGCCGCGTCCCATACGCCGATGTCGCGCTGCTGCGAGCCAACGTGGAAGGATACGCCATAGGGCACCAGACCCAGGTCGCGGGCCAGTACCAGCAGGTCCATGGCCATGTCGGTCTGGCAGCCGAACTTGCGCGACAGCGGCCAGTCGGCGGAGGTGGAACCCTCGGTGAGGATGCGCACGTAGACCTTGGAGCCCGGCGCGGCCTTGGCGATGTTGCGCAGGTCGGCCTCGGAGTCGGTGGCGAACAGGCGCACGCCCTTCTCGTAGAAGTAGCGGATGTCGCGGGCTTTCTTGATGGTGTTGCCGTAGCTGATGCGCTCCGGGCCCACGCCGGTCTTCATCACCTTGTCCAGCTCGTAGATCGAGGCGATGTCGAAGTTAGAACCCTTGTCGCGCAGCAGCTCGGTGATCTCGGTGGCCGGGTTGGCCTTCACCGCGTAGTAGATCTTGGCGAAGGGGAAGCAGTCGGTCAGCTGATCGTACGCGCTGGCGATGGTCTGCTTGTCGATGACGACGAAGGGGGTTTCCTGCTTGTCGGCAAACGCCTTCATGCGCTGGAAGGTTTCCGGGGCGAAGTAATCCTCGACCTTGATGGACATGGTTGGGACTCCAAATGGCAAAACACGCAATTGAAAAGAGGGACGGCTCTTTTACTTTCGAGCCACGAACGCCTGATCAGTTTCCCCACTTTGGTTCGCCTACTTCCCAAGGCATGTCGCCGAGCATTACCGGTTCCGACTTCTCCTGGGCTCCCTGCCCCTCTCGGGGCGCGGAGTCGCCGGGTCGGCAACCTCTCGTCGTCAGTACTTGAGCCGGATGGATCGTTTCCAGCATGAGCGTTCGGGCGCGAACTTTAGGACCACAGGCACCACAGATCAATCAAAAATTGCCGCTTTTTAATAACCCTTTGTCGCGATCCTGCGTTTCGTTTCAAATCCTTAACAAAACGTCATGAAATGCTGCACAGACGCGGGTTTCAAGAGAGTGACAGGGGCTGTCCGACCGACCTTTTCCCGCCCGGATGAATAGGTCATGACCGGTGAGTCGATGGCCCCGGATTCGATTGCCGATTCCCCCTCCGGAGGGACCGCCGGGAACACGCGTCGGCCACCGGGTGCCCGGTGGCGCTGATCGACCGGTCATTTCCCGTTATAATCCCGCGCTTTTGGGCCGATCCGGGCCCATCATCGATTCCAGCCAGGCACGCATCCATGACCATCCAGGCCGCCGAAGTCGCCAAACGCCGCACGTTCGCGATCATTTCCCACCCCGACGCCGGTAAGACCACCATTACCGAAAAGCTCCTGCTGATGGGCAAGGCGATCGCCGTCGCCGGTACCGTGAAGTCGCGTAAATCCGACCGCCACGCCACCTCCGACTGGATGGAGATGGAAAAGCAGCGCGGCATCTCCATCACCACCTCGGTGATGCAGTTCCCCTACCGCGAGCACATGATCAACCTGCTCGACACCCCCGGCCACGAAGACTTCTCCGAAGACACCTACCGCACCCTGACCGCGGTGGACTCCGCGCTGATGGTCCTCGACGGCGGTAAGGGTGTAGAGCCGCGCACCATCGCCCTGATGGAAGTCTGCCGCCTGCGCGACACGCCCATCGTCAGCTTCATCAACAAGCTCGACCGCGACATCCGTGACCCCATCGAACTGCTCGACGAGATCGAAGCCGTCCTGAAGATCAAGGCCGCGCCCATCACCTGGCCGATCGGTTGCTACAAGGACTTCAAGGGCGTGTACCACCTCGCCCAGGACAAGATCATCGTCTACGTGCCCGGCCACGGCCACGAGCGCATCGAGACGAAGATCATCGACAAGCTCGATTCCGACGAAGCCCGCGCGCATCTGGGCGACCTCTACGAGAACTTCCTCGAAGAGCTGGAACTGGTGCAGGGCGCCTGCCACGAGTTCGACAAGCAGGCCTTCCTCAACGGCGAGATGACCCCGGTGTTCTTCGGTACCGCACTGGGCAACTTCGGTGTCGACCAGGTGCTCGACTGCATCGTCGACTGGGCCCCGCAACCGCTGGAGCGCGGCACCCACGAGCGCACCGTGGCGCCGACCGAGGAGAAGTTCTCCGGCTTCGTGTTCAAGATCCAGGCGAACATGGACCCCAAGCACCGCGACCGCATCGCCTTCATGCGCATCTGCTCGGGCAAGTACGAGAAGGGCATGAAGATGCGCCACGTGCGCATCGGCAAGGACGTGAAGATCGCCGACGCGCTGACCTTCTTCTCCAGCGAGCGTGAGCAGCTGGAAGAGGCCTACGCCGGCGACATCATCGGCCTGCACAACCACGGCACCATCCAGATCGGCGACACCTTCACCGAAGGGGAGGCGCTGGGCTTCACCGGCATCCCGCACTTCGCCCCGGAACTGTTCCGCCGCGTGCGCCTGAAGGACCCGCTGAAGTCCAAGCAGCTGCGCCAGGGCCTGCAGGAACTGGCCGAGGAAGGCGCGACGCAAGTCTTCTTCCCCGAGCGCAACAACGACATCATCCTCGGCGCCGTCGGTGTGCTGCAGTTCGACGTCGTCGCCAGCCGCCTGAAGGAGGAATACAAGGTCGAGTGCGCCTACGAGGCGATCAACGTCTGGTCGGCGCGCTGGATCGAGTGCAAGGACGAGAAGAAGCTCAAGGAGTTCAAGGACAAGGCCATGGAGAACCTCTCCGTGGACGGCGGCGGCCACCTCACCTACCTGGCCCCGACCCGCGTCAACCTGAGCCTGATGGAAGAGCGCTGGCCGGACATCACCTTCCGCGCCACCCGCGAACACCACTGAGTTCGCCGCCCTTTGAAACGCCCGCCTTGCGCGGGCGTTTTTGCTGGCGCTGATCGGCTACTTTGCAATTTCGTTTCCGTCTGGCTCGATGCACCACCTCGCTCCGTACGGTCCCCTCTCCCCTCAGGGGGAGGGTTAGGGAGGGGGAACAGAGCCAAGCTCGACTTCGACGTCAGCCTGTATACCCTCTCCCCAGCCCTCTCCCCAGCCCTCTCCCTGAAGGGAGAGGGAGCTATCCGTACCGGCTGAGGCTAGGGTTTCATCCCGCATCGAACGGTCCTCTCACCCTCCATGAGAGAGTCAGGGTGAGGGCAGGCTGATGCACGGAATTGAGCGTAGGAGCCCCCATCAAGGATCGAGTGCCCCGGCAATCCACGTGCTCGAAGGCCCTGTGCCGGTAAACTTGCCCGCGATAGCACCCTGGGGAATCAGCCGGTCACGGTAACGGGTGGCGAACAATCCACTCTGCGGTGCCCGCAGGATGTGCTCACTACTTGAGTCGCCAGGGCGCGAAACGATGCGCGCAAAGCGCTCGCCCGCCTCGATGTACTCGCCCAACTCACGCTCGAACACCAGCACTCCAGCAGCCGGTGCAAACACGGTTTCCATGAAGCCGATGGGCGTGGCGACGCCTTTCCATTCAGGCAATGGCCCGGCATCGGTTACCACACCACGGGCGCCGAGGAAGCGGTACAGGCCATCGGCATCCTGCTGTGCCAGCGCGTCGCTGACATCGCCCTGCCCACGCAGCTCGACCGTGGCCACCAGACGTCCGGCGAAACGCTGCTCGGCCAGCCAGGGTGCGATCACCACCTCCTCGAACGCCCCGTCGCTGTCGCCCTCCCAGATGATCGCCAGTTCCGCGCGCAGCGCCGCGGCGAGGTCCTGGCCGGCCGGCCAGAAGCACTCGTGCAGGTAGACGTATGGCAGCGCCTCGTCGTCGGTATGCAGGTCGAGCACGATGTCCGCCGGAGCGGCCAGTTCGGCCAGGCGCTTCTGCCACAGCGAGAGATTGTCCAAGGTGCCGCGAGCCGACGCCGACGCGGGGAAGCCACGGTTGAAATTGCGCGCGCTCGCATCATGATGACGGCCGAGTATGCGCCCCTGGCGGAACTGCCCGATGCCGATCGGATTGGCCTGCGGCACCACCGTCACGCTGCCGTTCAACGCGCCATTTTGCGCTGCCTCGCGCAGGCGCGGCAGCAATTCGTGAAGCACCAGCATCCCGGCGATTTCATCGGCATGCACCCCTGCCTGCAGGTGCACCTTCGGCCCTGGTCTGCCGCCATCGACACGCCAGGCGCGTACGCACAACTTGGCCCCGGAATCCCCGGGTACGCTGAAGGAAACGTCCTCGATCATATGCACTCTCCTTTTGTCGGGCCTCTGTCCGAATCGCCCATGGAAATCTTCTTCGGCGCCTCCTAGTATCGGAGCCAGTCATTACCAGCCCGCAAGGACACCCCTTGGACATGCCTCGCCAGAAAGCCCAGCGCGCCACCTCCGAGGAACGTCGCGACCACCTGGTGCGCGCCTGCCTCAAGTGCCTGGTCGCCGATGGCCACGCGGGCATCTCGGTGCGCCGCATCGCCAAGGAAGCCGGCGTCGCCGTCGGCCTGGTGAACCACCACTTCGGTAGCATCGACGCGCTGGTCGCCCAGGCCTACGAGACCCTCGCCAGCGAAGTCACCCAGGCGCTCTACGAACAGGTCGACGCCGCCGGCAACGACCCCGCGGCGCGCATGGAGGCCTTCCTCACCGGCTCCTTCTCGCCCCAGGTCCTGGACCCCGACCTGCTCAGCCCCTGGGTGGTGTTCTGGAGCCTGATCCGTCACTCGCCGCCGGTGAACGACGCTCACGAACGCGGCTATCAGAGCTACCTCGCCATCCTGGAAACACTCATCAGCGACCTCGCTGCGGCCGAAGGCTTCACCGTGGCACGACCGCGCCTGGCCGCCATCGGCCTCTCCGCCATGCTCGACGGGCTGTGGCTGGAGTGGTGCCTGAACCCCGCCACCTTCAGCGCCGCGGACGGCCTGGAACTCAGCCGTTGCTGGGTTGAAGGGCTACGTCGCGGCGCCTATGCCTGACGATCTGCTGCGCGTCGGCTGGATGTCCTTGGGCGGCGCTCTCAGATGCTCATTTACTGGCGTAAACTCCGCTCCTCGAGCCGCCCCCGCCTAACCCAGCTCCAGCTCCAGCTCCAGCTCCAGCTCCAGCTCCAGCTCCAGCTCCAGCTCGCGAGATCGTGATGCGAGCATGAATCCACTATCAAACAGCCGTACGCGGCCGCCGCTTGCCCAGCCAGGAACGCGACGTCGTGCTCTGCGCCTCGCGGCGAATCGGCGTGGTGCGCTCCAGCACGGAGAAGCCGGCTTCGATGATGAAGGTCAGGCAGATGTAGATCGCCGCCACCAGCAGCAACGGTTCGTAGACATGGAAGGTCTGCGCGCGCACCACGTTGGCCGCGCCGAGTAGGTCGACCACGGCGATGGTGGACGCCAGCGCGGTGGACTTGAGCAGCATCACGCTCTCCCCCGCCAGGGTCGGCAGCAGCAGGCGGATCGCCCGGGGCAGCCAGACGCGGTAGAGCACCAGCGTGCGATTCATGCCGAACGCCGAGGCGGCCTCCAGCTCACCGCGCGGCACTGCCCGCAGCCCGCCACGCACCACCTCGCCGACATAGGCGCCGACCGAGAGGATCAGCGCGATGACGATGTACCAGAAGCCATCGCGCAGGTAGGGCCAGAGAAAGCTGCCGCGGATCAGCGGGAACTGCGCGAACAGACTGCCCAGGCCGTAGTAGAAGATGTAGATCTGCACCAGCAGCGGCGTGCCGCGGATCACACTGGTGTAAGCCAGCGCCAGGCGCGAGACCAGGAAGTTGCGCGACATCCGCGCCAGCGCCACGCCCAGTGCCAGCGCGAAGCCCAGGATGGCGGAGATCAGCAGGATCACCAGGGTGGTGCCCAGCCCCTTGAGCAGCAGGGTGCCGTAGACGAATAGCCAGTGTTCGTTCATTGCCGCGCCTCGTTCAAACCGCCGGAATCCAGCGGCGGAAGCGCCGCTCCAGGTAGCCTGCGAACAGGTTGGAAAGCACGGTGAGCACGTAGTACAGCGCCGCCGCGGTGAGGTAGAAGGTCAGGTAGTGCCGGGTGGAGCCGGCGGCCTGCTTGGCGGTGTAGAGCAGCTCGTTGGTGCCCACCACGCTGATCAGCGCGCTGTCCTTGATCAGGTTGACCCAGAGGTTGGCCATGCCGGCCAGCGCGTTGGGCGCCATGATCGGCAGGGTCACCCGGCGGAACAGGCCGAAGCCGTGCATGCCGTAGGCCCGCGCGGCCTCGATCTGCCCGTAGGGGATCGCCTGGATCGCGCCACGGAAGATTTCCGAAGCGTAAGCGCCCTGCACCAGGCCGAGTACGACGATGGCCACCATCATGCCGTTGAGCTTCACCTCGCCGAAGCCGAGCCAGGCGAAGAGCTCGTTCAGGCCCATGGAGCCGACATAGAACAGCAGCAGGATCAGCAGCAGTTCCGGCACCGCCCGGCACAGCGTGGTGTAGCCGCGCGCGAGCATCGCCAATGGCCGGGGTCCGCCGATCTTGGCGCTGGCCGCGCCGAGGCCGATCAACAGGCCGACCAGGAAGGCGCCGACGGAAATCTGCAGGGTAACCAGCAGCCCCTTGAGCAGCGCCGGGCCCCAGCCCGTGGCGCCGAAGCCGATCAGGTCGAAGATGCTTTGCATGGCATTCACCGTAATTGGAGGCTCAGTGCCGTACCCGCGCCCTGAGCGGACGCGGGTCCATCAGCTCACGTCCGGGGGTTATTGCTTGGGCGCGACGCTCATGCCGAAGTACTTGTCCGACAGCGCCTTGTAGTCATCGCTGGCCAGCAGCTTGCCGATGGCTTCGTCGACCCGGGCCTTGAGCGCGGTATCCTCCTTGCGCAGGCCGGCGCCGACGCCACGGCCGAAGAGCGGGTCGTGCTTCACCTCGCCCTTGCTGACGATCCCGGCCGCCTGGGCGTCCGGCGACTTGAGGAAGGTCGCCACGGCGATGGCGTCGGCCATCATCAGGTCGATGCGTCCGGCCACCAGGTCGGCGTTCACCGAGTCCTGGGTGTCGTAGTAGCGCACGTCGGCGATCTTCTCGTAGTACTTCTTCAGGTAGTTGGAACTGACGGTGGAAATCTGCACGCCGATGGTCTTGCCCTTCAGGCCCTCGGGGCTGATCTGCAGGTCCATGGCCTGAGGCGCGGCTACACCCACCGGGGTGTCGTAGTAGGGGCGGCTGAAGGCGATCTGCTTCTCGCGCTCCTCGGTGATGGACAGGGAGTTGAAGATCACGTCGATCTTCTTCGCCAGCAGGGCTGGGATGATGCCGTCCCAGGCCACTTCGTCGATCTCACAGGTCGCCTTCATCTCGGTGCAGACCTTGCGGATCAGGTCCGGCTCGAAGCCGGCCCAGCTGCCGTCGGGCTGCTTCTGCGAGAAGGGCGGATAGGGTTCGGCGGCCAGGGCGAAACGGATCGTCTCGGCCTGCGCGCTTACCGCGCCGGCCATGAGCATCGTTGCACCCACCACCCAGTTGCACAGACCTTTCTTGTTCATCGTGATCCCCTGCCTTGTTTTCGATTGTTATGGGTCACGCTCATCGATGCGCCGACTGCGCGGCATCGGTCAGCGATTCTGGTGCGCGTTGACGAACTGCCGGCAGCGCTCGCTGCGCGGCCGCGAGAAGACTTCCTCGGGCGTGCCTTCCTCTTCGATCAGGCCCTTGTGGAGAAACGCCACGTGGCTCGAAACGTCGCGAGCGAAGGCCATCTCGTGGGTAACCAGGATCATGGTCCGCCCTTCCTCGGCCAGCGAGCGGATCACCCGCAGCACCTCACCCACCAGTTCCGGGTCCAGCGCCGAAGTCGGCTCGTCGAACAGCATGACCTTTGGCCGCACCGCCAGCGCGCGGGCGATGGCCACGCGCTGCTGCTGGCCGCCGGACAGGAAGGCCGGGTAGGTGTGGCGTTTCTCCGCCAGGCCGACACGCTCCAGCAACGCCTCGGCACGCTCGCGGGCTTCGGCCTTGCTCTCGTGGAGGACGAAGGTCGGCGCCTCGATCAGGTTTTCCAGCACCGTGCGGTGCGGCCACAGGTTGAAGTTCTGGAACACCATGCCCAGCTGCGAGCGGATACGCGTCAGCTGCTTCTGGTCGGCCACCATCGGCTCGCCGTGGCGGTTCTGGGTCAGGCCGATGGTCTCGCCGTTGACGGTGACCGTGCCCTGGTTGGGAATCTCCAGCATGTTGATGCAGCGCAGCAGGGTGCTCTTGCCCGAGCCGCTGGCGCCGATCAGCGAGATCACCCCGCCCTCGCGGGCCGACAGCGACACCCCCTTGAGTACCTCGAAGTCGCCGAAGCGCTTGTGCAGATCGCGGACCTCGATCACCGACTTGCTCGCGGGCTTCGCCGGCTCCTGTAGGAGCGGACCTTGTCCGCGATCCGCCGCCGCACCTGGGTTCGATTCGCGGGCAAGGTCCGCTCCTACGGGCGAAGCTTTCGCCGGTAGGGTCTCAACGAATCGAATGATCCGCGCACAGGCCTCGGCCATGCTCTCGTCGCTCAAACCGAACGACAGCCGAACGAAACCTTCCGCCTGCGGGCCGAAGGCCGCCGCATCCAGCACCGAAACGCCGGTGGCATGGAACAGCTGCCAGGAGAAGTCCAGCGAACTCAGCCCCGTGTCGCGCACGTCCACCATGACGAACATGCCGGCTTCGGGCCGGAGCACTTTCACCCGCGGGCAATCGCTCAACGCGGCAACCACCAGGTCACGGCGACGGCGATAGATCTCGCGCATCGACGACACCACCTCGTCGTGCCGCTCGACGGCCACCCGCGCGGCCTCCTGAACGAACCCTGGCAGGCCGTAGAACATGTTCAGCGCAAGGTTTTCCAGGTGAGCGACCAGCGTCGGGTTGGCGACCACCCAGCCGGTGCGCCAGCCCGTCATGGCATGGGATTTCGACAGGCTGCCGATACTCAGGGTGCGTTCGGCCATGCCCGGCAGGGCGGCGAAACTCTGGTGCTCGCGCTCGAAGGTCAGGCCCTCGTAGACCTCGTCGACCACCACCCAGAGATCGTGGACGCGGGCCAGCTCGGCGATGGCCAGCAGTTCCTCGCGGTTGAGCACGACGCCAGTGGGGTTGTTCGGGTTGGCGAAGAAGATCGCCTTGGTGCGCGGGGTAATGGCGGCGGCCAGGTCGGCGGCTTCGGGGCGGAAGCCGTTGCCGGCGCGGGTCGGCACCGGCACCAGCACGGCGCCGGTGGACTTCAGGGTGGCTTCGTAGGTGACGTAGACCGGGTCGAAGACGATGACCTCATCCCCCGGTTCCAGCAGGCACATGGCGGCGGCAAACAGGCCGTTCTGCGCGCCGGCAACGACGATGACGTTCTCGGCCGCCGTCGCCTGTCCGCAGCGTCGTTCATGCAACGCGGCGATGGCCTGGCGCAGCTCCGGACGCCCGGCCACGTCGCTGTAGTGGGTATCGCCGGCACGCAGGGAGGTGACGGCGGCCTCGGTGATGAAGTCCGGTGTGGCGAAATCCGGATCACCGACGCTCAGGACGATCACATCCCGGCCTTCACGCTGGGCGGCGATGGCCGCGTAGTGAATGTCCCAGGCGGCGACGCCGGGTCCGACCATCCTGTCCACAAGCGACGAATAACGCATGCGAGAACCTCATCCGAATGACGGAATGTCCGACGGGTATTGGAGTTGTTGTCCGTCAGAGCGTGAGGCCAACATACGCAGGAATGAACGAGTGTTCAACAGCGATTACCGACACTCCAATGTCGTTTTCAGGATGCCCCGGAATTCCCCCATCCCGGCTCGGATTGCCGATGAAGCCCCTTCGGCGAGCAGGATTACAGTTTCACCACAAGCACTTAACGGGTTCTTAACGTATGCCTCGATAACTTTCCTACACTCAAATAGCGCGGCTCCGGCCCAGCAGGACCCATAACATGGACATGAACTTCCTCCCCTTCTCCCGCCCCAGCATCGGTGACGAGGAGATTCGGGCGGTCAATCAGGTGCTGCGCTCCGGCTGGATCACCACCGGCCCGCAGAACCAGGAGCTGGAACAGCGCTTCGCCCAATCCATCGGCTGCAAGCACGCCGTGGCCATCGCCTCGGCCACCGGCGGCATGCACCTGGCCCTGCTGGCGCTGGGCATCGGCCCGGGCGACGAGGTGATCACCCCGTCGCAGACCTGGGTCTCCACCGCCAACATGATCTGTCTGCTGGGCGCGACCCCGGTGTTCGTCGACGTCGACCGCGACACCCTGATGACCGACGCTGCCCGCATCGAAGCGGCGATCACCCCGCGCACCCGCGCCATCATCCCGGTGCACTACGCCGGCGCACCCGCCGACATGGACCCGATCAACGCGCTGGCGCAGCGCCACGGCATCGCCGTGATCGAAGACGCCGCCCACGCCGCCGGCACCCGCTACCGCGGCCGCACCGTTGGCCAGACCGGCACCGCGATCTTCTCCTTCCATGCGATCAAGAACATGACCTGCGCCGAGGGCGGCATGTTCGTCACCGACGACGACGCCTTCGCCGATCGCGTGCGCATGCTCAAGTTCCATGGCCTGGGCGTGGACGCCTACGACCGCCTGACCCACGGCCGCAAGCCGCAGGCCCAGGTGATCGAGCCCGGCTTCAAGTACAACCTCACCGACATCAACGCGGCCATCGCCCTGGTCCAGCTCGACCGCCTGGAGGCGATCAACGCACGCCGCGCCGAACTGGCGGCGGCCTACCAGGAGCGCCTGGCCGGCCTGCCGGTCGAGCCGCTGAGCGTGCCCGACTACCCGCACCAGCACGCCTGGCACCTGTACATCCTGCGCATCGATGCCGAGCGCTGCGGCATCGACCGCGACGGCTTCATGCAGGCCTTGCAGCAACGCGGCATCGGCAGCGGCATCCACTTCATCGGCAGCCACCTGCACAGCTACTACCGCCAGCGCTTCCCCGGGGTCAGCCTGCCCAACACCGAATGGAACTCGGCGCGCCTTTGCTCCATTCCGCTGTTCCCCGACATGACCACCGGCGACCTCGACCGCGTGGTGGAAGCTATCGAAACCATCACCCGGTAACGCCATCGTGAAAGCCTATCCGATCAACCTCGTGTCCATCGTCATCCCGGTGTACAACGAGGAAGCCAGCCTGCCCGAGCTGCTGCGTCGCACCAGCGCCGCCTGCGAGAAGCTGGGCCGCGACTACGAGATCATCCTGATCGACGACGGCAGCCGCGACGGCTCCGCCGACCTGCTCCTTGAGGCCGCCGAGGCCCCCGGCAGCCACGTCGTCGCGGTGATCCTCAACCGCAACTACGGCCAGCACGCGGCGATCATGGCCGGCTTCGAAGAGTGCCGGGGCGACGTGATCATCACCCTCGACGCCGATCTGCAGAACCCGCCGGAAGAAATTCCGCGCCTGGTGGAGGAAGCCGCCAAGGGCTACGACGTGGTCGGCAGCGTGCGCCAGAAGCGCCAGGACTCGGCCCTGCGCCGCTGGCCGTCGAAGCTGATCAACCTCGCCGTGCAACGCTCCACGGGCGTGGCCATGAGCGACTACGGCTGCATGCTGCGCGCCTACCGCGCGAGCATCGTCAAGGCGATGCTGGCCTGCCGCGAGCGCAGCACCTTCATCCCGATCCTGGCCAACAGCTTCGCCCGTCACACCACCGAGATCATGGTCGCCCATGCCGAGCGTGAACACGGCGAGTCGAAGTACGACTTCATGCGCCTGATCAACCTGATGTTCGACCTGGTCACCTGCATGACCACCACCCCGCTGCGCCTGCTGTCGCTGGTGGGGGGCGCCATGGCGGCGGCCGGCTTCGGCTTCGCCCTGCTGCTGGTCATCCTGCGCGTGATCTTCGGCGCCGCCTGGGCCGGCCACGGTGTCTTCGTCCTGTTCGCCGTGCTGTTCACCTTCACCGGCGTGCAACTGGTGGGCATGGGCCTGCTCGGCGAGTACCTGGGCCGCATGTACAACGACGTGCGCGCCCGCCCGCGCTTCTTCATCGAGCGCATCGTCCGCCAGCGGACCACGCTCGAAACCCGTTCGACCACCCCTTCCTCTTCTCTCGAGTCCCTCCAGCCATGACCCAGCAGACCATCGTCTTCGCCTACCACGACATCGGCTGCACCGGCATCGAAGCGCTGCTCGCCGCCGGCTACCAGATCGACGCTGTCTTCACCCACGCCGACGACCCGCAGGAAAACCGTTTCTACGGCTCCGTCGCGCAGCTCTGCGCGCGCCACGGCATCCCCGTGCACGCTCCGGAAGACGTCAATCACCCGCTGTGGATCTCGCGCATCCGCGAACTGCAGCCGCGCTATATCTTCTCCTTCTATTACCGCAACCTGCTCGGAGAAGAACTGCTGGCCTGCGCCTCCGAAGGCGCCTTCAACCTGCACGGCTCGCTGCTGCCGCGCTACCGTGGACGCGCGCCGGCCAACTGGGTGCTGGTCAATGGCGAGACCGAGACCGGCGTCACCCTGCACCGCATGGTCAAGCGCGCCGACGCCGGCGCCATCCTCGCCCAGCAGCGCGTGGCGATCGGCGCGGACGACACCGCACTGATCCTCCACGGCAAGCTGCGCCAGGCTTCCCGCGAACTGCTGGACGAAGCGCTGCCCAAGCTTGCCAAGGGCGAGCTGAGCGAAGTAGCGCAGGACGAGTCCCGCGCCAGCTACTTCGGCCGCCGTACCCCGGCTGACGGCGCCATAGACTGGCAACGTCCGGCCCGCGAGCTGCACAACCTGGTCCGCGCGGTCACCCAGCCCTACCCCGGCGCCTTCGCGCCCGTGGGCGATCGCAAGCTGATCGTCTGGAGCTCCCGCGTCGCCAGCGGCAACGGCGGCCAGGCGCCGGGCTCGGTGCTCAGCGTCGATCCGCTGCGCATCGCCTGTGGCGAAGACTCGCTGGAAATCCTCTCCGGCCAGCAGGGCGACGCCGGCCTGTTCCTCGCCGGCCCGCAACTGGCCCGCGAGATGGGCCTGGTGGAAGGCTCGCGCCTGTACGGCGCGGCGCGCAAGGCCAAGCGCAAGACCCGCGTACTGATCCTCGGGGTCAACGGCTTCATCGGCAACCACCTGTCCGAGCGCCTGCTGCGCGACGGCAACTACGAAGTCTACGGCCTGGACATCGGCTCCGACGCCATCGAGCGCCTGCGCAGCAACCCGGACTTCCACTTCGTCGAAGGCGACATCAGCATCCACACCGAGTGGATCGAGTACCACATCAAGAAGTGCGACGTGGTCCTGCCGCTGGTGGCCATCGCTACGCCCATCGAGTACACCCGCAACCCGCTGCGCGTATTCGAGCTGGACTTCGAGGAAAACCTCAAGCTGGTCCGCTACTGCGTGAAGTACAACAAGCGCGTGATCTTCCCCTCCACCTCCGAGGTGTACGGCATGTGCACCGACGCCAACTTCGACGAAGACAAGTCGAACCTGGTGGTCGGCCCCATCAACAAGCAGCGCTGGATCTACTCGGTCTCCAAGCAACTGCTCGACCGGGTCATCTGGGCCTACGGCCAGAAAGGCCTGAAGTTCACCCTGTTCCGTCCGTTCAACTGGATGGGCCCGCGCCTGGACCGCCTGGACTCGGCGCGCATCGGCAGCTCCCGCGCCATCACCCAGTTGATCCTGCACCTCGTTGAAGGCACCCCGATCCGCCTGGTGGATGGCGGCGCGCAGAAGCGCTGCTTCACCGACGTCAACGACGGCATCGAAGCCCTGGCCCGCATCATCGACAACGAAGGCGGCCGCTGCGATGGGCAGATCGTCAACATCGGCAACCCGGACAACGAAGCCAGCATCCGCCAGCTGGGCGAGGAGCTGCTGCGTCAGTTCGAAGCCCACCCGCTGCGCGACCAGTTCCCGCCGTTTGCCGGCTTCCGCGAAGTGGAAAGCCGCAGCTTCTATGGCGATGGCTACCAGGACGTGTCGCACCGCAAGCCGAGCATCAAGAACGCCCGCCGCCTGCTGGACTGGGAGCCCACCGTCGAGCTGACCGAAACCATCGGCAAGACGCTGGACTTCTTCCTGCGCGAAGCCCTCGCCGAGCGCGAAGGCGGCGCAGCGCACGCCGTGCCGCTGAAAAGCAAAAGCATCGCGTAATGCAGGCCGGACTGCGTATCGACGTGGATACCTACCGGGGCACCCGTGAAGGAGTGCCCCGGCTTCTGGATATCCTCGACGAAGCCGGCATCAAGGCGACCTTCT
The DNA here is from genome assembly GCF_047902425.1 of Pseudomonas macauensis. NCBI lineage: Bacteria > Pseudomonadati > Pseudomonadota > Gammaproteobacteria > Pseudomonadales > Pseudomonadaceae > Pseudomonas > Pseudomonas macauensis. The sequence continues at coordinate 1,029,138 of NZ_CP138377.1, read as the reverse complement.
TCTTCAGCGTCGGCCCGGACAACATGGGCCGCCACCTGTGGCGCCTGATCCGGCCGCAGTTCCTGTGGAAAATGCTGCGCTCCAACGCCGCCGGGCTGTACGGCTGGGACATCCTCCTGGCCGGCACCGCCTGGCCGGGCAAACCCATCGGCCGCGACCTCGGCCACCTGATGCGACGCGCCAGTGAAGCCGGCCATGAAATCGGCCTGCATGCCTGGGACCATCACGGCTGGCAGGCCAACGCCGGGCGCTGGAGCCCCGAGCAACTGGTGGAGCAGATTCGCCAGGGCGTCGACACCCTCGCCGACATCATCGGCAAACCGGTGGACTGTTCCGCTGCCGCCGGCTGGCGCGCCGACGAGCGCGTAGTGGAGGCCAAGGAACGTTTCGGCTTCCGTTACAACAGCGATTGCCGCGGTACCGCGCTGTTCCGCCCCCGGCTCGACGACGGCCGCATCGGTGCGCCGCAAATCCCGGTGGACCTGCCGACCTTTGATGAAGTGGTGGGGCCGCAGGTGTCCGCCGCCGACTTCAACGACTTCATCCTCCAGCGCTTCCGCAAGGACGCGCTCAACGTCTACACAATCCATGCCGAGGTAGAAGGGATTCTCATGGCAGACATGTTCCGTCAGTTGCTCAGGCGCGCCCGACAGGACGACATCCAGTTCCACCCCCTGGGCCGGCTGCTGCCGGACAACCCCGCCAGCCTGCCCGTCGCCCGCCTGGTGCGTGGCGAACTGGCTGGCCGCGAAGGCTGGCTGGGGGTACAACAGGCATGAAGCGCCTCGCCTACCCGACGCTGCTGGCGGCTTTCCTGCTCTGCATCCTGCTGCCGCTGGGCTTCCACGGCCTGTGGATTCCCGACGAGACCCGCAACGCGCAGATCGCCCAGGCCATGTGGGAAAGCGGTGACTGGGTGTCGCCGCACCTGCTCGGCCTGCGCTATTTCGAGAAGCCCACCGGCGGCTACTGGTTGATCGCCGCGAGCCAGGCGGTGTTCGGCGAGAACCTGTTCGGCGTGCGCTTCGCCTCGGCCCTGGTCAGCGCCCTCAGCACCCTGCTGGTGCTGCTGGTGGCCCGGCGCCTGTGGAACGATCCGCGCCGCACCTGGGCCGCGGGGCTGCTTTACGCCAGCTTCGGACTGATCGCCGGGCAGGCCGGCTACGCCAACCTCGACCCGCAGTTCACCCTCTGGGTGAACCTCAGCCTCGCCGCCCTCTGGTTCGCCTTTGACGCCACCGCGACACGCGCGCGCATCGCCGCCTGGAGCCTGCTCGGCGCGGCGTGCGCCATGGGCCTCATGACCAAGGGGTTCCTCGCTTTCTTGCTGCCGGTAATCGTCGGCGTGCCCTATGCGCTGCTCAATGGGCGCTTCATGGACCTGCTGCGCTACGGTCCGCTGGCCGTGCTGGTGGCCGTCCTGGTGAGCCTGCCCTGGGCGCTGCTGATCCACGCCCGCGAGCCGGACTTCTGGAATTTCTTCTTCTGGCACGAACACATCCGCCGCTTCGCCGGCGAGGACGCACAACATGGCCGTCCCATCTGGTTCTTCGTGCCGCTACTGTTCGCCAGCGCCCTGCCCTGGGCGGTGCTGATCGTTCCCGCGCTGTGCAAGGGCGCCACCCGCCTGCGCGATCCCCGGCTGGGCTTCCTGCTGCTGTGGTTCGCCATGCCGTTCCTGTTCTTCAGCCTGGCCAAGGGCAAGCTGCCGACCTACATCATGCCGTGTTTCGCCCCGCTGGCCCTGTTGATGGCCGACAGCCTCGCGGATGCACTGCAACAGGGTCGCCAGCGGATGCTGCGCCTGAACGGCGCGCTCAATCTGCTGATCGGCCTGGCCGCGCTGATTGCGCTGGTAGTCCTGCAACTGCGCCATCCACTGTACAAGGACGAAACGCCCAGCGTGGTGATGGTCGGCATCGTCTGCGTCGCCTGGCTGGTCTGCGGCGCGCTGCAACTGCTGCGCCCAACCCGGCTGTGGGCCGCCTCGGCGTTCGGCCTGTGGATTCTGGTGGCGCTGCTGCCGGCGGCCATGCCCAATACCATGGTCAACAGCAAGATGCCCGACCAGTTCGTCCGCGAACACCTGGATGAGCTGCGCGGTGCCGACAGCCTGCTGAGCAACGACCTTGGCGCCGCCACCGCCCTGGCCTGGCGCACCGGGCGCAGCGACGTGAACCTGCTCAATACCGTGGGCGAGCTGAAGTACGGCCTCGACTATCCCGAGGGCGCCGGCCGCAGCATTACCCTGGACGACGCCCAGGCCTGGATCGCCCAGGCCCGCGCCAAGGGCTCCGTCGGCGTGCTGCTGCGGGTCAACGGCGCCAGCGACGAGGAAGACCTGAAGCAGATGCCGAAGGACGCCATCAGCTTCCGGCAGAACCATCTCGTCGTCCTGCTGATCCCGAAGGCGGCGCCATGATCGCCCTGCTGCTGGCCAGTGTGTGCCTGCTGACCTGCCTGGGGCAGATCGCGCAGAAGCTCGCGGTGGAAAGCTGGCGGGGCCGCGAGCTCGGCTGGCTGACGCAGTTGCTCAGCCCCTGGCTGCTGCTGGCCGTCGCCTGTCTGGGCGGCGGCCTGCTGCTCTGGCTGCTGCTGCTGCAACGCCTGGACGTGGGGCTGGCCTACCCGATGCTGAGCCTGAATTTCGTACTGGTGACCTTTGCCGCGCGGGCGCTGTTCCGCGAGCACATCGACGCCCGCCACTGGGGCGGCGTCGCGCTGATCGTCGCCGGCGTGGCCCTGCTGGGGTTGCAGTCATGAGCGTCTGGCGCGGCATCGGTCTCGCCCTGGGCAGCGTAGTGCTGGTCAGCGGCGCGCAGCTGGGCATGCGCTGGGGCATGACCCGCCTGCCTGCGCCCTCGCAGTGGCTCGATGCGCTCGGCAGCCTCGATCTGGCCGCCCTGCTGGTGCTGGCCGGCGCGGTGCTGGCCTATGCGCTGTCGATGCTCTGCTGGCTGATCGCCCTGAACCATTTGCCGCTGAGCCGCGCCTATTCGCTGCTGAGCCTCAGTTATGCCCTCGTCTACCTCGGCGCCTCGTGGCTGCCGGGCCTGGGCGAGCCCTTGAGCCTGGCGCGCACCCTGGGTGTCGGCCTGGTCATCGCCGGTGTGATCACCATCAACGCACCGCGTCGCGGCAATGGAACAAACGTCATCAAATCCGGCGACGCTCGCCAAAAAATCACACAGTACGAATGACCCCTGAACCGGTCATGAGCCCTCAGCGGGAGAGCACAGCATGAAAATCAGCGTATTCGGTATCGGCTATGTGGGGCTCGTCCAGGCCGCCGTCATGGCGGAAGTCGGCCACGATGTCCTGTGCATGGACATCGACGAAGAAAAGATCGCCAAGCTCAAGCGCGGGCACATCAGCATCTTCGAGCCCGGCCTTGCCGAACTGGTGAGGGACAACCTGGAGGCCGGTCGCCTGCACTTCACCAGCGATGTCGCCGAAGCCACCGCTCACGGCCGGGTGCAGTTCATCGCCGTGGGCACGCCGCCGCTGCCCGATGGCTCGGCGGACCTGCGCGCCGTGCTGGCCGTCGCCGAAGGCATTGCCCGCAACCGCACCCAGCCGGTGATCATCGTGGAGAAGTCCACCGTTCCCGTGGGGACCGGCGACCGCGTCAAGGCCCACGTGCAGCAGGTGCTCGCGGAGACCGGCCGGACGCTGGAGTTCGAGATCGTCTCCAACCCGGAATTCCTCAAGGAAGGCTCCGCCCTGGCCGACTGCCGCAAACCCGATCGCATCGTCATCGGTTGCGAGAGCCCGGAAGTGCTGGACGTGATGCGCGAGATCTACGAGCCGTTCAACCGCAACCACGACCGCATCATCAGCATGAACCTGCGCAGCGCCGAGCTGACCAAGTACGCGGCCAACTGCATGCTGGCAACCAAGATCAGCTTCATCAACCAGATCGCCGAGCTGGCCGAGCACATGGGTGCCGACATCGAGGCCGTGCGCCAGGGCATGGGCGCCGACCCGCGCATCGGCTACCACTTCATCTACCCCGGCTGCGGCTACGGCGGCTCCTGCTTCCCCAAGGACGTCCAGGCCCTGATCCAGAGCGCCGAGGAAGCGCACTGCTCCAGCGATCTGCTGCGAGCGGTGGAATCGGTGAACCAGCGGCAGAAGAGCAAGCTGTTCGAACGCATCAGCAGCTACTACGGCGGCAATCTCAAGGGCCGCACCTTCGCCCTCTGGGGTCTGTCGTTCAAGCCCAACACCGACGACATGCGCGATGCGCCGAGCCGCACGCTGATGGAAGCGCTCTGGGCCGCCGGCGCCAAGGTCCGCGCCTTCGACCCCGAGGCCATGCCCGAAGCCCAGCGCCTGTACGGTCACGATGAGCGCCTGACCCTGATGGGCACGCCCGAAGCGACCCTCGGCGGCGCCGACGGCCTGGTGATCTGCACCGAATGGCGGCAGTTCAAGGCGCCGGACTTCGAGCTGATCGCCAGCCGCCTGAAGGCTCCGGTGATCTTCGACGGCCGCAACCTGTTCGACCCGGAGCGCATGGCGCGCCATGGCTTCGAATACTTCGCCATGGGCCGCGGCGACTCGCACCGCCTGCCGGTGCCGGCTCCGGTGCCTGCGCTGAAACAACCCCAGCAACGCCACGCCTGAGGCGCCGCTCGCCGGCGCCTTTCGTAGGAGCAGACGAAGTCCGCTCCTACGGGCAAAATCTCACTGCTCGAACGTAGGGCGTATAACGTTCGACGTTATACGCCGTTTGACCTTGATCCCAGGGCACTCCGGGCCTGGCCTTGAAACCGGTTCGACCTTGGGCCCCAGGGTACTCCGGGCTCGATCCTGGAGCGGGCGGCAAGGCCAGGCGCATCGGCGTATAACCGCGAACGGTTATACGCCCTACCGAGCGGGCTCCCCCATCACCATCATCGGCGCCGCTTCCGAGCGCTTGAGCACGGCATAGAGCACACCGGTCACCACGCTGCCCACGGCGATCGCCAGCAGGTACAGCAGCGCATGATTCATCGCGTTGGGAATCAGCAGCACGAACAGCCCACCGTGGGGCGCCAGCAGTTTGCAGCCGAATAGCATCGACAGCGCACCAGTCAGCGCGCCACCGACGATGCTCGCCGGGATCACCCGCAGCGGGTCCTTGGCGGCGAAGGGAATCGCGCCCTCGGAGATGAAGCACAGCCCCAGCACCAGCGCCGCCTTGCCGGCCTCGCGCTCGCTCTGGGCGAACTTGCGCCGCGCTAGCAGGGTGGCGATGCCCATGCCGATCGGCGGGACCATGCCGCCGGCCATCACCGCCGCCATCGGCGCATAGCTCTGCGAGGCCAGCAAGCCCACGGAGAAGGCATAGGCCGCCTTGTTGATCGGTCCGCCAAGGTCGACGCACATCATCCCGCCCAGCAGCAGCCCCAGCAGGACCGCATTGGTGGTGCCCATGCCGGCGAGGAAGTCGGTCAGCGAATGCATCATCGCTGCTACCGGTGAGCCCACCACGTAGATCATCACCAGCCCGGTGAACAGGCTGGCCAGCAGCGGAATGATCAGGATCGGCTTGAGCGCCGCGACACTGGCCGGCAACGGAATCCACTGCGCAATGGCCCGCGCCGAATACCCGGCCAGCAGGCCCGCGACGATGCCACCGAGGAAGCCCGCGCCCAGGGTACTCGCCAGCAGGCCACCGATCATCCCCGGCGCCAGGCCCGGCCGGTCGGCGATGGACCAGGCGATGTAGCCGGCGAGCATCGGCACCATCAGCTTGAACGCCGCCTCGCCGCCGATCTGCATCAGCGCGGCGGCCAGCGTGCCCTGCTCCTTGAACGCCTCGATGCCGAAGACGAAGGACAGCGCGATCAGCAGACCGCCCGCCACCACCATCGGCAGCATGAAAGACACGCCGGTGAGCAGGTGCTTGTATACCCCGCGCGCCTCCTTTTTCCCCGGCGCCGCGCCGCTGCCGGCCGTCGCGGCGGACTCCGCCGCCGCCTCCTTCAGCGCGCGATCGAGGATCGCCTGCGGCTGCTTCAACGCCACGCCCGTGCCGCAACGGAAGATACGCTTGCCGGCGAAACGCTCGGTGTTCACTTCGATATCCGCCGCCAGCAGCACCACATCGGCGCCGGCGATATCCTCGGCGCTCAGCGGATTGCGGGCACCCACCGAACCCTGGGTCTCCACCTTCAGCTCGTAGCCCATCTGCTGCGCTGCCTGCTGCAACGCCTCGGCGGCCATGAAGGTGTGCGCCACACCGGTCGGACAGGCGGTGACCGCCACCAACTTCGCGGCACGCGCCACCTCAGTGGAAACGCTCGGTCGCTCCTCGCCCTGCCACACGACGGCGTCCTGGGCCGCGCGCTGGAGGAACGCGGCGGGATCGGCCAGCGCCTCGGCCGGGCGCGCCTGCAGCAGGCGCTTACCGACGAAGCGCGAAAGGTCCAGCGGCTGCGCGCTGACCACCAGCACCCAGTCGGCCGCCGCGATCTGCGCCGCGGAGAGCTGGCGTTCGGGATGCTGCGGGTCGTGCTGCTCGACGCACACCGCCCAGCCCAGGCGCTCGGCCGCCGCGCGCAACAGGCGTGCGCTGAGCACACTGGTGATCTGGCCGTTCGGGCAGGCCGTGATAAGGGCAAGGTTCATCGTCATAACCTCTTGTTGTTCTGGATGCGGCGCGACTCAGGCCTGGGCCTGAACCTGCACGCCGTCTTCGATCTGGTTCAGGCGCGGCGCATCGCCGATGCCGAACTCGAACTGGGTGACCGCCAGCGCCGCTACCGCCGTGGCGTGGCGCAGCACGCGCTCGGCCGGCCAGCCAACCAGCAGGCCGTGCAACATACCGGCGAGCAGCGAGTCACCCGCGCCCACCGTGCTCGCCACCTCGACCCTGGGCGGAATCGCCCGCCAGTTGCCTTGCGGGCCGAACCAGCGCACACCATCAGCGCCCTGGGACAGCACCACCTGCTCGATGCCACGCGCCCGCAGCGCCTCGGCCTGCTCGGCCAGCGCCGCCGGCGTGTCGAGGAGTTGTCCACAGGCTTCGGCCAGCTCGGCATCGTTGGGCTTGATCAGCCAGGGCGCCGCGTCGAGCCCGGCGCGCAGGGCCGCGCCACTGCTGTCGAATGCCACCTTCAGACCGCGCCGCCCGAGCCGTAGCAACAGCTCACGCAACCAGTCGGGATCGACCCCGCGCGGCAGGCTGCCGGCGACCACCACCAGCTCATGCTCGCTGGCGATCCGGCCGAGGCAATCGAGCAAGGCGTCCTGCTCGCGGGCGCTCACCTCCGGGCCGGGGCCGTTGATATCGGTGATGCGCCCGTCGCCTTCGGCCAGCTTGATATTGCTGCGGGTTTCCCCCGGCACGCGGACGAAGGCGTCGACGAAACCACGGCGCTGGAACAGCGCCTCGAAAGGCGCCGCATTGTCCGCACCGAGGAAGCCGGTCACGCTCAGCGAATGACCGAGATCGGCCAGCACCTGCGCAACGTTCAGACCCTTGCCAGCCGCCTGGCTGAGCACCGACTCGCTGCGATTGACCTCGCCGACCTCGAGCCGGGGCAGGCGCACCGTCAGGTCCAGCGCGGGATTCAGGGTGATGGTGAGGATGCGCGCCATCAGTTCACCTCCGGCAGGGCCTGGGCGACGCATTCGCGCACCTCGGCGGCGGAGCCCAATGCCAGCGCGGTTTGCGCCAGCTCGCGGGCCATCGGCAGATCGAGCTCGCGCACCCGTGCCTTGACCAGCGGGATACTGCGCGCCGACACGCTCAACTCGTCCACCCCCAGCCCCACCAGCAGCGGCACCGCCTGCGCATCCGCCGCCAGCTCGCCGCATACGCCTACCCACTTGCCGTGGGCATGGGCGGCGCGCACGGTCATGTCGATCAATTGCAGCACCGCCGGGTGCAGGCCGTCGGCCTGCGCCGACAGGGTCGGATGGCCACGGTCGATGGCCAGGGTGTACTGGGTCAGGTCGTTGGTGCCGACGCTGAAGAAGTCCACTTCGCGGGCCAGCACCGGCGCGAGCAGCGCCGCCGAAGGCACTTCGACCATGATGCCCAGTTGCAGGTCATGCTCGCCGCCCAGCTCCGCGCAGAGCTGCCGGGTGAGATCGCGGGCCTGCCGCCATTCCTCCACCTGCCCGACCATCGGGAACATGATGCGCAACGGACGCCCGGCGGCGGCCCGCAGCAAGGCGCGCAACTGGGTCTGGAAAATCTGCGGGCGCTGCAGGGTCAGACGCACGCCGCGCACACCGAGGTAAGGGTTCTCCTCCCGCGGGATCGGCCAGTACGGCAGCGGTTTGTCGCCACCCACGTCGAGGGTACGCACCACCAGGGGGCGCCCGCCGAGGGCATCGAGCACGCGGCGGTACTCGGCCTCCTGGGTCGCCTCATCGGGCGCCTGGGGGTTGTCCATGAACACGAATTCGGTGCGCAGCAGGCCGACGCCTTCCGCGCCCTGCTCGACCGCCGTCACGGCGCCGGAGGTGTCGCCCAGGTTGGCGCAGATTTCCACGGCATGGCCGTCTCGGGTGATCGCCGGCTCATGACGGCGCGCCTCGGCGCGCTCGGCACGGCGCCGGCGCTGGTCGCGCAGGCGTTCGGCCTCCGCCAGGCACTCCGCACTCGGCGACACCCGCAGCTCACCCTGGTCGCCATCGAGCAACAGGAGGGTCTCGGGTTCCAGCGCCAGCACCGCCGCACCGGCGCCGACCAGGGCGGGAATGCCCAGCGCGCGGGCGATGATCGCGCTGTGCGAGGTGGCCCCGCCGCGCGCGGTGAGAATGCCGGCCACCCGCTCGCGGTCCAGCCGCGCCACGTCGGAAGGGCCGACCTCGTCCATCACCAGGATGTAGGGACGCTCCGGCGCGGCGGCACTCTGTGCGCCGCACAGGCGCGCCAACACCCGCCGGCCAACGTCCCGCAGGTCGGCCGCGCGCTCGGCCAGCAAGGCATCGCGCAGCGCTTCCTGCTCGCTGGCGACGCGCTCGATCACCCGGCTCCAGGCCGCCTCGGCGCTCGCCCCCTCGGCCAGCCGAGACTGCACCTCGTCGGCCAGCTCCGGGTCCTCCAGCAGCGCCTGGTGGGTGACGAAGATGTCACGGATGGCCTTGACCTGGGTGCGCTTCACCAGCGCCTCGATCTCGGCGGAAATCGCCTCGCGCGCCTCATCCAGACGCTGGCGCTCCACCTCGATCGACTCGCCACGCTCGGCGAACTTGAAAGGCCGCTCGACCTGCACATAGGCAGGACCGCTGGCGATACCGGGAGATGCGGCGATGGCCTGCAAACGGCTGCCCGCCTCCGGCGCCATGACGGTTTCCGCTTCGGTAACCTCGACCATGACGGCAGCCGGCTCCGGCGTTTCGGGCAGCGCTTCGATCTCCTCGCCCAGCCCCTGCTCCACCGCCAGGCGCACAGCCTCCAGAGCGCGCTCGGCGATCTCGGGTTCGGCGAAGAACTCCAGCACCTGTCCACGCCGCGCCCCCAGGCTGAGCAGCTTGCTCAGGCTGCGGATCGACACCGGCGCGCTGTCGGCCTCGGCGATGCGCACGCGAATCTCACCCTCGAAGTCCCGCGCCAGCAGCATCAGCACCTGCGCCGGGCGAGCATGCAGGCCATGCGGGTTGGCCAGTGGCACCCGCACGCTCGGCCAGTCCACCGGCAGTTCACCACCCAGGGCCTCCAGTACATGACGACTGGTCGTGGCCCGCGCCAGCTCGGTGGCTCGACCGTCCACCAGCAGGTCGCACAGACGTTCGAACATCGCCCGGTGCGAGTCGCCCTGGCTGGCCAGACAGAACAGCCCGCGCACCGGCAGGCCGGCATGGTTCAGCTCGCGCTGCGGGGTGACGAAGGCCAGGCCCGGCCGCGAGACGCGCTCGGCGCTATGCAGCCACCAGAGCCCGTCGCCCAGCGGCAGCGCTTCGCTGCCATGCAGTTCGGCGGCGAAACCGGGCTCGACGCAGCCGGCCTTCTTCAGCCGGCGCGCACCCAGCACGGTGAGTTCGTCGAAGTCCTCGGCGGCGACGCCCAACCCGACCAGCTGGCTGTCCAGCAACAAGGCCTGTGGCGCACCGCGCAGCAGATGCAGTAGCGCCTCGGGGCTCTCGGCCAGACGCAGTGCCTCGCCCATTTCGCCATCGCCCAGCGCACGGGTAAGCAGTTGCAGCAGGTGCAGGTGTTCATCGGACTTGGCGGCGATGGCGATGGCCAGGTGCACCGTCTGGCCATCCCCCCAGGCGACGCCCTCGGGGAAGTGCATCAGGCGCACGCCGGTGCGCTGCACCAGGTGGCGGGTATCCGGTGTGCCGTGGGGAATCGCGATGCCCTGCCCCAGGTAGGTGGAGCCCTGCGCCTCGCGGGCCTGCAAGCCGGCGAGATAGCCGGCGGCGACCAGTCCGTCATCCTCCAGGGCCGCGCCGAGCAGCGCCAGGGCGGCCTGCTTGTCGGCGGCGCGCTGGTCCATGCGAACCTGCTGCGCGTTCAGTTCGAGCATCGCGTTCTCCTCGCCTGCGTTCTGGCGCGCCGGCGCTTGGGGCGGTCATCCGCTTGTATGGTGAACAGCTTAGAACCTGTGGCTTTCTCGACCGCCGGAGCGGTCTTCAGGCAATGGCCACGGGCAATGCTGAATCGTTTCACCTATTGAGACTGGAACGTTACTCGATAATGCGTGATCCTTGAAGCCCCCAATTGTCGGCAACCCATCGTGCTGAAACTCAGTGATATCGCCCGCCTGGCCGGTGTTTCGGTCACCACCGCCAGCTATGTGATCAACGGCAAGGCCGTGCAGCGCCGCATCAGCGCCGCCACGGTGGAGCGCGTGCGCGCGGTGATCGAAGAGCACGGCTACCACCCGGACCAGCAGGCCGCCAGCCTGCGCCGCGGCCAGACGCGCACCCTCGGCTTCGTCCTGCCGGACCTGGAAAACCCCAGCTACGCCAAGCTGGCCAAGCTGCTCGAACAGGGCGCCCGGGCCCGTGGCTACCAGCTGCTGATCGCCAGCTCCGACGACGAGCCGGACACCGAGCGCCAGGTACTCAATCTGTTCCGCGCAAGGCGTTGCGATGCGCTGATCGTCGCCAGCTGCCTGCCCGGCAACGACGACAGCCTGGCCCGCCTGCAGGGCATCGGCGTGCCGGTGATCGCAGTGGACCGCCAGCTCGATCCGCAGCGTTTCTGCTCGGTGGTCAGCGACGACCGCGAGGCCAGCCAGCGCCTTACGGCCAGCCTGCTCGACCCCGTACCGCAGAGCATCGCCCTGCTCGGCGCGCGTTCGGAGCTGATCATCAGCCAGGAGCGCGCGGCGGGCTTCCGCAGCGCGTTGCGCGAGTTCAAGGGGCAGGTCCTCGTCGAGCACGGCGAAACCTTCAGCCGAGCCTGTGGCCGCCAACTGATGGAAGAATTGCTGGCACGCCAGGGCCACTTGCCCGACGCGCTGATCACCACTTCCTACGTGCTGCTCGAAGGCGTGTTCGACGTACTCCAGGCGCTGCCCGACGGCTGGCCGGCGGGGCTGCGCATCGCCACCTTCGGCGATACGCAACTGCTGGACTTCGTCCCGCTGAAGGTCAACGCGATCTCCCAGCAGCACGCCTTGATCGCCGAGCGCGCCCTGGACCTGGCACTGGGCGCCATCGAGCAGAACAGCTACACCCCCGGCGTCCATCCGGTGGCGCGCACTCTGAAGCTACGCACGGAGTGAGGCCATGCAGCTGATCGACACCCACAACCATCTCGACTGCTCGGACTTCGCCGACGACCGTCAGGCGGTGCTTCAGCGCAGCCGGGAGCGCGGGGTGATCCGTCAGGTACTGCTGGGGGTATTCCGCGAGAACTGGGAAGACGTCTGGACGCTGGTCGAGCAGGAGCCCGACCTGTATGCCGCCCTCGGCCTGCATCCGATCTATCTGGCGCGCCACCGCCCCGAGCACCTGACGGCGCTGCGCGACTGGCTGGAGCGCCTGGCGGGCCACCCGAAGCTCTGCGCCGTGGGTGAAATCGGCCTGGACTACTACCTGGAAGACCTCGACCGCGACGGTCAGCAGGCAATCTTCGAGGAGCAACTGCGCACGGCCATCGATTTCGAACTGCCAGTACTGCTGCACGTACGCCGCTCCCACGCGGCGGTGATCGCCACCCTCAAGCGCTTCAAGCCCCGGCGCCAGGGCATCATCCATGCCTTCGCCGGCAGCCGCGAGGAGGCCCGCGAATACCTCAAACTGGGCTTTCGCCTGGGGCTGGGCGGCGCACCGACATGGCCGCAGGCCAACCGCCTGCGCAAGGTGGTGCCGGAGATTCCACTGGAATCCATCGTGCTGGAAACCGACTCTCCAGACATGGCGCCGGCCATGTACCCCGGCCAGCGCAACAGCCCCGAACATCTGCCGGAAATCTGCGCTGCTTTGGCCGAGCTCAAGGGCATCAGCCCGGAAGAACTGGCGAGCGCCAGCACGCGCAATGCGATGGAGTTGTTCGGCTGGAAGTGAGCCGACGGCTCTTTTGTAGGAGCGAGCTTGCTCGCCAACGGATTTACCGGATGAATTGGAGGCTGGGCGGTTCGCGAGCAAGCTCGCTCCTACAGTCGTTGCCCACCGTCAGACCTTCAGATCGGCCCCGTAGGATGAGTGGAGTGCGATACCCATCGATCCCGCGCGACCACTGGAAACCGTGGGGCGCCCGGCCAAGGCCAATCGGCGTATAACGCGGAGCGTTACACGCCCCACGCACGGCCCAGCATGGAGTGAATTCACCGACAACCCGGCATCCGCGAGATGGGGAAGCGTCCTTGCGCTCGCGCGGATACCGGGCTGCTGATGAAAACCCTTTCTCAGACCCGGAACGCGCCGATCAGGCGCTTGAGCTCGACCACCTGCCCGGTCAGCTCGCGGCTGGCGCGCTCGGTCTCGCTGGCGCCTTCGGCGGTACGCTCGCCGGCCTGGTTGATCTGCACGATGTTCTGGTCGATGTCATGGGCGACCGCCGTCTGCTGCTCGGCGGCGGCGGCGATCTGCTGGTTCTGGTCGACGATGGCGCCCACCGCCTGGAGGATGTTCTCCAGCGCCAGCTGCACCTGCTCCGACTGGCTCACGGTACCGTCGGCGGTGTGGTGGCTGCTGCCCATCGCCTTCACCGCCGCGCCGACGCCATTCTGCAGGCGAGCGATCATCTGCTCGATTTCCTCGGTGGACTGCTGGGTGCGCTTGGCCAGCGTCCGCACCTCGTCGGCCACCACCGCGAAGCCGCGGCCCTGCTCGCCGGCTCGCGCGGCTTCGATGGCGGCGTTGAGCGCCAGCAGGTTGGTCTGCTCGGCGATGCCCTTGATCACATCCAACACGCGGCTGATGGAGGCGCTGTCGGCCGCCAGCTGGTTGATCACCGCCACCGACTCGTCGATCTCGCCGGCCAAGCGCTGGATGCTGCCGACCTGCGACGCCACCAGGGCGCGCCCGCTGGCGGTCTCCTGATTGACGTTGTGCGCGCTGCCCACTGCCACGGCGGCGCTGCGTGCGACCTCCTGCGCAGTGGCTGCCATCTGGTTCATCGCCGTGGCAACCTGCTCGATCTGGTTACGCTGGCCGGTCACCGCCTGGTTGCTCTCGGCGGACACCGACTCGACCCGTACGGTCTGCCGCTCGACCTCGGCGACGGTGCGCCCGACCTGCTCGATGAGGTCATGAATCCTCGCCACCGTCTGGTTGAACGCCTGCCCCAGCTCGCCGAGTTCGTCGCGGCTCTGAGCATGGAAGGTGACCGTCATGTCGCCGGAGGCAACGCGCTCCATCATCTGCCCCAGGCTCTTGAGGGTGGTGCGGGTGGACACGTAGAAGCCGCTGTACAGGTAGCCGATGGCGAGGAACACCACCAGCAGCGCCACCACCAGCAACAGCATCTGCCGCTGCTTGCTGGCCAGGCGCTCCTGCAGCGCGTGATCGACGAAAGCCAGGACCTGGTCGTCGAGGCGGTAGGTCTTGTCCATCGCGCGGCTGACCTGGTCGTAGAAATCGGCCCAGGGGGTGTCGAGGGTGTCGGCCATCACCACCTTGTCCTCGAAGAGCTTGCCCTGGCTCTTCAGGGTCTCGCGGCTGGCCTCGGCATCGGCGGACAGCGCGGCCTGGGCGGCAGCGCTGCCACCCAGGGCGTCCTGCAGCTTCAGACCGTATTCGACGTGGAGTTTTTCCAGGTCCTGCAGCAGGTCATTGAAGCGCTCGCTGGAAGCCGAATTGAGGAAGCCCTGGCCCAACGCGCTGGAGCCGATGGTGCGGCCCACACTGAGGGTCTGGGTGATGTGTGGGGTGACGACGGTGATCAGCTCAGCGAGCTGGCGCACGTCGCGGGCGTCGTCCTGGCTCAGCCCGCCATGGGACAGCAGCAGCTTGTTGAAGACCTGTGCCTGGTTGACCATGCGTGCCGCCGTGGCCGCCTTGCTCTGCAGCGAGCCTTCGCTCTCCACGCTCTTGAGGGAGCTGAGCAGTTCATCGCGCCGGGTGTTGAACTCGGCGACCTGCTCGGCATCCTGGGTGACCGGCTGCAGCGCGGCGATCTGCGCCAGCAATTCCTTGTGCACCTTGCTGACGCGCCCATCGATGCCGCTGCCCTTGCTGGACTGGCCGAGCACGCTGTTGATCTGCAGGAGGTCGTTATAGGCTTCGACGTTGCGGCGGATCTGCTGGCCATCGCCGATCAGCTGCAGGCTTTGAAGTTCGGCGCGGGTGCTGACGAACTGGCGATAGGAATCGCGCACCAGGTAGAAGTTGGTGATCAGCATCGGCAGGAAAAACAGCACGCTGATCAGGCTGAACTTCATGCCGAAGCTCAGGCGGTTCATCAGCGCGATGGCCGGATAGAGCACAGTCCTCACAAAGACGTCTCCTGTTCCCGTTATTGTTATGTCGCTTGTCGGGGATGGCAGGCGCGCACCTGAGCTGATGCACGCCGCACGCGCGCTCGCCGGAACGGCTCGTGATGAACATCACAGACCGGATCGGCGCGCACAGGCTTCTGTGTACCTGATATCGGCAGGGAGTTCTGTAACTTAAGGTTAAAATGCCATCACCGGACCAACGGCAGCGCGGCCGGCATCAGGCACTTACAGCAGCTCTGCTTATCCGACGAAGCTGAGCCGAACCTGTAGGAACGAAGGGGACGCCAGTCCTTGCTCGCGAATGGAATTGCCGGGCAGCTAAGGGCTGTGCGGTTCGCGAGCAAGCTCGCTCCTACAGTCGTGCCGACGCGCAGCATCTCGTAGGATGGGTGGAGCGGAGCGATACCCATGCTGTCGATGCGTGCAATTGATGGGTTTCGCTTCGCTCTACTCCATCCTACAAGGCCGCAAAAGACAGTGGTTCCTACACAAGAAGAAGCCCGTCAGCCAACGCCTTAACTGACTGGCATTGGCTTCAGGCCTGTTTTTAACGCAGTCATGCCGACGCGCGGCAGATCGGAGACAGGCTTACAGCAGCAGGGTCCAGATGGCGAACACGGCGTACCAGAGCACTGCCGAGCGCACCAGCAACTGCCAGAGCGCATCCAGGCTGGCGACGCCCTTGGCACCCAACCCGCCTTCATTGAAATCCTCAGCCACGTAGCCGGCCCGCGCCAGCAGCCGGGCAGCGGGCACGTCCCAGGCCAGCAGGTCATGCAGCAGGCTGCCGCTGACGGCGACGAAGTTGCCCACCAGGGCGAAACTCAGCACCAGCGCCCGCGCCGGCAGCCAGTCGAAGGCATGGCGTAGCTGGACGGCGCGCTCGCGCAGCTCCGCGTGCCGCCCCTGCTCCGCCGCGATGGCCAGCAGGCGGTAGGTCAGTGCCGCCACCGGGCCCAGCAAGGCGTACCAGAAGATCACCGCGAAGAATGCCTGATAGGCCTGCCACACCAGCGTGCCCTGCACCTGCGCCAGCAGCTCGTCGTCGTTGTCGGCCTGCACGCCGAGGTCGCGCTCGGCGACGTGGTAGGCGCCCTGGGCATCCTCGCGGCGCCAGGCATCGCGGAAGGGGCCGATGGCCCGTAGGATGTCGCCGCGCCCCAGGCTCCAGACCACCACCAGCAGGTGCACCGGCAAAGCCAGCAGCCCATAGGCGACGGGCTCCAGCAGGGTCAGCAGCAGGGCGAGCAGCAGCAAGGGCGGCAACACGGCGACCAGCAGTCCGAGCCAAGGTTTCGCCAGCAGCGACGGGACACTGCCCACTGTCTCCAGCCAGCCAAGCCACAAGCTGTCGCGCTGCAACCGCGCGCGCCAGGCGGAAAGCTTCTCGACCGCCAGCACCAGCAACAACACCAGGAAACTCATATCGACTCCTTTGCACCGATGGCGGCGAAATAGCGCGCCCAGTCAAACGCCTCGCCCGGGTCGGTCTTGCGCTCGGGGGCGATGTCGCAATGCCCCTGGATGCGCGCCGGGGTGATGGCCGGATAGCTGGCCATCAGTTGCCGGGTCAGTTCCGCCAGGACCTCGTACTGGCGATCGCTATACGGATCGCAGTCGGTCCCTTCCAGTTCGATGCCGATGGAAAAATCATTGCAGTTCTCGCGCCCGTCGAAGCGCGACACGCCGGCATGCCAGGCCCGCTCGTTGCACGACACGAACTGGAACAGCGAACCGTCGCGCTCGATGAGGAAGTGCGCGGAAACGGTCATGGCGGCGATGCTGGCGAAATAGGGATGCTCGTCGGCATCGAGACGGTTCTGGAAGAATTCCTGAACCTTGCAAGTGCCGAACTGGCCCGGCGGCAGGCTGATGTTGTGGATCACCAGCAACGACACCACCTCGCCGTCGGGGCGGGCGTTGAAGTTCGGCGAGGGGCAATGCTGGGCGCCTTGGCACCAGCCGGTAAGGGGATCGAGCTGCATGGGGGCTCCTTGGCAGAACCCCACTCTAAAGCAGCGGCACGGGGAAATGAACTCGCCAGCTCAACCCCGCAGGCTCAGACCCCTCTGGAGGATATGCCCAGCGACGAACTTGAGTGTCTTTTGTAGGAGCGAGCTTGCTCGCGAACCTGCAAGGCACGGTGCTATACCGCTCGCGAGCAAGCTCGCTCCTACAAGAGCAGCCCGCCCTATGGGTGGCATTGCAACCGTGCGGCAGGTCGTAGGCAGGTTCTCAGGCGTTCTTCAGGCGGCGCAGATTGCCGATCACCGACTCCAGGGCGCGGTCGAACAGCAGAGCGTCGTCCAGCAGGCGCACGGCATTGCGATGGAACTCCAGGGCCAGGCCCATGCGGGTCTTCTCCAGCACCTTCATGCCGGTACGGTTGACGAAGATGTAGCGGCAGCTCGGACGGATCACCGCCGCCAGCTTGCAGCGCAGCTTGTGCTCTTCGTCTTCCTGGATCTCCACCCAACTGCCGACCCGCAGATCGTCGACCCGGCGCAGCGACTCGTCGTCATCGGCGAGCACTTGTTCGGACTCCTCCGCCCGGACTTCGTCAGGCGTAGCGAGGACGATTTCCGCGACCACCGCCACCATCGCCGGCTGCAGCGCGGCCGAGGTGACCTCCGCCGTGGCTTCCAGCGGCTCGTCGAGCAGCGGCAAATCGTCGTCCAGAGCGGCCGCCCTGCGCTCTTCGGCCTGCTTGTAGCGTTGGAAGGCCTGCACGTGCAGCCCTTCCAGACGGCTGAAGAATTCCCCGGTGGAGAACGGATCGAAGGCGGCGGAAGCCAGCCCCTCACGCAGCGACTTGAGCAGCTGCGGGACCATCTCCAACAGGCGCAGGCGCGAATCCGGATCCTCGTGGGGCTCCACGCTCCAGATCAGGTCGTCCATGGTGGCCAGCGCGGACTCCCACTCGGTGGAGGCCGTGCCGTGCTTGAGGCAGGTCAGCAGCAGCACCTTGCTCCAGGCTTCCTGCAACAGACGCACCACCACTTCCGGCAGGGTGCGGCCCAGCAGACGCTCATTGAGTACCTGTTCCACGTCCTGGCGCGCCAGCTCGGCGCGGGCGCGGCCTTCCTCGGCATCGCGGGTGCGCTGTTCGAGCAGGTCGCTGCGGCGGCGCTCGTCGCCCGTGAACGCGATGAACTCGTCGAGCAGCTCGGAGAAGATCGCCGGGTCGTCGACGAAGTCGTTCAACAGGCGCATCACCACCTGCTCGATCTTCTGGTACAGGTAGTCGCGCTGGCCGTCGGTCTGCTCGGCCCAGCCCAGGGCCGCCGAAGCGATCTCGTTGAGCAGGCGGCGCGCCGGGTGGCTGCCACGGCTGAAGAAGGTCTTGTCGAGCACCGCGACCTTGAGCATCGGAATCTGCATGCGGCCGATCAGGGCCTTCAGCGAGTCCGGCAGGGTGCGGTCATCGAGAATGAATTCGAAGAGCATGGAGACGAGGTTGATGACGTCCTCGTCGACCTGGCCAACCACACGGGAACGGCCGCTCTTGGAGCTGACGCGGGTCAGCAGGTGATCCAGGTGCTGACGGACATCGATCTCATCGATGGTCTGCGCCGGCAAGTGCGACTGCAGGTGGGAAAGCAGGCGCATCAGGTCGTTGCTGGTGATCGGCACCGCGTCGGCGGGCACTGCGCGGCTCGGCGCGATGGTGCTGCCGCGCACCTGCGAGAGCAGGTCCTGCAAGGCCGCGAAAGCCGCCTGGGACTCGCTATCCAGGTACTGCGTGCCGGTCTGCTCCACCGCGCCAGCCACCGGCGCCGCGCTAGCAGCCTGGCTGGGGGCGCTCCGCTGCGGCGGACGGCGCAGCGGCACGTTCTTGAGTTCCGGCAGCACGCCGAGGGCGATCAGCGTCTGATTGGCCTCGGCATACAGCTGCTCGGCCTCGGCCAGCACATACTTGTCGAATAGCTTGAGGATGATCAGCTTGACCTTGATCTCGACGCCCAGCCCCTGACATGCCTCGAGGAACGCCTCGCTCAGCAGGCGCGGCCCCAGCGGGTTGGTCTTGTCCTCGACCTTCTTGCTGACCAGCTTGTTGAGGCGGGTCGTGAGGTGCCCCAGCGCCACACCATCGCGGCTCATGACCTTGCCGACCATGGCATCCAGCGCCACAGCCTCCTCCAGCTCATCGTTCTGGACCAGGCTGAGATTGTCGTAGGAGACGGACTCCAACGGCGACGACCTGCCGATCTCGTATTGACCGAGACTGGCGAATTGCTCGAAGACTTTCTGCAGGAAGCCGCGTTCGATGCTCTTGCGCTTGAGGCGCAGGTCGCGCATGGCTTCGAAATAGGCGCTCTGCTCGGTGTTGTTGGAGGCGCGATCCGCCATCTCGAACAGGGTATCGTCGGCGTTGTCGAACAGCGCCTGCATGGCCTGACGCAGCTGGATGGCGACTTTGTCGCGCACACTGACCAGCGCCGCCGGCAAACGCCCGGCGAACGAATTCGGCGACTGTTCGGAAGCTGCCGGCTTGTTCAGCGGCACTACGTTCGCGTTCGCATCCTTCTGCATCACACGTCTCCTGCCGTCAGCCCTGGCGGGGCTGGCTGGCGGTACCAACAGTCATCGAAGCGTTGTCCTTAACGTCAAATTAGTGGCGTCAAAAAGCAGGGCTGTTCGAGTCCATTATAGGGAAGCTTCTTGAACAACCAAGAGTCATTTCTCGCAAACTTGAAGAAATTCACGCCGATTCCGCTGCCGTTTGTCTGACAGATGATCGGCCAGAGCCAAACGCCAATCGATACCCGCAAGAGCCCGCCGCCCGTATAATCCCGCCACTGCGAACAGGAGCCCTCCATGCCGAACCTCACCCTCGCCGAGCTTTCCGGGGAAATCCAGGCCAACGTGCGCGCCGCCCTGGCCGAAGACGTGGGCAGCGGCGACATCACCGCCCAGCTGATCCCCGCCGAGCGCAACGCCGCCGCACGCATCATCACCCGCGAGAACGCCACCGTGGCCGGCAGCGCCTGGGTCGACGAGGTCTTCCGCCAGGTTGACCCGCGCGTCCAGGTGAAGTGGCAGGTCAAGGACGGCGAGCGAGTCAGCGCCGACCAGACCCTGTTCACCCTCGAAGGCCCGGCCCGCGCCCTGCTCACCGGCGAGCGCAGCGCCCTGAACTTCCTCCAGCTGCTTTCCGGCACCGCCACCCGCGCGCGCCACTACGCCGACCTGGTCGACGGCACCGGCGTGAAGCTGCTCGACACCCGCAAGACCCTGCCCGGCCTGCGCCTGGCGCAGAAGTACGCGATCACCTGCGGCGGCTGCCACAACCACCGCATCGGCCTGTACGACGCCTTCCTGATCAAGGAAAACCACATCGCCGCCTGCGGCGGAATCGCCCAGGCCATCACCGAGGCCCACCGCATCGCCCCGGGCAAGCCGGTGGAGATCGAAGTGGAAGACCTCGCCGAACTACGCCAGGCCCTGGACGCCGGCGCCGACATCATCATGCTCGACGAGCTGAGCCTGGATGACATGCGCACCGCCGTCGCTCTCACGGCCGGTCGCGCCAAGCTGGAAGCCTCCGGCGGCATCACCGAGGCGACCCTGCGCACCGTCGCCGAGACCGGTGTGGACTACATCTCCATCGGCACCCTGACCAAGGATGTGAAGGCTCTGGACCTGTCGATGCGCTTGAGCCTGTAAGAACCTGCTCACGCCCTGCTGCGCGTCGGTACGACTGCGCTGGAAAGGCCTTTGCGCTTTTCTGTAGGAGCGAGCTTGCTCGCGAACGCTTTCCAGGTGACCTCGGCGCTTGGGCGGTCCGCGAGCAAGGACTAGGCGTCCCCCTCGCTCCTACACAGAGAAAGAGCCGTCACCTTCGGCGATCCCCGCCCAATCGCCAAGTTGCCAAATCGATCACGCCGCCCTGCATAGGGTCGGTTCGACCGCCTCTGAGAGAATTCGAGGACGGCCGAATCGGCACAGGGAAGCATTGGCGAGATCATGACGAGAAAGGTTCTGTTGACTGGGGGCTGTGGCTACATCGGCTCCCACATCTGCATGGAGCTGATCAAGCAGGGCTTCACCCCCGTGATCCTGGACAACCTCTGCAACAGCTCCACCATCCCTCTACGGCGGATCGAGCAGCTCACCGGGCAGCCCATTCCCTTCATCGAAGGCGACATCCGCTGCGAAGCCACGCTCGATGGGCTCTTCAGCCAGCACGCGATCGAGGCGACCATCCATCTCGCCGGCCTGAAGTCCGTTGCCGAATCGGTCGCCAAGCCGATCACCTACTACCAGAACAACTTCGCCGGCACCCTGCCGCTGTGCGAGGTCATGCAGCGCCACGGTGTAAAGCGCTTCATCTATAGCTCCTCCGCCACGGTCTACGGGCTCACCGCGCAAAGCCCTATCCGCGAGGACGCCCCCACGGCACCGGCCAGCCCCTATGGCCAGTCGAAACTGATGGCGGAGATCGCGCTACGCGACATCGCCCACGCCGACCCGCAATGGAAAATCGCCATCCTGCGCTACTTCAATCCGGTCGGCGCCCACGCCAGCGGACAGATCGGCGAACACCCCAATGGCGTCCCCAACAACCTGATGCCCTACGTCTCCCAAGTGGCGACCGGCAGACGGCCCTTCATCCAGGTATTCGGCAGCGACTACCCGACACCCGACGGCACCGGCGTGCGCGACTACCTGCACGTCTGCGACCTCGCCGACGCCCACCTCTGCGCCCTGCGCTGGCTGGACGGCGCCCAAGGCATCCGCACCTTCAACCTCGGTACCGGACGCGGCTATAGCGTGCTGGAAATCATCGACGCCTATGAAAAGGCCTGCGGCCATCCGCTACCCCGGCAATTCCTCGATCGCCGTCCGGGCGACGTGGCGAGCTACCACGCCGACCCCGGCCTGGCCGTCGACGAACTGCACTGGCGCGCCACCCGCGACATAGAAGACATGTGCCGCGACGCCTGGAACTGGCAGAGCCACAATCCCAACGGCTATGTCGAAGACTGATCTCCTCGTAGGAGCCTCCTTGGGAATTCATCCCAAGGAGCTGCTCACAAGCAAGGGCTGGGCGCCCTTTGTTCCTACAAATGGCTTTCGGCGGTCAGCGCGTGGCTACATCATTGAACTTGACGACTTGCTCATAATTACCAAGGCCGCTGAGCACAAGCTTGACCGAGGAAATGGTGCTCAGGTCATTACGGGTCGGCTGGAAGATCAGAGTGACCTTGGTCGTGAGGTTGCGCACGAGCTCGATGGAGCCATATTTCAACTCCGTATTGCCCACCAGGGTCTTTTCCAGACGCAGGTTATTGCCGTCCTGCTCGAATACCGCGCTCACACCCCGCACATTGATCTCGCGATCCTTGTTGGTACTGGTGAACTCGAATACACACGAGGGGGTTTGTGCGACGAAGTTGCAGCCGCTGAGGTTGATGCGCACGTTATCGACCATCTCCATACGCTTGCCGAGCAGAGTCGGGCTGTCGTTCTCGATGATGCGATCCTGCTCCCGGGCAAACTCGAAAGAAGGTTTGGCATATTCCATGCCGATCACGAAGAAGCCGGCAGACAGGCAGGCCGCCAGCACCAGATTGACGATGCGACGCAGGAAGGTGGGCAGGCGCCAGGTCATGATCGAGAGCAATACGGCCCCCATGAAAACGAAGGCGGCAAAGAAGGACAGGAAGTTCTTCCAGTTGACCACGCCCAGACCGAACACGGTCGGGTCGGGAAACACGTAAGTGATGACGGCCCAG
Organism: Pseudomonas macauensis; assembly: GCF_047902425.1. NCBI lineage: Bacteria > Pseudomonadati > Pseudomonadota > Gammaproteobacteria > Pseudomonadales > Pseudomonadaceae > Pseudomonas > Pseudomonas macauensis. Next base: position 1,006,559 of record NZ_CP138377.1, on the reverse strand, counting down.
CAAAGCCCGATTACGGTGGACAAGGCGCCTGTCAGCCAGGCCAGTAGTTTTGCAGGGGTGTTTTGGAGAGTGGCGTCCATATCTACTTCTTTCAGGTTCCAATGGTTGGTATTACGTTGTCGTTATGGGTGTTGCTCGCTAGCTCGGGCAAGACGCCTAACGTCGCGCCCCCACTACCCAGGCAGCGCAGTACCAGGCCAGAATGAAAGATCGGCCTTGTTGTCATCGATGCGCAGGGTATGTAGCCGGCGGGTGATACCGTGCTCCAGCAGAGTCTCGCGGCAGAGTTTATAGGGTCGGCGTGGTCTGCTTGACTGTCGAGCCCAATGCCGACGTGGCTGGCCGAGAGGCTTCGCCGAACTGGCGCAGCTCGATCAGGGCGGTACCGGAATCGTTGGCGAAAACGCGCCCGGCCATGCTTGCACGCAGGAAGAAGACCAGATCGCTCCTTAGGGGGCTCTCAGTCACCCTCCATCCCCTGAAAATCGTGCCCAGCCATCCCAGACCAGCGCCCCGAGATGGCATGATGCCATACCGAGAATACCGAGGGATATACGATGGCAGCTCTATCCCTAGGGAACTGCACCGAACACCTGTTCGTGAGCATGGACCAGCCCACTCGGTTCCATAGGTACGGCGCGCGTTCTTTCTCTTTGCAGGAACGAGCTTGCTCGCGAACGCCAGTGTGGCGCCGAATCCGGCCGGGCCCGACGCAGAGCGGCCTATGCCTATGGACTGGCCATGCCCCCCCGGCGATAGTCCACACCAGAAATGAAAAAGGCCCGCATCACTGCGGGCCTTTACTTTTCTGGTGCCGGTAAGAGGAATCGAACCCCCGACCTTCTCATTACGAATGAGCTGCTCTACCGACTGAGCTACACCGGCGGCGGGCGTAAGCTACCATCCCACTCCCGTCTAGGCAATTGCCTCTCCCATGCCTGGGTGGACGAGAGCTCAATCACATATTGTCCTACGCGAGTCTCAGAGAATTCCCACGACAGGGAAAACTCGCCAGAATGGCCAGACTCTTTTTACTGGGCATTTCCATGAGCGCACTGGACCAGCTTCGCAAGAAGATCTCTGAAGGGACAGCCGTCATAGGCATCTATGGCCTTGGGTACGTAGGGCTTCCCCTGGCCTTGCGCTTCGCCGAAGCGGGCATCAAGGTCATCGGCTTCGACGTCGATGACAATAAGGTCCAGGCACTCAACTCCGGCCGGAGTTACATCGAGCGCCTGGGCGACGATCTGATTGCCGCGGCACTGGAAGCAGGGTTCCAGGCCACCGGCGATTTTGCCCATAGCACTGACGCGGACGTCCTTATCATCTGCGTTCCCACCCCGCTCAATACCCACCACGAGCCCGACCTCAGCTTCGTCATCAACACCACCGAAGCGATTCTGCCGTACTTCCGCGAGGGCCAGTTGCTGAGCCTGGAAAGCACCACTTGGCCCGGCACCACCGAGGAGGAGCTGGCGCCACGCCTGGCACAACGCGGCTTCGTACCAGGACAGAACTGCGCACTGGTGTTCTCGCCCGAGCGCGAAGACCCGGGCAACGCCCATTACGATACACGCACCATCCCCAAGGTGATCGGAGGCATGACCGCCGTCTGCCTGGAGCTCGGCCAGGCGATCTATGCGCGGGCGATCAATACCCTGGTGCCGGTCAGCAGCCCTCGGGCCGCCGAAATGACCAAACTGCTGGAGAACATCCACCGCGCGGTCAATATCGGTCTGGTCAACGAGATGAAGATCGTCTCGGACAAGATGGGTATCGACATTCACGAAGTGATCCGCGCGGCGGCGACCAAGCCCTTCGGCTTCGTCCCCTATACACCAGGCCCCGGCCTGGGCGGCCACTGCATCCCGATCGACCCGTTCTACCTGACCTGGAAGGCCAAGGAGTATGGTGTCAATACGCGCTTCATCGAGCTGGCGGGCGAGATCAACCACTACATGCCCCACTGGGTGGTCGAAAAAGTCGCGGACGCGCTCAACGCCCAACGCAAGGCCGTGAACGGCAGCCGCATACTGATTCTCGGCCTGGCCTATAAGAAGAACATCGACGATACCCGTGAATCGCCCGCGGTAGAAATCATGGCGTTACTGGAACAGCGCGGCGCGGTAGTGCAGTACTCCGACCCCCACGTGCCCCGCTTCCCGCGCAAGCGCGACTACAGTTTCGAGCTGGAGTCCATTCCCCTGACACCGGATCAGGTGTCGGGCTTCGACTGCATCGTGCTGGCGACCGACCACGACGCCTTCGACTACAAGCTGCTGCTCGAACATGCTCGCCTTCTGGTCGATACCCGCGGCCGCCTGGACAAGCGCGCCAACGTCATCAGCGCATGAGGGCATCTGAACGCCAATGTCACGGATCCTGCTGATCACCCGAAACCTTCCTCCGCTGCTGGGCGGGATGGAACGTCTCAACTGGCACCTGATCGACGAACTGCGCCGCGCTAATGATGTTCAGGTGATTGGACCAGACGATGCCGCGAGCCTGGCTCCTGCCGGCGTCACATTCCAACCTGTCCCGCTGCGCCCCACCTGGCGCTTCCTGATCCAGGCCATGCTGGCTGCCGTACAGACCGCCCGACGCTGGCGCCCCCATGCGGTGCTGGCTGGAAGCGGTCTGACAGCTCCCATCGCCCTGCTTGCCGCCCGCCTGTGCGGTGCCCGCGCCGTGGTCTATATCCATGGACTGGACATCACTACCCGCCACCCGCTGTACCGGGCGCTCTGGTTACCGGCCATTCGCGGCATGGACGCAGTCATCTGCAACAGCCATTCGACGTGGAACTTCGCGCTTGAGGCCGGCGTCAAGGAGGAACGCTTGGCGCTGGTCTACCCAGGCGCGAAAACCCCCATCCCACAACGGCCGCCAGAGGTTCTGGCGGCGTTCCGTGCCAAACACGGCCTGGCCGAGCGCCCTGTGTTGCTTTCCGTTGGCCGCCTGACATCCCGCAAGGGCCTGCTGGAATTCGTACAACAGGGCCTACCCAAGGTGGTGGCCCAACGTCCTGACACCGTGCTGGTGATCGTCGGCGACGCTCCGAAGGACGCCTTGCACGCTCACGCCCATGCCCAGACACGCGAGAGCATCCTCGAAGCGGCGCAACACGCCGGCATCGGTGATGCGGTGCGCTTCATCGGTGCGATCACCGACCTTGATGAACTCTGCACCGCCTATCAGGCGGCCGACGTCCATGTCTTCCCGGTACGCAGCATTCCGGGAGATACGGAAGGCTTCGGCATGGTCGCGATTGAGGCTGCAGTCAACGCACTACCCACCGTCGCGTTCGCCACCGGAGGAATCGTCGACGCGGTGGCTGACGGAGTATCGGGATACCTGGTGCCCCCCCATGACTACACCGAACTGGCAAGTCGGATAGTGCAAGTGCTGGAAAAACCTGGCGCGTTGCGCACAGGCTGCCGTGAGCATGGGCAGAAGTTTTCCTGGGAGAGGTTTGGCACAAAGATTCGCGATGTGCTGATTCCCGGCTCAAGCACAGCCTTCGTTGCGGATGTGAATCAAGCGCCGTGAAGACCAGGAAGAGCGGCTACCACCCCGGACGGCTTGCACACTCTGCATTGATCACGCTGTTCTGGCAGGTTGTCAGGATCGGTCTGCTGGCAGCCTGGATGATCGTGACAGCTCGCCTGCTCGGGCCAGATGGATACGGCACTTACAGCGGCCTAGCCAGCCTGGCAATTACCCTCGGAGCCTTCACCGGACTGGGTTTGGGATTCGTCATGTACCAGGGCACAGTCCACAAGCCCGAAGCGTTCAGCCAATATTGGACTAACACGCTTCTGGCTGCCTTTGCCACCGGGCTGGCCATCTCTCTGCTATTTCTGGGGATCGGCAAGCTTCTCGCACCAATCACCAGCACCACCACACTATTGGCAATTGGTATCTCCGAAACTCTACTGTTTCCGATGATCACCACATCGGCCTTTGCCTTCTCCGCCCATGAGCGATTGGGGTGGGCCACGATGCTCCCGGCAATGACGGCATTATTTCGATTGGGAGGGAATGCCGCGTTCTTTTATGTCGCCCCCACTCACAGTGTCGAGCAATATGTCTGGTTCCATGCCGCAGCTACTTTCCTCTCTGCCCTCTTCGCCCTGACCCTTATCCACAAGCGCCTGAGGCCAGAGATTATCCAGCCCAGCATAGAGCCGAGGCAGTGGATTGACGGGATTGGCTTCACTTTCAGTTGGTCCGGCAGCAACGCTCTGACGTCCCTGGACAAGACATTCACACTGAAATTCGGCGGAGCTGAATTGGCGGGTATCTACAGCCTCGCCTACCGCTTCGTAACTCTGGCGACGCAGCCCATCGATGCCCTGGTTACGGCTGCCATGCCGCGACTATTCGCACAAGGCGCCGAACCCGCGAAGCACCCGCGATTGTTGGGCGTGCTGTTGACGGTTATCGCCATATATGGAGTTGTAGCGGGAGTGCTTGTCTGGGAAGCAGCTGCAGTCATCCCGTTACTGCTTGGCGAAAATTACACGCCCGCCGTTGCCACAATCCAGGTGCTGGCTCTGATCATTCCGTTTTATGGAGTCAGAGTAGCCATTGGCAATACCTTGCTGGGACGTCGTCAAAAGAAGATCAAGGCAATGGTGGAGTTCACCGCCATCCCGCTGATGGGAGTTCTGATGCTCATTCTATTGCCACGTTACGGTATCGCAGGCGCCGCCTACGCCTGCATTTCGGTCGAGGTGTTTCTGGCAGTGGCAAGCCTGCTGGCATTGTTCGCGCTACGCCGCGCTGCTTGGCCCGCCCCCAAACTCTGACAGGATCGTTTTCTGATGAATCCCTCCTTCTTATCTCACATCAGGAGCCTCGCCCAACGATTTCCGGTTGGAAGAAACTCCATGCTATTGCCACGACTCATGCGCAGTTTGTTCAGACATGCCAGGGGCCAGGCCAACATCAACGACTTCGATGGCAATCTGCACATGCGCCTGGATCTTTCCGAGCATATGCAACGAAGGATCTTCTGGATCGGTTACTACAATCGGGAAATCGTCGCCCTGCTCAACCGTCTAATAACGCCGGGAATGGTGATTATCGACATTGGTGCCAACATCGGAGAAATCACACTGGTGGCGGCCAATCGAACGACTTCCGCCGGTCGAGTCATAGCATTCGAGCCTATGAAGAGCATTGCTGACCAGTTGGAAGAAAATATCGTAAAGAATGCCCTCCCCTGGGCAACCGCCGTGCGTCTCGGGATCTCTGACCAGATGGGGGAAGCCCATATCTATGAGTCAGCCGGCGATTGCCAAAGTAACGAACTCAATCGTGGACTCGGTACGCTCTACCCTATCCAAGCGGGAGCCCGCCCCTCGCAGACGATCTCTCTCACGACCCTGGATCGCTATATCGAAGAACATCCTGTCGAGCGGCTGGATATCATCAAGATTGATATCGAAGGAGCCGAACTGGCGTGCCTCAAAGGCGCCACGACGGTACTCAACCAATATAGACCCATGATCATTATTGAAATCCAGTCTGAAACTGCAGCCAATGCGGGGTACGAGCAATCCGAGATACTGAGATTCCTGTCTGGTATAGGGTACGGATTCCAGCGCATTGGAGCCAACGGGGTGCTGGAACACATCGATCAAGACTCTCTGCGCGATTATCAGAACGTGCTCTGCATTCACTCTCAAGCAGAAACCTGAGATGAAAGTCTGGGTGCTGATGGGCAATTTCAGAAACGGCGGCCTCGAACAAGTCCAAGCGCGCCTCATCGACTATCTGACCCGACACGGCATTGATGCGACATTGGTTGCCAGGCGCCTCGAGCGCTCTCCGCAGAGCATGGCCGCCGCCCCTATCAAAACCTTCGAACTCCGGGGCAGTTCGCTGCTCCAGTTTGTTGCATCCGTCTTCAGGGCCCTGAAGCAACACCGCCCAACCCACATCATCACCTGCGCCAATGACATTTCCTGCCTGACCGTGGCGCTCAAGTTACTGTTCTTCCGCAGAACGTCAGTCATTATCACGCAGCACCTCACCATCTCCCCGGAAATCGCCGAGGCTCATGGCATGCGCCGCCTGAAGCTCTCCGCCGTCAGGCTGGCCATGCGCTTTTTGTACGCCAGGGCCAATGCAATCGTTGCAGTCTCGCACGGCGTTGCACAGGACCTCTCGCAACAAACGGCAATTCCCCTGCACAGAATCTCCGTCGTCCATAACCCGATCATCGATGACGCGACCGAGGAGCGGGTATTGGCGCCCCTGCCTGCGAATTTCCCCTGGGCCAGCAACGACCTGCCCATCATCGTTTTCGCCGGGAGGCTCGAGCCCGTCAAACGACTGGACATCGTGCTGGATGCCTTCGCAGAGATAAGGCGCCAGAGCGACGCCAGACTACTGGTGTTGGGAGACGGCTCCCTGATGCCCTCACTCAAGCAACAGGCCTGCCGCCTGGGGCTGAGCGATGATGTGCTCTTTCTTGGCTACTGCGACAACATTCTGCCTCTGCTCAAGCGATCCACTGTTCTGGTGCTTGCATCGGACTATGAGGGCTTTGGTAACGTGCTGGTCGAAGCCATGGCAAGCGGCATCCAGGTGATCTCCACCGACTGCCCGAGCGGCCCGGCAGAGATCCTGGAAAACGGCCGCTACGGTCAGTTGATCCCAACCAACTCCCCTGCGGCCTTGAGCCTCGCCCTGATGAAAACCCTCTATGGCGAGTTTCACGTGCCCGCGGCAGAGCTGATAGCTCGCGCAGAGCACTTCTCCGTCAGTCGCGCGGGACAAGCCTATCTGAACGTTCTGCAGGGCGAAGGCAAGCGATGAGAATTCTCGTACTGAGCAAACGGCAGTACACGGGCCAAGACCTGCTGGACGATCACTACGGGCGCCTATACGAGATACCCGAGCATCTCGCGCGTCTAGGGCACGAGGTTTCCGGACTGACCATGAGCTACCGCAAGCGCTCCGAGGGTCGCTTTCAGGACGGGCAAGTATCCTGGCAATCCTTCAACGGGACACCCCTAGGCCGGGGCATGCTTGAACACCTGAAGCGCGTTCGCCAGGAAATCGCACGTTTCCGACCAGACGTCGTTTGGGCCAGCTCGGACATGTGGCATGGCATTGCTTGTAGCCGTGTCTGTAGCGAGCTGAAGGTTCCCTTCGTCATCGACCTTTACGATAACTACGAGAGCTTCCTGCTTTCTCGCATTCCCGGCACCTTGCCTCTCTTCAAGCGCGCATGCCGACGAGCCACGGGCATCACTGCCATCAGCGAGCAGCTCTCCCACCGCCTGAAAGTCAGCTATGAAATCCCCGCCGACAGGATTCTGAACCTCGGTAACGCCACTAACGGCCAGCAGTTCTTTCGCCTCGACAAGGACATGGCAAGGTCTGCACTGGGGCTGCCCAGGGACAGCATCCTTGTCGGTACTGCCGGTGCACTCGGGCGGGGCCGAGGAACCGAGGTTATCCTGAAAGCACACCCCTTGCTGCGCGAGCAATTGCCCAGCCTGGAGATCGTTCTGGCCGGACCGATGGACGCCAGCCTGAAAGCCTCAAGCCAGGACGGCGTTCACTACCTCGGCGTATTGCCCCCCCATGAAGTACCAAACTTCTACAACGCGATGGACGTTTCGCTCATCTGCAATCGCCCATCGGCCTTCGGCACCTATTGCTACCCGCAGAAGTTGAACGAGATTCTCGCGTGCAATACGCGACTCCTGGCTGCAGACGTCGGTGAAATGTCACATTTGCTGGCCAGACACCCACAGCACCTGTTCACCGCCGAAAGCGAAAAAAGCCTGGCAGACAAGATACTCAGGCTGCTCGACCAAGCTACGGAGCCCCCACTGCCCCCGGTTTTCTGGGAGCAACGAGCACAGGAACTCTCGAAGTTTCTTCAGCAGCGCCTGGAGCGCTAGCGGGTAAACCCCGCCAGGCTATTCCGCCGTATCCTTGTACATCAGAGCGGTAATCTGCTCGGAAATAAGCCCCATCAGGAACACCATCACTCCCGCCGTGTAGAGCAAGGCGCTCATGTTGGTGAAACGGCCGAAGCTGAAATAGGTGTAGCTGTACCAGGCTGACGCCGCGGCGATGGCCAGCATGGCGATCGGTGCAAAGAGCTTCAACGGCGAATACAACGTACCAATTTTGAAGATGATCAGCAGGAAACGCAGGCCATCCTTCAGGGGCTTGATGTGGCTCTTGCCAATGCGCTTGGCGGCGTGGATGGGCACATACGCGACGGAATAGCCGGCCCGGAAGAAAGCCATGGTGCTGGTGGTGGGATAGGAGAAACCATTGGGCAACAGGTAGAGGAACTCCCGGAACTTCGCGGCACGCACAGCACGAAATCCCGATGTGAGATCCTCTACCGGATGCCCTGTCATGTAGCTCGCCAAGCGATTGTAGAAGCCGTTGGCAAGGCCTCTGCCGACGCTGGCCTGCGACCCTCTCTGGCGAGCGCCAACCACCAAATCGTAGCCCTTATTCAGCTCGGCCAACAGCACCTGAATATCCTGCGGATCATGCTGGCCGTCGGCGTCCATGAAGACGATGACGTCCCCCCTGGCCGCACGGGCGCCCGATTTGATCGCGGCTCCATTGCCCTTGGAATACGGGTGAGTCACGACCCGCGCGCCAGCAGCCTCGGCAACGGCGGCAGTATCATCGCTGGAGCCATCGTTCACCACGATAACCTCCGCCTCCGGATGCAGGGAGAAGATCTCGCTGACAGTGGAACCAACCGCAGCGGCCTCGTTTTTTGCAGGAAGAACAACACTGAGCTTCATTTGGCTACCTTGATCGCTCCAGCCTCGGAGCCTGGCTGGGAAAGATCCCCCGAAGGCTGTTGGGCCGTCGAATGGGACGTGCTTTCCATTAGCACAGTCCTAAGTCTGTGGATTTCCGAATCGTACACCACTACCGAGCGCCTCAGCGTCCTGACCGGCTGCAGCCGGTAGATCGCTTCCGCGCGATCCAGAAGCTGCAGTGCCTGCCTTGGATAGCCGGCCGCTGCCATTTCCGCCACCATCGACAACGCTGCATCGGTTTCCGAGTACAGGTCCATGGCCTTGAGATAGTCGGTCAGTGCATGGCCCGGCTCCCCCATCGCCACGTACAGTTGGGCGTTCAGGTAGGGAATGATGCGAATGAACAGCGGGACATTCTTGTAGTGCTGATTCGCCTGGGCCTTGGCCAGAAGCCCCTGCATCCACTGTCGATACTCCGGCTTACCCTTCAGCGCAATCACAAAGTCATTGAGCGTACGTAGCCCCATCACCGCCTGGGCATCGAATGGCTGTGTCGCCAACCGGTCTCCGGTTACGCGGAAATCCTCGGCTGTGGCTGTGGAAACATAGACCTTCTGCACAAGCAATCGGATGGTGAGCAGTGAACTGTCGGGCAAGCGCCGTGCCGCCTGCTCGATGAGGTGGTTTGCCTCATCGGCACGCCCCTGTTCGATCAGGTAGGCCGCCAGGCTGTTCTGTGCGCGCGGCGAGTCGGGCGTGGATTGAGCCCAGTAGAGCTCAAGGCGCTTCGAGTCGGACCAGAGCGTCGAACGCTGCCAGGTCAGCATCGCCAGAAACGCAATGAGGATACCGGCGATGAGCACCACAACGCTCAGGCTGATGCGATCCGAGAGCCAGACCAGGGCCGCCGCCAGCGGCAGAAACAGAAATAGCGCCGACAGATAGTTGCGGTGTTCGAAATACAGCTCTAGGCCGATCACGCTCGACTCGACCAGATGCCCCGCCAGGAAGAATAGTACGGCCACCGAAAACAGCGGAAAGCGCCTGCGGACCAGGACTGCGCCGAGCAACAGGGCCAATAGTCCAAGAAGGGCAGGTAGCGTGGTGATTGGACTGAGCCACCCCGTCGACTTCGGATAGCCGTCCTGAAATAGGCCGCGCCCCTCGATCTGCGGCACGTACAGCGAGGACAGATACTCCCACAGGATGCGCCCTTCACTGAGCAGGCGCTCGGACTGGTTGAAGGGACGGGTCACCCAGGCTGAGTTTGTCCAGTCGATGTAGTAGATGAGCGCCGCCACCACCGCCAGCGACGGTAACCAGATGAAGAGGAGCGACCATTGCCAGACCGGTCTCGTGCCCTTAACTGGGCGGCAGAACTCGATGACCAGCAGCAACAGCGGCAACAGGACGCCATTTTCCTTGCTGAAGGTCGCGAGCAACGTCCCCAGACCAACGGAAGACGACATGAGGACATAACTGGCGAAGGGGCGCTCGTTAAGCAGCAGGCGCCCCTTCAGGTAACCGATGATACCCAGCAGCGAAAAGAACGCCGCCAACTGGGCCATGCGCTGCACGATATACAGCGTTGTGGAAACGAAATAGGGATGCAGCACCCAGAGCGCGGTGGATAGCAGCGCCATCCAGAGCGCCTTGCGCTCATCGATCGTGTAGAAACGCAGAAGCAGCAGTGTCGCCCAGAACAGTGAAAGGCCGCAGGCGATATGAATCAGCAGATTGGTCGGTTTGAAATAAGCCGCCTGGCTCGGCCAGGTATTGTCGTTGAGCAGAAAACTCAGCAGTGAAACAGGGCGCCCTGCCGGGCCGGAACTTCCATTGAAGACGAAAGCCCTGAGCGTCTCCCAATTGACCACACCACCATAACTACCCAGTTCTTCCAGGTTGGGATAATCATCGAACAGAAATCCCCCATGCAGGCCTGGCATATAGACAAAGCCGGCTAGACACATCAGCAGGGCAAGACAGGCGATCGGAAGGATTGTTGTTCTGGTCATCAGGAAACTACGTTACACCATAGAAAACTGCCCGCAGATGCGGGCAGTTTTTGAAGCGACCAGCCGTAGATTAGCGGCAGTTGGTCGGGTAGAACTTGGCATCGGCAGCAGAAGAGCCGGGCTTGCACTTCCACTCGATCGAACCGGCGTGGGTGATCGGGCTCAGAGTCAGAGTCTTGCTCTCGAGGCCGGCGACTACACCGGTGGACTTCATGGTAGCGGTGATCACACCGCTTGCCGCAGCAACACTGGCCACGTACTTGCCGGTGATGTCGGTACTAGCCGCCAGACCAGCGGACCCGTTGTTCAGGGGGAAGTGACCGTTGTTGGAATAGAACTCGGAAATGGAGGACTTGCCGCCGCTAGCCAGAGTCATGGCTTCGGACATCTGCGAGCGCCCCATGTAGTCCTGGTAGGCCGGCAGCGCGATGGCGGCCAGGATACCGATGATGGCGACCACGATCATCAGTTCGATCAGGGTAAAGCCTTTTTGAGCTTTCATTATTCTCTCCAGAATTGTATTAGAGGTCGGAGGACCTATTTCCTCCTGAAGCAGAAAGCATGCCAATGGCTTTGTAAGCAGTTTCCTTACCCTTCAAGCGCATTTTCGAATTTGATCGCGCGAATTTACGCAAGAAGTGACATTTTTTGACAATAGCGACTGCCGAATTTGGCACCTTGCAGCATCTGCGTTATAAGGCAACGACCTCCTCCCTTTCCGAACGCAGCCCATGAACGATCAAGTCGTCCTGTCCGGTCTTGCCCGACAGTTGGTGCAATCCCAACTTCTCGACGAAAAAAGCGCCCAGCAGGCCCAGCAGCAGGCCCAGCGCAACAAGCTGTCGCTGGTGACCTACCTGGTACAGAACAAGCTGGTAAAAAGCCGCCCGCTGATGGAACTGGCCGCCGAGCAGTTCGGCGTCGCTTTTTGCGACTTGGGCAGCCTGGATAAGGAGAGCCTCCCCAAGGAGCTGGTCAGCGAGAAGCTTGTACGCCAGCACCGCGTCCTGCCCCTATGGCGCCGAGGCAACAAGCTTTTCGTCGGCCTGTCGGACCCAACCAACCACCAGGCGATCACCGACATCCAGTTCAGCACTGGCCTGACTACCGAAGCCATCCTGGTCGAAGATGACAGGCTTGGCGACGCCATCGAGAAGTTCTTCGAGAGCCCGACCGGCGGGCTGGATGATCTAGGCGATGTCGACCTGGAAGGCCTGGATATCGAGAACAGCAACGCCGAACGCAAGGAAGAAGCCATCGGCGGCGACGCCGACGATGCCCCAGTGGTGCGTTTCGTCAACAAGATGTTGCTTGATGCCATCAAGGGCGGCTCGTCCGATCTGCACTTCGAGCCCTATGAAAAGGTCTACCGGGTTCGCTTCCGTACCGACGGTATACTTCAGGAAGTGGCCAAGCCGCCGGTCCAGTTGGTCAGCCGTATCTCTGCGCGACTCAAGGTAATGGCCGGCCTGGACATCTCCGAGCGCCGCAAACCCCAGGACGGCCGCATCAAGATGCGTGTGTCCAAGACCAAGTCCATCGACTTCCGCGTCAACACCCTGCCCACGCTCTGGGGCGAAAAGATCGTGATGCGTATCCTCGACTCGGCCAGCGCGCAGATGGGCATCGACGCCCTGGGCTACGAGGAAGAGCAGAAGCAGCTGTATCTCAATGCGCTGAAACAACCGCAAGGCATGATCCTGGTGACCGGCCCCACCGGTTCGGGCAAGACGGTATCCCTCTATACCGGCCTGAACATCCTCAACACCCCCGACATCAACATCTCCACCGCGGAAGACCCGGTGGAGATCAACCTGGAAGGCGTCAACCAGGTCAACGTCAACCCGAAAACAGGTCTGGACTTCGCCCAGGCCCTGCGCGCCTTCCTGCGCCAGGATCCCGACGTGATCATGGTGGGGGAGATCCGCGACCTGGAAACCGCGGAAATCGCCATCAAGGCCGCGCAGACCGGGCACATGGTGATGTCCACCCTGCACACCAACAGCGCTGCGGAAACCCTGACCCGACTGCTGAACATGGGGGTTGCCTCGTTCAACCTCGCCACCTCGACTAACCTGATCATTGCCCAGCGCCTGGCACGCAAACTCTGCCCGTCCTGCAAGAAAGAACACGACGTACCACGCGAAACCCTGCTCCACGAAGGCTTCCCGGAGGATCGGGTTGGCTCGTTCAAGCTCTATGCACCGGTCGGCTGTGAAAACTGCAAGAACGGTTATAAGGGGCGTGTGGGTATTTATGAAGTGGTTAAAATCACGCCTGCGCTACAGCGGATTATCATGGAAGAAGGCAATTCCATTCAGATCGCCGAACAAGCCCGCAAAGAAGGCTTCAACGATCTGCGCACCTCGGGCCTGCTCAAAGCCATGCAGGGTATTACCAGCCTCGAGGAAATCAACCGCGTGACCAAGGATTAATCCATGGCGGAAAAAACATTGAAGACCAGTGTCTTTACCTGGGAAGGCACTGATCGCAAGGGCGGGAAGATCAAGGGGGAGCTCTCCGGGACCAGCATGGCGCTGGTCAAGGCCCAGTTGCGCAAGCAGGGCATCAACCCCCTCAAGGTGCGCAAGAAGGGCATTTCCCTGCTGGGCAAGGGCAAGAAGATCAAACCGATCGATATCGCCCTGTTCACCCGGCAGATGGCGACCATGATGGGTTCCGGCGTGCCGCTGCTGCAGTCCTTCGACATCATTGGCGAGGGTTTCGACAACCCCAACATGCGCAAACTGGTGGACGAAGTGAAACAGGAGGTTGCCGCCGGTAACAGCCTGGCCAACTCCCTGCGCAAGAAGCCCCTGTATTTCGACGACCTTTACTGCAACCTGGTGGACGCAGGCGAACAGGCCGGTGCACTGGAAACGCTGCTCGACCGCGTGGCGACCTACAAGGAGAAGACCGAATCGCTCAAGGCCAAGATCAAGAAGGCCATGACCTACCCCATCGCGGTCATCATCGTCGCCATCGTCGTTTCGGCCATTCTGCTGATCAAGGTAGTGCCTCAGTTCCAGCAGGTATTCGCCAACTTCGGAGCGGAACTCCCAGCGTTTACCCGCTTTGTCATTTCCATTTCGGAAGCGCTGCAGAATTGGTGGTTCATTTTTTTAATCGCCCTCTTCGTCATCGCCTTTGCATTTAGAGAGTTCCACCGGCGCTCGGAGAAGTTCCGGGACAGTGTTGATCGCACGGTGCTCAAGATCCCCGTCGTTGGCGATATTCTCTACAAGTCCTCCGTCGCCCGTTATGCCCGTACGCTCTCCACCACTTTCGCCGCCGGCGTTCCGCTGGTGGAAGCGCTGGACTCGGTGTCCGGCGCCACTGGCAACGTGGTATTTCGTAATGCGGTCAACCGGATCAAACAGGACGTCTCTTCCGGTACTCAACTGAACTTCTCCATGCGCACCACTGGAGTTTTCCCTAGCATGGCCATCCAGATGGCCGCTATCGGCGAAGAGTCCGGCTCGCTGGACTCCATGCTCGACAAGGTCGCCAGCTATTACGAGGAAGAGGTCGACAACGCCGTCGATAACCTGACCACGCTGATGGAGCCATTGATTATGGCCGTTCTCGGCACTTTGGTCGGCGGCCTGATCGTCGCCATGTACCTGCCGATCTTCCAACTGGGCAACGTCGTATAAGCCACATGCCAGTCCTCAACTTCCTGGCCAGCACCCCGCTGGCCTTTGTTTTATGTGTGCTCGTGCTCGGCTTGTTGGTCGGCAGCTTCCTCAACGTGGTCATTCACCGCCTGCCACGGATGATGGAGCATGACTGGCAGCGTGAAGCCCGCCTGGCGCTGGACCTGCCGGAAGGCGAGCCGCAGCCCACCTACAACCTGATTCTCCCGAACTCCCAGTGCCCGCACTGCGGCCACGAGATCAAGGCCTGGGAGAACATTCCCGTGGTGAGCTTCCTGGCGCTGGGCGGCAAGTGCTCGTCCTGCAAGACGCCCATCAGCAAGCGTTACCCGCTGATCGAGCTGGCTTGCGGCGCGCTCTCGGCCTTCATCGCCTGGCACTACGGCTTCGGTTGGCAGGCCGGCGCCATGCTGCTGCTCGGCTGGGGCCTGCTGGCGATGAGCATGATTGATGTCGATCATCAGTTGCTGCCGGATGCGCTGGTGCTGCCGCTGCTCTGGCTGGGGCTGATCGTCAATTACTTCGGGCTGTTCACCAATCTGGGCGACGCACTCTGGGGTGCGGTGTTCGGCTACCTGAGCCTGTGGTCGGTGTATTGGCTGTTCAAGCTGCTCACCGGCAAGGAAGGCATGGGCTACGGCGACTTCAAGCTGCTGGCGATGCTCGGCGCCTGGGGCGGCTGGCAGGTGCTGCCGCTGACCATCCTGCTGTCGTCTCTGGTGGGCGCGGTGCTGGGCATCATTACCTTGCGCCTGCGCAAGGCCGAAACCAGTACGCCGATCCCCTTCGGCCCCTATCTGGCCATTGCCGGCTGGATTGCGCTGCTCTGGGGTGATCAAATAACCGCGACCTATCTGCAGTTCGCCGGTTTCCACTAGCCTTCCCTCGCGCCGAGTCCGTTCGGCGCGTTCTGACGGTCGCTGGGCCGGCAAGAAGGAGAGCCATGAAACCCTGGATTCTGGGCCTGACCGGCGGTATCGGCAGCGGCAAGAGCGCCGCCGCCGAGCACTTTGCCACGCTGGGCGTACACATGGTGGACGCCGATCATGCCGCGCGCTGGGTGGTCGAACCCGGCCGCCCTGCCCTGGCCAAGATCGTCGACCGCTTCGGTGATGCGGTGCTGCTGCCGGACGGCCAGCTCAATCGCGCCGCCCTGCGCGAACGTATTTTCACGTCGGAGGAAGAGCGGCGCTGGCTGGAGCAATTGCTGCACCCGCTGATCGGCGAGGAAATCGCCGCGAACCTGGCGCGCGCCGAATCACCCTACGCCATCCTGGTCTCGCCGCTCTTGGTGGAGTCCGGGCAGCACCGCATGACCCAACGCGTGCTGGTGGTGGACACCCCGGAACACCTGCAACTGGAACGCACCATGCGTCGGGACAAGGTGTCCGAAGAACAGGTCCGCGCGATCCTCAAGGCTCAGGCCGTGCGCGAAGACCGACTCAAGCACGCGCACGACGTGCTGCTCAACGACGGCGACCTCGCGCACCTGCACCAGCAGGTCGAGCGCCTGCATCAGTTCTATCTCGGCCTGCGTGGAGGACAACCATGAGCCAACCTATGACCGTGGAATGCCCAACCTGCGGTGCCCCCGTGGATTGGAGCACGAAGAGCGAGTTCCGCCCCTTCTGCTCGCACCGCTGCAAGCTGATCGACCTCGGCGCCTGGGCTGCCGAGGAGCACGCCATTCCGGGCGACAACCTGGAAGACGAGCTGTTCTCCGGCGAGCTGGAAAAGCCGCGCGGACATTGAGCCCCCATGAAAAGGCCCGCATCAGCGGGCCTTTTCGTTTCCGCGCCCAGCACAATATGAATTGCCAGTTTTTGATCTTGTAGGAGCGAGCTTGCTCGCGAACCGCCCGAGCGCCGAAGCCACCGGAAAAGCGTTCGCGAGCAAGCTCGCTCCTACAAGGAAAGCAAAAAGCCCGCATCTGCGGGCTTTTTCGTTCAGGGACGCATGAAGGCGTAGTCCCTCTCCTCGTCCAGATTGTCAGCAAGGAAATGCAGTTCGTGCCCCAGGTCCTCTTCGGTTCGAACCTGCGCGTTAGCCCGCACCACCGCACTGAGCAGCGCACGCACTACCCGTTGCGGGTCCTGCCCCGCCGCCTCCGCCTCGATCAGCAGTTCCTGAAGTCGCTGCTCTGCCCAGCTATGAATGCTCATCGGCCACCTCCTCGCGAATGGGGGCCAAGCTTCCCCGATCGCAGGACGTTTCCGAACTGACCTGGATCAACCGACGGCGGCGATGCCCCTCGTCGATGGCCGAACATCAGCGCGACTCATCGTCATCCTTCCAGGGCGCCTGCAGGTAGCGCGTGCGATTGAAGGTCTCCAGCCAGTCCGGATAGAAGACCACCAGCCCGGTGACGATGGTGCCGTTGATGAAGGCTTCCGGGAACATGATCAGCCAGAGGTAGCCGATGAAGTCCTCGATCCACGGCGGCATGGGGAACAGGCCATCCATCCACAGCAACCCCAGGCCGAGCATCAGGCTGCACAGGGCTGCCAGCGCGGCGGGGAAGAACCCCGAGCAGAAGATGTAGACGAACAGGTTCCGCGGCTGCCGGCGCTCGACGAAGATGGCTGCAAGCTCGGTGATCAGCACCGGGATCAGCACCAGCAGGATGCCGTTGATGCCGATGGCGGCCCAGTCCTGCCGATCGATCACGCACAGGCCGATCTGCGCCACCAGCCCGACGATGATCGCCAGGGGCCAGTCCAGCAGCAGGGTCACGGCGGTCATGCCGATGAAGTGGAAGGACACCCCGGAGGCGAAGTCCCGGCGCACCAGCCACAGCAGGAACAGCCCGAGCATGGTGCCGAACACCAGGTGCTGGCGGCGGAAGTCGCTGATCAGCTCCAGCCAGGGCGCGCGCCAGGCGGCCCAGGTCAGGACGGGCAGGTAGATAGCCCAGCCCAGCTCCAGGGTTTCTTGAGACAGCAGTTGTGCGGCAATCACGGCGTGCCACGCTCCAAGGCCTGGCGCAGCGCCTCGGCATTATCGAAGCGGCGAGTGCCGACCACCCTGCCCTGCTCCACCCTCAACCAGGTCACTCCTTCTGGCTGGGCGGCAAAGCGGTTGGCGATGCGCGCGTCGCGATCGAGCAGCACGCGGTAGCTGTAGTTGCGCATGGCGGGTACGGCGAACATCGACGAGATCGGCCCGGGCATACGGCTGATGTCGGCGACGAACACCGCATGCCGGGCTTCGAGATAGTCGGCGGGGCGGCCTTCGAGAGCGGACTTGACCAGCTTGCTGCCGGTCATGTCACGGGCGATCAGTACCACCCGCAGTTCGGAGCTGGCCGTGTAGGGCTTGTCGAACTGGTCCAGCAGGGTCCAGCCGCTCGCTGGTCCCGCGTCCTGCGCCAGCACGGTGCCCGACAACAACAGGAACAGCAGTCCACTCAGCAGTCGTTTCACACTCAACCTCCCACGGAGAAAACCTGTAGATCCTCGCGCCGCCCCCAGCCCGCCTGGGCCTCCCAGAAGGCAAGGGCCTCGGGCGCATCCCTGAGCACGAAGACGTGGGACTTGCCGATCCCTTCGCGTGCCAGACGGGCCAGCGACTCATCGAGCAGTGCCCGCGCCAGCCCGCGTCCGCGAAAGGCCTCGTCCACCACCAGATGCTGCAGATAGCCCCGGCGTCCGTCGTGGCCGGCCAGCAGGCTGCCGATCACCTGGCCGCCCTCCTCCAGCACCAGGCTCAAGCCGGGGTTGCGCCGCAGGTAGGCGGCAAAGGGCTCGTAGTCATCGTCGCGGCGCAACTGGATGCCCGGCGTGCGCTCCCACAGGGCGCGCAGGGTGGCGTGATCGTCGGGAACGGCGGAGCGAAGCAGCATCGCGACCTCGGTGTCATGGCTCGCGACAGTCTACACCGGGCGTCCATCCCGCCGCCCCATCGATTCAGCAACGCCTCTGCGATACACAGCAACTATGCTGAAGGCATGAATGAGTCCGACTACCTGCGCCTGCTGACCCGCCAGGCGGAACAAGCCAACGACTTCCTCTCCAACGGCCGCAAGTGGGAGCGGGAGTGCTGGGCCTGCCAGCGCCTGCTGCAAGCCCTGAAGGTTCCCTATCGCCAGGAAGACTTCATCGCGCCGACACAGCAGCCGCCGGACGTGCTGTTTCGCGATGCCAGCTTCGAGGTGTTCTTCGTGCTCGACCAGGGCCGCCGGCTCAACGAGGAATGGCGCGAGGAGCTGCTGCGCCGGCGCATGGCGCAGAGCATCAACCAGTTGATCCGCCGCGAGCAGCGCCCACGGCGGATTCCCTGCGCGGACCTGCAGGCCCGCCTGGCGCCGACCCTGCGTAAGAAAGCGCACAACTACAGCGAACGTGGCATCGATCTGCGCGATCTGGACCTGCTCGCCTTCGTCAGCCTCAAGCGTGAGACGGCGGACTTCAACACCCCTTTTCCGCCGCCCACGGAATACCTGCGCCAGGGCTGGCGTTCGCTGTCGATCGTCGGCCCCACCTTCGCCCGCGTGCTGTTCGCCCATACCGACGCACCGGATTTTCTGCGCGGCAGCCTCGGCCGCACCGTGCTGTTCGACATGGGCGTGGGCCTTTGAGGCACACCCGCTCGCCCCTTTGTGCATTGAGGGGCCGCCCGAGCCCTACTAGAATGCTCGGCATTACAAACGGAGGCCGCCCATGCCCAGTCGCTTGAGCCCCGAAGACCAGCAGAAGGTCGATCAGTACCTCAGCTCCCCCGTCCACCAGGTCCAGCGCGCACCCTTCAAGCCCTGGCTGATGATGGGGGCCTTGCTTGCAGTGGTCATCGCCCTGGGTTTGCTGAGCCGCCTCCTGGCCTACCTTGCGTGAGCGCCGTGCCGCCACGGGCCGATACAGGATTCCCTAAGCTATGAGAATGCAACATGTCCCATCGTATCGTGATCGTCGGCGGCGGCGCCGGCGGGCTGGAGCTCGCGACCCGTCTCGGCCGCACCCTGGGTAAAAAGGGCAAGGCGCGCATTACGCTCGTCGACGCCAACCTCACCCATATCTGGAAACCCCTGCTGCACGAAGTCGCCGCCGGCTCGCTCAACTCCTCGGAGGATGAGCTGAACTATGTCGCCCAGGCGAAATGGAACCACTTCGAATTCCAGCTCGGCCGTCTCACCGGCCTGGACCGTGCCGGCAAGCGCATCCAGCTCGCCGCCACGCTCGATGAGCAAGGCGCGGAGTTGGTGCCGGCGCGCAGCCTGGAGTACGACAGCCTGGTCCTGGCCATCGGCAGCACCACCAATGACTTCGGTACCGCGGGCGCCGCGGATCACTGCATCTTCCTGGATACCCGCGAGCAGGCCGAGCGCTTCCACAAGCTGCTGCTGACCCACTACCTGCGCGCCCACGCCGGGCAGGACAAGGACGACCAGATCAGCGTCGCCATCGTTGGCGCCGGCGCCACCGGGGTCGAGCTGTCCGCCGAGCTGCACCACGCCGCGCAGGAACTGGCGGCCTACGGTCTGACCGGCATCCAGCCGCAGAACATGCGCATCACCCTGATTGAGGCCGGTCCGCGCGTGCTGCCGGCGCTGCCCGAACGGATCAGCCGCCCGGTGCACCAGACGCTGGAAAAGCTCGGCGTGCGCGTGCTCACCGGCTCGGCGGTGCAGGAAGTGACGGCCGAAGGCCTGCGCACTGCGGTGGGCGAGTTCATTCCGGCGAGCCTGAAGGTCTGGGCGGCAGGCATCCGCGCGCCGAGCCTGCTCAAGGAGATCGACGGCCTGGAGACCAATCGCATCAACCAGCTGGTGGTTCGCCCTACGCTGCAGACGACCCGCGATGACAACATCTTCGCCTTCGGCGATTGCGCCGCCTGCCCGATGGGCGATGGCAGCGAACGCACCGTACCACCGCGCGCCCAGGCGGCGCACCAGCAGGCTTCGCTGTTGGCCAAGGGGCTGATCGCACGTCTGGAAGGCAAGCCATTGCCGGAGTACCGCTACACCGACTACGGCTCGTTGATCTCGCTGTCGCGCTTCAGCGCGGTGGGCAACCTGATGGGTAACCTGATGGGCAGCGTGAAGCTGGAAGGCTGGCTGGCGCGGATGTTCTACGTGTCGCTGTACCGCATGCACCAGATGGCGCTGTACGGGCCGTTCCGCACCGCGCTGCTGATGATCGCGGATCGCATCGGGCGTAGTACCGAGCCGCGGTTGAAGCTGCATTGATCGAACAGTGAGCGCGGACGGAGCCCGCACAAGGAAATCCCGCGCAAGGCTCAACCCTCTCCCCCGCCCTCTCCCTGAAGGGAGAGGGAGCTAACCATGCCGGCTGATACAATGGTTTCATCCTGCACCTAACAGTCCCCTCTCCCTTCAGGGAGAGGGTTAGGGAGAGGGAAAACCGCGGGCACGCACTGACCGTCGCTCCTAGCGCGCCCGCCTGCGAACGCTCTCTCCGACAGCTCCAGGCACCGGGCGGTTCGCGAGCAAGCTCGCTCCTACACAAAGCCGCATCGCCGATGAATACCAGGCACAAAAAAGCCGCCCCAAAGGGCGGCTTTTTCGTTGCAGCGAAACAGCCTTACAGCGCCGCCAGCATCGACTGGGCCGGGATGGCCTGGAAGTCGATGGACATCATCAGGCTCAGCACGCTGATCGCGATGATGGAGAAGGCGAACAGCTGGCGGGCCCAGCGGCGGTCGTCTTCGGCACTGAAGCCTTTCACCGCGATGAACAGCCACCAGGCGCTGACGGCCAGCGCCACCACCAGGTAACCGTAGCCGGCGAAGCCAGTCACGGTCAGCAGCAGGGTCGCCAGGCCGAAAGCCAGCACGTAGTAGAGGATCTGCTTCTTGGTCGCTTCGATGCCCCGCTCCACCGGCAGCACGGGAATCCCGGCGGCACGGTAGTCGTTGAGGCGGAAGATCGCGATGGCGTAGCTGTGCGGCATCTGCCAGAGGCAGAAGATCAGCAGCAGTACCGCCGCGCCCATGTCGAAGTGACCGCTGGCGGCGCAGTAGCCCACCACCGGCGGCATGGCTCCGGAGAGACTGCCCACCAGCGTGCCGTAGACCGAGCTGCGCTTGAGCCAGAGGCTGTAGAGCACGACGTAGACGAAGAAGCCGAACGCGGCCAGCAGAGTCGCCTGCACGTTGGTCTTCCACGCCAGCAGGCCGAAGCCCGCCACACCGAGCACCACGCCATGGGCCAGGGCGGCCGTGAGCGAGATCTGCCCGGTCACGGTGACACGGCTGCGGGTACGCTCCATGAAGCGATCGATGTCGCGGTCGATGCAGTTGTTGAACACGCAACCGCTGGCAACGACCAGGGACAGGCCGATCACGGTGGCCAGCAGCAGCATCGGGTCAACGCTGCCGCGGGCGGCGAGGAAGTATCCCCCCGCCACCGCGATCAGGTTGCCGAAGATGATGCCCGGCTTGGCCACCAGGAGATAACGCTTGAATTTCACGGCATCGGCCCTCAGGGCATCGGCATCATCAGGGCGTCGGCGGTGTAGATGATCCACAGCGACAGACCGACCACCAGCAGGATGATGATGACGGTGAAGATGAACGCCATGACGTTCCAGCGGCCTTCCGAGGACATGTTCATGTGCAGGAAGCACACGAGGTGCACCACGACCTGAACCAGGCCCAGGATGACCATGGTGAGGATGGTGGCGTGACGGGAGAAGCCGCCATCCATGACCATGTAGAACGGAATCGCGGTCAGGATCACCGAGAGCACGAAGCCGATGGCGTAGGCCTTCAGGCTGCCGTGACCGGCGCCGTGGCTGTCGTGGCCGGCACCATGGTGGTCGTGGTGATGTGCAGCAGCAGTCATTACAGGGCCCCCATCAGGTAGACGACGGTGAAGACGCAGATCCAGACGATGTCCAGGAAGTGCCAGAACAGGCTCAGGCACATCATGCGGGTGTTGTTCTGCGCGGTCAGACCACGGGTGGCGATCTGCGCCATCAGCACCAGCATCCACAGCAGGCCGGCCGAAACGTGCAGACCGTGCATGCCGACCAGGGTGAAGAAGGACGACAGGAAGGCGCTGCGGCTCGGGCCGAAGCCTTCGACGATCAGGTGGTGGAACTCGTTGATCTCCATGCCGATGAACGCGGCACCGCAGAGGAAGGTCACGCCCAGCCAGGCGATGGCCTTGCCCTTGGCACCCTTGTGCGCGGCCAGCATGGCCAGGCCGTAGGTGCAGGAGGAGATCAGCAGGATCGCGGTTTCGACGGCCACGTAGGGCAGTTCGAAGATGTCCTTGCCGCTCGGGCCGCCGGCCGTGTGGTTGACCAGCACGGCGTAGGTAGCGAAGACGCTCGCGAACAGGATGCAGTCGGTCATCAGGTACAGCCAGAAGCCGAATACCGTCATGCCGCCGCTGTCGTGGGCGTGGTCATGGTCGTGCGCCGCTTCGTGCGTATCGACCAGGTGTTTGTTCAGTACTGCCGTCGACATGGCTTATACCTGCGCAGTAGCGAGTTTCTGGAAATGAGCGTTTTCGATGCGCTCGATCTCATCCGGCTGGACGTAGTAGTCCAGGTCGGTGACGTAGCTGCGGACGATGACCGAAGCGATCATGCCGACGAAGCCGACACCCACCAGCCACCAGATGTGCCAGATGGCAGCGAAGCCGAAGATGAAGGCGAACAGCGCGATGGAGAAACCAGCGGCGGTGTTCTTCGGCATGTGGATCGGGGCGTAGGCCGGCAGCTTGCGGTACGCGGTACCGGTCTGCTTCATGTCGTGGAACGCGTCCACGTCGTTGACGTGCGGCAGCTCGGCGAAGTTGTAGTACGGCGGCGGCGAGGAAGTGGACCACTCCAGGGTACGGCCGCCCCACGGGTCGCCGGTCACGTCGGCCAGTGCTTTGCGGTTCTTGATCGATACCAGCAGCTGGATCAGTTGGCAGGCGATACCGAAGAAGATCAGCACGGCGCCGAAGAAGGCCACCACCAGGTACGGCTTCCACATCGGGTTGTCGTAGTGGTTCAGGCGACGGGTCATGCCCATGAAGCCGAGGATGTACAGCGGCATGAAGGCCATGTAGAAGCCGACCAGCCAGCACCAGAAGGAACGCTTGCCCCACTTCTCGTCCAGGGTGAAGCCGAAGGCTTTCGGGAACCAGAAGACGAAGCCGGCCAGGTAGCCGAACACCGCGCCACCGATGATGGTGTTGTGGAAGTGAGCGATCAGGAACAGGCTGTTGTGCAGCAGGTAGTCAGCGCCCGGGATGGCCAGCAGTACGCCGGTCATGCCACCGATGGTGAAGGTGACGATGAAGCCCAGGGTCCACAGGATCGGGGTATTGAAGCGCAGGCGGCCACGGTAGATGGTGAACAGCCAGTTGAACAGTTTCACCCCGGTCGGGATGGAGATCAGCATGGTCGCAACGCCGAAGAAGCCGTTGACGTCGCCGCCCGAACCCATGGTGAAGAAGTGGTGCAGCCACACGGTGAAGCCGAGGAAGGTGATCGCGGCGCTCGCCCACACCATCGAGGTGTAGCCGAACATGCGCTTGCCGGCGAAGGTCGCGGTGACCTCGGAGAAGATACCGAACGCCGGCAGGATCAGGATGTACACCTCAGGATGGCCCCAGGCCCAGAAGAGGTTGATGTACATCATGGCGTTGCCGCCCAGCTCGTTGGTGAAGAAGTGCATGTCGAAGTAGCGGTCCAGCGACAGCAGGCCCAGGGCCGCGGTCAGGATCGGGAACGACGCAACGATCAGGATGTTGGCGAAGGTGCAGGTCCAGGTGAAGATCGGCATCTGCATCAGCTTCATGCCGGGGGTACGCATCTTGAACACGGTCACCAGGAAGTTGATACCCGTGAGCAAGGTACCCATGCCCGATATCTGTAGCGCCCAGATGTAGTAATCCACACCCACGCCCGGGCTGTAGGCCAGCTCGGACAGCGGCGGGTAGGCGACCCAGCCGGTACGGGCGAATTCGCCCAGGCCCAGGGAGACGTTCACCAGCATGGCGCTGACGACCAGCAGCCAGAAGCTCAGGGAGTTCAGGAACGGGAACGCCACGTCGCGCGCGCCGATCTGCAGCGGCACGGCCAGGTTCATCAGGCCGGTCATGAAGGGCATGGCCATGAAGATGATCATGATCACGCCGTGAGCGGTGAAGATCTGGTCGTAGTGTTCCGGCGGCAGGTAACCGTGGTTGGCGCCTTCAGCCAGCGCAAGCTGGCCGCGCATCATGATGGCGTCGGCGAAGCCGCGCAGCAGCATGATCAGGGCGACGATGATGTACATCACGCCGATCTTCTTGTGGTCGATGGACGTCAGCCACTCGGTCCACAGGTAGGTCCACTTGCGGTAGTAGGTGATCGCGCCGAACACGCCCAGGCCCAGCAGGGCGACGACGGCCAGCGTGATGACGATGATCGGCTCGTGATACGGCACGGCCGACAGTGTCAGTTTCCCGAACATCTGTGCTTACTCCTGGCTCGGATTCATTTGCATGCCCGGCATGTTGCTCATGTCGTGGCCCGCCATGGCGGTCTCGTCATGGGCAGCGTCGCCGTGCTCGCCGTTGGCCTGCTCTTCTTTGAGCTTGTGGGCCTTGGCCATCTCGTGGCCGGCGTGTTCCCACTTGTTCAGCACGCTGGAGAACAGCTCGGGGCTGACGGTGGAGAAGTAGGTCGCGGGGACGTTCTCGGTCGGCTTCACCAGTTCCGGGTACTGATCCAGGTTCAGGGTCTGCTGCGAGGACTTGACCTTTGCGACCCATTCCTGGAAGCCCTGCTCGGAGGTGGAGATGGCCTTGAACTTCATACCCGAGAAGCCGCCGCCGCTGTAGTTCGCGGAGATGCCGTCGAACACGCCTTCTTCGTTGGCGATCAGGTGCAGCTTGGTCATCATCCCGGCCATGGAGTAGATCTGGCTACCCAGCTGCGGGATGAAGAAGGAGTTCATCACCGAATCCGAGGTGATCTGGAAGTTCACCGGGGTGTCTTTCGGGAAGGCGATTTCGTTGACGGTGGCGATACCCTGTTCCGGGTAGATGAACAGCCACTTCCAGTCCAGCGAGATGGCCTGGATGGTCACCGGCTTGACCTCGGAGTCCAGCGGACGGTAGGGGTCCAGCTTGTGGGTGCTCTCCCAGGTGATCCAGCCAAGCACGGCGATGATCAGGCAGGGAACCAGCCACACCACCAGCTCGATCTTGGTCGAGTGGGACCAGTCCGGCATGTAGGTGGCCTTGGTGTTCGAAGCCCGGTATTTCCAGGCGAACGCGAAGGTCATCAGGATGACCGGCACCACCACGATCAGCATCAGCAGGGTTGCCGTGATGATCAGGGACTTCTCGTCGGCGCCGACCTGCCCTTTCGGGTCGAACAGCGCCATGTTGCAACCACCGAGCATCAGCATCGGCAGCCACGCAAGTCTCTTCAAAATTCCTGTGTACTGCTCTTTTTTCATCTTGCGGCCTTAGTGGATGAA
The DNA here is from genome assembly GCF_047902425.1 of Pseudomonas macauensis. Lineage (NCBI taxonomy): Bacteria > Pseudomonadati > Pseudomonadota > Gammaproteobacteria > Pseudomonadales > Pseudomonadaceae > Pseudomonas > Pseudomonas macauensis. Next base: position 980,705 of record NZ_CP138377.1, on the reverse strand, counting down.
AATCGCTTCACCGCCCATGAGCCTTCGCCACGCACTGCACGAGGACCCGTTACCCGCGACTTTTCCAAGCCGCCTGCCAGGGCTGTCATGGATTCACGAACGCGGCCGCAAGGATTCCAGGCAAAGGGAGATCGCCCGGTCTTCGCGATGCGAAACCGATTTCGTCAGCTGATTCGTTCCGTGAGTATTCAGCGTGTGGTGTCTGGACTGGCGGCTCGTTAGAACGCGCGCGTCGCACACCGGATGCACGAGCGGATTGCCCGACTCGTCTTATGACAGGAGCCCACCGATGGCAGCCCCCTGTTGTTATGCCGCTGCACCGAAGGGTGAACACTGGCCATGATCTGCGTCAGTGCGACTCAGCGATTTGGGGGTAGGAAATGGACGGCGGGTATTACAAAGCATTTCAGAAATGCCTTTCAAGGCCTCGGCCTTTCATTTTTAACAAGATATTTTCTCAACGCGGGAAACAGTGGCGGCCTGAATCGCTCAGAAAATGAGCAATTCACGCAAGCTGGGAAAGGGTATTACCTGCCTGCCAAAGGCCGGTCCGCGGGTGCCACGAAATTGTGTCAGATCCATGAAAAACGCGGCTTTCAAAGCCATTGCGAGGAAAGCGAACCCGGCTTGTGAAACACTTGGCAAAGACCTTGCCATGATGGCGATCAAGAACCTTCGCGAAAGTCGTCGAAGCACTGCGCACACCCTGCGACACATCGACGCACAGCGACATTTGCAAGGGACAAACTGCTTCAAGTTGTGACGATCGTACCCGGCGATCCGCTCCTCGGCATGCCCGTCCCGCACAGCAGGAACGAGTTGAACTTCCACGACCACCGAAGCGGGCATGCCAGGAAAAAGTGGGTGAACCGGGCGGGACGGTCCTTACATGAACCGCCCGCGATCAGTGGCTAGACGGCACATTGCCCGGCGCCAGCCAGGCCATCAGGCCACTGGTTTCCGCGCGGATGCGCAGGTCGGCAGCCTTGGCGCTGTAGTAGGTATCGGACGCGGCGATCTGGTGCGTGTAGTACTCGTTCTCAGCAATCAGTACATCCAGCAATGTGCGCTTGCCCAGGTGATACCACTGGTCATAGAACATCTTGCGCACCCGGTCGGACTCCGTCAGCAGCGCCTTGTAGTCATCAGCGCGCGCCGCCGACAGGTCACGCTGCTCGACCAGATTGCGGATGCGGTACTCCGACTCGCGACGGGTCACCTCCATCTTCTCCTCGGCCGCGCTCGCCCGTGCATAGGCCGCGCGCTGCGCCGCCGACGCCGAACCACCGGAGAACGCCTGCCACTCCACGGCAAGGCCGGTCGACCAGGGCTCGTTGTTGTCGAGCATGCTGTTGCCGGTGCTGCGCCCTACCACCCAGTTCAGCTTGGGCATGCGCGACGACTTCACCGACTCGGCATTGGCCAGCGCCGCCTCCTTTTCCCAACGCGCCTGTCGCAACACGGGCTGCTCCGGCAGCAGCTCCAGCGCCTGGTCCAACGGCATTGGCGACCAATCCCACTTCACACCCGCCGGCACGGTCACCTCCTCGCCCACCAGCTTGGCCAAGGTCATTCTGGTTTCCTGCAGCTTGGACTGCACCATGTCGCGGGCGGTTTCCGCCTGCAGCAGACGTGAACGTGCCTGCACCACCTCGCTGCCGCGGCCGGGATCCACGACGGCAATCTTCGACAGCATGTCCACCAGTTCACGCATGCGCGCCACATAACGATCGCTGATCTCCAGCGCATCCTGCTGATGGGCCAGCTCTACCACCGCCGAGGCGGTGTTGTAGGCAACCGTCACCTGCGCCTGGCCCTTCGCCTCTTCCTGGGCATTCGCGGTATTGCTGCGGCTGTCGATGGTGTGGCGGATCGCCCCGAAGTCATAGACCGGCGTCACCATCTGCACCGTCGTGCTGCCATCGTTGCCGTAGTCGCTCCTGCTGGACTGCAGCGTCTTCGAGCTGGCGCTGATCTGCACCTGCGGCCAGCGCTCGCCCTTGGCCTCATCCACATCGCCCTTGGCGGCCAGCCAGTTGGCGTCGGCCTGCTTCATCTCCGGGCTGATGCGCAGCGCGGTATTTACCATCTCGCGGAGATAGGCGAGCGAGGCTTCCGCCTGGCCCATATCCGAGGCCGACGCCGTTCCCCCGTTGCCATACAGGGTGCCGGTACCGATGCCCACCGGCAGGCTCAGGTCCAGTGCGAGCTTCGGGGCGGTCGGACGTGCTTCAGGGGCCTTGGCCGGTGTTGTCTCGGTATCAGCGATGGCTGCTGGCTCGGCGGCGGCAGTCTTTGCGAGCGGAGCCGACTCCGGGGCTGCCGGTGCTGCGACGGGCATCGCCTGAGAGGCATCGGACTCCACCGCAGCTCGCTCCTTGGGCGTGGAGTAGAAGCTCAGCGCTCCGCTGTAGTCATCCGACGATGCCGCATCGGCCCCCGCGATGGATGCCAGTGAAGCCAGCGTGGCGGCGAGCGCCGAGCGGCCGAACCGGGATCGAGTACGAGGGTTCTTCGAGGTCTGTTCAGGGCGTTTCATTTTCATCATCTCTCGCGGAAGGCCTCACGCGCCTTCAGCGCGGGCTTGAGTAGGTAATCCAGGATGGTTTTTTCTCCGGTCCGGATTTCCGCGGTCGCGGTCATGCCGGGGATGATCGGGAAGCGCTTGTCGCCTTTGCTCAGCTCGGCTTCGTCGGTGCGGATCAGCACCCGGTAGAAGGAGGTATCCGGACGGCCCTGACGGGCCATCTCGTCGTCCTTGATGGTGTCGGGGCTGATGAGCTCGACCTTGCCGGTGAGGCCGCCGTAAATCGCGAAGTCGTAGGCGGAAATCTTCACCGTGGCGGGCAGGCCGGGGCGCAGGAAAGCCACGTCGGCCGGACGGATCTTGGCCTCCACCAGCAGGCGATCCTCCAGCGGAACGATCTCCATGATGTCCTGGCCCTGCTGGATCACACCGCCGATGGTGGTGACGCGGACGTTCTTCACGATGCCCTTGAGCGGCGCCGTGAGCGTGGTGCGTTTCATCACGTCCTCACGCCCTGCCGCGTTTTCCACGGACTGGGCGAGCTCGCTCTCAACCCGGGTCAGTTCGGCGTTTGCCTCGGAGCGGTACTTGTTGCGACGCTCGCTGATCTGCAGGTTGAACTCGTTGGCCTGGCGGCGCATGCGCAGGATCTCCACGTCCGAGATCAGGCCCTGCCTGGACAGCCGCTCCGAGACAGTCAACTCGCCCTGGGCCAGAGACAGGCTCTTCTGCAAACCGGCAATGCCATCGTCCAACGCATGCTTGCGGGCGTTGTAGGCTTGTGTCTCCGCCTCCACGATCGAAGGCACGGCCATCACATCCGGCGGGAACACCAGGGGTTGGCCGTAGGCCTCCGAGCGCAGGCGCGCCAACTGGCCCTTGAGCGCCAGCGCCTTGGACTGCGCCTCGCGGTAGCTTGCGCTGGCCCGGGTCGGGTCGATCTTCAGCAGGACCTGCCCGGCCTCCACCACATCGCCCTCGCGGACATTCATCTGCTCGAGAATGCCGCCCTCCAGGCTCTGGATGACCTGCTCGCGGCTGGAGGGGATCACCTTGCCCTCGCCACGGGTGATCTCCTCCACCCGGGCGAAGTACGCCCACAGGATGAGCCCGCTGAACACCGACGCGATCAGCAGCAGCACCACGGTGCTCGCCGTGGTCTTCTGCTCGATCAGTGCAGCCTGCAAGTCCGAGACATAAGCAATATCGTTGTCGCGCAGCCGTGCGACTTCCTTTGCGTAAGGCGTGACGTCCATCGTCGCCACGGCCTTCTCGGACTGCGCGACAACCGGCACCGCTGCCGATCTGTTTTGGCTATTCGTCATGATCCGCTCACCAGGTCGCGGCCGGAGCCTTGTCCGGCGCAGTGCTGTTGTTGGCCTGCAGGGCGCGCAGCACTTCATCCTTCGGGCCGTCGGCAACGATCTGGCCGGCGTTCATGACGATCAGGCGGTCGACCTGCACCAGCACCGAGAAGCGGTGCGTCACCACCACCACGGTGCAGCCCTGGGTGGCCGCCTCCAGGCGTTGCAGGAACAGGCGTTCGGTCTGCATGTCCATGCCACTGGTGGGCTCGTCCAACAGCAGCACCTGCGGGCGCAGCAACAGGGCGCGCGCCAGGGCGACCAGTTGCCGCTGTCCGCCGGAGAGCGCCTGGCCCATCTCGCCCACCGGGCGGTCGAAGCCCAGGGGATGGCTGGCCACCACGGCGTCCAGTCCAGTCAGGCGCACCACATGGAGGATTTCCTCGCTGCTCGCCGATGGATTGCCAATCAGCAGGTTGTCGCGCAGCGAACCGAAGAACAGCCGCGCGTCCTGGCCAACGAACCCCACCGTGGAATTCCAGTCCGCCGGGTCGATCTGCTCGGCATCGATGCCGTTGATCAGCAGTTGGCCTTCCACCGGCTGGTACAGGCGAGCCATGACGCGCAGCAGGGTCGACTTGCCGCTGCCGATGTTGCCGACGATGGCGACGCGCTCGCCGTGCCGGATGCTCAGGTCGATGTTGTTCAGCACCGTGGGTCGTGGCTGCATCGGCGGGGCCGGGTAGGAGAACTTCAGCTTGCGCAGCGACAGCGTCGCGTTCTTCGGCGCCTCCAGGTAGCGGCGGTTGTTGTCACGTACGGTGGGGATTTCCATCAGCTGGTTCAGGGAGTTCAGCGCGGTCTTCGCCTGCTGGTAACGCACGGCCAGACCCACCGCGCTGGCCAGCGGGGCAAGCGCCCGGCCACTGAGCAGCACCATGCCGACCAGCACGCCCAGGGTCATGTCACCGTCGCCGATGCGGTAGACGCCCCACAGGACAAGGATCACCGTGGTCATCTGGGTGATCAGCGAGACTGCGTTGGCAGCCATGTTCGACAGGGACTTGGACTTGATCGTCGAAGCGGCCAATTGCGCGCTGAAGTCTTCCCAGCGCCGCAGCATGCTGCCTTCGGCATGGGCCGCCTTGAGGGTCTCGACACCTTCGATCGCCTCAATCAGCAGACCGTGCTTCTGCGAGGCCTCCCGCAGGTTCTCTTTCATGAAGCGCGACAGCGGCAGCTGGAGGTAGGCGCACACCCCGAGCAGGACGATCATCGAGCCCAGCGGCACCAGCGCCAGCGGCCCGCCGATCACGAACAGTACGAAGACGAACAGCAGGCAGAACGGCAGGTCCGCCAGGGTGGCGAGCGATGCCGACGTGATGAAATCACGCACCGACTCGAACTCACGGAACTGGTTAGCGAAGGAACCCGCTGACGGCGGCTTGTACTCCAGCCGTGCTTCCAGCAACTGGCGGAATAGCTTCGTCCCCAGGATCAGGTCGGCCTTCTTGCCGGCGGTATCGATCAGGTAAGCACGCACCTGGCGAGAGGTGAACTCGAACCCGATCGCCAGAACCACACCGGCGGCCAGAGACCACAGGGTGACGTACGCCTGGTTGGGCACGACCCGGTCATAGACGTTCATGATGAAGAAAGTGCTGGCCAGCGCCAGGATGTTGATCAGCACCGTCGCCAGCGCACTGCTGTAGTAGTAGCGGCGATAGTTCCAGAGGGTGGAAAACAGCCAGTGGCCCTTGCCCTCCCCGCGCGGAATCTCGGTGCGCGCATCCGCTGCCGGCTTGGGCCGTACCAGCAGCGCATAGCCCAGGTAGTGTTCCTGCAGCGTCTCGGCACTGAGGGTGATGGTGCTACCACCGGCTTCGGGAACGATCAGCTCGAACTGCTCACCGCGGCGGGCCACCAGGATGCGCGCCTCGCCATTGCGGAACAGCAGCATCAGCGGAAAAAGATAGGACGACAGCTCTGCGGGGCGACGCTTCACCCAGCCGGCGCCGATGCCGGCCTGCTCGAGCATGCGCACCACCAGGCTCGGTTTCAGGCGTTGGTCGCGCGGCAGACCGGCATGCAGAGACGCAAGACTCGTCGGCCGCTTGAAGTGCGCACAGAACCAGCGCACGGCGGCCAGCAGGCTGTCACTTTCGGAGGCAACGCCCAGATCGACTGCTGCGTCGGGCGTCAGGGAAGGACTCATGGGCACACCTTCACGAGTAAAGGGAAAAGCTGTGCGCATGGTAGAAATGCGCCGTTTCCGGCGGCATCGGAAAACCCTGATTGGGCTGACGTACCTTTCCCTCACCTGCTTAGTCGTATTGCACGGCCCGCAGAGAAACAGAGAGCTGAAAGAAACACCCCATCAGGGCCGCGCAGCGATACGCGCCCCGATGGGAAGCAGAGCAGGACAGCTAGAGGCTGCTACTTGCCGGCAACCCCCTGGATGACCAGCTCCACGCGGCGGTTCGGCGCGTTACAGGCGATGAGTTCCTTGCGCGAACCGCTATCGCACTGCACCACCGGTTCGTCGCTGCCACGGGCGGAAACCTCAACCAGATTGCTGGCAAGGCCCTGCTCCAGCAGCACGCGGCGGATGGTTTCGGCGCGCTGACGCGACAGTTTCACGTTGGTCTGCGAGCTGCCGATCGGGTCGGCGTGCCCCACCACATCGATACCTTTGATGCTATCGCGCAGTTGCTGAATCTGCTCTACCACCTCACGCAGGACGTCATGGCCTTCCGGGGTCAGGTCGTCGTAGCCGCCCTTGGCGAATTGGAACAGCATGTCGCTGCGCAGGCTCAGTTTGCTCTGCGTCTCGGTCTTGCAGGGCACCACGGAACTGGCGCGGCTGACCAACTGGATCTGGCGGTGCAGGCCTTCGAGGCTCTGCTCGGCATCCTTGCCGGTATGCACGATGGGGGTGCTCTGGTTAGGACCGACAGGCGCTTCGAGGACATAGGTCTGCCCACCGTCGAGCCTGGCGTAACTCTGCGGGTTGCGCTTGCCGGTATACCCCGGCGCATCGCCGATGTAGGACTCCAGCGAGTGCTCACCCGCCGGGGTGCAGAACACGGTGTAGCCGCCCGGCATCAAGGCGCTATGCAATTGGCCGTCGATGTAGACGTGGGCTGCGTCCTTGCCGCCATCCTTGCCACGGAACATCACGATCTGGGCCTGCTGGGGTACGACGGAGCCCACTTTCTGGTAAATCTCGCCGTAGATCTTCGGGTTGGGCTCGAACGCCAGGCTCAGGGGGGAGTGGAAACCAGCGATCACCGCCAGGGTCGCCAGGGTCGCGGACAGTTGGCGTCTGTGCTTCGGCACACCAATTCCGGTCATAGTCGATTTCATGTTCAAAACTCTCTGGCTGGCTCCGCCGACAGGGACGAAGCGCAGGGATTCGGGACAGGGGCGTTAGACGATGCTGCTGGCGACGGCCTGCTTGATCAGGGCCTCGGCGTCCAGCTGGCTGTGGCCTTGGAAGATCGAACTGCCGAGCGTGGTGGTGCCTGTGTCCTGCCAGGTAGCCGAGCCGTGGTCGGGGTGGCCATTCAGGGCATCGCCGTCCACCGTTACCTTGGACTCGCTACCCTTCTGGAACAGGTCGCTCTCCCCCTGACTCAGCACGTCGTTGAGGGAGACGGTGAGTGCTTTGTCGCCGGCAAAGTCGGGCTTCTCGATCCTGACCTGACCGTTGTCTGCGGATAGCCCCCGCAGATCCGGGCCCTGGTTGGCGCCAGCCAGTTCCAGCGTATCGAGGCCAGAACCAGCGAAGATGTGAGTCGAGTCGTGGGCAGCGTATGCAGGGGGCTCTGTGGGCATCGAGAGGGCATCGCCACCCGCCGCCGGCGTGACCGAGGCAGGATTGCTGGTGACGTACGAGGAGACCTGATCACCAGTGACCTCGATACGGCCGGCAGTGTTGCCGGTCGACTCATAGGAGAACGACTGGATGACGTAGGCCCCGACCGGGGTGCTCATCGAGCCTGTATCCAGCAGGCTGGCGTTGCTGCCGTAGCCCTCTGCTACTGCACTGGCGACCGGGGTGCTGTCCTGCCCGGTCCCGCCACCGATCTGGTGGATGATGTCGCCCGGCGCGGCGTCGCTAACGGCGATCACCGGGGCGCTGTCGTTGGGGGCGACGTCGCTGGTCACATCACCGCCCTTCGGCGTGGTCGAGGCCGGGGTTTCGATAGTGATGGGAAGAAGGGTCGTCTCGCTCTGGTTGCCCGCCGGATCGGTGGCAATGAGGGAGATTTCGTTGTTGCCCGCGGGCAGCACCTGGGTCGGGGCCAATGACCAGTCGCCATTCTCGTCGGCCTTGGCATGGATCACCTCACCCGTCGAGAAGGTAACGGCCACGTCGACACCCGGCTCGGCCTTGCCATCGATCGTCGGTGTCTGGTTGCTGGTGACGTCGTCGCCCTTGACATCGCTGCCCGAGGCAGGAGCAAGCCAGGCCTCTGGAGCGGCAGGAGCGACAGTGTCAACGACGAGATCGATCACCTTGAGCGGGGCGCTGGGCTTCTCGCCGGGGAGCTCCTGGGTGACATCGATGTTGTGCAGGCCGTCGGCCAGTTCTGCGGTATAGGACCAGACGCCATCCGGCGACACGGTGGTGGAAGCGATTTCCTGGCCATTGTCGATGATGTGGATGATTGCCCCCGGTACGCCATTGCCGGAGAGGGCCGGATGCGCATCGTCAGTGACATCGCCGTTGGACAGCTGGCCCTGGATCGGGCCGACACCGTCGGTAGCGACGGAATTGCTCGGCGCAGGACTGGTCGCGGTGTGGTGATGACCGTCATCGTTGTTGTGATGGATGATGGCTGCGGCAGCGGCGCCTACGCCAGCCAGGCCAAGCAGCCAGGGCCACATGACGAAGCCCGCCGCCTCCTCGAAGGTGGACGCCAGGTAAGGGCTGCCGTCCGCCAGGGAGTCGCCGCCCAGGCTAATGGGGGCGGACTCACCATCGGCCACCAGCAGGTGACCGTCGAAGCCTTCGCCATCGGTACGCACATACGCATACAACTGACGATCTTCGGCAACCCCGTAGAGCTGGCCATCCATGCCGTCAGCGAAGAAGTTCTGGATGGTCAGATCAGGTTTTTCGCTGCCCTCGAAGGTGATCTGCAGGTCATCACCTTCGCGCTTGACGGTGACGTTCTCGGGAGCGATATCGTTGTTTTCTACCTGGAGAAGGTACTTGGTACCTTCATGTGCCTTGATCTTTCCACCGGCCTTGACTGCAACCTTCCTGGCTGCATTCTCAGAGACGGCGACAAGACCGATAGTTTCCACTGCCATTTAAACCCACCTCGGGAGGGACACATTTCGAGGTGAAAAGCTTAAGTTTCCGCCACCAGCGAGAAGATCGGAACACTCCGACAAGGCGGGCTGATTTTCTGATTATCGTTATCAGGTGCTTGCGAAATCACACCATACGAGATGGGACGGCGGGCTCGCGATGATGTCGGACAGAGGCCTTGGACAGCCGAGTGTCCACACAGGCACTGGCAGGATGGCGAAAGAGGATCGCTGGACAGCGCAAACAAGAAAGCCCACCTATGAGGTGGGCTTTCTTGGTGAAGCGGCTGTTGATTCCGCTTCCAGCGCCTGACGATACAGGCGCCTTGAATATGGTGGGTCGTGTAGGATTCGAACCTACGACCAATTGGTTAAAAGCCAACTGCTCTACCGACTGAGCTAACGACCCATATTTGGTCGGGGTAGAGAGATTCGAACTCCCGACATCCTGCTCCCAAAGCAGGCGCGCTACCGGACTGCGCTATACCCCGCTTGGAAGTTGGCTCCGCGACCTGGACTCGAACCAGGGACCCAATGATTAACAGTCATTTGCTCTACCGACTGAGCTATCGCGGAACGACGAGCCTTCCAATCTCTTCTACTTTCTTCCGGCTTCACCGGATTCCCGTATCAGAGGCGCGCCATTTTACGTATATCGAAACGGCTGTCAACACTCTGATCCAAAAAGTTTTTCTCTTCTTTGCATGGGAGCAGGCGGATTGCTATATCTGCATGAATAACCGATGTGATCTCCACGGGTGTAACGGGCCGATCACGGACAGGAAGAGCATGAGCACCAAGGACACCCCTCCGCCCTCATCGATCGCCAGTCGCGTCATCCAGCCGCGGTTCGGCGAGCTGATGCAAGCCTGTCGGCAAATGGCGATGAACCGCCTGGCCGAGCTGCTCGGTAATGTCTTTTCCCAAATCGACGACACACTGTTCGAATGCGCCGAGAAGGCCGAGAACAATCAGGTACAGGCGCTGTTCTTCGACGCCATGCGCCAGGTTCGCAAGGAGCGGCCGGCCCTGGAGCGCTTCTATCACCAACGCATCGCCCAGGGCCTGAACGACTTCCTCGAAGGCACGCTGCCTGCCGACGACCCTTATGACCAGTTGGATGCGGATCGGCTGACGCTGATCGAACACGACGAATACGAAGAGACCCTGCTCATCATCAATATGGTGAATCAGGTGAAGGCGCAGTGCGTCCAGTCGCTGTTCACGCTCGGCCAGCGCCTGGCATTGCTGAACAACGGCAGCAGGATCGGCGAGGACCGCAATCCCTTCGGCCCCCAGGCCATCGCCCGGGCCTATGGCGAAACGCTGGCACAGGCCGCCTTTCCCCTGCGCGTCAAAACCATCCTTTATGTACTGTTCGATCAGCAGGTGATGCAGCACCTGGCGCCGCTCTACGATCAGTTGAACCAGCGCCTGATCGACGCCGGCATCCTGCCGAACCTCAGGTACCGGGTGCCCGATAAGCCCCCACCCCCGGCGCCGCGCCCTGCCCCGCCCGAGCCGAGCAGCGCTGCGCCCGACACTGCACCGGCACCGCCCTTGCAGCCCCACCATTACGACGTCGCTGACCTGCCGGACCTCCCGCCAGCCGATCGTAACGCGCTGTTCGGTGGATTGGCGGTCCTGCTGGCCGAGTTCCGCCGGCGCGGCGCCAAGGCCACGCTGTTCGGCAACAGCCACAGCATCGTCAGCTTCGGCCCCTCCGCCGAAGCAGCCACCACCACCTACAGCGCCAGCGAGTTGCTCGAAGCGCTGAACCGCCTGCAGCGCGAGTCGGCCCAGGAAATGGCTCAGCGCCTGCGCCAGCCACAGCCGGTGGACGCCCTGAAGGCCGATCTGCAGCGCGAGCTGGAGGCCGGTGCAGAACAACCCGGCAATACCCGCCTGACCGATCAGGAAGCCGACGTCATCGATCTGGTGGGGATGGTCTTCGACTTCATCCTCGACGACGAAAACCTGCCCGACAGCTGCAAGACCACCCTCTCCCACCTGCACACGCCGTATCTGAAGGTCGCCCTGCAGGACAAGCAACTGTTCACCCAGCACCACCACCCGGCGCGCAAGCTGCTCAATGCCATGGCCCAGGCCGGCGTGATCTATGGCGGCGAGGATGAGGAGCGCAGCCTGCTGGCTAAGATGCACTGGGTGGTGGAGCGGGTGATCCAGGACTTCGTCGGCGACCTCGACCTGTTCGATGCGCTGCTCGGCGAGTTCAATGAGTTTGTCGCCAACCTGCGACAGAAGGTGGAGCTGCGCGAACGCCGCGCCATGGAAGCGGCACGCGGCCGCGATCGCCTGCTGGCCGCCCGCGAGCAGGCGCTGGAAGCCATTGCCGCAATCACCGGCGGCCGCGACCTGCCGCCGCTGGTACGCAACTTCCTGGAACAGAGCTGGTGCGATGCGCTGACCTTCATTTCACTGCGTGCCGGCGAACACAGCGACGAGTGGAAGCGCGCCTGCGAAGTGGGCGAGCAACTGGCCTGGAGCGTCACCCCGCTGGACGAGGCGGGACGCGAGCACCTGCAGGCGCTGCGGCTGGGCCTGCTGGACGAGCTGCAAAAGGGTTTGGAGCTGCTCGGCGGCTACCATGAGGATGGCATCCGCCGCCTGCTGCAGGATCTGGTCGCCTGCCAGCACGCGATCCAGGCGCAGCAGCCGCAGGTCGCGGCCCAGTTCAGGCAGGAACTGCCCGAAAGCCCGCTGGGGGTCATGCTCGGCGCGGAAGGCCAGAGCCTCGACCGCAATACCGGCGAGCCCCTGTCAGAGCGTGCACGTGGACTGCTCAAGGAATTGGCGCAGGTGGAGTTCGGTACCTGGTTCGAATTCAACGATGTCACACCGGCTCGTCGACTCAAGCTGTCGTGGTTCAGCCCGACTACCCGCAACTACATGTTCGTCGATCACACCGGCCAACGCGTCGCAGTCAAACCCTTGGTACAGCTGGCACGGGACATGGACGCAGGCAAAGTTCGCCTGGCCCCCACGGACCATGTCACTCCCCTGATGGATCGCGCGCTGAATATGGCCTATCGGGTCCTGCAACGTATCACCGGGCGCTCCCCGGGACAGAACCGAGGAACACTCGATGAGTGAACGTCGCCAGCACCATCGGCACCAGACCGGGCTGACCGTAGAGGTCTTCGACCGCCACTCCGGGCGCAGCCTCGGACGCCTCGCCGACCTCTCCAGCGAGGGCTTCATGCTCTGCGGCGTGGACGTGCCGAACGTCGACTCGGTCTGGGACTGCCGCCTGATCCCACGGCCGCCGCTGGATGGCATCGGGGAGATCCAGCTGGGCGCCGACTGCCTGTGGAGCCGCGGGGGCTCCGACGGCCAGTTGGGCTGGGCGGGCTTCCATATCATCGACCTCGCCGAGGATCAGGCCCTGATATTGGAGCGCCTGCTCAGCCTGCTGGCGGAGTCGCGCGAGGACCGCTGAGCCGGCGCTGAAAGGTTCGCGAGCAAGTTCGCCCGTGCAGGTCCTGACAAGAAAAAGCCCCGCAGTGCGGGGCTTTTTCTTGTGCAGTGGATCAGGAGAAGACGATCTCGTCGTTCTCCACCTTGGCGTGGATCTTCGCGCCCGGCAGGAACTTGCCGGCCAGGATCAGTTGCGCCAGCGGGTTCTCGATCCAGCGCTGGATCGCACGCTTGAGCGGGCGTGCGCCGTAGACCGGATCGAAACCGACGGCGATCAGCTTGTCCATCGCCTCGCTGCTCAGCTCCAGGCTCAGTTCGCGCTCGGCCAGGCGCTTGCGCAGGCGACCCATCTGGATCTGGGCGATGCCGGCGATCTGCTCGCGGGCCAAGGGTTCGAAGACCACCACCTCGTCGATCCGGTTGATGAACTCCGGACGGAAGTGCGCATTCACCGCATCCATCACCGCCGCACGCTGGGCTTCGCGGTCGCCGACCAGTTCCTGGATCTGCGCCGAACCGAGGTTGGAGGTCATCACGATCACGGTGTTGCGGAAGTCCACGGTACGGCCATGGCTGTCGGTCAGACGGCCGTCTTCCAGGACCTGCAGGAGCACGTTGAAGACATCCGGGTGAGCCTTCTCCACCTCGTCCATCAGCACCACGGAGTACGGCTTGCGGCGCACCGCCTCGGTCAGGTAGCCACCCTCTTCATAGCCGACATAGCCCGGAGGCGCTCCGATCAGACGGGCCACGGAGTGCTTCTCCATGAACTCGGACATGTCGATGCGCACCAGCGCCTCCTCGGTGTCGAAGAGGAATTCGGCCAGGGCCTTGCACAGCTCGGTCTTGCCCACCCCGGTCGGGCCGAGGAAGAGGAAGGAGCCACTCGGACGATTCGGGTCGGCGAGACCGGCACGGGAACGACGCACCGCGTTGGCCACGGCCACCACGGCCTCGTTCTGGCCAATGACGCGCTTGTGCAGCTCGTCTTCCATGCGCAGCAGCTTCTCGCGCTCGCCTTCGAGCATCTTGGACACCGGGATGCCGGTCCACTTGGACACGACCTCGGCGATTTCCTCGTCGGTCACCTTGTTGCGCAGCAGCTGGTTCTCGGTCTTGCCGTGCTGGTCGACCATCTGCAGGCTGCGCTCCAGGTCCGGAATGGTCTGGTACTGGATGCGCGCCATGGTTTCCAGGTCGCCCTTGCGCCGGGCCGCTTCCATTTCCTGCTTGGCCTGCTCGATCTTCTGCTGGATCTGCGCGGAACCCTGGACCTCGGCTTTCTCCGACTTCCAGATTTCCTCGAGGTCGGCGTACTCGCGCTCGAGCTTGGCGATGTCTTCTTCCAGCTTGGCGAGGCGCTTCTTGGTGGCCTCGTCGTCTTCCTTCTTCAGCGCCTCGCGCTCGATCTTCAGCTGGATCAGCCGGCGATCCAGACGATCGAGCTCCTCCGGCTTGGAGTCGATCTCCATGCGGATGCGGCTGGCGGCCTCGTCGATCAGGTCGATGGCCTTGTCCGGCAGCTGGCGGTCGGTGATATAGCGATGGCTGAGCTTGGCCGCGGCGATGATCGCGCCGTCGGTGATGGTCACGCCATGGTGTACCTCGTAGCGCTCTTTCAGGCCACGCAGGATGGCGATGGTGTCTTCCTCGCTCGGCTCGTCCACCAGCACCTTCTGGAAGCGGCGCTCCAGGGCGGCGTCCTTCTCGATGTACTGGCGGTATTCGTCCAGAGTGGTGGCGCCCACGCAGTGCAGCTCACCACGGGCCAGGGCTGGCTTGAGCATGTTGCCAGCGTCCATGGCGCCCTCGGCCTTGCCGGCGCCGACCATGGTGTGCAGTTCGTCGATGAACAGGATGATCCGGCCTTCCTGCTTGGACAGTTCGTTCAGAACCGCCTTCAGGCGCTCCTCGAACTCGCCGCGGAACTTGGCGCCGGCAATCAGCGCGCCCATGTCCAGCGCCAGCAGGCGCTTGTCCTTCAGGCCATCGGGCACTTCGCCGTTGACGATGCGCTGGGCCAGACCCTCGACGATGGCGGTCTTGCCCACGCCGGGCTCGCCGATCAGAACGGGGTTGTTCTTGGTGCGGCGCTGCAGGACCTGGATGGTCCGGCGGATTTCGTCGTCACGGCCGATCACCGGGTCGAGCTTGCCGTCCTCGGCGCGCTTGGTCATGTCGACGGTGTACTTGTCCAGCGCCTGGCGCGACTCCTCGGCGTTCGGGTCGTTGACCGCCTCGCCGCCGCGCAGGTTGGCCACGGCGTTTTCCAGGGCTTTCTTGGACACGCCCTGGCTACCCAGCAGCTTGCCGAGCTTGGTGCTGTCGTCCATAGCGGCAAGCAGCACCAGTTCGCTGGAGATGAACTGGTCGCCCTTCTGCTGGGCCAGGCGGTCAGCCTGGTTGAGCAGGCGCGCCAGGTCCTGCGACAGGTTCACATCGCCGGTGGGACTCTGGATCTTCGGCAGCGAGTCCATTTCCTTATTGAGGGCGCTGCGCAGGGCTGGGATATCGAAGCCGACCTGCATCAGCAGGGGCTTGATCGAACCGCCCTGCTGTTCCAGCAAGGCGGAAATCAGGTGCACCGGCTCGATGGCCGGGTGGTCATGTCCAACGGCCAGGGACTGGGCATCGGAGAGTGCAAGCTGCAGCTTGCTGGTCAAACGGTCTATTCGCATGAGGGTCGTCCTTCCTTTCTATAGCGGGCCGGAGCGATGAGTGCTCCTGGTCACGACAAAGCCCGCCGGGATGCCAGATAGATAAGGACGATTTTGGTCGGTTCAAGCCATTTGGCCATGACACCCGTCAGTTCGTGCTTTCGAAAGAACCGTATGAGCGGACCTGCGAGCCACTTGCGGGGCGGAACCTGTAGCAGCGAACTTGCTCACGAACTTCGCCTGACACCACGGCATCAAGCGCTTCGCGAGCAAGCTCGCTCCTACAACAAGCCAGTCAGGCGAGCCAGATCAGGCTGGCCAGGCGACCGGTACGGGAACTGCGGCGGTAGGAATAGAAGCGCTCGGTATCGGTGAAGGTGCACAGACCGCCGCCGTAGACCGCCGTCACGCCCTTGGCGGCGAGACGGATGCGCGCCAGCTCGTAGATGTCGGCCATGTACTTGCCGGCATTGGCGCTGGGCAGGAAGGCGCGTTCGGCTTCAGCGTGATCCTTGAGGAAGGCGTCGCGCACTTCCGCGCCGACCTCAAAAGCCTGTGGACCGATGGACGGGCCGAGCCAGACCAGCAGTTCGCCCGGCGCAACGCCCAGGGCGTCGACCGTAGCTTCCAGAACGCCGCCGGCCAGCCCGCGCCAGCCGGCATGGGCAGCGGCAACGCGGGTGCCGGCGCGGTCGCAGAACAGCGCTGGCAGGCAATCGGCGGTCATGATGGTGCAGGCCACACCGGGGGTCTCGCTCCAGCTGGCGTCCGCGGTGGCAACAACGGACGGATCGGCTTCGACCACATCGATGCCATGCACCTGGCTCAACCACGCCGGCTGGCAACCCAGCTCAGCAGTCAGGCGCCGACGGTTTTCCGCAACGGCCGCCGGCTCGTCGCCGACATGGTCCCCCAGGTTGAAGCTGTCGAAGGGCTCCGCGCTGACGCCGCCGGCCCGGGTGGTCACGCAGGCGCGAACATTCACCGGGGCCCGCCAGTCGGGCGTCAGCCAGGGGTTCATACGAAGGACTCGTTATCCTGCCGCAGCAGGCTCAGCAGCCAGGTGAAGTCATCCGGCAGCGGCGACTCCCACTTCATCCGCACGTTAGTCGCCGGGTGGTCCAGCTCCAGGAAGCGCGCATGCAGGGCCTGGCGCGGGAAGTCGCGCAGGGATTCGATCAGGGTCGGGCTCGCTCCCGGCGGAATGCGGAAACGCCCGCCGTAGGTGGGGTCGCCTACTAGCGGGTGGCCGATATGCGTCATATGGACGCGGATCTGGTGGGTACGGCCGGTTTCCAGCTTCACTCGCACGTGGGTATGGGCGCGGAAGCGGTCCAGCACGCGGTAATGGCTGACGGCGACCTTGCCGGCGTCCACCACGGCCATCTTCTGTCGCTGCACGCCATGGCGGCCGATCGGCGCATCGACGGTGCCGCCGGAGACGATCACGCCGGTGACGATGGCTTCGTAGATCCGACTGACGGTACGGGCCTGCAACTGCGCGACCAGGTTGGTGTGGGCTTCGAGGGTCTTGGCCACCACCATCAGACCGGTGGTGTCCTTGTCCAGGCGATGCACGATGCCGGCGCGCGGCACGTTGGCCAGGTGCGGCACGTGGTGCAGCAGCGCGTTGAGCAGAGTGCCGTCCTGATGGCCGGCGGCGGGGTGAACCACCAGGCCGGTCGGCTTGTCGATGACCAGGATGTGGTCGTCTTCATAGACGATGTCCAGCTCGATGTCCTGGGCTTTCCACTCGCCCTGGGCTTCCAGCTCCACCTGCAGTTCCAGGCGCGAGCCGGCGTGAACGGTGTCACGCGGACGCAGCACGGCGCCATCCACCTTTAGGCGGCCGTCCTTGATCCAGCTGGCCAGGCGCGAGCGGGAGTGATCGGAGAAGAGCTGGGCGGCGACCTGGTCGAGACGCTGACCACCGAGGTCGAACGGCACTTCTGCCGCGAGTTGGATGATATCGGACATGGCGGGACACGAAGGGCGCGCGGCCTTTTGGTTCGGCTGCGCGCTGTGGTTAAATACGGGGCCTTTGTCCCAGGGGTATCCCCCTGGGGCGCCAATCATAACAGACGGTTGCGGCCGCGACAGCCGACCGTCCAGGGACGCAAGCCGCCATGCAAGTGAAACACCTGCTGCTGATCGCCATCCTCGCCTTCGTCACCGCCTGCTCCTCCAAGGGCGAGAAGGTGGATGAGAACCTGAGCGAAAGCCAGCTGTACCAGCAGGCCCAGGACGATCTGAACAACAAGAGCTACACCAACGCCGTGGCCAAGCTGAAGGCGCTGGAGTCCCGCTACCCGTTCGGTCGCTATGCGGAACAGGCTCAGTTGGAGCTGATCTACGCCAACTACAAGAACATGGAGCCCGAGGCCGCGCGTTCCGCCGCCGAGCGCTTCATCCGCCTACACCCGCAACACCCCAACGTCGACTACGCCTATTACCTCAAGGGCCTGGCCTCCTTCGATCAGGACCGTGGCCTGCTGGCGCGCTTCCTGCCGCTGGACATGACCAAGCGCGATCCGGGTGCCGCCCGTGATTCCTTCAACGACTTCGCGCAACTGGTCAGCCGCTTCCCGAACAGCCGCTACGCCCCGGACGCCAAGGCGCGCATGATCTACCTGCGCAACCTGCTGGCCGCCTATGAAGTGCACGTCGGCCACTACTACCTCAAGCGCCAGGCCTATGTCGCCGCCGCCAACCGTGGCCGCTACGTGGTGGAAAACTTCCAGGAAACCCCGGCCGTCGGCGATGGCCTGGCGATCATGGTCGAAGCCTACCAGCGCCTGGGCATGAACGACCTGGCCGATTCCAGCCTGCAGACCCTGAAGCTGAACTACCCGGACAACCCGAGCCTGAAGGACGGCCAGTTCGTCCCGCGCGAGGACGAGGCCGACAACCGTTCCTGGCTGGCCAAGGCGACCCTGGGCCTGATCGAGACCAACGACGCCCCGCCGCACATGGAAACCCAGGCGAGCAAGGACGTGATCAAGCAGTACGAAGACGCCGAGCAGCAGATCCCGGCGGAGCTCAAGCCGGAGAACCAGTCGGACGTGCAGGAAGAAGAGCACGAATCCGAAGGCAACAGCGGCAGCAACGACCGCTCCTGGTTCAGCTACATGACCTTCGGCATCTTCGACTGAATAGCGAAGATGCGCTGATCAAGGGAGGCTTCGGCCTCCCTTTTTCGTGGGCGATCGTCCGCCGGCGCGGACCACGTCTCTGTGCGCGAACCCACGCCTTGGATACACTGCGGCTCTCTATGGAATAAGGGAACGCCATGACCCGCCTGCTGTTCTGGATCCTACTGTTCGCGCTCGGCTGGTGGCTGTGGCGTAAGGCCACCCGCCCCGCCCGCCCCAGCACACCGGAGCCCCGCGAGGAGC
This sequence comes from Pseudomonas macauensis, assembly GCF_047902425.1. Classification (NCBI taxonomy): domain Bacteria; kingdom Pseudomonadati; phylum Pseudomonadota; class Gammaproteobacteria; order Pseudomonadales; family Pseudomonadaceae; genus Pseudomonas; species Pseudomonas macauensis. The sequence goes on along the minus strand of NZ_CP138377.1, from coordinate 962,062 downwards.
AAACGGTGCCCATGGTGCGCTGCGCACAGTGCGGAGTGCACGTCCCACGCAGCAATGCCCTGCAGGACGAGAGCAACTGGTACTGCAGCCGCGCTCATCTCGAGCAGGACCGTGCAGACCGTGGCCACTGAAGGCATTTCGCTCACCGGGCAGGGACGGCGCGTCCTGCGCCTGTATCACCTGTACCGCCTGACCATCGGTCTGGTCCTGGTACTGCTGATTTCCAGCAACCTTGACGGCGAAGTCCTCAAGCTCGCCCACACCGAACTGTTCCACATCGGCTGCTGGACCTACCTGGTGGTGAACATCCTGATCGCCGTCCTGATGCCGGCGCCCCGGCATCTGATGCCGCTGTTCATCCTGGCGGCACTCGACGTGCTGATGCTCAGCGGGCTGTTCTACACCGCCGGCGGCGTCCCCAGCGGTATCGGCACGCTGATGGTGATCGCCGTCGCCATCGCCAACATCCTGCTGCGCGGCCGGATAGGCCTTTTGATCGCCGCATTGGCGTCCATCGGGCTGATCTACCTGACCTTCTACATCAGCCTTACCCAGGAGATCGCCTTCAACCACTATGTACAGGCCGGCGGGCTGGGCGCCCTGTGCTTCGCCTCGGCGCTGCTGATCCAGGCGCTGGCGCGCCGCCAACAGGTCATCGAAAACCTCGCGGAACAACGGGCCGCCACGGTAGCCAACCTCGAAGAACTCAACGCCCTGATCCTCCAGCGCATGCGTACCGGCATCCTTGTGCTGGACGATCAGCAGCGCGTGCTGCTGGCCAACCAGAGCGCCACCACACTGCTCGGCGGACAGGAACTGACAGGGCAGCCGCTGGCCGAGCACAGCCCGGCGCTGCTCAACAGCCTGCGGCTGTGGCAGCAGAACCCCGCCCTGCGGCCCCCCAGCCTGCAACCACACGACACCGCGCCCAGCGTGCAGCCTGCCTTCATCCCCCTGCACCGCGGCAATGAACAGCACACCCTGATGTTCCTCGAGGACATCTCGCAGATCGCCCAGCAGGCTCAGCAGCTCAAGCTCGCCTCGCTCGGCCGCCTGACCGCCGGCATCGCCCATGAGATCCGCAACCCCCTGGGCGCCATCAGCCACGCCGCGCAATTGCTGCTGGAGTCCGAAGAGCTCGATCCGCCGGATCGACGACTGACACAGATCATCCAGGACCAGTCGCGGCGGATGAACCTGGTGATCGAGAACGTGCTACAGCTTTCCCGCCGACGCCAGGCGGAACCCCAAGCGCTCGACCTGAAATACTGGCTGCAACGTTTCGTCGACGAACAGCGTGAGGGGCTGCGCGAAAACCAGCAGCTGCATGTCGAAACCGGGCCCGGCGCTGTGCAGACGCGCATGGACCCGCATCAGCTGACGCAGGTGCTGACCAATCTGGTCCAGAATGGGTTACGGTACAGCGCCAAGAAAAACGGCACTGGCCAGGTGTGGTTGCGCCTGTTCCGCGACAGCGAAACCGACCTGCCGATCCTGGAAGTCCTCGACGATGGCCAGGGCATTGCTGCGGAGCAGCGGGGGAGGCTGTTCGAGCCGTTCTTCACCACCGAAAGCAAGGGCACAGGTCTTGGGCTGTACATCTCCCGGGAGCTCTGTGAAAGCAACCAGGCGCGCCTGGACTATAAAACGCGTGACGAGGGTGGCAGTTGCTTCCGCCTCACCTTCGCCCATCCACGCAAACAAAGCTAAGAACACGCAATGAGCATGAGTCGTCAAAAAGCCCTGATCGTCGATGACGAACCCGATATCCGCGAGCTGCTGGAGATCACCCTCGGCCGCATGAAGCTGGATACCCGCAGCGCCCGTAACGTCAAGGAAGCGCGCGAATTCCTGGCCCGCGAGCCGTTCGACTTCTGCCTCACCGACATGCGCCTGCCCGACGGCACCGGGCTGGATCTGGTGCAGTACATCCAGCAGCGCCATCCGCAAACCCCGGTGGCGATGATCACCGCCTTCGGCAGCCTGGACACCGCCGTGCAGGCACTCAAGGCCGGCGCCTTTGACTTCCTCACCAAGCCGGTCGACCTGGGACGCCTGCGCGAGCTGGTCAGCACGGCGCTGCGCCTGCGCTTCCCCGATGCCGAAGAGGCACCGGTGGACAACCGACTGCTGGGCGACTCGCCCCCTATGCGGCAGATGCGCAACCAGATCGCCAAGCTGGCGCGCAGCCAGGCACCGGTCTACATCAGCGGCGAATCCGGCAGCGGCAAGGAACTGGTCGCCCGACTGATCCATGAACAGGGCCCGCGCGCCAATATCGCCTTCGTCCCGGTGAACTGCGGCGCGATTCCTTCGGAGCTGATGGAAAGCGAATTCTTCGGCCACAAGAAAGGTAGCTTCACCGGCGCCGTGGAGGACAAGCAGGGGCTGTTCCAGGCCGCCAACGGCGGCACCCTGTTCCTCGACGAGGTTGCCGACCTGCCCCTGCCCATGCAGGTCAAACTGCTGCGGGCGATCCAGGAGAAGGCCGTGCGCGCCGTCGGCGGCCAACAGGAAAACTCAGTGGACGTGCGCGTCCTCTGTGCAACCCACAAGGACCTCGCGGCGGAAGTCGCCGCCGGCCGTTTCCGCCAGGACCTCTACTACCGCCTGAACGTCATCGAACTGCGCGTCCCGCCGTTGCGCGAGCGCCGCGAGGACATTCCGCTGCTCACCGAACGCGTACTCCAGCGCCTGGCCGGCGATGCCGGGCTGCCCGTGGCGACAGTCAGCCCGGACGCCTTGGAGAAGCTCAAGAGCTACCGCTTCCCCGGCAACGTGCGCGAGCTGGAGAACATGCTCGAGCGCGCCTACACCCTGTGCGAGAACGATGTGATCCAGCCGCAGGACCTGCGCCTGGCCGAAACCAGCACCGGTGGCGACAATGGCGGGCAGGCCAGTCTCGCGCAGATCGACAACCTCGAGGACTACCTGGAGGAGATCGAGCGCAAGCTGATCATGCAGGCCCTCGAAGAGACCCGCTGGAACCGCACCGCGGCAGCACAGCGACTCGGGCTCACCTTCCGCTCGATGCGTTATCGGTTGAAGAAGCTGGGGATCGACTGATCCCCACTGGACTCAGACGATGGGCGTCGCTACCAGGCGCCCTTCCGGCGCGTAGGGCGCCGCCTCGATGATCGGCGGGCGCTGCTGCATCAGGTCCGCCAGCAACTGGCAGGACGCCGGCGCCAGCACCAGACCGTTGCGGTAATGCCCGGTGTTCAGCCACAGGCCGCGATGGCCCGACACCTCGCCAATGAACGGAACGCCCTGCGGCGACCCCGGACGCAAGCCCGCCCAGTGCTTGACCGGCTCCTGCTCCGCCAACGCGGGGATCAACTCTTCCGCCGATGCACGCAGACTGGCCAGCGCTTCAGCGGACGGCGTCTTGTCGAAACCCGCGTGCTCCAAGGTGCTGCCCACCAGGATGTGGCCGTCGCGCCGGGGAATCGCATAACGCCCTTTGGCCAGCACCATGCTGGAGAGGAAGTCGGGCGCGCAGCGGTACAGGATCATCTGCCCTTTCACTGGCTCCACCGGCAGCTCCAGCCCCAGCTTCGCCAGTAACTGACCGCTCCAGGCGCCCGCTGCCAGCACGACCGAATCCGCAGTGAAATCGCCCTGTGCGGTACGCACACCCTGTACCCGCTCTCCGGCTTGAAGGAAGCCGGTCACCTCGACCTGCTCGCGCACGGAAACGTTCGGCATGCGCACCAGCGCTTCGCGCAGCGACCTGGCCAGGCGTGGGTTGCGCACATTGGCAACGCCGGACATGTACACAGCCCGGCTGAACCCCGTCCCCAGCACGGGTACGGCATCGTGCACGGCGGAAATGCTCACCTCCGACAGCGGACGCCCCTGGGCACGGGCCCAGGCCAGCGCTTCATCCTGGTCGTCCAGATCGAGCCAGTACAGGCCGGTCACGTGCACTTCCGGGTCCACCCCGGTGTCCGCCAGCAGCCGCTGGCCGAGGCCTGGATAGAAGTCCTGCGACCAGTGCGCCAGATTGGCCACGGCCCGGCTGTAGCGCCAAGGATAGAGCGGCGAAACGATCCCGCCGCCGGCCCAGGAAGCCTCACGCCCGGTCTCGCCGCGTTCCAGCAGCAATACCTCGGCCCCGGCCTGCCCCAGGGTCCAGGCCGACAACAGCCCGACGACCCCGCCGCCCACCACGATCACATCCGGCATACAACGCCCCCACATCACTTACGGAAAACCAAAGGGAAATCGGCAGTCGAGCACTATACCGGGCAACGGGAGCGACCGGGTGACGGGCGACAACTACAACCACCCCGGAAGCGCCCTACAACGGTTTCAGACGCCACAAAACAGGCAGCCCCAATACTCCCTGACAGACCCACGAACCAGGGACGGGACATGTTCAAACGCAACGGTTTCAGCCTCATCGAACTGCTGGTGACCCTGGCAGTCCTGGCCATTGCCCTCTCCCTCGCGGCGCCAGGATTCGGCCGACTCCTGGAGGAGCATCGGCTGCAGGTCGCCACGCAGGAGCTGCAGAGCGCACTGAATCAGGCACGCACGACGGCCGTGCTGAGCGGGCAACCGGTTAGCATCGCGGCCTTGGATGGAAACTGGGAACAAGGCTGGACGCTGTTCGTCGACCGCAACAACAACGGTATTCGTGAACCCTCCGAGCAACTGCTGGCGACTCACACGGCCATTTCGCCCATCACCGTTATCCCCGACAGCACCTCCCGCCGCTACGTCCACTACACACCTGGCGGCTACAGCGCCCAGCCCAACGGGGCATTCCATTCCGGGCACTTCGTGCTCTGCGCCAGTACACAATCTGCAGCCCGGATCGTGATCAACAGGGCCGGAAGAATTCGTCGGGAATCCAGCGAGGCGGACCCACTTTGCCCCCACTGACATGCGTCACACTCGCATCGCGACACCTGTCACATATGAGCAAATCGCATGACCGAACATCGCGCTATCGCGAACGGTCATCCGTCTAGATAGGACTTTTCCTACGACAGACGGCAGCATTGCCGCGACTTAAAACGCGAGGAATGCGCCATGTCGCGCCCCAAGGGATCGGCCGGATTTACGCTGGTCGAACTGATGATCGTGGTGACCCTGCTGGCGATTTTCGCCACGCTGGCCGTCCCCAGCTTCACCTCGACCATCGAACGCAATCGTCTGCAAACCCAGGCAGATGAGTTGAAGTCCCTCCTGCTCTATGCCCGAGGCGAAGCCGTGAGCCAGAAGACCACCATCACCGCCTCCGGCAGCGATGACGTCTGGAGCGTCAAGCGCGGCGACGGCGATGCGCTGCGCCAGCTCAAGAGCAATCCCGAGCTCGCCCAGGTCCGGGCCAGCGCCGACGAGATCAAGTTCAGGAGCAACGGTACGGCAACGGCAACCACCTTCACGGTCTGCCACAACGACGACACCGCCACGGGGCTTTATCTGGAGGTCCAGGCAAGCGGCGCCATCAAGCTGTTCCGTCAGGGGACGAAGGATGCCAGCGAGACGCCCCTGGACAGTTGCACCCTGTGAGGAACGCCATGACGACCAGCAAAGGCTTCAGCCTGATCGAGGTGCTCGTGGCGCTGCTCCTGACCACCGTCGGCGTACTCGGCATGGTGGCGCTGCAAGGGCGCAGCATCCAGTACACCCAGGATTCCGTACAGCGTAACGCCGCCGTCGAACTGACCAACGACCTGATCGAGATCATTCGCGCCAACCCCCAGGAGCTTTTCAGCAACACGCCACCGAAGACTCCCATGAACAGTGCAATGAAGACCGCCTCTCTGTTCTACAAGGCTGAGGGGAAAGACTTCTCCGGCCGCCAGAACTGCGTGTCCAGCCCGACCCGTATCGCGAAAACGGCGCAGGAGCAGCGCGATTGCTGGGCCGACAAGGTCAAGACAGCACTGCCCGGCGGCGCGGACCTCTTCGCCAGCGACATGTACATCTGCCGCAGTCCCTCCCCCGGACAGTGCAACGCGAATGCCGGCTCGATGATCGAAATCCGCCTCGCCTGGCAGGTACGGGAGGGCACCTGCCTGGACGCCGCAGAAACCGACGCCACCGTTTGCACCTACACCGTTCGAGTAGAGCCATGACCAGCACCAAGCGCCAACTCGGCCTGTCGATAGTCGAGCTGATGATCGCGCTCGCAATCAGCAGCTTCCTGATCCTCGGCATCACCCAGATCTATCTCGACAACCGGCGCAGCTACGCCTTCCAGCAGAACCAGGCGGGCAACCTGGAAAACGGTCGTTTCGCCACGCTGACGATCAATCATTACCTGGGCAAGGCAGGCTACCGCCGCAATCCTTCCACGCTGCTCGAAACAGTTTTTCCCGCCCGCGCCGCCGGGGGTGGATGCCAGGCTTTCAAAGCCGGGCACGCCATCACCGGGCTCGCCGCCAGCGAAGGCACCGGTTTCTGTATTCGCTACCAACCGCAAGCCAGCGAGGAGCTGGACTGCCAGGGCGAGGCTAGTGGCGTCGAATACGACAAGGCCTTTCCGTCGGCGCCCGCTTCCGAAGGCGACCTGACCCTTCTGGCATTCAAGTACGAACCGAGCGAGGGCGCACTTCAGCAAGGCCGCCTACTGTGCAAGAGCCTGAACACCGCCACTCCCCAGTATGGTGAACTGCTCACCGGTATCGCCGATCTGCGCCTGGACTTCGGAGTCGGCAGCAACGACGTCATGGAGAAGAAGGTGTCGTCCTATATCCCGCAAGCCGACTGGTCGCCGGACAGCGGCGCCATTCGAAGCGTGCGCTACGCCTTGCTGCTCGCGAGCCGCGATAGGCAGCGCGACAGCGACGATTCGAAAGTGCTCAGCGACTGGCTGGCTACCGCAGCGGACGCTACCAAGAGCCGCATCCAGAAAGCGGACAATAAAAGCCTCTATCAGGTTGCCAGCAGCACCCAGACCATCAGGAACTTCATGCCATGACAGCCCCTACCCGCAACTCCCAGCGCGGTGCGGTACTGCTCGTCGCGCTCGTCATGATGCTGCTGCTCACCTTGCTGGCCATCGGAAGCATGCGCGGCGTGACCATGGAAACACGCCTCACTGCCCATCGTGCCCATGACACGAAACTGCAGAATGTTGCCGATGCGGCCCTGCGCGAGGCCGAGTTCCGCTTCTATGGTCCGGGCTACCTCGTCGAGAAGCTGGAAGCCAGCGCCGACAACTGCAGCAAGTCGAACACTTTGAAAGCCAATGGCCTGAACAAGCCGTGCCTGCTGGCGATCAACGACGCCCACCTGCTCACCTTCGTCGATCAGCCCCAGGAAGCTACCGACGACTTCCTCAAGTCCGAATCCCAGGGCGGCCTGCTCTGGATGCCCTATCGCGGCACCGACCCAGGGACCACGACCCAAGCCAATACCCAGTACCCGGCCTCCTGGAACAGCATCCTGGCGGTCGAAACCGGAAACACGGCGGTCAACGCGGAATACGGCATGGCCGCGGAAGGCCAGGGCACCTACTTCTACCTCAACAATGGCAAGGCAGGGGACGCCCTCTATCTCCAGTCGACACACGCCAATATCTATCTTGGCCTTAATAATTAATGGCTGACATCATGCACCGTTCTCGTCTTCACCCCTGCATCAAGACGCTCTCCTGCGCAGTGTTCGGCGTCACCCTGCTCTGCGCCGCCAACTCCTTTGCCGCCGTCTCCCAGAGCCCTCTGAGCCTGACCGTGGGTGTCGCCCCCAACATGCTGCTGACACTCGACGACTCCGGCAGCATGCGCTGGGCCTTCGCCCCGGACAACAAGAACAGCTACAGCGCCACCCGGCGCGCCAAGTCCAGCGCCTTCAACCCGCTCGCCTATAACCCCGCTGTGACTTATCGCGCCCCGATCGTGTTCGACACCTCGGGCAATGAAGTCCCGCTGAGCACCAGCTTTACCTCGGCGAAGGTCAACGGCTACAACAGCGCACGCGGCACCATCAATATGTCCAACGACTACAAGGTCACCTGGACTTACGTGCTCGAAAGTGGGCAAGCCACGAGCTACGGCTACAGCAGCACCAGTAACCGACTGGCGGAAAACCCGGCAGCTGACTTCCAGGCATCCGTCACCGCGACCGTCGATGGCACCACGACTGTGACCACACCAGGCGGCATCGATTTCACCTTCAAGCGCACCTCTACCCAGACTTGCGGGAGAAGATGCACCACGACAGTCAGTTGCACCGCTTCCGCCACCGTACCAGGCTCCACCAGCGCCATTGCCACGGATTGCAGCGTGAACGGCAATACGCTGTCGGCCAGCCTCGCTCAAAAAGGAGTTCCGGCCTACTACTACACCTACAACTCCACTAATGCCGGTTGCACCACCGCTAACGACGACTGCTACAGCCTGAGGTTCGTAACGTCTGCCGAGCAGCAGAACTTCGCGAACTGGTATTCGTTCTACCGAAACCGCGCTCTGGCGACGATCTCGGCCGCGGCGCTGGCCTTCTACGACCTGTCTCCTGCGGTGCGCCTGAGCTGGCAAGGCCTGGGTCGCTGCGTCAGCTTCGACGGAACCGACAGCAACTGCCGGGACAACACCTTCCAGGCCTATACGCCAGCGCACAAGGGGCAACTGTATGCCTGGCTGCAGAACATCAACTTCGACCAGAGCACATACCTGCCAGCGGCAATGAAGCGCGCGGGCGAATTCCTCAAGACGGCCACACCCTGGCAGAAGACGCCCGGCGGCACCGGCAACACCTCGCAAAATACCTATGCCTGCCGTGCCAGCTACCAGATCATGATGACGGACGGTCTGTGGAACGAATCGGCCAGCGCGCCAAGCGACTTCCGCCACGACGCCGGCACCTTCAACCTGCCGGACGGCCGGGCATACAGTCAGGGCGCCCCTTACTACGACGCCACGTCCAACACCCTGGCTGACCTCGCCATGCACTACTGGTCCACGGACCTCAATACCAACCTGGCCAACAAGGTGCCGGCCTACACGCCCTTCAAGAGCAACAACACCACGACCGATTACTGGGATGCCCGCAATGACCCGGCGACCTGGCAACACATGTCCAACTTCATCATGGGCCTGGGACTGTCCGAAGCGCTAAATCGCACGAACATTCCCTGGGATGGCGCCACCCACAAGGGGGCCGGCTATGCCGCCCTGGCCGCCGGTACGGCAACCTGGCCACCGGCTGCCGCCTCGGGCGACAACGCCGCCAACAACGTCTACGACCTGTGGCACGCCGCGATCAACTCGCGCGGCGAGTTCTTCAGCGTGGACAGCCCGGAGGCCATGGTACAGGCCTTCTCCGACATTCTTTCGCGCATCGCCGACCGCAAGTCCACCGCCGCACGCCCGGCCATCAACTCCGGCCAGGTCAGCACGGACGAGAACGACAACGGCACGGTCAAGACCGTTTCCTACCAAACCTCCTACGCCAGCGACGACCACTGGTCCGGGGACGTGAAGCGCTTCGAGAAAACCTGGAACGCCCAGAGCAACGCTTTTGAAACCACCCAGATCTGGAGCGCCAAGGCGGGCGTGCCCAGTTGGCAGAGCCGGGCGATCAAGATAGCGGGAAATTCCAACAGCGGGCTGGTCGACTTCGCCTGGGAAAATGCAGGCACCAGCAGCACCACCGGCAGCCTGGCCAACCTGCTTAGCCGGGACCCGGCAAACGCCAATGCCGCCGACACCCAGGGACAGCAGCGCCTGGAATACCTGCGTGGCAACCGTAGTGGCGAAGGCACCACCTTCCGTCAGCGCAGCGGTGTCCTGGGTGACTTCTACTCCTCCAGCCCCGCCGTCGTGAATGGCCCCCGTTACCTGGTCAGCTTCAGCAACCGTCTGGAGGGAAACACCGCCTACTCCACCTTTGCGACCGCCATTGCCGACCGCTCGCCCCGTGTCTACGTGGGCGGCAACGACGGCATGCTGCATGGATTCAATGCCCTTACCGGTGCCGAGGAGTTCGCGTTCATCCCAAGCGCCGTGTTCGCCAAGCTGAACAAGCTGACCAGCGCCAACTACAGCCACGAGTTCTATGTGGAAGGCACTCCCGTCGTCGCCGATGTGTACGACGGCAGCGAATGGCGCACGGTCCTGGTCGGCACCCTGAAGGGCGGTGGCAAGGCCATCTTCGCCCTGGACATCACCACGCCCGGGCAGGAGAAACTGCTGTGGGAGTTCGACGACAGCCGCCTTCCCAATGATGCGGCGGTGAAGATGGGCTACAGCTTCTCGCAACCGACCATCGCTCGCCTGCATACCGGTAAATGGGCCGTGGTCTTCGGCAACGGCTACGAAAGCGACGGCAACACCAACGGCAAGGCCGCCCTGTTCATCGTCGATGCGATGCAAGGCACCTTGCTCAAGAGCCTGGAAGTCGAAGGTACCGACGGGGTCGCCAACGGCCTGTCCACCCCCAAGCTCGGCGACTACAACGCCGACGGCGTGGCCGACTACGCCTACGCGGGCGACCTGCAAGGCAACGTCTGGCGCTTCGACCTGCTACGCAACGGCCGGAGCACCACCACCCCATTTACCACCGAGGACGACGGCGAGAACGCCATCGCGGCCTTCGAAGTGGCCTATGGAGGCAAACCGCTGTTCAAGGCCGTGGCGGATACCGGCAGCCGGCAGCCCATCACCTCCGCCCCCAGCCTGGTACGCCACCCGACCGGTACGGGCTACCTGGTGATCTTCGGCACGGGAAAGTTCTTCGACACCGACGACAAGGAAGGCGACAAGAGCATGGCCCAGAGCGTCTACGGCATCTGGGACAAACAGACCCTGGGCGAGGAAGCCAGCAACCCCGCCATCACCCGCGGCAGTTTGCAAGCGCAGAGCATTGTTACGCAAACCACTGTTGCCGCCGATGGAACAACCCGGCAAGGGCGTGTGATCAGCGACAACAACGTGCGCTGGCAGGCCTCGGGCAGTCAGTCCGCGCAGAACGGCTGGTACCTGAACCTGACCCGGACTGACGGTGAAATGGTTGTGGAAAACATGGCGCAACTGGGGCGGACCCTGTTCTTCCAGTCGCTGGTGCCCAATGACGACCCCTGCGGTGACGGCGCCGCCAACTGGACTTACGCGCTCAACCCTTTCACCGGAGGCAGAACACCCCAGCACGCCTTCGATTACCAGCCCACAGGCGACGTCGGCACCAGCAACATCTCGGCGATCCGCCAGGACGGTGAAGGCGGCGGGACCATCTCCCAGAACTCGGACAGCTCGTACCAGTACTGCACCGGACAGGAGTGCGTGAACATCCACCCGGACCCGACCAGCCTCGGTCGACAGAGCTGGCGCAGAGTCGAGGACCAGGAATGAGCCGCAACCCAGCTTCAACGGAGTATTTGATGAAACGTGTTCAGACCGGCTTCACCCTGCTTGAAGTCATGATCGTGGTGGTCGTCATCGGCATCCTCGCCGCCATCGCCTATCCGAGCTACGAGGAGTACGTCAAACGGGGAAACCGGGCGGAAGGCCAGGCCGCATTGAACGATGCCGCGGCGCGCCAGGAGCGCTACTTCGCCCAGAACAACAGCTACGTGACCAGCACCGCCGACATCAGCAAGCTGGGCATGCGCACCGACGGCAGCAACACAATCTCCGAGACCGGCAAGTACCGGCTGCAAGTGGCGGGAGGCGGCGGAGGCTACACGCTGACCGCCGTTCAACAGTTCGGTGATACCAAGTGCGGCAATCTGACCCTGAACGCCCAGGGTGAGAAAGGAAGAACCGGCAGCGGCAAGACCACCGAGGATTGCTGGCGCTGAGCCAAAGAAAAAGCCCGCCGTATGGCGGGCTTTTCATGTCACACAGCCTTCACCCGCAATTCCTTGGGCATCGAGAAAGTAATGTTCTCCTCCCGGCCATCCAGCTCAACCTCGGGCTCCCCGCCCCAGTCACGCAACTGCTGGATCACACCGCGCACGAGGACTTCCGGGGCCGAAGCGCCGGCGGTGATGCCGATGCGCTGCACGCCATCGAACCATTCCTTCTTCAGGTCCTCGGCGCCATCGATCAGGTAGCCCGGGGTGCCCATGCGCTCGGCCAGCTCGCGCAGGCGGTTGGAGTTGGAGCTGTTCGGGCTGCCCACCACCAGCACCAGGTCGCATTGGTCGGCCAATTCCTTCACCGCGTCCTGGCGGTTCTGGGTGGCGTAGCAGATGTCGTTCTTGCGCGGGCCCTGGATGTGCGGGAATTTCGCCCTCAGGGCGTCGATCACCTTGGAGGTGTCGTCCATGGACAGGGTGGTCTGGGTCACGAAGTGCAGCGCCTCGGGGTTGCGAACCTCCAGTGCGGCCACATCCTTCTCGTCTTCCACCAGGTAGATGGCGCCGCCGTTGGAGTCATCGTACTGCCCCATGGTGCCCTCCACTTCCGGATGGCCTTCGTGGCCGATCAGGATGCATTCGTGGCCGTCGCGGCTGTAGCGCACGACTTCCATATGCACCTTGGTCACCAACGGGCAGGTCGCATCGAAGACCTTCAGACCACGGTTCTCGGCTTCCTTGCGCACAGCCTGGGAGACACCGTGGGCGCTGAAGATGACGATGGTGTCGTCCGGCACCTGGTCGAGTTCCTCGACGAACACGGCGCCGCGGTTGCGCAGGTTTTCCACCACGAACTTGTTGTGCACCACTTCATGGCGCACGTAGATCGGCGGGCCGAACACGTCGAGGGCGCGGTTGACGATCTCGATCGCCCGGTCGACGCCGGCGCAGAAGCCGCGGGGATTGGCGAGTTTGATTTGCATGGTGGCCTCGGGTGCTAAGCAAGCCGGCCCACTAGGGGCCGGCAGGAGTTCTTCGCCGGGTGCACAGCGGCCCGTTTACACGGACCGCCTGCTCCTTCAGGCGGATTTCACGTCAATGATATCGACTTCAAAGGCCAGCGTTTTGCCGGCCAGCGGATGGTTGAAGTCGATGGTGACGTGCTGGTCATCGAAGGCTTTGACGATGCCCGGCAGTTCGGCCTTGGCAGCGTCGTTGAAGATCACCAGCAGGCCCTCGGCCAGCTCCATGTCCTGGAACTGGTCGCGCGGCATCACCTGGACGTTCGCCGGGTTCGGCTGGCCGAAGCCCAGCTCCGGCTCGATGGTCAGGGTGCGCTTGTCGCCGGCCTTGAGACCGAACAGTGCCTGCTCGAAGCCCGGCAGCAGGTTGCCGTCGCCGACCTTGAAGGTGGCCGGCTGCTTGTCGAAAGTGCTGTCGACGACGTTGCCGTCTTCCAGCTTGAGGGCGAAATGCAGGGTGACCTGGGTATCCGCACCGATACGCTGAATGGTTTCAGAAGACTCAGCCATGGGCGGTTTCTCCGGACTTCTTCGATTTGAACATATCCAGCGCCAGCATGATGGCGCCGACGGTGATGGCGCTGTCGGCCAGGTTGAACGCCGGGAAATACCAGCGGTTCTGCCAGTGCACCAGGATGAAATCGACCACGTGACCGAGCACGATGCGGTCGTACAGGTTGCCCAGCGCACCGCCCAGCACCAGGGCCAGGGCGATGGCCAGCCAGGTCTCGCCGCGCTTCAGGCGCTTAAGCCAGACCACCAGCACGGCGCTCACCACGATGGCGATCAGGGCAAACAGCCAGCGCTGCCAGCCCGAGCCATCGGCCAGGAAGCTGAAGGCCGCGCCGGTGTTATAGGCCAGGGTCCAGCTGAACAGGTCGGGGATGACCACGATCTGCTGGTACATGGTCAGCTCGGCCTGAAAGAAAGCCTTGCTGACCTGGTCCAGCACGAACACCAGCACGGTGATCCACAGCCAGGGCAGACGGCCGAAACGATCAGGCATAGTGACGAACCTCGCCGGCGCCATCGATGTTCTCGACGCAACGGCCGCACAGCTCCGGGTGCGCGGTGTGGCTGCCCACGTCAGCGCGGAAGTGCCAGCAACGGCCGCACTTGGCATGGGCGGACTTGATCACCTTCAGCTTCAGGCCCGGCAGTTCGCTTTCAACCGCGTCGGCCGGCGCATCGGCCAGCGGCGCGACGGTGGCGGCGGAGGTGATCAGCACGAAGCGCAGCTCGTTGCCCAGCTTCTCCAGGCGCTTGGCCAGGGAGTCCTCGGCGTAGAGGGTGATCTCGGCCTGCAGGTTGCCGCCGATGGTCTTGGCGCTGCGCTGGTTCTCCAATTCCTTGTTCACGGCAGCCTTGGCGGCCATGACTTCGTCCCAGTAGGCACGGTCCAGCTCGGCGTCGGCCGGCAGTTCGGAGAGGCCGTCGTACCAGGTGGTCAGCATCACCGACTCGGCGCGCTCGCCCGGCAGGAAGCTCCAGATTTCCTCGGCGGTGAAGGCCAGGATCGGGGCGATCCAGCGCACCAGGGCTTCGGCGATGTGGAACAGCGCGGTCTGGCAGGAACGACGGGCGACGCTGTTTTCCTGGGTGGTGTACTGGCGGTCCTTGATGATGTCCAGGTAGAAGCCGCCCAGCTCCTGCACGCAGAAGTTGTGCACCTTGGAGTAGACGTTCCAGAAGCGGTAGTCGCGGTAGGCCTCTTCCAGTTCGCGCTGCAGCAGCAGGGCCCGGTCGATGGCCCAGCGGTCCAGGGCCAGCAGTTGGTCGTTGGGCAGCAGGTCCTTGGCCGGGTCGAAGCCGGACAGGTTGGACAGCAGGAAGCGCGCGGTGTTGCGGATGCGGCGATAGGCATCGGCGCTGCGCTGCAGGATGGTCTGGGAAACCGCCATCTCGCCCGAGTAGTCGGTGGCGGAAACCCACAGGCGCAGAATGTCGGCACCCAGGGTGTCGGTGACCTGCTGCGGGGCGATCACGTTGCCCAGGGACTTGGACATCTTGCGGCCGGACTCGTCCACGGTGAAGCCGTGGGTCAGCAGCTGGCGGTACGGCGCGTGGCCGTCGATGGCGCAGCCGGTCAGCAGCGAGGAGTGGAACCAGCCGCGGTGCTGGTCGGAGCCTTCCAGGTAGAGGTCGGCGGCCGGACCGCTGGCGTGGCCCAGCTCGGCGTGGGAGCCGCGCAGCACGTGCCAATGGGTGGTGCCGGAGTCGAACCAGACGTCCAGGGTGTCGTTGATCTTGTCGTACTGCGCGGCTTCATCGCCCAGCAGTTCGGCGGCGTCGAGCTTGAACCAGGCCTCGATGCCTGACTGTTCGACGCACTGGGCGACCGCTTCCATCAGCTCGACGGTGCGCGGGTGCAGCTCGCCGGTGGCCTTGTGCAGGAAGAACGGGATCGGCACGCCCCAGTTGCGCTGACGCGAGATGCACCAGTCCGGACGGCCGGCGATCATGCCGTGCAGGCGCGCCTGGCCCCAGTTGGGCACGAAGTCGGTTTCGGTGATGGCCTGCAGCGCGCGCTCACGCAGGGTGGCGCCGGCTTCCGGCTGCTTGTCCATGCCGACGAACCACTGCGCGGTGGCACGGTAGATCAGCGGGGTCTTGTGGCGCCAGCAGTGCATGTAGCTGTGGCTGATGCTGGTGTGCTTGAGCAGCGCACCGACTTCATCGAGCTTGGCGACGATGGCCGGGTTGGCCTTCCAGATGAACTGGCCGCCGAAGAACGGCAGGTCGGCCACGTACACGCCGTTGCTCTGCACGGGGCTCAGGATGTCGTCGTTGACCATGCCGTACTGCTTGCAGGTACGGAAGTCGTCCTCGCCGTAGGCCGGAGAGGAGTGAACCACGCCGGTGCCGGCGCCCAGTTCGACGTACTCGGCCAGGTAGACGGGCGAGAAACGCTCGTAGAACGGATGACGGAAGCGGATCAGGTCCAGCGCTTCGCCTTGTGCGGTGGCGATGACCTGGCCTTCCAGGCCGTAGCGTTGCAGGCAGGACTCGACCAGTTCCTCGGCCAGCACCAGCAGGCGCTCACCGGTATCGACCAGCGCGTAGGTGAATTCGGGGTGGACGTTCAGTGCCTGGTTGGCCGGGATGGTCCAGGGGGTGGTGGTCCAGATGACGATGGCGGTGGGCTTGGGCAGGCTGTCCAGGCCGAACGCGGCGGCCAGTTTGCCTTCGTCTTCCACAGGGAAGGCGACGTCGATGGCGTCGGACTTCTTGTCGGCGTATTCCACTTCCGCCTCGGCCAGGGCCGAACCGCAGTCGAAGCACCAGTTCACCGGCTTCAGGCCCTTGAACACGAAGCCCTGCTTGACCATCTCGGCCAGGGCACGGATTTCGCCGGCTTCGTTGGCGAACGCCATGGTCTTGTAGGGGTTGTCCCACTCGCCCAGCACGCCCAGGCGAATGAAGTCGGCCTTCTGCCCTTCGATCTGCTCGGCGGCGTATTCACGGCACAGCTCGCGGGTCTTGTCCGCCGGCAGGTTCTTGCCGTGGGTGGTCTCGACCTTGTGCTCGATCGGCAGGCCGTGGCAGTCCCAGCCCGGCACGTAGGGGGCGTCGTAGCCGGCCAGGGTCTTGGAGCGGACGATGATGTCCTTGAGGATCTTGTTGACTGCGTGACCGATATGGATGCTGCCGTTGGCGTAGGGCGGGCCATCGTGCAGGACGAATTTCGGGCGACCTTCGCCAATCTTCCGCAGCTTCTGGTACAGGCCAATGTCGTTCCAGAGTTTCAGGGTCTGCGGCTCGCGCTGCGGCAGGCCGGCTTTCATCGGGAAGTCGGTTTCGGGAAGGTTCAGAGTGGCTTTGTAATCGGTCATCTCAGGGCCTGTTCAGGATCTTCAATCAAGCGGTTGGCCCAGCCAATAGGCCCGGGCGGCGGCGATGTCGGCGAGGATGGCCGCCTTGAGTGCCTCCAGCGAGGCAAAACGCTGCTCATCACGCAGCTTCTGGTGGAAAGTGATGTCCAGATGCTGGCCGTAAAGATCGCCAGCGAAATCCAGCAGATGCACTTCCAGGTGGGGCCGGCCGTCGCCATTCACAGACGGTCGGGTGCCGATGTTGGCAACCCCGTTGCAGCGCTGGCCAGCCACCATCGTGCTGACCAGGTAAACCCCATTGAGCGGCGCCTTGCGGCGCTTGAGCTGGATGTTCGCGGTGGGCGAACCCAGTGTGCGGCCCAGCTTCTGCCCATGCAGCACACGGCCGCTCAGGCGATATGGACGACCCAGCAGGCGCTCGGCCATGTGCAGGTCGCCGTCGGCGAGGTCCTTGCGGATGCGCGAGCTGCTCACGCGCATGCCGTCGACTTCCACGGTGGTCGCAGCTTCGACGGTAAAGCCCTGCTCCGCACTGGCGTTGACCAGGAAGGCGAAGTCGCCGGAACGGTCGCAGCCGAAGCGGAAATCATCGCCCACTTCCAGATGGCGGACCCGCAGGCCCTCCACCAGCACCTGGCGGACGAACTCGGCCGCCGACAACTCGCGCAGACGGCGATTGAAAGCCAGGCAGAGGACGAAATCGACGCCGTACTGGCGCAACAGTTCGAGCTTCTCGCGCAGGCGGGTCAGGCGCACAGGCGCCGCATCCGGGGCGAAGTATTCACGTGGCTGCGGTTCGAAAATCACCACGCAACTGGGCACGCCCAGCTCCAGCGAACGCTCGCGCAGACGCCCCAGGATCGCCTGGTGGCCAAGGTGGACGCCGTCGAAGTTACCGATGGTGGCGACACAGCCCCCGGACAGGGGCCGCAGATTGTGAAGGCCTCGAAGCAGCTGCATAGCGCGCGTATTGCTCAGAAAGTGGTCGATTATACCCACACCCGTCGCCGCGCGACAGGCAAAATGCCGTCGCCGCAAACGGATGCAATGCTTTGCCCGGCGAAGGTTACAGCACTGCGCGGCGAGAGAAGTCCCGCAGGCGGAAGCCCAGGAGCGCGAGCATACCGAAATAGGCGATCACCCCGGCCACCACCAACGCACCCAGGCGCACCAGGCGAATCGGCATCCCGCCCTCGTCCCAGGCCGGCATGACGTACATCATGCCGACCAGCACGGCACACATCACCAGTACAGATACCACCAATTTGGCGATGAACTTGCCCCAGCCCGGCTGCGGATCGAACAACTGGTGCTTGCGCAACTGCCAGAACAGCAGACCGGCGTTCAGGCACGCCGCCAGGCTGATCGCCAGGGCCAGGCCCGCGTGCTTGAGCGGACCGATGAACACCAGGTTCATCAACTGGGTGGAAACCAGGGTGAACAGCGCGATCTTCACCGGCGTCTTGATGTTCTGCCGCGCATAGAAGCCCGGCGCGAGCACCTTCACCAGGATGATCCCGAGCAGGCCGACGGCGTAGGCGATCAGCGCGCGCTGGGTCATCAGGGCGTCATGGGCGCTGAACTTGCCGTACTGGAACAGCGCAACGGTCAGCGGCTCGGCGATCACCGCCAGGGCCAGGGAGCACGGCAGCACCAGCAGGAAGCACAGGCGCAGGCCCCAGTCCATCAACCGCGAATACTCGTGACGATCGTCGCTGGCGTAGGTCTTGGCCAGCGACGGCAGCAGGATGGTGCCCAGCGCCACGCCGAGCACGCCGGACGGCAGCTCCATCAGGCGATCGGCGTAATACATCCAGGACACCGAGCCGGCCACCAGGAAGGAGGCGAAGATGGTGTTGATGATCAGCGAAATCTGGCTGACCGAGACGCCAAGGATCGCCGGGCCCATCTGCTTCATTACGCGCCACACGCCGGAGTCGCGCAGGTTGATGCGTGGCAGCACCAGCATGCCAATCTTCTTCAGATGGGGCAGTTGGTAGAGCAGTTGTGCCAGGCCACCGGCCAGCACGGCCCAGCCCAGCGCCATGATCGGCGGGTCGAAGTACGGCGTGAGGAACAGCGAGAACAGGATCATGCTGACGTTCAGCAAGGTCGGCACGAAGGCCGGCACCGAGAAGCGGTTCCAGGTATTGAGGATCGCCCCCGCCAGGGACGCCAGCGAGATCAGCAGGATATAAGGAAAGGTCACCCGCAGCAGGGCGCTGGTGAGCTCGAACTTCTCCGGCGAGTCGACGAAGCCGGGGGCCGTCACCCAGATCACCCAGGGCGCGGCGAGGATGCCCAGTGCGGTGACCAGCGCCAGGATCAGCGTCAGCAGGCCGGACACGTAGGCAATGAAGGTACGCGTCGCCTCTTCGCCCTGCTGGGTCTTGTACTCCGCCAGGATCGGCACGAAAGCCTGGGAGAAGGCGCCCTCGGCAAAGATGCGGCGCAGCAGATTGGGCAGCTTGAAGGCGACGAAGAAGGCGTCGGTGGCCATGCCGGCGCCGAACATGCGGGCAACTATCGTGTCGCGCACGAAGCCGAGCACCCGCGAGATCATGGTCATCGAGCTGACCGCGGCCAGCGACTTGAGTAGGTTCATAGCGTCCAGAACTGGTAGAATGGCCGCCCCTGCCGGGTGCGGCACTGGCTCCGAGCGACTGCTCATCCGCCAGGCGAAGCGCAGCAGTGTAGGGCCGCGGGGCGAATAAATCACCCCATCTGCCGGACAGCGTGCGCCAGTCGCGCCGCTCGTCGGGGACTGTCAATGTCCTTGACAACCCCCCGATGCAACGGCATCATTCGCGGCCTTAATTTATTCGCAACATCCCAAGTTTTTCTCGAGGAGCTCGACGGTGGCCAACACACCTTCCGCCAAAAAACGCGCCAAACAGGCTGAGAAGCGTCGCAGCCACAACGCCAGCCTGCGTTCCATGGTTCGTACCTACATCAAGAACGTAGTCAAAGCAGTCGACGCCAAGGACCTGCCGAAGGCCCAGGCCGCTCTGGTTGCTGCTGTACCGGTCATCGACCGTATGGCTGACAAAGGCATCATCCACAAGAACAAGGCCGCTCGCCACAAGAGCCGTCTGAACGCCCACGTGAAGGCCCTGGCCACCGCGTAAGCGTTCCGTTCTTGAAAAACCGGCCTCAGGGCCGGTTTTTTATTGCCTGCGATTCACCTCTCAAACAAGTTATCCACAGGCAAAGCCTTCTTGCAGGCAAAAAGAAAGGGCGGTCACCCGCCCTTCTCGCTTACTTGGTCGGCCACGGCATGATCGGAATCGCCGTCACCGCATTCTGCGGGCTGCCCTCGATCACCCGGTCGCTGTAGACCAGATAAACCAGCGCGTTGCGCTTCTTGTCGAAGAAACGCACCACCTGCATGCTCTTGAACACCAGCGAGGTGCGCTGCTTGAACACCTCCTCGCCATCCTTGAGCTCACCGACGAAACGGATCGGGCCGACCTGACGACAGGAGATCGACGCCTCGGCGCGATCCTCCGCCAACCCCAGCCCGCCCTTCACGCCGCCAGTCTTGGCGCGGGACAGGTAGCAGCTGACACCCTCGACCTTGGGGTCATCAAAAGCCTCCACCAGGATCTTGTCGTTGGGACCAACCCACTTGAAGACCGTGGACACTTCACCGATCTCTTCGGCATTCGCCAGCATCGGCAGCAGCATCAGCGCCGCCATCAATCCCTTGCGCATGGATTTCCCCTCAGACGAGCACCAGGTTGTCGCGATGGACCAGCTCCGGACCATCCACATAACCGAGCAGGCTCTCGATGGCATCGGTCGGCTGGCCGATGATCTTCTGCGCCTCAAGGGCGCTGTAGTTGGCCAGGCCACGGGCAATCTCACGCCCTTGCTGATCCACACAGACCACCATCTCGCCACGACGGAAGCTACCCTGCACGGTTTTCACACCAACCGGCAGCAGGCTCTTGTGATCATGGGCAATAGCCTTGACTGCACCATCATCCAGCACCAGCGTGCCGCGCATCTGCAGATGCCCCGCCAGCCACTGCTTGCGCGCAGCCTTGCGGCTCTGCTCGGGCGTCAGCAGGGTGCCCAATCGCTCACCGACACGCAGGCGATCCAGCACGCGCTCGATGCGCCCACCGATGATCACCGTATGCGCACCGGAGCGCGCCGCCAGACGCGCTGCACGCAGCTTAGTCTGCATGCCGCCGCGACCCAGCGCGCCGCCCGTTCCGCCAGCTACTGCATCCAGGGCAGGATCATCGGCACGGGCTTCGAAGATCAGCTCCGCATCGGGATTGTTGCGCGGGTCGGCGTCGAACATGCCGTCGCGGTCGGTCAGGATCACCAGCAGGTCAGCCTCGACCAGATTGGCCACCAGCGCCGCCAGGGTATCGTTGTCGCCGAAGCGGATTTCGTCGGTGACCACGGTGTCGTTCTCGTTGATCACCGGGATCACGCCGAGATCGACCAGCGTACGCAGGGTATTGCGCGCGTTCAGGTAACGCTTGCGGTCCGAGAGGTCGTCGTGGGTCAGCAGCACCTGGGCGGTCTGCAGATTATGCACGCCAAAGCTGGATTCCCAGGCCTGCACCAGGCCCATCTGCCCCACCGCGGCGGCAGCCTGCAGCTCGTGCATGTCGCTAGGTCGGGAAACCCAACCCAGGCGACTCATGCCCGCCGCCACGGCACCGGAAGACACCAGCACCAGCTCGACGCCCGCGCAATGCAGCGCGACCATCTGCTCGACCCAAACCGCCATGGCGTCGCGGTCCAGACCGCGACCGTCGGCGGTCAGCAACGCACTGCCAATCTTGACTACCCAGCGCTTGGCGCCGGTGACCTTCTCACGCATACCCTCAACCTTAGAAGTCAGGCTTCACACGTTTCATCCGGACCGGCGGCGGGCGCCGCTCCGATCAAGGCACGTAGAAGATTTCCGGCCCATCGCCGTCGTCTTCGTCATCCTCGAAATCATCGTCATCCAGATCATCGGCATTCTTCAGGCCGGCACGACGCAAGGCACGGGCATCGTCCAGCGCCTGCAGACGGGCACGGGCCTCGTCCTCGATGCGCTGATCCAGCGCCGCCAGGGCTTCGCCGTAGGCCGGCTCTTCCTCGATGCGCAGGGTGCGCTCGTCGAGGTACTTCATGATGTCCTGGCTCAGGGCCTCGGTGCCTTCACGCTCCAGGGCGGAGATCACGTAGACCGGACCTTCCCAGCCCAGACGCGCAACCACGTCCTGCTTGCGACGCTCCTGCTCCTCGGGCTCGAGGATCTGGTCCATCTTGTTCAGCACCAGCCAACGGTCACGCTCGGTCAGCGCCGGGCTGAACTTCTCCAGCTCATTGACGATGGTTTCCGCGGCATCGGCCGGGTCACTCTCGTCCAGCGGCGCCATGTCGACGATATGCAGCAGCAGACGGGTACGCGCCAGGTGCTTGAGGAAGCGGATACCCAGACCGGCGCCTTCGGCCGCACCTTCGATCAGGCCGGGAATGTCGGCGACCACGAAGCTCTTGAAGCGACCAACGCTGACCACGCCCAGGTTCGGCACCAGGGTGGTGAAGGGATAGTCGGCGACCTTCGGCTTGGCGGCGGACACCGCGCGAATGAAGGTGCTCTTGCCGGCGTTCGGCAGACCCAGCAGACCGACGTCCGCCAGCACTTTCAGCTCCAGCTTGAGGTCGCGAGCCTCGCCGGGCTTGCCCGGAGTGGTCTGGCGCGGCGCACGGTTGGTGCTGGATTTGAAGCGGGTGTTACCCAGACCGTGCCAGCCGCCCTGGGCCACCATGATGCGCTGACCGGCAGTGGTCAGGTCGCCGATGATTTCCTGGGTGTTGGCATCGATGATGGTGGTGCCGACCGGCACGGGCAGGACGAGATCGTCACCTTTGGCGCCAGTACAGTCCTTGCTGCCACCGTTCTCGCCGCGCTGGGCGTCGAAACGGCGGGTGTAGCGGTAGTCCACCAGGGTATTCAGGTTCTCGTCGGCCTCGAGGAACACCGAGCCGCCGTCGCCACCGTCACCGCCGTTGGGACCGCCTTTCTCGATGAACTTCTCGCGGCGGAAGCTCATGAGGCCGTTGCCGCCGTCACCGGCTTTCACGTGGATGGATACTTCGTCGACGAATTTCATTGCGAACGCCTCCCGCCGAGCCGGCGGGTTGAAAATAAGAAAAGGAGCATAGGATACAGCCAAGTCCGCACAAACGCCCGAACCGACAGCACCTCGCCTGGAAACGCCAGAAACAAAAAAGCCCCGTCGTGAGACAGGGCTTTTTCAGTGAGGGCTCGCTTAGGCAGCGACGACGCTTACATAGCGACGGCCAAAGGCGCCTTTCACTTCGAACTTGATCACGCCGTCGATTTTCGCGAACAGGGTGTGATCCTTGCCCATGCCAACGCCGTAGCCAGCGTGGAACTGGGTGCCGCGCTGACGCACGATGATGTTGCCTGCTTTCACAGCCTGGCTACCGAACAGCTTCACGCCAAGGCGTTTACTTTCGGAATCGCGGCCGTTGCGGGTACTACCGCCAGCTTTTTTGTGTGCCATGAGTCAATCTCCTGAAAAGGAATTAGGCCTGGATGCCGGTGATCTTGATTTCAGTGAACCACTGGCGGTGGCCCTGACGCTTCATGTGGTGCTTGCGGCGGCGGAACTTGATGATGCGCACTTTGTCGTGACGACCGTGGGAAACCACTTCAGCGGTCACTTTCGCGCCTTCTACCACCGGCAGGCCGATCTTGACGTCATCGCCATTGGCGACCAGCAGAACGCGATCCAGGTTGATCGCTTCGCCGGTGGCGACGTCGAGTTTCTCGACCTTGAGGAATTCGCCTTCGGTGACTTTGTATTGCTTGCCACCAGTAACAATTACTGCGTACATCTGGATGTCTCCGTTAGACCTGCTCACCCGACGCTTTATAGAAAGAGGAATCGGTCGGCATGGCTGCATGGGGCCGGAAAGGACGCCCGTGCAATTGCGTAAGGCAGGGTATGCCATGGAAGTTCGGGGCCGCGATTGTACGCAAAGCGATTGCCCGGATCAAGCCTCCCGGGGCCTTGCCTTGACAGCCCTACCCCCGGCACCTAGCATGCCGCGCAATCTACGAGGAGCGCTGTCTTTCATGCAACCCCAGGCTTTCTATCGCGTGGTGGCGGACGACTTCACCGCCGTCGACGGCATTATCCGCCGCCAGCTCACTTCCCGCGTTCCCCTGGTGGAAAAGATCGGCGACTATATCATCTCCGCCGGCGGCAAGCGTCTGCGCCCCCTGCTGGTGCTGCTCTCGGGCAAGGCCTTGGGCTACTCGGGCGATGATCTGAAGCTGCTGGCTGCTACCATCGAGTTCCTGCACACCTCCACCCTGCTGCACGACGACGTGGTCGATGCCTCCGGCCTGCGCCGCGGCCGCGCTACCGCCAACGCCCAGTGGGGCAACGCGCCGAGCGTGCTGGTGGGCGACTTCCTCTATGCCCGCTCCTTCGAAATGATGGTCGAGCTGGGCTCCATGCCGGTGATGCGCATCATTTCCCAGGCCACCCGCGTGATCGCCGAAGGCGAAGTGCTGCAACTGACCAAGGTGCGCGACGCCAGCACCACCGAAGAAACCTACATGGAAGTCATCCGCGGCAAGACCGCGATGCTCTTCGAAGCCTCGACCCACAGCGCTGCCGCGCTGGCCAACGCTCCGGCCGAGCAGTCCGAAGCGCTGCGCCTGTTCGGTGATGCCCTGGGCATCGCCTTCCAGCTCGTCGACGACCTGCTCGACTACCGCGGCGACGCCACCACCCTGGGCAAGAACGTCGGCGACGACCTGGCCGAAGGCAAACCCACCCTGCCGCTGATCGCCACCATGCGCGACGGCACCCCGGAACAGGCTGCACTGGTACGCAAGGCTATCCAGCAAGGCGGCAGCCAGGACCTGGAAGGCATCCGCGCCGCCGTGGAAGCCGCCGGCGCGCTGGACTACACCGCCAACCTGGCCCGCGAGTACGCCGCCCGCGCCATCGACTGCCTGAAGGTGCTGCCGGACAACGAATACCGCGCCGCACTGATCGAGCTGGCCGAGTTCGCTGTCGCCCGCACACACTGATCCGCCGTTTCGCAAAAGCCCGCCCCGGTTCGCCGCGGCGGGCTTTTTGTTGCCCTTCTGTTGACCCGGAGCAAGGGATCATCGTCCGCGCAGAAAAATCTTCGATTGGGACTTGCTATTACGATAATAAGAATTATTCTCAATAAACGATTCGCACGGAGGAACTGCCATGACCTACATGATCGACGCCTGGCTGGATCGCCCGCATCCCTACCTGCGCATCCTGCATCGGGATACCGGGGAAGTCTGCGCGGTGCTGGAGGAAGAGGCGCTGGACGAGCTACGCGAACAGGGCGGACTGGAGCTCTCGGAACTCTCCACCAGCGAGCCCGGCGTGCTCAAGGAACTGGTGCGCAACCTGTTCCTGTTCTGTTACGCCCGCGCGCTGCGCTGAGGCGCTTGGGGGATTACGGCGGCGCCGGATGCGTCGTCAGTGCTCCGCCGCCCGGGAGGCGGATGCACAAAGGGGCGCCGGAGCGCCCCTTTTTCCTGCGGAGTTGCCAGGGACGACAGTCCGCAGTGAACCGCCCGATATCAGAGGATATCCAGCAGCTCGACGTCGAACACCAGCACGCTGTGCGGCGGGATGCTGCCGACAGCCTGGCCGCCATAGGCCAGCTCGCTCGGCACGTGCAGACGCCACTTGCTGCCAGCATTCATCAGCTGCAGGGCCTCGACCCAACCGGCGATCACGCCGCCCACCGGGAATTCAGCCGGCTGGCCACGCTCGTAGGAGCTGTCGAACACGGTGCCGTCGACCAGGGTGCCGTGGTAGTGGGTACGCACGGTGTCTTCGCGGGACGGCTTGGCGCCTTCGCCTGCGACCAGCACTTCGTACTGCAGACCGGACGGCAGGACGGTCACGCCTTCACGCTTGGCGTTGTCCACCAGGTACTCACGGCCAACGGCGGCGGCGGCTTCGGCTTTCGCCTGGGCTTCGGCCTGCATGCGCTCGCGAATCACCTGGAAGCTGGCGGACAGGGCTTCGCCCGGCACGCGGCTTTCCACGCTGGCATAGGCGTCGGACAGGCCGGCCAGGATAGCGTCGAGGGACATGCCCGGAACCGGGTTCTCGCGCAGCTGGTCGCCGAGCTGACGGCCGATGCCGTAGCTGACGCGGGCTTCATCGGTGGAAAGGTTGAGTTCGCTCATGGCGGCGCTCCGCTGGGGGTTCAAAAAAGGGCCGCCAGCCTAGCACAGATGATTCGCCGCCCCCACCGCCGCCGGCCTAGTGCAGCGGGATGAGCACGCCATCGCCGATATCGAGTTCCTCCTGCATGCCGACCATTTCGTCATGCACCACCGCGTGCACCAACCGGAACGGTACCGTCGGCACGGCATGCAGCACCTCGCGGGCATGCTCGACGGAGCGCACGCTGAGCACGTGCCCCATCACGTCCTGGACCGGATAGAAACGGCCGCCCATTCGGGCCTCCAGCACATAGATATCGCCTTCCAGCGACACCAGGTTGATTTCGTCGATATCCCCGGCCAGAGAGCGATTGGTCAGTTCCTCGAGGTTCATGGGGTACCTCCTGCACGTGGCGTCATGCAAAAAGTCTTGTACAGCTACCCGTCACCGCAAGGCGGAAACGCAGCCGCCCGTCCGTTTCACAACGGCCGGGCGGCTGGAGGGAGCCTTTCGGGATCAGTGGTCGTGGCGCGTGGCCTTGTCCAGGTAACCCATGGCAAACGCGGAGAGGACGAAGGTGAGGTGGATGATCACGTACCACATCAGCTTGTTGTCCGGGACGTTCTTGGCGTCCATGAAGATGCGCAACAGGTGGATCGAGGAGATTGCCACGATGGAGGCGGCCACCTTGTTCTTCAGCGAACTGGCGTCCATCTTGCCCAACCAGCTGAGCTTCTCCTTGCTCTCGTCGATATCCAGCTGGGAAACGAAGTTCTCGTAACCGGAGAACATCACCATCACCAGCAGGCCGCCAACCAGCGCCATGTCGATCAGCGACAGCAGCACCAGCACCAGGTCCGCCTCGGCGATGCTGAAGATGCTTGGCAGGATGTGGAGGATTTCCTGGAAGAACTTGATGGTCAGGGCCAGTAGCGCCAGCGACAGGCCGATGTAGATCGGCGCCAGCAGCCAGCGGGCGGCGTACAGGGAGTTTTCGACGAAGCGTTCCATGGCTCTCGAGGGGCTGTTCGGAAGGTGCGAAGTATAGCTGAAGGCGATTTCGGAGCTGACCCGTATTTCTGTGGACAAATATGTCGACTGCCCGGGGTCGGCAGGCGAAAGCCAGGCAGCACGAGCGTCCGTTGCTCAGGCGGCGTCCCGCATCAGGATTCGGGACGGAACTGATAGTTCCCGAGATTGCGGCTGCGCTCACCATTCAGACGGCGCAGCTCGGCTTGCAGGTGCAACTGCCAGATCGGTGGATCGCAAGCCTTGATATAGCCCTGCTGGGCCAGACAGTCGGAAATCGCTTCAAGCACGCCTTCGGCGACGAAGGGCCCGAAGAACGGGCCTTGCGCCTTGATGGCGGTGGGTTGTGCACCGGCCATGCCGGCCGCGCACAACAAGGTCCAGAGTCCATTCTCTCCGGCCAACGGCCTGATCGCGCATTCGATTCGCGTGGTCAGCCCCAGACAGGGGCGGATAAGGCAGAGGTTACGCGGCATGGCGGCACCCTCGCGGCGGTCCTGAGTTCGAGACTACACCCAGGTTCCGACACGCGAAAGCGCCGTTTTATCCACGCAGGCTGTGGATAAGCATGTGAACTGCACGGGGGCAGTAGCGCCGGAGCGCCGCCCCGCGCGGTGCGGAGCCGCCTGATCAGGTTCTGCTCAGTCGGCGTCCTTCTTCTTGCGCGCCCGCTCCTTCTCCACCGGCGCCTTCGCCGCCTTGGCCTTCGCCACGGCTTCCTTGACCGGCTTTTCCTTCTCGTCCTCCTCCATGCCCAGCTCGGAAATCTCCTTCAGGCGCTCGACGACACGGGCATTCACGCTGCCCTTGGGGAAATTGCCCTTGGCATCCGGCGCACCGGCCGGTTGGCCGACCAGCAGGCTCAGCGCCTCGTCGGCCTGGCGAACAGCGTAGATATGGAACTGGCCGTTGCGAACCGCCTGCAGCACACGCTCATCGAGCATCAGGGTACTGACGTTGGAGCGCGGGATGATCACCCCCTGCTCACCGGTCAGGCCACGGGCCTCGCAAAGACGGAAGAAGCCCTCGATCTTCTCGTTGACCCCGCCGACCGCCTGCACCTCACCGAACTGGTTGATCGAACCGGTGATGGCAAAGCACTGGCGCAGCGGCGTGCGCGACAGCGCGGAGATCAGCGTGCAGACCTCGCCCAGCGAGGCACTGTCACCGTCCACGTAGCCATAGGACTGCTCCAGGGCGATGCTCGCGGAAATCTCCAGCGGGAATTCCTGCGCATAGCGGCTGCCCAGGTAGCCCGTCAGGATCATCACGCCCTTGGAGTGGATCGGCTGGCCGAGGCTCACCTCGCGCTCGATGTCGACGATGCCGCTGCCGCCGGGGTAGACGGTGGCGGAAATCCGCGCCGGCACGCCGAAAGCCGAGTCACCGACTTCCAGCACAGTCAGGCCGTTGCACTTGCCGACCGCGGCGCCTTCGGTATCGATCAGGATGATGCCGGCCAGCATATCGTCGAGGATGCGTCCGGACACCCGTCCGGTGCGGGTCTCCTTGGCCTTCAGGGCGCGCTCGATGTGGCCGAGGTCGGTCACCGTCTCATTCGCCAGCTGGCGGATGAAATCCGCCTCGCTGACCAGCTGGAACAGGTCGCTGATGCGCGCCGACAGGCGCCCCTGGTGCTCGGCCAGGCGCGCGCTATAGGTCGCCAGGCGGGCGACGGCGGCGCTGGTCAGCGGCGCCAGTCCCTCTTCCGAGGTGCGGGTTTTCAGCAGTTGGGCGAACTGTTCGAGGCTGTCCTCGCCCAGCGGGATGTCTTCGTCGAAGTCCACCAGGACGCGGAACATCTCCTGGAAGTCCGGATCGAGATCCTGCAGCGTGTAGTAGATCTGCCGCGAACCGATGATGATCACCTTGATGTTCAGCGGGATCACCTGCGGCGTCAGACTCATGGCCGCCAGGCGGCCCAGTTCGGCCAGCGGCGACTCCATCTTCAGCTGGCGCGAATGGAGCGCACGCTTGAGCGCATCCCAGACGAACGGCTCGCTGAGCAGCTTCTCCGCTTCCAGCACCAGGAAGCCACCATTGGCGCGGTGCAGCGCGCCCGGACGCAGCTGCCGGTAGCTGGTGTACAGCGCGCCCTGGTCGGAGGCGTACTCGATGCGGCCGAACAGGTTGTCGTAGGTCGGGTGCGACTCGAAGATCACCGGCGCACCGCTGGTGGCATGGTGGCCGATCACCTGGTTGGGCGCGTACTGCTCCTGCAGGCCCAGCTTGCGCTGCGGATCGGTGCGGTCGGAGTCCACCAGTTGGTCGACCACGGTCTTCAGCAGGTTCAGCTGCATCGCCTGCAGGTAGGCGCTGACACCGGAGTTGTTGTTGTACTTCTCCACCAGCGGCGCCAGCAGCGGCTGCAGGGCGAGGGTGATGGTTTCTTCGTTGAGCTGGCGCAGCTGGTTGCTGGACTCGCGCTTCCACTGCGGCAGGCTGGCCAGTTCTTCGTTCAGGTGCTCTTCCAGTTCAGCGATGTCGGCGTGGAAGCGCTCGCGCTCGGCCTCGGGCAGTTGGGCGAATTCGGCTTCATCCAGCGCCTTGCCGTCGCTCATCGGGGTGAAGGCGATGTTGGCGCTGTCGCGGTACAGCGCGACGTCCTTCTCCAGCGCCAGGCGCTCGACGGTGTCCAGGGCCTTGTCGTAGCGCTGGTTGAAGGCGCGGTCGATGGCGCTCTTCTTCTGCTGGTAGGCCGGGTTCTCGAACACCGAGGGGAAGGTGGCGAGCAGGTTGTCGATCAGGTGATCGAAGTCGGCGCCGAAGTCCGCCGCGCTGCCCGGCGGCAGCTCGATGGCGCGCGGCTCGCGGGATTCATCGAAATTGTTGACGTAGACCCAGTCCGCCGGGGTCGGCAGACGCTTGCCTTCGGCCTTCAGGTAGCGCTGCACGAACGAGAAGCGACCGGTGCCCGGCTCGCCCATGACGAACACGTTGTACCCCGGACGCGGCATCGCCACGCCGAACTGCAATGCCTCCACCGCGCGCTCCTGGCCGAGTACGCCGAGGAAGGGCTCCAGTTCGTCGGTGGTGGTGAAGGGGAATTGTTCGGGGAAGAAGGGACGGGTCAGTTCATCGGGCGCCAGGCGCAGGCCTGCAGCAACGGAATCGGGCATCGGAAATCCTTGCTTCGGGCGGCACGAAGCCGCGGAGAGTTGCCCGCATTCTCGCGCCGCCCGCGCGCCACTGGCAAGGCGGTATTGGTGACAGTTTCAGTCCACTTCATCGGCGCAGCGCAGGCAGTGCTCCGCCGCCGGCAACGCCTGCAGCCGACGCGCCTCGATGGGCTCTCCGCAGCGCGCGCAGAAGCCGTAGGTGCCGTCAGCCAGGCGCAGGCGCGCCAGGCCGACCAGCCGCATGCCCGCCTCCGCTTCCGCCAGCAGCGCGCGCAGGACGTCGTCGTTCTGCCGCTGCTGGGCCTGCTCGGCGAAGTCCGGCGAATGGGTCCGGCCGAGATCGCGACGGATCGCCTCGGCACGCCGGGAATACTCTATCGCCAGTTGATCCAGGCGCGGACGCGGATCGAAATCGGCCATGGCGACCTCCTTGCAAGGGGAACTCCTTCCAGTGTGGCCCGTTCCAAGACAACCGCCGCTGATGCCGATCAATAACCTGCCGGCGGCGGCAGAAAGCGTGAATATGCCGTACAGGAGAGCACCGGCTTCCTTGACACCCCGAGTTCATTCCTAAAAGCTTCAGGCGGCGCTGTTTGCTGTCAGCGACACCTGCCCGTATTCAAGAAAAGAGAGAAAAACGATGAAAAGGATTCTGATCGGTACCCTCCTCGCCACCGCCTCCCTGAGTGCTATGGCCGACGCTCCCGGTAGCGACGGCTGCGGCTGGGGCAACATGCTCTTCAAGGGCCAGCGCGGCACCGCTACTCACGTCCTGGCGGCCACCACCAACGGCACCAGCGGCAACAACACCTTCGGCATGACCACCGGCACCAACGGTTGCCACACCAACGGCGCACTGACCTACGGCGGCAAGCCGATGATCGTGCTCAGCAGCATGATGGACGAGCTGTCCGAAGACATGGCCAAGGGTAACGGCGAAGCCCTGACCACCTACGCCGTAGTCCTGGGCGTGCAGCCGCAGGATCGTGCGCACTTCGCCGAAGTGACCCACCAGCACTTCGCCCAGATCTTCAACAAGTCCGACGTCACCGCGGAAGACGTGTACGCCAACACCCAGGCTGTCCTGAAGCAGGACGCCCAGCTGGCCAAGTACGCCGAACAGGCCTGACGGCCACGCGCGAGCCCACCGCCACGGTGGGCTCTCTCCTCCCCTTCCAGTAGCCCCCTCCATGCCCAAACGCCTGTTGCCCTGGATGGCGCTGTGCGCCTGCACCCCACTGTTCGCCGCACCACAGATCGCCCCAGAACGCCTGCAGGCACTGGCCAGCGAACCCTACTGGCTCGCCCTGGGTCACTACGAACACGCCAGGCTGGGCGGCTGGCGCAGCTTCGTCGACGACCCGAAGTTCTTCCTCGCCGCCGACGGCGAGCAGCACCCCGATGCCGAACTGGCCGCTACCGTGAAGGCGCTCTACGCCCCCGCCGAACTCGGCGACAAGCACGCCCAGTGCGTCTACCCGGCGCGCACCCGCTGGCTGCGCCAGCAACTGCAACTCGACGACCTGCCGTCCGTGGCCTGCCAGGAGTACAAGACCTGGTACACCGACATCAATCCGCACAGCGCGGTGCTGGTGTTCCCGGCGGCCTACCTGAACAGCCCGTCCTCAATGTTCGGCCACACCCTGCTGCGCATCGACCAGGCCGACGTCGACTCCGACAACACCGCCCTGCTGAGCTACGCGCTGAACTTCGGTGCCTACATCGAGGGCATGGACAACAGCATCCTCTACGCCTGGAAGGGCCTGATGGGCGGCTACCCCGGCCTGTTCGCCCTGGTGCCGTACCGCGAGAAGCTCTCCGAGTACAGCCGGCTGGAGAACCGCGACCTCTGGGAATACCGGCTCAACCTGAACCCTGAAGAAACCGGGCGGATGGTCGAGCACGTCTGGGAGCTCAAGCAGGTCCGCTTCAAGTACTACTTCTTCGACGAGAACTGCTCGTTCCGCCTGCTGGAGCTGCTGGAAATCGCCCGCCCCGGCACCGAACTCACCGACCAGTTCCCGCTCACCGCCATCCCCACCGACACCGTGCGCGCGGTGAAGAACGCCGGGATGATCGACCGCATCGACTACCGCCCCTCCCGCGAGCGCGAACTGCTTGCCCGCGGTGCGCCGCTGAGCCACGACGAGAAGGTCCTGGCACGCCAACTGGCGGACGATGACCGGCTGCTCGACAGCCCCGAATTCAAGGCCCTGCCCGCCGACCGCCAGGCGCTGGTGCAGGACACCGCCTTCCGCCTGGTGCGCTACCGCGCCACCGGCCAGGAGCGCGACGCCTCTACCGCCTCGCGCAGCTACAACCTGCTCAAGGCGATCAACCAGAACCCGCCGCCAGGCCTGACCGTGGAGCGCCCCGGCCAGCCGGAAGACGGCCATGAATCGCGCACCTGGCAGCTCGGCGCCGGCAGCCGCGACGGCGAAGCCTTTGCCCAGTACGGCCTGCGCATGGCCTACCACGACCTCGCCGACAACCAGTACGGCTTCCCCCTCGGCGCGCAGATCGAAATCGGCCAGATGAAGCTGCGCCAGTACGAGGGCAATCGCTGGCAATTGCAGCAACTGGACCTGGTCACCATCCGCTCGATGACGCCGCGCAACGAACTGCTCAAGCCGCTCTCCTGGCAGGTTTCCGGCGGCTGGGAACGGGTGCTCGGCAAGCACAGCGACGACGACCACGAAACCCTGGTCGGCCACCTCAACGGCGGCGCCGGCGGTAGTTGGAAGCTCAGCGACGAGCTGCAGGCCTATGCGCTGGGCACCGCACGGATCGAGAACAACCAGGATTTCGCCGCAACCATCGCCCCGGCGCTGGGCTTCGACACCGGCCTGCTGTGGAGCAACCCGCTGGGCAACCTGACCCTGGAAGCCAAGGGCGACTACTTCCACAACGGCGAAGTGCGCCGCAGCCTGAGCTTCGGCCAGCAGGTGGAGCTGGGCCGCAACCTCGGCCTGCGCCTGTCGGCCCAGCGCGAGTTCAGCCAGTTGGCCACCCCGGTCAACGAGGTGATGCTGGAGCTGCGCTGGTACCACTACTGAGGCGCCACGCGCCTCAGTCCTTCAGCGCCGCCCAATCCAGGCCGAACCGCGCGAGGTACTTGCGCAGGCGGTCGGCGTCATTGGGGTTCTGCTTCTCCTGGCGCGAAATGGCGAACAGCTGACGCCCGGCGTCGGACAGGCTACGCGCCTGCCGGCATACCGCGATGACCGCCTCCAGTTGCAGGCGGTCGAACAGGTCCAGCGCCTCGGCGCCTGCGCCCAGTAGCGCCTCCACACTGCCCTCCGACTGCGCGGCGCCCCAGGAAAGCCGCAACCGGCCGATCTCCTCCTCCACCAGCGTCTCATCGATGCGCCCGCTGTCAGCCAGGGTCGCCATGCGTGTGATGGATGCCGACAACTCGCGGAAGTTGCCGCTCCACAACGCCTGCGCCGAGTTGGCGAAAGCCAGGTAGCGCGTGCGCGCCTCGCGGTTGAAGCGCACCAGGCGGCCCTGCTCGCGGGCGTGGCGCTCCAGCTCGAAGTCGATGTTCGGCTCGATGTCTTCGCGGCGCCCGGCCAGGCCCGGCAGATCGAAGGTCCAGAGGTTGATGCGGGCGAACAGATCCTCGCGGAACAGTCCTTGGGCGACGCGCTCGCGCAGGTCGCGGTGGGTGCCGGCGATCAGCTGGAAGTCGCTGCCCACCTCGCGGTCCGAGCCCAGCGGAAAGAAGCGCTTCTCTTCGATGGCCTTGAGCAGCATGGCCTGCTCGTCCAGCCCCAGCTCGCCGATCTCGTCGAGGAACAGCATGCCGCCGTCGGCCGAGCGCAGCAGGCCTTCGCGGGCATTCTGCGCGCCGGTGAACGCCCCCTTGATGTGCCCGAACAGCGCGGACATGGCGCCATCGCCGCGCAGGGTCGCGCAGTTCACCTCGACGAAACGGCCCTGGAACTGGTGCCGGGCGCGCTTGAGTTCGTAGACGCGGCGAGCGAGGAAGGACTTGCCGGCGCCCGTCGGGCCAATCAGCAGCATCGGCGCGCGGGAGCGCCCGGCGACCCGTTCGATCTGCTCGATGGAACGGTTGAATGCGGCATTGCGCGTAGCGATACCGGACTTGAGGAAGGCCAGGCTCTCCTCCTGCTCGCGGCGGAAGCGCGTGGCAATGCGGTCGTAGCGCGACAGGTCGAGGTCGATCACGGCCACCGTCCCTTCCGGGTGCCGCGCCTCATCCTTGCGCCGCGACGGCGAGGCCTGCACCAGCCGCGCCGGCAGGTAGCGCGCCTCGGTCAGGAGGAACCAGCAGATCTGCGCCACGTGGGTCCCGGTGGTGATGTGCACCAGGTAATCCTCGTGCTCGGTGTCGAAGGCGTAGCCACCGACGAAGTCGTGGAGCGCGCCGTAGACCTCCTCGAAGTCCCACGGGTTGCGCAGCGCCATGGGCTGCAGGCGCACCTCAGTCTCCGGCGAGATGTGCCGGACATCGTCGGCGATGCGCTCGGCCAGGCTCACGTCCCGTGCATCCAGTCCGTGGATCAGTTCCAGGCGGTCGATCAGCAGGTCCTGCTGCTGGCACAAGCCAACGGTGGGCCGCCACTTCTGCCAGCGTGCCGCGCCCTTGCCGACGCGATCCAGGGTCGAGCCAAGGAAGCCAATGGCGACGGTTTTCTTCGTCTGCATCTTTTATCCAAAAAGATAAATACCGATCCAAGGATATCCATAAATCAGGAAAACCACCAAGTCGTAGCGGCATACTGAAAACCAGTAAAAATAATTAAATCGTTATTTATCAACAACTTGAATAAACACTCAGGCAGACCAGGACAAACCTGGCACGTCCCTCGCTATATCCCTCTCGACCGCATCGCTGATGCAGCCCACGGGCAGGGACTCCAACTCCCGCCGGTGCCCGAGCCCACCCCTGGTGTTGGCTTCGCGCATGCCGCTGCAGCAGTCACGGTCGATGGCGCGGTAGCTCAGCCTGGTAGAGCACTCCCCTTGGAGGGAACCGTCGCAGGTTCGAATCCTGCCCGCGCCGTTCGATAGCTCAGTCCGGTAGAGCAGCCATCGAAGGAATGGCCTGTCGCGGGTTCGACTCCCGCTCGAACACTGCCCTGTTAAGGCAGCTACTCATGAATGCAACACCCCGCCGGTGCGGCAACGGGACATGCGCCAGCAGCCAGGATGGCTGAACAACGCAAGGGACCCGGAGCCACCGCCGGCCCGCCCGGTACGCGAATCGGGCTTGCGACAAGGCAGGTGCTGGCCGAAGGAATCGGTCGCCTGGACAGGACGTCCGCAGTGCCCGCCTCTCGCAGGCTCCATCCACGCCACCCGGCGGGCCGGCGAGCGCCGGCACCAGGACAAAGAGAAAAGAAGGAAGAGAGAAATGAAACTGCTGAAGCGCTTTACCGTGAAGAAGAACGAACGCGGCCTGCTGTACGCCGAGGGCGATTTCCTGGCGATCCTCGAGCCGGGCATCCACCGCCATCTGGACCTGTACAACCGCCTGAGCGTGGAAACCTTCAGCCTGAACACCCCGTTGTTCGAGCACCGCCTGGCCGGTTATCTGCGCCAGTCCGAACCGGTGCTCGTCGAACGTTACTTCACCCGTATGGACCTCGCCGAGAACGAAGCCGGCCTGCGTTACGAGGACGGTGTGCTGGCGGAAATCCTGCCGCCGGGCAGCCGCCGGCTGTACTGGAAGGGCCAGACCGAACAGCGCCTGGAGCGCATCGACCTGAGCCAGGACTACCGACTGGCCGCCCCGCTGCTGGCCCAACTGAGCCAGCCGAACCTGCGCGGCCGAAGCCTCGCCGGCCTGGATGCGGTGCTGATGGCACAGGTGCCGGCCTACCAGGTCGGCGTGCTGAAGGTCGACGGCGCGGTCATCGAACTGCTGCCGGCGGGCCAGTACGGCTTCTGGCGCTACAACCGCCAGGTGAGCGTGGAGCTGATCGATACCCGCATCCAGGCGCTGGAAGTCAGCGGCCAGGAAATCCTCACCCGCGACAAGGTGAGCCTGCGCCTGAACCTGGCCGCCAACTGGCGCTACAGCGACGTGCTGACGGCGTACTCGCGCCTGTCCAAGCCGCTGGAGCACCTGTACCGCGAGCTGCAGTTCGGCCTGCGAGCGGCGGTGGGTACGCGCTCGCTGGATGAGCTGCTGGAGAACAAGCAGGTCATCGACGAGTCGGTCGGCGCCCATCTCACCGAGCGGTTGGCGGGCACCGGCATCGAGGTGAGCGGCCTGGGCGTGCGCGACATCATCCTGCCGGGCGAGATGAAGGCGCTGCTGGCCCAGGTGGTGGAAGCGGAAAAGGCCGCGCAGGCCAACGTGATCCGCCGCCGCGAGGAAACCTCGGCGACCCGCTCGCTGCTGAACACGGCGAAGGTGATGGAAGAAAACCCCACCGCCCTGCGCCTGAAGGAACTGGAAACTCTGGAACGGGTGGCCGAACGGATCGACCGCATCTCGGTATTCGGCGGCCTGGATCAGGTATTGAATGGACTGGTAACGCTGAAGCAGGCCTGAACAAGGCCTGTCCGGCAAAGAGGAAGGCGCCATGAAAAGCAACAAGCAACGCCGCCAGGAAATTCGTCTGGCGCGGGAGCGGCGCAAGGCAAAGAGGGCTCGGCCCGCCGAACAGCCCATGGCCCCGGTCGCTCCTGTCGGCACCTTCCCGGTCACCCGCTCCGAGCTGGCGCCCTACAACAGCTATGGCGATCCGCTTTTCGTCCAGCGCGGCTGGTATGAGGATAAAACCTTTAGCTGCCAGGACTGTGGAGCCCGGGAAACCTGGACCGCCGCACAGCAGAAATGGTGGTACGAGGACTGCAAAGGGCAGGTCTACTCCACCGCGATTCGCTGCCGGGCGTGCCGATTGAACAAACGAATTCGCGACGGCCGGGCGCAACCCGCATCCGGCCGGCTCGCCACCGAACAGAAGAGAGTCAAAGCATGAGCAACAAGACCTTCCAGCTGCTGGAAGTCACCAACGGCAAGCCGATCAAGCTCTGGACCCAGGGCGTGCCGGTCGAAGACGACGCCCGCCAGCAACTGATGAACACCGCAAAAATGCCGTTCATCTTCAAGCACCTGGCTGTGATGCCGGACGTGCACCTGGGCAAGGGTTCGACCATCGGCAGCGTGATCCCCACCCGGGGCGCCATCATCCCGGCAGCAGTTGGCGTGGATATCGGCTGCGGGATGATCGCCGCGCGCACCTCGCTGATGGCGGCCGACCTGCCGGACAACCTGCACGGCCTGCGCAGCGCCATCGAGAAGGCCGTGCCCCACGGCAAGACCTTCGGCCGCCGCGACCAGGGCGCCTGGGAAAACGTGCCGGATCACGCCGATGACGCGTGGAAGGCGCTGGCCGGTCGCTTCAAGGCGATCACCGCCAAGTACCCGAAGCTGGAGAAGACCAACAACCGCCACCACCTGGGAACCCTCGGGACCGGCAACCACTTCATCGAGGTCTGCCTCGACGAGGCCGACCGCGTGTGGTTCATGCTGCACAGCGGATCGCGCGGGGTGGGCAACGCCATCGGCAACCTGTTCATCGAACTGGCCCAGGCCGACATGCGCCAGCACATCGCCAACCTGCCGGACCGCGACCTGGCGTACTTCGAGGAAGGCAGCCGGCACTTCGACGACTACGTGGAAGCCGTGGGCTGGGCCCAGGACTTCGCCCGGCAGAACCGCGAGCTGATGATGCGCGCGGTGATCGCCGCCGCGCGGCAAGTGATCCGCAAGCCGTTCGAGGCCAGCCTGGAAGCGGTGAACTGCCACCACAACTATGTGCAGAAGGAACGCCACTTCGGCGAAGAGGTGCTGGTGACCCGCAAGGGCGCGGTGTCCGCGCAGAAAGGCCAGCTCGGCATCATTCCGGGATCGATGGGTGCCAGGAGCTTCATCGTCCGCGGCCTGGGTAACGAGGAAGCCTTCTGCTCCTGCAGCCACGGCGCCGGCCGGACCATGAGCCGCACCAAGGCGAAGAAGCTGTTCACCGTGGAAGACCAGGTGCGCGCCACCGCCCACGTCGAATGCCGGAAGGACAAGGACGTGATCGACGAGATCCCCATGGCCTACAAGGACATCGACGCCGTGATGATGGCCCAGCGCGAGCTGGTGGAAGTGCTGCATACCCTGCGTCAGGTGGTGTGCGTGAAGGGATAGCGCGAGGCGGGCCGACCGAGGTCCGCCTCGACTGCAAGACAAGGAATCGGAAGATGAGCAAGGAAGAACGACATCCACTCCCCGCCGCCATGCGCGAACGGGTGCTGGAAGAACTGGAAAGACTGGAACAGGAGCGCGAAGTCACCGTGCTCTACGCGTGCGAATCCGGCAGCCGTGCCTGGGGCTTCGCCTCACCGGACAGCGATTACGACGTGCGCTTCGTCTATGTGCATCAACCGGAGTGGTACCTGCGCGTGAGCGAGCCGCGCGACGTGCTGGAGCGTCCGCTGACCGACGAGCTGGACCTCAGCGGCTGGGAGCTGCGCAAGACACTGCGTCTGCTGCGCAAATCCAACCCGACGCTGCTGGAATGGCTGGACTCGCCGCTGGTGTATCGCTGCGAGGCCACAGCGACTGACGGGTTGCGCCAACTGGCGCAGGCGTTCTACTCGCCCGCTGCGGCGCGGGCGCACTACCTGTCGATGGCGCGGAAGAACTTCCGTGGCTACCTGCAAGGGGCGGAAGTTCGCTACAAGAAGTACCTCTACGTGCTGCGCCCGTTGCTCGCCGTACGCTGGATCGACCTGGGGCTTGGCATGCCGCCCATGGTGTTCGAAAGCCTGCTCAAAGCCACCCTGCACGATGCAGCGCAACGGGCCGAGGTGGACGAGCTGCTGACGCTCAAGCGGCGGGCCGTGGAGGCCGAATACGGGCCGGCACGCCCGGCCCTGCATCGGTTGATCGAAGCGGAATTGCAGCGGGCGGAAACACTGAGCGCGCCGCGCGAAGGGAGCAACGACATGTCGCGGCTGGATGAGTACCTGCGCGAGCAGGTATGGACGTACGCAAGGAGTACGTGATGAACAAGGACAGGATCGAACTCGATGGCGCCGAAGGCGGCGGCCAGATCCTGCGCAGCGCGCTGAGCCTGTCGATGATCAGCGGACAGCCGCTGCGCATTATCAACATCCGTGGCCGGCGTTCGCGGCCAGGACTGTTACGCCAGCACCTCACGGCGGTGCGGGCGGCGGCGGAAATCTGCGGCGCGACGGTGGAAGGCGCGGAGCTGGGTTCGCGCAGCCTGACCTTCCGTCCTGGTGCGATCCTCGGCGGCGACTACCGCTTCGCCATCGGTAGTGCGGGCAGCGCCGTGCTGGTGCTACAGACCCTGCTGCCGGCGCTGCTGTTCGCCGACGCACCGAGCAGCCTGGCGATCAGCGGTGGCACCCACAACCCGCTGGCGCCACCGGCCGACTTCATCGAGCGCACCTGGCTGCCACTGCTGCGGCGCATGGGTGCGAGGGTGGATTTCGAGCTGCTGCGCCACGGCTTCATGCCGGCGGGAGGCGGCGAGCTGGTGGTGAGGGTGCTGCCCAGCGAGCTACAGCCGTTGCACCTGATGGTCGCTGGCGCCGAGCGCTCCCGCTCGGCCCGCGCCCTGCTGACGGGCGTACCCGGCCACGTTGCCGAACGCGAACTGGAACGGGTCCGCCGCCACCGTGGATGGAGCGCCGCCAACACCAAGGTAGTGCGCCTGCCCGAGGACCAGGGGCCGGGCAACGCCCTGCTGCTGGATATCGAGTGCGAGCACCTGACGCTGGTGTTCTGCGCCCTCGGCCAGCCGGGCGTCAGCGCCGAGCGGGTTGCCGGCCAGGCGCTGCAGCAGGCGGATGCGTGGCGCACCAGCGGTACCGCCGTCGACGAACACCTGGCGGATCAGTTGCTGCTGCCGATCGCCCTGGCAGGCGGCGGCAGCTTCACCACTCCGCTGCTGAGCGATCACTTGCGGAGCAACCGCGCGGTAATCGAAGCTTTCCTGCCCGTACGAATCGACTGCCAGGCCCATTCGGCAGGTGGCCAGCACATCCGCATCACACCGGTTTGACGCGTTCCTCACAGCTCGCCGGATAGATTGCTGACACGTCCCCTGCCGGGACGTGCCTCTCCATCCGGCGCGTGCGCCCGCCCATTGGCACACGGGAGTTCCCATGGCGCCCCGCGCCATCCTCATTCTGCTTCTGCTCGCACCGCTGGCCGGCTGCGAGACCACCCACCAGACGCTCATCGCCCAGGGCTATCCGCCCGCCTACGCCGACGGCTTCGACGACGGTTGCGGCAGTGGTGGCCAGGCGGCGGGTGCCATCACCGGTGAGTTCCGCAAGAACGTGCCGCGCTACCTGGCGGACAAGCAGTATGCGCTGGGCTGGAGCGACGGTTTCCAGCAATGCCAGGGGCAGTACGTCAGCCAGGAGCGCCAGCGCTATGAGTCGCAGCGCCAGAGCGATCGTGACCGCGAGTGGAAACAGGAGAAGGACCGCGCACTAGGGCGCGCCCTGCGTGGCGAATGAAACGTCGATATCGCAAACCCGTAGGAGCGGACTCCGTCCGCGATGCTCGTTCGCTCGGGCGATCGCGGACAAAGTCCGCTCCTACGGCATGCTCCTCGACTGGAATGAAAAACGGGCCCGATGGGCCCGCTCTTCATGCTGCCGGAATGATCAGACCACGCCCTGCGCCAGCATGGCGTCGGCGACCTTGACGAAGCCGGCGATGTTGGCGCCTTTCACGTAGTTGATCCGGCCATTCTCTTCGCCGTAGGCGACGCAGGCATGGTGGATGTTCTGCATGATGCTGTGCAGGCGCTGGTCCACTTCACCGGCGGTCCACAGCAGGCGCATGGCGTTCTGGCTCATTTCCAGGCCGCTGGTGGCCACGCCGCCGGCGTTGGAAGCCTTGCCCGGTGCATAGAGGGTGCCGGCCTCGAGGAAGATATCCACAGCCTCCAGGGTCGACGGCATGTTGGCGCCCTCGGCCACGCAGACACAGCCGTTGGCCAGCAGGGTGCGCGCGTCGTTGGCATCCAGTTCGTTCTGGGTGGCGCAGGGCAGCGCGATGTCGCAGGCGAGCGCCCACGGACGCTGGCCGGCGAGGAAGCGCAGGCCGGGGCCGGACATTTCGCTGAGACGGCCACGACGGACGTTCTTCAGCTCCATGACTTCTTCCCACTGCTCCAGGGTCAGGCCCGCCTCGGCGAACAGGGTGCCTTCGGAATCGGACAGCGAGATCACCTTGCCGCCCAGTTCCATCACTTTCTGTGCCGCGTACTGGGCAACGTTGCCGGAGCCGGAAATCGCCACGCGCTGGCCGTCGAAGCCGCTGTTGCGCGCCTTGAGCATTTCCTGGGCGAAGTACACGCAGCCGTAGCCGGTGGCCTCCGGGCGGATCAGGCTGCCGCCGTAGGCCAGGCCCTTGCCGGTCAGCACCGAGGTGAATTCGTTGGACAGGCGCTTGTACTGGCCGAACAGGTAGCCGATCTCGCGGGCGCCCACACCGATGTCACCGGCCGGCACGTCGAGGTCCGCGCCGACATGGCGGAACAGCTCGCTCATGAACGACTGGCAGAAGCGCATGACTTCGGCGTCGCTCTTGCCCTTGGGGTCGAAGTCCGAACCGCCCTTGCCGCCGCCCATGGGCAGGGAGGTCAGCGAGTTCTTGAACACCTGCTCGAAGGCCAGGAACTTGAGCACGCCCAGATTCACCGAGGGATGGAAACGCAGGCCGCCCTTGTACGGGCCGATGGCGCTGCTCATCTGCACGCGGAAACCACGGTTGACTCGCACACGACCGGCGTCATCCACCCACGGTACGCGGAACAGGATCGCGCGTTCGGGTTCGACGATACGCTCGACGATGCCGGCTTCCAGGTAGTGCGGATTGGCTTCGAGGAACGGCCAGAGGGAGCGCAGCACCTCTTCCACCGCCTGGTGGAACTCGGGCTGATCGGGGTCGCGCCGCTTGAGGCGCTCAAGGAACGAGTCAACGGATTGCGTCATGTCTACACCGGTACTTTTCTGGTTATGTGATGCTTTTTTGCCGGCAGACTCTAACAAGCTGAAACGCACACAGATAGTGCAAGGTGACGCTTTTATGAATCTTTTTGGTGCAAATATATAAACCAAGGCTCGCCGGCACGTGCAGAAAACCAGATTTTTGTATACAAAATCAATAGAAATCGCATGCAAACAAGTAGCCGAATGAGGAGCGCCATGACCACCCGACTCGCCGTTCTCCTGCTGAGCACAGCACTCGCCAGTGCCAGCCTTCCCGCCCAGGCGGCCATGAAGCTGGGCAACTTCACCCAGTCCGGGACACTGCTGGTGGCGGATACCTTCGACAGCGAGACGCTTCACAAGTCGGACTTCAGTACCGACGACCTCAAGCGCATGGCCCGGCAACTCGAAGAACAGCAGCGTACCCTGGCGGACCAGGCACGGCTGATCGACAAGCTGGAGCGCCGACTGGAAGAGCAGCAACGCGCGCTGGACGATCTCAAGCGCAGCCGCTGAAGAGCCGGGAAGAAAAACGCGGAAACGAAAACGGGGCCCGAAGGCCCCGTTTTCATGCAGCAGCGGCTTACGCCAGCTTCTTGTAGCGCACGCGGTGCGGCTGGGAAGCCGCGTCGCCCAGACGCTTCTTGCGGTCGGCTTCGAACTCGGTGTAGTTGCCTTCGAAGAAGGTCACCTTGCCGTCGTCCTCGTAGGAGAGGATGTGGGTGGCGATACGGTCCAGGAACCAGCGATCGTGGGAAATCACGATGGCGGCGCCGGGGAAGTCCAGCAGTGCTTCTTCCAACGCACGCAGGGTTTCCACGTCGAGGTCGTTGGACGGTTCGTCGAGCAGCAGCACGTTGCCGCCCTGCTTCAGGGTCAGGGCCAGGTGCAGACGGCCACGCTCACCACCGGAGAGGTCCTTGACGAACTTCTGCTGGTCGGCGCCCTTGAAGTTGAAGCGGCCGACATAGCTGCGCGACGGGACTTCGTAGTTGCCGATCTTGATCTGCTCGAAACCGTCGGAGACCTGCTCCCATACGGTCTTGGTGCCTTCCAGGCTGTCGCGGCTCTGGTCGACGCTGGCGATCTGCACGGTATCGCCGATCTCGATGGTGCCCGAGTCCGGTTGCTCCTTGCCGGTCAGCATGCGGAACAGGGTGGATTTACCCGCGCCGTTACCGCCGATCACGCCGACGATGGCGCCCTTGGGAATGCTCAGGGACAGGTCGTCGATCAGTACGCGATCGCCGTAGCCCTTGCAGACGTTGTGCAGCTCGATGACCTTGTCGCCCAGGCGCGGACCGGCCGGGATGTAGATCTCGTTGGTCTCGCTGCGCTTCTGGAATTCCTGCGACTGCATTTCCTCGAAGCGCTGCAGACGGGCCTTGGACTTGGCCTGACGGCCCTTGGCGCCCTGGCGCACCCATTCCAGTTCGGCCTTCATGGCCTTGGCGTGGGAGGCTTCCTGCTTGGCTTCCTGGGCCAGACGGTTGGCCTTGGATTCCAGCCAGCCGGAGTAGTTGCCTTCGAACGGGATGCCGTGGCCACGGTCCAGCTCCAGGATCCAGCCAGCGACGTTGTCGAGGAAGTAACGGTCGTGGGTGATCGCCACCACGGTGCCCGGGAAGTCGTGGAGGAAGTGCTCCAGCCAGGCGACGGAGTCGGCATCCAGGTGGTTGGTCGGTTCGTCCAGCAGCAGCATGTCCGGGGCGGACAGCAGCAGGCGGCACAGTGCTACACGGCGCTTCTCGCCACCGGAGAGGTGTTCGATCTTGGCGTCCCACGGCGGCAGACGCAGGGCGTCGGCGGCGACTTCCAACTGACGCTCCAGGTTGTGGCCGTCGGAGGCGTGGATGATGGCTTCCAGCTTGGCCTGCTCGGCGGCCAGGGCGTCGAAGTCGGCATCCGGATCGGCGTAGGCGGCATAGACTTCATCCAGGCGGGCCTGGGCGGCCTTGATCTGGCCGACAGCCTCTTCGACGATTTCACGCACGGTGGCCTGCGGGTCGAGCTTGGGCTCCTGCGGCAGGTAGCCGACGTTGATGCCCGGCATCGGGCGGGCTTCACCTTCGATCTCGGTGTCGACGCCAGCCATGATGCGCAACAGGGTGGATTTACCCGCGCCGTTCAGGCCGAGCACGCCGATCTTGGCGCCGGGGAAGAACGACAGGGAGATGTCCTTGAGGATTTCACGCTTGGGCGGTACGACTTTGCCGACCCGATGCATGGTGTAGACGTATTGAGCCATGGATACCTGACTTCTGAGATGAAAAGTGATCGGAATGAGCCGGAATGGACTGCGGCAGTGCCGGCGCTGCTGGCCGGATACGGTGGAGCGCCCCACCGGCGGGCGCAGAAGGCCGGTTCAGGGCCTTCGCGCGAATCATGGCGCGGTCATGTTTACCCGCGCGCGTGCGGCAAAGCTACCGGAATGGGCCAGGAAGGGCAAACGACGCTCGTCGGCCGTACTGGCACATCGCCGTACTTCCGGGCATCCTAACCGTGCCGAATTCCGCCGTATCGCCCCCCAGGTAACAGGTCCTTGTCTACAACACCCCGCCCATCCCCGGACACCCTGACCCGACCTGGCCGCGTGGCGACCCGGACCGCCCTGTTGCTGCTGGTGCTGCTGATGCTCGGCCTGCTGGCCTGGCAGCTGCACCAGGAGTTCCGTAACCAGGAGCGCTTCGAACGCGAGCGAGTGACGCTGCACAGCGAGCAACTGGCCCAGCGTATCTCGCTGACCCTGGAGCTCAAGGCCATGGCTGCGCAGGCCCTGCTCAAGCAACGCGACGACCGCGGCGACATCGACGGCGAGCCCGCCCTGCTCAGCGGGCT
The DNA here is from genome assembly GCF_047902425.1 of Pseudomonas macauensis. Classification (NCBI taxonomy): domain Bacteria; kingdom Pseudomonadati; phylum Pseudomonadota; class Gammaproteobacteria; order Pseudomonadales; family Pseudomonadaceae; genus Pseudomonas; species Pseudomonas macauensis. The sequence goes on along the minus strand of NZ_CP138377.1, from coordinate 917,242 downwards.
GCGCCGCATCTATCCGGCCTTCCACAGCCTGGTGCGCCTGGGCAGCAACGGCGTACCGAGGCGTGACTCCGCCATCGGCTTCAAGGACGCAGCCTTCCTGGTCGCCCTGCGCGAGCGCGGCGGCCACCAGGACTATCACTACGCCTTCAGCGAAGAGAACGGCGGCGTGTTCTACATCTGGCTGCGCGCCACCGAGCCCGGCGAAGGGGACAGCATCATCCGCCTCGACGAGCGGCTCGCCCGCCGTGGCTGGAGCGCGCAACTGCGCCCGAATGCGCCGCCGTGGATTCTCGAAGACCAGGTACGGCACAAGGTCCTCGGCCGTTCCAGCGGTTCGCGTCCCGGCCCGCTTACCGCCGCCTCGCCGCTGGAACAGGCGCAGAGCCTCGCCGCACTGCCGATCCCGAACACCGACTGGCAATTGCGCCCGCTGTTCGACGCCCAGCGCGTGCGCACCGCGCTGCTGCCGCGGCTGGTCGGGGAACTGGCGCTGCTGCTGTTGCTCGCCGGCGTCACCGGCGGCGCCCTGCTGCGCCTGCAGCGTGAACAACAGAACCTGCGCGCGCTGACCGTCGACTCCCAGCAACGCCTGCGCCAGGCCGCGCAGGCGCTGGGCGCCATCGACGAACGGGTGCTGGTGACCCGCGCCGACGGCCGCCTTGCCTACCTCAACCCGCAGGCGGAGCAACTGTTCGGCATCCCGGCCGACCAGGCCGCCAACCATCATCTGCTGGAACTCCTGCCGGGGCTGGGCGCCCAGCAGGGCGGCGAGGCCAGCCTGCTGGACAACGGCAGCACAGAACTGGTCCGGGTCACCCACACCGGGCAGGCGCGCCTGTTCGCGGTCAGCCGCCGCCCGCTGGACGACAATCCCCTCGCCGCCGAGCTGCCATGGCTGCTGCGCGACAACTTCGCGCATGGCGGCCAGGTCTGGGTGCTGCGCGACGTCACCGAGGAGCAGCAGGCGCTGCACATCCTCGAAGAGACGCGGCGACGCTACCAGGACATCTTCGACGGCGTCGGCGTCGCCCTCTGTGTGCTCGACCTGTCGGCATTGCGGCAGAACCTGGTGGACCTCAACCTGCGCCGGCAGAACGATCTGCAGGACTGGATTGCCGCGCAACCCGAGCGCCTGCCCGGGCTGCTGCGCCAGGTGCGCATCACCGAAATCAACAACGTCGCCAAGCGCCTGATGGGCGTCAGTACCACCGAGCAGGCCTGGCAGGTGCTGTTCGGCAGCGCCGGCATGCGCCCGGACGGGGTGCGCAGCAAGATGCTCGACGCGGTGCTGGCCGGCCACGGCATGATCGAGCTGGAAGCCTGCATCCAGACGCGCCAGGGCGAGCAGCGCCACCTCTGGCTACAACTGCGCGTGCCGGAGATGATCCAGGACTTCCACGCGGTCACCCTCAGCCTTTCCGACATCACCTCGCGCAAGCAGGTCGAACTGTCGCTGGTGGAGCGCGAGAAGTTCTGGTCCGACGCGGTGCGCGCGGTGCCCGACACCCTGTACATCCACGACATCGCCGCGCGCCGGGTGATCTTCAGCAATCACAACCTCGGCTACCAGCTCGGCTACAGCGCCGACGAACTGCGGGCGATGGGCGAGCGCTTCTGGGAAAAGGTCCTGCACCCGGACGACGTCGAATACTACTGGCGCGTGCGCAACCTGCAGCAGGTGGTGGGCGACGGCCTGCTGCTCGACAGCCAGCTGCGCTGGCGCCACCGCGACGGCAGCTGGCACTGGTTCGACGTCCGCGAGCAGGCCTTCACCCGCGATGCCGCCGGCCGCGTGGCCCGGCTGATCGGCGTGGCCAAGGACATCACCGACACCGTCGAGGCGCACAACTCCCTGCGCGAGAGCAGCCGCCGCTACCGCATGCTGGCCGAGAGCATCAGCGACGTGATCGTCTCCACCGACGCCCAGGTCAAGCTCAACTATGTCAGCCCGTCGATCCAGCAGGTGTTCGGCTACAGCGCCGACTGGGTGCTGCACAACGGCTTCCAGCAGGTGGCCGCCAACCCGGCGCAACTGGAACGCCTGAGCGCACTGCTGGAGCGACTGCACGACGCCATCGGCGAGCCCACGCGCCTCGCCGAACTGCGCGAGAACACCGAGCCGCAGCTGTTCACCCTCGACTGCATACATGCCGATGGGCACAAGATTCCGGTGGAGCTGCGCATCGCCCTGATGTGGGACGACCACGGTTGCTTCGAGGGCCTGCTCGGTGTCGCCCGCGACATCAGCCAGCAGCGCCGCGCGGAACGCGAAATGCGCATGGCCGCGACGGTATTCGAGCACTCCACGGCGGCGATCATGGTCACCGACCCGGTCGGCTACATCGTGCAGATCAACGACTCCTTCACCCGCCTCACCGGCTACCAGGCCGAGGAAGTGCTGGACCAGCTGCCGCGCCTGCTCACCGCCGACCGCCAGGAGGCCAACCAGCTCAAGCACGTGCTGGACAGCCTGCGCAAAAGCGGTAGCTGGGAAGGCGAGATCCTGCAGAAGCGCAAGAACGGCGAGCTGTATCCGTCCTGGGTCGGCATCACCGCCGTGCACGACGAGGAAGGCGACCTGGTGAGCTTCGTCTGCTTCTTCAGCGACATCAGCGAGCGCAAGGCCAGCGAGCGGCGCATTCACCGCCTGGCCTACTACGACGCCCTGACCCACCTGCCCAACCGCACGCTGTTCCAGGACCGCCTGCACACCGCGCTGTTGCAGGCCGAGCGACACCAGCAGTGGGTGGTGCTGATGTTCCTCGACCTCGACCGCTTCAAGCCGATCAACGACTCCCTGGGCCACGCCGCGGGCGACCGCATGCTCAAGGAAGTGGCCGAGCGCCTGAGCCACTGCGTCAGTGACGACGACACCGTGGCGCGCATGGGTGGCGACGAGTTCACCCTGCTGCTGCCCGGCCAGGGCGACCGGGAGCGGGCGCTCCGCCAGGCGATCCAGGTGGCCGAGCAGATCCTCGCCAGCCTCGCCCGTCCCTTCACCCTCGAAGGCCGCGAATTCTTCGTCACCGCCAGCATCGGCGTGGCGCTGTCGCCGCAGGACGGCGCCGAGCTCAGCCAGTTGATGAAGAACGCCGACACGGCGATGTACCACGCCAAGGAGATGGGCAAGAACAACTTCCAGTTCTACCAGGCTGAGATGAACGCCCGCGCGCTGGAGCGCCTGGAACTGGAAAGCGACCTGCGCCGCGCCATCGAGCAGGAGGAATTCATCCTGCATTACCAGCCGCAGTTCACCGGTGACGGCCGCCGCCTGACCGGCGCCGAGGCGCTGCTGCGCTGGCAGCATCCCAAGCGCGGGCTGATCCCGCCGACGGAGTTCGTCCCGGTGCTGGAAGAGCTGGGCCTGGTGGCCCAGGTCGGCGACTGGCTGCTGGAGCAGGCCTGCCTGCAGCTCAAGGCCTGGCACCGCGACAAGGTGCGGGTGCCGAAGATCTCGGTGAACCTCTCCGCCCGGCAATTCGCCGACGGCCAGCTGGGCGAGCGCATCGCCGGCATCCTCCGCGACACCGGCATTCCGCCGGCGTGCCTGGAGCTGGAGCTGACCGAAAGCATCCTGATGAGCGACGTGTCCCAGGCCATGCAGATTCTCCGCGGGCTGAAGCGCCTGGGCCTGGCGATCGCGGTGGACGACTTCGGCACCGGCTACTCCTCGCTCAACTACCTCAAGCAGTTCCCCATCGACGTGCTGAAGATCGACCGCAGCTTCGTCGACGGCCTGCCCCACGGCGAACAGGACGCGCAGATCGCCCGCGCCATCATCGCCATGGCCCACAGCCTGAACCTGATGGTGATCGCCGAGGGCGTGGAGAGCCACGATCAGCTGGAGTTCCTGCGCCAGCACGGTTGCGACGAGGTGCAGGGCTTCCTCTTCGGCCGGCCGGTGCCGGCGGACCAGTTCGCTGCGCTGTTCGCCAGCAATGCCATCTTCCTGCTGGGCTGAGGCCCTGCGGTCTCCCCGCAGAGGTACGGCCTGCTCCTACATCCGGCCCGCCATCGGTGTTGAACCGCTCCCAATTCCGCGCACCTACTGGCCTTGAACCCCGCTTGTCAGCCACATGACCGCCTTTCATGTGCCAGCACAGCCGCCTTGGGTTAGAATGCGCGCCTTTCCCCAGCACCCGATCCTTAAGAGGACCGCCATGTTCAGCCGTGATTTGACCCTCGCCCGCTACGATGCCGAACTCTTCGCCGCGATGGAGCAGGAAGCCCAGCGCCAGGAAGAGCACATCGAGCTCATCGCCTCCGAGAACTACACCAGCCCGGCGGTGATGGAAGCCCAGGGTTCGGTGCTGACCAACAAGTACGCCGAAGGCTACCCGGGCAAGCGCTACTACGGTGGTTGCGAGTACGTCGACATCGTCGAGCAACTGGCCATCGACCGCGCCAAAGAGCTGTTCGGCGCCGACTACGCCAACGTCCAGCCGCACGCCGGCTCCCAGGCCAACTCCGCCGTCTACCTGGCCCTGCTCAACGCCGGTGACACCATCCTGGGCATGAGCCTGGCCCACGGCGGCCACCTGACCCACGGCGCCAGCGTTTCCTCCTCCGGCAAGCTGTACAACGCCATCCAGTACGGCATCGACGCCAACGGCCTGATCGACTACGACGAAGTCGAGCGTCTGGCTGTCGAGCACAAGCCGAAGATGATCGTCGCCGGCTTCTCCGCCTACTCCCAGGTGCTGGACTTCGCCCGCTTCCGCGCCATCGCCGACAAGGTCGGTGCCTACCTGTTCGTCGACATGGCCCATGTGGCCGGTCTGGTCGCCGCAGGCGTCTACCCGAACCCGGTGCCGTTCGCCGACGTGGTCACCACCACCACCCACAAGACCCTGCGCGGCCCGCGCGGCGGCCTGATCCTCGCTCGCAAGAACGAAGAGATCGAGAAGAAGCTGAACTCCGCCGTCTTCCCGGGCGCCCAGGGTGGCCCGCTGGAGCACGTGATCGCCGCCAAGGCCGTGTGCTTCAAGGAAGCCCTGCAGCCCGAGTTCAAGGCCTACCAGCAGCAGGTCCTGAAGAACGCCCAGACCATGGCCAGCGTGTTCATCGAGCGCGGCTTCGACGTGGTTTCCGGCGGTACCCAGAACCACCTGTTCCTGCTGTCCCTGATCAAGCAGGACATCACCGGTAAGGACGCCGACGCTGCCCTGGGTCGCGCCTTCATCACCGTGAACAAGAACAGCGTGCCGAACGACCCGCGTTCCCCGTTCGTCACCTCCGGCCTGCGCATCGGCACCCCGGCCGTCACCACTCGCGGCTTCAAGGAAGCCGAGTGCCGCGAGCTGGCTGGCTGGATCTGCGACATCCTGACCAACATGGGCGACGAGTCCGTGGTGGACAGCGTGCGTGAGAAGGTCAAGGCCATCTGCGCCAAGTTCCCGGTATACGGCGCCTAAGCCGAACCCGCGAACCGCGATACGAAGAAGCCCGGCATCTGCCGGGCTTTTTCATTTGAGGTGGGAGTCAGCGTCGTAGGGCGCATAACGCGCCAGCGTTATCCGCCACCGGGCTATCGGCGGATAACCTGTTCCAGGTTATTCGCCCTACGAAAAGCCACTTCCCTCAGGCATCTCTATAAAGAAGCTACGGCTGCCCACCCGACTTCTGCTCCGGCTGCACCGGAACCTGTCGTAGCTCATTGAGCTGCCGCACCAGCGTTTCTGCCTCGGCCTGGCTGGCGAAGCCCTGCAGCGTGACCCGGCCATCGGTCACCGGACGCTCGACCCTGGGCAACAGGCGCAGTTGCCCATCGATCACCACCGCCAGGGCCTTGCCCTGCTCCTCGCGGGTCAGGCGTGCCAGGCGCTGGCTGGCGTCGGGGGTGAACTGCACCTGCACAGCCGGCTTGCCGTCGGCGACGCTGGCCAGTTCGGCCTGCTGTACGTCGCGCTGGGTCAGGGTCGGCTGGGTCGTCACCAGCACCGCCTTACCCTGCGGGTCGGCCAGGGTGCGGGTGCTGGCCGAGGGGCGCTCGGCCAGGGCGTGGACGTCGAAGCTGTGCTGCGGGGCGGTTGGCGGAGCACCGGCGCAGGCGGCCAGCAGCGTGGCGAATAGGAACGGTATCGAGCGTTTCATCGGATGCGAGTCAGGCAGAACGGCCAGTCAGGCCAGGGTCATAGAGAGTCAGACCACCTTCGTGGCACAAGTTGCACTCCCTTGGTCGGCACCCGCGACTATGCTGGATGACGAACGGATGCTGGCGGTCCGGTCAGAAATTCTCCGGCGCAGGACGAGCTGGTATCATGCGCGCCTTTTGCCGGTCACAAGAAAAGGCGCAGGGCCCATCTGGGCATGCACTTTGCTTTTCCCGGCCAGAACGATAACGGCGCGAGAGCGTCACGGGGAGCCAAACATGCTGGAAAAGCTGTTCCAACTCAAGGCGCACAACACCAATGTGCGCACCGAGATCCTGGCGGGTATCACCACCTTCCTGACCATGGCCTACATCCTTTTCGTCAACCCGAGCATCCTCGGCGAGACGGGCATGGACAAGGGCGCGATCTTCGTCGCTACCTGCCTTGCCGCCGCCATCGGTTCGGCAGTGATGGGCCTGATCGCCAACTACCCGATCGCCCTGGCTCCCGGCATGGGCCTGAACGCCTTCTTCACCTACACCGTGGTCCTGCACATGGGTCACACCTGGCAGGTGGCGCTCGGTGCGGTGTTCCTCTCCGCGTGCATGTTCTTCATCATTTCGATCTTCCGCATCCGCGAATGGATCATCAACAGCATCCCACTGGCGCTGCGCTCGGCCATTGCCGCGGGCATCGGCCTGTTCCTCGCGCTGATCGCGCTGAAGGAATCGGGCATCGTCGTCGCCAACGCTGCCACTCTGGTGGGCATGGGTGACCTGGCCAAGCCCGAGCCGCTGCTAGCGATCCTCGGCTTCATTCTGATCGTCGCCCTGGAAGCCCGCCGCGTGACCGGTGCGGTGATGATCGGCATCCTGGTGGTGACCTTCATCGCCATCGCCCTGGGCGTTTCCAAGTTCGGCGGCGTGGTGTCGATGCCGCCGTCTCTGGCGCCGACCTTCCTGCAGCTGGACATCAAGGGCGCCCTGGACATCGGCCTGACCAGCGTGATCTTCGCCTTCCTCTTCGTCGACCTGTTCGACAACTCCGGCACCCTGATCGGCGTGGCCAAGCGCGCCGGCCTTATGGGCAAGGACGGGCACATGCCGAAGATGGGCCGCGCCCTGATCGCCGACAGCACCGCCGCCATGTTCGGCTCGCTGCTGGGCACCTCCACCACCACCAGCTACATCGAGTCGGCGGCGGGCGTTTCCGCCGGCGGCCGCACCGGTCTGACCGCCATTGTGGTCGCCGTGCTGTTCCTGCTGGCACTGTTCTTCGCCCCGCTGGCGGGCAACGTCCCGGCCTTCGCCACCGCGCCGGCGCTGTTCTTCGTCGCCGTGCTGATGGCCTCGGGCCTGGCCGAGATCGACTGGGACGACTTGACCGTCGCCGCCCCGGTGGTGGTGACCGCGCTGGCCATGCCGCTGACCTTCTCCATCGCCAACGGCATCGCCTTCGGCTTCATCACCTGGACGGCCTGCAAGATCCTGTCCGGCCGCTTCCGCGAGCTGAACCCGGCGCTGGTCATCCTGTCCGTGCTCTTCGTGATCAAGCTGGGCTGGTTCAACGCCTGATTTTTCTTTCGCGGCATGGGTATCGCTGCGCCCCACCCATCCTACAAGCGGCACTGATGTAGGATGGCGTGGAGCGAAGCGATACCCATCAAATGCCGCCGCCTCCACACGAGTTACCCGCCCCATGAGCAGTCCGCGTTTCGATCCCTCCCAATACGACAGCCAACTGGCCGACAAGGCCGCCCGCCTGCGCGAGCTGCTGGCGCCCTTCGCCGCGCCGGAGCCGGAGGTGTTCGATTCGCCCCGCGAGCATTACCGCCTGCGCGCCGAGTTCCGCCTGTGGCGCGAGGGCGAGGCACGCCATTACGCGATGTTCGAGCAGGGCGACAAGCACACGCCGATCCTGATCGAGCAGTTCCCCATCGCCAGCCAGCGCATCAACGAACTGATGCCGCGCCTGAAAGCCGCCTGGGCCGAGCCGACGCTGGGCCACAAGCTGTTCCAGGTGGAGTTCCTCACCACCCTGGCGGGCGACGCGCTGATCACCCTCTGCTACCACCGCCCGGTGGACGCTGCCTGGCAGGCCGCCGCCGAGAAGCTGGCTGCGGAGCTGGGCGTCAGCATCGTCGGCCGTTCGCGTGGCAAGCGCCTGGTCGTCGGCCGTGATTACGTGAATGAAGAACTGACCGTCGCCGGCCGCAGCTTCCGTTACCGCCAGCCGGAGGGCGCGTTCACCCAGCCCAACGGCGAGGTCTGCCAGAAGATGCTCAACTGGGCGTACGAAGCCCTGGGCCAGCGCGACGACGACCTGCTGGAGCTGTACTGCGGCAACGGCAACTTCACCCTGCCGCTGGCCACCCGTGTGCGCAAGGTGCTGGCCACCGAGATCAGCAAGACCTCGGTGAACGCCGCCCTGGCGAACCTGGCCGACAACGCCGTGGACAACGTGACCCTGGTGCGCCTGTCCGCCGAGGAGCTGACCCAGGCGCTCAACGACGTGCGCCCGTTCCGCCGCCTGGCCGACGTGGACCTGAAGTCCTATGACTTCGGCAGCGTATTCGTCGACCCGCCGCGCGCCGGCATGGACCCGGACACCTGCGAGCTGACCCGCCGCTTCGACAGCATCCTGTACATCTCCTGCAACCCGGAGACCCTGGCGCAGAACATCGCCCAGCTGCACGACACCCACCGGGTCAGCCGCTGCGCCCTGTTCGACCAGTTCCCCTACACCCATCACATGGAAGCCGGCGTGCTGCTGACCCGCCGCTGAGCACTCTTCGCCCAACAGCGGGCCGCCCAACCAAGGGTTGGGCGGCACCCTCCGCGCCAGGGGCTAGGCTAGGGGGACAATAATCAGAGTACCGTCCATGTCCCGCCTGATCCTGCCCCTGCTCTTCCTCCTGCTGGCCGGCTGCGCCAGCGACCCCGCCACCGTCAGCGTCTCGCCGAGCGCCGACGGTCACCAGAGCACCTTCTTCATCCAGGCCGTGCGCGCGCCGGGCCACCGCGACGACCTCGAAGACCGCTTCGACCTCGGCGTCCGCCGGGCGCTGGAGGCCAAGGGTTATCGCTACCAGGAAAGCGCGGGGGACATGCGGGTGATCTACATGCTCGGGCTGGATACTCAGACCGGGGTGGTCCAGCGGCCAGTGGCAACCCAGGCGGGCGTGATCACCCAGACGCAGATCGCCGACTCCGAACAGGCCCGGCTGGCCCTGCGGATTCTCGACGAAGCCTCAGGTGAGGTGCTGCTCCAGGCCCAGGTGGCGCGCCAGCTGCACGATCCGTCCCTGCCCCAGCAGGCGTTCGACGACGCCATCGCCCGGCTGCTGCAGGAATTCCCCGCGCACGCCGGACGCTGAGAGAGACTCTGGATATCAGCTGTAGTTGGACGGTGACTTGCGGACGAACTTGATGCTGTACTTGAAGTCGGCCTTGCGCGTGACGCTGATGGCGCGGCGGGTCACGGTGTCGATGGTGACGTTCCAGTAGCCGGTGCTGGGCACCTTGATCTTCGCGGGGAAACGGTCGAACGCGCCGCCGTGGTAGGCGTGGCGGCCGCCGTTCTTGAAGCTGCGGAAGTTGGCGTCGGTCATCAGGCGGATGTTGCAGGTCATGGAGCACTCGATGACCACCAGATCGCCTTCGTTCAGGTGTTCACGTTGATGTACGAACTTCATCTTTGGCCCCGCACCGGTTCTTCCGCAAAATCAATACGATAGCACGACACGCGGGGTAACCCGGCATTCCGGGTGCGTTGAGCCGCGCCGCTCATCCGGAGACAACCGTTGCCTCCCGCGGCTCACAGGCCTTCGAAGTCCGCGCGATGCTCGTCCGGCTCGTCATGGTCATCAGGCTTCCTGGTCGAGGGCGGGGTCGAGCGGTTGCGCGACTGCCGCTCCAGCCAATACAGCGCGAAGATCGCCAGTGCGGAAATCACCCCGCGATAGATGACGCCGGCCAGTTGCGCATCCACCGCCATCCCGCCTTCGGTCCAGGCGATCAGCAGGCGCGACAGGGTCAGGGTGAGCTGCACCAGGATCACCAGGATCAGCGCCGGGCGCACCAGCAGGCGGCGGCGCAGGGCGAATACCAGGAACAGGGCGAGGGCGAACTGGTGCCCACCATAGAACACCCGGGCATCGCTCACGGAGGAAGGTTCCATCAGCAGCATGCCGCTGAGGTTGGCCATTTCGTAGGGGCGTATCCAATACAGCAGCCCCAGGCCACCCCACACCAGAGCCTGGACCAACAGGACGAGACGGGCGAAGAGCATGCTCTTTCTCCTTGGCCGAACAGCCATTTCCAACACGTCCACACCTGCGACCCAGTGCCGCGGACGCATCACCGATCAGCTAGAGACCCCGGAAGACGCGGCAAGTTCGGGCCTCCGTCATATATAGATACAGCTGATGGATGGGGCGGTCCAGCCACCGGGAGTATCCTCGAGCGCTTCCGGTCCTCGAGGTTTCCACCATGCGTACCCTGCTTCTGCTCACCGCCCTTGTCGCCGGCGCCGCCCAGGCCGCCGAGCCGCTGACCATCGACGTTCACCGCGATGCCAACTGCAGCTGCTGCAAGGACTGGATCAAGCACCTGGAAAGCAACGGTTTCACCGTCAACGACCATGTCGAGGCGGACATGAGTGCAGTGAAGACCAGACTCGGCGTGCCTTACAGCATGGGCTCGTGCCATACCGGGGTGATCGACGGCAAGTTCGTCGAGGGCCATGTGCCGGCAGCCGACGTACTCAAGCTACGCGAGCGCGCGGACCTGGCCGGCGCCGCCGTACCCGGCATGCCGGTGGGCTCGCCGGGCATGGAAATGGGCGACCGCCACGACGCCTACCAGGTGGTTGGCCTGACCAGGACCGGTAAGCGTGAAGTGCTGGCGGACTACCCCGCGCACTGACTCGGCTCGCTGCTACCGGGAAATGCTGCAAATGAAAGGGGCGGCCAGTTGGCCGCCCCTTTTTTATTCCGCCTTCGCCGGCAACAGGCCGTCGGCGCGGAACATCGCCTTGATCCCCCGCACCGCCTGGCGCAGGCGGTCGCGGTTCTCGATCAGGGCGAAGCGCACATGGTCATCGCCGTAGTCGCCAAAGCCGATGCCCGGCGACACCGAGACCTTGGCGTCCTTGAGCAGCTTCTTGGCGAACTCCAGCGAGCCCAGGTGTGCATACGGCTCGGGGATCTTCGCCCAGATGTACATCGATGCCTTGGGGTTCTGCACCATCCAGCCGGCTTCGTGCAGGCCTTTCACCAGCACGTCGCGACGCTTCTGGTATTGGTCGGCGATGTCACGCACGCACTGCTGGTCACCCTCCAGCGCGGCGATGGCCGCCACCTGCAGCGGGGTGAAGGTGCCGTAGTCGTGGTAGCTCTTGATCCGCGCCAGGGCCGAGACCAGCTCCGGGTTGCCGACCATGAAGCCGATCCGCCAGCCGGCCATGTTGTAGCTCTTGGACAGGGTGAAGAACTCCACCGCGATGTCCTTGGCGCCGGGCACCTGCATGATCGACGGGGCCTTCCAGCCGTCGAAGGTAATGTCCGCATAGGCCAGGTCGTGCACCACCAGCACGTCGTAGCGCTTGGCGAGATCGACCACGCGCTCGAAGAAGTCCAGCTCCACGCACTGCGCGGTGGGGTTGGACGGGAAGCCGAGGATCATCATCTTCGGCTTGGGAATCGATTCGCGGATCGCCCGCTCCAGCTCGTTGAAGAAGTCGATCCCCGGCACCAGCGGCACCGAGCGCACCTGGGCACCGGCGATCACCGCGCCGTAGATGTGGATCGGGTAGCTGGGGTTGGGCACGAGGATGGTATCGCCGTGGTCCAGGGTGGCGAGCATCAGGTGCGCCAGGCCTTCCTTGGAGCCGATGGTGACGATGGCCTCGGACTCGGGGTCGATCTGCACGTCGTAGCGATCGCGGTACCAGTGCGAGATGGCGCGGCGCAGGCGCGGAATGCCACGGGAGGTGGAATAGCCGTGGGTGTCCTCGCGCTGGGCGACCTGGCAGAGCTTCTCGACGATGTGCGGCGGCGTGGCCCCGTCCGGGTTGCCCATGGACAGGTCGATGATGTCCTCGCCACGGCGGCGGGCAGCCATCTTCAGTTCGGCGGTGATGTTGAAAACGTAGGGGGGCAGGCGATCAATGCGCGCAAAGCGACGAGCTGAACGGGGTTCAGTCATGGTGTCCTCTGATGAACGTAGGCGCCCGGAACCGTCCGAGCGACGCCGGCCACTGCGGTGGCCTGGAAAGCGCGGCGCTGTGACCTGCGCTTTCTTGTCGGCGAACATATAGCTCGCTAGGCTGGCTGTCGAGTTTTTCTTATCGGCCGCTCAAATGCGGCCCCTGGAGTCCCATGTCCCCCCTTCAGTACTGGCAGCTCGACGTCTTCGCGCAACAGCCGCTGAGCGGCAACGGCCTGGCGGTGTTTCCCGACGCGCGCGGCCTGCCAGACTCGACGCTTCTGGCGCTGACGCAGGAGCTGCGTCAGTTCGAGTCCATCTTCCTGTTCCCCTCCGCCTCGCTGGATACCTATTCGGCGCGCATCTTCACCGTCGACGAGGAGCTGCCCTTCGCCGGCCACCCGGTGCTGGGTGCCGCAGCGCTGCTGCACCACCTGCACCAGCGCGGCGAGGAAGAACTCTGGACCCTGCAACTGCCCGCCAAGGACGTGAAGGTCGCCACCCGCAAGCGTGGTGCCGGCTTCCACGCCGAGATGAACCAGGGTGCGGCGGATTTCGGCGATGTGCTGGATGACGAGACGCGAAGAGGGTTTGCCGAGGCCTTCTCGCTGTCCGCCGCCGACCTCGCCGACTACCCCGCCGCCGTGGTCAGCACCGGCCTGCCCTACGTGCTGCTGCCCGTGAAAGGCGAAGCGCTGGGACGGGTACGCCAGCGCGCGGACCTGAGCGCCGAGCTGGCGAAGCTCCACGCCGCCTTTGTCTTCGTGCTGGATGTGGATAACCGCGAGGGCCGTACCTGGGATGGCGCCGGCATCATCGAGGACGTCGCCACCGGCAGCGCCGCGGGCCCCGTCGCCGCCTACCTGGTGGAGCTGGGCAAGGCCCGCCATGGCGAGCCGTTCCACCTCTCCCAGGGCCGCTTCGTCGGCCGCCCGAGCCGCCTCGACGTACTGGTCGGGCACGACGACGAGGTCCGCGTTGGCGGCGATGTACAACTGCTCGCCCGCGCCGAACTGCTGCACCGCCTGGCCTGACGATCGGGCTGGCGGCGCACGCCCCTCGCGACAACACTGAATCAACTTCCTCAAGGAGACGCCGCCATGCTCTGGCGCAAAGGACGACGTAGCGACAACGTGGTGGACGCACGGGATGGCTCTGATGGCGGGGCAGGCGGCATGGGCGGTGGCGGCGGCCCGCGCATCGGCGGACGCGGCCTCAGCCTGGGCGGCGTGGCCATCGTCGTGGTGGTCGGCCTGCTGATGGGCCAGGACCCCATGCAGATCCTCGGCTCGCTGCTCGGGCAGATGGATGTCTCGCAACAGGCGCCGAGCCGCCCGGTGCAGGGCAAGCCGGCCAACCCGAACGACCCGCAGGTGGAATTCGTCCGTTCCATCCTCGGCGACACCGAGGACACCTGGGGCGAAATCTTCGCCCGCAGCAACGCACAGTACGAACAACCCAAGCTGATCCTGTTCAACGGCGGGGTGAACTCCGCGTGCGGTTTCGCCTCCTCGGCGGTCGGGCCCTTCTATTGCCCGGGCGATCATCGCGTCTACCTCGACCTCGGCTTCTTCCGCGAGATGGAGCAGAAGTTCTCCGCCGCCGGCGACTTCGCCCAGGCCTACGTGATCGCCCACGAGGTCGGCCACCACGTGCAGAACCTGCTGGGCATTTCCGCCAAGATCCAGGCAGCCCGCCAGCGCGGCGCGCGCATGGAGGGCGCCGACGGCCTGTCGGTGCGCCAGGAACTGCAGGCCGACTGCTTCGCCGGGGTCTGGGCCAACCACGCCCAGCAGCGCCTGAACTGGCTGGAGCCAGGCGACGTGGAAGAAGCGCTGAATGCCGCCAACGCCATCGGTGACGACCACCTGCAGCGCCAGGCGCGCGGTACCGTGATGCCCGACTCCTTCACCCACGGCTCGTCGGCGCAGCGCGTGCGCTGGTTCAAGCTGGGCTTCCAGAGCGGCTCGCCGAGCAAGTGCGATACGTTCAAGGCGCAGGCGCTGTAATCCCCCGTTCGCGGTTGTACGCCCTACACGCTCGCCGCCATCCGTAGGGGCAACTGTCTATCTCCGGACAATCTGTGCCTGCGCTTTCCCCCTCACCCCGGCCCTCTCCCTCAGGGAGAGGGGGCAGACCGTGCAGACTGACACCGCGTTTTCATCCTGCACCGAGCGGACAGAGTCCGCTCCTACAAACAACGATTGAGCGTGCTCAGGAAGTACGCCGGGTCCACCGGCTTGAGCATGAAATCCATCACGTTCAGCCGCATCGCCTCGATCACATCGCGGGTATCGGCCTGGCCCGACAGCACGATGATCGGCAGGAAGGTGCCGATGGCGTTGAGTTCGCGGATCAACTCCAGCCCCGCCCCCTTGCGCTCCATCTGCAGGTCGGTGATCAGCAGGTCGATGTCCGACTCGTCCCGGCGGATGCGGCGCAACGCGCTGGCGGCGCTGTGTGCAACCAGGCAATGGATGTTGGCGGTCTCGATCAGCTCGCGCATCTCAGCCAGTACCGCGGGGTCATCATCGACCAGCAGTACCACGGGCTTGCGCGGGGTCGACGCGGTGACTTCCCGCAGCGCCGCCCGTTCTTCCTCGTCGAGAATGTCCTGGGTGACCGTGACCATAGCCGCACTACCACTCGTAGAGGCTCATCGAACAGTATAGAAGCACCTAGCCACCACCCACCCTGACCAGGGACGGCGGATAAAAAAGGGCCGCCCGAAGGCGGCCCTGGAAAGACGCCGGCAAGGCCGGCGCGTGGGATCAGCTCGCCTTGGCCAGCCCAGCCGCGCCCAGGCGCTCGGCGATCTCGCCGAGAATGCTGGGATCGTCGATGGTGGAAGGCGGCGCGTATTCCTCGCCATCGGCGATCTTGCGCAACACCGCGCGGAGTATCTTGCCGGAGCGGGTCTTGGGCAGGCGCTTGACCACCACCGCGCGCTGGAAACAGGCCAGTGCACCGATGCGTTCGCGCACCAGCGCCACCAGCTCGCGCTGCAACACGTCCTCGGCAATCCTGGCGTCGTCCTTGAGCACCACCAGGCCCAGCGGCACATGGCCCTTGAGATTGTCCGCCACGGCCAGCACCGCACACTCGGCCACCGCATCATGCAGCGCCAGCAGCTCCTCCATCTCGCCAGTGGAGAGGCGGTGGCCGGAGACGTTAATTACATCATCGGTCCGGCCCATGATGTAGACGAAGCCCTCCTCGTCCACATAGCCGCCATCGCCGGTGTGGTAATAGCCGGGATAGGTCTTCAGGTAGGCCTGCAGGTAGCGCGGATGATCATTCCACAGGGTCTGCGCGCAGCCGGGCGGCAACGGCAGCGCGATGACGATGGAACCCTGCTCGTTCGGGCCCAGCACGTGGCCTTCGTCGTCCACCACCTGCACGTGGTAGCCGGGCACCGCACGGTTGGTGGAGCCGGCGCGCAGGTCGTGGCCGTCCAGGCCGGTACAAGGCGCGGTCACCGGCCAGCCGGTCTCGGTCTGCCACCAGTGGTCGTGCACCGGCTTGCCGGTGAGTTCCTCCAGCCAGTGCTGGGTGCTGCTGTCGAGCTTCTCGCCGGCGAGGAACAGGTGGCGCAGCGAGCTCAGGTCGTAGTGCTTGAGCAGATCGCCGTGGGGGTCTTCCTTGCGGATCGCGCGGATCGCCGTGGGCGCGCAGAACAGGCTGTTGACCTTGTGCTCCTCGATCACCCGCCAGTAGCTGCCGGCATCCGGTGTGCGCACCGGCTTGCCCTCGTAGAACACCGTGGTGCAGCCGTTCATCAACGGGCCATAGACGATCAGCGAGTGGCCAACCACCCAGCCGACATCCGAAACACCCCACCAGACATCACCCGGCTGCAGGCCGAAGATGGTCGGCAGCGCATAGTGCAGCGCCACCGCATGGCCGCCGTTGTCACGCACGATGCCCTTGGGTTTCCCAGTGGTGCCGGAGGTGTACATGATGTACAGCGGGTCGCCGCTGGCCAGTTCCACCGGCTCCGCCGGCTGGGCGCGGGCCAGGGTTTCGCGCCAGTCGAGATCGCGCCCGGCGAACAGTTCTGCCATCGCCTGCGGGCGCTGTAGCACCAGCACATGGGCGGGCTGGTGCAGCGCCAGCTCCAGGGCCTTGTCCACCAGCGGCTTGTATTCGATGACCCGGTCGAACTCCAGCCCACAGGAGGCGGTGAGGACCAGCTTGGGCTTGGCGTCGTCGATGCGCAGCGCCAGTTCGTAGGGCGCGAAGCCGCCGAATACCACCGAGTGCACCGCGCCGATGCGCGCGCAGGCGAGCATCGCCATCGCGGCCTGCGGCACCATCGGCATGTAGATGATCACCCCATCGCCCCGCTCCACCCCCAGCGCGCGCAGGGCGCCGGCCAGGCGGGCGACTTCGTCGCGCAGCTCGAGGTAGGTGAAACGTTGCTGGGTATGGGTGACGGGAGAGTCGTAGATCAGCGCGGTCTGCTCGCCGCGACCGAGTTCGATCTGGCGGTCGAGCGCGAGGTAGCTGGAGTTCAGGCGGCCATCGGCGAACCAGCGGTGGCTGCCGTCGGGCAGGGACTGCAGGGTGTCCTGCGGGGCGCGGTACCAGGCCACGCGGCGGGCCTGCTCGGCCCAGAAGGAGGACGGCTCCGCAATGGAGCGGTCGTAGCACTGCCGGTAGTTCATCATCTGAGCCTCTTATTTGTTGTTATCGAGGTCGAACAACGAGTATGGCCGGGGTTTACCACCCCACCATCAACCTTTGGTCGTACGCCGACCGCTCTCAGACGACAGCCGGCTTTTATTGCGCAAGGGACGGCAGAACACTTCGCGCAAAGGCAAAGCTATCACCGGCACACAGCGCCGGAGATCGACTAAATTGTGCTCTTGCTGGATTAAATTGCTGAGCGGACTACTCATATGTCGAGAACCTCGGACTGGCCCCTTCCCGCCGACAGCCTGCGTCTGGTGCTACCGCCGACACTGCTGCAGAAGCTCTCCACCCACCCGCTCAGCCGCGACCTTTATCCCAGTTCCCTGGGCCACTACCGGCGTGCCCGCGACCACCAGATGAGCCGCGAACAGCATGACGATCACCTGCTGATCTATTGCAGCGAGGGACAGGGCGAGCTCGTTGCCCAGGAACGGACCCAGGCGGTGGGCTGTGGCGACCTGATCTGGCTGCCACCGGGCATGGCCCACGCCTACCATGCCGATCCCGCCAATCCCTGGACGATCCACTGGGTGCACCTGCGCGGCGACGGCGCCGACTGGCTGCGCCATGCCGCCGGCTACGAAGATTCGCCGGTCCGCCACTGGGGCCTGCAGCACATCCTGGTCAGCGGCTTCGCCCAATTGCTGGAGGCGCGCCTGAGCGGCTACCGCTTCCAGCCGTTCCTGCTCGCCGCCAGCCGACTGCGCGCCCTGCTCTGCCAACTGCCGCTGCTGCGCCCGGTTCGCGATGCCGGGCTCGACCTGGACGGCCTGCACGCCTACATGCGCGACAACCTGCACCAACGTCTGGAACTGCCGCAGCTGGCGGCCTTCTGCAACCTCTCCAAGTTCCACTTCGTCAACCGCTACCGGGCGCTCACCGGGCGCACGCCGATCCAGCACTTCCTGCACCTGAAAATCGAATACGCCTGCCAACTGCTGGACAGCAGCGCCTGCGGCATCGCACAGGTCAGCCAGGCCGTGGGGTATGACGACAGCTATTACTTTTCAAGACTTTTCAGCAAGGTGATGGGGCTCTCGCCCAGCGCCTACCGCAGGCGCCTGAGCCAGGGCCGCGGCGGCGCATGAAAGGCGGACCGGCCGGCCGTCGGCGACCCCGTGTCGCATCCTTTACCGTTCGGTGACGGGTCTACACTGAGATTCCCTTCAAGAGACCGTCCAGGGGTGCCCATCATGCACATCCTCGTTCGCCCGTCCTCCGCCAACAAGAACCAGCCGTGGGAAGTCTGCCTGGATCAACAGGCCGTCGGCTTCCGCAGCGAGCGGGAAGCTCGCACCTTCGTCGATACCCTGGAAGCCCGGTTGCGGGCACCGCACCACTTGCCCGAGCTGCGCCAGCGCGCCGCGGGCTGATTCAGTTCAGGCGGCGCGTTCGCTGATCTGTCCGCTGGACCAGCCGAGCAGCGCGGCAGCCAGTCCACAACCGGTGATCACCAGGGCCATCGGCAGCGCCGAGCCATCATGCAGCGCGCCGACCAGGGCCGAGGCGCCCGCCGCCACGGTGAACTGCAGACTCCCCATCAGGGCCGACGCGCTTCCGGCGTGCCGCCCCTGGCTGGCCATCGCGCAGGCCGAAGCATTGGGCAGCAGGAAGCCCAGGCAGGCGATGGCGCCGAACAGCGGGATCAGCAGCGGCCACAGTTCAGCCGGCCTCGCCAGGGTGATCGCCAGCAGCGTCACGCCGCAGGCGAAGTACACCCACACCGCCCTGCGCAACCAGAAACTCGGCCCGCGATAGCGCAGCAGCCGTGCGTTCACCTGCGCCATCAGGATGAACCCCGCCGCGTTGCTGCCGAAGATCCAGCCGTAGTGCTCGGCCGGTACGCCGTAGAGCTGGATGAACACGAAGGGCGAGCCGGCGATGTAGGAGAACATCCCCGCGACGGCGACGCCGCCGGTCAGCGCGTAGGTGAGGAAGGAGCGATCGGAAAACAGCGACAGATACTGCCGCCCTGCCCCACGCAAGGGGGCGCGTGGGCCCGCCGGGATGGTTTCCGGCAACCACAGGGCGATGGCCGCGCCGGCCAGCGCACTGAACAGCGTCAGGCAATAGAAGATCGACTGCCAGCCGGCCAGGTCCAGCAGCAGGCCGCCGCACAACGGCGCGAGTATCGGCGCCAGCCCCATCACCAGCATCAGTTGCGAAAAGGCCTTGGCGGCGGCAATCGGGTCGCACAGATCACGCACCACCGCCCGCGAGATCACCATGCCCGCGCAGCCCCCCAGCGCCTGGACGAATCGCGCAGCGATCAGCCACTCAAGGTTCGGCACGAAGGCGCAGGCCAGCGAGGCCAGGGTGAAGATGCTCACCCCCAGCAACAGCGGAATGCGCCGGCCAATGCGATCGGCCAACGGACCGTAGAGCAGTTGGCCAATGGCAAGGCCGGCGAAGTACGCCGACAGGCTCAGCTGAATGTGCTCGACGTCGGTGTCGAAGGCGTGCGCCAGCGCCGGGAAGCTGGGCAGATAGAAATCGATGGCCATTGGCCCGAAGGCACTCAAGGCGCCAAGGATCAGCAGGATACGGAGATTCATGAAGTCACCTGGGCACACACCGGCGGTGGCGGCTCAGGCGCCAGGGCGGACGGGGTGTAAGGTTCTGCCGCGAGCGCGCTGCGCGACGAAGCCTTGCATTGTGACAATGGCCGGGAAATTAGCAAGCTCACTAATCAATTCCCGAAAAGATGGTAGGCGGACCGGCGCACTGCCGGTCCGCCCTGGCTTCAGGCCTTGTGACCCTCGGCCTCCGCAGGCTTCTTCTTGCGGGCGGCAAGCTTGTCGGACAGCGACTCCACCAGCATGTAGAACATCGGGATGAGGAAGGTCGCCAGCAGGGTCGCGGCGAGCATGCCGCCGATCACCCCGGTGCCGATCGAGTGACGGCTGGCCGAGCCCGCGCCAGTGCTGATCGCCAACGGCACGCAACCCAGGATGAAGGCCAGCGAGGTCATGACGATCGGGCGGAAGCGCAGCTTGGCCGCTTCCAGCGCCGCCTGCATCGGGCCCATGCCCTGTTCTTCGCGGCAGAGCACGGCGAACTCGATGATCAGGATGGCGTTCTTCGCCGCCAGACCGATCAGCGTCACCAGGCCCACCTGGAAGTACACGTCGTTATCGAGGCCGCGCAGCCAAATCGCGAGGATGGCGCCGAATACCGCGAAGGGCACCGCGGTGACCACCGCCAGCGGCAGCGACCAGCGTTCGTACTGGGCCGCAAGGATGAGGAACACCAGGATCAGGCCGAAGAGGAAAGCCTGGCTACCCGAGCCCTGTGCTTCCAGCTCCTGGTAGGCCGAACCGATCCAGGTCAGCATGTAGTCCTCGCCGAGGGTCTCGTCGGCCACCTGCTGCATCGCCGCCAACGCCTGGCCGGAGCTGTAGCCCGGCGCCGGACCGCCGAGCAGCTTGGCCGCCGGGAACACGTTGAAGCGCGAGAAGGTATCCGGACCGAGGATGCGGCGTACCTCCACCAGCGTCGAGAGCGGCACCAGGTCGCCGGTGGCGGAGCGCACGTAGACCTGCTTGAGGTCCTCCGGCTTGCGGCGGAAGTCCGACTCGGACTGCAGGTTCACCTTCCAGGTACGGCCGTAAAGGCTGAAGTCGTTGACGTAGTATGCGCCGAAGGTCGCCTGCATGGCGGTGAACACATCGTCGATCGCGACACCGAAGGCGCGCGCCTTGGTGCGGTCCAGGTCGATGTAGTACTGCGGCACGTCAGCGTTGAAGGTGGTGGTCACTCCAGCCAGTTCGGGGTGCTTGGCCGCCGCGGCCATGAACTTCTGCACCATCGCCTGCAACTGTTCGGGGGTGCCGCCGCTGCGGTCCTGGATATAGGCCTCGAAGCCGCCGGTGGTGGACATGCCGGTGATCGGCGGCGGGTTGAAGCTCAGGGTCACGCCGTCCTGCTCACGCATGCCCATGCCCATGAAGGTGCGCGTCAGGTTGCGCGCGTCCAGCGACGGTTCCTCACGTTCCTTCCAGTCCTTGAGGGTCACGAAAGACACACCAGCACTGGTGACGTTGGTGTTGGTCAGGATGTTCAGGCCGGAGAAGGTCACCACGTCCTTGACCGCCGGGTGCTTGCGCAACTGATCGGAGACCGCCCCGGTCAGATCCTCGGTACGCTTGAGCGAGGAAGCCGGCGGCAGGAGGTAGGCGTTGAGCACGTAACCCTGGTCTTCGTCAGGCACCAGCGAGCCGGGCACCCGGCCGAACAGCACCACCAGCAGCGCGATCATCCCGCCGACCAGCAGCAGGCCGATGGAGGCGCGCTTGAGGAAGAACTGCACACCGGCGCCATAGCCTTCGGTGGCCTTGTCGAACATGCGGTTGAACCAGCGGAACGGTGCTGCCGGCTCCTTGTGCTCGGGTTTGAGGATCAGTGCGCAGAGCGCCGGTGACAGGGTGAGCGCGACGATGCCGGAAATCACCACCGACACCGCGATGGTGATCGCGAACTGCTGGTACATCTGCCCGGCGAGACCGCCAAGGAAGCCAACCGGGATGAACACCGCACAGAGCACCAGGACGATGGCGACGATCGGCCCGGTCACCTCTTCCATCGCCTTGATCGCCGCCTCCCGTGGGCCGAGCTTCTCCGTTCGCATCACCCGTTCGACGTTCTCCAGCACCACGATGGCGTCGTCGACCACGATGCCGATCGCCAGCACCAGGCCGAACAGGGTCAGAAGGTTGATGGAGAAGCCCAGCAGGTACATGCCGGCGAAGGTACCGACCAGCGACACCGGGATCGCCAGCACCGGAATCAGGGTGGCGCGCACGTTCTGCAGGAACAGGTAGACCACCAGCATCACCAGCACCAGGGCCTCGAAGAAGGTGTGCACCACCTCCTCGATGGACACCTTCACGAACACCGTGGTGTCGTAGGGGATGGTGTAGACGATGCCCTGCGGGAAGCGCTTGGACAGCCGGTCCATGGTGCTGCGCACGGCCTCGGCGGTATCCAGGGCGTTGGCGCCGGGTTGCAGGTACACACCGAAGGCCGCGTTCTGCTGGCCGTTCAGCGTGGTTTTCATCGAGTAGTCCTGGGCCCCCAGTTCGACCCGGGCGACGTCCTTGAGCAACAGGCTGGCGCCGGTGCTGTCGGTACGCAGGATGATGTTCTCGAACTGTTTAGGATCGGAGAAGCGGCCCTGGGTGCTCACCGTGTAGGTGAAGTCCTGCGGAGTGTGCAGGGGCTCCTTGCCGAAGTTGCCGGCGGCGAACTGCGAGTTCTGTTCTTGAACGGCGTTGACCACGTCGGTCGGCGTCAGGTTGTACTGCGCCAGCTTGTCCGGGCGCAGCCAGATGCGCATGGAGTAGTCCTTGGCGCCGAACTGGGTGACGTCGCCCACGCCGGGCAGACGCTTGAGTTCATCGATCACGTTGATCAGCGCGTAGTTACTGATCTGCACCGGATCGACCGAGTTGTCCGGCGAGTACAGGATGACCAGCTGCAGAATGTCCGAGGACTTCTTCTGCACCTTCACGCCCTGCCGGCGCACTTCCTGCGGCAGCTTGGCCAGCGCGGCCTGCACCTTGTTGTTGACGTTGATGGTGGCCTGGTCGGGATCGGTACCGACCTGGAAGTACACGGTGAGGGTCATGGCACCGCTGCTGTCCGAGGTGGACAGCTGGTAGATCATGCCTTCCACGCCGTTGATTTCCTGCTCCAGCGGCGCAGCGACGGTCTCCGCGATCACCTGCGAACTGGCGCCCGGATAGTTGGTGGTCACCGACACCTGCGGCGGCAGGATCTCCGGGTACTGGGCAATCGGCAGGGCATGCATGGCCGCCATCCCGCCGAGCAGGATGACGATGGAGATCACCATGGCAAAGATCGGACGATCGATGAAGAAGCGCGAAATCACGATGGGCGCTCCTTAGGACTGGGTCTGGGCAGTATTGGCCGCAGAGGGCTGCGCACCACCTTCGACCGGCTTCACCGGCTGATCGGGACGGACCTTGATCAGGCCATCGACGATGACCCGGTCACCGGCATCCACGCCGGCGTCGATGATCCAGCGGCCATCCACGGTCTGCGAGGTGGTGACCTGCCGCACGCGGGCGAAGCCGTCCTTGTCCACGACGTAGACGAAGGTGCCGCGCGGGCCCTGGGCCAGCGCCCGCTCGGGCAGCGTGACCGCGTTCTTGCGGGTGATGCCCTTGACCAGCACACGTACGAACTGGCCGGGAATCAGCTGGTTTTTCGGGTTGGGCACCACGGCGCGGGCATTCACAGTGCCGGTGCCGGTGTTGACGAAGCTGTCGGTGAAATCGACCACGCCCTCGATGGGGTACTGGCTACCGTCGCCGAAGTGCAGCTCGGCGCTCAGCTTGCCGTCCGCGGGCAGGCTCAGCCGGCCACTCTGCACGCCGTCGCGCAGGCGCGCCGCCTCGGTGTCGGGGTAGGCGAAGTTGACGTACACCGGGTCGAGCTGGGTGAGCTTGGTCAGCAGGCTGGAGCCTGGATCAGCCGCGGCCACCAGGCTGCCTTCGGAGCGGACTTCCTTGCTCGCCATGCCGGAAATCGGCGCGGTCACCGTGGTGTAGTTCAGGTCGATCTGCTTGGCCTGCACGTTGGCGCGGGCAGCTTCGACGTCGGCCTTGGCCTGTTCGAAGTTGGAGATGTAGCGGTCCAGCTCGCTCTCGCTGGCGAAGCCTTTCTTCTGCAGTTCGCGGATACGGCGCAAGTCGCGGTCGGTCTGGCGGTAGCGCGCCTGGGCCTGCGCCAGCGCTCCCTGGGCCTGGCCCAGCGCGGCCTGGTAAGGACGCGGATCAATGCGGAACAGCACCTGGCCTTCCTTGACCGGACGGCCTTCTTCATAGGTGCGGCGTTGCAGGATGCCGCTGACCTGGGCACGCACCTCGACTTCGCGGTAACCGGCGGTGCGGGCGGCGTATTCCAGCGTCACGGGGACGACGGAGCTCTTGGCGACTTCCACGGTCACCGGCGGCGGAGGCGGTGCGGCAGCAGCAGGTTTGTCCTCAGCCTGTAGCGCCGTGGCGAACAAGGCAGGTATGCCGAATACAGCAATTGCAACGGGCAAACGGCGGACGAACTGCATGTAACCTCTCCATGGAATGACAAAAATAACGAAGCGGTAGGAATATTGACTGAGAGGAGTTCACTTGCGCCAGTGCCTGCAAGGGACTGTTCGTACTTTAAAATCAGTAAACTGCCAACTGAGTAGTGATCCTAGCCTGTATACCAGTAAGTGCCATGCGAAGAACTAAAGAAGATTCGGAAAAGACGCGCCAAACGATTCTCGACTCGGCCGAGCAACTGTTTCTGGCCAAGGGCGTCTCCAACACGAGCCTGGAGGAGATCGCCAGAAGTGCCGGCGTGACCCGTGGTGCGGTGTATTGGCACTTCCAGAACAAGGCTCATCTGTTCAACGATCTGCTCAACCAGGTACGCCTGCCGCCCGAGCAACTGGCACAACGTCTCTCCGGCTGCGACGGGCACGACCCGATACAGTCATTGTTCGAATTGAGCGTGGAAGTCATCGAGAACCTGGCGCGCCACCCGCAACGCCGGCGCATCCTCACCATCCTGCTGCAACGCTGCGAGTTCACCGACGAACTGCGCGATGCGGAGGAACGCCACAACCACTTCATCCGTCAATTCATCGAACTGTGCGAGCAGTTGTTCACCCGCGAGAGCTGCCGTAGTCGGCTGATGCCGGGCGTGACGCCGCAGATCGCTTCGCGCGCGGTGCATGCGATGATTTTCGGCCTGCTCAGCGACTGGCTGCGCGACCCGGAACTGTTCGACGCGGAGCGGGAGACCCGTTTCCTGTTCGATGTGCTGTTCAGAGGGCTGGTGCGCGACTGGAACGCGCCCCCGGCCTGATGGGCCGGCGTGGAACCGGCCCGGAAGGAACGAAAGAAGGAAAGAAGACTCAGGCCGCCTTGGCCTCGTAACCCTCTTCGCGGATCGCTGCGAGAATGGCCGCCTCGTCCAGGCGGCTGGCGACGCGCACTTCGCCCTGGCCCAGGTCGACCTGGACTTCCGCGGCCGCATCCAGAGCCTGGACAGCCTGGGTGATGGCGCGGACGCAGTGACCACAGCTCATGCCTTTGACTTGGAAGGTATGCATGGGAAAGCTCCTGTCGTGTGATGATTCGCTGGACGCAGTCTCGACCTTCCCCTCGTGGCAAGGTCAAGCCCCCTGGTGATTTGTTTCCACACGCTTGTCCTGCGTCAGGCTCTCAGCCAAGCTGCCCGGATGATCCCCTCCCGGAGAACGCCCATGCGCCGTTCCCTCCTTTTCACCCTCGGCCTGCTGGTCTGCGCACTGGCGCAGGCCGACGGCTCGTCCGATACGCCACCGGCCCCGCCGCCTCCTGCCCAGCTGGCGCCCGCCACGCCCAGTCCCTGGCCGGTCCCCGATGCCCAACCAGTGGCCTACGCCGTGCTGATCGTCAGCCGCGAACGCCTGGACACCGGCACCGCCTGCGACATCGACCTCTACGTGCAGGACCAGAAGGTCTCGCGCCTGCAGCCCGAAGGCGAGGTCGCCCTCAACCTGCCGCCGGGCGAAACCTCCCTGCGCCTGCAGACCGCCAACTCCGGCCTCTGCCACGGCGGCATCGAGCCGCTGCGCGCACAGTCGGTGATGCTGCGCGCCGGCGAGGTGCGCAAGTTCCGCATTGCCAACAGCGAGAGCGGCCTGTACCTGACGCCGGTTTCCAGCGGCGGTTGAACGGGGAGCAATGACCTGCGGCAAGGGACCGCAGGGAAGGGGTTGACCTTACCCTTGTGTCAAGGTTGATCCTGCTGGGGAACTTCAGGGAGAGCCCCATGAACAGCGCAACCTCCATCGAACTCGACCTCCCGGTCTCCGGGATGACCTGCGCCAGCTGCGCCGGCCGCGTGGAACGCGCCCTGCGCAAGGTACCCGGCGTACAGGAAGCCAGCGTCAACCTCGCCAGCGAGCAGGCACGCATCCAGTTGGCCGGCCCCTCCAACGGCGACACCCTGCCCGCCCTGGTGGCAGCTGTCGAACAGGCCGGCTACGCAGTGCCGGCGCACAGCCTGGAGCTGGCCATCGACGGCATGACCTGCGCCAGCTGCGTTGGCCGCGTCGAGCGCGCCCTACGCAAGGTCCCCGGCGTACGCGAGGTCAGCGTGAACCTCGCCAGCGAGCGCGCCCACCTGGACCTGCTCGGCGCGGTAGATATCGCCGAGCTGATCGCCGCTGTCGACAAGGCCGGCTACAAGGCCCGCCCCATTGAGTCCGACCAGCGCAGCGTCGACCCGCAGGTAGCCCGCCTGGCCCGCGAACGCTGGTGGCTGGCCGCCTCCATCGTCCTGTCGCTGCCACTGGTGCTGCCGATGATCGGCGACTGGTTCGGCCTGCACTGGATGCTCCCGGCCTGGGTGCAGTTCCTGCTCGCCACGCCCGTGCAATTCCTCATCGGCGCGCGCTTCTACGTCTCCGCCTGGAAAGCCGTGCGCGCCGGCAGCGGCAACATGGACCTGCTGGTCGCCCTCGGCACCAGCGCCGGCTACGGCCTGAGCCTGTACCTCTGGTACGCGGCAGCGCCAGGGCAGATGCCGCACCTGTACTTCGAAGCCAGTGCCGTGGTCATCACCCTGATCCTGCTCGGCAAGTACCTGGAAAGCCGCGCCAAGCGCCAGACCGCCGCCGCCATCCGAGCCCTCGAAGCCCTGCGCCCGGAACGCGCCACCCGCGTCCGCGATGGCATCGAGGAAGATGTCGCCATTGCCGAGCTGCGCCTGGGTGACGAAGTGCTGGTGCGCCCCGGCGAGCGCTTCCCGGTGGACGGCGAGGTGCTCGACGGCCAGAGCCATGCCGACGAGGCACTGATCACCGGCGAGAGCGTACCGGTGGCCAAGGGCGTCGGCGACGCCGTCACCGGCGGCGCTATCAACGGCGAAGGCGTGCTGCGGGTGAAGACTACTGCCCTGGGCGGCGAGACCGTGCTGGCGCGGATCATCCGCCTGGTGGAAGACGCCCAGGCCGCAAAAGCGCCGATCCAGAAGTTGGTGGACAAGGTCAGCAACGTGTTCGTCCCGGTGGTGATCGGCATCGCGCTGGTTACCCTGGTCGGCTGGCTGCTCGCCGGCGCCGGCTGGGAACATGCGCTGATCAACGCCGTGGCGGTGCTGGTGATCGCCTGCCCGTGCGCCCTGGGCCTGGCCACCCCCACTGCGATCATGGCCGGCACCGGCGTGGCGGCGAAACACGGCATCCTGATCAAGGACGCCGAGGCCCTGGAAGTCGCCCATGCGGTCGACGCCGTGGCCTTCGACAAGACCGGCACCCTCACCTCCGGCCAACCGCGCATCACCAACCTCGCCGCCTCTGACGAAGCCCAGGCCCTCGCCCTGGCCGGCGCCCTGCAGCGCGGCAGCGAGCACCCGCTGGCCAAGGCCGTGCTCGATGCCTGCGCCGAGCGCGGGCTGGCCCCGACCGCCGCCGATGCCATCCAGGCGCTGGCCGGGCGCGGCATCCAGGGCCAGGTCGACGGTCGCCTGTTCGCACTGGGTAACCGCCGCCTGCTGGACGAACTGCAACTGCCGCCCGGCGACCTGGCGGAATCCGCGCAGAAATGGGAAACCCAGGGACGCACCCTGTCCTGGCTGATCGAGCGCGAGCCGCAGGCCCGCGTGGTGGCCCTGTTCGCCTTCGGCGACAGCCTCAAGGACGGCGCCAGGCCCGCCATCGACGCCCTGCGCCAGCGCGGCATCGCCAGTCACCTGATCACCGGCGACAACCGCGGCAGCGCCAAGGTCGTGGCCGATGCGCTGGGCCTGGACGACGTGCACGCCGAAGTATTGCCCGGCGACAAGGCCGAGGTAGTCGGTGCCCTGCGCAAGAACGGCAAGGTGGTGGCCATGGTCGGCGACGGCATCAACGACGCCCCGGCGCTGGCTGCGGCGGACGTGGGCATCGCCATGGGCGGTGGCACCGACGTGGCCATGCACGCTGCCGGCATCACCCTGATGCGCGGCGACCCGAGGCTGGTGCCGGCGGCGCTGGACATCTCCCGGCGCACCTACGCGAAAATCCGCCAGAACCTGTTCTGGGCCTTCATCTATAACCTGGTGGGCATCCCGCTGGCCGCCTTCGGCCTGCTCAACCCCATGGTCGCCGGCGCGGCGATGGCCGCCTCCAGCGTCAGCGTGGTGAGCAACGCCCTGCTGCTCAAGCGTTGGAAACCGCAGGATCACCAGTGACACCCACGCCCCGCGCAAGCGGGGCGTTCGATAAAGAGGAATCGGCATGAACATCGGCGAAGCGGCGAAGAAGAGCGGCCTGACCGCAAAGATGATCCGCTACTACGAATCCATCGGCCTGCTCGCCCCCGCCGGCCGCAGCGCCAGCGGTTACCGCCACTACAGCGAGCAGGACCTGCACACCCTGGCCTTCATCCGCCGCTCACGGGACTTCGGTTTCGCCCTGGAGGAAGTCGGCCACCTCCTCGCCCTCTGGCAGGACCGCCAGCGCGCCAGCGCCGACGTGAAGGCCCTGGCCGCCCGGCACATCGACGAACTCAACCGCAAGATCGCCGAACTCAGCAGCCTGCGCGACACCCTGCAGGAACTGAGCGACCACTGCCAGGGCGATCACCGCCCGGACTGCCCGATCCTGAAGGACCTCGAGTCGGGGAATTGCTGTCATTGAGGAGCTTTCGGACGGGGCTGAGCGCCCCGTCCGATTTGTGGTCATCGCGGTTAATGATAGATACCAAAGCCCGAGGGCAGAACGACTGCCCAACAGAGCGGGACAATTCCTTCATGAGATATCAAGGCTACGCCACCCGCATCGAATACAGCGATGACGACGGGCTGTTCATCGGCCACATCGCCGGTATCCGCGACGTGATGGGTTTTCACGGCGAGTCGGTGAGCGAGTTGCGTGGGGCGTTCGAAGAGGCCGTGGACGACTACCTGGCTAGCTGCGAGAAACTCGGCCGCGAACCGCAGCGGCCAGTCTCTCACTGATGCCCCAAGACAACTGGTGATGGATCACCGCGGCACAGCAATCTGACGCTTTTGTAGGTACGGGTCAGCCTTGGGCGCTCACTGTCGTACGGCGGCGCCACAGCGACGCCGGCAGCACGGTCACGGCGAGGCCGACGAAGACCAGTACACAGGCCATCCAGTCCTGGGTGGTCAGCGCTTCGCCAAGGAACAGCCACCCCGACAGCAGGCCGGAAACCGGCACCGCCAGCGCGAACGGCGTGACCTGGCTGGCCGGGTAACGGCGCAGCAGGAAGCTCCACAGGCCGAAGCCGACGGTGGTGGCGAGGAAGGCGATGTAAAGCAGCGCGCCGGCGCCGGTCCAGCTGATATTCAGCACGGCATCCTCGATCGCGTCGGGACCTTCGAATATCCACGACAGCACCAGCAAGGGCAGCGGCGGGATCAGGCTGACCCAACTGATCAGGCGCAACATGTCGCTGGCGCCGGAGCGTTTGGTGGCGATGTTGGAGAAAGCCCAGGCCAGGGCCGCGGCAATCACCAGCAGGAAGGCCAGCAGGCTGTCGCCCAGCGGGCGCTCCAGACCGATCAGCAGCAGGCCGCCGGCGGCCAGCGCCAGGCCCAGCAAGGCGCGCGGGGTGGGGCGTTCACCCAGCAGTGCGGCGGCAATCAGCACGGTGAAGAAGACCTGGCTCTGCAGCACCAGAGAGGACAGCCCGGCGGGCATGCCCAGGTGCATGCCGACGAACAGCAGGCCGAACTTCACCACACCCAGCAGCAGGCCGATCTGCACGATGCGCCAGAACGGCGCGGGCAGCGGGCCGCGCAGGAAGATCAGCGGCAATGCGGCCAGGGCGAAGCGCAGGGCGCAGAACAGCAGCGGCGGGAAGTCGTGCAGGCCGACCTTGATCACGACGAAGTTGACGCCCCAGATCAGGGTGACCAGCAGGGCGAGCAGGATATGGCGCAGGGGCATGGCGGGTAGCTCGGGGTGGGATGGGGTAACGCTACCAGTCTGGCCGGCCGCTGTATGGATACAGTTGGTGCCGTACAGTTTGCCTCGTTACGTCGCCGCGACCGGGCTGGACTCGGAAGGCCCTGAAGCCGGGGGCAAACAGAGCGTCAGGGCTTTTGCTCTCGTAGGGTGTGGGGGAAAGCCCAGGCACAGACTTCCCGGATAAGGACAATTACAGGAGCTCGATCTGCAGGTTGGGCCAGTGGGTCAGCCAGTTCTTGGCGGCGAGGCGCTCGCGGTATATTTCGGGCTTCGTGCGGAAGCGTTCGGTTGGCCGAACACGCAGGTTCAGCAGATCGTCGACGCCCAACGGTGCCAGCAATTCCAGCGCGTCGCCACGCAAACGCACCGCCACCGCCGTGCAGACTTCCGCCCAGTGCCGCAGTGCGTCGGCGCAATCCCGGTAAGCTCTATCGCCATTGCGCAAATACATGCGCGCCTGGTTGCGCACCGACCAGAGCGCGCCCGGGCAAGCCTCCCGCAAGCGGCGCTCCCAGGTGTCGTCCGCTTCGGCGTCCAGGCAGTCTTCGGCGAAATACAGCACATCCACATCGGCCAGCGGCGTCGGGTCGATATAGCCGTGCAACGCATCCCACACGGCATTGCGCACGAAGCCGGCGCCGATCCAGGCGTCGGCCGGGCCGTGATCGCGCACGCCGCGCAGCAGGCGCATGCGCTCGGGCTGGGCGGCGATCAGCGTCAGGATGTCAGAAGGGTCGTTCAACCCGATCAAGCCTGCTCCCACGGCGGAGGCGGCGGTTCGTCGCGGGTCTGCGGCGTATCCTGGGCGGCGCGACCGGCCTCGCGGCGGGCCTGTTCGCGCAGGGCGTCGGCGATTTCGCGCAGTACGGAGTCGACGTCCGCTTCGTCCTCGGGATCGTCGAAATGGCCGGTCAGCGGGGTATCCGGCAGCAGTTTCCCTTCCTCGTAAAGCGCCCACATTTCCTTGGCGTAGTGGGTGTACTTCAATTCCGGGGCAAAGCGGCCGAAGTAGGCGGCCATGTTGCCCACGTCACGCTCCAGCATGCGGAAAGCGTGGTTGTTGCCGGCGGCGTCCACCGCCTGGGGCAGGTCGATGATCACCGGGCCATCCGGCCCTACCAACACGTTGAACTCTGACAGGTCGCCGTGCACCAGGCCGGCGCAGAGCATCATCACGATCTGGCGGATCAGGAAGGCGTGGAATTCGCGCGCCAACTCCGGCTCCATCACCACGTCGTTCAAGCGTGGTGCGGCATCGCCGTCCTCGTCGGCGATCATTTCCATCAACAGCACGCCGTCGAGGAAGTCGTAGGGCTTGGGCACCCGCACGCCGGCATTGGCCAGGCGGAACAGCGCGGCGACCTCGGCGTTCTGCCAGGCCTCCTCCTGTTCCTTGCGGCCGTACTTGCTGCCCTTGGCCATGGCGCGCGCCTGGCGGCTGTTGCGCACCTTGCGCCCTTCCTGGTACTCGGCGGCCTGGCGGAAGCTGCGCTTGTTGGCTTCCTTGTAGACCTTGGCGCAGCGCAGCTCATCGCCGCAGCGCACCACATAGACCGCTGCTTCCTTGCCACTCATCAGCGGTCGCAACACTTCGTCGATCAGTCCGTCTTCGATCAGCGGCTCAATGCGTTTCGGGGTCTTCATCGGGCTTCCTGGCATACCTCTCTACGGGCGCTGCGCACCTTATACGGCAATCCCCGGCAGTCGCCCAGCGCCATCAGGGGGCGGGCGGCGTCAGTTCGATGTTTTCGATCACAGCGTCCTCCAGGCGCAGCAATTCCAGCCCCAGGGCCTCGTCGCTGTCGGCGTAGCGCAGGGCGATGCTGGCGAAGCCTTCGGCGGCCTCGCTGAAGGCCTCCACCATGCGCGGGTCGAACTGGCTGCCGGCACCGGCCTTGATCTTCGCCGCCGCTTCGTCCGGGCCCAGCGAGGTGCGGTAGGCGTGGCGACTGGTCATCTCGTCGTAGCAGTCGATCAGCGTCAGCATTCGCGCGGCCATCGGAATACGTTCGCCGGAGAGGCCTTCCGGATACCCCGTGCCGTCCCAGCGCTCATGGTGACTGTGGGCGATCTCCTTGGCATAGCGCAGGAAGTCGGCCGGATAGCCCAGCTTGCGCTCGGCCGCCGCCAGGGCGTCGTGCCCAACCGTGGTGTGGCTTTGCATGATCGCCTGGTCAGCCTCGTCGAGCTGGCCGGGGTGGTGCAGGATGCGGTCGGGCACCGCGACCTTGCCGATATCGTGCAACTGCGCCGAGCGCGCCAGCAGTTCGATGTTTTCCACCGAGAGCTCGTTGGAGAACTCGTTGCGCAGCGCCAGGGTGCTGCCCAGCAGGCGCATGTAATGCTCGATGCGTACCAGGTGCTGGCTGTGGGCGTTGTCGCGCAGGTCGCAGAGGGTCGCCATGGCCTCCAGCGTGGCGTCCTGGATGGCTTGCAGTTCGCGGGCGCGGCGGCGCACTTCCAGCTCCAGGTACTCGCTCTTGTCGCGCAGGAAGTCGGCGTTGGCCTTGAGGTTGAGGTGCGCGCGGATGCGCGCCAGAGTCACCGGCGGGCTGATCGGCTTGGTGATGTAGTCCACTGCTCCCAGGTCCAGGCCCTTCTGCTCATCGGCGGCGTTGACCATGCCGGTGAGGAAGATCACCGGGATGTCACGGGTAGCCGGGTCGCCCTTGAGTTGGCGGCAGACCTCGTAGCCGTCCATCTCCGGCATCATGATGTCGAGCAGCACCAGGTCCGGGCGCGGATCGCTCTGCACCAGGCGCAGCGCCTTGGCGCCGCTGGAGGCGACGCGCACCTGATAGCGATCCATGAGCAGCTCGCTCATGAGCATCAGGTTGTCCGGCTGGTCATCCACCACCAGGATCAGCTCCTGTTCGGGCCGGTCCAGCATGCTATCCATCGCATTCCCCTCTAATTGTTCAGACTGCCACGCGGCGCCGGATCGGACCATTCATCCGCGCCGGCGTTCAGATCCTGATATCGCACTCCCTCGCGAGATTCACCAGATGCTCCAGGGCGCGTTCGAACTCGAAGCGCCTGACGTTCGTCGCGATGCCCTCGTATCCCTCATTGAAGACGCTGCGCAGCAGGCTTGCACGCTCGCCCAGCAAACGCCCGGCACGCGGGTCGTCGGCCGCCAGCAACTGCGCCAGGCGCCGGCAGACGCGCTCAACCTCGACCCCGTCGCCGCTGGAGGTCGGCGCGGGCGCCACCGTCTTTGCCGCTGGCTCGGGGAGCGGGGGCGCGGCATGGCTGATGCTGTCCAGGTTCACTTCCGCCGCATCGTCCACCCGTCCCATCGGCAGGCGGCACCAGAACAGGCTGCCCTGCCCCGCCTCGCTTTCCACGCCGACGCTGCCGCCCATCGCCTCGGCCAACCGCTTGCAGATCGCCAGCCCCAGACCGGAGCCGCCGTAGCGCCGGGTGATCGAGCTGTCGGCCTGGCGGAACGACTCGAACAGCCGGCCCTGCTGCGCCGGGGAGATGCCGATGCCGGTGTCGCGCAGGCCGAAGTACAGCTGCAGGCTGTCCTCGTCTTCCTCCTCCAGTTCGACGACCAGCACCACCTCGCCGTGCTCGGTGAACTTCAGCGCGTTGTTGGCGTAGTTCATCAGGATCTGCCGCAGGCGCAGCGAGTCGCCCACCACCTTGGCCGGCACCCGGGGGTCGATCTCGCAGCGCACCGCGAGCCCCTTGCTCGCCGCGCGGATGCTGAGCAGGTCGAACAACTCGCCGAGCATGCGTTCGAGGTCGAAATCGATGTGCTCGAACTCCAGCTTGCCGGCTTCCACCCGCGACAGGTCGAGGATGTCGCTGATCAGCTCCAGCAGGTACTGACCCGAGCCCTGGATCTTGCCCAGGTAGTCCAGCTGCTGCTCGTCCAGGGTGGTTTCCTGCAGCAGGTGGGCAAGGCCGATGATGATGTTCAGCGGCGTGCGGATTTCGTGGCTCATGTTGGCCAGGAAGTCGCTCTTGAGCTGCGCGGCCTCCTCAGCGAGGTCGCGGGCCTGGGCCAGGGCGACTTCGGTGGACTTGCGCGCGGTGACGTCGCGGCTCACGCCGACCAGCCCCAGCAGGCGCCCGTGGTCATCCTGGAAGGCACTGCGCAGGGTATCGAACAGCACCTGCCGGCCATCCGGGTAGATCACCCAACCCTCGCTGGCATAGGGCCCGCTGCCGGTCAGCGCCTGGTGGTCGCGGTCGTGCCGGCCGGCGGCGGCAGTGCGGCTGAACAGCTGGCGGTCGCTGCGCCCGACGATCTCGTCCGGGCGACGCCCCAGGCAGTCGGCGAACGCCTGGTTGACCCCCAGGTAGCGGCCCTGGGTGTCCTTGAACCAGATCGGGTCGGGGATCGCGTTGATCAGCGCCAGCAGCGTGCTGCGCTGGCGGCGCTCCTCGGCTTCGGCACGGGCGCGCTCGGCGACCTGGATCGACAGCCGCCGGTTCCACACCAGGACGAAGGCCAGCAGGGCGAGCACGCCCACCACCCAGGGCCAGGCGATCTGCAACAGGTGCATCCAGTCGAACACGTTCAGAGACGGCAGCCAGCGCGCCTGGATCGCCTCCTCCTCGCTGCGACTGATGTTGCCCAGGGCGCGGTCGAGCAACGGTACCAGCGGCTCCAGTTCCTTGCGCACAGCGAAGCGCACCTGACTGTTGCCCAGGCCGCTGTCGCCCCGGACTTCCAGGTTGCTCAGGCTCAGTTTCTCGATCAGGTAAGTGGAGGTGATCAGGTTGCCTACATAAGCATCGGCCTTGCCGGTGGAAACCGCCTTCAAGGCGCTGGAGGAATCGTCGCTGACCACGAAGACGACGCCCGGCACGGCCTTCGTCAGCAGTTCCTGCACGGCATAACCCTGCTCCACCGCCACCCGCCGCCCGGACAGGTCGTCGAGCACGCGGATGGTGCTGTCGCGGCGGGCGAAGATCAGGCTGCTGGTCAACAGGTACGGCTGGCTGAAACTGAGGAAGCGCTTGCGCTCCTCGGTCATCGCCACCGACGGCACCAGGTCCACCTCGCCGGCATGCACGGCGGCCAGCACGTCCTCCCAGGTGTTGTAGATCACCGGCCGGACCTTCATGCCCAGGCGCTCGGATATCAGTTGCAGGTAGTCGGCGCTGATACCGTGGAACTGGTCGAACTCGTCGATCACCTCGAATGGCGGCCAACCGGCGCGGAACAGGCCGACGCGGATCGGCTCGTGGGCACTGACGAAGGCCCGTTCCTGTTCGTTCAACGCAAGGCTCGCCGCATGCACCGGGGCATACAGCGTGACGAGCAGCAGGCAGCAGAAGCAGAATCGCAGCAAGGCAACGCTCTCTGAAGGCGGACATCGGCAAGCGTAGCCCGCAGTTTGAAAACGCGATGCGGATTGCCCGCCCGCAACGGCGGACAGACAATTTCCCCATCGCCGAATTCCATGGAGACCCACCATGATGAGCCTCGAACTGAACCCTGAGCGTTGCTGGCAGGCCGTCTGCGAGCGGGACGCGCACTTCGAGGGGCGCTTCGTCTTCAGCGTGCGCTCCACCGGCGTCTACTGCCGCCCCAATTGCCCGGCCCGCCGGCCTTCGCGTGGCAATGTGGCCTTCCATGAAAGCCCGGCCGCCGCCGAGGCCGCCGGTTTCCGCCCGTGCAAGCGCTGCTCGCCGAACGGCCCGAGCCCCCGCGAGCAGCTGGATGCACTGGTCGCCGCGGCCTGCGACCTGCTCGACCGCGCGGAGAAGCCGCTGACCCTGGACGAACTGGCCGGCCGCATCGGTCTCTCCGCCTCGCACCTGGCCCGCGCCTTCAAGGCACGCACCGGCCTGACCCCGCGCGCCTGGGCCGAGTCACGCCGCGAACAGCGCCTGGCCGCCGCCCTGCCGCAAGCGCACTCGGTACTGGATGCGGCGTTGGAAGCCGGCTACTCCGGGACCCGCGCCCTCTACGAAAGCGCCACCCCGCTGACCCCGGCGCAGCGCCGGCAAAAAGGTGCAGGAGAACGCCTGCGCTACGTCATCGCACCCTGCCCGCTCGGACAGATGCTGCTGGCGGCTACCGACAAGGGCGTCTGCGCCTTGCTGTTCGCCGACGAGGCCAGCGAGCTGGAACAACAACTGGCCGAGCGTTTCGGCGCCGCCGAGCGCGTGCGCGACGATGCGGGTCTGGGCGACTGGCTGCAGCAGGTCCTGGCGCAGCTGGCGGAGCCCGAACAGGCCGCCCACCTGCCGCTGGACCTGCACGGCAGCGCCTTCCAGCTGCGCGTCTGGCGCGCCCTCACGCGCATCCCCAGCGGCGAAACGCGGCGCTACGGCGAGCTGGCCGAACAGTTGGGCAGCCATCCCCGCGCCATCGCCCGCGCCTGCGCCAGCAACAATGTCGGCCTGCTGGTGCCCTGCCACCGGGTGGTCGGCGGTACCGGTGAAGGCGGCTACCGCTGGGGGCTGCCGCGCAAGCGCGAGCTGCTGCGCCGCGAGGGACTCGCCGCCGCACAGGCCAGCGACCAGGACTGAAGCCACTCCCCCTGGAACCGCCGCCTCGCTCCGGCGGTTCCGACACTGGCGCGGCCTCCAGGCAAAGTTCCCAGGCGAAGCTCCGGCAGCAATCGTTCGGATTTCCGAACGTGAATTCGTCGAATATCCGGATTACCGAACAGCGCGCCACGCACCAGTCTCGGCTATAAATCAAAATATCCTTTATATTCAGTCACTTAAAAACATGTGCAGAAGTTGGCACAGAGCCTGCTCCTGTCAATCCCGAGCATGCGGCATGGCTACCCCTCGCCAGTCGCAGGACTGAATAACAAACACAACCAGTCGAGGTAGATTCCATGCGTTTCGCACCCCGTGCGTTGGGCGCCGCCATTGTCGCAGCCCTGCTCGCCACTCCCGTCGTCGCTGAAGAGCTCACCGGTACCCTGAAGAAGATCAAGGACTCCGGCACCGTCGTCCTCGGCCACCGTGACGCGTCCATCCCCTTCTCCTACCTCGCCACCGATCCGCGCCAGCCAGTGGGCTACTCCCATGACCTGCAGCTGAAGGTCGTCGAAGCCCTGAAGAAAGAGCTGAACCTGCCGGACCTGAAGGTGCGCTACAACCTGGTCACCTCCCAGACCCGTATCCCGCTGGTGCAGAACGGCACCGTGGACATCGAGTGCGGCTCCACCACCAACAACCTGGAGCGCCAGAAGCAGGTCGACTTCTCCGTCGGCATCTTCGAAGTCGGCACTCGCCTGCTGACCAAGACCACCTCGGGCATCAACGATTTCGCCGACCTGAACGGCAAGAACGTGGTGACCACCGCCGGCACCACCTCCGAGCGCCTGCTCAAGCAGATGAACGCCGAGAAGAAGATGGGCATGAACATCATCTCGGCCAAGGACCACGGCGAGTCCTTCCTGATGCTCGAATCCGGCCGCGCCGTGGCCTTCATGATGGACGACGCGCTGCTCTACGGCGAAATGGCCAAGGCCAAGAACCCGGCCGACTGGCACGTGGTCGGCAAGCCGCAGTCCTACGAAATCTACGCGTGCATGGTCCGCAAGGGCGACGCACCGTTCAAGAAGGTGGTCGACAAGGCCATCGCCGACACCTTCGCCTCGGGTGAAGTCAACACGATCTACGACCAGTGGTTCATGAAGCCGATCCCGCCGAAGAACCTGAACCTCAATTTCCCGATGAGCGATGAGCTCAAGAAGCTGATCGCCACTCCGACCGACAAGTCTGCCGAGCAGATGTAACGGTCGCGCGCGGCTGCGCCCATAAGGCACAGCCACGCGGGGGATCGGGAGCGCAGGCCCTGCGCTCCCGGCCCACTCCTCCTGATGACGATGCCGGAACACCCGCTACCCGCGGGTGGCGGGCCGCTGCATGCCCGCGTCCGGCTTCGTACCGTGAAACAAATACCTGCTCACGCCCCGCGCAGCGGAGCGTGAGCAACTCTGAGGGGAAACCCGACATGGACTACAACTGGGACTGGGGCGTGTTCTTCAAGTCCACCGGGATCGGCGATGAGCGCTACCTGGACTGGTACATCACCGGCCTTGGCTGGACCATCGCCGTCTCGCTCGCGGCCTGGGTCATCGCCCTGGCGCTCGGCTCGCTGCTGGGGGTGATGCGCACCCTGCCCAACCGCTGGCTGTCCGGCATCGCCACCGCCTACGTGGAGCTGTTCCGCAACGTGCCGCTGCTGGTGCAGCTGTTCATCTGGTACTTCCTGGTGCCGGACTACCTGCCGCAGCCGATCCAGGACTGGTTCAAGCTGGGCCTGGCGCCGGAAACCTCGGCCTTCGTCAGCGTCGTCGTGTGCCTGGGCCTGTTCACCGCCGCGCGGGTCTGCGAACAGGTGCGCACCGGCATCCAGGCGCTGCCCAAGGGCCAGCTCGCCGCCGCCAGCGCCATGGGCTTCCGCCTGCCGGCGATCTACCGCCACGTGCTGCTGCCGCAGGCCTTCCGCATCATCATTCCGCCGCTGACCTCCGAATTCCTCAACGTCTTCAAGAACTCCTCGGTGGCGTCGCTGATCGGCCTCATGGAGCTGCTGGCACAAACCAAGCAGACCGCCGAGTTCAGCGCCAACCTGTTCGAGGCCTTCACCCTGGCCACGCTGATCTACTTCACCCTGAACATGAGCCTGATGCTGTCCATGCGCATGGTCGAGAAGAAGGTCGCGGTACCGGGCCTGATTTCCGTGGGAGGTAAATGATGGACTTCAGTCAGATCGTCCCCGCCCTCCCCGGCCTGTGGGAAGGCATGCTCACCACCCTGCAGCTGATGGCGCTGGGCGTGCTCGGCGGCGTGGTGCTGGGCACCATCCTGGCGCTGATGCGCCTGTCCAACAGCAAGCTGCTGTCGAACATCGCCGGCTTCTACGTGAACTATTTCCGCTCGATCCCGCTGCTGCTGGTGATCACCTGGTTCTACTTCGCGGTGCCCTTCATCCTGCGCTGGATCACCGGCCAGGACACCCCGGTGGGTGCGTTCACCTCGTGCCTGGTGGCCTTCATGATGTTCGAGGCGGCCTACTACTGCGAGATCGTCCGCGCCGGCATCCAGGCCATCCCGAAGGGCCAGATCGGCGCGTCCTACGCCCTGGGCATGACCTATGGCCAGGCCATGCGCCTGATCATCCTGCCCCAGGCGTTCCGCAAGATGACCCCGCTGCTGCTGCAGCAAAGCATCATCCTGTTCCAGGACACCTCGCTGGTGTACTCGGTGGGCCTGATGGACTTCCTCAACGCCGCTCGCTCCCGTGGCGACATCATCGGCCAGCCCCATGAGTTCCTGATCTTTGCCGGTCTCGTCTACTTCGTCATCAGCTTCGCCGCGTCCTTCGGCGTGAAGCGCCTGCAGAAAAGGTTAACCGTATGATCTCCATCGATAACGTCAGCAAGTGGTACGGCGACTTCCAGGTTCTCACCGACTGCAACACCCAGGTCGCCAAGGGCGAAGTGGTGGTGGTCTGCGGTCCGTCCGGCTCGGGCAAGTCGACCCTGATCAAGTGCGTCAACGCGCTGGAACCCTTCCAGAAGGGCGACATCACCGTCGACGGCACCTCCATCGCCAACCCCAAGACCGACCTGCCGAAACTGCGCTCGCGCGTCGGCATGGTGTTCCAGCACTTCGAGCTGTTCCCGCACCTGTCCATCACCGAGAACCTGACCATCGCCCAGCGCAAGGTCCTGGGCCGGAGCAAGGAAGAGGCGATGGACAAGGGCATGAAGCTGCTCGACCGCGTCGGCCTCAAGGCCCATGCCCACAAGCACCCCGGCCAGCTCTCCGGCGGCCAGCAGCAGCGCGTGGCGATCGCTCGCGCGCTGGCCATGGACCCGATCGTCATGCTGTTCGACGAACCGACCTCGGCGCTGGACCCGGAGATGGTCAACGAGGTGCTCGACGTGATGGTCCAGCTCGCCCAGGAAGGCATGACCATGATGTGCGTGACCCACGAGATGGGCTTTGCGCGCAAGGTCGCCGACCGGGTGATCTTCATGGATCGTGGGCAGATCGTCGAAGACTGTCCGAAGGAAGAGTTCTTCGGCGACCTGCAGAACCGCGCCGAGCGCACCCAGCAGTTCCTCGCCAAGATCCTGCCGCACTGATCCAGCTTCTCGTTCTACCCGAACGCCCCGGTTCGCCGGGGCGTTCAACCTCACCGCAAGCACAACAATAAATAAGGAAAATCCATGCGCCTGCTTCACTTCACGAAACTTCC
The DNA here is from genome assembly GCF_047902425.1 of Pseudomonas macauensis. NCBI lineage: Bacteria > Pseudomonadati > Pseudomonadota > Gammaproteobacteria > Pseudomonadales > Pseudomonadaceae > Pseudomonas > Pseudomonas macauensis. The sequence continues at coordinate 877,081 of NZ_CP138377.1, read as the reverse complement.
CCTGGGCGTCGCGATCCTCGCCGCCAGCTCCTCGGTCTTCGCCGCCACCCTCGACGGCGGCGCGGTGGCCGCGCCTGACCAGTACGGCGCCAAGGTTGCCGCCGAGATCCTGAAGAAGGGCGGCAACGCCGTCGACGCCGCGGTCGCCACCGCCTTCACCCTCGCAGTCACCTACCCCGAAGCCGGCAACATCGGCGGCGGCGGCTTCATGACCCTGTACGTCGACGGCAAGCCGTACTTCCTCGACTACCGCGAGATCGCGCCCAAGGCCGCGACCAAGACCATGTACCTGAACGACAAGGGCGAGGTGATCGAGAACCTCAGCCTGGTCGGCACCAAGGCTGCCGGCGTGCCCGGCACCGTGATGGGCCTGTGGGAAGCCCACAAGCGCTTCGGCAAGCTGAAGTGGAGCGAACTGCTGACCCCGGCCATCGGCTACGCCAGGACTGGCTTCAAGGTCGCCGACCAGCAGTACCAGTACCGCCAGGACGCCATCGCGCTGTTCAACGGCAAGACCAACTTCGGCGACTACTTTGGCACCATGAAGCCGGGGCAGACCTTCAAGCAGCCTGAGCTGGCCAAGACACTGGAGCGCATCGCCGACAAGGGCCCGGACGACTTCTACAAGGGCGAGACCGCCAAGCTGCTGGTCGCGCAGATGAAGCACGACGGCGGCCTGATCACCCAGGAAGACCTCTCCGGCTACGAGGCCAAGTGGCGCGAACCGATGCGCATCGACTGGCAGGGCAACAGCCTGTACACCGCGCCGCTGCCCAGCTCCGGCGGTATCGCCCTGGCCCAGCTGATCGGTATCAAGGAGCAGCGCGCCGCTGACTTCAAGGGTGTGGAACTGAACTCCGCCAAGTACATCCATCTGCTGGCCGAGATCGAGAAGCGCGTGTTCGCCGACCGCGCCGACTACCTGGGCGACCCGGACTTCTCCAAGGTGCCGGTGGCCCAGCTGACCGACCCGGCGTACATCGCCAAGCGCGCCACCGAGGTCAACCCGAACGCCATCTCGCCCACCGAGAAAGTCCGTCCGGGCCTGGAGCCGCACCAGACCACGCACTTCTCCATCGTCGACAAGGACGGCAACGCCGTCAGCAACACCTACACCCTGAACTGGGACTTCGGCAGCGGCGTGGTGGTCAAGGGCGCCGGCTTCCTGCTCAACGACGAGATGGATGACTTCAGCGCCAAGCCGGGCGTGGCCAACGCCTTCGGCGTAGTGGGCAGCGACGCCAACGCCATCGAGCCGGGCAAGCGCATGCTCTCCTCCATGAGCCCGAGCATCGTCACCCGCGACGGCAAGGTCAGCCTGGTGCTGGGTACTCCCGGCGGCTCGCGGATCTTCACCTCGATCTTCCAGGTGCTGAACAACGTCTACGACTACCACCTGCCCCTGGAGAAGGCCGTGGCCGCGCAGCGCGTGCATCACCAGCTGCTGCCCAAGGACACCCTCTACTTCGACGCCTACGCACCGCTCACCGGCAAGGTCGCCGACGAGCTGAAGGCCATGGGCTACACCCTGGAAGACCAGGGCTGGAACATGGGTGACATCCAGGCCATCCGCGTCGACGGCAAGTCGCTGGAAACCGCCTCCGATCCGCGTGGCCGCGGCGTCGGGCTGGTGGTCAAACCCTGATCCCCGGAACGCGCACCATGTGGTATCCGAACCAGTCCATTGCCGCACCCCGGCACTGGGCTGGTTCGGCCCGGACGACTGTGATGCAATGCCCTCCCAGCCCATTGCCACCGCCGCTCACCGTGAAACCACGCCTGCTGCGCAACCTCCTCTTGCCTATCCTGCTGCTCCTGCTCACCCTGGGCTTCGGCTACGGCGGCTACCTGATCAGTGATGGCGCCGGCACCCGCGCCCTGATCGGCAGCGGCGAACGCCAGCTGGAGCTGCACGCCCGCGGCGTGGAAAGCGAGATGAGCCGCTACTCCTACCTGCCCAGCGTGCTGGAGCTGGAAAAGAACGTCACGCGCCTGCTGCTCGACCCCACCCCCTACAACCGCAACCTGGTCAACGCCTACCTCGAAGGCCTGAACCGCCGCGCCGGCAGCCGCGCCATCTACCTGCTGGATACCTCCGGGCGGGTGCTGGCCACCAGCAACTGGCAGAACGTGGACAGCTACCAGGGCGAGGACCAGTCCTTCCGCGCCTACTTCCAGGACGCCATGGCCGGCCGCCCGGGGCGCTTCTACGGCATGGACAGCACCACCGGCGAGCCCGGCTACTACCTGGCCCATGGTCTGGTCAGCGGCGACCAGATCATCGGCGTGGCGGTGGTCAAGGTGAAGATGGATGCGCTCGAAGAGCGCTGGCAGAAAGCCCGCCTGCAAGCCTTCGTCAGCGACGAGAACGGCATCATCATCCTCTCCAGCGATCCCGCCCTGCGCCTGAAAGCCGTGCGCCCGCTCAGCGCCGACGACAAGGAACGCATGGCGCGCAGCCTGCAGTACTACTGGTGGGCGCTCAACGAATGGCAGCCGCTTACACGCCGTTCGCTTGGCGACGGCGTGGAGGAAATCAGCTTCCCGCCACAGTCGCCGGAAGCCGACGGCCACAACCCCGTCAGCTACCTGATGCAGACCCGCCGCCTCAACGACACCTCGTGGAACTTCACCCTGCTCAGCCCACTGCACGACGTGCGCCGCGAAGCCATGATCCACGGCATGCTCGCCGCGCTGGGCTTTGCCCTGCTGGCCTTCCTGCTGATCGCCTCGAACGAGCGGCGCAAGGTCATCGCCACCCGCCTCGCCGCCCGCGAGGCACTGGAGCAGGCCAACAACGCCCTGGAGCGACGCATCGCCGAACGCACCAGCGACCTGCGCGCCAGCAACCAGCACCTGCGCGAGCAGATCCGCGAACGCCGCCAGGCCGAGGACACCCTGCGCAAGGCCCAGGACCGCCTGGTGCAGGCCGGCAAGCTGGCGGTGATCGGGCAGATGTCCACCAGCATCGCCCACGAACTCAACCAGCCGCTGGCGGCGTTGCGCACCCTCTCGGGCAACACCGTGCGCTTCCTGGCGCGCGGCAAGCTGGATATCGCCAGCAGCAACCTGGTCGCCATCAACGAAATGGTCGACCGCATGGGTCGCATCACGGCCAGCCTGCGCGCCTTCGCCCGGCGCGCCGACGACCACGGCCAGGCCAGCCTGGGCAAGGCGGTGGACGCCGCGATGATGGTCCTGCAGGTGCGCCTCAAGGAGGTGCCGGTAAGCCTGCACCGCGACTTCCCCGACGCCCGCCTGGCCATCGACCAGACCCGCCTGGAGCAGATACTGGTCAACCTGATCGCCAACGCCCTGGACGCCATGAGCCCGCAGGACGACCGCCAGCTCTGGCTGGAAGGCCGCATCGAGGGTGACGACCGCTATCGCCTGATCGTGCGCGACAACGGCCCCGGCATCCCCCAGGACGCCCGCGCGCATCTGTTCGAACCCTTCTTCACCACCAAGCCCGGCGAACTCGGCCTGGGCCTGGGCCTGACCCTTTCGGCCAGCCTCGCCACCGCCGCCGGCGGCAGCCTGGGCGTGGCCTACCCGGAGGCCGGCGGCACCGCCTTCGAGCTCTACCTGCCGCTGCTGCCTGCCCTGGAGACCCCCGTATGAGCGAAGAATCCCTGCGCGTACTGATCGTCGAGGACGACCCGCACGTACTGCTCGGCTGCCAGCAGGCGCTGGCCCTGGAAGACATCGACAGCGACGGCGTGGGCAGCGCCGAGGAAGCGCTGAAGAAGATCGGCGCCGACTTCCCCGGCATCGTCGTCAGCGACATCCGCATGCCCGGCATGGGCGGGCTGCAACTGTTGGAGAGGCTCAAGGCGCTGGACCCCAGTCTGCCGGTGGTGCTGATCACCGGCCACGGCGACATCGCCATGGCGGTGAAGGCCATGCGTGACGGCGCCTATGACTTCATGGAGAAACCCTTCTCCCCCGAACGTCTGGTCGACACCGCGCGCCGGGCGCTGGCCCAGCGCGCGCTGACCCGCGAGGTCAGCCAGCTGCGCCGCCAGTTGGCCGGCCGCCAGGCCCTGGAAAGCCGGCTGATCGGCCGCTCGCCGGCCATGCAGGCGCTGCGCGAGCTGATCACCAACGTCGCCGACACCTCGGCCAATGTGCTCATCGAAGGCGAGACCGGCACCGGCAAGGAACTGGTCGCCCGCTGCCTGCACGACTACAGCCGGCGCCAGGCCAAGCCCTTCGTCGCGCTCAACTGCGGCGGCCTGCCGGAAAGCCTGATCGACAGCGAAATCTTCGGCCACGAAGCCCACGCCTTCACCGGCGCCGGCAAGCGCCGCATCGGCAAGATCGAGCACGCCGACGGCGGCAGCCTGTTCCTCGACGAAATCGAGAGCATGCCGCTGAACCTGCAGATCAAGCTGCTGCGCGTGCTGCAGGAGCAGCAGCTGGAACGCCTGGGCTCCAACGAGCTGATCCGGGTGGATTGCCGGGTGATCGCCGCCACCAAGTCCGACCTCGCTGCCATGGGCCGCGACGGCAGCTTCCGCAGCGACCTCTACTACCGCCTCAACGTGGTTACCCTCAACCTGCCGCCGCTGCGCGAGCGCCGCGAAGACATCCTGATGCTCTTCGAGCACTTCCTGCAGCAGTCCTCGCTGCGCTTCGACCGCCCGGCGCCGGTCATCGACAACGCCACCGCCGCCACCCTGATGGCCCACGACTGGCCCGGCAACGTACGCGAACTGCGCAACGTCGCCGAACGCTTCGCCCTCGGCCTGCCGGTGCTGGCCGGCGGCAACCTCGGCCCGGACGCCGGCGAGCCGCGCTTCGCCGAAGCCGTGGAGGCCTTCGAGAAGAGCCTGCTGTCCACCGCCCTGGAGCGCCACGCCGGCAACCTCAGCCAGGCCGCGCACGCCCTGGGCATGGCCAAGACCACGCTGTTCGACAAGGTGAAGAAGTACGGCCTGAAGGGCGAGTGAACGCAAATTCTTTTGGTAGGAGCGAGCTTGCTCGCGAACCTGCCTGAAGCCGTGGTATCCACCTGAAAGCGTTCGCGAGCAAGCTCGCTCCTACAAAGGTAATGCCACGCGGCGGCGCGCCCCATTGATCTGCCGGGAACTGTCCCCGACACTATCGCCCTTTCCACCGGCCGCACGAGCGGGAGCCCCCATGTCCACCCAAGCCGAAATCCTCTGGAACCAGCTCTGCGCCGATGCCGGCGTCGACCCGCAGCAGCGCATGGCTGCACGCCGCGCCATCCTCGCCAGCGCCGACGCGCTGGATGCCGACGTCTACCGCCCGGACGACAACGATCCGGACGCCGAAGAGCTGGACATGGGCACTGCCAAGGTGCTCTTCCTCGGCCCCTTCGAAGCCCCCGCCGAGTGGGACGCCGCCGAACGCGAAGACTTCTACGACGACGCCGACCCGGCGCTGTTCTTCAACGCACGCCTCGAATCCGAAGCCGAGCCGGGCACGCCGGGCTTCTTCGTTCCGGAAGTCGGCGACTTCCTGGCGGTAATGGACGCCGGCAAGATCCAGATGTACTTCCTGCACGACTGGAGCGAAGACAACGACGGCTGCACCTGCGTGCTGATCCGCGACGATATTCAGCTCTGACGCCGGCGCCGTTGTAGGAGCAACTGTCTTCTTCCGGGGAGTCCGTGCCGATGCATCCCCCTCACCCCAGCCCTCTCCCTCAGGGAGAGGGGGCAGTCCGAGCCGACTGACACGAAGGTTTCATCCTGCACCGAACGGTTCCCTCTCCCGTTGGGAGAGGGTTAGGGTGAGGGCCGTCCGGAGTGCAGATGTATGTCGTAGGAGCGGACCTTGTCCGCGAAGTCCCGCCGCCGCTCTCTCACGGAAGGCTGAATGCCGTAGAGCAGTCTCGCGCAACGCCAACGCGCGTCCCCGCCAGAACGAATTCCGCCGCGATGGATTTCGCGGACGAGGTCCGCTCCTACGAATCAACGCCGACGCGAGCGGCAGGCTCTTATGCACTGCGCCGCACGCTCCCCGGCGATACCCCGATACAACGCTTGAACGCCCGGCTGAACGCCGCCTCGGACTGGTAACCGAGGCGCTCGGCCAGCTCCGCCACGGCAATCTCCCGCTCCTGCAGCCAGCCCAGCGCCACGTGCATGCGCCAGCGGGTGACGTAGTGCATGGCCGGCATGCCGACCTTCTCGGCGAAGCGCGCGGCGAACGCCGAGCGCGACATCGCCGCCGCCCCGGCCAACGCCGCCAGGCTCCAGGCCCGCGCCGGCTCGCGGTGGATCAGACTGAGTGCGCGGCCCAGCTGGCGGTCCTGCAGGGCACCGAGCCAACCGGTCTGCGCCGCCGGGTCCTGCTCGATCCAGGCGCGGATGGCCTGGATCACCAGGATGTCGGCCAGGCGGGTGATCACCGTTTCCCCGCCCGGACGCATCGCCCGTGCCTCGTTCTCCATCAGCCGCAAAGTGCTCAGCAGCCAGTCACGCTGTCCGGGATCGCTGATCCGCGCCTCCAGCACAGGCGGCAGCAAACGCACCAGTTGCAGCGCGGCGGGATGGTCGAAACGCACCGCGCCACAGATCATCGCCGTCGGCTCGCCGCCCCCGCCTTGGCGCAGCACCTCGTAGCGATCACTGGCATAGGCGCGCGGCAGGTCGAACAGCCCCGCCGCCGCTTCACCCGGTGCGCTGACCAATCGATGCCCCTCGCCATGGGGCACCAGCACCAGGTCGCCGGGCACCAGACGGCGCGGCTCGGCGCCGTCGGCCTCCAGCCAGCACTCGCCCACCGTCAGCACATGGAACATCAGGCACTGCGGCATGGCCGGCAGGTCCAGCCCCCAGGGCGCGGTGAATTCCGAGCGACAGTAGAAGGTGCCGCTCATGCGCAGGAAGTGCAGGGCCTCGCCCAGGGGATCGACGGAAGCCCAGGGGTCGGTGGCGTCAGGAAGGGGTTCTGGCTGGCTCATGGATTCGAGGCTGGCCCTCGTCCCGTGGATAGTCCAGCACATCTGGACGAATGAGCATGAAGCGGCGACTTCCAGGCATTAACCGTCCAGCCGTCCAGCGAGAGACTGAACCCAGGCCAACGAACCCACGGCGGGCGCCGCGGGACCGGCCCTCCACGAGGACATCGCCATGATCACCGTAATGGGCGCCACCGGTCGCACCGGTTCGAGAATCTGCCAGACCCTGCTCAACGCCGGCGTGCCGGTCCGCGCCCTCGGCCGCAGCGCCGAACGCCTCGCCCCGCTGGCCGCCGCCGGCGCGCAGATTGCGGTTGGCGAGCCGGACGATGCCGACTTCCTCGGCCAGGCCTTCCAGGGCGCCGAGGCGGTCTACACCCTCCTGGCCTATGGCCCGGACACCGAAGACTACCGCCAGCAACAGGCCGCCCAGGGCGAGGCCATCCTGCAGGCCATCCGCCGCAGCGGCGTGCGCCGCGTGGTGTTTCTCAGCAGCGTCGGGGCGGACGTACCGTCCGGCAGCGGGCCGATCATCAGCATGCATGACCAGGAGCAGCGCCTGCACACGCTGCCGCCAGAGGTGAGCGTACTGATGCTGCGTTCCGGCGCACTGTTCGAGAACCTCTATGGCGCGCTGGAAGTGGTCCGCGCCTACGACTGCTACAGCGACGCGGTGGCGCCGGACGTGCCCGTGCCGATGGTCGCCACCGCCGACGTGGCCGACGCCGCCAGCCACGCCCTGCTCGAAGGCGACTGGCAAGGCGTGGTGACCCGCGAAGTGCTCGGCCAGCGGGACATCAGCTACGCCGAGGCCACCCGCCTGCTCGGCGCCGCCATCGGCAAACCGCAGCTGCCTTATATCCAGGTATCGCCAGAGGAACTGGCCGGGGTCCTGCAACAGGCCGGCTTCTCCGCCAGCGTGGCAGGCTGCTACGCGGAGCTGGCCGAAGCGATCAACAACGGGCGGGTACGGGCACGGGAGCAACGTTCGCCGGCCAACACCACGGCGACTCCGTTCGAGGCCTTCGCCAGGGACTGGGCAGCGGCTTATGCCGCGTCGCTGTAGGGCGCACGGCCTGGAGAAAATAATTTTCTACAAATTTATCGGGGCCCCCTGAGGAATTTGGCGCAGGTCCGGTGTCTCAGGGTAGGCACGCTACTTTTCCCACCGGACCATCCGCCATGCATGACGATCCCGAAAGCCTCTGGGTCGAAGTGGAGACCTGGTCTCCCTACCGCCCGCAACGCATTCTTCGTGGCCGCATCAGCCGGGAAGACTTCCTCGCCCTGTACCAGGGCCATGCGCCCGCCATGGTACGCCTGGACGACTGCCAGAGCCGCGAGGCGCCCAGCGGCGCCGTACAGGACCTGTTCCTCGCCAGTTCGCACATCCTCAGCGTCACTCCGCTGCACCGCGCCGCCTGAGTTCGCTCAGTCGGCCATGCCGCGGTAGACGTAGGTCATCGGCCGGGGGCCCGGCAGGTAGTCCTGGACCAGCTCGCGCAGCGTGAAGCCGCCGGCCTGGATCAACGCCGGCATGTCGCGGTCGAGGTGACAGCCACCGGCCAGTGGCTTCCACACCGGTGTCAGCCGGTGCTGCCAGGCGCGCACGCTGGCGTCCGGGGCCAGGCCGTGCTCACAGAAGAGGAACTCGCCACCCGGCTTGAGCACCCGGCGCATTTCCTTCAGCGCCGCCACGGCATCGGGAATGCTGCACAAGGTAAAGGTGCAGACGATGCTGTCGAAGCTCGCGGCGTCGGCACGGATCTCGCCCAGCTCCAGCGCCACCATCTCCACCGGAATGCCAATGCGCCCGACGCGCTCGCGGGCGAGCTTCTGCATCTGCGCCGCGGGGTCGACCCCGACGATTGTCGACACTTTCGCCGGATCGTAAAACGACAGGTTCAGCCCGGTGCCCATGCCGATCTCCAGTACCCGGCCATGGGCGCGGGGCACCAGCAGCGAGCGCTGCTTCATCACATCGCCCAGGCCGCAGGCGAAATCGATCAGCCGGGGCAGCACATAGCGGTCGTAGAGTTGCATGCACGCGATCTCCGTTTTTCCCCCGATCCTAGCGGGCCTGAGCGGCGCCGGCACAGCGGCTGACGAGGGGATATCCGCCATTTTCGCGGACAGCATCGCCGCCGGACCTGTCCACACGGGTATAAACCCAGGGGGCTGTTAGACGATTGTCGACACTTCATCAAATCTTCATTGACCAAGGCGCATTGGAGAGGTAGCTTTCGCCGCACATCAAGAAGATTGTCGACACCATGAACGATAGCCTGACTCTGCCAAGCCTGGTTTCGGACGACAGCGAGACCCTCTCGGAACACGTGTTCCGCAAGATCCAGTCCGCCATCGTCAAAGGCGAGATCGCCCCCGGCAGCAAGATTTCCGAGCCGGAGCTGGCGCGCACCTACGGCATCAGCCGGGGCCCGCTGCGCGAGGCAATCCACCGCCTGGAAGGCCAGAAGCTGCTGGTGCGCGTACCGCACGTCGGCGCGCGGGTGGTGTCGCTGAGCCACGAGGAGCTGCTGGAACTCTACGAGATCCGCGAATCCCTCGAAGGCATGGCCTGCCGCCTGGCCGCCGAGCGCATGAGCCAGGAAGAGATCGACGAACTGCGCCGGGTGCTCGACACCCACGAGCGTGACGAGGCCTTCCAGGCCGGGCGCGGCTACTACCAGCAGGAAGGCGACTACGACTTCCACTACCGGATCATCCAGGGCAGCGGCAACCGCACCCTCACCCGCATGCTCTGCGGCGAGCTGTACCAGCTGGTGCGCATGTACCGCCTGCAGTTCTCGGCGACGCCCAACCGGCCGCGCCAGGCTTTCGCCGAGCACCACCGGATTCTCGATGCCATCGCCGATCGTGACGGCGAACTGGCCGAGTTGCTGATGCGCCGTCACATCGGCGCCTCGAAACGCAATGTGGAGCGTCACTACCTGGACGCCCAAGCCAAGACAGCCAACGTACGAGGTGAACAATGAGCTACAAGACCGCCGGCCAACGTTTCCGTGACGCCCTTGCCGAAGAAAAGCCGCTGCAGGTGATCGGCGCGATCAACGCCAACCACGCGCTGCTGGCCAAGCGCGCCGGCTTCAAGGCCATCTACCTCTCCGGTGGCGGTGTGGCGGCGGGTTCCCTCGGCCTGCCGGACCTGGGCATCAACACCCTGGATGACGTGCTCACCGACGTGCGTCGCATCACCGACGTCTGCGACCTGCCGCTGCTGGTGGACATCGACACCGGCTTCGGCCCCAGCGCCTTCAACATCGAGCGCACCGTGAAGAGCCTGATCAAGGCCGGTGCCGCCGCCGCCCACATCGAAGACCAGGTCGGCGCCAAGCGTTGCGGCCACCGTCCGGGCAAGGAAATCGTCTCCGTCGAGGAAATGGCTGACCGCGTGAAAGCCGCCGCCGATGCCAAGACCGACCCGAACTTCTTCCTGATCGCCCGTACCGACGCCATCCAGGCCGAAGGGGTGGACGCCGCCATCGAACGCTGCCAGCGTTATGTCGAAGCCGGCGCCGATGCCATCTTCGCCGAGGCCGCCTACGACCTGCCGACCTACAAGCGCTTCGTCGATGCGCTGAACGTGCCGATCCTGGCCAACATCACCGAGTTCGGCGCCACCCCACTGTTCACCCGCGACGAGCTGGCCTCGGTCGGCGTGGCCATCCAGCTCTACCCGCTGTCGGCCTTCCGCGCCGCCAACAAGGCCGCCGAAGCCGTGTACACCGCGATCCGCCAGGAAGGCCACCAGCAGAACGTGATCGAACTGATGCAGACCCGTGCCGAGCTGTACGACCGCATCGGCTACCACGCCTTCGAGCAGAAGCTCGACGCGCTGTTCGCTGCTGGCAAGAAGTGATTTCCGTTCGTTCAGGCCAGGCCAGGCCTGGACGAATCGTAGGGTGCATAACGCCCCAGGCGTTATCCACCATCGGCTGTAACGGCGGATAGCGCTTCGCGTTATTCGCCCTACGCCACGGCGAAGCCCGAGCGGCTTTCGCCAACCAGATTCGAACCGACCGCACGGCCTGTGCCGGCGGAACAAGAACAAGCAACCGGATTTGATGAGGAGACACGCGATGAGCGCTACCGCAGAAACCACCACCGCCTTCAAACCCAAGAAGTCCGTGGCCCTGAGTGGCACCGCCGCTGGCAACACTGCCCTGTGCACCGTCGGCCGCACCGGCAACGACCTGCACTACCGTGGCTATGACGTCCTGGACTTCGCCAACCGCTGCGAATTCGAGGAAATCGCCCACCTGCTGGTCCACGGCAAGCTGCCCAACGCCGCCGAACTGGCCGGCTACAAGGCCAAGCTGAAAGCCCTGCGCGGCCTGCCGGCCGGCGTCAAGGCTGCCCTGGAAACCCTGCCGCCGTCCGCCCACCCGATGGACGTGATGCGTACCGCCGTGTCCGTGCTCGGCTGCCTGTCGCCGGAGAAGGACGACCACAACCATCCGGGCGCCCGCGACATCGCCGACAAGCTGATGGCCTCCCTGGGTTCCGCCCTGCTCTACTGGTACCACTTCAGCCACAACGGCAAGCGCATCGACGTCGAGACCGACGACGACTCCATCGGCGGCCACTTCCTGCACCTGCTGCACGGGCAGAAGCCGCGCGAGTCCTGGGTGCGCGCCATGCACACGTCGCTGAACCTGTACGCCGAGCACGAGTTCAACGCCTCCACCTTCACCTCCCGCGTGATCGCCGGCACTGGCTCGGACATGTACTCCTGCATCGCCGGCGCCATCGGCGCGCTGCGCGGCCCGAAACACGGCGGCGCCAACGAAGTGGCCTTCGAGATCCAGAAGCGCTACGACAACCCGAACGAAGCCGAGGCCGACATCCGTGCCCGCGTCGAGCGCAAGGAAGTGGTGATCGGCTTCGGCCACCCGGTCTATACCGTGTCCGACCCGCGCAACAAGGTGATCAAGGAAGTCGCTCACCAGCTGTCCGTCGAGCAGTCCAACACCAAGATGTATGACATCGCCGAGCGCCTGGAAAGCGTGATGTGGGAAATCAAGAAGATGTTCCCCAACCTCGACTGGTTCAGCGCCGTCAGCTACCACATGATGGGCGTGCCCACCGCCATGTTCACCCCGCTGTTCGTGATCGCCCGTACCGCCGGCTGGTCCGCCCACGTCATCGAGCAGCGCATCGACGGCAAGATCATCCGCCCGAGCGCCAACTACGTTGGCCCGGAAGATCTGCAGTTCGTGCCGCTCAAGGACCGCAAATGATGAACACTCAATTCCGCAAACGCCTGCCCGGCACCGCGCTGGATTACTTCGACGCCCGCGAGGCGGTCGATGCGATCCAGGCCGGCGCCTGGGACAAACTGCCCTACACCTCCCGCGTGCTGGCCGAGCAGCTGGTGCGCCGCTGCGAGCCCGCCGACCTGACCGCGTCGCTGGAGCAGCTGGTCTACCGCAAGCGCGACCTGGACTTCCCCTGGTACCCGGCGCGCGTGGTCTGCCACGACATCCTCGGCCAGACCGCGCTGGTCGACCTCGCCGGCCTGCGTGACGCCATCGCCGAACAGGGTGGCGACCCGTCCAAGGTCAACCCGGTGGTGCCGACCCAGCTGATCGTCGACCACTCGCTGGCCGTGGAAGCCGCGGGCTTCGACCCGGATGCGTTCGAGAAGAACCGCGCCATCGAGGACCGCCGCAACGAGGATCGCTTCCACTTCATCGACTGGACCAAGACCGCGTTCAAGAACGTCGACGTGATCCCGGCCGGCAACGGCATCATGCACCAGATCAACCTGGAGAAAATGAGCCCGGTGATCCAGGCGCGTGGCGGCGTGGCCTTCCCCGACACCTGCGTCGGCACCGACTCGCACACCCCGCACGTGGACGCCCTGGGCGTGATCGCCATCGGCGTCGGCGGCCTCGAAGCCGAGACCGTGATGCTGGGTCATCCGTCGATGATGCGCCTGCCCGACATCGTCGGCGTCAAGCTGACCGGCAAGCGCAAGCCGGGCATCACCGCCACCGACATCGTCCTGGCCCTGACCGAGTTCCTGCGCAAGGAACGCGTGGTCGGCGCCTACGTCGAGTTCTTCGGCGAGGGAGCGGACAGCCTGACCATCGGCGACCGCGCGACCATCTCCAACATGTGTCCGGAATACGGCGCCACCGCCTCGATGTTCTACATCGACGGCCAGACCATCGACTACCTCAAGCTCACCGGCCGCGAGCCCGAGCAGGTAGCGCTGGTGGAGAACTACGCCAAGACCCTCGGCCTGTGGAGCACCGCGCTGGAAACCGCCGAGTACGAGCGCGTGCTGGAGTTCGACCTGGGCAGCGTCGTGCGCAACATGGCCGGCCCGTCCAACCCGCACCGCCGCCTGCCGACCTCGGCACTGGCCGAGCGCGGCATCGCCGACGAAGCCAAGCTGGCAGCCGGCAAGAGTGAAGAAGCCCAGGGCCTGATGCCCGACGGCGCGGTGATCATCGCCGCCATCACCAGCTGCACCAACACTTCCAACCCGCGCAACGTCATCGCCGCCGGCCTGGTGGCGAAGAAGGCCAACGCGCTGGGCCTGATCCGCAAGCCGTGGGTGAAGACTTCCTTCGCGCCGGGTTCGAAGGTCGCCAAGCTGTACCTGGAAGAAGCCGGCCTGCTGCCGGAGCTGGAGAAGCTCGGCTTCGGCATCGTCGCCTATGCCTGCACCACCTGTAACGGCATGTCCGGCGCGCTGGATCCGGCGATCCAGAAAGAGATCATCGACCGCGACCTGTACGCCACCGCCGTGCTTTCAGGCAACCGCAACTTCGACGGCCGCATCCACCCCTACGCCAAGCAGGCCTTCCTCGCCTCGCCGCCGCTGGTGGTCGCCTACGCCATCGCCGGCACCGTGCGCTTCGACATCGAGCAGGACCCGCTGGGCACCGACAAGAACGGCAACCCGGTCACCCTGAAGGACCTCTGGCCGTCCGACGAAGAGATCGACGCCATCGTCGCCTCCAGCGTGAAGCCCGAGCAGTTCAAGCAGATCTACATCCCGATGTTCGACCTGGGCAGCGTGCAGGAAGCGGAAAGCCCGTTGTACGACTGGCGCCCGATGTCCACCTACATCCGCCGTCCGCCGTACTGGGAAGGCGCACTCGCGGGCGAGCGCACGCTCAAGGGCATGCGTCCGCTGGCGATCCTCCCGGACAACATCACCACCGATCACCTGTCGCCGTCCAACGCCATCCTGGCGGACTCGGCCGCCGGTGAGTACCTGGCGAAAATGGGCCTGCCGGAGGAGGACTTCAACTCCTACGCCACCCACCGCGGCGACCACCTGACCGCCCAGCGCGCCACCTTCGCCAACCCGCAGCTGGTCAACGAAATGGCCGTGGTGAACGGTGAGGTGAAGAAGGGTTCGCTGGCCCGAGTCGAGCCGGAAGGCAAGGTCATGCGCATGTGGGAAGCCATCGAAACCTACATGAACCGCAAGCAGAACCTGATCATCGTGGCCGGCGCCGACTACGGCCAGGGCTCGTCCCGCGACTGGGCGGCCAAGGGCGTTCGCCTGGCGGGCGTGGAAGTGATCGTGGCCGAAGGCTTCGAGCGCATCCACCGCACCAACCTGGTGGGCATGGGCGTGCTGCCGGTGGAGTTCAAGCCGGGCACCACCCGCCTGACCCTGGGCCTGGACGGCACCGAGACCTACGACATCAAGGGCGACGTCTCGCCGCGTTGCGACCTGACCCTGGTCATCCATCGCAAGAATGGTGAAGTCGTCGAAGTTCCGGTCACCTGTCGCCTCGACACCGCCGCCGAAGTGAAGGTGTACAAGGCCGGTGGCGTACTGCAGCGCTTCGCCAAGGACTTCCTGGAAGGCGCGGTAGCGTGATGTAACAGCCGGCCCGCCTGCACGGCGGGTCGGCCCCAATCCTGTAGGAGCGAGCTTGCTCGCGAACGGCCCCGCAGCGGGGACGGGTTCGCGAGCAAGCTCGCTCCTACAAGTAACGCACAGGACCTGAGAATGCCCCACGTACCCCAAGTGAAGATCCCCGCCACCTACATCCGCGGCGGCACCAGCAAGGGCGTGTTCTTCCGCCTGCAGGACCTGCCCGAGCGCTGCCAGGTGCCCGGCGCGGCGCGCGACAAGCTGTTCATGCGCGTGATCGGCAGCCCCGATCCGTACAGCGCGCACATCGACGGCATGGGCGGCGCGACCTCCAGCACCAGCAAGTGCGTGATCCTGTCCAGGAGCAGCCAGCCGGATCACGACGTCGACTACCTCTACGGCCAGATTTCCATCGACAAGGCCTTCGTCGACTGGAGCGGCAACTGCGGCAACCTCTCCACCGCCGCCGGTTCCTTCGCCATCCACGCCGGCCTGGTCGACCCGTCGCGCATTCCGGACAACGGCACCTGCGTGGTGCGCATCTGGCAGGCCAACATCCAGAAGACCATCATCGCCCACGTGCCCGTGACCAATGGCCAGGTGCAGGAAACCGGCGACTTCGAACTGGACGGCGTGACCTTCCCCGCCGCCGAGATCGTGCTGGAATTCCTCGACCCGTCCGACGACGGTGAAGACGGCGGCGCCATGTTCCCCACCGGCAACCTGGTGGACGACCTGGAAGTCCCCGGCATCGGCACCTTCAAGGCGACCATGATCACCGCTGGCATCCCGACCATCTTCGTCAACGCCGAGGAGATCGGCTACCAGGGCACCGAGCTGCGCGAAGCGATCAATGGCGACCCCGAGCAGCTGGCGCGCTTCGAGAAGATCCGTATCGCCGGCGCACTGCGCATGGGCCTGATCAAGACCCCGGAAGAGGCCGCGACCCGCCAGCACACGCCGAAGATCGCCTTCGTCTCCCCGCCCAAGGACTACCTGTCCTCCAGCGGCAAGCCGGTGAAGGCCGGCGACGTCGACCTGCTGGTGCGCGCGCTGTCCATGGGCAAGCTGCACCACGCCATGATGGGCACCGCCGCCGTCGCCATCGGCACCGCCGCCGCCATTCCCGGCACCCTGGTGAACCTCGCCGCCGGTGGTGGCGAACGTACTGCGGTGCGCTTCGGCCACCCCTCCGGCACCCTGCGCGTAGGCGCCGAGGCCAGGCAGGTGGACGGCGAGTGGACCGTGACCAAGGCCATCATGAGCCGCAGCTCGCGCATCCTCATGGAAGGCTGGGTGCGGGTGCCGGGGGATTCGTTCTGATCGCAGGCTCTACCGTTGAAAGCACAAGGCCCGCATTCGCGGGCCTTGTCGTTTCCGGTGAGGATGGTGCCCGGGCTTTCCCTCACCCCAACCCTCTCCCAGAGGGAGAGGGGGCCGTTCGGAGCAGGCGAAAAATGCGTCGTTCCCTGGAGACCCGATCTATCAAGCGCGGACTCCCTCTCCCCTTGGGAGAGGGCCGGGGTGAGGGCCAACCAGCGCGCCGATGTATCCCTGTAGGAGCCCCATCAGGCAACAAAATCGCCCTGCAACTGCTCCAGCAAAACCTGAATCCGCGCCAGGCGCACGGTCGGGTCGTCCATCTCCAGCAGCACCTGCTTCTGGTCGCGCTCGAAGGGCAACAGGTAGGCGAGCTGGCAAGCCAGCGCCTGCTGGCCGTTGACCTCACCGCCCATTTCCAATGCGGAAACCATCGGGTGCATGGAAAGCGCCTCCAGCAGAGCCGCCAGGTCGTCGTGTTCCTTGGTCAGCGGCTGGTCGGGCTGTTCGTCCAGCCACTCCACCTCGGCCACGGTCAGTTGATCCGGCTGCACATTGGCGGAAAGCACGCGGAAACGCCGGCCACCTTCGACGCGAATGCCCAGCAGCCCATTGGGTCGCTGTTGCCAGTCGCGGATACGCGCTTCGCAACCAACCAGGCTATAGCGCTCCGGCGCATCACCGACCTCCTCGCCCTCGACGATGGCCACCACCCCGAAACCGGCGTCCTGCTTCATGCAGCGGCCGATCATGTCCAGGTAGCGCGCCTCGAATATCTGCAGGTCGAGGCGGCAACCGGGGAACAGCACGGTATTGAGTGGGAAGAGCGGAAAACTCATGGGTACTCCATTGGGCAATTCAGGCAATCAGCGCTACCGCCAACGGTAGCAGCACTGCAGTGGCCACGCCCATCAGGCTCATCGCCAGGGCGGCGAAGGCGCCGCATTCCTCGCCCTCCTGCAGCGCGCGGGAGGTGCCCACGGCGTGGGCGGTCATGCCCAGCGCCATGCCCTGCGCGGCCGGGTGATGCACACCGACGCGGCGCAGCAGTTCCGGGCCGAGGATGGCGCCGAGCACGCCGGTGATCAGCACGAACACCGCCGCCAGCGCCGCCACGCCGCCGATCTGGCTGGCCACCAGCATGGCGATGGGCGAGGTCACCGACTTGGGCGCCAGGCTCATCAGCAGTTCGTGGTCGACGCCGAACAACCAGCCCAGGCCGATGCCCAGTCCGGTGGCGAACAGCCCGGCCACCACCAGGGTGATCAGGGTCGGCCAGAACAGCTGGCGGATGCGCTTGAGGTTGAGGAACAGCGGCACCGCCAGAGCCACGGTGGCGGGACCGAGAAGAATGGTGAGCACCTTGGCGCTGGTGCTGTATTCGGCGTAGTCGATACCGCAGGCCAGCAGCACGCCGATGACGATCAGCATCGACACCAGCACCGGCTGCAGGAACACCCAGCGCGTACGCTCGTAGGCGGCCAGTGCCAGCTGGTAGGCACCCAGGGTGACGCCGACGCAGAACAGCGGATGGTGAATGACGGCGCTCACCGCACCTTGCCAGTCGAACATCAGGCGTTCTCCTTCTGCTTGCGCTGGCGATCGATGAGCTTCTGCATCAGCCAGCCGGCGAACACGAAGGACACCAGCAGCGACAGCGCAAGCGCCCCGACGATGGCCCAGAAGTCCGCGGCGATCTGCTTGGCGTAAGCCATCACCCCGACCGCCGCCGGCACCAGGAGCAGCGGCAGATAGCGCAGCAGCGAGCCGGCCGCCTCGTTCACCGGCGCACTCACTTCCCCGCTCCACACCAGGTACAGGAAGAGCAGCACCAGCCCAATGATGGGGCCGGGAATCATGTGCAGGATGAGAGCATTCAGACCCGTGCCGAGCAGTTGGAACAGCACCAGCCAGGTCAGGCCACGTAACAGCATGGGGACATCTCCAGCGCAAGGAGGCGCCATTATGCCCAGCCGGGCGCCGCTATGGCACGGCATTCGCCCAAAGCATGAATGCCGGGCCGGCTTGACCGCACCCGGTACCCATGCTGATCTACGGGCTGCTTTACGCTCTGCTGGACGCACTAGAAGAAAAAAACGCACTCCCCGGAGGAAACATGGCATTCGTACCCGTAAGCGCACTGAAGGACTACATCGGCAAGGACCTGGGCCACTCGCAATGGATCACCATCGATCAGGAGCGTATCAACCAGTTCGCTGAGTGCACCGAGGACCACCAGTTCATCCACGTCGACCCGGAAAAGGCGAAGAAGACCCCGTTCGGCGGCACCATCGCCCACGGCTTCCTCTCGCTGTCGCTGATCCCCAAGCTCTGCGAAGGCCTGCTGGTGCTGCCGGAGAACCCCAAGATGGTGGTCAACTACGGCCTGGACAGCGTTCGATTCATCCAGCCCGTGCCGGTCAATTCCCGCGTGCGCCTGCAAGTGACCATCAGCGACATCACCGAGAAGAACCCCGGCCAGTGGCTGATCAAGGCCCGCTGTACCCTGGAAATCGACGGCCAGGCCAAACCCGCCTACATCGCCGAATCCCTGAGCCTGTGCTTCGTCTGAAATATTTCCTGACGGTAATGGACTAGAATGTCGGCGGTCGCCAGTCAGGGCGGCCCCGGCCATTCACAAGGACAGTCCCATGACCGAAAAACGCATTCTCCCCGCCTTCCTGCTGTGCTTCTTCCTCGGCACCTTCGGCGCCCATCGCTTCTATGTGGGCAAGATCGGCACCGGTATCCTGCAGATCCTCACCCTGGGCGGCCTGGGTATCTGGACGCTGGTCGACTTCATCATGATCATCGTCGGCGCCTTCAAGGACAAAGAGGGCAACAAGCTCACCCAGTGGACCTGATCGGGACTCGCTGAAAATAGCCCGCGCCCGCGGGCTTTTTTGCGTCCACACTGAAGGCGCGTCCCTCCTCCGATTCGAGATTCCCATGCCTCGCCACCTCCTGCCCCTCGGCCTCGCCCTGCTCCTTGCTGCCTGCGGCGAAGGCGAGCCCCTGACACCGCCCGACGGCCGCCTGCCCGATGGTGCGCGCTACCGTGGCGAACTGGTGCACGGCCAGTTACAGGGAAAAGGCCGCCTGGATTACCCCAACGGCGCCTGGTACGACGGCGAATTCGACAAGGGCCTGCAGAACGGTCAGGGCAAGTGGCACGGCGGTGACGGCTCGACCTACGTCGGCGCCTTTCGCGAGGGGCTGTTCGAGGGTCGGGGGCATCTGCAGTTCGCCGACGGCAGCACCTATGACGGCCAGTTCAAGCAAGGCGAGTTCGACGGCGAAGGTCGTCTGACCCAGGGCCAGACCCGCTACAGCGGCGGCTTCCGCAAGGGCCGCTACGAAGGCGCGGGCACCCTCGAACTGCCCGACGGCACCCGTCACCAGGGCTGGTTCGCAGGCGGCGAAGCCAATGGCGAAGGCGCGCGCGTGGACAGCCTCGGCAACCAGTACACCGGACAATTCAAGAACGGCACGCTCAACGGCAAGGGCACCTTCCGCGACGATGCCGGCGACCACTACAGCGGCGAGTTCCGCAACGATCAGTTCGACGGCAAGGGACGCTTCCAGAACCTCGCCGGCGACGTCTGGCTCGGCAACTTCAAGGAAGGTTCGCTGGACGGCACGGGCGAGTTCATCGGCAGCGACGGCAGCCGCTACCAGGGCGAGTTCCGCCAGTGGCGCTTCGACGGCAAGGGCACCCTCAGCCAGGCTGACGGACAGGTCTACCGCGGCGGCTTCGCCCGTGGCGAATACTCCGGCGACGGCACCCTCACCCGCAGCGACGGCAGCGTTCAGCGCGGCAGCTGGAGCCGCGGCCAGCGCACACGCGACGAGCACGGCGCACTACTGCCCAACGCGCTGGAAATCGGCCTGCTGGAACAGGGCCCGCTGCTGCAGAAGGCGCTGGCGGCCATCCCGCCGTCCACGCCAGCCATCGAGCTCTATGGCCTGAGTCTGGGCGGCGACGGCAAGCAGAGCGTCTTCCTGCGCGAGGCCGACTATGTCGCCAACCTGCTGGGCAAGCGCTTCGGCGCCCAGGGTGTGGTGACGCTGGTGAACCACCGCGACCATCTCACCGACCGGCCGATGGCCACCCGCGAAAGCCTGGCCCGCACCCTGCGTACGCTGGCCGAACGTAGCGGGCCCGAAGACATGATCTTCCTCTACCTGACCAGCCACGGCTCCCAGGACCACCAACTGGTGCTCGACATGCCGGGCCTGAAGCTCGACGACCTGCCGGCCAGCGAACTGGCCACCCTGCTTGCGCCGTTGAAGGACCGCTACAAGGTGCTGGTGATATCGGCCTGCTACAGCGGCGGCTTCATCCCCGCGCTCAAGGACGACAAGACCCTGATCATGACCGCCGCCCGCAGCGACCGGGTATCCTTCGGCTGCTCCGAAGAGGCCGACTTCACCTACTTCGGTGACGCGCTGTTCGCCAAGGCCTTCCAACAGACGGACGACCTCAAGGAAGCCTTCGCGCAGGCCAGCGACACGGTCGCCCGGCGCGAGAAGGAGGAACAGTTCGAACCATCCGAGCCGCAACTTTGGGCGCCAGCGGCGGTTCTAAACCATTGGAAGGCCCTGCGTGCCCAGCAGCGCCATATGCCACTCGATGCGAAGAGCGTCGCCGTACAAGCAAAACAGTAGGCCGGCAACTAAGCTTGTCAGTGTGTCAGGGAGAAACACAGATGTACTCAACACCGACGAATATCCTGCTTGCCGGAGCAACCGGCCTCACGGGTGAACACCTGCTCGACCGGATGCTCAACGAACCCACCGTGAAGCGCGTGCTGGCCCCCACCCGACGGAAGCTGGCCGAACACCCGCGCCTGGAAAACCCCATCGGCCCGCTGGCCGAGCTGATCCCGGACCTGACCCGGCCGGTGGACACCGTGTTCTGCTGCCTGGGCACCACGATCAAGGAGGCCGGCTCCGAAGAGGCCTTCCGCAACATCGATTTCGACCTGCCCCTGGCGCTGGGCGCCCGTGGCCTCGAGCTGGGCGCGCGGCACTATGTGGTAATCAGCGCGCTGGGCGCCGACAGCAAGTCGTCGATCTTCTACAGCCGGGTCAAGGGCGAGCTGGAAGACGCCCTGCGCCAGCAAGGCTGGCCGCAGCTGACCATCGCCCGCCCCTCCCTGCTGCTGGGCCAGCGCGAAGAGGTACGCCTGGCCGAACTACTCGCCGCCCCCTTCGCCCGCATCCTGCCAGGCAAGCTGCACGGCATCGAAGCCTGCGCCCTGGCCCGTGCGCTCTGGCGCCTGGCGCTGGAAACCGGCAAGGGCACCCGCGTCGTCGAATCGGACGAACTGCGCAGGCTGGGCAAGTAACTCCCGCCATCGCCTATCCGCTCCAACGTAGGGCGTACAACCGTTCGCGGTTGTACGCCGATAAGCCGTTACTGATCATCGACGCCGGGGTGACACTCGGAGTGCCCTGAAATCAAGGTCAAACGGCGTATAACGTCGAACGTTATACGCCCTACCTCCCTGCGGCCGTCAGTTCCCGCCGCGCACCTGCAGGCCGACACCCAGTTCCGCGGCGATGGAGAACGGCAGCAACAGCGTATCCAGCAGCGCACTGCCCGGCAGGTCCAGCGCAGGATAGGCCGGAGCCTCGACGCCGAAGCGGTCCATCGGGCAGCAGCCGCCATTGAGCGAATACCAGTCCAGCCGGGTGCCGGCATAGATCAGCGGCGCGTCGGGCTTGGCGGCGTTGAGGGTCTTCACGGTGGCGCAACCGCCCAGTTGCAGCAGCAACAGGGCGGCGAGGAGCTTATTCGTCACTGACAAGATGGTGTTCGCCCCAGCGCGGCAACATGTCCTGGGGGATGCCCAGTTGATTGAGGATGCGCGCGACGACGAAGTCGATCAGGTCGTCCACCGTCTGCGGCTGATGGTAGAAGCCCGGTGCCGCGGGCAGGATCACCGCGCCCATGTTCGAAAGCTTGAGCATGTTCTCCAGGTGAATGCTGGAGAACGGCGCCTCGCGCGGCACCAGGATCAGTTGGCGGCGCTCCTTCAGCGCCACGTCGGCGGCGCGTTCGATCAGGTTGTTGCAGGCACCTGTGGCGATGGCCGAGAGCGTCCCCGTCGAGCAGGGCACCACCACCATCGCGCTCGGCGCGCCGGAGCCGGAGGCCACCGGGGCCATCCAGTCTTCCTTGCCGTACACGCGGATCTGCCCGGGAGCGGCGCCGGTGTATTCGCTCAGGAAAGCCTGCATCGCCTGCGGCTTGCTCGGCAGGGTCACGTCGGTCTCGGTGGCCACCACCAGTTGTGCGGCCTTGGAGATCAGGAAGTGCACCTCGCGGTCCTCCTGCACCAGGCAGTCGAGCAGGCGCAGGCCGTACTGGGCGCCCGAGGCGCCGGTCATGGCGAGGGTGACGCGTTCGGCTCCGGCCATGGATCAGCCCTCCAGCGCCTGGGCGAGCTTGCCATGCAGGCCGCCGAAACCGCCGTTGCTCATGATCACCACCTGGGTGCCTGGCGTGGCGATGGCTTTCACGCCCGCGATGATGGCGTCCAGCGAGTCGCACACCTGGGTCGGCACGGTGGAGCTGGCGACGGTGGCGGCCAGGTCCCAGCCGAGGTTCGGCGGGGCGTACCAGAACACGCTGTCGGCCTGCACCACGGACTCCGGCAGGCCGTCGCGGTGGGCGCCGAGCTTCATGGAGTTGGAGCGCGGCTCGACCACGGCGATCACCGGCGCATCGCCGACGCGCTTGCGCAGACCGTCGAGGGTGGTGGCGATGGCGGTCGGATGGTGGGCAAAGTCGTCATAGATGGTCACGCCGTTGACTTCGGCAACCTTCTCCATGCGCCGCTTGACGCTCTTGAAGGCCGACAGCGCGGCGCAGCCCAGCTCCGGCACCACGCCGACATGGCGGGCCGCCGCGAGGCACGCCAGGGCGTTGGCGACGTTGTGCTGGCCGGTCAGTTCCCAGTCCACGGTGCCCTGCACCTGGCCGTCGAACAGCACCTCGAAGTGCGAGCCGTCTTCGCTGAGCAGGCGCGCCTGCCACTGGCCGCCTTCGCCGGTGGTCTGCACCGGGGTCCAGCAGCCCATGTCGATCACGCGCTTGAGTGCGGTTTCAGAGGTGGGATGGATAATCAGGCCTTCGCCGGGGATGGTCCGCACCAGGTGGTGGAACTGCCGCTCGATGGCGGCGAGGTCGGGGAAGATGTCCGCGTGGTCGAATTCCAGGTTGTTCAGGATCGCCGTGCGCGGGTGGTAGTGGACGAACTTGGAGCGTTTGTCGAAGAAGGCGCTGTCGTACTCGTCGGCCTCGACCACGAAGAACGGCGTGCCGCCCAGGCGCGCGGAGACACCGAAGTTCTGCGGCACGCCGCCGATCAGGAAGCCCGGGCTCATGCCGGCATGTTCCAGTACCCAGGCCAGCATGCTGCTGGTGGTGGTCTTGCCGTGGGTACCGGCGGCGGCCAGGACCCAGCGGCCTTGCAGCACGTGGTCGGCCAGCCACTGCGGGCCGGAAACGTAGGGCAGGCCCTTGTTCAGGACGTATTCCACAGCAGGGTTGCCGCGCGACAGGGCGTTGCCGACCACCACCAGGTCCGGCGCCGGATCGAGGTGCGCCGGGTCATAGCCCTGCATGAGCTCGATGCCCTGGGCTTCGAGCTGGGTGCTCATCGGCGGGTAGACGTTGGCGTCGGAACCGGTCACGCGATGGCCAAGCTCCTTGGCCAGGACGGCCAGCGACCCCATGAAGGTGCCGCAGATGCCGAGGATGTGGATATGCATGCAGACTCCTGCAATCAAGCCTTTCCAGGCGCTTCGAATGGGCGGCAGAGTAGCACAGCGCGCCCCCGCGCGGCCCGCCGCCGGGGCATCAGACGACGAGGTGGGAAAGCGGTTCCCAGTGGGCGGAGAATGTCGTCACGGGAGCGAACCGTAGGGCGTACAGCCGTTCGCGGTTGTACGCCGCTACACCGTTGTTTGCCGCCAGCGCCTGGTTGAGCCCGGAGCGCCCTGCGATCAAGGTCAAACGGCGTATAACGTCGAACGTTATACGCCCTACGCTCCTTCGGTGAAGGGGCGAAGTCAGCCGGGGGAATCCATCTCAAGCCTGGCATCTGTTCGCGAGCAAGCTCGCTCCTACAGGTTCGCGCGCGTGCTCTTCGTAGGAGCGAGCTTGCTCGCGAACCGCATGGCACCGGGCCAATCGCGGACAGAGTCCGCTCCTACGGGGACCGTCCTGTTCAGGTTCGGCGACTCAGTCCGTGGCGGTTGAGCTTGCGGTACAGCGTGTTGCGGCTGATGCCCAGTTGCTGCGCCACCCGGCTGACGTGCCAGTGATGCGCCTCCAGCACTTCCAGCAGGGCCAGGCGCTCGGCATTGCCCAGTGCATCGCCACCCTCCTCGCTTGCCACGACGGGCGTAGCGACGGCAGCGGGGGCCGGCGCGCGGCGCAGGTCCGGCGGCAGGTCGGCCATCTGGATGCGCCCGCCCTCGCACAGCGCGCACAGCGTCCGCAGCACATTGCGCAACTGACGCACGTTGCCCGGCCACGGATAGTCGAGCAGGTGGCGGCGGACATCTGCCTCCAGGCGCACCGCACGGCCCTTGCTCTCCTCGGCCAGCAGATGGTCGAGCAACGCATCCCGGTCTGCCCGCTCGCGCAGCGGCGGCAAAGCCACTACCAGGCCGTTGAGCCGGTAGTAGAGGTCTTCGCGGAACTGCCCGCTAGCCACCAGTGCCTCCAGGTCGCGGTGGCTGGCGCTGATCAGGCGGATATCCACGTCCTGCGGCTCGCCGCCGATGGGCACCACCTGGCGCTCCTCCAGCACGCGCAGCAGGCGTGTCTGAAGGGCCAGCGGCATGTCGCCGATTTCGTCGAGGAACAGGGTGCCGCCGTCAGCCTGTTGCAGCTTGCCGCGCATGCCTTCCTTGCGTGCGCCGGTGAAGCTGCCGCCGCGATAACCGAACAGTTCGCTCTCGATCAGGGATTCGGGGATTGCCGCGCAGTTCAGCGCGACGAAGCTCTTGCCGGCGCGCTCGCCGCCCTGATGCACGGCGCGGGCGAAGGCTTCCTTGCCGGTGCCGGTCTCGCCCTGCAGCAACAGCGGCACGTCGTGGGCGTAGACCTTCAGCGCCCGGCGGAAATCGTGGGCCAGTTGCGGATCATCGATGCACAACCCTTTGGCCAGCGGTGCACGCGGCAGCACGGGCGCTGCGGGCACGGGACGCTGCCCACGCAGCAGAGCGTACAGCGTGCGGCCGGAATGGGTACGCAGCGGCCAGCTGGCATTGGGCTGCGGATCGGCGCGGTTGAAGAGGTCGTCCAGCCGGCAGTCGAAGAACTGTTCCAGCGAGCGTCCCAGCAGGCTCTCGCGATGGCTGCCGAGCAGGTTGATGGCGCTCTGGTTGGCCGCCTGGATGCGGCCGTTGCCATCGAAGGCGAGCATGCCTTCGCTGAACAAGCCCAGGCCATCCGGCTGCAAGTGGAAGCGCAGCAGCCATTGGTCCTCGAAATGGCGCAGGAAGTAACAGCCCTCGATGGCCTTGGCCGACAGGTTGACCAGCGCCATGGTGTGGAACTGGCTTTGCCGCGAGGCATCGCGACGGGCGGAGGACACATCGAGCACCGCCAGCAGTTCGCCCTGGGGGTCGAAGACCGGGCTCGCCGAGCAGGTCAGGCCGGTGTGGCGGCTGCGGAAATGTTCGTCCTGGTGGATAGTCAGCGCCTGGCGCTCGACCAGGCAGGTGCCGATGCCGTTGGTGCCTTCGCGCGCCTCGCTCCAGTCGGCACCCAGCCAAAGGCCGGCCTGCTCGAAGGTGCGTCGTTCGGCCGCCTCGCTGACACAGTTGAGGATGACGCCACGGGAGTCGGTGAGGAGCACGGCATGGCCGGCGCCGGAGAGTTGCTGGTGCAGGCTGTTCATCTCGCCGCTGGCAATCTCCAGCACCTGCTGCAGGCGCTCGCGGCGCTCCAGCATGCGGGCATGTTCCAGCACGGTGGGCGCCATGGTCTGCGCCGGGTCCAGGTGGTACTGCTCCAGGCAGCGCATCCAGGAACGGGCGATCGACGGGTCGGCGCCGGGAGCGCCGGCACGAGCACGGCCCTCGGCGACGGTCATGACCTGGCGGGCGTGGCGGCTCATATCGTTGGCACGCATTCTTGTTGTTCTCCGCAATGGGGACGGGGAGGCAGCCCCGAAGGTCCGTCGCCGTCATGAATCGGCCACGAACCTCGGACAGCATCCTCCACGTGCCCGGGCAATGCAACGCCTGTCCGACCGTCAGGTCACGACTGTCACGAATATGGGACAAAGTGTCACGACGCACTGTCCCAGGCCTGCCACAGCGGGCGTTTCAGCAACCCACGGCGAAAGTCCCGAGGCCTTGTGCGGCGCGGCTTGCGCTGGCATGGCCCGGCCCTTGCTCTACGCTTGTTCAACGTCCTCCCCAACAAGCACAAGACCCAGGAGATTCGACCATGCGTTATGCCCACCCCGGTACCGAAGGCGCCATCGTTTCCTTCAAGGCGCGCTACGGCAACTACATCGGCGGCGAATTCGTCCCGCCGGTAAAGGGTCAGTACTTCACCAACACCTCGCCGGT
This sequence comes from Pseudomonas macauensis, assembly GCF_047902425.1. Taxonomy (NCBI): domain Bacteria; kingdom Pseudomonadati; phylum Pseudomonadota; class Gammaproteobacteria; order Pseudomonadales; family Pseudomonadaceae; genus Pseudomonas; species Pseudomonas macauensis. The sequence goes on along the minus strand of NZ_CP138377.1, from coordinate 850,361 downwards.
GAACGGCCAGGCTATCGCCGAATTCCCCCGCTCTGACGCCTCCGACATCGACAAGGCACTGGACGCCGCCCACGCCGCCGCTGACGCCTGGGGCCGCACCTCGGTACAGGACCGCTCCAACATCCTGCTGAAGATCGCCGACCGCATCGAGCAGAACCTGGAACTGCTGGCCATCACCGAGACCTGGGACAATGGCAAGCCGATCCGCGAAACGCTGAACGCCGACATCCCGCTGGCCGCCGACCACTTCCGCTACTTCGCCGGTTGCATCCGCGCCCAGGAAGGCTCTGCCGCCGAGATCAACGACAGCACCGTCGCCTACCACATCCACGAGCCGCTGGGCGTGGTGGGTCAGATCATCCCGTGGAACTTCCCGCTGCTGATGGCCGCCTGGAAACTCGCCCCGGCCCTGGCCGCCGGCAACTGCGTGGTGCTCAAGCCGGCCGAACAGACCCCGCTGGGCATCTGCGTGCTGATGGAAGTGATCGGCGACCTGCTGCCGCCGGGCGTGCTCAACGTCGTCCAGGGCTTTGGCCGCGAAGCCGGCGAGGCGCTGGCCACCAGCAAGCGCATCGCCAAGATCGCCTTCACCGGCTCGACCCCGGTGGGCTCGCACATCCTCAAATGCGCCGCCGAGAACATCATTCCGTCCACCGTGGAGCTGGGCGGCAAGAGCCCGAACATCTACTTCGAAGACATCATGCAGGCCGAGCCGACCTTCATCGAGAAGGCCGCCGAGGGCCTGGTGCTGGCCTTCTTCAACCAGGGCGAGGTGTGCACCTGCCCGTCCCGCGCGCTGGTGCAGGAGTCCATCTACCCGCAGTTCATGGAAGTGGTGATGAAGAAGGTCAAGGCGATCAAGCGCGGCGACCCGCTGGACACCGACACCATGGTCGGCGCCCAGGCTTCGCAGCAGCAGTACGAGAAGATCCTCTCCTACCTCGACATCGCCCAGCAGGAAGGCGCGCAGGTTCTCACCGGCGGCCAGGTCGAGCGCCTGAGCGGCGACCTCGCCAGCGGCTATTACATCCAGCCGACCCTGCTCAAGGGCAACAACAAGATGCGCGTGTTCCAGGAGGAAATCTTCGGCCCCGTCGTCGGTGTCACCACCTTCAAGGATGAGGCCGAGGCGCTGGCGATTGCCAACGACACCGAGTACGGCCTGGGCGCCGGCCTCTGGACCCGCGACATCAACCGTGCCTATCGCATGGGCCGTGGCATCAAGGCCGGCCGTGTGTGGACCAACTGCTACCACCTGTACCCGGCGCATGCCGCGTTCGGTGGCTACAAGAAATCCGGCGTGGGCCGCGAGACTCACAAGATGATGCTCGACCACTACCAGCAGACCAAGAACCTGCTGGTGAGCTACGACATCAACCCGCTGGGCTTCTTCTGATCCACCCGCCCGGCGCGAGCCGGGCATTCTCTCCAATCGATCTTTGCGCGGCCTGCGGGCCGCGCTTTTTTATGCCCGGGAAAAGGGTTCGACGGGATGTCTTTCGTAGTAGCGGACTTCGTCCGCGATGTTCTACGGCGGCTCGGACCATCGCGAACGAAGTCCGATCCTGTACCTGGTTTGAATATCCTACAGAGAGGGATCGGTTCGCAGGACCGGATCGCGGCCGATCAGCTCGCGTCGCTACGCCACTGCCGCGGACTCACGCCGAACCACCGGCGAAACGCACGAGAAAAAGCGCTGGTCTCGGAATAGCCCAGTAGCGGCGCCAGTTCGGAAATCGGCCGTTGCGGCTGACGCAGGTAATGCAGCGCCAGCTCGCGGCGGGTGTTTTCCACCAGTTGGCTGAAACTCAGCCCGGCCTCCCGCAGGCGGCGCTGCAGGCCGGCCGTAGTCAGTTCGAGCTGCTCGGCAATGATCTCCAGCGACGGCTCGCCCTCACTCAACGCCAGGCGAATCTGCGTGCCGGCATCCTCCACCAGGTTCGGCGCGCCGCCCTGCTCGCCCAGGCGACGGATCACGTCCTGCACCAGGAACAACAGGTTGGCGTCGCGCTCCGGCATCTGCCGGCCGTAGAGGTCGCGTTTGGGAATCAGCATGGAATTGCAGCCGCGCTGGAACAGCACCGGCGCGTCGAACACCCGTCCATGCTCCTGCCAGCCTTCGGGGCGCGCATGCTCGAAGCTCACCGCGCGCGGCGCCCACTCGGGGCCGAGCACATGGCGCATCAGGTTCAGCACCATGCCCAGGGTCAGCTCGGCATCCTGGCGGCGGTCGAGAATGGCGCCATGGCGCACCTGGTAATCAAAGCGATAGCACTCGCCGCAGTCCACCAGGCGGATCAGGGTGTCGTGCTGGTGATAGGGGAAGGCGGCGGCGAAGTTCTTCAGCGCGCCCTCCAGCGTCTCCGAGCAGAGCCCGACATAGCCCAGCAGGCCCAGTTCTCGGGGCCGGAACTGCTCGCCGTAACGGAGCCCGAAGTTGTCGCAACCGGACTGTCGCGCCGCTTCCTCAAGCACCTGGCAATAGTTGGTCAGCGCCAGGCTCAGGGTGGGATGCAGCAGGCGTTCCGGATCGATGCCCGCGCGACCGAAGACCCGATCGATGTCGCCACCCTGGTCGCCGATGAAGCGCCCCAGGCCGCTGGCCGCAGCGGACAGCACGCCGATGTTGTTGGCCAGAGGCACGCTCAGGCCGGGATGGGAGAACAGGGGCTGGCTCATGACGGTTACCGATCTTGTTATGAAACACACAAGGCACTCGACCCCCCTGAAAACGGGGACCTTTATACAAAGCAAATCCCGTGCCTCTCGCGCATTGGCCAAAGCGCCGGACACAGCGCCACGCCTGGCCTGCAGCTGCCACAGCTTGGGGCACCTGGCACGATTTCAGCACCATGATCGGGCGCTACGCCCTGTGTGGGGCGATGGGTAACAGCCAGTTGACCCTGCGCGGCGAAAGCCGGTTCCAGCGGTCAAGTCTCGCGAGGCTTTGCGCCACTACCATCGAGGCTCAGGTATCCGTCCACGCCCCCTGGGGGAAAGAGGAATCACGATGAGCGCATCACAACTAAAACCGACGCTTGGAACCTTGCATCTCTGGGGGCTCGCCGTGGGCCTGGTGATCTCCGGCGAGTACTTCGGCTGGAGCTACGGCTGGGCCGCCGCCGGTACCCTGGGCTTCCTCGTCACTACCCTGCTGGTGGCGGTGATGTACACCTGCTTCATCTTCAGCTACACCGAGCTGACTACCGCCATCCCCCACGCCGGCGGTCCCTTCGCCTACAGCCTGCGCGCCTTCGGCAAGACCGGCGGGATGATCGCCGGCGTCGCTACCCTGATCGAATTCGTCTTCGCCCCGCCGGCCATCGCCATGGCCATCGGCGCCTACCTCAACGTGCAGTTCCCCGGACTCGATCCGAAGTGGGCGGCCACCGGCGCCTACGTGATCTTCATGACCCTTAACATCCTCGGCGTGAGCATCGCCGCCACCTTCGAGCTGGTGGTGACCGTGCTGGCGGTGGCCGAGCTGCTGGTGTTCATGGGCGTGGTTGCACCGGGCTTCAGCTTCAGCAACTTCGTACTCAACGGTTGGGCCGGCTCCGACGTGTTCGGCGCCCCGGCGATGGCCGGCATCTTCGCCGCGATCCCCTTCGCCATCTGGTTCTTCCTCGCCATCGAAGGCGCGGCCATGGCCGCCGAGGAAGCCAAGGACCCGAAACGCACCATCCCGCGCGCCTACATCGCCGGTATCCTCACCCTGGTCGCGCTGGCCATCGGCGTGATGATCTTCGCCGGCGGCGTGGGCGACTGGCGCACCCTGTCGAACATCAACGACCCGCTGCCGCAGGCGATGAAGGCCGTGGTCGGCAACAACTCCACCTGGATGCACATGCTGGTGTGGATCGGCCTGTTCGGCCTGGTGGCCAGCTTCCACGGCATCATCCTGGGCTACTCCCGGCAGTTCTTCGCCCTCGCCCGCGCCGGCTTCCTGCCCCGCGGCCTGGCGAAACTCTCGCGCTTCCAGACCCCGCATCGGGCGATCCTCGCCGGCGGCGCGGTGGGCATCGCGGCGATCTTCAGCGACGGCCTGATCAGCCTGCAGGGCATGACCCTGACCGCTGCGATGATCACCATGAGCGTATTCGGCGCCATCGTCATGTACATCATGAGCATGTTCAGCCTGTTCAAGCTGCGCCGCAGCGAGCCGAACCTGGAGCGCAGCTTCCGCGCCCCCGGCTACCCGGTCGTGCCCGGCATCGCCCTCGCTCTGGCGCTGCTGTGCCTGGCCGCTATGCTCTGGTTCAACAGCGTCATCGCCTCGGTGTTCCTGGTGCTGATGATCGGTGGCATCTCCTGCTGCAGCATCGTGGTCAGCCTCAATCGCGGCACCGACGCATCCTTCGCCAGCCAGGGCTGAGAGAGGTCTGCATGTCCGGATTCGTCCACAGCGTCGGAGGCCAGACCTGGCGCTTCGACAGCCTGCGCGAGGTGATGGCCAAGGCCAGCCCGGCGCGCTCCGGCGACCGCCTCGCCGGGGTCGCCGCCGGCAGCGACGCCGAGCGTGTCGCCGCACAGATGGCGCTGGCCGACATCCCGCTCAAGCGCTTCCTCGACGAGGCGCTGATCCCCTACGAGAGCGACGAAGTCACCCGGCTGATCATCGACACCCACGACCGTCAGGCCTTCGCGCCGGTCAGCCACCTCACCGTGGGAGGCCTGCGCGACTGGCTGCTGGGCGAGCAGGCCGACGAAACCAGCCTGCGCGCCCTGGCGCCAGGGCTGACGCCGGAGATGGCGGCGGCCGTGTCGAAGATCATGCGCGTGCAGGACCTGGTGCTGGTGGCGCAGAAAATCCGCGTGGTCACGCGCTTCCGCAACACCATGGGGCTGCGCGGGCGGATGTCCACACGGCTGCAACCCAACCACCCCACGGACGACCCGGCCGGCATCGCCGCCAGCGTGCTCGACGGCCTGCTCTACGGCAACGGCGACGCCATGCTCGGCATCAACCCGGCCACCGACAGCCTGCAATCGATCTGCACCCTGCTGGAAATGCTCGACGCGATCATCCAGCGCTACGAGATTCCCACCCAGTCCTGCGTGCTCACCCACGTCACCAGTTCCATCGAAGCGATCAACCGCGGCGCACCGCTGGACCTGGTGTTCCAGTCCATCGCCGGCACCGAGGCGGCCAACGCCAGCTTCGGCGTGAGCCTGTCGATCCTCAAGGAAGGTTATGAGGCGGGGCTGTCGCAGAAGCGCGGCACCCTGGGCGACAACCTCATGTACTTCGAGACCGGCCAGGGCAGCGCGCTGTCGGCCAACGCCCACCACGGCGTCGACCAGCAGACCTGCGAAACCCGCGCCTACGCGGTGGCGCGGCACTTCAAGCCGTTCCTGGTGAACACCGTGGTCGGCTTCATCGGCCCGGAGTACCTGTACAACGGCAAGCAGATCATCCGCGCGGGCCTGGAAGACCACTTCTGCGCCAAGCTGCTCGGTGTGCCCATGGGTTGCGACATCTGCTACACCAACCACGCCGAGGCCGACCAGGACGACATGGACATGCTCCTGACCCTGCTGGGCGTAGCCGGCATCAACTTCATCATGGGCATCCCCGGTTCCGACGACGTGATGCTCAACTACCAGACCACCTCCTTCCACGACGCGCTCTACGCGCGCCAGGTGCTGGGCCTGAAGCCCGCGCCGGAGTTCGAAGCCTGGCTGGAACGCATGGAAATCCTCCACCAGCGCGACGGCCGGGTACACATGGCCGGCCAATTGCCCACCGCCTTCCGCCACGCGCTGGCGCAGTTGTCCTGAGGAGGCCTCGATGAGCGACAGCTACATCCCCAACCCCTGGCAGGAACTGCGCCGCCTGACCTCCGCGCGGATCGCCCTGGGCCGCGCCGGCACCAGCCTGCCAACCCTCGCACAGCTGGACTTCCAGTTCGCCCACGCCCAGGCCCGCGATGCCGTGCACCTGCCCTTCGACCGTGAAGGCCTGGCCCGGCAGTTGGCCGAACGCGGCCGCGAGTGTCTGCAGCTGCACAGCGCCGCCGCCGACCGCGACATCTACCTGCAACGCCCCGACCTGGGCCGCAGGCTGAACGAAGAGTCGGCGGAAATCCTGCGCCGCCATGCCGACCGCCATCCCCAGGGTTACGACCTGGCAGTGGTGATCGCCGACGGCCTGTCCTCGCTGGCGGTGCAACGTCACAGCCTGCCCTTCCTCGAGCGCCTGGAAGAACAGGCACGCAACGAAGGCTGGAGCCTCTCGCCGGTGGCACTGGTGCAACAAGGCCGCGTTGCCGTGGCCGACGAAGTGGCCGAACTGCTGCGGGCGAAGATGGTGGTCATCCTGATCGGCGAGCGTCCGGGCCTGTCGTCACCCGACAGCCTCGGCCTGTACTTCACCTGGGCGCCGAAGGTCGGCCTGAACGACGCCTACCGCAACTGCATCTCCAACGTGCGGCTCGAAGGCTTGAGCTACGGCCTGGCCGCCCACCGCCTGCTCTACCTGATGCGCGAGGCGTGCCGCCGGCAACTGTCGGGGGTAAACCTGAAGGACGAGGCAGAACTGCCAACGCTGGAAGGCTCCGGGCCGGGGGCAAACTTCCTGCTGACCTGAAGCCCTGCGACAGCCGACATGAACGGCTCTTCGTAGGAGCGAGCTTGCTCGCGAACCCTCCAGCCGGGGAACTCGGTGCCTTGCGGTTCGCGAGCAAGCCCGCTCCTACAGCCCTTGCCCACCACCAGCACATCGACGCCCTGTCACCACCCCGCAAACCTTCGTGAGCAAGCTTGCGCCTGCACACGGCTGGGAACGGTCTGCCAACCAGACTAGATCAAACGCTTGCTTGGATTGCGCTTTCAACAATTTCTGGTGCAGCATCGGACACGTTGGCTATCCGCTGGCATAGCCCCTGCATTGCCATACCAGCCCATTCACACCACGCCGAGGCCCGCCCATGCGTATCGTGCAAGCCACGCTCGACCACCTCGATCTGCTCGCGCCGCTGTTCGTCAAATACCGTGAGTTCTACGGCAAGCTGCCCTACCCCGAATCCTCGCGGAAATTCCTGGAAAAGCGCCTGCGCCGCAAGGAATCGGTGATCTACCTGGCTCTGCCGGACGACGATGACGGCAAGCTGCTGGGCTTCTGCCAGCTCTACCCGAGCTATTCCTCCCTGTCCCTCAAGCGCGTATGGATCCTCAACGACATCTACGTCGCCGAAGAAGCGCGCCGCCAGCTGGTAGCCGACCACCTGCTGCAGACCGCACGACAGATGGCCCGCGAGACCCAGGCAGTGCGCATGCGCGTCTCCACCAGCGTCAACAACGAAGTGGCGCAGAAGGTCTACGAGTCCATCGGCTTCCACGAGGACACCGAGTTCAAGAACTACATCCTGCCGATCAGCGACGACCTGACCTGACGGCGGCCCCGAGGCCCGCTGGCGTCGGCGGGCCGGGCGCACTAGAGTGATGACCGGCCATCGCCTCGCCATCCTCACCAGCAAAGGGAAGCCATGCGTCGTCCCCTGCTCGCCAGCCTCCTCCTCGCGCTCCTGTGCTCCGCCGGCCAGGCGCAGACCCTGCGCATCGCCACGCTGGACTGGGCCCCCTATGTCGGCCCCGACCTGCCCGGCCACGGCCTGGCCGCCCGCATCCTCGACGAGGCCCTGGCGCTCAATGGCGACCAGGCCGAACTGATCTTCCTGCCCTGGCAGCGGGCACTCAACGAAACCCGCGAAGGGCGTTTCGACGCGCTGATGCCGGCCTACCTCTCCGCCGACCGCAGCCGGGATTTCTACACCTCGATGCCACTGCTGGACTCCCAGCTCGGCTTCTTCCGCCGCCGCGACCATGCGTTGCCGATCGTTCCCGGCGATCTCGACAGCCTGCGCCCCTATCGCATCGGCGTGGTGCGCGGCTACGTCAACCAGAGCGCCTTCGACGCCGCCGACTTCCTCAGCAAGGAAGTGGTCAGCAACGACTGGCAGAACCTGGAAAAACTCCTGCGCGGACGCATCGACCTGGCGGTGGTGGACCGCTATACCGGCTATCAGCTGCTCGCCCAGAACGCCCCGGCCCTGCGCGACCAACTGGTCTTCGTGGAGCCGCCGCTGGACATCAAGCCGCTCTACGTCCTGGTCCCCAGAAAGCGCGCCGATGGCGAGGAGCTGGCGGCCAGCCTCGACCGCAGCCTGCGCACCCTGCGCCGCAGCGGGCGCCTGCAGCAACTGATCGCCGAGGCGCACCTGGAAACCGCCCTGCGCTCCCGGGAAGTGGCGGACCATCCCATCGCCAAACAGTTGCCGAGGCCCGCCACCGCGCCTGCGCAGCACTTCGGCGGCGCCCCCAGGCCTGAGCTGCTGAGCTGGCAGGCGAGCCTGCTCTGACGCTGGCCTATCGCCAAACGAGGCGGACCGCCCCATTTGTCACAGGGCATTTCAGCCATCACCCCAACCGAATTTTCACCTTCCACCTGTAATATCCTGAGTTGACGTTCGTCGCAGGACGCGATGAACCGCGTTCCCGGCGCGCAACCGTCCCTATAATGCGCACCCCGGCTGTTCACCCCGCTGTCAAAACAGGCTTCTCATGGATTTCAACCCGATCGACCTGATTCTCCACCTCGACACCTACCTGTCGATGCTGGTGGCCAACTACGGCACCTGGATCTACGCCATCCTCTTCCTGGTGATTTTCTGCGAGACCGGCCTGGTCGTAACGCCCTTCCTGCCGGGCGATTCGCTGCTCTTCATCGCCGGCGCCATCTGCGCCACCGGCGGTATGGACCCCTGGCTGCTCGGCAGCCTGCTGCTGGTTGCGGCCATCACCGGCGACAGCACCAACTATGTGATCGGCCGAACCCTGGGCAAACGCCTGTTCAGTAACCCGGACTCCAAGGTCTTCCGCCGCGACTACCTGGACCAGACCCACGCCTTCTACGAGCGCCATGGCGGCAAGACCGTGACCCTGGCGCGCTTCCTGCCCATCGTGCGCACCTTCGCGCCCTTCGTCGCCGGCATGGCGTACATGCCTTACCTGCGCTTCCTGGCCTTCAGCGTGGCCGGCAGTGTGGCCTGGGTCGGCGGCCTGGTGACCCTGGGCTACTTCTTCGGCAACGTGCCGTTCATCAAGCAGAACCTCTCGCTGATGATCATCGGCATCATCGCCTTCTCCCTGCTGCCGATGATCATCGGCGTCATCCGCCACAAGCTGCGCCCGTCGGCCAAGGCCCAGACCGGCGAGCGCTGAGCCACCCATGTGGTCCTTCAGCGACTGGCGCCGCCGGCGCTTCCTCGCCCGCCATCCGCTGGATGCGCAGCTGTGGGCGCAGGTACGCCGGCACCTGCCGATCCTCGATGGCCTGAACGATGACGAACTGCGCCTGCTCGGCGAGCGGGCGTTGCTGTTCCTGCGCGACAAACACCTCTCCGCCCTGCCCGGCGTCGAACTGGACGACTTCCGTCGCCTGCTGCTCGCCGCCCAGGCGCAACTGCCGCTGCTGCACCTGCCGGAGCTGAACTGGTACCAGGGCTTCCACGAACTGGTGCTCTACCCCGACGACTTCGTCAGCCCGCAGAAACACCGCGACCCGGCCGGCGTCATTCACGAATTCGACGACGAGCGCGCCGGCGAGACCTCGCTGCAAGGCCCGGTGATCCTTGCCTGGCCCGGCGTGGAAAGCGGCGGCGGCTGGGACGCCTACAACCTGGTGATCCACGAACTGGCGCACAAGCTGGACATGCTCAACGGCGACGCCAACGGCCTGCCACCGCTGCACCGCGACATGCGCGTCACCGACTGGGCCTCCGCCATGCAGAGCGCCTACGACGACATGAACCGCCAGCTCGACCGCGATCCGCAGGCGCACACCGCCATCGACCCCTACGCGGCCGAAAATCCAGCGGAATTCTTCGCCGTCACCAGCGAGTATTTCTTCACCGCCCCCGACCTCCTTCAGGAGGCCTATCCCAAAGTCTATGAACAGCTTTCGCTGTTCTACCGGCAAGATCCGCTTTCGCGCCTGCACCTGCTTCAGGCCGAGCACCCCGAATATCAGGAAACTCAGGCGCACTAGGCGATGTCTGTGGCTTGGACACGGCAATCTGCCTATAATCCGCCGCACTTTTTCGGCCCGACCACTATCTGGAGTCGTCCATGAGCTACAGCAGCATCCCGGCTGGCAAAGACCTGCCGAACGACATTTACGTCGCCATCGAGATCCCGGCCAACCACGCGCCGATCAAGTACGAAATCGACAAGGACACCGACTGCCTGTTCGTCGACCGTTTCATGGCCACCCCGATGTTCTACCCGGCCAACTACGGCTTCATCCCGAACACCCTGGCCGACGACGGTGACCCCCTGGACGTGCTGGTCGTGACCCCCTACCCGGTCGCTCCGGGTTCCGTGATCCGCGCCCGTCCGGTTGGCGTGCTGAACATGAGCGACGAAGCCGGCGGCGACGCCAAGCTGATCGCCGTACCGCACGACAAGCTGACCGTCCTGTACAAGGACGTGAAGGAATACACCGACCTGCCGGCCCTGCTGCTGGAGCAGATCAAGCACTTCTTCGAGAACTACAAGGATCTCGAAAAGGGCAAGTGGGTGAAGGTCGAGGGCTGGGGCAACGCCGCACAAGCTCACGACTACATCACCAAAGCCGTCGCCGCCTTCCAGGCCAAGTGATGGTCGCGCGGATTATCCGCGCAGCGAAAAGCCCCGCCCAGGCGGGGCTTTTTCATGACCGGGATTAGGTTTTTCGTTCCGGCTTTGCTACTATCTGCGCCCCGCGAGCAGCTCACTGCGTCGCCACAGAATCAAGGCGGTCTGCTTTACCAGAAGTAAGGTTGGACCACCCCCTGAAAGCCGGCCACAAGCCGGCTTTTTTAATGCCCGCGAAAAGCCTCGCCACCGATCACCAACCATCGCGCCAGTGTCATCCATAGCGTCAAGGATCGGGCGATTCCCGCTGCCATGAAACACTGCCCTACTGCTGGCTGCCCTAGCCCTCTGCATCCAGCTCCAGCAGCACAGGTAGCGCTGGGCGGAGACCATGGCATTTGCCCGCAATCCCCGTCTCTGCTAGTGTCCCGAGGTTTCCGAATACCCCGCCGAGATGTCCGCATGGCCCGCAAGAAAGCTTCCCTTGACTTCGAACAGTCCCTCGCCGAACTGCAAACGCTGGTGGAGCGTCTGGAAAGCGGCGAGTTGTCGCTGGAGGATTCGCTGGGTGCCTTCGAGCAGGGCATTCGCCTGACCCGTGATTGCCAGGCGGCACTGACCCAGGCGGAGCAGAAGGTGCAGATCCTGCTGGAGCGCGACGGCGAGCTGAGCGAAGCGCCCTTCGATCCGGAAGGCGAAGACGCATGATTTCCGCCTACCAGGCGCGCTGCCAGGCGCGTGTCGATGCTGCGCTGGAAACCCTGTTCGTCGCCCCCCGTGAAGAGCTCACCCGCATCTATGCCGCCATGCGCTACAGCGTGGTCAACGGCGGCAAGCGCGTGCGCCCGCTGCTGGCCTACGCGGCCTGCGAGGCGCTGGGTGGGGAGCTTGAGCGCGCCGATGGCGCGGCCTGTGCGGTGGAGCTGATCCACGCCTACTCACTGGTGCACGACGACCTGCCGGCGATGGACGACGACGACCTGCGTCGTGGACAGCCGACCACCCATATCGCCTTCGACGAAGCCTGCGCGATTCTCGCGGGCGACGGTCTGCAGACTCTGGCCTTTGAGGTGATCGGTAACGCCGACCTCAATCCGCAGGACGCCCAGACCCGCCTGGACATGCTGTTGATCCTGACGCGCGCCGCCGGCTCCGCCGGGATGGTCGGCGGACAGGCGATCGACCTGGAATCCGTGGGCCGCAAGATCGACCAGGCGGCGCTGGAGACCATGCACCGGCACAAGACCGGCGCTCTGATCGAGGCCAGCGTGCAGCTCGGCGCCCTGGCCAGCGGCCGTGCCGGCGCCGCCGATCTGGAAGCGCTGCGCCGCTATGCCGAAGCCGTCGGCCTGGCCTTCCAGGTGCAGGACGACATCCTCGACGTGGAAAGCGACACCACCACCCTCGGCAAGACCCAGGGCAAGGACCAGGCCCACGACAAGCCCACCTACCCCGCCCTGCTTGGCCTCGATGCCGCCAAGGCGTATGCCCTGACCCTGTGCGACCAGGCGCTGGCCGCGCTGGAAGGCTTCGGCGACTCCGCCGAGCCGCTGCGCGCGCTGGCCCGCTATATCGTCGACCGCCGCAACTGATCCCTGTTACCGGGCACGCGCTTTGCGTGTCCATTGGCGTGAAGCGCCCGATCAGCGGGCCCTCCCTGTGCCTCAGCCGTTTCGTATACAATATTCGACACTATCCACCTGATCGGAGCGCCTCGTGACGCTACCCCTGCGCAACGCGCCCAACCTGGGCATCGTTCCTTCCGCCTCGGAGATCATCGCCAAGCATCTGCGGGAGGCGATCATTTCCGGTCAGTTGCCGGAAAACGAGCCGATCCGCCAGGACGATATCGCCCAGGTGTTCAATGTCAGCAAGATTCCCGTGCGCGAGGCGCTCAAGCGCCTGGAGGCCGAAGGCCTGGTGGAATTCCAGCGCAACAAGGGCGCGCTGGTGACGAAGATTTCCGAGCCGGAACTGGCGCAGATGTTCGAGGTGCGGGTGATCCTCGAAGCCCAGGCGATCCGCCTGGCGGTGCCGAACATGACCGCGGAGACCTTCGAGCGCGCCGAGCGCATCTGTGCCGAGTTCGTCGGCGAGGATGACGTGGGTCGCTGGGCCGAGCTGAACTGGGAGCTGCATGCATGCCTTTACGAGCCAGCGCAGCGGCCGTACCTCGTCGGCCTGATCCGCTCGATCCACGACAAGCTCGAACGCTACCTGCGGATGCAGATGAGCCTGTCCGCGGGCAAGGAGCGCGCTGACCACGAGCACCACGACATTCTCGACGCCTGCCGCGCCGGCGACGGCGAACTGGCGGCGCGACTGCTGGAAGAGCACATCAATGGCGTCTGCCGCACGCTCTACGAGCACCTGCCAAACCGACCGACGCCGAGCTGATCGAAAGACACCGCTGTGCCGATTTCATCATCGGCCCGGCGGAAAACCCTCAAGCCCTCCGAACCTCCCCGCGCCACCCTAGGGTCTACAACAAGACACCCCAGGGGGCAGCATGAAACGCATCCAGGTTCTCGATTCCCATACCGGCGGCGAACCCACCCGCCTGGTGCTCGACGGCTTTCCCGATCTGGGCAACGGCAGCATGGCCGAGCGCCGCTCGCGGCTGGCCAAGGAGCACGACGCCTGGCGCGCCGCCACGTTGCTGGAGCCGCGCGGCAGCGACGTGCTGGTCGGTGCACTGCTCTGCGAGCCGGTGGACCCGAGCGCCTGTGCCGGGGTGATCTTCTTCAACAACACCGGCTACCTGGGCATGTGCGGCCACGGCACCATCGGCCTGGTGGTTTCGCTGGCGCACCTGGGGCGCATCGGTCCCGGTACGCACAAGATCGAGACGCCGGTGGGTACGGTCGAAGCGACCCTGCACGACGACCGCTCGGTGAGTGTGCGCAACGTGCCCGCCTACCGCTACCGCAAGCAGGTTCCCGTCGAAGTGCCCAGTCACGGCCTGGTGCGCGGCGACATCGCCTGGGGCGGCAACTGGTTCTTCCTGATTTCCGATCACGGCCTGCGCGTGGCCGGCGACAACCTCGATGAGCTGACCGCCTACACCGTCGCCGTGCAGAAGGCGCTGGAAGACCAGGGCATCCGCGGCGAAGACGGTGGGTTGATCGACCATATCGAGCTGTTCGCCGACGACCCCGACGCCGACAGCCGCAACTACGTGCTCTGCCCCGGCAAGGCCTATGACCGCTCCCCTTGTGGCACCGGCACCAGCGCCAAGCTGGCGTGCCTGGCCGCCGACGGCAAGCTCGCAGCCGGCGAAGCCTGGCGCCAGGCCAGCGTGATCGGCAGCCAGTTCGAGGGCCGCTTCGAATGGGCTGGCGAGCCGGCCGAGGGGCGCATCATCCCGACCATCCGTGGCCGCGCCAACATCAGCGCCGAGGCCACCCTGCTGCTGGAAGAGGACGATCCCTTCGCCTGGGGCATCCGCCCGTGAGCGATGCCGACATCATCGTCATCGGCGCCGGCATCGTCGGCGCCGCCTGCGCCCACGCCCTCGCCCAGCGCGGGCTGGACGTGCTGGTGCTGGACGCACGCCTGCCCGGCGCCACCGCCGTCGGCATGGGCCACCTGCTGGTGCTCGACGGCAACGCCGCCGAACTGACCCTGAGCGACTACTCGCTGCAACGCTGGCGCGAGTGGGGCCGCGACATGCCCGCCGAGTGTGCCTATCGCAGCAACGGCACGCTGTGGCTGGCGGCCAATGACGAAGAGATGGCCGAAGCCGAGCGCAAGTTCGCCGTGCTGCGCGAGCACGGCGTGGCTGCCAGGCTGCTGAACGGCCCGGAGCTGCAGCGGGAAGAACCCGAGCTGCGCACCGATCTGCACGGCGGGCTGGAGATCACCGGCGACGGCATTCTCTACGCACCGCGCGCCGCCGCCTGGCTGCTGGAATCGGCGCGCAAGCCGATCCGCCAGCGCCAGGCCAAGGTGGTGGAAATCGATGAACCCCGCGTGCGCCTGGACAATGGCCAGTGGTTGAGCGCCAGGGCCGTGGTGCTGGCCAACGGCATCCAGGCCGGGGAGCTGTGCCCGGGGCTGCCCATCGAGCCGAAGAAGGGGCATCTGCTGATCACCGATCGCTACCCCGGCAAGGTGCGCCGCACGCTGGTGGAGCTGGGCTATGTCACCAGCGCGCACAACGCCAGCGGGCCGTCGGTGGCCTGCAATATCCAGCCGCGCCCGACCGGGCAACTGTTCATCGGCGCTTCCCGGCAGTTCGGCACCACCGACCCACAAGTGGAAGGTTGGATGCTGGCGAAGATGCTGCGCCGCGCCGTGGACTACATGCCCGGCCTGGCCAACCTCAACGTGATTCGCAGCTGGGCCGGTTTTCGTGCTGCCAGCCCGGACGGCCTGCCGCTGGTGGGCGAGCACCCACAACGCCCCGGCCTGTGGCTGGCGGTCGGTCACGAAGGCCTCGGCGTGACCACTGCGCCGGGCACCGCCGATCTGCTCGCCGCGCAACTGTGCGACGAGCCGTTGCCGCTGGCCGCCGAACCCTATTCCCCGCGCCGCTTCCTCGGAGTCACCGCCCATGCCTGACCTGATCCTCGACGGCCGCCCGCTGCGGGTCGCCGCCGGCACCACGGTGGCCGCCGCGCTCGCCCTGGGTGGCGACAGCACCACCCGCACCTCGGTCAGCGGCCAACGCCGCGCGCCGTTGTGCGGCATGGGCGTCTGCCAGGAATGCCGGGTGAGCATCGACGGCCAGCGCCGCCTGGCCTGCCAGACCCTGTGCCGCGACGGCATGCAGGTGGAGACCCGCCCATGAGCGCAGTGGCCGATATCGTCATCGTCGGCGCCGGCCCGGCCGGGCTGTCCGCCGCCCTCGCTGCCGCACCGAGCGGCGCCAACATCGTCATCCTCGACGACAATCCGTTGCCCGGCGGCCAGATCTGGCGCGACGGTCCGAATGCGCATCTGCCGCGCGCGGCCATCGAATTGCGCGAGAAGGTTGTCGCCTGCGCCAATATCCGCATTCACAACGGCACCCGCGTGGTGGCACTGGCCGGCGAACAGGGTCTGCTGCTGGAAGATGCCGAGCGCGGCTGGCGGCTGGATTACCGCAAGCTGATCCTCTGCACCGGCGCCCGCGAACTGCTGCTGCCCTTCCCCGGCTGGACGCTGCCGGGTGTTACCGGCGCCGGCGGTTTGCAGGCGCTGATCAAGGGCGGCATGCCGGTCGATGGGCAACGCGTGGTGATCGCTGGCAGCGGCCCGCTGCTGCTCGCCAGCGCCGCCACCGCCCGCAGCAACGGCGCCCGCATCCTGCGCATCGCCGAGCAGGCTTCGTGGCCTGCGCTTGCGCGCTTCGCGATGAAGCTGCCGCAATGGCCGAACAAGCTGCTGCAGTCCTTCGGTCTCTACGATCGTACCTACCGCGCCGACAGCCATGTGGTCGCCGCGCTGGGCAGCGATCGTCTCGAAGCCGTGCGCCTGAACCAGGGCGGAAAGGTGGTGGAAATCGAATGCGACCGACTGGCCTGTGGGTTCGGCCTGGTCCCCAACACCCAGCTCGGCCATGCACTGGGCTGCGTTATTGAGAACGGCGCGATCCGCATCGATGCCTGGCAGGCAAGCACCCGCGCCGGTATCTACGCGGCGGGCGAATGCACCGGTTTCGGCGGCTCCGAACTGGCGCTGGTGGAAGGCCACATCGCCGGCCATGCTGCAGTGGGCGAGCACGAAAGTGCCCGCGCGCAGTGGCCGCAACGCCAGCGCTGGCAGGGCTTCGCCGATGCACTGCGCCGCGACTTCGCCCTCGCCCCGCGCCTGAGCCAACTGGCCGAGCCGGACACCCTGGTCTGCCGCTGCGAGGACGTACCCTACTCGGCCCTCGCCGGCAAACCGGACTGGACCGCCGCCAAGCTCGCCAGCCGCTGCGGCATGGGCGCCTGCCAGGGCCGCGTGTGTGGCGCGGCGGCGCAGCAACTGTTCGGCTGGCAACCGCCGGCGCCGCGCCCGCCGTTCAGCCCGGCACGCGTCGACACGCTGCTGCAACTCGCCGAAGACTGACGAACCACGCTCATCCTGTAGGGCGCATAACGCCTTTGGCGTTATCCGCCGTCCGATGCTGCATGGGAACACGGACGGCGGATAAAGCGTTCCGCTTTATGCGCCCTACGAGTTGACAGCTCCCTGCGGCCTCGCCACTTTGCACCGTACCTTCCACCATGCTCCGACAGCCAAGCCGCTTCCCGATGCAAGACCTGATTCCCCAGGGCGCCCGCGACCTGGACAGCCTGCTGCAGACCCTGCAGCAGATCACCCCGCTGCTCGACGCCATGCCCGGCGTGGTGTTCTTCATCAAAGACACCGCCGCGCGCTACGTGATGGTCAACCGGACCCTGGCACGGCGTTGCGGCGTGAAGGACGCCGGCGAGCTGCTCGGGCGCACCGCCGAGGACGTCTTCCCCTCCCGCTTCGGGCCGATCTACACCGAGCAGGATCGCCGTGTGCTGGAAACCGGCGGGCAGCTCAGTGACCAGCTGGAACTGCACCTCTACCCTGCACGCCAGCCCGGCTGGTGCCTGACCCACAAGCTGGCGCTGCGCGATGCAAAAGGTAACGTCATCGGCATGGCCGGCATCTCCAGCGACCTGCAGGCGGCGCAATCGACCCATCCGGCATACCAGCGCCTGGCCACGGTGGACGCCTATATCCGCGAGCACTTCGACAAGCCGATCAACCTCAGTGAACTCACCGAGCTGGCCGGTCTGTCCGTCGCCCAGTTGGAGCGTCACTGCAAGCGCATCTTCCAGCTCACGCCACGGCAGATGATCCACAAGGCGCGCCTCGGCGCCGCCACCCGCCTGCTCGCCGAAGACCTGCCGATCACCGAGATCGCCCTGCGCTGCGGCTACACCGACCACAGCGCCTTCAGCCGCCAGTTCCGCGCCCTCACCGGGCTGTCGCCGACCCAGTACCGCGAGTCGCAGGCCACGCTGCGCTGACTCGCAGTGCTTCCATTCGGGGCAGCGAAACACTCGCCTGCTTCATTCGGTAACAGCCTTCGGAAGCATCCCTTCAGCCACTTCCCTCGCTTACCAAGGGTCCGCCCCCTCAACGGCGGGGCCTGCGTCCCACGACACCCGCTCGGACGATTTCTGGCACATGCCTTGCTCTAGAAAATATCGTATACGAAATCCCTAATACAAAAATCACTGCACAACACTGACCAGAGCGAGGCCCCCATGAAATTCAGTCGAATCGCTGTAGCCCTCACCGCTGTTGCCAGTACCTTCCTTATCAGTCAGGCCCAGGCCGACAAGCTCGACGACATCATCGAATCCGGCAAGCTGCGCTGCGCGGTGACCCTGGACTTCCCGCCCATGGGCTCGCGCGATGCGCAGAACAACCCGGTGGGCTTCGACGTCGACTATTGCAACGACCTGGCGAAAGTCCTCGGCGTTACCGCCGAAGTCGTCGAAACGCCCTTCCCCGACCGCATTCCGGCGCTGGTCTCCGGCCGCGCCGACGTCATCGTCGCTTCCACCTCCGACACCCTGGAGCGCGCCAAGACCGTGGGCATGACCGTGCCCTACTTCGCCTTCCAGATGGTAGTGCTGACCCGCGAAGACACCGGCATCAACAGCTACGCCGACATCAAGGGCCGTCCGGTGGGCAACACCAGCGGCACCTATGAAGCCATCGCCCTGGAGAAGGACGTGAAGAAGTGGGGCAACGGCAGCTTCCGCGCCTACCAGACCCAGAACGACACCATCCTCGCCGTCGCCCAGGGCCACATCGACGCCACCGTGGTCACCAACACCGTCGCCGCTTCCACCCTGAAGTCCGGCAAGTACAAGGGCCTGAAAGTGGCGGGCAATGCGCCCTACGTCATCGACTATGTGTCGCTGGCCGCCCAGCGCAACGAGTTCGGCCTGATCAACTACCTCAACCTGTTCGTCAACCAGCAGGTGCGCACCGGCCGCTACGCCGAGCTGTACGACAAGTGGGTCGGTGGTACCCCGGTCGAACTCACCGTTCCCCACGTGTACTACTGACGGCAGACCGATGATGTCTTCGATGCATGCATCAGACGTTATGGACGAGGCCCTCAGCGGCCGCGTCCTGATGGGCGGCAGCGCCGAGGGGGCGCTGTTGTACGCGGGGACGGGGCTGAGCCTGTGGGGTGGCGTCGATCCCTATACGAGCGAAGTCATCGACCGCCACCACCCGCTCAGCGGCAGCCTGCTGTCCGGCCGGGTGCTGGCGATCCCCAGCGGACGCGGCTCCTGCACCGGCAGCAGCGTGATGCTGGAAATGCTGCTCAATGGCCACGCGCCAGCGGCCTTGCTGTTGGCCGAGCCGGACGAAATCCTCACCCTCGGCGTGCTGGTGGCGCAGGTGCTGTTCGGCCGCGCGATCCCGGTGCTGTGCCTGGGGCGTGACGGCTTCGAGCGGCTCGCCGGCGGTGTCTGGGCGCGCATCGAAGATGACCGGGTAACGCTCCATCCACAGCGCCCCGCCGATGACTGGCGGGGCGTGATGGCCAGCGATGCCGGACCACTGCCCGAGGGCCTGGCGCTGGACGCCGATGATCGCGCCCTGCTCGACGGCGCGCACGGCAAGGCGGCCCAGGCAGCCATGCAGATCCTCCTGCGCATGGCCGCATTGCAAGGCGCCAAGGACCTGCTGGACGTGACCCAGGCGCACATCGACGGTTGCATCTACACCGGCCCCGCGAGCCTGCGCTTCGCCCGCCAACTGGTGGAATGGGGCGCCAAGGTCCGCGTGCCGACCACCCTCAATTCGATTTCCGTGGACCACCGCCGCTGGCGCGAGCTGGGGGTAGACAAGGACTTCGGCGAGCCCGCCAGTGCGGTGGGCGACGCCTACATGGCGATGGGCGCGCAGCTCAGCTACACCTGCGCGCCCTACCTGCTGGACAGCGCGCCGGGCCTCGGCGACCAGGTGGTCTGGGCCGAGTCCAACGCCGTGGTGTACGCCAACAGCGTGCTCGGCGCGCGCACCCTGAAGTACCCGGATTACCTCGATATCTGCATCGCCCTCACCGGCCGCGCGCCGAACGTCGGCAGCCATCGCGACGAGGGCCGGCTGGCCACGCTGCGGGTGGACGTCGAACTGCCGGCGGCCCATGACGAGTCGATCTACCCGCTGCTGGGCTATCACATCGGTTCGCTGTGCGGCAGCCGCATCCCGGTGGTCGATGGCCTGCAAGCGCTGGCCCCGGACAGCGACGCGCTGAAAGCCTTCGGTGCGGCCTTCGCCACCACCTCGGCGGCGCCGATGTTCCACGTTGCCGGAGTGACCCCAGAAGCGCCGGACGTGACCACCGCCCTCGGCGGCCAGGCGCCGCGCCAGCAGTTGCGCGTCACCCCGGCAGACCTGGTCGCCACCTGGCGCGAGCTGGACCGCGCTAGCGAGCCGACCGTGCAACTGGTGTCCCTGGGCAACCCGCACTTCTCCGCCAGCGAATGCGCCAGCCTCGCCCAGCTGCTGGCCGGGCGCCGCAAGCATCCGGACGTCGCGCTGGTCATCACCCTCGGCCGCGCCGTGCAGGAACAGGCGCGGGCAGCGGGACACGTGCAGGTGCTGCAGGACTTCGGCGCACTGCTGGTCAACGACACCTGCTGGTGCATGCTCGGCGAGCCGATCATCCCGCCGCACTGCACCACGCTGATCACCAACTCGGCGAAATACGCCCACTACGGTCCGGGCCTGGCCGGCCGTCAGGTGCATTTCGGCAGCCTGGCTGCGTGCGTCGAGGCGGCCTGCAGCGCACGTGCCGACGGTGGCGTGCCGGCCTGGCTGAGCGGGGAGGCACGCTGATGTTCAACTACAGCTTCCACTGGCGCTCGGCCTTTCAGGCCCTGCCGGACATGCTCGGCGGCGCCCTGGTGACCCTGGAGACCGCCGCCCTGTCGATGCTCCTCGGGGTGCTCATCGCCCTGCTGCTGACCGTCATGCGGCAGATGAAGAATCCCTGGCTGAAGGGCTTCGCCGACACCTGGGTGTCGATCGCGCGCAACACCCCATCGCTGTTCCAGATCTACATCCTGTACTTCGGCCTGGGGTCCTTCGGCCTGCACGTCAGCTCCTGGGTGGCGCTGCTGGCGGGGATCACCTTCAACAACGCGGGCTACCTCGCGGAGAACTTCCGCGGCGGCCTGAAAGCCGTGCCGGACACCCAGATGCGCGCCGCGCGCTCGCTGGGCATGAGCGCCTTCCAGGCGTACCGGCTGATCGTCATTCCGCAGCTGCTGCGCATCGTCTTCTATCCGCTGACGAACCAGATGGTCTGGGCGGTGCTGATGACCTCCCTGGGCGTGGTGGTGGGGCTGAACAACGACCTCACCGGCGTCACCCAGGACTTCAACGTGCGCACCTTCCGCACCTTCGAGTACTTCGCCCTGGCCGCGGTGCTCTATTACATCATCGCCAAGGTCATCGTGGCGGCCGCCCGCCTGCTGGGCTGGCGTCTGTTCCGCTACTAAGGGAGGCACGGCATGTTCGAAACGAGCTTCACCGCCAATGACCTGCAGTTCCTCCTCCAGGGAGCCTGGGTCACCGTCAAGCTGACCATCGCCGCCATGCTCATCGGCACCCTGGCCGGCGTGCTGCTGGGCTGGCTGCGCGCCACCCTGCCCCGCGCCAGCCTGCCGCTGGGCTGGTTCCTCGACCTGTTCCGCAGCGTGCCGCTGCTGATCCAGTTCGTGCTGTTCAACTCGCTGAAAAGCATCGCCGGGTTGAACTGGAGCGCCTTCTCCGTCGGCTGCCTGGTGCTGGGCATCTACGCGGCGGCGTACTGCACCGAGATCGTCCGCAGCGGCATCCTCGCCGTGCAGCCCAACCTGCGCCGCGCCAGCCGCTCGCTGGGCCTCTCCTACTGGCAGGACCTGCGCTACATCGTCCTCCCGCTGGCCACCCGCGTGGCCTTCCCCGGCTGGCTGAACCTGGTGCTGGGGGTGATGAAGGACACCGCGCTGGTCATGTGGATCGGCATCGTCGAGTTGCTGCGCGCTTCGCAGACCATCGTCACGCGCATTCAGGAGCCCCTGCTGGTGCTGTGCATCGCCGGGATCATCTATTACCTCATGAGCTGGGTGGTGGCGCGCCTCGGCACCCGTCTGGAAAGAAGGTGGCAGGAAAATGATTGAAATCGACAACGTGCACAAAGCCTACGGCGACCTCGAAGTGGTCAAGGGCGTGAGCCTGACCGTGAAGAAAGGCGAAGTGGTCTCGATCATCGGCGGCTCGGGCTCGGGCAAGTCCACCCTGCTGATGTGCATCAACGGCCTGGAGCCGATCCAGCGCGGCAAGATCCGCGTCGACGGCACCGAGGTCCATGCCAGGACCACCGACCTGAACAGGCTGCGGCAGAAGATTGGCATCGTCTTCCAGCAGTGGAACGCCTTCCCGCACCTCACCGTGCTGGAGAACGTCATGCTGGCCCCGCGCAAGGTACTCGGCCAGAGCAAGGAAGAAGCCGAGGCGATGGCGGTGAAGCAGCTCAAGCACGTGGGCCTGGGCGACAAGCTCAAGGTCTTCCCCAACAAGCTCTCCGGCGGCCAGCAGCAACGCATGGCGATCGCCCGCGCGTTGGCCATGTCGCCGGACTACATGCTGTTCGACGAAGCCACCTCGGCGCTCGACCCGCAGCTGGTGGGCGAGGTGCTCGACACCATGCGCCTGCTCGCCGAGGAAGGCATGACCATGGTGCTGGTGACCCACGAAATCCGCTTCGCCCGCGACGTGTCCGACCGCGTGGCGTTCTTCCGCAATGGCCTGGTGCATGAAATCGGCGCACCGGAGCAGGTGATCGGCAATCCGCAGCGGGCGGAGACGGCGGAGTTCCTTCGGTCGGTGAACTAGAAACAAGAGCCCCTCTCCCTAACCCTCTCCCGCAAGCGGGAGAGGGGACTGTTCGGAGCAGGGTGAAACCACAGCGTCAGCCGGCACGACCTGCTCCCTCTCCCTCCGGGAGAGGGCTGGGGTGAGGGAAGGCAGGCGGCACAAAGTCAGGAGACAGACATGCGTTCGAGCAAGATCATCCACGTGGTCAGCTGCCACGCCGAAGGCGAGGTCGGCGACGTCATCGTCGGCGGCGTCGCCCCGCCGCCGGGCGACACCCTGTGGGCGCAGTCGCGCTGGATCGCCAGCGACAACACGCTGCGCAACTTCGTCCTCAACGAGCCGCGCGGCGGCGTGTTCCGCCACGTGAACCTGCTGGTCCCGGCAAAGGACCCGCGCGCGCAGATGGGCTGGATCATCATGGAGCCGGCGGACACCCCGCCGATGTCCGGCTCCAATTCGCTGTGCGTGAGCACCGTGCTGCTCGACAGCGGCATCCTGCCGATGCAGGAACCGCAGACCCGCCTGACCCTGGAAGCTCCCGGCGGGCTGATCGAGGCCGTGGCCGACTGCAAGGACGGCAAGGTGCAGCGCGTGGAAGTGCGCAACCTGCCCTCCTTCGCCGACAAGCTCGACGCCTGGATCGAGGTGGAAGGCCTCGGCTCGCTGCAGGTGGACACCGCCTATGGCGGCGACAGCTTCGTCATCGCCGACGCCCACGCGCTGGGCTTCAGCCTGCACGCCTCGGAGGCCGCCGACCTGGTCGCCACCGGGCTGAAGATCACCCACGCCGCCAACCAGCAACTGGGCTTCGTCCATCCGGAAAACCG
Source organism: Pseudomonas macauensis (assembly GCF_047902425.1). NCBI lineage: Bacteria > Pseudomonadati > Pseudomonadota > Gammaproteobacteria > Pseudomonadales > Pseudomonadaceae > Pseudomonas > Pseudomonas macauensis. The sequence goes on along the minus strand of NZ_CP138377.1, from coordinate 827,058 downwards.
CGACTGGGCACACATCTCCTTCTGCCAGCTGGCCGCCCCGGTGGAGCGCATCGACGGCGTACTGCACGGCCGCAACGCCGTGGTGATCCGCCCCGGCAAGATCGACCGCTCGCCCTGCGGCACCGGCTGCTCGGCACGCATGGCCGTGCTGCATGCCAAGGGCCAGTTGAAGGACGGCGACCGCTTCGTCGGTCACTCGATCATCGGCTCGCAGTTCCACTGCCGCATCGACGGCCTCACCAACGTCGGCGGCAAGGCGGCCATCCACCCGCGCATCGCCGGGCGTGCCTGGATCACCGGCACCCACCAGCACCTGCTCGACCCGGACGATCCGTGGCCCGAAGGCTACCGGCTCTCCGACACCTGGCCCAACGGTTACTGACCCACCCCTTTCGCCGCGTAGCGGCACCCAACGGATCCGCGCAGCGGGTCGAATGACGAAATGCAGCGGAACTCTCCAACCCATTTCGTATACGAAATACGCCAATTGGAGGCAACATGAGCAAAAAGGTTAATTGGAGCGGTGTTTTCCCTGCGGTCACCACTCAGTTCAACGACGATTTCTCGGTCAACCTGGACGCCACCCACAAGGTGATCTCCAACCTGGTGCGCGACGGCGTGTCCGGGCTGGTGGTGTGCGGCAGCGTGGGCGAGAACACTTCGCTGACCATCGAGGAGAAGATGGCCGTCACCGAGATCGCCAAGGACGCCTCCGGCGGTCGCGTGCCGGTGATCTGCGGCATCGCCGAGTTCACCAGCCACGGCGCCTCCCAGGTGGCCAAGGCGGTGCAGAAGGTCGGCGTCGACGGCATCATGGTGATGCCGGCGCTGGTCTACTCCTCGAAGCCGCACGAGACTGCCGCGCACTTCCGCAGCGTGGCCACCAGCACCGACCTGCCGGTGATGGTCTACAACAACCCGCCGATCTACAAGAACGACGTCACCCCGGACATCCTCATCTCCCTGGCCGACTGCGAGAACATCGTCTGCTTCAAGGACAGCTCCGGCGACACCCGCCGTTTCATCGACGTGCGCAATGAAGTGGGCGACCGCTTCATCCTCTTCGCCGGCCTCGACGACGTGGTGCTGGAAAGCATCGCGGTAGGCGCCGAGGGCTGGATCTCCGGCATGTCCAACGTCTTCCCGCAGGAAGGCGAGACCATCTTCCGCCTGTGCAAGGCCGGTCGCTTCGAAGAGGCCATGCCGATCTACGAATGGCTGATGCCGATCCTCCACCTCGACGCCCGTCCGGACCTGGTGCAGTGCATCAAGCTCTGCGAAGAGATCGCCGGCCGTGGCACCGCCCTCACCCGCCCGCCACGCCTGGCACTGCAAGGGGCCGACCGCGAGCACGTCGAGCGAATCATGGCCAAGGCCCTGGCCACCCGGCCGAAGCTGCCTGACGTGGGCCTCTGAGTTCATTCGAGACAGCCCTCGCCCCAGCCCTCCCTTTGAGGGAGAGGGGACTGTTCGTGCCGGCTTGAAGCCTTCACGAACGCCCCCTCCCTCGGACAGGGCGAAGGCGCGGAGAACCTCCCCCTCTTCCCACCGCGGACCAACGGAGCCCCACCGCCATGACCTCCACGACGACCGCCGCATCCCGTGATCTGCCCCGCGAAACCACCCACGCACCCGCCGGCCTGAAACGCGTGGTCGCCGCCGCCATGGCTGGCACCGTGGCCGAGTGGTACGAATTCTTCCTCTACGGCACCGCCTCGGCGCTGGTCTTCGGCCAGCTGTTCTTCCGCCAGACCGACAGCCCCATCGATGGCATCATCGCCGCGTTCGCCCTCTACGCCGTGGGCTTCCTCGCCCGCCCGCTGGGCGGCCTGGTGTTCGGCCACTACGGCGACAAGCTGGGCCGCAAGCACCTGCTGCAGATCAGCCTGATCGTGGTCGGCATCACCACCTTCATCATGGGCTGCCTGCCCACCTTCGAGACCATCGGCTATGCCGCGCCGGTCCTGCTGGTGCTGCTGCGGTTGATCCAGGGCTTCGCCTTCGGCGGCGAATGGGGCGGCGCAATCCTGCTCGTCTCCGAACACAGCCCGGACGATCGCCGGGGCTTCTGGGCCAGTTGGCCACAGGCCGGGGTGCCGGCCGGCAACCTGGTGGCGACCGTCGCCCTGTTGCTGCTTTCCAGTGGCCTGTCGGAACAGCAGTTCCTCGACTGGGGCTGGCGCGTAGCCTTCTGGTTCTCCGCCGTGGTAGTGCTGATCGGCTACTGGATTCGCAGCCGCGTCGACGACGCGCCGATCTTCAAGGAGGCCCAGGCGCGTCAGCAGCACGTCCAGCAGGCTCAACTGGGCGTGGTGGAAGTCGTCACCCGCCACTGGCGCGCAGTGCTGGTCGGCATCGGCGCGCGCTTTGCCGAGAATATCCTCTACTACACCGTGGTGACCTTCTCCATCACCTACCTCAAGCTCGTGGTACACAAGGACACCTCGCAGATTCTCCTGCTGATGTTCGGCGCGCACCTGCTGCACTTCTTCATGATCCCGCTGATGGGCTACCTGTCCGACATCGTCGGGCGCAAGCCGGTGTACCTGACCGGCGCGTTGCTCACCGCGTTGTGGGGCTTCGTCGGCTTTCCGATGATGGACACCGGCAACGACTGGCTGATCATGGCCGCCATCGCCCTGGGCCTGGCCATCGAATCGATGACCTATGCGCCCTACTCCGCGCTGATGGCCGAGCTGTTCCCCACCCACGTGCGCTACACCGCGTTGTCGCTGTGCTACCAGGTGGCGCCGATCTTCGCCGGCTCCCTGGCGCCGCTGATCGCCGTCAGCCTGCTCAAGCAATACAACAGTTCCACCCCGATCGCCTGGTACCTGGTCGCCGCCTCGCTCATCTCCCTGGTCGCCGTCGGCCTGACCCGCGAAACCCGCGGCAAGTCGCTGCGCGAAGTGGACGCCGAAGCCGCCTCCCGCCACGCCAAATCCTGATCCGGAGCCCCCGATGACATCCGAACTCGCCCGCAACTTCATCGCCGCCCGCCGCAGCGGCGCCGGCAGCATCCGCCTGCAAAGCCTCGATGCCACCACCGGCGAAGCACTGCCCCGGACCTTCCTGCAAGCCACACCCGAGGAAGTGGACGCCGCCGCCCTCGCCGCCGAGACCGCCTTCCCTATCTACAGCAACCTGCCCGCCGAGCGCCGCGCCGAATTCCTCGACGCCATCGCCCGCGAACTGGAGGCACTGGACGACGACTTCATCGCCATCGTCTGCCGCGAAACCGCCCTGCCCGCCGCACGCATCCAGGGCGAGCGCAGCCGCACCGCCAACCAGATGCGCCTGTTCGCCAGGGTGCTGCGCCGCGGCGACTTCCACGGCGCCCGCATCGACCGCGCGCTGCCCGAGCGCCAGCCGCTGCCGCGCCCGGACCTGCGCCAGTACCGCACCGGCGTCGGCCCGGTGGCAGTGTTCGGTGCCAGCAACTTCCCGCTGGCCTTCTCCACCGCCGGCGGCGACACCGCCGCCGCGCTGGCCGCCGGCTGCCCGGTGGTGGTGAAAGCCCACAGCGGCCATATGGCGACCGCCGAGCGGGTCGCCGAAGCGATCGTTCGCGCGGCCGAAGCCACCGGCATGCCGGCCGGCGTGTTCAACATGATCTATGGCGCTGGCGTCGGCGAAGCGCTGGTGAAGCACCCGGCGATCCAGGCCGTGGGCTTCACCGGCTCGCTGAAAGGTGGGCGTGCGCTCTGTGATCTGGCCGCCGCCCGCCCGCAGCCAATTCCGGTGTTCGCCGAGATGAGCAGCATCAACCCCGTGCTGGTCCTGCCAGCCGCACTGCAAGCGCGTGGCGAACAGGTCGCCCGTGAACTGGCAGACTCGGTGGTGCTCGGCTGCGGCCAGTTCTGCACCAATCCCGGGCTGGTCATCGGCATCGCCTCGCCGGCCTTCAGCCTGTTCACCGCCCAGCTGATCGCCGAACTGGGCCAGCGCCCGGCGCAGACCATGCTCAACGCCGGCACCCTGAAGAGCTACGAACGGGGCCTGGCGCGCCTGCACGCCCACCCCGGCGTGCGCCACCTCGCCGGACAGGCGCAGGAAGGCCGGCAGGCACGGCCGCAACTGTTCCAGGCCGACGCCCGGCTGCTGCTGGACGGCGACGAGCTATTGCAGGAGGAGGTCTTCGGCCCGACCACCGTAGTGGTGGAAGTCGCCGACGAGGCCGAACTGCGCCGCGCCCTGGCGGGCCTGCACGGCCAGCTCAGCGCAACCTTGATCGCCGAGCCCGCCGACCTCGCACACTTCGCCACACTGGTGCCGCTGCTGGAACGCAAGGCCGGCCGCCTGCTGCTCAACGGCTACCCGACCGGTGTGGAAGTCTGCGACGCGATGGTCCATGGCGGCCCCTACCCGGCCACCTCCGACGCGCGCGGCACCTCGGTGGGCAGCCTGGCCATCGACCGCTTCCTGCGTCCGGTGTGCTACCAGAACTACCCCAACGCGCTGCTGCCCGATGCGCTGAAGGACGCCAACCCGCTGGGCATCGCCCGGCTGGTGGATGGCGAGACGACACGGGAGCCGTTGTCCCGTTGAGGGTTCGTCGGTGAGGGAGTGAATGTCGGCCAGTCCCGCACCGACGATCAGCCCCGGCCTGGCGCCGGGGCTTTTTTATGCGCGGGTGGAGAACCAAGGGGCTTTTCGTAGGAGCGAGCTTGCTCGCGAACCAACCACCGCTGCGGGCCCAGGTTCGCGAGCAAGCTCGCTCCTACAGAGAATGTACCCCGCGTTACTCCAGCAGCCCACGCAGATCGGCATACAACGAATCGCTGATCTCCACGCCCTCGGCCAGGCTGCGCTCACGCGCGGCGAAGCGGCGTTGCGAGGGCAGGCGCGCGCCCATGTCGACGATGGATTCGAACAGCGTCTCCGCCCGCGCCAGGTGCTGCGCGGCATCGGCGCCAAGGAAGCGCGTGGGGTCGATGGCGATCAGCAGTTCGCCGTGATAAGGCGACGACTTCGTCCCGGCATCGAAGACCGAGGACTCGGCACTGGTCAGGTCGCCAATCAAGGGCCCGGCGATCAGCTCGACCATGGTCGCCAGTGCCGAGCCCTTGTGCCCACCGAAGGTCAGCATGGCGCCCTCGAGCACGGCGCCAGGGTCGGTGCTGGGGTTGCCGTCGGCATCGATGCCCCAGCCCAGCGGAATCGCCTTGCCCTCGCGCTCGTGCAGCTGGATTTCCCCACGCGCCACGACCGTGGTGGCGAAATCGAAGACGTAGGGGTTCTGCCCGGCCCGCGGCCAGCCGAACGCGATGGGATTGGTGCCGAACAACGGCCGCGTTCCACCCGCCGGTGCCACGTAGGCCTGGGCCGGCGTGACCGCAAGCGCCACCAGGCCGTGGGCGGTGATCCGCTCGATCTCCACCCAGAGCGCCGAGAAGTGCACGCAATGATTGATCGCCAATGCGGCGATGCCCTGGCTGCGCGTCTTCTCCACCAGCTTCGGCAAGCCAAGATCGAAAGCGCACTGCGAGAAGCCGCCCTTGGCATCGACGCGCACCAGCGCCGGCGCGGGCTCCGACAGCTCCGGCACGGCATCGAGCGACACCTTGCCGGCGCGCGCCGTATGGATGCAACCCAGCAACCGCCAGACGCCATGGGACGTACAGCCATCGCGCTCACCGGCCAGCACGGTGTCGGTCACTGCCTGCACGTGGGGTTCGCTGAAACCGTGGTGGCGCAGGATCGCCACCGACAGCTCGCGCAATTCTTCCAGGCTCAATCGGGTCACGCCGTCCTCCTCAATCCTTACCCGTCGTCTGCGTCCGATGCGGCAATCCGCCGCCGGACCGTTCCGGCCTACAGTGGCCGCTCCGGCCTCCCACCGCTTGCGCACAATCGGCTAGCCCGACGACGATTTCGGCACAGCCCGCGACTGCGATCCGACCATCCGGTCAGCCGATGGATTGGCCCCACGTTGCTTGGGCCAATCCCAAGCATCAGGTAAACTCCCGCATCTTTTGCCTTCTCATAACGATCAGCCTGATGCCCACGACGTTCCACGAGATTCCCCGCGAGCGCCCCGCCACGCCCCTGCTCGACCGCGCCAGCACGCCGGTCGAACTGCGCCGGCTGGGCGAAGCGGAGCTGCTGACCCTCGCTGACGAACTGCGCCAGTACCTGCTGTACAGCGTTGGCCAGACCGGCGGCCATTTCGGCGCCGGGCTCGGCGTGATCGAGCTGACGGTCGCCCTGCACTACGTCTTCGACACCCCGGACGACCGCCTGGTGTGGGACGTCGGCCACCAGGCCTACCCGCACAAGATCCTCACCGGCCGCCGCGAGCGCATGGGCAGCCTGCGCCAGAAGGACGGCCTGGCCGCCTTCCCGCGCCGCTCGGAGAGCGAGTACGACACCTTCGGCGTCGGCCACTCCAGCACCTCCATCAGCGCCGCACTGGGCATGGCCATCGCCGCGCGCATGCAGGGCTCGGGCCGCAAGTCGGTGGCGGTGATCGGCGACGGCGCGCTGACCGCCGGCATGGCCTTCGAGGCGCTGAACCACGCGTCGGACGTGAAGGCCAACATGCTGGTGATCCTCAACGACAACGACATGTCGATCTCCAAGAATGTCGGCGGCCTGTCCAACTACCTGGCCAAGATCATCTCCAGCCGCACCTATTCGAGCATGCGCGAGGGCAGCAAGAAGATCCTCTCGCGCCTGCCGGGCGCCTGGGAGATCGCGCGCAAGGTCGAGGAACATGCCAAGGGCATGCTGGTCCCCGGCACCCTGTTCGAGGAGCTGGGCTGGAACTACGTCGGCCCCATCGACGGCCACGACCTGCCGACCCTGATCGCCACCCTGCGCAACATGCGCGACCTGGACGGCCCGCAGTTCCTCCACGTGGTGACCAAGAAGGGCAAGGGCTTCGGCCCGGCCGAGATCGACCCCATCGGCTACCACGCCATTACCAAGCTGGAGCCGATCAAGGCCCCGGCGGAGCCGAAGAAGCCATCCGGTCCCAAGTACTCCAGCGTGTTCGGCCAGTGGCTGTGCGACATGGCCGCCCAGGACCCGCGCCTGGTCGGCATCACCCCGGCGATGAAGGAAGGCTCGGACCTGGTGGCCTTCGCGGATAAATTCCCGGACCGCTACTTCGACGTCGCCATCGCCGAGCAGCACGCCGTGACCCTGGCGGCCGGCATGGCCTGCGACGGCGCCAAGCCCGTGGTGGCGATCTACTCCACCTTCCTGCAGCGCGGCTACGACCAGCTGATCCACGACGTCGCGGTGCAGAACCTCGACGTGCTGTTCGCCATCGACCGCGCCGGTCTTGTGGGCGAAGACGGCCCGACCCATGCCGGCAGCTTCGACCTTTCCTACCTGCGCTGCATCCCCGGCATGCTGGTGATGACCCCCAGCGACGAGAACGAACTGCGCAAGCTGCTCACCACCGGCCATCACTTCGAAGGCCCGGCGGCGGTGCGCTACCCGCGCGGCACCGGCCCCAACGCCCTCATCGAGGCGGCGCTGGAACCGGTCGAGATCGGCAAGGGCGTGGTGCGCCGCGAAGGCAAGGCCGGCAAGGTCGCCTTCCTGGTGTTCGGCGTGCAACTGGCCGAGGCGCTGAAAGTCGCCGAGCAGTTCGACGCCACCGTCGCCGACATGCGCTTCGTCAAGCCGCTGGACGAGGAACTGGTACGCCAGCTGGCCGCCAGCCACGACCTGCTGGTGACCCTCGAGGAAAACGCCGTGATGGGTGGCGCCGGTGCCGCCGTCAGCGAATTCCTCGCCCGCGAGAACATCCTGCAGCCGATCCTGCACCTGGGCCTGCCGGACTACTACGTCGAGCACGCCAAGCCCGCACAGATGCTCGCCGAGTGCGGTCTTGACGCTGCCGGCATCGAACGCTCGGTGAGCGCTCGCCTGGAGGCGCTCGGCAACCGCTGAGCGCATGCCTCTCCCGGAGTATTGCCAGTGACGGGCGCACCCACTAAGGTGCGCCCGTTTTCGTTCGAGGTAACGGGAAGCAGGTGAAAGACCTGCGCTGCCCCCGCAACGGTAACCGACCGCAGGCCCCGGCCTGCAGCGCTGCGAACCGCCACTGTGCATCCGCATGGGAAGGCCGCAGACGTGAGTGTCGGCAGCCCGGAGACCGCCCTCGTACGCCCCGACAGGTGTTGCGGAGGGCCGCACCGTCAAGTGCGGCCCGCCGCCCTTGCCACGCCCTCCTCGAAAGTCATCCGACCGCTTTTGAGGACGATCCATGAAACTGACCCGACTCGCCCTGGCCACCGGCCTGCTGCCCGGCCTGGCCTTCGCCGAAACCACCGTTCCGACCGGCGACGTCTACGCCATGCCCGCCCTGGTGATCACCTCGGGCCGCCACGTCCAGCCGCGCGCCCAGGCCACCGCCGCCAACAGCGTATTCACCCGCAAGGACATCGAACGCCTGCAGGTACGCAGCGTGCCCGAACTGCTCAAGCGCGTGCCCGGTGTGCAGATGGGCAGCTCCGGCGGGGTGGTCTCCTACTCCGTTCGCGGCACCAGCACCGCGCAGACGCTGGTCCTGGTCGACGGCCAGCGCGTTGCCTCGGCCAGCACCGGCATCGCCCGCCTGGACTACCTGAGCATCGACAACATCGAACGCGTGGAAGTGACCCGCGGTCCGCGCTCGTCGCTGTACGGCGCCGACGCCATCGGCGGGGTGATCCAGATCTTCACTCGCCGTGGCGAGGCCGGGCTGCACCCGGAAGTGCGCCTGGCGGCCGGCAGCCACGGCACCTTCGAACGCAGCGTGAATCTCTCCGGCGGCGACGAGCGCACCACCTTCAACCTGGGCGGCAGCCTAGACGAGAGCGATGGCTGGGACCGCACCAGCGACAACGTCGGCGCCGACAGCGACGACGACGCCCAGCGCAACAAGGCCGTGCACCTGAACCTCGACCACCGCTTCAACGAGGACTGGAAGGCCGGCCTGAACCTCAACGACCAGCGCGGCAAGAACGAATACGACGACGCCTACAACTTCGAGCCGGGCCTGCCGCGCGACGAATTCCGCGTCAGCAGCTACAGCGGCTACCTCGAAGGACAGCTCACTGACATCTGGAACAGCCGCCTGGAACTGGGCCGCAGCTTCGACCGCAACAAGGCCGTGGGCGCCGCCGACAGCTGGAACAACGGCACCCTGGAAACCACCCGCCACTCGGCCGGCTGGATCAACCGCCTGCAACTGGACGCCGCCAACCAGCTCGCCCTGGGTGCCGACTGGTACGAAGACCGGGTCGAAGGCAGCACCGAGTTCGCCCAGGACCAGCGCGAGAACCACGCCTTCTTCGCCCAGCACAGCTTCAAGGGCGAACATTTCGGCACCGAACTGGGCCTGCGCCACGACGACAACCAGGTCTACGGCACCCAGAACAGCTGGAACGCCGCCTTCAGCCTGCCGGTGGGCGACAACCAGAGCTGGATCGCCAGCTACGGCGAAGGCTTCCGCGCGCCGACCTTCAGCGACCTCTACTACCCCGGCGCCGGTAACCCCAACCTCAAGCCCGAGACCTCGAAGACCTACGAGCTGCAATGGCGCGGCGATTTTTCCGGCACCCATCTGGAGGCCTCGCTGTACCGCACCGACGTCGACGACCTGATCGCCTGGGACAGCACCAGCAACCAGCCAGAGAACATCGCCAAGGCGCGCATCAATGGCTTCGAGGCCAGCGTCGCCCGCGAGGTGCTGGGCTGGCAGGCGAACCTCGGCCTGAGCCTGATAGACCCACGCGACCGCGACACCGGCCACACCCTGCCCACGCGCGCGCGCCGCACCCTGAGCCTGGACCTCGACCGCCAGTTCGGCGCCTACGGCGTCGGCGGCTCCTGGCGCGCGGTCAGCCAGCGTTATGACGACGCCGCCAATACCCGCGAACTCGCCGGCTACGGCGTGCTCGACCTGCGCACCAGCTGGCTGGCCAGCGATGAGATTCGCTTCGACCTGAAGCTGGATAACGCCCTGGACCGCAACTACGCCCTGGGCGACTACCTGCGCCCGACCAGCCCGATGGACTTCATGGGCGAAGCCCGCCCCTACCGCGAACCGGGCCGCACCGCGCTGCTGGCGGTGACCTGGACGCCGGAGTTGTAAGGGCCTGCCCCGACCGTAGGGCGTACAACCGTTCGCGGTTGTACGCCGTCGGCGCCAAAGCCCGGGCAAGGAGCAGTTCGTAGGGCGAATAACGCCTCTGGCGTTATCCGCCGTTGTGGGATTTGGGTGTTTCTGCGCCAAAGCACTGAATATCCCTGTTCACCCGTCTGAGGGCCTAGCCCAACACCCCCGCCATCCGCCCCAACTCCGCGCAATCACGCGCATGCCAGTCGGTCAGCTCCGGCCAGGGATTTTCCGGCAGATGATCCGGCAGGTTCACCAGCGCACTGCACGCACCAGCCGCGCGGGCGCAGTCGAGATCGAAGCGATAGTCGCCGACCATCAGCATCCGCTGCGGCGCCACATCCCAACGCGACGCCAAACGCAGCAAGCCGTCCGGGCTGGGCTTCGGATCAGCCTCGCCACGGCCGAGAACATCCTCGGCGGCGAAGCAATCGCCAATGCCGATGGCCTCCAGAGTGATCAGCGCCAGCTCATGGGCATTGCGGGTCAGGATACCCAGGCGATAGCCCGCGCCATGCAGCGCCCGTACCAGCGCCACCGCACCGGGCGCTGCGGTGGAGGCCACCGCCAGCTCGCGCTCGTGCTCCAGCAGCCAGGCATGCTTGGCCGCCGCCTCGTCCTCTGGCAGTGCCGCGAGATGGGAGAGGATGTCGTGCTCCTGGGGAATGCCCAGGGTCCGCTTGATCGCCGGGAAGTCGTGCACCGCCAGGGTCAGGGTACCGTCCATGTCGAACACCCAGTGGCGTATCTCGTCGAGTCTCACGACCAATCCTCGCGGTGGCGGATCAGGCCTTCCTGGGTCGCCGAAGCGACCAATTGGCCGTCACGGTTGAACACGCTGCCGCGAACGAAGCCACGGCCATTGCCGGCCCAGGGACTGTCGATGGCGTAGAGCAGCCACTCGTCCGCGCGCAGGTCGCGGTGGAACCACACGGAATGGTCGATGGTGGCGACCTGCATGTCCTTCTGCCACACCGAGCGGCCATGGGGCAGCAGCGAGGTGGTGAGGAAACCGAAGTCCGAGGCGTAGGCGAGGATGTACTTGTGCAGCGCCGGCACGTCCGGCAGCTTGCCGTCGGCACGCAGCCAGAGGTACTTGATCGGCTCGCCGACCACCGGGTCATAAGGGTCGTTCTGAGTGACCGGGCGGATTTCGATGGGCTTGGGGTACAGCAGCTTGTCGCGGATGCGCTCGGGGAACTGCTGGGCGCTGCGCTGCTTGAGCTCGAGGTCGGTCGGCAGGTTCTCCGGGCCGACCACGTCGGGCATGGTGATCTGGTGTTCGAAGCCCCCTTCGTCAGTCTGGAACGAGGTGCTCAGGGCAAAGATCGGCTGGCCCTTCTGGATCGCGGTGACGCGGCGGGTGCTGAAGGTGCCGCCGTCGCGCACGCGGTCGACCTGGTAGACGACCGGCTTGCTGGCATCGCCCGGACGCAGGAAGTAACCGTGCATCGAGTGTACGTGGCGCTCGGGATCGACGGTCTGGCTGGCCGCCGACAGCGCCTGGCCGAGCACCTGCCCGCCGTAGAGCTGGCGGAACCCGAGGTCCTGGCTCATGCCGCGGAACAGGTTCTCTTCGATCTGTTCCAGGCTCAGCAGAGCCACCAGGTTGTCCAGGATCTGGGTCATGCGCGTTGTTTCCTCAATTGCGGTCTTGCTGAAGTGGGAGGCGGCGTGGCGCGCTGTAGGCGGGAAGGCTGGTGAGGCGTTCATCCCAGACCGCGCGGCCGATAGTGAAATGATAGAGGCTGACCGGGCAGTCCGGACCACCACCGAGCAATTCGTCCAGCGCCGGATCGAAATAGCAGCCGATGCCGGTGCCCGACAGGCCCGCCGCCTCGGCTTCCAGGTAGAGCAGCTGGCCGACCTGCCCGGCCTCCCAGTACAGGCGCGGATAGGTCCAGGCGCCCTCGGCCAGCGCGGCGTCGAGATCAACGAGCATGGCGAAGGCGACGCAGCCGTCGCCAGCGATGTCCTGCCCGCAGGACAGGAAGGCCGACAGCCCGCGCGCATCGCCGGACAGCAGGCGGTACAGCGGCGCACCGCTCTCCGTCACCGGCTGCCACAGGTAATCCTCACGCAACCCGCCTGGCTCGCGACCACTGCGGCCCAGCCAGTACAGCCCTGGTTCCAGGCCCTGGACGCGGTGGACGAAGATCAGCAGGTCGATGCGCGCCGGCTCGCCCGTGCAGGCGAACGGTACGGGCGAGCGCTCCGGCAGCAGGCGGCGCAGCCAGGCATACAGCAGCTCGGCGTGAATGCCGCTACGCCCATCCATGGACTGCGCGCTGCGCCGGCGATGCAGGATCGGGCGTAGCGGCAGGCCGGGATTATCCACAGCCGGATCGGCGTTCGCGGCGCGCCATTCACGCGCCGGCAACATCGGCGCGCGACACAGGTGGTGCACGCGCTCCAGCTCCGGCCAGTGCCGATAGTCCCGCGACAGGCGATTCGGCACGCCGGCCAGCGGCAGTGCGGCGAGCCCCTTGAGCAGGGTCTCCGGCAATGGGAACTCGGCCGCCTGCGCCGGACCGATCCACAGCAGCGCGTCGGCGCATTCGCGTTCGCTGAAGCCTTCGCGGTCCAGGCCGATCAGCGCATCCAGCCGCGACTCGGCCGCGCCTCGCAGCAGGCGAACCTCCCAGCCCTGGATCGCCGCGGCGATGCTCAGGCAGGCCAGCGCGTGGCCAAGGTCGTGATGGCAGTAGCGGTAGGCGCGCTCGCCGTACTTCCAGGCCTCGCGCCAGGGAATGCTGGCCAGCGCCAGCAGGAAGCCGCCGGCGGGCAGCGCGGCGTCCAGTTGCTCGGCCAGGGTCGCGGGCAGCTCGGCGCGCACCTCCAGCACATGCTCGTCGGCGCTGTAGTGCGCCAGCAGCGCGGCGTTATCCACAGCCCCGGAAGGCAACAGCAGATAGGCTTCGGTCGGGTGCAGGTTGCCGCTGGACGGGTTGACCCGCAGCGCCCAGCGACTGCCACCGGCCTCTTTCCAGGCGGAGATCGCCAGGCTGTCGTAGAGCAGTTGCGAGACGGCCTGGAGACTCAGCGGCGCCGGCTGGCCGATGGGCCCGGCGAACACCTCGTCGTAGCCGGGCGATTCCTCCTGCGGCCGGTGCAGCAACTCGATGAGGCGGGCACCGGCATAGCGGCGAAACGGCGCCGGCTGGGTCGCCCAGTCGAGCTGGCCTGGGCCGGGGGCGAAGCGCTCCGGACGGTGCCGGCTCAGTTCGTGGTAGACGCGCACGCCGTCTTCAGGAGTCATGCCGCATCTTCCCGGCGGATTCGGTACAGCACGTGCTGACGCAACGCGTGGCCTTCCGGCAGGCGCGGATGTTCGAAATCACCGGCCTCATCGCGCTGCATGCCCAGGCGCTGCATCAGCCCTTGGGACGGCAGGTTGGCCGGCACGGTGAAGGCCACCACTTCATCCAGCCCCAGTCGCTCGAAGGCGAACGCCAGCGCCGCGCGGGCCGCTTCCAGCGCGTACCCCTGACGCCAATAGGCGGCATTGAAGCGCCAGCCGATTTCCACCGCCGGGGTGAAGGGTGCGTCGAAGGACACCCGCGCCAACCCGAGCACGCCGATGAAGGCGCCGTCCTCGCGGCGCTCGACGATCCATTGGCCGAAGCCGTGCTCGTCGAAGTGCAGCAGGATGCGCGCGGCCAGCAGGTCGCTGTCCTCACGGCTCAGGCAGGCGGGGAAGTGCCGCATCACCTCGACGTCGGCGTTCAGCGCGGCGAAAGCCGGCAGGTCGGCGGCGCGCCAGGGTCGCAGTAGCAGGCGCTCGGTGGTCAGGCTGGGAATATCCATCGACGGGCCTTCGGTTTTAATCGGGAGCCCCATGATACCCGCAGACGTGTCTGGCGGACGCAGTCCGTCCGGCCAGCGCAATCGATTCAGCACATCCTCGCCCGCATCTGGTATTTTTATCGCACCCTCGCTGTCGGTCACTGCCTTGACCGTGCCCTGAGCAGACAGCCGCGCCGCCACGGCGCACCTCGAAAAAGACCAAGGAAACCCCATGACCACCTCCACCACCGGACTGCAACGCAGTACGGCCCTGGTGCTTTTCGCCCTTGCCGTCGGCGGCTTCGCCATCGGCACCACCGAATTCGCCACCATGAGCCTGCTGCCCTACTTCGCCCCGGCCCTGGGCATCGATGCCCCGACCGCCGGCCACGTGATCAGCGCCTACGCCCTGGGCGTGGTCGTCGGCGCGCCGCTGCTGGCGGTGCTCGGCGCGCGCCTGCCGCGGCGCACCCTGCTGGTGCTGCTGATGGCGCTGTTCGCCCTCGGCAACGGCCTCAGCGCCCTGGCGCCGACCTACCACTGGATGCTGCTGTTCCGCTTCATCAGCGGCCTGCCCCACGGCGCGTACTTCGGCATCGCCGCGCTGGTCGCCGCCTCCGTGGTGCCGGCGCACCGGCGCACCGTGGCGGTCGGGCGGATGTTCCTCGGCCTCACCGTCGCCACCATCATCGGCGTGCCGCTGGCCAACTGGCTGAGCCAGGCCGTGGGCTGGCGCTGGAGCTTCGCCCTGGTCGCCGCCCTGGGCGTCGCCACCATGATCTGCGTGCGCCTGTTCGCCCCGTACTCGCCGGCCGAGCCGGACTCCAGCCCACTGCGCGAGCTGGGCGCGCTCAAGCGCGGGCAGGTCTGGCTGACCCTGGGCATCGGCGCCATCGGCTTTGGCGGGCTATTCGCGGTGTATACCTACCTGGCCGACATCCTCGGCGCCGTCACCCACGTCTCGCCGAGTGTCGTGCCGCTGGTGATGGCGGTGTTCGGCGTCGGCATGACCCTGGGCAACCTGTTCATCCCGGTGCTCGCCGACCGCGCCGTGATGCCCACCGCCGGCGGCCTGCTGGTGTGGAGCGCGGTGGTGCTGGCGATCTTCCCGTTCACCGCCGGCAACATCTGGACCATCGCCATCTGCGTGTTCTTCGTCGGCTTCGGCGGCGCCCTGGGCACCGTGCTGCAGACACGCCTGATGGACGTCGCCGAAGACGCCCAGGGCCTGGCAGCGGCGCTGAATCACTCGGCATTCAACTTCGCCAATGCTCTCGGCCCGTATCTGGGCGGCCTGGCCCTGGCGGCCGGCTACGGCTGGACCTCGCCGGGCTGGGTCGGCAGCCTGCTGGCCATCGGCGGCTTCGTGCTGTGGTCGGTCGCGGTGGCCACCAGTCGCAACGAGCGCCGCGGCGCGGCACTGTCCAGCGAAGGTTGAACGCAAAAGGGCCGGCGCACTGCCGGCCCTTTCGTCTGCGCGCTCCGCCGACGTAACCTGTGGTGTCTCTTCCGATCTGCCGACACCATGCCACTGCCCCTGGTCTACCACGACGACTACAGTCCGCCGTTCCCGGACAACCACCGCTTCCCCATGGAGAAGTTCCGCTTGCTGCGCGACCATCTGGTGGACAGCGGGCTGGTCGGCGATGCCGAACTGCTGCGCCCGGAACTCTGCCCGGTGGACATCCTCGCCCTGGCCCACGACCGCGCCTACATCGAGCGCTACTGCAGCGGCGAGATGAGTCGTGAGGAACTGCGCCGCCTCGGCCTGCCCTGGACCGAAGCCTTGGCCCGTCGCACCGTACGCGCGGTCGGCGGCTCGGTGCTGAGCGCGGAGCTGGCCTTGCAGCACGGCCTGGCCTGCCACCTGGCCGGCGGCACGCATCACGCGCACTACGACCATGCCTCGGGCTTCTGCATCTTCAACGACCTGGCAGTGATCAGCCTGTACCTGCTGGAAAGCGGCAAGGCCAACCGCGTGCTGATCTTCGACTGCGACGTGCACCAGGGCGACGGCACCGCGCGCATTCTGGAGAACTTGCCGGATGCGGTGACGGTGTCACTGCATTGCGAGAAGAACTTCCCCGCGCGCAAGGCGCAGAGCGACTGGGACATTCCCCTGCCGCTGCACCTGGGCGACGCCCAGTACCTGAAGGTGGTCGAGGAGGCGCTGGACTACCTGCTGCCGCTGTACCAGCCGGACATCGTGCTCTACGACGCCGGCGTGGACGTGCACAAGGACGACGCCCTGGGCTACCTGCAACTCACCGATGCCGGGCTGGCCGCGCGTGACGAGCATGTCATCCGCCGCTGTCTTTCCAGCGACATCCCGGTGGTCGGCGTGATCGGCGGCGGCTACGACAAGGACCGCCAGGCCCTGGCGCGGCGCCATGGCATCCTGCACCACAGCGCCAGCCGGGTGGCGAGGGAGTTTCAGCTCACGCGGTAGCGCGAGTTGTTGGTGCACATGCGCGAAGGCAGGCGTTGCTGCTCCCAGCGCGTCAGCTCCTGCTCGGAAAACCCCAGCAGGACCGCCGCACGCTGCCGGGCATCCGCGCCAAAGACCTTCTCGCAGACGCCCAGCACCTGTTCCGGCACATGGTGCTTGAGCAGCTCCTGAGCCCGCAGCGGGCCGGAGTAATCCAGATAACGCGGCAGGAAGCGGCTCCAGTTGGTGAACACATAGAGGTTGTGCAACGCCACCTGCAGCGAGATACGTTCGAGCAGCTTCTGCTCGAACTTCAGCTTCGATGGCCGGATGTTCTTTTCCAGGCGCACCAGCATGTGCGCCACGGCTTCGTTCAACAGGCCGCGAATCTCATCGCTGGGCAGCCGTCGAATGACGATATCGACGCCATTGACGCGCACTCGGGTATCGTTGCCTTCACTCCACAGGTGAGCTTCATGGGAACGGAGATAATCACGCACTTTCATCGACAGACAGGACCGTTTTTGCAACAGGCCGGCATGCTGATGGATTCACAAAAGCGCCAGAACTAGGCGCCCTCCCGATCCCTTGTAGGAATTCTCGTAATCACCTCCAACTGAGAACCACGGAACGGCAGAGCGATCCGCTTCCGTGGATGATCCGCCCCCCTCCGCACGCCCGCGGTTGTCCACGGCAACTGTGGAGCAGCCTGTGGATAAGCTGCGGGAAAGCGCGTGCAGCGCCGATGCGCCCGGCGTTCCGCGGCACTGGCTGGAAAATGTTCAGCCGCCGGACGAGGCCGCTGCGCTAGAATTGCGCCCCGATCGCACCTTCCCGCCTGGCCACCGCATGACCCACACCCCAGCCCCCGCTCCCCGCACCGCTGCCATCATCGGCGGAGGCCCCGCCGGCCTCATGGCCGCCGAAATCCTGGCCGGCGCCGGCGTGAAGGTCGAGCTGTTCGATGCCATGCCGTCGGTCGGGCGCAAGTTCCTGCTGGCCGGCGTGGGCGGCATGAACATCACCCATTCGGAGGCGCGCGAGCCTTTCCTCTCGCGCTACGGGAAACGCGCGCAAATTCTCGCGCCGCTGATCGATGCCTTCGACAACCAGGCGCTGTGCGCGTGGATTCACGGCCTGGGCATCGACACCTTCGTCGGCACCTCGGGCCGCGTCTTCCCCACCGACATGAAAGCCGCGCCGCTGCTGCGCGCCTGGCTCAAGCGCCTGCGCGACGCCGGCGTGGTTATCCACACCCGCCACCGCTGGCTGGGCTGGGCTGCCGAGGGCGCCCTGCTGGTCGACAGCCCGGAAGGTCAGCGAAGTGTCAGCGCCGACGTCGTCGTGCTCGCCCTGGGCGGCGGCAGCTGGCAGCGCCTGGGCTCTGACGGCGCCTGGGTACCACTGCTGGTCGAGCGCGCTGTGGATATCTCGCCGCTGCGTCCAGCCAACTGCGGTTTCGAGGTAGAGGGCTGGAGCGAGTTCTTCCGCGACAAGTTCGCCGGCGCGCCGGTCAAACCGGTAGCCATGTCCATCGCCGGCAGCGAACCCCGCCAGGGCGAATTCGTGGTCACCGCCGGCGGCGTCGAAGGCAGCCTGGTCTATGCACTGTCCGCCGCGATCCGCGAGCGCATCGAACAGCACGGCCGCGCCACGGTGCATCTCGATCTGCTGCCCAACCGCAACCAGGAGCAGGTGGCGAAGGCCGTAGCGCAGCCGCGCGGCTCCAAGTCCATGGCCAACCACCTGCGTGGCCGCCTCGGTCTGGACGGCGTGCGCGCCGGGCTGCTGCGGGAGTTGTCCACAGCCGCCGACTACGCCGACCCGCAACGCCTGGCCACACTGATCAAGGCCCTGCCGCTGACCGTGGTTCGCACCCGTCCGCTGGACGAGGCCATCAGCAGCGCCGGTGGGGTGACCTTCGAGGCACTGGACGAAAACCTGATGCTCAAGGCACTGCCGGGCGTGTTCTGTGCCGGCGAGATGCTCGACTGGGAAGCGCCCACCGGCGGCTACCTGCTCACTGCCTGCTTCGCCAGTGGCCGCGCCGCCGGGCTCGGCGCCCTGCGCTGGTTGCAGCGGGAAAACTGAGCACGGCACAACTGGAACTATGGTGCTAGATTGCAGACTCCCACCCAGGAGTCGCCTGCATGCCACTGACCTTCCGCCGTGCCTGCCCTGCCGACGTCGACGCCGCCATCCCACTGATCTACAGCTCCGGCCCCGACGCCTTCGACTACGCCTTCGCTCGCCCCGGTCGCAACAGCGCTCAGGACTTCCTGCGCTACGCCTTTCTCCAGGGCGGTGGCCAGTTCGGCTGGCGCCAGCACTGGGTCGGTGAGCGGGACGGTGAGGTGGTGGCGGCGGGAACGGTGTTCGGCGGCGAAGTGAACCTGGGCTACATGCTCGCGGCGACCCGGCAGATCCTCGGCTACTTCGGGCTCGCCTCGCCGCGGGTGATAGTCCGCGGCCTGCAACTGGAACGGATCATCTGCCCGCCGCCCCGGCGCACGCTGTACCTGGCGCACCTGGGCGTCACCCCGGACCTACGCGGCGAAGGGCTGGGCAGCCAGTTGATCGACCATTTCCTGCAGCAAGGCCGCCACCTCGGCCTGCCGATGGCGGCGCTGGATGTCTCGGTGGCCAATCCCAGGGCCCAGGCACTCTACGAGCGCCTCGGCTTCAACGTGCAGGTCGAGCGTACCTCGACGCTGCCCGGCGTCTCCAGCCACCGCTACATGCAGCGGCCGCTGTGAGCCCTGCCTGGGCATAGTGCCTGGAAGGCTCTTCGTAGGATCGAGGGGACGCCTAGGCGCCCCCGTCTCTCCTACGGGAGCGCACCTTCCGCCCTGGCTCTCGCTCTTAAAGACTTCCAGAGAAATATCCGATCACTCCGGCCGGCCCCTTTCAGGAGGCCTCGTTGAATTGAAGTTTCAGGGGTTGAGCGACATGGATGTCGCGAGAGCTGCGATGGGCCAGGAATGGCCCTTCGCAGCGTGCCTCTGAAACTTCGATTCGACGAGGGTATTTTTCGCCCCAAGCGAAAAACCGGATGGAGGGGCAAGCCTTTTGGTTACTTTTCGGCGCTTGGACAAGTGACTCGCCCGAGGGGGCGAAACAAGAAACATCCGAGTACGCCGAAGCGGCGCAGACACACCGAACACCGTGGCGGATAACGCCTTAGGCGTTATTCGCCCTACGCTCTCGCCTACTTCAAGTACCACCCCCACGGCTGCTCCGAGACGTACTCGGTCACCTGCTTCACCTCCAGGTAATTCTCCAGTCCCCACACGCCCAGCTCGCGGCCGATGCCGCTCTGTTTCATGCCGCCCCACGGCGCCTGGGTGAAGGTAGGCTGCGAGCAGTTGACCCAGACGATCCCCGCGCGCAGCCCATCAGCCACCCGCGCAGCGCGCTGCGGGTCGCCCGACATCACCGCACCGGCCAGGCCGAAGCGGCTGTCGTTGGCCAGGCGCAGGGCATCGGCTTCGGTCTTGAAGCGCTTCACGCAGAGCACCGGGCCGAAGATTTCCTCGCGCCAGATCAGCGCGCCCTCGGTCGGCTCGTCGAAGATCGCAGGCTCGATGAACCAGCCCTGGTCCAGCCCCGTCGGGCGCTTGCCGCCGGTGAGCAACCGGGCGCCACCGACGCTGCCCTTCTCGACGAACCCCAGCACCTTCTCATGCTGCCCCTGGCTGACCAGCGGGCCGAGCAGCACGCCCGGCTCCAGGCCATTGCCGATGGTAATCGCGCGGGTCGCTTCCACCAGGCGCTCGATCAGGCGCGGCGCGATGCCCTCCTGCACCAGCAGGCGCGAGGTGGCGCTGCACACCTGGCCCTGGTTCCAGAAGATGCCGAACAGAATCCACTCCACCGCCGCCTCGACATCGCTGTCGTCGAAGACGATGAAGGCTGACTTGCCACCCAGCTCCAGGCTGACGTTCTTGATGTCCTGGGCCGCCGCCGACATGATCCGCGAGCCGGTCGGCACGCTGCCGGTGAAGGCCAGCTTGTCCACGCCCGGATGCTGGCTCAGCGGCCCGCCGGCCTCTGCGCCAAGGCCGGGCAGCACGTTGAGCACGCCCGCCGGCAGCCCCACGGCGTCCGCCGCAGCGGCCAGCTCCAGTGCGCTAAGCGGCGTCAGCTCGGAGGGTTTGAGCACGCAGGTGGCGCCGGCAGCCAGGGCCGGGGCGACCTTCCACGAAGCCATCAACAGCGGGTAGTTCCAGGGAATGATCTGCCCGGCCACACCCACCGGCTCCTGGCGGATGCGGCAGCGGAAGCGCTCGTCGGGCAGCGCCAGCACCTGGTCCTGGCGCTCGTCCAGTTCCCGCGCCAGCTCCGCGTAGTAGCGGAAGCAGCCGATGGCGTCGGCCACGTCCCATTGCGCCTCGGGCAGCGGCTTGCCGTTGTCGCGCACCTCCAGTTCGGCCAGTGACTCCTGGTTGCGTTCCAGTTCAGCGGCGAGCGCTTCCAGCCACTCGGCGCGTTCGGCGCCACGGCTCTGGCCCCAGCCGCGATTGAACGCCGTACGGGCCGCACGTACCGCGTGGTCGATGTCTTCCTCGGTCGCCGCCGGCACTTCCTGCAGGGGCTGCCCGGTGGCGGGGTCGAAGCTGGTGAAGCCGCCGCCCAGGTCCGGCCTGACCCATTGCCCGTTGATGTAGAGCTGGTCGCGCATCCTCGAGTCTCCTTGAAGTCGGCCCTCAGGCGGCCTGAACGCCGGTGCGGCGGTTCTGCAGGTAGCGGGAGGTGAACAGCAGCGCCAGGGAGGCGCAGATGATCACCGTGGAGATGGCGTTGATCTCCGGCGTGATGCCCCGGCGGATCGACGAGAAGATGTAGATCGGCAGCGTGGTTTCCGAGCCGGCGACGAAGAAGGCGATGATGAAATCGTCGAAACTGAAGGTGAACGCCAGCAGGAAGCCGGCGAGGATGGCCGGGGCGATCTGCGGCAGGGTCACCCGCCAGAAGGTGTCCAGCGGCGGCGCGTAGAGGTCGGCGGAGGCTTCCAGCAGCGACTTGTCCATCGCTTCGACGCGGGTGCGAACGATCACCATCACCAGCGCCATGGTGAACAGCGAGTGCGCCGCCACCACGGTGCCGAAGCCCATGTTGAGTTTCGGCAGGCCGATGTCCAGCAGCGCCAACAGCGGGTTGATCACGTCGAACAGGGTAATGAAGGCGATCAGCGTGGCGATGCCAATGACGATGCCCGGCACGATGATCGCGCAGTAGGTCAGCGCGTCGAACAGCAGGCGCACACGCTTGCCGACCCGCTGCAGGCCGAACACCGCGAGAGTGCCGAACAGCGTGGCGATCAGCGCCGAGCAGGTGGCGATCATGGCGCTGTTGCCCAGGGCCTCCATGATGAACGGGTTGCCGAAGGCGCGGCCGAACCACTGCACCGAGCAGCACTGGAAGCTCAGGCCGCTGCGCCCTGCGTTGAAGGCGAAGAGCATGATCAGCGCGATGGGCGCATAGAGGAACAGGTAGACCGAGGTGGAGTAACTGCGCAGCCACATGTCAGAGCACCCCGTCGTTGCGCGAGCCGCCGAAGCGGGCCACGAGTTTCAGGTAGACGCCGATGATCACCAGCATCATCGCCACCAGGGTCATCGCCACCGCGCTGCCGAAGGGCCAGTTGCGCGATTGCAGGAACAGGTCGACCAGGGCGTTACCGACGAAGAACACCTTGCCGCCGCCGAGGATCGCCGGGATCAGAAACTCGCCCATGAGCAGGATGAACACCAGCATCACCCCGGTGATCACCCCCGGCGCGGACAGCGGCAGGGTGACCCGGCGGAAGGTCTCGAAGGCGCTCGCGCCGAGGTCGCCGGAGGCCTCCAGCAGGCGCTTGTCGAGCTTCTCCAGGGTCACGTAGATGGGGAACACCATCAGCGGCAGGTAGCCGTAGACGATACCGATCAGCACCGCGTAGGGCGTGTTGATCAGGCGCACGTCGGCGATGCCGAAGCTCTCCAGCAGCGCCGGGATGCCCCGGCCGCTGAGGATGAAGATCCAGGCGTAGGTGCGGATCAGGAAGCTGGTCCAGAACGGCACGATCACCAGCGTGAGCAGCAGCGACTTGTTGCGCCGCACCTTCACCGCGAGGAAGTAGGCCAGTGGATAGGCCGCAAGCAGACAGGCCAGGGTGCCCAGCGGCGCCAGGGTCAGGGTGTTCCAGAAGGCCTGGGCACGGGAACCGAGGTTCAGGTAGTTCTCCAGCGTCAGCCCGCCACCGTAGCCGCCCACGGCGCTGCGTTCGCCGAAGCTGAAGACCAGGATGATCACCAGCGGCATCAGCAGAAGCAGCAGGAACCATAGTGTGGACGGCAAGAGCAGCAGCAAGGTGACGCGACGGCCGAGGCTTTTCGCGCGCGAGACCGTGGGGGCCGCCCGGGTCTGCGGCAACGGAGCGCTGACAGCGATGTTCATGTTCGATTCCCTACGCATAGGAGTTGCTCGGAGCCCTCTCCTGTAGGAGCGAGCTTGCTCGCGAATGAGTTTCCCGGCAGCTCGGGAGCTGGGCGGGTTCGCGCGCAAGCTCGCTCCTACATGAAGACCCCGTCAGGCGGCCTTGAACCGCGCCATCAGTTCGGCGCGCGCCGGGCTGGTGAGAGTCGCCGCAGCGCCGAATTCCAGCGGCGCCAGACGCTCGGCCGCCGGGTACATGATCGGGTCGTCGAGCATCGACTGGGAGAGCAGCGCATCGACGCGCTTGTCCCCGCTCGGGTAGCCGTGGGCGAGCACCTCCAGCTTGTTGTGCTGCGGGTCGAGCAGGTAGTTGATGAACGCGTAGGCGGCGTCCTTGTGCTCGGCGCCCTTGGGAATGGCGAAGAAGTCGCTCCAGATCTCGCCGCCTTCCTTGCCCAGCACGAAGGTCATGTCCGGGTTGTCGCGGTGCAGTTGGGAGGCGTCGCCGGTCCAGGCCATGGCCATCCAGGCGTCGCCATTACGCAGCGAAGGCTGGATGTCGGAGTTGATCGCGAACAGGTGCGGCTTGGCCTGGATCAGCAGCTTCTCGGCCTCGGCCAGCTCCTTCGGGTCGAGCGAGTTGAAGCTGTAGCCGTAGTACTTGAGTGCGTTGCCGATGGCGGTGAGCTGGTAGTCGTGGACGATGGTGCGGCCGGAGGCGCTGGTCAGCGTCAGGTCCCAGAACTGCTTCCAGGAATCCGGATTGCCCTTGACCTTGCTGGCGTCATAGACGATGCCGGTGGTGCCCCAGTTCTTCGGCACCGCGTAGACCTTGCCGTCCACCGTGCCCTGGGCCATGAAGCGCTCCTGGAAGGCCTTGGGGTCGAAGTTGGGGATGCGCGAGAGGTCCAGCGGTTCGATCAGCCCGAGCTTCACGTAGGTGCTGATGGTGTAGTTGGTCGGCACGAAGACGTCCCAGCCGCTGCCGCCGGCCTGCAGCTTGGCGAGCATCTCCTCGTTGGAGCCGAACACGTTCATCTGCACCCGCGCGCCGGTGGCCTTGGCGAAGGCGTCGAAGTTTTCCTGGCTGTGGTAGTTCGGCCAGGTGGCCAGGGCCAGACGGTCGCCAATGGCGGTGCTCTCGCCGGCATAGGCCTTGCCGGTCAGCAGACCGGGGGTGTTGGCGGCGACCACCGCCATCGCCAGCCCGAGGCCGGTCTTGCCAAGGAACTCGCGCCGCGTGATGGAGCCGTTCTCCCAGCTGCGCATCGTCTTGATGAAGCTTTTCTTGTCCATCGTCACTCCCCGCCTGTCTGCTGATTTTTTGTCGTTAGGATTGGATCGTTGAACTCACAGGGCCATGGCCAGGCCGCTGGCCTGGTTCCAGCCGACCTGCACCGGCGCGCCATGTTCGAAGCCATCGCCAGCACCACCGGCCTGGCGCGGCACGCGCACGCAGACGATGCCGAAGGCGTCGGTGCGCACGCGGTATTCGGTGAGGTTGCCCAGGTAGATGCGGTCCTCGACACGGCCCTTCAGGCGCACCTCGCGCGGCAGGTCCGAATCGGCGGCGGCGATGCCGACCAGTTCGGGGCGCACCGCGATGCAGCCCTCGGCCTGGGGCGCCAGCGAGGGGCCGGTGGGTGTCGGCGGGCTGCTCAACTCCAGGCCAGCCGAGGTGCTCAGCACCACACGCTCGCCGTCGAAGCGGCGCACGGTGCCGGAGAACAGATTGGATTCGCCGATGAAGTCGGCCACGTAGCGGCTCGCCGGGGTTTCGTAGAGCGCTTCGGGGGTGGCGGTCTGGATGATCAGGCCGTCCTTCATGATGCTGATGCTGTCGCTCATCGACAGCGCCTCTTCCTGGTCGTGGGTAACCAGCACGAAGGTGATGCCGACCTCGCGCTGCAAGCGCAGCAGCTCCGACTGCATCTCCTTGCGCAACTTGCGATCGAGCGCAGCCAAGGGCTCATCGAGCAGCAGTACGGTGGGCTTGTTCACCAGCGCGCGAGCCAGCGCCACGCGCTGCTGCTGGCCGCCGGAAAGCTCGTGCGGCTTGCGCGTACCGAAGCCGGACAGGCGCACCATCTCCAGCGCCTCGTCGGCCATGCGGCGCTGCTGCGCGCGGTCCGGGCGCGGCGTGCGATAGCGCAGGCCGTAGGCGATGTTCTCGGCTACCGTCAGGTGCGGGAACAGCGCGTAGTGCTGGAACACCATGTTCACCGGGCGCTGGTGCGCCGGGACGCCTGCCACCGCCTTGCCGGCCAGCAGCACCTCGCCTTCGCTGGGCTGCTCGAAGCCGGCGATCATCCGCAGGGTGGTGGTCTTGCCGCAGCCGGAGCTGCCGAGGAAAGAATGGAAGGCGCCGCGCTTCACCTTGAAGCTCAGGCCGTTCACCGCCGGCACACTGCCGTAGCGCTTGACCACGTTACGGAATTCGATATCGAAGTCCTGACCGCTCTCCATCACCGCGCTCCCACTTTGTTCTTGTTGGTGGTCACGCTAGCAATGGGGCTTTCGGGGTGTATATATCCCTCGGGGGATAGATGGCGGGATTGGCGCCCACAGGGCGGATCAAACGCCCCTCTCCGGACAGAGCGAGCTGTGACAACGGCACGGGATATCCCTGTAGGAGCGAGCTTGCTCGCGAACGGAATCCCCGGCCGCTCCAGTGTTGAGCGGTTCTCGAGCAAGCTCGCTCCTACAAAAGAGAGCCGTCGGCAGTTCGGGCGCTGGCCCGCCACGAGCAACGCAACCAGAGGCAACGGCGGATAACCGCGAACGGTTATTCACCCCACGGTCAGCCGACCGCGCGCATCCCGCCCGCCCCATCCCGCCCCGCCAGCTCGCGGATGAACAGCCCGAGCAACTCGGACTGGCTGCCAATGCCGAGCTTGGCGTAGATGTTCTTGCGGTGGATCTTCACCGTGCCGGGGCTGATGTCCAGTTGCTCGGCCACCGAGGCGCTGGAGTGGCCGCGCAGCAGCAGCTGGACGATTTCCTGCTCGCGGGCGGTGAGCACCTGGGCGCCGAACTGGTCGAAGGCCTCACGGATCTGGTAGTCCAGGTCCTGCGCCGGGCGCGGTTGCGCACGCCGCAGCTCCCAGGCCTCGCGCACCACCTGCTCGACCACCGGGCGCGCGCACTCCAGCAACTGCATCTCGTCGCGGCTGTAGGCGGGGCTGGAGGTCTTGCGCATCAGCGAGAGCACCGCCGTGGCGCCGTCGGCCAGATCGACGAAGAAGGCGATCTCCTCGGTCAGGCCGGTCTGCTGGTAGTAGGTCTGGTAGTACTCGCCCAGGTAGAAGTGGTCCGGTGCGAACTGGCGCAGACGCCATAGCCCCGGTGCCTGGTTGCGCGTGCAGGCGAGGTAGAAGGGATCGAGCAGGTAGGGGCCGACCTGGTAATCCTCGACATAGACGTGGCGGACATCGGCCGGGAAGGTATCGAACAGGTCCAGCGGCCGGTGGTTGCCTTCGTAGACGAAGAGCACGAAGTTATCCACCGCGCAGACCTGTTGCAGCCACTGGCTGAGGCCGAGCAGACGCGGGCGACCGGGGGCCAGCGGGAGCAGGTGGGCGACTCCGCCGGTCCAGGCTTTGAGTTCCTTGTGGCGCATGGGCTGTCGTTCTTGTTGTGTGCGCGATGGGCACACTATAGGCGTTCGGGATTCCACACGGAAATGCAGCTTTTGCGCCACACCGCCGAACGCCACGAATTTCCCGGACTCAGCCCCCTGCTTCGCACCGCAATGGAGCAGGCGCGCGCCTTATCGGCTCACGGGCGGCGACCGCCCTTGCCGCCACCCGGCTTGCCAGAAGACGACTTGCCACCGGCGGGCTTGCCGCCTGCCGGTTTGCCACCGAGCCCGAACCCCGGCGCCTTGCGCACCGCCTTGACCTGCGGCTTGTCATCCAGCAGCGAGCCCAGGTGCACCTTGCCCTGCTTGCCGTCCGGCACCTTGGGTTGCTTGGGCTTCTTCGGCTTCTTCAGCACCTGGCCGCCCGGCGCGGTGACCGGCACCCGGTGGTCGGGCTCGAAGCCGTCCTCGCCGCGGCGCTGAAGGGTCTGGCCGATCAGCGTCTCGATGGCCGCCAGTTGCTGTACTTCGTCAGCACAGACCAGCGAGATCGCCTGCCCCGTGGCGCCGGCGCGGCCAGTACGGCCGATGCGGTGCACGTAGTCCTCGGGGACGATGGGCAGGTCGAAGTTGACCACCAGCGGCATCTCCTCGATGTCCAGGCCGCGGGCGGCGACGTCGGTGGCGATCAGGAAGTCCACCTCGCCGGCCTTGAACCGCGCCAGGGCGCGCAGGCGCGCCGGCTGCGGCTTGTCGCCGTGGATCGAGTCGGCGCGTATGCCCTCCTGCTGCAACAGGCCGACCAGTTCGTCGACCCCCTTGCGGGTCTTGGCGAACACCAGCGCCTGGCGCCAACCCTGCTCGCGCAGCAGGTGCAGGAAGAGTTCAGCCTTGCGCTTCTTGTCCACCGTGACCAGATGCTGCTTCACCGTCCTGGCCGCCGTGTTGCGCGGCGCCACGTCGATGGTCAGCGGGTCGCGCAGCAGATTGCGCGCCATCTGGCGGATGGCGTCGGAGAAGGTCGCGGAGAACAGCAGCGTCTGCCGGCGCTTGGGCAGCGCGGCGAAGACTTCATCCAACTCGCGGGCGAAGCCCAGGTCGAGCATGCGGTCGGCTTCGTCCAGCACCAGGGCCTGGAGCTGGGTGAACTTCAGGGCGTTCTGCCGATAGAGGTCGAGCAGGCGGCCGGGAGTCGCCACCAGCACGTCGACGCCCTTGCGCAGCTTCATCATCTGCGGGTTGATGCTGACCCCGCCGTAGGCCACGGCGGTGCGCAGCGGCACGTGCTGGCCGTAGGCGCGGAAGCTCTCGTGCACCTGCTCCGCCAGCTCGCGGGTCGGCACCAGCACCAGCGCGCGAATGGAGTTGGCCGCCACCTGCGGGCCTTCCTGCAACAGCTTCTGCAGCAGCGGCAGGGCGAAGCCGGCGGTCTTGCCGGTGCCGGTCTGGGCGGCGGCCAGCAGGTCGCGCCCCTTGAGCACGGCCGGGATGGCCTGGGCCTGCACCGCCGTCGGGTTCTGGTAGCCGAGCCCGTCGAGGGCGCGCAGGAGAGGATCGATCAGGCCGAGGGTGGCGAAGGTCATGGAGCGCTCGCAGAAACGAATCGGAATGGGCGGCATTGTAGTCGCAAGGGTCAGGAACGCAGCAGCAGCGCGCCTTCGATGGGCACGTAGCGGCTGGCCGCGCGGATCAGCGCCTGGGCGGTGAGGCCCGGCACGCCATAGGCGGTGGCGTCGGTGCCGCCGGCACGGACGCGGTCGAGCAGCAGGTCGAAATCACCGTCGCCGGAGGCCAGGACGATCTCGTCCACGTTCGGCGCGGCATCCAGGATGTCGATGGTGATGCCGACGTCCCAGTCGCCCTTGGCCGAGCCATCGGCGCGCTGGATGTAGGGCTTGAGCTTCACGGTGAAGCCGAGCTTGCGCAGGATCTGCTGGAACTGCTGCTGGCGCGCGTCGCCCCGGTCGATGGCGTAGGCGTAGGCCTGGACAATGGTGCCCTGGGCGCTCAGCTCGGCCCACAGCGCGGCATAGTTGAAGTGGCAGCCGTAGGCCTGACGCACGGTGTAGTAGAGGTTCTGCACGTCGGCGAACAGGGCGATGGTCTTCAACGGTGACTCCGGGACACGAACAGCGGGGGCGCATTATCGGCACAGTGCGCGGCCCCCGCCAGTCCCGGCGGGCGGGACAGTTCAGTCCCGATCAGCTGAACATGTCGCCGTCGTCGTCGAAGAAGCTGGTGTCGTCGCCATCGTTGTAGTTGTCGCCGTTGTCCGCGTAGCGATCGCCTTCGCCCAGCGAGTCATCGAAATTCGACGGCTCCGGCTGCACCGGCGCCTGCTCCTGGATCACCTCGACGATTTCCTGCGGCTGGTTGTGGTGGAACATGCTGGTCAGCAGGTCCGCCACCATCACGCCGCCGGCCACGCCAGCCGCGGTCTGCAGCGCGCCGCGCAGGAAACCGCCGCCCTGGTGAGCGGCCTGGGCAGGCTGTGCCGGACGGAAGTCGTTGGGGTTGCTGGCGTAGCTCGCATTACCGCCGGGCTGGGAGAAACGCGTCTGCCCCCAGCCGTCGGGGCGCTGCTGGGTTTGCGCCGGGCGCGGCTCCTGGCTCTGGCCACCGCCGAACAGGCCGGCGAGAAAGCCGCCGCTGCTCGGACGGCTGTCCTTCGCCTCGGCTTCCAGCTCCTTGACGCGCTGGTCCAGGCGCTTGATCGCCGCTTCCTGGATCAGCATCGCCTGGGCCATGTAATAAGGCGCCGCCGGCTGCTGCACCAGATGCCGGTTGATCTGCGCCTCGGCCTGGGCGTCGCGCGGCGCGGTCTGCGCCTCGGCGTCGCGCAGGCGGGCGAACAGACCATCGATCAGGGATTGCTCTTCGGAATTCATGGCGGGCCTCGAGTGAGCGGGGTGTTGAACAGAAGATTGGATCGGGACGGCAAAAAACAAGTTCCGGTGACGGAAATGTCCTACCTTCAACTGAAGGTTTGCTTAAGTTAGAGTCGAGGCCCGTCGATCCGTCTCCCATGCCGATGAATCCCATCTCAGTCCTGCGCGACACCTGGTTCTTCTTCTCCCGTCACATCGGCAAGCTGCTACCGCTGTGCCTGCCGTGGATCATCGTGGAAACGCTGGTCCAGCAGCAGATCGACGTCAACGTCGACTCACAGAACTTCGCACCCTGGGGCATGGCCGCCGGGCTGGTGTTCTATCCGCTGTACACGGCCAGCCTGATCCTCTTCATGATCGATGCCGGCGAAGGGCGCGAGCGAGGAGTCCGCGAGCTATGGAATGCGGCGTTGCGGTTGTGGCCGGCGTTCGCCCTGCTCTCGGCGCTGAGCTCGCTGCTGATCCTGGTGGGCCTTGCCCTCTACGTGCTGCCGGGGCTGTTCTTCATGGTCAAGATGACCTTTTCCGAATTCCTCCTGGTGCAGCGCGGCAACTCGCCCATCGACGCCATGCGCGAGAGTTTCCGCCTGACCACCGGGCACTTCTTCCTGCTGCTCACCACCACCCTGGTGATCCTCGCGCCGGTCTGGATGGCGGAGGGCTGGATCAGCCAGGTCGCCCAGGACTCGCCCGGCCTGGGCGTGCTGCTGCACTCGCTCAGCGGTTTCTTCCAGTTGCTGGTGACGGTGGCGGCCTACCGCATCTTCATCCTCGGCCCCGGGCGCGAGGAAAACGAGGGGCGCGAGGCCTGAGGCCCGCAGCAATCGGCAACACATTGCACGGCGACCGCACTGGTCGCCTTCTACGCTGGAGTCTTCTGCCTTCGACCGGAGACTCCCGTGAGCGACCAACCGAGCTACCCGCCCAGTTGCATTTCGCACATTTCCATTGGCACCAATGACTACGCCCGCGCCAAGGCGTTCTACGACGCGGTGCTGCCCAGCCTGGGCTGCCAGCAGATCATGGAACACCCCGGCGCCGTGGCCTACGGCCGCGTGTTCCCGGAGTTCTGGGTGCAGACACCGATCGACGGGCAACCCGCCAGCGTCGGCAACGGCACCCACGTCGGCTTCCTGGCCAACTCCCGCGAAGAAGTGGACGCCTTCTACCGCGCGGCGATAGCCGCCGGCGCCACCGACGAAGGCGCCCCCGGCCCGCGTCCGCTCTATGGCGATCCCTACTACGGCTGCTTCATCCGCGATCTGGACGGGCACAAGGTCGAAGCCTCGTTCTGGGACATGGCGCTGGCGGGCGGCGGATTCGACTCGCACTCGCATTGAGCGGCTCTACCTGTAGGAGCGAGCTTGCTCGCGAAGAGCGCCAACTGGCGCTCCAAAAGCTTCGCGAGCAAGCTCGCTCCTACAAGGGTTCGTACCCGGTCGGGGATCAATGCCCCGGCTTGAGCCCCGACATCTTCGGCACCAGCAGCTTCTCGAACAGCCGCGGGAAGAACCTGGCCAGCACCCGCGCCCGCCAGTTGACGTTGGACAGCACCAGCAGCCGCTTGCGGCGCAGCGCACCCTGGTAGATGGCCTCGGCCACGTCGCGCGGCGAGGCTACTTCGGCGCCCAGTACCACCGCCGGCTGGCGGATCACCGAGCCGTCGCCCACCAGCGCGTTCTTGCGCAGGTCGGTGGCGGTGAAGCCCGGACAGGCCAGGGTGATCGCCACGCCCGTGCCGTCGAGCTCCATGCGCAGCGTATCGAACAGCCCGTGCAGCGCATGCTTGCTGGCGTTGTAGGCGCTGCGGTAGAGCAGCGGCGCGAAGCCGGTCAGCGAGCTGAGCACGACGATCTGCCCGCGCCGCGCCAGCAGGCTGGGCAACGCCGCCTGGGTGCAGTGCAGCGCGCCATAGAAATTCACCGCCATGACCCGCTGGAACACCGTCAGGTCCGTGTCGGCGAACTGGCTGCGGTGGGTGATGCCGGCGTTGTTCACCAGCACGTCGATGCCGCCGAAGCGCTCGATGGCCAGCGCTATGCAGCGGCGCACCGCCTCGGCGTCGGCAATGTCGCAGCGCAGGCCGAGCGCCTCGATGTTGTGGTGCTCGCGCAGGTGCTGGACCAGGCTGTCCAGCGCCGCCTGATCGAGGTCGAGGATCACCAGGTGCGAGCCGGCCTGGGCGAAGCGCAACGCCAGGGCACGGCCGATCCCCGAGCAGCCGCCGGTGACCAGCACCACCTTGTGCCGATAGGCCTGATGGGTGAAGAGCTTGCGCGGCATGCCGACCTCCTCAGAGGGATGCGTGGGTCCCGTCGCAGCACGGCGGCGTGTGGGTGTGCTTGCAGCCGCAGAAGAACAGCAGCTCGTCCCGCGGTGCGTGGTACTTCAGCGGAAACAGGCCGGTGCCCTTGTGCGAGCCGTCGCAGAACGGCTGGTTGGCGCTACGGCCGCAGCGGCACCAGAAATAGTCTTCGCCGGCGTGGACCTCCACCGCATAGGGTCCGCGCTGGGCAATCAGCGCCTCGGTCATGGAACGAACCTCCCGGCGCAGCCACGCCTCAAGGTTGCAGGATGCTTCGCGAAGGAAACGCGCAGGTGAAATGCGCGGTCACAAACACTATCCTCTCGCACATCAAGGATAGTCCCTAGGCTGTATGAACCTCTCGCTGCCACGCCGCATCCTGTTCCTGCTGCTCATCCTCCTGCTACTCGCCGCTACCGCCGGCGCCTGGCTGCTGGCCTGGCGTCCCGCCGAACGAGAGGCGGTGGCCGCGCAATGCCGCGCACCGGCGCCGCAGCTGCAACCAGGGCAGATGCTCAAGGTGATGACCTGGAACGTCCAGTACCTGGCCGGCAAGCGCTACATCTTCTGGGACGACCTGCCCGACACCGTCGGCCCGGACGACAAACCCAGCGCCGAAGACATCGCTTACAGCCTCGACGAGGTGGTGCGGGTGATTCGCGAGGAAGCGCCGGACATCGTGCTGCTGCAGGAGGTCGACGATGGCGCGGCGGCTACTGGCAAGCAGGACCAGCAGGCACTGATCGGCGACCGCCTGACCGACCTCTACCCCTGCTCCACCGCCGCCTTCGACTGGAAGGCGCGCTTCGATCCCAACCCTCACGTGTTCGGCAGCGCCGGGCGCAAGCTGGTGACCTTCAGCCGCTTCCAGATCGCCGGCGGCGAGCGCATCGCCCTGCCGCAGCGTTCGTCGATCCCACTGCTACGCCTGTTCGCCCCGCAACCCGCGTTGCTGCAAAGCACGCTGCCGATCCGCGGCGGCGGCCAGCTCACGGTGATCAATACCCGCCTGGAGCGTCCCAACGGCGACGACACCCCGCAGCGCCAGGTCGAAGCCCTGGAAGCCCACCTCAACGCCCTGCAGACCACCGGCAGCCCCTGGCTGCTGGGCGGCGACCTCGGCCTGCTGCCGCTGGGCCAGTACCCTTACCTGCCCGAGGTGCTGCGCGCGCCCTACCGCGCCAACAGCGAGCTGAACCTGCTGGCGGCGCGCTACCCGGTGATCCCGGCGGTGCAGGAATCCAGCGGCGCCGAGCAGGCGCAGTGGTACACCCACTTCCCCAACGACCCGCGCGTGCACAACCCCGACCGCACCCTCGACTATCTGTTCTACAGCCCCCGCCTGAGCCGCCTCGACGCCAGCGTGCGGCGCAACGACACCCTGCGCATCTCCAACCACCTGCCGCTCAATGGGCGCTTCCTGCTGCCGCACTGAGTGTTGCCGCACGCCCGCGCCGGCCGGCGCTGGACAGCACGCAGGCACCGACGCATGCTGCGCCAGCCGCGCACAATAACGACAAGCCCCACCGCAGGTAGCCATGCTTTTTCGCCGTATCGCCTGGCTGATCGCCATGCTGTTCTGCCTACACGCCAGCGCCAGTGGCCTTCCGACCCTGGCCAACCGCCTGCCGCGCCCGCTGCCGGTGCTGGACGTCGGCTACTACGAATTCCCGCCCTACACCTACACCGCCCCGGACGGCAGTACCCGCGGCAGCGGCGCCGACCTGGTCCGGCGCATCCTGCTCAAGGCCGGCTACCGCGCCAACTTCCGCTCGCTGCCCAGCGCGCGCCTGTACCTCGGTCTGCAGGACGGCAGCGTACAGCTGTGGGCCGGCGCCCCCGGTAAGCCCGAGCTGGTCGGCAGTACGCTTGAGTGCGAGCGCACGCTCGGCCACGTCGACCTCAACCTCTACCGACTGCCATCACACGCCGCGCCTCGACTGCCGCAGGGCCTGACCGGCAGCCGAATCATCCTGATCAGCGGCTACAGCTACTGGAAGCCGATCACCGACCTGCTGGACGACCCGCACCTGAAACTGGAGCTGCACCGCACCAGCACCCATGTGGCGGCGCTGCAGATGCTCGAGCGCGACCGAGGCGATTACCTCATCGATTACCAGGCGCCTGTGGAGCAGGCCCGAAGGGAGCTGAACATGGCGCCGCTGGCCTTCGACACCCTGTACAGCGTGCCGACCAAGCTGATCGTCTCCCGCCACGCGCCCGATGCCGAACGGCTGCGCGAACAACTGGACCACGCCTACGACGAGTTGCAGGCAGCGGGATATGAAATGCAGTTGCCGTAGGGCGTACAACCGTTCGCGGTTGTACGCCGATTCACCTTGTCCCGTCGCTGGTGCCGGGGCTGAACTCGGAGAGCCCCGATATCAAGGTCAAACGGCGTATAACGTCGAACGTTATACGCCCTACGCTCCGGCTTGAACCGCATCATCCGCCGGCACGGACAGCTCCCTCTGGGAGAGGGCTGGGATGAGGGCAATCCAGCGCACCGGTCTCACCCCTTGCGCGGCTTCGCCCTCGCCGTCGGCTCGGCGATCAGCGGATCATCCGGCCAGTAATGCTTCGGATAGCGTCCCTTCAGGTCCTTCTTCACCTCGGCATAGGTGCTGCGCCAGAAGTTGGCCAGGTCCTGGGTCACCTGCACCGGCCGCTGCGCCGGCGACAGCAGGTGCAGCTTCACCGCCACCCGGCCATTGGCGATGCGCGGCGTGTCGGCCAGGCCGAACAGCTCCTGCAGTCGAACCGCGAGCACTGGTGGGGACTCGGTGTAGTCCAGGCGGATATTCGAGCCGGACGGCACCTGCAAGGTGCGCGGCGCCAGCTCGTCCAATCGTTGTGGCAGCGGCCAGGGCAGCACGCTGTGGAGAATCCCGGCCAGCTCCAGGTTGGCGAAGTGCGCCAGCCGCGAAACCTTGCCCAGGTACGGCAGCAGCCAGTCCTCCAGCGAGTCCAGTAGCGCGGCATCGCTGACGTCCGGCCACTCGCTCTCGCCCTTGCCCTCGATATCCAGTCGCCGCAGCAGCGCGACCCGCGCCTGCCACTGGCGCAGTTCCGGCGTCCACGGCAGCAGCTCCAGGCCCTTGCGCCGCACCAGTCCGAGCAATGCGCGGCTGCGGGCCTCCTCGTCGAGCGAGGGCAAGGCTTCCGTGGCCAGCACCAGCTCGCCGACCTTGCGCTGGCGCTCGGCCCGCAGCACGCCTTCGCGCTCGTCCCAGTCCAATTCGTCGTGGACGCTGACCTGCTCGGCCAGGATCGACTCGAACAATGCCGGCTCCAACGCCGCCGCCAGGTAGATGCGCTCCTCGCGCTGGCCCTGTCGGCTGCCCAGGTCGGCGATCACCAGCCAGGGCTCCTTCATCAGCGCGTCCGGCTCGCCGAACAACGCGGCACGGCCGTTGGCCAGGCGGTATTCGCCACCACCGGCGCGACGCTGGCGGGCGATTCGGTCCGGGTAAGCGAAGGCCAGCAGGCCGCCGAGCCAACGGGGATGATCCGGATCGCTCACCGGCTCGCGGGCCGGGCCGCGCAGGTAACCCTTGAATTGCCGGGACAGCTGCCGCACCCGCTGCACCGCACCGCGACTGGCGCGCGGGGCATTCTGCTCGCCGGCCAGCAGGGCGATGCGGTGGTGCAGGTCGGCGTCGTTGCCACGCAGGATGTCACGCTCGCTGAGCAGCGCGGCGAGATCGCAGGCCAGCGCGCCCAGCCCCAGCGCATGGCCGCGTAGCAGCAGATGGGCGATGCGCGGGTGCGCCGGCACCTCGGCCATGGCCTGGCCGTGAGGCGTCAGGCTGCCGCCACCGGCGCGGGAGGCCAGCGCGCCCAAACGCTCCAGCAGATCGAGTGCCTGGGCATAAGCGGCCGCCGGCGGCAGGTCGAGCCAGGCCAGTTCCTGCGGGGCGACGCCCCAGCGCGCCAGTTGCAGGGCCAGTCCGGCGAGATCAGCCTGGAGGATTTCCGCCGTGCCATAGGCCGGCAGTTGCTCGTGCTGGGCTTCGGACCACAGCCGGTAGCAGGCGCCCGGCTCCAGGCGCCCGGCCCGGCCGGCGCGCTGAGTGGCGGAGGCGCGGGAGATGCGCTGGGTATCCAGGCGGGTCATGCCGCTGCCCGGGTCGAAGCGCGGCACCCGCGCCAGCCCGGCGTCCACCACGACGCGCACACCGTCGATGGTCAGGCTGGTCTCGGCGATGTTGGTCGCCAGCACCACCTTGCGTTTGCCCGCCGGCGCGGGCTCGATGGCGGCGCGCTGGGCGTCGAGATCGAGCTCGCCATGCAGGGGACAGATCAGGATTTCCGGGCGACCGGCCAGCGCCTCGCCCAGTTGCTCGGCCACCCGGCGAATCTCCGCCTGGCCGGGCAGGAACACCAGCAGGCTGCCGCTCTCGTCGGCCAGCGCCTGCTGTACCGTCTGCACCACGCGCGGTTCGATGAATTCGCCGGCCTGCCAAGGCCGGCCCCAGCGGATATCCACCGGGAACATGCGGCCCTCGCTGCGCACCACCGGCGCGTCATCGAGCAATGCGGACAACCGCTCGCCTTCGAGCGTGGCGGACATCACCAGCACCTTCAGCGCCTGCTCGTCGCGCAGCAGTGCGCGGCCGTTGAGGGTCAGCGCCAGGGCCAGATCCGCGTCGAGGCTGCGTTCGTGGAATTCGTCGAAGATCACCAGGCCGACGCCGTCCAGCGCCGGGTCGTCCTGCAGGCGACGGGCGAGGATGCCTTCGGTGACCACTTCAATGCGCGTCTTCGGGCCGACCCTGCTGTCGAGGCGGATACGGTAGCCAACGGTTTCGCCGACCTTCTCGCCCAGCTCGGCGGCCAGGCGCTCGGCGGCGGCGCGGGCGGCCAGGCGGCGCGGCTCCAGCATCAGGATCGACTGCCCGGCCAGCCATGGC
Organism: Pseudomonas macauensis; assembly: GCF_047902425.1. Taxonomy (NCBI): domain Bacteria; kingdom Pseudomonadati; phylum Pseudomonadota; class Gammaproteobacteria; order Pseudomonadales; family Pseudomonadaceae; genus Pseudomonas; species Pseudomonas macauensis. The sequence goes on along the minus strand of NZ_CP138377.1, from coordinate 790,624 downwards.
TCATCGAGCAGCGCCAGCGGCACGCGGGTGGTCTTGCCCGCGCCGGGTGGCGCTTCCAGCACCACCTCGTGGCGCGCGGCCAGTGCCTGGCGCAACTCGGGGAGGACGCTGTCGATGGGAAGGGCGTTCATGCCGGCTCCTGATTCAAGCTTTCACGGTGCGGTAACCCGGCTGACGCGGGGGCCGGCGATTATACCGGGCGAACCGCAAGGTCGACTTGGCAGTCTTAGAAGCAACGAGCCCGCCACAGCGTGCGAATCCACCAGCAATGGCCATGGGCTCGTTGATATAGTTATTCGCATCATCCTCCCGGAGGTTCTCCATGCGTCTCGCCACCCGTGTGTCCTGCGCGGTTCTTTGCGCCACCCTGTTCAGTCAGCTGACGGCCTGCGGCACCCTGTTCTACCCCGATCGCCGCGGCCAGATCGACGGTCGTGTCGACCCGGCCATCGTCGCCTTCGACGCCATCGGTCTGTTGTTCTACATCATCCCGGGCCTGATCGCCTTCGGCGTAGACTTCGCTACCGGCGCCATCTACCTGCCCGATGCCAAGTACTCGGTCGCGCCGGAAAAGCTCAAGGATGCAGTGAGTGAAGACGGCACCGTGGACAAGGCTAAACTCAAGGCGATCCTAGAGCGTGAAACCGGCCGCAGCCTGCCCCTGGACGACCCGCGTCTGATCCAGCGCAGCGGCAGCCTCCAACAACTCGCCAGCCTGGGTCTGCACCCGGAGGCCTGATATGCACGGCGCTCTCGCTTCACACCTTCGTCAACTCCTGGCGTACCACCAGTGGGCCTACGACCGCATCCTGGAGGCCGTCGAGCCTCTGGACGAGGCGGCCTATCGCGCGCCGCGCGGGCTGTTCTTCAACAGCCTGCACGGCACCCTCAACCATCTGGCGGTGGTCGATCGCATCTGGTTCGCCCGTGTGCAGCGAGAGCCCTGGCAGTTCGAGCGGCTGGATGCCGAGGCGGCCCCTGACCGCGATGGCCTCGCAGTATTCCTCAAGGAGGGCGTCGACGCCTGGCGGCTGTGGCTCGACAAGCAGACCGACGCCACCCTCGGCAGCTCGCTGGACTACCGCAACATGGCCGGCCAGGCGCACCGCCAGAGCCTGGCCAACATCGTCCAGCACCTGGTCAACCACGGCACCCACCACCGAGGCCAGATGAGCGCGGCGCTGACCGCCATCGGCCAGAAGGCGCCGCTGCTGGATTACATCTACTTCCTACCCAACCGCATGGACACATGATCACCCACGCCAGCCACTCCCAACTGCTGCGGCTGGCGACCTTCGCGTCGCTCGGCGTGGCCATCACCCTGGTGGTGGCCAAGGCCATCGCCTGGTGGTTCAGCGGCTCGGTCAGCCTGCTCGCCGGCCTGACCGACTCGCTGCTCGACGGTGCAGCCTCCTTCCTCAACCTGCTGGCGGTGCACTACGCCATCCGCCCGGCTGACGACGATCACCGCTACGGCCACGGCAAGGCCGAGTCCCTCTCGGGGCTGGCCCAGGCACTGTTCATCGCGGTGAGCGCGGTGCTGGTCGGCACCCAGGCCATCGACCGCCTGCAGCATCCGCAACCGGTGGAATCGGCCGGCTGGGGCATCGCGGTGATGCTGCTGTCCCTGGCGCTCACCGCTGCCCTGCTGGCGGTGCAGGGGTACGTGGTGAAGATCACCGGCTCCAACGCCATTCGCGCCGACTCACTGCACTACCGCTCGGACCTGCTGCTCAACAGCAGCATCCTGGTCGCCCTGCTGCTGGCGCAATTCGGCTGGCAGCAGATGGACGCGATCTTCGGCCTGGGCATTGCCCTGTACATCCTCTGGAGCTCCTTCCAGATCGCCCGCGAATCCGTTGCCGTGCTGATGGACGAGGAGCTGCCGCCGGACGTCAGCACGCGGATGCTCGAACTGGTGCGCGAAGTGCCCGGCGTGCTCGGCGCCCACGACCTGCGCACGCGGATTTCCGGCACCCACTGGTTCGTCCAGTTGCATCTGGAACTGCCCGGCGAGCTGACCCTGTCCAAGGCGCATCAGCTGTGCGACGAGGCGGTGCTGGCGATCCACAAGGAATTCCCGCGAGCCGAGGTGCTGGTGCACGCCGACCCGCAGGAAGTGGTGGGCAAAGAGACCATCAGTTGATGCTGTAGCCGCGTCCGCTCAGGCAGGCGCCCAGGGCGCGGCGGTAGTTGTCGGCGACATAGGCCGGCGGCGCGTAGGTCGCCGAGGCCGGGTCGAAGCCGCTCTGGCTGGCGGCCCACTGGTGGCATTCGTAGCGGTCGCGATTCTGCTGTTCCGGCCCCTGGCCATACAGCGGGTAGGCGATCACGTCGTAGGACGACTGCGCCACCAGCGGCTGCTCCATCGGCGGCGCCACCACCTCGTACTCCTGCGAACCGGCCTGCCACAGGTAATAGGTCCCCGCCACCAGGAAGTAGCCGATGCTGCCGATCCAGACCTGCTCGGCGTACGACGGCAGATAGCGCACCCGCACTCCATAAGGCGGCGTTACCACCACGTAGCGCGAACCATAGGGGCGATACCAGTAGCCGTCACCGAAGAAGTAATCGGACCCGCGATAAGGCACCCGGTAATGCCCCGCCGGCACGCTGTTCACCACGTAGCCCGGACGCCAGTACGAGGGATGCGGCCCCCAGTTGCCATGGGACGGCGGCGGGCGCCCCTGCCAGCCACCGGGCGGTGGACGCGAGCCTCCCTGCCAGCCCGGTCGATCGGAATGATCGTCCTGCCATTGGGTGGTGCCAGCGCCGATGGGACGGCCTTTCCACTGGTCGTTTCCGCTCGGCGGGCGAATCCCTGGATTGGCGTTATTGACGGGCGGACGTCCAGACCATTGCCCACCGTTGTTGCCCGGTGGGTTGCCATGCCAGTCATGATCGCCCCCTGGATTACCCTGCCAATGCCCGCCGTTGTTGACGGGGGGACGCCCCTGCCACTGGCCGTTGCCATTCCACTGGGGGTGGCCCTGCCACTGGCCGTTGCCGTTACCTTGCGGGCGGCCCTGCCATTGCCCGCCGGAGCTCTCCGGCGGCCGCTGCTGCCAATTGCCCATGGGCCGGCCCGGTCCCTCATGGGACATGGGCGTGCGCCCGCCTCCGGAATTGTTGCCCTGGCCGGCGGCAGGCCGCCCCTGGGACTGACCGGAGAGGTCCGGCGGCTCGGCTGCCAACGCCTGGGCAGCAATGGCCAGGGAGAGCATGGCAACCCCGGCGAACGGCCAGATGCCCGACTTCATGGAACCCTCACTTCGGCCTCGGCCGAAAACAGTGATGCGACAATGCCATAGACCACGGCACAGACCGCGTATTGCAAGGCGCTGAGTAAAGTCAGGGTAAAGATGGCAGAGAAATCGCGGGCAAGAAAAAAGGGAGGCTCGTCAGCCTCCCTTTCGGAATCTCGTCCTGCTCGTCGCTGTTGGCGCCGGCTCACCTCGCTCCGCCTTCTGGGCAGTGCGTAGCCCGGTGGCCGGCGCGATCCTGTTGGGTCGGCGGGCCGCGAAGCGCCTGATTGGGCGGATCGCAGGGGACGTGATGTCCGGGCTGTGAATCTGGAAGAAATACTACGGCGACAGAGCGGGGAAATGATTGCTAAGATTGCTCATAAAGGCACTAGCCGAGCAATAAATAGCTAAAAATTACGCCACAAGCGCAATTGAATAGATATACGAGGCTTTCATGGACAAGCTGGACCGCTACGACCTGCGCATTCTTGCCGAACTGCAACGCGACGCGCGCATCTCCAACCAGGAGCTCGCCGAACGCATCGGCCTGTCGCCCTCCCCCTGCTCGCGGCGGGTCAAACAGCTGGAAGACGACGGCTACATCGTCCGCCAGGTCGCCCTGCTCGACAGCAAGAAGCTCGGCCTGAGCCTCACCGCCTTCGTCCTGATCGGCATGGACCGCCACACCCCGGAGCGCTTCGAGCACTTCCAGCAGATCATCGGCAAATGCCCGGAAGTGCTGGAATGCAGCCTGGTGACCGGGATGGACGCGGACTACCAGCTCAAGGTGATGGTGCCAGACATGGAACGCTACCAGCACTTCCTGCTCGGCACATTGACCCGCATCGAAGGGGTGACCAGCGTGCGATCGAGCTTCGTGCTACGCAATGTGTTGGCCAGTACCGAGTTGCCGTTGGATCACTTGCGGGTTTGATCGCAGAGTTGACGTTCTTCGTAGGAGCGAGCTTGCTCGCGAACCGAGCCTGGCTGGTGCCTTATCGCCTGCCTCACCTCCGCTCGCAGGCATGGCCCGCGAGGCCCTCGATTCCTGCTCGGCGTTTCTGCGCCGCTTCGGCGCGCGCTGGGATTTCTTGTTTCGCCCCCTCGGGCGAGTCACTTTCTCAAACTACGGATGGCCGCCCCACAGAAAGTAACCAAAGGTCTTTGCCCCATCATCCGGGTCCCGCTTCGCGGGACTGATTCGCTTCGCTCACCCTTCGGGCCAGCCTTCGGCTGTTACTTCGCTTCGCTCCGTTTCCCTCGTTCCATCGAAGTTTCAGGGGCACGAACTAGGCGTCCCCCTTGACGGGCCATCCATGGCCCAACGACGCTCTCGCGGCATCCATGCCGCTCAACCCCTGAAACTCCGATCCCACTCGGCCTCCTGAAGGGGCGCTCCGGCGTGTGCGGATATTTCTCTGGAAATCCTCAAGGGCGAAACCAGAACAAAGGGCGAGCTGGGCTCCCGTAGGAGCGGACCTTGTCCGCGAAATCCATCGCTAAGGAATCCAACCCCACAGGTGGATGCCGATGCATGGCGCCTACGTAGAAGCGGACTCTGTCCGCGATTCGGCCGCAAACCCGGCGCCAGCCCCTTCGCGAGCAAGCTCGCTCCTACAACCTCCGCCTCCCCTGCGACACAGCACCGCACCCCGCGTCCCGCAAGACCAATCCATTACCGGAAATTTCCCCGCCAGCCGCGCCGCAGCGGGAATTTTCGGGGCGTTCCCCCCCTCCCACAGCAAGAACTGATCAATTTCTGAACACCCCTGATCATCAAACAACCAGATGCGTATAATGCGCGCCTTCTCCACCACCACCCTCAGCCCCGGCGTCCCTCGGACAACCTCCGCACCGGGCAGGAGCAGCAATGAACGAAAGTTTCGAAGACTGGATGATGTACGGCCTGGTCACCGGCCTGATCCTGTTCATGGCCTTCATCGTCTGGGATCTGGCGAAGAAGTCCAAAGCCGGCCGCATGGGCACCATGGTGCTGTTCTTCGCCCTGGGCCTGGGTGTACTGGGTTTCCTGATCAAGTCCGTCGTCGTCGCGGGGCTCGAAGGCGGCTTCTGACGCCCGCTCCCGCGCCCGCCCCGGTCGTCAGAGATCGGGGCTGACTTCCCGCCACTGCCCCGGCTGCAGGCCGTCCAGGCTCCACGGCCCGATCCGCACGCGCACCAGACGCAGGGTTGGCAGGCCAACGGCCGCCGTCATCCGCCGCACCTGGCGGTTGCGGCCCTCGCGGATCACCAGTTCCAGCCAGGCCGTGGGCACCGACTTGCGGAACCGTACCGGCGGGTTGCGCTCCCACAGCTGCGGCGCCTCCAGCCGCCGCGCTTCGGCCGGCAAGGTCGGGCCGTCGTTGAGTTGCACGCCCTTGCGCAGTTGTTCGAGCTGCTCGTCGCTCGGCTCCCCTTCCACCTGTACCCAGTAGGTCTTCGGTAGCTTGTGCTTGGGATCGGCAATGCGCGCCTGCAGGCGGCCGTCGTTGGTCAGCAGCAACAGGCCTTCGCTGTCGCGGTCCAGCCGTCCGGCGGGATAGACGCCCGGTACCTCGACGAAATCCTTCAGGGTCGCCCGGCCCTCGCTATCGTTGAATTGAGTCAGCACGTCGAACGGCTTGTTCAGCAGGATCAGCCGTGGCTGTGCCGGCGGCGCCTTGGCCACGCGGCGCGGCGCAGGACGGGGAGCGGAACGACGGGAAACTGGACGAGGCGGACGGGGCATGGTGAAAAGACTGGTAACCGGAGATGGGGGTGAAGCGATTGCCCGGCATGCTAGGTTGTGCCGAGCCCTCCCTGCAAGAGCACGCCCATGAGCCACCCCACCTGGCTGATCACCTTGCGCAATCTCAGCGGCCGCCTCGGCGCCCGTTACCGTGGCCCGCAAACCGCGAACTTCGACGGCCAACGCTTCCACAACCTCGACCGCCAGCCGCACCACGGCCTGCGCGCCTTCCTCAAATGGCAGCGCGAGCGTGGACGACAGACGCCCTGGATCGACCAGCCGGGCCCGGCCACGCGGCCGGACGTACAGGCCCAGGTCAGCGGCGAGGAATTGCGCGTCACCTACATCAACCATGCCACCCTGCTGATCCAGCATCGTGGGCTGAACATTCTCACCGACCCGTTGTGGTGCGAACGCACCAGCCCGTTCAGCTTCATCGGTCCGCGCCGCCATCACCCGCCGGGACTGGCGCTGGACGAACTGCCGCCGATCAACCTGATCCTGGTCAGCCACAACCACTACGATCACCTGGACATCGGCAGCCTGCGCGAACTGGCGCGGCGCTTCCCGGAGGCAAAGGTGGTAACCGGCCTGGGCAACGGCGAATTGATCCGCGCCTGCGGCTTCAATGACGTGTCGGAGCTGAACTGGTGGCAAAGCCTGCCGCTGCCCGAAGGCATGCTGCTCACCGGCGTGCCCGCGCAGCACTGGTCGGCGCGCTCGCGGCGCGACACCAACCGCACCCTGTGGCTGGGCTTCGTGCTGGAATCGCCGGACGGCCCGGTGCTGTTCCCCGGCGATACCGGCCTGGGCGAGGAGTTCAAGCTGATGCACCAGCGCTTCGGCCCGATGCGCTTTGCCGCCCTGCCCATCGGCGCCTACGAGCCGCGCTGGTTCATGCGCCACCACCACATGAACCCGGATGACGCCGTGCAGGCGCACCAGCAGCTCGACTCGCAGTGCAGCATGGCCATCCACTTCGGCACCTTCCGCCTGAGCGACGAAGGGCAGTTCACGCCGGTCAGCGACCTGGCTCGGGCGCTGGAGCAGCACGGCGTTGCGACCGAGCGCTTCCGGGCGCCCAAGCCGGGGGACCAGTGGCACATAGCACCGCTGCCGTGGGTGACATTGTAGGAGCGAGCTTGCTCGCGAACCGCACAACGCCGCAGCCGCCGGCAAGTTCGTTCGCGAGCAAGCTCGCTCCTACAAAGAGCCGCCTCAGCTCTCGCGCACCCGCTTGCTGCAACAGCTGCGATAGCGTTTGCCGCTGTTGCACGGACACGGTTTGTCACCCCGGCCGCCCAACTCCAGCCAGCTTTCCAGACGCAGGCGCATGCCCTCGCGGATTTCCCGCTGCTCGTCGTCGAGCGGGTTGCGCGCCAGTTCGCGGCAGAGCCAGAGGTAGTCCTCCAGCAACTCGTCGCGTTCCAGGGCGTGGAACTGCTCGGCCAGCGGCACACCTTCGTAGCGGCGTTTCGGATCGGGCAGGAAGGCGATCGCCCCACCACCGGGCAGCACGTTCCACAGCCGTCCCTGGGCATCGCGCCAGCAGGCACTGAAGCGGGCGCGCAGGGCCAGGCCCGGCCACTCTTCCAGGCACCAGCCGTCGACGCGCTCGCCACCGAGACCTTCCACCGCCTTGCCCACCGAGAACCAGGGCTCGCCGGCCAGGCTTTCCGGCAGCGGCAATGGCGCGGCGACTTCCGGGGTGCCGCCTTCCACCAGCCGGCGGGCGAATCGGCGCAAAGGATTGGTGAGGTGCGAGGGGGCGCGGAAGGACATGGGGTCACCAGCAGAAAGGGTCGGCGAAGGTCCGACCGAAGGGCCGCGCCACGGTTCCCAATGGCGCGCGAGGCGAGAATTCTAGGCGCGCCCCGAAACTCGTCAACGCACGCCGATCAATAGTTGCGAGTGGACACGGGTTGCGCATCCACACCCAACTCGCGCAGCAGATCATCCAGCAGCGACGAGGCGCCAAAACGCAGGTGCTCCGGGGTGATCCAGGCAGCGCCGAAGCGTTCCTCCACCAGCGTCCGGTAACGCTGCGCATCGGCCAGGGTGCGCAGGCCGCCGGAAACCTTCAGGCCCACCTTGCCACCGGCTTCCCCGATGCATTCGAGCATCACCCGTACGGATTCCGGCGTAGCGTTCACCGCCGCCTTGCCCGTGCTGGTCTTGAGGAAGTCGGCGCCGCCGGCGATGGCCTCGCGGCAGGCCGTGCGGATCAGCTCCGGATCGGCGAGCTCGCCGGTTTCGAGGATCACCTTGAGCCGATGATAAGGGCCGCACAGCGTCTTGCAGGCACGAATCAGCTCCACCGCACCGGAGGGGCCGCCCGCCATGAGCCGGCGCCACGGGTAGACCAGATCGATCTCGTCGGCGCCTTCGGCCAGCGTCCTGCGCACCTCCTCCACCACGTCGGCCAGGGACGCGCTGCCGGCGGGGAAGTTGCACACGCTGGCAACTTTCACACCGCGTCCGCCCAGGGTGTTGAGCGTGCGCCGCGCGATGTGCGCCAGCTTCGGCCAGACGCACACCGCCGCCACTTCGCCATAGGGCGTCAGCGCCCGGCGGCAGAGGTCGACGGTGCTTTGCAGGTCATCGCCATCGTTCAGCGAGGTCAGGTCCAGCAGGGCGAGCACTCGGCCCGCCGGTGTCTTGCGAGGATCGGTCATCGGCAGCCACCTCCTGCGGCTGGCGGCGGGGCAAGCGGTGCCCCGCCGCGCTTTGGGATCAGCGGAACGGCGGCTCGTCGAAGCTGCGCAGCTTGCGCGAGTGCAGCGAGTTGAGCTGGGTACGCAGCAGGTCGACGGCGGCGATGCCGATGGACAGGTGCTGGCTTACCGCGCGCTGGTAGAAGGCCGTGGCGGCGCCGGGCAGCTTGATCTCGCTGTGCAGCGGCTTGTCCGAGACGCACAGCAGCGTGCCGTAGGGCACCCGCAGGCGGTAACCCTGGGCGGCGATGGTGCCGCTCTCCATGTCCACGGCGATGGCCCGCGCAAGGTTGATCAGCGGGCGCTCCTGGGCCCAGTGCAGCTCCCAGTTGCGGTCGTCGTAAGTCAGCACGGTGCCGGTGCGCAGGCGGCGCTTGAGCTGGTCGCCGCGCTCGCCGGTCACCAGGGCGGCAGCTTCCTGCAGCGCCAACTGCACCTCGGCCAACGCCGGGATCGGGATGTGCGGCGGCAACACCCGGTCGAGGATGCCGTCGCGGCGCATGTAGGCGTGGGCCAGCACGTAGTCGCCGATGGTCTGCGACTGCCGCAGGCCGCCGCAGTGGCCGACCATCAACCAGCAATGCGGACGCAGCACGGCCAGGTGGTCAGTGATGTTCTTCGCGTTGGACGGGCCGACGCCGATGTTCACCAGGGTCACGCCGTCGCCATCCTCGGCGATCAGGTGATAGGCCGGCATCTGGAAGCGGTGCCATTCGACACCTGCGACTATGGCATTGGCCTCGCCCTCGTCCATGCCGCGTTCGATGATCACGTTGCCCGGCAACACCATGCGCACGAAACGCGGATCGTCGCGCAGCCGCTCCAGCCCCAGGTGGATGAACTGGTCGACGTAGCGGTGGTAGTTGGTCAGCAGGATCCACGGCTGCACGTGGCGCCAGTCGCTACCGGTGTAGTGCACCAGGCGGCGCAGGGAGAAATCAGTACGCGCGGCGTGGAACAGCGCCAGCGGCATCGGGTCGGCGCCCTCCCACTCGTAGAGGCCGTCGGCGATGCCATCGGAGGTGGCGGACAGGTCCGTGCTGGGGAACACCCGCGCCAGCTCCGCGGCGGTCACCCCGGAGCCGCCCAGTTCGTCGCCCTGCTCCACCACGTACGGGTAAGGAATGTTCTGGTCGCTGACGCCGACCTCCACCCGCACGGTGAAGTCTTCCATCAGCGGACGCAGCTGCTCCAGCAGGTATTTGCGAAAGGCCTTGGGCTGGGTGATGGTCACCGCGTAGGTGCCGGGCACCTGGACCTTGGCGTAGGCGCGGGTGGTGGAAGGCACCTCGCCCTGACACAGGTAGATCACCCGCAACTCCGGGTAACGGAACAGGCTGCGCTGCTCGGCGTCAGGCACCACGCGCTCCTTCAGGTAGCGCTTGAGCGCCTGGTTCAGGGCGCCGGTGGCCCGCTCGTGCAGCACGGCCAGTTGGTCGACGGCCTCTTCGGCGGTCTGGGCGACGAAGAGCTCGTCGCCAGTCGAAAGACTCATGGTGGGCATCCTGTCTGAACGATCAGCTCCATCTTGCCTGCTTCCGTCACGGAAAGGGATGACAGATTTCGTACCGGCAGGATGAGCGGAAAGGTTGAATAAACCTTATGACAGAATCCGCGCCTGCAAGTGCGGATGACAGCGCCAATGAACCGGTGCCTGTTCCGTTTTCGCATATCGCGTGACGGGGCGTCCCAAGCTGCCGGCGGTGCCTTGTTTGCCCAGGCGCCCTCGGTAGATTGGCCGGCGCTGCGGTCAATCCCGCAGCCGGGTTTGACGGCCCGATCATTTGGGCGCGCTTGCGTCTAGCGACGCATGTGAAGCTGGCGAACAGAATGGAACGACCCGCTCTGGGTCCGCTACACCAATGTGCCGCAACTACTGCAGCCCAAGCACGACAAACGCTCACTAACCGGCTGGTGGCGCTCGTTACGTTGGCGCCTGTCGATTCCGTAGAGCGCATAACCTGGAACTGGTTATCCGCCGGAACCCTCCCGACAGATAGCCGCTAGCGCGTTATGCGCCCGACGAAACGGGAGAAAGCTCTCAGGCGTGCTGCTCGATGTACTCGCTCAGCGCCCGGCGGGTCAGATCGTTCAGTGTGATGTTCTGCTGGATAGCCGCGATGCTGGCCGCCATATGCAGTTCATGCCCTACGCGAACATTGAAAGATCCCTTGCAGGGAATCTCAGGCTCTACGCCCGTTGCAGCACAGTCGGCCAGGTAATCATCGACCGCAGCGCGGAACGCGCCGGCCAGCTCGGCGACCGTCTCGCCCTCGTAATTGACCAGGGCCCGGATGAACAGCAGCTTGCCGAACAGGCAGTTGTCCTCGGGGCTGGCCTCGATGGACCCGTAATAGCCTCGGTGCTGTAGCAGGTTGTTCATCGAATCAGTCCTCCGCTTTTCAGATGTTCGATCACCTGGCGCCTGGCATAGGCCTTCAATTCATTGCCGGGATGGGGTTTGTGCAGGTTGATCATTGCTCGCGGGTCGCCATTATCGAATTTGACCCGACTGCCATCGCCCTCGAGCTTCCGATTGCCAAGCCCGTGGAGCAACACCACCAGTTCCTGCCAGGTAAGCACGGACTGCTTGTTCAATAGCTTTGCCAGCAGCTTCTCATGCTGAGACATACCCCCTCCCAGCTGCAACTAATTTTAGTTGCAGTTATAAACCAAGGCAATCTCACTGCTGAGCTGCCTGCACGGAAATGAAGACCAGCGAGACTCATCCCGGCACCAGCGAAGAATCCTCCCCGTGCAACCTATTGATCGACAAACAACTGTTCAACCCGAAAGCTTCTACTGAAATTTCCTCAGACCAGATGCGGCGTCGAGCGCGCCACCAGCGCCGCCACATCCACCCCGCGCGGCAGGGTGCCGTAGACGCGGCCGCCGTCGCTCAGGCGGCTGGCGATGAAGGCGTCGGAAACCGCCGCGTTGCCCGCCTCAAGCAACAGCTTGGCCTGCAGGGCGACCGCCACGTTTTCGGTGAGCTGGCGGGCGCGGTACTGGATGTCGTGGGTGTCGGCGAAGGACGCCTTGAGGTTGCCAATAAAGGACGCGAGCCGCGCATCGCCGTGGCCGTCGCCCAGTTCGGCGAACAGCGCGTCGAGCACGCCGGGCTCCTTGGACAGGGCGCGCAGCACGTCCAGGCACTGCACGTTGCCCGAACCTTCCCAGGTGGAGTTGACCGGCGCCTCGCGGTACAGGCGCGGAAGAATGGTGTCCTCGACGTAGCCGGCGCCGCCCAGGCATTCGGCGGCTTCGTTGATCATCGCCGGGGCGCGTTTGCAGATCCAGTATTTGCCCACGGCGGTGACCAGGCGGGCGAACTTGTCTTCCTGCTCGTCGTGCAGCCGGTCCAGCGCGCGGCCCATGCGCATGGTCAGGGCCAGCGCGGCTTCGCTTTCCAGGGCAAGGTCGGCCAGCACGTTCTGCATCAGTGGCTGCTCGGCCAGTACGCGGCCGCCGACCTGGCGGTAAGCGCAGTGGTGCGCGGCCTGGGTCAGTGCCTGGCGCATCAGCGAGCTGGAGCCGATCATGCAGTCGAAGCGGGTCATGGCGACCATTTCGATGATGGTCGGCACCCCGCGGCCTTCCTCGCCGATCATCCAGGCCAGCGCGCCGCGGTACTCCACTTCACTGGAGGCGTTGGACCAGTTGCCCAGCTTGTTCTTCAGGCGCTGGATGTAGAACTCGTTGCGGCTGCCGTCCGGGCGGTGGCGCGGCAGCAGGAAGCAGGTCAGGCCCTTGTCGGTGTAGGCCAGGGTAAGGAAGGCGTCGCACATGGGCGCCGAGCAGAACCACTTGTGGCCGACCAGCTCGTAGGCCTGGCCCGGGCCGGGGATACCCACCGGGTAGGCGCGGGTGGTGTTGGCACGCACGTCGGTGCCGCCCTGCTTCTCGGTCATGGCCATGCCGATCGTCACGCCGCTCTTCTGCTCCATGGGCAGGTTGCGCGGGTCGTACTGGGTGGAGAGGATTTTCGGCAGCCACTTCTCGGCGATGTCCGCTTGCAGGCGCAGGGCCGGTACGCTGGCGAAGGTCATGGTCAGCGGGCAACCGGTGCCGGCTTCGGCCTGGCTGTGCAGGTAGCTGAGGCCGGCGCGGGCGACCTGGGCACCGGCGCGCGGATCGGTCCAGGGCATGGACGGGATACCGGCTTCGATCGAGGCGCGCATCAGTTCATGGTAGGCCGGGTGGAATTCCACCAGGTCGATGCGGTGGCCGTAGCGGTCGTGGGACTTGAACACCGGCTTGTTCTCATTGGCCAGGAAGCCCGCCGCCATCAACGGACCGCCGGCCAGCGCGCCGTAGGCATCGAGTTTCTGCTCGGCCCAGCCGCCCTCGTAACGGCGTACCCACTCCTGCAGCGGCAGGTCGACGCGGTAGAGGTTGGCGCCGTCCAGCGGCGGCACCTGGTTGGTCACTTCGTGGGTTTCGGCGTACTGGTGCAGGCTCATGGCTGATCCTCCTTGGCAGGCGTTGGCAAAGCGGAAAGGGACGCACCGACGGCGCGCAGGCAGAAATGGACGAGGGCGTCGCTGACATGCGCCAGCGACGCACCGGACTGGCCGGCATCCCGTGCGGCGCGCGCCGGCGGCGACAGAGGCCCGACCAGGGCTTCGGCGATGGCGCCGACCAGGCAGGCGGCGACCAGGTGAACGGGCTGGGGCGGGAATTCACCCTGGGCGATGCCCTGCTCCAGCAGCTGCACGAACAACGCCGCGTAGGCTTCGCGGTAGATCAGGCGCTGTTCGTCGACTTCGGGATCGACCGGTTCGGCGATCAGCGCGAAGGCGAGTTGGCGGCTGCCCCAGGCCCGCGCGGCAAACTGGCGCAGGCCGAGCTCCAGGCGTTTGGCGGCCTTTTCAGGCGCGTGGAGCGCCTCGGCCAGGGCATCGACTTCATGCTGGCTGGCGCGGGCGAAGACCTCGGCGGCCAACTCGCCCTTGCCGCGAAAGTGCCGGTACAGGCTGCCGGTGGCGATGCCGGCGTCTTCGGCCAAGGTCTGCATGGTCAGCGCGGCGAAACCACCGTCGGCCACGCGGGCCAGCGCCAGGGAAAGAATCCGCTCGCGCTCCTCGACGTCTCGGCGCAGGCGCGCTTCGGTGACACGGTAAGCCATGCTCTGAACCCGGATTCAGGACTTTCAAGCAGTGAACCATGCTTCAGGACTTGGCCAAAGGGGCAAAAGCGCCAGCGGTAGCGACTATCAGGACAACCCCACGCAACGTCCGATCAGGGGTGTCGCTCGGTTCCCGATGCGACTGATGGCAGGGATATTCGCCTGCAAGTGCCCACAGCCGCGAATATCGCCGGTATCATGGCAAGTCTTGGTGGAGTCCTGGTGGTGACCATCAAGCGGAGGACGCCGTCCCCGCCGCGCAGCCGAATCCTGGTCGATTCAGGCCGCGCCCGCCGCCAGGGTCCCGAAATCATCTGTCCGGATGCTCGCCTGCCGCTCCCTTGCAGGCGAGCCTTCGGTAATCCCATTGAATGAGGCAACCATGGAACAAAAAGACATCGATTGGGGCTCGCTCGGATTCGATTACATCAAGACCGACTTCCGCTACATCTCCCATTGGCGCGATGGTCTGTGGGACGACGGCAAGCTGACCGAGGACAACACCCTGCACATCAGCGAGGGCTCCACGGCACTGCACTACGGCCAGCAGTGCTTCGAGGGCCTGAAGGCCTACCGTTGCAAGGATGGCTCGATCAACCTGTTCCGCCCGAACCAGAACGCCGCGCGCATGGCGCGCAGCTGCGCCCGCGTGCTGATGCCGCAGGTCTCCGAAGAGCAGTTCATCGACGCCTGCAAGCAGGTCGTCCGCGCCAACGAGCGCTTCATTCCGCCGTACGGTTCCGGTGGCGCCCTGTACCTGCGTCCGTTCGTGATCGGCGTGGGCGAAAACATCGGCGTGCGCCCGGCTCCGGAGTTCATCTTCTCGGTGTTCTGCATCCCGGTCGGCGCCTACTTCAAGGGCGGCATGAAGCCCCATGACTTCATGATCTCCACCTACGACCGCGCCGCACCCCACGGTACCGGCGCCGCCAAGGTCGGTGGCAACTATGCCGCCAGCCTGCTGCCGGGCTCCCAGGCCAAGAAGGCCGGTTTCGCCGACTGCATCTACCTCGACCCGGCCACCCACAGCCGCATCGAGGAAGTGGGTTCGGCCAACTTCTTCGCCATCACCCACGACAACGAGTTCGTCACCCCGCGTTCCAGCTCGGTGCTGCCGGGTATCACCCGCCTGTCGCTGATGGAGCTGGCGGCTGACCGCCTGGGCCTGAAGGTGATCGAAGGCGACGTGGAGATCAACGACCTGGCGCGCTTCAAGGAAGCCGGCGCCTGCGGTACTGCTGCGGTGATCACTCCGATCGGTGGCATCCAGTACAACGACAAGCTGCACGTGTTCTACAGCCGCGAAGACGTCGGCCCGGTAACCCGTCGTCTCTATGAAGAGCTGACCGGCATCCAGACCGGCGACGTGGAAGGCCCGGAAGGCTGGGTCGTCAAGGTCTGAACCTGACCCGCAGCGGCCTCCCAGCTTCGGCTGGGGGACCGTTCGCCCCAAAGAGCGCCGCGATGCCTGTTGGTATCGCGGCGTTTTTATTTGGGCCGGGGTGAGGGGCCATGCCTCCGGCATGGGAACGGTTCGCGAGCAAGCTCGTTCCTACGAAGAGCGCGCCGGAGCAGACCTGTAGGAGCGAGCTTGCTCGCGAACCCCACGGCACAAAGCAGTACGAAGCTATCGCCGACGAAGCCCGCTCCTACGCAAGCCAGGCCTCAGGCGTGACTCGGCAGCGCAGGCTGGCACAGCAACCAGTCATGCAGCAGCGTCTGCAATTCCTCGAACTTCACCGGCTTGGCCAGGTAGTCGCTCATCCCGGCGGCCAGGCAGCGCTCGCGGTCACCGCTATGGCTGTGGGCGGTGATCGCCAGCACCGGCAGGTCGCCGCAGCGCGGCAGGGTGCGCAGGGCGCGGCAGGTGGCGAAGCCATCCATCACCGGCATCTGGCAGTCGAGCAGCACGGCATCGACGACCTCGCGGCGCAGCAGTTCGATGGCTTCGGCGCCGTTGTCGGCGGTACGCACGCGGTAGCCGAGCTTGAGCAGCATGCCGCGGATAACCAGTTGGTTGATGGCATTGTCTTCCACCACCAGCACGGTGCACTGGTCCGGGCTACGCAGCGCCTGCCCTCCCGCGCGGCGCGGCGGCGGGGCGATGCTCTGCACCGGTTGGCCGACCTGCAGGGTCAGGCTGAAGCAGCTGCCCTGTCCAGGCGTGGACTCGTGGGACAGCTCGCCGCCCAGCAAGGCGACCAGTTTGCGGCACAGCGCCAGTCCGATGCCCAGGCCGCCGTACTCGCGGGTCAGCGAACCGTCGAGCTGGTAGAAACGCTGGTAGAGCGCGCCATCCGAGGGCGTGGCGAAGCCGATCCCGCTGTCCTGGACCTCCAGGCGCAGTGCCAGGCCTTCCGCATTGGGCTCGCCGCTGACGCGCAGGCTGACGCCGCCGTGATGGGTGAACTTGATGGCGTTGTCGATCAGGTAGCCCAGCGCCTGGGCCAGCTTGCCGGCGTCACCTTCAAGGGTATCGGGCAGGCTCTCGTCCAGTTGCAGCACGAAGCGCAGGCCACGTTCCTCGGCGCGCGGCGCGTACTGCGCACGCAGACCATCGCACAGCCCGCGCAGGCTGAACGGCTCGCGGCGCGGGTAGAGCTTGCCGGCCTGCAGTTCGAGCAGTGCGAGAATGTCGTTGACCATGCGCATCATGTCCCGCGCCGAACCGGTGGCGGTCTTGTGGTACTGGGCCAGCTCGATGTCCATCGGCACCGTCTGCATCAGTTCCAGCGAACCGATCACCCCGCTCATGGGCGTACGCAGTTCGTGGGTGACGGTGGCGAGGAATTCGTCCTTCAGGCGGTTGCTGCTGGCCAGCTCCAGGTTCAGTTGCTCCAGCTTGCGGCTGGTCTCCTGGAGGATGCGCGTGCGTTCTTCCTTCATGGCGTTGATGCGGTCCGCCAGCGCCAGGGACAGCAGGCCGACCTCCAGCGCCGAACCGATCTGGCTGGCGTACATGGTGAGGAAGACGTTGGGCAACAGGCCGAGCACCATCAGCGTGTTGACCACCCCGCCGAGCAGGAAGGCACTCCAGGCGAAGATGAAGTAGCGC
This sequence comes from Pseudomonas macauensis, assembly GCF_047902425.1. Taxonomy (NCBI): domain Bacteria; kingdom Pseudomonadati; phylum Pseudomonadota; class Gammaproteobacteria; order Pseudomonadales; family Pseudomonadaceae; genus Pseudomonas; species Pseudomonas macauensis. Next base: position 773,754 of record NZ_CP138377.1, on the reverse strand, counting down.
GCCACGCGCATGCCGCGCAGCCAGGCGAGGATGCCGGCGGTGAAGATCACCACGGTGAAGGCCAGCGCCAGGTAGGTGGCCAGGCGCAGGGCGACGGCGTAGCTGACGGTCAGCGCGAGGGTCATCACCAGCGCCCCAACCCCCATCAGCACCAGCAGCAGGCGGTCGATCCACAGGCTGTGCTCGCGGGTGTGCAGGAAGCTGCGGGCGAACTGACAGCCGAACAGCCCGGCCGAGCCGATCAGGAAAGGCGTGGAGGCATTGGCCCACCAGGGGCTGTTGGGCCAGAAGTACTCGATGCCGGCGCCGTTGACCGAGATCTGGTAGAGGCCGAACGAGGCGATATAAAGGATGTAGTAGAGGTAGCTGGTGTCGCGGACGCTGAGGAAGATGAACAGGTTGTAGATCAGCATCACCAGCAGCACGCCATAGATGATGCCCAGCACGTAAATGCGCCCCGGCTGCTCTTCCAGGTAGGCCTTGGGCGACCAGAGCGTCAGCGGCGCCTGGATAGAGCCCTGGCTTTCCAGGCGCAGGTACACCCGCAGCGGCTTGCCGGGCTCCAGCTTGAGGTCGAACAGGTAGTTGTTCTGGCGGATCGGCCGGCTGGCGAAGGGCAGGGTGTCGCCGGTGCGTTGCGCCAGCTGGAAGCCGCCCTTGCCGTCGGGCAGGTAGAGGTCGAGCTTGTCCAGCGGCGGGTAGGCCAGTTCCAGCAGCCAGTTGGCGGGGTCTCGGGAAGCCTGGGGCTGGTAGTCGAGGTCCAGGCGCAGCCAGAACACCGAACGCGAGTAGCCGGCGTTGAGCACGTCGCGCTCGTGCCGGCGGAAGCTGGCCGCCAGCGCCGGAGAACTGATCTCCGAGATATCGGCCGTGCCGCGCACGTCTTCGAAGACATCCATTGCCCGGCCCAGGGGCAATCGCCCGACATGTTCGTCGAAGCTGATGGCGCTCGCCACTGGCGAGAGGATGAGAAGGATCAGGAAGATCAGCCAATGCCGCATGGTGCCCCGCAGTGCCACCGACAGCCGCGCCGGGGAGCCCCATCTCCCGCTTCGGCGCGCCGTAGAGGCGTTGTGTTGGAATCGGCGAACTCTAGCACAGGCCTTGTGCCACGTGGCATTCGACCCTCCGGCCAGGGTTCGGCCGGGCGATGCGGATCGGACCGTTCGGTCAGCTCAAGGCCACGTTTTGGTGATAAGCTCCCGCGCCATGAAAACGCCAACCTCCCGTCCCGTAGTGCTCTGCCTGTCCGGCCACGACCCCAGTGGCGGTGCCGGCCTGCAAGCCGATATCGAAGCCCTGATCGCCCAAGGCTGCCACGCGGCGCCGACCGTCACTGCGCTGACCGTTCAGGATACCGTCAACGTTTCCGACTTCCGCGTGCTCGACCGCGAGTGGGTGCTGGCCCAGGCCAACGCCGTGATCACCGACATGCCGGTGGCCGCGGTCAAGCTGGGCATGCTCGGCTCGGTGCAGATGGTCGACACGGTCGTCGAGATCATGCAGTCCCTGCCGGGCGTGCCGCTGGTCTGCGACCCGGTACTGCGCGCCGGTGGCGGCGGCTCACTGGGCAAGGATGATGTTGGCTACGCCATGCGCGAGCGGCTGCTGCCGATCGCCGCCATCGCCACGCCGAACCTGCCCGAAGCGCGCATCCTTGCCGAACTGCCCGAGGGCACGGCGGACGAGTGCGCCGAGAAGCTGCTGCCTTATATCCAGCATCTGCTGATCACCGGCGGCCATGGTGACGAATCCGAAGTGCACAACCGCCTGTACACCCGCGACGGCCAGCGCCACACCTTCACCTGCCAGCGCCTGCCCGGCAGCTATCACGGCTCCGGCTGCACCCTGGCGAGCACCCTCGCCGGCCGCCTGGCCCTGGGCGAGGAACTGGTGAGCGCGGTGCGCAGCGCCCTGGACTACACCTGGCGCACCCTGCGCGACGCGGAAGCACCCGGCCACGGCCAGTACGTGCCGCGCCGCCTGCCGCTGGACTACTGCAACTGATCCACCGCACCAGAAGATCGAGGCCTTGATGAAACTGCGCGGACTCTACGCCATCACCGACAGCCAGCTGCTCGACGGCGGCCGCCTGCTGCCCTACGTCGAAGCGGCCTTGAAAGGCGGCGCGAAACTGCTGCAGTACCGCGACAAGTCCGACGACGCCTCGCGCCGCCTGCGTGAAGCCGAGGCCCTGCGCGAACTCTGCGCGCGCTACGGCGCCACGCTGCTGATCAACGACGACGCCGAACTGGCCGCGCGTCTGGGCGTCAGCGTGCACCTGGGCCAGACCGACGGCTCGCTGGCCGCCGCACGCGCCCTGCTCGGCCGCGACGCGGTGATCGGCGGCACCTGCCATGCCAGCCTGGAACTGGCCGAGCAGGCCATCGCCGAAGGCGCCAGCTACGTCGCTTTCGGCCGCTTCTTCAATTCCCAGACCAAGCCCGGCGCCCCGGCCGCCAGCGTCGAACTGCTGGAACAGGCCAAGGCCCGCTTCAACGTGCCGCTGGTGGCCATCGGCGGCGTGACCCTGAACAACGCGCCCGAGCTGATCGCCCGCGGCGCCGACATGATCGCCGTGATCCACGCGCTGTTCGCCGCCGACACCCCGGCCGAGGTCGAACAGCGCGCCCGCGCCTTCAGCCAACTCTTCGAAACCCGCTGAGCGCGCCATCCGCGCCCGGCACCCGACAGCTTCGCGAGGTACACCCATGTCCCGTTCCGAAACGCTTTTCGCCAATGCCCAGAAACACATCCCCGGTGGCGTGAACTCGCCGGTGCGCGCGTTCAAGAGCGTCGGCGGCACCCCGCTGTTCTTCAAGCATGCGGAAGGCGCCTATGTGGTGGACGAGGATGACAAGCGCTACGTCGACTACGTCGGCTCCTGGGGCCCGATGATCCTCGGCCACAGCCACCCGGACGTGCTCGACGCGGTGCGCAAGCAGCTCGACCACGGCCTGTCCTACGGCGCACCGACCGCGCTGGAAGTGGAAATGGCCGACCTGGTCTGCTCCCTGGTTCCGTCGATGGACATGGTGCGCATGGTCAGCTCCGGCACCGAAGCCACCATGAGCGCCATCCGCCTGGCCCGTGGCTATACCGGCCGCGACAGCATCATCAAGTTCGAAGGCTGCTACCACGGCCACTCCGACAGCCTTCTGGTAAAAGCCGGCTCCGGCGCCCTGACCTTCGGCGTACCGAACTCTCCGGGCGTGCCGGCGGCCTTTGCCAAACACACCCTGACCCTGCCGTTCAACGACATCGCCGCGGTCGAGAAGACCCTGGCCGAGGTCGGCAAGGACGTGGCGTGCATCATCGTCGAACCGGTTGCCGGCAACATGAACTGCGTACCGCCGGCCCCGGGCTTCCTCGAAGGCCTGCGCAGCCTGTGCGACCAGCACGGCGTGGTACTGATCTTCGACGAAGTGATGACCGGCTTCCGTGTCGCCCTGGGCGGCGCCCAGGCTCACTACGGCATCACCCCGGACCTGTCGACCTTTGGCAAGATCATCGGCGGCGGCATGCCGGTGGGCGCCTTCGGCGGCAAGCGCGAGATCATGGAGCAGATTTCCCCGCTCGGCCCGGTCTACCAGGCCGGCACCCTGTCGGGTAACCCGCTGGCCATGGCCGCCGGCTTGACCACCCTGCGCCTGATCAGCCGTCCGGGCTTCCACGACGAGCTGACCACCTACACCACCCGCATGCTGCAGGGCCTGCAGGAGCGCGCCGACGCCGCCGGCGTGCCTTTCGTGACCACCCAGGCGGGCGCCGCCATGTTCGGCCTGTACTTCACCGGCGCGGACGACATCGTGACCTTCGAGGACGTGATGGGCAGCGACGTGGAACGCTTCAAGCGCTTCTTCCACCTGATGCTGGACGCTGGCGTGTACCTGGCGCCGAGCGCCTTCGAGGCCGGCTTCACCTCCATCGCCCACGGCGAAACCGAGCTGAAGCTGACCCTGGACGCCGCCGAGCGCGCCTTCGCCGCGCTCAAGTAAGTCCCTGTGAAGGCGCCCGAACGGGCGCCTTCCGCTCTACCCCGCCTTTATTCCCGCGTTACGCCTTCCTCCCCCGCCTTCACCGCTTCTGCAGAAAAAACAGAAAAGAAGGTAAAGACTTTGTAAGGAAGCGCCCGCTTATTTCATAATGTGAAAGCTGGCGCATTTCGCCGGCCGGGCTTTGCCCGCCCCGATTCTGGAGGCCGCTGTTCCCCATGTACCGCACCGGTCGTACCCTGCTACTGGGTTGCCTGTTGCTCGCCTTCCCCCTGTTGACCCAGGCGGGCGGTAACTCGCTGCTGATTCCGGCGACCGGCCGCTGCGTCCTCAACACCGTCCCCGAGCAATTGCAACAGGCTCTGGCCAGCTGCCAGCAGGCAGCCAATGGCGGCGATGCGCAAGCGCAGTACGAACTGGGCGAGTTCTACTACACCGGCGACCTCGCCCCGCGCGACTTCCAGGCCGCGCTGCACTGGTTCGAGAAAGCCTCGTTGCAAGGCCACGCCAATGCCCAACTGCGCCTGGGCACCATGTTCTTCCGCGGTGAAGGGGTGAAGGCCAACAACGTGCAGGCCTACATCGTGCTGAAGATGGCGGCGGTGAACGGCGCCGAAGACGCCATGGACAGCGCCGACCTGGTCGCCGAGCAGATGAACAAGGACGAGCTGGACATCGCCACCAAGGTGCTCGGCCAGATCTTCCGCAACTACCTGATCGAACTGCAGACCGCCGGCAACTCGCCGTTCTCGCCGCTGCCTTAATCGAAGGACCTGCCTTCGTACAGGCGCCATGATCGATCGAAGTAGTACAGAGCTGCCACAAGGCACAGCAATCCCAGCGGAATAGCGAGGTAATTGTCTCGCTTGCGGCGCTCCGCAATCTCGTCGAATGATCGGATGCTGACGTTTCTTCCGAGCAACCCCCAAACCAGGACGCTCTCGTCGTCAGATGCGGGTTCTGCATAGCGCACAGTGACCGGCAGGCCGGAGCGAAGATGGCTCAGCACACGGGACACCTCCCCTGCGCTCTTGGGGTAGATAAATCGAAGGTCGTGACCTTTCAGGCCGAAAGACACCGAATTCCTCGACGTTTCAACCCAGGACACCTGCTCCGTCAGCGATTGCAGAGAGGCAGGATCAGGGAATCCCCGTTGCGGGGAAAAGCCAAAAATCAGCCAGCAACTCACTACCAGCAGCACAGCAGTCAGCGCGGCGGATTGCAGCCACCGAACCACTGGAAAAGGAATCAGCTGTCCTTCCCGGGCATCGGCATGGGGAACGGCATCACGTTACCGCTCATCTTGGCCTCGCTGATCTTCGCGGTGCCCAGGCGCTCCACTTCGTCGATTCGGATGATCGAATGCAGCGGCACAAAGCTGCGGATGACGCCATCGAACTGCGCCTTCAGCTTCTCCTCGCTGGGGTCCACCACCACCTGGGTGCGCTCGCCGAAGACGAACTCCTCGATCTCCAGGAAACCCCACAGATCGCTCTGGTAGATCTGCTTGGCGTACATCTCGTACACCTGGCCCTGATTGAGGAAGACTACCTTGTAGATCGGGTTCTCGCGCTTGCTCATGAACGAAGGATGACAGCTTTGCAGAATGGGCACGCAGCATAGCACAGCCGCGCCCGCCCCACTCAGCCAGCGGTGGCAGACACCCGCGCCGAGGCATATAATGCGCGGTCATTTTTTAACCAGCTCAAGAAAGACTCCATGGCCAAGAAGCTTTTCATCCAGACCCACGGTTGCCAGATGAACGAGTACGACAGCTCGCGAATGGCCGATCTGCTGGGTGAACACCAGGCCCTGGAAATCACCGAGAAGGCTGAAGAAGCCGACGTGATCCTGCTCAATACCTGCTCGATCCGCGAGAAGGCCCAGGAGAAGGTATTCTCCGAGCTGGGCGCCTGGCGCGTGCTCAAGCAGCAGAATCCGAACCTGGTGATCGGCGTCGGCGGCTGCGTGGCCAGCCAGGAAGGTGCGGCGATCCGCGAGCGCGCGCCGTACGTCGACGTGGTGTTCGGCCCGCAGACCCTGCACCGCCTGCCAGAAATGATCGACGCCGCCCGCGCCACCCGCAAACCGCAGGTGGACGTGTCCTTCCCGGAAATCGAGAAGTTCGACCGCTTGCCTGAGCCCCGCGTCGACGGCCCCACCGCCTTCGTCTCGGTGATGGAGGGCTGCAGCAAGTACTGCACCTTCTGCGTGGTGCCTTACACCCGTGGCGAGGAAGTCAGCCGCCCGTTCGACGACGTGCTCGCCGAGGTGATCCACCTGGCCGAGAATGGTGTGAAGGAAGTCACCCTGCTGGGGCAGAACGTCAACGGCTACCGCGGCCAGACCCATGACGGCCGCATCGCCGACTTCGCCGAGCTGATCCGCGTGGTCGCCGAGGTCGATGGCATCGAGCGCATCCGCTACACCACCTCGCACCCGCTGGAATTCTCCGACGCGCTGATCGCCGCCCACGCCGAAGTGCCGCAGTTGGTGAAGTTCGTTCACCTGCCGGTGCAGGCCGGTTCCGACCGCATCCTCGCGGCGATGAAGCGCAACCACACCGCGCTGGAGTACAAGTCGCGCATCCGCAAGCTGAAGGCGGCGGTGCCGGATATCTGCATCAGTTCGGACTTCATCGTCGGCTTCCCCGGCGAGACCGACAAGGACTTCGAGCAGACCATGAAGCTGGTGGAGGACGTCGGTTTCGACTTCTCCTTCTCCTTCATCTACAGCTCGCGCCCGGGCACCCCGGCCGCCGACCTGGTGGACGACACCCCGGAAGAGGTGAAGAAGCAGCGCCTGCTGATCCTCAACAGCCGCCTGCAACAGCAGGGTTTCGAGATCAGTCGACGGATGGTCGGCACCGTCCAGCGCATCCTCGTCACCGACTACTCCAAGCGCGACCCCGGCCAGCTCCAGGGCCGCACCGAGAACAACCGCGTGGTGAATTTCCGCAGCGACAACCCGCGCCTGATCGGCCAGTTCGTCGACGTGGAAATCTACGAGGCGCTGCCCAACTCGCTGCGCGCCACCCTCGTGGAAGCACGCCACTAATCATCGACCGCTGAATACCCCCGATGGCGTCCGAACTTTCGTACTCGCTCGCCCGGGGTTATTCTTCGACCATCCCCTTTCGCAACATGGCGACTTAGACAACACCTTGAACGCCCCTCTGGATATTCATCGTTTCATGCTCGAACCTTTCGAGGCCCGCAGCTTTGCCAACCTGTGCGGGCAGTTCGACGAGCATCTGCACCAGATCGAGAAGCGCCTCGACATCGAGATCCGCAACCGCGGCAACCAGTTCGAGCTGGTCGGTGAACCGGACCGCACCCAAGCGGCCGAAAACCTTCTGCAGCGCCTCTACCGCGAGGCCCAGAACGGCACCGAACTGACGCCCGACATGGTCCACCTGTTCCTGCAGGAATCCGGCCTGGAAGACCTGGTCAACGCCCCCGAAGCGCCCCTGGTAACGCTCAAGACCCGCAAGGCGCACATCCGTCCGCGCGGCGCCAACCAGCAGCGTTATGTGAAGGCCATCCTCGATCACGACATCAACTTCGGCATCGGCCCGGCCGGCACCGGCAAGACCTACCTCGCCGTGGCCTGCGCCGTGGACGCCCTGGAGCGTGAGCAGATCCGCCGCATCCTGCTGGTACGCCCGGCAGTCGAGGCCGGCGAGAAACTCGGCTTCCTGCCGGGCGACCTGTCGCAGAAGATCGACCCATACCTGCGCCCGCTCTACGACGCGCTGTACGAGATGCTCGGCTTCGAGACCGTGGCCAAGCTGATCGAGCGCCAGGTGATCGAAGTTGCGCCGCTGGCCTACATGCGCGGCCGCACGCTGAACAACAGCTTCATCATCCTCGACGAAAGCCAGAACACCACGATGGAACAGATGAAGATGTTCCTCACCCGCATCGGCTTCGGCTCCACCGCGGTGATCACCGGCGACGTCACCCAGGTCGACCTGCCGCGCGGTACCCGTTCGGGCCTCAAGCACGTGATGGAAGTGCTGCGCGACGTGCCCGGCATCAGCTTCACCCACTTCAAGTCCAAGGACGTCGTGCGTCACCCGCTGGTGCAGCGCATCGTCGATGCCTATGACGCCTACGAGAACCGCCTGACCGGCGTCGAAAGCCAAGGCAACAAGCATGCTTGAACTGGACCTGCAGGTCGCCTCGCAAGCGCCCGGCCTGCCGAGCGAAGCCGACTTCCGCCGCTGGTGCGAACTGGCCCTGCGCCAGCGCCAGAACGACTCGGAGCTGACCATCCGACTGGTGGATGAAAGCGAAGGCCGCGAACTGAACAAGACCTGGCGACACAAGGACTACGCCACCAACGTACTGTCCTTCCCCGCCGACGTTCCCGACGAGCTGCTGGACATCCCGCTGCTCGGCGACCTGGTGATCTGCGCCCCGGTGGTGCAGCGCGAAGCCGCCGAACAGGGCAAATCCCTCGAGGCCCACTGGGCCCATCTCGTCATCCATGGTTGCCTGCACCTGCTCGGCTACGATCACATCGAAGATGCCGAAGCCGAGGAAATGGAAGGCCTGGAACGGGAATTGCTGGCCGAACTGGGTCACCCGGACCCGTACGCGGCCGATGAAGAATAAACGCCACTGAGCAAGGAAAGATGAGCGAAGACCGATCGAGCAATGGGCACAAGTCGTGGTTGGACAAGATCACCCAGGCTTTTGCCCATGAGCCGAGAAACCGCCAGGAGCTGCTTGAGCTGCTGCGCGAAGCCCACGACAACAAGCTGCTGGACAGCGAAGCGTTGTCCATCGTCGAAGGCGCGATTCAGGTGGCGGACCTCCAGGTCCGCGACATCATGATCCCGCGCTCGCAGATGATCACCATCAAGTCGACGCAGAAGCCCGCCGACTTCCTCCCCGCCATCATCGAAGCGGCGCACTCGCGCTACCCGGTGATCGGCGAGAGCCTGGACGACATCATGGGCGTCCTGCTGGCCAAGGACCTGCTGCCGCTGATCCTCCACGACCAGAACCACGCCTTCAACATCAGGGACCTGCTGCGCCCGGCCACCTTCGTGCCCGAGTCCAAGCGCCTGAACGTGCTGCTGCGTGAGTTCCGCGCCAACCGCAACCACATGGCCATCGTCATCGACGAATATGGCGGCGTGGCGGGCCTGGTGACCATCGAGGACGTGCTGGAGCAGATCGTCGGCGACATCGAGGACGAGCACGACGTCGAGGAAGACAGCTACATCAAGCCGTTGCCCAGCGGCGACTTCATCGTCAAGGCGCTGACCCCGGTGGAAGCCTTCAACGATTTCTTCGGCGCGGAATTCTCCGACGAGGAGTTCGACACCGTTGGCGGCGTGGTGATGAGTGCCTTCGGCCACCTGCCCAAGCGCAACGAGACCACCGAACTGGGCGGCTTCCGCTTCCGCGTGCTCAACGCGGACAGCCGCCGCCTGCACCTGCTGCGCCTGACCCCGCTGCAGGACTGAGCGTAGGGCGTACAACCGTTCGCGGTTGTACGCCGATGCTCGCGAACATGTCCCGCAGTGGGGATGGTTCGCGAGCAAGCTCGCTCCTACAAATAACTCCGACGTTTCCTGCAACACCCTGCCGCAACCGGCTCATGGCTTTTGGCTTGCATCCCCATAGCCTACCGTTCGTCTCTCCATTACTCTTGCGCATCGCTTAACCGCAACAAGGATTCCCGATGCGCTGGATCACCCGCCCCGGCCTGCCAGGCCATCTGCTCGCCCTGGCCGCTGGCGCGCTCACCCCGCTGGCCCTGGCTCCGTTCGGCTACTGGCCGCTGGCGCTGCTGTCCCTCGCCCTGTTCTACCTCGGCCTGCGCGGCACCACCGCCGGCTCCGCCCTGTGGCGCGGCTGGTGGTACGGCTTCGGCGCGTTCATCGCCGGCACCAGCTGGATATACTTCAGCATCCACGACTTCGGTGGCGCCTCAGGGCCCCTGGCCGCCTTCCTGGTGATCGGCTTCAGTGCTGGCGTTGCCTTCTTCTTCTCCCTGCCCGCCTGGGCCTGGGCGCGCCTGTTCCGCCGCAACAACGCGCCAGTCAGCGACGCGCTGGCCTTCGCCGCGCTATGGGTGGTGCTGGAGCTGTTCCGCAGCTGGTTCCTCACCGGTTTCCCCTGGCTCTACGCCGGCTACAGCCAGCTGCAAGGCCCGCTGGCAGGGCTCGCGCCCATCGGCGGCGTGTGGCTGGTGTCGTTCAGCATCGCCCTCACCGGCGCGCTGATCATCAACATCCCAGCACTCACCCAGCGCCCCGCACGCCTAGTCGCCGGCCTGATCCTGCTGATCGCCCCCTGGGCCGTCGGCATTGCCTACAAGGGCCACGCCTGGACCACCCCGGCCGGCGCCCCTCTGAAGGTCGCCGCCCTACAGGGCAACATCGCCCAGGAAATGAAGTGGGATCCGAAGGCCGTAACCCATCAGCTGGAGCTGTACCGCGACCTGACCGCCGAGCAGAACGGCTTCGACCTGATCATCTGGCCGGAAACCGCCGTGCCCGTGCTCAAGGACCAGGCCACCGGCTACCTGGCAATGATCAACGAAGTTGCCACCGCCAAGAAGGCCGCGCTCATCACCGGCGTGCCCGTACGCCAGAAGGCGGCCGAGGGCGTGCGCTACTACAACGGCATCACCGTGGTTGGCGACGGCAGCGGCGACTACCTCAAGCAGAAGCTGGTGCCCTTCGGCGAATACGTGCCCCTGCAGGACCTGCTGCGCGGCCTGATCGCCTTCTTCGACCTGCCGATGTCCGACTTCGCCCGTGGGCCGGCCGACCAGCCGCTGCTCAAGGCCAAGGGTTACAGCATCGCGCCCTACATCTGCTACGAAGTGGTCTATCCGGAGTTCGCCGCTGAACTGGCGGCGCAGAGCCAGCTGCTGCTGACCATCAGTAACGACGCCTGGTTCGGCACCTCCATCGGCCCGCTGCAACACCTGCAGATGGCACAGATGCGCGCCCTCGAAGCCGGCCGCTGGATGGTGCGCGGCACCAACAACGGCGTGACCGCGCTGATCGACCCGTTCGGCAAGCTGGCGGTGCAGATCCCGCAGTTCCAGCAAGGCGTGCTGCACGGCGAAGTGGTACCGATGCAGGGCCTGACGCCCTATCTCAAGTGGCGCGTCTGGCCGCTGGTGATCCTGGGTTCGGTGCTGCTGGTATGGGCACTGGTGCGGCGGAAGACGCATCCGGAAGAGCGCCGCCTGTTCCGCTGACCGCACAAAGAAAGGGCCTCGTGAGAGGCCCTTTTCCTTAGTGAAGTCAGAAGCTCACCCGAACGCAGGGCGAACAACCGTTCGCGGTTGTTCGCCGATACACCCGGCCCCTCGACCGGCTCCGTGGCTGAGCCCGGAGCGATCTGAAACCAAGGCCAATCGGCGTGCCCTACCGATAAAACACCCGGTAACCCACCAACCCGATCGCCTCGTTGAGCAACTGCTCGCTCTGCCAGATGGCGCGCCCTTCCGGCAGCCAGCCGCCCAGCGGCCGGGCGTTGTCCACGCCGATATAGCCAACCGGCGCCGGAACCACCTCGAAACCCGCCTTCTCGAAGCTCCACATCGCGCGCGGCATGTGCGCCGCCTGGGTCACCAGAACCACGCGCCGGATGCCGGCCTCCCGCAGGATAGGCGCGCTGAGCTGGGCATTCTCCCAGGTCGTGCGGCTCGCCCCTTCCTGCCAACGCACCTCGACGCCGTAGTCGTCGCTCAGGCTGCGGGCCATGATGTCGGCCTCCGTGGGCGGCGTGCCGTAGTGCAGGCCGCCAGAAGTCAGCACCGGCAAGCCGCTGGCCTTGGCCAGGCGGGCGGCGTAGCGCAACCGTTCGCGGGCCATCAGGCCGGGCTGGTCCTCGTCCCAGGCGCGGTCGCCGCGCACCCGGCCGGCCCCCAGCACCACGATGGCGTCGGCGCGCTGCGCCAGCCCCGCCCAGTCCGCCTGTTTCAGCGGCGCCTGCTGCTCCAGCTGGCGCGCGCCCCACTCCACGGTCACCGGCAGGCTCATCGCCAACAGGCCAAGAAAGCCGGTGAAGAAGCACAGGACCGAGAAACGGGGAAAACGTCGGCGCAGGACAAAGGCCAGGAGCAGCAGCAGAAGCAGCAGTCCTGGCGGCATCAGAATCTGTTTGAGAACGTAGCGAAGCGGCATTGGCGACTCCTTGTCGAGCGCCAAGCCTAACGGATCACCGCGCGATCAGCGCGCCTTTGCGTTGCGGAACAACTGGGAACCGCAGGACGTGCAAGGCAGCACGCCCTGGCTACGACTCCAGGCCACCGGCGTGCCGCACAACGCGCATTGCAGCTGCTGCGGATGCGGACGCCCTATCAGCCGTGGGCGGCTGCTGGGCGGCGTGACGTGGCGCGGCGGGCGGGATGTCCGTGCCGGACCCTGTTCCAGTAGCGCCAACTCCTCTGCGGCGGCATGCCAGCCGCGCAGCCAGTTCACATCCTGATCGAGATAGGCACGGATCAGCTGCATTTCCGCACTGCTCAGGCCGCGCAGCTCCAGCTCGACCGGGCATTCGTCTCGTAAACGTTCAGCGGTATCGGCCTCATCCAGAGCCAGCGCCAGTCGTTGCAACAACCGTTCATACAGACCGGAACCCGAAGCACTTGCGCGATGCAACTCAGCCATCAGTCACCTCAAGACAGGCGGAAACCTCCCGCCCTCAGCCAAAGCTTAGCGGCCCACCCTGCGCCACACCGAGCGTGCGACAAACGGCGCGGGCTACCGGCTCGGGTGGGGGTCATGTATGCTACGAGGCTTTCTGTAGCCACCCGGCCCATGTCTTCTCAGGGGTCGGTGAGCGGAGGGCCACTCGACCTCCCCGGCCGCACACTTCTTTTCCGTACAGGTTCAAATCGCGCCATGCACGAGCAATATCAGCCTCTCGAGATCGAATCCCAGGCCCAGAAGTTCTGGAACGAACACAACTCCTTCCGCGTCGACGAAGTCGCCGGCAAGGAGAAGTTCTACTGCCTGTCGATGTTCCCGTATCCGAGCGGCAAGCTACACATGGGGCACGTGCGCAACTACACCATCGGTGACGTGATCAGCCGCTATCACCGTATGCAGGGCAAGAACGTCCTGCAGCCGATGGGCTGGGACGCGTTCGGCATGCCGGCGGAAAACGCCGCGATGAAGAACAACGTCGCGCCGGCGGCCTGGACCTACGACAACATCGCCTACATGAAGTCCCAGCTCAACAGCCTGGGTCTGGCGATCGACTGGTCCCGCGAAGTCACCACCTGCAAGCCGGACTACTACCGCTGGGAACAGTGGCTGTTCACCCGCCTGTTCGAGAAAGGCGTGATCTACCGCAAGAACGGCACCGTGAACTGGGACCCGGTGGACCAGACCGTGCTGGCCAACGAGCAGGTCATCGACGGCCGTGGCTGGCGTTCGGGCGCGCTGATCGAGAAGCGCGAAATCCCGATGTACTACTTCAAGATCACCGCTTACGCCGAAGAGCTGCTGGAAAGCCTCGACCACCTGCCGGGCTGGCCGGAACAGGTCAAGACCATGCAGCGCAACTGGATCGGCAAGTCCCGCGGCATGGAGATCGCCTTCCCCTATGACCAGGCTTCCATCGGCGAAGCCGGCCAGATGAAGGTCTTCACCACCCGTCCGGACACCCTGATGGGCGCCACCTACGTCGCCGTGGCCGCCGAGCACCACCTGGCCACCCTCGCCGCCCAGCGCGATCCGTCGCTGCAGGCGTTCATCGACGAGTGCAAGCGCGGCGGCGTCGCCGAAGCCGACATCGCCACCCAGGAGAAGAAAGGCGTCGCCACTTCCCTGTTCGTCGAGCACCCGCTGACCGGCGAGAAGCTGCCGGTCTGGATCGCCAACTACGTCCTGATGACCTACGGCGAAGGCGCCGTGATGGCCGTGCCGGGCCACGACGAGCGCGACTTCGAATTCGCCAACAAGTACGCCCTGCCGATCAAGCAGGTGATCGCCCAGGTTGGCGCCGACAATGATTTCGAGCCGACCGTCTGGAAAGAGTGGTACGGCCTGAAGGACGACACCGTCGTCACTGTCAACTCTGGCAAGTACGACAGCCTCGGCTACCAGGCCGCATTCGACGCCATCGGCGCCGACCTCGCCGCCAAGGGCCTGGGCCAGGCGCGCACCCAGTTCCGCCTGCGCGACTGGGGCATCAGCCGCCAGCGCTACTGGGGCTGCCCGATCCCGATCATCCACTGCGACGCCTGCGGCGACGTACCGGTCCCGGCCGACCAGCTGCCGGTCGTCCTGCCTGAAGACGTGGTGCCGGACGGCGCCGGCTCGCCCCTGGCCAAGATGCCCGAGTTCTACTCCTGCAGCTGCCCGAAATGTGGCCAGCCGGCCAAGCGCGAAACCGACACCATGGACACCTTCGTCGAGTCGTCCTGGTACTTCGCCCGCTACGCCTGCCCGCAGTTCGAAGACGGCATGCTGGACAAGAAGGCCGCGAACTACTGGCTGCCGGTTGACCAGTACATCGGCGGCATCGAGCACGCCATCCTCCACCTGCTCTACGCGCGCTTCTTCCACAAGCTGATGCGCGACGAAGGCCTGATCGACTCCGACGAGCCGTTCAAGAACCTGCTGACCCAGGGCATGGTCGTCGCCGAGACCTACTACCGCACCAACCCGAACGGCAGCAAGGACTGGTTCAACCCGGCCGACGTGGAAGTCGAGCGTGACGCCAAGGCCAAGGTCATCGGCGCGCGCCTGAAGACCGACGGCCAGCCGGTGGAAATCGGCGGCACCGAGAAGATGTCCAAGTCCAAGAACAACGGCGTGGACCCGCAGGCCATGATCGACGCCTATGGCGCCGACACCTGCCGCCTGTTCATGATGTTCGCCTCGCCGCCGGACATGAGCCTGGAGTGGTCCGACTCCGGCGTCGAAGGCGCGAGCCGCTTCCTGCGCCGCGTCTGGCGCCTGGCCCAGGCCCACGTCAACGCAGGCCCCGCCGGCGCCGTAGACAAATCCGTCCTGGACGACGCGCAGAAGGCCATCCACCGCTCCATCCACCTAGCCATCCGCCAGGCCAGCCAGGACGTGGGCCAGAACCACAAGTTCAACACCGCCATCGCCGCCGTGATGACCCTGATGAACGTACTGGAAAAGGCCCCCACCGCCACCGACGCCGACCGCGCTCTGCTGCAGGAAGGCCTGGAAAGCGTCACCCTGCTGCTCGCCCCGATCACCCCGCACATCTGCCACGTGATCTGGCAGGAGCTGGGCAAGGACGGCGCAGTGATCGACGCCAGCTGGCCGCAGGTCGACGAAGCCGCCCTGGTGCAGGACAGCCTGCAACTGGTGGTGCAGGTCAACGGCAAACTGCGCGGCCACATCGAAGTGCCCGCCAGCGCCAGCCGCGAAGAGGTGGAAGCCTCGGCGCGTGCCAACGAGAACGTACTGCGCTTCACTGACGGCCTGACCATCCGCAAGGTGATCGTGGTTCCGGGTAAGCTGGTCAACATCGTGGCCAACTAACACCAACGCTGGAAAAGACCTATTCGCCCGTGGCACCTTGGCCACGGGCACCCCGGATCAACAGGAGTGAGGGAAGCTTGATGAAACGTATCCTGACCAGCCTCGCGCTGATCGGCCTGGCCAGCGTGCTGACCGCCTGCGGTTTCCACCTGCGCGGCATGGGCGATACGAACTTTGCGCTCAAGGAAGTCGACCTGACCGCCCGCAATGCCTATGGCGAAACGGTCAAGCAGCTCCAGCAAGTGCTCGAAGGCAGCGGCGTGAAAGTCGTCTCCCGCGCGCCTTACCACGTCATCCTCGCGCGCGAAGACGTGACCAATCGTACCGTCAGCTACACCAGCTCGGCACGTAGCGCGGAAAACCAGCTGACCAACACCCTGGACTATGAAATCCGCGGTACCAACAACCTGCTGCTGATGAATGGCCAGGTGCAGGTGCGCAAGGTCTACGTACAGGACGAGAACAACCTGGTCG
The DNA here is from genome assembly GCF_047902425.1 of Pseudomonas macauensis. Classification (NCBI taxonomy): domain Bacteria; kingdom Pseudomonadati; phylum Pseudomonadota; class Gammaproteobacteria; order Pseudomonadales; family Pseudomonadaceae; genus Pseudomonas; species Pseudomonas macauensis. The sequence goes on along the minus strand of NZ_CP138377.1, from coordinate 757,782 downwards.
GCTCCGATCAGGAAGCCGCGCAGATCCGCGAAGAAATGCGCCGCGACCTGGTCCAGCAGATGGCCATGCGCCTGCAGATGATCACCCCGGCCCAGCTGGATGAGCTGCAACGCAAGGCCGATGCCAAGGCCAAGGCCGAAGCGGACGCGCAGAAAGCCGCGGAGGATGCCGCCAAGGCCCAGCCGCAGCAGTCGCCGATCGAATTCCCGAAAGCCGAGTGACAGACAGGGGCCGGACAACCGGCCCCTTTTTCATCATGAAGCTCAATCCCGGACAACTCGCCAAGCACCTACAAGGCAACCTGGCCCCCGTCTATGTGGTCAGCGGCGACGAACCGCTGCTCTGCCAGGAAGCCTGCGACGCCATTCGCGCGGCCTGCCGCCAGCGTGACTTCGGCGAGCGCCAGGTATTCAACGCCGAAGCCAACTTCGACTGGGGCCAGCTGCTCGAAGCCGGCGCCAGCCTCTCGCTGTTCGCTGAAAAGCGCCTGATCGAGCTGCGCCTGCCATCCGGCAAGCCCGGCGACAAGGGCGCGGCTATCCTGCTGGAATACCTGCAACGCCCGCCGGAGGACACCGTCCTGCTGGTCAGCCTGCCCAAGCTCGACGGCAGCACGCAGAAGACCAAGTGGGCCAAGGCACTGATCGATGGCGACGGCGCCCAGTTCATCCAGATCTGGCCGATCGACGTGCACCAGCTGCCGCAGTGGATTCGCCAGCGCCTGTCCCAGGCGGGACTGGCCGCCAGCCAGGAAGCGGTAGACCTGATCGCCGCCCGGGTGGAAGGCAACCTGCTGGCCGCCGCCCAGGAAATCGAAAAGCTCAAGCTGCTGGCCGAAGGTCAGCAGATCGATGCCGCCACCGTCCAGGCGGCGGTGGCCGATAGTGCGCGCTTCGACGTCTTCGGCCTGATCGATGCAGCCCTCGGCGGCGAAGCGGCACATTGCTTGCGCATGCTCGAGGGCCTGCGCGGCGAGGGCGTGGAGCCCCCGGTGATTCTCTGGGCCCTGGCCCGGGAAATCCGCGTGCTCGCGGCCCTGGCGCAACAATTCAGCCAGGGTGTGCCGCTGGACAAGGCCTTCAGCCAGGCCCGCCCCCCCATCTGGGACAAACGCCGCCCACTGATGACCCGCGCCCTGCAGCGCCACACCGGCAGCCGCTGGAACCAGATGCTGCAGGATGCTCAGCTGATCGATGCGCAGATCAAGGGGCAGGCACAGGGCGATCCCTGGAGCGGTCTCGCCCGCCTCGCGCTGCTGGTCGCCGGACAGCGCATCAGCCTGCCATCGGCCTGATATCCGGTCTACGACGGGTTCGCGAGCAAGCTCACTTCTAAAGGAATGCGTACAGGCTCATCGTAGGAGCGAGCTTGCTCGCACCGCCCATCCATCAAGAATGTACCAGCGGCGCCCGACGCGACTCCCCGCCCCGATCCAGCGCCACTCCCCGTGTATCGCGCCCGGTGCTGATCAGCATGCAGATCAACACCGCCACGACTCCGGCCACAATGGCCATTGCCGTGCCATAGCTGTAGCTCTTTGCAATCTCCGCCTGCAGCGGGGCGTTCACCGAAGCGACCAGATTGCCTAGTTGGTAGACGAACCCCGGCAATACTGCCCGCGTACCCACCGGAGCGAGCTCGTTGAGGTACGCGGGAATCACACCCCAAGCTCCCTGCACCATGAACTGCATGAGGAAGGCGCCCAGACCCAGCGCCACCGCGCCATGGCTGAAGGCCCACAGCGGCAGGACTGGCAGCGCCAGCAGCGAGCCACAGATGATCGCCTTCTTCCGCCCGATACGCTCGGACAGGCTGCCAAACAGGATACCGCCCAGGATTGCAGCGATGTTATAGGCCACCGCGATCAGGCTGACCGTGTGCGGATCGAACCCGTGCTGCACCTTCAGGAAGGTCGGGTACAAGTCTTGGGTGCCATGGCTGAAGAAGTTGAAGCACGCCATCAGCAGCACCGCGTACAGGCACAGCTTCCATTGCTTGCGCAGTACCGGCCACAACGGCGTCGACTCCTTGCGCTCACGCGCCGCCTGCCAGATTGGTGACTCCGGCACCTTGAACCAAATGAACGCTACCAGCACCACCGGCAGACAGCCGAGAATGAACATCCCGCGCCACCCCAGGACTACGAAGAACAGACCGTAGACGATCGAGGCAATCAGGTAGCCGGCCGGGTAACCGGCCTGGAACAACCCTGACACCATGCCGCGGGAGCGCTCTGGGATGGTCTCCATCGCCAGTGACGACGCCACGCCCCAGATCCCCCCCATCGCCACGCCGTAAACCACGCGCAGGATGAGGAAAGTCGTCAGGTTTGGTGAGAAAGCCGAAGCCAACTCCAGCAGCGAGTAGATCAGGATGTTGATCATCAGCACCGGCCGTCGGCCGTATCGCTCGGCGGAGCGGCCGAATAGCAGCGCGCCGATAGGCCGCACCGCCAGGGTCAGCAGGATCGCCAGCGAGACCTGCGGCAGATCGACGTGAAAGGTCTGGGCGATGTCGGTGAGAACGAAGACCAGCAGGAAGAAATCGAAAGCATCCAGCGTCCAGGCGAGCACCGAAGCGATCACCACATTGCGCTGGGTCGGGGACCATTGCTGCATGAGACATCTCCAGCCGATGGCGAGGCAGTCCCTGCGCGCCGTGGCGATAGTTGGCTAGCTATTAACCTAGCTCAGCCCTTGGCTCGCCCATAGCCGTGCGCCCGAAAAGGACTGTTACAACGTTGGCGACAATCCCACAGCCTCCTTCGCCATGCGCTCGCTGTTGCCTGCACAGCAAACGCCTGGAGTTTTTCGTTTCCAGCCGATGCCCCCGAATCGCCCCCGTAGTGCGCTAAGCCGGCCGGCCAATCAGCGTCATTCCCATTCCCGCACCTGCCGAACCTCCACGCAGCCCAGTCGCCCTGGCGGAATCTTCGCAGCGATGCGCTGGGCCTCTTCCATATCGGTAGCCTCGATCAGGTAAAAGCCGCCGAGCTGTTCCTTGGTCTCCGCGAAGGGACCGTCAGTGATTGCCAGCCGCTCGCCCTGACCGCGCAGGGTCCGGCCCGTGGGCGTGGGTAGCAGCGCGTTGGCGGCGATGTAGTTGCCGCTGCGTCGCAATTGCTCGCTGTAGGTCATGCATTCATCGACGATGCCGCGCAGCTCGGCCTCCGGCAATTCAGCCGCCTTGCGCTCGTCGAAGTAGATCATGCAGAGAAACTTCATCGCCCTTGTCCTCGTTCTTGTCCATTACGTCAAAAGGTACGCCGCTGCCAGAGTAGCCCCAAATGCCACCTGCCGGCCTTGGTCTGCCCATCGACTGACCAAAGGCGTTGGACATACGTGCCAAATAGGCAGAACATTCGCGCGCCGGCAAGAGGCCGGTCTCGATGAGGACATCATGATGGCAAAGCACTCCAAACGGCCGAACAAGGCCAAATCCCTGGTCGCGCAACCGCTGTTCCGCAGCCGCCAGGAAAAGCCCCTCAAAGGCAAAGGCAGCTACCGCCGCGAAGCCTCCCACAATTGGGAGGCTTCTTCGCTTCTGGCGGCCTGAAAACGTCAGAAAACCTGAACCCTCCGCACCCTTTAGCTTTCAACCGGACAGCCAAGCCAAGGAGGTCCGCACATGAAAGCGCCCCTGATCGTCGCCATCCTCGCCCTACCCTTCAGCCTATCCGCCCATGCGTTCTGCTCCGATCAGGAAGCCGAAGCCAAGGGCAGGCAAGTCGCCGCCAAGGTCACCGAAGTCACCCGCAGCGATCCCCAGCGTGCGCAGAAGCTCAACGAAAAACTCGCGGAAATGAAGAAATCTCGCTCCAGCGAGCAACGCCCGGACGACTGCGCCGCCTATGACGATATGCTCAAGGAACTGGACCAGAGTGCGCCCAAGGTCGATCAGGAAAACGGAACCCAGCCCAAGCAATAGCGGCTTGGCCACCCCCGTGCCGCCCGGCGGGCACTGCGCGACCTCGGGAATTTTCCTTTACCGTTGCCATCGAAGCCTGCAGACCCGTTGCTTCTGCCCAGCGCAGACGCTTCACAGTGGCCATGCTATGGTGGCCGCTCCCCTGCCAGTACTCGAGGAGAGCAATGCGCAAGCCCGTTCCATCTGTTGTCGGCCAACGCTGCCTGCTCGTCGCCGCTCTGTCCCTGGCCACCTTCGGCCTGCTGTCATCCTGTGCCGAGGCGCCACCCCAAGGCACGCCTGGCACCCCATCCGCCACGCAACCGACACAAAGCTTCGCCCAGTGGCGCGACGATTTCCGCAGCCAGGCCATGGCCGCCGGCATCAGCGCCCACACCTTCGATACGGCCTTCGCTGGCATCGAGCCGGATGATTCCGTGATTACCGCCGACCGCAGCCAGCCCGAGTTCACCCGCCCGATCTGGCAATACCTGGAAGGTGCCGTTTCAGCGGCGCGGGTGCGTAACGGCCAGGACCGGCTTCTGCAGAACACCGATGCGCTACAACGCATCGACAGCACCTACGGTGTCGACCGCGAAGCGGTAATGGCCATCTGGGGCATGGAGAGCAACTTCGGCCAGCAGATGGGCAGCAAGAACGTGATCCGCTCGCTGGCCACCCTGGCCTACGAAGGTCGCCGCCCGGAATTCGGCCGCGACCAGCTGATCGCCGCCCTGCAGATTCTCCAGCACGGCGACGTGCCGGCGAGCAACATGATTGGCTCCTGGGCCGGCGCAATGGGCCAGACCCAGTTCATCCCCACCACCTACAACCGCTACGCGGTGGATTTCGACGGGGACGGCCGACGCGACATCTGGGGCTCATCCAGCGACGCCCTGGCTTCGACTGCTAACTACCTGCACGCTTCGGGCTGGCAGCGTGGCCAGACCTGGGGCTTCGAAGTAAGCCTGCCCCAAGGCTTCGACTACGCCGAAGCGGACATGGGCATCCGCAAACCCATCGCCGAATGGCAGCGCCTGGGAGTGCGGCCAGTGAGCGCCAATCAGCCCATCGCGGCCACCAACGCCTCGCTGCTACTGCCGGCAGGCCATCGCGGCCCGGCCTTCCTGGTCACGGACAATTTCCGCGCCATCCTCAAGTACAACAATTCAACCTCCTACGCCCTGGCTGTCGGTCTGCTGGCTGACAGCTTCAAGGGCGGCGGACAGTTGGCGGGACAATGGCCAGTCGATGAGGCGCCACTCAGCCGGAGCGAGCGTATCGAACTTCAACAGAAGCTGATGGATCGCGGCTTCAACCCCGGTTCCGTAGACGGCATTATCGGCGCCAATACCCGGCAGGCGATTCGCGCCTTCCAGAAAACCATCAGTTGGCCGGCAGACGGTTATCCGACCCAAGCACTGCTGGACCGTCTGCGCGATTGAAAGGCGCAGAAAAAGGGCCCTGAAAGGGCCCTTTTTCACCTGGCTTATCGACGCACGCCGATAGGTCAATTGTACGTAAGGTACAGGTAGGTAAATGTCGAGAGATCCCCGCCAGTCACCGGCAGCGCCTTGGCATAGTACTTGGCTACATAGGTGAACGTCTGGCTGGTGGTAGTGAAGCTGACGCCCGGATCGTTCACCAGGTTGATGGCGGTAGTGCCATCACTCTTGAACAACTGAATCTGTGCACTGGTGCCGCTCGAGTTGGTGTTCTTCAGCGTACCGGCAGCGGCATCGACGTTCACGGCCGCGTCCCACTTCATTGTGGTGGTGGCCGTCGGGCAGTTGGTCAATACGATATCGAACGACTTCTGATTCTTGCTCAGCGCGCCCACTGCCGCAAAATCACTGCTCATGACCGAACTCAGCGGTACGTTGATCTGAGTCGGGGCGCTTCCAGTGCCTGCGATAGTGCAAGTTCCGTCGATAACCTTACCAGTAATATTGATTTGCGCGTCCGGTATTGCCGCGTATACGTTGGCGGCGCAGGAAAATATCCCAGCAGCAGCAAGAATTTTTTTCATATCAACCTCACCTTTCTTGAATTTTACGTATTAAAGATAAAGCATCGTCAATTGGACAAGCCCGACCACTTGCCCGGGCGTTACTTGCGCCGCAGTACCAGTTCTGTAATAAGCCACATTCAGGTTGATCGGCAACATTGAGTTTCCGCTGGTCGGACTGTAGCCCGCCAACGTATAGCTGGAGTCTGCAAACCTGATCGGGTTGGTTCCGGTACTATCGGTGATCCTAATTCCCACTCCACCAGCCATTCCTGGGCCGGATTGGTTGCTGAAAGTACCGTTTGTAGAACTGATGATGCTCGCTCCAATGGGCTCCAGTTCGTAGCGAATAACATTCATGCCCGATGGGCAATTCTTGACCTGGATCTGTAGCGGCTTCTTCTTAACCTCTGTCGTCGAGGCGTAGTCCCACACATACGAGTCGGCCAATTGCAGATCCACAGAGTCCACTTGGCACATCAGTACGTTGAACTGTACCGGAGATGTCATAAATTGTTTTGGGCCGCCTTGCGCCCCATAACTTCCATCCACATAAACCACCGCACGTGTTAACTCGCCGCCAACGAGCATCCCCGCAGTGATTTGTCCATATTGAACGAGACGAATCTGTACTTGGCCACCGTTGGTTATAGCTCCATCAGCGTTACAGGCGTTATATCCATAGGGATACGTACTTGAAACCAGCCCATTCCAGCCAGCCCACCCGCAACCATTCGCATAGACATTATATTTAAGTACAAAGCCAACCCCATCCTTGCTGGTTTTCCAGACTGTGTACGTACCGCTGCCATCCGAGTAGGAAGCATTTGCGCTGGCAGGCTTAAAAACAGCAGAACCGGTATTAGAGTTATTAGAAGTATTACAATTCCACCAGTTTGTAGCGGATGGGCCCGCAACCCAACCGGTAAGGGCCGTCACTTGTGTACTATCACGAGGCACGGAGATTGCCGATGGAAAATTGAACGTATCCGGTGCTGGATTGCCACTACAGGTGGCTGCAGCCACTGCCTTGCCCGACATGAGAGCCACAATCGAACAGACAAGGATTACCCGCAGCAGCGTATCGCTGAACCACCACCTCTTCCCATATATCTCATGCAAACCCATTGAACACCTACTTCCGAATTAACAATTCAGACAATTACGATCAGTAATTAGCGCCCGGCAACTTTAGGTGCATCCAGAATCGCCCGGCAGGTCGAACTCACCTTCATGAAGGGGAGCTTGTCATCGCTCTGAGCTGGCAACGAGTAATCGATCTGGCAAGTTTGCCCGGAGCCATCCCCCCACTTGACGAACAAACGGCCCTTCGGCTCCAGGCCCCGCAGGAATATCCTGCCGCCTTGACCAACCATGGACAGATTGTTGCCTTTCGCATCCAACACTTCGGCGCCCATGGGGATGGCCTCCCCACTATCCCGCACCACCTGCATGAGGACAGGGGCACCGGTGATGGTGGAATACTTCAGCATGACCACCGAGCCATAGCGCGGCGCTGTCTGCTGGGAGGTCACCTCAAGCTCAACATCCTTGGAAGTACCCTTAGGATCCAAGTCAATGTCATTACGACGGTAGGGTGTCAGCCCGCCAACGACGGCATAGCCGTTTTTGGCAACCTTGGCACCGACGTTGGTGCTGATGGACGCACCTTCAGCCCCCTTGGCCTCGACCACGGCCATGGTTTCGCTCTGGTTCTGCGAGAAGTTGATGCCACCAGGGTGTGCGACGACCGATCCGCGAGCGCCAAGTCCTACTTGCTTGTATCCGTCACCTGTACTGAAGTTGGCGTTGTAAATAGCTTCCGGCGCGCTGTAGGAAATGTTTGCGCCGCTGTTGTAGGTGCGGTCGCCGTCATACTTGTTACCGGACCCGTAAACACCGTAGGCAATCTGGTTGTCGTCACCTGCCGAGCCGTTCAGGCTGGTCTGAATGCTGTTGTTCTTGCCGTTGGTAAAGTTGACGTTACTCGTCAGCGACATCGGATGGCGATTACCCAAACCAATGGGAACGGTCACACTCAGCATATAGGTGTTGTCGTATTCACCGTCCTGGTTGCTGGTACGTGAGGCCGATAGCGACATCGATCCCCAGTTAAAGCCCGTGTTGACGCCACCCTGGAAACTGGCATCACTGCTGCCCTTGTTCCAGTAGTTCTGCTTCGAACCACTGAAGTACAAGGAGCTGCGATCCGTAAGCGGCTGGTTGATACCTAGCTGATAACGGTTACGCTGGCGATACAGGTTGTAGTTGTTCTGGTGGTCAGTACCCCAAGCCTGGGCAAAGTCCTGGAAGCTCAGGTAGTTTTCGCTGTTGAAGCGATAGGCAGCGATAGTGAAGTTGGTATTCGTCGGTTCCAGCAGCTTGCTGTAGGTCACGCGGTAGCTCTGGCCGCTCATGTCCTTTTTCAGGCCGTACTGGCTGTCATTCAGGTCTTTGGCCTTGGACTGTGTTACGTCCGCCGCCAGGGCCCCCAGCGAAGTACTCAACGCCAAGCCACCCTGGGCCGCCGCGTAGTCCTCAGCAACGATGCCGCCGGTATAGGCAGTCAAGTAGTTACTGATACCGTACTGGTACGTGCCCTGAGCGAAGTTGGGCTCACGATCCAGGTTGTCATCGCGATACTTGCCCGCCGTTACGCTGTACCGGGATATACCTGGGCGGACGAGCTGGTTGATCGACGCGAACGGCACCAGGAACGATTTCACGCGTCCATCGGCCTCGGTGATTTCCACCGTCAGGTCGCCGGAATATCCCGTGTTGTAAAGGTCGTTGATCTCGAACGGACCGGGAGCGACGCTGGTTTCATAAATGACGTTGTCGCCCTGCTTTACCCGCACCCGCGCATTGGTATCCGCCACGCCACGGATGTTGGGCGCGAAGCCCCGCTGAGAATCCGGCAACATGCGATCGTCGCTGGCGAGCTGCACGCCGGTGTAGGGCACGGAGTCGAACACGGCACTGTCGGTGTAATACTGACCGGCGGTGAACTGCGCCTTCAACGGTGTAACGTCACGTTGGACGTAGGTACTGATGGAGTTGTAGTTGCTTGTGGTCTTGCTTTTATCCGTTTCGTTGCGACTGTAACTACCGTTATAGCGGGCACGCCATTCGCCCAGGTTCACACCCGCGTTGATGCCCGCGTAATAGTTGGTCGAGTCGGAACCCTGGCTATCGCTCTTGTAGACGTTGGTGTCGTACATGAGGAAGCCGGCGGTTACGCCACTGTCCCACTCTGATGGGTCGACGTAACCGTGGACTTGCCGGCCCAGATACAGTTGCGGCACGGAGATGCTGGCGGAGAGTTCGGAGAGGTCCACATCGAGCTTGCCCGAAGGGACGACCGCATTGAAATCAACGCAGTCACCGGTAATCAACTTCTGCTTTTCTGGCGGAAGCTTGCTGACATCGACGCCCAGTTCGGCGAACTGGGAGCTCTTGATGCAATAGGTCGAGGTGGCGTCCCGGCCGCTACCTTCAGACACCGCGCGTACCGGCATCCGTCCCACCCAGGACTGGTTGACGTAGATGTCCAGGCGATAGACGCCGGGCTCGACGGGTGTCCCTTTCTCGAAACGGGAAACGTCCACGCTCGGCACGCTGCCGCCATGGTCGAAGAAGCTCGGGTTGAATTCAGCGACCTCCAGGGAGCTGGAACTCCGCTTTACGGCAGGCGCGTCATCCGCCAGGGCGGAGGCCACGCCAAAAGCGAGCAAGACTCCGTACAGCAGACAACATCCCATGGCGACAGGGAGCCAAGTCGACCCCATGGCGATCGCTGCCGCCAATGGGGTACGTTGCTGGGTGAAGGGGCCTTGCGTGATATCCATAATCGTTTTCTCTGTTGATCCGTCTTCTTGCGGACGAGCAAGTCCACACCCGGACGAAGGCTGGGTGTGCAGGGTGGAAACGCATTTGGTTCGCTAGGGCCGCCAGCCGGCGCTTGGCTCAACTGGCGGAATCAGGCGGTCAGAGCTTGGCTTCAACCTTCTGCGGGGAACCCCAGTCGTTCACCCATTGGTAGTCGACTTGGGTTCCAGCACCGGGTGCGGTATTCAGCCCTTGAACCGGGAAGGTCTCGCTGGCACCGGGAGCGACCATCTTCACGTCCTCAGGCTTGACCTGATACGACCTGCCATTGGTCTGCACAGTGATGGTCGAGAGCGAGACGTGGAAGGCACCGCCGTTCGTGGCGCGCACGGCATAGCCGCCGCCTGTCTGGACCACTGACCATTTCAGGCCCTGGGCCGATTCAGCCGGGGAGCCGGGTAGGCCGTCAGGGCGATAGAAGATCTTGAGGCGCGAACGGACTGCCACCTGGAGGAAGTTGGCTTCCTTGTCCTTGGGCATGGGCGGAACGTCGAGCACGTTCAGCCAGAAAACGGTTTCCTGCTTCTTGGAAGCAGCGTCATCGCCGGTGTAGACCAGGCGCAGCGCCTGCCCTTTCTTCGGCTCCACCCGGGTAATGGGTGGCGTGATGAGGAACGGGCCATCGGCCTTGTCGGGCGTCAGCTTGGAATTGCCTTTGTCGACCCAGGCTTGAACGAGTGACGGCTCTTCTGCGTTATTGGTCATCTTGACCGTCACTTCTCTGTCCTTGGCGGGGTAAACAACGCGGGAGCCAGTGATCACGATGCCAGCACTGACCATGCTGGACCACAGGACGACTGCGCCCATGCAGCCGGCAAACCACAGGGATCTGGAAGAGAGCTTGAACATCACACACCAACCTTTGAGAAGGGACGTCGGGAGCGAAGCGCTCCCGACGGGTATTGCAGCCACCCGATGCGGCACAGCGGCCGCACGACCTTAGTAGGTCAGGGTGATGTAGCCGTAGGTGTTGACCAGACCGGTAGTGGCCGGCAGCACGTTGGCGTAGTACTGGCCGTAGTAGCTCACGGTGGCGCTGTTGGAAGCGTCCAGCGTCACTGGGAAGCCAGCGTCGTTGTTCAGGTCGATCACCTGCTGGTCCTGGTTCAGAACCTGGACCTGGACGTTGGAACCGCCAGTGGACAGGTTCTTCAGGGCGCCAGTGGTCAGGTCAACGTTCGGCAGCGGCTCCCAACGCAGAGTCGGGGCAGCGGTGCAGTCGGTCAGGGTCAGGTCGAACTTCTTCGCGCCGGAAACTCGGGAGTTGACAGAGAAGGAGGTCGCACCGACCTTCGGCAGGGTGACAGCGACGTCGACCATCGGGTCGGAACCATTGATCTTGCAGGTCTGGTCAACCACTTCGCCGTCGAAGGTGACTTTGACGTCAGCGGCGTAAGCACTGATGGAAGCAGCGGAGACCAGGGCAGCTACGAGCAGCTTTTTCATTTGAATTTCTCAGCAGTGTTCTGGGAGGCCGGGGGTGCTCCTTCCAGGGAGTCGAGCCACATCGTTGTTCCCCCGTGGCACATGTCGCTCCCCGTTGGATGGGGGCTCGCGACACGGGCCATTTTCCGGACTGGAGAACCTGGGCGATGTCGGCTCACTCTTCATGGCCTATCAGAATTTTCTTGTTCGAAGCGAATCGAGCTGAAATTCAAAGATTTCAGTATTTCCGGGGGCATTGATGATTAGCGATGGCCTCGCGTGATATGAACCGTTATGTGGAGGGGCGAAGCGCGGCGGGCAGTTCAGCGATGCCGATGCTGGGCTGAGATAAAACAAAAGGCCGCGTCCCTGGCGGGAGGCGGCCTTGTTTGGAACAGGCTCGATCAGCCGATCTTGTGCCCGTGCGCCTGCTGGTCGGCATGGTACGAGGAACGCACCAGCGGGCCGGAAGCGACGTTCTTGAAGCCCATCTTCGCGCCTTCCTCGGCGAACCAGGCGAAGGTATCCGGGTGGACGAAGCGCTGCACCGGCAGGTGGTTGCGCGAGGGCTGCAGGTACTGGCCGAGGGTGAGCATGTCGATGTCGTGCTCACGCATACGCTGCATGACTTCGATGACTTCCTCGTCGGTTTCGCCCAGGCCGAGCATCAGGCCGGACTTGGTCGGTACGTGGGGGACCATCTGCTTGAACTTCTGCAGCAGGTCCAGCGACCACTCGAAGTCGGACCCCGGACGGGAGGACTTGTACAGGCGCGGCACGGTTTCCAGGTTGTGGTTGAACACATCCGGCGGCTCGTTGGCGGTGATTTCCAGGGCGATATCCATGCGGCCGCGGTAGTCCGGGACCAGGGTTTCCAGCTGGATGCCCGGGGACAGCTTGCGGATCTCGCGCAGGCAGTCGGCGAAGTGCTGGGCGCCGCCGTCACGCAGGTCGTCGCGGTCCACCGAGGTGATCACCACGTATTTCAGGCGCAGGTCGGCGATGGCGATGGCGAGGTTCTTCGGCTCGTCGACGTCCAGCGGCTTCGGCCGGCCGTGGCCGACGTCGCAGAAGGGGCAGCGTCGAGTGCAGATGTCGCCCATGATCATGAAGGTGGCGGTGCCGCCGGAGAAGCACTCGCCGAGGTTCGGGCAGGAGGCTTCCTCGCAGACGCTGTGCAGCTTGTGCTTGCGCAGCAGTTGCTTGATACGGTCGACCTCGGGGGAAACGGGGATGCGCACGCGAATCCAGTCGGGCTTCTTCGGCAGTTCCTCGGTGGGGATGATCTTCACCGGAATGCGCGCGACCTTTTCCGCGCCGCGCAGCTTCACGCCGACTTCCACCTTGCCCGGCTTGGCGGCCGGGGCAGCCTGACCTGGGTTGTCCACAACAGTGCTCATCTAGGTTCGATCCCGCCCGTTAGGGTCTTCTGTGCTGCGTAGCCAAGGCGCTGGACGAGTTCGCCACGCAGGCGCTCGCGCACATCGGCCAATGCGATGGGGCCCGCCAGCTCTCGCAGCTGGGTCATGGCCATGCCTGCGTAACCGCAGGGATTGATGCGTCGAAAGGGTTCCAGGTCCATGTCCACGTTCAGCGCCAGGCCATGGAAGGAGCGGCCGTTGCGGATGCGCAGGCCGAGGGATGCGATCTTCGCACCGTCGACATAGACGCCCGGAGCATCGGGTTTGGACACAGCGTTCACGCCGTAGCTGTCCAGCAGACCGATGAGGCTCTGTTCGATGCGAGAGACCAGATCGCGCACGCCGATGCCGGAACGGCGCACGTCGAGGAGCAGGTAAGCCACCAATTGGCCGGGGCCGTGGTAGGTGACCTGGCCGCCGCGGTCGACCTGAACGACCGGGATATCGCCGGGGAACAGCACATGTTCGGCCTTGCCGGCCTGCCCCTGGGTGAAGACGCGCTCGTGTTCGAGCAGCCAGACTTCGTCGGGCGTAGCGGGCCCGCGCTCGGCGGTGAAGCGCTGCATGGCGTGCCAGGTCGGCTCGTAGGGCAACATGCCCAACTCACGAAATCCCAGCGTTTCGCCCATCAGAGCACCATGTGGACGCGACCGGTGGCGCGCAGGTCTTTATGGATGTTCTGCAGTTGGTCGACGCCCGTGGCGGTGATCAACACCTGCACGGACAGGAAGCGGCCGTTGCGGCTGTCACGGGTGACCAGGGTGGTGACGTCGAGGTCAGGCGCGTGGCGCTGGATGATTTCGACGACCAGGTCGGAGAAGCCTTCGCCGGCATCGCCGATGACCTTGATCGGATAGCGTTCGCAGGGGAACTCGATCTTCGGCGCGGGCTGCTCGTTCCCGGAATTGAGGGGGTCGACGGTATTGGTGGTATCAGTCATGGCACTCGCGGGCGGGTGGCCCGCCTCCGCATGAGCGCCCTGGATGAGGTCGCTCCGGGTGGATCGGACGACGGCTGCCGGGCCACGGGGGGACCGCGCAGTCGCAGGCGGGCATTTTACCCGAGTTTGCGACTGCGCGTGAGGATCAATCCCGGCTTTGTATACAAAAGTACAAGGCCGGGACGGGCGGTCAGTTGAACAGGCCGTAGAAGAACAGGCGCAGGCTGTCCCAAATGCGGCGGAAGAAGCCGCCTTCTTCAACGGCGTTCAGTGCGACCAGGTCGGAGGTACGGACGACCTTGTCACCCAGCTTGACCTCGACCTTGCCGATCACCTGACCCTGCTGGATCGGGGCCATCAGGCTCGGCTCGACAACCATGTTGGCCTGCAGCTGCTTGAGCTGGCCGCGCGGTACGGTCATGGTCAGGTCTTCGGCCAGGCCGGCTTTGACTTCGTGCTCGGAGCCCTTCCAGACCATGGCCTTGGTCAGCTCGGCGCCCTTCTTGTAGAAGGTCTGCGATTCGAAGAAGCGGAAGCCGTAGGTCAGCAGCTTCTGGGTCTCGGCGGCGCGGGCCTGTTCGCTGTTGGTGCCGAACACCACGGCGATCATGCGCTGGCCGTCACGCACGGCGGAGGCCACGAGGCAGTAGCCGGCTTCGTCGGTGTGGCCGGTCTTCAGGCCGTCGACGGTCTTGTCGCGCCACAGCAGCAGGTTGCGGTTGGGCTGCTTGATGTTGTTCCAGAAGAACTCTTTCTGCGCGTAGATGGCGTAGTGGGTCGGCTCGCCGTAGATGATGGCGCGGGCCAGGACGGCCATGTCCTTGGCGGACGAGTAGTGGTCCGGGTTGGGCAGGCCGGTGGCGTCCATGAAGTGGGAGTTGGTCATGCCCAGCTTCTGCGCGGTGGTGTTCATCATGTCGGCGAAGGCGTCTTCGCTGCCGGCGATGTGCTCGGCCAGGGCGACAGAGGCGTCGTTACCCGACTGGATAATGATGCCGTGCAGCAGGTCACTCACCGAAACTTGGGAGCCGACCTTGATGAACATGCGCGAACCGCCGGTGCGCCAGGCATGCTCGCTGACGGTGACCATGTCGGATTCGGCGATGCGGCCGCCTTCGATTTCCTTGGTGGCGATGTAGGCGGTCATCAGCTTGGTCAGGCTGGCCGGGGGCAGGCGCTCGTCGCCGGCGTTCTCGACGAGAATCTGGCCGCTGGCGCCGTCCATCAGGACCCAGGCCTTGGCCGCCAGTTGCGGCGCGGCGGGAACGACTTCAGCGGCCCAGCTGGCCACGGGGGCGCTGAGCAGCACAAGCAATGACAGGCGTTTGGCGATGTTGAAGATGTTCATCCGTTTCTCTGGGGTTCACTAATGGTCAAACAAACAATCCCCTCGTGGGGGAACTCATGCCGCGGCCTCTACGGACCACTGCGGCTCGTGCCGTGGAGACTCAGTCCAGATGCACGAGCTTGGGTTGGCCAAGATTGGCCACGCGGATGCTGTCCTGCATCCGGCTTGCTTCATCCTGCGTGTTGATCGGCCCCAGGCGCACTCGGTACAAGGTCTGCTGGTTGACCACGACCGAGCTGATAAAGGATTTCGCCCCCGTCAGGCTGCCGACCTTCTCCTTGAGAAGCTCCGCAGCGTCCGGGTTGGCGAAGGCACCCACCTGGAGATACAGGCCATCGGCTGGTAATGAAGCGTTTTTTTTTGAGTCGATCTGAACCGGCGCCACGGGCGCTGCGTGCTGCGTGGGCGGCGGGGTGTAGGTTTCGATCGGTTGCGCCATGGCCACGGCCTGTGGCTGCGCGGCGGCCGGCTGCTGCGGGGCCATTTTCGGCAGCGCCATGATCATCGGCTGCGACTTGCCCTGGGAGGCCCACCAGCGATCCGGGTCGATACCCTCGACCTTGACCCGCGCGGTGCCGGTTTCGGCGTAACCGAGCTTCTTCGCCGCGGCGAAGGACAGGTCGATCACCCGGTCGGAATAGAACGGACCACGGTCGTTGACCCGGACGATCACGCTCTTGCCGTTGTCCAGGTTGGTGACGCGCACGTAGCTGGGCAGCGGCAGGGTCTTGTGCGCGGCGGTCATGCCGTACAGGTCGTACTGCTCACCGTTGGCGGTGGCCTGGCCGTGGAACTTGGTGCCGTACCAGGACGCGGTGCCTACCACGTTGTAAGTACGTGCGTCGTTCATCGGGTAGTAGGTCTTGCCCAGCACGGTGTAGGGGTTGTTCTTCACCGGCCCGTTGTGGCGCATCGGCACGGCATCAGGGATGCGCGAAACGTCGACGTCCCACCAGGGCGCGCCGTCGCGATGCGGGCGGTTGTAGTCGTAAGGGCCGGAAATGCCGCTGCTGGCGACTGGCTGCTGCTGCGGCGCGCGGTTACCCGTACAACTGGCGAGGAACACAGTGCTCAGGCCAACGCAGGCGGCCAGCGACCAGAGGCCGGGACTTGCGATTCGCTTGCTCAATGGACACCTCGCGCCTTGGCGATCTCGCCAGCCAGCTGATGGACCGCCATGGCATACATGGCGCTGCGGTTGTAACGGGTGATCACATAGAAGTTCGGCAGCCCGACCCAGTATTCGGAGCCCTGGTCGCCTTCCAGGCGCATGGCGGTGACCATCAGGTCGTCGCGCAGTACGTCATGGGTGCGCCAGCCCTGAGAGCGTAGCTGACCGAGGTTCAACTGCGGCTCCAGGCCCTGGGTGATGGCATCCTCGGCGGTGGAGGTGCCCAGCTCGGCCTGCGACACCACCGGTTCGCCGGTGTGCCAGCCGTGCTGCTTGAAGTAGTTGGCGACGCTACCGATGGCATCGGTCGGGTCGCTCCAGATGTTGATGTGGCCGTCGCCGTCGAAGTCCACGGCATAGGCGCGGAAGCTGCTTGGCATGAACTGCGGCAGGCCCATGGCGCCCGCGTAGGAGCCGGTCAGGCTGAGCGGGTCGACCTGCTGTTCGCGGGCCAGGAGCAGGAACTGCTTGAGTTCCTTGCGGAAGAAGTCGGCGCGCGGCGGGTAGTCGAAGCCCAGGGTGGACAGGGCGTCCATCACCTTGAAGTTGCCGGTGTTGCGGCCGAAGAAGGTCTCTACGCCGATGATGGCGACGATGTACTGGGCCGGCACGCCGTATTCCTGCTCGGCGCGAGCCAGGGCCTCGGCGTTCTGGTTCCAGAAGTCCACGCCACGGTTGATGCGCGCGTCGGTGACGAAGATCGGGCGGTATTCCTTCCAGGTCTTGACCCGTTCGGCAGGGCGGGAGATGGCGTCGAGGATCGATTGCTTGCGTTCCACGTCATGGAACAACGCCATGAGCTGTTCGCCGGCGAAGCCGTACTCACGGGTCATTTCGCTGACGAACTCGGCCACTTGCGGCGAGCCATCGTAGTCGCCCGCGGCAGCGGCACCGGACATGCCGATCGCCCCCGCGATTCCGACCCAATGCACTCCCCTGGCAGCCCAGGCGCGCAATACTTGCATCCCTTTCTTCACTCTTGTCATCAAACCTGGGCGATCCACTTGCGATGGGTATGGATCGACATCAAAACCCCGAACCCTGACATCAGGGTCACCAGTGAAGTTCCGCCGTAACTAATGAAGGGCAGCGGAACCCCCACCACTGGCAACAACCCGCTGACCATACCAATGTTGACGAACACATACACGAAGAAGGTCATGGTGATACTGCCGGCGAGCAGCTTGCCGAACAGCGTCTGCGCCTGGGCGGTGATCCACAGCCCCCGGTAGATCACCAGCAGGTACAGCACCAGCAGGAGGCACACCCCGACCAGGCCGAACTCTTCGCCGAGCACGGCAATGATAAAGTCCGTGTGGCTTTCGGGCAAAAAATCCAGATGGGACTGCGTACCCAGCAGCCAGCCCTTGCCGAAGACCCCGCCCGAGCCGATGGCGGCCTTGGACTGGATGATGTTCCAGCCGGTGCCCAGCGGGTCGCTTTCCGGGTCGAGGAAGGTCAGTACGCGCTGCTTCTGGTAGTCGTGCATGACGAAGTACCACATGGCCACCGCCACCGGCACCGCCGCCGACACGGCCATGATGATCCAGCGCCAGCGCAGGCCGCCGACGAACAGCACGAAGGCGCCGGAGGCTAGCACCAGCATGGCGGTACCCAGGTCCGGCTGCTTGAGGATCAGCACGAAGGGCACCACGATCAGCGCCAGGCCCACCACGCTGTGCTTGAAGCCCGGCGGCAGCGAGCGCTTGGACAGGTACCAGGCGATGGTCATGGGCATCAGCAGCTTCATGAACTCCGCCGGCTGGAAGCGGATCACCCCCGGGATGTTGATCCAGCGGGTCGCGCCCATGGCGTTGTGGCCCATCACGTCCACTACCACCAGCAGCGCCACGCCGATCAGGTAGCCCAGCGGCACCCAGCGGGCGAGGAAGCGCGGCTCGATCTGCGCCAGTACGAACATAGCCCCCAGGCCCAGGCCGAAGGATGACGCCTGCTTGATCAGCAGGTCCCAGCTCTTGCCGCTGGCCGAATAGAGGACGAACAGGCCGACGGAGACCAGGGTCACCAGCAGCAGGAGCAGCAGGCCGTCGATGTGCAGGCGCTGCAACAGGCTGGAGCGCCGCTTCATCACGTCTTCGTTGGACAAGGTGCGGTCGAAATTGCCGTTCTTGGTCATGGCTTGGCGGCCTCCGCCGTGGCCTGGGGCGCGTATTCAGGCTTGAGCTTGCCGTTCTCGTCGAGCAGCCAGGCGTCCATCACCTGCTTGAGCACGGGTGCGGCGACGCCGGAGCCGGACTCGCCGTTCTCCACCATCACTGCCACGGCGATCTGCGGGTTGTCCGCCGGGGCGAAGCCGACGAACAGGGCGTGGTCACGGTGCCGTTCGAGGAGCTTGGAGCGGTCGTACTTCTCGCCCTGCTTGATCGCCACCACCTGCGCCGTACCGGACTTGCCGGCGATGCGATAGACGGCGGTGGCGCCGACCTTGTGCGCGGTGCCACGGGCACCGTGGACCACCTGCTGCATGCCATTGTCGACCAGGCTCCAGTTGTTCGGGTCCTTGAGCAGGATGTCCGGCATCGGTTCGGGGTCCACCGGCGGCTGGCCGTCGATGGTCTTGGCCAGGTGCGGACGGATCCACTTGCCCTTGTTGGCGATCAGCGAGGTCATCTGCGCCAGCTGCAGCGGCGTGGCCTGCATGTAGCCCTGGCCGATACCGAGGATCAGCGTCTCGCCGGGGAACCAGGCCTGGCGGCGAAGGGCGCGCTTCCACTGGCGCGAGGGCATCAGGCCCTCGGCCTCGCCGAACATGTCCAGGGCCACGCGCTGGCCGAAGCCGAACTCGCTCATGTAGTCGTGCAGGCGGTCGATCCCCAGCTTGTGGGCCAGGTCGTAGAAGTAGGTGTCGTTGGACCGCATGATCGCGGTTTCCAGGTTCACCCAGCCATCGCCCGAGCGGTTCCAGTTGCGGTACTTGTGGTCATAGTTCGGCAGTTGGTAGTAGCCGGGGTCGAACACACGGGTGGCGGGCGTCACCACGCCGGCGTCGAGGCCTGCGATGGCCACCGCCGGTTTCACCGTCGAGCCCGGCGGATAGAGGCCGCGCAGCACGCGGTTGTACAGCGGGCGGTCCTCGGAATCGCGCAGGGCGGAATAGTCCTTGAAGCTGATGCCGGTGACGAACAGGTTGGGGTCGTAGCTCGGCTGGCTGACCATCGCCAGCACGTCGCCGGTGGACGGCTGGATCGCCACGATGGCGCCACGACGGCCGGCCAGTGCCTCCTCGGCCTTGGCCTGCAGCTTGCTGTCGATGCTCAGTACGATGTCGCGGCCGGACACCGGCTCGGTGCGCTTGAGCACGCGCAGCACGCGGCCACGGGCGTTGGTCTCTACTTCCTCGTAACCCACGGTGCCGTGCAGTTCGTTCTCGTAGAACTTCTCCACGCCGGTCTTGCCGATGTGGTGGGTGCCGGAATAGGCCACCGGGTCGAGCTTCTTGAGCTCCGCCTCGTTGATCCGCCCGACGTAGCCGACCGAGTGGGCGAAGTGCTCGCCCAGCGGGTAATGGCGGACGAACTGCGCGGCCACATCGACGCCGGGCAGGCGGTACTGGTTCACCGCGATGCGGGCGATCTGCTCTTCGGACAGCTCGAACATGATCGGCACCGGCTCGAACGGCCTGCGGCCCTGCTTCATGCGCTTCTCGAAGATGGCCTGGTCTTCCTCGGTGAGGCCGAGGATGTCCACCAGGGTCTTGAGCGTGTCCTTGAGGTTCTCGGTGCGCTCGCGGGTGATGGTCAGGCTGAAGCTGGGACGGTTGTCGGCGATGATCACGCCGTTGCGGTCGAAGATCAGCCCGCGGTTGGGCGGAATCGGCTGGACGTGGACGCGGTTGTTTTCCGACAGCGTCGAGTGGTAGTCGTACTGCGTCACCTGCAGGTGATACATGCGCGCCACCAGCACCAGCGCCAGCAGGAAGATCGCCACCCCGCCGACGATGACGCGGGCGCGGACCAGGCGGGCGTCCTTCTCGTGGTCCTTGAGCTGTATCGGCTGCGGCATCGAAAACGGCTACGACTACTTGTGGTAAGGGTGCCCGGACAGAACCGTCCAGGCGCGGTAGATCTGCTCGCCAACCAGGATGCGCACCAGCGGATGCGGCAGGGTCAGCGGCGACAGCGACCAGCGCTGTTCGCTGCGCGCGCAGACCTCCGGCGCCAGGCCTTCCGGCCCGCCGACCATGAGGTTGACGGTGCGCGCGTCCAGGCGCCAGCGGTCGAGCTCCTGCGCCAGCTGGGGGGTGCTCCAGGGCTTGCCTTCGACTTCCAGGGTGACGATGCGTTCCCCGGGCTGGACCTTGCTCAGCATGGCCTCGCCTTCCTGGCGGATCAGCCGCGCCACGTCGGCATTCTTGCCACGCGTGTTGAGCGGGATTTCCACCAGTTCCAGGGACAGCTCCGAGGGCAGGCGCTTGACGTACTCCTGCCAGCCCTCTTCCACCCAGCGCGGCATGCGCGAGCCGACCGCGATCAGACGCAGACGCACGGCGGACTTACTCGGCGCTGTGGTGTGCGCGGCTCTGCTCGGCGCCCTGCCACAGGCGCTCCAGGTCGTAGAACTGGCGGGTGGCCGGCTGCATGACGTGGACCACGACGTTGGCGAGGTCGATCAGAACCCACTCGCCGCCTTCCTGGCCTTCGCTGCCAATCGGCTTGACGCCCTGTTCCTTGACCTTCTCCAGCACGTTGTCGGCCAGCGACTTGACCTGGCGGCCGGAGCTGCCGGTGGCGATGACCATGACGTCGGTGATGCTGGTTTTCTCGCGCACATCGATGACGGTGATGTCCTGCGCCTTGAGATCTTCCAGAGCGGCGATGGCCAGCTCGACCAGTTGTTCGGTTTGCATTGAATGACTCTCTAACTTGATCAGTGAGGCGCCTGGTACAGGCCGTGTGCCTCGATATAGTTCAACACCGCGTCCGGCACCAGGAAGCGCGCCGAGCGCCCTTGCGACAGGAGTTGGCGAATCT
The DNA here is from genome assembly GCF_047902425.1 of Pseudomonas macauensis. Lineage (NCBI taxonomy): Bacteria > Pseudomonadati > Pseudomonadota > Gammaproteobacteria > Pseudomonadales > Pseudomonadaceae > Pseudomonas > Pseudomonas macauensis. The sequence continues at coordinate 736,684 of NZ_CP138377.1, read as the reverse complement.
GGGTGGCGGAAACTGCCAGCGGCGTCTGCCAGACGAAGGTGATCTGCCCGGCCGGGCCGGTCATCGCCTTCGGGTCGGCAACACTGCGCGCCGCCAGCAGGTCGCGCAGGTCTTCCGGCGGCTCGCTGTCGGCATCCGGGCGCTGCAGCACGACGACATGGCAGTGCTCCAGCAACTCTTCCCAGCGATGCCAGGTCGGCAGACCGCAAAATGCGTCCCAGCCGACCAGCAGGAACAACTGGTCCTGCTCATCCAGCTCCCCACGCAGCGACTCCAGGGTGTCGATGGTGTAGGAGGGTTTGTCACGTTTGAGCTCGCGGTCGTCGACCACCAGCGGGGCCACGCCGGCCACCGCCAGCTCGACCATCGCCAGCCGCTGCGCCGGCTTCACCTGCGGGGTGTCGCGGTGCGGCGGACGAGCGTTGGGCATCAGGCGCAGTTCGTCGAACTCGAACTGCTCTGCCATCTCCACCGCGCTGCGCAGGTGGCCGATGTGCACCGGATCGAAGGTGCCGCCGAACAGGCCGATCCGCCGGGGACGCGCCTTCTTCATCAGGTGCGCACGTGCCCGTCGCCGAACACCACGTACTTCTCGCTGGTCAGGCCTTCCAGGCCGACCGGGCCGCGGGCGTGCAGCTTGTCGGTGGAAATGCCGATCTCCGCGCCCAGGCCGTACTCGAAACCATCGGCGAAGCGGGTCGAGGCGTTGACCATGACCGAGGCCGAATCCACTTCGGTGAGGAAGCGGCGGGCGTCGGTGAAGTTCTCGGTGATGATCGCGTCGGTGTGCTGCGAGCCGTAGGTGTTGATGTGCTCGATGGCCTGGTCCAAGCCATCGACTATGCGGATCGACAGGATCGGCGCGTTGTACTCGGTGCGCCAGTCTTCCTCGGTGGCTTCCAGCACGTCGTTGCCCAGCAGCGCGCGGGTGGCGGCGTCGCCGCGCAGCTCCACGCCCTTGTCGCGGTAGATGGCGGCCAGCGGCGGCAGCACGCGGTCGGCGATGCCGGAGTGGACCAGCAGCGTCTCCATGGTGTTGCACGGCGCGTAGCGCTGGGTCTTGGCGTTGTCGGCGACGCGGATCGCCTTGTCCAGGTCGGCGGCAACGTCGATGTAGACGTGGCAGATGCCGTCCAGGTGCTTGATCACAGGGACCTTGGCGTCGCGGCTGATGCGCTCGATCAGGCCCTTGCCGCCGCGCGGAACGATCACGTCGACGAACTCGGGCATGGTGATGAGCGCGCCGACGGCAGCGCGGTCGGTGGTTTCCACCACCTGCACGGCGCTCGCCGGCAGACCGGCGGCGGCCAGGCCCTGCTGGATGCAGGCGGCGATGGCCTGGTTGGAATGGATCGCCTCGGAGCCTCCGCGCAGGATGGTCGCGTTGCCCGACTTCAGGCACAGGCTGGCGGCGTCGATGGTCACGTTCGGACGGGATTCGTAGATGATCCCCACCACGCCCAGCGGCACGCGCATCTTGCCGATCTGGATGCCGGACGGCACGTAGCGCATGTCGCGGATCTCACCGATGGGGTCCGGCAGCGACGCGACCTGGCGCAGGCCCTCGATCATGTCGTCGATGCGCGCCGGGGTCAGGGCCAGGCGGTCCAGCATGGCTGGTTCCAGGCCATTGGCGCGGCCGTTGGCCAAGTCCTTTTCGTTGGCTTCGGTCAGTTGGGCGCGGGCGGCGTCCAGGGCATCGGCAGCGGCCAGCAGGGCTTGGTTCTTCTGCGCGGTCGTGGCGCGCGCGACAACGCGCGACGCTTCACGGGCGGCGCGGCCCAGGCGGCTCATATAGTCGAGAACGGACTCGGTCATGATCTAACGCGTCTGCGTGAGGGAAATGCGCGATTATAGCGGGACCGCGCCCTTACCGGCCAGCCACAGCAGCCGGCCGGTAGACAGGCCGTTTCACGCCCATCCGGGTAACGCCATCCCTGCGCACACCCAGGCGCCCGGCGGCGAAACGGTGACACCCAGGCCGTTCCCCTCGCACATCGCCCCCCGAAGGTTGGGTAAACAAATTCGTATCCACTGTTTACTTTGCTCAGGGCCTGCAGTCGTTTCGCATCGGCCTCGCCTGAACGGCTGCAGGCCCTGGTGCGAAATGCCCCCGTGCCTCCATCACACGGCGCCAGGGAAGAACAACAAGAGGCGGCCCACCGCCGGAGAACTGCCATGCGCTATCGCACCGATTACAGCGCCCAGACGCTGAGCGCCGCTCCCGCGGTGCTCGATCTGGACGGTTGGCAACTGCATTACCAGGCCTTCTCCTCGCGGGAAGACGACCCCAGGCCGCCGGTACTGCTGCTGGGGGGCGCGTTCCAGAGCTTCCGCTCCTTCGCCAGCGAGGTCTCCGAGCTGCTCGCCGGGCATCCGGTGATCCTGCTCGACCTGCCCAGCCAGGGCGGCAACCTGCAACTGGCGCCAGAGCTGAGCCTGGAAGACCTGGCTGACCTGATCGCCGCCTTCGCCGAGACCCTGCAGTTGCCGCCGCTGATGCCCATCGGGCTGTCCTACGGCTCTGCGTTGGCGGCGCTGTTCGCCGCCCGCCACCCACGGCGTTGCGCGCGCCTGCTGCTGGCCGGCATCACCGCCTTCGGCCGTCCCGGCGCCCGCGCCTTGCTGGAAGAGGCCCTGGCCCGCCTGGAGCTGGGCGAGCAGGAGCCCTTCGCCTACGGCGTGCTGACCGGCCTGATCAACCCGCTGCGCCTGGCCGATACCGGTGTCTCCCCGGTATTTCGCAAGGCCCTGCTGCGGCAGTTGCAGCGCCTGACCCCGGCGGAAATCGAGCGCTACCGACAGAACAGCCAGCGCCTGCTGGCCTTCGGCGGCTTCGACCGCCATCCGCAGTGCCCGACCCTGGTGCTGGCCGGCGAATACGATCACTTCACCCAGCCGTGGGAGCACGCCGAGTTCGCCCACGCCTGTGCGGACGCGCAATTCGCCCTGATCCACAACGCCGACCACCTGGCCCAGTTCGAACGCCGCGACGCCTGCGCCCGGCTGTACAACCCCTTCCTGCGAGGTGAAGCCCTGCCCCGCAGCGCGGCGGGCAGCACACGCTTCCAGCGTCAGCAACTGCTGCATCTGGAGCGCCGTTTCGAAGCGCGCCTGGCGCCGTCCGACACCCGTGCCGTGCTGCGCAATGGCGAAGGCGGCGAATGGCGCTGCGAGCTGGCGGAGCTGGGGTATTTCGGCGGGCTGATTCGCGTCCAACTGCCAGCCGAGCGCCCGGCACGGGGATGGAAGCTGGCCTCCGCCGGCCTGCCCGAGCTGGATATCCTGCCGCTGCGCTACAGCGGCGACGGCCTGGCCTTCATCTTCGCCCACGGCGACCCACAGGCCAGCGCAGCGCTGGCGGCGATGGTCGTGCCGATGCAGCAGGGGGCCTTCGCAGCCTGATAAATAATCCCCGTAGGGCGCATGACGCCTCGGGAGTTATCCGCCATCAGCCGGGTCAATCGAAGAGAGGTGGCGGATAAAGCGTTCCGCTTTATCCGCCCTACGACCTGGCACCGTTCGCGAGCAAGCTCGCTCCTACAAAAAGCGGCTCCGGTGCATCCGGGACCCTGTAGGAGCGAGCTTGCTCGCGAACCGCCCGGCCCAGAATCTAAACCCGCGCCTCGATCACCCGCACCAGACTCGGCATCCGCCCCTTCGGCAAGCCCAACCCCGCGCCATCCACCTGCGGATCGAGCACCGACACCCGGCCGAACCCGCAGCCGCGGAATGCTTCGCCGATCTCCCCGGCACTGCGGTAATGCAGCGGATACCCGCCCCGCGTCAGCCGCCCGATCAGCCCCACACCCCAGCGAATCTGCCGGTAGCGCGGATGCTCGCGCAGGTCAGGATAGAGCTCGGTCAGGTAGGTCGCCTCCGGGAATACCCGCAGCGCCTCCGCCAGCCGTCGCCAGAAGCCCTCGATCACCGGCCGCTGGAAGTAGTTCACCAGCCCTTCGGTGATCACCACCACCGGACGGCTCGGGTCGAGCCCGGCCAGCAGGGCGCCGAGGCTCTGCTCGCCGTGCTCGGCGAGGATATCCACGGGCCGCACGCGGTGCTTGCCGTCGAGCCAGCCCTGCGCCTGCAGCAGCTCCGACTTGCGCGCAGCCATGGGCGGCAGGTCGGCCTCGAGGTAAGTGAGCTGCGGATAGCGCTGGCGGAAGCGCCGACCACGGGGCGACAGCCCGCAGGCGATCTCCACAACCTGGGTGACCCCGCACTGCTCGATGGCCTGGGAGAGCCGGGCGTCGATCAGCAAATGACGCTGCAGCAGGAAGTCTTCGATATTCAGGCCGAAGCCGATGCGCGCGCCCCAGTTGATCGGCGCCACGCAGCCATGCACCCAGCGGCCGAAGGTCGTGGCGAAGGCCGGTTCGGCCAGTTGATGGCGGAACCACACGTAACCGGTGTAGTGCGCGCTTGGAGTGATGTGGGCGCTGTCGGCCCGGACGCGTTCAGCCATGGTTAAGATTCTTGTTGTTATGATTCGCCAGCCTAAGACCGGCTCTCCTGGCCCGACAATCCGATGCCCGACGAACCCAACCTAAGTTTGCCCTGGCCCGACGCCAATCCCCTGCCGGATACCTTCTTCAACCGCGATGCGCTCACCGTCGCCCGGGAACTGCTGGGCAAGGTGATCCGCCACCGGGTCGGCGACCTCTGGCTGTCGGCGCGGATCATCGAGACCGAAGCCTACTACCTGGCCGAGAAAGGCAGCCACGCATCCCTCGGCTACACCGAGAAGCGCAAGGCGCTGTTCCTCGACGGCGGGCACATCTATATGTACTACGCGCGCGGCGGCGATTCGCTCAACTTCAGCGCCGGCGGCGCCGGCAACGCGGTGCTGATCAAGTCCGGACACCCCTGGATGGACCGCATCTCCGGCGACGCCGCTCTGGCTTGCATGCGCCAGCTCAACCCGGCCGCCGACGGCAGCGAGCGCCCCATCGGCAAGCTTTGCGCCGGCCAGACCCTGCTCTGCCGCGCCATGGGCCTGAAGGTGCCGGACTGGGACGCCCAGCGCTTCGATCCGCAGCGACTGTTCGTCGACGACCTCGGCGAGCACCCCGCGCAAGTCATCCAGGCCGCGCGCCTGGGCATTCCCCACGGCCGCGACGAACACCTGCAATACCGCTTCGTCGATGCCGCCTTCGCCCCCTTCTGCACGCGCAACCCGCTGCGTCGCGGACAGGTCGAAGGACGCGACTACCACCTGCTCGAAACTCAGGACGCCCCACTGCGATGATCGACCTCGCTGCCTTCAACACCTGGATGGCCACCCACCCGCAATGGCTTGCCGGGGTCCTGTTCCTGGTCGCCTTCCTCGAATGCGCCGCCATCATCGGCATCCTCCTGCCCGGCGTGGTGATGCTCTTCGCCATCGCCGTGCTGGCCGGCAGCGGCATCCTGGGCCTGGGCGAAACCCTGGCGCTGGCGTTCTTCGGCGGCCTGCTGGGCGATATCTCGTCCTACTGGATCGGCCGCCACTTCCACCAGGACATCCGCCGCCTGCCTGTGCTGCGCCATCGCCCGGAATGGCTGGCCGGCGCCGAGGGCTTCTTCGCCCGCTACGGCGTCGCCAGCCTGCTGGTCGGCCGCTTCATCGGCGCGCTGCGGCCGTTCCTGCCGATGATCGCCGGCATGCTCGACATGCCCTTCGGCCGCTTCCTCGCCGTCTCGATCGTCGCCGCTGCCGGCTGGTCCATCGCCTACCTGGTGCCCGGCTGGGCAACCGGCGCCGCCATGCGGCTGCCGCTGCCGGAAGGTTTCTGGGCGGAGGCCGGGGTGGTTGCCGCGTGCATCGCGGCGGTGCTGGCGCTGATCATCCACGCCGAACTGCGCAAGGAACGCAACGCACCGCTGATCGGCGCCATTGGCTGCTTCGCCCTGCTGATCGCCATGCTGGTCGGCTGGCCGCACCTGGACGCCCTTGACCACGGCCTGATGGCGCTGGTGCAGGAGCATCGCCAGGGCTGGCTGGATGAGGTGATGGTGGCCGTCACCCGAGTCGGCGACTTCCGCACCCAGTTCATCGCCGGCGCCCTCCTCGCCCTGCTCCTCGCCGTGCTGCGCCTGTGGCGCCACGCCATCTTCGCCGCCGGCACCCTGGTCGGCACGGCGCTGCTCAACACGACGCTCAAGCATCTCTTCGGCCGCGCCCGCCCCGAGGTGATCGCCGACCCGCTGTCGGCCTTCAGCATGCCCAGCGGCCACGCATCGGCCTCCTTCGCCTTCTTCCTGGTGCTCGGCGTGCTGGCCAGCCGCGAGAAAAGCCCGCGCGTGCGCCTGACCTGGATGCTGCTGGCAGTCATCCCGGCGGCCTTCATCTCCATTTCGCGGGTCTACCTGGGCGCCCATTGGCCCAGCGACATCACGGCCGGCGCGCTGCTCGGCGCCTCGGTGTGCGCCGCCAGCCTGTGGATAAGCCAGCGCCGCCTGGAGCTGTCGGCCCTTGCGCCACGCCTCTGGTGGAGCCTGCTGCCAACCATCCTGATGTTGCTGGCCTTCGCCAGCATCTGGGGCCTGGGCAGCGCCATTCATCGCTACCAGCCCCTCTAGGGTTTACGCCCAGGGCCGATCCCGCATCAGCTCGGCGCAGCGCAACTGGATGAACTCGCGCAGCTGAGTCACCGCCCGGCTGAGCTGCGCGCGGTGGGTGCAGAACAGGTTCATCGGCGTGGCTTCGCCCAGGTAGTCCGCCAACGCCACTTCCAGGCGACCGGCGCGCACGTCGGCCGCCACGTCCAGCCAGGACTTGTACACCAGGCCCTGCCCCGAGACCGCCCAGCGGCGCACCACGTCCGCGTCATCACAGAGGCGGTCACCGCGCACCGTCACCTCGTGCTGTTTGCGGCTGTCGCTGAAGCGCCAGCGTTCATGGGCGCGGCCGCCGAGCATGTAGAGCAGGCAGTTGTGCTTTTGCAGCTCGTCCGGATGCCTGGGTTTGCCGTGGCGGGTGAAGTAGTCCGGCGCGGCGCAGAGTACCCGGCGGTTGTCCGGGGCCAGCGGCAGCGCCACCAGGTTCGAATCCCCCGGCAAGCCCAGGCGGAACGCCACGTCCACCGGCTGGCGGTAGAGATCGGCCTGGCGGTCGCTGATCAGCAGGCGCAGGTTCATCCGTGGATGCAGTGTCTGGAACTCGTCGAGCCAGGGCAGCAGCACGTTGCGGCCGAAATCCGAAGGCGCTGAGACCTGGAAGTTGCCGGCGATCTCGCTCTTGCCGCCGGCCAGCAACTGGCGGCCATCATCCAGGCTCTGTAACGCCGCGCGGGCATGGGCCAGGTACAGCTCGCCCTCGGCGGTCAGGCGCAGGCTGCGGGTGGAGCGGGCGAACAGCCGCACGTCCAACTCGCTTTCCAGGCGCTTGAGCGCCGCGCTGGCCACCGCCGGCGATAGTTCCAGCTCGCGGGCCGCGGCCGAGAGACTGCCGTGTTCGGCGGTGCGGACGAAGATCTGCAGGTCGTCGAAACGCAACATTTTCAAAATTCCTTTGAAAGAGACTCTCTACTTACGCGGTTTTTCTTGATGGCGAAAGAGAGCAGCATGCCTTCACCTTCAACGCACCTGGAGACCTTACGGATGAGCCTGACCCTGATCGCCATCATTCGCGCCAAGCCCGGCCGCGCGGACAGCCTGCAGCAGCACCTGCACGACATGCTCGCGCCGTCCCGCGCCGAAGCCGGTTGCCTGCAGTACGACCTGCACCGCGACATCAAGGACGCCGATCTGATCTACATGATCGAGCAGTGGCGTGATGAAGACGCCCTCGCCGAACACGAGGCGAGCCCGCACTTCCAGGCCCTGCTGAAGGCCTCCGAACCTGACCTGGCGGAACTCGACATTCGCCTGATGAACCGCATCGACTGAAAGGAACGCCCATGAAAGCCATCGGCTACACCCAGAGCCTGCCCAGCAGCGACCCGAACGCCCTGATCGACATCCAGTTGCCGGAGCCCACGCCCGGCCCGCGCGACCTGCTGGTGGAGGTCCGCGCCATTTCCGTCAACCCGGTGGACACCAAGGTGCGCCTGCGCGCCCAGCCCGCCGAAGGCCAGTACAAGGTGCTCGGCTGGGACGCCAGCGGCGTGGTCCGCGCGGTGGGCAGCGAAGTCAGCCTGTTCAAGCCGGGCGACAAGGTCTGGTACGCCGGCGACCTGACCCGCCCCGGCAGCAACGCCGAGCTGCAGCTGGTGGATGAACGCATCGTCGGCCACATGCCGCAGAACCTCGACTTCGCCCATGCGGCCGCCCTGCCGCTGACCACCATCACTGCGTGGGAACTGCTGTTCGACCGCCTGCAGGTGGCCGAGGGCAGCGCCAGCAAGGGCCAGAGCTTGCTGATCGTCGGCGCCGCCGGCGGCGTTGGCTCGATCCTCACCCAACTGGCGCGCCAGCTCACCGGCATGACCGTGATCGGCACCGCGTCGCGGCCGGAAACCCAGGAATGGGTGCGCAACCTCGGCGCGCACCACGTGATCGATCACCGCAAACCGCTGAGCGAGGAGCTCAAACGCATCGGCATCGGCGAAGTTACCCACGTGGCCAGCCTGAACCAGACCGAGCAGCACCTGGCCGAGATCGTCGCCAGCCTGCGCCCGCAAGGCCGCCTGGCGCTGATCGACGACCCGGAGAACCTCGACGTGCGCCTGCTCAAGCAGAAGAGCCTGTCGCTGCACTGGGAGTTCATGTACACCCGCTCGATGTTCCACACCGACGACATGATCGAGCAGCACAAACTGCTGCAACGCGTGGCCGGGCTGATCGACAGCGGCGTGCTGAAGACCACCCTGGGCGAGCACTTCGGCCGGATCGACGCGGGCAACCTGCGCCGCGCCCACGCGCTGCTGGAGAGCAATACGGCCAAGGGCAAGATCGTGCTGGAGGGGTTCTGATACAGGCACTCTGATCCGCATGGTTCGCGAGCAAGCTCGCTCCTACAGGCTCCCGGATACACCGGAGTCGCTCTTCGTAGGAGCGAGCTTGCTCGCGAACCCACCCCACTCAGTCCGTGACCTTGGCCCCCGCCAACAACCGGCAGAGCTTCTCGGTGGCATCGAGCATCGCGTAGCTCGGTCGCTCCAGATTCTTGTCGGGGATGGGCCAGAGCTGGCCCAGGCGCGTGGCGGTGAGCTGCGGCATCTGTGTCCAGGATTGCAGCTCGGCATGGCTGCCCCCCAGGATCACCTCCGGATCGCGCGCCAGCACGGCCTCCTGGCTGACCTGCGGCGCCGGCAGGCTGAGGTCGGCGAACAGGTTGCGGCCGCCGCAGACGCCCAGCGCATCGCTGATGATCTGGTTGCCGCCCAGCGTGTAGAGCGGGCGATTCCAGACCTGATAGAACACCTTCAGCGGCCGCTCCCGGTGGAACTGGCTACGCAGCGTCTGCAAACGCTCTTCGAAATGCTTCGCCAGCACCTGTCCCTGTTCCTGCCGGCCCAGGCGCTCGCCCAGCTCGCGCAGTTGCCGCGCGACGTCCTCCAGGCGATGGGGATCAGCGATGTAGAGGGGAATACCGAAGGATTTCAGCCGCGCCAACTGCGCTTCCGGCACGGCGCCGGGCCACACCAGCAGCAGATCGGGGCGCAGGTTGAGCACCTGCTCCAGATTCACCTGCCCATAACGCCCCACCGACGCCAGGCCATCCAGCCCCGGCGGACGCGGCCCACCATCGAGCACGCCGACCAGCCGGTCGGCCGCGCCGAGTTCGAGCACCATGTCGGTGAGGGACGGCGCCAGGCTGACCACCCGCTCCGCCGCCGCCAACGGCAGCGCCAGCAGCAGTGAAAGCAGGCAGAGGAGACGACGCATTCAGACGAGCTGGCGGGGAATGCGGTACAGCCAGAGGATGACCAGGCTGGCCAGCCCCAGCAGCAGGACGGCGACGCCACTCAGGTCGACCAGCACCGCCAGAGCACCGAGCCAGGCCGGCAGGCTGCCGACCAGCACGCCACGGCGTTGCGCGGCGCCGAGCGCCTGCCAGGCCGCGGGCTCTTCGGCGGAGTCACGGGCGTTCTGCGCGGCGACCAGCGCGCGCTTGTAGCCACGGAACAGCGGCAGGGTGAAGAACATCGAGATCAGCCCGGCGACAAAAACCGGCGTGGCCAGCTGTTCGGACCAGCCCGTTTCACCCACCAGCGCCAGCAGCAGATGCTGCGGCGCCAGCGCGAGGGCCAGCAGCAGCCACCAGATCAGATTCAGCCGGCGCCGCGCGACGGCGCGGTTCACGAAGCTTCGACCTCGGCCTCGGCTTCGCCCTGATGCATGTTGCCCAGCATGTGGCCGAGCTTGCCGGCCTTGGTCGCCAGGTAGCGCTTGTTGTGCGGGTTCAGGCCCTTCTGCAGCGGCACCCGCTCGGCAACGGTCAGGCCGTAGCCTTCCAGCGCCTTCACCTTGCGCGGGTTGTTGGTCATCAGCTTCAGCGAGCAGACGCCCAGGTGCTTGAGCATCGGCAGGCACATGGCGTAGTCGCGCTGGTCGGCGCCGAAACCCAGGGCCAGGTTGGCTTCCACGGTGTCCGCACCCTCATCCTGCAGGGCGTAGGCGCGAATCTTGTTGAGCAGGCCGATGCCACGGCCTTCCTGACGCAGGTACAGCAGCACGCCGCGACCTTCTTTGGCGATGGCCGAGAGTGCGCCTTCGAGCTGGAAACCGCAGTCGCAGCGCAGGCTGAACAGCGCATCGCCGGTCAGGCACTCGGAGTGCAGACGTCCCAGCACCGGCAGGCCGTCGTCGAGCTGGCCCATGGTCAGGGCGACGTGTTCCTTGCCAGTTTCCTCATCGAGGAAGCCATGCATGGTGAACTCGCCGAAGGGAGTGGGCAGCTTGGAGGCGGCGACGAAAACGACAGACACCGGAAACTCCTGAAAGATTTATCTAAGGAAGGAGGACCGGCATTGTAGCAGCAGCGCCGGCCGCACCGTCATTGCGAATTCTGCAAGATAAGCATCGACGCTATCGATGGAAGCGGCGCGCAGCAGATTCTGGGCAAGCTCTCAATGCTTGGCCTGGATGTACATCATCCCTTGATCCTCACGCCAACCCACGCGGTTGAGGTAGCTCATGCCGAGCAGGATTTCGGTGGGGAATTCGCCTTCCAGCACCACCGCTTCCACGCCCAGCACCTCGACGCCACCGAGCTTCACGCTGTTGAGCGAAACCTTCCAGCCCCTGGCTGTGCCGCTCGCGGTGGAGGCCATCATGGGTGTGCCAACGGCGCGGTAGTCGATACCCAGGCGGCGTGCCTGGCCTTCGTTCATCGCCACCGAGGTGGCGCCGGTGTCCACCAGGAACTGCGCGCTCTGGTTGTTGATGGTCCCGGAGACCCAGTAGTGGCCTCCGTTGCCGCGGGCGATGCTCATCTCGGTGCGCGCCGCCGGCGCCGAATAACCGCCGTCGTTGTACTCGCGCTCCAGCGCGTAGCTCTGCTCCATGCCGCCGACGCGCAGCACGGCCTTGTGGGCGTCGGCACTGATCAACTGGATGCCTTCCGGACCGGTCTGGCCCACCTTGAGCAGCTTGCGCTGGCCATCGATGTTGAGCACCGCCGCTCCGGGGAACAGCCCCACCACGCGCACCTGGGGCGCAGCCAGCGCCAGCGCGGAGCAGAAGGACAGGCAGAACAGCAGGAACAGGCGCGGCATCACGATCACTCCTTGGGTGGCAGCAGCGGCTTCAACGGGGCATAGGGCCAATGCCAGCGCTTGAACAGGCGCTCCAGTTCGCCACTCCGATAGAGCACCTGCATACGCGCATCGAACAGCTGCGCCAGCGCGCGGCCGCGTTCGTTGTTGGCAAAGCCAAGATACAGCGGAATCGAGGCGATATCGGTGATCCGGTAGACGCTGGCATCGACGCCCTTGCCCTGGAGCATTTCCTCCAACTCGGGGCGGGCATCGATGAAATAGTCGATTCGCCGGCTAGCGAGCATCGGCAATGCCGAGCTGCGGCGTTGCAATTCGTTGCGCTGTGTCAGGTGATCCAGGTAGCGGTCGAAGGCGTAGCCGCGCATCCAGGCCAGGCGGAAGCGGGCCAGGTCGGCCAACGTCGGCGCCGGGGAATCCTTGCGCCCCAGCGCGCCGATGGGGTCGACGTCGTAGGGCCAGCGCGGGTAGATGACGTTGCTGATTTCGTCACGATAGGAGCCAACCCAGGCGTCCGCCTCGCCGCGCTGCACCAGGCCGACCGAGCGCACATAAGGCTCGCTGCGCGGGACCAGGCGCACGCCCTGCGGCTCGTACAAGGCACGCAGGAGATCCCAGGCCAACCCACGGCCATCGGCCTGGGTGTAGTTGACCCAGGCTTCGCTGGCGACACGGATTTCAGTGGGCGGGCCATCCGCCCATGCCGGCAGCCACCACAGTACGCAAAGCAGGTACAGCAGTCGGCGCATCGATCTTCCTCAGATCAGCCAGCGGGCCCAACCCCAGGTCAGCCCCTGCATCACCAGCCAGGCGAACACGCCGGCCAGCACGTCATCGAGCATGATGCCCACGCCGCCATGGACGTTGCGGTCGACCCAACTGATCGGCCAGGGCTTGGAAATATCGACGATGCGAAACACCACGAACCCGACCAGCAGCCACCACCAGCCTTCCGGCACCAGCCAGAGGGTGATCCACATGCCGACCATCTCGTCCCAGACAATCCCTTCGTGGTCATGCACCCGCAGGTCGTCCGCCACTTTGCCGCATAGCCAGAAGCCGAACAGCATGGTCACGCCCAGCATCAGCCAATACCCCCAGTCCGGGAGCATCTGCCACAGTGGCATGAAGGGTAGCGCAACCAGCGAGCCCCAGGTGCCGGGCGCCTTGGGCAGGGTGCCGGAACCGAAGCCGAAGGCCAGGAAATGCCAGGGATTGCTCCATACCGAATGGGGCACGGGCTGTGCGGGAGCCTGGTCGGGGTGTTCTGTCACGGTCACTCCATGAAATGCAGGTAGCCGCCCTGGCGCGGCGTGATATCGGCCCCCTGCGCGTCCAGCACGCGAACGCCGGAGCCGGCCTCCACCCTACCGACCACACAGAGCTGCGGCCAGTTCGCGGAAAGAACGGGCAAGTGCTCGGGCGGCAGCGTGAAGGCCAGTACGTAATCATCCCCCGCGCCGAGCTTCAGTTGTCGTGCGCGCTCGGCACCCAGCAGCGCCTCCAGCGGCGCGCTCGCGGGCAAACGCTCGGCCTCGATGACCAGCGCCACACCGGAAGCTCGGGCGATATGCCCACAGTCGGCCAGCAGTCCGTCGGAAACATCCAGCGCCGCACTGGCCATGCCCCGCAGCGCCTGGCCGAACGCCAGTTGCGGTTGGGGCGACCAGTAGCGCGCCAGCAGCGGCTCGGCGATGGCCGGCTCGGCCGAAAGCTCCCCCAGCACCAGCGGCAGCGCGCCGCCCGCTTCGCCCAACGCACCGCCGACACAGAGCAGGTCGCCCGGCCGGGCGCCGGCACGGGTGATCGCCTGCCCGGCGGGCACGGCGCCGAACACGGTGATGGTCATGGACAACGGGCCACGGGTGGTATCGCCGCCGATCAGCGCCATGGCGCACTCCTGAGCCTTCAGGTTCAGGCCACGGGCGAAACCCTCGAGCCAGGCCGGGTCAGCCTCGGGCAGGGTCAGCGCCAGGGTGAAGCCGATGGGCGAAGCGCCCATCGCGGCCAGGTCGCTGGCGGACACCGCCAGGGCGCGCTGGCCGAGCAGGAAGGCATCGCAGACGGCGGGAAAATGCACGCCAGCGACCAGGGTATCGGTGGAAATCGCCAGCTGTTCGCCGGCTTTGGGCGCAAGAAGCGCACAGTCGTCGCCGATCCCCAATGCCACTGCCTCGCCGCCGGCCGCACAGGCGGCCGAGGCGAAGTAGCGACGGATCAGCTCGAACTCACCCATGCCTCAGCGCTTGGCGCCGCGCAGTTCCGCCGCGCGCAGACGCGGGGCCAGCTTGTCCAGCACGCCGTTGACGAACTTGTGTCCGTCGGTGGCGCCGAAGGTCTTGGCCAGCTCGATCCCTTCGTTGATGACGACCTTGTAGGGTACGTCCAGGCGGTTGCGCAGCTCGTAGGTGGAAAGGCGCAGGATCGCCAACTCGACCGGGTCGATCTCTTCCAGCGCGCGGTCCAGGCAAGGGGTGAACTCCTTGTCCAGCTCGCCCTTCAGGCGCGGCACGCCGTGGAGGATTTCGTGGAAATAGGCGCCGTCGACATCGCTGAAGTCGTTATCGACACGGAAGGCCGCCTCGATCTCGTTGAGCGGCTGGCCCGCCATCTGCCAGGAATACAGGGCCTGCACCGCGAGGCTGCGAGCCTTGCGACGCATGGCGATCTTGTTGGGCTTGGCGGGCTTTGCCGGAGTACCGCTGTCCTGGCTCACTTGGCCTCCAGCTGCGACAGCAGGCTCACCATTTCCAGGGCGGACAGGGCAGCTTCGGCGCCCTTGTTGCCGGCCTTGGTGCCGGAGCGCTCGATAGCTTGTTCGATGGAGTCTACGGTCAGCACGCCGAAGGCGACCGGCACGCCGAACTGCAGGGAAACCTGCGCCAGGCCCTTGGTGCATTCGCCGGCTACGTATTCGAAGTGCGGGGTGCCGCCACGGATCACCGCGCCGAGGGCGATGATGGCGTCGAACTCACCGCGCTGGGCAACTTTCTGCGCTACCAGCGGGATTTCGAAGGCGCCCGGAGCGCGGATCACGGTGATTTCGCTCTGGGCGACGCCATGGCGCACCAGCGCGTCGATGGCGCCTTCCACCAGGCTTTCCACCACGAAGCTGTTGAAGCGGCCAACCACCAGGGCGAAGCGGCCTTTGGGGGCGATGAAGGTACCTTCGATGGTCTTCAGGGTCATGGGCAGGTCTCGTCTGTTAAAGAGCCGGAGCGTCTCGTGACGCTCCGCAAATAGGGTAGAAGAACGGCACCGCCGTGCCAGGGCACGGCGGTAGGGTTCATTCAGCGGGCAGGTATTCTACTACTTCGAGGTCGAAACCGGATATCGCGTTGAAGCGCATCGGTGCCGACATCAGGCGCATCTTGCGTACACCCAGGTCGCGCAGGATCTGCGAACCGGCGCCCACGGTGCTGTAGGTGGTGGTCGGTTTCTGCACCGGAGCATGGGCGTTGGTGATCTCGCGGACGTGCGCCAGCAGGTCCTCGCCGCCAACCTGGTGGCCCAGCAGCAGGACTACGCCGGTGCCGGCCTCGGCCACCTTGGCCATGGCTGCACGCAGGCTCCAGCGGCCCGCCTGGTTGACCATCAGCAGGTCGCGCAGCGGGTCGGGGTTGTGCACGCGAACCAGGGTCGGCTCTTCCGCGCAGACATTGCCCAGGGTCAGTGCCAGGTGCACGTCGCCTTCCACTGAGTCGCGGTAGGTGATCAGCTTGAACTGGCCCAGTTCGGTGTCCAGCGGCTGTTCCGCGAGGCGCTCGACGGTGCGCTCGTGGATCAGGCGGTAGTGGATCAGGTCGGCGATGGTGCCGATCTTGATGCCGTGCTGCTGGGCAAACTCTTCCAGTTCCGGGCGGCGGGCCATGGTGCCATCGTCGTTCATGATCTCGCAGATCACGCCGGAGGGCTCGAAACCGGCCATGCGCGCCAGGTCGCAGGCCGCCTCGGTGTGGCCGGCGCGCGCCAGCACGCCGCCAGGCTGGGCCATCAGCGGGAAGATGTGGCCGGGGCTGACGATGTCGGCGGCGACAGCGTTCTTCGCCGCGGCGGCCTGCACGGTGCGGGCGCGGTCAGCGGCGGAGATGCCGGTGGTGACGCCCTCGGCGGCCTCGATGGAGACGGTGAACTTGGTGCCGAAGCCGGAACCGTTGCGCTGCACCATCAGCGGCAGGCCGAGGCGTTCGCAGCGTTCGCGGGTCATCGGCATGCAGATCAGCCCACGGGCGAAGCGCGCCATGAAGTTGATGTCTTCGGTGCGGACGCACTCGGAGGCGATGATCAGGTCGCCTTCGTTCTCGCGGTCCTCGTCATCCATGAGGATGACCATCTTGCCCTGACGCATGTCGTCGAGCAGTTCTTCAATGCTGTTGAGTGCCATACGGGGACAAGCCTTATCAGTGTTTCAGAAAGCCGTTTTCGGCCAGGAATGCTTCGGTGATGCCGGTCGAGCCGGCAGCGGGTTCGGCGGCCTTGTCGCCCAGCAGCAGGCGCTCCAGGTAGCGCGCCAGCAGGTCGACCTCCAGGTTGACCAGGCGCCCGGGGCGGTAGTCGGCCATGATGGTTTCCTGCACGGTGTGCGGAACGATGGTCAGCTCGAACTCGGCGCCATTGACCGCGTTCACCGTCAGGCTGGTGCCATCCACGGTGATCGAGCCCTTGAGCGCGATGTACTTGGCCAGCTCGCGCGGCGCGCGCACGGTGAACTGGATGGCGCGGGCGTTTTCCTCGCGCTTGACGATCTCGCCGACGCCGTCGACGTGACCGCTGACCAGGTGGCCGCCCAGGCGGGTGGTCGGGGTCAGGGCCTTTTCCAGGTTCACCCGGCTGCCGACCTTGAGCTGCGCGAAAGCGGTGCGCGCCAGGGTCTCGCGGCTGACGTCGGCCCAGAAGCCGTCGCCGGGCAGGTCCACCGCGGTCAGGCAGATGCCGTTGACCGCGATGCTGTCGCCGAGCTTGACGTCGGCGAGGTCGAGCTTGCCGGTCTTCACGTACAGCCGGACGTCACCGCCCTTGGGGGTGATGGAGGCGATGCTGCCGATGGATTCGATTATGCCGGTGAACATGTTGCCTCCCGCACGACGAAGGCGGCTGGCCGGCAGGCCCGCGAAGCCAACTGGGAAAGATGTTGCATAGTGGCGAACTCCTGTTTTGGTTAGAAAACAGGGCGTATCGGATCGAAGGGATTTCGCGGACGTGCACAGGCACGCCCCGTTGGCTCATCCCGTTCTCTCTTCATCCGGACTGTTACCGTCGGCCCCGGAATCACACCGGGTCTGCTGACCTTGCACATCCGGCGAACCGGTCGTGACAAGCGCTCGCGGGCTAGGCGTATTGCACGCCATTACCGCCGGTGGGGACTTGCACCCCGCCCTGAGAACGTCAATCGCGGTCGTTTACAACGTCAACCGCGTGTGGCGTTTTACCACAGGCCGGCACAAGTCGGAAGGTTCTGTTTATTCAGTCACCCGCATTCGCCGGGCGACGAATGCGGCCGTCAGCGCGGGCGGGCCGTGACCAACCAGTCGTCGCCCACCGCGCGGATGTCGCTGATCTTCAGCTCGCGGGATTCGGCCATGCGCTCCAGCGGCAGCTCCAGCAACGGGCGCGCGGACGAACCGAGCAGCTTGGGCGCCATAAAGATGCAGTATTCGTCGACCAGACCCAGGCGGGCGAATGCTCCGGCCAGGCGCGGGCCGGCTTCCACCAGCACTTCATTGACGCCACGGCGGCCCAGCTCGGCCATCAGGGCAGGCAGGTCGACCCGACCGTCATCACCGGCCAGCACCAGCTGTTCGTGACCGGCGAGGGCATAGTCCGAGGCTTCCCGCGTGCTGACCACCAGTGCCGGCCCCGCCTGGAAGAACGCGGCAGTCAACGGCACGCGCAGGCACCCGTCGATCAGCACCCGCAACGGCGGACGGCGCGTCGCCAGTTCGGTCTGCTCGGCATCCAGCCCGAGCTCGCCGGGGCGGACGGTCAGTCGCGCATCGTCCATCAGCACGGTATCGGCGCCGGACAGCACCACGCTCGACTGCGCGCGCAACCGCTGCACGGCCCGTCGCGCCGCCGGGCCGGTGATCCATTGACTCTCGCCGCTGGCCATCGCGGTGCGGCCATCCAGGCTCATCGCCAGCTTCACCCGCACAAAGGGCAAGCCGGTTTCCATGCGCTTGAGGAAGCCGGGGTTCAGCACACGGGCTTCGCTCTCCAGCACGCCGGAACGCACCGCGATGCCCGCGTCGGCGATGCGCCGCATGCCGTTGCCGGCAACCTGCGGATTAGGGTCCTGCATGGCCGCCACCACCCGCGCCACGCCGGCCTTCACCAGCGCATCCGCGCAGGGCGGCGTGCGGCCGAAGTGGCTGCACGGCTCCAGGGTGACGTAGGCGGTGGCGCCACGGGCCTTGTCGCCGGCCTGGCGCAGTGCGTGGACCTCGGCATGCGGCTCGCCCGCGCGCACGTGCCAGCCCTCGCCGACCACTTCGCCGTCACGCACGATGACGCAGCCGACCCGGGGGTTGGGATGGGTGGAATACCAGCCCTTGCGCGCCAGTTCGATGGCACGGGCCATCCAGGTCTCGTCCAGGGTGTTCATCGGGTCAAGATCGCTCATTCTTTCGAGGGCTCGCGGGCCAGGCGTTCGATCTCCTCGCGGAACTCGTTGAGGTCCTGGAAGCGGCGATAGACCGAGGCAAAACGGATGTAGGCGACTTCGTCGAGCTTCTGCAGCTCGGCCATCACCAGTTCCCCCAGCACCCGCGACTTCACTTCGCGCTCGCCGGTGGCGCGCAGCTTGTGCTTGATGTGCGCCAGCGCCTCCTCCAGCCGCTCGATGCTCACCGGACGCTTCTCCAGCGCGCGCTGCATGCCGGCGCGCAGCTTGTCCTCGTCGAACGGCTGGCGACTGCCGTCCTGCTTGATCAGGCGTGGCATGACCAGTTCGGCGGTCTCGAAGGTGGTGAAGCGCTCGCCGCAGTTCAGGCACTCACGGCGCCGGCGGACCTGATCGCCTTCGGCGACCAGGCGCGAATCGATGACTTTGGTGTCGTGGGCGCCGCAGAAGGGACAATGCATGGCGGGTCTTGTACGAATGAGGGAAAGGCTCATGGTAGCGCATCGCTCTGCCAATGAAACCCTGGCCTCCCCGAGACAAGCCGGACGCTTTAGGCTATACAGGCGCCCGCCTGGAAATGTGCCGCGATGGAGTCCGCCCATGTCCGCCCGTCTTCTCTGCCTGTCCCTCGTTACCCTGCTCGCTGCCTGTTCCAGCGACAAGCCGGCGCCCCCGTCGCAGGCCCCGCAATCCGCGCCCGCCCGTGCCGCCGCGGCCGAAGCCCCGGTGCCGGCCAACATGCGCGCGCTGACCGGCCTGCTCAGCAGCCGCCAGGGCTACCTGCCCGCCGGAGGCGAAGTGGAACTGGCCCTGCTGGTGATCGATGAGCGCGACCGCCCGCAACAATTGCTCTCCAGCGAGAAGCTGATTGCCACCGGCCAGGCCCTGCCCTTCCGCCTGGTATTCAACCCGCAATCCTTCCCGACCGGCGCCCGTGTCGAACTGCACGCCCGCGTCTCGCAGTCCGGCCAGCTCGCCTGGCGCCTGCCGCCGGTGCGCATCACCCAGCCGGAAACCCAGGCCCTCGGTGAGCTGCGCCTGGAGCGCGCGCCGTGACCGCGCCGCTGCCACTACAGCAAGCGCTGAGCGACCTGCTGGGCGACGCCCGCCTGGCGGCCGAGCGTCTGCCCGGCACCGACATCGACCTCTGGCTGATCGACGCGCAGAACATGGATCGTGCCTTCAGCCCGGACGAAACCCGGCGCATCCTCGAAGAACCGCCCTACTGGTGCTTCTGCTGGGCCAGCGGCTTGGTGCTGGCGCACTGGCTGGCGGAACAGCCGGAATGGGTGAGGGGCAAGCGCGTGCTGGACTTCGGCGCCGGCTCCGGCATCGCCGCCATCGCCGCCGCCAAGGCAGGTGCCGCCGAAGTGGTGGCCTGCGACCTCGACCCGCTGGCGCTGCAAGCCTGCCGCGCCAATGCCGAGCTGAACGGCGTTGAGCTGAGCTATTCGGACGACTTCTTCAAGGAAGCCGACCGCTTCGACCTGATCATCGTTGCCGATGTGCTCTACGACCGCGCCAACCTGCCGCTACTGGACGAATTCCTCAGCCGTGGCCGCGAAGCCCTGGTGGCCGACTCTCGGGTGCGCGACTTCAGCCATCCGCTGTACCAGCGCCTGGGAATCCTCGAAGGCTGCACCTGGCCGGACCTGGCGGAACCGGCGGAGTTCAGGCACGTCAGCCTGTATCACGCGCGGCGCGGCTGAACCGGGAACGCTTCTGTAGGATGGCGTGGAGCGAAGCGATAACCATCAATTAGCGCTCCGACAGCATGGGTATCGCCTAGGCTCCACCCATCCACGTTGGTGCGTTGATTCATGCCGGGCGCTAACCGGGAGCTTGTTTCCGTTCCCCACCGCCCCCACTTATAGTGGCAACCTCTTCATCGCCCCACTCGCCCGAGATCCCCCATGAGCGATACGCCCTACATCTTCGACGCCAGCATCGCCAACTTCGATCAGGTCGTCATCGAGAACTCCTTCGTCAAGCCGGTCCTGGTGGACTTCTGGGCCGACTGGTGCGCGCCGTGCAAGGCGCTGATGCCGCTGCTGGCGCAGATCACCGAGTCCTACCAGGGCGAGCTGCTGCTGGCCAAGGTCAACTGCGACGTCGAGCAGGACATCGTGATGCGCTTCGGTATCCGCAGCCTGCCCACCGTGGTGCTGTTCAAGGACGGCCAGCCGGTGGACGGTTTCGCCGGCGCGCAGCCCGAGTCGGCAATCCGCCAGATGCTCGAACAGCACGTGCAGCCCCCGGCGCCGGCCGCCGCCGATCCGCTGGAGGCCGCACAGACCGCCTTCAACGAAGGCCGTTTCGCCGAGTCCGAAGCCCAGCTCAAGGCTCTGCTGGGCGAAGACAACACCAACGCCGCCGCACTGATCCTGTACGCCCGCTGCCTCGCCGAGCGCGGCGAGCTGGGTGAAGCCGAAACCGTGCTCAACGCGGTGAAGAGCGACGACCACAAGCAGGCACTGGCCGCTGCCAAGGCGCAGCTGACCTTCCTGCGCCAGGCCGCCGACCTCCCCGACGCCGCCGCGCTGAAGACCCGCCTGGCCGCCGACGCCAACGACGACGAGGCCACCTACCAGTTGGCCATCCAGCAACTGGCCCGCCAGCAGTACGAGGCGGCCATGGACGCCCTGCTCAAGCTGTTCGTGCGCAACCGCAGCTACGGCGAAGACCTGCCGCGCAAGACGCTGGTCCAGGTGTTCGACCTGCTGGGCAACGACCACCCGCTGGTGATCGCCTACCGCCGCAAACTGGCGAACGTGTTGTATTGATCGATCCGCCGCCGCGTTCGCGGCGGGAAATCGACCTTGTAGGAGCGAGCTTGCTCGCGAACCAAACCCGCAGCGGGGCTGTTCGCGAGCAAGCTCGCTCCTACGAAAAGCTTCTACTCCTCCGCCCAGTTGAAGACCTGCACGCCCTCGCGCACCTCGATCTTCACCTTCGGGCTATGCCGCAGGCGCACCAGCAAGCCCTTCGCCGCCCCCGCGCTGCCGGCCAGCGCTTCCAGCTCATTCATCAACTGCGGACCTTCGCTGCTGCCACTGCGACGCAGCAGGTCCTGCGCGGCCAGCCACAGCTGATCAGCCGGACCGCTCGACACCGTTGCCGGTGCGGCGGGCGCAACGGCCGCTGTCGGCAGGTTCTGCGCCAGACGCGCCCAATCGGCATCGTCCATCTCCACGGTCAGGTCCACCGGCCAATCGCCGATGGTGCCTTTGATTTTCAGCATCGCCCTTCTCCTCGCGGCCTTTCGCGCATGCTCCCACGGCATCGGCGCCACGCCAAACCCACGCTAAGCTGGCGTTAATAATTCATCTGTTATAACGTAACGAAATCATTCATCTGTGGAGTTCTCCCATGCGCCCCCTGCTCCTCGCTGTCGCCCTGCTGCCTTTTGCCGCACAAGCCCACGACGAACATGAACACGGCAGCCTCGGCAAGCACGAGCATGGCGTAGCCCAGCTCAACGCCGCCCTCGACGGCAAGACCCTGGAGCTGGAACTGGACAGCCCGGCAATGAACCTCGTTGGCTTCGAGCACGCCGCCGCCAGCGATGCCGACAAGGCCACCGTCGCTACGACACAAGCCCAGCTCAAACAACCGCTGCAACTGGTCAAGCTCCCCGCTTCGGCTCAATGCAGCGTGCAGTCGGTGGAGCTGTCGAGCCCGCTGTTCGGCAATGCACCGGAGGCCGATGATCATGACCACGACGAGCACGACGGCCATCAGCACGCCGATATCCACGCCCACTACCAACTGACCTGCGCCCAACCGCAGGAGCTCGCCACCCTCGACTTCGCCCCGCTGTTCAAGCGCTTCCCGACGACCCAGAAAATTCAGGTACAACTGATCGGCCCGAGCGGCCAGCAAGGTGCAGAATTGACCGCTGCCAACCCGACCCTGAACTTCTGAATCGCCGAAATGACCGCATTGCTCGAACTCGACAACCTCGGCTTCGCCTGGCCCGGCCAGGTGGAGCTGCTGGATATCCCCGCCTTCCAGTTGGCCCCTGGCGAAACCCTGTTCCTCAAGGGCCCGTCAGGCAGCGGCAAGACCACCCTGCTCGGCCTGCTCGGCGGCGTGCAGCGCCCCCAACGCGGCAGCGTGAAGCTGCTGGGCGAGGACATTGCGCAGATGAAGTCGGCGCGCCGGGATCATTTTCGCGTCGACCACACCGGCTACATCTTCCAGCAGTTCAACCTGCTGCCGTTCCTCTCGGTGCGGGAGAACGTCGAGCTGCCCTGTCACTTCTCACGCAGTCGGGCCGAACGTGCCACCTTGCGCCACGGCAGCGTGGCCAAGGCGGCGCAAACGCTGCTCAAGCACCTGGGCCTGGGCGACGCGGCGTTGATCGAGCGCCGCGCCGATAGCCTCTCCATCGGCCAGCAGCAACGCGTTGCCGCAGCGCGCGCACTGATCGGCCAGCCGGAGCTGGTGATCGCCGACGAGCCGACCTCCGCCCTGGATGCGGACGCCCGCGAAGCCTTCCTCCAGTTGCTGTTCGCCGAATGCCGCGAGGCTGGCGCCAGCCTGCTGTTCGTCAGCCATGACCAGAGCCTGGCGCCGCTGTTCAACCGCAGTGTCTCCCTCGCCGACCTCAACCGCGCCGCCCGCGCTCCGGGAATCTGAGCATGTACCTGTTGCGCCTGGCCCTCGCCAGCCTTTCCAACCGCCGCTTCACCGCGCTGCTGACCATCTTCGCCATCGCCCTCTCCGCCTGCCTGCTGCTGGCGGTGGAGCGCGTGCGCACCGAGGCCAAGGCCAGCTTCGCCAGCACCATTTCCGGCACCGACCTGATCGTCGGCGCACGCTCCGGCTCGGTGAACCTGCTGCTGTACTCGGTGTTCCGCATCGGCAACGCCACCAACAACATCCGCTGGGAAAGCTACGAGACGGTCACCCACAGCCCGCTGGTGAAGTGGGCGATCCCGATTTCGCTGGGCGACTCCCACCGCGGCTACCGGGTGATGGGCACCGACACCGGCTATTTCGAGCATTACCGCTTCGGCCGTGGGCAAACGCTTGAGATGGCCGAGGGCCGGGCGTTCGGCCAGGACCTGTTCGACGTGGTGCTCGGCGCCGAAGTGGCCGAAGCGCTGCATTACAAGCTGGGCGACAAGATCGTGCTGGCCCACGGCGTCAGCACCATCGCCCTGGTGCAGCACGACGACAAGCCGTTCACCGTGGTCGGTATCCTCAAACGCACCGGCACGCCGGTGGACCGCACCCTGCACATCTCGCTGCAGGGCATGGAGGCGCTGCACGTCGACTGGAAGAACGGCGTCCCCGCACGCGGCGCGGCGCGCATCAGTGAAGACCAGGCACGCAGCATGGACCTGCAGCCCAAGGCGATCACTGCCTTCCTGCTCGGCCTGAAGAGCAAGGTCGCCACCTTCACCTTGCAGCGGCAGATCAACGAATACGACGGCGAGCCGCTGATGGCGATCCTCCCGGGCGTGGCGCTGCAGGAGCTCTGGGGCCTGATGGGTACGGCGGAGAAGGCGCTGTTCGTGGTCTCGCTGTTCGTGGTGCTGACCGGCCTGATCGGCATGCTCACGGCGATCCTCACCAGCCTCAACGAGCGCCGCCGCGAAATGGCCATTTTGCGCTCGGTGGGCGCGCGGCCCTGGCACATCTTCAGCCTGCTGGTGGCCGAAGCCTTCGCCCTGGCGCTGGCGGGCGTGGCACTGGGCGTCGGGCTGCTCTACGCCGGCATCGCCGGCAGCCAGGCATATGTACAGGCGAACTACGGCATTTTCCTGCCACTGGCGCTGCCCAGCGCCTATGAATGGACCCTGCTGGGCGGCATACTCCTGGCCGCGCTGCTGATCGGCTGTGTGCCGGCGTGGCGCGCCTATCGGCAGTCGCTGGCCGATGGCCTCTCGATCCGCCTCTGAGGAAGCCCCATGCGCCGCCTGTTGTTCCTGCTGCTGATGCTGACCAGCGCCGCCGTGTGGGCGGCGCCGCGCGAGCTGACCTGGCCCGAGCTGATCCCCGAGGGCGCGCCGCCGCCCCCGCCGCCCGTGCCGCTGCACGACCTGTCCAAGCTCTCCGATGTACTCAATTCGGAGAGCGGCCCGGCGGTGAAGCAGCAGACGCCCAACGCCCCGGTGGTACAGGCCCTCGACGGCCAGGAGGTGAAGATGCCGGGCTACATCGTGCCGCTGGAAGTGGAAGAGGACGGCCAGAGCGTGCGCGACTTCCTGCTGGTGCCTTACTACGGCGCCTGTATCCACGTGCCGCCGCCTCCGTCCAACCAGATCGTCTATGTTCGAGGCGGCAAGGGCGTAAAAGTCGACGAGCTGTACCAGCCCTTCTGGGTCATCGGCAAGCTCAGCGTGAAGGCCGTGGAAAGCGACCTGGCCGAGGCGGGCTACCAGATGCAGGCGAGCCTCATCGAGCCCTACGAATACACCGGAGAATAGGGCGCGACACTTCGCCGCACCCCTATATCCTGCGAAGCCTGCGGGCTTTATTGAGCCAAATCAAAAGTGCGCTTTTAGCACTCTCTACTATTCTGGGCACCAACACTTATACCAAAGAGATATGGAGCTCATCATGCGTAAGTCCTGGCTCACCACCTCGCTTCTTGCACTCGCCGTCGCAGCCCCCGTCGTGGCCCAGGCTGACACCATCCGCGGCCACAAGGCGGGCGACTTCCTCGTTCGCGGCGGTATCGCCACCGTAGCCCCGGACGACAGCAGTTCCGACATCAAGCTCGACGGCGCCAAGGTCAGCGGCACCAAGGCCACCGTCGACAGCGACACCCAGCTGGGCCTGACCTTCGCCTACCTGCTCACCGACAAGATCGGCGTCGAGCTGGTCGCCGCCACTCCGTTCAAGCACCAGGTCGACGTCAAGGGCCTGAACAAGGCTACCGGCCTCTCCGGCCTGGACGGCAAGCTGGCCGACATCAAGCAGCTGCCGCCGACCGTGCTGCTGCAGTATTACCCCATGGGCGGCACCAACTCCGCCTTCCAGCCCTACGGCGGCCTGGGCGTGAACTACACCACCTTCTTCGACGAAGACCTGGCCAGCAACCGCAAGGACCAGGGCTTCAGCAACCTGAAGCTGCAGGACTCCTGGGGCCTGGCCGCCGAACTGGGCATGGACTACATGCTCAACGAGCACGCCTTCGTCAACGCCGCGGTCTGGTACATGGACATCGACACCAAGGCCAGCGTCGACGGCCCGTCCGCTCTGGGTGTGAAGAAAACCAAGGTCGATGTTGACGTCGACCCCTGGGTTTACATGGTCGGTTTCGGCTACCGTTTCTGACGGAGCAAACATGAAAAAGGCGCCCAAGGGCGCCTTTTTCGTCTTCAGGGAATTGCCATGTACCTCGAACTCAAAGCACTGCACGTCAGCCTTGCGATCATCAGCAGCCTGCTCTTCGTCCTGCGCCTGGGGCTGAGCTGGTGGGGCAAGCGCCCCTCGGGCTGGCAGCGCGGCCTGCCGCACCTGATCGATACCCTGCTGCTGCTCAGCGCCTTGGGCCTGGTGCATCTGGCGATGCCCTGGCCATTGCCGGTGTGGCTGCAGGCCAAGATCGGCCTGCTGGTGTTCTACATCGTGCTGGCGGCATTCGCCCTGCGCAGCGCATCGAGACCGCGCAAGGCGGCGCTCAGTGTTCTGGCGCTGGGCTCGCTGGCCGGCATCTTCGTGCTGGCGATCAACAAACCCTGGTGGTGATCAGTTGGGCGAGACCTTCCGCCAGCGGCGTGGGCTCGTCCAACTGGAAGCGTTCACGCAGACGGCGGTTGTTCGCACGGGAATGGCGGATATCGCCGGCACGCGGAGCTGCGTAGGTGACCTGCGGCAGGCCGCCGGTGAGCTTGCCGATCTCGGCCAGCAGCTGGTTCAGGCTGGTGGATTGATCCAGCCCGACGTTGATCGCCGACTCGGCCACATCATCGGCCAGCAGCGCCTGCACCAGCAGCTTGACCAGGTCGCCCACATAGATGAAATCACGAGTCTGCTCGCCATCGCCGAACACGGTGATCGGCAGGCCCTGCTCGGCGCGCTGGGCGAAAATGCTGATCACCCCCGAGTAGGGCGACGACGGGTCCTGGCGCGGCCCGTAGACGTTGAAGAAGCGGAAGATCGCCGGCTCCAGGCCATGCTGGCGGCGATAGAAGTCCAGGTAATACTCGCTGGCCAGCTTGTCCGAGGCGTAGGGCGTCAGCGGCGCCTTGGCGGTGTCCTCGTCGATGGCCGCGCCTTCGCCGTTCTGCCCGTAGACAGCGGCGCTGGAGGCGAACAGCACGCGCTGGATGCCTTCCAGGCGCATGGCCTCGCAGAGGTTCAGGGTACCGATGAAATTGCTGCGGTGGGTCGCCACCGGGTCGTCCACCGACGCCTGCACCGAGGCAACGGCCGCCAGATGCGCCACGGCCTGGCACCCGCTCACCGCGCGACGAAGCTGCTCTTCGTCGGCGACGTTGCCGACCACCAGCTCGACGCGCGCATCCAGGTTCTCACGCTTGCCGGTGGACAGGTCGTCCAGCACCCGCACGGCGAAGCCCCGCGCCAGCAGCGCGTCCGCCAGGTGGGAACCGATGAACCCCGCACCGCCGGTGATGAGGATCGGCTGCGCGGAAGGGGAAAGACGTTCAGACATGGCGATAGTATCGATCCAGCAGGGCCGGCAGGCCGGCGCGCCAGGCGCGCGGCTTGATGCCGAAGGTATGAAGAATCTTCTTGCAGGCGAGCACCGCGTGCTGCGGCTCGTCGCTGGCGTCCGGGCGCGCGGCGTGGGCCTGCGGGCTCGGTTCCTGTACGGCCAGGGCATGGAAAGCGCGGGCTTCGCCCAGCACCACCTGGCCCAGGGACAGGGTGGTGGTGGCCTCCAGGCCGCCGTAGTGGTAGGTGCCCCAGAGCGGCGCCTGGCAATCGAGCTGCTTGAGCACCGAGAGGATCACCCGGGCGGCGTCGTCCACCGGCGTCGGGTTGCCACGGCGGTCGTCGGCGAGGAACAGCACCTGCTCCTTTTCGGCGCGCTCGAGGAAACGACCGAGCGAACCTTCGCGGCTATCGTCGATCAGCCAACCGAAGCGCAGCAGTACGTGGCGCGGGCAGGTCGCCCGGACCCACTGCTCCATGCGCCACAGCGCCTGGCCGCGAGGGCCCAGCGGCAGCGGCTCGTCCTTCTCGCTGTAGGCGGTGGCGCGGGCGCCATCGAATACGCGGTAGCTGGAGGGCTGGATCAGCAGGATTTCGTGATGCTGGCAGAGTTCGGCCAGGCGCTCCACCGCGCGCTCCTGGCTGGCCAGGCGGGCATCGCTGACGCTCTCGGCCTGGAACCAGTCGAAGTAGTAGGCAAGGTTGATCACCGCGTCGGGGCGGGTCTCATCCAGCAGGACGGTGAGGCTGGAAGCGTCCCAGCCCCCTTCGGGCGGCCGGGGGGCGAGGAAGCCGATGTCCTCCTCGGCGCCAAGGCGGATCAGCGCCTGTCCAAGGGCATTACCGCCACCCAACAGCATCAGGCGCATGCGCATATTCTGGGGGTCACTCGAATCCGTGGGTTACCGCCGGCACGCACGGGCGCCGGAGGGTGATGCCCGCATTTTTCCTGTGCCCCGGCATAGCGTCAAGCGTGGCCGACCCGCTGCGCCTCGTCAGGAGCGGCGCCGGAACAGCGGGCGCGGCTCGATGACCGAGCGCCCATAGAGGACGCTGAGGCCGGCAAGACCCTTCAGGGCGTCCTCCACGGACTTGTCCTCACGCACGGCAAAGGCGTCGAAACCGCACTGGCGCATGTGCGCCAACTGGTCGCGCAGTACGTCGCCCACGGCGCGTAGTTCGCCGCGCCAGCCCAGCCGGCTGCGCAGCAGATAGGCCAGGCTGTAGCCGCGGCCATCGCGGAAGCTGGGGAAGTCGATGGCGATCAGCGCAAGCTCGTCCAGCCGGCCGATCAGTCTTTGTGGATCATCGTCCGGCGACAGCCAGACGCCATGAGTTGGTAGGAGCGAGCTTGCTCGCGAACCGCCCAGCTCCGGTGCACCCGGGATTTTCTGTTCGCGAGCAAGCTCGCTCCTACAGGGTGTTCCAGCCAGCCACTGCTCCAGTGGCAGGATCAGTTGGCCCTCGGGCAATGCCTCGGGAACCTCGCGCAGCAGAGTCCAGGCATCCTCGGCATCGATTTGCGCCACGCCATCCTGCAAGCGAATCAGGTTCTTCATGCCGGCACCTCCGTCTGGCGGTAGACCCGCGCCTTGAACGGCTCCAGGCCGATGCGCTCCACCGTCTCGACGAAGCGCTCACCAGCACCGCGCTGCGCCACGTAAGTCTGGACCAGCGCCTCGATCACGTCCGGCACCTCGGCGGCGCTGAAGGACGGGCCGATCACCTTGCCCAGTGCGCTGTTCACGCCCTGCGCGCCACCGAGGGTGATCTGGTACCACTCGCTGCCGTTCTTATCGACGCCGAGGATGCCGATGTTGCCGATATGGTGGTGTCCGCAGGCGTTCATGCAGCCGGAGATGTTCAGGCTGAGGTCGCCCAGGTCGTGCAAGTAGTCGAGGTCCTCGAAGCGCTGCTGGATGCCCTGGGCGATGGGGATCGACTTGGCGTTGGCCAGTGCGCAGAAGTCGCCGCCGGGGCAGGCGATGATGTCGGTGAGCAGGCCCTGGTTCGGCGTGCCCAACCCGGCGTCGCAGGCCTCGCGCCAGAGTGCGTAAAGGTCTGCCTTGCGCACGTCCGGCAGCACCAGGTTCTGTTCGTGGGCGACGCGGATTTCGCCGAAGCCGAAGTGCTCGGCCCAGTCGGCCACGCGCTCCATCTGCGAGGCGGTGACATCCCCCGGCGGCGCCTCGGCGCCCGGTTTGGTGGACAGCACCACGCTGGCATAACCCGGCACGCGATGCGGGCGCACATTGCGCGAAACCCAGCGGGCGAATGCGGCGTCGGCGGCCAGCGCCGTGCCGTAGGCAAGTTCGTCGGCAGGAGCGTAGACCGGCGGATCGAATGCGGCCGCCACGCGCTCGTATTCGTCGAGGGTGAGTTGCGCCTCGCCGTCGCGCAGGTGCTGCCACTCCTCCTCCACTTCACGGGAGAACGCCTCGATGCCCAGCGCCTTCACCAGGATCTTGATCCGCGCCTTGTACTTGTTGTCGCGCCGGCCGTGGCGGTTGTACACGCGCAGGATGGCTTCGACGTAGGACAGCAGGTGCTGCCAGGGCAGGTCGTCGCGGATCACCTGGCCGAGCATCGGCGTGCGCCCCAGCCCGCCGCCGACCAGCACCTTCAGACGCAGCTCGCCGTCCTCTGCGCGGCGCAGGTAGAGGCCGATGTCATGCATCATCACCGCCGCGCGGTCCTCCTCGGCGGCGCAGATCGCGATCTTGAACTTGCGCGGCAGGAACAGGAATTCGGGGTTCACCGTGGACCACTGGCGAAGGATTTCCGCCAGCGGGCGCGGATCGAGGAACTCGTCGGCGGCAACCCCGGCAAAAGCCTCGGTGGTGATGTTGCGCACACAGTTGCCGGAGGTCTGGATGGCATGCATCTCGACATCGGCGAGGCGTTCGAGGATGTCCGGCACACGCGCCAGTTCCACCCAGTTGAACTGGATGTTCTGCCGCGTGGTGAAGTGGCCATAGCCACGGTCGTGCTCGCGGGCGATCCAGGCCAGGGTACGCATCTGCTCGCTGGACAGAGTGCCGTAGGGAATCGCCACCCGCAGCATGTAGGCATGTTTCTGCAGGTACAGGCCGTTCTGCAAGCGCAGTGGCAGGAATTCCTCTTCGCTCAGCTCATCGCTCAGGCGCCGCTGCACCTGATCGCGGAACTGCGCCACCCGTTCGCGCACCAGGGCGCGGTCGTAATCGTCGTATCGGTACATCGCCAGGCCACCTTCGGATCGTTGCGTGGCGGCCTGCTTCTGTCGTCGGACGCGCCACTTTTCGGTTGACCGAACTATGGCCGGCGCCTGTTGTGCAAAACAGCGGCAGATCGAACGGGAAAAACCGGATCAGATGCGAGCGATGCTTGCCCCGACGGGCCTGCGACCAGTTGCCGCAACAGGCCCGATCAGGCGCTTTATCACGTATGGCGCCAACCCCGCAGCGACG
Organism: Pseudomonas macauensis; assembly: GCF_047902425.1. NCBI lineage: Bacteria > Pseudomonadati > Pseudomonadota > Gammaproteobacteria > Pseudomonadales > Pseudomonadaceae > Pseudomonas > Pseudomonas macauensis. The sequence goes on along the minus strand of NZ_CP138377.1, from coordinate 706,337 downwards.
CGGCACAGGGCGGATTTCGCCATCTGATATGGTTTTTTCCGGCGAACCTGAATCTGTTTCGGGTGCAGAACGGTTCGTACAGTCGCGGCGCCTCTTCTGCCTGATGGGCCACGACAATGAGCGAAAGAATCCCCGCGAAGGTCATCGAGATCGACGCACCGCAACGTTTCACCCCGCCGCCGAAACCACTGTCGGCCGTCACCCCGACGGTCTACACCAAGCGCTTCGCCGGACGCTTCCGCGACCTGCGCCGGCTGGGCGGCGCGCTGCTGTTCCTGCTGTTCTTCGGCACCCTGTGGCTGCAATGGAACGGCCGCCAGGCGGTGCTCTGGGACCTGCCCGAGCGCAAGTTCTACATCTTCGGCGCGACCTTCTGGCCGCAGGATTTCATCCTGCTCTCGGCGATCCTGATCATCGCCGCCTTCGGCCTGTTCTTCATCACGGTGTTCGCCGGCCGCGTCTGGTGCGGCTACACCTGCCCGCAGAGCGTGTGGACCTGGATCTTCATGTGGGCCGAGCAGGTCACCGAAGGCGACCGCAACCAGCGCATGAAGCTCGACAAGGGCCCGGTCAGCGCCGAGAAGGTCCTGCGCAAGGGCGCCAAGCACGGCCTCTGGTTGCTGATCAGCCTGGTCACGGCGATCACCTTCATCGGCTACTTCACGCCGGTGCGGCCGCTGGTGGCAGACCTGTTCACCCTCAGGCTCGACCTGGAAAGCACCTTCTGGGTCGCCTTCTTCGCTGCCGCCACCTACGCCAACGCCGGCTGGCTGCGCGAGCAGGTGTGCATCCACATGTGTCCGTACTCGCGCTTCCAGAGCGTGATGTTCGACAAGGACACCCTGATCATTTCCTACGACGCGGCACGCGGTGAATCCCGCGGCGCACGCAAGAAGGACGCCGATCCCAAGGCCCTCGGCCTGGGCGACTGCATCGACTGCCAGCAGTGCGTGCAGGTCTGCCCCACTGGCATCGACATCCGCGACGGCCTGCAGATCGCCTGCATCGGCTGCGCCGCGTGCATCGACGCCTGCGACTCGGTGATGGACAAGATGGGCTACGACCGCGGCCTGGTGCGCTACACCTCCGAGCGCGCGCTGGAAGGCGGCAAGACCCACCTGCTGCGCCCGCGCCTGATCGGCTACGCGGCGGTGCTGCTGGTGATGATCGGCGCGTTCGTCTGGGCGCTGGAAGCGCGGCCGCTGATCAACCTCGACATCGCCCGCGACCGTGGCCTGTTCCGCGAGAACGCCGCCGGCGAGATCGAGAACATCTACAACCTCAAGCTGATCAACAAGACCCAGCAGCCGCAGCACTACCAGCTGAGCCTCGCCGACGGCGCCGGCTACCGACTGCAGGGCGTGCCCGAGCTGACGCTGCAGCCGGGCGAGATCCGTGACTTCGCCATCTCGGTGGCAAGCCTGGCGCAGAGCAGCACCGGCGGCTCGGTGCCGCTGCACTTCAGGGTCAGCGACGGCAATGAGGTGATCGACGCCGCCAGCACCTTCGTCTCACCGAGGCGCTGAAGATGGCGCGGGAGCTTGGCGTGACCTCGGCACAGCGCCTAGAGTGGGCGGATTCTTCCGCCCCTCAGGCCGCCGTGCAGGACAAGATGAAGCGCTACGAGAAATTCGCCGACGAGATCGCCGGCCTGATCCGCAGCGGTGTGCTCGCCCCCGGCCAGAAAGTCCCCTCGGTGCGGCACGCCAGCCGCACCTACGGGGTCAGCGCTTCCACCGTGTTCCAGGCCTACTACCTGCTGGAGGATCGCGGCCTGATCGTCGCCCGCGCGCGCTCGGGCTACTTCGTTCGCGAGCACGTGCAGCGCGCCCTGGCCGAGCCGGAAATCGCCCGCCACGACGCGCAGACCACCGAAGTGGACGTCAGCGAACTGGTATTCTCGGTACTCAGTTCCATCAAGGACCCGGACACCGTGCCTTTCGGCTCGGCCTTCCCCGCACCGGAACTCTTCCCCCTGCCGCGCCTGGCGCGCTCCATGGCCCACGCCGTGCGCGACATGGACCCGCGCTCGGTGGTCGCCGACCTCGCGCCGGGCAGCCACGCGCTGCGCCGGCAGATCGCCCTGCGCTACATGGTCGGCGGCATGCCGCTGCCGGTGGAGGAGCTGGTGGTCACCAACGGCGCACTGGAAGCGCTGAACCTGTGCCTGCAAGTGGTGACCCAGCCGGGCGACCTGGTGGCCATCGAGGCGCCGGCCTTCTACGCCAGCCTGCAGGTGCTGGAGCGGTTGAAACTGAAGGCGGTGGAAATTCCCGTGCACCCGCGCGAGGGCATCGACCTCGACGTGCTCGCCGACAGCCTGGAGCGCCTGCCGATCAAGGCCTGCTGGTTCATGAGCAACTTCCAGAATCCGCTGGGCGCCAGCATGGCCGAGGACAAGAAACGCGCCCTCGCCGCCCTGCTGACAAAGCACCAGGTGCCGCTGATCGAGGACGACGTCTACGCCGAACTGTACTTCGCCGCCCAGGCGCCCAAGCCGGTGAAGGCCTTCGACAGCGAAGGCCTGTTCATGCATTGCAGCTCGTTTTCCAAGAGCCTGGCGCCGGGTTACAGGGTCGGCTGGGTGGCCGGCGGGCGCTACGCCGAGCAGATCGAACGGCTCAAGCTGATGACCAGCCTGTCAGCTTCGGTGCCGGCCCAGGCCGCCATCGCCGACTACCTCCAGCACGGCGGCTATGACCGTCACCTGCGCAAGCTGCGCCACGCCCTGGAAAGCCAGCAGCACGCAATGCTCGCCGCCGTGGCCCGGCACTTCCCCGCCGCCACCCGGGTCACCCGCCCCAGCGGCGGCTATTTCCTGTGGCTGGAGCTGCCCGAGCAGATCGACGCGCTCAAGCTGTTCCAGCTCGCCCTCGCCCAGGGCATCAGCCTCGCGCCGGGGCCGATCTTCTCGGCCACCAGACGCTTCGGCCACTGCCTGCGGCTGAACTACGGCCACCCGTGGACAGCCCGTAGCGAGCAGGCGATGGAAACCCTCGGACGGATCATTCACTCGCTGCAAGGCTGATCGTTGCAGGACTGCTCCGCACATTCGGAAAGAATCTGTACCTGTGCGGCGGTTTGTCGCAGGAATACCCTGTCAGGCAGGAACCCGGACGAGGGAAACGGTCATGGATGCGGAAACTCTGACGATACTGTTGACGGTGTGCGCCGCCCTTGGCGTGCATTGGGGCGTGCGCTGGTACCTGCGGCGGGGAATGGCGTCGCGCGGCGACCACTGGCGGGCCTGAAAGCGCTGGGCTTGCCCGACCGTCGTTGCTATACAGTCAGTGCCCACTGACAGTCCACGGACGGCCCGATGAACCTCTGGCAGCGCGATCTCAGCCAATCCCCCTACGCCGAAGCGGTGCGCGCCGAACAGTTCGACGTGCTGCGGCGCAACTCGCCCTTCTCCATCATCGCTGCCTACCTGGTCGCCGGCCTCACCACCTGGGTGCTCAAGGGCGCTCTGCCGCTGGAGTCGCTGCTGGCCTGGTTCGCTGCACAAACCCTGCTCGGCGGCGCCCGCCTGTGGCTGCTGCGGCGCTACGACCAGTTGCGCGACAGCGGCACCGAACCCCGGCGCCGCTGGCTGATCCAGGTGATGATCACCACCGGGCTGTCCGGCCTGCTCTGGGGCCTGCCCGCCGCCTACTGGATGACCGTGCTGCCGCCGTCGATGCAGATGTATGTGGTGGTCGTCCTGCTGGGCCTGGGCACCGGCGTGATGAACGCCTACAGCATCGTCCTGCCGCTGTTCTACCTGTTCATCCTGCCGGCCTTCGCCCTGCCCTTCGCCAGCCTGCTGGTGCTGCTGCCCGACGCCCTGAGCAAGACCCTTGGCGCGGCGGCGTTGCTCTACGCCTTCACCATCATCGCCTTCGCCTACCGCTTCCACGCGACCCTGGTGGACTCGCTGCTGCTGCGCTTCGAGAACATCGAACTGCTGCAGAAACTGAGCATCGAAAAAGAGGCCGCCGAACGTAGCGATCAGGCCAAGACCCGCTTCCTCGCCAGCGCCAGCCACGACCTGCGCCAGCCGACCTACGCCCTGGGCCTGTACCTGGGCGCGCTGAAGAAACAGCCACTGAACGAGGCCAGCGAGCACCTCGTCGACCACATCTCCCGTGCCCTCGCCGCGCAGGGCTCGCTGTTCGACGCGCTGCTGAACATCTCGCGCCTGGATGCCGGCATCGTCCAGCCCAGCCTGCAGACGTTCTCCCTCGCCGAACTGCTCGAACGCATCCAGCAGGAATGCAGCGTGCAGGCCGCCGACAAGGGCCTGAGCCTGCGCGTGCGGCCGGGCGCGCCGTTCGTACAGTCGGACCCTGCGCTGTTCGAACGCATCCTGCGCAACCTGGTGGAAAATGCCATCCGTTACACCGACCGCGGCGGCGTGCTGATCGGCTGGCGTAGCCGTGGCCGCCTGGTGCGTGTGGAGGTCTGGGACAGCGGGCCGGGGATTCCCGAGCGCGAGCGACAGAAGGTGTTCTGGGAATTCCACCAGCTCAACAACCCCGAGCGCGACCGCAGCAAGGGCCTCGGTCTGGGCCTGGCGATCGTCCAGCGCACCGCTCGCCTGCTCGATCACCCGCTGGCGCTGCATTCGCGCGAAGGCCACGGCAGCGTCTTCATGATCAGCCTGCCCCGCGCCACCGCCGTGCAGCCGCGCAAAGAGGAAATCCCACCGCCACGCACGGTGGTCGGCACGGACAAGCTGATCTACGTGATCGAGGACGACGCGGAAAACCGCGAAGGCCTGCGTCTGCTGTTCCAGAGCTGGGACTACCGCCACGTCATCGTCGCCGACGTCGCCGACCTGCTGGACGACCCGGCGGCGCGGGAGAAACCGGACCTGATCATCAGCGACTATCGCCTGCGCGACCACCAGACCGGCATCGACGCCATCACCCGTCTGCATGCCCACTATGACGACGACTGGATCGCCGCCGTGCTGGTCACCGGCGACACCGACCCGCACCTGCTCGCCCAGGCCGCCGCCCACGGCTGGCCGTTGCTGCACAAGCCGCTGGCGGCAGAACAGTTGAAGGCGATGATTGACGAACAGCTCAGCGAGCTGGAGCCGCTGGACGATTGAACCTGATGGCCTCTGAGGGAGAGAGCTTGCTCGCGAACAGCGTTACCCGGCGATACCAACGCTGGGCAGGTTCGCGAGCAAGCTCGCTCCTACAAAGAGCCGCCTCGATACAGATGCGCATGCCCTGCGCTGTACAGCGACGAATCGGCAAAGCCCTCTGCCCCCAGCACCTTGCCGACCAGAATCAGCGCCGTGCGACGGAAGCCCTTGGCGGCAGCCTTGGGCAGGATGTCGCCCAGAGTACCGGTGACCTGGTCCTGATCCGGCCAACTGGCGCGATGGATCACCGCGATCGGGCAATCCGCGCCGTAGTGCGGCAGCAGTTCGGCCACGATGGATTCCAGCTGGCCGACGCCCAGGTGAATCGCCAGGGTTGCGCGATGTTGCGCCAGCTCGGCGAGGGATTCGCCTTCGGGCATGCGCGTCTTGCTGGCATAGCGGGTAAGGATCAGCGTCTGGGAAATGTCCGGCAGAGTCAGCTCGCAGCCGAGAATCGCCGCACAGGCGGAGGTGGCGGTGACGCCGGGGATGATCTCGTAGGGAACATCCAGCTCGCGCAGCTGGCGAATCTGCTCGCCGATGGCGCCGTACAGCGACGGGTCGCCGGAGTGCACGCGCGCCACATCCTTGCCCTCGGCGTGGGCCTGCGCCAGTAGCGCGACGATCTCCTCCAGATTCAGCTCGGCGGTGTTCACCACGCGCTCGGCGTTGTGCCCTTCCAGTACCGCCGGCGGCACCAGGGAGCCTGCGTAGAGGATCACCGGGCAGGCGCGGATCAAGCGCTGGCCCTTGACCGTGATGAGTTCCGGATCGCCCGGACCGGCGCCGATGAAGTAGACCGTCATGGTTGCTCCTGGGGCTCAACGGGGACAAAGGCCAGCGCACAGGTGGCCTGCTCGCTGCGGCGCTTGCCCACCAGCAAGCGTGCCGAGGCACCGCCCTGGGCTTCGGCCTGCAGCAGTGCCGCGGCCTCGGCCACGCTGGCGCTGCCTGTCGCCGCGCGCACCACGTCGGAGGGCTCGCCCAGGTGTTTCTCGCAAGCGGCCAGTTGTTGCGGCGTGAACAGCGCCAGCGGCAGGTCGAGCGCGGCGGCCAGGGCGGCCAGTCCTTCCTCGTCGGCCTTCAGCGTGGCGCTGGCCAGCGCGGTGAGGTTCGACTCGTCGAGCCCGGCCTCGGCCAGCGTCTCCCGCAGCAAGGCACGCAGTTCATCGAGCGGGCAGCCCCGGCGGCAACCGAGGCCAGCAACCAGCGTCATCGTCACTCTCCTCCAAATGAAAAACCCCGCAGTCGGCTGGGCCGGCTGCGGGGTCGAGCATAGCGCGTGGATCAGGCCGACGGCGCGAAGCGGCGGAACAGCCAGGCCGCAACGAGGCCGAGCGCCACCCAGAACACCGCGTTGGTGACCAGCGAGGCAATGATGAACTCATGGGCGAGGCTTTCCGGCGCGAGGCTGGAATGCACGTCCGGCTGGGGCGCGCCGATCACATGTGGTACCACCAACAGCGCGGCACCGACGATCTTCAGTGCCCAGTTGCGGCCGAACACCAACAGTGCGAGGCCGGCGGCGGTGGACGCGGCGGTGCCGATCCACCAGGTCTGGCGCAGGGTCAGCTCAGCGGCGGCGGTGCCCGGAACCTCCGGCGGCAGCCCCAACGACGGCGCCAGGGTGAACACGGCGAAACCGCCCAGGCCCCAGAGCAGGCCTTCGGAGGTCTTGCCCGGTTCGCGCAGGGTGAACAGGCCGGCCAGCATCAGGGCGAAGCCCACGGCGACCACCAGGTTGCCGCCGGTGGTGGAGAGGATGCGCTGCCAGCCGTCTTCCGGCTCCCAGGCTTCCGCGTCGTGATGGTGGCCAGCGGCGGCACCGTCGGCGTGCTCATGACTGTGTTCGGCCATCGCTACCGGCTCGGATTTCTCATAGGTCTCCGCCTTGAGGATCAGCGGGGATACCCACAGCAACTGGACGACAGTCAGCACCAGCGCCGCGATCAGACCGGCGAAACCGGCGGTCTGGGCGATACGTTTGATCATTGCAGTTCTCCGGACTCTCGGGCCGCGTATGGCAGGCAAAGCATGTCCGTGACCGCATCGAACGAGCAGTCAGGGACGCTTCAACTCAGCCGCGTCTACACGCAGCCCACACAGATCAGTGGCAGGGGAAGCCCGCGCTATGACGGGTATCGTGGGCAGCGTTGTGCACCGCTTCCAGATGCGAGAAACCGGCGAAATACACCAGCAGCGCACCGAGCAGGCTGGCGCCGACGGCCAGGGCGATGCGCTTGGAAAGGGGGATGGAAGTGCTCGACGCCTGTTGCGTCAGGATACTGCTGGACATGAACGTTCCCTCTAGAAATCAAAGTAGAGAACGCAGAGGTTGAACGCATTCGAACGCGCCAAAAGGTCGCGCCACGGCCTGCGCCCGCCCACCGCGGGTTTGCCAAAAAACGAAGCATTCCAGGCCGGTCTCCGGGCTTGCGACGTTGGCTCGTGGCCAAGCGGGTCAGTCTTCCCATGCGTGCGCACAGTGACTACTGATGACCCTACGATCGCCTACCGTTGCGGGGGCAGCGCCGGACTGGTCCTTGTGGACGCACCGGCTTCCCGTTTCACCTCGCGCGCGACGGCGCGAGACACCTGAAACCGCGCTAGCTGACCACGAAGCCCCGCGAGCGTCAACCGCGCGGCAACCGATCCCCGGCGATTGACCGCCCCGTCATCGCTGCGTAGCCTTCTGCCCTTCGAGGTTCTCCGGCGCTGGCCGGAGCTAAGAGGGAACGTGGAAATCTTCGGATGCGCCACGGCTGCCCCCGCAACTGTGAACAGCCTGTCTCTTCACGCGCCACTGCCGATTCGGGCGGGAAGGCGAAGGGACGACAGAGGGCTGTGAGCCAGGAGACCTGCCTCGTGACTGGTTTTCGATCTGCTGCGCGTCGGCCATGCTGCGTTGGAGGATCGCCGTGGACTGCTCATTGACTACAGTCAACTCCGCGTCCCCGGCGATCCTCCGCCTTGCCTGGCTCTAGCTCGCGAGATCCAGAACCGGTTCGTTATCAACAGACAACCGGGCGGGGTGATCCGGTGGCGACCTTCGTTGCGCGGCGAACCCGCGCTCGCGCCCTTCATCCGCCTTCCAACTTCCGCTTGCGAGGCGCGCATGAAAACCCTGGCCAAACTCCCCGTCACCATCGTCACCGGCTTCCTCGGTGCCGGTAAGACCACCCTTCTCCGCCACATGCTCGACAATGCCGAAGGCCGCCGCATCGCGGTGATCGTCAACGAATTCGGCGAGCTGGGCATCGACGGTGAAATCCTCAAGCAGTGCTCCATCGGTTGCAGCGAAGAAGAAGCGGTCGGCCGCGTCTTCGAACTGGCCAACGGCTGCCTGTGCTGCACCGTGCAGGAAGAATTCTTCCCGGTGATGCGCGAGCTGGTGGCGCGCCGCGGCGACCTCGACCAGATCCTCATCGAGACCTCGGGCCTCGCCCTGCCCAAGCCGCTGGTGCAAGCCTTCCAGTGGCCGGAAATCCGCAACGCCTGCACCGTGGATGCGGTGATCACCGTGGTCGACAGCCCGGCAGTGGCCGCTGGCACCTTCGCCGCCCATCCCGAGCAGGTCGACGAGCAGCGCAAGCAGGACCCGAACCTGGACCACGAATCGCCGCTGCACGAACTCTTCGAAGACCAGTTGGCCAGCGCCGACCTGGTGGTGCTGAACAAGGCCGACCTGCTGGACGCCGACGCCCTGGCCCGCGTGCGCGCCGAAGTCGCCGAGGAACTGCCGCCGGCAGTGAAGATCGTCGAAGCCAATTCCGGCCAACTGCCGCTCTCCGTGCTGCTGGGTCTGAATGCCGAGGCCGAGCTGCACATCGACAGCCGCCCGACGCATCACGACCACGAGGGCCATGAAGATCATGACCATGACGAGTTCGACTCCTTCCACGTCGACCTCCCGGAAGTAGAAGAGCGCGCCCTGCTGGATGCACTGAACGCGCTGGTCGAACGCCACGCCGTGCTGCGCATCAAGGGCTTCGTCGCCATCCCCGGCAAACCCATGCGCCTGCTGGTGCAAGGTGTCGGCAAGCGCTTCGACAAGCACTTCGACCGCGCCTGGCGCAGCGATGAAAACCGCGCCACGCGCCTGGTAGTGATCGGCCAGGAACTGGACCAGGCCACCATCGCCAACGAGCTGCGTACCGCCCTCTCCTGATCTTGTAGGAGCGAGCTTGCTCGCGAACAGCGTTACCCGGCGATACCAAAGCCGGGCTGGTTCGCGAGCAAGCTCGCTCCTACAGATAGCCACCACAGAGCGAGTTCCATGCACCTGCTGCGCACCCAACCCGGCGGCTTCGTCCCCGACGACGGCATCGCCGACCTGGCCCAGACGCCCGCCGACCTGGTGATCCTCTGCAGCGGCGACTCGCACCTGGCGCTGCTCGCCGAGGCCGCCCGCGAACTGCCGGAGGATTACCCGAGCCTGCGCCTGGCCAACCCCATGCAGTTGCAGAACCACGCCTCGGTGGACCTCTACGTCGACGAGGTGCTGCAGCACGCCAAGGTGATCCTGATTTCCGTGCACGGTGGAGTCGGTTACTGGCGCTACGGCATGGAGCAGTTGGTGGCGCTGGCCGAGCGCGGCGTCACGCTGATCGCGGTACCCGGCGACGACAAACCCGACCCCGAGCTCAGCGCCCTGTGCAGCGTCCCGCCGCAGGATGCCGAACGCCTCTGGCAGTACCTGCGCCAGGGCGGCATGGATAACGCCCGGCAGTTCTTCGCCTGCCTCGCCAACCGTCACCTGCAACGCGATTACGCCTGGAGCGAGCCACAAACCCTGCCGCGCGTGGCGGTCTATCACCCGCAGATTGGCAGCAGCGACCTCGCCCACTGGCAGGTCGACTGGCACCCCGAGTCCCCGGTGGCCGCCTTGTTGTTCTATCGCACGCACCTGCAAGCGGCGAACACCGGTTTTATCGACACCTTCTGCGAACGCCTGCAGGCCCAGGGCATCAACCCACTGCCCATCGCCGTGGCCAGCCTCAAGGAAGCCGCGTGCCTGGCGACGGTAGAAAGCCTGCTCGATAGCGCCGACGCCGAGCTGATCATCAACACCACCGGCTTCGCCCAGTCGAACCCGGAAGCCCCACAGGAGCGTCCTTTCCGGCGCGATGTGCCAGTGCTGCAAGCCATCTGCTCGCTGGATAACCTCGACCTCTGGCGCGCCAACCCGCAGGGCCTCGGCCCGCGCGACCTGGCCATGCACATCGCGCTGCCGGAACTGGATGGCCGCCTCATCACCCGGCCGATCAGCTTCAAGGGCCTGGCCTGGCGCAGCGAGCGCAGCCAGAGCGACGTGGTCTGCTACCTGCCGCACCTGCCAGGCATGGACTTCGTCGCCGAGCTGGCGCGGCGCTGGATGCTGCTGGCGCGCAAGGCCAATGCCGACAAGCGCGTGGCGCTGATCCTGGCCAACTATCCAACCCGCGATGGCCGCATCGGCAACGGCGTCGGCCTCGACACGCCGGCCGCCGCATTGAACATCCTGAGTGCGCTGGAGGCTCAGGGTTATCCGGTCGCCGGTTTGCCCGATTCCGGCACGGCGCTGATCCAGCAACTGCTCGGCGGCGTCAGCAACGACCTCGACAGCCTCGACCTGCGCCCCTGCGCGCAGAGCCTGGCGCTGGACGACTACCTCGCCTGCTTCGCGCGCCTGCCCGCGGCCAACCAGCAAGCCGTGCGCGAGCGCTGGGGCGAGCCGCAACAGGACCCGATGTTCCGCAGCGGCCGGATGATGGTCGCTGGCCTGCGCTTCGGCCTGGGCTTTGTCGGCATCCAGCCAGCGCGCGGCTACCAGCTCGACGCGGCAGCGATCTACCACGACCCGTCACTGGTGCCGCCCCACGGCTACCTCGCCTTCTACTTCTGGCTGCGTGAAGTGTTCGGCGCCGATGCTGTGATCCACGTCGGCAAGCACGGCAACCTGGAATGGCTGCCGGGCAAGGGCGTCGGGCTCTCGGAAGAGTGCTGGCCGGACGCGATCCTCGGCCCGCTCCCCAACCTCTACCCCTTCATCGTCAACGACCCCGGCGAAGGCGCGCAGGCCAAGCGCCGTGCCCAGGCGGTGATCATCGACCACCTGATGCCGCCACTGACCCGCGCGGAAAACTACGGCCCGCTGCGCGACCTCGAACGCCTGGCCGACGAATACTACGACGCCTCCCTGCTCGACCCACGCCGCGCCAGCGAGCTGCGTGGCGACATCCTCACGCTGGTGCGCGAGACCGCGCTGGACCGCGAGCTGGGCCTGCAACTGAGCGACGACCCGGAAAGCTGGCTGCCGCAGTTGGACGCCTACCTCTGCGACCTCAAGGAATCGCAGATTCGCGACGGTCTGCATGTGTTCGGCGAATCGCCCGTGGGCGAGTTGCGCCGCGACACGCTGCTGTCGCTGGTACGCATTCCGCGCGGCGACGGACGCGGCGGCAACGCCAGCCTGCTGCGCGCACTGAGCGAGGATTTGCAGCTGGGTCGCGACCCGCTGGACGAAGCTTTCGCCGAGCCGTGGGAAGGTCTGCGCCCTGACTTGTTGACCGCCGTCAGCGACGAGCCCTGGCGCAGCAACGGTGACACCCGCGAGCGCCTGGAGCTGTTCGCCCTGCGCCTGATCGACGGCTCGGTCAGCGCGCCCGGCAGCGCCAGCGCGGCGGTCCTCACGCAACTTCAGCAGCAGATCGCGCCGACGCTCGACGCCTGCGGCGCCAGTGAAATCGGCCACCTGCTCGCCGGTCTCGCCGGCCGCTTCGTCCCGCCCGGCCCCAGCGGCGCACCCAGTCGCGGGCGCGTCGATGTGCTGCCCACCGGGCGCAACTTCTTCACCGTGGACGTGCGCAACCTGCCCACGCCGACCGCCTTCCGCCTGGGCTTCCAGTCCGCCAGCCGCCTGCTCGAACGCCACCTGCAGGATCACGGCGATCACCTGCGCCAGCTCGGCCTGTCGGTGTGGGGCACGGCGACCATGCGCACCGGTGGCGACGACATAGCCCAGGCCCTCGCACTGCTCGGCGTGCGTCCGGTGTGGCAGGCCGGCAGCCAGCGCGTGGAGGATTTCGAGATCCTGCCGATCAGCCTGCTCGACCGCCCGCGGGTCGACGTGACGCTGCGCGTCTCGGGTTTCTTCCGCGACGCCTTCGCCAACCTGATCCGCCTGTTCGACGCCGCCGTGCAGGCCGTCGCCGCGCTGAACGAGCCGGACGACCTGAACCCACTGGCCGCTCGCGTGCGGGCCGATCAGGCACGCCTGCAAGCCGAGGGATTGGCGCTTGATGAAGCCCGCCGCCAGGCCGGCTGGCGCATCTTCGGCGCCCAACCCGGCGCCTACGGTGCCGGCGTGCAGGGCGTGATCGAATCGCGCCAGTGGGACAGCCGCGCCGACCTTGCCGAGGCCTACCTGAACTGGGGCGGCTACGCCTACGGCAGCGGCGACGACGGCACCCCGGCGCGCGAGCGCTTCGCCCAGCGCCTGTCCGGCCTGCAGGCGGTGCTGCACAACCAGGACAACCGCGAGCACGACATCCTCGATTCCAACGACTACTACCAGTTCCAGGGCGGCATGCTCGCCGCCGCCGAGGTCATCCAGGGCCAGGCGCTGGCCAGCTACCACGGCGACCACAGCCAGCCGGACAACCCGCGCATCCGCACCCTGAAGGAAGAACTCGGCCGAGTGGTGCGCGCGCGCGCGGTGAACCCGAAATGGATCGCCGGCATGAAGCGCCACGGCTACAAGGGCGCCTTCGAACTGGCCGCGACGGTGGACTACCTGTTCGCCTTCGACGCCACCAGCGAGCTGGTCGACGACCACCAGTACCGCCTGCTGGCCGACGCCTACCTGCTGGACGACGACACCCGCGAATTCATCCGACAGCACAACCCCGAAGCCCTGCGCGACATCGCCGAACGCCTGGTGGAAGCGCAGCAGCGCGGGTTGTGGGAGGAGCCGGGGGAGTATCGCGAGACGCTGGAGAACCTGCTGGTGGATAGCGAGGAGCAGTGAGGGATTTCCGGCTTTCGTAGGAGCGGATTTCGTTAAAGCCTACCTCCAGCGCGGTGTGGCGCATTGACGTGTAGGAGCGAGCTTGCTCGCGAACCCGCCCGGCTTCAGTGCTGCCGGAAAACTGGTTCGCGAGCAAGCTCGCTCCTACAGGAAAAGCCTCAGCCGCGACGCAGGCGCTCGGCCGCGTTCAACAACAGCGCCTCCGTGCCACTCCAACCCAGGCAACCGTCGGTGATCGACACCCCGTAACGCAACTCACCGGACAGCGGCTGGCAACCGTCGAACAGATGACTCTCCAGCATCACTCCGCGCAGCGATGCATCGCCGGCCAGGCGCTGGTCGAGCACACTGTCCAGCACCGCCGGCTGGCGCAGCGGGTCCTTGCCGCTGTTGGCGTGGCTGCAATCCACCATGATGCTCGGCTCGATGCCGAGCTTCTCCAGCCCCTGGCGAATCTGCTGCACGCTCTGCGCATCGAAGTTCGGCCCGGCGTGGCCGCCGCGCAGCACCAGATGGGTGTCCGGGTTGCCCTGGGTCTGCACCAGTGAAGGCCGGCCCAGCGCGTCGATGCCGAAGTGCTGGTGCGGGTGAGCGGCCGAGCGCATGGCATCGGTGGCGATGCCGATGCTGCCGTCTGTGCCGTTCTTGAAGCCCACCGGCAGGTCGAGGCCGCTGACCATCTCGCGGTGCACCTGGGATTCGCTGGTGCGCGCGCCGATGGCGGCCCAGCCCAGCAGGTCGTCGAAGTAGCCAGCCACCAGCGGTTGCAGCAGTTCGGTGGCGATCGGCAGACCACGTTCGAGCATGCCCAGCATCAGCCGGCGCGACAGTTCCAGGCCGCCGGCCATGTCGCCCGTGCCGTCCAGCTGCGGGTCGTAGACCAGGCCTTTCCAGCCGATGGTGGTGCGTGGTTTCTCGACGTAGGCGCGCATTACCAGCAGCAGCTGGTCGCTCACCTGTGGCGCCAGTTCGGCGAGGCGGTCGGCGTATTCGAGGGCGGAAACGGGGTCGTGCAGCGAGCAGGGGCCGATGACGACGAGCAGGCGCGGGTCGCGGCCGTCGAGTACGGCGCGGATCGCCTCCCGGCCTTCGCGGACGCGGTGGGCCATGGCGGCGGACAGCGGCAGGCGCTGGCGCAGTTCGACGGGGCTCGGCAGCGGTTGTTCGCGGCGGCGAGCGGAGGGCAAGGGCAGGTCCAGGACTTCGGCGGACTGCTGGATATCGTGGCGGATCAGGGTGGAGGTGGAAGCGTTCATCTGACTGGCATCCTTGGCCGGCGCGGTGTTCTTTCCGCGCTCGGCGCTCTATCTAAGTGTTCGTGGCAAGGCTCGTTGGGTGGCACGCAGCGCGCTGCTAAATCGCCAGTCGGAGTTGCGGTAATAGCGGTAATAAGTGGTGTTCATGTGTCGATCCTCTGTCTGAGCGTTTTCGCTCGTTTCGATGCGGTGGGCCTTGTGGGCCGGAAAAACAAAAACCCCGGTCGGGTTGCCGACCGGGGTTTCGTGAATCTGTCTGGTTGGCGACCCTGCTTGCTAGGGCGCCTGTGGGGTATCAGGCGCGCCTTTGGCTAAACCAATACCCATAGAAGAAATAGCCGGCAGCCGCGGCCAGAACCTGCGCACGAGCGACCGCGGAGCCGATGGCACCGAGGCGGGCGAGGGACTGGATGGACAGGCTGGACGGCATGATGTTCTCCGTGGAATGGGACTCAACTTACTGCATCGCGGCGCGCCGATCAATGACTTGTCTCTATGAAGGCGATGGACATGAGTCGCGCGTCGTACGCCCGGTTCGCTACCATGCACGGACGAAATCCGCAGGAAATCCCCATGATCGCCCTTCCCCATTTCCCACTGGCTGCCGTCGTCGGCGCCGATGAGCTGAAGCTGGCCCTGTGCCTGGCAGCCATCGATCCGGCCATCGGCGGTGTGCTGATCGAAGGGCCGCGCGGCATGGCCAAGTCCACCCTGGCGCGTGGCGTGGCCGACCTGCTGGACGGCGGGCACTTCGTCACCCTGCCGCTGGGCGCCAGCGAGGAGCGCATCGTCGGCACCCTCGACCTGGACGCCGCGCTGGGTGAAGGCCGCGCACAGTTCTCCCCCGGCGTGCTGGCCCACGCCCATGGCGGCGTGCTCTATGTGGATGAAGTGAACCTGCTGCCCGACCACCTCGTCGACCTGCTGCTCGACGTGGCCGCCAGCGGCATCAACCTGATCGAGCGCGACGGCCTGTCCCACAGCCACCCGGCGCGCTTCGTGCTGATTGGTACCATGAACCCCGAGGAAGGCGAACTGCGCCCGCAACTGCTGGATCGCTTCGGTCTCAAGGTGCAGCTGCAAGGTATGCCGGCGCCGAGCGAGCGCGCCGAGATCGTCCGTCGCCGACTAGCCTTCGATGGCGATTCGCAGGCCTTTCTCGATCAATGGCAGGAAGCCCAGCAGGCACTGCAACAGCGCTGCGTCGAGGCACGCCAACGCCTTGCCGCGATTGCCCTGGATGACGCTGCGCTGAACGAGATCGCCGAGCGCTGCCACGCCGCCGGCGTCGACGGCCTGCGTGCCGACCTGGTCTGGCTGCGCGCCGCCCGTGCCCATGCCGCCTGGCGCGGTGCCAACGCCATCGAGGCGCAGGACATCGACGCGGTCGAGCACTTCGCCCTCGCCCACCGCCGTCGCCATGCACCGCCGCAATCGACTACGCCGCCGCAGTCCTCTTCCAGCCAGGCCCAGGCGCCGTCCAGCGCCTCCAACGGCGAAGGCCAGTGGGGCGAAATGCCTGCCCAGAGCGTCGCCATGGGCGAACGCCGGCAACTGACGGGCTGGCCAAAAAAGCCCTGAGCATCCGCCCGCGCCCGGCCCCAGGCGCGGATGCCCCCCCCCGACCCGGCCAGCTCGCCGGCGGCCGCAGCGGCGCCCGCCAACAGGGCGCGCTCGGCTGCATCGACTGGCCCGCCACTCTGCGTAACGGCCGCCCGCAACATCGCGCCGACCTGGTGCTGCGCGCCCGCAGCCGCAAGCCCGCCGAACTCTGGCTGGTGATAGTCGACGCCTCCGCCAGCACCCGCCGCCACGGCGCATTGGCACAGGCCAAAGGCTTGCTCGCCGAGACCTTCGAACAAGCCTACCGCCAACGCGCCCGCCTCGCCGTACTCCACGCCACGGGCGCTCAGCCGCGCTGGCTGTGGCAAGGTCAGAAAGCTTCGGCGCAATTGCAGACCTGGCTGGAACAGCTCGGTGCCGGCGGCGGCACTCCGTTGATCGAAGCACTGCAGCAGGCCCGCGACTGGCTGGAAAAGCGCCAGCGGCAGAAGCCGGGCGAGCATCAGCGGCTGCTGGTGCTCACCGATGGCCGCTTGCGGGATTGGCCGGCGTTGCAGCCCCTGCCCTGCCCGAGTCTGTTGGTGGATATCGAAGGTGGCGCGGTGCGGCTCGGACGCGCGCGGAAGCTGGCGGACGAGCTGGGGGCGGAGTATCGGCGCATCGACGAAGCATCAGCGGTCTAGCGCTGAGAGCCGCCTCTCCCCAGCCCTCAAGGCTCCCCATTCCGCCCATACAGAAGAAACCCCGGTCGCTCGCTGAGCCGCTCGTAGTACGCGGCCACGGCAGGCAGGTCAGGACGCTGCATGGGCGTCAGGTACCAACGGTTCACCGACAAACCGAGCACGATGTCGGCAAGCGTGAAGCGCTCACCGGCCACGAAAGCACCGGTGTTCTGCAACTGCTGGTCGAGGATCGACATGCAGTGGTTCCACTGCGCCTCGCTCAGGGCGACGGCGGATTCGTCGGTGTGGCTCGGGCTGTTGCGCACCTTGGCCATGAATACATAGCGCCAGGCGTTGTTCAGCTCGGTGGCCTGCCAACCCATCCATTGCTCCACCCGCGCCCGCTCGCGCGGCGAGGTCGGCAGCAGGTCGTTGCGCGGGTACTGGCCGGCCAGGTAGGTGCAGATGGCATTGGACTCCCAGAGCACGAAGTCGCCGTCGACGATCACCGGCACCATGGCGTTGGGATTGAGCGCAAGGAATTCCGCCGAGGCGGTGGAGCGAAAGCCCGTGCCCCAGTCTTCCCGCTCGTAGGGCAGATCCAGCTCGGCGCAGGTCCAGAGCACCTTGCGCACGTTGATCGAAGAGGCGCGTCCGAGGATTCGCAGCATGATCGTCACTCCCTGTGAAAATGGCAGACAGCATAGAGCGCGACGTAATGCCGGCGAAACCCGGCGCTAGGCGAACGGCTCCAGCGCAGCCCACAGCGCATCGACGCTCTCGAATGTCCGATCCACCTCCGGCAACGGCGGCCGCGCCAGGATCAACACCGGCACTCCCCGCTCGCGGGCGACCTGCAGCTTCGGCTCGGTGGCCTGGCTGCCGCTGTTCTTGCTGACCAGCACGTCGGTGCCCAGACGCTCGAAAAGTTCGCGCTCGCCGTCGAGGGTAAAGGGCCCGCGCGCACCCAGCACCTCGGCGCGCCCGTTGCCCGGCAGGCTTTGCAGGCAACGTACGGTCCAGTGCTGGTGCACGGGAATCTCGTCGAGGTGCTCAAGGGGCTCGCGGCCCATCGTCAACAGCGGCCGGCGGAAGCGCTCCAGCGCGGCAATCAGCGCCGGCCAGCCGGCCACCTCGCGCCAGTCATCTCCGGCACCGGCTTGCCAACCGGGACGGCGCAACGCCCAGCAGGGCACGTCGGCAAGTTGTGCGGCGCGGGCGGCGTTGGCGCTGATTTGCGCGGCATAGGGATGGGTCGCGTCGAGCAGCAGGTCGAAGCCCTGTTCACGGATGAACGCAGCCAATCCTTCCGCGCCGCCGTAGCCGCCGACGCGCACTTCACAGGCCAGGTCGTCCGGTACCTTGCCCAGCCCGGCGAGGCTGTACAGGTGTCGCGGTCCCAGCCGACGCGCAACGGCCAGCGCCTCGCCGATGCCACCCAGCAGCAGGACACGCTTCATCGAGCCTCCAGGGACTCGCCGACCAGGTTGCCCTGGCGGTCGATGGCGAAGACTTCCAGCCGTACTTCGGCCGGCACGATACGCCGTGCGAACGCCAGTGCGCGGGCGCAAACGGCGTCCCCCAGGGCAATTCCTTCTTCGCGGCACAGCGCCAGCGCCTGCTGGCTGGTGTTGGCCTCGCGCATGCGCTGTTGCAGGTCCGCCGACGCGCCAATCTCCGCCGCCCACTCCGCCAGCTGTGGCAGGTCGATGCTGGAGTGTCGGCTGTGCAGGTCCATGTGGCCGGCCGCGAGCTTGCTGATCTTGCCGAAGCCGCCGCAGACGCTGAAGCGCTCCACCGGCGCCTTGCGCAGGTGCTTGAGGGCGGCGCCGGCGAAGTCGCCCATCTCGATCAGCGCGGTGTCGTCGAAACCATAGCGGCGGCGCATGGCGTCCTCGCTGGCGTTGCCGGTACAGGCGGCGAGATGGCGGAAGCCGTTGGCGCGGGCGACGTCGATACCCTGCTGGATCGAGGCAATGTAGGCCGAGCAGGAAAACGGCCGGACGATCCCGGTGGTACCGAGGATGGACAGCCCGCCGAGAATGCCCAGGCGCGGGTTCATGGTCTTCAGCGCCAGCTCGGCGCCGCCCTCGACGCCGAGGGTGACCTCGAAGCCGCCCGTGTAGCCACATTCGGCGGCCAGGGCCGCGAGGTTGTCGTGCATCATCTGACGCGGCACCGGGTTGATCGCCGGTTCGCCCACCGCCAGCACCAGGCCGGGTTTGGTCACCGTGCCGACGCCTTCTCCGGCATGGAAGCGCACTCCCGCTTCGGCGCTCAGAGCAACGCGGGCGAAGACCAGCGCGCCGTGGGTGACATCAGGGTCGTCTCCAGCATCCTTCAGGGTGCCCGCCTCCGCCCCCTCGGCAGTCAACCGGCAGAACTCCAGGCGCAGGGTGGCGAGACGTTCCTTGGGCAAGGCGATCTGCGCCGCGTCGCTGGCTTCGCCGGTCAGCAGCAGGCGCGCCGCAGCAAGGCTGGTGGCGGTGGCGCAGCTGCCGGTGGTGTAGCCGCTGCGTAGTGGGCGGGGTTCCTCGGGGGTTTCGTCACGCATGGTTCAGTCGGCCAGCGGTTTCCAGACTTCCAACAGGGTAATCGGCAATGCCGCGCGCCAGGTATCGAAACCACCCAGCGGAAGGGCCTGGGCCACGGCAAGACGAGTCAGTTCGCCACCGATGCGCTCGCGCCAGCTCACCAACAGCGCCTCGCTTTGCAGGGTGACGGCGTTGGCGACCAGACGGCCGCCCGGCTTTAGCTGCTCCCAGCAATGTTCGAGGACGCCCGGCACGGTCACGCCGCCGCCGATGAAGATCGCGTCGGGGCGTTCCAGCCCTTGCAGCGCCTCCGGCGCCGCGCCGCAGACCAGCTGCAACGCCGGCACGCCGAGGGCGTCGCGGTTGAAGCGGATGTGCTCCTGGCGCCCATCGTTCGCCTCGATGGCCAGGGCGCGGCAACTCGGATGGGCGCGCATCCATTCGATACCGATGGAGCCGCAGCCGGCGCCGACGTCCCAGAGCAGCTCGCCCGGCCTGGGCGCCAGGCGCGCCAGGGTCACGGCGCGCACGTCGCGCTTGGTCAGTTGGCCGTCGTGGCGGAAGGCGTCATCCGGCAGGCCGGTGGTCAGCGGCAGGCGAACGGCATCGGCGCCAGCCACGCATTCCACCGCCACCAGGTTCAGGGCGGCGCTGCTGTTCAGCGACCAATCGCTGGCCAGGCCATCGATACGCCGCTCGGATTCGCCACCCAGGTGTTCCAGCACACTGATCCGGCTCGGGCCGAAACCGCGTTCGCGCAGCAGCGCGGCAATGGCGGCCGGGCTGTTGCCGTCGTTACTGAGGACCAGCAGCTTCGCACCATCATGAATCTGCGCATTGAGCGCCGCCAAGGGGCGAGCCACCAGGGACAGCAAGGTGCACTCCTGTAGCGCCCAGCCCAGCCGCGCGGCGGCCAGCGAAGCGGAGGACGGCGCGGAAAGCACAAGCACCTCCTCAGCCGGAATCTGACGGGCGAGACTCGCGCCAACCCCGAACCACATCGGGTCGCCGCTGGCCAGCACGCAGGTCGGCTGGCCACGCCGGCGCAGCACCGGCTCCAGGCTGAACGGGCTCGGCCAGGCCTGGCGATTGGCCCGCAGGCAGTGCGGCAGCAGCTCCAGCTGGCGCGGCGCGCCGATCACCTCGCTGGCGCCGAGCAGCGCACGGCGCGCGGCCTTGCCGAGGCCGGCGTAACCGTCCTCGCCGATGCCGACGATGGTCAGCCAAGGCGTCATGGGAATTCCTCTGAAGGGGTGCGGCGATCGATCCGACGGGCAGGCTTGTCCCGCCCTCGGGCAAAGCAGGCATAATACCCGCATCGTCGGTGCTCGTAGGACGCTTCGCTGTTTGAAGGCGATGCATCCGAGAGCCGAAGAGGGAACACGGTTGAACCGTGGCTGCCCCCGCAACTGTAAGCAGCGAGTCCGCGCAATCCGACCGCATGATGATCTTTTTCATGCAGTCGATCAGGCCACTGGGTAACCGGGAAGGCCGCGCAGGATGACGACCTGTCAGCCAGGAGACCTGCCGACGAGACCAGTCGCGCGTGCGGACATCGAGCGGGGTGTATCGGTGTCGTGAAGTCCCCAGTGGGGGATTCGCAGGTCACCGCGACCCAGCCCTGGTGACCTCAGTGCACGAATCCTCCGTTCTGCCCGTCCGTCCGTCAGCCTGCCCCGGCCTGCTGCGCATCGTGCCCTCCCGCGATGGCGGCATCTGCCGCATCAAGCTGCCCTGTGGACAACTCGATGCCCGCGCCGCGCGCGCCATCGCCCAGGCAGCCAAGCGCCATGCCGACGGCATGCTGGAAGCGACCAACCGCGCCAACCTGCAGATCCGTGGCATACACGCCGGTATCGAGAACACGCTGAGCCGCGAGCTGCTGGCCGCTGGCCTCGGCCCGCGCGAGCTGGCGGCCGACGACGTGCGCAACCTGCTGGTCAGCCCGGCCCTCGGCTTGGACATGGCATTCGACGCCAGGCGACTGGCTCACCAGTTGCTCGATCTGCTGGAAGACACCCCGCGCTTCCACAGCCTGTCACCCAAGTTCGGCATCCAGCTGGACGGCGGCGAAGCGCTGGCAATGCTGGAGCATCCCAACGATATCTGGCTGTCGGCGATTTCCGACGCTGCGGCGCCGCTGTTCGCCTTCGGCCTGGCCGGTTGCCCACCACGAAACGAGACGGATCGCCCCGCCCTCGCCGCTGTCACCGCCGAGCAGGTGCCACTGCTGGTGGAAACCCTGTTGCACCTGTTCCTCGATCTCGCCGGCGATGGCCAGACGCGCATGCGCCATCTGCGCGAAACGCTCGGCGACAAGACGCTGCTGGAGCACCTGCAGCAACGCCTGCCCTTCGCCCTGCAACTCGGCCCGGTTGTGGATAACTGGCGTCGTCCTGCGCCGACAGCCTTCGCGCACCTCGGGATTCATCCGCAGCGCCAGCCGGACCGCGCCATGGTCGGCGCAGGATTCGTCCTCGGACGGCTCGACAGCACCCTGCTGCTCGGCCTGGCCGATCTCGCCGAGCGCTTCAGTGGCGGACAACTGCGTCTGACGCCCTGGCAAAGTCTGATCCTCCCCGATGTGGCCCAGTCCGACGCTGCCGTCGTGCTCGCTGCGCTGGCGAACCTCGGGCTGATGACCGAAGCCGCACAGCCGCTGTCGCGCATCGTCGCCTGCAGCGGTTCCAGCGGCTGCGCGCGCGGACTGGCCGACACCAAGGCCGATGCCCTGCGCCTGGCCGAGCGTTTGCGCCACGCGCCTCCGGCCGGCGTGCACCTGTGCGGTTGCCCACGTTCCTGCGCCGCCGCCCACGTCGCGCCCTACACCCTGCTGGCCGTCGCCGACGGCCGCTATGACCTGTTCCGTCGCGCCGATGGCGTGGCCGGCTTCGGCCAGCCGCTGGCGCGCAACCTTTCCCTCGATGCCGCCGGCGACCTGCTCGCCGCGCCCGGAGTCCCCACCGATGCTTGATTACATCCGCGACGGCCAGGCGATCTATCGCCAATCCTTCGCCACCATCCGCGCCGAAGCCGACCTGTCCGGCATTCCCGCCGATCTGGAAAAGCTCGCCGTCCGGGTGATCCACGCCTGCGGCATGGTCGATGTGGTGCAGGACCTGCGCTTCTCCGAAGGTGCCGGTGCCATCGGCCGTGCAGCCCTGGCCAACGGCGCACCGATCCTCTGCGATGCGCGGATGGTCGCCGAGGGCATCACCCGCGCGCGCCTGCCGGCCCACAACGAAGTGATCTGCACGCTCAACGATCCGGACGTTCCGACGCTCGCCCGCGAGCTGGGCAACACCCGCTCGGCGGTGGCGCTGGAGCACTGGCGCGAGCACCTGGAAGGCAGCGTGGTGGTGATCGGCAACGCGCCGACCGCCCTCTTCTACCTGCTGGAAATGCTCGATGCGGGCGCGCCGAAACCGGCGCTGATCCTCGGCTTCCCGGTGGGCTTCGTCGGCGCCATGGAGTCCAAGGACGCCCTCGCCGCCGACAGCCGTGGCGTGCCCTACGTGATCGTCCGCGGTCGCCGCGGCGGCAGCGCGATGGCAGCCGCCGCGGTGAACGCCCTGGCCACGGAGGTGGAATGATGGCTGGCCGTCTCATCGGCCTGGGCGTCGGCCCGGGCGACCCGGAACTGCTGACCCTCAAGGCCTTGCGCCTGCTGCGCGCGTCCCCGGTGATCGGCTACTTCGTGGCCAAGGCCAAGCACCATGCCGGCCAGGGCGGCAATGCCTTTGCCATCATCGAGGAGCACCTGCTGGAAACGCAGCAACGCCTGCCGCTGGTCTACCCGGTGACCACCGAGAAGCTGGAGCCGCCGCTAACCTACGAGGGGGTGATCAGCGACTTCTATGACACCGCTGCCGAGCAGGTGGCGATGCACCTGGACGCCGGTCGCGACGTGGCAGTGATCTGCGAGGGCGACCCGTTCTTCTACGGCTCCTACATGTACCTGCACGACCGTCTTTCGGAGCGGTATGACACCGAAGTCGTACCCGGTGTCTGCTCCATGCTCGGCAGCGCAGCGGTGCTCGGCGTGCCGCTGGTATACCGCAACCAGAGCCTTTCGGTGCTGTCCGGCGTGCTGCCCGAAGACGAGCTCAAGCGCCGCCTGGCTGACGCCGATGCGGCAGTGGTAATGAAGCTCGGGCGCAACTTCGACAAGGTCCGCCGCGTGCTGCGCGAACTGGGCCGCGACGGCGGCGCCCATTACGTCGAGCGGGCCACCATGCGCGAGCAGCGCATCGTCGCGCTGGATGACGTGGACCCGATGGCCTCGCCCTACTTCTCGATGATCGTCATCCCCGGCCAGCGGTGGAACGGCTGATGCGCGCCGCCATCGTTATTCTCGGCCAGGGAGCGCTGGCCACCGCGCGACGCCTCCAGGGCGTTTATCCGCAGGCGCGCGTGCTGGGCCTGAAGGACCGCGTCAAAGGCGCCGACGAGTCCTACGCAAACTTCGGCGATACCCTGCGCCAGCTGTACCGCGACAACACCCCGATCATCGCCCTGTGCGCCGCCGGCATCGTCATCCGCACCCTCGCCCCATTGCTCGTCGAAAAGGGCGCGGAGCCTCCCGTGCTGGCCGTCGCCGAAGACGGCAGCGCCGTGGTGCCGTTGCTCGGCGGCCTGGGCGGGGTGAACCGCATGGCCCGCGAGATCGCCGCCGCGCTGGATGTGGCGCCAGCGATCACTACCAGCGGCGAACTGCGCTTCGGCGCCTGCCTGCTCGACCCGCCCCAAGGCTATGCCCTGGCCGATATCGAGCAAGGCAAACGCTTCGTCTCCGACCTGCTGGGCGGCGATACCCTGCGCATCGAAGGCGACGCGCCCTGGCTGGACGAGCTGGACCTGCCGCTGGCCGAGGACGCCGCGCACACCCTGCGCATCGACGCGCGCGCCACTGGCATTGCACAGAATGAGCTGCGTATCCATCCGCGCATCGTGCTCGCCCACGTCACGCTGGTGGATTCGCAGTTACCCCAGCGCATCCGCCAGGGTATGGTGCAAGCCGGGTTGGCCGAGGCATCACTGGCCGCGCTGGTGGCGCCGCGCTGCCGCATGGCCGATCCCGCCCTGGCTGGTGCCGCCGCCGAGCTGGGCGTTCCACTGCGCTTTATCCACGAAGATGAAGCACTGCCGCCGGACGTGCTGCACGGCGACTCCTTCCATCTGCTCCGCGCCGCGACGCCCGCCGAAGCCGAGCGCATCGGCCAGCCGCGCGGGCGGCTCAGCGTGATCGGCCTCGGCCCCGGCGCCAGCGACTTCATGATCCCCGCCGTGCGGCGCGCACTGGACGAGGCGCAGGACCTGCTCGGCTACGAAACCTACGTGAACATGGCCGAGCCACTGCGCGACGACCAGGTACGCCACTGCACCGACAACCGCGAAGAAATGCAGCGCGCCCGCCACGCCTTCGAGCTGGCCGCCAGCGGACGGCGGGTGGTGGTGATTTCATCCGGCGACCCCGGCGTGTTCGCCATGGCCGCTGCGGTGATGGAAGCACTGCATGAAAGCAGCGATCCGCACTGGCACGGCGTGGAGCTGGAGGTGCTGCCGGGTGTATCCGCCGCCCTGGCCGCCGCCGCCAAGGCCGGCGCGCCGCTGGGGCATGATTTCTGTCTGATCTCGCTGTCGGACAACCTCAAGCCCTGGGAGACGATCGAGAAGCGACTCGACCATGCCGGCGCCGCCGACCTGGCCATGGCCTTCTACAACCCCATCTCCAAGGCACGCCCATGGCAACTGGGGCGCGCACTGGAGATCGTCCGCCAGCACCGCGCGCCGGAAACCCTGGTGGTGCTCGGCCGCGATATCGGCCGCCCAGCCGAGGCACTGCGGGTGCTGACGCTCGGCGAGCTGGTGCCGGAGATGGTGGATATGCGCACCCTGGTAATCGTCGGCTCGTCCCTGACCCGCCGCTTCCCCCGCGCAGGGGGCGGCGATTGGGTGTATACGCCGCGCTGGTACCGCTGAAGGCCGGCATGGCCGCTTTTCGCAGGAGCGAGCTTGCTCGCGAGCAAGCTCGCTCCTGCAACAACACCGATCCGGCGAGCACGCTTGCAAATGGCCAATGGCTTATTGAAAATGCGACAAATTATCATTTGCAGCATTTCGCTCGCCCATGTCATCCACGTTCGATGTCCACGCGCTCTACAGTGACCACCACGGCTGGCTGCACAACTGGTTGCGCAGCCGGCTGGGCAATGCCGCCGATGCCGCAGACCTGGCCCAGGACACCTTCGTGCGCGTGCTGCTCAAGCCCGAGCGCATCGAACTGCACACGCCGCGCGCCTTCCTGCGGGTCATCGCTCGCGGCCTGGTGATCGACCACTGGCGGCGCGAGGAACTCGAGCGCGCCTACCTCGACGCCATCGCCCATCTGCCTCAAGCGGAAGTGCCCTCGGCAGAGGCACGGCAGAGCATCCTGCAGTTGCTGGAAAACATCGCCCGCCTGCTCGACGGCCTCAAGCCCAAGGTGCGCAGCGCCTTCCTGCTGGCCCAATGCGAGGGCCTGCCCCATGCGCAGATCGCCAAGCAGCTCGGCGTCTCCGTGCGCTCGGTGGAGCGCTACGTCGCCGAAGCGCTGTTCCACTGCTACCAGCTGCGGTACGCCGAATGAACGGCGCCAGCCTCGCGCCCGATCCACGGGTGGTGAAACAGGCGATCCAGTGGACCCTGCGCCTGAACGGCGATCCCGCCCCTGAGTTGCTCAGCGCCTGCCAGCACTGGCGCCAGGCCAACCCCGAACACGAAACCGCCTGGCTGCGGGTGCAGGCGCTGAACAGCGAACTGGCAGCCGGTTACCAGGCCGTGCCGGGCGCCCGCATGGCGCTGGAGAACACCACCCAGCGCTTGCAGCGGCGCCAGGCGCTGAAGCTGCTCTCCTCCCTCGCGATCGGTGCCTCAGCGTTGTGGCTGGCCCGCGAGGTCGCCCCCTGGCAACGCTGGATGGCCGACTACAGCACCGCCACCGGCGAGCGCAAGCGCTTCACCCTGGCCGACGGCAGCGTGCTGCAACTGAACACCGACAGCGCGGTGAATGTGCACTTCGACTCACACCAGCGCCTGCTGCTTCTGGAGCGCGGCGAGATGCTGCTGAGCACGGCGAAGGACACCGCGCGGCCACTGCGGGTGAGCAGCCGCGACGGCCTGTTCGAAGCACTGGGCACGCGCTTCGTGCTCCGTCAGGACAAGCGCTCCACGCGCCTGAGCATCGCGGACGGTTCGGTGGCCATCGCCCCACGCGTGCGCGGCCAGACCACCGCCATCGCCAAGGCCGGGCAGACCTACGAGATCAACGGCGACAGCGCCCTGCTGGCCGAGCACAGCAACATGGACAGCGGCGCCTGGGCCGAAGGCCTGATCGTCACCCGCGACATGCGCCTGGCGGACTTCCTCGGCGAGATCGGTCGCTATCGCCATGGGCATCTGCATTGCGACGCGAGCGTGGCCGACCTGCGCCTCTCCGGGGTGTTCCGCCTGGACGACACCGATCAATTGCTGGCCCTGCTGCCGCAGACGCTTCCCGTGCGGGTGGAGAAGCGTACGGACTGGTGGGTGACGGTGAGCGCACGGAGCTGAGCCCGCGCTGGAACGTAGGGCGGATAACGTTCGACGTTATCCGCCGTTTAGCCGGGGTAGCAAAGCACGTCGAGTTCGGCCTTGGGTAACATTTCTTCGCAATCGAGAATTATTTTTGTCGGGTTTCGCCGCGTCGGCCGGCAAGGAGGAATAACCCGTTCATTTCCCTTCCTCTCCGGAACCCCATCCATGCGAGCCGTTCACGTCCCGATGCCGTCCCCCACCCTGTCCAGCGCCAACCGCCTGGCCCATGCCGTACGCGGCGCCCTGCTCTGTGCGAGCCTGGGCGCCAGCCTGCCGCTGACCGCCTTGGCCGCCGACGCTGCCGCCATCACCAACAGCCGCGCCTACGCCATTCCGGCCGGGCCCTTGGGCGAGGTGCTGAACAGCTTCGCCCGCAAGGCGGGGATCACCTTGTCGGCCACCCCGGAGCAGACGCGCGGGCTGAACTCGGCCGGCCTGAACGGCACCTATTCGGTAGACCAGGGCCTGTCGCGCCTGCTGGTGGATACGCCGCTGGAGGCCGCGGACCAGGGCAACGGCAACTACGTACTGCGCCCCGCCGCACCGACCGACGTGCTGGCCATGCCCTCCAGCGACGTGTTCGCCCTGGGCAACGCGCTGGGCGAGGAAGACGGCTACCTGGCGACCCACAGCCAGATCGCCACCAAGACCTCCAAGTCCTTGCTGGAAACCAGCCAGAGCGTCTCGGTGATCACTCGCGAGCAGATCGACGACACCGCCTCCAAGACCGTGCAACAGGCCATGCGCTACACCCCCGGCATCTTCACCGGCCAGGTCGGCGCATCGAACCGCTACGACTACGTGGTGATGCGCGGCTTCGCCGACAACAGCGTGGACAACATCTACCTCGACGGCCTGAAGGCCATGGGCGACAGCGGCACCTTCAGCTCGATGCAGATCGACCCGTACTTCCTCGAACGCATCGACGTGGTCAAAGGCCCGTCCTCAGTGCTCTACGGCCGCAGCCTGCCGGGCGGGCTGGTGGCGCTGACCAGCAAGAAGCCGCTGTACGAGGACTACCACCAGATCACCGGTACCGTCGGCAACATGGGCCAGAAGGAGCTGGGCTTCGACTTCAGCGGCCCGCTGGATGAGGAGAAGCGCATCGCCTACCGCCTGGTCGGCCTGGGCAAGGGTTCGGACACTCAGTTCGACCACGTCAAGGAGGAGCGCTACGCCATCGCCCCGACCCTGGCCATCGACTTCACCGAGGACACCACCCTGACCCTGCAGGGCTACCTGCAGCACGACCCGAACGGTGGCTACCACGGCGGCGTGCCGGCGGACGGCACGCTGTTCCACCACAACGGCCAGAAGATCTCCCGCGAGTTCTTCGACGGCGAGCCGAGCCAGGACGACTTCGACCGCACCCAGCGCCTGTTCGGCTACCAGCTGGAGCACCGCTTCGACGACGTCTGGACCGCGCGGCAGAACTTCCGCTATCTGGACTCCGACGTGGACCTCTCGCAGGTCTATGCCTACGGCTGGAGCGCGCCGGACGAGAACACCCTGAACCGCTACTTCTCCGGCGCCCGTGAGCACCTGCAGGCGTACATCGTGGATAACATGGCCCAGGCCGAGTTCGACACCGGCGCCGCCAGACACACCTTGCTGATGGGCCTGGATTACCAGCGCCGCCGCACCAGCGTGGACTGGTCCTCCGGCCAAGCCGCCCCGCTGGATGCGTTCAATCCGCACTATGGCAACGACGCCATCAGCTACTACCCGGACGACAACCACACACGTCGCCTGGAACAGACCGGCGTCTACCTGCAGGACCTGATCGACATCGACAACTGGCGCTTCTCCCTCGGCATGCGCGAGGACTGGGTGACGGTCGAGGACAAGAACCGCAGCACCGGCAGCAAGGCCGACGACGACTGGAAGAAATTCACCGGACGCGTCGGTGCGCTGTACCTGTTCGACAATGGCGTCGCGCCGTACATCAGCTACTCCGAGTCGTTCAACCCCAACGCCTACTCCGACCAGTCCGGCACGCCGCTGGAGCCGACCGAGGGCAAACAGTGGGAAGCCGGCTTGAAGTTCCAGCCCGAGGGCAGCCGCAGCCTGTACACCGCCTCGATCTTCCACATCACCCAGGAGAACGTTGCCTCCAAGGAGCCGCAGGACAACTTCTACACCTCCGTGGGCGAAGTGCGCTCCCAGGGCTTCGAGCTGGAAGCCCACACCCAGGTCACCGACAACCTCAAGGTGCTCGGCAGCTACACCTACACCGACATCACCTACGCGAAGTCTCTGGACGGCAACCAAGGCCACACCCCGAACCAGGCGCCCAAGCACATGGCCTCGCTGTGGGCCGATTACGGCTTCGACGCAGGCCCGCTGGATGGCCTCTCCCTTGGAGGCGGCGCCCGTTACGTCGGCGAGACCTGGGCGGACAAGGAGAACACCCTGCGCGTGCCGGACTACACCCTGGTGGATGCGCGCATCGGCTACGACCTGTCCCGCGTCGGCCTGAAGGGGCTGGACGTCAGCCTCAACGCCAACAACCTGCTGGACAAGGACTACGTGGCGTCCTGCTACAGCCTGGACTTCTGCTACTTCGGCGAAAAACGCAACGTCACCGCAACGGTGAACTACCAGTTCTGATCGCACCGCCCAGTCGTTGCAGGGGCACGGCCCCTGCAACTTCCTCTTACAAATACCCCCCCTATACCCCCCCTTCGGGTGAGTTCTGCCGCGAGACCACCCTCCTATCCTCGACGCTCCTGTCCGCTTGCGAACACAACAAGAACAATCTGGCCACGCCAGCAGGAGCAACCATGAGTCAAACGTTCGAGACGACCGCGTCGCCCACGACCAACTCGCCTGCCTCGCCCCGGGCGCTTTACCGCAAGGTGATCTGGCGCCTGCTGCCATTCCTGGTCGTCGCCTACGCGATCAACGCCATCGACCGCCTCAACATCTCCTTCGCCAAATTGCGCATGGCCGAAGATATCGCCCTGAGCGAGGCCGCCTACGGGATCGGCGCCGGCATCTTCTACCTGGGCTATATCCTCTTCGAGGTGCCCAGCAACCTGTACATGCAGCGCGTCGGCGCCCGCGCCACGCTCACACGGATCATGGTGCTGTGGGGCATGGTCACCGTCGCCACCGCCTTCGTCACCACCGCCAACCAACTGATCGTCGCGCGGTTCTTCCTCGGGGTCGCCGAAGCCGGGTTCTTCCCGGGCGTCATTCTCTACCTCACCTACTGGTTCCCCAGCGAACTGCGCGGCCGGATCACCGCCGTGTTCATCATGTCGGCGATGGTCGCCGGCATCACCAGCGGACCACTGGCCGGCTGGATCATGACCCACTTCCACGGCTGGATGGGTCTGCGCGACTGGCAGGTGCTGTTTGTCCTGGAAGGCATCCCCGCCATGCTGCTGGGGGTGTTCGGCTGGTACTGGCTGGCGGATCGCCCACGCGACGCGAAATGGCTGAGCGACGAGGAGAAGGACCGCCTGGAAGCCGCACTGGCCACCGAGCCGGAAAAATCCGGCGACCACGGTCGCTTGCTCGACGTGCTGCGCGATCCGCGGGTGTACATCGCCGGGCTGGTGTTCTTCTGCGTCTACAGCGGCTCGAACACCGTGTCGTACTGGATGCCGACACTGATCCGCGGCTTCGGCGTGGAGGACTTGAGGTCCATCGGGCTGCTCGCCAGCCTGCCCTACGCGGTGGGCATCGTCGGCATGTACCTGCTCGGCCGCAGCTCGGACAAACGCCAGGAGCGCCGCTGGCACGTCGGCGCGACCATGCTGGTCAGCGCCAGCAGCTTCTTCCTGCTCGGCCTCGTCCAGGGCCACCTGCTGCTCTCGGTGATCCTGATGACCGTCGGCGCAGCGACGGCGATGTCCGCCCTCTCGCTGTTCTGGACCATCCCACCGGCGCTGCTCAGCCCGACACGGGCAGCCGGCGGCATCGCGGTGATCAGCGCCATCGGCGGCCTGGCGGGGGTGATCAGCCAGATCGTGGTCGGGGCGATCAAGACCGCCACCGGCAGCCTGTACCTGGCCTTCGACGTGATCGGCGTAACCCTGGCAATCGGCGCGCTGATCCTGCTGCTCGGCATTCCGGCGCATCAACTGCGAAAACGCCCGCACTGATCCACCGACGGCAGAAGGCCCCGCTTTGGCGGGGCCTTCTGCTCCGGTCTGACTAGAACTCTGCCGCCTGGCGGTGGCGTGTCTCCAATTCCAGAGAGGTGCGGTAGGCGTGCGCCTCACGCTCGGTATGGAAGATGCCGACCAACTGGCCTTCCTGGTACACATCCCAGCAACGCCCGCCCAGGGCGCGGAACTCGCGGGATTTATGGTCGTCGTCACGCTCGGTCACTGTAATGCTCATGTCTTTTCTTCTCCGGTTTTGCCACACATCAAGGCAATTCCAGAATCATTTAATTAGCTAGCTAATTAAATAGTCGCTTTCGAGAAAGACTGTTGCGGACCTTCGCCAAAACGAGCGTCCCAGAAGCGCAAAAGCGCAGCTCGAAGGCTGCGCTCTTGGTGACTCCAACCGTTGGGTTTAGAACGGAATGTCGTCGTCGAAGCTGTCGTAGTCCGGGGCCGGCTGCGGAGCGGGCTGGGACTGCTGCTGCGGGGCCGGACGCGGCGCCTGCTGCGGACGCTGCTGAGGCTCACGCGGGGCGCGCGGAGCGTCGTCGCCACCGGCACCCGGACGGCCGCCGAGCAGCTGCATGTTGCCGTTGATGTCGACCACGATCTCGGTGGTGTAGCGGTCCTGACCGTCCTGGCCCTGCCACTTGCGAGTGCGCAGGCTGCCTTCGACGTAGATCTGCGAACCCTTGCGCACGTACTCGGCGACGATTTCCGCCAGGCGACCGAAGAACACCACGCGGTGCCACTCGGTACGTTCCTGCTGCTGGCCGGTCTGCTTGTCCTTCCAGCTCTCGCTGGTGGCCAGGGTGACGTTGGTCACCGCGTTGCCGTTGGGCATGTAACGGGTTTCCGGATCGCCACCGACGTTACCCACCAGAATGACTTTGTTAACCCCACGGGCCATGACGCTCTCCTAAAGGCTTCAGCACGTCGCCGGCTCGGCGCCAGCCAGGCGCTCGAGGGACGTGCGATCCACTTGTTGGGAATCTACTTTGACATAAGCGGCGGCCTCTTCGATGACCACCATCACATCGCTCACACCGGGCAATGCCTTGAAACGCTCGGCCAACGAGGCATCGCGCAGCGCCTCATCGGAAAGAGGCAGACGAATGCTCGTTACATACGGCGGTTCACGCATGGTAACAGCAATCGCCAGCCAGATGGCAGCAAGGACCGCGCAGCCGATGAATACCCCGTTCAGGCCGCCGTGCTGGAACATCCAGCCGCCCAGAATGCCGCCCACTGCGGCACCGAGGAACTGGCTGGTGGAGTACACGCCCATCGCCGTGCCCTTGCCGCCGGCGGGCGAAACCTTGCTCACCAGGGACGGCAGCGAGGCCTCCAGCAGGTTGAACGCGGTGAAGTAGACGATGATGCCGAACACCAGTTCCTGCAGGCTGTCGCCGAACGCCCAGAAGTACAGCTCGCAGAGCATCAGGGTCGCCACCGCACCGCTCAGCACGCGCTTCATCTGGCGCTTCTTCTCGGCGTAGATGATGAACGGCACCATGCCGAAGAAGCCCACCAGTAGCGCGGTCAGGTACACCCACCAGTGCTGCTCCTTGGGCAGCCCGGCGCGCTCTACCAGCGCCAGCGGCAGGGCCACGAAGCTGGCCATGAGGATGGCATGCAGGACCAGGATGCCGGCGTCCAGGCGCAGCAGTTCGCCGTTCTTCAGGGTCGGGATCAGCGACTGCTTGGCCACGCTGGATTCGCGGTGCTGCATGCGATGGTCCGGGGTCGGCACGACGAACAGGATGATCAGCATGCCCACCAGGGCCATGCCGGCGGTGAACCAGAACAGGCCGTGCAGGCCGAACCAGTGGGTCAGCACCGGGCCGGCGACCATGGCCACGGCGAAGGACACACCGATGCTCATGCCGATCATCGCCATGGCCTTGGTACGGTGCTGCTCGCGGGTCAAGTCGGAAAGCATCGCCATCACGGCGGCGGAGATCGCCCCGGCGCCCTGCAGCACACGGCCGGCGATGATGCCCCAGATGGAGTCGGCGTTGGCCGCCAGCGCGGCGCCGGCGGCGAATACCAGCAGGCCGACGACGATGATCGGCCGGCGGCCGATGCGGTCGGACAAGGTGCCCAGGGGAATCTGCAGGATGGCCTGGGTCAGGCCGTAGGCGCCGATGGCCAGGCCGATCAGGGCCGGGGTCGCTCCAGCGAGATCCTGGCCATAGGTCGCCAGGACCGGCAGGACCATGAACATGCCGAGCATGCGGAACGCGAAGACCAGGGACAGGCCGGCGGCCGCGCGGGTTTCGGTGCCACTCATGCGCTCAGTGTGGGAATCGTGCATAAGCCCCTCATGGGAAGACGGATGTCGGGGTTGCGCTTCAGTGCCCCCGTGACGGCGTGCCCTTCCACTCCGCGAAGGGCCGGCTGTCGCCAACGCCGAAAAATAGCCGCGCATTCTACCAGTCCTGCCGCCTGCCAGCACACTCGCGCGACTTTGCCGCACACGGATGGCCGGCCGTATACTCAGCGGTTTTCGCCCGCCATGCGAGGCCGCTGTGGACAAGATCCTCATCCGTGGGGCACGTACCCACAACCTGAAGAACATCGACCTGACTCTGCCCCGCGACAAGCTGATCGTGATCACTGGCCTGTCCGGCTCCGGCAAGTCTTCCCTGGCCTTCGACACGCTCTATGCCGAGGGCCAGCGCCGCTACGTGGAATCCCTGTCGGCCTATGCCCGGCAGTTCCTCTCGATGATGGAAAAGCCTGACGTCGACACCATCGAAGGTCTGTCGCCGGCCATTTCCATCGAGCAGAAATCCACTTCGCACAACCCGCGCTCCACCGTGGGCACCATCACCGAGATCTACGACTACCTGCGCCTGCTCTATGCGCGCGTCGGTATTCCGCGCTGCCCGGACCACGACATCCCGCTGGAGGCGCAGACCGTCAGCCAGATGGTCGACCAGGTGCTGGCGCTGCCCGAAGGCCGCAAGCTGATGCTGCTGGCCCCGGTGATCCGTGAGCGCAAGGGCGAGCACCTGGCGGTGTTCGAGGAAATGCGCGCCCAGGGCTTCGTCCGCGCCCGCGTCAACGGCAAGCTCTACGAGCTGGACGAGCTGCCCAAGCTGGACAAGAAGCTCAAGCACTCCATCGACGTGGTGGTGGACCGCTTCAAGGTGCGCGGCGACCTGCAGCAGCGCCTGGCGGAATCCTTCGAGACGGCGATCAACCTGGCCGACGGCATCGCCCTGGTTGCGCCCATGGATGATGAAGAAGGTGAGGAAATCATCTTCTCCGCCCGCTTCGCCTGCCCGATCTGCGGCCACTCGATCAGCGAGCTGGAACCCAAGCTGTTCTCCTTCAACAACCCGGCCGGCGCCTGCCCGACCTGCGACGGCCTAGGCGTGAAGCAGTTCTTCGACGCGCGCCGGGTAGTCAATGGCGAACTGACCCTGGCCGAAGGCGCGATCCGCGGCTGGGACCGGCGCAACGTCTACTACTTCCAGATGCTCGGCTCCCTGGCCGGGCACTTCGGCTTCAGCCTGGAAGAGCCCTTCCAGGACCTCGACCCGGAGCACCAGAAGTTCATCCTCAACGGCTCGGGGCGCGAGAACGTCGAATTCCGCTACCTCAACGACCGCGGCGACATCGTCAAACGCGCGCACCCGTTCGAAGGCATCCTGCCCAACCTGGAGCGCCGCTACCGCGAGACCGAGTCGGCCACCGTGCGCGAGGAACTGGCCAAGTTCCTCAGCACCCAGCCCTGCCCGGACTGCCACGGCACCCGCCTGCGCCGCGAGGCGCGCCACGTGTGGGTGGGCGACAAGACGCTGCCGGCGATCACCTCGATGCCGGTGGGCACCGCCTGTGAATACGCCGAGAGCCTGACCCTGACCGGCCGCCGTGGCGAGATCGCCTCGAAGATCCTCAAGGAGATTCGCGAGCGCCTGCAGTTCCTGGTCAACGTCGGCCTCGACTACCTGACCCTGGATCGCAGCGCCGACACCCTGTCCGGCGGCGAGGCCCAGCGCATCCGCCTGGCCAGCCAGATCGGCGCGGGCCTGGTGGGCGTCATGTACATCCTCGACGAACCCTCCATCGGCCTGCATCAGCGCGACAACGAACGCCTGCTGGGCACCCTCACCCACCTACGCAACCTGGGCAACACGGTGATCGTGGTCGAGCATGACGAGGACGCGATTCGCCTGGCCGACTACGTGGTGGACATCGGCCCCGGCGCCGGCGTGCACGGTGGGCAGATCGTTGCAGAGGGGACACCGCAGGAGGTCATGGATCACCCGGACTCGGTCACCGGCAAATACCTGTCCGGCCGCACCAAGATCCTGGTTCCGGCCGAGCGCACACCGCGCAACAAGAAGCAGTTGCTCAAGCTCAAGGGCGCGCGCGGCAACAACCTGCAGAACGTCAACCTGGAAATCCCGGTCGGCCTGTTCACCTGCGTTACCGGGGTGTCCGGCTCCGGCAAGTCGACGCTGATCAACAACACCCTGTTCCCGATCACCGCCACCGCGCTCAACGGCGCCACCAGCCTGGAGGTCGCGCCGCACGACTCCTTCGACGGCCTGCAGCACCTGGACAAGGTGGTGGACATCGACCAGAGCCCGATCGGTCGCACGCCACGCTCCAACCCCGCGACCTACACCGGCCTGTTCACACCGATCCGCGAGCTGTTCGCTGGCGTACCGGAAGCCCGTTCGCGCGGCTACGGCCCGGGGCGCTTCTCCTTCAACGTGAAGGGCGGCCGCTGCGAAGCCTGCCAGGGCGACGGCGTGATCAAGGTGGAGATGCACTTCCTGCCGGACATCTACGTCCCCTGCGACGTCTGCAAGGGCAAGCGCTACAACCGCGAGACCCTGGAAGTCCGCTACAAGGGCAAGAGCATCACCGAGGTGCTGGACATGACCATCGAGGACGCGCGCGAGTTCTTCGACGCCGTCCCGGCCATCGCCCGCAAGCTGCAGACGCTGATGGACGTCGGCCTGTCGTACATCAAGCTGGGCCAGAGCGCGACCACGCTGTCCGGCGGTGAGGCGCAGCGGGTGAAGCTGTCCCGCGAGCTGTCCAAGCGCGATACCGGCAAGACCCTGTACATCCTCGACGAGCCGACCACCGGCCTGCACTTCGCGGATATCCAGCAGTTGCTCGACGTGCTGCACCGCCTGCGCGACCACGGCAACACCGTGGTGGTGATCGAGCACAACCTGGACGTGATCAAGACCGCCGACTGGCTGGTCGACCTCGGCCCGGAGGGCGGCTCCAAGGGCGGCCAGATCATCGCCGTTGGCACGCCGGAGCAGGTCGCGGACATGGAGGCGTCGCACACCGGACGCTTCCTCAAACCGCTGCTGGAGCGCGATCGGGCCTGATCCGCGCCGGCATGAAAAAGCCCCTGCTGCCAATCGGCGCAGGGGCTTTTTTCTGCTCTTCGTAGGAGCGAGCTTGCTCGCGAACCGCCCAACAACGGAGTCGCCGGGAAGCTCTGTTCGCGAGCAAGCTCGCTCCTACAAAAGCGTGCTCCGCGCGCAAATAAAAAAGCCCCCGGAGCCTGAGCGCCGGGGGCTTTTGTCGAACCGAAGCTGCGGATCAGATCTGCGACTGCAGGTAATTTTCCAGCCCCATTTTCTGGATCAGCCCAAGCTGCTGCTCCAGCCAGTAGGCGTGGTCTTCCTCGGTGTCGGTCAGCTGCACGCGGAGGATGTCGCGGGTAACGAAGTCCTTGTGCTTCTCGCACAGGGCGATGCCCTTGGCCAGGGCGGCGCGCACATGGCGCTCCAGTTTGAGGTCAGCTTCGAGCATCTCCGGTACGGTCTTGCCTGGGTGGATGTCGTCCGGACGCATGCGCGGCGTGCCTTCGAGCAGCAGGATGCGGCGCAGCAAGGCATCGGCGTGCTGGGTTTCCTCTTCCATCTCGTGGTTGAGGCGTTCGTAGAGCTTGGTGAAGCCCCAGTCCTCGTACATGCGCGAGTGGATGAAGTACTGGTCGCGAGCGGCCAGCTCACCGGTCAGCAGCGTGTTCAGATAGTCGATAACCTCGGCGTGGCCTTGCATCAGCCTTCTCCCTGGAACGTGACAGCAAATTAAACGGCGCTATGGTCCGGCTGGGGATGACCGGGGTCAAGCCCGTAATTGGCCGGAAACAAAGCCGCCCTCCGAAGAGGGCGGCGTGTTCCGATGCCTGAGCTTAGTCCAGCTTCAGACCGAGCGCCTTGGCGACACCTTCGCCGTAGGCCGGGTCGATCTTGAAGAACAGCGCGAGCTGACGACGCTGGATGGCTTCCGGCACGCCTGCCATGTCACCGGCGATGTTGGCGTACAGCCGCTGCCGCTGAGCCTCGTCGAACAGGCGGAACAGCGCGGCCGGCTGGCTGTAGTAATCGTCATCGACGCGGTGGTTCCAGTGATCGGCGGTGCCTTCCAGGGTCAGCGGCGGTTCGGAGTAGTCCGGCTGCTCCTGCCACTGGCTGAAGCTATTCGGCTCGTAGGTGACGGTCATGTCACCATTGTTGCCGTCCACCCGCATGGCGCCGTCGCGGTGGTAGATGCGCGGATTGTTGCGCGCGGCGTTAACCGGGATCTGGTGGTGGTTCACGCCCAGACGGTAGCGGTGCGCATCGCCGTAGGAGAACAGGCGCCCCTGGAGCATCTTGTCCGGCGAGAAGCCGATCCCGGGGACGATATTCGCCGGGCTGAACGCGGACTGCTCGACCTCGGCGAAGTAGTTCGCCGGGTTGCGATTCAGCTCGAAGTAGCCCACCTCGATGAGCGGATAATCACCATGCGGCCAGACCTTGGTCAGGTCAAACGGGTTGTAGCGGTAGGTCGCCGCTTCCTTCTCCGGCATCACCTGCACGTACATGGTCCAGCGCGGGAAGTCACCACGCTCGATGGCGTCGTACAGGTCACGCTGCGAGCTCTCGCGGTCGGCCCCGACCAGCTTCGCCGCTTCCTCGTTGCTCAGGTTCTCGATGCCCTGCTGGGTCTTGAAGTGGAACTTCACCCAGAAGCGCTCGTTGCTGGCGTTGATGAAGCTGAAGGTGTGGCTGCCGAAGCCGTGAACGTGACGGTAGCTGCGCGGCAAGCCGCGGTCGCTGAAGTCGATGGTCAGTTGGTGCAGTGCTTCAGGCAGATGCGAGAAGAAGTCCCACTTCATGGTGGCGTTGCGCAGGTTGGTGCGCGGGTCACGCTTCACCACGTGGTTCAGATCAGGGAATTTCAGCGGGTCGCGGAAGTAGAAGACCGGGGTGTTGTTGCCCACCAGGTCCCAGTTGCCTTCCTCGGTGTAGAACTTCAGGGCGAAGCCACGGATATCCCGCTCGGCATCCGCCGCGCCGCGCTCGCCGGCCACGGTGGAGAAGCGCAGGAACAGCGGAGTCTGCTTGCCGACCTGGGAGAACAGCTTGGCACGAGTGAAGCGAGTGATGTCGTGGGTGACGGTGAAGGTGCCATAGGCGGCCGAGCCTTTGGCGTGCATGCGGCGCTCAGGGATCACTTCGCGGTCGAAGTGCGCCAGTTTCTCCAGGAACCAGACGTCCTGCAGCAGCATCGGACCCCGCGGGCCGGCGGTCTGGACGTTCTGGTTATCGGCGACCGGCGCTCCGGCAGCGGTCGTCAGGCGGGTTTTGTCGCTCATCGTTACTCTCCTAAACGGCGGTCTGTGCGGCAGCCAATGCGTCACCGGAAGGGTGAGCGCTGCCCGACATCCCGATCGGACAATTAAGCGCCTCCACCGGCGTTGCGGCTGTTGATCCAGCTCAGCTAGCGGTGGAAGTCGGCGAAGTCAGGATCGTCGAGGAGAGGGGTAATGAGCCAATTTATTGATTCGAGCCCGTCGATAGAGAAATACTTTTCGATAGGCGATAAAAAACCGGGCACAAGGCCCGGTTTCTTATAAGTAAGGCGTAAACCTTACTCTGCAGCTTCTACTGCTTGGCCGCCAACAGCACGGTCAATCAGTTCGACGTATGCCATGGGGGCATTGTCGCCAGCGCGGAAGCCGCACTTCAGGATGCGCAGGTAGCCGCCCGGACGGTTGGCGTAGCGCTTGCCCAGTTCGTTGAACAGCTTGCCTACGGCTTCTTTCGAACGGGTGCGATCGAAAGCGAGACGACGGTTGGCAACGCTATCCACTTTAGCCAGGGTGATCAGCGGCTCGGCAACGCGACGCAGTTCCTTGGCCTTGGGCAGGGTGGTTTTGATCAGTTCGTGTTCGAAGAGCGACACAGCCATGTTCTGGAACATAGCCTTGCGGTGCGCGCTGGTGCGGCTCAGGTGACGACCACTTTTACGATGGCGCATGGTTCAATTCCTTTCCAAACTTTACGTTCGGTAGCTACGACGATCAGGCAGTAGCCTTGTCGTCTTTCTTGAGACTTGCCGGCGGCCAGTTGTCGAGGCGCATACCGAGGGACAGACCGCGAGAGGCCAGAACGTCCTTGATTTCGGTCAGGGACTTCTTGCCCAGGTTCGGCGTTTTGAGCAGCTCTACTTCGGTGCGCTGAATCAGGTCACCGATGTAGTAGATGTTCTCTGCCTTCAGGCAGTTAGCCGAACGGACGGTCAGCTCCAGGTCATCGACCGGACGCAGCAGGATCGGATCGATCTCGTCTT
The DNA here is from genome assembly GCF_047902425.1 of Pseudomonas macauensis. NCBI lineage: Bacteria > Pseudomonadati > Pseudomonadota > Gammaproteobacteria > Pseudomonadales > Pseudomonadaceae > Pseudomonas > Pseudomonas macauensis. The sequence goes on along the minus strand of NZ_CP138377.1, from coordinate 666,838 downwards.
CCTGCTCTTCAACGACGGGCTCGCTGTCGCCTTTGAGGTCCACGAACGCTGCCAGCTGCTGTTGCAGGATGGTAGCGGCGCGACGGATAGCCTCTTCAGGGTCCAGGGTGCCGTTGGTTTCCAGATCGAGGACCAGCTTGTCCAGGTTGGTACGCTGTTCGACACGGGCGTTCTCGACCACGTAGGCAACACGACGTACGGGGCTGAACGAGGCGTCGAGCTGCAGACGGCCGATGCTACGGCTTTCGTCTTCATCGCTCGAACGGGCATCAGCCGGCTCGTAGCCACGGCCACGAGCGACTTTCAGCTTCATGTTCAGCGCGCCGTTATCGGCCAGGTGGGCGATAACATGGTCACCGTTGACGATCTCGACATCATGATCCAGCTGAATATCGGCAGCGGTCACCACACCCGAGCCCTTTTTCGCCAGGGTCAGCGTCACTTCGTCACGGCCGTGCAGCTTGATGGCCAGGCCTTTCAGGTTGAGCAGGATCTCGATGACATCTTCCTGCACACCTTCGATGGCGGAGTACTCATGGAGTACGCCGTCGATCTCGGCCTCGACCACTGCACAGCCAGGCATGGAGGACAACAGGATGCGACGCAGCGCGTTGCCCAGGGTATGGCCGAAACCACGCTCGAGGGGCTCGAGGGTGATCTTGGCGCGGGTTTGGCTGACCACCTGCACATCGATGTGGCGGGGGGTCAGGAACTCATTTACCGAACTCTGCATGGATGCACCTATTTTCTAGCCCTTACTTGGAGTAGAGCTCGACAATCAGGTTTTCGTTGATGTCGGCGGACAGATCGGCACGAGCCGGGACACTCTTGAAGGTGCCGGACTTCTTGTCGCTATCCACTTCGACCCACTCAACGCGACCGCGCTGGGCGCACAGTTCCAGGGCTTGGGCGATACGCAGCTGGTTCTTCGACTTCTCGCGAACAGCAACGACGTCACCAGCCTTGACCTGGTAGGACGGGATGTTAACGGTCTGACCGTTCACGCTGATGGTCTTGTGGGACACCAGCTGACGGGATTCGGAACGAGTGGAACCGAAGCCCATACGGTAGACGACGTTGTCCAGACGGCACTCGAGCAGCTGCAGCAGGTTCTCACCAGTGGAGCCCTTGCGGCGGGACGCTTCCTGATAGTAGCCACGGAATTGACGTTCCAGAACGCCGTAGATGCGGCGGACTTTCTGCTTCTCGCGCAGCTGCAGACCGTAGTCGGACAGACGACCACGACGCTGACCATGCTGGCCAGGAACGTTTTCTGCCTTGCACTTCGAGTCGAGGGCACGAACGCCGCTCTTCAGGAACAGATCAGTGCCTTCGCGGCGAGACAGTTTGCACTTGGGACCAATGTAACGAGCCATTTCTCACTGTCTCCTATTACACGCGACGCTTTTTCGGCGGACGGCAGCCGTTGTGCGGGATCGGGGTTACGTCGGTGATGCTGGCGATCTTGTAACCGCAGGCATTCAGCGCACGTACAGCCGATTCGCGGCCCGGGCCCGGGCCCTTGACGTTGACGTCGAGGTTCTTCAGACCGTATTCCAGAGCAGCCTGGCCGGCACGCTCGGCCGCTACCTGGGCAGCGAACGGAGTGCTCTTACGCGAGCCGCGGAAACCCGAACCACCGGAGGTAGCCCAGGACAGGGCGTTGCCCTGACGGTCGGTGATGGTAACGATGGTGTTGTTGAAGGACGCGTGGATATGCGCGATCCCGTCAACCACCGTCTTTTTGACTTTCTTACGAGGACGAGCAGCAGGTTTTGCCATGACTAAATTCCTAAGCGATTACTTGCGGATCGGCTTACGCGGGCCCTTACGGGTACGCGCGTTGGTCTTGGTACGCTGACCGCGAACCGGCAGACCGCGACGATGACGCAGACCGCGGTAGCAACCGAGGTCCATCAGACGCTTGATGTTCATGTTGATTTCGCGACGCAGGTCACCTTCGGTGGTCAGCTTGGCCACCTCGGTACGCAGCGAATCAATCTGCTCTTCGCTCAGGTCCTTGATCTTTGCAGCCGGGCTGATGCCGGTGGCTGCACAGATGCTCTGTGCGGTAGTGCGACCGACACCATAGATGTAGGTCAGCGAGATAACAGTGTGCTTGTTATCCGGAATGTTTACGCCTGCAATACGGGCCATTCAGAAAAACTCCAATTGACAGCTACCCGGCGCCCAGGAAGCCAAGAAAGGGCGCGGATATTAGCGCTGTAAAAACAAATAATCAACCCGGCAGCACACTAGCTGCCGGGTTATAACGCGTGGTTCACACTCAGCCTTGGCGCTGCTTGTGACGCGGCTCCGCGCTGCAGATCACACGAACGACGCCTTCGCGACGGATGATCTTGCAGTTACGGCACAGCTTCTTTACCGATGCACGAACTTTCATCAGTGACTCCTCGAACCTTACGGGTCAGCGCAGCAGGCCGCTGCCATAGCCCTTCAGGTTGGCTTTCTTCATGAGGGATTCGTACTGGTGAGAAACGAGGTGCGATTGTACTTGGGCCATAAAGTCCATCACAACCACGACCACGATCAGCAACGAGGTCCCGCCAAGGTAGAACGGTACGTGGGCAGCTACGACCAGGAACTGGGGCAGCAGGCACACAGCCGTCATGTACAGGGCACCGAACATGGTCAAACGAGTCAACACGCCATCGATGTAGCGAGCCGATTGTTCGCCCGGACGAATACCCGGAATAAATGCACCGGACTTCTTGAGGTTTTCCGCCACGTCCTTCGGGTTGAACATCAGCGCTGTGTAGAAGAAGCAGAAGAAGACGATCCCTGCACTAAACAGCAGAATGTTCAGCGGCTGACCAGGCGCGATCGCTTGCGCGACGTCCTGCAGCCAACCCAGGCCTTCCGACTGGCCGAACCAGGCACCCAGGGATGCCGGGAACAGCAGGATGCTGCTGGCGAAGATCGCGGGGATTACACCCGCCATGTTCACTTTCAGCGGCAGATGGCTGGTCTGGGCGGCAAACACCTTGCGGCCTTGTTGGCGCTTGGCGTAATGCACGGCGATACGGCGCTGACCACGCTCGATGAATACAACGAACGCGATGATGGCCACGGCCAGCAGGCCGATGGCGATCAGGGCGAAGATGTTGATGTCACCTTGACGCGCAGACTCGAAGGACTGACCGATTGCTCGGGGCAGGCCTGCGACGATACCGGAGAAGATCAACATGGAGATGCCGTTGCCGACACCCCGCTCGGTGATCTGCTCACCCAGCCACATCATGAACAGTGCACCCGCCACGAAGGTGGTGACCGACACGAAGTAGAAGCCGAAGTCGTTGGAGAAGGCCACACCCTGGCTGCCCAGACCAACGGACATGCCGATGGCCTGGACGAGTGCCAGAGCGAGAGTTGCGTAGCGGGTGTACTGGCTGATCTTGCGACGCCCAGACTCACCCTCTTTCTTCAACTGCTCCAGCTGCGGGCTGATAGCGGTCATGAGCTGCATGATGATCGATGCCGAGATGTACGGCATGATCCCCAGTGCAAAGATACTCATGCGCTCCAGCGCGCCGCCGGAAAACATGTTGAAGAGGCTAAGAATGGTCCCCTCGTTCTGCCGGAACAGTGCCGCCAAGCGATCGGGGTTGATGCCCGGGACTGGGATGTGCGCGCCGATCCGATAGACGATGATCGCCAGGAACAGGAAACGCAGACGTGCCCAGAGCTCGGACAAACCACCACCGTTGCTCAGCGCAGAGAGAGCACCTTGCTTAGCCATTTAGTCCTCGATTTTGCCGCCAGCTGCTTCGATAGCCGCACGAGCGCCTTTGGTGGCGCCGATGCCTTTCAGGGTGACTGCGCGAGTAACTTCGCCGGACAGCATGACTTTCACACGCTGTACGTTCTGGTTAATCACGTTGGCATCCTTCAGGGCCTGCACGGTTACGACATCACCCTCGACCTTGGCCAGCTCGGAGGTACGCACTTCTGCGCGATCCAGGGCCTTCAGCGAGTTGAAGCCGAACTTCGGCAGACGACGGTGCAGCGGCTGCTGACCACCCTCGAAGCCCGGAGCGATGGAGCCACCGGAGCGGGAGGTCTGACCTTTGTGACCACGGCCACCGGTCTTGCCCAGACCGCTACCGATGCCACGGCCCGGACGGTGCTTTTCGCGACGGGCACCCGGCGCGGAACGCAGATCGTTCAGTTGCATGGATTAACCCTCCACACGCAGCAGGTAGTAGGCCTTGTTGATCATGCCGCGGTTTTCAGGAGTGTCCTGAACCTCAACGGTGTGACCAATGCGACGCAGGCCCAGGCCTTTGACGCAAGCCTTGTGATTGGCCAGACGGCCGTTCACGCTCTTGATCAGGGTAACTTTGACAGTTGCCATGGTTAGAGAATCTCCTCGACGCTCTTGCCACGCTTGGCCGCTACCGACTCAGGGGACTGCATGTTCTTCAGGCCCTTGAAGGTTGCGTAGACCACGTTCACCGGGTTGGTGGAGCCGTAGCACTTCGCCAGAACGTTCTGCACACCGGCCACTTCCAGGACAGCACGCATGGCGCCGCCGGCGATGATACCGGTACCTTCGGAAGCCGGCTGCATGTACACCTTGGAGGCGCCATGGGCGGACTTGGTCGGGTACTGCAGAGTGGTGCCGTTCAGATCAACCTGGATCATGTTGCGGCGAGCAGCTTCCATGGCTTTCTGGATGGCGGCCGGCACTTCACGCGCCTTGCCACGACCGAAGCCAACACGGCCCTTGCCATCGCCAACCACGGTCAGCGCGGTGAAGGCGAAGATACGGCCACCTTTAACGGTTTTGGCGACGCGGTTAACTTGAACCAGCTTCTCGATGTAGCCTTCGTCGCGCTTTTGATCGTTGTTTGCCATAACTTAGAACTCCAGACCGCCTTCGCGAGCGGCATCAGCCAGGGCCTTGATACGGCCGTGGTACTTGAAGCCAGAACGGTCGAACGCCACCTGAGTGACGCCGGCAGCCTTGGCGCGTTCGGCGACCAGTTGACCAACTTTCTTGGCTGCGTCGATGTTGCCGGTGGCACCTTCGCGCAGTTCCTTGTCCAGGGTCGAGGCGCTGGCCAGGACCTTGCCGCCATCGGCCGCAATGACCTGGGCGTAGATGTGCTGGGCGGAGCGGTACACACAGAGGCGTACGGCTTCCAGTTCGCGCATCTTCAGGCGTGCCTTGCGAGCGCGGCGCAGACGGGTTTCTTTCTTGACGCTCATTTGCTATGCCCTACTTCTTCTTGGCTTCTTTACGAAGGACGACTTCGTCGGCGTAACGCACGCCCTTGCCTTTGTACGGCTCCGGCGGACGGAAGTCGCGGATTTCCGCAGCTACCTGACCCACCAGCTGCTTGTCGATGCCCTTGATCAGGATATCGGTCTGGCTGGGGGTTTCCGCTACGATGCCGGCAGGCAGTTCGTAATCAACCGGGTGGGAGAAGCCGAGAGCCAGGGACAGCACTTGGCCTTTGGCCTGCGCCTTGTAACCAACGCCGACCAGCTGGAGCTTGCGCTCGAAGCCCTGGCTGACGCCGATCACCATGTTGTTGACCAGAGCGCGGGTGGTACCGGCCATGGCACGGGTCTGCTGGTCGCCGTTACGCGCAGCGAAACGCAGCTCACCGTTGTCCTGAATGACTTCGACGGACGGATGGACTTTCAGCTCGAGAGCGCCTTTGGCACCCTTGATCGAAAGCTCCTGGCCAGCCAGCTTGATTTCAACGCCGGCGGGCAGCTTGACGGGGTTCTTAGCAACGCGAGACATGCTGATTCCCCTTAGAACACAGTGCAGAGCACTTCGCCACCAACACCAGCGGCACGGGCAGCACGATCAGTCATCACACCCTTGTTGGTGGAGACGATCGACACACCCAGGCCACCGCGTACTTTCGGCAGCTGGTCTACGGATTTGTACTGGCGCAGGCCAGGACGGCTGATTCGCTTCACTTCTTCGATGACAGGCTTGCCTTCGAAGTACTTCAGCTCGATCGACAGCAGAGGCTTGGCCTCGGCGCTGACTTGGAAATCCGCAATATAACCTTCGTCCTTGAGGACTTTGGCGACTGCCGCTTTCAGCTTGGAAGACGGCATGCTCACGACGGTCTTCTCAGCCATCTGGGCATTACGGATGCGAGTTAGCATGTCTGCTAACGGGTCCTGCATACTCATGGGCTTAATGCTCCTGATACAAAAGATAAGCCTTCAACTTCTTTACTCGCCCTCAAAACACCAGGCGCACAAAAACCCTGGCTCGGGGGAGCCGGGTATTCTAGAGATCGCTCAAAAACGAATCAAGCCCCACGAGGGGGCTTGATTCGTTAAGCGATCAACGGAGCCGTTGCCGGCTCCGCTAACGACTTACCAGCTGGCTTTCACCAGACCCGGTACGTCGCCGCGCATTGCAGCTTCGCGCAGCTTGTTACGGCTCAGACCGAACTTGCGGTAGAAGCCGTGCGGACGACCGGTCAGACGGCAGCGGTTACGCAGGCGGCTGGCGCTCGCGTCACGGGGCTGCTTCTGCAGGGCGACCTGGGCATTCCAACGCTCTTCCGCGGAGGAGTTCGGATTAGCGATGATCGCTTTCAGCTCGGCACGCTTTTTGGCGTACTTGGCTACCGTTTGCTGACGCTTCAGCTCACGGTTCTTCATGCTCTCTTTAGCCATGGTCCTACTCCAATCAGTTGCGGAACGGGAAGTTGAAGGCGCGCAGCAGGGCACGACCTTCATCATCCGTACGAGCGGTGGTGGTCAGAGTGATATCCATACCGCGGAGGGCATCGATCTTGTCGTAATCGATTTCCGGGAAGATGATCTGCTCTTTGACGCCCATGCTGTAGTTGCCACGACCGTCGAAGGACTTGGCGTTCAGACCGCGGAAGTCACGTACGCGCGGCAGGGAGATCGACAGCAGACGGTCCAGGAACTCGTACATGCGGTCGCCACGCAGGGTGACTTTCACGCCAATCGGCCAGCCTTCACGGATCTTGAAGCCAGCGATGGACTTACGAGCGTAAGTCACGACCGGCTTTTGACCCGCGATCTTTTCCAGATCGGCTACGGCGCTCTCGATGACTTTCTTGTCACCAACAGCTTCGCCAAGACCCATGTTCAGGGTGATTTTGGTAACGCGCGGAACTTCCATCACGTTCGCCAGCTGAAGCTCTTGCTTCAGCTTGGGAGCGATTTCCTTCCGATAAATTTCTTTCAATCGTGCCATGGTGATCTACCTAGCTCCCTCAAGCCTGAACCGGTTTCTGGGTCGACTTGAAGACACGAATCTTCTTACCGTCTTCGACCTTGAAGCCAACGCGGTCAGCCTTGTTGGTTTCAGCGTTGAAGATGGCGACGTTGGAGACGTGCAGAGGCGCCTCCTTCTCGACGATCCCGCCTTGCTGGTTGAGCATGGGGTTGGGCTTGGTGTGGCGCTTGATCAGGTTCACACCGCCAACGACCAGACGGTCGTCAGCGAGAACTTTCAGCACCTTGCCACGCTTGCCCTTGTCCTTGCCGGCAATGACGATGACTTCGTCGTCACGACGAATTTTTTGCATGACGGCTACTCCTTACAGCACTTCAGGGGCAAGGGAGACGATCTTCATGAACTTCTCGGTACGAAGTTCACGAGTCACCGGCCCGAAGATACGGGTGCCGATCGGCTCCTGCTTGTTGTTCAGCAGGACGGCGGCGTTGCCGTCGAAGCGAATGATGGAACCGTCGGTACGACGTACGCCGTGCTTGGTGCGAACGACCACGGCAGTCATTACCTGGCCCTTCTTCACCTTGCCACGCGGAATCGCTTCCTTGACGGTGACCTTGATGATGTCGCCAATGCCGGCGTAACGACGGTGGGAACCGCCGAGTACCTTGATGCACATTACGCGACGCGCGCCGCTGTTGTCAGCGACATCGAGCATGGATTGAGTCTGAATCATCTTCTATCTCCGACCCTTAGACTTCAACCGCGCGCTCGACGATATCAACCAGGGTCCAGGCCTTGGTCTTGGCCAGCGGACGGGTCTCGCGGATGGTGACCAGGTCACCAACGCGGCACTGATTGGTTTCGTCGTGGGCGTGCAGTTTGGTCGAACGCTTCACGTATTTGCCGTAGATCGGGTGCTTTACGCGACGCTCGATCAGAACGGTAACGGTCTTGTCCATCTTGTCGCTGACGACGCGGCCAGTCAGCGTACGGACGGTGTTCTGAGCTTCAGCCATGATTACTTACCTGCTTGCTGGTTGAGCACAGTTTTAACGCGAGCGATGTCGCGCTTCACTTGCGAGAGCAGGTGAGACTGCCCCAACTGGCCAGTTGCTTTCTGCATGCGCAGATTGAACTGGTCGCGCAGCAGGCCGAGCAGTTGCTCGTTCAGCTGCTCAACGGATTTTTCACGAAGTTCATTCGCTTTCATCACATCACCGTCCGCTTAACAAAGGAGGTGGCGAGCGGCAGCTTTGCAGCAGCCAGGGCGAATGCCTCACGCGCCAGCTCTTCGGATACACCCTCGATCTCGTACAGGACCTTGCCCGGTTGAATCTGGGCTACCCAGTACTCGACGCCGCCCTTACCTTTACCCATACGTACTTCCAGGGGCTTCTTGGTAACAGGCTTGTCGGGGAATACGCGAATCCAGATCTTGCCGCCACGCTTAACGTGACGGGTCAGCGCACGACGTGCGGACTCGATCTGACGCGCGGTGAGACGGCCACGGCTGGTTGCCTTGAGGGCGAACTCGCCGAAGCTGACTTTGGAACCGCGATGAGCCAGGCCACGGTTGTGACCGGTCATTTGCTTGCGGAACTTCGTACGCTTAGGTTGCAGCATTTGCGTACTCCTTACTTAGCAGCTTTTTTACGAGGAGCGGGCGCTACAGGCTTCAGCTCTTCCTGGCGGCCACCAATGACCTCGCCTTTGAAGATCCAAACCTTCACACCGATCACACCGTAGGTGGTGTGCGCTTCGTAGGTTGCGTAGTCGATGTCGGCACGCAGGGTGTGCAGGGGCACACGACCTTCGCGATACCACTCGGTACGAGCGATTTCAGCGCCGCCCAGACGACCGCTTACCTGGATCTTGATGCCTTTGGCACCAATGCGCATGGCGTTCTGTACAGCGCGCTTCATGGCACGACGGAACATAACGCGACGCTCCAGCTGCTGAGCTACGCTCTGCGCAACCAGCATACCGTCGAGTTCCGGCTTGCGGATCTCTTCGATGTTGATGTGCACAGGCACACCCATTTGCTTGGTCAGGTCCTGACGCAGCTTCTCAACATCTTCACCTTTCTTGCCGATCACGATGCCGGGACGAGCGGTGTGGATGGTGATGCGTGCAGTTTGAGCCGGACGATGGATATCGATACGGCTTACGGACGCGCTTTTTAGTTTGTCTTGGAGATACTCACGTACCTTCAGGTCGGCGAACAGATAATCGGCGTAAGTGCGCTTATCTGCGTACCAAACGGAGGTGTGCTCCTTGACGATACCCAGGCGGATGCCATTGGGATGTACTTTCTGACCCATCTGATCGACTCCGTTACTTGTCCGCAACCTTGACAGTGATATGGCAAGACCGCTTGACGATGCGATCAGCACGGCCTTTGGCACGCGGCATGATGCGCTTGAGCGAACGACCTTCGTTGACGAAGACGGTGGAGACCTTCAGGTCATCCACATCGGCGCCTTCGTTGTGCTCGGCGTTGGCCACGGCCGACTCCAGCACTTTCTTCATGATCTCGGCGGCTTTCTTGTTGCTGAAAGCCAGGAGGTTGAGCGCATCGCCCACCTTCTTCCCGCGGATCTGGTCGGCGACCAAGCGGGCTTTCTGGGCGGAGATACGAGCGCCCGAGAGCTTAGCGGCTACTTCCATCTTCCTTACCCCTTAACGCTTGGCTTTCTTGTCCGCAGCGTGCCCACGATAAGTGCGGGTAGCAGCGAACTCGCCGAGTTTGTGACCGACCATGTCTTCGTTGACCAGGACCGGCACGTGTTGACGGCCGTTGTGGACAGCGATGGTCAGACCAACCATGTGCGGCAGGATCATCGAACGGCGCGACCAGGTCTTGATCGGCTTGCGGTCGTTCTTTTCCACCGCCACTTCGATCTTCTTCAGCAGGTGAAGATCGATAAAAGGACCTTTTTTCAGAGAACGTGGCACTGTCGTATCCCTCTATTTACTTGCGGCGACGGACGATCATGTTGTCGGTACGCTTGTTCGCGCGAGTCTTCTTACCCTTGGTCTGAAGACCCCACGGCGATACCGGATGACGACCAGCAGAGGTACGACCTTCACCACCACCATGCGGGTGGTCGACCGGGTTCATGGCAACACCACGAACGGTCGGGCGAACGCCACGCCAGCGCTTGGCACCAGCTTTACCCAGCGAACGCAGGCTGTGCTCGGAGTTCGAGACTTCACCCAGGGTCGCACGGCAGTCAGCCAGGACTTTGCGCATTTCGCCGGAACGCAGACGTACGGTTACGTATGCACCTTCACGGGCAACCAGCTGAGCCGAAGCGCCAGCGGAGCGAGCGATCTGAGCGCCTTTACCAGGCTTCAGTTCGATACCGTGGATGGTGCTACCCACCGGGATGTTGCGCAGCGGCATGTTGTTGCCGGCCTTGATCGGAGCGCCGATACCGGAGATCAGTTGATCACCAGCCACCACGCCTTTCGGAGCGATGATGTAGCGACGCTCGCCGTCCGCATATTTCAGCAGAGCGATGTGAGCAGTACGGTTCGGATCGTATTCAACGCGCTCAACGATGGCAGGGATGCCATCCTTGTTGCGGCGGAAGTCGACCAGACGATAGTGCTGCTTGTGGCCACCACCGATATGACGGGTGGTGATACGACCGTTGTTGTTACGGCCGCCCGACTTGGACTTCTTCTCGAGCAGGGGAGTGAACGGAGCACCTTTGTGCAGGTCCTGGTTCACTACCTTGACGACGAAACGACGACCAGCGGAAGTCGGTTTGCATTTAACGATTGCCATGATGCACCCCTTTACTCAGCGCCAGCTGCGAAATCGAGATCCTGGCCCGGCTGGAGAGCGATGTACGCTTTTTTCCAGTCGTTACGCTTGCCCAGGCCGCGAACGGTACGCTTGGTCTTGCCCTGAACGTTCAGGGTGGTGACGCGACGTACTTTCACGCCGAACAGGCTTTCTACGGCCTTCTTGATTTCCAGCTTGGTTGCATCAGTGGCAACCTTGAAAACGAATTGGCTGTTGCCGTCCGCCAGGCCAGTGGCCTTCTCGGAGATATGCGGGCCCAGCAGCACCTTGAATACGCGTTCCTGGTTCATGCCAGCAGCTCCTCGAACTTCTTCACGGCAGACACGGTGACCAGCACCTTGTCGTAGGCAATGAGGCTGACCGGATCGGAAGCCTGGACGTCACGTACATCGACGTGGGCCAGGTTGCGAGCTGCCAGGTACAGGTTCTCATCGACGCCTTCGGTGACGATCAGTACATCTTTCAGGCCCAGGCCTTCCAGCTTGCTGACCAGACCTTTGGTCTTCGGCGCATCGACAGCGAAGTCGGCAACGACAACCAGACGATCCAGACGAACCAGCTCAGAGAGGATGGAGCGCAGAGCAGCGCGGTACATCTTCTTGTTGAGCTTCTGGGAGTGATCCTGGGGCTTGGCTGCGAAGGTCGCGCCGCCGCCACGCCAGATGGGGCTGCGAATGGTGCCAGCACGAGCACGACCGGTGCCCTTCTGACGCCACGGCTTCTTGCCACCGCCGGAGACTTCGGAACGAGTCTTCTGAGCCTTGGTGCCCTGACGACCGCCAGCCATGTAGGCGACGACAGCCTGGTGAACCAGAGTCTCGTTGAATTCGCTGCCAAAGGTACGCTCGGAAACTTCGATCGCCTGAGCGCCATTTACATTCAGTTGCATCTCAGCTTCCTCTCTTAACCGCGAGCCTTGGCTGCCGGACGCACCAGCACATCACCACCGGTAGCGCCGGGAACGGCACCTTTGACCAGCAGCAGATTGCGCTCTGCATCGACACGTACGACTTCCAGGGATTGAACGGTTACACGCTCAGCACCCAGGTGGCCGGACATTTTCTTGCCCTTGAACACTCGACCAGGAGTCTGGCACTGGCCGATAGAACCCGGGACGCGGTGGGAAACGGAGTTACCGTGGGTGTTATCTTGACCACGGAAGTTCCAGCGCTTGATGGTACCGGCAAAGCCTTTACCCTTGGACTCGCCGGTAACGTCTACCAGCTGGCCAGCCTGGAACAGCTCGACGGTGATTGCATCACCGGCGTTGTAGGCTTCCTCGTCCAGACGGAATTCCCACACGCCGCGACCGGCGGCGACATTCGCCTTGGCGAAGTGACCGGCTTGCGCCTTGGTCACACGGGAAGCACGACGCTCACCGACAGTCACCTGGACCGCACGGTAGCCATCGCTCTCTTCGTTCTTGAACTGGGTGACGCGATTCGGCTCGACCTCAATGACCGTGACCGGAATGGAGACACCATCTTCGGTGAAAATGCGGGTCATGCCGCACTTACGACCGACAACACCAATTGTCATCTTTAGAACCTCTTTAGTGTACGGGGCTTTCACCCGCTATGGCCGCCCATTTCAGAGCGTTACACGACCAATGCCGAAGGCATTAGCCGAGGCTGATCTGTACTTCGACGCCAGCAGCAAGGTCGAGCTTCATCAGCGCGTCGACGGTTTTGTCGGTCGGCTGAACGATGTCGAGAACACGCTTGTGGGTACGAATTTCGTACTGGTCACGAGCGTCCTTGTTGACGTGCGGGGAAATCAGCACGGTGTAACGTTCCTTGCGGGTCGGCAGAGGAATCGGACCACGCACCTGAGCGCCAGTACGTTTCGCGGTTTCCACGATTTCCTGGGTAGATTGGTCGATCAGGCGATGGTCAAAAGCCTTCAACCGAATACGGATTTGTTGATTTTGCATTTGACCTCAGACTCCAAGTTGCCATTCCCAACGGACGGACTCCGCCCGTTAAAAGGAGGCGCAATTGTACGGATGCACCTTGGGGGTGTCAATATTTAACCAACTCAACGAAAAAGGGACCCCGAAGGGTCCCTTTTTCTGGAGCGGATCAGCGATTACTCGATGATCTTGGCAACCACGCCGGCGCCAACGGTACGGCCGCCTTCGCGGATCGCGAAGCGCAGGCCATCTTCCATGGCGATCGGAGCGATCAGGGTGACAACCATTTTCACGTTGTCGCCCGGCATTACCATCTCAACGCCTTCCGGCAGTTCGCAGTTGCCGGTTACGTCGGTGGTACGGAAGTAGAACTGCGGACGGTAGCCCTTGAAGAACGGGGTGTGACGACCACCTTCTTCCTTGGACAGCACGTACACTTCGCACTCGAACTTGGTGTGCGGCTTGATGGTGCCCGGCTTGGCCAGAACCTGGCCACGCTCTACGTCTTCACGCTTGGTGCCGCGCAGCAGGACGCCGACGTTCTCACCAGCACGACCTTCGTCGAGCAGCTTGCGGAACATTTCAACGCCGGTGCAGGTGGTCTTGGTGGTCGCCTTGATGCCGACGATTTCCACTTCTTCCTGAACCTTGACGATGCCACGCTCAACACGGCCAGTTACCACGGTGCCACGACCGGAGATCGAGAACACGTCTTCGATCGGCATCAGGAACGGCTGGTCGATTGCACGAACCGGCTCGGGGATGTAGGAGTCCAGGGTCTCTACCAGCTTGCGCACGGCGGAAACGCCCATCTCGTTGTCGTCCTGGCCGTTCAGAGCCATCAGAGCGGAACCCACGACGATCGGGGTGTCATCGCCCGGGAAGTCGTAGGTGTTCAGCAGGTCGCGAACTTCCATCTCGACCAGTTCCAGCAGCTCGGCGTCGTCAACCATGTCGGCCTTGTTCAGGAACACGACAATGTAAGGAACGCCTACCTGACGGGACAGCAGGATGTGCTCACGGGTCTGCGGCATGGGGCCGTCAGCAGCGGAGCAAACCAGGATCGCGCCGTCCATCTGGGCAGCACCGGTGATCATGTTCTTCACGTAGTCGGCGTGGCCCGGGCAGTCTACGTGCGCGTAGTGGCGAACGGGCGAGTCGTATTCAACGTGAGAGGTGTTGATGGTGATACCACGAGCCTTCTCTTCCGGCGCATTGTCGATCTGGTCGAAAGCGCGAGCGGAGCCGCCCCAGGTCTCGGAGCAGACCTTGGTCAGAGCAGCGGTCAGAGTGGTTTTACCGTGGTCAACGTGACCGATGGTGCCAACGTTGACGTGCGGTTTGTTACGTTCGAATTTTTCCTTAGCCACGACAGTAAACCTCGTACTTAAAGGGCTGAATCAAGCTTGTTTTTTAACGAGAGCTTCGACGATGTTCGACGGAGCCTCGGCGTACTTGGAGAATTCCATAGAGTAGCTTGCGCGACCCTGGGACATGGAACGCACGTCGGTTGCGTAACCGAACATTTCGCCCAGCGGAACCTCGGCACGAATCACCTTACCGGAGACCGAGTCTTCCATCCCCTGAATCAGACCACGACGACGGTTCAGGTCACCCATCACATCGCCCATGTAGTCCTCAGGAGTCACCACCTCTACCTTCATGATCGGCTCAAGCACCTTACCACCACCCTTCTGGGCCAGTTGCTTGGTCGCCATGGAAGCAGCGATCTTGAACGCCATCTCATTGGAGTCGACGTCGTGGTAGGAACCATCGAACACGGTAGCCTTCAGGCCGATGAGCGGATAGCCGGCAACAACGCCGTTCTTCATCTGCTCTTCGATACCCTTCTGGATCGCCGGGATGTATTCCTTCGGAACCACACCGCCCACGACTTCGTTGGTGAATACCAGACCTTCGGTGATGTTGCCCTTCTCGTCCACATCCGGAGTCGAGAAGCGGATCCAGCAGTGACCGAACTGGCCGCGACCGCCGGACTGGCGAACGAACTTGCCTTCGATCTCTACGTTGTCCTTGGAGATGGTTTCACGGTAGGAAACCTGCGGCTTGCCGATGTTGGCCTCGACGCCGAACTCGCGCTTCATGCGGTCGACGAGGATGTCCAGGTGCAGCTCACCCATACCGGAGATGATGGTCTGGCCGGTTTCTTCGTCGGTCTTGACGCGGAACGACGGGTCTTCCTGGGCCAGCTTGCCAAGGGCGATACCCATCTTCTCCTGGTCAGCCTTGGTCTTCGGCTCTACAGCTACCGAGATTACCGGCTCCGGGAAGTCCATACGCTCGAGGATGATCGGCTTCTCGATGTCGCACAGGGTGTCACCGGTGGTGACGTCCTTCATGCCGATCAGAGCCGCGATGTCGCCAGCGCGTACTTCTTTGATCTCGTCACGCTGGTTGGCGTGCATCTGCACCATACGACCAACGCGCTCTTTCTTGCCCTTGACGGAGTTGACGACCGACTGGCCGGACTCCAGAACGCCCGAGTAGACGCGAACGAAGGTCAGAGTACCTACGAACGGGTCGGTAGCGATCTTGAACGCCAGAGCGGAGAACGGAGCGTTGTCGTCAGCCGGACGCTCGTCGTGGATTTCGTTGTCATCAGTGCTGTCCGGGTGGACGCCCTGAATCGCCGGAATCTCGGTCGGAGCAGGCAGGAAGTCGATAACGGCGTCGAGAACCAGGGGCACGCCCTTGTTCTTGAAGGAGGAGCCGCAGACAGCCGGAACGATTTCGCAGGCGATAGTACGCTGACGCAGGCCGGCCTTGATGTCTTCGATCGACAGCTCGCCCTCTTCCAGGTACTTGTTCATCAGCTCTTCGTTGGCTTCGGCAGCAGCCTCGACCATGTTGTTGCGCCACTCGTTGGCCAGATCGACCAGCTCGGCAGGGATCTCTTCCTCACGGTAAGAGGTGCCCTTGTCGTCTTCGTTCCAGTAGATGGCCTTCATCTTCATCAGGTCGATCTGACCCTGGAAGTCATCTTCTGCACCGATGGCCAGCTGAACCGGAACCGGGGTGTGGCCCAGACGGTTCTTGATCTGACCGACGACGCGCAGGAAGTTGGCGCCAGCGCGGTCCATCTTGTTCACGTAAACGATACGCGGAACACCGTACTTGTTGGCCTGACGCCATACGGTTTCGGACTGCGGCTCAACGCCGGAGGTGCCGCAGAACACAACGACGGCGCCGTCCAGTACGCGCAGGGAGCGCTCAACTTCAATGGTGAAGTCTACGTGGCCGGGGGTGTCGATGACGTTTACGCGGTACTTGTCGTACTGGCCGCGCGAACCTTCCCAGAAGGTGGTGATCGCAGCGGAAGTAATGGTGATACCACGCTCCTGCTCCTGCACCATCCAGTCGGTGGTAGCAGCGCCGTCGTGTACCTCACCCATCTTGTGGCTGAGACCTGTGTAGAACAGGATCCGCTCGGTAGTGGTGGTCTTGCCCGCGTCAACGTGGGCGCAGATACCAATGTTCCGGTAGCGGTTGATTGCTGTATTACGAGCCATAAAGCCCTCGCAGAAGTATTGATGCCGTAATTAGAAGCGGTAGTGCGAGAACGCTTTGTTGGCTTCAGCCATACGGTGCACGTCTTCACGCTTCTTGACGGCAGCGCCTTTGCCTTCAGCGGCATCCAGCAGCTCGCCAGCCAGGCGCAGGGCCATGGACTTCTCGCCACGCTTGCGGGCGAAGTCCACCAGCCAACGCATGGCCAGTGCATTACGACGGGACGGACGTACTTCGACCGGAACCTGGTAGGTAGCACCGCCAACACGGCGGGACTTCACTTCGACCAGCGGAGCGATGGCGTCGAGTGCTTTTTCGAAGAGTTCCAGGGGGTCACCTTTACTGCGCTCTTTGACCTTGTCCAGAGCACCGTAAACGATACGCTCGGCAACGGCTTTCTTGCCGCTTTCCATCACGTGGTTCATGAACTTGGCCAGAATCTGGCTTCCGTATTTCGGATCGGCCAGGATCTCACGTTTGGCCGCTACACGACGTCTTGGCATTGATAAGCCCTCAAACGGTCTTCAGGTTAGCTCGGGACCAGGCCCGACCTTACTCTTATCGACTCAGCAAATAGGAAAACAAAATTACTTCGGACGCTTGGCGCCGTACTTGGAACGACCCTGCTTACGGTCTTTAACGCCGGAGGTATCCAGCGAACCGCGCACGGTGTGGTAACGCACACCCGGGAGGTCCTTTACACGACCGCCACGGATCAGCACTACGCTGTGCTCTTGCAGGTTGTGACCTTCACCACCGATGTACGAGGAAACCTCGAAACCGTTGGTCAGACGAACACGGCACACTTTACGCAGTGCGGAGTTCGGCTTCTTCGGGGTGGTGGTGTATACGCGGGTGCATACGCCGCGACGCTGAGGGCAGTTCTGCAGGGCAGGAACGCCGCTCTTGTCTACCAGGCGCTTGCGCGGTTTGCGCACCAGCTGGTTGATAGTTGCCATCTATAGCTCCACTGATTGTCTTACGACACTTAAAAACGAAAATGGGCAGAGCGTGAGCCCTGCCAATTTTCGGGGTACAAGATACTAAAGAGCTTCCTGTACACCGTCAAGACGAAGCCCCGGTTGTCAAGACAACCGGGGCTTCGTTTGAGGCTTAGTTACCGCTCAGGTTGAGCGCTTCGGCCAGTGCAGCTTCGGCTTCGCTCGCGCTGACGCGCTGCGGTTTGCCGAGATCGCGCTGACGCTTGCGCTCGCTGTGGTAAGCAAGGCCGGTACCTGCCGGGATCAGACGACCCACGACCACGTTTTCCTTCAGGCCGCGCAGGAAGTCGCGCTTGCCGGTGACCGCCGCTTCGGTGAGAACGCGGGTGGTCTCCTGGAAGGATGCCGCCGAGATGAACGACTCGGTGGACAGCGAGGCCTTGGTGATACCCAGCAGGACGCGCTCGTACTTGGCCGGGAACTTGTCCTGGGTACCCAGTACTTCGTTCTCTTCCAGCACGTGTACCAGCTCGACCTGGTCGCCCTTGATGAAGGACGAATCGCCCGACTCGGCCACTTCGACCTTGCGCAGCATCTGACGCAGGATGGTCTCGATGTGCTTGTCGTTGATCTTCACGCCCTGCAGACGGTAAACGTCCTGGATCTCGTTGACGATGTACTTGGCCAGCGAGCTGACACCCAGCAGACGCAGAATGTCGTGCGGGTTGCTCGGGCCGTCGGAGATCACTTCACCACGGCTTACCTGTTCACCTTCGAACACGTTCAGGTGACGCCACTTCGGAATCAGCTCCTCGTACGGATCGCTACCGTCGGTGGGAGTGATGACCAGGCGGCGCTTGCCCTTGGTTTCCTTGCCGAAGGAAATGGTGCCGCTGATTTCCGCCAGGATCGAAGGCTCTTTCGGACGACGAGCTTCGAACAGGTCGGCAACGCGCGGCAGACCACCGGTGATGTCACGGGTCTTCGAGGTTTCCTGCGGGATACGCGCGATAACGTCACCGATACGCACCTTCGCGCCATCGTTGAGGTTGACCAGTGCGTTTGCCGGCAGGAAGTACTGGGCCGGTACGTCGGTACCCGGCAGCAGCAGATCCTTGCCTGCGGCGTCGATCAGCTTCACGGCCGGACGGATGTCCTTGCCGGCAGCCGGACGATCCTTCGGATCCATCACTTCAATGTTGGTCAGACCGGTCAGTTCGTCGGTCTGGCGCTTGATGGTGATGCCCTCTTCCATGCCCACGAAGGCCACGGTGCCGTCCATCTCGGTGACGATCGGGTGGGTGTGCGGGTCCCACTTGGCGACGATGGCGCCCGGATCGACCTTGTCACCTTCCTTCACGGAAATCACCGCACCGTACGGCAGCTTGTAGCGCTCGCGCTCACGACCGAAGTCGTCGGCTACCGCCAGCTCACCGGAACGGGAAACCGCTACCAGGGCGCCGTCGGCACGCTCTACGTGCTTCAGGTTGTGCAGGCGAATGGTGCCGCCGTTCTTGACCTGTACGTTGTCCACGGCGGAAGTACGGCTGGCCGCACCACCAATGTGGAAGGTACGCATGGTCAGCTGGGTACCCGGCTCACCGATCGACTGGGCGGCGATAACGCCGACAGCTTCACCGATGTTCACGCGGTGACCACGGGCCAGATCGCGGCCGTAGCACATGGCGCAGATGCCGTGACGGGTTTCGCAGGTGATCGGCGAGCGCACAACAACTTCGTCGACGCTCATCTGCTCGAGGAAATCGACCCACTTCTCGTCGATCAGGGTGCCAGCTTCGACGATGACGTCGTCGCTGCCCGGCTTGAACACGTCGCGTGCAATCACACGGCCGAGTACACGCTCACCCAGCGGCTCAACCACGTCGCCACCTTCGATGTGCGGAGACATGACCAGGCCATGCTCGGTGCCGCAATCGATCTCGGTCACGACCAGGTCCTGGGCCACGTCGACGAGACGACGGGTCAGGTAACCGGAGTTCGCGGTCTTCAGTGCGGTATCCGCCAGACCTTTACGAGCACCGTGAGTGGAGATGAAGTACTGGAGTACGTTCAGGCCTTCACGGAAGTTCGCGGTGATCGGGGTCTCGATGATGGAGCCGTCCGGCTTGGCCATCAGGCCACGCATACCGGCCAGCTGACGGATCTGGGCCGCGGAACCCCGCGCACCGGAGTCCGCCATCATGTACATGGAGTTGAAGGACTCCTGGTCGACCTGCTTGCCTTCGCGATCGGTCACCTTCTCTTTCGAGAGGTTGGCCATCATCGCCTTGGACACTTCGTCGTTGGCCTTGGACCAGAGGTCGATCACCTTGTTGTACTTCTCGCCCTGGGTTACCAGGCCGGAGGCGTACTGGCTCTCGATCTCCTTCACTTCCTCGGTGGCGGCATCGATGATGCGGGCCTTTTCGTCCGGGATGACGAAGTCGTTCACGCCGATCGACACACCGGAGATGGTCGAGTAGGCGAAGCCGGTGTACATCAGCTGGTCAGCGAAGATGACGGTGTCCTTCAGACCCACCACGCGGTAGCAGTGGTTGATCAGCTTGGAGATCGCCTTCTTCTTCATCGACTGGTTGACCACGTCGAAGGGCAGGCCGGCCGGGACAACCTGGAACAGCAGCGCACGGCCGACGGTGGAGTCGACGATGCGGGTGTTGGCGGTCAGGGAGCCGTCTTCGTTCTTGATCTTCTCGTTGATGCGCACTTTCACGCGGGCGTGCAGGGACACCTGGCCGCTGCGGTACGCGCGGTCAACTTCCTGCAGGTCTGCGAAAGCCATGCCCTCGCCCTTCGCGTTGATCGCTTCACGGGTCATGTAGTACAGACCCATTACCACGTCCTGCGACGGAACGATGATCGGCTCGCCGTTGGCGGGCGACAGAATGTTGTTGGTGGACATCATCAGCGCGCGCGCTTCCAGCTGAGCCTCGAGGGTCAGCGGAACGTGCACGGCCATCTGGTCACCGTCGAAGTCGGCGTTGTATGCGGCGCAGACCAGCGGGTGCAGCTGGATGGCTTTACCTTCGATCAGTACCGGCTCGAACGCTTGGATGCCCAGACGGTGCAGAGTCGGCGCACGGTTCAGCAGTACGGGGTGTTCGCGGATGACTTCAGCGAGAACGTCCCATACTTCCGGCAGCTCGCGCTCGACCATCTTCTTGGCGGCCTTGATGGTGGTGGCCATGCCACGACCCTCCAGCTTGCCGAAGATGAACGGCTTGAACAGCTCCAGGGCCATTTTCTTCGGCAGACCGCACTGGTGCAGACGCAGGGTCGGACCTACGGTAATTACCGAACGGCCGGAGTAGTCCACGCGCTTACCGAGCAGGTTCTGACGGAAGCGCCCCTGCTTACCCTTGATCATGTCAGCCAGGGACTTCAGCGGGCGCTTGTTCGAGCCGGTGATGGCACGGCCTCGACGGCCGTTGTCCAGCAGGGCGTCGACGGCTTCCTGCAGCATGCGCTTTTCGTTGCGCACGATGATGTCCGGAGCGGCCAGGTCGAGCAGACGCTTCAGACGGTTGTTACGGTTGATCACGCGACGATACAGATCGTTCAGATCCGAAGTCGCGAAGCGGCCGCCATCCAGCGGAACCAGCGGACGCAGGTCCGGCGGCAGCACCGGCAGGACGGTCAGCACCATCCACTCCGGATGGTTGCCGGAGCCCTGGAAGGCTTCCATCAGCTTCAGGCGCTTGGACAGCTTCTTGATCTTGGTTTCCGAGTTGGTCTGCGGAATCTCTTCGCGCAGGCGGCCGATCTCGTGCTCCAGATCGATAGCGTTGAGCAGCTCGCGAACGGCTTCCGCACCCATGCGGGCGTCGAAGTCGTCACCGAACTCTTCGAGGGCTTCGAAGTACTGCTCGTCGTTCAGCAGCTGGCCCTTCTCCAGGGTGGTCATGCCCGGATCGATCACCACGTAGCTCTCGAAGTAGAGCACGCGCTCGATGTCACGCAGGGTCATGTCCAGCAGCAGGCCGATACGGGACGGCAGGGACTTCAGGAACCAGATGTGGGCGACCGGCGAGGCCAGTTCGATGTGGCCCATGCGCTCACGGCGCACCTTGGCCAGGGCGACTTCAACGCCGCACTTCTCGCAGATCACACCGCGGTGCTTGAGGCGCTTGTACTTACCGCACAGGCACTCGTAGTCCTTCACCGGGCCGAAGATCTTGGCGCAGAACAGGCCATCGCGCTCCGGCTTGAAGGTACGGTAGTTGATGGTCTCCGGCTTCTTAACTTCGCCGAAGGACCAGGAACGAATCATCTCGGGCGAGGCCAGACCAATACGGATGGCATCGAACTCCTCGATTTGACCCTGGTTTTTCAACAGATTGAGCAAGTCTTTCAAGGCCTTTCCTCCTCACGGACCCGGTGCGACTGGCCTTGACCAGCCGCACCGTTCTGACGTCACGTGTTATTCGGTTTCCAGTTCGATATCGATGCCGAGCGAGCGTATCTCTTTGATCAGCACGTTGAAGGACTCGGGCATGCCGGCCTCCATGCGGTGATCCCCGTCCACGATGTTCTTGTACATCTTGGTACGGCCGTTCACGTCGTCCGACTTCACGGTCAGCATTTCCTGCAGGGTGTAGGCGGCACCGTAGGCTTCCAGAGCCCAGACCTCCATCTCCCCGAAACGCTGGCCACCGAACTGCGCCTTACCACCCAGCGGCTGCTGGGTAACCAGGCTGTAGGAGCCGGTGGAACGCGCGTGCATCTTGTCATCGACCAGGTGGTTCAGCTTGAGCATGTACATGTAACCAACGGTGGTCGTACGCTCGAACTGGTTGCCGGTGCGGCCATCGAACAGACGCATCTGGCCGCTCTCCGGCAGATCGGCCAGCTTCAGCATGGCCTTGATCTCGCGTTCCTTGGCACCGTCGAACACCGGGGTAGCCATGGGCACGCCGCCCTTGAGGTTGTTGGCCAGAGCGATGATCTCGTTATCGTTCAGCTCGTCCAGGTTCTCCTGGCGGCCGCCGATCTCGTTGTAGATCTCGTTCAGGAAGGCACGCAGTTCGGCGATCTTGCGCTGCTCTTCGAGCATGCGGTTGATCTTCTCGCCCAGACCCTTGGCCGCGAGGCCCAGGTGGGTTTCGAGGATCTGACCGACGTTCATACGCGACGGTACGCCCAGCGGGTTCAGGACGATATCGACCGGAGTACCGTTGGCGTCGTGCGGCATGTCTTCGACCGGCATGATCACCGAGACCACACCCTTGTTACCGTGGCGGCCCGCCATCTTGTCGCCCGGCTGGATGCGGCGCTTGATGGCCAGGTAGACCTTGACGATCTTCAGTACGCCCGGAGCCAGGTCGTCGCCCTGCTGCAGCTTGCGCTTCTTGTCTTCGAACTTGTCGTCCAGCATCTGACGGCGGTCGCTGATGTAGGCCTGGGCCTTCTCCAGCTGCTCGTTCAGAGCGTCTTCCGCCATGCGCAGCTTGAACCACTGGCCGCGCTCGAGGCCGTCCAGGTACTCGTCGGTGATCTCTGCGCCTTTCTTCAGGGCAGGACCGCCGTCGGCCTTGGCACCGACCAGAGCGGAACGCAGACGCTCGAAGGTCGCGCCTTCGACGATGCGGAACTCTTCGTTCAGATCCTTGCGGATCTCGTCCAGCTGCATCTTCTCGATGGACAGGGCGCGGCTGTCGCGCTCTACGCCATCACGAGTGAAGACCTGTACGTCGATGACGGTACCCTTGGTGCCGGTCGGCACGCGCAGGGAGGTGTCCTTCACGTCGGACGCCTTCTCACCGAAGATCGCGCGCAGCAGCTTCTCTTCCGGAGTCAGCTGGGTCTCGCCTTTCGGGGTGACCTTGCCGACCAGGATGTCGCCGGCCTGCACTTCGGCGCCGACGTAGACGATACCGGCTTCGTCCAGCTTGTTCAGCGCAGCCTCACCCACGTTCGGGATGTCCGCGGTGATTTCTTCTGGGCCGAGCTTGGTGTCACGGGCAACGCAGGTCAGTTCCTGAATGTGGATCGTGGTGAAACGATCTTCCTGGACCACGCGCTCGGACAGGCAGATGGAGTCTTCGAAGTTGAAGCCGTTCCAGGGCATGAACGCTACGCGCATGTTCTGACCCAGAGCCAGTTCACCCATGTCGGTGGACGGACCGTCGGCCAGGATGTCGCTGCGCGAAACCTTGTCACCCTTCTGCACCAGCGGACGCTGGTTGATGCAGGTGTTCTGGTTGGAACGGGTGTACTTGGTCAGGTTGTAGATGTCGACGCCGGCTTCGCCAGTCTCGACTTCGTCGTCGTTCACGCGCACCACGATACGGCTGGCATCGACGGAGTCGATCACGCCGCCCCGGCGAGCAACCACGCAGACACCGGAGTCACGGGCGACGTTGCGCTCCATGCCGGTACCTACCAGCGGCTTGTCAGCGCGCAGGGTCGGTACAGCCTGACGCTGCATGTTCGAACCCATGAGCGCACGGTTGGCGTCGTCGTGCTCGAGGAACGGAATCAGCGAGGCAGCGACGGAAACAACCTGCTTCGGCGAAACGTCCATGAGGGTGACGTCTTCCGGCGCCTTCACGGTGAATTCGTTCAGGTGACGTACGGCTACCAGTTCGTCGATCAGCTGACCTTTTTCGTTCAGGGTCGCGGACGCCTGAGCGATGACGTGGTCAGCTTCTTCGATCGCGGAGAGGAAGACGATGTCGTCGGTGACCAGACCTTCCTTCACCACGCGGTACGGGCTTTCCAGGAAGCCGTACTTGTTGGTGCGGGCGTAGGTAGCCAGGGAGTTGATCAGACCGATGTTCGGACCTTCAGGGGTTTCGATCGGGCACACGCGGCCGTAATGGGTCGGGTGTACGTCACGAACCTCGAAGCCTGCGCGCTCACGGGTCAGACCACCTGGGCCGAGTGCGGAGACGCGGCGCTTGTGGGTGATCTCGGAGAGCGGGTTGTTCTGGTCCATGAACTGCGACAGCTGGCTGGAACCGAAGAATTCCTTGATCGCAGCAGCCACCGGCTTGGCGTTGATCAGGTCCTGCGGCATCAGGCCTTCGCTTTCGGCCATCGACAGGCGTTCCTTGACCGCGCGCTCTACACGCACCAGGCCAACGCGGAACTGGTTCTCGGCCATTTCGCCGACGCAACGGACACGACGGTTACCCAGGTGGTCGATGTCGTCGACGATGCCTTTACCGTTACGGATGGCAACCAAGGTCTTGAGGACCTCGACGATGTCTTCCTTGCTCAGTACGCCCGGGCCTTCGATCTCGGTGCGACCGATACGACGGTTGAACTTCATGCGGCCAACGGCCGACAGGTCGTAACGCTCGGCGCTGAAGAACAGGTTGCCGAACAGGGTCTCGGCAGCTTCCTTGGTCGGCGGCTCACCAGGACGCATCATGCGATAGATCTCGACCAGCGCTTCCAGTTGGTTGCTGGTGGAGTCGATCTTCAGCGTGTCGGAGATGAACGGACCGCAGTCGATGTCGTTGGTGTACAGGGTTTCCAGACGCACGACCTGGGCCTTGGCGATCTTGGCCAGGGCGTCGACGGTCAGCTCGGTGTTGCACTCGGCGATGATCTCGCCGGTAGCCGGGTGCACGACGGCCTTGGCCACGGTACGGCCAATCAGGTAGTCGAACGGCACTTCCAGCTGGGTGATACCCGCCTTCTCGAGCTGGTTGATGTGGCGCGCAGTGATACGACGACCCGCTTCGACGATGACCTTGCCGCTGGCATCCTTGATGTCGAAGCTGGCGATCTCGCCACGCAGACGCGACGGCACCAGCTCCAGGTTCAGGGTCTCGCCCTTGATCTGGAAGACGTTGGTGTCATAGAACGCGTTGAGGATTTCCTCGGTGCTGTAGTTCAGCGCGCGCAGCAGGACGGACGCCGGCAGCTTGCGGCGACGGTCGATACGGACGAACACGCAGTCCTTCGGATCGAACTCGAAGTCCAGCCAGGAGCCGCGGTAGGGGATGATGCGAGCGGAGTACAGCAGCTTGCCGGAGCTGTGGGTCTTGCCACGGTCGTGGTCGAAGAACACACCCGGGGAACGGTGCAGCTGGGAAACGATGACGCGCTCGGTACCGTTGATGATGAAGGTACCGTTCTCGGTCATCAGGGGGATTTCCCCCATGTAGACTTCCTGTTCCTTGATGTCCTTGATCGCTTTGTTCGACGATTCTTTGTCGAAAATGATCAGGCGCACTTTCACACGCAGCGGGACGGCGAAGGTCACACCGCGCAGCACGCATTCCTTGACGTCGAATGCCGGCTCACCCAGACGGTAGCCGACGTATTCCAGGGCAGCATTGCCGGAATAGCTGATAATCGGGAAAACGGACTTGAAGGCCGCATGCAGGCCGATGTCTCGAACCTGGTCCTTGCTCGCGCCGGCCTGCAGGAATTCGCGATAGGAATCCAGCTGGATGGCCAGCAAATACGGCACATCCATGACGTCCGGCAACTTGCTAAAGTCCTTGCGGATACGTTTTTTCTCAGTGTATGAGTAAGCCATCAGCGTTCCCCAGCTTGGTCACCTGCTTGTTTGGCCTCTCCCTCGCAGGGAGCAGCCCAAAAATCGTGCAAACCCTAGGTTTGCGCCGCCACTCGGGCGGGATTTTCGCGTTATGGAGGGGCACCTACGGCACCCCACCCATAACGGAAAAAGGCCGGTGGCAATTGCCACCAGCCATCAGCCTGTCGCTTAACGCTCGGGCTGTAGACGCAAGGTCCGAACTTACTTGAGCTCGACCTTGGCGCCTGCTTCTTCCAGGGCTTTCTTGGCAGCTTCGGCTTCTTCTTTCGAAGCGCCTTCCTTGACCACGCCCGGGGCGCCGTCAACGACAGCCTTGGCTTCTTTCAGGCCCAGGCCGGTCAGTTCACGAACGACCTTGATCACGTTCACTTTCTTGTCGCCAGCTTCGGCCAGGACGATGGTGAACTCGGTCTGCTCTTCAGCAGCAGCAGCCGGGCCAGCAGCCGGGCCAGCAGCAACAGCAGCAGCAGCGGTAACGCCGAACTTCTCTTCCATCGCCTTGATCAGTTCAACGATCTGCATGACGGACATTTCGGATACGGCGTTGATGATGTCTTCGTTGGTCAGAGCCATGACTCTAATTCCTGTATTGGGTGACGGCCTAAGGCCATCGAATTAAACAAAAAAGGTTGAAAGGAGTTGCCGAGCCTTAGGCTGCGGTAGCTTCTTTCTGATCGCGAATTGCCGCCAGAGTACGAGCCAGCTTGCTGGTAGCGCCCTGAATGACGCTCATCAGCTGCGCAACAGCTTCGTTGTAGGTCGGCAGGGTCGCCAGCACGTCGATCTGGTTGGCTGCGAGGAACTGACCCTCGAACGCGGCCGCCTTGATCTCGAACTTGTCCTGACCCTTGGCAAACTCCTTGAAGATACGAGCGGCAGCGCCCGGATGTTCGTTGGAGAAAGCAATCAGGGTCGGGCCCTTGAACACGTCGTTGAGCACTTCAAACTGAGTGCCTTCAACGGCGCGCTTGAGCAGGGTGTTACGTACGACTTTCACGTACACACCAGCTGCGCGGGCCTCTTTACGGAGTCCGGTCATTGCGCCGACAGTCACGCCGCGTGCATCAACCACGACAGCGGACAGACCGGCTTTGGCAGCCTCGTTGACTTCAGCGACGATGGCCTTCTTGTCTTCGAGTTTAATTGCCACGGGTTTACTCCTGGATGTTACCGATTCGTCCAGCCGGAGCCGGACGGCGTTTTGGTGTCTGATTCGGTTAACGAATCGGGAGCACCATCTGCGTAGGCTTGAGGTTTAAGGCTTGCGCCGCCTACGGTCTTGGACAGCCCCCGCCAGGCAGGGACCCCAATACCTGCGAACAGTGGGCGAACCCACTGTTCGACTTAGTTCATCAGCCTTCCAGCGAAGCCTGATCGATCTGCAGACCCGGGCCCATGGTGGTGCTCAGGGTTACGCGCTGAACGTACACGCCCTTCGAGGAGGACGGCTTCAGACGCTTCAGATCGCTCAGCAGCGCTTCCACGTTCTGCTTCAGCTTGGCCGGCTCGAAGTCGATCTTGCCAACAGAAGCGTGGATGATGCCGTTCTTGTCGGTACGGAAACGTACCTGACCGGCCTTGGCGTTCTTGACGGCGGTGGCGACGTCCGGAGTCACGGTGCCGACTTTCGGGTTCGGCATCAGACCGCGCGGGCCGAGTACCTGACCCAGCTGGCCAACAACGCGCATGGCGTCCGGGGAAGCGATGACGACGTCGTAGTTCAGGTCACCGGCCTTCATTTCGGCAGCCAGTTCGTCCATACCGACCTTGTCAGCACCGGCAGCCAGAGCAGCTTCAGCGCCCGGACCCTGGGTGAAGACGGCAACGCGTACGGATTTGCCGGTACCGTTCGGCAGAACGGTGGCGCCACGTACGACCTGGTCGGATTTACGCGGATCAACGCCCAGATTGATGGCGATGTCTACGGATTCCTTGAACTTGATGGTCGACAGTTCGGCCAGCAGTTTGGCGGCATCTTCGAAGCCGTATTGCTTGCCAGCTTCAACCTTCTCGGCGATAGCCTTTTGACGCTTGGTCAGCTTAGCCATTACACACCCTCCACGTTCAGGCCCATGCTGCGCGCGGAGCCAGCGATGGTACGTACGGCAGCGTCCAGGTCAGCAGCGGTCAGGTCAGCCTGCTTGGCCTTGGCGATCTCTTCCAGCTGAGCACGGGTAACAGTGCCCACTTTCTGGGAGTTCGGACGAGCGGAGCCGCTGGAGATGCCGGCTGCTTTTTTCAGCAGAACGGATGCCGGGGTGCTCTTGGTTTCAAAGGTGAAGCTGCGGTCGCTGTAAACGGTGATGATCACAGGAGTCGGCAGACCAGGTTCCATGCCCTGGGTCTTGGCGTTGAACGCCTTGCAGAATTCCATGATGTTCACGCCGTGCTGACCCAGAGCCGGGCCGACGGGCGGCGACGGGTTGGCCTGGCCGGCCTTTACTTGCAGCTTGATGTAAGCCTGGATTTTCTTAGCCATTTGCTACTCCAAATTCGGGTCAAGCGCCCTGACGGGCTCCCCGGTTGCTTTCGCGTTTATCCCAATGACGACAAAACCCCGCAGCCTAGGGCTGCGGGGTGTGGGATTCATTGTGCCAGTTAAACTTTCTCTACCTGGCTGAACTCCAGCTCTACCGGGGTAGAGCGACCGAAAATGAGCACAGCGACCTGGATGCGGCTCTTTTCGTAGTTAACCTCTTCGACGACGCCGTTGAAATCAGCGAACGGACCATCGATCACACGAACGGTCTCGCCCGGCTCGAACAGGGTCTTCGGCTTCGGCTTGTCACCGCTATCGGCAACGCGACGCAGGATGGCGTCAGCTTCCTTATCGGTGATCGGAGCCGGCTTGTCGGCAGTACCACCAATGAAGCCCATGACGCGAGGAGTATCCTTGACCAGGTGCCAAGTACCCTCGTTCATTTCCATCTGCACCAGGACATAGCCGGGGAAGAACTTGCGCTCACTCTTGCGCTTCTGGCCGTTCCGCATCTCCACGACTTCTTCGGTGGGGACGAGAATCTCACCAAACCCGTCTTCCATGCCGGCCAGTTTGACCCGCTCGATCAGCGAGCGCATGACATGCTTCTCGTAACCCGAGTAAGCATGCACAACGTACCAACGCTTAGCCACGGAACACCCTTAACCTACGATCATGGAAACCAGCCAACCCAGCAGGGAGTCGAGCCCCCAAAGCACCAGCGCCATTACCAGCACTACTGCCACTACGATCAGCGTGGTCTGAGTTGTCTCTTGACGAGACGGCCATACAACCTTGCGAATCTCGGCGCGAGCTTCTTTAGCGAGAGTAAAGAATGCACGCCCCTTGACGGTCTGCAGCGCAGTGAAACCTGCAGCAGCAGCCATTACGAGAATACCGAGAACGCGATAGAAGATCGGTTGCGCCGAGTAATACTGGTTGGCAACCACCGCCACCACAACCAGCACCGCAACCACAAGCCACTTCAAGAGATCAAGACGCGACTCTTTGGCTTCTACCTTCGCATTCATCTGCTAGGAATCCCGTTTAAAGAAGTGCCAGATCTTGAGGAATCTGGCAGGCCAGGAGGGAATCGAACCCCCAACCTGCGGTTTTGGAGACCGCCGCTCTGCCAATTGAGCTACTGGCCTAGAACAAAGTCAGGCCGACCATTATGCCGGCCTGAGGGGAAAAGATCAATCGATTATTCGATGATCTTGGCAACCACGCCGGCACCAACGGTACGGCCGCCTTCGCGGATCGCGAAGCGCAGGCCATCTTCCATGGCGATCGGAGCGATCAGGGTGACAACCATTTTCACGTTGTCGCCCGGCATTACCATCTCAACGCCTTCCGGCAGTTCGCAGTTGCCGGTTACGTCGGTGGTACGGAAGTAGAACTGCGGACGGTAGCCCTTGAAGAACGGGGTGTGACGACCACCTTCTTCCTTGGACAGCACGTACACTTCGCACTCGAACTTGGTGTGCGGCTTGATGGTGCCCGGCTTGGCCAGAACCTGGCCACGCTCTACGTCTTCACGCTTGGTGCCGCGCAGCAGGACGCCGACGTTCTCACCAGCACGACCTTCGTCGAGCAGCTTGCGGAACATTTCAACGCCGGTGCAGGTGGTCTTGGTGGTCGCCTTGATGCCGACGATTTCCACTTCTTCCTGAACCTTGACGATGCCACGCTCAACACGGCCAGTTACCACGGTGCCACGACCGGAGATCGAGAACACGTCTTCGATCGGCATCAGGAACGGCTGGTCGATTGCACGAACCGGCTCGGGGATGTAGGAGTCCAGGGTCTCTACCAGCTTGCGCACGGCGGAAACGCCCATCTCGTTGTCGTCCTGGCCGTTCAGAGCCATCAGAGCGGAACCCACGACGATCGGGGTGTCATCGCCCGGGAAGTCGTAGGTGTTCAGCAGGTCGCGAACTTCCATCTCGACCAGTTCCAGCAGCTCGGCGTCGTCAACCATGTCGGCCTTGTTCAGGAACACGACAATGTAAGGAACGCCTACCTGACGGGACAGCAGGATGTGCTCACGGGTCTGCGGCATGGGGCCGTCAGCAGCGGAGCAAACCAGGATCGCGCCGTCCATCTGGGCAGCACCGGTGATCATGTTCTTCACGTAGTCGGCGTGGCCCGGGCAGTCTACGTGCGCGTAGTGGCGAACGGGCGAGTCGTATTCAACGTGAGAGGTGTTGATGGTGATACCACGAGCCTTCTCTTCCGGCGCATTGTCGATCTGGTCGAAAGCGCGAGCGGAGCCGCCCCAGGTCTCGGAGCAGACCTTGGTCAGAGCAGCGGTCAGAGTGGTTTTACCGTGGTCAACGTGACCGATGGTGCCGACGTTTACGTGCGGCTTGTTACGCTCAAACTTTTCTTTAGCCATCTTGACCGCCTCCCGTAAGGAATTGAGAAAGTCACGCCACCATTAAAACAAAGGCAGATATTTTCATATCTGCCTTTGCGAGATGGAGCTCATGAGCGGATTTGAACCGCTGACCTCACCCTTACCAAGGGTGTGCTCTACCAGCTGAGCTACATGAGCAAGACATAAGCAACAAACTTGGAGCGGGTAGCGGGAATCGAACCCGCATCATCAGCTTGGAAGGCTGAGGTTCTACCACTGAACTATACCCGCGGAGCTTGAGGCTCACGCTTGAAACTGGTGGAGGGGGAAGGATTCGAACCTTCGAAGTCTGAGACGTCAGATTTACAGTCTGATCCCTTTGGCCGCTCGGGAACCCCTCCGAGTGAGGCGGCATTCTACAGCCTGCCACCGCGTTGTCAACTGTTTTTCTTTAAAAAACTTGAGCTTAGCTCTTCGACAACGGCTTCCAGTGTTTTCCCTTTTCAGGTCACCCCTGTGAAGCGGGCGCCATTCTATTCAAACTATTGAGGGCTTGCAACGCTTTTGCATGGCATTGTTTGTTTTTGCAGTTCAGGGAAATCCGGAGCCAATTGGCGCACCAGGGAATCGTCCACCAGGCGACTGCTATCGGGGGCGACCTGCACCCAATAATCGTGCTGCGAGCGCGCCAGTTCGCGGATCAGCGCGTCATAGCCTGCCGACTTCAGGCGCTCCACGATACTGTCCGCGGAGTCCTTGCGTTGAAAGATCCCTAGCGAGATGCCATCCGCCAGGTCACCCTCAGTAATGATGTAGCTGTCGATCTTTCGCGCCTGCAGCTCGCGCAGCTGCCACAGCGATGCCTGACGTGAAGCCAGGGGCGGCAGATATACCCAATAATCCATACCGGCAGCCGCATCCACCGTCTGCACCGACGCCTGCACATCCAGACTGATAAGTCGCTGCGCCAGCAGCCGGGCGCGCTCCTCGGCCGGGAAGCTCCCCAGGAACAGGCAGGCCGACGCCGGGGCCGCCGGCTTTTCATCAGCCTGCCGGCGCTGGGGCGCCTCGCTCGACTCGCTCAGCAGGCGAATATTCTTCTGCTCACTATGGAACAGACTCAGGGGCGCAACTTCCTTGGGACGGAGCGGCGCCTGCTGCTGATGCCATACGTAATAAAAGACGTTCAATGCCAACAGGAACAGAAAGAACCAACGCATCAATCAGACTCACTCAATCGGGCAGGCGAGCGCCAGGCCGAGAAACACCAGATCCGGAAGCACCACGGCGCGCGCAAGCTCGTCCTTCACCAGCTCGGCATCCCCCCCGGTGAGGTACACCGCACATTCGTCGCCCAGCAGTTGGCTGGCCAGGGCGCATTGTTCGCGCACGAAACCCCGAAGCATCAGAACGCAACCACGCTCCACCGCTTCAGAGGTTTCCTGACCCGGCAACAGATTCTGCAACGCCTCATGGGCCGCCTCATCGTCATAGCGAATACGGCGTGTATGCGTCCGCAACTGGCTACGCATCAGCGGCATCCCAGGGGCGATGTAACCGCCCATGTGGCGCCCGGAGGCATCAACCAGATCGGAAGTCACCGCGGTGCCCAGATCGATCACCAGACAACCACGCCCCGCCAGACAATGCCCTGCCACCAGTGCAAGCCAACGATCCATACCCAGACGCTGGTATTCGCGATAGCCGTTCACGACGCCAGCGAGCTCTTTCGCCGGCGCGGCAACCTGGACTGAGACGGGAAACGCATTTTCGAGCGAGCTGCGCAGCGCCTCGGTTTCCTGCTCACTGCGCACACTCACCATGCGGCAATAGCGAATATCCAGAGCGCCGTTTGCCTGCAACTGTGCAAGCAGCGCCGGATCAGAATCGGCCACGCCCCCGGCAACAGTCACCAGATCGTGTTTTCTGACCACACGCCACTTGATCAGGCTATTACCGCAATCCAATTCAAGAATCATCAGACAACCTCAGGCTCAGCTCGCCTCCGCTGTAACGCTGCTCCTGCCCATCGACCAGAAGGCGCAAAGCGCCTCGC
Source organism: Pseudomonas macauensis (assembly GCF_047902425.1). Classification (NCBI taxonomy): domain Bacteria; kingdom Pseudomonadati; phylum Pseudomonadota; class Gammaproteobacteria; order Pseudomonadales; family Pseudomonadaceae; genus Pseudomonas; species Pseudomonas macauensis. The sequence continues at coordinate 634,006 of NZ_CP138377.1, read as the reverse complement.
TCATCGATGCCCAACGCGCGCCCAACGATATTATTGGCGGCAGTGGATAGCATGACCTGCTTCCCCTGCCAAAGATGAAGAGACTCCCACTCCTCGAGGCTGGCAGAGAAACCTTGCTCGCGGTGGCGGGAAAGCACCTGGGCAAGCTCCAACTCCAACTCTGCGAGCAGCGCATTACGATCGAGCAACACACCCAGCGCCTCACGCAGCGACGTCCAGGGCTGATCAATAGTCTCGGCTTTGCGCATATTCACATTGATGCCGATACCAATGGCGACGCTGCAGATATCGGCGGGATCTCCCGTGAGCTCCAGCAGTATGCCGGCGATCTTCCTGCCGCCGACCAGGACGTCGTTGGGCCACTTGAGCCCGACATCGGCAACACCCAGGGAGCGAATGGCGCGCGCAACAGCAAGCCCTACCACAAGGCTCAGCCCTTCGAGCTCCTTCGCGCCACCTCGAACAGCAATGCCAAGGGTGTAATAGATGTTGGCACCGAATGGGCTTTCCCACTGACGCCCACGCCGGCCGCGGCCGGCGGTTTGGCGCTCCGCCAGAATAGCGAACGGCGCAGCCGCGCCCGCGGCTAGGCGCCGCAGCACTTCAGCGTTGGTGGAGTCGATGGAGAAAAGCACATCCAGCGGCCAGGGGCCGAAGCCCTGCCTGGGCGCGATGATGCTCAGTGGCTCTTCCAGGCGATAGCCACGACCGCGCACTCTCTGCACGACCATCCCGTAGTCGCGCTCGAGACCTTCGAGGCGTTTCCAGACGGCACTTCGGCTTACCCCGAGCAGAGCACCGAGCTCTTCTCCTGAATGGAAGCGGCCATCGCTCAGCAATGTCAGCAAGGTCTGCATATCACCCCCGCAATATTCAGGCACGCATCATATAGAGGCATGCCGGACTTGCCTATGCAGCAAAACACCGGTTTTCCCGCGCGCAAAAGCAAAGCCCCCGGCCAGCTTTCGCTAACCAGGGGCTTTGGGATAGGCGCTTGACGATGACCTACTCTCACATGGGGAAACCCCACACTACCATCGGCGATGCGTCGTTTCACTGCTGAGTTCGGGATGGGATCAGGTGGTTCCAACGCTCTATGGTCGTCAAGCAATTCTTTAGGACGCTCGTGGCATTCGCACACGCTCATCCAGATTCGGGTATGTGACAGTCATTTGCGGTTCACACGAACTTTCGGTTCGTCGACTTCACCATCGAACACACAAATTGTTTGGGTGTTATATGGTCAAGCCTCACGGGCAATTAGTATCGGTTAGCTCAACGCCTCACAGCGCTTACACACCCGACCTATCAACGTCGTAGTCTTCGACGGCCCTTCAGGGGAATCAAGTTCCCAGTGAGATCTCATCTTGAGGCTAGTTTCCCGCTTAGATGCTTTCAGCGGTTATCTATTCCGAACATAGCTACCCGGCAATGCCACTGGCGTGACAACCGGAACACCAGAGGTTCGTCCACTCCGGTCCTCTCGTACTAGGAGCAGCCCCTCTCAAATCTCAAACGTCCACGGCAGATAGGGACCGAACTGTCTCACGACGTTCTAAACCCAGCTCGCGTACCACTTTAAATGGCGAACAGCCATACCCTTGGGACCGGCTTCAGCCCCAGGATGTGATGAGCCGACATCGAGGTGCCAAACACCGCCGTCGATATGAACTCTTGGGCGGTATCAGCCTGTTATCCCCGGAGTACCTTTTATCCGTTGAGCGATGGCCCTTCCATACAGAACCACCGGATCACTAAGACCTACTTTCGTACCTGCTCGACGTGTCTGTCTCGCAGTCAAGCGCGCTTTTGCCTTTATACTCTGCGACCGATTTCCGACCGGTCTGAGCGCACCTTCGTACTCCTCCGTTACTCTTTAGGAGGAGACCGCCCCAGTCAAACTGCCCACCATACACTGTCCTCGATCCGGATGACGGACCAGAGTTAGAACCTCAAGCATGCCAGGGTGGTATTTCAAGGTTGGCTCCACGCAGACTGGCGTCCACGCTTCAAAGCCTCCCACCTATCCTACACAAGCAGGCTCAAAGTCCAGTGCAAAGCTACAGTAAAGGTTCACGGGGTCTTTCCGTCTAGCCGCGGATACACTGCATCTTCACAGCGATTTCAATTTCACTGAGTCTCGGGTGGAGACAGCGCCGCCATCGTTACGCCATTCGTGCAGGTCGGAACTTACCCGACAAGGAATTTCGCTACCTTAGGACCGTTATAGTTACGGCCGCCGTTTACCGGGGCTTCGATCAAGAGCTTCGCTTTCGCTAACCCCATCAATTAACCTTCCGGCACCGGGCAGGCGTCACACCCTATACGTCCACTTTCGTGTTTGCAGAGTGCTGTGTTTTTAATAAACAGTCGCAGCGGCCTGGTATCTTCGACCGACATGGGCTTACGCAGTAAATGCTTCACCCTCATCGGCGCACCTTCTCCCGAAGTTACGGTGCCATTTTGCCTAGTTCCTTCACCCGAGTTCTCTCAAGCGCCTTGGTATTCTCTACCCGACCACCTGTGTCGGTTTGGGGTACGGTTCCTAGTTACCTGAAGCTTAGAAGCTTTTCCTGGAAGCATGGCATCAACCACTTCATCATCTAAAAGACGACTCGTCATCAGCTCTCGGCCTTGAACACCCGGATTTGCCTAAGTGTTCGGCCTACCACCTTAAACTTGGACAACCAACGCCAAGCTGGCCTAGCCTTCTCCGTCCCTCCATCGCAGTAACTAGAAGTACAGGAATATTAACCTGTTTCCCATCGACTACGCTCTTCAGCCTCGCCTTAGGGACCGACTAACCCTGCGTCGATTAACGTTGCGCAGGAACCCTTGGTCTTTCGGCGTGGATGTTTTTCACACCCATTGTCGTTACTCATGTCAGCATTCGCACTTCTGATACCTCCAGCAAGCTTCTCAACTCACCTTCACAGGCTTACAGAACGCTCCTCTACCGCGCATCTTGCGATGCACCCGTAGCTTCGGTGTGTGGTTTGAGCCCCGTTACATCTTCCGCGCAGGCCGACTCGACTAGTGAGCTATTACGCTTTCTTTAAAGGGTGGCTGCTTCTAAGCCAACCTCCTAGCTGTCTAAGCCTTCCCACATCGTTTACCACTTAACCACAACTTTGGGACCTTAGCTGACGGTCTGGGTTGTTTCCCTTTTCACGACGGACGTTAGCACCCGCCGTGTGTCTCCCACGCTGACACTTCCAGGTATTCGGAGTTTGCATCGGTTTGGTAAGTCGGGATGACCCCCTAGCCGAAACAGTGCTCTACCCCCTGGAGTGATACGTGAGGCGCTACCTAAATAGCTTTCGAGGAGAACCAGCTATCTCCGAGCTTGATTAGCCTTTCACTCCGATCCACAAGTCATCCCCTACCTTTTCAACGGGAGTGGGTTCGGTCCTCCAGTCAGTGTTACCTAACCTTCAACCTGCTCATGGATAGATCGCCCGGTTTCGGGTCTATACCCAGCGACTAAATCGCCCTATTAAGACTCGCTTTCGCTACGCCTTCCCTATACGGTTAAGCTCGCCACTGAATATAAGTCGCTGACCCATTATACAAAAGGTACGCAGTCACCTAACAAAGTAGGCTCCCACTGCTTGTACGCATACGGTTTCAGGTTCTATTTCACTCCCCTCTCCGGGGTTCTTTTCGCCTTTCCCTCACGGTACTGGTTCACTATCGGTCAGTCAGTAGTATTTAGCCTTGGAGGATGGTCCCCCCATATTCAGACAAAGTTTCTCGTGCTCCGTCCTACTCGATTTCACTTCAAAGAACCTTTCACATACGGGGCTATCACCCACTATGGCCGCACTTTCCAGAGCGTTCTGTTAGATTCAAAGAAGCTTAAGGGCTAGTCCCCGTTCGCTCGCCACTACTAAGGGAATCTCGGTTGATTTCTTTTCCTCAGGGTACTTAGATGTTTCAGTTCCCCTGGTTCGCCTCTTGCACCTATGGATTCAGTACAAGATACCTAGGTTATCCTAGGTGGGTTCCCCCATTCAGAGATCTCCGGATCAAAGTCTGTTTGCCGACTCCCCGAAGCTTATCGCAGGCTACCACGTCTTTCATCGCCTCTGACTGCCAAGGCATCCACCGTATGCGCTTCTTCACTTGACCATATAACCCCAAGCAATCTGGTTATTGTCTCGAACGTGAAGACGACATTCGCCGAAAATTCGCGCTTGAACTCGCAAATTTTACCTTGACTTGAATAATCACCAGTGAAAGAGATTATTCAGTCTACTTCTATCACATACCCAAATTTTTAAAGAACAGTTCTGGCACAAAGTCCAGACAGCAAGGTTCGTTACACCGAACATTCCTGTCTGAGCTTTCGACGATTTAGAGATGGTGGAGCCAAGGAGGATCGAACTCCTGACCTCCTGCGTGCAAAGCAGGCGCTCTCCCAGCTGAGCTATGGCCCCATCGGATCAGCAGCACACCACAACAATTGGTGGGTCTGGGCAGATTCGAACTGCCGACCTCACCCTTATCAGGGGTGCGCTCTAACCAACTGAGCTACAGACCCAATCGTCTAACCAGTGAATCAAGCAATTCGTGTGGGAGCTTATGAAGAAGCTGCGATCTTCGATTAAGGAGGTGATCCAGCCGCAGGTTCCCCTACGGCTACCTTGTTACGACTTCACCCCAGTCATGAATCACTCCGTGGTAACCGTCCCCCTTGCGGTTAGACTAGCTACTTCTGGAGCAACCCACTCCCATGGTGTGACGGGCGGTGTGTACAAGGCCCGGGAACGTATTCACCGTGACATTCTGATTCACGATTACTAGCGATTCCGACTTCACGCAGTCGAGTTGCAGACTGCGATCCGGACTACGATCGGTTTTGTGGGATTAGCTCCACCTCGCGGCTTGGCAACCCTCTGTACCGACCATTGTAGCACGTGTGTAGCCCTGGCCGTAAGGGCCATGATGACTTGACGTCATCCCCACCTTCCTCCGGTTTGTCACCGGCAGTCTCCTTAGAGTGCCCACCCGAGGTGCTGGTAACTAAGGACAAGGGTTGCGCTCGTTACGGGACTTAACCCAACATCTCACGACACGAGCTGACGACAGCCATGCAGCACCTGTGTTCCGATTCCCGAAGGCACCCTCGCATCTCTGCAAGGTTCCGGACATGTCAAGGCCAGGTAAGGTTCTTCGCGTTGCTTCGAATTAAACCACATGCTCCACCGCTTGTGCGGGCCCCCGTCAATTCATTTGAGTTTTAACCTTGCGGCCGTACTCCCCAGGCGGTCGACTTATCGCGTTAGCTGCGCCACTAAAATCTCAAGGATTCCAACGGCTAGTCGACATCGTTTACGGCGTGGACTACCAGGGTATCTAATCCTGTTTGCTCCCCACGCTTTCGCACCTCAGTGTCAGTATCAGTCCAGGTGGTCGCCTTCGCCACTGGTGTTCCTTCCTATATCTACGCATTTCACCGCTACACAGGAAATTCCACCACCCTCTACCGTACTCTAGTCAGGCAGTTATGGATGCAGTTCCCAGGTTGAGCCCGGGGATTTCACATCCATCTTACCAAACCACCTACGCGCGCTTTACGCCCAGTAATTCCGATTAACGCTTGCACCCTTCGTATTACCGCGGCTGCTGGCACGAAGTTAGCCGGTGCTTATTCTGTTGGTAACGTCAAAACAGCAAGGTATTAACTTACTGCCCTTCCTCCCAACTTAAAGTGCTTTACAATCCGAAGACCTTCTTCACACACGCGGCATGGCTGGATCAGGCTTTCGCCCATTGTCCAATATTCCCCACTGCTGCCTCCCGTAGGAGTCTGGACCGTGTCTCAGTTCCAGTGTGACTGATCATCCTCTCAGACCAGTTACGGATCGTCGCCTTGGTAGGCCTTTACCCCACCAACTAGCTAATCCGACCTAGGCTCATCTGATAGCGCAAGGCCCGAAGGTCCCCTGCTTTCTCCCGTAGGACGTATGCGGTATTAGCGTTCCTTTCGAAACGTTGTCCCCCACTACCAGGCAGATTCCTAGGCATTACTCACCCGTCCGCCGCTGAATCATGGAGCAAGCTCCACTCATCCGCTCGACTTGCATGTGTTAGGCCTGCCGCCAGCGTTCAATCTGAGCCATGATCAAACTCTTCAGTTCAATACTGCTTGGGTTTTGCGAAAACCCTAAACTTGGCTCAGCAATCGCATGCTCTATTTAAAGAGCTAAAACTCTCGAATTCACGAGTGTTACTTGCGTTGCTGATAATCAGTCGATCATCAGTCTTACATCACAAGCACCCACACGAATTGCTTGATTCGACTTGTTAAAGAGCAGTTGGTCAAGGCTTTCGTCTCAACCGAGGCGCGCATTCTACAGCAGCACCTCATCTTGTCAAGCGTTGTTTTCGAAAATTTTCTTTTCTACTCAACCGCTTGCGCTTCGGAGAAGGAAACCTTCTCACCAGCGGGAGGCGCATTCTACAGTGATCAAACTCACTGTCAAGCACCTCGATGATCTTCTTTTCGACTCACTGCCGGAGCAGCGAATGAACAGTGGCAAGTGATTCACCTGCCGGACCACCACTCTCAGCTTCGAATCTTTGTAAGTGCTTGATTTTCAAGCTCTTTCAGCGCTTCGTCGCTGGGAGTGGTGCGCATTATAGGGACTTAAAAAGACCCGTCAACGACTTTTTTAAACTTTCTTTACTCGGCGACCAGGGTGACACGTGCGAAGGCCTTCTTGCCGGCCTGCAGAACGTGGGTAGCGCCGATCTTGAAGACAAAGCTGCGATCCACGACTTCGCCGTCCACACGCACGCCGCTGGAAGACAGCAGATCGCGAGCGACTGCGGAGTTCTTCACCAGGCCAGCCTTATTAAGGACTGCGCCGATCGGCAGGTCTTCGGCCGCAGCGACTTCCACTTCCGGCAGGTCTTCCGGCAGCTCGCCCTCCTTCAGACGGTTACCGGCGGACTTGTGCGCCGAAGCGGCAGCCTCTTCGCCATGGAAGCGAGCAACGATTTCCTCGGCCAGCTTGATCTTGATGTCGCGCGGGTTGGCGCCTGCCTCTACATCCTTCCTGAAGCCTTCGATCTCTTCCATGGAGCGGAAGCTCAGCAGCTCGAAGTAACGCCACATCAGGGTGTCCGGGATGGAGACCAGCTTGCTGTACATGACGCCCGGCGCTTCCTGGATGCCGATGTAGTTGCCCAGGGACTTGGACATCTTCTTCACGCCATCCAGACCTTCCAGCAGCGGCATGGTCAGGATGCACTGCGGCTCCTGATCGTACGCACGTTGCAGCTCACGCCCCATCAGCAGGTTGAACTTCTGGTCGGTGCCGCCAAGCTCCACGTCCGCGCGCAGCGCTACCGAGTCGTAGCCCTGAACCAGCGGATAAAGGAACTCGTGAATGGCGATGGACTGGTTGTTGGCATAGCGCTTGCTGAAATCATCGCGTTCCAGCATACGGGCAACAGTGTACTGGGAAGCCAGGCGAATGAAGTCAGCGGGGGAAAGCTGGTCCATCCAGGTGGAATTGAAGGCCACTTCGGTCTTCGCGGGGTCGAGGATCTTGAAAACCTGTGCCTTGTAGGTCTCGGCGTTCTCGAGAACCTGCTCGCGAGTGAGGGGAGGACGGGTAACACTTTTCCCACTGGGGTCACCGATCATCCCAGTGAAGTCACCGATCAGGAAGATCACCTGATGCCCCAGATCCTGGAACTGGCGCAGCTTATTAATTAGAACGGTGTGACCGAGGTGCAGATCGGGGGCGGTCGGGTCGAAGCCGGCCTTGATACGCAGGGGCTGGCCGCGCTTGAGCTTTTCGATCAGCTCGGCCTCCACGAGAATTTCGTCCGCTCCGCGCTTGATCAGCGCCAGCTGCTCTTCGACCGACTTCATTGCAGTTTCCTGTACGTTGCGAATTGCGAAAGGGAACCAACGATACAAGAACAGGCACTAAAAACAAGTTTTGCCCGGCGCCAGAGGACAGGACGTCAGAAGCCCGTCAGCAGGGTTGCCTCTGAAGGAATTTGGTTATATTTTAGGCAGTTATTTCACATTCCCAAAACACCACTCACGCCATGACGCAATCCGATCAGAAAGCGCCGTACTACCCGAAGAGCCATCTACTGGCCGCAAGCGGTGTAGCAGCGCTCCTCAGCCTGGCTCTGCTGGTGTTCCCCTCGGCCGAGGTCGAGGCGAAGAAGACCACGCTCAATCTGGAGCTGGAGAGCGGCACAGACCGCATCATTCAGGAAAAAGACGATCTTCGACCCAACCCGGTCACGGAAGACGACGGCTCTTCTCCCTTTGCACAGATAGAAGGTTCGTCCGATAACCAGAACAGCGCCGGAAAAGACGCGGAAAAGAAGAACGATCTCGCCGACTCGAGTAAACAAGCCTCCCCCTCCGCCCCCGCAGAGCCTGCGTGGAAGAGCGTGACCGTGGGCAAGGGCGACACTCTTTCCAACGTGTTCGCGAAGGCCGGCCTGCCGGCGAACGTCGTGCACGACATGCTTGCCGCCAACAAGGACGCCAAGCAGTTCACTCGTCTCGATGTCGGCCAGGACGTGGATTTCCTCATTGACGCCAAGGGCGACCTGCAGGGCCTGAAGGTCAAGCGCAGCGACATGGAGACCATCAGCCTGAGCAAGTCCGCCAAGGGGTATGACTTCAAGCGCGACCTGGTCAAACCGTCGGTGCACGCCAACTACGCCCACGGCCGCATCGACAGTTCGCTGTTCGCCGCCGGCAAGAACGCAGGCCTGTCCCACGACCTGATCATGTCGATGGCCAACATCCTCGGCTACGACATCGACTTCGCCCAGGATATTCGCGAAGGCGACGAGTTCGATGTGATCTACGAATCCCAGCAGGTGAACGGTAAGCAGGTCAACACCGGAAGCATCCTCGCTGTCCGCTTCGTCAACCGCGGCAAGGAATACACCGCGGTGCGCTACACCACCAAGCAGGGCAACACCAGCTACCTGCGCGCCGACGGCAGCAGCATGCGCAAGGCGTTCATCCGAACTCCGGTGGACTTCGCCCGCATCAGTTCGCGCTTCTCGATCGGGCGTTTCCACCCCATCCTGAACAAGATTCGTGCACACAAGGGCGTGGACTACGCGGCGCCCATCGGCACGCCGATCAAGGCTACCGGCGACGGCAAGATCCTCGAAGCCGGCCGCAAGGGCGGTTACGGCAACGCCGTCGTGATCCAGCACGGCCAGCGCTATCGCACCGTGTACGGCCACATGAGCCGCTTCGCCAAGGGCATCCGCTCCGGTGTAGCGGTGAAGCAGGGCCAGATCATCGGTTACGTTGGCATGACCGGCCTGGCCACCGGCCCGCACCTGCATTACGAGTTCCAGGTCAACGGCCAGCACGTCGATCCGCTGAGCGCCAAACTGCCGACGGCCGACCCGCTGAGTGGTCCGGAACGCAAGCGCTTCCTCGCTCAGACCCAACCGCTGATCGCTCGCATGGACCAGGAGAAGGCAACCTTCCTGGCCCTGAACAAGCGCTGAGCCATGCCGCTCTATCTTGGGGTGATGTCCGGCACCAGTCTCGACGGACTGGACATCGCCCTGATCGAGCAAGGCGAGCAGACCACGCTGCTCGCGTCCCATTACCTCCCCATGCCGCCAGCTCTTCGCGCCGACCTCCTGTCGCTCTGCTCCTCCGGCCCTGACGAAGTCGCCCGCTCCGCCCTCGCGGAAAACAACTGGGTTCGCCTGGCGGCCCAAGGCATCAACGAACTCCTGGCCCGCGAAACGCTGGATGCCAGTGCGATTCGCGCCATCGGCAGCCACGGCCAGACCATTCGCCACGAGCCGCATCTGGGCTTCACCGTACAGATCGGCAATCCGGCACTGCTCGCCGAGCTGACCGGTATCGATGTGGTGGCTGACTTCCGTCGTCGCGATGTCGCTGCCGGCGGCCAGGGTGCGCCCTTGGTCCCGGCCTTCCACCAGGCCTTGTTCGGCAGCGACAGCCGCGAGTGCGCGATCCTCAATGTCGGCGGCTTCAGCAACGTCTCCCTGCTCAGCCCCGGCAAGCCCGTCCGTGGGTTCGACTGCGGCCCGGGCAATGTGCTGCTGGATGCCTGGATTCAGGAACAACGCGGCGAAGCCTACGATCGTGATGGCGCGTGGGCAGCCAGCGGCAGTATCGACCAGTCTCTGCTACGGGTGATGCTGGCGGACGACTTCTTTGCCGCGAAGGGCCCGAAGAGCACCGGCCGCGAACGCTTCAACCTGAACTGGCTGACATCGCTGCTGGCCAATCACGGCCCGGTAAAAGCCGAAGATGTGCAGGCGACCCTGCTGGAGCTGACGGCACACAGCATTGCTGCCGCGCTTCTGGATGCGCAGCCGGGCTGCGAGGAAGTGGTGGTCTGTGGTGGTGGAGCGTTCAACACCACCCTTATGCAACGCCTGGCCGCGCATATGCCTGGCGCAGACGTGATCAGCAGCATCGACCGCGGCGTGCCGCCGGAGTGGATGGAAGCCATGGCCTTCGCCTGGCTGGCCCATCGATTCCTCGAGCGCCTGCCCGGCAACTGCCCGGAGGTCACCGCCGCCCGGGGGCCTCGCATTCTAGGCGCGCTCTACCCTGCCTGAACCGACTGCACAAACAAAAACGCCGCGCTATTGCGCGGCGTTTTCATTACTACGGCATCAGATCGAGAAGGACTGGCCGCAGCCACAGGTGGTCGCTGCGTTCGGGTTCTTGATAACGAACCGCGAACCTTCGAGGCCTTCCTGGTAGTCCACTTCCGCACCGGCGAGGTACTGGAAGCTCATCGGATCGACCACGAGGCTGACGCCGTCGCGCTCGACGATGGTGTCGTCGTCCGCGGTGTCCTCATCGAAGGTGAACCCGTACTGGAAGCCCGAGCAGCCACCGCCCGTGACGAACACCCGCAGCTTCAGACGCGGATTGCCTTCTTCGTCGATCAGGTTCTTCACCTTGTTTGCAGCGCCGTGGGAAAACACCAGCGGGGTGGGGGTGAAGGTTTCGATGGTCATGGTGACAACTCTCCCGGCCGAGGCCGTACGTTACAACATTGCGGGCTATTATCCGCTTACCCCAGAAAAACGGTCAACTAATCCAACTCATCCTTTGGTCCAGATCAATCGGCTGCTTTCCGGGGCAATCCGTCCTTACGGCAGCAGCGCGACGTTGGACAGGCCCATGTGCTCGTCCAGGCCGAACAGGATGTTCATGTTCTGGATCGCCTGGCCGGATGCGCCCTTCACCAGGTTGTCGATCACCGACAGGATCACCACCAGGTCGCCACCCTGCGGACGGTGCACGGCGATGCGGCAAACGTTGGCGCCGCGCACGCTGCGGGTTTCCGGATGGCTGCCGGCCGGCATCACGTCGACGAACGGCTCGTTGGCGTAGCGCTCTTCATAGAGCTTCTGCAGGTCCACGCCACGGTCGGCGACGCGGGCATACAGGGTCGCGTGGATACCACGGATCATCGGGGTCAGGTGCGGTACGAAGGTCAGGCCGACATCGCCTTTCGCTGCACGACGCAGGCCCTGGCTGATCTCCGGCAGGTGACGGTGGCCCTTGACCGAGTAGGCCATCATGCTCTCGCCGGCCTCGCAGAACAGCGAGCCGACCTTGGCGCCACGGCCGGCGCCACTGACGCCGGACTTGCAGTCGGCGATCAGCTGGCTGGCATCGGCCAGACCGTTTTCCAGCAGCGGGATGAAACCGAGCTGGGTGGCGGTCGGATAGCAGCCGGGCACGGCGATCAGGCGCGCTGACTTGATGGCCTCGCGATTCACTTCCGGCAGGCCGTAGACGGCTTCGGGCAGCAGTTCGGGCGCGCCATGAGGCTGGCCGTACCACTTGGCCCACTCTTCGGCGTCCTGCAGGCGGAAGTCCGCGGACAGGTCGATCACCCGGGTGCCGGTGGCCAGCAGCTCGCCGGCCAGGGCATGAGCGACGCCATGAGGCGTGGCGAAGAACACCACGTCACACTCGCCCAGGCGCTTCACGTCCGGCACGCTGAACGCCAGGCCGTCATAGTGGCCTCGCAGGTTCGGGTACATATCGGCGACTTTCACGCCCTCCTCGGAACGCGAGGTAATCACCTCGACGTGCGCCTGGGGATGCTGTGCCAGCAGGCGCAGCAGTTCCACGCCCGTATAACCCGTACCACCTACGATACCGACCTTGATCATCTACCTGTCACTCCACCTATGGGGCCAAATTCAGGGGCAGTCATGATATGAGCCGCTGCCCCCGCTGAACAGAGCGAATGTGCCTAGGAGGCAGACCCTTTGGTCGGGGCCAGGGTTTCCTGCATCTGACGGGCGAGTGCGTGGTAAATGGGCAACGGGGTAAACCGACCGGAAATGCCGCTGGCCAGGAGGGTCGCAGCGAGGATTGGAATCAGCATGTCCGGGCTGTGGGACATTTCCACCGTGATGACTGTGGCGGTCAGGGGCGTGCGCGTCACACCGGCAAGGTACGCGGACATTCCCAGCAGCCCCACCGCCGACAGGCTCGCGCCGGGAATCAATGGCGTAAGCCAGGGGGCAAGGCTGGCACCAACGGTGAGCGAAGGCGAGAACAAGCCACCGGGAATCCCCGCAATGAAGGACACCACGTTGGCGGTGAACTTCCACAGCAGGAAGTCATGCCCCACCACCGGCTGGCCATCCAGAATGGAGCGGGTCTCGGCGTAGCCGGTGCCGAACACGTGCTGCCCCGACAGCAGGCCCAGGAGCGCCAGCAGCAGACCGCAAACGAAAGCGAAACGGAGCGGCCAGCGCCCGCGCCAGCGGCTGATGAAGCTCAGGGGTCCCTGCTGGGCAGGCAGGACCAAGCGACAGTACAGAGCGCCGAGCAGCCCGCCCAGAACACCGCAGGCCACCACGGCAATCCAGGCGGGCCCCAACGGCATGCTCTCGGATAGCCGACCGAAATAGCTGTAGCTGCCCATCAGGCCGAGCGTAACCATGCCGCCAAGCAGGACCGCAGTCAGCACCAGGCCGCTGAAGCGCTGCTCGAAGCTGCGGCTCATCTCCTCGATGGCGAACACCACACCGCCCAACGGCGTATTGAAAGCCGCCGCGATGCCTGCCGCGCCACCGGCGATGATCAGCCCGGAAACCGTACGCTTGCCATAGAGACCGAGCCGTCTGCCGAGGGAATACATCAGCGCGGCGCCGATGTGCACCGTAGGCCCCTCGCGCCCGGCCGAGGCACCTACCAGCAGTGCCAACAGGGTGAGGAACAGTTTGCCCACGGCGATCGGCAACGACAGCAGGGCATTGCGGGTCCGGCTGCTGCGCTGTTCCAGGGCCACGATGACCTGCGGAATGCCGCTGCCACGGGTATTTTTCAGCGCCCCCTGGGTCAGCCAGACCAATCCGGCGAAACCCAGCGGACAGACCAGCCACGGCCACCACTGGCTGTGCGCGACCACACCGCGAAACGTCGCACTGGCGAGGTCCGCCAGATGCGCGAAGACCAGCGCCACCAACCCCACCAGCAAGGCCCCCACCCAGAAAGCCAGAGTCCGTCGCCAGCGTCGTAGCAAGGGATGCCGCAGCCATGAGCGCTTCGGCGCCTGCTGCGGCGAAGCCTGGGCAATCGACTCGGAGGTGCTCTGGGGCTGCGTGGAATCGGACATGGGCACGAGTCGGGCATCTGCCGGATGCCGAGCGGCATACGCGGCAACGCGCCACGCATGGAAAGGTCGATGACGTCCCTAGTGTAATAGAACCAGGGATGACGCCATTGCACCGCGCCACTACTATCGGCTCATCACCGATCCGAGGAAGTCCCGATGCTGTACCTGTGGCTCAAAGCCTTTCACATCATTGCCGTGGTCTGCTGGTTCGCCGGCCTGTTCTACCTGCCGCGCCTGTTCGTCTACCACGCCATGAGCGAGGATGCCGCCAGCCGGGAGCGCTTCTGCGTGATGGAGCGCAAGCTGTACCGCGGCATCATGGGCCCCTCGATGATCCTCACCATCCTCCTGGGCGCCTGGATGCTCTACCTGAACCCGGCCTGGCTGAGCCAGGGCTGGCTGCACGCCAAGCTCACCCTGGTGGTCCTGCTGATCGGCTATCACCACGCCTGCGGCGCCATGCTCAAGCGCTTCGCCCGCGGCGAGAACGGCCGCAGCCACGTGTTCTACCGTTGGTTCAACGAGGTACCGGTACTGTTCCTGCTTGCCATCGTCATCCTGGTGGTGATCAAACCCTTCTGACTCTGCCGTCCGAGGAGACTGCCATGTCCCTGCCTGCCCTGCTCGACCGTCGCCTGCGCGTTCCCCTGGTGGCGGCACCGATGTTCCTGGTGTCCACCCCGCAACTGGTACTGGCCTGCTGCAAGGGCGGCATCGTCGGCAGTTTCCCGGCGCTGAACCAGCGCGAAAGCAGCGGCTTCAAGGCCTGGCTGGAGGAAATCGAGGCGGGCCTGGCCGCCGATCCCAAGGCGGCGCCCTACGCGGTGAACCTCATCGTCCACCACAGCAACCCGCGTCTGCAGGCGGACCTGGCGCTGTGCGTGGAGCATCGCGTCCCTATCGTCATCACCAGCCTGGGCGCGGTGCGCGAGGTGGTGGATGCCGTGCACAGCTATGGCGGACTGGTCTTCCATGACGTCACCACCCGCCGCCACGCCGAAAAGGCCGCGGAAGCCGGAGTCGATGGACTGATCGCGGTCGCCGCCGGCGCCGGCGGCCATGCCGGCACCTGGAGCCCCTTCGCGCTGATCGCGGAGATCCGCCAGTTCTTCGACAAGACCCTGCTGCTGGCCGGCTGTATCAACCACGGCCACGAGATTCTCGCCGCGCAGGTCCTCGGCGCCGACCTCGCCTACCTCGGCACCCGCTTCATCGCCACCCGCGAGAGCAACGCCTCCACCGACTACAAGCGGATGCTCCTCGAAGCCCGCGCCGCCGACATCATCCATACGCCGGCGGTGTCCGGCGTACCGGCCAGCTTCATGCGCCAGAGCCTGGAGGCCGCCGGCTTCGACATGAAACGCCTGACCGACAAGGCCGACATCAACTATGGCGAGAAGCTCAAGCCGGTAAGCGACGAGGCCAAGGCCTGGAAGACCGTCTGGTCGGCCGGCCAGGGGGTCGGCAACATCCATGACCTGCCGTCGGTGGAGGAACTCATCGCCCGGCTCGACAACGAGTACCGCCAGGCCTTGAGCCGCAGCACGACGCTGCCCGGCCAACTGCTGGTCTGACCAGCGCCACCACTTGCCGATATGTATAGCGGGGCAGCTTGTTGCCCCCAAAAGGCACGATTACGCTGTATCGATCTCACCACAGCCCGCTGACAAGGATGCCCCAATGGACCAAGCCCGCTTCAAGATCGTGTTCGACGGCACGCTGATGCCGCAGACGCCGCTGGAAACCGCCAAGGAAAATCTCGCCCGCCTGTTCAAGAGCGACACGTCGAAGATCGACGCGCTGTTCAGCGGCAAGCCGGTGGTGCTCAAGCGCGACCTTTCCGACGACGAGGCCGACAAATACCTCCGCGCCCTGCACGGCGCGGGCGCCAACGCCCGCAAGGAAGCCGAGGAGCAGGCAGGCGGCTTGAGCCTGGTCGAAACCGACGACCATCCCAGCGAAGCGACACTGGTCAGCCGCGCCCCCGCCGAAACGATCCGCGACGACCAGATGACCTGCCCCAAGTGTGGGCATGTACAACTCAAGGCCAGCGACTGCAGCGCTTGCGGCATCATCATCGAGCGCTATCTCGCCCGTCAGGCCGAGATGAACGCCAGCCTGGCGACGCCCGGCGCAGCGACATCGACCGCCTCCCCCTATGCGCCGCCACAGGCCCATGTGGGTGACGAGTTGCCGGAATTCGGCGAACTCCAGCCCTTCACCAGCGAAGGCCGTATCGGCCGGGTCCGCTACCTGGGCTGGAGCATGGCGCTGTTCCTGGTCGCCATCCCGATCTTCCTGCTGGTGGCCGGCGCCTTCGCGATCTCCCAGACGCTGGGCATGCTGCTGGCGGCGGTGGTGTTCATCGCCTATGCGATCGTCGGCGTCATGATGGGTATCCAGCGCCTGCATGATATTGGCTGGTCGGGATGGCTGATGTTGCTCAACATCGTCCCTGTGGTGGGCAGCGTGTTCCCCCTGCTGATGATGCTGATCCCCGGCAACGACGGCGCCAACCGCTACGGCCCGCCGCCGCCGCCCAACAGCCGTGGCGTGGTGGCTCTGGCCTGGAGCATGGTGATCGTTCCGGTGGTAGTCGGTATCCTTGCCGCCGTCGCGATTCCCAGTTACGAGCAGTACGTCGAGCGCGCCAACGCAGCCCAGTACCAACAGGGCGAGCCGGATGCCGCCGCATCGGCCGATCCGTCTGAGGAATTCAACAGCGGCGACACCGAAGGCGCCGACTCCGACGACGCCGGCAGCACCGACCAGTAATGCAACAACCCGTGGCGGGCGTGGTCGAACGCCACCCCGCCACAGAGACCTTTGAATGCCTCGTTTTGCCCTCATCACCGGCGCCTCCAGCGGCATCGGCCTGGCGCTGGCCGAAGCCCTCGCGCGGCGCGGCCAGGCACTGATCCTGGTGGCCCGCCAGCGCGATGCGCTGGACAGCATCGCCTGCGAGCTGTCGCAGCGCTTCGGCGTCGAGGTGCTGTTCCGCGTCTGCGATCTCTCCGAGCCGCTGCAGATTTCCGGTCTGCTCCATGAGCTGGAGCAAAGCGGCCGGCAGATCGAGCTGCTGGTGAACAACGCCGGTATCGGCACCTCAGGTTCCTTCCTCGACCATGACTGGTCCAGCGAGCAGGAACTGCTGGAGCTCAACGTCCTCGCGGTCGCGCGCCTGTGCCATGGCATCGGCGCGATGATGGAGCGCAGCGGCGGCGGGCAGATTCTCAATGTCGCGTCGGTGGTCGGCCTGATGCCAGGCCCGTGGATGAGCAGCTACTACGCCAGCAAGGCCTTCGTGCTGCACTTCTCCGAAGGGCTGCGCGAGGAGCTGCGGGGACGCGGCATCAAGGTTTCCGTGCTGTGCCCCGGACCGACCCGCACCGCCTTCTTCCGCCATGCGGAGCTGCAGACCTCCCGGTTCGATGGCGGCAAGCTGATGATGTCACCCGAAGAGGTCGCCTTCCGCACCGTCAGGGCGCTGCGCCGAGCGCCGGCGATCATCATCCCTGGCTGGCGCAACCGTCTGATGGCCTTCGCCGTACGCCTGCTGCCACGCTGGGCGCTGCGCAAGCTGGCCGGCCGCCTCAACCGCATGGCGTTGGCCAGCTGAGCCGTATTCAGTCGGCCCGCACCGTGCGGCCGTCGGCCCACTCCCGCAGTTGGGCCAGTTCCTCGGCCATCACCACCGACAGCGGCGCCGTCCGCCGGATTTCCTCCAGCAGCAGCGATTGATCCACCGATTTCTGCCGCGCCTGCGCAGCATAGAAGGTGCCGACCACGGCCTGCTCGATCTCCGCGCCGGAAAAACCCTCGGCGGCATCGGCAAGCGCGCCCAGCTCGAACTGCACCACATCAAGCTCGCGGCGCGCCAGGTGGATGCGGAAGATATCCATGCGCACCTCGCGCTCCGGCAGGTCGACGAAAAACAGTTCATCGAAGCGCCCCTTGCGCACCAGTTCCGGTGGCAGACGGTCGATGGCATTGGCAGTGGCGACCATGAACACCGGCGCCTTGCGTTCCGCCATCCAGGTCAGCAGGGTGCCGAGCACGCGCTGGCTGACGCCATTGTCCTGATCGCCGGTGGCCACGCCCTTCTCGATCTCGTCCGCCCAGAGCACGCAGGGCGCCATGCTGTCGGCCAGACGCAGCGCCTCGCGCAGGTTGCGCTCGGTCTCGCCGAAGTACTTGTTGTACAGGCTGCCGAAGTCCAACCGCAGTAGCGGCAGGCCCCAGAGTCCGGCGACAGCCTTGGCCGCGAGGCTCTTGCCGCCACCCTGCACACCGACCAGCAGCACACCCTTGGGCAGGTCCTTCTCCTTACCCTCGGTGAAGGCGCTCTGCCGCTCGCCGAGCCAACGTTTGAGGTTCGCCAGCCCGCCAACTTCGGCAAAGCGCGCGGTGTCGTGCTCGAAGCTGAGCACACCGTCGAGGTTGAGCAGCTCGAACTTGGTGCGATTGAGTTCCGGCAGGTCTTCCTGGGTGATCGCACCGTCATTGCAGATCACCCCGCGCGCCAGCGAGCGGGCCTCGCCGTGGGTCAGGCCACGCAGGTTCTTCACCACCTGACGCAGGGTACGGTTGTCCGTTCGCACGCGCTCCCCGCTGTTGCGCTCGCTCCAGCGCGTGGCTTCTTCGCGGACGATGCCAACCAGTTCGTCCTCCGAAGGCAGCGACAGGGCGAAGCGCGCGGCGAAACGCTGGACCTCCGCCGGCAGCTTCAGCGCATGGGACACCAGGATCACCGTGGGCTTGAACGTGCCCTCGGCCATGGCGATTTCCTTGAGCAGGCGAACCGCACGGGGGTTGTCATTGAGGTAGGGATGCAGGTCGCAGAGTACGTAGAGCGTTGGCTGCGGGTCGGCCTTGATCAGTTGCAGCGCGGTTTCCGCCTCGCGGCTGTCGCCCGCGCCCTGCGGCTCGCCGCCGAAGCCCAGGCGCTGCAAGCCCTCGGTCGCCGACCATAGCCGCAGGTCGAGCCCGCGGCGCACGGCAAGGCCGGTCAGGGTTTCCAACACCCGGGGCTCGTCCCAGGACTCGATCACGATCAGCTTGACCCTGGAATCGAGTACCAGACCCAGGTCATGGATATCGTTCTGCACGCTGGCTCCTTGCGAATACCGCCGCGAACCTGGGCGGTGCGGGTCACGGCCGCTAAACTCCTGTTCCAGCCAACCAGATCGGAGGAACGTCCGTGGACTGTTTGTTCTGCAAGATCGTCGCCGGGGAAATTCCCGCGCGCAAGCTCTATGAAGATGACCAGGTGATCGCCTTCCACGACATCGGCCCACAGGCACCGGTGCACTTCCTGGTGGTGCCGAAGAAGCACATTGCTACCCTTCACGACCTGCAGGAAGCAGACAAGCCATTGGCCGGGCATATCCTCTTCACCGCCCAGCGCCTGGCGAGGGAGCTGGGCTGCGACGAAGGCTTCCGCGTGGTGATGAACTGCAACGACCTGGGTGGGCAGACCGTGCACCACATCCACATGCACGTGCTCGGCCAGCGCCAGATGCACTGGCCGCCGGGCTGACAGGTAACCTGGGGACTCTTTGCGCGCACCACGGCAAGACCTGTCATCCGCCATCCGGTAAACTGCCGGGCGAATGTTCTTTCCGGAGGTGCGCCATGTCCGCCGACCGTCACTACTCCCCCGCCGACCGCTTCCTGCTGCAAGCCGATGCCGCCTTGCGCACCCTGCTGCCGTTCAGCGGCCACCCGGGGCGCCCGTCGCCGGCCATCGTCCAGCCCGACGCCGAGCTCAGCGAAACCGATGCCCGTCATGTCGCCGGTCTGATGCGCATCAACCACACCGGTGAAGTCTGTGCCCAGGCGCTCTACCAGGGCCAGGCGCTGACCGCCAAGCTGCCGCACGTACGTAAAGCCATGGAAGTCGCCGCCGACGAGGAAGTCGACCACCTGGCCTGGTGCGAACAGCGCATCCGCGAACTGGGCAGCCGACCGAGCCTGCTGAATCCGCTGTTCTATGGCCTCTCGTTCGGCGTCGGCGCGGCCGCCGGCCTGATCAGCGACCGCGTCAGCCTCGGTTTCGTCGCCGCCACCGAGGATCAGGTGTGCAAGCACCTCGACGAGCACCTGACCGAGCTTCCCGCCGAGGACCAGAAGTCCCGCGCCATCCTCGAACAGATGCGCACCGACGAGCAGCACCACGCCACCAGCGCCATCGAGGCCGGCGGCCTGCGCTTCCCCGCGCCGGTGAAGTTCGGCATGACCCTGCTGTCGAAGGTGATGACCAAGTCAACCTACCGGATCTGAGCCGGCCGGAAACAAAAAGGGGCACCCGGTGGGTGCCCCTTTTTCGTTTCTACTATCGAGCGTTACGAGCGCAGGAGAGACAAGGCGAAAAGTCGGGATGAAAGCGGAGTTTGCTGCAGCAAATGAGCATTTCGGCCCGGCTTTTCAACGCCGTATCTCCCAGCGCAGTAGCTCGATCAGCGCGGCATGTTGCGCGCGTAGAATATTTCCAGCATCTCGTGACGCACACGCTCCTCCACCTGCTTGCGCTGCTCGAGCGACAGGTTGCTGGTCGCATCGCCGAACAGGTAATTGTCCAGGTCGAACTCCTTGAGCAACATCTTGGTGTGGAACATGTTCTCCTGGTACACGTTCACGTCGGTCATCTGATAGGCCTCGTACGTGTCGTCGGAGAGATAGTTCTGGATCGAGTTGATCTCGTGGTCGATGAAGTGCTTCTTGCCTTCCACGTCACGGGTGAAACCGCGCACACGATAATCCACGGTGACGATGTCCGAATCGAACTGGTGGATCAGGTAGTTGAGCGCCTTGAGCGGCGAGATGACGCCGCAGGTCGACACATCGATGTCCACCCGGAAGGTCGCGATGCCTTCCACCGGATGGATCTCCGGATAGGTGTGCACGGTGATATGGCTCTTGTCGAGGTGCGCCAGGATAGTTTCCGGTAGCGGCCCCGGGGATTCCTCGATCTGGCTGTCGGTCGGGGTGACCGGCTGCTCGGAGATCAGGATGGTCACGCTGGCGCCTTGCGGATCGTAGTCCTGACGGGCGATGTTCAGGATGTTTGCGCCAATGATGTCGACAACATCGGTGAGGATCTGCGTGAGACGCTCGGCATCGTACTCTTCGTCGATGTACTGCACGTAGGCCTGCTGGTCTTCAGGCGTCTCGGCATAGCAGATGTCATAGATGTTGAAGCTCAAGGTCTTCGTCAGGTTGTTGAACCCGTGGAGCTTGAGTTTGCTTTTCACCGTGGGAACTCTCTTCAATGCGGCTCTGCCGCGTGGTTGAGCATGCCCGTCAGATGCGTACGGCGCACCTGCGTAGGACGGTTTACACCTCTTCGCGATGGCGATTGTGGTTGCTTGGTTTCGAGCCGGAGGGCCCTGAAAAAAGGTGGCGCATTATGCAGAGGTCAGGCGACCTCTGCCACAGTTTGCGCACCCTTGATGATGAAAGGATGAACCTGGCTGTCAGCCCAGCTCGACGATCTCGTAGTCGTGGGTGATCTCGACGCCGGCGCGGCCCAGCATGATCGATGCGGAGCAGTACTTCTCGGCCGACAGCTCGACCGCACGCTTGACCTGCGCTTCCTTCAGACCACGGCCCTTGACCACGAAGTGCACGTGGATCTTGGTGAACACCTTGGGGTCTTCGGTGGCGCGCTCGGCTTCGAGGAAGGCTTCGCAGCTTTCCACCGGCTGGCGTCCCTTCTTCAGGATGCTCACCACGTCGAAGTTGGTGCAGCCACCCAGGCCCAGCAGGAGCATCTCCATCGGGCGCACGCCCAGGTTGCGGCCACCGGCATCCGGCGGGCCATCCATCACCACCACGTGGCCACTGCCGGACTCACCGAGAAACATCGCTTCGCCAGCCCACTGGATTCGCGCTTTCATTGAGAAGAACTCCGCCGAAAAAAGGGGCGCCAGCTTATCACAGCCCTTTCGACCGCCCAGTGGAGCCGCCGGCTGTTAGCTGTGTCGCAATTCAGCGAGGATCACTGTCATTTATTGCTTAAGCTGGCGCCATTTTACTGGCACACTCTCGGAAATTGCCCCGACGAATGTTCCGGTTTTCTCATTGTTGGTAACACGTCGTCTGTTAATCTCTTGCCCAATTACCTACAGGCAAGTCATTGCACCAAGGGGCAATCTTGCCGCCCTGGGGATCGAGGGGGATCCAGCCAGGGACATGCGGCGCCACTCATACTGAATAAAAAATCATTAGACGCCTGTTGTGCAAAGGCCACTCTTTTACTTTCCGGGACTCGGGCATGGTAGCTATTACCCTTACACCCAAAATCAAGAACCTCGACAAGTTGCTCGCGCACTGCCACCGCCGCCGCTTCACCGCCAAGAGCACCATCATCTACGCCGGCGACCGCTGCGAGAGCCTGTTCTTCATCATCAAGGGCTCGGTGACCGTACTGATCGAGGACGATGATGGCCGCGAGATGATCATCGGCTATCTCAATACCGGCGACTTCTTCGGAGAGATGGGGCTCTTCGAGAAGGAAGGCAGCAGCAACCAGGAGCGCAGCGCCTGGGTCCGCGCCAAGACCGAATGCGAAGTTGCCGAGATCAGCTACACCAAGTTCCGCGAACTGAGCCAGCAGGATCCGGAGATTCTCTTCACTCTCGGCAGCCAGATGGCCGATCGCCTGCGCAAGACCACCCGCAAGGTCGGCGACCTGGCCTTCCTCGACGTGACCGGCCGTGTCGCCCGCACCCTGCTGGACCTGTGCCAGCAGCCAGACGCCATGACCCACCCGGACGGGATGCAGATCAAGATCACCCGCCAGGAGATCGGCCGCATCGTCGGCTGCTCCCGCGAAATGGTCGGCCGCGTGCTCAAGAGCCTGGAAGAACAGGGTCTGGTGCACGTGAAGGGCAAGACCATGGTGGTCTTCGGCACCCGCTGAAGACACTCCAGAAACAAAAAAGCCGGCAATCGCCGGCTTTTTTGTTGTTCGCAGGAACGATCAATCCGGGTCGGAACCCAGCTTGACCTTGCTGTATTCGGGGAAGAACAGGCGCTTGAGCTCGGTACCCGGCTCCTCGGCACGCATGAAGGCCTCGCCCACCAGGAAGCCGAACACGTCGCTGACCTCCATCAGTTCGACATCAGCGCGGTTGAGGATGCCGCTCTCGGTGATCACCATGCGCTCGCGCGGGATTTCCGGCAGCAGGTCCAGGGTGGTCTCCAGGCTCACCTCGAAGGTGTGCAGGTTGCGGTTGTTGATGCCGACCAGCGGGGTGTCCAGGGTTTTCAGCGCACGCTCCAGCTCAAGCGCGTCGTGCACTTCCACCAGCACGTCGAGGCCGACGTCCTTGGCCACCGAGGCCAGCTCGGCCATGCGCACGTCATCCAGCGCCGAGACGATCAGCAGGATGCAGTCGGCGCCAATGGCACGGGCTTCCACCACCTGGTACGGGTCGATCATGAAGTCCTTGCGAATCACCGGCAGCTTGCAGGCCGCTCGGGCTTCCTTGAGGTAAGCGTCGCTGCCGAGGAAGAAGTCGATATCGGTCAACACCGAAAGGCAGGTAGCGCCACCCTCTTCGTAGCTTCGGGCGATATCGGCAGGGTCGAAGTTCTCACGAATGATGCCCTTGCTCGGCGAAGCCTTCTTCACCTCGGCGATGACCGCCGGCTCACGGCGCTTGGCGCGCTCCAGCAGGGCATTGGCGAAACCGCGCGGTGCTTCCGCGGCTCGCGCCAGCTGCTCCAGCTCGGCGATGCTCACGCGGGTGCGGCGTTCGGCGACTTCTTCGGCCTTGCGGGCCAGGATCTTCTGCAGAACCGTCGGCACACTCACTGTGCGTTCTCCTCTCGGTAAACGGCGGTGAAGGCCGCCAGCTCTTCCATTTTTTCCCGCGCCAACCCCGTGTGCAGGGCGTCGTGGGCCAATTGCATGCCTTCGTGCAGGCTGGTGGCCAGGTCTGCGGCGTAGAGCGCGGCACCAGCGTTGAGCACGATCAGTTCGGCAGCTTTCTGCCCGGCCTCGGTCTTGCGACGACCGAGGGCATCGCGGATCAGCTCCAGGGATTGCTGCGGGCTGTCCACAGTCAGGCCGATCAAGCTCTGACTCTTGATGCCGAAGTCTTCGGGCTGCACTTCGTATTCGGTGACCACGCCGTCCTTCAGTTCGGCAACGTGGGTCGGCGCGGCCAGGCTGAATTCGTCCAGGCCATCGCGGGAATGCACCACCAGGATGTGCTCGCTGCCCAGGCGCTTGAGCACTTCGGCCAGCGGGCGGCACAGCGCCTGGCTGAACACGCCGACCACCTGGTGCTTCACGCCCGCCGGGTTGGTCAGCGGGCCGAGCATGTTGAACAGGGTACGCAGGCCCAGCTCGCGGCGCGGGCCGGCGGCATGCTTCATGGCCTTGTGGTGGACCTGGGCGAACATGAAGCCGACGCCGACGGTCTCGATGCAGCGCTTCACCTGGACCGGTTTTAGGTCCAGATAGATGCCGGCGGCCTCCAGCAGGTCGGCGCTGCCGCTCTTGCCGGAGACCGCACGGTTACCGTGCTTGGCGACCTTGCCGCCCGCTGCGGCGACCACGAAGGCCGCCGCCGAGGACACGTTGAAGATGTTCGCGCCGTCGCCGCCGGTGCCGACCACGTCGACCACGTGCTTCAAGCTGTCCAGCTCGACCTGGTCGGCCAGCTCGCGCATCACGGCCACGGCGCCGACGATCTCGTCGATGGTCTCGCTCTTCATGCGCATGCCCATGAGGAAGGCGCCAATCTGCGCGTCGGTGCACTGCCCGGTCATGATCTCGCGCATGACGTCCTGCATTTCCTCGGTGGTCAGGTCCAGCTGGTTGACCACGCGGTTGAGGGCTTCCTTGATATTCATGCGCGCACCCCGCCGGTCTGCTTGAGGAAGTTGGCCAGCATTTCGTGGCCCTGTTCGGAAAGGATCGACTCAGGGTGGAACTGCACGCCCTCGACATTCAGCGTCTTGTGGCGCAGGCCCATGATCTCGTCGACCGAGCCGTCTTCCAGCGCCGTCCAGGCGGTGATCTCCAGGCAGTCGGGCAGCGTCTCGCGCTTGACCACCAGCGAGTGGTAGCGGGTCTGGGTCAGCGGGTTGTTCAGGCCGGCGAACACGCCCTGGTCCTTGTGGAACACCGGGCTGACCTTGCCGTGCATGACCTGGCGGGCGCGCACCACATCACCGCCGAAGGCCTGGCCGATGGACTGGTGGCCCAGGCACACGCCCAGCAGCGGCAGCTTGCCGGCGAAGCGTTCGATGACTTCCAGGGACACGCCCGCCTCGTTCGGCGTGCACGGGCCGGGGGACAGGACGATGCGTTCGGGGTTGAGCGCGGCGATCTCGTCGACGCTCAGTTCGTCATTGCGAATGACGTGGATGTCGGCCTTCAACTCGGCGAAGTACTGCACCAGGTTGTAGGTGAAGGAATCGTAGTTATCGATCATCAGCAGCATGTCTGCTCGAACCTCAATGATTGCACTGCTTTCGGATCGCGCCATCGTCGACACCCGATGCGGCCCTGCGGGCTGCGCGAATCTGGCAATTATGCCAGCGGATGGAGGGAATGGACGCGTAAGAAGAGACCGGCGTCATGCCGGGAAAGAAGGAATCAGGCGCGCCAGCGCCAACGGGCGAATGCCTTGAGGAGGGAGGTAATGATGCGGCTGCGGTGGATCACGGTTGCGGTCTCGCCTAGCAATGGCCGAACAGTAGCCCAAGGCCGGGCGCCAGCGCAATACGCACGGCGCCCCTGCCGACGAAGGTAGGAAGGTTCAGCGGCACGCATCGAGCGCGGCGCGCAGGCGGGTTTCGTAGGCCAGGTGCTGCTGACGTTCGGCCAGCAACGCCCGTACCTTGGTTTGCAGATCGTCCGCCGGGCGCAGGTCGGCGGTGGCGAATCGGGGGAGCTCGATGGATGGCGTCTGGCACGGTACCGGGACGGGAACACGAACTTCCACCGGCTGGGGCACGGTGCTTGTGCAGCCGGCAATAGATAGCAGCAGGGCGAGCAGCGGCAGCTTCATGGCGTTAGCTCCCGGTCGATCAGCTGACGCACCACGGCGCACTCCTCGCCCTGGCTGCGTTCCAGCAGAAGCCGGCTGGCAGCGGCTTCGTGGCTTTCCGCCTGCTCGCGAGCTTGAGCCAGGGCGCGCTCGGCGGACTCCGCGCGCTGGCGAGCGGCCCGTTCCAGCGCATCTATCAGCCCGTTCTGCAGCGCCAGCTGCGCTTCCAGCGCCTTTCCGGCATCGCTGCAGCGCACCTGCTCCAGGCGCAAGCGTTCCAGTTGCCCACCATAGAAACGAGCCATCAGCCAACCGCCGACATAGCCGCTGAGCAGAATGCCCGCAACGCCCAGCGCCAGCCTGATGCGACTCATCCCAGCACCTCCTGTGCCCGCAGCCACAACCGCGTGCGTTCCTCGAGCCCATTCAACCCGCCGTTGATTGTGCGAGTGATTTCCTCGAAGCGCCCACTGTCGGCCAACTCGTTCAGGCCGTGGCGCTGCCACCACCAGGCGGCGGACCGGCAGGCCCAGCGCGGTTCGCCAAGCAACTGCGGGCGCGCGACAAAGGGTTGCGCGAGCCCCTCGCCGACCGCCCGGTAATTGCTCCGCCCAGTCACCTGCAGCAACCCACGCCCGCGAAAGCGCCAGCCATCGCCGGAAGCTTCGTCCCCGTTGCCGTTGCGCCCGGCGTAGACGACGTTCGCAATGCGTTCGGGCTGGTAGGCGATCTCCCGCGCCAGCGCCGTGGGCGAGCCATCGGCGCTGCGAAAACGTCGAGGCCAGACGGTCGCCAGACGTTGAGCGCTGTAGGTCAGGATCTCCGCGCGACGGCTCAGTTGTGCGCTCTCATGGCCGATCTGGGCGAGGAAGGCGGCAGCACGCGGCGGCGCGTCGATGGCGAAGTCGCGCATCGCCTCGGTCAGCACGGGCAGAAAAACGCCCGCGACGGGGCGGGCGTTGGGGAGGATCAACAGGAGTTGGCGTTCGTCGATGAGCATGTCAGCTGCCCTCCCCTGCCTTGCCTTTGCCCTGTGCGCCGCCGTTGCATTTCACTGTGGTGGTCCAGCCAGCGGCAGAGTAATGCTGGGTGACCGAGTCAATCAGGTAGCGCCCATCGAGCCCCGCCTTGAAACCTTGCAGGTCAACAGTCAGCTCGGCGAACAGATCGGCGCGGCCTGGCAAGTCCAGCTGCACTTCAGCGCTGTTGCGATTGAATTCGGCCAACCGTGCGGCGGCGACACGCCGTGCCGCCGCTTCGTCCGGTTGCGGGTGGCGATCACAATGTTCGGCGGCAACCTTCGACGGAGCGTCCGGGTTGGCCAAGCGCACTTGCTTCTGCCCGCCATCGGCGCCGCGATAAGGCACCTTCACCGCCGCCACCACCTTGCGATCGTCCAGGGTGAAACGGAAGGCGCTGACATCACCACGCCCCAGCACCGGTATCTCCAGCACTTGGCCACTGGCGCTGCGGCCGGACTGACGCGGCTGCACCAGCAGGCTGTTGTTGGCCAGCTTCGCGGTGCAGTCGTACAACCGCGCCAGGCGGGTGATGAAATTGAAGTCCGACTCGCGGATCTGATCGATACGCGCGATCACCGTCTCGACACTGCACGCCGCCCGCCAGCCATTGCGCGCCGCGATGTCGGTCACCACGCTCGCCAGGCTCGCACCCTCCCAGTGGCCGCTACGGCTGGCCTTGCCTTGTCCGCGCATGTCACCGCTCTTGCCCTTGATCACCAGGTTGTCCGGCATGCCGCCATAGGTCAGCGTATCCACCACATAGCGGCCCATACGGGTGAGCGGAGCACCGTCGTAGCCGAGGAAGACTTCCAGCGCGGCCCCGCGACGCGGCAGGATCACCGCGCCGTCACGGTCGTCGATGGTGATCTGGAAGGTGTCCGACTCCAGGCCGGGTTTGTCGGTCAGCTGCAGCTCGATCAGCCGGTCACTGACCAGCGGGGTGATGTCCGCACCGTCGGCGCTGATGCGAAAGACTGGTTTCATAAGCCCCCCTGAATGAAGAGGCCCCGCCGAAGCGGGGCCTGGTTGTGGAAGCGATCAACCGTGGTCACTCCCACAGGCGCACGCTCTGCTCAGCCGGCGCGGCCAGTTCCGGCAAGTGGATGATCACTCCCGCTCGCAGCGGTTGCGGTTCGTCGGCGAGTCCAGGGTTGGCATCGAGCACGGCCTCCACGCAGCCATTGAGGTGGCCATAGCGCTGGTAGCACAGGCGGTCCAGCAGGTCGCCGTCAGCGCTTCTGACTATCGTCGTCGCCATAGCGGGTGAACTCCAGGTCGAGGGTTTGCTGACGCGGTACGCCATTGGCGAACAGCGCCTCCTGCGTCTCCGTGATCTTGGTCAGGCACCAGTTGCCCAGGTCGTCGCCACGGCCCGTGCCGAGGTGGACCGGTTCGCGCAGCGCCGCGATATCCCGCAGCGTGCGCGGCTGGTTCCAACCGACCCGCTGAGCGGTATCGCCGGCGCGGATGAACAGCGGCATCACCACGCCACTGAGCGTGAGGGTTTCCGGGCCCAGGCCGACGCTCTGCTGAGCGCTGCGCCGCCCCAGCCGCGCCTGGTCCCTCCAGGCGTAGCTGCTGGTGCGCGTCAGGCGTTGGAAGCCGGTGGTGTCGACGTTGAAGTAGTAGGTGTGCTCGGTCGACTTCAGCGGCGTCATGATCAACAGGTGCTGCGGTACCTTGCACATCTGCTCGGAGGGATCGAGCTTGGGTGCCAGCACCGAGGTCGGCAGGATGTCGCCCAGGCGCGGGTCGATCCTGCCTAGGACCTTGTTTACCGCCTGCCCGGCGCGACTGACCTCCTCGCCCAGCTTCTTCACCCGCTCGTTCACCTCGGTAGCGACGCGCTTGGCCTTGTCGATGTCCTGCTGCAGCTTTTCCTGCTCGCGCTGGGCCTTGTTCACCACGTTCTGCAGCTTGCCCTGGGCGCGCAGGACGCCGTCGGTGACGCGCTTGAGCTTGGCCGCCGCCTCCGCTGTCACGCCGGGCAAGCCCTCGAGCGCGGAGACGCCACTGCGGATGTGCAGCATGGCCTTGTCCAGCGGCTCGGCGACCTGCCCCAGGTCGCGCCGGGCAGCCGTGGCGGCGCCGGCGATCTTGTCGAGGCCGGCATGGAACTGTTCCAGATAGGTCATGCGGCCTCCTTACACGACGACGGTATCGAACAGCGCATTGCGCTGACGTTCCTGCTGGGCTTCGCCGATCAGGCGACGCAGGGTCGGGATCAACTCGTCCAGCAGTTGCTGTGGGTTAACGATATTGCCCGCCACGTTGATGCTGACCTGCGGCGAGAAGGTCCAGTTGGGCGGGCCACTGGCAACGGGTGTTGCAGCGGCCGGAGCTGCGGGTTGCGGCGCAGCGGGCGGCGGTTTCGGAGCGTTGTCGGACGGGCCGAGCAGAGCGCCGGCCTTGCCGCCGATCCACTCGCCCACGCTCGCTCCGATGGCGCCGCCCACCAACGTACCGACCACTGGGATCGGGATTAATGTGCCCAGCGCAGCACCAGCAGCCGCACCGATGGCCGAGCCGCCCGCCTTGCCATAGCCGACTGCCTTTTCTTGTGGCGACTGATTGCTGTTGTAGATGGAAGCGGCATCGGTAATTGCCAGCGCTGCGTTGACCGGTCCGAAACGCCTCAGTGCAGTGCCCGCACCCCGTGCCAGGCTGCCCACCGCCTGCCCTACGCCGGAGGCGTCAACCGCTCTTGCCAGGCTCGCACCACGGCGCAACATACCGCCCGCCACGCGCCCGACCCGCGAAGATCGGACCGGCTGCGCAGTCCTCCCCATCCATCCGGAAGCGGCACTGGCGGCGCGTCCCAGCGTGGATCGCGCACGTTGGAGGATGCTACCGCGTGAACTCTTGCCGGTGCCCTCCGGCCTGGTCTTGCCACCGGACTTCCCCTTGCCTTTGCCCTTCGGACTGCGATCAGGCAAATCGCCGAAGCTGCCAGCTGGCCAGTTGGTGACGAAGACGTCCTGGACATCACGCTTGCCCCAGTTCCCGGGCAGCAATCCCCTGGCGTCCTGGGCGAACTGCTTGATACCGATGGCCGACTTCACCGCCAGCAATCCACCACCCATCACCGCAGCCGCGGTCAGCAGGAAATCATTGCTCTTGAGTAACGCATCGCCGATCTGCAGCATCGCGCCGCTGATCAACTGTTCTTTCTGCTCCAACTGGCCCAGCGGCGACTCGCGACGTTTCTCCACACCTTGCTGCAACAGATCGGCAGGCGCGGCAGCAAGGGCTTGTCGGGACTGAAGCAAACTCTCGACCTTCTGCGCATCGCCCGTCCGGATCGTGGTCAGCCCAGTGAGCAGACCACGGCTGAACAGCTCTACCGACGGAGCTTCTTTCTGACCGCGCCAGGCCACCGCACTCAGTGCACGCGCCAGATCCGCCGCGTTGTTGATGCCGCCCTTCTGCTGCAGCTCACTGACCAGCTGGGCCGCAATTTCCGTCGACACGCCCTGGCCCTGGGCAAACTTCGCCGCCACCGGCAGCACCGCGGCCACGTCGCTCAGCGGGATCTTGCGCTCAACCATGGCTTGCGCGAGTTCCAGCACCTTGTCACGCGGCATCGCGGCGTCGTGCCCCGCCTGTACCATCCGGTCGCTCAGCGCAGCTTCAGCAGTCGGATCGTATGGCTGCCCCGCTGCCTCGCGCACTTGCATCAGCCGCCCGCGGAACGCGAGGGTCGTGCCGACCGAGGAGCGCAGAACGTCGCCGACTGAGTTCAATTCAAACAGAGACTTGGTCGCTGTCTCCAGGCGCTGCCAATCGTTCGCCGGCGCGCTCGCAGCCGGCGCCACGCTGACTGTGATTTTTGGCAGGCGAATATCCAACGGCCGCAGCGCCAGCAGGTCGATGATCCGCCGCAGCGCCAGCCGCGTTTCGCCCGCATTGCGCTCGCTGGCGCGCTGGCGGATGTCCTGGTTGTCCTGGACGACCTCGACTTCATCCGCCAGCGTCATCAGCGGCAGGCGCGGGTCCAGCAGACCGGCGAGTGTGCCCAGGCGCGTGGCGGCATCCCCGACCACCCTCCCGAGCGTACTGCCCAGGCCCACGATTGCGCCTGTCACCAGTTCCGGCTTCTCACTCATATTCATTTCACTTGCCCCTTTGACGACAAAGGAGCGCCGGTTACCCGACGCTCCCTTCAGGGCGAACTAGCCCGCTTCATCCCCCAGCCACCAACGCAGGTCGCCGAGGGTCATGCGCTCCAGCTCGCCGGCCGTGAAGCCCGACTCAGTCGCCAGTCGCCGCGCCAGCTGGCGCATCAGCGCGAAGCTCATCGCCGTCCTCTCGCACCAGGCGAAAGTAGGCGTGCTGCAGGCGCTGGTAATCGCTGAGCTTCAGCCCCTCCAGGTCCTGGCGGCTGACCTGCAGCAGCGAGGCGAACAGCTGCAGCTCGCGCTCCTCGTCGTCGCAGGCCACCTTGCTGGCCAGGCGAATGTCACGCACCGTCGGCGCGCGCAGGGTGAGAGCGTCGACCTCGACGCCGTTGCAGGAAGTCGGGCGGGACAGTTTCACCACCGCCGCGTCCTCGGACAGGCTCAGCCACGCGGGCTGTTTGACGGAGTCTTGCATCAGGGTTCTCCTCAGACGCCCAGGTCGTTACGCATGGCGGCGAGCTGGTCGACGCCGTCGATCTTGCGCACCGAGTTGGCCGGGTCGATCTCGAACATCTCGCGGCCTTCGACTTCCAGCTTGTAGTAGGAGACCGCCACGCTGTAGGTGCAGGCGGCCAGGTCGCCGGCCTTCCAGTCGCCGGGGTTGATCTCCTTGAGCAGGCCGCGGACGGTGGCGACCACCGGCACAGTGCCGCCCTTCTGGGTCTTGAAGGAGCCACGGAAGGTGCCGTTGAAGGCGCCCTGGTCGCTCAGGCCGAAGAACTTCATGGCCTCGCGCCGCGCACCGTTGGTGGTGAACTTGGCTTCCATCGCCTCCAGACCGACATCGAGCAGGACCGGTGCATCCATGCCGCCGGCACGGTACTCCTGGGTCTTGACCTTGAGGGTCGGCAGGGTCAGGGACGGCACGTCACCGGCGAAGCTCACGCCGTCGACGAAGAGGTTGGTGTTGGTGAGGATCTGCGGAATCATCGATAGGTCTCCTTAAGCTGCGTCCAGAACTTCGGTGAGCCACTGATCGGTCACCTCGACGCGGAAGTTGGGGTTCTCGGCAGGCGGTACGTCGGTGAAGCGGATGTTCCAGTACACCTTGCCCTGGGCCAGCTGGCTGGCGGTGTTGAGTTCCGGGTCGGCGTAGACCTCGAAGTCGATCACCGCGCCCTGGTTCTTCAGGTCGCGCATGAAGGCCTGCAGGCCCTCGGTGACGTCTTTCACGTAGGTCTTGGTGATGCCGCGGTCGACCGCCCACTTGTGCCCGGCGAGGATGGCGTCCATCACCATGTCCATGGTCCGCACGCGGGTCACGAAGGCCCACTTGGCGTCGCTGGAGAGAGTGCGGTTGCCCCACAGGCGGTAGCCGTCGTCGCGGATGATGGTGGTGATGTTGGCGTTGTTGAGCAGGTTGGCGCGGCAGGTCTCGTCGCCGTCGAGGAACTCGATCGGGCGGCCGGTGCCGGTGATGCCGAGCAGTTCCTTGTTCGACGGCGAGGACCAGAAGCCGTACTGGCTATCGGTCCAGGCGAACAGCGCGGCGGCGTTGGCCGAGGCCGGCGCGTTCAGCGTGGCGCTGCTGGCGGTGTCCCAGTACTGCACGCCCGGATCGACCAGGTAGATGCGTTTGCTGCCGAACTCGCCGGCATAGGCGATGGCCGCTTCGTCGGTGGTGTTCGGGCCGTCGACGATGGCGATGGCGCGCAGCTTGTCGGCCAGTGCGCCCATGGCGGTGGCGACCGCCTGGGTGGCGGAATGCTTCGGCGCGATCAGCAGGCGCGGCTGGGCGTTGAAGCGCGACTTGCCGTCGAGCAGCGCCTGCAGGCCGGTACGTTGGCCGGCTTCGGTGACGGTGCCGATGATCGCGGAGGTCAGCTGCGCCGCATCCTCAACCTTGGCCACGCCCACCGCCACGACCACCGCGGCGGACTGGGTGAAGATGGCGGTGCAGGACTTGTAGATCGCCGAGGCGGTACCGAAGGCGGCGGCCGCTTCACGCAGGCTGGTGAGCAGCACCGGCACGTCCGCTTTTGCGGTCAGCGTGGCCTCGGGGGTGAAGGTATCCACCAGGCCGATGATCGAGGACGACGGCAGCGCAATGGTGCGCGCACCGACGTCGACATTGGTCACGGTGACGCCGTGAAAGAAGCTCATAGGGTTTTCTCCAGACATAAAAAAACCGCCGGGAGGCGGTTGGGTGGTTTGCCTTACTCTTGAGGAGAAAGGCGATGTGTGGACTCAAGAAGATATCGTTGCGAGTCGAGATTTTAGTTATTATCAAAACCAACAGATTGAAAATTCAAAAGCTCTTCCCACATAACTATCACACAACAAAGAAGACAAAATTAATCGCATCCAAAAATAGAATCAACCGATGATATACGACGGGGAAAATCACCCACCTCAACAACCAATAGCAATATAGTTGATTACGCGATTTACTCCAGCCTCACTACCTTCAGCCACAAACGAAGACTTAGTTAGGGCGCGAACACAAACAGTGGTATTGGGGCGATGCCCGAAATGTGTAGCGGTGACAATGAAGCACGAATTCGGGAAGGCCATAGGAAACATAATCGGCACATCCACTCCGGCCGTTGTTCCGTCATTCCCATCATTCCCTTGAGCTGAAGCGACTCCCCATTGAATAATAATGCCACTTGGGAATTTCTGATAGCCACTAGTAGACAGCTGTCCGGAACCGCTACCACCCGTTGCATACCAAGCCGTACCACTGCTTATAAACTCGCTACTCGTATCTCCCAGCAAAGCAATGAAATCCGCCCCCGAAGTTTTATCATTTGTGCCAGCCAGATTCCCATTCAGGTTATTTATAATAATTGACGAAACACCGACCGCGGCTTGAATATAAACTCTAGATCCGACTGGAACCACTGCAACATCAGGCAACGTCACCACCATGCCATTTGTTACACAATAAATGTACTTACCGACATCAGCCGCAGTCAGCCAAACATTACTGGCACTGTAAGTGACGAATCCTGCCAAGTTCCCCTGAGCCCGCTGGACAAACTCAGTGGTTGCAATAGATGTATCGTTGTCAAACTGAGCTGGCGTTGGTGCGGTGGGAGATCCGGAAAAGGCTGGCGAAGCCAACCTCGCCAGCCCATTGGTAATATTCTGGAATGTGAGCACCGTGACTCCCAACACGATCGCTCCGTCGGTCACCAGTTGCCAAATGCTGTCGGCCTGGGAGATACCACTTTCCACCGACACTGTCAGGCCTGGGGTCACGTCACTTTTTTCGTCTGCATCGGTGGAACGTTTCCACCCAGTTATAGCCGCAACGTAGATGCCATTGTCGGCAGCATTGCTCTGGTTCTTCACCAACACCCGATCACCAGCCATGAGTGCAATACCGTCCAGAGTTTGCAAACCGCTGAGAGTAATGCTCGCAGTTGTGGCGACACGTACCGACTGTTTGCAATCCAACCGATTCAGCGCGGTGACGATGGAATTGTCGACATACTCCCGAGTCGCCAGCACCACACTCGGATCGATCTTCAATTCCACCGATGCCGCGTTGCTGACGATCAGCACGATGCGCACGGTCTGGGTGCGGCCGCTGCCTTCGGCCAGTTGCGGTTTATAGGAGGGCGCGCAGTTGGCGTAGGCGATCAGCGCGCCGGCCTCGTCGTACAGGCCCATCTCGCGGATCCACCAGCCCCCCACATTCTCGGGGATGACCTGCTCGGCGATGATCTGCGCGCTGTTGGCCGGGTCGATGCTCAATTGGTTCAGCGGCGCCCGGCGCACTTCGTTGACCAGTGCCGTGCGGCTGGCATCGGGGGTCGGCACGTTGCCGCCGCCGTCGCCCACGGCGAGCTGGGTGATTTTCAGGGTGGTGCCCAGCGCAGCGGCATTCGCCAGCTTGCCGGCACCGATCGTGGTGAGGAGTGCGTAGTAGGTTACGGCCATGGGTAGACGCTCAAGCTATCGATGGTGTGCTCCCGTCCCGGCAAGCCGTAGCTGCCGAGTGTTTCGATCACATCCGGGAGATAGGGATAGACGGTGACGATGTCGCCGTCGTATTGCCCGGAGCCGACGTTGATCCGCCCCTGGGATTCCAGGCTGATATCCAGCCCGATGAGGTGCCGCGTGAGCGGTTTGGCGTCTTCGATGAGGCGCTCCACCTCCTGGTACATTTCCTCGCTGATGCCGCTGTCGAGCACGCCGATGCGCAGACGGAAGGTGCCCGGTTCGCCCATGGGCGCGCCCTGCCACCACTCGACGATCTCGATCAGGTAACCCAGCGGCTCGATCACCCGCCGCAGCGCGGCGATGGTTCCCTTGTGCTGGTGGATGCGGAATGCCGCTGCCACCGCCTTGCGCTTCACCGTCTCGCTCCAGGCCGGGTCCCAGCGGTCCACCGACCAGGCCCAGGCGAGGTACGGCAACAACGCCACTGGGCAGCGCTGCGGGTCCATGAGCTCGCGCAGCGGCACAGGCAGATCACCGACCTGCACGTCAGCCAGCGCGCGCTCCAGCGGCGTCGAGTTGATCGGCAGCAGGCGGCTACTCATCCGAACCTCCCACACGGATCTGGTAGCCGCTGCAGTACGCCGCCTGGGTGGCGTCGAGCACCACGTCGGCCGCCGGCTTGGCCAGTTCGACACGCTGCACGCCTTCCACATGCAGGGCGGCGAACAGCGCGCTGCGGCGGATGTCGCGGCCGATGCGGCGCTGGGTGGCGATGTAGGTCTGCAACGAGGCCTCGGCGGCCTGCTGGATCAACTCGGCTTCCGGGCCCGGGTAGATGTAGAGCACCGCGTCGACCTGGTACGGCACGATAGCGGCGGACTGCACCGTGAGACGGTCGCCCACCGGGCGCACATCTTCATCGTTCAGCGCACTGCGCACCGCCTGAAGCAACTCTTCCGAGGCGGCGCCATTGCCCTCGGAGGACAGCACGCTGACCAGCGCCTCGCACGGCTGCGGGCTGATCGCCGAGACATCGGCGATGCGCCCGTCGGCGCCGAGCGCGAAGGCCACATAGGCATTGCGCGGGCCGGCGACGGAAAGCTGGTCGAAAGCCAATTGGGTGCGGTTGCGCAGCGAGTCATCACCTTCCAGCACGGCCGGAGTCGGTGGCGAAGTCGTGGCATCCGCCTCCTGGATCACCAGGCGTTTCACGTTGTAGCCAGCGGCCAGTTGGTCAAGGTCACCCTGGGTCGCATAACCCAGCATCACCGCACGAGCGGCGTCGTTGATCCGGGCGCGCAGCAGTAGCTCCCGATAGGCCGCCAGTTCCAGCAGCTTGACCACCGGATCGGACTCCAGCGCGGCGTTCCAGCCCTCTCCCATGGCACGGCGAAAGTCCGCCAGCAGCTCCTCGTAGAGGCTCTCGTAGTCGAGGTCCTCCACCACTTCCGGGGCAGGCAGTTGAGACAGGTCGATGAGGCTCATGCCGCCACCTCCAGGCCGACTTCGTCGCCCAGGTAGATGCCGCGCAAGCGCAGCGAAACGCTGCCGCCCATCACCGCCGTCACCTGCACCGAACTCAGGCGCAGGCGCGGTTCCCAGCGGCCGATGGCGCGGGCAACTTCAGCCTGCACGGCGCCCTTCCAGCCTTCGGTCACCGGCAAGTCGACCATGCGCCGCAGGCGGCTGCCGTACTCGGGACGCATGCGCCGGCTGCCCAGCGGTGTGCCGAGGATGTCCTCGATGGATTGCTTGAGGTGCGCCAGGCCGCTGAGCGGCTGGCCGTTGCGTCGATCCATGCCGATCATGGCCATGCCCTCCGCCGCTCGGGGTGCGCACAGGATTGTTTGCCCATGGCAGTTCTCCAGAAATGCAAAGGCCCGCGCAGGGCGGGCCGGGTTGAAAGTGGAAAGGCGTCAGTGGGTGTGGTGGTTGCTGTTGCCGGCGGTGTCCATGATCGAGCCGGTGCTGCTGATGTTGCCGTTCACTGTCAGCGCGCCCTTGATGCTCACCAGCCCGCTCAGCTGGATGCTCGCGGCGGTGACGCTCACGGCACCGGGGTCGATCACCACCTGGGTGCCGCCGACCTTCACCGTGGCGCTGCCGGCCGGCAGTTGCAGGTCGTAGCGGTGCGCCTGCCAGTCGTAGCTCAGCACCGCGCCGTCGGGGAAATGCCAGCTCTCCACTTCGCCACGATTGCTGGGTGCCACCGCTGCCGCACCGAACAGACCGGGCACGAAGGTGCCCATGGCTGCCATGCCGGACGGGCTGAGCAGCACGCCCTGCTCGCCCAGGCTCGGCGCTCGCCAGTGGCGCGCGGCACCCGCCGCCTGGGCGTGCCAGCGCACCCAGGCGCTGGTCCATTCGCCGGAGCGCACGCGCACCCGCGCCGCCGCAAGGTCCACCGCCACCACTTCGCAGGGCATGACCAGCGCGGCCAGCATGCGGTCGTGCTCGGCGCTCACGTAGTCCTGGTTCATTGCAGGGCTCCCGGATCGAAGTAATCGTCCTCGTGGCCGGGACCGGTTTCGGGATCGAAACCGAGCCTGAGGCTGCCCGGCGGCTGGTCTTCCCACAGCCACTCGGTCTCGCCCAGCAGCACCGGCTGCCGCCATTCGACTAACCAGACGCGGCACGCCGCCAACGCCGGATCGTCAGTCTCCGGCTGCGCCTGGATGAAGCTCACCGGCTCCAGTTCCAGCCCCCAGTTCTGCGCGCGCAGCAGGATGGTCAGCGCAGCGACGTTGCGCAGCGCCAGGGCTTCGGCTTCGTCGTCACGCTCCACCAGGACGCGCGCCTGCATCTGGCAGATCAGGGCCGTCTGGCCATTGCCGGGGTCCTGTCCCGGCAGCAGGCCGGCACACTCCAGCGCCAACGCAGGGAGCGTCACTGGTACGCTGCGCAAAGGGCCGCGCAGGAAGGTGCCGATCTCGGTCAGGCGCGCGGTCAGCGTCTGCTCCACCGTGTCGAGCAGTAGCGCCAGGGTCAAAGGTTGTTCCGACATGTCGTCTCCTTGCAGCTTCACTCTTGCCCGCGCTCGCTCGGCGGTAGTTCGCACACGCCCAGGCGCTTCGCCGCCCAGCGTTCGTAGAGGCCGACGGCGATCTCCGCGCCGGCCGCCGCGGTCAGGCTGCCGATGGCGGCGGCCAGCGTCAGCGAGGCGCCGCAGGCCATGGCCAGGAACATCACGGCCATGCCGCAGACGATCGAGGCGCCGGAGCGCAGCGCCAGTCGCCGCAGCAATCGCCAGCCGCCCAGGCCCGCCTTGTCGGCGCGCCACATTTCACCGCTGATGCCGCCCGCGACAGCGAGCAGGATCAGCCCCCACAAAGGCACGTCGGCCAGGGTCTGAGGTTCGTTGCCCATTGGCTCACCTTGGATAAAGACGCCCGCGAACGGGCGAAACCGGCGGCTATCAGCCAACCGGGGATGACTGCCGGCGTGCTCGCCGGCCACCCGCCGCCACGGCGGATCAGAAAAACGCGGGCATGAAAAAGCCCGGCTCAATGGCCGGGCTTTTCGGGGTTTCGCGCTGTGCTCCCTGGGGACGCACCTTTACAAGAATGACTACTTTGTACCCCCCGATTCCCGCCGGAACAAGGCTTGTTGGGGAATGCACGGCAATAGGTGGATGACACACCGGAATGTGCAGTCGAAACGCGGAAATCCGGCTTCGGAAATTTCAGAGTGCCTTGATCATCAGCACCGTCGTGAAGCCGCTGTGCCACTCCTCGTCGGGGTAGAAATCGACTTCCGCGTAGCCGTGCTTGCCATAGAAGGCGCGCGCCTGGTTGTTGAAGGTGTCCGTTTCCAGTCGAACCTGGAGATACCCCGCCCTGGCGATCTCAGCTTCGGCATGACTCAGCAGTGCCGCGCCGATCCCCAGGCGTTGCCGCTGCACAGAGACATGCAACGCATCGATGAAGTCGTCGCGCCAGTCGAGCAGGCCGACGACCTCGTCATCGATACAGGCGACATGGAATAACGGTAGGCGCTCGCGCACATAGGCGGCGGTGTGCGCGGAAGACTCGAAGCGCTCGATGGCTTCGGCAGTCAACGCGGGCTTCCAGGTGGCTTCGTAGGTTTCGCCAAGGATGCGCAGGATGGCATCGGCATCGACGGGTTCGGCGCGGCGAATGAGGATAGGCGTTTTCATGGAGCGCGAGCATAGCGCAACACTGCACGCGAAAAGCACGAAGCCCGGCACTGGGCCGGGCTTCGGAGGGCGGGAAAGATTCAGGCGGCGCGGCGCATCAGCCGCGACTGGATGCTCTGGTGCGCCACGTGCAAACGCAGGTAGAAGGTATTGCGGCTGCAGCGGCAATGCCGGTACTTCTGCGAAGCCTCACTGTCGCGGTTGAGGTAGTGCTCGGTGACCACGTCCTTCTGCTCGTCGGGCAGTTGGTTGATGATCAGGTCCAGCTCGGCGACACGATCGAGGATCACCCGGCTGCCCCGCGTGCCACGCACCATCTCGCCCTTGTTGGCGATCATCATCGCCAGCAGGTTGCCCCCGGCGTAGCCGCCACCGGCGCTGCCAGGGTTATGCATCTCTTCGGCCCAGAGCTTGAGCATTTCGTCGATGGGTTTGATCACGGCGTTTCTCCCAGGGCGGCTCAGTGCCGCCGCTCCAGTTCGTCCATTGCCTGGCAGTCGATGCAGCGGGTGCAGCCCGGCGCGGCCAGGCGGCGCGCCGGCGGGATGTCGTCGCCGCAGTCCTCGCAGTATTCGGCGGAGCTGACGGCCACTGCTGAGCGGCGGCTGTGCAGCAGGTCCTCGATGCGGTCGAGCACAAGGTCGTTGGCGTAGTCGGCGATATCAGCCATGGCACACCTCCGCCTGGGCGGGATTGGCACGTCGTATGGCGCAGTTCGGGTGTTGGTTCATGAAGGTCCTCCTGGCGACGTGCCCTCCGGCGTCGCCGAGCCTTCGGCCGCCTGGGGTGGTCAGTCGCGATCTGTTCGTCGCGGACGCCAGCCCTTCACGGCAGCGTCCCTTGCCGGTACGCGGGCGGCGCCTCCCTGGCCCGCCCGCGTCCTCCAGCCTGCCCCGCGCATCACGGTCTGCAGGCAACCTGCGGCACCCTTGCCGCAGCGGTGAGGAAGCCGTTGCTTCCCATCAGCCCAGATCGGTTTCTCGTCTGCTCGGTGGGCTGCTGGTTTTTATGATTACAACCATAGCTATATTCAGTCAACACCAAAGCTATTTACAGGCTACAACCCAGGAGGTAGAGTGCCGGCCATGGACAAGACACCCTCATCGACACTGGCCGACCGTCTGAAGCAGGCGATGGCCTCGCGCAACCTCAAGCAGGAAACCCTGGCCGAAGCCGCCGGGGTTTCGCAGAACACCATCCACAAGCTGACCTCGGGCAAGGCGCAGAGCACGCGCAAGCTGATCGAGATCGCCAGCGCGCTGGGCGTCTCGCCGACCTGGCTGGCGACCGGCGAAGGCACGCCGACGCAATCCGCCAGGGCACCGGCCGCGCTCCCCGCCGATGGCAGCCCGCTGCGACTGGAACCGCTGCACCCGTGGGATAGCGATACGCCGCTGGACGAGGACGAAGTGGAACTACGCCTGTACAAGGAAGTGGAACTGGCGGCCGGCGCCGGCCGCACCGCAGTGCGCGAGATAGAGGGGCGCAAGCTGCGTTTCTCCTACGCCACGCTGCGCGCGGCGGGGGTCGATCCGGCGGCGGCGATCTGCGCCCAGCTCACCGGCAACAGCATGGAGCCGCTGATCATGGATGGCTCCACCATCGGCATCGACACTGCCACCACGCACATCACCGACGGCGAGATCTACGCCCTGGAGCATGAGGGCATGCTGCGGGTGAAGTTCGTCTATCGACTGCCCGGCGGCGGCATCCGCCTGCGCAGCTTCAACCGCGACGAATACCCCGACGAGGAGTACCCGCCGGAGCAGTTCGACAGCGGGCAGATCCGCATGATCGGCTGGGTATTCTGGTGGTCCACCGTGCGTCATCGCCGTGCGCCGACCCTGGTGCGCTGAAGCCCTTTCGCAGCATGAACCCCGCTTCGGCGGGGTTTTTCTTTGGCCGGCGATTGAAGCAAAATACAACCTTTGCTATATTTACACTTGTCGCCACCACCATCGGAACAGGAGAGTCCCATGCAGTCGACCGCCGATATTCGCCCCGCCCCGCGCCCGGAGACGGTGAGCCTGGTCTATCAGATTTTCGGGGACGTCCTGGTGCCGCTGGAGCAGGTACGCGAGCGCTGGTTCCGCAACCTGAACCGGGAGAACTTCAGCAAGGCCCTGTCCTGCGGGCGCATCGCCCTGCCGGTGACCACGCTGGACGACAGCCACAAGGCGATGCAGTACGTGGCGGTGGATCATCTGGCGGCTTATGTGGAAGAGCGTTCCCAGCAGGCTGACGCCGCCCTCGCCCGGCGCAAGGCGAACCTGCAGGTGATGGAAGCACGGCAGGCGGGGTGAGCCGAACGCCACGCCCTGTAGGAGCGAGCTTGCTCGCGAACCGGCCTAGTGACGGAGCAGCCGGCGAAATCTGTTCGCGAGCAAGCTCGCTCCTACGAAGAGTCTTGCTTCCCTGATAGTTCTGCGCAGGGATCCCTCCTCATCCAGAACACAGGTGTAACCCGCTCCTACGGAAAAGAAAAAGCCCCGCCGAAGCGGGGCTTTTTTCGAGTCAGCGACTCAACCGTTGCCGTGCAACTTGGCGGTGTGTTCAGCCAGCGCCACGGCGCGGAACATGGCGCGGCGCTTGTTGATGGTTTCTTCCCACTCCGCCGCCGGCACGGAGTCGGCCACGATGCCGCCGCCAGCCTGGACGTGAAGCTCGCCGTTCTTGATTACCGCAGTGCGGATGGCGATGGCGGTGTCCATGTTGCCGTTCCACGCGAGGTATCCCACGGCGCCGCCGTAGACGCCCCGCTTGACCGGTTCCAGCTCGTCGATGATTTCCATCGCACGAATCTTCGGCGCTCCGGACAGGGTGCCAGCCGGCAGGATGGCGCGCAGGGCGTCCATCGCGGAAAGCTCGGGCTTCAGCTGGCCGTTCACGTTGGAGACGATGTGCATGACGTTGGAGTAGCGCTCGATCACCATCTGCTCGGTGACCTTCACCGTGCCGGTGTCGGACACGCGGCCGACGTCGTTGCGGCCCAGATCGATGAGCATCAGGTGCTCGGCGATTTCCTTGGCGTCGGAGAGCAGGTCTTCTTCCAACGCGCGATCGGCCTCTTCGGTCGCACCGCGCGGACGGGTGCCGGCGATGGGGCGCACGGTGACTTCGCCGTCCTCGACCCGCACCAGCACTTCCGGCGAGCTGCCGACGACGTGGAAGTCGCCAAAGTTGAAGAAGTACATGTACGGCGTCGGGTTGAAGCAGCGCAGCGCGCGGTACAGATCGATCGGCGCGGCGGCGAAGTCGATGGACATGCGCTGCGACGGCACGACCTGCATGCAGTCGCCGGCCAGGATGTATTCCTTGATGGTGCCGACGGCGCGCTCGTAGTCCTCGCGGGTGAAGCTGGCGCGGAACTGCGGTTCCGGGGCGTTGACCGCACTGAAGTCCAGGCCACGGCGCGGGGTGATCGGCTGGCGCAGGCGCTCCAGCAGTTCTTCCAGCTGCGCTAGGCCCTTGTCGTAGGCGTCGGCCTGGGCCGGGTCGGCGAGAACGATCGCGTGCATCTTGCCGGCGAGGTTGTCGAAGACCACCACCGCGTCGGAGACCATCAGCAGGATGTCGGGGTTGTTCAGCGGATCGGGGTTCGGGCACTGCGCCAGGCGTTGCTCGACGTAGCGCACGCAGTCATAGCCGAAGTAGCCGACCAGGCCGCCGTTGAAGCGCGGCAGGCCGGCAATGGTCGGCACGCGGTAGCGGTTCTTGAACTCTTCGACGAAGGCCAGCGGATCGGCACATTCGAAGCTCTCGGTCTCGACGCCGTCGACCTTGATGCTCGCCTGGTGGCCGTACACGCGCAGCACGGTGCGGCTGGGCAAACCGATGATGGAGTAGCGCCCCCACTTCTCGCCGCCCTGCACGGATTCGAGCAGGTAGGTGTTGGGGCCATCGGCAAGCTTCAGGTAGATCGACAGCGGGGTGTCGAAGTCGGCGAGGGTTTCGCAGGTCAGCGGAATGCGGTTGTAGCCTTCGGCGGCCAGGCGCTGGAATTCTTCGCGGGTCATGATCAGCCTCGTGGAATATGAGCCTGCTCAGGATCTCGCCGATGTGCGGGAGAGGGTGAACAGGCTTTGAGGAGGAAACGGTCTAGGTTGCACACACACGCCGGGTGAACCGGCCAGGGGATGTCAGGCGCGCCAGCGCCAGCGGGCCAGGGCCTTGATGACTTTCATCCAGAGTGTGTGGGGAGCCGTATCCACGGTGCGATCTCGCTTGGCGGGGTTGGAGCTGTGGTCGGGCAACACTATCGCGTTGCCTTTATCGAAGCAAGGCAGCAATTGGCGCAGATCGTCCACCACCACGGTCGGTGCTTCCTCGGTGATCGGGCGGCCGTGGTTGTAGCCGTAGCTCAGGCCCACACTGCGCACGCCGGCGGCCTTGGCGGCGAGGATGTCGTTGCGCGAGTCGCCGACGAACAGGGCTTCATCCGCCGACACGCCGGCCATCTTCATCACGAACAGCAGCGCGGCCGGGTCGGGTTTCTGCTGCGGCAGGGTGTCGCCGCCGATGATCCAGCGGAAGAACTTGCCCAGCTTCATCTCGTCCAGCAGCGGACCGACGAAGCGCTCGGGCTTGTTGGTGATCAGCGCCAGTTCGACATCCTGCTTCTTCAGCCACTTCAGGGTGTCCACCACGCCGGGGTAGACCGCGGTGAGCGCGTGGCTGTCGGCGTAGGCGTCCATGAAGAGTTCGAGGGCGCGCTCGGTGTCCTCTTCGCTAACCCCCTCGTGCTCGATGTCGTTGGCCAGGGCACGGCGCACCAGTACGCGCGCGCCGTTACCAACCCAGTGACGCACGGCGTCCAGGCCGGCGGGCTGGCGACCGAGCGCCAGCAGCATCTTGTCCACCGCGGCGGCCAGGTCCGGGACCGAGTCCACCAGGGTGCCGTCCAGGTCGAACATCACCAGACGCGGCAGGTGCCCGGCGAACAACGGCTGCGCGGCGCTCATCACTTGCGCGCCTGCGCCAGCTCGGCATGCATGGCGCGGATGACCTCGGCGTAGTCCGGTGCGTTGAAGATGGCGGAGCCGGCGACGAAGGTGTCGGCGCCCGCTTCGGCGATTTCGCGGATGTTCTTCACGTTCACGCCGCCGTCGATCTCCAGGCGGATGTCGCGGCCGGAGGCGTCGATCAGCGCGCGGGCTTCGCGCAGCTTGTCGAGGGTGCCGGGGATGAACTTCTGCCCGCCGAAGCCGGGGTTCACGCTCATCAGCAGGACCATGTCGATCTTGTC
The DNA here is from genome assembly GCF_047902425.1 of Pseudomonas macauensis. Classification (NCBI taxonomy): domain Bacteria; kingdom Pseudomonadati; phylum Pseudomonadota; class Gammaproteobacteria; order Pseudomonadales; family Pseudomonadaceae; genus Pseudomonas; species Pseudomonas macauensis. The sequence goes on along the minus strand of NZ_CP138377.1, from coordinate 589,860 downwards.
CATCACGTACTTGAGCGCGTCCAGCGAGGTGGCCGGGTTGAACACCAGGCCGGCCTTGCAGCCGCCATCCTTGATCAGTTGCAGGGAGCGGTCGATGTGCTGCGAGGCTTCCGGGTGGAAGGTGATGTAGGTGGCGCCGGCTTCGATGAAGTCGCCGATGATGCGGTCCACCGGGGAAACCATCAGGTGCACGTCGATGGGCGCGGTGACGCCGTACTTGCGCAGGGCCGAGCAGACCATCGGGCCGATGGTGAGGTTCGGCACGTAGTGGTTGTCCATCACGTCGAAGTGGACGATGTCGGCGCCGGCAGCGAGCACCTTGTCCACATCCTCGCCCAGGCGGGCGAAGTCGGCGGAAAGGATCGACGGAGCGATGGCGTAGGGTTGCATGGCGCACCTCTGTGGGCGAAATCACGGATGGCGCGCATTGTAGCCGCTCGGGCGGCTCGAAGGGGGCCGTACTGATGATTGCACCGATGGCCGATACAGAAAGTGCGGTAAATGAGGCGGGAAAGCGGAGAAAAAGATCGCGGATCGATCCCGCCGCTGTGGGTGAGCACGGCGACGAAACCGTCCGCGAAACACTGTGGATCAGGCAGTCGGTGCGGTCCGCATCTTCTCGCTGCGGCCGCGCAGCCACTCGAGGGTGAGCAGGAGCAGGACGGAGAAACCGATCAGCAGGGTCGCCGCGGCGGCGATGGTCGGGCTGAGGTTCTCGCGGATGCCGCTGAACATCTGGCGCGGCAGGGTGGCCTGCTCGGGGCCGGCGAGGAACAGGGTCACCACCACTTCATCGAAGGAAGTGGCGAAGGCGAACAGCGCACCGGAAATCACCCCAGGGGCGATCAACGGCAGGGTGACCTTGAAGAAGGTCAGCACCGGCGGCGCGCCCAGGCTGGCGGCGGCGCGCACCAGGTTGTAGTTGAAGCCCTGCAGGGTCGCCGACACGGTGATGATCACGAACGGCACGCCCAGCACCGCGTGGACGATGATCAGCGAGATGTAGCTGTTGCCCAGCCCCAGCGGCGCGAAGAACAGATAGCTGGCCACACCGATGATCACCACCGGCACGACCATCGGCGAGATCACCAGGCTCATGACCAGCGCCTTGCCGCGGAACTCGCCGCGAGTCAGGCCGATGGAGGCCAGGGTGCCGAAGACCATGGCCAGCACGGTGGCCGCCGGGGCGACGATCATGCTGTTGGTCAGCGAACGCATCCACTCGGCGGAGTTGAAGAAGTCGGCGTACCAGCGCAGGGAGAAGCCCTGCAGCGGGTAGACCAGGAAGGTGCCGGAGTTGAACGACAGCGGCACGATCACCAGCACCGGCAGCACCAGGAACAGCAGCACCAGGCCGCAGAGGATGCGCAGGGTGTAGAACCACAGGCGCTCGACCGGGGACATGTAGGGACTCAGCATTTTCTTCTCCTCAGCCCAGGCGCAGGCGGCTCGCGCCCACCAGCCAGCCGTAGATCACGTAGAGCACCAGGGTGGCGAACAGCAGCAGGCCGCCCAGGGCCGTGGCCATGCCCCAGTTGATGGTGGTGTTGGTGTAGAAGGCTACGAAGTAGCTGACCATCTGGTCGTTCGGGCTGCCCAGCAGCGCCGGGGTGATGTAGTAGCCGATCGACAGGATGAACACCAGCAGGCAACCGGCACCGACGCCCGCCACGGTCTGCGGGAAGTAGACCTTCCAGAAGCTGGAGAACGGGTGGCAGCCCAGCGAGATGGCGGCGCGCATGTAGCTGGGGGAGATGCTCTTCATCACGCTGTAGATCGGCAGGATCATGAACGGCAGCATGATGTGCACCATGGAGATGTACACGCCGGTGCGGTTGAACACCAGCTGCAGCGGCTGGTCGATCAGCCCCATCTTCAGCAGCGCGCCGTTGATCAGGCCGCCGGACTGCAGCAGCACGATCCACGCGGCGACACGCACCAGGATCGAAGTCCAGAACGGCAGCAGCACCAGGATCATCAGCAGGTTGGACTTGCGGGTCGGCAGGATGGCCAGCAGGTAGGCCAGCGGGTAGGCCAGCAGCAGGCAGATCACGGTGATCACCGCACCCATCCAGAAGGTACGGGCGAAGATGTCCAGGTAGATCGACTGGTCGGGCGTCGCGCGGGCGATTTCACCCAGGTCGTCGATACGGTGATCGAGCGCCGCCAGCAGGTAATAGGGGGTGACGTGGCTGGCGTTGCGGCGGATCGCCTGCCAGTAGGCCGGGTCGCCCCAGCGCTCGTCGAGGCCTTCCATCGCGTCCTTGTACGACGCCGGCTGCTCCTTGAACGGCAGCGCGCGGGCAGTCTTGGACAGCAGGCTGCGGTAGCCGGCCAGCTCCATGTTCAGGCGCTTGGAAAGGTCACCGATGGTCTGGTTCTTGCGCGCGGCGACCAGGTCTTCGCTCAGCGCCTTGTACACCGCATCCGAAGGCAGCGACTTGCCGTCCCATTCGGAAATGGCGTTGACGGTCAGCGGCAGCGAGCCGACGACCTCGGGGTTGTTCACGCTCTTGTAGAGCAGCGCCGCGATGGGCACCAGGAAGGTCAGCAGGAGGAAGACCAGCAGCGGCAGGATCAGCGCCTGGGACTTCAAACGGTTCATCCGCTCCGCACGCGCCAGGCGCTGCTTGAGGGTGGTGGTGCCGGCGACCTCGTTCAGGGACACAGCGGTGGCCATAGCGAACTCCGGTAAAACAGGCCGCCCGGGAGCGGCCAAGGTGTGGTGTCAGGAGGAGCCGCCGCGAGGGGGCGCTGCGACTCCGGTCCGCCGTGGCTCGAACGGCCACGGCGGTCAGGCACTGCGTCTTACTTGGCAGCCCAGGCGTTGAAGCGCTGCTCCAGCTGCTCGCCGTAGTCAGCCCAGAAGGTCACGTCCATGCCCACCTGGCCCTGCATGTTTTCCGGGGTGGTCGGCATGTTGTGCAGCAGTTCCTTGCCGAGCAGCGGCACGGTGTTCTTGTTCACCGGGCCGTAGGCGATGTTCTCGGCGTAGATCTTCTGCTGCTCGGGCTTGACCGAGAAGGCGATGAACTTGAGGCTCTCCTCGACTTTCTTGGCGCCCTTCGGGATGGCCCAGGCGTCGAAGTCGTAGATGCCGCCGTTCCAGACGATCTTCAGGTTGCTCTCCTTCTGCACGGCAGCGATGCGGCCGTTGTAGGCAGAGCTCATGACCACGTCGCCGGAAGCGAGGTACTGCGGCGGCTGGGCGCCGGCTTCCCACCACTGGATGCTCGGCTTGATCTGGTCGAGTTTCTTGAAGGCGCGGTCCTGGCCTTCCTTGGTGGCCAGCACCTTGTAGACGTCCTTGGGCGCGACGCCGTCGGCCATCAGGGCGAACTCCAGGGTGTACTTGGCGCCCTTACGCAGGCCGCGCTTGCCCGGGAATTTCTGGGTGTCCCAGAAATCGGCCCAGCTGGTCGGAGCGGTCTTGAGCTTGTCCGCGTTGTAGGCCAGGACGGTGGACCACACGAAGAAGCCAACGCCGCAGTTGGTCACGGCGCCCGGTACGTAGTCGTCAGCCTTGCCGAGGATGGCCGGGTCGATGGGCTCGAACAGGCCTTCGTCACAGCCGCGGGCCAGTTCCGGCGATTCCACTTCCACCAGGTCCCAGGAGACGCTGTTGGTGTCGACCATGGCCTTCACCTTGGCCATCTCGCCGTTGTACTCGCCAGCGACGATCTTATCGCCGGTGCTCTTCTGGTAGGGCTCGTAGAACGCCTTCACCTGGGCGTTCTTGTTGGCGCCACCGAAGGACACCACGGTCAGGTCGGTGGCGGCCATCGACTGGGCCGCGCAGGCCAGGCCGACGCTCAGTGCCGCGAGCTTCAAGCCCGCTGCTTTCAGGGACTTCGACATTATTGTTCTCTCCACAGTGTGCAGGTTTGTTTTTCTTGGATGCATCAGGCCCGGGAGTGGCCGGGCCTTGGTGTCACGCCGCCGGCAGAGGATCGAGCGCGCGGACGTGCTCGACGGCCCAGCCCAGCGGTACTACATCGCCAACGCTGAGCGCGGGATCGAGCTCGGCGATCGGCTGCTTGACGAAGAAATCGGTACGGCCACACACCTCCAGGCGGATGCGCACGTGGTCGCCCAGGTAGATGAACTCGGCGACGCGGCCGGAGAAGCGGTTCACGCAGTTTTCGCTGTGACCGTTCAGGCGCACGCGCTCGGGACGGATCGACAGGCTGACGGTGTCACCGACGTTGCCGACGTTGACCGCCAGCGCCTCGACCTTCTCGCCACGGGCCAGGCCCACGGTGCAGCGGTCGCCATCGCGCGCCTGCAGCTGGCCGGCGATACGGTTGTTCTCGCCGATGAAGTTGGCCACGAAGGAGTTGCGCGGGTGCTCGTAGAGCTCGGCCGGCGGGGCGATCTGCTGGATCTCGCCCTGGTGGAACACGGCCACGCGGTCGGACATGGTCAGCGCCTCGCCCTGGTCGTGGGTCACGTAGACCACGGTCACGCCCAGGCGCTGGTGGATGTGCTTGATCTCCATCTGCATGTGCTCGCGCAGTTGCTTGTCGAGCGCACCCAGGGGTTCGTCCATCAGCACCAGTTGCGGCTCGAAGACCAGCGCGCGGGCCAGGGCCACGCGCTGTTGCTGGCCACCGGAGAGCTGGGCGGGATAACGGCCGGCGAAGGTATCGAGCTGGACCATCGACAGGGCGCGCTTCACGCGCTCGGTGACGTCGGTCTTGCTCATGCCGCGCACGGACAGCGGGAAGGCCAGGTTCTCGGCCACGGTCATATGCGGGAACAGGGCATAGTTCTGGAACACCATGCCGATGTCACGCTTGTGCGGGGGAACGTTGTTGATGGCGCGGCCGGCGAGCTGGATTTCACCGGCGGTGGGGGTTTCGAAACCGGCCAGCATCATCAGGCTGGTGGTCTTGCCGGAACCGGAAGGCCCCAGCAGCGTCAGGAATTCGCCTTTGCGAATGTCCAGATTGAGGTCCTTCACGATGAGCGATTCGCCGTCGTAGCTCTTCTGCACACCACGGAAGCTCACCAGCACATCGTTTGCCTGATTCTCGGCCATAACCGCACCTTTGTTTTTTTGTAAATGCCGTTGATCTCAAGCCTAGAGAAGCTGGACCTGCACGCAAATCGGGCGGTATGAGAGATTGCTATAAGGCTTAGAGAGGATGCTTTGTAGGGATCGCCCTACAAAAAGTAGCGAAATGGCATATCGGACCCGCTGCTTGCGCGACGGGTCCGAGACCCGCCTTCAGCGCTTGGCCCAGGCCTGGAAGCGCTTCTCCAGGGCATCGCCGTGCTCGGCCCAGAACGCCACGTTCATGCCTACGGCGTTGGCGATGTTCTGCGGCGCGGTGGGCAGGTTGGCGGCGACGTCCGGCGCCAGCAACTCCACGGCTTTGCGGTTGGTCGGGCCGTAGGAAATATTCTCGGCGAAGGCCTTCTGTTGCGGCGGCTGGCTGGCGAAATGGACGAATCGCTCGGCCAGTTCCTTCTTGAACACGCCCGAGGGCAGCGCCCAGAAGTCGAAGTCGTAGATGCCACCGGCCCAGACCATGCGGAAGCCCTTCTGCTCGCCCTGCGCGGCGGCGATCCGGCCGTTGTAGGCGGAGCTCATCACCACGGTGCCGTCAGCCAGGTCGCGCACAGGGTCCTGGCCGGATTTCCACCAGTTGATGCTCGGTTTGAGTTCGTCGAGCTTGCGGAAGGCGCGGTCGACGCCCTCGTCGGTAGCGAGCACCTTGTAGACGTCCTTGGGCGCGACGCCGTCCGCCATCAGGGCGAATTCCAGGCTGTATTTGGCGCCCCAACGCAGCCCGCGCTTGCCGGGAAATTTCTTGGTGTCCCAGAAGTCCGCCCAGCCGCTGGGCGTGCCTTGCAGCTTGCTCTGGTTGTAGGCCAGCAGGGTGGTCCAGACGAAGATGCCGACGCCGCAGGGCTGCACGGCGCCGGGGACGAAGTCGGCGGCATTGCCGACGGTCTTGGCGTCGAGCTTCATGAACAGCCCTTCCTCGCAACCGCGCGCGAGCTCAGGGGCCTCGACTTCCACCACATCCCAGGACACATGGCTGATCTCCACCATGCGCTTGAGCTTGGCCAGGTCACCGTTGTAGGAGCCGTGCACGACCGCCGTATCGGTGGCCGCCTTGAAGGGTTTGTAGAAGGCCGCTTCCTGGGCTTCCTTGTTGGCGCCGCCAAAGGAAATCACCGTGACATAGTCCGCCAGCGCCGGCAGCGCGACGCTCCCCAGCAGGCCGACCAGCAGCCCTCCCCTTACCGCTCGCAACATCTTCTTCTCCTTGTTATCACGACGCACTGCATGAAGCGGGCAATGATTCCCTGCCTCACGCTGGCTAGATAGACGGCTTCTTACAAAAATCGGACACGTCGCACAGAGCGAGGGGAAAATTCAGCGGGCGAACTGTCGCAGATCAAACAGCGAACAGGCCAATTCAAAGGAGCTTGTGCTCCATGGCGTAGCGCACCAGGTCCGCCACCGAGTTGGCGTTGAGCTTCTGCATCAACCGGGCCTTGTGGGTGCTGATGGTCTTGCTGCTGACCGCCAACTGCTGGGCGATCTCGTTGACGCCCTCGCCATGCACCAGGCGCTCGAACACCGAGAACTCCCGCTCAGAGAGCAGCGCGTGGGGCGGCCGCGAGTCGGTCAGGCCGACTTCGAAGACCATGCGGTCGGCCAGGTCCGGATCGATGTAGCGGCCGCCGCTGGCGATCTTGCGGATCGCGGTGAGCAGCAGCGCCGGGTCGCTGTCCTTGGTGGCATAACCGGCGGCGCCGGCCTTCAACGCACGGGCGACCATCTGCACTTCGTCGTGCATCGACAACATCAGGATCGCCGGCGGATTGTTCAGTGCGCGAATTCGGGGGATGGCTTCCAGGCCGTTGACGCCGGGCATGGAGATGTCCAGCAGGACCACCTCGCAAGGTGTCTGGCGCAGCGTTTCGAGCAGCTGTTCGCCGTTGGTGGCCTCGCCCACCACCTGCAGGTCCTTGGCCATGCCGATCAGCTGCTTGATGCCCTCGCGCACGATCGTATGGTCTTCCGCCACCAGTACTCGAATCACCGCCATTCCTCCCCTTCGTTGTCATTATCGTTTGGGTTGTCGCCATAGCCATCGTTGCCCAGGGGCACCCGAATCCACAGCGTGGTGCCCTCCCCGGGCTGGCTGTCGATCTGCAGCGTGCCGCCGAACATCAACACCCGCTCGCGCATGCCCACCAGACCGAAGGACACGCCCTGGCGCGTGGCGCTCGGGTCGAAGCCCACGCCATCGTCTTCGATGCGCAGGCACAACTCGTCGCCCTCGACGCCCAGTTGCAACTCCACAGTATGCGCCTGGGCATGGCGCATGACGTTGGTCAGCGCCTCCTGGAGGATGCGGAACAGGCCGATGGCCTTGGCGTCCGACAGCGCCGGTGGGTTCTCCGGCACCTGCACCAGGCAGGGAATCTGCGTGCGCGCCTCGAAGCGCCGCGCCTGCCATTCGACCGCCGAACCGATGCCGGCATCGAGGATCGGCGGACGCAGCGCGGTGGCCACATCGCGCACCAGCTGAAACAGCTGGGCGATCAGGCGCTTCATGTTGTCCAGGCGCTCACGCAAGCCACCGTCCAACTCGGCGTAGGCCAGCTCGCACATCGAGGTTTCCAGCTTGAGCACGGTAAGCACCTGGCCCAGTTCATCGTGCACTTCCCGGGCGATCCGCGCCTTCTCCTCCTCCCGCACGCTTTCCAGGTGCGCGGACAATTCGCGCAGTTGCGCGCGAGACTCGCCCAGCTCCAGCTCGATCTGCTTGTTCTCGGTGATATCCCAGACCACGCCGTCCCAGGCCAGGCGGCCGTCGTCGAGGGTCCGCACGGTGGCCTTGATGTCCACCCAGCGCGGCTCATGGCTGCGGGTGAGGATGCGCCCCTGCCAACGCCAGTTGCTGCCGCTTTCCACCGCCTGCAACTGGCTGGCGAGATAGCTGTCGCGTTCGGAGGGCACCACCAGTCCCATGATCCCGAGGCCGCTCTCGCGCAGGTAGCCGGGGGCGTATCCGAGGGAGGTCTCGCTGCCGCCGGTGATGAAGCTGATGTAGGCGAAGTCGGAGTCATCCTCCGGCGCGTTGGGCTCCAGACGGAACACCAGCCCCGGCACGTTGGCGGCGATGCCCTGCAGGCGCGCCTCGCTTTCCTCCAGCGCGGCACGGGCGCGGCGGCGCTCGGTGACGTCGTTGAGGAACACCAGCAGGTATTCGGAATCGCCGAAACGCAGGAAACTCAGCGAGACATCCGCCGGCAGCCACTGGCCGTCGGCGCGCAGGCACTGGGTCTCGAAGCTCAGCGGCGCCTCGTCGGCATTGCGCGCGCGGCGCCAGAGGTTGAGCCAGCGGTCCATGTCCAGCGTCGGTTCGAGGTCCGCCAACGGGCGATCCACCAGGCTGCCCGGCAGATAGCCGAGCATTTCCTCGGCGGCGCGGTTGGCATAGCGTACGTGGCTGTCCCAGTTGACCCAGAGAATGCCCACCGTGCTGCTGTCGATGGCGAACTGGGTCAGGCGCAGCGCCTGCTCGGCAGCCTGGCGCAACTCGATATCGCGCCGCGCCGCGACCAGGCGCGATTCCAGCGCCCGATGCTGGCGGCGCTGCAACAGCAAGGCGCCGGTGGCGAAGGCCAGCAGCAGGCCGAGCAGGATGCAGAGGTTCTGCCAGAAGCCCGGCGAGGAGCCCAGGCGCGGATAGGTGGGTTGCAGCCAGCGCTCGTGGAGCTGATCCAGGTCCTTGGCCGGCACCGCGCGCAGGGCCACATCGATGATCGACGCCAACTGCGGCAGGTCGCGCCGGGTGGCGACGCGCAGCAGCTGCGGGTAGCCGATGTCGGCCACCACCGAGAGGCCGGTAAACTCGGTCTCGCGGGTCAGGCGCGCCAACTGCGCCTCGTCGATGACCGCATAGTTGGCTTCGCGGCCGAGCACCTTGCGCAGCGCCTCGCGATCGCTGTCGACCACCTGCAGCGCAAGGCTCGAATAAGTGCCGCGCAGGTAATCCACCACCGATCCGGGCCCGCGGATAGCGACGGATTCACCATCGCCGAGGTTGTCCAGCTCCACCGAGGTACCGCTGCGGCGGTCGCCCACCACCAGGCGCGGTACGCGCAGATAGGGGTCGGAGAACAGCCAGTCGCGCAGCGCCGCCGGCGTCTGACTGATGCCTGGCGCCAGGTCGATATCCCCGGAACGCACCGCACGCTCCAGCGCCGCCGGGTCCGAATAGGTGCGCCACTGCAGGGTCACTCCCATGGACTTGGCCAGCCATTCCAGCAATTCCACGTTCGCTCCGGACAGCTGTTGCAGGCGCCGGTCCTGCTGCACATAGGGCGCCTCCAGCAGCGTACCGACGCGCAATTGCGGGTGCTCGGCCAGCCACGCGCGCTGCGCCTCGTCCAGCGTCAGCGACGGCGCAGCGGTCTCCGCCGCGACCAGCAACGGCAGGCAGCACAGCCAGAACAGACAGGCTTTCCAGAACAGACGACTCATGCCGACAGCACCCCAGGATTCGATCGCGCCAGTAAACAGCCGGCATACCTTACAGCAACCCCAGTGGAACCCGGCATGGCCTGCGCCTGACAAACCCAATAACAGCCGCTAGGCTGGCCGCACTCGCGCCCACCCTGGACATGGATATCGCCGATGCCGCACCTGCCTCGCCCTACCCTGCTCGCCCTCTGCCTGTCGCTCGGACTGACGCCCCTGTCGACAACATGGGCCGAAGCAACCAAGCCCGCCGCCGAGGAGAAGCCTGCGGCTGCGCCGGCGGTGCGGGTGCAGGTCAGCGAACGCAGCCAGGACGACGCCAGCGGCCTGGAGCGGCAGTTGCCGGAACAGGAGCGGCAGATGCTGCAGGCGGGTGACGAAAGCTTCCTCGCACTCTGGCTGCCGGCCAACACCGCCGAGGCGGAAGGCGTGGTGATCCTGATCCCCGGCGACGGCGAAAGCGCCGATTGGCCGGTGGCGATCAGCCCATTGCGACGCAAGCTGCCCGACGCCGGCTGGCAAAGCCTCAGCGTGACCCTGCCCGACCCGCAAAGCACCGCCCCGGTGCCGCGTCCGGCCGAGTCGGCGGACAAGGCCAGCGCGGACACCGACGCCACCGCCGCCGACAGTGCCAGCAAACCGGAAGTGACGGGCAGCGCCGGTAACGCCACGCCAACCCCGGAAAGCACCGGCGAAGCCGGCAGCGCCGAGCCGGCCCAGGCCAGCCCGGCAGAAAGCGCGCCGACACCGACCGACCCGGTGGCGCTGCGCAAGGCCCACGCCGAGCGTGTACTGGCGCGCATCCAGGCGGCGGTCGATCTGGCCGAGCAGCACAAACCCAGGACCATCGTCCTCCTGGGGCACGGCACCGGCGCCTACTGGGCAACCCGCTACCTGGGCGAACGCGCGCCGGCCGATATCAAGAATCTGCTACTGGTGGCGCCGGCCATGCCGCGTGACTTCCTACCGTCGCTGGAAGAAACGGTCCCCCTGCTCAACCTCGCCACCGGCGACTTCTACTACAAGGACAAGGCCGTAGACCGCGCAGCGGCGCAGCGGCGCCTGCACGCCAGCAAACGGCAGAAGTCACCGAACTACATCCAGATCGGCATGAACGCCCTGCCCGCCGACCTCGCCACCGAGCAGGAACAGCTTTACCGCCGAATTCGCGGCTGGCTGTCGATGCACCTGGAGCCGATCGAGCAGCCCTGATTCAGCGGAAGCCCCGACGCTGCCGGACCAGCAGGTAGGCGGCCTGGATCTCGCGGGTTTTCTCGGTGGCGGCAGCGATGCGCTCGGGGCTCGCGCCCAGGCCTTCGAGCTTGTCCGGGTGGTTCTGGCTGACCAGCTTGCGGTAGGCGCGCTTGATCTCCTCCGGCTCGCTGTCCGGCGTCACGCCCAGCACGCGCAAGGCCTGGGTATAGGACTCGCGCGGCGTCACCGCTGGCTTCGCCCGCTCCGCGCTCGCGGCCAGGGCCTGAATGCGGGCGCGCGAAAGACCGAGCCAGTCACCCCATTGCAGGATCAGGTGTTTCTCCGCCGAACCCGGCGCACCGGCCGCCCAGGCCATGCGCCAGCAAGCCAGCAGCAGCCCTTCCGCTGTCGCTTCATGGCCGCGCCGCTGGCGCAGGCCGATCTCCAGCAATTCGCCGCCCTTCTTGCCGCGCCCGAAGGCCTCGATGGCCTGGCGGCGCGCATGGTCGTCCAGTTGCAGGCGCAGCATTTCCGCGCGGGCCTGCTGGATGTGTGCGTCATGCACACGCCCCCGGCTCTTGGCCAGGCAGCCGAGCAGGAGGAACAGCAGCTCGCGGTCACCGACCTGCGGACCACCGCGCAACTGCTCCAGCAATCCGCGCCACGAGCGCACTTTCAGACGGCGATCGAGCACCTGGCCGAGCAGCCCACCGAGCAGGGCTCCGGGAATGCTCGCCAGCGCCCAGCCGGCGAGCAGGCCCAGCAATGTGCCCGGCCAGAACACCTCAGCCCTCCGCCAACTGGCGTTCGACGTCGGCCAGACGCTCATGGGTGCCGACATCGACCCAGCGCCCCGCATGCAGGACGCCACTCACGCGCCCCGCTGCCATCGCCTGGCGGAGCAACGGAGCCAGCTTGAAGGCACCGGGCTCGCAGCCATCGAACAACGCGGGATGCAGGACGGCGATGCCACTGTAGGTCAGACTCGGCTCGTCTTCGCGGTAGTCGCTCACCCGGCCATCACGCAGGCAGAAATCGCCGCGCGCGTGATGCCCGGGATTGTCCACCAGCACCAGGTGCGCCAGATCGTCCTCGGCCAGCGCACCGTGCAGGCTCGCGTAGTCGAAGTCGGTCCAGATGTCGCCGTTGGCGATGACGAAGGCTTCGTCCCCCAGCAGCGGCAGCGCCTTGAAGATGCCTCCTCCGGTTTCCAGCGGCTCGCCTTCGGCCGAATAGCGGATGCTCACCTCGAACTGCGCGCCGTCGCCCAGATAGTCCTCGATCTGCTGGCCGAGCCAGGCGTGGTTGATCACCAACTGATCGAAACCGGCACGGCGAAGCGCCCGCAGTTGGTACTCGATCAGCGGCACGCCACCTGCTCGCACCAGCGGCTTGGGCGTATGCAGGGTCAGCGGGCGCAGGCGTTCGCCCTTGCCCGCGGCGAGGATCATGGCCTTCATGCGGGATGTGTCTCGTCTTTGGGCAGGCTGGCCAGCAGCGCGGCGAGGTCGGCCAGTTCGGGACGACGGGCGATGACGTTTTCCAGGTAACGGAAGAAGCGCGGCACGTCGCCCAGGTAGCGTGGTTTGCCGTCGCGGTGGCAGATGCGGGCGAAGATGCCGATCACCTTGAGGTGGCGCTGTGCGCCCATCAGGTCGCTGGCGCGCAGGAAGTCCTCGAAGCGTTCCGGCAGCGGAATGCCGGCGGCCTGTGCCTTGCGCCAGTAGCGCGACAGGCCATCGTGCACGCGCGGCTCCGGCCAACTGAGGAAGGCGTCCTTGTAAAGGCAGGTCACGTCATAGGTGACCGGGCCGTAGACGGCATCCTGGAAATCCAGGACCCCCGGATTCGGCTCGCTGAGCATCAGGTTGCGCGGCATGTAGTCGCGGTGCACCAGTACGCGCGGCTGATCGAGCGCACTGCCCACCAGCAGGTCGCAGGTGCGCTGCCAGGCGGCCAGCTGCTCGCCCTCCAGGGTAACGCCCAGGTGGCGCTGCAGATACCAGTCGGGGAACAGCTGCAGCTCGCGGCGCAGCAGGGCTTCGTCATAAGCCGGCAGGCGATCGGCGACGTCCACCTGCTGGAAGGCTACCAGCGCATCGAGCGCAGACTCGAACAGTTCCTCGGCGTTCTGCGGGTTGAGCACGTCGAGGTAGGTCTGACGGCCGAGATCGCTGAGCAGCAGGAAACCCTGCTCGACATCCTCGGCGAGAATCTTCGGCACGTGCACGCCGGCTTCGGCCAGCAAACCGGCGACCTTGACGAAGGGACGGCAATCTTCCTGGGGTGGCGGCGCATCCATCACGATCAGGCTGCGGCCATCGCCCTGCCAACGGAAATAACGACGGAAGCTGGCATCGCTGCTGGCCGGCGTCAGGCTCGCCTCGGGCACCGGGCCCCAACCTTCAGCATTGAACACAGCGGGCAAACTCAAGTCCAACCAGCCGATCATCTGCTGGTAACGGGCATCCTGTGACATCTTTATGGGTTCTCCACGGCCCTAGCCGTTGCGCGGGTCATGCTTTATTATCCAGCATCTTTTTGAGCCCATCGAGAGGCTCGCGGTCCTCACTGGGCCGATGGCTTGCAGGAAGCCCGGATTAACAAGATGGCAGTGAATTTCCCCGTGTTCCGTAGAAAATTCCCCTTACTGGTGACCGGCGGCCTGCTGGCTATTCAGCCGCTCGCCTCTGTGACCGCGGCACCCGGTCAGCAGTTCGCCTGCCAACCCTCTGCCTCCGGTGCCTGGAATTGTGCACCGCAGGAGAGCGCCACCAGCATTCCGCGTCCGCAACACAGTGCCACTGCCGTGAGTGCGGGCGCCAGCACCGCCGCCAGCGGCGAGGCGGCCGGCGGCTCGACCACCAGCGCTGAAGAGCCCAAGCAACTGGTTACCCAGTCCGGCGGCCGTGGCCTGAAGTCGCGCAGCACCGACTACAGCCACCTCGACTGGGTTCCGCGCGAGAAGCTGACTGCCGCCCAGTTGGCAGAGATAGGCCCGTACTGCAGCGGCGAATACGTCGAGCCGGTGCGTCCAGGCATGAACGACAAGACGCCGAACGACGAGGCGCCAACTTACGTCTCGGCCAAGGTGTCGCGCTACGAGCAGGAAAAGCAGATCGCCACCCTCGCGGGTAACGTGGTCCTGCGCCAGGGCAGCATGCAGGTCGAGGCGGACGAAGCCAACCTGCACCAGGCCGAGAACCGCGGCGAACTGGTCGGCAACGTCAAGCTGCGTGACAACGGCGCGCTGATCGTCGGCGACCACGCCGAGCTGCAACTGGACAACGGCGCAGCGAAGATCGACAACGCCGAATACGTCATGCACCAGGCCCAGGTACGCGGCAGCGCGCTGTACGCCAAGCGCCAGGAAGACGCGATCATCCAGCTCAAGGACGGTACCTACACCCGCTGCGAACCCAATAGCAACGCCTGGGTCCTCAAGGGCAACAATATCAAGCTGAACCCGGCCACCGGTTTCGGCACCGCGACCAACGCGACCTTGCGGGTGAAGGACATTCCAGTGTTCTACACCCCGTACATCTATTTCCCGATCGACAACCGTCGCCAGTCCGGTTTCCTGCCGCCGTCGTTCGCCACCTCGACCGATACCGGTTTCACCCTGACCACGCCGTACTACTTCAACCTGGCGCCGAACTACGACGCCACGTTGTACCCGCGTTACATGGTCAAGCGTGGCCTGCTGATGGAAGGCGAGTTCCGCTACCTGACCCACACCAGTGAAGGCCAGTTCAACGCGGCCTACCTGAACGACAAGAACGATGACCGCAAGGACTTCCCGCAATACACCGACACCCGTTGGCTGTATGGCTGGAAGAACGTCAGCGGCCTGGATTCGCGTCTGCTGGCGCAGGTGGACTACACCCGCATCAGCGACCCGTACTACTTCCAGGACCTGGACACCTCGCTGGGCATCGGCTCGCCGACCTATGTGAACCAGCAGGGCTCGCTGACCTACCGCGGCGACAGCTACACCGCGCGCCTGAATGCCCAGGCCTATCAGCTGGCGACCGTGACCGACGTGACGCCGTATGATCGCCTGCCGCAGCTCACCCTGGACGGTACGCTGCCGTTCAATCCGGGCGGCCTGAAATTCACTTACGGCACAGAGCTGGTCCGCTTCGACCGCGACCTGGATGAAGGCCTCTACGTTCCCGACGAAGACAATCCGACATTCCAGGTACCGCGTCCGGACACCAACATCCAGGGCCTTGCGCGCGCGACCGGCGATCGTTTCCACGCCGAGCCGGGTATCAGCCTGCCGATGAACCGCAGTTGGGGCTTCATGACCCCGACCGTCAAGGGGCTCTATACCAAGTATGACCTGGACCTGGATGGCAAAGGTCAGCAATACATCACCCAGAATCAGCCCTGGCTGAACTACGACAGCAGCCCTGACCGCTCGCTGACGCTGGCCAAGCTGGACTCCGGCCTGTACTTCGACCGCGACACCACCTTCGGTGGTACCAAGTTCCGCCAGACCCTGGAACCGCGCGCGATGTACCTGTACGTGCCGTACAAGAACCAGGACAACCTGCCGACCTTCGACACCGGCGAATTCACCTTCAGCTACGATTCGCTGTGGCGTGAAAACCGCTTCACCGGCAAGGACCGCATCGGCGACGCCAACCAGCTGTCCCTCGGCCTGGGCTCGCGCTTCATCGAGGACGACGGATTCGAGCGCGCCTATATTGCCGCCGGCCAGATCTACTACTTCAGCGATCGCCGCGTACAACTGCCCGGCCTGACCGAGAACGACCTGGCAGTCAGTGGCGCAAGCAACCCGGACGCCGATACCTGGCGCTCGCCGTACGCCCTGACTGGCATCTATCGCTTCAACCATGACTGGTATGCAAGCTCGGACTTCAACTGGAATGCGGACAGGCACCATACCGACAACGGTAACCTGATGTTCCACTACCAGCCCGAAGCCGATCCACGCAAGGTACTGAACGCCGGCTACCGCTATCGCTCGGATACCAAGCGATTCGATCCCAATACCGGGAAGTTCGAATACAACAGCGACCAGTACAAGATCAACCAGCACGACTTCTCGTTCATGTGGCCGGTCGTGCCTCAGTGGGCCGCCATCGGCCGCTGGCAGTTCGACTACAACCAGAGCCGCACGCTGGAAGCCTTCGGTGGCTTCGAGTACGACAGCTGCTGCTGGAAGCTGCGCCTGATCAATCGCTACTGGGTCGACTACGACGACGAGGATTACGTGACGTCGACGTCCAAGGCCGACCACGGTGTGTTCCTGCAAATCATCTTGAAAGGCCTTGGCGGCGTGGTTGGCAACCAGGTGGAAGGCTTCCTCGACCAAGGTATCCAGGGTTATCGTCAACGTGAAGACAATGCTATGTAAGGCCCTGCGCCCGCTGATGCTGGGCGCGCTGTTGGCAAGTTCCGTCGTGCACGCCGAAGTGGTTCCGCTGGACCGTGTAGTCGCTATCGTCGACAACGACGTGGTGATGCAGAGCCAGCTGGACCAACGCCTGCGCGAAGTCCGTGCAACCATCCAGAAGCGTGGCGCGCCGCTGCCGCCGGAACATGTTCTGACCCAGCAGGTGCTCGAGCGCCTGATCATCGAGAACATCCAGCTGCAGATCGGCGACCGCTCCGGCATCCGCATCACCGATGAGGAGCTGAACCAGGCCATGGGCACCATTGCCCAACGCAACAATATGAGCCTGGATCAGTTCCGCGCCGCCCTCGCCCGTGACGGCCTGTCCTATGACGACGCCCGCGAGCAGGTGCGCCGCGAGATGGTCATCAGCCGCGTGCGTCAGCGCCGCGTGGCCGAGCGCATCCAGGTCAGCGAGCAGGAAGTGCAGAACTTCCTCGCCTCCGACATGGGCAAGATCCAGCTCTCCGAAGAGTACCGCCTGGCCAACATCCTGATCCCGGTACCCGACGGCGCCTCGCCGGAAACCGTACAGGCCGCTGGCCGCCAGGCCGCCGAGCTGTACCAGCAACTCAAGCAGGGCGCGGACTTCAGCCAACTGGCGGTGTCCCGCTCGGCCGGCGATAACGCCCTGGAAGGCGGCGAGATCGGCTGGCGCAAGGCTGCCCAGCTGCCCTCCCCGTTCGACAGCATGGTCGGTAGCCTGGCCGTCGGTGACGTGACCGAGCCGGTGCGCACCCCGGGCGGCTACATCATCCTCAAGCTGGAAGAGAAGCGCGGCGGCAGCAAGATGCTGCGTGACGAAGTACACGTCCGCCACATCCTGCTCAAGCCCAGCGAAATCCGCAGCGACGAAGAAACCCAGCGCCTGGCCGAGAAGCTCTACGAGCGCATCCAGGCCGGCGAGAGCTTCGCCGAACTGGCGAAGAAGTATTCCGAAGACCCGGGCTCCAAGCTCAATGGTGGCGACCTCAACTGGGTCGACCCGGAGTCCCTGGTACCGGAATTCCGCGAGGTGATGAACAACGCGCCGCAGGGCCAGGTCACCAAACCGTTCCGCTCGCCGTTCGGCTGGCACGTGCTGGAAGTCCTTGGCCGCCGCGCCACCGACAGCAGTGACAAGTTCCGCGAACAGCAGGCCGCCCAGACCCTTCGCGCACGTAAGTACGACGAAGAACTGCAGGCCTGGCTGCGGCAGATCCGCGACGAAGCCTACGTCGAGATCAAGCAGTAAGACGCTTGAGTCGCTACGAAGAAACCCGGCCTTGGCCGGGTTTCTTTTTATCCGCGCCAAGCTTCGTCGTGAGGAGGCTTCGTCGTAGAGTAGGCGCATCTGCTCCAACGCCCCGATTCGAGATCACCTGATGAGCACATCCCCACTCTTTGCCCTGACTCCCGGCGAACCAGCCGGCATCGGTCCCGACCTCTGCCTGCTGCTGGCCCGCGAGGCCCAGCCCCATCCACTGGTCGCCGTCGCCAGCCGGCAGCTGCTGACCGAGCGCACCGAGCTGCTGGGGCTGAACATCACCCTGCAAGAAGTTGGCCCTGATCATTGGCCGAGCGCGCCGTCTACCGCCGGCACTCTCTATGTGTGGGACACCCCGCTGGCCGCGCCGGTCGAACCGGGCAAGCTGGACAAAGCCAACGCCGCCTACGTACTGGAAACCCTGACCCGCGCCGGCCAAGGCTGCCTGGATGGGCACTTCGCCGGGATGATTACCGCACCGGTGCACAAGGGCGTGATCAACGAGGCAGGCATCGCCTTCTCCGGCCACACCGAATTCCTCGCCGACCTGACCTCCACCGCCCAGGTCGTCATGATGCTCGCCACCCGCGGCCTGCGCGTGGCCCTGGTGACCACCCACCTGCCGTTGCGGCAGATCGCCGACGCCATCACCCCGGAGCGCCTGGAGCGCGTCACCCGTATCCTCCACGCCGATCTGCGCGACAAGTTCGGCCTGGCCAACCCGCGCATCCTGGTCTGCGGCCTGAACCCCCACGCCGGCGAAGGCGGCCACCTCGGCCACGAGGAAATCGACGTCATCGAGCCGACCCTGGAGCGCCTGCGTACTGAGGGCATGCAACTGATCGGCCCACTGCCGGCCGACACCCTGTTCACCCCCAAGCATCTGGAGCACTGCGACGCGGTGCTCGCCATGTACCACGACCAGGGCCTTCCTGTGCTCAAGTACAAGGGTTTCGGCGCGGCGGTGAACGTCACCCTGGGCCTGCCGATCATCCGTACCTCGGTGGACCACGGCACAGCCCTGGATCTCGCCGGCACTGGCCGGATCGACAGCGGCAGCCTGCAAGTCGCCCTGGAAACCGCCTACCAGATGGCCGAAGCCGGCGCCGCACGGCGCTGAATCCCGACTTCCGTTCGGCCAGCGTTTCGTGCTGGCCGCGCGGGGCTGGTAAACTGACGGTTTTTCGTCCCCAGCTCGCAGCCTCGCGCTCCCAGCTGCTCCTCCGGAGCCCTTGATGTCCGAACTCTTCCAACACCGCGCCCGCAAACGCTTCGGCCAGAACTTCCTGCACGATGCCGGAGTGATCCACCGCATCCTGCGCGCCATCGCCGCCAAGGAAGGCCAGCACCTGCTGGAAATCGGCCCGGGCCAGGGCGCCCTGACCGAAGGCCTGGTGGACAGCGGCGCCAAACTCGATGTGATCGAGCTGGACCTGGACCTGATCCCGCAACTGAAATGGCGCTTCGGCCTCAAGCCCAACTTCAGCCTGCATCAGGGCGACGCCATGAAGTTCGACTTCGCAAGTCTCGTCGCCTCCCCGGAGGACAAGCTGCGCGTGGTCGGCAACCTGCCCTACAACATCTCCACGCCGCTGATTTTCCACCTTCTGGATCACGCTTCGATCATCCAGGACATGCACTTCATGCTGCAGAAGGAAGTGGTGGAGCGCCTGGCCGCCGAGCCGGGCAACGGCGACTGGGGCCGCCTGTCGATCATGGTGCAGTACTTCTGCCGCGTGGATTACCTGTTCACCGTCGGCCCGGGCGCCTTCAACCCGCCGCCGAAAGTCGAATCGGCGATCGTGCGCCTGGTGCCCTATACCGAACTGCCGCACCCGGCCAAGGACCACCGCCTGCTCGAACGCATCGTCCGCGAAGCCTTCAACCAGCGGCGCAAGACCTTGCGCAACACCCTGCGCAACCTGATGAGCGTGGAAGAGATCGAAGCCGCAGGCGTAGACCCGACCCTGCGCCCTGAGCAACTGGACGTGGCCGACTTCGTCCGCCTGGCCAACCGCCTGGCCGACCTCCCTGCGCAGGACACTTCCGCATGAGCGATCCGCGCTACAACGTCACCGTCAGCGTCACCACCCGCCACCTGCCGGAGCAATCCCAGCCGGAACAGCAACGCTACGTGTTCGCCTACACCGTGACTATTCACAACCAGGGCGAACAGGCCGCCAAGCTGCTCACCCGCCACTGGGTCATCACCGACGGCAACGGCCATGTGCAGGAAGTGCGCGGCGCCGGCGTAGTCGGCGAGAAGCCGCTGATCGAGCCGGGCGCCAGCCACACCTACACCAGTGGCACCGTGCTCGCCACCCAGGTGGGCAGCATGCACGGCAGCTACCAGATGATCGCCGACGACGGCCATCACTTCGACGCCGAGATCCCGGTGTTCCGCCTGGCCGTACCAGGGGCCCTGCACTGATGGCCACCTACGCCGTCGGCGACCTGCAGGGTTGCCTGGAACCGCTCAAGTGCCTGCTCGACCAGGTGAAGTTCGACCCCGCCAAGGACAAGCTCTGGCTGGTCGGCGACCTGGTCAACCGTGGCCCGGCCTCGCTGGAAACCCTGCGCTACCTCTACTCCATCCGCGAGTCGCTGGTCTGCGTGCTGGGCAACCACGACCTGCACCTGGTGGCCGTGGCCTACAACACCGAGCGCCTGAAGAAGAACGACACCCTGCGCGAGATCATCGAGGCCCCGGACTGCGCCGAGCTGATCGAGTGGCTGCGTCAGCAGCGGCTGGTCTACCACGACGCCGCGCGCGACTTCACCCTGGTGCATGCCGGCATTCCGCCGCAGTGGACCATCGAGAAGTCCCTGCAGCGCGCCGCCGAAGTCGAGGCGGTGCTGCACGATGACGAGCAGTTGCCACTGTTCCTGGATGGCATGTATGGCAACGAGCCGGCCAAGTGGGACAAGAAGCTGCACGGCATCGAGCGCCTGCGGGTGATCACCAACTACTTCACGCGCATGCGCTTCTGCACCCCCGAGGGCAAGCTCGACCTGAAATCCAAGGAAGGCCTGGACACCGCGCCGCCCGGCTACGCCCCCTGGTTCAGCCACGCCGAGCGCAAGGCTGCCGGACGCAAGGTCATCTTCGGCCACTGGGCGGCACTGGAAGGCCTGTGCGATGTCCCCGGCCTGTTCGCCCTGGACACCGGTTGCGTCTGGGGCGGCAGCATGACCCTGCTGAACGTCGACACCCTCGAGCGCCTCCACTGCAGTTGCGCCCGCGAACACCCCTGATTCCAGCGGGGCCAGGCGCCCCGCCTCTTGCGAGGTATCTCACATGAGCGATTTCAAGCGCATCGCCCCCGATCTGGCCCAGCAACTGCGCGAAGGCGGCGCCCAGGTCGTCGACATCCGCGACCCGCAGAGCTACGCCATGGGCCACATCACCGGCTCGCGGCACATCGACAATTACTCGGTGGCCGACTTCATCCGCGAGGCGGACATGGACGCACCGCTGGTCGTGGTCTGCTACCACGGCAACTCCAGCCAGAGCGCGGCGGCCTATTTCGTCCAGCAGGGCTTCTCCGAGGTCTACAGCCTCGACGGCGGCTTCGAACTGTGGCGCAGCGTCTATCCCGCGGATACCAGCGCAGGCGGTTCTGACTGAAAGCCCCTACGAAAGAGGCGGAATAGCCCTTCAAAAAATCTGTAACTTCTCGCGCTTTCGCCCTTTACAGGTCTGAGAACGAACTATCCTTTCCCTCAGGCCATCCAAAACAGGGAGAGCCGGCACACCGGCTTCCGGGTAATCGGCAGTGACCATTTGGGGCGGATCAGGGCAGAGGCCAGGTTCCGTTGGAGTTCTGGGGGATTCTCGCCGGCATCACTGGCGGCCCGACCGCACCCGCACACGACCGATCCCGCGCCGGCTCCATGCATCGAGCGAGGAGACGTCATGAGCATTTTCAGTCACTTCCAGGAACGCTTCGAAGCGACCCGCCAAGAGGAATACTCCCTGCAGGAGTACCTGGATCTCTGCAAGCAGGACAAGACCGCCTACGCCACCGCTGCCGAACGGATACTGATGGCCATCGGTGAGCCCGAGCTACTGGACACCTCCGTCGATTCGCGCCTGTCGCGGATCTTCTCCAACAAGGTGATCCGCCGCTACCCGGCCTTTGCCGACTTCCATGGCATGGAAGAGTGCATCGACCAGATCGTCGCCTTCTTCCGTCACGCGGCCCAGGGCCTGGAAGAGAAGAAGCAGATCCTTTACCTCCTCGGCCCGGTCGGCGGCGGCAAGTCGTCCCTGGCCGAAAAGCTCAAGCAGCTGATGGAGCACGTGCCCTTCTACGCCATCAAGGGCTCACCGGTGTTCGAATCGCCCCTGGGGCTGTTCAACCCGGATGAAGACGGCGCCATCCTCGAAGAGGACTACGGCATTCCCCGGCGTTACCTGCGTTCGGTGATGTCGCCCTGGGCGACCAAGCGCCTCAACGAATTCGGCGGCGACATCAGCCAGTTCCGCGTGGTCAAGCTGCATCCCTCGATCCTCAACCAGATCGCCATCGCCAAGACCGAGCCGGGCGATGAGAACAACCAGGACATCTCCGCACTGGTCGGCAAGGTGGATATCCGCAAGCTGGAAGAATTCCCGCAGAACGACGCCGACGCCTACAGCTACTCGGGCGCGCTGTGCCGGGCCAACCAGGGCCTGATGGAATTCGTCGAGATGTTCAAGGCGCCGATCAAGGTCCTGCACCCCTTGCTCACCGCGACCCAGGAAGGCAACTACAACAGCACCGAGGGCCTCGGCTCCCTGCCCTACAGCGGCATCATTCTCGCCCACTCCAACGAGTCGGAGTGGCACAGCTTCCGCAACAACAAGAACAACGAGGCCTTCATCGACCGGATCTACATCGTCAAGGTGCCGTACTGCCTGCGCGTCTCCGACGAGATCAAGATCTACGACAAACTGCTGGTCAACAGCTCCCTGGCGCACGCCCACTGCGCGCCGGACACCCTGAAGATGCTCTCGCAGTTCTCCGTGCTGTCGCGCCTGAAAGAGCCGGAAAACTCCAACATCTACTCGAAGATGCGCGTCTACGACGGCGAAAACCTCAAGGACACCGATCCCAAGGCCAAGTCCATCCAGGAATACCGCGACACCGCCGGGGTCGACGAGGGCATGGCCGGGCTTTCCACCCGCTTCGCCTTCAAGATCCTGTCGAAAGTCTTCAACTTCGACCCGCATGAGGTGGCGGCCAACCCGGTGCATCTGCTCTATGTGCTGGAGCAGCAGATCGAACAGGAGCAGTTCCCGCCGGAAACCCGCGAGCGTTACCTGCGCTTCCTGAAGGAATACCTGGCGCCGCGCTACGTCGAGTTCATCGGCAAGGAAATCCAGACCGCCTACCTGGAGTCCTACAGCGAGTATGGCCAGAACATCTTCGACCGCTACGTGCTGTACGCCGATTTCTGGATCCAGGACCAGGAATACCGCGACCCGGAAACCGGCGAGATCCTCAACCGCGCCGCCCTCAATGAGGAACTGGAGAAGATCGAGAAGCCGGCTGGCATCAGCAACCCGAAGGACTTCCGCAACGAAATCGTCAACTTCGTGTTGCGCGCCCGCGCCGGCAACAACGGCAAGAACCCCAGCTGGCTGTCGTACGAGAAGCTGCGCGTGGTGATCGAGAAGAAAATGTTCTCCAACACCGAGGACCTGCTGCCGGTCATCAGCTTCAACGCCAAGGCGAGCAAGGAGGATCAGCAGAAGCACAACGACTTCGTCAAACGCATGGTCGAGCGCGGCTACACCGAGAAGCAGGTGCGCCTGCTGTCGGAATGGTATCTGCGGGTTCGCAAGTCGCAGTAGTCTGCCATCGGCGCGGCGGTTTCCGTCGCGCCGGTCGCCGTCGCATTCGGACCTGCTCCGGGGCGGCTCCACGCCGCCGCGCAGCAGGCCCTGAGGAGCATTCATGAGCTACGTCATCGACCGGCGTCTGAACGGCAAGAACAAGAGCACGGTGAACCGCCAGCGCTTCCTGCGGCGTTATCGTGAGCACATCAAGAAGGCCGTGGAGGAGGCCGTCAGCCGTCGTTCCATCACCGATATGGAACATGGCGAGCAGATCAGTATTCCCGGCCGCGATATCGACGAGCCGGTGCTGCACCATGGCCGTGGCGGCCGGCAGACGATCGTCCACCCCGGCAACAAGGAATTCACCTCCGGCGAACACATCCCGCGGCCCCAGGGCGGCGGCGGCGGACGCGGTGGCGGCAAGGCCAGCAACCAGGGTGATGGGATGGACGACTTCGTCTTCCAGATCACCCAGGAGGAATTCCTCGACTTCATGTTCGAGGACCTGGAACTGCCCAACCTGGTCAAGCGTCATCTCACCGGTAGCGACACCTTCAAGACCGTGCGCGCCGGCATCAGCAACGAGGGCAATCCCTCGCGTATCAACATCGTGCGCACCCTGCGCTCGGCCCACGCGCGGCGCATCGCCCTGTCCGGCTCGACCCGCAGCAAGCTGCGCGCGGCCCTGGCCGAACTGGACCGGCTCAAGCGCGAAGAGCCGGACAACCTGGGCGACATCCAGGAACTGGAACAGAAGATCGCCGGCATGCGTGCGCGCATCGACCGGGTACCGTTCCTCGATACCTTCGACCTCAAGTACAACCTGCTGGTCAAACAGCCCAACCCGACTTCCAAGGCCGTGATGTTCTGCCTGATGGACGTCTCCGGCTCCATGACCCAGGCCACCAAGGACATCGCCAAGCGCTTCTTCATCCTGCTCTACCTGTTCCTCAAGCGGAACTACGAGAAGATCGAAGTGGTGTTCATCCGCCACCACACCAGCGCCCGGGAAGTGGACGAAGAGGAATTCTTCTACTCCCGCGAAACCGGCGGCACCATCGTCTCCAGCGCACTCAAGCTGATGCAGGAAGTGATGGCCGAGCGCTACCCCACCAACGAGTGGAACATCTACGCCGCGCAAGCCTCGGATGGCGACAACTGGAACGATGATTCTCCGGTCTGCCGCGATATCCTGATGAAACAGATCATGCCGTTCGTGCAGTACTACACCTACGTCGAGATCACCCCGCGCGAGCACCAGGCGCTGTGGTTCGAGTACGAGAAGATCCGCGACAGCTTCGAAGACAGCTTCGCCCAGCAGCAGATCGTCTCCTCCTCGGACATCTATCCGGTGTTCCGCGAGCTGTTCCAGAGGAGGCTCGTCGCATGAGTAAGCGTCAGCCGATTGCCACCGGCTCGGAGTGGACCTTCGAGCTGATCCGCCAATACGACCGCGAAATCAGCCGTATCGCGGAACGTTACGCGCTGGACACCTACCCCAACCAGATCGAGGTGATCACCGCCGAGCAGATGATGGACGCCTACGCCTCCGTCGGCATGCCCATCGGTTACAACCACTGGTCCTATGGCAAGCACTTCCTCAGCACGGAAAAGAACTACAAGCGCGGCCAGATGGGCCTCGCCTACGAGATCGTGATCAACTCCGATCCGTGCATCGCCTACCTGATGGAAGAAAACACCCAGTGCATGCAGGCGCTGGTGATCGCCCACGCCTGCTACGGGCACAACAGCTTCTTCAAGGGCAACTACCTGTTCCGCACCTGGACCGACGCCACGTCGATCATCGACTACCTGGTGTTCGCCAAGTCCTACATCAACAAGTGCGAGGAACGTTACGGCATCGATGCCGTGGAAGACCTGCTGGACTCCTGCCACGCCCTGATGAACTACGGCGTGGACCGCTACAAGCGGCCCTACCCGATCTCTGCCGAAGAAGAGCGGCAGCGCCAGAAGGAGCGCGAGGAGCAGATCCAGCGCCAGGTCAACGACCTCTGGCGGACTATTCCCAAGGCCACCGGCAAGGACAAGGAACAATCCCTGGCCCGCTACCCCA
The DNA here is from genome assembly GCF_047902425.1 of Pseudomonas macauensis. NCBI lineage: Bacteria > Pseudomonadati > Pseudomonadota > Gammaproteobacteria > Pseudomonadales > Pseudomonadaceae > Pseudomonas > Pseudomonas macauensis. The sequence continues at coordinate 564,586 of NZ_CP138377.1, read as the reverse complement.
GCGAGCCGCAGGAGAACATCCTCTACTTCATCGAGAAGAACGCACCGCTGCTGGAGCCCTGGCAGCGCGAAGTGGTGCGCATCGTGCGCAAGGTCGCGCAGTACTTCTACCCGCAGCGCCAGACCCAGGTGATGAACGAAGGCTGGGCGACCTTCTGGCACTACACCCTGATCAACGACCTCTACGACGAGGGGCTGGTCAGCGACGGTTTCATGATGGAGTTCCTCCAGTACCACACCAGCGTGGTCTACCAGCCCGGTTTCGACAGCCCCTACTACAGCGGCATCAACCCCTACGCCCTGGGTTTCGCCATGTACCGCGACATCCGCCGCATCTGCGAAAACCCCACCGAGGAGGACAAGCGCTGGTTCCCGGACATCGCCGGCAGCGACTGGCTGGCCACCCTGAAGTTCGCCATGAAGAGCTTCAAGGACGAGAGCTTCGTCCTGCAGTTCCTCTCGCCCAAGGTGATCCGCGAGTTCAAGCTGTTCAGCATCCTCGACGACGACCAGAAGGACGACCTGCTGGTCGATGCCATCCACGACGACGACGGCTACCGCAAGATCCGCGAAACCCTGGCCGCGCAGTACAACCTCGGCAATCGTGAGCCGAACATCCAGATCTGGGACGTCGATCGCCGGGGCGACCGCTCGCTGACCCTGCGCCACCAGCAGCACGACCGCAAACCGCTGGGCGACTCTACCGACGACGTGCTCAAGCACCTGCACCGCCTGTGGGGCTTCGACATCCACCTGGAAACCCTGCAGGGCGACAACCTGGTCAACACCTTCCACATGCCCCCAAAGGGTGAACGCGACAGCGAGGAGGGATACCCGCGGCTCGACCTGATCATTCCACCCATTTGATCGGTTGACCGGTGTATCGGGCCGCTTCCAGCATGGCGAGACTCCCCGTGGAGATCGCCATGCGCCTGTTCGCCATCCTGCTGCTCTGCCTTGCCGTCGCGACCTGCACCAACCAGGTGCCGCGGGCCCAGGTCTCCCATCCGGCCGACGCGCGCCTGTCGAGCCTGCGCGACTTCCAGCTGATGCCGCCGGAGAGTGCCGTCGACGCCCTGCCCTACCGCAACCGCTACCCGCTGATCAATGCCCAGGTGCGCCAGGGTCTGATCGAACGCGGCTACCGGGAAAGCGCCACGCCGCAGATCCGCGTCTACTACTGGCTGGCCCTGCAGGACGTGCCGCTGGAGTTCAAGGTCGACACCCCGCCGCCCAATCCGCTGGGGCCCTATCTCGCCATCCATCGCCTGCGCGATGAGACCGGCACCTTGCGCCTGCGCCTGACCGATGCGCAGGAACAGACGCTCTGGGAAGGCACCGTCAGCACCGGCCTCAGCCCTGCCCACGTCAGCGACGCCCTGCTGCAGGACGCCGTCGGCGCGCTGCTCCAGCAGGTGCCCGCCGCTACGCCCTAGGTGCGCGTCGCACCCGTTCGCGAGCAAGCTCGCTCCTACAAACGGGGCAAACCCCGGCTGTTGTAGGAGCGAGCTTGCTCGCGAACCGCCTCTATCCCCAGAAGCCACCGAGCTTGCCCCACTCGCCGCAAACCCCGAAGCTATCCCCCAGAACAGGAGACAGCTTCATGCAGATCTACAAGGTGGGCGGCGCCGTACGCGACCGCCTGCTCGGCCAACCCTTCAGCGATACCGACTGGGTGGTGGTCGGCGCCAGCGCCGACGAGATGCTCGCCCAGGGCTACCGCCCGGTGGGCGCCGACTTCCCGGTATTCCTCCACCCGAAGACCGGCGAGGAGTACGCCCTCGCCCGCACCGAGCGCAAAAGCGGGCGCGGCTACGGCGGCTTCACCTTCTACGCCAGCCCCGACGTCACCCTGGAAGAAGACCTGATCCGCCGCGACCTGACCATCAACGCCATGGCCGAGGACGACCAGGGCAACGTGGTCGACCCCTACGGCGGCCAAAAGGACCTCCAGGCCCGGCTGCTGCGCCACGTCTCCCCCGCCTTCGCCGAAGACCCGCTGCGCGTGCTGCGCGTCGCCCGCTTCGCCGCCCGCTACGCGCCGCTGGGCTTCAGCGTGGCGCCGGAAACCCTGGCGCTGATGCGCGAGCTGTCCGAATCCGGCGAACTGGAAGCACTGACCGCCGAACGCAGCTGGAAGGAAATTTCCCGCGCCTTGATGGAGTCGCGCCCGGACGTATTCATCCAGGTCCTGCGCGACTGCGGGGCCCTCGCCGTGCTGATGCCGGAAGTCGATGCGCTGTTCGGCGTGCCGCAACCCCCCGAACACCACCCGGAAGTGGATACCGGGGAACACGTACTCGCCGTCCTGCGCCAGTGCGCCGAACACGACCAGCCGCTCAGCGTGCGCTGGGCCAGCCTGGTACACGACGTCGGCAAGGGGGAGACGCGCCAGGAGGACTGGCCCAAACACCATGCCCACGAACACCTCGGCCTGCCGCTGATCGATGCGATCAACGCGCGCTTCAAGGTGCCGCGTGAATGCCAGGAACTGGCGCGACTGGTCGGCGAGTACCACACCCACTGCCACCGCGCGCTGGAGCTGCGGCCGAACACGATCCTGGAGCTGCTGCAAGCGTTCGACGTCTACCGCCGCCCACAGCGCTTCGACGAATTCCTCCAGGCCAGCGAGATGGATGCCCGTGGCCGCCACGGGCTGGAACAGCGTGAATATCCGCAGGCGGACTACCTGCGCGGTGCGGCACAGGCCGCCCGTGCGGTCGCGGTGCAGCCATTGCTGGAAAAGGGATACAAGGGTGCCGAACTGGGCGAAGCGCTCAAGCGCGAGCGTCTGAATGCCCTGAAGGCCTATAAGGAAAACTACGCAAACTGAATCAGCGGAGAAACCCTGCAGGAGCGAGCCTGCTCGCGAACAATCTCACCGATAAGCCCGGTGATATGCGGTTCGCGAGCAAGCTCGCTCCTACGAAGAGCCAGGCAGTTCAAGCCGCCGGATGCGCCTCAAGCAGCGCCGCCGGGGTCAGCTCCGCACCGCGCCACTGGAACGGCACAGGCCAGAGCCGCTGGTCGATCCGCGCCTCAGCCCACAGCTCGGCAAACGAACGCTGCACGCCCGGATGCTTCAACTGCGGCGCCAGCAACGCCAGCGGCCAGAGTACGAAGGCATTCTTCAGCACCTCGGCGCGCGGCAGCGTCAGACCGTCGAACTCGCCATGCAGGTCGCCATACAGCAGCACATCGATATCCAGCGGCAGGCCCTTGCGCTCCGGTGCATAGCGGCCGTTGTCCGCCTCGATATGCTTCAGGCGCAGGCTCAGCTCCGCCAGCGGCAGCTCGGTGCGCGCCACGATCACGAAGTTGTAGAAGGGACCGCTGCGAATACCCACCGGCTCGCTCTCGAACACTGGCGAGCAACGGATATCCTCAAGGAAGCCATCCAGCGCCTCGAGCCCCGCGAGCAGATGGCGCTCGCGCTCGAAATTGCTGCCCAGGCCCAGGTATACCGTCGTCAGCGGCATCCGCGTTCGATCTCCACACCCACGCCGATGGCCGCCGCGACGGCGCCGGGCTTGGTGACTTTCAGGCGCAGCCAGTGGATGCCGAATTCCGCCATCAGCAACGCAGCCAGGCGCTCGGCAAAGGTTTCCACCAGCTGGAAATGCGCATCACGGGCGAACGCCATGACCCGTTCGGAGAGCACGGCGTAGTCCAGGGCCTTGGCGATGTCGTCGTCGGCCGCCGCCGGGCGGTTATCCCAGCCCAGCGTCAGGTCCAGGCGCAAGCACTGCCGGATACCCCGTTCCCAGTCGTAGACGCCAATCACGGTGTCCACTTCCAGCCCCTCGATGAAAACTCTGTCCACTGACTGCATGCTCCAAGGCGACACGACAATCGGCCGGCGCCCCGTTAGAATCGGAAACGACCTCGTCTCCGGTGGAAACCATGTTCTGGTTCTTGGCGATCCTCGCCTACCTGCTCGGATCACTGTCCTTCGCGGTACTCCTCAGTCGCCTGTTCGGCACCGCCGACCCGCGCGCCAGCGGCTCGGGCAACCCCGGCGCCACCAACATGCTGCGCCTGGCCGGCAAGAAGATCGCCATCCTCACCCTGCTCGGCGACCTCGCCAAGGGGCTGCTCCCCGTACTCATCGCCCGACTGATCGGCCTGACCGATGTGGAACAGGCCTGGATCGGACTGGCCGCCGTGATCGGCCACCTCTATCCGCTGTACTTCAACTTCCGTGGCGGCAAGGGCGTCGCCACCGCCGCCGGCATGCTGCTGGCGCTCTACCCGCCGGCTGCGCTGCTCGCGGCAGCCACCTGGCTGCTCACCTTCAAGCTCTCGCGCACCAGCTCGCTCGCATCCCTGGTGGCCACGCCACTGACCCTGCCGCTGCTGGCCTGGCAGGAACCTTCAGCGCTACTGCCGATGACCGTACTCACCGGCCTGATCGTCTGGCGTCACCGCAGCAACCTGCGCGATCTCATCGCCGGACGCGAACGTCACTTCTGATCTGCCAGCTTCCTGTCCGGCAAACCGCGCTGCAAGCGAAAAAACGGCCCATGCCGCTCAGAGCATGTGCCGCGTCGTTTGCAGCTTCATTATTCAGACAGCCGGCAGCGACTCCATTGGCCAGCGCGCCTGCACGCCGATCGAGGGACCATCTTTCTGACCGGCCAACAGCCGCTGGCAGCCAGCATAGGCGATCATCGCGCCGTTATCGGTGCAGAAGCGCGGGCGGGCGTAGAACACCTGGCCTTTCATCTCGCCGAGCATCTTCTCCAGATGCTGGCGCAGCGCCTGGTTGGCGCTCACGCCACCGGCGATCACCAGGCTCTTGAGGTGCGTCTGCTTGAGCGCGCGGCGGCACTTGATGGTCAGGGTTTCCACCACGGCGGTCTGGAACGCCAGGGCGATATCGCAGCGGGTCTGCTCGTTGTCGTCACCTTCGGCCACACAACGCTGCCAGGTGTTCAGGGCGAAGGTCTTCAGGCCGCTGAAGCTGAAATCCAGGCCGGGGCGATCCGTCATCGGCCGCGGGAAGACGAAGCGACCAGCGGTGCCACGCTCGGCCAGGCGAGCGATCTCCGGACCACCGGGATAACCCAGGCCGAGCAGCTTCGCAGTCTTGTCGAAGGCTTCACCGGCGGCGTCGTCCACCGACTCGCCAAGCAGCTGGTAGCGACCGATGCCATCGACCCGAACCAGCTGGGTATGACCGCCGGAGACCAACAAGGCGACGAACGGAAACTTCGGTGGCTGCTCTTCCAGCATCGGCGCCAGCAGATGGCCTTCCATATGGTGCACGCCGACGGCCGGCACGCCCCAGGCAAATGCCATGGCCTGGGCGCAGGAAGCGCCGACCAGCAGCGCCCCGACCAGGCCGGGACCGGCGGTGTAGGCGATGGCGTCGATGTCTTCCGCCGTGCAGCCGGACTCGTCCAGCACCTGGCGGATCAACGGCAGCATGCGCTTGACGTGGTCACGGGAAGCCAGCTCGGGGACCACGCCGCCGTACACGCGGTGCAGGTCGATCTGGCTGAACAGCGCGTCGGCCAGCAGGCCTTTTTCGCTGTCGTAAAGTGCGACGCCGGTTTCGTCGCAGGAGGTTTCCAACCCCAGCACTCGCATGGGTTTGAGCCTTTACTCTGGGCAAAATTGAAGCCGCGCATCATAATCGCCGGCTTGGCTTCGGACCAGCGCTTTTCGATCGGAGGCTTTGCATTCCTTCGCCCGAACGTTTAATATCCGCAACCCTTGAAAACCGCCGACTCCCGAACCAACTGTCAGGAGCGCGATAAACCCCCGGTAATCATTGAAGGTACGACCTGGATGCCCGCCGTCAAAGTTAAAGAGAACGAACCCTTCGACGTAGCCCTGCGTCGTTTCAAGCGCTCCTGCGAAAAAGCAGGCGTACTGGCCGAAGTCCGTAGCCGCGAGTTCTACGAAAAGCCGACCGCCGAGCGTAAGCGCAAGGCCGCTGCCGCTGTTAAGCGTCACGCCAAGAAAGTGCAGCGCGAGCAGCGCCGCCGCGAGCGCCTGTACTGAGTTACAGCGCTACGTCGCACGCTTTCCGCATCGCCCGGCCCACTCGCCGGGCGAGTGCCTGAAACAAGGCACGATCACTCCGATTCGCTTTCGCGAACTTCGGAGTTTTTTGCTTTTCCAGCCCATGCTTATTTTGCAAGCCCACGACTAGCCGCTCACGGCTATGCTTGGGTCCACCCTGCGTTCCGATGAGTCTATGGCCGGCCTGATTCCACAATCCTTCATCGATGACCTGCTCAACCGCACCGACATTCTCGATGTGGTGAGCTCGCGCATCCAGCTGAAGAAGACCGGCAAGAACTACAGCGCCTGCTGCCCGTTCCACAAGGAGAAGACCCCCTCCTTCACCGTCAGCCCCGACAAGCAGTTCTACTACTGCTTCGGCTGCGGCGCCGGCGGCAACGCGCTCGGCTTCATCATGGACCACGACCAGCTGGACTTCGTCCAGGCGGTCGAGGACCTGGCCAAGCGCGCCGGCATGGACGTGCCCCGCGAGGAAGGCCGACGCGGCAACAAGCCCCGCCAACCGGTCGATTCGCCGCTCTACCCGCTGCTCAGCGCCGCCGCAGACTTCTATCGGCAGGCACTGAAAAGCCACCCGGCACGCAAGGCCGCCGTGGAATACCTCAAGGGCCGCGGCCTGACCGGCGAGATCGCCCGCGACTTCGGCCTGGGCTTCGCCCCGCCGGGCTGGGACAACCTGCTGAAGAACCTGGGCGGCGACAGTCTGCAGCTCAAGGCCATGCTCGACGCAGGTCTGCTGGTGGAAAACCCCGACAGCGGTAAGCGCTACGACCGCTTCCGCGACCGGGTGATCTTCCCCATCCGCGACAGCCGTGGCCGGGTGATCGCCTTTGGCGGCCGGGTGCTGGGCGACGACAAACCCAAATACCTGAACTCGCCGGAAACCCCGGTCTTCCACAAGGGCCAGGAACTCTACGGCCTGTTCGAAGCACGGAAGAACAACCGGGATCTCGACGAGATCATGGTGGTCGAAGGCTACATGGACGTCATCGCCCTGGCGCAGCAGGGTATCCGCAACGCGGTGGCGACCCTGGGCACGGCCACCAGCGAAGAACACATCAAGCGCCTGTTCCGCATCGTGCCGAACATCCTGTTCTGCTTCGACGGAGACCAGGCCGGCCGCAACGCTGCCTGGCGCGCACTGGAATCGGCGCTGAGCAACCTGCAGGACGGGCGCAAGGTGCGCTTCCTGTTCCTGCCCGAAGGTGAAGACCCGGACAGCCTGGTGCGCGCGGAAGGCCCCGACGCCTTCCGTGCCCGCCTCGCCCACCAGGCCCAGCCGCTGGCCGACTACTTCTTCCAGCAGCTGACCCAGGAAGCTGATCCCAGCACGCTGGAAGGCAAGGCGCACCTGGCAACCCTGGCCGGGCCGCTGCTGGAGAAGATCCCCGGCAACACCCTGCGCCTGCTGATGCGCCAGCGCCTGGGCGAGATCACCGGACTATCGAGCGACGCGCTCAACCAGATCAGCGCGCCACGTTCCGGCCAGGCCAGCCATGGCGCCACCGCCCCCTCGCACGGCCCGGAGCAGCACGCCCACGAGTACGCCGACTACGACATGGGCCAGTTCGCCGACCACGGCGACAACCACTACCAGGATGCTTCGAACTACTTCGAGGCGCCGAAGGATTTTCCCGCTGGCAATGGCGGCGGCAAGCCGGGCAAGAAGCCCTGGAAAGGCGATCGCAAGTGGGACGGCAAAGGCCGCAAAGGCGACTTCACGCCGCGCCAACCGCGCACCGAGATCAGCGTCGAATCGCCGACCCTGACCGCCCTGCGGACCCTGCTGCACCATCCGCAGCTGGCGCAGAAGGTCGAGGATGCCAGCCACTTCGCCAACGAAGGACAGACTTACTCGCAGTTGCTCGCAGCACTGGTCGAAGCACTGCAGAAGAATCCGAAACAGGGCTCGATGCACCTCATCGCGCGCTGGCACGGAACGCCCCAAGGGCGCCTGCTACAGGTGCTGGCGGGGAAAGAATGGCTGATCGGTCAGGACAATCTTGAAAAGCAGTTCCGCGACACCATTACTACACTTGCACACAACCAACTGCTCAGCAGCCGCGAAGCCCGCCTGCAAAGCGTGCTGCGAAAGAGTCCCAGTGAACTGACCGACGAAGAGAAAGCGTTATTGCGGGAGCACTACAGCACCGCCTCTTCATCAGGCGCCCAGAGCTGAACTGGCGCCTGAAGCCTCGAATCTGGTATAATCCTCGGCTTAATTTCAGCCCGCCAAGACCTTCAGTGGATAGGGTGTTATGTCCGGAAAAGCGCAACAGCAATCTCGTCTCAAAGAGTTGATCACCCGTGGTCGTGAGCAGGGCTACCTGACTTACGCAGAGGTCAACGACCACCTGCCGGAGGATATTTCCGATCCGGAACAGGTGGAAGACATCATCCGCATGATCAACGACATGGGGATCAACGTATTCGAGACAGCCCCGGATGCGGATGCCCTGTTGCTGGCGGAGACCGATACCGACGAAGCCGCCGCCGAAGAAGCCGCAGCCGCCCTGGCCGCGGTGGAGAGCGACGTCGGCCGCACGACCGACCCGGTGCGCATGTACATGCGCGAAATGGGTACCGTGGAACTGCTGACCCGCGAAGGCGAGATCGAAATCGCCAAGCGCATCGAGGAAGGCATCCGCGAAGTGATGAGCGCCATCGCCCAGTTCCCGGGCGCGGTGGACGGCATCCTCGAAGAATACAACCGCGTGGTCACCGAAGGCGGTCGCCTGTCCGACGTCCTGAGCGGCTACATCGACCCCGATGACGGCAGCCTGCCGGCCGAGGAAGTCGAGCCTGTCGACCTGAAAGACGACAGCGCCGATGCAAAGGCCAAGGACGACGAAGAAGACGAAGAAGGCGACGGCGAAAGCTCCGACGACGACGAAGGCGATGGCGGTCCGGACCCGGAAGAAGCCGCCCGTCGTTTCGGTGCAGTCTCCGAGCAGCTGGACAAGGCCAAGAAGGCTCTGAAGAAGCACGGCCGCGGCAGCAAGCAGGCCAGCGAGGAACTGCTCGCCCTGGCCGAACTGTTCATGCCGATCAAGCTGGTGCCCAAGCAGTTCGACGTACTGGTCGCCAAGGTCCGTGATTCGCTGGACAGCGTCCGTCGTCAGGAACGCGCCATCATGCAGCTGTGCGTGCGTGATGCCCGCATGCCGCGTGCCGATTTCCTGCGCCAGTTCCCCGGCCACGAAACCGACACCGCCTGGGTCGACACCGTACTCAAGGGCAAGCCCAAGTACGCCGAGGCCATCGAGCGTCTGAAAGACGACATCCTGCGCAACCAGCAGAAGCTGGTCGACCTGGAGGCCAGCTCGCAGCTGACCGTTGCCGAGATCAAGGACGTCAACCGTGCCATGTCCATCGGCGAGGCCAAAGCCCGCCGCGCCAAGAAGGAAATGGTCGAGGCGAACCTGCGTCTGGTGATCTCCATCGCCAAGAAGTACACCAACCGCGGCCTGCAATTCCTCGACCTGATCCAGGAAGGCAACATCGGCCTGATGAAGGCGGTGGACAAGTTCGAATACCGTCGCGGCTACAAGTTCTCGACCTACGCCACCTGGTGGATTCGCCAGGCGATCACCCGTTCGATCGCCGACCAGGCCCGCACCATCCGTATCCCGGTGCACATGATCGAGACCATCAACAAGCTCAACCGTATCTCCCGCCAGATGCTGCAGGAAATGGGCCGTGAACCGACCCCGGAAGAGCTGGGCGAACGCATGGACATGCCGGAAGACAAGATCCGCAAGGTCCTGAAGATCGCCAAGGAACCGATCTCCATGGAAACGCCGATCGGTGACGACGAAGATTCGCACCTGGGCGACTTCATCGAGGACTCCACCATGCAGTCGCCGATCGAAGTGGCGACCAGCGAGAGCCTCAAGGAAGCCACCCGCGAAGTCCTCGCCGGCCTCACCGCTCGCGAAGCCAAGGTCCTGCGCATGCGCTTCGGCATCGACATGAATACCGACCACACCCTCGAGGAAGTCGGCAAGCAGTTCGATGTAACCCGTGAGCGTATCCGCCAGATCGAAGCCAAGGCGCTGCGCAAGCTGCGCCACCCGTCGCGAAGCGAGCATCTACGCTCCTTCCTCGACGAGTAATGAAGAACCCCCGGCCGAAAACCGGGGGTTTTTCTTTGGGGCCTTCCACTGGGCAAAGTGCCACGTCTACACTTCGGCGTAATCCCCCCCTGGAATGAGGCCCTCCATGCCGCGTCTGCAGGCAGTTCTACTGTGGTGCCTCGCATTCTGGGCCGGGCAGGCGCTCGCCCTGAGCCTCACACCCGAGGAACAGCGCTGGCTGCAGGAACACCCGAGCCTGCGCCTGGGCGTCGACACCTCCTGGCCGCCCTTCGAATTCCGCGACAGCGACGGCCACTACCAGGGCCTCGCCGCCAGCTACGCCAACCTCATCGCCCAACGCCTGAACGTCCAGCTGGAACCGGTGGAGCCGGCCAACTGGGGCGAACTCCTGCAATGGGCCCGCGACGAGAAGATCAATATCCTCCCCGGCGTCATGGCTACGCCGGAGCGCGTGAGCTACCTGACGTTCACCCGCCCCTACCTCGACTTCCCGATCATCATCCTCGCGCGCGACGACGGGCCCACACCCCGCAACCTCACTGACCTCTATGGGCTGAAGGTCGGTGTGGTCGCCCATTACGCACCCTATGAGCTGCTGGTCAACAACCACCCTGATATCAGCCTGCAACCGCTGCCCAGCATCGCCGCCGGCCTGCAGGCCCTGGCCACGGGACAGGTTGATGCCTTCGTCGGCGATCTCGCTTCCAGCATCTGGAACCTGCGCCAGCTCAAGCTCGAAGGGGTGCAGATCAGTGGCGAAACGCCTTACCGTTACCAGTTGGCGATGGCCGTTCCGAAAGACCAGGCCATCCTCGCCGGCATCATCGACAAGGCTATCGCCGAGCTCACACCCGAAGACATCGAAGCCCTGCAGGAGCCCTGGGTGGGCGGCCTGCTCGATAAACGGCCGATCTGGCGGGAAATGCTCGGCATCGCCCTCCCCGTGTTCCTGCTGATCGCCTTCACCGTCCTGGTGCTGATCACCATGAACCGCCGCCTGCGCAGCGAAATGCAACGGCGGGAAAAGCTCGAACTGGCCCTGCGCGACAGCGAGCAGCACTATCGCGGCCTGGTCGAGAGCCTGACCGCCATCGCCTGGGAAATGCGCCTGTCGGAAAACCGCTTCACCTACGTCTCCCCCCACGCCCAACGCCTGCTCGGCTACCCAATCAAGGACTGGCTGGAGCCCGGCTTCTGGCAGCGCACCCTGTACCCGGACGACGCCGAGCAGGCTGTTACCTACTGCATGAGCGAAAGCCAGGCGGGCCGCAACCACAGCTTCGACTACCGCATGCTCGCCGCCGATGGTCGCGTAGTGTGGATTCGCGACATCGTGACACTGATTCAGCACGGCAACGATCAGATCCTGCGCGGCCTGATGATCGACATCACTGAAGCCAAGCAGACCGAACAGGCACTGCGCCTGTCCGAGCAGAAGTTCGCCTCGGTGTTCCACCACTGCCCGGACATCATCGTCCTCGCCCGCCGCGACGACGGAAGGTTGCTGGCCGTGAACCGCACCTTCGAACAGCAGATCGGCATTGCCGCCAGCGAGGCACTGGGCAAGACCTCCACCGAACTGGGCATCTGGGGCGAACCCGGCATGGGGCCGACGATGCTCGCCCGCCTGCAGGGGCAGAACCTCGACAACATCGAGATCCCCCTCAATCGCCGGGATGGCAAACGCTTCACCGGGCTGCTCTCGGCCCAGCACATCGTCCTCGACGCCACTCCCGCCCTGGTCGTGGTGGTGCGCAACATCACCCAGGTCAAGCAAACCCAGGAACAGCTGCGCGTCTCCGAGGAAAAATTCGCCAAGGCCTTCCACGCCTCCCCCGACGGCATGCTCATCACCCGCATCAGCGACGGGCGGCTGGTGGAGGTCAACGAAGGCTTCACCCGCATCACCGGGTACGACCGCGCCGAAGTGGCCCAGAGCTCCACCTTGAGCCTCGGGCTCTGGGCCAACCCGGCCGACCGCGAGCGCCTGCTCAGCTTCATCGACCAGGATTCACGCGTGCAGGACTTCACCGTACAGATCCGCACCCGCGACAGCAGCCTGCGCCTGTGCGAACTGTCCGCCCACCGCATCACCATCGGCAGCGACGACTGCCTGCTGACCATCGCCCGCGACATCACCGAACGCCAACAGATGCAGGAAAAGCTGCAACTGGCCGCCACCGTCTTCGAAAGCACCGCAGAAGGCGTGATGATCACTGACGCCAGCCAACGCATCATCGCCGTCAACCGCGCCTTCAGCGAAATCACCGGCTACAGCGAAGCCGAAGCGCTCGGCCACTCGCCGCGCCTGCTCTCCTCAGGCCAGCACGACAGCAGCTTCTACATAGCCCTCTGGCACCAGCTCAATGCTGAAGGCCACTGGCAGGGCGAAATCTGGAACCGCCGCAAGAACCACGAGCTGTACCCGGAGTGGCTGACCATCAGCGCCGTGCACAACACCGACGGCGAACTGTCGCACTACGTCGGCGTGTTCGCCGACATCTCCACGCTCAAGTACGCCCAGGCGAAGCTCGACTACCAGGCCCACCACGACCCGCTCACCGGCCTGCCCAACCGCCTGCTGTTCGAAAGCCGCCTGACCACCGCGCTCAAGGAAGCCCAGGAAGACCACCACCAGGGCGCCGTGCTCTTCCTTGACCTCGACCGCTTCAAGCACATCAACGACAGCCTCGGGCACCCGGTCGGCGACCTGCTGCTGCAATCCATCGCCCATCGCCTGCGGGATCAGCTCCGTGACATCGACACCGTGGCCCGACAGGGCGGCGACGAATTCATCATCCTGCTGCCCGGCCTGCACCAGGCGGTGGACGCCGAACACGTCGCGAAAAAGCTGCTGCACTGCTTCGAAAGCGCGTTCATCGCCGGCGAACAGGAATTCTTCGTCAGCGCCAGCATCGGCATCTGCCTCTACCCCGGCGACGGCAGCGACGTCGCCACCCTGGTCAAGAACGCCGACGCCGCCATGTACCGCGCCAAAGCCCAGGGCCGCAATCGGGTCGAGTTCTACACCCGCGAACTCACTTTCCAGGCCACCGAACGCATGGCCCTGGAACACGAACTGCGCCGCGCGCTGGAAAGCGACCAACTGCAGCTCTACTACCAACCCAAACTGGCGCTGGGCAGCGGCCTGCTGGTCGGCGCCGAAGCCCTGATCCGCTGGAAACATCCGCAATTCGGCGCGATATCCCCGGACCGCTTCATCCCGCTGGCTGAGGAAAACGGCCTGATCCTGCCGCTGGGCGACTGGGTCCTGCGCGAAGCCTGCCGGCAGATGAGCCGCTGGCAGGACAGCCACGCCGCCTTCGGCCCCCTCTCGGTCAACCTCGCCGGCGCGCAACTGCGCCAGCCCCATCTCATCGAACGCATCCGCGACCTGCTCGCCCGCTACCACCTGCAGCCCTCGCGCCTGCAGCTGGAAATCACCGAAAGCTTCCTCATGCACCAGACCGAAGAAGCCCTCGACATCCTCCACGGCCTGAAAGGCCTCGGTGTGCAACTGGCCATCGACGACTTCGGCACGGGCTATTCGTCCCTGAGCTACCTCAAGCAGCTACCGCTGGACATCCTCAAGATCGACCGCTCCTTCGTCCACGGCCTGCCCGACGACCCGCACGACGCCGCCATCGCCCGCGCCATCATCGCCCTGGGCCGCAGCATGAACCTCACCGTGATCGCCGAAGGCGTGGAACACCAGGCCCAGGAACACTTCCTCGAAGCCGAAGGCTGCGACCAGATCCAGGGCTACGCCTTGAGCCCACCGCTGCCAGCCGACGCCTTTGCCAATCGATTCCTCACTCCACTGAACTCGGTTGGCGCTCCGGAAAACGCATCGGTATAATCCGCCGGCCTTCTGGGGGCCTATAGCTCAGTTGGTTAGAGCAGAGGACTCATAATCCTTTGGTCCACGGTTCAAGTCCGTGTGGGCCCACCACCCTTTCAGCAAAAAGCCGCGCGGATGCGCGGCTTTTTCGTTTCCACACGTCAGTGAGCCGATTGAGTGCGCTATTCGGCTCACGAGATGGCCGAATGCTCATCTCAGCAACTGACGAATCGCCCTACGCGTTGCTGAGGCAGATGGAGCAGGTGGAGGGGCAGCTGATGAGCGTGATGGACTGACGGGGCAAGCTCTGGATTCGCTGGAGCGATGCGGTGCGGTTGATGGAGGAGGATCTGCGCTCTCTGCGCTGATCCTCTGGCTGGGCCAGCGCAAGCGTTGTTCGCGATGAAGCCGCGTCCCGCGTTCGCGGGGATGACGGGTGCGGCATGGAAGTCTGACGTGAAGCCAGCCCCTCACCCCAGCCCTCTCCCGAGGGAGAGGGGGCAGATCGCGCCAACGGCTACCACGGTCTCATCCTTCAATTTCCGCTAGCGCCCCTCTCATCGAAGAGGGGCGTTCCCTGTAAATCCGCACCTCGCTGCGAGCCCACCAGGCTTCCCCTCTCCTCCCACAATGCGAGCCGCATCACACCGACCATCGTCGGGACCCACCTGCGCATGACGGGGATCAATGCTCAATACGCACAGCTCATTAAATTGATGTCCTTTTGCCACCAATGAGTTTTGTCATGACTCTCCACCGGTTCCCGGTGCAGCTGCTGGTCACCTCCCAGGACCCGGCGCAGGCCCGTCAGGTTCGTGCGTTGCTGGCTGCCTACGGTCTCCCCTGTGCGGTGCTCGAAGGCCCCGGGGACTGCAAGCAGGCGCCGCTGTGTCGCTGGTTCAAGGACGCACCCTTGAGCGATGCGGCGCAGCTGCATGCGCTGCTGGCCGATGCCATCGGCGTGCTGGAGCGCAGCCGCCATGCCTTCCGCTCGCGCGAGTTGGGGGAGTTGCGGCGCCGGCTCAGCACCGCGCTGGAGGAGTTGTCGGGGCCGCGCGCACTGGTGTAAAACTCTCCGACCCGCGTTCCGCTGCTGCGGAAGCTGGCTTTGCCGGGCAGGACTTGTGGGCCTGCAAGACAAAGCGCCGTGTTTGTCGCCGTTCATTCGGCTGACGAGCCGGCGCTTTTTTCATGCCCGAACAAAAACCAGCCACCCGCAAGGAGCCAAGCATGGGCCTGGGACCGAAGCTCGACAGCGTGCTCGAGCGCATCGGCCTGTCGATGACGGAAATCGAACAGCGCCTGGAGTACCTGAACTGGGGCGAGGACGATGCCCGTCAGTTGAACGGACGCGCCAGTGAACTCGATCTGTGCCACCGGCAATTCATCGATCGACTCTACGACCATCTCGACCATTTCCCCCACCTGGCGGCGATCCTCGCCGACCCGGCGACGCTGGAGCGCCTCAAGCGCAGCCAGTTCGAGTATTACCGCCAGCTCTGGGACGCCCCGCAGAGCGCCGACTATGTGCGGGATCGCCTGCGCATCGGACTGGTGCACCAGCAGGTAGGCGTGGAACTGAAGTGGTACCTGGGAGCCTATCGGCTGTACCTGGAGCACATGCTCGACGAGTTGCTGGGCGATGCGCCGGAAGCGGCGAGCTTTTCCAGCCTGCTCAAGCGGGTGTTCTTCGACATGTCGCTGGCCATCGATACCTACGGTGCGGCCCAGCGCCAGGCGCTGGAGGACAGCGAGGCGCGCTTCGCCCGGGCGCTGCGCGGGGCCAATGACGGCATCTGGGACTGGGACCTGGGCAACGACCGCCTCTACGTCTCCGAACGCTGGGCGCGCATGCTCGGCCTCTCCCGCGACAACCTGGGCGAAAGCAGCACCAGCTGGTTCGCCCGCGTACACCCGGACGACCTGCCGGGCCTGCGCCAGGCCATTGATGCGCACCTGCGCGGCAGCAGCCCGCTGCTCAATCACGAGTACCGCATCCGCCAGCGCGACGGCGGCTATCTCTGGGTGCAGGCGCGTGGGGTGATCACCGACGGGCGCATGGCCGGATCGCAGACCGACATCAGCCAGCGCAAGGCCAGCGAGCACCAGCTCAGCCACGCGGCGCGCCACGACCCGCTGACCGGCCTGGCCAACCGCCTGCGCCTGGACGAGCTGCTGCAGCAGGCGCTGATGCGCCAGCGCCGCCCCGGTGCGCGCGAGTCCGCGCTGCTGTTCATCGACCTGGACCGCTTCAAGCTGATCAACGACAGCCTCGGCCACGCGGTGGGCGACCGGGTGCTGGTGGAGGTCGCCCAGCGCCTGCTGCGCTGCCTGCGCCTGGGCGATCACCTGGCGCGCTTCGGTGGCGATGAGTTCGTGGTGCTGCTCGATGACCTGGCCAGCCTGAATGACGCCGAGCAGGTCGCCCAGCGCATGCTCGATTACCTGCACCTGCCGCTCAATGTGGACGGCCGGACGCTGGTGGTCAGCGCCAGCATCGGCATCACCGGCCTGATCACCGACGGCCAGGCCATCGACACGCTGCAGGCCGCGGACCTGGCGCTGTACCGCGCCAAGGAGGCCGGCAAGGCGCAGTACGCGCGTTTCAGCCAGGAACTGCAGGCCGAGGCGCAGCGCCGGCTCGAACTGGAAAGCGCGCTGGCTCAGGCGCTGCGCAACGAGGAGTTCAGCCTGAACTACCAACCCATCGTGCGCCTGGACGGCGACGAGGCCCGCTGGGTGGCGGTGGAGGTGCTGCTACGCTGGAGTCGAAATGGCGAGGCGGTGTCGCCGCTGCAGTTCATTCCGGTGCTGGAGGAGTCCGGGGAGATCGTCCGGGTCGGCGACTGGGTGCTGCGCCAGGCCTGCCGGCAGACAGCGCTCTGGCAGCGCGAGGGGCGCAAGGACCTGTACTGCTCAGTGAACCTGTCGAGCCGCCAGTTGCAGCAGCCGGGATTCGCCGCGCGCGTCCGGCAGATCCTCGCGGAAAGCGGGCTGTCGCCGTGCAGCCTGGTGCTGGAAATCACCGAGAGCCTGCTGATGCAGGACGGCGCGGAAACCCTCGCCTGCCTGCGCGAACTGGCCGCCCAGGGCGTGCGCCTGGCGCTGGATGATTTCGGCACCGGCTATTCCTCGCTGGGCTATCTCAAGCGCTACCCGCTGCACATCCTGAAGGTGGACCGCAGCTTCATCACCCGCGTGCCCGACGACCCGGAGCTGAGCGCCATCTGCCGGGCGATCATCGGCCTCGGCCATAGCCTGGGACTGGAGGTGGTGGCCGAAGGCGTCGAGCGCCAGACGCACCTGGAGTTCCTGCACCAGGAAGGTTGCCGCTATGCCCAGGGCTTCCTGTTCGGCCGGCCGCAGGCGCCGGAAGCACTGTTCGAGAACAGCCCGGAGCTGCCGCGATGAAGCTGAACCTGCCGGTCACCGGGCGCCAGGTCGAGGTCCCGGAACACGCCAATATTCTCTCCACCACCGACCTCAAGGGCGCGGTGAGCCACGTCAACCCGGACTTTCTCGCCATCAGCGGCTTCAGCGCCGAGGAGCTGCTGGGGTTCAACCACAACCGCGTCCGCCACCCGGACATGCCGCCGGCCGCCTTCGCCCACCTGTGGCAGACCCTGCAGGCCGGGCGCAGCTGGATGGGACTGGTGAAGAATCGCTGCAAGAATGGCGATCACTACTGGGTCAGCGCCTTCGTCACGCCGATCCGCCGCAACGGTCGGGTGGCGGAATACCAGTCGGTGCGCACGCGGCCCAGCGCCGCGCAGGTAGAGGCTGCCGAGCGGCTGTACGCCGGGCTGCGGGAAGGCGCGGGAGTGTCCCGGCCGCGCTTGCCGCTGATGACGCAGTTGCTGGTCGGATTGGGCGTTGCTCAAGGGGCCGGGGCCTTGCTGGGGATCTTCTCGCCTTCCTTCGTGCTACCGGGTTTCCTGCTTTCGCTGGGGCTCGCCGGCGGCTGGGTGTGGCTGCGTCTGCGCCCGCTCGATGCGTTGATCAAACGCGCCCGGAGCATCGCCGACAACCCGCTGAGCCAACGCCTGTACTCGGGGCGAGACGACGAGTTCGGCGAGCTGGATTTCGCCCTGCGCATGCTGGAGGCGGAAACTGCCGCGGTGGTCGGGCGCATGGCCGACGCTTCGCAGCAACTGGCCGAACACGCCACGGCGCTGGCCGACGCCATGGCCGGCGGCAGCGCGGCCACGCAGTTGCAGCAGCGCGAGACCGAGCAGGTGGCCAACGCCATGCACGAGCTCGCGCAGAGCGTGCAGGAGGTGGCACGTCACGCGCAGCACAGCGCCGTGGCTGCTCAGTGCAGCGAGCGCATCACCCAGTCCGGCCATGACGACGTCCGCAGCACCCGTGGCCAGCTAGCGGAACTGGAAGCCGGCGTGCGCCAGGCCTGCGCCGCCGTCGAGCAGCAGCAGACGCACAGCGAGGCGATCTCGCGGATGCTGGAAGTGATCCGCGACGTCGCCGGGCAGACCAACCTGCTGGCGCTCAACGCCGCCATCGAGGCGGCGCGGGCGGGCGACAGCGGGCGCGGCTTCGCGGTGGTCGCCGATGAGGTACGCGCCCTCGCCTCGCGGACCGAGGAGTCCGCGCGGGACATCCAGGGGCTGATCGGCAATCTGCAACGCGGCGCCGAGGACTCGGTGCGCGCCCTGTGGCACTGCTGCGAGCAGGCGCTGGCCAGCCTGGAGCAGGCCGGCCAGGCCACCGGCACGCTGGAGCGGATCAGCGAGCAGGTGTCGTCGATCCAGCGCATGAGCCTGGAGATCGCCACCGCCATCGAGCAGCAGGGCGCGGCCAGCGAGGAGGTGCAGCTCAGCCTGCAGGCGATCCGTGGATCGGCCGACAGCAACGCGGCCAATGCCGGCACCTGCCAGCGCAGTGCGACGCGCATGGCGGAGTTGGCTGGGGAGTTACGTCTGCTGGCGGAGCATTTCTGGGAGGGGAGTCGGAGCGTCTAAGGCTTGGCGGGGCGACGAAGGAGCTTTTTGTAGGAGCGAGCTTGCTCGCGAACCGGGCCCCGCTGCGGGGTTTGTTCGCGAGCAAGGACTAGGCGCCCCCCTCGGTCCTACAGGTCAAGCACACCCTCGGAGCAGAGGGCTCAGAGGAACCAGCGGTACTCCCGCGCGCTGACTTCGTTCATGAAGTCCAGGTGGTCGTGGCGCTTGTTCTCGCAGTAGACGAAGACGAACTCGCTGCCCAGGCCATCCTTCACCACCGGATGGTCTTCCATGGCGGCGACGGCGCCGAGCATGTCGCGGGGGAAGTCGATGCCGCTGGTGCGATCTTCGTTGAGCGGGGCAATGGGTTCGCGCTGGGCTTCCAGGCCGTGCTCCATGCCGGTGAGGATGGCCGCCAGCACCAGGTAGGGGTTGGCGTCGGCACCGGCCAGGCGGTGTTCGATGCGCAGGTTCTTGCCGTCGGACTCCGGAATGCGGATGCACGCATCGCGGTCCTCGAAGCCCCAGCTGGCCTTGCTCGCCGCGTTCACCCGCGAACCGTAGCGGCGGTAGGCGTTGTGGTTGGCGGCGAAGATCGGCATGCAGTGCGGCAGCAGTTCCAGGCAGCCGGCCACGGCGTGGCGCAGGGCCTGCTGATTGTTGCCCTCGAGCAGGTTGTTGCCGTCGCGGTCGTACAGGCTGACGTGCACGTGCATGCCGCTGCCCGGCGCGTGCAGGTAGGGCTTGCTCATGAAGCTGGCGCGGTAGCCGTGCTTGAGCGCCACGCCACGGGTGGCGCGGGCGAACAGCGCGGCCTGGTCGGCGGCATGCAGGCCGTCGTCGCAGTGGGCGAAGTTGATCTCGAACTGGCCCGGGCCGATCTCGGCGGTGATCACGTTGGCATCCACGCCCTGCTCGCGGGAGGCCTCGACGATCTCATGGAGCACGTCGGAGAAGCGCGACAGGCGCTCGATGTGCATGTTCGGCTGGTCGTCCTCGTCATCGCACAGCGGGTCGCGCGGGTACTGCGGCAGCCCGGCGTCGAGCTTCTTGTCGAACAGGTAGAACTCCAGCTCGAAGGCCACCACCGGGCGGATGCCCTTGGATTCCAGGCGCTGCATGACGCGGGCGAGCACTTCGCGTGGTTCGAATTCGATGGGCGCGTGGGTGCCGTCGGAACTGATCAGCATCTGGCCCAGCGGCTGGTTCTCCCAGCGCACCGGCTTGAGCGAACCGGGGATCAGGCGGCGCGGCGCATCCGGGTCGCCGTCGTTGAAGCAGTAATCGCCGATCGGGTGCAGGCCGCCCTGCGCGCCCAGCAGGACGCAGTTCTGCGGCAGCTTCAGCGGGCTGCCGGCGGCGACTTTCTCCAGCATGTCGACGGGGTAGCGCTTGCCGTAGAAGTGGCCGGGGATGTCCAGGCAGATCAGGTCGACATAGCGGATGTCCGGGTACTGCTGACGGAAGGCGCGGACTTCACTGAGCAGGTCGGGATAGGTTGGGCGGTTCATTGTGCTTAGGGCCTGTTTAGCGGGCGCGGCCGGATCGTTTTCCTAAACCAACCCTGGCGGGCTGGCTTGGGAAATCAGGTGAAGATCCAGAGCACCCTTGTTGGTTTGTCGGTGAGGTTGCCGTAGCGGAACTGGCTGTGCGGCGGCAACTGGAAACTGTCGTTGGCCTGCAGGGTGACGGTGTCGCCCTCGTACCAGATGGTCAGCTCGCCTTCGAGGACGAAACCGCCCTGCTCCGAGCTGTCGTTCAGGTGCCCCTCGCCGCTGGTGGCGCCAGGGGCGAGGATGCTGTCGAGCATGGAGAAGCCACCGGACATGTTCGGCGAAGCGAGGATGTCGGTGACGCCGCCGGCGTAGTACAGGGTGCGGCGATCGGCCGGGCGGGTGACCCAGTCGAGCTCGCGGCGGGTGTCGCCGGCATAGAAGTAGGTGGTTGGCACCCCGAGGGCTTCGCTGATGGCGGTGAGGTCGGCCACGGTGGGCTGCGACAGGCCGCGCTCGACCTGGGAGAGGAAGCCCACCGAGCGGCCGATCTGTTCGGCCAGCGCGCCCAGGGTGAGGTTCTTGTGCTTGCGCAGGTCGCGGATCAGCGTGGCAAGGTGTTCGTTGGTGACCGTCTGGGTCATGGCGAAATCCGATTCAGAAAAAGTCGCGCAATCGATACCAGGCCTTGCCGACGGCTTCCAGTGGCGCAGCGAATCGCTGACCACCGGGGAGCCCGGGATTGCGGATGCGTTGATAGAGGTCAAGCTCGTCGCCGCGTCCCAGCATCGCCTCGCTCACCGCGCGGGCAGCGGCCAGGCTTGGCAGCACGCCGTGGCCGGAATAGCCCTGCAGCCAGTACAGCTCGCCGCGCCGGCCGATGTCCGGGGTACGGCGCAGGGTGCAGTCGATGTGGCCGCCCCAGGCGTACTCCAGCTCCACGCCCTTGAGCTGCGGGAATACCCGCTCGATGTAGGGGCGCGTGGCGGCGCGGATATCGCTGGGCATGCCGCCCAGGTAGGTGCAGCCGCCGCCGAACAGCAGGCGATGGTCGGGGGTCAGGCGGAAGTAGTCGAGGACGAACTGGTTGTCGGTGACGCAGCAGTTCTTCGGCAGCAGCGAGCGTGCCAGCTCTTCGCCCAGGGGTGCAGTGGCGACCTGGTAGGTGCCCACCGGCAGGATGCGTTCGGAGACGTCGCGGTCCAGCCCGTCGATGTAGGCGTTGCAGGCCAGCACCAGGGAGGCACAGCGCACGCTGCCATGCTCCGTAGTCACCTCATAGCCGCTGCCGTTCTCGCGGAAGCTCAGCGCGCGGGTCTGCTCGAAGATGCGCCCGCCGGCGCGTTCGAAGGCTCCGGCCAGGCCGTAGGCCAGCTTGAGCGGGTTCAGGTGGGCGGAATGGGGATCATAGAGGCCGGCCTGGTAGCGATCGCTGGCGATCCACTCCGGCAGCTCCTCGCGCGGTACGAAACGCAGGCCTTCGTAGCCCCAGCGGCGATTGGCCTCGGCCTGCCAGTCGTAGAGCGAGCCGACACGGCGCTTGAGCACGGCGGTCCACAGGTGGCCGACGCGGTAGTCGCAGTCGAAACCATGGCGTTGCGGCAGGTCGCGCAGTTCGTGGGCGGCCCAGAGCATGCCTTGCCAGAGGCGCAGCGCGCCTTCATGGCCGAGGTCGGCTTCGATCGGCCCCAGGTCGCTGGACCAGCCCGGCAGGGCCTGGCCGCCGTTGCGCCCGGAGGCGGCCCAGGCGATGCGGCTGGCTTCGATCATGCAGACCTGGCGTCCGCCTTCGGCGAGTTGCAGGGCCGTGTGCAGGCCACTGAAACCGGCGCCGATCACCAGCACTTCGCATTCCAGCGGTTCGCGCAGGACCTCGCGCGGCTGGATCAGCTCAGGGTTGGCGCCGGCATAGTAAGTACCGACCGGCTCGGTCGAACGCAGGAACATGGCCACCTCGTGAAATTGTTTTGTTTATTTTTCATGAAAAATAACAGAACAAATTTCACAAGGCTAGCCCACCGCATCCCTTATCGACGGAAAGCGGCGTCGAGTATCAGGACGCCAGCACCGCGGTGCTGGATTCCTCTTCACGCTTCTGCCGCATGCTGACCACGATCACCAG
Source organism: Pseudomonas macauensis (assembly GCF_047902425.1). NCBI lineage: Bacteria > Pseudomonadati > Pseudomonadota > Gammaproteobacteria > Pseudomonadales > Pseudomonadaceae > Pseudomonas > Pseudomonas macauensis. The sequence continues at coordinate 542,046 of NZ_CP138377.1, read as the reverse complement.
CGCCACCAGGATGCCGGCGAGGATCGCCGAGGAGCCGATGGTGCCGAAGTCCAGCCCGCCCTTTTCATGGGACTTGGTGAGGAAGTCGCCCAGGGTCGCGCCGAACGGACGGGTGAGGACGAAGGCAACCCAGAACAGCAGCACCGAGGACAATCTGGTGAAGTAGTGCAGCAGGACCACGACCGCGATCAGGCTGCCGATCAGCAGCGCGCCGCCGGCGAAGCCCAGGCCGGAATCGTCGGCGAGGAAGTCGCCCAGCGCGGTGCCCAGGGTGTTGGAGAAGAGGATCGCCACCCAGTAGAACATCTCGCCCTTGAAGCTGCGGATGTTGTCCACCGACAGCGAGGTGCCGCTGAAGCGCCAGGCCGCGAAGATCGCCACCAGGATGCTCACCAGGATCGCCGAGCCGCTGGCGTAGCCCAGCTCCAGGGTGCGGTCCATGAAGTCCGACATGGTGGTGCCGGCGGTGCTGGTGGAGAGGATCACCAGCCAGTACAGCCAGGGCACATGGCGCTTGCTGGCGAGCTGGCCGACCAGGGTGACGAGGAAGACGCTGATGAGGATCAGCGAGCTGATCGCGTAGCCGACGTTCAGGGTCATCGACAGCAGGTCGCCGGCGGTTTCCCCCAGGGTGGTGGCGCAGATTTTCATCACCCAGAAGGCCAGGGTGATCTGTGGCAGTTTGTTCACGAGCAAGACTCCGGAAGTGGGCGGAATGGACGCGCGCCCTTCCCGCCGGCCGCGTCACCGGCACCCGGAGTAACTGTGGGCTCCCCCCAACGACCCCATGGTGCACGGTGGTGAAGACTGAGGTCCGTGCAGTCAAGAAAGGGTCAAGCCGGAATGAAAAATCCATTCGATGCAGGCTTTTCCTGGCCCCCGGCAAGTGACAGATGGCCGTCTGTTGCTATGGTTTGAGGGGGGCGATACGCCCGAGAATGCTGTGCTACGCGTATGGGCCGGCGCATGGGGATAGGGATGAATCAGATGATCAAAGCGCAACCGTACTGCAAGAACTGCCGGCTGGCGCCGCCGACCTTGAGCGATGACAAGATCCAGGAGCTGGAGGCGATCATCAAGCCGGGCCACCTGCTCAACAAAGGCGACTTCGTGTTCCGCCAGGGCGACCCGTTCCACAACGTGTACCTGGTCCGCTCCGGCTCGATCAAGACCTTCACCACCAACGAGCAGGGCCTGGAGAAGATCACCGGATTCTATTTCGCCACCGAGATCTTCGGCTTCTCCGGCATGGGCGAAGGCAGCTACCCGGTATCGGCGCAAGCGCTGGAAAGCACGCTGTGCAGCGAGATTCCCTTCAGCCAGCTGGAAGCGCTGTCGAACCAGATTCCCGGCCTGTCGCACCAGATCATGCTGATGATGAGCCGCAAGATCCGTGAGGATCAGCAGATGAAGCTACTGCTGTCGAGGCTGAACTCGGACTCGCGCATTGCCGCCTTCCTGCTGAACATTTCCGCGCACTTCCGCGACCGGGGTTTCTCGGCCACGCGCTTCCGCCTGAGCATGTCGCGCAACGAGATCGGCGACTACCTGGGGCTGGCAGTGGAAACCGTGTCGCGCAGCTTCACCCGCCTGCAGAAGCATGGGTTGGTGCGGGTGGATGGGCGGGAGACGGAGATTCTCGATTTCACCGAGCTGTGCGCACTAGCCGGGGGTGAGGTCGAGCTTTGAGTGTTCGGCGCCCCCCTCACCCTAACCCTCTCCCGGAGGGAGAGGGAACTGTCCGCAGCAGGATGAAACCCAGGCGTCATCCGGCACAATCGGCCCCCTCTCCCCTTGGGAGAGGGCTGGGGTGAGGGCAACACCCAACACGGGACCTTCCCGGGGTGCCAGCGGTAAAAAACAACCGGCGCCAAACCTTCCCCTCAATACCCATCAAGTCCCGATCACACCCCCATCATCCTTGGTGATCACCAGCGTCGTGGAGCGCGGGATGCTCTTGCCGTCGCTGGCCGGGAAGCTGATACCCGGATGCTGGATGTTCACCCACATCGTCCTGCCATCCGGGCTCTGGGTGATGCCGGTCAGCTCGCAGCCGCGCGGGCCGACCAGGAAGCGCCGCACCTCGCGGCTGTGCGGGTCGGCGCAGAGCAGCTGGTTGCAGCCCATGGCGTGCATGGGTTTCTCGGCGTCGTCGTAGTCGGTCTCGATCCACAGGCGGCCGGCGGTGTCGAAGTAGAGGCCGTCCGGCGAGGAGAAGATGTCGCCGTTGATGGTGCCGACCAGGTTCTCCGGCGCGCCGGAGCCCTTCTGCTCGCCGGCCAGCAGGAAGACTTCCCACTGGAAGCGGGTCGCGGTCGGATCACCGCCGGCCTCGTTCCAGCGCAGGATCTGCCCGTGCAGGTTTTCCTTGCGCGGGTTGGCCGCGTCCACCGGCTGCTTCTTGCCGCGGCCGTCGTTGTTGGTGAGGCTGACGTAGACCTCGCGGGTGGTCTGCTGCACGGCGACCCACTCGGGGCGATCCATCGGGGTCGCGCCGAGCTTGTCGGCGGCGGCGCGGGCATTGACCAGCACCTCGGCCTGGCTGGCGAAACCGTTCTCGGCGCTCAGGCCGTTCCGGCCATGCACCAGCGGCAGCCATTGGCCGCTGCCATCGGCGTTGAAGCGGGCGACATAGAGGGTGCCTTCGTCCAACAGGTCGCGATTGGCCGCACGGTTATCCGGGTCGTACTTGCCGGCCGGGACGAACTTGTAGATGTACTCGCCCTTGGTGTCGTCGCCATAGTAGAAGGCCATGCGGTTGTCCGCGCCCAGCGACAGGGTCGAGCACTCGCGGCAGAAGCGGCCGACGGCAGTGCGCTTCTTCGGCGTGGACTTGGGATCGAACGGGTCGATCTCCACCACCCAGCCGAAGCGGTTCGGTTCGTTGACGTGGCCGCCGTGTGGCTGGTCGGCCCTGGGGGTGGCGTCGAAGCGCGCGTCCACCGCCTCCCAGGCGTAGTAGTTGCTGAACTGGCCGTTGGACAGGCCGTAGCGCTTGTGCGAAACGCGCTTGGCATAGTCGTCCTTGTCGCGGTTGACGAAGTACTGGTGCCAGTTCTCCTCGCAGGCGAGATAGGTGCCCCAGGGCGTGACGCCCATGGAGCAGTTGTTCAGGGTGCCGAGCACCTGTTTGGCGTCCGGATCGCTGGCGGTGCGCAACAGGTCATGGCCAGCCAGCGGGCCGGACAGTTCCAGCGGCGAGCTGCCGGTGATCCGGCGGTTGTAGCTCGAACCCTCGACGCGCTGCCACTGGCCGCTGGCGTCCTTCTTCACCTCGATCACGCTCAGGCCGTGGGCGGCGATTTCCTTGCGCACCTCGCCTTCCGGGCGGCCACGGGAGCCATCGGGGCGGTCTTCGAAGGTCTGGCCCTTGGTGTGCAGCGTCGGGTTGATGTACTCGTGGTTGATCACCAGCAGGCCATGGCTGTCCGGCGCATCCGGGAAGGGGAAGTAGTGCATGCCGTCATGGTTGTCGCCGGCCTGCAGTTCCTGGGCTTTCCAGTCCTCGCTGGCGTCGCCCTTCCAGGCCGGGGAGCCGCTGACCACCGGGTCGCCCCAGGAGAAGAACGGCCGGGCGGTATAGCCTTCGGCGACGATCACCCGGTCGAACTTCGGGTCCTGCTGCACCGGCACGCCCTTGAAGCCCAGCAGCGCGGACGGCGCCGCGGCCTCGGCAGCGAAAAGGCGACGCGGCGCATAGAGGCCGCCGCCAAGGAAGGCCACCGCACCGAGCACCAGGCTGTTCTTCAACAGGCGGCGCCGGGCCGGGTCAATCAGCTCGCTCATCGGCACGTTGCCGGAGGGGTTGATCATCTGGTCATCGAAGGCGGCCAGTCGATCGTGAAAGTCCTGGAATCGTTCGCTCATGGAGGAGTTCCTTCCGCGCGGCCGTCGGCGGGACGGCTCGGGTTGCCAATAAAAGATATGCGCGGAAGGTTAGGAACGCGGTGTTACGACGGGATGACAGCGCCGCCGGCCCCAACGAGGGGCCGGCGGCGGGAAGAAAAGCCGCCCCACAGGACCAAGACGACGTCCGGAGGCGGGCGCGAGGGCATTTGCGAAACAGCGCGGCTCAGGCTTGCAGGCCGCCCTGCTCCGAACATTCGGGACCCGCCAGGCGGGCCGTCCAGTCTTCCAGCACGCCACTGGTGAGGCGTTGTGCGGCGGTCTTGCGCCAGCGCAGGGAGAGCGCGTCGCAGGCCATCATCAGGCGCAGTCCGGTACGCTCCAGCGGATGGCCGAAGTACCAGTCCAGCAGGCTCGCTACGGTGAGCTGCGGGTAGTGTCGCTGCACCAGTTCCAGCGGTGCGTCGGGCGAGACCATGCCGGCACGGCGGACCCGGTAGAACCAGCCGCAGCGCCCCTGCTCCTGCACCTCGAAGGGCAGCTCGGGCAGGTTCCAGCGCCGCGCCAGGCGATAGCTGGGCGAACGCGGCTGGCTCACTTCGATCAGCGCCTCGCCCCAGCGGAACAGGTCGCCGATGCACACCTCGTGTTCATTGAGGCCGAAGGTCGACAGGTTCTCGCCGAAGGCCGGCTGTCGCCAGCGCGTCTGCGGATGCTGCTTGCGCCAGTGGCGGTAATGCTCGGCCGGGTAGTGGTGCAGCGCGCGGTCCAGGCCGCCATCACGGCGCAGGTCGGCCCGTGCGTCCCCCGGCAGCCCTTCGGCGCCGAGCCAGACTTCCTGATGCGCTTCCAGCTTGTCGATGTCGCTGAGCAAACCGCCCCAGCTCTCTTCGACTTTGCCTATGAAAACGCCCTGGATGACGATGCTTTCCACCTTTGTCTACCCATCTGAGACAGCGGACAAGCGCTAGAGTAGAGCCCTGGATAGGTGACTATCCATTTCGATTTTCCAGTTTCGTTGATAAGCAGAACTTATGGATTTTCGCCAGCTCCGCTATTTCGTCGCGCTCTACGAGGAAGGCCACGTCGGGCGCGCCGCCGAACGCCTGGCGATTTCCCAGCCGGCGCTGTCGCAACAGATTCGCCAGTTGGAGCAGAACCTCGACGTGGCGCTGTTCCAGCGCAGCGGCAAGCGCCTGCTGCCCACCGCCGCCGCGCACACGCTGTACAACCACGCGGTGCCGCTACTGGACGGCCTGGAGCGCGCCCGCGAGGCCCTGCGGGCTTATCGCGGGCAGAGCGCGCGGAGCCTGAGCATCGGCGTGTTGCAGACGGTCAACGCCAACCTGGTGCCGCACCTGGTGGAGCGCCTGCACACCGCGCAGCCGCACGTGCAGGTGCGCATCTACGAACTCTCGGGCGTGGAGATCGAACGGCGCCTGCTGGCCGGTCAGCTGGACATCGGCATCGGCTTCCTGCCGCCGCGCCAGCCGGCGCTGCACGGCGTGGAGCTGTACCCGGACGAGCTGCAACTGGTGATCGCGGCGGATCATCCGCTGAAGGATTTCAAGAAAGTCTCCCTGGCCCAGGCGGCGGAATTGCCGATGCTGTTGCTGGGCGAGGAATTCCGCGCCCGGCAGATCTGGCAGGAGCAATTGGCGGCCATCGGCCGGCGACCACGGGTGCAGGCGGAGCTGAACCATATGAGCGGCATCCTCGATAGCCTGCCGCAGAGCCGCTTCGCCACCGTGCTGCCGGGCCGCGCACGGCAGATGCACGGCAATCCGAACCTGCTGTGGAAGCCGTTGAGCGAGCCGCGCATTCCGCTGAGCGTGGGGCTGGTGTATCGCGACGCGCAGCGGCAGCAGCCGACGGTGGAGCTGTTGCGGTCACTGCTCGACGGGGCGGTTTGAGGATGGGATCAGCGTGTAGGGCGTATAACGTTCGACGTTATACGCCGTTTAACCTCGCCCTCCAGACCACTCCAAGGCTGGCACGAAGCCGCAGCTTCAAGGCTGCCTCGAGCTCACCCCTCGCGTCGACGATAAGCACGGTGTATCGGCGTACAACCGCGAACGGTTGTACGCCCTACGAATAGCCCACCAAAAACCGCAGGCAAGAAAAAACCCCGCTTCTTTCGAAGCGGGGTTTTGCAGACCGATATCCTGACGTCCGTGCTGGCCACCATCCGTGGTGGATTCCCTTGTTTCCGTATTGTCGTTGGCGCTTCCTGCGCAATGTCCTGACTGAGGAAAAGGTTAACCGCGTAAGGACATTTCAGACAGACGCTGATCACCACCAGCGTTTGTAAGCCTAGGCTTACACGTAATCGTGATACCCCGGTTACCAAACCGTATAACCCGCAATAAAAAAGCCCCGCCGGAGCGGGGCTTTTGCGTAGCGCTTAGAACTGCGCGGCGTCCAGCAGGTACAGCGACTCGCTGCCGGCCTTCACCGAGGCGGTCAGGGAGTGGATGCGCGGCAGCAGGCGGGCGAAGTAGAAGCGCGCGGTGCCCAGCTTGCTGGCGTAGAACTCGTCCTGGCCTTCCTTGCCCAGCGCGGCGCGCGCCATCAGGGCCCACATGTACGCATAGGCGGTGTAGCCGAAGGCGTGCAGGTACTCGACCGAGGCAGCGCCGATCTCGTTCGGGTTGCCCTTGGCGCGGTCCAGCACCCAGGCGGTCAGCTCGTCCAGGTTCTGCACGGCGGCGTTCAGCGGGCCGGTGAACTCGGAAAGCTCAGCCGACGCCGAAGCGGTGAAGGCGCGAATCTCGTCGGTGAACAGCTTGGCGTAGGCGCCGCCGCTGCCAACGATCTTGCGGCCCATCAGGTCCAGCGCCTGGATGCCATTGGTGCCTTCGTAGATCTGGGTGATGCGGCAGTCGCGCACCAGCTGCTCCTGGCCCCACTCGCGGATGAAGCCGTGGCCGCCGAAGATCTGCTGGCCATGAATGGTGGTTTCCAGGCCCATGTCGGTGAGGAAGGCCTTGGCCACCGGGGTCAGCAGGGCAACCAGCTCCTCGGCACGCTTACGGGTGGCCGGCTCTTCGCTGTACTTGGCGGTGTCCAGCTGCATCGCGACGTAGCTGGAGAAGGCGCGGCCGCCCTCGTTCAACGCCTTCATGGTGAGCAGCATGCGGCGCACGTCCGGGTGGACGATGATCGGGTCGGCAGCCTTGTCCTTGGCGACGGGACCGGTCGGCGCGCGGCTCTGGATACGCTCGCGAGCGTATTCCGCGGCGCTCTGGTAGGAGCGCTCGCCAGTGGCCAGGCCCTGGATGCCAACGCCCAGACGCTCGTAGTTCATCATGGTGAACATGGCGGCCAGGCCCTTGTTCGGCGCGTCGACGATCCAACCGGTGGCGCCGTCGAAGTTCATCACGCAGGTGGCGGAGGCCTTGATGCCCATCTTGTGCTCGATGGAGCCACAGGACACGGCGTTGCGCCCGGCCAGGGAGCCGTCTTCGTTGACCATCACCTTCGGCACCAGGAACAGCGAGATGCCCTTGGAGCCGGCCGGCGCGTCGGGCAGCTTGGCCAGCACCAGGTGGATGATGTTCTCGGTGAGGTCGTGCTCGCCGCCGGTGATGAAGATCTTGGTGCCGGAAATCTTGAAGCTGCCGTCAGCCTGCGGTTCGGCCTTGGTGCGGATCATGCCCAGGTCGGTGCCGGCGTGCGGCTCGGTCAGGCACATGGAGCCCGCCCAGGTGCCGGCGTACATGTTCGGCAGGTACTTGGCTTTCAATTCTTCGCTGGCGTGGTTGAGCAGCGACAGGCAGGCGCCGGCGGTCAGCATCGGGTACAGGCCGAAGGACAGGTTGGCCGAGTTGACCATTTCCTCGACCTGGGCGCCGATCACCTTGGGCATGCCCATGCCGCCGAATTCCGGCGCGCCGCCCACGCCCACCCAGCCGCCTTCGGCGTAGGTGCGGTAGGCCTCGGGGAAGCCAGCCGGGGTCTTCACGCCCTCGGCGCTCCAGCTGCAGCCTTCCTCGTCGCCGCTGCGGTTCAGCGGGGCGATCACGCCGCCGGTGACCTTGCCGGCTTCTTCGAGGATCGCGCTGGCGGTCTCGGCGTCGACGGTCTCGGCCAGCGCCGGCAGTTCTGCCCAGAGCTTGGCAACCTCGAAGACCTCATTGAGGACGAATTGCATGTCACGCAGGGGAGCTTTGTAGTCAGCCATGATAAATCCTCGAACGAAAACGACGGCTGATCAGCCAGCCAGCGGTATCAGAATAGGAGGTACGCGAAGGTACGCCGCCGGAGTTTACTCCAACAACTTTTCAGACTTTAAGCGTCATGTTGTGACCACACAACAATATATTGGTCACGAAATGTAGCTGCGACGAAAAGGCCCGCACACGGCGGGCCTTCTCGTCTGGCGCGCGATTTACAGGGCGAACTGTTCGGCCGACAGGCGCATCAGTACGTCGGAACCGGCCTCCGCCGCCGCCACGTGAGCCTCGGCGCGCGGCAGCAGGCGGCTGAAGTAGAACTCGGCGGTCACCAGCTTCGCCTGGTAGTAGGCCGCCTCGCCGGCACCCTCCTCCAGCTTCTGCTGGGCGACCAGCGCCATGCGCAGCCAGAAGTAACCCAGGGTCACGTAGCCGGAGAACATCAGGTAATCCACCGAGGCGGCACCAACTTCGTCCGGGTTCTTCATGGCGGCCATGCCGACCTTCTGGGTCAGCTCGCCCCACTGCTTGTTCAGCGCCGCCAGTTGCGCGACCTGCGCTTTCAACTGCGGATGCTCGGCCTGCTGCTGGCAGAGCTGGTGGATCAGCTTGGTAAAGCCCATCAGCAGCTTGCCCTGGCTGCCGAGGACCTTGCGCCCCAGCAGGTCCAGCGCCTGAATGCCGTTGGTGCCCTCGTAGATCGGCGCAATGCGGCAGTCGCGTACCAGCTGCTCCATGCCCCACTCGCGGATGAAGCCGTGGCCGCCGAACACCTGCATGCCGATGTTGGTGACCTCAAGGCCGGTCTCGGTCATGAAGGCCTTGCAGATGGGGGTGAGGAAGGCCAGCAGGTTGGCGGCGCGCTCGCGTTCCTCGGCGTCCCGGGACAGGTGCTCGATGTCCAGCAGCTGCGCGGTGAAGTAGGCCAGCGCGCGGTTGCCTTCGTTGAACGCCTTCATGGTCAGCAGCATGCGGCGCACGTCCGGGTGCACGATGATCGGGTCGGCGGGCTTCTCCGGCGCCTTCGGCCCGGTCAGCGAGCGCATCTGCAGGCGGTCCTGGGCGTAGCGCACGGCGCCCTGGTAGCTGGTCTCGCCGAGGCAGAGTCCCTGCATGCCGGTGCCCAGGCGCGCATGGTTCATCATGGTGAACATGCAGGCCAGGCCTTTGTTGGCCTCGCCGATTAGGAAACCACGGGCACCGTCGAAGTTCATCACGCAGGTAGCGGAGGCCTTGATGCCCATCTTGTGCTCGATGGAGCCGCAGGCCACAGCGTTGCGCTCGCCAGACTCGCCGTTCGCGTCGAGGTTGAACTTGGGCACGATGAACAGCGAGATGCCCTTGGCGCCGGCCGGCGCATCCGGCAGCTTGGCCAGCACCAGGTGGATGATGTTCTCGCTCATGTCGTGTTCGCCGGCGGAGATGAATATCTTGGTGCCGGTGATCGCGTAGCTGCCGTCGGCGTTGGGCACGGCGCGGGTCTTGATGATGCCCAGGTCCGTGCCGCAGTGCGGTTCGGTGAGGCACATGGTGCCGGTCCACACCGCGCTGGTCATGCGCGGCAGGTAGGTGTTCTTCTGCTCCTCGCTGCCGTGGGCGTGAATGGCGGCCATGGCGCCCTTGGTCAGGCCGGGGTACATGCCCCAGGAGCAGTTGGAGGCGCCGATCATCTCGCTGACCAGCAGGCCGAGGGACGGCGGCAGCCCCTGACCACCGTACTCCGGATCGCTGGAAACGCCGTTCCAGCCGGCCTCGACGTACTGCGCGAAGGCTTCCTTGAAGCCCTTGGGCGTGGTCACCACGCCGTTGTCGAAATGGCAGCCTTCCTCGTCGCCGGAGCGGTTCAGCGGGGCGATGACCTGTTCGCAGAACTTCGCGCCTTCCTCGAGGATGGCGGCGAACATGTCCGGGGTGGCGTCGGTGGCGCCGAGGGCTTGGTAACGGCCGGTGAAGTCGAAGACTTCGTCGGTGAGGAAGCGCACGTCGCGCAGGGGGGCCTTGTACTCGGGCATCGCGAATCTCCGTTCGGTTCAGGGCGCCAGAGTGGCGCGGATACCTCGAACCTAAAGGCGCACGGACGCCCGGGCAATCAGGCTGCACGCGCTGAATGCGCGGCCATAAGCAGCCATCAACCCGTGCGTACCGCGCCCCGGTGCGCCTGCCCGTGCACTGCCACCCGATTGCGGCCGCCGCTCTTGGCCGAATACAGCGCCTGGTCGGCGCCCTTGATCACTTCTTCCGGACTGCGCCGCTCGCCGTCACGCTCGGCGACGCCGACACTGATGGTTACCGAGACCGTCTGCGCTTCCCTGCCGCTGCGCCTGCTGCGGCCCTGGCGATCGTCCCTGGGCCGGTTGCCACGGTCGCGCAACTGCATCGCGTAGCCCTCGATGGCCTGACGCACCGCGTCCAGGTGCGGCAGGCACTCCTCCACCGACTTGCCGGAGAACACCAGGGTGAATTCCTCGCCACCGTAGCGATACGCCTTGCCGCCCCCGCCGGTGCGCCGCAACTGGCTGGCGACCATGCGCAATACCTGGTCGCCGACGTCATGGCCGTGGCTGTCGTTGAATTTCTTGAAGTGGTCCACGTCGATCATCGCCAGCACGTACTGCTGGCCGAGGCGCTGGAAGCGCTCGTTCAAGGCGCGGCGCCCGGGCAGCCCGGTGAGCTCGTCGCGGAAGGCCATCTGGTACGCCTCATGGGCCACCGCGCCGGCCAGGTTGAGCATCACCAGGCTGGTCATCACCGTGAGCGCGTGGGGCAGGATGAACACCTTCGGCAGCATCCACAGCAGACCTGCCAGCCCCACCAGTTGCGCGGCGTGCAGCGGCCGTGGCTGGCGCAGGTAGGCAGCGAGCAGGGCGATGAAGGCGAGGATGAAGCCGAAGTAGGACAGTTGCGCCAGGCTCATCCAGCGCCCGTGCAGGGCGGGCCAGTAGACATCGCTGAGCAGTTCGGCCAGCCCCTGGGGGAAACGTTGTGCCAGCGCCGTCGCGGTCGCCGCCACGGCCAGCAGCGCGGCGCCACGGGCCAGCAGGTCCTGCAGCAGGTGCATGCGCTCCTGCCAGATGCCGTACATCCCGTAGAGCAGCGGCAGCAGCACACAGCACAGGTGGAACACCAGCGCCGCGTCCGGCCGCGTCGTGTGATGGGCGCGGTAGTAGTCGACCTGGGTATCGAGCAGGAAGTAGGCGATGTACACCACCCCCAGCATGAACAACTGGCGCTGACGACCATAGACCAGGCACAGCGCGCCCCCGAGCAACAGCAACAAGGTCGGCAGGACGTTGAACAGCGAGATGAAGAATTCGGAGAGTTCGGCCAGGGAGCCGGCGACGATGCCAGCCGGAATCAGCAGCAGGGGGGCAAGGAAGTGGCTGAGCCGGTAGGGGGCCGTGGGTCGCACAAGGGGTTCCGATGCATTGACGCCGGACTCGAGGTCAGCGGACCGGCAAGTGGCGTAATGATGGCACCTTCCGGAGGTATTTGCGTGTCCACGGATACGAAAAAGCCCGCCGGATGGCGGGCTTTTTCCTGTTCAGCAGACGGACGGCGAACCGTCCGTCCATGGCGCTGATCAGTAACCGAGGGCGAAATCTTCCTCGGCCAGGTCCATCAGGTTGTTGGCGCCGGACAGCATGGAGCCAACGTGCGCGCGGGTGCGCGGCAGGATGCGCTGGAAGTAGAAGCGCGCGGTCTTCAGCTTGGCCTGGTAGAAGGCCTCTTCGCTGGTACCGGCAGCCAGCTTCTCGGCAGCCAGGCGAGCCATGTCGGCCCAGAAGTAAGCCAGGGCGGCGTAACCGGAGTACATCAGGTAGTCCACCGAAGCGGCACCGACTTCCTCGCGGTCCTTCATGGCGGCCATGCCGACCTTCATGGTCAGTTCGCCCCACTCCTTGTTCAGCGCGGCCAGCGGTGCAACGAATTCCTTCACGGCTTCGTTGGCTTCGTTGGCCTGGCAGAACTTGTGCACGATCTTGGTGAAGCCCTTGAGCGCTTCGCCCTGGGTCATCAGGATCTTGCGGCCCAGCAGGTCCAGCGCCTGAACGCCGGTGGTGCCTTCGTACAGCATGGAGATGCGGCTGTCGCGGACGTTCTGCTCCATGCCGTGCTCGGCGATGAAGCCGTGGCCGCCATAGATCTGCACGCCGTGGTTGGCGGCTTCGAAGCCCACTTCGGTCATGAACGCCTTGGCGATCGGAGTGAGGAAGGCCAGCATCGCGTCAGCGGCTTTCTTCTCTTCTTCGTCCTGGCTGCGCTGCACGATGTCCACCTGCTTGGCGGCGAAGTACAGCATGGCGCGGTTGCCTTCGGCGAAGGCCTTGGCGGTCAGCAGCATGCGGCGCACGTCCGGATGCACGATGATCGGGTCGGCGGGTTTTTCCGGGGCTTTCGGGCCGGTCAGCGAACGCATCTGCAGACGCTCGCGGGCGTAGGCAATGCCACCCTGGAAACCGATTTCGGCGTGGGCCAGGCCTTGCAGCGCGGTACCCAGGCGAGCGGTGTTCATGAAGGTGAACATGCAGTTCAGGCCCTTGTTCGGCGGGCCGATCAGGAAGCCGGTAGCGGCATCGAAGTTCATCACGCAGGTGGCGTTGCCGTGGATGCCCATCTTGTGCTCGATGGAGCCACAGGACACGGCGTTGCGCTCGCCTACGCCGCCTTCGGCGTTGGGCAGAAACTTCGGCACGATGAACAGCGAGATGCCCTTGGTGCCCTGCGGGGCGTCGGGCAGGCGGGCCAGCACGATGTGGACGATGTTGTCGGCCATGTCGTGTTCGCCAGCGGAGATGAAGATCTTGGTGCCGGTAACCTTGTAGGTGCCGTCAGCCTGCGGCTCGGCCTTGGTGCGCAGCATGCCCAGGTCGGTGCCGCAATGCGGCTCGGTCAGGCACATGGTGCCGGTCCACTCGCCGGAAACCAGCTTGGTCAGGTAGGTCTGCTGCTGCTCCGGGGTGCCGTGGGCGTGCAGGGTGTTCATGGCGCCATGGGACAGGCCCGGGTACATGCCCCAGGACCAGTTGGCCTGGCCGACCATCTCGCTGATGGCCATGCCGAGGGATTCGGGCAGACCCTGACCGCCGTGCTCGACGTCATGGGCCAGGCTCGGCCAGCCGCCTTCGACGAACTGCTGGTAGGCCTCCTTGAAGCCGGTCGGGGTCTTCACACCTTCCGGGCTCCACTTGCAGCCTTCCAGGTCGCCAACGCGGTTCAGCGGAGCGATTACCTGTTCGCAGAACTTGGCACCCTCTTCGAGGATGGCATTGACCATATCCGGGGTGGCGTCTTGAGCGCCCGGCAGATTCTGGTAGTGCGCTTCGTAGCCCAGCAGCTCGTCGCGAACGAAACGGATATCACGCAAGGGGGCCTTGTAATCAGGCATAGCGGTAAACCTCTACGAAGGGTTCTGGTTAATGGGCGACCGGTCGTTGCGGTCGCAGTGCGGGATCGTTCCCGGCCGCCCAGTCGGTGCGCGCACGCATCCCGACAGTCAAACAGGCGTTTGAAACATACGTTTACGCCATACCCTTGTCAAGCATGCAGACCGACCACCCGGTCACGCTCGCAGGGCTACCGCCGGAGGGCCTTCGTGCCGCCGTCCTGAGATTGATTAAAGCCCATGGCAGAGCGGCCGGCGCGTCGCAAGGACAGCCGGCAGGGCGGGAAGAAAATACGGAGGGAAAGCGAACGTCAGGCGCGGATATCGATGAGGGTGCCGAGGGTTTCGTCGGCCGCCTGGATGACTTTGGCGCCGGCCTCGACCTCGTGCTGGCCGCGGCGCAGGTCCACCAGGTGATCCGCCAGGGCGTCGCTTGCGCCGCTGCGGGCGCTGGCGATCCCGGCGCCGGCCTGGTCGACGCGCTGCTGTCCGCTCTGGACCGAGCTCAGGCCCGCGGCAAATGCATTACCGGAGATTTCCATCGGTGCGTCTCCCTGGACAAAAGCAGCCAATGGCCACCATTCAAGCAGACTTCCGCTCGCCCGGCCAGGCGTTGTTACAGATCGAGAATGCTCAGGTCCAGGTGAGCGGCGACTGCGGAGGGCGTCGCCGGCGACAGACGGGGAACCCGGCCGATGCAGGGCGCCGGCAGCCGCTCGGCCAGGGTCGCCAGGTTCTCCTCCAGGCGCGACGTGCTCGGGTCGACTATGTTCGCCACCCAGCCGGCCAGTTGCAGGCCGTCCCGCTGGATCGCCTCGGCACTGAGCACCGCATGGTTGATGCAGCCCAGGCGCACGCCAACCACCAGGATCACCGGCAGGCCAAGGGCGATCGCCAGGTCCGACAGGCTTTCCTCTCCCGACAACGGCACCCGCCAACCGCCCGCCCCTTCCACCACCGTGAAGTCGGCGCCTAGTTGCAGCACCGAACGCACGGCCGGCGCCAGCGACTCGACCTGCAGCTTCACGCCCTTCTCCCGTGCGGCGAGGTGCGGCGCGATGGCGGGCTGGAAGGCGAAGGGGTTCACCTGGTCGTAGGCCAGCGGCAGGCTGCATTCGGCCAGCAGCGCCAGCGCGTCCTCGTTGCGTAGTCCCTCGGGCGTCCGCTCGCAACCGGAGGCCACCGGCTTGGCTGCCGCCGTGGACAATCCGGCCAGCCGCGCTGCATGGAGCAGGCCGGCGGCGAGGGTGGTCTTGCCGATCTCGGTGTCGGTGCCGGTAATGAAGTAGGCGTGGGACATAGGTACCTCGGTGCTTTTCCGCAGGTGCGGACTGCGTCCGGGATCAGCCATCGACTCAATGGCCATCGCGGACAGCGTCCGCTCCTACTAAGAATAGATTTTGCGCAGGACGGCGTAGACCACCCGGTAGGTGGCCGGCAGTCCCTGGGGCTGGCGGAATTGTTCATAAGCGGTGATCAGCGCGCGCACCCGCTCGCGCCCGGTCAGCCCGTCGGGCCGGCCGGGGTTGAGGTTGTGCGCGCCGAGCGCCTTGAGTTCATGGGTGAGGCTGCGCAAATCGGGGAAATGCAGGACGCAGTCCTCGGTGCGCAGCTCCAGCACCTCCAGCCCGCTGGCGGCGCAATGCCGCTGGTAGTCCTCGAACGCGCGGAAGCGGTTCACATGGACGAAGCCATCCACCGCCTGCCAGGCGCTGCGCAGCTCGCCCAGGGTGCCGATGCACAGGCTGCTGAACGCCAGCACGCCGTTCGGACGCAGCACCCGCCGTGCTTCGCTCAGCACCGAGGGCAGGTCCGCGCACCATTGCAGCGCCAGGCTGGAGAACAACAGGTCGCACGCCCCGTCGCGCAGCGGCAGATGCTCGGCGTCGCCACCGATGAAATGCTCAGCGCCACCCAGATCGCGGGCATGGCGCAGCATGCCTTCGGCGATGTCGACGGCCAGGCCATGGGCCTGTGGATAGTGCTCCGCCAGGGCGCGGGTGAAATAGCCGGTGCCGCTGCCCAGGTCGACCCAGCGCTGCGGCGCCAGCTCGTTCGGCAACCGCTGCAGGAGCTGCGAGCCGACCGCGCGTTGCAGGTCGGCCACCGCATCGTAGGTCTCTGCGGCGCGGGAGAAGGAAGCGGCGACCTGACGCTTGTCAGGCAGCACGCTGTGACTGCTTTCAGGCATCGTCGCCCTCGTGGATGAATCTCAGGATGGCGGCGGCCGTTTCGTCCGGCTGTTCCAGCGGCAGGCCGTGGCTGGCGTCGGGCACCAGGCTGACCTCGACGTCCGGCAGCCATTCCAGCAGGGCATCGGCGGCAGAGGCCGGCACCAGGGCATCGTTGCCGGCGAACAGGTGCAACTGCGGGCCGGGATAGCGGCTCAGGGCGGCACGGGTATCGAGCTGGCCGAGCAACTGCAGGCCGGCGGTCAGGCCCGCGGCATCCAGTTGCGGCAGCGCCACCTGCAGTTGCCGCGCCAGGGTGCGGGCGTCGCGCGCGCCCTGGCTGACCAACAGGGTGAAGCGCTTGCGCACCAGCTGCGGCTCCAGCAGGAAGGCCTCGAAGAAGTCTTCGAACACCTCATTGGCCATGGCTTCGGGCCAATCTTCGCGACGACGGAAGCAGGGGTTGCTGGCCAGGGTGACCAGCCCCCGGCAGGATTCGCCGCGCCGCGCCGCCAGCTCGGCGGCGAGCATGCCGCCCAGCGACCAGCCGGCGATCCAGGCGTCATGGGGGACGTTGTCGTCCAGTTCGTCGAGCCAGACGCTGGGGTCGGCATCGGTCGGCAGCGGCTCGATCTGCACGTTCAGGTGCGGCGCCTGCTCCAGCAGCGCATCGCGCAGCGGCTCCAGCGGCGCGCTGCCCAGGCCCCAGCCCGGCAGCAGGATCAGTTGGTCACGCATCATCGCCCTCCTCGGCATCGATCTCTGCCAGAAGGCTAGACGACACGCGCTGCCAGCTTTCCGCCAGCGCCACGAGCAGGCGGTCGACCTGCGCCTCGCTGTGCGAGGCGGAAAGCGTCACGCGCAGGCGCGCAGTGCCGGCCGGCACGGTCGGCGGGCGGATGGCGCCGACCAGGATGCCGTGCTCGCGCAGCTCCGCCGACAGGGCCATGGCCTGGCGGCTGCCGCCAATGAGGATCGGCTGGATCGGCGTCGGGCTGTCCATCAGGCGCAGGCCGATGGCCTCGGCGCCACTGCGGAAGCGGGCGATCAGCGCATTGAGATGGACGCGGCGCCAGCTTTCGGCGCGCAGCAGCTCCAGGCTCTTCAGCGTGGCGCAGGCCACGGCCGGCGGCTGGCTGGTAGTGTAGATGTAGGGGCGGGCGAACTGGATCAGCGTCTCGATCAGTTCCTCGCTGCCGGCGACGAAGGCGCCCGCGGTGCCAAAGGCCTTGCCGAGGGTGCCGACCAGCACCGGCACATCGTCCATGCCCAGTCCGAAATGTTCGACGATGCCGCCGCCAGTCGCGCCCAGCGGGCCGAAGCCGTGGGCGTCGTCGACCATCATCCAGGCATTCTTCTTCCGCGCCTGCGCACAGAGCGCCGGGAGGTCGGCCAGATCGCCGTCCATGCTGAACACGCCATCGGTCACCACCAGGGTGTTGCCTTCGGCCTTGTCCAGGCGCGCGGCGAGACTGGCAGCGTCGTTGTGCAGGTAGCGCGAGAAGCGCGCGCCGGAGAGCAGGCCGGCGTCCAGC
This sequence comes from Pseudomonas macauensis, assembly GCF_047902425.1. Taxonomy (NCBI): domain Bacteria; kingdom Pseudomonadati; phylum Pseudomonadota; class Gammaproteobacteria; order Pseudomonadales; family Pseudomonadaceae; genus Pseudomonas; species Pseudomonas macauensis. Next base: position 524,936 of record NZ_CP138377.1, on the reverse strand, counting down.
AGCGAGGCGTGGTTGAGGCGGTCTTCCAGCACGCTGTCGCCCTTGCCCACCAGGGCGGTGACGGTGCCGAGGTTGGCCATGTAACCGGTAGAAAACAGCAGCGCACGCGGGCGGCCGGTGAACTCGGCGAGCGCCAGCTCCAGCTCGTGGTGCGGGCCGCAATGGCCGTTGACCAGGTGCGAAGCGCCACCGCCCACGCCCCAGCGCTCGGCGCCGGCGCGCAGGGCGGCGATTACCTCGGGGTGATTGGCCAGGCCCAGGTAATCATTGGAACAGAAGGCCAGCATCGGCTGGCCATCGATGAGCACATCCGGCCCCTGCGGGGATTCCAGCAGCGGGCGGCGGCGGTAAAGGTCCTCCGCCTGGCGCTGGGCCAGACGGGCGGCGAGATCGAAAGACATACGCAACCCCGAATCGGCGACGGTCCTCCGGGAAGAGGACCTGTAGGAGCGAGCTTGCTCGCGAACAAGCTTCCAGGGCACTCAGCTGCTGGGCGGTTCGCGATCAAGGACTGGGCGTCCCCCTCGCTCCTACATAGAAAAGCAGATCAGGCCGAAGCCGCGTTGTAGAACAGCTGGGAGTCGCGTTGTTCCACCAGCGCCTGCTCGATGGCGGCCTGGTGCACTTCGTCAGCATGCTCCTCGCGTTCCTCGGGCTTGATGCCCAGGCGCGCGAACAGCTGCATGTCCTTCTCGGCCTGCGGGTTCTTGGTGGTCAGCAGCTTCTCGCCGTAGAAGATCGAGTTGGCGCCGGCCATGAAGGCCAGGGCCTGCATCTGCTCGTTCATCTGCTCGCGGCCGGCGGACAGGCGCACGTGGGATTTCGGCATCAGGATGCGGGCGACGGCCAGGGTGCGGATGAAGTCGAACGGATCGACGTCCTTCTCCTCGGCCAGCGGAGTGCCTTTCACCTTGACCAGCATGTTGATCGGCACCGATTCCGGGTGCTCGGGCAGGTTGGCCAGCTGGATCAGCAGGCCGGCGCGGTCGTCCACCGACTCGCCCATGCCCAGGATGCCGCCGGAGCAGATCTTCATCCCCGCCTCGCGCACGTACGCCAGGGTCTGCAGGCGCTCGCCGTAGGTGCGGGTGGTGATGATGTTGCCGTAGAACTCCGGCGAGGTATCGAGGTTGTGGTTGTAGTAGTCCAGGCCCGCTTCGGCCAGTGCCTTGGTCTGCTCCTGGTCCAGGCGCCCCAGGGTCATGCAGGTTTCCAGGCCGAGCTTCTTCACGCCCTTCACCATTTCCAGCACGTAGGGCATGTCCTTGGCCGATGGGTGCTTCCACGCCGCGCCCATGCAGAAGCGGGTGGAACCGATGGCCTTGGCTTCGGCTGCTGCTTCCAGCACCTTCTGCACTTCCATCAGTTTTTCCTTGTCCAGGCCGGTGTTGTAGTGGCCGGACTGCGGGCAATATTTGCAGTCTTCCGGGCAGGCGCCGGTCTTGATCGACAGCAGGGTGGAAACCTGTACGCGGTTCGGGTCGAAGTGCGCGCGGTGCACGGTCTGCGCCTGGAACAGCAGGTCGTTGAACGGCTGTTCGAACAGGGCACGGACTTCGGCAAGGGTCCAGTCGTGGCGGGTTACTTGGGCTGCGGTGGCACTCATCGGCAAAGTCCTTCGACGCTTGGGGGCGCCTCTTGTCTAAGGTGCCCCGGCGGCGCGCCACCGGGGGAATCAGGCTCAAGGCATCATATGTGGACCTGTGACGCTGTCAACCACTCTCGCGACACAGGTCGACAAGTGATCAATTAATGATCAACTCGATGCAATAGTCGGTTGCGGAATACGGCGGCGGCGCAACCCGGCATAGACGCCGGCAGAGACCAGGAAGGTCAGCGGCGCGGAGAAGGATTGCAGGCTGCCGCCCGCCTCCATCAGCGCGAACCCCAGCAGCGCACCGCACAACCAGGCGGCAAGCCCCACGCCATTCAGCCGCGCCGGCTCGCCGGCCGGCAGCGGTGCCTTGCCCAGGATGTGCGCCATGGCCACGCCCACCCAGGCCACCACGAACACGCCCTGCCAGGCCAGCGCCTTGAGCAGCCAGGCGAACACGTCGGCCAGCATCAGCGCATAGACTGCCGCCCCGACCACCACGGCCCAGACCAGGCTGGACGCGCGCAGGCGGAACACCTCGGCGAAGAACGCCTGCATGTTCACCGTCGCCAGGTAGTAGTTGGCGGTGTTGATCCGCGTCTGCGTCACCCAGACGAACAGCAGCCCCCACAGACCCATCAGCTTGAGAATCGCCAGCACCACGGTGACTTCGCTGAGCGCGCCGTCCTGCGGAATGCTGCTGGCCAGGTAGATGCCGGCCATGCCGTTGAGCAGGAAGGTCACCAGGTAGAACGGCATGCCGAAGTTCCAGCGCCCGTGCCAGGCAGCGTCTTCCGGCTTGCCGAAGCGGGCGTAATCGAAGGTGAACATCATCAGCACCCAGACGCCCATGTAGGCGCTGAAGCAGTCCCACCAGCCTCCGGCCGGCGGGTGCGCCGGGCCGAAGTCCAGCCACTGCGGCTGGTAGCCATACTCGCCGATGGACAACGCCACCGCCGCCAGCAGGCCGAACAGGTAGAACGGCAAAAGCACGCCGTTGAAGCGATCCAGCCAATGCTGCACGCCGCCGAAGATCAGCGGCACGCTGTAGAGCACCACCAGCAGCGCCGCCAGGGAGTAGGAGACCTCTGGATACAGGTGATTGAGCGCCACGGCGATCACCGAGCCCTCGAACACCGCGTAGTAGATGGCCGTGGAGAAGAAGATCAGGGTCGCCAGCGAGGCGCCCAGCGAGCCGAACAGCACTCGCGAGAACAGCGCCACGGAGAGTCCGGTGCGCATCGCGTAGCGGCTGATCACCGCGTTGATCAGCCCGTAGCAGAGCACCGACAGCAACATGCCGAAGATGGCGTTGCGGGCGCCGTAGGCCAGCGCCAGCGAGGCGCCGACGACGATGTAGAACATGGCACTGCACACGGCCCACCAGGCCATGCTCAGGGAAAGCCGTCCCATCCGGGCATGGCTGGGAACACTGGAAACGGAAGAATCGACCTCGGGATGCTGCGACAGACTTGCCATCTTGGTTTCTCCGCAAGATGAGGGCTTGGCGAGCGGCAGCAGGAGGCCGCGGCGGCGCCCTCAGGGGGAGCCACCGGGTATCGCGCCGCCGCGGCGTTGTTATTGGCTAGGCAAGAAAGAAGCGGTTCAGGTTTTCGAGTTGCTGGTTATAGCGACGGCGCACCGCCAGGGCCTCCTCCAGGGTGACGGCGACGAAACGGGCCTTCTGGTTGGGTTGCATCTGGGCCATGCGATTGAGGTCCGGGCTGATCACCGTGCCGATGGTGGCGTAGCCGCCGCCGGAGACCGCATCGCGGTGCAGGATGATCGGCTCCAGCCCGCCAGGAACCTGGATCGAGCCGATCGGGTAGCAGGCGTCGACGATGTTCGACGGATCGGAGCCGGCACCGAACGGCTGTTCGCGCGGCTCGAATGCCAGCGGCGTGCCGCCCTTGAAGCGGTAGCCGGTGCGATCCGCCTCGGAGCCGACGGTCCAGGTGTCGGCAAAGAACTGCTCGGCGGCCTGCGCCGTCAGGCGGTGGTGATACAGGCCGGGCACCACCCGCAGACTGACCTCGCCACCCACCTCGATCTGCAGCGAGCGCGGCAACGCCAGGCCTTCCTGCCCGCGTCCGGACGGCTCGCCCAGCAGCAGCTCGTCGCCGGCCTGCAGGCGCCGACCGTTGTACCCGCCGATCGCGCCCAGGCCATAGGTGGAGCGACTGTCGAGCACTTCCGGGACCGCAATGCCGCCATCAATGGCGATGTAGCCGCGGGCACCGGCCTTGATGAAGTCGAAGCCCAGCACCTGCCCGGCGCGCACGCGGAAGGCGGTGTCCAGCGGCATCTCGGCCCCATCCAGGCGAGGCGTCATGGCCGCGCCACAGATGGCCACCAGCGCATCGCGCTGGAACTCCAGCTGCGGGCCGAGCAGAGTGCATTCGAGCACCGCCGCCGTGGCCGGGTTGCCCACCAGCAGGTTGGCCGCGCGCAACGCATACTGGTCGAGCGCCCCGGACGGCGGGATGCCCAGGTGGTAGTAACCTTCACGGCCGGCATCCTGCACCGAGGTGGCGAGACCGGGCTTGAGCACCTTAAGCGACATGGAGCACCTCCTGCAGGCGCTGCTTGCAGCCTTGCGGATCGTTGAGGAAAGCGTCGAGATCGAACTCCACCGGGTGGATGCGCAGATCGAAACTACCGGCCTCCACAGCGGCGATCGCCTGGTCGTACTCGGCGCGCCCGATGGGCTTGAACTGCACGATGTCGCCGGCGCGGAAGAACACCATGGAGTCCTTCAGGTAGCCCAGGCTCTGTTGCGGGTCGTAGATCGGCGCGGGGGTGACGCCGAACATCTGGTAACCGCCGGCGCCCCGTACCGAGTAGATGCAGCCGAAGCAGCCGCCGTGGCCGAGGGTCAGTTTCGGCGTGTCGGTGCGGGGCCGCAGGTACTTGGGCACCTGCAACTGCCGCTCGCGCTCGACCATCTGGTACATGAACGGCAGGCCGGCGACGAAGCCGACCATGGAGACGAACCACGGCGTGCCGCTGTGCGCCTCGATGAACGCCTGGGCGTCCTGGTAACCGTTGATCCGCGCGGCGTATTCCAGGTCGGTGGAATCCGGGTCCTGATGGCGGTCGCGGAAGCGCATCAGCGTCTCGTGGGTCCAGGGGTCGTTGTACAGCACCGGGATCTCGATGATCCGCGTCTGGATGCGACGCTCGGTGGTGGCCAGCGATTCCAGCTCGCGCACGCGGTCGAGCAGCGCCTGCGGGGCAATCAGGTCGGGATTGAAACGCACCTGGAACGAGGCGTTGGCCAGGCAGACGTCCAGCACGCCGGGAATCCCCTGCTGCTCGATGGCGCGGGTAACGGCCATGCCACGGAAGAACGCCTCCAGCGACATGGATTCGGCGACCTCGGCGAACAGGTGCTCGTCGCCGCCGAAGCTGTAGCGGATCTGCTCGTGCATCTCACACCTCCGCCGTGGCCGAACGCTCGGCCAGCCAGGTTTCCAGGGTACCGGTATCGAACTGCGCCGCCTGCACACGCGCATCGGCCAGCAGCCAGCGGTGCAGCGACAGGGTGGTCGCCATGCCGGTCAGCTCGGTGTTCTGCAAGGCTTGCCGGGCACGGGCGAACGCTTCCGCGCGGTCCTTGCCGTGGACGATGATCTTCGCCAGCAGCGAGTCGTAGTAAGGCGGCACGCGGTAGCCGGGATACAGGTGGCTATCCACTCGCACGCCCTCGCCCTGCGGCCAGCCCAGGCTTTCCACCACGCCCGGACAGGGGAAGAAGTTGCGCGCCGGGTCCTCGGCGTTGATGCGCATCTCCAGCGCCGCGCCCTGCAGGCGGATGTCTTCCTGGCGCAGCGCCAGTGGCTCGCCGCCGGCGATGCGCAGCATGGCCTGGACCAGGTCGATGCCGGTGATCATCTCGCTGACCGGGTGCTCGACCTGGATGCGGGTGTTCATCTCGATGAAGAAGAACTCGCCGCTGTGAGAATCGAACAGGTATTCCAGGGTACCGGCGCCGCGATAGCCCAGGCTCTGCGCCAGGCGTACCGCACTTGCGCACAGGGCTTCGCGCTGGCGTTCATTCAGCGCGGCCGAGGGTGCTTCCTCGAAGACCTTCTGCCGGCGGCGCTGCAGCGAACACTCGCGCTCGAACAGGTGCACGGCACGCTCGCCGTCGCCGAGGATCTGCACTTCGATGTGCCGCGCCTGGCGGATGAAGCGTTCCAGGTACACCGCCCCGGAGCCGAACGCCGCCTGCGCCTCGCGCTGGGCGACGGGGAACTCGCGACTCAGCTCGTCGGCATCATGAGCGATGCGGATGCCGCGACCGCCGCCACCGGCGGAAGCCTTGATCAGCAACGGATAGCCGACCTCCTGCGCACAGCGCAGCGCCGCTTCGATGTCCTCCAGCTCACCCGGCGAGCCCGGCACTACCGGCACGCCGGCGGCCATCGCGGTACGCCGCGCCTCGGCCTTGTCCCCCATGCGGCGGATGGTCTGCGCATCAGGGCCGACGAAGACCAGCCCGGCATCGACCACCGCGTGGGCGAAGGCCGTGTTCTCGGAGAGGAAACCGTAGCCGGGGTGGATCGAGTCCGCGCCGGTTTCCCGCGCCGCCTGCAACAGGGCTTCGGCATTCAGGTAGCTGCGGTCGGCGCGGGCCGGGCCGATGATCCGTACTTCGTCGGCCTGGCGCGCGGCCAGCGAATCGGCATCCGCCTCGCTGCACACTGCAACGGTGGGAATCCCCAGGGCTCGCGCCGCGCGGATGATGCGCACGGCGATCTCGCCACGGTTGGCGATCAGCAGTTTCTTCAACATGTTCCGGCCCTCACGCGTCGACGCTGATGGTCGCCAGTTCCTGTCCCGGCTCGATCGGCTCGCCGTCTTCCACCAGGAAGGCCTGCAAGGTGCCGGCACGTTCGGCGAGCACTTCGGAGAACTGCTTCATCACCTCGACCAGCCCGATCACGCTGCCAGGCTCGACCCGCTGTCCGACCTCGGCATAGACGGGGGCATCCGGCGTCGGCTTGCGGTAGAAGGTGCCCGGCAGGGGCGACTGCACGTTATGTTCGGCCATGACTGTTCCTCTATTGTTCGAATGTGTGGATGGCAGATGCAGTAAGGGGTTTCCCGTCGTGCGGGACGGCGCTCAGCGCGGCGCCTTGATGGCGATGCCCGCGTCCAGCAGGGCCGCGCGGGTGGCCTGGACCAGAGCCAGTGCACCGGGGGTGTCGCTGTGGATGCAGACCGAATCGAAGGCGATCTCGATGTCGTCGCCCTCGACCGTGCGCACACGGCCTTCCTGGCAGGCCCGCAGCACCTTGGCGGCAACTTCCCACGGGTCGAGCGCCTTGACCCGGCGGATGAAGACGATGGAGCCGCTGTTGTCGTAGTCGCGGTCGGCGTAGAACTCGCGCACCGTCGGTTGGCCCAGCGCCTGGGCGGCGCGCCAGGTGGCCGAGTTGGGCATGCAGAACAGCAGTAGTTCGGGGTCGATGCGCTGCAGGGTCTCGACGAATTCGCGGGCGGCCTGCTCGTCGCGCGCCAGGTGCATGTACAGCGCGCCGTGGGGCTTGATGTGCTGCAGCTTGGCGCCGTGCAGGCGAGCGAACTCGCGCAGGGCGCCTAGCTGGTAGAGCATGTCGTTGATCAGCTCGGTGGCGGGCGCGTTGATGTGCCGGCGGCCGAAGCCGACCAGGTCGCGGAAGCCGGGGTGGGCGCCGATGCCGACGCCGTGTTCGAGGGCCAGCTCGACGGTGCGGCGCATGATGTTCGGGTCACCGGCGTGGAAACCGGTGGCGATGTTGGCGCTGCTGATCAGCGGCATGATCGCCTCATCCACGCCATCGCCGATGGTCCAGGGGCCGAAACCTTCACCCATGTCGGAATTGAGATCGACTGTTTTCATCGCCGCGTGGCCTCTGTATTTGAATTTGTAAGGTCAGTGCGGTGACGTTAAGTCGCAGCGGCGGTATTGGGTAGATTTATTATCCGATAGACTAGTTTCTGAAAAATCGATACCCGCCGGAGCAATCCCATGGCTTTCACCTTGCGCCAGGTGCGCTACTTCGTCGCCACCGCCGAGGTCGGACAGATATCCCAGGCGGCGGTGAACCTGCACATCTCGCAGTCGGCGGTGACCAGCGCGATCCAGGAGCTGGAAAACCTGCTCGGTGCCGCGCTGTTCACCCGCACGGCCCAGGGCATGACGCTGACCGACAACGGCCGGCACTTCCTCAACCACGCCTATTCGATCCTGCGCAGCGTCGACGACGCGCTGAACAGCCCGCTGCCGGACACCCAGTTCAATGGCAGCCTGAACGTCGCCGCCAGCTACACCGTGATGGGCTACTTCCTGCCGCACCACCTGCAACGCCTGGCGCAGTGGTATCCAGACCTGCGCATGCACCTGCACGAACAGGAGCGGGTGGATATCGAGCAGGGGCTGCTCGACGGCCACTACGACATGGCCGTGGTGCTGACCGGCAACCTGACCGAGCCGCAAATTGCCTCGGAAACCCTGTTCAGCTCCACCCGCCGGCTCTGGCTGCCGGCGCGCCATCCGCTCGCCGAGCAACCGGCGGTGAGCCTGGCCGATGTCGCCGATCAGCCCTACATCATGCTCACGGTCGACGAAGCCGGTGAGTCCTCGATGCGTTACTGGCAGGCCAGTGGGCAGGAGCCCCGGGTGATCCTGCGCACCAGCTCGGTGGAAGCGGTGCGCAGCATGGTCGCCAACGGCTCCGGCGTCGCTATCCTGTCGGACCTGGTCTACCGCCCCTGGTCGCTGGAAGGCAAACGCATCGAGACGCTGAGCCTGGTCGACTTGGTCCCCTCGATGAGCGTGGGCCTGGCCTGGCACCGGGAACGCGAGCTGACGCCCGCCATGCAGGCCTTCCGCGAATACTTCCGGCAGTCCTTCCTGGCACCGCAGTTGAGCAGCACTCGCCGCTGAACCCGACAGGCCCTCCACCACTCAAACCCTCAGGACATTCAGGAGTCATCCCCAGATGGGAACCGAAGGATTCTTCGACAGCCTCGGCCAGATGGTCGGCAAGGCCATCCGTTTCATCGTCGATCTGCTGTCGGGCGTGCTCGGCGGCCTGTGGCGCGCCATGGACGATTTCTTCCACGGCCTGGCGCGCGCCGTCGGAATCGACGTCTCGATCTTCAGCTTCGTCCTGCTCTTCCTCGGCCTGCTGCTGCTCTACAGTGGCATCCGCGCCTTCCTGCGGCGCTCGATCTTCGGCGGGCTGATCTGGACGGTGCTGGGGCTGCTGGTCCTGAGCTGGCTGATCCACTGACAGCCGCCGCCCATGGAGGGGCGGAATGCGGTTCTCTCAGGGGTCTCCCATCTGGCAATGGCGCCCCGTCTGGTGGCGCCCACGCGTACGATGCCTGTTGTGTGGTGCGATGACGGAACAGGCCGAGCTGCCATTGTGTCCGGGTTGCGACGATGACCTGCCCTGGCTCACCGGGCACTGCGCGATCTGCGCCCTGCCGCTACCGGTCGCCGGCCTTACCTGTGGGCAATGCCTGCGCCGCGCGCCCGCCTTCCAGCGCGTCGAAACGCCCCTGCGCTACGGCTTTCCGGTCGACGCCCTGATTACCCGCTTCAAACACCAGGCCAACGCGCCCTTCGGCCGGCTGCTCGCGCAGTTGCTGTCGCGCCACCTGAAACATGCCTTTGACGAAGGACTGCCGCGTCCGGATCTTCTCGTACCCGTGCCGCTGTCACGCCAACGCGAGCGCCAGCGTGGCTTCAACCAGGCCGCCCTGCTGGCCGCCTGGCTCGCCGCCCCCCTGGGCCTGCCTGTGGATAACCGCTTGCTGCGGCGCATCCAGGACACTCCCGCGCAGCAGGGCCTGGACGCCGCCGCGCGCAAACGCAACCTGCGCCGCGCCTTCGCCCTGGCCGATGGCGCGCGGATAGAAGGCCTGCACCTGGCGCTGGTGGACGACGTGCTGACCACCGGGGCCACCGCCCAGTTCATCGCCCGCGAGCTGCGCAAAGCCGGTGCCCGACGGGTCGACGTCTACTGCCTGGCGCGCACGCCAGCCCCGGAATAGACGACCGCTCGTCCACATTCCCGGCAATTTTCCCTTGCGTTTTGTCGGCTGGCGACGGAGCCTCGCCGCATACCAATAAGCACTCGCGAAACCATGACCACCCTCAGCCTGCTGACCCAGCACGTCACCCGCCGCCCGCAACGCATCGCCCTGCTCGCGCAGATCGCCCAGCTCGGCTCGATCACCCACGCCGCCAAGGCGGCCGGCATGAGCTACAAGACCGCCTGGGACGCCATCGATGAACTGAACAACCTCTCCGACCGCCCGCTGGTGGAACGCAGCGTCGGCGGCAAGGGCGGCGGCGGCGCACGCCTGACCGCCGACGGCGAACGCCTGCTGGCGCTCTACCAGCGCCTGGAAGCCCTGCGCGAACACATCGTCGAGCATGTCGAGCACCAGGCCGACCTGGAGCTGATCGGCCGCCTGATGATGCGCACCAGCGCTCGCAACCAGTTGCACGGACATATCTGCGCCATCGAGCCCGCCGGGCTCAACGACCTGGTGTGCATCGAGCTGCCCGGCGGCGCGCGCATCCAGGCGCGGGTCACCCGCGAAAGCACCGAGAAGCTTGAGCTGCGCGACGGCCAGCCGGTGGTGGCGCTGATGAAGGCCGGCTGGCTGTACGTCGACCTGCCGCACATTCCCTGCCCGGATGGGCTGAACGCACTGGAAGGGCATATCGACGACATCCGCGAGGCCGACGACGGCCCCAGCGAAGTGCGCATCCAGTTGCCCAGCGGGCAGATGCTCTGCGCCCTGACCGATCCGGAGCGCATCGAAATCCTGCGCCTGAAGCCCGGCGCCCAGGTCCGCGCGCAGTTCTCCCCAGCCCAGGTGATCCTCGGCACGCCGCTGTAGTTTCCCTGCCATACATCAAGCCCCGCGCCAGCGCGCCGCGCTCCAATGACCGCCAGAGACTCCCGCCCCTCCCGGGCGGGCCTTGCGGTTCAGCCACACTGGAGCCCCACCATGCGCCGCCTGCTCAGCCTGTTCGCCCTGCCCCTGCTGCTGTCCCTGCCCCTGGCTGGCCACGCCGGCCCCGACGTGCTGCGCATAGGCGCCAGCCAGGCGCTGATGCCAACGCTGGAGCCGCTGGTGGACCGCTACCAGCTCGACACCCACAACAAGGTGCTGCTGATCGGCGGAGCCAACGAGGAACTCGGTGAACAGGTGCGCCAGGGAACGCCCTATGACCTGCTGCTCAGCGCGCAACCCGCGCCGCTGACCCAGCTGCACCACCAGGGCCACGGCGAGAAGCCCCTCCCCGTCGGCTGCAAGGCACAGCCCATGCAGGAGCTGACGCTGGTGCGAGGCGATCGGCACGAACTGGCCACACATTTCCTCGACTACCTGAAACAGCACCACTGCAACGAACACTGAGGCAAATCGCTCACGGGGTTACACTAGGCGGCCTGCACACTGCCTGGATCGTTGCCATGTCCCATCCCTTCTCCGACCTCACGCCCGACCTGGTTCTGGATGCGGTGGAAAGCATCGGTTTCCTCAGTGACGCCCGCGTGCTGGCGCTCAACAGTTACGAGAACCGCGTCTACCAGGTGGGCATCGAAGACAGCGAGCCGCTGATCGCCAAGTTCTACCGTCCGGGGCGCTGGACCAATGAAGCGATCCTCGAAGAACACGCCTATGCCGCGGAACTGGCCGAATGTGAAGTGCCGCTGGTAGCGCCGCTGGTCCACGAGGGCAAGACCCTGTTCGAGCACGCTGGTTTTCGCTTCACCCTGTTCCCCCGCCGTGGCGGCCGCGCGCCGGAGCCGGGCAACCTCGACCAGCTCTACCGTCTCGGCCAACTACTGGGCCGCCTGCACGCCGTGGGCGCCAACCGCCCCTTCAAGCACCGCGAGGCGCTGACGGTGGATAACTTCGGCCACCAGTCCCTGGCGACCCTGCTGGAAGGCAACTTCATCCCCAGGAGCCTGCTGCCGGCCTACGAGTCCGTGGCCCGCGACCTGCTGAAGAAGATCGACGAGCTGTACGCGCGCGTGAGCTACACACCCATCCGCATGCACGGCGACTGCCACCCCGGCAACCTGCTGTGCCGCGACGAGACCTTCCACGTCGTGGACCTCGACGACTGCCGCATGGGCCCCGCCGTACAGGACCTGTGGATGATGCTCGCCGGCGAACGCCAGGAGCGCCTCGGACAACTCTCGGAACTGGTCGACGGCTACCAGGAATTCCACGACTTCGATCCGCGCGAGCTGCCGCTGATCGAAGGCCTGCGCGCCCTGCGCCTGATGCACTACAGCGCCTGGCTGGCGCGCCGCTGGGACGACCCGGCGTTCCCGCCGAGCTTCCCCTGGTTCGGTAGCGAGCGTTACTGGGGCGACCAGGTGCTGGTGCTGCGCGAGCAACTGGCGGCGCTGGATGAGGAGCCGTTGCGGTTGTTCTGAGCCTACACCGGCGTTCATTACCGGCCTGCTGGCCGGATCGCGGACGGAGTCCGCTCCTGCACCGCAGTGGGCGTACGACCGTTCGCGGCTCCCCAGCCCCTGTAGGCGAGCAAGCTCGCTCCTACGAAGAGCTCGCCCCGTAAAGCCAACGTTACGCACATTCACTGCTCCCCAGTCATCGGCCCCTTCCCCGGCACAGACAAGCTCCCGCGCGCACCCTAGAATTAGCCAGCCACTCATTAGCTGCCTAACCAAGGATGTTCCATGGCTACCGCCAATCCCCGCCGGGGCTATGCCCTGGGCCTGACTGCCTATGTCATCTGGGGGCTCTTCCCGATCTACTTCAAACTGCTCGAACGTATCCCCGCGCTGGAAATCATCACCCATCGCGCCATCTGGTCCGCGGTGTTCGGCGCCCTGCTCCTGCTGGTGTGGAAGCACCCCGGCTGGTGGCGGGAACTGCGCGAGAATCCCAAGCGCATCGCCGTGCTCACCGCCAGCGGCCTGCTGATCGCCAGCAACTGGCTGGTCTACGTCTGGGCGGTGAACAACGGCCACATGATCGAGGCCAGCCTGGGTTACTACATCAACCCGCTGATCAACGTCCTCCTGGGCCTGGTGATCCTGCGCGAACGCCTGCGCCCGCTGCAGTGGGTCGCCGTGGGCCTCGCCGCATTGGGCGTGGCGCAGCAGTTGTGGCAGCTGGGCAGCGTGCCCTGGGTATCGCTGGCCTTGGCGCTGACCTTCGGCTTCTACGGACTGATCCGTAAACAGGCGCCGGTGGCCGCGCTGCCGGGGCTGGTGGTGGAAACCTGGATCCTGCTGCCGCTGGCAATCGGTTACCTCGCGCTGTTTGCCAACGGACCGAGCGTGCACGCGGACTTCTGGACTACCAAGGACGCCATCTGGCTCGCCGCTGCCGGCCCGATCACCCTGGTGCCGCTGGTCTGCTTCAATGCCGCCGCCCGCCACCTGCCCTACGCCACCCTGGGCTTCCTGCAATACCTGGCGCCGACTTTGGTGCTGCTGCAGGCCATCTTCCTGTTCGGCGAGCACCTGGACAGTACCCGTCTGGTCTCCTTCGGCTGCATCTGGCTGGCGCTGGTGGTGTACAGCGTGGACATCTGGTATCGCCTATCCCGCGGCAACTGATCAATCCTTGACCACCCTACTGAAAGTCCCGATTTTCGGGGCTTTCAGCAAGCCACCACCAGACTATCCACAGCACCATCCCGCACAAACGGGGATAAGCGCCTGGCACGGGCCCTTATCCCCAACTCCGATGCCTCAACGCTGATCCCTCGACTCGCGGGTACACCCTTCGATCATTTTTCATTCAATCTTCGCAAAGCCACGTCCCTTCTGCGATTCGGCGGAATTCCCAGTGTTTTTCCACAGGCTAATCCCCGTGCACTGTGAATCTTCCGGGGAGTGCTGACCGGATCGTGGACAACTCTTCACAAGCCGCGCAGATAAAGGCCTGCAGCCATCAGCCCACGGCCTTTCCACAGACTCATCCAGAGGTTTTGTGCACAGCGGCGGGGCGGCGCGTCCTGCGCACCTGCTCCCATGGCGGGAACGGAAGAACCGCTCAGAAAACGAGCAACGCTACCAAAGCCTCGTCACCAGTGGCGTACAGCTGGTTATCAACAGAAAGCTCACGGAGCGATCCACGCGATCTGTGCACAGCGGCGAAACCGATAGTGGATAAGCGCTGATGGACGAGACCCAATGAAAATGGGCTCTCCATGAATCCAATCACAGAGAGCCCACAGACTTATGCACAGGGCAGCGATGGAAGGTCAGCGGATCAATCCCCACTGTGGAAATTCATTTCCACCATCAGGTCGTCCGCCAGCTCCTCCAGACGCGTCTGCAGGGTTTCCAGCGGCAAGGTCAGTGGCACCGCCAGCAACGCTTCAGCGTGGAACAGCGGTTCGCTGCTCATCGGCGCCGGCAGGACTTCGGTGGTCAGGCGCTCCAGGTTGACGCCATGTTCGGTGAGCAAACGCGTGATATCGCGGACGATGCCGGGACGATCGTTGCCCACCAGGTCCAGGTGGATCGGCTTCCAGTTGCATGCCGGCTCGATGCCGCTTTCCGCCAGCAGCACGCGGATGCCGTAGGCCGACAGCCCCTGCAGGCCCTCGACCAGTTCGTCATAGCCCTCGGCGGGAACCGCCACCCGCAGGATGCCGGCGAATTGCCCAGCCATGCGTGACATGCGGCTTTCCAGCCAGTTGCCGCCATGGGCGGCGATGCACTGGGCGATGCGCTCCACCAGGCCGGGCTGGTCCGGGGCGATGACCGTGAGAACGAGGTGATCCATGGTGCAGCCTCCGTCAGGCGGAAAGATCCAGCCAGTAGGTGTAGAACTTCTCGTCGCGCCGATAACCAAGGCGTTCGTAGAGCGACTGGCCGGCACGGTTGGTCTTGGCGGTTTCCAGCATCAGGCCGCAGGCACCAGTGGCCTCGGCATGGGCGCGGCCGGCGTTCATCAGCGCCTCGCCATAACCGTCGCGACGCGCGGCTGGCATCACGTAGAGATCGCTGACCAGCCAGGCCGGCTGCAGCGTCAATGAGGCGAAGAACGGGTAGAGCTGGACGAAGCCCACGGCCAGTCCGTCGATGCTGCGGGCGATGAACACGGTGGACTGGCCCTGCTCGATGCGCGCCTGGAGAAAGCCACGGATCGCCGCATGGGGCGCGGGCACTTCGTAGAAGTCGAGGTAGCCGGAGAACAGCGGCACCAGGTCGTCGAGATCGGCGGGGGTGGCAAGTGTCACGGACATGCGGGATTCTCCAGGGCGGAGAAAGCAGTATAGGCAGGGCATGCGACGCTGGCTGCGACGGGGTGCCACAGGTACCGGATCAAGTCATTCGTATACAGTTTGAAGATTTATCTGGAACAACCCATAAAAACTTTGCGAACATATTAAGCGCTACGTGACTGAGATGCGTACTTTGGTCTAACCGCGACGCAAGCCCACTGATTTTTCCCATGGCATCATGTAGTATTTCGCGGCTCGGACTACAAGGCGATTTGCCTGTGTCCTGAGCTGGTCCTGAGCAGAGTGAGGCAAGCAATGACTGAACGCGTTCAAGTCGGTGGCCTGCAGGTCGCCAAAGTCCTGTTCGACTTCGTAAACAACGAAGCCATTCCCGGCACCGGCGTCGACGCCGGCAAGTTCTGGGCAGGTGTGGAAACCGTAATCAACGATCTGGCCCCCAAGAACAAAGCCCTGCTCGCCAAGCGCGACGACCTCCAGGCGAAGATCGACGGCTGGCACCAGGCCCGCGCCGGTCAAGCGCACGATGCGGTCGCCTACAAGGCCTTCCTGCAGGAAATCGGATACCTGCTGCCGGAAGCGGCTGACTTCCAGGCCAGTACCCAGAATGTCGACGAAGAAATCGCCCGCATGGCCGGCCCGCAGCTGGTGGTGCCGGTGATGAACGCGCGCTTCGCCCTGAACGCCTCGAATGCCCGCTGGGGCTCGCTGTACGACGCACTGTACGGCACCGACGCGATCAGCGAAGAGAACGGCGCCGAGAAGGGCAAGGGCTACAACAAGGTCCGTGGCGACAAGGTCATCGCCTTCGCCCGCGCCTTCCTCGATGAAGCCGCACCGTTGGAATCCGGCTCCCACGTCGACGCCACCGCCTACACCGTGAAGAACGGCGCGCTGGTCGTGACCCTGAAGAACGGCAGCGACACCGGCCTGAAGAACGCCGCCCAGTTCCTCGGCTTCCAGGGCGACGCCGCCAAGCCGCAAGCCGTGCTGCTCAAGCACAACGGCCTGCACTTCGAAATCCAGATCGACCCCACCAGCCCGATCGGCCAGACCGATGCCGCTGGCGTGAAAGATGTGCTGATGGAGTCCGCGCTGACCACCATCATGGACTGCGAAGACTCGGTCGCTGCCGTCGACGCCGACGACAAGGTCGTGGTCTACCGCAACTGGCTGGGCCTGATGAAAGGCGACCTGGCCGAGTCCGTGACCAAGGGCGGCAGCACCTTCACCCGTACCATGAACCCGGACCGCGTCTACACCAAGGCCGACGGCTCCGAGCTGACTCTGCACGGCCGCTCCCTGCTGTTCGTGCGTAACGTCGGCCACCTGATGACCAACCCGGCGATCCTTGACGCCCAGGGCAACGAAGTGCCCGAAGGCATCCAGGACGGCCTGTTCACCGGCCTGATCGCGCTGCACAACCTCAAGGGCAACACCACCCGCAAGAACAGCCGCACCGGCTCGATGTACGTGGTGAAGCCGAAGATGCACGGCCCGGAAGAAGTGGCATTCGCCGCCGAAATCTTCAGCCGCGTCGAAGACGTGCTGGGCATGCCGCGCAACACCATGAAGGTTGGCATCATGGACGAGGAGCGCCGCACTACCATCAACCTGAAGTCCTGCATCAAGGCGGCCGCCGAGCGCGTGGTGTTCATCAACACCGGCTTCCTCGACCGCACCGGTGACGAGATCCACACCTCCATGGAAGCCGGCGCCGTGGTGCGCAAGGGCGCCATGAAGAACGAGAAGTGGATCGGCGCCTACGAGAACAATAACGTGGACATCGGTCTGGCCACCGGCCTGCAGGGCAAGGCGCAGATCGGCAAGGGCATGTGGGCCATGCCGGACCTGATGGCCGCCATGCTCGAGCAGAAGATCGCTCACCCGCTGGCTGGCGCCAACACCGCCTGGGTTCCGTCGCCGACCGCCGCCACCCTGCACGCGCTGCACTACCACAAGGTCGACGTGTACGCCCGCCAGGCCGAACTGGCCAAGCGTGCACCGGCCTCGGTGGACGACATCCTGACCATTCCGCTGGCTCAGAACACCAACTGGAGCGCGGAAGAGATCAAGAACGAGCTGGACAACAACGCCCAGGGCATCCTCGGCTACGTGGTCCGCTGGATCGACCAGGGCGTCGGCTGCTCCAAGGTGCCGGACATCAACGACGTGGGCCTGATGGAAGACCGCGCCACCCTGCGTATCTCCAGCCAGCTGCTGGCCAACTGGCTGCGCCACGGCGTGGTCACCCAGGAGCAGGTGCTGGAAAGCCTCAAGCGCATGGCTTCGGTGGTGGACCGTCAGAACGCCAACGACCCGCTGTACCGCCCGATGGCGCCGAACTTCGATGACAACGTAGCCTTCCAGGCCGCGCTGGAACTGGTCATCGAGGGCACCAAGCAGCCCAACGGCTACACCGAGCCGGTCCTGCACCGCCGCCGCCGCGAGTTCAAGGCCAGGAACGGTCTGTAAGAACTTCGCGCTGCGATGAAAGAACCGCCCTTCGGGGCGGTTTTTTTATGGTTTCTGAAAGGTGATCGAGGGGCGGCGGGAATCATCGCGGACCTTGTCCGCGAATCCTTCAGCGTGCACCGATTTCGCGGAGAAGCTCCGCTCCTACGAGATCAAGGGCCCCTCACCCTAACCCTCTCCCGCAAGCGGGAGAGGGGACCGTTCGGTGCAGGATGAAACCACGACTTCAACCGGCACGATCTGCCCCCTCTCCCTTTGGGAGAGAGCTGGGGTGAGGGCAAGCGTTGGCACAAATATCTCAGAGGAAGACAGTTGCTCCTACAAGAGCAAGGGGCTTCAGAGAACCAACGGCACGAACTCGCAGGAAACAGAACGCGATGTTCTCGTAGGAGCTAACTTCATCCGTGATGCCCGCCGCCGCACCAGATCCCCACACGTAACGTCTGTGCACAATTTTTGTGTACAAAATCCCCATTCACACACTCGCCGCACACCAGAAAACCTGACCTGTAAGTCAATGATAAATCTGGAGAAATATTTTCCTGACCGATCAGACAGGCGCAAAGCCCGCACCAAATCAGGGCTCCTGCCGGGTCAGCCATCGAGACCGGAAAGACATCGGGACGCGCCCGGCGCGGACTGGCACGGATTTGGCTTTTGCATACAAACCTAAAAAGCCGTGCATACAAAATCCGAGTAGCCCATGAATTCCAGTCCCACTCATCTGTCCGGCGTTTCCTCCATCCAACCTGTCGACAGCGCGGCGTCCAGCCATGATGCCGCGCCAACCCTGAGCCCGCGCCTGTACAGCGCCGACCTCGCCCCGACCAAGGCCCAGGGCCGCAGCTGGGGGCGCTACAGCCTGTTCGCGCTGTGGACCAACGATGTGCACAACATCGCCAACTACTCCTTCGCCATCGGGCTCTTCGCCCTCGGCATGAGCGGTGCGCAGATCCTCGCCGCCTTCGCCCTCGGCGCGCTGGTGATCTACGGGCTGATGAACCTGTCCGGCTACATGGGCCAGAAGACCGGCCTGCCCTACCCGGTGATGTGCCGGATCAGCTTCGGCATCCATGGCGCCCAGGTTCCGGCGCTGATCCGCGCGGTAATCGCCATCGCCTGGTTCGGCATCCAGACCTACCTCGCCTCGGTGGTCCTGCGCGTGCTGCTCACCGCCATCGCACCCGACCTCAAGCCCTACGACCAGAACTCGATCCTCGGCCTCTCCACCCTGGGCTGGATCACCTTCCTCGGCATCTGGTGCGTGCAACTGGCGATCTTCGCCTACGGCATGGAAATGGTGCGGCGCTACGAATCCTTCGCCGGCCCGATCATCCTGGTCGCCTTCGCCACCCTGGCGGGCTGGATGTACTGGCGCAGCGGCCTGTCCATCTCCTGGTCCAGCGGCAACGCGCCAACCGGCTCGACGATGTGGCTGAAAGTGTTCGGCGCCGCCGCGCTGTGGGTGTCGCTGTACGGCACCATGATCCTCAACTTCTGCGACTTCACCCGTAACTGCCCGGACCGCCGCACCATCAGCGTGGGCAACTTCTGGGGCTTGCCGGTGAACATGCTGGGCTTTGCGTTGATCGCCGTGGTGCTGGCCGGCGCGCAATTCAGCATCGACGGCAAGCTGGTGCAGGGGCCGACCGAGATCGTCGCCGCCATCCCCAACACCGCCGGCCTGGTGCTGGCCTGCCTGGCGTTCCTGATTGTCACCGTGGCGGTGAACATCATGGCCAACTTTGTAGCCCCGGCCTACGTGCTCACCAACCTCGCGCCGAACCTGCTGAACTTCCGCCGCGCCGGCCTGCTCAGCGCCACCATTGCGGTGCTGATCCTGCCGTGGCACCTGTACAACAGCCCGGCGGTGATCGTGTATTTCCTCGGCGGCCTGGGCGCCCTGCTCGGCCCGCTGTACGGCATCATCGTCACCGACTACTACCTGGTGCGCCGTGGCCGGGTGAACCTGCCGGAGCTCTACAGCGAAAGCCGCGAGGCTGCCTACCACTACCGCGGCGGCGTCAACCTGCGGGCCGTGGCGGCCTTCATTCCGGCGGCGCTGATCGCCATCGTGCTGGCGCTGGTGCCGGCATTCGACGCGCTGTCGCAGTTCTCCTGGTTCTTCGGCGCCGGCCTGGGCGCGCTGATCCACTACGCCCTGGCCGACCGCAAACGCAGCTATGCGGAGGTTTCCGGTGAGCCCATCGCGGTGGATGCGGCGCACCACTGATCTGGCGACAAGACAAAGGCCGCCCTCGGGCGGCCTTTTCGTTCAGAGCGCCAGCAGGAAATCCAGCACCGCGCCCTCGAACTCGCGGGGAAACTCGATGTTCGACAGGTGCACCGCCGGTAGCGTCAGCAGGCGCGCCCCAGGAATCGCCTCGGCGATCAGCTCGCTGTGGCTGGCGGCGGTCACGGTGTCGAACTGCCCGGCGATCACCAGTGTCGGCAGGCGAACCGCCTTCAGCGCTTCCCGCAGATCGGCCCCCTGGACGGCGGCAAAGGAACCGGCCAGGCCATGCCGGTTGGTCGCCAGCAGCGTGGCGCGGAACGGCTCCACTTCCGGCCGCCGCTGCGCCAGCCAGGACGCCGGGAACCAGTTGGCGAGGAAGGTGGCGGCGGTGCCTTGCAGGTCTTCCGCGTCCAGCACCTCGGCAATGCGCGCGTCCCACTGATCCTGCGGCCCGAGCCAGGCGGAAGTGTTCGCCAGCACCAGCCGCTCGACGCGTTGCGGCGCATTCACCGCCAGCCACTGGCCGACGAATCCGCCGAGCGAGAGACCGAGGAAATGCGCGCGCTGTACGCCGAGCGCATCCAGCAGCTCGATCACGTCTTCGCCCAACCGCGCCAGCGAATAGGGCCCCGGCGGCACGCTGGACGCACCATGGCCGCGAGCGTCATAGCGCAGCACGCGGAAGTGTTCGGTCAACGTGGCGACCTGCCCATCCCACATGTGCAGGTCGGTGCCGATGGAGTTGGACAGCAACAGCAGCGGCAGCCCGGCGGCGCCGTCGAGGCGGTAGGCGATGCGGGCGTTGTCGCGGGTGGTCAGGTAGTGCAGCGAGCTCATGGGAGCGTCTCCTCGAGTGAATGTGGAGACGAAGGTAGTTGCGGCAGGATTCCGAAGAAATTACAAAGACCTGAACCAGATTGTCAGGAAAGCTGACATGCACGATTTCACCCTGCACGACCTGCACTGCTTCGACGCCGTCGTCGAGGCGGGCGGTTTCCAGGCGGCGGCGCAGCGACTGCACCGTTCGCACCCGGCGATCTTCGCCGCCGTCGCCCGGCTGGAGGGGCAATTGGGCTTCGAACTGCTGGACCGCAGCGGCTACCGCGTCGGCCTGACCGCCGCCGGGGCGTCCTTCCACCGCCGCGCCCAGGGGCTGCTCCGCGAGCTGGGCAACCTGCGTGACCACGCCGCGCACCTGGCGGCTGGCGAGGAAAGCGAACTGCGCGTAGTGCTCGGCGACTTCTGTCCACGTCCGGCGCTGCTGGAAAAGCTCGCGCGTTTCTTCGCCGAGGAACCGCAGACGCGTCTGCAACTGTATTTCGAGAGCGTCAGCGGCCCGCTGGAGCGGCTACTGGATGACGATGCCGACCTGATCCTGCACCGCGTGGAAAAGGCCGACCCGCGCCTGGAATGGATCGACCTGGGCGACGTCGATTTCGTCCCGGTGATCGCACCAACGCTGCTTCCGGATAGGGAAAACGTCACCCCCGAGCACCTGCGCGCGCTCACCCAGTGCGTGATGCGCGACAGCGCCCGGCACTCGCCGCCGGTGGACTACTTCACCCTCGACGGCGCGCCGCAATGCACGGTGCCGGACCAGGCGATGAAGAAGGAACTGGTGCTGCACGGCCTGGCCTGGGGCCACCTGCCGCGTCACCTGATTGGAGAAGAACTGGCTGCTGGGCGCCTGCGCGACCTCAGCGGTGCGCAGCTGCCCGGCCGCCGCGAGGAACTGGTCGCCGCGCGCCGCCGCGACCGTTCCCACGGGCCGGTGGCGCAGCGGCTCTGGCGCTTCCTCCAGCAAGCCTGATCAGCTGCGGCTCATCGGCCCGCGCACCGGCTGCTCGCGCATGTGGCTGGTGGCGCTGACCGGCGCACCAGCGGCCAGCAGGGCCTCGCGCTGCTGCAGGATCGGCGTGCGGGCAATGGCGCGTTCGAACGGGTTGAGCTTCTGGAACGCCGGCAGCACGAAGGCGGCGTCGAGCATCGCCGCCAGCTTCGGCCAGCGCTGGGCGTCCAGCTCGTAACGGGCGAACTGCGCGTTGCGCATGAAGCAGGCGACGCTGATGTCGGCGATGGAGAGCTCGCCGAACAGCCAGCCGCTGGCCGGCAGCTGCGCCTCCAGGTAGTCGAACACCGCCGGCAAGTCCTGCTGGTAGGTCTTCTCCAGCAGCGCCGCATCCGGCTCCCGGCCCCACACGCCACGGCCGATCACCAACTGGTCGAACAGTTGCCAGATCACCACCTGGCCCATGCGGGCGTCGGCGAACTCCTCGATCCAGCGGGCACGGGCTCGCTCGGCGATGTCCGCCGGGTACAACGCGGGCTGTGGATAACGCTCCTCCAGGTACTGGCAGATCACCGAGGAATCGTTGAGCACCAGGTCGCCGTCCACCAGCACCGGCACCTGACGCAGCGGGCTCAGGCGCTCGAATTCGGCGTTGCCGTAGAAGGGCACGACGGAATCGACGCAGTAATCCACGCCCTTGAGTTCGAGCATGACCAGTGCCTTGCGCACGTAGGGCGAGAGGTAGGAGCCAATGATCAGCAGAGGTTCGCGCATGTCGGTTGTCCGCCAGAAGGAAGAGGATCGATTGTAGAACGCCGTCGATCCATCGGCGATCGACCGATAAAAGCCGACGAGCGTGATTGCAGCGCCAGCGGCAGTCTGCGATCATTTGCAAATAGTTCTCGTTACTAAATTAGTGCCCGACCTGGGCATGGGGGAGCAAGGGGTGTCGGCCGTCCAGATTGGCAATGGCGAACGCGTTGGAGTGCTGTACCGCGATCATCGCGACTGGCTGACCGCCTGGCTCAACCGCAGCCTGGGCTGCGTTCAGCGCGCCGAAGACCTGAGCCAGGACACTTTCGTCCGCGTGCTCGGCCGCCGCGAGCTGCCGTCCCTGCGCGAACCCCGCGCCTTCCTGGTGACCATCGCCAAGGGCCTGCTGGTGGACCACTGGCGCCGCGTAGCGCTGGAACAGGCCTACCTGGAAGAGCTGCACCATCTGCCCGAGGCCGTGCAGCCTTCAGCGGAAGAGCACTGCCTGATCCTCGCCGACCTGCGCGAAATCGACCGCCTGCTGGGCAGTCTGTCCACCCGCGCACGCCGGGCCTTCCTGCTCAACCGCCTGGACGGCCTGGGTCACGCCGAGATCGCCGAGCTGCTAGGCGTCTCCGTGCCGCGCGTGCGTCAGTACATCGCCCAGGGCCTGCGCCAGTGCTACATCGCGCTGTACGGAACGCCGACGTGAAAGGTCCGGTCTCCCTGCGCGTGCTCGACGAGGCCATCAGCTGGCAGTTGCGCCTGGGCTCTGGCGAGACACGCCCCGATGACGAGGCGGCCTTCAGCCGCTGGCATGCCGAGCACAGCGAGCACGCGCGGGCCTGGAGCCAACTGGGGATGCTCGACCGCAACCTCGCCGGCGCCGCGCCCCTGGCGGCGCGCAACGCCCTGCTGCGCTCACCGCGGGAGGCACGGCAGAAGGTCCGCCGACTGGCGGGCAGCGGCCTGTCGCTGCTGCTGGTCGGCGCGCTGGCCCTCAGCGTGGGCAACCGTTACCTGCCCGTGCAGTACGCCTTCTCCGACCTGCTCACCGGCACCGGCGAGCAACGCGAGCTGCGCCTGCCCGACAACACTCTGGTCAAGCTCAACAGCCGCACCGCCGTGGACGTGCGCTTCGACGCCGAGCAGCGGCGCATCGTGTTGCTCAGCGGCGAGATTCTGGTGGAAACCGCCCACGGCGACAGCCGGCCCTTCATCGTCGAGACCCGCGACGGCCGCCTGCGCGCCCTGGGCACGCGCTTCCTGGTGGAGCGCGACGGCGAAGACGGCACCCTGCTCAGCGTCCTGCACTCGGCGGTTGCCGCACGCCCCGAACAGCGGGAGGAGGAAAAGGTCATCGCCCAGGGCCAGCACGTGCGCGTAAGGCCTGACGGACTCGGCCCGGTAGAGGCCAACAGCGCCGTCGCCGACGCCTGGACCCGCGGCATGCTGGTGGTGGACAACGTGCGCCTGGCCGAGCTGGTCGAGCGCCTGTCGCGGGAAAGTCCGGGCTACCTGGGCATCGACCCGGCGGTGGCCGACCTGCGCATCACCGGCAGCTTCCCGCTGCACGACATCGGCCTGGCCCTGAGCTCACTGGAGCCGAGCCTGCCGGTGCGGATCGAGAAGCACGGCCCCTGGTGGTCGCGCGTAGTACCCCGCCGCTGAGGACCGCATTCCTGTAGGACCGAGGGGGGCGCCTAGCCCTTGCTCGCGAACAGAACATCCGGCGCACCGGCGTTATGCGGTTCGCGAGCAAGCTCGCTCCTACGAAGAGCATCCCCCAAAAAAATTTTCACCCAGCCCTATCACTTTTCATTTCTCGCTCGGCAAGGAGGCATCGAGAACGTTTCATCCAGGAGTCGTTGTCCATGCGCCGCCCGTTCGACCTTTCGCTCCGCCCCTGCCTGCTGGCCACGGCCATCCTGCTGGGCTCGCCGGCTTTCGCTGCCGATGCGCAGCGTGACTACCAGCTGCCAGCCGGCCCGCTGTCCAGCACCCTCAACCGCATTGCTGCCGAAGGCGGCCTGAGCCTGAGCCTGGACCCGGCATTGGCCCAAGGCCGCAGCGCCCACGCGGTGCACGGCCGCTTCGATACCGTCGGCGCGCTGCGCCAGGCACTGCAAGGCACCGGGCTGGATCTGGTGGAAAGCGGCTCGGGCAGCTACAGCCTGCGCCCGGCGCCGGACGACACCCTGTCGATGTCCGCCACCACCATCAGCGCCGCCCAGGAAGACCCGGACGGCCCGGCGGTCGGCTACGTCGCCACCCGCTCGCGCATCGGCACCAAGACCGATACGCCGATCCTGGAAACCGCCAAGTCGATCTCCGTGGCAACCCGCGAGCAAATGCAGGACCGCGCGGTGCAGAACATCGACGACGCCGTGCGCTACATGCCCGGCACCGTCGCCAGCAGCTTCGGCAGCGATACCCGTTCCGACTGGCTGCTCGTGCGCGGCTTCAAGCCCACCCAGTTCCTCGACGGCCTGCCGATGGCCACCGGCATCTATGCCAACCCGAAGCTGGAAACCTGGGACCTGGAGCGCGTCGCCATGCTGCGCGGCCCGGCCTCCTCGGTTTACGGCCAGACCCCGCCCGGCGGCCTGCTGGACATGAGCAGCCTGCGCCCGCAGGCCGAGCAGTCCAATACCGTCCAGGTGCAGGGCGGCAACTACAACCACAAGCAGATCAACTTCGACAGCACCGGCCCGCTGGATGAGCAGGGCAACCTGCTCTATCGCGTCAGCGGCGTGGCGCGCGACAGCAACACGCAGATCGACCACATCCCGGACAAGCGCTACAACCTCGCGCCGAGCCTGACCTGGAACGCGGACGACGACACCAGGCTGACCTTCCTCAGCCAGTTCACCCGCGACGATACCGGCATCACCACCCAGTTCCTGCCGCTCAAAGGCACCAAGTACGACGCGCCCTTCGGCGACATCTCGCACCACAAGAACCTGGGCGACCCGGACTGGGAAAACTACGACCGCACCACCTACTGGCTGGGCTACAGCTTCGAGCACCGCCTGAACGACGTCTGGCAGTTCCGCCAGAACCTGCGCTACATGAAGAACGATCTGTCCTTCGATGCCCTGACTCCGGGCGGCTACCTGGAAACCGTCAGCGACGACGGCACCCTCAACCGCGTCAGCACCTCGGTGGACGAGGACGTCACCCAGTTCGTGGTGGACAACAACTTCCAGGCCGACTTCCACACCGGCGCGCTCGCGCACACCGTGCTGCTGGGCCTGGACCACAACCGCAACAACACCAACTACCTGGCGATCTACGGCTACAACGTTCCGCCGACCAACGTGAACGATCCGATCTACGGCCAGCCCATCGTCCGTCCACCGCGCTCCGATGCCTACTACGACTACAACCAGAAGACCTTCCAGACCGGCGCCTACGTGCAGGACCAGATCGCCCTCGACAACTGGCGCCTGACCCTGGGCGGCCGCCAGGACTGGGTGCACACCGGGACCGAATTCCACAACAAGGGCGACGCCACCAGTACCGAGTCGGACAGCAAGTTCAGCGGCAACGCCGCGTTGAGCTACCTCTTCGACAATGGCGTGGCGCCGTACCTGTCCTATGCCGAGTCATTCCAGCCGGCCAGCGGCGCCGACGTCTCCGCCACCGAGTCGTTCAAACCCACCGAAGGCAAGCAGTGGGAACTGGGCGTGAAGTACCAGCCGCCGGGCAGCGACACCCTGCTGACCGCCGCCGTCTACGACCTGCGGCAGAAGAACGTGAGCGTGACCGACAACGTCGGCGGCGTCTCCGTCACCAGCCAGACCGGCGAAGTGAAGGTCACCGGCCTGGAGCTGGAGGCCAACTCCAACCTGAGCGAAAACCTCAAGCTGATCGGCAGCTACAGCTACACCGACACCGAGGTGAAGAAGGGTATCTACGCCGGCAACCGCCTGCAGCGGGTGCCGCGCAACCAGGCCGCACTGTGGGCCGACTACACCTGGCACGCCGGCACCCTCGACGGTTTCGGCGTCGGCTACGGCGTGCGCTACGTGGGCGACACCTATGGCGACCAGGCCAACTCCTACGACGGCTACACGGGCTCCTACACCCTGTACGACGCCGCGGTGCACTACGACCTGGGCAAGCTCTCCAGCGGCCTCGATGGCGCGTCGGTACAGGTCAACGCCACCAACCTGTTCAACAAGGACTACATCTCCACCTGCGACGGCTACTACTGCTACTACGGCGACCAGCGCAAGGTGGTGGCGAGCCTGACCTACAAGTGGTGATGAGAGGGCGCCTGCCCCAGCCACGGAGCGAATCGGAGGCCAGGTGTACCGGCGTATAACCGCGAACGGTTATACGCCCTACGCCAGGGTCGAGCTCACCGTAGGGCGTATAACGCTCCGCGTTATACGCCGCCTGACCATGGCCAGTCCCGACTCGAGGCCACTCGGCCCGGATCGCGGACGGAGTCCGCTCCTGCGTAATTGCCACCCGGCCGCGCTGCCGGGTAACGCTCAGCGGCGCATTTCCCCCCAGACCACACTGGCATCGTCGTGAATCTTCAGGCGCGGATGCTCCAGCGCCTGGCCATCGGCGGACTCCAGCGCGCGCAGCTCATCGATCAGCGCCTCCACACCGCGCTCGGGCAGCGCCGCGAACAGCGCCTCCAGGTCATAGCGGCGGAACTCCAGCAGGCGGTCGAAGCCGTCGGTCACCAGCATGAACGCCTTCAGCCGCGCGGGATCGAGCACGCGCCGCTGCACCTGTCCCAGCCAGCGGTCGGTCGGGTCGAGCACCCAGTAACCCTGCGCCGTGTTGGCCAGCGCCCGGTTGCGCCGCACCCATTCGCGGCTGGCCTGGAACAGTTGGGCGTGGCTCCAGTCCGGATGCCTCTCGCGCAGCGCCAGCAGGCGCTCCACCGATTGCCGGTCCAGTTCCTCCAGCGGTGTGTCGCCGAAGCTCTCCACGCGTCCGTCGTCCCAGGCCAGGTGGATGCGGCTGTCGCACAGGTTGAGCAACTCCAGCGCGCCGTCGTCCAGCACCCGCAGCAGGCTCAGGCAGGCCGAGGGCAGGTCCAGCTCCGCTGTGGCGGCAACACCCGCGTCACGCCGGAAGTCCTCGGCGATGCCCTGCTGCAAGGCCCGCAGCAGCGCCTCGGTCGGCAACCCCGGCTGGTCCTCCAGCAGGCGCTGCAGGTGACCATTGGCGCACTGCGCCAGCCAGCGCGCATCGCTCTGCACATCCACCAGCCCCGGCCCCAGGCTGGTGGCGCCGTCCAGCACCCAGGCCGCGCCCGCGGTATAGCCGATGGCGTCGTCATTGACTGGCGAACCCTGGCGGCACGCCGCCCCCAGTAGTTGTATCGTTGTCACGCGCTTCACTCCTCCATATCGCCGAACGCCAAGCCCGGCGTACAGTCTCAGCCAATTCCGGACCCGCCAAGGAGAGCCCCATGTCCACCACCCTGCGCGCCCTGCCCCTGCTGCTCGCCGGCCTGTTGCTGGCTGGCGGCGCCGACGCCGCCAGCGTGAAGTACTTCGACCTGCCCAAAGGCTCCGGCCCGCACGATGTCGCCCCCACGGAGGACGGCAAGATCTGGTACACCGCGCAGCATGCCGGCGCGCTCGGCCGGCTCGACCCGCAGACCGGCGCCACCGAGCAGGTCGACCTGGGCAAGGGCTCCGCGCCCCACGGCGTGGTCGCCGGGCCCGATGGCGACGCCTGGATCACCGACGGCGGGCTCAATGCCATTGTCCACGTCGATCGCGAACGCCTGGGAGTGGAAGTCATTCCGCTGCCCAAGGAGGCGGCCAAGGCCAACCTCAATACCGGTGTATTCGATGACGATGGCATTCTGTGGTTCACCGGCCAGAACGGTTTCTACGGCCGCCTCGACCCCGCGACCCGCGAACTCAAGGTCTGGGCGGCGCCCAAGGGCAAGGGGCCGTACGGCATCGCCGTGACGCCCGACGGCGAACTCTGGTACGCCTCGCTGGCCGGCGACTACCTCGGCCATATCGACCCGGTCGGCGACAAGGTCACCCGCATCGACACGCCCAGCTCCGGCAGCGGCCCGCGCCGGCTGTGGTCCGACTCGGTCGGGCGGCTGTGGATCAGCCAGTGGAGCGACGGCCGGCTGGCACGCTTCGATCCGGACAACAACCAGTGGAAAACCTGGAAGCTGCCGGGCGATCATCCGCAGCCCTATGCTCTCTACGTCGACGCCATGGACCAGGTCTGGCTGAGCGACTTCGCCAGCAACGCCATCCTGCGCTTCGACCCGCAGAGCGAACGTTTCACCGCCTATCCGAGCGACCGCGAGCACGCCAACGTGCGCCAGTTGCTGGGCCGACCAGGCGAGGTCTGGGGCGCCGAATCCGGCACCGACCGCCTGGTGGTCATCCACGAATGAACGCCGAGGAGAACCCATGAGCGTCCGTCCCATCCTGTTCCACGCCGCCGCCTCGCCCTTCGTGCGCAAGGTCATGGTCCTGCTGCACGAGACCGGTCAGCTCGACCAGGTCGAACTCTACGCCGCCGTCCACACCCCCATCGCACCGGACGCCGGCGTGCTGCGGGACAACCCCGCCGGCAAGATTCCCGCCCTGCGGCTGGCCGACGGCCAGGACCTGCACGACAGCCGGGTGATCTTCGAGTACCTCGACCAGCAGCACAGCGGCGAGCCGCTGATTCCCCGTGAAGGCCCGGCCCGCTGGCGGCGCCTGACCCTGGCCTCGCTGGCCGACGCGGTGCTGGATGCCGCCGTGCTGATCCGCTACGAGACCGCCATGCGCCCGCCGGAAAAGCACTGGGACACCTGGCTCGACAACCAGCAACTGAAGATCGTCCGCACCCTCGCCTACTTCGACGGCCCGGCCCACACCGAACTGGCCGAACGCTTCGACGTCGCCGCCATCGGCGTGGCCTGCGCCCTCGGCTACCTGGACTTCCGCCAACCACACTGGGACTGGCGCGCCGAGTACCCGCGGCTGGCCAAGTGGTTCGCCGAGGTCAGCCAGCGGCCTTCGCTGCAGGCGACCGTGCCGGCCTGATACCCATTACGCAATGCCACCGGAGGAGCGAGCCGGCGAACTCCAGACCCGCCATCCGGCACCGCCCAGCCCCCTCTCCCTCTGGGAGAGGGTTGGGGTGAGGGGCAAGCCCCAGTGCCCAAAGTCACGAGCAACGCCGGTTCGGCACACCACCCGCCGCTGAAACCGCTCATCCCGCACCACCCGCGTGCCCTTCACTTCCCCGAACAACCCGGCGATCCGCCGTGCCAGCCGCCGTCCCATCTCACGCTCCTCGCGCAATCCGCGCCAGGCGCTCATGACTTGTTCCCCAGGCGGTAGATCGGCAGCGCCAGCAGCAAGCCCATCTGCGCAACGCCCATGCACATCTCCAGGAAGGAGCGCACATGGGGATTGTGCGCCGCGTCCTCCACCCCGCTGAGCTGCTCCCAGAGTCCGCCCGGCAGCAGCAGGGCAAGGTGCGCCAACGGCTTGCCGCTGGCGACCAGCAGCGCAATCCAGTCGAAGCGACCGAGCAGCATCAGCACCGGCAGGCACAGTCCGGCGAGCAGCAGGCCAACCAGCAGGCACAGGGAAAAACGCATCAGATTCGGCATCTCGATTCTCCTCAGCGCTGCACGCGCACTTCGTCCAGGGAAAACTCCAGGTCATCGCCGCGCGCCGGCTTGCCGATGCCGTACCAGTCCAGCCGGCGGGTCAGCACCATCACGCCACCGAGCACGCCGAACAGCAGCAGCGAGCCCATCAGCAACGCGTAGTCCTCGGCGCTGAGCAGCGCGTAGAGCATCCCGTAGAGCCCGGCGAGCCCGACGCTGAAGCCGGCGCCGCGCCACAGACTGTGCAGCACATGACAGAGGTAGAAGCCGATCAGCCCGACACAGGCGCCGGCGGAAATCAGGTAGGCCAGCTCGAAGCCCAGGTGCTCGGACAGCGACAGCAGCAGCAGGTAGAACAGCGCCAGCGCCATGCCTACCAGGGCGTACTGCACCGGGTGCACGGCCAGGCGCTTGAGCACTTCGAAGAGGAAGAAGCCGGCGAAGGTGAGGCCGATGAACAGCAGCGCGTACTTCACCGCGCGGTCGGTCTTCAGGTACTGGTCTACCGGGTCCACCAGCGCCACGCCGAAGCGGTGATTGCCGAATTCGCTACACACCGCCGGAGCGACGCGGACCAGGTCCGAGTCATCCGCGGTCACCGCGCGGGCGGCGTCGGCCTGGGACGGCGCCGTACAGGCTTTGAGCTGTTCTTCCAGGTTGGTGGCGAAGAAGCTGGTACGCCAGCGCGCACTGAACCCCTGGTCGCTGGTGCTGCGCTCGGTGGGCAGGAACTCGCCACCGAAGCTCGGGTGCGGCCAGTCCGAAACCAGGTTGACCTGGCTGTCGCGGCCGACCGGGATGATGTCCAGGCGACTGCTGCCCAGCAGCGACAGCTCGAAGGCATAGTCGAAGCGTTGCTCACGGTCACTCGCCTTGAACGGCAGGACGGCGTGCACGCCGTTGCCGAGGAACTGGCTCTGGGTGCCGGGCTGGAAGTCGCGCAGTTCGCCTTCGACCTTCAGTTTCGGCGCGTTCTCGATGCCGCGCACATCGCTGATGCCCACCGCCAGAAGGGGGGCGTCGAAGCGATAGCTGTCCAGGTCGCTGCTGATGCCGTAGTTGGCCGGCAGCACGAAGCCGCCGCTGACCTTGCTGTCGGCGTGGTACAGGCGCGCCTCGTAGATGCCGCGATGGCGTACCTCGGTGCGCATCTGCCCGTCGAGCAGGAAGGTCTCCGGCAGGAAGAACAGGCGGCCGCGCACCTCGCGCTCCTGCAGCACGCGCTGCTGGCTGCCCTTGTCGATGCGCCAGCTGCGAACGGTGCGGCTGTAAGGCACGATCACCAGCGGCCCGGTGAGTTGCTGACTGTAGCTGGCGCTGCGGGCGATGTCCTGCAGGACCTCGTCGCGGTAGTTCTGACGCTCGTCGACCAGACCGTCGATCATCAGCAGGGGGATCAGCAGGAGGACGATCAAGAGCGCGATGGCGCCGAGCTTGATGCCGAGTTGGCGATTCATGGGGAGGGCTCTCCGTGGGATGGGGACGGGGAGAGCTTGGGGCGCGGACATGGGGGCGCCGGGAGTGGAATGTGGAGAGTCTGTGGAGTTTGTGTGGAGGGTGGCGCTGCCGTAGGGCATACAACCGTTCGCGGTTGTACGCCGTTACACCTTGCCTCCTCGGCGCCTCCGGGGCTGAACACGGAGTGCACTGAGATCTAGGTCAAACGGCGTATAACGTCGAACGTTATACGCCCTACGCCTAGCCCTGCGCCGGGATCGACAGACTCGCCCGCACCCCACCCTCGGCGTTCTCGACGCGCAGCTCACCGCCATGCAGCGCCGCCACCTCGGCGACGAAGTTAAGCCCGAGCCCGGTGCTCTTGCGCCCGCTGGAGGGGCGCGGCAGGGAGTAGAAACGCTCGGTCAGGCGCGGCAGGGCAAAATCGGGAATCGCCTCGCCCTGGTTGAACAGTTCGACGCGCCAGCCGTTACCTTCCGGCTGCGCGTCGAAACGGATGGCGCCGCCCGCCGGGGTGAAATCCAGCGCGTTGTCCAGCAAGTTGCCCAGCGCCTGGCGCAGCAGGAAACGCTCGCCCAGCACGCTCACCTCCTGCGGAATATCGTTCGCCAACTGCACAGCCTGCACCCGCGCCAGGCGCTCGGCGATCAACTCATCGGCCAGCTCGTGCAGGTCCACCGGCACCCGCTCCTCCAGGCCCTGGCGCTGCTCCACCTGGGCCAGGTTCAGCAGGCGCTCGATCAGCTGCTGCAAGCGCTCGCTTTCCCCGGCGATGTTGCCGACGAAGCGCGCACGCTGCTCGGCCGGCATCTCGCCTTCGAGCAGTTCCGCCGCGCCACGGATCGCCGCCAGCGGGCTTTTCAGTTCGTGGGTCAGGGTGTGCACGTAGCGCTCGACGTAGGCCTTGCCCTCCAGTTGCACGCGCATGCGCTCCACCGCGCCGGCCAGTTGCGCCATCTCGCCGCCCCGGTAGCGCGGCAGCTCGGCGCGCTGTCCCTCGCTGACCGCCTGGGCGTAGCGGGTCAGGCGCTCCAGGGAGCGGCTGAGCCACCAGGACAGCAGCGCGCCGACCAGCAGGCCAAGGACGATCAGGCCCGCGCCCAGCCAGGCGAGGCGACGCTGCGAGCGGTCGATGTAAGGTTGCAGGGTGCGGTTGGGCTTGGAGACCGAGACCACGCCGATGATCTTCTCGCCATCGCGGATGGGCGCGGCGACGTACATCACCGAGGACTCCGGATCGTCCGCCGACTCGCGGCTGGAGCGCGCGCCGTACTGGCCGCGCAGGGTCAGGTAGACGTCGTTCCAGCGCGAATAGTCCTGGCCCACCGCTTGCCCGAGGGAATCCAGCAGGACGATGCCGCGCGCATCGGTGACGTAGATGCGGTGGTTCACCGCCGTCTTGTTCACCCCCCAGATGTCCGCCTGCGGGCTGCGCGCGCCATAGGCGCGAAGCATCTCGGGAAGCCGGCTCTGGTCGAGGGTACCGTTCTTCACGTCGGCCTGCAGCACCTCGGCCAGCAGGTTGGCGGTGTCCACCAGGGTCTCTTCGCTGGACTGGCGCACGCCGGGGCGGATCTCGTCCATCACCGTGCGCAGAACGAACCAGCCGGTCAGCCCGACGAAGAAGAAGTAGACCAGGAAGATCCGCAGCGACAGGCGCATCAGCTCTTGTCCGGCGCGTAGCTGTAGCCCAGGCCGCGATGGGTCTGGATCGGCTCGGCGGTGGCGGCGACCTGGCGCAGCTTGGCACGCAGGCTCTTGATGTGGCTGTCGACGTTGCGCTCATAGCCGGCGTCAGCGGCCACGCCCAGCGCATCGAGCAACTGCTCGCGGCTGAACACCCGTTCCGGGCGCGCCAGCAGGGTCTGCAACAGGCGGAATTCGTGGCGGGTCAGCGTCAACGGCTGGCCGTGGTACCGGATCAGCACCCGCTCCTCGTCCACCTCGAACGGACCGTTGCCGGCAGCGGCGCTGGCGGGCGTCTCGCGCGGCGCGGTGCGCTTGAGGATGGCCTTCACCCGCGCGGCGACTTCGCGCGGGCTGAACGGCTTGACCACATAGTCGTCGGCGCCGATCTCCAGGCCCACGACGCGGTCGATCTCGGCATCGCGGGCGGTGAGGAAGATCACCGGCACCTCGGAGAAGCGCCGCAGCCGTTTGCAGGCTTCGAAGCCGCTGATGTCCGGCAGGCCGACGTCGAGGATGACCAGGTCGAAGGCCTCGCGCTGCAACCGCTCCAGCGCCACGCCGGCCAGGCTCAGCCAGGTGGTCTCGAAGCCCTCGGCCTGCAGCGCGTAGAGCAGCGTGTCGGCGATGGCGGCTTCATCTTCGACGATGAGGATGTGCGGCATGAGATTCCGGCTCCGTGGAAACTGCCGGCACGGTGCCGCAAGCCCGGCACCGCGTCAATCGCGGCCTCAGCCGCCGGAGCAGTTCGGCTTGCCGGCGCTGAAGCGTTCGCCGGGGTCAACCGCGACGTGGAATTTGCGCAGGCCCTTGGTGCCCATCAGGAAGGGGTAGTTGAAGTGGCTGCGGTCGGTAAGGTTGACCTCGATGGTGCGCTGGTCGCCGCCCAGGCATACCGGCAACTCGATCACCGGGCGCTGGCTGAGGCCGGGATTGCTGTCTTCCTCCTCGTCCTCGGCGGCGCCTTCGGCGCGGTTCTTGATCTTGGAAATGCGCAGCAGTTTGTGCTCGTACACCGAGTCGCCGCCGTCCTTGGTGGCCAGCTTGAAGCGCACCCAGTCCTCGCCGTCGCGCTGGAAGATCTGGATGTCCTTGGCCGACAGCGACGAGGTGTAGGCGCCGGTGTCCATCTTCGCCTGCAGCGTCTGGTCGAGTTCGGGCAGGCTGACCCATTCGTAGCGACCATAGAGCTTGGGTTCAGCGGCCAGCACCAGGCTGGGGAGGGCGAGCAGGGAAAGCAGTGCGAGGGCGCGTTTCACGCGGAGTCTCCGGGGTGAGGCATGTGCGCATAGGACTAGCACGACGGCCCTTGGTTCGCCATAGCATCCCGCTTGGGCCACGGGAATTGTCTGCGTATCATGGCCGCGCCATCGTCGCACAAGGAATCGGATCTCCATGCGGGCACTCTCCAAGCACACACTGGCCGGCCTCATCGCCAGCCTCCTGTTGCTGTTCAACACCCTGGTCCTGATCGGCCCGATGCTGCTGATCGCCCTGCTCAAGCTGGTGGTCCCCGGCCAGGCAGCCAAGGACGCCTGCTCGCGCGGGGTGATGTGGATCGCCGAGACCTGGGCCGAGATCGACAAGGCCATCTTCGCGCTGATGACCCCGACCGTCTGGGACATCCGCGGCGGCGACGACCTGCGCCGCGACACCTCCTATCTGGTGATCAGCAACCACCAGTCCTGGGTCGACATCCCGGCGCTGGTGCAGGCGTTCAACCGCAAGACGCCCTACTTCAAGTTCTTCCTGAAGAAGGAACTGATCTGGGTACCCTTCCTCGGCCTGGCCTTCTGGGCGCTCGACTACCCCTTCATGAAGCGCTACAGCAAGGCCTTCCTGGAGAAGCACCCGGAGCTCAAGGGCAAGGACCTGGAGATCACCAGGGCCGCCTGCGAGAAGTTCAAGCGCATGCCGGTGACCGTGGTGAACTACCTCGAAGGCACCCGCTTCACCCCGGCCAAGCAGGCCCAGCAGCAGTCGCCCTACAGGCACCTGCTACGGCCCAAGGCGGGGGGCGTGGCCTTCGTGCTAGCGGCCCTCGGCGAGCAGCTCGATACCCTGCTGGACGTCACCCTGGTCTACCCCAAGGGCCCGCGGCCGGGCTTCTGGGACCTGCTGTGCGGGCGCGTGCCACGGGTGATCGTGGATATCCAGGCGCGCGAGATCGACCCTGCGCTGTGGCAGGGCGATTACGAGAACGATCCGGAATTCCGCCAGTACGTGCAGGCCTGGGTATCACGCCTGTGGGAAGAGAAGGACGCACGCATCGAGGCGCTGCGCGAGGAATTCTGAAGCGGGGCTCATGCCCCGCGTCCGTTGACCGCAGGAGCCTTCAGCGCTGGCGATGCGGGCATGCCCCAGAGGCCGCCGAGCGTGCCGAGCAACTGGCTGCTCAGGCCCTGTTCGGTGAAGTAGTCGAGGATCACTCCGGCGAAGCGGCCGATCATCGACTGGTCCATGCCCAGCACGCCGAAGATCTGGTCGACGTCCTGCAGGTTGTTGATCCCGCCGAGCAGTGCCGCAGCACCGCCCAGTCCACCCAGCATTCCCCCCAGGTCGCCCATGGAGCCGCTGCCGGCGAGTTGCTGTGCGTTCGGCATGGCCTTCTGCAGCTGGGTGCTGTCGGTTTCCTTCAAGGTATTCAACGCCAGCCCCAGCAAAGCGCCGGTGCCGCCGATGGCCTGCTGTTCGGTAACGCCCAGTTGATGGGTCAGGTTGGCCAGCAGGGCGTTGGCCGTCTGCGCGGGCGCTTCAGCCGCGGGCGCCGGGTCGGCGGTCTCGGTGAAGGTGGCGGCGAACACGGGGGATACGGCCAGCCAGGCGGCGGCCAGGACAGCGGCGGATTTGGCGAACATCGACGGCTCCGGAGAGGATGCCCGGCCCCGAACAGGGACCGGGTCGTCGATATGACAAAGCGGGCCGCCGGCGGTTCCGCGCCGTCCGGCGGCCCGTTAACTCAGGCGCCTGCGCCCCACAGCCCGCTCAGGCTGCTCAGCACCTGGCTGTTCACACCCTGCTTGCCGAAGTAGTCCAGCAGCACGCCGGCGAACTTGCCGGTCATGCTCTGGTCCATGCCCAGCGCACCGAAGGCCTTGTTCACATCGCCCAGGCTGCTGACGTTGCCCAGCATGCCGCTGGACGCCGTACCGCCGAGCTGGCCGCCCAGACCGCTCAGCGCACTGGCGCCGGACAGCTTGTCGAGGCCGGGAACGGCCTTGAGCAGCTGCGAGTAGTCGCCGCCGCTGAGCTTGTTCTTGGCCAGCCCCAGCAACGCCCCGGTGCCGCCTACGGCTTGTTCGTCGCTGACCCCGAGCTGGCCGGTCAGGGCGCCGAGCAGGCCGCTGGTCTGCGGCGTGGTGGCGACCTGGGCGGCGCTCCCGCCGGTGGCACCGGACACCGCCTTGGCGGCGTCGCCGAGGTTGAAGGCAAATGCGGAAGATGCCGCCAGCACAGTGGCCAGGGCGAGGGTGATTCGGGGTTTGACGGACATCGCTGTCTCCTCTGGGAATTCCGGCAAGCGACCGGACGCCATATCGACCGGCCGGGGGTGACATCGTTCCGCCATGCCAGGCGTTTGCGGCGAAACCCGGCACGCCATCGCAAGCGCGGAAAAAAGTGACCGGTAAAGGTCTAGCACAGCGGTTCCGGAGTGGGGAAGCTGATCCACTGGAGCGCGTTGCGAACCGCCGGCGGCGATCCGCACGTGGATTTCCCCAGTCGCGCCAAGATTCCCTAAGCTAGAGCCATTCCTGACCGATGGATCGACCATGAGCGAACCCTTCACCCTGACGCCCCGCGTGGCCCGCCTGCTGCCCTGGCTGGTGGCCATCGCCTTCTTCATGCAGGCCCTGGACGGCACCATCCTCAACACCGCACTGCCGAGCATGGCCCGTTCGCTCAACGAAGACCCGCTGCGCATGCAGGGCGTGGTAATCGCCTACCTGCTCACGGTAGCGTTGCTGATCCCCTCCTCCGGGTGGATTTCCGACCGCTTCGGCACGCGCCGGGTATTCCTCTTCGCGATCTTCCTGTTCAGCCTCGGCTCGCTGCTCTGCGCGCTCTCACCGACCCTCGGCACCCTGGTCGGCGCGCGGGTGGTACAGGGTATCGGCGGGGCGCTGATGATGCCGGTGGGGCGCCTGGTGATCCTGCGGGTCTACCCGCGCAGCGAACTGGTGCGGATTCTCAGCTTCGTCACCATCCCCGGCCTGCTCGGCCCGCTGGCCGGCCCGACCATGGGCGGCTGGCTGGTGGAATACGCCAGCTGGCACTGGATCTTCCTGATCAACCTGCCGGTGGGGCTGGTCGGCTTCCTCGTCGCCCTGCGCCTGATGCCGGACCTGCGCGGCGTGCGCGCCACGCGCTTCGACAGCGTCGGCTTCCTGCTCTTCGGCGGCGCCATGGTGCTGATCACCATCGCCCTGGAGGGCCTGGGCGAGCTGCACATGCCCCACGTGCGCGTGGTCCTGCTGCTGGTGGGAGGGCTGGTACTGCTGGCGGCCTACTGGCTGCGCGCGCTGAAGATCGAAGCGCCGCTGTTCCCGCCGGCGCTGTTCCAGACCCGCACCTTCGCCGTGGGCGTGCTGGGCAACCTGTTTGCGCGCCTGGGCAGCGGTTCCCTGCCCTTCCTCACGCCGCTGCTGTTGCAAGTGGGGCTGGGCTATTCGCCGGCCAAGGCGGGCATGACCATGATCCCGATGGCGCTGGCGGCCATGGTCATCAAGTCACTGGCCAAGCCGCTGCTGGAGCTGTTCGGCTACCGCAGGCTGCTGGTGGGCAACACGCTGCTGCTGGGGGCGATGATCGCCAGCCTCGGGCTGGTGGACCAGGACGTTTCCTACCCGCTGCTGCTGGTTCAGCTGGCGGTGCTGGGCGGGATCAACTCATTGCAGTTCACCGCGATGAACACCCTGACCCTGATCGACCTGCGCGACGACAACGCCAGCGCCGGCAACAGCCTGCTTTCGGTGGTGATGCAGCTGTCCATCGGCCTGGGCGTGGCCTGTGCGGCGGCGCTGCTGGGGGGCTTCAATGGCGATCTGGAAAGCGCCCAGGGCGACGTGCTGTCGGCCTTCCACGCGACCTATCTGAGCGTCGGACTGATGTCGATGCTGGCGGCGGCGATCTTCTTCCAGCTCAACTCAGAGGACGGCCGCACCACGCCGCGCCGGGTCGACCCGGAAAACGACGTCAACGAGCACTGATCAGGGCTTGCAGCTGGGCGCCAGAGTCTGGGTCTTGGACGAGTCCACCGTGCCCATGTGCTCCAGGCTGCGGCGGCCGAGCAGTACCGGGAATTCCTGGGCCTGGCGGTCGCGCAGGGAGAACTGCTCACGGTAGACCTTGTTGCCCAGGCATACGTCCATCAGCACCACCGGGCTGCGCTCGACGCCATTGGCGGAGTGGAACTTCAGGACGCGCTCGATCTTGCGCTCGAAGGGCAGGCGCAGCTCCTTGCCGGTCGCGGGGTCGGTGACCATCACGTCGTACTGCACCCAGCGCTCGTTGTTCTTCTTGATCCGGGTGATGTTGCGCGCGTCCATCGTGGACGTCTGCGCCCCGGTATCCAGCCGGGCCTTGAGCGCGGTTTCCTCGGGCATCAGCTTGATCGTCTCGGTCCAGCCCCAGGTGCTGGGCTGGGCCGGCTGGACGGGCTGAGCCGGCTCGTCGGCCGCAATGGCGCAGGTGCCGGTAAAGGCAAACAGACCAAGGACCAGCAGGCGGAGGACAGGCGACGACATGGATGGAGACTCCGGAAGGGATAACGGCAGCTTTAGGCAATAAAAAACCCCGGATGTTTCCACCCGGGGTTCTTTGGCTGACGCCAGGGGATCTTAGTTGATCACCTGAACGCGCTCGGCCTGCATGCCTTTCTGGCCCTGCACGACTTCGAAGCTGACCTTCTGGCCTTCGGCCAGGGTCTTGAAGCCGTTACCTTCGATAGCGCGGAAGTGAACGAATACGTCCGGGCCGCTTTCCGGGGTAATGAAGCCGTAGCCTTTGGTCTCGTTGAACCACTTGACGGTGCCGTTCTGACGATTCGACATGGTGTTCTCCTTGGAACGAATTGGAAATTAGCCACGCAAGTGGCCAGGAACTGAGTTGCAAGGAGTTACAAGGAGTCGAGCAGGACGGGGTGGAATAACCGACCGCATCAGGTCACGATCGACGGCGACCCATGCAAACACAGTTCAGGCACTCTACGACAAAAATCTGCGGAAAGCGAATCTGTATAAAAAACCATATGTGCCCGGTCGCGCGTTTTCTGACGAGTGGCCGCAAAGCCTTGCACCGCCGGTATCCCGGCCCGCTGGAAGGCGCCCTCCTGCTACACTGCGCGGCCATATGGATTCACCCGGGCCTCTTTCGTGACCACCTCCGCATTCTCCAGCCTTTCCCTGTCGGCCGACCTGCTGGCCAACCTCGATTCCCTCGGCTACCGCGAGATGACCCCGATCCAGGCCGCCGCCTTGCCTGCGATCCTCAAGGGCCGCGACCTCATCGCCCAGGCCAAGACCGGCAGCGGCAAGACCGCCGCCTTCGGCATCGGCCTGCTCAGTCCGCTGAATCCGCGCTACTTCGGCTGCCAGGCGCTGGTGCTGTGCCCGACCCGAGAACTGGCCGACCAGGTGGCCAAGGAAATCCGCCGCCTGGCCCGCGCCGCCGACAACATCAAGGTGCTGACTCTCTGCGGCGGCGTGCCCTTCGGCCCGCAGATCGGCTCGCTGGAACACGGCGCCCATGTGGTGGTCGGCACTCCGGGCCGGGTGCAGGAGCACCTGCGCCGCGAGACCCTGAAACTCGACGGCCTGAACACCCTGGTGCTGGACGAAGCCGACCGCATGCTCGACATGGGCTTCTACGACAGCATCGCCGACATCATCGGCCAGCTGCCGACGCGCCGTCAGACCCTGCTGTTCTCCGCCACCTACCCCGAAGGCATCGGGCAACTGGCGGCCAAGTTCCTGAAGAATCCCGAGCGCGTGGAAGTGGAAGCGCTGCACGACGACAGCCAGATCGAACAGCACTTCTACGAGATCGATCCTAAGCAGCGTCTCGATGCCGTCGTACGCCTGCTTCAGCATTTCCGTCCGCAGTCCTGCGTGGCCTTTTGTCATACCCGTCAGCAGTGCATGGAAGTGGTGGAGCAGCTCAACGCCCGCAAGATTTCCGCCCTGGCCCTGCACGGCGACCTGGAGCAGCGCGAGCGCGACCAGGTGCTGACCATGTTCGCCAACCGCAGCTGCAGCGTGCTGGTGGCCACCGACGTAGCCGCCCGCGGGCTGGACATCGCCGCGCTGGAAGCGGTGATCAACGTCGAACTGTCGCGCGATGCGCAGGTCCACGTGCACCGCATCGGCCGTAGCGGCCGCGCCGGCGAGAAGGGCCTGGCGCTGTCGCTGGTCACCCCCGCGGAGGCCAGCCGCGCCCAGGCCATCGAGGACCTGCAGGGCGCGCCGCTGAACTGGGAGCGCATCGACTTCCTCAAGGCCAACGACGCCCCGCTGCTGCCGCCGATGACCACCCTGGCCATCGCCGGCGGGCGCAAGGACAAGCTGCGCCCTGGCGACATCCTCGGCGCGCTGACCGGCGACGCGGGCCTGAAAGGTACCCAGGTCGGCAAGATCGCCATCTTCGACTTCCAGGCCTTCGTCGCCGTGGAGCGCGACGTCGCCAGGCAGGCGCTGAAGCACTTCAACGAAGGCAAGATCAAGGGCCGTTCGTTCAAGGCGCGGATTCTCTGAGTGGCTCTTCTGTAGGAGCGAGCTTGCTCGCGAACCGCACGGCATCGGTATCGCCGGCAAACACCGTTCGCGAGCAAGCTCGCTCCTACGAAAAGCCCCTCTGCGCAGCCAAGACAGTTGCGTGTCGCGCTCGCGATAGCAGCGCGGCAGACGTTCCGCTAGTCTGAGCGCAGACACCCGGAAGTCCCCCACGCGCATGTTCTCCTCCCCACTGCTCCAGTCCCTGCGGCGCCTCTGGGCGCTGGACAAGTTCGCCTACAGCCTGCGGGTGTTCGTCGCCCTCAGCGGGGTCATGCTCGTGTGCTGGCTGCAGGGCCGGCCGGAGCTGGTGATCCCGTTGTTCCTCGGGGTCATCGCCAGCGCCCTGGCGGAAACCGACGATCACTGGCTGGGCCGCCTGCAGGCGCTGCTGGTGACCCTGGCGTGCTTCAGCATCGCCTCGCTGGCGGTGGAGCTGCTGTTCCCCTACCCATTCATTTTCGTCGCCGGCCTTGCGCTCTCGACCTTCGCCATGACCTTGCTCGGCGCCCTGGGCGAACGCTACGCAGCCATCGCCTCGGCCACGCTGATCCTGTCGATCTACACCATGATCGGGGTCGACCAGCGCGGCGGCACGCCCAGCGACTTCTGGCGCGAGCCGGCGCTGCTGGTGATCGGCGCCGGCTGGTACGGCCTGCTGTCGGTGCTGTGGAACGCGCTGTTCGCCAACCAGCCGGTGCAGCAGAGCCTGGCCCGGCTGTTCCTCGAACTGGGCCAGTACCTGAAGATCAAGTCGACCCTGCTGGAGCCGCTGCGCCAGCTCGACGTCGAGGCCCAGCGCCTGGCCCTGGCGCGGCAGAATGGCCGCGTGGTGGTGGCGCTCAACCAGGCCAAGGAAACCATTCTCGCGCGCCTCTCCCACGGCCGGCCGAGCCCGAAGATCAGCCGTTACCTGAAGCTCTACTTCATCGCCCAGGACGTCCACGAGCGCGCCAGCTCCTCGCACTATCCGTACAACCAGCTGGCAGAAGCCTTCTTCCACAGCGACGTGCTGTTCCGCTGCCAGCGCCTGCTCAACCAGCAGGGCAAGGCCTGCAGGGCGCTGGCGAAAGCCATCCAGCTGCGCCAGCCGTTCGACTACAACGACAGCGAACTGGCCCTGGCCGACCTCAACGCCTCGCTGGAGTACCTGCGCCAGCAGGGCAACCCGGCCTGGCGCGGACTGCTGCGCTCGCTCGGCGCACTGGCTGCCAACCTCACCACGCTGGACCGCAAGCTCAGTGGCGCAAGCAACCCCGACGCACTGGACGACGAGCAGGACAGCACCCTACTGGACCGCTCACCACGCTCGTTCAAG
Source organism: Pseudomonas macauensis (assembly GCF_047902425.1). Taxonomy (NCBI): domain Bacteria; kingdom Pseudomonadati; phylum Pseudomonadota; class Gammaproteobacteria; order Pseudomonadales; family Pseudomonadaceae; genus Pseudomonas; species Pseudomonas macauensis. The sequence goes on along the minus strand of NZ_CP138377.1, from coordinate 482,997 downwards.
GATGCGCTGGAGCGCATCCGCCTGCAGGTCTCGCCGACCTCGCTGCTGTTCCGCCACGCCTTGCGCCTGTCATTGGCGCTGGCCGCCGGCTACGGCGTGCTGCACCTGATCCACCCGACCCAGGGCTACTGGATCATGCTGACCACCGTGTTCGTCTGCCAGCCGAACTACGGCGCCACGCGCATCCGCCTGGTGCAGCGAATTTTCGGCACGCTGATCGGCCTGGTGGCCGGCTGGGCGCTGATCGACCTGTTCCCCAACCCGCTGATCCAGTCGCTGCTGGCGGTGATTGCCGGGGTTGCCTTCTTTGCCACGCGAAGCACCCGCTACACCCTGGCCACGGCGGCGATCACGCTGCTGGTGCTGTTCTGCTTCAACCAGGTGGGCGACGGCTACGGGCTGATCCTGCCGCGCCTGTTCGATACCCTGCTCGGCGCGCTGATCGCCGGCGCGGCGGTGCTCCTGGTCCTGCCCGACTGGCACGGCCGCAGCCTGCACCGCCTGGTCGGCGGCACCCTGGCCTGCAACAGCCGTTACCTGCGCGAGATCATGCAGCAGTACGCCAACGGCAAGCGCGACGACCTCGCCTATCGCACCGCCCGACGCAACGCGCACAACGCCGACGCCACGCTTTCCACCACGCTGTCGAACATGCTGCTGGAGCCTGGCCACTTCCGGAAGGACGCCGAGATCGGCTTCCGCTTCCTGGTGCTCTCCCACACACTGCTCAGCTACCTTTCCGCCCTCGGCGCGCACCGCGACCGCCTGCCGCCGGCGCCGAGCGACACCCTGATCGGCGAAGCCGCCGAACGCCTCACCGCCAGCCTCGACGACATCGCCACGCGCCTCAGCGAGCGGCGCCCGGTGGCGATCTACAGCGACGAGGAAGATGCGCTGGCCAAGCGCCTGGAGGAGCTGCCCGAGGAGGAGGACGACGCGCATCGCCTGGTGCAGACCCAGCTGGCGCTGATCTGCCGGCAGCTCACGCCCCTGCGCACCCTGGCGGCACATCTGCTGAAGAAGGATATTGGCGCGGAGCAGGCCGAGGCGGCCTGAGCACGCGTCCTTCCCTGTAGGAGCGAGCTTGCTCGCGAACGGATTCGCGGCTGACCTACAACCCATGCTCCCGCATCAGCGCGTCATAACTGCCGTCGGCGCGCATCGCACGAATGGCCTCGTTGAACGCCGCCACGATCTGCGCATGCTTGGGATTGTGCAGGCTGACCAGGATATGCAGCCCCTTCTCCGCCAGCGGCACCGGCAGGAACTCCAGCTGGTCCCGGATCGCCAGCAGCTCTCCAGCGAACTGGTGGCGGGCAGTGACCTCGTCCTCCAGCGTCAGGTCCACCCGCCCGGCCTGCAACATCAGCGCGGCGTTGGCGAAGCTGAGCACCGGCACCCGCTGCAACTGCGCGTCGCGGTCGAACTCGGGGGAATAGCTGTAGCCCCGCACCACGGCAATCCGGTACGGATGAAGGTCGGCGAGGTGCGCGAAGGTAATGGGCGAGCCACGGCGCTTGAGCAGGCGCACGCGGTTGGTCAGGTAGGCCTCTGAGTATTCGCCGAAGGTCTCGCGGTCGGCGCTGTACCAGGCGTCCACCACCAGGTCGTACTCGCCGCCACGCACGCCGTGCAGCACGCGCGGCCAGGGCACCTCGACGTATTCGCTGGCGTAGCCGGCGCGCTGCAAGGCCGCGCGCACCAGGTGCACCGCCACGCCGCCACCCGGCAGGCGGACGTCGGCGTAGGGTGGCCAGCGATCCGCTGCCATACGCAGCACTTCATCGGCACGCGGCGCGACACTGATCAGACATAACAGCAACAACAGCAGGCGCCGCGGCATCGATGCACTCATTCAGGGAAAGAATCAGGCAAGACTAGCCGCAGCCCCCGCCGCTACGCCAACCCGATCAGAACAGCATCGCCGCGCGCAGGCTCATGCCACCGCCGGTCTCGGGGACCACTGTCAGGTTGTAGCGGTCGCGCTCGGGCCCTTCGAGGAACAGGTTGTAGGTGAAGTTGGCGAAGAAGTTGCCCACCGCCATGCCCACCAGCACGTCCGTGGGGTAGTGCTTGTCGCCCTCGACCCGCGCCAGCGCGGTCAGCCCATCGAGCGTGTAGAGCCCGGCCTTGGCGGTGTAGCGCAGGGTCGGGTCCATGTCGATGTAGTCCAGGTTGCGTCGGGTGAAGCTGGTGTGCACGGCGGTGACGGCAGTGTGCTTGGACGGGAAGGAGTCGTCGGGAACGCCATCGGGACGCTCGCGCCCGGACCACTCCTTGGCCTCCTCGACGAATCCGGTCACGGCGTAGCGATCCGCCGCCAGCAGGGCCAGGTTGCGCCCGCGCCAGCTCCATTTCTCCTCGGTGTCCGCCTCTTTCGGCGCAGCGACCAGGGCAGTGGCCACGCTCAACCCGGTGGCAAGATTGAGCATGCGGTCGGCGGCCTGGTTGGCATCGCCACCGAAGAACCAGTCGTGATCGCTCGCCGAGCGTTGCCATTTGTGGTCCCAGTTACCGGCGGCGATCACCGCCGCGCCGGCCACCGGCGCCCAGACATCCGGGCTGACCGCCGCGCGCTGGGCGGAATCGCCCACTCGCGACCAGCTCATCTGAGGTGCGCCTGCGCAACCGAGCAGGCCAGTGGTAACGGCCAGCGTCAGGGCCGTCAGCAAGGTAGGTTTCATCATTTCCCCCAGGGCGCCCACTTCGTCCTGGAATGGACGCATCAATGCATGAGCCTGGAACTATAGACGCTGACTATCCGAAGGAATTTGCCTTCAGTCAGGCTTGGTAGACTTGCCGCCGGGCTCCAGCAGGCCCTTGAGCAACTCGATGGGCATGGGGAAGACGATGGTGGAGTTCTTGTCGCCGGCGATCGAGCCCAGCGTCTGCATGTAGCGCAACTGCATGGCCCCGGACTGGCGGCTGAGCATCTCGGCGGCCTGCATCAGCTTCTCGGACGCCTGCAACTCGCCCTCGGCATGGATGACCTTGGCCCGCCGCTCCCGCTCCGCCTCGGCCTGGCGCGCAATGGCGCGGATCATCGACTCGTTGAGGTCGACGTGCTTGATCTCGACGTTGGCGACCTTGATGCCCCAGGCGTCGGTCTGCGCATCGAGGACCTTCTGGATGTCCATGTTGAGCCGCTCGCGCTCGGCCAGCATCTCGTCCAGCTCGTGCTTGCCCAGCACCGCGCGCAGGGTGGTCTGCGCCAGCTGGCTGGTGGCGGCGAGGAAGTTCTCCACCTGGATGATCGCCTTCTGCGGGTCGAGCACGCGGAAGTACACCACCGCGTTGACCTTCACCGAGACGTTGTCGCGGGAGATCACGTCCTGCGGCGGCACGTCGAGCACCACCGTGCGCAGGTCGACCCGGACCATCTGCTGCACCACCGGTATCACCAGCACCAGCCCCGGTCCCTTCACCTTCCAGAAGCGGCCGAGCTGGAACACCACCCCACGCTCGTATTCACGCAGGATTCGCAGCGCGCTGAGCACCAGGAACAGCAGCAGGATCAGCGCCACCAAGAGCCCGAAGGGAAAACCCATCACACACCTCCTGAATCGTCGTTGGCCGCCACTTCCAGGCTCAGGCCGTTACGCGCCATCACCCGCACCCGCTGGCCACTGTGCAGCGGCCGGTTGGCGTGGACCTGCCATTGCTCGCCCTGCAGCACTACCCAGCCGGCGCAAGGATCGTCATCGGCCACCCACTGGATGGTCGCCAGGCTCCCCACCAGGCCCGCCGGACCGCTGACCACGGCGCGGCGGCGCGCCTTGAGCGCAACACTGAGGACACCGGCGATGAACAGCGCGCTGACAGTCGCCAACGCCACCACCAGCCCCAGGGGAATGCCGAAGCCGGGAGCTTCGGTGTCGACCAGGATCAACGCGCCGACCACGAACGCGGCAATGCCGCCCAGCCCGAGGGCGCCGAAGCTGGGCATGAAGGCTTCGCCGACCATGAAGGCCAGGCCAAGCAGGATCAGCGCCGCCCCGGCATAGCTCACCGGCAACATCTGCAGCGCATACAGCCCCAGCAGCAGGCAGATCGCCCCCAGCACGCCGGGCAGCGTCATGCCGGGATTGGCGAACTCGAAGATCAGCCCATAGATGCCGATCATCATCAGGATCAGCGCCACGCTGGGATCGGTGATCACCGCCAGCAGCCTGGTCCGCCAGTCCGCCTCACGCTGCACCAGCGCCGCGCCAGCCACATGCAGGCGCAGGTCGTGACCTTCGACGCTGACGCTGCGGCCGTCGATCATGGTCAGCAGCATCGGAATGTCCGGCGCCACCACATCCACCACCTTCTCCTTCAGCGCCTCGTCGGCCGCCAGGCTGACCGCCTCGCGCACCGCGCGCTCGGCCCACTCCGCGTTGCGTCCGCGCAGTTGCGCCAGGCCACGGATATAGGCCGAGGCATCGTTGATCTGCTTGCGTTCGAGGGTGCTGCGGTTGTCGTCGGGCTTGGCGGCGCCCTTGTCCTGCGAGCGTTCAGGGTCGGGCATGCCGATCGCTATCGGCGTCGCGGCACCCAGGTTGGTACCCGGCGCCATCGCCGCGATGTGGCAGGCGTAGAGGATGTAGGTCCCGGCACTGGCCGCTCGTGCGCCGCCGGGGGCGACATAGCCGGCCACCGGCACCGGGCTGACCAGGATCGCCTTGACGATGCTGCGCATCGCACTGTCCAGCCCGCCGGGGGTATCCATGCGCAGCACCACCAGCGCCGCGCCCTCGTCGGCGGCACGACTGATGCCGCGCACCACGTAGTCGGCGGTCGCCGGCCCGATGGCGCCGTCCACATCCAGCACCACCGCCGTGGGAGCCGCCAGCGTCCCGCCCGCGCCAAGCAGCAGGAAACAGGCGAGTCGACGGAGCAGCCTCAACATGGCGCCTCCCGGCCGCAGCCGGCGGGCGCCGCAGCGAGTGAATGGACGACGCCCTTCCCTAAAGCATAGCCCTCCGGGCCCGGCCTCCCGCCAGAAACGAAAAACCCCGCCGAAGCGGGGTTTCTCGTGAGCCGTTGCGAATCAGCCGTTGAAGACGTCTTCGACGGACTTCAGCGGGTAGTGCTTCGGATACGGCAGGGTCGCCACGCCGGTCTCGATGGCGGCCTTGGCCACGGCGTCGGAAACAACGGTGATCAGGCGCTTGTCCATCGGCTTCGGAATGATGTACTCGCGGCCGAACTCCAGGGCGCTCACGCCGTAGGCGTCGCACACGTCCTTGGGTACCGGCTGCTTGGCCAGGTCACGCAGGGCCAGGGCGGCGGCGATCTTCATCTCTTCGTTGATGCGGGTGGCGCGTACGTCCAGGGCACCGCGGAAGATGAAGGGGAAGCCCAGCACGTTGTTCACCTGGTTCGGGTAGTCCGAACGGCCGGTGGCCATGATCACGTCATTGCGGGTGGCGTGGGCCAGTTCCGGCTTGATTTCCGGGTCCGGGTTGGAGCAGGCGAAGACGATCGGGTTGGGTGCCATGCGGCTGAGGTCTTCAGCGCTCAGCAGGTTGGCGCCGGACAGGCCGACGAACACGTCGGCGCCATCCAGGGCGTCGGACAGAGTGCGCTTGTCGGTCTCGGTGGCGAACACGGCCTTGTACTGGTTCAGGTCGTTACGGCCAGCGTGGATCACGCCCTGGCGGTCGATCATGTAGATGTTCTCGACCTTGGCGCCCATGCTCACCAGCAGCTTCATGCAGGAGATGGCGGCAGCGCCGGCGCCCAGGCAGACGATCTTCGCGGACTCCAGCTTCTTGCCGGCGATTTCCAGGGCGTTGAGCATGCCGGCGGCGGTCACGATGGCGGTGCCGTGCTGGTCATCGTGGAACACCGGGATGTCGCACTGTTCGATCAGCGCGCGCTCGATCTCGAAGCACTCGGGTGCCTTGATGTCTTCCAGGTTGATGCCACCAAAGGTGATGGAGATGCGCTTGACGGTATCGATGAAGGCCTGCGGGCTTTCGGCGTCGACTTCGATGTCGAACACGTCGACACCGGCGAAGCGCTTGAACAGCACGCCTTTGCCTTCCATGACCGGCTTGGAGGCCAGCGGGCCGAGGTTGCCCAGGCCGAGGATGGCGGTGCCGTCGGAAATGACCGCGACCAGGTTGCCCTTGCCGGTGTACTTGAAGGCCAGTTCCGGATCACGCGCGATTTCGCGCACCGGCTCGGCAACACCCGGGCTGTACGCCAGCGACAGGTCGCGGGCGGTGGCGGTCGGCTTGGTCAGCTCGACACTCAGTTTACCGGGGCGGGGTTGGGCGTGATATTCGAGGGCAGCGGTCTTGAGATCAGACATTTGGGCACTTCCGCTTTTGTTACTTGTTGGACAGACGGGGGTCCGAGCATACGCAGAAAGCCCGCACCTGCCAAGGTAGCCCAAGCCCCTGCTGTCAAGACCTCTAGCGTACGACCTTCAGCCAATCTCCAGATTTTGGCTGGCCGATTGGATACAAGTCATTCAATAAGCGTATACGATTTATCGAGTCAGTTTCCAGACCCGGCCCCGCTTTCGCAAACTCCTCGACAGTCTGCCCGGATTTGACCTGAACGACGGCGATCCGGCGCGGTTGCGCCAGTTTCTTCTCGTCCGCGCGCAGCGGCCGGAAGCTGCGGATCACCTGCAGGAACTGGTCATCCACGCTCTCCAGGGAGGCGCGGCCTTTGACCGCACCCACGAACAGGTAGGCGCGGTCCTTCTGGTAGATCACCGCGACACGGCGCGCCGGCGAGCCGGGCACCACGCCGGTGGCGACGTCCAGGCCGGCCTGCTGGAAACTCTCCTCCCCCGCCAGGCGGCCGCCCGCGCCCTTGCGCAGGAACTCCGCCGGCGTCAACTGGCCATCGCGCTGCACCAGCTTCATGCCGATGTAGGCCTGCTGGTCGGCGGTGAAGCCCACCAGGGCGGTCGGCTGGTTGAGGATGCCCCAGCCCGCCGGGTAGGTCAGGGTGAAGTCCAGCTCGGAGTGGTAGAAGCTCTGCCCGCGGCGCACGCCACTGGAGGCGGAGTCGCCGAAGGGCATGCCATCGATGGCCTTCAGATAGCGTTCGGCGCCAACTTCGTGCTGGCTGTTGCCGGCCAGGGCCTGGGCCGGACCGACCACCTGTTTCAGGCGCTGATCGTTGTCCGGGTGGGTGTCGAACAGGCCGTGGTAGCCCACCGGCTGGGTGGCCTGGCCCTTGCGCCTGGCCTCGTCGCGGGCGAAGTCTTCCTGGTTCTTCAGTACCCGCACCACCTGGATCATCGCGGTGGGGTCGTAGCCGGCGCGGGCCAGGTACTTGGCGCCCAGGCCGTCGGCTTCCAGCTCCATGTCGCGGCCGTAGCCGCGCACAAAGGCGGTGCCCAGCACGTTGGTGAGGTCGGCGGCAGCACCAACCCCGGTGCCGATGGCCACGGCCTGTCCGAGAATGTTCCAGGCGCTGGACTGGCTCTGCTGGCGCACGCTGTGGCGGGCGGTGACGTGGCCGACTTCGTGGCCGAGCACCGCGGCCAGCTCCGCTTCCGAGCCCAGGTAGGCCATCAGGCCGCGATGGATGTAGACATAACCGCCGGGCAGGGCGAAGGCGTTGATGTCCGGGGTATCGATGACGGTGAAGTGGTATTGCAGGTTGGGCCGGTCGCCGGCGCGGGCGACCCGTTCGCCGACCTGCTGCACATAGGCCTGCAGCTTCTCGTCCTCGTAGCGCGGGTACTGCTTGAGGATTTCCTGGCTGTACTTCTGCCCCAGGCCGAGCTCCTCCTGCTCGCTCATCATCACGAAGTCGGTCTTGCCGGTGGCCGGGTTGACCGCGCAGCCCGCCACGACGCTCATCAGCGCCAGCAGGGCAAGGATTCCGAACGAGCGCACGCTCATGGCAATACCTCCATCATCGCCGGGTCGGTCAAAGGCAGCATCCAGCGTGCCTGTCCTGGTTTGATTGCACCGCGCTCGGACCGGTCGATCACCCAGCCGCGCGCTTCCACCTGTCGACCGCGCAGGTCACGCAGGGTTGCACTGTCGAAGCTCTTCAGCAGCCGTGGATCGATGCGCAGCACCAGCGGGCCATCGAGATCGATCCACAGGCCACCGCCGTTACGTTGCACCTGTTCGACGCGACCGCGAACCACGGCAAAGCCGCTGTCGTGAAGTTGCTGCGCGGTCTGCACCGGCGTGCGCTTCCACAACCCCAGCCCGGCGCTGCGCGCCTCGCGCTCGGCGCGCTGCTGGCAGGCGGTGAGGTCGGTGTTGGGCGCAATAGCTACAAGGTAGCCCAGGCCTTCGGCGAGCAGGCGGGATTCGAGGTTGTCGCCGCGGGAATCATAGGCGTGGGCCAGGGCGCGGCCGTACTTGTCCTTACCCTGGCGGCCGGCAACCAGGCCAACCTCGCCATTGTTGGCCGCCACCAGTTCCTGCAAGCGGCGCTGCGCGGCGACGGCGAAGGGCTCTTCCGGACGACCACGATGGGCCAGCTCCGGGGCGTTCACGCCGATCAGGCGCACGCTGCGGCCATCGGCGAGCTTCAGGGTGTCGCCATCCACCACCCGCGCCACGCGCACCGTTTCGGGCGACTCAGGCTTCGGGCATGCAGCGGCAGCCGCATCCGCCGCAAAGCAGACGGCCATAAAAAAGGCGCCCACGAGGGACGCCTTTTTCGAGATACCGTGAAAAACCATCGAGGGCCTTTCCCGGAAATCGATCTTACTTCTTGCCACCGAACATGGCGAAACGCTGGTTGAAGCGATCGATACGGCCGCCGGTGTCGACGACTTTCTGCTTACCGGTGTAGAACGGGTGGCACTCGGAGCAGACGTCCAGGTGGATGCTCTTGCACAGGGTCGAACGGGTCTTGATCACGTTGCCGCAGCTGCAGGTAGCTTCGATTTCTTCGTAAGCGGGATGGATTTCCGGTTTCATGATGTCTTCTCTCTGGTTGGTGTGCCGCCACCCAGTCTCTGTCAGAAGCCGAGCCACGGTCATCGAGGACCGCAGGCGGGATCTTTACCGGGCACCGCACAAATTAAGGGCGTGGATCATACCAGAGCTGTTTTTCCACGCAAGTCAAGCCTCGACCGATGGTCACCGGGTGCTAAGATCGCCGCTCCCCGCCGCTCCGGAATCCGCCGCGTGCCCTCACCCTCGATTCTACGCCTCGCCCTGCCCTCGCCGCTGCGCCGCCTGTTCGACTACCTGCCCCCGCGCGGCGTCGATGTGTCGCGCCTGCAGCCTGGCGTGCGGCTGCGCGTACCGTTCGGTCGCCGCGAGATGGTCGGCGTGCTGGTGGACAAGGTGGAAACTTCCGACGTCCCGTCGGACAAGCTGCGCCCCGCCCTGGCCGTGCTCGACCGCGAGCCGCCAATGCCGGCGCACCTGCTGGAGCTGTGCCGCTGGACCGCGCAGTACTACCAGCACAGCCTGGGCGACACCCTTTCCTGGGCGCTGCCCAACCTGCTGCGCCAGGGCGACCCCGCCGAGGCACGCCAGCAGCGCTTCTGGCATGCCGAACCCGGCGCCCGCGAGGATGACCCGCGCCTCGCCCGCGCGCCGCGCCAGCGCGAGACGCTGAAGGTTCTCAAGCAGCACCCCCACGGCGTCGCCCACGAACTGCTCAGCCAGTTGCAGATCAACAAGGACAGCCTCGACCTGTTGCAGGAAAAGGGGCTGGTCTCGCTGGAGGTGCGCGTCCACAGCGTGCCGCCGCACCACGGCCCGTGGCTCGCGCAAGCCGAGCTGCCGCTCAATGCCGAGCAGCGCGCCGCCTTCGAATCCGTGCGCGCCGGCTTCGGCGGCTTCCACAGCTTCCTGCTCGCTGGTGTCACCGGCAGCGGCAAGACCGAGGTCTACCTGCAGCTGATCCGCGAAACCCTGGAGGCCGGCAAGCAGGCGCTGGTGCTGATCCCCGAGATCAACCTCGGCCCGCAGACCCTCTCGCGCTTCGAGCGCCGCTTCAACGCACGCATCGCCCTGCTGCATTCGGCGCTGACCGATCGCGAGCGCCTCGACGCCTGGCTCGCCGCCCGCGACGGCGAGGCGGACATCATCATCGGCACCCGCTCGGCGCTGTTCACCCCGCTGAAGAATCCGGGGCTGATCATCATCGACGAGGAACACGACGCTTCCTATAAGCAGCAGGAAGGCCTGCGCTACCACGCCCGCGACCTGGCCATGGTGCGCGCGCGGCTGGAGAACGTGCCGATCCTGCTGGGCTCGGCCACGCCCGCCCTGGAAAGCCTGCACAACGCCCAGAGCGGCCGCTACGGCCTGCTGCGCCTGACCCAGCGGGCCGGCGGCGCGCACCAGCCAAAGTTCCAGCGTCTGGACGTGAAGAGCCTGCCGCTGGATTCGGGCATTTCCATGCCGCTGCAGCGTTCGATCAAGGAAACCCTGGCCGCCGGCCAACAGGTGCTGGTCTACCTGAACCGCCGCGGCTTCGCCCCGACCCTGCTGTGCCACGACTGTGGTTGGATCAGCCAGTGCCCGCGCTGCGATGCACGGATGACCGTGCACCAGGGCAGCGGCGAACTGCGCTGTCACCACTGCGACCACCGCGAGCGGCCACCGCGTAACTGCCCCAAATGCGGCACCGTGGACCTGCGCCCGGTGGGCGCCGGCACCGAGCGCGCCGAGGAGCGCCTGCGCATCCTCTTCCCCGACTATCCCGTGCTGCGCATCGACCGCGACAGCACTTCGCGCAAGCACGCCATGCGCGACCTGTTCGCCACTATCAATAAAGGCGAGCCGTGCATCCTGGTGGGCACCCAGATGCTCGCCAAGGGGCACCACTTCCCGCGCGTCACCCTGGTGGCGATCCTCGATGCCGACGGCGGGCTGTTCTCCGCCGACTTCCGCGCCAGCGAACGCATGGCCCAGCAGATCGTCCAGGTCGCCGGCCGCGCCGGGCGCGCCGAGGAACCGGGCCGCGTGCTGATCCAGACCCACCTGGCCGACCACCCGCTGCTGGTGCAGCTCACCGAACAGGGCTACTTCGCCTTCGCCGACCAGGCCCTGGCCGAACGCCGCGCCGCCGGCCTGCCGCCCTTCGCGCACCTGGCGCTGCTGCGCGCCGAGGCGCACAAGCCGGGGCAGGCCGAGGGTTTCCTCGATGAGGCCTGCGCCGAAGCGGAGCGCTTGCAGGCCACGCTGGGCAGCGACGTGGAGCTTCTCGGCCCGGTGCCGGCGCCCATGGAACGCCGCGCCGGCCGCTACCGCGCCCAACTGCTGCTGATGAGCTCCGCCCGCGCGCCGCTGCACCGACTGCTCACACCCTGGCTGCAGACGCTCGAAGGCATGCCCAGTGGGCGCCAGGTGCGCTGGTCTCTGGACGTCGACCCGATCGACCTTTTCTGACGACTCGCCCGGACGATCTCTTCCCAAGAAACCACCCGGCCTTGCGCATCCGTCCTACATTGACTTCCATCAGCCGCGACGGACGGCACAGCGGCGAGACTGAGCAAGGAGTGCGCCGCGGTTGGCAAGCCATGCCCAGCCACGGATAATGCGCGGTTCTGAGCCCGATAACCGGTCGCGCGCGCCGGATGCACGCGAGCACGGAGAAAACCATGAAAGACACGATTCGCCACCTGATCCAGCAAGCCCTTGTCAGCCTCACCGAAGACGGCACCCTGCCGGCCGGCCTGACGCCCGACATCCAGGTGGAGAACACCAAGGACCGAACCCACGGGGACTTCGCCAGCAACATCGCCATGATGCTGGCCAAGCCGGCCGGCATGAAGCCGCGCGACCTCGCCACCAAGCTGGTCGAGGCGCTGCCGCAGAGCCCGGAAGTGGCCAAGGTCGAGATCGCCGGCCCCGGTTTCCTGAACTTCTTCCAGGACCAGGCCTGGCTCGCCGCCAGCCTCGACAAGGCCCTGGCCGATGACCACATCGGCGTGCGCAAGGCCGGTGCCGCGCAGCGCGTGGTGGTCGACCTGTCCTCGCCGAACCTGGCGAAGGAAATGCACGTTGGCCACCTGCGCTCGACCATCATCGGCGACGCCGTCAGCCGCGTGCTGGAATTCCTCGGCGACACCGTGATCCGCCAGAACCACGTGGGCGACTGGGGCACCCAGTTCGGCATGCTGCTGGCCTACCTGGAGGAACAACCGGTGGACGCCCAGGCCGAACTGCACGACCTGGAAGTCTTCTACCGCGCCGCCAAGAAGCGCTTCGACGAGTCCCCCGAGTTCGCCGACCGCGCCCGTGAGCTGGTGGTGAAGCTGCAGGCCAACGATCCCAAGTGCATCGCCCTGTGGACCCGCTTCAACGACATCTCCCTGTCCCACTGCCAGAAGGTCTACGACCTGCTGGGCGTGAAGCTGACCATGGCCGACGTGAAGGGCGAGAGCGCCTACAACGACGACCTGGCCAACGTGGTCGCCGACCTCACCGCCAAGGGCCTGCTGGTCGAGAGCGACGGCGCCCTGTGCGTGTTCCTCGACGAGTTCAAGAATGCCGAAGGCGAGCCGCTGCCGGTGATCGTGCAGAAGGCCGGCGGCGGTTACCTCTACGCCACCACCGACCTCGCCGCCATGCGCTACCGCCACAAGGTGCTGCACGCCGACCGCGTGCTGTACTTCGTCGACCAGCGCCAGGCCCTGCACTTCCAGCAGGTGTTCGAAGTGGCTCGCCGCGCCGGATTCGTCCCCGCCAGCATGGAGCTGGAGCACATGGGCTTCGGCACCATGAACGGCGCCGACGGCAAGCCGTTCAAGACCCGCGACGGCGGCACCGTGAAGCTGATCGACCTGCTGATCGAGGCCGAGGAGCGCGCCTACACCCTGGTGAAGGGCAAGAATCCCGACTTCAGCGAGCAGGACCTGCGCCAGATCGCCCATGCCGTCGGCATCGGCGCGGTGAAGTACGCCGACCTGTCCAAGCACCGCACCAGCGACTACAGCTTCAACTTCGACCTGATGCTGAGCTTCGAAGGCAACACCGCGCCGTACCTGCTGTATGCGTACACCCGCGTGGCGAGCATCTTCCGCAAGCTGGGCAAGGGCTATGACGAAGTGGGCGGCAAGATCGTCCTCGAGCAACCCCAGGAAATCGCCCTGGCCGCGCAGCTGGCGCAGTTCACTGACCTGCTCAACAACGTGGCGATCAAGGGTGTGCCGCACATCCTCTGCGCCTACCTGTACGAGCTGGCCGGCCTGTTCTCCAGCTTCTACGAACACTGCCCGATCCTCACCGCCGAAGACCCGGCGCAACAGGAAAGCCGCCTGCGCCTTGCCGCGCTGACCGGCCGTACCCTCAAGCAGGGCCTGGAGCTGCTGGGCCTGGAAACCCTGGAGCGCATGTAAGCACCCATGGCGAAGAAGAAACCCGCTCCCAAGCGCGGCGCCAGCCGCTACCAGGCCCCGGCCAAGAAGAGTTCGGTCCCCGGCTGGGTCTGGCTGGTCGCCGGCCTGGCCATCGGCGGCTTCATCATGTTCCTGATGAAACTGGAGCCGGGTCGCAACGACGTCAAACGCGAGAAGCCCGAGGCGCCCAAGGCCGTCGTGGGCTCCAACAAGCCGTCGGGCACCGTGCAGCAGCAACAGTCCGGCGCGCCGACCGGGGTGAAGCCCAAGTACGACTTCTACACCCTGCTGCCAGGCTCGGAAGTTGCGGTACCGCCGGAGGCCGTACCGCCGCCGGCCAAGCCTGCGCAACCGCCGCAACCGCCGACCGTGGTCGCCACCAAGGAAGAAGCCGAGAAGATCGACACCCAGCGCGCCCTGGCCGCCCTGAGCGGACAGAATCCGCCGCCGCCCGCGGTGGTCAAGCCCGCCGCTACTCCGGCAACCCCGGCTACCGCTGCCGCCACCACCCCGACGGCTACGGCACAGAAGCAGGCGCAGCCCCCGGCAACCCCGACCGCACCGGCCAAGCCCACGCCGCCGCCGGCCGTGGCCGCCACCCAGTACTACCTGCAGGCCGGCTCGTTCCGTAAGCAGTCCGACGCCGACCACCTGCGCGCACAGATCATCATGATGGGCCAGAACGCCCGCGTGGAATCCGGCACCGTGCGCGACGAAACCTGGTACCGGGTGATGGTCGGCCCCTATGGCGACCGCACCAAGGCCTCGGCCGCGCAGAAGCAACTGGCCGGCAACGGCTTCAGCAATCTACTGTTACAGCAGCGCCAGACCCGCTGATCCCCAGGAAGAATCGAGCCCTGCGCCGACAGGCGGTGTGCGAAAAGCGCGTTCACCGCTCGGCGCAGGACTTGAACCCCGCCTTTGTAGTCCCCATCTGACTCTGCATTCGGGCACATCGCCCCGCAGTGTGGAGTAAGACCCTTGACCACCATCGTATCTGTCCGCCGTAACGGCAAAGTCGTCATGGGCGGCGACGGCCAGGTTTCCCTGGGCAACACCGTGATGAAAGGCAACGCGAAGAAAGTCCGCCGCCTGTACCACGGTGAAGTGCTGGCCGGCTTCGCCGGCGCCACCGCCGATGCCTTCACCCTCTTCGAACGTTTCGAGCAGCAACTGGAAAAACACCAGGGCCACCTGGTGCGCGCCGCCGTCGAACTGGCCAAGGACTGGCGCACCGACCGTTCCCTGAGCCGACTGGAAGCCATGCTCGCCGTGGCCAACAAGGACGCTTCCCTGATCATCACCGGCAACGGCGACGTGGTCGAACCCGAGCATGGCCTGATCGCCATGGGCTCCGGTGGCGGCTTCGCCCAGGCAGCGGCCATGGCCCTGCTGCAGAAGGCCAGCGACGACATGAGCGCCCGCGAGATCGCCGAGACCGCCCTGAACATCGCCGGCTCCATCTGCGTGTTCACCAACCAGAACCTGACCATCGAGGAGCTCGACAGCGCCATCTGAGGCGTTGTCGTTCCGGAGTAACGCATCAAATGTCCATGACTCCCCGTGAGATCGTCCACGAACTCAACCGTCACATCATCGGCCAGGAAGACGCCAAGCGCGCCGTGGCCATCGCCCTGCGCAACCGCTGGCGGCGCATGCAGCTGCCCGCCGAGCTGCGCGCCGAGGTGACGCCGAAGAACATCCTGATGATCGGCCCGACCGGCGTCGGCAAGACCGAGATCGCCCGTCGCCTGGCCAAGCTGGCCAACGCCCCCTTCATCAAGGTCGAAGCGACCAAGTTCACCGAGGTCGGCTACGTCGGCCGTGACGTCGAGTCGATCATCCGCGACCTCGCCGATGCCGCGATCAAGATGCTCCGCGAGCAGGAAGTGCAGAAGGTGAAGTACCGCGCCGAAGACGCCGCCGAAGAGCGCATCCTCGACGCCCTGCTGCCGCCGGCGCGCACCGGGGGCTTCGGCGACGAGCCGCCGCGCGAGGACTCCAACACCCGCCAGCTGTTCCGCAAGCGCCTGCGCGAAGGCCAGCTGGACGACAAGGAAATCGACGTCGAAGTGGCCGACATTCCCTCGGGCGTGGAAATCATGGCCCCGCCCGGCATGGAAGAAATGACCAACCAGCTGCAGAACCTCTTCTCCAACATGGGCAAGGGCAAGCGCAAGACCCGCAAGCTGAAGGTCGCCGAGGCCATGAAGCTGATCCGCGACGAGGAAGCCCAGCGCCTGGTCAATGAAGAAGACCTCAAGGCCCGCGCCCTGGAAGCGGTGGAGCAGAACGGCATCGTCTTCATCGACGAGATCGACAAGATCGCCAAGCGCGCCAACACCGGCGGCGCCGACGTCTCCCGCGAGGGCGTGCAGCGCGACCTGCTGCCGCTGATCGAAGGCTGCACCGTGAACACCAAGCTGGGCATGGTGAAGACCGACCACATCCTGTTCATCGCCTCGGGCGCGTTCCACCTGTCCAAGCCCAGCGACCTGGTGCCGGAACTGCAGGGCCGCCTGCCGATCCGCGTCGAGCTCAAAGCCCTGACCCCGAGCGACTTCGAGCGCATCCTCAAGGAGCCGCACGCCTCGCTGACCGAGCAGTACACCGCACTGCTCAACACCGAGGGCCTGGGCATCGAGTTCGCCGCCGACGGCATCAAGCGCCTGGCGGAGATCGCCTACCAGGTCAACGAGAAGACCGAGAACATCGGTGCCCGTCGCCTGCACACCCTGCTCGAACGCCTGCTGGAAGAGGTTTCCTTCGATGCCGCGGACCTGGCCAGCGAGCACAGCGACAAGCCGATCGTGATCGACGCGGCCTACGTCAACGGCCACCTGGGCGAACTGGCCCAGGACGAAGACCTGTCCCGCTACATCCTGTAAGCGATCCGCATCGCTGCGACGGGGCGTCTCTGGGCGCCCCGCTCGTTTGCGCCGGCGCTACAATGGCCACACGCACGTATCAGGAGCCGTCCATGCGCATTCCCACCGCCATCAAGCTGCACAAGGCCTCGAAGAAGCTTTCGCTGACTTATGGGGAGCAGTCCTACGACCTCTCGGCCGAGTTCCTACGCGTGCACTCCCCTTCGGCGGAGGTGCAGGGGCATGGCAATCCGGTGCTGCAGGTCGGCAAGCTCAATGTCGGCCTATCCGGACTGGAGCCCGCCGGGCAATACGCGCTCAAGCTGACCTTCGACGACGGCCACGACAGCGGCCTGTTCACCTGGGACTACCTCTACGAGCTGTGCACCCGCCAGGACGAGATGTGGGCAGATTACCTGGCGCAGCTGGAGAAAGCAGGCAAGTCGCGCGATCCGTCGGAGTCCGTGGTCAAGCTGATGCTCTGACAGCTTTCCCTGTAGGAGCGCCCCACGGGCGCAATCGCGAACCAAGTTCGATCCTACAGATCGACTCCGGTGCGGCTCTCGTAGGAGCGGACTCCGTCCGCGATGCTCTTCGTCGTTGTGACGCGCATCGCTTCGCTCCACGCCATCCCACAGTCCTAGCCAAGACAAATTACCGCTAGAAGTAATTCGAAACTTCCGCCCTCCGCACAAACCTTCGTCGGGCAATCATTCCGGGGCACGCCATTTGCAACATTCGCCATGCAGACTGGTTCTTGCGTGGTTGCCGTGGACGAGTTCGGAAGATCCCCCCTCTCTAGAGCGCGTTTTCTAACTTTTCCCGACATACTCCTAGGAGAAGGCCCACGCTGCACCAGCTTGCGCGGTGAAGGAAACTCGGGTAACCAAGACAGTGCAATGCATCGCACTTGAGGTTCCTGACTTCCAGTGACGCCGCCAAGTGATGAACCGCGTGGAGTGTTCTCCACGTTCCGCCAACCCGAGCAGTACTTGGCCGCGTCACTCCAGATGAGCCTCGCCAGTATTCGTCTCAGGACAATGGAGCGTCGCCGATGACCCAGAAGAAGAACAACGATCTGCCTCAGCAAGCCGCGGAAAACACACTCAACCTCAACCCGGTGATCGGCATTCGCGGCAAGGACCTGCTTACGTCTGCCCGCATGGTGCTGCTGCAAGCGATCAAGCAGCCCTTCCACAGTGCCAAGCACGTGACCCATTTCGGCCTAGAGCTGAAGAACGTGCTGCTTGGCAAGTCCGAACTCAAGCCGGCCGACGATGATCGTCGCTTCAACGACCCGGCCTGGAGCCAGAACCCGCTCTACCGCCGCTACCTGCAGACCTACCTGGCCTGGCGCAAGGAACTGCATTCATGGATCGGCGACAGCGACCTGTCGGCCCAGGACATCAGCCGCGGCCAGTTCGTCATCAACCTGATGACCGAGGCCATGGCGCCGACCAACACGCTGTCCAACCCGGCGGCGGTCAAACGCTTCTTCGAGACCGGCGGCAAGAGCCTGCTCGACGGCCTCACCCACCTGGCCAAGGACCTGGTGAACAACGGCGGCATGCCCAGCCAGGTGAACATGGAAGCCTTCGAGGTCGGCAAGAACCTGGCCCTGACCGAAGGCGCAGTGGTGTTCCGCAACGACGTACTGGAACTGATCCAGTACAAGCCGATCACCGAGAGCGTGCACGAGCGCCCGCTGCTGGTGGTGCCGCCGCAGATCAACAAGTTCTACGTCTTCGACCTGTCGCCGGAGAAGAGCCTGGCGCGCTTCTGCCTGCGCAACAGCGTGCAGACCTTCATCGTCAGCTGGCGCAACCCGACCAAGGCGCAGCGCGAGTGGGGCCTGACCACCTACATCGAGGCGCTCAAGGAAGCCATCGACGTGGTCCTGGCCATCACCGGCAGCAAGGACCTGAACATGCTCGGCGCCTGCTCCGGCGGCATCACCACCGTGACGCTGCTGGGCCACTACGCGGCCCTGGGCGAGGACAAGGTGCACGCCTTCACCCAGATGGTCAGCGTGCTCGACTTCGAGCTGAACACCCAGGTCGCGCTGTTCGCCGACGAGAAAACCCTGGAAGCCGCCAAGCGCCGCTCGTACCAGTCCGGCGTGCTGGAAGGCAAGGACATGGCCAAGGTGTTCGCCTGGATGCGCCCCAACGACCTGATCTGGAACTACTGGGTCAACAACTACCTGCTGGGCAACGAGCCACCGGCCTTCGACATCCTGTTCTGGAACAACGACACCACCCGCCTGCCAGCCGCGCTGCACGGCGAGCTGGTGGAGATGTTCAAGACCAACCCGCTGACCCGCGCAGGCGCCCTGGAAGTGTCCGGCACGCCAATCGACCTCAAGCAGGTCACCTGCGATTTCTACTGCGTGGCCGGCCTGTCCGACCACATCACGCCCTGGGAAGCCTGCTACCGCTCCGCGCGGCTGCTGGGTGGCAAGTGTGAATTCATCCTGTCCAACAGCGGGCACATCCAGAGCATCCTCAACCCGCCGGGCAACCCCAAGGCACGCTTCATGACCGGACCGGAGCTTTCCACCGATCCGAAGACCTGGCAGGAAAACGCCAGCAAGCACGCCGACTCCTGGTGGCTGCACTGGCAGAACTGGCTGGCCGAGCGCTCGGGCAAGACCCGCAAGGCGCCTACCGCACTGGGCAGCAAGGCCCACCCGGCCGCCGAAGCCGCCCCCGGAACCTACGTACACGAACGATGAAGACAGAACCTGTCCCGCCCGTCGACGCCGCCCTGGACGACGCCTCCCCGCAACCGACAGCGACCACCGAAGTGGTCGCCGGGCCCCGCCGCGCCAAAACCCGGCGCAGCAGCCCGGAGGTGTTGCCGGACAAGGCGCCGGCTGCCCAGCCCTTCGAGTTCCGCACCATCGAACTCGACGGGCAGACCATCCGCACCGCCGTGCGGCCGGGCAAGGAGCACATGACGCCGCTGCTGATCTTCAACGGCATCGGCGCCAACCTGGAACTGGTATTTCCCTTCGTTGCCGCGCTGGACCCGGACCTGGAGGTGATCGCCTTCGACGTCCCCGGCGTCGGCGGCTCGTCCACGCCCAACACGCCGTACCGCTTCCCCGGCCTGGCCAAGCTGGCCGCGCGGATGCTCGACTACCTGGACTACGGCCAGGTGACGGCCATCGGCGTGTCCTGGGGCGGCGCGCTGGCGCAGCAGTTCGCCCATGACTACCCCGAGCGCTGCAAGAAGCTGATCCTCGCCGCCACCGCCGCCGGCGCGGTGATGGTGCCCGGCAAGCCCAAGGTGCTCTGGCGCATGGCCAGTCCACGCCGCTATATCCAGCCGTCCTACGGCATACATATCGCCCCGGACATCTATGGCGGCGCCTTCCGCCGCGATCCCAAGCTGGCCCTGGCGTTCGCCAGCAAGGCGCGCTCCTCGGGCAAGATGGGCTACTACTGGCAGCTCTTCGCGGGCCTTGGCTGGACCAGCATCCACTGGCTGCACAAGATCCGCCAGCCGACACTGGTCCTGGCTGGCGATGACGACCCGATCATCCCGCTGATCAACATGCGCCTGATCGCCTGGCGCATCCCCAACGCCGAGCTGCACGTGATCGACGACGGCCACCTGTTCCTGGTGACCCGCGCCGAGACCGTGGCGCCGATCATCATGAAGTTCCTCCAGGAGGAGCGGCAGCGCGCAATCATCCACCCGCGACCGTTCACGCCAAAGGCCAGCTAGGTGTCATGGCTTCGTCATGGCCGGCAGGCACCCTGCCTTGACCAATCGTTTCGCAGTTACTAACAACAAACAGGCGTGTTCGCGGGTATCGACACGTAGCGCCTGATTCGGGACAGCAGCTCCGGGTCGCCCCAAAAGGAGGCCGACTGCTGCCCGACTGCTGATCCGCTGCTCTGTTTTCGAGCAGTTTTTCCTCTTGCGTCGATACCCGTGCATCCCTCGAACCGGCGGCAGCCGCCTGCGATGGGGTCTCCCTGACTCCGGTACAGGCCTTGCTTTGCCATTATCAGGTCGGCCCATTTTCGGAGTGCAATTCATGCGAGAGAAAGCTGAGCCGGGTAACGTCCCCGTCCCCACCGAGTTCATGAATGCGCAGAGCGCCATCGTCGGCCTGCGCGGCAAGGACCTGCTGTCCACCCTGCGCCTGCTCGCTGTGCAGGGGGTGCGCCAGCCGATCCACTCGGCGCGGCACCTGGCAGCCTTCGGCAAGCAGATGGGCCGGGTGCTGATCGGCGACTCGCCGCTGCAACCCAATCCGCAGGACGCGCGCTTCCAGGACCCGTCCTGGCGCCTCAACCCGATCTACCGGCGCACCGTGCAGGCCTACCTGGCCTGGCAGAAGCAGTTGCTGGCATGGATCGACGAGAGCGACCTGGACAGCGACGACCGCGCCCGCGCGCGCTTTCTGCTGTCGATCCTGTCCGATGCCGCCTCGCCGTCGAACACCCTGCTCAACCCGCTGGCGGTGAAGGAACTGTTCAACACCGGCGGCCAGAGCCTGCTCAAGGGTGCGCAGCACCTGCTCGACGACCTGATGCACAACGGCGGCATGCCCAGCCAGGTCAACCGCAACGCCTTCGAGATCGGCCATAACGTCGCCACCACGCCCGGCGCCGTGGTGTTCCGCAATGAAGTGCTGGAGCTGATCCAGTACAAGCCGATGGGCGAGCACCTGCACGCCAAGCCCCTGATGATCGTGCCGCCGCAGATCAACAAGTACTACATCTTCGACCTGACGACGGAGAAGAGCTTCGTCCAGTACGCCCTGAAGAACAATCTGCAGGTCTTCATGGTCAGCTGGCGCAACCCCGATGCGCGCCACCGCGAGTGGGGCCTGTCGACCTACGTCAGCGCGCTGGACGAGGCCATCGAAGCCTGCCGTTCGATCACCGGCAGCCGCAGCGTCAACCTGATGGGCGCCTGCTCCGGCGGTCTGACCATCGCTGCGCTGCAGGGGCATCTGCAGGCGCGCCGGCAGCTGCGCAAGATCGCCAGCGCCACCTACCTGGTGAGCCTGCTCGACAGCCAGGTGGAAACCCCCGCCGCACTGTTCGCCGACGAGCAGACCCTGGAAAGCAGCAAGCGCCGCTCCTACCAGCAGGGCGTGCTGGACGGCCGCGACATGGCCAAGGTGTTCGCCTGGATGCGGCCCAATGACCTGATCTGGAATTACTGGGTGAACAACTACCTGCTGGGCAAGGAGCCGCCGGCCTTCGACATCCTCTACTGGAACAACGACAACACCCGCCTGCCGGCCGCGCTGCACGGCGACTTCCTCGACTTCTTCAAGCACAACCCGCTGGCCCGGCCGGGAGCGATGGAAGTCAACGGCACGGCCATCGACCTGAAGAAGGTCGCGGTGGACAACTTCCACGTCGCCGGCATCACCGATCACATCACGCCCTGGGACGCGGTCTATCGCTCGGCCCTGCTGCTGGGCGGCGAGAGCCGCTTCATCCTGTCCAACAGCGGGCACATCCAGAGCATCCTCAACCCGCCGGGCAACCCCAAGGCCTGCTACTTCGACAACGGCAAGCTCAGCTCCGACCCGCGCGCCTGGTACTACGACACCCAGCGCCACGAAGGCAGCTGGTGGCCGCTGTGGCTGGAATGGATACAGCAGCGTTCCGGCGAGCGCCGACCGGTGAGTTTCGAGCTGGGCAACGCCGAGTACCCGGCGAAGGAAGATGCGCCGGGCACCTACGTGCACGTGCGTTGAGCGGACAACCCGTTGCGGGTTGTTCCCTCCGCACCTGCAGCTGGCACGGTGAGAGGCATCTGTAGGATGGCGTGGCGCGAAGCGATACCCATCGAGTCACGGGCATGCACCACTGATGGGTATCGCTTCGCGCCACGCCATCCTACGAAGGAGTTCCCCTGTAGTTGCGGGAGCGGGCCATGCCCGCGATTCGCGCCCATGCGGCGTGCCTAGGCAGCACCATGCGGAAGTTTGAAATCGGCCGATTGGCAGCCACCCTCCCCTGAAGCTATCGTCGGCCCCACTGCGGCCAGAACCAGAACACGGATGAAAACGCGCGACCGGATCCTCGAGTGTGCTCTGCTGCTGTTCAACGAGCGGGGCGAACCCAATGTCTCCACCCTGGAGATCGCCACCGAGCTGGGCATCAGTCCCGGCAACCTCTACTACCACTTCCACGGCAAGGAGCCGCTGGTGCTGGCGCTGTTCGAGCGCTTCCAGGACGAGCTGGCGCCGCTGCTGGACCCACCGGAAGACGTCCGCCTGGGCGCCGAGGACTATTGGCTGTTCCTGCACCTGATCGTCGAGCGGCTGGCGCACTACCGCTTCCTGTTCCAGGACCTCTCCAACCTCGCCGGGCGCCTGCCTAAGCTGGCGCGCGGCATGCGCAGCTGGCTCAACGGACTCAAGCGCACCCTGGCGACCCTGCTGGCGCAGCTCAAGGCCCGCGGCGAACTGCGCAGCGATACCGAATCCCTCGGACAACTGGTCGAGCAGATCACCCTGACCCTGCTGTTCTCCCTCGATTACCAGCGCATCCTCGGCCACCCGGGCGACGTGCGCCATGTGGTCTACCAGGTGATGATGCTGGTGGCTCCGCACCTGCGGGAAGAGTCGCGGCTGTTCGCCGAGCGCCTGGCCGAGCGCTACCTGGAACGCTGAAATGAAAACGCCCGGCACGGGGCCGGGCGTGGGTACGGCGACAGGCTTATCAGGCCTGGGTCGGCGGCGTCACCGGAGCGGCAGCGGGCGTCACGGACGGAGCAGCGGCAGGCGCCGCCGGTGCCGGAGTGGCGGCCGGAGTCGCCGGCTTGGCGGCAGCAGGCTTGGCAACAGCAGGCTTGGGCGCAGCGGCTTTCTTCACCGCCGGCTTCTTCGCGGCAGCCGGTTTCGCAGCGGCAGGCTTCGCCGCAGCGGGCTTGGCAGCAGCCTTGGCGACCGGTTTTGCAGCGGGCTTGGCCGCCGGCTTCGCAGCCGGTTTGGCGGCAGCCTTGGCAGCAGGCTTCGCAGCAGCTTTAGCAGCCGGCTTGGCGGCCGGTTTCGCCGCAGGCTTGGCAGCAGGTTTGGCAGCAGCGGTCTTCGCAGCGGGTTTCGCGGCCGGCTTGGCTGCGGCTTTCGCGGCGGGTTTGGCAGCGGCCTTGGTTGCAGGCTTGGCGGCAGCCTTGGCAGCCGGTTTCGCGGCGGGCTTCACACTGACGCCCGTGAGCTTCTCGATCTGCTTGGTCAGGCTCTCGACCTTGCTGTGCAGATCCTTCACCTCATTGCGGCTCGGCACGCCCAGGCGGGAAATCGCGCTGTTCAGACGCTTGTCGAACGCTTCCTCCAGCTCGCCCCACTTGTCGATCGCCTTGCCCTTGACTGCCTCGACCTTGGACTTGGCCGAACGCGCGGAAGACTTCACCGCGCCAACGGATTTGTCCACTTCGGTCTTGGCTTCCTTTTCAGCCTTCTCGCCGTCCTTGACCAGGGTCTCGAACAACTTGCTGCCGTCCTTGCTGACCTTCGAGTAGGCCCCCAAGCCGGCCAGCCAGATCTGCCGCGAGTACTTCTCGATCTCGCCGATCCAACTGGACTCTTTATCGGTAGTTTTTTTGCCAGCCATCCTGCTCTCCTTATTGAGTTCTCGCGACACGCTCGAGCGCTTCGCTCAGCGAATCCAGCTTAGCAGAGAGCGCCGCTACATCACGCCTGGAGGGAATTCCGATGCGATTGAGAGCGGCAGCGACGCGGACGTCGAAAGCCTCTTCGATCTTGTCCAGGTTGAACTTGGCCTTCACGCCGTGCAGGCGGCCCTTGACGCTGTCATTGGCGGCATCGATCTGGGTGGTGACCAGCTCGCGGCCCTTCTTCTCCACCGACTCGCCGGACTTGACCAGTTCCTTGAAGTACTCGCTGCCTTCGTGGCCGACCTTGGCGTAGGTGCCCAGGCCCGCGAGCCAGATCTGCCGCGCGTAGTGCTTGGCGTCGGAGTAGAGGGAGGATTCGAGTTCTGCGACTTTCTTCTTGCTGACAGCCTTGGCCATGGTGGCACCTCACAGGATTCAGATTCGATGATGTCGAATAGCTGCCCGCGAAAGGCGGGACTGTGAGCCAAGGTATCGGGGAAAATTAGAAAACACATACCAGCGTTCGCGGGAGCGCCGGCGCCGTCCGCAAAACGGCATGGCCCCGTGGGGAACGGGGCCGCAGAGAATCACGCCAACGCTTTGTCCAGCGCGCGCTCGATCTCGCCCTTGAGCAGGCCGCTCATGGCCGAGAGCATCAGGCCCAGCTTCACGTCCACCGCGATCTTGTCCTCGCCCACCTCGATGCGCCCGTCCACGCCGCTGCGCTTGATCACCAGGGTGTCGCCCTGCCACTCGCTGCTCACGCCGTGCTCGCGGGTGAGCTTGTCGGCAAGCTTCTCTGCCTTGGCGCGGGCGGCCTCGCGGCCGAGGGAATGGGGACGTTCGACGTGGATACGGGACATGCTGGGACTCCGTGACTGACTGACTCCGCGATCATACGCGCCGCGCCGTATCGCCGCACCCCGCCCGGGCTGCGAGCGGGGCGGCGTTTTCCGTGCTTCCTGTTAGAATGCCCGCCACTGACTTCCAGGGTAGAAATGCCATGAGCGAACCGCGCAAGCCCCAAGCCGGCCAGGACAGCGCCGATCCCACCACGCACTTCGGCTACAAGACCGTGCGCGAGAGCGAGAAGGCCGAGAAGGTCGCCGAGGTCTTCCACTCGGTGGCGGCCAAGTACGACCTGATGAACGACCTGATGTCCGGTGGCGTCCACCGTCTGTGGAAGCGCTTCACCATCGAGCTGTCGGGCGTGCGCGCCGGCAACCGGGTGCTGGACATCGCCGGTGGCACCGGTGACCTGACCCGCCAGTTCTCCCGCCTGGTCGGCCCGACCGGCGAAGTGGTGCTGGCCGACATCAACGCCTCGATGCTCAAGGTCGGCCGCGACAAGCTGCTCGACAGCGGCGTTGCCGGCAACGTCAGCTTCGTCCAGGCCGATGCCGAGAAGCTGCCCTTCCCGGACAACCATTTCGACGCGGTGACCATCGCCTTCGGCCTGCGCAACGTCACCCACAAGGACGAAGCCATCCGCTCCATGCTGCGCGTGCTCAAGCCGGGCGGCCGCCTGCTGGTACTGGAATTCTCCAAGCCCACCAGCAGCCTGCTGTCCAAGGCCTATGACGCTTACTCCTTCACCCTCCTGCCGCTGATGGGCAAGCTGGTCACCAACGATTCGGAAAGCTATCGCTACCTCGCCGAGTCGATCCGCATGCACCCGGACCAGGAAACCCTGAAGTCGATGATGGTGGAAGCCGGCTTCGACCGCGTCACCTACCACAACATGACCGGCGGTATCGTCGCCCTGCATCGCGGCATCAAGCCCTGATGACCCTGCTGACCCAGGCCGTGCTGGCCAGCGCCGAAGCCACCCTGAACCGCGTCCTGCGGCTGGACGGCGTGGCGCTGCAGCGCCTGGGCCGACTGGCCGGCGAAGTGCTGGAGGTGGACTGCCAGGCGCCCGCGCTCAGGCTATTCATCCTCCCCGACGCCGACGGTCTGCACCTGGCCGCGCACTTTGAGGCCGAAGTCGACTGCACCCTGCGCGCACCAGCCGGCAGCCTGCTGCAACTGGCCCTGGCGCGGGACAAGACCCGCGTGTTGCACAGCCCGGAAGTCGAGATGAGCGGCGACAGCGCCATGCTGCTGGAGATTGCCGACATCCTGCAGAGCCTGGAGCTGGACTGGGAATACGAAGTCTCCCGCTGGCTCGGCCCGGTGCCCGCGCACCTGCTCGGCGCGCGCCTGCGCGGCGGCATGGCCTGGGCCGGCGACAGCCTGGAAAGCCTGCGCCTGAGCCTGGCCGACTACCTGGCCGAAGAAAGCCGTACCCTGGTCGGCCAGCATGAAGCCGAAGCCCGCTTCGAAGAGCTGGACCAGTTGAAGATATCCCTCGACCGCCTCGACGCGCGGATTACCCGCCTGACCCAGAAGATCAAGCCCGACGCATGAAGCTGCTCGCCTTCCGCCGCCTGCTGCGCATCCAGCGCGTGGCGATCCGCTACCGACTCGACGACATGGTCCTCGAACTGCCCTTCCTGCCCTGGTGGCTGCGACTGGTCGGCGGACTGCTGCCGTGGCGCTGGCTGCCGCGCAAACCCTTGCAGCTCACGCGCGGCGAGCGCCTGCGCCTGACCCTGGAAGACCTCGGGCCGATCTTCATCAAGTTCGGCCAGATCCTCTCCACCCGCCGCGACCTGCTGCCGGACGACATCGCCAACGAGCTGGCGCGCCTGCAGGACAAGGTTCCGCCCTTCCCGCCCGAGCTCGCCGTGGCGCGCATCGAGGAGCAGTTGGGGGCGAAGATCGAGCAGGTGTTCTCGCGCTTCGAGCGCGAACCGCTGGCGTCGGCCTCGGTGGCCCAGGTCCATGCCGCGCAGCTCAAGAGCGGCGAAGAAGTGGTGGTGAAGGTGATCCGCCCGAACCTGGAGCCGGTGATCCGCTCCGACATCGCCTGGCTGCACATCCTCGCCCGCACCGCCGAACGCATCTCCGCCGACGCCCGCCGCCTGCACCCGGCGGAAGTGGTCAGCGACTACGAGAAGACCATCTACGACGAGCTCGACCTGCTGCGCGAAGCCGCCAACGCCTCGCAGCTGCGGCGCAATTTCGACGGCTCGCCGCTGCTCTACGTACCCCAGGTCTACTGGGACTGGTGCCGCCCCAAGGTGCTGGTGATGGAGCGCATCTACGGCATCCCGGTCACCGACCTGGACACCCTGCGCGACCAGCGCACCGACTTCAAGGCGCTGGCCGAACGTGGCGTGGAGATCTTCTTCACCCAGGTGTTCCGCGACAGCTTCTTCCACGCCGACATGCACCCGGGCAACATCTTCGTCAGCACCCGTACGCCCTGGAGCCCGCAGTACATTGCGGTGGACTGCGGCATCGTCGGCAGCCTCACCGACGAGGACCAGGACTACCTGGCGCGCAACCTGATCGCCTTCTTCAAGCGCGACTACCGCAAGGTCGCCCAGTTGCACATCGATTCGGGCTGGGTACCGGCCGAGACCAAGGTCAACGACTTCGAAGCGGCGATCCGTACCGTGTGCGAGCCAATCTTCGAGAAGCCGCTCAAGGACATCTCCTTCGGCCAGGTGCTGCTGCGCCTGTTCCAGACCGCGCGGCGCTTCAACATGGAAGTGCAGCCGCAGCTGGTGCTGCTGCAGAAGACCCTGCTGAACATCGAAGGCCTGGGCCGCCAGCTCTACCCGGAGCTGGACCTGTGGACCACCGCCCAGCCCTTCCTCGAACGCTGGATGCGCGACCGCGTCAGCCCCGGCCAGTTGCTGCGCAACGCCCAGCAACACATTGAGCAGCTGCCGCACCTCGCGCAGATGACCCGCGACACGCTCGAACGGCTGTCCCGCGAACCGCAGAACGAAGCCCGCGACGGCAACGGCCAGGCAGGCATGGCCAGCGCCTGGCCGGCGCGTCTGATTGGCGCGGTGCTGGTCGCCGGCGCCGCCGAAACCGGCCTGGCCACCCACAGCCTCGCGGCCTGGCCGGCCTGGGCGATGCTGGCCGGCGGTCTATATCTGATCCTGCGCCGATAGCCAGTCGCCGCCCCGGCTGGCACACTTAAGCGTTGTAGACAGTGGCTCCGGGCACCGCGTGTGCCCGCCGTACGGAACCCGAGATGAAAGACTGGCTGGACGAAATCAAGTGGAATGCCGATGGACTGGTGCCGGCGATCGCCCAGGACCATCGCACCGGTCGCGTGCTGATGATGGCCTGGATGAACCGCGAGGCCCTGGCCCTGACCGCGGCGGAAAACCGCGCCATCTACTGGTCGCGCTCGCGCGGCAAGCTATGGCGCAAGGGCGAGGATTCCGGGCACGTGCAGAAGCTGCACGAACTGCGCCTGGACTGCGACGCCGACGTGGTGATCCTGATGGTCGAGCAACTGGGCGGCATCGCCTGCCATACCGGTCGCGAAAGCTGCTTCTACCGGGTGTTCGAGAACGGCGCCTGGCAGACCGTCGACCCGGTCCTGAAGGACCCGGATGCCATCTACTCCCACGTAGGTACAGGAAAACCCCATGAGCACTGATACCCTCGCCCGTCTGGCGGAAGTCCTCGAAGCGCGCAAGAATGCCGCACCGGACAGCTCCTACGTGGCCAGCCTGTACCACAAGGGCCTGAACAAGATTCTGGAAAAGGTCGGCGAGGAGTCGGTGGAAACCATCCTGGCCGCCAAGGACGCCGCCGCAAGCGGTGACTGCACGGACCTGATCTACGAAACGGCCGACCTCTGGTTCCACTCCCTGGTCATGCTCGCCGCCCTCGGCCAGCACCCACAGGCGGTACTGGACGAGCTGGACCGCCGCTTCGGCCTTTCCGGGCACGACGAGAAGGCAGCCCGCCAACCGTCGGCCTGAACCCGATTACCTCAAGGAGAACAAGATGGGCATCTTTGACTGGAAACACTGGGTCGTCATCCTGATCGTCGTGGTCCTGGTCTTCGGCACCAAGCGCCTGAAGAACCTGGGTTCGGACGTCGGCGAAGCCATCAAGGGCTTCCGCAAGGCGATGAATACCGAGGAAGACGAGAAGAAAGACCCCAACGCCGCTGCCGGCACCCCGCCGCTGAACCAACCGCACACCATCGACGCCACGGCGCAGAAGGTCGAAGAGCCGGCTCGCAAGGACTGATGGGATAAACCATGTTCGGTATCAGCTTCAGCGAACTGCTGCTGGTGGGCCTCGTCGCCCTGCTGGTGCTCGGTCCTGACCGCCTGCCCGGTGCCGCGCGCACCGCCGGGCTGTGGATCGGCCGGCTCAAGCGCAGCTTCAACGCCATCAAGACGGAAGTGGAGCGTGAGCTGGGTGCGGACGAAATCCGCCGTCAGCTGCACAACGAACACATCCTGCAGATGGAACAGGAAGCCAAGAAGCTGATGGCGCCGCTGACCGACCTGCAATTCCAGGCTCGGGAAACCTTCAACCCGCAGCAGCCGGCCCAGCCCGAAGGTCAGGGCGCGCCCATCGAGCCACCCGCGGCGCCGACCATCGCGCCCAACAGCCGCCTGAACAGCCTGCCGGGCGCGGGCATCGTCCCGCCGGCCACCCCGGAATCGGCGCCTGCCGCCGCGCCACAAGCGCCGGAAGCCAGCCAACCGACCGCCGCGAGCCAGCCGCCCGCTTCGTCCGAGACGCCGCGTAACCCATGAGCGCCGAAAAACCCGACCAGCCCGAAAACGACCAGGAAATGCCCCTGGTCTCGCACCTGACCGAGCTGCGCACCCGCCTGCTGCGTTGCGTGATCGCGATCTTCGTGATCTTCATCGGCCTGCTGTACTTCTCGCAGAAGATCTACGCCCTGGCTTCCGAGCCGCTGCGGCGCTTCCTGCCCGAAGGCGCGACGATGATCGCCATCGACCCGGCGTCGGCCTTCCTCGCGCCGCTGAAGCTGACCATGATCGTCGCCGTGCTGCTGGCCATGCCAGTGATCCTCGGCCAGGTCTGGGGCTTCATCGCGCCGGGCCTGTACAAGCACGAGAAGCGCGTCGCCCTGCCGCTGCTGGCCTCCAGCATCGTGCTGTTCTATGCCGGCATGGCCTTCGCCTACTTCCTGGTGTTCCCGTTGATGTTCCACTTCTTCCTCGGCCAGGCCCCGGAAGGGGTGACGCCGATGACCGACATCAACAGCTACCTGGACTTCCTCACCCTGCTGTTCGCCTTCGGCGTGGCCTTCGAGATTCCGGTGGCCACCGTGCTGCTGGTGTGGATCGGGGTGGTCGACGTGGCCTACCTGAAGAAGATCCGCCCCTACGTGATCATCGGCTGCTTCGTCGTTGGCATGATCCTCACCCCGCCGGACCCGCTGTCGCAGACCCTGCTGGCGGTGCCGATGTGGATGCTGTTCGAGGCCGGCGTGCTGTTCAGCCACCTGATCCGCAAGCGCGGCCCGGAGACGGAAGAAGACGAGTCCAAGGGCGACCAGCCGCCGGCTACCCGTCCGTGAACCTGCTGCTGCTCGACGACGCCGACTTCGTCGCGGCGGATCGCGTGATCCTGCGCGACCGCCGCCTTACCCACATGCAGGAAGTCCACCGTGCCGAAAGCGGCGACAGCCTGCGTGTCGGCCGCCTCGGCGGCCTGATGGGCGAAGGCCGCCTGCTGCGCCTGGACGCCAACGAAGCCGAATTGCGGGTCAGTTTCGACCAGGCGCCGCCGGCCAAGCTGCCGCTCACCCTGCTGCTCGCCCTGCCCCGCCCGAAGATGCTCCGCCGCGTGCTGCAGACCGTGGCCGCGATGGGCGTGCCGCGCCTGGTGCTGCTCAACAGCTACCGGGTGGAAAAGAGCTTCTGGCAGACCCCCTTCCTCGAACCCGAGGCGGTGCGCGAGCAACTGATCCTCGGCCTGGAACAAGCCCGCGACACCGTGCTGCCGGAGGTGATCATCGAGAAGCGCTTCAAGCCCTTCGTCGAGGACCGCCTGCCCGCCCTGGCCGCCGGTAGCCTCGGCCTGATCGGCCACCCTGGCCCCTGGCCCGAGTGCCCGCGCGCCCTCGCCGAGCCCGTCACCCTGGCCATCGGCCCGGAGGGTGGCTGGATTCCCTACGAAGTGGAAAAGCTCCGCGAAGCCGGGCTCAACCCCGTCCAGCTCGGCGAGCGCATCCTGCGCGTCGAAACCGCCGTCACCGCGCTCCTGGCACGCCTGTTCTAGTCCAGGCTGGCTCCAGGCCAGCAACCATGCGGTGTCCAGCGTGAACCACCAGTCAGAAAAACACCGCGACAGGCTTCAGTTCCGAGCGCAGGCGCCGATATCCGCAATACCGGTCGCTCCCACTCTGCGCATCTCCCGCTCAGCCATGCGTACCGGCCCTGTTCATCGCTGGAGCCCCACCGCCATGTTCCGCTGGTTCAACAACCTGACTGTCAAACTCAAACTCGCCGCAGGCTTCGGCCTGGTGCTGTTGCTCACCCTGCTGATCGCCCTCACCGGCTGGATCAACCTGGGCAACGTGATCAACCGTGGCGACAAGCTCGGCGAGATTTCCGAGCTGGTGGCCGGCGCCAAGGACCTGCGCATCGCCCGCCTGAAGTTCCAGTCCACCCGCGCGCCGGAAGACGCCAAGCTGGTGGTCGACGCCCTGGACCAGCTGGACCAGCGCCACAAGGCCCTCTACGACAAGTTCAGCGAAGCGCAGGACCGCCGCAAGCTGGACCAGCAGCATGAGCTGTCCGCGGAGTACCGCCGGCTGTATGACGAACTGCTGAAGTCCTTCGCGGCCCGTGACGCCGCCAAGCAGAACCTCATCCGCAATGCCGCGCTCATCACCGGCGGCCTGGAGAAGGCCGAGCAGAAACTGGTCGCCAGTGACAGCAGCGAAAGCCTGCAGCAACTGCAGACACTGGCCAGCCTGGGCCGCCAGGTGATGGCAGCGCGCTTCCAGGTGCTTGCCTACACCAGCGTCGACAATCCCGCGCTGGAAAATACCGCCGTCGACGGCCTCCAGCAGGCCACCCAGGCCGTACAAACGGGCATGCAGCATGCTCCCGCCGACCTGGCCGCCGACTACCAGAGCGCCCTCGATGCCCTGGCCGCCTACCGCGCGGCACTCGATACCTACCGCACCGAGGTCAACGCCAGCCAGGCCGCCCGTGATCGCATGCGCGACGCTGGCGTGCAGATCGAGAAGATCAGCAATGAACTCACCGTCAGCGAAACCGCCAAGCGCGATGCCGGCGTCGCCCAGGCCAAGACCCTGCTCGGCCTCTCCGCGCTGATCGCCCTGGTGCTGGGCCTGATCGCCGCCTGGATCATCACCGGGCAGATCGTCAATCCGCTGCGCGAGGTGCTGGGCCACGCCGAACGCATCGCCGACGGCGATCTCTCTCGCGACATCCACACCAGTCGCTCCGACGAGCTGGGCCAGTTGCAGAAGAGCATGCAGCGTATGAACCTGTCCCTGCGCGAGCTGATCGGCCGCATCCACGACGGCGTGACGCAGATCGCCAGCGCGGCCGAGGAGCTTTCCGCGGTCACCGAGCAGACCAGTGCCGGGGTCAACAACCAGAAGACCGAGACCGACCAGGTCGCCACCGCCATGAACGAAATGGCCGCCACCGTGCAGGAAGTCGCGCGCAACGCCGAGGAGGCCTCCGAGGCCGCCTCCGCCGCCGACCGCCAGGCCCGCGACGGCGAAGGTGCAGTGAACGAGGCCGTGGGGCAGATGGACCGCCTGGCCAGCGAGGTCGACCGCTCCAACGAGTCGGTCCTCAAACTCAAGCGCGAAAGCGAGAAGATCGGCAGTGTGCTGGACGTGATCAAGGCGGTGGCCGAACAGACCAACCTGCTGGCGCTCAACGCCGCCATCGAAGCCGCACGCGCTGGCGACGCCGGCCGTGGTTTCGCCGTGGTGGCCGACGAGGTACGTGCCCTGGCGCAGCGCACCCAGTCCTCCACCGAGGAAATCGAGGAGCTGATCGCCGGCCTGCAGAGCGGCACCCAGCAGGCCGTACAGATGATGGAAACCAGCCGCGAACTGACCGTCAGCACCGTCGACCTGACCCGCCGTGCCGGCGAGCGCCTGGACGCCATCACCCGCACCGTGTCGACCATCCAGTCGATGAACCAGCAGATTGCCGCCGCCTCCGAGCAGCAGAGCGCCGTGGCCGAGGAGATCAACCGCAGCGTGATGAACGTGCGCGACATCTCCGAGCAGACCGCCGCCGCCAGCGAGGAAACCGCCGCTTCCAGCATGGAGCTGGCGCGCCTGGGCAACGAACTGCAGATGCTGGTCAGCCGCTTCCGCGTCTGATTCCTGCCGTGCTGAAGAAGGCCCGCGCAATGCGGGCCTTTCTCTTTCCGTAGGGCGTACAACCGTTCGCGGTTGTACGCCGATACACCGTGATCGTCGGTTGGCGCATGGAGGTGGTTCGAAGCGCTCGGTGACTGCTTTCCGGTCGAAGTCCGTATGGCCGGATGACAAGGCCAGGCGGCGTATAACGTCGAACGTTATACGCCCTACATTCCTGGGGGGCTTCTCGTAGGGCATGCGGGCGTCGCCACGAACATATCGTGACCATATCCGACCTTTAGTTTCCGAAATAGCCGCCGATACTC
Source organism: Pseudomonas macauensis (assembly GCF_047902425.1). Lineage (NCBI taxonomy): Bacteria > Pseudomonadati > Pseudomonadota > Gammaproteobacteria > Pseudomonadales > Pseudomonadaceae > Pseudomonas > Pseudomonas macauensis. The sequence goes on along the minus strand of NZ_CP138377.1, from coordinate 449,724 downwards.
TCTGGCGCACACAGATGCGCCCCGAGAAAATCCGCCTCACCTGCCCCATCCCGATCCTCCCTGCCCCGGGCCGTCGATCCCGTGGCGAAGCCTTTCTGGAGCTTTCGACATGTACGATTGGTTAGTAGTCCAGCTGGGACGTCTGAACGTCAGCCTCAAGCTGGTGGTGGGATTCGGCATCCTCCTGTTCCTCACGCTGCTGGTCCTGCTCGGCGGCCTGCGCAGCCTGGACAACCAGACCCAACGCGGTGAGCAACTGGCGACCATCGCCGAGCTGGGCAATCTCAGCCAGCAGGCCAACCTCGCCCGCCTGCAGTTCGAACTGGGTGGCGACCGCGCCCAGGCTGAGCGGGTCGAGCAGCAGAGCACGAAGATGCTGACGCTGATCGAGCAGCGCCTGAGCGGCAGCGACATCGATGCAGCCAAGCTGAATTCCGTACGCCAGACCGTGACCGGCTATCAAACGGCCTTCAACGGCCTGACCGGCGCTGGGGGCAGCGCCTCGCAGCAAGCGCGTCAGGCCCTGGACGCCGCCAGCCAGGCGATGCTCGGCGCCAGCACCCGCCTGTACGACGACACCCTGCAACGTAACGCGGCGGAAACCGCCGCCGCCAAGACCCGGTTGATCCTCATCGCCGTGCTGGCCCTGGCTTTCGGCCTGCTCTCCGGCTGGGCCATTAACCGGCAGATCGTCCGCCCGCTGCACGAGGCGCTGGAGCTGGCCGAGTACATTGCAGAAGGCGACCTGTCGCGGAGCCTGGCGCGTGACCTGAACGTGCAACGCCCGGACGAACTGGGGCAGTTGCAGCGCGTCATGCTGCGCATGCGCGAGAACCTGGCCCGACTGATCGGCCAACTCAGCGGCAGCGTCGGCCAGCTGGCCACGGCCGCCGACGAGCTTTCGGCGGTCACCGAGCAGACCCGTGCCGGGGTCAATGCCCAGCGGGTGGAGACCGAGCAGGTGGCCAGCGCCATCCACGAGATGGCCGCCACCGTGCAGGAAGTCGCGCGCAACGCCGAACAGGCCTCCGCCGCCGCGCTGCAGGCCGACCAGCAGGCCCGCCAGGGCGACCAGGTGGTGCAGGATGCGGTGGCGCAGATCGACCGCCTGGCCAGCGAGGTGGATCGCTCCGCCGAGGCCATGGAGTCGCTGCGCAAGGAGAGCGAGAAGATCGGCAGCGTACTGGACGTGATCAAGTCGGTGGCCGAGCAGACCAACCTGCTGGCGCTCAACGCCGCCATCGAAGCGGCTCGCGCCGGCGAGGCCGGGCGTGGCTTCGCCGTGGTGGCCGACGAAGTGCGCGCCCTGGCCCGGCGCACCCAGCAGTCCACCGAGGAGATCGAGGGCCTGATCGCCGGCCTGCAGCGCGGCGCACAGGATGCAGCACAGCGCATGGACGGCAGCCGTCGCCTGACCGGCAGCTCGGTGGAACTGACGCGCCGTGCCGGCGAAGCACTGAGCACCATTGCCCGCACCGTGGCGGACATCCAGGGCATGAACCTGCAGATCGCCTCCGCCGCCGAACAGCAGAGCAGCGTGGCCGAGGAGATCAACCGCAGCGTGGTGCAGGTCCGCGAGATCGCCGACCAGTCCGCCGCCGCCAGCGAGCAGACCGCCAGCTCCAGCACCGAACTGGCGCGCCTGGGCAACGAGTTGCAACTGCAGGTGGCACGCTTCCGTCTGTGAACCCGAACCGGTCGGTGCTCCCGCGCCGACCGGCAATGGCAGGACAGTTGTCATCCGCATGGCGTAGCATCAGTGACTCGCCACTTTGGGAGAGTGACCATGCGCCCGCTGACCATCGACCTCGACGAACTGGCCTTCGCGCTCGATACCCAGGGGATCGATCATTACCTGGACCTCTTCAGTGGCCAGGTGCTGCTGATTCCCGAAGACGATCCCGACCCGGAGCTGGCCGAACTGCTGCACCGCGAGCCGGAGCGCCTGCTGCCCATCGAGCCGCTGAGCAGCGGCCAGTCGCTGGAGCTGATGCGCGACTTCCTGCGCGAGGTGCCCGATCCCCATGCCTACTCCGCCCTGGCCAATGCCATCGAAGGGCGCAAGCCGTTCAAGGCTTTCCGCCATGTGCTGATGGGCTACCCCGAGCTGCTGCAGGCCTGGTACGCCTACCAGGCCGAACGCTTGCGCGAGTGCGCGCTGGATTGGCTGGCCGATAACCATATCCAGCCGGCGACGCGCAGCGCGATGCTCTAGTCCGGCGGGTTCGCGGGCAAGCTCGCTCCTACGAAGAGCACGGAGGCCGGCCCCTGTAGGAGCGAGCCTGCTCGCGAACCAAACTCCGACGCCCGGCGCCCGCCATTTCTGCACAAACAAAAACGCCGCCCCGAAGGGCGGCGTTTTCATTTCCAACCGGGAGCGATCAGCCCTTGGGCGCCTCGTCCTTGATCGGCTTGGCTTCCGCCGCCGTCGCCTGCCAGCCGCCGCCGAGGGCCTTGTACAGGTTGACCTCGCTGGTCAGCTGATTCAGGCGATCGCTGATCAGCTGCTGCTGGGCACTGAACAGCGAGCGCTGTGCATCGAGCAGGGTCAGGTAGTTGTCCACGCCGGTGCGGTAGCGCTTGTCGGCCAGGCGGTAGTAGCGGTCGCTGGCTTCCACCAACGCACGCTGCGCCTGCAGCTGCTCGCCGAAGGTGCCGCGGGCAGCGAGGCCGTCGGCGACCTCGGAGAAGGCCGTCTGGATGGCTTTCTCGTACTGCGCCACGTTGATGTCCTTCTGCACCTTGGCCAGGTCCAGGCTGGCGCGCAGGGCGCCGGCGTTGAAGATCGGCAGGCTGATGGACGGCTGGAACAGCCAGCTGCCGGAACCGGCGTCGAACAGACCGGAGAGATCCGGGCTGAGACTGCCGGCATTGGCAGTCAGGCTGATGCTGGGGAAGAACGCCGCGCGCGCCGCGCCGATATTGGCATTGGCGGCCTTGAGCTGGTGCTCCGCCTGGAGAATGTCCGGACGGCGCTGCAGCAGGTCGGAAGGCAGCCCCGCCGGTACGCTGGCCAGCAGTTCGTCGTCCAGGCCCCTGCCTTGAGGCAGGTCGGCCGGCAGGCCGGAACCGAGCAGCAGCACCAGGGCGTTCTGGTCCTGGGCGACCAGGCGCGTGTACTGCATCGAGATCGCGCGGGCGCGCTCCACCGAGGTCTGCGACTGGCTCAGGTCCAGCGCCGAGGCGGCACCCACCTCGTAGCTGCGCTTGGTCAGGTCGTAGCTCTTCTGGTAGGTGGCCAGGGTATTGCGGGCCAGCTCCAGCTGGGCCTGGTCGGCGCGCAGCGTCAGGTAGGCGTTGGCGACGTTGGCCACCAGACTGGTCTGGGTGCTGCGGCGCGCTTCCTCGCTGGCGAAGTACTGTTCCAGCGCCTGGTCGCGCAGGGCGCGCAGGCGGCCGAACAGGTCGATCTCCCAGGCGGTGACGCCCAGGGTCGCGCCGTACTGGCTGCTGATCGTCGAGCTGCCGGTCTGCGACAACCTGCCCGGCACGTGCTGGCGCGAACCACTGACACCGGCATCCACCGCCGGGAACAGGTCGGCCCGCTGGATGCGGTACTGCGCCCGGTAGGCTTCGATGTTCAGCGCGGCCACGCGCAGGTCACGGTTGTTTTCCAGCGACACCTCGATCAGTCGCTGCAGCTGCGGGTCCTTGAAGAACTCGCGCCAGCCGATGTCGGCGCCAGCGTTGGCCGGTTTTGCCGCATCGTAGGCTTCGCCCTGCGGATAGGCCGCGGCCACGGGCGCCTCGGGGCGCTCGTAGTCGGGGATCAGCGAGCAGCCCGAAAGCACGGCTGCCGCTACAGCGAGGGACAGGAAGGACTTTCTCATATCAATGCCCCTTATCGGTGGCGTCCTGTTCCTTGGACGCTGCGTCCTTGAACAGGGTACTGACCACCACGTAGAACAACGGCACCCAGAAGATCGCCAGGACGGTCGCGGTGACCATGCCGCCGATCACACCGGTACCAATCGCGTGCTGGCTGCCGGAGCCGGCGCCAGAGGAAATCGCCAGCGGCACCACGCCGAGGATGAACGCCAGGGAGGTCATGACGATCGGACGCAGACGCATCCGGCACGCCTCGATGGCCGCATCGACGATGCGCTTGCCCTCACGCTCGTGCAGCTCCTTGGCGAATTCCACGATGAGGATCGCGTTCTTCGCCGACAGGCCGATGGTGGTCAACAGGCCCACCTGGAAGAACACGTCGTTGGACAGGCCGCGCATGGAGGTCGCCAGCAGTGCACCGATCACACCCAGCGGCACCACCAGCATCACCGAGAACGGAATCGACCAGCTCTCATACAGCGCCGCGAGACAGAGGAACACCACGATCAGCGACAGGGCATAGAGCGCCGGGGCCTGGGAGCCGGACAGCCGTTCCTCGTAGGACAGGCCGGTCCAGGCATAGCCAACGCCCTTGGGTAGTTGCTGGACGATCTCCTCGACCGCCGCCATGGCCTCACCGGTACTGCGGCCCGGAGCCGGCTCACCGAGGATTTCCATGGCCGGCACGCCGTTGTAGCGCGCAAGCTTGGGCGAGCCGTAGCTCCACTCGCCGGTGGCGAAGGCGCTGAACGGCACCATCTCGCCCTTGTCGTTGCGCACGTACCACTTGTCCAGGTCTTCCGGGCTCATCCGCGCATTCGGGCGCCCCTGCAGGTAGACCTTCTTCACCCGGCCACGGTCGATGAAGTCGTTGACGTAGTTCGAGCCCCAGGCGATGGACAGCGTGCTGTTGATGTCGGCCAGCGACAGGCCCAGCGCACTGGCCTTCTCGTCATCGATCAGCAGCTTGTACTGCGGCTCGTCGTTGAGGCCGTTGGGACGCACGCGCTGCAGCGCCGGGTGCTTCGCCGCGAGCCCCAGGAACTGGTTTCGCGCCTGCATCAGCACGTCGTGACCGACGCCTGCCTGGTCCTGGAGGAAGATGTCGAAGCCCACGGCGTTACCCAGTTCGAGCACCGCCGGCGGGGCGAAGGCGAACACCATCGCATCCTTGAAGCTGAAGAAGTGCTGCTGGGCGCGCTGGGCCAGGGCGAACACGCTGTTCTCCGCACCCGGGCGCTCTTCCCACGGTTTGAGCATGATGAACGCCATGCCCGAACTCTGGCCACGGCCGGCGAAGTTGAAGCCGGTCACGGTGAACACCGAGGCCACCGAGCTGCTTTCCTTGTCCAGCAGGTACTCGCGCATCGAGTCCACCACCACCTGGGTGCGCTCGGCGGACGAGCCGGCCGGGGTCTGCACCTGGGCGAACAGTACGCCCTGGTCCTCGTCGGGGAGGAACGCGGTGGGGATGCGAGTGAACAGGTAGACCATGCCGCCGAGGATCAGCACGTACATCAGCAGGTAGGGGATGCGGTGCTTGAGGATCGACGCCACGCCACGCTCGTAACCGTGGGTGGTGGACAGGAACATGCGGTTGAACCAGCCGAAGAAGCCCCGCTTGTGCTCGCCATGGTCGCCCTTCTCGATGGGCTTGAGCATGGTGGCGCAGAGCGCCGGGGTCAGGATCAGCGCCACCAGCACCGACAGGGCCATGGCCGAGACGATGGTGATGGAGAACTGCCGATAGATCACCCCGGTGGAACCGCCGAAGAATGCCATCGGCAGGAACACCGCCGAGAGCACCAGGGCGATACCCACCAGCGCGCCCTGGATCTGTCCCATGGACTTGCGCGCGGCTTCCTTGGGCGACAGGCCTTCCTCGGCCATCACCCGCTCGACGTTCTCCACCACGACGATGGCGTCGTCCACCAACAGGCCGATCGCCAGCACCATGCCGAACATGGTCAGGGTGTTGATCGAGAAGCCGAAGGCGGCGAGCACGCCGAAGGTGCCCAGCAGCACCACCGGCACGGCGATCGTCGGGATCAGCGTGGCGCGGAAGTTCTGCAGGAACAGGTACATCACCAGGAACACCAGCAGGATCGCTTCGCCCAGGGTCTTGACCACCTCATGGATGGAGGCGGAGACCACCGGGGTGGTGTCGTACGGGTAGACGATCTTCATGCCCTGCGGGAAGAACGGCTCCAGGGTCTTCAGGGTGGAGCGGATCGCCTTGGCGGTGTCCAGCGCGTTGGCGCCGGTGGCCAGCTTGATCGCGATACCCGAGGCCGGTTTGCCGTTGAACTGGGCGTTGATGCTGTAGTCCTGGCCACCCAGGGCCACGTCGGCGACGTCCTTCAGGCGAACCTGGGAGCCGTCGGCGTTGACCTTGAGGAGGATTTCCTTGAACTGCTCGGCGCTCTGCAGGCGGGTCTTGCCGATGATGGTGGCGTTGAGCTGCTGCCCCTTGAGCGCGGGCAGGCCGCCCAACTGGCCGGAGGAGATCTGCACGTTCTGCGCCTGGATCGCCGCCTTCACGTCGGCCGGGGTCATCTGGAAGCTGTTGAGCTTGGCCGGGTCCAGCCAGATGCGCATGGCGTACTGCGAACCGAACACCTGGAAGTCGCCCACACCAGCGGTCCGCGACAGCGGGTCCTGGATGTTGGAGACGATGTAGTTCGACAGGTCTTCCTTGGTCATGCTGCCGTCGGTGGAGACAACGCCGACCACCATCAGGAAGTTCTTCACCGCCTTGGTCACGCGGATGCCCTGCTGCTGCACTTCCTGCGGCAGGAGCGGCGTGGCCAGCTGCAGCTTGTTCTGCACCTGGACCTGGGCGATGTCAGGGCTGGTGCCCTGGTCGAAGGTCACGGTGATGGTCATGCTGCCGTCGGAGTTGGACTCCGAGGAGATGTAGCGCAGATGGTCGAGACCGTTCATCTGCTGCTCGATGACCTGCACCACGGTGTCCTGCACCGTTTCGGCGGAGGCACCGGGGTAGGCGACCTGGATGGCGATGGCCGGCGGTGCGATGGCCGGATACTGGTTCACCGGCAGCTTGAGGATCGACAGACCGCCCGCCAGCATGATCACCAGGGCGATCACCCAGGCAAAGATGGGCCGGTCAATGAAAAACTTCGACATTACGAATCCCCTTGATTAACCCTGCTTGGCCGGCTGTGCGGCGGCGGGCTTGTCGGCGGCGCCGGCGGAGGGCGCCACGTTCTTCGCGGGTACGGCCTTGGCCTGGACGCCCGGCTGGACGTATTGCAGACCCTCGGTGATCAGGCGGTCGCCTGGCTTCAAGCCGTCGCTGACCAGCCAGTAGGCGCCCACGGTGCGCTCGGCCTTGAGGGTGCGCTGCTCGACCTTGTCGCCCTCACCCAGCACCAGCGCGGTGGCCTGGCCACGGAAATCGCGGGTCACGCCCTGCTGCGGAGCGAGGATGGCCTGCTTCTTCACGCCTTCCTGCAGCTGTGCGTGGACGAACATGCCCGGCAGCAGCTCCTTGTTCGGGTTGGGGAAGATCGCACGCACGGTGACCGAGCCGGTGCCCTGGTCGACCGACACTTCGGAGAACTCCAGCTTGCCCTCCAGCGGGTACTCCGAGCCGTCTTCCAGGTAGAGCTTGACCTTGGCGGCGTTGTCGCCGGCCTTCTCCAGCTGTCCGGCGGCCAGCTCGCGGCGCAGGCGGATCAGCGCGGTGGTGGGCTGGGTCACGTCGACGTAGATCGGGTCCAGCTGCTGCACGGTGGCCATCGCGGTGGCCTGGCCGTTCTGCACCAGCGCGCCCTCGGTCACCGAGGAGCGGCCGATGCGGCCGGAGATCGGCGAGTAGACCTTGGTGTAGCGCACGTTGATCTTGGCGTTGTCCACCGTGGCCTTGGCCTGCAGGTAGGCGGCCTGGGCGTCGGCGTACTGCTGCTTGCTCACCGCCTCGTCCTTCACCAGCTCCTTGTAGCGCTCAGCCTGCTGCTGGGTGGATACCAGGTTCGCCTGGGCACTCTGCAGGGTCGCTTCGTAGGTGGCCGGGTCGATCTGGTACAGCTGCTGGCCTTCCTTGACGTCACTGCCTTCCTTGAACAGGCGCTTGAGGATGATGCCGTTCACCTGCGGACGAACCTCGGCGATGCGATAGGCAGTCGTACGGCCGGGCAGCTCGGTGCTCAGGGTCACCTCCTGCGACTGCAGGGTCACCACCCCGACTTCGGGGATCGGGTGCTCCTGCGGAGCCGCGCTCTTGTCACAGCCGGCAAGGGTGGCCATGGCGACGAGCAGGGCCGGAACCAGGGCGCGCATGGCTGGCTTTCGTTGCATATCGTTGTCCTCGTGAGCAAAGCATCCGGGGTGGCGCTGGGCTTGCCGGTCCGGAAAAGCTGGCAAAAATACTTACATTCATTAGTGTCTGTAAACGTCCGAAAGCCCTGAGGGAAAACTACTGAAACGATTTAGCTATTGGCCGAATTCGCAGTAGGTTTCCCGCAGGGCGGACGCCTGACAGCATAAAGTTGATAACATCAACTAAAATAAGAAAAATGGTTGATCCAATCAACCGGATTTACATTCCTTTTACCGTGACCGCGCCGATGACCCATACCGTGAATCCCGAGCTGCCGCAGGCCCTGATGAAGGTCTTCGACCACCTGCGCGAAAGCATCCAGGACCAGCTGTACGCCGAAGGTATCGACCTCGCGCCGCCGGACATCCGCCTGCTCGAACTGATCGCCGCCGATGCCGGACAGAGCCTGGGCCGCAAGCTGTGCCGCGACAAGGCGCTGGTCACCCGCAAGATTCGCGAGATGGAAGCGCTCGGACTGGTCCGCCGCGAGCGCAACCCCGGCGACCAACGCAGCTTCCAGCTGTTCCTCACCGAGGCCGGACGGACCGTCGAGTCCCGCACCCAGGCCATCCTCGCACGCACCCATGACGCTCTGTTTGCGCCGCTGGACGATGCCCAGCAACAGTTGCTCACCCACTTGCTCCAGGAGTGCCTGCCAGGCCGCACGGAGTGAGGTGTACAAACGAAAACGCCGGCATTTGCCGGCGTTTTCGCACTGGAGCGTCTTACTGACGCACCCCTTCGACCGACAGGGTCAGCTCCACTTCCTGGGAAGCCGGGCCGAGGTCGCGCTGAATGTTGAAGTCCTTCAGCTTGAGGGTGGTGGTGCCGATGAAGCCGGCACGGTAGCCGCCCCAAGGGTCGTCGCCCTGGCCAACCAACTCGGCCTTGATGGTGACCGGCTTGGTCACGCCATTCAGGGTCAGGTTGCCGGTGATCTCGGCGTTCTTGCCATCGGCCTTCACGGCGGTGGACTCGAAGGTCGCGGTCGGGTTCTTCGAAACGTTGAGGAAGTCCGCGCTGCGCAGGTGCTTGTCACGCTCGGCGTGGTTGGAGTTCACGCTGTTGGTGTTGATGGTCACCTTGACCTTGTCGGCGGACGGGTTCTTCTCGTCGAAGGTGAAGGCACCGTCGAAGTCGTCGAAACGGCCATACAGCCAGCTGTAGCCCAGGTGCTTGATGCGGAACTCGATGAAGGCGTGCTGGCCTTCCTTGTCGATCTTGTAGTCCGCGGCCATGGCCTGGCCGGCGGAGAGCAGAGCGGTGCCCAGAGCCAGCGCGGCGAAGGTCTTCTTCAGCATTGAACAATCTCCCTGTGAGTGAGGTTTTTACTTCGCGGCGCGGCCGAGCATGCGTGTCAGCGTGGCGTCGCGATCGATGAAATGGTGTTTGAGGGCCGCCAGGGCGTGCAGCACGGCCAGCACCACCAGTGCCCAGGCCAGGTACAGGTGGATGACGCCCGCTACATCGGCCTGGTCGGGCAGCCCGCTGAGGGTGGCGGGCACGTCGAACCAGCCGAACACACTGATCGGCTTACCTTCGGCGGTGGAGATCAGGTAGCCGGCGATCATTGCGGTGAACAACAGGCCATACAGGCCGAGGTGGCCCAGCGTGGTCGCCAGCCGGGTGTTCCGGCCATGGCTGGCCGGGGCCGGCGGCGGCGGGCTGACGAAACGCCAGAGCACGCGCAGAACCAGCGCGATGAGCAGCAGGATGCCGATGCCTTTGTGGATTTCCGGAGCGCGGTGGTACCAGGTGTCGTAGTAGTCCAGCTCGCGCATCCACAGGCCCAGGCCGAACAGGCCGAAGACCACCAGCGCACTGCCCCAGTGCAGGAACAGGCTGACCAGTCCGTAGCGGGAGGGGGAATTACGCCATTGCATCGATCAACATCCTTGAAAAACGGAGGTTCAAGACTAACGGCAAATCCATCGAATAAAAGTGGAAAATCCTGCTTTGAAACATCGATTCACAAGATAGATCGTCGCTGAAACGGGCGTACCAGAGCCCCAGAACAACAATGCCGGCTTTCGCCGGCATTGTGTGTAGGACGCTTCCGATCAGAACGGCAGCCAGGACAGGATGCCCTTCTTCTCACCCTTGGCGGCCGGAGCCTCGCCAGCGGCCGGCTTGCTGTCGGCCACGGCCATCTTGCCTTCCAGCACCGGCGTCTTGCCGGCATACAGGTCGCGGACCTGGCTGGCGGCCCGCTTGCCGCTGCGCAGCGCGCCTTCCAGGGTGCCCGGGTAGAGGGCATCGGTGTGCTCGCCGGCGAAGGCCACGCGGGACACCGGGGTTTCCCAGACGCGCCAGAAGCGGCTGATCTGGCCCGGGCCATAGGCCAGGTAGGAGCCGCCGGTACCGACGTCGGTGCTGTAGCGGCGCATTTCATAGCCGTCGTACGCGCCGCGCATCTTCGGGTAGTACTTGTTCATGCGGATCAGCACCTGCTCCAGCACCTGGCGGTCGCCGAAGGCCTGCATCACGCGGGCGTTGTCGCCGGACAGGTTGATCAGCACGTTGGCGCCGCCCTTGGTGGCGGGCTCGACCCAGATCATGCCCAGGCCCTGATCGCTGAAGATTTCACCGGACAGGCGCGACTTGTCGTCCCACACCGGGCGCTTGAACTTCATCAGGATCTGGTCGCGCCAGCCGTAGTTGGTGCCCTTGAGCGCCGCCTGCTGCTTCTCGTTCAGGCTCGGGATCATGGTGATGTTGCCCAGCGCGCGCAGCGGCACGGCCAGCACCAGGTAATCGGCGCTATAGCCGGTGGGGCCGACCTTGACGGTCACGCCGTCCTTGTCCTGGCTGATCGAGGTGACCTTGGCGTTGGTCTTGATGGTCTTGAGCTGCTTGACGAAGCCCTGGGCCAGCACCTGGCTGCCACCCGGCAGACGCGCGGCACGCAGGTCGCGGTCGTCGACGTTGCGGTACACACGGCCCTGCTGGGCGAGGTACAGCAGCGACAGGCGCGACGGTTCGTCATAGCGCGAGCGGATGCGCTGGTTGACCAGCAGGCGAGCGGTCGGCGACAGGTTCAGCTTGTCCAGCCAGCGCGCGGCGTTCATCTGGTCCAGCGCGAACAGGGTCTTGCTCGACAGTGGGTTGAGCGGGTCCTCGATGGAGGCGGCCAGCTCGTCCAGGGACTTCTCGAAGCGCTCCAGATCAGCGGCGACGGCCGGCATCTTCTGCTTCAGGTCGCTGCTGGAGTAATACACGCCGTCGATCAGGTAGCTCGGCGTACGCACGAACTCGGGGGCCGGAACGGCCTTGATCTTCAGGGTATCCAGGTAGCCGTTGAGCGTCGGCTGCACCTTGGCATTGCCGATCCACTCGCTGGTGGCCAGGCCCGAACGACCACCCACCTGTGGCTTGGCCTCCAGCACGGTGACCTGCCAGCCGGCCTGTTGTAGCTCGTAGGCCGCCGACAGGCCCGCCAGTCCACCGCCGACCACGATGGCCGTCGGCTGTTTGTCCTTGCCCAGCGCCACCGCGCTGAACACCCCCAGAGCGAGCAACGCGGCAGCGCGCAGCCATCCCATTTTCATCGCCAAGCTTCCCCAATTGGTACAAAGGCGCGAAGCATACGTGAGCGCCCGGAAGCCGAATAGCTGTCTTGGTCGGCAACCTGCGGCATGTGTCGTAGGACCCGTCCTTGTTCATCTCAATCGCATTGCATAGGCTTGCCCGACCCTCTCAAGCCGCCAGTCAGACGACCAGCCAGATAAGGAGCAGCCCCATGGGCCTGAATGCCGAGTGGATGCAGCGTGATCTCCAGGTGCTGTGGCACCCCTGCACCCAGATGAAAGACCACGAACGCCTGCCGGTGATTCCGATCCGCCGCGGCGAAGGCATCTGGCTGGAGGACTTCGAAGGCAAGCGCTACCTGGATGCGGTCAGCTCCTGGTGGGTCAACGTCTTCGGCCACGCCAACCCGCGCATCAACCAGCGCATCAAGGACCAGGTGGACCAGCTGGAGCACGTGATCCTCGCCGGTTTCAGCCACCAGCCCGTGATCGAGCTGTCCGAGCGCCTGCTGCGTCTGGCCCCGGCGGGCCTGTCCCGGGTGTTCTACGCCGACAGCGGCTCGGCCGGCATCGAGGTGGCGCTGAAGATGAGCTACCACTACTGGCACAACCTCGGCCAGCCGGAGAAGAAACGCTTCATCACCCTGACCAACAGCTACCACGGCGAGACCGTGGCGGCGATGTCGGTGGGCGACGTGGCGCTGTTCACCGAGACCTACAAGTCGCTGCTGATGGACACCATCAAGGTGCCGACGCCCGACTGCTACCTGCGCCCGGAAGGCGTGAGCTGGGAAGAGCACTCGCGGACGATGTTCGCGGCGATGGAGCAGGCACTGGAGCAGCACCATAAGGAAGTCGCGGCGGTCATCGTCGAGCCCCTGGTGCAGGGCGCCGGCGGCATGCGCATGTACCACCCGGTCTACCTCAAGCTGCTCCGCGAAGCCTGCGACCGCTACGGCGTGCACCTGATCCACGACGAGATCGCCGTGGGCTTCGGCCGTACCGGGACGATGTTCGCCTGCGAGCAGGCCGGCATCACCCCGGACTTCCTGGTGCTGTCCAAGGCGCTGACCGGCGGCTACCTGGCAATGAGCGCCGTGCTCACCACCGAGAACGTCTACCAGGCGTTCTACGACGACTACGCTACCCTGCGCGCCTTCCTCCACTCGCACACCTACACCGGCAACCCGCTGGCCTGCGCCGCCGCCCTGGCGACCCTGGACATCTTCGAGCAGGACAACGTCATCGAGGCCAACAAGGCCCTGGCGGCGAAGATGGCCAGCGCCACCGCGCACCTGGCCGACCACCCGCATGTCTCGGAAATCCGCCAGACCGGCATGATCCTCGCCATCGAGATGGTCCAGGACAAGGCGACGAAAACCGCCTACCCCTGGCAGGAACGCCGCGGCCTCAAGGTCTTCCAGCACGGCCTGGAACGCGGTGCGCTGCTCCGTCCGCTGGGCAGCGTGGTGTACTTCCTGCCGCCGTACATCATCACCCCCGAACAGATCGACTTCCTCGCCGAAGTCGCCAGTGAAGGCATCGACATCGCCACCCGCGACAGCGTGAGCGTGGCGGTCAGCGAACGCTTCCCCGGGCATCGCGATCCGGGCTGATCGGCTACAAGCGGCAGGCCGAAAGCTTTAAGCTTGCCGCTTTCCCCTTCTGCACCGATACCGCCATGCGCCTCTCCCGCTTCTTCATCGACGCCTCGCTCTCCCTCGGCCAGCACGAGCTGCCCGAAGCCCAGGCCCACTACATCGGCCGCGTGCTGCGCCATTCGGCGGGCGACGCCGTGCAACTGTTCGACGGTTCCGGCCGCGAATACCTGGGCGAGCTGATCGAAGTCGGCAAGAAGACGGTGCGCGTGGAACTGCGTGAAGCATTCGACGGCCAGCCCGAATCGCCGCTGCGCGTGCACCTGGGCCAGGGCCTGTCCCGTGGCGAGCGCATGGACTGGGCGATCCAGAAGGCCACCGAGCTGGGCGCCAGCGAGATCACCCCGATCGTCAGCGAACGCTGCGAAGTGCGCCTGAAGGACGAACGCGCCGACAAGCGCATGGCCCATTGGCGCCAGGTGGCGATCAGCGCCTGCGAACAGTGCGGCCGCTCAGTGCTGCCGGTGCTCAATGCGCCGGTCACCCTGGCGGAGTGGCTGGAAAGCTGCGGGGCACAGCTCAAGCTGGTGCTGCACCCGGTGGCGGAGCCGCTGACCAGTCATGACACGCCGCAGAGCCTGGCTTTCCTGATCGGGCCGGAAGGTGGCTTGAGCGATGCAGAGGTGGAACAGGCGAAGTCGGCCGGATTCCATGCGGCGCGACTGGGGCCGCGCGTGCTGCGGACCGAGACCGCTCCGGTGGTTGCGCTGAGCGTGGCACAGCAGCTTTGGGGCGATTTCTAAACGCATCTGCGTTGGGCGGATTCGCGAGCAAGCTCGCTCCTACAGGCAGTCGGCTGGCACGGTGCGCTTTGGGTAGGAGCGAGATTGCTCGCGAACAGCCCCGGCACTGAGCCCCGGCGATTCAGATCCCCCGCAACGCCAACCCCGCCAACACCAGCAGAACCACCCCGCACAACCCATGGCTAACCCGGTGCCAGCGCGGCGAAGCATTGCGCCGCAGCCAGTCCACCAGTGCCGCGCAGAAGAAGCAGCAGAGCACCGAAGCCGTCATGAAACCGGCGAAGAACACCAGCGAGTCCTGCAGCGTCGGCACACCGTCCACCAGACCGGCCATCGCACCACCCAGCGCCCCCCAGTAGACGATGTTCTTCGGGTTCGACAGCGACAGCATGGCCCCGGAAGCGAAGGCGCCGGCGTTGTGCTCGCCAGTCTCGCCCTCCTCCACCACGCCCACGCGACGGGCGTCAGCCAGGCTCTGCACGCCCAGCCAGGCCAGATAGGCCGCGCTGGCCAGGGTCAGCGGCAGGCGCAGCGTCTCGTGGCCCAACAGCAGCGCCAGGCCGGTCAGCCCGATCAACGCCCACACCGCATCGCCGATCAGCGAGCCGAACTGCACCAGCAGCGCCGGACGGAATCCGCCCTTCAAGCCACGCCGCAGGGTTTCGGCCAGCACGGCGCCGGGCGACAGACAGAAGACAATGCCGAACAGCAGCGCGGCAAAGAACAGGGTCAGCATGGATCAGGCGCTCACTTGCAGGCGGATGTGGGGTGCGAGCGTCAGATCAGGCCGGAATCGGCCAGCATCTGCTCCAGCGCGATCAGGTCGGGAATGCGCGCCTGCTCGTCGCCCAGGTTCACCGCATCCAGCTCCAGCCGCGCCAGCGGCACATTGGCGCGCTGCAGGTCGGCGCCGACTTTCAGCGAACGCGGAATGCCCTGCACCAACAGGGCGAGGAACTTGACGTTGGCTCGCCCGCCAAGGGCGTTGAGCACGAGCACCCGGGCACCGGCGCTGACTTGCGCCTGGCCGCCGGACGCCGCCTCGAAGGACAGCAGCGGCAGGCGCAGGTCGCGCCAGGCCACCTGCCCCAGGTACCAGGACGGCAGGCCGTCCACCGGGTGCGGCGCGCGGTAGGTGATCAGTTCGGCCACCGCCACGTTGGGCAGCAGCAGGTTGCGGTCGGCCAGCGGCACCAGCAGGCCGGTCAGGCTGTCCGGCGCGGCGTTGGTCGCCACGGCGGGCTGGCCACCTTCCTTGACCACGGAAAGATCACTCATCGCACCACTCCAGCTATCACGTTAGTTCGGCCACGCATTGGGCGGCCAGATGGTTGACCAGCGTCGCCGCGAGCTCGCGCGGATCGCCCGAGAACGTGCTGTAGCCCCCTTCGCGCAGGCTGTCGGGCATGCTCGAACAGGCGCAACTGTCGGCACGCTGGGTCCAGATTTCCGCGCCCTGCCGGCGCACGTAGGCCGCCGCCGCGCTGCCATCGCTGCACATGCCGCTGAAGACGATCACGCCACAGCGATCACCGTACTGCTGGGCCAGGTTGAGCATCATCTGGTCGACGGACGGGCTGTAGGGCTCCGGCCAGGCACGATCGAGGACGCGCATCCGCGCTTCGCCGTCGAACCCCAGCTCCTGGCTGATCGGCACGACCACCACTTCGCCGCAACGCACCGGATCGCCGTCGCGCACGGTGTTCACATGCCACTGGCTGTGACGGCCGACTGCCTGCGGCAGGTTGGCCTCGAACGCCGGATCAATGTGCTGGGCATAGAGAAAACCGACTGGCAGGGCGCCGGGCAGCGCATCGAGGAAGGCCTTCACCGCCGCCGGGCCGCCCATCGACGCCGCCAGCAGCCAGACCTGCGCGGCCGGCTCGCCGGCTTTCAACGGCGATGCGGCGAGGTCATCGGGCAGCGCCACGCGGCTGGGCCGCTGCGCTTCATCGAGCAGCGCCGCGAGACTGCGGCCAACACCGGCGCTGGGGTCGCCCACCAGCTTGCGTAGCTTGGAGACCAGGCGCCGTTCCCAGCGCGGGTAATGTTCGGAATGCCGCTCCGGCGCGTGCCCCTCGCCGAACAGCACGGGTATCCGCGACTGCTCCAGCAGGTTGTCCACCAGGGGCGAATCTTCCTGCTGGGCCAGGTCCACCAGCCACAGGTCGGTCTCGCAGGCGTCCAGTTGCCCGCCGTCCAGGCGCGCCGGGTCGGCGTTGAGCACCACCTGGTAGCCGTGGCCGGCAAGCGCCTGCGCCAGCACGTGGCGTTGCAGGGAGGTATCGGCGATGACCGCGATACGCGGCGTGCTCTGCTCAGACATGGGACTTCACCAGGCTCAGGATGCTCTCCAGCAGTTCAGTTTCCTGGTACGGCTTGCCCAGGTACTGGTTGACGCCGATGGCCAGGGCACGATCGCGGTGCTTCTCGCCGGTCCGAGAGGTGATCATGATGATCGGCAGGTCCTTGAGTTGCTCGTCGTGGCGCACCAGGGTCGCCACCTCGAAGCCGTCCATGCGCGGCATCTCGATGTCCAGCAGCATGATGTCGGGCTTGTGATCCTGCAGCTGGGCGATGGCGTCGACCCCGTCCTTGGCAGTCAGCACGTTCATGCCGTTGCGTTCCAGCAGGCGGCTGGTGACCTTGCGCACGGTGACCGAGTCGTCCACCACCATGACCAGGGTCGGGCGCTGGTGTTCGACTTCCGCCGCCGCAGGGCCTGCCAGCTGGCGGCGCGGCTGGGCTTGCAGCGCGTGGGCATGGCGCACGCGGATAGTCGCCAGCAGGTCGAGAATCACCACCACGCGGCCGTCACCGAGGATGGTCGCGCCGGAGATGCCGGCGACCCCGGCGAACTGCGCGCCGAGGCCCTTCACCACGATTTCGCGGGAGCCCGCCAGGGCATCGACCTGCACCGCCACGGCGTGGTCCGCCGAGCGCACCAGGATCACCGGCAGCGGCAGCGACTGGCCCACCAGTTTCGGGTGCTGGCCGTTGTTGAGCAGGTCGCCCAGGTACTTCAGTTCGTAGTCCTGGCCTGCGTATTCGAAGCGCGGCGCAGCGCTGCCCTCGGCCGCGGCCTGCTCGTAGAGCGCCTCCAGCTCGTAGGGGGAAACCCGCACGATACCTTCGATGGTGTTCAGCGGCAGGGCGTACAGGTCCTCGCCGGAGAGCACCATCAGCGCGCGGTTCACCGACACGGTGAACGGCAGGCGGATGTTGAAGTGCGTGCCCTCGCCCAGCGTCGAGTGGATGCTGATGGAGCCGCCCAGTTGTTTCACTTCGGAGGCGGCCACGTCCATGCCGACGCCGCGGCCGGAGATCTGCGTGATCTTCTCGGCGGTACTGAAGCCGGCTTCGAGGATGAACTGCAGCACCTCGTGGTCGGTCAGGTCGCTGTCCTCGGTCATCAGGCCGCGCTCGATGGCCTTGCGCCGCACCGCGTCGAGGCGAATGCCGCCGCCGTCGTCGCCCAGGGTCAGGAGGATGTCGCCGCCCTCGCGGCCCAGGGTCAGGCGGATGGTTCCGGTTTCCGGCTTGCCGGCCAGGCGGCGCGCCTCGCCGGACTCGATGCCATGGTCCACCGCGTTGCGCAGCATGTGCTCCAGCGGCGCGACGATGCGTTCGAGCACAGTACGGTCCATTTCGCCTTCGGCGTTGCTGACCACGAACTCGACCTGCTTGCCCAGCTCGTTCGCCACCTGGCGGACGATGCGGCGCAGGCGCGGCACCAGGCGGTCGAACGGCACCATGCGGGTGCGCATCAGGCCTTCCTGCAGCTCGGTGTTGACCCGCGCCTGTTGCAGCAGCAGGGTCTCGGCGTCGCGGTTCTTCGCGGCCAGGGTTTCCTTCAGGTCGAACAAGTCGGAGGCGGACTCGAACAGCGCGCGCGAGAGCTGCTGCAGCTGCGAGTAGCGGTCCATCTCCAGCGGGTCGAAGTCTTCGTAGCCGGCGCGCTCGGCATCGGCCTGGTGGCGCGAGAGGATCTGCGCCTGGGTTTCGGTATCGAGGCGGCGCAGCTGGTCGCGCACACGCTCGATGGTGGCTTCCATTTCCGTCAGGGTCGAACCGACGTCGCTCACCTGCTGCTCGACGCGGCCGCGGAAGATGGAGGTCTCACCGGCGAGGTTGACCAGGCCTTCCAGCAGCTGCGCGGGGACTTTCACCAGTTCCTGCGGCGCACGGCGGGCGGTCGCTTCCTGGGCAGCCTCCTGGGCGCGGCGGACGAACGGCAACACCACCGGCGCCTCGACGCGCTGCGGCACGGTGGCGGCCATGATGGCTTCGGGCAGTACGCTCGGCAGCGACGGCGGAGTCGGCACTTCGGTCGGCAGCGGCGCCGGCTCGGGAGCGGTCGCCTCGGTTTCGCCCAGGTGTTGGCGCAACTGGTCGACTTCGGCCTGCAGCCCTTCGAAGCCGGACTGCACGTCCAACAGCAGGCTGTCCGGCCAGGGCGCGCCCTGCTGCTGGGCCTCGGACAGATGCTGTTCAAGGTCGTGGGCCAGGTCGCCCAGGCCGCTCTGGCCGGCCAGGCGCGCACCGCCCTTGAGGGTGTGGAGGATGCGCAGCAGCTCGTCCAGTGCACCGTTTTCGCGCTCGGCGTCCCAGCGACCCAGGGCCTGTTCCATGGCATCGAGGAGGTCGTCGGCCTCTTCGAGGAAGATATCGAGGATGTCCGCTTCCGGACCTTCCGGCAGGGCCGGCTCGGCGCTCAGTGCTTGCAGGCTGACGCTACTGGGGATGCTCAGTTGCTCGTCGGGGCTTGCGCGAAATCGGTGGATCGCCTCGATCAACGAGTCGCCCTCCGGAATCAGGCGGTGCCCCTGGACGGCTTCGAGCATCTCGGCGAGACGGTCGTGACAGCGCTGCAGCAGCTCAAAGAGCGTGGGACTGGCCCGCAGGCGCCCGCCGCACAGGCCTTCGTAGAGGAATTCCAGTTCGTGGGCGAGGTCGCCGATGGGGCGGATCTCGGCCATCCGCGCGCCGCCCTTGAGGGTATGCAGATCCCGCTGCAAAGCCTCCAGTTCGACGCTGTTGTCGACGTTTTCCATCCAACGCTGCAAGGCGCCGGAGGAGCTTTCAAGGATATCGAAACCTTCCTCGAGGAAGATTTCCACCAGCTCCTGGTCGTGTTCGTCGTCCAGCTCGTAGCCGGCGGCGGCGACCGGTTCCGGCGCGCTGTCCTGCGGCGTTTCGGCGATATCCGCCTCGGCCTTGTCGAGGAAGGACTGCAGGTCGACCTCCGGCAGCGTCGCCGGGGTTTCCTCGGCTTCGGCGGCGAGTTCAGGCTCGGCGGGAAGCTCCAGTTCGATCTCCTGCTCCTGCTGCGCTTCGGCGTCCACCTCGAGCGGTGCCTGGGCCAGCGAGGCGCTCAAGCCGGCGGCGGGGTTCTGCCGAAAGGTGCGGATGGTCTGCACCAGATCGGCCGGGTCGGTCAGCGCCTGCCCGGCCTGCAGTTGGTCGAGCTGGGTCGCCAGACGGTCGTGGCAGGTGCGCAGCAGGCCGCCCAGCGCCGGGCTGTGCTGGAAGCGATGGTCCAGCAGCCCTTCGTAGAGCGATTCGAGTTCGTGGGACAGGTCGCCGATCTCGCGGATCTCGGCCATGCGCGCGCCACCCTTGAGGGTGTGCAGGTCGCGCTGCAGGCTGGACAGGGCCGCCAGGGCCTCGGGCGACTGCAGCCACTTCTCCAGGGCCTGGCCGGCGTTATCCAGGATATCCACCGCCTCTTCGAGGAAGATCGCGACCATCTCCTCGTCCAGCGCTTGCGGCGGAGGCTGCGGCGCGGCGTACGGACGCGGGTCGGCGGCGGTGATGACTTCGTCGTCATCGGCAGGCTGCGCCTGCTCGGTGCTGTCGTTGCGCGGCGGCCAGGTCAGGCCGTCCGGCAGGTCTTCCTCGGCCACCGGGCGGGTGTCGAGGAGGAACTCTTCGTCCTCCGCCGGGAAGTCATCAGCAGTCAGGCTCTCCAGGTCGACGAAGTCCTGCTCCGGCTCAGCCAGCGATTCCAGCAAGCGACGCAGGGCCTCGACCTGTTCCGGGCGGGCGCTGACCTGCAGGGCCGCGGCCACCTGGTCCATCATGCCGATCAAGGCTTCGTGGGCCTCCTCGGCAGCACTGAAGAAGGCATCGCCGACATCCAGGCGACCCTGCTGTACCGCGCCATAGACCGCCAGCAGCGCATCGGCCAGTTCGGCCATCTGCGGCAGCTCGGCCATCTGCGCGCCGCGGCTGAGGGTTTCCAGTTCGTCGTGCAGGGCGCCCAGTTCCTGGCGCTCCTGCGGGTGTTCGCGCCAGCGCCGCAGCAGGTCCTCGGCGTCCAGCAGGATGTCCATGCCCTCGGCGAGGAACATACCGATCAGCTTCGGATCGCTGCCCTCGCCGCTTTCGCCACGGCGCTTGGCCTCGGCGGCCTCCAGGCGTTCCTGGTGGACCTGGGCGATGCGCGCCAGCAGTTCGGCGCTGCCGTCGATGGGCGCCAGCGGGCGGCCTTCCAGCAGCTGGTCCAGGCCGACCCGGAACAGACGCTCGGCGCCGTGCAGCAGTTCAGCCTCGCGCAGGTCGATCTGCAGCAGGTTGGTCTTGAACTCTTTCATCAGCCGCTCGAGCGGCGTGGCGATTTCGGCGATCGGCAGGATGCCGGCCATGTGCGCGCTGCCCTTGAGGGTATGCAGGGCGCGCTGCAGGTCGTCGGTCACCGGCTGCGGCAGCTGCTGCGCGCAATCGGCGAGGAAACCGACCAGGGTCTCCAGATGGGTTTCCGCCTCGTTGCGGAAGATTTCCAGCAGTTGCGGGTCGAGGCTTTCACCTTCGACTTCCGCGCTGCTCGATGCGGCGGACGCGCTCGCCTCCTCGATGGCGGCCTCGGCAGCAGCGTCCGGCTGCGGCTGTCCACCGCCGGGCGGAGGGACCGGCTGCCCCTTGGCCAGGGCATGCGCGGTGGCGGCCAGGCGGTCGACATCGTCGCGCTGGCGCTGGGCGTTGGCGGCGAACTCCTCGACCAGTTCCGGCATCAGTGCAACCACGTCCTGCACCACCTGCTGCACGGCCGGGGTGGTGGAGATGCTGCGGTCGAGCACACGGTTGAGCAGGTTTTCGATGGACCAGGCCAGCTCGCCGATCACCAGCGCGCGGACCATGCGGCCACTGCCCTTGAGGGTGTGGAAGGCGCGGCGGACCTCGGTCAGCGCATCGCGCTCGTCGCCGTTCGCCAGCCAGGCAGGCAGGTGCTCGCCGATGGTTTCCAGCACCTCGCCGGCTTCTTCGATGAAGACCTCGCGCAGCTCCTCGTCCATCGGCTCTTCGTCGGCCGGTGGCGGCAGCAGGCTGGGCGGCACGTCCTGCGCCGGCGGGTTGATGGCCTGGGTGGGTGCGGCCATCACTTCGGCGAGGGACATGGGCTTCGCCACCGGCTCGGCGACCGGCTCCAGCACGGGCGGAGGGCTCGGCAGCTCGACTTCCGGCAGGTCGAGGTCGGCGATATCCAGTTCGTTCCAGTCTTTCACCGGCGCGAGCGGCTCGCTGCTGTCAGCGGCCAGGGCATCCAGCTCCAGCGGCGCATCCAGGCTGAAGTCGATGCCGTCGGCCAGGGCGGGCGTCTCGGGCAGCTCGCCGAGGGTCCAGTTGTCATCGCTGACCAGCGGCTGTTCGGCGGTGGGCAGTTCGACATCCCAGCTCAGCTCATCCGCCGAGGCAATCGGCGCGGCCGGGGTCGGCTCGAGGGCGGCAGGGAGCTCGTCCAGTGCCAGCGGCGCATCCAGGCTGAAGTCGACGCCTTCGGCCAGGGCGGGTGTCTCGGACAGCTCGCCAAGGGTCCAGTTGTCATCGCTGACCAGCGGCTGCTCGGTGGTCGGCAGCTCGACATCCCAGCTCAGTTCGTTCGCCGGGGCGGCGGAGGCGGTCGGAACCGACTCCAGGGTGCCCGGGAGTTCGTCCAGGGTCAGCGGCGCATCCAGACTCAGGTCCACGCCCTCGCCGACGGCGGGAGTCTCGGACAGCTCGCCGAGGGTCCAGTTGTCGTCGCTCACCAGCGGCTGTTCGGCGGCCGGCAACTCAACAACATCCCAGCTCAGCTCGTCCGCCAGGGTGGTCGGCTCGACCGGGGTCGGCTCGGTGGCGCCCGGGAGTTCGTCCAGGGTCAGCGGCGCATCCAGACTCAGGTCGACGCCTTCGGCCAGGGCGGGCGTCTCGGACAGCTCGCCGAGGGTCCAGTTGTCGTCGCTCACCAGCGGCTGTTCGGCGGCCGGCAGCTCGACGACATCCCAGCTCAGCTCGTCCGCCGAGACGATCGGCGCGGCCGGGGCCGGCTCGATGGCGCCGAAGCTCTCATCCAGCGCCAACGGTGCCATGGCATCCGCAGACGGCTGGCTCGGGTCACTGCTCAGCCAGTCCTCTTCGACGGCGAGCGTGCTATCGCCAACAGGCTCAAGCGAACCGCTCGCCTCGTCGGTCCTGGCCGGCGCTTCGCTCAGCTCGGGCTGGGCGGGAAGCTCGTTGGGCTCGGCGCTCAGGTCGAGCGACTCCCAGAGGTTATCTTCCGAGGCCACGGGTTCGACGATGTTGTCCAGCTCCCAGGCCGGTTCGCCCAGCTCCGGAGCCGGGGCATCCAGCGCCAGGGGCTCCAGCGGGGCATCCGCAGCAAGGTCGACTGGCGCGGCAGCCGGCTCATCCAGCAGGCTTTGGCCCCAGTTCAGCGCCTCGGGCGCCTCCTGGCTGGCCTCCGGCGCGGCGTCTGGTTCGTCCAGCACCCCTGCGCCCAGATCGGCCACTGGCTCGGTATCGAGTTGCGGTGGTTCGAACGTCGGCGCTTCGACCTGGAGATCGTCGAGGGTCAGTTCCTCCGTCGGTGCCAGGGTGCTGAAATCGTCTACCGTGGCGTCGGGTAGTTCTTCCACCGGCTCACCCAGCGCCGCCAGCGGGGCGCTCGGCGCCTCCGGCAGCTCCGGCTCGGCGGCAAGGTCGGCGGCCAGGGCCGCGCTGGCGAGCACATCGATTTCATCCAGCGGATTGTCCAGCGGTGCCGGAGCCGGCGGCTCGACGGCATCGAGGATCGACGGGCGCGGCTTGAGGGAGTAGCCCAGGCTTTCCAGGCTTTCCTCGGCCACGTCGAGAATCAGGTCGCCCTGGGTGCCCTGGTCCTCGGACAGGCGCTCCAGGTAGTACTCGACGCTGGTCATGGCGTCGGCGAGGGTGTCGAGGCTGTGCCAGTCCGGCACGGCCTGGCGCACCAGCAGTTGTTCCTGGATGTAGCGATTGCAGGATTCCAGCAGTTTCGCCGCACGTTCCTGGGAGATCATCGCCAGGCCGCCGCGCACTTGCGTCAGCAGCTCCGGCACGCGGGCCAGGTGCTGGTGGTTCCATTGCGAGGCGATGAACTCGATGATCGCGTCCTTGGCCAGCTCCAGGCCATTGCGCGCTTCCTTGATCACCACCTGGTGGATCTGCTCGACATCGGTGGTCGGCAGGCGGCTTTCCTCGCTGCCCGGCTGCTCGCTCGGGCCGACCATGCCGGCCAGGGTCGCTTCCACGTAGAGCAGCGCGCCGGCCACGTCCATCAGCGTCGCATCGTCCGGCTTGCGCTGGCCGCGCGCCAGGGCGCCGACCACATCGATCTGGTCGAGGATGACCTTGCGCGGCTGGCCGAAGCCCAGCACCGCGAGGGTGTCGGCGATCTGCTTGAGCGGCGCCAGCAGGCTTTCCAGCTCGCCCACCACGCTGCGGTCGCTGCGCACGAAGAGGTCGAGGCTGTCCTTGACCCGTACCAACTCCTCGCACAATGCGCCCACCACCGAACGCATGGCGTCGCGGTCGGGGCCGGCCAGGCGGGCACGCTCCTCGTCGACCACTGCCGCACCGGGCAGGGCGTCATCCAGGCGGTACTCGTCCTTCACCGCACGCACGCGCGGCGACTGGTCGGAGGCCTTGGCCACGTAGAACAGCAGGTTCTTGATCAGTTCATCCGGCGCCGGCTGGTTCATCGCGTCGGCGCCCTGCTCGACCAGGCGCTTGAACTCGCGGTCCACCTGGCGCAGCAGGTTGCGCATGGAGGTGCCGTTGGCGATGCTGCCATTGGCCAGGCCTTCGACGATCGCCGAGGCGATCACCCACAGGCGGCCCAGCGGCGCGTCCTTGCACAGGGACTCCAGGCGGGCGAAAACGCGCGCCATGTAGCCCAGGTTGGTCGGCAGGTCCTGGTTGCGAATGACGCCTACCAGGGCGACCTGCAGCATCTGCCGCAGCTTGCGCAGCAGCGTGGTGAACTCGGCGGTACGCAGCCGCGCCAGGGCGTCCACCGGCAGCGCCGCGGCGCCGCGGGAGAGGTCGGGGGCGAACAGGCTGGTTTCCGACAGCAGCTTCTCGCCACGGGCGGTGCGCAGGTCGTTGAGCAGCGGCAGCACGACCATCGGCAGGTCGCGGCGGGCGCTCTGGATGCGATCCAGGTACACCGGTAGTTGCAGGATCGCCTGCATCAGCACTTCCAGGGCCTCGCCCTGGCTGGTGACGCGCTGGTCGATCAGCGCCTGGGTCAGGTGCTCCATCTCTTCGGCGAGCAGTGCCGCGCCGTAGAACTCCACCATCTGCAGGGTGCCCCGCACCTGGTGGATATAGGCCAGGCAAAAGCCCATCCGCGTCGGGTCCTGGGGATTCTCGACGTAGGATTCGAGCGCCTGCCGCGCCTGCTTGAGCGTTTCGGCAATCTCGCCTTTTACCCATTCCAGGGCGACATAATCGTGCCGATCACCCATAGCCACTCCACTCATGTGTCTGTGTCATCCCTTCCGGGTAAAGGCCAGAACGCGCTCGTCGGCGACCGGTTCGAGGGCCGGATGGTGCCAATCCACCACCTCGCCGACTCCGACCACCAACAGTCCCCCCGGCGCCAGCCGCTCGGCCAGGCGATTGAGGATTTCCCGCCGCCGCCAGCGGCGGAAGTAGATCAGCAGGTTCTGGCAGAAGATCACATCCATGCCGGACATTGGCGCCTGGGCCAGTTCCAGCACATTCAGCCGGGCGCAGCAGACGCGCTCGACCAGATTCGGTACCACCTGATAACGCCCGTCGTCCCGTACGCTGAAAAAGCGCCCGGTCAACGCCGCATCGATCTCATCCAGCTTACGTGCCGCGTACACCGCCTCGCGCGCCTTGCTCAGGGCATTGAGGCTGATGTCGGTCCCGGTCACGCCGAACAACGGCGCGCGCCCGGCGGCCTCCAGGACCTGCGTGGCGACCATGGCGAGGGAGTATGGCTCCTCGCCGCTGGAACAGCCCACACTCCACAAGGCCAGCGGCCGGCCCTGGCCGACCTCTTCGAGACGCTGGCGCAGGTAGCGCTCGAGCAACTCGAAGGAGGGCTTGTGGCGAAAGAATCGGGTTTCCTGAACGGTGAGACGGTCCAGCAGGTTCGACCATTCCACGGCGCCACGCGGGCCGTCGGTGACCTGCCGGTAGTAGCTGCCGTAGTCGCTGATGCCCAGTTCGCGCATGCGGGCGCCCAGGCTGGTCTGCAGGAAGGCGCGGCGTTGCTCGTTGACGACAACGCCGGTGCGGTCTTCCAACAGTGCCTGCCAGTCGCGGAATTCCGCGGCCGACATGTCGGCCAACGGCTGCAACGACCAGACGCCACTTGCCTGCATGTCGCGCCCCTCGCTCAAGACTATCGTGCGCTACCGCCCGGGCAGCGCACCTCCCCTGCTCAGGCCTGTTCCGCGAGGTCCGGCAGTTTGAAGCCGGATACGGAATTACGCATTTCACTCGCCATCTTCGCCAGGTTACCGATGCTGCGCGCGGTGGCGGTGGTACCGGCGGAGGTCTGCGAGGTGATCTCCTGGATCACGTTCATGGTGTTGGAAATGTGGCCGGCGGAGGACGCCTGCTGACGGGCGGCGTTGGAAATGTTCTGGATCAGCGCCGCCAGGGTCTTGGATACCTTCTCGATCTCTTCCAGGGCCACACCGGCGTCCTGCGCCAGGCGGGCACCGCGCACCACCTCGGAGGTGGTCTGCTCCATCGAGATCACCGCTTCGTTGGTGTCGGTCTGAATGGTCTTCACCAGCGCTTCGATCTGCTTGGTCGCCGCGGAGGAACGTTCCGCCAGGCGCTGTACTTCGTCCGCTACCACGGCGAAGCCGCGGCCCGCGTCGCCCGCCATGGACGCCTGGATCGCGGCGTTCAGGGCGAGGATGTTGGTCTGGTCGGCAATGTCGTTAATCAGGCTGACGATGTCACCGATCTCCTGGGACGATTCACCCAGGCGCTTGATTCGCTTGGAGGTGTCCTGGATCTGCTCGCGGATGTTGTCCATGCCAGTGATGGTGTTGTGCACCACTTCGTTGCCCTTGTTGGCGATGGCTACGGAACGTTCCGCTACCGCCGAGGACTCGGAGGCGTTCGCCGATACCTGGTCAATGGACACGGCCATTTCGTTGATCGCGGCAGAGGCGCCGGCAATTTCCTGGGCCTGGTGCTCGGAAGCCTCGGCCAGGTGCATGGCGGTGGCCTGGGTCTCCTGGGCGGCGGCGGCCACCTGCACGGCGGTCAGGTTGATGGTTTCCACCAGCTCGCGGAGCTGGTCGATGGAGTAGTTGATGGAGTCCGCGATCGCACCGGTGAAGTCCTCGGTCACGGTCGCGGCTACCGTCAGGTCACCGTCGGCGAGGTCGGCGATTTCATCGAGCAGTCGCAGAATCGCCGCCTGGTTACGGTCGTTCTTCTCGGCGGTTTCGGCCAGACGGCGGTTGGTTTCACGTACCATCACCAGACCGATGAGGATGATCGCGCCCAGGGCGATCACGCCCAGCATGGCGCTGGCGACCTGGTTGAAGACACGGCCCCCGGCGAGGTTCTCGAAGCCGCTGGCCAGGGTAGAGGCCTTGTCCAGCAGGACCTGCGAGCCACCGAAGATGGTGTTCGCCGCTTCACGGACCTGGAACAGTTCCGGGGAGGTCTCGAGGATCTCGTCCACCGAACCGGAAACGAATTCGAAGAGTTCGGAAATCTCGTTGAGGCGGTCCACCGCCTCGGCGTTGGTCACCTTGGAGATGCTCATCGCCGCGTTGCCTTCCTTCATGCCCTTGAGCACGCGGCCGAACAGACTGGCGTCACGGCCGAAGCTGTCGGCGGCCTGGACGGAGTTCTCGTCACCGGCCAGCACCTTGTTCACCGAGCCAAGGATACGTTCGGCCAGCAGCGACTGGCGCTGGGCTACCGCCACCTGGTCGGCCGGAGCGCCGTTTTCCAGCAGGATGTCGACGACCTCCTCGTACTCCACCTGCAGCTGCGGGATGGTTTCGGCCAGCGTCGCGGCCACCTGGTGCAGCGACAGTACGGTCTGCTCGCTGGCCAGGATGGAGTCTGTGTTCTTGCGCAGGGTGTCCCAGTCCTTCTGCACTTGGGCCATCTGCGGTTGTACCGAAGCGGGGCTGGGCGGCAGGCCGGTGGTTTCGTCACCCTTGACCAGGATGTTCCAGCGCTTCTCGAAGTCGTTGCGCGCATCCTTGAGCAGCTTGAACGCCTCGCCCTTGCCCGCCGCGGCTTCCGTGGCGTTCTTGGCGATACGCTGGGACAGCACGCGCAGTTCGCCGGCGTGGCCGATGTACTGTTTGTCGTGGTCCGCCTGGGTGTTGAGGTAAGCGAAGTTGGCGAACAGCAAGACGATCGCCACGATCAGGACCACGAAGAGTCCAAGGATCAGCGAGCTGCTACGCGTGCCCGAAAAGAGACTGCCTGCCTTGATTTTTTTCATATACGGCCCCCGCCTGGACCCCCACGCTTACGGTTTCCATGTCACACACGGGCTGGCGAGCCAGCCCAACCGGTCAAAATCTAGCTGGCGACGTCGAGAAACGCCGGGTGTTGCGCCAGCGCATGCGGGCTGAACACCAACCAGGGCTGTTCTCGATTGAAGACGCCATGAATAAAGGGTTGCAGGACCGCTTCGAGGGGCGGCAGCTGCTCGCTGAAGGTTTCCACCGGGAAGTGCTGCATGCCGAACACCTCATCGACGATGAGGCCGGCGAAGACTTCCTGGTGTTCCACCACCAGCACGCGCCGCTGTTTGCGCAGAGGCGACAGCTCCGCGCCGAGGAAGCCGCACAGGTCCATGATCGGCAACAGGCGGCCGCGCACGTTGGCGACCCCCTTCACCCAGTCACGGACACCGGGCAGCAGTGTGTAGCGCGGCTCGTGAAGAACCTCGCCGACCTCCCCCATGGGTGCCACGAACAGGCGCCCGGCCATGCGAAAGCCAATTCCGTTCCAGCTCTGCGCCACTTCGCGCTGCGCAGGCAAGCCCGCGGCCAGCAGACGACAACGCTGATCGATCTGGACGAGAACCTCGAAAGGACTCTGGACTTCCGCCATGCCGGCCCTGGCCTTCTTTAATAATTATGTTCTTGAAGACTTTCAGCGCGTGCGGCCCGGCTTCAGCCGGCCAGCACCGCATTGATGGTCTTGAGCAGTGTTTCTTCGTCCACCGGTTTGGTCAGGTAGTCGCGCGCGCCCTGGCGCTTGCCCCAGACCTTGTCGGTCTCCTGATCCTTGGTAGTGACGATGATCACCGGAATCGCGCTGGTTTCCGGGTCCTTGGACAGCTGACGAGTGGCCTGGAAACCATTCAGGCCGGGCATGACGATGTCCATCAGGACCACGTCCGGCTTCTCCTGGCGGGCCAGGGCCACGCCGTCGGCGCCGTTCTCGGCCTTGAGTACCTGATGCGAATGCTTTTCCAGCATCGCGGTCAGCTTGTACATCTCGGTCGGCGAGTCATCAACAATCAGAATTCGAGCCATTGTGGTCCCCATACGGAAAAGGCGTCACCGGCGGCTGGGCCGGACTTCAGGAAGCGTGCTCCACCGGGGTAAAGTCAGGCACATGGGTCTTGATCGCGCCGAGCAGCTCTTCCTTGCTGAAGGGCTTGGTGAGGTACTGGTCGGAACCGACGATGCGACCCTTGGCCTTGTCGAACAGGCCGTCCTTGGAGGACAGCATGATCACCGGGGTGGATTTGAAGGCACTGTTGTTCTTGATCAGGGCGCAGGTCTGATAGCCATCCAGGCGGGGCATCATGATGTCGACGAAGATGATGCTGGGATGGGTATCGGCAATCTTGGCCAGGGCGTCGAAGCCGTCGATGGCTGTGATTACATCGCAGCCGACTTTCTTCAGCAGGGTTTCGGCGGTGCGACGAATCGTCTTGGAGTCGTCGATCACCATCACTTTCAAACCGTCGGAATGCTGTTCCATGTTCGCCCTTACCATCTCGGTGAATCGTTTTTCCACTTTTTATATCAGTGCGCGAGCGCCCTGCCACCGTCGGGCTGCGACCCAATCGTGGGAACCTTTTACCACAATCGTCAGAATCTTTACCACGCCCAGCAAATTCAGGCCATAAGACCCGGAACGCGCAGGCTTTTTCCTTGACCGAGCGCACATCCAGCGCCACCCTGAGCATCCTTTTTCAGCCTTTTCGACGGTGCTCTTCACCGCCCTCTTCAGTCCCAGGAGGACATCCCATGAGCGTACGCCTCGGGATCGTGATGGACCCCATCGCGCAGATCAATTTCAAGAAGGACAGCTCGCTGGCCATGCTGCTGGCTGCCCAGGCCCGTGGCTGGGAGCTGTTCTATATGGAACAGCAGGATCTTTACCAGAAGGAGAACGTGGCCCGTGGCCGCATGCGCCCCCTGAAGGTCTTCTACGATCCGGCCCACTGGTTCGAGCTGGACGCGGAAATCGACCAGCCGTTGTCGGAGCTGGATGTGATCCTGATGCGCAAGGACCCGCCCTTCGATAACGAATTCGTCTACTCCACCTACCTGCTGGAACAGGCCGAGACCGCCGGCACCCTGGTGGTGAACCGCCCGCAGAGCCTGCGCGACTGCAACGAGAAGTACTTCGCCACCCTTTTCCCGCAGTGCTCGCCGCCCACCGTGGTGAGCCGCCGGTCCGATATTCTGCGCGAGTTCGCCGCCGAGCATCGTGACATCATTCTCAAACCCCTGGATGGCATGGGCGGCTCGATGATCTTCCGCCACCGCGAAGGCGACCCGAACCTCTCGGTGATCCTCGAGACCCTGACCCGCCACGGCCAGCAGCAGGTGATGGCGCAGCGCTACATCCCGGCGATCAAGGACGGCGACAAGCGCATCCTGATGATCGATGGCGAGCCGGTGGAATACTGCCTGGCGCGCATCCCGGCGCAGGGCGAGACCCGTGGCAACCTGGCCGCCGGCGGCCGTGGCGTGGCCCAGCCGCTGTCCGAGCGCGACCGCTGGATCGCAGCGCAAGTCGGCCCGGAGCTGCGCAAGCGCGGCCTGCTGTTCGTCGGCCTGGACGTGATCGGTGAAAACCTCACCGAGATCAACGTCACCAGCCCGACCTGCATCCGCGAGATCGACGCGGCCTACGACACCCGTATCGGTGAGAGGCTGATGGCAGTCATCGACGAAAAGCTCAAGGCGCGTAGTGCGTCATAGACTTTTATAAGCCTCGTGGGCAGACTTTCGCCCACTTTGGCCTAGTGACCCGCAATGAACGCTGCAACCCATTCCGACTTCCCCGTGTCCTCCGGCGTACGCCCGGCGGACCGGCTGGGTTTCACCCTGTTCGTTGCGGCCATCGTGCACGTGGCCGTGCTGCTGGGCGTGGGCTTCACCATGCCCATGCCCAGCCAGCTGAGCAAAACCCTGGAAATCACCCTGGCCAGCTTCAAGAGCGAGAAGGCGCCCGAGAAGGCCGACTACCTCGCCCAGATGAACCAGCAGGGCAGCGGTACGCTGGAACACAAGGCGATCCCCAAGACCACCGAGCAGGCGCCGTTCCAGGACACCGAGGTGAAGAAGGTCGCGCCGCCGGCTACGCCGAAGCAGGCCAAGAGCCCGGAAGCGCCCAAGACCGCCGTCGCCACCCGCAGCCCGCGTCCGGACAAGGTCCAGGCCAAGGCGCAGACGCCCAAGGCGGAAACCGTCGCCAAGCCCGCGCCGCAGTTCGATTCCAGCCAGCTCTCCGCGCAGATTTCCAGCCTCGAAGCCGACCTCGCCCGCGAACAGCAGGCGTACGCCAAACGCCCACGCATCCACCGCCTGAGCGCCGCCTCGACCATGCGCGACAAGGGCGCCTGGTACAAGGAAGAATGGCGCAAGAAGATCGAGCGCATCGGCAACCTGAACTACCCCGACGAGGCCCGCCGCCAGCGCATCTACGGCAGCCTGCGCCTGCTGGTATCGATCAACCGCGACGGTTCCCTCTATGAAGTGCAGGTGCTGGAGTCCTCCGGCCAGCCCATGCTCGACCAGGCCGCCCAGCGCATCGTGCGACTGGCCGCGCCCTTCGCGCCCTTCTCCGGCGACCTGTCGGACATCGACCGCCTGGAAATCATCCGCACCTGGCGCTTCGAACGCGGCGACCGCCTGTCCAGCCGCTGAGCCTGTCGTGCCTGAAGGCACGCGGTGGCGTTTTCAAGGCTTGTCCCTTTGGTCCGCAGGCCTGAAACTAGCTGGCATGAAAAGCACAGCCGCAAGCTCTCTCAAGCACCACTTCCTGATCGCCATGCCGCACATGGCGGATCCCAACTTTGCCCAGACCGTCACCTACATCGTTGACCACAACGAGCAGGGTGCCATGGGCCTGATCATCAACCGCCCAAGCGGTCTGAGCCTCTCCGACGTGCTCGAACAGCTGCGTCCGGACGAACTGCCGCCGGCACGCTGCCAGGGCATGGTCATCTACAACGGCGGCCCGGTGCAGACCGACCGCGGCTTCGTCCTGCACCCCGCCGGACGCAGCTACCAGGCCACCCTGGAGCTGGGCGAGCTGTCGCTATCCACTTCCCAGGACGTGCTGTTCGCCATCGCCGACGGCAGCGGCCCGGCACAGCACCTGATCACCCTCGGCTACGCGGGCTGGGATGCCGGGCAGTTGGAAGCCGAACTGACCGACAACGCCTGGCTGACCTGCCCCGCAGACCCCGCCGTGCTCTTCGAGGTGCCGGCCGAGCAACGCCTGTCCGCCGCCGCCGAGCGCCTGGGGATCAACCTCAACCTGCTCACCGCCCAGGCCGGGCACGCCTGATGTCGAGCAAACCCCTGCGCCTGCTCCTGGGCTTCGACTACGGCACCAAGCAGATCGGCGTTGCCGTCGGCCAGGCCATCACCGGCCAGGCCCGCGAGCTCTGCGTACTCAAGGCGCAGAACGGCGTGCCGGACTGGAACCGCGTGGAAGCCCTGATCAAGGAGTGGCAGCCCGACGCCATCGTCGTCGGCCTGCCGCTGAACATGGACGGCACCCCCAGCGACATGAGCGAACGCGCCGAGAAGTTCGCCCGGCGCCTGCACGGCCGCTACAACCTGCCGGTGCACACCCACGACGAACGCCTGACCACCTACGCCGCCAAGGGCGAGCGCCTGGCCCAGGGCCAGCGCGACGGCTACCGCGAGCGCCCGGTGGACGCCCTGGCCGCCGCCCTGCTGCTGGAGGGCTGGCTGGCCGAAAACGCCCCCGTCTGACCTGCGACCTGATCTGCAAAAAAGCCCCCTTGACCTGTGACAGCGCCGGGGGAGCGAAAGCCGCTAAGCTTGCCGGACCAGTCCTCCCCGGAACGGTCCGCCCCGATGGCCGCCCGCGCCGGGTGGCCTCGCCAACCGAACCGGAGACGTCATGACCCTGCCCAGCCCCGCCGAACTCCTCCCCCGCATGGCCACCGACCTGCGCAACTACCTGGCGCAGCGCAACATCGACTCGCCGCGCTTCGTCGGCATCCACACCGGCGGCATCTGGGTCGCCCAGGAACTGCTCAAGGAACTGGGCAGCGACGAGATCCTCGGCATCCTCGACGTTTCCTTCTACCGCGACGACTTCACCCGCAGCGGCCTGCACCCGCAGGTCCGTCCGTCGGAGCTGCCCTTCGAGATCGACGGCCAGCACCTGGTACTGGTGGACGACGTGCTGATGAGCGGCCGCACCATCCGTGCCGCGCTCAACGAGCTGTTCGACTACGGCCGCCCGGCCAGCGTGACCCTGGTCTGCCTGGTGG
This sequence comes from Pseudomonas macauensis, assembly GCF_047902425.1. Classification (NCBI taxonomy): domain Bacteria; kingdom Pseudomonadati; phylum Pseudomonadota; class Gammaproteobacteria; order Pseudomonadales; family Pseudomonadaceae; genus Pseudomonas; species Pseudomonas macauensis. Next base: position 416,599 of record NZ_CP138377.1, on the reverse strand, counting down.
ACCTGAACAAGCGCGAACTGCCGATTCGGCCGGATGTCGTCGGCGAAACCCTGTCGCTCGCCCCCAATGAGCGGGTAAAATTGCGCGGTCCCGCACCACTTGTCCTCGAGCGCACGCTTCTCAGCCCCGCGCTGTAACTTCGCGCGCCCGGACATCCACCACCTACTTTCAGGGCCTGCCACATGCCGACCGACGCCAAGCGCCCGCTGCAGCTCAACGACCTGGGCCAGCTGCGCCACTTCCTCTCGCTCGACGGGTTGTCCCGCGAACTGCTGACTGAAATCCTCGATACCGCCGACTCCTTCCTCGAAGTCGGTGCCCGCGCGGTGAAGAAAGTCCCGCTGCTGCGCGGCAAGACGGTGTGCAACGTGTTCTTCGAGAACTCCACGCGCACCCGCACTACCTTCGAACTGGCTGCCCAGCGCCTGTCCGCCGACGTCATCTCGCTGAACGTGTCGACCTCCTCGACCAGCAAGGGCGAGACGCTCACCGACACCCTGCGCAACCTCGAAGCCATGGCCGCCGACATGTTCGTCGTGCGCCACAGCGACTCGGGCGCGGCGCACTTCATCGCCGAGCACGTCAGCCCCAACGTCGCCGTGATCAACGGTGGCGACGGCCGCCACGGCCATCCGACCCAGGGCATGCTCGACATGCTCACCATCCGCCGCCACAAGGGCAGCTTCGAGAACCTCTCGGTGGCCATCGTCGGCGACATCCTGCACTCGCGTGTGGCGCGCTCCGACATGATCGCGCTGAAAACCCTGGGTTGCCCGGACATCCGCGTCGTCGCCCCGCGCACCCTGCTGCCGGTGGGCCTGGAAGAGCAGTACGGCGTGAAGGTGTACACCGACGCCAACGAAGGCCTGAAGGACGTCGACGTGGTGATCATGCTGCGCCTGCAGCGCGAGCGCATGGCTGGCGGCCTGCTGCCCAGCGAAGGCGAGTTCTTCAAGCTCTACGGCCTGACCGGCAAGCGCCTGAAGCTGGCCAAGCCCGACGCCATCGTCATGCACCCCGGCCCGATCAACCGAGGCGTGGAGATCGACTCCGCCGTGGCTGACGGTGAACAGTCGGTGATCCTCAACCAGGTCACCTACGGCATCGCCATCCGCATGGCCGTGCTGTCCATGGCCATGAGCGGCCAGAACGCCCAACGACAGCTGGAACAGGAGGACGCGCAATGACCGTCAGCATCCGTGGCGCCCACCTGATCGACCCCGCCAGCGGCCTGGACAAGGTCTGCGACCTGCACATCGAAGCCGGCAAGATCATCGCCATCGGCGAAGCCCCCGAAGGCTTCCACGCCGCCCAGGAAATCGACGCCGCCGGCCTGATTGCCGCGCCCGGCCTGGTGGACCTGAGCGTGGCCCTGCGCGAGCCGGGCTACAGCCGCAAGGGCAACATCGAAAGCGAAACCCGCGCCGCCGCCGCCGGTGGCGTGACCAGCCTGTGCTTCCCGCCGCACACCAAGCCGGTGCTGGATACTTCGGCAGTGGCCGAGCTGATCCTCGACCGCGCCCGCGAGGCCGGCAACGCCAAGGTCTTCCCCATCGGCGCCCTGACCAAGGGCCTGGGCGGCGAGCAGCTGTCCGAACTGGTCGCCCTGCGCGACGCCGGCTGCGTAGCCTTCACCAACGGCCTGGCACCGATGGCGAGCAACCGCGTGCTGCTGCGTTCGCTGGAATACGCGGCGACCTTCGACCTCACCGTGATCTTCACCTCCCAGGACCATGACCTGGCCGAAGGCGGCCTCGCCCACGAAGGCCCGACCGCCAGCTTCCGCGGCCTGGCCGGCATTCCGGAAACCGCCGAGACCGTGGCCCTGGCCCGCAACCTGCTGCTGGTGGAACAGTCCGGCGTGCGCGCGCACTTCAGCCAGCTGACCAGCGCCCGTGGCGTCGAGATGATCGCCCAGGCCCAGGCCCGCGGCCTGCCGGTCACCGCCGACGTGGCGCTGTACCAACTGATCCTCACCGACGAAGCGCTGGCGGACTTCTCCAGCCTGTACCACGTACAGCCGCCACTGCGCTCGCGCAAGGACCGTGATGCGCTGCGCGAAGCGGTGAAGAGCGGCGTGATCCAGGCCATCGCCAGCCACCACCAGCCCCACGAGCCGGACGCGAAGAACGCCCCGTTCGCCGCCACCGATCCGGGCATCAGCAGCGTCGAGCTGCTGCTGCCGCTGGCCATGACCCTGGTGCAGGACGGCCTGCTCGACCTGCCGACCCTGCTGGCACGCCTGTCCAGCGGCCCTGCGGCGGCCCTGCGCCTGCCGGCCGGCAAGCTGGCGGTGGGCTCGGCGGCGGACGTGGTGCTGTTCGAAGCTGACGGCCAGACCCTGGCGGGAGAGACCTGGCACTCCCGTGGCCAGAACTGCCCATTCCTCGGCCACTGCCTGCCGGGCGTGGTGCGCTGCACCCTGGTGGACGGGCATATCGTCCACGCGGTGTAACGCCCTACCCGCCCATGAAAAAGCCCGCCAATCGGCGGGCTTTTTCATGGGCGGCGATCGTCAAGCAGGAGCCTCGACGTAGGATGGGTGGAGCGGAGCGATACCCATGCTGTCGGTGCCACGAATGTTGGGTATCGCTTCGCTCCACGCCATCCTACGAAGGAGCAGGCGTGCGCGGCTTCGCTCCTACGAAAAGCGGTCCGATGCGGGGTTTCAGATCATCGCCAGCGCCTTGGCCAGATCGGCGCGCAGGTCCTCCACGTCCTCCACGCCCACCGACAGTCGGATCAGCGAGTCACCAATCCCCAACTCCGCGCGGTTCTCCGCCGGGATGCTGGCGTGAGTCATGATCGCCGGGTGCTCGATCAGGCTTTCCACCCCGCCCAGGCTTTCCGCCAGGGCGAACAGCTGGACGTTCTCCAGGAAACGCTTCGAACCCGCCAGGTCGGTATTCAGGTCCAGTGAGATCATCCCGCCGAAGCCTTTCATCTGCTTGCGCGCCAGCTCGTGCTGCGGATGCGACGGCAGGCCGGGGTAGTAAACCCGCCTCACCTGCGGCTGCTGCTCCAGCCACTTCGCCAGTTCCAGCGCGTTGGCGCAGTGCCGCTCCATGCGCAGCGCCAGGGTCTTCACCCCGCGCAGGGTGAGGAAGGCGTCGAACGGGCCGGCGATGGCGCCCACCGAGTTCTGCAGGAAACCCAGGCGCTCGGCGAGGTCGGGGTTGTCGCCGACGATGGCGATGCCGCCGATCACGTCGGAGTGGCCGTTGAGGTACTTGGTGGTGGAGTGCACGACGATGTCGAAGCCCAGGCCCAGCGGGCGCTGCACGTAAGGACTGGCGAAGGTGTTGTCGGCCACGCAGAGGATGCCGCGCTCGCGGCAGGTGCGGGCAATGGCGGCCAGATCGGTCAGGCGCAGCAGCGGGTTGCTCGGGGTTTCCACCCAGACCATGCGGGTCTCGTCGGTGAGCGCCGCTTCCAGCGCGCCGGGCTGGGCCAGGTCGGCGAAGTAGAAGTCGTGCCCGGCGCTGCGCCGGCGCACCCGCTCGAACAGGCGGAAGGTGCCGCCGTAGAGGTCGTTGCCGGAAACCACGTGCGAGCCGGCGTCGAGCAGCTCCAGCACTGCCGAGATGGCCGCCAGTCCCGAGGCGAAGGCGAATGCCTTGCTGCCGCCTTCCAGGTCCGCCACGCAGCGCTCCAGCGCCCAGCGCGTGGGGTTGTGCGAACGGCCGTAGTCCAGGCCCTTGTGCACGCCGGGGCTGTCCTGGCGGTAGGTGGAGTTGGCGTAGATCGGCGGCATGATCGCCCCGGTGGACGGGTCCGGCGCCTGCCCGGCGTGGATCACGCGGGTGGCGAAACCGAGGCGGTCGTCGTGCTGGCTCATGCGAGGGTCCTCCGCAAATGGTTGAGCAAATCGAATCGTGTGATCAGGCCATGGAAGCCCGAGGCGTCGGCGATGATGGCGACCAGTCCGCGCGCCAGCACGGCTTCGAGCTCCTTGAGGCTGGCGCCCGGCGCAAGGGTTTCCGGGGCCGTGCTCATGGCGCTGGCGACGTCGCTGCGAAAATGTTCGGGGTCGTCATGCACGCCCAGCAGGATATCGGACTCGTCGATAACCCCGACCAGGCGCTGGCCGTCGAGCACGGGGAGCTGGGAGATGTCCGCCAGGCGCATGCGCTGGAAGGCGGTAAGCAGGGTGTCGCCGGGGCCGACGCTGACCACCCGGCCCTCCTCGAAACGCCGCGCGACGATGTCGCGCAGGTCGCCGTAGCGCTTGCGCTGCAGCAGTCCCTGGTCGGTCATCCATTGGTCGTTGTAGATCTTCGAGAGGTAGCGGGTGCCGGTGTCGCAGACCAGGCTGACCACCCGCTTGGGCTCGGTCTGCTCACGGCAGAAGCGCAGCGCGGCGGCCAGCAGGGTGCCGGTGGACGAGCCGGCGGCGATGCCTTCGTTGCGCAGCAGCTCCCGCGCGGTGCGGAAGCTCTCCTCGTCGCTGATGGAGTAGGCGTGTCGGACGCTGGAGAGGTCGGCAATCGACGGCACGAAGTCCTCGCCGATACCCTCCACCGCCCAGGAACCGGGCGTGCCCAGCTGACCGGAGCGCGAATACTCGGCCATGATCGAACCCACCGGGTCGGCCAGGACCATTTCCAGCTTCGGCTGGACCTTCTGGAAGAAGCGGGTCAGCCCGGTCAGGGTGCCGGCGGAGCCGACGCCGACCACCACCGCGTCCAGATCATGGCCGGTCTGCGCCCAGATCTCCGGGCCGGTGCCGGTTTCGTGGGCCAGTGGGTTGGCGGGGTTGTTGAACTGATCGGCGAAGAAGGCATCGGGCAGTTCCTTCGCCAGCCGCGCGGCAACGTCCTGGTAGTACTCGGGATGGCCCTTGCCGACGTCGGAACGGGTGATGTGCACCTCGGCGCCCATGGCGCGCAGGTGCAGGACCTTCTCGGTGGACATCTTGTCCGGCACCACCAGCACCACCCGATAGCCCTTGGCCCGGCCCACCAGCGCCAGCCCCAGGCCGGTGTTGCCGGCAGTGGCTTCGACGATCACGCCGCCGGGCTTGAGCCGGCCCTCGCGCTCGGCGGTTTCGATCATGGCAACGCCGATGCGGTCCTTGATGGAGCCGCCGGGGTTCTGCGATTCGAGCTTGAGGAACAGGGTGCAGGGTCCGGTATCGAAGCGCGTGACGCGGACCATGGGGGTATTGCCGATCAGGTCGAGTACGGCGGGGCGGGATTCGTTGCTCATGGCAGCCACTCCTTCGGGGCGAGCCGGGGATCGCCCGGCGGCGCCTGCTACTGTCCTCCTGACCTTAGGCGGGTGGCGGTGCTCGCGCCAGGCGGCGCGACGAAAGACGGCGGAGTTGTTTTTCGTAGGAGCGAGCTTGCTCGCGAACGTGCTGCCCGGCAGCGCTGGCCTTGAAGCGGTTCGCGAGCAAGCTCGCACCTACAAGGGAGGGTCCGCGCAGGCGTCAGATCCGCTGCGGCCCGTTGCGCTCGGAAATCTGGCTGTTCAGCGTCCAGAAGTCGTAGAGCACGCCGATGAAGAACAGCCCGCCGGTGAAGAGGTAGAGGATGCCGGTGAGCCACTTGCCCATGTACATGCGGTGCACGCCGAACACGCCGAGGAAGGTCAGCAGGATCCAGGCGACGTTGTAGTCTACGCCGCCAGACCGATAGCGCCGGTCTGCCGCGTCGTCCATGGAGGGGATGAGGAACAGGTCGATGATCCAGCCGATGAAGAACAGGCCGAGGGTGAAGAACCAGAGGGTGCCGGTGATCGGCCGACCATAGTAGAAGCGGTGCGAACCGGTGAAGCCGAAGATCCACAGCAGGTAGCCGATGACCTTGCTGTGGGTATCAGGGTTGGCGGACATGCCTTTCTCCCGTGTCGTTGCGGTACGCTCAGGATAAACGAAAAGCCCGCGCTAGGCGGGCTTCTCGGGTGCCATCTGTTCGGAAAGCAGGCTCAGCGGAAACGGCGGTTGGGGTCGTCGTCGCTCATTTCCAGGGTCAGCCCCTGGGTCATGGTGGAGAGGTGGTCGGCGTCGGTTTCCGAGCCCAGCTTGATCATCAGGCGCAGGTCGTTGGCCGAGTCGGCGTAGGCCAGCGCGTCTTCGTAGGTGATCTCGCCCTGGCTGTAGAGCTGGTACAGCGCCTGGTCGAAGGTCTGCATGCCCTGCTCGGTGGAGCGCTTCATCAGCGGCTTGAGCTCGTGCACTTCGCCCTTGCGGATCAGGTCGGCGGCCAGCGGGGTGTTCAGCAGCACCTCGATCACCGCGCGGCGGCCCTTGCCGTCCGGGGTCGGTACCAGTTGCTGGGCGACGATGGCCTTGAGGTTCAGCGACAGGTCCATCCACACCTGGCCGTGCCGGTCGGCCGGGAAGAAGTGGATGATCCGCTCCAGCGCCTGGTTGGCGTTGTTGGCGTGCAGGGTCGCCAGGCACAGGTGGCCGGTTTCGGCGAAGGCCACCGCGTGGTCCATGGTCTCGCGCGAGCGCACCTCGCCGATCATGATCACATCCGGCGCCTGGCGCAGGGTGTTCTTCAGGGCCACTTCGAAGGAATCGGTATCCAGCCCCACCTCGCGCTGGGTGACGATGCAGCCCTGGTGCTGGTGGATGAATTCGATCGGGTCTTCGATGGAGATAATGTGGCCGGTGGAGTTCTTGTTGCGGTAGCCAATCATCGCCGCCAGCGAGGTGGACTTACCGGTACCGGTGGCGCCGACGAAGATCACCAGGCCGCGCTTGGTCATCGCCAGCTTCTTGAGGACTTCGGGAAGCTTCAGATCCTCGAAGGTCGGGATGTTGGTCTCGATGCGGCGCAGCACCATGCCCACCAGGTTGCGCTGATAAAAGGCGCTGACGCGGAAACGGCCAACGCCGCGGGCGCTGATGGCGAAGTTGCACTCATGGTTCTCGGCGAACTCGCGGCGCTGCTGCTCGTTCATCACCGAGAGCACGGTCTCGCGGGTCTGCTCCGGCGACAGCGCGGTCTTGGTCACCGGCAGCACCTTGCCGTTGACCTTCATCGAAGGCGGCACGCCCGCCGTGATGAAGAGGTCGGAGGCACCCTTTTCCACCATGAGGCGCAACAGCTTCTCGAATTCCATGATCGTTCTCGCGAAGGTTCACGCTGACTGCGACAAGGCTGTCGAATCACGGAGCGAGTGCGTGTGGCGCGCTCCGTGCGCCGGGCCGGGGAGCGGCCCGGAAGTTTTAGAGTCTGTTCACGATCTCGCGAGCCAGGGCAGAACATCGGTGGAGGGAGCGGAGTTTACTTTCAGTAAATGAGCATCCCGAGACCGATTTCAACGCCGTCATGCCGACGCGCAGCAGATCGAAAGCAGGCTCTTAGAAGTTTTCCGGAATCTTGGCCTTCTCCTTGGCCGCCTCGCGGGTCACCAGACCCTTGGCGACCAGGCCCTTCAAGCACATGTCCAGGGTCTGCATGCCGATCGCACCGCCGGTCTGGATCGCCGAGTACATCTGCGCGACCTTGTCCTCGCGGATCAGGTTACGGATCGCCGGGGTGCCGATCATGATCTCGTGGGCCGCGACACGGCCGCCGCCGATCTTCTTCAGCAGGGTCTGGGAGATCACCGCCTGCAGCGATTCGGAGAGCATGGAACGAACCATGGACTTTTCCTCGGCGGGGAACACGTCGACGATACGGTCGATGGTCTTGGCCGCGGAGGTGGTGTGCAAGGTGCCGAACACCAGGTGACCGGTTTCCGCAGCGGTCAGCGCCAGGCGGATGGTCTCCAGGTCGCGCATCTCGCCCACCAGGATGATGTCCGGGTCCTCACGCAGGGCCGAGCGCAGCGCCTCGTTGAAGCCGAGGGTGTCGCGGTGTACCTCGCGCTGGTTGACCAGGCACTTCTTCGACTCGTGGACGAATTCGATCGGGTCTTCGACGGTGAGGATGTGGCTGTACTTGGTGTTGTTCAGGTAGTCGAGCATCGCCGCCAGCGACGTGGACTTGCCCGAACCGGTCGGGCCGGTCACCAGCACCAGGCCGCGCGGCACGTCGGAAACACGTTTGAACACTTCTCCCATGCCCAGGTCCTCCATCGTGAGTACCTTGGAGGGAATGGTACGGAACACGGCGCCGGCGCCACGGTTCTGGTTGAAGGCGTTGACCCGGAAACGGGCGACCCCGGGGACTTCGAAGGAGAAGTCGGTCTCCAGGAATTCTTCGTAATCCTTGCGCTGCTTGTCGTTCATGATGTCGTAGATCAGCGCATGGACCTGCTTGTGCTCCAGGGGCGGCAGGTTGATCCGGCGAACATCGCCATCGACGCGGATCATCGGCGGCAGACCGGCCGAGAGGTGCAGGTCCGAAGCGCCCTGCTTGGCGCTGAAGGCGAGCAACTCGGTAATATCCATGGGACTCCCCAATCAAGAGCAAGCAGGTAGAATGCCGCAGAACTCGCAGCAGCCGGGCGGAAAAGCGACGGTAATGTCCACGATAGCAGAGAATATTGCAAAGGTTCGCGCACGCATCCGTGAGGCGGCGCAAGCTTGTGGGCGTGCCCCGGATACGGTGCGCCTGCTGGCGGTCAGCAAGACCAAACCCGCCGCCGATATCCGCGAGGCATTCGCCTGCGGATTGGCCGATTTCGGCGAGAACTACCTGCAGGAAGCGCTGGCCAAGCAGACAGAGCTGGCCGACCTTGCGCTGACCTGGCATTTCATCGGCCCGATCCAGTCCAACAAGACCCGGCCGATCGCCGAGCACTTCCAGTGGGTGCACTCGGTGGACCGTCTGAAGATCGCCCAGCGCCTGTCCGAACAGCGTCCTGCGCACCTGCCGCCGCTGAACGTGCTGCTGCAGGTGAACGTCAGCGGCGAGGACAGCAAGTCCGGCTGCTCTCCCGAGGAACTGCCCGCCCTCGCCCAGGCGGTGGCACAGTTGCCCAACCTCAAGCTGCGCGGCCTGATGGCAATTCCCGAACCGACTGAAGATGTTGCCGCACAGCACGCTGCATTCGCCCGCCTGCGCAAGGCGATGCACGCCCTGAACCTCGGCCTGGACAGCCTGTCCATGGGCATGAGCCACGATCTCGAAGCCGCCATCGACGAAGGCGCCACCTGGGTGCGGATCGGTACCGCCCTGTTCGGCGCCCGCGACTACGGCGCTTCGCACTGAATAAAGGAAGAGACTTAATGAGCAGCACCCGCATTGCCTTCATCGGCGCCGGCAACATGGCCGCCAGTCTCATCGGCGGCCTGCGCGCCAAGGGCGTCGAAGCCAGCCACATCCGCGCCAGTGATCCGGGCGCCGAGCAGCGCGCGAAGATCGCCGCCGAGCATGGCATCGAAGTCGTCGCCGACAATGCCAGCGCAGTCAGTGGCGCCGACGTGGTGGTCCTGGCGGTCAAGCCGCAAGTCATGAAGGACGTCTGCCAGGCCCTGGCGCCGGCGCTTTCGGGCAACGCCCTGATCGTCTCCATCGCCGCCGGCATCCCCTGCGCCAGCCTCGAACGCTGGCTGGGCCCGGTGGACGGCCAGCCGCGCGCCATCGTCCGCTGCATGCCCAACACCCCGGCACTGGTCGGCCTGGGCGCCAGCGGCCTCTATGCCAACGCCAGCGTCAGCGCCGCCCAGCGTGAGCAGGCGCAGAAGCTGCTGAGTGCCGTCGGCATTGCCCTGTGGCTGGACACGGAGAAGCAGATCGACGCGGTCACTGCCGTTTCCGGCAGCGGCCCGGCCTACTTCTTCCTTCTCATGGAAGCCATGACCGCCGCCGGCGAGAAACTCGGCCTGTCCCGCGAGGTTGCCGGCCAGCTGGCCCGCCAGACCGCCCTGGGCGCCGCGCAGATGGCCACCACCAGCGATGTCGACCCGGCCGAACTGCGCCGCCGCGTGACCTCGCCCAAAGGTACTACCGAAGCTGCCATCAAGACTTTCCAGGCCAACGGTTTCGAAGCGCTGGTAGAGAAGGCGGTAGGCGCCGCCGACCATCGCTCCGCCGAGCTGGCCGAACAACTGGGTCAATGACAAGGAGCCCTCAATGACCGGTCTTTCCACCGCCGCCATCTACGTCATCCAGACCCTCGGCAGCCTGTACCTGCTGATCGTCCTGCTGCGCTTCATCCTGCAACTGGTGCGCGCCGACTTCTACAACCCGCTCAGCCAGTTCATCGTGCGCGCCACCAAGCCGCTGCTGAACCCGCTGCGTCGCATCATCCCCGGCTTCGGCGGCGTCGACTTCGCCTCGCTGGTGCTGGCCATCCTGGTCCAGCTGGTGCTGATGATCGTCACCCTGACCCTGATGGGCTACGGCGTCGGCGGCTACATCCTGCAACTGCTGGTGTGGTCGGTGATCGCGGTGACCTCGCTGTTCCTCAAGGTGTTCTTCTTCGCCCTGATCATCAGCGTGATCCTCTCCTGGGTCGCCCCGGGCAGCTACAACCCCGGCGCCCAGCTGGTGAACCAGATCTGCGAGCCCTTCCTGGCACCCTTCCGCAAGCTGCTGCCAAACCTCGGCGGCCTGGATATCTCGCCGATCTTCGCCTTCATCGCGCTGAAACTGATCGACATGCTGGTGATCGGCAACCTGGCCGCGATGACCGGGATGCCGCAGATCCTCAGCCCGTTCATGTAATTGGCATGCCGTTCTACCACTGGGACGGCGAGGACCTGATCCTCGACTGCCACCTGCAACCCAAGGCGAGCCGTGACGAGTTCGCCGGGTTGCACGGTGAGCGCCTGAAAATCCGCCTCACCGCACCGCCCGTGGAAGGCAAGGCCAACGCCCATCTGCTGGCGTTCCTCGGCAAGGCCTTCGGCGTGCCCAAGAGCCAGGTGAAACTGGAAAGCGGCGAGCTGAACCGGCAGAAGCGCGTGCGCATTCCCAAGCCGTCGAAGCTCCCGGAAGAGCTGGGGATTACCGCTCGGTAGCCTTGGCCGACCTTACGCGCGGTATTGTGATGAAGGCCAATTGACGCTACTGCGCGCCATCGCATAATCCGGGGTATTCATCCCCGCGCAGGACGCGCCAGCCTAAGGAACCGCCTGAATGAGCATGGAGCGTCTCAGTCAGCAGATCGATGCCTACGTTACCTGGAAGCGGGAGCTGGTCCGGGAGATCACCCGTTATCGCAGCCTGCTGGAGCGTTGCCGGCTGAACACGCCGGACATCGAGAGCCGCCTCGAACGCACCCTGCGCCTGTTGCGCGTCGACCACATCACCCTGGCCTTCGTCGGCGAGTATTCGCGCGGCAAGACCGAGCTGATCAACAGCCTGTTCTTCGCCGGCTACGGCCGGCGCATGCTGCCGTCCCACGCCGGGCGCACCACCATGTGCCCCACCGAGCTGTTCTTCGACCCGCGCTCGGAGCGTCCCTATATCCGCCTGCTGCCGATCGAGACCCGCGTGGCCGACGCCAGCGTCGCGCAGTTCAAGCGCATTCCCCGGCACTGGGTGAACATTCCGCTGGACACCTCGGACCCGGCAAACATGGCCGAAGCCTTCGCCCAGGTAGCCAAGACCAAACCGCTGCCGGTGGAGCAGGCCATCCAGCTGGGCTTCCACCCGGACCTGCTGGAAACAACCGACAAGCCCGGCATGGTGCTGGTGCCGGCCTGGCGCCACGCGCTGGTCAACTTCGACCACCCACTGCTGCGCCAGGGGCTGCGCATCCTCGACACCCCGGGCCTGAACGCGCTGGGCAGCGAGCCCGAACTCACCCTCTCGATGCTGCCCGCCGCCCAGTCGATCCTGTTCCTGCTGGCCGCCGACACCGGCGTCACCGCTTCCGACATGGCGATCTGGGAGAACCATATCCGCCAGCTGAGCGAGGACAGCCACACCACGCTCTACGCGGTGCTGAACAAGATCGACGTGCTGTGGGACGACCTGGCCGGCGAAAGCTTCGTGCAGGGCGCTATTCGCCAGATCCAGGAGGCCACCGCACGCCAGCTGGGCATCGCCCGCAACGACGTGCTGCCGCTCTCGGCCAAGCAGGCACTGCTGGCCAAGGTGCGCGGCGACCGCGAGCTGCTGGCCCGCAGCCAGTTGGAAAGCCTGGAGGACCTGCTCTGCGAGCGCATCGTCACGCAGAAGGAGCGCCTGCTCGAAAGCGCCGTGGTCGGCCAGGTGTTGTCCCTGGCGCACAACACCCAGCACACCCTGCGCGTGCGCCTGGAGAAGGTGAAGGAGCAGCATGCGCTGCTCGACAGCCAGCAGCACGACAGCGGTCAGTTGCTGTTCGAGCTGACCGCCAGGACCAAGGAAGACCACAGCCAGCACCACAAGCGCCTGCTCAACCTGAAGACCAACCAGCGCCTGCTGCGCCACCAGGGCGAGCAACTGCGCGAGGCGCTGCACCCCGAGCGCCTGGAACTGCATCTGAAGCGGGTCCACCAGAAGCTGCGCGGAAGCTGGACCACCGTGGGCATCAACCAGGCGATCCTGCAGTTCTTCCACACCGTGCAGGGGGACCTGGTCGGCCTGCACCATGAGGCGGAGACGGCCAACCGCATGGTCGCGGCCATCTACCAGCGGCATAACCAGGAAAACCCGCTCAACGCCCTGGACGCCCCGCAGTTCAGCGTCGAGCGTTACCTGCGCGAGCTGGCCAAGCTGCAGGACAAGGCCGACCGCTTCCGCCTGCACCTGAAAACCCTGCTCACCGAGCAGCGCACCCTCACCCGACGCTTCTTCGCCACCGTGGCCCAGGAAGTCATCGGCCTGCACCTGCGCCTGCGCGAGGAGGCCGAGCAGTGGGCCACCGATGCGCTGATGCCACTGATGCAGTACAGCCTGGAGCACAAGCAGTTGCTGGAAACCCACATGCTGCGGCTCAAGGCGCTGGCCCAGGAAACCCAGCAGGCACGGCAGCGCTCGCTGCTGCTGGGGCGCTATACCGACGAGCTGGAAAAGCAGCTCGCCGAGGCCTCCGACATCCTCCGCCAACTGCGTCGCCCCTCGCCGCTGCACCGCCAAGCCAAGGTCGTCACACTACCCGGCTCGCAGCGCGCCTGAACCCCGCCCCAGCGCTTGCCGCTAGGGGCGGCGCTCTTTAGACTGGCTCTCCTTTTTTATTCATGAGCTGGGTCGATGCCAACAGTCTTCCCCGAAGATTCCGTCGGTCTGGTCTCCCCCCAGACGTTGCAGTTCAATGAGCCGCTGCCCCTGGCCTGCGGCAAGACGCTGCCCGAATACCAGCTGGTGATCGAGACCTACGGCGAGCTGAACGCCACGGCGAGCAACGCCGTGCTGATCTGTCACGCGCTCTCCGGCCACCACCACGCCGCCGGCTACCACAGCAGCGAAGACCGCAAGCCCGGCTGGTGGGACAGCTGCATCGGCCCCGGCAAGCCCATCGACACCCGCAAGTTCTTCGTCGTCGCGCTGAACAACCTGGGCGGCTGCAACGGCTCCACCGGGCCGACCAGCCTCAATCCGGCCACCGGCAAGGTCTATGGCGCCGACTTCCCGGTGGTCACCGTGGAAGACTGGGTACACAGCCAGGCGCGCCTGGCCGACCGCCTGGGCATCGCCCAGTGGGCGGCGGTGATCGGTGGCAGCCTGGGCGGCATGCAGGCCCTGCAATGGACCATCAGCTACCCCGAGCGCGTGCGTCACTGCTTGTGCATCGCCAGCGCGCCCAAGCTGTCGGCGCAGAACATCGCCTTCAACGAAGTGGCACGCCAGGCGATCCTCTCGGACCCCGAGTTCTTCGGCGGCCATTTCCAGGAGCATGACGCGATCCCCCGCCGCGGCCTGAGCTTGGCGCGAATGGTCGGGCACATCACCTACCTCTCCGATGACGCCATGGGCGCCAAGTTCGGCCGCGACATGAAGTCGGAGAAGCTCAACTACGATCTGCACAGCGTCGAGTTCCAGGTGGAAAGCTACCTGCGCTACCAGGGCGAGGAATTTTCCACCCGCTTCGACGCCAACACCTACCTGCTGATGACCAAGGCGCTGGACTACTTCGACCCCGCCGCCGCCCATGGCGACGACCTGGCGCGAACCCTGGCCGGAGTGAAAGCGGACTTCTGCCTGATGTCCTTCACCACCGACTGGCGCTTCTCCCCGGCGCGCTCGCGGGAAATCGTCGACGCCCTGCTGGCGGCGAAGAAGAACGTCAGCTACCTGGAAATCGACGCACCGCAAGGCCACGACGCCTTCCTGATGCCGATTCCCCGCTATCTGCAAGCCTTCAGCGGTTACATGAACCGCATCAGCGTATAAGAAGGAACGCCATGCGCGCCGACCTGGACATCATCCAAGACTGGATCCCCGCCGGCAGCCGGGTACTCGACCTGGGCTGCGGCGATGGCGAATTGCTCGCCTGGCTGCGTGACCACAAGCAGGTCAGCGGCTATGGGCTGGAAATTGACGCCGAAAAGATCGCCAAATGCATCGAGCGTGGCGTCAATGTCATCGAACAGGACCTGGACAAGGGCCTGGACAACTTCGGTAGCAACAGCTTCGACGTGGTCGTGATGACCCAGTCCCTGCAAGCCCTGCGCTACCCGGACAAGGTGCTGGCGGAAATGCTGCGGGTGGGCAAGACCTGCATCATCACCTTCCCCAACTTCGGCCACTGGCGCTGCCGCTGGTACCTCGCGCGCAACGGTCGCATGCCGGTGTCGGACTTCCTTCCGTACACTTGGTACAACACGCCGAACATTCACTTCTGCACCTTCCGCGACTTCGAGGCCCTGTGCCGGCAGTTGCAGGTGAAGGTTCTCGACCATCTGGCGGTGGACCGCGAGCACCAGCATGGCTGGGCCTCGCGAATCTGGCCTAATCTGTTGGGTGAGATCGGTATCTACCGGGTCAGTGGCCCTGGCGTGCAGGACCATCGCATCGCCATCTGATCGCCCCCAGGAGAACTATCATGCGCCGCCTGCTTACCTTCATCGCCTGCCTGGTCTTGGCCCTGCCCGCCGTCGCCGAGCAGGTCAAACGCCTGGGTGACCTCCAGGTCCACTACAGCGTGTTCAACTCCAGCTTCCTCCAGCCCAAGGTCGCTCAGGCCGTGGGCGTGGTGCGCAGCAAGACCCAGGGCGTGGTCAACATCGTGCCGCTGGACACCAACGGCAAGCCGGCCAACACCACGGTCGCCGGCAGTGCCAAGAACCTGATGGGCCAGGAAATCCCCCTGACCTTCAAGCGCGTGGTCGAGGAAGGCGCCGTCTACAACCTGGCGCAGTTCCCCATCGAAGGCCGCGAGACCCTGACCTTCACCATCCAGGTCCAGTCCGGAGGCGGAGCTCCGCAGAGCTTCGACTTCATGCAGGAAATCTTCCCCGACGAATGATCAAGCTCGAACAACTGGTGCTGGCCAGTCACAACGCCGGCAAACTCAAGGAACTCCAGGCCATGCTCGGCGCCCACGTGAAGGTGCGCTCGATCGGCGAGTTCAGTGATGTGGAACCGGAAGAAACCGGTCTTTCCTTCGTCGAGAACGCCATCCTCAAGGCCCGCAACGCCGCACGCATCTCCGGCCTGCCGGCACTGGCCGACGACTCGGGCCTGGCGGTGGACTACCTCGGCGGCGCGCCGGGCATCTATTCCGCCCGCTATGCCGACGGCAAGGGGGACGCGGCGAACAACGCCAAGCTGCTGGACGCCCTCAAGGACGTGCCGGACGAGGAGCGCGGCGCCCAGTTCGTCAGCGTGCTGGCCCTGGTCCGCCACGCCGACGACCCGCTGCCGATACTCTGCGAAGGCCTCTGGCACGGCAGCATCCTGCGCGAAGCCCGCGGCGAGCACGGCTTCGGCTACGACCCGCTGTTCTGGGTGCCAGAAACCGAATGCTCCAGCGCCGAACTGCCGCCAGAGCAGAAGAACCAGCTCAGCCACCGCGCCCGCGCGATGGCCCTGCTGAAGCAGCGGCTGGGTCTATGAGCCAGGCAGGAAGCCACGGGCTCGACGCCGGGCCGGTGGTTTCCGGCTTCCGCCTGCCGCCGCTGTCCGCGTACGTGCACATCCCCTGGTGCGTGCGCAAATGCCCCTACTGCGACTTCAACTCCCACGCCGCCGGCCCCGAACTGCCGGAAGACGCCTACGTCGAAGCGCTGCTGGCCGACCTGGCCGCTGACGGCGCGCACGTGCACGGCCGCAAGCTGACCTCGATCTTCTTCGGAGGCGGCACGCCGAGCCTGTTCTCCGCCAGCGCATTGGGGCGCATCCTCGAAGGCCTGGAAAAGCAGGTCGGTTTCGAGAGCGATATCGAAATCACCCTGGAAGCCAACCCCGGCACCTTCGAGCAGGCCAAGTTCGCCGATTACCGCAAGCTGGGCATCAACCGCCTGTCCATCGGCGTGCAGAGCTTCCAGGCCGAAAAGCTCAAGGCATTGGGCCGCATCCATGACGGCGAGGAAGCCGTGCGCGCCGCCGAAATGGCCCGCCGCGCTGGCTTCGACAACTTCAACCTGGACCTGATGCACGGCCTGCCGGAGCAGAGCGTCGCCGATGCGCTGAGCGACCTGCAGCAAGCCATCGCCCTGGCACCGACGCACCTGTCCTGGTACCAGCTGACAATGGAACCGAACACGGTGTTCTGGAGCCAGCCGCCGGAGTTGCCTGAGGACGACCAGCTGTGGGAAATCCAGGAAGCCGGCCAGGCCCTGCTCGCGCAGGCGGGCTACCTGCAGTACGAAACCTCCGCCTACGCCCGTGACGGCAAGCGCGCGCGGCACAACCTGAACTACTGGACCTTCGGCGACTTCCTCGGCATCGGCGCCGGCGCCCATGCCAAGCTGAGCACGCCGGAGGGGCGCATCCTGCGCACCTGGAAGACCCGCCTGCCGAAGGACTACCTGAACCCGGAGAAGCCCTTCCAGGCCGGCGAACGTGACCTGGAAGCGGACGACCTGCCCTTCGAGTTCATGATGAACGCGCTGCGCCTGACCGACGGCGTCTCCGCGGCGACCTTCACCGAGCGCACCGGCCTGCCATTGGCCGCCATCGACGAAGCCTGCCGGCAGGCACGCAAGGACGGCCTGCTGGTCGACGACCCGCAGCGCCTGGCCCCGACCGAACGCGGTCAGCTATTCCTCAACGACCTGCTGCAGCGTTTCCTGCCTTGAGAAGCGGCCGGGCGACGTCATCGTTGCCCGCCGTGTACACTCCCCGGCGACTCTCGATCCCAAGGAGCCCCAATGGACTTCGCGCTCGACCTGATTGCCAACGTCTCCCGCTGGTGCCGTGGCCATTTGTCCGATATCGCCCTGGCGATCATGGCCACCGTGCTGGTGCTGTTCGGCCCGGCCATCAATGCCTGGATACAGCAACGCATCGGCAGCCTGAACTTCGTCTTCCGCACCCTGCTGTTCGTGCTGATCTGCGCCGTGGGCTACGGCCTGGCGATGGTCTTCGTCACCCCGTGGCTGGCCAAGGGGCTGGGTTACTTCAACAACTACACCCTGGCGCCGATCCTGCTGCTAGTGTTCTTCGTGATTGGCATGATCGCCGACCGCAGCTGACCTGCGTGCCTCCGGCGGTTGGCCCCACCGCCGGAGGACACATGAAACCGATCAAGCACCTCTACCTGCACTTCACCGACGGCCAGCGCCTGGCGCTGCGCTTCCCGCAACAGAGCGACGACCCCGCCGAAGTGGCCCGCGGCATCCGCAAGCAGATGGAATCGCCAGCCATCAGCATCGAAGTGGATGGCGACCTGCTGATCATTCCGCGCACCAGCATCAAGTACCTGCAGATCAGCCCGTCGCCGATGCGCATGCCGGAGACCACGGTTCTTGGCGCCGAATTGATCGAGTAACGCGCGCTGAATGCTCTTTGTAGGAGCGAGCTTGCTCGCGAATGTGCCATCCGGCAGTACCGACGTTGAGGCGGTTCGCGAGCAAGGACTGGGCGTCCCCCTCGATCCTACAGGTTTGCCCACCCACGTCGCTCGGATAGACAAAGGCCGCCTTGCGGCGGCCTCTGCTGGACTCAGTTACCCTCGCGGCGCAGCGCCTGCGGGGTGAAGTCGCGCGGCCCCAGCGGAGCGTTGAAGTCGTACATCGGCTCGTTGTTGTCCAGGCCGTCGACGAAGTAGCGCGCGCCATCCAGGTCATACAGCGCCTCCAGGGTGCTGAGCACCGTGGGCACGTCGTAGTAGTTGATCGGGTGCACTTCCTGGGCGCGGATCAGCTTGCCGTCCTGGTTGTAGATATCCGTGGCAAGGATCTGCCAGCTGTCTTCATCCAGGTAGAAGCGGCGCTTGGCAAACGGATGGCTCATCCCCTTGCGCAGGGTCGCCTCGACCACCCAGACCCGGTGTGGCTCGTAGCGCAACAGCTCGGGGTTGAGGGTCTTGGTGCGCAGGATGTCGGCGTAGGGAATGCCCTTCTGGTGCACCGCGTAGCTGTTGTAGGGCACCAGCATCTCGCGCTTGCCCAGCAGCTGCCACTCGTAGTGGTCCGGCGCACCGTTGTAGACGTCCACGGTGTCGGCGGTAGCCAGGCCATTGGTGTCCGGCTGCAGGCTGTCGTAGGCCAGGCTCGGCAGACGGCGCACGCGGCGCTCGCCACGGTTGAAGCGCCAGGCCTTGCGAATCGACAGCACCTGGTCGAGGGTCTCCTGCACCACCAGCGCGGAGCCGGCCAGCTTGGCCGGGGCGACCACGTTGTACTTGTAGTAGAACAGGGTGTTGTTCAGGTCCTGCGGAGTCATGCCCTCGCGGCCGTAGTTGAAGTACACATAACGGTCGAGCTTGAGCAGGTTGTAGCTGCCGTTGGCGAGCACGGCGGCCTGGTTGGTGACCATGTGAATCTGCTCGCCACGGTAACGCATGATGTGGTTCCAGATCGCTTCCAGGCCGCTCTTCGGGATCGGGAACGGCACACCGGCGGCGGCGCCCTGCACACCATTGCCGTCGGCGATCAGCTCGGCGTTCTCGGCGTTGAAGCGGGTGGCGTCATAAATGCGCTGGGGCAAGGATGCGCTGCGGCGGCTAGGGAAAACGCGCAGGTAGTAATCCGGGTTCTCCTGCAGCAGCGCCTGGGTGCCCGGGGTGAGCAGCGCCTGGTACTGCGCCAGATTCTTGCTGTCGACCTTGTACTGCACGGCGTCGCCGGCATAGGGATCGATATGGTGGGTGCCGGGCTGGTAACCCGCCGGCGGCGCGGTGATGCCACCCGTCCAGGCCGGGATGGTGCCGCTGGCGTTGCCGGCCTTCTCCGCCCCCATCGGCGTCAGGTCGCGGCCCAGTCGCGCCGCCTCGGCAGCATCGACTTTCGCCTGCGTCGGCAGGGCCCACACCCCCGCCACCAGCAGTACAGCAAGTTTCTTCAACACAGCAGACTCCTTTGCGACGGACTCCTGTCCGCCACTCTTATTTTCGTCCGCGGCGGGCGCCGCTTCTGTCAGGAGGTGAGGGTGGCCTTCCCGGCCGCCGGGTGGTCCCGGTCTAGTCGATGTTCATCCATGAAAAAGGCCTGCATGGCAGGCCTTCGGGTGGTTCAGTCGACGCGCTCGAACTTGAGGTCCCAGACGCCATGCCCGAGGCGTTCGCCGCGGCGCTCGAACTTGGTCACCGGCCGCTCGTCCGGGCGCGGTACATAGGTATTATCCGCCGAAAGGTTGCGGTAGCCGGGTGCGGCATTCATCACTTCCAGCATGTGCTCGGCATAGTTTTCCCAGTCGGTGGCCATGTGCAGCACGCCACCCACCTTCAGCTTCTGCCGCACCAGTTCCGCCCAGGCCGGCTGGACGATACGGCGCTTGTGGTGACGCGACTTGTGCCACGGATCGGGGAAGAACAGCAGCACGCGGTCGAGACTGGCATCGGCCACGCAATCGCGCAGCACTTCCAGTGCGTCGCAGCTGTAGACGCGGATGTTGGTCAGGTCCTGCGTGAGCATGCCGTTGAGCAATGCGCCCACGCCCGGACGGTGCACTTCCACGCCGATGAAGTCCTGGTCCGGCGCGGCGGCGGCCATTTCCAGGGTGGCGTGGCCCATGCCGAAACCGATCTCGAAGGTGCGCAGCGCCTGGCGCCCGAACACCTGGTCGAAGTCCCGCAGGCCGTCGGCCAGCTCCAGACCGTACTTCGGCCAGCCCTGCTCGAGGCCACGCTGCTGACCCTCGGTCATGCGCCCGGCGCGCATCACGAAGCTCTTGATGGTGCGCATCGGCCGGTTATCGCCGTCGGGCTGGTTTTCGGGCTGATTCTCGGGAATGTCACTCATGACTCGAACCTTGCGGGTAAATGCACACGCGGGCCGGTTACCAGAGGCAAACCGGCCCGCGTGCTGGGGTGGAAATACTTAGTTGATGAGGCCGGTCATCGGCGACGACGCGCTCGCATACAGCTTGCGCGGCATGCGGCCGGCCAGGTAGGCCAAGCGGCCAGCGACGATGGCGTGCTTCATGGCCTCGGCCATCATCACCGGGTTCTGCGCGTGGGCGATGGCGGTGTTCATCAGCACGGCCTCGCAGCCCAGCTCCATGGCGATGGTGGCGTCGGAGGCGGTGCCCACGCCCGCATCCACCAGCACCGGGACGGTGGCTTCCTCGAGGATGATGCGCAGGTTGTACGGGTTGCAGATACCCAGGCCCGAGCCGATCAGGCCGGCCAGCGGCATCACCGCGATGCAGCCGATCTCGGCCAGCTGGCGGGCGATGATCGGGTCGTCGCTGGTGTACACCATGACGTCGAAGCCGTCCTTGACCAGCACTTCGGCGGCCTTGAGGGTCTCGACGACGTTGGGGAAGAGGGTCTTCTGGTCGGCCAGGACTTCCAGCTTGACCAGATTGTGGCCATCGAGCAGCTCGCGAGCCAGGCGGCAGGTGCGCACGGCCTCGACGGCGTCGTAGCAGCCGGCGGTGTTCGGCAGGATGGTGTAGCGATCCGGCGGGATCACATCCAGCAGGTTGGGCTCGCCTGGGTTCTGGCCGATATTGGTGCGACGCACGGCGACGGTGACGATCTCGGCACCCGAGGCCTCGATGGCCACGCGGGTCTCTTCGAGGTCCTTGTACTTGCCGGTGCCGACCAGCAGGCGCGAATTGTAGGTGCGGCCAGCCAGGGTGAAGGGCTTGTCGACCGGCAGGGTGGAGGAAGCTTGGCTCATCGGATCACTCCTCAGGAATTGGGAAAGCTTTGCGGGGCCTGAAAGATGTGGCGGCGGACTCTAGCCGCCGCCGATGGCATGCACCACTTCCACCTGGTCGCCTTCGCTCAGGGCGGTGGCGGCGTGCTGGCTGCGCGGCACGATGTCCAGATTGAGCTCGACCGCGACACGCTTGCCGGTGAGGTCGAGACGCTCGAGCAGGTTGGCGACGGTCTGGCCGTCGGGCAGCTCGAAAGATTCGCCGTTCAACAAAATACGCATGGGCGGGACGGTCATTGCTGGAGGGGGTCGGCATTCTAGCCCGATCGCGCCCGATGACCAAGGCATCGGGCGTCGCAGCTCCATTTTTCTGACGTCCGGGTCAGCCCAGGCGCGCGGCCGCGGCCAGCAGCAGCGCCCAGCCGATGAGGAAGAACAGGCCGCCGATCGGCGTGACGATACCCACACTCAAGCCCGCCAGGGTCAGCAGGTAAAGGCTGCCGGAAAACAGCAGGATACCGGCGACGAAGGCCCAGCCAGCCCATTTCACCAGCGCGCCGCCGACCTGCACCGAGAGCAGCGCCACGCCCAGCAGGGCCAGGGCGTGCAGCATCTGGTAGTGAACGCCGGTCTGGAACACCGCCAGGTACTCCGGCGTCAGGCGACTTTTCAGGCCGTGGGCGGCAAAAGCACCAAGGGCCACGCCGGTGAAGCCAAAAAAGGCGGCAAGCATGAGGAAGATGCGCAGCATGCGAAAGCTCCAGGCAGATGAGTGCCGCTATAATGGCCCGCTCATCCGTCCCGGCAAAGCCAAAACGGTAATAGACCCTAAATGCCCAAGCTGCTCCGCCGCCTGCTCAAGATTGCGCTCTGGTTCGTCGCCATCAGCGTGGCGCTGGTCATCGTCCTGCGCTGGGTGCCGCCACCGGGCAGCATGCTGATGGTGGAACGCAAGATCGAGTCCTGGTTCGACGGCGAACCGATCGACCTGCAGCGCAGTTGGCGCTCCTGGGACGAACTGCCGGAAGACCTGAAGATCGCGGTAATTGCCGGCGAGGACCAGAAATTCGCCGACCACCATGGCTTCGACCTGCCGGCGATCCAGCAGGCACTGGCCCATAACGGGCATGGCGGCAGCGTGCGGGGTGCCAGCACCATCAGCCAGCAGGTGGCGAAGAACGTCTTCCTCTGGTCCGGACGCAGTTGGATTCGCAAGGGTTTCGAGGCCTGGTTCACCCTGCTGATCGAGACCTTCTGGCCCAAGCAGCGGATTCTCGAGGTTTACCTGAACAGCGTGGAGTGGGACTCCGGGGTGTTCGGCGCCCAGGCCGCCGCGCGCCATCACTTCGGCGTCGACGCCCAGCGGCTGTCACGCCAGCAGGCGAGCCTGCTGGCCGCCGTGCTCCCCAACCCGCGCAAATGGAGCGCCAGCCAACCCGGCGCCTACGTGCGCCAGCGCGCCGCCTGGATTCGCCAGCAGATGTGGCAACTGGGCGGTGACGACTACCTCGGCCGACTGTAAACCCTTCCAGCGCCGGACGGTCTTGTCCAGCGACTCAATGCGGCCGGGTCTTCTCGAAGGTGCTGCGCGGCACCACACGCAGCCATTGCAGCAGGCCATCCTTGTGCAGCAAGGTCAGACCCCGTTCGGGGTAGACCCAGGCTTCGCCGGCATCGGTCTGCAGGCGCAGTTTGGGATCGCCCAGACTGACCGCCAGGCGTCCGACGGCCAGTTCTTCCTGCGGCGCCAGCGCCAGTTCCGCCACCGGCTTGCTTTCCAGCTGACGCATCAGCTCGGTGCTTAACGGCTGGTCCTTGCTGTCGGGTTGCATGCCGGTGGCCTTGGCCAGGCTGTCATGTTCGCCAGGGCTCAGCTGCAACTCCGCCTCGACGTGCCAGAGCCCTTCGTCGGCATGCAACTGGCCGCGATAGTTCAGTTGCGGCCCGTCCTGGCTGGCGGTCAGCCAGAGCTCACCCGGCAGCAGCGCCTGGACCTCGCCCAGGGTCAGGCGACCATCGGCCAGCGGCGCGAAAACCTTCTCCTTCCACTCACCGAACCAATGCGGCGGCTTGGGTGGCGCCGAGGTGCGCGCGACCCACGAGCCCAGGGCGAAGGCCAGCACGGCGATGACCAGGAAGAACATCCCGTAGGCGGGGCGAATGCGCGGCATGGAGTTCTCCGGTTGCGCGGGCAGAAAAAAACCGCACCAGGGGTGCGGTTCTCGGACTCGCCGGGGCGCGCCGAAACCCGTCAGGCTTCGATGCGACCCTTGAGTTTGTTCATCGCGTTCTTTTCCAACTGCCGGATGCGCTCGGCGGACACGTTGTACTTGGCCGCCAGGTCGTGCAGCGTCGCCTTCTCCTCGGCCAGCCAGCGCTGGTAGAGGATGTCGCGACTGCGTTCGTCCAGGCCTTCCAGCGCCTCGTGCAGGCTGGCGGTGGAGCTATCGCTCCAGTCCGCTTCCTCCAGCTGGCGCGCCGGGTCGTAGCGATGGTCTTCCAGGTAATGCGCCGGAGACTGGTAGGCACTTTCGTCGTCGGCATCGGCCGCCGGGTCGAAGGCCATGTCCTGCCCGGTGAGACGGCTTTCCATCTCGCGGACTTCGCGGGCTTCGACGCCCAGGCTTTCGGCGACGCTGTTCACTTCGTCGTTGCTCAGCCAGGCCAGACGCTTCTTCTGGCTGCGCAGGTTGAAGAACAGCTTGCGCTGCGCCTTGGTGGTCGCGACTTTCACGATCCGCCAGTTACGCAGGATGAACTCATGGATTTCCGCCTTGATCCAATGGACGGCGAACGACACCAGGCGCACACCCATTTCCGGGTTGAAGCGCTTCACGGCCTTCATCAGGCCGACGTTGCCTTCCTGGATCAGATCGGCCTGAGCCAGGCCGTACCCGGAATAACTCCGGGCGATGTGCACGACGAAGCGCAGGTGCGCCAGAACCATTTGCCGTGCCGCTTCCAGATCTTGCTGATAGAAGAGGCGTTCGGCCAGTTCGCGCTCCTGCTCCGGCGACAACAGCGGAATGCTGTTCACCGAGTGCACATAGGATTCCAGGTTTGCACCGGGAACCAGGGCATAAACAGGTTGCAGAGAAGTGGTCATGCGAATCCTCCGATTCACGAAACTCGCGCAGTGTAGCACTGCGAAATCTGACTGCAAGCGGGTGTAAAAGTTCCTTTACACCCACTTAACCCCAGCAAAATCAGGGGGTTTCAGCGGGGCGCCAGCTCGCGCAGGTGCCGCGCCACGGCCAGCCAGGCGCCGATCCAGCCCAGCAGCACGGCGCCGACGGTGAGCGACAGGCCATCGTCCACCGGCACCCCGGCCAGGCCGAAGTCGCTGCCGTAGAGCCCGGCCAGGTTGACCACCGCGTCGTTCAGCCAGTTCAGGCCGAAGGCCAGCAGCGCCCAGGACAGGATGCCCGCGCCCAGGCCGTACAAGGCGCCCATATAGAGGAAGGGGCGGCGCACGTAACCGTCCGTCCCGCCGACCAGCTTGATCACCTCGATTTCGTTACGGCGGTTTTCAATGTGCAGGCGGATGGTGTTGCCGATGACCAGGAGCAGGGTCAGCACCAGCAGGATCGTCAGGCCGAAGACGAAGCGGTCGCCCAGCTTGAGGATCGCCGACAGGCGCTCGACCCAGACCAGGTCCAGCTGCGCCTGTTGTACGCCCGGCAGTTCGGACAGGCGTTGACGCAAGGCATCCAGCTGGGCCTTGTCGATCTGCTTGGGAGTCACCGAAATCACCGCCGGCAGCGGGTTGTCGGGTAGCTCCTTCAGAGCTTCCCCCAGGCCGGACTGTTCCTGCAGCTCTTTCAGCGCATCGTCGCGGCTGATCAGTTGCGCCTCGATCACGTCGGGCATTTTCTCGATCTGTTCGCGCAGGTCCTGGCCCTGGCTGTCAGTGGCCTTCAGGTCGAGGAACAGGGAAATCTGCGCGGCGCGCTGCCAGGAGCCGCCCAGGCGCTCGACGTTGCCCAGCAGCAGCGACAGGCCCATGGGCAGGCTGAGGGTAATGCCCATCACCAGGCAGGTGAAGAAACTGCCGAAGGGATGGCTGAACAGACGGTGCAGGCTGTCGGCCAGGCTGGCGCGGTGGTTTTCCACATAGGCGGCCAGCGAGGCGCTCTGGTCCTGGTTTTCGTGCTCGTCCGGGCGCTCGCGGGTGTTGCGCTGCGGCGTGCCCTCTTCCGGGCCGTGGGGCAGGTCGTTGGCGCTCATCAGGCGGTCTCCTCGCGGTCGGCGATGATGCGGCCGCGCTGCAGGGTGATCATCCGGTGACGCATCCGCGCGATCAGCGCCAGGTCGTGGCTGGCGATCAGCACGGTGGTGCCCAGGCGATTGATGTCTTCGAATACGGCCATGATTTCCGAGGCCAGGCGCGGGTCGAGGTTGCCGGTCGGCTCGTCGGCGAGCAGCAGGGCCGGGCGGTGCACCACCGCGCGGGCGATGCCGACACGCTGCTGCTGGCCGGTGGAGAGGTCGGACGGCAGGTCCTGGGCCTTCTCCTTGAGGTTCACCCGTTCCAGCGCCTCTTCCACGCGGCGGGCGATCTCCGGCTTGGGCAGGCCAAGGATCTGCATCGGCAGGGCGACGTTGTCGAACACGCTGCGGTCGTTGAGCAGTTGGTGGTTCTGGAACACCACGCCGATCTGCCGGCGCAGGAACGGAATCTGCGCGGTGGAGATGCGCGACACGTCCTGCCCGCCGAGCAGCAGCTTGCCGGAGGTGGGCCGCTCCATCGCCAGGATCAGGCGCAGCAGGGTGCTCTTGCCCGCGCCGGAGTGGCCGGTGACGAACATGATCTCGCCGCGGGGCACGCGGAACGAAATCTCGTGCAGGCCAACATGGCCGTTGGGATAGCGTTTGCCAACCTGCTCGAAACGGATCATGCGATCTCCCGGGTCTCGAAGAGTGCGCGGACGAAGGCGTCGGCCTCGAAGGTTCGAAGATCGTCGATCCCCTCGCCGACGCCGATGTAGCGGATCGGCAGGCCGAACTGCTTGGCCAGGGCGAAGATCACCCCGCCCTTGGCGGTGCCGTCCAGTTTGGTCAGGGCGAGGCCCGTGAGTTCCACTGCATTGTTGAACTGCTTGGCCTGGTTGATGGCGTTCTGCCCGGTGCCGGCGTCGAGCACCAGCAGGACTTCGTGGGGAGCCGTCTCGTCCAGCTTGCCGATCACGCGGCGCACCTTCTTCAGCTCTTCCATCAGGTTGTCCTTGGTGTGCAGGCG
Organism: Pseudomonas macauensis; assembly: GCF_047902425.1. Classification (NCBI taxonomy): domain Bacteria; kingdom Pseudomonadati; phylum Pseudomonadota; class Gammaproteobacteria; order Pseudomonadales; family Pseudomonadaceae; genus Pseudomonas; species Pseudomonas macauensis. The sequence goes on along the minus strand of NZ_CP138377.1, from coordinate 390,374 downwards.
ACCGGCGGTATCGGCGATCAGCACGTCAATGCCACGGGCCTTGGCGGCCTGCACGGCGTCGAAGATCACCGAGGCGGAATCGGCGCCGGTGTGCTGGGCGATCACCGCGATGTTGTTGCGCTCGCCCCACACCTGCAGTTGCTCGACGGCAGCGGCACGGAAGGTATCGCCGGCGGCCAGCATGACCTTCTTGCCTTCCAGCTGCAGCTTCTTGGCCAGCTTGCCGATGGTGGTGGTCTTGCCGACGCCGTTCACGCCGACGACCAGGATCACGTAGGGCTGCTTGCCGGACTCGATGGCCAGCGGCTGTTCCACGGGGCGCAGCAGGCCGGTCAGTTCTTCCTGCAGGGCCTTGTACAGCGCTTCGCTGTCGGCCAGTTCCTTGCGCGCCACGCGCTTGGTCAGGTTCTGCACGATGGCGGTGGTGGCCTCGACGCCGACGTCGGCGGTCAGCAGGCGGGTTTCCAGTTCGTCCAGCAGGTCGTCGTCGATGGCCTTCTTGCCCAGGAACAGGCTGGCCATGCCCTCGCCGATGCTGGCGCTGGTCTTCGACAGGCCCTGCTTGAGGCGGGCGAAGAAGCCGAGCTTGGCCGGTTCGGCCGCGGCAGGCTTGGCTTGCGGTTCGGGTTCCGGCTGCGGGGCGGGCTCGGGCTCGGGCTCCGGCTGTGCGATCACGGCGGGAGCTTCAACCACGGCCACGGGCTCGGGCTGGGCGGGCGCGGCAACGGGCGCAGGCTCGACCGGCTGGACGGCCGGCTGCGGCGCCTCGGCAACGACCGGCTGCGGAGCGGGCTGCGGCTCCGGCTGCACCGGCGGCTCGACCGGCACGCTGGCCGGCACCACGTCGACTATCGGTTCGGGGGTCGGCTCAGGCGTCGGCTCGGCGCGCGGGGCTACCGGCTCGGCCTGGGCGGCAGGCGCCTGCTCGGGTGCGGGAACCGGTTCGGCGGCAACAGGCTGTTCAACCTGCGGCGCGACTTCGGCGGCGGGTTGTTCCTCGGCCTGCGGCTTCTTGCGCCACCAGCTGAACAGTCCTTTCTTTTCCCCGGCGGGCGGGGCCTTCTTGTCGTCGTTGGAACCAAACATGTAGGGATCGAATCTCTAGGGGACGCCACGGAGGCAGGCAGCAAAAAAGCCTCGAAACAGCTTTGAGAAGCCCTGAACGTGGCCGCCCGGAAAACGGATGGGTATCCTAGCATCTCCTCGCCCGCCGGGGTTAAGAGGCTGGCCGCCAGCCTGCATAGACCCTGCGGATAGCCCGAAAGGTTCATTCGACGATGAAAACCCCTGCACGCCGCCACGCCGGCCTGCTGCTCGGTTCCCTGTTGCTGCCGCTGATGGCGGTTGCCGCAGACCCACAGCCCACCCACGAATACACCCTGGACAACGGCCTGAAGGTCGTGGTCCGCGAAGACCACCGCGCACCCGTGGTGGTTTCCCAGCTCTGGTACAAGGTCGGCTCCAGCTACGAGACGCCCGGCCTCACCGGCCTGTCCCATGCCCTGGAACACATGATGTTCAAGGGCAGCCGCAAGCTCGGCCCCGGCGAAGCCTCGCTGGTGCTACGCGAACTCGGCGCAGATGAGAACGCCTTCACCACCGACGACTACACCGCCTATTACCAGGTGCTGGCCCGCGACCGCCTGCCGGTGGCGCTGGAGCTGGAAGCCGACCGCATGGCCCACCTCGCCCTGCCGGCCGACCAGTTCAACAGCGAAATCGAGGTGATCAAGGAGGAGCGTCGCCTGCGCACCGACGACAAGCCCAACTCGCTGGCCTTCGAGCGCTTCAAGGCCGCCGCCTACCCTGCCAGCGGCTACCGCACGCCGACCATCGGCTGGATGGCTGACCTGCAGCGCATGACCATCGACGACCTGCGCCACTGGTACCAGGCCTGGTACGCACCGAACAACGCCACCCTGGTGGTGGTCGGCGACGTCAGCGGCGACGAGGTGAAAGCCCTCGCGCAAAAGTACTTCGGCGAAATTCCCAAGCGCGACCTGCCTGCCGCGCGCAAGCCGCTGGAGCTGGCCGAACCCGGCGAGCGCCGCCTGACGCTGCACGTGCGCACCCAGCTGCCGAGCCTGATCATGGGCTTCAACGTGCCGAGCCTGGGCAGCACCGACAATCCGCGCGAGGTCAACGCCCTGCGCCTGCTCTCGGCGATCCTCGACGGCGGCTACAGCGCCCGCCTGGCTTCGCGCCTGGAGCGTGGCGAGGAAATCGTCACCGGCGCCTCCGCCTCCTACGACGCCTTCGCCCGTGGCGACAGCCTGTTCTTCCTCTCCGCAACGCCCAACGTGCAGACCGGCAAGACCCTCGATCAGGTCGAGGCCGCCCTCTGGCAGCAACTGGAAGAGCTGAAGAAAACCCCGCCGAGCAAGGAAGAACTGGAGCGCGTGCGCGCCCAGGTGATCGCCGGGCTGGTCTACGAGCGCGACTCCATCGCCAGCCAGGCCAGCACCATCGGCGAGCTGGAAAGCGTCGGCCTGTCCTGGAAGCTGGCCGACCAGGACCTGGAGTCCCTGCAGGCGGTCACCGCCGAGGACATCCAGAAAGCCGCCCGCACCTATTTCACCCGCTCCCGCCTGACCCTCGCCCAGGTCCTGCCGGAAGTCGCCACCGACAAGGAGCCGAGCCATGAGTGAACGCAATGGCCTGCGCTACGGCCTGGTCGGGCTGATCGTCATCCTGCTGATCGCCGGACTGGTACTCTTCGTTTCCCGCCCCGCCGCCAATACCGAGGTCGCCAAGCCGGCGCCCGAGGCGAGTGCCCCCACCGGCCTGCAATCCCTCGCCGAAGCCGCCGGCAAGGCCCCCAGCCACCGCAAGCTGAACATCCAGCAGTGGCAAACCGCCGAAGGCGCCCACGTGCTCTTCGTCGAAGCCCATGAGCTGCCGATGTTCGACCTGCGCCTGACCTTCGCCGCCGGCAGCAGCCAGGATGGCGACACCTACGGCCTGGCCATGCTGACCAACGCCATGCTCAACGAAGGTGTGCCCGGCAAGGACACCAGTGCCATCGCCGCCGGCTTCGACGACCTGGGCGCCAACTTCGGCAACGGCTCCTACCGCGACATGGCGGTGGCCAGCCTGCGCAGCCTGAGCGAGCCGGCCAAGCGCGACGCCGCGCTGGCGCTGTTCGACCAGGTGATCGGCCAGCCGACCTTCCCCGAGGACGCCCTGGTGCGCATCAAGAACCAGGTGCTGGCGGGCCTCGAGTACCAGAAGCAGAACCCCGGCAAGCTGGCGGGTCTCGAGCTGTTCAGGCGGCTGTATGGCGATCACCCTTACGCCCACTCCAGCGACGGCAACGAGAAGTCGATCCCGAAGATCACCACCGCCCAGCTGCGTGCCTTCCACCAGAAGGGCTACGCCGCCGGCAACGTGGTCATCGCACTGGTCGGCGACCTGACCCGCGAGCAGGCCGAGAGCATCGCCAACCGCGTCTCCCAGTCGCTGCCCAAGGGCCCTGCCCTGCCGGCCCCGGCCGAGCCGCAGACGCCGAAGGCCGGCGTCACCCATATCGAGTTCCCGTCCAAGCAGACCCAACTGATGCTGGCGCAGCTGGGCATCACCCGTGACGACCCGGACTACGCCGCGCTTTACCTGGGCAACCAGATCCTTGGCGGAGGCGGCTTCGGCTCCCGGCTGATGGACCAGGTGCGCGAGAAGCGTGGCCTGACCTACGGCGTCTACTCCGGATTCACCGGCATGCAGTCGCGTGGGCCCTTCACCATCGGCCTGCAGACCCGCGCCGAAATGAGCGAAGGCACCCTCAAGCTGGTCCAGGACATCGTCCGCGACTACCTCGACAAGGGCCCGACGCAGAAGGAACTGGACGACGCCAAGCGCGAACTGGCCGGCAGCTTCCCGCTGTCCACCGCGAGCAACGCCGACATCGTCGGCCAACTGGGCGCCATCGGCTTCTACAACCTGCCGCTGGACTACCTGGAAACCTTCCTCAGCCAGGTGCAGGCACTGAGCGTCGAGCAGGTACAGCAGGCCATGCGCCGCCACCTCGACCCGAACGCCTTCGTCATCGTCACCACCGGCCCGACCGTGCCGCAGAAGCCGCTGCCGCCGCCCACCGAAAAGCCCGCCGCGCAACCCGCCGGCGTACCGGAGCACTGATGAGCAAACGACCCGGCGGCGCCCCGCGCGCCGCACAACGTCCCCACGGCGGCCAGGGCCAGCTGCGCATCATCGGCGGCGAGTGGCGCAGCCGGCGTTTCGCCTTCCCCGACGGCCCGGGCCTGCGCCCGACCCCGGACCGCGTGCGCGAGACCCTGTTCAACTGGCTGGCCGCCTACGTCCCCGGCGCCCGCGTGCTGGACCCCTTCGCCGGCAGCGGCGCGCTGTTCCTCGAAGCCCTGTCCCGCGGCGCCAGCGCGGGCCTGGCGCTGGACACCAACGCCGAAGCGGCAACCGCCCTGCGCGGCCACCTCGGCACCCTCCAGTGCACCAGCGGCCAGGTCCTGCTGACCGACGCCCTGCGCTACCTGGAGGGTCAGCCGCCAGCCCCGTTCGACCTGGTATTCCTCGACCCGCCCTTCCACCAGAACCTGCTGCAGAACGCCTGCCGTCTGCTGGAAGAACGTGGCTGGCTGGCCAAGGACGCCTGGGTCTACACCGAAAGCGAAGCCGCGCCGTCCAGCCTCGGCCTGCCGGCCAACTGGCGGCTGCACCGGGAGAAGAAGGCCGGGGCGGTGAACTACGCGTTGTGGCAGCGCGAGGAGTCCTGAACAGGGACTGAACCGTTGCGGAAAATGGAAAGCTGAACGATGACCACCTCCCCACTCTCGATCCGCGAACAACTGCTGGCTCTGGAGGAACGCTGCTTCGAACAGCCCGCCAGCGACTGGGCGGGTGACATCGCCCTACCTGATGAACTGGAGCGCTTCTACCGTGAAGTCGGCCCGTGCGACTGCAACCTGGATACCGCCGGCAATCCATTCTTCCTTCCCTCGCTGGCGAAGCTGTGGAAACAGCAGGCCGGCTATCGCTGGCACGGTCTGACCGGCGAGCGGCTGGCGGGGTGGAGCGAGGACTGGATCGTGGTGGCAGACCAGGGTGCCGATCCCTTCATTCTCGAGTGCTCCACCGGCCGAATCCTCTTCGACCAGCATGGCGGCCCCTGGGCCCCCGCGCCGATGTTCGACGATCTGTGGCAAATGACTGCCTGCCTCGCCGCCTTCGCCCGGGTCTGGCGCGGAGCCGGCGAGGACATCTTCGCGGAGGATTACAGCGTCAACCCGATCTACCGCCGCGAGCTGATCGGCGAACTGGCGCAGCTGCTGGGCGACACCAGCCGCGCGGAAGACCTGGCCGACGAGTTCGGTTGGTAGGCCGGCTCAGATCGACCTCCCGGCATCGACGGTGCTGGTGCGCACCAGCTCCACGCCGTCAACCACCATCTTCCATTGGCTGCCGTCCTGGTAGGGTGGTTTGGAGACCTTGAAGTGCGTATCGAACGGGCCGAACCCCACGGTGAATCCGTCGGCCTCGTAGCGCTTGATCGGCGCCTCGATGGACTTTGAAGTACTACCCGAAATCCGCTTGTAGGCAACACGGCCGTCCGCTGTAACCAGCAGGCTCATCTCCGGTGAAGTCCATAAGCCGACGTATGACCGGTGCTCCTGCGGCACCGGCTCGCCACACGCGGCCAGCCACAATACCAGGCTCAACGCCGCGATTTGCTTCCACATCCCATCCCCTCCTTTGCGTGGGTTTCCCTGACGGCGGATGCACAAGGCATCCATTGCACGGCCGACTTGGCGTTACTATCACAGCTCGTCAGCCCATTTGATCCATGATGACTATACCCTCCCCGTTCAAACCCGCCTGGTGGCTCCCCGGCCCGCACCTGCAGACGCTCTACGGCTCCCTCCTGCGCCAGTTGCCGAGCCTTGCCCGCACCCGCGAGCGACTGTGGCTGGAGGATGGTGACTTCATCGACCTGGACTGGCACGGCCCGCATGAAGCCGATACGCCGCTGGTGCTGGCACTGCATGGGCTGACCGGCTCCTCGTCCTCGCACTACATCCTCGGCCTGCAGCAGCAACTGGCAGCGCAGGGTTGGGCCAGCGTGGCGCTGAACTGGCGGGGCTGTTCGGGGGAATCGAACCTGCTGCCGCGCGGCTACCACTCCGGCGTCAGCGAGGACCTTGCCTCGGTGATCGCCCACGTCCGCGCCAAACGGCCCATGGCGCCGCTGTATGCGGTGGGCTATTCGCTGGGTGGCAACGTGCTGCTCAAGCACCTGGGCGAATCCTCGGACAGCTGCCCGCTGAAGGGCGCGGTGGCGGTGTCGGTGCCGTTCCGCCTGGATCAGTGCGCCGACCGCATCGGCATCGGGTTCTCCAGGGTCTATCAGGCGCACTTCATGCGCGAGCTGGTTGCCTATGTGCAGACCAAGCGCCAGGCCTTCGCCGCCGGCGGCCATGCGGAGAAACTCGCCGCGCTGGAGCGCCTCGGCCCGCTGGACGGCATGCGTACCTTCTGGGATTTCGACGACCGGGTGACCGCGCCGCTGCACGGGTTCGCCGATGTCCACGACTACTATCGACGGGCGTCCAGCCGCTATTACCTGGGCGGCATCCGCGTGCCGACCCTGGTCATCCAGTCCAGCGACGATCCCTTCATCCACGCGCAGAGCATTCCGCAGGCCGGCGAGCTCTCGGCCTCCACCGAGCTGGAGCTGCTGGCCCACGGCGGCCATGTCGGCTTCATCGGCGGCTCGCCAGGGCGGCCGGACTACTATCTGGAACGCCGCATCCCGCAATGGCTGCGGCAGCGGCACGGAGCCTGACTGCCCTGGATCAGCCGGTCGTGGCCGCGATGAGGCAGACTGGAGGCGTACCCAGGAAGGGAAGGCCGGACAGGAGTGACGCCATGACCGACACAGCGCTGACGATTCTGCACAACCCGGCACTAAGCGATGCGCAGTGCGCCGGGATCGCCGCGCTCTATCGCGCGGTGGGCTGGGGTTCGCCCGGCACGACACAGGAAATACGCGAGCTCTACGAATTCTCCAGCTACACCCTGCTGGTCCAGGACGGCGAACAGGTCACCGGCCTGCTGCGGGCCGAGAGCGAAACGGCACAGACCACCTGGCTGGCGGAAATCGCCGTGCTACCGGGATTCCAGTCATGCGGTGTGGGACGCCTGCTGATGGCGCGTTTCATCGCTGACCATCCGCAGCGCACGCTCTACACGGACGCCACCGAGGGCGTGGAGGAGTTCTTCCTGCGCCACGGCATCGCCCTGCGCCGGCCACGGGTGCCGGGGCCGCGCAAGGTGGATGCTTGAGAGGGATAGCGCGCGACGAGAGCCCCGCGAAAAAATCAGTCGTCCAGCGGCACGTACAACCGATCGAACACCGCTGCCACCGCCTCGCGCGCATCCGGGGCGATATGCCCGCTTTCCAGCGCCAGCACCTGGTAGAGCCCCCGGCGCAGCAGGGCTTCGCTGAGGTCACCGGTCACCTCGCGGGTGGTGCAGAGGAAGCGCACCCAGGAGGTGAGGATGATCCAGGCATTGAGGGTCAGCGATTCGAGCTGGGTGTCATCCATCAGCAGGATGCCGGCATCGACGAAGCCGCGATACACGGCCTTGGCGTTGACCAGCGCGCGGCGGGCGAAGCTGCGGTAGTTGGCGGCCAGTTCCGGGTCGGCGTCGAGCAGGTGCTCGAGGTCGCGGTGCAGGAAGCGGTAGCGCCACATCGCCTCCAGCAGCGATTCGAGGTAGTAGATCTTGTCTTCCACCATCAGCGCGCGGTCGTCCGGCACGCGCAGGAACTGGTCCACATAGCCTTCGTACTCGGCGAACAGCTCGGCGATGATCGCCTGCTTGTTGCGGTAGTGGTAGTACAGGTTGCCCGGCGAAATGCCCAGGTGGGCGGCGATGTGGTTGGTGGTGACGCTGCGCTCGCCCTGGGCGTTGAACAGCTCCAGGCTGGCCTGGGCGATGCGCTCGCGGGTCTTGATGCGTGGGGCCATTCGCGGAACTCGTGAAGACGGATTGCGGGGCAAAGGTACACCGATTGCTACCGCGTAACACCTGGGCAGGCGCATCCCAACTTTTCGTTGGCTGGGCCTGGCGACGCGGACACGGCATGCTGATTGACAGTCTAGAGTAATTGCTCTAAAAATCCAGCGACAGTACAACAACACGAAGCGCCTACCCACCGGACGCTTCCCCAGCCGCTTCCGCCAAGGAGCCCGTCATGGTCGCCGACATCGCCTACCTGCAGCAGAGCCAGCAGCAGATCAGCCAGCTGGAATCCCTCCTCGAACGCCAGCGTCAGGCCTACCGCGCCAACCCGATGCCCGACGCCGGCCAGCGCATCGCCTGGCTGAAGAGCCTCGCCAACCTGCTGGTGACCGAGCAGCAGGCGATCATCAAGGCGATCAACAGCGACTTCAGTAACCGCTCGGCCGACGAGACCCTGCTGGCCGAAGTGATGCCCAGCCTGCACGGCGTGCACTACGCGGCCAAGCGCGTGAAGAAGTGGATGAAACCGTCGCGCCGCAGCGTGGGCATGCAGTTCCAGCCGGCCTCGGCCAAGGTCATCTACCAGCCGCTGGGCGTGGTGGGTGTGATCGTGCCGTGGAACTACCCGCTGTTCCTCGCCATCGGCCCGCTGACCGGCGCCCTGGCGGCCGGCAACCGGGTGATGATCAAGATGAGCGAATCCACCCCCGCCACCGCCCACATGCTCAAGACGCTGCTGGCGAAGATCTTCCCCGAGGACATGGTGGCGGTGGTCGAAGGCGAGGTGGAAGTGGGCGTGGCCTTCTCCAAGCTGCCGTTCGACCACCTGCTGTTCACCGGCGCCACCAGCATCGGCAAGCACGTGATGCGTGCCGCCGCCGAAAACCTCACCCCGGTGACCCTGGAACTGGGCGGCAAGTCGCCGGCCATTGTCTCCACCAGCGTGCCGATGAAGGACGCCGCCGAGCGCATCGCCTTCGGCAAGTCGCTCAACGCCGGGCAGACCTGCGTGGCGCCCGACTACGTGCTGGTGCCGCACAACCGCGTCGACGAGTTCGTCGACAGCTACCGTCAGGTGGTACAGGGCTTCTTCCCGAAACTGGAGAACAACCCGGACTACACCGCGATCATCAACGAGCGCCAGCTGTCGCGCCTGAACGGCTACCTGGCCGATGCCAAGGCACGCGGCGCCACGGTCATCCCGCTGTTCCCGCAGGCCCAGGGCCGCCGTCTGCCGCAGGCGCTGCTGCTGAACGTGAACGACGAGATGAAGGTGATGCAGGAGGAAATCTTCGGCCCGCTGCTGCCGGTGATCCCCTACCAGAGCCTGGACGAGGCGCTGCGCTATATCAACGAGCGCGACCGCCCGCTGGCGCTGTACTACTTCGGCTACGACAAGCGCGAGCAGGATCATGTGCTGGCGCAGACCCATTCGGGCGGCGTGTGCCTGAACGACACCCTGCTGCACGTGGCCCAGGACGATATGCCGTTCGGCGGCGTCGGCCCCTCGGGCATGGGGCACTACCACGGCCATGAAGGCTTCCTGACCTTCTCCAAGGCCAAGGGCGTGTTCAGCAAGCCGCGCTTCAATGCCGCCCGGGTGATCTACCCGCCCTATGGCAAGTCGCTGCAGAAGCTGGTGTACAAGCTGTTCATCCGCTGATCTTCCTGGCCGCCGGCAACCCCGGCGGCGCTCTTCACAGGTACTCTCCATCGTAGGTGACCAACAAGAATGACAGACACCTCCCTGAGCGCACCGGGCCTGTCCCGGCGCGGCGTCCTCAAAGTCGGCCTGCTCGGTGGCGCCTTCCTCGCCACCGCCGGCGTCACCGCCACCCTGAGCGGCTGCTCGGCCAGCGTGCCGGCCAACGGCTACAAGGTCCTGCGCGACTCCGACATGCCCTTCCTGCGCGCCCTGATCCCGGTGATGCTGGCCGGCGCCGTGCCCGCCGAGCGCATGGCCGATGCGGTCAAGGGCACTCTGGAAAGCCTCGACTTCGGCCTGGACCGTCTCTCTCCGGAAATGCTCAAGCTCACCGTCCAGCTGTTCGACGTGCTTGCCCTGCCGATCACCCGCGGCCCGCTGACCGGCATCTGGGGCAGCTGGGACAACGCCAGCGCTGCCGACGTGAAGCACTTCCTCGAACGCTGGCAGAACAGCTCGATCTCGCTGCTGAAGATGGGCCACAGCTCGCTGCTGCAACTGGTCCTGATGGCCTGGTATGGCCGCCCGGAGTCCTGGGGGCACTGCGGCTACCCCGGCCCGCCTAAGGTCTGACCCGGACAGAACAACAAGAATTCGCCTGAGAGAATCCCGATGCCTGTACCCGATCTGTTCGCCGCTGGCCTTGCCGGTGGCTGGAAAGTCCATGACGGCTCACGCCTGGAAAACGACCTGACCCTCGAAGCCGACGTGGTGATCGTCGGCACCGGCGCGGGCGGCGGCACCACCGCCGAAACCCTCAGCGCCGCCGGCTACAAAGTGCTGCTGGTGGAGGAAGGCCCGCTGCGCACCAGCTCCGACTTCAAGATGCAGGAAGCCGAGGCCTACCCGACCCTGTACCAGGAAGGCATCGGCCGGATGAGCAAGGACGGCGCCATCACCATCCTCCAGGGCCGCGCGGTGGGCGGCACCACCCTGGTCAACTGGACCTCCAGCTTCCGCACGCCGGAGCCTACCCTGGACCACTGGGCCAAGGAGCACGGTGTGAAGGGCCACAGCGTCGCCGAGATGGCGCCCTGGTTCGAGAAGATGGAACAGCGCCTGGGCGTCGCGCCCTGGGCACTGCCGCCGAACGCCAACAACGACGTGATCCGCAAGGGCTGCGACAAGCTCGGCCTGCACTGGAAAGTCATCCCGCGCAACGTACGCGGCTGCTGGAACCTGGGCTACTGCGGTATGGGCTGCCCGACCAACGCCAAGCAGTCGATGCTGGTGACCACCATTCCGGCCACCCTCGACAAGGGCGGCGAGCTGCTCTACCTCGCCCGCGCCAACCGCCTGCTGATCGACGGCGACAAGGTCAGCGGCCTGGAATGCCTGGCCATGGACGAGCGCTGCGTCGCCCCCACCGGCCGCAAGATCACCGTCAAGGCGCGCCACTACGTGCTCTCCGGCGGCGGCATCAACACTCCGGCGATCCTCATGCGCTCCAAGGCCCCGGACCCGAACGGCCGCGTCGGCCAGCGCACCTTCCTGCACGTGGTGAACTTCAGCGCCGCGCTGTTCGACGAGGTGATCAACCCCTTCTACGGCGCGCCGCAGTCGATCTACTCCGACCACTTCCAGTGGGACGACGGCGCCACCGGGCGCATGTCCTACAAGCTCGAAGTGCCGCCGCTGCAACCCTCGCTGACCGCTACCCTGCTCGGCCGCTTCGGCGAGGACAACGCCATGCGTATGGAACAGTTGCCGCACACCAACGTGCTCCTCGCCCTGATGCGCGACGGCTTCCACCCCGACAGTGCGGTCGGCAGCGTCAGCCTGCGCGGCGACGACACCCCGGTACTCGACTACCAGATGACCGACTACACCTGGGACGGCATCCGCCGCGCCTTCCACACCATGGCCGACATCCAGTTCGCCGCCGGCGCCAAGGCCGTGCTGCCGCTGCACGCCGACGCCGGCTATGTGAAGACCGCCAAGGAGGCCCACGCGCTGATCGACGGCCTGAGCCTGGAGCTGTACCGCACCCGCCTGGGCAGCGCCCACGTGATGGGCGGCTGCGCCATGGGAGAGGACCCGAAGCAGTCGGTGTGCGACAGCCTCGGCCGTCACCACCAGCTGCAGAACCTGTCGATCCACGACGGCTCGCTGTTCCCCACCAGCATCGGCGCCAACCCGCAGCTGTCGGTGTACGGCCTTACCGCGCAACTGGCAGATGCCCTGGCCAAGCGCCTGGGCAAGGCCTGAAGCGATTCCCCGGCAGCCCATGCCGGCGGCCTTTCGTAGGAGTGAGCTTGCTCGCGAACCAGGGTTTCCCGGAGAAATCGGAGCCGGGCGGTTCGCGAGCAAGCTCGCTCCTACAAGGGAGCAGCGACCGCGAAGCCGGCCGCGCAGGCTCTGGCACGGGCCCTGCGCGTGACTGCATGGTCCGCCGCCGATAAACTCAGGTAGTCCGCGCGCGGAAGCACTACCAAGGTCGCTTGGCCCCACGGACATGCTGCGTTACCATCCGCCCCGCTGATGCCCAGCCTGCCAACAAGAGCCGACCAGGACGCCGCGATGAATCGAGTGCTGTACCCGGGTACCTTCGACCCCATCACCAAAGGCCATGCGGATCTGGTCGAACGCGCCTCGCGACTGTTCGACCAGGTGATCATTGCCGTCGCCGCCAGCCCCAAGAAGAACCCCCTGTTCCCGCTGGAGCAACGGGTCGAGCTGGCTCGCCAGGTCACCTCGCACCTGCCCAACGTCGAAGTCGTCGGCTTCTCCTCGCTGCTCGCGCACTTCGCCAAGGAACAGAACGCCAACATCCTGCTGCGCGGCCTGCGCGCGGTGTCGGACTTCGAGTACGAATTCCAGCTGGCCAACATGAACCGCCAGCTCGCTCCCGACCTCGAAAGCATGTTCCTCACCCCGTCGGAGAAGTACTCCTTCATCTCATCCACCCTGGTGCGCGAAATCGCGGCGCTGGGCGGCGATATCACCAAGTTCGTCCACCCCGCCGTAGCCAGCGCCCTGGCCGAGCGCTTCAAGCGCTGATACGCGTGGCCGCCAAGGATGGCGGCGACAGTCCCTCCTCTGATCCCACTTCGCGTGCAACGAGCGCGCCGATACGGCACAATTTCACCATTGTTGCTACCGATCGCCATGGCTGCCGCCCTGGTTGGAGTTGTTCGATGTCCCTGAAAATCACTGACGATTGCATCAACTGCGACGTCTGCGAACCCGAGTGCCCCAATGCCGCGATCTCCCAGGGTGAGGAGATCTACGTGATCGACCCGAACCTGTGCACCGAGTGCGTCGGCCACTACGACGAACCGCAGTGCCAGCAGGTGTGCCCGGTCGACTGCATCCCTCTCGACGAAAACAACGTCGAGAGCAAGGAGCAGCTGATGGAGAAGTACAAGAAGCTCACCGGCAAGGCCTGATCGCGCGTATTTCGATATTTTTTCATTGAGCTCTCACAAACCCTTGGGCCACGGGATTGTCTATCCTCCCTAGTTCGCCCAATCAGGTTTTCCAGCCGGTGCCGCCGGCGGTTCGTGAGATGCCATGTCCCTGTTGAATATCCGCTCCCGCGCCACCCTGCTCGGCTTCTGCAGCCTCCTGCTGCTCAGCGCCGCCCTGCATGCCGCGGAACACCCGGCGCAGGCCGGCGTTGCCACTGCCCACCCAGCCGCCACCGTGGCCGGCCTGGAAACCCTCGCCGACGGCGGTAATGCCTTCGACGCCGCCGTGGCCATCAGCGCCGCACTGGCGGTGGCCGAACCTTATGGCTCGGGCCTGGGCGGCGGCGGCTTCTTCCTGCTACGCCAAGCCGGCGACCCGCCGACCTACCGCTTTATCGACGCCCGCGAACGTGCCCCGCTGGCCGCCCATGCGCGGATGTACGAGCGCAACGGCAAGGTCGACCCGCAGCTGTCGACCAACGGCGCGCTGGCCGCCGGCATCCCCGGCCTGCCCGCGGCGCTGGCGGACATCACCAGCCGCTACGGCAAAAAGACCCTGGCCAATAACCTGGTGCCAGCGATCCGCCTGGCCACCGACGGCGTCTCCGTCGACCGCATCTACATCGACCGCGCGTCCTGGCGCCTGGATGCCATGCGCAAGGACCGTGAAACCGCGCGCATCTTCCTCCCCAGCGGCAACCTGCCTGAAGAATGGGACCTGGTGCGCCAACCGGAGCTGGCGCGCACCCTGGAGCGTCTGGCCCGTTATGGCCGGATCGGCTTCTACGAAGGCGAGACCGCCGACAAGCTGGTACAGGGCGTCCGCGCCGCCGGCGGCGTCTGGAGCCTGGAGGACCTGGCCAGCTACCGCACCGTGGAGCGCCCGGCGCTGCGCTATCCGCTGGCCGACGGCAAGGAACTGATCAGCGCCCCGCCGCCCTCCGCCGGCGGCGTCGCCCTGGCCCAGAGCCTGGGGATGCTGCAGCAGTTGCCCTGGCAGAAGGCCGAGCCGGTGCAGCGCGCCCACTACGTGGTGGAAGCACTGCGCCGCGCCTACCGCGACCGCGGCCTGCTGGGCGACCCCGACCGCGTCGCCAATCCGGTGACGCAACTGCTCGCCCCCGACTACCTCAAGCGCCTCGCCGGCGGCATCGACCCGCAGCGCGCCACCCCGAGCGCTTCCCTACCCCCGGCGCCGGCCTGGCGCGAGGGTGACCACACCACCCACTTCGTGGTCATGGACGCGGACGGCAATGCGGTGGCCGCCACCCTCTCGGTCAACCTGCCGTTTGGCGCCGCCTTCACCGTGCCCGGCACCGGCGTGCTGCTCAATGACGAGATGGATGACTTCGCCACCGACGTCAGCGGCGCCAACGCCTATCAACTGACCGGCAGCCAGGCCAACGCCGTGGCGGGAGGCAAGCGCCCACTGTCGAGCATGAGCCCGAGTTTCATCGAGAGCCCCACGGAACTGGCGGCCTTCGGTACCCCCGGCGGCAGCCGAATTCCCAGCATGGTGCTGCTGTCGATGCTGGATTACCTGGATGGCAAGCCGATCCAGCAGTGGGTTTCGTCCCCGCGCTACCACCATCAGTACCTGCCGGACGTAATCGAGCACGAGCCGCGCGCCTTCAGCGGCAGCGAGATGGCCGAGCTGAGCCGCCGTGGCTACACGCTCAAGGATGTCGGCCGCGCCTACGGCAACCAGCAGGTGCTGCTGTGGAACAAGAAATCAGGAGCGGTACAGACGGCCAGCGATCCGCGCGGTATCGGCATCGCCACCGAGCTGGCGATGCCGCTGCGCTGATCAGGGCCGGCTCTTCAGGGGCGCCTCAGGGAAGAATCAGGGCTGGCGCGTCGTCGTCCTGCGGCTCGAACAGGCCATGTTCGGTGCCCAGCTGCAGCACGTTGCGCAGGCTCTGGACGATGCGGCTGGCATAGCCCAGGTCGTTCATCAGCGAGCTGGTCTGCAGACCATCCAGCTTCTGCTGGCGCACCGCAGCGAACAGCCGCTGGCGGAAGGCCGCGTCGAACGCCGCGGCGCTTTCGTCGAGCAGTTGCAGGCGCGCCAGGAGCGCGTCTTCCGGCAGCTCACCACCAATCAGCGCCCCCATCGCCCGTACTTCCCGCAGCATGCCGAGCAAGTGGCGGCGCAGTTCCACATAGGCCTCGCGTGTGCTCGACGGTTCGCCCTGCAGGGCCTGGCCGAGGTTCTTCTGCAGGTGCTTGGCGTCCTTCACCGCATCCACCAGTTGCAGCGCCACCACCTGGCAGGACAGCCAGAGCCGCTGGTGCTCCTCGTCCAGCGGCACGTCCAGGCGGCCCATGAAGCTCAACAGGTCGCCGTAGACGCCCTTGATATGGCGCTGGTAGAGCACCTCCGCGGACAGCGCGTGGCGGTCAGGCGCAGCCTGCAACTGGCCCTCGTCCACACGCGGCTGGCTGAGCATTTCCACCGGCAGGTACAGCGCGTGGCAGATCACCTCGATGCTCAACCGGCCCAGGTGGCGCAGCTCCTGCAGCACCGCGCTGGCAGAAGCGTCGGCGGAGTCCAGTGCCCGCTCGTTGAGGTAGCGCGCGTGGGTGCGCTCGATGCTCGGCTCGGCGGGCGCCATGTCGGTGATCAGCACCGGCGGCTCCTCCACCTCCGGCAACCAGCGCACCAGCGCCTTGGCCAGGGCCCCCTGCAACGGCCAGAACAGCAGCACGCCCATGCCGTTGAACAGCGTGTGGAACAGCGCCAGCTGGATCATCGGGTTGTCCGCCAGCCCGAATGGCGTCACCAGCGCGTGCACCAGCCAGGTCAGGGGCGAGAGCAGGATGAAGGTCAGCACACCAGTCACCACGTTGAACAGCACGTGCGCCAGTGCCAGCCGCTGCCCACTGCGGTTGCCGCCCAGGGAGCCGACGAAGGCCGTGGTGACGCTGCTGCCGACGTTGGAGCCGATGGCAATCGCCAGGCTCTGGCCAAGCTCCAGCTGGCCGCCGGCCAGTGCCGCCAGGGTGAGCATCAGGGTGGCGTGGCTGGACTGCAGCACCACGGTGATCAGCATGCCGAAAGTGACGAACAGCAGCGAACCGAGCATACCTTCGGCCTGTAGTTCGCTGGCATCCAGGGCATCGCCGAAGCTCTGGAAACCTTCCTTGATCTGGTCGATGCCCAGGAAGATGAAAGCGATCCCCAGGAGGATGCGCCCGGCCGCCTTGCTCTTGTCACCGTTGAAACCCATCAGCACGCCGAACACCAGCAGCGGCAGGGCAAGCGGACTCAAGCTGAGGTTCTGCCCGGCCAGGGCGAGCAGCCAGATGCCACTGGTGGCGCCGAGGTTGGCGCCGAAGAGAATGGCGATACCACCGGCCAGCTGGATCAGCCCGGTGCTGATGAAGGCGATGGTGAGCAGGGAAACCAGGGTGGAGGATTGCAGCAGGAAGGTGCCGACCAGGCCGAACAGCAGGCTCTTGGCTCGGGTCGCGGTACTTTTCTCCAACCAGCGCTCCAGTTGGCTGCCGGCCAGGTCGCGCAGGCCCTCTTCCAGGCACTGCATGCCGAACAGGAACAATGCCAGCCCCGCGCCCAACTGCAGCAGACCGGCACTGGACCAGAAGCTATAGCCAAGACCAACGGCAACCAGCAACAGAAGCACGGGACGCAGGTGCTTCTTCAGCCGGGTCGTATCCATACGTTACCTGCTGCAATCGACGCATCACCAAGGATGCGCTCGCTATCACGGGACGGCCCGAAGCAGCCGTCCCCAAGGGCAGGACTCAATCCTGCTTGTAGCCGCTCTTGGTGCAGCCCAGGCAGCGAACGAAGGCGGACTTGCCCGGCTCGACCACCAGCGCCTGGCCCGCTTCCTTGACGTTGCCACCCAGCGCGCTGAACGGCAGGGTCACCACGAACGCAGCGGCGCCCACCACGGTGGCGGCGATCAGCAGCGGACGGGCGAAGATCAGGTCGCCCATCATGGCGTAGCCGGGCGGAGCCTCGACGGTGTAGATCGGGTCGCCGCTGGTGCTGGAAGCCACCACTTCTTCGGCGACGGCCGGCATCGCCGACAGCCCGCAGGTCAGTGCCAGGACAACGGCGGTGGTGCGAAACAGGTTCATGGAGAGAAGTCCTTTTTATGTAGTTGGGCAGGCAGACTGCCATTAACTATAACAGCGCTCCGTGACTTGTCGCGTGACAGCCTTCAATCGCCGAAGAATGCATATTCAGGCTTTTTCGGTACAAACGGCCGGTAGAAATCCAGCATCCGCCGCAGATCGACCGCCTCATCCCCCGTCGGCCAGAAGGGCTCGCCGATGACGATGCGCCGCCCCGGATAGTCCAGCGCGGCCAGGACGATGGGCACGCCCGCGCCACGAGCGATGTGGTAGAAGCCCATCTTCCAGCGTTCGACCTTCTTGCGGGTGCCCTCCGGCGAGAGGATCAGCATCATCTCGCGGCTTTCGCGGAAGGCCTGCACCGCCTGGTCCACGGTATTGAGCTTGAGGTGCCGCTGGATCGGGATGCCGCCCCAGCGACGCATCAGTCCGCCCAGCGGGCCACTGAACAGGGTGTGCTTGCCAAACCACCGCGCGTTCAGGCGCAGCACGAACTTGGCGGCGAGGAACAGCATGAAATCCCAGTTGGAGGTATGGTGGGCGCCGATCACCACGAACTTGTCGAGAGCGGGCAGCGAGCCCTCGATGCGCCAGCCCGCAACGCGCAGCATGGCATGGCCGAGCGCCTCGGCCATGGGGTTGCGGGGCAGATAATTACCGGACATGAATCACCTGGTGGCCCCCTCGAGAGGGGCCATTGTTGTTATGGATTATTTTAGAGCGACAGAGTAACGGGGGTGGCGAGCGTCAACGTTGGCAGCGCGGACAGTACACGCTGGCGCGCTGGCCGAGCCGGACCTCGCGCAGGGTCGAGCCGCAGACCTTGCAGAACTCGCCGCCGCGTCCGTAGACGAACAGCTCCTGCTGGAAGTAACCCGGCTGGCCGTCGCCGCCGACGAAATCGCGCAGCGTGGTACCACCGCGCTCGATGGCGATCGCCAGGATGCGTTTGATCTCCTGCGCCAGCTTCAGGTAGCGGGCCCGGGAGATAGTACCGGCCTCGCGGCGCGGGTCGATGCCGGCAGCGAACAGTGCCTCGGTGGCGTAGATGTTGCCCACGCCGACCACCACCGCGTTGTCCATGATGAAGGGCTTCACCGCCATGCTGCGCCCGCGGGACATCTGGTACAGCCGCTCGCCCTCGAAGGCTTCGGTCAGCGGCTCCGGCCCGAGATGACGGAGCAACTCATGCTCCAGCGGCGCCTGGCTCCACAGCAGTGCGCCGAAGCGCCGGGGATCGGTGTAGCGCAACGCCAGGCCCGACTCCAGCTCGATGTCCACATGCTCATGTCGCGCCGCCGGCAGCCCGCACTCGACCAGGCGCAGGCTGCCTGACATGCCCAGGTGGCTGATCAGCGTGCCGACCTCGGCATTGAGCAGCAGGTACTTGGCCCGCCGTTCCACCTGCAGGATGCGCTGCCCGGAGAGGCGCACGTCGAGGTCCTCGGGTATCGGCCAACGCAGACGGCGCTCACGGACGATCACGCGACTGACGCGCTGGCCTTCGAGGTAGGGCGCAATGCCCCGGCGGGTGGTTTCGACTTCGGGTAATTCAGGCATGGATCACGACGGTAGAAGAAGGTCTTTGTAGGAGCGAGCTTGCTCGCGAACGGGTCGACCGGCAACACCGGCGTCAGGCTGGTTCGCGAGCAAGCTCGCTACTACGCAATGCGGCAGGGCCAATCAGTCCAGCGCACGCGCCAGCTGGATCAGTTCCTCACGCCATTCCGCGGCCTTCGGCAGGGCGAGGAACGACGGATTGAGCAGCGTATCCCGCGCCTCATAGGTGAAGACCTGGCCATGCAGGTCAAGCATTTCGCCGCCGGCACCTTCCAGGACGCCCTGGGCCGCCGCGGTATCCCACTGCGAGGTGGGCGCGAGGCGCGGATAACAGTCCGCCGAGCCCTCGGCCAGCAGACAGAACTTCAGGGAACTGCCGATATTGGCCAGTTCCAGGTCGCCGAAACGCTCCGCCAGGCCGGCCAGCAGGCGCTCCTGGGCAGGGCTCGAATGGCGCTTGCTGGCCACCACGGTGAAGGCTTCGGCCGGGCTGACCCGCACGCTGATTTCCTGCGGATCGCCACCGCGCTCCTCGCGCCACGCGCCAAGCCCGGTGCCGCCGTAGTAGCAACGGCCGCTGGCGGGGATGCCGACGACACCGAACACCACCCGACCGCGCTCGATCAGCGCCACGTTGACGGTGAACTCCTCGCTGCCGGCGATGAACTCCTTGGTGCCGTCCAGCGGGTCCACCAGCCACCAGCGCGTCCACTGGGCACGCTGCTCAAGCGGGATGTTGCAGTCTTCCTCCGACAGCACCGGCACTTCCGGCGCCAACGCGCGCAGACCGTCGGCCAGCAGGCGGTGGGCGGCCAGGTCGGCGGCGGTCACCGGCGACTCGTCGGCCTTCTGCTCGATGTTCAGATCACTGCGCCAGAACGGCAGGATCACGTCGCCGGCCTTGTGCACCAGGTCGATGACCGCGGGAAGAAAGGCATGCATCACGGTTGGTATTCTCCTCGTTGGGTCAACAGGTCGCGCACCAGGTAGAGCGCGGCCAGTGCGCGTCCTTCGCTGAACTGGGCATGCTGGGCGAGGCTGGACAGCTCCCGCAGACTGATCCTGTCCACCCGCATCGGCTCCGGCTCGTCGCCGGGCAGGCTTTCGGGATAGAGATTGCGCGCCAGCACCACCTGGATGCGCTGGCTCATGTAGCCGGGCGACAGCGACAGTTCGGTGATGTGCTCGAGTTCGTGGGCGCCGTAGCCGGCCTCCTCCTTGAGCTCGCGGTCGGCGGCGGCGAGGATGTCCTCGCCCGGCTCCACCAGCCCCTTGGGCAGCGACAGCTGGTATTCGTCGACCCCGGCGCAGTATTCCTCGACCAGGACCACATGCTCGGCATCGAGCATCGCGACCACCATCACCGCGCCATAGCCCTGCCCCTTGCCCACCAGCCGCTCATAGGTGCGCTCCACACCGTTGGAGAAGCGCAATTGCAGCTCTTCGACGGCGAACAGTCGGCTTTTGGCGACGATCTCGCGGGCGAGCACCGTGGGTTTCTGACGCATGGGGCGACTCCTGGGGGTGGCCGGGTCGGCTATGATAACCCGCCTTCTCCGATTGTCCGTGTCGGATGTTGCGCGAAGCCTGCCGATTCACTGCGCAATTACGACACCCTGTTACCGAGCCCACCATGCCAAGCCTGCCCTGGTCAGCCATCGATACCGTCCTGCTCGACATGGACGGAACCCTGCTCGACCTGCACTTCGACAATCATTTCTGGCTCGAACACCTGCCCCAGCGCTACGCCGAACACCACGGCATCAGCCGCGAGCAGGCCGACGCCGAGCTGCTGCCGCTGTTCCGCGAGCATGCCGGACAACTCAACTGGTACTGCCTGGACTTCTGGACCCGCGAGCTGAAGCTGTCGGTCCGCGACCTCAAGCGCGAGGTCGCCCACCTGATCGCCCTGCGCCCGGATGCCGACCTGTTCCTCGCCGCGCTGCGCCTGCACGACAAGCGCGCGGTGCTGATCACCAACGCCCACCGCGACTCGCTGTCACTGAAACTGGAACGGGTCGAGCTCGCGCCCTGGTTCGACCGCCTGATCAGCTCCCACGACTACGGCTACCCCAAGGAAGACCGGCAGTTCTGGCAGGCGCTGCAGGCCGATATCGGCTTCGACCCGGCACGCAGCCTGTTCATCGATGACAGCCTGCCGATCCTGCGCGCGGCGCGGCAGTTCGGCGTCGGCCACCTGCTGGCGGTGCGCCAGCCCGACAGCCGTGGCGGGCCCAAGGACACCGAGGAGTTCGCCGCCCAGGACAGCTACCGGACGCTGATCGAAGGGCTCTGATTCCCGCTGGCAAAAAGAGCCCGGCACTGGGCCGGGCTCGTGGGCGTTACGCCGGAATCCGCAGCACCTGGCCAGGATAGATCTTGTCCGGATGGCTGAGCATCGGCTTGTTCGCCTCGAAGATCTTCATGTAGGCGTTGGCGTTGCCGTACTCGGCCTTGGCGATGGCGCTCAGGGTGTCGCCCTTCTTCACGGTGACGAAGCGCGCTTCCGGGGCCGGCGTGGCGACGGTGATGTGGTCTTCCACGCCGGAGACACCCGCGACGTTGCCCAGGGTCAGCAGGATCTTCTCCTTCTCCTCCTGGCTGGCCACCTCGCCGGTGGCGATCACCTTGTCGCCCTCGACGCTGACCTGGATGTTCGGGTTGCCCAGGCCGACCTTGGCGATATGCTCCTTGAGCGATTCGGCGGCCTGCGCCTCCTGGCCCACGATGCTTTCCCACAGCTTCTCGCCGGCTTCCTTCACAAAAGCAAAAATGCCCATTTCCAATCTCCCTACAGTTACAGTGACAGGCGGCCGGCATTGGGCAGACCGCGTGCGCTAGGAGTCTAGTCGGCAAGATTGGTAACGCCCGCCGGATTATTCCCAGCCCAGCCTTTTTACCGACTGAAAGCCGCCTCCCGGAGCCATCCAGCGATGGACATCAAACAGCTCAAGTTCCTCTGCGCCCTCGACGAGACGCGGCATTTCGGCCAGGCGGCGGCACGCTGCCACGTCACCCAGCCGACCCTGTCGATGCGCCTGCGCAGCCTGGAGGAGGAACTGGGCCTGGAGCTGGTGCGGCGCGGGCAGCGCTTCGAAGGCTTCACCGAGGCCGGCGAGCGCGTGCTGGCCTGGGCCCGCAGCCTGCTGGCCGCCCACGACGGCCTGTACGCCGAGGCCGCCGCCTGCCGGGGCCAACTGGTCGGCACCCTGCGCCTGGGCCTGGTGCCGCTGGCGGGTTTCGACCCCATGCGGCTGATCGAGCTGTTCGCCCAGCGCCACCCGGAGCTGCGCTTCCAGCTCTACGCGCTGAGCTCGGAGAACATTCTCGAAGGCCTTGGCCGCAACCAGTTGGACCTCGGCCTGTCCTACCTCGACCGCCTCGACCGTGAGCACTTCGAAGGACTGGAACTGGCCGGCACGCGGATGGGTCTGCTGCACGACCGCCGGCACTTCCAGTTCGACAGCCCGACCCTCGGCTGGGACGCCCTGGCGGACCTGCCCCTGGGCCTGCTGTCGACCGGCATGCATTTTCGCCAGTCCATCGACCATGGTTTTCGCAGCCGTGGCCTGACACCCCGGCCGCGTCTGGAAACGGACGCCGTGCACCAGTTGCTGCAAGCCGTGGAGCGCGGCCTGTGCTGCGCAATCATGCCGCTGGGCAGTGGGCTGGACGCCCAGGGAGAGCACTTCGCCCTCACCCCGATAGAGGACGCCCGCACCCTCTCCCCACTGGGGTTGATCATTCGCCGCAGCGAGCCGCGCTCGGCCCTGGCCGAAGCCTGCTTCCGCGAAGCGGCCACGCTGTTGGACGACTCTCCGACCGAGTGATAGACGGCGTCGATCACGGTATCGAAACTACCCATTAGACGCTCCCCGCGTATCGGCCTAGTCTGGCGCTATTACTAGAGAACCATAGGGCTCAGCCCATGCCTTGCTTGATCGCCCGCCCGGCCGCCGCCGAGGTCCGGGCTCCCGACACGTCCGCCGACGCCCCCGTCGACGGCTACGCCTACGCCGAACTCACCCCGGAAAGCGACATCGGCAGCACCCCGCTGGCCGACGAAGTCGCCCTGGCCATCGCCTACAACGGCCTCAGCCAGGCCGTGATGATGGTCTCGCCGAACGATCTGGAAGATTTCGTCCACGGCTTCAGCCTCGGCGCCGGCTTCATCGAATCCATCGACGACATCTATGACATCCGCCTGACGCCCCACGGCGATGCAATTGCCGCCGAAGTGCAGGTCAGCAACCGCGCCTTCTGGGCGCTCAAGGAGCAGCGGCGCCAGCTGGCCGGCAATACCGGCTGCGGCCTGTGCGGTGTCGAGGCGCTGGACCAGGCGCTGCCGGACCTACCGGTACTGCCGTCTGCACCGCTACCACCCGCCGCCCACCTGGCCGGCCTGCGCGAGCGGGTGAATGCCGCCCAGGAAATCGCCCGCCGCAGCGGCGCCGTGCACGCCGCGCTGTTCGTCGACGGCAGCGGCGAAATCCGCCTGTGCCGCGAGGACATCGGCCGGCACAACGCCCTCGACAAGCTGGTCGGCGCCCTCAAGCGCCAGCGCCTGGACCTCCGCGACGGCTTCGCCGTGGTCACCAGCCGCTGCAGCCTGGAGCTGATCCACAAGGCCCTGCGCGCCGGACTACCCACCCTGGTCAGCCTGTCCGCTCCCACCGCGCTCACCGTGCAGTGGGCCCGCGAGCACAACCTGAACCTGATCCATCTGCCCCACCGCAGCGCCCCGCGCGTCTACAGCCCGGCTCCGAAAGCCGTCTGACCGCCCCCTGAAAAAAGCGTCGCCGCCGTCCTTCAAGAAAGAGCCCACATGAGCCTGCAATCCGTAAAACCTCGCTATCAACCCTACAAAGGTCCGGCCGCTGGTTGGGGCGCACTGATCAGCGTCACCCGCTTCTGGCTGGACAGCAAACAGCCGTTCAAGAACCTGCGCGCACTGCTCAAGACCAACCAGAGCGGCGGCTTCGACTGCCCCGGTTGCGCCTGGGGCGACTCGCCCGAAGACGGCCGGGTGAAGTTCTGCGAGAACGGCGCCAAGGCGGTGAACTGGGAAGCCACCAAGCGCCGCGTGGACGCTGCCTTCTTCGCCCGCCACAGCGTCAGCGCGCTGCGCGAGCAGAGCGACTACTGGCTCGAATACCAGGGCCGCCTGACCGAGCCGATGCGCTACGACCCGGCCACCGACCGCTACCAGCCGATTGCCTGGGACGACGCCTTCGCCCTCATCGCCCAGCACCTGAACACCCTGGAAAGCCCTGACCAGGCCGAGTTCTACACCTCAGGCCGGGCCAGCAACGAAGCGGCCTTCCTCTACCAGCTGTTCGTCCGTGCCTACGGCACCAACAACTTCCCCGACTGCTCGAACATGTGCCACGAAGCCAGCGGCGTGGCCCTGGGCGCGAGCGTGGGCGTCGGCAAGGGCACCGTAACCTTCGACGACTTCGAGCATGCCGACGCGATCTTCGTGTTCGGTCAGAACCCCGGCACCAATCATCCGCGCATGCTCGAACCACTGCGCGAAGCGGTGCAGCGCGGTGCCCAGGTGGTCGCCTTCAACCCGCTCAAGGAGCGTGGACTGGAGCGCTTCCAGCACCCGCAGAACGCGCTGGAGATGCTCACCAACGGTTCCGAACCGCTGAACACCGCCTTCTTCCGCCCGGCGCTGGGCGGCGACATGGCCGCCGTACGCGGCATCGCCAAGTTCCTCCTGCAGTGGGAGCGCGAGGCCCAGGCCAAGGGTGAGCCGGCGGTGTTCGACCACGCCTTCATCGCCGAACACACCCAGGGCGTCGAGTCCTACCTGGCCACGGTGGACGACACCAGCTGGGACCACATCGTCCAGCAGTCGGGCCTGAGCCTCGATGAGATCGAGCAGGCGGCGATCATGTATCGCCGCGCCGAGCGCGTGATCGTTTGCTGGGCCATGGGCATCACCCAGCACCACCATTCGGTGCCGACCATCCAGGAACTGGTCAGCCTGCAACTGCTGCGCGGCAACGTCGGCCGCCCCGGCGCCGGCCTGTGCCCGGTGCGCGGCCACAGCAACGTGCAGGGCGACCGCACCATGGGCATCAACGACCGCCCACCGGCAGCCCTGCTCGACGCTATCGAACGCCGCTTCGACTTCAAGGTACCGCGCGAGCACGGCCACAACACGGTCGAGGCGATCGAGGCGATGCTCAAGGGCGAGGCGAAAGTCTTCATCGGCCTGGGCGGCAACTTCGCCCAGGCCACCCCGGACAGCCCGCGCACCCACCGCGCCCTGGAGCGCTGCGCACTGACCGTGCAGATCAGCACCAAGCTCAATCGCAGCCACCTCACAGTGGGCGGCGATGCACTGATCCTGCCGTGCCTGGGCCGCACCGACATAGACCGCCAGGCCGAAGGCCCACAGGCGGTAACCGTGGAAGACTCCTTCAGCATGATCCACGCGTCTTTCGGCCAGCTGGAGCCTTCCTCGAAGCTGATGCGCTCGGAACCCGCCATCATCGCCGGCATCGCCAAGGCCACCCTGGGCAACCACCCGGTGGACTGGGACGCGCTGATCGCCCACTACGACCGCATCCGTGACCTGATCGCCGATACCATCCCCGGCTTCGCCGACTTCAATCGCCGCGTGGCGCACCCCGGCGGCTTCCACCTGGGCAACGCCGCCGCCGACCGGCGCTGGAACACCGCCAGCGGCAAGGCCAATTTCCATGACCAGCCGCTGCCGGCGGACCTGGTCCACGAGAAAGTCCGCCAGTCCGGCCAGGAGCCGCACCTGATCCTGCAGACGCTGCGCTCCCACGACCAGTACAACACCACCATCTATGGCCTGGACGACCGCTACCGCGGCGTGCGCGGCCAGCGCGAGGTGGTATTCGCCAACGAAGCGGACATCCGCCGCCTGGGCTTCGAGCCAGGCGAGAAGGTCGACATGGTGTCGCTCTGGGCGGACGGCGTGGAGCGCCGGGTCAACGGCTTCACCCTGCTGGCCTACGACATCCCCAGCGGCCAGGCGGCGGCCTACTACCCGGAGACCAACCCGCTGGTACCGCTGGAAAGCCACGGCGTGGGCAGCTACACCCCGACCTCCAAGTTCGTCGCCATCCGCATCGAGAAGGCCCGGCCGAGCCTGCGGATCGTTTGATGTTGTGCGGCAAGCCGGGGCCTGTGCCCCGTAGGGCGTACAACCGTTCGCGGTTGTACGCCGATACGCGCTTGCCGGCTGGCGCAGTGGTTGAGTTCGAAGCGCACGTGACGGGCGTCCAGGCGGAAGTCCGCACGGACGGGGGCCGAGCTCAGGCGGCGTATAACGCCGAACGTTATACGCCCTACCCGCCCGTGGCCTTTCCAGGCGCGCAGGAGATTACATCCCGCGAAAAATCCGCCGGAATCGCATACGTAGGAAGGGAATGAACGCTAAACTCGGAAGGGCATCAGGGGCAAGCGTGAAAAGCCATCATTGCAATAGCACTTTTCGTCAAAAACACACACAAAACAAAGCCCCGGAATAACACTCAGACCGCGCAAACTCGAAAAAGTTCTGACCCTAAATCAAATACTTGCATTATTTGATGAAAGTCGTGTTATTCGTCGGAAGTGCCTTGTCAGAGCCTTCGCACGAACCGAGGATCGCTTCCAACATCCCCACAGAGAGATCCTCTCTATGAAATACTCCTCGATGCTCCTGTTGTCTCTTGCGCTGGTTGGTGGCACCGCCTTCGCGGACGGCGACACCCGTGCCGGCGTCGGTGGCGCCCTGGGCGGGGTATTGGGTTCGGTCATCGGCCAGTCGGTCGGTGGCAGCACCGGCGCCGCTATTGGTAGTGGTATCGGCGGTGCGGCCGGTGGTGCGGTCGGTGCCCGCCACGGCAACAAGACAGAAGCCGCCATCGGCGGTGGCCTGGGTGCAGCCGGCGGCCAGGTGATCGGCAACAAGATGGGCGGCACCACTGGCGGTCTGATCGGCGCGGCCCTGGGCGGCGGCGCGGGCGGCGCACTGGGCAACCACTACGCCGACAACAACCGCGACGACGACGATGATGACTACCATCACGGCTACCGTCGTGCCCGCTACTACGACCGCGGCGACTGGCACGATAACGGCCGCCATCGCGGCTGGTACAAGCACAAGCACCATCGTCGCCATTGGGACGATTGATCCGCGGCAGGCAAACCGCGATCAGTCCACGGAAATGATGACTGACAGCCGGGCAGGCGTTGCCCGGCTGTTTTGTGTGCGGGACAATTTCCCCATCCCATTCCTAAATTCAGGTTCGCAAGATGCGTAAGACTCTTTCTGTTCTGGCGCTGGCCCTCCTGGCCAGCCAGGCCATGGCCGATGACACCAAGGCTGCCATTGGCAGCGGCGTAGGCGGTGCCCTGGGCAACGTCGTAGGCGGCGCCCTGGGCGGTTCCACCGGCGCAGCCATTGGCGCTGGCGTTGGCGGCGCAGCCGGCGGCGCGATGGGCGCGAAGAACGGCAACAAGACTGAGGCTGCCATTGGCGGCGGCCTGGGTGCTGCGGGCGGCTCCGTGATCGGCAACAAGGTCGGTGGCTCCACCGGCGGCACCATCGGTGCGGGCCTGGGCGGCGCCGCGGGCGGCGCGCTGGGCAACCACATGTCCGACAAGAACAACGATGACGATGATGACCACGATGGCCATCACGACAACGGCTACCACAAGGCCAAGGGTCACCATAAGCACAAACACAAGTATCACGACGACGATTGATGCTGTGTTGAACCAAGAGCCCGCCTTCCGGCGGGCTCTTTCATTTCAGGCCTGGAGAGCGGGCAACACGGAGAGCAGCGCGCTCAGCTCCTGCGGCGGACGCCGCTCGATGCGCCAGTACTCGCTGCCGTCTTCGGTGCGCGAAAGCCAGCCGCCGTCGACCAATGCCCGGCGCAACAGCAGGTGATCGCCGAGGCACTCCTGGGCGCGTAGCCGCTCGTTGAGTTCCGGCTCGCTCCAGCGCTGGCGCGCCGGCAGCCGCGACCACAGCACCCAGAGGCAGGCCTCGCGATGGCTGTGCTTCTTCGGCCAGCGTTGCAGGCAGCCGGACTCGTCGAAATAACGCCGCCACTGCTCGATGCGGCGGAAGTCCACTACCGCCTCGGGCTCGGCCTCGCGCACCAGACGCGCCTCGGCCTGGTGGCTGGCGCGCAGCGCCTGATAGTTGCGAAAGCCAACCGCGCGGGCCAGCAGATTGAGCATTTCGACATGGCCGGGACGTTCGGGCGACTCGTCGAGCTGACGCGCCAGCGATTTTGCCAGGGCGGAAATGTCGGGGGCGTTGAAGGGCAAGCGTTGCCTGGACACAGTGCAATCCTCGTTGCGTGCCAAGACCTCGCGTAGAGGTTATCGGGGGTCGCCGTATTCCGATGCGGCACTCAAGGAATGTGTGTCGGATCGTCAAGGGTGGGGGAACCGCGCGGCAGGTTTAGCGCTCTCCATACGGAGGCGGCGACGCCTGGGTGAACTGCCGACCGGCGGCCAGCATAGGCCGGCGGTGGCGCCCAGGGCAAGTCCCGGCTGGTTCGGCAAAGCTGGTATAGGCTTGCCGGGCAGGGATCACTGGCGAGAAGGAGCTATCCGTGAAAGCTGTAGCGGTTGCCGGACTGTTGTTGACGCCGTTGCTGGCGAATGCAGCGCAGGCCGGAAGCTGGCAGGTATGCCGGCTGGAAGTGGAGATCACCGAGACGGTGAAACAGCCTTACCCGGGGCTCAAGGGGCGAGTGGAATCGGTCAAGGCCAGACCCGCCGAGGCGCAATGCCCGGACAAGGGCGCAGTGATCGCCTTCGAGCCGGAGAGCGCCGACTGGCAGAGCATGATCCCGCGCAGGCACTGGCCGGCGCCGGGGCAGCGGGTGTGGATGCGCTACCAGTACCTCGACGGGACGTGCAAGAACGATGGGAACGAGCGGCCGTGCCGGATCGAGCATTATCCGATGGGGTGGTGAGTCGGTGGGCTGATGCAGCGTTCCCATTGCGGACACGGGCTGAGTGTTCCTCTCGGTCCTTGGGATCGCGCATTGCTTCGGATTGTTGCCGCGACAATGGATTCCTCCGGGATGCTTCCCACAAGAGCATCGCGGACAAGGTCCGCTCCTACGGGAGCCGTGCTACTGCTCTGGCTCTGGCTTAAGGACTTCCAGAGAAATATCCGCGCGTGTCGGAGCGCCCCTTCAGGAGGCCGAGTGGAATCGGAGTTTCAGGGGTTGAGCGGCATGGATGCCGCGAGAGCGTCGTTGGGCCATGGATGGCCCGTCGACGCGGGCCCCTGAAACTTCGATGGAGCGAGGGAAGTCCGGCGAAGCCGGACCCGGATGCAGGGGCAAGCGCTTTGGTTACTTTCTCGCGTTTGAGAAAGTGACTCGCCCGAGGGGGCGAAACCCAATACTTCCGAACACGCCAAAGCGGCGCATATACACCCAATTCCAAAGAAGAGCATCGCGGACAAAGTCCGCTCCTACGAAAAGCCGTTCAGGCGCGGTGCAGTACTTCCATCGCCTCACGCAGTGGCGCCGGAATCGGCACCGGCCGACTGCTCGAGCGATCGACGAACACATGCACGAACCTGCCTGCCGCGCAGGCCAGGTCCTCGCCTTGGCGGAAGATCGCCAGCTCGTACTGCACCGAGCTGCTGCCCAGCTTGCCAACCCGCAGGCCGACCTCGATGCGCTCGGGGAAGGCCACCGGGGCGAAATAGTCGCAGCTGGAGCTGACCACGAAGCCCACCACCTCGCCGTCGTGAATATCCAGGCCGCCGCGTTCGATCAGGTAGGTATTCACCGCCGTGTCGAAGAAACCGTAGTAGGTCACGTTGTTCACGTGGCCGTAGATATCGTTGTCGTGCCAGCGGGTGGTGATCGGCTGGAAGTGCGCGTAGTCGACGCGGCTGGGGTGTTGTTCGCTCATCGCTCTCTCAGTAGGCGGCTCGGTAGATGGCCAGCGCGTCGCTCTCGCTGACTTCACGGGGATTATTCACCAGCAGGCGCTGCTGCAGCATCGCGTCGGCGGCCAGGCGCGGCAGGCTGTCCTCCGGCACGCCGGCGTCGCGCAGGCGCGAGGGCAGGCCGCAGCGCGGGCTGAGGTCGGCCAGTTCGGCGATGAACTGCTCGGTGCGGTCGGCGTCCGTGCGCAGGCGCTTGCCCAGCAGCAACGGCGCCAGTTCGGCGTAGAGCGGGCCGGCGTCGGGCGCATTGAAGCGGATCACTTCCGGCAGTACCAGCGCATTGCTCAGGCCGTGGGGAATGTGGAAGTGCCCGCCCAGTGGATAGGCCAGTGCGTGCACGGCGGCCACCGGGGCATTGGCGAAGGCCTGCCCGGCCAGGCAGGCGCCCAGCAGCATGGCCTGGCGCGCCTCGCGATTGCGGCCGTTGTGCACGGCTTCGCCGAGGTTCAGCGCCAGCAGACGCAGGGCCTCGCGGGCCAGCAGGTCGGACAGGGGATTCTTCTTCAGCTTGCTGGTGTAGGCCTCGATGGCGTGGACCATGGCGTCGATGCCGGTGGCGGCGGTGACCTCCGGCGGCAGGCCGAGGGTGAGGTCGGCGTCGAGCAGCGCCAGGTCCGGCAGCAGGTGCGGGCTGACCACACCCATCTTGGTGGTCTCGCCGGTGGTCACGATGGCGATCGGCGTGACTTCCGAGCCGGTGCCGGCGGTGGTCGGCACCTGCAGCAGCGGCAGGCGCGGGCCACGGGCGTTGCCGACGCCGAAGATATCCTTCAGCCCTTGGGAGGCCAGCGGATGCGCCAGCAATGCCACCAGCTTGGCCACGTCCATCGAGCTGCCGCCGCCGAAGCCGATCACCAGTTGCGCGGCCATTCGGCGCGCCCGGTCGGCGGCTTCCAGCACCACGCTTTCCGGCGGGTCGGCCAGCACCTGGTCGAAGACTTCCACCGCCACGCCGGCGGCGGCAAAGCCCGGCAGCACGCCATCGAGCATGTTCAGCCGGGTGATGCCGGGGTCGGTGACGATGAGTACGCGCTGGGCGCCGCGTTCGCGGCAGAGTTCACCCAGGCGGGCGGCGGAGCCACTCTCGCAGAGGATCTGCGCAGTGGTGGCGAAGCTGAAAGGCTGCATGACGGTCCCCGGTCTTGTCGTTATTCGGCGGAAAATCCGTTGGCCTACTTGGCGGCCAGCCCGGGGAGCATAGCAACGGGGCGCAATATCACGAAACCTTGTACCGCCTGGCGAAACCGTTATTCACCGAGTGAATGGGGGCACGAAGGCTCATGAGGCGTAGGAGCGGACTCCGTCCGCAATCCGGCCTCACGCTGGGTCCATCGCGGACAAAGTCCGCTCCTACGGAAGAGGTCCCGCAGAAACAAAAAAGGCCGGCATTGCGCCGGCCTTTTCTTCATCGAGGACAGGTCAGACAGCGACCGGCGCCTTGATGTGCGGGTGGGCCTCGTAGCCGACCAGCTCGAAGTCCTCGAAGCGGAAGTCGAACAGGTCCTTCACCTCGGGATTGATCTTCATGGTCGGCAGCGGCAGCGGCTGGCGGGTCAGCTGCAGGTCGGTCTGTTCCAGGTGGTTGGCGTACAAGTGGCAGTCGCCGCCGGTCCAGATGAACTCGCCCGGTTGCAGGCCCGCGACCTGCGCAACCATCAGGGTCAGCAGCGCGTAGCTGGCGATGTTGAAGGGCACGCCGAGGAAGATGTCGGCCGAGCGCTGGTACAGCTGGCAGCTGAGCTTGCCGTCGGCGACGTAGAACTGGAACAGCGCGTGGCACGGCGGCAGGGCCATCTCGTCGATCAGCGCGGGGTTCCAGGCGGAGACGATCAGGCGGCGCGAGTCCGGGTTCTTCTTCAGCATCGCCATCAGGTTGGCGATCTGGTCGATGTGACGACCGTCCGGCGCCGGCCAGGAGCGCCACTGGTAGCCATAGACCGGGCCGAGGTCGCCGTTCTCATCGGCCCATTCGTCCCAGATCGAGACGCCGTTTTCCTTCAGGTAGGCGATGTTGGTCGAGCCTTTGAGGAACCACAGCAGCTCGTGAATGATCGATTTCAGGTGGCACTTCTTGGTGGTCACCAGCGGGAAGCCTTCGGCCAGGTCGAAGCGCATCTGGTGGCCGAACACGCTGTAGGTGCCGGTGCCGGTGCGATCGCTCTTGAAGGTGCCGTGTTCGCGCACGTGGCGCATGAGGTCGAGGTACTGTTTCATCGATGCAGTCTTAATCCGGTGAGGCTCTGCGGCGCGGCTCGCGATGGCCGCCGGCGGATCGATCCGCCCGGGCAGAATCTGAACAAGCGGCAATACTAAGGGGCGCGGCCCACTCTCGCCACCCCGACCGGCCCGGTGGCCGCCGTAAGTTCCGAACGACACGACGCAAGCGGCGCCAGACCGCGCGCCGCCACCTTTGCCTGGTGCCAGAGAGGTTCGCATGTCCGACGTTCAACGACCCGACTTCCCCCTTTCCCGCCGCCGCCTACTGGCGGTGGCCTGCACCGGCGCAGCAGTAGGCGGCGTGCTGCTCAGCCCCGCCGCCCGCACCTGGGCCGCGCTGACGCCCCAGGCTGAGGCGGAGCTGGCCAGCTTCATGACCCTCTCCCAGCGCCTGACCGGGCGCAGCAACCTCGACCCACGCATCGGCCAGCGCCTGTTCGAGGCCCTGGCCCAGCGCGACACCGCGCTCAAGCAGAGCCTCGCCGAGCTGCAGGCGCACCTGGCCGAGCCGCCCGCCAGCTGGGGCGAGCGCCCGCAGTGGCTGGCCCGGCAGATCCTGGGCGGCTGGTACCTGGGGCAGATCGGCGATGCCAGTAGCGCCAGCGTGGTCACCTACGAGCAGGCGCTGATGTTCAAGGCGGTGGACGACGTGCTGGTGATCCGCAGCTACTGCCCGAACAAGCCGGGCTTCTGGGCGGCCCAGCCGGCCGAGCGGGAGGTGTGAACATGGCCGAGACGCAACGCGCGGATTTCGTGGTGGTCGGCTCCGGCGTCGCCGGGGCGCTGGTGGCCCATCAGCTGGCGCTGGCCGGCAAGGATGTGCTGATCCTTGAAGCCGGGCCGCGCATGGCGCGCTGGGAGATCGTCGAGCGCTTCCGCAACCAGGCGGACAAGTCCGACAACCAGGCGCCCTACCCCTCGAGCCCGCACGCCCCGCACCCGCAATTTCACCCGGACAACCACTACCTGATCCAGAAGGGCACGCACCCCTACGACGTGCAGTACCTGCGCGTGGTCGGCGGCACCACCTGGCACTGGGCGGCCTCGGCCTGGCGCTTCCTGCCCAACGACTTCAAGCTGCTCAGCCTCTACGGCGTGGGCCGTGACTGGCCCATCGAGTACGCGGAGCTCGAACCCTGGTACCAGCGCGCCGAGGAAGAACTGGGCGTCTGGGGACCGGGCGACGAGGAGCTGGACTCCCCGCGTAGCCAGCCCTACCCGATGCCGCCCCTGCCGCTTTCGTGGAACGAGCAGCGCATCAAGACCCTGCTCAACGCCAACGGCTACCGCGTGGTCACCGAACCGGTGGCGCGCAACAGCCGTCCCTACGACCAGCGGCCGACCTGCTGCGGCAACAACAACTGCATGCCGATCTGCCCCATCGGCGCCATGTACAACGGCATCGTCCACGTCGAGAAGGCCGAGGGCGCCGGCGCGCGGCTGGTGGAAAACGCCGTGGTGTTCAAGCTGGAGAAAGGAGACGGCGGCAAGATCACCGCCGCGCTGTACAAGGACCCGCAAGGCAACGAGCACCGGGTCGAAGGCGGCACCTTCATCCTCGCCGCCAACGGCATCGAGACGCCCAAGCTGATGCTGATGTCCGAGGTCGGCAACAGTTCGGACATGGTCGGCCGCAACCTCATGGACCATCCCGGCACCGCCGTGCAGTTCTATGCCAACGAGAAGCTCTGGCCGGGCCGAGGGCCGCAGGAGATGACCTCGATGGTGGGCTTCCGCGATGGCGCCTTCCGCAGCGAGTACGCCTCCAAGAAGATCCACCTGTCGAACCTCTCGCGCACCGACCAGGTGGCCGCCGAGCTGATCCGCAAGGGTCCGCTGCTGCTGGGCCGCGAGCTGGAAGCGCAGATCCGCGACCGCGCCGCGCGCTTCGTACGCTTCGACAGCTTCCACGAAATCCTCCCGCACCCGGAGAACCGCATCGTCCCCAGCGCCAGCGAGCGCGACGCGGTGGGCATCCCCAAGCCGGAGTTCACCTACGCGATGGACGACTACGTGCACAAGAGCGCGGTGCACACCCGCGAGGTGTACACCCACGCGGCGAAGTTGCTGGGCGGCACCGAAGTAGTGTTCGAGGACAACTTCGCCAACAACAACCACATCACCGGCACCACCCTGATGGGCGCAGACCCGAAGGACTCGGTGGTGGACAGCCACTGCCGCAGCCACGACCACCCCAACCTGTTCATCGCCGGCAGCGCCGTGATGCCCACCGTCGGCTCGGTGAACTGCACCTTGACCATCGCCGCCCTGGCCCTGCGCCTGGCCGACCAACTGAAGCGGGAGGCCTGACGATGAAAACCCTGGCACTCCTCGCCCTGCTCGCCGCACCGCTGCAGGGCCACGCCGCCAACGCGCTGGACCCGGCGCCGCAGGACCTGCTGCAACGCGGCGAATACCTGGCCCGCGCCGGCGACTGCGCCGCCTGCCACACCGCGCCGGGTGGCAAGCCGTTCGCCGGCGGCCTGCCGCTGGTCACGCCACTGGGCGCCGTGTACTCCACCAACATCACCCCCGACCCGAAGACCGGCATCGGCAGCTACAGCTACGACGACTTCGCCCGCGCCCTGCGCGACGGCGTGGCCAAGGGCGGCACCCGCCTCTACCCGGCGATGCCCTACACCGCCTACGCGAAGATCAACGACGACGACATGAAGGCGCTCTACGCCTGGTTCCTCAACGGCGGCGTGCAGGCGGTGGCGCAGCCCAACCAGGACTCGGACATCGCCTGGCCGCTGGACGTGCGCTGGCCACTGGCGATCTGGAACCTGCTGTTCCACGACGACCAGGTCTACCAGCCCAATCCGAAGCAGAGCGGGGCCTGGAACCGTGGAGCCTACCTGGTCCAGGGCCTGGCCCACTGCGGTACCTGCCACACCCCGCGCGGCATGGCCTTCCAGGAAAAGGCCATGAATGAGCGCAGCACCGGCTTCCTCGCCGGCGCCGCCCTGGGCGGCTGGTACGCCTTCAACATCACCCCCGATACCCACAGCGGCATCGGCGGCTGGAGCGACGCGGAGATCGTGCAGTACCTCAAGACCGGCGGCGTGCCGGGCAAGGCCCAGGCCGCGGGCCCCATGGGCGAGGCGGTCGAGCACAGCTTCCAGTACCTGACCGAGGCCGACCTGCAAGCCATCGCCAGCTACCTGCGCAGCGTCCCGGCAGTCAGTGACGGCGAGCGCAAGGCGCGTTTCCAGTGGGGCAAGCCGGCCGAGGACGTGATCACCCTGCGCGGCCAGGACTTCGCCGCGCAAAAACAGGACGACGGCGCCCGCCTGTACCTGGGCAACTGCGCCAGCTGTCACTCCTGGAGCGGCGAAGGGGTGAAGGACGGCTACTACCCGATGCTGCTGAAGAACAGCGCGGTCGGCGCCCTGCAGCCGGACAACCTGGTGCAGGTGGTGCTCGGCGGCGTGCACCGCAAGGTCGGCGACGAGGAGCTGTTCATGCCCGGTTTCGCCGGCACCCTCAACGACGAGCAGATCGCCACGCTGGTGAACTACCTCACTGCGCAGTTCGGCAATCCGGAGATAAAAGTCGACAGCGCGCGGGTCGCGGAAATACGCCAGCCATGACGCCACCCCCAACGTAGTGGCGGGCCGCCATCGCAGGATGAAAATGGCCCGCCCGCGTTGACAGCCTCCCCCTGCTCACGGAAGCTCCCTTACCCCTGGAGTCGTCGCGGAACAACGGATGTCCATGTCCAACAAGACCAAGAAGCCTCGCCCCACTCCCCCTGCATCCCAGCCTTCCGCCCCCCGCCGCACCTGGCTTGCAGCCGCTGCCGGGGTACTGCTCCTGGTCACCCTTGGCGCCTGGATCTGGGTGCAGCAGGACACCGGCGTCACCCTGCCCAGCGATCAGCCACCTGCCCAGGCCGCCGCACCCGCTCCGCAAGCGCCGGCACCCGCCGCGCAAGCCGCGCAACTGGTCGCCGAATCCACCTGCGAAGGCTGCCACCAGGCGCAGACCAAGGACTGGCAGGGCTCCCATCACCAGCAGGCGATGAAGCCGGCCAGCGAAGACAACGTGCTCGGCGATTTCGCCGATGTCACCTTCAAGGGCGAGGTCGAGACCACCCGATTCTTCCGCAAGGGCGACGAATACTGGGTCAACACCCCCGGCAACGACGGCAAGCCGGCGGACTTCAAGGTGGCCTACACCTTCGGCATCGAACCCTTGCAGCAGTATCTGCTGGAATACCCTGGCGGCCGCCTGCAGGCCCTCGGCGTGGCCTGGGATAGCCGCAAGAACCGCTGGTTCCAGCTCATGCCCGGGCAGCGCATCGACTACAAGGACGAACTGCACTGGACCCGCCCCGCGCAGAACGCCAACTTCATGTGCGTGGAGTGCCACACGACCGGTTTCAAGCGTAACTACGACGCCAAGACCGACAGCTTCGCCAGCCACTGGAACAGCCTGGGTGTCGGCTGCCAGGCCTGCCACGGGCCGGCGTCGAAGCACCTGGAATGGGCGCAGAAACCGGACCGCAGCGCCGACAAGGGCTTCGAGGTGCCGCTGAAGAACGCCAGCCAGAGCACCGTCGTCGAAACCTGCGCCCGCTGCCATGCCCGCCGCGCGCCGCTCGGCGACGGCTACCAGAACAAGCACCGCTTCATGGACGACTACCTGCCCAGCACCCTGACCCGCGAGCTCTACGAGATCGACGGCAAGATCAAGGACGAGGTCTTCGAGTGGGGCTCCTTCACCCAGAGCAAGATGTTCGCCAAGGGCGTGCAGTGCACCGACTGCCACAACCCGCACAGCGGCGAGCTGAAGGCACCGGGCAATGGCGTCTGCCTGCAATGCCACAACACCGCCGGCAAGCCGGTGCGCCCTCAGATCGACGGCAAGGGCCTGAAGGCGAAGAACTACGACTCGCCCGAGCACCATCACCACGAACCCGGCAGCCCCGGCGCGCAGTGCACCTCCTGCCACATGCCGGGCCGCTACTACATGGTCAATGATTACCGCCACGACCACGGCTTCAGCCTGCCCGACCCTGCCCATGCCCGGCGCATCGGCGCGCCGGATGCCTGCCAGGCCTGCCACAAGGACACCCCGGCGAAGAAGATCGCCGAGCAGTTCCGCCAGTGGTATGCCAGCGAACAGCCGGCCAAACCGAACGCCTCCGACAACCCCACACCGCGCTACGACGACACCCTGTGGAAAGCCCGTGGCGGCAAGCCGGGGGCCTCGCGCGCGCTGCACCTGCTGCTGGCCTCGCCCGAGCTGCCGGCGATCCGCCGTGCCACCCTGCTCGCCGAGTTGCCCGCCTACCCCAGCCCGCGCTCGCTGGAACTGGCAGGGCAGGGCCTGAAGAACTCCGATCCGCTGGTGCGCACCGCTGCCATCAACGTCCTCGTGTCCCTCGCCAACGGCCCGCAGCAGGCACTGGTGCTGGCGCCCATACTGGCTCCCCTGCTCTCCGACCCGATCCGCGCCGTGCGCATCGCCGCCGCCTGGCAACTGGCGCAGCTGCCGCCGCAGGCGCGCCCCGGCCTCGATGAAGCGCTGGACAAGGGGCTGCGCGAGTACGAAGACGTGCAGAAGAGCCTGGCCGAACGCGCCGAAGCCAATCTCAACCTCGCCATGCTCTACCAGCGCACCGGTCGGGGAGACCAGGTGGAGCCTGCGCTGCGTGCGGCAATGGCGCATAACCCGGACTTCCTGCCGGCAACCGTCACCCTGATCCAGTGGCTGGAAGCCAATGGCCGTCAGGCCGAGGCGCGCCAGTTGCTCGACGACGCCCTGCGCCAGCATCCCAACGCCGGCCTGCTGCACCACGTCAACGGCCTCGCCCTGGTGCGCCAGGGCGAACGCGCGGCGGCCCTCAAGGAACTGCGCGAAGCGGTGCGGCTGTCTCCGGACGACGACCAACTCCGCTACGTGCTGGCCATCGCCCTGCACGACAGCGGGGAAGCCGACGCCGCCACCCATGAGCTGGAAGCGCTGCTGCAACGCCACCCGGCCAACCGCGCGGCACGTCTGGCGCTGATCGGCTACCTGCGCGAAACCGGGCAGATGCAGAAAGTGCAGATGCTGCTGGCGGAACTGGAACAGCAGAACCCGGACGATCCCACGCTCAAGCGCGAGTGAGTCTTCCGACGAACAGGTGGGAACTAGCGAAGCGGCAAAAGCTCTGACAGACGCACTCAACCAAGGAGTTACCATGCGTCGCCGCTTCATCCCTGCCGTCATTGCCCTCACCCTGCTCCCGCTGGCCTCGGCCATGGCCGAAGACAACGACTTCTGGCGCTCGGTCCTGACCTCCGGCGCCACCACCGCCTCCAGCTACCTGACCAGCCGTGACGACCACAAGCTGGTCGGCCCGGCCCAGGACGACGCCGCCAGCTTCATCGCCACCGACGGCGCCATTCGCGGCCCCTACCTGGAAGCCGCGCTGCTGCAGATGCGCGCCAACGACCCGGCACTGGCCAACGCCAGCG
The DNA here is from genome assembly GCF_047902425.1 of Pseudomonas macauensis. NCBI lineage: Bacteria > Pseudomonadati > Pseudomonadota > Gammaproteobacteria > Pseudomonadales > Pseudomonadaceae > Pseudomonas > Pseudomonas macauensis. The sequence goes on along the minus strand of NZ_CP138377.1, from coordinate 351,956 downwards.
ACGCGGAGCTGGCCAGCGCCCTCCTCGCCAGCCAACGCTGACCGCGACGGCGCGCGCTGCCGCCAGCGCAACGCGCGCCGCCCGGCGCAAAGGTGGAACTCCCCGCAATCCCCACGCATCTCACCTGTACACGGACCCTCCGGAGGTGATTCTGATGCACACCGCCAAACTGGCCACCGTACTCGCCTTGCTCGCCGCGCCTGTTGCTTCGGCCATGGCCGACGACTTCCTGCGCGACATCATTTCGTCCGGCGCGACCACCGCGTCGCTCTACCTGACCTTCAGGCACGACCACAAACTGATCGCCGCCGCCCAGGACGACGCGAGCACTTATGTCGCCAGCGATGGCGCGATCCGTGGTCCTTACCTTGAATCCGCACTGACCCGCCTGCGCAGCGACAACCCCAGCCTGCGCCAACGCAGCGACATGGAGCTGGCCAACGCCATCCTGATCCGCAGCGACGATGCATCTGCCCAGTGAGCCCCACCGGCGCGGCCCCTGGCGCTCGCCACGGGCCGTACCCTGCTGGCGGGGCAGGCGTGAGGATCGGGTCGTTCCGCCCGCCCAGCGTCATTCCCTCGTGCTGACTGCCTCGCTGTAGGAGCGCAGCTCCGCTCTGGCTCTGACTCTGGCTTTAAAGACTTCCAGAGAAATGTCCACACGCACCGGAGCGCCCCTTCGCGGCGGGCCCCTGAAACTTCGATGGAGCGAGGGAAACGAAGCGCAGCGAAGTAACAGCCGAAGGCTGGCCCGAAGGGTGAGCGAAGCGAATCAGCCCCGCGAAGCGGGACCCGGATGATGGGGCAAAGACCTTTGGTTACTTTCTGTCGTTTGAGAAAGTAACTCGCCCGAGGGGGCGAAACAGAAGACATCCGAGCACACCGATGCGGCGCAGAAACGCCGAACGTCAAGTCGGCGGATAACGCTTGGAGCGTTATTCGCCCTACAAGAGCATCACGGACAAAGTCCGCTACTACGAAACGTGGTTACAGGCGACTCCGCCGCCGGGACAATTCGCGAGCACGCTCGCTCCTACGAAAAGCCCGTCCATAGCGGCGAAATCGCCACAACGAAAAAGCCGCCCGAAGGCGGCTTTTTCAGTTCGACTCAGCGATCACTCGCGATAGTCATCCACCGGCACGCACGCACAGAACAGGTTGCGGTCGCCGTAGACGTTGTCCACGCGGTTCACCGCCGGCCAGTACTTGAAGGCGCGGGTGTGCTCGGTCGGGGTCACCGCCTCGGCGATCTCGTACGGGCGCTGCCACAGACCCGTGACGTCCGCCAGGGTATGCGGCGCGCGCTTGAGCGGATTGTCCTCGGCCGGCCATTCGCCCGACTCGACCTTGGCGATCTCGGCGCGGATCGACAGCATCGCCTCGATGAAGCGGTCCAGCTCGTGCTTGGACTCGCTCTCGGTGGGCTCCACCATCAGCGTGCCGGGCACCGGGAAGGACATGGTCGGCGCGTGGAAGCCGTAGTCCATCAGGCGCTTGGCCACATCTTCCTCGCTGATCCCGGTCTGCGCCTTGAGCGGGCGCAGGTCGAGGATGCACTCGTGGGCGACACGGTCGTTACGGCCGCGGTAAAGCACCGGGAAGGCGCCGTCGAGGCGGCTGGCCACGTAGTTGGCGTTGAGGATCGCCACTTCGGTGGCGTCCGCCAACTGCGGGCCCATCATGGCGATGTACATCCAGCTGATCGGCAGGATGCTGGCGCTGCCCCAGGGCGCGGCGCTCACCGCACCATTGAGGGGGTTCGGGCCTTCGATGCGGATCACCGGGTGGTTGGCGACGAAGGGCGCAAGGTGCTTCTTCACGCCGATCGGGCCCATGCCCGGACCGCCACCGCCGTGGGGGATGCAGAAAGTCTTGTGCAGGTTCATGTGCGACACGTCGGCGCCAATGTCCGCCGGACGCGCCAGACCGACCTGGGCGTTGAGGTTGGCGCCGTCCATGTACACCTGGCCGCCCTGGGCGTGGATGACATCGCAGATCTCGCGGATGCCTTCCTCGTACACGCCGTGGGTCGAGGGGTAGGTGATCATCAGGCAGGACAGCTGCGGGCCGGCCTCCTCAGCCTTGCGCTTGAGGTCCTCCAGGTCCACGTTGCCGCCCTTGTCGCACTCGACGATGACCACGCGCATGCTCGCCATGATTGCCGAGGCCGGGTTGGTACCGTGGGCCGAGGATGGGATCAGGCAGATGTTGCGGTGCGCGTCGCCCCGGCTCTCGTGGTACTTGCGGATCGCCAGCAGGCCCGCGTACTCGCCCTGGGCGCCGGAGTTGGGCTGCATGCAGATGGCGTCGAAGCCGGTGATCGCGCAGAGCCAGCGCTCCAGTTCCTCGATCATCAGGCGGTAGCCTTCGGCCTGCTCGCGCGGCACGAACGGGTGCAGAGTGGCGAATTCCGGCCAGGTGATCGGGATCATCTCGCTGGTGGCGTTGAGCTTCATGGTGCAGGAGCCCAGCGGGATCATCGCCTGGTTCAGCGCCAGGTCCTTGCCTTCGAGCTGACGCAGGTAGCGCAGCATCTCGGTTTCGCTGTGGTGGCGGTTGAACACCGGGTGGGTCAGGTAGCCGCTGCTGCGCTGCAGGTCGGCGGGAATGCCGTCGGCGACCTTGCCGGCATCAAGTTGGGTGACGTCCAGGCCGTGACCGGCGCCCAGCAGGATGTCGAACAGGGTGGCGAGGGTTTCGGCGCTGGTGGTTTCGTCCAGGCTCACACCCAGGCGGTCTTCACCGACGATGCGCAGGTTCACGCGGGCAGCGCGGGCGCGCTCGACGATGGCCTGTTGCTGTGCGCCGACATCCAGGGTCAGGGTGTCGAAGAAGTGCTGGTTGACGCGTTTCACGCCCTTGGCTTCCAGGCCGGTGGCCAGGACCGCGGTCAGGCGGTGCACGCGCTGGGCGATGCGCTTGAGGCCCTGCGGGCCGTGGTAGACGGCGTACAGGCTGGCGATGTTGGCCAGCAGCACCTGGGAGGTACAGACGTTGGAGTTGGCCTTCTCGCGGCGGATGTGCTGCTCGCGGGTCTGCAGGGCCATGCGCAGCGCGGTGTTGCCGCGGGCGTCCTTGGACACGCCGATGATCCGCCCCGGCATGGCGCGCTTGTATTCGTCGCGGCAGGCGAAGAAGGCCGCGTGCGGGCCGCCGTAGCCCATGGGCACGCCGAAGCGCTGGGCGCTGCCCAGCACCACGTCGGCGCCGAGCTCGCCCGGCGGGGTGAGCAGCAGCAGCGCGAGCAGGTCGCTGGCCACGCAGGCGATGGCCTGCTGGGCGTGCAGCGCGTCGATCAGGCTGCGCAGGTCGCGGACTTCGCCACGGGTATCGGGGTATTGCAGCAGCGCGCCGAACACCGCGTGCTGGCCGAGGTTTTCCACCTCATCGACCACCACCTCGAAGCCGAAGGCGTCGGCTCGGGTCTGCACCACGGAGATGGTCTGCGGGTGGCACTGGGCGTCGACGAAGAACAGGTTGCTCTTGGCCTTGGCCACGCGCTTGGCCAGGGCCATGGCCTCGGCGGCGGCGGTGGCTTCGTCCAGCAGTGAGGCGCTGGCCAGGTCCAGGCCGGTGAGGTCGATGGTCATCTGCTGGAAGTTCAGCAGCGATTCCAGACGGCCCTGGGCGATCTCCGGCTGGTAGGGGGTGTAGGCGGTGTACCAGCCCGGGTTCTCCAGCACGTTGCGCAGGATCACCGTGGGGGTCAGGGTGCCGTAGTAGCCGGTACCGATCAGGCTGGTCCACAGTTGGTTCTGCTGGGCGTACCCCTTCAGCTTGGCCAGCGCGCCCTGCTCGTCGAGGGCAGCCGGCAGGTCCAGCGCCCGATTCAGGCGGATGGCCGGCGGCACCGTCTGCACGATCAGGTCGTCGAGACTGCTCACCCCCAGGGTATCGAGCATGGCCTGTTGTTCGGCGGCATCCGGACCCAGATGGCGGGCGAGGAAGGCGTCGGGCTGGTGCAGCTGGGAAAGCGAAGGGGTGTTCGACATGGCGTCGGCTCTCGAGAGGTCGTGCCTTAAAAGAACAGGCCCCGACGAGTCGAGGCCTGTGTGTACAGCGGTGTCTTACGCGTCGGCGTCGCAGGAAGCGCGGTAGCCGGCAGCGTCGAGCAGCTTATCCAGCTCCGCCGGGTTGCTCGGCTTGAGCTTGAAGAACCAGGAGCCGTACGGGTCGTTGTTCACTTCTTCGGGGGTGTCGGCCAGCACGTCGTTGACGGCGATGACTTCGCCGCCCACCGGGGCGTAGATGTCCGAGGCGGCTTTCACCGACTCCACCACACCGGCTTCCTGGCCGGCGGCGAGGGTCTTGCCCACTTCCGGCAGTTCGACGAAGACCACATCGCCCAGGGCTTCCTGGGCATGGTCGGAGATGCCCACGGTCACGGTACCGTCGGCTTCCAGGCGCGCCCACTCATGGCTGGCGGCGTAACGCAGGTCGGCGGGGATATTGCTCATCTTGTTTTTCCTCGGTGACTGGGCAACGGGCGGCGCTGCCGCCCTATTCAAGTTAGATGCAATTTAGATCAGGGCTTTGCCATGACGCACGAAATTCGGCTGAACGACGCGAACCGGGTACCACTTGCCACGGATTTCCACCTCGGCGCGGTCGCCGGTGGCGGCCGGCACGCGGGCCAGGGCGATGGATTTGCCCAGGGTCGGGGAGAAGCTGCCGCTGGTGATCTCGCCATCGCCGACGCCGGCGACGCGTACCACCTGGTGGGCGCGCAGCACGCCGCGCTCTTCCAGTACCAGGCCGACCAGCTTGGGCGCATCGCCCGCGGCTTTCTGCGCTTCCAGGGCCTGACGGCCGATGAAGTCGCGCTCGGCCGGCTCCCAGGCGATGGTCCAGCCCATGTTGGCGGCCAGCGGGGAGATGTCTTCGTCCATGTCCTGGCCGTACAGGTTCATCCCGGCTTCCAGGCGCAGAGTGTCGCGCGCGCCGAGGCCCGCCGGGGCAATGCCGGCGCCGACCAGTTCGTTGAGGAAGCCCGGCGCTTCGGCGGCCGGCAGCATGATTTCCAGGCCGTCCTCGCCGGTATAACCGGTGCGGGCGATGAACCAGTCACCATCGGCCTTGCCCTGGAAGGGCTTGAGCTCGCGGATCAGTGCGGCGCGGGAGGGAGTGACCAGCTCGGCGGTCTTCTCGCGGGCGTTCGGGCCCTGCACCGCCAACATCGCGAGGTCCGCGCGCTCGGTCAGGGTGACGTCGAAGCCTTCGGTATGGGCCTGCATCCAGGCCATGTCCTTGTCGCGGGTGGAAGCGTTGACCACCACGCGGTAGCCGTACACGCCGAGGTAGACGATCAGGTCGTCGACCACCCCGCCACGGTCGTTGAGCATGCCGCTGTACAGCGCCTTGCCCGGGGTCTGCAGTCGTTCGACGTCGTTGGCCAGGAGTCGCTGCAGGTATTCCTTCGCCTGCGGACCGGTGACGTCGACCACGGTCATGTGGGAAACGTCGAACACGCCGCAATCGCGACGTACCTGGTGGTGCTCTTCGACTTGCGAGCCGTAGTGCAGCGGCATGTCCCAACCGCCGAAATCGACGATCTTGGCGCCGAGGGCGACGTGCAAATCATAGAGCGGTGTGCGCTGTCCCATGGGTGGTCTCCTTCCGGGCGAGGCGGGTGCGGAGCGCGAGAACGGCCCGCACGAAACGCGCGCATTGTAGTCGCATGACCGGCCTGTGGACAGCGTGTCCGACAGTCGAATCTCAGCGATCGGCACAACCGGCCGCGCGCGCCGAGCGGCGGATCAGGCCAACGACCGGGAACAACCCCACCAGCACCAGCGTCAGGGCCGGCAGCGCGGCCCGCGCCCACTCGCCCTCACTGGTCATTTCGAAGACCCGCACCGCCAGCGTGTCCCAGCCAAAGGGACGCATCAGCAGCGTCGCCGGCATTTCCTTGAGCACGTCGACGAACACCAGCAACGCGGCGCTCAGCGCCCCCGGCAGCAGCAGCGGCAGATAGACCCGGAAGAACAACCCCGCACCGCCCACCCCAAGGCTGCGCGATGCCTCCGGCAGCGACGGACGGATACGCGCCAGGGCACCCTCCAGCGGGCCATGGGCCACTGCCATGAAGCGGATCAGGTAGGCCACCAGCAGCGCGCCGAGGCTGCCCAGCAGCAGCGGCTTGCCGGCGCCGCCCAGCGCCGTGGACAGCGGAATCACCGCGTGATTGTCCAGCCAGCTGAAGGCCAGCATGATTGCCACCGCCAGCACCGAGCCGGGCAGCGCGTAGCCAAGGTTGGAAATACCGACAGCCGAGCGCACCGCCGGAGTGGGCGACAGGCGGCGAGCGAAGGCCAGCAGCAGCGCCACCGCCACCGTCAGCAGCGCGGCACAGCCGCCCAGGTAAAGGCTGTGCAGAATCAGCCCCCAGTAACGCTCGTCGAGATCGAAACGGCCCTTCTGCCAGCACCAGACCAGCAGTTGCAGCAGCGGAATGACGAAGGCGCAGGCGAACACCAGCAGGCACCAGGCCGTCGCCACGAACGCCTTCCAGCCATGCAGGCGATACAGCGCGGCACCGCGCGGCCGTTCGCTGGGCACGCCGCTGCGACCCCGGCTGTAGCGCTCACCCAGCAGCACCAGCATGACGAACAGCAGCAACAGGCTGGCCAACTGGGTGGCGCTGGAGAGGCTGTAGAAGCCGTACCAGGTCTTGTACACGGCGGTGGTGAAGGTATCGAAGTTGAACACCGAGACGGTGCCGAAATCCGCCAGGGTCTCCATGACCGCCAGGGCAAGGCCGGCACCGATGGCCGGCCGCGCCATGGGCAGGGCGACCCGCCAGAACGCCGCCCAGGGCGACAGCCCGAGCACCCGCGCCGCTTCGGTCAGCCCGCGACCCTGGGCGAGGAACGCGGTGCGCGCCAGCAGGTAGACGTAGGGATAGAACACCAGCACCAGGACGATGATCACCCCGCCGGTGGAGCGCACCCGCGGCAGCCGCAAGCCGCTGCCGAACCACTCGCGCAGCAGCGTCTGCACGGGCCCGGCGAAGTCCAGCAGGCCGACGAAGACGAACGCCAGCACATAGGCCGGCACCGCGAAGGGCAGCATCAGCGCCCAGTCCAGCCAGCGCCGGCCGGGAAACTCGCAGAGGCTGGTGAGCCAGGCCAGGCTCACACCGAGTACGGTCACCCCAACCCCGACGCCAAAGACCAGGAGCAGCGTATTGCCCAGCAGGCGCGGCAGCTGGGTGTCCCACAGGTGCGCCCAGATCTCCCGGTCGATCTCCGCCCAGCTCAGCAGCAACACGCTGATCGGCAGCAACACCAGGGCGGCGACGAGGAAGGTGATGAGGTACCAGCGGTTGACGCGCATGCAGCGGATTATCCGGAAACTTCAGTGGGTACTCGGGCCAGGCGCATCCGAAGACGCTCGAAACACGCCGCCGGCGAGTTCGAAATCAACTGATCTTCAGCGAGCAGGGATAAAGCGCAAGGTAGAGCGGTCGAATCGGCCACTTTGCCATCCCCCTCGCTAAGGAAAAAGCCCATGTTTCTTCGCCGCGCTCTGCCAACCCTGCTCTTCGCCCCGCTGTGTGGACTGGCATTGGCCGACGAACCCACCGCCACCGAAGCCTGCCTGAACCTCGCCCATCGCACCCTGGCCGGCGACCCGCAACAGGCGCAACGCTGGCAGGAGGTCTGGGTCGATGCTGGCTTGACGCGCGAGGAGGCCTACGACGGCGAAGTCGAAGGCCAGCGGGTCGACCGACGCCTGCGCCTGGTACTGCGCCGGGACAGCGCCGAGGACGGGCTGCTCACCTGCTTCCTGAAGGGGAACAACCAGGCCGTTTCGGCACAGTACCAGGCAAAGGCCGACGCCCCTTGAGGCGTCGGCAGGCAATCAGTTCCAGCCGGCGCGATCCATCAGTTTGATCGCCTCGGCCTGGCGCTTGCCGGCAACTTCAACCGGGATGCTGTCGGCCTTGAATGCGCCCCAGGCCGCCACTTCCTGCGACGGCGCCACCTTCGGGTTGGCCGGGAATTCCTGGTTGATACCGGCGAACAGCGCCTGGGCCTGCGGTCCGGTCATCCATTCCACCAGTTTCTTGGCTTGCTCCGGGTGCGGCGCATACTTGGTCAGGCCGATGCCCGACAGGTTGACGTGCACGCCACGGTCGCCCTGGTTCGGCCAGAACAGTTTCACCGGCAGGTCCGGCTTCTCCTGGTGCAGACGGCCGTAGTAGTAGGTGTTGATGATGCCGACGTCACACTGGCCGGCGGCGATGGCCTGGAGCAGCGCGGTGTCGTCGGAGAACACGTCAGTGGCCAGGTTGCTCACCCAGCCCTTGAGGATTTCCTCGGTCTTCTGCTCGCCGTGGGTCTCGATCAGGGTGGCGGTCAGCGACTGGTTGTAGACCTTCTTCGCCGTGCGCAGGCACAGGCGGCCTTCCCACTGCTTGCCGGCCAGCGCCTCGTAGGTGGAGAGCTCATCGGGCTTCACCCGCTGGGTGGAGTAGGCGATGGTGCGCGCGCGCAGCGACAGGCCGGTCCAGCTGTCGGTGCCGGAGCGGTACTGCGGCGGGATATTGGCATCCAGTGTGGGCGAGTCGAAGGGCTGCAGGATACCCATCTTCTCGGCCTGCCAGAGGTTGCCGGCGTCCACGGTGAGCAGCAGGTCGGCCGGGGTGTTGGCGCCTTCAGCCTTGATCCGCGCCATCAGCGGCGCTTCCTTGTCGGTGATGAACTTGATCTTCACCCCGGTCTTCTCGGTGTAGGCGTCGAACACCGGCTTGATCAGCTCGTCGATGCGCGAGGAATAGACCACCACTTCGTCGGCGGCCTGGGCAGTGCCAGCGATGGCGGCCAGCAGGAGGGTGGCGGGAAGACCTTTGCGCATGAGCATGGGCGTGTCCTTTGCGGGGAAGATATCCCGCAAATGATAAGGAACCGCATTTGCTACTGGGTCGCGTAGGTGTGTCGGGGTGTTTCGGGAGGGTGCGGTTTGGGGTCGCGGGGATACTGGGGTAGTAAACCAAGAGCCCCCACCCCAGTCCTCTCCCAGAGGAGAGGGAGCTATTCGGAGCAGGTGGATGTCGCGGAGTCAACCGGCGAGCCCTGAATCATCCGCTTGCGCCGATCAGTCCCCTCTCCCCTTGGGAGAGGGTTAGGGTGAGGGGCCGAAGGCCGCCGTTATCAAACCCGCGCCAACGTCGGCAGATCGCCGGAGAGCCCCAGCGCCTGCCGCACGAACATGCCCTTGGCTTCATGGTGCTTGTCCACCAGCCGCAGCCCGGCATTGCGCAGCCAGCGCACCGCCAGCGGGTCGGCCTGGAACAGGCGCTGGAAGCCTTCCATCGCCGCCATCATCGCCAGGTTGTGCGGCATCCGGCGGCGCTCGAAGCGGCTCAGCACGCGCTCTTCCGCAATGTTCTCGCCCCGCTCGTAGGCATGCAGAATCACCTCGGCGAGCACCGCGGCATCGAGGAAACCGAGGTTGACGCCCTGCCCGGCCAGCGGATGGATGGTGTGCGCGGCATCGCCGATCAGCGCCAGCCCCGGCTCCACGTAGCGCTTGGCGTGACGCTGGCGCAGCGGGATGCACAGGCGGCGGTCGGCATGCTCGATGGCGCCCAGGCGGTGCTCGAAGGCCCGTCCCAGCGCGGCGCAAAAACCGTCGTCGTCCAGCGCCATGATGCGTTCGGCCTGCTCCGGAGTGGTCGACCAGACGATCGAGCACCAGTGCGCGTCGCCCTCTTTCGCCAGCGGCAGGAAGGCCAACGGGCCGTCATCGGTGAAGCGTTGCCAGGCCGTGGCCAGGTGCGGCTTCTCGCAGCGCACGCTGGTGACGATGGCGTGGTGCAGGTAATCCCACTCGCGGGTGGCGCAGCCGGCCAGGCGGCGCACCGCCGAGTTGGCGCCGTCGGCGGCGATCACCAGCGGCGTGCGGATTTCCCGGCCATCGGCCAGGGTCAGCAGCCAGTCGTCGCCGGAATGGCGCAGCTGCTCCAGGCGCGCGCCGGGCAGCAGGCCGAGGGCGGAGTCGTGCAGGCGATCCAGCAGGGCATCCTGCACCACGCGGTTCTCGACGATATGGCCGAGCACCTCGGCATGCACGCTGGCGGCGCTGAAGTGGATCTGCCCGGTGCCCGAGCCGTCCCACACCTGCATCTCGCGATAAGGCTCGGCGCGGCGCGCGGCGATGCCGTCCCAGGCGTGCAAGCGCTGGAGGATGCGCCGGCTGGCTTCGGACAGGGCGCTGACGCGCGGCTCGAAGCTCGACTCGCGGTCAAACGGCGTGACGCTCATCGGGCTGCCATCCAGCAGCAGGATGTCCAGGCCGCTGCCTTCCAGGGCCAGGGCCAGCGCGCTGCCGACCATGCCAGCTCCGACTATTACCAGATCCGCGTGCATCGAATTTCCTTCTGACTGGGGGCTGTCACACCGGGCGGGCGCCCAGGCCCATGGCCTGGCGAGCGAACCAGCGCTTGGCCGGCGGCAGCAGGTCGAGGCCGAGCAGGCCCAGGTTGCGGCCGGTGGCGAGCAGCGGCTGGGCGTTGGAGAACAGGCGGGTGACACGGTCGGAGAAGCCGACGGTCATCTGCTGGTCCAGGCGCTGGCCGTCGAGATAACGCTGCAGCACGGCGAAATCGCCCGGCACGGCCTCTTCCTGCAACAGCCGGTCAGCCAGTGCCTGGGCATCGCGCAGCGACAGGTTGAAGCCCTGTCCGGCGATCGGGTGCAGGCTGTGGGCGGCATTGCCCAGCACCACCAGGTGCGGGCGAATCTGTTCCTCGGCCTCGATCAGGCTCAGCGGGTAGCCATAGCGGGCGCCGACCTGGCGGAAGGCGCCGAGGCGATAGCCGAAGGCTTCCTGCAATTCGGACAGGAAGGCCGCATCGGGCAGCTCGCGCAAGCGCTCGGCATCGCGGCCATTGCGGGTCCAGACCAGCGCGCAGCGGTTTTCCGGCAGCGGCAGCAGGGCCAGCGGGCCGTTCTCGGTAAAGCGTTCGAAAGCCTGGCCACGGTGGGCTTCGGACGGACTGACGTTGGCGATCAGCGCGGTCTGCCCGTACGACGAGGAGCGCACGCCGATGCCCAGCTGCTCGCGCAGGCCGGAACGGCCGCCATCGGCCAGCACGGCAAGGTCGCAGTCCAGCTGCGTGTCGTCGTCCAGAGTCAGGCGATAGCCATCGCCGATCGCTTCCATCCGCCGCACCTCGGCGGGGCAGCGCCAGCTGACCACTTCCGGGTCCAGGGCACGCCACAGGCTCTGGCCGAGCCAGGCGTTCTCCACCACATAGCCCAGGGCCGGAACGCCCTCCTCTACCGCTGTCAGGCGCGCGGAGCCGAAGCGGCCACGGTCGGAGACGTGAATCTGCGAGATCGGCTCGGCGCGCTGGGCGATCTGCTGCCAGAGCCCCAGGCGTTCGTAGATCTGCCGGCTACCGAAAGACAGCGCGGACGAGCGCGCATCGTAGCTGGGCTGGTAGGCATCGCCGGGGGCGAACGGCTCGACCAGCACGATCCGCCAGCCGCGCTCGCGGGCGCCGGCCTGGAGGATCAGAGCCAGGCTCGCGCCGACCAGACCACCACCGATGATGGCCAGTTGCGTACGTTGCATGTCAGGCGGCCTGGGCGCGGGCTTGCGCCATCAGCGCTTCGATCTCGGCGACGGTCTTGGGCACACCGTTGGTCAGGATCTCGCAGCCGGTCTTGGTCACCACCACGTCGTCCTCGATGCGTACGCCGATGCCGCGCCACTTCTTCGGCACGTCGGTGTTGTCCGGGGAGATGTAGATGCCCGGCTCGACGGTCATCGACATGCCCACTTCGAGCACGCGCCATTCGCCGCCGACGCGATACTCGCCGACATCATGCACGTCCATGCCCAGCCAGTGGCCGGCACGGTGCATGTAGAAGGCCTTGTAGGCTTCATTGGCGATCAGTTCATCGACATCGCCGCTGAGCAGGCCGAGCTTCACAAGGCCCGCGGTGATGACCCGCACGGTGGCCTCGTGGGCCTCGTTCCAGTGGCGACCCGGCGCGATGTAGTCGAAGGCGGCCATGTTGGCGTCGAGCACCAACTGGTAGATCGCCTTCTGCTCGGGGCTGAACACGCCATTGGCCGGGAAGGTGCGGGTGATGTCGCTGGCGTAGCAGTCGATCTCGCAGCCGGCGTCGATCAGGATCAGGTCACCGTCCTTGATCGGCGCGTCGTTCTCCCGGTAGTGCAGGATGCAGGCGTTGCGACCGGTGGCGACGATGGAACCGTAGGCCGGCATCTTCGCCCCGCCCTTGCGGAAGGCGTAGTCGAGCTCGGCTTCGAGGTGATACTCGCTCAGCCCCGGACGGCAGATCTGCATGGCGCGCACGTGGGCGCCGGCGGAAACCTCGGCGGCGTAGCGCATCACCTTCACCTCGCCCGCGCTCTTGTACAGGCGCATGTCATGCAGCAGGTGGTCGAGGGCGACGAACTCGTTCGGCGGCTGCGCCCCTTGGCGGGCCTTGGAACGGATCACGTTGATCCAGTCCACCAGCCGGCGGTCGAACTCCTGGTTGGCGCCCAGTGCGTAGTAGACGCGGTCACGGCCTTCGATCAGGCCGGGGAGGATGTCGTCGATATCGCCGATGGGAAACGCATCGTCGGCGCCGAAGTTGCTGATCGCGCCGTCCTGACCGGCGCGCAGGCCGTCCCAGAGCTCACGCTCGGGATCGCGCTCGCGGCAGAACAGTACGTACTCGCCATGCTCGCGGCCGGGGATCAGCGCCATCACCGCTTCCGGCTCGGGGAAGCCCGTGAGGTACTGGAAGTCACTGTCCTGGCGGTAGACGTGCTCGACGTCGCGGTTGCGGATGTACATCGGCGCCGCCGGAAGAATGGCGATGCTGTTGGGTTCCATCTGCGCCATCAGCGCCTTGCGCCGACGGGCGTATTCCGACTTGGCGATACGGATCATGCAGCAACCTCAATGCAGGGACGGTTTCTCGGCCGGTGCCGGCACCTTGCCGAACTCGGAGAACAGCAGCAGCGGGGCGACGCGCAGGTACTCCTGCACTTCCATATAGTCGGCCTCGCCGTCTTCGGAATCTTCCAGTGCGCCCTGGACCTGGGCGATAGCGGCGATGTCCTGCAGCACTTCGTCGGCTTCGTCGGACAGGCTGGGGGAGCGCAACGCCAGTCCGAAGCCGGCGAGGAAGCCCTGGCACCACTGGCCCAGGGCCGCGGCGCGCTCGGCCAGCGGGGCGTCGTCATTGGGCAGCATCAGCACCACGGCCATCTCGCCGGCGCTGAAGTCCTGCTGGACCATGCCCAACAAGCCACCCAGGGCCGCGCTCAGACGCTCACCCGGCTCACCGCCGAGCAGCTCGCCGGCGGCTTGCAGCCATTCGTCCTGGTCGAAGCCGGAACCGGCGCAGACGCGGCCGAGCAGGTGGCCGTGCAGCTCGGCGGGGGAAATCGGCAGGGCGGCCTCGGCGAGCAGGGCGGAGAAGGCGGTATAGGCGGAACTTGACGTGGACATGATCGAACCCGGGGTAAGGCAGCTAGGCGCCATCGGGCGCCGCGCATAGAATGTGGTCCCGTATCCTAGCACCGCCGCCCAGTGCAAGACCATGTAACGGGTCGCCGCGTTGACCCACCCCCACGGCGGTCCTATATAGTTCCCGGTCACTCCCATTCTTACGAGTAAAGAGCCAAGCGAGAGCCCATGGAAGACGCCGACCTGCACACGCTGATCGCCAAGTTCGACCAGCTGCTCCAGCGCCTGGAGCAGCTCAAGGCCGAAAACCGGCTGCTGCGGGCGAACGAGAAAAGCTGGCGGGAAGAACGCGCCCATCTGATCGAGAAGAACGAATTGGCGCGGCAGAAGGTCGAAGCGATGATTTTGCGACTCAAAGCCTTGGAGCAGGACTCATGAGCCAGTCGAATACCCTCAATGTTCAAATCCTCGACAAGGAGTACTGCATCGCCTGCCCTCCCGAGGAACGCGTCAACCTGGAAAGCGCCGCGCGCTATCTCGACAGCAAGATGCGCGAGATACGTTCCAGCGGCAAAGTGATCGGCGCCGACCGCGTGGCGGTGATGGCCGCGCTGAACATCACCCACGACCTGCTGCACAAGCAGGAGCGCCAGGACCACGACAGCAGCTCCACCCGCGAGCGCGTGCGCGAACTGCTCGAGCGCGTGGACCGGGCCCTTACCACCGATAAGGAACCGGGTGAAGTCTGACCCTGGAAATTTCCTTGGGGTATAATCCACCCCGTTCCCTGGTGTGTTTGCCAGTCGGTGATGTCCCTGAGCCGATAATTGCAACAACGGGGGTTGCCAGTTGGGCTGGTGTGCATGTCCGCACGACGGAAAGCCTTAAAGCCTACTGCAACCACCACCTTGAACTCTCGGGTTCAAGGGCTAACCCGACAGCGGCATGTCCGGGGAGCTTTACCCTTTCATGATCCATTCCGACGGTCTCTCCCGTCCGGCCCTGCGCCGCAAGCTGCGCCAGGCCAGACGCGCCCTCACCCCGCTCCAGCAACGTCTCGCGGCCCAGGCCCTGTATCGCCAGTTGGCGCAGCATCCGCTGTTTCGCCGCGCGAAGCACATCGCCCTGTATCTGCCGGCTGACGGCGAGATCGACCCACGGCCCCTGATGAAAGCGGCGCAGAGGCGCGGCAAGGCGACCTATCTGCCGGTGCTGTCGGACTGGCCGAAAACCCACATGACCTTCCAGCGCGTCGGCATTGGCGAACGCTGGACGCGCAACCGTTTCGGCATCGCCGAGCCGGTGCCCAACCGCGGCCAGCAACGCCCTGCCTGGGCGCTGGACCTGCTGCTGTTGCCACTGGTGGGGTTCGATCCGCAGGGCGGTCGCCTGGGCATGGGCAAGGGGTTCTACGACCGCACCCTGGCCTACCTGGGCATGCGCAAAAATTGGCACACACCGACGCTATTGGGTCTGGCGCACGAATGTCAGAAGGTCGATCGGCTGGAGCTGGCCAGCTGGGACGTGCCGCTGATGGGCACGGTGACGGATGGCGGCTGGTATGGCCGGCTTGCACAGGCGTCGCGATCCCTGCGACACCCGGCGAAGAATCAGGGCTGCTGAGTGACCTGGGCAGGCAGACTGCCCTGGCGTTCCCAGAGGCTCTGGGTGTAACCGGTGGTGACGACCCCCAGGCCGAACAGGATTACCAGAACCCACAAAAGATCAGGCTTGCGTTTCATCGATTGCCTCCCCCTTCCAGGCAAACTGTCCACGATGGCCGGCGGTGGTTTTTTTGTCCGTCCGGCGGGCCAAGCTAAAAACGGCGGCATTCTCCGACAATGAAAAGCTTCTCGCAATTCTGACGCCAACCGATCGTCGGAGGAGGCACGCCTGCCAAAACATCGGGCACTTTCAGGCAAGGTTCATGCCGATTTCCTACATTTTCTTCCTACAGCAAATCTCCCGCGAGCCGGCAGCTTGTCGCAGGGGAAACACCTACCCTTAGTCCCCGGACGAGTCCGGACATTCGCCACATCCAAGGAGGCCTTCGCCGATGGCACGCGCATACTGGCTGATGAAATCCGAGCCTGACGAGCTCTCGATCCACGACCTCAAGCGCCTGAAGACCGCGCGCTGGGACGGCGTGCGCAACTACCAGGCGCGCAACTTCATGCGCAGCATGCAGCCGGGCGACCTGTTCTTCTTCTATCACTCCAGCTGCCCCGAGCCGGGCATCGCCGGGATCGCGCAGATCGAGGGCGAGGCCTACCCCGACCCCACCGCGCTCGATCCGCAGAGCCACTATCACGACCCCAAGGCCAGCGCGGAAAAGAACCCCTGGACCGCCCGCGACGTGGGTTTCGTCGAGGCTTTCAAGTCGGTGCTGCCGCTGGCCGCGCTCAGGGCCCAGGCGGGCCTCGAAGAAATGCCGCTGGTCCAGCGCGGCAGCCGCCTGTCGGTGATGCCGGTGACCGAGGAGCAGTGGCGGATCGTGCTGGGCCTGGCCCGGCACTGACGGGGGACAAGCCAGGAAATAGCCTGGCCGTGAAAGGCAGATGTCACTGTGCTATTAGGTAAGGAACGCTTTCGGAATTCATCGCATGGACCGCCTGAAGTCCTCCCTTGCCACCTATCTCGGACTTGGCGGCCTGCTCTGCGTTCTACTGCTGGCCAGCGCCTGGCTCGGCCTTGAACTGGCCAACAGCGAACGGCAACGGGTTCGCGAACGCCTGAACTACCAGGCGCGCGCCCTCGCCCACCAATTGGAGGCCAACCTGCACGAACAGGTGCAGGGGTTGGACCTGCTGGCCGAGCTTTGGACCCACCACGGGCGCATCCAGCGCTCGGAATGGGAGCTCAACGCGCGCTTCTACATCGACAACTTCCCCGGCTACCAGTCGATCCAGTGGGCCGATGCGAACCTGCGCATCCACTGGGTGGAGCCCTTGCAAGGCAACGAGGTGGCGCTGAACTACTGGCTGACGCCGATGAGCCCCGGCTACGCCACCGCGATGGCCGCCCGCGACACCGGCAAGCCACACCTGAGCGACAGCATCGAGCTGCTCCAGGGTGGACGCGGCTTCGTGCTCTACACGCCGGTCTACCTGCGCGCCCCGGACGGCACGCTGCAGTTCGACGGTTTCATGGAAGGCGTCTTCCGCGTCGGCAACCTGATGAACCACCTGCTGGAGCAGGCCGACAGCCAGCTGTTCAGCGTGCGCCTGCTGGAGCATGGCCAGCCGCTGTACGTCCGCGCCCAGCCGGAGAGCCGCGCCGAGGACACCCTGCGCCTGCCGCTGCAGCTGCTGAACAACCGCAACTTCGAACTGGAGCTCAGCCCCAGCGCAACGCTGGTGAAATCGCTCTCCACACCGCTACCGACGGTCGTCTTCAGCGCCGCCGTGGCCATCAGCCTGCTGCTGGTCGCCGCCCTCGCCCTGGCGCGGGACAACGCCCGCCGCGCCACCGCGCTCAGCGCCAGCAACCGCCTGCTCAACCTGGAAGCCGAGCAACGCCAGGAAATCGAGGGGCACCTGCTCGACAGCCGCGAACGCCTGCAACTGGTGCTCGACCTGACCGATTCCAGCCGCGACGCCCTGTTCATCTTCGAGCTGCACACCCGCGAGCTGCTGCACATGAACTGCGCCACCTACAGCAGCCTCGGCTACAGCGCCGAGGAGTTCCGCCAGTTGCTGCGCGACGACCCGGAGCGTCTGATTCCCGGCTTCTTCGCCTGGCTGCAACTGGTGCAGCAGGCCAATCGACTGAACCTGTCGATGATCTTCCAGCGCGAGATGCAACGCCGCGACGGCAGCCTGCAGGCGGCGGAGATCAATACCCAACTGGCCCACCAGGGCGAACGCGAGTACCTGATCGCCGTGGCCCGCGACAATGGCGAACGTCTGCAACTGGAAGCCCAGCTGCAGAAGCAGTCGCAGCAGGATGGCCTCACCGGCCTGTACAACCGCCGCTACTTCGACCGCCAGTTGCAGAGCGAGTGGCGCCGCCTGCGCCGCTCCGACTCGCCGCTGGCGATCCTGATGCTCGACGTCGACCACTTCAAACTGTTCAACGACTGCCTCGGCCACCTGGCCGGCGACGATGCCCTGCGCCGGGTCGCCGGCGCCCTGCGCGGCTGCCTGCAGCGCGAAGGGGACGCCGCCTGCCGCTACGGTGGCGAGGAGTTCGTGATCATCCTCGCCGATACCGGCCTGGACGGTGCCGCCCACGTGGCCGCGCGGGTGCACCAGCGGATCGCCGAGCTGGGCATCGCCCACCCGGCGACGGAGCTGGGGCGCCTGGCCATCAGCATCGGCGTGGCCATCGCCAAGCCAGGACAGGACAGCGAGCCGGACCAGTTGATCGCCCAGGCGGACCAGGCGCTGTACGCGGCGAAGCATCGGGGGCGGAACCAGACGTGCGTGTGGCCGGTGGAGTGAGGATGGCATTTCTGTAGGAGCGAAGAGCGGACATTACGCCATCTGCCCTATGGTCCGGCGGAAGCGCCACAGGGCGCCGGCGAAGAACGCCGCACCGATGCCGACGATGGCCAGCAGCTGCGGCCAGACGATGGACAGGTCCGCCCCGCGGTAGAGGATCGCCTGGGCCAGGCTGACGAAGTGGGTAGTCGGCGCCGCCAGCATGATGTGCTGCACCAGCTCCGGCATGCTCTCGCGCGGAGTAGTGCCGCCGGAAAGAATCTGCAGCGGCATCAGCGTGAGGATCACCAGCAGCCCCAGCTGCGGCATCGAGCGCGCCACGGTACCGAGGAAGATGCCCATGGACGTGGTGGCGAACAGGTGCAGCGCCGCGCCCAGCAGGAACAGCCCCACCGAGCCGCTGATCGGCACGTCCAGCCAGCCGCGCACCACCAGCTGCAACGAGATGGCTGCCGCCACCAGCACCACGGTGCCCATGGACCAGACCTTGGCCATCATGATCTCGAAGGCAGTCAGCGGCATCACCAGCAGGTGCTCCACCGTGCCGTGCTCGCGCTCGCGGATCAGCGCGGCGCCGGTAAGGATGATCGACAACATGGTGATCTGGTTGATCACTTCCATCACCGCGCCGAACCAGGCCTGGGTCAGGTTCGGGTTGAACTCCATGCGCACCGCCAGCTCCGCCGGCATCGACGCCTCGGCGCGGTAGCGGCCGACGAACTCGCGCACCTCGGTACCGATGATGCTCTGGATGTAGCCCGCGCCGGAAAAGGCTTGCCCGGTCTGGGTCGCGTCGACGTTGACCTGGATCGCCGGCTGCCGCCCGGCCAGCACGTCGCGCTGGAAGTCCGGCGGGATGTCCAGGGTGAAGGTGTACAGGCCGACGTCCATGCCGCGATCCATCTGCGCGTGGCCGATCATTTCTGGCGGTCGGAAGTACGGTGGCTGGAAGGCGTTGATGATACGCGTGGAGAGCTGCGACTGGTCCTCGTCGACGATGGCGATGGGCGCATGGTGCAGGGTTTCCGGCACGCCGGTGGCGGAGCTGTAGACGCCAAGGGTGAAGGCCCAGGCGATCAGGATCAGCATCGCGTAGTCGCGGCCCAGGCTGCGGAATTCCTTGATGCCGAGGTTGAAGATGTTCGCCAGCTTCTTCATCTCAGACCTCCTGCTTCTTCAGGCAGGCCACGCTGAGCAGCGTCAGCACCACCACCATCGCCAGCAACGGCAGGTAGTAGACCCACAGGTCGGTAAAACCCAGCGCCTTGGAAAAGGCGCCGCGACTGACGACCAGGAAGTGCGAGGTCGGGTAGAGCTGGCCGATCACCGCCGCCGCGCCCTCCAGCGACGACACCGGGTGGATCAGTCCGGAGAACTGGATGGCCGGGATCATGGTGGCGATGGCGGTGCCGAACACCGCGGCGATCTGGCTCTTCATGAAGGTCGAGAGCAGCAGCCCCAGCCCGGTGCTGGTCACCACGTAGAGGAAGGCGCCGATCAGCAGCGCGAGGAAGCTGCCCTTGAGCGGCACCTGGAACAGCAGCACGGCCATGGCCAGCATCAACACGAAGTTGATCATGCCCATGCCGATGTAGGGCAACTGCTTGCCCAGCAGGAATTCCAGTCGTGTGACCGGCGTGACGTAGAGGTTGGTGATCGAGCCCAGCTCCTTCTCGCGCACCACGCCCAGGGCGGTGAGCATCGCCGGGATCATGATCAGCAGCAGCGGGATCACCGCCGGCACCATCGCCTTGAGGCTCTCCACGTCCGGGTTGTAGCGGTAGCGCACTTCGGTGCTGGCCGCCGCACTGGCGGCAGCACTGCCATGCTGTCGGGCGAGATCGGCGAGGTAGCTCGAATGCAGGCCCTGTACGTAGCCGAGCACGGTGTTGGCGCGGGTCGGCATGGCGCCATCGATCCACACGCCGATCTGCGGATCGGCACCGCGCTTGAGGTCGCGGCCGAAGTTCGGCGGGATCTCCACTGCCAGGCTGATGTCGCCGCTGCGCAGGCGCCGCTCCAGGTCGTCCGGGTCCTGAATGGTCGGTTTCTCGATGAAGTAGCGCGAGCCGGCGATGTTCAGCGCGTAGGCCTGGCTGGTGGTGGTCTGGTCACGGTCGAGCACCGCGTAGGTGAGGTCCTCGACGTCCATGTTGATGCCGTAGCCGATGATGAACATCAGCAGCGCGGTACCCACCAGCGCCAGGGTCAGGCGGATCGGGTCGCGGCGCAGCTCCATGGCCTCGCGGCGCGCGTAGCTGAACAGGCGCAGCCAGCTGAAACGGTCGCTGCCGGTGTACTTCGAGGGCGTAGCGGGCGCTTGCGGCGCGGGGGCCGCCTCCGGCACCGGCGCGCTGCCGGCGGCCTCTTCCAGGTAGGCGATGAAGGTAGCTTCCAGAGTCGGTAGGCTACGTTTTTCCATCAGGCCCTGCGGAGTATCGCTGTCGAGCACCTTGCCGGCGTGCATCAGCGAGATGCGGTCGCAGCGCTCGGCCTCGTTCATGAAGTGGGTGGAGATGAAGATGGTCACGCCGTCGTTGCGCGACAGCTCCACCATCAGTTCCCAGAAGCCGTCGCGGGCCACCGGGTCGACGCCCGAGGTGGGCTCATCGAGGATCAGGATTTCCGGCTTGTGGATCACCGCCACGGCCAGCGACAGGCGCTGGCGGATGCCCAGCGGCAGGCTGTCGGGCAGCTCGTTGCGCACCTTGCCCAGGTCGAAACGTTCGAGCATCTCCTGTACGCGCGGCCCGATCTGGTCGGCCGACAGGTGGAACAGCCTGGCGTGCAGTTCGAGGTTCTGCAGCACCGTCAGTTCGGCATACAGCGAGAAGGCCTGGGACATATAGCCGACGCGCCGGCGCGTCTCCATGTCGTTGGCGTTCACCGGCTGGCCGAACAGCGCGCAGGTGCCTTCGCTGGCCGGCAGCAGGCCGGTGAGCATCTTCATGGTGGTGGACTTGCCGCAGCCGTTGGAACCGAGGAAGCCGAAGATTTCCCCGCGCTCGATGCGGAAGCTCACATGGTCCACTGCGACGAAATCGCCGAAGCGGCAGGTCAGCCCCTCGGCCTCGATGGCGATCTGCGGAGCGCCTTCGCTCTGCGCGCGCGGCGGAATCACCAGCGTGTGGTGACCGGCGCGCTTGCTCTCGGGCAGCAGGGCGATGAAGGCTTCTTCCAGATTCCGGGTGCCGGTGTGCTCGCGCAGTTCGGCGGGTGTGCCAGTGGCGAGCACCTTGCCGTCGTCCATCGCTACCAGGTGGTCGAAGCGCTCGGCCTCCTCCATGTAGGCGGTGGCGACCAGCACGCTCATGCCCTCGCGGCCGGCACGGATGCGGCCGATCAGCTCCCAGAACTGGTTGCGCGAAAGCGGATCGACGCCGGTGGTGGGTTCGTCGAGGATCAGCAGGTCGGGGTCGTGGATCAGCGCGCAGCACAGCCCGAGCTTCTGCTTCATGCCACCGGAGAGCTTGCCCGCCGGCCGTTCGGCGAACGGCGCCAGCCCCGTGCTGTGCAGCAGGTCGGCGATGCGCCGCTCACGCTCGGCCTTGTCGTGGCCAAACAGGCGGCCGAAGAAGTCGACGTTCTCGAACACCGAGAGCGTGGGATAGAGGTTCTTGCCCAGGCCCTGGGGCATATAGGCGATGCGCGGACACACGGAGCGGCGGTGGCGGGCGTCGCGCATGTCGCCGCCAAGCACCTGGATTTCGCCGTCCTGCATCTTCCGCGCGCCGGCCAGCAGCGCCAGCAGGCTGGACTTGCCGACGCCGTCCGGGCCGATCAGGCCGACCATGCGGTTGGCCGGGATATCCAGCGTGACGTTGTCCACCGCGCGAGTCTCGCCGTAGCGCAGCGAGACGCCAGCCAGACGGGCCACGCAGTCGGCGGTGTTCATTGCGGAACCTTGATCTGCAGTTCAGCCGGCCACTGCGCTTGCGGGTCGAGGCGCAGGTAGGCCATGCCCGGCACGCCGGTCTTCACGTAGGTGATGTACTTCGCAAGCAGCTCCGGATCCAGCCGCGCCTTGACGCGGAACATCAGCTTCTCGCGCTCGTTGGCGGTTTCCACGGTCTTCGGGGTGAACTGCGCGACGCTGGCGACGTAGGAGACTTTCGCCGGGATCACGTACTCCGGCACCGCATCGATCACCAGGCGCACTTCCTGGCCCAGCTCGACCTTGCCGGCCTGGCCCGAGGGCAGGAAGAAGGTCATGTAGACGTCAGCCAGATCGACCATGTTGAGCAGCTTGCCGCCGGCGGCCAGCACTTCGCCCGGCTGCGCCACACGGTACTGCACGCGGCCGTTGCGCGGGGCCTTGAGCAGGCTGTCGTCGATGTCCGCCTGCAGGCGCACGGTGCTCGCGGTGGCGGCCTCGATGGCCGACTGCGCCTCGATCACCTGGGAGCGCGCGGCGGCAATGCCGGCCTGCGCCGACACCACCTGCGAGCGCGAGGCGGCCAGTGCGGCCTGGGCGCTCTGCATCACCGCACGGTCATCATCGAGTTGCTGTTGTGGCAGCGCATTGCGCTTAACCAGCTGCTCGGTGCGGGTGAAGCGCTTCTGCGCGGCGGTCAGTTCCGCCTGGCGCTGGGCGACCACGGCTTCGGCGGTGGCCTTCTCGCTGGTGCGCTGGGCGACCAGGGATTCAGCGGTGAGCCGGGCATTCTGCGCCTGCCGCACCTCAGCCTGGGCCTGGGCGAGCTGGGCCTGGAGCACCTGGGTGTCCATCTTCGCCACCACCTGGCCGGCCTTCACGAAGTCGCCCTCGTCCACCAGGATTTCCGCCACCCGTCCAGGCAGTTTGGTGGCCACGTCCACCTCGGTGGCCTCGATGCGTCCGTTACCGCCGGCGAAGCCTTCGGGGAGGCCGGCCGGTTTGAACGTCTGCCAGGCCAGCGCGGCGAGCACGGCCGCAACCACCACGATCAGTCCGCGGGTGCGCCAGCTTTTTGCGATTCCTGCCATCCGATAATCCCCTTCTGCGTGCGCTCGAATTCGAGCGAATCATGAGGGGATCATCGGTAATCGGCGGCGAATGACGCTTGATACAAGTCAGGCGTGACTAGGAAATTTCCTACATGCCTGGTTTGACGGGGCTTAGGGCCCTACTGCGCGATGGGCAGGCCCGAGGTCAGGGCTGGACGATCAGGTTGTTGAACAGCAGGTCATCCACCAGCGGCTTGCCCTCTTCCTGTTGCAGGACGCCCTGCACCTGCTTGAGAGCCTCCTGGCGCAGCTTTTCCTTGCCATCGACGCTGCCGAGGGAGTCGTCGGTCTGCTGGGCGAACAGCATCACCAATTGGTTGCGGATCAGCGGCTCATGATGCTCGACCTTCTCCGAGGCCTCCTTGCCGGTGACCTTCAGGGCGATGTCGGCCTTGAAGTATTTCAGCTTCGGACCGCTGCCATAGTTGCCCACCAAGGCCGGGGTGAGGTCGACGAAGACCGGCTTGTTGGCGTCTTCGGGCTTGGCCTCTTCTTCCGCGGCAACGAAGGGGCTGAAGGACAGGACCAGCAACAGGGCGAGGAAAGCTCTCAAGGCGATGTCTCCGGATTCGATGGCCCAAAGGATAGCCACACTCGCGCCGGCGCCCAAGCTATATCGGGGCATAAGCCGGGACCATGGTGATTTGCCCCCTCGCCATGCACTCCTACACTGGCCCGATACCTAAAGCGGAGTAATCCCCATGAAAGCCGTGCTGTGCAAAGCCTTCGGCCCCGCCGAAACCCTGGTGCTGGAAGACGTCGCCAGCCCCGAGCCGAAGAAGAACGAAGTCCTGCTGCAGGTGCATGCCGCCGGGGTGAACTTCCCCGACACCCTGATCATCGAGGGCAAGTACCAGTTCAAGCCGCCCTTCCCGTTCTCTCCGGGTGGCGAGGCTGCCGGCGTGGTGGGTGCGGTGGGTGAGAAGGTCACCCACGTGAAGCCCGGCGACCGGGTGATGGCGCTGACCGGCTGGGGCAGCTTCGCCGAGGAAGTGGCGGTGCCCGGCTATAACGTGATGCCGATTCCCGACGGCATGGACTTCGCCAGCGCAGCCGCCTTCGGCATGACCTACGGCACCTCCATGCATGCGCTGAAGCAGCGCGCCAACCTGCAGCCGGGCGAGACCCTGCTGGTGCTCGGCGCCTCCGGCGGCGTGGGCCTGGCGGCGGTGGAAATCGGCAAGGCCATGGGCGCGAAGGTGATCGCCGCCGCCAGCAGCGACGCCAAGCTGGAAGTGGCCAAGGCCGCCGGCGCCGACGTGCTGATCAATTACAGCGAAGGCAGCCTGAAGGACAAGCTCAAGGAAATCACCGGCGGCCAGGGTGTGGACGTGATCTACGACCCGGTGGGAGGCGACCTGTTCGAAGAAGCGTTCCGCTCCATCGCCTGGAACGGCCGCATGCTGGTGGTGGGTTTTGCCAGCGGCACCATCCCGTCGTTGCCGGCCAATCTCACCCTGCTCAAGGGCGCGTCCCTGGTCGGCGTGTTCTGGGGCTCCTTCGCCCAGCGCCAGCCGCAGGACAATGCGGCGAACTTCCAGCAGCTGTTCAGCTGGTTCGCCGAGGGCAAGATCAAGCCGCTGGTGTCGCAGACCTATCCGCTGGAGAAGGCGGCGGATGCGATCAATCACCTGGGCCAGCGCAAGGCGGTAGGCAAGGTGGTGGTGACCGTTCGCTGATAGCGTTCCGGCGACACAAAAAGCCCCGCTCAAGCGGGGCTTTTTCATTCTGTCGCTCCTACAGGGAAATCCGGCGTTGAGCGATTCGCGAGCAAGCTCGCTCCTACGAAGAGCGCCATCTCGCCGGCTTTGGCTTTAAAAAGATTTCCAGAGAAACATCCACGCACTCCGAACCGCCCCGTTCAGGAGGCCTCGTTGAAGCACAGTTTCAGGGGTTGAGCGGCATGGATGTCGCGAGAGCCGCGATGGGCCAGGGATGGCCCTTCGCGGCGTGCCCCGGAAACTGTGCTTCAACGAGGGTATTTTTCGCCCCAAGCGAAAAACCGGATGATTGGGGCAAGACCTTTGCCTCCTTTGGGTGGGGCGGCCATCCGTCGTTTGCCAAAGGAGGTCGCCCGAGGGGGCGAAACAAGAAGTCCGCGCGCACGCCAAAGCGGCGCAGGAAATAGAGGCGCGAAGCAGGCATATCGCGGACGAAGTCCGCTCCTACGAGCCCGAAAGCCCCTCTCCCTAACCCTCTCCCGCAAGCGGGAGAGGGGACCGTACGGCACAGCATGAAACCTTGACGTCAGCCGGCACGGGCAGCTCCCTCTCCCTTCAGGGAGAGGGCTGGGGAGAGGGAAAATCGCAGGCACGACCTCACAAGAAGACAGTTGCTCCTACAAAAGCAAAAAGCCCCGCGTGAGCGAGGCTTTTTCATGCGAATCGGGCTCAGGCGTACAACGCCTTGAACTGCTCCCGCAGCACGTTCTTCTGCACCTTGCCCATCACATTGCGCGGCAGCGCGTCGACCACCATCACCCGCTTGGGCTGCTTGAAGCGCGCCAGCTTGCCGTCCAGGGCGGCGAGGACTTCCGCTTCGGTCGGGGTGTGTTCCTTGTTCGCCACCAGCACGGCAGTCACGCCCTCGCCGAAGTCCGGATGCGGCACGCCGATCACCGCCGATTCGGCCACGCCCGGCAGGGTATCGAGGATCTGTTCCAGCTCCTTCGGGTACACGTTGTAGCCGCCGCTGATGATCATGTCCTTGCTGCGGCCGACGATCTGCACGTAGCCCTTGTCGTCGATGAAACCGATGTCGCCGGTCATGAAGTAGCCGTCCGCGCGCAGTTCCTCGGCGGTCTTCTCCGGCATGCGCCAGTAGCCCTGGAACACGTTCGGCCCGCGCACTTCGATCATCCCCGGCTCGCCCTGGGGCAGCACGGTCGCTTCGCCCGCGCCCGGATCGGTGATGCGCAGCTCGACGCCCGGCAGCGGGAAGCCGACGGTGCCGGCGATGCGCTCGCCGTCCAGGGGATTGGAGGTGTTCATGCCGGTCTCGGTCATGCCGTAGCGTTCGAGGATGGCCATGCCGGTGCGCTCGGAGAATGCGCGGTGGGTCTCGGCGGTGAGCGGCGCGGAGCCGGAGATGAACAGGCGCATGTGCGCCACCGCCTCGCGGGTCAGGCCGGGCTGATCGAGCAGCCGGGTGTAGAAGGTCGGCACGCCCATCAGCAGGTTCACCTGGGGCAGCAGCTTGAGGATCTGAGCGGCGTCGAACTTGCTCAGGAACAGCATCGAGCCGCCGGCCATCAGCAGGCTGTTGCAGGCCACGAACAGGCCGTGGATGTGGAAGATCGGCAGCGCGTGGAGCAGCCAGTCGGACGGGCTGATCTTCCAGTAATCCACCAGCGCGCGGGCGTTGGAGACCAGGTTGCCATGGCTGATCATCGCGCCCTTGGAGCGCCCGGTGGTGCCGGAGGTGTAGAGGATCGCGGCAAGGTCGCTCGATGCGCGCTCCACGTCGACGAAGCGTCCCGGCTTGCCCTGTACGGCGTCCATCAGCGAACCGTCGCCCTGGTCACCCAGGGTCGCCACGCGCGCCACACCACTGGCCTCGGCCAGTTCACGGGCCTGGGCTTCGAAGGCCGGGGCACAGACGAACAGCGAGGGTTCGGCGTCGTCGAGGAAGTAGCGCAGCTCCTCGCCGGTGTAGCCGCTGTTGAGCGGCAGGTAGACCGCGCCGACGCGCAGGACGGCGAGATAGAGCATCACCGTCTCGGGGCTCTTGTCGACCTGCACGGCGACGCGGTCGCCCGGCTGCACGCCGAGCTCCACCAGCGCGTGGGCGAACTGCGAGGTGCTGCGCAGCATGTCGGCGTAGCTGTAGCCGCCGCCCTCGGGGGTGCGGATGAAGGGCTTGGTGAGGTCGCTGGGCAGGTGTTTGCCGACTTCGGCGAAAAGGCTCTGGTTCATGTGCGGGTCCTAGCGTTTTGTTTTCGCCGACAGGCTGGCCAGCTTGCGGACCTCGGGAGAGGCCGTGACCGTGCCCTGGTTGGCGTAGGCTTCGTGGTTCTTTTCGATCTGGCGCAGTTCGTAGCGGTAATTGACCATCAGCCCGGCGGCCTGGCGCAGGCCGGTCGCGGAGAGGTCGCCGCGCCAGTTCAGGCGCTCCAGGCGGGCACCGTTGCCCAGGTGGAAGCGCGCCACCGGGTCCAGCGGCAGGCCGCCGCCGTTCTTGGCGTGCAGGAAGTACTCGGCGGCCAGCGCCAGCAGCGGCTGCTCCAGGCGCGGCGGTGGTGGTGCGTCGGGCTTGAGCGCCTTCAGGCATTCGGCGGCAGCCGCGCCCAGCTGCGCGTCCTCGCCCAGACTATCGAGCCAGCGACGGAAGCCGGGCACCGGCGAAAGGGTGACGAACTGGCGCAGGGCCGGAATCTCCCGCGCCAGCTCCTCCACCACCTGCTTGATCAGGAAGTTGCCGAAGGAGATGCCGCGCAGGCCGTCCTGGCAGTTGCTGATGGAGTAGAACACTGCGGTATCCGGTTCTTCCGCCGGCTGCGCTTGGGCACCGGGCTCCAGAATGTCAGCGATGGCGCCCGGCATGGCGCGGGTCAGCGCCACTTCGACGAAGATCAGCGGCTCGTCGGCCAGGGCCGGGTGGAAGAAGGCGAAGCAGCGGCGGTCCGCCGGCTGCAGGCGACTGCGCAGGTCGTCCCAGTCCTTGATGGCGTGGACGGCCTCGTACTTGATGATCTTTTCCAGGATCGACGCCGGGGTCGACCAGTCGATGCGGCGCAGCACCAGGAAGCCCCGGTTGAACCAGGAGGCCAGCAGGTGCTGCAGGTCGTGGTCCACTGCCGTCAGTTCCGGCCTGGCTTTCAATTCCTGCAGCAGCAGGCGGCGCATGGCGATCAGCTGGGCGGTGCCGCCGGGCGCCTGGTTCAGGCGGCGGAACAGTTCCTGGCGTGGCGGTTCGCTGGCCTGGAACAGCGCCGTGGTGTTGGCCGATGACGGGTCGTCGAGATAACGCTGGCAGGCTTCGGCCAGCGCTTCGCGGGATGGGGCGAAATCCTTCAGCAGGATGTCGAAGAACGCCTTCTGCTGGACCTCCGGGCAATCCCGGTAAGCGCACAGCACCTGCTGCGCCAGGGCAACGCCTGAGGCTTCGCCGTGGCTGGAGATCAGCTTGTGGCACGCCTGCGCCAGCGCCTGGGCATTGCCCGGCGCCGGCTCGCGCGACTCCAGCAGTTGCCGGCCGCGCTCGGTGATGCTTTGCAGCAGTTCCTGGAAGAAGCTGATATTCATGCGTCCCCCTGAGCGTGTGGATAAGTGAGTCAGGCTCCCGCCAACAGCGGCGGCGGGCAGCGCTGGTACCAGCGCGACGCCTGCTCGTAGGCATGGGCCAGTTGCAGCACGGCCATGTCGGCCTGGTGCTTGCCGATGATCTGGATACCCATCGGCAGTCCCTGTTCATTGAAGCCGACCGGCACGTTGACCACCGGGCAACCGGACAGGGTGCCGGGGATCACCACTTCCATCCAGCGGTGGTAGGTGTCCATCGGCTTGCCAGAGATTTCCTTCGGCCAGTCCCAGTTCTTGTCGAACGGGAACACCTGGGCGCTGGGCAGCAGCAGGTAATCGTAGCGTTCGAACAGCTGGCTGATGGCGCGGTACCAGTCACTGCGCGCGGCGGAAGCGCGGAACACCTCCACGGCCGAGAGCTTCAGGCCGTTCTCGATCTCCCAGATCGCCTCGGGCTTGAGCAGCTCGCGCTTGGCCGGGTCGGCGTAGGTCGCACCGAGGGAGCCGGCGACCATCCAGTGACGCAGGGTACGCCAGGTGTCCCAGAGCCGCTCGGCAGAGAAGCCCATGGCGGTGTCTTCAACCTGGCAGCCGATGGCCTCGAAGTCGGCGAAGGAATTCCGGCACAGATCCAGCACGCCGCGCTCCATCGGCAGATGGCCGCCGAGGTCACCCAGCCAGCCCAGGCGCGCCCCCTTGAAGTCGCGTTCCAGGTTGCCGGCGAACTGCTCGCCGGATTCGGCGATGGACAGCGGCGCGCGGGCATCGCTACCGGCCTGCACCGACAGCAGCAGCGCCACGTCGCGCACGCTGCGGCCCATGGGACCTTCGTAGCCGAGCTGGTCGATGAACAGGTCGGCGCTGTCGTCAAAGGGCACGCGGCCCTGGGACGGACGGAAGCCGATGATGTTGTTGAAGGCCGCCGGGTTGCGCAGCGAGCCCATCATGTCGCTGCCATCGGCCACCGGAACCATCTGCAGTGCCAGGGCCGCTGCGGCGCCGCCACTGCTGCCGCCGGCGGTGCGCTCCGGCGCGTAGGCACAGCCGGTAGCGCCGAAGATCGGGTTGTAGCTGTGGGAGCCAAGGCCGAATTCGGGGGTGTTGGTCTTGCCGATGATGATGGCGCCGGCCGCCTTGATGCGCTCGACCATGATGCCGTCACGCTCGGGCAAGTAGTCGCGGAACAGCGGCGAGCCCAGGGTGGTGCGGATGCCCCGGGTCAGCGACAGGTCCTTCACCGCGTGGGGCAGGCCGTGCATCCAGCCGCGGTACTCGCCGCGGGCCAGTTCGGCGTCGCGCTGGTCGGCCTCGGCAAGCAGAAGATCGTCGGGTTGCTGGCTGACAATGGCGTTGACCGCCGGGTTGAACCGCTCGATCTGCTCAAGGTGCGCCTGCATGACTTCGCGGCAGGACACCTGGCGCAGGCGGATGCGCTGGGCCAGTTCGTGGGCCTGCAGCTGGACGAGTTCGTTATTGTGCTTGTACTGGCTCATGGAGCGCGGCCTTCTTTCATCAGGCTTCCGGCAGGTGGGAAGCGTCGGTCGGGTTCAGCGACCCCGCCCGCAGGCAGGGCTTGTTGCGTTCTTCAGGCCGAGCGATGCCGCTGCGCCGAGCTGGCGCACGCGCGCATCGCTTTGCCGTTTTCCCGCTTGGCGGGATCAGCGCATCAGGTTGGTCCAGATACGGTCGGCCAGGCGGATCGCGCCCTCGCCGCAGGTCTGGCTGAATACCACCTTGGTGCCTTCGGGGATGTGCAGTTCAGGCGCATCCTTCAGGCCAGCGTCGAGGAAAGGCTCCACGCCCTTGATCGGGCTCTGGTGCTTGAGGAAGTTCTGGGTCATCGCCGAGTTTTCCGGCTGGCTCATGAAGGCGATGAACTTCTTGGCGCTCTCGGGGTGCTTGGCGCCGGCCGGGATCACCAGGTTGTCCACCCAGGCCATCACGCCCTCTTTCGGGTAGAGATACTTCAGGCTCGACTTCATCTCACGCGCACGCATCGACGAGCCGCCCCAGAACATCGACATGTCGACCTCGCCCGAGGCCAGGTTCTCGCGGATCGAGCCGGCCTTGGAGCTGTAGGTCTTCACGAAGGGCTTCTGGTTCTTCAGCAGGGTGAGCACCTGCTGCATCTGCTTGGGGTCCTCGCTGCACGGCGGGATGCCCAAGTAGAGGCTGGCGGTGTCGATCACCTCGCTGGAGGAGTCGAACATGTTGATCCTGCCCTGCAGTTCCTTGGGCGGGGTGAACAGCACCGAGTAGCTGTCCATCGGGCCGCTGTACCTGGCGGTATCCAGCACCACGCTGGTGGTGCCCCAGATGAAGGGCACCGAGTAGGCGCCTTCCGGGTCCCAGGTAGGCTTCTTCAGGTTGTCCACGATGTTCGCGTAGTACGGCTGGCTGACCGGATCGAAGCGCTCCAGCAGCTTCTCCTTCACCAGGATCGGCACGAACTGGTGCGAGGGAATGGCCACGTCGTAGCCGGCACCGCCCTGCTTGAGCTTGGCCAGCAGGGTCTCGTTGGAGTCGTAGGAATCCACGGTTACCTTGATGCCGGTTTCCTTCTCGAACTTCTCCAGGATCTGCGGGGTGAAATAACCACTCCAGCTCACCACGTTCAGTTGCTCGGCGGCTTGCGCGTGGACGGCCACGGCCAGCGTCAGCGAGGCCCCTACTGCTGCGATCAGTTTGCTCATCTTCTACTCCGGTATGTGGGCTCAGGCCTTCTTCTTGCCGAGCAGGAACGACAGGGTTACGAACAGCACGGAAACACCGAGGATCAGGGTCGACACTGCGTTCACGTCGGGCGTCACGCCCATGCGCAGCAGGCCGAAGATGAAGATCGGCAAGGTGGTGGTGCCAGCCTGGGAGACCATCATCGAGATCACGAAGTTATCCAGCGAGACGATGAAGGCCAGCATCAGCCCGGAGACGATCCCCGGGGTCAGCAGCGGCAGGGTGACCTTGCGGAATGTCCGCCAGGGGCCGGCGTAGAGGTCGGCGGCGGCCTGCTCCAGGGACAGGTCCATGTCGTTCAACCGGGCGCGGATCGGCAGGTAGGCGAACGGGATGCAGAACACCGTGTGGGCGATGATCAGGTTGCCGTAGCCCAGCGACAGGCCGAGGGTGGAGAACAGCGCCAGGGTGGCGACGCCGACCACGATCTCCGGCAGCACCAGCGGCAGCATGATCGCCCCCATGGACAGGCGCAGGCCCTTGAACTTGGCC
Source organism: Pseudomonas macauensis (assembly GCF_047902425.1). Taxonomy (NCBI): domain Bacteria; kingdom Pseudomonadati; phylum Pseudomonadota; class Gammaproteobacteria; order Pseudomonadales; family Pseudomonadaceae; genus Pseudomonas; species Pseudomonas macauensis. The sequence goes on along the minus strand of NZ_CP138377.1, from coordinate 320,622 downwards.
CCGCGCGAGGTGCCCAGCGCGGCCAGGGTGGCGATCACGGTGGACAGCACGCAGGCGCACACGGCAATCAGCAGGCTGTTGCCGGCGGCCTGGCGCAGCGCCTGGTTGGCGAAGGCGCTGCGGTACCAGTCGAGGCTGAAGCCGGTCCACACGGTGGCGGACTGGTTGGCGTTGAACGAGAGCACCACCAGCACCACGATGGGCGCGTAGAGGTAGATGTAGAACAGCAGGCTCAGGGCGCCGAAGCCCCGGAAATCCTGCACGCCCAGACGGCGCTTGGTCAGCAGCGAGAGCATCATTCACCTCCCCGAGCGATGCGCAGGCGCTCGGCGCGCATCGCGTAGAACATCAGCACCAGCATCACCGCGGCCATCAGCACCAGCGACAGCGCCGCGCCGAAGGGCCAGTTACGCCCGTCGCTGAACTGCCGGAAGATCAGGTTGCCGAGCATCATCTTGGTGCCGCCGCCGAGCAGTTCGGGAGCGATCATCGCGCCCAGGCAGGGCACGAAGGTGAGGATGGCGCCGGCCAGGATGCCCGGACGGGCGATCGGCAGGACCACCTTGCGCAGGGTGCGGATGCGCCCGGCATAAAGGTCCTGGGCCGCTTCGAGCAGGCGCATGTCCATCTTCTCGAGGGTGGCGTAGATCGGCAGCACCACGAAGGGTGCGTAGGTGTAGACCAGGCCCAGCAGCACCGCGCCGTCGGTGTAGAGCAGGTTCAGCGGCTGGTTGATCACTCCCAGGCTCATCAGCGTGCCGTTGACCACGCCGGTGCCGCGCAGCAGCAGGATCCAGGCGTAGGTGCGGATCAGCAGGTTGGCCCAGAACGGTACGGTGATCAGGAAGATCAGCAGGCCGCGACGGTGCGCCGGCTGCATCGCCAGCCACACCGCCACCGGGAAGCCCACCAGCAGGGTGATGAAGGTGGTCGCGGCAGCGATGCCGATGGAGCGCAGGGCAATCACCATGTAGGAGTCGGCGAAGGCCAGGCTGTCGTCGAGCTGACGCTCGAACAGCAGCGAGACGTAGGCGTCGGTGCTGAAGTGCGGGTTGACCCCGCCATAGGGATTGGCCTGCATCAGCGAATAGCCGATCACGATGAAGATCGGCACGATCAGGAACAGCCCGATGGAGACCAACGCGGGCGACACGCCGAGGAAGCTCCTCAGCGCCTTGCGCCGCTCCAGCGCACCGCCGGTGGTGGATATCTGGTTCATGCTCACCCCCGCCTCAGTCCAGCAGGACGCTGGCGCTGCCGGTTTCGAACAGCAGCCCGGCGCGTTGCCCGGCCACCAGGCGCTGACGCTGGCCGGCGCTGTTGGGCGCTCGGACGGTCAGGCGGGTGCCATCGGCAAGGCTGACCTGGTACTGCAGGTCGGTGCCCAGGTAGATCTGCTGGGCGATGCTGCACGGCGTGGCGGACGGGTTGTCCTCGGCCACCAGTTGCAGGCGTTCCGGGCGGATCGACAGGGTGACCTCGGCGCCGCTCTTGAGGCCGTCGCGGCTGGCGGCCTGGATCAGCTGGCCGCCGGGGATGCGGAACTGTGCGCAGTCGCCGGCGATGCTCTCGACCCACGCCGGGAGGAAGTTGGTCTCACCGATGAAGTCGGCGACGAAGCGGTTGCGCGGATGCTCGTAGATCTCGTCCGGGCAGCCGACCTGCTGCACCTCGCCCTCGGAGAGCACGGCGATGCGGTCGGACATGGTCAGGGCTTCTTCCTGGTCATGGGTGACGAAGATGAAGGTGATGCCGGTCTTGGACTGGATCGCCTTGAGCTCTTCGCGCATGGCCTGGCGCAGCTTGAGATCGAGGGCGGAGAGCGGCTCGTCGAGCAGCAGCACCTTGGGATGCGGCGCCAGGGCGCGGGCCAGGGCGACGCGCTGTTGCTGGCCGCCGGAGAGCTGGGTCGGCTTGCGTTGGGCGAAGCGTTCCATCTGCACCAGGGCGAGCATCTCGCGAACGCGCTCGGCGACCTCCGCCTTGCTCATGCGCTTGCCCATCGGGTGCGATTCCAGGCCGAAGGCCAGGTTCTCGGCAATGGTCATGTGCGGGAACAGCGCGTAGTGCTGGAACACGGTGTTCACCGGACGCTCGAACGGCGGGCGGTCGGCGATGTTTTCGCCGTACAGCTGGATTTCCCCGGCGGTGGGGAATTCGAAGCCGGCAATCATCCGCAGCAGGGTGGTCTTGCCGCAGCCCGAGGGACCGAGCAGGGTGAAGAACTCGTTGTCGCGGATATCCAGGTCGACGCATTTCAGCGCCACGGGGCCGCTGGCCGGATCGCCGTAGACCTTGCGTACGGAGCGGATCGAAACCGCCGCCGTCTGCAGGCTGTGCAGGGCATTCATGGTGAAACCTCCGCATCCTTCCCGTCCGCCGCACGCTGGCGGTCGGGGGATCTTGTAGTTGTTCTGGCAGGACTAGAGAAACGCTGGAACCAGCGCCGGCCGCATGTTCGGCTCGAATTATCGTGGTGCTCCTGGAGCGGATATTCGAAGAAAGGTGGTTGAGCGGAAAGCTCAATTTTCTTACATTCGGTATTAAAAAAATTAACAGCTCACCATCGAGGCCACTTCCATGTCGATCCAGCGCCTTCCGCCGCTCAATGCCGTCCGCGCCTTCGAGGCCGCCGCCCGGCTGGGCAGCTACGTCGCGGCCTCCCGGGACCTGCACGTCACGCAGCCGGCCATCGGCCGCCATGTGAAGTTGCTGGAGGACTGGCTGGGCGTGCAGCTGTTCGAGCGCACCCCGCGCGGGGTCAGCCTCACGCCCGCCGGACAGCGCTACTACGCGAAGATATCCACAGCCCTGCAGCAGATCGCCGATGCCGGCCACGAGCTCGCCCCCGGTGGCTCGGCGCGTTGGCTGAAGATCATGGCGGTGCCGGCCTTCACCAAGCGCTGGCTGATGTCGCGCCTGGAAACCCTGCGCCAGCAACGACCGGGCCTGAAAGTGGCGGTGGAGCCCAACCCCACCTTCACCGAAGTGGACGGCAAGAGCGCGGACCTGGGCATCGTCTATGGCCTGCCGGGCATCTACCCGCAATGCCACGCGACGCTGATCCGTCCGGCGGTGTTCCCGGTCTGCTCACCCTCCTATCTGGCCGAGCACGGTCCGCTGACCAGTGCCCGCGACCTGGCGCAGCACGAACTGATCCATGTGGACGACGGCGAATGGTGGAACCTCTGGCTGTCCACCATCGGCCTGGACCTGCGGGTGAGCCCGGAGGTGCTGTACGTCAGCAACGACCACGCCCTGTCGATGGCCGAGGCGGGCCACGGCATCGCCCTGGCCAACCTGGTGCTGGTGAAGCACCAGTTGGCCGCCGGCACGCTGGTGCGCCCGCTCCCCGAGGAAGTACCGCTGGAGAGCTACCAGTTGCTGCTACCGCCCGGCGCGGTCAGCGCCGACGTGGCCTGGTTCGAGGAGTGGATTCGCGCGGCGTTGCAGGAAGAATTTTCCACCGGCGCCGAAGCGCAGCGGGACGTGTAGGAGCGAGCTGGCTCGCGAACCGCCCAGCATCGGCATGCCCGTTTACTCTGGTTCGCGAGCAAGCTCGCTCCTACGAAAAGCTCGTCTGGCTCAGCCTCTTGGGGCGTAAGCGAAGACGTCGGCGCGCATCTGGTGTGGGTCCATACCCGCCGCCACCAGCGCATCCAGCGTGCCGTAGACCATCGCCGGCGAGCCGCTGGCGTAGACGCGCAGGCCGGAAAGATCGGCGAAATCCTCGCACACCGCCTCATGCAGCAGGCCACAGCGCCCCACCCAGCCGCACATATCGCTGACGATCTTGTGCAGGAGCAGGTTGGGCACGCCCTGCCACTGTTCCCAGTGCGGCAGCTCGTAGAAGTCTTCCGGTCGGCGCACACCCCAGTACAGGTGCACCGGGTGAGCGAAACCGGCGGCGCGGCAGTATTCGATCAGGCTGTGCATCTGCGCCATGCCGGTGCCGGCGGCGATCAGCACCAGCGGACCGTCCGGCAGGTCGGCCAGGTGGGCATCGCCGAACGGCATCTGCACGCGGGCGAAACGGTCGCGCTGCAACTGCGCCAGCAGGTCGATGGCGCTGTTCTCCCGGGCCAGGATGTGCAGCTCCAGGTCGCGTCCTTCCTGCGGCGCGGAGGCCATGGAGAAGGCGGCCGGATCGCTGCCGTCGCGCTCGATCAGCAGGTACTGCCCGGCGTGGTAGCGCGGCGGCTTGCCGGCCGGCGCGCGCAGGCGCACGCGCCAGACATCGCCACCCACCGGCTCGCAGAGGGTCAGTTGGCAGGACAGCTTGCGCACCGGCAGTTCGCCCGGCGCCAGCACGCCATCCCAGTGCAGCACGCAGTCTTCCAGCGGCTCGGCCAGGCAGGTGAAGAGTTCACCCTGGTCGCGCACCTCGCCGTCCTGGCGCACGCGCCCCTCCACCAGCAGTGCCGCACAGATGTGGCAGTTGCCGTTGCGACAGCTCTGCGGGCACTCGTAGCCCAGGCGCCGCGCACCGTCGAGGATACGTTCGCCGGGCCTGAGCTCAAGCTGGGCGCCGGAGGGTTGCAAGGTCACTTTCAAGCGTTGTTCTCGTTCTTCTGATTTCTGTAGGAGCGAGCTTGCTCGCGAACCCATTCCCGCTGCGGGGGCTGTTCGCGAGCAAGCTCGCTCCTACCGGGGGAGAGCCTGCATCAATCGATACCCAGGCTCGCCCAGATTTCATCGACACGGCGAGTCACCGCCGGGTCCTTCTCGATCACCCTGCCCCACTCGCGGCAGGTCTCGCCCGGCCACTTGTGGGTGGCATCCAGGCCCATCTTCGAACCCAGGCCGGAAATCGGCGACGCGAAGTCCAGGTAGTCGATCGGCGTGTTGTCGATCATCACCGTGTCGCGCTTGGGGTCCATGCGCGTGGTGATGGCCCAGATCACATCGTTCCAGTCGCGGGCATTGATGTCGTCGTCCGTGACTATGACGAACTTGGTGTACATGAACTGTCGCAGGAACGACCACACACCGAGCATTACGCGCTTGGCGTGGCCGGGGTACTGCTTCTTCATGGTCACCACCGCCATGCGGTAGGAACAGCCTTCGGGCGGCAGGTAGAAGTCGGTGATCTCCGGGAATTGCTTCTGCAGGATCGGCACGAAGACTTCGTTCAGCGCTACACCGAGGATCGCCGGCTCATCCGGTGGGCGGCCGGTGTAGGTGCTGTGGTAGATCGGCTTTTGCCGGCGAGTGATGCGCTCGACGGTGAAGACCGGGAAGCGGTCCACCTCGTTGTAGTAGCCGGTATGGTCGCCGTACGGGCCTTCGTCGGCCATCTCGCCGGGATGGATCACCCCTTCGAGGACGATCTCGGCGCTGGCTGGCACCTGCAGGTCACTGCCGACGCATTTCACCAGCTCGGTCTTGTGCCCGCGCAATAGACCGGCGAAGGCGTATTCGGAAAGGGTGTCCGGCACCGGGGTGACGGCGCCGAGGATGGTCGCCGGGTCCGCGCCCAGGGCCACGGCCACCGGGTAGGGCTTGTCCGGGTGCTTCTGACACCACTCGCGGTAGTCAAGCGCACCGCCACGATGGCTGAGCCAGCGCATGATGACCTTGTTGCGGCCGATCACCTGCTGGCGGTAGATGCCCAGGTTCTGCCGCTCCTTGTTCGGCCCGCGGGTGACGGTCAGGCCCCAGGTGATCAGAGGCGCGACGTCGCCGGGCCAGCAGGTCTGTACCGGCAGCTTCGACAGGTCGACGTCGTCGCCCTCCTCGATCACTTCCTGGCACGGCGCGTCCTTGAGGACCTTGGGCGCCATGCTGATGACCTTCTTGAAGATCGGCAGCTTCGACCAGGCGTCCTTCAGCCCCTTGGGCGGCTCCGGCTCCTTGAGGAAGGCCAGCAGCTTGCCGATCTCGCGCAGCTCGGAGACGTCCTCGGCGCCCATTCCCAGGGCCACGCGCTCGGGCGTGCCGAACAGGTTGCCGAGCACCGGGATGTCGTAGCCGGTGGGCTTTTCGAACAGCAGGGCCGGGCCCTTGGCGCGCAGGGTGCGGTCGCACACCTCGGTCATTTCCAGCACGGGGGAAACCGGCGCCTGGATGCGCTTGAGCTGTCCACGCTGCTCCAGGGCGGCGATGAACTCGCGCAGGTCGCGATACTGCATGAGGGTCTCGATGCGAAGGTGAAGATGCGACAGTTTAGCCGCTAACAACGCCTCGCAGAAACACGAAGGCCGGGTTTCCCCGGCCTTGTGGCATTCAAAAGCGCGTAGCGTCGCTGACAAATCCGAGCGAAGCGGTTCTGGCTAGGCGCCTGGCCGCAGACAGTACTTCTCGTACGGCAAGGCCAGGCAACAACGCCAGAACGGATTTGTCGGCGGCGCTTACTTGCTGCGCTTCATGGAGTCGAAGAACTCATCGTTGGTCTTGGTCTGCTTGAGCTTGTCGAGCAGGAATTCGACCGCGGCGATCTCGTCCATCGGGTGCAGGATCTTGCGCAGGATCCACATGCGCTGCAGCTCTTCCTCACCGGTGAGCAGCTCTTCGCGACGGGTGCCGGAACGGTTGATGTTGATCGCCGGGAACACGCGCTTCTCGGAGATGCGACGGTCGAGGATGAGTTCCGAGTTACCGGTGCCCTTGAATTCCTCGTAGATCACTTCGTCCATCTTCGAGCCGGTTTCGATCAGCGCGGTGGCGAGGATGGTCAGCGAACCGCCTTCCTCGATGTTGCGCGCGGCGCCGAAGAAGCGCTTGGGCTTCTCCAGGGCGTGGGCGTCGACACCGCCGGTGAGCACCTTGCCGGAGCTGGGGATCACGGTGTTGTAGGCGCGAGCCAGGCGGGTGATGGAGTCGAGCAGGATGATCACGTCCTTCTTGTGCTCGACCAGGCGCTTGGCCTTCTCGATCACCATTTCCGCGACCTGCACGTGGCGAGTCGGCGGCTCGTCGAAGGTGGAGGCGACCACTTCGCCGCGCACGGTGCGCTGCATCTCGGTCACTTCTTCCGGGCGCTCGTCGATCAGCAGGACGATCAGGTGGCACTCGGGGTTGTTGCGGGTGATGTTCGCCGCGATGTTCTGCAGCATGATGGTCTTACCGGCTTTCGGCGGTGCGACGATCAGGCCGCGCTGACCCTTGCCGATCGGGGCGCAGAGGTCGATCACCCGGCCGGTGAGGTCCTCGGTGGAGCCGTTGCCGGCTTCCATGGTCAGGCGCTTGGTCGGGAACAGCGGGGTCAGGTTCTCGAACAGGATCTTGTTCTTCGCGTTTTCCGGGCGGTCGAAGTTGATCGTGTCGACCTTGAGCAGCGCGAAGTAACGCTCGCCTTCCTTCGGCGGACGAATCTTGCCGATGATGGTATCGCCCGTGCGCAGGTTGAAGCGCCGGATCTGGCTGGGCGAGACGTAGATGTCGTCGGGGCCGGCCAGGTACGAGGAATCGGCGGAGCGCAGGAAGCCGAAGCCGTCCTGGAGAATCTCCAGCACGCCGTCGCCGGAGATTTCCTCACCGCTTTTCGCGTGCTTCTTCAGCAGCGCGAAGATGATGTCCTGCTTGCGCGAACGAGCCATGTTTTCCAGGCCCATGGCATCGGACATTTCCAGCAATTCGGCAATCGGCTTTTGCTTGAGTTCGGTCAGATTCATAGAAGGGGACGTAAATACGCTGAAAGGGAAATAGGGAACAAGCGTGATGCTTGAAGAGCCGTGCCGCGGATGACGGACAGGATCGCTTGGAATTCGAATAGGAAGTGCGTCGGCGACGGCTTGCAGGGGACAACGTAAATCAACGTTGTGCGCCCGAATTTAACACCCGAGTTTCGGAGCGTCTAGGGGGAAATCACCGCAAAAAGAAAAAAGCCCCGCTGATTTGCGGGGCTTTTCATGCAGGCTTCGACTTAGATGTTGCTGTCGAGGAAGGCTGCCAGCTGGGACTTGGACAGTGCGCCAACCTTGGTCGCTTCGACGTTGCCGCCCTTGAACAGCATCAGGGTCGGGATGCCGCGCACGCCGTACTTCGGCGGGGTGTCCTGGTTCTCGTCGATGTTCAGCTTGCAGACTTTCAGCTTGCCCTGATAGTCCTTGGCGATCTCGTCGAGTACCGGGGCGATCATCTTGCACGGGCCGCACCATTCAGCCCAGTAGTCGACCAGCACGGGACCGTCGGACTTCAGTACGTCCTGCTCGAAGCTGGCATCGGTAACATTGACGATATGTTCGCTCATGTATTCTCTCCGTCAATCGGATGCGAAAAAGTGTCCGTCATCATATCCCGCCTCGGCCCGCACCGAAAGGCACAGCTGATTGAGTCTATCTATCGCTGATGCGGCATTCGCTGATCGGTGACACCCTCTTCATTGGCACTCCTTGCCTAAAATGGCAGGATGTCTCCTGTATTTGTCCGGACCTTCAAACATGCCCCATACCCCAGCCAAGACCTTCCCCTTGATCGCGGCCATCGACCTCGGCTCGAACAGTTTCCACATGGTTTTGGCAAAGGCCGATCACGGCGAGATACGCATCCTTGAGCGGCTCGGCGAGAAGGTTCAGCTGGCCGCCGGTATCGGCGAAGACCGCATGCTCACCGAAGAATCCATGCAGCGCGGCTTCGATTGCCTGAAGCAGTTCGCCCAGTTCATCAGCGGCATGCCGCCGGGCTCGGTCCGCGTGGTGGGCACCAACGCCCTGCGCGAGGCGCGCAACCGCGCCGACTTCATCCGCGTCGCCGACCAGATCCTCGGCCACCCGGTGGAAGTCATCTCCGGCCGCGAAGAAGCGCGCCTGATCTACCTGGGCGTGTCCCACACCCTGCAGGACACCTCCGGCAAGCGCCTGGTGGTGGACATCGGCGGCGGCAGCACCGAATTCATCATCGGCCAGCAGTTCGAATCGCAGCTGCGCGAAAGCCTGCAGATGGGCTGCGTGAGCTTCACCCAGCGCTATTTCAAGGACGGCAAGATCACTCCGGCGCGCTACGCCCAGGCCTATACCTCGGCGCGACTGGAGCTGATGAGCATCGAGAACAGCCTGCGCCGCCTGGGCTGGGACGAGGCAGTCGGCGCCTCCGGCACCATCCGCGCCATCTGCCTGGCAATCCAGGCCGGCGGCCACGGCAACGGCGAGGTCAATCCCGAGGGGCTGGCCTGGCTCAAGCGCAAGATGTTCAAGATAGGCGAGGTCGAGAAGCTCGACATCGACGGCATCAAGCCCGACCGCCGACCGATCTTCCCGGCGGGCCTGGCGATCCTCGAGGCACTGTTCGACGCCCTCGAACTGAACCGCATGACTCACTCCGAAGGCGCCCTGCGCGAAGGCGTGCTCTACGACCTGCTTGGCCGCCACCACCACGAGGACGTTCGCGAGCGCACCATCGGCGCGCTGATGGAGCGCTACCATGTCGACCCGGAACAGGCTGCGCGTGTCGAGGCCAAGGCGCTGGAGTCCCTTGACCAGGTCGCCAACGCCTGGGACCTGAACGACGACGGCCACCGCGAACTGCTGATGTGGGCCGCCCGCGTGCACGAGCTGGGCCTGGACATCGCCCACTACCACTACCACAAGCACGGCGCCTACCTGCTGGAGCACTCGGACCTGGCCGGCTTCTCCCGCATCGACCAGTTGACCCTGGCACTGCTGGTACGCGGCCACCGCCGCAACATCCCGGCGGACAAGTTCAACGAGTTAGGCGACGAGGGCGACAAGCTGATCCGCCTGTGCATCGTGCTGCGCTTCGCCATCCTCTTCCACCACATCCGCGGCACCCAGCAGATGCCGGCAGTGGCCCTCAAGGCCTCCTCCAAGAGCCTGAGCGTACGCTTCCCGGACGGCTGGCTGGCCGCCAACCCGCTGACCCAGGCGGACTTCGAGCAGGAAGCCGGCTGGCTTGCCCGCGTGGGGTATTCGCTCAGCGTGAGCTGATCGCCCCCGCGATAGACAAAGGCCCCGACGCGCAAACGCCGGGGCCTTTTCATTCCGGGCGCCAGGCCTGGCATGACCTGTAGGAGCGAGCTTGCTCGCGAACCCTGGGCCCGCAACGGAAGCTGTTCGCGAGCAAGCTCGCTCCTACGAAGAGCCTTGGCGCACCCATGAAAAAGCCCTGCCGAGGCAGGGCTTTCGGTGACACCGGCTGATCAGCGCGAACTGATCACCGGCGTGCACAGGCGTTCGAGCAGTATCGCCTGGGAGTTGCGGGCGTTCTGGTTGCCGCTGGGGCTCTGGCGCACGTAGCTGCCGTCAGCCTGCAGCACCCAGGCCTGGGTGTTGTCGGCCAGATACGACTCCAGCTCCTTCTTCACCCGCTGCACCAGCTTCTTGCCTTCCACCGGGAAGCAGGTCTCCACGCGCATGTCGAGGTTGCGTTCCATCCAGTCGGCGCTAGAGAGGAACAGCTTCTCGTCGCCGCCGTTGAGGAAGTAGTAGATCCGGCTGTGCTCCAGGAAGCGGCCGATGATCGACCGTACCTGGATATTGTGCGAAACGCCCGGCACCCCCGGACGCAGGCAGCACATGCCGCGCACCACCAGGTCGATCTTCACCCCGGCCTGGCTGGCCTTGTACAGCGCGCGAATCACCTTGGAGTCGGTCAGCGAGTTGACCTTGGCCATGATGTGCGCCGGCTTGCCTTCGGCGGCCTGGGCGGCCTCGCGGTTGATCATCTCCAGCAGGTTCTTCTTCAGGGTGAAGGGCGCGTGCAGGAGCTTCTTCATGCGCAGGGTCTTGCCCATGCCGATCAGCTGGTTGAACAGCTTGTGCAGGTCCTCGCAGAGCGCCACGTCGGCGGTCAGCAGGCTGTAGTCGGTGTACAGGCGCGCGTTGCCGGCGTGGTAGTTGCCGGTACCCAGGTGGGCGTAGCGGCGCAGCTCACCGTCCTCGCGACGCAGGATCAGCATCATCTTGGCGTGAGTCTTGAAGCCGACCACGCCGTAGATCACCACGGCGCCGGCCTGTTGCAGGCGGCTGGCCAGTTGCAGGTTGGATTCTTCATCGAAGCGCGCCCGCAGCTCGATCACCACGGTGACTTCCTTGCCGTTGCGCGCGGCTTCCACCAGCGCATCGACGATCTCGGAGTTGGCACCGGAGCGGTACAGCGTCTGCTTGATCGCCAGGACGCTTGGATCCTTGGCGGCCTGGCGCAGCAGGTCGATCACCGGGGTGAAGGACTCGAACGGGTGCATCAGCAGCACGTCGAGCTTGCCCAGCACGTTGAACAGGTTTTCCTTCTTCTGCAGCAGTTTCGGGATCGCCGGGGTGAACGGCGGGTACTGCAGCTCCGGATGGCTGGCGAGGCCCGTGACGCTGAACAGGCGGGTCAGGTTGACCGGACCGCTGACCTTGTACAGCTCGCTTTCGGCCAGGCCGAACTGCTTGAGCAGGTAGTTGGACAGGTGCGTCGGACAGGTGTCCACCACCTCCAGGCGCACGGCGTCGCCGTAACGGCGCGAGAACAGTTCGCCGCGCAGCGCGCGGGCCAGGTCCTCGACATCCTCGGCGTCCACCGAAAGGTCGGCGTTACGGGTCAGGCGGAACTGGTAGCAGCCCTTCACCTTCATGCCGTGGAACAGGTCGTCGGCATGGGCGTGGATCATCGACGACAGGAACACGTAGTTGTCGCCGGCGCCGGCAACGTCTTCCGGCAGGCGGATGATCCGCGGCAGCGAGCGCGGCGCCGGGATGATCGCAAGGCCGGAGTCGCGGCCAAAGGCGTCCAGGCCTTCGAGCTCGACCATGAAGTTCAGGCTCTTGTTCACCAGCAGCGGGAACGGGTGGGTCGGATCGAGGCCGATGGGGGTGACGATCGGCGCGATCTCGTCGCGGAAGAAGCGACGGACCCAGGCCTTGATCTTCGGCGTCCAGTAGCGGCGGCGGATGAAGCGGATGTCGTGCTTGGCCAGCTCCGGCAACAGGATGTCGTTGAGGATGCTGTACTGGCGGGCGACCTGCTCGTGCACCTGCTCGCTGATGCGCGCCAGCGCCTGGTGCGGCAGCAGGCCGTCGGCGCCGGCCTGTTCGCGGGCGAAGGTGATCTGCTTCTTCAGGCCGGCGACGCGGATCTCGAAGAATTCATCGAGGTTGCTGGAGAAGATCAGCAGGAACTTCAGGCGTTCCAGCAGCGGGTAGGACTCATCCAGTGCCTGTTCCAGCACGCGGATGTTGAACTGCAGCTGCGAGAGCTCGCGATGAATGTAGAGGGCACTGTCATCCACGTTGACCGCAGGGACGGCCACCTCCGGCGGCGGAGGCGTCGCCTCGGTGGTCTCGGCCACGACGACTTCGGTGGATTCAGCTTCGATAACTTCGGTTTCGCTAAGGCCTTCGGTATTCATCGCAAGTCTCGTCGGCGGGGGTCAGCCCCCCTTTTTCAATTGTTCTGCAGCGCGTTTGGCGAAGTAGGTCAGGATGCCATCTGCACCGGCGCGTTTGAAGGCCAGCAGCGACTCCAGGATGACCGCCTCGCTGAGCCAGCCGTTCTGGATGGCCGCCATGTGCATCGCGTACTCGCCACTGACCTGGTAGACAAAGGTCGGCGCGCGGAATTCGTCCTTCGCCCGTCGAACGATGTCGAGATAGGGCATGCCCGGTTTGACCATGATCATGTCGGCGCCTTCGGCGAGGTCGGCATAGATCTCGTGCAGCGCTTCATCGCTGTTGGCCGGGTCCATCTGGTAAGTGGCCTTGTTGCCCTTGCCCAGGTTTGCGGCCGAACCGACGGCGTCGCGGAACGGGCCGTAGTAGGCGCTGGCGTACTTGGCCGAATAGGCCATGATGCGCGTGTTGACGTGGCCGGTCGACTCCAGGGCTTCGCGAATCGCACCGATGCGGCCGTCCATCATGTCCGACGGGGCAACCACCTGGGCTCCGGCTTCGGCGTGGGACAGCGCCTGCTTGACCAGCACATCGACGGACACGTCGTTCAGCACGTAGCCATCTTCATCGAGGATGCCGTCCTGGCCGTGGGTGGTGAAGGGATCCAGGGCGACGTCGGTGATGACCCCCAGCTCCGGGAAGCGCTCGCGCAGGGCGCGGGTTGCGCGCTGGGCGATGCCATCGGGGTTGAAGGCTTCGGCGCCATCGAGGGACTTCTTCTCCAGCGGGGTCACCGGGAACAGCGCGACGGCCGGAATGCCCAGCTCCACCAGTTCCTCAGCTTCCTTGAGCAGCAGGTCGATGGACATGCGCTCCACACCCGGCATCGAGGCCACCGCCTCACGCTGGTTCTTGCCGTCGAGGACGAACACCGGAAGGATCAGATCATTGGTGGTCAGCACGTTCTCGCGCACCAGACGACGGGAAAAGTCGTCACGGCGATTGCGGCGCAGGCGGGTGAAAGGGAAGGCACGATCGGCAGGAATGAAGCTCACGGCGTACTCCAGGGCCTGGACAAACAGGCACAGTGTGACAGTTATAGCCGTGAATTATGACCGATTGGTAACAAGCGGTAACAGTGACCCTTGGTCGCGGCATCCTGCCACACCACCTGGCGGCCGGAGGAAGTTGCCCCAGGTCAGGGGGCGCGACTGGCACGCCTTCCCCCGGAGCGACAACCGAGTTAGGCTTCGCCTTCATTTCGCTGCGTTGCCTCGATAATGCTTCAACAATTCCTGCAGGATTTCGGCTATATCGCCCTGTTCCTCGGCACCTTCTTCGAGGGCGAGACCATTCTGGTTCTGGCCGGGTTCCTGGCATTTCGCGGCTACATGCAGCTCGAATACGTGATCGCCGTGGCCTTCCTCGGCAGTTACGCGGGCGACCAGCTGTGGTACTTCCTCGGCCGCCGCCATGGCCGCAAGCTGCTCGCGCGCAAGCCGCGCTGGCAGCAGATGGGCGACAAGGCGCTGGAACACGTGCGCCGTCGCCCGGACATGTGGGTGCTGAGCTTCCGCTTCGTCTACGGCCTGCGCACGGTAATGCCGGTGGCCATCGGCCTGTCCGGCTATCCGCCGGGACGCTACCTGCTGCTCAATGGCATCGGCGCCATCGTCTGGGCCACCGCGCTGGGCTCGGCAGCCTACTACTTTGGTAGCGTGCTCGAAGGCGTGCTGGGCAACATCAAGAAGTACGAATTGATGGTGCTCGGCGGCCTGATCGTCATTGGCCTGCTGCTGTGGCTGCGCCGCCGCTTCAAGAGCGCCAGCAAGGCCTGAGTCAGGCGGCCTGCGGTAGCCGCTCGGCACGCCGCAGGCTCAGCAGCACGACCAGGCTTGCCAGCGTGTAGACCGCCAGCGCCCAGGGCGTCCACTGCGGCAACTCAATCCCACCCCACAGCGCCAGTGCCGCCACCGCCGGTACGTTGAGCGCCAGGCGCAGCACTTCCATGCGCAGCGCCCAGGTGCGGTTCTCCAGCCAACAGCCAATGGCGTAGAGCCCGAAGGCCATCCAGCTCCAGCCGATCACCAGCGGCAACATCTGCCAGCCCTCCCCCACGCCCAGCAGCCAGGTGCCGATCACCACGTAAGTCGCGAACTGTAGCCCGGCGTACCACTGCCTGCCCCGCGTGAGCGGCACCTCGAACTTGCGGAAGGCCGCCAGGTCCGGCTTGGCCATGGGATAGCGCCGGGCGACGTCCTCCGGGCGCCAGCCGGTGCGCATGAACCAGATGCGCAGCTTGTCCCGGACGCTGCCGGCGCGGCGCGCATCGTTCCACAGGTGCGCGTAGACCTGCAGGTTGGCCCACAGCGGGTTCCAGCTGGCCAGCGGCACGGTCACGCCGAACACCACCGGCTCCTCGTCCAATTCCTCCTGGAAGGTGCCGAACAGACGGTCCCAGAGGATGAACACGCCGCCGTAGTTGCGATCCATGTACACCGGGTTCTGCGCGTGGTGCACGCGGTGGTTGGACGGGGTGATGAAGACCCACTCGAACACGCCGAGCTTGGGAATATGCCGGGTGTGCACCCAGAACTGGTACAGCAGGTTCAGGGCACCGACGGTGAGGAACACCAGCGGCGGCACGCCGGCCACCGCCATCGGCAGGTAGAAGATCCAGCCGAAGATGAAGCCGGTGCTGGTCTGGCGCAGCGCCGTGGAGAGGTTGTAGTCCTCGCTCTGGTGGTGCACCGAATGCGCCGCCCAGAGCACATTGCGCTCGTGGCCCAGGCGGTGGTTCCAGTAATAGCAGAAGTCGTAGAAGACAAAGGCGAAGGCCCAGACCCACAGGCTCTTGGCCGACAGCTCGAACAGTGCAAGCTGTTGCCAGGCCAGGGTGTAGGTCACCACCGCGAGCCCCTTGGTCAGCAGTCCGCTGGTGGTGGACAGCACCCCGGCGCTGAGGCTGTTCAGCGCATCGCTCAGGCGATAGGTACTGATGCCCCGCCAGCGGTCCGCGAGCAACTCGATCGCGATCAGGAGGAAAAAGAAGGGTACGGCGAAGAGGATGTAGTTCATGGCGCGGCCGAGTCGTTATGCTTGTGGGTAAGGCCCTGGTTTCATCGATCCTAGCCTCTTGCCCCGCGCCGGCCCCGACCGCCGGCGACAACCCGGGCGGCATATCGCGACACGCCCGGCACCCTCGAACAGGAGCAGTCCATGCAGAAGAAAGTTGCCGTCATCCTCTCCGGCTGTGGCGTCTACGACGGCGCTGAGATCCACGAAAGCGTGATCACCCTGCTGCGCCTTTCCCAGCGCGGCGCGAAGGTACAGTGCTTCGCACCGAACATCGCCCAGCACCACGTGCTCAACCACCTGACCGGCGAGGAAATGGCCGAGAGCCGCAACGTGCTGGTGGAGTCCGCGCGCATCGCCCGTGGCGAGGTGAAGGACGTTCGCGAAGCCAAGGTCGAAGACTTCGACGCGCTGCTCATCCCCGGCGGTTTCGGCGCCGCGAAGAACCTCAGCGACTTCGCCTTCAAGGGCGACCAGTGCGAAGTGCAGCCGGACGTGCTGGCCCTGGCCAAGGCCTTCGCCGCGGCGAAGAAGCCGGTCGGGCTGATCTGCATCGCCCCGGCCATGGCCGCGCGCATCTACGGCGCGGGCGTGGAATGCACCATCGGCAATGACGAAGGCACCGCGCAGGCGCTGACCAAAATGGGCGCCAAGCACGTCGAATGCACCGTGGAAGACATCGTCGAAGACAAGGCGCACAAGCTGGTCACCACCCCGGCCTACATGCTGGCGCAGTCCATCGCCGAAGCCGCCAGCGGCATCAACAAGGCGGTCGACCGGGTGCTGGAGCTGGCCTGAATAGAGCAGCCGAGAGCTGAGGGGCCTTTGATCCCTACGAAAAATCCACCCTCGAAATGACAACGCCCGGCATCGCCGGGCGTTGTCATTTCAGGACTTGCGACTTTCCGCCTCGCGCATCAACCGCGTCAGCAGCCGATCCAGGCCATTGGCGAAGGCCTGCCGATCCTTGTCGCCATAGGGCGCCTGCCCTCCCCCCACCTGCCCCTGCTCGCGCAGGTCGGTGAACAGGTTGCGCACCGCCAGGCGCTCGCCCATGTTCTTCTCGTCGAACTCGCGGCCGCGCGGGTCGAGGGCATCGACGCCCTTCTTCACCAGCCGGTCGGCCAGCGGCACGTCGCTGCAGATCACCAGGTCGCCCGGCTCGGCCTGCTCCACCAGGTAGTCGTCGGCAGCGTCCATCCCGCTGGGCACCACTATCAGGCTGACGCAGGCGAACGGCGGCTTGGCCACGGGTTGGCCGGCGACCATCACCACCTCCAGCTTGCGCTTGAGGGCGAACTTCGCCACCAGGTCCTTGGCCGCGCGCGGGCAAGCGTCGGCATCGATCCAGATACGCATCAGGAAAACCTTCCATCGAAAAGCACAACGGCCAGTATCGCACTGGCCGTCGTGAACCACGTGATCAACACATCAGGAGGAGGCGATGCTCTCCGCCTTGCGGCGTTCGGTGAGGTAGCTGCGGCCGTAGAACACGGCCACCGCCAGCAGCGCTACGGCCTGGGCCGACAGCGAGTAGGCGTCGGCCTTGATGCCGAGCCAGTCGAAGTCGAAGAACGGCACCGGGCGGGTACCGATCACCCCGGCCTCCTGCAGGGCGACCACGCCATGGCCGGCGAAGACCACCGACAGGGCGCAGAGCAGCGCGGCGTTGACGGTGAAGAACAGCTTCAGCGGAAGCCTGGCCGAACCACGCAGAATCACCCAGGCGATACCGATCAGGACCACCACGGCAGTGCCCGCACCGGCGATCACCGCGTTGTGCCCGGCCGGGCCGGCCTGCAGCCAGAGGGTCTCGTAGAACAGGATGACTTCGAACAGCTCGCGGTACACCGAGAAGAACGCCAGCACGGCGAAGCCGAAGCGGCCACCGCCGCCGACCAGGCTGCTGCGGATGTAGTCCTGCCAGGCGGCGGCGTGGCGCCGGTCGTGCATCCACACGCCGAGCCAGAGCACCATCACGCAGGCGAACAGCGAGGTGAAGCCCTCCATCAGCTCGCGCTGGGCGCCGCCGATGTCGATCACGTAGGCGGCTACAGCCCAGGTGGCGAAGCCGGCGACGAAGGCCAGCCCCCAGCCGACATGCACGCCGCGCACGGCCTTCTCCTGCCCGGTGTTACGCAGGAAGGCGAGGATGGCGGCCAGCACCAGGATCGCCTCCACGCCTTCGCGCAGCAGGATCAACAGGGCCGACACGAAGCTGATGGAGAAGCTCAGCGAGTCGCCGCTCAGGGCCTTGGCAGCCGCGGCCAGCTTGGCCTTGGCCAGTTCCAGTTGCTGGGCCACTTCGCCTTCCGGCAGACCATCACGCAGGGCCTGACGGTAGGCCATCAGCTGCTTCTCGGTGGCCTTGCGCAGGTCGGCGTCGACGTTGTCCAGCGAGCTTTCCACCAGCTCGAAGCCTTCCAGGTAGGCCGCCACGGACAGGTCGTAGGCCTGGTCGTGGTCGCCTGCGCGGTACACGGCGAAGCTCTTGTCCAGGGTCGCGCTGGTGTAGTCGATCTGCTGCGCCGGGCCGCGGTGTTCCAGCGGCGGGTGGGCGCGGAGGGCACGGAAGCTTTCCGCTGCGGCCTCGCCATCGCGCTCGGCGACTTCGGCCGGGGTCTGGGTCGCCAGGGTGCCCAGCGGGTAGGCATGGGCTGGATCGGCCTTGGCCTGGCCAGCGCTGAGGCTCGCGACGTAGGCCGCCAGGTCCCAGCGCTGACGCTCGTCCAACTGGTCGGCAAAGGCCGGCATGTCGGTGCCGGCGACGCCCAGGCCGATGACGTTGTGCAGGTCATACAGGCTCAGGTGGTCCAGGCGCGCGCGGTCGGTCAGGTTGGCCGGCGGCGGCTCCAGGCCGATGCCCGCCGGGCCATCGCCCTTGCCGGCGTCACCGTGGCAGATCGAGCACTGCTGGGCATAGGTCTCGGCGGCACGGGACGGATCGGGCGTGATCGCCGGGGTCTGCACCACCTGGTAGATGTCCGCGACGCGCGCCTCAAGATGGCGCGCCTGCTGGGCGACCTGCGCACCGGGCTGGCGTTGCTCGATGGCCTGCTTGAGAGCATCGGCCGCCTTCTCCAGGTCGGCGCGCTCGGGGCGGGCAGGCAGGGCCAGGATCAGCGCATGGAGATTGCCGACGAACTCCAGCTGCTCCTTGTACTCGCTGGCGTCGACGATCTGGCCGTCGGCAACGGTTGCCGGGTAGTCGGCGGCAAGATAACTGAGCAGATGAAGGGCTTGCGAAGGATCGACAACCGTGTCGGCGTGAGCTCCAAGGCTGAAAAGGCCGAACAGCGGCAACAGCCAGACGAGAAGTTTGGAGGGTTGCATAGCGGAAGCTAAATGAGAATGAATGAGGTTAAATTGTCACCTCAGGTTTCCGTCTATGCAAGGACAATGTCCCCGACACGGCGCCCGATGAGTTTTTGACGACACCCCAGGCGCGGCGCAAACGCCCTCAGGCCGGGGCGCGGCGTACGGTGGCGAGCAGCGTGGCAGCACCCACGAAAAGGGTAGCGAAGGTGCGATTCATCACCTTCTGCTGACGCGGGGAACGCAGGACACGCAGCACACGGGCCGCCAGACCGGTGTAGCCAGCCATGACGATCAGGTCGACGGTGATCATGGTCACGCCCATGATCAGGTACTGGATCGCCATCGGCCGGTGCGGATCGACGAACTGCGGCAGCACCGCGAGCATGAAGATCACCGCCTTGGGGTTGCTGGCGTTGACCAGGAAGCCGCGCAGCACCAGCGACAGTGGCCGGCCGATCGGACGTTCGCCACCCGCATCCATCGCCTGCGGCGGCGAGGTCCATTGGCGGTAGGCAAGGTAGAGCAGGTAGACCACGCCGAACCATTTGATCGCGCTGAAGGCGACCGCGGAGGCGGACAGCAGCGCGCCAACCCCGGCAGCGACCACGGCGATCTGCAGGGCCAGGCCGATCTGCAGCCCCAGAGCGTTCCAGTAACCACGCCAGAAACCGTATTGCAGGCCGCAGGACATCGAGGCGATGGCCCCGGCGCCGGGCGACAGGCTGATCACCCAGCAGGCGATGAAGAAGGCGAACCAGGTACTGGCGAGCATCTCGAACCTCACGGCGCCCGAACGAGCGCAATATCTTGTTACGGGCAGCCAGTGTGCCCTAGTCCCGGCGCGTCGCCCAGTGCCGACGACGAAGGTCGCATTCCCCTTGTAGGAGCGAGCTTGCTCGCGAACCGCCTCAGCGGCGGAATCGCCGGAAAGCTCTGTTCGCGAGCAAGCTCGCTCCTACGAAAAACAAAAAGCCCGGCGCAAGGCCGGGCTTTTCGATGACGCCGCCGCGATCAGCTCGGCACATCCTTGCGCAGCTTCACCGGCTCTTCGCCACGCTTGCGCGCCATGGCGCCGCGCAGGCGGATGTTGATTGCCTCCACCGCCAGCGAGAAAGCCATGGCGAAGTACACGTAGCCCTTCGGCACGTGGATTTCGAAGGCTTCGGCGATCAATACGGTGCCGACCACGATGAGGAAGGACAGCGCCAGCATCTTCAGCGACGGGTGCTTGTCGATGAAGGCACTGATGGTGCCGGCCGACAGCATCATCACGCCGACCGAGATGACGATGGCGGCGATCATCACCGGCACGTGCTGCACCAGGCCCACGGCGGTGATCACCGAGTCCAGGGAGAACACGATGTCGATGATCGCGATCTGGATGATGATGCCCATGAAGCCGCGTGCCTTGCCGCCCTGCTGCTCGCCCTCTTCCGCGCCCTCCAGGCTGTGGAAGATTTCCATGGTGCTCTTGAACAGCAGGAACAGGCCGCCGAAGAACAGGATGAGGTCGCGCCCGGAAATACCGTGGTCGAACACGGTGAACAGGTCGGCGGTCAGGCGCATCACCCAGGTGATCGACAGCAGCAGCAGGATGCGCGTGCCCATCGCCAGTGCCAGGCCGAAGAAGCGCGCCTTGGGTTGCTGGGCGACCGGCAGGCGGCTGACCAGGATCGAGATGAAGATGATGTTGTCGATGCCCAGCACGATTTCCAGGGCGGTGAGGGTCAGAAAGGCGACCCAGATCTCGGGGCTAGTGAGCCATTCCATAGTGGGGGACGTCCGTCAGTGGGGGTGGGAAAATTCGGTCCGCGCTGGCGCCGGATGGATTTCTGGAAAAACAGGTTGGGCGCCTGCCACAACGCAGCAGGCCCCTCCATCACTCGCTGGCCTCGAGCTGGCGCTGCAGCTCTTCGAGGGTTTCCAGCGCCATCAGCCAGCCCTCTTCCAGCTCGCTTTCGCGGGCCTTGAGGGTGGACTGGCGGGCCAGCAGGTCGCGCAGCTCATCTTTGCGCGCGGCTTCGTAGAGCGCGCTGTCGCCCAGGCGCTCCTCGATCTCGGCGAGCTGTTCGTGGACCTTGCCCAGCTCCTTTTCCAGCTTTTCCGCCTCGCGCTTATGCGGTGCCAGTTGCTGGCGCAGTGCGGCGGCGGCCTGGCGCTGGGCACGCTTGTCGGTCTTGTCGCCGGCCGGCGCGGCGGGTGCAGAAGGCGCTTGGCGGGCCCGGAAATCCACCAGCCAGCGGGCGTAGTCGTCGAGGTCGCCGTCGAACTCGCGGATGCGCCCATCGGCCACCAGCAGGAACTCGTCGGTGGTGCTCTTGAGCAGGTGTCGATCGTGGGACACCACCACCACGGCACCGGAGAACTCCTGCAGCGCCAGGGTCAGCGCCAGGCGCATTTCCAGGTCGAGGTGGTTGGTCGGTTCGTCGAGCAGCAGCAGGTTGGGCTTCTGCCAGGCGATCAGCGCCAGGGCCAGACGCGCCTTCTCGCCACCGGAGAAATTCACCACCGGCTCATCGCAACGATCACCGCGGAAGTCGAAGCCGCCGAGGAAGTCGCGCAGGGTCTGTTCGCGCTCGGCCGGCGCGATGCGCGCCAGGTGCAGCAGCGGGCTGGCCTTGGGGTCGAGCGAGTCGAGCTGGTGCTGGGCGAAGTAGCCGATGGCGAGGTTCTCGCCACACCCGAGCTCGCCGGCCAGCAGCGACAGGTCGCCGGACAGGGTCTTGATCAGGGTCGACTTGCCCGCGCCGTTGGGGCCGAGCAGGCCGATGCGCGCGCCGGGCACCAGTTGCAGCTTGACCTTCTCCAGCACGGTCTTGTCACCGTAGCCCAGGCGAGCTTCGGAAAGGTTCAGCAGCGGACTGGAAATCTTGTCGGACTCGCGGAAGCTGAAGTCGAACGGCGAGTCGACATGGGCCGGCGCCAGCTCTTCCAGGCGTTCCAGCGCCTTGATCCGGCTCTGCGCCTGGCGGGCCTTGGTGGCCTGGGCACGGAAGCGGGCGATGTACTTTTCCATGTGCGCGCGCTGCGCCTGCTGCTTCTCGTACGCCTGTTGCTGCTGGGCGAGACGTTCGGCGCGGGTGCGCTCGAAAGCCGAGTAGCCGCCGCGGTACAGGGTCAGCTTGCGTTGCTCCAGGTGGGCGATATTGTCCACCACGGCGTCGAGGAAATCGCGGTCGTGGGAGATCAGCAGCAGCGTGCCCGGGTAGCCCTTGAGCCACTCTTCCAACCAGAGGATGGCATCGAGGTCGAGGTGGTTGGTGGGTTCGTCGAGCAACAGCAATTCGGACGGGCACATCAGCGCCTGCGCCAGGTTCAGGCGCATCCGCCAGCCACCGGAGAAGTCGCCGACGCGGCGGTCCATCTGCTCGGGCGTGAAGCCAAGACCCGCCAGCAGCTTACGCGCGCGGGCGTCGGCGGTATAACCGTCGGCGCTGTCCAGCTCGCTGTGCAGGCGCGCCAGGGCGGTGCCGTCGTGGGCCTGTTCGGCTGCGGCGAGGTCAGCCTGGATCCTGCGCAGGTGCACGTCGCCATCGAGTACGTAGTCGACGGCGAGGCGGTCGAGGGTATCGACTTCCTGGCGCATGTGCGCGATGCGCCAGTCGGCCGGCAGGTAGCATTCGCCGGCATCCTGGCCGAGTTGGCCGCGCAGCAGGGCGAACAGGCTCGACTTGCCGGCGCCATTGGCGCCGATCAGGCCGATTTTCTGTCCGGCATGCAGGGTGAGTTCGGCACCTTCCAGCAAGCGCTGGGGGCCACGCTGTAGCGTAAGATTTTGTAGTCGAATCATGGCGGCGGAGTTTATCAGCTTCGCCTGGCAATCGCTGTGGGTGGTCTATGTCTGATGATGTCTGGTCGTATGCGCTGAAACTCTACGCCCGCCCAGGGGTTGAGCCGGCTTGCCTGGCCTTGCAGGAAGCGGGGGCGGACGTCTGCCTGGCGCTCGCGGCGGCCTGGCTGGGAAGCGCTGGAGTGACCTTCTCGCAGGCGAGGATGGATGCGCTGGACAGTGTGGCGCAGGACTGGCGCGAAGACGTGATAGTGCCGCTGCGTTCGTTGCGTCAGCGTTGGCGGGAAGCGGCGAAGCAGGATACGGAACTGGCGCCGCTGCGCGAGCGAATCAAGCAGCTCGAACTGGAAGCGGAAAAGGTGCTGCTGGAGCGACTGGAAAGCGTGGCGAAGGATTGGCCACGAGGTGATGCGGAAGACTTGTCGCGCTGGCTGGAAGCAGCGACGGGTGATGCGGGCAGCTTGCGCCGCGATGCGCGGGAAACCCTGCGCACCGCGGCGAGCCTCTCCTGAGCCTTAGGAAGCGCTGGAGGAGGTGCTGCTGGTGCTGGCCGGAGCTGCCGGTGCCGGGGTGGCACTGGCGGCCGGAGCAGCAGCCGGAGCAGCCGGAGCAGCCGGTTGAGCAGCCGGTGCGGCAGGCGCTACCGGAGCGGCGGGCTTGGCGGCAACAGGCTTGGCAGCGGGTTTGGCGGCAGGCTTCGCAGCAGCAGGCTTGGCAGCGGGCTTCGCGGCAGCAGGCTTGGCGGCAGGCTTCGCAACGGCAGCTTTGGCAGCCGGCTTGGCGGCGGGCTTCGCAACGGCAGCTTTGGCGGCCGGCTTGGCGGCGGGCTTCGCGGCAGCAGCTTTAGCGGCCGGCTTGGCGGCGGGCTTCGCGGCAGCAGCTTTGGCAGCCGGCTTGGCGGCGGGCTTCGCAGCAGCAGCTTTGGCAGCCGGCTTGGCGGCGGGCTTCGCGGCAGCAGCTTTAGCGGCCGGTTTGGCGGCGGGCTTCGCAGCAGCAGCTTTAGCGGCCGGTTTGGCGGCGGGCTTCGCAGCAGCAGCTTTAGCGGCCGGTTTGGCGGCGGGCTTCGCAGCAGCAGCTTTAGCGGCCGGTTTGGCGGCGGGCTTCGCAGCAGCAGCTTTAGCGGCCGGTTTGGCGGCGGGCTTCGCAGCAGCAGCTTTAGCGGCCGGCTTGGCGGCGGGCTTCGCAACAGCAGCTTTAGCGGCCGGCTTGGCGGCGGGCTTCGCAGCAGCGGCTTTAGCGGCCGGCTTGGCGACGGGCTTCGCAGCAGCAGCTTTAGCGGCCGGCTTGGCGGCGGGCTTCGCAGCAGCAGCTTTAGCGGCCGGCTTGGCAGCGGGCTTCGCAGCAGCAGCTTTGGCAACCGGCTTGGCAGCGGCGACCGGCTTGCGGCTGGCCAGGGACTTGCCTGCGGCTTCCTTCACCTTGGCCACGCCCTGGGCGAGCCTCAGGCTCTCCTGCACGTCGCGCTTGAGGTTGGCGATGTAGGCACGGGTTTCGGTCTGACGGGCCTTCAGGGTATCCAGCGCTTCGTCCAGCTCAGCGATGGCGGACTTCGCCTTGGCCTGGGCCTTGGTCTTACCCTCTTTGGTAGCGTCCTGCAGTTTGGTGCGTGCGTTGTGCAACTTCTCTTGTGCCTTGCCGCGTTGTTTCTCGAGCTTGGCGAGGAGTTTTTCTGCGTCGACGAGGGCCTGCTTGCAGGCACCTTCGAGGTGATCGATCAGGCTATGGGACAACTGCTGCAGCAGGTGCAAAGGGGTAGTGACAGGTTTCTTGTTGGCCGACATGACGTGCCTCCTGGCGGACGTGGTTGCGCCCATACTAGCCCCGTCGGAAGCGGCTCGCCACTGTCCTGATTGAGCTGGAGCCCGCGCCCGGCATAATCTCCAGCGGATTTCACAGCCGAGAGAACCCATGCTTCGTCTTGCTCCGCTCTGCTTGCTCGTCGCACCTCTGATGGTCAGCGCCGCACCACCCAAGGACGAACTGGCCTACAGCCTGGGCGTGCAACTGGGCGAACGGCTGCATCAGGAAGTCCCGGATATCGCCATCGGCGACCTGCTGGAAGGCCTGCGCCAGAGCTATCGCGGCGAGCCGCTGGCACTGCCGGAAGAGCGCATGGCGACAGTGCTGAGCGCCCATGATCAGCAGCAGCAAGGCACCCCGGCAGCCACCGATTCCGCCGACTCCGCGAAGGCTGCGGAGAAGCGTTTTCTGGTCAACGAAAAGGCCCGCTACGGCGTTCGCGAATTGGCGGGAGGCGTACTGGTCAGCGAGTTGAAAGCAGGACATGGCAACCGCAATCCGCAACTGAGCGAAGCACGGGTGAACTACACCGGCAGCCTGGCGGATGGCAGTCCGTTCGATGCCAGCAGCTCACCGCAATGGTTCCGCCTGGATGCAGTCATTCCCGGTTGGCGCACGGCACTACAGGCGATGCCGGTGGGTGCTCGCTGGAGAGTGGTGGTGCCTTCAGCGCAGGCGTATGGCGCCGACGGGGCGGGAGACCTGATTCCGCCGTACGCACCGTTGGTGTTCGAGATCGAGCTGCTGGAGAGTCGCTGAAACAAAAACGGCGCGATCGCTTCAAGCGCTCGCGCCGTCTTCACACCCGGTGCATCGATCAGACCGTGGCGACGTTCTGTCCGTGGGCGTTGTGCAGCACTTCGATCAGGCAATCTTCCAGTTCGAAGCGTTCGTGCAGTTGCTGACGCAGGCTCTTCAATTCGCTGGTGAGGCAGGTGCCTTCGCGGCAGTCGCCGTTGTCGCAGCGGTCGTTGAAATTGAGTGCATTGGCGGTGATGGTTTCGAGACGGGGATAGATCTGCTTGGCCAGTTCCAGACCTCGGGTATCGCCGAAGGCCTGCGCTTCGTTCATCAACTGTTCGTAGACTTCGAAGTGCCCTGCCGACACGTAGTCGAGCAGGAGCTGGCAAAAGCTCTGCAGGGATTCGGCATTGGTCTTCGGCGCCTGGACACCGTCCAGGGAATCGAATGCCCGGACCAATTCATGTCGATCCCGCAGCCAGCGATCGATCAGCTGGTGTACGCCTCCCCAACGTTCCTGGGCATTACGGCAGCTCTCGAGCATGTTGTCCTCACTTCCCTTGTCGCCGTCCCGGCAATGTCCGCCCCGGGACAATATTCTGTCGAACCTCGGTACCCGCGTGATTGGTTTTCTTCGGCGGCGGCTTTCCGGCGGAATGGAAGTCCAGAGTATGCCCGCGCGATTTCGCCTTCAAGACACCGGCGCGCGGAAAATTCATACGAGCGTTTAATCGGAAGGCCGCGGCCTCTCTGGCCTGCGCCAGACAGCGCAGGCCGGAGCAGAAAGGCCTGCGACGCTCAGCCGCGGCGGAAGAACTGAAAGATGGCGAACAGCGAGAAGGCGATGAAGGCGAGCAGGCTCCACTCCGGAATGCTCAGGCTGAGCAGGGTCCAGCTGACCTCGGCGCAGTCGGCCGAACCGTGGAACATGGTGTAGATGATCTTGGTGTAGGGCATGCTTTCGAGCATGTAATCCAGCGGCGGCAGGCACGCCGGCAACTGATCCGGCGGCAGGGTCTGCAGCCAGATCTGCCGGCCCGCGGTGCCGGCACCGGCCAGCGAGAAGAGCAGGATCAGCACCGAGTACAGGCGCGGGGCACGGCCATGCAGCCCGGCAATCAGGGCGAAGAGCCCGGCGCCGGCGAAGAAGATGCGCTGCAGGATGCACAACGGGCAGGGCTCCAGCCCAACCACGTATTGCAGGTAGAAGCCGGTGCCGAGCATGGCGGCGCAGGCGAGGAAGGCGAGGAAGAACAGGGAACGAGGGCTGGCCAGGTTCATGGCGGCTCCGCTGAATGGGCTGCTGCAGGAAGGGCGCTACGGTAGAGGAAAGACCGGCGCCGTTTCAAGGCGGCTGTCTACACTGCCGGTGGCACTCATCCGGGAATCCATGCCATGCGTCGTCCGCTGCCGCTTTTTGCTCTCCTGTGCCTGGTCAGCTTACCAGCCTGCTCGGACAGCACTCAGGGAAACATCCGACTGCCCGAGGGCTTTCACATCAGCCTGCTCACCGACCAGGTGCCCGGCGCGCGCGCCATGACCTGGGGCGATGCGGGCACCCTCTTCGTCGGCAGCATGAACGCCGGCAAGGTCTATGCAGTGCGCCCGGACGGCCGCGTCTCGGTGGTCGCCGAAAACCTGACGATGCCCGTGGGCGTCGCCTTCCACGAAGGAGACCTGTATGTCTCGGCCGTCAGCCGTGTGGTGGTGCTGCGCGATATCGAACGCCACCTCGACGCCCCTCCGGCCCCCGAGGAATTGCCCGCCCAGTTCCCGTCCGAGACGGCCCACGGCTGGAAGTTCATCGCCTTCGGGCCTGACGGCAAGCTCTATGTCCCGGTGGGCGCACCCTGCAATCTCTGTCGCCCGGACCGCGAGCGCTACGCCAACCTGCAACGCATGAACACCGATGGCAGCGCCCGTGAAGTGGTTGCCTACGGCATCCGCAACACCGTCGGCTTCACCTGGCATCCACAGACGCACCAGCTCTGGTTCACCGACAACGGTCGAGACCTGCTCGGCGATGACCGGCCCAACGATGAGCTGAACACGATCAGCCGCGTCGGCGAGGACTTCGGCTACCCCGACTGCCACCAGGGCGACCTTGCCGACCCCGAGGAAGGCAGGACGCCCTGCTCCGCCTTCACGCCGCCGGTGGCCAAGCTCGGCCCGCACGTGGCGGCACTGGGGCTGCGCTTCTATACGGGCGACCAGTTCCCGCCGGAGTACCGCAACAACCTGTTCATCGCCGAGCACGGCTCCTGGAATCGCAGCCAGAAGATCGGCTATCGCGTGGCCCGGGTCGAGTTCAACGAGGACGGCACGCTCAAGCGCCAGAGCGTGTTCGCCGAAGGCTGGCTGGATGCCGACGGCAAGGTGCGCGGCCGGCCGGTCGATGTGCTGGTGGCCCCCGACGGCGCGCTGCTGGTGAGCGACGACCAGAACGGAGCGATCTATCGCATCAGCTACGGCAAGCCCTGAGAAACGAAAACGGCGCCCACAGGCGCCGTTTTTCTTGCAGCAGGATCAGGCTCGAACCGTCACCGGCAACGAAGCCGACGGCGCCAGCAGGCCCAAGCCTTCCTGGAACAGCTGGTTGCTGCGTTCCACTTCGCCCAGCTGCTCCAGCAGACGCGCCAGCTCGGCGCAGGTCTCCGCGCTGCGCTGGCGGGCAAGGCTCGCCTCCAGGTACTCGCGCGCCTTGCCCCACAGCTTGTTCTGCAGGCTCAGGCGACCGAGGGTGAGCAGCAGTTCGGAATCATCTCCATGCTGCTTCAGCCAGCCTTCGGCGGTCTTCAGCTGGTGCGCGCCATCGCGGCCACGGGCGCGGCCATACAGATACACCAGGCGGCTGTCGTAGCCGTCCTTGAGCGCCTTGCGCAGCACGTCCTCGGCCTCTTCCGGAGCTCCCAGGCGCAGCAACTGCTCGGCGTACGCAGCCACCAGCGGCGGCTGCGCGCGTAGATTGGACGGCACGTTCTGCCAGCGCTGGGTCAGCGGTTGCAGGCTGCTCTCACCCTGCCCCACGCCCCGCTCACCGGCCTCGGCAAGCGATGCGATCCAACTGCGGCGCTCCAGGTCCGCCAGCTCGGCGTTCTGCAGCACGCGCTCCTTGCGCAGCTCGGGCAGCAACACGCAGAGCGCCTGCCAGTCGTGCAGGCTGACGTACAGCTGCTGGAGCAGACGCAGCACGGTGGGATGACGCGGATGGTCCTGGTGCAGTTTGTCCAGCACGCTGCGCGCCTGGCCGACATCGCCCCGGTTGATCAGCAACTGGGCGCGAGTCAGGCCCACGGCCAGCTCGGCGCCTGGCTCACGCTTCAGGGCGTGGTCGAGCAGCTCATCGCACTCTTCGGTCTTGCCCAGCTCGTTTGCCGCGCGGGCGGCGCCCAGGAAGTGCGGCAGAGGACGCTCGCTCAGCTCGGCGGCGCGGCGCAGGTGACGCAGCGCCTGCTGCCAGTGCCCTTCGGCGAGGTCACGCTGGCCGTTCTCCTCGGCCAGCAGCGAACGGCGGCGACGGTTGAAGCGCGACCAGGGATTGACCACCCGCCCGGAAACGCCCAGCAGACGCATCGCCACCCGAACCGCCAGGTAGACCGCCCACAGCACTACCAGCAGGGCAAGGAAGGTCCACAGGCTGGATTCGTAGCGGAAGCTCTTGTAGGCGATCAGCACATACCCCGACTGCTCGGCGACGGCCAGCCCGACCAGGGTGGCGGCCAGCACGACGGCCAGGATCAGTACATAGACGCGGCTCATGGCTGGGCCCCCGCATCGGGCGCGACGGTGTCCTGCTGCGCAGCAGCGGCGTCGCGGCGTGCAAGGTAGGCCTGCAGCGAACTGAGTGCGGGGCTCAGGTCCGGCGTCTGCACGGTGACAGCCTGGCCGCCCAGCTCGTCGAGGCGAGTCGCCAGGGCGCGGCTGTCGGCAAGGTCGGCGTTGAAGAAGTCGCCGACGATCTGTCGGGCCTGTTTCAGCGCCTGCTGGTAGACCTCCTGCTTGCCGTTCAAGGCCGCCCACTGCGCCTGCTCCAGCGCCAGGCTGAGGGCCAGGCGCACGCGATCGAGCTGCTGGCCGGAGAGCAGCGGGCGAATGTCCTGGCCGGCGTTGAAATCGATGCGGACGTAGCGCGAGATGCGCTCCCACCACTGGTCCCAGGTGCTGCTGCCGTCGCCCCAGGCAGTGCTAGCGACGGAGCCGCTGTCGTCGGCCTTGAAGGCGGGATTGAGCGGCTGCAGTTGCGCGGCCTGGTCACGCAGGGCGCCCAGTTGCAGGAACAGCCCGGTGCGGTCCGGACGCGGCAGGCTGCGCAGCGCTTCCAGGCTCTTGGCCAGTTGCGCGCGGGCCGCGAAGGCGCCCGGATCGTTCTGCAGGCGCAGGATATCGTCGGCGCCCTGCACCAGCTCGGTCGCGCTGTCGATGTCCTGCAACGCGGACAGGCGCAGCGCGGCCAGACGCAGCAGGTGTTCGGCCTCCGCCAGACGCCACTGCTGGCGGCTCTGGCCCAGCACCTGCTTGAGCTGCTTGGACAGCTGCTGCTGGTCGCCCTGCAGCTCCACCACCAAACGGCGGCGGGCCTCGAGCTCATCGGCGGTCGGCAAGGCGTCCAGGCGCTTGTTCAGCTCGCTGTTGCTGTTCTGCACGCTCTGCGCCTGCCCGCGCGCGTCCTCCAGCTGGGCAGCGCGCTGCTGCTCGGCAGCCTTCAACTGCTGGACTTGCCAGATACCCCAGCCGCCCGCAGCGAGGCCGGCGGCGCCGACCAGCAGGGCCAGCAGGGCAATGCCGGTGCCGCCTTTGCGCGGTGCAGGCTCACGGGCCGGATTGGTCGGAGTGGGAGTCTCTTGGGGAGTGACGGCTTCGCTCACAGATCCATCCTTCGCTCAGAAATTGTTCTTGTCGGCGCTTTGCAGCGCCTCCATCAGTGCCGTAGCGCTGGCGCCCCGACAATCGATCACCCGCTGCGCGCCCAGCTCACGGGCCTGCTCGGCCACGCGCGGACTGGGCACGAACAGTGGCAGCGCACTCACCTGCGGCCAATCCTGCTCCGCCAGGCGATGCAAATGCTCCAGCCCCTGCCCGCTGCTGATCACCAGGGCATTCAGGTGCTCTTCCCGGATGCGCCTCGGCAGTTCACCCGGGGGATAAGACGGCAACTCGCGCCGGTAGAGTTCCAGATAGTCGACCGCCACGCCTTGGCCGCGCAGGCAATCGGCGAGGAATTCTCGGCCACCTTCGCCACGCAGGATCAGCACCTTCGGATCATGCACCTGCAAGGCCTGCTCCAGCGCCGGCAACCTCAGCAGGGCCTCGCTGTCATCGCCGTCCGCCGGATAGTGCGCGGTCAGGCCGTAGTCTTCGAGGATAGCCGCGGTCGCCGCGCCCACACTGAACCAGCTCTGGGTCAGCGGCGGCTGCGGCCAGTAGCGGTCCAGCCGCTCAAGGCCCAGGCGCGCCGCCGGTTTGCTGACCACGATAACCGCGCAGTAGCGGTCCAGGTCAAGGATCAGGCTGCGCTCGGCCGGCGACTCCTCCCGCGGGACGATCGCCAGCAACGGCAGACTGGCGCTGTGGATGCCCGCCTCGGCGAGGCTCGCGGCCAGTGCCACGCACTCCTCTTCGGGACGGGTCAGCAGCAGCCGCCAGCGGCTCACGGGTGACCGGCCTCGCCGTACACCGCCGTGAGGATTTCCTGGGCGCCCTGCTCCAGCAGGTCTTCGGCCACCTTCACACCAAGCGTTTCGGCGTCGGCCTGCGAAGCGCGCGCTTCGGCACGCAGCAGTTGGGAGCCATCGGGCTGGCCGACCAGGCCGCGCAGCCACAGCTGGTCACCTTCGAGGATCGCGTAGCAGGCGATCGGCACCTGGCAGCCGCCATTGAGGCGTTTGTTCAGGGCCCGCTCAGCGGTAACGCGCACGGCGGTTTCCGCATGGTGCAGCGGCTTGAGCAGCGCATGGATTTC
Source organism: Pseudomonas macauensis (assembly GCF_047902425.1). NCBI lineage: Bacteria > Pseudomonadati > Pseudomonadota > Gammaproteobacteria > Pseudomonadales > Pseudomonadaceae > Pseudomonas > Pseudomonas macauensis. The sequence continues at coordinate 289,670 of NZ_CP138377.1, read as the reverse complement.
GCTGTCGACGGTACGGCACTCGATGCCCACCGCCCCCTGACCGCCCGCCGGCAGGCTGGCTTCGACGCTGATGGAGGAGCGGATGCGGTCCTCGAAACCGAGACGGATCAGGCCGGCGGCAGCGAGGATGATGGCGTCGTACTCGCCGGCATCGAGCTTGGCCAGGCGGGTGTTGACGTTGCCGCGCAGGAAGCGGATCTGCAGGTCCGGACGGCTGGCCAGCAGCTGCGCCTGACGGCGCAGGCTGGAAGTGCCGACCACACTGCCGGCAGGCAGATCATCGAGGCTGGCGTAGGTGTTGGAGACGAAGGCGTCGCGGGGGTCTTCGCGCTCGCAGATGCAGTACAGGCCCAGGCCTTCGGGGAAGTCCATCGGCACGTCCTTCATGGAGTGCACGGCGATGTCCGCCTCGTTCTCCAGCAGCGCGGTCTCCAGTTCCTTGACGAACAGCCCCTTGCCGCCAATCTTCGCCAGCGGCGCGTCGAGCAGCTTGTCGCCGCGGCTGGTCATCGGCAGGAGGGTTACGACCAGGCCGGGATGGGCCTGTTCCAGGCGGGCCTTGACGTATTCGGCCTGCCACAGGGCCAGCGCGCTCTGGCGCGTGGCGATACGGATTTCGCGAGAAGACATGGGCAATTCCGTGCAATGGAAGCGTGCAAGAGATTGCCCGCATCATAACAGCTCGTGCGCGCAGAAACCCGGGCGGTGGGCCCAGGCTTCACGCGGAATGCGGCACTGTGTCGCTACAGGTTATGCATGAGTCGCCGTACGCCCGCGACATGCCGGCGGCTGACGGTCAGGGCATCGCCATTGAGCCCCTTGAGGTACAGCTGGAAGTGCCCCAGCGGGGTGCGCTGCAGACGCTCGATGCGCTCGCGGGAGACCAGCGCATTGCGGTGGATACGCACGAAGCGCTCGCCGAACTCATCCTCCAGCGCCTTCAGTGGCTCATCCAGCAGCACCTCGCCACCGGCGTGGCGCAGGGTCACGTACTTGTGGTCAGCGATGAAGAAGATCACTTCTTCCAGCGGGATCAATTCGATGCCTTTGCGAGTCCGCGCACTGATGTGGCTGCGCGGGCCAGGGCCGCCAGCCGCCGGGGGCTTGGTCAGCGCCGCCAGCTGCACGCGGTTGGGCCGCGAGGCCTTCTTCAGGGCATCGGCCAGGTCTTCGCTGCGGACCGGTTTGACCAGATAGCCGACCGCGCTGACCTGGAATGCTTCCAGGGCGAATTCATCGTGGGCGGTGCAGAAGATCACCGCCGGAGGGGCTTCACGCTCGCACAACTTGGCCGCCACCTGAAGCCCGTCCAGGCCGGGCATGCGGATATCCAGCAGGACGATATCCGGCTTCAGGCTGTCGATCAGTGTCAGCGCTTCTTCACCATTGCTGGCAGAGGGCTCCAGGACGCGATAGCCGTCCATTTGCCCTACCAGCCGGGCCAGGCGCTCTCGCGCCAGGGGTTCGTCATCGACGATCAGGACATTCATAAGCTCAGGCTTCCTGCATGAGACGCGCACATGGATAGCGTAGACAGGTGTAGTGCCGTCCGTCACGGCGCTCGACGCTGAGACTAGCTTTTGGCCCGAAAAGTGCCGCAAGTCTCGCCGCAATATTTTGCAGCGCCTGCTTGGTCCCCTTCGTGGGCAACGTCTGCGTCGACTCGTCGTACGGGTTGCTCACACAGAGCTGGAACACACCGTCACGGTAGTCCGCCTCAACCTTCACCAGACCGCCTTCGATGCGCGGCTGGATGCCATAAATCAACGAGTTCTCCAGCAAGGGCTGCAACGTCAGCTGGGGAATCGGCACGCCATCGGGCACGCCGTCCACCTGCCAGTCCAGCTGCAAGCGGTTGCCAAGACGAAACTGCTCTATGGAAAGATAGCGTCTGGCCAACTCGAGTTCCTCCCCCCAGGAAATTAATGTTCCGGGTTTGGCCAGGCTGGCGCGGAACAGGTCCGACAGATTCAGCACCGCCTGCTCGGCCTTGCCCGGGTCGAGCTCGATCAGGCTGGCGATGCTGTTGAGGCTGTTGAACAGGAAATGCGGGCGGATGCGCGCCTGCAGCGACTCGATCCGTGCCCGCAGTTCGGCCTGTTCCTGGCGCCGCCATTGGCTCAGGAGATAAAAGTAGCGTAGCAACAGGGTGGACATGATGAGGGCGATCAACGCATGGCGCAGGTAAAGATTCACCTCGCCGACGCGCGACATCGGTCCGCCCAGGGAGAGGTAGTCGGCCGCCGCCGTGCAGGCGAGGGTCAGGGCCACCACCAGCGCACAACTGATCACCCCGGCGCGCCAGGCGGGCCAGCGCGCGAGCAGCGGGCGCATCCGGCACAGCAGGCCGGCCGAGAGCAGTACGTTCCACTGCACGAAGAGCGAGATCAACGACAGACGCACCCAGTTGAAGCTCGGCGTCATCGGCTCGGCCAGCACGATCACCAGCACCAGCATCTCGGCCAGCACCACCAGGCTGAACAGCGCTTCGGGCTGGCACAGTTCGGGGATGAAGAAGTCGTCGTCGGGTGCCGGCCGGGCGCCGGTCTTGGCAAGTATGGGCATCGACGCAGTTTCCGTAAGCGTCCGCACGGCGGCAAGCGCGGCGTGCGACCAGAGCCGGGAAATGTCGGGCAGCGCAAGGATCGGCCGGGGCTGCGCGGCGATTCCACGCCACTCCCCCACCCCAACCGCCAAAGCGCCGCCGGTTTTGTGCTTCAGCCTGCTATTATCGTCGCACTTTGCCCTTCATGCAGGCCGCGCGCCGCGCCTGCCCGTTTCCGCGAGAGAGATCCATGAGCGTAGAGAAGACCAACCAGTCCTGGGGCGGCCGTTTCAGCGAGCCCGTCGATGCCTTTGTCGCCCGCTTCACCGCTTCCGTCGATTTCGACAAGCGCCTCTACCGCCACGACATCATGGGCTCCATCGCCCACGCCACCATGCTGGCCAAGGTCGGCGTGCTGACCGACGCCGAGCGCGACACCATCATCGATGGCCTGAAGCAGATCCAGGGCGAGATCGAGGCCGGCACCTTCGACTGGCGCGTCGACCTGGAAGACGTGCACATGAACATCGAAGCGCGCCTGACCGACCGCATCGGCATCACCGGCAAGAAGCTGCACACCGGCCGCTCGCGCAACGACCAGGTGGCCACCGACATCCGCCTGTGGCTGCGCGACGAGATCGACCTGATCCTCGCCGAGATCACCCGCCTGCAGCAGGGCCTGCTGGGCCTGGCGGACGCCGAAGCCGACACCATCATGCCCGGCTTCACCCACCTGCAGACCGCCCAGCCGGTGACCTTTGGCCACCACCTGCTGGCCTGGTTCGAAATGCTCAGCCGCGACTACGAGCGCCTGGTGGACTGCCGCAAGCGCGCCAATCGCATGCCCCTGGGCAGCGCCGCGCTGGCCGGCACCACCTACCCGATCGACCGGACCATCACCTGCGAACTGCTGGGATTCGAAGCGATCTCCGGCAACTCGCTGGACGGTGTGTCCGACCGTGACTTCGCCATCGAATTCTGCGCCGCCGCCTCCGTGGCGATGATGCACCTGTCGCGCTTCTCCGAAGAGCTGGTGCTCTGGACCAGCGCCCAGTTCCAGTTCATCGACCTGCCCGACCGCTTCTGCACCGGCTCCTCGATCATGCCGCAGAAGAAGAACCCGGACGTACCGGAGCTGGTTCGCGGCAAGTCCGGCCGCGTGTTCGGCCACCTCGCCGGCCTGCTGACCCTGATGAAGGGCCAGCCGCTGGCGTACAACAAGGACAATCAGGAAGACAAGGAACCGCTGTTCGACGCCGCCGACACCCTGCGCGACAGCCTGCGCGCCTTCGCCGACATGGTCCCGGCAATCAAGCCCAAGCGCGAGATCATGCGCGAAGCGGCCCGCCGCGGCTTCTCCACCGCCACTGACCTGGCCGACTACCTGGTGCGCAAGGGCCTGCCCTTCCGCGACTGCCACGAGATCGTCGGCCATGCGGTGAAATACGGCGTGGACAGCGGCAAGGACCTGGCCGAGATGAGTCTGGACGAGCTGCGCCAGTTCAGCGACCAGATCAGCGACGACGTGTTCGCCGTACTGACCCTGGAAGGCTCTGTGAACGCCCGCGACCACATCGGCGGCACCGCGCCCAAGCAGGTTCGCGCCGCCGTCGTGCGTGGCAAGGAACTGCTCGCCGCGCGCTAAGCGTGATCGGCCGCGTCGCCAGACGCGGCCTTCTCCGCCTCAGCTTCTGCTCAGCAAGCCCAGCTGCGCTGGCGTCAGCTGCAGCATGCGCACCGCCTTGTGCTCCGCCAGGCTCGACAACTCGGCCTCCGGCAGACGCGCCGCATTGGCGGCCAGGTTGACGATCAATGCCTCGCGGCTGAGCACCCCGCCACTCAGGGCGTAAGCCGCCGCGATCAGGTTGCGCAGCTCCAGCGGCAGGCGCCAGCGGGTCCGCAACGCCGAACCAAAGCTCGCGCCATGCTCGGCCAGCGCCGCATCGACTTCACGCTCACTGAGTGCCCCGCCCGCACTACTCCAATCCTGCAGGCTGCGCAGCAACGCCAGGTCACCCAGGCAGTGCAGCAGGCCCGCCGTGAAGCAACGGTCGGCGTCCGCGCCCAGCGACTCAGCCAACGCAAAGGCGGCATCGGCACTGTGCTGCGAGAGCTGCCAGAAGCGCTCGGCGCGCTCCTTCAGCAGCGGATCATCCAGCGTCGCAGCACGCTGCAAGGCCACAGCCAGCATCAGGTTCAGGGCATGGGCCACGCCCAGTCGCGACAGGGCCTGCAGGAGTGTCTGGCAGGGCATGCCGACGTGCCGGGCGGCACTGTTGGCAGCGGAGATCAGGCAGGCGGTGATCTGCGGATCATGGCCGAATTCCTGCTCGAGCATTTCGAGGTTGATGTCGCTGGCCTCCATGCAGCGGTTCACCGCCTTGCCAACTTCGCCCATCAACGGCGCGCCGTCGGTGGCATCCCGCTCGGTCTGCAGGAAGCGCGCAAGCGACAGGCTCTGCTCCAGGGTCGGCAGCTCGCAAACGACACTCTCACCCGGCGCCAGCAGCACCGCCCGCAGGCGCGCGCGCAGATTCTCCGCATTGTAAGGCTTCACCAGATAAGCCGTCGGCGCCAACGGCAGCGCAGCGCGAACGCTGGCGGCGTCCGCCTTCGAGCTGATCAGGATGAAGGGCTGGGCCACCGGTCCTCGGCGCAGGGCTCGGACCTGGCGCAACAGCTCCAGGCCGTCGCTACCGGGCAGCTCCTGCTCGGCCAGCACCAGAGCGAACTGCTGCCGCCGGCAGGCATCGATTGCCGCCAGTCCATCCTCGCAGAACTGAACGCTGGCATCGCAGCGCACGCTGAGCACCAGCTGGCCCAGCAGTTCACGGCTCCAGGGATCGCTGGCCGCGACCAGCACGCCGGGAGATACACTCATCAATCACCTCGTTCGAAACGAACGCCAAACGCCGGCACGCGCAGCCAACCCAGAGCGGCCTAGCCGGTCTGTGCAATCTTGGGCGTCGCCGGAAAAGGCCTACGAAATAACGCGCAGCGTAGTCCAAAGCCTAGGTGCTTTCCCATGAGCGCCATCAAATTCGGACACAAAAAAAGGCCCGCTTTCGCGGGCCTTTTCATTACAGCGGCTAAACCGTCAAGGCTCAGGCCAGCTCGTCGAAGCACTCGGCCAGGATGGCCAGGCCCTTGTCCAGCTGGGCGTCCGGGATGGTGACCGGCATCAGGAAGCGGATGACGTTGTAGTAGGTACCGCAGGAGAGCAGGATCAGACCTTTCTCACGGGCACGAACCACGATCTTGCTGACCAGCTCGGCAGCCGGCTTGTTGTGGTCGCCGCCTTCGAACAGCTCGATGGCAACCATCGAACCCAGGCCACGAACGTCGCCGATCACCTTGTGCTTGGCCTGGATGTCGCGCAGACCAGCCTTCAGACGCTCGCCAACAGCCTGCGAACGCTCCAGCAGCTTCTCTTCTTCGAAGACCTTCAGCACGGCCAGGGCCGCGGCGCAGGCGATCGGGCTACCGGCGTAGGTGCCGCCCAGGCCGCCGGGAGCGATGGCGTCCATGATTTCGGCCTTGCCGGAAACGCCGGAGATCGGGAAACCGCCGCCAACGGACTTGGCGAAGGTGGTCAGGTCCGGAACGATACCCAGCTGCTCGGTGGCGAAGAAGGTGCCGGTACGGCCAGCGCCAGTCTGCACTTCGTCAGCGATCAGCAGGATGCCGTGCTCGTCGCACAGGGCGCGCAGGCGCTGCATGAAGGACTTGGAGTTGACGTAGAAGCCACCCTCGCCCTGAACCGGCTCGATGATGATGGCAGCGATGTCGCGCGGCTGAGCGTCGTTCTTGAAGATGCGCTCGATGCTGGCGATCGACTCGTCTTCGCTGATGCCGTGCAGTTCGCACGGAGCCAGGGCGCGGAAGATGCCGCCCGGCATCAGGCCCATGCCAGCGGAGTACGGAACGACCTTGCCGGTCAGGCCCAGGGTCATCATGGTACGGCCGTGGTAGGCACCGGTGAAGGCGATCACGCCAGCGCGGCCGGTGGCGGCACGGGCGATCTTGACGGCGTTCTCAACGGCTTCGGAGCCGGAGGTGACCAGCAGGGTCTTCTTCGGGAAGTTGCCCGGAACGCGCTTGGCGATCTCTTCGGCCAGCTCGATGTAGGGCTCGTACGCCAGCACCTGGAAGCAGGTGTGGGACAGCTTGGTCAGTTGTTCCTGAACGGCGGCAACCACTTTCGGGTGCAGGTGGCCAGTGTTCAGTACTGCGATGCCGCCGGCGAAGTCGATGTATTCACGACCTTCGACGTCCCACACGGTGGAGTTCTCGGCGCGCTCGGCGACGACCGGGTGGATCTGGCCTACACCGCGCGGTACGGCGGCCTGACGACGTTGCAGCAGGGATTCGTTGGTTTTGCTCATAGCTTCCTCAGTGGCCGCTCATCGGGCGACCGGATCAAAGGATGAAAGCGGGGAGAAGCCTCACACGACAGCATACGATGATCGACTGTCGTGGAACTTACGGCCCGCCAGACGGGTTGTCCGGTGCTACCACCGGAAAACGCCGGCGCGAAGGTGGCTGTCAGCTCTTGCCTGCCACCCGCGCGCCCACGGAAAAACGGATCAGATACCGCCGAGGCAGAGGTACTTGATCTCGAGGTAGTCCTCGATACCGTACTTCGAACCTTCGCGGCCCAGGCCCGAAGCCTTGATACCGCCGAACGGCGACACTTCGTTGGAGATCAGGCCGGTGTTGATACCTACCATGCCGTATTCCAGCTGCTCGGCCACGCGGAACACGCGGGCCAGGTCACGGGCGTAGAAGTAGGAGGCCAGGCCGAACTCGGTGTCGTTGGACATGGCGATGACTTCAGCCTCGTCCTTGAAGCGGAACACCGGCGCCAGCGGGCCGAAGGTTTCGTCCTTGGACACCAGGGCGCTCTTCGGTACGTCGACCAGGATGGTCGGCTCGAAGAAGGTGCCACCCAGGGCGTGCGGCTTGCCGCCGGCGAGGACCTTGGCGCCTTTGGAAACGGCGTCGGCGATGTGCTCCTCGACCTTGGCAACTGCCTTGGAATCGATCAGCGGACCGGTGGTGATGCCCTGCTCCAGGCCGTTGCCGATGTTCAGCTTGGCCACGGCAACCTTCAGCTTCTCGACGAAGGCGTCGTACACGCCGTCCTGTACGTACAGGCGGTTGGCGCAGACGCAGGTCTGGCCGTTGTTGCGGTACTTGGAGATCAGCGCACCTTCGACAGCGGCGTCCAGGTCGGCATCGTCGAACACGATGAAGGGAGCGTTACCGCCCAGCTCCAGGGACACCTTCTTGATGTCCTTGGCGCATTCGGCCATCAGCTGGCGACCGATTTCGGTCGAGCCGGTGAAGGTCAGCTTGCGCACGATCGGGTTGCTGGTCAGCTCACCGCCGACTTCGCCGGCGCTGCCGGTGACGACGCTGAACACGCCCTTCGGAATACCGGCGCGCTCGGCCAGCTCGGCCAGGGCCAGGGCGGAGTACGGGGTTTGCGAAGCGGGCTTGAGTACCATGGTGCAGCCAGCGGCCAGGGCCGGGCCGGCTTTACGGGTGATCATCGCGGACGGGAAGTTCCACGGGGTGATGGCCGCGGTCACGCCGATCGGCTGCTTGATCACGATGATGCGCTTGTCGGGCTGGTGGCCCGGAATGGTGTCACCGTAGATGCGCTTGGCTTCTTCGCCGAACCACTCGAGGAAGGAGGCGGCGTAGGCGATCTCGCCCTTGGCTTCGGCCAGCGGCTTGCCCTGCTCGATGGTCATCAGGCGAGCCAGGTCGTCCTGGTTCTCGATCATCAGGTCGAACCACTTGCGCAGCTTGTTGGCGCGCTCTTTTGCGGTCAGCGCACGCCAGGCCGGCAGGGCCTTGTCGGCGGCTTCGATGGCGCGACGGGTCTCGGCGGCGCCCATCTTCGGCACGGTGCCGATGATTTCGTTGGTGGCCGGGTTGTTCACGTTGATGGTCTTGCCACCATCAGCGTCGACCCAGGAACCGTCGATGTAAGCCTGTTGGCGGAACAGCTTGGCGTCTTTGAGTTGCATGACCTGTCTCCTTTCGAGGAAAGCCTGTGGACGGCGGGTCTGTCTGGAGCCCCGCCCGTCTGTTGTCTGGAATGGAGAGACCGCAGTCTCTGCCGTTCATTCGCCCCGGCCGATCACCATCGGCGCCAGAGGCGAAGGTCGCCACTGCAAGGGGCGACGCCAGGCGAACGGCTCTTAGTTCGCTCGGCATGCGGACACGAAAAAACTCAGGCCGGGGTCATTGCCCGGTCTGGTCCAGTTCGCTCACGCACGGATTCCTGGATTGAATCCAAGAAGACGTCTGCCCTACAACCTTCCGGTACGCTGATCGACGGAAGCCGCACAGGGACCTGCTGTCATTGAAGACAAGCGGTTGGCACAACGGAAGAATGTCATCCCGCAGGCGGTTGGCCGGCTGGTGTGATGCCAATTCTCCGGTCTCCTGTTGTTGTGATGGGGAGGCGTTTGAAATCTCAAACGAATCCTAGGGCCCTTGACTGCAAAGGGCAAGAGCTTGTTCGACAAAACCAACGAAGGTATCAGGATGCAGAGCCTTTTCGGAGCATTTCTACCGACAGACGGCGCATTTCGTTCGATATCATGAACGAGCGTACTGCTATTGGACGCCCAAGCCCGAGATGCGTATGATTGCCGCCTGCCGCGCCAACCGCGGCATACGCACCAGTAGCTCAGCTGGATAGAGTACTGCCCTCCGAAGGCAGGGGTCGTGGGTTCGAATCCCGCCTGGTGCGCCATCTCCTTTCCCTTGGTTCTCAAGGGTTAGCGCTTCTGACAGAAACCTGTCCTAGTCCTGAAAGTCGTTTTTGCCACAAATTTGCCACACTTGAATGTGGCTGGAATGGTAGGAATGGCAACGATCAGGAATCGCGGCGAGTATCAGTGGGAAGTGCAGATACTCCGCAAGGTCTATCCAGACCAACGCAAAAGCTTCGAAACCAAAGCCGATGCCCAAGCCTGGGCGCGCATGATTGAAAGCGAAATGTACCGCAGCGTCTTTGCCTCCCGAGTCGAAGCAGAGCACACGCTATTCAGCGACCCAATCAATAGCTACATCACCGAGGCCACCCCTCCAAGCACAAGGGCGCCTACTCGGAAATCAAACGCCTGAAGCCCTCAAGCGGTATCCATTGGCCGGCCGCATCGTCGCCACCCTTACCTTCTGACTTCGTTTCCTACCGCGACGAGCGACTGAAGATTCGCAGGGCAACACCGTCAAACGCGAGCTAGCACTGTTTCAATGCATGCTTGAGATCGCTCGTCGCGAGTGGGGCATTAACTTGGCCGACAACGCCGTGCGGATGGTCTCAGCCAGCCCAGCTGCAACGGCGAGCGTTCCCGCCGCTTGGCTTCCGACGAAGAAAGCTAGGAGCTCTGCCAAGGCGCCGGGACGGAGCAGGCGGCTTACCTTACTTCACCATCGGGTACCGCTATCGGTAAAACAAATATTAGGAACGGCTGCCGCAGTGGGGGCAGCCATAAGGAATGGGTGATGACGCGGTAAACTGCACCCTTTTTATGTTGTGGGACGGCAGCCCCCCAAAGCTCAATCAAACGAATGGGGATTTGAAGATGGCCGCTGGCGAGACCGCCTGGCAGACTTGTGACGTCATCGAACACAAACGCCATGAGAGCTGGGCCTTGGGCCGTAACCGATTTTTACCCAGCCTCCGAGCGCAGCGCAGGGACTTTTTCACCGCTGACGGGTGCACAAAGCGCTTGCCGCATACAAATCGGGCTGCTGTGAAAATTCCAGCTTTCCAAGATCGACGAATGGATGCGCGCGGGCAGCGCCGAAGCAGAGAGCCAGCCGAGAACCCCCACGCATCGCCCAAATCATTGCATCATGCAATGAAGTGGCCAAATAGGCCGAACTGAACAGGAAAACCGTGTGACAAGCATCCAACAACGTGCCGCCTTGCAACGCCAGATCTGGGCCATCGCCAACGATGTGCGGGGCGCAGTCGACGGCTGGGATTTCAAGCAATACGTGCTCGGCACCCTGTTCTACCGCTTCATCAGCGAAAACTTCTCTGATTACATGAGTGGCGGTGATGAGTCGCTCAATTACGCCGCCATGGATGATGACGACGAAAATATCGCGCGCGCCAAAGACGACGCCATCAAGACCAAGGGCTACTTCATCTATCCCAGTCAGCTATTTGTCAACATGGCGGCCAGTGCTCACGACAATGTCAGCCTGAACACCGACCTGGCCAAGATCTTCAAAGACATCGAGGCCTCCGCCAGTGGCTATCCCTCTGAGCGCGATATCAAGGGGCTGTTCGCTGACTTCGACACCACCAGCAACCGCCTGGGCAATACCGTCAAGGAAAAGAATGCACGCTTGGCAGACGTGCTCAGAGGGGTGGCAAAACTGGACTTTGGCACCTTCGATGAAAGCCATATCGACCTGTTTGGTGACGCCTACGAATTTCTCATCTCCAACTACGCCGCCAACGCCGGTAAATCCGGCGGCGAGTTCTTTACACCGCAGCAGGTTTCCAAGCTGATTGCTCAGCTTGCCATGCACAAGCAAACTCGCATCAATAAGATCTACGACCCGGCCTGCGGCTCCGGCTCGCTGCTGCTGCAAGCCAAGAAGCACTTCGACGCCCATATCGTCGAAGAGGGTTTTTTCGGCCAGGAACTCAACCACACCACGTACAACCTGGCGCGGATGAACATGTTCCTGCACAACGTCAACTACGACAAATTCAACATCCAGCTTGGCGACACCCTGATCGAGCCGCACTTTGGCGACGACAAACCCTTCGATGCCATCGTCTCCAACCCGCCGTACTCGGTGAAGTGGAAGGGCGCGGATGACCCCACCCTGATCAATGATGATCGCTTCGCCCCAGCCGGTGTGCTGGCGCCCAAGTCCAAGGCCGACTTCGCCTTCGTGCTGCATGCGCTCAGTTACCTATCCAGTAAGGGGCGCGCTGCCATCGTCTGCTTCCCTGGCATCTTCTACCGGGGTGGTGCCGAGCAGAAGATCCGCCAATACCTGGTGGACAACAACTATGTGGAAAGCGTGATCGCGCTAGCACCTAACCTGTTCTTCGGCACCACCATCGCCGTGACCATTCTGGTGCTGGCGAAAAACAAGCCAGACACCACCACCCAGTTCATCGACGCCAGCGGCTTGTGCAAGAAGGGCGTCAACAACAACCTGCTGGAAGACGCGCATATCAAGGCGATCATGCAGGCGTTCGACAGCAAGGCGAACGTCGAACACTTCGCCCAATCCATTTCTTTGGCACGCATCGCCGCCAACGATTACAACCTGTCCGTCAGCAGCTATGTGGAAGCCAAGGACAATCGAGAGGCGGTGAATATCGCCCAGCTCAATGCCGACCTGAAAACCACCGTTGCCAGGATCGATCAACTGCGAACGGAGATTGATGCAATCGTGGCTGAGATTGAGGGTGAGGAGGCGTGAGCGGTATGGATTTTTTGGAAAAGCTGCTCGATGGAGCCGCAGTGCAATGGCTGCCTCTGGAGCAGATTGCCAAAATAAAACACGGTAAAGACTGGAAGGGCTTAAATACTGGTGACGTGCCGGTTTATGGTTCAGGTGGAGTCATGGGTTATGTCGATACATATTCATATGACAAGCCAACTGTATTGATACCTCGCAAGGGCTCTATTACCAATATATTTTATGTTGACTCCCCATTTTGGAATGTGGACACCATTTATTACACGGATATCAATGTATCCAAGGTTATGCCCAAGTATTTATACCATTTCATTAAAACGATTGATTTGATGTCGCTCGATACTGGGTCTGGAAGGCCGAGCCTGACTCAGGCCATATTGAATAACATTCTAATTCCTGTTCCATGCCCGGAAACTCCTAAAAAATCACTTGAAATTCAAGCCGAAATCGTCCGCATGCTAGACGCCTTTACCGAGCTGACCGCCGAACTGACCGCCGAACTGACCGCCGAGCTGACGGTCCGTAAAAAACAATACAACTACTACCGCGACCAGTTGTTAAGTTTTGATGAGGGGAATGTTGAGTGGACGGCGCTGGGGGCGGTTGGCGATTTTATTCGTGGCAAGCGTTTTACCAAGGCTGATTATGTAGAAGATGGCATTAGCGTTATTCATTACGGTGAGATATATACGCGTTACGGCGTTTCTACGACGCAAGCCTATTCTAAGGTTAGAAAGGATATGGCGGGGTTGCTGCGCTATGCAGAGCCGGGTGATGTTGTCATAGCTGGTGTTGGTGAAACAGTTGAAGATGTGGGGAAGGCTGTCGCTTGGCTTGGTGGCCATAAAGTGGCTATTCATGACGATAGTTATGCCTTCCGGCACTCAATGAATCCCAAGTATATTGCTTACGTGATGCAGACAGCTTCGTTTAATTCTCAGAAGACGAAGCATGTTTCTAGCGGCAAGGTTAAGCGCCTGCTGATTGAAAGTATGAAAAAAGAAGTGCGCATTCCTGTTCCTTTCCCAAACGACCCTGATAAGTCCCTTGCGGAGCAGGCTCGTATCGTTTCGATTCTCGATAAATTTGAGGCGCTGAGCCACTCCATCAGCGAAGACCTGCCCCGCGAGATCGAACTCCGTCAGAAGCAATACGAGCATTATCGTGACGTACTGTTGAGTTTCCCCAAGCCAGAAGAGGTAGCGGCGTAATATGGGTAAGACGCTAAGGGAAATAGCCGAAGGTCTGCAGAAAAGCCCGAAGAAGGTGCAGTTGGTCTACGCCTTCAATGGCACCGGTAAAACGCGCTTGTCGCGGGAGTTCAAACGCCTAATTGCGCCAAAAGTAGATGCTGACGAAGTCAGTGATAAGGCCGACCAGCCTGGGCTGTCGCGCAACAAGATTCTCTATTACAGCGCTTTTACCGAAGACCTGTTCTATTGGGATAACGACCTGAGCGGCGACGCCGAGCCCAAACTGAAAATCCAACCCAATACTTTTACTGATTGGATATTGTTGGATCAAGGTCAGGATCAGAATGTCATTACTACCTTCCAGCGTTATACTAACGACAAGCTCACGCCTCGGTTCAATGCAGAGCAAAAAGACGAACAGACAGGGGAAGTCGTTGCCAAAGCCTTCTCCGAGGTAACTTTTTCTCTGGAGCGTGGTAACGATGATGAGCGGTCGGGCAATCTAAAAATCTCAAAGGGCGAAGAAAGTAATTTTATCTGGAGTATTTTCTACACCCTGCTTGAGCAGGTGATTGCCGTACTCAGTGTCGCTGAGCCGGCTGATCGCGAAACTGACCAGTTTAACCAGCTAGAATACGTATTCATTGACGACCCGGTTAGCTCGCTGGATGAAAATCACCTTATTCAATTGGCGGTAAATCTGGGGCAGCTGATCAATTCGAGTGAGTCGAACGTGAAGTTCGTCGTATCCACGCACAGCGCGATTTTTTATAACGTGCTGTATAACGAGGTAGGTGCCAAGAACGGTTATATTCTCAGCCAGCTGGATGATGGCACATTTGTGTGCGAGGAAAAGAAGGGCGACTCTAACAAGAGCTTCTCTTACCATCTGCATATTAAATCGCTCATTGAGCAGGCAGTCGCTTCCAATAACGTGCAGCGCTATCATTTTGCGCTGCTACGTAATCTTTATGAGAAGACCGCTAATTTTCTTGGATACCAAAGATGGTCTGAGCTGTTGCCGGAGGATAAAAAAGCTTACGCCGCTCGCGTAATGAATTTCTATCCTCATAACACTTTGTCTAACGAAGAAATCGCTGAGCCGACCGCGCCCGAAAAGGAGATGGTTCGCTTACTACTTGAAAAGCTGAATTCCTATGGCTACTGGCAGCAGGAGAATAGTTGATAAGCCATTGTTTTGACTGGCACGCTTTCCTCATGAAGCATCCAAAATATGGCTTCAGTGATTACTAGTGGCCACCGGTAACCATCAAGTTACACGAATACGTTTGGGTGTATGTGCACACATTGCTGGTATGACACGAGAAAACGACGATGCCCAAGCACAACCTGACATTGCGCGACCAAACCACCGAGTTTCTGCTCTACACCGCGCCCAATGGCACGATCAAGGTAGAGGTGCTGCTCAGCAATGAGAGCATATGGCTGACGCAGAAGCGCATGGCCGAGCTGTTCGGTGTGGGCGTACCGGCGATTTCCAAGCACCTGAAGAATATTTTCGACAGCGGCGAACTGGAGGAAGAGGTGGTTGTTTCCATTTTGGAAACAACCACTGAACACGGCGCAATGGCAGGGCTGACGCAAACCCAGCAGGTGAAGTACTACAACCTGGATGCGGTGATCTCGGTCGGCTATCGGGTCAATTCAGCACAGGCGACGCAATTTCGCATCTGGGCCACGGCCTTGATCAAGGAATACATCATCAAGGGCTTTGCCATGGATGATGAGCGGCTGAAGAATGGCCGCTACTTCGGCAAGGATTACTTTCGTGAGCTGCTGGAGCGGGTGCGTTCCATTCGTGCCAGCGAGCGACGTGTTTATCAGCAGATCACCGATATTTTCGCCGAGTGCAGCATCGATTACGACCCGAGATCCGAAACCACTCGGTTGTTCTACGCCCATGTGCAGGACAAGTTTCACTTCGCGATAACCGGCCACACGGCTGCCGAAATCATCGCTTTGCACGCCGATGCCAGTAAACCCTTGATGGGCATGAGCACCTACAAGAATGCGCCAGATGGCCGCGTGTTGAAGTCGGATGCGGCGGTGGCGAAGAACTACTTGAGCGAGGCGGATATCAAGAAGCTGGAACGCGCCGTTTCAGCGTTTTTCGACTACATCGAGGGCATCATCGAGCGCCGCAACACGTTCACGATGGAGAGCTTTGCTGAAAGCGTGAACAAGTTTCTGGCCTTCAATGAATACCGCATTCTCGAAGGTTACGGCACGGTATCGCGGCAGCAGGCGGAGCAGAAGGCGTTCGCCGAGTATGAAAAATTCAACAAGCAGCAGCGCATCGAATCCGACTTCGACCGTGAGGTGAAGAAGCTGCTGCAAAAAAGGGACCTGCAAGAATGAGCGACTACGCAGCCATCGCTGAATTAAACAACTTCATCGTTCTGGAGCAGTACATCAAGGCCGTGCAGGTTGCCGAGGGCTACCAGAGCGAAGGCGATCTGGAGCGCGAGTTCATCGATGACTTGCAGATGCAGGGTTATCAGTATGCGCCTGGTCTGACCACCCACGATGCCTTGCTGGCCAATGTGCGTGCGCAGCTACAAACCCTCAACGACGTGCAGTTTTCCGAGGATGAGTGGGATCGTTTCGTTGAAAACTGGTTGAACAAGCCTAGCGACGGCATCGTCGAGAAAACCCGCAAGATTCACGACGACTACATCCACGACTTCGTCTTTGACGATGGGCGCATCCAGAACATTTATCTGCTGGACAAGAAGATCGTCCAACGCAACAAGCTGCAGGTGATCAAGCAGTTCGAGCAGAAAGGCAGCCATGCCAACCGCTACGACGTGACGATTCTGGTCAATGGCTTGCCCCTGGTGCAGGTGGAGTTGAAGAAGCGTGGCGTGGCGATTCGCGAGGCGTTCAACCAGGTGCATCGCTACAGCAAGGAGAGCTTCAACAGCGAACATTCCCTGTTCAAGTTCCTGCAACTGTTCGTCATCTCCAACGGCACCGACACGCGTTACTTTGCCAATACCACGCAGCGCAACAAGCACAGCTTCGACTTCACCATGAACTGGGCGAAAGCCGATAACAGCCTGATCAAGGATCTGAAGGACTTCACCGCCACCTTCTTCCAGAAAGACACGCTGTTGAAGGTGCTGCTGCGCTACTCAGTCTTCGATACCAGCAACACGCTGCTGGTCATGCGCCCATACCAGATCGCCGCCACGGAGCGCATTCTGCGCAAGATTCACTGCGCGTATCAGGCCAATAAGGGGAGTACTCGCGAGGGCGGTGGTTTCATCTGGCACACCACGGGCTCCGGCAAGACGCTGACCAGTTTCAAGGCCGCCCGCTTAGCCACCGAGTTGCCGTTTATCGACAAGGTGTTCTTCGTGGTGGATCGCAAGGATCTGGATTACCAGACCATGAAGGAGTACCAACGCTTCTCCCCGGAAAGCGTGAATGGCTCGGATAGCACGGCTGGGCTCAAGCGCAACCTGGACAAGGACGACAACAGAATCGTCGTCACCACCATCCAGAAGCTCAATAACCTGATGAAGAGCGAACCCGACCTGCCCATTTACGGCAAGCAGGTGGTGTTCATCTTCGATGAGTGCCATCGCAGCCAGTTCGGCGAAGCGCAGAAGAACCTGAAGAAGCGCTTCAAGCAGTTCTATCAGTTCGGCTTTACTGGCACACCGATCTTCGCAGGCCACAATGCGTTGGGGGCCGAAGATACGGCCAGTGTGTTTGGCCTTGAGCTGCA
The DNA here is from genome assembly GCF_047902425.1 of Pseudomonas macauensis. NCBI lineage: Bacteria > Pseudomonadati > Pseudomonadota > Gammaproteobacteria > Pseudomonadales > Pseudomonadaceae > Pseudomonas > Pseudomonas macauensis. The sequence goes on along the minus strand of NZ_CP138377.1, from coordinate 272,698 downwards.
TTCATACGTGATCACAGATGCAATTCGTGATGAGAAGGTGCTCAAGTTCAAGGTCGATTACAACGATGTGCGGCCACAGTTCAAGGCCATCGAAACCGAGCAGGACGAAGCCAAGCTCAGTGCAGCGGAAAACCGGCAGGCCTTGTTGCACCCTGAGCGTATCCGCGAGATCACGCAGTACATCCTCAACACCTTCCGGCAGAAAACCCATCGCCTGCAAGCGGGCGGCAAGGGCTTCAACGCCATGTTCGCGGTCAGCAGCGTGGAAGCGGCCAAGCTCTACTATGAGTCGTTCAAAGCGTTGCAAGAGGGCAGTGACAAGCCATTGCGGGTGGCCACGATCTTCTCCTTCGCGGCCAATGAGGAGCAGAGCGCGGTCGGTGAGATCGAGGACGAAAGCTTCGATGTTTCCGCGATGAGCAACAACAGCGCCAAAGAGTGCCTGAACGCGGCCATTGCCGATTACAACGCGCTGTTCAAAACCAACTTCAGTGTGGACAGCAAGGGCTTTCAGAATTACTACCGCGACCTGGCCAAGCAGGTCAAAGCCAGGGAGATCGATCTGCTGATCGTGGTGGGCATGTTCCTCACCGGCTTCGATGCACCCACGCTCAATACCTTGTTCGTCGACAAGAACCTGCGTTACCACGGCCTGATTCAGGCTTACTCGCGCACCAACCGCATTTTTGATGCGTCCAAGACCTTCGGCAACATCGTGACCTTCCGCGATCTGGAGCAGGCCACCATCGACGCCATCACCTTGTTCGGCAACAGCAATACCCGCAAGGTGGTGCTGGAGAAGAGCTACAAGGAATACATGGAGGGCTTTACCGATGTGCTGACGGGTGAGGCGCGGCGTGGTTTCGTCGATGTGGTGGCCGAGCTGGAACAGCGTTTTCCCGATCCGACGGCGATTGAAAAAGAGTCCGACAAAAAGGCCTTTGCCAAGCTCTTTGGCGAGTATTTGCGCGTTGAGAACGTGTTGCAGAACTACGATGAGTTCGCCAGCCTGAAGGCCTTGCAGAGCCTGGACATGAACGACTCGGCGGCGGTCGAGGCGTTCAAGGCCCGGCACTATCTAAGTGATGAAGGCCTCGCCGCCCTGCAAGCGATCACGATGCCGGCAGAGCGCAAGATTCAGGATTACCGTTCGACCTATAACGATGTGCGGGATTGGTTGCGTCGTGAAAGAACGGGCGCCGAGAAGGAAAATTCCACCATCGACTGGGATGACGTGGTCTTTGAGGTGGATCTACTCAAATCCCAGGAAATTAATCTGGATTACATCCTGGAGCTGCTCTTCGAGCACAACAAGAAAACCAAGAGCAAGGTTGAGCTGGTCGAGGAAATGCGCCGAATCATTCGAGCCAGCTTGGGTAATCGTGCGAAGGAAAGCCTGGTGGTCGATTTCATCAATCAAACCGACCTTGACCAGATCGACGATGCGACCAGTGTGATCGAGGCGTTCTATGCCTATGCCCAAGCTGTGTTGCGGCAGGAAGCCGAGGAGCTGATCGACACGGAGAGCCTCAATGCAGAGGCTGCCAGGCGCTACATCACGACTTCGTTGCGGCGGGAATATGCCAGCGACGCCGGAACCGAGCTGAACTCCATTCTGCCCAAGATGAGCCCGTTGAATCCCCAATTTCTGTCTAAAAAGCAAAGCGTCTTCCAAAAAATCGCTGTTTTTGTTGAGAAGTTTAAGGGCGTAGGTGGGGCGATCTAGCTCGATCCTCCATCCGATCCGAAGATTGAATCGCGACGGGGCTTTTTCAACAGAAGTGGCCAGCCAGGTTTTCCCCTGGCCAATGGCGGATATAACGGCTGGGGCGCCTGATCGGTTGAGGCTCCGGAGCAGAGTAGGAGTTCCGATTCATTGCCATAATTTTGCCACACTCGGGGCGCTTAACCTGGCGAAGACACGCTTAGGGTGGCTAAAGCAACTCTTTGATTTTTCAGCTATTACAGGCTAACGTCTTGGCCGTAAAGGGTGACTTTTAGGACTTCGAACGCAGGGGTCGTGGGTTCGAATCCCGCCTGGTGCACCATCTACCTGTTTCGAGAGTGCCTCAGGCAATCTGCAGAACCGCCTGAAAAGCCCGCGCCGAGCGGGCTTTTCCGTTTCTGGCGAGCAGCCGCGCAGACCACGCCTGCCGGCTGCCGTCGGGGCCAGGAAACCCTCGACGCCATACGATTCATCTTCGCCAGCAAAGGCTGTATAAGCCTCCGCCATCGTGCGCGAAAAGGATAAACCGCCAATGCTTCGGCTCCTGATGCCAGCCCTGCTCCTGGCCCTTGCCGGTTGCGCCACCAAGCCGCCTGCCAATCCCGACAACCTCTGCGAAATCTTCCGCGAAAAGCCGAAATGGCACGAGGCGGCGCTGAAGATGCAGAAGCGCTGGGGAGCGCCGATCCAGGTGCCGATGGCGATGATGTACCAGGAGTCCTCCTTCAAGCACGACGCCTTGCCGCCCCGCTATTACTTCCTCGGTTTCATTCCCTGGGGCCGGGTCAGCTCCGCCTACGGTTACGCCCAAGCCAAGGACGAGACCTGGGCGGACTACAAGAAGGATGCCGGGGACTGGGGCGCCGACCGCGACGACTTCGCCGACGCGCTGGACTTCATGGGCTGGTACATGCAGAAGACCTACAGCGTCAACCGCGTCTCCAAGTGGGACGCCTATGCCCAGTACCTGAACTACCACGAGGGTTGGGGCGGCTATCGCAATCGCAGTTACGACGCCAAGCCGTGGCTGAAGAACGTGTCGCAGAAGGTCCAGGCGCGCGCCTCGCTATACAGCGCCCAGTACAAGAGCTGCCAACAGGAGCTGTCGGACGACGGCTGGTTCTGGTAGCCCCGAACGCTCGAACTACGGCGCAGGGGCGCGACGCTGCCGTCAGCGCCCCATGATCCGCCGGTACTCGTCCCGGTATTCCTCGTAAGGCAGGTTGCGCTGCTGCAGGTCGAGGATCTGCTGCTCCTGGCTTCGCGGTGGGGCGGCGTGGGCGACGGTTTCGACCGCTGTCGGGGAGACCGGAGCGGGGACGCTCCGTTGCGGAGGTACCGGGGCTGCGGGAGTCGTGGGCGACGGCAGCGGGCGGGAAGGACGGGCGACCAGCAGTGCGCCGGTGATTTCCTCGACGATCTGCTCGGACACAGCATTCAGTTGCGCCGCCCCCATCGAGGAGAACAGGTCGCCGGTGGACTCGGCCTCGCTGTCATAGCGGCGCGAAGCGAGCAGTTGGCCGGTGAGACCGTCGTGGTAGCGCACGGTGGAGGTGATCCACTCGCCATCTTCAGCGCGCGGGCGGTTGTTGGCGCTATGGCCGGCGCCAACCTCGATCACCACCAGGGTGGACAGGGTTTGCGTGGCGCGCGGCTCGCCGTCCTGGACCGACAGCTGATAGTCCGCCGAATCCGCCTCTTCGCGCAGGGCCTCTCGCCAGTTGCTCATGAGCGTGCGCCAGCGCGGGTTGGCCGCCACCTGGGCATCCGGCTGGAAGTTCACCACCAGGCTATGGCGGGTATCGCGGTACAGGGAAATCGGGGCGCCGCGCTCGTCAGTGCGGACCGAGGAGGAGCAGCCGCCCAGCAGGGCGAGGCTCAGGATGATGGGGAGGTAGCGCATGGTGGTCCCTCTTCTGATCTGGGGCATTCTGCCAGCACTTCATGACGCAAAGAAGCCGTCTGGAATCAGTCCTCCGGCCAATCGTCCTCATCGTCCAGACCCGACTGGTATTCCTCCGGCTCATCGTCATCCGGATGGTCGTCGAAGTACGCCGCGTCCGCGTCCAGCAGGCTGTCGAGGTCGTCGTCGAGATCGAGCAGGTGGTCATGTTCGGGCTCGGGGAGGTCGCGGTCGTCGTCAGTCATGGCCGATCAGAAAGCAGGAGGGGAAGGACAGTATAAATCGCGCGGGCGGAGCTTGACGCTTTCAATGGTGTCCGCGCCGCTTTCCGACCTTGCCGGATCGCCATCTGTCCACGATTCTCTATGAACCTCGGGCATCGCGCCGTGAGACGACGAAAGGGGGCAGGAATGAAGAATGTGGCTCAGCTGTTGAACGCCAAGGCGGACCAGCAGGTTTACACCATTGGCCCGGACGCACTGGTGATCGACGCATTGCGCCTGATGGCGGACAAGAACCTCGGCGGCTTGCCGGTGGTGGAGGCCAACCAGGTGGTCGGCTTCTTCAGCGAGCGCGACTACGCCCGGCGCCTGGCGCTGAAGGGGCGTAACTCGGAGGACACGCCGGTTCGCGAGGTGATGACCGCGCCGGTAATCACCGTGGAAACCCACCTGAACATCGACAAGTGCATGAGCATCATGACCGAGCGCCACCTGCGCCACCTGCCGGTGGTCGAGAACGGGGAGCTGCTGGGCCTGCTGTCCATCGGCGACCTGGTGAAGGCGGCCATCGCCGAACAGGCCGACCTGATCCGCCAGCTGGAGCAGTACATCCGCGGCGAGTGAACGGATGCCGGCGGCCGCTCAGCGCGAGGTCGCCGTCTCCACCTTCCCGCAGTGCATGTCCACCAGGCTCAGGACGCCGTCGGCGTAGCCGCTGCCGGTGTCGATGTAGTGCGTGTTGCCCAGTCGACGTACCCGGGTCTGCGCCGTGTGGCCGACATACAGACGCTCCAGGCCAGGCACCGGCGTATCGTCCTCGCCCTCGATGCGGGTGCGCGCCCACATCGCCAATGCCGCCGCGCTACGCCGGGCGGCGCTGCCCAGCTCCCCGGCCAGGGCGGCCATGCCGCTGTCCCAATCCGGGAAAGCGGGTGAGATCGGCGGTTCGGCGTGGACGATGCCGACGCGCCGACCCTCCGCGACTTCCACCTCGATGACCAACGGCAGGCGCTGCAGGCGCCGGGCGATGCGCTTGCGTTCATCCTGCGGCAAGGCGTAGAGCCACACGCCGCCGTTGCGGTAGTGCAGGTCGCGGTCATCGCCAGCCAGCACCGAGTCGATCACCAGTTGCTCATGGTTACCGCGTACCGAGGCGAACCAGGAGTGCTCCAGCCACTCCAGCACACGCGGCGAATAAGGTCCGCGGTCCACCAGGTCGCCGGCGGCAAACAGACGGTCAGCGGCGCTATCGAACGCCACCCGTTCCAGCAGGCGTTCGAGCAGTTCGAAATGGCCGTGCACATCCCCCACCACGAAATCGCGTCCACGCAGATTGCGCGGGAAGCGTTGCAGGGGGCGTTCCGGCAGGAGGGTATTCATTGCCAACTCCAGGTTGTGCGAGAACTCACTTTACCAGCAGCAAGCCCGCCCCAGAGCTGTTACGACGAAAGTTCCGGCCTCTCGCCCAACTGCTCGCGAAGAAATTCGATGAACGCACGAACCCTGGGCGGTACATGCCGGGCATGGGGGTAGAGTGCATGCAGCGGCGCGCTGGGCACGCGGTAATCCGGCAACACCCGTCGCAAGCGGCCGGCGGCGATGTCCTCGCCCACGTCCCAGATCGATTTCAAGGCGATGCCGCCAGCGGCGAGCAGCCACGCATGCACGGCACCGCCGTCATTGCTCAACAGGCTGGCCTGCACCCGCACGGCGATGCGCTCACCATCGGCGGCAACGAATCGCCACTCGCTGCGGGGCTGTTCGCCATTGACGATACAGCGATGGCGCAGCAGCTCGGCCGGATGCGCCGGTTCGCCATGCGTCTCCAGGTACGCAGGCGCCGCGCACAGTACACGGTAGTTGTCCGCCAGTGGCCGCGCGATGAGCGACGAGTCCTCCAGCGCACCGACCCGCACGGCCATGTCCAGCCCGCCTTCGAGCAGGTCGATCAGGCTGTCGCTCAGTTCCAGCTGCACCGACAGTTGCGGATGAAGCTGCTGGAATCGCGCCAGCAGCGGGGCGATCCAACGGCGACCGAAGTCGATCGGCGCGGTCAGGCGCAACAGGCCATCGATGCTCTCGCGCCGGCGCGAGATCAGTGCGTTCGCCGCATCCACCTCCGCCAGGATACGCAGTACCTGGGCATGGAACAGCGCCCCCTCCTCGGTCAACGCCTGTCTCCGGGTGGTGCGCTGCAACAGGCGCACACCCAGGCTGCCTTCCAGGTGAGCCAGGCGCTTGCTGATCACCGCCAGGGACACATCCAGCTCGCGCGCCGCGGCGGACAAGCTGCCGGCGCTGACGATACGGTCGAAGGCCACGAGATTGACGAGGTTATCGATCATTCGACCAACTCTTCACGAAACAGAAAGAATGCATCGACGTATCTAGCGTATTTCCATCGAAACCCGCAACAGAGAATGACGGCTACCGCGCCTCGAAGCGCCCTGACCGGAGTTCGCCATGCCTCATCTTCGCCCCCTGCTTGCCACCCTGGCCTTGTTCGCCGCCGGCTCGGCCATCGCCGCCAGCCCTCCCCTGCTGGAGCCCGGGCAACTGATTGCCGACGCATCACTGCCCAAGCCCCGGCTCGATGCGCAGATCCTCGCCGCACGCCGCTACGCCACGTTCTGGGACAGCGGCGACCCTGCACTCGCTCGTCAGGCGTTGGCCGAGAGCTTCACCGACCGCACCCTGCCCGCCGGTCGGCCACAAGGTATCGAGGGACCGCTGAAGGCCTCGGCCATGATGAAAGCCGCGATCCCCGACCTGCACTGCCGTATCGAGCAGATGCTGGTGACGGGCGATCGCGTGGTCCTGCACCTGCGCTTCAGCGGACGCTTCACCGGCCCCTTCCTTGGCCACCAGGGTGCGGGACAGGCCGTGGACTTCATCGCCACCGACATCTATCGCATCGCCGACGGCCGCATCACCGACAACTGGCACATCGAAGACAACCTCAGCCTGCTGCGCCAGCTCGGCGTGGTGTCGAACTGACGGAGGCCAGGATGAGCACCGAGCACAATGGCCTCGGCCGCCGAAGCTTCATCACCCAGGTCGGCGCCGGCGTCGGCGTCATCGCCGCCGGCATGGCACTGGGCGCAGGCTCGGCCGGCGCGGCGACGCCACCCCGGAGCAGCAAAGCCACCGCCAGCGCACGCTTCTGGCCCGGCGGCATCCGCCTGGTCATCTCCATCTCCATGCAGTTCGAAGCGGGTGGCCAGCCGCTCAAGGGCACCGACAGCCCGTTCCCCCGCGTGGACTTCCCCGACAGCGTACCCGCCGACGCCGCCGCCAACAGCTGGTTCGCCTATGGCTACCGCGAAGGCATCCCACGGATGCTCGACCTCTGGGACCGCCACGGGATCAAGGTGACCTCGCACATGATCGGCGAAGCCGTCCGACACAGCCCCGACCTGGCGCGGGAAATCGTCCGGCGCGGGCACGAGGCCGCCGCCCACGGTCCGCGCTGGAGCTCCCAGTACGCGATGAGCCGCGACGAGGAGCGCGCCTTCCTCATCGCCGCCCGCGACATGGTGGAGGAAGTCACCGGCCAGCGCCCCCAGGGCTACAACTGCAACTGGCTGCGACGCGGGCCCAATACCCTGTCGCTGCTGCAGGAGCTGGGTTACCGCTACCACATCGACGACCTCAGCCGCGACGAGCCATTCATCGAGCCCGTGAACGGCCGGGACTTCGCGGTGGTGCCCTACACCCTGCGCAACAACGACATCCTGCTGGTGGAGGGGCGCAACTACTCGCCCAGCCAGTTCCTCGAACAGATCAAGCTGGAATTCGATCAGCTCTACCAGGAAGCCGCCAGCCGGCGGCGGATGATGTCCCTCAGCGCCCATGACCGCATCAGCGGTACGCCACAGATGGTTCGCGCCTGGGACGCCTTCCTGGAGTACGCGAAGCGCCATCCGGGCGTCGCCTTCCTGCGCAAGGACGAGATCGCCCGGATCACGCTGGAGAGTCCGCAGAGCCTGCGGGAAAGCGAGGTCATCTGAGCCACCGCCCTGCGCGTTCCGCGCAGGGCCTTTCCCTTGCTGCCGCGCTGCTGCCCAGGCAGCGACACGCCAGCACGGGCTGCTTCCCCAGCAGCACAGAATCCACAAGACCTAAGAAATTCCCTTATAGATCAACACATTGAGATCAAACCCAAAAGCGGTACGGATGTTGCGATAGCCCCTGCAAGCCAACCGGCCTTATCACGCGTGAGCCAGCACAAGAGCAACGCAATAACAGCTAGATGCCTTGCGGCGACGACCGAGCACCACAGAGCCGGCCGTCCTTTCGCCGCCCCTTGGGGACACCATGTTCAAACGCAGTACCCTTTCCCTCGCCATCGTCCTGAGTCTGGGGGGACTCGCCAGCCAGAACGCCGCGGCGGACGACAGCGACACCCAGCAGAACAACGACACCAGCGCCGCGCCCACCCTGGGCAAGGTGGTGGTGACCGCGCAGAAGCGCGAAGAGTCGGTGCAGGAAGTGCCGGCGCCGATCACCGTGCTCAGCGGCGAGAAGATCCGCGACGCCTCGTTGCAATCGGCCAATGAAGTGACCCGCTACACGCCCAACGCCTCGGCGGGCACCACCGACGGCCACGGCCGTCCGCGCTGGTGGATTCGCGGCCTGGGCACCGGCGACCAGGGCGCCAACACCGTCAGCCCGATCGGCATCTACGTCGACGACGTGTACATCGCCAACATCAGCGCCACCGGCTTCCCGCTGTTCGACCAGGAGCGCGTGGAGGTGCTGCGCGGTCCGCAAGGCACGCTGTGGGGCAAGAACACCACGGGCGGCGCGATCAATTTCATCTCGCGCAAGCCGACCTTCAGCCCCGAGGGCTATTTCAAGGTCGACATGGGCAATTACGCCAACCGCATCGTCGAGGGCGCGGTGAGCGACGCGCTGGTGGACGACAAGCTGGCTGGGCGCCTGTCCTTCCATCACCAGGGCCGCGACGGCTACACCGAGAACATCAACGACAACGACGACCAGGGCGCGCTGGAAGACGACGCCGTGCGCCTGCAGTTCGCCGCGAGGATCAACGATGACCTCGACGCCAACCTCAACCTGCACGCCCGCAGCTACCACGACACCGCCAGCTACAACACCGTCAGCTACGGCACCCGGCCCAACGGCACCAACCAGTTCGGCTATTCCATTGACCCGAAGCTGGGCAAGGCCAACTTCAACGCCAAGTACCAGGCCGAGATCGACCAGTTGGGCAGCAACCTCAACCTGGTCTGGCAACTGGGCGACCTGGAGCTGACCTCCATCACCGCCTTCGAGCACTTCACCCGCGACGGCTGGACCGACAGCGACAACACCCCGCTGGAACTGCAGCGCAGCTACGGCTACGCCGACAGCCAGCAGTACTCCCAGGAGTTTCGCCTGGCCTCGCCGCGCACCGACCGGCTGAACTGGGTGCTGGGCTTCCACTACTTCAACGAGGACCTGCAGGCGGAAAGTGTCAACGCGGCGCTGACCAACCCGTACATCCCGCGCTCCTACAACAACGTCAGCTACGACCAGCAGACCGAGAGCTACGCCGTCTTCGGCAGCACCACCTACAACTTCACCGATGACTTCAGCCTCACCGCCGGCCTGCGCTGGACCCGCGAGACCAAGGACATCGACCTGCTGCGCCTGCAGAACCGAGGCCCCGCGGTGTTCGGCGATGGCGACTGGTGGAAGCAGGACAACGTCCTCTCGCAACTGGTCGCCAACGCCAGCCAGGACGAGAGCAACACCTGGAGCGACTACAGCTGGGACCTGACCCCGGAGTACCGCATTTCCGATAACGCCCGGGCCTACTTCCGCTATGCCCGTGGCTTCCGCTCCGGCGGCTACAACACCGGCGTGACCAGCCAGGCCACCGTCGCCACGGTGGACCCGGAATACCTCACCTCCTACGAGCTGGGCCTGAAGTCGGAATGGTTCGATGGCCGCCTGAACGCCAATACCAGCCTGTTCTACTACGACTACGAGGACATCCAGCTCAACATCGTCACCGCGGTGAACAACCAGACCGTCTCGCGCCTGGCCAACGGCGCCCAGGGCGAGGCCTACGGCGCCGAGTTCGAACTGGAAGCCATCCCGCTGCAGAACCTCCACGTCAACTTCGGCCTGGGCCTCTTGCACACCGAGTTCACCGACTACACCTCGGGCAAGGACGACTATTCCGGCAACAACTTCGTCCGCGCACCCAACGTCTCGGCCGTGCTTGGCGCCGACTACCGCATCCCGCTGAACGTCGGCGGCGCGGTGATCCTCGGCACCGACTGGAACACCCGCAGCCGCCAGTACTTCTTCACCAACGACCAGAGCGCCAACATGCGCTCCGGCGGTTACACCCTGGGCAACGCGCGGGTGACCTACGAGTTGCCGGGCGAAACCACCCGCGTCACTGCCTATGTGAACAACCTGACCGACAAGGAATACCGCAACCACACCCTGCCGGGCGGTTTCCAGACCGCCGCCGTGATGTTCGGCGACCCGCGCACCTTCGGCGTCTCGGTCACCACCGACTTCTGAGCGAGGTAACGACCATGTCCCTGATCCATCGCACGCTGCGCTGGCTGCTGCCGGCCGCCGCCCTGCTGCTCGCGGGCCACGCCCTGGCCGCCGAGCAGCCGACCACCCTGCGCATCGCCACCGTGGCCTATGCCAATGCCGGGCAGATCACCTTCAACGGCCCGGCCTACGTCATCGACCGCGACAAGTGGCTGGAGCAACAGCTGGCCCAGCGCGGCATCAAGCTGGAGTGGGTGCCCGCCGCCACCGCCTCGGTGGGCACCTTCGTCAACGAGGAGTTCGCCAACAAGCGCATCGACTTCGCCTTCTACGGCGACCTGCCATCGATCATCGCCAACGCGTCCGGCGTACAGACCCAGCTGATCGTCCCCGGCGGCATCGGCAACAACGTCTACCTCGTGGTGCCGCCGGGCTCCACGGCGAAATCCATCGCCGACCTCAAGGGCAAGCGCATCGCCCTGCACCGGGGACGGCCGTGGGAGCTATCGTTCGCCAAGCTGCTGGAAGCCAATAGCCTTCGCTTCGAAGACTTCCGCATCTTCAACCTCAACCCCCAGGCCGGCGCCGCCGCGCTGAGCGCCGGGCGGGTGGATGCCTTCTTCACCCTGAGCGACGCCTTCCTGCTGGAAGACAAGCAGGTCGGCCAGATCATCTGGTCGAGCAAGGAGGCCCCGGCGGACTGGAAGATGCGCGCCGAAGTCTGGGGCGCACGGGACTTCGTCAAGGATCATCCCGACCTCACCCAGCTGGTGGTGGACGCCTACCTGAAAGCCGCGTGGTGGGTCTCCCAGGACGCCAACCAGGCGGCGTACCAGGAGGCGCAATCGCGCTCCGGCGTGCCGCTGAGCGTGCTGCAACGCGAGGTGGCTGGCGAGCCCTGGTCGGCGCACTTCTCGCCGATCTACGACGAGGCCCTGCGCAAGCACTACGCCGACGGCATTGCCTACAGCCAGCAGGCCAGGCTGATCCGTGGCGAGGTAAAGGTGGAGGACCTGCTGGAACCGAAGTTCGTCGAGCAGGGGCTGAAGAGCCTGCAACTGGAGAGCTTCTGGCAGCGCAGCGCCGGGCCATCCGTCGCGGCCAAGCCCTGACCTGAGCGGAGGAGCGAGCTTGCTCGCGAACCGACTCCACAGGGGGGGCATTCGCAAGCAGGCTCGCTCTTACAAGAAACCTGTCGATTGGCAGACATGAAAAAGCCCTCGCTAGAGGGCTTTTTCCTTTCTCAGGAACGGCTCAAGCCGCCGCTTCCAGCAGCTTCTGCCCTTGCTCCCAGAGGCCGGTCATTTTCCACTGCTGCTCCAGTACGCCGGGGCCGAATTCCTGGGAGCCGCCGAGGCCTTCGGCGAGGCCCTGGAAGTAGGCGCCCTCCTCGATCAGCAGGATCAGTTTGGACGCCTTGATCAGGTCCTCGCCCCAGAAGGTCGCGCCGCCGTTGGCTTCGAGGATGGCCGGGGTGTGCGGGTTCTCGGCGATCCTGTCGAGGATGAACAGCGGCTCCGGCTGGCGGCGGTCGATGTAGATCGGCAGCTCGCGGGCCAGGGTCACGCGCTGGGAGGCGGCGTAGCGGATCGGCAGCACGCGGTGGGCACTGGCCCAGCCGCCGAGGTAGGGCGTGTGCACGTGGATCACCACGTTGATTTCCGGGCGCGCCTGGAAGATTGCCGCATAGCGCTTGCCGTTGCCGCCGGCGCCACGACCGCTGAGCGGGGTCGCGCCGGCGATGCTTTCGTCAAGGATCACGTCGCCGTCCCAGGTCGAGATCACCGCGCGGATTTCCTGGTCGTCCGCCCAGGGGTTGGGAGCGTGGACGGCGATCACCTTGTCGCTGTCCGGCACGCGCACATAGGCCTGGTAGGTGTTGGTGGCGGTGAGGGTGCGGCTTTCCTTGAGCACGCGGAAGGCCTTGGCGAAGTCGCGGCGGACCTGTTCGAGCTGGCTGGCGAGTTTCGGGTCGAGGGTGGACATGGAATGCCTCCTGGCAGTCGGGGATGGATGAACCGCGTGGCGGTGTTCCACTAACTGAGCAGGACTTGTGCCACTAAAAAATATCCATACAAATCATCTAATTACGAATCATCAGAGCGGACGGAAGGCCACCAAAGGCCCGAACACCGCCGAAACTGCTGCCCGCCCAGCATCCCCTGCTGCCCCACTGCTGCTGTACAGACAAACGCCCTGCTGCTGTACCAGCACACCACCCTGAAAGCCCCGCCACGTCTAGCCTCCAGCCTTTGGGCACAGCCCTTGCTCAAGACCCTGCACGAGCAGCACGACGCTGCCCCCTGCAAAGCAAAGGAGCAAGCCCATGAGCACCGAATTCTTCTGGCGACTGCCGCTGGGCAGCGACGGTCCCTATCTCGCCTCGGACAAGAACAACCGTGGCAGCCACATCGAGCGTCCCGGCAACATCGCCCCGGGCCGCCTGCCCAACGGCGAGCCGGACGGTTTCACCTACATCGACTACATCGCCCAGGTGGCCAAGGCCGCCGAGATCGCCGGCTTCGAAGGTGCGCTGCTGCCCACCGGGCCGGAGCCGTGGATCGCCGCCGCCGCGCTGGCCCGCGAGACCCGCCGGATCAAGTTCCTGATCGCCTTCCAGGCCGCCTGGACGCTGCCGGCCTACGCCGCGCAGCAGGCGGCGATCCTCCAGCACCTGTCCCGCGACCGCCTGGAGTGGAACATCATCACCGGCGGCAACCCCGCCAGCCAGCGCGCCAACGGTGACTTCCTCGAGCACGACAAGCGCTACCAGCGTACCGGCGAGTTCCTCGACATCATCGACGGCCTGTGGAAGAACGATCAGTTCTCCTACCAGGGCGAGGTCTACCAGCTGGAGAACGGCTCGCTGCCCATCGCGCTGAAGCACGTGCGCAAGCCGGGCGTGTACTTCTCCGGCTTCTCCGAGCCGGCTCTGGACGTCGCGGCGAAACATGCCGACGTCTACCTGAACTGGGCCGAGCCCATCGACAAGCTCAAGCCGCACCTGGAGCGCGTGCGCGAGCTGGCCGACAAGCAGGGCCGCGAGATCCGCTTCGGCATCCGCATCGACCTGTTCGCCCGCGAGACCGAAGAGGCCGCCTGGAGCGAGCTGCGCCGCCAGTACGAGCGCATCGATGCGCGTACCAGCGCCTTCATCAAGAACTTCGCCACCGGCTCGGATTCGGTCGGTGCTGCGCGGCAGACCGCCTACCACCAGAACGTCGAGCGCTTCGACGACCTGATCATCGGCCCCAACCTCTGGGCCGGCTTCGGCAAGGCCAAACCGGGGCCGACCATTGGCCTGGTGGGCAGCCACGAGAACGTCGCCGAACGCCTCGCCGAATACCGCGATGCCGGTTTCTCCACCTTCATCCTCGCCGGCAACCCGCACCTGGAAGAAGCCCTGCGGATCGGCCAGGAAGTCCTGCCGCTGGTCCAGGGCAAACGCGCCGATGTCCACGAACTCAAGGCTCGCGCCTGAGCCACAAGGAGCTGAACATGTCCCGTCCCCTCGATACCCTCTGGTACACCCGCTGCCCGGTACCCACCGGCCTCGGCATCGCCGTGCAGAAAGGCTGGCTGGAAGAAGCCCTGGCCGAGCAGGGCACGCAGATCAAGTCGCTGCGCGAGTCCGCTGACCAGGCGGTGCGCGAGTCGCACTTCGACCACACCCTGCAGAACTCGGTGCGCCACGGCGGTAACATCCCGGCCATCTGGGCCCGTGCCAGCGGTCGTGAAACCCGCGTGATCGGCCTGTCCTGGGCCGATGAAGCACAACTGATCCTGACCACCGCCGAGAGCGGTATCCGCAGCGTGCGCGACCTCAAGGGCCGGCGCTTCGGCCTGCCGGACTGGAGCGGCGCGCAGATCGACTTCACCCGCGCGCAGGCCATCCGCGGCCTGGAAAACGCCCTGCGCCTGGAAGGCCTTGAAGTGCGCGACCTGGAGCTGGTGGACTTCGGCCTGAAGGGCACCTTCAGCGACGAGGCACCGGGCAACATCGTCGGCATCACCGGCCACGGCGGCAGCCGCCGACGCAGCCAGAACCCCGAACTGGTCGGCCTGCTGCGTGGCGAAGTGGATGCGATCTTCCTCAAGGGCGCCCACGCCGTGCAGCTGGCGCAGCAATTCGGCCTGCACACGGTGATCGACACCGGCGCCCACCCCGAGCCGCTGATCCGCTCCAACAACGGTACGCCGCGCACCCTGAGCGTCGACCTCAACCTGCTGGAGCAGCATCCCGACGCCGCCACCGCGATCCTCGCCTCGGTGCTGCGCGCCGAAGACTGGGCGCACCAGCACCCGGATGACACCCGCCGCTACCTGGCGCGGGAAACCAACAGCAGCGAGTTCTGGGTCGCCACCGCTTACGGCGAAGACGCCCATCTGCGCCTGCGCACCAACCTGGACGAAGGCTCGATCCTCGCCCTGCAGGACTTCACCGACTTCCTGCAGCGCTGGAACTTCATCCCGGCACGCTTCGACGTGCGCGAGTGGATCGACCCGCGCCCGCTGGAAGCCCTGCGCAGCCGCCTGGCACAGAAGACTGGCTGATCAACGTCACGAGGGCGATTCCCTCTGTTTCCCGACCTGGCCCCCGCGCGACGGCGCGGGGGCTTTCACCCCCGACGGACACCCATGAGCACACCGCTGGAAACCCTCTGGTACACCCACAGTCCCGTTCCCACGGGCCTCGGCATCGCCGTCGAATCCGGGCGCCTGGCCCAGGCCTTCCGCCCCTTCGGCACGCGCATCCAGTCACTGCGCGAGTCATCCGAGCGCGAGGTGCGCGAGGCGCATTTCGACCATCACCTGCCCTACTCCGTCCGCCACGGCGGCAACATCCCGGCCATCTGGGCGCGCGCCAGCGGCGCGCGTACGCGGGTGGTCGGGCTGTCGTGGAGCGACGAGGTGCAGCTCATCGTCAGCGCCCCGGACAGCGGCGTGCGCAGCATCCGCGACCTGCGCCACCGGCGTTTCGGCCTGCCGAAGTGGGCCAACGTGCAGATCGACTTCACCCGTGCCCAGTCCCTGCGCGGCCTGGAAAACGCCCTGCGCCTGGAAGGCCTGGAAGTGCGCGACGTCGAGTTGGTGGACTACCCCTACGGCGGCACCTTCAGCGACGACCCGGTGCGCCACGTGTTCGGCGCCCAGGTGGCGCTCAAGGGCAACCGCGTGGTGCAGCGCAACAACGAACTGATCGGCCTGCTGCGTGGCGACATCGACGCGATCTTCCTCAAGGGCGCCCACGGCCTGCAGCTGGCCCATGAATTCGGCCTGCACGTGGTGCTGGATGTCGGTTCGCACCCCGAGCCGCTGGTCCGCTCCAACATCGGCACGCCGCGCACCCTGACCGTCGACCAGCAATTGCTGGACGAACATTTCGATGCCGCCGTGCGGGTGCTCGACACCGTGCTGCGCGCCGAGCAATGGGCCTGGGCGCACCCGGAAGACACCCGTCGCTTCCTCGCCCGCGAGCTCAACACCAGCGAGTTCTGGGTGGCCAGCGCCTACGGGGAAGACGCGCACCTGCGCCTGCAGACCAACCTGGCCGAGCGCTCGGTCAACGCGCTGCGCGACCTCACCGCATTCCTGCAGCGCTGGGAGTTCATCGGCAACCACGTCAACGTGGACGACTGGATCGACCCGCGCCCGCTGGAAGCCCTGCTGGGGAAGATCGATGTCGCCATCTAGCCCGGCGCGTCCTGGCGCCTTCCTGCTCAATTTCATGCTGCTGGCGGCCTTCAGCGGCGCCACTATCGGCATGGCGAAGATCGTCACCACGCTGTACGCCATCAGCATCGGCGCCAACGCCATGCAGATCGGCATCATCTCGGCGATGGAAGCCCTCGGCATGGTGATCCTCACCCTGCCCGCCGGCTTCGTCATCGCCCGCTTCGGCGCGCGCCGGGTGTACTTCCTCGCCAGCCTCGGGCCGATGCTGCTGAACCTGGCCATCCCGCTGTTCGGCGGCTGGTTGTGGCTGGCCTTCGCGCGGCTGCTGATTGGCCTGTGCATCCCGTTCCGCATCGTCGCCATGAACAGCGCCTTCCTGCGCCAACTGAAGCGCATCGGCAACGACAAGGCCGGCTGGTATCGCGGCTCGCTGACCCTGGGCATGGGCCTGCTCGGGCCGCTGCTGGGCAACTGGCTGAGCGGCGCGACGAGCTTCACCTGGGGCTTTGCCGCCATCGGCCTGTGCTTTGGCCTGATGGCCTTCTACAGCCTCGGTTTCTGGGAAGGCGAGGCACCCAGCGAAGACGTACCCGTCGCTGCCGCCACCGGTGGATTGCTGCAACAGGTCGGCGCCATGCTGGCCAACGTCGAGATCGCCGAGAGTTGCCTGATCGAGCTGCTCAGCGCCGCCACCGGCGCGCTGTTCGGCACCTTCATCCTGCTGCTGGCGATGGACGTCGCCGGGCTGTCGCAAGGCCAGGCGGTGAGCCTGGTGATGATCCAGGGCCTGGCCTCGGTGCTCGGGCTGTTCGGCTTCGGCTACCTGATCGAGCGCAGCGGCCGGCGCCTGGCCTACATCGGCAGTCTCGCTGCGGCGCTGGCCGCCCTGCTGTTGCTTGGCAGCGCGCACAACTACTGGCTGCTGGCCCTGGGCGGCGTGCTGCTCAGCGCGGCGGCGGCACTCATCCACCTGGTGAACATGGCCCAGCTGGGCGAGCACGCCATGGACAAGAGCAAGATTTCCGGGCTGTTCAACCTCGCCTCCATGTCCGGCAGCTTTTCCGGCGCGCTGCTGGGTGGGGCGATCAGCCACTTCGTCGGGCTGGGCAACCTGTTCCTCTGCTGGATTCCCCTGGTGCTGCTGGCTGCGCTGTTCTGCTGGCAACGCAAGCTGCGCCGCCACAGCGCCGGGCCGCTGCTCGGGCAGGAGGGTTGAGCATGACTCGCCCCCTGGATCGCCTGAGCTGGTTCGCCTCGCCCCTGCTCCTGCTGCTGGCCTGGTTCGTCGCTGCCCGCGCCGGCTGGTTCCCGCCGCAACTGCTGGTGCCGCCGGCGGAAGTCTGGGCCAGTTTCAAGGACCTGCTGGCCAGCGGCGAACTGCGCGAGCACGTGCTCAACAGCCTGTCGCGCCTGGCCATCGGCTTCTCCATCGGCGCCGTCGGCGGGCTGTTGTTCGGCACCGCCATGGCCCTGTCGAAAACCGTGGAAGCCTACTGCGCGCCGCTGTTCCACACCCTGCGCCAGGTGCCATCGATCGCGCTGATCCCCATGTTCATCCTGTTCTTCGGCGTGGAGGAAACCTTCAAGATCCTGATCGTCACCAAGGCAGCCTTCTTCCCCGTGGCGCTGGCCGCCAGCGAGGGCGTGAAGGGTATCCCGCGCGGGTACTTCGAGGTCGCCAGCGTGTACCGCCTGCCGCTGTGGAGCCTGCTGCGCGACGTCGCCTTCCCCGCCGCTGCGCCGCCCATCGTCACCGGCCTACGCATCAGCCTGAGCCGCGCCTGGATGGTGCTGGTGGCCGCCGAGCTGCTGGCCGCCGACAGTGGCCTGGGGCAGATGATCGAGCTGAGCCGGCAGATGCTGCGCATCGACATCGTGATGGTCGGCGTGGTGGTTACCGGCGCCATCGGCTTCATCCTCGACTTCGCCTTCCGCCTGCTGGAAAAGCGCCTGCTGCGCTGGAGACCGACGCCATGATCCATCACATCAAACGCCTGCGCGGGCTGGTGCTGCCGGCGCTACTGATCGCCGCCTGGCACTGGCAGTCACAACAGGGCGCCAGCGCGGCCTATGCCTTCGTGCCGCTGGAGCGCATCGGCGCCGGCTTCGCCGAGCTGATCGACACCGGCGAGCTGTGGTTGAGCGTCGCCGCCAGCCTGCAACGCACCTGCCTCGGCCTGCTGCTGGGCGTACTCGCCGGCTTCACGCTGGGCGCCGGCATGGCGCTATCGCGGCCGCTGGAGCGGTTGTTCGCGCCGCTGTATCACACCATCCGCCAAGTGCCGATCCTCGGTCTGATCCCGCTGATCGCCCTGTGGTTCGGCAGCGGCGAGCCGTCCAAGGTGCTGATCGTCAGCCTGGCCGCCTTCTACCCGATGACGCTGAACGCCTTCGAGGGCTTCCGCGACGTGGAGAAGCGCTACCGCGAAGTCGGCCGTCTCTACGCCTTCGGCCCCTGGCAGCAGTTCCGCGAGGTGCTGCTGCCCGGCGCGCTGCCCAGCCTGAGCAACGGCGTGCTGCACGCGCTGGCCTTCGCCTGGGTCAGCTCGGTGGGCTGCGAGCTGTTCCTCTCCACCGGCATGGGCCTGGGCAACCTGATGATGAACGCCGAGACCGGCTCGCGCATGGAGATCGTGGTGATCTGCGTGCTCAGCATCGGCCTGCTCGGCTACGCCATGAACCAGCTGTTCGCCCGCGCCGCGCGCCACCTGCTGCGCTGGCGCAACCTGCGCTAGCTCTTCTCGAATTCGGCCTTTTGCCATGAGTGCCCAGACCATGAACGCGATTCTCGACCCCGCCATTCTTCCGGCCCAGCAGGCGCAGCACGGCGCGCTGGCCATCCAGGGCCTGAGCAAGGCCTATTCCATCGACGGCCGCAGCCTGCCGGTGCTGGAGAACATCGACCTGGCGGTGCGCCCCGGCGAGTTCGTCAGCATCGTCGGCGCCAGCGGCTGCGGCAAATCCTCGCTGCTGCGGCTGATCGTCGGGCTGGAGAACGACTACAGCGGGCGCATCCTGCTCGACGGCGAGGCCGTGACCGGCACCAGCCTTGCGCGCGGCATCGTGTTTCAGGACCACCGCCTGTTCCCCTGGAAGACCGTGGAAGAGAACATCGCCCTGGCGCTGAAGAACCAGAAGCTCAGCCGCGCCGAGAAACGCGAGCTGGTCGCCGATCACCTGGAACTGGTGGGCCTGACCGGCTTCGAGCAGGCCTACCCGCACCAGCTCTCCGGCGGCATGGCGCAACGCGCCGCCATCGCCCGCGCACTCATCACCCGGCCCAAGGTGCTGCTGCTGGACGAACCCTTCGGCGCTCTCGACGCCCTCACCCGCGTACGCCTGCAACATGAGCTGCAACGCATCTGGGTGCAGCAGCGCAGCACCATGATCATGGTCACCCATGACGTGGAAGAGGCGCTGTACCTGGGCGACCGGGTGATCGTCATGGACGCGCGACCGGGGCGGATTCGCCATGAGGTACGAGTGGACCTGCCGCACCCGCGCCAACGCGGGGATGCGCTGCTGCAACGGCTCAAGGACGAATTGCTGGGCGAGCTGATGCAGGGCTAGGCCGGCGCGTCCCGATCCGTCCGTATATCTGTCATCGGCGACCTTTCTCCGCGCACCGTGCTAACCCTATAAGGGCCGCTCTTCCAACGCCTGAGGGTGCACTCCATGAACAAGATCGTCGCCATCACCGGCGGCTTCGGCCACCTGGGCAGCGTGGTCGGCCAGAGATTCGCCGACGCCGGCTGGCAGGTCGCCTTGCTCGACCGGGCCGTCAGTCCGCGTTATCCACAGGTCGGCGCGCTGTCCCTGGGCGGCGTCGACCTGACCGACAGCACCGCCGCCCGAACCGCCATCGACCGCGCCAGCGAGCACTTCGGCGGCCTCGACGCGCTGATCAACGTCGCTGGCGGCTTCCACTGGGAAACCCTGGCCGATGGCGACGTCGACACCTGGGACCTGATGTATCGCATCAACCTGCGCACCGCCGTGGTCTCCAGCCAGGCCGCGCTGGCGCACCTGAAGGCGCGTGGTCAAGGTCGCATCCTCAATATCGCGGCGGCCGCCGCCACCCGCGCAGCGCTGGGAACCGGCGCCTATGCGGCGTCCAAGGCCGGTGTGATGCGCCTGACCGAGGCGCTGGCGGAAGAGCTGAAGGACGCGCGCATCACCGTCAACGCGCTGATGCCGAGCATTATCGACACACCGCAGAACCGCGCCGACATGCCCGACGCCGAGTTCGACCGCTGGGTGCGCCCGGAACAACTGGCGGCGACCCTGCTGTTCCTCGCCTCGGATGACGCGGCGGCGATCACCGGCGCCTGCATCCCGGTCAGCGGGCGCGTCTGATCTCAGACCGAGGTCGCATTGGACGTCGGCGGCCTCGGCCCCTATGCTCGCCAGCCGTTCCGTTGTCCGGTTGTGCCGCCATGTCCCACGTGCTGTCCGTCGTCCTGCCGATCTTCGCGCTGATCCTGGTGGGCTGGCTGTGCCGGCGCACCAACCGCCTCGGCCCGCAGGCGGCGTCGGAGATCAACCGGCTGGTGGTCTGGCTGTGCCTGCCGGCGCTGCTGTTCAAGGTCACCGCCACCGCGACCTGGGCGGAAATCTGGCAGCCGGGCTTCCTCGCTGCCTTCACCGGCGGTTGCCTGCTGGTGTTTTTCGCCACGCTGGTCTGGCGTCTGCTGCAGGGCCGCCCGCTGCCAGCGGCGAGCATCGACGGGCTCAGCGCGTCCTACGCCAACACCGGCTACATGGGCATCCCCCTGTGCCTGCTGGTGTTCGGCCAGGACGGCCTGGAGCCGGCGCTGATCGCCTCCTTGCTGGTGGTCTGCGTGCTGTTCGCCATCTCGGTGGTGTTCATCGAAGTCGGCCTGCAGACCGAGAAGCACATCGGCCGCGCCGTGTGGGTGGTGACCAAGGCGCTGGGCAAGAACCCGCTGGTGGTGTCGCCGATCATCGGCGGGCTGTGGGCGGCCAGTGGCATCGGCCTGCCGACGCCGCTGCTGCATTTCCTCGACATGCTCGCCGCCGCCACCACGCCCTGTGCGCTGGTGTCGCTGGGGCTGTTCCTGGCGCAGAAACAGGAAGGCGAACAGGTCGGCGCCTGGCCGCTGGTGATGATCAAGCTGATCGGCCAGCCGCTGCTCACCGGCTTCCTCGCCTACAAGGTCTTCGACCTGCCGCCGCTGTGGGCGGACTCCGCGCTGCTGCTCAGCGCGCTGCCCACCGGCACCGGGCCGTTCATGCTCGCCGAGTATTACCAGCGCGAGGCGGCGGTGGTGTCGCGGAGCATTCTGGTGTCGACCTTGGGATCATTGGTGACGCTCTCGCTGTGCCTGCTGTGGATCGCCAGATAGCAGGCTCGCTCCTACAAAAGCGGGCATAAAAAAACGGACCAACCATCGCGGGGATGGTGGTCCGTTGCGCAAACGCAGGGGACCGTCACCAGGGGAAGGTGACGATCCAGACGCAGCCCCTCAGGCGTATGGCCCGAATTGCGTCAACGTTGCGATCAAGCCGGTTCGGTCAGCGCGCCCGCAGCGCGCGCGGGTAGTTGGCGGCAGGAGATCCGGTGGGCGTCGCCGGCCGGCGCGGTGCCCTTGTCGTAGGGCTTGGCCAGCAGCATGTAGAGCAGGCCCGCGCCCAGCACCACCAGGGTGGTGAGGATCATCGAGTAGTTCATGTACCAGGGAGCATCCGGGGTGCGCGGCCACACCATGTTGGTGATTGCCGCCACGCCGTAGACCAGCGCGGCCACGTTCACCAGCACGCCCCATTTGCCGAGGGTGAACTGCCCGCCGGGCACCCAGCCCTTGGCGCGGGCGATCAGCGCGGCGATGACGATCAGCTGGAACGACACGTAGATGCCGATCGCGGCGAAGCCGACGATGGTCGCCACGGCATCGGCCATGAACAGGCCCAGGCAGACGATGGCCGCCGGCATCACGCCCGCCACCACCAGCGCAACGGCTGGCACGTGGTTGGTGTTGAGCTTGGACAGGGCTTTGCTGCCGACGATCATCTCGTCACGGGCATAGGCGAACAGCAGGCGGCTGGCGGCGGCCTGCAGGCTCAGCACGCAGGACACGAACGACACCATCACCACCGCCATTACCAGCTTGGAACCCACCGGTCCGAAGGCGTTGGCCAGGATGGTGGTTACCGGGTCGGTGTCTTCGCCGTTGATCACGCGCTGGATGTCCGGCACCGAGAGGATCAGCGCCAGGCAGGCGAACATCGCGGCGGCGCCGCCGATGTAGATGGTCATGCGCATGGTCTTGGGGATCATCCTGCCGGGGTTCGGGGTTTCCTCGGCGACGTCGCCGCAGGCCTCGAAGCCGTAGTATTGGAACAGGCCCGCCAGCGACGCGGCGAGGAAGGCCGGCCAGTAGCTGCCGTCGACCTTGATATCGAAGGTGTTGAACAGCACGCTGAAGTCGTTGTGGCGCTCGAAGATCAACAGGTAGCCGCCGACCAGCAGCGCGCCGCCCAGTTCGCAGATGAAGCCGAACATGGCGACGCGGGCCAGCAGCTTGGTGCCGGACAGGTTGAGCACGGTGGACAGGGCGATCAGGCCCAGGGCGATGCCGATGGCGGCGTTGCCGTGCATCTCGAAGCCGAGCATGGCCGCCATGTACGGGCTGGCGCCTACGGCGATGCCGGCGATGGAGGTGCACAGCGCCCAGGCGTACACCCAGCCGACCATCCACGCCCAGCGCTTGCCCACCAGGCGACGCGCCCAGGGGTAGACGCCGCCGGAGATCGGGAACTGCGAGACCACCTCACAGAACACCAGGCACACCAGCAACTGACCCAGGCCTATCAGCAGGTAGGTCCAGAACATCGGCGGCCCCCCGGCGGCCAGGCACAGGCCGAACAGGGTATAGACGCCCACGACAGGCGACAGGTAGGTGAAGCCCAGGGAAAAGTTCTCCCACAGGCTCATGCTGCGTTCGAAATTGGAGCTGTAGCCGAGGGCAGCGAGCTGCTCGGCATCGGAATCGGTTACGCCAGCGGCACGCTTGGCAGGGGACCCACTCATCGTTGTTTCCTCTCAGGGGGTTGATGGGCAGAAGGCAATCAGCCGGCGGGCCTCACGACGCCCGCCGGTTCCCTTTTCGGGTTTTTAGTTGTGTGTGATGGCGCGGCGTTACTGGCCGTCGTCGAACTGCGAGAGCCACTCCACCGCCTGGTCGCGGTAGCGGGTGAAGCCCTTGTAGTCGACCAGTTCCTGGTTGAGGGACTTGAGCACGCGGTGCATGCGCTTGGCCCACGCCGGGTTGGTGGCGATGTCTTCCAGGCTCAGCAGGTAGGTGCGGATCGGGAACACGATGGCGTTGCTGCGCGGCAGACGGTGCAGCGGTTGCAGCTCGATGCGCAAGTAGACCTTTTTACCGGCGTTCTCGGCGGTCACCGTGGTGCGGTCCGGCGCCCACTCCGGCAGGGACTCGGCGGACACGTCCAGGCGCGGGTTGACGGTCAGCGACCAGTTCAGGCGGCGCACCGGGTGGCCGTTGCGCAGGCGCAGCAGGAACTTCAGCGCACGGTCGAGCATGCCGGTTTCCTTCACCAGCGGCACCGGGCCGTGGAATTCGTGCCAGGCCATGCCCAGGTTGAAGCGCAGCGAATAGTCCGCGCGCTGGGTGGCGATGCCCGCGCCCCAGTAAAGGGTGCCGTCGCGCTCTTCCTGCAGGACCCAGTCGCCCTGGGCCTGGCGGGTGACGTACTCCATCGGCTCATAGGGCAGGGTCGACGGATCACCGAAGGTGAAGGTGTCGTCGATGTTCAGCAGCTTGTTGGTCCAGTGCCAGCGGGTGCCGTCCTTCTCCAGGGAGAAGTACTCCGGGTAGTCCTTGGCGTAGGACTCCATGATCAGTTCGAGCAGGTCCCACTGCGCCTCCATCATGTGCGGCGCGGAGACATAGTGCATGCCCGGGTCCTTCTCCAGGGTGATCGCACGGTCGCGGCACTCGCTGATGTAGTGCTCGTCGATGTCGAACACCGCGCGCAAGGCATCGTTGCCCACGCTGACGTGCGGCTCCAGGTTCATCGAGTACATGTACTCATCGTCCGGGAAGGGCCAGGGCGCGCGGTCGATGCATTCCTGGCTGTTCGCGTAGGTGTAGTCGTCGCGGTAGGTTTCGTCGGGGCGGAATTGGATGGTCATGGTCGTTCTCCGGCTCAGCAGTCGATGACCAGCCGCGAGCACTTGGCACGCGACACGCAGGGCATGATTTTCTTGTTGGCGGCCTTGTCCTCGTCGGACAGCCAGTCGTCGGTGTGGAGGATTTCTCCGTCCAGCTCCAGGACGTTGGTCTCGCACATGCCGCAAGCGCCGCCGCGGCACAGGTACGGGATCTCGTGGCCGGCGGCCTCGGCGGCCTCCAGCAGGCTCTGGTCGGGCGACACCTGGATGGTCGCGCCGCTGCGCGCCAGGGTGACCTGGAACGCCTCGCCGACGCTGCCCTGTTCGAGGAAGCGCTCATAGTGGATGTGGCTGTCGGTCCAGCCGTGGGCGTGGGCGGCGTCGATCGTCGCCTGGATCATCCCCTCGGGACCGCAGACGTAGACGTCGCTGCCCAGCGGCCGGTCGGCCAGCACTTCGGCAATGTTCAGGCGCTCGCCACGGTCGTCGCGGTACACGCGCACGGCGTCGCCGTATTCCTGCCGCAGTTCTTCGCCCAGGCGCGCATGGGCGTCGCCGCGCACCGCCAGGTGCACTTCGAAGGGCGTGCCGCGCAGGCGCAGTTCGGCCAGTTGCGAGCACACCGGGGTGATGCCCACGCCGCCGGCGATGAACAGGTGCAGGCGCGCGTGCTTGCTCAGCGGGAACAGGTTCACCGGGCGCAGGATTTCCAGCTCGTCGCCTTCCTTCACCACGTCGTGCATGTACTTCGAGCCGCCACGACCTTCTTCCACGCGGCGCACGGCGATCTGGTAGGCGCTGGCGTCGTAGGGCGAACTCATCAGCGAGTAGGCGTTGCGGTAGGTGCCGGTCGCGTGGGGCATCAGCACCACGACGTTGCTGCCGCCGGAGAACGGCGTCAGGTGCGCGCCGTCGGTGGAGGCCAGGGTGAAGCGCTTGATCTCCGGGGTCACCTGCTCGATGCGGGTGACGCGGACGTTGAGGGTTCCGTTGGACTGGCTCATGTGTCGAGCTCCTCGGCTTCGGGCAGTTCGCCGGGGACTTCGGCGTCGGCCTTCACCGCCTGGAAGGCCGCGAGGCGGCGGGAGTAGTGGTCGCGGACCACCAGGGTGCGGGCGCAGTGCGGACACTCGAAGACGCGCTGGGTGACGTTCTCGGTGTAGCCGTCGCAGTGCACGCACCAGACGCGACGTACGAAGGAGCCGGCGTGTTCGCGCAGCACCTCGTCCTTGTTCAGGTTGATCGCGTCGGCGGCCTGCATGGCGGTGCCGATGAAGCTTTCCGAGCCGGCCAGATACAGGCGGGTGCCCATGCGCGACTGGCCCAGCAGGGCGTGCAGGTCATCGACCAGCGCGCGGTTGCTCGGGTAGATCGCCAGCTCCACGTCGGTGATGTCGCGCAGCGCGGCGAGGTGATCCTGGCCGGAGAAAGTCTCGGTGGAATACAGCACGCGGATGGGCGCTGTGCGCGGCATGTCGGCGAGCAGGCGGAGCATGGCGGCGCCGCCGCTGCCCTGGCCGGCGATGATGTGGTGGTGGCCACCAGCGAGCGGGCGCAACTGGTCGTAGACCGGCCGGCTCTTGATACCTGTGATGAGCATTATTCTTGTGCCTCCAGAACTGCCGGCTCTCTGAAGTCAGGAGCGCCGGCGCGATTCGAGGACCCGTGCACGGTCACGGGTCGCAGGAGACAGGGCACAGACTGTGCCAAATAGTTAAGCAATTGAAATTTAAAGGAAAAGTAAAAATATGAGATCAGAGGTGTAAGCAGAAATGACAACGCCTGTAGGCAGGCTTGCAGCGGTGGATTGTCGCAGGAGCGTTTTTGAAGAGTAGTGATGACGGCGTGATCGGGTGCTGAGGAAATGCTGTCTGTAGGAGCGAGCTTGCTCGCGAACCTTGTCGCAACTCGGGGCCTTCGGCCGCCCTCACCCTAACCCTCTCCCGGAGGGAGAGGGGACTGATCGGCATGAGCTTCACCTTGCGAGCTCGCCGGCTGACTCGCAATCACTCGCGCGCTCCAGACGGCCCCCTCTCCCTTTGGGAGAGGGCTGGGGTGAGGGGCTTTTCAGAAAATCGCGGACTATCAGGCGGCGCTCACTCGTCCCGCTGCAACTTGCGGATCAAGGTGCCGACGTCGATACCCAGGTGGATCGCCGCCTTGCGCTTGCTGCCGCACAGGCGCACGGCGCGCAGGATGACCTGGCGCTCGTAGCGCTGCACCTGGGCCTTGAGTGGCTGATCGTCGATGGCCGCAGCCGGTTCGTCGGCGGCGACGGGACTGCCGGCCGGCGGCGCGCCGAGCAGTTCCGGCGGCAGGTGCAGCTCTTCCGCCACGTCGTCGGCCAGCACGGCGAGGCGCTCGAAGATGTTCACCAGCTCGCGGATGTTGCCGGGGAAGTCGTAGGCCAGCAGGCGCTCCCGGCACGCCGAGGACAACCGCAGCAGCGGCTGGCGGTCGCGGTTGATGCGCGCCAGGAGGATGTCCATCAGCACCGGAAGGTCGTCGCGGTGGGCGCGCAGCGGCGGGATTTCCACCGGCAGCACGGCCAGGCGGTAGTAGAGGTCGGCGCGGAATTCGCCGGCCGCCACCTGGGCGCGCAGATCCTTGTTGGTGGCGGCGATCACCTGCACCTGGACCTGTTTCGACAGCGGCGAACCCACCGGCTGGATGGTGCCGTCTTCCAGGAACTTGAGCAGCTTGGCCTGCACCTGCTGCGGGATCTCGCCGATCTCGTCAAGGAACAGCGTGCCGCCCGAGGCGCTTTCGATATAGCCGCGCTTGCCCGACTGCAGCGCGCCGGTGAAGGCGCCGCGCTCGTAGCCGAACATCTCCGACTCGAACAGGGTTTCCGGGATGCTCGCGCAGTTCACGTCAATGAAGGGCCGGTCGCCCCAGCCGGCGGCGCGGTGGATGTGCCGGGCAATGGCGGTCTTGCCCACGCCGGGCTCGCCGAGCAGCAGCAGGCGCGCGCGACGGCGGAAGGCACGCACACCCATGTCGGCGATGGAGGACAGCAGCGGCGACATGTGCAGCGCGTTGTCCTGCGGGTCGCCCAGGCCTTGCAGGTCGGTGGTCGAGGCCCGCCCGGAAGGGCTGCGCAGGCTGCCCGCCGTGCCCGGCTCGTATTCGCGCTGGATCAGCAGGCAGTAGGGCTTCTCGTAGGCCGTCGTCGGTACCGCCTGGGCCCGGGTGAGGAACACCCGGCCATCGCGGGAGCGGGTCAACGCACTCTTGCCGCCGCGCCGCAGGGCCTGCTGGAAATCGTCGAACTGCAGCGCGGAGCGCTGGAAGAAATCCACGTCCGGCAGGCCCAACACATCGACGCGGGTGACGCGGTTGACCCGCTCCGCGGCAAGGTTGATGAAGCGCACCCGCGAGTCGCCGTCGCAGACGATCAGCGCCTCGCTGAAGCTGTCCAGCAGGGCATGCAGCGCCGGCGTCTCCAACAGCGCGGAAAGCATCTCCCCGGAGGCGCTTACCGAGGAGCGCATGCCCATGCGCGGGGACGCGAAGAAACCTTCTTCGCTCATGGATGCAGCTCCGTCGCCTTGTTCGCCTGGCGCAGCACGAAGACGCGCCAGGCCACGCCCTCGCGGATGAGGATGCGCGAGCAGTGGCTGTTGAAGGATTGGTAGTTGCCGAACTGGTCGGGCAGGTCGAGCACCTGCCAGGTGCGCTCGGGCAGGGGCATGCGGTTCAGTGTGGAGGCCAGGCCGGCGGCGCGGGTGATGCCGAAGGTCTGCTCGAAGGCCGCGTTGCGCCATTGCGGCTGGGCCGCCTCGTCGATCACCAGCACGGCGTCGGGCACCGCGTCGAACACCCGGCGCAACGCTTCGATGCGCTGCTCGGCATCGTGCTGCATGCGCAGTTCCTGGCTGACGTCGCGCAGGCTGCCCCACATCCGCAGCATGCGGCCGTTGTGGATACTGGCGCGCACATCGTTCTCCACATAGGCAGGCGAGCCGTCGTGGCGGCGGTCCACCGACAGCGCGCCATCGACGTGGAAGTCCGCCTCGATCAGGCGCCGCACGAATTCCTCGTTGGCCGGGCTGCGCGGCCAGTACAGGCGCACCGGCTGTTCGCTGAAGTCGACGTCGGCGGGCATCTCGTAGATGTTGGCCATGGCGCGGTTGCACATACGCCAGTAGGAGCGGTTTTCGAACACCTGGCGGACGATCTCGTCGGGCGTCTCGCGCACGTCCACGGACTCGGCGAACTCGATGCACCAGTAGGCGACCCGCGCGCTGAAGAGCATCTGGCTCATCACTTCGTTGGCACTCTGCAGCTCGCCCAGGCGGCGGCTGATCGGCCCCAGCGGCATCTTCACCAGGTGCAGGCGCGCCGGCTCGCCGTCGCGCCACTGCAGCACGCCGCTGGCGAGCACCGGCAACAGACCGCCGTTGTGGCGGATCAGGGTCAGTTCCAGGTCCTGTACGCGCTCATCGGCCGGTGGGTTGGCGAACAGCTGCATCAGCGCGTTCAGCGAGTCGGCGGTGTAGATCAGCTCGGCGCCCTGGCCATCCAGCGAACCGGGCGCATAACCGAGCTGGTCGGTCTGCTCGGCGGAAACTTCGATGAAGCGTCCCTGGGACGTGAGGCTGTCGGACAGCAGCAGGCCTCTCTCCAGCAGCAGTTTTAGCGGGTCCATTTCTCCCTCCAAGGCAGATCTCCAAATGCAAATTCCCAACACGGCGGTGCGGCCGCCAGGCGGCCGGCAGGAGGAGCAAGGCATGTTGCATGCCAGCCTGAAACGCCCGTGCGCCGTGGGGTGGCGTGGAAGGGTGTATGCAAAAACGCAGCACTGCGCGCAATCGCGCAGCGCACGTTGCAGAGTATCTGCTGTATTGCTGCAACGGCGCGCCGGATGATGAAAGGTTGGGAATTTCGCGCCCCAGATTCGCGGCGCAGCAGATCACCGACGACGCGGCGCGCCCAGGATTGAACCTGCGCGCAGCGCGCCATGCGGTATCACGCTCGGGAACGCCCCCCTACATCCCGCTGACTGTGGTGACCTCCACGTAATGCCGCGCATGGATCGCCGGTGCCGGCACGACCGGCGCATCCAGTTCGCTACGCGAGAAGCAGCGGAAATGGTTGAGCACCATGTCGTAGCCGGAGAGCCTGGTGAAGGCGATCCCACCGGAAAACCTCGGGTTCACGTCCATCAGCAGTGCGTCGCCTTCATGGACGAGGAATTCCATGTTGATGCAGCCATTCACGCCGAGCACCTGTGCGACCCGGCCCGCGGCTTCGACCAGCGACGCATCGGGCAGCATCTGCACGGTCAGGCCGGCGCCGTTGGAGGTACGCACCAGTTCCTGCCGGGCCATGCCGGCCCACTGCCCGGTGCCGGCGTGCCGTACCACGTCGACGACGCACACCTCTCCGGGTAGCAGCGGCTGCACGATGTATTCGCGATCCTGGCACTTGTCCTGGATGTAGCGCAGATAGTCCGGGTCGTGGATACGCACCAGCCCTTCGCAGTTGCGGCCGTCGCATGGCTTGGCGATCAGCGGCAGCTCCAGCCCCGGCACTGGCAGGTCCTGCAGGCGCCAGGTGGGAATGGCGCGGATGCCCTGGACATCCTCGAAGGCCTGGAACACCCGCCACTTGTCACGGGCGATGTGGATGGTGTCCAGCGGCGGCATGCACAGGGTGATGCCACGGGAGGTGAACAGCTCATGATGCAGCGCGAACGCATCGATCTCTGGATCGATCTGCGGCAGCACATGGGTCACCCGCTCGGCCTCGCAGATCGACAGTACGCGGCGGATGTAAGCGTCCACGTCCCGTGCAGGGGGCACCTGATAGGCGGCATCCAGCAACGCCGAGGTGGCGCACCACTCCGGGGGCTGAATGTTGGTCCCTATCAGTCGCGCTGACGAGTGGCCACGCAATGATGCGATCACCGCCTCGGTGCAGAACGCACCGGTAGCCGTGATCAGGCAGGCGGGGGAGAAAATACCGTCAAATAGCGTGTTCATGGGCGTACTCCGCCGAAAGTACGCCAAAAGAGCTCAACAATGGAGTGAGTTCCCATTTGCTTGTGGCCTCGCAGTGAGTCGACTGACTGCCCGCCCTGGCGCCTCGCTGGCCATACGGCGAATTGCCAGCGACCCAATCAAGCGTAGCCGCGAACCCGCGCCCGGAAATGCGGCGGCACCGGCCAGTGCTGGAAAAACTCGCTCATCCGAGCCTGAGGCCCGTCCTACCTGGCCCGCCGCTCGTCAGGTCCACCAATAGCGCACGAAATGGAAGAACACCGGCGCCGCGAAACACACCGAATCCAGGCGGTCGAGCATGCCGCCGTGGCCCTCGATCATGTGGCCCCAGTCCTTCACACCCCGGTCGCGCTTGATCGCCGACATCACCAGCCCACCGAAGAAGCCGAGGATGTTGATCATCAGCGCGATCAGCAGCGCCTGCCAGGGCTTGAACGGCGTGATCCACCACAATGCGCCGCCGACCAGGGTGGCCAGCGCCACGCCGCCGACGAAGCCTTCCACGGTTTTGGACGGCGACAGGTTCGGCGCGATCTTGCGCTTGCCGAACAGCTTGCCGCAGACGTACTGCAGCACGTCAGAGAGCTGCACGACGATCACCAGGAAGGCGATCAGCAGCAGGTTGCGGCCCTCGTAGCCGGCGATGTCCAGCGTCAGCAGCGCCGGCACGAAGGAGATGCAGAACACCGCCAGCATCAGCCCCCACTGCACCTTCGAGGCACGTTCGAGGAAATGCTTGGAGTCGCCGCCCAGCGAGGCGAGGATCGGCAGCAGGAGGAACATGTAGACCGGGATGAAGATGGAGAACAGCCCGTACCACTTGATGCCGATCAGCAGGTACTGCATCGGCAGCACGAAGTAGAACGCCGCCACCAGCGCCGGGTAGTCGCTGCGGCGGGTCGGCATCAGCGTGAGGAACTCGCGCAAGGCATAGAAGGACACGCCGTAGAACAACAGGATCACCGCCCAGTGACCGAGCGCGAAGGCACCGCCGATCACCGCGACCATCACCCACCAGGCATTGATCCGCGCGTTGAGGTTGTCGATCACCGCATGCGGTCCGGGCGGCGCCTTCCAGCGCAGCACCGCGCCGACCAGCGAAGCGAGAACGAGGATGGCGCCGATGCCACCGAAGAGCAGCCAGGTCTGGTTCATCTCAGTGGCCCTCCGGCGCAGCGAGCTTGAGCAGCGCCTCGCGGGCGCGTTCGAGGAAGGCCTCCTTGCCCTCGCCCTCCTGCACCGCCAGCGGCGCGCCGAAGCTCAGAGTGCACAGCAGCGGCAACGGCAGCGCGCGCCCCTTGGGCATCACACGGTTGAGGTTGTCGAGCCACACCGGCACCAGCTCCACCTCTGGATGTTTTTTGGACAGGTGATAAATGCCGCTCTTGAATGGCAGCAGGCGCACCTCCTCGTCGAGGTTGCGCGTGCCTTCGGGGAACAGGATCAGCGAGTCGCCATCGGCCAGCGCCTGCTCCACCGGCTCCAGCGGATTGCGGCCTTCGGCCGTGCCCTGGCGGTCGATCAGCACGCCATGGAACACGCGATTGATGATGAAGCCACGCAGGCCGCCCTTGCCCCAGTAGTCCATGCCAGCCACCGGCCGGGTGCGGGCGCGCAGCTCTGGGGGCAGCGAAGCCCAGAGCAGGACGAAATCGCCGTGACTGCTGTGGTTGGCGTAGTAGATGCGCTGCGCCGGAATCGGCGTGGTGCCGATCCACAAGCTGCGCAGGCCGGTCACCGCACGGGCACCGGCGATGATGGCGTAGGCGAAGAGTCGTTCCAGCATTCCGGGTACGTTCCTCAGGATTGGAAGGTCAGGGTGATCAGGCACAGCAGCGCGAGCAGCCACTGCGCCACACAAAACAGCGCCTGCCGACGCAACAGGGCGAGCGCGCCGCGACTGCGCTCGCTCCAGGGGCGGCCGGCTTTGTCCGCAGGTACGCCGGCGTAAGTGGCGAGCGCGTCGTCCAGCTGACGGGTTTTCTCCGGCAACGCATCCCCGGCATTCGCCATGGCCTGGAACAGATCGGCATCCAGCGCCACGCGCATGGCGTAGAACTTCTGCACCAGGCCCAGCAGCACCAGCAGCGCCATGCACAGGCTGAACGCCAGCGTGGCGCTGGCCATCAGCACACCGTAGAAGCCGAGCGCCAGGGCGAGCACGGTCAGCGCCGAGGACAGCCCATTGAGGCTGCTGCCGCGGCGCAGGAGGCTCGCGACCAGGATCAGGCCCGGATCAACCGACATGGCTCACCTCCTGCGGCAAGTGCGGCTGGCCGGCGATCTGCGCCAGCACCGCCAGTTGTTCGGCCTTGAGCACCACCTGCGGGCGCGCCCGGCGCAGCTGCGCCACGGCGTCCTCGAGCGTGGCGGCGCGTCCGGAAATCAGCAGCCAGGCGGCGACCACCGTGGCACTGCGCGAATAGCCCAGCGCACAGCACACCAGCAGCGGGCCTTGGCTGCGCAACGTATCGATCAGTTCGGCGCCGGTCCGGCACTGTTCGGCACTGGGCGCCACCAGATCGAGCAGCGGCAACGAGGCATAGCCTTCGCTGTGCGCCGCACACGGCAGCTCGGCGCATAGATCAAGAACGGCGAGGTCCGGCCTTGCTGCCAGATCGGCAGCGCCGGGCAGGCGGCCGAGCCAGAGGCCGGGCAGCACTTCGTCCGGCTGGGGATGGCGGCGCGTCCAGGCGCGGGAATTGATCCAGGCGCCCAGCAGATAGGGCGCCAGCAGCCAGGAGACTGCCAGCGAGTGCCGACCGTCCGTGTGCTTCTGGAAGCCCTCCGCGCCGATGCCCAGGTAACAGAGCGCGACCAGCGCCAGCGATGCCGACGGCCAGCACAGCCAGAGCCACGCCCCGCCACCGGCAGATGCCAGCGTCGCGCACAACGCCGATCCGATGGCGTAGAAAGCCGCCAAGCGCAGCCGGCGCGGATCACCGCTCAGCTTCCAGGCGGCAATGGGCGAGCGGCCCTCGCGGGGCCACAGCCAGACACACAGCCAGCCGGCCAGCGCGCCGGTCGGCACGTCGATGAAATGGTGCTGCCAGGTGGTCAGTACCGACAGGCCGATCAGCGCGAACCAGCCGTGCAGCAGCCAGCGCCACAGGCCACCGGCATAGCGGCCGTAGGCGACCCAGAGGATCACCAACAGCGCGATGTGCAGCGAAGGCGCCTGGTTGAACGGCTTGTCGAAACCCATCAGCAGGTCGAACAACCAGCCGAACACGCCCTCCAGCGCCGGACGCTCGAAGCTGAAGCGCAGCGGGAAGAGCAGGAAGCAGCTCACCGCGATCACCTGCGCGCTGAGCAGGCGCAGGGCGTGGCTGTCCAGCTCGCGGCGGGTGCGCGGCAGCAGGAAGGACAGGCCATAGAGCAGGTCGATGGACCAGTACGGGATGATCGTCCAGGGCCACAGCGGCATGCCGCGCTCCCAGTCGAACACCCATACGCCGACCACCTCGCGCTGCGCCGCTGCCCAGTTGGCGAAACCGTAGCTGGCGAAAAAGAACGGCCCGAGGAACACCAGCCAGATCACCGCCCGGCGCAGCCCGCCGGGATCGCGCGCCGGCATTGCTGCCGCCATCAGCTGCGCTCCCGGCGGGCCAGGGACACGGTGAAGATGCCGTCCTCGTCGATGCGCTGGGCCAGCTTGCGGAAGCCGGCGGCCTCCACCAGCTGATCCATCTCCAGCTGCGTGCGCCGGCGCATCACCCAGGCCTGGCCGGCGCGGTGGCTGGTCAGGGCGCGGGCGATCAGCTCCAGTTGCGGGTGCCAGGGCTGGCCGGTGTAGATCAGGTAACCGCCCTCTTCGACCGCCTCGCCGAGGCCGGCCAGCGAGCCGCTGACCATCCCATTGTCGGCAAACAGTTCGTAGAGGCCGGAGACCACCGCCAGGCTCGGCTTCGGTTCGACGGCAGCGAGGTCAGCGCCATCGAAGGCGTCGCCCTGCACGAAACGGGCGCGGTCCTTCAGACCCAGCCGCTCGATCAGTGCCGAGCCTTCGCGCACGTTCAGCTCGCTGTAGTCACGCAGCAGCACGCTCTCCGGCAACGGCTCGACGCCTTGCAGCGCTTCGAGGATGTAGCGCCCGTGGCCGGCGGCAATATCGAGGATGCGCACCTCACGGCCTTGCTTGCGCAGCTCGGCCATGGCCAGGCGCAGCAGTTCCTCGATGTTCACCTTGCGCTGGCGGATACCGCGCCAGCCGGCAGACTCCAGATAGGTGCGGTCGATCATGCGGCCCACGGGACCGGCGCCTGCGGGCTGGTTGCGGTAGACGTAGTCGAGGGTGCTGCCCGAGTCGAAGCCGGTCTGGAAGCCCAGGTTGATGCCGTCGGACAGCAACCGGCCAAGGCGCATGTTGGCGCGGGTAGCCCGCCAGTAGAGGTCGCGGATCGACCAGTTGGGCAGAGGCGTCGCCAGCGCCTCGGCCTCGGCGCAGGTGTAGCCGAAGCGGTCGGCGTCGCGCAGGTCGGGACGCTCCGGCGCGCGGGCGAAGCATTCGAGCATGAAACGCCGGGCACGGCTCACCGCCTGTTCGCGATGCAGCTCGCCAAGGGTGTCGTGGAAGAAGCCGGGCAGAACGTGCAGCTCCTTGCGCGCCGTACCGAGGTTGTCGAAGAAGCGCTGCTGCGGCTTGCGGTGCACCACGAAGTCCGAGCCGGAGACCAGCAGTTGGGTCGGCACCTGGATCGCCTGGGCGTCGGCCACCACGCGCTCGGCCGCCTCATACAGGCCGAGCAGCACGTTCACCGAAATGGCCCGGGCAATCAGCGGGTCGCTGTCGAAGGAGGCGATGCGCTCGGGGTCGTGGGTGAGGAAACTGGATTTGACGTAGCTGTTGACGAAGAAGTTGCCGCGCCACCAGCGGGCCAGCTTCAGCCCCGGCCGGGCGAAGGGCACGTAGAGCTTGACCTTGAACGCCGGCGAGGCGAGCACCAGGCTGCGGATCGGCGGCGCGTAGTCGTGCACCCAGGTGGAAACCAGAACGGCGCCGACGCTCTGCGCCACCACCGCCATCTCGCGGATGGCGATGCCATGGGTGGCGGTGATGTGTTCGACGAAGGTCTGTATGTCACGCACGCTGGTACCAAAGCTCGGGCTGTCGCCACGCGCGCCGGGGGACTGGCCGTGGCCGCGGGCGTCCCAGGCGAAGATGTCGAAGCCGGGCATGTCCAGTTCATCGGCCAGATGGGCGATGCGCCCGGAGTGTTCGTGGCCGCGATGGAACAGCAGCACCGCGCGGCGTGGCGCATCAGCGGCCGGCGCAGCGGGCCAGTGGCGATAGAACAGCTCGACGCCGTCGTGGGTAACGAAGTGGTGATTCGAAGATTCGCGCATGACTTCCTCTGTTCAATGGCTTCGGGGACGATCCCATCCCCGCCGTTCAGGCCGTGAGACGTGCTCAGGCGGCCGACTTTTCCCGCTGCTCCGACAGCCCGTGGCGCACGCGATTGACGATAGTCAGCACCAGCAGCACCGCCACCACCACCAGCAGGTCGTTCAGCCAGTCCAGCGGCAAGAGGCCAATCGCCAACCCCGCACCGAAGATGCCGAAGCACAGCGCGCGATCACTCTTGCCCATCGGGCCGTCGTAGCGACGCGAGGCGCCGACCATCACGCCCAGCACACCGGCGTACTCGCTGATGATCGCCAGCAGCACCACCAGCACCACCAGCCCCGGCGAGACGCCCGGCAGCAGGGCGAACGGCAGGTACAGGGCGCTGTCGGCGATCACGTCGGTCAGTTCATTGAGGTAGGCGCCCAGCTTCGACTGCTGGCCGAATTCACGGGCGAGCATCCCGTCCATGGCGTTGAGCGCCATGCGCACGAACATCCACAACGGAATCAGCAGGAAGACCCAGGTATGGACGCTGAGCAGCGCCACGATCAGTGCGACCAGCAGCGAAGCGCCGCACGCGGCGAGCGTCACCTGGTTGGCCGTCACGCCGCGCTGGTGAAGGCGGGTCACCTGGGGACGCAGGAGGTTCTGGAAACGGGACTTGAGTTGGTAGACGGAGATCATGAAGGTCCTTCTCATCGATCGGAACGAACTATCCACAGCCCTGTGGACCCACCGAGCATAGCCTCACGGTGGAAGCAGAGCTGTAGGAAGTGTCTCAACACAATAGATGAACGATCCCACCTACAAAGACACAGACCCAGTCCACGGCGCCGAGCACGATGAAAGTACAGCGCCATGAAAAAGGCGGAGCCCCCTTTCGGAGACTCCGCCTTTTCGTCACTACGGGGTGATCAGGCCAGCTTCAGCAGGCCCATGCCCAGGATCAGCATCGCCAGGCCCAGCCAGCCGCGCCAGGACAGGCGCTGGCCGAACAGGGCCCAGCCCATGGCCACAGTGGCGAGGATGCCGAAGCCGCCCCACACCGCGTAGGCCACCGACAGCTCGATGCCACGAACCGCCTGCGACAGCGCGGTGAAGGCACCCAGCACGAAGAGAATCGAGGTGACGCCGAGGATGCGCTTGCGGAAACCGTCGGAGTATTTCAGCAGCAGGTTGGCGATCACTTCCAGGACGATGGCCAGGCCCAGCCAGGCCATCGGAATCAGGTCATGGTTCAGCATGCTACGGCCTCCATGTCGGTCTCACGCTCGTTCTTGCGGGTACCGGACTTCACCAGCAGGATGCCGGCGATCATCACGACCAGGCCCAGCCCTTTCTCCAGGGTCAGGTCCTCGCCCAACCAGGCGGCGCTGACCAGCGAGATCAGCACGATGCCGATACCTTCCCAGAGGGCGTAGGCCACGCCCACCGGTACGTGCTTGATGGCCAGGGACAGGAAGTAGTACGACAGGCCGACCATCAGGTACATCAGCAGCAGACCCGCGACCGGGTACAGCGCATGGGTGAATTTCATCGAAGTGGTGCCAACGACTTCAAAGCCAATGGCGGCAAACAGATAGATCCAGGAACGCATGATGCAAGCCCTCCCACGGGCGGCCGCGCGCAACAGCACTACAGCATCCTTGCGGCGGTTTTCGGTTCGGGTTCGGTGGCGCCGACTCGGGCAGCGGAGGTTCCGCCGCGCTTGGCGCCACCAACAGGTGGCAGCCGAAGGGAGGGGCTAGAGGTCGCCGGTCCAGTAACGCTCGCGCGAAACCAGGCGGGAAGTGGGGAGAGGTAGAGCCTTGATGTTCAACATAATGAACACATTGTGCCAATTTTCCGGTCAATTGGCAAATCGACGGTCTCGATACCCATCATGAACGCCCATATATAGGCGTCTGCGGAACGGCCTGGAAATCAGGCACCATCAGGGTTGTGCAATATTTTGTTCACGCTATTCAACCTGCGACAGCACGCCGCGGCCATGACCTGCACCAGCACCCGACCGCGCGCCGCCCTGTTAGTATCTGCAGCCAGTACCCCGTCGGAGACCGCGATGATCGCCCTGCTGGACGCCTGGAAGGCCGGCCTGTTCGGCCGTGAGCACTGGACACGCAACCTGGTAGCCGGCGTGATCGTCGGCGTGGTGGCACTGCCACTGGCCATGGCCTTCGCCATCGCCAGCGGGGTCAAGCCGGAACAAGGCATCTATACGGCGATCCTGGCCGGCGCACTGGTCTCCCTGCTGGGCGGCAGCCGGGTGCAGATCGCCGGGCCCACCGGCGCCTTCATCGTCATCCTCGCCGGGATCACCGCCAAATACGGCGTCGACGGCCTGCAGATCGCCACGTTGATGGCCGGCGCCATCCTCGTGCTGCTCGGCGCTAGCCGCCTTGGCGCGATCATCCGCTTCATCCCGGCCCCGGTGATCGTCGGCTTCACCGCCGGCATCGGGGTGATCATCTGGGTCGGCCAGTGGAAGGACTTCTTCGGCCTGCCCGCCGTCAGCGGCGAACACTTCCACCAGAAGCTCTGGCACCTGCTGCAGGCGCTGCCGCAACTGCATATCGCGACCACCCTGCTGGCGCTGCTGAGCCTGGCGCTGGTGCTCTTCACGCCGCGCATCAAGGCCCTGCAGCGAGTCCCCGGCCCGCTGGTGGCGATGGTGGTGGTGACCGCCATCCAGTCACTGTTCCACTTCAACGGCGTGGCCACCATCGGCAGCGCCTTCGGCGGCATTCCCCAGGGCCTGCCGAGCTTCAGCCTGCCGGAAGTGACCTTGCCGCGCGTGCTGGAGCTGATCGGCCCGGCCTTCGCCATCGCCATGCTCGGCGCCATCGAGTCGCTGCTCTCGGCGGTGGTGGCCGACGGCATGGCCGGCACCCGCCACGACTCCAACCAGGAACTGATCGGCCAGGGCATCGCCAATCTGGTCACCCCACTGTTCGGTGGCTTCGCCGCCACCGGCGCCATCGCCCGCACCGCCACCAACATCCGCAACGGCGGCAACAGCCCGCTGGCCGGCGTCACCCACGCCGCGACCCTGGTGCTGATCCTGCTGTTCCTCGCGCCGCTGGCCTCGAACATTCCGCTCTGCGCGCTGGCGGCGATTCTCTTCGTGGTGGCCTGGAACATGAGCGAGATGCGGCACTTCCTGTTCATGGTCAAGCGCGCACCGCGCGCCGACGTGGCAATCCTGCTGATCACCTTCCTGCTCACGGTGTTCAGCGACCTGGTGATCGCGGTGAACATCGGCGTGATCCTCGCCATGCTGCACTTCATGCGGCGCATGGCGTCGTCGGTGGAAGTGCATGCCAACGAAGGCCCGGAACTGGAGGTGGAACTGCGCGGCCGAGGGCTGGCGGATCTGCCACCGGGGGTGCTGGTCTACAGCATCGAGGGGCCGCTGTTCTTCGGCGCAGCGGAAACCTTCGAGCGCGCCCTGGTCACGACCCACACCGACCCGAAGGTGCTGATCATCCGCCTGCGCCGGGTCCCCTTCATGGATATCACCGGCCTGCAGACGTTGCGGGAGGTGATCGAGGACCTCCAGCGGCGCGGCATCGAGGTGCGCCTGTGCGAAGCCAACTCGCGGGTACTGCGCAAGTTGCGCAAGACCGGGATACTCGACGTGCCGAGGGCGGCCATCTATCACCACGACTTCCCTGCTGCGCTGACGGCCACGGTGGCCGGGGCCTGACATGCCGGGGCGGATCGACGCGCTGATCTTCGACTGCGACGGCACGCTGGTGGACAGCGAGCAGCTGTCCGCCGAACTGCTCGTCCGGCTACTCGACGAGCGTGGTGCGCGTACCACGGTGGACGCCATCCTGCCGATCTACCGCGGCGAGCGCTTGCAGGACGTGGTGGAGCATCTGGGGCGACTTTATCCACAGGTGGCGCCCGCCGACTTCCTCGCCGAATACCGCCAGCGCAGCCTGCCCTGGCTGCGCGCCCGGCTACAGCCGATGTCCGGCGCGGTGGAACTGGTGCGCCGGCTGCGGGTGGCGAAGTGTGTGGCCTCCAACGGCCCGCGCGAAAAGATCGAGACCAGCCTGGACTGCGCGGGGCTGTTGGACGACTTTCGCGGGCGCGTGATCAGCGCCTACGAAGTCGGCGCCTGGAAGCCCGATCCCGAACTGATCCACCACGCCGCCCGGCGGATGGACGTGGCGCCCGAGCGCTGCCTGGTGGTGGACGACAGCCTGCCCGGCCTGCGCGCCGGTCTGGCTGCCGGCGCACGGGTGGTCGGGTTCGGCGAGCTGGACTTCAGCAAGCTGAGTGGCGAGATCGAACGGGCGCGGGACATGCGGGAGCTGGAGCGCCTGCTGGACGGCCTGGGCCTGCTGGCGCCGCCCGCTCCCTGACGAGCCGCGTCACTTCACCAACCGCGCATCCAGGCTGTTCTGCGCCAGCCGCTGCGCCTGCTCCCTGGTCATGCCCAGGTGCTCGTGCAGGGCGTGGAAGTTCTCGGTGACGTAGCCGCCGAAGTAGGCCGGGTCGTCCGAGTTCACCGTCACCTTCACGCCGCGTTCGAGCATGTCGAGGATGTTGTGCTCGCGCATGTGGTCGAACACGCAGAGCTTGGTGTTGGACAGCGGGCAGACGGTCAGCGGGATCTGCTCATCAATGATGCGCTGCATCAGGCGCTCGTCCTCGATAGCGCGCACGCCGTGGTCGATGCGCTCGATCTTGAGCAGGTCCAGGGCTTCCCAGATGTACTCCGGCGGGCCCTCTTCGCCGGCGTGTGCGACGGTGAGGAAGCCTTCGGCGCGGGCGCGGTCGAACACGCGCTGGAACTTGCTCGGCGGATGGCCGACCTCGGAGCTGTCCAGGCCAACGGCGATGAAGGCGTCACGGAACGGCAGGGCCTGCTCCAGGGTCTTGAACGCCTCCTCCTCGGACAGATGACGCAGGAAGCTGAGGATCAGCCCGTGGCGGATGCCCAGCTGCTTCTCGCCATCCTTGAGCGCACCCTGGATGCCGCGCAGCACCACTTCGAAGGGGATGCCGCGGTCGGTGTGGGTCTGCGGGTCGAAGAACGGCTCGACGTGGATGACGTTCTGCGCCTTGCACTTCTCAAGGTAGGCCCAGGTCAGGTCGTAGAAATCCTGCTCGGTGCGCAACACGTCGGCGCCGGCGTAATAGAGATCGAGGAATTCCTGCAGGTTGTTGAACGCATAGGCCTGGCGCAGGCTCTCGACGTCGCCCCAGGGCAGGGCGATCTTGTTGCGCTCGGCCAGGGCGAAGAGCAGCTCGGGCTCCAGCGAACCCTCCAGGTGCAGGTGCAGTTCGGCCTTGGGCAGGGCATTGAGCCAGTCGTACATGGTGAGGTCTCGTTATCAGGCGGTCGGGGAAATTATCGCACGGCCCGCAAAGGACGCAGGGGATTGTCCAGCGCCCCGCGAATAAACCTACAGATATCGAGACGGATTCCGATGGCAACTTGGGCTTCGAGCGGTACCGGAAGATGGAACGACAGTCCTATATTGAGTCATGGCAGAAAACTTTTCTGCCTTGTGAAACTTGTTTAAGGATTTTCACTATGACCAAGCTGAAATGGACTGTCCTTCCTCTCGCATTCGCCATGACAGCAGGATTCACCACCCTGGCGTCCGCGGATTGCGCGCACAAGCGGGCCGCGCTCGAGTACCAGCTGCAGAAAGCGCAGCAGTACGGCAATGTCCACCGCATAGCCGGGCTGAAAAGGGCGCTGAGCGAAACCAACGCCCATTGCTTCGCCCACAACGGCTCCGCCGATCCGAGCAGAACCCCGGAGCAGAACGTGGCGAAGCTGAGGAGCGAACTGAGCGACAAACAGGAGGACGTGCGCGAAGCCCGGGCCGACCTGCGCAAGGCCCAGGCCAAGGGCGACCCCGGGAAGATTGCCAAGGCTCAGGCCAAGTTGCAGGAAAAGCAGGCCGAGGTGGAGGAAATCGCGGAGGAACTACGCAGGGTACAGCGTGAACTGACCGCCGAACGCTGACAGCCCGGCGGCTCGGCACGTCTTTCGAAGGCACCTGTCTGCGGCTGGTGCGCCTTCCGGGCATTGCCTAAGATGGCGCACTCGCTCCTACCGGATATGGATAGCCCTCGATGCTGCGTGCGCTCAAAGACGAAAAATTCCTCATCCTCGCCCTGCTGGTGGCGCTGGCAGTGTACCCGCTGGAGCATGGGCTGCTGGGCGGCGGCAAGCTGCTCGCCGGGATCACCGCCAGCGTCCTGCTGGCCGTGATCATCAGCGTCTCGCTGCGGGTGGCGCACCACGCCGAAATCCTCGCGGAAAAGGTCGGCGAGCCCTACGGCACCATGATCCTGACCCTGGCGGCGGTGCTGGTGGAGGTGGTGATCCTGGCGATCATGATGGGCCACAACCATTCGCCGACCCTGGCCCGCGACACCATCTACGCCGCGGTGATGCTGGACATGAACGGCATTCTCGGCCTGGCCGCGCTGCTGGGTGGCCTGAAGCACGGCGAGCAGTCCTACAACGACGACTCGGGCAAGACCTACGTGACCATGATTCTCACCGCCGTGGGCATCTCCATGGTGGTGCCGGAGCTGATCCCCGCCGAGCAGTGGAAGCTCTACTCCTTCTTCACCATCGGCTGCATGGTCATGCTCTATGCCCTGTTCCTGCGCATGCAGACCGGCCAGCACAGCTACTTCTTCAGCTACAACTACGCCGCCCACGGCGAGCACGCCGACGGCCACGAGACCGCGGGCAGCAGCAAGCAGTCCATGGCGTTGCTGGTGGTCGGCGTGGTGCTGATCGGCGCGCTGGCCGAGGTGATGTCCAAGGCCCTGGATGTCAGCCTGGAAGGCAGCGGCGTGCCGCCCATCGTGCCGGCGCTTCTGGTGGCGGCGATCTCCGCCAGCCCGGAAATCCTCACCGCGCTGCGCGCAGCCCTGGCCAACCGCATGCAGCCGGTGGTCAACATCGCCCTGGGCGCCTCGCTGTCCACCGTGATCCTCACCGTGCCGGTGATCGAGGCCCTGGCGCTGTTCAAGGGCCAGCCGATCCAGATGGCGATGACCCCGCTGCAGACCGGCATGATGTTCATCACCTTGATGGTCGCCGGCTTCAACCTGCATGACGGCAAGACCAACGCCATCGAAGGCATGACCCACTTCGTGCTGTTCGCCACCTTCCTGATGTTGTCGTTGATGGGACTATGACCATGCTCAAGATCTACCTCGCCGGCCCCGACGTGTTCCGCCCCGATGCCTTCGAGCAGGGCGAAC
Source organism: Pseudomonas macauensis (assembly GCF_047902425.1). Classification (NCBI taxonomy): domain Bacteria; kingdom Pseudomonadati; phylum Pseudomonadota; class Gammaproteobacteria; order Pseudomonadales; family Pseudomonadaceae; genus Pseudomonas; species Pseudomonas macauensis. The sequence goes on along the minus strand of NZ_CP138377.1, from coordinate 229,892 downwards.
GGCTCAAGGCCCTGTGCGCCGAGTTCGGCCTGCAGGGGCTGTATCCGCTGGACCACTCGGTGCCCGAGGGGATCGACCAGCCGCGGGAGCAGGCGCTGTGGATCTACCAGGCGAACCTTGCGCTGATCGCCGAAGCCGACGCGGTGGTCGCCAACCTCAACCCCTTCCGTGGCGCCGAGCCGGACAGCGGCACGGCCTTCGAACTGGGCTACGCCGCCGCCCTGGGCAAGCCGCTGTATGGCTACATCCAGGAGGGCGGCAGCTGTGCCGAGCGCCTGCCGTGCGAGTGGAAGGGCGACGAACCGGATCGCGACCGCGAGGGCAACCAGGTGGAAGCCTTCGGCCTGCCGCTGAACCTGATGCTCGGGGTTCCGGCGCAGATCGCCGTGGGCGGGGTGCGGGAAGCGCTGGAATTGTTGCGTGCGGAGCTGATGCTTTTGTAGGAGCGAGCTTGCTCGCGAACCGCCCCACCGACGCAGTCTCCGGCGAATCTGTTCGCGAGCAAGCTCGCTCCTACGAAGAACCGTGCCAATAAAAAACGCGCCCCAGGGCGCGTTTTTTATTGGGTCAGAAGAGGCTCAGCGACCTTTCTTCAGCTCGAAGTTGAACACCTTGGTCGCCTGGCGCGCCACGATCCGACCGCCCAGCGTGCGGGGCTCGAAGCGCCACCTTTCCATGGCGTCGCGCACGCTGCGCTCGAAGACGCGCGGCGGGGTCGATTCGAGGAACTGGATGTCGGTGATCCGACCATCGCTGGTGATGGTGAACAACACCTTCACGTGTCCTTGGATCTGCTTCGCCTGAGCCATGCGCGGATAGGCCGGCGGGTCCATGCGCAGCGGCTTGATGTCGCTGTCGTTGAGGCTGCCGGTCGGCAGGCCGGCGGGGCCTTGGGAGCCGGTCGGCGCCGACTGCGCGCCCGGGGTGGACTGGCCAACGGTCGGCGCGGCGGGCGGCGGCGGGGCGGCCGGGGTCGGCGGCGCGGTGGTTTCCGGCGCCGACTCCGCCTCAGGCTCGGGCTTGGGTTTCGGCTTGGGCTTGGGCGCGACCTTGGGAATCGCCTTTTCCACCGGTTTGGGTTTGGGCTTGGGCTTTTCCACCGGTTTGGGCGGTTCGACCGGCTTGGGCGGCTCAGGCGGTGTCGGTACCGGCGCGGCGGCCGGCGGTTGCTGCACAGGCTCGGGCTTGGGCGGCAGGGTGACGACGCTGACCTGCATCGCTTTGGGCAGCTCGCCCTGCCCCAGGTTCAGCTCCGTCGGCGCAGGCACGACCCAGAACAGCGCGGCGACGATCGCCGCATGCATGCCGATCGCCAGGCCCGAGGGCCGCCACCAGCCGCCACTGCGCGGCGGTTCTTCGCCCTCCTCCACGCCTTCCACGGGAATGGCGTAGGGGATCAGCACCTCTTCGGGGGTTACGTCCACATCCCGGCGTTCCCCTTCGCAACTAACCAGGCGCAGGTTGGCCTCGTTGACGCGCTGGGCGTTCACGCTGGGCAATACGGCGCTGTCTTCCACCGTGGCTGCAGGGAACAGCGGGGCCTCGGCGGACACGGCGAGAGGGTCATCAGCCGCTTCGCGCAGTTGGGGTAACGACATGAGAAAGCCTGCGGAAAGAGTTCAGGAAGCAGTAACTTCTGATAATTATTATCATTCACTAATCCCGCAAGGGCAACCTCGTCCGTCAGGACGGCGCGATGGCATGGCGCAAAAGCGCGTCGTGGAGCGGTTGCAGGTCCATCTGCGCAGCCAGGATCAGCTCGATCCGGCTGTCGCGCCGCCAGGGGCTGGGCGTCCAGGGCGCAGCCTCTGCGGTGCGGTTGCACGCCAGCCAGCCGGCCTCGCCGTGCAGGACCGCCTTGGCCCGCAGCAGCCCCGGTAAACCGGCGAGCCAGTTATCCAGTTCGGCAATGCGGAAGCGCCAGTCGGGGTGAAAGCGCCAGCCGATCGCTTGCCGGCCGTCCTCGATACGCACCTGCCGCATCGGCTGGTCGCGACGCAGCAGCACGGCACCTTCCACACCCTTCGGCAGGGTCGGCAATTCGCTCGCGGCCTCCGTCAGGGGCGTGGTCGGCAACTCGGGGAGCGCCAGCCGGCCCTGGGTGGTCCAGCGCATCGGTAACGCCGGCAGGCCGGCCAGGAGCGCGGCGCGGGCGGCGTCATCGAGGTCTTCACTCTTGTTCAGCAGCAACAGTCCGGCCTGCACCAAGGCATTCTGCTGGGACTCGGGCAACGGTTGTCCGGCCGCCAGTGCCGCGGCGTCCAGCACCATGACCAGCGGCTGGACCGCCAGCACGCCCTGCCAGGGCGCGGCGCGCAGTTGCGCCAACAGCTGCGCGGGATGCCCGAGCCCGGAGGGTTCGATGAACAGCCGCTGCGGCCTGGCCTTGCGCAGCAGCCGGCCCAGGCCGACCTGGAAGGGCGCGCCATTCACGCAGCACAGGCAACCGCCGGCGACCTCGCCGAGGGCGACGCCGTCCTCGTCGCGGCTGAGCAGCGCGGCGTCCAGGCCAACCTGGCCGAATTCGTTGACCAGCACCGCCCAGCGCTCGTGGGCCGGACGTTGGGCCAGCAGGTCGCGCAGCAGGCTGGTCTTGCCCGCGCCGAGGGAGCCGGCAATGAGATGAGTCGGGATCTGCTTCAACATTCGCCCATGGTGCCGCCTGACGCTCGTCGGGAAAACCGCTAGAGTCGCGACTTCTTATCGCACCCCCGGACCGACCATGCGCCAGCTCCTGCCCTTCGCCCTCGCCTGCCTGCCGCTGCTCGCCCACGGCGAAGCCTGCGTCGTGCACAGCCAGGGCGCCAACCTCGACGTGAAGGTCTGCCAGCAGAACCGCAGCATTCCCGAAAAGCTGTTCCGCGACGGGTTCTGCCAGCCGCAGCTCAAGGACCAGAAGGTCCAGGTCACCTACGCTGATAGCTGCCCGAGCGGCGCCTTCGGCGTCTGCGAGAACGCCCAGGTGCAGGGCATGCCCTACCGCCAGGACATCCATTACTACGGGGTGGCCAGCGACGCGCGCATCCTCCAGCCGTTCTGCGAAGGCCAGAGCCACGGCCAGTGGCGCAAGCCCTGAGGCACGGTCATCGGCCTGTCATACGTCTCAGGCTTACTGTCGCTGGGTACCTCACACCCTCTCGGCACCCCACGCCGAACATGATCTTGGTGAATCGGGTCGCCATCCCCTGGCGGCCCTTTTTTTGCCTGTCCGTCCGGCCCGGCCTACCCCGTGCGGAAGCCTCAGGCTTCAGCGGTCCAGGGCTCGAAAGGATCGGGCAGACGTTTCCAGGCGGACGTGCCGGCAGCCATCTCGGCGTCGTTCAGCAGGCAGCGATCCAACTCCGCGCAAAGGCGGCCGACGTCCAGGTCCTGGCCGATGAACACCAGTTCCTGGCGGCAGTCGCCGCTGTCGGCGTCCCAATGCTTGAGCACGGCCTGCAGCTCGGTGGTGTCCTGCGGCCAGTCCTCGCGCGGCACGAAGCGCCACCAGCGTCCGGCCAGACCATGGCGCAGCAGGCCGCCGGCCTGGGACCAACTGCCCGCCTCACGGTAACGACTGGCCAGCCAGAAAAAGCCCTTGGAGCGCAGCAAGCGGCCATTGCTCCAGGGCTGCGCCAGGAAGTCGTGGAAGCGTTGCGGATGGAAGGGCCGGCGCGCGCGGTAGACGGTGGAGGCGATGCCGTAGGCCTCGGTCTCCGGCAGGTGCTCGCCGCGCAGCTCCTTGAGCCAGCCGGGCGCGCGGGCGGCACGTTGGAAGTCGAAGCGGCCGGTGTCGAGGATACGCGCCAACGGCACCTGGCCCATCACCATGGGCTGGATGTAGGCGTCCGGATTGAGCCTGCGCAGGATCGCCAGCAGCTCGTCGCGCTCGGCATTGCTGATCAGGTCGATCTTGCTCACCAGGATCACGTCGGCGAACTCCACCTGTTCCACCAGCAGGTCGCTGAGCGAGCGCTCGTCATCCTCGCCGAGGGTTTCGCCGCGCTCGGCGAGGCTGTCGGCGCCCTGGTAGTCGGTGAGGAAGTTCAGCCCGTCGACCACCGTGACCAGCGTATCCAGTCGCGCCAGGTCGGACAGGCTGCGGCCCTGCTCGTCGCGGAAGGTGAAGGTTTCGGCCACCGGCAACGGCTCGGAGATGCCGGTGGATTCGATCAGCAGGTAGTCGAAGCGGCCTTCGCGGGCGAGGCGGCTGACCTCTTCCAGCAGGTCTTCGCGCAGGGTGCAGCAGATGCAGCCGTTGCTCATCTCCACCAGGCGCTCCTGCCCGCGTTTGAGGCTGACATCGCGCTGGACCTCGCGGCCGTCGATGTTGATTTCGCTCATGTCGTTGACGATCACCGCAACCCTGAGCTGCTCGCGGTTCTTCAGTACATGGTTGAGCAGGGTGCTCTTGCCGGCGCCGAGGAAGCCGGACAGGACGGTGACGGGGAGTGGCTTGTTCATGGGGCTGTTCACGGGTGGGCTCCAGAAAATCAGGCTTCGCGGACGTGCAGTTCGCGCCGTTCCTGGCGCTCCTTGGCCTCGACGCAGAGTGAGGCGGTGGGGCGCAGCAGCAGGCGGCGCAGGCCGATCGGCTCGCCGGTCTCCTCGCACCAGCCGTAGTCGCCCCGGGCCAGGCGTTCCAGTGCCTGGTCGATCTTGTCCAGCAGCTTCTTCTCGCGCTCCAGCACGCGCAGTTGCCACTGGCGCGCTTCCTCGCGGCTGGCGATGTCGGCGTCGTCGCTGGGCCGTTCGCCGTCCTGCAGGGCGTGGAATTCCTCGTCGATGCGCCCCTGCAACTCGCCGCGCTGGTTCAGCAGCAGGTCGCGGAAGTAGCCCAGTTGTGCCTCGCTCATGTAGGCCTCGCCGGGCTGGGCGAGCAGTTCCTGTTCGGTCATGGCCGTCTCCGGATCGGAGGTGATCTTTTATGTTATATTATAACAATGCAAGATCGACAAGCGGTCGCCGACGTGCGATACCAATGCCCTCACCGATGCTGCGGATACCCGATGCTGCGCCGCGCCCTGCTGTTCTGCCTGTTCGCTCCGTTCGCCCATGCCAGCGGAGAGTCGCCACTGCCCTTCCCCGGCGAGGCGCCGGCACGCTGCGCCTGGTCGGCACAGGTTCTGGCCTGCATGACCGACGCGGGCGATCTCTACAGCGTCGCCACCCTGGGCCACGACACCTACCTGCGCGGCTTCGAGGCAGCCAGCGGCAGGCGCTGGGCACAGACCGGCACGCGCTACGGCAGCCTGACGTTCTTCAGCGGCGTCGCCAGCGACGGACAGGTGTGGATCGGCACCAGCCGGGGTATCGGCTGGACCAACATCAGCCGCTTCAGCAGTTCCTCCGGCGACAGCACCCGGCTGACCTGCGGGCGAGTCAGCGGTTGCAAGCAGCAGGCACGTTGAAGGAATCCGTTGCGGAAATGCTGCCAGGCAAATACGTTATATTATAACAATTGCCGACTGTGACCGCCCATGACCGCCTTCCTTCCCGATATCGCTTGCCAGCCCACGCACCTGCCTGTCCCGCTCCACTGGGTCGGCATGCAGGGCATCGCCGTGCCACTGCAGATCGCCGGCGAGCGCGTCGCCGCCTTCGCCGACGCGGGCGTCAGCCTCGATGACGCCGAGGCGCGCGGCATCCACATGTCGCGGTTGTACCTGGCGCTGGAGGTGCTGGCCGAGGCGGAGCTGTCGCCCGCCCTGCTGCATGAAACGCTGGGGCAATTCCTCATGAGCCATGCGCAGCTTTCCTCCCAGGCCAGCCTGGCACTGCGCTTCGAGCTGATGCTGCGCCGCCCCGCCCTGGTCAGTCCACTGCGCGGCTGGAAGCGCTATGCCTGCGAAATCCACGCGCAACTGGAGGGTGACAAGCTGGCGCTGGCGCTGCACCTGTCGCTGCCCTACTCCTCCACCTGCCCCTGCTCAGCGGCGCTCGCCCGCCAGTTGATCCAGCAGCGCTTCGACGCCGATTTCGCCGGCCGGGCGTTGCGGGCCGAGGAAGTCCGCGCCTGGCTCGGCAGTCCGCAGGGCATCGTCGCCACCCCACACAGCCAACGCAGCGAAGCGCAATTGCGACTGCGGCTCGCCCCGGAGGCGACGGCCTTTCCGTTCAATGAACTGATCGACCACGCCGAAACGGCCCTCGGCACCGCCGTGCAGACCGCGGTGAAGCGCGCCGACGAGCAGGCCTTCGCCCTGGCCAACGGGCAGAACCTGATGTTCTGCGAGGACGCCGCACGCCGGCTGCACCAGGCTCTGGTGCAACGGGAAGAGGTATCGGGCTTCGAGGTGCGCGTGGTGCATGCGGAAAGCCTGCATGCCCACGACGCGGTGGCGGTGAGCCGCTGGGCGCGCCCTTAGAGCACCATGTCCAGGCGCACTCGGTCCCGGCAGCGGATGCCGTTTTCGATAATGGGTTCCGGGTAGTTCAGCGAGAAGTAATCGTGCTCCACGCTGGCGATGCGAAAGCCCATGCGCTGGTACAGGCCGAGTTGCGTCAGGCTGGAATTGCCGGTGGCGATGTCCAGGCGCAGGGCACCGATGGCGCGCGCTGCGTCGATCGCGGCAGTCAGCAGGCGACGAGCCAGGCCGCGACCCTGCCACTCCTCCTCCACCGCGAGGTTGGTGATTTCGACGACGCCCCAACTGCGTGCCGTCAGTGTCAGCACGCCGCGCACCGACTCGCCGTCGCGGAGCGCCAGCACCCGGGATTGCGGCAGGTAGCGCTCGATCTGCGCTCGGCAGGGGTCGGCCAGCAGCAGGAGAGGCCACGGCGCCTGGCCCGGAGTGAGTTCGACGAGGGACAATTCAGGAAAGAAAGACACCATGGTTCCGAAGAGGCGAGCCAAAGGGAGGCGACGGTTTACCCTCTGCCAGCCCCCGATGCAAGCATTACGACATCATCTTTGGTCGTGGTTCGGACGAACCAGGCCCGCAAGCCGGGCCCGGTATCGTCCGTGGAACACCTCAGGCGTAGATGTCGCCGCGACTCCACGGCACCTCGTGGCTGCCATCAGCGTGCGGCCTGCTGGCGAGGATCTGGTGCAGGTTGATCCAGCCCTTCTTGAAGCCGTAGGCGCAGCCGGCCAGGTACAGGCGCCAGATGCGCAGGGCCTGCTCGGGGACCAGTTTGGCCGCCTGCGCCAGCTTCGCTTCGAGGCTTGCGCTCCAGAAGTCCAGGGTGCGCGCGTAGTGCAGGCGCAGGCCTTCGACGTCGACCACCTCCAGTCCGGCCTCGCTCATGCGGGCAACGGCCAGCGACAGGTGCGGCAGCTCACCGTGGGGGAAGACGTAGCGGTCGATGAAATCGCCGGCGCCACGGCCCACCGGACGCCCATCGGTGTTGCTGGAAGTGATGCCATGGTTCATCACCAGCCCGCCCGGGCGCACCGCATCGAACAGGTGCTGGAAGTAGATACCCAGGTTGGCGTGGCCGACGTGCTCGAACATGCCGACGCTGACCACCTTGTCGAAACGGCCGTCGCGCGGCAGGTCGCGGTAGTCCCGTAGCTCCAGGGTCACCTTGCCGTCCAGGCCCTCGGCCTTGACCCGCTCGCGGCCAAGCTTGAGCTGCTCCTCGCTCAGGGTGATGCCGTGCACCAGGGCGCCAAATTCCTTCGCCGCCAGGCGTGCCAGGCCGCCCCAGCCACAACCGACATCCAGCAGCGTCTCGCCAGGCTTCAGGCGCAGCTTGCGGCACAGGTGGCGCAGCTTGGCCAATTGCGCGGTGGCCAGGTTTTCGCGGCCGGTCTCGAAGTAGGCGCAGGAATACACCATCTCCGGGTCCAGCCAGAGCTGGTAGAACGCGTTGGAGAGGTCGTAGTGGTAGTGGATCGCCTCGGCATCGGTGGCCTTGTCGTGGCTCTTGCGCACATAGTCACCCGCGTCGTCATCGCCGCCCAGGGCTGCGCTCAGGGCATCCCCCATGGCGATCACCTCGCCGATCGGGCCTTCGATGTCCATGCGCTTTTCGACGTAGGCGCGCCCCAGCACATCGAGGCTGGGCTGGGTGATCTCGGTCAGCAGCGTCGGGTCACGCACGACGAGAGTTACCTGCGGGTCCGGCCCCAGGTCGAAGGCCTGGGCCTCGCCGATGCGTATGCGCAGCGGCAACTGCAGGGACAGCAACTCAGAGGGCAGATTGGCTTTCATGCATACCTCCTGGTCACAGGGCTGAAGAACTATAGACCAGTTACTCCATAGTCTGTCCCTATGGCCTGGCCCGCAAAAGACTATCGGGCACCCATGCAGCGGTGCGTCTACCGGGTTCTTTGCAGTGGATTGCGCCCCCGGCGGGGGCGTTCCAAAAAGAACGTATGCAACGATAGTTCGCTACGCAAGCGTAGCAGCGCCGCCGCGATACTTCGTTTCCAGTCCTGAGATAGAGCCTTTCCCAGCCGGTAACGATGATGCCGGCATGACCGGCCGTTACTTCATTGGACTACACTGTCGCCCCCTCCGTGCGCATTCCGACCGGAGGACCTCTGTAGTGAAGGGGGCCACCTTGAATACCTTCTCCGCACCGCGTCCGGCGGTCCGCACCGTTCTGGTGGGGCTGATGCTGGCGATCTTCCTGGGTGCGCTGGACCAGACCATCGTCGCCGTGTCGCTGCCGGCGATCTCCGCCGGCTTCGGCGACTTCGACCTGCTCGCCTGGGTCATCTCCGGCTACATGGTGGCGATGACCATCTCCATGCCGATCTACGGCAAGCTCGGTGACCTCTACGGGCGGCGCGTGCTGATGCTGTTCGCCATCGCCCTGTTCACCGCCGCCTCGGTGCTCTGCGGCGCGGCACAGAGCATGGAACAGCTGGTGCTCGCCCGCGTGCTGCAGGGCATTGGCGCCGGCGGCATGATGTCGGTGAGCCAGGCGATCATCGGTGACATCGTCCCGCCCCGTGAACGCGGCCGCTACCAGGGCTATTTCAGCAGCATGTACGCCATCGCCAGCATCGCGGGCCCCGTGCTCGGCGGCCTGCTGACAGAGTACCTGTCCTGGCGCTGGGTGTTCCTGATCAACCTGCCGGTGGGCCTGGTCGCCCTCGCCGTCTCGCGCCGCACCCTGCGCGGCCTGCCGGTGCCGGGGCGGCAGCCGGTGATCGATTACCTGGGCACCGCGCTGATGATCGCCGGCCTGGGCAGCCTGCTGCTGGCGATCACCGAGGTCGGCCAGGGCGCACGCTGGAACGATCCGCAGATGCTGGGGCTGTTCGCCGCCGCGCTGGTACTGATCGCGCTGTTCGTGCTGCAGGAGCGCCGAGCGCCGGAACCGCTGGTGCCGATGCACCTGTTCCGCATCCGCGCGGCGACGCTGAGCTGGCTGATCAGTTTTTTCGCCAGCTTCCAGGTCATCTCGCTATCGGTACTGGTGCCATTGCGCTTCCAGTCGGTCACCGGCGCCGGCGCGGACAGCGCGGCGCTGCACCTGCTGCCCCTGGCCATGGGTGTGCCGCTGGGCGCTTACTGCTGCGGGCGGCTGACGGCGATCCTCGGCCGCTACAAGCCGCAGATCGTCGCCGGCGCGCTGTTGACGCCCTGCGCCATCGCCGGCCTGGCGCTGGCACCGCCGGACGCCTACCTGCTCTCGGGCCTGTGCATGCTGCTGACCGGCACCGCCGCCGGCACCCAGTTCCCCACCAGCCTGGTGGCGGCGCAGAGCGCCGTGGACACCCGCTACCTGGGCGTGGCCACCAGCAACATCACGCTGTTCCGTTCCCTGGGCGGCGCGGTCGGCATCGCGCTGATGTCGGCCCTGCTGCTGGCGATGCTGCAACCGCTGGCGGGCGACGCCGGCCATGGCCTGTCGGCCAGCGCCCTGCTCGACAGCCTGAGTGGCGCCGGCCATGAGCCCCAGCGGCAGACACTGGACCGGGTGTTCAGCCACCTGTTCCTGATCAATGCCGGCTTCGGCGCCCTGACGCTGCTGATCGCCCTGGCGCTGCCCGATCACGCCTTGCGTGGCCGGGCCAGCGACTGAAGAGCCGGGCGCAGGGCAAGGTCAGTCCTCGTCGTTGAGGTAGCTGACCTTGCGCAGGTCCGGCAGCAGCAGGCAGACCACCAGCGCCACGCCGCACATGATCGAGACGTAGATATAGAAGTACTCCTCGACGCCAAGGTTCTTCAGGCCCAGGGCGACGTATTCCGCCGAGCCACCGAAGATGGCGTTGCCCACCGCATAGGACAGGCCCACGCCCAGGGCACGGATCTGCGGCGGGAACATCTCCGCCTTGATCAGGCCGCTGATGGAGGTGTACAGGCTGACGATGGCCATGGCCGCGATGATCAGCACGAAGGCCAGGTAGGGGCTGCTCACCGCCTTGAGCGCGGAGAGGATCGGCCAGGTGAAGATCATCCCCAGGAGGCCGAACCAGAGCATCGAGGTCTTGCGCCCGATGCGGTCGGACAACGCGCCGAACAACGGCTGCATGCACATGTAGACGAACAGGGCGAAGGTCATCACGCCGCTGGCCACCTTGGGGTCCATGCCGGCGGTGTTCACCAGGTATTTCTGCATGTAGGTGGTGAAGGTGTAGAAGATCAGCGAACCGCCGGCGGTGAAACCCAGCACGGTGAAGAAGGCGCGCTTGTGGTGGGCGAACAGTTCGGTGAGGGTGCCGGACTCCTTGCGCTGGAGGTTGGATTCCTTGGCCGTCTCGCTCAGCGAACGGCGCAGGTAGAAGGCGATCACCGCGGTGATGGCGCCGACCACGAAGGGAATCCGCCAGCCCCATTCCTTCAGCTCGTCGGTGGTGAGCAACTGCTGCAGGACCACTACCACCAATACCGCCAGCAACTGCCCGCCGATCAGGGTGACGTACTGGAAGGAGGCGAAGAAGCCGCGCTGGCCCTTGAGCGCTACCTCGCTCATGTAGGTGGCGCTGGTGCCGTACTCGCCCCCCACCGAAAGGCCCTGGAACAGTCGCGCGAGCAGCAGCAAGGCGGGCGCGGCGACGCCGATGCTGGCGTAGGTTGGCATCACGGCAATCGCCAGCGAGCCGCCGCACATCATCAGCACCGAGATCATCATTGCGGTCTTGCGGCCCTTCTTGTCGGCGATGCGGCCGAACATCCAGCCGCCGATGGGGCGCATCAGGAAGCCGGCGGCGAACACCCCGGCGGTGTTGAGCAGTTGCACCGTCGGGTCGTCCGATGGGAAGAAGGCGTGGGCGAAGTACAAGGCAGTGAAGGCGTAGACGTAAAAGTCGAACCACTCCACCAGGTTGCCCGAGGAGGCGCCAACGATGGCGAGGATGCGCGTACGGCGCTCATGGGCGGAGTACTGCGGCGCGGAGGCAGGTGCGTTCATGGGGCTTCTCTGATTGGGTTGAACAGCGTCCCGGATCTTTGGGCGGAGGTCCCTGGCCGCCCCGTATCAGCCCTATCGCCGCCTGGTCCGGGCGATCTGACGCTGACACAATCAGAAACAGTATAGACACCTCCGATAGCCGGCTAACGAATTGCGCGGCATTGCCTCGCGCTTTTGGTTCGAATATCGGACAGGCCCAACGGGCGTTTGTCGTTTTCGATTGACCGGCCAGTGGCCAGCTTCTATCGTTGGCCCGCCTTGCGCCCTTCGGGAGACTTGTCAGGTACCCCTCGGAGGGTCGGGGTCCGACCTTGTCCACAAGACAAGGTCGATTTCCATTCCCCTCGTGTTGCGGCTCCTGCCGCCTGGCCTCGGTGCCCCGTCCACACCCCCGGACGTGCAGGCACCGGGGGAATGTTGATCTCCCCCTTCCCTCGCCGCCGCTCAGTCTTTTCGCTCGACCATTCGTCGCCGACATTTAAGAGACATCTGCCCCGTGTATACTGCCGGGCAGTGCTACAGGCCGCGAAAGACGCGGCTTTCGTCGATTCGACCGAGGGGCTCTGCTTGAACGCAGCCAATCCATTGTGGTTTGCCATCGGACTGGCCGCGCAGGCGGCTTTTTCTGCCCGTTTCCTGGTCCAGTGGGTGCTGTCCGAACGCGCCCGCAAGAGCCTGATGCCGGTGCACTTCTGGTACTTCAGCTGTGCCGGCGCGGTGCTGCTGCTGGCTTACGCCACCCATCAGCGGGACCTGGTGATCAGCCTGGGGCAACTCGCGGGCCTGGCGATCTACCTGCGCAACCTGGAATTGGATCGTCGCCACGGCGGCGGCCGGGCGCTGTTCTTCGCCTGGCCCTGGCTGACCTGGTCGGCGGTGGCCATCGCGCTGGGCTGGATGTCCAAGCCCGAACCGATCATCCATGCCATCACCGGCGCCGATCCGTTCTGGACCACCCTCGGCATGGTCGGCCAAGTACTCTTCACCGGACGTTTCGTGCTGCAGCTGTGGTATTCCGAGCGCGCCGGACGGCCGGTCAACCCCATCTACTTCTGGTACCTGTCGATGGCCGGCAGCGTGCTGCTGTTCAGCTACGCTGTGGCGCAGCGCGACCCGGTCATCATCCTCGGCCAGTCCTTCGGCATCGTGGTCTACCTGCGCAACCTGGCGCTGATCCGGCGCCAGGCCGAGGGCGCTAGCGCGCAGAGTCAGTGAGCCTTCGGCGGCTCCTGTAGCAGTCTCCTGAGGCTCGCTCCTACAAGCCCTTGAGGAATCGCCCCAGGGGCACCCGAAGCGGCCCCCTCAGCGCTGCTTCTCGAAGCGGTAGAAGAGGTTCGGCTCGCTGCCCACGTAGAGATTGCCGTCGGCGTCCATGGTCATCCCCTCGGCCTGGGGCGCCGCGTGTTTCAGGTCGCCAAAGCCGCCGAGCGAGCGGAAGCTGACCAGCTTGCCCTGCCCGTCCAACTCCATGATCAGCTTCGACTCCTCGCTGAGCACCAGCAGGTGGCCGCTCTTGCGGTCGTAGTGGAGGTCGGAGATATCGGTGCCGAACACACTGCGCTTCACCCAGGCGGTGTGGTCGATCACCTTGAGCTGTAGCTTGCCGGCGAGGCTCGCGCGAACCCCGGTGACTTCGTAGATCTGCCGCGGACCGCGTTCCTTACCGATGAACAGGCGGTCGTGGTCCGGGTCGTAGGTCAGCCCTTCGAAACCCTTGTTGTGCACGCTCGGGTTGATCTCCAGGGCGAACGATTGCGCATCGCGAGCGTCGATGCCCTGGCCGGGCTGCTCCGGCAGCGTGAAGAAGTCGATCTGCTGAAAGTTTTCATCGGACACCGCCACCAGGCCGCCGCCCAGGTAGGCCACCCCTTCGACGTCCTGGAAACCGGTCATGGGATACTGCGCCAGCAGCTCCCCGGTCTTGCTCAGCACCGCCAGCTTCATGGCACCGGCGTTGGTCACGGCGATCAAGCGATCATGGTCGAAGTCGTAGCTCAGGGCCGACAGGTCGGACTCGATGCCCTTCACCGGCTGCGCATCGATCACCACCTTGTAGTCGGGCAGCCAGACGCTGCGCCCAGCCCACTCCGAAGCGTGCAGCTGGCTGCTGAGGTAGAAGTAGGCCTGTTGCGGCCAGTGCTTCATGAGCAGCAGCGTCACGCCCGGCACCAGCAGCACCAGTGTCAGAGCCAGCCACAGCAAGGTGCGCCGGTCGAAACGACGGCGCAGGGGGTGCAGCTGCATGACATCCACGCTGTTGGCGGCTCTGTTCACGTTCAGACTCCCAGGAAAGTGGAAACTCAGAAGTACGGCTGCTTCCAGGCGAAGCGGTAGGCCGGGGCGGAAGCGTCGTCGGCGCACTGGCCGTTGTCGGCATCGGCGCCCACCAGGAACCAGTGCTCCTCGTAGTCCCCCTTCACTTCGCGGGCGCGCTCGCGGCGGAAGCAACGGTCGAGGCCCTCGGCGGAGACCATGGCCAGCGCCTGCGGATGGCCGCGCAACCAGGTCAGCGCCTTGTTCAATGGGTCCGGGGTATCCAGGCCGAAGTGCACCAGCGGCTGACGGGCGTAGAGCCAGTGGCCCTCGCGCCAGTTGGTCAGCACCAGCTCGGCGCCGCCGCTCAGGCGTGCCACCTCCGCCATCAGCGGACGGCGGTCGTCGCCGGGGTCGCGCAGCGGCTCGATGAAGCCACGGGCGAACCAGGCGGCGAACCAGAACAGCGCGATGACCAGGAAGACCTTGCGCGCCCTCGGCCGCTCGGCGAACCAGCGGCGCAGCAGCCAGGGCACCAGCGGCGCCATGGCCAGCACCAGGGCGGGGAGCGCAGGGAAGATGTAGAGCTTGCGTTTGCCGGAGCTCAGGCTGAAGAACAGCAGCACCAGCGCCACCCAGCCGAGCAGCACCAGCAGGCGGCCGTCATGGCGGGCCAGCTGTCGGCGCCAGGCCGGCACCATCCACGGCAGGGCCAGCACAAGCGGCAGCCAGTACTGCGGAATGACCTTGGCAAAGAAGTACCAGAACGGTTCCTGGTGCTGCCAGGCGCTGGCGTAACGCTTGGCGGTCTGGTGCAGGAGGATGTCGTCGAGGTAGGCGCGGCCATCGGCGCTACCACTCAGCAGAACGTGCAGCACCACCGGCACCAGCCACAGTGCGATGGCCCCCAGCGCCACCAGCAGGCCCAGCCACCAGGCGCGCGCCTGGCTGGGCATGCGCACCACACCGGACCAGCCCTTGCGCGCCGCATAGGCGTAGGGAATCAGCATCAGCGCCGGGAGGAAGCCCACGCCCTTGCTGATGATGCCCAGGCCCATCGCCGCACACGCCAGGTAGAACCAGCGCCACGCCGGACCGAGCAGCAGGTGGCGGCACAGGCCATAGATGCCCAGGCTGATCCACAGGCAGAGGAAACCGTCGATGCCGCCATCGCGCAGCACCGAATAGGTCTGGTAGGTGGCCAGGAACAGCAGCCCGGCGATGACGCCGATGCGACGATTCCACAGGCGACGGCCCAGGTCGTAGAGGCAGGCGGTGGCCACCAGACCGGAACCGAAAGCCGGCAGGAACAGCGCCAGGTTCGGCGTCACTCCCAGGCGAACCAGCAGCGCCACCAGCCACATGAACAGCGGCGGCTTGTCCGGATAGATTTCCGCGGCGCGGTGGGGAATCAGCCAGTCACCGTTCTGCAGCATCTCCAGGGCGACGCCGAGGAAGCGCTCCTCGTCGACGTTGCCCGGCTGGCGCAGCCCCAGGCCGGCCCCCAGCAACAGGGCCGCCAGCGCCAGCAGCAGCCAGGGCCGCTCGGCGCAACGCCACAACCAGGAATGCTGCGTTCCGGGCCCGACACGCAGGGGGGCCAGGCTGGAAAGGGGGTTGCCCGGCTCGCCCTGGTTCGCCATGGATCAGCGTCCCAGTTCGCGGGGAACGGCGTCCAGGCGGGTGCGCCGGATCAGCCACCAGACGCCGAACAGATCCAGGATGCCCACCAGCGCGCGGTCCAGGTTGCCGTACTTGGACACCCCGGCGTTGCGCGGCCGGTGATTCACCGGGTGCACGCGCATGGCGCCCTGGTGGCGCTGGATCAGCGCCGGAATGAAGCGGTGCATGTGATCGAAGTACGGCAAGCGCAGGAAGGCTTCGCGCTCGATCAGCTTGAGCCCGCAGCCGGTGTCGGGCGTGTGGTCGTTGAGCAGGCGGCCGCGCAGGCGGTTGGCGAAGCGCGAGGCCCAGCGCTTGCTGGCGCTGTCCTGGCGCTTCACGCGGTGTCCGGCGATCAGCTTGAGGTCTGCCGGGCAGTCGGCGGCGCGGACCATGGCGAGCATCCCGGGGATATCCGCCGGGTCGTTCTGCCCGTCGCCATCCAGGGTCGCCAGCCAACGGCCACGGGCGGCCTCGGCGGCGTGGTAGATGGACGTGCTCTGGCCCAGCGAACGCTCGTGGGTCAGCACCCTCAGCTCGGCGTAACCACTCCGCTGCAGGCTCTGCAGCACGGCACGGGTCGCGTCGGTACTGCCGTCGTCAACCACTATGACTTCAAAGGTCTCGCCGGCCAGCGCCTGGCGGACTTCCTCAAGGAGCCCGGGAAGGTTCTCGGCTTCATTCTTCGCCGGAATCAGCACCGACACGTAAGGGCTGTTGGACATGCTTGGACTCTTACTCCGTGGCCTTCACGCCGCACCGGCGCAGGACTCTTCAACCGCGTAGAACTCGCGGTACCAATGAACGAATCGCTCGACCCCACTCTGCAGCGAAGTCGCCGGGCGGAAGCCGGTGCGCTTTGCCAGCGCCTCGACGTCGGCCCAGGTCTGCAGCACATCACCGGGCTGCAGCGGCAAGTAGTTGCGAACGGCCCGGCGGCCCAGCGCGTGCTCCACGCACTCCACCATGTCGAGCAGGCGCACCGGCTCGCCACGGCCGATGTTGTAGAGCGCCACCGGCGCCTCGCCGCGCTCGCCCGGCTGGGGCGGGCAGTCCTGGATGCGCACCACGCCCTCCACCACATCGTCGATATAGGTGAAGTCGCGGGACATCTCGCCGTTGTTGTAGATATCGATGGGGCGGCCTTCGAGGATCGCCCGGGTGAACTTGAACAGCGCCATGTCCGGGCGCCCCCAGGGGCCGTACACGGTAAAGAAACGCAGGCCGGTGAGCGGCAGCCGGTAAAGGTGCGCGTAGGTGTGCGCCATCAGCTCGTTGGCGCGCTTGGTCGCGGCGTACAGCGACACGGGCTGGTCCACCGCCGCGTCAGTGCTGAACGGCATGCTGCTGTTCATGCCATACACCGAGCTGCTGGAGGCATACACCAGGTGGCCGACCTGCGAATGGCGGCAGCCTTCGAGCAGGTTGACGAAGCCGGTCAGGTTGGCGTCGGCGTAAGCCTGTGGGTTTTCCAGCGAATAGCGCACCCCGGCCTGGGCGGCCAGGTGGATCACCCGCTCGAAGCGCTCCCGCTGGAACAGCGCGGCCAGGGCCGGCGCATCGGCAATGTCCAGGCGCTCGAAGCGGAAGTTGCGCTCCTGGCGCAGCAAGGCCAGGCGCGCCTCTTTGAGCTCGACGCTGTAGTAGTCGTTGAGGTTGTCGATGCCGACCACGTCGTGGCCGTCGCGGCACAGCCGCTGCGCAGTGTGGAAGCCGATGAAACCGGCAGCGCCGGTGACCAGGAACTTCATGGATGTCGACCCCAGCGGGAAGCGAGGGCGGAAACATCCCGTGTCAGCACGAACGCTTCGATCGTCATGGGTCGCCCGAGCCAGTGTGTTGTTGGTGACCGGCCATGGCCGGTTCCTGGTCTTGTAAGTCCGGAGCCGCAATGGCCTCGGCTACGCAGTTCGCCCGTTACGGACGCTGCGCAAAGGCTGACTTATCGTCTTGGCAGGAGCGCGAAGAATTCGTGAAGGTTTTGTAGGGAAATTGTGACGGCTTTACGGCGCAAACGCCTACACATCAGAAGCGGAAGAAGGAAGGACAGAGGGCCGACGCAACGCGCCGGCCCTCGGAGACCACCCGACGGTGACCGGTTTATTCCACGGTCACGGACTTGGCGAGGTTGCGCGGCTGGTCGACGTCGGTGCCCTTGAGCACGGCGACGTAGTAGGACAGCAGCTGCAGTGGCACGGTGTAGAGGATCGGCGCCAGGCAATCATGAATCGCCGGCATGCCCACCACGTGGGTGCCCGCGCCATTGGAGATGCCGCTGCCGCCCTCGGCGAAGACCACCAGCTCGCCACCACGGGCGCGCACTTCCTGCAGGTTGGACTTGAGCTTTTCCAGCAGCTCGTTGTTCGGCGCCACGGTGACCACCGGCATGTCGGCGTCCACCAGGGCCAACGGGCCGTGCTTGAGCTCACCGGCCGGGTAGGCTTCGGCGTGGATGTAGGAGATTTCCTTGAGCTTCAGCGCGCCTTCCATCGCCACCGGATACTGCGCGCCACGGCCCAGGAACAGGGTGTGGTGCTTCTCGGCGAACAGTTCGCTGACCTTCTCCACCACCCTCTCCATCGCCAGGGCTTCTTCCAGGCGGGTCGGCAGGCGGCGCAGCTCGGCCACCAGCTCGGCCTCGACGCCCTCGCCCAGACGCTTCTGCACCTGGCCGATGCCCAGGGTCAGCAGCAGCAGCGCCACCAGCTGGGTGGTGAAGGCCTTGGTCGAGGCGACACCGATTTCCGGGCCGGCGTTGGTCAGCAGGGTCATGTCCGATTCGCGCACCAGCGAGCTGGTGGCGACGTTGCAGATCGAGAGGCTCGAGAGGAAACCCAGCTCCTTGGCATAACGCAGCGCGGCCAGGGTGTCGGCGGTCTCGCCAGACTGGGAGATGGTGACGAACAGCGAATCCGGGTGCACCGCCACCTTGCGGTAGCGGAACTCGCTGGCGACCTCGACCTGGCAGGGAATGCCGACCAGGCTTTCCAGCCAGTACCGGGCAACCATGCCCGCGTGGTAGCTGGTGCCGCAGGCGACGATCTGCACGTTGCGCACCTTGGCCAGCAGTTCGCGGGCCTGCGGACCGAAGTTATCCACCAGCACCTGCTCGGTGCCCAGGCGACCTTCCAGAGTGCGCTGCACCACGGACGGCTGCTCGTGGATTTCCTTGAGCATGAAGTGGCGGTACTCGCCCTTGTCGGCGGCCTCGGCGCCTTCGTGGTAACGCACGGCCTCGCGCTGCACCGGATTGCCCTTCACGTCCCAGAGCTGCACGCTGTCGCGGCGGATTTCGGCGATATCGCCTTCTTCCAGGTAGATGAAGCGGTCAGTGACCTGGCGCAGGGCCAACTGGTCGGAAGCCAGGAAGTTTTCGCCGTGACCCAAGCCGACTACCAGCGGGCTGCCGCTACGTGCGGCAAGGATGCGGTCCGGTTGCTTGGCGCTGATCACCGCCAGGCCGTAGGCGCCGTGCAGCTCCTTTACGGTCGCCTTGAGTGCCACGGTAAGGTCGCCCATCTCGCTCAGGCGCAGGTGCAGCAGGTGGACGATGACCTCGGTATCGGTCTGCGAGGTGAACACGTAACCGCGCGCCTTGAGCATCTCGCGCAGGGTTTCGTGGTTCTCGATGATGCCGTTGTGCACCACCGCCAGCTCGCCGTGGGAGAAATGCGGGTGGGCGTTGGCCTCGGTAGGCGCGCCGTGGGTGGCCCAGCGGGTATGGGCGATGCCCAGGCGGCCGAGCAGCGGCTGCTCCTCGATGGCCTGCTCCAGGCTGGACACCTTGCCGGCGCGGCGGCGGCGATCCAGCGCGCCGGAGCCATCGACCACGGCCACCCCGGCACTGTCGTAGCCACGGTATTCGAGGCGCTTGAGGCCCTCGACGAGGATCGGGGTCACGTTACGTTCGGCGATGGCGCCTACGATTCCACACATGGATGGCTCTCCTTTTCAGTCTTCGCAGCGCGCGCGGATCACTTTCACGCCACGCGCCTGGATCAGTTCGAACGCTTCGTCACTCAGGCGTTCGTCGGTAATCAGGATCTGGACGCTGCTCCAGGGCAGTTCCAGGTTGGGGATGCGCCGGCCCAGCTTGTCGGACTCGGCCATCACGATCACTTCGCGGGCGACCTCGGCCATGACCCGGCTCAACCCCAGCAGTTCGTTGAACGTGGTGGTGCCGCGCTCCAGGTCCAGGCCGGTGGCGCCGATGAACAACTGGTCGAAATCGTAGGAGCGCAGCACCTGCTCGGCCACCTGGCCCTGGAAGGACTCGGAGTGCGGGTCCCAGGTTCCGCCGGTCATCAACAGTACCGGCTCGCGCTCCAGCTCACGCAGGGCGTTGGCCACGCTCAGGGAGTTGGTCATCACCACCAGCCCCGGCTTGCGCCCAAGCTCAGGGATCAGCGCCGCTGTGGTGCTGCCGCTGTCGATGATGATTCGTGCGTGCTCGCGGATGCAGGAGGCCGCCGCGCGGGCGATGGCCTGCTTGTAGCGCGACAGCGGCTGGCTTGGCTCACCGATCAGCTCATGGGGCATCGGCACCGCGCCGCCGTATCGGCGCAGCAACAGGCCGTTGCCTTCCAGGGCGGCGAGGTCCTTGCGGATGGTCACCTCGGAGGTGGCGAAACGGCGGGCGAGATCGTCCACGCTGACCTCGCCCTGCTCGGCGAGCAGCGCCAGGATGTCGTGGCGGCGTTGTGGCGTGTTGCGTTTCGACATGAATACTTAAGTTTCGATTCGAAAGATAATTGCACGAATCAAAACCCAAGAGCTTTCGTTCGTCAAGATTTTATGGCGTGAACGGAAGTTTTTTCTGTAGGGCGTACAACCGTTAGCGGTTGTACGCCGCTACACCTCCACCCCATAGCCGGCGCCAGGGCTGAACCCGGAGCACCCTGTAGCCAAGGTCAAGCGGCGTATAACACATAGCGTTATACGCCCTACGGGAACATCGAGCGGAGGCTCAGTCGACTTCCAGTCGATTGCGTCCGCCACGCTTGGCGCGGTACAGCGCCTGGTCGGCACGCTCGAAGACCGCATCGCTGCGCTCGTCGGTACGGAAAGCCGTCAGACCGGCCGAACAGGTGATGACCAGACGCTCGCCCTTGAAGTGGAACGGGCAGGCTTCCACCGCGCCACGCAGTTGGTCAAGCAGCCGCTGGCCGCCCTCCAGGGGCGTGGCGGGCAGCAGCACGACGAACTCCTCGCCGCCGTAGCGGGCGATGAAATCGGTCTTGCGCAGGCGCTTGGAAAGCTCCGAGGCGATGATCTTCAGCACCTTGTCACCGGCCAGATGGCCGAAGTCGTCATTGATGCGCTTGAAGTGGTCCACGTCCAGGACCGCCAGCAGCAGGTCACCGCCGGACCGCTCCCAACGGGCCACTTCCTGCTCCAGGCGCTCGATCAGGGCGGCGCGGTTGGGCAGGCCGGTGAGCGCGTCGGTCATGGCCTTCTGACGCTGGTCCTCGATATTGGCCTTGAAGGTCCGCGCCTCCTCTTCCATGCTCGCGACCCGCGTCATCAGTGACTGGATGCGCTCACCCACTTCGCGCTCGCGGGCTTCGCGCTCCTCGCGGAACTGGTCCATGGTGCCGACCAGGCCCTGCAGGCGGCGTTCCACGTGGCGCTTGAGGCTCTCGAGGTCAGTGGCTTCCAGCACGCTGTCCTTCAGGCCGCTGACGTGCTCGCGCAACGTGTCGTCCAGGGCACGGGCGCTGGAGCTTGCGCCGGCATGGTTGTCGTGTACGGCCTGCAGTCCGTCGAGGAAGACGCCCAGGCGCTCATTGAGCTGGTACAGGTAGCCTTCGAACTCGCGCTGGCCGCTGTCGTTGAGCGAGAGCACCAGCACCGCCAGGTCATCCAGCACCGGCACCAGTTCGTACCAGTTCAGGCTGCCGTGAATGCGGGTGCGCAGGGCATCGGCCTGGGGCTGGTGGGTGATCGGCAGGTGCATCTCGTCCAGCAGATGCAGCAGGCTGGCTTCGATATGCGGCGCGACCGCGCTGTAGCCCGGCTCCGGGCGCGGTGGCAGGGCGTATGGGTCGGCCGCTTCGGCTGGCTCGCCGAACAGGCCGGGAGGCAATGGCAGGCTGTCGAGCAGGGCAGGTCCCGGCGCCACGCCTGGAGAAACGGCCGGCGCTTCGGCAGCCACCGTGGTAGCTGTCGCCACGGCCGGCTCAGCAATGGGCTCGGCCGCTACAGGCTCGGGCTGGGGTGCAGGTGCCGGCGATTCAACCTGAGCTGCCTCTGGCTCACCCTGAGCCGCCGCTTCGACCACAGATGCTTCGGCCATAGCGGCAGTGGCCACCTGAAACTCCTCCGGCGCATCGGCGGCAGCCTCGCGCCCACCGAACAGGCGTTGCAGCAGGCCAGGGCGTTGCTCATTGTCGGCGCCGTTGAAGTGTTCCAGTACGCGGCGCTGCAGGCCACTCAGTTCGGTGAGCAGGGCCGGCAGCTCGCGGGAGCTGCTGGCGCGCGCGGCGATGTCCCTGGCGAAATGCTTGAGCGGCTTGCGCACGTCCCCCGGCAGCTCCAGCGCCAGTAGTTGCTGGGCGAGTTGGGAGAGCGCCGCGATGTTCTGCTCGATGCGCTGCTGGCGGCGCTGCTCGGAATCGAGCACCGCGCGTTCCAGTTGCGGGATCAGGCGAGCCAGGCCGGCGTCCATTTCGTCGCGGCGCAGGACCTCGCGCAGCTCCTTCATGCAGGCGTCCACCGCTTTGTCGCTGCCTTCCGCCGCCAGGCTGCTGCGCACCAGGCCTCGGCGCAGCAGGTCGACGCGGGCGTTCCAGCGCCGCTCGAGCTTTTCCTGTTGCTCGAGGGTGTCGAGGTACTTCTGTTTCCAGCGCGGTTCGGCTTCGCGACTCATTCAATGGCCTCGCCGCGCAAGGCGAGCGACGAGGAGGTGCGCAAGGCATCCGGCAAGCGGATTTCCACGGCCACCGGCAGGTGGTCGGAAATCGGTTGCGGCAGGACGCTGACGCGCTCCAGCGCCAGCTCGGAACTGAGCAGGATATGGTCCAGGCAGCGCTGCGGGCGCCAGCTGGGGAAGGTGGCTTCCACCTGCGGTGCGATCAGCCCGAGGTCGCGCAGGGGCGAGCTTTCCAGCAGGTCGGCGGCGTGGGTGTTCATGTCGCCCATCAGCACCTGGTGGCGATAGCCCTGCAGCAGCTCGCGGATGTAGGCGAGCTGGCGGGTACGGGTTCGCGCGCCCAGGGCCAGGTGCATCATCACCACCGCGAGGGCGTCCTCACCTTCGCCGAAGCGCATGAGGATCGCGCCGCGTCCGGGCGGGCCGGGCAGCGGATGGTCTTCCAGGGCGGTGGGCTGCAGACGGCTGAGCAAGCCGTTGCTGTGCTGGGCGATGCGCCCGAGATTGCGGTTGAGTTGCTGGTACCAGTAGGGAAAGGCACCGAGCTGGGCCAGGTGTTCGACCTGGTTGATGTTGCCGGAGCGGATGCTGCCGCCGTCGGCCTCCTGCAACGCCACCAGATCATAGTCGGCAAGCAGCTCGCCAATGCGTTGCAGGTTGCTCGCCCGTCCCGCGGTCGGCAGCAGGTGCTGCCAGCCGCGGGTCAGGTAGTGCCGGTAACGCTCGGTGCTGATACCGACCTGGATGTTGAAGCTGAGCAGGCGGAGCCGGCCGTCATCGGGCAAGCCCGAAGCGCTCCCGTGGATGGGATTCACCCTCGGGACACAGACCCCCGCGACACGATCTCGAGTCCGCCGGCGCAGCATCGCCAGCTCCTTACTGAGCGGCCTTGGCGGTGGTGCGTTCCTTGGCGATCAGCTGGTCAGCCAGCTCCAGGGCGGCTTCCGGGCTGCCGGCCGAACCGATGTCGAAGCGGTACTTGCCGTTGACGACCATGGTCGGTACGCCGCTGATCTGGTACGCCATCGCCAGTTTCTTGGCCTTCTCGATCTGGCCCTTGATGGCGAAGGAGTTGTAGGTGCTGAGGAACTTGTCCTTGTCCAGGCCCTGCTCAGCCACGAAGGCGGCCATTTCTTCCGGGGTGGTCAGGCTCTTGGGGTTGTTGTGCAGCTTTTCGAAGATCGCATGGTGGACCTTCTGCTCCACGCCCATGGATTCCAGGGTCAGGAACAGCTGGCCATGGATGTTCCACAGGCCGCCGAACATGGCGGGGATGCGTACGAAATGCACGTCGGCCGGCAGCTTCTCGACCCACGGATTGATGGTCGGCTCGAAAGCATAGCAGTGCGGGCAACCGTACCAGAACAGCTCCACCACCTCGATCTTGCCCGGCTGGGACACAGGCACGGCCTGGCTCAGCTCGGTGTAGTTCTTGCCAGCCTCGAACTCGGTGGCATTCGCGTTGAAGGCGAACAGACCGGCAACGGCAAGCGCGGCGGTGAAAATCAGGTTACGCATGGTTCACTCCTTGGCTGAGCGGATCCGCCTCGCTCGGGCGCGGCGGGATGAAGCGGTTTTGACCTGGGGCGCCAGGTGCGGTTCCAGCATTGTAGTGGCGGCGGATGCGAAAAAGGGCGGCCGAAGCCACCCTTTTTTCATTCCAGCGATTTCCGCCCGGCGCGCGGCTTAGTGCAGGCCTTCGATGTAGCTGGAGATCGCGGCGATGTCCTTGTTGGACAGCTTGGCGGCGATGCTGCGCATGATCATGGCGTCGCCGTCGTTGGTGCGATCGCCTTCGCGGAAGGCGGTCAGTTGCTTGGCGGTGTAGGCCGAGTGCTGGCCACCCAGGTGCGGGAAGCCGGCTTCGGCGTTGCCCAGGCCGCTGGGGTTGTGGCAACCGGTGCAGGCCGGCATGCCTTCGTTGAGCTTGCCGCCGCGGAACAGGGCTTCACCCTGGGCGACCAGCTTCGGATCGGCCATGCCGATGCTCATGTTCTGGCTGGAGAAGTAGGCGGCGATGTCGGCCAGGTCCTGGTCGCTCAGGTTGGTCAGCAGGCCGGTCATTTCCAGCACGGTGCGGCGGCCTTCCTTGATGTCGTGCATCTGCTTGAGCAGGTAACGCTCACCCTGGCCGGCCAGTTTCGGGAAGTTCGGCGCCATGCTGTTGCCATCGGCGCCATGGCAGGCACCACATACAGCAGCTTTCGCCTGACCGGCCTTGGCATCGCCAGCGGCGTGCGCTACGCCGGTAAGGCCCAGGGTCAACAGCAGACTCACGATCAATTTGTTCATCAGCTAATCCAATAACGGCTAAGGGTGAAAGAGTAGGGCTTCCGGGATTACTTGGACATCCACTGGATGATGGCCTGGTAATCCTCGGCGCTGCAGTCGGTGCACAGGCCGCGAGGCGGCATCGCGTTGAAACCGTTGGTCACGTGTTGCACCAGCGTGTCCATGCCCTTGTCCAGGCGCGGTTTCCACGCGGCGGCATCGCCCTTCTTCGGCGCCATCGGCAACTGGCCACTGTGGCAGGCGCCACAGGCTCGGTTGAACACGGCTTCCGGATCCTGGGCGGCCTGGGCGCTGGAGGCCAGCGCGGCAACGATGGCTGCGAACAGCAGTTTCTTCATGATTGTCCTCATCGTCAGGGAACGTTCGCGTTCTAAATGCGCGAACTTCTGGAGTTCCCGTGGCGCCCGACCCTGGGGGATAAAGCGCACACAAAATCCGCGGCATTATATACTTCCAATGCCGAAACGGAAACGAGCCCGCTCCCCGCGACACCTGGTCGCACCCCTCTGCGAATATGCCCATGCCCCCCATGAACCCTGCGAAAAACCCGATTCTCGGCCTGTGCCAACAGGCCACGTTCCTCATCAGCGCCGCCAAGGTGAACCAGTGCCCGGAAGACACCGGCCTGGAAGTCGCCTTCGCCGGCCGCTCCAATGCGGGCAAGTCCAGCGCGCTGAACGCCCTGACCCACGCGAACCTGGCGCGCACCTCCAAGACTCCGGGCCGCACCCAGTTACTGAACTTCTTCCGCCTGGATGACGAGCGCCGCCTGGTCGACCTGCCCGGCTACGGCTACGCCAAGGTGCCGATTCCGCTGAAACTGCACTGGCAGCAGCACCTGGAGGCTTACCTGAGCAGCCGCAACGCCCTGGCCGGCGTGGTGCTGCTGATGGACATCCGCCATCCGCTGACCGATTTCGACCGCCTGATGCTGGACTGGGCCCAGGCCAGCCAGTTGCCGATCCACGTACTGCTGACCAAGGCGGACAAACTCGCCTTCGGCGCAGCGAAGAACGCGCTGCTGAAAGTGCGCAAGGAAATCCAGCAGGGCTGGGGCGACGTGGCCACCCTCCAGCTGTTCTCCGCCCCCAAGCGTCAGGGCGTGGAAGAGGCGCAGATGGTCCTGGCCGGCTGGCTGGGGCTGCTGGATGACGAGGAAGAAGAGGTGGGCGAGGAAGCCGAAGGCTGAATCGCAGGCAAAAAAAACCCCGAGCTTCGTATGGGGAGGGGGAAGTTCGGGGTTTAAGTCCGGACCGCTAGGGCGGGGTCCAGTAATCTGCCAACACTAAACACTGCAAAGGAGCATCGAAGGGCTTCACCAGCCATTCAC
The DNA here is from genome assembly GCF_047902425.1 of Pseudomonas macauensis. Classification (NCBI taxonomy): domain Bacteria; kingdom Pseudomonadati; phylum Pseudomonadota; class Gammaproteobacteria; order Pseudomonadales; family Pseudomonadaceae; genus Pseudomonas; species Pseudomonas macauensis. The sequence goes on along the minus strand of NZ_CP138377.1, from coordinate 204,192 downwards.
GTGTTCTGACTGGGGCGTTTGCGGGAAAGTTCAGCAGGCCCCGAAAATATTTTTCGCAAGGCCCGGAACGACCGCTCATCGGTCTACCGAGAGGCCCGCCACCCGGGCCCCTCGACCGTTCGTCAGTGTGCCTCGTCCCAGTTCGCACCCACCCCGGCCTCGACCACCAGCGCCACATCCAGCTCCGCCGCGCCGCTCATCAGCGGCCGGATGGTGTTGCTGACCTGCTCCACCTGGTCCTCGCGAACCTCCAGCACCAGTTCGTCGTGTACCTGGAGAATCACGCGGGCGTCGATCCCGCTGTCCTGCAGCCAGTTATCCACAGCCACCATGGCGCGTTTCATGATGTCCGCGGCGGTGCCCTGCATCGGCGCGTTGATCGCGGTGCGCTCGGCGGCCTTGCGCATGGCGGCGTTCTTCGAGCCGATTTCCGGCAGATACAGGCGGCGGCCGAACAGCGTCTCGACGAAGCCCTGCTCGGCGGCCTGGGCACGGGTGCGCTCCATGTAGGCCAGCACGCCGGGATAGCGGGCGAAGTAGCGGTCGATATAGGCCTGCGCCTCTTTACGCTCGACGCCGATCTGCTTGGCCAGTCCGAAGGCGCTCATGCCGTAGATCAGGCCGAAGTTGATCGCCTTGGCGCTGCGGCGCTGGTCGGAGGTGACCTCCTCCAGGGGCACGCCGAACACTTCGGCGGCAGTGGCGCGGTGCACGTCGCGGTCGTGGCGGAAGGCGTCCAGCAGGCCTTCGTCCTTGGCCAGGTGGGCCATGATGCGCAGTTCGATCTGCGAGTAGTCCGCCGCCAGCAGCTTGTAGCCCTTGGGCGCGACGAAGGCCTGGCGGATGCGCCGCCCCTCGGCGGTGCGGATCGGGATGTTCTGCAGGTTCGGGTCGCTGGAGGACAGCCGGCCGGTGGCCGCCACGGCCTGGTGGTAACTGGTGTGGATGCGCCCAGTGCGCGGGTTGATCTGCTCCGGCAGCTTGTCGGTGTAGGTGCTCTTGAGCTTGCTCAGGGAGCGGTACTGCATGATCACCTTGGGCAGCTCGTAATCCTGCTCGGCGAGATCGGCGAGGACGTTCTCGGCGGTGGACGGCTGGCCGGTAGCGGTCTTGGCCAGCACCGGCAGGCCGAGCTTCTCATAAAGGATGGCGCCGAGCTGCTTGGGCGAGCCGAGGTTGAACTCCTGCCCGGCCAGGTCATAGGCCTTGCGCTCGAGCTCGACCATCTTCTCGCCCAACTCGACGCTCTGCCTGCCCAGCAGATTGGCGTCGACCAGCGCGCCGTTGCGCTCGATGCGCGCCAGTACCGGCACCAGCGGCATCTCGATCTCGGTCAGGACCTTCTCCAGCGACGGAATGGCCTGCAACTTGGCCCACAGGGTCTGGTGCAGACGCAGGGTCACATCGGCATCCTCGGCCGCGTAGGGGCCGGCCTGCTCGATGGCGATCTGATCGAAGGTCAGCTGCTTGGCGCCCTTGCCGGCGATGTCCTCGAAGCGGATGGTGCTGTGGCCGAGGTACTTGAGCGCCAGGCTGTCCATGTCGTGACGGGTCGCGGTGGAGTCCAGCACGTAGGATTCGAGCATGGTGTCGAAGGCGATGCCCTGCACGGCGATGGGCGTCGAAGCGTTGGCCAGGACGTTCATGTCGTACTTGGCGTGCTGGCCGACCTTGCGCTTCTTCGGGTCCTCCAGCAACGGCTTGAGGGCCTTGAGCACGGTGTCACGGTCCAGTTGCGCCGGCACGCCCATGTAGCTGTGCGCCAGCGGCACGTAGGCGGCCTCGCCTTCGGTGACGGCGAAGGACACGCCCACCACCTGCGCCTGCTGCGGGTCGAGGCTGGTGGTCTCGGTGTCGAAGGCGATCAGGTCGGCGGCTTCGAGCTTCTTCAGCCAGGCATCGAATTCGGCCTGTTCCAGCACGGTGTCGTATTTCGCGGTGGCCTGGACGGACACCGCTTCGACGTCGCCGCCGCCCTCTTCCTTGGCCTCGCGCAGCAGATCGTCCAGCCAGTTCTTGAATTCCAGCTCGCGGTACAGGCCGATCAGCGCCTCGCGCTGCGGCTCGCCCGGGTGCAGCCCGTCGAGGTCGACGTCCAGTTCGACGTCGGTCTTGATGGTGGCCAGCTCATAGGACAGGAAAGCCATCTCGCGATGCTCCTCCAGCTTGGCCGGCAGGCCCTTGGCGCCGCGGATCGGCAGCTCGGGCACCTTGTCCAGGCTGGAATACAGCACGTCGAGGCCGCCGCCGACGCCCACCAGCAGGCCCAGCGCGGTTTTCTCGCCCACCCCGGGCACGCCCGGAATGTTGTCCACCTTGTCGCCCATCAGCGCGAGGTAGTCGATGATCAGCTCAGGACCGACACCGAATTTCTCTTTTACGCCATCGGGGTCGAGCACGCTTCCGGTCATGGTGTTGACCAAAGTAATGTGCCCGTCGACCAGTTGCGCCATGTCCTTGTCGCCGGTCGAGATCACCACCGCTCGCCCCGCCGCGGCGCTGCGCCGGGCCAGTGTGCCGATCACGTCGTCTGCCTCCACGCCTTCCACGCACAGCAGCGGCAGGCCCAGCGCCCGCACGCTGGCGTGCAGCGGTTCGACCTGAACGCGCAGCTCATCCGGCATCGACGGGCGATTGGCCTTGTACTCGGCGAACAGCGCATCGCGGAACGTCGGGCCCTTGGCGTCGAACACCACCGCGAAGGGGCTGTCGGGGTACTGCTTGCGCAGGCTCTTGAGCATGTTCAGCACGCCCTTCACCGCGCCTGTGGGCATGCCGGTGGAGGTTGTCAGCGGCGGCAGGGCATGGAAGGCGCGATACAGGTAGGACGAGCCGTCCACGAGGACGAGGGGTGCTTGGCTCATGAGGGGAATCAACCTTTTCAGAAGGGCTCGGGCTAAACTGTCCGTAGCCAATTCGACAAAGGGACAAGGTTATCATGCGTACGTTGAACCGCCTGTTGCTCGCCGCTCTGCTGGGTCTTGGCGCGACTTCCGTCATGGCGGCGGACGATGCCCCAACGCCGGAGCCGGATGTAACCATCCGCCAGGAAGGCGACAAGACCATCCAGGAATACCGTGTGAACGGTTTCCTCTACGCCATCAAGGTCACGCCCAAGCACGGCAAGCCGTACTTCCTGGTGCGCCAGGACGGCAGCGACGGCAACTTCATCCGCTCGGACCAACCAGACAAGCTGATTCCACAGTGGCAGATCTTCAGCTGGTAACCCTTTCCATCCACGACGCTCCAGAGGATTGAGCATGTCGGTATTCACACCTCTGGAACGTCCGGTTCTCGAAGACTTCCTCGCCCCCTACGGCCTCGGCCGCCTGCACGACTTCCGCGGCATCGCCGAGGGCTCGGAAAACAGCAACTTCTTCGTCAGCCTGGAGCAGGGCGAATTCGTCCTGACCCTGGTCGAGCGCGGCCCGGTACAGGAAATGCCGTTCTTCATCGAACTGCTCGACGTCCTGCACGAAGCCGACCTGCCGGTGCCCTATGCCCTGCGCACGAAGGATGGCGAGGCGCTGCGCCAGCTCGAAGGCAAGCCGGCATTGCTGCAACCGCGCCTGCCGGGCCGCCACGAGCGGACGCCGAACAACCACCATTGCCGGGAAGTCGGCGACCTGCTGGCACGCCTGCACCTGGCGACGCGCGGGCGCATCATCGAGCGGCCCAGCGATCGCGGCCTGAGCTGGATGCTGCATGAAGGCCAGGCCTTCCAGTCGCACCTGTCCGGCCATGCCGCCGACCTCCTGGCCGATGCGCTGGAAGAAATCGCCCGCCTGCTCGCCGAGCAGCCGGCGCTGCCGCGCGCCAACCTGCATGCCGACCTCTTCCGCGACAACGTGCTGTTCGACGGCCCGCACCTGGCCGGGCTGATCGACTTCTACAACGCCTGCTCAGGCTGGATGCTCTACGACCTGGCGATCGCCGTGAACGACTGGTGCTCCAGCGAAGACGGCGCCCTCGACGGCCCGCGCGCCCGCGCGTTGCTGGCGGCCTATGCGGCCAAGCGGCCGTTCACCGCGCTGGAGGCCGAACTGTGGCCGGAGATGCTGCGGGTGGCCTGCGTGCGCTTCTGGCTGTCGCGGCTGATCGCCGCCGAGGCCTTTGCCGGGCAGGACGTGCTGATCCACGATCCGAGCGAGTTCGAGCGGCGGCTGGAGAAGCGGCAGAAGGTGGAGATTCATCTGCCGTTTGCGCTGTAAGGAGCCTGGGTATTCACAGCCACCCCGTGGAGCGGGTCGCTCTCAGGCGAGTTGACCCTACGGCTTCGTGGTCTGGACAACGGGCAGGCCAAATCCGTCGAGCTCGGTTTTCGTCAGGGTGCTCTTGAGGTCAACGGGGTCTATTCGCACCAGCCCCATCCGCAACCCAAAGGGCCTGAAGACAGCCTCCAGGGTGGCCAGCGTCGGATTGCCATCCCCATGTTCCAGGTGATTGAGTGCCCGCATGGAAATCTTGCACATGCGCGCGAAGGTGGCCTGCTTCATCCCGGTAACCTCTACGCGCAACCGCTTCACGGCGCCGCCAAGATCGAGGCTTCCATCGGCCACTGCCGCGCTTATGGCGCGAATCAACTCATCGCGCTCGTCCAGTGTCAGGTCCTTCATAGCAACCCCCACTCCTTCAGCCGCGCATCGAGGTCGTTGAGCGGAAGAGTCCGCGCACGCCGGACTTCGTCGGGAAGTCCAGTCAGCAGGTCCGGCAGCGCCCTGAATTTTGCCGCGATGCCACGCAACGCCTCGAAGACTTCGTCTCCTGTGACGCTGTCCGCATGGCTGCGACAGGCCGCTCGCCAATCCGGAGCGCCGCGCTCTTCATGATCCCACTTGGTGACTCGGGTAACCCCTTCGGGGTCGAGCACCATCGGCGCCAGGTCGTAGATAGGCGCGAGGCGAAGCCTGCCGCCGTCCCGCAGGATCGCCGTGTTGCGACCATGGTTGTCGGAGTTGCCAAGCACCCTGTTCAGCAGGTCCCGAGCGATGTAGTCGACGCGCAGGTCGAAGAGCTGGTCGGTCTGTCCCGCTTCACACCAGAGCGTGAGCAGTCTATGCAGGACATCCTCGTGGCGCATGAAGGAGCCCGGCTCGGTATTGCCGCAGATCGAGTAGATCGACTCGACGGCGTGGCGCTGTATGCCGTGCTCCGTGATCCGCCGGTCGAACCGTGGCATCCACAGGCTGGGATTGTGTTCTCCGTCGTCTTCGAGGGCCATGCCCTGGGTCGAGATCGTCTCCATCCCCAGCGCAGTGATCGCCTGGTAGTAGTGGAACTCACTGCGCAGGATGTCCTTGTCGCGCGGTGCCGCGCGGTTCCTGGCGAACTTCACGAACCAGTGCTGGCGCACCTGAGCGTCGTCAAGCACGGCATCGGCATACAGGCGGCCGTCCTCCGCTTCCACCAGCAACAGCTTTGGCGCCTCGCCACCCGCGCCTGTCGCGCCGCCGATGGCGGCGCCCTGCTCGTAGGCGTACTCCAGGAATTCGCTGTTGCGCTGCACGACCTCTCGCCGGTCGAAGCCCATCACCCGGCCTTCGCGCAGGTATCCCAGCGACTCCTTGATGCGCAGGTGGCCAACGGGCGAAGGCGTACAGCGCTCCAGCAGATACAGCTCCAGCCCGATGTCATCGGGCTTGCTGGCGGCGAAGCGCTTCTTCAGCGAGCGGAACGCAGCGCCAGCGGGCATCACGTCGTGGATAAAAGCCGGGTAGCCGCGGCTATAGCCGACATTCAGGCCGAGGCGTTGGCAAACGCTCACCGATTGCTCGAAGGGCGAGTTCAGCTCATCGATATGGCTGACCACGTAGTCCGTCAGATACCCCGAGGTGCAGCGGGTATCGCCGGGATTCAGCGGGTCCTGGAAGGTCAGGGTGAAGGCGTCCTGCCAAACCCCGTTCACGAAACACTGGACGGTGAGGGTTCGTGGCATGGGCAGATGGGCCAAATTTGCAATTTGATGCAATTCAACCTAAAGCATTCGACCTGAAATTGCAATTTGATGCAAATCTCGAAGAGGCTTTACATCATTTTTTGCAATTTAATGCAATAATCCGTACTGAAGCAACTCGCGGATTGCACTCTAGTGCAATCCGCTCAACGCAACTCATGCAGAGGCAAAGGTCAGGCCTGGGGGACGAGAATTCCCGCCGTTGTTCCAATGTCCACGTTGGCCCGGCCATTCATGGCCAGGCGTTCTCGGGGCGACGCATGCGTCGCAGAGCCTTCCGCTCACCCACACTTGGAATGCCCACAGTTCAGGCAGGTGGCGCAGCCATCCATCTGCACCACCGCCAGGGTGTTGCACTTGCCGCACAGCTGGGCGCCCGGGGGGAAGCCTTCGCCGGGCTCGGCCTTGTTGGTGCCCTGCGCCGCTTCATAGGCCGCGCGCTTCTCGGCCAGGTACAGGCGCTGTTCCTCGTCGAGCTGCGGACCTTCCATCAGGCCGATGGCGACCAGGTGGCGCTCCACCACAGCACCGATCTCGGCCACGATGGACGGCATGTAGACGCCGCCGCGCTTGAGATAGCCGCCACGCGGGTCGAACACGGCCTTCATCTCCTCCACCAGGAAGGTGCAGTCGCCGCCCTTGCGGAACACTGCCGACATGATGCGAGTGAGCGCGACGATCCACTGGAAGTGGTCCATGTTCTTCGAGTTGATGAAGATCTCGAAGGGCCGGCGCTGCTCGTAGGGGGTGTCCGGATTGAGCACCATGTCGTTGATGGTCACGTACAGCGCGTGCTCGAACAGCGGCGACTTGATCTTGTAGGTGGCGCCCACCAGCATCTCCGGCCGCTGCAGGGTCTCGTCCATCTTCACCACGGCGGCGGCCGCGGCGGCCTCGGCGCGGGCCTTTTCCTCAGCCACGTCCACCACCTGGAAGCCTTTGATCTTCTGGTTGATCTTGACACTCATGACGTCTCTCCAGGGGTATCAGTACTTGCCGTAATAGCCTTCTTTCAGGGCGTCGAAGAGGTTGGCGGCGGTATGGATCTCGCCGTCGTACTCCACTTCCTCGTTGCCCTTGAGCTCCACCACGCTGCCGTCCTCCAGCTCGAAGCGGTACACCGTCTTCTCCAGGTCAGCCTCCTTCACCAATACGCCCTGGAAGGCCGCCGGGTTGAAGCGGAAGGTGGTGCAGCCCTTCAGGCCCTGGCGCCAGGCATAGAGGTAGATGTCCTTGAAGTCCTCGAACGGGTAGTCGGTGGGCACGTTGGCGGTCTTGGAGATCGACGAGTCGATCCACTTCTGTGCGGCGGCCTGGATGTCCACGTGCTGCTGCGGGGTGATGTCGTCGGCGGTGATGAAATAGTCCGGCAGGCGGTGCTTTTCCTCCTCGGCGTCCGGCACCGCGTGGTTGTCCACCTGGGCGCGGTAGGCCAGCAGTTCGTAGCTATAGACCGAAATCTTCTCCTTGGTCTTGCGCCCGGCGCGGATCAGGTTGCGCGAGTAGTGGTGGGCGAAGCTCGGTTCGATGCCGTTGGAGGCGTTGTTGGCCAGGCTCAGGCTGATGGTGCCTGTGGGCGCGATGGAGCTGTGATGGGTGAAGCGAGCGCCCTGCTCAGCGAGCTCCTCCACCAGTTGCGGCGCGTACTCGGCGACCCGCTGCATGTAGCGCGAGTACTTCGCGTGAAGCACCCGGCCGGCAACCTTGTCGCCGACCTTGTAGCCATCGTCGACCATCTCCGGACGTTTGCGCAGCATCTCGGCGGTCACTTCGTAGTCCTTCGCCAGAGCCGGCGCCGGGCCCTTCTCGCGGGACAGCTCCAGGGCCACTTCCCAGCCGACCAGGGCCATCTCGCGCGCCACTTCCTCGGTAAACACGCAGGCTTCCGGGCTGCCGTAGCGCAGCTTGAGCAGGGTCAGCGCCGAGCCGAGCCCCAGGAAACCCATGCCGTGGCGACGCTTGCCGAGGATTTCCGCACGCTGCTGCTCCAGCGGCAGGCCGTTGATCTCCACCACATTGTCGAGCATGCGGGTGAACACCCGGACCACCTCGCGGAACCGCTCCCAGTCGAAGCGCGCGTTCTCGCCGAAGGGATCATTCACGAAGCAGGTCAGGTTCACCGAGCCCAGCAGGCAGGAACCGTAGGGCGGCAGCGGCTGCTCGCCGCAGGGGTTGGTGGCGCGAATGGCCTCGCACCACCAGTTGTTGTTCAGCTCGTTGACCCGGTCGATGAGAATGAAGCCCGGCTCGGCATAGTCGTAGGTGGAGACCATGATCATGTCCCACAGGTGCCGCGCCTTGACCCGGCCGTAGACCTTGCAGGCCACGCGGCCGTCCTCGCCCACCAGGTAGTCATCGTGTATCGGCCAGTCGCGCCAGACCACCTGCTCGGCGTCCTCCAGATCGACTTCGTCGCGCTCCTTCTGGTGGATCGGGAACACCAGCGGCCAGTCTTCGTCGTTCTCCACCGCGGCCATGAAACCGTCGGTGATCAGCAGGCTGAGGTTGAACTGGCGCAGGCGACCGTCCTCGCGCTTGGCGCGGATGAACTCGCGCACGTCCGGGTGGCTGACGTCGAAGGTGCCCATCTGCGCGCCGCGCCGCCCCCCGGCGGAGCTCACGGTGAAGCACATCTTGTCGTAGATATCCATGAACGACAGCGGCCCGCTGGTGTGCGCACCGGCGCCGGAGACGTAGGCGCCACGCGGGCGCAGGGTGCTGAATTCGTAGCCGATACCGCAGCCGGCCTTGAGCGTCAGCCCGGCCTCGTGGACCTTCTGCAGGATGTCGTCCATGGAATCGCGGATGATCCCGGAGACGGTGCAGTTGATGGTCGAGGTGGCGGGCTTGTGTCCCTGGGCGCCGGCGTTGGAGATGATCCGCCCGGCCGGGATGGCGCCGTTGCGCAAGGCCCAGAGGAAGCGCTCGTACCAGTGTTCGCGCAGCGCCTTGTTCGCCTCGACGCCGGCCAGGGCGCGGGCGACCCGTTGCCAGGTCTCGTCGACGCTGCCGTCGATGGGTTTGCCGCTCTTGTGCTTCAAGCGGTATTTGCTGTCCCAGATATCCTGCGAAGCGGGTTGCAGGGCGAGGACTCCTTGGTCTGCGCCGCGGGGGCGCGCATCGGTCTTGGCCATCCGGTAAATAACCTCCTGGCAGTTGGGTGGCAGGCACAACGGAGCGCGAGTAAACCCAATATGTGGGAGCCAAAAACTGACAGGCATCAATATGTAGTGCCGGCTACCCATAAAGACAGACAATAGCCGGTTGACCGACAGACGCAGCGATGGGTCCGGAATTCCAGACGATCGGCAGGCTTGGGGGCAGGAGGGGAGGGTTTTCGGAGGGGGTGGGTGCGACGATCAGGCGCGGGAATGCGCCCGTAGGAGCGGACCTTGTCCGCGATTTTTCCGGACGCGGGTTCTGTGGTGGCTTACGAAGAGCCCCTCACCCTGACCCTCTCCCAGAGGGAGAGGGGACTGTCCGCAGCAGGGTGGCACCACAGCATCAGCCGGCACAATCGGCTCCCTCTCCCATTGGGAGAGGGCTGGGGTGAGGGGATACCCCAGGCAGAGGAAATTCCCGGGAAGCCCGGATCAGAGCTTCTCCAGACACCCTGCGAACTCACCCGCCAGGTTGCCCAGCAGGTTCTCGTAGCCCTGGGCATCCACCTTCACGCCCACACCCAGGTCATCCAGCTCGGCCAGGCGCACCGGCAAGCCCTGGCTCAAGGTATCGGCCAGGCGCGGGCGCAGCGGCGGCTCGCTGAAGATGCAGGACGGCCCGGCCTTCTGCAGTTGCGCACGCATGGCAGCCACATGGCGGGCCCCCGGCTGCACGTCGGCGGACACGGCAAACACCCCGGTGTGACGCAGACCATAGGCTTCCTCGAAGTAATCGAAGGCCTCGTGGAAGACGAAGAACGGCTTGCCCTTGAGCGGATCGATACGCTGCTTCAGGCGCGCATCGAGCGTCTCCATGCGCTCGTCGAAAGCCTTCAGGTTGGCCTGGTAGCGGCTGGCGTTGGCCGGATCGGCGATGGCCAGGTCCTCGGCCATGCGCGCGGCAATCACCTGGGCGTTGGCCGGCAGCAGCCAGAGGTGGGCGTCGATCATGCCGGGGCGATGGTCGTGGTCATGGCCAATCTCGTCATGGTCTGGGGCGTCATCGTGGTCCGGGTGGTTGGACCCGCTGAAATCGGCGAACTTGCGCAGGTGCATGCCGGCCTGGTCCTGCACGGCGACGCTCGGGCCCTTGCGGCTTTCCAGCACCTTGGGCAGGAAGTTCTCCAGGTCCGGGCCGACCCAGTAGAACAGCTGAGCGTCGCGCACCCGGCGGATATCGGACGGGCGCAGCGAGTAGCTGTGCGGCGAGGCACCCGGCGGCAGCAGCACGTCCGGCGTGCCTTCGCCGTCCTGGATGGCGGCGGCGATCAGCTGCAACGGCTTGATGCTGGTCAGCACGCTGACCTCGGCGCGCACGGGAAGGCTGAGCAGCAGCGCGCAAGCGGCGGTCAGCAGGGCGACGGGACGGAAGGACACGGCGGTACTCACACAGGGGGGAGATGAAAGAGTAATATAATAACGTCTCTACACAAGAGCGTCGCCGCCGCATGTACAAGATCGCCCCCAAGACTCCCCTCGCCTGTCGCCCGCATGACCACGCCAATTGCGTGGCCAACGCCCTGGCCGACGCCGATGCGCTGTGCGCGCGCCAGGGCGTGCGCCTGACCGAACTGCGCCGGCGCGTGCTGGAGCTGGTCTGGGCGAGTCACAAGCCGCTGGGCGCCTACGACATCCTCGCCGTGCTGAGCGAGGAAGACGGTCGCAAGGCCGCGCCGCCAACGGTCTACCGCGCGCTGGACTTCCTCCTGGAAAACGGCCTGGTGCACCGCATCGCCTCGCTCAACGCCTTCATCGGCTGCGCCCACCCCGAACACGCCCACGAAGGCCAGTTCCTGATCTGCCGCGCCTGCAAGACCGCCATCGAGCTGGAACAGCCGGCGATCAGCGAGGCCATCGTCACCGGCGCCAAGAGCGTCGGCTTCGCCGTAGAAACCCAGACCGTCGAAGTGGTCGGCCTCTGCGGCGCCTGCGCCCCCGGCAAGCGGGAGGCCTGATGAGCGACGCCCTGATCCGCCTGCAAGGCGTCGGCGTCAGCTACGCAGGCCAAGCGGTGCTGCAGAACGTCGACCTGACCATCGCCCCCGGCGAGATCGTCACCCTGATCGGCCCCAACGGCGCCGGCAAGACGACCCTGGTGCGCAGCGTGCTCGGCCTGCTCAAGCCCGATACCGGCAGCGTCTGGCGGGCGCCCAAGCTGTCCATCGGCTACATGCCGCAGAAGCTCCACGTCGACCCGACCCTGCCGCTCACCGTGCTGCGCTTCCTGCGCCTGGTGCCCGGCGTGCAACGCTCCCAGGCGCTGGATGCGCTGAAGGAAGTCGGCGCGGCACACGTTATCGACAAGCCGCTGCAAAGCGTCTCCGGCGGCGAACTGCAACGCGTTCTGCTGGCCCGCGCCCTGCTGCGCAAGCCGGAGCTGCTGGTGCTCGACGAACCCGTGCAGGGCGTCGACGTTGCCGGCCAGGCCGAGCTGTACCGCCTGATCGGCCGGCTGCGCGACCGCCTGGGCTGCGGCGTGCTGATGGTTTCCCACGACCTGCACCTGGTGATGAGCGCCACCGACAAGGTGGTCTGCCTGAATCGCCACGTCTGCTGCTCCGGCCATCCGGAACAGGTCAGCGGCGACCCGGCCTTCGTCGAGCTGTTCGGCCAGGACGCCCGCAGCCTCGCCGTCTATCACCACCACCACGACCATTCCCACGACCTGCACGGCGAGGTGGTGAAACCCGCCTTCCCCGCCGGCACGCGCTTCACTCCGGTCCACCAGCACGGCCCCGACTGCAACCATGGCTGATTTCCTGCTCAACGCCCTCCTCGCCGGGCTGGCCCTGGCGCTGGTCGCCGGGCCCCTGGGTTCGTTCGTCGTCTGGCGACGCATGGCCTATTTCGGCGACACCCTGTCCCACGCCGCCCTGCTCGGTGTGGCCTTGGGCTTCCTGCTGGACGTCAGCCCGACGCTGGCGGTGACCGTCGGCTGCGTGCTGCTTGCCGTCCTGCTGGTCACCCTGCAGCAGCGCCAGCCGCTCGCCGCCGACACCCTGCTGGGCATCCTCGCCCACAGCACGCTGTCGCTGGGCCTGGTGACCCTGAGCTTCATGAAGGAAGTGCGCGTCGACCTGATGGCCTACCTGTTCGGCGACCTGCTCGCCGTCAGCCAGACCGACCTGCTGTGGATAGTCGCCGGCAGCGCCCTGGTGCTGGGGCTGATCTGCTGGCTGTGGCGGCCGCTGCTGGCGATCACCGTGCACGAGGAACTGGCGCGGGTCGAAGGCCTGCCCGTTACCGCCATCCGCCTGGCGCTGATGCTGCTGATCGCCATCGTCATCGCCGTGGCCATGAAGATCGTCGGCGTGCTGCTGATCACCTCGCTGCTGATCATTCCCGCCGCAGCCGCCCAACGGCATGCGCGCAGCCCTGAACAAATGGCCTTCGGCGCCAGTCTGATTGGATTGGTGGCGGTGTGCGCCGGGCTCTCGCTGTCCTGGTTCAAGGACACCCCCGCCGGCCCCTCCATCGTGGTCAGCGCGGCGGCCCTGTTCCTGCTGAGTTTTGTCCTGCCGCGCCGTACGGTGTAGAATTTGGCGATTTTTTGATCAAAAGAGACCCTGACGCATGAAGTCGTTCGTCATCCGCCTGTTCTCGCTGATGGCTCTGGCGCTGGCCCTCACCGCCTGCCAGAGCACTGCGAGCAACCCGGCCAGCAGCAGTGGCTTCGAAACCGAACTGGCCGCCGGCCGTCTGGAATCCGCGCAACTCAAGCTCGGCTCCGAGCAGGAGACCGCCACCCAGCTCGCCGAGCGCCGCCAGCGCCTGGCAGACGCCTACCTGGAGCGCAGCCGCACGGCGCTGCAGAACGGCGACGTCAACGGCGCCACCGCGGCCCTGACCCGCGCCCGCTCACTGATGCCCCGCGCGCCCGGCGTCGCCGCCGATGTCAGCGGCCTGCAGAAGCCCGCCGTGCCGGTTGCCCCGGCTGCCCAGCCGAACTGCACGCCGTAATCCCCCACGGGCGCCCGTTCGCGGCGCCCTTTATTCTCTTTTGTTCTGCGCTTATCTGAACAAAGATTAATCAGCCATAAAAAAGCAGGTTAAAATGCGCGGTTTTGGCTGACCGCCTACGCTCGTTGCCTACGCCTGTTCATCCAACGGCCCCGGCAGCGAGCGGCGCCTCCTCGTACCCACAAGGTTCGCTAAGTGATCGAATTCCACGACGTCCACAAGACCTATCGCGTCGCCGGACGCGATATCCCGGCCCTGCAGCCGACCCGCCTGACCATCGAGGGCGGCCAGGTCTTCGGCCTGATCGGCCATTCCGGCGCCGGTAAAAGCACCCTGCTGCGCCTGATCAACCGCCTGGAAGAGCCCAGCGGCGGGCGCATCGTCATCGACGGCGAAGACATCACCGCCCTGGACGCCGACGGCCTGCGCCGCTTCCGCCAGCGCGTCGGGATGATCTTCCAGCACTTCAACCTGCTGGCCTCCAAGACCGTCGCCGACAACATCGCCATGCCGATGAAGCTCGCCGGCACCTACAGCGCCGCCGAAATCACCGCGCGGGTGGACGAACTGCTCGAACGCGTCGGCCTCAAGGACCACGCCCGCAAGTACCCGGCGCAGCTCTCCGGCGGCCAGAAGCAGCGTGTCGGCATCGCCCGTGCGCTGGCCTGCCGACCGAAGATCCTGCTCTGCGACGAGGCCACCAGCGCGCTGGACCCGCAGACCACCGGCCAGGTCCTGCAACTGCTGGCGGAGATCAACCGCGAGCTGAAGCTGACCATCGTCCTGATCACCCACGAGATGGACGTGATCCGTCGCGTCTGCGACCAGGTGGCGGTGATGGACGCCGGCACCATCGTCGAACAGGGCGACGTCGCCGACGTGTTCCTGCACCCGCAGCACGAAACCACCCGCCGCTTTGTCTTCGAAGCCGAGCGCGTGGACGAGGACGAGCAGCACGACGACTTCGCCCACGTGCCGGGCCGCATCCTGCGTCTGACCTTCCGCGGCGAGGCGACCTACGCGCCGCTGCTGGGCACCGTCGCGCGCCAGACCGGCGTGGACTACAGCATCCTCGCGGGGCGTATCGACCGCATCAAGGACCAGCCCTACGGCCAGCTCACCCTGTCCCTGGTGGGCGGTGATATTGAAGCCGCGATGGCGCAGCTGAACGCCGCCGAAGTCCATGTCGAGGTGCTGCGCGCATGAACGAGTTCTTTGTAAACATCGACTGGTCCGAGATCCTCCAGGCCAGCATCGACACCTTCTGGATGCTCGGCGGTTCGCTGCTATTCACCATCGTTCTGGGCCTGCCGCTGGGCGTGCTGCTGTTCCTCACCGGGCCCAAGCAGATGTTCGAGAACCGCGCGGTGTATGCCCTGCTGTCCTTCGTTGTGAACGTGTTGCGCTCGCTGCCGTTCATCATCCTGCTGATCGTGATGATCCCCTTCACCGTGCTGATCACCGGCACCTCGCTGGGCGTCGCCGGCGCCATCCCGCCGCTGGTGGTGGGCGCCACGCCGTTCTTCGCGCGCCTGGTGGAAACCGCGCTGCGCGAAGTGGACAAGGGCATCATCGAGGCCACCCAGGCGATGGGCGCCAGCACTCGCCAGATCATCTGGAACGCACTACTGCCCGAGGCCCGTCCGGGCATCATCGCCGCCATCACCGTCACCGCCATCACCCTGGTGTCCTACACCGCGATGGCCGGCGTGGTGGGCGCGGGCGGCCTGGGCGACCTGGCCATCCGCTTCGGCTACCAGCGCTTCCAGACCGACGTGATGGTGGTCACCGTGGTGATGCTGCTGGTGCTCGTACAGATTCTGCAGACCGTCGGCGACAAGCTGGTGGTCCACTTCTCCCGCAAGTAACCGACTGGCCCGCCGGACGCGGGCTTTCTTAGGAGCCAACAATGAAAAAACTGCTCGCTGCTTTCGCCGCTGCCGCAGCCATCTCCGCCCCGCTGGCCCAGGCCGCCGACAGCTTGACCGTCGCCGCCACCCCGGTGCCGCACGCCGAGATCCTCAACTTCGTCAAACCCATCCTGGCCAAGGAAGGGGTTGAGCTGAAAGTGAAGGAATTCACCGACTACGTGCAGCCCAACACCCAGGTTGCCGAGAAGCGACTGGACGCCAACTTCTTCCAGCACCAGCCGTACCTGGATGAGTTCAACAAGTCCAAGGGCACCAAGCTGGTGGCCGTCACCGGCGTGCACATCGAGCCGCTGGGTGCCTACTCCACCAAGTTCAAGAAGCTCGAAGAGCTGCCCTCCGGCGCCACCGTGGTGATCCCCAACGACGCCACCAACGGCGGCCGCGCCCTGCTGCTGCTGGACAAGGCCGGTGTGATCAAGCTGAAAGACAACAAGTCAATCACCGCCACCCCGAAGGACATCGTCGAGAACCCGAAGAACATCAAGGTGCGTGAGCTGGAAGCGGCCACCCTGCCGCGCGTGCTGACCCAGGTCGACCTGGCCCTGATCAACACCAACTACGCCCTGGAAGCCAAGCTGAACCCCACCCAGGACGCCCTGGCCATCGAAGGTTCCGACTCCCCCTACGTGAACATCCTGGTTGCCCGCCCGGACAACAAGGACAGCGCCGCCATGCAGAAGCTGGCCGCCGCCCTGCACAGCCCCGAGGTGAAGCAGTTCATCCTCGAGAAGTACAAGGGTGCCGTGGTCCCGGCGTTCTGATTGCCGCGAGCCTGATGCTCTGGAAAAGCCCGGTCGAATGACCGGGCTTTTTCGTTTCCGGCGCCCTGCTTTCCGGCTTTTGGGGCTTTTTGATTTTCGTAGGAGCGAGCTTGCTCGCGAACCCGCCCAGCTCGGCGCGACCGGCAAACACTGTTCGCGAGCAAGCTCGCTCCTACAGACAGGCTCTATCACGCAGTTCTGAACCGTTTTTCACCAGCCTTCCCCGCATACTTTCCATGCGGCAAAGGCATCGGTTTTTTGCCACTTCCCGCAATCCCGCGCGCGGCGAGGCCTGTAGCGGTCCGGCAAAAATTCATAGTTCAAAAAGTTATTTCAATAACAAAAATAATCACTTCAAGAGCTAAGACGATCCACCAATCATGCAGGTCCGTTTCAAGCGCGACGCAGAGCCGCGCAGACCTGCAAGGAGATCGTTCATGGCCCAACCCCAGCATGCCCTCGCGCCGGATGCCTTCCTGCGCCACGTGCCCGGCGGCGACCTGGTCGATCTCGGCCGCCCGTTGCGCCACGCGCTGGAACTGGGCCGCCATGTGCCGGCGAAAGCCCGCACCCTCGGTCGCCGCGAAGCGGTGCTGCTCGGTCTGTTCGCCCTGACGCTGCACGGCGCGGTGATCTACTGGCTGAGCCAGCAGCCCACGCCGAAGCTGCCGGAGGTACCGCCGCAGGTGCCGCCGATGACCATCGAATTCACTGCGCCCACCCCGCCGGTAGTCGAACCGCCGCCACCCGAGCCGATCCCCGAACCCGTGGTGCAGGAGCCGCCACCCCCGGTGGTGGACGAGAACGCGGTGAAACCACCGCCGCCCAAGCCGATTCCCAAACCCAAGCCGAAACCCGTCGCCAAGCCCAAACCCGTGCCCAAGCCGGTCGAGCAGCCCGCGCCGCCCAAGGCCGAAACCCCGCCGCCGCAACCGGCACCACCCGCTCCGCCAGCACCGGCTCCGGCCCCGCTGACGCCGCCCTCGGCCAGCGCCGGTTACCTGAAGAATCCGGCACCGGAATATCCGCCACTGGCCCAGCGCCGTGGCTGGGAAGGCACCGTGCTGCTGCGTGTGCATGTGCTGGCCAGCGGCAGCCCGAGCGAGATCCAGGTGCAGAGGAGCAGCGGCCGCGACGCCCTGGACGATGCCGCGGTGCGCGCGGTGAAACGCTGGAGCTTCGTCCCCGCCAAGCGCGGCGACGTGGCCCAGGACGGCTGGGTCAGCGTGCCCATCGATTTCAAATTGCATTGATTCCATTTGCCCAGATCAGCCGCACGAGAATCGCGGAAGGAGAACACCCATGAGTCTGCCCCTGAACCCCCTGGAATCCGTCGAAGGCGCAGTCATCTGGCTGCTGGTCGGCTTCTCCGTCGTCACCTGGGCGCTGGCCCTGGTGAAAGGCGTCCAGTTCACCCGCCAGAAGTCCCAGGACAAGCGCTTCCAGAAGCAGTTCTGGAGCGCCACCAGCCTCGAATCCGCCGGTGACCAGGCCGCCGGCAAGCCCGGCGCCGGCGCCCGTGTCGCCCAGGCTGGCTTCGCCGCCATCCAGGTGCAGGACAACGGCCAGCCGGACCTCGCCCAATCGATCAACCACCAGGACCGCCTCGAACGCGCCCTGCGCCAGCAGATCCAGCGCGAGCGCCGTTCCCTGGAATCGGGCCTGGCGGTGCTCGCCTCGATCGGCTCCACCTCACCCTTCATCGGCCTGTTCGGCACCGTGTGGGGCATCATGGAAGCGCTCAAGGGCATCAGCGCGGCGGGCTCGGCGAGCCTGGAAACCGTCGCCGGCCCTATCGGCAGCGCACTGATCGCCACCGGCGTGGGCATCGCCGTCGCCGTGCCGGCGGTGCTGGTCTACAACTACTTCCTCCGTCGCCTGAAGCTCACGGCGGCCGACCTCGACGACTTCGCCCACGACTTCTACAGCCTCGCGCAGAAGAGCGCCTTCCGCGTCGTCGCCCTGCCCACCGCCGCGCGCAAACCGTCTGCCGGCGCCAGCGTGAAGGAGGCGAGCTGACATGGCCTTCTCGACTCAGGACAGCGACGAGGTTCTCTCCGAGATCAACGTGACCCCGCTGGTGGACGTGATGCTGGTGCTGCTGGTGGTCTTCATCGTCACCGCGCCGCTGCTGACCAACGCCATCCCGATCAACCTGCCCAAGACCGAGGCGGTCGCCCCGCCGGAGCAGAAGGACCCGCTGGTGGTGAGCATCGACGGCGCCGGCAAGTGGTTCATCAACAAGGACGAGATCCAGCCGGACCTGCTGCAGAGCAATCTGGCGGCGGCCAAGGCGAAAGATGCCGAACTGCGCGTGCAGTTGCAGGCGGACGAAGGGGTGAACTACGGCCAGGTGGCCAAGGCCATGGCCTCCATCGAGAAGGCCGGAATCACCAAACTGGCGGTGATCACCGCGCGTTGAGGAAGCTGTAAAACCCTTGAAATAGAGAGGGTGTACAACGGGTCTTCCACAACGCAACAGGCTTCAAGGTCGCTCACCCATTACTCAGGCAGGGGTGAGCGGCCTTTTTTTATTCCCGCTCCGACCTCCACCAAGACGTAGGGCGTATAACGCTCCGCGTTATACGCCGATTGACCTTGGCCCCACGGCACTCCAGGTTCGCCTTGGAGCAGCCGATAAGACGAGGTGTATCGGCGTACAACCGCGAACGGTTGTACGCCCTACGCCCCGCCGTTCGTCGTCATCCCCGCTCCGGCGATATCCCTTTGCCCATCAGGGCCTTCCGCGCCTCGCGCGCTTACACTAAGTTGATGACAGTCAGGAGACCTGAGGGGTACCGCATGACATCGTCTCCCGCCCTGGATGGCCCGTTCTATCCGCCGACACTGGGGGTGCCGGAACGCTTCACACCACAACAACTGCGCGCCTCGCTCGACATCACCATGGGCGAACACGGCGCCGGTCCCGTCTGGCTGTTCGCCTACGGCTCGCTGATCTGGCGGCCGGAGTTCCCGGTGGCCGAAGCCCGCCGCGCGCGGGTGCACGGCTACCATCGCGGTCTCTACCTGTGGTCCCTCACACACCGCGGCACGCCGGAAGCGCCGGGCCTGGTGCTCGGTCTCGACCGGGGCGGCTCCTGCTCCGGCTTCGCCTTCCGCCTGCCGGAAGAAAACCTCGACGCCAACCTCTACGCGCTCTGGGAACGGGAGATGCCCTACGCCTCCTACCGCCCGGAGTGGCTGAGCTGCCGCCTGGACGACGGCACCCGCGTGCGCGCCCTGGGCTTCGTCCTCGAACGCCACCTGCCCACTTACGCCGGCTCCCTGCCCGACAGCATCTTCCGGCACGTGCTGGACAGTGCCCAGGGTCACTTCGGCACCACCCGCGACTATGTCGAGCAGACCGCCAAGGCCCTGCGTGACTACGCCATGCCCGACCTCAACCTGGAAGGCATCCTGGCGCGCTGCTGCCCACTGCGCCGAGCGCAGGAATAAGCCCTTATAGCCATTCGTTTAGCAGAAATACTGCATAAGCAAAGAATTTCTTATTCCTTAACGAATATTAAAACCCTCCCTAGAATGCCTTCTCATGACGATTCGAGAGGGCCGTTCCATGCGCAACGAACGCATCCGCTACCTGATCGTGCCGGGTTGGCACGGATCCGAGGACGCCCATTGGCAGAGCCACTGGCAGCGCGCCCTGCCCAATGCCGCGCGGGTACAGCAGCGTGACTGGATCACCCCGCAGCGCGCCGACTGGGTCGCCGAACTGGACCGCGAGATTCGCCGCGAGCCGGGCCGCGTGGTGCTGATCGCCCACAGCCTGGGCTGCGTCACCGTCGCCGCCTGGGCCGCCCGCGCCGATCGCCGCGTCCTGGCGCAGGTCTCCGGTGCCCTGCTGGTCGCCCCGGCGGACGTGGAGCGGGAAACCTGCCACGAAGCCCTGCGCAACTTCGCGCCGATCGCCCGCGAGGCGCTGCCTTTCCCGGCCGTGCTGGTGGGTTCGGACAACGACTCAGCCTGCAGCCCGCAGCGCGCCCTGATCCTCGGCCGCACCTGGGGCGCCGAGACGGTGATCCTGCCGTCCGCCGGCCACATCAACGTGAAATCCGGGCATGGCGCCTGGGAAGCCGGCTACCGCCACCTGTACCGCCTGCAGTACCTGATCGACCAGCAGTCGCGCCAGCGCGCCTGAACCCTGACTCAGGACAGGGCGAGCGCGTTGTCTCCACCGCGCCTATCCCTTCTTGGCGCGGATTCGGCTAGGGTGAGACGACGCCCCCGCCGGAGACCGCCATGCCACCGTTGCACGACCTGTCCGCCGTCGAACTGCTCGCCCTGTATCGCTCGCACCAGCTTTCGCCGGTGGAGTACCTCAACCACCTGATCGCCCATATCGAGCGCTGGGAGCCACAGCTCTGCGCGCTCTACGCCTTCGACCCGCAGCGCGCGCTGGAACAGGCGCGGCGCTCCGAGGCGCGCTGGATACGCTGCGCCCCCTGCGGCGAACTGGATGGCGTGCCGGTGACCATCAAGGAACTGATCGCCACCCGCGGCGACCCGATCCCCCTGGGCAGCGCCGCCACCCTGCTGCAGCCGGCCAGCGCCGACGCACCGCCTGCCGCGCGGATGTTCGAAGCCGGCGCCATCCTGCTGGGCAAGACCACGGTGCCGGACTACGGCATGCTCTCCTCCGGGCTTTCCAGCTTCCACAAGCTGGCGCGCAACCCCTGGGACCTGCGCATGAACCCGGGCGGCTCCAGCGCCGGCGCGGCCTCCGCCGCTGCGGCGGGCTACGGACCGTTGCACATCGGCACCGACATCGGCGGATCGGTGCGCCTGCCCGCCGGCTGGTGCGGTCTGGTCGGCTTCAAACCGAGCCTCGGGCGCATTCCCATCGATCCTTACTACACCGGACGCTGCGCCGGGCCGATGACCCGTACCCTGGACGATGCGGCGCTGATGATGCAGCACCTGTCCCGTCCCGACTGGCGCGACGCCACCGCCCTGCCGCCGGCCGACCTCGACTGGCACGCCCAGTCCGCCGACGTGCGCGGCCTGCGCATCGGCCTGCAGCTCGACCCCGGCTGCGGCCTGCAACCAGAGCCCGAGGTGCGCGCCGCCGTGGAAGCCGCCGCACGACGCTTCGCCGAGGCCGGTGCGGAGATCATCGAGGTACGGCCGATCCTCGATGGCGAGCTGCTGGAAGGGCTGGACCGCTTCTGGCGCGCCCGCCTGTGGGCCGACCTGGAAAACCTCCCGGCCGAGCGCCAGGCCAAGGTGCTGCCGTACATCTTCCAATGGGCCGAAGGCGGCGCGGCGGTCTCCGGCGCCGAAGCGGTGCGCGGCTTCAACTGCACCTTCGAGATGCGCAGGCGCGCCGCCGAGCAGTTCCACACCGTCGACTTCCTGCTTTCGCCGACCAACCAGGTGGCGGCCTTCCCGGCCGAGTTCGCCTCGCCCAGCAACGACCCGGCGCGACCCTTCGAGCACATCGGCTTCACCGTGCCGTGGAACATGTCCGAGCAACCGGCACTCTCGATCAACTGCGATTTCACCGCCGAGGGGATGCCCATAGGCTTGCAGATCGTCGGCCCGCGCTTCGCCGATATCGAGGTACTGCGCCTGGGCAAGGCCTGGGAGCGCTGGCGCGGCCCGCTGCCGCATTGGCCGCAGCCGCCGGGCACCAACTAAGCTCAGGACACACGCCGACCACAAGGATTCGATCGCGCGCCCATGCAGTATTCCTCCTACATCACCCACCTGCTGGTACTGGTCCAGATACTGGGTGTCATCGCCGCGGTGCACGCCGTACTCACCGTGCGCACGGCCCAGGGCGCCATCGCCTGGGCCACCTCGCTGGTGTTCATGCCACTGCTGACCCTGGTGCCCTACCTGGTGTTCGGCCGCAGCCGCTTCGATGCCTACATCGGCGCGCGCCGTCAGGCCAACGAGGAGATGCACGTGGCCGCCGCCGAGCTGGACTGGCGGCCCTGGGTCGAGGAAGCCCTGGCGGCGCGCCAATACGACGGCTACAAGGGGCTCAAGGCGATGGTCGGGCTGGCGCGCATGCCGACCCTGGCGAACAACCATGTGCGCCTGCTGGTGAACGGCAAGGCGTCGTTCGAGGCCATCTTCGAAGCCATCTCCGCGGCGAAGCAGGTGGTGCTGGTGCAGTTCTTCATCATCCGCGACGACGCTCTCGGCCAGCGCCTGGCGCAACTGCTGCTGGAGCGCGCGGCCAACGGTGTGGATGTGTTCCTGCTCTACGACGGCATCGGCAGTCACGCCCTGCCCGGCCGCTACATCGACAAGCTGCGCAATGGCGGGGTGCAGGTGCATGCGTTCAGCACCGGCAGCGGGATGATCAACCGCTTCCAGGTGAACTTCCGCAACCACCGCAAGATCGTGGTGGTCGACGGCGTGCGCGGTTTCGTCGGCGGGCACAACGTCGGCGTCGAATACCTCGGCGAGAAGCCGCCGTTGTCGCCCTGGCGCGACACCCACATCGAACTGCGCGGCCCGGCGGTAGCCTGCCTGCAGGAGTGCTTCGCCGAGGACTGGTACTGGGCCAGCCACACGTTGCCGACGCTGATCCTGCCCAAGGCCTATGAAGACTCGGGGATGCTCTGCCAGGTGGTGCCCAGCGGCCCGGCCGACCCGCAGGAGACCTGCTCGCTGTTCTTCGTCGAGGCGATCAACGCGGCGGTGGAACGCATCTGGATCACCACGCCGTACTTCGTGCCCGACGAGGCGGTGGCCGCCGCGCTGCGCCTGGCAGTGCTGCGCGGGGTGGACGTGCGCATCCTGCTGCCGTCACGGCCCGACCACAAGACGGTGTACGCCGCCTCCAGCCTGTACGCGCTGGACGCCGTGCGCGCCGGTTTGCGCATCTTCCGCTACCAGCCCGGGTTTCTGCACCAGAAGGTGCTGCTGATCGACCACGACACGGCAGCGGTGGGCAGCGCCAACCTGGACAACCGTTCGTTCCGCCTGAACTTCGAGATCATGGTGGTGACGGTCGACGAAGGATTCGCCCAGGAGGTGGAGCGCATGCTGGAGGCGGACTTCGAACAATCGGTGGAGATGAACCTGGACGACCGCAAGCGCCTGCACCGGTTGCAGCAGTTGGGGATGCGAGTAGCGCGGTTGGTGTCGCCGATTCTCTGAAGCTTTGGGTGAGGCGATGTTCGCGAGCAAGCTCGCTCCTACGAAGAGCAGATCGCGCCTCCCACTGTAGGAGCGAGCTTGCTCGCGAACGCTTTCCCCGCACAAAAGAAAACGCCCGGCTCACTCTCGTGAACCGGGCGTCTTTCTAGCGCTGGACCATCAGGCCGGCGCGGAGGTGCGGATCAGGTGGTCGAAGGCGGAGAGCGACGCCTTGGCGCCTTCGCCGACCGCGATCACGATCTGCTTGTACGGTACGGTGGTCACGTCACCGGCGGCGAAGATGCCCGGCAGCGAGGTTTCGCCGCGAGCGTCGACGATGATCTCGCCACGCGGGGTCAGCTCCAGGGTGCCCTTGAGCCATTCGCTGTTGGGCAGCAGGCCGATCTGCACGAAGATGCCTTCCAGGTCGATGGACTTGAACTCTTCCGAGTTGCGGTCCTTGTAGACCAGGCCGGTGACCTTCTGGCCGTCGCCTTTCACTTCGCTGGTCAGCGCGCTGGTGATCACTTCCACGTTCGGCAGGCTGAACAGCTTGCGTTGCAGCACGGCGTCGGCGCGCAGCTTGCTGTCGAACTCCAGCAGGGTCACGTGGCTGACGATACCGGCCAGGTCGATGGCCGCTTCGACGCCGGAGTTACCGCCGCCGATCACCGCCACGCGCTTGCCCTTGAACAGCGGGCCGTCGCAGTGCGGGCAGAAGCACACGCCCTTGGCCTTGTATTCCTTCTCGCCCGGCACGCCCATTTCGCGCCAGCGGGCGCCGGTGGCCAGGATCACGGACTTGGCCTTGAGGCTGCCGCCGCCCTCGAACTGCACTTCGTGCAGCTCACCAGCGGTCTTGGCCGGGATCAGCGCGCTGGCGCGCTGCAGGTTCATGATGTCCACGTCGTAGTGCTTGACGTGTTCTTCCAGCTGGCGAGCCAGTTTCGGGCCTTCGGTCTCGGTCACCGAGATGAAGTTCTCGATGGCCATGGTGTCCAGCACCTGACCGCCGAAACGCTCGGCGGCAACGCCGGTGCGGATGCCCTTACGGGCGGCGTAGATGGCAGCAGCGGCGCCAGCCGGGCCACCGCCGACGACCAGCACGTCGAACTCTTCCTTGGCCGACAGCTTCTCGGCTTCGCGAGCGGCGGCGCCGGTGTCGATCTTGGCGAGGATTTCTTCAACGCCCATGCGGCCCTGGCCGAACACTTCGCCGTTGAGGTAGATGCTCGGCACAGCCATCACCTGGCGACGCTCGACTTCTTCCTGGAACAGCGCGCCGTCGATGGCGACGTGGCGGATGTTCGGGTTGAGCACGGCCATCAGGTTCAGCGCCTGCACCACGTCCGGGCAGTTCTGGCAGGACAGCGAGAAATAGGTTTCGAACTCGAACGAACCCTGGATGCCCTTGATCTGCTCGATCACGTCGGCTTCGAGCTTGGACGGGTGGCCGCCGACCTGCAGCAGCGCCAGCACCAGGGAGGTGAATTCGTGGCCCATGGGGATGCCGGCGAAAGCCAGGCCGATGTTCGCCCCCGGGCGGTTCAGCGCGAAGGACGGCTTGCGCTCGTCGCTGCCATCTTCACGCAGGGTGATCTTGTCGGTCAGGCCGACGATTTCGTGCAGCAGTTCGCTCAGTTCGCGGGATTTTTCGCCGTCATCCAGGGACGCAACGATCTCGAACGGCTGCGTGACCCTTTCCAGGTAGGCCTTCAACTGAGTTTTAAGAGTGGCGTCCAACATGATTCGACTTCCTTTGAAATTTGGGCAAAAGGGTTCCCCGGCGCATCCCTCGGGACCGCCCTACGCACGCTTTTGGCTTAGGTAGGGAGGATGCCGGTAGGCATCCTCGGGGTATTGCGAAAACGGATTGGGAAGCGTCGTGAGCAGACGCCCGGAAGTTGCGCGGCAGGAGCCGCCGCGCAACCGCTTCCCGACCGTTTTTAGATCTTGCCGACCAGGTCCAGGGAAGGAGCCAGGGTCTTCTCGCCTTCTTTCCACTTGGCCGGGCAGACTTCGCCCGGGTGAGCGGCGGTGTACTGGGCAGCTTTCAGCTTGCGCAGGGTTTCGCCGACGTCACGAGCGATCTCGTTGGAGTGGATTTCGACGGTCTTGATCACGCCTTCCGGGTTGATCACGAAGGTGCCGCGCAGGGCCAGGCCTTCTTCCGGGATGTGCACGCCGAAAGCGTTGGTCAGCTGGTGGGTCGGGTCGCCGATCAGCGGGAACTGAGCCTTGCCCACGGCCGGGGAGGTTTCGTGCCACACCTTGTGGGAGAAGTGGGTGTCGGTGGTAACGATGTAAACCTCGGTGCCAGCGTCACGGAAAGCGGAGTAGTTGTTGGCCGCGTCTTCGATCTCGGTCGGGCAGTTGAAGGTGAAGGCTGCCGGCATGAAGATCAGAACCGACCAGTGGCCCTTGAGGGACTCTTCGGTGACTTCGATGAACTTGCCGTTATGGAAAGCGTTGACCTTGAACGGTTGAACTTGGGTGTTGATCAGGTTCATTAGGCAATTCCTCGTAGAGAGTTGTCGTTTAATCGAGTGGGTCGATCGGTTGAAATTCGACAGGGGGAAGATTATCGCCTGATGACAAGAAAGGCCCATTGATTTAGGGCATCAATTTAATTGAGCATCTCTATCAATGGATATATAAAAGGAAGAGGTTTCCTATCGAAACCAGCTTCCTCGTCCTACGCCTGAAGGCATCCGCGTAGGGCGTATAACGCTCCGCGTTATACGCTGATTGACCTTGCCCCCAAGGCACTCCGAGCCCGCGCCGGAGCCGACGACGCAACGCGGTGTATCGGCGTACAACTGCGAACGGTTGTACGCCCCACGCATCCGCAAACCCCGTCGGCATTCCTGGCTGTCTGGTCAAAAAGCCCCACGAGCCTATGCTTGCCTTGAGGGCACCGGCGCCTGACGACGAGGTATCCCCATGATCCAGTTCCTGCTGGGCGACGAGCTGATCCGGGCCGACGGACTGCCGCCGGAAACCAGCCTGCTCGACTACCTGCGCAGCCACCTGGCCCGCACTGGCACCAAGGAAGGTTGCGCCTCCGGCGATTGCGGTGCCTGCACGGTGGTGCTCGTCGAGCCCGACGGCGAGAAGCTGCGCTACCGCGCGGTGAACGCCTGCATCACCCTGCTCGGGGCGGTGCATGGGCGCCAGGTACTGACCGTCGAGCACCTCGGCCAGCCAGGCGCGCTGCACCCGGTACAGCAGGCGATGGTGGACTGCCACGGCTCGCAATGCGGTTTCTGTACGCCGGGGATCGTCATGTCGCTGTTCGCCTGGCACCACTCGCCGCCGCCCCACGACCGCGAGACGGCGCTGACCGCCCTGTCCGGCAACCTGTGCCGCTGCACCGGCTACCGGCCGATCCTCGACGCCGCCACGCAGATCGCCGGGCAGCCGTGCACCGATCGCTTCGCCCGGGACGCCGCGCTCACCCTCGCCCGCCTGCGCGAACTGCCCGCCACGGGCACGCTGCACGACAGCGAACAAAACGCCTGGTTACCCACCTCGCTGGATGAGCTGGACGACCTGCTGCAACGCCATCCGCAGGCACGGCTGATCGCCGGCGGCACCGACCTGGCGCTGGAAGCCACGCAGAACCTGAAGGCCTTCCCGGCGCTGATCCACCTCGACAACCTGGGCGAACTGCAGCACCTGGAAACCCACGCCGACCACCTGCTGATCGGCGCCGCCCGCCCCTACGCCGACTGCATCGAAGCCCTCGCCGAGTTCCCCGGCGTCGCCGCCCTGATGGAGCGCCTGGGTTCGCTGCAGATCCGCCAGCGCGGCACCCTCGGCGGCAACATCGCCAACGCCTCTCCCATCGGCGACATGCCGCCGGTGCTGCTGGCGCTGGATGCGAAGCTTCGGCTGCGCCGCGCGGGTACGGTGCGCGTGGTGCCCATCGATGGCTTCTTCACCGGCTACCGCAAGACGATCCTGCAACCCGGCGAGTACATCGAGTCGGTGCTGATTCCACGCCTGAAAGCCCACCAGAAATTCCGCATCGACAAGATTTCCAAGCGCCGCGACGACGACATTTCCGCCGTCTGCATGGCCCTGCGCCTGGACTTCGATGACGCCGGCATCGTTACCGATGTGCGCCTGGCCTGCGGCGGCATGGCGGCCACGCCGTTACGCGGTGCACGAAGCGAAGCGGCGCTGCGCGGCAGACCCTTCGACGCCGCTGCCGTATCCGCTGCGCAAGCGGCGATCCCACAGGACTTCCGGCCCATCGACGACCTGCGCGCCAGCGCCGCCTATCGCCTGAAGGTGGCGCAGAACCTCCTGCAGCGCGCACTACTGGAATGGACTCAGAGCCCTGCGGAGGTGCGCCATGCGTAGTCTGCCGCCGCTGGCCAGCAACGGCGTAACGGGCGCCATACACAGCGCGGGACAGCCCCGCGAACACGACAGCGCGGTGCTGCACGTCAGCGGCGCGGCGCGCTACGTGGACGACCTGAAGGAACCCCGCGAGCTGCTCCACGCCGCCGTCGGCCTGACCGGCATCGCCTGTGGCGCCGTGCGCTCCCTCGACCTCGACGCCGTGCGCGCCGCCCCCGGCGTGGTGGCGGTGCTGACCCTGGACGACGTACCCGGCCACACCGACATCGGCCCGGTGTTCCCCGGCGACCCGCTGCTGGCCGGGGACCGCGCGAAATACCACGGCCAGGCGCTGTTCGCGGTGGCCGCCGAAAGCCTGATCCAGGCCCGCCGCGCCGTGCGCCTGGCGACGGTCGAATATTCCGAAGGAAGTGCCCTGCTCGACCCGCTCCAGGCCAAGGCGGAGGAACGCTTCGTGCGCCCACCACACCACATGCGCCGGGGCGATGCCGAGGCCGCGCTGGCCGCTGCGCCGCACGTGCTGGAAGCCCGCCAGTTCGTCGGCGGGCAGGAGCATTTCTACCTCGAAGGCCAGGCCTCGATGGCGCTGCCCACCGACGACGGCGGAATGCTGGTGCACACCTCCAGCCAGCACCCCAGCGAAGTGCAGAAACTGGTGGCCGAGGTGCTGGCGATTCCGCTGGCCAAGGTCACGGTGGAAGTGCGGCGCATGGGCGGCGGCTTCGGCGGCAAGGAGACCCAGGCCGCGCCCTTCGCCTGCCTCGCCGCGCTGCTCGCACGCATGACCGGTCGCGCGGTGAAACTGCGCCTGCCGCGTGCCGACGACATGCGCCTGACCGGTAAGCGCCACCCCTTCCACAACCGCTACCGCATCGGCTTCGACGACGACGGCCGGCTGCTGGCCGCGCAACTGGAAGTGGTGGGCGACTGCGGCCACTCGCCGGACCTCTCCGACGCCATCGTCGACCGCGCGATGTTCCACGCCGACAACGCCTACTTCATCCCCGACGTGGCCATCTCCGGCTACCGCAGCTTCACCAACATCGTCTCGCACACCGCCTTCCGGGGCTTCGGCGGGCCGCAGGGGATGATGATCATCGAGCGCGCCATGGACGACATCGCCCGCGCGGTGGGCAAGGACCCGCTCGACGTGCGCAAGCTGAATCTCTACGGGAGCATGGGGCGCGAGCTGACGCCCTACCACCAGAAGGTCGAGCACAACCTGCTGGGCGAGCTGATCGCGCGCCTGGAACGGAGCAGCGATTACCACGCGCGGCGCGAGGCGATTCACGCCTTCAACGCGCAGAGCCCGGTGCTGAAGAAGGGCCTGGCGCTGACCCCGGTGAAGTTCGGCATTTCCTTCACCGCCCAGCACCTGAACCAGGCCGGCGCGCTGATCCACCTGTACACCGACGGCAGCATCCAGCTGAACCACGGCGGTACCGAGATGGGCCAGGGGTTGAACACCAAGGTCGCGCAGATCGTCGCCGAGGAATTCCAGGTACCGCTGGAGTGCGTGGCGATCACCGCGACGCGCACCGACAAGGTGCCCAACACCTCGCCCACCGCCGCTTCCAGCGGTACCGACCTGAACGGCATGGCCGCCCGCGACGCGGCGCGCACGCTGAAGAAGCGCCTGGCGGAGTTCCTCGCCGAGCGCGACGGGGTGAAGCCGCAGGAGGTGCGCTTCGAACACGGCGGCGTGACCGTCGGCACGCAACGCCTGGGCTTTGCCGAAGTCATCCAGGCGGCCTATTTCGCCCGCATCCAGCTCTCCGCCACCGGTTTCTATCGCACGCCAAAAATCTTCTACGACCGCGAGAAGGGGCAGGGCCATCCGTTCTTCTACTTCGCCTACGGCGCGGCTGTGTCCGAGGTGGAAGTGGACACGCTCACCGGCGAATACCGCGTGCGGCGGGTGGACATCCTGCATGACGTCGGCCGCAGCGTGAACCCGGCCATCGACATCGGCCAGATCGAGGGCGGCTTCGTCCAGGGCATGGGCTGGCTGACCACCGAGGAGCTGCGCTGGGACGATGCGGGCCGGCTGCTCACGGTGGGGCCCGCGACCTACAAGATTCCGGCGGTGAGCGACATGCCCGAGGACTTCCGTGTGGCGCTGTTCGACCGGCCCAACGAGGAGGACAGCGTGTACCTGTCCAAGGCCGTGGGCGAACCGCCGTTCATGCTGGCGATCTCGGTGTGGTCGGCGCTGCGCGATGCCGTTGCCAGCCTGGCTGATTACCGGGTGAGCCCGGACCTGGATACGCCGGCGACGCCGGAGCGGGTGTTGTGGGCGTGCGAGGCTGTGCGCCGTTTGGAGCAGGAACGCCCTCACCCTAGCCCTCTCCCAGAGGGAGAGGGGACCGATCGGCGTGAGGCGCAGCCACAGCTGCAGCCGGAAACCACCTGCGAAGCGGAAGACTCGAATCCCGCTGCAGACAGCCCCCTCTCCCCCCGGGAGAGGGTTGGGGTGAGGGGAAACCCACCCACACCGAACTCGAACGAAGGACCCGCGCCATGACAACCACCTGGATGGACGCCATCGCCCGCCTGCGCGACAGCGCCGAGCCCTATGTGCTGGTCACCGTGGTCGGCGTGCAGGGCTCCACCCCGCGCGAGTCCGGCAGCAAGATGCTGGTCACCGCCGAAACCACGGTGGACACCATCGGCGGCGGTCACCTGGAGTTCGCCGCCATCGAGCACGCGCGCAAGCTCCTGCTGGCCGGCCGCGATGCGCAGGCGCTGGAGCACTTCCCCCTCGGCCCGCGCCTGGGCCAATGCTGCGGCGGGCGCGCCAGCCTGCTGTTCGAGTGCTTCGCCGCGCGCGGGCCGCAGGTGCTGCTGTTCGGCGCCGGCCACGTGGGCCGCGCCCTGGCGCCGCTGCTGGCGGGCCTGCCGCTGCGCCTGGAGTGGGTCGACAGCCGCGCGGCCCAGTTTCCGCAGACGGTCCCCGAGGGCGTACGCATGCGCCTGCTCGACGAGCCGGAAGACGCGGTGAGCGAAGCGCCGCCGGGCAGCTACTTCCTGGTCATGACCCACAACCACCCGCTGGACTACGCCCTCGCCGAAGCCGTGCTCAAGCGCGGTGACGCCCGTTTCCTCGGCATGATCGGTTCGCGCACCAAGGCCCAGCGCTTCCAGATGCGCCTGGAACAGCGCGGCTATGCGCCGGAGGTCATCGCCCAGCTGCACTGCCCCATCGGGCTGGCCGAGGTGCCCGGCAAACGGCCGCTGGAGGTCGCCATCTCCATTGCCGCCCAGGTCATCGCCCGCTATCACCAGGACGCACCGCCGCGCCAGACCCGTGAAGGCGTGGCCTGGGCGGCGCTGTGCAGCGATCCGACGAAAAGCTGACCAACTGGACAACAGTTTTCCGCCCCCCGGCCGATAACCTCCTGACCCCGTCTCTTCGCCCGCATCCAGCCGCGGGCGATTCGCCGTGCGTTCGGAGGAGAACAAGAATATGCGCCTGCGAAGTATCCAGACCCAACTCATCCTCAGCATGGGCGCTGCCCTGCTGATCAGCCTGCTCATCGTCCTCGGCCTGTATGCCGTGCTGGTCAATCGCCTGAGCGAGCGCTACCTGCTCGAACAGGCCCTGCCAGCGAGCATCCAGGCGATCGCCAACGATTTCGAACGACGCCTCACCGGACCGATCACCGCCGCCTCCGGCATCGCCGAGAACACCCTGGTGCAGGACTGGCTGGCCGGTGGCGAAAGCCCGGAACGGCTCGCCGAATTCACCCGTTACCTGGGCGGCATCCGCGCCTCGCAGAAAGCCTTCTCCGCGTTGATCACTTCCAACGCCAGCGGCGCCTACTACAGCGACAAGGGCAAGGAGCGCACCTTGAGCCGCAGCGAGCCGAAGGACAGCTGGTACTTCCAGTTCATCGACAGCGGCAAGCCACGCATGTGGAACATCGACGTCGACGGCGGCACCGGCGAACTGGCACTGTTCATCGACCAGCGCGTGGAGCAGGGCGGCAAGCTCCTGGGCATCGCCGGGCTGGGCCTGGAGATGCGCGAGCTGTCAGCGCTGATCCGCGACTTCCGCTTCGGAGCGTCCGGGCGCGTGTACCTGGTGAAGAACGACGGCCAGGTGCAGATCCACCCCGACCCGTCGTTGCCCAAGGGCCGCACCCTGGACGACCTGCTCGGCGCCCGGGCGGCGGCCGCGCTGCTCGGCAAACAGGGCTTCCAGAGCGCCCGTTTCGAGCGCGACGGCGAGGACTTCCTGGCTGCCAGCCTGCCCTTGCACGACCTCGGCTGGACCCTGGTGAGCGAAGTGCCGGAGGTGGAAATCTACGCCGACGCCCGCGAAGCACTGGCCTTCTCGGGCCTGGCCGGCGCGCTGGTGGCGCTGGTCTGCCTGGCGCTGGTGGTGCTGATGGCGCGCAGCCTGGTGAAACCGATTCGCCAGGTCACCGGCGCGCTGCTGGACATCGGCGCAGGCGGTGGCGACCTGACCCGCCGCCTGGACGACAGTCGCGCCGACGAGCTGGGCGACCTGGCGCGCGGCTTCAACCGCTTCCTCGAAGGCCAGCGTGCGCTGATCGGCGCCGTGCTCGCCACCAGCCAGCGGCTGCTGCAGACGGTCGGCGAAGTGGCGCGGGTGGTGGACAACACCGCCGAACGCGCCGGCCGCCAGCAGGAGATGACCGACATGGTCGCCACGGCGGTGAACGAAATGGGCAGCACCGTGCAGGAGATCGCGCGCAACGCCGAACAGGCGGCCAGTGCCTCGCAGCAGGCGCGGGACGAGGCCGGCGAGGCGCGGCGGGTGGTCGACGGCTCGCTGCAGCTCGGCCAACGCATGTCCGGGGAAATCGGCGAGGCCGCCAGCGCGGTGGGCCAGCTGGCCGACCAGGTGGCGAGCATCGACCAGGTGCTGGCGGTGATCCGTGGCGTGTCCGAGCAGACCAACCTGCTCGCCCTCAACGCAGCCATCGAGGCGGCGCGGGCCGGCGAGCTGGGCCGTGGTTTTGCCGTGGTGGCGGACGAGGTGCGCACCCTGGCCAGCCGCACCCAGGGCTCCACCGACGAAATCCTCGCCATCATCCAGCGCCTGAAGAACGGCGCCGAGGTTGCCGTGCGCTCGATGCACTCCGGCCAGCAGGCCACCGGCCAGAGCCTGACCGCCAGCGAACAGGCCGGCGCCTCGCTGGGCGCCATCGCCGACCAGGTGGAGCGCATCAGCGACATCAACCACCAGGTGGCCACCGCCACCGAGGAGCAGTCGGCGGTGACCGAGGAGATCAACCGCAACGTGCAGGGCATCGCCGACCTGGCCCATGCCACCACCCGCGAAGTGCAGCACGGCAGCGAGCAGTGCCGCGAGCTGCGCGCCCTGGCCGACGACCTGGCGCGGCAGATGGCGCAATTCCGCTTGTAAGCCCCGGCGCCGGCCTCCGCGCCGGCGTCTTTTCCCCAAAGTTACCCACAGGCTGGCGGGGCCCCTGGTTCCGCGCAACCTGCTTGTCAGTGAGCCTTGCTGATTGATCATCGCCCCGGACGAGCAATGATCGGGCCCGAATAGCGCACAGATTACCCACAAATTGTTCAGAGCTTTTACACCGGGTTCTCCACCGCCACTGAACATTCGCTCGAAAGGCCCGAGCCCAGGCACTGCGGGAGCTGTATAAGTTCACTGAATGATTCGATGGCCGCCGGATCAGGAAAATCCGGGCAAATCTGCCAACAGCTTTTCCACAGCTTGTTCAAATAATGCCCAACGCCGGGCTGTGCTTTTGATCAAAAATCGACCAGCTCGCCCAAGACCACGATTCATCCGGGCAGGCGGCGTCGAACCACAGGTTATCCACAGGCGGTTCCACGGCGATTGGGGAGAAGCTTCAGGTGTCCAGCGATTGCGCCTGGATACGGCCCCGGCTGAGGTCGCTGAGCAGTCGCTGCAGGGCGTCCACCTGGACGGTGGGCAGGTTCAGCGTCAGCTGTACGCCATTGGCGCCAAAGGCCTCGTCTTCGACGGCGGCGCCCAGGGCCAGCAACCGCGCCTTGAACAGCGCGTGCTCGGCGAAGCTGCACTCGAAGGCCAGCCGGCTGCTGGGCACCAGCTCCACACGCGGTGCGTCCTGCAGGCATTTCGCCGCGCAGCCGCCGTAGGCGCGGGCCAGGCCGCCGGTGCCAAGCTTGATGCCGCCGAACCAGCGGCTGACCATGACCACCACGCGGTCCATGTCCTGCCCCTCGATGGCCACCAGCATCGGGCGTCCGGCCGTACCGCCGGGTTCGCCGTCATCGCTGAAGCGGTACTGGTTGCCCAGCTTCCAGGCCCAGCAGTTGTGCCCGGCGCTGGCGTCGCGGTGCGCGGCGAGGAAGGCCAGCGCCTCGGCCTCGCTGGCGATCGGCGCGGCAACGCAGTGGAAGCGGCTCTTGCGAATCTCTTCCTGGTAGAGGACGGGCGCGGCGAGGGTGAAACTCATGCCGTCGCCGGCGGTGTCAGGCCGCAGCCCTTGAGGATGATGCGGATGAGGTTGTCGCTGGCCTCGCCGAAGTCCTGCTTGGACATGCGCTTGCGGCCGGTGACGAAGGCGATCTGGGTGGCGAAATCGGCGTAGTGCTGGGTGCTGCTCCAGATCAGGAAGATCAGGTTCACCGGGTCGACCGGGTCCATCTTGCCGGCGGCGATCCAGGCCTGGAACACAGCGGCGCGGCCGGCGAACCAGGTGCGGTAGTCCTGGCTGAAATGCTCGGTCAGGCACTCGCCGCCGCTGATGATTTCCATGGCGAACACCCGCGAGGCCTGCGGGTAACGGCGGGAGAATTCCATCTTGGCGCGGATGTAGGCAGCCAGCGCGGTGGCCGGGTCGTCGTCCACGGTGAGGTGGTTGAAGGTGCTGTCCCACAGGTCGAGGATGTTGCTCAACACCGCCACGTACAGCCCCAGCTTGTTGCTGAAGTAGTAGTGCAGGTTGGCCTTGGGCAGGCCGACGCGCTGGGCGATGGTGTTCATGCTGGTGCCCTTGAAGCCGTGACGGGCGAACTCCTCCTCGGCAGCCGTGAGGATGGCTTCTTCGTTCTTCTGGCGAATGCGGCCGGCGGGCTTGTCGCCGTTCTGCACGGTATGGGCGGGCACTTGGAGGGTCATGGGGCGAATCCACGTCTACGGGGGGCGCAGCATGGATAACCCAGGCGGGGCGGGCGATTCAAGCGCTCGCCGGAGAAAATGAGTGGCAATGCGCCATACAGGACCGCGGACCCCGCCGCGTGGCGGGGCCCGGCGAGCCGTCAGAAGTGGTACTTGACCAGTGCGCTCATGGTGTTCTGGTCGGTGGTGAAGTACTGGGAATCCTTGATGCCGTACTTGTCGGACCAGTAGTCGTACTCGATACCCACGTACAGGTGCTTGGCCTCGTAGCCCATGGCCTTGCCCAGGTCGTACTTGATCTGCGGGTTGAAGTGCAGGTTGGCGTGGTAGTCGCTCTGGCCGCGCTCGCTGGAGCTGGCGTCCTTGTTGTTGACGACCCAGTCCATGAAGCCGTCGAACAGGATGTCGGAGTTGCCCACCGGGATGGTGATGGCCCACGCCGGGGTGATCTGCCAGGCGCCGGACGGTACGCGATTGCCGTCGGGCTTGCGGTAGTAGAAGTTCAGCTGGAAGTAGTCGAAGCCGGGCAGGGCCAGGTCGAAGCCCGGGCCGAGCAGGTAGGACTCGACGTCGCCTTCACCGAACTCGTAGGTGCTGGCCAGCAGCACGTCCTTGACCGGGCCGAAGGACAGGTCGGTGCCGGTGAGCTTGCCGAACGACAGGCGCGGGCTGAACTCGCCGTAGTAGCTGTTCTTGCCGTTTACCGAGCTTTCCTTGCCGTTGTAGTTGATCTGGTCGACGAAGAACCAGATGTCGCCCCAGGTCCAGGCGCTCGCACTCTCGAGGGTGAAGGTCTGCTGGATCGGCGGATCGACCTTGTAGTTCTTGCCCCACAGGTAGCTCAGGCTTTCGTTGTGCCAGATCAGCGGGCCGTCGTTGGAGGCCGGAGCCGGAGTCAGGTCTTCACCGCCGGCCATGGCTTGGCCGGCCGCCAGCAGCCCGCTGGCAAACAGCAGGGATGCGAGAGTGCGAGTCATGCGTTGCTCCTAAATCAGTGCAGTCGAATTACGTTTTTAGTTGTCAGCGGAACCTGTCCTGTCGGTCAGGTCTGGCCTGGGAAAGCAAGATTGGCGCCAAACCTGACCGAGCGTTCCGTTTTTATGCCGGATCCATGATCGATCCGTGCTTTTTGCGTGGTCCCCACAGGGACGGCGGACACTCTCAAGCCGGCTCTGGGTCGGCAATTTCCTGACCCACGAGACAACTTTGCCGGATTCCAGGGCAGCCTCGCGCCATTCAGGTGCAGACTTTGGCGATCACCAGGAAGAAAATTGGATACATGACAGATTTGTGTTGAATCGAATCAATTCAAATTGTGTATACAACTCTTCTGTAGGAAATCTACACAGTGCCCCGAGGGAAACATCACGCATTTTTTCGGGCGCGAATGATGCCAGAGGCGGACACGCGCCACACCTGGAGATTGCGCCGGACTGCCGGGCGGTTGTGTTACCAGACGGCGATATGGGCGTCGGTGCGCGGCTCGGTTCCGCCACAAAGAACCCCGCTCACCGGGTCGCGCAGGACGATCTGGCCGCGCCCATAGGTGGTCAGGTCATGGGCCACTTCCACATGGTGGCCACGCCGCGTCAGCACCGCCGCCAGGCTCCGCGGCGCGTGGTATTCGATGCCCACGCGCTTGTCCCCCAGCCACTGCCAGCGCGGCGCGTCGAGTGCGGCCTGGGGGTTGAGGCCGAAGTCCACCAGGTTCATCACCATCTGCACGTGCCCTTGCGGCTGCATGTAGGCGCCCATCACGCCGAACGGGCCGAGCGGCACGCCGTCCTTGCTGAGGAAGCCGGGAATGATGGTGTGGAAGGTCTTCTTCCCGGGGCGCAGGGCGTTGACGTGCTGCGCATCAAGGCTGAACTCGGCGCCCCGGTTCTGCAGGGCAATGCCGGTGCCGGGTACCACCACGCCGGAGCCGAAGCCGTGGTAGTTGCTCTGGATGAAGGAGACCATGTTGCCCTCGCCGTCGGCGCAGGCCAGGTACACGGTGCCGCCGGATTTCGGCTTGCCCGGATGCGGCTCCAGCGCCCGCGCGCCGATCAGTTCACGGCGGCTGGCGGCGTAGTCGTCGCTGAGCAGATCGGCCACGCTGACGCGCATGCAGTCCGGCTGGCCGATGTAGGCGCGGCCATCGGCGTAGGCGAGCTTCATCGCCTCCACCTGGCGGTGCCAGGTTTCCGGGCTGTCGCGGTCGCCGAAGTCGAAGCCCTTGAGGATGTTCAGCGCCATCAGCGCCACCAGGCCCTGGCCGGCGGGCGGGATTTCCCAGACGTCGTAGCCGCGGTAGTTCAGCGAGATCGGTTCGACCCACTGCGGCCGGTAGCCGGCCAGGTCATCGGCGCGCAGGTAGCCGCCGCTGCGCTCGGCGTGAGCGGCGATGCTGCGCGCCAGCTCGCCACGGTAGAAGCTTTCGCACTGGCTTTCGGCAAGGGCCTGCAAGGTGTCGGCCTGGGCCGGATTGGCGAAGAGTTCGCCGGCGAAGGGGGCACGGCCGTCGAGGAGGAATTCGTCGAACCAGGTCTGCAACTCGGGATGTTGTGGTCGCGCCGTGCGGAACTTGTCCAGGCCGCTCTGCCAGAGGCCGGCGATCACCGGCGAAACCGGGAAACCGTCGCGCGCCAGTTCGATGGCCGGCGCCAGCAGCTCGGCGAACGGCAGGCGGCCAAAACGCCGCGACAGCTCGGCCCAGGCCGCCGG
This sequence comes from Pseudomonas macauensis, assembly GCF_047902425.1. NCBI lineage: Bacteria > Pseudomonadati > Pseudomonadota > Gammaproteobacteria > Pseudomonadales > Pseudomonadaceae > Pseudomonas > Pseudomonas macauensis. The sequence continues at coordinate 167,131 of NZ_CP138377.1, read as the reverse complement.
GCAGCCCGGCACGGTCACCGGGGTCCAACCGTACAGCGGCATCTTCGAATGGCCGGCGGCCTGCACCGCCTCGATGCTCAGCTTCTGCGGCGCGTGGCCGCTGGCATCCAGGCCGTAGAGACGGTCCTTCACCCAGACCAGGGCAAAGGCGTCGCCGCCGATGCCGCAGCCGGTGGGCTCGACCACCGTCAGCGCCGCCGCCGTGGCGATGGCCGCGTCGATGGCGTTGCCGCCGCGCCTGAGCATGTCCAGCCCGACCTGCGCCGCCAGCGGCTGCGAGGTGGCGACCATCCCGCGACGGCCGAAGACCAGCGAGCGCTGCGAGGGATAGGGGTACTCCTGGGCGGAAAAGCTGAGCATCGACGACCTCCGGATACGGCTTGAGACGGCAGGGTAGCCCTGCCAGACTTCGTCAGCTAGCGACATACACCCAAGATATACCGATGAAAGGACAAGCTCCCGAACTGCAACGCCTGATCCCGGTGCTCGAACGCCTGCCCCGGCCGGTCTACGCCCGCGCCGAGCGCCTGCGCGCCGGTTCCTGGACCAGCAAGCACCATCACGCCTGGGTGCAGCTGTCCTACGCCATCAGCGGCGTGCTCGGCGTGCATACCGCCGAGGGCAGCTTCTTCGCGCCACCGCAGCGGGCGATCTGGATTCCGGCCTATCTCGACCATGAGGTGGTGACCTCGACCCAGGCCGAGATGCGCAGCCTGTACATCCGCGACGATGCCTGCGAATGGGCGCCGGACCGCTGCCGGGTGCTGGAGGTGACACCGCTGGCCCGCGAGCTGATCAAGAGCTTCTGCGAGCTGCCGGTGGATTACCCCCAGGGCGACAGCCCCGAATCGCGGCTGGTGGAGGTGCTGCTGGACCAGCTGCGCACCCTGCCGGAAGTCGCCTTCTCCCTGCCGATGCCGCAGGAAGCCCGCCTGCTGCAGCTGTGCCAGGCGCTGATCGACCATCCGACCGACAACCAGACCCTGGGCGACTGGGCGCAGCGCATCGGCACCTCGGAGAAGACCCTGTCGCGGCTGTTCCAGCGCGAGACCGGGATGACCTTCCGCCTCTGGCGCCAGCGCCAGCGCCTGCTCGCCTCGCTCGGTTCGCTGGAGGCCGGCGACAGCGTCACCGCCGCGGCGCTGGATTGCGGGTATGACTCCACCTCGGCGTACATCGCCTCGTTCAAGGGATTGTTCGGGTTCACGCCGGGGGATCTGTTCCGGCAGCGGTAGGGCATCCAGCAGCGTTTTCGTCGGATGGGTGGAGCTTGCGATACCCATCGGCCGGGAATGATGGGTATCGCTTCGCTCCACACCATCGTACGGCTCCTCACATCGGCGGATTTCCGCTCACCACCCTCGCCCATCGGCATTCCTTCGCCTGCCCAAATACCTTCTCGAAACGCCGGAACCCTTCTGCCACGGGGCTTTCGCGCCTTGGCACGCTGCCTGCTATCGCCCTGCTCACTGCGCCGCCCTCGCGGCGCGCCGGCGTGCCGTTCCGTAGTCCGCACGCCTGACGACAACAACGACAAGAGGAATACCCATGGATAGCGCAAGCGCCGTCTCCGCTTCTGCCGCACCCCGTACGACTTCCCAGCGCATCAAGTCGATCTTCAGTGGCTCGGTGGGCAACCTGGTCGAGTGGTACGACTGGTATGTCTACGCCGCCTTCTCGCTGTACTTCGCCAAGGCATTCTTCCCCCAGGGCGACATGACCGCCCAACTGCTGAACACCGCCGCGATCTTCGCCGTGGGCTTCCTGATGCGCCCGATCGGCGGCTGGCTGATGGGCATCTACGCCGACCGCAAGGGCCGCAAGGCCGCGCTGCTGGCCTCGGTCCTGCTGATGTGCTTCGGCTCGCTCATCATCGCCCTGACCCCCAGCTATGAAACCATCGGCGTCGGCGCCCCGATCCTGCTGGTGCTCGCGCGCCTGCTGCAGGGCCTGTCGGTCGGCGGCGAGTACGGCACCTCGGCCACCTACCTGAGCGAGATGGCCAACAAGGAACAGCGCGGGTTCTTCTCCAGCTTCCAGTACGTGACCCTGATCTCCGGCCAGCTCATCGCCCTGGCAGTGCTGATCGTGCTGCAGCAGGCCCTGACCACCGAGCAGCTGGAAAGCTGGGGCTGGCGTGTGCCGTTCTTCATCGGCGCGCTGTGCGCGGTCGTGGCCATGTTCCTGCGCCGCGGCATGGAAGAGACCGAGTCCTTCACCAAGAAGAAGGAAGAGCCCAAGGAAAGCCTGATCCGCGCCCTGCTGCGCCATCCCAAGGAAGTGCTCACCGTGGTCGGCCTGACCATGGGCGGCACCCTGGCCTTCTACACCTACACCACCTACATGCAGAAGTACCTGGTGAACACCGTGGGCATGAGCAAGACCGACTCGACCATGATCTCGGCGGCCACCCTGTTCCTGTTCATGCTGCTGCAGCCCATCGTCGGCGCGCTGTCGGACAAGATCGGCCGCCGCCCGATCCTGATCGCCTTCGGCGTGCTGGGCACCGTGTTCACCTACCCGATCCTCAGCACCCTGCACACCGTCACCACCTGGTGGGGCGCGTTCTTCCTGATCATGGCCGCGCTGGTCATCGTCAGCGGCTACACCTCGATCAACGCCGTGGTCAAAGCCGAGCTGTTCCCCACCGAGATCCGCGCCCTGGGCGTGGGCCTGCCCTACGCGCTGACCGTGTCGATCTTCGGCGGCACCGCCGAGTACGTGGCGCTGTGGTTCAAGAGCATCGGCATGGAGAGCGGCTTCTACTGGTACGTCACCGCGTGCATCGCCTGCTCGCTGCTGGTCTACGCGACCATGAAGGACACCCAGAAGCACTCGAAGATCACCACCGACTGATTGGGCGACTTGCCCTGGCCCCGGCGCACACTCTCCGGGGCTTTTTATCCACAAGGCCCGGCTCATGCCGGGCCTTGTCATTTCTGCTTTTCGATCTTCGTAGGAGCGAGCTTGCTCGCTCCTACAAGAGCAGGACCCGCCGGTGGGTTATCCTTCCCTATCCCTTCCCCACCGGAGCCCCGCCATGACCCTCCCGAAATCCGCCCTGATCATCGGCGCCTCGCGTGGCCTCGGCCTGGGCCTGGTGCGTGAACTGCTGGACCGTGGCTGGGACGTCACCGCCACCGTGCGCGACGTCGTCCACCCCGGCGAGCTGGCCAATCTGCCGGTGCGCGTCGAAGCCCTGCTGCTGGACGACGTGCACTCCCAGGACCGCCTCGCTGAAGTCCTGGCCGGCGCGCACTTCGACCTCGTCTTCATCAACGCCGGCATCTACGGCCCGGCGCACCAGTCGGCCATCGACGCCAGCCCTGCCGACGTCGGCCAGCTGTTCATGGTCAACGCCGTGGCGCCGCTGCGCCTGGCCGAGCGCCTGCTGCCGCGCCTGAACAGCGAACGCGGCGTGCTGGCCTTCATGACCTCGGAGCTGGGCAGCGTCGCCGGTAACGAATCCGGCGGCATGGCGCTGTACCGGGCGAGCAAGGCGGCGCTCAACTCGCTGACCCGCAGCTTCGTCGCCGAACTGGGGGAAACCGGCATCACAGTGCTCAACCTGCACCCCGGCTGGGTGCGCACCGACATGGGCGGCGAAGCCGCGCCGCTGGATGTTCCGACCAGCGTGAAAGGCCTCGCCGATCAGGTCGAAACCCACGCCGGCCGTGGCGGCCAGTTCTACCTGGACTACCAGGGAACGACGATCGACTGGTGACGAAGCGTCCCGGCGGCGTTACCATGCGCCCACGTCTGACCTCCGGGTCAACGAACCTGGATCAGCAGACAGGGTGAACACTGAGCTGGCTCTCTCATCAATGGAGCCGGCTCGCCTCACACGGCGGCTCCGCCCAACGAGGAATCACTCATGCCTTCTACCCGTCTCTGGCTGCGCAATCCGCTCGCCGTCTTCACTGCCAACGATCAGGACGCCCGCGGCGGCATCGTCGTGCAGGACGGCCGCATCGTCGAACTGGTCGCCGCCGGCCAGCAGCCCAAGGCTCCCTGCGAGCAGACCTTCGACGCCAGCCAGCACGTGCTGACGCCCGGCCTGATCAACACCCACCACCACTTCTACCAGACCCTCACCCGCGCCTGGGCGCCGGTGGTGAACCAGCCGCTGTTCCCCTGGCTGAAGACCCTCTACCCGGTATGGGCGCGCCTGACCCCTGACCAGTTGGGCGTGGCCACCAAGGTGGCCCTGGCCGAGCTGCTGCTCTCGGGCTGCACCACCGCCGCCGACCACCACTACCTGTTCCCCGATGGCCTGGAGCAGGCCATCGACGTGCAGGCCGGCGTGGTTCAGGAACTGGGCATGCGCGCCATGCTCACCCGTGGCTCCATGAGCCTGGGCGAAGCCGACGGCGGCCTGCCGCCGCAGCAGACCGTGCAGAGCGCCGAAGCCATCCTCGACGACAGCCAGCGCCTGATCCGCGAGTACCACCAGCGCGGCGACGGCGCCCAGGTGCAGATTGCCCTGGCGCCCTGCTCGCCCTTCTCGGTCACCCCGGAAATCATGCGCGCCAGCGCCGAACTGGCCGAGCGCGAAGATGTGCGCCTGCACACCCACCTCGCCGAAACCCTCGACGAGGAAGACTTCTGCCTGCAGCGCTTCGGCCAGCGCACCGTGGACTACCTGGACAGTGTCGGCTGGCTCGGCCCGCGCACCTGGCTGGCCCACGGCATCCACTTCAACGACGAGGAAATCCAGCGCCTGGGCGCGGCCGGCACCGGCGTCTGCCATTGCCCCAGCTCGAACATGCGCCTGGCCTCGGGCATCTGCCCGACCGTGGCCCTGGAAGAAGCCGGCGCGCCGGTGGGCATCGGCGTGGACGGCTCGGCCTCCAACGACGCCTCCAACATGATCCTCGAAGCCCGCCAGGCCCTGTACATCCAGCGCCTGCGCTACGGCGCCGAGAAGATCACCCCGGAACGCGCGCTGGGCTGGGCCACCAAGGGTTCGGCCAAGCTCATCGGCCGCAGCGACATCGGCGAACTGGCCGTGGGCAAGCAGGCGGACCTGGCGCTGTTCAAGCTCGACGAACTGCGCTTCTCCGGCAGCCACGATCCGCTTTCGGCGCTGCTGCTGTGCGGCGCCGACAAGGCCGACCGGATCATGATCGGCGGCACCTGGCGGGTCATCGACGGCGAAGTCGAAGGCCTCGACCTCAAGCGTCTGATCGCCGACCACACCCAGGCCGCGCGCAAGCTGCTCGGCACCCTGTAAGCCGTAGATGGTGAGGCGCGGCGGAACGGCTGGCGGATGGGGCGCCGGCCATTCCCCCGCGCCTCATTACCCTTTTAGAACGGCCGGCTGCCGCTCAAGCTGATGCGCTTGAGGCGCCGCCGCTCGCTGGCCGGGAACGCGTTGCGCGCATGCAGCGTGGCCTGGTTGTCCCACCAGACGATATCGCCCACTTCCCACCGGTGCGTGTAGCTCAGCTCCGGCCGCTGCAGGTGCTCGCGCAGCCGCTCGATCAGCGCCGCGCCCTGCTGCGGATCATGGCCGGGGATTTCCACCTCGGTGTGCACCGAGAGGAACAGCACGCGCTTGCCGCTCTCCGGATGGGTGCGCACCAGCGGGTGCTCGGTACCCTGGATCGGCTCGATGTCCGACGTGCGGTAGCGCACGAAGCCGCCGTTGTAACCGCCGCTCTTGAGACGGATGAAGGGGTTGTAGTTGATCAGCTTGAGCGGATCGATCTCGGCGCGGGTCGCCTCGTCCAGCGTCTCGTACGCGCGCGCCAGGTTGGTGAACAGGGTTTCGCCGCCGGTCTTCGGCACCTCCAGCGCGTAGAGGAACGAGCCGGAAGACGGCACCGGCGTCCACTGGTGATCGACGTGGGCCGGCAGGGCGAAATTGCCCAGCTCGCCGTCGCCGGTATTGGCCACCTTGACGATGTCCGGCGCCTTGCCGTCGGCGCCGGAGGAGAGCACCGGCACGTCAGCCGGCGGCTGGAACACCGCGCCGAACAGGGTGGCGAAGCGCAGGTACTGCTCGTCGTCGAGTTGCTGGTTCTTGAAAATCAGAATGTGGTGGTCGCGGTGGGCCTGCTTGATCGCCAGGATCTGCTCCGGGGTCAGCGGCTCGCGGGCGTCCAGGCCACGCACTTCGGCGCCCAGCGGCGCGTCGAGGGGGACGATGGCGAAGGGTTCGGGGGTGGATTGTTTGAGGGCGGGTTGGGTCATGCGTCGGTGCTCCGTTCAAGCATGGTTGGCCCTCTCCCTAACCCTCTCCCTGAAGGGAGAGGGGACTGGATCGGTGCCAGGCGAAACCAAGGTGCAACGCTGCAACCGAGGTGGCAGGTCTGCACGGGAAGTGCGCTTCAATCGGACACTCCCTCTCCCTTCAGGGAGAGGGCTGGGGAGAGGGCGCGATAGCAGAGGACTTCAGACCTTCCTGACCGTCCGGCTGCGCTGCCCGTCGACGCCCACCGGCACTTCGCCGGCCAGGGTCACGCGGCGCACGATGCGCGGTTGGGTGCCGTAATCGTCCACGGCATAGTGCTGGGTCGCGCGGTTGTCCCAGATCGCCACGTCGCCCGGCTGCCAGCGCCAGCGCACGGTGTTCTCCAGGCGGGTGACGTGGCTCTGCAGCACCGCGAAGAGGTGCGCCGAGTCGTGCTGCGAGAGTCCCTTGAGGCGTTTGACGAAGTGCCCCAGCAGCAGCGTCCGCTCGCCGCTCACCGGGTGCACGCGCACCACCGGGTGCTCGGTTTCGTAGAGGGTCGAGGTGAACACCTTGCGGTATTCCTCCAGGCGCGCCGGATCGGCGTTCGGGCGGATGCCGGCATAGTCGTACTCGTTGCTGTGCACCGCCCAGAGCGAATCGGCCAGCGCCTTCAGTTCCGGCGTCAGGTCGTCGTAGGCGGTCGCCGTGTTGGCCCACACGGTGTCGCCGCCGGCCGCGGGCGCCTCCACGCTGCGCAGGATCGAAGCCTTGGGATAGGCCTCGACGAAGGTCACGTCGGTGTGCCAGGAGTTGGCACGGCGGCCCTGGGCGCCGTCCAGCTCCAGCAGGTAGCGGGTGCCCTCCTCCACCGGCACCGTGGGGTGCGCCACCGGCTCGCCGAGCAGTTGGGCGAAGGCTTCCTGCCCCGCGTCGTCGAGCTGGCCCTGGCCTCGGAAGAAGATCACCTTGTGCTTCACCAGGGCGGCCTGGATCGCCCCGACGGTGGCGGCGTCGAGCGTGCCGGAAAGGGTCACGCCACGGATTTCGGCGCCGATGCGGCCGGCCACCGGATGGATGTCGAGTTCGATGCCCGGTTGCGGAATGACTTGTGCTGCGTTGCTCATGTCGAAGTCCTCTTACTGTGGCAATGGACCGCGCCGCTGCCGGCGCGGGAATGGGATCAGAAGTCGTAACGGACCGAGGCGCCCAGCGTGCGCGGCTGCCCCACCGAGGCGGTGTAGGAGCCGTTGATGCTGGCGAAGGCGGCCAGGTAGTAGTCCTTGTCGAAGGCGTTCTTCAGCCAGATCGAGGCGTCCAGCTGGCCGTCACCGATGTCCTTGCGCAGGCCGGCGGAAAGGTTCACCAGCCCGTAGCCGTCGATCTTCGAGAGGTCGGAGTTGTCCAGCGTGCCCTCAGCCTCGGAGCGGTAGGCGTAGCTGCCGGTCACGTAGGGGCGGACGCCGTCGTCGAGGTTCCAGGTGTATTCGCCGTTGAGGTTGGCAATCCACTTCGAGGCGCCCACCACGTCCTCGCCGGTGAGGTCGCAGGTGGCCGGCGCGCCGGGTTTGGTGGACACCTCCGCCGGGCACGGGGCGTCCTTGAACGACAGGTAGGTGACGTCGTTGTAGGAGCCGTTGAAGTTCAGCGTCAGGCCGCGCACGGGCAATGCCGTAGCTTCGAACTCCAGGCCGCGCGAGCGCACGCTGCCGGCGTTGGAGAGCACCGAGACCAGCTGGGTCGAGCCCGGCGGCTGGTACAGGGTGGTCGCCTGGTAGCCGTGGATGCCGGTCCAGAAGATGTTGGTGTTGAGCTGCAGGCGGTTGTCGAACAGGGTCGACTTGATCCCCAGTTCGGCATCGTTGGCGCGCTCCGGGCCGACCAGCAGCGAGTCCGCCCCGGCGGTCGGCGCACTGGCCACGGCCAGGTTCACACCGCCGGACTTCTCGCCATGGGACAGCGAGGCGTAGCCCAGCAGGTCATCGCTGAACTGGTAGCTCAGGCTCAGCAGCGCCGAGGGGGCGAAGCTGTAAAGGCTGAGGTCGCCCGAATCGTAGGCGCCCAGCTGGTTGCGCCGCACCACGGCGCCCGCGCCGGTGACCGGCGCGCCGCCCACGGGAGCGAAACGTTCGACCTTGGCGGCCTTTTCCTCATAGGTGCCGCGCAGGCCGGCGGTGAAATCCAGTTTGTCGGTGAGGTGCCAGGTGCCCTGGGAGAACAGCGCGAAGCTGTCGGTCTCGATCTTGCCGTTGGCCTTGGTGTAGGTGTTGTTCAGCGCATTGAGATTGGTGCCCAGCAGGTACTGGTCGGCCAGGGGGCCGTAGTCGGTGAAGGTCTTGTTGCCCAGGTTCTGGTTGAACGCGTAGGCGCCGAGCACGTAGTCGAAGGCGCCGCCGGTAGGCGAAGCCAGGCGTATTTCCTGGGAGAACTGGCGGTCGTGGACTTCCACGCCGGTGTTGTTGATCGCCGAGACGTTGAGCTGCTCGTCGTTGGCCGGGGTGAAGTGCCAGTAGCGGTAGGCGCTGATGGAGGTCAGCTTGAAGCCGCCATCGAGGTTCCAGTTGGCCTCCACCGAGCTGCCGCCCTGGTGCACGCTGACGTTCTGCCGGCTGTTGATGTTGACCTTGTGCCGGTCCGGGTCGCGGATGGGCGAGGCGCCCACGGCGGCGGCGCGCTGCCAGAAGCGGTCGGCGGCGCCGTACACCACCATGCTGCCGTTGCTGGAATCCTCCTCGTTGTAGTCGTTGATCCAGCGCAGGTCGAAATCGTCGTTGGGCTTGAACAGCAGCTGCCCACGGATGCCCTGGCGCGCGCCGCCGTTGAGGTCGTTGTCGTCGTAGACGTTCTTGATGTAGCCGTCGTCGCGGGTGCGGTAGGCCGACACGCGCCCGGCCAGGGTCTCGGTCAGCGCACCGGATACCGTGCCCTTGCCCTGGAAGTAGCCGTCCTGGCCGCCGGACACCTCGACGCTGCGCTCGGGGGTGAAGGTCGGCGCGCGGGTGCTGATGTTCAGCACGCCGGCGGTGGTGTTCTTGCCGAACAGCGTGCCCTGCGGGCCGCGCAGCAGTTCCAGCTGCTCGATGTCCAGCAGGTCGAATACCGCCATGCCGGGGCGGCCCAGGTAGACGTTGTCCAGATAGACCCCGGCGCTGCCTTCCAGGCCATCGCTGGCCGGGTTGTTGCCGATGCCGCGCACCGCGATGCTCGACTGGCGCGCATGGATGAAGGCGACGTTGACGCTCGGCAGCACCTGCTGCAGGTCCTGCACCTTGTAGATGCGCTGGCTTTCCAGGGTCTCGCCGCCGAGCACGGTGATCGGCGTCGGCACCTTCTGCGAGTCCTCCTCGCGGCGGCGGGCGGTGACGGTGACCTTGCCCAGGGTGGCATCGGCCTTGGCGGGCTCGGCCTTGGTGGCGGCAGGCGTCGCGGTGGTGGTGGCGGTGGTCGTGTCCTCGTCCTGCTCCTCGGCGAGGACCGGCAGCGCGCCGCCGAGGGCCAGCAGCAGGATGATGGCGTAGTCCGGCGCACGCAGCCGGCGCGGGGCGATGGAGGGGAAATGCTGTCTCGAACTCATGGGTGATTCCTTGGGCGACCGCGAAATGCGCGGGCAAAAGGGGGCCGCACCGCGTCAGCGCGGCGAACGGCAGCTCAGTGATTCGGGATGACGCCGCGTCAGGGCGGCGGGGCGGTCAGCGGCAGCGCGGACGGCCGCAGCAACGGCACATTCGGCAAGGCGGGCGGCTCAAGGCATACATCGGGCGGCTCCTGGTCTCATGCATATTCTTATTTCTTAAAAGAATAGATTTAAGTTTTATTCTTCATTGACGGAATAAGAGCTTGCATTTAAAACCAGCGCATCCCCTGCGGCAAATGCCTTTGCCCACTATTTTCAATGCCGGAAATGCATCATGGATCTGCGCCAACTGCGGTACTTCATCGCCCTCAACGAACATCGGAGTTTCGTCCGTGCCGCTGACGCCATGGGCATCACCCAGCCGGCCTTCAGCCGCAGCATCCAGGGCCTGGAACAGGAACTGGGCTGCCGCCTGGTGGACCGCGCCAGCAAGGACCTGCGCCCCACCCCCGAGGGCCAGGTGGTGCTGCAGCACGCGTTGAGCCTGGTGCAGGGCGCGAGCAACCTGAGCCATGCCATCGCCCAGCTGAACAAGCTGGATTCGGGCGAGTTGCGCTTCGGCTGCGGCCCGGCGCCGGCGCAGAAACTGGTGTCCGATGCCGTGGCGCAGTTCGTCCGGCGCTACCCGCGCCTGCACATCCAGTTCGGGGTGGACAACTGGGAGCGCCTGGCGCGCAACCTGAGCCGCGAGGAGATCGAATTCTTCGTCGCCGACATCCGCCACTTCGAAGCCGACCCCAACTTCCAGACCCGCCCGCTCAGGCCGCGCAACGGCCTGTTCTTCTGCCGCCAGGGGCACCCGCTGCTGGCCAAGGAGAGCCTGTCCACCAACGACATGTTCGCCTACCCGCTGGCCGCCACCCTGATCCCGCCCAGCGCGCGCAAGATGCTGGCCAACCTCAGCGGCAAGATCGACGTCACCGCCAACATCCAGTGCGAGGACATGGCCTCGCTGGTGCGCATCGTCAGCCAGACCGAGGCCATCGGCATCGCCGTCGAGGAAGCGGTGAGCGAGCCCATGGCCCGTGGCGAGCTGGTGCGCCTGTACTTCCGCAACCTGCCGGCCAATGTCGACATCCTCCAGGCCCGCTGCGGCATCGTCACCCGCACCGGCGACCGCCTCTCGGCGGCGGCGCGGGCGATGATCGAGTTGCTGGTGGAGTTGGATGGGGAGGCGGCGTGACGCCGCTGGAGGCCGTCGGTGACCAGGCGGGGCATGTCGTCCCAGCCCAGGAAAAGCCGGGCGATACCGCGAGCCCTGTAGGAGCGGACTCCGTCCGCGATGCTCTTGCTCTTCGTAGGGCGGATAACGCCGAAGGCGTTATCCGCCGTTGTGGGGTATGGGTGTTCCAGCGCCGCTTCGACGTGCACTGAGAGATTTTGTTTCGCCCCCTCGGGCGAGTCCCTTTTGGGGCCCCAAAAGGAACCAAAAAGGCCCGTCCCGACATCCGGCCCCGGCTTCGCCGGGGGTGATTCGCTTCGCTCACCCTTCGGGTCAGCCTTCGGCTGTTACTTCGCTTCGCTCCGTTTCCCTCCTTCCGGTATTGCTCCGAGGGTCGGCGTACAAGGGCCGTCCCTGGCCCTTTACGCCTCTCGCGGCATCCATGCCGCTCGCCCCTCTGCGCAATACCTCCACTCGGCCTCCTGACGGGACTCTGCGCGCGCCTGGGACTTTGGCTGCTTCATGCTGGATTGCTCTTCGTAGGATGGTGTGGAGCAAGGCGATACCCATCACGGCGGATAACGCTGCGCGTTATTCGCCCTACACAAGCATCGCGGACAGAGTCCGCTCCTACAGGAGCACAGCTCCGCTCTGGCTCTGGCTCTGGCTTTAAAGACTTCCAGAGAAATATCCGCACGCACCGGAGCGCCCCTTCAGGAGGCCGAGTGGAATCGGAGTTTCAGGGGTTGAGCGGCATGGATGCCGCGAGAGCGTCGTTGGGCCATGGATGGCCCGTCGACGCGTGCCCCTGAAACTTCGATGGAGCGAGGGGAGTCCCGCGAAGCGGGACCCGGATGATGGGGCACAGACCTTTGCCTACTTTGGGTCGTTTGCCAAAGTGGGTCGCCCGAGGGGGCGAAACCAAATGTCCCCGAACACGCCGAAGCGGCGCAGGAACACCGGCCAAGACGGCAAATAACGCCAGAGGCGTTCTCCGCCCTACGAAGAGCAAGAACATCGCGGACGGAGTCCGCTCCTACGAAATCAGTGCCTCCTGTCCGCAATAGGCGCCCTGTCTCACTGAACCACCGCCACCGGCTGCCCCGCGATCTGCTTGCCCGCCGCCTCCTGCAACTCCGGCTTCGCCCAGTCCGCCGCCTTGAACTCCCGCCGGATCAACCCGTAGCGCTTCGCGGCCTGAATGGACGCATCCAGCTTCGCCAGGAACCCCGCATCCAGCTTCGGCGACAACACCTCCGCCAGCCCACGATCCTGATACTCGCTACGGAAGATCACCGCCGGGTAGTTGGCCTGCTTCGACACCAGGTCAATGTAGGCATCGCGGTTGGCCTCGGCGCTGGCCCACTGCACCGCCTGCAACTGCACCTTCAGCAGCCGCTCGGTGAGGTCGGGATGGGCGTCGACGAACGCGCCGTTACCCACCAGCCCCGCCTGCAGGGTGCCGGCGCCGCCGAGGTCGTGGGTGCTCAGGACGATGTCCGCCAGCCCCTTCTCGCGCAGGGCGAACAGGCCGGCCAGGCCCCAGGTAGCGTCGATCTGCTTCGCCGCCAGAGCCGCCAGCGCGGCGCTGAAGTCGAGGTTGATCACCTTCAGGTCCTTCTCGGAGAGCCCGGCGCTGGCCAGGGCGTTGTCGAACGACAGCTGGCTCGCGGTGCCGCGGAAGATCCCCACGCGCTTGCCCTTGAGGTCGGCCAGGGACTTGATGTCCGAGCCCGGCTGCACGCCGAGGTAGTGATTGACGTCGCGCGCGGTGGCGGCCAGCAGGCGGGTGTCCAGGCCGCTGGATTTGCCGATGATCGCTGCGAGATCGCCGAGGTAGGCGAAGTCCACCTGGTCGTTGGCCAGGGCTTCGTTGATCACCGGGCCGGCGCCCTTGAAGAAGGTCCATTTGATGGCGATGCCGTCGGCGGCGAATTCCTTTTCCAGCAACTGGCGGGTGGTGAGCACGTCGACGATGCCGCCGCCGGACGGCTTCGGGCCGGCGCTGACGTCGGGGACGGCGATACGGATTTCCTTCACTGGCGCGGCCTGGGTGAAGGTCGGATAAGCGCCGAGCAGGCCGGCCAGCACCGGTGCGGCGAAGAGGGACAGCAACTGTTGGGTGAGGGCCTTCATGGCGCCTGCCTCCTGCAATGGGTTGAATGCGTGGGAGGCACTAAAGGCAGCTCTTGGCCTGCAAAGAAAATAATAAAAACTTATTTTTTAGTAACTGAAAGACCTAAATCAGGCGCACTCGGGCTCCGCGCGGGAATGCCCGGACGGCATAAAAAATATTCCTCGAATGCATTGGCCGAGGCAGAAGGGCTTCCCTTAAATGACCTTTCTTAGCTCATAAATGCATTGATTGGATTTTTCATATTCCAATGAAGAATATTACAAAGCCCTCCGGCCTTGCCCTCCCCGCTCCCCGTCCGGCGCTCGCTTCACCGCGCCTGCCGTGGGTTTCGGCCTCCCGCGCGCTACCCTGGCTGGTGCCGTCCGCCCTGGCGTTGCTGTGGTGGGTCGCCAGCCACCGACACTGGATGTCGGCGCAGATCCTGCCGACCCCGGAGCTGGTGCTGCAGGCCGCCCGCGAGCTGCTGGGCGGCGAGCTCTGGCTGCAACTGGGCATCAGCCTGAAGCGCCTGGCCTGGGGCCTGCTCGCCGGCATCGCCAGCGGGGCCGCCCTCGGCGCCTGGCTGGGCTTCAGCCGACGCGCCGAACGGTTGATCCTGCCGACCTTCAGCGCCCTGGCGCAGGTCCCGACCCTGGCCTGGATTCCGCTGTTCATGCTGTTCTTCGGCATTGGCGAGTTGCTCAAGCTGGTGGTGCTGATCAAGGCGGTGATCGTTCCGGTCACCCTGCACACTCTGGTCGGCGTGCGCGACGCCCAGCCGCGCCTGCGCGAAGCCGCCGCCGTGCTGCGCCTGCCCCGTCACCTGCTGGTGTGGCGGCTGATCCTGCCGGCGGCGTTGCCAGCCTTCCTCACCGGCGTCCGCCTGGCCCTGGCACAGGGCTGGACCTCGCTGCTGGCCGTGGAGCTGCTGGCCTCCAGCGAAGGCATCGGCTACCTGATGGTGCAGGCGCGCCAGCTGTTCATGCTCGACACGGTGTTCGTCTGCATCCTGGTCATCGGCCTGGTGGGCGCGGCCATGGACCGTGGCCTCCAGGCCCTGGACAAGCGCCTGCTGCACTGGCCGCAGCAGGCCACCGGCGAGCTGCGCCGCAGTGCGCGCGGGCACGGCTGGCAACGGCTGCAACCCTGGCTGCTGCCGCTGGCGCTGCTCGCCCTGTGGCAGGCCGCCAGCGCCTTCGACTGGGTCGATCCGGCCATCCTCGCCAGCCCCGCCTCGGTGGCCGTCGCCCTGTGGCAAGGGCTGCTCGACGGCAGCCTGCCCGGTGCGCTGCTGGCCAGCCTGAAACGCACCCTCGGCGGCCTGCTGCTGGGCGGCGCACTGGGCTTCGCCCTGGGTCTCACGCTCGGCCTGCTGCGCCCCGCCGAGCGCCTGTTGGGCCCGAGCTTCGCCGCGCTGCGGCAGGTGGCGATCTTCGCCTGGGTGCCGCTGCTCACCGCCTGGTTCGGCCTGGGCGAGACGGCCAAGGTGGTGTTCGTCGGCCTGGCCGCCTTCTTCCCGCTGCTGCTGGCCACCCAGCGCGGCGTCGCCAGCCTGCCTCCGCAACTGAGCGAAGCAGCCCTCGCCCTGCGCCTGTCGCCGTGGCAGCGGCTACGCCGGCTGGTGCTGCCGGGAGCCGCGCCCTCGGTGTTCGCCGGCATCCGCCTGGCGCTGATCTACGCCTGGCTGGGCACCATCGGCGCCGAATACTTCATGCCGTCCAACGGCGGCATCGGCAGCCTGATGATCGGCGCCCAGCAGCTGTTCCGCATGGACCTGGTCGGCGCCGGCATGTTGTTGGTCGGCCTCACCGGCGCCCTGCTCGCCGCCCTCGGACACCGCATCGAAGCGCGCGCGACGCGCTGGAGACACGCATGAACGCCTTCACTTCCCAGGCGCTGGTGAGCTTTCGCCAGGTCGCCAAACGCTTCCCCGTGGACGGCCGCGAGCTGCAGGCCATCGAACGCTTCGACCTGGAGATCGCCGAGGGCGAGTTCATCGCCATCGTCGGTGCCAGCGGCTGCGGCAAGTCGACCCTGCTGCGCCTGCTGGTCGGCCTGGACCGCGAGTTCCAGGGCGAAATCCGCATCGCCGGCAAACCCATCGACGGCATCGGCGGCGAGCGCGGCATCGTCTTCCAGGAACACCGCCTGTTCCCCTGGCTGACGGTGGAGCAGAACATCGAACTCGGCCTGGTCAACGAACCGCTGAGCGCCACCGGCAAGGCCGGCAAGGTCGCCGACTACCTGCAGCTGGTGGGCCTGAAGGGCTTCGAGCGAGCCTACCCGCACCAGCTTTCCGGCGGCATGGCGCAGCGCGTGGCCATCGCCCGGGGGCTGGTGGCCAGCCCGCGCATCCTGCTGCTGGACGAACCCTTCGGCGCCCTCGACGCGCTGACCCGCCAGCAGTTGCAGGAAGAGCTGCTGCGCATCCGCCAGCGCGAGCGGATCACCACCGTGCTGGTCACCCACGACGTGGAGGAGGCGCTGTTCCTCGCCGACCGCGTGGTGGTGATGGCGCCGCGGCCGGGGCGGATCAAGCGGATCGTCGAGGTGCCACTGGCGCATCCGCGCGAGCGCGGCGGCTTCGACTTCCTGCGCCTGCGCGAGGCGCTGCTGCACGAGTTGACCGGCGATGGCGATTACGTCGCGCCGCAGCCCAGGCGGGTCGAGGACCTGCCGTTCGAGTTCATTGCCTGCTGACGGCAAGAGCACCCTCACCCTAACCCTCTCCCAGAGGGAGAGGGGACCGATCGGCGCCGGCTGGGATTACGGCTTCAGCCGGCACGGACTGCCCCCTCTCCCCCTGGGAGAGGGCTGGGGTGAGGGCACGCCCAACGCACCCATCCTCCCAGTCATACGAGCCCAATCATGAGCAAACGCCCCAACTTCCTCGTCATCGTCGCCGACGACCTCGGCTTCTCCGACCTCGGCGCCTTCGGCGGCGAGATTTCCACCCCGAATCTCGACGCCCTGGCCCTCGACGGCCTGCGCCTGACCGATTTCCACACCGCGCCGACCTGCTCGCCGACCCGTTCGATGCTGCTCACCGGCACCGACCACCACATCGCCGGCATCGGCACCATGGCCGAGGCGCTGACCCCGGAGCTGGAAGGCAAGCCGGGCTACGAGGGCTACCTCAACGACCGCGTGGTGGCCCTGCCCGAGCTGCTGCGCGAGGCCGGCTACCAGACGCTGATGGCCGGCAAATGGCACCTGGGCCTGAAGCTGGAGCAGGCACCCCACGCGCGCGGTTTCGAGCGCTCCTTCTCGCTGCTGCCCGGCGCGGCCAACCACTATGGCTTCGAACCGCCCTACGACGAGACCACGCCGCGCATCCTCAAGAGCACGCCGGCGCTGTACGTCGAGGACGACCAGTTCATCGAGGAGCTGCCGGCGGACTTCTATTCCTCCGATGCCTTCGGCGACAAGCTGATCCAGTACCTGAAGGAGCGCGACCAGAGCCGGCCGTTCTTCGCCTACCTGCCCTTCTCCGCGCCGCACTGGCCGCTGCAGGCGCCCAAGGAGGTGGTGGACAAGTACCGGGGCCGCTACGACGCCGGCCCCGAGGCGCTACGCCTGGAGCGCCTGGAGCGGCTCAAGGCGCTGGGCCTGATCGACGCCGACGTGAAGGCGCATCCGGTACTGGCGATCAGCAAGGAATGGGCGCAGCTCAGCGACGAGGAAAAAGCGAAATCGGCGCGGGCCATGGAGGTCTACGCGGCGATGGTCGAGCGCCTGGACTGGAACGTCGGCCGCGTCGTCGACTACCTGCGCCAGCAGGGCGAGCTGGACAACACCTTCGTCCTGTTCATGTCCGACAACGGCGCCGAGGGCGCACTGCTGGAAGCCTTCCCGCGCTTCGGCCCGGACCTCTTGAGCTTCCTCGACCAGCACTACGACAACAGCCTGGAAAACATCGGTCGCGCCAACTCCTACATCTGGTACGGCCCCCGCTGGGCGCAGGCGGCCACCGCGCCGTCGCGGCTGTACAAGGCCTTCACCACGCAAGGCGGCATCCGCGTGCCGGCGCTGGTGCGCTACCCGCAGCTCAAGCGCCAGGGCGAGATCAGCCACGGTTTCTCCACGGTGATGGACATCACCCCGACCCTTCTCGACCTCGCCGGTGTGCGCCACCCCGGCAAGCGCTGGCGCGGCCGCGACGTGGCCGAGGTGCGCGGCAAGTCGTGGCTGGGCTGGCTGTCGGGCGAGACCGAGCAGGCCCACGACGAGAAGACCGTCACCGGCTGGGAGCTGTTCGGCATGCGCGCCATCCGCCAGGGCGACTGGAAGGCGGTGTACCTGCCGGCGCCGGTCGGCCCGGCCACCTGGCAGCTCTACGACCTGGCCAGCGACCCCGGCGAGACCCAGGACCTGGCTACGCGCCAGCCGGAAAAGCTGCAAGCGCTGATCGAACACTACAAGCAGTACGTCAACGAAACCGGAGTGATCGACGCACCGCCGCCGTTCCTCGCGCGCTGAACCCTCGACGGGAAAATCGGGCTGGCACGCAATGCCAGTCCCGACCCGTTTTGCCACCCCAAAAACACCTGGAGCCCCCGGGATACGGGGCTTTCAGACTACCGTCCGTCGCCGGATGCGAAGCGCGACCAACGGCCCTCCACGCAAAAATCCATCTAAATCAAGGCCCCTTGCCGGCCGCCGACAAACTAGCGTCAATTTGACATCATCCAACGACACTCTAGCTTTAAGAAGCCAGGCCGACGTACTGCTCAGGACCTATCTCAGCAGCCGCGTGGCCTACCTTCCTGGCGCTCGGCAATGGAGTGCAGCATGCGCGATACCCGATTCGATTCGCCTGTCGATCAGGCCGGCGGCCCAGTGTGGCCGAAACGCCTGATCCTCCAGTCGCTGCCCTGGGCCCTGGTGGCCGGGCTCTGCTGGGTAGGCGTGCCGATCTGGATACTGCTGCCGGTGGGCTGGCTCTCCAGCCTGGCCCTGGGCACCCTGCTGACCGGCCCCGCCCAGGCGCCGGCCAGCGCGCAGCAGGTGAGCCTGGACAGCGAGCAGCTGCCGCAGTGGCGCCCGCTGCAGGACGCCATGGAAAACCACCTCTCCAGTCTCAACGGCCACACCCACCAGATCGACAGCATCCTGCACCACGCCATCGGCCAGCTCACCGACAGCTTCCACGGCCTGGCCGAACGCATCGACACCCAGCGCGGCCTGTCCCACTCGCTGATCGAGCGCTACGACGGACGCGGCCACCTGGACGACGACATCGACTTCCAGCGCTTCATCCATGCCACCCAGGAAACCCTCGGGCTGTTCGTCGAGGCGACGCTGGAAACCAGCCGCACCTCGCAACAGCTGGTGGAGCGCATGGACCGTGTCACCCACAAGATCGCGGAAATCCTGCAATCCACCCAGGACATGGACGCCATCGCCAAGCAGACCAACCTGCTGGCACTGAACGCCGCCATCGAGGCCGCCCGCGCCGGTGAAAGCGGCCGCGGCTTCGCCGTGGTGGCCGATGAGGTGCGCGCGCTGTCCACCCGCTCCACGCACTTCTCGCAAGCCATCCGCGAACACGTCGACGTGGTCTACCACGAGATCAAGGATGCCGAAGGCGCCATCGCCCAGCTGGCCGACAAGGACATGTCCTTCGCCCTGGACTCGCGCCAGAAGATCCAGAGCATGCTCGACGACCTCGACGCGATGAACCAGCACACCGTCAAGGTGGTACAGGAGCTGGACCGGATTTCCCTGGAAGTGGGCGACGGCGTCAACGCGGCGGTCACCGCCCTGCAATTCCAGGACATGAGCAGCCAGTTGCTGGGGCAGATCGGCAAGCACAGCGCGCGGCTCGGCGCGCTGGCCGTTGGCCTCGGCACGCTGGATGGCCGCGAGCCCCGCGAATGGGGCGAGCGGCTGCGCACGGAAGTCGCCGAACTCGGCCGTCCGCTGAGCAACCCGGTGGCGCAGACCAGCCTCAGCGCTGGGGAAGTCGAGCTGTTCTGAGTGCACCCGGCCAACGGGTGCGAAGGAGGCAGGACATGTTGCAGTCGATCATCGAGTACCTGGCGAACATCGCCCTGGTGGGCTGACGCCCACCGACACCCCGAATGCAGTCCCCTGGAGCAAGGAGAAGTCACGCAATGGGAAAGCAGATTCTGATCGTCGACGACTCGGCCTCGATACGGCAGATGCTGAGCTTCACGCTCAAGTCCGCCGGTTATGACGTGGACGAGGCCGTGGACGGCAAGGACGGTCTGGGCAAGGCCCAGCGCAAGACCTACAACCTGGTGTTCACCGACCAGAACATGCCGAACATGGACGGCCTCTCGCTGATCCGCAGCCTGCGCGACATGGCCGGCTACCGCAGCGTGCCGATCCTCATGCTGACCACCGAATCCAGCGACGCCATGAAGCAGCAGGGCAAGAGCGCCGGCGCCACCGGTTGGCTGGTCAAGCCGTTCGACCCGCCCAAGCTCCTGGAAGTGACCCGCAAGGTCCTGCCGTAGGGGAACCCTCAATGGCTACCGGTATGGAGCAATTCCTCCAGGTGTTCTTCGAGGAAACCGACGAACACCTGGCCACCCTCGAACTCCTGCTGATCGGGCTCGACCTCGATCAGCCGGACGCCGAGGCACTCAATGGTATTTTCCGCGCGGCCCACTCGATCAAGGGCTCCAGCGGCATGTTCGGCTTCGACGACCTGACCGCCGTCACCCACGAGCTGGAAACCCTGCTCGACCGCATCCGCTGCGGGCAGACCGCCCTGCGCGCGGAGATGATCGGGGTGTTCCTCGAAGCCCGCGACGTACTGCAGCGCCTGCTCGACGCCCACCGCGACCAGTGCCCGGACCCGAGCGTGCCGGTGCAGGCCACGGTGGAGCGCCTGCGCGCCTGGCTGGCGGAGCCTTCGAGCGCGCCGACCGACGACGGCTTCGGCCTCTTCAACGACGCACCGGGCACCCCCGAGGCGAGCGCCATCGGCGACGACGCCTTTGGATTCTTCGATGATGCGCCGGGTACGCCGTCGACCACTCCGGCATCCAGCGAAGACTTCGGTTTCTTCGACGATGCACCGGGTACGCCCAGCGCCAGCGAGGCACCCACCGCGCCCGCATCGACTCCAGTGCCCGCGCCGGCCAAGCCCGTGGCGGCAACGCGCGCGGACAGCCGCAGCGAGGGCGAGTCCAGCTCGATCCGGGTCAGCGTCGAGAAGATCGACAGCCTGATCAACCTGGTGGGCGAGCTGGTCATCACCCAGGCCATGCTCAGCCAGCTCAGCGAAGACCTCGACCCCAGCCACTACGAGCGTCTGCAGCAGGCCCTGGCGCAGCTGGAACACAACACCCGCGATCTGCAGGAATCGGTGATGTCGATCCGCATGTTGCCGATCAGCTTCATCTTCAGCCGCTTCCCGCGCCTGGTACACGACACCTCGGCGCGCCTCGGCAAGCAGGTGGAGCTGATCCTCCAGGGCGAGCACACCGAGCTGGACAAGAGCGTGATCGAAAAGCTCAGCGACCCGCTCACCCACATCGTGCGCAACAGCATCGACCATGGCATCGAAACGCCCGCCGAACGCCTGGCCGCCGGCAAGCCGGCCCAGGGCTCGGTGAAGCTCGCCGCCAGCCACCAGGGCGGCAGCGTGGTGGTGGAAATCTCCGATGACGGCCGCGGCCTCTCCCGCGAGCGCATCCTCGCCAAGGCTCGCGAGAAGGGCATGGCAGTGCAGGATTCGATGACCGACGCCGAGGTCTGGCAGCTGATCTTCATGCCCGGCTTCTCCACCGCCGAGACCGTCACCGAGCTCTCCGGGCGCGGCGTCGGCATGGACGTGGTGCGGCGCAACATCCAGGCCATGGGCGGACGCATCGAGATCGACTCGGCGCCGGGTATGGGTACCCGCTTGTGCATCCGCCTGCCGCTGACCCTGGCCATCCTCGACGGCCTGATCGTCGCGGTGGAGAAGGTCAACTACGTGATCCCGCTGACCTACATCGTCGAGTCGCTGCAGGCCCGCGCCGACGACGTACGCGGCATGGCCGGCGACGAGGCGGCGGTGATCCGCGTGCGCGGCGAGTACCTGCCGCTGTTCTCCCTGCACGAACTGCTGCACATCGACGCCACGCCCTTGCCGCCGGAGCAGGCCATCGTGGTGATCCTCGAATCCGAGGGCAAGAGCTTCGCCCTGCAGGTGGACGAGCTGGTCGGCCAGCAGCAGGTGGTGATCAAGAGCCTGGAACAGAACTTCCGCCGGATCGACGGGATCGCCGGCGCCACCATCATGGGCGACGGCAGCGTCGCCCTGATCCTCGATGTCGACGCCCTGCCGCGCCTGGCGGCACAAGGAGAAAGCCTTCATGAGCGCCTCTGAAGCCAGCGCAGCGATCAGCCCCGCGCAGGAATACCTGACCTTCACCCTGGGCCGCGAGGAGTACGCCATCGACATCCTGCGGGTGCAGGAGATCCGTGGTTACGACCAGGTCACCGCGATCGCCAACGCCCCCGCCTTCATCAAGGGCGTGATCAACCTGCGCGGCGCCATCGTGCCCATCGTCGACCTGCGCATCAAATTCAACCTGGACGACATCAGCTACGACCAGTTCACCGTGGTGATCATCCTCAACGTCGGCCGGCGCATCGTCGGCGCGGTGGTGGACTCGGTGTCCGACGTGATCGCCCTGTCCGGCGAGGAGATCAAGCCGCCGCCGGAGTTCGCCGCCAGCTTCGATACCGAATACCTGCTCGGCCTGGCCACCGCGGGCGAGCGGATGCTGATCCTGGTGGACATCGAAAAACTCATGACCAGCCGGGAAATGGCGCTGGTCGATGAAGCCGCCGCCTGACTGCCACACGACAAAAAAAGAATGAGCCGAGGATAACGACAATGGGTCTGTTCAACGCACACGCCGTGGCGCAGCAGCGCGCCGACCGCATCACCACCATTCTCCACAGCCTGGTCGACGGCAACCTCGATGTCGCCATCGGCGAGGCCCCTGCGCCCGGCTACGAGCGCCTCTACGACGGCCTGCGCAACGTGCAGCGCACTCTGCGCGAGCAGCGCGCGGAGCTGGCGCAGAACGAGGCCCTGGAAGCCGGCCTCGTGGAAATGACCCGCCAGCACGACCTGGGCTGGATCGACGAGGTGATCCCCGCCGACAAGCTCAGCGGCCGCCAGGCGCGCATCGCCAAGGGCATCAACGACCTGGTCGCCGCGCACATCGCGGTGAAGATGAAGGTGGTTTCCACCGTCACCGCCTACGGCCGTGGCGACCTCAGCGTGGAGATGGACCGCCTGCCGGGCAAGAAGGCGGTGATCACCGAGGCCATCGACGGCGTGCGCGCCAGCCTCAAGGCCTCCGCCGAAGCCGCCGAGTTCAACGTGCGGATCAAGAGCGCGCTGGACAACGTCACCGCCAACGTGATGATCGCCGACCGCGACTTCAACATCGTCTACATGAACCAGGCCGTGGGGCAGATGTTCCTCGCTGCCGAAGCCGATATCCGCAAGGAGCTGCCGGACTTCCGCGCCAGCAACATCCTCGGCGGCAGCATTGACCGTTTCCACAAGCACCCGGCGCACCAGCGCGGCCTGCTGGACCGCCTGGCGGGCACCTACGAGGCGAAGATCAAGCTGGGCGGACGCACGCTCACCGTGGTGGCCAACCCGGTGATCAACGAAGCCGGCGAACGCCTCGGCGCCGTGGTGGAGTGGCAGGACATCACCGAGCAGCTGGCCGCCCGCGAGCGCGAGGAACGCATCGCCGGGGAGAACGCGCGGATCAAGAGCGCGCTGGACAACGTCACCGCCAACGTGATGATCGCCGACCGCGACTTCAACATCGTCTACATGAACCAGGCCGTGGGACAGATGTTCCTCGCTGCCGAAGCCGATATCCGCCAGGAGCTGCCGGACTTCCGCGCCAGCAACATCCTCGGCGGCAGCATCGACCGTTTCCACAAGCACCCGGGGCACCAGCGCGGCCTGCTGGACCGTCTGGCGGGCACCTACGAGGCGAAGATCAAGCTGGGCGGACGCACGCTCACCGTGGTGGCCAACCCGGTGCTCAACGAAGCCGGCGAACGCCTCGGCGCCGTGGTGGAGTGGCAGGACATCACCGAGCAACTGGCCGCCCGCGAGCGCGAGCAACGCATCGCCGGGGAGAACGCACGGATCAAGAGCGCCCTGGACAACTGCAGCACCAACGTGATGATCGCCGACGGCGAGCGCAACATCATCTACATGAACAAGACCGTCACCGCCATGCTGCAGAATGCCGAGGCCGATCTGCGCAAGGCACTGCCGAGCTTCTCGGTGAGCAAGCTGATGGGTGGCTCGATCGACCAGTTCCACAAGCACCCCGAGCACCAGCAGCGCCTGCTCGCCACCTTCACCAGCACCTTCCGTACCCAGATCGAAGTCGGCGGACGCACCTTCGGCCTGGTGGCCAACCCGGTCATGAGCGACTCTGGCGAGCGCCTCGGCTCGGTGGTGGAATGGAACGACCGCACGCTGGAAGTGAACGTCGAGCGCGAGGTGGCCGGACTGGTCAATGCCGCCGCCGCGGGCGACTTCTCCAGGCGCATCTCCGAGGAGGGCAAATCCGGCTTCCTCCTCAACCTCACCAGCGGCCTCAACCAACTGGTGGACACCGCCGACAAGGGCCTGCGCGACGTCACCCGGATGCTCGCCGCGCTGTCCCAGGGCGACCTCACCCAGCGCATCGACGCCGACTACCAGGGCACCTTCGGCGAGCTCAAGGACTACTCCAACGAGACCGCGCAGAGCCTGTCGCGCATGCTCGGGCAGATCCGCGAGGCCGCCGACACCATCCATACCGCCGCCAGCGAGATCGCCAGCGGCAACGCCGAGCTGTCCACCCGCACCGAGCAGCAGGCCTCCAGCCTGGAAGAAACCGCGTCCAGCATGGAAGAGCTGACCAGCACCGTGAAGCTCAACGCCGAGAACGCCCGCCAGGCCAACTCGCTGGCGGTGAATGCCTCGGAAGTCGCCACCGAGGGCGGCAACGTGGTGCAGAAAGTGGTGGGCACCATGTCCGCCATCAACGACTCGGCACGCAAGATCGCCGACATCATCGGGGTGATCGACGGCATCGCCTTCCAGACCAACATCCTCGCGCTGAACGCCGCGGTGGAAGCGGCGCGCGCGGGAGAACAGGGCCGTGGCTTCGCGGTGGTGGCCGGGGAAGTGCGCACCCTGGCGCAACGTTCCGCCGCCGCCGCCAAGGAGATCAAGACGCTGATCAACGACTCGGTGGACAAGGTGGAGAACGGCAACACCCTGGTCGCCCAGGCCGGCCAGACCATGAGCGACATCGTGGTGGCGATCAAGCGCGTGACCGACATCATGGCCGAGATCGCCGCGGCCAGTGCCGAGCAGAGCAGCGGCATCGAGGAAGTGAACGGCGCGGTGTCGCAGATGGACGAGATGACCCAGCAGAACGCCGCCCTGGTCGAAGAGGCCGCGGCCTCCGCCGAAGCCCTGCAGGAGCAGGCCGGGCTGCTCAACCAGTCGGTCTCGGTGTTCAAGCTCGACACCTCGGCCACCGTGGTGCCCCTGGCCGCCGCCCGCCCGGCGCGGACCGAGGCGCCGGCCCACAGCACCCGCGCCTCGCGCGGCGTGGCCAAGGCGGTGCGGGCCAAGGGCAAGGAGGAGGATTGGGAAGAGTTCTAGTGGGCGGGGCAGGGACGGCGGCGACCGGAGCAATGAGAGGGCCGGTTGCCGCGTGCTGACCAGGGAGGGTCGGAGATGAGACGTAAGCGTAGGGCGTATAACGTTCGACGTTATCCGCCGTTTGATCTTGATCCCAGGCACTCCGGGCTCGGTCACGAAGTCGCGGCTTCGCGGCGCTCAGGGCTCAGGGCTCAGGGCTCAGGGCTCAGCCATAACGCCGACGATGAGTACGCCCTACAACTCCAGTAGGGCACATGACGCCACAGGCGTTATCCGCCCTACGCAAGCTGCTCACCATCGAGACTGACGATGTCGATCAACCTGCCCGCCCCCGACCACGAATTCCACTACACCCGCCGCGACTTCCAGCAGGTGCGCGAACGGCTGTACCGGCACGCCGGCATCAGCCTCTCGGAGAACAAGGAACAACTGGTCTACAGCCGCCTTTCCCGGCGTCTGCGCAGCCTGCGGCTGAACAGCTTCGCCGAGTACTTCGCCTACCTGGAGAACCACGAGGAAGAGTGGCAACTGTTCGTCAACGCGCTGACCACCAACCTCACCGCCTTCTTCCGCGAGCGCCACCACTTCGAACACCTGGCGCGCTTCGCCGACGAGCAGCTGCTCGACCACCGCCCGCTGCGCGTCTGGTCGGCCGCGTCGAGCACCGGCGAAGAGCCCTACTCCATCGCCATGACGCTGGTGGACGCCCTGGGCAGCTTCACGCCGCCGGTGCAGATCATCGCCTCGGACATCGACACCGGCGTGCTGCACAGCGCCCGCCAGGGCATCTACCCGCTGGAGCGCCTGGAAGCACTGAGCACCTCGCAGAAGCGGCGCTTCTTCCTGCGCGGCACCGGCGCCAACGCCGGCAAGGCGCGGGTGGTCGGCGAGCTGCGGCAACTGGTGGAGTTCCGCCAGATCAACCTGCTCGACGCCAACTGGGGCATAGCCGGCGGGCTCGACGCGATCTTCTGCCGCAACGTGATGATCTACTTCGACAAGCCGACCCAGACCCGCCTGCTCGAACGCATGGTCGGCCTGCTGCGGCCCGGCGGGATACTGTTCGCCGGGCACTCGGAGAACTTCGTCCACGCCGCCCACCTGGTGCGCTCGGTGGGCCGCACCACCTACCAGGCGGCGAGAACCGTCTGAGATGAGCCAGCTCAACCGCTATTACGATCCGCGCTTCGGCCTGGACGCAGTGAAGCTGCTGCCCGGCGAATGCTTCGTCACCGACGAGGAGCTGATGATCGTCACCGTGCTCGGCTCCTGCGTCTCGGTCTGCCTGCGCGACCGCAGCCTGGGATTGGGCGGGATGAACCACTTCATGCTGCCCGGCGACACCGGCGCCAACAGCCTGCTGACCAGCTCCGGGCGCTACGGCGTGCACGCCATGGACCTGCTGATCAACGGCCTGATGCGCCGTGGCGCGCAGCGCCGCAACTTCGAGGCCAAGGTGTTCGGCGGCGGCTCTGTGCTGCAGAACCTCAGCGCCGAAGTGGGCCAGCGCAACGTCGAGTTCGTCCTCGATTACCTGAGCGCCGAGGGCATTCCGGTGCTCGCCCAGGACCTGCTCGACGTGCACCCGCGCAAGGTCTACTACTTCCCCGGCAGCGGCCGGGTACTGGTGCGCAAACTGCGCGCGCTGGCCAACGACACGCTGTTGCAGCGCGAGCGACAGTACCGCCAGCAGCTGTCGCGGCAGACACGCGGCGGCACCATCGATCTGTTCTGAAGGAGGACATCATGGCGGTCAGGGTTCTGGTGGTGGACGATTCGGCGCTGGTCCGCAGCCTGCTCAAGGACATCATCCAGGGCGACCCGGAGCTGCAACTGGTGGGCCTGGCGCCAGATGCCTTCGCCGCCCGCGACCTGATCAAGCAGCACTCGCCGGACGTGATCACCCTCGACGTGGAAATGCCGCGCATGGACGGCCTGACCTTCCTCGACAAGCTGATGAAGGGCCGGCCCACTCCTGTGCTGATGATTTCCTCGCTCACCGAGAAAGGCTCCGAAGCCACCCTGCGCGCCCTGGAGCTGGGCGCCATCGACTTCATCGCCAAGCCGCGCCTGGGCATTGCCGAAGGCATGCAGGCCTACACCGAGGAAATCCGCGCCAAGCTCAAGACCGCCGCCCGTGCGCGGATGCGCAGGCCCAGCGCCTCGGCCATGGCGAGCGTCGCGGCTGGCGGGCCGCTGCTGAGCACCGAGAAGATCATCGCCATCGGCGCCTCCACCGGCGGCACCGAGGCGATCAAGGAAGTGTTGCTGGGACTACCGCCGGACTGTCCCGGCACCGTGGTCACCCTGCACATGCCGCCGGGCTTCACCAGGTCCTATGCCGAGCGCCTGGACCGCCAGACCCGCCTGTCCGTGCGCGAGGCCCGCGACGGCGACCGCGTCCTCCCCGGCCACGTACTCATCGCCCCCGGCGACTTCCACATGGAAGTGCGCCGCAGCGGCGCCAACTACGTGGTGCACCTGCAGCACGAGGCGGCGGTCAACGGCCACCGGCCGGCGGTGGACGTGATGTTCGACTCCCTCGCCCGCTGCGCCGGACGCAACCTGCTGGCGGCCCTGCTCACCGGCATGGGCAAGGACGGCGCGCGGGGCCTGCTGGCGATCCGCCAGGCCGGCGGCCACACCGTCGCCCAGGACGAAGCCAGCTGTGTGGTCTACGGCATGCCCCGCGAGGCGGTGGAGCTGGGCGCGGCGAAGGAAGTCCTGCCGCTGGAACGCATCGCTGCGGCCCTCCTACACCAGGCTCGACAGAGCGGCGGCGGAAATCGCGTCTAGTAGCGCACGAAATCAGAACGCCACCTGAGCGATCTTTCAGACAGTGACTAGACTCTCCAGTCGATAGCGTGACGCCAAAATTATGGCGTTGCGCCATTAATTTGGTTTGATTGTGCCGGTATACAAACTGCACAATTGAGCTTTCGCCAAAAGACCGGCAGACGGCGGGCGACGAGGGGAACTGAGAGAGCCATGGCGGCAAGATGGGGGTTGCGCGGTAAATCGGTGGTGGCATTGCTCATCGCCTGTCTTCTGGCGTTGGTACCGGCGGTGTTGCTGGGCTGGAAGGCCATGGAGGACATCCGCACGCATTTCGGCCTCGCCTTTGCGAGAAACTTCACCCTGCTCAACCAACAGAAGATCATCGCTCCGGTGATTCGCGAGCTTGCGCTGTCGCGGCGGCTGGCCGAGTCCGTGGTGACCCAGGACTGGATGCTCGCCGAGAACAATCCGGCGCGCCGCTCGCTGTTCTTCCGCGAAGCCGAGGGCTTCCGCGCCGACCAGCACAACTACTCCTACTTCGTGGTGGTGAACGCCTCGCACCACTACTACTTCAACGACTCCAATTCGCCGCTGTCCAACTCGCCGCGCTACACCCTGAGCGAGGACGACCCGAAGGACGCCTGGTACTTCGAGACCCTGGCGCGCGACGAGCCGTACAACATCAACGTCGACTACAACGAGAAGCTCAAGGTCACCAAGGTCTGGTTCAACATGGTGGTCCGCTCCGGCAACGAGAAGGTCGGCCTGGCCGGCGGCGGCCTGGACCTCACCGAGTTCCTCGACCAGTTCATCTCGCGCCGCGAAGCCGGGGTGACGCCGATGATCGTCGCCCCCGACGGCGCCATCCAGGCACACCCGGACACGAACATGATCGCCTACTCCTCCGGCGCCGGCGCCAAGGCGCAGCACCGCGTGTTCGACCTGCTGGGCAACGACCGCGAACGCGACGCCCTGCGCCAGACTCTGCGCCAGGCCGAGGCCAACCCCGGCGAAGTCGAGATGATGTGGGCGACGGTGGATGGCAAGAACCAGCTGCTGGCCATGGCCTACATCCCTCAACTGCGCTGGCACGTGCTCAGCGTCATCGACCTGCACGCCGCGCAGGTGCTCGACAGCCGCTGGATGTGGCCGCTGGTGGGTACCCTCGCAGGGCTGCTGGCGATCCTGCTGATCGGCTTCGCCTACACCGTCGACCTGCTGGTGCTGCGCCCGCTGCGCGGCCTCAAGCAATCGGCCAAGGCAATTGCCGCCGGCCAGTACGACAGCCCGCTGCCGCGCACCCGCCCGGACGAGATCGGCGAACTGTCCTCCGCCTTCGCCAGCATGGCCGACCAGGTGCGCCGGCATACCGAGGAACTGGAAGACAAGGTGCAGCAGCGCACCCAGGCGCTGGAAGCCGCCAACCGCGAGATGGCCGCCGCGCAGAAGAAGATCGGTGACTCCATCGACTACGCCAGCCTGATCCAGCGCGCCATCCTCCCCGACCGCCAGCTGCAGAAATCCCTGGGCGAGCACCACTTCGTCCTGTGGAAACCGCGCGACGTGGTCGGCGGCGACTTCTACATCTACCGCGAAGGTCCCCGCGACAGCCTGATCGGCGTGGTCGACTGCGCCGGCCACGGCGTGCCCGGCGCGCTGATGACCATGCTTGCCCTGGCCGCCATCGACCACGCGGTGGACAGCGTGAAAAGCCACGACCCGGCCGCCATCCTGCGCGAAACCGACCACGTCATGCGCGGCATGCTCAGCGAGGAACAGGTCACCCGCTCCCTGGCCACCAACATGGACGCCGGGCTCGTGCGCGTCGACCACGGCCGCCGCGTGCTGCATTTCGCCGGCGCGAAGATCTCCCTGTTCGCCAGCGACGGCACCGACGTGCGCGAATACAAGGGCGCGCGCCGCGCCATCGGCGACAAGCGCCAGGGCGACTACCAGGACGTCGAGATCCCCATGGAAGCGGGCTGGACCTACTACCTGTGCACCGACGGCTTCCTCGACCAGGCCGGCGGCGAACACGGCTTCGGCTTCGGCAACAGCCGCTTCGCCGACATGCTGCGCAGCCACGCACGCAGGCCGCTGGCCGAGCAGGCGGACGTATTCGCCGCGACCCTGGCCCAGTACCAGGGCGAGCGGCCGCAGCGCGACGACATCACCATCCTCTCCTTCCGATTCGACTAGGGGTATTCCATGGAATCGCTAGATCTGTTGGCCATGCGCGAGAGCTTCACCCGGCAACGCATCCTGCTCTGCTTCAACGGCCCCATCTCGCGCAGCCTGATCGAGGAAATCGGTCACGCCCTGCGCAACTACCTGCAAGCCGAACAGGCGCATCCCAGCGAAGCCATGGACGTGTTCGCGGTGTACATCGAGATGACCCAGAACATCCGCCATTACGCCGCCGTACGCGGCTACGGCGAGCAGGAAGCCTCGGCCACCGTCGCCATCGCCCGTAACGACGAAGGCCACTACGTGGTCTCCGCCGGCAACCTGGTGGAGATCGAGGACGGCCGCAGCCTGGTGCGCAGCATCGAGGCCATCGCCGGGCTCGACAAGGTCCAGCTCAAGGCCGCCTACAAGGAACAACTGCGCCGCCCGCGCGATGCCGAAGCCACCTCCGGCGCAGGCCTGGGCCTCTTGGACATCGCCCGCAAATCCAGCGCGCCGCTCAAGACTTCCCTCACCGAACAACCCGATGGCCGCGCCTTCTTCAGCCTGCGCGCCGTGATCTGAACCTGCGAATTCAGGAACACCCAGCCATGACCGAGCTCAACATTTCAGGAACCCAGTCCACCCCCTCGATCCACGGCGACTGGCAGGCCGGCACCCTCACGATGCAGGGCGACTCCTACCCGGAAAACTCCTATGAACTGTTCGGCCAGGTGATCGAATGGGTCGAGCGCTTCCTCGCCCAGGCCCAGCGCCCGCTCGCCCTCGACCTGCGCCTGCTGTACCTCAACACCAGCTCCATCAAGGCCATGATGGACATCTTCGACCTGCTCGAAGAAGCCCACCGCGACGGCCGCGTAGCCACCGTCACCTGGCACTACGACCGCCGCAACGAGCGCGTCGCCGAGCTGGCCGAGGAATTCCGCGAGGACTGTACCTTCCCGTTCGTCATCCAAGCCTACGACGAGTAAGAGCCATGACAAGCGAGCGCGAGCTGGACCTGCTGATCGACGAATTGCTGGCCGATCCTCAGTACGAAGGGCACCCCCTGCGCGAGGCCCTGTACCTGAAACACCAGCAATCGCTCGACCAGCTCGCGCGCCTGGAGCGCATCGCAAAGATTTCCGACGGTTTCCAGTCCATGGCCCGGGCGCAGAACAGCACCTTGTCCGAGCGCTACCACAAGCAGCTGCGCCAGCTGGAAAAGGTCGCGCGCATCTCCGACCGCTACCAGAACATGATGCGCGACCTGAACATCGCCCTGCGCGAAGCCTCCACCCACGACCCGCTCACCGGTATCGCCAACCGCCGCCTGCTGATGGAGCGCCTGCGCGAAGAAAGCGAGCGCGCCCAGCGCAACCGAGAAACCTACGTCCTGGCCATGCTCGACGTGGACCGTTTCAAGCAGGTCAACGACACCTGGGGCCACGATATCGGCGACCGCGTGCTGGTGGAAATCGGCCGCGCCATGCAGGCCGCGCTGCGCCAGTACGACCTTTGCGGGCGCTGGGGCGGCGAGGAATTCCTCATCCTCCTCCCGGAAACCCGCCTGACCGACGCCGCCGCCATCATCGAGCGCGTGCGCAGCGACATCCGCTGCCTCGTCGTACGCGTCGGCACCGAAGCCCTCTCCGTCACTGCCAGCTTCGGCGTGGCCGAACACCAGCCCGGTGAAAGCTACTCGCAGACCGTCAGCCGCGCCGACGCGGCGCTGCTCGACGCCAAGCGCAGCGGACGGGACAAGTGCGAGTTCGCGCAGGGGTGAGCTGAAGCAACGCACCGGTGTGCTTCACTCTTCTGGCATCTGTTGCCAGCTCCGATTAAGGTCCATGGACCGCCAGGAAAGGATGCAACATGGCTATCAAGACCCCCGTTCCCCGCCAGCAGAAGCACCTCGCCGTCCTGATTGACGCCGACAACGCCCCCGCCGCCATCGTCGAAGGGCTGTTCGAAGAGATCGCCAAGTACGGCGTTGCCAGCGTAAAGCGCATCTACGGTGACTGGACCAAGCCACAACTGGGCAAGTGGAAGCAGGTGCTGCTGGACCACTCCATCCAGCCGATGCAGCAGTTCGCCTATACCAGTGGCAAAAACGCCACCGACAGCGCGCTGATCATCGACGCCATGGACCTGCTGTACACCCGTCGTTTCGATGGCTTCTGCCTGGTCTCCAGCGACAGCGACTTCACCCGCCTGGCCGCGCGGCTGCGCGAGGAAGGGCTGACCGTCTACGGCTTCGGCGAGGAAAAGACACC
This sequence comes from Pseudomonas macauensis, assembly GCF_047902425.1. Classification (NCBI taxonomy): domain Bacteria; kingdom Pseudomonadati; phylum Pseudomonadota; class Gammaproteobacteria; order Pseudomonadales; family Pseudomonadaceae; genus Pseudomonas; species Pseudomonas macauensis. Next base: position 135,156 of record NZ_CP138377.1, on the reverse strand, counting down.
AAAGCCCTTCGTCTCTGCCTGCGACAAGTTCGTCTATACGGAGATCCTGCGCGCGACTCCCGAGGTCGCTGCGGAGCCACTCCCAGCAGTCGATAAGACCGCTCCGCCCAGCGTCAGCGATACGCCCAGGCAGATCGCCAAACCCAAGTCACAGAAAGTCCCTCTGGACTTCATCGCGAAGGTGCTCGATGACATCGATGGAGACGATGACGACTGGGTTCAACTGGGTGCATTGGGGCAGAACATCAGCAAGCTGCAGCCCGCATTCGATCCGCGCCTGTATGGCTTCAAGAAGCTCAGTGACCTGATCAAAGGCAATCCCAAGCGCTTCGAACTGCAGGCGCGAGGCACCAGCAGCACTGGTGGAAAGGATTTGTACGTGCGTAACGTGAGTGCTGCACGCTGAGTGCGGCTCTACCGCCCCTCCTACCAAAGGCACCCTACCCAACCCGCCGCCAGCTCCCTAGACTGGTCGCTTTCGCCAATCCGGAGGGCACCATGCAACCCATCTTCAACTTCACCCTCGGCGTCGACCCTCGCGCGCGCGAGGTAGTTGTCCAGGGCCTGCTCGCCTACAACTTCGAGCAGATGGGCCGCAGCAACACCTACGACGACTTCGAGCTCTACGCCCGCGACGAGCAGGGCGAAGTGGTCGGCGGCATGTTCGGCCAATCGGGCATGGGCTGGCTCTACATCGACTACCTCTGGCTGCCGGGCGACCAGCGCGGCAACGGCCTCGGCGCCCAGCTCATCGCCCAGGCCGAAGCGGAAGCCCGCCGCCGCGGCTGCGTAGGGGTGTTCCTCTACACCTACAGCTTCCAGGCGCCGGGCTTCTACGAGAAGCAGGGCTTCGAGCGCATGGGCGTGCTGGAAGACTGCCCGCCGGGGCATCAGCGGATTTACCTGAAGAAGCATTTCGGCTGATCTGGAGCCACTCCTACGCGGCGCGGCAAGCTCCCGTAGGAGCAGACTCCGTCCGCGATGATGCTCTTGGGCCCTACGAAGCTGTACAGACTTTTTGCCCACCGATCCAGAAACGGAAAAGGCCGGTCACTCGACCGGCCTTTCTCGTTCATGCGTAATCGCGGGAGAGTCTTCAGCTAACTCACCGCGCCGCCCACGCATTGAAGCGCTGCTCCAGCTGTTCCCCATGGTCAGTCCAGAAGGTCACGTCGACCGGGATCTGCTGTTCGATGTTCTGCGGTGCGGTGGGCAGATCGGCCACGCGTTTCGCGTCCAGCAGTTCCATCCCCTTGAGGTTGGCGGCGCCGTAGTCGATGTGCTGGGAGAAGCTCTTCTGCTGCTCGGGTTCGAGGGTGTAGCCGATGAACTGGCGGGTCATGTCCTGCTGCGGCGCGCCCTTGGGGATGGCCCAGGAGTCGAACTCGTAGATGCCACCGTTCCACACGATGTCCAGGCCGTACTGCTGGCGCTGCTGGGCGGAAAGGCGGCCGTTATAGACGGAGCTCATGACCACGTCACCGGCGGCGAGGAATTGCGGCGGCTGGGCGCCGGCCTCCCACCACTGGATGTACGGCTTGATCTGGTCGAGCTTGGCAAAGGCACGGTCCTGTCCTTGCGGGGTGGCGAGCACCTGGTAGACCTCGGCGGGTTTCACACCGTCGGCGAGCAGGGCGAATTCCAGGGTGGACTTGGCCAGCTTGCGCAGGCCGCGCTTGCCGGGGAATTTCTCGACGTCCCAGAAGTCGCTCCAGCTGGTGGGCGCGCTGGCGAGTTTGTTGCGGTTGTAGGCGAGCACGGTGGAGTAGACGAGGAAACCAATACCGCAGGGCTGGATAGCGCCGGGCACGAAGTCTTCCTGCTTGAGGCCGAGCTGCGCCGGATCGAGTTCTTCGAACATGCCTTCGTCGCAGCCACGGGCGAGTTCGGCGCCTTCCACTTCGACGACATTCCAGGCAACGCTGCCGGTGTCGACCATCGCCTTGATCTTGGCCATTTCGCCGTTGTATTCGCCGGACACCAGGCGGTTGCCGCTGTTCTGCTGCCAGGGTTTGTAGAAGGCCTGGACCTGGGCGTCCTTGTTGGTGCCGCCGAAGGACACGACGGTTAGGTCGCCAGCGAACGACTGGCTGGTGGCGGCGAGGGCGATCGCCAGGGAGGTGAGCTTGAGGATCCTGGTCATTATTGTTGTCTCCACGTTGCAGGGTGTTGCGTCCATTACGTTCGGGGAGCCGGCGGACCGGCGCTCGATACCTACAGTGGTTGGTCGCTTGCTTGTCGTGGGCGCGACCAGGGCCCCGGCGATGCGCGGATCGCCGTGTGTGCGGAATTCAGGGGGTGGAAAGAAAAAAGGCATGGTCGTTACCGACCATGCCTTTTTCGTCAGCCTCAGCCGTTGCTGGGGAAGGCGAACTGCGCAGCTTCGTGCGACTTGCGCTGCGGCCAGCGCTGGGTGATGGCCTTGCGCTTGGTGTAGAAGCGCACGCCGTCCGGGCCGTAGGCGTGGAGGTCGCCGAACAGCGAACGCTTCCAGCCGCCGAAGCTGTGGTAGGCCACCGGCACCGGCAGCGGAACGTTGATGCCGACCATGCCGACTTCGATCTCGTCGCAGAACAGGCGGGCCGCTTCACCGTCACGGGTGAACAGGCAGGTGCCGTTGCCGTATTCGTGGTCGTTGATCAGCTTCATGGCGTCTTCGAGGCTGTTCACGCGGACGATGCACAGGACCGGGCCGAAGATTTCTTCCTTGTAGATGGTCATCTCGGGGGTCACCTGGTCGAACAGGGTGCCGCCGACGAAGAAGCCGTTCTCGTGACCGGCAACCTTGTAGCCACGGCCGTCCACCAGCAGCTTGGCGCCCTGCTCGACGCCGCTGTCGATGTAGCCGGTGACCTTGGCCTGCGCCGCGCCAGTGACCAGCGGGCCCATGTCGAGGCCGCAGGAGGTGCCGGCGCCGATCTTCAGGCCCTTGATCTGCGGGACGATCTTGTCGACCAGCGCGTCGGCGATCTGGTCGCCCACGCAGACGGCCACGGAGATGGCCATGCAGCGCTCGCCGCAGGAGCCGTAGGCCGCGCCCATCAGTGCGCTGACGGCGTTGTCCAGGTCACAGTCGGGCATCAGTACGGCGTGGTTCTTGGCGCCGCCCAGGGCCTGCACGCGCTTGCCGCGCTTGGTGCCTTCGGAATAGATGTACTCGGCGATCGGGGTCGAGCCGACGAAGCTCAGGGCTTTGACTTCCGGAGCCTCGATCAGCGCGTCCACGGCTTCCTTGTCGCCGTGCACGACGTTCAGCACGCCCTTGGGCAGGCCGGCTTCTTCGAACAGCTCGGCGATCAGCAGGGTGGAGCTCGGGTCACGCTCGGACGGCTTCAGCACGAAGGTGTTGCCGCAGGCGATGGCCAGCGGGTACATCCACAGCGGCACCATGGCCGGGAAGTTGAACGGGGTGATGCCGGCAACCACGCCGATGGGCTGGAAGTCGCTCCAGGCGTCGATGTTCGGGCCGACGTTGCGGGTGTATTCGCCCTTGAGGATTTCCGGGGCGGCGCAGGCGTATTCGACGTTCTCGATACCGCGCTTGAGTTCACCGGCGGCGTCTTCGAGGGTCTTGCCGTGTTCTTCGCTGATCAGCTGGACGATGCGCTGCTCGTTGGCTTCGAGCAGTTGCTTGAAGCGGAACAGGACCTGGGCACGCTTGGCCGGCGGGGTGTTGCGCCAGGCCGGGAAGGCGGCCTTGGCGGCGTCGATGGCCTTCTGCACGGTGGCGCGGCTGGCCAGGGGGACCTTGCGTACGGCTTCGCCGGTGGACGGGTTGAAGACGTCGGCGCTGCGGCCGGTGTCGGCGATCAGTTCGCCGCCGATCAGGTGCTTGACGGTGCTCATGGGTTGTCTCTTCTCGCTGAAAGTGTGGGGCGGGGTTCTTTCAAGAGCCCCTCTCCCTAGCCCTCTCCCTGAAGGGAGAGGGGATTGTTCGGTGTGAAGCGTGGGCTGCAAGGCACGCCGGCAGCCACTCTAGGGTGACTTGTCCCGGCATGCCTGCTTGCGTGCCCGCGCGCTCAGTGGTCGTGCGGCTGGCCGTCCTTGAGCTCGATCTCGATGAAGGCCACTTCGTGATCGCAGGGGTTGATCACGTTGTGTTCGGTACCGATCTGGCGGGTGTAGCTCTGGCCCAGGACCAGCGGCGCGCGCCGCTCGCCCTCGGGGGTTTCCAGCAGCAGCTCGCCGTTGGTCACCGGCACCACGACATATTCCATGCCGTGGCGGTGCCAGCCGGTCTCGGCACCGGGGGCGAAACGCCACTCGGTGACCAGGACCTTGTCGTTGTCGATCTGTACCGTGGGGACGGCCTTCGGACGTTCGCTCACTTAAGCCACCCCGTTGAGGGCGTCGCCGACGGCGCTGAACAGGCGGTCCAGGTCTTCAGGCTTGGCGTTGAAGGTCGGGCCGAACTGCAGGGTGTCGCCGCCGAAGCGCACGTAGAAGCCTTCTTTCCACAGCTTCATGCTGGCTTCGAACGGACGCACGATGGCGTCGCCGTCGCGGCCGGCGATCTGGATCGCGCCGGCCAGGCCGCAGTTGCGGATGTCGATGACGTTCTTCGCGCCCTTCAGGCCGTGGATGGCCTTCTCGAAGTACGGCGCCAGCTCCAGGGACTGTTGGATGAGGTTTTCCTTCTCCAGCAGGTCCAGCGCGGCGATGCCGGCGGCGCAGGCGACCGGGTGCGCGGAGTAGGTGTAGCCATGGCCGAATTCCACCGCGTATTCCGGCAGGCTCTGGCCCATGAAGGTGTCGTAGATTTCACTGCTGGCGATCACCGCGCCCATGGGGATGGCGCCGTTGGTGACCTGCTTGGCGACGTTCATGATGTCCGGGGTCACGCCGAAGTATTCGGCGCCGGTGGCCTTGCCCATGCGGCCGAAGGCGGTGATCACTTCGTCGAAGATCAGCAGGATGTTGTGCTGGTCGCAGATTTCGCGCAGGCGCTGCAGGTAGCCCTTCGGCGGTACCAGTACGCCGGCGGAGCCGGACATCGGCTCGACGATGACGGCGGCGATGTTGGACGCGTCATGCAGTTCGATCAGCTTGAGCAGCTCGTTGGCCAGCTCGACGCCGCCGGTCTCGGCCATGCCCGGAGTGAAGGCCATGCCCGGCTGCAGGGTGTGCGGCAGGTGGTCGACGTCCATCAGTTGGCCAAACATCTTGCGGTTGCCGCCGATGCCGCCCAGGGAGGTGCCGGCGACGTTCACGCCGTGGTAGCCACGGGCGCGGCCGATCAGCTTGGTCTTCTGCGACTGGCCTTTGATGCGCCAGTAGGCACGGGCCATCTTGATGGAGGTGTCGGCGCACTCGGAACCCGAGCCGGTGAAGAACACATGGTTCAGGTTGCCGGGGGTCATCTGGGCGATCTTCTCGGCCAGCTTGAAGGACAGCGGGTGGCCGTACTGGAAGCCCGGGGAGTAGTCGAGGGTGGTCAGCTGCCTGGACACCGCGTCGGCGATTTCCTTGCGCGAGTGGCCGGCGCCGCAGGTCCACAGGCCGGAGAGGCTGTCGTAGATCTTGCGGCCCTTGTCGTCGACCAGGTAGCTGCCTTCGGCGCCGACGATGATGCGCGGGTCCTTGTGGAAGTTGCGGTTGGCGCTGAAGGGCATCCAGTGGGCCTTCAGGTTCAGTTCGCTGGCCACCGACGGGGTGACGTTCACGTGCTGGTTCATGGAGCTTGTCCTCGACGACAGTCTTGTTGGGCGCGCAGGCCGCGTCGTGCCTGCTGCGATAGCCCAAGATTGAGCCTGACTAAACGTGAGTTAAAGCCTATTCTTCTCACGCTCAGTTTCGAATTGGTAAAACTAAAATGGCAAAATCCCGCGCGCCCTCCCTGGGCCAGGTCAGCGACTTCGAGATCCGCCTGCTGCGCATCTTCAAAACCATAGTCGAGTGCGGCAGCTTCTCGGCCGCGGAAAGCACGCTGGGCATCAGCCGCTCGGCCATCAGCCTGCACATGGGCGACCTGGAGAAACGTCTGGGCATGCGCCTGTGCCAGCGCGGCCGCGCCGGCTTCGCCATGACCGACGAGGGCCGCGAGGTGTACCGCGCCACCCAGTCGCTGCTGGCGGCGCTGGAGGGTTTTCGCGCGGAGGTGAACGAGCTGCACCAACACCTGCGCGGCGCGCTGAACATCGGCATCATCAATAACCTGGTGACTCTGCCGCAGATGCGCATCACCCATGCCCTGCGCGCGCTGAAGGCCAGCGGGCCGGGGGTACGGATCAATATCGGCATGACCACGCCCAACGAGATCGAGCTGGGCGTGCTCGACGGACGCCTGCACGTGGGCGTGGTGCCGCTGATCAGTCCGCTGTCGGGGCTGGAGTACTCCTCTCTCTATGAAGAACGCTCGCTGCTGTACTGCAGCCGCGAACACCCGCTGTTCGAACGCGACGACGCGAGCATCACGGTGGAGGAAGTGCACGCCTGCGATGCCGTGGCGCCGAGCTACCGCATTCCCGCCGAGGCGCAGGAGCGGCATCAGGAACTGCGCGGCGGCGCCAATGCCTCCGACCGCGAGGGCATGGCCTTCCTGATCCTCACCGGCAGCTACATCGGCTACCTGCCCGACCACTACGCCGCCGACTGGGTCGCCCAGGGCCGCATGCGGGCGCTGCGGCCGGAGCGCTTCCAGTACGACATCCCGCTGACCGTGGTCACCCGCAAGGGCCGCCGGCCGAACCTGGTGCTGGAGCGGTTCCTGGAGGCGGTGGCGGAGAGCCGATAATCCGTACCCGTAGGGCGTATAACGCTCCGCGTGACTTCAAGGCATGCCGAGATCAGCCACGGAGCTGCGATAGGGCAAGGTATATCGGCGTACAACCGCGAACGGTTGTACGCCCTACGCGGCTGACCCAAAGCCTGGAAAAACCGCCTACGGCGCCCTGCCCACACGCTGCCTATCCAATTTGTCACCCCAGCCACCAAAAATCCTATACCCCCGCCCTTTCGGCCCGCATGCCGCGTGGCTTGCGGCCCGACAGCTTTTCCCTAGCCAGCGACTACAAAAAACATAATTTCGCTATTGCCAGCCTCTGAACAGAATGCGCCCAAGCACCTCGCTACTAGCCGCAACAAGCAGAACAACGAGATCAGAGTCAGAGGAAGCAAGCCATGACCGAGCTGAATCCGAACGCCTTCGCCAAGAAGTCGCTCGATAACCTGGAAATCGATACGCTGGTCGTTGGCGCCGGTCAGGCCGGCGTGGCCATGAGCGAGCACCTGACCAGCCTGGGCGTACCGCACATCGTGCTGGAGAAGAGCCGCATCGCCGAAGCCTGGCGCACCGGCCGCTGGGACTCCCTGGTCGCCAACGGCCCGGCCTGGCACGACCGCTTCCCGAACATGGAATTCTCCGTCGGCCCGGACGAGTTCCCGGCCAAGGAGCAGGTAGCGGACTACTTCGTCGCCTACGCCAAGCAGTTCAACGCGCCGATCCACACCGGCGTGGAAGTGAAGAAGGTGACCCGCAACAACGGCCGTCCCGGCTTCACCGTGGAAACCTCCGAAGGCACCCTCCAGGCCCTGCGCATCGTTTCCGCCACCGGCCCGTTCCAGCGCCCGGTGATCCCTGCCATTGCGCCGAAGACCGAGAGCCTGCAGCAGATCCACTCGGCCCAGTACTACAACCCGCAGCAGCTGCCCGAAGGCGCCGTGCTGGTGGTGGGCGCCGGCTCCTCCGGCGTGCAGATCGCCGACGAGCTGAACCGCGCCGGCAAGAAGGTCTTCCTCTCCGTGGGCGCCCATGACCGTCCGCCGCGCTCCTACCGCAACCGTGACTTCGTCTGGTGGCTGGGTGTGCTCGGCCTGTGGGACGCCGAGGAAGTGCAGCCGGGTCGCGAGCACGTGACCATCGCCGTGAGCGGTGCCCGTGGTGGCGAGACCATCGACTTCCGCCGCCTGGCCAACGAGGGCATCACCCTGGTCGGCCTGACCAAGGCCTTCGAAGGTGGCAAGGTGACCTTCCAGGACGACCTGCTGAAGAACCTCAAGGCGGGCGACGAGAACTACCTGGGCCTGCTGGACGCCGCCGATGCCTACATCGAGCGCAACGGCCTGGACCTGCCGGAAGAGCCGGAGGCCCGCAAGGTCTACCCGGACGCCGAATGCGTACGCAACCCTATCCTCGAACTGGACCTGGCCGCCGCCGGCATCACCTCGATCATCTGGGCCACCGGCTATGCCGTGGACTTCAACTGGCTGCAGGTCGATGCCTTCGACGAGAAGGGCAAGCCCAAGCACCAGCGTGGCGTATCCCGCGAGCCGGGCGTGTACTTCGTCGGCCTGCCGTGGCTGTCGCGCCGGGGCTCCTCGTTCATCTGGGGTGTCTGGCACGACGCCAAGCACGTGGCCGGCCACATCGCCACCCAGCGTAAATATGTCGAATACCAGGACGCTTCGCAGCGCGAAGCCTCCGTTCAAAAAGCCGCTTCCTGGGAGTAAGAGATGCCTACCCATACTCGCATCCGCATGTTCAACACCAAGGACACCTACCCGAACCAGACCCTGGACAACGACCTCTGCCAGGCCGTACGCGCCGGCAACACCGTGTACGTACGCGGCCAGGTCGGCACCGACTTCGAGGGCAACCTGGTAGGGCTGGGTGACCCGCGCGCCCAGGCCGAGCAGGCGATGAAGAACGTCAAGCAGCTGCTCGAAGAAGCCGGCAGCGACCTGTCGCACATCGTCAAGACCACCACCTACATCATCGACCCGCGCTACCGCGAGCCGGTGTACCAGGAAGTCGGCAAGTGGCTGAAGGGCGTGTTCCCGATCTCCACCGGCCTCGTGGTATCGGCCCTGGGCCAGCCGCAGTGGCTGATGGAAATCGACGTCATCGCGGTCATTCCGGACTGATGAATGGCTGAGGCGAAGCGGCGACGCGGGGATTTCCCTGCCTCGCCGTTTTGTCGTTTACGACACAGGATTGATTAAGGAGCTCCCATGACCTTTTCCATCGTTGGACGCTGCGCCGAGACCGGCCAGCTGGGTATCGCCATCAGCTCCTCGAGCATTGCCGTGGGCGCCCGTTGCCCCTGGGTACGCGCCGGCGTTGGCGCGGTGGCCACACAGAACGTCACCCTGCCGGCCCTCGGCCCGCAGATCCTGGACCTGCTGGAAACCGGCCTGGAGCCTGGCGCGGCACTGGACAAGGCGCTGTCGAGCAACGGCTACAGCCAGTACCGCCAGGTGACCGTGATCGACCAGCACGGCAAGGTCGCGCTGTTCACCGGCAGCGAAGCGCTGGGCGTGAACCACGCGGTGGCCGGCGAGAACTGCGTGGCGGCGGGCAACCTGCTGTCCTCCACGGCAGTAATGGAAGCCATGACCCGCGCCTTCGAGCAGGCCGACGGCTGCCTGGCCGAGCGCCTGCTGGCGGCCATGCAGGCGGCGATGGCCGCCGGTGGCGAAGCCGGTCCGGTGCATTCGGCGGCGATGAAGGTGGTGGGCGACCTGGTCTGGCCGATCGTCGACCTGCGCGTAGACTGGGCCGACGAGGCGCCGATCGATGAGCTGGAAAAGCTCTGGGTCGCCTACAAGCCGCAGCTGCAGGACTACCTCACCCGCGCCCTCGACCCGACCAAGGCGCCGAGCTACGGCGTGCCGGGCGACGAGTGATGCCTTGAACATGTAGGAGCGAGGGGGACGCCTAGTCCTTGCTCGCGAACCCTGCCTCGCTGCGGGTTTTGTTCGCGAGCAAGCTCGCTCCTACAAAAAGCAAAGAAGCAGGACCCGACCATGTCTACCAGCCGTGAAATCCTCGCCAAGCTGATTGCCTTCGACACCGTCAGCCGCAATCCCAACCTGGCGCTGATCGAATACATCCGCGACTACCTCGCAGGTCTAGGCGTCGAGAGCGAGCTGTTCTACGACGCCGAAGGCGGCAAGGCCAACCTCTACGCCACCCTCGGCCCGCGGGATCGCGGCGGCGTTTGCCTGTCCGGGCATACCGACGTGGTGCCGGTGGACGGGCAGAACTGGACGGTCCCGCCGTTCGAGCTGACCGAGCGCGACGGCCGCCTCTATGGTCGCGGCACCGCGGACATGAAGGGCTACATCGCCTGCGTGCTGGCGGCGGTTCCGGCCTTCCTCGCCCAGCCGTTGCGCCTGCCGGTGCACCTGGCCTTCTCCTATGACGAGGAAGTCGGCTGCCTGGGCGTGCGCTCGCTGATCACCGCGCTGGAGCAGCGCGAACACAAGCCGATGGTCTGCATCATTGGCGAACCCACCGAACTCAAGCCGGTGCTGGGGCACAAGGGCAAGCTGGCGATGCGCTGCAACGTCCATGGCGCGGCCTGCCACTCGGCCTATGCACCGCAGGGCGTGAACGCCATCGAGTACGCGGCGAAGCTGATCGGCCGCCTCGGCGAGATCGGCACCCGCCTGGCGGCGCCGGAGCGCCACGACCCCCGCTTCGACCCGCCCTACTCCACCGTGCAGACCGGCGTTATCAATGGCGGCCGCGCACTGAACATCGTGCCCGCCGAATGCCAGTTCGATTTCGAAGTGCGCGCGCTGCCCAGTGACGACCCGCAACAGGTCGCCGATGACCTGCGCGACTACGCCGAAGCCGAGTTGCTGCCGAAGATGCGCGCAGTGAAGGCCGAGGCGGACATCCGCTTCACCCCGCTGTCCGCCTACCCGGCACTGGCTACCGACCCGCAGACCGAGGCGGCCGACCTGATCGCCCTGCTCAGCGGCTCCCGCGAGTTCTCCACCGTGGCCTATGGCACCGAGGGCGGGCTGTTCGACCAGGTCGGCATTCCCACCGTGGTCTGCGGCCCCGGCAGCATGGACCAGGGGCACAAGCCGGACGAGTTCGTCAGCCTGGAACAGTTGGCCAAGTGCGACGCGATGATGGCGCGCCTGGCGGAGTGGCTGCGCGGCTGATGTGAGCAAAGCCGCGCGCGAGGTGTGCATCGCGTAGGAGCAACTGTCTTCTTCCGGGTAGTCCGTGCCGATGCCTACCCCTCACCCCAGCCCACTCCCTCAGGGAGAGGTGGCAGTCCGAGCCGGCTGACGCGAAGGTTTCATCCTGCACCGAACGGTCCCCTCTCCCCCTGGGAGAGGGTTAGGGTGAGGGCCAAACCGAGCGCAGATGCATCTCGTACAAGCGGACCTTGCCCGCGAAATCCCGACGCCGTGCCACGGCCATCGCGGATAAGATCTGCTCCTACAGGTAAGCCGCAACGCCGTCAGGCAAACGCCGCGCGCAACTCGTCCATGCTCGCGAAGTAATGCGCCGGATTTTCCGCCAGCAGCTCTTCGCGGCTACCGAATCCGTAACCCACTCCGGCAGCAGACAGGCCGTTGCGATGGGCGCCGATCAGGTCGTGCTTGCGGTCGCCGATCATCAGCGTCTGCGCAAGGTCCAGTTTCTCGATGCCCAGCAGGTGCTCGATCAGCTCGACCTTATTGGTGCGCGTGCCGTCCAGCTCGCTGCCGTAGATCACCTTGAAGTTTCGGGCGAAGTCGAAGTGCCGGGCGATCTCGGCGGCGAACACCGTCGGCTTGCTGGTGCAGATGTACAGCGTGCGGCCCTGGCCGCCGAGCATTTCGAGCAACTCGCCCACGCCATCGAACACCTTGTTTTCGTACAACCCGGTTTCCTTGAAGCGCACGCGGTAGTGGTTCACCGCCTCCCAGGCGCGCGCCTCGTCGAAGTCGTAGGTGCTCATGAAGCACTGCAGCAGCGGCGGGCCGATGAAGTGTTCGAGCTGGCGCAGGTCGGGCTCGTCGATGCCGAGCTGGGCGAGGGCGTACTGGATCGAACGGGTGATGCCTTCACGCGGGTCGGTGAGGGTGCCGTCGAGGTCGAAGAGGATGTTCTGGTAATGCATGGGATCAGCGTCCGGCCGCGAAAGTCGGGCGGCAAGGATACTGCGCATGGCCGCCTGCGCGAAGCGTCAGGCGCCGAACGTCGCGCTCAGGGTGCGGCCCCCTGCCCCTGGCGCAGCACACGAATTCCGCCGCTGGCGTCGATGGGCGGAGGCGGCGTAGCGCCGAAGGACTGAACGTCGTCAGTCCCCTGCCCATTCTCCACCGGTTGCGCCAGCTGCCCCGTCAGGCTTTGCAGGACCCGCCCGCCGAGGTAGTCGACACCCGCCATCACCCCGCCCTGCGAGTCGTGCATCAGCAGCAGCCACTGCTCGTCGAAGGCTTCGTTGATCTCCTTGCGCAACTGGCTTTCCACCTCGGGACGGTCATGGTCGTTGCTGCTCAGGCTGAACAGGGTGAAAGCCACCGAGATGATCGAGCCCGCGACCTTGCCGGCGGCGCTGGCGACTACCCCGGCGATGCTGCGATTGCGCAGCTCGTTGACCAGCTTGGCACTGGTTCGCTGGGCCACCGGCGAAACCCCGCTGACCTTGGTGCCGGCGCCCGCCTTGCCCGCCGCCTTGCGAATCTCCTGCATCAGCGCGGCGAAGGCCGGCAGTTCGCCAACGTCCTTGGCGCGCACCACGTCATACAGCGAAGCGTCGCGGCTCGACGGCGGACCGAGGGAAATCGCCGGAATGCCCCTCAGGTGCTCGTCGAAGGCCTTCTGCGGCACGCCGCGGCGCTGGGGAATGGCGCCGAGGGCCTCCACCAGCGCGCCGATGTAACGCCGGGCAGCGGTTTCCATGATGGAGTCGGGGTCGAGCTCTCTGGCCACCGGCACCAGCACCTGCTCGTGGTACTCCTCCTGCAGGTAGGCCGCCAGCCGATCCACCGTGGGATCGAGATCGCCCTGGGAGCCCATCTTGTACCAGGCGACCTTCATGCTCAGCCATTGCTGCGTCCAGTAGCTGGAAAACCAGGGGATGAACTTGCTGTCGGTGCGCTGGTAGACCAGGTCCATCCAGTGCTCCATGGCGCCTTCAGCGTAGGCGCGGGCCTGGGACGTGGCATTGAGGGAGGCGGCGCCGATGTCGGCGTCCACCTGCCGCCAGGTGGCCTCGCTGACCGGACCGACAGGCTCGGGGGGGCGATGGGAACAACCGGCCAGCGCCAGCAGAAGCAACATGAGGACACCGCACCGTCGCCAGGGCGCCCCGATGGCACTGCAGAAACACAGACTGTTCATGGCCGCTCGCCGGCTCGACGGCGTCCGAAGGACCTGCCGCCCGCTCCTGACCCTGGCCGGGCACATAGCGCGTCCGGTCGTCCAGGCTTCAGTATAGGGCCGTGCATCGGCGCCAGCGGGCCGTCCGGCGGTTCCCGGCGAACGGCCCGCTGGCAACCGGAAAATGCTGTCGATTGACCTGCGTTGAGGCCGGTCGCCCGCAGGGCGGCTAGTCTGTAGCGCATCACCGCAAGGAATCCGCCGTGACCGACATCCCATTCACTCCCCGGAGGGAGCGCCACTACCGTGCTTGACCGCTATGGCCTGCTGGAAGTGATGCGCGCCTCGCGCCTGACCCAGTTCCCGATCAGCCCCGTACTGCGCGAAACCCATGGCCTCAAGGGGCGCCTGACGTTCTTTCTGCTGCTGGCCGGGGCCCTGGTGTTCACCTTCACCAGCCTCGGCCAGGACATTCGCGCCAGCGGCACATCGCTGCAACCGGGCTGGCCGATGCTGGTCCTGGTCATCGCCCTGCTGGTGGCGCTGGGCTTCGAATTCATCAACGGTTTCCACGACACGGCCAACGCCGTGGCCACGGTGATCTACACCAACGCCCTGCCACCACGCTTCGCGGTGGCCTGGTCGGGGCTGTGGAATTTCCTCGGCGTGCTGTTCTCCAGCGGCGCGGTGGCCTTCGCCATCGTCTCATTGCTGCCGCTGGACCTGCTGCTCAAGGTAGACAGCAACGCGGGGCTGGCGATGATCTTCGCCCTGCTGATCGCCTCGATCCTGTGGAACCTCGGCACCTGGTGGCTGGGGCTGCCGGTGTCCTCGTCGCACACGCTGATCGGCTCCATCGTCGGCATCGGCCTGGCCCATGGCGCAATGGCCGGGCACCTGGGGCTGTCCGGCAGTGCCTGGTCGCAGTTGCTGACGGTGGGTTATGCGCTGCTGCTGTCGCCGGTGGTCGGCTTCTTCAGCGCCTTCGTGCTGCTGCGGGCGATGAGCGCGGGGATTGGCAACCGCGCGCTGTTCCGCTCGCCCGAAGGGCGCACGCCACCGCCCTGGTGGATTCGCGGGTTGCTGATCGTCACCTGTACCGGGGTTTCCTTCGCCCATGGCTCGAACGACGGGCAGAAAGGCATCGGCCTGATCATGCTCATCCTGATCGCCACCGTTCCGCTGGCGTTCGCCGTGGATCGCGGCCATTCCCTGGAGCAGTCCCGCCAGTTGCTGAGCCTGGCCCAGGCCAGCCAGGCGCAACTGCAACATGCCGGCGGCGCCGCCAGTGGCGACCCGCGCCAGGTGCTGCTGGCCTATCAGCAGGACGCGCGCGTCGATGCGGGCCTGTTGCCGGCGCTGGGCGCGGTCATCGGCGATGTCGCTGCGCGCCTGGAGCGGCACGGCGAGATGGCGAAGGTCCCCGGCGAGGAGGTGCAGGCCCTGCGCAACGACCTGTACCTGAGCCTGGAGACCATCCGCATGCTCGACCACAGCGAGCAGAACGTCGACCTGGAAACCTGGAGCACCCTGCAGGCGCTGCGCAGCGAAGGCGAACGGACGATCCGCTTCATTCCCGTGTGGGTGAAGGTGGCCGTCGCCCTGGCGCTGGGCCTGGGCACCCTGGTGGGCTGGCGGCGCATCGTCACCACCGTCGGCGAAGGCATCGGCAAGACGCCGATGACCTACGCCCAGGGCGCCGCCGCACAACTGGTGGCGATGCTCACCATCGGCGCGGCGGATGGCTTCGGCCTGCCGGTGTCCACCACCCATGTGCTGTCCTCCGGCGTGGCGGGCACCATGGCCGCCAACGGCAGCGGCCTGCAGTGGCCGACCATCCGCAACATGCTGCTGGCCTGGGTGCTCACCCTGCCGGCGGCCATCGGGCTGGCGGCGGGGTTGTACTGGGTGTTCGCGCGGGTGCTTTGATCGTTTCGCGGACAGAGTCCGCTCCTACGAGATGCATCTGCGCTCGGGTCGGCCCTCACCCTCTCCCAGGGGGAGAGGGGACCGTCCGGTGCAGGATGAAAGCACTCTGTCAGCCGGCACGATCTGGCTCCCTCTCCCTGAGGGAGAGGGCTGGGGTGAGGGGGAAAGCCCTGGCACAGATTCAGCCGGGACAAGACAGTTGCTCCTACAACAGCTCCTCAACCAGCATGGTCGTAGGGCGTACAACCGTTCGCGGTTGTACGCCGACTCACCGATCCCAGCGCGCCTTCATGGCCAACCTCGAAGCGCGCTGGAACCAGGATCAATCGGCGTATAACGCGGAGCGTTATACGCCCTACAGGCGTGAATCCGACCACCGGGCGGTTCACGCTGGCTGTGGAAAACTCCGTGGATTACTGTATTTATATACAGCATTCTTTCAGAGCCTTCCCACATGACCTCCCAGCTCCCACCCCGCGGCCGTGGCACCGCCAGCAATCCGCACAATCGCTTCGCGCCGACCACCTCGGTGCCTGTGGATAACGACTGGCTCGATGAGGTCCCCAGGCCCCAGGTGACCGAAATCCGTACCGAGCTGGCGAAAACGGTGATCTCCCGCAACCAGTCGCCGGACCTGCCCTTCGACCGCTCGATCAACCCCTATCGCGGTTGCGAGCACGGCTGCATCTACTGCTACGCGCGGCCCAGCCATGCCTACTGGGACCTGTCGCCAGGATTGGATTTCGAGACGAAACTCATCGCCAAGACCAACGCCGCCGAGGTACTGGAGCAGGAATTGAGCAGGAAGGGCTACGTCTGCGCACCGATCAACCTGGGCGCCAACACCGACCCCTACCAGCCCATCGAGCGCCAGCAGCGCCTGACCCGACAGATCCTCGAAGTGCTGCTGCGCTTCCGCCATCCGGTGACCATCGTCACCAAGGGCTCGCTGATCCTGCGCGATCTCGACCTGCTCGCCGAGCTGGCGAAGCAGAACCTGGTCGGGGTAATGATCAGCCTGACCACCCTGGACGATGAGCTCAAACGCATCCTCGAACCCCGCGCCGCTGCGCCGTCGGCACGCTTGCGGGCGATTCGCGTGCTGCGCGAACAGGGCATTCCGGTGGGGGTGCTGTGTTCGCCGATGATCCCGATGATCAACGACCGCGAACTGGAGGCCCTGCTGGAAGCTGCGCACGACGCCGGCGCGCAGAGCGCCAGCTATATGCTGCTGCGCCTGCCCCGGGAAGTCGGGCCGCTGTTCGAGGAATGGCTGGCGGCGCACTACCCGCAGCGCGCCAACCATGTGATGAGCCTGATCCGCCAGGTGCGCGGCGGGGAAATCTACGATAGCCGCTTCGGCCACCGCTTCCGTGGCGAGGGGCCATTCGCCGAGCTGCTGGCCAAGCGCTTCGAGGTCGCTCTACGCCGCCTGGGGCTGAACCGCCGGGGCGGCTTCGGCCTGGACTGCACGGCCTTCGCACCACCGCGAAGCCAGATGAGCCTGTTCTGACACGTTGCGGGAAAATTCGACAAGCGCAACGACATCACGGCAACATCGCAACGCCATGATAGCTTGCCGATATCATCGCGAAATATCGGCGAAACATCATGCAAAAGCTCATGCCAGAGCGGTTTTTTAATTTTGGTTTAATCTTACTTCTCTAGGGTTTGAGCACAAAGTGACTTACCGGTCACGACAGATTTTTTCCCACGGCTGTGCCTTTTCTCCCTGGGGAGAGCGTCGGCTGGCGTGGGAAAATTCTTCGTCATTCTTCGAGGCTGATACATGAACGACAAAACGCACGGTGAGGATCACGCCCACGAATCTGCTGATGAGGCGCTTCGCCATATCGTCGAGGGCTTCCGTCAATTCCGTCATGAGGTCTTCCCGCAGCAGGAAGAGCTGTTCAAGAAGCTGGCCCACGCGCAGAACCCGCGCGCCATGTTCATCACCTGCGCCGACTCGCGCATCGTTCCGGAGCTGATCACCCAGAGTTCGCCGGGCGACCTGTTCGTTACCCGCAACGTCGGCAACGTCGTGCCGCCTTACGGCCAGATGAACGGCGGCGTGTCCACCGCCATCGAGTTCGCGGTCATGGCCCTGGGCGTGCAGCACATCATCGTCTGCGGTCACTCCGACTGCGGCGCGATGAAAGCGGTGCTGGCGCCCCAGACGCTGGAAGGCATGCCGACGGTAAAAGCATGGCTGCGCCACGCCGAAGTGGCTCGCACAGTGGTCGCGCAGACCTGTGGCTGCGCCAGCCATGAGCACCTGGGCATCCTCACCGAGGAGAACGTGGTGGCCCAGCTGGATCACCTGAAGACTCACCCCTCGGTGGCGGCGCGCCTGGCGTCCGGCCAGCTGTTCATCCACGGCTGGGTGTACGACATCGAGACCAGCGCCATCAAGGCCTACGACGCCCAGGAAGGCCGCTTCCGCGCCCTCGACGGCGAAGGCCCGACGCCCAACGCCACTCCGCGCCCGCGTTACTCCCCTCAGTAAAAAGCTTCCAGGGGCGCGGCGGCCCTCAGAACAAACGCCGCGCCCCGCGTCTGACTTGATCCCTGCCTGAGGCGAGCGCGGCCACCGCGTTCGCCGCCCCGTTGAATTGCGCGTGTCGATGCGGTCGAGGCCGTCATCGTGGGCTTTCGCGTGCCCGAAAAATGCCCGAAGGAGAACAGCGCCATGTCGGCTTCCCACTCTGTTGCATCCGGATTTTCCCAACTGCGCCAAGCGCTGCCACGCGACCTGCTCGCGTCGGTGGTGGTCTTTCTCGTCGCCCTGCCGTTGTGCATGGGCATCGCCATCGCCTCGGGCATGCCGCCCGCCAAGGGGCTGGTGACGGGCATCATCGGCGGCCTCGTCGTCGGCTTTCTCGCCGGCTCGCCGCTGCAGGTCAGCGGCCCGGCGGCGGGCCTTGCGGTGCTGGTCTTCGAGCTGGTACGCACCCACGGCATGGCCATGCTCGGGCCGATACTGCTGCTGGCCGGTGCGCTACAGCTGCTCGCGGGCCGGCTGCGCCTGGGCTGCTGGTTCCGCGTGACCTCGCCGGCCGTGGTGTATGGCATGCTCGCGGGCATCGGCATTCTCATCGTACTGTCGCAGGTACACGTGATGCTGGACCTCAAGCCGCAGGCGTCCGGGCTGGATAACCTGCTGGCTTTCCCGTCCGCGCTGCTGTCCGAGGCGAGCGGGTTCGACGCGGCGATGCTCGGGCTGGGCACCATGGCGTGCATGGCGCTGTGGGACCACTTCAAACCGAGCCAGCTGCGCATGCTGCCCGGCGCGTTGCTTGGCGTGAGCCTCGCAACGGCGGCGAGCATGGTGTTTCGCCTCGACGTACTGCGCGTGAACGTGCCGCAGAACCTCGGCGATGCCATCGACTGGCTGCGGCCCGCGGACCTTGGTGCACTGCTCGACCCGACGCTGCTGCTGGCCGCCGTGGTGGTGGCCTTCATCGCCAGCGCCGAGACGCTGCTTTCCGCCGCCGCGGTGGACCGTATGCACAATGGCCCGCGTTCGGACATGGACCGCGAACTGAGCGCCCAGGGCGTGGGCAACATGCTCTGCGGGCTGGTCGGCGCGCTGCCGATGACCGGGGTGATCGTGCGCAGCTCGGCCAATGTACAGGCTGGTGCGCGCAGCCGCGCCTCGGCGATCCTCCACGGGCTGTGGCTGCTGGCGTTCGTCGCGCTGCTGGGCGGGCTGCTGCGGCAGATTCCCATTGCAAGCCTCGCCGGCGTGCTGGTCTACACCGGCATCAAGCTGGTGGACCTCAAGGCGCTGCGCTCACTGGGCCGCTACGGGCGGATGCCGGTGCTGGTCCATGCGGCCACCGCGCTGGCCATCGTCGCCACCGACCTGTTGACCGGCGTACTGCTGGGCTTCGCGCTGACAGTGCTGAAGCTGGTGTTCAAGGCCGCGCGGCTGAAGATCCAGCTGCGCTACGACGACGAGGGCAACGGTGCGGAGCTGCGACTGGTCGGCGCGGCGACTTTCCTGAAGGTGCCGGCACTCTCCAAGGTGTTGCAGTCGGTGAAGCCCGGAACGCACCTGCGTGTGCCGCTGCAGCACCTGAGCTACATCGACCACGCGTGCATGGAGTTGCTGGAGGATTGGGGACGCACCGCCGCGGCCAGCGATTGCCGGCTCTGCATCGAAGGCAACGGCCTGCGGCGCCGCGTGGAAGGACGGGTGCGCGCGCTGCAAGGCGCGAGCTGACCCCTCAGTCGCGGCCCAGCTCCAGTTCGACGCCGAACTGCCGCGACAGGCACGGCCACTGCTGCCAGGCCATCACCACCTGCGGGTCGTTCAGGCGCGCGCGGTAGCTCTGCGCCGTGTCCGAGGCGAAGGTGCTTTCGTCGAGCATGCCGTCGACCGCGTGGTGCACGGCTTCGTCCAGCTGGTTGGCGAAGGGTTCGCCGATCAGCTGGTGCGCGACAAGATTGGCCACCGTGGTGTCCAGCGGGATCAGCGGCTGGTTGAAGTGGGCGATGTAGCGGTCGTTCACTTCCTCCACCAGGCGATGGGCGAGGTAGGCCTCGTCCAGCAGCGCATCGAGTCCGTCATGGCCGTCGAGCAGGGCTGGCGGGGTGAGGAAGAATTGCTCGGCGAGTTTGAGCACCGGCTTGATGCGATCCTCGATACCCGCCTCGCGGGCCACGGCGTTGGCCGCGTCGAGGAAATCCGGCACCTGTTCGATGTAGGCGTGAACGAAACGGGTCAGCGTACCGCTGGGGTCTTCACCGGCGAGCGCGATGCTCTTGTGCAGGCTCTGCAGTTGGCTCTGGATCAGGCGGGCGAGATGGCCGTGGCGGGACTCGAGCAGATGGGCATTACGGATCAGCTCACGCAGTGCAGCGGTATTCATGACAACTCCAAGACAACGGGTTTGGAACGTGAAGAAAGACCTTAGCCGGCGTCCGGCTGCAGCTAAGACGCGATTGTCATATTCATGAAGTGTTTATGCCGTCCAGGCATATCACACCGCCACCATGGTACTCCAAAGCCGCGCCGGCCGCGGCTTTGAGATCACTCTTCGGTCTTTAGAAACGGTTTTTTACTCTGCGTTGTTATGTCGCAAGCCGTGTCTATACTCCGACTCGACACACGAAAAACCTGATGGACCCGGCCTGCCCTGCGTGCGCCGAGGTGATGACGGTCAAAGTCAGTTGTCTTGGCGGTCGCTCCCTTGGCCGTTGGCGAGTTCAAGCGCGCAAACCTTCTGGAATGGGGGTTTGCCGCACGAGCGCAATGCCGGCGGGATAAAAACAACGATAAGGGGAACCCGAATGCTGCGACATCCACGAGTCTGGATGGGCTTCCTTTTGCTCTTGGCTTTCAGTCAGGCAAACGCCGCCTGGACGGTCAACATGGCCCCCGGTGCGACGGAAGTCAGCCGTAATGTCTTCGACTTGCACATGACCATCTTCTGGATCTGCGTGGTCATCGGCATCATCGTGTTCGGCGCGATGTTCTGGTCGATGATCGTCCACCGCCGGTCCACCGGGCAGCAGCCCGCGCATTTCCACGAAAGCACTACGGTGGAAATCCTCTGGACCATCATTCCCTTCCTGATCCTGGTGGTGATGGCCGTCCCGGCCACCCGCACGCTGATCCACATGTACGACACCTCGGAGCCCGAGCTGGACGTGCAGGTCACCGGCTACCAGTGGAAGTGGCAGTACAAGTACCTGGGCCAGGACGTGGAGTTCTTCTCCAACCTGGCCACCAGCCAGGACCAGATCCACAACAAGGCCGACAAGGACGAGCACTACCTGTTGGAGGTGGATAACCCGCTGGTGCTGCCGGCCGGGGTCAAGGTGCGCTTCCTGGTCACCTCCAGCGACGTGATCCACTCCTGGTGGGTGCCGGCCTTCGCGGTCAAGCGCGACGCCATTCCCGGCTTCGTCAACGAGGCCTGGACCAAAGTCGACAAGCCCGGCATCTACCGTGGCCAGTGCGCCGAGCTGTGCGGCAAGGACCACGGCTTCATGCCCATCGTGGTGGACGTGAAATCCAAGCCCGACTTCGACAAGTGGCTGGCCGAGCGCAAGGAAGAGGCCGCCAAGCTCAAGGAGCTGACCAGCAAGGAGTGGACGAAGGACGAGCTGGTCGCCCGCGGCGACAAGGTCTACCACACCATCTGCGCGGCCTGTCACCAGCCCGAGGGCCAGGGCATGCCGCCGATGTTCCCGGCACTCAAAGGCTCGAAGATCGTCACCGGGCCCAAGGAGCACCATCTGGAGACCGTGTTCAACGGCGTCCAGGGCACGGCAATGGCGGCCTTCGGCAAGCAGCTCTCGGAGGTCGACATCGCTGCGGTGATCACCTACGAGCGCAACGCCTGGGGCAACAACGACGGCGACATGGTGACCCCGCAAGAAGTGGTCGCCTACAAGCAGAAGCAAAAATAAGGAGGCCGCGATGAGTGCTGTGATCGATCACCCCGACCATTCTCACGCCGGCGACCACCACCACGGCCCCGCCAAGGGCCTGATGCGCTGGGTCCTGACCACCAACCACAAGGACATTGGCACGCTTTATCTGTGGTTCGCCTTCTGCGCCTTCCTGCTCGGCGGCTCCTTCGCCATGGTGATCCGCGCCGAACTGTTCCAGCCGGGCCTGCAGATCGTGGAACCGGCGTTCTTCAACCAGATGACCACCATGCACGGCCTGGTGATGGTCTTCGGTGCGGTGATGCCGGCCTTCGTCGGCCTGGCCAACTGGATGGTGCCGCTGATGATCGGCGCGCCGGACATGGCCCTGCCACGCATGAACAACTTCAGCTTCTGGCTGCTGCCGGCGGCGTTCGCGCTGCTGGTGAGCACCCTGTTCATGCCCGGCGGCGGCCCGAACTTCGGCTGGACCTTCTACGCGCCGCTGTCCACCACCTTCGCGCCGCACAGCGTGACCTTCTTCATCTTCGCCATCCACCTGATGGGCATGAGTTCGATCATGGGCGCGATCAACGTGATCGCCACCATCCTCAACCTGCGCGCACCGGGCATGACGCTGATGAAGATGCCGCTGTTCGTCTGGACCTGGCTGATCACCGCCTTCCTGCTGATCGCGGTGATGCCGGTGCTGGCCGGTTGCGTGACCATGATGCTGATGGACATCCACTTCGGCACCAGCTTCTTCAGCGCGGCCGGCGGCGGCGACCCGGTGCTGTTCCAGCATGTGTTCTGGTTCTTCGGCCACCCCGAGGTGTACATCATGATCCTGCCTGCCTTCGGCGCCGTCAGCTCGATCATCCCGGCCTTCAGCCGCAAGCCGCTGTTCGGCTACACCTCGATGGTCTACGCCACCGCGTCGATCGCCTTCCTCTCCTTCATCGTCTGGGCTCACCACATGTTCGTGGTGGGCATCCCGCTGGTGGGCGAGCTGTTCTTCATGTACGCGACCATGCTGATCGCCGTGCCCACCGGGGTGAAGGTGTTCAACTGGGCGTCGACCATGTGGCAGGGCTCGCTGACCTTCGAGGCGCCGATGCTGTTCGCCGTGGCCTTCGTCATCCTGTTCACCATCGGCGGCTTCTCCGGCCTGATGCTGGCCATCGCCCCGGCGGACTTCCAGTACCAGGACACCTACTTCGTGGTGGCGCACTTCCACTACGTGCTGGTGCCCGGGGCGATCTTCGGCATCTTCGCCTCGGTGTACTACTGGATTCCCAAGTGGACCGGGCACATGTACGACGAGAGTCTCGCCAAGCTGCACTTCTGGATGAGCTTCATCGGCATGAACCTGGCGTTCTTCCCGATGCACTTCGTGGGCCTGGCGGGCATGCCGCGACGGATTCCGGACTACAACCTGCAGTTCGCCGACTTCAACATGGTCTCGTCCGTCGGCGCCTTCATGTTCGGCACCACGCAGTTGCTGTTCCTGTTCATCGTCATCAAGTGCATCAAGGGCGGCAAGCCGGCCCCGGCCAAGCCGTGGGATGGCGCCGAAGGCCTGGAGTGGACGATTCCTTCGCCCGCGCCGTACCACACCTTCAGCACGCCTCCGGAAGTGAAGTAAGGGCTTACCTGTAGGAGCGAGCTTGCTCGCGAACGGGCTTCTCCGGAAGCCAAGGCGTCAGGCGGTTCGCGAGCAAGCTCGCTCCTGCAAGGGAGGAATCGACTCATGAGCGACGGCAACATCGAAACGCGCAAGCTGGTGACCCGGCTGGTCATTGCCGTGGTCGCCATGTTCGCCTTCGGCTTCGCCCTGGTGCCGCTGTACGACGTGATGTGCAAGGCGCTGGGCATCAACGGCAAGACCTCCGGCAGCGCCTACCGGGACGACGGCCAGGTGGTGGATCAGTCGCGCGAGGTGAAGATCCAGTTCGTCGCCAACAACAACATCGACATGGTCTGGGAGTTCCACCCCGAGGCCGAGCAGTTGGTGGTGCATCCGGGCGCGGTGAACCAGATGCTGTTCGTCGCCCGCAACCCCACCGACAAACCGATGACCGCCCAAGCGATCCCGAGTATCGCGCCGTCGGTGGCGGCCACCTATTTCCACAAGACCGAATGCTTCTGCTTCACCCAGCAGGTGCTGCAGCCGGGTGAGCGCATCGAGATGCCGGTGCGCTTCATCGTCGACCGCGACCTGCCCAAGGATGTGCGTCACCTGACCCTTGCTTACACGCTGTTCGACATCACTTCCCGCAAGCCGCCCGTGGCCAGTAACACGCGCTGAACGGAAAAGGAGAACAACAACAATGACAACCCACGATCCCTATTACGTCCCCGCGCAGAGCAAGTGGCCGATCATCGCCACCATCGGCATGCTGGTGACGATGTTCGGCGTCGGCACCTGGATGAACGACATGAGCGCCGGCAAGGCGCAGTCCCACGGCCCGTGGATCTTCTTCGCCGGCGGACTGATCCTGGCCTACATGCTGTTCGGCTGGTTCGGCAACGTCATCAAGGAAAGCCGTGGCGGGTTGTACAGCCCGCAGATGGACCGCTCGTTCCGCTGGGGCATGAGCTGGTTCATCTTCTCCGAGGTGATGTTCTTCGCCGCCTTCTTCGGCGCGCTGTTCTACGTGCGCCACTTCGTCAACCCATGGCTGGGCGGCGAAGGCCACCACGGCATCTCGCACATGCTCTGGCCGCAGTTCGAACAGGGCTGGCCGCAGCTGAGCAACCCGGACAACAAGCTGTTCCCGCCGCCCAAGGAAGTGATCGATCCGTGGAAGCTGCCGCTGATCAACACCCTGCTGCTGGTCAGCTCCAGCTTCACCGTGACCTTCGCCCACCACGCGCTGAAGAAGAACCATCGCGCCCCGCTGAAGCTGTGGCTGGCGCTGACCATCGCGCTGGGCGCCTGCTTCCTGGTGCTGCAGGCCTACGAGTATCACGAGGCCTACAGCGAACTGGGCCTGACCCTGGGCTCGGGCATCTACGGCGCGACCTTCTTCATGCTCACCGGCTTCCACGGCGCCCACGTGACCATCGGCGCGATCATGCTGACCATCATGCTGATCCGCATCCTGCGCGGGCACTTCGACGCCGAACACCACTTCGGTTTCGAAGCGGCCAGCTGGTACTGGCACTTCGTCGACGTGGTGTGGGTCGGGCTGTTCACCTTCGTTTACGTGCTGTGAGGCGGGAGAAATTGCAGGACCTGTAGGAGCGAGCTTGCTCGCGAACCGCCCAACACTGGGGCATCAGAAAAAAGCGTTCGCGAGCAAGCTCGAAAAGCAATGCGGAATCAGAAATGCCAGGGGGCGGAGCTACCAAGTTCGCCGCTGAAGAAGCCCCAGGCGATGAGAGCGACAGTCAGGGCGGTAAGGGTGACACGCACGGTCAACGCGTTGACTACCCGCGAACCGTGCCCCTCGTCCTTGACCAGAAAGAACAGACCACTGAACAGACTGACGACGGTCGCCAGCAACAACAGGACGATCGCAGCTTTGAGCATTACCGGCCTCCTGTCCGCGGGGGGACTGGGGTTAAGGGGGATGTCTTGCAGTATAGCCAGCACGCTACTCCGCACCGTTCGAGCCGCGTGGCGCAGGCCTTCCGGCCCGGCCTTGCGCCGACGCTGGTGGTGCTCGCGCTGCTGCCGGTGCTGCTCGGCCTGGGCTGCTGGCAGCTCTCGCGCGCAGCCGAAAAGCGCATCCTGCTCACCGCCGCCGAAACCCAGCGCCAGCAGGACCCGATCTCCGCCGCCGAACTCGAACGCCTGCCGCCGCGCAGTTATGTGCGAGTGCGCCTGCAGGGCCAGCTCGACGCCGAACACACCGTCCTGCTGGACAACCGCACCCGCGACGGCCATGCCGGCGTCGAGGTGCTGCAACCCTTCTATGACCGCACCGCTCACCAGTGGCTGCTGGTCAATCGCGGCTGGACTGCCTGGCCGGATCGCCGCGTGCCGCCACGGATCGATACGCCCGACCACGACCTGCTGCTGGACGCCTGGACCTACCTGCCGCCACCCACCACGCCATTCGCGCCGGTCGCCGGCTGGCCGCGCCTGGTCACCCAGGTGGACGCCCCTGCCCTGTGGGACCAACTCGGCCGCCAAGGGCTGCCTCTGGAAATCCGCCTGGAACCGGGCGACGCCGCCCTCGACACCGACTGGCCGATCGTCGCCATGCCACCGGAGCGCCACGTCGGCTACGCCGTGCAGTGGTTCGCCCTGGCCTTCGCACTGACAGTCCTCTACCTCTACCTCGGCATCCGTCGCGCACGGGAGACCTTCGACCATGACCGCCAGCATGACCCTGAATGAGCAGCC
The DNA here is from genome assembly GCF_047902425.1 of Pseudomonas macauensis. NCBI lineage: Bacteria > Pseudomonadati > Pseudomonadota > Gammaproteobacteria > Pseudomonadales > Pseudomonadaceae > Pseudomonas > Pseudomonas macauensis. The sequence continues at coordinate 109,441 of NZ_CP138377.1, read as the reverse complement.
CAGCCGCCGCCGCGGCCGTCTGCAGCTGATCCTGATCCTCTGCGTGACCCTCGGCCCGATGATCCTCGCCACCGCCATGTACAAGCTGCAGTTCTGGGTGCCGGAAGGCCGCAGCTACCACGGCGACCTGATCGCCACCGGGCAGACCCCGGCCGACCTCGGCGTGCAGGCCGACAAGGCGAGCGAACACTGGCAACTGCTGGTCACCGCACCCGAGACCTGCGCCAGCGACTGCCAGCAACTGGTCTACCTGGCTCGCCAGATCAACATCGGCCTGGGCCGCGAGGCCAGCCGCGCCGAGCATGTGTTCGCCTTTGCCAAGCCGCTGCCGACCGAGTTCACCAGCCTGCTCGACAAGGATTACCCGCGCCTGCAACGCCTGGGCCTAACGCCGACCCAGCACACCGGCGCCAAGCCGCAACTGTGGATCGTCGACCCCCACGGCAACCTGGTGCTGCGCTATGACGCCGGGACCGACGGCAAGTCGATCCTCAAGGACCTGCAGCTGCTGCTGAAGCTGTCCAACATCGGTTGATGCTCTTTTGATCGGGAATCGCCAGCCCCACGACAACAACAAGATCGGGAGCGACGCATGATCCAGGCAACACGCAAACCCGCCTTCTACGTCGCCGTATTGGCGACGGCACTGGCCTTCCTGGTGATCCTGCTGGGCGCCTATACCCGCCTGACCCACGCCGGCCTCGGCTGCCCGGACTGGCCCGGCTGCTATGGCTTCGTCCACGTGCCGACCAGCGAGGCACAGCTGGCCCACGCCGAAATGCGTTTCCCGGACGCTCCGGTGGAGGCGCAGAAGGGCTGGAACGAGATGATCCATCGCTACTTCGCCGGCAGCCTGGGCCTGCTGATCCTCGGCCTGGCCATCCACGCACTGGTGCGCCGCGGCCGTGACGGACAGCCGCTGCGCCTGCCGCTGCTGCTGCTCGGCGTGGTGATCGCCCAGGCCGCGTTCGGTATGTGGACGGTCACCCTCAAGCTCTGGCCGCAAGTGGTCACCGCGCATTTGCTCGGAGGCTTCACCACGCTGTCGCTGCTGTTCCTGCTGAGCCTGCGCCTGTCCGGCGCCTTCGCGCCGCTGCAACTGCCCTCGCGCCTGCGCGCCCTCGCCGCCTTCGCCCTGCTGCTGGTGATCGGGCAAATCGCCCTCGGCGGCTGGGTCAGCAGCAACTACGCGGCGGTGGCCTGTGTCGACCTGCCGATGTGCCACGGCCAGTGGTGGCCGGACATGGACTTCGCCAACGGCTTCCACCTCACCCAGCACATCGGCCCGAACTACCTGGGCGGCCAGCTCGACAGCGACGCGCGCACGGCGATCCACATGACCCACCGCATGGGCGCGCTCTGCGTGACAGCAGTTCTCCTGCTGCTGGCCTGGAATCTCCAGCGCCACGGGCTGATCGGCATCACCGCGCTGATGCTGCTGGGGCTGTCGATCCAGATCGGCTTAGGGATCAGCAACGTGCTGCTGCACCTGCCGCTGCCGGTGGCGGTGACCCACAACGGCGGCGGCGCCTTCCTGCTGCTGATGCTGGTGCTGGTGAACTATCGGGTGCGCGCCCCCGCAGCGAAACGCGTCGAGTTGCCCGCCAGCAGCCCGATCACCCTGGAGGCCCTGGAGCGCCCGGTGGCCTACCCCTCTCAAGGTTGAAATTGCACGGTTGAGCACGACGGCCGGCCGGCGCCACGGTGCGCCGGCCCCGATCCACCAGACGGAGAAATGACCATGGCCAGCGTCATCAGCACATCCAGCCACGCCAGCTGGCGCGACCTGCTCGAACTGACCAAGCCCAAGGTGGTGTTGCTCATGCTGATCACCTCGCTGATCGGCATGCTGCTCGCTACCAAGGCTGGCGTGTCCTGGCAGGTGCTGGTATTCGGCAACCTCGGCATCGGCCTGTGCGCCGGCGGCGCGGCGGCGGTGAACCACGTGGTGGACCGGCGCATCGACTCGATCATGGCGCGCACCCACAAGCGCCCGCTGGCCGAGGGCCGTGTATCGCCGCCCCTCGCGCTGGGCTTCGCCATGCTGCTGTCAGTGGCCGGGATGGCAGTGCTGCTGGTGTTCACCAACGCCCTCACCGCCTGGCTGACCCTGGCCTCTCTGTTGGGCTACGCGGCGCTCTACACGGGCTTTCTCAAACGCGCCACGCCGCAGAACATCGTCATCGGCGGCCTCGCCGGCGCCGCCCCGCCGCTGCTGGGCTGGGTCGCGGTGACCGGGCAGGTGTCCGCCGAACCGCTGCTGCTGGTGCTGATCATCTTCGCCTGGACGCCGCCGCACTTCTGGGCGCTGTGCCTGCACCGCAAGGACGAGTACGCCAAGGCCGACATTCCGATGCTGCCGGTGACCCACGGCGAGCACTACACCAAGCTGCACATCCTGCTCTACACCCTGGTGCTGTTCGCGGTGACGCTGATGCCCTTCGTCATCCACATGGCCGGGCTGGTCTACCTGCTCGCCGCGCTGGCCCTGGGCGCGCGCTTCCTCGACTGGGCCTGGGCGCTCTATTGCGGCAGTCGGCCCCATGCGGCGATCAAGACCTTCAAGTACTCTATCGCCTACCTGTTCCTGCTGTTCATCGCGCTGCTGGTGGACCACTACCTGCCGCTGCACCTGAACTATTGAGGCCGGTTCGCGAGCAAGCTCGCTCCTACAATTCTGGACTCCCCTGTAGGAGCGAGCTTGCTCGCGAACATCGCCGCGCCCATGCCAAGGGTATGAACAGCAGCTCAAAGCCCAGACGTCCCGACCCACGAGAACCTCATGTCCCGAGTCAACAAGACCGTCTTCATCCTCGTCGCCATCGTCGCCCTGATCCTCGGCCTCACCATCCACAAGGTGCTCACCCAGCGCCACCAGCTCGACCCGACGGTGCTGCTCGACGCTGGCATCGTGATCCTGCCGCAAACCCGCAGCGTGCCCGACCTGACCTTCACCGACCAGGACGGCCAGCCGTTCCAGACCGCCAACCTGAAGGACAAGTGGTCCCTGCTGTTCTTCGGCTACACCTTCTGCCCGGACGTCTGCCCCACCACCCTGGCGCAGCTGCGCGAACTGCAGACCAAGCTGCCGCCGGAAGTGGCGAAGAACCTGCAGGTGGTGTTCGTCAGCGTCGACCCGCACCGCGATACCGCGCCGCGCATCAAGGAATACCTCGGCTTCTTCAACGCCGGCTTCCAGGGCATCACCGGCTCCGAAGAGAACGTGCAGAAGCTGGCCAACGCCATGAGCATCCCTTACATCCCGGCAGACACCAGCAAGCCCAACTACACCGTCGACCACAGCGGCAACCTGGTCATCATCGGCCCGGACGGCACCCAGCACGGCTTCATCCGCGCCCCGCTGCACAACGACAAGCTCGCGGCCCAGCTGCCCAGCGTGATCAGCGCGAACAACTGATCCCCCGCGACACCGTGTCTCACCCCCAACGGCCACCCGATAACGGTGGCCGTTGTTTTTTCTGTGTCATTCCCGCCCCGGCAGGACAACCGCGAACTTTCTGCCAAACCTCTTCCTTAGGCTCTGATCCGGCGCAATGCGCGGATTTGAAGCCTCGCGCAGGATTTCCTGACCCCGTAGTCAATGTAAAAAATCTGCTACAGGAAATCAGGCATCAGTAATGACTCATACTCCATATTAGAAACATTAATTAACACCTATGCCTGAGCCTGTTGCAGGATTACCGGGCCTTTCGGTGGGTATGGGGAGCCTCTGATGGGTGGTCATTCACGGCGAGGATGACGTTTCCGTCCGGTCACAATAGGCAATTAGGCTAAACGCCAAGGCACACGCGGCCTCGGCGGCGACCGGAAAACTACGGGTCGAAACGTGACTTGTAGTTATCGCTGCGTACCACTCCAGAACTTCTTGAAGCCCTCCAGGCTAGATTGCACAATGCCGCGGCCACCGGGTTACCCGCCCGGCCACTAAAACAAGAAAAGACCGTTGCCAGTTCGATAACCCGGGTCGCCAACGTAGTAGCCCGGACAATCCCAGGATCACGCAGGAGATTTGCGAGTGCAGATCGGTGTACCCCTCGAGACCCAAGCCGGTGAGACGCGGGTCGCAGCAACGCCGGAGACGGTCAAGAAACTGATCGGGCAAGGCCATCAGGTCGTCATTCAGAGCGGTGCGGGCGTCAGCGCCAGCCAGCCGGATGCCGCTTACGAAGCCGTTGGTGCGAAGATCGGCACTGCCGCCGATGCCTTCGGTGCAGAGCTTGTGCTGAAGGTTGTCGCGCCCAGCGAAAGCGAGCTGGCGCAGATGAAGCCGGGTACCGTGCTGATCGGCATGCTCAACCCCTTCAACAACGAGAACATCGCCCGCATGGCCGAACGCGGCGTCACCGCCTTCGCCCTCGAGGCCGCGCCGCGTACTTCCCGCGCGCAGAGCCTGGACGTGCTCTCCTCCCAGGCCAACATCGCCGGCTACAAGGCCGTGATGCTCGCTGCCAACCACTACCCGCGCTTCATGCCCATGCTGATGACCGCCGCCGGCACCGTTAAGGCCGCCCGCGTGCTGATCCTCGGCGCCGGCGTTGCCGGCCTGCAGGCCATCGCCACGGCCAAGCGCCTGGGCGCGGTGATCGAGGCGTCGGACGTACGCCCGGCGGTGAAGGAGCAGATCGAATCCCTGGGCGCCAAGTTCGTCGACGTGCCCTACGAGACCGACGAAGAGCGCGAGTGCGCCGAAGGCGTTGGCGGCTATGCCCGTCCGATGCCGGCTTCGTGGATGGAGCGCCAGGCCAAGGCCGTGCATGAGCGCGCCAAGCAGTCGGACATCGTCATCACCACCGCACTGATCCCGGGCCGCAAGGCGCCGACCCTGCTGCACGAGGCGACCGTCGCCGAGATGAAGCCGGGCTCGGTGGTCATCGACCTCGCGGCATCCCAAGGCGGCAACTGCCCGCTGACCGAGGCCGACCAGGTCGTGGTCAAGCACGGCGTGACCATCGTCGGCCTGAGCAACCTGGCCGCACTGGTGCCGGCGGACGCCTCCGCACTCTACGCACGCAACCTGCTCGACTTCCTCAAGCTCACCCTGACCGCCGAAGGCTTCACGGTGAACCTGGAAGACGACATCGTCGCCGCGTGCCTGATGTGCCGTGACGGCCAGATCGTGCGCAAGAACGGCTGAGCCCTTCTTATATAAGAACGTGCCGGACCCCGCGTCCGGCCCTGAAGACCGGTGAGAAACTATGGAAGACATGCTGATCTCCCACGGCATCTACAACCTGATCATCTTCGTGCTGGCGATCTACGTCGGCTACCACGTGGTCTGGAACGTCACCCCTGCCCTGCACACCCCGCTGATGGCGGTGACCAACGCCATTTCGGCAATCGTGATCGTCGGCGCCATGCTGGCTGCCGCCCTGACCGTCACCCCGCTGGGCAAGGCCATGGGCACCCTGGCCGTGGCCCTGGCTGCAGTGAATGTGTTCGGTGGCTTCCTGGTCACCCGCCGCATGCTGGAAATGTTCAAGAAGAAAGCGCCGAAGGCGGAGAAGCACTGACATGAGCATGAACCTCGTCACCCTCCTCTACCTCATCGCCTCGGTCTGCTTCATCCAGGCGCTCAAGGGCCTGTCGCACCCGACCTCGTCGCGCCGCGGCAACCTGTTCGGCATGGTCGGCATGGGCATCGCGGTGCTCACCACCGTGGCCCTGGTGTTCAAGATCAGCAGCGAGATCGCCACCACCGGCATCGTCTACGTGATCGTCGGCCTGCTGATCGGCGGCACCGCCGGTTCGATCATGGCCAAGCGCGTCGAGATGACCAAGATGCCGGAACTGGTCGCCTTCATGCACAGCATGATCGGTCTGGCCGCCGTGTTCATTGCCATCGCCGCCGTGGTCGAGCCGCAGTCCCTGGGCATCGTGCAGAACCTGGGCGACACCATCCCGTCCGGTAACCGCCTGGAGCTGTTCCTCGGCGCGGCCATTGGCGCCATCACCTTCTCCGGTTCGGTGATCGCCTTCGGCAAGCTGTCGGGCAAGTACAAGTTCCGCCTGTTCCAGGGCGCCCCGGTGCAGTTCACCGGCCAGCACATGCTCAACCTGGTGCTGGGCCTGACCACCCTGGGCCTGGGCCTGCTGTTCATGTTCACGGGTAACCTGACCGCCTTCGTGGTGATGCTGGCCCTGGCCTTCATCCTCGGCGTGCTGATCATCATCCCGATCGGCGGCGCAGACATGCCGGTAGTCGTGTCGATGCTGAACTCCTACTCCGGCTGGGCCGCAGCAGGTATCGGCTTCTCGCTGAACAACTCGATGCTGATCATCGCCGGCTCCCTGGTAGGTTCCTCGGGCGCGATCCTCTCCTACATCATGTGCAAGGCGATGAACCGCTCGTTCTTCAACGTCATCCTCGGTGGCTTCGGCGCCGAAGCGGACGCTGGCGGCCCGGCCGGTGCCAAGGAAGCCCGCCCGGTGAAATCCGGGTCGTCCGACGATGCCTCGTTCCTGCTGACCAACGCCGACACCGTGATCATCGTTCCCGGCTACGGCCTGGCGGTGGCCCGTGCCCAGCACGCGCTGATGGAACTGGCCGAGAAACTGACCCACCGCGGCGTCAACGTGAAGTTCGCCATCCACCCGGTTGCCGGCCGTATGCCAGGCCACATGAACGTCCTGCTGGCCGAGGCCGAAGTGCCTTACGAGCAGGTGTTCGAGATGGAAGACATCAACTCCGAGTTCGGCCAGACCGACGTGGTGCTGGTCCTGGGCGCCAACGACGTGGTGAACCCGGCCGCGAAGAACGATCCGAAGTCGCCGATCGCCGGCATGCCGATCCTCGAGGCCTACAAAGCCAAGACCGTGATCGTCAACAAGCGCTCGATGGCCAGCGGCTACGCCGGCCTGGACAACGAACTGTTCTACCTGGACAAGACCATGATGGTCTTCGGCGACGCCAAGAAAGTCATCGAAGACATGGTCAAGGCCGTCGACTAAGACGACCGTCGATCCACAAGACACCGGCCTCGCGCCGGTGTCTTGCTTTCGGGCAATGGGAAATCTGGTGGACTTTGGTAGTAAGAAGGCGACCGGCCGGGCGATTTTTCGACCTTGGTATAAGAGCCAAAAATCGCCGAGTCCCTAGACTGGCGGCCTCGCACTTCCTACTGCCCGAGGTTTTCCCATGTTCCGTGATCGCGTGCGTATGTCCTCCCTGCTGGACAAGGTGATGACTGCCGACCAGGCCGCGGCCCTTATCAAGGACGGCATGACCGTCGGCATGAGCGGTTTCACCCGCGCCGGCGAAGCCAAGGCCGTACCCAAGGCCCTCGCCGAGCGCGCCAAGCAGGAGCCGCTGCGCATCAGCCTGATGACCGGCGCCAGCCTGGGCAACGACCTCGACAAGCAGCTCACCGAAGCCGGTGTGCTGGCCCGCCGCATGCCCTTCCAGGTCGACAGCACCCTGCGCAAGGCGATCAATGCCGGCGAGGTGATGTTCATCGACCAGCACCTGTCCGAAACCGTCGAACAGCTGCGCAACCACCAGCTCAAGCTGCCGGACATCGCGGTCATCGAAGCCGTCGCCATCACCGAGGAAGGCCACATCGTGCCGACCACCTCCGTGGGCAACTCGGCCAGCTTCGCGATCTTCGCCAAGCAGGTGATCGTCGAGATCAACGTCGCGCACAACACCAACCTGGAAGGCCTGCACGACATCTACATCCCGACCTACCGCCCGACCCGCACGCCGATCCCGCTCACTCGCGTGGACGACCGCATCGGCAGCACCGCCATCCCGATCCCGCCAGAAAAGATCGTCGCCATCGTCGTCAACGACCAGGCGGACTCCCCGTCCACCGTGCTGCCGCCGGACGACGAGACCCAGGGCATCGCCAACCACCTGATCGACTTCTTCAAACGTGAAGTGGCGGCCGGCCGCATGAGCAACAGCCTCGGCCCGCTGCAGGCCGGCATCGGCAGCATCGCCAACGCCGTGATGTGCGGCCTGATCGAGTCGCCCTTCGAGAACCTGACCATGTACTCCGAAGTACTGCAGGACTCGACCTTCGACCTGATCGACGCTGGCAAGCTGCGCTTCGCCTCGGGCAGCTCCATCACCCTGTCCACGCGCCGCAACGCCGACGTGTTCGGTAACCTGGAGCGCTACAAGGACAAGCTGGTGCTGCGTCCGCAGGAGATCTCCAACCACCCTGAAGTGGTCCGCCGCCTCGGCATCATCGGCATCAACACCGCGCTGGAATTCGACATCTACGGCAACGTGAACTCCACCCACGTGGGCGGCACCAAGATGATGAACGGCATCGGCGGCTCGGGCGACTTCGCCCGCAACGCGCACCTGGCAATCTTCGTCACCAAGTCCATCGCCAAGGGCGGCAACATCTCCAGCGTGGTGCCGATGGTCAGCCACGTCGACCACACCGAGCACGACGTGGACATCCTGGTCACCGAAGTGGGCCTGGCCGACCTGCGTGGCCTGGCGCCGCGCGAGCGCGCCCGGGTGATCATCGACAACTGTGTGCACCCGTCCTACCGCGACGCCCTGAACAGTTACTTCGAAGCCGCCTGCGAGCGCGGCGGCCATACCCCGCACATCCTGCGCGAGGCCCTGGAGTGGCATATCAATCTGGAAGAGCACGGTCACATGCTGGCGGCGAGCTGATCCGGAGCCTTTTGCGGGCCATTCAGCAATGAATGGCCCGCAAGGGTTTACAGCCGAAAAAAAACCACGTAAAAACACTCCTGAACAGATTTTTATCCCGCTCCAACTGTTCAGCTCTCCCCGCCGCCACCCCGGCCGGCACCCTCGAAATACCTCAGACGCCTATCAATTGCGCACCAGAATGGAGCGCAACGGTACAGTTCGCCCCGAAAAACACCATTACAGTTCAAAATAACAATCGCCTGACCAGCTGCAATACAGCGCAACTGTACCTGTCATCCCTGACTAAAAAGTCAGATCATATGCTCAATCAATTCAGCAACTGACTACTCGCCACAAGCGAGAAGGATGACCACCATGGAACGTACCCTCGGTTCCGCAGCTCTGAGCACTACCCGTAGCACCTCCAGCGCCCACCGTGGCCTCGTCGGCACCGTTCGCCTGTGGCAGCGCCGCATGGAAAGCCGCCGTCAGCTGGCCCGCCTGGACTCCCGCCTGCTGGCCGACGCCGGCATCAGCGAAGCCCAGCGTTACGCCGAACTGAACAAGCCGTTCTGGCGCTGATTCAACAGTACAACTGAGCCACTCTCTCCAGGCTCGCCGTAACTGTACTGGTAAGTATGTTGCCCCGGCCGTTCAGCCAGAACGGCCTTCGGGCAGCAGAATCTCCCTCTCCGCTTTTTCGTCCAGCAGATTGCGATACAGATCTGCCCAGACCCGCCCCATAGCATCCGCGGTGAACAGCTCGCGATAGCGAACTTCCGCCTGCCGCCCCATCTCAGCCGCCGCCTGCGGATTCTCCCAGCACCAGCGCATTGCCTGTCGGAACGCCTGCGGATCGCTCGGTGGCACCACCAGTCCGGTCAGACCATGAGCATTGATGAAGCTCGTGCCAGTGCCGATCTCGCTGGAAATCATCGGCTTGCCATACATCGCCCCTTCGAGCAGGGAGATACCGAAGGCCTCCGAGCGCAGGTGCGAGGGGAATACGATCGCGCGTGACAGCTGCAACAGGGCGACCTTGTCTTCCTCGCTGACACGGCCGACGAAGCGGACGTGCGACTCGACGCCCAGCGCCGCGGCCTGCGCCTTGAGCTGCTGCTCCAGCGGGCCGGCCCCGACGATCACCACGGGATAGCCGGTGCCCTTCACCGCCTCAAGGAGGATGTGCAGCCCCTTGTAGTAGCGCATCACACCGACGAACAGGAAGAACTGTTCCCCTACCGCCCGCCGCCAGCGCTCGACGCACTCCGCAGCGGGGGTGGGATAGGCCTGCTTGTCCAGGCCGTAGGGGATGACTTGCGCCTTGTGCGGGTAACGGCGCAGCACATCGCTCGATTTCAGATAGTTGGGCGACGCGGCGACGATCCGGTCAGCACTGTTCAGGAAGCGATGCATGAGCGGCTGGTACAGTTTGAACAGATGCTTCTGGCGGACGATATCGGAGTGATAGGTGACCACGGTCGGTTTGCGCACGCCCGACAGCAGGTGCACCACGTCCATGAACGGCCAAGGGAAGTGGAAGTTGATGATGTCCGCTTCGGCCGCCAACCTGCGGAACTGCGGTACGACGCTGTAGGAGAAGCCGGTGGAGGCCAGTTGCAGATCGAGGCGCGCCCGGAACACCCGATGACCGTCGACCATCACCTCGGCCGGATCGGGACTGGCGCTCAGGGTCAGCACCTGGTTCTCGATGCCATGACTGTGTCCCGTGCGGCAGAGCTGGTTGATCACCTGTTCGATGCCGCCGACCGAATCCGGCAGGTAGGTCTTGAAGAAGTGCAGTACGCGCATTCAGCCCCCCAGTACCTTACGGTAAACATCGCTGGTAATTCGGGCACAGCGTTGCCAACTGAACGCTTTCGCCCGTTCAAGGCCGAGCGTCCGGCAGCGCTGCCGTAGAGTTTCATCTTCCATCAGTCGCTGTATGGCGACACTCATCCCTTGCGGGTCCTGCGCATCGACGTATACCCCCGCCTCCCCGGCCACTTCCGGCAATGAGGAGGTGCGTGTCAGCACTACCGGCACGCCGCTGGCCATCGCTTCCAGCACGGGCAGGCCAAAGCCTTCGTACAGTGAGGGAAACAGCAGCACCCGAGCCCCGGCGATCAGTTCCGCCAACACCGCATCGCTCTGGTAGCCCAGCATTCTCACACAGCCTTCCGCCAGGGCGGTCTTCAGCGTGTCACCAAGCTGCTCGGTGCGCCATCCCGGCATTCCGACTATCACCAATGGAAGCCCCTTGCGCACGCTTGCCGACAACAGAGCATGGGCCTGCAGCGCGAGTTCGAGATTCTTTCTGGGCTCCAGCGTGCCGACACAGATCAGGTACTGACCTGCAACCAGCCCCAAACCACTCAGCGTTCGCTCCAGCGCCTGATACGGGCGAGGATGGAAGCGTGCGGCACATCCCAGCGGCGCAACGATCACCCGGTCTTCGGACAAACCGAAATGCCGGCGAACCTCGCCGGCGACATGCTCGGAATCGGTGAGTACAGATTGCGCACGCTCAACGGCCCGACCGACGTGCCGTTCGATTTCCGCCAGGCGATCGGCTGGCTGGGTCTGCGGGTAATGCACATGGGTCAGGTCATGCAGTGTCATGACCATGGGCCCGTCGAACTCCAGCGGCCACAAGGTCGGCTCGTGGTACAGATCCACCTGACGGTGCTTGAGACCCCGGTCGAAAGAGCTCTGCTCCAGCCAACGGCGAATCCGATAGGCGCCTGGCACCCGCTTGGCCAGCGAGGTCTTGCGCGAATAGCCCGGCAGAGGCTCCGAGGGCAGGTCGGCACCCCAGGCAGTGCCCAGGAACAGTTCCAGATCCAGTCCGGCCTGCTTGCGCAGCGCCTCGGTCAAAGCCACCACGTACTGGCCTATTCCAGTCCGCGGCGCCTGGAGAATGCGGGCATTGAGCGCTACGCGCACTTCAGATCACTTCCACTTCACGCTGCGGTTGGCGGCGCAGTTTCAAGGCATGCAGCACGCGATCCACCAGTTGCTGACTGGCATCGCGCCAGCTGAGCCAGCGCCAGTCGCGCACGCTGCGGGTCGCCGGGAAGCGGTCGCTGGTTTCAAATTCCTGTACCAGGGATGCCAGGGATTCGGGGCGCTCCAGCTCGAAGTAGGCGACGAAATCGCCGCCGACCTCCCGGAATACCGGGATATCACTGGCCATAACCGGCAATCGACGCTGCATCGCCTCGACCAACGGCAGTCCGAAGCCTTCGACGAACGAGGGGAAGACCAATGCGCGGGCATGCGCATAGGCGTACTCCAGGCCCCGGTCGTTAAGCTTGTTGAACATGAACAGGCGTTGATTGAGCTGCGGATGGTTCTGTATGCGCTCGATCAGCGCATCGCATTTCCAGCCAATGCGGCCAATGATGCACAGCCGGGCCCGCGAGCCCTCGGCCCAGAGGCGCTCGAAAGCATCCAGCAGATAGGCATGGTTCTTCCGCGGCTCGATGGTGCTGACCATCAGGTAAACCGGATCGCCCTCGTCGAACATGTTCGTCAGCTTGCGATCCAGAGCTGAGGTATCACGCACCAGATCGAGCTCAGAGCCCAGGTAGAAATGCTCGAACCAAAGTCCTTGGGCGACTTCCTCACCACGCCGGCGGACGATCTCGGCGCGTACCTCGTCGCGAATGGTGGTGGAGATGCAGATGAAGCCGTCTGCCTTTTCGGCGATCCAGTCGAACCAGCGGTCAAAGACCTTCACCAGGCCAGCATCGCAGAATTGCGGGTGAGTGCAGGGAATCAGGTCATAGATCACCGACACCAGCCCGACGCCCTGCGCCTTAAGACGCTCGGCCACCGGGAAGAAATCCGCGTGCCAGGACGAATCAAGCAGCAGCAACTGGTCGCCCGGCTGGACCTCCAGCGGCTCCATGCGCTCGGGCACTACATGATTGCGCGAAGAAAACATGGCAAAACGCAGCGGTAACGTGATCGACAGGCTCGCCAGCTTTGCTAGCACATAGAATGCGCGTCGGGCGTTATGCCAGCGGCTCATCGGCCAGCGCCGCTCCAGACGCGCATGCCACATCCAGTATTGATTGCGCAGTTGCTCCAGGGCGATTTTCATCCGGCTGTGCCAGGGCAACTCCTCGGTCGAGAGTGGCGCCAGATGCAGCACCCGATGCATGCGTCCGCGGAAAAACACCACGGGAATGCAGTCCACGTCACTGTGCACGCTCTCCAGATGGCCGATGACGTTGCGCACCACACGCTGGATGCCGGAATTCACATGGGGATGTTCGAAGACATAGGTGCATTCGACGAGCAAGCGCATCAGCGAGGTTCTCCGCTGCTTTCGGTCAGTGATTCACTGCACTGGCGCTCGATACTCGCCCGCGCATCCAACCACGAGTACCCGATGAAATTCTCGCGGGTGCTGTTGACCACATGGAAGATCATCGCGCAGTCCCGCCATTCGTAGTTGCCGTCCAGGTGAGAGTCCAGCCGGGACAAGCTCAGCGACACCGAGTAGTTGCCCGGCCCCAGGCGCATGGAGAAGGCATAGCGGAAAATCAGCCGTTCCCCCGCCTTCAGCCCCTTCTGCACCTGCTTGAGGCGATGCGAGTTGATGCCATACATGGCCTGTCCCAGACGGTCCTTGAGCATGAAGCCGAGCACCAGCCGGTCGAGGTCCTGGCAGACCCGGACACCGACTTCCAGCACCACTTCATGACCGACCTCCACCAGCTCGATTTCTCGGCCGCCAGAATCCAGTAGCCGTACCGACTCGATCTCCGCCTCACCAGTGCCGGAGATAGTCCGTGCCTTGCCGTTGGCAAGCATCTCCTGACGCACGATCTGGTTGAGGCCTTCTCCCATTCGCGCGTGGTAGTAGTCCATAACCATTTCCGGATCGCCCTGCATCGCCACCTGGCCAAACTCAAGCAACACCGCGCGATCGCAGATGGATTGGATCGAGAAACGGTCGTGGGAGACAATCAACAGCGTGGTGCCAGCACGACGGAAGCTGCGGATACGCTCGAAGCTCTTGTGCTGGAAGTACGAGTCGCCCACCGACAGCGCCTCATCGATGATCAGCACGTCCGGCCGGCGAGCGGTAGCGACGCTGAAGGCCAGGCGCATCTGCATGCCGCTGGAGTAGGTACGTACCGGCTGGTCAATGGCGTCGCCGATTTCGGCGAAGGCTTCGATTTCCGGTAGCAGCGCATCGATCTCGGGGCGCTGCAGACCCAGGAGCTGCGCGGCCATGTATACGTTCTGGCGGCCGGTGAAGTCCGGGTGGAAGCCCATACCCAGCTCGAGCAGAGCGGACACAGTGCCACCCACTTCGCAGGAACCGCTGGTGGGCTGGGTGGTGCCGGTAATGATCTTGAGCAGGGTGCTCTTGCCGGCGCCGTTGGACCCGACGATACCCACTGCCTCGCCCGGCTCAATCTCCAGGGAAATATTCTGCAGTACCCAATGCTGGCGATGACGAAGCTTGCCGCCGGGGGTAATCCATTCGAGCAGGCGCGACCAGCGCTTAGGGTACTGACGATAGGCCTTGCCCAGTTGTTGAATCCGGATATGCCCCATCAGAGTTCATCCACCATCTCACCCGCCCGCGCGCGATACAGCGCCATTGCCAGGACGCACAGCAGCACACCGCACACCGTTACCGGCAGCAGTTGCGACAGCTGCGGCCACTGGCCGTGGAGAAACAGGTTCTGATAGGCCTGCATCAGACCGGTCAACGGGTTGAGCTGCACCAGCCGGCCAATGGACTCCGGCAGGATGCTCAGCGGATAGACGATGGGGGTGAGCCAGAACCAGAATTGCAGAAGTATCCCGAATAGTTGCCCGACATCGCGGAAGAACACATTCAGTACACCAACCAGCATGCCCAGGCCGACAGCAAAAACCAGCTGCAGCGCCAACAGCAGCGGGAACGCCAGCAGCGCTACACCTGGCAGGCGGCCAGTGATGAGCAGGAAGCCAATGAACAACGCGAAGATGATGGCGAAATTGAGCAGGGCATTGCACACGCTCACCACCGGCAGGCAGAGGCGCGGGAAGCTCAACTTCTTTAGCAGGTTGGCGTTTTCCAGGAACATGTTCAGGCAACGGCTGACCACTTCGGAGAACAAGCCCCAGGTCAGCAGGCCCGCGCACAGGAACACGCTGTAGGCCATCTTGTCGTCCACGCCCGGCAGGCGCGCACGCATCACTTCGGAGAAGATCACCGTGTACACCAGGATCATCGCCAGCGGGTTGAGGATGGTCCAGGCCGCCCCCAGCAGCGAACCGCGATAACGCGATTCGAACTCCCGACGCACGCTGCCCACGATGAAACCGCGGTACTGCCAGGTGCCTTTCAGACTACTCAGCGACATCAGACGATCCTGCCGTAGATATCCTCGAAGCGCACGATATCGTCCTCGCCCAGGTACTCACCGCTCTGCACCTCGATCATCACCAGATCGATCACCCCCGGGTTCTCCAGGCGATGGCGGTGCCCCGCGGGGATGTAGGTCGATTCGTTGCTGTTCACCAGCCGCACGGATTCGCCGTTGGTGACCTTGGCCATGCCCTGTACCACGACCCAGTGCTCGCTGCGATGGTGGTGCATCTGCAGCGACAGCGCCGCGCCGGACTTGACTACGATGCGTTTGATCTTGAACCGGGGTCCCTCTTCCAGGACGGTGTAGGTACCCCAGGGTCGGCTCACGGTGCGGTGCAGGCGATACGCCTCGTTCTCGCTGTCCTTGAGCTGCTTGACGACCTTGCGAACGTCCTGCGCCCGGTCCGCGCGCGCCACCAGGATGGCATCGGCAGTCTCCACCACGATCAGCCCCTCGACGCCCACGGTGGCGATCAGGCGCCCCTCGCTCTGCACGTAGTTGTCGCGGCTGTCGACGAAGATCGCGTTGCCGGCCGCGCGATTGTTGTCGGCATCGGCGTCCACCAGATCACTCATGGCCGTCCACGAACCGATGTCGCTCCAGTCGAAGCTCGCGGGTACGACGGCGACACGATCGGAGCGCTCCATCAGCGCATAGTCGATGGAGATGTCTTCCAGGTTGCAGAAATGCTCGTGCGGCAGCTCCTGCTGGACCACATTGCCCATCTCCTCCGGCTGGCTCGCCAATTGGCAGTCGATGGCTTGCGCCAACATCTGGGGCGCATGCTTTTCCAGCTCGCTGATGAAGGTGCCGACGGTGAAGCAGAACATTCCCGAATTCCAGAGGAAGGTGCCGGCCTGGAGGAACTGCCTGGCGGTATCCAGATCGGGCTTTTCGACGAAGCGTTTCACCGTGCTGCCGCCCTTGGCGTCCAGCGCGTCTCCGGTCTCGATGTAGCCGAAACCGGTCTCCGGCGTGGTGGGGACTACACCGAAGGTCACCAGTCGCCCCTGTGCAGCCAGTTCGACCGCGTGTTCCACGGCGTTGGCGAACGCCTCGACATCGCGGATCAGATGATCCGCCGGCATCACCACCATGGTCACGTCATCGCCGTACATCGCACGCAGCGCCAAGGCCGCGACCGCGATGGCGGGTGCCGTATTGCGCCCAGTCGGCTCGAGGATGAAGTGGCCGCGCTGACGCAGCTTGGCGGCATGAAAATGGTCCTTGCTCTGGAAGTAGTAGTCGCGGTTGGTCACCGTGACGATGCTCCCGTCGCCACCCAGTAGGCCAGCCGCGCGCCGATAGGTCTTGTTGAGCAGGGACTGCCCATCGGGCATTGCCATGAAGGGTTTCGGCTGACCTTCGCGGGACACCGGCCACAGCCGTGTACCAGCTCCACCGGAGAGAATGACGGGAATGAGCATGGCTTACTCCTTGCCGACGCGACGCAGGTCGGCGTCAACCATCATGTGAATCAGCGTCTCCAGGCTGGTCTGCGGGCTCCAGCCCAATACGCGCTCGGCCTTGCCCGGGTTACCCAGCAGCACATCCACTTCCGCCGGGCGGAAGAAGGCAGGATCGATCACAACGTGGTCCTGGTATTTCAGGCCGACGTATTCGAACGCAATGCGGCACATCTCACGCACGGTGGTGGTTACGCCGGTGGCCACCACGTAATCATCCGGCTGGTCCTGCTGCAGCATCCGCCACATGGCTTCCACGTAGTCGCCGGCAAAGCCCCAGTCGCGTTTCGCATCGATGTTGCCCAGGCGCAGTTCGTTCTGCTTGCCAAGCTTGATGCGTGCCACGGCATCGGTGACCTTGCGCGTCACGAACTCGATGCCGCGCAGCGGAGATTCGTGGTTGAAGAGGATGCCGCTGGAGGCATGCAGCTTGAAGCTCTCGCGATAGTTCACCGTGATCCAGTGACCATAGAGCTTAGCCACCCCATAGGGACTACGTGGATAGAACGGCGTGTTTTCGTCTTGCCGCTCGGCCTGGATCAGGCCGAACATTTCACTGGTGGAGGCTTGGTAGAAGCGCGTTTCCGGGCTGAATTGGCGAATGGCTTCCAGCAGGTGCGTCACCCCCAGGCCATCGACGATACCGGTGGTGACGGGCTGGTCCCAAGAGCTGCCGACAAAGCTCTGCGCCCCCAGGTTGTAGAATTCGTCCGGCTTGGCCTTGATGACGGCGCGCTGGACGGAACAGGCATCGGCCAGATCACCCTCGAGGTAGGCCACTTCGGACTCGATGCCCAGCTCACGCAGGCGCCAGCGTGTGTCGCTACTGCGACGGGCGACCAATCCGTGGACCTTGTACCCCTTCTCCAGCAGCAGCTTTGCAAGGTAGGCGCCATCCTGGCCGGTCAGACCGGTGATCAGTGCACTTTTTGTCATTCTTCTAGCATCCGTGATGTCTCACAGAATCATGGTCTGCGAGTTGATTTTAGTTATTCCGGATTCCCTGCCAGGCGGGGTATGCCCTTCATGGTCTCCGAGTGGAGCATTACTACTGTCGGCCATTGCACGCTCGTGGCGCTTCCGCGACCGATATCACTGGTGATTGGCAGTCACCTGGCCCAGGCCCTTCCCCCACAGCGAAGGACTTACTCCTGCAACACCCTGACATCCCAGTCCGCCAGAATATCCCGGAGCGTCTGCTCCATACTGATCACTGGCGCCCATCCTGTCTCTTGCCCAAGCTTCGCATGGCTGCCACGGACCCGACGTTGTTCCGCGCGCCGCAGACGCTGCGGATCCTGGCAAATCTCCAGTTCGACCTCGGCCAGCCGAGCCATCCGGCCAATCAGGTCGCGCACCCGGGACTCCTGTCCCGAGCAGACGTTGTATACCTCGCCGTTGCGTCCATGCTCCAGCAGCGCAAAATAGGCCGCCAGCACGTCCCGGACATCGAGGAAATCGCGGGTGACATCGATGTCACCAACCTCGATACGCGGGACCTGCATGCCGCACCGGATACGCGCCAGTTGCCTGGCCACCGCGGGCAGGACGAAATCCGCCTTCTGCCCCGTCCCCACATGGTTGAACGGGCGTGCCACCATCATGCGCCACGACTCGGTGAAGCTCCACTGCTGGCACAACAGCTCCGCCGCGACCTTGCTGACGCCATAGGGGTTCCGTGGCCTGGGTAACTGCTCCTCGGTAATGGGCAATTGCTCCTCGCTCACCTGGCCGTAAACATCTCCAGAGCTGACATAGAGAAAGGCTCCGGAAAAACCGCACCGTTTGAGCGACTCCAGCAGGTTCAGGGTTCCCAGTACGTTCACTTGCAGCGTTCCTGCCGGGTCGCGGAATGCCTGCGGCACGAAGGTCTGGCCGGCCAAGTGGATCACTGCGTCCGGTGGACCATCCCGCAGGTATGCGTCGAAGCCTTCGGGATCGCGAAGATCCACACGCGGCAACTCAAGCAGCCGCCATCCAGCCGGCAGAGACGCACGCAAATGTGCGCCAACAAAACCGGAAAGCCCTGTCACGAGTAGTCGCTTGTCCAAGGGGCAGTCTCTCTGATTGTTTTGAAGGAAAGAAGCCATTAATGGCTGACTGGCCAGTCACTCGGTCAACCTGAAACAAAGGATGCATGTGGCTGCGGAAATTTTCGATGGACCAGCAGCGATTTGCAGTGTTCGCCGGGAAAACGCTGCTGTAGCATGCCGCTCTCCCGGCGAAAGGACCCTCGCAGGCTACCGGCAATATAATCGACAAACCACAATATTTTGCCGCTGATCTCTGCCAGATCACTCGCTTTCATAAATCATGAAATGCCTGACTGCCGCCATGCTTCCAACGATAATAACGGCCACCCCATGCGCGAAAACGTGATGTCCCAGACAACACAGGCCGGCCAACGGCAAGGGCTGCTGAAGGCACGCCTGCCGCTTTGCCTGGTCATTTACCTGGCGTTCTGCCTGGCCTGCCTGGCCATCTGGCAACACCGGGGTATCAATCGGGTGACCGGCGACGAACCTCACTACCTGGTCATCACTGAAAGCCTGATCAAGTACGGCAGTCTGGAAGTGACTCAGGCTTACCGGGAAGAGTTCACCGAGCGCACCATTTACCCCTCGGGCCTCGCACCTGCGGGTTCGACGCCAGACGCCAGCAACACCCACGGCATCCAAGGACCGAACGGACTCTTCAGCGTTCATAACATCGGATTACCCTTGCTCCTTGCACTGCCCTACTGGCTGGGGGGCGTGTTGGGCAGCAAACTCTTCCTCCTCCTGCTAAGCAGTTGGGCGGTGGTTCTGGCCTGGAAATTGGCCAGGCACTTCGGTCTGGACGGCGGCACTTCGATCATGGCGGTATTGACGCTGACTGTCGCCATGCCGCTCGTGCCGGCCTCCAACCAGATCTATCCGGACTTGCTCGCCGGCCTGATCTGCCTGAGCGGTCTGTATTGGCTCGCAACCCCACTTCAGCCCCGCCGCCCCCTGTCGACACTCGGCTATGCCCTGGCGATCGCCTTCCTGCCCTGGCTGCAGATCAAGTTCAGCGCGGCCGCCCTGCTGCTGGTCGCCGCCGCCACATGGATCTCAGCTCGCCAGCACCGCAACATCGCACTCACGCTGCTCTGGCCGTTGCTGTTCGGCCTTTCCATCACCCTGCTGGCCAGCTACAACCTGCAGGCGTTCGGCAAGGTCAGCGGGCCGTACCAGGCGGGCGCGCTGGAACTCAGCCCCACCGCAATGATGGTGCTGCTGGGCCTGCTGCTGGACCAGAATCAGGGCATGTTGCTGCAGAACCCGATGCTATTGCTCGGTGTGCTCTACCTCGTGCCTTTGCTACGCCGCCACCCCTTGCTGACCTGCACCTGGGCGATGGTATTCCTCGCCATGCTGGTGCCCAATGCCCTGCACCCTAACTGGTACGGTGGCGGTTCGTTCTCGGGGCGCTTCGGCTGGTCGGCGGCCCTGTGTCTGTTCTTACCTACACTGGCAGCCCTGGAGCCCCTGCGTACTCTAGTCGGACGCCGGCAGCTGGCATTCCTGCTGATCTGCCTGGCGCTGCTGCAAGGCTATTTCTTCATGAAGTACGCCTGGTTCGGAGCGAGCCTCTACAACCGCTCCTCCGAGCTCTGGCTCAGCGCCTATACCGTGCTCTATGGGCGCGTCCAGAACTGGCTGCCAGCGCTTTACAACCTCGATTGGGCCGTCTCGTTCGCACCCAACTACCTGTTCGCCGGCCTGCTGCCCGCGCTGGTCGGCTATGGCACCTATCTGTTCCAGGACAAGGCCGGTACGCGCCGGCTCACGCCAGTACGGGTTCTGCCGGTGGCCTTGTTGCTGATCGCGGTCATTGGCTCGCTGAGCCAGCCGAATGAACAGCCCATGCGCTTTACTGCCGCAGCGCTGCCGTCGCTTACCGGCCAACTGGACGAAACTGGCCGGCAGGCTGTCGCCCAGCGCGACGCGCCAGGATTCTTGTCGTTCGGCCCCTACGCCAATCTTTCCCGTGGTCTCTACAGCCTGAGCATCGAGTATCAGGCGAACGCCCCCGCCGATCAGGAAGTCGCCACCTGGGACGTCTATCGACCGAACGCCTCGCAGCCCACGGTACTCGCCACAGCGCTGCACGGCAGTTCGGGCCGTGTCACGACTCAGAAGGTCGAGTTTCGCATCGACCGCTCTCGCCCGGAGCCCTTCGAGTTCCGGGTGGCGTGGCCCGGCACAGCAGACGTACGCCTGCTCTCGATGACACTGAAACGCCTGAATTGATCCTTCACCGCTGCCAAGGCTGCCTATCCGCATGAGCGACAGCACCTCCGCCGACGTCTTCCGACGCGTTTTCTGGGCCCTGGCTGGGGTACTGATCGTGTGCATCGTACTGACCGGGCAGACCCGCAACACGACAAGCGATCCTCGCGGCACACTGCTGTTGAGTCAGACCCTGGCCCAGCATGGCGAGGTGCGCCTTGACCGCTACGGCAGTAAGGTGCTGCAGCGCTACGGATATGTGATCCAGCAGAAGAACGACCATTTCTATTACTACTTCCCGATGGGCAGTGCCGTCCTCAGCGCCCCCTTCGTTGGGCTCGCCAACACGCTCGGGCTGGACATGCTCAACGACGAGGAAACCCTGCAAATGGCCCTGGTGAGCCTGTGCTCGCTGGGTCTGCTCGTGTTGCTGTACCGCACCGCACGCCTGTTTCTGAGCCGACGCAGCAGCTATCTACTGGCACTCCTGTGCTGGCTCGGCAGCTCCTACGCCAGCGTCCTGGCCACCGCGCTCTGGTCGCATGACTTCGCGGTACTCTTCGCAAGCCTCGCCATCTACCTGGCGCTCAGGAAAATGCCTGCGAACGACACACTGGCCAGCGTCGCCATTGGCATCAGCCTCTTCCTCGCCTACTTCTGCCGCCCCACCCTTGCCCTGCTCGCCCCTTTCCTCCTGCTGTATCTCCTGCACCGGCAACCACGCGCGGCGCTGAAGGCTGGGACCGCCCTTGCGTTGTCGCTACTGCTGTTCTGCGCCTGGAGCCTCCATGAGTTCTCCCAATGGTTACCGGACTACTACCTACCATCGAGACTAGAGAGCGACAGCCTAGGTAGCGCGTTGTACGGAAATCTGCTGAGCCCAGCGCGAGGCCTCCTGGTCTTTTCGCCCTTCCTGCTCCTGCCACTGCTGCTCCTGCCGGCGCAGGCAATCCGCTCCCGACAGCACCGTCCGCTGTTGCTGGTCGCCCTAGCGTGGCCCATCGCCCACTGGATCATCATCTCGCGATTTCCCCACTGGTGGGCCGGCTGGTCCTATAGCTCGCGCCTCATGGTGGACGTGCTGCCGGGCTTATTCGTGGGCTTGTTCGCTAGCCTCGGCCTGGCGCGAGAATGGCGCCGCTGGCTGTACGTACCGTTACTGGCGCTGGGCGCCTTCGCTCTCTTCGTGAATACCTGGCAAGGGTTGTACAACCCCTACACGGCGCGCTGGAACATGGAGCCGAATATCGACGCGTACCCCGAGTACCTCTTCAATTGGGACTACCCTCAGTTCCTGCATACCCCGGCACGGCACACCGCACGCCTCACCGAATTCCAGATGCGCGGTGCAGCGCCCCTGCCCCAGGACTTCGATCTGGATTTCCAGTCCGACAAGATCGGCTTCATCGGTTTCTCGACGGCGGAACCTGAGTTCCGCTGGACCGACGGGCCGCAGGCCAGGATTCTCTTCCAATATGCCGCGTCGAATACCCACCCTGCCTTTCTGCGCCTGAAGGCCGACTTCCTGGGAGAACAACGACTGACAGTTCGCCTGAACGGCAGCGTACTCGGCAGGAGCGTCCAGCACGGAGCAAATCAAGTCATCGTACTCAAGGTTGCGCCGGAACAGCTGATCGCTGGCCTCAATACCCTGACCTTCGAGCTACCCGACGCCCGGCGCCCGCCTTCCGCCGACCCAAGGGTTCTTGGTATGGCGCTACGGACGCTGAGCCTGGAATAGTCGGAGCCTGTTTTCCAGGCTCCGGATGGGCACCGGGCGATCACCGAGACTACCGTCACCCCAATCCATTGACCGTCGGGCAGTGCCAGCAAATAAATGCTGCGGGGCACTCACTTCGACCCGATCAGTGAGTCACCGGCAGCACCCTGCCCTGCGAATCAATCTCGAACTGTGCCTGTTCTCGCGTGACGAATTGCAGATTGGGGTAGCGCAACGGCAAAACATCGGCGAATGGTTTATGGACCTGCATCAGCTGGCCATAGACGTACAGCGGAAAACTTCCTTCAGCGATCTTGATGGTCTGCGCAGCGGGCATCTTGTCCAAGTCTGACAGAAGTGTGCTCATGAAGCGTTGAGTCTGCTTATGCAGAGGCGCCTCGACACGAGCAAAGGAGGCCTTGGCCGATTGGTACGCCATGACCGGGTAGAACACCCCGAAAAGCACCAGTAACACCCCAGCGCCCATTCCTCCTCGACGATTATTCACAGCAGCCGGCGCTGCGGGATTCAGAATCAGACAAAGGAAAATGGTAATCAGGTAGATGACCTCAAGGAAGTAACGCGGAACGAAGGCAAGAAAGACACCAAACATCTGCGCCCGGCTCGATGCCGCGATGATCAGGAAGTTCAGGGCCAGCACGCTGATCAATGCCGTCCAGAACACCAAGTTCTCCCGGCGCCGAAGGCAGGTGAATACGATGAGCGACACCCAGAACAGAGCGACCAGTGCACCGGATACCCCCCAGCCCGCGGCCGCATGGAGCAGCAGTAACCCTCCGAGCACTCGGAAGAACGTCAGCGTAATCTGGATGGCAACCGCTATCGAGGCCTCTCCGCTCCCCCGCAGAACAGGTGCGAACATCACGTACCAGCCAACGTACGCCACTGCCAGCAGGAGCAATACGATCCCCAGCTTGTAGCGCCCTATGGCCCTGTACCCATCTCGCCAACTCAGGCAGAACTCCAGCGCCAGGATGTAGAACGGAATGAGTACCGCCTTGCTGTAGAAGCCCAACGCAGTCACGAAGCAGATGCAGCAACCTACCAGGTCACGGAGTCGGCGCGAGTCACGATACCCCAGGTAGCAATACAGGCAGGTGATGGTCAGCAGGATATACGGCAGGCGGTGGATACCGGCGCTCCACCAGATCAGGAGCGGCAACAGGGTGCTATTGCAGGCGAAAAACACCACCAGCACCGGATTCCACGGTCCCGGCCTGAGCCGCTTGAGCAATAGCGCCAGCATCACCGAAGAGGCTAGCTGGATGGCAACCATGGCCCAGAGCCCCAACCGGAAATCCAACGGAGCGAGCGCCAGCAGCAGCGCACTGGCAAGCCGGTGAAGGGGTACGAAATGGACATCGATGGGGGTCAGCAGGTACTCCATGAACGGCAGCGAAGTGGCCAGCTGAAAATGGTCGAAATCATCGGCAATGAAGAAACTGTTCCTCAAGGCAAAGCGCGCCATCATCCAGGTGAACAGCAGGATCATCAGCCAGGTAAAACCGATGGCTCCTTTCCCCCAGAGCCCTCTCGTCGCTTGGACAGGACGTAGGTCTGCGCTCTGGGCATGCATGGGATCATTCATTCGAAAGTCGTCGCCTCAACGGTGGCCAAGAGGGCTTCCCTGCGCATCAGGGCACCCTGGATTGCAGTAGCGTATCGGCTGCGCCATCGCTGGCAACCGACCCAACCACCGGTGCCGGATGAGCCCTTAGGGTCTCCAACCGCCGGCGTGCTATTGCCGCCCCCTTGCGACGCAAGGGCTGCTCGACGAATCGATAATTGAGTTCGGCAGCCACCAGCGCCAGTAGTACCGCCGTCACGCCCAGTTCGAGGGCGAACGACTTGTCCAGCTCAACGCCCTGCGCCACCGCGTAGCGATGCCACAGCTCTCGGCTCGCATGATAGGCACAGACATGGATCACGTAGAGTCCGTATGAGCGTGACCCGAGCCAGAGCATCGGCCGCGACAGCGCCGCCGGGCAGAACAGGTAGCCCTTCTGGTAGCTGGCGATCCAGACCAGCAACAGTGCGATGATCGCAATCAGACCGACTGCGATGGGCACGCCAATCATCTGGCCCGGAATGGCACCCAGCAGGTAGAACAGGAACAGAGCCAGGAGCAGGCGGGACCAGAGGCTCTGCCCCAGGAAGACGGGTTCAAAGTCACGAAGCAACCGGGTGCGGCCAGCCAGGCAGAGCAGCACTCCCCACATCATCGCGTCCAAGCGGAAGGAGCTGAGCATGGAAGTTGTCGACGTGCCGAACGGGTTGCGATCCAATGCGAACTGGACGGCAATCAGCATCAGCAGCACCCCGACCCGCCAGCGGAAAGCCGTCACGCAGAGCAGGAAGAACGGCAGTACAAAATAGAACTGCTCCTCCAGTGCCAAGCTCCAGTACACCGAATTGGGGCCTAGCAAAACGCCGTACTGGTTGGCCAGGTTACCGCTGAAGGTCGCAACCGCTGTAAAGCTGCGCAAGTTGTCGAACCAGGAGCCGAACACACCGCTCTGGTTGAATACCAGCGACAGCACCAGCGGGATCAATATCCACAGCCAGGCCGTAGGCAGCAGACGGTAGATACGCCGCAACCAGAAGGACTGCGCCGCCACTACGAAATGCCCCTGTCGCCGATGGTCGTCGAAGAAGTCCAGGTAGCTCTTGCAAACAATGTAGCCAGAGATACAGAAGAACAGGTCAACGCCCGTCCACGGCATGTAGACACTGAATAGCTTGGAGAACGCGCCCTCGGCAAACGGCATCAGCATCGGCAGATGACTAAACAGCGTCAGACCGATCGCGACCGCTCGCAGATACTCGATCTCAAGGTTCTTTCCCTGATTCATCGCCGTCACTTTGCGCCCCTCACATCACACCCGAAAAAACCACACAAATCCCTTCAATCCATCTACTCCCAGTCAGCCCGGCTTGCGCGCAATGATCGCCTGGCTCTTGGGCATGGCCCTATCCAGGGCTTTCTTGATGCGCGGCCCGTCTTCGGACGCCAGCAGCATGTTCCAGGTGCGCGTCCAGCTATCGAGCAACGGGTGCCACGGCGGCGATAGGTCCTGCTTGCAGGCCCAGAAGAAGAACCACCACACCGACCAGTAGAAGCCGTAGTGCGCTTGGCGCTCGATGATCAGGCCCGAGTCGCGGATCAGCTGTTCGAAAGCTGCTCGCTCGAAAACACGGATGTGATTCGGGTGCTCGAAATAGGCGGCCGGAGCCAGTTCCTTCTGCACGCTCTCCCCCAGCGGATCGGGCACCGTGATCAGGTAAAGCGCGCCGGGCTTACCTACCCGGACAAGCTCACTCATAAATTGCGCGGGGTCCTCCACATGCTCCAGGACCTCCATCGCCACAATCTTGTCGACGCGCGCGTCGGGCAGCGGAATCGGATTGGCATCGGTCACCAGCGGCAGCATGGCGCGGGCCTTGGAGCCCTGCAGCGCACGCTCGACGCCGGCGACCTTGTCGGCATCGATGTCGGCGAAGATGACCTCCGCACCGCGCTGGGCGCAGAACTGCACGAAGGGACCATCACCGCATCCGATGTCGAGAACCGAATCCTGCGCTCTGATCGGAAAGCCCTCGAACAGCTCGTCGGTCTCCTGCTGGAACCAGCCGCTCAGATAGGTATCGGTCAGTGTCGACAGATCCTCGGCCGGTGCGGCTATCGTATCGGTCGTGCGTTCGGGTTCGATGGCCGGCGCCGGCTTGCGGCCCAGGCTCTTGATGAACTCCAGCATGTCAGCTCCAGCTATGACTAGGTGTGTGCTGCGACGCCGCTCAGGCGACGACCGCGGCCAGAAACGCTTCGAGACGATCGCGGCCGACCTCCAGCGAGCAATGTCCACGCATCCGTTCAGCAGCCGCGTTCGACATGCGCTGGTAGAGCTCCGGCTGCCGGGTGAAACATTGGAAGGCCTCGCGATAAGCCTCCACCAGCGATGCCCAGTCGATCTGGTGACGCAAGGTCCGATAGGCGAGCCGCGGATCATGCGGCCAGGCTGTGGCGTCCAGCCACGTATCCACCACGAAGGCGACCTGATCATCGATGTAGTCGACCATCGCCGAATGGCACGGAGCGACCGCCGGCTTGCCGCAACTGAGGAACTCCATCAGCGGCAGGCACTGGCCCTCGCCATGGGAGGCATTGACGATGAATGCGGTATGGCGGATCAACGCATCAAACTCGGCGCGATCCAGGTATCCGTGCAACAGCACGACACGACACTTGAACGCCGGCATACGCGCCATGCACATCAGCATGTCGTTCATTGCCGACTCGTATTCGTGGTGCCCCAGCTTGAACAGCAAGGTCGCCTCGGGCGTGTCGCGGAAGGCCGTGCAGAACGCGGTGAGCATGTCCACCCAGTTCTTGCGTCCGTCGTAAGGGTTGAACACGGCAGTAAAGATCACACCGGAAAGAGTCAGACTGTGCTCACCTACGGGCAGTGGCGGCATATCCGCACCATCGCCTTGGACGCCAGGCAGGCGACCCGGCTCCACTGGATTCAGCGGCTCCATTGGAGCGATCGACGCCGCCACGGGTGCCGGCTGCGGCATCTGCCAGACCAGGCGATACCACTCAACCAGATAACGCAGGGTGATGCGCAGGAAGGATTGGCGAACAGCTGGCACTGCTTCGCTCGGAGCACCTCCGGTGGCTGGCGGCAACTCGCGGGCACGAGCATCGGCGACAGCACGCGCTACGGCATCGCCGTCAGGGATATAAGTCGCCAGGGCCAGGTCGTGACTGTCCACCACCACGCCGGAGCGGACTCGCAGCGTCGCGCTGACATCGGCCGGGACGCGCAGAGCGCTGAACTTGTTCCAAACCGGCGCCGGAATCGACACCACCGGGAAATCATCGCCGACTGCCCGGCGTGTGGCCTCGACGGTCAGCCCGGAATGGGTGATCGCCCGGCCGCAGCGCCGCAGTACCTCAGCCCAATTCTGCTGCTCATCATCCAGCCAATACTGATTGGGGATGGAGTCGAACTCCCAGGCGAACACCGGAATGACCGGGCACTCCAGCCCGGAGGGCGTCTTGTGTGGCGGCATGAAACTGAGGAATACGCACGCCTGGCCGCTCGCTTGCGCCTCACAATAGAGCGGATCCACCTGCTCCAAGCGCTCTACGACCTGCACCTCGCCCAACTCGCGTAGCAGCGGCAGGAACTCCTTGAGCACGAAGTAATAGCTGTAATCCGGCAGCCCAAGACTGGCTTCGATACGGCTGGCATTGACCTCCGAATACACGAGGAACTTCATTCGGCCAGCCCTCCCGCCATCCGAACTGGCTCCGGCGCTCGGCGAGAAATGCCCAACACCTCTGCAAGGAAGACCTGCAGCGCATCGGCCACCGTCTCCATCGAGCAGAAACTCTGCATCCGCAGGCGGGCCGCCCGAGACATGCGCTCATATGCCTGCGGATCTTCGTTCGCCAGCGCGTAACTGTCGCGGAAGGCCTGCATCAGCGACTCCCAGTTGAGCCGGTGCCGGTGCGTCACCAGCATTCCGGTAGGGTCATGGGGCCAGCAGGTGGGCTCTAGCGCTCCATCGAGGATGAAACCCATGCGCTCATCCAGATAGTCAGACATCGCCGTGTGGTTCGGGGCCAATGCCGGCTTACCGGCACAGAGGAACTCCATCAGCGGCAGGCACAACCCCTCACAGGACGACGCGTTCACGTAGTAGTCGGTGGCCGCGACCATGGCCTGGTACTGCGCGTCCTCGAGAAATCCGTGCAACACCACGACGCGGCAGGCGAAGGGTGCCAGGCGGGAAAGCAAGGTCATCAGCACCACCCGGTAATACTCCAGGTCGTGATGGGTCATCTTCACCAGCAGCACCGCATCGGGCGTATCACGGAACGCCCAGCAGAAGGCGGTGATCAGATCGATCCAGTTCTTGCGACCGTCGGCGGGGTTGAGCACGGTGGTGTACACCACACCGCACAGGCTGATCTCTCGGGCTTCCGACTCGGCCGCCACGGAGACTGGCTCCGACTTGGCGCCAAGCACTTCCCGCTTCCAACCTTCGAAGAGCGCGCGGGTCACCTGCACCCGTTGTTGCCAACGCGAAGGCTTTGCCGGCTGCGACTCTGATGTGGGCGGTACCGATGCTGCGACCTCAGGGCGCCGCACCAGGCCGTCGGCACTCAAGCCCAGCAGCGGACTGTCGATCACCACGCCGTTGAACGGAACTCTCCGCTCACCACGCCCTGGTCGACAGGCGGAGTCGGCAGGCACGCCGAAACGCTCCCAGATCGGCGCCGGCACGGCCAGAACCGGCAGGCCGTGATGGGCGGAGGACACCAGGGCAGCGGCCTCGCGGCTGGTAGCAATGGCGCCTTGCACCTGCTCGAAGACATGTCCCCAATCGTTGCGCGGGTCGCCCTCCCAGGCCACATTGGGCAGGCTGTCGAACTCCCAGGCGAACAGCGGGATGGTGGGGCAGCTCAGCCCCAGCGGCGTCTGTTGTGGCGGGCTGACGCTGATGAACACCACAGGACGGGAAGCACGATGGTGCTCATAAAGGCTTTCGACTTCATCCAGACAACGGACTTCGACGACAGTCCCGATCTGGCGCAGGGCCGGGAGGAACTCCTTGAGCAGGAAGTAGTAACTGTACTCCGGCTTGCCCAGCGAGCTGTGGATGGTGTCCTGGCTGATCTTCGAGCCAATGAGAATGAGCGTATCCATCATGATGCAACCGCAGGCCCCGCTCCTGCGCGGTTCTTATTATCGATGCAGCCGTTGCCGCCACTGCGAATTTCTAAGGAAGGGGTGCATAGCACCAGTTCTTCGGCTCGCTGGCAAGAGCCTTTCCGCCGCGAGTACAGATGGCGCGATAACAGAGCAATACAGTTGCGAACTTCCTGGAACTGACCCAGAACAATCGTCCTCCGCTGTGACTGGAGAGTCAGACCCCCGGTACGAAATCATGACCTCCAAGGCCGCTCGCTTCCCACACAGCTGGAGGACATCGCCATGGAACGCACCCTGCCCGCCCCGCACCTGGCCGCACCGACCGATGCCTGGCGCCTTCTTCGGCAATGGCTGCACAACACCCGCACCCGCCGCCAGTTGGCCGAGCTGGACAGCCGCCAACTGGCCGACATCGGCATCAGCCCCAGCGAGCGTGTCGCCGAAATCTCGAAACCATTCTGGCACTGACCTCTGGTGATGCGAATCAGTCTTGGCTAGTCTGTGCTCCAGTAGAGTGGCCTCCCGGCCACCTTTTTTGCCTTATCCGGAGCCACTCCATGAAGAAAAGCCTTCAACTGATCGCCGCAGCCACCCTGCTGGGCTGCGCCACCGGCGCCTTCGCCACCAGCTTCGTCTACACCACCGACCTGTCGGTACGTGCCACCGGCGCCACCTCCGATGCCACCTCCAACATCAGCAACTCCTTCAAGGACGACAAGATCGTTCTCGAAGCCAAGGACGACGCCGCGACCTTCGTGGCGAGCCAAGGTGACATCCGCGGTGCCCATCTGGAAGCCGCCCTGCGCCACATCCGCACCAAGATGCCGACCCTGGCGGCCAACGACCAGCAGCTGGCACAGGCCATCCTGACCATCTGATGCCTCCCCGCGCCGGGCGCTCCGCCCGGCGCGTCGCGCTGGCCCTCGGCCACGCATTCCGTTAGCCTTGGCGGTCGTGCTTTTCCGATCATCTCCGCCCATGCGCCCTCTACTGCTCCTGCTACCGCTGTTGTTCTGCACCCTGCCTGCCCAGGCATTCGACCAGACGACCCAGTTCCCGGTAGGGACCAGCTATGTCACCAGCAAACTGACCAGCACGCCGTTCGAGAACAAGCTGCTGCGCAGCGCTCGTGACGATGCGGCAGGGTTCATCGCCACCGGTGGCGAGCTGCGCGGCGCCCGTCTCGAAGCAGCGTTGCACTGGCTGCGCGAGCAGCACCCGGCACTCGCGGCGAATGATCGGGAACTGGCCGAAGCGATTCTTGCCCAATAAGTCGTGAGCAGCTCCCGCTGCCCTTTCGGAGACATCCATGCGCCTCTGCTCGATCCCCAAGAGCCCCCTGATCCTCGGCCTGCTGCTCGCTGCCTGCGCTTCCGGCGCCCAGGCGCAGTCGGTGATTCGCGTGTTCAACATCACCACCAACGCCTTCGCCCGCAGCATCGACTTCACCTCGGACACCACCACCTCCGTGCGCGACATGAAGGTCGTACAGGAAGCCCGTGACGACGCCGCCAGCTTCGTCGGCAGCGACGGCGCCATTCGCGGCGCCCAGCTGGAAGCCGCGTTCAAGGTGCTGCGCGAAGACGTGCCGCAGGCGCGTGAGGCCTCCGACCAGGCCCTGGCCGAAGCCATCCTCGCTCTGTGAGGCTCCGGGTTGGCCGCTGGCTGGCGGCCCTTGCACTGATCGTCGCCGCCAGCAGCCAAGCCTCGCTCCGCCTGGAGCTCGACACTGACGGATTGACCGGCGCCCAGCGCCAGGCCAGCCAGCAACTGCTGGACGAGGCCCTGCAGACCCTGCCGGCCACCTTCGTCGAGCGCCTCGACCGCAAGGTCGAGGTGCAATGGCGCGAAGACCTGCCCAGCAACGGCATGGGCCGCGCCCTGCGCCCCGACGCCATCGCCCTCAGCACCCGCTACCTCGCCGCGCTCACCGACGGCAGCGCCGCTACCCAGCAGACCGGGCGCACCCACGGCACCCTGCGCCGCGAACTGCTGGCCGCCCTGCTCCACGAACTGACCCACGTCTACGACCGCGCCCGCCTGTGGGACGCCGATGAAGCCCGCGTCATCCGCCGCTGTACCCTGCGCGACAAGAGCCTGGGGCGTGTCGGCGCGCCCGACGAATGCCGCGGCCAGACCGCTCGCCGCTTCACGCTGTCGGACGACCCGCGCCTGCTCGACCTCGCCGGCTGGCCGCAGTACGCCGGCAAACATGGCGAACGCGAGCAGCACAATCGTTTCGTCCTGCGCAGCCCGGACAGCTATGAGCTGAGCAACCCGCGCGAATACGTCGCGGTGAACATGGAGTATTTCCTCCTCGACCCGAGCTACGCCTGCCGCCGCCCCGCGCTGTACCGCTACTACGCCGCACGCTTCGGCGAGCGCCCGCACGACGCCTGCGCCAGCAGCTATGCCTACCTCAACGCCGGCCGCGACTTCGGCCAGCAGCCGCTGGGCTACCTCGACCCGGAGCGCGTCTACGAGGTGGACTACTTCATCGCCGAGGCCAACGCCGACATCGCCAGCCGCTGGGGGCACACCATGCTGCGCCTGGTCGTCTGCGCGCCTGGCCGCCCGCGCGGGCCGGACTGCCGCCTGGACCTCGACCGGCACCTGGTGCTCTCCTACCGCGCCTTCGTCGGCGACCTGCAGCTCTCCAGCTGGGACGGCCTGACCGGCGCCTATCCGTCGCGACTCTTCGTGCTGCCGCTGTCGCAGGTGATCGAGGAATACACCAAGGTCGAGCTGCGCAGCCTGGCCTCGATCCCGCTGCGCCTGAACCGCGAAGAGATCAACAGCCTGGTGGAGCGCTCCGCGCAGAGCCACTGGAGCTACGACGGCAACTACTACTTCCTGTCCAACAACTGCGCCGTGGAGACCCTGAAGCTGCTGCGCAGCGGCATCCAGCGGCAAAGCCTGCAGAACATGGACAGCATCACCCCCTATGGCGTGCTCGGCCTGCTGGAGAACCAGGGGATCGCTGACCCGAGCGTGCTGGACAACCCCAAGGAAGCCCTGCGCCTGGGCTATCGCTTCGACTCCTTCCGCGACCGCTACCAGGCTATGTTCGACGTGCTGAAGAAGCGCCTGGACATCCGCCAGGACAAGGTCGAAGACTGGCTCGCGCTGCCCGCCACCGAGCGCCGCCCCTGGTTCGACAAGGCCGACCTGCGCGCTAGCGCCGCCCTGCTCCTGCTCGAACAGGCCTCGCTGCGCCGCCAACTGCTACTGGCCCAGGACGAACTCAAGCAGCTCTACCTGAGCAACCGCGACGACCTGAGCGCTGACACCCGGCTGGCCACCGCCGGCAAGACGCTGCAGCAGATCCTCGACGACAGCGGCTTCCTCAGCCGCCCGGCAGAGCTGCTCGACGGCGGCTACGGACTGCCCCAGGCGAAGGAAACCGTCACCCTCGAGCAGCAGACGCAGCAACGGCAGAAGCGCCTGCGTCAGCTCAGCGACAACCTCGACCGCGAAGTGCGCGCCCTGCTGACGCCCGAGCGCCGCGCCGAACTGGCGGCACTGGAGGCCAACACCAAGCAGATCGGCGCGCACCTGCGCGCGCTGCACAAGGCGGCCGGCGGGTTGGAGTTGCCCTGAGGCTTCTCAAGCCGTATCGCGGATAAATCCGCTCCTATGCGCGGATCTCCACGGTAGGGCGTACAACCGTTCGCGGTTGTACGCCGATGCACCGCAACTGCCCCCGTGCCAGGGCTACGCTCGGAGCGCCCGGAAATCGAGGATAACCGGCGTATAACGTCGAACGTTATACGCCCTACACGAACCCAGGCGACTTCGGCCGAATCGCGGCAATGTGCGAAATCCCCTGCCACTGGCCTCAGAGCTTCTCTTCACGCTCTTCAGGCAGTTGCTCATCCAGATGAATCCATGGCAGCCGGCTCTTCACCCAGATATGCCGGTTCGGCAGCACCTCGGCCACGTCATCCAACGTCGCGGTAGTGAGGTCCAGGGTGTCCGGTGCGAGGTCAGTGAACAGCGCCAGCTGCGCCCCGCAGTTGACACAGAAGTAGCGCACGCAAGGCGGCGAAGAGCGGTATTCGGCCGGTGTGCCGGCGGTCCAGCGGAAACTCCCCAGCGGCACCGTGACCCAGGTGGTGACGATGCCGCCGGTGGTGCGCCGGCAGATCGAGCAGTGGCAATGGGCGACGTCGTTCAACTCGGCGTCGCATTCGTAGCGGACCTGCCCGCAATGGCAGCCACCGGCATGCACAGCAGCCATGGAGTCCTCCTGGTTCAGTCGTATTCGGCGGCCTCGTGGTCGCCCAGCAGCCGCCGCTGTCGTGGCGTACAGGCCGCCAGCACCTCCGGGTTGAAAGCCCAGTCCAGATAGGGCGAGAACTTCTGCGCAACCATCCGCCGGCCATAGTGCACTTGCAGCAGGTAACGCGTGCGCTGGCTCAGGTTGCGGCTGCCGGCATGCCACAGGTCACTGCGAAACAGCAGGCAGTCGCCAGCCTGGCAGAGCACCGGCCTGGCCGCCCTACCCTGCCATTCGCGCTCATCGGGCGCCGGCGCGCGGCCGGCTCGATGGCTGCCGGGAATCACCCAGGTCGGGCACAGCGCCCCGTCGATGTCGTCGAGGTAGATCTGCGCGGTAGCGATGAACATCGGCAGGTCGAATCCCGACGCCAGCAGCTGTTCCGGCAGCGCGACGGGCAGGTAGTCCTGATGCATCTCCGCGCCGATGAAGCCGGGATGGCAGCGCCAGGCCGTCTGGCCGATCACATGGCAATCCCCGCCCAGCGCCGCTTCCACCACCTCGATCAGGCCCGGCGGGTCGAGATACGGCAGCCACAGCGGCGAGCGGTTGAACACACACTTGTAGTGGTCCACCAGGCCCTCATAGTCCCAGTGGAGCGGCCGCAGGCCATCGATCAGCCTACGCACCTCGGCTATCTGCGCAGCATCCAGCAGGCCGCGCAGCAGGACGAAGCCATCCTCGTGCAGGGCCTGCAAAGGGCTCATGGGGCGCACACTCCGCTTCCCAGTTCGGCCTGGGCGCGCGCCAGCGCATCGAGGAACGCCCCCAGCGCCTCGCCCGGCTCCGCGCCTTGGCGAGTCACGCAGTGGAAGTCGGAGACGTAGGCCAGCTGCGCCGGACGGATCGCCCGCAGGCGCCCCTCGGCCACCCATTCGCTGGCGTAGTGGGTCGGCAGGTAGCCGATGAAGGTACCGCTGAACACCAGGTTGGCGATGGCTTCCATGCTGTAGGCATTGGTGGTGTGGCTGAACACCAGGCCGTGCGGACGCCGGCTCTCGGCCATGTAGCCGCGCCCGACGTACTCGGCGGCGCAGATCTGCTCCAGCGACGGTTCGTCTTCCGCACGCTCGAAGAACGGATGCTCGCGGGCGCAATACAGGTTCTGCTCCTCGCGGAACAGCAGTTGGTAACGGAGCCCGGACAGGCGATGGTGAAAGGCGCCGATGGCCAGCTGCAGGCGCTCTTCCAGCACAGCGTTTTCCAGCTCGTCCGGACGTTGGGTGTGCAGGTTCAGGCGCACCCGCGGATTGCCCTCGCGGAACAGCCGGATCGCCAGCGGTAACGGCCAGCACTGCTGGCCGAGCACGCCGTCGACGCAGCCCAGGTGCAAAACCTCGCGGTCGCGTCCACCCAGTCCCGTCACCTGCTCGCGAAAGCGCTCGATGTCGACGAACAATCCGAGCGCCGCCTCATAGAGCTGCTCTCCTTCCTCGGTCAGCTGGAAGCCACTGCTGCCGCGCCGGCACAGCGAATAGCCCAGGCGCAGTTCGAGATCACGCACCAGCACACTCAAGCGCGACAGGCTGGTATTCAGGCGCACCTGGGCGGCAGTGAAGCCACCCGCCTCGACGATGGTGCAGAAGATGCGCAGCAGGCGCAGGTCGACATCGGAAAGATTGCCCAGCATGGGAGTTCTCGCGGCGGCGGGCGCAGGCCTTTCGTTATAGCGCCGAGGGCGCCGCCACGTGAACCCCCATGGCGGTCAACGGCGCGCAGCGATCGAGTCGGCCAGTACGCAGAGCAGCTCGAACATCATGGTGGCGCCCACCAGCGCGGTCGCCCCGCCCTGGTCGAACGGCGGCGAGACTTCCACCACATCGGCGCCGATCAGGTTCAGCCCCTGCAGGCCGCGGATCATGTGCTGCGCCTGCAGCGTCGTCATGCCACCGATCTCCGGCGTACCGGTGCCCGGCGCGAAGGCCGGATCGAGCACGTCGACGTCGAAGGTGACGTAGGTCGGCCCCTGCCCCACCACCCGGCGCACTTCGGCGAGGGTGGCCTCGACACCCAGGTCGGCGAACTCTTCCATGTGGATCACACGGATGCCGCATTCCTGAGCGAAGGCTTCGTCGTTTGCGTCATAGATCGAGCCGCGAATGCCGATCTGCACGGTACGTTTCGGGTCCAGCAGCCCTTCCTCGATGGCGCGGCGGAACGGCGTGCCGTGGGTGTACGGGTTATCGCCGAAATAGCGGTCGTTGGTGTCGGAGTGGGCGTCGAAATGCACCATGCCGATGGGCCGCTCGGCGGCCAGCGCGCGGAAGATCGGCAGGGTCACCAGATGGTCGCCGCCCACCGACAGCGGGATGGCCCCCGCGGCATGGATACGCCGGTAGAAGCCCTCGATGCGCTTGAGCGAATCCAGCAGGTCGATGGGATTCACCGGCGCATCGCCGATGTCGCCGACGCGCACCAGGTCGTAGGGCGCAATGTGGCTGACGTGGTGCACCTTGCGCATCAGGCTCGACTGGTTGCGCACCTCGCGCGGACCATGACGGGCGCCGGCGCGGTTGGTGGTGCCGCCATCCCAGGGCACGCCGAGCAGCGCGATGTCCAACTGTGCCGGGTCCTCGAAGATCGGCAGGCGCATGAAGCTGGGGATGCCGGCGAAGCGGGGAATCTCGGCGGCGTCCAGGGGTTGCGGGAAGTCATGGGACATGTCGGGTCTCCTGATGGGTGAAGGGGTCAGTCGGCCTGTGCCTGCAGGCTGGCGGCCGGCTCGCCGGCGAGGCTGACCACCACGAAGGTGACCAGGCTGGCGAGCAGGCCATAGGCGATGGGGGTGTTGGCGAGCACGCCGTCGATGGCCATGAACAGGACCACCACCAGGCTGCCGACCACGATGCTGGCGATCGCTCCGCGCGCCGAGGCGCGGCGCCACAGCAGCGCACCGAGGATCGGCACCAGCAGCCCGCCGACCAGCAGGTTGTAGGCAATGCTCAGGGCGCCGATGACGTCGTTGACCAGGCACGCCAGGGCCAGCATCACCACGCCCATCAGGAGGGTGAACAGGCGGCTCTCGCGCAGGCCGTTGGGCGCGCCGGGACGCAGGAAGCGCGCGTAGACGTCCTCCTGCAACACCGTGGCGGCGGCCAGCAGGCAGCCCGATGCGGTGGACATGATGGCCGACAGCGCCGCCGCGACCACCAATCCACGCAGGCCGGGTTCGAGCACCTGGCGGGTAATCTCGGCGTAGGCGTTCTCCGGTACCGCGAGGTTGGGAATCAGCACGTGGGCGGCGGCCCCGATCAACGCGCAGGCCAGGCCGTAGAGCATGCAGTAGATGCCAGCGCCGAGGCCGGCGTAGCGCACCACCTTCTCGCTGCGCGCGGTGAACACGCGCTGCCAGATGTCCTGGCCGATCAGCGCGCCGAAGAAGTACAGCAGGAAGTAGGTGAGGATGGTGTCCAGGCCAATGTGCCCGAGGTCGAAGAAGCCCGCCGGCAGCACTTCCTGCATGCGTGACAGGCCGCCCGCCTCGTGGATCGACAGCGGCAGCAGCACGGCGAAGATGCCGAGGGTCTTGATCACGAACTGGATGATGTCGGTGAGGGTCAGCGACCACATGCCACCGATCACCGAATAGACGATGACGATGCCACCACCGCAGAGGATCGCCGGGATGCGCGGGATCTCGAAGACCACCTCGGTCACCGAGCCGATGGCGATGGTCGCGGTGACCGCCACCATCAGGTCGTAAGCCACCATGACGATGCCACCGATCAGTCGCGAGGACGCCTGGTAGCGCTGCTCCAGGATCTGCGTGACGGTGTAGACCTTCAGCCTGGCAATCTGCCGCGAGAACACCAGGCTGAGGAGGATGATCCCCAGGCCCAGCATGAACACCAGCCACAGGCCGGACAGCCCGTAGAGGTAGCCGAGCTTCACCGTACCGATGGTGGACGCGCCGCCCAGCACCACGGCCGCCATGGTGCCCAGGTAGAGACCGGGGCCGAGGCGGCGCCCCGCCACGAGGAAGTCGGTCTGGTTGCGCGCCTTGCGCATTCCGTACCAGCCCAGGGCGAGCATGCCCAGGGCGTAGACCAGCATGATCAGGTAATCGAGCAACATGGCGGGAGGCTCCTGTTGTAGTTGTGTGGGACGCAGGCCGTTGCCCGGAAAAGCCTGATCCGCCACCTCCTCCCGGCAAATCCCCAAAGCCTGAAGCCAACTTTCGCTGCCGCGAAAGTGCCCCGTCAGCCCTTGCCAGACGGGGCTTTGCCCCCTCCTCCGGCTCCCGTCGGGAAAAAACTTCTACCCC
Source organism: Pseudomonas macauensis (assembly GCF_047902425.1). NCBI lineage: Bacteria > Pseudomonadati > Pseudomonadota > Gammaproteobacteria > Pseudomonadales > Pseudomonadaceae > Pseudomonas > Pseudomonas macauensis. Next base: position 71,698 of record NZ_CP138377.1, on the reverse strand, counting down.
GCCAAGTGCTTGATTCGTATACGTATGTTATCGTTGTAAACACTGTATACAGCGTAAACGGAACTGTACGAAAAGTGACCACCGTTGTCTCCTTCCGCGCCGATGACGCCCTCGTCCAGGCCCTGGACCAGCTGGCCCGCGCCACCCACCGGGACCGGCCGTATCACCTGCGCCAGGCCCTGGCGCAGTACCTGGAGCGCCAGAGCTGGCACGTCGCGGCCATCGATGAAGGCGTGGCAGACGCCGATGCCGGCCACCTGCTGGAACACGCCGTCATCGAAGCCAAGTGGGGGCTGGCATGAGCCTGAAGTGGACGCACAAGGCGGCGGGCGACCTGGACGCCATCTATGACCACTACGTCGTGCTGATCGGCCCGGAGAAGGCGCTGCGGGCCATCCAGGACATCGTCGAGCAGGTTCGTCCGCTGGCGAACCTCGACCTGAGCAGCAGCGGCGTGCCCAGCGAAGTGCCCGGCGTCCGGGAATTGCCGGTCGAGCGCTGGCCCTACCAGGCCGCCTACCGGGTAAAGGGGCGTTCTGTACAGATTTTGCGCATCGACCGTGTGGATAACTTGGGGTAAAAGTGGCCACACGGTTACAAAATATTTCAAAGTATTGACTTTTCGATTTGATCGAAAATCATACAAATAACCGTAAGATGCATAATTGGTCATTTAATGTTCACTTCTAAACGATATGAACAAAATACAAACAAATAAGACTGAGCTAGTCATTCACGCTGAGCGACGACTGACTTTTTCCAGGCAACAAAAAACCCGGCCAAGGCCGGGTTTTTTCGTTTTTGCGGACTTTTTTCGAAAGCGGGTCAGGCAGCCTGCCAATCGACCGGTAATTGCCCTTCTTTCCAGGCGAAACGATCGAGGTGGCTGACCACCACGTTCTGCAGGCGCTCCAGCGCCTGCGCATCGGCAGCCTCGGCGTCCATCAGCAAGGCGTCAGGCGTGGCGTGCAGGCGGCAGGTGCCGAAATCGAAACGCAGCACGCCGCGATCATCGGTCAGCTCGACCGGCAACTTGTGGGCGAAGTGGTTGCACAGGCGCTTGAGGTAGCGCGCGGCGTCAGGGGTGGCGACAGTGGCACGGCTTAGCGGCATCGTTCTCTTCTCCTTTTTCGGGAGTTGTCATGCTAGGCGAAGGAAATCCAGGGAAAAACCGGCTAATTTGCCTTTCACTCTTAAGCGGAGCTTCACAATGGACAACCTCAAGGGCATGGCGGTCTTCGCCACCGTGGTGGCCCGCGGCTCCATGGCCGCCGCCGCCGAAAGCCTGGGCATGACGCCCTCGGCGGTCAGCCAGCAGATCCGCAAGCTCGAAGCCCACGCCCAAGTGACGCTGCTGCACCGCACCACCCGCAAGCTGACCCTGACCGAGGCGGGTGAGGCCTTCTACCGCAGTTGCGCGCAGATGCTGGCAATCGCCGAGGAAGCCGAACAACGCCTGGGCGAATGGCGCGAGGCGCCGGTCGGCGAACTGCGCCTGGCCGCCCCGGTGGGCTTCTCCGGCCAGCTGATCACCGAGGCCCTGCGTCCGCTGCTGGAAAACCACCGCCAACTGCGCCTGCAGCTGTTCTTCCACGATGAGCAGATCGACCTGATCGAGCAGCGCATCGACCTCGCCATCCGCGTCGGCAGCCTGTCCGACTCCAGCCTGGTGGCGCGTCACCTGGCCGAGTGGAACAACGTCATCTGCGCCGCGCCGTCCTACCTGCGACGCCTGCCGCCGATCGACCATCCGCAGCAACTGCAGGGCGTCGACTGGCTGGCCCTCAATACCGTGGCGCACCAGAGCTACCTGAACTTCAGCGGCCCGGGCGGGGAGCTCTGCAAGCTGCGCCTGGAGCCGCGCGTGGCTGCCAACAGCATGATCGCCCTGCGCCAGTTCACCCTCGACGGCCTGGGCGTTTCCGCGCAGCCCGAACCGGAAGTGTGCGAGGCGCTGGAGGAGGGCAGGCTGCAACGCCTGCTGCCGGACTGGACGCTGCCGCCGTTCGGCATCTACGCGGTCACGCCGCGACGCGACGCGCAGCCGGCCAAGGTCAAGGTCGCCATCGAGGCGCTGCGCCGTCACCTCGGCGGCTCGTCGCGCCTGCGCTTCCAGGCGCCGGTCTGAGCGACGCGCTACCATGACGCCCCCATCGACAGGAGTACCCAGCATGGCCCGGAACTGGACCTGCAAGCACCACAGCGACCTGAGCAAGGAAGAGCTGTACGCCATCCTCAGCCTGCGCACCGAAGTCTTCGTGGTCGAGCAGAAATGCCCCTACCAGGAAGTCGATGGCCTCGACCTCATCGGCGACACCTGCCACCTGATGGTGGAGGAGGGTGGTCAACTGCTCGGCTACCTGCGCCTGCTGGACCCCGAGCGTCACGAGGGCGACGTGGTCATCGGCCGCGTGGTGATCGCCCCGCAGGGCCGTGGCCAGGGCCTGGGGCACGAACTGATGGAGCAGGCGCTGCAGGCTATCGCCCAGCGCTGGCCGGGGCTGCCGATCTATCTCTCGGCGCAGGCGCACCTGCAGGGCTACTACGGCCGCTACGGCTTTGCTCCGGTCACCGAGGTCTACCTGGAAGACGATATCCCGCACATCGGCATGCGCCGCAGCGCCTGATTCAGGCTGGGTAATGCCGGGCGAGGAAGTCGCCCAGCAGCGCATTGACCCGCGCCGGCTGCTGGTTCTGGATCCAGTGGCCGCAGTTTTCCAGCACATGCTGTTCCAGCTTCGGCACATGCTCGGGCATGCGCTGCAGGGTATACGCCTCGAAGCGGCGGACCGGGTCGCGGTCGCCGATCAGGAATAGCGTCGGCTGCTCGACCTTGCGCCCCGCCAGCGGCGCGGTGAGTTGCCAGCTGCGCTCGAAGTTGCGGTACCAGTTCAACGCGCCGTGGAAGCCGCGTCCCTCGAAGGTGCGCACGTAGTACTGGAAATCCTCGGCGCTGCACCAGGCGGGATGCGCCGGTGGCGGTGGCAGGCCATCGAACAGGCGGCCATCGGGGGACTGGTCCGGCGCCAGGTGCACGTTGTCGCCGAGGAAGTGGCGCAGGCTCAGGGCGATGTTCGCATCCAGCTCAGCCTCGGCGCGGCCCGGCTCCTGGAAGTAGAGGATGTAGAAGAACCTACCGGCGAACACCTCCCGCATGATCTCCACCGGCGGACGCTTGGCGCGGCCGGCGAAGGGTACTGACAGGGTCGCCAGAACCTCCACCCGCTGCGGCTCCAACAGCGCCAGGTGCCAGGCCACCGGCGCGCCCCAGTCATGCCCGACCATCGCCACCCGCGAATGCCCCAGCGCATCCATCGCGCCCTGGATGTCTGCGCAGAGGGTCAGTAGATCGTAAGCGTCCACCGCATCCGGCGCGCTGGTCTGGCCATAGCCGCGCATCTCCGGGACGAACACGCGATAACCGGAGGAGGCGAGGGCGCGCATCGGGTGCTGCCAGGAATGCCAGGACTCGGGAAAGCCGTGCAGCAGCCACACCGGTTTGCCATCCGCCGGGCCGGCGCTGTACAGGCTGAGCAGGATGCCGTTGACCGCCAGCAGCTGGTGTTCGAACTCGTTCATGGCGCGCGCTCCTGCAGAGGGTGAGCTTCACTATGCCAAGTCCGGAGTGCCGGCCGAACCCTATTCACCAGGCGAATGGAGGGACCTTTCCACTCGGCGATGCAGTGCGGGAAAGGGCGGATAATGTCCGGCGCCACAATAGATTCTCTCCAGGAAGGACTCCCATGAGACGCCAACCCACCGCCCAGCTCTGCCCGGAACTCGATGCCATCCTGAGGGCCGAACTGCGCGCCGGCAACCAGCTCGGCGAAGGCCCCGTGCGCACCGACTGGCCGCAGCCTGGCTCGATCTACGCGGCCTTGCGCGACAACTTGAAAACGCGCAAACCCGGCAATGCCGGCCCTGTCCGACATTCGATCTGCCGCGATCCTCACTATGGCTGGAACGACGAGTGCTACTGCGAGTTGCACGGCGACCTGCTGGTCGCTGGAAGCACGCAGAGGCCCTGACGGAGATCCCTGTAGGAGCGAGCTTGCTCGCGAATCGCCTTGCAGCGGGTTCGTTCGCGAGCAAGCTCGCTCCTACGAAAAGCCTTGCAATCAATCGATAAAAAACTGCATCGTATTCTGCACAGCGAAACATAATTCCGTTAAAACAACTCTAAACGGAGCACAGCATGTCAGAAGCGGTACAGCTCGAACGCCGGGGCGAGATTGCCCTGGTCACGGTCGACAACCCACCGGTGAACGCCCTCGGACATGCCGTCCGCGCGGGCCTGCTCGCCGCCTTCCAGCAGGCCGAGGCCGATCCGCAGGTGCGCGCGGTGGTGCTGGTCTGCGCCGGGCGCACCTTCATGGCCGGCGCCGATATCCGCGAATTCGGCAAGCCGCCGCAAGCGCCTTCCCTGCCGGAAGTGGTCGAGATCATCGAAGGTTCGACCAAACCCAGCGTTGCCGTGATCCATGGCACCGCGCTGGGTGGCGGGCTGGAAGTCGCGCTGTCCTGCCATTACCGCATCGCCCGCCGCGACGCCCAGGTCGGCCTGCCGGAAGTGAAGCTCGGTCTGCTTCCTGGCGCGGGCGGCACCCAGCGTCTGCCGCGCCTGACCGGCATTGAGAAGGCTTTGGACATGATCGTCAGCGGCGCGCCGATCCGCGCGCCGCAAGCCTTGGAAAACGCCATCCTCGATGAACTGTTCGACGGCGACCTCATCGAAGCCGGCCTCGCCTTCGCCCAGCGCCTGCTGGCAGACGGCAAGGGCCCGCGCCGCACCGGCGAGCGCAATGAACGCGTGCAGCAAGCCGGCGTGGCCGCGCTGATCGCCCACAAGCGCGGCGAGGTGCAGAAGCGCCTGCCCGGCCAGTTTGCGCCGCAGCGCTGCATCGACGCCGTGGAAGCCGCCAGCCAATTGCCGCTGCGCGAAGGCCTGGTGCGCGAGCGTGCGCTGTTCCAGCAATGCATGGAGTCGCCGCAACGCGCCGCGCTGATCCACGCCTTCTTCGCCGAGCGCGAGGCAGCCAAGGTCGAAGGCCTGGCGGCCGGCATCCAGCCGCGCGAGGTGCACAACGCCGCCGTGATTGGTGGCGGCACCATGGGCGTCGGCATCGTCCTGTGCTTCGCCAACGCCGGCATTCCGGTCAAGCTGCTGGAGGTGAACGACGAAGCCCTGCAACGCGGCCTCGACCGCGCCCGCAGCACCTACGCCGCCAGCGTGGCGCGTGGCAGCCTGGGCGCCGAGGAGATGGAGCGGCGCATGGGCCTGATCAGCGGCGTGCTCGATTACGCTGCGCTGGGCGATGCGGACGTGGTGGTCGAAGCGGTGTTCGAAAGCCTGGACGTGAAGCGCCAGGTCTTCGACCAGTTGGACGTCGCCTGCAAACCCGGCGCGATTCTCGCCAGCAACACATCCTCGCTGGACCTCGATGAAATCGCCGCCTTCACCCAGCGTCCGCAGGACGTGGTCGGCCTGCACTTCTTCAGCCCGGCCAACGTCATGCGCCTGCTCGAAGTCGTGCGCGGCAAGGCCACCAGCGATGCCGTGCTGGCCACCGTCATGCAACTGGGCAAGCGCCTGAAGAAGGTCTCGGTGGTGGTCGGTGTGTGCGATGGCTTCGTCGGCAACCGCATGATCTTCCAGTACGGCCGTCAGGCCGAATTCCTGCTGGAGGAGGGCGCCACACCGGCGCAGGTGGACCGCGCGCTGCGCGCCTTCGGCATGGCCATGGGGCCGCTGGCGGTGCGCGATCTGTCCGGCCTGGACATCAGCCACGCGATCCGCGCACGGCAGCGACCGAACCTCAAGCCCGGCCAGACGCTGCCCACCGTGCTCGACCACCTGATCGCCGCCGGCATGCTCGGGCAGAAGACCGGTGCCGGCTTCTATCTCTACGGCGAAGGCGGGCGCGCCCCGCAGGACAACCCGGCGCTGCCGGCCATGCTGGAGCAGGCTGCCGCCGATCGCGGCATCACCCGCGCGCCGGTAGAGGATGAGGAGATCGTCGAGCGCTGCATCTACTCGCTGATCAACGAGGCCGCCAACATCCTCGACGAAGGCATCGCCCAGCGCGCCAGCGATGTCGACGTGATCTTCCTCAACGGCTACGGCTTCCCCGCCTGGCGCGGCGGCCCGCTGTTCTACGCCGACAGCGTCGGCCTTGCCCGTGTACTCGAACGAATCCGCGAGTTCCACCAGCGCCTCGGCGCCTGGTGGCAACCCGCGCCACTGCTCGAACGTCTGGTGGCCGAAGGCCGCCGCTTCGCCGATCTGTAGAGGACCCGCCATGGACATCCATTTCACCCCCGACGAGCTGGCGTTCCGCGACGAAGTCCGCGCCTTCCTCGAAAGCAAATTGCCTCAGGACATCGCCACCAAGGTGCGCCTGGGCAAACACCTGAACAAGGGCGACCACCAGCGCTGGCAGCGCGTGCTCGCCGAGCAGGGCTGGTACGCCACGCACTGGCCGGAGGAGTTCGGCGGCACCGGCTGGAACGCCGTGCAGAAGCACATCTTCGAAGAGGAATGCGCCGCCTTCGGCGCGCCGCGCACCATCCCCTTCGGCGTCAACATGGTCGCCCCGGTGATCATCAGGTTCGGCACGCCCGCGCAGCAGGCGCACTACCTGCCGCGCATCCTCGACGGCACCGACTGGTGGTGCCAGGGCTACTCCGAGCCGGGCGCCGGCTCCGACCTCGCCAGCCTGAAGACCCGCGCCGTGCGCGACGGCGACCACTACGTGGTGAACGGCCAGAAGACCTGGACCACCCTCGGCCAGCACGCCGACTGGATCTTCTGCCTGGTGCGCACCGACCCCGAGGCGCAGCAGCAGCGCGGCATCAGCTTCCTGCTGATCGACATGCAGACGCCGGGCATCACCGTGCGCCCGATCATCACCCTGGACGGCGAGCACGAAGTCAACGAGGTGTTCTTCGACAACGTGCGCGTACCGGTGGAAAACCTGGTGGGCCGCGAGAACGAAGGCTGGACCTGCGCCAAGTACCTGCTGACCTATGAGCGCACGGGCCTCGCCGGCATCGGCGCGTCCAAGGCGGTGCTCGCGCACCTGAAACGCGTGGCCGGCCGAGAGCTATGCGAGGGCAAGCCGATGCTCGAAGACCCGCTGTTCCGCGCCCAGGTAGCGGAAGTGGAAATGCAGCTGATGGCCATCGAGATGAGCACGCTGCGCATCCTCGCCGCCGCCCGCGAAGGCGGCGTGCCGGGCGCGGAGAGCTCGATCCTTAAGGTGAAGGGCACCGAGATACGCCAGGCCGTCAGCCACCTGCTGCGCAAGGTCCTCGGCCCCTATGCGCTGCCCTTCATCGAGGACGAATTCGAGCTGGGCGCCGAGCCGTTGCACGCGGACTACTCGGCGGCACCGGCCAGCCAGTACTTCAACCTGCGCAAGCTGTCGATCTTCGGCGGCTCCAACGAAATCCAGAAGAACATCGTCTCCAAGATGATTCTCGAGCTGTGAGGGGCTGACCATGGACTTCAAATTGAGCGAAGAGCAGCAGATGCTGCAGGACACCGCGGCCCGCCTGGTCCGCGACGCCTACCCGTTCGACAAGCGTGAGGGGTTCAGCAAGAGCGAGCTGGGCTATAGCGCCGAGTTCTGGCGCCAGCTCGGCGAGCTGGGGCTGACCTCGGTGTCGCTGCCGGAAAGCCACGGTGGCTTCGGCGGCGGCGTGGAAAGCCTGCTGGTGCTCACCGAACTGGGCCGCGGTCTGTGCCTGGAGCCCTACCTGCAATCGGTGGTGCACGCTGGGGGCCTGATCGCCCAGTTGGGCAGCGACGTGCAGAAGGACCACTGGCTGCCGCGCATCGCCAGCGCCGAGGCGCAGCTGGCGGTGGCCCTGGAAGAGCCGCAGAGCCACTACCAGCTGCACGACGTGCAGACCCGCGCGGAGCAGGCCGGCGACGGCTGGAAACTGAGCGGCCGCAAGGCAGTGGTGATCGGCGGGCAGAGCGCCACGGCGATCCTCGTTTCGGCGCGAGTCGCCGGCAATGCGCGGGACGAAGCAGGCATCGGCCTGTTCCTGGTCGACCCGCAGCAGACCGGCGTCAGTCGCCGCGACTACCCGACGGTGGACGGCCAGCGCGCCTGCGAGCTGTTCCTCGACGGTGCCGTTGGTGAAGCCGTCGGCACACCCGGCGAAGCGCTGCCGGCGCTGCGTTACCAACAGGGCCGCGCCATCGCCGCGCAGTGCGCCGAAGCCCTCGGCAGCCTGCAGGAAGCCTGCGCACTGACCCTGGACTACCTGAAGACGCGCAAGCAGTTCGGCATTCCGATCGGCAAGTTCCAGGTGCTGCAGCACCGCATGGTGGACATGCGCAGCGAGCTGGAACAGGCCACCAGCATGGCCATCCTCGCCGCCTGCGTCGCCGACCAACCCGACAGCGCCGAGCGCAGCCGCACCCTGGCAGCCGCCAAATTCATCGTCACCCGCGCGGCGCGCTACGTGGCCGAGCAGGCGATCCAGCTGCACGGCGGCATCGGCATGACCTGGGAATATGTGCTCGCGCACCATGCCAAGCGGCTGGTGATGCTCAGCCATCAGCTGGGTGACGATGATCATCATTTGAAGGTGTATGCGGGGTTGATGGAGGTGGCGTAACGCATCCACCTGCCCTTGTAGGAGCGAGCTTGCTCGCGAACATATCTGCTGGCGACTTGGGCACTGGGGTGGTTCGCGAGCAAGCTCGCTCCTACAGGAAAGCATGCCCTGCGCCTCGGTTCGGGTTCTGGCCCGTGCTCTGGAAGGCTTCCAGAGAAACATGCGCGCACTCCGGACCGCCCCTTTCAGGAGGCCTCGTTGAAGTGGAGTTTCAGGGGTTGAGCGACATGGATGTCGCGAGAGCCATGATGGGCCAGGGATGGCCCGTCGTGGCGTGCCCCTGAAACTTTGCTTCGACGAGGGAATTTTTCGCATAAGCGAAAAACCGGATGAAGGGGCAAGACCTTTGCCTCCTTTGGGTCGTTTGCCAAAGGAGGTCGCCCGAGGGGGCGAAATACAATCTCTCTGCACACGTCGAAGCGGCGCAGAGACTCCTACACGAAAAGCATCGTGGAGAAAATCAGGCCCCGAGGCTCTCGATATCCCGCGCCAGCATCTCCAGCTCATGGGCCAGCGACCCACGCAGGGTCTCTTCGCTCAACTGGAACGACGGCGCCCCGCAAGTCAGCGCCATCAGCCCACCGTCGGCCAGGCGCAGCGGCACGCCAGCGGCGCGCACATTCCGGTCCCAGTCGCCCAGGGACAGGCAGAACCCATGCTCGCGGTATTCCTCGAAGGACGCCTCCAGCGAAGCACGCATTGCAGACCAGTCGCCTTCATGGCGCTCCTGCAAGGCCGACAGCAGATGCTCGCGCTCCTGCTCCGGCGTCGCCGCCAGGTAGGCGCGACCCGCGGCAGTGGTCGCCAGCGGCAGACGCACGCCAGCGTCCATGCGCAGGGAAGTCGCCTCCGGCGGGCGGCAGTTCTCCACGTAGATCATCGACAGCCAGTCGCGGCAGGTCAGGCCGACCGTGGTGTTGGTGCGTCGCGCAAAGGCATCCATGTACGGCTTGGCCAGCTGGCGCACGCGCAGGTTGGAAACGTAGGCATACCCCAGCGCCAGCACGCCGGAATCCAGCTGGTACTTCTCGTGCTGCTGCGAGTAGCAGAGGTAGCCGAGCTTGGTCAGGGTGTAGGTCATGCGCGACACGGTGGGCTTGGGCAGCCCGGTGATCCGCGCGATTTCCTGGTTGCCGAGCACCACCGAGCCGTGGGTGAAGGCGCGCAGCACGTCCAGCCCGCGGGCGAGGGCCTCGACGAACTTGCGGTCCTTGGGGTTGCTGCTGACTTCGACGTCGTCGCTCATGGGGCCTCGGCGGGGGAATCTGGATGACGGGCGCCGCTGGCGGCGCGGGCGAACGATAGCAGATCGGCCCCTCGCCCCGCAGCGGTCCGAATGTGCTCGTTGCACCGGGGAAGCCTATCGCATACCATCGATTTCGACACGATGTTTCGCTGTGCAGAACAACAATTCAAAGCTCAGAGCCAATCGAAGCGAAGAAACGGAGAAGTCGATGCCTGCCATTGCAACCGGATACGTGGCCAACGAGATTGCCCGCCACGGTTACCAGAATCTCCACGACCTGTTGCGCGATGCCTGTCGCGATTTCCCCGAACGCTCCGCGTTCTCCTGCGGCGACAGCCACCTGAGCTTCGCCGAGCTGGAGCGCCAGGCCGACGCCTTCGCCCGTTACCTGCGCCACCACGCCGGCCTGCAACCAGGCGAGCGTCTGGCGCTGATGCTGCCCAACTCCCTGCAGTACCCCATCGCCACCTTCGGCGCGCTGAAGGCCGGCGTGGTGCTGGTGAACACCAATCCGCAGTACACCGCCGGCGAGTTGCGCCACCAACTGGCCGACTCCGGCGCCAGCGCCATCCTGCTGCTCGATCGCCTGCTACCACTGTTGCGCGGCGTGCAGGCGCACAGTGAGGTGCGGCAGGTTCTACTGACCTCGATCGACGACATCGAGCGCCCGCAATTCGATTGCGAAGACGCCGACTGCGTGCGCTTCCAGCAGGCCCTGCGCCTGGGCGCCGGGGCGCCGCCGGTAGACGCCGAGCCGGGCCTCGACCGCCTCGCGCTGCTGCAATACACCGGCGGCACCACGGGTGTCTCCAAGGGCGCGATGCTCAGTCATCGCAGCCTGATCGCCAACGTCATCCAGACCCTCGAACTGTTCATGCGACCGGGTCTGCTGGACCCGGCCAGCGACGTGCGCATCGCGCCGCTGCCGCTCTACCACATCATGGCCTTCGCCACGAATTGCCTGTCCTCGGTGGGCATGGGCCTGCACACGGTGTTCATCCGCGATGGCCGCAACCTGGATGAAATCCTCACCGCCATGCGCCGCTATCCCTTCACCCTGATGAGCGGGATCAACACCCTGTTCGTCGGCCTGATGAACCACCCGGATTTCGCCGGCATCGACTTCAGCCACCTGAAATGGGTGACCTCCGGCGGCGCGCCGCTGAACCGCGAAGTGGGCCGGCGCTGGGAAGCGCTGACCGGCGCGCCGGTGCGTGAAGGCTTCGGACTGACCGAGGCCTCGCCGGTGGTCTCCACCGGCACCTTGCTGAGCCCGTATCGCGAGGGCTACGTCGGCCAGGCGCTGGTGGACACCGAGCTGCGCACCGTGGACGAGGAGGGAGCCGACACCGGCCCCGACCAGCCCGGCGAGCTGTGGCTACGCGGCCCGCAGGTAATGCAGGGCTACTGGCGGCGCCCGGAGGAGAGCGCCCAGGTGCTGACCGAGGATGGCTGGCTGAAAACCGGCGACATCGCCGAAGTGGACGCCAACGGCATGCTGAAGATCGTCGACCGCAAGAAGGACATGATCCTGGTCTCGGGCTTCAACGTGTTTCCCAACGAAGTGGAAGACGCGGTGATGCGCCACCCCGGCGTGCGCGAGTGCGTGGCCATCGGCGTGCCGGACGAGCGCAAGGGCGAGGCGGTGAAGCTGTTCGTCAGCCTGCGCGACCCCGCGCTGGATACGGCAGCGATCATCGCCCACTGCCGCGAGCACCTCACCGGCTACAAGGTGCCGAGCTTCGTCGAGGTGCTCGACGAGCTGCCCAAGACCAGCGTCGGCAAACTGCTACGCCGCCAATTGCGCGATCTCGAACTGGCCAAAGGGACCAACGCATGACCGAAGCGTCTATGGTTGAAGCAGGTTCGCACGACGAGATTCGCAGCATGACCGAGTCCTTCAACCGCATCGGCGTGATCGGCGCTGGCGCCATGGGCCGTGGCATCGCCCAACTGTTCGCCACGGCCGGCCTGCCGGTGCGCCTGTACGACAGCAATCCGCAGACCGTGGAGCAGGCGCTGGCCTTCAACCGCGAGCTGCTGGAACGCTCGGTAGCCAAGGGCAAGCTCAGCCCCGAGGCGCTGGCCGGGACCCTGCAGCGCCTGTTGCCGACCCACAGCCTGGACGAGCTGGCCGACTGCGACCTGCTGATCGAAGCCATCATCGAGGACCTTGGCGCCAAGCAGGCGCTGCTCGCCGAACTGGAAAAACGCGTGGCGCCCGACGCCGTGCTGGCGAGCAACACCTCGTCGCTGTCGGTCACCCGCATCGCCGCCCGCTGCCAGCATCCGGAACGGGTCGCCGGCTTCCACTTCTTCAACCCGGTGCCTTTGATGCGCATCGTCGAAGTGGTTCGCGGCCAGCGCACCCAGGAGTCCGTGGTGCGCCGCCTGAGCCGCCTGGCCGAGCAGGCCGGGCACTTCCCGGCGGTGTCGCCGGACAGCCCCGGCTTCATCGTCAACCACGCCGGCCGCGCCTTCAGCACCGAGGCGCTGCGCATCCTCGGCGAAGGCATCGCCACCCCGGCGCAGGTCGACCGCATCCTGCGCGACGGCGCGGGTTTCCGCATGGGTCCGTTCGAGCTGTTCGACCTGACCGGCCTGGATATCTCCCATGCGGTGATGGAGTCGCTGTACCAGCAGTTCTACCAGGACCCGCGCTACACGCCGTCACCGCTGGCGGCCCAGCGCGTGGCCGGCGGACTGCTCGGGCGCAAGACCGGCGAGGGCTTCTACCGCTACCGCGATGGCCAGCCGCTGCACGAGGTGGAGGTACAACCCGAGCCGGTGCTGCTGAACCGTCCGTACTGGCTCGACAGCCAAGACCCGGAGCTGCGCCACCGCATCGCCGCGATCCTCACCCTCGGCGGCGTGGTACTGGAAACCAGTGAAGCGCCTTCGTCCCGGGCCATCTGCCTGGTCACCCCGCTGGGGACGGACGCCGCCACCTGCATCGACGCCCTGGGCCTGCCGCCCGAGCGCAGCCTGGCGCTGGAAACCTTCACCGACCTGGACCGCCGCCGCGTACTGATGCGCCAGCCCGCCCTCGATCCGAAACTGGAGATCCAGGCCCGGCAGGCGCTGGGCAGCGACGGCGTGCCGGTGGAAGTGATCAATGATTCACCCGGTTTCATCAGCCAGCGGGTGGTCGCCAGCATCGTCAACCTGGGCTGCGAGATTGCCCAGCGCGGCATCGCCACGCCGGTGACGCTGGACCGCGCGGTGCAACTGGCGCTGGGTTATCCCTTCGGCCCGCTGGCCTTCGGCGAACACTACGGCGCGGCGCGCATCCTCACCATCCTCCAGGGTCTGCAGGCCTGCTACGGCGAAGCGCGCTACCGGCCCAGCCCCTGGCTGCGTCGACGGGTGCAGCTGGATTTGCCGCTGCACAGTCCCGATCGGGCGGAGTGACTCCGTGGGAACGATGACCGAAATCGACGCCGGCGGCGGCCTGTAGGAGCGAGCTTGCTCGCGAACCGCCCAACACTGGAGCTGCCGGGCAGTCCGTTCGCGAGCGAGCTCGCTCCTACGAAAAGCGGCGGCGGCGTCAGAACGCCACCCGCTGCCCCGCCAGCAGCCTCTCCAGCGCTGCCGTGCGCTGCGCCGGCGGCATCGCCCCGAGCTTTTCCACCCGCGCATAGAACGCCGGCCAGTTGCCGCCCACCTGGGCGAACAGCGCGGCGAAGGCGGGCACCCACTGGTCGTAGAGCCCAAAGGGCAGCAGCTTGGCGTTGTTCAGCGGGCCGTTGACCCAGTTGTCGAATGGCGCCTTGCCGCCCCATTCGTGATCACACAGCTCGCGGTACTCGTGGCGCAGGCGCTCGAATTCCGCCGCCTTGCCGGCGCGCTTCTCGGCGTCGCTGCGCGGGCTGGCGTAGAGCGTGTGCAGGCGCTTGCGGGTATCGAGCACCAGCTGGGTGAAGCGCTTGCGCTGCGCTTCCAGTTGCGGCGACTCGTCCGCCAGACCACGCGCGGCACGCCAGCGGCGGCCACCCTCGGCCTCGACGAAGGAGGCGAAGGATTCGTTGAAGGCGGTGTCGCCCGGCAGGTAGAACTTCTGGTGCGCCAGCTCGTGGAAGATGGTCTCGGCCAGGCGTTGGTCGCCCCAGCGCAGCATGCTGCTGAGGATCGGGTCGTTGAACCAGCCGAGGGTCGAGTAGGCCTCGACGCCGCCGACGTAGACGTCCATCCCCTGTTCCTGCAGCCGCGTCGCCTCGCCCTGCGCGCCAGCCTCGCCATAGTAACCGCGGTAGGCCACGCAGCCGGCGATGGGGAAGCAGTGGGTCACCGGCCGCAGCGACAGCTCCGGGGTGGCGAAGACGTTCCACACCACGTTGGGCCTGTGGATATCGGCGTAAAGGCGATAGCTCTGGTTATCCGGCAGGCCCAGCGCGGCGCTGGCGAAGGCGCGCGCCTCCTGGGACTGTTCCAGGCGCCGGCGCAGCACGGGATCGCGGGAGGGGTCGGCAACGACCTCGGTGACCGGTTCGCGGGCGGCCAGAAGGCGCAGCTGCCCATCGGCCAGCTGCCCATAATAACTCACCGTGGAACAACCGCTCAGCGCCCAGATCGCCAGGCAGGGAACCCAGCGGCACAGGCGACGGTCGAGTGTCGGGATAAGAAGGCGGAAGGGCATGCGCGGAACATAGCACAGCGCCTGGTCCGCCCGCTGGCACGACGTAACCTACCCAGGAGTCCCCCCCGATGCGCGCCGTTCTCACTGTCATCAGCCTGCTCGCCCTGAGCGGCTGTTCCCTGCTGCTGCCTCAGCCCGACCCGAACCGCGCCTGGATCGACCTGGACACCAACAGTAAAAGCGACCTCGCGGCGACGAAAGTCGACGAAAAGGAGTGGCCCAGCTCGCGCTACTTCGAGGTCGATCCGGGGCAGCACGAGCTGCGCGTGCGCTTCCAGTTCCAGGTCGAACCGGTGGATATCGGCCCGGTGGACGAAGCGCTCTGGCGCGACTGCGAGATGACGGTGAAGTACAAGGACTTCGCCGCCGGCCAGCGTTATCGCCTGGAAACCGGCAGCATCGGCTTCCGCCCCTGGGCCAAGCTGTATGACGCGCAATCCAACGAAATCGCCCGGGGCCGCGAGCGCGGTTGCGATCGCGCCTGACCCTCGCCGAGCCGGCACGGGGTTATGCTGTGGCCATCGTTCCTTCGCCACGGTGAACCGTCATGCGCCTGTGTCTGCTCTTCGCCCTCGCCCTGCTGGGGGCCTGCGCCGGCCCGCTGCCCGCCCACGACCCGCAGCTGGCCTGGGTCGATCTCTACACCACGCCCGGCAAGACGCTGATGGCCGAGCGACTGGACGGCAAGTCGGTCAACGACGGGCGCTATTTCCAGGTGACGCCCGGCCGCCACGACCTGGTGGTGCGCTTCCAGTACGAAGTCCCCGCCGGCGGCGGCATGGGCATGAACAGCGAGCCCTCGGAGCTGACCTGCCGGGTCAAGGTGACCTACGACGGCTTCGCCGCGGGCCAGCGCTACCGCCTGGAACTGCGCCCGCAGCTGCGCAGCGCCCTGGCGCTGCTGACCGATGCCAGCGGAACGCTGGTGGCGAAGACGGACTTCCAGGGAGCGGTGAGCTGCGGGCCGTTCTAGGCGCCGAACGGATGGATCGCGGGGACATCGCGTGCCGACTATTTTCCCTCACCCTAACCCTCTCCCGACGGGAGAGGGGACTGGTCGGCGCAGGTTGAAACCACAGCTCCAGCCGGCACGAACGGCTCCCTCTCCCCTTGGGAGAGGGCTGGGGTGAGGGGCAATTCCCCGCGCCGATACACCTGTAGGAGCGAGCTTGCTCGCGAACCCCGCCCAGTGCTTGCGTGGCCGGCCAATCCTGTTCGCGAGCAAGCTCGCTCCTACTCAGAAGAACAATCCGGCGTTCGTCAGCTGTCGTTCTTCTGGTAGATGATCCGCCGCTTCCCGCCGTCGCAGCTGCCGACCACCATGCTCGGATCCTTCACCTCGGATTTGTCCACGATCTCCAGGGTGTAGGAGGTCACCCCGGCGGCCTGGATCTTGGTCTCGATCTCCGCCTTGAGCTCTTCGCACGACTTGGGCACCGCCCAGCTCGCCGGCGTCACCAGCAGCAACGCCACGCTTGTCGCCACGGCCCATTTCATCGTCATCGCAATCCCTCGTCATACCCCCACGCGGGGCACTCTATCCTAACGGTGGACCACCGCCGGGCGACAGAGTGCCGGGCGGGCAGCCAAGAAAAAGGCCGGGGCCCATGCGGGCTCCCGGCCAGTTCATCCACTGCGCAGGGTTTACTTCGAGTAGACGATTTCCTTCGTGCCGCCATCGCAGGTGCCCACGACCTTCTTGTCGGTAGCAGAGCCCTTGTCGACGATCTCCAGCGTGTAGGAGGTGACGCCCTTGGCTTTGAGCTTCGCGTCGATCTCCGATTTCAGCTCCTCGCACGGTTTGCCGGCGGCCAGGACATTACCCGCCAGTGCGAAGACCCCCACGGCCAACAGAAACTTCTTCATCGTTAACGCTCCCTCGCCATTCAAAGAAAAAGGCCCAGCCGGGCCGAAAGCCGGGCAAACCCGGTGCACCGCTCAAGACGCGCTGCGAGCATCGCAGACACGCATGACAAAAGTCGGAGGGTCAGTCGCGGCTTCCCGACTGCCCTCAGCTGTTGGCGATCCGGAAGCCCACCTTAATGGTCACCTGATAGTGACCCACCGCGCCGTTCTCGATGTGCCCGCGGGTGTCGACCACCTCGAACCACTCCAGGAAGTCGATACTCTTGGCCGCCTCTGCCAAGGCGTTGTTGATGGCGTCCTCGATGCTGGTGCGCGAGGATCCAACCAGTTCGATCTTCTTGTAGGTGTGATGATTCGACATGTCCGCTCTCCTGTATCCGCCGCGCGGCACAGGCAGAGTGCCAGCGCCTTCCTAGGACACTAGTAGAGGGGTGGACTCAGGGCAAACGGCGCAAGCCGCAGACTCGCTCAGACTTTCAGTTCGCCGCGCAGCCAGTCCGCCAGCAGCACCGCGCGCCGGTCGGGTAGCCGCGCGGGCACCCAGAGCGCCAGCCGCGCGCGGGTTTCGACGAAGCCCCAGGGCGCAGCCAGGCGACCGGCGGCGAGATCGTCGGCCACCAC
Organism: Pseudomonas macauensis; assembly: GCF_047902425.1. Taxonomy (NCBI): domain Bacteria; kingdom Pseudomonadati; phylum Pseudomonadota; class Gammaproteobacteria; order Pseudomonadales; family Pseudomonadaceae; genus Pseudomonas; species Pseudomonas macauensis. Next base: position 54,698 of record NZ_CP138377.1, on the reverse strand, counting down.
CTGCTGCGGCGCGATGGCCACGCCCAGGCCGGCCACCGCCGCTTCCAGCAGGTAGTAGAGGTGTTCGAAACCCTGCCCGAGGCGCAAGGCGCCGGCGTCCAGGCCACTGTTGGTCGCCCACGCCGGCCAGGCCTGCGGGCGCGAGGTGGTGTACAGCAGAGACTCGTCCATCAGCGCGGTGGCCGGCGCCGCGCAGAGTTCGGCGAAGCGCGAGTAACGCGGGCTGAGCACCGGACCGACGCGCTCCACCGCCAGTTCGTGCACCTGCATGTCCGCCGGCCACGGCGGCTCGGCGAAGTGCAGGGTGGCATCGAGACCGGCGCGGCGCGGGTCGATCTCGCCCTCGCTGGCCGACAGTTGCAGGCGCAGGCCGGGCAGGTCGCGGTTCAGCCGGTCCAGACGCGGGATGAACCAGCGGGCGAGCAGGCTGCCCGGACAGCCGAGCACGAAGGGCGCGTTGCCGTCGGCCTGGCGGCGCAGCTCGGAGCAGACGCTGCGCAGGCGTTCGAAGGAATCGCTGGCGACTTCGCTCAGGCGCTGGCCGGCATCGGTGAGTTTTACGCCGCGCCCGTCCTTGACGAACAGGGTGACGCCCAGGTCCTCCTCCAACTGACGGATCTGCCGGCTCACCGCGCCGTGGGTGACGCTGAGCTCGTCCGCCGCTGGGCTCACGCCGCGCAGACGCGCCGCGGCCTCGAAGGCGCGCAGGGCATTGAGCGGGGGAAGGTCTCGGCTCATGGCGATCAATCCGTGAGTTTTTCTGACAGGTTGAAGCAATCTTATCGCTTTTCCCAGTCATCACACAGCCGTATCCTGAGCCAACTTTCGTAGGTGTATCGCGGGCACGGCCCGCTCCTACAAGAATAGAGCCCCTCTCCCTAACCCTCTCCCGCAAGCGGGAGAGGGGACCCGTCCGGCGCAGGATGAAACTTCGATATCAGCCGGCACATACAGCTCCCTCTCCCTTCAGGGAGAGGGCTGGGGAGAGGGGAAGCCCAGGCACAATGTCTCAGAAAGAGACACGATCCAGGAGTGATCCCATGTCCACACTGCGCAACGGTCCCGACGCCAAGGGCCTGTTCGGCAGCTTCGGCGGCCAGTACGTCGCCGAAACCCTGATGCCGCTGATCCACGACCTGGCCCGCGAATACGAGAAGGCCAAGGACGATCCGCAGTTCCAGAAGGAACTGGCCTACTTCCAGCGCGACTACGTCGGCCGCCCGAGCCCGCTGTACTTCGCCGAGCGCCTGACCGAGCACTGCGGCGGCGCGAAGATCTACCTGAAGCGCGAAGAGCTGAACCACACCGGCGCGCACAAGATCAACAACTGCATCGGCCAGATCCTCCTGGCCAAGCGCATGGGCAAGCAGCGCATCATCGCCGAGACCGGCGCCGGCATGCACGGCGTGGCCACTGCCACCGTGGCCGCGCGCTTCGGCCTGCAGTGCGTGATCTACATGGGCACCACCGACATCGATCGCCAGCAGGCCAACGTGTTCCGCATGAAGCTGCTGGGCGCCGAGGTGATCCCGGTCACCGCCGGCACCGGCACCCTGAAGGACGCGATGAACGAAGCCCTGCGCGACTGGGTGACCAACGTCGAGAGCACCTTCTACCTGATCGGCACCGTGGCCGGCCCGCACCCGTACCCGGCAATGGTCCGCGACTTCCAGGCGGTGATCGGCAAGGAAACCCGCGAGCAGCTGGCCGAGAAGGAAGGGCGCCTGCCCGACTCGCTCGTCGCCTGCATCGGCGGCGGTTCCAACGCCATGGGCCTGTTCCACCCCTTCCTCGATGACGCCAGCGTCAAGATCGTCGGCGTCGAAGCCGCCGGCCACGGCATCGAGACCGGCAAGCACGCGGCCAGCCTGAACGGCGGCGTACCGGGCGTGCTGCACGGCAACCGCACCTTCCTGCTGCAGGACGAGGACGGCCAGATCATCGACGCGCACTCCATCTCCGCCGGCCTGGACTACCCCGGCATCGGCCCGGAGCACGCGTGGCTGCACGACATCGGCCGCGTCGAGTACACCTCGATCACCGACCATGAGGCGCTGGAAGCCTTCCACACCTGCTGCCGCCTGGAAGGCATCATCCCCGCGCTGGAGTCCTCCCACGCGCTGGCCGAAGTCTTCAAGCGCGCGCCGAACCTGCCCAAGGACCACATCATGGTGGTGAACCTGTCCGGTCGTGGCGACAAGGACATGCAGACCGTCATGCACCACATGCAACAGGAGCAGAAAGCATGAGCCGCCTGCAGACCCGCTTCGCCGAACTGAAACAGCAGAACCGCGCCGCCCTGGTGACCTTCATCACCGCCGGCGACCCGGGTTACTCCACCTCGCTGGACATCCTCAAGGGCCTGCCGGCCGCCGGCGCCGACGTGATCGAGCTGGGCATGCCGTTCACCGATCCGATGGCCGACGGCCCGGCGATCCAGCTGGCGAACATCCGCGCCCTGGGCAACGGCCAGAACCTGGCCAAGACGCTGAAGATGGTCCGCGAATTCCGCCAGGACGACAGCACCACGCCGCTGGTGCTGATGGGCTACTTCAACCCGATCCACTACTACGGTGTGGACAAGTTCATCGCCGACGCCAAGGAGGCCGGCGTCGACGGCCTGATCGTGGTAGACCTGCCGCCCGAGCACAACGAAGACCTGTGCGACCCGGCCCAGGCCGCCGGCCTGGACTTCATCCGCCTGACCACCCCGACCACCGATGACAAGCGCCTGCCGACCGTGCTCAACGGCAGCTCGGGCTTCGTCTACTACGTCTCGGTGGCCGGCGTGACCGGCGCCGGCGCTGCGACCCTGGAGCACGTCGAGCAGGCCGTGGCGCGTCTGCGCCGCCACACCGACCTGCCGGTCTCCATCGGCTTCGGCATCCGCACCCCGGAACACGCGGCGAGCATCGCCCGCCTGGCCGATGGCGTGGTGGTGGGCTCGGCGCTGGTGGACAAGATCGCCAACGCGGAAAGCTCCGCCGACGCGGTGCAAGGCGTGCTCGGCCTGTGCCGCGAACTGGCTGAAGGCGTGCGTAACGCCCGCTGAGGACTGCTATTCGGCTCCACGCCATCCTACGATCGTGCTGAGGACTGCTTTTCTGTGAGAGCGAGCTTGCTCGCGAACCCGCCCAGCGCCAGCGCTGCCGGTGAACCTGTTCGCGAGCAAGCTCGCTCCTACAAAATCAAAGTCCACACCCAGAAAAAAGCCCGGCGAAAGCCGGGCTTTTTCATTTCAGGCGAGGCTCATTCCACCGCTTGCTCTACCGCCCCTTCATCGGCGCCAGCGCCCAGGCCCAGCCCCTGCGCCGAGCCCATGGCAAAGGCGACGAACTCCTCCGTGGTCATGTCCTTGCCGTTGAACTTCACCTTGTCGTCGGCGTAGGCCAGCGAGCTGCTCAGGCTGTTGCCATCGAGCACCGCCCACTCCGATTGCAGCGCCATGCCGCTGAACAGGTCGGTCATGGCGTCGGTCTGCTGCTTGAGCGCCACCGGGTCGACGCTACCGGCCTCTGCGCCACCCAGGGCAGCCTGCAACGAGACGACGTCGCCGATCACCGCCTTGTCCACCTTCAGGTTGGCGGTGAGCGATGCCAGCACGCTGCGGGCCATCTCGTCCGGGGTCTGGGCAGCCTTCGCGGGCTTGCGCAGGTCCACGGCGAGGGACACCTTCGCCACGCCGTGGGCGGTCTGCAGCGAGAGCTCGTCCAGCGCCAGCTTCGGCGAGCTGTCGAGCAGGCGCAGGAACTGGCCCTTGAGTGCTTCCTCCTGCTCCGGAGTCAGCTCGCCGGTATCGCCGACGCTGCTCATGCCGTACTGGTTGTAGGTTTCCTTGAGGGACTTGAGAGTACCTTCATCGAGGTTGCGCAAGCTGGTGTCGAGCTTCAGGCCACCGATCTCCTGGCCCTGCACCAGCAGTTGGCCGACGCGGTAGGACAGCGTCTGGTCCAGGCCCTTCTCGCCCTGCTTGAGCACTTCCTCGCCGACGGTCTGGCGCAGTTCCACTTCCGGGCTGCCCGGGGCCTTCACGCGCAGGCTCTTGAGGCTGACCGAGCTGGGGCCGAGGGCGAAGCCATTGGCGTTTTCCTTCTTGTCGCCGGCGATGCCCAGGTCGCGCAGCTCAACCTGCACCGGTTGGCTGCTCTGCGGGTCGAAGAACACCAGGTCGGCCTCGGCCAACTGGCCATCGGCGCGCACGTCCTTGCGGTCGCCGGACACGCTGAAGTTCATCCTGGCCGGCGATAGGCGCAGGCTCTCGCCGTCCTGGGCGAACTGCAGGGCGGCGCTCTCAAAGACGCCTTCCTGGCGCTGGTCGTAATGGATGGCCAGCTCACCGCTGATCGGTGCCTTGCCTGCGGCGGCGGCGAACAGCGGTGCGGTGAATTCGTTCTGCTCCAGGGCGAAATGACTCTGCGCCATGACCGGCGCCAGCTTGCCGGCCGCCAGGCGCGAAGCCGGGAAGGGGCCGTGTTCCAGGCGGTCGGTGAACACCAGGGTGGTGGGCGCCTCGCCTTCGTCGCCGGCAATGGTGACCTGGTAGCGCGCGTTGCTGGACAGCAGGCCCCGTTCCACGCCGAGCAGGGAGACGCTCATGCCCAGGTCGGGGGCATCAGTCTTGAGGAGGGTGTTGGCCTGTTCGATGCCGCGGGTGATTTCCTGCTCGACGCGCGAGCCGGTGTACCAGGCGCCAGCGACGGCAACGCCGACGACGGCCAGGGGAATGGCGATGGCCAGGGCGGTCTTTTTCATGCTGCTTCCTTTCGTGTGCGGCCGTACGGGGGACATCCTGTCGACCGTTTGGGTTGGCGGCGCGATGCTAGCAGGCACAATGCCCACACTCCAACCACCAGATTCAGACAGCCAGCATTGACCACTGGTGTATGACTGGCAGGATGGCTCGATCGATCATTCCCGGAAACCAGCCGCCATGGCCCTGCTGCACAGCGTCCACCACATCGCCCTGATCTGCTCGGATTACCCGCGCTCCCGGCACTTCTACACCCAGGTGTTGGGGCTGCGGGTGATCGCCGAGACCTACCGCGAAGCGCGCGACTCCTGGAAGCTCGACCTGGCGTTGGGCGAAACGCAGCTGGAGCTGTTCTCCTTCCCCGGCGCGCCGCCCAGGCCGTCCTATCCCGAGGCGCAGGGGCTGCGGCACCTGGCGTTTGCGGTGGATGACCTGGACGCAGCCGTGGCGCATCTGAAGAGCCATGGCGTGACATGCGAGCCGATTCGCGAGGATGAGCTGACCGGCAAGCGGTTCACCTTCTTCGCAGATCCGGATGAGTTGCCGTTGGAGCTTTACGAGCGCTGATATGCGGCTTCGGTGCCTGGGTACGCCCTCTCCCTAACCCTCTCCCTGAAGGGAGAGGGGACGGTCCCGAGTGCTTTGAAAACTCGGCGCCCGCCGGCTGACTCAGTTGTCTCGACGCATGCCGAACGGCCCCCTCTCCCTGAGGGAGAGGGCTGGGGTGAGGGGGAAATCCCGCGCGCCAAGGCCTGGATGAAACACCCGTAGGAGCGGACTCTGTCCGCGATACTCCACCCAGCCTCGGTGATAATCGGCAAACGCCATCGCGGACGAAGTCCGCTCCTACGCGAGCAATCTGAACCCACGGATCACGCCGGCACGGCGGCCTCTCCCAACGCCCCGCGCAAGCTCGCCAGGTCGCGCAGCGGCGGCGCGCCGAACAGGCGGCTGTATTCGCGGCTGAACTGCGACGGGCTCTCATAGCCCACGCGATGCCCGGCCACCGCCACCTCCAGTCCCTCCGACAACATCAACCGCCGCGCTTCCTGCAGGCGCAATTGCTTCTGGTACTGCAGCGGACTCAGCGCAGTCACTTCCTTGAAGCGGTGGTGCAGGGTGGACACGCTGAGGTTCACCTCGCGCGCCAGCTCCTCGATGCGCAGGGATTTGTCGAAGTTGCGGTTGAGCCACTCGATAGCGCGGGTGACGCGGTGGGTCTGGCTGTCGGTCATCGCCAGGTCGTGCAGCAGGTGCCCCTGCGGGCCGCGCAGCAGGCGGTAGAGGATTTCGCGGACGAACAGTGGCGCCAGCATCGGGATATCGCGTGGGCTGTCGAGCAGGCGCATGAGCCGCAGCAGGGCGTCGAGCACGGTGCAGTCCACGCGCTGCAGGTAGATGCCCCGGCTGGCCGGCCGCGGCGTGCTGCCGGCCAGGCCGGCTTCGGCGATCAGCCGGGTGAGTTCGCCCGGATCGATGTCCAGGCGGATCGACAGGTAGGGCTTTTCTTCCGAGGCCTCGATCACCTGACCGGACACCGGCAGGGTCACCGACACCACCAGCAGGTTGAGCTCGTCGTAACGGTACACCTCGTTGCTCAGGCGCACTTCCTTGCAGCCCTGGGCGATCACGCACAGGGCGGGGCGGTAGAGGGTGGGCATGCGCCCCTCGCTGGGGCAGTCGCTGCGCGCCAGCAGCAGCGAATCGATGGCGGTTTCGAAGACGCCTTCTCCCTGGCAGTGGCGCTGGATGATGTCGGCCAGTTCCTGGCGGCCGGCGGCAACGGGATCGTAGGGCTGGGACATGCGGGACCTCCAGTGGCGGCGCACGCAGCTTACGCCCGCGGCGCGCGCACGAGTGTGACAGTAAGGCAGCCGCTGGAGGATCAGGCAAGCAATCGGCAGAAATGGACAAGCCGTATGGGCATCGGCGCGCGCACCGTGACGGTGCAGGGCGCAAACACGGGGTTTCCAATGGATTGGCGAGCACCGCGCAGGATCAGGCAAGAAGCCGGCAGCATCCGGATAACGCCGGGCGCTTCCCGGCCCGTAATCTTCCTGTCAGTCGTCCGAGGAGCCACCTTCGGACTTCTTCGATGTAACGCGGAGGACAGGACATGCCCTGGCACACACCCATCGAACATGAATTGCAGATTCATCCCCGCAGCGGACACGAAGCACAGCTCGGCGCCCTGATCGACAACCTGGTGGACGGCGCCCGCCGCACGCCGGGCTGCCAGGAGTGCCGGCTGGTCATGCAGGGGGCGAACCAGCCCTGGCTGCTGCAAGGCCGCTGGCGCGACGAGGAGGCACTGCTGACCTACTTCGCTTCACCCTCGCTGCAACTGCTCAGCGAAGCACTCTTCACCCACTGCCGAAGCCTCAGCGGCGGCATAGTGGAAACCCTCGATCAGGCCACCGGAAAGGTGGCCTGAGTTTTTCAGGTCCCGAGCTTTCAGCCCTTCAATATTCCAGGCTCCAGCCCAGCGTGAAGGTCCGTCCGCGGCCCTGGTAGTCGTACAGGTAGGCCGGCCCGTAGGTCGGCGAATAGAACAGCGCGGCACGCTGGCCCCAGACGGTGCTGTACTGCTTGTCCAGCAGGTTCTGGATACCGGCGCTGAAGGTGCCGAAGCCGGTCTTCTGCTCGCCCATCAGGTCGAAGGTGGTGTAGCCGTCGATCTCGTGGTCCGCGTCGTCCTTCAGGTTGAACGCATGCTGGGCCTGCAGGCGCGCACTGCGCTCGCCATCGCCCCAGCCGACGAAGGCGGTGGACTTGGACAGCGACGCATAGCGCGCATCGCGCTTGATCCAGTCGCCATCGGCATCTTCCTCTTCCGAGCGCACCAGGTGCAGCGTGGTGCCGCCCTGCCAGCCGTTGTCGAAGTAGCGGGTGACCGCGCCCTCGAAGCCGAAATCGCGGCTCTTCTGGTCTTCCACGTCGATGGTCAGGGTCGCCTGGTCGGTGGTGATGATCTTGTCCGACCAGATGTAGTACACCGCCGCCTGCGCCTGCCACTGCATGTCGCTGTAGCGCCAGCCGGTCTCGACCTGGCGGCTCTTGATGCCCGCCAGCGGGTTGTCGTCCACCGACAGGCCGGGCTTGCCGTAGTACTTGGCCGGGTCGGGCAGGTCGAAGCCTTCGCTGTAGTTGCTCCAGAGCTGGTGGCCGTTCTTGAAGTCGTAGATCGCCCCGAGGTTGAACAGGTTGACCTGGTAGTCGTTGCTGCCGCCGGGCACGCCTTTGAAATCGTCCACCTCGACGTCCATCTTCTGGTGGCGCGCGCCGCCGGAGAGGGTCAGGTTGTCGGTCACCTTCCAGTCCAGCTGGCCGTACACCGACAGGCCGTCGACGATGTAGCTCGGGTAGCGCGGCGCGCTGCTGGCGGTTTCCAGGTCCAGGCCGCCGCTCTCGGAGGACAGCCGCTGGTCGAAGACCTTCTGCTCGGCGTTGAAGCGCTCGTGGTCGAAGTCCACGCCGTAGGTGAACTTGAGCGAATCCCACTGCTTGCTGAACAGGCCCTTCAAGCCGCTGACCTCGAAGTTCTGCTGCGAGGCGGCGAAGTACACGCCCCTGGAGCCGGTGGGCTTGCCGGCGTTGTAGTAGGGGAAGGGATAGAAGTTGTCGTCTTCCTTGCGGTAGTACGCCTGCAGGTAGAAGTCCTGCTCCAGCAGGTTGCTGTGGTGATAGTTGGCGTTGAGCAGCACGCGGCGCGAGCGCGGCTCCAGATCGGTATCCAGGCCATTGCGGATTTCCGCGTCCTCTAGGTTCGATGGGCCCTGGTACTTCAGGTTGGGAAAGTAGATGCCGGTGCTGCCGTCGTTGCCCGAATCGTAGTACTGCGCCAGCAGGTCGAGGCTCTGCTCGTCGGTGAATTGCGCAGTGAGGTTGCCCATCACGTCGACGGTGCGGTTGTACTGCAGGTCGGTCTGGGTGTTGTCGATGAAGATCTGGTTGCCGGCGCCGTCGTAGAAGGCTTCGTTCTTCTCCGCCGACACACCCAGGCGGCCCGCCACGCGGTCGCTGCCGCCGCTGATGGATTGCGCGGCGCGGGTGGACAGGTCGTCGCTGTTGTTGAAGCCGCTGGTGGCGCCCAGTTGCGTCTCGAAACGCGCATCGCCGGCCGCGCCCTTCTTGGTGATGATGTTGATGATGCCGCCGGTGGCGCCGCCGCCGTAGATGGCGCTGGCGCCGGAGAGCACTTCGATGCGCTCGACGTTGAACGGCGAGATGCTGTCGAACTGGCGCGACAGGCCACGCGAGCTGTTCTGGCTGACACCGTCGATCATCACCAGCACGTTGCGCCCGCGCATGTTCTGGCCGTAGTTGGTGCGGCCCTCGGGCGCCAGGTCAAGACCGGGAACCAGCTTTCCCACGGCCTCCTTCAGGCTCACGCCGGTGTCCAATTGCTCGCGCAGCTGAGTCTGATCGACTACCCAGACGGTACCGGGAATCGAGCTGATGTCGGTGGGCGTGCGCGCCGCCACGCTGATCTGCATTGGTGCCAGGCTCAGGGCGGCGGAATCGTCCTTCTCGCGCTTGAGCAGCACGGTGCGCTCGTCGGTGAAGCGCCAGCTCACGCCACTGCCGGAGAGCAGCTGATTGAGCGCCTCTTCGGTGGTGTAGGTGCCGTCCAGCCCTTCGCTCTGCAGGCCCTGGATGTCCTCGGAGTTGAACAGCAGGTGCAACCCGGCCTGGTCGGCGAACTGGGTCAGCGCGCTGTCCAGGCTGCGCGGCGCGATGTGCAACTCGACGGCGGCATTGCCGGCAGCGTGGACGACGGGAGCGGCGGCGCCGAGCAGGGAAGCGAGCAGGATCGCGCGGTGCAGCGGGGAAGGACGGTAATGCATGCGGGTGAAATCCGTTCTTGTGTGGGCAGGGTCGCGTATTGAGAATTTTTCGCGCTCATGCCTACGACGAAACGGCCAGCCGAACCTTGCAGTGCTGAATGGAAAATATTTTCATTTTCTTGTGTGAGAGGGCGGCAACCGCTTTCGTAGGGCGAATGAAACGGCACGCTTCATCCGCCGATACGGTGCGAGCGGCGAATAACGCCTGGGGCGTTATTCGCCCTACGGCTCAGCCCGGCATAGGGCCGGGCGTCCTTTGTAGGAGCGAGCTTGCTCGCGAACAGATTTCCCGGCGGCTCCGCAGTCGTGCGGTTCGCGAGCAAGGACTAGGCGTCCCCCTCGGTCCTACGAAAAGCGCGACGTCAGGTTTTTGGGGCCGGGCGGATCAGCACCAGCCACGGCAGATGCGTGACCTTCACCGGCTGCAAGCGCTCCAGCGTCTTGAGCAAAGCCTCAGGGTCCTTGAGATCGAACACGCCACTGACCTTGTGCTGGCGCAGCGCGCTGTCGGTCAGCACGATGCGGCCGGGCACGTAGCGCTCCAGTTCATCGAGCACCTCGCCCAGCGGGCGCTGGTTGAAGATCAGCTTGCCGCGCTGCCAGGCACTGGCGCTGGACAGGTCCAGCGGCTGCACCGCCTCGGGCGCGGCAGACTCGCGGTAGCTCAGGCGCTCCCCGGCGGACAACCGCACCGGCTCGCTGCCGGCACTGTTCACCTGCACCACGCCTTCAGTCACGTCCACGCGCACCTGCGGCCCACGGCTGTCCACATCAAAGCGCGTACCCACGGCACGCACCTCGCCGCCCCTTGCCTCGACGATGAAGGGGCGCGCGGCATCCTTGGCCACTTCGAACAAGGCTTCGCCACTGTGCAGGCGCAGGCGCCGTTGCAGAGGGCTGAAATCCACCGACAGCGCGCTGCCGCTGTTCAGCCACACGCGGCTGCCATCGGCCAGCTCCAGCATTCGCCGCTCGCCGGTGCGGGTGGCGTAATCGGCATACAGCCCGGCCAGCGGTTCGGGCAGGGCGAGGGTCACGGCAATCGCGGCGACACAGGCCGCAACAGCCAGCGCCGGCCAGCGCCGCAGGTATCGGGCGCGACGGCGGTACTCTTCGGCGTTGCGGGTTTCCGGCAGGGCGCCCCAGAGCGCCTCGGCCTCGCGGGCAGCGCGCTCGTGTTCCGGGCTCTGTCCGCGCCAGCGCAGGAACTCCATGCGCTCAGCGGCGCCAGCGCTGCCCGAATGCAATTGCGCCAGGCGCTCGATGGCGTCGTCGGAAAGCGCCAGGTCCACGCGGCTCATGGCGTGTCCTCCTGGCGCTGCGCCCAGTCGCGGCAATGGCGCATGGCCTGGACGATGTACTTGCCCACCATGCTCTCGGACACGCCCAGGTGCCGGGCGATCTGCGAGTGGGTCAGGCCGTCGAGGCGGTTCATCAACAGCGCCTGGCGAACGTTGGGCGGCAACTGGTCGAGCGCCGCATCCAGATGCTCCAGTGCCTCGTGGGCGAGCAAGCGGTGCTCCAGCGTGGAGGCGGGATCGCTCAGGTCATTGGCGGCGGCTTCGTCGACATGCAGTTCAGCCAGCCGGCCCTCACGGCGCAGGTTGTCGATGGCGATGTTGCTGGCGACGCGGAACAGGTAGGCGCGCGGGTCCTGCACCTCGGCCTCGGCGGGCTGGTCGGCCAGGCGCAGCCAGGTGTCCTGGGCCACGTCCGCCGCGCGCTGGTTGTCCCCCAACCGCCGCGCAAGGAAGCGCATCAGGTCCGCATAGTGCGCCTGGAAGCTCTGCAGCAGGGAGGAGGAGGCGATGCGCCGCATGATGGCCGAAATACCCTGGAAAACCGGCCGACGTCCGTCAGGCCGATGCGAAGGGTGGGCAGCATACACCGAATCGAGAATTATTATCGAATGCAAAAAGGTGTCAGCTCGTGAACTGCGACAGGTCCAGCGGCCGCACCGCGCCCATCCAGATGCCGTGGTCGCGGTGATCGCGCAGGTCATCGCCGGTGTTGGGATGGACGAAGACCACCAGGCCGTCGCGGTTCAGCGCCAACCACGGCACCAGGGTAGCGAAGGTGGCGTTGTCGAAGGCGAGCTGGCAGCTCCAGTCCGGGTGCGGGCCGACCGGGCGTTCATGGACGCGGCCCATCTTCGCGCCGAAACGGCGCGCCGCTTCCTCGCACAACGCGCGGGCGCGCTCGATACTGCTCGCGTCGAAATAGACGTGGGCGTGGAAATCCTTGATCGGGGTGTCGTTCATCGGTCCAGCTCCAGTTCCGCCTGCAACCAGTCAACAAAGCGCTGCACCAGGCGCATGCGGCGCTTGCGCTCGGGCAGTACGGCGTAATAGCCGAAGCGCGATTCCACCGTTTCGGCGATGGGCCGGCACAGTAACCCCTGTTCCAGCAGTTCGTCGACCAGGTGCCGCCAGCCGATGGCCACACCCTGCCCGGCGATGGCCGCCTGTACCAGCAGTGTGTAGTTGTCGAAGCGTAGCCCGGCGGGAGCAGGAGCCCCTTCGATGCCCAATGCGCGGTAAACGCCGGCCCAGTCGAACCAGCGGCTGTGCGCCTCGGGCTTGAGGTGCAGCAGCGGCAGGCCGGTCAGCGCCTCGGGCGACAACGGCAGGTCGCGCCCCTCGACCAGCCTGGGGCTGCACACCGGAAAGACTTCCTCGCTGAACAGCCGCAGCGCCTCGCCATGTTTGAAGCGGCCATCACCGAAGGCGATGGCGACGTCGATGTCGCTGCGCAGGGAAACGGGACTGCGGTCGCTGCTGATCAGGCCGACATCCAGCTCCGGGTGCGCCTGGCGGAAGCGCGGCAGGCGCGGCATCAGCCAGTAGGCGGCGAAGGCGAAGTCGGTGGCGACCTGCAGCACTTCATGGGGGTTCTTCGCGGTGACCGCGGCGATACCGGCGTCGATGCTCTCCAACCCCGCCTGAACGTGCTGCTGCAGCACCTGTCCACTTTCCGTGAGGGCGATGCCGCGGTGGATACGGTCGAACAGCCGTACCGCCAGCAGCTTTTCCAGCCGTTTGATCTGCTGGCTGACCGCCGGCTGGGTGGTGCCCAGCTCGCCGGCAGCGGCGGTAAAGCTGAGCAGACGCGCCGCGGCTTCGAACACGCGCAGCAGTTCCAGCGGCACGCTCACGCCACGCCCTCACATAAGCCTGTGTTATCCGAAGCATGTTCCAGCATGCGCTTTACCCCAGTTTTCGCCGGGAAGAGACTGAACCCCAGCACTATCCCATAACAGCGCCAACAGGATAAGCCCACGCCATGAAGCGCCCGAACATCCTCTTCATCATGGCCGACCAGATGGCCGCGCCGCTCCTGCCCTTCTACGACGCCCAGTCGCCGATCAAGCTGCCCAACCTCTCGCGCCTCGCCAGCGAAGGCGTGGTGTTCGACTCGGCCTACTGCAACAGTCCGCTCTGCGCGCCCTCGCGCTTCACCCTGGTGAGCGGCCAACTGCCGACGAAGATCGGCGCCTGGGACAACGCTGCGGACTTTGCCGCCGACATCCCCACCTACGCGCACTACCTGCGCCGCCTGGGCTACCGCACCGCGCTGTCGGGCAAGATGCACTTCTGCGGCCCGGACCAGTTGCACGGCTACGAGGAACGCCTGACCAGCGACATCTACCCCGCCGACTACGGCTGGGCGGTGAACTGGGACGAGCCGGACGTGCGCCCGAGCTGGTACCACAACATGTCCTCGGTGCTGCAGGCCGGCCCGTGCGTGCGCACCAACCAGCTCGATTTCGACGAGGAAGTGGTGTTCAAGGCGCGCCAGTACCTCTACGACCATGTGCGTGAACACCCCGAGCAGCCGTTCTGCCTCACCGTGTCCATGACCCACCCGCACGACCCCTACACCATCCCCCGCGAATACTGGGACCTGTACCGCGACGAGGACATCCCGCTGCCCTCCGTGCAGATCGACCAAAGCGAACAGGACCCACACTCCCAGCGGCTGCTGAAGGTGATCGACCTGTGGGGGCAGGAAATGCCCGAGGAGAAGGTGCGCGCCGCCCGCCGCGCCTACTTCGGCGCCTGCAGCTACGTCGATGCGCAGATCGGCGCACTGCTGCGCACCCTGGAGGATTGTGGTCTCAGTGAAGACACGCTGATCCTGTTCTCCGGCGACCACGGCGACATGCTGGGCGAGCGCGGCCTCTGGTACAAGATGCACTGGTTCGAGATGGCCGCCCGCGTGCCGCTGCTGGTGCACGCGCCCAAGCGTTTCGCCCCACATCGGGTCAGCCAGTCGGTGTCCACGGTGGACCTGCTGCCGACCCTGGTGGAACTGGCCGGCGGCCAGGTGGAAGCAGGCCTCGAACTGGACGGCCGCTCGCTGCTGCCGCACCTGCAAGGCACCGGCGGCCACGACGAGGTGATCGGCGAGTACACCGCCGAAGGCACCGTCAGCCCGCTGATGATGATCCGCCGCGGCGACTTCAAGTTCATCTACTCCGAGCAGGACCGGTGCCTGCTCTTCGACCTGGCCAACGATCCGCGCGAGCTGGAGAACCTCATGGACTCCCCGGCCCACGCCGAGCTGGCTCGCACACTGCTGCACGAAGCCCGGGCGCGCTGGGATATCCCGGCCATCACCGAACGGGTGCTGGCCAGCCAGCGCCGCCGCCGGCTGGTGGCCGACGCGCTGACCCGCGGCACGCTCAAAAGCTGGGACCACCAGCCCATGGTCGACGCCAGCCAGCAGTACATGCGCAACCACATCGACCTCGACGATCTGGAGCGCCGCGCCCGCTATCCGCAACCGTAACGACAACCACAACAAGCCGAAGGGGATGGGAGCATGAACAAGCTATTCACCGTACGACGCTTCACCGCACGAGATGCATCCGCGTTATTGCTGGCCGGCGCGCTCGCGCTGGGCGGTCCGCTGGCCCGGGCTGAAGATGAAGCCTGCGCTACGGTGAAGCTGGCCGATCCGGGCTGGACCGACATCGCGGTGACCAACGGCGTGGCCGCCTTCCTGCTCGAAGGTCTGGGCTACACCGTGAAGATCGATACCCTCTCGGTACCCATCACCTACGGCGGCCTGCGCGACGGTCAGGTGGACGCTTTCCTCGGTAACTGGATGCCGGCGCAGCAGGGCTTCCATGACCAGTTCATCGCCAGCAAGCAGGTCACCCAGCTGGCGAAGAACCTGCAGGGCACCGAGTTCACCCTGGCCGTGCCGACCTACGTGTGGAACGCCGGGGTGAAGACCTTCGCCGACCTGGACAGGCACGCCGACCAGTTCAACAGGAAGGTCTACGGCATCGGCTCCGGCGCGCCGGCCAACCTGTCGATCCAGAAGATGATCACGGGTGACGAGTTCGGCCTGGGCGACTGGAAACTGGTGGAGTCCAGCGAGCAGGCGATGCTCGCCGAGGTCGGTCGCGCGGTGAAGCGCGAGCGCTGGGTGGTGTTCCTCGGCTGGACGCCGCACCCGATGAACGTGAAGTACGACATGAAGTACCTCACCGGCGGCGAGAAATACTTCGGCAGCACCGGCAGCGTGTTCACCGTCACCCGCAACGGCTACAGCGAGCAGTGCCCGAACAGCGGCAAGTTGCTGGCGAACCTGTCCTTCGACCTGACGATGGAGAACGCCATCATGGCCGAGGTGCTGGAGAAGAATGTGAAGAACCCCGACGCGGTGAAGGCCTGGATCAAGGCCAACCCGCAGCGCCTCGACCAGTGGCTGGCCGGCGTGAAGACCCGCGACGGCGGCGACGCCCTGGCCGCCGTGAAGGCCAAGCTGTAGGCCGGCGATGGAGCGCCTGATCCGCCTGTTGCCGTTCCTCGCCTGGCTGCCGCAGGTCACGGGGCGCGACCTGCGTCGTGACCTGGGCGTCGGCCTCTCCAGCGCGGTGCTCGCCCTGCCGCAGTCCATGGCCTACG
This sequence comes from Pseudomonas macauensis, assembly GCF_047902425.1. Lineage (NCBI taxonomy): Bacteria > Pseudomonadati > Pseudomonadota > Gammaproteobacteria > Pseudomonadales > Pseudomonadaceae > Pseudomonas > Pseudomonas macauensis. The sequence goes on along the minus strand of NZ_CP138377.1, from coordinate 39,183 downwards.
CGCTGATCGCAGGCTTGCCAGCCGAATACGGGCTCTATGCGGCGATGCTACCGGTGCTGATCGCCTGCCTGTGGGGTTCGTCGAAACACATGGTCGGCGGGCCGACGGCGGCGATCTCGGTGGTGCTGTTCACCGCTATCGCACCCTTGGCCACGCCAGGCAGCGCGCAGTTCATCCAGTACACGCTGCTGCTGACCTTCCTCGCCGGGCTGTTCCAGTGGCTGCTGGGGATGCTGCGCTTCGGCGTGCTGGTGAACTTCGTCTCGCACTCGGTGCTGCTCGGTTTCACCTGCGGCGCGGCGCTGGTGATCGTCATCGGCCAGCTGCCCTATCTGCTGGGCATCACCGCGAGCGGGCAGGGCACGGCGCTGACCAGTGCCGCCGCACTGTGGTGGAAGCTGCAGGATTTCCATGGACCTTCGTTGCTGGTCGGCGTGTTCAGCCTCGCGCTGAGCCTGCTGGTGAAGCGCCTGTGGCGACGCGGGCCGGCGCTGTTGGTCGGTCTGTTCGGCGCCAGCGCGCTGGTCTGGGCGATGCCGGCGACCTTTGCCGAGGTGGCCAAGGTCGCCGCATTTCGCAGCGCGCTGCCGCCGCTGAGTTCGCTGTCGTTCGATCTCTCCGCCATCGCCCAGTTGCTGCCCGCCGCCGTGGCCTGCGGCATGCTCGGGCTGGTGACGAGCCTGTCCATCGCCCGCGCGCTGGCCGCGCGTTCGCACCAGGTGCTGGATGCCAACCAGGAGGTGCGTGCACAGGGGCTGTCCAACCTGATCGGGCCCTGGCTGTCGGGCACGCTGTCCGCCGGCTCTTTCACCCGCTCCGGGCTGAACCAGGACGCCGGCGCACGCACGCCGCTGGCCGGGGTCTTCTCGGCGCTGTGGGTAGCGCTGCTGGCGGTGGCCGGCGCCGGATTGATCAACCACATCCCACTGCCGGCCATGGCCGCCGGCATCCTGCTGATCTGCTGGAACCTCGTCGATCGCCCGGCCCTGCGCGCACTGTGGAAAGGCAGCCGCGCAGAATCCCTGGTGATGCTGCTGACCCTCGCCGCGACCCTGCTGCTGCCGCTGCAGAACGCTGTCTATGCGGGTGTACTGGCTTCGCTGTTCTTCTACCTAAAGCGCACCTCGCAGCCACGCGTGCAGCAGTGGGAGAGGGAAGACGAAGAAGTGCTGCGCATCGAAGGTTCGATCTTCTTCGGCGCCTGCGATTACCTGCAGAAACGGATGCAGCACAGCCGCAGCGAACGTCTGGTGCTGGATGCCCACCACGTGAACTTCATCGACTTCGCCGGCGCGCAGATGCTCCAGCAGGAAGCCCGCCGCCTCGCCAGCGAAGGGCGCAGCCTGGTACTGCGCAACGCGCGGCCACGGGTGCGCGCGGAGCTGGAGAAACAGATGGGGAAGGGCGGGGCTTTGCAGGTCGAGGAATAGAGCCGGGCTTCATCTGTAGGAGCCCGCTCGCGAATCGGTGCTCAGCCCTTCAGCTGACGGCGCAACTCATCGAGGACCGGCGCCGAATCCGGCCGCACGCCGCGCCACAGCAGGAAGGCTTCCGCCGCCTGCTCCACCAGCATGCCCAACCCATCGATGCAACGCGCCGCGCCGTGCTTGGCGGCCCATCGGTTGAACGCGGTCACGTCCTTGCCGTACATCATGTCGTAGCAGACGGTATGCCCCGGCTGGATCAACGCCGGATCGATGGGCGGCAACTCGCCAGCCAGGGAGGCCGAGGTGCCGTTGACGATCAGGTCGAACGGCTCATCGCGCAGGTCGAAACCGCCGCCACTGACCGTCCCCAGATCCTTGAACTCTTCCGCCAGCTGTTGAGCCTTCGACGCCGTGCGGTTGGCGATGACGATGCACGCCGGCTGCTCGGCGAGGAAGGGTTCGAGAATGCCGCGTACCGCGCCGCCAGCACCCAACACCAGGATGCGCGCGCCGCGCAGCACGACGCCGTGGTTCACCGTCAGGTCGCGGGTCAGCCCGGCGCCGTCGGTGTTGTCGCCCAGCAGTCTGCCGCCGTCGAGCTTCTTCAGGGTGTTCACCGCGCCGGCCCGGCGCGCGCGCTCGGTCAGCTCGGAGGCCAGGCGGTAGGCGTCTTCCTTGAACGGTACGGTGACGTTGCCGCCCAGGCCCTCTTCGAAGAACTCGCGGGCATTCCCGGCGAAGTCGTCCAGCGGCGCCAGCCGCGCGTCATAGGTCAGCGTCTGGCCGGTCTGCTCGGCGAACAGGCGGTGGATCTGCGGCGATTTGCTGTGGCCGATGGGGTTGCCGAAGACGCAGTAGCGGTCCATGGAAAGTCCTGGGACGAGAGGATCGGAAGGGCGGAGAGCTTGCCGGTTTTTCCGCCGTCGTGCCAGGCGGGTTCGCGAGCAAGCTCGCTCCTACGAAGAGCGACCCGGCTCGCAGGCTTTTGTAGCGAGCTTGCTCGCGAACCGCCCAAAAGAGGAGGGTCAGGCCTGCCCCAGCCAGTCCCGATCGGTGAGGAAATACTCAGTCAACCGCGCCTCTTCGCTGCCCGGCTCCGGCTTCCAGTCATAGCCCCAGCGCACCTGCGGCGGCAGCGACATGAGGATCGACTCGGTACGCCCACCCGACTGCAGGCCGAACAGGGTGCCACGGTCGTAGACCAGGTTGAACTCCACGTAGCGACCGCGGCGGAAGGCCTGGAACTCGCGCTGCTGTTCGGTGTACGGGGTGTTCTTGCGCTTGCGCACGATGGGCAGGTAGGCGTCGATGTAGGCATCGCCGATGGCGCGCAGGAAGGCGAAGCTGGTGTCGAAGTCCCACTGGTTCAGGTCGTCGAAGAACAGGCCGCCCACACCGCGCGGTTCGTTGCGGTGCTTGATGTGGAAGTAGCGGTCGCACCATTCCTTGTAGCGCGGGTAGACGTCCTCGCCGAAGGGCGCACAGGCGTCGCGGGCGACCTGGTGCCAGAGCACGCAGTCTTCCTCATGGGCGTAGTAGGGCGTCAGGTCGAAGCCGCCGCCGAACCACCACACAGCCTCTTCACCTTCCTTCTCGGCGATGAAGAAGCGCACGTTGGCGTGGGAGGTCGGCACGTGGGGGTTGGTCGGGTGGATCACCAGCGACACGCCGAGCGCCTGGAAACCGCGCCCCGCCAGTTCCGGACGGTGCGCGCTGGCGCTCGGCGGCAGGCCGGCGCCGAAGACGTGGGAGAAGTTCACACCGCCCTTCTCGATCAACGCGCCATCGCCGATCACCCGTGTCCGTCCACCACCGCCGGCCGGACGCTCCCAGGCGTCCTCGACGAAGCGGGCGCTGCCGTCCTCGGCTTCGAGTGCGGCGCAGATGCGGTCTTGCAGGTCGAGCAGGTAGGCCTTCACGGCCTCGATGCGGTCGGTCACGAGAATCACCTTGGAGCGGGAAAGCCACGCGTGGCGCGGGCCGGAGCAGAATGTGGGGCGCAAGCATACCACCCCCGTCGGCAAAGCTGGTCTTGACGGCCGTCAAGCCGGCGGCTTGGATGAAGGTCTTTTCCCCAGCGGGGCGCCAGCCTCGCGCATTGCAGGAGAGCGACATGGCCAAGCGTGTTCAATTCGCCAAGACCGGCGGCCCGGAAGTCCTAGAACTGGTCGATTACACCCCGGCCGAACCCGGCCCCAACGAGGTGCGCGTGCGTAACCGCGCCATCGGCCTGAATTTCATCGATACCTACTACCGCAGCGGTCTGTACCCCGCGCCGACGATGCCTTCGGGTGTGGGCACCGAAGGCGCCGGCGAGGTGGAAGCCATCGGCAGCGCGGTGACCAATGTGAAGGTGGGCGACCGTGTCGGCTACGCCACCGGGCCGCTGGGCGCCTACAGCGAGCTGCACATGCTGCCGGCGGCGAACGTGGTGAAGCTGCCGGACGCGATCACCTTCGAACAGGCCGCCGCGGTGATGCTCAAGGGCCTTACCGTGCAGTACCTGCTGCGCCAGACCTACAACGTGCAGCCCGGCCAGACCATCCTCTGGCACGCGGCGGCCGGCGGCGTCGGGTTGATCGCCTGCCAGTGGGCCAAGGCCATCGGCGCACACCTGATCGGCACGGTCAGCTCGGCCGCCAAGGCGGAGCTGGCGAAATCCCACGGCGCCTGGGCGACCATCGACTACAGCCACGAGAACGTGGTGGAACGCGTGCTGGCGCTGACCGAGGGCAAGAAGTGCCCGGTGGTCTACGACTCGGTGGGCAAGGACACCTGGCTGACCTCGCTGGACTGCACCGCCCAGCGCGGCCTGGTGGTGAGCTTCGGCAATGCCTCCGGCCCGGTGGACGGAGTGAACCTGGGCATCCTGTCGCAGAAGGGCTCGCTCTACGTCACCCGCCCGACGCTGTTCGGCTACGCCAATACGCCGGAACGCTTGCAGGCGATGGCCGACGACCTGTTCGGCATGATCACCAGCGGCAAGGTGAAGGTGGAGATCAACCAGCGCTTCGCCCTGGCCGATGCCGCCAAGGCGCAAACCGAGCTGGCGGCGCGGCGCACGACCGGATCGACGATCCTGTTGCCCTGATCAGGGCAGAAGAGCGTTCGCGAGCAAGCTCGCTCCTACGAAAAGCGCGTCTGTAGGAGCGAGCTTGCTCGCGAACCGCATTACACCCTCTTATCCGGCTTACGACGGACGAACGGTCTCGCCGGTCCGCAGATCGCGAATCAGGCTCGGATTGCGGCGCCCGCCCAGGGCGCCGCCGAGCACCCCATCCAGCTCATCATGGAAGTACTGCTCGATGCGCAGGCGCGTACGCGCGGCCGGACGGCCGGCAGGGTTGGCGGAGGTGGAGATCAGCGGGCCGGTATGGAGACACAGCTCGCGCACCAGCGGATGGTCGCTGACGCGCAGAGCAACGGTGTCGTGTTGGCCGGTCACCCACTCGGGCAGGCGGTCCTGGTGCGGCACCAGCCAGGTGTTCGGGCCGGGCCAACTGGCGGCCAGCTTCTCCCGCCAGGCGTCCGGCAGGTCGTCCAGCAGGAAGTCGAACTGGTCGATGTCGGCGGCCACCACGATCAGGCCCTTCTCCACCGGACGCGCCTTGATCGCCAGCAGGCGGTACACCGCGTCGGCGTTCCACGGGTCACAACCCAGCCCCCAGACGGCTTCGGTCGGGTAAGCGATCACACCGCCATCGCGCACGACCTGGGCCATGCGCTGGGTACGCCAGTTGCTGTACATCGGGAACTCCTCGGATCTGCGATGCGCGGCAGTTTACGTGCTCAGGGGGCACGATGCACCCAGACGCCGGCCTCGCAGGCCACCCGTCCGTCCAGCTCCAGTTCGGTCAGCGCCACCAGCACGTCAGGCAGCTCCATGCCGCTGCCCAGCGCCAGCTGTTCGCTGCTCTGCGGGGCGGCGCGCAGGAGGTCGAGAAGGGGATGCGCGGGTTCGCGCTCCCGCGATGCCGCAGGCGCGGCTGGCCGGGTCCAGCCGCGCAGGCCCTCGAGGATGTGGTCGACGCTTTCCACCAGCGAAGCGCCCTGGCGGATCAATTCGTGACAGCCGCGCGCACCGGGATGGTGGATCGATCCGGGAATGGCATAGACCTCGCGCCCCTGTTCCGCCGCGAGACGGGCGGTGATCAACGAGCCACTGGAAGGACTGGCCTCCACCACCAGCACGCCCAGCGACAGGCCACTGATGATGCGATTGCGCCGGGGAAAGTTCGCCGCCTGTGGCGGGCTGTGCAGCGGCAGTTCCGAGACCAGCGCGCCACCCTGCTCGATGATGCGCTGCGCCAGGCCGACATGCCTGCGCGGGTAGAGATGCTCAAGGCCGGTGCCGAGCACGGCGACGGTCCCTCCGGCGGCGTCCAGCGCGCCTTCGTGGGCGGCGCCGTCGATGCCCAGCGCCAGGCCACTGGTGATGACGAAGCCGCCGCCGGCCAGGCTGCGGGCAAAGGCCCGCGCGGTATCGAGCCCCGGCCTGCTGGCTCGCCGGCTGCCCACCATGGCCAGCTGCGGACGCTCCAGCAATGCCACGTCGCCGGCCACGAACAGCAGCGGCGGTGCGTCCACCAGCTCGGCCAGCAGCGCGGGGTAGGCGGGGTCGTCCCAGGCCAGCAGATGGTGAGCGGGGTCGTCCAGCCAACGCAGCGCGGTGGCTGCCTGCTCGCGGATGCCGGCATCCCGGCGCCGCTCGGCGGATTCCTGCGGCAACCCCAGGGAGCGCCAGGCGGCGGCGGGGGCGCTCAGGGCAGCGGAGGCCGAGCCGAATGCCGACATCAGGCGCCGGAAGCGCCTGGGGCCCAGCTCAGGCAGGGCATGCAAGCGCAGGCGCGCCTCGGCTTCGGCAGGGGAGACATCGACGGGCATGGCGGCAGTCCTTTGCGGCGAGCGGGAAGAGTTCGCTCAGACTTTGCCGTCCAAGACGCGCCACCGCAGTCGGACCGTTCCGAAACACACCCATAAAAAACCCCGCCGAAGCGGGGTTTTCTTCAGCCAGGGGCTGAACTCAGGGGTTCTGCACCTTGTCGTTCACTTCCAGCGAACGGCTGGCGGTCAGCACCAGGCCATAGCTCAGTCGGTTGTAGGTGCGGAAGATCATCAGCAGGCCCGAGCGCTCGTCCGGGATCTTCACCATGTCATCGGTGACGCGGTCGCGCACGGTTTCGCCCAGCTTGTAGATCGCCAGCACGTTGCCTTCGGCCAGACCGTCGCGAGAGCCCTTGTCGATGGTCACCACGTCGTACTTGCCGATCTGGGTCACGCCGCGCGGCACGTCGATGATGGTGCCCTTGACCGGGGTGGTCGGCTCGCTGGGCATGAAGGTCGAGGTGATCGCGCGCTCCTCGGTGGGGAACAGGCGGTCGCCCGGACGGACTTCCTGGGTGGTACGGGTCAGCTGGAGGGTCGCAACGTCGCCTTCCTTCGCGGTGACGTTGGCACCGCCGACGTCCATGGCGTCGATGCCCAGCACTTCGCCGGTCTCGGGGTTGGAGTAGACCTTGGCCTGGCGGAAGATGCCGTAGCTGTTCTCTTCGGACAGCGCGTTGCCGCGGGCGTAGGCGCGATCGCCGGCGCCGCTGATCACGCTCTCCTGGTCGCCGGCGACCACATAGGGTGCGCTGGTGAACGCGGTTTCGTCATCGACGATGCGGTTGGAGAGCAGGAAGGCGTTGATCTTGTCCAGCGGAATGGTCGGGATCGCTTCGGCGATCGGGGTGCTGCGCACCCGCGGCGACAGCTTGATGGTGCCGCGCGACTCACCGCGGTTGAGCATCAGGCGCGGCTGGCCATCGATGTACACCAGACTCAGCACGTCGCCCGGATAGATCAGGTGCGGGTTCTGGATCTGCGGATTCACGTGCCAGATTTCCGGCCACTTCCAAGGCTTGCTGAGGAACTTGCCGGAGATGTCCCAGAGGGTGTCGCCTTTCACTACGGTATAGCGGTCCGGGTGGCCTTCCTTGAGCTGCACGGCAGCTTGAGCCACCCCGCCTGCGGCCAGCAGCAGCAGGGCGAGTAGTGTTTTCCTCATGCGGTGAATCCCTTTATTATGTGTACACATGAAACGCCTGGAAGCCGCCCCTACCGCGCTTTCCAGCCGTTTTTCGATGCTGCTCAGCATATTAGCAGTCGATTTTGACTTTATTCCACAAGTGCATCACAAACGCATATGGCCATTCTGAACATTCTCGAATTCCCCGATCCGCGCCTGCGCACGATCGCCAAGCCGGTCACGGAGGTCGATGACAGCGTTCGCCAGCTGATCGACGACATGTTCGAGACCATGTACGAGGCCCCCGGCATCGGCCTGGCCGCCACCCAGGTGAACGTGCACAAGCAGATCATCGTGATGGACCTCTCCGAGGACAAATCCGAGCCGCGCGTGTTCATCAATCCCGAGCTGGAAGAGCTGACCGAAGAGAAAGGTCCGTACCAGGAAGGTTGCCTGTCGGTTCCCGGCTTCTACGAAAATGTAGACCGTCCCCTGCGCGTGCGCATCAAGGCGCTGGATCGCGACGGCAAGCCCTTCGAGGAAATCGCCGAGGACCTGCTCGCCGTGTGCATCCAGCACGAGTGCGATCACCTGAACGGCAAGCTGTTCGTCGATTACCTGTCCAACCTCAAGCGCGACCGCATCCGCAAGAAGCTGGAAAAGCAGCATCGGCAACAGGCGTAACCCCCATCCCCAAAGGCTTGCCCCGGCAAGCCTTTTCTTTTTGAAGAGCCCGATATGAGCCAAGCACTGCGCATCGTCTTCGCCGGCACCCCGGAATTCGCCGCCGAGCACCTCAAGGCCCTGCTCGATACGCCGCACGAGATCGTCGCCGTCTACACCCAGCCGGACCGTCCGGCCGGCCGCGGCCAGAAGCTGATGCCCAGCCCGGTCAAGCAGCTCGCCCTGGAGAACGGCCTGACCGTGCTGCAGCCGCCGACCCTGCGCGACCCGGCCGCCCAGGCTGAACTCGCGGCGCTCAAGCCGGACCTGATGGTGGTGGTGGCCTACGGGCTGATCCTGCCGCAGGTGGTGCTGGACATCCCGCGCCTGGGCTGCATCAACAGCCACGCCTCCCTGCTGCCGCGCTGGCGCGGCGCCGCGCCGATCCAGCGCGCGGTAGAAGCGGGCGATGCCGAAAGCGGTGTCACCGTGATGCAGATGGAAGCCGGCCTGGACACCGGGCCGATGCTGCTCAAGGTCAGCACGCCGATTTCCGCCGAGGATACTGGCGGCAGCCTGCATGACCGTCTGGCCGAACTCGGCCCGAAAGCCGTGGTCGAGGCCATTGCCGGTCTCGCCGCCGGCACGCTCGAGGGCGAAGTGCAGGACGATGCCCTGGCCACCTACGCGCACAAGCTGAACAAGGAAGAGGCACGCATCGACTGGTCGCGCCCGGCCGACGAACTGGAGCGCCGCATCCGCGCCTTCACGCCCTGGCCGGTCTGCCACACCACCCTGGGCGATGCCGCGCTGAAAGTGCTCGGCGCCAAGCCCGCGCAGGGCAAGGGCGAGCCCGGCAGGATCCTCGACGCCAGCCGCGACGGCCTGCTGGTCGCCTGCGGTGAAGGCGCACTGCTGCTGACCCGCCTGCAACTGCCCGGCGGCAAGCCGCTGGCCTTCGCCGACCTGTTCAACAGCCGCCGCGAGCAATTCGCCGCCGGCCAGGTGCTGGGCGCATGAGCACCAATCCCCGTCTGGCGGCGGCCCGCGCCCTGGCCGCCGTACTCGCCGGCCGCGCCTCGCTGGGCAGTTCGCTGCCGACCCAACTGGAAAACGTCGAACCGCGCGACCGCGGCCTGGTGCAGGAGCTGGCCTTCGGCGCCGCCCGCTGGCAGCCACGCCTGTCCACCCTCGCCGCGCGCCTGCTGCAGAAGCCGTTCAAGGTCGGCGACCGCGATGTCGAGGCGCTGCTGCTGGTCGGCCTGTACCAGTTGCTCTACACCCGCATTCCGCCGCACGCGGCCATCGGCGAGACCGTCGGCTGCGCGGACAAGCTGAAGAAGCCCTGGGCCAAGGGCCTGCTCAACGCCGTGCTGCGCCGCGCCCAGCGCGAGAGCGAAACCCTGCTGGCCGAGGTCGACAAGGACCCGGCGGCGCGCCTGGCGCATCCGCGCTGGCTGCAGAAAGCCCTGAAGAAATCCTGGCCCGAGCAGTTCGAAGCCATCTGCGCCGCCAACAACGCCCACCCGCCGATGACCCTGCGGGTGAATCGCCGCCACGGCAGCCGCGATGCCTATCTGGAAGAGCTCAACCGCATCGGCTTCGAAGCCGTGGCCTGCGAGTTCAGCCGCGACGGCATCAACCTCGTGCAGCCCTGCGATGTGCGCGAGCTGCCGGGCTTCGCCGAAGGCCGCGTCAGCGTGCAGGATGAAGCCGCGCAACTGGCCGCCGACCTGCTGGAGCTGGCGCCCAACCAGCGCGTGCTGGACGCCTGCTGCGCCCCCGGCGGCAAGACCTGCCACCTGATGGAAGCCGAGCCCGCGCTGGCCGGCGTAGTGGCAGTGGACCTGGAGGAAAGCCGCCTGGTGCGCGTGCGCGAGAACCTCGCGCGCCTGCAGCTGGATGCCCAGTTGATCGCCGCCGACGCCCGCGACACCGCCACCTGGTGGGACGGCAAATCCTTCCAGCGCATCCTGCTGGACGCTCCCTGTTCCGCCACCGGGGTGATCCGCCGCCATCCGGACATCAAGCTGACCCGCACCGCCGACGACATCGAAGCACTGGCGCAACTGCAGGGCGAACTGCTCGATGCGCTGTGGGCGACCCTCGAAGTCGGTGGCGTGCTGGTCTACGCGACCTGCTCGGTGATGCCCCGGGAAAACAGCGAGCAGATCGCCGCGTTCCTTGGTCGCACCCCCGGTGCCCGCGAGCTGGACCTGCCCGGCCCCTGGGGCATCAAGCAGCACCATGGCCGCCAATTGTTCCCCCAGGAGAAGGGGCATGACGGCTTCTACTATGCCAAGCTGATCAAGATTTCGGCGAAGTAACAGGCGCCGACTCCCAACGGATCGAAACGGAAAGCACCCCGCTCCATGAAGATCATCATCCTCGGCGCCGGCCAGGTCGGCGGCACTCTGGCCGAGCATCTGGCCAGCGAAGCCAACGACATCACCGTGGTCGACACCGACGGCGAACGCCTGCGCGACCTCAACGACCGCCTCGACATCCGCACCGTCCAGGGCAAAGCCTCGTTCCCCACCGTGCTGCGCCAGGCCGGCGCCGACGACGCGGACATGCTGGTGGCGGTGACCAACAGCGACGAAGTGAACATGGTGGCCTGCCAGGTCGCCTACACCCTGTTCAACACGCCGACGCGCATCGCCCGTGTGCGTGAGGCAGCCTACCTGACTCGCGCCGGGCTGTTCGACAACGAAGCGATCCCGGTGGACGTGCTGATCAGTCCCGAGCAGGTGGTGACCAACTACATCAAGCGCCTGGTGGAATACCCCGGCGCCCTGCAGGTAATCGACTTCGCCGAGGGCAAGGCGCAGCTGGTGGGCATCCGCGCCTACTACGGCGGCCCGCTGGTGGGGCAGGAGCTGCGCCAGCTGCGCGAGCACATGCCCAACGCCGATACCCGCGTGGCGGCGATCTACCGGCGCAACCGGCCGATCATCCCCCAGGGCGACACCGTGATCGAGGCCGACGACGAGGTGTTCTTCATCGCCGCCAAGGCCCACATCCGCGCGGTGATGGGCGAGATGCGCCGCCTGGAAGACAGCTACAAGCGGATCATCATCGCCGGCGGCGGCAACATCGGCGAGCGCCTGGCCGAGGCCATCGAAAGCCGCTACCAGGTGAAGATCATCGAGATGAACCCGGCGCGCTGCCGGCACCTGTCCGACCACCTGGACAGCACCATCGTGCTCCAGGGCAGCGCCTCCGACCGCGACCTGCTGCTGGAAGAGAACATCGGCGACACCGACCTGTTCCTCGCCCTGACCAACGACGACGAGGCGAACATCATGTCCTCGCTGCTGGCCAAGCGCCTGGGCGCGCGCAAGGTGATGACGCTGATCAACAACCCCGCCTACGTGGACCTGGTGCAGAGCGGCGATATCGACATCGCCATCAGCCCGCAGCTGGCCACCATCGGCACCCTTCTGACCCACGTGCGCCGCGGCGACATCGAGAGCGTGCACTCGCTGCGCCGGGGCGCTGCGGAGGCCATCGAGGTGGTCGCCCACGGCGACGCCAAGTCGAGCAAGGTGATCGGCCGCAAGATCAGTGACGTGCACCTGCCGCCGGGCACCACCATCGGCGCGGTGATCCGCGACGACGACGTGCTGATCGCCCACGGCGAAACAGTGATCGAAACCGGTGACCACGTGATCCTCTTCGTGGTGGACAAGAAGCGCATCCGTGACGTCGAGCGGCTGTTCCAGGCCGGTCTGACGTTCTTCTGAGAAGGAGCCCCGACATGCTCGAAGGCCTGGAAAAGATGCTCGCCAAGGGCGTGGACAACCCGCTGCTGCGCTTCGGCCTGGGCAAGGGTTACCTGGATGCCGGCGATGCGGCGAAAGCCGTCGAGCACCTGCGCCGCTGCGTGGAGCAGGACCCGAAGTACTCCGCCGCCTGGAAGCTGCTGGGCAAGGCGCTGCAGGCCGAGGGCGACCTGGACGGTGCCCGCGCCGCCTGGACCGACGGCCTGGCCGCCGCCCAGGCCCACGGCGACAAGCAGGCGGAGAAGGAGATGACGGTGTTCCTGCGCAAGCTGGACAAGACAAAGGGCGCGTAAGCGCCCTTTTTCATCCGCCTGCCTCGAAGGACGAGATTACTTGTAGGACCGAGGGGGGCGCCTAGCCCTTGCTCGCGAACCGCATGACACCGGAGCTGGTGCGAGGTGTTCGCGAGCAAGCTCGCTCCTACAGAAAAGCAGGCCGCGCGTTAAAGAACTTCGGCGGCCACCGCATCCACTGCCGCCTTGGCGATGCCGACGATCTCGTCCGCCTCGGCGCGGGTCAGCACCAGCGGTGGGGCGAAGCCGAGGATGTCGCCGTGGGGCATGGCGCGGGCGATCATGCCGCGTTCCAGGCAGGCCGCCGAGACCTTCGGGCCGACCTTCAGCGCCGGGTCGAACGGCGTGCGCGCCTCGCGGTTGGCCATGAACTCCAGCGCCGCCAGCATGCCGTCGCCACGCACCTCGCCCACCAGCGGATGGCCTTCGAAAGTCTGGCGCAGCTGCTGATTGAGGTAGCCGCCGACCTCCGCCGCATTGGCGGTGATGTTCTCCCGCTCGAGAATGTTCAGGTTGGCCAATGCCGCCGCCGCGCAGATCGGGTGGCCGGAGTAGGTCCAGCCGTGGCCCATGGCGCCTTCGCGGGTCGATGCGCTGTCGATCACGTCCCACACCTTCTCGCCGACGATCACCGCCGAGAGCGGCGCGTAGGCGCTGGTCAGGCCCTTGGCCGTGGTGATCAGATCCGGACGCATGCCATAGCGCTGGCTGCCCATCTTGTCGCCTACGCGGCCGAAGGCGCAGACCACTTCATCGGCGATCAGCAGCACGTCGTACTTCGCCAGCACCGCCTGGATCGCCTCCCAGTAGCCCTTGGGCGGGACGATGATGCCGCCAGTGCCCATCACCGGCTCGCCGATGAACGCGGCCACGCTGTCCGGGCCTTCGGCGAGGATCAGGTTTTCCAGCTCCTGGGCGCAGTAGCGGACGAAGGTCGCCTCGTCCATGCCGGCCGGCGCCTTGTAGAAGTGCGGGCAGAGCGTGTGCTTGACGCCTTCCACCGGCAGGTCGAAGTGCTGGTGGAAGCTCGCCAGCCCCGTGAGGCTGCCGGTGACGATGCCCGAGCCGTGGTAGCCGCGCTGGCGGGAGATGATCTTTTTCTTCTGCGGCCGGCCCAGCACGTTGTTGTAGTAGCGCACCAGCTTGACCTGGGTTTCGTTGGCGTCGGAGCCGGAGAGGCCGTAGTAGACCTTCTTCATGCCGGCCGGCGCCCAGTCGCGGATGATCCGCGTGGACAGCTCGATGATCGCCTCGGAAGAGTGCCCCACATAAGTGTGGTAGTAGGCCAGCTGCGTGGCCTGTGCATGGATCGCATCGGCGACTTCGGTGCGGCCGTAGCCGATGTTCACGCAGTACAGGCCGGCGAAGGCGTCCAGCAGCTCGCGGCCTTGGTGGTCGCGTATGCGCACGCCGGAAGCACCGGTGATGATCCGGCCCGGCAGCGCGCCGCTGGCGTGATCGTGAGCGTGGGTCGAGGGGTGCATGAAGTGTGCGCGGTCGTCTTCGAAGAGCTTGGCGTATTCGGTCATGGCGGTGTTCTCCCGGTCAGATGGCGCCGTGGTGCAAGGCGAAGTACTTGGTTTCGACGAAGGGTTCGAAGCCCTCGCTGCCGCCCTCGCGGCCCAGGCCCGAAGCCTTCATGCCGCCGAAGGGAATGGGGTGGCCGGTGAACTTGGCGCCGTTGACCGCCACCATGGCGAACTCCAGGCGCCGCATCAGCGGCCAGATGTGATCCAGGCGTTGCCCACAAAGGTAGGCAGCCAGGCCGTACTCGGTGTCGTTGGCCTGCCGGACGGCCTCGTCCAGGTCGTCGTACGCGCTCACACCGGCAATCGGTGCGAAGTTCTCCTCGCGCCAGATGCGCATCTGCGGGGTGACGTCGGCCAGCACCGTCGGTTGGTGGAACCAGCCGCCCAGCGCATGGGGTTCACCGCCGGCAAGCAGGCGCGCGCCCTGGGCGATGGCGTCCTGCACGCGCTCGCAGGTGACGTCGAAGGCGCCCTGGTGCATCAGCGGGCCGATCTGGCTGCGCGAGTCGCTGGCCGGGCCGACGCGCAGTTCACGCACGGCGCGGGCGAAGCGTTGCAGGAAGGGTTCGTAGAGTTCGCGGGCGACCAGGATGCGGTTGGCCGCGCAGCAGTCCTGCCCGGAGGTCTGGAACTTGGCGTCGATGGCGAACTTCACCGCCTGCTCCAGATCGGCGTCGGGCAGCACGATGAAGGGCGCGTTGCCGCCCAGTTCCAGGGCGACCTTCTTCACATCCTGGGCGGCCGCTTGCAGCACGAGCTTCCCTACGCGGGTCGAGCCGGTGAAGCTCACGGCACGCACGCGGCTGTCGCCGACCAGGGTTTCCATGGCCATCTGCGGCTCGCCGAGCACGACGTTGAACACACCGGCGGGGAAGCCGGCCTCTTCGGCCAGTTGCGCCAGGGCGAAGGCGGAGTAGGGCGTCTCGTGGGCCGGCTTGACCACCACGGTGCAGCCGGCGGCGAGCGCGGCGGCGGCCTTACGGGTGATCATCGCGCTGGGGAAGTTCCACGGCGTCAGCAGCGCGGCGACGCCAACAGGTTCGACCACCGTGCCCAGGTGCGCGCCGGGAATGTGGCTGGGGATGTTGCGGCCGTTCAGGCGGCGCGCTTCCTCAGCGAACCAGGGGATGAAGCTGGCGGCGTAGTCGATCTCACCGAGGGATTCGGCCAGTGGCTTGCCCTGTTCCAGGCTGAGGATCTGCGCGAGGTCGTCGCGGTGCTGGCGGATCAGCTCGGCCCAGCGGCGCAGCAGCGCGCCACGGTCATCCAGGCTGCGTGCACGCCAGGCGGGAAAGGCGGCGGCGGCCGCATCGACGGCACCGACGATCTGCTCGCGGTCGAGCAGCGGCACATGGCCGATGGCTTCGCGGGTGGCGGGGTTGTCGACGGCGATGCTGGCGCCGCTGGCGCTGTGCAGCCAATGGCCGTTCACGTAGCAGAGCGACTTGAACAGCAGGGGATGGGCGTAGGACATGGCGGCGGCTCCTCATGCGGATGGCATGGGAACCATCCTAGGGGCCGCGGGCGCACGGTTTTTTCCTAAGCGGGGGACGGCGGCGGCAAATCTTTTTGCAGTTCTGCCGCCGCTGTTGGGCTTTTTCGGGTGGGCTCAGATGGCCGCGGGTTGGCGCCGCAGATTGCGGGTAATGGCGCTGAGCAGCATGCCGTAGAGCGGCACGAAGAGCATCAGCATGACCGCCAGCTTCACGCCGTAGTCGACCCAGGCGATCTCCACCCAGTGCTCAGCCATGAAGGGGTTGTCGCTGTGCCAGAAGGCGATGGAGAAGAAGGTGAAGGTGTCCAGCAGGTTGCCGAACAGGGTCGAGACCACCGGGGCGATCCACCACTGGCGCATCCGACGCAGGCGGTCGAAGACCTGGATGTCGAGGACCTGGCCGAACACGTAGGCCAGGAAGCTGGCCAGGGAAATCCGCGCGACGAAGGTGTTGAATTCGCCCAGGGAAGCGAGGCCTCTGAAGGCGCCTTCCTGGAAGATCACCGAGATCACGTAGGAAGCCAGCAGCGCCGGGATCATCACCCGCGCGATGACCAGCCGCGCCGGGCGCTTGCCGAGCAGGCGGACGGTGAGGTCGGTGGCCAGGAAGATGAACGGGAAGCTGAACGCGCCCCAGGTGGTGTGCCAGCCAAAGAGGGTCATTGGCAGCTGCACCAGGTAGTTGCTGGCGATGATGATCAGGATGTGGAACGCGACCAGACCGGCGAGTGCGCCGCGCCTTGCCGCCGGAAGGGATGCCGACATGCTTCGGGCCTTTTTCGTCGATGGGGTGAGGGAACCCATGCCCGGCACCATGCCGAGCGGCGCGCAGTGTATACGAATCGGACCGGGAAGTCAGGTTTTATTGCGCAATTTTTGTGCAGCTGCGAGGGCATGCGGATTCGTAGGAGCGGACTTCGTCCGCGATCGATTTCCCACCACTCCGAGCAACCCGGTTGCACATCGCGGACAGAGTCCGCTCCTACGCAGAGCCTGACTCCAGTGCCTCGGCGGGAATCGCCGCCTCCTGCGTCTTGATCAGCTTGGTGACGATGTAGGTGAAATACCGCTCGATCCCTACGTCCTCCAGCAGCAACTGGTCGATGAAGCGCTGGTAGTGGTCGATGTCGCGCGCCTGGATCATCGCGATGTAGTCCACTCCGCCGCCGGTGGCGTAGCAGAAACCGACCTCCGGCGACTGCTGCAGGCGCTGCTCGAAGCGTTTCATGTCCTGCGCGGTGTGCCGCGCCAGGGTGATTTCCACCAGCACCTGCTGCTGCTTGAACAGCGCCGGCCAGTCGATCTGCGCGCGGTAGCCCTTGATCAGCCCGGCCTCCTCCAGCTTGCGCACGCGCTCCCAGGCCGGGCTGACCGAGAGGTTGATCGCCTCGGCCAGGCTCGACTTGGTGATGCGCCCGTCGCTGGCGAGGATACGCAGGATTTTCAGGTCGTAGCGGTCGAGCTTGATCATGGCTGCCTCCCCAACGGCTCAGTCGAGCACTTCGGCGACCACCGCAAGGGTATCGCCGATCTGCACCAGCCCGGGGAAATGCCGCGCGGCGAGGATGCCGCTGCGCCTGGCGCAATACTCCACGGGCGCTGCTCCGGTACGCAGCACGTCGTGCACCCGCGCCAGCACCTCGCCGCGCTCGACCCGGTCGCCCAGGTCACGACACATCTCCAGCAGCCCACCATGTTCGCTGGCGACGAAGCAGTCGCCGTCGGGCATGTCGAGCATCACCGATTTCGCCGGCTCGACCTTGCCGCGCAGGATGCCGGCCTGCACCAGCACGTTGCGCACGCCGCGCCAGGCGATGGCCACGCTGCGTGCCGTACTGCTGCCGCCGCCACCCAGTTCGGTGGTGACGAACAGCTTGCCCTGTTCCTCGGCGGCGCTGTCGTACATACCCACGGCGTCCAGCTCCAGCATGCGCATGGCATAGGGCGCGGCGAAGGCACGCATGAGTGCCTCGCTGGCTTCCTGCTGGGCCTTGTCCGGCAGCACGTGGCAGGCGGCGAAGGGCAGGAAGTCCAGCGTCCGCCCGCCGGAGTGGATATCCAGCACCACATCCGCCAGCGGCAGCAGGGTGCGCTGGAAGTAGTCGGCGATCTTCTGCGTCACCGTGCCGTCCGGGCGGCCGGGGAAGCTGCGGTTGAGGTTGCCGGCGTCGATGGGCGAGGTGCGCTTGCCGGCGAGGAATGCCGGGGTGTTCATGAACGGCACGATGATCACCCGGCCGCGCACGTGCTCGGCGCGCAGCTCCTGGGCCAGGCGGCTGAGCGCCACCGGGCCTTCGTACTCGTCGCCATGGTTGCCGCCGGTAAGCAGCGCGGTGGGGCCGTCGCCGTTCTTCACCACGCAGATGGGGATCATCACCGCGCCCCAGGCCGAATCGTCCCGCGAGTAGGGCAGCTTGAGGTGGCCGTGCTGCACGCCATCGCGCTGGAAGTCGACGCTGGCGGAGATGGGATTCTCACGAAGCTGAGTCATTGCTCACTCCTTGACGAACAACTGGCGCGGGTAGTCGCAGAAGGTCTCCACGCCGCGCTCGGTGATGAGGATGCTCTCGGTGATCTCCAGCCCCCAGTCGTCCATCCATAGGCCGGGCATGAAGTGGAAGGTCATGCCCGGTTCGAGCACGCTGTTGTCGCTCGGGCGCAGGCTCATGGTGCGTTCGCCCCAGTCCGGTGGGTAGCTGATACCGATGGGGTAGCCGCAGCGGCTGTCCTTGTGGATGCCGAACTTCTCCAGCACGCCGAAGAAGGCGCGGGCGATGTCGCCGGTGGTGTTGCCCGGCTTGGCCGCGTCCAGGCCGGCGGCGATGCCTTCGACCACGGCTTTTTCCGCGTCGAGGAAATGCTGCGGCGGCTTGCCGAGGAACACGGTGCGCGACAGCGGGCAGTGGTAGCGCCTGTAGCAGCCGGCGATCTCGAAGAAGGTGCCGGCGTCGCGCTCGAAGGGCGTGTCGTCCCAGGTCAGGTGCGGCGCGCTGGCGTCCGCGCCGGTGGGCAGCAGCGGGACGATGGCGGGGTAGTCGCCGCCGTGGCCGTCGGCGCCGAGGATGCCGGTGCTGTAGATCTCGGCGACCAGCTCGTTCTTGCGCATGCCCGGCTCGATGCGTTCGACGATGTGCGCGTGCATCTTCTCGACGATGCGCGCGGCGACGCGCATGTACTCAATCTCGCGCGGCGATTTCACCGCGCGCTGCCAGTTCACCAGGGCGGTGGCGTCGACGAACTTCGTGCTCGGCAGGTTGGCCTGCAGCGAGCGGAAGGCGGCGGCGCTGAAGTAGTAGTTGTCCATCTCCACGCCGAGGGTTCTACCCGCCCAGCCGCGCGCGGCGATGACCTCGCGGGACAGGTAGTCCATCGGGTGGCGCTCGGTGGACTGCACGTAGTGGTCGGGGTAGCCGACGATGTTGTCCGTCTGCATGAACACGGTGCGCCGCGCGCCGTTGGCGTCCTGGCCACGGCCGAACCAGACCGGCTCGCCGTCCAGCGCCAGCAGCACGCACTGGTGCACGTAGAAGGACCAGCCGTCGTAGCCGGTGAGCCAGGCCATGTTCGACGGGTCGGTGACCAGCAGCAGCTCGATGCCGCGCTCAAGCATGCTGGCGCAGACCTTGGCGATCCGCTGGGCATATTCCTCCCGGCTGAAGGGGAGGTTGACGACGATTTCGGACATGCGGAAATCCTCTTTCGGTTTTTGTTTTTTGTAGGAGCGAGGGGGACGCCTAGTTCTTGCTCGCGAACCCGCCCAGCGCAGGCGCTGCCGGAAATCTGTTCGCGAGCAAGCTCGCTCCCACAAGTCAGTGCTCAGCTGTGGAACTTGAATCCCTTGCCCATCCGCTGCGCCCGCTGGAAGGCCAGGCCGGCGATGGCGGTGTCCTGGGCGCCGGTGCCGGTGAGGTCGCAGAGGGTGATGTCCTCGGCGCGACGGCGGCCTGCGCGCTGCCCGGCGATGACCTGGCCCAGTTCGGCGAAATCGGCATCGAGACTAACGTTGCCGGCCTCCACCGCATGGTGCAGTTCGCCCAGCACCAGGGTCTGGCTGAGTCGGTCGGCGACGTAGCAGTCCACCGCCGCCAGCGCGTCTGCGGCGACCTCGTTCTTGTGCTCGGCGTCGGAGCCCATGGCGGTGATGTGCAGGCCGGGGCGCAGGTGTTTTTTCTGGATCAGCGGCTCGCGGCTGGGCGTGGTGGTGATGGCGATGTCGGCGCCTTCCAGCGCTTCGTCGACGCTGGCGCAGGCGGTGACCGGAATGCCCAGGCTGGTGCTCAGTTCTTCCGCGCATTGCCGAGCCTTGGCGATGTCCCGCGCCCAGACGCTGGCGCCTTCGACGGGACGCACCAGGCACAGCGCCTTGAGCTGCAGCCGCGCCTGTTCGCCGGCGCCGATCAGCGCGACCTGGCGCGAGTCCTCGCGGGACAGCCACTTGGCCGCCACCGCGCCGGCGCAGGCGGTGCGCACGGCGGTGAGGTAGCCGTTGTCCAGCAGCAGCGCATCGAGCAGCCCGGTTTTCGAGGAGAGCAGCATCATCATGCCGTTGAGGCTGGGCAGGCCGAGCCTGGGGTTGTCGAAGAAACCGGGGCTGACCTTGATGGCGAAGCGCGGCAGGCCGGGCAGGTAGGCGGTCTTCACGTCCACTTCCCCGTTGTGCTCGGGCACGTCCAGGCGAAGGATCGGCGGCATCGCCACCGGCGCGGTGGCGAGCAGGCGGAACGCGTGTTCGACGGCGTCGAGGCTTTCGTGGTCGAGCGCCACGCAGGCGCGCAGGTCGGCTTCGCTGAGCAGGGTGACGTCAGCCATGGATGGATTCCTCGAGGATGCGTTGGTGTTGTTCGATGGCGATGTTGCGGCCGCTGACGATCACCACCACCGGCCCGACCGGGGCGATCAGGCCGTCCAGCAGCGCGGCGATGCCGACCGCGGCGGCGCCTTCCACCACCTGCAGCTCCTCGCGGTAGGCGTGACGGATACCCGCGGCGATGGAGTCTTCGTCGAGCAGGTGCAACTGGTCGCAGTAGTCGCGGGCCAGGGCGAAGGTGTAGCGGTTGTCGAGGCCGATGCCGCCGCCAAGGGAGTCGGCCAGGGTCGGCAGTTCTTCCACTTCCACCGGGTGGCCGGCGGCAAGGCTGGCGGCCATGGCGGCGCCGCGCCGCATGCTGATGCCATGCAGGCGGATATTCGGGTCGAGGTGTTTGAGTGCCAGCGCTACGCCACCGAACAGGCCACCGCCGGAGAGCGGGACCAGGACCTGGCGGACGTCCGGCAGTTGTTCGAGGATTTCCAGGCCAAGGGTGCCCTGGCCGGCGATGATCTGCGGGTGATCGAAGGGCGGCAGCAGCGTCGCGCCCTGCTCGCGGGCGATACGTTCGGCTTCGGCCTGGGCGTCGTCCTGGCTGTGGCCGACGATGCGCACCTCGGCGCCGAGTTCGCGGATCGCCTGGACCTTGTTCGCCGGCACCAGTTGCGACAGGCAGACGGTGGCGGACACGCCGAGCATGCAGGCGGCATGGGCCAGCGCCCGGCCGTGATTACCGGTGGACGCGGCGACCACGCCCTTGGCTTTCTGCTCATCGCTGAGCTGGGCGATCGCGTTGCTGGCGCCGCGCAGCTTGAAGCTGCCGGTGATCTGCTGCGATTCGAGCTTGAGGTATACCGGCACGCCGAGCAGGCGCGACAGGCTGGGTGAATGCTCCAGCGGCGTCTGCCGCACCAGGCCCTGGATGCGCTGGCGTGCGCGGTACAGCTCGACGAGGTGAATCGGCTCCATCTCGACCTCCGGGTATGCAGTTGGGCCGAGTGTAGGGGCGGGAAATTGTCGCGATGAATGTACTAGGACGATGTAGTCGCCAGCGGTGATTTCCGCATGTCGGGGTGCAAGAGCCGAGAGCTTTCGTAGGGCGCATAACGCGCCAGCGTTATCCGCCGCAGGAAGCGGGCGGGGAACGGGCTGAGGCCCGCGCGGAATGTTTCAGGTAGGAGCGAGCTTGCTCGCGAACCCGCCCAGCGTCAGAGCCGACGGGGAGTCCGCTTCGCGAGCAAGCTCGCTCCTACAAAAGAGCCACCTGTTCAGCGTTAGAAATCGTGAATCTTCGGGTACTGCCCGAACAGTTCGCGCATGTCTTCCAATGCAGAAACCATGCGCTCGTCGCTGCACTCCGCCCCCATGCACAGGCGTATCGCACGCGGTCTTGGCGTACCGCGCACCATGAAGGGATCGGGTGGTGTGACGGCGATATGCCGATGGCGCAGCTCGCGCACCAGGCTATCCAGCTCCCAGTGCTCAGGAATGCCGATCCAGGCACTGAGGGAGTGCGGATCGCGGCCCAGCAGAGCGTCGCCCAACCACTCCTGCACCCATCCCTGGCGCTTCTCCAGCACACGGCGTTGCAGCGCGATCAGCGCCTGGGCGTTGCCGTTGTGAATCCAGCGCGCCGCCACTTCCGCCAACAGCGGCGTGGCCATCCAGCTGTTCACCCGCAGGATGCTCTCGGTGCGCAACGCCAGCCGCCGGGGCATGGCGAGATAGCCGATGCGCAAGCCGGTCAGCACGCTCTTGGTGAAGCTGGTGCAGTAGAAGGACAGGTCCGGCAGGTAGTGGCTGAGCGGGGGCGGGCGGCGATCGCCAAGTAGCGGGCCGTAGACGTCGTCCTCGATCACGTGCACGCCGTAGCGCTGGGCGATGGCGGCGATCTCGCGGCGGCGCGAGTCGGGCATCAGGCTCGATGTGGGGTTGTTCAGGTTCGGCGTGCACACCAGCGCGGTGATGCGTTCGTTGGCGCAAAGATCCTCGAAGTGTTCCGGGTCGATGCCTTCGCGGTCGATCTCCACGCCCTTCAGGGTAAAGCCCAGCACCTGGGAGTTGCCGATCACACCGTGGTCGGTGAGCTGTTCGCAGAGCACCACGTCGTCCGGCCCGGCGAGGGAAGCCAGCGCGAGGAAGATGCCGTGGGCGGCGCCGTTGGTGATCAACACGTCGTCGCGCTCGCGCTGCAGGCCCTGCTGCGCCAGCCATTGCACGCCGGCGTCGCGGTGGGCGTCGAAGCCAGCCACCGGGCGGCAGGCGCGCATCCACGGCTGGTCGGTTTCCTGCGCCAGCGTGCGGCAGGTTTCCTGCCACAGGCGGTCGTGCTCGCGGGTATGCACGATGCTGGCGATGGAGAAGTCCACCAGGGCACGCTCGGGGTGGTCGACCATGTAGTGCGCCATGCCTTCGGTCATCCGCCGCGAGACGAAGCTGCCGCGCCCCACCTCGCAGCGCACCAGGCCCTGGCGCTCCAGTTCCTTGTAGGCGTTGGTCACCGTCTGCACGCTGATCCCCAGGCCGTCGGCGACCTGGCGCTGTGGTGGCAGGCGCTGGCCGTCGCTGAGCAGGCCCTGCTCGATATCGCCGGCAATGGCCTGAACCAGGGTCTTGTACTTGGATTCGCCGACCCTCAGGTCGGCCAGGGCGCGACGCCAGGCTTCCATCTTGAGCGCTCCATCTGGTCAGGCGCTCAGAGTGACCGACCAGCACACCGGCGGCAATTGTCCTAGTGCAATGTTGACGCACACCCCCGCTTTGTATGCTCGGGTGCAGGACATCGGACCGCATTGTCAGGCCCGTGCAGAAAAAACCAGCAGATGCGTTCGTCGCAACGGTGGCTTTTTCCCGCCGCGAGCTTGTCGATCGGTAAGAGCCGCAAGACGGCCGGGCTTAGTCTGGCGTCGTTGCCCCATCACCTCGCCTGGCGAGTGAACTTCGGAAGGCCCCGCAGGGGCCCTGCCAACAAGAACAATAGTCGTACGACATTGCTACCTGCCATCCAGCGCCGCGCGCCGAACGCGCCGGCAAGACGATCAGGAGATCCGAAGATGAGTACCGCCCCTGTTTTGCTGCACCGCCTGAGCCTCGCCTGTACCCTCGTCGCCTGTGCGCTGGCCAGCGCCGGCAGCTACGCCCAGACCACTCTCGAACGCATCCAGAGCACCGGCACGGTGCGCATCGGCTACGCCAACGAAGCGCCGTTCGCCTACACCGAGACCTCCGGCAAGGTCACCGGCGAATCCCCGGAAATCGCCAAGCAGATCTTCACCAAGATGGGCGTGAAGAAGATCGAGCCGGTGCTCACCGAATGGGGCGCGCTGATCCCCGGCCTGCGCGCCGGTCGCTTCGATGTGATCGCCGCCGGCATGTACATCACCCCGCCGCGCTGCCAGCAGGTGATCTTCACCGACCCGCACTACCAGATCCCCGACTCGCTGCTGGTGAAGAAGGGCAACCCGAAGAACCTGCACAGCTACGCCGACGTGAAGAACAACCCGGACGTGAAGCTGGCGATCATGTCCGGCACCGCTGAACTGGGCTACGCCCGGGCCGAGGGCGTGGCGGAAGAGCAGATCGTCCAGGTGCCCGACACCACCGCCCAGTTGCAGGCCGTGCGCGCCGGCCGCGCCGATGCCAGCGTCGGTACCGCGCTGACCATGAAGGGCCTCGCGGCGAAAGGCGGCGATTCGGTAGAAGCCATCGCCGACTTCAAGGATGACCCGTCGCACATCGGTTACGGCGCCCTGGCCTTCCGCCCGGACGACAAGGACCTGCGCGACGCGGTGAACGCACAGCTCAAGCAGTGGCTGGGCAGCGCCGAGCACCTGGCGACGGTCAAGCCGTTCGGCTTCGACAAGTCCAACGTCACCGACAAGACCGCCGCCGAGCTCTGCAAACAGTGACCGGGCAGGGCGCGGCTCTGCCTTAGCGCGCGCCCGCCTGGCCGTTCCGTCGAACCTGTCGTTACGGGATGCGTATCATGGGTGAATTGCTTCCTCTGCTGCTGGAGGGCGCCTGGGTCACCGTCCAGGTGACCCTCTTCGGCTCCCTGCTGGCGGTCATCGCCGCCGTCATCGCCGCGCTCGGCCGGCTCTCGCCGTGGCCTGCGGTGCGCTGGCTGGCGATCGGCTACATCGAGCTGTTCCGCGGCACCTCGCTGCTGGTGCAGTTGTTCTGGCTGTACTTCGTGCTGCCGCTGCCACCGTTCAATCTCGAAATGAGCGCCTACAGCGTGGCGATCCTCGGCCTGGGCCTGCACATCGGCGCCTATGGGGCCGAGGTGATGCGCGGCGCCATCGGCTCGGTGCCCAAGGGGCAATACGAGGCGGCGCTGGCGCTGAACATGACGCCCTTCACGCGCTTTCGCCGGATCATCCTGCCGCAGGCGCTGCTCTGTGCGATCCCGCCGGGCACCAACCTGCTGATCGAGCTGCTGAAGAACACCTCGCTGGTGTCGCTGATCACCCTTTCCGACCTGACCTTCCGCGCTCGCCAGCTCGACCAGGCGACCTTCGAAACGCTGAAGATCTTCGTCCTCACCCTGGTGCTGTATTTCGTCATGGCCCAGATCATCGTCTTCCTCATGCGGCGCGTGGAGCGCTGGTTGGGGCATGGCCGAATCCGCGGAGGCCTGTGATGAAACTCTTCGACTGGGACTTCGCCTGGCAGATTCTGCCGCAACTGCTGCACGCCTCGCTGCGCACCATCGCCATCACCCTGGTGGGCTTCGCCCTGGCGGTGGTGTTCGGCCTGCTCTTCGCCATTGCCCGACGCAGCCGGCACTTCTGGCTGTCGTGGCCGGCGGCCTGGCTGATCGAGTTCATCCGCAGCACGCCACTGCTGATCCAGGTGTACTTCCTGTTCTACGTGCTGCCGACCTACGGGCTGAACATGACCGCGCTGGTGGCCGGCACGCTGGGTATCGCCCTGCACTATGCCTGCTACACCGCCGAGGTCTACCGCGCCGGCCTGGAAGCGGTGCCGCGCGGACAGTGGGAAGCGGTGACGGCGCTGAACTTCTCGCCCTTCAAGGCCTACCGCGAGGTGATCCTGCCCCAGGCCATCCGCCCGGTGCTGCCGGCGCTGGGCAACTACCTGATCGCCATGTTCAAGGACACCCCGGTGCTCTCCGCGATCACGGTGGTGGAAATCATGCAGCAGGCGAAGAACATCGGCTCCGACAGCTTCCGCTACCTGGAGCCGATCACCCTGGTCGGGGTGTTCTTCCTGCTCATCAGCATCAGCCTGGCCGGCGTGGTCCGCCAGGTGGAAAAACGCACGGCGCTGCCATGACTGATTCCTCCGGAGGAAAACCGATGACTGTTCACTCCCTGCAAGCAGCTGGGGTCATGTCCCCCCGCGTGACCACCCAGGATGCGCCGGCCGCGCGCGCCGAGACTGCCCAGCCCATGGTGAGCTTCCGCAACGTGTGCAAGAGCTATGGCAGCTTCAGCGTGCTCAAGGACCTCAACCTGGAAGTCGGCGCCAACGAGAAGGTCGCCATCATCGGCCCCAGCGGTTCAGGCAAATCGACCCTGCTGCGCGCGCTGATGACCCTGGAGACCATCGACAGCGGCGTGATCTCGGTGGACGGCGAGCCGCTGACCCACCTGATGCGCAACGACAGCCTGGTGCGCGCACCGGAAAGCCATGTGCGCCGGGTGCGCAGCAAGATCGGCATGGTCTTCCAGAGCTTCAACCTGTTCCCGCACATGACGGCGCTGCGCAATGTGATGGAGGCACCGGTGCAGGTGCTCGGCATGCGCCGCGACGAAGCCCGCCAGCGCGCGGTGGAGTTGCTGGAGATGGTCGGCCTGGGCGACAAGCTCGACCACTATCCTTCGCAGCTCTCCGGCGGCCAGCAACAGCGGGTGGCCATTGCCCGCGCGCTGGCGATGCGGCCGAAGGTGATGCTGTTCGACGAGGTGACGTCAGCGCTGGACCCGGAGCTGTGTGGCGAGGTGCTCAACGTGGTGCGCCGGCTGGGCACCGAGCACAACCTGACCATGTTGATGGTCACCCACCAGATGGGCTTCGCCCGCGAATTCGCC
The DNA here is from genome assembly GCF_047902425.1 of Pseudomonas macauensis. Taxonomy (NCBI): domain Bacteria; kingdom Pseudomonadati; phylum Pseudomonadota; class Gammaproteobacteria; order Pseudomonadales; family Pseudomonadaceae; genus Pseudomonas; species Pseudomonas macauensis. The sequence goes on along the minus strand of NZ_CP138377.1, from coordinate 13,118 downwards.
GACCGCGTGTGCTTCTTCCACCAGGGCAACATCCTCGAACAGGGCAGCCCGCAACAGCTGTTCGGGTATCCGCAGCATGAGCGGACCCGGGCGTTCCTCAGCGCGGTGAACGAGGCCAGTTGATTACCTGCCGAGGTCCCCTGTAGGAGCGAGCGTGCTCGCGAACCCCAGCCCCACAGGGGATTTGTTCACGAGCAAGCTCCTATGAAAGGCAGATATCAGGCGTTGTCGACGAAGCGAAAACCAGCGCCCTCGGCGTCGGTGCGCATCACTTCCATCTCCAGGATCGGCGCATCGAAGGGCATGTCCTGCACCTGGCCATTCACTCGTATGCCGGCGGCCAATCCGGCGAGCATTTCATGGCGCACGTAGACACCGCCGTCGGACAGGTCACGGGTATGGCCGAACACCTCGCCCAGGCTGGGATGGCTGATCTTGATCCGGCACTTCATCGGGGTACGCGGGTGTTGCCGTTGGTTGGCCATGGATGGCATCCGTCCTGAATGTCAGCGCACTAATGGGCCTGAAAGCGGGGGCCCAGGTCAAGCCGGCGGTTGCCGCAGCCGGGAAGGGCGGCGCAGCACCGCCAGTCCAGGGCCTGAGCCGGTAACGCGGGCGGCCTCAATACCACTTCGCCTCGCCCTGTGGACGCTTCTTGAAGCGCTTCATGGTCCACATGTACTGGCTCGGGTAGGCGCGCACGTAACGGGCCAGCTCGCGGCTCAAGGCGGCGACCGAAACTTCCATGTTCTTGTCGTACATGTCCGCCGGCGCGGCTTCGAGGATCACCTTGTAGCCACTGCCATCGGGCAGGCGCACCGCGTGGAAGAACACCCCGCGCGCCTTGCCGCGCGAGAGCAGGGAGGGCACGAACTTGCTGGTCAGCGCGGTGGTGCCCAGGTAGGGCACGAACAGGCCCGAGCCCAGGTCCGGCTCCGGGTCGCAGGGAATGCCGACGCAGCCGCCGTTCTTCACTTCCTTGATCACGCTCTTGATGCCTTCGGGCGTCGAGGGCGCGACACGGTTGCCCAGCTGCACGCGCTGCTTCTTCAACAGCTCGTCCACCGCCTTGAGCTTGGGCGGGCGGTAGAAAATGATCGGCTTGGCGTAGGAGCAGTAGAAATGGTTGAGCACTTCCCAGTTGCCCAGGTGGCTGGTGATGCCGACCAGGCCATCGCCGGAGGCCAGCGCTTCTTCCAGCACTTCCATGCCTTCCACTTCGAGGATGTACTGCAGCGACTTCTGCGGCGACCACATCCAGGCGCAGGCGCTTTCGGTGAGCGTACGGCCGATATCCATCAGGCTCTGGCCGAGCAGCTTCTCCAGCTCCGCCTGGGACAGCTCGGGGAAGCAATGCGCCAGGTTGGTCCGCGCCACCTCGCGGGAACGATTGGGAATCTTCCACATCAGCCAACCGATGCCCGCGCCCAAGGCCCCCACCGCGCGCCACGGCAGCATGGCGAACAAGCGCAGGAAGCCCACCACCAGTGCGCCCTTGAATTTCTCCACGGGAAACTCCTTCATTCAGAGGCGCACATTCTAACCAGCGGCGAAGAGTGAAGGCGAAAGACGTACAGCAACCGAGGCAATGATCGACCTGAATCCGCGTACCCGGTCGATCTCATGTAGGAGCGAGCTTGCTCGCGAACCGCCCCAACACCAATGTCGCCGGGAAACTCTGTTCGCGAGCAAGCTCGCTCCTACAAGCCACGTCATCAGCGCAGCGATCTCTGTCCGTGATCAACAGAGTTCGGCATAGCGGTCGCAATCGGTGGTGTGGTCCATCACCATGCCGGTGGCCTGCATGAAGGCATAGCAGATGGTCGGGCCGACGAAGGTGAAGCCGGCCTTGCGCAGCGCCTTGCTCATGGCCTCGGCCTCGGGCGTCACCGCCGGCACCTGGCCACGTTCGCTGAAGTGGTTGACCTTGGGCTGGCCGCCGACGAAGGACCAGAGAAAGCCCACTGGATCGGGCAGCTTCAGCCAGGCCTGGGCGTTCTGCCGCGCCGCCTTGAGCTTGGCGAGATTGCGGATGATGCCGGGGTCCTGCATGCGCGCCTCGATCTCCTCGTCACTCATGCGCGCCAGGCGCTCCGGGTCGAAACCGAACAGCACCTCGCGATAGCGCTCGCGCTTCTTCAGCACGGTGATCCACGACAGTCCGGCCTGAGCGCCCTCGAGAATCAGCATCTCGAACAGCGCCCGCGCATCGCGCTGGGGCACGCCCCACTCGGCATCGTGGTAGGCGATATACAGCGGGTCGTCGTTGCACCAGAAGCAGCGGGGCATGGCAGTCGTCCTGACAGGGAAAATCCGACTATAGCCAATCCACTGTATGAAAACACAGTCATCCGACGGATTTTGCTGCCACTTCGTGATCTTTCGCTGGATGCCCGGAAATCGCTGTGAGCCCCAAGCTGCAAGCGTCTTGGGGTATACTGCCGGGTTTTAGTCGCATACCCAGCACAGGTGAAATTCGTGAGCCAGACTACGCCCGCCGTGCCCACCTTCCAGGACCTGATCCTCGCCCTGCAAAAATACTGGGCTGATCAGGGCTGTGTGGTGCTGCAGCCCTATGACATGGAAGTTGGCGCCGGCACCTTCCACACCGCCACCTTCCTCCGCGCCGTGGGCCCGGAAACCTGGAACGCGGCGTACGTGCAGCCCAGCCGCCGTCCCACCGACGGCCGCTACGGCGAGAACCCCAACCGCCTGCAGCACTACTACCAGTTCCAGGTGGTCCTCAAGCCCAACCCGGAGAACTTCCAGGAGCTGTACCTCGGCTCGCTGAAGGCCATCGGTATCGACCCGCTGGTCCATGACATCCGTTTCGTCGAGGACAACTGGGAATCGCCGACCCTCGGCGCCTGGGGCCTGGGCTGGGAAATCTGGCTGAACGGCATGGAAGTCACCCAGTTCACCTACTTCCAGCAGGTGGGCGGCATCGAGTGCTACCCGGTCACCGGTGAGATCACCTACGGCCTGGAGCGCTTGGCGATGTACATCCAGGGCGTCGATTCGGTGTACGACCTGGTCTGGGCCGACGGCCCGTTCGGCAAGGTCACCTACGGCGACGTGTTCCACCAGAACGAAGTGGAGCAGTCGACCTACAACTTCGAACACGCCAACGTCGAGAAGCTGTTCGAACTGTTCGACTTCTACGAAAGCGAAGCCAACCGCCTGATCGAGCTGCAGCTGCCGCTGCCGACCTACGAGATGGTCCTGAAGGCCTCGCACACCTTCAACCTGCTGGACGCCCGCCGCGCCATCTCGGTGACCGAGCGTCAGCGCTACATCCTGCGTGTGCGCACCCTGGCCCGTAACGTGGCGCAGAGCTACCTGCAGGCCCGCGCCCGCCTCGGCTTCCCGATGGCCACCGCCGAACTGCGTGACGAAGTACTGGCCAAGCTGAAGGAGGCCGAATAATGAGCGCGAAGGATTTCCTCGTCGAACTGGGCACCGAAGAGCTGCCACCCAAGGCGCTGAAGAGCCTCGGTGAAGCCTTCCTGGCCGGCATCGAGAAGGGCCTGAAGGCCGCCGGCCTGACCTACGCCGCCGCGCGCTGCTACGCCGCGCCGCGTCGCCTGGCCGTGCAGATCGACCAGCTCGCCGTGCAGCAGCCCGACCGCACCGTGAACCTCGACGGCCCGCCGCTGCAGGCCGCCTTCGACGCCAACGGCAACCCGACTCAGGCTGCCCTCGGCTTCGCCAAGAAGTGCGGCGTGGACCTGGAGCAGATCGACAAGAGCGGCCCGAAGCTGAAGTTCAGCCAGAGCATCGCCGGCCAGCCGGCCGTGGACCTGCTGCCGGGCATCGTCGAAACCTCGCTGAACGAGCTGCCGATTCCCAAGCGCATGCGCTGGGCCGCTCGCCGCGAAGAGTTCGTGCGTCCGACCCAGTGGCTGGTGATGCTGTTCGGCGACGCCGTCGTCGACTGCGAGATCCTCACCAAGAAGGCCGGTCGCGAATCCCGTGGCCACCGCTTCCACAACCCGGACAACGTGCGCATCTCCAGCCCGGCCAACTACCTGGAAGACCTGCGCAGCGCCCACGTGCTGGCCGACTTTGCCGAGCGCCGCGAGATCATCGCCAAGCGCGTGGCCGAACTGGCGGCCGAGCAGAAGGGCACCGCCGTGGTTCCGGCCGACCTGCTGGACGAAGTGACCGCCCTGGTCGAGTGGCCCGTGCCGCTGGTGTGCTCCTTCGAGGAACGCTTCCTCGCCGTGCCGCAGGAAGCCCTGATCACCACCATGCAGGACAACCAGAAGTACTTCTGCCTGCTGGATGCCAACGGCAAGCTGCTGCCGCGCTTCATCACCGTGGCCAACGTCGAGAGCAAGGCACCGGAGCACATCATCTCCGGTAACGAGAAGGTCGTGCGTCCGCGCCTGACCGACGCCGAGTTCTTCTTCAAGCAGGACCAGAAGCAGCCGCTGGAAGCCTTCAACGCCCGCCTGAAGAACGTGGTGTTCCAGGCCCAGCTGGGCACCGTGTACGAGAAGGCCGAGCGTGTTTCCAAGCTGGCCGCCTACATCGCCGAACGCATCGGCGGTGACTCGACCAACGCCGCCCGCGCCGGCATCCTCTCCAAATGCGACCTGGCCACCGAGATGGTCGGCGAGTTCCCGGAGATGCAGGGCATCGCCGGTTACTACTACGCCACCGCCGGTGGTGAGGCCAAGGACGTCGCCCTGGCGCTGAACGAGCAGTACATGCCGCGCGGCGCTGGCGCCGAACTGCCGACCACCCTGACCGGTGCCGCCGTAGCCGTGGCCGACAAGCTCGACACCCTGGTCGGCATCTTCGGCATCGGCATGCTGCCCACCGGCAGCAAGGACCCGTATGCCCTGCGCCGTGCCGCCCTGGGCGTGCTACGCATCCTCATCGAGAAGCAACTGGACCTGGACCTTGCCGACGCCATTGGCGTGGCTGTGGCCCAGTACGGCGACAAGGTGAAGGCCGCCGGTCTGTCCGAGCAGGTGCAGGACTTCGTCTTCGACCGCCTGCGCGCTCGTTACGAAGACGAGGGCGTGGACGTTGCCGTGTACCAGGCCGTGCGCGCCCTCAAGCCGACCGCGCCGCTGGACTTCGACCAGCGCGTGCAGGCCGTGCAGGCCTTCCGTCAGCTGGCGGAAGCCGAGGCCCTGGCGGCCGCCAACAAGCGTGTGTCGAACATCCTGGCCAAGGCGGAAAGCGAGGTTCCTGCCGCCGTCAACGCCAGCCTGTTCGCCGAGACCGCCGAGAAGGCCCTTGGCAGCGCCGTAGCGGCTGCCGAAGGCGAAGTGGCTCCGCTGGCCGCGGCTCGCGACTATCGCGCAGCCCTGGCCCGTCTGGCGGCCTTGCGCGCGCCGGTCGATGCCTTCTTCGAGGAAGTGCTGGTCAACGCGGACGACAGCGCCGTGAAGGCCAACCGCTACGCGCTGCTGGCCAAGCTGCGCGGGCTGTTCCTCGGCGTCGCCGACATCTCGCTGCTGGGCTGATGCCCACCTGAAAGCCGGGAGTTCGCAACGGTTCGCCGTGACGAACTCCCGGCTTTTTCATTTCCGACTTTTTCCCAGCGTCTGACTTATCGAAGCGCCCATGAAGCTACTGATCCTCGACCGCGACGGTGTCATCAACCAGGACTCCGACGAGTACATCAAATCCCTCGACGAGTGGATTCCGATCCCCAGCGCCATCACCGCCATCGCCCAGCTGAGCAAGGCTGGCTGGACCGTCGCGGTCGCCACCAACCAGTCGGGCATCGCCCGGGGCTACTATGACCTGGCGACCCTGGAGAGCATGCACCAGCGGCTGCGCGAACTGGTGGCGGAGCAGGGCGGTAAGCTCGGGGTGATCGTCTACTGCCCCCACGGCCCCGACGACGGCTGCGACTGCCGCAAGCCGAAACCCGGTATGCTGCAGCAGATCGCCCGCCACTACGGCGTGGAACTCCACGGTATCTGGTTCGTGGGTGACAGCCGGGGTGACCTGGACGCCGCGCTGGCCGTCGATTGTCAGCCAGTGTTGGTAAAGACCGGCAAAGGCGAGCGCACCCTGGGCAAAGCCTTGCCCGAGGGCACCCTGGTATTCGACGATCTGGCGGCAGTCGCTGCCCATCTACTTTCCTGAGGATTCATCACAGTGCAGGCCATCAGAACCGTTCTCTTCTACCTGCTGCTGTCGTTCAGCGCCTTCGTCTGGGGCACCCTCAGCCTGTTCATCGCACCCTTCCTGCCATTCCGCGCGCGCTATCGCTTCATCGCCCAGGCCTGGTGCAAGTTCGCGGTCTGGCTGGCCACCTGGATGGTCGGCGTGCGCTATGAGCTCAGGGGTGTGGAGAACATCCCCGAGCAGCCCTGCGTGATCCTGGCCAAGCACCAGAGCACCTGGGAGACCTTCTTCCTCACCGGCTACTTCGAGCCGCTCAGCCAGGTGCTCAAGCGCGAGCTGCTGTTCGTACCCTTCTTTGGCTGGGCCATGGCGCTGCTCAAGCCCATCGCCATCAACCGTGACCAACCCAAGGTGGCCCTCAAGCAGATGGCCAAGCAGGGTGACGAGCGCCTGAAGCAGGGCGCCTGGGTACTGATCTTCCCGGAAGGCACCCGCGTTCCCACCGGCCAGATCGGCAAGTTCTCCCGCGGCGGTGCGGCCCTGGCAGTCAACGCCAACCTGCCGGTACTGCCCATCGCGCACAACGCCGGGCACTGCTGGCCGAAGAACGGTTGGGCGAAATACCCCGGCACCATCCAGGTAGTGATCGGCCCGGCGATGTACGCCGAGGGGGAGGGCGCTCGCGCCATCACCGAGCTCAACCAGCGCGCCGAGAACTGGGTCGTGCAGACCCTGCGTGAGATGGGCGAGCTGCCGCCCGAGGCCACCCCTCAGGCGGTTGCCGAAGCCTCCTGAGACTTTCAGCCGGACAAAAGAAAAGGGCCCCGAAGGGCCCTTTCTTTTTGCCTGCAGATCAGACGTCCAGGTTGGACACCGCCAGGGCATTGCTTTCGATGAAGTCGCGGCGCGGCTCCACGGCATCGCCCATCAGGGTGTTGAACAGCTGGTCGGCAGCGATGGCGTCCTCGATGGTCACCTTCAGCATGCGACGCACGTTCGGGTCCATGGTGGTTTCCCACAGCTGCTCCGGGTTCATCTCGCCCAGACCCTTGTATCGCTGGATGCTGTGGCGCTTGGTGCCTTCGGCCATCAGCCAATCCAGGGCTTCCTTGAAGCTCGATACGGTCTTCTTGCGCTCGCCCTTCTGCACGTAGGCGCCTTCTTCCATCAGGCTGTTCAGCTTGGCGCCCAGCTCGGTTACCGCGCGGTAATCGTTGCTGGCGAAGAAGTCACGGTTGAAGGTGACGTAGCTCGACAGGCCATGGGCGACCATCTCGACTTCCGGCAGCCACAGGTGACGCTCGCGGTCTTCACGCAGGCTGACCTTGTAGACCAGGCCGGACTTCTCGACGGCCTTCAGGCGCGCCTGGTACTGCTCCAGCCAGGACTGCATGGCGGCCTGGTCACCCAGCTTCTCCACCTCGATGCGCGGCAGGTAGACGAAGTGCTCGGTCAGGTCCTGCGGGTACAGACGGGACAGGCGGGCGAGGGTACGCATCACACCGCGGTACTCGTTGACCAGCTTCTCCAGCGCTTCGCCGGACAGGCCCGGAGCGCTTTCGTTGACGTGCACGCTGGCTTCCTCGAGGGCCGACTGGGTCATGTATTCCTCCATGGCCACGTCGTCCTTGATGTACTGCTCCTGCTTGCCCTTCTTCACCTTGTACAGCGGCGGCTGGGCGATATAGATGTAGCCGCGCTCGACCAGCTCGGGCAGTTGACGGAAGAAGAAGGTCAGCAGCAGGGTACGGATGTGCGAACCGTCGACGTCAGCGTCGGTCATGATGATGATGTTGTGGTACCGCAGCTTGTCGATGTTGTACTCCTCGCGACCGATACCGCAGCCCAGCGCGGTGATCAGGGTACCGACCTCCTGGGAGGACAGCATCTTGTCAAAGCGAGCCTTCTCGACGTTGAGGATCTTGCCCTTGAGCGGCAGGATCGCCTGGGTCTTGCGGTTACGGCCCTGCTTGGCAGAACCGCCCGCGGAGTCACCCTCCACGATGTACAGTTCGGAGAGGGCGGGGTCCTTCTCCTGGCAGTCGGCGAGCTTGCCCGGCAGGCCGGCGATGTCCAGCGCGCCCTTGCGGCGGGTCATCTCACGGGCCTTGCGCGCGGCCTCTCGGGCGCGGGCGGCGTCGATCATCTTGCCGACCACGGCCTTGGCTTCGTTCGGGTTCTCCAGCAGGAAGTCGGCGAAGTACTTGCCCATTTCCTGTTCCACGGCGGTCTTCACCTCCGAAGAAACCAGCTTGTCCTTGGTCTGGGAGCTGAATTTCGGGTCCGGCACCTTCACCGAAATGATCGCGGTCAGACCTTCACGGGCGTCGTCACCGGTGGTGGCGATCTTGAACTTCTTCGCCAGGCCTTCCTGCTCGATGTAGTTGTTCAGGTGACGGGTGAGGGCGGAGCGGAAGCCCGCCAGGTGGGTACCACCGTCACGCTGCGGAATGTTGTTGGTGAAGCAGAGGATGTTCTCGTTGAAGCTGTCGTTCCACTGCAGGGCGATCTCCACGCCCACACCGTCTTCTTCACGCTGGCAGTTGAAGTGGAAGACCTGGTTCACCGCAGTCTTGTTGGTGTTCAGGTATTCGACGAAGGCACGCAGGCCACCCTCGTACTTGAACAGTTCTTCCTTGCCGGTGCGCTCGTCGCGCAGGACGATGCCCACGCCGGAGTTCAGGAAGGACAACTCACGAATCCGCTTGGCCAGAATGTCCCAGCTGAAGTGGATGTTGTGGAAGGTATCGGGGGAGGGCTTGAAGTGCACCTCGGTGCCCGAGCCCTCGGTGTCACCCACCGGGCGCAGCGGGAACTGCGGAACGCCGTGGTGGTAGACCTGCTCCCAGACCTTGCCTTCGCGGCGGATGGTCAGGCGCAGTTCGTTGGAGAGGGCGTTCACTACCGACACACCTACACCATGCAGGCCGCCGGAGACCTTGTAGCTGTTGTCGTCGAACTTACCGCCGGCGTGCAGCACAGTCATGATGACCTCGGCTGCGGAAACCCCTTCTTCCTTGTGGATATCCACCGGAATACCGCGGCCATTGTCGCGGACGGTAATGGATTCATCGGTGTGAATGGTGATGCTGATCTCGCTGCAGTAGCCCGCCAGCGCTTCGTCGATCGAGTTATCCACCACCTCGAAGACCATGTGGTGCAGGCCGGTGCCGTCGTCGGTATCACCGATGTACATGCCCGGACGCTTGCGTACGGCGTCCAGCCCCTTCAGCACCTTGATGCTGGAAGAGTCGTAGGTGTTCTCGCTCATTCTTCACTCCCGATGGTAGTGTCCTGAGAGACTCGTCCATGTTCCACGTGGAACATCGACACCGGCGTTTCCGTTCGCCAGCCGTCTTTCAATAAGTGCGGGTCGACGCAGGTGATGAATACCTGGCAACCCAGATCTTCGAGAAGCCGGCACAACGATAGCCGATGCTTCTCATCCAATTCAGAAGGCAGGTCGTCCACCAGGTAAACGCATTGGCCGCGCTTGGCCTGGTTGATCAGGTGCCCTTGGGCAATCCGCAACGCGCAGACCACCAGTTTCTGTTGGCCGCGAGACAGGATCTCCGCGGCATTGTGCCCCCCAAGGCGAATTCTCAGGTCCGCCCTTTGCGGTCCAGCCTGGGTGTGTCCCATCTGCTGATCGCGCAGCAGGCTGGCAGACAATACTTCGCTGAGGTCTCGTTCCTTGTCCCAGCCCCGGTAATAGCTCAACGTCAGCTCATCCAGCTGGATAAGCTCCGCCAGCGTCTTCTCGAACTGGGGCTTGAGCGCCTGGATATAGGACCGCCGATAAGCGTCGATTTCGTCGCTCGCCGCGCATAATTCGCGGTCCCAGGCGGCCTGCGAAGCACCGTCCAGTTTACCATGACGGAGCCACGAGTTCCGCTGCCGCAGGGCCTTCTGCAGTCGTTGCCAGGCGACCATGAAGCGTTGTTCCACGTGGAACACTCCCCAGTCGAGGAACTGCCGACGAACCTTGGGCGAGCCTTCGAGCAAGCGGAAGCTGTCCGGGTTGATCAACTGCAGCGGCAGCGTTTCAGCCAACTGCGCAGCACTGCGTGCATTCTGCCCGTCGATACGTATCTGGAATTCCCCCTGGCGATCCCGGGAAACGCCCAGGCTGCTGTCGAAGCCATTGCCCAGACGCACCTGTCCGAAAACCGTGCAAGCCGGTTCTTCGTACTGGATCACAGGTTGCAGACGAAGGCTGCGGAAGGAGCGGGCGAGGCCGAGCAGGTGGATGGCTTCCAGCACGCTGGTTTTGCCGCTGCCGTTTTCGCCGTAGAGGATGTTGATGCGGGGGGAGGGGGAGAAGGTCACCGGGTGCAGGTTGCGCACCGCGGTGACCGAAATGCGGGTCAGGGACATCGATACGCGTCAGAGGCGCATCGGCATGACGACATAGGCCGAGTCGTCGTTGTCCGCTTCCTGCACCAACGCACTGCTGTTGGCGTCAGAGAGGATCATGCGCACCTGCTCGGTACCCATCACGCCCAGGACGTCCAGCAGATAGCTGACGTTGAAGCCGATTTCCAGGCTGCCGCCGTTGTAGTCGACCTGCACTTCTTCTTCCGCTTCTTCCTGCTCCGGGTTGTTCGCCTGGATTTTCAGAAGGCCGTTGGAGAGCTGCAGGCGAATGCCGCGGTACTTCTCGTTGGAGAGAATCGCGGTACGGCTGAAAGCCTCACGCAACACCTGGCGATCACCGATGACCAGCTTGTCACCGCCCTTGGGCAGTACACGCTCGTAATCCGGGAACTTGCCGTCGACCAGCTTGGAGGTGAAGGTGAACTCGCCGGTGGTTGCTCGAATGTGGTGCTGGCCGAGGACAATGGACACTTCACCGTCCTGCTCGGTGAGCAGGCGGGCCAGTTCGAGGATGCCCTTGCGCGGCACGATCACCTGGTGGCGATCCTGGGCTTCCGGCACGCCGTTGCTCAGCGAGCACATGGCCAGGCGGTGACCGTCGGTGGCGACAGCGCGCAGGGTGCCACCGCCCACTTCCAGCAGCATGCCGTTCAAGTAGTAACGTACGTCCTGCTGCGCCATGGCGAAGCTGGTACGGTCGATCAGGCGGCGCAGCTTGCTCTGCACCAGGCTGAAAGTCAGCGAGCCGGGGCCTTCCTCCACGGTGGGGAAGTCGTTGGCCGGCAGAGTGGAGAGGGTGAAGCGGCTACGGCCGGCCTTCACCAGGAGCTTCTGCTCATCGACGCGGATGTCGATCACGGCATCGCTGGGCAGGCTCTTGCAGATATCCATCAGCTTGCGCGCCGGCACGGTGATCTCGCCCGGTTCGGCGGCATCTTCCAGGGTGACGCGGCCGACCAGTTCGACTTCAAGGTCGGTACCGGTCAGCGACAGCTGCTGACCTTCCACAACCAGCAGGACGTTGGAAAGAACCGGCAGCGTCTGGCGGCGCTCGACAACGCCAGCGACCAGTTGCAGGGGTTTCAACAGAGCTTCGCGTTGAATAGTGAAATGCATGGTCTAGTCCCTTGCCTCGTGAGGCTGCGTCAGGTGGTCAGAGTACGCAGCAGGTTCTTGTAGTCCTCGCGGATATCCGCGTCGGATTCCTTGAGTTGAGCGATCTTACGACAGGCGTGCAGCACAGTGGTGTGGTCCCGACCACCGAAGGCCACGCCGATTTCCGGCAGGCTGTGGTTGGTCAGTTCCTTGGACAGTGCCATGGCAACCTGACGCGGACGTGCCACCGAGCGCGAACGGCGCTTGGACAGCAGGTCGGCGATCTTGATCTTGTAGTACTCGGCGACGGTGCGTTGGATGTTGTCGATGCTGACCAGCTTGTCCTGCAGGGCCAGCAGATCCTTCAGCGACTCGCGGATCAGCTCGATGGTGATCGGCCGCCCCATGAAGTGGGAGTGGGCGATCACGCGCTTGAGCGCACCTTCCAGCTCACGCACGTTGGAGCGAATGCGCTGGGCGATGAAGAACGCAGCGTCGTGCGGCAGCTCGACTTTGGCCTGTTCGGCCTTCTTCATCAGGATCGCCACTCGGGTTTCCAGTTCCGGCGGCTCCACCGCCACCGTCAGGCCCCAGCCGAAGCGCGATTTCAAGCGCTCTTCCAGGCCTTCGATCTCCTTCGGATAACGGTCGCTGGTCAGGATGACCTGCTGGCCGCCTTCGAGAAGAGCGTTGAAGGTGTGGAAGAACTCTTCCTGGGAACGCTCCTTGCGGGCGAAGAACTGGATATCGTCGATCAGCAGCGCGTCCACCGAACGATAGAAGCGTTTGAATTCGTTGATAGCGTTCAGCTGCAGCGCTTTCACCATGTCCGCGACGAAACGCTCCGAATGCAGGTACACGACCTTGGCATTGGGGTTCTTCTTCAGCAGATGGTTACCCACAGCGTGCATCAGGTGGGTCTTGCCCAGGCCGACGCCGCCATAAAGGAAGAGCGGGTTGTAGCCGTGCTTGAGGTTGTCTGCCACCTGCCAGGCCGCAGCGCGGGCCAGCTGGTTGGACTTACCTTCGACGAAGTTCTCGAAGGTAAAGGTGCGGTTGAGATAGCTGGTGTGCTTGAGCGCACCTTCTACCTGCACGTTGCGTTCGGTGCGCACGGCAGCGGCCGGCATGGCAGCCGCCAGCGGATCGATCCCCGGACTGGACTCATCCAGATCGGGCAACGGCTGGACGACAGGCTGCGCCGGCACAGGTTGCGGCTCCGCGACCACCACGGGAGCGACAGCGGCCACCGGCGCCGCCACAACGGCGGGCGTCGGAGATGGCACTACGCTCACGTGGCTCTGCGGAACCAGCGCCGGACGCGGTGTGCGGCTGCGGCGGCTGCCGATCAGCAGCGACAGTGCCGGGATCTGGCCATTGCCACGCTCACTGAGCAACTCGAGCATGCGCCCCATGTACTTCTCGTTGACCCAATCAAGCACGAAGCGATTGGGTGCATAGACGCGCAACTCCTCACCCTCGGCTTCAACCTGCAGCGGTCGGATCCAGGTGTTGAATTGCTGGGACGGCAGCTCGTCGCGTAGAAGCTCCAC